>NZ_CP047140.1:0-4800000 GCF_009832925.1 Streptomyces sp. Tu 2975
GAGAACCGCCGGCACCAGTACAGGGCTGTCTCAGTGGCACCGGGCCACACGTCTTCAGTGTCTGTCTCCCGCTCGACCCGGCGCACAGTGGCGGATGTCCGCGGCGACAACCGGTCGATCCGGTACGGCTGGTGCAATGTGTAGAGCTTGGGGTGAGGGGCGCGCAGTGCGCCCGGCCGCCTACGCGGCATGGCCCTTTCGGGCAGCGATCATCATGCCAGCATCTTGCCACGGAGACGAGGAGACGTGCGGTGGGGTTGGCTGGGAGGAACCGGGAACCAAAAGTAAGACAGGTTTCCCCGCGCATGAGGGGGTCTTTGAATTCATGTGCTTCGTTTTTTAAGCCAGATATACTCTGGAATCAGGGCACATCATCGCTGACCGACGTGGAGGCTTGTCATGATCCCTCCGCACGCTCGCAGCAGTGCCCCGACAAGGTAGCTCCCCTACGTGGGGATTTCGTGTTTCTCGCCCCTCGAATCGACCGGGCAGCACCGCAAGAGAAGGCAGACGGATATGTCGAGCAGAGGCCGCGCTGATCAGCGCGAGACAGCTCAGCGAGAAGCCATTTACGCGGTCGTACGCGCCCTCGAGTTGCCTGCAAGATCGCTTGTGCCCGAGCGAGGGCTGCGGACTCAGGTGATCATGGCGACCGGGTCCGGGAAGACCCGGGTGGCGGTCCGCAGCGCGCAGGAGCTCCATGCGGGCCGTGTGCTGGTGCTCGTGCCCTCGCTGGACCTCCTCGCCCAGACCGAGGCCGCCTGGCGCGAGGGAGGCCGTCGGGGCCCGATGATCGGTGTCTCCTCCCTGCGGTGTGAGGAGGTTTCCTTCCCCAACACCACGGACGTTCACGAGCTGGTGGAGTGGACGCGGGGCCTGGAGAAGGTCACCGTGTACGCCACGTACGCCAGCCTCGGGCTAGGCACCCTGGAGCGGGCGCACGGCGCTGGCCTTCCAGCCTGGGACCTGATCGTGGTCGATGAGGCGCACCGGGCGTCGGGCCGGATCGGCAAGCCGTGGGCGGTCGTCCACGACAACCAGAAGATCCCCTCCCTACGTCGCCTCTACATGACCGCCACGCCCCGGCTGTGGCAGCTCGGGGACAAGGAGGGCCAAGGCGGCGCACCGGGTGAGCTGGTCGCGAGTATGGACGACGACCCGGACGGGCCCTTCGGCAGCCGCTGCTTCACGCTGACGCTCTCGGAGGCCATCGACCGGGGAATCTGTGCCCCCTACCAGGTCGTATGCGTCGACGTCACCGACACCGCGCTGCAAGCCGCTCAACTCCTGGGCGCGGAAGGCCGTATGGACGAGGTCCGCGGAGCGCGGCTCGCCACTCTGCAGACCGCCCTGGTGAAAGCGTCGGCTGAGGAAGGCTTCCGCCGCACCCTGGTCTTCCACCACGTTGTGAAGGAGGCCGAAGCCTTCGCCGCCGGCCTCCCGACATCGCCTCGCGGCTGCATGACGCGGACTCGGAGCTGTACCCCAAGACGATCTGGGCCGACTGGCTGTGCGGGGACCACAAGCCCCTGCATCGGCGGCGTCTGCTGGGCGAGTTCGCTTCTGGGATCGCCACGGACGGCACCGTAGTGGAGAAGTGCTTCCTGTGCTCGGTAAAGGTGCTGGGCGAGGGCATCGACACCAAGAACTGCGACTCCGTCTACTGGGCCGACGTCCGCGGCTCCATGCCCGACCTCGTCCAAGCCGTCGGGCGCGCCCTGCGCATGCAGCCCGGCGAGGGCAAGATGGCCAGCCTGGTCGTGCCGGTGCTGCTCGGGCCCGGCGAGACCGCGGACAACATGCTCACCTCCCGGGCCTACGACGGGCTGGCAAAGCTGCTGGAGGCGCTCAGGGCTCACGATGCCCGGGTCGTCGAGCAGCTCGCCGAACAGCAGGCTCGGAGCCGCGTGAGAGGCGTTCAGAGCCGCAGTGAGGGTCAGGAAGGCCGGGGCGAGGGGGAAGTGCCTGGACCATCGGCGCCCGCCCGGCATCTGTTGAAGTTCTCCACGCCCCGCGACCCCGCGCAGCTGGCCGCGTTCATCAACCTCCGGGTCCTCAACCCCGAACACGAGCACTGGCGGCGCGGAGTTGAGGCCGCCGTCATCTACGCCCGCGAACATGGCGACCTCCGCGTGCCGTCCACCTACCGCGTCCCGGAGGGCGAGGAAGCCGAGGGAGTCGGGTGGCCGGCCTCGCTCGCCGGCTTCCCGCTGGGGCAGTGGACCGCCGACGCCCGCCGCTTCTACGCCCGCGGCGACATGGACGAGGACCGCATCGCGCAGCTGGAGAAGTTGGGCATGGTGTGGTCTCACTTCGATGTCGCGTGGGAGGAGGGACTGTCGGCGGCGCGCGGGTGGGCGGCCGAACATGGGCACCTCCTGGCCCCGCTCGATGCAGCCCACCAGGGCTACAAGGTCGGCATCTGGCTGAAGAACGCCCGGGCCGCCGCCCGGCGCGCCCAGGACCTCGAACAGCGCCAGGCCGAAGGGCTGCCGGTGGAGTCCTGGGCCGGAGCGATGTCGCCGGAGCGGCGCGAGCAGCTGGAGGAGATCGACCCGTCCTGGTGCCCCGCCTGGCCCGTGGAGTGGCAGCGGGCCTTCCACCTCACGAGGCTGCACCTGGAGGAAGTCGGCGGCGACCTGCCCACTGAGCCGGGCGCCGTCGTGCACCGGGGCGAGGACCTCGGCCGGTGGGTCCGCGCGCAGCGGCTCGGCTTCGACAAGCTCACCACCGTGCAGCAGTGGATGTGCGAACACGTCCTCGGAATCGAGCCCGCGACCGAGGACGAGAAGCCCAAGCCGCGCCGCACGCAGGCCGACAAGTGGGCGATGAACTACGAGGCCGCCAAGCAGTTCTACGAGCGGGAGGGGCACCTCCGCGTGCCGCGCAAACACATCGAGACGATCACCATCGGCGGGGACGCCGGCAAGAAGCAGGAGCAGCGGGACATTCCACTGAAACTCGGTGCATGGATTGGCAACCAGCGTTCCCGGGCCGCGTCGCTGACCCCGGAGCGGATGGAGCAGCTTTCCAAGATCGGGATGCGATGGTCATGACGGGCTAGATCGCGAGCGCCGCCGCAACGGCGGCGCTCGCAGGCATGCCAAGCGAACAACAACCGCCCATGCCAGAAACGGATGCTGGTAGACCGGCGCATTCGCCCTCTGCTTTGCACCCGCCGCGTCAGTCCGACTCCGGCCGTGAATGTGAGGCGAAGGCCACGGCCCTGGTCGTCGTGGAGCGTGTGGGTCACCGGCTGCGGAGGCCGAGCACACCCACCACGATCATCACGGCGGTGACGAGACCACCGAGGACCGCGAGCGCCGCCGTCAGCGGCCCGAGCGCCGTCGGGTGCTGCCATACGAGGTACGCGCCTGCAGCGCACAGGGCCACCAGCACCACAACGAACAGAGTGACTACTAGCGCGATCAGGAGCGTGGACACAGTGCTGTTGGCGGGTCGGGGCGACTGGTTGGCAGACATCAGCGTTCCTTCAGAGTTTGTCGGATCGGTCGGGACGGCCGGCTTGGTTACCAGCTTCAACGCATACGAAGGCGCTTCACCGAAATGCGACAAGCACTGAAGCCGACCTGGTAGGCGTCCAGTTCAGGGCAGTCTCGGACTCCCCGGCGGGCATGATGGTGCGATGAAACGCGACGGGGCGGATCGTCATGTGGGGTCAGCGCGCATGCTGCGCCGACCCGAACTGGCGCCTGGGCCACTGCGCGATCTCAAGGACCTGGTCCACCAGTCATATCTCGCCGCGGGAAGTCCAACCCTGGACCAAATGGCTGCCGCCATAGCTGAGGATGACTCGCTCAGCGCAGCACCTTCGCGGGACACCATCCAGCGCATCATTACCTCTTCGGATGTCCCTCCGAAGCAGGCCGACGTCTGTGCTTTGGTGGCCGTTCTCGCTCGTTGGGCCGGCGCGCCACAGGAGCAGGCAGGAAGCGCTGCTCAACGAGTTCGCTGACTTGTGGGCTGAGGCCAAACTTCAGCGGCCACTGGGCCAGCCCGTTCGAGACTTGACGAACCCGTTGGAACTTGAGGTGCACCGAGCAATCGACGTCTCGGGGGTCGACGGGGGGCAGCTACCGCTCTTGCCGGCAGACCGTGATCTCGAGCCCGCTTTCCAAAGCGAAGGCGGCCAGGTGCTTCTTCCATGTCCAGCGGCGGGGGCAGTTGGAACCACCGCAGTCGGCGGTGATCAGCAGCCGACCGGCGTCCGGGTGGTCGTCCCGTCCACGTTGCTGCCAGGTCGTGTTCCGCTGTGCCGCGCGCCGACAGCACCAGCGTGGCGGCATGGTGCGCATCACATGGGTCGGAGCCGAGCTTGCGCTGAGGTTCTGACGTCCGGAGAATGCGGTACTGATCAAGCACGCCACGTTCGAGAGGCGGGGGTAGCGCCCGTGCCCTCACGGACCAGCCGAGCAGTGGAAGCCGTTGACAGCTGTGCTTGTTGGCGAGAACGCATCACCCAGAGCACAGTGGAGGTCACCTTGGCGCACCAGTGGAGAGTGCGGAGGCGCGCAACAAGGAAACAGGGTGGCGGGCGAAGAGGTTTCAGTGCTGCCATCTGTTTGGCGCTGCCGTGGACGGCAGTTGCTTGTACCGAATCTGCGCCACGTCCGGATGACAAGCCTTCGGTCGCCGCCACGGCGTCTCCGTCGCCTGCGAAGAACTCGGACTGGCCCGGGGCCACTCACGATGAGAAGTACCGGGATGCAGAAAAGGGTGTAGAAGCGGCCCTGGAGGAGAAGTACGGCTCCCAATGGCGCAAGGACTTTGCCGATGTTGCGGTCCACGACGCCGTCGTTTCGGTGTTCACGACATGGAGTCCTGGTGCGGAAGCGCGCCGGCGTGGAGTGGCCGTGTGCAGCACCGTCGCATCTCATATTCAGGAGCGCGCGCACAAGGGGCAGTTCCCCTCGGGAACCGAGATCGTCATCTACACGGAGAAGAGCGATTCCGGCAACACCATGGCCTATCTCGACGTCACGGAAGGGGAGTGTCGGGCGACACCTATTTTTGTGAGCTAAGGGCTGTCCCGTAACTGCTGGTCACGGGTAAGATGATCTTGATGTGACTGGTGTGATCACGGCGTCGGAGCCGTCCTGGATAGCCCCGTTCACCGGGCTGAGCCCCCGTCTCTTCGGCAAGCTGGTGACCGTACTGCGGCGCGAGGGTGCGGATGCGGTCCGCAAGGGCCGGCCGTGGAGCCTCCCGCTGGAGGACCGGGCTCTGCTGGTCGCGGCGTACTGGCGCACGAACTTGACGATGCGCCAGCCCGCCCCGCTCTTCGGGGTGTCCAAGTCGGCAGCTGACCGCATCATCGACCACCTCGGGCCGAGGCTCGCGCTCCAACCCCGCAAGCGGTTCGCCAAGAACACCGTGCTCATCGTGGACGGCACCCTGCCCACCCGGGACCACACGGTGGCGGAGCAGTCCAAGAACTACCGGTACTCGACCAACCACCAGGTCGTCATCGACGCCGACACCCGCCTGGTCGTCGTGGTGGGCCGGCCTCTTGCCGGAAACCGTAACGACTGCAAGGCGTGGGAGGAATCCGGCGCCAAAGCTGCCGTCGGCAAGACCATGACGATCGCCGACGGCGGCTATCCCGGCACCGGGCTCGTCATGCCCCACCGCCGGCGCAAGGGCGAAGACCTTCCGGACTGGAAGGAAGCACACAACAAGTTCCACAAGCAGGTCCGCGCCCGCGTCGAGCACGTGTTCGCCCGCATGAAGACCTGGAAGATCCTCCGTGACTGCCGCCTCAAAGGCGACGGAGTCCACCACGCCATGCTCGGCATTGCCCGGATGCACAACCTCGCCCTCGCCGGATAGACGGCCAGTCCGCACGACGGCCAACCACGCCCGAGACAGCTCGAAGATCATTTATCGGACAGCCCTTAGTAGGACTCCCTAAGCCCGGTGCGGAGCCCTCAACGGGGCCGCTGAGCGCCGATAAAGCATGTCACGGGCCACCCACAGCACGGCACCGGAACATCATGATTGATCTGAGCTTTTCTTGACCTTGGCGAGGAAGCGCTTCGGTTGCGGCCCTTCTGTTGGTCACGTCCGCTCGTGCGGCCCGACCCACGCACCCGCCGCTGACGTCTTGCGGGACGGATTCCGCGAAGGGCCGCTGCCCGCGGGAGAGTTGTCGGCGCCGGCGCGGTCACGAACGTCGACGTCAACGACGGCGCGTTCTCGCGCCCCGCGTTGGCGATCACCACCGCGATGTAGTGCAAGAACGCGCTGAGTGCAAGGGCAACCATCGCGGCGCGCCGTCCGACATTCCAGAGCAAGGCGCGAGGATCATCGACGGCGTACGGACCGTCATCGAGATGACGTACCGGCACTGCTGGCCGCGCACGTCCTCCTGGAGCCCCTGCGGCTCCGGTGATCCGGAACGCCTGGGCGCTGCCACCGCGGTGCTGTTTCCGCATCACGTTCCACCATCTGCCCGCATCCACGTTGCGCCGGGCCTGCGTCGCCTACGAGACCGGAGCACCTTGGGCAGGGACGAACGGTCTCGGCCGTACCACGTATGGGCCGACATGCGCCGTACCGCGAACGGGCCAGCACGGGCGTAATGCTCACGCGAGCCGTACGAGGAGGCAGCCATGGGCTGGTTGTGGGCGATCATCGTGGGATTCGTGCTCGGGCGGGTTCGCGGAGCGGTCGCCGGGGGGGTGGAACCACCGCCAGTACCGAGGCCGCCCGCTCGGCGACGGCCAGCTACCCCTGCACACACACGACGACGAACTGACCGGCCAGCCCGCCGGCCTGCCGGAGCCGCGACAAGCTGACCAGCGAACTGCAGGTCCTCGGCATCGACGTTTCAGGCCCACTGCCGAACGACTCGCCTCGATCGGAGCCCTCGACATGCTGAGCGGTGCTCATCGAGCCCAACGAGACGGAGAAGGGCACAGCAGGGAGCACTCGCGGCTGCGGCGCTGACGTTCCCCCTGAGGCCACTTCGCAGGCAGCGGCGTGAGGTCCAGCCTCAGCGGCAAGCTGCACCACCGACTATCCGAAGCATTGCTTCAAGAAGGACTTCACCGACGCGACCGAGTCCGCGATCGTCGGCTTCGGCGGCGCGCTGGGGAAGGCGCACGATCAGCTCCTCGGCAGCCGCGGCGTCGGGTCCGGCGCCGTCCGCCACCGAACGGAGCATGGCGAGTGCGGCATGCGCTTCGCCGACGGTGAGCAGTGGCTTGCGCGGGCCGGGGGAGTTGATGAGGTCATCGAGGTCCATGCCCAGTGAACGGTGGCCCGCCGGGGCGGGACACGCCGCGGGCCCCGACCGTGGTGGTCGGGGCCCGCCTGGTGAGCTACTCGGGATCGCGGGGCAACTGTCCGGCGATCTCGATGCCGCGCCGGCGCCGCAGGTATCGGGCGAACACGTACAGGGCGGCCCCTGCGATGCCGCATGGTTCCCAGATCTCGGTGACGAGGGCGTTCAGGCCACCGTCGCCGACGATGTAGATCGCCTGCGCGCCGACGATGCTGGCGATCGCGGCCCGACGGCTGCCCTGAGCGCGGAGCGGGCGAGGACGCCGGTGCGTTGCCTCACCGTCATCGCCTCGGCCTCCCCCCGACGGTGGCACTCCCCGCACGCGCAGTTGGTTTCGTCGCCGGCCCAGCGGGTGCCCGGGACCGACGATCGGTCATCGTGACCGATGAGTTGCGTCGGAGACGGGGTTGTCGCCGCGGGGTCGGAATCTCACGCCGCGGGCTGCCAAGGGAATCCATCGGGGTCGGTGAAGGTCCCGGCGTCGCTGCCGATCGCGAGCCGGTGCGATCCAGTGCCCTCCGGCGCAATGCCGGCGACCTTGGCCAGGTCGCGACGCCCGTACAGCGACAGCTTGACGGGGCTCGACGAAGACTCGAACTCGACGTACGTGCTGCCGAAGCTCTTCGCCACAGGGAGACCGCGGTCGACATAGAACTGCTTGCTCGCGGCCATGTCCGAGACGCCCAGCAGCAGAACGATCGCGTCGATCCGGCGACTGTCCGGACCGGTGTCCTTCTTGGAGAAGCTTGCAACTTGCCAGACCGTCCCGTCCGGGGCCTGTACGACGCCGCCGTAGCCCCAGAACGACTTCTGAGAGCCTGTTGGGGACAACCCCCACGAGAGCGAAACTCGCCTGTCGGGGCGACGGAAGGGCTCCACCGCTCTGAGCCGGTAGAGCCCTTCGTCGTGTCGTGGTGCCAGCCGGGACATGCGGGCTCGCGCTCGAGTTCGACAGCAGCGCGGCCGATTTCAACGCAGCTGGAGCACGCTTCTGACGCCGGCGTGGTCGGAGGGCCACAGGCCTGACGGGGTGCGGTCAGCCTGGGCGGCGCCCACCCGGTTTGTCGCCAGTGCGGTGACCTTGCCGCGGAGGAGCACGTAGTCGATGCGCTGGGTGAGGTTGGAGGTGGGGTTGCGCAGGTCGGGGGCCTGACAGCAGGTGAAGCCTGGGTTGCGGGGGCGGGTGGCGGTCCAGGCGTCGGTGAATCCGGCGGCCAGGAGGCGGTTGTAGCTCTGGGTGTTGGTTCCCGGTGTTGCGCCGACTCCGCCGGCGGCCGAGTTGAGGTCGCCGAGCAGTACGGTGGGGAGCGTGGTGTTCAGCGGGCCCGCGAGCAGTTCGTCGGTCTGTGCTTCCTGGACGGCAGGGGCAGCGGGCTCGAGATGGGTGGTCACCACTCGGCTGGTGCGGCCGCGCAGCGTGGCGTCGGCCGCGACCCAGCCGCGCTCGACCCGCAGGGGCGGATTGGGCGGGCAGCCCAGCACGGGGCGGCAGATGGGCACGTAGTTCTGGAACCGGGCGGCCTGCGCGTTGGCCACGGAGAAGTTACGGGCCGGCAGGTCGGAGCGGGCCAGAAGTACGTCGCGGTCGGTGAGGCGGATGTCCTGCAAGCCGCTGGGCGTGGAACGCGGGGCCTCGAAGTCGCTGCCGACGGTGACGCTGGCCACGGCCGCGTAGTGCTTGCCCCGGGCGGAGAGCTCATCCAGAAGGATCTGAAGGAAGTCGTACTCGACGTGGGTGGCGCTGCCCGGCCCGGCAGGCGTCTGGCTGCGCCACAGCACGGCTTCCTGGAGGCCGACGAGGTGAGGGTCGCTTTCGGCGATCTCGTCGGCCAGCGCATCGGCTCGCTCGGGGAAATTCGTCGCCTGGACGTTCGCCCACACTGTGGTCACCGCGGCGACGAGCCCCTGTGGGCTGGTGGCGGCGAGGACGGGCGTGAGGTCGGCGCCCAGGTAGAGGTTGCGGGTCATGACCCGCAAAGGAGTCCGCTCCCCCTCGGCGGCCGAGGCCGCGCCGAGAGACCCGGGTGCGAGAAGCGCGAGTGCGCATAGGGCGGATATGAGCCAACGGCGAGCCATGCGGGCAGCCCTTTCGGTCAAAGCGGGCGAATACCCGCATCGTGGCCGAAATCTAAAACAGTGGACGGCGCGTGGCGATCCGGGTGTGAGCCGGGCGGCCTACGGTGCGCTTGAACGCGCCGGAGTCGCCTCGTTTTCGTGCCTCCGCCCGCAGGAAACCGTGCCTCACCGTCGTTCCCCGCGACACAGGGCACGCGACGGGCACGCCCACATGTGTGTTGCCGTTCTGCCACGTTGGCGATCTTGTGATCGGGTCCTGTCGCCTCGCTGAGGGGCGAGCGCACTGTGGGCGTCCGCGCGGGCCGTGTGCTTCGTCAGCCGGCCAGGATCACGGAGGCGACCGTTCGCCATCCCGCGTCGGTCCGGGCGGCGAGGTAGAGCACACGGACACGCTGGAACTCCCGCCCCTGGCTGTCCAGGCGCGCCCAGGTCACCTCGATCTGGGCGGCCCGCTCGTTGAGGGCGCGCACCACCGGGTCGAGGGCCTTGCTGCCCCCGTAGTCGGCGTCGCGCAGTGCGCGCAGTTCGTGGGCGAGTCCCTGGGATAGTGCCTCGGCGGAGGTGAGCACGGTGTGGGCCGTCCCGGTGGTCATGCTGATCGGCACTGAGAAGTAGTCGAGGAGCGGCGCGGGATCGGTGCTTCCTTTCGCCGCCAGTCCGATGAACGTCTCAACGTAGCCGTCGAACCATGCTTGTGCTTCGTTCGCGACGGCGGACAGATCGATGTGCGTCATGCTTTCAAGATCTTTCTTGCCGGGATTTCAGGCGTGGGTGTCTTGGAGGGGCGTCCTTGCCGCTGTGTTAACGGTTCGCGAAGGCGTTGGTGCCGGTCAGCTGGGCGGACAGGGTCCACAGGCGTGCGGCTTGTTCGGGGTCGACCGCGTAGGGCCGTACTCCGGGTGCGTCGTCCTGGGAGAGCGGGGCGATGTCGCAGTCGTTCAGGTAGACGCCGCCGGTGTGGGCCAGCTGCGGGGAGGTGGCCGCCCAGACCTGGGTGGCGGCGCCCTGTTCGGGGGTCTTGAAGCCGGGGGCAGTGTTGCCCTGCTCGTCGATCCAGCCGATCGCGATCATCTCCTCGCGGGTCATGTGCCGCTGGAGCGGGGTCATGACGGCGCCGGGGCGACGGCGAAGGCGCGCACCTGCTGCTCGCGGCCGAGGGCGTCGAGGTGGACGGCGAACAGCGCGATCGCGGTCTTGGACTGTCCGTAGGCGACGGCCTTGTCGTATCCGTTGTCGAACATGACGTCGTCCCAGCGGATCGGCGAGTAGCGGTGTCCGGCGGAGCCGAGCGCGACCACGCGCGCGCCGCCGTCGGCTGCGAGTGCGGGCCACAGCCGGTTGGTGAGCGTGTAGTGGCCCAGGTGGTTGGTGGCGAACTGCGCCTCCCAGCCGGGTGGGAGGCGGGTCTCGGGCAGGGCCATCACGCCGGCGTTGTTGATGAGGATGTCGATGCCGCGGCCGGTTGCCAGGAACTCGTCCGCGAAGGTGTGCACGCTGGCCTGGTCGCCCAGGTCGAGGCGGCGCACCTCGACCCGGTCCACGGCGTCGAAAGCTTCCGCGGCCGCCTCCGGCCTGCGGACGGCGACGACAACAGTCGCGCCGGCGCCCCGCAGGGCGCGTGTGGTCTCCAGCCCCAGTCCGGAACTGCCGCCGGTCACGACGGCGAGCCTTCCGGTGAGGTCGACGCCGGCCAGGACGTCGGCCGTGGTGCTGCGGGCCGCGAAGCCGGAGCCGATGGGTTGCTGTGCTGTCATGATCGCCGTTCCTTGCACGTGGAGTGGTGCCGCGGCGTCGGCGGAGCGAGTCCCTGGGGCACCACACGGTTGGGGGCCGTCCGAGCTGCCTTCCCGGCACGCCTTGGGGGTCAGCCGTTGAGGTTCTGCATCAGCTCGGGGGCGTAGCGGTCGCCGGAGACGATGCCGCGCGGGGCGACGGCTTCGATGGCGGCCAAGTCATCAGCGGTGATCGTCACGGTGGTGGCGGCGACGTTCTCCTCCAGGTAGCGGCGGCGCTTGGTGCCGGGGATGGCGACCGCGTCCTGGTGCAGCACCCAGGCGAGAGCCAGCTGGGATGGCGAGACCTGCTTGGCGGCGGCGATGCGGCGGACCTCGTCGACCACGGCCAGGTTGCGGGCGAAGTTCTCGCCCTGGAAGCGCGGGTCGGTGCGGCGGAAGTCGTCGGCGGCGAAGTCGTCCGGGCTGGTGATCGCACCGGACAGGAACCCGCGGCCGAGCGGCGAGTAGGCGACCAGGCCGATCCCGAGCTCGTTCAGGGTGGCCATGACCCCGTCGTGCTCGATGCCGCGCTCGAAGAGCGAGTACTCGGTCTGGACCGCCGTGATCGGGTGGACGGAGTGGGCGCGGCGAATGGTCTGCGGGGCGACCTCGGACAGGCCGATGTAGCGGACCTTGCCGGCGGCCACCAGCTCGCTCATGGCGCCGACGGTCTCCTCGATCGGCACCTGCGGGTCGACCCGGTGCAGGTAGTAGAGGTCGACGTGGTCGGTGTCAAGGTGGCGCAGGGAGCGGTCCAGGGAACGACGGATGTACTCGGGGCGCCCGTTGTGGCCGACGAGCGTGCCGTCGTCGGTGAACTCGATGCCGGTCTTGGTGGCGACGACGGCCTGCTCACGGCGGCCGGCGAGGGCCTTGCCGAGGAGCTGCTCGTTGATGAACGGGCCGTAGCTCTCGGCAGTGTCCAGCAGGGTCACGCCCAGTTCCAGGGCGCGGTCGATGGTGGCGAGGGACTCGGCCTCGTCGGTGCTGCCGTAGAAGGCACTCATGCCCATGCAGCCGAGTCCTTCGGCGGAGACGGTCAGGCCCTGGCTGCCGAGGGTGCGGAGTTCCATGGTGATCTTCCTTGCTGTTTGCGGGTCGTCCCGCGGTGTGTGACTGGTTGGTTGTGCGTCCGGTGCGCTGCGGCCCTCGGCCCGGACCGGGTGCGGTCGGTCGCCGGTCGCGGGCGGCGGGGGTGTGGCACCGGCGGGCGGAGATGCTGTGCGACTGCCGCGCCCGGCGTCGTCATGCACCCACCGGGACGCGGGGCGGTCAGCGCACCCAGGTACCGGTGAGGGCCTGGACGGCGGAGCCGTCGAGGTCGGCGAGGGTGGTGGCGACGAAGTCGCGGGCCCACTGCGAGGTCTGGATGCGGAAAGGCGGGCGGGCGACGGTCAGGGCGTCGACGATCAGGGCGGCTGCCTCGGCCGGGGACTGGGCGTTGCTGAACGACTGCCGGGTGCGGGTGATGTAGGCCTCAAGCGCCGGGCCGTAGGGCCCGGCGGCGGCGAGCAGGGTCGGGACGTCCAGGCCGAGATTGGCGACGAACTCGCTTGCCACCGCGCCCGGCTCGACCACGGTGACATCGACGCCGACGGTGGAGGCGACCGGCGCGAGGGACTGCATGAAGCCCTCTACGGCGAACTTGGCCGCGCAGTACGCCTCGTTGAAGGGCTGGCCGACTACGCCGCCGACGCTAGTGACGGTGATCACCCGGCCCTTCGACGCACGCAGGTGCGGCAGGGCCGCCCGGGTCGCCGCCACCACGCCGAAGAAGTTGACCTCCATGGCCGCGCGGACGTCGTCGACGCTGCTCTGTTCGATGGTGCCGACCTGGGCGGCGCCGGCGTTGTTGACCAGCGCGTCCATGCGGCCGTGCTCGGCGACGACCTCGTCCAGGCAGGCGGTGATGCCGGCGGAGTCGGTCACATCCAGGCGCTTGACCTGGATCCGGTCCGCGACACCCGCCTGGGCGGCGGCCGTGAGCAGGGCCTCGGCCTTGCCGGTGTCGCGCATGGTGGCGATGGTCGCCCAGCCCGCCCGGGCGGTGCCGATGGCGGCGGCCAGGCCAATGCCGGAGGACGTACCGGTGATCAGAACCGTCTTCGGGGAGGTCATGAGGGTCTTCCTTGCCTGGGAACACTGGGAACACGACGGGCCGACACCCGTAACCGGGGAGTTCCCCGGTTATCTGCGACAGTAAACGGAGAACTCCCCGGTTGTCCAGATAGACTGGCCCCCGATGAAGGGAGCAACCTTGACCACCAAGCCGAGCGTGTTGCGTGCCGATGCCCGCCGCAACCGGGAGCGCATCCTCGAAGCGGCCGTGCGCGCCTTTTCCGAGAAGGGCGCGGACGTTGCGATCGACACGATCGCCAAGACCGCGGGCGTCGGCTCGGCCACGCTCTACCGCCACTTCCCCACGCGCGAGGCGCTGGTGGAGGCGGCCTACCGCAACGAGCTGGCCCGTGTCTGCGACAGCGCCGCGAAGCTGCTCGACGATAACCCGCCCGACCGGGCGATCCGCCTGTGGATGGACGCCTTCATCGACTACCTGACCGCCAAGCAGGGCATGGCGGACGCACTGCGGGCCGCGGTCGCATCCGGTGCGGACCCCTTCGCTGAGACCCTCGACAAGCTCGCCACCGCGCTCGGCACTCTGCTGCACGCCGGCGCCGACGCCGGTCTCCTGCGCCCGGACATCGACCCCTTCGATGTCGGCTTCAGCCTGGCCGGCATCGGGCTGATCACCAGCGCTCCCGACCAACGCGAACGGGCCGGCCGCCTCCTCGACCTGCTCCTCGACGGCCTCCGGTACGGAGCGGACGGGTCGGCGTCCAGCTCGTGACCCGGCTCCGGTCCCGCTGGCTTGGTGAAGTCAGCGGTCCGGCACCCCGACCGCGTTGCGGAGCGCGAGCTACTGACATGGGTCAGGAAATGTGAAACAGGCACTGAGGCGCCCGCGCACATCCAGGCCGCCGAGGCCGATCTGCTCGACACGCTGCGGCCGTCTACACCGATCAGGTTCAGGAGTCCATTCACGGTCAGGTGATCGCGAAGGCGGGCTGGACGGACCAGTCCTACGCCAAAGGGCAGCTACGGACGCGTTCGCGCCTACCTGCACACGAAGCGGACTTCGCCGCGGCCGGTGACGGCCCGGCCGCCCTCTCCCCGGGCCGTCGCGGGATGGATCCTCCGCCGTCCGGAGAGTCTCGCTGAGACAGCTCCAGCTCAAGACCGTCCGAGCCCACTGCCCCGAACTCGACGCACTCACACAGCACGTCCGGTGCTTCGCGACCATGCTCACCGACCGCCAGGGCCAGCGTCTGCCCGACTGGCTCGACGCCGTCCGGCAGGACGACCTTTCGTAGCGGAGTTCGCAGTGAACTTGCACGTAGTGGTCGTGCTCGCCGTCATCGTCGGTGACGCCGAACTGCCGCGTGAGGTCCACAGTGAACATCGGCCGCCCGCTGAAGGCGTACGTGCCGTATTGAAAGAGCAAGCCGTCGGAGTCGGGCGTCGGCGCTGTGTCAAAGCGTCTCCGCCCGAAACGCACGAAGGCCAGCCATGCCCCCCGAGTGGTCCACTCGGTCATCTCCGACTGCCCGGTCGCCAGCTCGGCCCGCAGGAAAGCGAGGGCTTCCTGCGGCCGTGGTCTGTTGGGCACGTCGGATCCCTTCGCTTAGCGAATCAGCACCCTAACCCGGTGGGGTCGGATCGAATCCAGCCCGGGCCACCGAGGCGTTCACCCCACCGGCTTGCAACGCTCGGTGACTGCTTCACAGAAGTTGAGCCAGAACCTCTCCAGGAACAGCGCTTGTCAACGGATTCCGGAGGCAGTTGGTGATCAGCCGGTCGGTCGATATCGAAGAGAAATGACGGCACTGTCGTGGCCGCGAACGCGTGACTGCCAGCGACCGTCAGGGCGGCTGGCAGTCGAGGCGGGTTTGACCTCGGCGGCGAGGCCGCACGGTGGTGTCGCGTGGCCGAGCATGCGGGCCATCATGGGCGCGGTAGCCCGGCCACTCGCTCGGGTGCGGCACGGTGGTGCGGCCCTCGTAGCAGCCGTGCCCAAGTTGCCCATGTGGTTCGCCCCGATCGCGGCTCGAATGGTCAGGGGAGAGCCGGGAGCGCGGCACCGAGTCCCCCCTCCGGTCCACGCCTGATCGCCTGGGTGCATGCGGACCCACTGCTTCGGACCAGCCTCGCCGTTCACATTGTCGGTCAGCTCAGCAGCGATCGAGGCCGCGAGTCCAGAATTTCCTCGGCCTCGTCACTGATCGCGCGGACCACGTCCGCAGCGGGGCGGACGGCGTCGACGAAGGACGCTGACTGACCGTAGAGGATCGCGCCCGTGTCGAGGTCGGGCGGGGCCTCAAAGGGGTTGCTGTCTGCCGGGGGTGCGAATTCCTCTTTGCATTCCCGCAGCGTTGCTTCACGTTCTGACCACTCGTCGGTGAACCGATTGCGGCGGACTCGCGTGCCGATGGTCGCTGGCCAGGGCAGTCCCGACACGATGTCGTAGGCCCGCGTCCATACGGTGTCGCTGCCATCGCTCTCGACGATCAGGCGCTTGTGGATGTCGTGCACCTCGACCGCCTCGGGCGTGGCAAGAAACGCCGTGCCAAGCCAGGCACCGTCTGCACCAGCGGTGAGGACGGCCGCAAGCGTTCGACCGTCAGCGATGCCGCCTGCGGCCAACACCGGAACATCCGGGTACCGTCTCACCACCCCGGCCAGGAACGGCAACAGGCCCATCGTCCCGGTATGGCCACCAGCCTCAGTACCTTGCGCCACGAGGACATCGGCACCCGCGGCGACAGCCATCTCCGCGTCCTGGTAGTTCTGGACCTGGCACATCACCCGGGCTCCCGCGTCCCTGGCGCGGGCGAGCCACGGCTGGGGGTCAGCAAACGACAGCGCGACGACCTCTGGCCGCTCCTCCAGCGTGGCGTCGAAGAGCGGCCCAGTGAAGGAGAGGAACGGCGTGATGAAGCCGACACCGAACGGCCGGTCCGTCGTGGCGCGGATGGTCGCGATCTCCGCACGGATCCAGTCTGGCCCCTTCGACGGATGCGTACCGCCGAAGGAGCCGAGCCCGCCGGCAGCGGAAACTGCGGCGGCGAGTGTCCCGCCACTGTGCAAGCCCATGGGGGCAGCCATCACCGGATAGGTGAGACCGAACATCTCGGTAAATCTCGTGCGCAGCATGGGTCAAAGCTAGCGACTTAGCAAACCGGATATATCTGCAGCAGGTCGAGCGGTCGAGCATTTCTTGGACGAACCGGGCGACGACGCACGGGCGCTGCTGCCCTGGCAAGAGACGCGGCCGCATCGCCCGGAGACATCGACCCTGAACTCATCGGCCCCGGCGGCAACCCCGCCCATGATGCGGCACCGACACCGGCAACCGCGCCCCGCGACGAGAGGGCCCGCTCGACGCGGGGGCCGGTGTCCAAGGGGCGGCGGGTGGTGCTCACCGCCCAAATCTGGGCGTAGGTCGGAACCTGCGCGTGCGCTTCAAGTGGCTGTCGTCCTCGTGCTTCCTCTGTGGCGAGAGATTGCGCGTGGCTTCGACTGTGACACTGCGTTCGGGCCGTTGTTCGTCCCGGAGATACGCGCCGAGGCAGCGCATCGGCTGACGCCCGGCCGCTGATCGGCGTCTGTCGCGTGCTACGCCTCCGCTGGTGGGTACAGCGTCCGGCAGCCGAGGTGGTGCTTCCCGTTACGACGCGCGGCCGACAGCGGCACAGTTGGCTTCGTTCATCTCTACAACGGCTGTGGGCCTGCCGGTGGCGAGGATGCGGCCCACGCCGTTTCGGGCGGGGTGCTGGTTCTTCGATCCGTCCGGTCGGCCGGGGCCGGGCGGGCCTCGTCGGTGTGCGCTACTTACTGGATTCTTGCGATCAGGGGAGCGGCGCCTTTCCCGATCAGTGCAGTGGCTGCCGTGCCAGCGCAGAGTGTTGCGCCTGCGAGGGCGAGCGCGGGAAGGGAGTTGCCGGGGTAGAGCAGCCAAGCCCACGGCTGCGGTCGACCTCCTAGGCCCCATCCGGCCGCTGCGCAGATGAGGGGCACGGTCGCCAGGGCGGCAGCCGCTACTCGATGGCCGAGGAGAGGTGCCAGGAGCAGTGCCAGGCCGATGTATCCGGCGATGTTACGGCCGAGGACCATGGTGATGTCTGTACGCCACAGCAGGTGGCAGAGGACAGCTGCCGTCATGGCTACTGCCGCTGTTCCTAGGGCCAGGCAGGTGTCCCAGGACGTCAAGGGACGTGTGGCGATGCGCTCTGTGCGCCGGTCTGCGCGTGCGGCCCCGTAGAGCAGCAGGACACCGGGCACCAGAGTGATGAGGTGGCCGACCAGGAAGTGACCTGCCTGTCCGGCTAGTGCAGGGACGGGCAGCTCAGAGCTGCCGATGAGCAAGCCGATCAGGAAGGTCGCGGTGGTTCCTGCGGCGAGTGCGGGCACGGCCCGCAACTTGAGCCACCAGATCATCGTGTGTCCTTGGCGATGGCGAGCTGGGGCGGTGTGCTGCAGGACTGCATGGCTTTGCGGTTGCGCTCGTACCAGTCGAGCTGGGCCTGTCGTGGTTCCTTCATGACGGCCGCGGCCAGGCCGGCTTCCTTGGGCCCGAATCGGCCGGCGACGCTGTCGGCGGGCTCACCGGCGGTGGCGTGCAACCAGGCCGCGACCGGGCCAGCGGCTTCGATGGCCGGATACGGCTCGCCGTGCAAGGCGCAGGCGGGGGTTCGGGCAGGAGCCCGGAGACGACGCCTGACGGGATGTGGGCGAGGCGAGGGTTCGTCGGAATGCCGAGCTTCGCCGCTCCGGCTGGCGGCTTTTGCGCCATGGTGAGGGTGTCGGGAACGCTGATCCCCGCCTTTCGTAGCCGCTCCACTGCCTTGGTGGTCTCGCGCTGTACGAGCGGCCGGTTGTCCACTTCGGGCCACAGGCAGATACGAGGCTGCTGTCCTTCGCAGATCAGTGCGCCGGTCTGGCGCGCCTCGACGGGCTCGGGACCGAGGTCGCGGGCGATGTAGGCGGCGCAGCCGAACCCTGACACGACAAGGGCGACGGCAATGACCCGGGCGCGTACCTGATCTCTTCGCTGGATGATCAGCCCTGCGGCCAAAGACACGGCAGCGGTGAACACTGCGGCGCTCCAGAGGGCTCGGCTGTCGACCATGGTGTCGATGGAGCAGCAGCTGTCGAGGCCTCCTCCGACGAGATGGCGAAGCCAGTTGATGCTCCAGGCGGACGGGTAGGCGTTCAGGAAGAAGCTGGCGATGAGCGCGAGGGGTGCAGCCAGGACGCCGGACATGTGGCGCCCGAGGAGGTACCCGGCGAGGGTGTTGGCCGCCACGACGGCGAGGGCGATCAGGAGGATGCCGAGGTGGGGCATGCCGAAGCCGGGGTCAGTTGCTGATGCGGCCAGCAGCAGAGCGGTGCCCATGCCGAGAAAGCCCATGACCGTCACGGGAAGCAGTACGGGCAGCGTGATGGCCAGCGGGCTCCGGACGGGGGCATGGTCGAACACTCCCCCGCGGTGCAGTCGCGCTGCCTCCCAGGCTGCGCTCGCGGCGCAGGCGGCGCTGACAAACGGAAGAGCGAAGGTGGCGCTTCCGGTGGCCGAGGGCCAGTAGTGGGGAGTGACCCAGGCCGACAGGTCGTCGCCAAGAGCGACGACCACGAAGCCGAGCAGGAAGGGCAGCACATAGGTGGCCGATGAGGAGCGGAGAGTCGTGCGCAGCAGCATCGGTTACGCCTCCTGGCCCACGAGACGGGCGTAGGCGGCCTCTGCCCGACCTCGGGGGAATCGACGCCCTCAGCGAGGGCGTCGAAGGCGCCGGTAGTGCCCTGGAAGCGGACCGTGCCGCGGTCGAGGACCACGACGTGGCTGTATAGATCGGCGAGGTCCTCGGTCTGGTGGGTCGACACGACCACCTGCATGGTGTTGCTGAGCTCTTCCACGAGCGAGCGGAAGACGGCGCGTTGCTGGGGATCGAGGCCGGCGGTCGGCTCGTCCATCAAGATCAGTTCGCTGCTGTGCGTGAGGGCTCCGGCGATACCCATCCGGCGCTGCTGGCCACCTGAGATCTGGTGGCTCTTGCGGCTGCTCAATTCCGTGAGGCGGACTCGTTCCAGGGCCTCGGCGGACGCGTCCCAGGCAGCGGTGCGCGACATGCCTTTGAGCCAGCCTGCATAGGCGACCTGCTCACGGACAGTCAGGCCAGGTAGCGGGGTGATCTGCTGCGGGATCCAGGCGACAGACTTGCGGTAGGCGGCCTGGTTGCGCCGGGCCGCCGGCGATACCTCGCGCCAGCTGACCTGCCCCCGCACGGGCGTCAACTGGGAAGCGGCCAAAGCCATCAGCGTGGACTTGCCGGCGCCGTTGGGGCCGAGCAGTACGGTGGCCGGGTTGTCGATACGCAAGTCAAGACCGGTGAAGACGTCCGTCTTGCGACCGTAGCGGAAGCAGAGATCGGTGAAGACCAGAGCCATGTGGGGCACAATCCGCCGATCTGGCAAGGCAGGAACGGCATTGGTGTCGAGGGCGAGTGGCGTCGAAGGGTGTCCCGGCGCAAAGCCGGGACACCCCAAGGTATGTCTAGGTCAGTACCTGGTCACGACGCTGTTGACGTCGAGGTAGCTGCCGTACGTGAAGCCGTCGAGTTTGAAGTAGTACGACCCACTGGACTTGTCGCCCCACGAGACCGTGTTGCAGTAGTTGGTTCTCAGGCCGTGGTCGTCATCGGGACCGAACACGTCTTTCGCGAGCCGCAGTTGGGCGGCTCCGAAACGGCCGGAGTCCGTGCTGCAGCCGGAGAAGGTGACGGTCGTGCTCGCCGCATCGCTGTTGCTGTCGCTCCAGCGTCGAGATTCCTTGCCGTATGTCCAGTTGTCTATGTACGAGCTCCAGCTGCCTTCGGCGAAGGCGGGCGTGGCTCCGGCGAAGCCGAGAAGCGTGGCCCCCACCACGAGTCCACGTGCCAGACGGCGGTTCTTCACGTGCATGACTTCCTCCTCTGTCAGGTGACACCCCGGTGGGTGCACATGGGCATGCGGAGGGAGGTGCGCTCGCCTCCCCCAAAGCAGCGCAAGCCGGTGTCGGCCGTGCCAGGCGATCGCCCCGCGACAGTAACCTCAGAGATCAACTGCAGAGTGCGTAATCGAAGCTTTGCCTGAATCAAGCCTCTGTCCAGGGGCAGCCGAAAGGGCGGCCCATGCGTTCAGCTCCGGAGTAGAGGTGGGGCCGGCCTATCCGTGGGCAGCCACCCGCTGTTACAGGGTGGATGGCTGATAGTTGTGGTTGACCTTGTGACGTCGCTCGGGCGCGCAGATGGGACTGCGTCAGGGACAGGCAGCCGTAGTGCCCTGCCCCCGGCGAGAGGTCCAGCCGAAACCTTGCACAGCCCTCACGCTTCTGCTGTCCGCGTGGTGCTCACCAGTTGGCTCTGGACCCGCGGCATCACACCGAAGATCGCCCGCAAGGGCACAGCCCACGGCTCCGCACCCTGATCAGCTGCTAGGGCAAGAACATCAAGCAGGACGGCTCCTTCGGCCCGCCACCCGGACCGCCCTCGCCCAGACCAGCGCGAAGCGGGCATCACGGCGGACGGCGCCTACGACATCCGGACCCGCGACAACCTGCTGTGGCCCGTTGCCGCCAGGACGGCAGCCGCAACGGGTGCGCGGAGAAGCAGTACTGAGCACGGGGGCAGGCCGTGGGCCCGCCCTTCTCAGCGCCGGCGGCGACTCGCGAGTACGGCGAGAGTGACCATGCCCGTCACCACGGGCAGCCCGGCCAGCAGGGTCGCGGGGTGAAGCAGCGTATTGGCGTACGGGTTCGGCTCGGGGTCGAGGCGTGACGGGAGCTCGCCCAGGGCCAGCGCGGTGAAGAGGATCACGACCCCGACGAAGAAGCCGAGCAGCCCCATGAGAACGGCGATCTGCAGCATCGAGGCGAGCCCTTGCCAGCTTCGGCCATCCGTCCCGCCCGTCGCGGCTTCGGCCCAGCGGACTTCGCGGACGGGTCTCCACAACTTCCCGTAGAAGAAGAACAAGGTGAGCAGCAGGAAAACGAGCCCGACGGAGACGAACATTGCGTAGAGCCCGGCGTTCTCGTCACCCCAGCCCAACGGCAGCGACGATGGGCCCGACGAAGGCGGCCGGCATGACGATCCACCAGACCAGATAGGTTCGGACGACCTCGATCCAGCGGACCCGGGACCTGCCGACGATCTTGTAGCTGGTGGTCGTCCTGATGGAGAAGAGCCCGCTCTCATCGCTGTACCCGGTTTGCCGCACGTAGTACCGACTGAGCGGGACGACCGGCAGAATGACCATGAACCAGCAGGTGGCGAAGAACCCCCGCTCTCATCGGCACGGGAGTTATGCAGCAGCATCGTCCCGATGGCGTTGTAGGTCCCCAATTCGGGGAGGTCTTCCTCGGGTGCCAAGGGGTACAGGAGGTCCTCCATGAGGAGCAGGGTATTCGCGCCCCGCGTCAATCGCGAGAGGCCCAACGCTCCATGGAACACTGATCCCTGGCATCACCACCCGCTCCCGCCTGAGACGACTCGTCCGCCAGGGACACCTCGAGCATCCCGGACACGGCCGCTTTCAGAGACGGACTTAACGCCGTCGCGTGGTGATCTCGTTGGTGATGAAGACGGCGATACCGAGGGTGCCGAGGCCCACCCCGGCGTAGCCGACGAGTTCTCCACGGGCTTCGTTCTTCTTCTCCTCGTCATAGCTGTGGGATTCGCCGCCTACCCTCACGCACCACTGACCGGGTCTCATCGGGCTGCCGTCGCACTCGACGGCGTTACCGTTCATGAGCGCCTCGGCGTTGATGAAGAACGTGGTCATGCCGAGGATGAACAGGCCCCAGGCCAGGACCCTGAGTAATGGCCGCCCTGAGCTGCGCATGCAAAAGGCCCTTTCCGTCCCGACGTCAGAAGAGGCCGCCCACTGGCCCACTGGCCCTGCGCCGTCTCGGCCCCCTTTACGAATCCTGCCCCACGAGGCCGAGTCGTACGTCACCCGACGGGTTCGATACGGAGGAGGGCGGTGGTGTCCAGGATCTCTGCGACCTCCAGGCTCATGGCGTCGTTGATGGTCGCGGCGGGTCCCTTGCCGCAGCTGAGCCGGACGCCGCCGCTGCCCTCCGAGGACACGCTGCCGCCACCGGAGCAGCCCGAAATGCTGTAGCCCGACCCCGTCAGCGGTGCGACCATCTCGACCTCGCCGCCGGTGATCGCCGTCACCTCGATCGGCCCGAGGCCGTACTTTTCCGGCACTGTCACGACGTCCCCTACGGCGACCTCGATCTCGCACGTCCCGTCAGCGCACGGCCCGGTCGGCGAGGGCGACGGCGTGGCCGTCTCTGTGGGAGTCGGCCGGGGGTCCGACGCAGATTGCCCAGAGCTGGACCCACTGGGCCGGCCCTCGGCGGGGGACCCGTCCGAAGAATCCGAGGAACACGACGTGAGGGCGGCGAAGGTGACCGCGACAACAACGGCGACGACGGCGGTGGATGACGTTCTACGCATCATGGCCGCCATTGAACCGCGCCGCGACCGGATCCCGGCAGACATGGAGGGCCGGTACGCCGGTGAAGGGTCGAGTGGCAGGCCGGCGTAAAGCCGTTCTACAGAACCTGCCAGCAGGTCGACCGAAGACAGGTCGGAGGGCTTCGGCAAGCGCGCCCGTCAGAACGGGCCTGGTCCGCACAGAGCGCAGTTGCGCTGCCGGGTTGGGCTCTTGCGTAGTTCCTCCGCCGTATGCAGCTGGGGAGGACGCCGCCGGAGCATGCCCGGGCCGCGTAGCCGTGACGTCGGGGCCTGTTCCATTCTCTCGTTCCAGCACCTCCAAGCCCTGCTCGACACTGGGCAGTTCCACCGGTGCAGCCGGTTGCCCTTGCTGCCTGTCGCGCGTGGCATGAACCGATGGAAGCCCTCGCCTGCGCACCGCAGCAACCCTGCCTGCAACACGCTTGCCCGGATCACCACACGCTTCCTGGCCTCTCGTTCGGCAGGACGAGGAGCGAGACCGGCGAGGATCCCGTACAGAAAGCATTCGACGCTCACCCAGGCGGCCTGGCCTGGAACCGGAGAACGCAAACGGCGACGGGCGACCCCGCACTGGTGCCGCCCGCCGCCGTACGGTACGCGCGACTCAGGGCCGGGAGCCAGCCGACGGCGGCACCGGCAGCGGCAGCGGCAGCGGCAGCGGCAGCGGCAGCGAAGGCTGTCACGTGGGCGGCCGCAGGCAAACGCGTATCCGGAGTTCTGCTGCCAGTTCGGGCGCCTGCGGCTGGGCGTGCTCGTCGCGCAGGTCGAGCATGCCCATGAGCTCGGGCAGCCTCACCAGGTGGGCTCTTGATCCGGTCCAGGAGCCAAGATCGATTGTCAGTGGTGGGTGAGACGGTAGGAGCATCGAGTCGGAATGAGGGGGAGCTGTCATGGCCGGAGCCCAGAACTACATCAATCACGTTGCTCTTGTGCTGGATGCCAGTTCGTCCATGTCGCACCTGAGCGGCAAGGTCGTCGAAGTCGCCGACCAGCAGATCGCCTACCTTGCCCGCCGATCAAGGGAGTTGGACCAGGAAACCCGCGTCACGGTGTACGTCTTCGCGGACAAGGTGGAGTGCGTCATCTACGACAAGGACGTGCTGCGGATGCCGTCGCTGAAGCAGATGTACCGGGTCGGTGGGATGACGGCTCTGCTGGCGGCCGCGCTGAAGTCACAGCGGGAGCTGGCGCAGACGGCTCAACTGTACGGGGACCACAGCTTCCTGACGTTCGTACTCACCGACGGGCAGGAGAACGCCAGTCACCGCTGCCCGGACGCTCCTGGCAGGGATCCGCGTGAACTGGTGCAAGCCGTGGCCGGGATGATCGCGGCGCAGGAGGACAACTGGACGTTGGCGGTCCTTGTGCCGGACCAGATGGGCAAGCGCGAGGCCATGCAGTGCGGTTTCCCGAAGGAAAACATAGCCATCTGGGACGCCACGAGCACGCAGGGCCTGGAGGAGGCCGGGCAGGTCATCCGGCAGGCCACCGAGAAGTTCATGGTGGGCCGCGCCAAGGGTATCCGGGGATCGCGGGCGGTGTTCTCGACGGGTGCGGAGGCAGTCAACAAGGACACCATCAAGGCGGCCGGCCTCACCCCGGTGAAGCCGTCGGAGTACCAGTTGATCCCGGTGGCTCGTGACGCGGCGATCCGGGAGTGGGTCATCGAGTGCGGGCACACCTACCGGACCGGTGGCGCTTTCTACCAGTTGGGTAAGTCGGAGAAGATCCAGGCGCGGAAGCAGATCGCGGTGTTGGAGAAGAAGACGGACCGGGTGTACGCGGGGCCGGAGGCCCGAACCCTGCTCGGCCTGCCGGACAGCGAAGTTCGCGTGAAGCCGGATCACAACGACGACTTCACGATTTTCGTGCAGAGCACGAGCGTGAACCGGAAGCTCGTGGCGAACACGCGTCTGCTGCTGATGAACTGACGCCTCAAAGGTCCCTACGTCCCGGGAGGCTTCGTCGCCCGGCAGGCTCGAGCTCGAGCTTGCATCACCGCCCTTGGTCTGCGCACCGCCGAGGTCGAGCAGGTTCCGCCCAGGGCGTGGAGGAGTGGCCCGGGCGGCCTCGGGGTGCTGTCAGAGGCGCACGACGATCAGGGCGATGTCGTCGAGGGCGCCGCCGGCCACGCCGAGGCGGCCCAGCAGGGCGTCGGCGAGGCGGTCGGGGCTCAGGTGGACATGACCGGCGAGGGTGTCGGTGAGGCGCTGGAGGCCGACGTCGATGTCCTCGTCGCGGCGCTCGATGAGCCCGTCGGTGTAGAGGACGAGGATGTCACCGGGGGTGTAGGGCAGTGTGGCCTGGGGGCGGGGGACGTGTTCGGGGCGGGCGCCCAGCGGTGGGTCGGTCGCCTGGTCCAGCAGGTCGCAGGTGCCGTCGGGGTGCACGAGGACGGGTGGGAGGTGGCCGGCGCTGCTGTAGGCGATCCGTTGGTGGCTGGTGTCGATCACGGCCTTGACGGCTGTGGTGGCCACGGCTCCTTCGACGGAGCGTGCGTACAGGCCGAGGACTTCGAGCGACTTGGCCGGTTCGTGCAGGGCCCGGACGGCGGCGCTCAGCGCGCTGCGGAGCATTCCCATGACCGCGGCGGCTTCCAAGCCGTGGCCGACGACGTCGCCGACCGCGACGCCGAAGGAGTCGCCGGGCAGGTCCACGATGTCGTACCAGTCGCCGCACACGTTCAGCGACCCGACGGCGGGCAGGTAGCGCACCGCGATGTTCCGGTGCCGGTCCAGGTCGGGTGAGTGCAGCATGGCTTCCTGCAATGCGACGGCGATCTGACGTTCCCGGGCGTGCGCCTGGCGTAGTTCCTCGTTCAGCCGCTGCAGTTCCCGTGCCCGTGCGTACAGTTCGGCCTCCATCGCTTCCCGTCTGCCCAGGGGCCCGACGGTCTGCCCGGGCGGGCGGGAGCGGACGAACTCGGTCACGTCCACCACGCGGTGGATGATCCACGCCACCTGCCCGTCCGGCCCGAGCACAGGGGTGTTGATCGGCGACCACCATCGTTCCTCGAACACCCCGGGCCTGGTCGGGACAGGAATGTCGTACTTCTGTACCGCCATGGTGTCCGGCTGCCTCGTCTGCAGGACGCGGTGGAGTGAGGCGCCCAGGTTCCGTACTCCGTCCGCGTTCGTGTCCGCGGGGTTGTCCGGGAAGGCACCGAAGAGGTACTGGCCGACCAGGTCCTGTCTGCTGCGGCCGGTGGCGCGCAGGTACGCGTCGTTGACGCCGACGATCATCAGGTCCGGGCCCAGCACCAGGTACGGGCTGGGTGTGGCCGCGAACAACGCCTTGTAGTCAATGTTCGGTCCCACGGGTTCTGGCCGGTCCCTTCCGCTGATCGTCGAGATGCCTTCCGCTCCCGTCGGAGGAGCGTCGAGCTGGGTGCTTCGTGGGGGCGGTGGGCCGGTCGGACAGGTGCACCTCTGGGTTCGGCCGGCGCTTGGCAGCCCCTCTGGCATTGTCCCGGTATGAAGCTACCTATGCCTTTCGGCCGGGGGTCCGTACACGCCGACCGACCGAGCTGCCGTGTCGGGCGAGTCGTTGCAGGGCGTCGGTGTGGGAGTGCTGTCTGTGGAGACCGGCGGGCGGTGATACGGGAGGCCGGGTTCTCCGTGACGACCGGCGGCCGGGGGGCGGCGGCACGCGTCAGGAGCCGTGAGGGACAGGGTGTCCGGGCCGGATTTCCCGGGGGCCTGTCACTGGTTTCGTGCGAAGATCTACAGGCCCTTTCGGGCCCCCTGCCGCAGTATCGATTCCTCGGAGAGCCATGCGCCGCGCCCACCTCCTCTCCGCCGCTGTCCTCCTGCTCTGCACCGCCTGTTCCGGCGGTCCGGACCGTGACTCGGGAGAGAGCGCGAAGAATGCCGTGGATCACGGGGCGGCCGTACGCGCCGCGATCGAGAGGACGAGCGCGGACAGCGCCCGCGTGGACGAGAAGATCGAGCTGCGGTCCGCCGACAGCCCCACGACGTACGTGTTCGCGATCGCCGGCGCCTTCGACCTGGCGGGTGACAGGGGCCGGCTCACGGTGGAGCTCGAGGACAGCGGCATGGACCCCGTCGAGGAGATCTTCGTCGGCGACACCGTCTATGTGCGGGGCTCGCGGGCGGTGGACGAGGGCAAGTGGGCCTCGGCCGTCCGGAGCGAGGCCCTGACCCGCTATTTCCTGCGCGCGCCGCTGAACGACCCCGAGCACCTGCTCCGCCAGATGAAGGCGATGCGGCAGGTGTCGAACGAGGGCGAGGAGCAGGTGAACGGCGTCCCTGCGGTGCACTACCGGGGCACGATCGACCACGCCACCGCGACGCTCCGGATGACGACGGAGTCGAAACAGGGGCTGGACGATGTGCGCGAGAAGCTGGGCGGCGACGTGCCCGTCTACGCGGACGTGTGGGTCGACGGGAAGGGGCGCGCCGTCCAGGCCCGGCTGTCGTACTTCGGCGGTATGAAGGCCATGACGACGATGACGCTGTCGGACTTCGGGACGCCGGTGAAGGCCGAGGCGCCGTCGGCCGGGCAGGTCGTCCCCGTGACGGCGGGCGAGGACGTCCTGCCGGCCTGAGCGGGTCCAGCACGGCGCGAGGGGCCACCCGTGGCGAGGGCCAGTGCTTTCTGTCCCGCCGGGGTCGGTTTCCGGATCGGGTGCGTGGTCGCGGCCGACGCCCTGCCGCCCGACGTGTGAGGCAGACGATCAAGGCGGGGGATCACTCGGGCGCGTGCCCGGGCCGGACCGTCGTCAGAAGGCGCGGACTCACGGGGCGGGGCGGCGGTGCACGCTGACGGCGTAGCCGCAGCCTTCGTGGTAGGGATCGCCGCTCCAGGTGGCGTAGCGCTGCCGCAAGGTCAGTCCGGCCTGGGTGCACCAGTGGTCGAACTCTGTCAGGGTCACCGTCGGTTCCGGCAGCGGCAGGTGTGCTGCGTCCAGTCCCATGCCCGTGACCAGCAGGCCGCCGGGGCGCAGGGCGGCGGCGAGTTGCCGAACGACGACGGGTTCGGTGCCGGGGGCCAGCAGGGGGATGACGTTTCCGGCGGCGAGCGCCAGGTCGAAGCCCTGTTCCAGGCCGAGGGTGTCGAGACGGGTCAGGTCGCCGAGGAGCCATTCCTGCGTGGGGGCGTCCCGGCGGGCCACGGCGAGCATCGAGGGGTCGACGTCCACGCCGGTGCAGTGGTGGCCCAGCTCCGCGAGTCGGATCGCGATCCGGCCGGTGCCGCAGCCGGCGTCGAGTACCCGGGCGGCGGGCTTCAGCAGTGCGGTGCAGAAGGTGGCCTCGCCGTGGATGTCGTGGCCTGATTCGGCGAGTTGTGCGAAACGCTGAGCGTATTCCTCTCCGGATCGGCCGCCGGTCAGTTCCGCCCAACGGTCGCGTTGCCCAGTCATGTTCCAAGTGCCTTCCGGTCAGCCTCACCCCGGCCGGGAGCGAAGACGGTGCGATCACACTATGTGGGGCCGTAGGTGTGCACCTTGCGGGGTGCACAGGCCACACCCTCGAACAGCGCGCCGGTTCGAGGGCGGGAAGGGGTGCTGTCGGCGTCGCGGGTCGTCCCCCGGCGTCGAGCGGCGGCGCCTAGAGGTCGAACTCGATGTGCTCGACGTCGGTGTACTCGACGAGGAGGCCGGACGCGCGGCGGCCGCCGTCCTTGAAGTAGGTCTCCTGGAGTGCTTCGGCGGCGATGTTCTGAAGGTGCTGGTCGGTGGCGCCCTGGTCGCGGGCTTCGAAGAGGCGGGCGGCGTAGGTGGGTGGGAGGGCGACGGTGAGGTGGCGCAGGCGGGCGTCGTCGGTGGTGCCGGGGGCGGCGGTGTAGCCGAAGCGGGCGCGGGTGTCGATGATGATGCCGTCGGTGGTGGCGGCCTTCTGTTTGGCCTTGGCGCGGATCTGTGGCTGCCATCGTTTGGTCACCTCGTGCTCCATGCGGGCGGCGAGGTCTTTGCGGGGTTGTTTGATCTGGTCCTTCACGTAGCGTTCCACGGTGCGCTGGGTGATGCCGAGTTGCTGGGCGGCGGCTCTGGTGGACTTGAGCTGTTTGACGAGGTAGCGCATGCGGGCACCGGCCGTTTTGGGGATGGGGCGGGTGAACGCTTTGTGGACGGCCTGGTCGAGACTGTCGGCGAGCTGTCCCATCGGTCAATTCCCGTTGTCCGTGTGGGTGACGTGGCCGTCCTTGATGTACCGGGCGAGGTTCTCGTCCTGGCCGTGTTCCTCGTGGATGCTTTCGGCCCACAGGGTGGTCTGCGTGCCTTCGTGTTTGACCATGCCGGGGCTGACGCCGAGGCGGAAGCCGCCGGGCAGTGGCTTGTCGTCCTTGTAGGGCAGGAAGTCCAGCGGGCCGGGGCCGTCGGAGGGGTACACGGCGCAGTCGGAGAGGACCGCGAGGGGGTACTGGCCGGTGGCGTCGGCGAGTTTGAGCATCTTGCGGTGCATGTTGGTCCGGGCCTTGGAGATGACGGCGGCGCGGATGTCGGGCCGCCAGGTGGGGCGGGCGAGCGCCCGCCACGGCCGGCCGGGTTTCCAGCCCTCACCGCGGGGGCGTTCGCGGAGTTTGCCGATGCCGCCCTTGACGGTCGCTTTGACGGCGGTGAGGACGATCGCCATGTGCGGGTCGGTCCGGCGGTAGCCCTCCATGGCCGCGAGGAAGCCGGCCGGGGACAGGGTGGAGGTCACGCCGAGGTCGGCCATCGTGGCCATGTAGGCGTCGCGGAGCCGGTTGTACCAGCCGTCGAGGTAGCGGCCGTTCTCGTAGCGCACGTAGGCCTCGAGGGGGGCGACCTGGTGGCCGAGTTCGACGGCGTAGGCGACGGTGGGGGTCGCGTACCAGGCCGGTCCTTCCGGCCGCCGGCCGGTGGGGGTGAACGGTGAGGGCAGGCGCTCGTCGAGTTCGATGTGGGAGAGGTCGACGAGCCAGGAGCCGGGCAGTTTCGGGTCGAAGGTCGGATTCTTGACGTGCGTGGGTGCGCCCAGGCCGACGGTGGTGCCGTTGGCGGCCGCGGCGAAGGCCATGTTGACGTCGATGCCCACCACGTACCGCTTGGCGCATTCGTCGTCGGTGAGCGGGCGGGCCCAGTCGTACGCCTCCTCCATCAGCATCTCGGCGGGGGTGCGCTGGTGGAAGCGGGGCAGGTGGGCGAGGAGCGGGTGTCCGTCGGGCGCCTCGCACGGCGCGCAGTCCACCGGCTCCTTGCCGAGGGAGCCGGGGTTGTGCCCGCTGTGCCGGCGTCCGTCGGCGTCCGGCTCGGACGCGCGGGTGGGCGGGTGGAGTGCGGTCATCAGCTCCAGGCCGGTGACGGCCGTCGAGCCGCGCGGGGTCATCACGCGGGTCGCGTACGTGCCGAGCAGGTGGGCGAGTTCGGCCGCCGGCAGCTGTCCGGCGCTGCCCCAGCTGCGGGCGTCGAGAGCGTTCCACGACGGGATGCACAGTTGGACGCACGCCCGCTTGCCGCCCTGGGCGGGGCGGTAGATACGGGCCCAGGGGCCGAATCCGCGCCGGGTGAGCTGCCAGTCGGCGCGGGTCAGCTGCTTGATGATCTTGTGGCCCTCCGGCAGTCGTCCCGAGGTGCGTTCCTCGTCGCTGAGTCGGACGGGCAGGCCGTAGCGTTCGCACGCGGCAGGGGTGAGGACGATGAGCGGGTCGGCGTCCTTGCCGTTGCCGCTCAGCCGGGGGGCGCCGAGCTTCGCCTCGTTCAAGGTCCAGTCGACCAGCGCGGGCAGGGACTTGGCGGGTACGTCCAGGACCAGGCCACCGACGCAGTATGCCGACGCCTGCTCGTTCACGATGTCCACGACGGCGAGCGGGCCGTTCGCGAAGCGCGGATCGCTGACGGCCGAGGCCGCTGCGGGCCGGGGCGTGGCCTTCTTCGCCGCCGGGCGCCGCGACGCCGTAGGGCTCGCGGCGCCGGCGGGCCCCGGCACGTCCGGCGCGGTGGTGGGCACGGAGGTGTCGTCGTCCGTGGTCACGGCCGGGGCCTGCGGTGCCGAAGGCTGCGGTGCGGAAGGCTGCGAAGCCGGGGCCTGCGGCGCCGGACCGGCCACGGCCTGGGGAGCCGGCTCGGCCGGCTGCGGCGACGCGGTGGGGGTGGCAGGGGTGGCGGGGTAGAGCTCGGCGAGTCGGTCCAGCAGCCGGGCATAGGCGTCGCGTTGCGGCGGTCGCGGCTCCGTTTTGCCGTTCTCCCAGCTCACCACCGTCGCGCGGCGGACCTTCAGCGCGGTGGCGACCTGCTCCTGCGTGAGGCCGTGCGCCTTGCGCAACCGCTCCCGCTCCTCCGGGGGCGGAAGGGGCGCATGCCCGGCGATGAGGGCATCGACGGCGTCGAACAGCTCAGACATGGGAACCTCCCCGTTCACGCTTCGATCCTACCGGGGAAGTGACACTGGAACGAACGTTCCCTAGTCTTTTCTCGTACTTTCTCCGCACACAATGCGATCTTCGGAGGATCGGGGCAGGAGGGTGAGCGTGTAGTACACGGCCCGTACCGCACCGTGCAGGCCCCCGGGGCCCGCGTCGGCATGTCCGGGTGCGGGTGGTGCGGGCCTGTGTGACCCTGGCCGCGGAATCATGTCGTCAATGACCAGGGAGCGGGTCGTGAACCAGCTCGGAGACAAGCCGGAAGAGGTCCGCAAACAGCTCGAGGAGGAGAAGCGCCGGAACGGTAAGGGCCGGCCCGAGGGTGAGAAGACGGGCGACGCCACGGAGCGGGCCGACAGGTCCGGCGAGGCGTCCGCCTCCGAAGAGCTACCGGGCAACGAGGACGAGCACCCTCTGTGAGGTCGGGTCGACGGCTCGGTTTCGATCAGTGATGTACCAGTCGGTGCCGGGGCACTCCAGGGTGTAGCTGCCGAGGTCGCTCTCGGAGAAGGTGGCGGGGCCCCCTGACCGCTTCGACCGGCACCCGACCGGGCCGTACTTCAGGAGAGACGGATGGACTACTACGACCTCGGCACCCACACCCGCCCCGTGACGACGCCCTCCCCGTCCGCCCAGATGTGGTTCGACCGCGGGCTGAGCTGGTCGTACGGCTTCCATCACGAGGAGGCCGTCTCCTGTTTCGAAGCCGCCGCGGCGGCGGATCCGGACTGCGCGATGGCCTACTGGGGCATCGCCTACGCCCTCGGTCCGAACTACAACAAGCCCTGGGAGTTCTTCGACGGCGAGGAGCTGGCCCGGACCGTCGAGCGTACGCACGCGGCCGTCGAGCGCGCGCACGAGAAGGCGGCCGGTGCCACCCCCGTCGAGCAGGCCCTGATCCGGGCGTTGCGGTACCGGTATCCGCAGGCGGAAGCGGTCGAGGACTGTTCGGTGTGGAACGAGCCCTACGCGGACAGCATGCGCGCCGTGTACGAACTCGCTCCCGACGACCTCGATGTCGCCGCACTCCATGCCGACGCGCAGATGAACCTCACGCCCTGGCAGCTGTGGGACGTGCGGACCGGGCTGCCGGCGGCAGGCGCCCGCACGCTGGAGGCCAAGGCGGTCCTGGAGCGGGCGATCGGCACCGGGCGGGGGAAGACGCACCCGGGCCTCCTGCACCTGTACGTCCACCTCATGGAGATGTCCCCCACCCCCGAGGCCGCCCTGCCCGTGGCGGACCGGCTCCGTGGCCTCGTACCCGACGCCGGGCATCTGCAGCACATGCCCTCGCACCTGGAGGTGCTCTGCGGGGACTACCGGCGTGTGGTGTCGGACAACACCATGGCGATCGCCGCCGACGAGAAGTACTACGCGCGTGCCGGTGCGATGAACTTCTACACGCTGTACCGCTCGCACAACTACCACTTCAGGATCTACGGTGCGATGTTCCTCGGCCGGTCGGCGACCGCGCTGGAGACCGCCGCACAGCTCGAGGCGTCCATCCCGGAGGAGCTGCTGAGGGTGCCCAGTCCGCCCATGGCCGACTGGCTGGAGGGGTTCCTCGCCATGCGGGTGCACGTGCTCATCCGCTTCGGCCGCTGGTCCGACATCCTGGAACTGCCGCTGCCCGCCGACCCGGAGCTGTACTGCGCGACGACGGCGATGCTCCACTACGCCCGCGGTGTCGCCCTCTCGGCGACCGGCCGGATTCCTGAGGCGGAGAGCGAACGCGAACTGTTCCGTGCGGCCGTCTCCCGCGTACCCGAGTCACGCACGCTGTTCAACAACACCTGCATCGACATCCTCGCGATCGCGTCGGAGATGCTCGACGGTGAACTGGAGTACCGCAAGGGGAACCACGACGCCGCCTTCGCCGCGCTGGAGCGGTCGATCGCACTCGACGACAACCTTCCCTACGACGAGCCGTGGGGGTGGATGCAGCCCACCCGGCACGCGTACGGCGCCCTGCTTCTCGAACAGGGACGCGTGGAAGAGGCGGAGGCCGTCTACCGGGCGGACCTGGGCCTCGACGACACGCTGCCGCGACCTTCGCAACACCCGGGCAACGTATGGGCGCTGCACGGATTCCACGAGTGTCTCCTGCGCCTGGGCAAGGTGGCGGAGGCGCAGATCGTGGCGCAGCAGCTGAAGCTGGCGTCCGCCATGGCCGACGTACCGATCGACGCGTCCTGCTTCTGCCGTCTCGAAGCGGTCGCGGGGGCGGGGGAAGGCGGCTGCTGCTGACGGGGCGCGCACCCGTGGCCGCGCACGTGCGGACCGTTCTTCGCCGGCGGCGTGGGCGTCCCGCAACGGTACGCGGACGGCAGGAAGCCGGCGGAGGCGGCCAGGACGCGGGTGAGGACTGATCTGCCCGCGCCCGGCTGCTCGAGCACCAGGAGGGGCGTCTCGGCCGGCCAGGCGGAGGTGAGAGATCAGGTCGTGGCGCACCATGGCCTCCTCCCGCCAGGACAGGGGGGGGCCGGTCCGCTGTGACCGGCGACCTCGCGGACCCGGAAGTCCGGATCGAGGTACATCTCCCGCAGGGTCGGAACGCGGATGCCTTCTGGCCGGTCGAGGCGGCAGACGGAGCGGGCCTCACAGGGCCGTGCGCTCCGGGCTGCCCCGGGCCGGGGCCGGCCCCGGCCCGGGGCGGCTCAGTCGCCGCCGCCCCCGCCGCCGCACGAGGAGCCGCCTCCGCAGGAGAAACCGCCGCCGCAGCCGTAGCCACCGCCGCCGTCGCCGCCGCCGCCCCGGCGGCCGCTCCGGCCTCTCTTCTTCCCGCCGGCCCCGGTAAGCAGGATCACGATCACGGCGAAGCCCGCGATGATCAGGAAGTCGGTCATGTCGTCCCCCGTGTGTCTGTGCACGCGTGCGTGTCGCGTCGCGTGTGCGACGACGATGCCCCCGGCGACCGGTGGCCCAACCGGACTTGAGCAAGTCCAGAGCTTGGGCCGCCCTGATCAAGCGGCAGTTCGGGCATCGTGCCCGGCTTGCACCGTCGCCTGCCGAGGTGTTGAGGACTGATGGCCAGGCACACGCGGCCCGCACACTGTGGAACCTGCTCCACGCCTGACGGCCCGGCGGGCTTCAGGTCGCCGGGCCGCCATCGGGGAACTCTCCGCTCCCCCACCGGTTCCGGAGTGTGTGGTGCCATTCGTCGGCGCCCGGGCCGGGCGGCGGCCCCGTGGGGACGGGGCCGGGAGCGGTCTCGACGAGGTACAGCAGCGTCCAGGCGACGCCGTAGCAGTCGTCCGGGCCGAAGCAGCCGGCCAGAGCCTGCGCCTCCTCGGCCGTGACGGGCGCCACGACGGCCTCGAGTTGCCTGACGCGACGGTCGATCTCGTCCTCGTCGGCGTCCTGGTCGGGCAGCGGGCCGCCGGCGACGAAGGCCTGGATCTCGGGTCTCGTCCCCTCATCATGACCAGTACGGACTGGCCCAGGGTTTCGGCGTCGAAATGACCCGCACCGCAGGGCACTTCAGGCCATAAGGTCGTGATCATGACTGAGGAAACGCCCACCGGATCCACGTCCACCACCCCCCTTCAGGCGGTGCTGACCCGCCGCTCGGATGCCGAGACCTGTGCCGACCCGAGCAGTGTCATGACGCTGCTCGGCGAGTCGGACAAGGCCCTTGGCGGCTTCACGACCTACCGGTCCACCTTCGCCGAGGGAGCGGTGGGGGCCCCGGCACATTTCCACACCAGGGCGACGGAGCTGTTCTTCGTGATCAGCGGGTCTCTGCGGGTTCTGGTGGGCGAGGAGGTCACCGACCTGCACGAGGGCGACTTCCTGGCCGTGCCGCCGCGTACCCCGCACGCCTTCGCCGCGGCGCCCGGCGCGAAGGCGGACGTCCTGTTCGTGTTCACCCCGGGCATGGGCCGGTTCGACTACCTGCGCCTGCTCGGCCGGGTGATGCGCGGTGAGGCCGATCCGAAGGAGATCGCCGAGTCCGCGGAACGCTTCGACAACCACTACGTCGACAGCCCCGTATGGCGTACCGCGCTGGAGGCGTCGGCGTGATCGACTCCACGACACACGTCCGTGTGGCCCGCCCTTCGCGGGACCTCGCCGCCGCGGAACGCTTCTACGTGCACGGGCTGGGGCTCACGGTGCTGTGGCGGAGCACCGAGCGGGCCCCGGGCGAGCACGACCTGCTGATGGTCGGCCCTCCGGGCGCCTTGTGGCACTTCGAACTGACCCGTGACCCCGAACGCCCGCTGGAGCCGGCTCCGACCGTGGACGACCTGTTCGTGGTCTACCTGGGCGGCCCCGTGGAGGAGAGCCTGGTCGACCGGCTGGTGGCCTGCGGCGGCACCCGGGTGCGCGCGCACAATCCCTACTGGGACGAGCACGGGGTGACGGTCGCCGACCCGGACGGCTACCGGCTCGTCCTGTGCTCACGCACCTGGGGTTAGCGTCGGTGAGTCGGTGGGTCCGTAGCGTCTGTCCGGTCGCGTCCGGCGGTCACCGCGACCCGGGAGGTCGAGGTCACGGTGGACCACTCCGTGGCAGTGGTGGTCCACCCGGGGCGGCAAGCCCGAACGGCGTCCCGTCACCAGCGCCATCGCGTGGCTTCGGCGAGCGCTTGGGGACTGTGCTCGGCCAGCGCCTTCGCCTCGGCGCGCCGGACAGCCAGCACTGCCCCGTACAACGCCTCCCCCAGTGCCGCGCGCAGCGTTCCGTTCCGTTCGAAGTGGGTAAGCGCCTCGCCGAGCGAGGTCGGCAGCCGCTCCTGGTCGCCGCGGCCGGCGGGGTCGCCGCTCACGGGGGCGGGCAGGGCGGGGCCGCCGTCGCCGAGGCCTTGAAGACCCACCGCGATGACGGACCCGACCAGGAGATACGGATTGGCCGCGGCGTCGAAGGGCTTGAGCTCGGCGTGCCCGCCGTCGAGGTCGTCGGGCTCGCCGAGCACCAGACGCAGCGCCGCCTCGCGGTTCTCGATGCCCCAGCAGCGGTGGACACCCGCCCAGTGGGAGGGGATCAGGCGCAGATAACTGGCAGGGGAAGGGGCGCCGATGGCGCAGAGGGCGGGCATGGCGTCCAGGACGGCGCCGAGGAACGTGTTCGCCGTGGCTGCCAGGCCGTGGGCGGCGGTGGGGTCACGGTGCAGGTTCCGCCCGTTGTGGCGCAGGCTGAGATGCAGGTGGCAGCCGTTGCCGACCTGCCCGGCGACGACCACCGGCGCGAAGGCGGCACGCAGGCCGTGTGCCGCGCTGACCGCCCGTACGCTCTCGCGGACGAGGACGAGCTCGTCGGCGGCGCGAACGGGGTCGGCCGGTACGGTGGAGACCTCGAACTGGCCGGGTGAGTACTCGGGATGGAGCTGCAGGACCTCGACGCCTTGCGCGGCGAGCGTGTCGTGGACCGCCAGCAGATAGTCCGACAGCTCGGCCACCCGGGTCAGTCCGTAGGCGGGGCCCCGGCAGGCATGGTCGTCGGTGCCGTCGTCCTTGAGGACCACCCATTCGGTCTCGAAACCCATCCGCAACTCCAGGCCTTGCGCTTCGGCCAGCCGCACCATGCGCCGGGCGAAGTGCCGCTGGCACGCCGGATACGGGAGGCCGTTCTGGTCGTAGCGGTCGGCCGGGGCCCAGGCCCAGCCCGGCTGCGCCGCCAGGATCGTGAGCCGCTCCAGGTCGGGCAGGAGCCGTAGGTCGCCGTCGGGGCCGCCGATGTGCGGGGAGGTGGCGACGGCGTCGTCGGAGGTGTAGACGTCGAACACCGGGGACATTCCGACGCCGCGGTGCGCGGCCTGCGGCAGTCCGCCGGTGGGCACTGTCTTGACCCGGCTGACGCCCGCGTTGTCGACCCAGCTGATCGCGACGGCCCGTACGCCTTCGGCGGCGAGCCGCGCCGCTTCGTGGCGGGCCGCCAACCGCCGCTCGTCCCGTTCTGCCGCTTCCACCGAACGCCTCCTCCCACCGCCCGGGTGTCCATCGCCGGGACACCCGCGTTCATGGTTGCCGATTCGCACTCCCCGGGCCCGTCTCCTGCCCACGCCGCGCGTCGCACGGCATGGGCCACGGGGTGACGGTCGCCGGCCCGGTACGGCTGCCGGCTCGTCCGTCGCTCGCGCGCCGTGGGTCGGCGTCCGTCCGGTCGCGTCCGGGGTCGTGTCGCGGGAGGCGCGGAGGGGCCGGGTACGTCGCGCGGGTATCTAGGACGGAATCCGACCTGTTCGCGTTCTACGGTCGTCAGGTGAGGCAGAGCCGCAGGACCGGCAGGAGAGGAGACGGGACGATGAACCGCACTGTGCCCGAGGGGTATACGAGTGTCGCGCCGTGGGTGGTCACCGACGACACCGGCGCGCTGCTCGACTTCATCACGGCCGCGTTCGGGGGTGAGGAGCTCGCGCGGGTGCCGGTCGAGGACGGCACGATCGGTCACGGTGAGATCCGGGTCGGTGACACGGTCGTGCTGGCCTTCGACCGGCGGCCGGACTGGCCGGTGATGCCGTCACTGCTGCGGATCTACGTTCCGGACGCGGATGCCGCCGTGGCCGCCGCCGTCGCGCACGGGGCACGGGTGGTCACCGAGGTCGTCGACAGTGCGTGGGGCGACCGTGGCGGCAGGGTGCGGGATCCGTTCGGCAACATCTGGTGGGTGACGAGCCGGACCGAGGACGTCGCGCCGGACGTGGCCTGGCAGCGGATGTCGGAGCCGAAGTACGCCGAGTCGATGCGCATCGCCCAGGAGACCCTGGACGCGGAACTCAGCGGCCGGGAGTCGGGGGTGGCCAGTGCCCCGCAGCGCCCGGCCCGTTGAGCCTTCGGCCCCGCCCGGCCCGATGTTGTCCGCCGGGCCGGGCGGCGGCCGCACCCGGCACAATCCCCGCATGAAGATCACCGCGCGCGGGCTCAACCGTGCCACTCTCGCACGGCAGTTGCTGCTCGGCCGTGAGCCGCTCGACGTCGCGGAGGGGGTGCGACGGGTGGTCGCCCTGCAGGCGCAGCAGCCCGTTTCGCCGTACATCGCCCTGTGGAACAGGCTGAGCGGCTTCGATCCGTCGGGGCTCGACGCGTCGGTGGCCGGTCTGCGGACGGTGAAGGCGACGCTGATGCGGCTGACCCTGCACGCGGTCCATGCCGAGGACTACCGGACGTTCCGTGAGGCGATGGAGCCGACGCTGCGCGGCTCCCGGCTCGGTGACGCCCGTTTCACGGCGTCCGGGCTCACAGCGGACGACGTCGGTGAACTGGTCGCGGATCTGCTGGAGTTCGCCGACCGGCCGCGAACGGTGGCCGAGATGGGGGGCCTGATCGAGGAGCGGCTGGGCGCGCCGATGGAGTCGGCGGCGCAGCGGATGCTGCGTCAGTATGTGCCGCTGTGGCATGCGCCGACGGGAGGGCCGTGGTCGTTCGGTACGCGGCCGTCGTACGTGGCGGCGGGTGAGCGGCCGGTGCTGGAGGATCCGGAGGTGGCCGCGGGGAGTCTGCGGGAGCTGGTCCGGCGCTACTTGGAGGGCTTCGGGCCGGCGTCGGTGGCGGACATGGCGCAGTTCGCGATGGTGCAGCGGGCCCGTATCAGGGCGGCGGTGCTTTCGCTGGGCGGTGGGCTCGTGCAGTGGGAGGGGCCTGACGGCACGGTGTTGTACGACGTTCCCGGCGGGCTGTTTCCGGCGGAGGATGTTCCGGCGCCGCCGAGGCTGATGGCGATGTGGGACAGCGTCCTGCTGGCCTATGCCGACCGGAGCCGTGTCGTTCCGCCCGAGTGGCGCCGGCATGTGACGCGGGTGAACGGCGACGTGCTGCCGACGCTGCTGGTCGACGGTCATGTCGCGGGGGTGTGGCGTGCGGTGGAGGGCGGGATCGAGGCCACGGCCTTTCGTCCGCTTCCCGGTCATGTCTGGGAGCAGCTGGCCGTGGAGGCCGCGTCGCTCGTCGCGTTCCTCGCCCCTCGTGATCCGGCGGCCTACCGGCGCTTCGACCACTGGTGGATCAAGGGGCTGCCGGCGGCCGAGGTCCGGCTGCTTCCGGGTGGGTGAGCCGGGGAGCCGCTCCGTGCGCCCGGGTGCGGGGCTGTCATGGGTGGGTGGGGGTGTCCGGGCCGGCCTGTTCGACGGCGTCCAGTCGGCGCCGCAGGTGGGCCCGTTCGGGTTCGGTGCCGGCGAGGTCGAGTGCTTGCCGGTAGGCCGCCGCGGCCTCGGGGAGCCTGCCGAGGCGTTGGAGGAGGTCGGCGCGGGCGGCCGGGTAGGGGTGGTGGCCGCGTAGCCGTTCCTCTCCTGCGAGGTCGTCGAGCAGCGCCAGGCCTGCTTCGGGGCCGTCGCGCATGGCGACCGCGGCGGCCCGGTTCAGGGCGACGACCGGGGAGGGGGTGAGCGTGAGCAGTACGTCGTAGAGCGCGACGATCTGTGGCCAGTCGGTGGTCGTGAGGTCGGCTGCTTCGTCGTGCAGGGCGGCGATCGCGGCCTGCACGCCGTAGGGGCCGGGTGGGCCGCCGGTCAGGGCCGGGGGGACGAGTGCCAGGCCTTCGTCGATCATGGTGCGGTCCCAGCGGTCGCGGTCCTGGTCCTCGAGGAGCACGAGTTCGCCGGTGGGGCCGGTGCGGGCGGCGCGGCGGGCGTGGACGAGCAGCATGAGGGCGAGCAGCCCGGTGACCTCTCGTTCGGCGGGCAGCAGCCGGTGCAGGATGCGGGCGAGGCGGACGGCTTCCTCGGCGAGGTCGAGCCGTTGGAGTTCGGGGCCGGAGCTGGCCGTGTAGCCCTCCGTGAAGATGGAGTAGAGGACCTGCAGGACGCCCGGCAGGCGTCCGGGCAGTTCGTCGGCGTCGGGTACCCGGAACGGGATCCGGGCCTCGCGCATCTTCTTCTTCGCCCGTACGATCCGCTGGGCCATGGTGGCGGGCGGGACGAGATAGGCGCGGGCGACCTCGGGTGTCGTCAGTCCGGCCAGGCAGCGCAGGGTGAGGGCTCCGCGGGCCTCGGGCAGCAGGGCCGGGTGGGCGCAGGTGAAGAACAACTGGAGTCGTTCGTCGGGCAGTTCACTGTCCGTGACGCCGGTGCGGGGGGCGGGGCCGGCGCGGTCCGCGTCCAGTTGGAGGACGGCGAGGCGGGCGGCGTACGCCTGGTCGCGCCGGAGCCGGTCGACGGCCTTGCGCCGGGCCGTGGTCAGCAGCCAGGCGCCGGGCTTGTCCGGCACGCCCTGGACCGGCCAGTGCACCAGCGCCGCCTCGACCGCTTCGGAGGCGACTTCCTCCGCCAGGTCCAGATCTCCGAAGCGGCGTACGAGGGAGGCGAGCAACCGGCCGTGTTCTTCGCGGAACACCGATTCCACCGCCTTGTCCGTGCCGGTCGCCCGCGCCTCCATCGCCGTCAGGCCCCGAAGTCGGCGACCGGCCGCACCACGACCGAGCCGCTGCCGCGTGCGCCGGGGCAGCGGGCGGCCCAGTCGAGGGCGATGTCGAGGTCCGGCACGTCGATGACGTAGAAGCCGCCGAGGACTTCACGGGTCTCGGCGAACGGCCCGTCGGTGACGGTCCGTTCGCCGTCGGCGCCGACCTGGACCTTGGTGGCGGTGACCAGGTCGGCCAGCGACTCGCCCGAGACGAGGATGCCGGCGTCGCGTACGGCCTTGTCGTAGGTCATCCAGTCCTCGACGGTGCATTCGGCGGCCCCGCCGTTCGCGTCGATCGCGCCGCTGTTGATCAGCATCATGTACTTCATGGTCGGACTCCCTCAGGGTCTGTCGTCTTCTTGTGCGGCGGGGTGCCGCACACCATGACGACGAACGGGACACGGCCGGATCGACACGGTCCCCCGATTTTCTTCTGTTTTCTTAAGTGGCTTCGCGGGCTGCCTCGTGTTCCAGGGAGTCTTCAGGCGCCCAGGCGGCGAAGGGCCGGGCTTTCAGGTGCCGGGCCGGGTCATTGGGGGCGGTGGCGGTGGTGTGTGCCGGGGGTGTGACCGAAGGCCCGGCGGAAGACGTCGATGAACGCGCTGGCGGACGACCAGCCGCACCGGTGCGCCACGGTGGTCACGGGGGTGTCGTCCGCCAGCAGGACCAGTGCGTGGTGCAGGCGCAGTTGGGTGCGCCACTGCGGGAACGTCATGGCGAGGTCGGACCTGAACAGCCGCGACAGGGTGCGGTCGCTCGCGCCGACGGTCCTGCCCAGGTCGGCCAGGGTGCGGTTGTCGGCGGGGTCGGCGCGCAGCAGGTCGCACACGTCCCTGAGCAGGGAGGAGGTGGGTGTGGGCAGGTGGAGCGGCTGCTGGGGCGAGGCCCGCAGTCGGTCCAGCAGTACGGCGCGCAGGCGGGTGCGTTCGGGGCTGTCGTCGAGTGGGGGGCGCGTGTGGGCGAGGATGAGTTCGCGGAGCAGGGGGGCGACGGCGAGCACGGTCGGTGTGTGGAGGCCGAGCGGGTTGTCGGTGGCGGGCAGGCCGACGAGGTGCAGTTCCAGGTCGCCGTGTGCCTGGTGGGCGTGGACGGTGCCGGCCGGGATCCAGATGGCGCGGGTGGCTGGTGCCACCCAGGTGCCGGCGCCGGTCGTGACGGTCAGCGCTCCTCGGCCTGCGTAGACGATCTGGTGGTCGTCGTGCTGGTGGGCGTCGATCTGTGTCCCGGTGGCCAGGCTCTGGGTCCGGGTCGGAGCGACCGGCTGGTGGCGGATCTGCGGCATCGGTCGGCAGTTTATCGGAAGTACGACAGCCGGGGTGCCGTCGACGATGGTGGCGTGCGGAAGAACAGGTCGGTGGTCCTGCTGTCGGTCGGGCATGCCTGCGTGGACGTGTACCAGGGCGCGGTGGCGTCGCTCGTGCCGTTCTTCGTGGCCGAGCGTGCCTACAGTTACGCGGCGGTGTCCGGCATCGTGCTTGCCGCGTCGGTGCTGTCGTCGGTGACCCAGCCGGTGTTCGGGGTGCTGACCGACCGGTGGGCGATGCCGTGGCTGCTGCCGGTGAGCACGCTGCTGGGCGGGGTGGGCATCGCGGGGAGCGGTGTGAGCGGCTCCTACGGGTGGACGCTGGTGTTCGTGGCGGTGTCGGGGCTGGGGGTGGCCGCCTATCATCCCGAGGCCGCTCGGGTCGCGCGGCTCGCCTGCCGGGGCAGTCACAAGAGGATGGGCTGGTTCTCCCTCGGCGGGAATCTCGGCTTCGCGTTCGCGCCCCTCATGGTCACCGCGGTCGTCGCCGGCGGAGGGCTGCGGCTGTCGCCGCTGCTCGTGGTGCCGGCTCTCGTCGGCAGCGTGCTGTGCCTGCCGGTGCTGAAGGCGCTGGAGAAGGACGGGGGCGTGCGTTCCGGCCCGGTGGTGGTGAGAGGGGCCGACGACCGGGTGTCGTTCGTGAAGCTGTCGCTGGCGGTGATCTGCCGGTCGGTCGTCTTCGTCGGGCTGAGCACCTTCATCGCGCTCTACGCGCGGCAGCGCACGGGAGGCGGCGCGGCGGCGGGCACCGCGGCGCTGTTCGTGCTCTACCTCGGCGGCGCGGTGGGCTCCGTGGTGGGCGGGCACCTGGCCGAGCGCTGGGACAGGGTCGTCGTCTCCCGCTGGTCGTACCTGGCCGCGGCTGTCGCGGTCACAGGGATCGTCACCGTCCCGGGGCCGGCGCTCTACGTGTTCGTGGCGCTGGCGTCGGCCGGCCTGTACGTGCCGTTCTCGCTGCAGGTCACCCTCGGTCAGGACTATCTGCCCTCGCGGGTCGGAACCGCCGGCGGGATCACCCTCGGTCTCACCGTCAGCGCCGGCGGCCTGGCCGGCCCTTTCATCGGGCAGCTCGCCGATGCGACGTCCCTGCGGACGGCGCTGGCCCCGCTGGTCGTGATGCCCGTGCTGAGCTGGTTGCTGCTGCGTACCCTGCCGGAACCCGCGGCGCCGCAGCGGCGTGGCATGGCGACGGCGCGGCAGACCGGGGACGGGACGGAGGCGGCGGGGGCGGGGCGAGGGCGGGGGTGACGCACGGCGGCCGGCGGATCGGGGGCCCGGCGGGGGCGGGAGTGGCGCGGGGCGGTGCCGCGTGCTCGGCGGGCGGGGCTCAGGCCTGGAATTCGGTGAGGTCGATGCTGTGGACGCGCAGCGGGAAGCCGTACACGGGGTGCACCGTCTCGCGCTCGAGCACCATGCCGAGCTTGCGGATGACGTTCTCGGACGCCTCGTCCCCGGCGCGGCTGATGCTGATGACGCGGTCGAGTCCACGGTCCTGGAGCGCGAACTCGAGCGTCGCCTGGGCGGCTTCGGAGGCGTATCCCTGGCCCCAGAACGAGGAGCCGAGCCGCCAGCTGATCGCCACGGCGGGCATCACCTCCGGCAGGAACTCGGGCACGGACAGTCCGGTGAAGCCGGCCAGTTCGCCGGAGGCGAGCAGTTCGACGGCGAAGAGACCGAAGCCCTCCTCGTCCCATTCCTCTTCCCACTGCTCGATCGCCTCGGCGGTGTCCTCGAGATCGAGCGGGGAGGCGTCGTCCACCCAGCGCATGACCTGGGGGTCCGCGTTGATGTCCGCCATCGGCGTGAGGTCGTCGTCGTGCCAGCGGCGCAGGAGGAGGCGGGGGGTGCGGATCTCGGTCATGGCCGCTCATCCTGCCGGAGGCAGGAGGGTCACCGTTAATCGGTGTCCCGTGCTGGTGCCGCGGGGGCGGCAGCGGTGCGGAGGCCTGCGCCGGGGCGGGCGGACCCGAAAGGGGGTGGGGGGCGCGCTGGTAAAATGGGGGCACGCTTCGTCGTTCTGGGGCCCGTACCAAGGGGTGCGGGCCCCGGCTCGTTCCGGGCGCCAGACCACGGAAGGGTCCCCCATGAATGCGAAGCCGTCAGCCGCTGGGCGCCTCGGTGCCGGCGAAACCCGGCCGACGGCGGTGCAGGGTGAGCTTTCGGCGGTGACGCTGACGCCCGGTTCGCCGCCCGCGCGGTCCTTCGCCGAACTGGGACTGCCCCCGGAAGTGGCCCAGGTGATGGCCGGCTCCGGGGTGAGTGAACCGTTCCCGATCCAGGCGGCCACCCTGCCCGACGCGCTGGCCGGCCGGGACATCCTCGGCCGTGCGCGGACCGGGTCGGGCAAGACGCTCGCCTTCGGGCTGGCCCTGCTCACCCGTACCGCGGGCCGGCGCGCCGAGCCGAAGCGGCCGCTGGGGCTTGTCCTGGTGCCGACCCGGGAACTGGCGCAGCAGGTGAGCGACGTGCTGACCCCGTACGCGCTGGCGCTGGGGCTGCGGCTGGCGACGGTGGTCGGCGGGTTGTCGATCGGGCGGCAGGCGACGCTGATGCGGGCCGGCGTGGACGTGGTCGTCGCGACGCCGGGCCGGCTGGCCGACCTGGTGGGGCGCCGGGACTGCCACCTGGACCAGGTGCGGATCACGGTGCTGGACGAGGCGGACCAGATGTGCGACCTGGGGTTCCTGCCCCAGGTGTCGGAGCTGTTGGACCAGGTGCGGCCGGGCGGGCAGCGCATGCTGTTCTCGGCCACCCTCGACCGCAACATCGATCTTCTGGTCGGGCGCTACCTCCATGACCCGGTGCAGGCGACGGTCGACCGGGCGGCGGGCGCGGTGACCACGATGGAGCACCATGTGCTGAACATCCATCCGGCGGACAAGTACGCCACGGCCACGGAGATCGCCGCCCGGGACGGGCGGGTGCTGATGTTCCTGGACACCAAGCACGCGGTCGACCAGTTCACCCGCCATCTGCGCGGCAGTGGTATCCGGGCCGCCGCGCTGCACAGCGGGAAGTCGCAGCCGCAGCGCACGCACACGCTCGCCCAGTTCAAGAGCGGTGAGGTCACCGTGCTGGTGGCCACCAATGTGGCCGCGCGGGGCATCCATGTCGACGCGCTCGACCTGGTCGTCAACGTCGATCCGCCCGCCGATCCCAAGGACTATCTCCACCGGGGCGGCCGTACGGCGCGTGCGGGCGAGTCGGGCCGGGTGGTCACCCTGGTCACGCCGGGCCAGCGGCGTGAGGTGAACCGGATGATGTCCGATGCCGGGATCCGGCCGGTGGTCACCCAGGTGCGCTCCGGCGAGGAGAAGCTGGCGGGCATCACGGGAGCGAAGCGGCCGCCTGTCGCGGACAGGTCAGCCGGCGGCAATACGCCCTTCCGGGGTCTGGGCGCCCGGGCCCCGAAGGAGTCGCGCAGGACGGCCGAGGCCCGCGGTCTCGCGGAGGCCCGTAGGGCGGCCCGGGTCCGCCGAGGTCACTGACGGCTCTTCAGCAGTGGCCTCGGGAAGAGCAGTTCTCTTCCTGTGACCGCCCTTCGGCGCTCCCCCGCGCCATGTGCCGGCCCGCCCCGGTGGGTGCGGGATGTCGCGTCTCATTCTTCTGTGCTGTTCTCGTCCCGGTTCAGGGGCGCCACGCCCTTGCCGGGTTCGACGACGTCGCGCCGACCGGCGGTTTCGGCCGCTTCGAGCTGTGTGACGACCGGGTGGTGGAGGTCGAAGGCGGGCGATTCGGAACGGATCCGGGGCAGCGTGGTGAAGTTGTGCCGCGGCGGGGGGCACGAGGTGGCCCATTCCAGGGAGCGGCCGTAACCCCAGGGGTCGTCCACATCGATGCGTCTGCCGCTCTTCGCCGTCTTCCAGACGTTGTAGAAGAACGGGAGCGTCGAGGCGCCCAGGAGGAACGCGCCGATGCTGGAAAGGGTGTTGAGGGCGGTGAAGCCGTCGGCGGCGAGGTAGTCGGCGTAGCGCCGCGGCATGCCTTCGGCGCCGAGCCAGTGCTGGACGAGGAACGTGGTGTGGAAGCCGATGAACAGCGTCCAGAAGTGGATCTTGCCGAGGCGTTCGTCGAGCATCGTGCCGGTCATCTTGGGCCACCAGAAGTGGAAGCCGGCGAACATGGCGAACACGACGGTGCCGAAGACGACGTAGTGGAAGTGGGCCACGACGAAGTAGCTGTCGGTGACGTGGAAGTCGAGCGGCGGCGAGGCGAGGATGATGCCGGTCAGGCCGCCGAAGAGGAACGTGACGAGAAAGCCGACGGACCACAGCATCGGCGTCTCGAAGGACAGTGACCCCCTCCACATGGTGCCGATCCAGTTGAAGAACTTCACCCCGGTGGGCACCGCGATGAGGAAGGTCATGAAGGAGAAGAACGGCAGCAGGACCGCGCCGGTCGCGAACATGTGATGGGCCCACACGGTCACCGACAGTGCCGTGATCGCGATGGTCGCCCCGATCAGGCCGACGTAGCCGAAGATCGGTTTCCGGGAGAAGACGGGGAGGATCTCGGTGACGATGCCGAAGAACGGCAGGGCGATGATGTAGACCTCGGGGTGGCCGAAGAACCAGAACAGGTGCTGCCACAGGAGTGCGCCGCCGTTCTCCGGGTTGAACACCTGTGCGCCGAAACGCCGGTCGGCCTCCAGGACCAGCAGCGCGGCCGCGAGGACGGGGAAGGCGAAGAGCACCAGGACCGAGGTGAACAGGATGTTCCAGGTGAAGATCGGCATCCGGAACATCGTCATTCCCGGCGCGCGCAGGCAGATGATCGTCGTGATGAAGTTGACGGCGCCGAGGATCGTGCCGAACCCGGACAGCGCCAGGCCCATGATCCACAGGTCGCCGCCCACGTACGGCGAGCGCTCGCCGCCGCTGAGCGGCGTGTAGGCGGTCCAGCCGAAGTCGGCGGCGCCCTGGGGGGTGAACAGGCTGCTCAGCACGATCAGTCCGCCGAAGAGGAACAGCCAGAACGACAGCATGTTCAGCCGTGGGAACGCCACGTCGGGAGAGCCGATCTGCAGCGGCATGACGGCATTGGCGAAACCCGCGAAGGTGGGCGTCGCGAACAGCAGCAGCATGATGGTGCCGTGCATCGTGAACGTCTGGTTGTACTGCTCGCTCGAGAGGATCTGGATGCCCGGCCGGGCCAGTTCCGCACGGAGCAGCAGGGCCATCACCCCGGCGACGACGAAGAACAGGAACGACGTGATCAGGTAGAGGTGCCCGATCTTCTTGTGATCCGTGGTCGTCAGCCACACGATGACGACCTGGCCCCGCGTGCGGCCCTTTACGGGAACGGGCGCCGGCGTGCCGGTGGATGTGACCATGTGTGACCCCCGGGCGGTTCTGGCGGTTCCTTCGTGCGCGGTTCGGAAAGCGGCGGTTCGGAAGCGGTGGAGTGCCCAGCCAACGCGATGCCACACGTTATGCCGCGAAGCCGCGCCGGGGCCCGCGGACACGCCCTCGGCCGGGTCGGCGGGGCGGGGGCAGGCGGACGGGCGCCGGTGGTCTGCGAACGGGTCCTGCGGTCCGTCCGGGTGGAGGCCGGTGGTGACGGACGCACCGGCATCTCGGGCGGAGTGTGTGCCGAACGGGTGAGCGGACGCCCGGTGGGGCCGCCCGTGGTTAGCATCCGGGAAGGGGGACGCCCACCGATGGCACGGAGGCCGTCATGCCGCAACGACCCGCATCCCGTCTGTCGACGAACCGGTCGAGCCTCGGCCACAAGGCGCGGTACGCGCTGCGGCATCCGCAGCGTGTGCTGCCCTACCTGCGCCGGGCGGGCCGGGACACCTGGCTGCGTCTGCGTCACCGCGGCGGCCACGTCGCCTACTACCGGGCGGTGATGGCCTCCGACACCGCGAGAAGCCCGGAGGCGGCGGTCGGCGGCGGGCCTTCCCACGACCGCTGGCTCGCCATCGGGCAGATGCAGTTCGACTACCTGTGCGAGCACGGGCTGAAGCCGCAGGACCGGATGCTGGAGATCGGGTGCGGCAATCTGCGGGCCGGCTGGCGGTTCATCGACCATCTGGAGCCCGGCCACTACTACGGGATCGACATCTCCCCCGACATTCTCATCGAGGCCAAGAAGACCCTCGTCCACTACGGGCTCCAGCGAAAGCTTCCGTATCTGACGCCCGTCGACAACCTGACGCTGGACTTCCTCCCCGACGCCGCGTTCACGGTCGTGCACGCACACAGCGTCTTCTCCCACTCGACGCTGGAGATCATCGATGAATGCCTGGCGAACGTGGGGCGGGTGCTCGCCCCGGGCGGGTTCTTCGACTTCACCTACGACCGCACCGAGACGCGCGAGCACCAGGTGCTGGGCGAGGACTTCTACTACCGGACCCAGACGCTGATCCGGCTGGCCGCCCGGCACGGTCTCACCGCCCGCTTCATGGACGACTGGGAGCAGCTGCCGCACGGCCAGTCGAAACTGCGCGTCACCCACGCCGCGTGAGCGGCGGGGCGCCGCGTGAGCGACGGGACGCCGCGTGAGCGACGCCGCTCCCCCGGCGGTGCGGTACGGGCCGCCGGTGCCGTGCGGACCGCCGGTGCCGTGCGGACCGCCGGTGCCGTGCGGACCGCCGGTGCCGTGCGGACCGCCGGTGCGGTACGGGCCGCCGGTGCCGTGCGGACCGCCGGTGCGGTACGGGCCGCCGGTGCCGTGCGGACCGCCGGTGCGGTGCGGATGTGGTCGCGTACGGCAGGTCCGCCCGCCGTGCGCCGTAGAGCGGGATGCACCGAGCACCTGAATGCCTGAACGGAGAGATCGCATGCGTGTTGCGGTAGCGGGCGGCACCGGCCTGGCCGGGCGGCACGTCGTCGGGGAACTGCGTGCCGCCGGGCACGAGCCGGTGGTGCTGGCCCGTTCGACGGGTGTGGACGTCACCACCGGCCAGGGCCTCGCCGACGCCCTGGCCGGTGTCGGCGCGGTGATCGACGTGACCAATGCACAGACGCTCAGCCGCAGGAAGGCCGTGGCGTTCTTCGAGTCGGCGTCGCGCCATTTGCTCGGTGCCGAGGAGCGGGCGGGCGTGCGCCATCACGTGGTGCTGTCGATCGTCGGCATCGAGCGGGTCGGCCACGGCTACTACCAGGGCAAGATCCGTCAGGAACAGGTCGTGGCGGCCGGCCCGGTCCCGTGGACGGTGCTGCGGGCGACGCAGTTCCACGAGTTCGCGGACCAGCTCCTGGACGGCATGCCCGGCCCGCTGGCGGTGGTCCCGCGGATGCGCGTCCAGCCGGTCGCGGTCCGGGAGGCGGCCCGAGCCCTGGCCGAGTTGGCCGAGGGGCCCGCGCAGGGCATGGCCCCGGAGCTGGCGGGCCCCCGCGAGGAGTGGCTCCTCGACATGGTCCGCCGCCTGCTCCCCACCCGCCCGGAACGCCGCTTCGTGCTGCCGGTCCGCTACCCGGGAGCGGCCGGCCGGGCGATGGCGGGCGGCGGCCTGCTCCCCACGGGGCCGGGCCCGCGGGGGATGCAGACGTTCGACGCGTGGCTGGCGGTCAAGCGCGGCTGAGACCGCCTGAAGGTCAGGCGCCGGCCGCTGCCGTGTAACGGGCGGCGACGTCCTCCCAGTCGACCAGGTCCCACAGCTTGGTGACGTAGTCGGGGCGGACGTTCTTGTACTGCAGGTAGTAGGCGTGCTCCCAGGCGTCGAAGACCAGCAGCGGTGTGCTGCCCTGGCCCACGTTGCCGTGGTGGTCGTAGACCTGCTCGACGATCAGGCGGCGGCCGAGCGGCTCCCACGCCAGGACGCCCCAGCCGGACCCCTGCACCGAGGTGGTGGCGACGGTGAGCTGTTTCCTGAACGCCTCGAAACCGCCGAGGTGTTCGTCGATGGCATCGGCGAGGGCCCCTACGGGGCGGTCGCCGCCGTCCGGGGAGAGGTTCTCCCAGAAGATCGAGTGCAGGGCGTGCCCGGAGAGGTTGAAGGCGAAGGTCTTCTCCAGACCCACCAGGCCGGTGGGGGTGATCAGGTCCTTCTCCCGGGCCTCGGCGAGCTGTTCCAGGGTGTCGTTGGCGCCCTTGACGTAGGCGGCGTGGTGCTTGGCGTGGTGCAGCTCCAGGATCTCCGGCGTGATGGCCGGGGCGAGCGCGGAGTAGTCGTAGGGCAGGTCGGGAAGCGAGTAGGTGCCCATCAGGCACGTCCCCTTTCGTTTCCGTACGGGTGATCGTCCGGGGACAGCCAACCCCTATTGCGCATTACTTGCAACAACCTATCGGATGCAGGAACATGGCCCGGGGGCGGGGTCGGCACGTCAGCTTTCGGCGGTGGGCGGCATTCGGTGTGCTGCCGTTCCTCCCGAGAGGTGATCGTCTTCTCACCGGCGCCCGCCGGACGCCGACCCCGCTCCCCCGGCGCGTACAGGGCCGGGCCGCAGGTCTCTCGACGCCGACTCGCAGCGGCCCGGCGCGGCGCACCTGCCGTCGTGACCTGCGCCGCGGTCCGTCGCGCCGGTCCGCGCGACCTGAGAGCGACCACGGGTCCGCCGAACGGCGGAGGCGGGCGCGGGGAGTTGCCGCTCAGGGCCGATGGCCCGGGAGGGGGTGACGTCAAGGATGGGACACGTCGAACACACCAACTCCCGGGAGACCACCGTGTTTTCTTCGTCAACACGCAGGACAGCGGCCGTGCTGACCGCGGCCGTCGCAGTGCTCGCCGTGAGCGGTGTCTCCAGCGCTTCGGGGGCCTCCGACGACTCCGGCGCTTCTGCCGAGGGTCGCGGGACACCGTCGCATGCGAGGGTCACCGGCCACGGGGACTTCACGCTGCCCTATCACCAGGACGAGGACGTCCGCTCGTTCAGCTTCGACGCGGTCGCCGCTCCGTACAGCCGGCCGCTGCCCGGGATACCCACGGGTCTTCCCACCGACGCCCGCGGGACGGTCAGGATTTCGCACTACTCGGCCGAACGGGACGTCACCTACACGGCGGAGGGACGGGTGGACTGCCTGGTCACAGGCCCCCGTTCGGCGACGCTGACGGCCGTCATCACGAAGGTGGGTCCCGGCGGGCCCGTCGACATCGGCCGGCGGCTCGGGTTCAGCGTCCACGACGCCGGCAAGGACGGCAAGAACCGCTCCGGCGACCGTGTGGGCTTCTCGTGGAACGGCGTGAACCTGCTGCCGGGCGGCGCGGACGCCCCCGAGGAGGCCACTGTCGGCACCTGCATGGCGCCGGCGCCGTACGCCCCGGTGACCAAGGGCGGCTACACGGTCGTGCACGCCGAACTGCCGGCGCCGGCACAACACTGACCTGCAGCCCTGCTCTGCACGCGCGGTCGGCGATCTGCACGCGCGCAGCCGGCCCGGCACGGGCGGGGCCTCTGCGCCTCGCCCGCGGCGGACCGGTGCTGTCGTCGCCGGCCGTGGCCGTCGCGGTCCGTCAGTGCGGCCGCCGAGTGCCGTGGTAGTGCTGGGCGAGCCGGGCGAGGGCGACCGCGCCGAGCAGGAGACCGAAGTCGCGCAGCGCGATGTCGTAATGGCCCGGGATAGTCAGCAGGTTGACGATGATGCCGGCGAGCCAGCCGGCCACGAGCCAGCCTCCGAAGCGCGGTGCGAGCGCGACGGCGACGCCCGCCACGATCTCGATGACGCCGACGGCGTACATGGCCTGCTGGGCGCTGCCGGGGACGATGTCGTTGATCCACGGCGCGAGATAGACGGGCCAGTCGACGAGCAGGTTGGTGAACTTGTCCAGCCCGAACAGGACGGGCGCCACGGTGAACCCGATGCGCAGGATGGCGAACGCCTGGTAGCCGGGGTCGGCGAGCGCGGCCCGCCGGGCGGGGGCGGACGTGGTGGTTGTGGTGGGGGACGACATGGTGGGCGCCCTTCTTTCCGTCTTCGGTTTTCTCTGCCGAGCTTCTATCGACAACTCTCACTAACGATAGAAGCGCGGATCAGCTCTTTAGTCAATGGCCGTTGGTTTTACACTGGTGTTCGTGGACCACCCGAAAGAAGCACCCCACCCGGATGCCGCACCCGACCCGGATGTCTCCGCCGTCGCCGCCCTCGACGAGCCGACCCGCAGGAGGCTCTACGACCACGTCGCGCGCCAGCCGGGACCGGTCAGCCGCGACGAGGCCGCCGCGGCTCTCGGCCTGGCCCGGCAGACGGCCGCCTTCCACCTGGACCGCCTGGCCGGCGAATCGCTGCTCGACGTCGTCTACGAGCGGCGCAGCGGACGCACCGGTCCGGGAGCGGGCAGGCCCGCCAAGCTCTACAAGCGCTCGGCCAAGCAGGTCGCCGTCAGCCTGCCCGAGCGCCACTACGAACTGGCCGGCCGGCTCCTCGCCCAGGCCGTGGAGACGTCCGAGGCCACCGGCGAACCGGTCACGACCGTGCTGCACCGTGAAGCGCACCGGCTCGGCACCCAGCTCGCCGGGCAGGACCCCACGAACGTGCTCGACCTGCTGGAACGGTACGGATTCGAGCCCCGCCACGACGGGGACGCCATCGTTCTGGGCAACTGCCCCTTCCACACGCTCGCCCGCGAACACACTCGAACGGTGTGCGGCATGAACCTCCACCTGCTGCGCGGCGTCCTCCAAGGGCTCGGCGAGGACGGCCTCCACGCGTGCCTGGCGCCCACCCCCGGCCGGTGCTGCGTCCGCCTGGAGCCGGCGCCCTCCTCCTCCGCGGATCCTTCTCCCCGTGCCGGACGCTGACTCTCCCACCGCGCAGGGCCGAAACCAGGTGGTCCGGACGACGGGTTGCAGTTGCCGCTGCGGCAACTCCTACCGTCCTGACCAGGGCCGGAGAAACCGGCCCGGTGACGCACTCGTGAGGGAGAGGCGATGGAGTGGCCGATCCCGGAGGTGGCCCGGATGTCGGGCGTGACCGCCCGGACCCTGCGGCACTACGACGAGATCGGTCTGCTGCCTCCGGCCCGGATCGGCGCAGGCGGCCACCGCTACTACGAGGAGCACCAGCTCCTGCTGCTGCAGCAGATCCTCGTACTGCGGGCCCTGGGCGTCGGGCTGCCCGAGATCGGCCGGATCCTGGCCGAGCAGGTCGACGAGGTGGAAGCCCTGCGCGGCCACCACCGGCGGCTGCTCGCCGAGCGGGACCGGCTCGACAAGCTGGCCGGCACCGTCTCCCGCACGATCGCCGAACTGGAACAGTCCAGGAAGGACGGCAGACGCATGACCGCGATCAACCGACCGGAGAACCTGTTCGAGGGCGTGCAGCCCTCCCAGTACGAACAGAACATGCGTGACTTCCCCGGGCTCGCCGAGGATGTCGGCCGGCGGGCCGCCACGATGAGCCGGGCCGAGGCAGAGGCGGGGCATCGCGAGCGCACGGCGCAGATGATCCGGCTGGCCGAGCTCATGGCCGCCGGCACCCCGGTCGACGCCGAACCCGTACAGGCAGAGATCGACGCCCAGTACCGAGCGCTGTCGGAACTGCGCACCGTCGCTGCCGACGAGTACCGCGCGATCGGGCGCTCCTGCGTGGACAACGACGCCTGGCGTGCCGCGTACGAGGCGATCGCCCCGGGCCTGGCCGCCTACCAGCGTGACGCCATCGAGGCGTACGCCGCATCCGAGCTCGGGTGAACCACGACAGAGCCGCCGCCGCGGGCCGAACCCCGGTGGCGGCTTGGGGCGTTCCTGCTGGATCCAGGGGCCGGGGCCGTGCTGTTCGCCGTCTGCGAACTGCTCGCGCTGCTCGTACAGTTCGCAGAGGTCCGCAGGGAAAGGATGTGGCGATGGCACTGGCCAGGAAGGGGTCGCGGCGCATCACCGTCGACGGCGCCGCCTACCGCTGGAGGCTGCGCGGAAGGCCGACGTACGACCAGGGAATGGTGTGGTCCCCCCTCACCTACGCGGTGGAGATCGCGGACGGTCCGGGCACGACCTTGGTGGTCACGACCGATCAGCCGCATCCGGGCAACTGGCTGGGCAGAACGGCCGCGCCGCTCCTGCCTTCGCACGTCGCCGACAGCATTCGCACCGCCCGCGCCGACGGTTGGACGCCCGGGGGTCCCGGCTCGCCGTTCCGTCTCGACCGGTCACAGGGATTCGTCCCCTCCCGCTGACCGTCGCCGCACCGAAGGAGTCTTGTCCATGACCAGGAACGAGGATCGTTGAGCACCGGCGCGGGCCAGGAAGAGCCAGGGCAGGATCTCGACAGGCGGAGCTTCGAACGGCTGCGGGCGATGGCCGAGAACGAGCACGGCAGACACCTTGAGGCAGTGCGTCTCATCGCGCAGGAGCGTGCCTACCACAGCAACGGACCCGCGGAGTGTCGACAGTGGGCCAAGCTCTCCCTGCTCGCGAACCGGCGTGCGCACGGTGACAGCCCGGAGGACCGGACGCGGGCGGCCATCCAGGACTTCATGCTCCGGATGTGGGTCATCGACCGCCTCGGTCCCGACGACGACGATCCCGACCGGAGCCCGGACACACTGGCGTCCGACACGCTCGATGCGCTGCGTCTGACGCCCTCACAGGCCGGTGCGCTCGCCGGCCGCTGGCGTGATTCGGCCATCGAGCAGATCCGCGAGCTGCGGCGGCACAAGAACCTGACGGCTCATCTGGCCGGCCTCGCCGGCTACCTGGAGCCCGGCCCGACGCGGGATCTGCTTCTCGCCTGGGCCACGGTCCGCCCTCGCCTGCCCTGAGTTGGACGGCGCCCCGACACCGTCCGGCCGCGTCAGCAGGCGGTCGTCGTCGATCGCCGGCGCGGTCATCGACCCGACGGTGAAGCTCAGCAGTACCGGGCCGTTCGCTGCGGCCAAGAAAGAGAAAAGGCAAGGAGGTTACCCACTCCTTGCCACTCTCAACTTATAGCGCACCGGGGGCTTGCGGCAAGGCCCGGGGTGTGCCGCAGAATGATCGACCCAGGCCGGAACCTGCGGAAATGACAGATTCGCGATGTATGCAAGCTTTTGTTGCTGTGCGGGTTGTGCGGGGTGCCGTACCGCCGGCGGGGCTCGCGGTGCGGGGGCGATGGGCCCGGTGCGCAGGTGCGGGGGTTGCGCGCCTCCGGTCTGCGCGGGCGGATGACCAAGATGCAATCTCGTTGAATGGGCGTTCTGATGATTGACGTGATCGTGGTCGGCGGCGGGCCGACCGGCTTGATGCTGGCGTGCGAGTTGCGGCTGCACGGCGTGCACGTGGTCGTGCTGGAGAAGTTGACCGAGCCGACGCGGGAGGGCCGCGGGCAGGGCCTGCACACGCGCAGCGTCGAGGTGATGGACCAGCGCGGTCTGCTGGACCGGTTCCTCGCGGTCAGTGAGAAATTCCAGGTCGGTGGTCTTTTCGGGGGCATCGTCAAGCCGTGGCCTGACGGTTTGGACACGGCGCACCCGTACGGCGTCGCCACTCCGCAGCCGGTCACCGAGCGGCTGCTGGGCGAGCGTGCCGTGGAACTGGGCGTGGAGATCCGGCGCGGCTGCGAAGTGGTCGGGGTGAGCCAGGACGAGGACGGGGTGAGCGTCGAGCTGACGAACGGCGGTGCCCCCGCCGGGGGCGTAGCAGGCGGAGGAAGGACGCACCTGCGCTCGCGTTACCTCATCGGGTGCGACGGCGGCCGCAGCGTGGTGCGCAAGCAGCTCGGCGTCGGTTTTCCCGGCGAGCCCGCCACGGTCGAGACGCTGCTGGGCGAGATGGTGCTGACCGAGGATCCGGCGACGATCGCCGCCGTCGTCGAGGAGGTCCGCAGGACACAGCTGCGGTTCGGGGCCGTTCCCCTCGGGGAGGGGGTGTACCGCATCGTCGTGCCGGCCGACGGCGTGTCCGAGGACCGTGTGACCGGGCCGACCCTCGAGGAGTTCGAGCGGCAGTTGCGGGCCGTTGCCGGTACCGACTTCGGCGTGCACTCGCCGCGCTGGTTGTCCCGGTTCGGCGACGCCACCCGGCAGGCCGAGCGCTACCGGGTCGGCCGGGTGCTGCTGGCGGGTGACGCGGCGCACATCCATCCGCCGACCGGGGGGCAGGGGCTCAACCTCGGTGTCCAGGACGCGTTCAACCTCGGCTGGAAGCTGGCCGCCGAGGTCGCCGGCTGGGCACCGGAGGGCCTGCTGGACAGTTACCACGCCGAACGGCATCCGGTGGGCGCCCGCGTGCTGGACAACACCCGCGCGCAGATCACGCTGCTGGGGACCGGTCCGGGGCCGACCGCGCTGCGGGAGTTGTTCACGAGGCTGATGGACTTCGAGGAGGTGAACCGGTACGTGACCGGGATGATCACCGCGGTCGAGGTCCGCTACGACTTCGGCGAGGGGCATGAACTGCTCGGCCGGCGGATGCGGGACGTGCAGCTGAAGCGGGGGCGCCTCTACGAGCTGATGCACGAGGGCCGCGGGCTGCTGCTCGACCGGACGGGCCGGCTTTCGGTGGAGGGCTGGGCGGACCGGGTCGACCACGTCGTAGATGCCGTCGACGTCGGCGACGTCGGTGAGGAACCGGACGTGCCCGCGGTGCTGCTGCGGCCGGACGGCCACGTGGCGTGGGTCGGGGAGGATCAGCAGGATCTGCTCGGCCGGCTGCCCACATGGTTCGGCGCCGCGGTCGGATGAGCGCACGGGGTCGCGGCCCGGGAAGGTGCCCGCCGGGTGCCACCGCCACCAGACAGGTCACTGTCCGCTGTGGCCGCATGACTGTGCGGTTCGGGCGTGAGGGGTGCATCGGGGGGCGGGGCCGGTGGGGGCGGATGGTGCGGTTGCCGGGAACAACCCGGGATGGTTTACCGTTCATCTGTATGTGGTCGCGGAGGGGACAGTGTCCCCGGGCCTCACCTGTAGCCCATGGGGAAGATCGTTCGGCTGAAGCCCTGTGGAGCCCCTCGCCGAGAGGCGACCGCCCTCCGTGTCCACCCTGTACCGATCCCGGCTGGTCCCCCCCGTCCAGCCGGGATCTTCCTTTTCCCGGAAGGCCGCGCCGGATTCCCGGAAGGGCGACGCCGTATTCCGGCACACCGAGCCACCGGCTCAGGAGCCGGCCGCCGAGCCGGGCGGCAGGCCCCGTAGAGGGGCGACCCCGGCCGACCGACCCGGACCGTGACCCTGCCCGAGGACCGCCTTCCGCCGCTGCTCGACGCCGTGCGCCGGGCCAGGCGGGCTCAGTCCCGGGCGGGTGGAGAGCGGACCGGCGACGGCGTCGCCCTCGGCCTCCGTACCCGCTCCGCGGATGCCGTAGCTGTCGCCCAGCCAGGCCCGCGCCGACTTGGCCTGCCTGCCTTTTGCGGGACATCATCGCCGAACCTGGCCGGCCGCCCCGGATCCGGCCCAGGCCGAACGGCCACACGTTCTACTCGCACCCCGGCCGACGCTGATCACCGTGACGAGCAGGCAAGGGGACTGCGGCAAGCTGATCGAAGAAACCCCACGAGACGAAACCGATTCATCCGTGCGGTGTGCGCGGGATGGCGTGAGCGCGCGCCACTCATCTTCCAGGATGCTGAACACTTCGGAGTCTCGCCAACCGTCCCGGATCAACGCGGTATGACGATGGCGCCCTTCCCACGTCATGCCGAGCTTGCCGAGTATCCGAGCTGACCCGAGGTTCCGCGGGTCACAGGTGGCATGGACGCGGTGGAGCTCAAGGTCCTCGAACCCTCGCACCAGTAGTCCCTTCCCGATCGCCGTTCCGACGCCCTGACCCCAAACCCGAGGATGCACGGCATAGGTGATTTCGCCTTGACGTTGTCCTCGACTCCGAAGGTGGAGCTCACCCATGCCGACCACGTCGCCCTCGACACGCGCTACATAAGCGAACCGCTGCTGAGGTGATGCTGACCAGGCTTCGACCGCAGCCACCACGAACGCGCGTGTTTCCTCTTCGGTGTTCGGCCCCCAGGTCTGGAAACGGCAGACCTGGGCGAGGGAAGCCCAGGAGTGGACGGCTCGCCAGTCTGCGAGCTCAATTCTCCTCAAGATAACCGAGTGTTGAGCCACGGAATGATCTTGTCAGGTGCAGTCGCGGCGATCCACGAGATCGAGAACAGGCACTGAGTGGCTTCGAGAGTTGCGGCGGAAAAGGTCCCTGCTCGATGAGCCGGAGCCGCTGCGGACGGTGGGCTAGGCCGTGTCTGACTGGTCGGTGACAAGCCTGACCGTGGATCGTTGAGAGCAAGGTGGGGCGGGGAGATCTCAAACCTAGCGAGACCGACTCACCTGCGTCCCGCCCGGCCACCCGGACCGGGGCACCGCCGGTGGCTCCGGCACCCGGGCAGCCGAAGATGCCCGCACCAGCGGTGGGAACACCTCGGAGGTGAGCTCCTCCAACAGGACACGAATCACGGCAACTCCCCAGCCCGCGTTCCGCACACCCGGCGAGGGTCAGGCGATGCGGGACCGGCGCACGGCCTGGCTCGCCATCGTCCAGAGACTGTGCGCCTTCTCCGAGTTTCCAATCAGGTCAGCGAGGGGCTCCCATGAACGTTCAAGGGTTGTGTGGGCCTCGTTCGTGCTCGCCTGCAGAGCTCCGCAGGCACGTAGCACGGCGATGGCGCGCCGCACCCGGCGGCCTGTAGCCCGTCCGTCGCGAAGGCCCCGCCAGAGTTTCCTCATCTGTGGTTGGTCGAGGAGTTCCACCGCGTGGGCGAGCGGCATGGTGACTTTGCCGTTGAACAGGTCCTCGCCGGCCTGTTTGGTCGCTGTGCCTCGGCGGATGACGCCTTGCAAATCCAGTACGTCGTCGATGATCTGGTAGCTGGTGCCCACCGCTTCTCCGAATGCGCCTATGGTGGCCCGCATCTTGAGGTCTGCTCCGGCGAGGAGGGCACCTGCTTCCATGCAGGCGCGTACGGGTGCTCCTGATTTCAGCCGGTGGGTCACGCGAACCAGTTCCAGCACCTCACGGCCCCGGCCGGTGGCGACCGAGGCGTCCATTTCCGTGCGATGACCCGCCAGGTCCAAGCCCTGTCCGGCGTGGGCGGCTCGGAGCGCCCCCAGGCATGTCTCGTACACGGCGCTGCGCAGCGCGGCGTCGTGGGGGAGTGTGATGCGCAGGGCATGGTCGAAGGTGAAGTAGGCGGCAGTACCTGCGTTGAGCGTGATCGCCGCGCCAAATACCGTGTGAGCCGATGCACGGCCGCGTCGCAGTCTCGCCTCGTCCTGCACGTCGTCGACCATCAGGGATCCGGTGTGCATGAGTTCCATCGCCGCCGCCAGGGGAAGGTAGCGGGTGCTGTCGCCTCCGAGGAGGTCGATCACGCTCAGCAGTAGTTGTGGGCGCCAGCGTGTGCCGCCTGCCTCTACCAGGTAGCGCACTGGCTCCACGAGCGCTTGGTGCAGTCGCTCGCCCGCCCGGTCGAGGGTCTTCGGTGTCAAGTGGCGGAGGTCCACGGGCCCGCACAGCTGCCCGATCGTCTCCGCGCCCGCGGCGGCGGGGTACAGGCTGTCCAGGGCCCGGGCCAGGGAGCCGGTCCACGGGCCGGCATCAGACTCTGCGACGGCACGGCCTGCGGTCATGCCCCCTGCAGGCTGTGGAACCGCAGAGGGCACAGTCGGAGCAGTCATCGATCGGCCGTTTCCACTTCGCGTCTCTACCTTCCCGTCCCGTCCCGGTGCGGCTCGGCTCGCGACGGGCGCTTGTGCAACGAGAACGACGCAGATGGGGTAACGGCGTTGGTCGCCGTTCGTTAAGCGCCGGTACAGCTCGGTGAAGGGTGGCGGGAGATGAGCAAGGGCGACCTGGTCCTGCGCGTGCGCGATGTACACAAGAGCTATCGGCGGCGCCCTGTACTGCGCGGGGCGACTCTAGAACTGCACGCGGGCACTTTGATCGGGATCGTGGGGGAGAACGGTTCCGGCAAGAGCACGCTGCTGCGCATCCTCGCCAACGAACTGGCCAAGGACAGCGGAACGGTCGAATGCGTTGCGAAGGTGGGATTCTGCCCCCAGAACAGCGTCCTGCACGAGGCCCTCACCGTCGATCAGCATCTGCGCTACTTCCAGGTCGCTTACGGTCTGGACGATCTCGGCCGGGCCTCGCAGTTGCTGGAACTGCTGCACTTCACCCCGTACCGCCAGGCCCGCCTGGGAACGCTCAGCGGCGGTACCAGGCAGAAGCTGAACTTGACGCTGGCGCTGATGCACGACCCGGGAGTGCTCCTGCTGGACGAGCCGTACCAGGGCTTGGACTGGGAGACGTACCTGCGCTTTTGGGACCTGGCTGCAGCATTACGCGACCGGGGCCGGTCCGTGCTGGTGGTGTCCCATCTGGCGTACGACACCAAGCGTCTGGATGCCGTGTACCGGCTTGAGGGCGGGATGCTGAAGCAGGCGGCGCGCGCCGAAACCCATGCGGGTGGCGTATGAGGCGGGGATGGCTGTGCTTCGGCACGGCGGTACGCTTCGCGCTCCTGGAACAGCTGCGCAACCACCTCGCGCTGGTACTGATCGTCTTCTTCGTACCCTTGTGGCTCTCGCTGGCTTTCGGCGTCTTCGCCGAGACTCCCGTCCCCTTCTTCCTCCGCGCGGCCCACCGAACGGTCACCGTAGACGGCAACGTCCTCGCCCAGCTCACGGGGGCGTTCCACGCGCTCGCGCTGATCGTGGGCTTCATGATGTTCCTCGCCGCCACGCGGTCCGCCGACTTCGACCACCGCCTGGTGATGGCCGGCTTCCCGCGCACGTGCCTGGTACTGGCCAAGTACACGGCGCTGGTCCTCAGCGGTGCCGCCGCCGCGCTGTACGCCACCGGATGGGTCCGGGTCTTCTGGCAGCCCGTACGGCTGGATCTGCTGGCGGCCGCGTTGTTCACCGGCGCACTGATCTACGGGGGAGTCGGCATCATGCTCGCGGCCGTACTGCGTAGTGACCTCGCGGGGATGTTCCTCGTCATCATGGTCAGCTTCATCGATGTCGGCCTCCAGAACCCGATCGGCAATCCGGCCGCCGACAGCCCCGTTCTGCGCTTCCTGCCCACCTACGGTGCGATGCAGTCCGCCGTCAGCGCGGCTAGCCTCCACACCACGCCCTGGTCCTACCTGGCCATGGGACTGTGCTGGGCAGCCGGCACGGCCACGGTCGGCATGAGCGCGTTCACACTCCGCACGGGCCTTCTGAAAGGACGGCGAACAGGGTGAGGGAACACAGGGCCGCCGCCCGCGACGCCCTGGCAGGGCAGGTGTGCCTGGTGACCGGTGGCGCTCAGGGCATCGGCTGGGCCATCGTCCGTGCTCTGGCGGCCTCGGGCGCCCGGGTGCACGTGGCCGACCACTCCCGCGAACACCTGAACACCGCCGCTGGCTCCTTGACCGGTCCAATGGCGAACAGGGTGATGCTTCATCACGTCGACGTGAGCGACCACACCGCGTACGAAGCGTGCATCCATGAAATCCGCCGAGACGAGGGCCGGCTGGACATCCTGGTGAACAACGCCGCCTTCGTCGAGTGGCGTGATGTGACCGAAACGAGCACCGAGAGTACCGAGCGCACGATGCGCACGGGTTTGGATGCCGTTGTCCACGGCATCCAAACGGTGCTGCCGGTGATGCAGGCTGTCGGCCGCGGGCACATCGTTACGATCGGCTCGGCTGCGGGTGTCATGTTCTTCAAAGGGCCCTCGGCCGCCTACACCGCCATGAAAGCCGCGGTGAACGCTTACACCCACGTCCTCGCCGCTGAGCTGGCCGACTCACCCATCCATATCCTGCTTGTGCGCCCCGGCCCGGTGGCTGGCACCGACTTCTTCGGCAAGCACGTCGCATCCCACCGGATGCCCCGCCTGGCGGACATCCTCCCCCTCACCACACCCGACCAGGTGGCCCATGCCGTCCTGCGCGGCATCACACGCAGACAAGCCGTGGTCGACATTCCCCGCAGCCTCCCATTGCTGTACCGCGCCTACGCCTTGGCACCCGGGCTCTTGCGCCGGCTGACCACTTTGACGGGGCCGTCGCACCGGGACTACGCGGCCCTGCCCACCCGCCGCCGCCCGATGTTGCGGATCGCCAACCGGATCGGCCCCAGCCGTCTCACCGGCCTGGTGACACGAGCTGCGATCATGCCGGCGGACAGGGCCTTGCAGCGACGCACCACCGGGCGCCTGAGCCTGGGACGAGCGCTCGGGCTTCCCTCCCTGCTGCTCACCACGACCGGCGCCCGATCAGGACAGCCCAGAGACGTCCCGCTTTTCCACGTACCGCACCAGGGCGGCTTCGCGGTCATCGCCTCCAACTTCGGGCTGACCCACCACCCAGCCTGGAGCACCAACCTCCTCACACACCCGAACGCCACCGTCGTCACCGACGGACAGCGCCTTCAGGTCACCGCCCGCCTGGTGGACGGCGCAGAACGCGATCAGATCTGGCGAGCCGGCGTCGCCCAGTACCGCGGCTACCGCAGCTACGGCGACCGTAGCGGCCGCGACCTGCGTGTCTTCCACTTGCAGCCCGCCCCCCGCCGGGGCCCCGGCTCGCAGACCGGAGCCGCCCCACTGTGCCTGTCACGAGCGGCCCATCGCGAACAGCAGGAACCGCGCGAGCGCACTCCTCCCCACGATCTGCGTGAGCGTCACCGTCCCCCTAGTGAACTGCGCGAACGAGTGCCACGCCGGACGGAATCCCGCCAGCGTGGCATGCACCAGCCCAGGATGGCGCTCACACAGCGTGCGCAGCCGGTGCCCGACGCGCATCTCCTCCCCAAGCCCGGCCTCGATGGCGAGGGCGTAGTCAAACCCGCGCTGTCTGGCGACGTCCGCGTCCCGCGCGTCGGCGATGCGGACCGCCCACTCTCCCGCCAGGCGCCCCGAACGCAACGCGAAGGAGATCCCCTCACGAGTCCACGGCTCCAACAGGCCCGCCGCGTCCCCGCACACGACCACCCGGCCACGCGAGAGCGGAGAATCAGCCGAGCGGCAGCGCGTCAGGTGGCCAGAGATGACATCGGGCTCGAAGCCCGCCAGTCCAAGGCGGGCGATGAACTCCTGCATATACCTCCTGGTGGCCGCCCCACTGCCGCGGGCCGCGATCACCCCGACACTGAGAGTGTGTCCCTTGGGGAACACCCAGCCGTAACTTCCCGGCACCGGCCCCCAGTCGATCAACACCCGCCGGGCCCAACTCTCCGCCACCGCGGGAGGTACCGGGATCTCGGCCTCCATCCCGAAGTCGACCTGCGCGAGCGTCACCCCCACGTGCACCCCGGTGCGCCCCGCGCTGCCGTCGGCTCCAACGACCGCGCGAGCCGACAGTGTCTGACCGTCGCAGAGAACGACGGCGGCCGTTTCCGGGCCGTCCTGATCGATTCGGGAGAGCGTCACGCCTGTGCGCACCACCGCGCCGGCCTCCCGGGCGGCCTCGACCAGGGCGGCATCGAACGCGGGCCGGTCGACGAGGGCGAAGAGCATCCGCCTGGAGCGGCGGGTACGGATCAGCCTGCCGTTCAAGCAGAAGGTGACCGCGTGGACGCGGTCCCGCACAGGCACCCGAAAGCCGCTCGGCATCGCGTCCAGGGAGGGGCCGATGATGCCGCCACCACACGTCTTGTAGCGCGGTAACTCTGCCTTCTCCAACAGCAGCACCCGACGGCCCGTGGAGGCGGCGGCGTGCGCGGCCGATGCCCCTGCGGGCCCCCCGCCCACCACCACGACGTCCCACACGCCCCCGGACGCATCCCGATCCGCTGCTCCCGCCCCCTCCTTCACCACGTCGCCGCAGCTCCGCTCCACTGCTGCCCCGCTCGGTCACCGCTGTCGTCCACGATCCGCCTCCGCCTTCGGGGAACTGTCCCTTGAGAGAACGACTCTTGCGCCTGATCCGGTACGCGGGTGCAAGTAGGAGGTGCGGTGGCGGTGACTGGGTGTCGCCAGATCCGACCCCGGCCGCGTACCGCACTTGGCCTCTGACTGCTTCGACGGTGTGAATCGTTCCTGCGGTGAATGTCTGCGGCTGTGTGGGTGAGCGCAGCCCGCTATGTCTCCGGTGGAGGTGAGGAGGCCGGTAGAAGACGGGGGTCGTTCCGTCGTCCTGAGGGGTGTTTGTGATGAGCCGAGGCTTGATCGTCGTGGATGTGCAGAAGGACTTCTGCGAAGGAGGCAGTGTTCCCGTCGCGGGAGGCGCGAAGCTCGCCACCGCGATCGCCGAGCTGGTGGAGCAGGGCGCGGACGGTGACTACCAGTACGTCGTGGCCACCCGCGACCACCACATCGACCCGGGCGGCCACTTCTCCTCGAGCCCGGACTTCAAGGACAGCTTCCCCGTCCACTGCGTCGCCGGAGATGAAGGCGGAGAATTCCATCCGAACTTCGCCCCGGCCGCCGCCGGCGGCAAGGTCCACGCCGTCTTCTTCAAGGGCGCACACAGCGCGTCCAAAAGCGGCTTCGAAGGCGCGGACGCCGAAGGCACCCCGCTCGCGGATTGGCTGCGCGCACGCGGGGTGCGGCACGTCGACGTGGTGGGCATCGCAACCGATCACTGCGTGCGCGCCACCGCCCTGGACGCTGCCGCGGCCGGATTCCGAACCCGGGTACGCCTGGACTACACGGTCGGTGTCGCCCCCGACACCATTGCCTCCACTCTGGACGACTTCCGCCAGGCAGGCATCAAGGTGTCCGGCAAGGCACCGGCGCCGAGGTAGCCCAGCAGGCAGGACAACTGAGTCGTCCGTACCTGGTGGTGAACCCGTCGGGCCGAGGAACTGCGCGGGGGCTCCATGTCCGATCTGCCGGCCTGCGGGCCGACTCTCCTCGTGGGGCAGTCCAGGCAGGCTCTGCGATCCCACGGACGACGACACTGCACAGCCCCTCAGAGGAGTGAAACCCGCACTTACTCGCAGGATCCGGGCGGAGCGGCGTGGCGGCGCTGTTGTCGATCCGAGCGGGCGGGGCCCGTTCGGGCTGTCGGCGGATCGGTGGGCTCTTCCTCGAGCGCGCCCTATGGGTGCCTTCCGTGAAAGCCCACGTTGGGCCCGGTGCCGAGTCATTTGCGGCCCCGTCGCACTCACTGTCGTGCCTGCGGCGACCCGGGACTGACAGTGATGGCCGCTGTCAGGGACTGCCTCAAGCGGTGTCCTACCGGGGGCTGCGTAACTACCGCTGTGGAGTGATCGTCGCCGACACTATGGCCCGCTTACGGGTGCCCCGGCCGACCGGCCGCCCCAGAAGCACACCGGACGTGGTCCTGGCCGACAAGGCTATTCGTCCCGCACGATCCGTTCTCATCCCGCGCCACTGCTTGAACTTGTTGATGCAGCGCTCGACCGTGTTGCGTTGCTTGTAGGCGTCGCGGTCGAAGGCCGGTGGTCTGCCGCCGCGGCTGCCAGGCGTTTGCGGTTGGCGGCTTGGTCGGCGGGCTGCAGGATCACTGCCCGGATCCCGCGGCGGCGGCCCTGGCAACCCGATACGACAAGACCGCCACCATCCACCTCGCAGGACTCCACCTCGTCGCCATCTTCATCTGGTCAGCAACGTGATCCGAAAGAAACGGCTAGGCCGGGGTCGGGGAGAGGGGGCGGGTGAAGCGCAGGGCGGGGTGGCCGTCGAGGACGGTGGTGACCGTTTCTGTGAAGCCGTTGCGGGTCAGGACGGTCCGTGAGCCGGTGTTGGCGACGGTGGCCGCCGCGTTCAGGGTGCTCAGGCCGTAGGCGGTGGCCGCGAGCGTGCACGCCTGCTGGACGGCTGTGGTGGCGAGGCCCTGGCCGGCGGCCTTCTCGGCGATGCGGAAGCCGAGTTCGGCTTCGCCGTCGGCGAGGTCGACGAGGTTGACGCGGCCCACGATCGCGCCGGTGTCGTCGACGAGGACGTGGAAGCGGCAGGTTCCCGCGGCCTGTTCGGCGAGGAGGGCGTCGAGGCGGGCGGCGAAGTGGGTGAAGTAGTCGTCGCCGCGGTCGGGGACGTGGGCGGCGAAGTAGGCCCGGTTGTCGCGTTCGAAGGCGAGCAGGGCCTCGGCGTGGCCGGCGTGCAGGGGTTCGAGGCGGGGCATGGGGGAACGGTACGCGGCCGGGCGCGGGACCGGGCGGCCGGGTGGGACGTGGCCCGGCCACCCGGTGCGGGGTGGGGGCGGTCCTGGTCACCGTGTGCGGGTGATCCAGCGCTGCAAGGCGGCGTGGGTGGTGTCGTCGAGGGCGCAGAGCGCGTCGATGGCGGCGAGGTCGCCGGGCAGCGGGGCGATGCCGGCGGTGGTCAGGGCCGCGTGCAGGTCCAGGCGGCGGCGGTCGGCCGGCTCGAGCGGGAGGGGGACGCGCTGTCCGGGACGGGGTGCGGGCAGCAGGTAGTCGTCGGTTGCGCCGGGGAAGCGGTAGGGGTCGATGGTGGTGGTCCCGGTGGTGTGCCAGGCGGTCATGTCGTCCTCCCAGAGGTGGTGCGGTGTGTGTGGTGGCAAGGACTGCGCTGCGGGCGGCGGCAGTTGCAGTACGGGAGGATTGCCACCCGAATGTCCCCTATGGCATTTCGTCACATGACAGTTCGTCACATCAGTGGTGGTGTGACGGACACACCGGCCCGCCCGACGTGCGGGCGGGCCGGTGCGGACAGGGCCGAAGGCCAAGGGGCCGAGGGCCGGGTTCCGTTCGGGTTCCGGTTCAGACGCCCAAGCAGCGGTGGGGCGATCCGTTGCCGGACAGGTGGGCGTCCCAGATCCAGCCGGCTCCGGGGACGTAGGACCAGGTGTTTCCGAACTCGTTGACGATTAAGCAGCGGACCTCGATCCGCGTGCCGGCCGCGTAGGTCTTCAGCCGGTAGCACTCGCCGTAGGGGCCCATGCGCAGCGGTGCGGCGTCCAGGGCGGTGTGGGTGGTGGTGTACGGGTTGTCGGCGCGGGTGGGGGCGGCCTGGCTGCACCCGTCGGCGGGTGCGGCGGTGGCCGTGGTGGTGGCGCAGACGGTGGCGGTCAGGGCCGCGGCGGTGGCCATGACCGTCGCGGTGGTGCGGTGGCGGAGCTGTCGGTGCGGGCGCGTGGCGGCTGCCTCCTGCGTGTGGTCGGCGGTGATGGGCGGTCACCGTGGCACGGGGCGGGAGGCCCGGGGGTGTCCGGGACGTGTCCCGGACACCCCCGGGCGGGTGGGTGCGGGTCAGGGGGTCCAGACGCCGGTGGCGGCGGTCTCGCGGGCGAAGTCGGTGAAGTCGCGCGGGGCGCGGCCGAGGACCTGCTGGACGCCGTCGACGAGGTGGGCGTTGCGGCCGTCGAGGAAGACGGCGAAGACGTCGGCGTAGGTCTGGTCCTGGCCGGCGTCCTTGAGGACGGTGCGGTACTCCTCGACGGTGACGGGGCGGTAGGTGATGGTGCGGCCGGTGGCCTTGGACAGTTCGTCGGCGATGTCGGCGAAGCTGAGCAGGCGGGGGCCGGACAGTTCGTAGGTGCGGCCGGTGTGGGCGGGGTCGGTGAGGGCGGCGACGGCGACGTCGGCCACGTCGTCGGCGTCGACGAAGGGGGCGACGGTGTCGGCGGCGGGGACGGCGAGTTCACCGGCGAGGACCGGTGGCAGGAAGAAGCACTCGGAGAAGTTCTGGTCGAACCAGTTGGAGCGCACGACGGTCCACTCGGCGCCGGAGGCCTTGAGCTGGTCCTCGGCGGCGCGGGCGCCTTCCTCGCCGATGCCGGAGAGCAGGACGATGCGGCGGACGCCGGCGGCGACGGCGGTGCGGCAGAACGCGCCGACGGTGTCGGCGGCGCCGGGGAATGCCAGGTCCGGGTAGTAGCTGAGGTAGACCGAGCCCATGCCGTCGAGGGCGGCGTCCCACGTGGCGGGGGCGTTCCAGTCGAAGGGCGGGGTGCCGGTGCGCGATCCCGTACGGGGCCGCAGGCCGCGTAAGGAGAGCCGTTCGGCGACGCGGCGTCCTGTCTTGCCGGTGCCGCCGGTGACGAGGGTCGGACGGGTGGCTGCTGTGGGTGTGTCAGGTGTCATGCGTGCCAGTCAAACCGAGCGGTTCCGGGCGGCGCCAGGTTCCTCGAGTCGGAGCCGAGGATTCCTGGCGGCCGGGTGGAGTGCGGTGAGACGTACCGGGAGGGTGTGGTGTCCGTACGCGATGAAACCTTCGGTGGGGGGCGGTCCGCCGGGTGCGGCGGCGAGGTGGAGGCCGGGGAACCGGTCGAAGAGGGCGGGCAGGGCGACGGCGGCTTCCATGCGGGCGAGCGGGGCGCCGGGGCAGAAGTGGACGCCGTGTCCGAAGGCGAGGTGTTCGGCCGCTCCTCTGCCGGGGCGGGTGATGTCGAACCGGTCGGCGGTGGGGCCGTGTTTGCCGGGGTCGCGGCCGGCGGCGGCGTAGGCGGCGAGGATCGCCTCGCCCTTGCGGATGGTGGGGCCGCCGGGCAGGGGGATGTCCTCGACGGCGTAGCGCAGGGGGACGTTGGCGACGCTGGGGGCCCAGCGCAGGGTCTCTTCGAGGGCGTCGTGCCAGGACACGTCGCCGTCGAGGACGAGGCGCAGTTGGTCGGGGTGGGTGAGCAGGGCGTGGACGGCGTTGCCGATGAGGTTGACGGTGGTCTCGTTGCCTGCGCCGATGACGAGCAGGAGGGTGTCGAGGAGTTCCCTTTCGCTCAGGTGGGATCCCTCGTCGTCGCGGGCGGCGACGAGTGCGCTGGTCAGGTCGTCGCCCGGGTGGCGGCGCCGGTGGGCGACGAGGGCGGCGAGGGCTTCGTCGACCTCGTGGACGGTCTGTTCGGCCTCGTCGGGGGTGAGGGTGGTGTCCATGGCGCGGGCCATGAGGCGGGCGAGGCGGGGGCGGGAGGTTTCGGGGACGCCGAACAGGTCGCAGATGACCTGCATGGGCAGGGGGTGGGCGTAGGCGGCGCGCAGGTCGACCACGGTGCCGGGGGCGGTGTCCTCGAGGGCGTCGAGGAGGCGGTCGGCGGCGTGCCGGACGCGGGGCAACATGGCCTGGGTGCGGCGGCCGGTGAAGGCGGGGGCGACGAGTTTGCGCAGCCGGCGGTGTTCGGGGCCGTAGGCGGTGTCCATGTTGTGGACGCCGACCCAGGTGCGGATCCAGGTGTCGTGGTGTTCGCCGCGCTGCCAGGCGGGCCAGTGGCGGCGTGGGTCCTTGGAGACGCGGTCGTCGGTGAGGAGGGCCTTGAGGAGGTCGTGGGTGTTGATCGACCAGGCCTGGATGCCGGCGGGGAGTTCGACGAGGACGGCGGGGCCCAGCGCGCGCAGGCGGGCGGCCTCGCCGTGCAGGTCGCGGCCGGCGGGGTCCAGGACGAACGGCCGGGGGCGCGACGGTGCGGTGGTGGCGGGCCGGGGCGGGTGCGGGTGGGTCACGGGGTGCTCCTCGGGGCTCGGGCTCATGCCGGGCGGGGGGCGGTGTCGATGCGGGCGAGACCGCGGGCGTGGCGGCGGGCCTTGCCGCGGGAGACGGCGAGCGGGTCGAAGTCGTCGCCCCGGTGGGGCAGCAGGGAACGGTCGGCGAGGACGGCGCCGCGGGTGACCTCGGGGACGAGCCGGCGGCCGAGGATGCTGGAGGCGCACATCATGGCGCCGGTGGCGACGCCTTCGATGCCGGAGCCGTAGCGGATGCTGGTGCCGACGACGTGCAGTCCCTCGACGCAGGTGGTGGTGTCGGGGCGTTCGCCGGTCGCTCCCCAGCCGGCCAGGCCGTAGGGGGTGCCGCCGCGGGAGTGGATGTAGCGCTCGTGGGTGAGGGGGGTGGCGGCCTCGAGGTGGGTGATGTGGCCGCGGAAGGGGCCGAGTGCCTCCTCGGCGGCGTTCAGCATGGCGTCGGTGAGTTCTTGTTTGCGGCGCCGGTAGAGGTCGGTGCGGCGGTAGTGGCCGCCGTCGGCGGGCGGGGCGTCGGCTCCCCAGTAGGCGTGGTCGGGCGGGACGAGGGTCATCACCTGGAAGTTGCTGTGGCCTTCGGGGGCGATGTTGCGGGCGCCGGGGTCCTTGAGGGAGGAGAAGGACACGAACAGGAACGGCATCGGGTCGATGCGGTGTTCGGCCAGTTGTCGGAAGCCGGTGTCGATGTCGGTGTGGCGGTACCACCACAGGTTGGCGTTGGGACGCTCGGGGAGGGTGGTGTCGAGGGCGATGTACAGGACGGCGAAGGGCAGCGACATGGTGGAGCCGCGGGTGCGTTCGGCGGTGCCGGGCTCGAAGTGCTCCTCGCCGACGAGGTTCTGGACGGTGCGGGTGTAGTCGGCGTTGGAGACGACGAGCGGTGCGGTGAGGACTTCGCCGTCGGTCAGGGTGACGCCGTGGGCGCGGCCGGCGGTGACGAGGATGCGTTCGACCCGGGTGCGGGTGCGGACCTCGCCGCCGTGCGACTCGATGACTTCGACGAGGCCGGCGGGCAGCATCTGGCCGCCGCCCTTGGGGTAGTAGGCGCCGTGGAGGTAGTGGTCGATGATCGCCGCGTGGGTGGGCAGCGGGCACCGGGCGGGCGGCAGTCCGTAGGTGGGCGCGTGGGCGGCCAGGACGGTACGGGCCCGGGTGGAGAGGCCGCAGTGGTCGAACAGGTCGGCCAGGGTGCGCTGTTCCCAGGCGGTGAAGGCGGGGCTGCGGGCGGCGAACTGCTCGTCGGTGAGGTCCGTCTCGCTGAGCAGGGCGCCGCGTCCTTCGGCGCCGACGGCCGAGCAGATCGAGGTGAACGTGTCGATGCCGGCGGCATCGCCGGGTAACGCCTCCTTGAGGCGTTTGCGGTAGCCGTCCCAGCCCGCGGGGACGTCGAGGGTGAGGCCGGGGACGACGATGCGGTCGAAGCCGTCCTGGTCCATGGGCAGGTAGGTGATCCGGTCGGCGAGGCCCAGGCCGCCGAAGACGGACGGCAGCAGGCCGCCGGGGCCGCAGTCGCCGAGGTAGTGGATGCCGACGTCGAACTCGTAGCGGCGGCGGCGCCGGAAGACATGGCTGTTGCCGCCGGCGACGTCGTGCTGTTCGAGCACGAGGACGCGCAGTCCGCTCACCGCGAGGTAGGCGGCGCAGACGAGGCCGCCGATGCCGGAGCCGACGACGACGGCATCCCACTCTTTGCGTTTCGCCATGCTGCGAGCAAAGCGGGCGGCTCGCAACAGGCGTGCAAGGCGACGCGGACGGCGACGCTCCGGTCCGGGGCGGGTGTGGTGCCGGGGGTGCCCTGGGTCTGGAGGGGGCGGCCGGGCGGTCAGGCGGTGGCGGGCCGGGCGGGGCCGAGCAGGCGGGTGGTGAGCTCGTCGATGAGGGCGGGGGCGTGGCCGTCGAGGACGGCGGGGACGGTGAGGTCGTCGACGATCATGCCGTGGACGGCGAGGTGGAGCAGGACGACGTCGGTGCGGTCGCCGGGCAGTCCGGCGTCGAGGTGGAAGCGGACGGTCGTCTCGAGCTCCGCGGCGAGGGCCTTGTCGAGTTCGGCGCCCAGTTCGGGGCGGCGGGCGCCCTCCAGGCGCAGTTCGAGCATGGCCAGGTAGCCGGCGCGGTCGGTGTCCGTGCGCTGGTGGACCTGGCGCAGCAGGCGGGCGACGAGGTGGTGGTCGCGCGGGGCGGTGAGCGTGTCGGCGAGCTCGGCGGGGTCGGGGGTCAGGCGCTCGCGGGTGCGGCGCATGATCTGGCCGAGCAGTTGGCCGCGGTGGGTGAAGTAGTTGGAGCAGGTGCCGACGGGGACGCCGGCTTCGGCGTCGACCGCGCGCAGGGTCAGGCCGCGCATGCCTTCGCGGGCCAGGACGTCGATGGCCGCGTCCAGCAGCGCGGTGCGGCGTTGTGGGTTGTGTCGCATGGTCCTTCTCCGTCACGCCACCGGTATCGCATCGGATGGAGTACTGCGCCTGGAGCGCTTTGCCAGCGTACAAGGCGGTGCCCCTCCCGCCGGGCGGCCGGCGGGGGCCGCGCGGGGGTGATTCCGCGGTGTTCAGGCCGTGGCGGCGAGGCGGGTGATGCGGGGTGCGGCGGGGGCGGCCGCGGGGGCGGCGCTCTCGGCGGCCACCAGGGCGAGGAACTCGTCCCAGTCGAAGACCCGTTCCGCCCGGTGGGCGGTGATCGGCCCGTGGCACCACAGCACGGGACGCGGGTGGCCGGCGTCGACGAGGGCGTCGCAGTTGCCGGGCGAGTCGTCGAGGAAGACGTCGGTGAACCGGCACGCCTTGTCGGCGGCGATGGTCAGCGAGTCGACGGGGAAGTCCCAGGCGGCCAGCCACGCCGCCGTGCGGTTCCAGGCCAGCGGCGCGGGCACGCCGGTGATCGCGCGGGCCGTCACGTAGTGCAGGCGGTGGCCGGCGCGGGCCAGTTCGCGGACCGCTTCGAGCGCGCCGGGCAGCGGGGCTCCCTCGGTGAACACCACGTTGTCGTGCACCCCCCGCCCGCACAGCGCGAAGAACTCCTGCTCGCTCAGGCCCCATTGGTGCACGTACCAGTCCCACGACTCGGCCTTGGCCGAGCAGGGGCGCCCCAGGGTGTCCTCGGCGTAGCGGGCGACGACGTCGACGAAGGGGTAGAGCACCCCGTCGATGTCGAGACCGATGTCCAGTGTGCGGGTCACGGCTGCCTCCTTGACCTCGTACGGCGTTCAGGCGGCCGCCGGGCCCCCGGGGGGCGGTGCCGCCCGGTCGGCATCGTGGACCGCCGCACGCAACGCCGTCGCAACGTGCCCGCAAGCGGCGTTCCGGCGGGGCGGGGCGGGGTGGACTTGCACCGCGCTTGCTCCTTGCGGGATTTGCTGGCCTGCGGACGCCGGGACCGTTCGCCAACGCCGAAAGGCAGCTCTTGTGACGCAGCAGCACGAACATGCCGAAGCCATCGCCGTCGTCGGGATCGGCTGCCGCCTGCCGGGCGGGATAGACACCCCCGAGGCGTACTGGACGTTCCTGACCGAGGGCCGTGAGGCCGTCGGTGATCTGCCCGAGGGACGCTGGGACGCCTACCGGGGCCGGCCGGGCACGGCACGTGCGCTGGCCGGCGCGCCGCGGCGGGGTGCGTTCCTCGCCGACGCGGCCGGTTTCGACGCCGCGTTCTTCGGGATCACTCCGCGCGAGGCCGAGTTGATGGACCCCCAGCAGCGGCTCACGCTGGAGGCGGGCTGGGAGGCGCTGGAGGACGCGGGGATCGCCCCGCACACCCTGGCCGGTTCGGACGCGGGCGTGTTCATGGGCGCCGGGTCCGACGACTACGGGCGGCAGATGCTCGATGACCTTCCCGCGATCGAGGCCTGGTCGGGGATCGGCGCGTCGCTGTGCGCGATCGCCAACCGCCTCTCTTACGTCCTGGATCTGCGCGGGCCCAGCCTCGTCGTCGACACGGCCTGTTCGTCCTCGCTGGCCGCGCTGCACCTGGCCTGTCAGAGCCTGCGGGCCCGCGAGTGCACGCACGCGCTGGCGGGCGGGGTGCATCTGGTGGCCGCCCCGGGCCTGTCGATGGTCCTGGACGCCGCGGGAGCCACCTCCCGCGACGGGCGTTCCAAGTCGTTCGACGCGTCGGCCGACGGCTACGGCCGCGGCGAGGGCGTGGGGGTCGTGGTCCTCAAGCGGCTCTCGGACGCGCTCGCCGACGGCGACCCGGTACGGGCCGTGATCCGCGGCAGCGCGCTGGCGCAGGACGGCCGCACGAACGGGATCATGGCGCCCAGCGGCGCCGCGCAGGAGCGGGTGGTGCGGGCCGCGCTGGAGCAGGGCGGCGTCGAGGCGTTGTCGGTGTCGTTCGTGGAGGCGCACGGCACCGGCACCCGGGTGGGCGATCCGGTGGAAGTGGGTGCGCTGGCCCGGGTGTTCGGGGCCGGACGGGCCGCGGAGCGGCCGTGTCTGATCGGGTCGGTGAAGGCCAACGTCGGGCACCTGGAGGCGGGCGCCGGGGTCGCCGGGGTGATCAAGGCGGTGCTGGCGCTCCAGCACGGCGTGATCCCGCCGACCGCGAACGTCCACGAGCTCAATCCCGACATCGACTGGGCCGCATCGGGGCTGGCGGTGCCCACGGAGCCGGTGCCCTGGCCCGCGCAGGACACGGTGCGGCGGGCCGGGGTGTCCGGCTTCGGCTACGGCGGCACCGTCGGCCACGTCGTACTGGAACAGGCCCCGGACACGGCGGACACCGCCCCGGGCGGTACGGGGGCGGCGGCCGGGAACGCGGCTGCGGCGGGCGCGGCGGTGGCGGACGTGGCTGCGGGTGCCGCGCGCACCGAGGGTTCGGGCGACGCGGCGGGACCGGGACTGTTCGTGGTGTCCGGGGCGTCCGGGGACGACGTGCGGGCGCAGGCCGCCTCGCTCGCGGCCTGGCTGCGGGACGAGGGCGCCGGCGCGCCCCTGGACGGTGTCGCGCACACGCTGATGGCCCGTCGCAGCCATGCCGTGCACCGGGCCGCGGCCGTCGCGCAGGACCACGGCGGGCTCGCCGCGGCGCTCGAGGTGATCGCCGAGGGCGGCACCGCGCCGGCCGCGGTCGCGGGCCAGGTCCTGCCCGGTGGCGGGGACGGCGCGGTGTGGGTGTTCTCCGGGCACGGCTCGCAGTGGGAGGGCATGGGCCGCGAACTGCTGGCCACCGAGCCGGTGTTCGCCGCGGCGGTCGACCGTCTGGAGCCGGTCTTCGCCGAGGAGCTCGGCATCTCGCCGCGCCGGGTGCTGAGCGAGGGGCCGCTGGGCGGGACCGACCACGTCCAGCCGATGATCTTCGTGGTTCAGGTCGGGCTGGACGCCCTGCTGCGTGCCAAGGGCCTGACGCCGGCCGCCGTGGTGGGCCACTCGGTCGGCGAGATCGCGGCCGCGGTCAGCGCCGGGGTGCTCGGCGCGGCGGACGCCGCCCGGCTGATCTGCCGCCGCTCCGTCCTGCTGCGCCGGGTCATGGGGCGCGGCGCGATGGCGATGGCGGGCGCCGGGTTCGAGACCGTCCAGGGTCTCCTGGGGGACCGTACGGACGTGGTCGCCGCGATCGCCGCCTCCCCCGCCTCGACCGTCGTGTCCGGCACGCCGGAGGCCGTCGAGGAGGTGTGCGCCCGTCTGGAGGCGCAGGACGTGATGGTGCGGCGGGTCGCCTCCGACGTCGCCTTCCACAGCCCGCAGATGGACCCGCTGCTCGGTGAACTGGCGAAGGCGGCCGACGGGTTGGACGTGCGGGAGCCGAGTGTGCCGCTGTATTCGACCGCGTTGGAGGATCCGCGGTCGACCGCCGTGCGCGACGGCGCCTACTGGGCCGCGAACCTGCGCAACCCGGTCCGCCTGGACGGTGCGGTGCGGACGCTGGCGCAGGACGGGCACCGGGTGTTCGTCGAGCTGTCCGGGCATCCGGTGGTCACCCACTCCGTCGGCGAGACGCTGGAGGCGGCCGGTCACGACGACGTGCTCGTCACCGCCACGCTGCGCCGTGAGCGGCCCGAGCGGGCCACCCTCCTCGCCCACCTGGGCGCCCTGCACTGCCACGGCGCCGCCGACGGCCTCCACGTGCCGCGCGGTCCGCTGACCGCGCTGCCCCGCCGGGCCTGGCAGCACGTGCCCTACTGGCGCACCCCGTCCTCGCAGGGGCCCGTGGCGGAGGAGCACGACACCGGCTCGGGCACCCTGCTGGGCGGGGAGGTGACGTGGGCGGGTGCCGTCTCGCCGCGGCTGTGGCGGACCCGGCTCGACGAGGACTGCCGGCCCTACCCCGGCTCGCACCCCATCCACGGCGTGGAGGTCGTCCCGGCCGCGGTGCTGCTGAACACCTTCCTCGCCGCCGGCGGCACCGACACGCTGCGGGACGTGGCGCTCAAGGTGCCGGTCGCCGTCACCGGCGAGCTGGAGGTGCACGTGGTGCGCGACGACAGCGGGATCCGTCTCGCCTCCCGCCGCACCACCGCCGTCTCCCCCGCCTCCGCCGGTACGGACGGCGGCGCGGCGCAGGCGGGCTGGAGCACCCACACCACGGCACGGCTCACCTCCGGCCGTGCCGGGGGCGGTGAGGAGGGAGGCGGTGACGACGAAGGCCGTGATGTCGCGGGCCGTGCCGGTGACGGCGGGTGGGACGAGTCGGCAGCCGTGGTGCTGGACCCCGGGGCGGTGAACGAGCGGCTGCAGGCGGTCGGTGTCGCCGATGTCGGATTCCCCTGGCAGATCACCGCACTCGCCTCCTCCCGCGGGCAGGTGCGTGCCCGGGTGCGGCCCGCGCCCGACGGGGACCTGTCCCCCGCCCTGGCCCGGGCCTCGCTGCTGGACGCCGTCTTCTCCGTCGCCCCGCTCGTCTTCCCCGCCGACGGCGGGCTGCGGATGCCCGCCGCGGTGCGCCGCGTACGGCTGCCGCTGGCTCTGCCGGAGACCGTCACCGTGCACATCAGCCCCTCCCCCGCAGGCGGCGACGCGACCGACGCGGTCGTCCGCGGCGAGGACGGGCAGGTCCTCGGCGTCCTCGAGGGACTGGTGTTCGCCACCCTCGACGGCGGCACGGGCAGCGGCCCCGGGCTGGTGCCGCAGCGCCTGACCCACACCCTCGGCTGGTCCCCCGCCGCGCTCACCGCCGAGCCCCGAACCCGGCTGCGGACCCTTGCCCTGGTCGGCGACGGCGCCCCCGCCGGGCTCGCCGACGACGTCACCCGCGCGCTCGGCGAGGCCGGACTGCGCTGCCTGCACGCGAAGGACGCCGACGCGCTCGGCGGCCTGGTCGACGAACTCGGCCCGGGCGACGCGGTCCTCGTCCTCCCCGACGTACGGGGGCCGCTGGCCGACGCGGCGCGCCGCTCCGCGTGGCGGCTGGCGTCGACCGCCCAACTTCTGCTGGAGCGCTGCGGATCCCTCCCGCCGAGGCTGTGGGCGCTGACCCGCGGCGCCTGGGAGGCCGCCGGCGACGACGCGGTCGCGCAGAGCGCCCTGCTCGGCCTGGTCCGCATCGTCGCGGGCGAGCACCCGGAGCTCAACGCCCGCGCCGTGGACCTCGACACCGGCACCCCGCCCGCTCTCCTCGCCGGGCCGCTGGCCGAACTGTTGCGCTGCGCACCGGAGGCGGACGTCTACCGGGTGGGCGGGGACGGGGTACGGGCAGCCCGTCTCACTCCCCTGGCGCCGGACCCGGACGGCCGGGACGCGGGGCCGGGAGCGGGCGCGTGCCGGGCGGACGGGACGTATCTGATCACCGGCGGGTTCGGCGCGCTGGGTCTGGAGGTCGCCGACTGGCTGGCCGGCCGGGGCGCGCGGCGGATCCTGCTCGCGGGGCACACCGCCCTGCCGCCGCGCCGCAGTTGGCCCGCCCAGAGCGACCCGGCCACCGTGCGGCGTATCGAGGCGGTCCGGCGGCTGGAGGCGTGCGGGGTGAGCGTGACGAGCGTGGCCGTCGACATCGCGGACGCCGCGGCGGCCCGCGCGGCGCTGGACACCGACACGCTCGGCCTGCCGCCCGTGCGTGGTGTGGTGCACGCCGCGGGCGTCCTCGACGACCGGATGCTCGGCGACCTCGACGAAGCGTCGCTGGAGCGGGTGCTGGCGCCCAAGGCGGGCGGGGCGCTGGTGCTGCACGAGCTGTTCCCGCCCGGCAGCACCGACTTCTTCGTGCTGTTCTCCTCCGTCGGCTACCAGCTGGGCCTGACCGGCCAGTCCAGCTACGCCGCCGCCAACGCCTGCCTCGACGCCCTCGCCCGCCACCGGCAGGCCGCCGGCGACAGAGGCAGCACCGCCTACGCGTGGACGTCGTGGCGCGGCGCGGGCATGGCCGTCAGCGACTTCGTCGACGCCGAACTCGCCGACCGCGGCAGCGGTTCCGTCGAGCCGGCCGATGCGCTGCGGGCCTGGGAGTACGCGCTGGGCTGCGGTCCGCGGCCCTACGTCGCCGTCCTGCCGGTCACCGGAGCGACCGGCCTGCCCGTCCTCGGTGACCTGTCCGCGCCGGGCGGAGAAGCGGCGGGCGGGCCGGACGAGACGGCCGCGTTCCGGGCCGACGGGCTCACGCAGGATGAGCTGGGCGCTCTGCTGCTGGCCGAGGTCGGCCGGCAGATCGAGGCCGAACTCGGGCTGAGCGCCGAGCGCCTGGACGTGCACCGGCCGCTGACCGAACTGGGCCTGGACTCGGTGATGACGCAGGTCCTGCGGCGCGGCCTGGAGCGGCGGCTGGGGGTGAAGTTGCCCGCCACGCTGGTGTGGAAGCACCCCACGGCCGCCGCCGTCGCCGCGTTCCTCACGACCCGGCTGGCCCCCTCCCCCGCGTAGTGCCTCCCCCGCGCCCGTCCCCGCGCCGCGCTCGCCGTCCCCGCTTCCGTTCCCCCTCCCCGTGCCCGTTCCTGTGCCGTCACGAAAGGACCGTCCCATGCGCCACGACGACATCCACCTCGCCGCCACCGGTGCCTGGCACCCCAAGACGGTGCCGGTCGACGAGGCCGTCGCCGACGGCCGCTACAGCCGCGAGTACCAGCGGGCGACCGGGCAGCAGCGGGTCGCGGTCTGCGACGACGACGCCGACTCGCAGCCCGCGATGGCCATGCGGGCGGCGCGGGCCGCGCTCGGCCGGTCGAGGATCGGGGCCGACCGGTTCGCGCTGCTGCTGCACGCCGTGGCCACCCACAACGGACTGCCCGGCTGGAACGCCGCCTCCTACCTCCAGCATCACGTCCTGGACGGGCACGGCGTCTCGCTGGAGATCCACCAGCTGTCCAACTCCGCCGTCGGCGCCCTGGAGTTGGCGTGCACGCATCTGGCGGCCGGCCCGGCCGGGCGGGCGGCGATGATCACCGCCGCGGACCGGTTCGGCGACGGCGCCTGGGACCGGTGGCGTGCCGCGCCGCCGGTGTTCGTCTTCGGAGACGGGGCGAGCGCCGCCGTGCTGACCCGCGGTGAGGGTTTCGCCCGGGTCGTGTCCACCGTGTCCGTCGCCGACACCGGCCTGGAGGGCATGCAGCGCGGCGCCATGCCGTTCTCCGCCGACCCGCGGGCCGGCTATCCGATCGGCTTCTTCGACCGGGTGATGGAGTTCTCCGACACCCTCGCCGGCGGGCTCGACGAAGCCAAGCAGCGCATGGCCGACCTGATGCACCGGGCCGGTGCGCAGGCCATGGCGGAGGCCGGGATCACCGCCGCCGACGTACGGTGGGTGGCCGGGCCGGCGCTGGGCCGCGAGGCGCTGTACGAGCAGTGCCTGGACCCGCTGGGCATCGACATCGACCGCTCCACCTGGCCGTTCGCCCGCCGGGTGGGCCATGTGGGCTGCACAGACCAGTTGGCCGCCCTCGACGACCTGATCGTCTCCGGCGCGATCGAAGGGGGCGAGAGGGTGCTGGTCGCCGGGCTGGGCGGCGGCTACAACTGCACGGTCGCCGTGCTGGAGTTCACCGCCGCACCCGCCGTTCCCGCCGGACCGGAGGCCGGGGAATGTCGCTGACGCCGGCCGTGGTGCGGATGCCCGAGGACGTGCGCCGCTGCCTGGAACCCGGCCGCTACGTCGACAGCGCCCACCCCGCGGTGCGGGAGGCCGCGGCCCGCGTCGCGCCGGGCGCGCACGGCGTCGACAAGGCACGGGCCCTGTACGAGCAGGTGCGCGACCGGATCGGCTACTGCAGCATCCCGCCGGGCCGGGCGATCTCCATGGGCGCGTATCTGCGGGACAAGGAGACCTACCGGGCCAGCAGCGTGCTCGCCGAGGGGCACGGCTTCTGCGTGAGCAAGGCGTCGCTGCTGACGGCGCTGGCGCGGGCGTCGGGCATCCCGGCCCGGGTGGCGTTCGCCGACGTGGTCAACCACCATCACACCGGGCGGCGGCTGCGGGCGGCGACCGGCACCGACGTGTTCGCCTGGCACGGTTACAGCGAACTGTGGCTGGAGGGCCGCTGGGTGAAGGCGACCCCGATGTTCCACCGCGCACTGTGCGAACGGCTGGGGGTGGAACCGACCGACTTCGACGGCCGCAGTGACGCGCTGCTGCCCGACCGGGACCGGCGGGGCGCGGCGTTCTTCTCCTACGCCGTCCGGCACGGCAGCTTCCACGACGTGCCGGCCCGGTTCCTCACCACCCAGATCCCGCAGCGCTACCCGGGGCTGGACGAGTACCGGCAGTTGGCGGACCCGGGGCCGGCGGCGTGACGGCCCGGGCCGTGGCGCAGGTTCCTGGCACTCGACGGGCCACCGGCGCTGCCGCCCGGGCGTGACCGACTGCGCCCTGGAGGGGCGGTGGCCGGGTATCGGCGGCGCGGTCGTCGGCCGCGTTCGTTCGAAGGCCCGTACGGAGAGGTCCCCGAGGCGTTCGTCCCGGGGACCTTCTGCCGGGACGCGGTGGTGGCGGCCTGGTTCAGCGGCCTGGTTCAGCGGCCTGGTTCACCGGTCGCGCAGGGCGGCGAGGGTCGCGTCGAGGTCGGCCCCGCGGGGGCGGTTGTGCGGCAGCTTGGCGAGGACGGCGGCCATGCCACAGGTGTTGGTGAGAGCGGAGAAGACGAGGCCGCCCGCGATGCCGGCGGAGACGAGCTGAAAGGCCGGGTGGAGCAGACCGAGTGCCAGGCCGGTCAGGACCAGAGCGCCGGCGGTGAGGCGGACCTGTCGTTCCATGCCCCACACCGTGCGGGTGGCGTGCTCGGGACGGTGCAGGTCGTGTCCTTCGGCGGCCCAGGCTCCGGTGCCGCCGGTGAGGGTGGCGGCGGCGATGCCCTGCGCGGCGAGGCGTTCGGTCGCCCGGGCGGAGCGGGCACCGGAGGCGCACACCACGAGGAGGTCGCCGCGTGCTGCCGCCTCCTTCAGGGCCGGCAGGGCCGTGTCGAGGGCGTCGAGGGGGATGTTGTGGGCGCCCGGGAGGTGACCGGAGGCGTATTCGCCGGGGGTGCGCACGTCGATGACGGTCAGCTCGTGGAGCTGGGCGCGGGCCTGGTCCGGGGCGAGGGCGTTGGTGGTCACTGGTGTTCCCTTTTCTTTCCGGGGGTCGGGTCCCCTGCGGGTAGGATACCCATAGGGGTATATCGAAGGAGTGCTTGTGGAACTGGCGATGGCGGCCGAGGAACTGAAGACGGTGGTCAACCGGCTGCGCCGGGCCCAGGGCCAGATCGCCGGGGTGATCAAGATGATCGAGGAGGGCCGGGACTGCGAGGACGTGGTCACACAGCTCGCGGCTGCCTCACGGGCGCTCGACAAGGCCGGCTTCGCGATCATCGCCACCGGTCTGCAGCACTGCCTGACCGACTCGGACATGGCGGCCAGTGGTGACCGGGAGCAGATGCGGGCCCGCCTGGAGAAGCTGTTCCTGTCCCTGGCGTGAGCACAGCCGCGGGGCGCAGCGGGTCGTGCCATGGCATCGACCACCATGAACGCGGCCACGGCCAGCAGGACCAGCGGCGCCGCTCGCGGACATCGAGCAGGACGGCGGTGCCGTCACCGGTGCGGGTGCGGGCCTGGTCCGGGGGTGAGGCGGTTTCCACCGCGGCGGGAGAGGAACATGCTGCCTTCGGTGGAGCTTCGTCACCGCTGCCGGGTGCCGGGCGGCCGGGCGGCACCACCGTTCGCGGTTCCGAAGTGCAGGCGAGAATGGGGCCCTTGACCACTTGTTGCCCCACAGAAAGCGATTGCGATGAATCACCTGCCCCCGGACCCGACGGCGCTCCACCCGTTTCCCGACCAGCCGCGTGTGGTGTTGCTGAAGCCGCTGGTGACCTCGCCGCTGATCGAGGTCGGGGAGTACTCCTACTACGACGACCCGGAGGATCCGACCGCGTTCGAGACGCGCAACGTGCTGTACCACTACGGGCCGGAGAAGCTGGTCATCGGGAAGTTCTGCGCGCTGGGCACCGGGGCGCGGTTCATCATGAACGGCGCCAACCACCGCATGGACGGCCCCTCCACGTTCCCCTTCCCCATCATGGGCGCGGCCTGGGGCGAGCACTTCGGCCTGATCACCGGCCTGCCCGGCAGGGGGGACACCGTCGTGGGCAACGACGTCTGGTTCGGCTACAACACCATGGTCATGCCCGGGGTACGAATCGGGCACGGGGCGATCATCGCCTCCGGCGCCGTCGTCGTGGACGACGTCCCTGACTACGCGATCGCCGGCGGCAACCCGGCCAAGGTCATCCGCACCCGCTACAACGACGAGGACGTCGCCCGCCTGCTCCGCATCGCCTGGTGGGACTGGCCCATGGAGCACCTCACCGAGCACCTTCGCACCGTCATGACCGGCACCGTCGACGAGCTGGAGAAGGCCGCTCCACGGGTCTGAACCGGGCCTGTAGGGGGCCTGGAGGGGGCCCCACGTGTCACGCCGGGGACAGCGCCGGCCGCCCCCCGGCGGCCGGCGCGGCGGCCGGTGGTCAGCCGGTGCGCGGGGCGTACGGCGGGAAGTGCGGCGGCGGGGCCTGCGGGGCGGCGGGGGCCGGGGCGGCGGCGGTGGCGCGGCCGTGGAGCTTCAGGCAGTGGGCCAGGCAGCCCAGCGCGCTCGCGCACAGCAGGGTCCGCATGATGTTGGTGGTCTCCCAGATGCCTTTGAACTTGTCGACGAGGGCGAAGTCGGTGGCCTTCGCCGGGTCGCCGAGCTGCGCGAGTTCCATGTTCAGGGGGATGTTGACGGAGAACGTGATGAGCAGCGCCACCAGGTAGAGGGCCGCGGCGATCGCGGCCCACAGGGCCGGTGAGCGGTGGCCGCGGCGGAAGTCGAGGACGGCGGCGGTGGTGGTGGCGATGAACGCGCCGATGAACACGAGCGCGAACAGGCCGCTGTTGTCGATGAGTTGGTTGAAGTTCTGCATCGCTTCGACGTAGATGCGGTCATCGGTCCGGGCGAGGCCCGGCATGATCGACACGTCGAAGGTGAAGAACAGGCCGGCCATCAGGCCCATGGTGACGGTCGAGGTCACCAGCAGCGGGCCCGTCGTCCTGCTCGGCCGGCGGGCCGGGCGCGACGGCGGCGGCGCGGGCGCGTACGGGTTCGCGGGGCCGTACGGGTGGTACGGGTTGGCAGCCATGGGGTCCTCACTCGGTCGGTTGCGAGGCTCGCGGCAGGTGTCGGGCGACGCGCACACGGGCGTCGGGAGCCTAGGCGCGGGCCCGGTGGCCGGCCAGGGCGGTTCGAGTGGATCCGGACCGGGTCTCGAGGCGGCACCGGCCGGCCGGTGGACAGCGGCCGGTGGCGCCGCGTGCGGCGGGGTGTCGGTGCGAGCGGGTGTCGACGGTTTCTCGAGCGGTCCCTGAGAGCGTGCCGGGGGCGCTGTCCGCGCCGGGAAGCATCTCGAGGAGGCCGACCTTGACCGCGCAGCTCTCCGACCAGACCGTGCCGGCCGCCCCGGCGGGGCCCCGGCCCACGACCGCGTCCGGGTCCGGGTCCGTATCCGGATCCGGTGCGGGCGGGGGTGCGGGGAGGAAGCGGCGGGCGGCCGGTGCGCTCGCGGTGATCGCCGGCTGCAACGCGATGATCCAGCTCGACGATCCGATCGTGAACATCGCGCTGCCGGGGATGCGGGCCGACCTGGGTCTGTCGGCCGTCGGCGCCTCGTGGGTGCTGACGGCCTATCTGCTGGCGTTCGGCGGGCTGCTGCTGCTCGGCGGGCGGCTGGGCGATCTGCTGGGCCGGCGGCGGGTGTTCATGGCCGGGGTGGGGCTGTTCACGGCCGCCGCGGCGCTGCGTGGCGCGGCCTCGTCGGGCGAGATGCTGATCGCGGTGCGGGCGGTGCAGGGCGTGGGTGCGGCGCTGGCGGCACCCAGCGGGCTCGCGTTGCTGCTGAGCATGTTTCCCCAGGGTCCCGCGCGGACGCGGGCGATCGCGGTGTGCACGGCGGCCGGGGCGCTCAGCACGGCCGGCGGGCTGCTGCTGGCCGGTGCGCTGACCTCGCTCGGCTCGTGGCGGTGGGTGGTGTATCTGGATGTGCCGGTGGGGGTGGCGATCGTGGTGGCGGCGCCGTTCGTGCTCCGTGAGACGCCGCGGGTGCGGGGCCGTCTCGACGCGGCGGGGGCACTGCTGTCGGCGCTGGGCGCGGCGGCGCTGGTGTTCGGGCTGGCGCGGGCGGCGGAGCGGCCGTGGGGCGACATGAGTGTGGCGGGCAGTGTGCTGGCGGGGGTCGTGGGGCTGGTGCTGTTCGCGGTGGTCGAACGTCGGGCCCGGCAGCCGCTGGTGGCGCCGGCGCTGTTCGCCGACCGGGACCGGCTGCTGGCGTACGGGGCGACGCTCGCGGTGCCGGGCGCGGTGATCGGCACGTACTTCTTCCTCAACCAGTTCTTCCAGGCGGGGCGTGGCTGGTCGGCGCTGGTGGCGGCGTGTGCGCTGCTGCCGCTGCCGGTGACGACGGCGCTCGCCGCGGCCGGTGGTGAGCGGCTGCTGCGGCGGCTGGGGGCGCGATGGATGCTGGCGGTGGGTGCGGGGCTGCTGGTGTGCGGGAACGGGTGGCTGGCGCTGTCGGCGACGGGCCCCTACCCGGTGGTGCTGCCGGCGCTGGTGCTGCTGGGGGCGGGGATGGCGTGCGGGGTGCTGCCGCTGACGGTGCTGGCGACGTCGTCGCTGGCGCCGGACGGGGCGGGGGCGGCGTCCGGGGTGCTGAACGCCGTGCAGAGCGTGGGTGGTTCGGTGGGGCTCGCGACGCTGGTGACGGTGGCGTCGCACGGCGGCGGGGCGGCGGCCGGTTTCGTCGCGGGCGCCGGGTTCGCGGCTGTGGCGCTGGTGGCCGCCGCCGGATTGCGGAGGCGGCCGGCGGCCGGCGTCAGCTGATGCGCATCTGGGCCATCATGCCCATCGCCGAGTGGTCGAGCAGGTGGCAGTGGTAGACGTAGGTGCCGCGGTAGGTGTCGAAGGTGGCGTGCAGCCGGACGGTTTCGCCGGGCAGCAGCCGCACGGTGTCCTTGAGGCCGGACTCGGAGGCGTCGGGGGCCTGCCCGTTGCGGGCGAGGACCCTGAACTGCACCAGGTGCAGGTGGAAGTTGTGCGGGACCAGGGTGTTGGGGTTCGTGACGGTCCAGATCTCGCTCGCGCCGTGACGGATGCGGGTGTCGATGCGGTCGTGGTCGAAGACCCGGCCGTTGATGAGGCCCTGGGCGGTCGGGGCGCCGCTCTCGTCGCTCATGCGCAGTTCGAAGGAGCGTTCCGCGGTCGCGGTGGGCAGCGGTGGCAGGGTGCGCAGCACGGCCGGGACGCGGCTGGGGTCGGATGCGGTGCGCACGACGTCGAACCGCAGGACCTGGCCGACCTGTTCGGGGCTGCCGGGGCCGAGGGTGTTCTCGAGGACGAGCCGGGTGCCGACGGGGTAGCGGGAGAAGTCGATGACGATGTCGGCGCGTTCGGCGGGTGAGAGCCACAGGGAGTCGAGGGTGGCGGGGGCGGGCAGCAGGCCGCCGTCGGAGCCGATCTGGGTGATGGGGCCGCCGTCGGCGAGGCGCAGGTGGAAGAAGCGCAGGTTGGAGGAGTTCAGCAGCCGGAAGCGGTACTTGCGGGCGGCGACCTGGAGGTAGGGGTAGGGCTTGCCGTTGGCGAGGAGGGTGGTGCGGCCGAGGGCGTCGTCCATCTCGTGGACGAGGCGGCCGCGTTCGTCGAGACGGGCGTCGCGCAGGGCGATGGGGATGTCGTAGGAGCCGGCGGGCAGCGGCAGTGCTCGTTCGGTGTCGTCGGTGAGCAGGTAGGAGCCGGACAGGCCGCGGTAGACGTGTTCGGACTCGTGGTGGTGGGCGTGGTCGTGGTACCAGAGCGTGGCGTGCGGCTGCCGGTTGGGGTAGGTGTAGGTGCGGGTCGTGCCGGGGGCGAAGGTGTCCATGGGGGCGCCGTCGTCGCCGGCCGGGACGGAGGCTCCGTGCAGGTGGACGGAGGCGGGGTTCTCCAGGGCGTTGCGGTGGTGGACGACGACCGGGCGGCCGGATCTGGCCTTGATGGTGGGGCCGGGGAAGTGGCCGTTGTAGGTGAGGACCTCGGTGCTGATGCCGGGGAGTATCTCGGTGCGGGCGCGACGCAGGGTGAGGGCGTAGGTGTCCTTGCCGCCGGCGGTGGACAACGGGGCGAGGACGGGCGGTACGGGCAGCGCGGTGGCGAACAGCGGGGCGCTGGCGGGGCGGGTGCCGGCCTGGGCGTTGCGGGCCTGGAGCAGCGGGGTGAGAGCGGCGGCGGTGAACAGTGAGGTTCCGGTGGTGGCGAGCGCTGCGCCGAGCACGCGGCGTCTGGTGACCATGGTCTTCTCCCTTGAGGGCAGGGGCTGGGCGGGCTGAGTGCAGCACGGGCGGCTCGCACGGCACTCGGGTACGCCCGCGCTTCGCGGAAGGGGGCCCGGGGCGGGGCACTCCGGCACCAGAGGTGTGGGGTCTCGCGAGGCGCGGGCGGGATGTGCGCGGCCTCGGGGGCGGGTCGCGGCCGGGCCGGGCGGGGCTCGCGTTGCGGGGGCGTTGCGCCGCTGTCCGTATACCTGGGGCGTCGGTCGTGCCGCTCTGGGAGGACGTTGTCGTGGATCTTCGGTACTGGCTTCCGCGTGCGGTGGACGTCTTCGAGCGGTTCGGGGAGCGGTTCGGCCCGTTCACCGCCCATCCCAGTCACCGGATCGACGACGCGGCGTTCACGCCGGTCTTCGAGCGGTTCGCCAAGCGGCTGGACGACAACTATCCGTTCTTCCACCCGTCGTACGCGGGGCAGATGGTCAAGGCGCCGCATCCGGCGGCCGTCGTCGGCTATGTGACGGCGATGCTGTTCAATCCGAACAACCATGCCGCGGAGGGCGGTCCGGCGACCACCGAGATGGAACGCGAGTGTGTCGCCGCGCTCGGTGCGATGTTCGGTCTTCAGGAGCCGCTGGGTCATCTGACGACGAGCGGCACGATGGCGAACCTGGAGGCGCTGTACGTGGCGCGCGAGTCCCATCCGGGCCGGGGTGTCGCCTACAGCTCCGAGTGCCATTACACGCATGAGCGGATGTGCCATGTGCTGGGCATGGAGGGCCACCGGGTGCCGGTCGACGCACGGGGCCGTATCGACCTCGAGGCGCTGGAGCGGCTGCTGGCCACGGGCCGGGTCGGGACCGTGGTGGTGACGCTGGGGACGACGGGGCTGGGCGCGGTCGACGAGGTGCACGAGGTGCTGCCGATGGCGCGCCGCCACGGGGCGCGGGTGCATGTGGACGCGGCGTACGGCGGTTTCTACGCGCTGCTGGGCCGTTCCGCGGACCCGGTGGGCCTGGACCCGCGGCCGTGGGCGGCGGTCGCCGGGTGCGACTCGGTGGTGGTCGACCCGCACAAGCACGGTCTGCAGCCCTACGGTTGCGGGGCGGTGCTGTTCAACGACCCGGGGGCGGGGCGGCATTTCGCGCACGACTCCCCCTACACGTACTTCACGCAGGCGGAGCTGCATCTGGGCGAGATCAGCCTGGAGTGCTCGCGGGCGGGTGCGGCGGCGGCCGGTCTGTGGCTGACGTTGCAGCTGCTGCCGCTGAACCGGGAGGGTTTCGGCGAGATGCTCGCCGCGAGCCGCCGGGCGGCGCTCCGCTGGGCGGACCTGCTGGCCGGCTCCGACGTGCTGGAGCTGTACCAGCGGCCGGATCTCGACATCGTCACGTATGTGCCCGCGGTGCGGCCGTTCTCGCTCGCGTCCGTCGACGCGGCCTGTGAGCGGCTGCTGCACGAGGGCATGTACGCGGCCGACGATCCGGTGTTCCTGAGTGTGCTGCGCGCGGACGCCGACGCGTTCGCCCGGCGTCATCCGCGGGTTGTGCGGGACGCCGGTGCGGCGCGGGTGATGCGCAGTGTCCTGATAAAGCCGGAGGCCGAGCTCCGTCTCGACCGGCTCCACGCCAGGGTGGAGCAGTTGGCCGCCCTGGCCGCCGGGAGGCAGTAGGCCCTTTTTTCCGCGGGCCGGTCCGCCGGTGAGCGGGGACCTGGTGCCGCCCTCCGTGAGGCGCGGGCGCGGGCACGGCTTCGCCGTGCCCTGCGCCGGCGGCGCGGCGGGCGGGCCGCCGGGGCCCGTGAGCCCCGGCCGGGCCCGCGGGGCGGGGCGTGCGGGGCGCGGACGGCCGGCGCCGTTCTCTTTGGAGGGATGGGTCCCTTGTCCTCGTCAACAGTTCCGGTGGTGCCGGCACGTGTCGGGAGGCCCGCGTCGCGGGCCGATTCCGATGTGCTGGCCGCGCTGCTGGCCGATGCCTTCTTCGATGATCCCCTCACCCGGTGGATCACTCCCGACGACGGGCGCCGCGCCGCGGTGCTGCCCGACTTCTTCCGGGTGTTCCTTTCCATGTCGTTCGCGTTCGACGCGGTGCGCACCACCGCCGGGCGGGATGCGGTGATGACGTTCCTGCCGCCGGGCGGCTGGGAGGAGGTGGAGCGGCACGGTGACGCCTACGGGCAGCAGTTCGCCCGGGTGCTGGGCGAGGACGCCGCCCGGCTGGCGGAGATCACCGCCCTGCAGGCGGCGCACCATCCGGTGGGCCGGCCGCACTACTACCTGGCGTTCGGTGCGGTGTCCCCCCGGGCGCGCGGCGCGGGTGTGCTGTCGTCGCTGGTGGGTGAGGTGACGTCGTGGGCGGACGCGCAGGGCGTGGGTGTGTACACGGAGGCCAGTTCGCCCGGCGGGCGGGCGGCGTGCCTGCGGCACGGCTTCACGCCGGCCGGGCCGGCGCTCACGCTCGGCGACGGCGGGCCGTCGCTGGAGCCGCTGTGGAGGGATCCGCGGTGAGGGGCGACGAGACGCTGAGGATCTTCTCCGCCTCCGAGGTGGAGCGGGACACGGTGCCGCCGGAGCATGCCGGGCCGCTGCGGCAGGTGCTGGAATGGAGCCGCGAGTTCCTGGTGAACGGGCATCCGGCGCTGGGCCGCAGCGGCCCCGTGTGCCCGTACACGCAGCCGTCGCTGCGCCGTGACCTGTTCCTGCTGGCCGTGCCGGCGGCGGGGACGGACCAGGCCGAGCTCGCGGACGCGGTGGCGCATCTGCGGGTCTGGTACGAGAAGCTGGCGGTGGACCTGGACGCGGAGGAGCGGGAGCTGCTCACGCTGCTGATGGTGCTGCCGCATCTGGACCGGTCGGACTCGGCGCCGTTGGACGCGCTCCAGCGGGCGGCGAAGGACGAGTTCGTCGCCGACGGGCTGATGATCGGCCAGTTCCATCCGGTGTGTGCGGAGCCGGGTCTGTGGAACGAGGACTTCCGGCCGTTGCGTTCGCCGGTGCCGCTGCTGGCGGTGCGCCGGCTGCTGGTGTTCGACCTGCCGTTCCTGGTGAACACGGATCTGCACCTGGCGCACTATCTGCGGCAGTTCGCGCCGGGGATCCCGGCGCGGATGCGGGACGAGCTGGTGAGCCGGGTGGTGTCCTGACGGTTCCGTTCACGCTGCTGCCCCGCCCCCCTGTCGCAGGGGGCGGGGCAGCGTCGTGCGGTGGGGCGGTCAGCGGCGCAGGCACTCCTCGAGGAAGGCGAGTGCGCGCAGGTGGTAGGGGCGGGCGGCCCAGCCGAGGCTGATGTTGTGGCCGGCCGCGTCCTGGCGGTCCACGCGGACCCGGGGGGAGGCGTTGAGGCGGGCGGCCATCGCGCTGAGGGCGGCGTCGTCGGTGTGCCACCACTGTTCGTGCTCGGCGAAGGTGAGGCGGACGGGGACCCGCACGCGGGGGGCGAGCTGCCGGTAGCGCAGCGGCCAGGGCGGGCCGGGGTCGTGCTCCTCACGACGCGGGGTGGGGGCCATCAGGGCGCGGGCGCCCTGGAAGGTGCCGGGCGGGTAGAGGTGCATGGGGCCCCAGTTGAGGCTCCAGGCGCCGCCGCCGAGGGTGGCGGGGAAGCCGCGGGCGGCGGGGGCGTAGTGGTGGCCGAGGCCGGAGATGTCGAGGCCGATCAGGGTGTCGTCGGTGTCGTCGGCCGCGGCGTGCAGGGCGAGCTTTCCGCCGTAGGAGTGGGCGAGGAGGAAGAACCCGGCGCCGGTGGGGTGTTCGCGGGCGAACGCGGCGAGGGCCCGGTGCAGGGTGGCGGACTGTTCGGCGAGCGGCTGGCCGTCCGGGTGGCGGGCGGCGAGGCGGCCGTGGCCGGGGCGGTCGACGGCGAGGACCGGGTGGCCGAGGCGCGCGGCGAGGGTGAGCAGGGACAGGTCGGGGTGGGCGGGTGAGTGGAAGTAGCGGGCGTGCATGCCGAGGCCGTGGACGGCGACGACGACGGCCCGGGGCTCACCGGCGGCGGGATGGGGTCTCGCGTACAGGGCGGACAGCTGAAGGGCGCCGGCGTCGAGGGTGATCTCCTCGATCCGCACGCCCTGACTCGCGGCGGCCGCCGTCCCCGGACGGGCGCCGGGCCCGGGCTCGGCGGGGGCGGCTGCCGGCCGGGACGGGGCGGGCGCGGCGGGCGGTTCAGGCGGCCGGGGCATGGCGGGCGCTGCTGACGGTGGGCCAGGCGTGCAGGTCCTCGGTGCGCAGCAGCGCGGTGGCGATGAGCAGGCCCCGGTAGCCGGCCCGCAGCAGGCGGACGGCGGTCTCGGGGGTGTCGATCGCGCTGGCGCTGACCGGGCAGGGCGTGCCGGCGGCGGTCAGGGCGGGCAGCAGGGCCAGGCTGCGGCCGATGTCGCCGGTGTCCTGTTCGCGGGTCTTGATGTCCTTGTTGTTGACGGCGATCACGCACTCGTCGGCGTGCGGGACGTTCTCGAGTTCGGCCTCGCCGGTGATCTCGACGAAGGGGGTGAGGCCGGTGCGCAGGGCGGCGGTCACCAGGGAGCGCATGCTGGAGGCCGGCAGCAGCGCGGCGGTGAGCAGCACGGCGGAGGCGCCGAGGGTCCTGGCGGTCTCGAGCTGGTCGCGGCGGGTGATGAAGTCCTTCTGGAGCAGCGGGAGTTCGGTGAGGCGGGCGACGTCGCGCAGCAGGTCGGGGGTGCCACCGAACCAGCGTCCGGTCACCACGGAGATGCAGGGGGCGCCGGCCGCCTCGTAGCCGGCGACGATGTCGGCGGGCGTGCGGCCCGACATGAGGTCGATGCCGTGCGCGTCGCGCCGCTTGACCTCCATGACCAGGGGGCGTTCGGCGCCGAGCAGGGCTTCGATGAAGCGGGACGACGTCAAGGGAGGCTCCTTCGCGTGCGAGAGGTGCGGTGCGGTGTGCCGGCCCGGCCGCCGGAAGGCAGGCTGGACCGGCGCACCGGAGCGGGGGCGCAGTGCCGGTGGAGGGCGCCGGCACTGCGCCGGAGCGCCGGGGGCCCTCAGGGCAGCAAAGCGTGTCGGGGGCAAGCGGGGTGCAAGGGGGCCGCGGGCGGGTCCGCCCGGCGCGCGGGAGGTGCGGGCGGGGCGGGCGGGAGGTGCGTTGCGCCGGCGTTGCGGTGCGCGTGGTGAGGCGGCAGGCGGAGCCCCGGGCGGGCCGCCCGGGGGCGCGTGGTGAGGTGGCGGGACGCGCGGGCGGGCCGCCCCGGGCGTGTGGGGCCGGGCGCACATCCCCGGGGAGCTTATGTCGGGAATGTCACTGTGCGGGGGTGGTGATTTCCCGCGGGGGCGGCGCATACCCTGTCGCTGTCCTCCGCTGCGTGCGGTCCCGAGCATCTGGAGCTCCCTGGTGGAACGCGTCCGCGGCCCGCTCGTTCCCGGGCAGGCCGCTCCGAAGGCGCCCCTGCCACCCGGTGAGCTTCCCCTCGACGCCTCCAGGCCGCGCAGCCCCCTCGTCCCGCCGCAGGCCGGGCCCCCGCAGGTCCCTGCCGGGGCCCAGGTCCCCCCGCCGCAGCCAGGTCCCGCGCAGGGCGTGATTCCGCCGCAGGCCGGGCCCGCGCAGGCCGTCGCCGCGGCTCCGGCCGCCGGGCTCGAGGAGCTGCGCCGGCAGGCCGCGCAGGTGCTGCTGGGCAACTGGACGGGCGCTTCGACCGTCCCCTCCCCCGCCCTGTATCCGCACCAGTGGAGCTGGGACTCGGCGTTCATCGCCATCGGGTTGCGCCATCTGTCGCCCGAGCGGGCCCAGCGCGAGCTGGAGACGTTGCTGGCCGCCCAGTGGGCCGACGGGCGCATCCCGCACATCGTCTTCAACCCGGCCGTGCCGCTCGGGGCGTACTTCCCGAGCCCCGACTTCTGGCGGTCCTCCACGGCGGGCCGGGCGGCGGGCGCCCCGGCCGGGGCGGAGACGTCCGGCATCGTGCAGCCGCCCGTGCACGCGCTGGCCGCCTGGCTGGTCCACCGCAGCGACCCGGACGCCTCACGGCGCCGGGGCTTCCTGGAGCGGGCCTGGCCGGCGCTGGTGGCCTGGCACGATTATCTGCTGCGCTGCCGCGACTTCGGCGGCCAAGGGCTGGCGGCCGTGCTCCACCCGTGGGAGCCCGGCATGGACAACAGCCCCTGCTGGGACGAGCCCCTCGAGCGGGTGGAACCGGCCCCGGCCGGCTCCTTCCGGCGGGCCGACCTCGGTCACGGCGCCCGTGCGGACCGGCCCACCGATCTGGACTACGGCCGGTATGTCGCTCTGGCCGCGCACTACCGGGACCACGGCTACCGCGACGCGGGCACGGAGCACGCGTTCGTCGTCGAGGATCCCGGGTTCAACGCGCTGCTGGCCCTGTCGGAGCACGCCCTGGCGGCCGTCGCCGGCGAGCTGGGGCAGGACGCGGCACCGCACCGGTCCCGGGCGCAGCGGCTGACCGCCGCGCTGGTGGAGCGGCTGTGGGACGAGGAGGCCGGGCTGTTCCTGTGCCGGGACGTGCGCACCGGCGCCCTGGTGCGCGACAGGAGCGTCGCCGGTCTGCTGCCGCTGGCGCTTCCGTCGCTTCCGGGGCCCGTCGCGCAGTCCCTGGTGCGCACCATGAGGGGGCCGCATTTCGGGCTCGGTACGGCCTGCGCCCTGGTGCCCAGCTACGACCTGCGCGGCCGTGCCTTCGACGCGTCCCGCTACTGGCGCGGGCCGGCCTGGTTCAACGTGAACTGGCTCCTGGAGCGGGGGCTGCGGCAGCACGGCGAGGCGGGCCTGGCCGACGCCCTGGAGCAGGCGGTGCTCGCCTTCGCAGGTGGTTCCGGTTTCGCCGAGTACGTCGATCCGCACACCGGGCAGGCGCGCGGGGCGACCGGCTTCAGCTGGACCGCCGCCGTCGTCCTCGATCTGCTGGCACGCTCCGGCCCGGCCGCGAAGGCGGGTAATCAGCTGTTGATGCAGTTGTAGGCCACGGTAGGTCATAGAGTCCCTCACATGAGTGATAGGGATGACGATTGGATCTCTACGGGTAGGGCGGCGAAGCGGTTGGGGGTGTCCACGCGGACGCTGCGGCGCTACACCTTTGAGGGGGTGCTGGAGGACCGGCGTTCGCCTGGCGGGCGTCGGGTCTTTCGTGTCGGGGACCTTGATGGGCTGTCCCGGCGTCGTGGGGAGCCCCGGCTGCCTGAGGTGGGTGGGGTAGTGCTGTATGGGCGGGTGTCGTCGCACCGGCAGCGGGCGGAGGGGGACTTGGACCGGCAGATGGTCAGGCTGCGTGAGGCGGCCGGTGACCGGATCGTGGTCGGCGAGTTCACCGATGTGGCTTCGGGCCTGTCGGACAAGCGCAAGGGGCTGCGGCGCGCTTTGCGGGCGTGTCAGGGGGATTCGGTGACAACCCTGCTGGTGACGCATGAGGAGCGGCTGGCCCGGTTCGGTACCTCGATGCTGGCCGAGGTGGTGTTGCCGTCGTGGGGATGCCGTTTGGAGATCGCGGATGGGGATGACGAGCTGGACGGTAGCGATGACGGTGATCTGGTGCGGGACATGCTGGCGGTGGTCACCTCGTTCTCCGGCCGCTTGTACGGTGCCCGTTCGGCGAAGGCCCGAGCGTTGACGCGGGCGGTCAAGTCCACTGTGAGCGAAGGTGATTTGTAGGCCAGGGTTGGTCATGTGTAGTGTCGCTCTCCTTGGTTGGGGAGCGATGTGAGGGGAGGTCGGCAGGTGCCACGCGAGCGCCGCGGCAAGAAGCGTGAACTGCGCACCATGGCCGCTCCCTTCACCGTCGCCGCACCGTCTGGTGCCCGTATCCGGGACCGGCTCCGTATGACCGCCGAGGAGGCGGAGATTCTGCGTCTGGTCGGTGAGCACAACGGCCGTCACCAGCGGGCAGACCTCGCCGAGCGAGTCCGTCTGGGCCGGGTGAAGGTGAAGGAGAACCGGCGGGCGGAGCGAAAGAAGAAGCTCACCGCCGTCTCCTCCTCCCGCTGGGCCGGTGCCATGACCCGCGCCAGCGAGGACCAGTATCAGCTCAGCTTGCGGTGCCTGTTTGACGAGCGAGCCGGCCTGCGCCGCGCTGTCCGCATCATCGAGCGGCGTCTGGCGGTGCCGTGTGGGCAGCGTCAGGGCCGGACTCGGGGCTACCCGGACCGGGCAGAGCGCTGGCAGAAGCAGCGCCGCCTTGCCGTTCTCAACACCCGCCTGGCCGATGTGGAGGAGCGGATCGAGCAGGGACGCCCCGCCATCGTGGTGGGCGGCCGACGACTGGCCAAGGTCCGGCACAGCCTTGCAGACGCACAGCTCACTGAGACCGAGTGGCATGAGCAGTGGGAAGCGGCCCGGCTGTTCCTCACCGCTGACGGCGAGTCCGCAGCCCCTTACGGCAACTACACCATCACCGTCCACCCGGAAACGGGCGAAGTGTCGCTCGTGCTGCCCGAACCGTTGCGGCACCTCGCCAACGCACCTCGCGGCCGGTACAAGCTCGGTTGCACTGTCGGCTTCTCACATCGCCGTGAGGAGTGGCTCAACCGCGCTTGTGCCCACCGGGCGGTGCGCTACGACATCGTGTACGAACCGGACCGGGGCCGCTGGTACATCGACGCGTCCTGGTCTTCGGACACCGCCGTCTCGCCGTCGCCGCAAGAGGTCCGGTCCTTCGGTGAGCGCATCCTCGGCGTGGACCTGAACGCTGACCACCTGGCCGCGTACGTCCTTGACCCGCACGGCAACCCGGTCGGCGAGCCGATCACCCTACCCATCGCCATCACCGGCCCGGCATCGCAGCGGGATGGTCGCCTTCGTGCGGCGATCACCGAACTCGTCACCGTCGCCCGCGAGCATCACTGCGCGGGAATCGCGATCGAGAACCTGGGCTTCGATGACGCTCGCGCCGCCGGCCGGGAGACCATGGGACGCGGCGGCCGGGGCAAGAAGTTCCGCCGCACCGTCGCAGGCATCCCCACCGCTAGATTCCGCGAACGCCTGCGCAGCATGGCCTTCCACAACGGACTAGTCGTGATCGCAGTCGATCCGGCCTACACCTCCATCTGGGGCGAGCGGTACTGGAAGACCCCGCTCCAGCAGCAGACCAAGACCACCGTCACACGGCACCACGGTGCCAGCGTGGCAATCGGACGACGCGGCCTCGGACATGGCGCACGGCGTCGGCCAGGTGTGACCGCCCACCACCAGCGGATGGTGGAGCGGAGAGCTACCGGCCAGACCGTACACATTCCGAGGCCGTGTGGGACCGCGAGCCCACCCAGGAGAGCGAGCACGCCAACCAGAGGCGACAAGACTCGACCGTGCCAGGGTGACCAACTCGCGCTGTTCCCCGACCTCGAAGACCGTTCGCGAGGTCACCGGACTACCCGTCCGGATTCATGCGATTCGGCCAACACTGGCCAACTCGCATAGGAACGGTGCGCAGGCCGGTACCGCGGCCGGTGCGGCGGCCGCGGTGGCGGAGGCCGGCGGGTGACGGCTCCCCGCCCCGGAGGGCGGGGAGGGTGTCACGTGCCCAGGCCCAGCATCGAGGCGATGCGGTTGTACTGGATCTCGTTGGTGCCCGAGTAGATCGTGCCGCCGACCGCGTTGCGCACGCCCTGCTCGAGCCCGTACTCGGACATGTATCCGTGCCCGCCGAAGATCTGCACGGCGGCCAGGGAACTGGCCACGTTGGCCTGGCTGGTGAGGAGTTTGGCGATGGCCAGGTCGATGGTGACGTTCTCGCCGTCGTCGAGGCGCTGGGCGGTGTCGTACAGCCATTTGCGGGCTGTCTCCAGGCCGATCTTGGTGTCGACGATCTTGTTGGCGATCGATTGGTGGGAGCCGATGGGTTTACCGAAGGAACGGCGGGTCTTCGCGTAGTCGAGGCAGCGGTCCAGCCGGTGCTGCATCTCGCCCGCGTTGACGACGAAGGAGAAGAGGACCTCCCGTTTCATCACGTGGTCGAGGACGATGAACCCGCCGCCGACCCGGCCCAGCACCCTGGTCCTCGGGACGCGGCACCCGTCGAAGTAGAGCTCGCTCAGCGGCGAGGTCCGCAGTCCCATCTTCTTGATCGGATTGCCGACGGTGAGGCCGGGGGTGTCGCGGTCCACGAGGAACGCGCTGACGCCGAGTGCTCCGCCGTCGGGGCGTGTGCGGGCGTAGACAACGAACACGTCCGCGACGGGACCGTTGCTGACGAACGTCTTGCTGCCGTTCAGCACGAAGTGGTCGCCGTCGCGTTCGGCGCGGGTGGTCATCGCCATCGCGTCCGAGCCGCCCTCGGACTCGGTGATGGCGTGGGCGCCGATCGCCTCGCCGGAGCAGATCAGGGGCAGGTACCTCTCTTTCTGTTCGGGCGTGCCGAACCGGGTGAGGGGGATGCCGGTGCTGGCCAGGGTGGTGGTCACCGAGAAGTTCAGGCCGGCGTCCTGGCAGTGCTCCCCGAGGCCTTCGAGGACGTACATGGTGGTGAGGAGGGACTGGCCGAGGCCGCCGTGTTCCTCCTCGAAGGGCAGGGCGAGGATGCCGGTCTTCTGGATCAGTTTCCACTTGTCCCAGGAGAACGTGGCCTGCTCGTCCAGTTCGATGTGGTCGGCGCTGAGCGCCTCACCCCACCGTGCCAGACCTTCGCGGAACTCGGTCTGTTCGGTGTTCCATCGGATCACTTCGGACCGCCTTACGGTTTTCGCGTCATCAGTACGCGGAGGAGACGTGCTCGTCGAGACTGTGGGTCTCGTCGCCCTGCAGGGCCGGGCTGAAGACGCACACGAGCCGCAGGTCCTCGTGGGGGCTGGCCACCAGGTAGTGGGCGTCGTGCTGGTCGAGCGCGTACATGCGGCCCGGGGTGATGGGGTGGGAGGTGCCGTCGAGTTCGATGACCTCTCCGGAGCCGGCGATGCAGTAGCAGGCCTCGAGGTGGTTGCGGTACTCGAGGCGGGACTTGGTGCCGGCCAGGACGACGGTGTCGGTGAGCGAGTAGCCGACGCCGTCGGAGGCGAGGAGGAAGCGGCGGCTGACTCCGTTGCCCCAGTCGACGGTCTTCACGTCCTCGATGTCGCGGATGATCATGGTCAACTCCGATCTGGGTCGTGTGCGGCGCGGGGCCGCACGCTGGGAAGGACCCGGGGGTGGCCGGCGGCCACCGCTGGTGTCCTGGCCCCGCGGCCGGCGGCCGGGCGGGGACGCATGGGGGCGCCGTGGATGCGGCGGGTTCAGCGGGCGGCGGGTGCTCCCGCCGCCGGGGCGGGAGTGCGCGGTGCGGTGCGCAGCCGGTCGGCCAGGGCGCGGGCGGCGCCGGAGGCGACGGCCTCGCGGGTGGCGGCGAGCGCGCTCGGCCAGTCGTGCCGATGGCCGGAGGCGAGGACGAGGGCCGCGGCGTTGAGGCACACGGTGTCGGTGGCGGCGGGGTGGGCGGTGCCGGCGAGGACGGCGAGGAAGTGGTCCGCGGCGTCGGCGGGCGGCACGGGGCGCAGGTCGTCGAATCCGCCGGCGGGGGCGATGAGTTCGCCGGGTGCGAGCCGCCGGACGCTGCCGTCGTCGAGGTGGACGGTGTTGTCGGCGAAGCCGAGGAGTTCGTCGGCCCCCTGGTCGTTGGAGGTCAGCCAGATCCGCCGGCCGGGGAGCGTGCGGGCGAGTTCGCGCAGCACGGGCAGCGGCATGGCGGCGCTGACGCCGGTGACCTGGGCGGTGACCGGCAGGTCGGCGAGGAAGGGGCCCAGCGCGTTGAGGAAGCGGCCGAACGGTTTCATGCCGAGCGGTGCCACCGTGCGGGCCAGGCGGGTCAGTTCGGCCGGGTAGACGAACGGGCCGGCGAACGCGATGCCGTGCCGCTCGAGCATCTGCTCGGTCTGCCGGTAGGAGGCGGTCAGGCGGATCCCGAGCCGCTCCAGCAGGTCGACGGAGCCGAGGCTGGAGGTGTAGGCGCGGGAGCCGGTCTTGACGACCGGTACGCCGGTGGCGGCGGCGGTGACGGCGGCGGCGGTGGAGATGTTGAAGGTGGCGGGTCCTCCGCCGGTGCCGACGATGTTGACGGTGCCGGGCCAGGGGCCGGGCGGGGGCGTGGTTCTGCGCTCCCGCAGGGTCTCCAGCAGGGCGTGCAGGGTCTGGTGGCCGGGGAGGCTGGTGGTCAGGGAGGCCAGCAGGGCGACGGCCTGCTCCTTTTCGAGCGTGCCGTCACCGAGCCGGTCCCACAGTGATCGCCAGGTCTCGCGCTCGGTCACCGGGGCGCCTGCGAGCAGGCCGGTGAGCGCGGGATGCATGGCTAGCTGCTCACCCCCTGGCGGGCGTCCTCGATGAAGGCGTCGATGGCGCGCACGCTGCGGAAGTTGTCGGGGTCCAGGTCGGCGTCGCCGACGGCGAGCTGGAAGTGGTCCTCGACCCAGGCGATGAGCTTGAGCACGCCGAGGGAGTCGATGACGCCGTCGGAGAGCAGGTCGTGGTCGTCGGCAAGCTCGTGGACACCAAGGTCGGGCAGGAATTCCTCGATGACGAACTTCTTGATGGTGTCGTTGTGGCTCATGACGTCCTTCCTTGGACTGGGATCGGTTCGTGCGGTCGGCCGGGCGCGGCGCGTCCGGCCCGTCGGGTGGTGGCGGGGGGCCGTTGTGCGGCGGTGACCCGCCGGGCGGCGGGGGCGGGCGTGCCGGTCCGGTGCCGGGTGCCGCGGACGGTGGTCCGGGGGTCGCCGGCGCGGCCGGTCAGGTGGAGCAGGCCGTCGGCGTCGCGGCGGACGAGGTCGCCGGTGCGGAACCAGGTGCGGCCGTCGTCGGCGCCCAGGGGGTGGGCGGTGAACGGGTCGCGGTGGCCGGGGCGGCCGAGGTAGCCGGGCGACTGGAAGGGGGTGGAGACGTACAGTTCGCCGGTGCCGGGGCCGTGGACGGGTGTGCCGGGGGCGCCGATGACGAGGGTCCGCACGCCGGGCAGGGGCCGGCCGACGGGGACGGGCGGGAAGACGGTGGCGCCGGTGTCGATCTCGTGGACGAGGCTGGGGTTGGTCTCGGTGCAGCCGTAGAGGTTGTGCAGGCGTGCGCCGGGGAACAGGCGCGGCAGCGCGGCGACGGTGCGGTCGGGCAGGGCGCGGCCGGTGAGGACGGCGTGGCGGACGCTGTCCAGGGTGGTGCCGGCGGCGCGGGCGGCGTCGGTGAGCGGCCCGTAGAGCGGGGGGCGGGCGGCCAGGACGTGGATGTCGTGGGTGGTGAGGAGTTCCAGCAGGCCGGTGGCGTCGGCGGCCCGGCCGGGTTCGGCGAGGACGACGGTGGCGCCGGCGGCGAGGGGGGTCCAGAGGTCGAGGAGGCCGGCGCCTGCGGCGAGGGGGCCGGCGGCGAGGACGGTGGTGCCGGGGCCGATGCCGAAGCGGCGGGCGGCCCAGGTGGTGAAGCGGTCCACGGCGGTGCGCGCGAGCGGCACGATCCTGGCGGGTGCGGTGGTGCCGGAGGTGGTGAACAGCAGGGCGGGCCGTTCGCCGGCCGGGTGGGGCAGGGCGGCGGCCGCCGACGGCGGCAGGCGGACGGGGCGTGGTTCGCCGGCGGGGACCAGGACGCGTGCGCAGCCTGCCTGGGCGGCCAGGTCGGCGAGCCGGCCGGCCGGTGCCGGGGAGGGCAGCAGGAGGGGGCGTTCGGACAGCAGGCCGGCCAGGACGAGGGCGATCGCGGCGGGTGAGGTGCGGGCGAGGACGCCGATGGTGTCGTGGGGTGCGGTGCCGAGCACGGCGAGGCGTTCGCGTTCGCGGCCGGCCGCCTCGTACAGGGCGCGGTAGGTGGTGTGTTCGCCGCCGTGGATCAGTGCGGTGGCGTCGGGGTGGTGGCGCACCTGGGTGAGGAAGCCGGCGACGAGGCCGGCGGGGGCGTTCATCGCAGGTGGGCCCAGCCGCTTTTGACGGCGGGTCCGTCCGGGGTGCGGCAGGTGAAGCGCACCACGGTGCGGGCGTCGTCGGGCTGGAGGGTGATGTCGAGGGGGACGCCCGGTGCCACGGGGGCGGAGAAGCGGCCGCCGAGGGCGTCGATGCGGGTGATGTCGCCGTCGGCGTAGCGGTCGGCGATCTCCTCCAGGGCCAGGGCGACGACGCTCATGCCGTGGGCGATGACGGTGTCGAAGCCGGCGGCGCGGGCGGCTTCCGCGTCGAGGTGGATGGGGTTGAGGTCGCCGGAGGCGTGGGCGTAGGCGCGAATCGTTTCCTCGGTGAGGACGTGGCGGGCGGTGGCCGGTTCTCCACCGGGGCCGGTGGGGCCGGGGGCGGCGGCCGGGGGGATGTCGCCGAACGGTTCGGTGCCCTTGGCGCCCAGCAGCAGGGCGTGGGTGGTGAGTTCGGCGAAGGCGGTGCCGTCGTCGCCGGTGAGGCGGCTGCGTACGGCGATGCGGGTGCCGCGGGCCTCACGGCGGGCGCCGGTGACGTCGAGCTGGACGGCGACCTGTTCGCGGGGCCGTACGGGCCGCTCCAGGCGGATGTCCTGGCCGAGGTGGACGACGGAGGTGGTCTCCTCCGCGGCGGTCAGCGCGCGCACGGCCTTGTCGGCGAGTGTGTGGGCGAGGACGAAGGTGTGCACCGGTGAGGCGTCGCCGCTCGCCGCCGGCGGCAGGCCGGGGCGGACGGCGGTGCGGTAGGCGTGGATCTCGGCGGCGCTCGCGGTGCGCTCCGCGGTGCGGGTGAGGGCGGGGGTCGTCGTCATACCGGCGCCACCACCAGTGCGGCGTTGTGGCCGCCGAAGCCGAAGGAGTTCGACAGGGCGGGCCCGGAGGCGATGGTTCGGGGGCGGTGGTGGACCACGTCGATGTCCATTCCTGGCTCCAGGCGGTGGTGGTTGGCGGTGGGCGGTACCTCGCGCTCACGCATGGCGAGGACGGCGGCGACGGCCTCGACGGCGCCGGCGGCGCCGATCAGGTGACCGAGGACGCCCTTGGGTGCGGTGACCGGTGGGCAGCCGGTGCCGAACACCTTGGCCAGGGCGGCTGCTTCGGCCCGGTCGTTGTGGGGTGTGGAGGTGCCGTGGGCGTTGATGTGGGCGATGTCCGCGGGGGTGAGGCCGGCGTCGGTGAGGGCGGCGGTCATGGCGCCGGCGGCGCCGGAGCCGTCGGGCAGCGGCATCGACAGGTGGTGGGCGTCGCAGGTGGCGCCGTAGCCGGCGACCTCGGCGTAGGCGCGGGCGCCTCTGGCGCGGGCGTCGTCGGCGCGTTCGAGGACGACGAAGCCGGCGCCCTCCCCCATCACGAACCCGTCGCGGTCGGCGTCGAAGGGGCGGCTGGCCTGCTCGGGTCGGTCGTTGCGCAGGGAGACGGCGTTGAGGTTGCCGAACCCGGCGAGGGTGACGGGGGTGAGGGTGGACTCGCAGCCGCCGGCGATGACGACGTCGGCGCGGTGGGTCTGCAGCAGCAGCCGGGCCTGGCCGATGGCGTCGGCGCCGCTGGCGCAGGTGGTGGCGATGGTGGTGGCGGGGCCGGTCCAGGCGAGGCGCATGGCGATCTGGGCGGCGGCCGCGTTGGGCATCGTCATCAGCGGCATCAGCGGGTTGACGCGGTGCGGGCCGTGTTCGGAGTAGTGGGCGGACTCCAGGTCGCTGGTGGCCCGTCCGCCGACCGCGTTGCCCACCACGACGGCGGTGCGGTGCGGGTCGGGGGCGGGGGCGCCCGCGTCGCGGTGGGCGGCGAGGGCGGCGGTGGTTCCGTACAGGGCGAACGGGTCCATCCGGCGGGCGTCCTTGGCGCCGACGAGGCCGACGTCGTCGAGTCCGCTGACGCGGCAGCCGATCCGTACCCGGTGGCGGTCGAGGTCGAGGTGGGTGAGGCGGGCGGCGGTGGAGCGGCCGGCGCGCAGCGCGGCCCACAGGGCGCCCGGGGTGCAGCCCGCCGGTGTGACCACGCCGATGCCGGTGATCACGACCGGGGGTGGGGTGGAGGTTGCCATGGTTGGTTTCCCGTTCCTGTGTGCCTTCGGTGTACGGGCCGGCCCTCTCAGGCCGGGAGGATGCCGCACTCGCGGGCGGAGGTGAGGAACGCCTGGGCCGCGAAGTCGATGTCGGCCTCGGTGTGGCGTGCGGTGACCGCGATCCGCAGGCGGGCGAGGTCGTTGGGGACGGCGGGGGTGACCACGGGCAGGCCGATGACGCCGTTCTTGCGGCAGGTGGTGGCGAGGTCGTAGGCGGCGTCGTCGGAGCCGGCGATGAGCGGCAGCACGGCGGTCTCGCTGTCCTGGGTGCGCAGTCCCTCGGCGTTGATGATCTTCCGCAGGCGGGCGGACTGGTGCTGGATGTGGGCGACGCGTTCGGGTTCGCGCTGCAGGATGCGCAGCGACTCCAGGGCGGCGGCGGCCTGGGCGGGTCCGAGGGCGGCGGAGAACAGGAAGGGGCGGGCGGCGTAGCGCAGGTGGCCGATGAGTTCGGCGGGGCCGGCGACCCAGCCGCCCATGGAGGGGATGGCCTTGGAGAGGGTGCCGAGTTTGACGTCGACCCTGGCCTGCCAGTCGAAGTGCTCCTCGATGCCGCGGCCGGTGGCGCCGATGACGCCGAGCGCGTGGGCCTCGTCGACCATGAGGAGGGCGTTGTGCTCGTCGCAGACCTTGCGCAGTTCGGGCAGCGGGGCGATGTCGCCGTCCATGGAGTAGACGCTGTCGACGATGACGAGCCGTACCCCGTCGGGGCTCGCGGCGCGCAGCCGGCGCTCGAGGTGGTCGACGTCGTTGTGGCGGAAGCGGGTGACGGTGGCGCCGGACAGGCGGCAGCCGTCGACGATGGAGGCGTGGTCGTACTTGTCGATGAAGACGGTGTCGCCGGGGCCGACGAGGCCGCCGACGGTGCCGGTGTTGGCGGCGTAGCCGGAGCCGAAGACCATGGAGGATTCGCGGTCGGCGAACCGGGCGACCTCCGCCTCGAGTTCCTCGTGCAGGGGGATGGATCCGGCCAGGGCGCGCACGCCGTGGTTGCCGGTGCCGTAGAGGTCGACGGCGGCCTTGGCGGCGGCGACGACACGTTCGTCGCCGGCCAGGCCGAGGTAGCTGTAGCCGGACATCATCAGCAGCCGCCGGCCGTCGAGGTCGGCGTAGGCGCTGTCGCGTTCGACGGTGTAGGCGACGAAGCTGTTGCGGCGGTCGGGTTCCCATTCGAGTGCCTGGACGCGGCGCTGTGTTGCCGCCAGCTTCGGCTCGAGGCGTTCCCATCCTCCAGATGCGTTCACGTGCGTCTCCTCATCCACTTCTCGGTTGCTCCAGGCGCGCCGTCCTTTCTATGCGCCGGGCCGCAAGGCGGGCGCAACACGGTTTTTGATGCCGCAATTCCCGTGGTGGCGTGGGAAGTCGGCTTGAAGTCGACCTTCAGGGCGAATACCGGAGGCGCTGATTCCCAGTTATTCCCCCGGTATGTTTTTGGCCACGGTTGAATGTGGCGACAATTGGCCGGTACGGTCGAATCCACGGGAAAGTGAGTACGAACAGAGATCTGGCTGCGAAGCCGGGGCGCGAATTCGCGGCCTCCCTTTCCTTGAATCGCGCCCCCGCACGTGTGATGACCGCGTGCAGACGAAGTCTTGGGGGACTCAGCGTTGCTGATCAGACTCGTAGGTCTTGTCACCATCGAACACGACGGGACGGCGCCCCAGCACCTGTCGAGCGCGCAGGCCCAAGTGGCCTTCGCTCGACTGATACTGGAGCGAACGTCGGGAACCAGCCGCGACCAGCTCGCGGACACCGTGTGGCCCGAAGGGCTGCCCGACACGTGGGCCTCCGCGCTGCGCAGTGTGGTGAGCCGGGTCCGCGCCTATGTCACCGGCCCGCTGCAGAAGCCGGGCGGGACGCCACTGATCGCACAGAGCGGCCGGTACGTACTGCGGCTGCCGGACGACGCGGCGGTCGACCTGGAGGCGGCGGAGGCCGCGATGACGGAAGCCAGGACGGCCTTCGCGGACGGTGCGCACGCGGTGGCGCACCAGCTCGCGGCGGGCGCCGTGTCGAACCTGCGCGGCTCGTTCCTGCCGGCGCACGAGGGCGAGTGGGTCAACGCCGTTCGTGAGCGGGTCGACGAACTGCGCCTGATGTCACTGGAGCTGGCGAGCCTGTCCTCGTCGGCCCTGGGCGCGGAGCACCACGCGGTGCGCTACGCCGACGAGGCGGTACGGCGCGCGCCGTTCCGTGAGAGCGCGCACCGGTGCCGGATGACGGCGCACGCCGCCGCGGGCAACCGGGCGGACGCGCTGCGCGCCTACCAGCAGCTGCGGGAGGTCCTCGCGGACGAGCTGGGCATCGACCCGGCGGCCGAGACCCAGGCCGCCTATCTGGAGCTGCTGCGCGCCGAGCCCGCCGGCCCGCAGCGCCGGGCCCCCGCGGGGCGGCTGACGGCCGACGCGCTGGACCCGCTGCTGATGGGAGCGTTCGAGGCGCTGACCCCACCACCGGTGGCGCCGCTGCCGGCGCGCTGAGACCGCCACGACGCCGGGGGCCCGACACCGTCCAGGTGCCGGGCCCCCGGCGTCGGCATGCACGCGCACCGCAGCGCGGGGCGTCGGGGCCGGGTCGGCGGGGCACGCGGAGACGTCGAAGCGGCCCGCGGCCCCCCGGTCGAAGGGGGGCGGCGGGCCGCCGGGCAGCGAGGTGGTCAGGTGATGGAGACGCCGCTGTCGATGCTGATCACCTGGCCCGTCATGCAGTCCTGGTCGAGGAACAGGGACGCGCTGCGGGCCACCTCCTCGACGGTCACGAAGCGCGGGATGGGGGCCTTGTCCTCCATGCCCTCGACGACACGGTCGGGGAGGTCCTTGGTCATGCCGGTGATCATGAAGCCCGGGGAGAGGGCGTTGACGGTCACCCCGCGCCGGCCGCACTCGGCGGCCAGCGTGCGGGTGAAGCCGATCAGGCCCGCCTTGGAGGCGGAGTACGCCGTCTGTCCGGCGGTGGCGATCAGGCCCGAGGGCGAGACCACGTTGATGACGCGGCCCCATCTCTGGCGCAGCATGTGCGGGACGGCGACGCGGGCGGTGTGGAACGAGCCGATCAGGTTGGTCCGGATGACCTGGGCCCAGTCGTCCGGGTTCTGCATCGCCATCAGCGCGTCCTTGCGGATCGCGCCGTTGTTGACGAGGACGTCGACGGGGCCGAGGCGCTCGCCGATCTCCTGGTACAGCGCGGTGACGGCGGCGTAGTCGCCGACGTCGCCGCTGACGAGGACCGAGTCGTTCGTGAGCTTGTCCTGCACGGCCCGGGCCGCGTCCTTCGAGCTGTTGTAGTGAACGGCGACCCTGCAGCCCAGCGCGTCCAGTTCGAGGGCCAGGGCCTGGCCGAGGCCTCCCGAGGCGCCGGTGACCAGGGCCACCGGCTGCTCGGGGCGGTTTCCGGTCTGTGGGCCCTTACTCATCGCATACCTCCGTGGATACTCCGCCCTTCACGGCGGAAGCGACTCCTGCCGGCGTGGCAGGGGAAAGTGATCCGCCGTCAGGGCCGGCCGCGGGACCACCCCGCCGGCCGGCCGCGTGGCGTCAGGCGTGGTCCAGTGCCGGCCGGCCGGCGTTGACGGTGGTGGCGAGCTGGTACTCGCCCAGGTCGAAACGGCGCGTCGCGCTGCGGAACCGCCACGTGTAGGTGGGCCAGATCGAGGGGTTGCGGCCGTGCTCGTCCAGGTACCAGCTCTTGCAGTTCCCGGCGTTCCACACGGTGCCCTCGAGCCGGCCCTGCAACCGCTCGTTCCACTGCTGCTGGGCCTCGGCGCGGACCTCGACACTGGCCAGGCCGCGCTTGTCCATCTGCCCCAGCGCGTCGATGACGTAGCCGATCTGCGCCTCGATCATCACCACCTGCGAGGAGTGCCCCAGCGTGGTGTTGGGGCCCAGCAGCAGGAACAGGTTGGGGAACCCGGCGACCGTGGTGCCGCGGTGCGCGGCCATGCCGCCCTCGCGCCACACGTCCCGCAGCAGCCTGCCCTCGCGGCCCGTGATCCGGCCGGCGACGGGCCGGTCGGTGGCCTTGAAGCCGGTGCCGAGGATGATCGTGTCGACCTCCCGCTCGGTGCCGTCCGAGGAGACGATCGACTTGGCCCGCACATGGTCGATGCCGTCGGTGACCAGGTCCACGTTGGGCTGCTGGATCGCCGGGTACCACGTGTTGGAGAACAGCAGGCGCTTGCACGCCATCACGTAGTCGGGCGTCAGCTTCGCCCGCAGCTCCTCGTCGGCGACGGACTTCGCCAGATGGTCGCTGGCCATCTTCTGCATCTTGCCCGCGACCTTGGGCCGCTTCATCACGAACGCCAGGACCTCACGGCCCCACATGTTGAAGTTGCGGCGGAAGCGCTGGTAGCCGGGGACGTTGTGCAGCAGCTTCGACTGCAGCGCGCTGGTCGGCTTGTCGTTCTTCGGCCCGATCCACGCGGGGGTGCGCTGGTACAGGTCCAGCCGCCCCACCTCGGGCTGGATCTTCGGCACGAACTGGATCGCGGAGGCGCCGGTGCCGATGACGGCGACGTTACGGCCCGCGAGGTCGTGTCCGTGATCCCAGCGCGAGGAGTGGAACACGGTCCCCTCGAAGTCCTGAAGGCCGGCGATGGCGGGCACGGCCGGCTCGGAGAGGTAGCCGGTGCCCGACACCAGCACCTGGGCGGTGTAGTCACCCTGGGAGGTGCTCACGTGCCAGCGGCGGGCGGTCTCGTCCCAGCGGGCGGCGAGCAGTTCGTGACCGAAGCGGATGTAGGGGCGGACCCCGAACCGGTCGGCGACGTCCCGCAGGTACTCGTACAGCTCCGCCTGCTTGCCGAACGTGGACTTCCAGCCCGGGTTCTGCGCGAAGGAGAACGAGTACAGGTGCGACATCACGTCGCACGCCGCGCCCGGGTAGGAGTTGTCCCGCCAGGTGCCGCCGACCTCGTAGGCCCGCTCGAAGACGAGGAAGTCGTCGATGCCCTTCTGCAGCAGGCGCACCGCCATGCCCAGGCCGGAGAAGCCGCTGCCGATGACCGCGACGCGCAGATGCCGGGTGGGGCCGCCGCCCGTCGCCCGCCCGCCGGGCGAAGGACTCCCGTCGCTGCGCGCGGGTTCCAGAATGCTCGTCACGTGGGCCTCCTCTAGCGGCGCGCGATGGTGACGCGGAAGTTGTTGAAGAACTTGTCCTCGAGCGTGTAGGCGAAGATGTCGAGGTAGCGCTCGAAGCGGGCCACGACCTCCTCGCCCTCCAGGGCGACGGCCTCGTCCCGGCGGGCGGCCAGCAGCTTCAGCCAGGCGCGGCAGGCGACGGCGAACGACTCGCGCTCGTTGACGATCTCGACCACGTCGAACAGGCCCTCTGCGGCCTGGGTGAGCTCGTGCAGGTGCGGGATGTGGCAGTTCTCGAACTCGGAGCGCTGGAGGAACTTCAGGTCGTCCAGCAGCTGCCGGTTCATCGGCAGCGCCTCCGCGGTCATGGTGTGCAGCACGAACCGGCCGCCCGGCTTGAGGGCCGCGCCGACCTTGTTGAAGAACACCCGGTACTTCTTGGTCCGCTCGCGCGGCGGGAGCGTGGAGGACACGAAGTGCTCCAGCGCGTTGATGCAGAACGCCGCGTCGTAGGGGTCGTCGGTGGTGTGGTCCTCCCACGACTCGACCCGGGTGGTGATGCGGGGGTTGTCCAGGCCGGCGATGAACGCCTCCTGGGTGCGGCTGAGCGTCAGGCCGACGGCCTGCTCGACGCCGTGGACGGTGGTGAGCCGGTTGAGCATGGTGCCCCAGCCGCAGCCCACGTCCAGCACGCGCCGGCTGCCGGCGGCGCCGGCGAGCTCGACGAACCGGTCGAGCTTGCGCTCCTGGGCCTCGTCGAGGGCCTCGGTGAGTCCCTCGCCCTCCTCCCAGTAGCCGCCCGAGTACATCATCGTCGGCCCCAGCAGGAGGCGGTAGAAGTCGTTGCTCACCTCGTAGTGGTGCCTGATCGCGTCGACCTCGGGGACCGACCTGTCAGCGACCGTCGTCATCTCTTCCTCAACTCCTGTCGGGGTGCGCGGCTGTCGGGGTCGAGGAAAGCGAAGTGCTCGCAACAGATGTGCAAGACGGCGCCGGGCCCGCGGTGTTGCGCGCCGCTTGCGCGGCTGCCGGTTCGATTCCTAGGCGTAACACCCCAAGCCTTGCGAGAGAGGACCGAACCCCATGTCGCTGCCCACCGTCGAAGAACTGGCGAGCCAGCTCGAGGCCGTCTCCGGCGCCCAGAAGGTCGACCCGGACCAGCCGCTCCAGCACATCGCCGATGTCGACTCGCTGGACCTGATGGAGTGGTTGTACGGGTTCCAGAACCAGTACCCGCACATCCCGGCCGACGAGTCGCTGTTCGCCGACATCGACGACACCACGACGCTGCGCGTCGTCCACGACCGGATCGTCCAGCTCGTGCCCGCCCAGGCCTGATCAGGGGAGAGTCCTGTGAACGGCTTCGACATCACCGGGTGGGGCATGGCCGTACCCGAACGCGTGGTCTCCAGCACGGAGCTCGCGCAGCGCTTCGGCGTCGACGAGAACTGGATCGTCAGCCGGTGCGGGATCCACGAACGGCGGGCCGTCGGGCCCGGCCAGACGACCGCCTCCCTTGCTGTCGAGGCCGGCCGGCGCGCACTGGACAAGGCGGGGCTGAGCGGCGGCGACATCGCACATCTGATCGTCGCCACCGCCACCCCGAACAGCCGTCACCGGCCACGTCCGCGTTCGTCCACCACGAACTGGGCATCGCCGGCAGCGCGCACGACGTCAACTCCGAGTGCGCGGGCTTCGTCTACGGCCTCGTCCAGGCCATGGCACTGATCAAGATCGACCCGCGGCCGATCCTGCTGATCGGCTCCGACACCCACACCCTCACCGCCAACCCCGCCGACCGGGACCTGTCGATCCTCGTCGGCGACGGCGCGGGCGCGGTGGTGCTCCGGCCGGCTCCCTCGGACCCGGTGCTGGGCTGGAACCTGGGCGCCGACGGCAGCTGCGCCGGCAGCCTCAAGGTCCTGGCCGGCGGCAGCCGGATGCCGACCACGGAGGAGACCGTCCGCCAGGGACTGCACTACGCACAGATCAACGGCAACGAGATCTACCTCAACGCCGTGCGCTACACCGTGCGCACGGTGCGGGAGACGCTGACCAGCGCCAAGGTCGAGGCGGCGGACGTCCGCCACGTCATCCCGCACCAGGCGAACATCCGGATCATCAACTCGATCCTCAGCCACACGGGCCTGCGGCCCGAGGCCCTGGTCACCAATCTCCACAAGTACGGGAACACGGCGTCCGCGTCGATCCCGATCGCCCTGACCGAGGCACTCGACGAAGGCCGCATCAACGACGGCGACCTGGTCCTGCTGGCCGGCTTCGGCGCGGGCATGACCTGGGGATCGGTCCTGCTGGAATGGGTCGGAGGAAAGCAATGAACAACGCACTCTCGCGGCGCAAGGTACTGGGCGGCATCGCCGCAACGGTCGTGGGCTGGAGCGTCGCCAACCAGACATGGGCGACGGCCGCCGAGGTCGACGCCGGGCACCACATCGAGGTCAGACAAGTGCCCGCCCTGGACGGGACGCTGACCACCTCGGCGGCCGACCTGGACGGATTCCGCCAGGACTTCGGGCGGCTGAAGCCGTCCGCGCCGTGGGCGGTCCTGCGTCCCGGTTCCGACCAGGACATCGTCAAGATGGTCAACTACGCCCGGGCCAACAAACTGAAGATCGCCGTCAACGGTCAGGGCGGCACCGGCGACGACATGGAGTCGCACTCCGTGTACGGCCAGGCGGCGGTGCCGAGGGGCGGCATATCCATCGACGCCCGCGCCATGTCGAAGATCCTCAGCATCAACGCGACCAACGCGGTCGTCCAGGCCGGTGTCACCTGGGGGCAGCTGACGGACGCCGCGCTGAAGGTGGGCAAGACACCGCCGGCGCTGCCCGACTACCTGCACCTGTCCATCGGCGGGACCGTCTCCATCGGCGGCATCGGCGGCACCGTGCAGAAGTTCGGCCTGCTGGCCGACACCGTCCACTCCATGGACGTCGTCACCGGCACCGGTGAGCTCGTCACCGTCTCCGCCTCGGCGCGGCCCGACCTGTTCCACTCGATCCTGTCCGGCGGCGGCCAGACGGCGATCATCCTGCGCGCCAAGGTGAAGCTCGCCCCCGCACCCCAGCGGTCGGTCGTCTTCAGCCTCTTCTACGACGACCTGGCGACCTACCTCGCCGACGGCGAGAAGGTCATGGCGGAGAACCGGTTCCACGTCCAGGCCGGCGAGATGCTGCGCCGCCCCGACGACACCGGCTGGCGCTACAAGATGGAGGTCGCCGCCAACTACTCCGGCACCGCCGTCCCCGACCGGGCGGCCCTGCTGGCCGGACTGCGCGACAACCGGGCCCAGGCCGTCATCGAGGACGTCGCCTACCGGGACTACATGTTCCGGCTCGACGGCTACGAGGTCTACCTGAAGGAGACCGGCCACTGGTTCCAGCCCAAGCCGTGGCTGAGCCTGTTCCTGCCGGCGTCCAAGACCAAGGCGTTCATGGAGCTGGTGGAGCGGGAGCTGACCGCCTCCGACCTGGGCGGCGGGTTCCTGCTGTTCTACCCGTACTACACCCGCAAGATCACCCGGCCGCTGGCGGTGCAGCCGGGCGAGTCCGTCGGCTACCTGTTCGACCTGCTGCGGTTCCCCAACCCTGGCGACCCGAACATCTCGCAGATGCTCGAGCAGAACCGCCGCCTGTACGACAAGGCCGTGGCGTTGGGCGCCAAGCGGTACCTGGTCGGTGCGATCCCCCGGATGACCACCGCCGACTGGAAGACCCACTTCGGGTACCGCTGGGAGGAGTTCTACAAGGCCAAGCGGCGCTACGACCCGGCGAACATCCTCACCCCCGGTCAGGGCTTCTTCGGCTGACGTGTCCGGCCGCGGGCCCCGTCTCCGGGGCCCTTCGCGGGGCCCGCACCCTGACCCGTACACCGACAGGAGAAGGTGCATGACGAGTTACGACCTGATCGACGAGGCGGTCATCGACGCTCCGCCGGACGTCGTCTGGGACGCGCTGCTCGCCGAGTTCCGCGGCGGCGCGCAATGGTGGGTGCCGGCCAACACCTTCGCCGCCGCGTCCGGTTCACCGGACGAGGTGGGCGGCGAGGTCAAGGTGACGGTCCACACCAAGGGCGTCGACAAGGGTGGTCTGAAGCTGCGGTTCACCTCACGCACGACGGCGGTCGAGACGGGCAGGCGACTGTCGGTCGAGTACGTCGACGGGGTGTTCCGCGGGCCGAGCGACTTCCTGCTCGAACCGCTGGACGGCGGGCGCCGCACCCGGCTCGGCATGCACTTCCGGGGCCGTCCGCACGGCTGGCTGAAGGTGCTCGCCAAGGTCGCCGACATCGGCGCGGAGCACTCCAAGGCCACCAGCGCCGCGTTCACGGCCCTGAACGGCGCGCTGGCGCGGGACAAGGAGGGGGCGCGATGACGACGACGGCGGCGCCGCCCGCCACGGAGAGCGCACTCGTCACCGACGACGGCGCCCGCCTGGCGGTGAGCGTCCTCGCCCCGCTGGGCCCGCCGTCGGGCCGCACGGTCGTCCTCGCGCACGGCTGGGCCGCGGCACGGCGGGTGTGGGGCACGGTCGCGGACCGGCTGATCCGCGACGGGCACCGGGTCGTGCTGTACGACCTGCGGGGTCACGGCGCCTCCACGTCCGGCCGGGAGCCGTTCTCGGTACCCCGGCTGGGAGCGGACCTGGGCGCGGTGCTGGAGCATGTCGGGGCGCCCGGTGACACGATCGTCGTCGGGCACTCGGGCGGCGGGTTCGCGGCGATGACGTACGCCGTCTCGCCCGCGGCCCGACTGGGCGGTCTGGTGCTGCTGGGCACCGCCGCGCACGACCAGGACACGCCCGACAGCGAAGTGAAGATGATGGGCAGCCCCGTGTTCTCGTGGGCGGTGCGACGGCCGGCGCTGGGCCGCCTGCTGCTGGGGCAGAACATGCTGGGCAAACGGGCCGACGCCTGTGCCCGGGAGGTCAACCGGCAGATGTTCGCGGCCGCGTCGCCGAGCGTGCGGTCCGAGGCGTTCGCCTCCTCACGCGGGATGGACCTGCGCGGGCAGCTGGCCGCGCTCACCGTCCCGGCCGTGGTCCTGGCCGGCGGCGGCGACAAGGTCATCGCCCCGGCACTGGGGCGGGCGGTGGCCGAGGCGCTGCCGGGCGCCCGGTTCGAGGAGATCGAGGGCGCCGGTCACATGCTGCCGCTGGAGGCCCCGGACGCGATCGTGCGGGCGGTCGCGGAGGTGGCCGGCCGCACGGGCTGAGCGGGACGTCGTACCGGGCGCGCGGGCGCCGGGCCGCCGGGAGGACTCCGGCGGCCCGGCGCCCGCGCCGCTGTTGTGCCCTCCCCCGCATCCCCCGGCCGGGGGGATGCGGGGCGGGTCAGCCGGTGCCCAGGACGATCGTCTGGGCGGGGGCGCCGGCGGGCATCTCCTGTTCGCCGGTGCGGCTGGTGCGGTACTCCTGCGGGCTCATGCCCCGTACCCGTTTGAACGCGGAGCTCAGCGCGAACGCGCTGCTGTAGCCGACACGGTGGGCGACGCCGGCCACCGTGGCGTCGGGTTCGCGCAGCAGGTCGGCGGCGAGGGTGAGCCGCCAGGTCGCCAGGTAGCTCATGGGCGGCTCCCCCACCACGGCGGTGAAGCGGCGGGCCAGGCCCGCGCGGGAGACGCCGACCTTGCGGGCGAGCAACTCGACCGTCCAGGGCTGGCCCGGGTTGTCGTGGAGCAGGCGCAGCGCGGGGCCGACGGTGTGGTCCGACCGGGCCCGGTACCAGGCGGGGGCGCCGGCGCCCGGCGCGGCGAGCCAGGCGCGCAGCACGCTGACGAACAGCAGGTCCAGCAGCCGGTCCAGAACGAGTTCCTGGCCGGGTTCGTCGCGGCTGATCTCGTCGGCGAGCAGGGCGACGAGTGCGTTGTCCTCGGCGCCGGCGGGCCGCACCAGCAGGGCGGGCAGCGCGTTCAGCAGCCGGCGGCCGACCTCGCTGGGCGCCTGATAGGTGCCGCTGAGCATCACGGAGGACCCCTGGCCTAGTGTGTCGCCCCAGGTGCGCACCCCCAGCGCCATGGTGTCGGTGACGTCCTCGCCCTCCGTGGTGTTGCAGCGCTGTTCGGGGCCGACGACGATCTGCACGCCGGTGCCCTGCTCGTCGGCGATGGTGTACGGGTCGGGGCCGCGGAGCACGGCGACGTCGCCGGGGCGCAGAAGCGCGGGCGTGGAGCGGTCGGGCAGGACCCAGGCGTCGCCGCGGACCATGGTGACCAGGGAGATGGGGGCGCGGTCCTCCACACGCAGCGCCCAGGGCGGGCTGAAGACCGATTTGATCAGGAACGCGCCGCGGGCCTTGGGGCCTTCGAGCAGGCCGGTGAGAGCATCCATGTGTTCAACCCATCGGCTGGGGGCGAGGCGTGGGAGGCCTCGGGGGACGGAAAGGGTCGCGCCCGCCCTGCCGTGCGGGGGACGTCCGGCAGGACGGGCGCAGCTTCGGGGGCGCGTGCGCCGGTGTCAGTGGCGCAGCGTCGACAGGGCGCGGCCGAGGCAGAGCAGGGCGGCGGTGCAGGCGAGGGTCCGGGCGGCGTTGGAGGGCGCCCAGGTCTTCTTGAACGTGTCGCGCAGGGCGGCGAGTTCGCCTGCGGCCTCGGGCAGGCCGGCGGCGGCGAGGCGCTTGTTGAGGGGGACGTTGATCCGCATGGTGAGGACCACGGCGGCGGTGTAGAGGGCGAGCGCGGCCCAGGTCCAGTGTGCGGCGGTGCGCTGTCCGATGCGGGTCAGGCGGGCGCCGGCGATGCCGGTGGCGAGGAAGGCGCCGAAGAAGACGAGTCCGAACAGCCCGTTCTCGATGGCCGCGTTGATGTTCTGCATGGCGGCGACGTAGGTGTGGTCGTCGCCGCGGTCGAGGCCGGGCAGGACGGAGACGTCGAAGGAGAAGTACAGCCCGGCGCTCAGGCCCATGGCGATGGTGGCGGCGTGGAGCGCGGGCTGGGCGGCCGTGGACATCAGGGCTTCCTTCCGGCGGGCGGGGCGGGGCGGTCCCGGGCAGGACGGGTGGTCCTGGGGCGGGCGGGGTGGTCCTGGGCGGGTGCTGGGGTCAGCGGGGGTCGAGGACGGCGCCGAGTCCGCGTTCGTAGCGGCGGCGCAGGACGGTGCGCCCGAGCAGCCGCACGGGCGGTGGCATGGTGGCGGCGACGAGGTCGACTGAGCGCCGGTCGGCGCCGTCGAACATCCACGGCGGCAGGTAGGTCAGGACGCCGGGCGGTGCGGTGCGCACCAGGCGCTGTTCGAGGGCGAGGTACTCGCGGGCGGGCAGTTGCGCGAAGAGGGGGAAGACGGTCTTCTCCTCGTCGGCGAGGTGGTCGTGGAGGACCTGGCTGAAGTGTGCCGCGGCGCCGCTCAGGCCGGCCGGGCCGGCCGGGCCGGCCGTGGGGGTGAGGGCGGCGGTGACCTGGTCCATCGCCCGGTCGAGTTCGGTGTGGTCGCCGGCGAGTTGTTCGGCCTGGGGACGGAACTGCGGGAGTTTGCGCAGCAGTTCGGGCCACAGGAAGCTGTCCTCGCTGCGGTGGTGCCAGTCGATGACGTCGCGCAGGCGCTGCCACCAGATGCCGGCGGGTGCCAGGCCGCGGGCGGTGAGGCGGGGTGCGGCGGCGCTCAGGCGGTGGGCGTCGCGGCGCATGGCGATGTGCATCAGGGCGAAGCCGTGGAAGTGGCCGGGCAGGGTGTCGAGGCGTTCGCTCGACATGGGGGTGCTGCTCATGGCCGCCTCCTCGGGGGTGGCTGTGGGTTCGGACTGGTCCGGTGCCGCGGCCGCGGGTGCGTCCGTCGGTCCGCGGTCGCGGCACCGGGGGCCGGGCTCCGGGTCAGACGTTCCAGACGCCGGAGGCGGCGGCTTCCCTGGCGTAGTCGGCGAAGTCCTTCGGCTTGCGGCCGAGGGCCTCTTCGACGCCGTGCACCAGGTGGGCGTTGCGGCCGTCGAGGACGTTCTCGAACAGCTCGGCGAAATCGGCCGGCAGGCCGTGCTCGACGAGGGCTGCCCGGTACTCGTCCTTGGTGATGGGGATGTACTGGATCTGGCGGCCGGTGGCCTTGGTGAGCTCGTCGGCGACGTCGCGGAAGCTCAGCAGGCGCGGGCCGGACAGCTCGTAGGTCTTGCCGATGTGCTTGGGGTCGGTAAGGGCGGCGACCACGACGTCGGCGATGTCGTCGGCGTCGACGAACGCCTCGACGGCGTCGCCGGTCGGCAGGGCGATCTCGCCGGCCAGGACGGGCTCGAGGAAGAAGCTCTCGTCGAAGTTCTGGTTGAAGAAGCTGGAGCGCACGATCGTCCAGTCGGCGCCGGACTCCTTGAGCTTGTTCTCGCCGATCACGGCGCCCTCCTCGCCGCGGCCGGAGAGCAGCACCAGGCGGGTGGCGCCCTTGGAGACGGCGAGCTTGGAGAAGGCGGCGATGTGCTCGTCGGCGCCGGGGAAGGCGAGGTCGGGGTAGTAGGTGACGTAGACGGCGCCGACGCCCTCGAGCGCGGCCTCCCACGTGGAGGAGTCCTCCCACACGAAGCGCGGCTCGCCGGAGCGTGACCCGACGCGCACCGGAAGGCCTCGTGCGGTGAGCCGCTCCGCGACCCTGCGGCCGGTCTTGCCGGTGCCGCCGATCACGAGCGTCGTCTTGGTTCCGGTCGTCTGCGTGTTCTGTGTGTTCGTCATGATGATGAGTCAACTCCAGTGCGGTGAGACGAGCCATAGCCCAAACGCTCAACCCCATAAGCGTGCGTCTCAGGGGGAGCGTCGGCGTGATGCGAACCCCGGTCAGGCTAGGCATCGGGCACGGGCCGAGGCCACCGCCGGGGGCCCGTTCTCGAGTGTGCCGAGGCGGGGTCTCGAGGGGCGGGGCGGGACTGTCGGCCGTCCGAGGCGGGCGCGGCGGGCCGCGCCGGCGGGCCGCACTCGGTGCCCGGCGCCTTCCCCGCGCCTCCGGCGCCCGACTCGCAGAGCTCGTTCGGCAGTTCTTCCGCGTCGAATGTCCGCATCGCTCGCGGGGAATGGACCGGCTCCCATGTCTGCCGCCCCCCGCTGTCCGGCCGGTCCGGTGGGCTTCCACTCGGCGGTCCGGCCGGCCGGGGACGGGTGCCGGACCGCTCGTACTGCCGGCAGTACGCGTACCGCGACATTCGAGCGCCACCCACAGCAGGGAGGATAAGAGGTAGGATCAGTAGCATGAGCGAGCCTACCGGCAAGTACTCGATCACCATGCCGCGCGACATCGCCGAAGCCGCCAAGGCCCGCGGCGGTCCTTCCGGCCTGTCCGCCTACGTGGCCTCAGCCGTCGCCCGCCAGATCGAGCGGGACAACCTGAACGAACTCATCCAGGTCGCCGAAGCCGAGCACGGCCCGATCACGGACGAGGAGATCCAGGCGCTCCGCGACCGGCTCCAGCAGGCTCGCAGTGAGCAGCGGCAGGGTGGAGCGAGCGCCGCGTGACCCGCTCCCCCGCCACCCCTGGCGGCACTCTGGTCCTCGACAGCGAAGGACTGGCCAAGGCTGTCCTGCGCGACCGCACGGTGACCGGCTGGCTCACCTTGGCCCGCGCCGACGACCTGCGGGTCATCACGTCGGCGGCCACGCTCGTGGAAGTGGTCCATCCCCGGATCAACCGCCCGGCTCTGGAGTGGACACTCTCCCGCCTCGTCGTGGAACCGGTCACCGAGTCGATCGCACGGCATGCCGCCACCCTCCTCGCCGACGCCGGCCTCCACGGCCACAAGTACGCCATCGACGCCATGCTCAGCGCCACCGCGCTGGCCGCGCCCGGCCCCGTCACTGTCCTCACTTCCGATCCCGAGGACCTCGCCAGGCTGTGCACCGGACGCGTCACCGTCGTCGAAGTCTGACGGCACCGCCGAGGGGCTGCCGGTACGGAGAGGTCATGCCTGGCCGCGGCCGAGGGCGATCTCCGTTTTCGTCGCCGCCCCAGCTGCCTGGAGAGCGCCACAGGACGTGGACGCCGAAGATGTCACGGACGGTGCCGGCCGACCGGTCCTCGCGGGCGGTTCACACAGGACCAGGTAGAGCGGGTGGCCGGCGAGGGCAGGGTGTGGCTCCACTGGATGGACAGCCGCGTCGCCGATTGGTGGCTCGGTACATCGGCCGGCCCGATCGTGGGCGTCACGTACTGCGGTGGCGTTTCAGGGAGTCAGGTCCAGTACCCGGATCGGCTCCCCCGCCCACCGGTGCGGGGCTGTGGTGGCGATGATCGCTCCGTCAGGACGGTCCGCGGTGGGCTGTGCCGCGTACTGGCTGTGCGCTGCGGCCCAGGTCTCCTGCCGTGCGACGGCCAGTGCAGCGGGCAGGTCCAGATCGAGGACGGTGATGCCGGGCAGGGAGGCCAGGTGTTCGGCCGTGCCGGGGCGGGTGCGATCAGCTTCGACCAACGCGCACGCCGGGACGTACAGGAACCAGCCCGCTTCGGCGTGGGCGCGGTGGATCAGGCGGGAGGCGAGGATGTTGCCCTGGCCGGCCGCGGTCATCGCGGTGTCGTCCAGGACGATGTGCATGGCGTCGCTCACCGGCCGGTCACCTCGGCCAGCCGCCGGTCCAGCTCGCCGTCCAGGTCCTGCTCCTGGGCAGCGGTCGGCGCGTATCCGTTCCACTCCTTCAGGGCGGCCCGTGCCTTCTCCGCCCGCTCCGCCCGCTCGGCAGGAGTCAGCAGCGTCTCGGCCAGGCGGGCCAGATAGGCGCGCAGCGAAAGACCCTCCGCTGCTGCTATGGCAGCCAGCCGGTCCTTCGCTTCCTCAGGAATACGGACATTGGCATCGGACATCGCGCGCTCCTGGACCGGTAGGGTACGGGTACGTACCCGTACCCTACCACCACCGGAACAGGCGACGGCCCCCAGATCCGCCGCGGTTTTCCGCCGGTCGTGCTGCGGCCTTGAAGCGCCCCCGGAGCGGGGGCGTGGCCACGGGCGGAGGCGACGCGGGCCTGCCCTACCTCACCTGCCGCCCGCCCACGTTGCGCAGACGATCGCGGCAGCGTCCCGGCTGAGCGACCGGAGTTGATTCGGCCCACCCGACACAGATGCCCCTCCGGGTGGGCCGACCTTCTGCCCGAGCTGCTCGGCGAGCCACTCCGCGAAGCGGTACTCGTAGCCGTCATGGTTGCGGCGAACGAAGCGCACGAGGACCTGAGCGCCGACGCCGGACGGATATCCCCTCCCTGACGCAACGGTCTTCGACTCAGAAACCGTCGGCCACATGCTGCGACACGTCCTCGGCTCCGTTCCCGTCAAGGACTTGGCCGCCATGGCGTGCTCCGGTCGTGCAGACCGCGTCGCAGGTCCTCCGACCTCGTCGGCGGAGTGCTCGTCATACCTCAGACGGGGCTGGTCAAGCAGTACGCCCTTACCTGGCTGCGGGGGGGAAGCCGAAGTCATCGACGTGGAACGGCTTTCGACGAGCAGCAAGCCGCAAGGAGGGCCCGGGACGGTGCGAGCCCTCCTCCATGGTGCCGTCGTGATCAGTAGCGGTAGTGGTCCGGCTTGTACGGGCCGTCGACGTCGACACCGATGTAGGCGGCCTGCTCCGGGCGCAGGGTGGTGAGCTTGACGCCGAGGGCGTCGAGGTGGAGGCGGGCGACCTTCTCGTCGAGGTGCTTGGGCAGCACGTAGACGTCGGTCGGGTACTCCTGCGGCTTGGTGAACAGCTCGATCTGCGCAAGGGTCTGGTCCGCGAACGAGTTGGACATCACGAACGAGGGGTGACCGGTCGCGTTGCCCAGGTTCAGCAGACGCCCCTCGGACAGCACGATCAGGACCTTGCCGTCGGGGAAGGTCCAGGTGTGGACCTGCGGCTTCACCTCGTCCTTGACGATGCCGTCGATCGCGGCGAGGCCGGCCATGTCGATCTCGTTGTCGAAGTGACCGATGTTGCCCACGATGGCCTGGTGCTTCATCCGGGCCATGTCCGAGGCCATGATGATGTCCTTGTTGCCGGTCGTGGTGATGAAGATGTCCGCGCTCTCCACCACCTCGTCCAGCGTGGTGACCTGGTAGCCGTCCATCGCCGCCTGCAACGCGCAGATCGGGTCGATCTCGGTGATGATCACCCGGGCACCCTGGCCGCGCAGCGACTCCGCACAGCCCTTGCCCACGTCGCCGTAACCGCACACGACCGCCGTCTTGCCACCGATCAGCACATCGGTGGCCCGGTTGATGCCGTCGATCAACGAGTGCCGGCAACCGTACTTGTTGTCGAACTTCGACTTCGTGACCGCGTCGTTCACATTGATCGCCGGGAAGAGGAGGGTGCCCTCGCGGTGCATCTCGTAGAGACGGTGGACACCGGTGGTGGTCTCCTCCGTCACACCGCGGATCTCGGCGGCGAGTGCGGGCCAGTCGAGGGTGGAGCGGTGCAGGAGTTCGAGGATGACGCGGTACTCGTCGTTGTCCGCGGTGGACGGGTCGGGGACCGCGCCGGCCTTGGTGAACTCGACGCCCTTGTGGACCAGGAGGGTCGCGTCGCCGCCGTCGTCGAGGATCATGTTGGGGCCTGCGTGGCCGGGCCAGGTCAGGGCCTGCTCGGTGCACCACCAGTACTCCTCCAGCGTCTCGCCCTTCCAGGCGAAGACGGGGATGCCGGCGGCGGCGATCGCGGCGGCGGCGTGGTCCTGCGTGGAGAAGATGTTGCAGGACACCCAGCGGACCTCGGCGCCGAGAGCGACCAGGGTCTCGATGAGGACGGCGGTCTGCACGGTCATGTGCAGGGAGCCGGTGATCCGCGCGCCGGCGAGCGGCTGCGCGTCGGCGTACTCCTTGCGGATCGACATCAGGCCGGGCATCTCGTGCTCGGCGAGAGTGATCTCCTTGCGGCCGAATTCGGCCAGGGACAGGTCCGCGACCTTGAAATCCGTGAATTCAGCGGCCGGCTGCGAGGGCATGTGCACTCCTTGAGTTCTGGATGTTCTGGTGGATCTCGAGCGTCGCGGTGGAGCGGTTGAGGGTGATGTAGTGCAGTCCCGGGGCGCCTTCCGCCAGCAGCCGGTCGGCCATGGCTGTGGCGTACTCGACGCCGATGCGGTGGCCCTGCGCCGGGTTCTCGCGGGCCGCGTCCAGGCGGGCGGCGAGGTGGGCGGGGAAGGTGGCGCCCGACAGTTGGGCGAAGCGGGCGATCTGCTTCACGTCGGTGGCCGGCATGATCTCCGGGATGATCGGGGTGTCGCAGCCGGCGGCGGCGACCTTGTCGCGCAGCCGCAGGTAGTCCTCGGCGTGGAAGAACATCTGGGTGATCGCGTAGTCGGCGCCCGCACGGCACTTGGCGACGAAGTGGCGGACGTCGTCGTCCCAGTCGGCCGACCGGGGGTGGCGTTCGGGGAAGGCGGCGACGCCGACGCTGAAGTCGCCCGACCGGCGGACGAGGGAGACGAGTTCGTGGGCGTGGTTGAAGCCGTCGGGGTGAGCGGTCCAGGGTGCGTTCGGGTCGCCGGGCGGGTCGCCGCGCAGGGCGAGCACGTCGTGCACGCCCGCGTCCGCGTACTGGCCGATGATGTGGCGCAGTTCGGCGACCGAGTGGCCCACCGCGGTCAGGTGGGCGACGGGGCGCAGGGTGGTCTCGGCGGCGATGCGTTTGGTGACGGCGACGGTGCGGTCCCGGGAGGAGCCGCCGGCGCCGTAGGTGACGGACACGAACGTCGGCGCCAGCGGTTCGATCCGGCGGATCGCGTTCCACAGGGTGCGTTCGCCCTGGGCGGTCTTCGGGGGGAAGAACTCGAAGGAGAACGAGGGCCCCGGTGCGGCGAGGATCTCGCGCAGGGTGCTCACGCGCGGCCTCCGGCGTTGAAGTAGCTCGCTTCGGGGTGGTGGACGACGATGGCGTCGGTGGACTGCTCGGGGTGGAGCTGGAACTCCTCGGACAGTTGGACGCCGATGCGTTCCGGTTCGAGGAGGGCGGCGATCTTGGCGCGGTCCTCGAGGTCGGGGCAGGCGGGGTAGCCGAGCGAGTAGCGGCAGCCCTGGTACTCGGTGCGGAGCATGCCGTCGAGGCCGGTGGGGTCGGCGGCGGCGACGGACAGTTCGGCGCGCACCCGGGCGTGCCAGTACTCGGCCAGTGCCTCCGCGAGCTGGACGGACAGGCCGTGCAGTTCGAGGTAGTCGCGGTAGGAATCGGCCTCGAAGAGCCTGGCGGTCTCCTCGCCGATGCGGGAGCCGACGGTGACGACCTGGAGGGCGACGACATCGGTCTCGCCGGATTCCTCGGGGCGGAAGAAGTCGGCCAGGCACAGGTGCCGGCCGCGGCTCTGGCGGGGGAAGGTGAAGCGGGTGCGTTCCGAGCCGTCGTCGCCGAGGATGATCAGGTCGTCGCCCTTGGAGACGCAGGGGAAGTAGCCGTGGACGACGGCCGCTTCGAGGAGGTTGTCGGTCTGGAGCCGGTCCAGAAGGCCGCGCAGCCGCGGCCGGCCCTCGGAGGCGACGAGTTCCTCGTAGGTGGGGCCGGTGCCGCGGGCGGCCTTGAGTCCCCACTGGCCCTTGAACAGGGCGCTCTCGTCGAGCCAGGAGGCGTAGTCGCCCAGCGGGATGCCCTTGACGACCCGGCTGCCCCAGAACGGCGGGGTGGGGACGGGGTTGTCGGTGGCGACGTCGGAGCGGGTGGGACGCTCCGGGGGGCGTTCGTCGAGAACCGTGGTCGCGGCCTTGACGCGGCGCTGCTTGAGTTCGGGCAGGGCCGCGCCGGGGACGCCGCGCTTGATGCCGATGAGGGCGTCCATGAGGCGCAGGCCCTCGAACGCGTCGCGGGCGTAGCGGACTTCGCCGTCGTAGATCTCGTGGAGGTCCTGTTCGACGTAGGCGCGGGTGAGGGCGGCGCCGCCGAGGATGACGGGGTAGTCGGTGGACATGCCCCGCTGGTTGAGCTCCTGGAGGTTCTCCTTCATGATCACCGTGGACTTGACCAGCAGGCCCGACATGCCGATCACATCGGCCCTGTGTTCCTTCGCCGCGTCGAGGATCGCGGAGACGGGCTGCTTGATGCCCAGGTTGACCACGTTGTAGCCGTTGTTCGACAGGATGATGTCGACCAGGTTCTTGCCGATGTCGTGGACGTCGCCGCGGACGGTGGCCAGCACGATCGTGCCCTTGCCCTCGGCGTCCGTCTTCTCCATGTGCGGCTCGAGATGGGCGACGGCGTTCTTCATCACCTCGGCGGACTGGAGCACGAACGGCAGCTGCATCTGCCCGGACCCGAACAGCTCGCCGACGACCTTCATGCCCGCCAGGAGGGTGTCGTTGACGATGGCGAGGGCCGGTGTGTCCTTCAGGGCGTCGTCGAGGTCGGCCTCCAGGCCGTTCTTCTCACCGTCGATGATGCGGCGCTGCAGGCGCTCGTCGAGCGGCAGGGCGGCCAGTTCCTCGGCCTTGCCGGCCTTGAGGGACGTGGTGGAGACGCCCTCGAAGAGCGCCATGAGCTTCTGAAGGGGGTCGTAGCCCTCGGCACGCCGGTCGTGGATGAGGTCGCGGGCGACCGTGACCTGCTCCTCGTCGAACCGGGCGATGGGCAGGATCTTGGAGGCGTGGACGATCGCCGAGTCGAGGCCGGCCTTGACGCACTCGTCGAGGAAGACGGAGTTGAGCAGGACGCGGGCGGCCGGGTTGAGGCCGAAGGAGATGTTCGACAGGCCCAGCGTGGTCTGCACGTCGGGGTGGCGGCGCTTGAGTTCGCGGATGGCTTCGATGGTGTTGAGGCCGTCCTTGCGGGACTCCTCCTGCCCGGTGCAGATGGTGAAGGTTAGCGTGTCGATGAGGATGTCCGACTCGTGGATGCCCCAGTTGCCGGTCAGGTCGTCGATGAGGCGCTCGGCGACGGCGACCTTGTGCTCCACCGAGCGGGCCTGGCCCTCCTCGTCGATGGTGAGGGCGATCAGCGCGGCGCCGTGCTCCTTGGCGAGTGCGGTGACCTTCGCGAACCGCGATTCCGGTCCGTCGCCGTCCTCGTAGTTGACCGAGTTGATGACCGCGCGGCCACCGAGCTTTTCCAATCCGGCCTGGAGGACGGGGAGTTCGGTGGAGTCCAGCACGATCGGCAGGGTGGAGGCGGTCGCGAAGCGTCCGGCCAGCTCGGCCATGTCCGCGACGCCGTCGCGGCCCACGTAGTCGACGCACAGGTCCAGCATGTGCGCGCCCTCACGAATCTGGTCACGCGCCATCTCCACGCAGTCGTCCCAGCGGCCCTCGAGCATCGCCTCGCGGAACTTCTTCGACCCGTTCGCGTTGGTGCGCTCACCGATCGCCATGTAGGCGGTGTCCTGCCGGAACGGCACCGCCTGATAGAGGGAGGCGGCGCCCGGATCGGGGCGCGGGTCGCGGGCCGGCGGGGTCAGATCACGGACGCGTTCGACGATGCGGCGCAGGTGCTCCGGGGTGGTGCCGCAGCAGCCGCCCACCAGGGACAGTCCGTAGTCGGCGACGAACTGCTCCTGCGCGTCGGCGAGTTCGGCGGGGGTCAGGGGGTAGTGGGCGCCGTCCTTGCCGAGGACGGGCAGCCCGGCGTTGGGCATGCAGGAGATCGGGACGCGGGAGTGGCGGGCGAGGTGGCGCAGGTGCTCGCTCATCTCGGCCGGTCCGGTGGCGCAGTTGAGGCCGATCATGTCGATGCCGAGCGGCTCGAGCGCGGTGAGCGCGGCGCCGATCTCGGAGCCGAGCAGCATGGTGCCGGTCGTCTCGACCGTCACCGAGCAGATCAGCGGCGGGCGGCTGCCGGTGGCGTCCATGGCGCGGCGGGCGCCTATGATCGCGGCCTTGGTCTGCAGCAGGTCCTGCGTGGTCTCCACCAGCAGGGCGTCCGCGCCGCCGGCGACGAGGCCTTCGGCGTTCGCCTGGTAGGCGTCGCGCAGCAGGCTGTAGGGGGCGTGGCCGAGGGTGGGGAGTTTGGTGCCGGGGCCCATCGAGCCCAGTACCCAGCGCTGCTGTCCGGTGGAGGCGGTGAACTCGTCGGCCACTTCGCGGGCGATCCGGGCGCCCGCCTCGGACAGTTCGTGGACCCGCTCGGGGATGTCGTACTCCCCCAGTGCCGCGTGGTTGGCGCCGAAGGTGTTCGTCTCCACGCAGTCGACGCCGACCTCGAAGTACGCCTCGTGGACGGAGCGCACGATGTCGGGGCGGGTGACGTTGAGGACCTCGTTGCAGCCCTCGAGGTTCTCGAAGTCCTCGAGGGTGGGGTCCTGTGCCTGGAGCATCGTGCCCATGGCGCCGTCGGCCACCACCACCCGGGTGGCGAGCGCTTCACGCAGGGCGTCGATACGGGTGCCGGTCACGGCTGCTCCCCCAGTCCGGACGCGAGCAGGAGCGCGGCGGCGGGGCCGTAGGCGCGTTCCGCGGTGGCCAGCAGCCGGGCCCGGTCCGCGTGGTAGGACTGCGAGCCGACCGCGCCGAGGGCCTCGGCCGCAAGGACGCAGCCCAGGCGGGCGGCGCCGGTGAGGTCCAGGCCGCGGGCGGTGCCGGCGAGGAACCCTGCCCGGAAGGCGTCGCCGACGCCGGTGGGGTCGGTGGCGGGCGCGTCGGGGACGGCGGGGACGGTCAGGGGTTCGTGGCCGGCGCGGTCGATGCGGACGCCGGCGCCGCCGAGGGTGGTGATCCAGGCGCCGACCTTGGCGATGACGTCGGCGTGGTCCCAGCCGGTGCGTTCCAGCAGCAGGGCGGCCTCGTACTCGTTGGTGAACAGCCAACGGGCGCCGTCGACGAGGTCGCGTACCTCGCTGCCTTCCAGGCGGGCGAGCTGCTGGGAGGGGTCGGCGGCGAACGGCAGGCCCAGTTCGCGGCACTCCGCCGTGTGGCGCAGCATCGCCGCCGGGTCGTTGGGGCAGACCAGGACGAGGTCGGGGCGGGCGCCTGTGGTGGTCAGGTGCCACAGGTCGATGTCGCGGGCCTCTTGCATGGCGCCCGCGTAGAAGGAGGCGATCTGGTTGGCGTCCTGGTCGGTGATGCACATGAAGCGGGCGGTCTGGTGCTCGGTGGAGACCAGGACGGGGCCGGTGTCGACGCCGTGTTCCTTGAGCCAGACCTCGTACTCGGCGAAGTCGCCGCCGACGGCGCCGACGAGCAGGGGGGTGAGGCCGAGGCTGCCGAGGCCGAAGGCGACGTTGGCCGCCACTCCGCCCCGGCGCACCTCGAGTGCGTCGACCAGGAAGGAGAGCGAGACATGAGCGAGCTGGTCGGGGATCAGCTGATCCGCGAACCGGCCGGGAAAGACCATCAGATGGTCGGTGGCGATGGAACCGGTGACAGCGATGCGCACGTCAGGTCTCCTCACAGGTCCGGCCGGCTCAGAGACCGGCCGCGGCCTTGAGCCGGTGGGCGCGGTCGGTCCGCTCCCAGGTGAAGTCGGGCAGTTCGCGGCCGAAGTGGCCGTAGGCGGCGGTGGCGGCGTAGATGGGCCGCAGCAGGTCGAGGTCGCGGATGATGGCCGCGGGACGCAGGTCGAAGACCTCGGCGATGGCCTTCTCGATGCGCTCCTGGGCGACGGTGCCGGTGCCGAAGGTTTCCACGAACAGGCCGACGGGCTCGGCCTTGCCGATGGCGTAGGCGACCTGGACCTCGCAGCGGGCGGCGAGCCCGGCGGCGACGACGTTCTTGGCGACCCAGCGCATGGCGTACGCGGCGGAGCGGTCGACCTTGGACGGGTCCTTGCCGGAGAACGCGCCGCCGCCGTGGCGGGCCATGCCGCCGTACGTGTCGATGATGATCTTGCGGCCGGTCAGTCCGGCGTCGCCCATCGGGCCGCCGATCTCGAAGCGGCCGGTCGGGTTGACCAGCAGGCGGTAGTCGTCCGTCTCGAGCTTGATGCCGTCCTCGGCGAGTGCGGCGAGGACGTGCTCGACGACGTGTTCGCGGATGTCGGGCGTCAGCAGGGAGCCGAGGTCGATGTCGGCGGCGTGCTGGGAGGAGACGACGACGGTGTCCAGGCGGACCGGGCGGCTGCCCTGGTACTCGATGGTGACCTGGGTCTTGCCGTCGGGGCGCAGGTAGGGGACGGTGCCGTCCTTGCGGACCTCGGTGAGCCGGCGCGAGAGGCGGTGGGCGAGCTCGATGGGCAGCGGCATCAGCGAGGGGGTCTCGTCGGTGGCGTAGCCGAACATCAGGCCCTGGTCGCCGGCGCCCTGCTGGTCGAGCTCGTCGGCCTCGCCCTCGACGCGGGTCTCGTAGGCGGTGTCGACGCCCTGGGCGATGTCCGGGGACTGCGCGCCGATGGAGACCGACACGCCGCAGGAGGCGCCGTCGAAGCCCTTGGCGGAGGAGTCGTAGCCGATGGCGAGGATCGTGTCGCGGACCAGCTGGGCGATCGGCGCGTACGCCTTGGTGGTGACCTCGCCGGCGATGTGGACCTGGCCGGTGGTGATCAGGGTCTCCACCGCGACGCGTGAGGCGGGGTCCTCGCGCAGCAGGGCGTCGAGGACGGCGTCACTGATCTGGTCGGCGATCTTGTCGGGGTGGCCCTCGGTCACGGACTCCGAGGTGAACAGGCGACGGGACATGACTCTCCAGGAGCAGCGGGCGGACGGGGCGTCAGGCGGTGGTGAGGGCGTGGCGGCTCTCGGGGCGGGCCAGGCCGAGGCGTTCGCGCAGGGTGGCGGCCGGGGTGCGGTCCGGGCGGCCGGGCCGGGAGGCGAGCGCGGCCAGGACCGGGTCGTCGGAGCCGGTGAGCGCCACGGTGAAGCCGTCCGCGGGGCTGTCGGCGGGCAGTTCGGCGGCCGGGCCGGGCAGCGGCAGGAGGACCTTGGCGTGCGGTGCCTGCTGCTTCACCGAGGCGGCGTCGGCCGCCTCGTCGAGCAGGACGAGGTCGGCGGCCGCGGCGAGGGCGGGGCCGGTGACGGCGACGACGGGGTGGCCCTGCGGCGGGCGGGCGACGTTGAGGGGGCCGGCGACGTCGAAGTGCCGGCCCTGGTGGTCGAGTTGGTGGACTGCGGGCAACCGCCAGTACAGGCCGTCGGCGCGGTCGTGGACGAAGGCGTCGTCGTCGAAGCTGTCCCACAGGCCGCGTACGACGTCGATCAGTTCGCCGGTGCGGCCCTCGGGGTCGGTGGCGTCCGTGGCCGCGAGCCAGCCGGTGCGGCCGTGGGCGAGGTGGTCGAGCGAGGCGGTGATCCGGGCCACGTGGTAGGGCGCCTGGTCGGCCGGGAGCGGGGCGGTGATCAGCCCGATGTGCTCGGTGACGGCGGCCAGTGCGGCGGTCAGCGTCGTCGTCTCGAACCGGCCCCGCGCACCGGCGGCTCGGTCGTCGATCAGGACGGCGTCGAATCCGGCGGCCTCCGCGGCGCGCACGGCGCGGGTGAGCGTGCCGAGGGAGGCGGCGGGGCCGCGGGTGTCGAGGGTGGCGACGAGGATGGGCGCGGTCATCAGAATTCCTTCGTGGATACCCCGGCCTTCAGGCCGGGGAGGAGACGAAGCTCCTGCGGAGCAGGGCAGGGAAAGGCGAATCGCCGCCAGGGCGATTCGGCGTCTGCGACCACCGGCAGACACCCGCCGCTCACACGGGAACTGATAGCGTGTGAGGCGTGTCGCAGCAGGTCAAGCGGGCTTTCAAGTACCGCTTTTACCCGACGGACGAGCAGGCGGCTGAGCTGTCCCGCACGTTCGGCTGTGTCCGCCTCGTGTACAACAAGGCGCTTGAGGGGCGCACGCGGGCCTGGTACGGCGAGCAGCGCCGGATCTCCTACGTGCAGTCGTCCGCCGCGCTGACGGAGTGGAAGAAGACCGAGGAACTCGCCTTCCTGGCGGAGGTTTCCTCCGTCCCGCTCCAGCAGGCGCTGCGCCACCTCCAGACAGCGTTCGGGAACTTCTTCGCCAAGCGGGCCAAGTACCCGCGGTTCAAGTCGCGGAAGAAGTCCCGCGCGTCGGCGGAGTACACCCGCAGCGCCTTCACGTGGCGTGACGGACAGCTCACTCTGGCAAAGACCGCGGAGCCCCTGGAAATCCGCTGGTCCCGTCCCCTTCCCGAAGGGGCGGAGCCGACGACGGTGACCGTGTCCCGCGACCGTGCGGGCCGCTGGTTCGTGTCCCTGCTGTGCGAGGACACCATCACCCCCGCGCCCGCCACCACGGCGGCCGTCGGCATTGACGCCGGGATCACCTCCCTGGTGACCCTGTCCACCGGGGAGAAGATCACTAACCCGAAGCACGAGCGCCGTGACCGTGCCCGCCTCGTGAAGGGTCAGCGGGAGCTGTCGCGCAAGGCGAAGGGGTCGGCGAACCGGGAGAAAGCCCGCCGCAAGGTCGCCCGCGTCCACGCCCGGATCGCCGACCGGCGCTGCGACTTCCTCCACAAGTTGTCGACTCGGCTCGTCCGTGAGAACCAAACGGTCGTGATCGAGAACCTCACCGTCCGTAACCTGCTGAAGAACGGCAAGCTCGCGCGCGCCATCTCCGACGCGTCCTGGACGGAACTCCGGTCGATGCTGGAGTACAAGTGCGCCTGGTACGGGCGCGAACTCGTCGTGATCGACCGTTGGTTCCCCAGCAGCAAGCTGTGCGGGGCCTGCGGCACGGTCCGCGGGAAGCTGCCGCTGAACGTCCGGGAGTGGACGTGCGACTGCGGCGCTGTGCATGACCGCGACGTGAACGCGGCACGCAACATCCTGGCCGCCGGGCTGGCGGCGTCTGCCTGTGGAGACGGTGTAAGACCTCAACGGGAGTCCTCCCGGACGGGGCGGTCGTCGGTGAAGCAGGAACCCCAGCGGGCGACCGCTGGAATCCCCCGCCTTTAGGCGGGGGAGGAAGTCAAGCTGCTGCACCTGCCTTCCGGGGGGCGTCGATGCCGAGGTTGGCCCGCAGGGTGGTTCCCTCGTAGCCCGAGCGGTACAGGCCGCGGCGCTGCAGTTCGGGCACCACGTGGTCGACGAAGTCGTCGGCGGAGCCCGGCAGATACGGGAAGTCGATGTTGAAGCCGTCGGCGCCGCGGCCGGTGAACCAGCTCTCCATGTGGTCGGCGAGCTGCTCCGGTGTGCCGACGACGATGTCGCCCATCAGCCGCAGGGCCAGCTCGCGGATGCTGAGGTTCTCGCGCCTGGCCAGGCCGATCAGCCGTTCGGTCGTCGACTGGGACTGGTTGGTGTAGGGGATGTCGGGGACCGGCCCGTCGATCGGGTACGCGCTCAGGTCGACGTCGCCGAGGTGGTCCTGAAGGGTGCGCAGGGCGACGTGGTCGTGGGTGAGGTCCTGCAGTTCCCGCAGGCGCTGCTTCGCCTCGGTCTCGGTGGCGGCGACGATCGGTGCGAGGGTCGGCCACACGAGGACCTTTTCGGGGTCGCGGCCGTGCGCCGCGACGCGTGCCTTGAGGTCGCCGTAGAAGTCCTGGGCGTCGGAGAGCCGGTTGTGCCGGGTGAAGATGACCTCGGCGTGCCTGGCGGCGAACTCGCGTCCCACGGGCGAGGAGCCGGCCTGGATGATGACGGGGCGGCCCTGCGGGGGGCGGGTGATCCCGAGCGGGCCGGGGGCCTCGAAGTGGGTGCCGCGGTGCTCGACGGGGTGGCCGTCGCTGTCCCACAGCTTCTTGACGACGTCGATGAACTCCTCGGCCCGCTCGTAGCGTTTGCCGTGCTCCAGGTGCTCTGGGAAGCCGAAGTTGGCGGACTCCCACGGTGCGGCGGAGGTGACCACGTTCCAGCCGGCCCGGCCGCCGCTGAGGTGGTCGAGGGAGGCGAAGCGGGCGGCGATGTGTGCCGGTTCGTTGTACGTGGTGGTGGCGGTGGCGCACAGGCCTATGTGCTCGGTGGCGGCCGCGTAGGCGGCGAGCAGGGTGAGCGGTTCGAAGTGCTCGGTGCGCGAGGTGCGGCACAGGGAGTCCAGGCGGGTGCCCCACACGGCGACGATGTCCGCGATGAACACGGCGTCGAACAGGCCGCGTTCGAGGGTGCGGGCGTTGTTGCGGTGGAACTCGAAGTCGAGCTGGGCGTCCGCCTTGGTCGCCGGGTGGCGCCAGGCGGCCACATGGCCGCCGGGGCCGTCGATGATGCCGGCGAGGGTGATGCGCCGGCGGGGTGCGGTCATGGTGGGTGTCTCCTCGGTTCAGTTCTTGACGGCGGACGCCAGGATCCGGGCGAGGCTGCGCACGTTGTCGCCGGTCAGCATGGTCACGTGGTTGCCCGGCACGACCCGGATGGCGAGGTCTTCGACGTGGTCCTCCCAGCCGAGGCCGGGGCGGCCGTGGAACCGGTCGCTCTCGTCGTAGTCGGTGCCCTTGCCGAAGCCGGTGTCCCCCGCGCGCAGCACGACGACGGGACCGGGGTAGGCGTGGGGCCGGTAGCGCTGGATCGCCTCGACGCTGTCGCGCATCAGCGCGACCGGGTCGCCGCCGCCGTCGCCGCGCATCCACTCGGCGATCTGGGAGATCTCGGCGAGGTAGGCGGCGGACCCGTCGGGCTCCGCCGTGGCGCCGTCGGGGGCGGGGGCGTCGGGATCGGCGGGGGTGGGCGTGTCGGCGGTGGATGCGGGCCCGGGTGCGGTGCGGCCTTCGGCGACCGCGCGCAGCTGGTTGGCGAACGAGCCGTCGGCCTCCGCGTCGGTCAGCTCACCGTCCGGCGCGCCCGCGTCGACCATCACCACCAGCGGCGGTGTGCCGCCCTGCGCGGTGATCCGCTGGGCGATCTCGTAGGCGATGACGCCGCCGCCGGAGAAGCCGCCCAGCACGATCCGCTCCCCCGATTCCAGTGCGGGGGCGAGCGCCTGGAGGTAGTGCTCGGCCAGTTGCTCCGTGGAGAGGTACTCGGGCTCGGGGTCGTCGACGCGCGGGTCGCGGATGCCGACGAGCGCCTCGGGGCCGGGGTAGCCGGCGGCGAGCTGCGCGTAGCAGGCGACCTGGCCGCCCGGGGGTGGACGAGGTGGACGGTGCCGGCGCCGGTCCTGCGGGCGGGACGCAGCGGTACGAGGACCGATGTGTCGCCGTCGTCACCCGTGCTGTCGTCCGGGGTCTCGGCGAGGAGGCGGGCGAGCAGGCCGGCCCTCGGGTGGGCGAGCAGTTCGTCGAGGCGCAGGGTGCGGCCGGTGCGCAGGCTGATCTCGCGCAGCAGCCGCATGGCCAGCAGGGAGTGGCCGCCGGCTTCGAAGAAGTGCTCGCCGGGGTCGACGTCGGTGGTGCCGAAGACGGTCTGCCATGCCTGCTTGACCAGGTCGGCCTCCGGGCCCTCCGGCCAGTCGGCGGGCGCTTCGCCGGTGTCGTCCGGCTGCTCGGAGCGTTCGGCCATCCGCGGCAGGTCGGTGTCGGTGACGGTGGCCAGCACGTCGGCGACGGTGGTGGCCTCGTCGTCGGTGGCGGGCAGTTCGCGCAGCAGCCGGGCGCACTGGGCGACGAGCTTCTCCGCGTCCGCGTCGGCGATCCGGCCCCGGTCGTGGACGGCGGCGAGGACGAGGCTGCCGTCCACGTCGCGGTAGGCGAGCAGGGTGACGGGGAACGCGGTCTGCGAACCGGCCGCGTCGGGCAGTTCGACGCGGATGCCCTGGGCGGCGAGCGCGGATTCCAGGTCGCCGGAGGAGCGCGGGTAGTTCTCGAAGACGATGAGGCTCTCGACGAGCTTCTCGCCCGGCCTGCGGCCGCTCCACTCGTGGATCTGGCCGGTGGAGACCCACTCGTAGGCCGCCATGTCCAGGGCCTGGTCGCGCAGTTCGGTCAGCAGCCGGGGCAGGCTGTGGCCGGGGTCGACCTGGATGGTCATGGGCAGCGAGTTCATCAGCAGCCCCGGCAGCCGCTCGACGGCGTCGAGGGCGATGCCGCGGCCGGAGACGGTCACACCGAAACCGACCGGCGCGGGGCCGCTGGTGCCGCCCGCCCGGTACAGCAGCAGCGCCCACACGGCCTGCAGGGCACTGGACTCGGTGGCGGCGCGGGCCGCGGCCCAGGCGCGCAGCCGGTCGGCCTCCGCGGCGGTGAGGCGGCACTCCGCGCGGCCCGAGCCGCTCTGGCCGGTCGCCGGGCCCGGGATGGCGGGCTGGACGACGGGCGCGGCGGCCGGGACGGTGTCGGACCAGAACTCCCGGGCGGGGGCGGTGTCCTGCTCGGACAGCCACTGCGAGTAGTCGCGCACGTCCGGGCGCCGCTCGCCGCCGGGCAGCGCGCCGCCGGCGAGATAGGCGCGGTAGAACTCCTGGAGCAGGATGGACACGCTCCAGCCGTCGAGCAGGACGTGGTGGAAGGTGAGCAGGATCCGCACCGACAGCGGCTCCCCGCCGCCGGCGGGCGGCGGGTCGTCGACGAGGGTGACGCGCAGCAGTCCCGGGGTGCGCAGGTCGAAGCCGCGCAGCCGGTCGCGTTCCATCAGCGTGTCGAAGTCGGCCGGGCGGGCCGGGTCGGCGGCGTGGCGGGTGACCTCCGCGGTGACGTGGTCGTGCAGGACCAGGCAGGGCTCGTCCTGCCAGTCGAAGGAGGCCCGCAGCACGGTCTCGCGGTCGAACACCGACTGCCAGGCGGCGGTGAACCGGTCGGTGTCCAGGGGGCCGTGCCAGCGCCAGAACAGCTGCTCCACGTAGCGGCCGGTGCCCGGGTGGGCGAGGGCGTCCAGCAGCAGGCCGTGCTGCTGGGGGGTGACCGGCACGGTCCCGGGACCGTCACCGGCGCCGTCGCCGGCGTGGTTGCGGTCGCGGTCGCCGCCGAGGTTGCTGCCATGCTCGCCGTCGCTGCCGCGGGCCGGGGCGGCGGGAAGCGCGGGGCGGGGGACGGGGCGCGGGGTGCCGGGGGTGATGATCTCGGCCGGGGTCACGGCATGCGGGTCGGCGCCCGCGAGCGTGGCCAGCACCCAGCTCATCTGCTCCACGAGCGCGTCGACACCGGCCTCGTCCACACCGTCCGCCGGGCTCGGCACCCAGGTCAGGCCCATGCGCAGCCGGCCGCCGTGGACGATGCCGTACACCTCGATGCCGTACACCCGCTCGCAGCGGGCCGAGTGCTCGCGCGGGATGGGACGGCCCGACATGCAAAAGCCGCCGTTCGGGCTCAACTGGTCGGCCTGGCCGTAGTAGTTGAAGCACACCAGCGCGGGCGGCAGGTCACGCAGCAAGGTGCGCAGCCCGGCGTCCGGGGAGAACTCGCGGCAGGCGCCGAAGCCGACGCCGCCGTCCGGTACGGCGGTCAGCGCCGCGCCGATCCGGGCGAGGTACTGCTCGGGGTGCACGGAGCGGTCCGCGCCCAGGACGACGGGGTGGATGGAGGTGAACCAGCCGACGGTACGGAACAGTTCGTCGCGGCCGTGCCGTCCGTGGGTCTCCACGTCGAACGTCACGGCGCGGCTGCCCCGCCAGCGGGCGAGGGCCTGCGCGAACGCGCCCGTCATCACCTGGTGCACCTGAAGACCCAGCCGGCGCGGCAGCGGGCCGATGAGCCGGGCGGTCGCCTCCTCGTCGAGGCTGAACTCGACCCGGCGGATGTGCTCCTCGTCCGGCGCGGGCGTGGTCAGCAGCAGCGTCTGGGCCTCGCTGCGGGCCGCCGCGAGAGCGCGCCAGTAGTCGGCCTCACCGGGGCGGGCGGCGACGGCGGGCAGGGAGGCGACCCAGTCCTCGTAGCGGCACGCCTCCTCGGGCAGGGCGGGCAGGGCGCCGTCGGCGAGGGAGGCGAGGGCGTGCTCGAGGTCCTCCAGCAGGATGCGCCAGGAGACCCCGTCCACGACCAGGTGGTGGACGGCGATCAGCAGATGGGTGGGGGCGGCGTCCGGGGAGCGCCGGTCGTTGGCGAGCAGGGCCCGCACATGCACGCCGCGCAGCGGGTCCAGGCTGCGCTCGAGGTCCTCCATCGCCCGGTCGAGCTCCGGGTCGCTGGTGATGTCCCGCTCCCACAGGACCTCCCGCGCCGGGTAGGCGGCGAACGGCGCGGCGCTGACCATGAGCCGGCCGGTGCCCTCCGGGTCGTCGGGATCCTCGTCGAACCGGGCCGACAGAGTGGGGTGGGCGGCGACGACCGCTTGCAGGGCAAGACGCAGGACGGTGGGGTCGACGGAGTCGTTCAGTTCCAGCAGGACGGACTGGTTCCACTGGTGGAGGTCGGTCCTGATGTGCCGGAAGAACCATGACTGGACGGGCGCGAGCGGTGACACCGGCCCGGCCGCCTCGGCGGCGGGCCGTGCCTCACCTTCGGGCTCGTCGGCCCGGGACCCGGCCGGGACGCCGGCGCCGAGGTGGGCGGCGAGGTCGGCCAGGACGGGGTTGCGGTAGATGTCGCGCATGGCGAGGGTGAACCCGGCGCGGCGCAGCCGGGACACGAGCTGCATGGCGAGGATGGAGTCCCCGCCGGCCTCGAAGAACTGCGCCTGGTCCCCGGCGTCCCCGAGCAGCTCCGCCCATACGCCGCGCACGCTCTCCAGCACCTGCGCGGACGGCGCGGTCGCTGCGGCCGGCACCGGTCCCCCGGCCCCGTCAGGGGCCCGGGAGCCGGCGGGTTGCGCCGGGGCGTCCGCCGGGGGCGGGCCGGCCGGCGGAGCGACGGCCGGGGCCGTCCGGTCGACGGCGGCCGGGACGGCCGGAGTCGGCGGCTGCGATGAGCCGCCCGCCGGGGCCGGTGCGTGCGGCGGACCGTCCGCCGCGGGCGGGACGGTGGCCGGTGAACCGTCCGGCGTCGTGGTCAGGCGGGCGAGGGCCTGGCGGTCGGTCTTGCCGTTGGGCAGCAGGGGGATGCGCGGGACGTGGTGCAGGTGGGCCGGGAGCATGTGGGACGGGAGCAGGGGCTCGAGGGCCTGGCGGATCGTCGCCGGGTCCGTCGCCGGGGCCACCACGTGGGCCACGATCTGGAGGCTGCCGTGGGCGTGGCGGACGGCCTGGACCGTGGCGTCCTCGACGCCGTCGAGGCACAGCAACGCGGCCCGGACCTCGCCGAGTTCGACCCGGTTGCCGTTGATCTTCACCTGGTCGTCGAGGCGGCCCAGGTGGGTGAGCGTGCCGCCGGGCAGCAGCCGGACCAGGTCGCCGGTGCGGTAGACGGTCTCGGTGCGGCCGCCGAGATCGAGCGTGCGGTAGCGGTCGGCGGTGCGCTCCGGGTCGCCGATGTAGCCGTCGGAGACGGTGCCGCCGCCGATCCACAGCTCGCCCGGCGCGCCGGGCGGCAGGGGCCGCTGGTGTTCGTCGAGGACGTGGCAGCGGATGTTGTCGAACGGCACGCCGATCGGCACCTCGGCGCGGCGTGTCCAGAACGCGTCGTCGCCGCGGGCCCAGGAGAAGACCGTGGAGTAGGAGGTCTCGGTCGGACCGTAGGCGTTGTGCAGCCGGGCCGGGTGGGCGGCCTCGAAGGCGGTGCGCAGCTCGTTGGGCAGGGACTCCCCCGTGGAGACGACGGTGCGCAGGGTGCGGTTGGCCCCGAAGTTCTCCGCCTCCAGCAGCAGGCGGAGCTGGGAGGGCACCGCGTGCAGCAGCGTGACGCCGTGCCGCTCCAGGGTCTCGGCCAGCAGGTCGGGGTCGCGTTCCGCGTCGGGCGGTGCGACGGCGAGCCGGGCGCCCGCGACGAGGGCGACGAGCATCTCGTGGGCGCTGACGTCGAAGGTGAACGGCGCCTTGAGGAGCATCGTGTCGCCGGGGCCGATGCCGAAGTGCCGTATCGCGGCGAGAACATCGGTGACCAGGGCGCGGTGGCTGAGCTGGACGCCCTTGGGGGTGCCGGTGGAGCCGGAGGTGTAGAGGATGTGCAGCGCGCTGGAGGGCACAGGCCCCTGCACGGCCGCCGCCGTGCCCGGCTGGGCCAGTTCGGCCGCCGGTACCTGCTGCGGGCCCGCAGGGCAGGCGGCTGCCGTTTCGGGGTCCACGACCGCGAGCCGCATGCCGCTGCTGTCGGCGATGTGGCGGCGGCGGGCCTCGGGGTGGGCGGCGTCCAGGGGGACGTAGGCAGCCCCGGTGCGCAGGACGGCGAGCATCACGGCGACGGCCTCGTCGCTGCGGGGCAGGAGGATGCCGACCCGGTCGCCGGCGCGCACGCCGCGGGCGGTGAGACCGGCCGCGTAGGCGTCGATGCGGGCGTCCAGGTCGCGGTAGGTCCAGCGGCGGTCGGCGAACTCCACGGCGACGGCGTCCGGCCGCTCTTCGACGACGCCGCGTATCAGCGTGTCGATGTCCGTGTCGGTGACGGGGTGGTCGGTGGCGTTGAGGTGGTCGAGGGTGGCGCGGGCGCGCGGCCCGATGCCCTCGAGTGCGGTGACGGGGGCGTCCGGTTCGCGGACCAGTTGGCGGGCGAGGGTGGTGACGTGTTCGGTGAACGCCTGCGCGGTGGCGGCCTCGATGCGGGAGGAGTCGTACTTGAGGCGTCCGCGCAGCCTGCCGTCGCCCTCGTACAGCTCCAGGGTGAGCAGTCCGAGGCCCGGGGTGGGCACGTCCTGGCGCCAGTGGGCGCGCAGCCCGCCGCGCAGTGCGACGCCTTCGGTCGCGGCGGCGGTGGCGTCGGCCCAGCTGTGCAGGACGAAGGTGCAGTTGAACGGGGCGTCGGAGCCGGTGCGGGGGGCGAGTTTGGCGATACGCGGGAACGGCAGCCGCGAGTGGTCGACGGCGCGGGCCAGTTCCCGCTGGACGCCGGTGACGAAGCCGGCGGCGGTCAGGTCCTCGTCCTGGGCGGGGGCGCGCACGAGGAGGGTGCGCACGAAGTAGCCGACGGTGCGGTCGTAGCGCGGGTCGGTGCGGGCGCCGAGCGGCACGCCGACGGTGGGCGCGGCCTGCCGGCCGTACGTGCCGAGCGCCTTGAGGTAGGCGGCGAGCAGGACGGCGGCGGCTCCGGCGCGGTGGGTGCGGGAGAACGCGGTGATCTCGCCCCAGAGCGGGGTGTCCAGTTCCAGCGGTACGGCCGCCTCGCGGCGCTCGTCCCCCGCTGCGGGCACGTCGAGGGGAAGATCGACGGTCAGGTCGGCGCCGTCGAGGTGTTCGCGCCAGTACGTCTCGGCGGCGGCGGTGTCCTTCTCGGCCTCGCGGGCGCGTTCGCCCACGTAGGTGCCGAAGGCGGCCGGGGCGGGGCCGGGGACGTCCCCGTGCTCGTAGGCGGCGAGCAGGTCGGCGAGGAGCAGGCCGGTGGACTCGCCGTCGACGACGAGGTGGTGGACGACGAGCAGCAGGGTGTGGTGGTCGGGGCCGTGGCCGAGGAGGACGGCGCGCAGCACGCCGTCGCGTTCCAGGTCGAGTTCCTGGCGGGCCTCGGCGAGCAGCATGTCCGGGTCCGCGCCGTCGGTGCCTGCGGTGCGCCGCTCCAGGCGGGGGGCGCGGGCCGGGTCGACGGCGAGGAAGGGCGGGCCGTCGCCGTGGTCGTCGTCGGTGACGCGCGCGGACAGCATCGGGTGGCGGGCGACGAGCCGGCCGAGCGCGGCCTCGAGCGCGGCCGTGTCGAGCGGGCCGCGCAGATCGAGGGCGAGGGGCACGTTGTACGGGGAGGCGGCGGGGTCGGCGCGATGCTGGAGCAGCAGCCCCAACTGCTCCTCGGTGAGCGGTGTACGGCGTGCCTCGTCCGCCCCCGGTCCGGCGGTCGCGGGGTTCTGCGCGCCTGGGGTCTGGAGCTTGGTCATCGGGTGTCTCCTGAATCGGATCCGAGGGCTTACCGCGGGCGGGCCCCGGCCCGGCGGGGCCTGCACCGTCCGGGCACGAGCGTGGCGGGGGCCGCCGACGTGCCGCTGACGTGCGGCTGACGGGGCGGGGGCGACAGAGCGGGGGCGGCCGGTACGTCCGGGTCCGGAGGGTGCGGCTCCGGGACCGGTGTGCGGTGCCCCACCCCGTTCCTGCCGGACCGGCGGCGCGCTTCGCGCGGAGTCCTCGGGCTCTCCCCTGCGGCCGGTGGCCGTGCAGGCGCCCCGGTACGGGCCGGGGGCCCCGCCCCGGTGGGGCCGGCGGGGCCGGCTCCCGCCGGCGGGTTTCAGCGGGGCGTGCGGGCGGCGACGAAGGCGGCGAGGCGGTCCAGGCCGGTGGTGATCTCGTCGGGGGTCAGCACGCTGTAGGACAGGCGCAGTTGGGTCAGGCCGCCGGTGCCGGCGTAGAAGTGGTACATCGGTGTCCACAGGACGCCGAAGCGGCTCGCGGACTCCTCCAAGGCCTGTTCGTCGGCGGTGAACGGCACGCTCAGCACGGCGAAGAGGCCGCCCGCGGGGGTGTTCCAGGTGACACCGCTGCCGGGCGGGAAACGTGTGGCGAGGCCGTCGAGGAGGACGTTCAGGTTGGTGCGGTAGACGGCGGCCTCGCGGGCGCAGGCTCGTTCCATGCTGCATCCGTGCTCGAGGAGCAGGCCGCCGATGACGGCTTGGGCGAGGGCCGAGGTGTTGAGGGTGAGCATGCTCTTGAGCTTGGCGAGCTGGTCGACGAGCAGGCCGCCCTCGGCGACGGGCTGGTCGGCGACGACGTAGCCGATACGGGCGCCGGGGAAGGCGGTCTTGGCGAACGAGCCGATGTAGACGACGCGTCCGGAGCGGTCCATCGACTTCAGGGTCGGCGGGCGGCCGTGGCCGTCGTGGAACATCGAGTACGGGTTGTCCTCGATGAGGAGGATGTCCAGCTCGTCGGCGGCGTGCAGCAGCCGGCGGCGGTCGGCCTCCGACATGCGGGCGCCGCCGGGGTTGGAGAAGTCGGGCACGACGTAGCAGGCGCGCGGGCGCAGCCCTTCGGCGCGGGCGGCGTGCACGGCGCGGGTGAGGTCCGCGGCGTCGAGTCCGCCGGGGCCTTCGGGGACCTGGCGGACCGTCATGTCGGTGAGGCGGGCGGCTCCGGTGAAGCCCACGTAGGTGGGGGCGGCGGCGAGGACGGTGTCGCGTTGGTCGCGGCGCAGGGCGCGCAGCAGCAGGACCATGGCCTCCTGGCAGCCGGTGGTGACCAGGACCGCCCCGGGGTCGGCGGTGATGTGCTCGTCGGTGTGCAGCTGGCGTACGAGGAGGTCGTTGATGACGCCTTTGGTGGGCCCGTACTGGAACAGGGTGCGGCGTACCTGTTCCTCGCCGTGGCCGAGGTCCTGCTCGAGGTGGCGGGTGAAGCGCCGCAGGTGGTGGTGGAGGGCCTCGGTGTCGTAGTGGCCCTCGTAGGGGCGGCCCGCGGCGAACGACACGGCCTGGGGGTAGTTGCCGGTGATCTCGTTGAGGAGGGTCATCGAGGTCAGGGCCGGGTCGGTGAGGCTGGCGTGCAGGTCGGCGGTGGTCAGCGGGGACGCGGCCAGCCCGGGCGCCTCGAGCAGGCCCGCACTCACGCTGCCGTGCCGTTCATGGCGTCGATGAGGCTCTGGGGCCGCATGTCGGTCCACCGGTCGGTGATGTGGGCGAGGGCGCTCTCGCGGTCGGTGGCCGGCAGGGCGACGGTCCAGCCGGCCGGGACCTCGGCGAAGGACGGCCACAGCGAGTACTGGCCCTCGTGGTTGACCAGGACGAGATAGGTGCCCTCGGCGTCCTCGAACGGATTGCTCATGTCTGTCTCCCGGGGTTCGGCGACGGTAGGGGGATGGTGGTCCCCGTCCAGGCTGGCGGGGAGGGCTGTCGGCGGGCTGACGTGCCGCTGACGAGGTGGGCGCGGAGGTCGGCGGTGAGGTCGAGCAGGACGGGTGCCGGCTCGTGGGCGAGGTGGAAGTGGCCGCCGGGGAAGGTCTGTTCGCGGACGGGCCCGGTGGTGGCGGCGCTCCAGCCGGCCGCTTCCGCGGCGGTCAGCTCCGGATCGCCGGTGGCGCGGTGCACAGTGAGCGGGGTGTGCAGGAGGGCGCCGGGGCGTGGGCGGTAGGTCTCGGCGAGCGCGTAGTCGGCGCGGGCGGTGCGCAGCACGATGTCGAGCATGTCCGGGTGGGCGAGGAGTTCGTCGGGGAAGCCGTCCAGGCGTCGCAGTTCGGCGATGAGGGCGCTGTCGTCGGCGCGGTGGACGGCGCCGGGCCGTACGAGGTGGGGTGCGGGCATGCCGGAGACGACGAGGCGCTGCGGTGGGCTTCCGGCGGCTTCAAGGCGCAGCGCGGTCTCGTAGGCGATCAGGGCGCCGAGGCTGTGGCCGTAGAGGGCGTAGGGCCTTCCGGTCAGGGGGCGGGCGGCTGCGGCGGCCTGGTCGGCGAGGGTGTGCAGGTCGTGCTGGAGGGGTTCGGTGATGCGGTCGGCGTGGCCGGGGTACTGGGCGGCGTGCAGTTCGACGGTGTCGGGCAGCAGGGCGGGCCAGTGGTGGTAGGCGGCGGTGGTGCCGCCGCCGTGGGGGAAGCACAGCAGCCGCAGAGCCGCGCCGGGGCGGGGGGCGGGGCTGCGGTACCAGGGGCCGGCGGTGCGGGTGTTCATCGGGCGGCCGTCCGGCGGGCGGGCCATTCCAGGGTGGCGACGGCGTCCAGGATGCGCTGGACGTCGGGGAGGTAGTGGGCCTCGAGGAGGGGTGCGGGGTAGGGCACGTCGAAGCCGGTGACGCGGCGTACGGGTGCTTCGAGGTGGTAGAAGCAGCGTTCGGTGATGCGGGCGGCGATCTCGGCGCCGGGGCCGGCGAAGCCGTGGGCCTCGTGGACGACGACGGCGCGGCCGGTGCGGTTGACGCTGGCGCTGACGGTCTCCTCGTCGAAGGGGGCGAGGGTGCGCAGGTCGATGACCTCCAGGCTCAGGCCGCTCTGGGCGGCGGCCTCCGCGGCGGCGAGGGCGGCGGGCAGGGCGGGGCCGTAGGTGACGAGGGTGGCGTCGGTGCCGCGGCGGCGGACGGCGGCCCAGCCCAGCGGGCCGGTGTCGGTGGGCAGGCCGGTCTCCTCCTTGTGCCAGTACAGGCGTTTGGGTTCGAGGAAGATCACGGGGTCGGGCCAGTCGATGGAGCGGCGCAGCAGGGAGTAGGCGTCGGCGACGGTGGCGGGTGTGACGACGGTGAGGCCGGGGGTGGCCATGTAGTAGATCTCGGAGGAGTCGCTGTGGTGTTCCACTCCCCCGATGCCGCCGCCGTAGGGGATGCGGACGGTCAGGGGCAGCGGTAGTGCGCCGCGGGTGCGGGAGCGGAACTTGGCGACGTGGCTGACGAGTTGTTCGAAGGCGGGGTAGGCGAAGGCGTCGAACTGCATCTCGACGACGGGCCGGTAGCCGTACATGGCCATGCCGACGGCGGTGCCGATGATGGCGGATTCGGCGAGCGGGGTGTCGAAGCAGCGGTCGTCGCCGAATTCGCGGGCCAGGCCGTCGGTGACGCGGAAGACGCCGCCGAGGGTGCCGACGTCCTCGCCGAAGACGAGGGTGTTCTCGTCGGCGCGCAGGGCGTCGCGCAGGGCGGTGTTGAGGGCTTTGGCCATGGTGACGGTGCCGGTGCCGGCGGTGGTGGTGTCGGCGGTCATCGGGAGTCCTCCCCGCCCCGGCGGCCGTCGTGGCCGTCTCCGCTGCGAGCAGCGCGGCCTGGGACCTGAGGTGGGGCGGCGGCTGGTGGTAGACGTGCTGGAACATCTCGGCCGGGTCGCGCCGGGGCGGGGTGGCGAAGGTGCGGCGCAGCCGGGCGGTGAGGTCCTGCGCGTCGCGGGTGATGCCGGCGCGGGTGTCCTCGTCGAGGACGCCGTCGGCCAGGAGCCGGTGTTCCAGGTGGGCGACGGGGTCCTTGTCGGCCCAGGCGGCGACCTCGTCGGCGCTGCGGTAGCGGGTGTCGTCGTCGGCGTTGGTGTGCGCCTCGATGCGGTAGGTGAGGGCTTCGACGACGGTGGGGCCGCCGCCGGTGCGGGCGCGGTGGGCGGCCCTGGCGACGGCGGTGTGGACGGCCGCGGCGTCGTTGCCGTCGATGCGCACACCGGCCGCGCCGTAGCCGGCGGCCTTGTCGGCGAGGGTGCGGGCGGCGGTCTGTTTGGCGAGGGGGACGCTGATCGCGTACTGGTTGTTCTGGATCAGGAAGACGACGGGTGCGCGGCGTACGGCGGCGTAGTTGACGGCTTCGTGGAAGTCGCCCTCGCTGGTGGCGCCGTCGCCGATGTAGGCGAGGGCGACGGTGTCGTGGCCGCGCATGCGGGCGGCGTCGGCGAGTCCGGCGGCGTGCAGGCACTGGGTGGCCAGCGGGGTGCACTGGGGGGCGGTGCGGTGGGCGTGCGGGTCGTAGCCGCAGTGGCGGTCGCCGCGGAAGAGGGTCAGGACCTCCACCGGGTCGATGCCGCGGGTGAGCAGGGCGACGCTCTCGCGGTAGGTGGGGAAGAGCCAGTCGGTGGGGCGCAGGGCGAGCACGGACGCGGTCTGGCAGGCTTCCTGGCCGCGGGAGGAGGGGTAGACGGCGAGGCGGCCCTGCCGGGTGAAGGCGGTGGCCTGCCGGTCGAAGGCGCGGCCGGTGACCATGGCCCGGTACAGCGCGAGCGCGGTGTGGGCGGGCAGCGGCCCGCTGCCCGGTGCGTCGGTCGGCGGGGCGGCGGGGGCGTCGAGCACGGTCATCGGGATCCGCCGCGGCCTCGGTTGATCCAGGTGCGTTCCAGGGTGCTGATGAGGGCGGGGCTGTGGAGCAGGCGGGCCTGTTCGTAGGCGTAGCGGGCGAGGTAGCGGCGGAAGAGGTCGGCGGGTTCCTCGACGAGGTTGAGCATGCGCCGGTTGGCGCCGACGGCGGGGTGGTCGAGGTGCTGGGCGGCGCGTTCGACGGCGCTGTCCATGGTGTCGGCGGGGGCCGTCTCGTCGACGAGGAAGGATGCTTCCGGGTCGCCGGCGTTCAGTTTGTGGCCCCAGAAGATGAGGCGGCGGGTGAGGCGGGAGCCGGCCGGGTGCAGCAGGCGCAGGTTGGACACGCCGGGCACCAGTCCCTCTTCCATGGCGGGGAGGCTGAACCAGGCGTCGTCGGCGGCGACGACGCGGTCCATGACGGGCAGGATCTGCAGGCCGCCGCCGATGGCGAAGGCGTCGACGGCGCCGACCCAGGGCTTGTCGGCGTCGGGCCACCAGTGGTCGCCGTGCTCGCCGGTGCCGTCGTCGAGGTACAGGCCGCGGACGAACTTGGCGATGTAGCCGGCTTCGCGGCGCAGCAGGAAGCCGAGGAGGGAGATGTCGCCGTGGTAGAGGTGGGTGAGGTTGATGCCGGCGCTGAAGACGCGGCGGCCGGCGTAGGCGGGGTGGGTCTGGGCGGCGCCGCGCAGGACGCCGACGTGGCTGGCGGGGTCCAGGAGCACCAGGTCGCAGCCGGTCTCCAGGGCTTCGACGGCGGCGTCGTCCTCGGCGTTGAGGAACTCGTCGTTGCACAGTTCGAGGTGGGCGATGCCGTCGCGGCGGGTGACGGTGGCGATGCCGAGGTCGGCGTGGCCGGTGAGCTGGTAGTCGAGCAGGGCGGCGCGGGCGCGGGTGGTGGGGCGCAGCATGGAGCGCAGCAGGTGGTTGCCGGCGGTGGGGGTGCTGAGGACGGCCTGGAAGAAGATGCCGACGGCGATCTCCCAGCCTTCCTTGTTGTGTTGCATGTGGCGGGCGTCGTCGGCCAGTTGGGCGGGGGTGGGGACGAGGCCGGGGAAGTGGCGGGCGGCGAGGGTGGTCAGTTCGTCGAGGCGTGGGGTGCGGGTGAGGCCGTCGGTGAGTTCGGCGTAGACCCGTTCGGCGTGGGCGGCCAGGAAGCGCCGGCGCAGGGTGTGGGCGCCGTCGTGGACGGCGGCCGCGTCGCGCTGTTGGTCGGGGCCGCGTTCGGTGCGGGGCGGCAGGTCGGCGATGAGCCGCATGGTGGTGTCGAGGTAGGCGGTGACGGCTGTCCGGTCCTTGGTGAACTCGCCGGTCAGGGCGGGTGTCCGGGCCGGCAGGGCACGCAGGAGGACGGCGGGGGCGGCGTCGGTCGCCGGGGCCTCGGCGGCGAGGGTCGGTGTGCGCACGGTGTGTCTCCGATCGTTCAGTGGCCGGCCTGCGGCGTGTCGCGCTGTGCCAGCGTCCGGGCGACGGTGCCCAGGGCCTCGGGCCGGGCCAGGCCGGCGTGGTCGGTGTCCAGGTGGTGCTCCTCGATCCGGCCGGTGACGTAGGGGCTCCAGTTGCCGGGGGTGAGCGCCGGGTCGTGGTGGCCGTCGGCGGCGGCGAAGAACACCATGTCGCCGGTGAACTGCCGGGGCCGGAAGTTCTGGATGAGGCGCGTGTTGTTGAGGAAGACGGTGACCATGCGGCCGACCGCGTCGTCGTCGAGGTTGCCCAGGGCGCTGCCGCTGCCGCGCAGCGCGTCGAGGACGGCGGCCCGTTCGAGGGGGGCGGCGCCGAAGGCCTCGGCCCGGTCGATGCCGGCGGCGTTGAGGAGGATCGCCAGGACCTGTTCCTCGCCGACCTCGTGCTCGGTGCCGTCGTAGGCGTCGGGGTAGCCGTCGAGGACGGCCAGCAGGCTCACTTCGGCGCCCTCGGCCTGCAGGCGGGCGGCGACGGCGTGGGCGACCAGGCCGCCGAAGGACCAGCCGAGGATCTCGTAGGGGCCCTCGGGCACCGTCTTGCGGATCTGTTCGGCGTAGTCGCGGGCCATGGCGTCGATGTCGTCGGGCAGTGGCTCCTGGCGGGCCAGGCCGCGTGCCTGCAGGGCGTACAGGGGCTGTTCGCGGTCGGTGTGGCGCAGCAGTGCGGAGTAGACCCAGCCGAAGCCGCCGGCGGGGTGGACGCAGAACAGGGGGGTGCGGCTGCCGCCGGTGCGCAGCGGCAGGACCACGCCGAACGGGTCGTGGCCGGTGTCGGCGCCGTCGATGCGGGCGGCGAGGGCGGCGACGGTCGGCGCCTCGAAGAGGGTGCGTACGCCGATGTCGGCGCCGAGGACGGTCTTGACGCGGCCGACGAGGCGGGTGGCGAGCATGGAGTGGCCGCCGAGTTCGAAGAAGTTGTCGTCGGTGCCGACCCTGGGGGCGCCGAGGACCTCGGCGAACAGGCCGCACAGGATTTCCTCGCGGGGGCCGCGGGGCGGGCGTCCGGCGCCGCCGCCCCAGTCGGGTTCGGGCAGTGCGTCGCGGTCGAGTTTGCCGTTGGGGGTGACGGGCAGGGCGGGCAGCGGGACGAACGCGGCGGGGACCATGTAGTCGGGCAGTTGGGTCTCGAGGCCGGCGCGCAGCTGTTCCGCGGTGGTGTCGCCCGCGTCGGGGGCGGTGACGAGGTAGGCGACGAGGACCTTGTCGCCGGCCCGGCCGGGGCGGGCGACGACGGCGGCGCGGGTGACGTCGGGGTGGGCGGCCAGCGCGGTCTCGATCTCGCCGGGTTCGATGCGGAAGCCGCGGATCTTGACCTGCTGGTCGGCGCGGCCGCAGAAGTGGAGGACGCCGTCGGCGTCGCGGCGGGCCAGGTCGCCGGTGCGGTACATGCGGCCCGCGGTGTCGCCGAACAGGTGGGCGTGCGGGTCGGCGGTGAAGCGTTCCGCGGTGCGGGCGCTCTGGGCCCAGTAGCCGCGGGCGAGGCCGGCGCCGGCGATGTACAGCTCGCCGGTGACGCCGGGCGGTACGGGCCGCAGCCGTTCGTCGAGGACGTAGGCGCGGGTGTTGTCCAGCGGCCGGCCGATGGGGACGGCGGGCGGGACCTGGCCGGGGTCGGTGAACGGCAGCCAGGTGCAGCCCAGGGTGGTCTCCGTGGGCCCGTAGAGGGTCTTGACGACGGTGTCGGGGCAGGCTTCGAGGATCCGGCGCACGGCGGTGGGCGGGACGACGTCGCCGCCGGTCCACACGTCCTTGACGCCGGTGAACACCTCCGGGGCCTCGTCGGCGATCACGCCGAGCAGGCCGGCGGTCAGCAGCAGCGAGGTGACGCCGTGTTCGGCGAGGGTGCGCCGCAGGACGGCCGCGTCGATGCCGCCGCGGGGTGCGACGACGATCCGCCCGCCGGCCAGCAGGGGGGCGAACAGTTCGAAGGTGGAGATGTCGAAGGCGTACGGGGAGTGCATGAGGACGCGTGAGCCGGTGTCCAGGTCCCAGCAGCGGTCGACGGCCAGGGCGATGGCGTCGCGGTGGGTGATGCCGATGCCCTTGGGGGTGCCGGTCGAGCCGGAGGTGAACATGATGTAGGCGAGCTGGTCGGGCCGCACGGTGACGTCCGGGGCGGTGGTGTCCTGCTCGCCGGCCGTGGTGCCCTCGTCGACGGTGAGGGCGGGTGTGTCCAGCCGGGCGGCGGTGGCGGCGTGGTGGGTGTCGGTGAGCAGCAGGGCCGCTTCGGTGTCGGCGAGGACGTGCCGCATCCGGTCGACGGGATAGCCGGTGTGCAGGGGCACGTACACGCCGCCGGCCTTGAGGATCGCGAGGGTGGTGACGACGAGCTGGGCGGAGCGTTCGGCGAGGACGGCGACGCGGGTCTCTGTGGTGACGCCGCGGCGGATCAGGTGGCGGGCCAGCCGGTTGGCGCGGGTGTCGAGTTCGCTGTAGGTGAGCCAGGTGCCGCCGGCTTCGGTGACGGCGACGGCGTGCGGGGTGCGGGCGGCCTGTTCGGCGATGCGGCGGGGCAGGCAGGCGTCTGCGGTGCGCCGGCCGCGGGGGTGGTCGGTGTCGTTCCAGCCGGTGAGGACGCGCTGCCGGTCGTCGGCGCCGAGGATCGGCACGTCGGCGATGGTGCGGCCGGGGTCGGCGGCGACGGCCCGCAGGAAGGTGATGAGCCGGTCGGTGAGTGCTTCGGCGGTGGCCCGGTCGAACAGGTCGGTGCTGTATTCGAGGACGGCGTCGATGCCGTGCGGTTCGCCGCCGGGGCCGTGCCGTTCGGCCAGGTTGAAGGTGAGGTCGAACTTGGCGGCGCCGAGGGTGACGACTTCGGGGCGGGCGGTGAGGCCGGGCAGTTCGAGGACGGCTTCCGGGGTGTTCTGCAGGGCCAGCAGGACCTGGAAGAGCGGGTGGCGGGACAGGGAGCGGCCGGGTGCCGCGTCCTCGACGAGCTTCTCGAAGGGCACGTCCTGGTGGGCGTAGGCGGCGAGGTCGAACTCCCTTACGCGGTCGATGAGTTCGCGGAAGGTGGGGTTACCGGAGGTGTCGGTGCGCAGGACGAGGGTGTTGACGAAGAAGCCCACCAGGTCGTCGAGGGCGTCGTCGGTGCGGCCTGCGATGGGGCTGCCGAGGGGGATGTCGGTGCCTGCGCCGTGCCGGGTGAGCACGGCGCTGACGGCGGCCTGGAGCACCATGAAGAGGCTGGCGCCGCCGGTGCGGGCGAGGTGCAGCAGCTCGCGGTGCAGGTCGGCGTCGAGGGTGCGGAAGACGGCTTCGCCGCGGTGGGCGGGGGTGGCGGGCCGGGGCCGGTCGGCGGGGAGCTGGATCTCCTCGGGCAGTCCGGCGAGGGCGTCCTTCCAGTGGGCGCTCTGCCGGCTGATGAGGCTGTCGGGGTTCGTCTCGTCGCCGAGGAGGTCGTGCTGCCACAGGGTGTAGTCGGCGTACTGGACGGGCAGCGGCGGCAGTTCGGGGGTGCGGCCGTCGCGGCGGGCGGCGTAGGCGGTGACCAGGTCGCGGGCGAGGGGGGCGAGTGACCAGCCGTCGCCGGCGATGTGGTGCAGCAGCAGGAGCAGGACGTGCTCGTCCTCGCCGAGGCGGAACAAGGCGGCGCGCAGCGGTGGTTCGGCGGTGAGGTCGAAGGAGTGGCGGGCGGCGGCGGCCAGTTCGGCGGCGAGGTCGTCTTCCGTGGTGTCCCGCAGGTGCAGTGCGGGGCGGGCGGTGGCGGGGTCGAGGACGAGCTGGTGGGGGCTGCCGTCGTCGCCTTCGGGGAAGACGGTGCGCAGGGTTTCGTGGCGGGTGGCGAGGTCGGCGAGCGCGGCGGTCAGGGCGCTGTGGTCGAGGGCGCCGGACAGGCGCAGTCCGACGGGCATGTTGTAGCCGGGGTCGCCGCCGGTGAGGCGGCCGAGGAACCACAGGCGGCGCTGGGCGTAGGACAGCGGGAGCCGCTCGGGGCGCTTCGCGGGGGTGAGGGCGGGGCGGTGGCCCGTCCCTTCCCCGAGCCGCTCCCCCAGTCCGGCGACGGTGGGCGCCTCGAACAGGTCGCGCAGGGTGATCTCGGCGCCCAGGGCGCTGCGGATGCGGGAGATGAGGCGGGTGGCGAGCAGGGAGTGGCCGCCGAGGTCGAAGAAGTTGTCGTCGATGCCGGCCCGTTCGGTGCCCAGCACCTCGGCGAACAGGCCGCACAGGATCTCCTCGCGTGCGGTGCGCGGGGCGCGTCCGGCGGCGGGGGCGTCCGGTGCGGGCAGGGCCGCCCGGTCGAGTTTGCCGTTGACGGTGAGTGGCAGCGCCTCGAGGGCGACGTAGGCGGTGGGGACCATGAAGTCGGGCAGGCGGGCGGCCAGGTGCTCGCGTACGCCGGTCAGGTCGCGGTCCTTGGCGGTGACCACGTAGGCGACGAGGCGGTCGGCGTGCGGGAGGACCGCGGCCCGGACGATGTGGGGGTGGGCGGTGAGGGCGGCCTCGACCTCGCCGGGCTCCACGCGGAAGCCGCGGATCTTGACCTGGTGGTCGGCGCGGCCGGCGAACTCCAGCTCGCCGCGCATGTTCCAGCGGCCGAGGTCGCCGGTGCGGTACATGCGGGCGCCGGGCTCGGGGGCGTAGGGGTCGGCGACGAAGCGTTCCGCGGTGGTGCGCGGGCGGTGCAGGTAGCCGCGGGCGACGCCCGCGCCGGCCAGGTACAGCTCGCCGGTGACGCCCGGCGGCACCGGGCGCAGTGCGCTGTCCAGGACGTACACGCGGTCGTGGTCGACGGGCCGGCCGATGGGTGCGGAAGAAGGCCAGTCGGCGGGGTCGGCGGCCAGGGTGTGGGTGGTGACGGCGTGGGTCTCCGCGGGGCCGTACACGTTGTGCAGGCGCCGGCCGGGCACGGCGGCGGTGAAGGCGCGGACCCGTTCGGTGGGGGCGAGGGCCTCGCCGCCCTGGAGGATGTCGGTGAGGTCCGGCAGGGTGCGGCCGGTTTCCGCGGCGGCCTGCGCGAGGGCCTCGATGACGAGGTTCGGCGCGAACAGTTCGTTGATCTGCTGGGTCTCGAGCCAGCCGACCAGCAGTTCGGCGCTGTGGCGGACCTCTTCCGAGGGGACGGCAAGGGTCTTGCCCGTCATGAGCGGGGAGAGGATCTCCTGCACCGAGAAGTCGAAGCCGATGGCGGTGAACTGGGCGGTGCGCACCCCGGTGCCGCCGGGGAAGCGGCGGGCGTGCCAGGTGAGCAGGTTGGCCAGGCCGGCGTGGGGCATGACGACGGCCTTGGGGGTGCCGGTGGAGCCGGAGGTGTGGATGACGTACGCCGGGTGGGCGGGCAGCAGCGGCGCGGTGCGGTCGGCGTCGGTGAGGGCGGTGTCCTGGTAGCCGCTGAGGTCGTCGGGGAGGCGGTCGAGGACGGTCACCGGGCGGGCGTCGTCGATCATGAACGTGATGCGTTCCGCCGGGTAGGCGGTGTCGACGGGCAGGTAGGCGGCGCCGGTCTTGAGGACGGCGAGCAGCGCCACGTACAGGTCGAGGGAGCGCGGCATGCGCAGGGCGACGATCTGCTCGGGTCCGGCGCCGAGGGTGACGAGGTGGCGGGCGAGCCGGTTGGCGCGTGCGTGGAGTTCGGCGTAGGTGAGCCGGCCGTCGTCGTGCACCAGCGCCAGGGCGTCGGGGGTGCGGGCCGCCTGGCGTTCGAGGAGTTCGGTGACGGGGGTGGGGGCGGCGCTGTCGCTGCCGTGGGTGGTGTTCCAGTCCTGAAGGACCCGGTGGCGTTCGGCGGGGTCGAGGAGTTCGACGCGGCCGACGGTGGTGTCGGGGTCGTCGGCGACGGCGGCGAGGAGCCGCAGCAGCCGGTCGACGAGCGCCTGGGCGGTGGTGCGGTCGAACAGGTCGGTGGCGTATTCCAGGGCGGCCTGGATGCCGCCGGGCCGGCCGTCGCCGGCGCGGAGTTCGACCATGCTCAGGTGCAGGTCGAACTTGGCGACGCCGACGCCGACGGGCAGGGCCCGGGCGTCGAGGCCGGGCAGGGCGAGGCGGGCCTCGCCGCTGTTCTGGAAGGCGAGCATGACCTGGAACAGCGGGTGGCGGGCCAGGGAGCGTTCCGGGCGCAGCTTCTCGACGAGCTTCTCGAAGGGGACGTCCTGGTGGGCGTAGGCGGCGAGGTCCGACTCGCGTACGCGCTGGAGGAGTTCGCGGAAGGTGGGGTCGCCGGAGGTGTCGGTGCGCAGGACGAGGGTGTTGACGAAGAAGCCCACCAGGTCCTCGAGGGCGTCGTCGGTGCGGCCGGCGATGGGGCTGCCGAGGGGAATGTCGGTCCCTGCGCCGTGCCGGGTCAGCAGGGCGGCGAACGCGGCCTGGAGCACCATGAACAGGCTGGCCCGGCCGTCGGTGGCGAGCGCGTTGAGCCGCTGGTGCAGGTCGGGGTCGATGGAGAACGGCACGGTGTCGCCACGGTGGGTGGCGACGGCGGGCCGGGGCCGGTCGCAGGGCAGGTGCAGTTCCTCGGGGAGGGCGTCGAGGGCGTCGGCCCAGTACGCCAGTTGGCGGGCGTGCCGGCTGGTGGGGTCGTCCTCGTCGCCGAGGAGGTCGCGCTGCCACAGCGCGTAGTCGGCGTACTGGACGGGCAGCGGCGGCAGGTCGGGGGCGCGGCCGGCCAGGCGGGCGGCGTACGCCTCGCCGAGGTCGCGGGCGAGCGGCGGCCAGGACCAGCCGTCGCCGGCGATGTGGTGCATCAGCAGCAGCAGGACGTGCTCGTCCTCGGCGAGGCGGAACAGGGTGGCGCGCAGCGGCAGTTCACGGGCGAGGTCGAAGCCGCGGCGGGCGGCGTGCGTGAGGTCCGCCTCGAGGGTGTGTGCGGTGGTGTCGGCGGTCTCGAAGTGGGGGCGGACGTCGTGCAGGACGTGCTGGCGCGGGATGCCGCCGGTTTCCGGGTAGACGGTGCGCAGCGCTTCGTGGCGGGCGGTGACGTCGGTGAGTGCGGCGCGCAGGGCGGCGGTGTCGAGGGGCCCGGTCAGGCGCAGGCTCATGGGGATGTTGTACGTGGGGCCGGGGCCCTCCATGCGGTGCAGGAACCACAGCCGGTACTGGGCGAAGGACAGCGGCACCTCGGCGGGGCGGGTGCGGGCGGTGAGCGGCGGGCGGGCCTCCTGGGCGCCGTCGACACGTTCGGCGAGCGCGGCGACGGTCGGTGCCTGGAACAGGTCGCGGACGGCGAGTTCGGCGCCCAGGACGCTGCGGATGCGGCTCAGCAGCCGGGTCGCGAGCAGCGAGTGGCCGCCGAGGTCGAAGAAGCTGCGGTCGATGCCGACCGCGGGCAGGCCCAGCACCTCGGCGAACAGCGTGGACAGGATCTCCTCGCGGCGGGTGCGGGGCGCTTGCCCTGCGGCCTCGTCGCCGCGGTCGGGGGCGGGCAGCGCGTCGCGGTCGAGTTTGCCGTTGGCGCTCAGCGGCAGGCTGTCGAGCAGGACGTAGGCGGCGGGCGCCATGTGGGCGGGCAGCCGCTGGGCGACGAGGTCGCGCAGTTCGCCGACGAGGGCGGCGTCCTGCTCGGCGCGGGCCGGGTCGTTGGCGAGCGGCCCTCGCGGGCCGGTGCGGGGGCGGTAGGCGGTGCCGTCGCCGGCGTAGGCGTCGAAGGTGTCGTCGTCGTGGCCCCAGGTGCACACGGCGCCCAGCGCGTACACGTCGTGGGGGTCGAGGGCGCCGGCCGGTGCGGGGCCTTCCAGCAGGGCGCAGGCGTCGGCCGCGGACCCGCGTTCGAGTGCGTGTGCGGCGCGTGTCTCGGCGGTGAGGCGGGCGTTGGGGATGCCGGTGACGCGTACGGGGCGGGGGCCGGCGAGGACGCGGGCGAGTTCGTCGGCGGTGTCGAGGTCGGTGCCCCAGCGCAGGGTGGTCTCAGCCGTGGCCGGGGGCTCGCCGCCGCGGTGCAGGGTGACGTCGTAGCGGTGGCGGCTCATCTCGTTGTGGTGGGCGGCGGTGCGCAGGGTGATGTCGGCGTGGGTCAGGTGCGGGTCGCGGGCGGCGAGGTCGGTGAAGAAGTCCGGGTCGAGCAGGAGTTCCTTCTCCGTGGCCAGGGACTGGTCGACGGCGCGGCGCACGGCCGCGGGGTCGGCGAAGGCGCCGGCGCGGCGAAGTTCGACGGCGGCGCGGAAGGCGTGCAGGGTGCGCAGGTTGCGGATGTCGCCGAGGAAGATGGTGCCACCGGGGGCCAGCAGTTCGGCGGCCCGGTGCAGGATGCCGGCGAGGTAGCGGGCGTCGGGGAAGTACTGGGCGACGGAGTTGAGGACGATCGTGTCGAAGTGGCCCTCGGGCAGGTCGTCCGTCTCGTGTGCGGCGCGGGCGTCCACGGTGACCTTGTCCGACAGGTCGGGGCGCGTGGCGAGGTGGGCCCCCAGCCGGGCGACGACGCTGCGGGAGAGGTCGGTGCCCCGGTACTCCTCGGTGTGCGGGGCGACCTGGGACAGGATCAGGCCGGTGCCGCAGCCGATCTCCAGGACCCGCCGGGGGCGCAGCGCGAGGACGCGCTCGACGGTGGCGGCGCGCCACTCGCGCATCTCCTCCAGGGGGATCTCCTCGGCGGTGTAGCTGCTGTTCCAGCCGGAGAAGTCCTCGCCGAAGGCGCGGCCGGGCTCGGCCTCGTAGAGGGAGTCGTAGGTCTGCTGCCACCGGTCGACCTGGCCGGTGCCGTGGTCCTGGTCCGGTGCGGCGCGATGGGTGGTGTCGCGGGTCAGGTAGGCGACGAGCTGTTTGTCGCCGGGGGTGTCCTCGCGGGCGATCACGGCGCCGGCGGCGACGGCCGGGTGGGCGGTCAGGACGGTCTCGATCTCGCCGGGTTCGATGCGGAAGCCGCGGATCTTGACCTGCTGGTCGGCGCGGCCGGCGAAGTGCAGGTTGCCGTCGGCGTCCAGGCGTGCCAGGTCGCCGGTGCGGTACATGCGGGTGCCGGTCTCGCCGAACAGCAGGGCGTAGGGGTCGGGCACGAAGCGCTGCGCGGTCAGGGCGGGGCGGTTCAGGTAGCCGCGGGCGACGCCGGCGCCGGAGACGTACATCTCGCCGGTGACGCCGGGCGGTACGGGGCGCAGCCGTTCGTCGAGGACGTAGACGCGGGCGTGGGCGACGGGGCGGCCGATGGGTGGGGCGGCGGCGCCGGTGGCGGGGGCGCTCATGGTGGCGCACACGGTGGTCTCGGTGAGGCCGTAGGCGTTGACCATGCGGCGGCCGGGTGCGAAGCGGGCGGCCTGGTCGGGGGTGGTGGCGTCGCCGGCGACGATGAGGTCGGTGCCGGGCGGCAGGGCGCCCTCGGGCAGGGCGGGCAGGGCGGAGGGCGGCAGGGCGATCAGGGTGATGTTCCGGTCGTGGACGAGGCGGGCCAGCGACGGGCCGGGCAGCAGGTCGTCGGCGTCGGCCAGGACGAGTCCGGCGCCGGTGAGCAGCGCGGAGGTCAGTTCCCACACGGCGGCGTCGAAGCTGATGGACGCGAAGTTCAGGACGCGGCTGTGGGTGCCCAGCCCGAAGGCGGCGGCCTGGGCGGGGAGGGTCGCGGCGAGTGAGCGGTGGGCGACGACGACGCCCTTGGGCGCCCCGGTGGAGCCGGAGGTGTAGATGACGTACGCCGGGTGTGCGGGCAGCAGCGGCGCGCTGCGGTCGGCGTCGGTGAGGCCGGTGTCCGCGTAGGCCGCCAGGGTGGTGTCGTCGGGCAGGGCGTCGACGACGAGGGCGGGGCGGGCGTCGGCCCGCATGTGGGCGATGCGCTCGGGCGGGTAGTCGGGGTCGACGGGCAGGTAGGCGGCGCCGGACTTCCACACGGCGAGGACGGCGGTGACCAGGTCGAGGGAGCGGGGCAGCTGGAGGGCGACGATCTGCTCCGGGCCGGCGCCGAGGGTGACGAGGTGGCGGGCGAGCCGGTTGGCGCGGGCGTCGAGTTCGGCGTAGGTCAGTGACCGGTCCCCCATGACCAGGGCGGTGGCGTCGGGGGTGGCGGCGGCCTGCTGTTCGAACAGGGCGGTGAGGGTGCGCTCGTCGGGCAGCGGGCCGTCGGTGGTGTTGAGGCCGACGAGGAGACGGTGGCGCTCGGCGGCATCCAGCAGGTCGACGGAGCCGATGGTGCGCTCCGGGTCGTCGGCGACGGCGTCCAGCAGGCGCACCAGGCGGCTGCCGAGGGCTTCGACCGTGCCGCGTTCGAAGAGTTCGGTGCTGTACTCCCAGTCGCCGCGGATGCCGGCGCGGGTGCCGTCGGCGGTGTGCTCCTCGATGACGGCGAGGCCGAGGTCGAACTTGGCGAAGCCGACGCGGACCGGTTCGGCGGCCACGTCCAGGCCCGGCAGGGCCAGGTCGGCGGCGGGCATCGACTGCAGTGCCAGGACGACCTGGAAGAGCGGGTTGCGGGCCAGGGAACGCTCGGGGTTGACCTCTTCGACGAGCTTTTCGAACGGCAGGTCCTGGTGCGTGTAGGCGGCGAGGTCGAACTGGCGTACCCGTTTGACGAGTTCGCGGAAGGTGGGGTCGCCGGAGGTGTCGGTGCGCAGGACGAGGGTGTTGACGAAGAAGCCCACCAGGTCGTCGAGGGCGTCGTCGGTGCGGCCGGCGACGGGGCTGCCGACGGGGATGTCCTCGCCTGCGCCGTGCCGGGTCAGCAGGGCGGCGAACGCGGCCTGGAGCACCATGAACAGGCTGCTGTCGCAGGTCTTGGCGAGCGCGGTCAGCTTCTCGTGGAGGCCGGCGTCGATGTGGAAGGGCACGGTGGCGCCGTGGTGGGTGGCGACGGCGGGCCGGGGGTGGTCGCAGGGCAGTTCCAGCTGCGCGGGCCGGCCCTCGAGGGCCTTGCGCCAGTGGGCGAGCTGGGTGCCCTGGAGGCTGGTGGGGTCGTCGGCGTCGCCGAGGAGGTCGCGCTGCCACAGGGTGTAGTCGGCGTACTGGACGGGCAGCGGTGCGAAGCCGGGGGCGTGGCCGTCGCGGCGGGCGGCGTAGGCGGTGGCGAGGTCGCGGGTGAGCGGGGCGAGCGACCAGCCGTCGCCGGCTATGTGGTGCAGCAGCAGGAGCAGGACGTGCTCGTCCTCGCCGAGGCGGAACAAGGTGGCGCGCAGCGGCAGTTCGGTGGTGAGGTCGTAGGGCCGTGCGGTGGCCTCGGCGAGCTGCTCGGCGAGCCGGTGCTCCTCGGTGTGGACGATGGTGAGGGCGGGTGTGGCGTCGTGGGGCGCCACGATGTGCTGGTAGGGCTCGCCGTCGTGGCTGGGGTAGCGGGTGCGCAGGGTTTCGTGGCGGGCCACGAGGTCGGCGAGCGCGGCGCGCAGCGCGGTGGTGTCGAGGCTGCCGGACAGGCGCAGCGCGAGGGGGATGTTGTAGGTGCTGTTGGGGCCGTCGAGGCGGCCGAGGAACCACAGGCGGCGCTGGGCGTGCGACAGCGGGAGCCGTTCGGGGCGCTTCGCGGGGGTGAGGGCGGGGCGGGCGCCGGAGGCCTGGTCGAGCCGCTCCCCCAGTCCGGCGACGGTGGGCGCCTCGAACAGGTCGCGCAGGGTGATCTCGGTGCCCAGGACGGTGCGGATGCGGGAGATGAGGCGGGTGGCGAGCAGCGAGTGGCCGCCGAGGTCGAAGAAGTTGTCGTCGATGCCGACCCGGGGCAGCTTCAGCACGGCGGCGAAGAGGGTGGTGAGGATCTCCTCGCGCGGTGAACGCGCGGTGCGCGCGGGGGCGGTGGTGTTCTGCGGTGCGGGCAGGGCCGCCCGGTCGAGTTTGCCGTTGGGGGTCAGCGGCAGGGCGTCCAGGGCGACGATCGCGGCGGGCACCATGAAGTCGGGCAGGGTGCGGGCCAGCCGGCTGCGCACGGCGGCCGTGTCGAGGCCGGGGCCGGCGGGGACGGCGTAGGCGACGAGGCGTTTGTCGCCGGGGCGGTCCTCGCGGACGACGACGGCGGCGCGGGTGACGTCGGGGAGGGCGGTGAGGGCGGCCTCGATCTCGCCGGGTTCGATGCGGAAGCCGCGGATCTTGACCTGGTGGTCGGCGCGGCCGGCGAACTCCAGTTCGCCGTCGGTGTTCCAGCGGCCGAGGTCGCCGGTGCGGTACATGCGGGCGCCGGGCTCGGGGGCGTAGGGGTCGGCGACGAAGCGCTCGGCGGTCAGCACGGGGCGGTGCAGGTAGCCGCGGGAGACGCCGGCGCCGGCCAGGTACAGCTCGCCGGTGACGCCCGGCGCCACCGGGCGCAGTGCGCTGTCCAGGACGTAGACGCGGGCGCCGGCGACGGGCCGGCCGATGGGTGCGGGTTCGCTCCAGGCAGTCGGGTCCTCGGGCAGGGCGGTGCCGGTCATCACATGGGTCTCTGCGGGCCCGTAGTGGTTGTGCAGGCGACGGCCGGGCACGGCGGCGACGAACTCGCGCACGGTGCGGGTGAGGGTGAGGGCCTCGCCGGCCTGGGCGATGTGGCGCAGGGCGGGCAGGGTGCGGCCCGCCTCTGCGGCGGCCTCCGCGAGGGCCTCGATGACGAGGTTCGGCGCGTACATCTCGCCGACCTGCTGGTCGTCCAGCCAGGCGGCCAGCTGTTCGGCGCTGCGGCGTACCTCCTCCGACGGTACGGCGAGGGTCTTGCCGTGCAGCAGGGTGGCGAGGATCTCCTGGGAGGCGACGTCGAAGCCGATGGTGGTGAACTGGGCGACGGGGGTGCCCGGTTCGCCGGGTATTTCGCGGCGGTGCCAGGCCAGGAGGTTGACCAGGGCGGCGCCGGGCATGACGACGGCCTTGGGGGTGCCGGTGGAGCCGGAGGTGTAGATGACGTACGCCGGGTGGGCGGGCAGCAGGGGCGTGGTGCGGTCGGCGTCGGTGAGGTCCGTGTCGTCGTAGCCGCTGAGGTCCTGGCCGGTCTCCTCGCTGGTGAGGACCACGGCGGGGCGGGCGTCGGCCATCATGAACGCGATGCGATGCGCCGGGTAGGCGGTGTCGACGGGCAGGTAGGCGGCGCCGGTCTTGAGGACGGCGAGCAGCGCCACGTACAGGTCGAGGGAGCGCTCGAGCTTGAGGGCGACGATCTGTTCGGGTCCGGCGCCGAGGGTGACGAGGTGGCGGGCGAGCCGGTTGGCGCGGGCGTTGAGTTCGGCGTAGGTCAGTGACCTGCCGCCCACGAGGAGGGCGGTGGTGTCTGGGGTGGCGGCGGCCTGTGCCTCGAAAAGGGCGGCGAGTGTGCCCTCCTGGGCGGGCCGGCCGGTGGTGTTGAACTCCTCGAGGACCTGGTGGCGTTCGGCGGCGGACAGCAGGCCGAGGCGGCCGACGTTCAGGGCGGCGCCGTGTTCGGCGATGTCGGCGAGGAGTGTTTCGAGGCGTTGGAGCAGCAGCCGGGCGCCCGCCTCGTCCAGGACGTCGCCCCGGTGGTCGAGGCGAAAGCGCAGGGTGTCGCCGGGGATGGCGAGCAGGCTCAGCGGGTAGTGGGTGGCGTCGGCGACCTCGAAGCCGGCGAGGCGCAGTCCGCGGGCCTCGGCGCGCAGGACGGCCGGGTCGAGGGGGTAGTTCTCGAACACGACGACGGTGTCGAAGAGTTCACCGGTTCCGGTGGCGGAGCGGATCTCGGTGAGGGACAGGTGCCGGTGCTCGATGAGGGCGGCCTGTTCCCGCTGCACCCGGCCGAGCAGGTCGCCGAGTGTCTCGGCGGGCCGGAGGCGGACGCGGACCGGCAGGGTGTTGATGAACATGCCGATGGTGGACTCGATGCCGGGGATCTCCGGCGGGCGGTGGGCGACGGTCGCTCCGAACACGACGTCGTCGCGGCCCAGTTGTGCGCCCAGCAGCAGTGCCCAGGCGCTCTGCACCAGGGTGTTGAGGGTGATGTTGCGCGAGCGGGCGAGGGCGGTGAGCTTCGTGGTGGTCGCGGCGTCGGTCTCGTGCCAGATCTGGCCGGGCAGGGCGGAGCCGTCGGCGGCGCCGCGGCCTGCTCCGGCGCCCGCGACGAGGCTCGGCTCCTCCAGGTCCTCGAGGGCGGCCCGCCACGCGGCGCGGGCGGCGTCGTCGTCGCGGCCGGCGAGGTGGGCCAGGTAGGCGCGGTAGGGGGTGACGGGGGGCATGCCCGCGTCGTCGCCGCGCTGCCCGTAGAGGGTGAACAGTTCGCGTACCAGCAGCGGCATCGACCAGCCGTCGAGGAGCAGGTGGTGGGTGGTCAGGACGAGTTTGTGGTGCTCGGCGGCGAGGGCGAGCAGGGCGAAGCGGATCAACGGCGGGGCGCCCGGGTCGAAGCGTTCGGCACGGTCGGCCGTGACGTACTCCTCGACGGCCCGCTCGCGGTCGCCCTCGCCCAGGGCGGTGAGATCGCGGGTGCGCCAGGGCAGGGGCACCTCGTTCGGCACGAACTGGACGGGCCGTTCGACGTTGTGCTGCCAGAACCCGGCGCGCAGGTTGGGGTGGCGGCGCAGCAGGGCCGCGGCGGCGGCCCGCAGGCCGTCCTCGTCGAGGGGGCCGCGCAGCTCGAAGACCATCTGGACGGTGTAGACGTCCGGGCCGTGGGTCTCGGCACCGTAGGTGACCTGGAAGAGGAGGCCTTCCTGGAGCGGGGACAGGGGCAGGACGTCGGCGAGTCCGGACCGGGTCATGGGGCAACCTTCCACGCGGCTTCGAGCTGGTCGATCTGGTCCTGGCTGAGCTGGACCAGGGACAGGTCGGAGGGGGTGATGCCGCCCGCCTCCGGGCGTTCGGCATGAGTGACGAGTGCGTTCAGGGCGCGGAACCAGGTCTCGCCCAGGTCGCGTACGGCCGGCTCGTCGAGGAGGCGGCCGGCGAAGGTCCAGGTGGCCGTCAGGCGGGGCCCGGCGGGCTCGTCGAGGGTGAGGGCGTTGACCTCGACGGCGTGCGCGAGCGGCAGGCGGGGGTCGGTGCCGTCGCCGATGGCCTCGGCGTCGGGGGCGGCGGCCCACAGGCTGTCGGCGCCCTGGGCGGGGAAGCGGCCCAGGTAGTTGAAGCCGAGCGGCGGGGTGCCGTGCGGGGCGAGCGCGGCGAGGCTGCGGCCGGTGCGGGGGTCCAGGTGGCGCAGCAGGCCGTGGCCGATTCCGCCGTCGGGGATCTGCCGCAGTGCTTCCTTGATGCGTTTGACGGCTGTTCCCGCGGCGGGCCCGCCGGCGAGGGCGTCGGCGCCGTCGAGGGTGCCCAGGGCGAGCCGGACCGGGTAGAGGCTGGTGAACCAGCCGACGGTGCGGGAGAGTTCGGCGCCGCTGGTGCCCGGTTCGCGGCCGTGTCCTTCGACGTCGGTCAGGACGGCGTCGCTGTCGCCCAGTCCGCGGCGCCGTCGCCAGTCGGTGACGGCGAGCGCGAACGCGGTGAGCAGGATGTCGTCGACGCGGCCGTTGAACGCGGCGGGCGCGGTGGTCAGCAGCGCGGCGGTGGTGGTGGCCTCGAGGGTGAGGGTGAGGTTGCGGGCGGTGGCGGCGGTGTCGAGCCGGCTGTCGAGCGGCTGCGCGGTCACCGGCGGGCAGCCGGCGGCGAGCATCCCGGTCCACAGGGCCAGTTCGGCGGCCCGCTCGGGGCGCCCGGCCTGCTGCTCGAGATGGTGGGCCCAGGCCCGGAAGGAGGTGGTGACGGGCGGCAGGGCGGGGGCCGCGGCGCCGGGCGCGGTGGCTTCCCAGGCCGCCTTCAGGTCGGGGAGCAGGATGCGCCAGGAGACGCCGTCGACGATCAGGTGGTGCAGGCTCAGCAGCAGACGGCCGGGACGGCCTGGGCCGGTGTCGAGCCAGACGGCCTGCCCGCCGCGGCCGGCGAAGGGCGCGAGACGGTCGCGGGCGGCCGCGGCCTCGGTCGTGGTCAGGGCGGCGAGGGCCTGCTCGTCGAGGCCGGCGGCGTCCACGCGGCGTACCCAGTCCTCGGCGCGTACGGTGCCGGGCGCCTCGATGCGCATCGTCCAGCCGTCGCCGTCGCCGTCGCGTGAGAACACCGCGCGCAGTGCGTCGTGGTGGTCGATCAGTGTCTGCAGGGCGGCCACGAGCCGTGCCGTGTCCAGGTCTGCGGGGACGGTGACGGCCATCGTCTGGCTGAACGCGTCGACGGGACCGCCGCGTTCGCGCAGCCAGTGCATGATCGGGGTGAGCGGCACGTCGCCGGTCGCGGCGACGGCGGCGGGCTCCTTCGGGGCGGTGTCGGCGAGCGTCTCGGCGACGGGCGCGAGCTGGGCGACGGTCTTGTGCTCGAAGATCTGCGCGGCGTTCAGCAGCAGTCCGGCGCGCCGGGCGCGGCCGACGAGCTGGATGACCATGATGCTGTCGCCGCCGCGGTCGAAGAAGCTGTCGTCGATGGAGACCTTGTCGATGCCGAGGACCTCGGCGAACAGCACGGCGAGGAGTTCCTCGCGGGGGGTGCGCGGGGCGCGGCCGGCGCTGTCGGCGGCGCCGAAGTCGGGGACGGGCAGGGCGCGGCGGTCGAGTTTGCCGTTGCCGGTCAGCGGCAGCGCGTCGAGGGGGACGAACGCGGCGGGCACCATGTAGTCGGGCAGCGCGGCGGCGACGTGCCGGCGCAGCACGGCAGGGTCTGCGGTGGCGCCGGGTGCGGGGACGACGTAGGCGACGAGACGTTTGTCGCCGGGCCGGTCCTCGCGCACGAGGACGGCGCTCTGCGCGACGCCGGGGTGGGCGCCGAGGACGGACTCGATCTCGCCGAGTTCGATGCGGAAGCCGCGGACCTTGACCTGGTGGTCGGCGCGGCCGAGGAAGGTGAGGACGCCGTCGCGCCGCAGGCGCACCAGGTCGCCGGTGCGGTACATGCGCTCGCCGGGGGCGTAGGGGTCGGCGACGAACCGTTCGGCGGTGGCGTCCGGCCGGCCCAGGTAGCCGCGGGCGAGGCCGGCGCCGCCGATGTACAGCTCGCCCGTGACGCCGGGCGGCACTGGCCGCAGCCGGTCGTCCAGGACGTGGCAGGTGGTGTTGTCCAGGGGGGTGCCGATGGGGACGGTGGTCTCCTGCTGCCACGGTGCGCGCATGAAGTGGTGGGTGGCGAAGGTGGTGGTCTCGGTGGGGCCGTAGCCGTCGGCGACCATGGTCGACGGGGAGGCTGCCAGCACCCGGGCGACGGCGGCCGGGGAGACGACGTCGCCGCCGGTCCACACCTCCCGCACGCCGGTGAAGCAGTGCGGGCTCTCCTCCGCGAGCAGGTTGAACAGGCCGGAGGTGAGCCACATGCCGGTGACGCCGCCGTCGACGATCGCCCGCTCGAGGGCGCGGGTGTCCAGGTCGCCGGGCGGGGCGACGACGACGGTCCCGCCGGACAGCAGCGGCACCCACAGTTCGTACTGGGAGGTGTCGAAGGAGTACGGGGAGTGCAGCAGGACCCGCTGCTGGTTGCCGGTGCGCCAGCAGGTGTCGGCGGCCAGGGCGGCGACGTCGCCGTGGGTGATGGCGACGCCCTTGGGGTTGCCGGTGGAGCCGGAGGTGTACATCACGTAGGCGAGCTGGTGCGGGTGCGCCGGCACCACGGGCAGCGGCTCGCCGCCGGTGGGCAGTTCGTCGACGACGAGGACGTCGGCGTCGCCCGCCCAGGAGCGGCAGTCGTACGCGGTGTCGGTGTCCCGGTCGGTGAGCAGGACCCGGGCCCGGACGTCGGCGGTGATCAGGCGCATCCGATCGGCCGGGTAGCGGGTGTTGAGCGGCACGTAGAAGCCGCCCGCCTTGAGGACGGCGAGCAGCGACACGACCAGGTGCACCGAGCGCTGCTGGAGGACGGCGACGGCCGACTCGCGGCCGGCGCCGGCGGCGGCGAGGCGGCGGGCGAGGGCGCCGGAGCGGGCGTCGAGTTCGGCGTAGGTCAGCTCGGTGCCGTCGTCGCCGACGACGGCGACCGCTTCGGGGGTGCGGCGGGCCTGGGCGGCGAAGAGTTCGGCGAGGCCGGCCCGCGGCACGGGCCGGGCGGTGTCGTTGAAGGCGGCCAGGCGGGCGTGTTCGGCCTCGTCGAGGAGGTCGTGGGAGTGGACCGGCGCCTGCGGGTCGGTGACGACGGCGTCGAGGAGCCGCAGCAGCCGGCCGGTGAGGGCCTCGGCGGTGGCCCGCTCGTACAGGGCGGTGTCGTACTCGAGGTCGCCGTCGATGCCGGCGAACTCCTCGCCGTTGCCGCGGTGTTCGACGAGGTTGAAGGTGAGGTCGAACTTGGCGACGCCGAAGTCGACGTCCTCGCGCCGTACGTCCAGGCCCTTCAGGTGCGCCCGCGCCTCGAAGTCCTGGTAGGAGAGCACCACTTGGAACAGGGGGTGGCGGGCGGCGGACCGCTCGGGCTGGAGGCGTTCGACGACCCGGTCGAAGGGCACGTCCTGGTGGGCGTAGGCGGCCAGCGCCGTGGCGCGCACCCGTGCCAGCAGTTCGGTGAAGGTGGGGTCGCCGGAGGTGTCGGCGCGCAGCACGACCGGGTTGACGAAGAAGCCCACCAGGTCGTCCAGGGCGCTGTCGGGGCGGGAGGCGGTGGGGCAGCCGATGGGGATGTCGGTGCCGGCCCCGAGGCGGGTGAGCAGGGCGGCGAGGGCGGCCTGCAGCACCATGTGGCAGGTGGCGCCGTGGGCGCGGGCGAACGTGTCGAGCCGGGCGTGCAGCTCGGGCGGTACGGCGAGCGGCACGGAGCCGCCGCGGTGTTCCGCGACGGGCGGGCGGGGGAAGTCGGCGGGCAGCTCGAGCTGGTCGGGCAGGCCGGCGAGGGTGCTCTCCCAGTGGGCGAGCTGGCGGGCGGCGAGGCTGTCGGGGTCGCGCTCGTCGCCGAGGAGTTCACGCTGCCACACGGCGAAGTCGGCGTAGCCGACGGGCAGCGGCGGGAAGTCGGGGGCGCGGGCGGCGAGCCGGGCGGCGTAGGCGGTGGACAGGTCGCCGAGCAGGGGGCGCAGGGACCAGCCGTCGCCGGCGACGTGGTGCATCAGCAGCAGCAGCACGCTGTCCCCGCCGGGCAGGGTGAACAGGTGGGACCGTATGGGTAGTTGGCAGTCGAGGTTGAACGGTTCGCGGGCGGCGGCCGTCAGGGCGGCCGGGAGCTGCTCGTCGTCGACGCGGGACTCGATGACCCAGGGGCGGGCCTGCTCGGCCGGCAGCAGCTTCGGGGTGACGCCGTGCTCGCCGCGCGGGTAGACGGTGCGCAGGCTTTCGTGCCGGACGACGACGTCGTACAGGGCGGCGCGCAGCGCGGTGCGGTTCAAGGTGCCTGAAAGGCGCAGCGCGAGCGGCATGTTGTAGGTGGGTGCGGCGCCCTCGACCTCGCGCAGCACCCACATGCGGTGCTGGGCGTAGGAGGTGGGGCGGGGGCCGTCGCCGTGGTCCCTGGGCACGAGCGGCGGGCGGCCGGTGGCGGCGGTGCGCACCCGGGCGGCGAGGCCGGCCGGGGTGGGGGCCTCGAAGAGGTCCTGGATGGTGATCTCGGCGCCGAGGGTGTCGCGTACGGCGGCGATGAGGCGCCCGGCGAGCAGCGAGTGGCCGCCGAGGGCGAAGAAGTCGCTGTCCGCGCCGACCTGCCCGGTGCCGAGGGTGTCGGCGAAGATGCGGCGCAGGGCCGCCTCGCCGGGGTCGGCGGCCTCGGCCGCCTCGCCATCGGTTCCGGCCTCGGGGGCGGGTGTGCGGGGGGCGGGCAGGGCCGCCCGGTCGAGTTTGCCGTTGGCGGTCAGCGGCAGCGCGTCCAGGAGCGTGAAGGAGGCGGGCAGGCTGTGGGCGGGCAGCTGCCCGGCCAGCAGGCTTCGCCAGCCGGCCACGTCGGGCTCCACACCGTCGGCAGGGACGGCGTAGGCGGCCAGCCGCCGGTCGCCGGGCCGGTCCTCGCGGACGACGACGGCGGCCTGGGCGACACCGGGGTGGGTGGCGAGCACGTTCTCGATCTCGCCGAGTTCGATGCGGAAGCCGCGGATCTTGACCTGGTCGTCGCCGCGCCCCAGGTAGGCGAAGGTGCCGTCGTCGAGGTGGCGCACCAGGTCGCCGGTGCGGTACATGCGGGCGCCGGGCGCCCCGTAGGGGTCGGCGACGAACCGCTGCGCGGTCAGCGCGGGCCGGCCCAGGTAGCCGCGGGCCAGGCCCGCCCCGGCGACGTACAGCTCGCCGGTGAAGCCGGGCGGCACGGGCCGCAGGGCGGCGTCCAGGACGCGGGGGGTGAGGTCGGGGATGGGCCCGCCGAGCAGGGACGGGGCGCCGGGAACGGCGTGGCCGGGGCCGAGGGCGGCGTACGTGACGTGCACGGTGGTCTCGGTGATGCCGTACATGTTGACCAGGCGGGTGGCCGTGCCGCGGCGGGCGTACCAGTCGGCGAGGCGGGCCACGTCGAGGGCCTCGCCGCCGAACACGACGTACCGGAGGGCCAGTTCGGTGGCCTGAGCGCGGGCCCGGTCGGCGGCGTCGAGCTGGTGGAAGGCGGTCGGTGTCTGGTTGAGGACGGTGACCTTCTCACGGGCCAGCAGGTCGAGGAAGTCGCCGGGCGAGCGGCTGACGTGGTACGGGACGACGACGAGCCGGCCGCCGTGCAGCAGGGCGCCCCAGATCTCCCAGACGGAGAAGTCGAAGGCGTAGGAGTGGAAGAGGGTCCACACGTCGTCGGGGCCGAAGCCGAACCAGTGGTCGGTGGAGGTGAACAGGCGCACCACGTTGCTGTGCGGGATCACGACGCCCTTGGGGCGGCCGGTGGAGCCGGAGGTGTAGATGACGTAGGCGGGGTGGGCGCCGTCCACGGCGGTGCGCGGGGCGGTGTCGGGGTAGCCGGCGAGGTCCTTCGTCATCGACTGCGGGTCGAGGACGAGGACTGGGGCCGCGTCCTTCAGCATCCAGGCCAGGCGGTCGGCCGGATAGTCGGGGTCCAGCGGCAGGTAGGCGGCACCGGACTTGAGGACCGCGAGCAGGGCGACGACCAGGTCGAGGGAGCGCGGCAGGGTGAGGGCGACGAGCCGCTCGGGGCCGGCGCCCTGCTCGACGAGCCGGTGGGCGAGGCGGTTGGCGCGGGCGTCGAGCTGCGCGTAGGTGAGGTGGTCGCCGTCGTGGCTGACGGCCACCGCGTGGGGGGTGGCCGCGGCGCGGGCGGCGAAGAGGGTGTGCAGCGCGGGGCCGCCGGTGGCGGGGGCCGCGGCAGCGGGGGCGGGGACGGTGGGGGTCCCGTGGATCCGGCCGAGCGGCGTGTCCGGGCCCGCCTGGGCGAAGGCGCCCAGGAAGCGGACGAAGCGCGCCAGATGGGCGTCGGTCTCGCTCTCGCCGTACACGGCCGCGTTGGCCTCGAGGTCGATCCGTGCGCCGGAGCCGTCGGGCTCCTCGTACACGGAGAACTTCAGGTCCTCCACGGGCCCGGTCGACACCGGGTGCGCGGACGCCGCCGGGCCGCCGAAGTCCAGGGCGCGCCCGTAGGGCATGACGTTGACGACGGGGCCGTAGGCCCGTTCGCCGACGGCGCCGAGCTCGCGGCGCGCCTCCTCGTAGGGGTAGCGCTGGTGGCGCAGCAGCGGCTCCAGGGCGTCGCGCACGGAGGCGACCAGCTCGGCGAGCGGGGCGGCGGGGCGCGGTTCGACGTGCAGTGCGGGCACGTTGGCGACGGTGCCGGGCGCGCGGCGGGCGGCGGCGGTGCGGCGGGCTGTGACGGGCATGCCGAGCGTGATGTTCCGCTCCCCCGTCAGCCACTGGACGTAGGCGGCGACGGCGGCCGGGAAGGCGACCTGGCGGCCGGTCTCCGCGGCGCGGGCCACGGCGTCGAGTCCGGCGAGCACGTCGCGTCCGGCGAAGGCGGTGCGGCGCAGCGCGCCCGGCGCGGCGGGGGCCGTGGTGCCGGCGAGGGTGACGGGTGTGTGGCGGGGGGCGGCGAGCCAGTGGGCGCGGTCCTTCGCGTAGGCGTCGGAGGCCCGCCAGGCGGCCTCGGCCTCCAGCAGGTCCCGTACGCCCCCCTCGTCGGCACCGGCTTCGGTGTCGCCGCGGTAGGCGGCGGCGACGCGTTCGGCGACGAGGCGGAAGCCGTACCCGTCGAGGAGCAGGTGGTGCACGTGCTGGAACCAGTAGTGGTGGCCGGGGCCGAGGATGAACAGCGCCTGGGTGAACAGGGGTCGGCCGCAGGTCACGTCGAGGGGTTGGGCGACGACGTCGCGCATCCAGGCGTCGGCGGCGGCCGCGGGGTCGTCCTCGGCGCTGACGTCGACGCGGTGCAGGGTGAAGGGGACGTCGTCGGCGACGGACTGGGTGACGGTCCCCTCGGCGTCGGTGTGGAAGCGCAGCCGCAGGGCGTCGGTGCGGGCGACGGTGGCGCGCAGCGCCGCCTCGAAGCGGTCGGTGTCGAGGGTGCCGGTGAGTTCGACGTATTCGCCGGTGTTGAAGACGGGACTGTGCGGGTCCCGCGCCTGCGCGAACCAGATGCCGAGCTGGGCCGCCGTCAGCGGCAGACGCGCGTCGTCGGGAACGGGCACTCTTCCCCCAAGGTCCGGGCCGTCCGCGGCTGGGCGGCGAGAATCCCGCTCAGCCTCGCGGGAGGGGTTGACGGGGCGCTGACCCGCTCCTGATGTGCCGGCGTTGGGTGTCAGCGCAGCCCGGTCTCGAAGGCGTAGATGGCCACATGCACGCGGTTGCGCAGCCGCAGCTTGTTCAGCAGGTTCTGCACGTGGGTCTTGACGGTGTGTTCGGACAGCGTGAGCGACTGGGCGATCTCGATGTTGGACAGTCCGCGGGCCACCAGGTCGAGGATCTGGCACTCGCGGCCGGTGAGGTGCTCGGGCGGCACGTCGGAGACGGTGGCAGCCCGGGGCCGGGGCGCGGCCTTCTCCGGCGGGGCGGCGGGCGCGGCGGGCGCGGTGGTGGCGGGTGCCGGGGCGGGTTCCGGGGCGGTGGGCGGCAGCGGGCCGCGGGTCAGCGAGTAGCCGGCGGCGGCCAGGGAGACGGCGGCGGCCAACTGCTGCGAGGTGGTGGAGTGGGGCAGATGTCCGTGCAGGACGGCCGCGGTCCGGCCCTGGGGCTCTGCCCCGCCGACCGTCAGCACCCGTATGCCGGGGTCGATCTCGCGCAGCAGCGCGTCGGACTCGTGCGCCTCGCGCAACCCGTGGACGACGAGCACGTCGGGCGCCTGGGCCCGCAGCGCGGCCAGGGCACGCGGGCCCGGCTCGTCCTCCCCTATGACGCTGATGCCGCCCTGCCCGTCGAGCAGGGAGCGGATACCGGCCCGGGCGAGCGCGTCGCCGCCGACGAGGAACAGCCGCACTCCGGGGGCGGCGGTCGCCCCGCCGGGCAGCATGCGCAGCACGGAGCCCTTGCCGCCGTGCGCGGGCGCCGTCCGGCCGAGGCCGGTTCCTGCATCCGTCATGACCCGCCCCTTGTGCCGCACTTGTGGTCGTCAAGCACGATCACGCTATCCGCCGCCGGCGGGGCGGCCCGTGCTTCTCCAGCCGGCTTCGAGAGGGCGCTGAGCTGTTCCGGAGCGCGAAGCCGCGCCGCGCCGGCCGCGGGCCGGGGACCGGCAAAAACCGCTCGAGGCCCGCCCGAGGGCCGCTCGAGGCACCGGGCCCGGAGGGCGGGGCCGAGTTGACCGGGCCCGGCGGGCGGGGCCGAGTTGACCGGGCTCGGCGGGCGGTGCTGATATCACGCTTCACGACGAGGGGCATTGGGACGAGCATGGGAACATTCACCGGTCCGAACGACCGGCTCGCGGCATTCGGCAACCAGCTGATCGCGGTCCATCTGTGGCTGCGCGAGGAACTGGCGCGGCTCGCCGACGACGTCGACGCCTTCCTTGAGGGCGGCGAGCGGCCACGGGAGCTGCGGGCCCACTGTCTGACGTTCTGCTCCGCGGTGCGCCGCCACCACACCGAGGAGGACGACTCGGCCTTCCCCGCGCTGGCCGAGCAGTTCCCGGAACTGCGTCCGGTGCTGGAGGAGCTGGAGAACGACCACCACACGGTGGCGGACATCCTGCGCCGCATCGAGGAGCTGCTGGGCGGCCTGGGCACCGGTGAGGGCGCGCTGCCCGCACAGGAGGTACGCAAGGAACTGGACGGTCTGGCGGCCCTGTTGGAGTCCCATTTCGTCTACGAGGAGAAGAAGATCGTCGCGGCCCTGAACGACCTGTCCGAGCTGCCGGGCGGCGTCGTCCTCCAGGACGTCATCCAGGACGTGGCCGAGCAGGACTGAGACGGGCGCCGGGCGGGGGCCGGGCACGTGTGTCGTCTCCGCCCGGACGGCCCCGTTCCGGCCGGCCTCGTGCCCGACCGGGGCCGGGCAGGGTCAGGCGGGGTCAGGGCTGGTGCCCTCGCCGCGAGAAGTAGCCCGGCGCTCGGCTGCCAAGAGGCAGCCGAGCCGGGGCTGTAGGGGCTTCAGCGCTTGGGCGGGAGGATGAAGCCGCGCACCGGCCGCGGCTCTTCCGGGTCACGCGACGGCGGTTCCTGCGCTCGCTGCCATGCCTTCACCAGTTCGGCGTACCGCGGATCGATCCACTCCTGTGACATGCGGGTCACCTCCTGCCTTCAGGCTAGGGCCACTCGGGCTTCGGCATCGGGCGGATCGCGCAGTTCGGCGCGTGCTGGCACTTCGCCGACACCGAGGCGGGGAAGCCCTCGCCGGGCGGCCCCCACAGGTCCGGATCGATGTCGAACCCGGCGCGAGCGATCAGCTCCCGGGTGCGGTCCAGGATCGCCGGGTCGTAGTGACTCGGGTCCCAGCCCGGATAGTGGTGCACGAACGAGCCGAACCGGTCGCACAGCTCCCCGTACAGGGCTGAGTGCAGGAGCAGCGCGTGCCACCCCTCGTCGACCACCCGGGACGGGGCCATGCCGACGTCCGGGTTCTGCGCGCAGGCGGCGACGAACTTGATGCCCTCGTCGACGATCCGGCCGGCCATGTCCTCGGACATATGGGGGTTGGCGTCGAGAACGGTCCTGCGGACGTTGCCGAAGTGGCCGCCGATCAGCTCCCGCACGACGGGAACGGGGGTGCCGGGCGGGTCGGGTACGGGTGGCCGCGGAGGTACGCTCACGGTGATCTCCTCTGCTCATGTGGATGGGGATGGACCCGCTCCGGCCGGGTTTCCTGGCCGGATGCGTTCGGCCGGGGCGGGAGTCGATGTAGCCGCTGTCAGCGGCGCGTGGGGCAGGTTCGGTGCAGGTGGACCGTGGTACCGCATCCGGAGCCGGACGGTTTGTCGGCCACTTCGTAGTCCTCGCCGGGCAGGATCGGCCGGTCGCAGCGGGCACAGATCATGACGCCCTCCCCTTTGCGTGGCGGCGGCAGGCACGGGGGAACCAGCGGGTCGGGTAGTCGGCGATCCGCATCCGGCGGGGACCAAGGTCGACTGCGGTGGCCGGCGTCAAGGTGATGCCGCAGAAGACGCAGTCCACGCCCCGCTGTTGTCCCTGCGACAGGAGGTCGAGCGAGGGGACAGACACGGGGCGACGGGACGCCGGGCGCACATGGGCGTTCACGTAGGTGCCTTTCTAATAGGCTTCAGTTGCTCACCGTTATTGACTACGACGGTAGAAAGCGGACACGGCAGGAAGTAGTGACCGCGGGTACGGGTACCGGCGAGGACCGATGTGCCAAGGGGAAGCGCCATGGGGAACAGCCAGCGATCCACCCTGACTGACGGTCAGGGAAGCCTTTATCGCAGCCGCGGCGGCATCGTCTCCGGGTACGTGCTGCGACTCATTCGCGAACAGCTCGGGCACACCCAGGAGGCGCTCGCCGAGCACCTGCGCGTGGCAGCCGACACTCTCGCCGGATGGGAGTCCGGGCGTCGGCCCCTCACTTCCGTCCCGGTCGGGCAGATGCTTGTGCACCGCCATCGCCTGCTTCGACTCGGTGCGGGGCCCGCGCTGCTCCCGGCCCTGGAACGGGCCATGGAAGCCGACGTGCTGCTTTCCAGCGCTTTGGACGACGACACGCCGACCGATGGCGACCCGATCGGTGCTTGGGTGATGCAGCGCGACCTCGTCGAAGTGCTCGCTTGGCCGCTCAACGGAGTGCCGCCCGCGTCCTTACGGAACCTCCCCAGGCCGCCGCGGCCCCGGCGAGGCCCCGTACCCAAGGGTCCCGAACTTCCTGCGGCCCACCGCCGGCAGTTCTTCGCTCGCATGCGACGCACCGCCGAGACTGCGCGTGGCAGTGACCAGTTCCTGCTCCGCCGCCAGGCCCTCTACCTGGCCGGGTACGACTCCGCCACGGACACCTCCGACTGGCTGGCTCACCAGCAGCGCACCCAGCGACCCGACGACTGGCTGACTCAGTGGCTCAACGCCCGGTCTGTCGCCGCGGTGGCCGCCAGGCAAGGCGACCGGGACCGCATGGCCCACTTCCTGAGCACCCTCGACGGCGACGATGCCGGTGAAGCGGCCAACCTCAACTACTGGGCGTACTGGATCGGCGAAGCACCGCACGTACAGCTCTCCGATCACTTCATCGCCACCGAGGACCCGCGAAACCGGCCTGGCGACAAGCTCATGCACCATCTCGTGCGCGGCCTGACTCCCGAACACGGGTTCTTCGACCTCAACGTCCACACGCTATGGGCTCTCCTCGCCACGCGCCCAGGCGTCCTCCGCCCCAACGCCGCGGGGCAAGAGTTACGCGACCGGATCCCGGTGATGTTGGATAGCCGGGAGCTGTCGGCGCGCGCTCGCCGAGAGTTGGAGAGCATCCGGTACGCGATCCGCCTCTCCGAGGCGTGAGAGGAGACGAGCGGTGGCTGACGACCTGTCCGCGGTGGCGCACTTCCTGTACGAGGCGGGGACGCTGAAGCACGCCCGGCGGACCGGATGGTGGATGGCCGGCGTGCGGGACCCGGAGAGCGTCGCCGAGCACTCCTGGCGGACGTCGCTCATCGCCTCGGTGATCGCCACGTTGGAAGGTGCCGACCCGGCGCGCGCCGCGTACCTCGCGGTGTGGCACGACACTCAGGAGACGCGCACCGGGGACGTGAACTACCTGGGGAAGAAGTACTCGACCGAGGCCGACCCGCAGGCTGTCACGGCCGATCAGGTGGCGGCTATGCCAGACGTGCTGGCCGCGGCGGTACGCGAACTGGTCGCGGAGTACGAGGCCAAGGAATCGCGTGAGGCGGTCTGCGCGCGGGATGCGGACAAGCTGGAGTGCATGCTCCAGGGCATCGAGTACAAGGCGCAGGGCTATGAGAACGCCCAGCGTTGGATCGACAACAGCCGCGGCCGGATCGTGACGGAGACGGGGCAGCGTCTTGCCGACGAGCTCCTCTCCCAGGGATCGCTGGACTGGCTGCGCACGGCCCTGGGTGAGAAGCAGGCCTGACGTCGCAGCCACCTTGCCGGGCCCGGTCAGGGCTGGTGGTCCGCCATCGCCGCGAGGAAGCCGGGATCGAGCATGGTGCCGGCCGAGGTGTCGGCGGCCGGGTCGAGGCCGGCGTCGTGGCAGGCGACGGAGAGCAGGTAGCGGCGGCCGAGGGCGGGGTGGGTGGCGAAGGCCCATTCGCCGCGGGTGGCGGGTGTGCCGTCGGGGGCCAGCAGGCGGCCGCTGCGCAGGCCGAAGCCGAACTCGGTGAAGCCCAGGCGCATGCCCTGGCCGAGGGCCTTGGTGTAGGCCTCTTTGAGGGTCCACAGGCGCAGGGTCTGGGCGGTCTGTTCGTGCTCGGGCAGCGGGGCGAGTTCGGCGGCCTCCGTGGGGGTGCACATCTGCGCCTGGAGGAGGTCGAACCGCATGCGGCGGTCGGCCGGTTCGGCGTCGACGCCGATGCGGCCGTGGCGGCTGAGGCCGACGGCCATCAGGTCGCCGGTGTGGGTCAGGCTCAGGTCGATCTGGTCGAAGCCGCGCAGGTAGGGGCGGCCACCGAGGCGGTAGGCGAGGTCGAGGGTCTCGGGGTCGACGCGCAGGGCCGCGGCCGCGGTGTGTTTCATCAGCAGCCGGGCGGCGACGAAGCGGTAGCGCACCGTCGGGTCGGGGATGCGGCGGTAGCGGGTCCAGTCGCGGCCCAGCAGCCGGCGCAGGCGGGGGGCGGTGAGTGCGGCGGGCAGCCATTCGCCCCAGGTTGTGTGCACGACCGCGTTGCCCAGCCGGGTCAGGTTCTCGTGCACGCCCTGCCACGGCCCGGCGGGCCGCGGCACGTGGATCGGTGTGCTGATCCTCTGCTCGTCCATCGCTGTCCCCTCCCGAAGGCCGGCCGCGCCGGCCCCGCCCCTGGCCGGCCTGCTAGCCGGCGAGCTGTGTGTCGTACAGGTCGAAGCTGCGGTGGTCCCGGTAGCGCGCGAGCACCTCTTCGAGGACCGCTTTGGTGGTGTTCTCGGGGAGGTCGGGCACCGGGACGCCGAGCCTGCGGCCGATGCGGGTGAGAGCGAGGACGGCCCAGGCCGGATCGGACAGGAAGGTGCCGGTGCCGTCCTGGCCCTGCCACACGCCCAGGCAGGCGGCGGCGGCCAGGACCAGGGCGTAGCGGTCGGCCAGTGCGCAGACGCGGGGGTCGACGAGCGCGGCGTGGGTGATGCCGGGGAGGGCGGCGCACTGTTCGCGCAGGGCGCGCATCTCCTGGACGAACGCGTCGGCGAGGTCGGCGAGGGCGGCCCAGGCGTCCGAGGTGGCGCGCAGGGGGGCGAGGCGTTCCGCGGTGCCGATGAGGGACGCGGTCAGGACGTCGTCGCTGCCGGTGAGGGTGAGGGCGCGGTAGTCGAACGCGGGCAGCGGCGCCCGGGGCAGGAACAGCCGGCCGGCCGGTTCGTCGGTGCGGAACCAGGAGCGGCGGGCGAGGGTGGGCAGTTGGGGCACGATGACGGCCTGGCAGGCGGCGGTGCCGGCGTGGCCGAGTCCGGCGACGGGCAGGTCGCGGACGAGTTTTTGGAAGCCGCCGTAGCGGGGGCCGCGGTCGTAGCCGTGCGCGCCGAGGACGGTGGAGAGTTCCTCGAGGTCCTCGCGGAGCAGGTCGGGCATGGTCATCTTGACGGCGGCGGCGAGCAGGTGGGAGCTGTCGGGCAGCAGGCTCAGGGCGCGCAGTCCGGTGACGGCCATGCTGTCGCAGGCGAGGAGGTCGGTGAAGACGCCGGTGAGCACGGTGTGCCAGCGGCGGGGCGGGACGCCGGCGGGCCGTCCGGTGGTGGCGGCGCGGACGGCGAAGCGCAGGACGCTGTCGACGCCGGCGACGACGGTGGCGGGGATGAGGCAGCGGTTGACCTGGTAGGTGCGCAGGGCGAGGGGGACGCCGTCGCCGAGGTCGCCGACGAGGGTGTCGGGCCCGGCGGGGCAGTCGGTGAACCGAAGGCCCGCGAAGCGGCTGCCGCGCATACCAGGGGTTAGGGCGCGCGGCAGCCGGCGCAGGCCGCCGGGCGGCAGCTGCTCGGGGTCGAGCAGCAGCACGGAGTGGCTTCGTGGGCCGCTCGAGGCCGCGGTCCGGGCGTACATGACGTAGGCGTCGGCCCGGTCGGCGTTGATGACGACGTCCTTGCGTCCGGACAGGACGAAGCCGCCGTCGGGGGTGGGCCGTGCGGTGAACTCGTCGCGCAGGATGGCGTTGGCGTGGGCGAGTTCGTGGTGGACGATCGGGGTGCGGCCGCCGGCCAGGAGCACGCGGGCGGTCGCTTCCCGCTGTGCGGTGTCGCCGGCCGCCCAGACGGCGGAGGCGCCGAACAGCGAGGTGATGCCGTGGCCGAAGCCGAGGGCGACGTCGCGGCGGAAGAGGGGGCGCAGGACCTGGGCGAGGAGGTCGGGGCGGATCAGGCGGCCGCCGAGTTCGTGGGGGACGAATTCGGCGGTGAGTCCGGCCTCGGTGAGCAGCGCTTCGGTGGCGGCGGGGGCCTCGCGGCGGTCGTCGGCGTCCAGGAGGGGTTTGTAGCCGTGCGGGTTGTGCGGGTCGTCGGGGTCGCCGAGGAGGTTCTCCAGCCAGGCGGCCCGCTCGGCGGCGTCGCCGGGCGGAACACCGCCGGGCGCCCCGGGGCCCGTTGCGGGCCCCGGGGTGCTCGGGCGGTGGGCGGCCGCTGCCGGGGCGGGCGCGGTCACGGGTGTGGTCACAGGACCCGGACCGCGCTCTCGGCGTGCTTCTTGGCGAGGGCGAGGGTGGTGCCGCTGTTGCGGCCCAGGGCCTCGCGGACGTAGCGGCGGGCGCTCTGCACGTCGGCGTCCGGGCCGAGGACGGGTTCGATGTTCTCGGGGCGCAGGACGACGCTGTGCTGGGAGGTGACGGTGACGCCGGTCTCGTCGGGGACGACGGACCATTCGCCGGTGTGGGCGGACATCAGCAGCGGGGTGGCGGTCTGCTTGTAGACGATGCGGCCGGCGTGGGGGAAGCAGACGCGGACGGACTCGGTGGTGTGGGTGGAGCCGTCGGCGGTGACGGTGTCCATGGCCATGACCTGTACGCCGGGCTGGTCCTCGGTGAGGTCCAGGCGGGAGACGTGCGGGACGAGCTGGGGCCAGTCCGCCACCCGGTAGAGGAAGTCGTAGACGAGTTCGGCGGGGCCGTTGACGCGGACGGAGTCCTCGAAGGACATGACCAGGTCGTCGAGTTGGGACCAGCGTTCGGCGAGCCGGCTCAGGTTGGCCAGTTCGGCGCGGCTGTTGGTGTCGGTGGCGCGTTCGACCCAGGCGACGTCGTCGGCGTTGTCGCCGGCGACGGTGAAGTCGTGCAGCAGGGTGAGCTTGGACCGGTTCGCGTCCAGGGGTTCGACGATCCAGGTGCCGCCCATGGACTGGACCGGGGAGGCGGGCAGTTCCTGACGGAACTCGATGCGGCGCCGGGCGGGGTCCAGGACGCGGCGGGAGGTCCAGGACTTGACCTGTCCGTTGGCGGTGGCCCACATGCGCAGGCGTTCGCTGTCGCCGTCGAACTCCAGGCGTTCCACGTGGACGTTGGGCGGGAAGAACAGCGGCCACTGGACGGCGTCGGAGATCAGGCCGTAGACCACGCCGGCGGGCGCGGCCACGTTCACCTCGTGCGTCGTTGCGTGCACTCGCTCAGCGGACATCTTTTCTCTTCCTTCTTCAGACGTTGCCCAGGCCGCCGCAGACGTTGAGTGCCTGGGCGGTGATGGAGGCGGCGTGTTCGGTGGTGAGGTAGCCGACGAGGGCGGCCACTTCTTCGGGGGTGGTGTAGCGGCCGAGGGGGATCTTGGCCTCGAACTGTTCCTGTACGTATTGCTCCGTGGTGTCCCATGCGGCGGCGTAGCCCTGGCGGACGCGTTCGGCGAGGGGGGTCTCGACGTAGCCGGGGCAGACCGCGTTGACGGTGATGCCGGCGGGGGCGAGTTCCTTGCCGAGGGCTTTGGTGAAGCCGACGACGCCGTGCTTGGAGGCAGAGTAGGGGGCGCCGAGCAGGACGCCTTGCTTTCCCGCGGTGGAGGCGATGTTGATGATGCGGCCCCAGGTGGCGTCGGCGAGGCCGCCGTTCTTGAGGACTTCGCGGGTCAGCAGGAAGACGCTGTTGAGGTTGGTGTCGATGACGTCGTACCAGAGTTCGTCGGCGATGTCGGCGGTGGGTCCGCCGCCGCTGCGTCCGACGTTGTTGACGAGGACGGTGACGGGTCCGTAGGTGTCCAGGACGGTGCGTACCAGGGTGGCCACGGAGTCGCGGCAGCGGACGTCGGCGGCGGCGCCCTCGGCCTCCAGGCCTTCGTCGCGGAGGTCCTCGACGGTCTGTTTGACCTCTTGGGCGGTGCGGGCGCAGATGAAGACGCGGTGGCCGCGGCGGCCGAGGTCGCGGGCGACGGCGAGGCCGATGCCGCTGGTGGCTCCGGTGACCAGGGCGACCGGCGGGGTCGCCGGCGACGGTGCGGTCATCGTTGTGCCTCCTTGTGCGGTGCGCCGACGGTGCTGTCGACGGTGTCCTGGGCGGCTCGACGGCCGGACGAGGCCCGCTCGAGAACGGCCTCAGGTGTGCTGTGGGGCGGGTGCGGTGCCGTCAGGGACAGCGGGCGCAGGGCGTCGTCGAGGGCGCGGGGGGTGAGCAGGCCGCCGTGGGCGGCGAGGTAGCCGTCGGGGCGGATGAGCGCCCAGGCGCCGGAGGAGAGGCCCAGGGCGCGGCGCAGCGCGCCGTCGGGGTCGGGCAGGAGGCGGGGGCCGGGGGCGGTGGTGTCGCCGACGGTGCGTACCGACAGCCAGGCGCCGTGGCGGGCGGCGGCGTCGGTCGCGGTGCGTACGGGGGTGCCGGCCGGGGTGTGGGCGCCGGGGGCGACGAGCAGGGTCCAGCGCACGTCGCGCAGTTCGTCGGCGAAGGCGCGCGGGCCGGGTGAGGCGGGCTCGCGGGCGGTGGCGGTGGCGGTGCGTTCGCCGGGGGCGGGCACGTGGCGGCGCCTTGGTACGAAGACGGGCGCGGCGACGGGCGCGGCGACGGGGACGGGTTCGGGGCCGGCGCCGGTGGTGAGCGGGCTGTCGGCGTAGTCGATGCGCAGTCCGGACATGCCGCCGAGGACCTTGCGCTGGATGGCGCGGCGCAGCGGGGGCAGGTTGCGCACGACGGTGAAGACGGCGGGCAGGGCGAGGGAGGCGAGGGCGTTCTTGAGCTGGACGAGGAAGGTGGCGGTGCGGGTGGAGCCGAGCAGTTGCCTGCCGATGGGGACGCGTTCGGTGCTGTAGGTGTCCAGGAGCGCCGGGCGGGCGTGGCCCTGGTGGACCATGGCGAGTTTCCAGGCGAGGTTGTAGGCCTCTTGGATGCCGGTGTTCATGCCCTGTCCGGAGGCGGGGCTGTGCACGTGGGCGGCGTCGCCGGCGACGAGGACGCGGCCTTGGTGCATGCGGGGCACCATGCGCTGCTGGAAGGTGAAGACGGAGACCCATTCGGGGTCGCCGACGTGGACCTGGTGGCCGAGGCCGGTGGTGAGGCGGGCGGCGATCCGTTCGGCGGCGCCGGCCGCGTCGGGGGCTTCGGGGGCGGTGTCCAGCAGCCGCCAGTGTCCCGGGCGGGCGTAGGGCACCATCATCAGGGCCTGTTTGCCGGTGTGGACCCAGTAGATGCTGTCGGGTTCGAGGTCGGTGCGTACGGGGGCGTCGGCCAGCAGCCAGGTGTCGCGGCTCTCGCCGATGAGGGGCAGGCCGAGCTGTTTGCGTACGGTGCTGTGGCCGCCGTCGCAGCCGACCAGCCAGGGTGTCTCGCAGGTCTCCTCGGTGCCGTCGGCGTGCCGCAGGGTGGCTCGTACGGTGGTGGTGTCCTGGGAGAGGCCGGTGAGCCGTACGCCCCATTCGATCTCGACGCCGAGCCGGGCGACGGCGTCGCGCAGGACGGCCTCGGTGCGGGTCTGCTCGATGATCACGGTGTAGGGGTGGCGGGTGGGCATGCTGCGGTAGTCGGCCTCCAGGCGCACCAGCCGGCGGCCGGAGGCGAACATGGTGAACGCCCGGTTCTTGCGGCCGGCTTCGATGACGGGCGTGGCGGTGCCCATCTGGTCGAGGGTTTCCAGGGTGCGCGGGTGGACGGCGACGGCGCGGCTGGTGCGGGCGGGGCCGGTGGCGGCGTCGACGAGGCGGACGCGCAGGCCGCGGCGGGCCAGTTCGTGGGCGGCGGTCAGGCCGACCGGGCCGGCGCCGGCGACCAGGACGTCGGGCCGGCGGTCATCGGACACCGGCCGCCTCCAGCGGGGCGGTGGCGTCCTCGGTCTCGTACATGGCGGGTTCGGCGGTCACCAGTGGCTTGAGGTCGGCGACGATGGCGCGGAAGCCGTCGCTGCTGACGGCGGCGCGGTGGGCGTCGGCGCTGTCCCAGACGGCGATCTCGAGGTGCACGTTCCCGGCGCCGAGGGCGCGCAGGTTCTGGTGGCTGACGTAGCCGGGCCGGGCGGACATGTAGGCGGTGAGGCGGGCGCGGACGGCGAGGAAGGCGTCGTGGTCGCCGTGCACGGTCAGCTTGTTGACGAAGGTCACCATGGGTCGTCTCCTGGCGGGAAGGGGCCCCCGGCCGGTGTGGGCGGGGGTCAGGCGGCGGCTTCTGCGGCGGCGCGGTCGCGCAGCCGGCGGCGCAGTTCCTGGCGGCGTGGTTTGCCGGTGGGGGTGCGCGGGACGGTGTCGAGGGCTTCGACGCGGCGGATGCGTTCGAAGTGGGCGAGCCGGGAGTTGGCCTTCTCGGTGATCGCGTCGAGGACGTCGAGGACGGCGTGGGCCGCGTGCCGCGGGGGGCCGGGGGTCTCGCGCAGGACGATGCCGGCCCATACGACGGCGCCGTGCACGGCGTCGGGCCAGCCGACGACGACGCATTCGGCGACGCGGGGGTCGTCGGCGATGATCCGTTCTACGGCGGTCGGTGAGACGAGTTCGTTGTCGTACTTGAAGACGTCGCCGAGCCGGTCGACGAGGTGCAGGACGCCGTCGGTGTCCTGGTAGCCGATGTCGCCGGTGGAGAACCAGCCGTCAGCGTCGATGCGGGAGGGTTCGTCGTCGTCGAGGTAGCCGGCCATCACCTGCGGTCCGCGGACCTGTACTTCGCCGGTGGCCCACACGTCGGCCGGTTCACGGGAGTCGAGGCCGACGATGCGGCTCTCGGTGCCGGGCAGGGGGTGGCCGACGGCGCCGGGGCGGGTGTCGTCGAGGCGCTGGTTGTGGGACAGCGGGGAGAGTTCGGCCATGCCGTAGCCCTGGACGACGGGGACGCCGAGCAGTTGGCTCAGCCGGCGGGCGGCGGCGGGCGCGAGGGCGGTGCCGCCGGACATGACGGCGGTGAGCCGCGGCAGGGCGGGGACGGCCTGCGGGGAGGCGGTCAGCCGGGGGTCGGCGGCGAGACGGTGGAGGCGGGCGGGGAGCCCGTAGTAGTGGGTGGCGCCCGTGCGGGCGGCCAGGGCGAGGGAGGCGAGGGGGTCGCCGTGCTGGCACAGCACCTGCGCGGCACCGGCGCACACGGCCGAGTTGAGGTGCATCACGTGGAACAGCGGCAGGTGGTTGAGGGTGACGGACGCCGGGCCGAGGCGGTGGGCGAGGGCGATCTGGTGGGCGTTGGCGACCAGGTTGCGGTGGGTCAGGCGCACGCCCTTGGGGCGGCCGGTGGTGCCGGTGGTGAACTGCACGCACACGGTCGACGACAGGTCGGCGGGTCCGTGGGCGGGTCCGGCGGGCCCGTCGGCGGCACCGTCCAGGGCCACGTGGAGGGGCAGCGCGTCGGCGGGGACCACGCCGTCGTCGGCGTCGGTGACGACGACGGTGTGCAGGAGGGGCAGTTGCTCGCGCATCTTGGTGAGCAGTTCGGCGGTGGCGCAGGGCACGAACGCGATCTCGACGGCGGCGGCGGTGAACACGTGCCGCAGCGCCGCCTCACCGATGAGCGGGTTGACCAGGGCGATGGTGCGGCCGCTGCGGCTGGTGCCGTAGTAGGTGGCGGCGAACGCCGGGTCGAGGGTGTTCGCCACGCCGACGGTGGCACCTGGCCGGCCGGCGGCGGACAGCAGGTAGTGGGCGACGCGGTCGGCGCGGGCGTCGAGTTCGGCGTAGGTGAAGGTGTGCTGCCCGCAGGTCAGCGCGGTGCCGTCGGGGTCCCGCACGGCGGCCTGGCGCAGCAGTCCGTCCAGGGGCAGTTCCGGATGCGTGAAGCGCGGCACGGCGTGGTCCTCCTCCGGGTGGCTGATGCCGCGACCGGCTGTGCATGCCGGGAGGGGCACCAGTGCTGGCAGGCACCGGTCGGGTGTCGGGTGCCACGCTGTGCGGCCGCACTCGAGAAGCCGTGGAAGTCCGCTCGACGGTCTCTCGGCGGGGCGCGGACGGGCGGCGGAGCGGGGGGCCGGGGGCGGGGGCGGGCCAGGTGCGCGAGCAATGCTCCAGCGGCGTGCGGGCAAGCCTCCATCGCGGGCGGCCACGTTGGGCCGCGTACGTCATTGCCGTACGGACCTGGGTCCTGTCGCCGCATGCCGCCCGTCGTGGCGGACGGCGCCGCGTCGTGGACTCTCCCCGGGCCCTGTGTACGGACCGATTCGCCACCCGATGGGGGTTTTCACGCATGACGCAGACGACGATCGACCGGCCGGAGGTCTCGGCTCTTCAGCAGGCCGTGCAGGGCGCGGCGGACCGGCTGGTCCAGGCCGGTGCGGCCGGTGTGCAGTTCCGGGTCACCCGGGGGGACAACTCCTTCGTCGTCACCTCCGGGATCGCGGAGCTGGGCTCGGACCGGCCGGTTCCGGCGGACGGCCGGTTCCGTATCTCGTGCATCACCAAGCCGTTCGTGGCCGTGGTGGTGCTGCAGCTGGTCGCCGAGGGCCGCCTGGACCTGGACCGGAGTGTGGAGAGCTATCTGCCGGGGCTGCTGCCGTACGGCGAGAAGATCACCGTACGGAACCTGATGCAGCACACCAGCGGCCTGTACAACTACATGGACTCGTTCCAGAAGCCGGGTGACCGGTTCCTGCGCGACCGCTACAAGCACTACGAGCCCGAGGACCTGATCGCCATCGCGGCGGCCAAGCCGCTGGAGTTCGAGCCGGGCACGAAGTTCGCGTACTGCAACACGAACTACTTCATCGTCGGCCTGCTCATCAAGAAGATCACCGGCCGCTCCTACCGCGAGGAGATCACCGAGCGGGTCCTCGAGCCGCTGGGGCTGACGGAGACGACGCTGCCGGGCGACGACCCGAACATCCCCGGGCCGCACGCCCGCGGCTACATGCAGATCGGCGGCGAGCCGGTCGACGTGACGCTGATGAACCCCTCGGAGGCGGGCTGCGCGGGCGAGATCATCTCCACCACCGCGGACCTGGACCGGTTCTTCTGCGCCCTGTTCGGCGGGGAGCTGCTGAACGAGCCGGAGTTCACCGAGATGACGACGCCGCTGCCGCCGGAGATGATCGAGAACCTGCCGATGGGCATCGGCTACGGCCTGGGCATCATGAAGCTGGAGAACGACGACGACCTGGACCTGTGGGGCCACGGCGCCGGCATCCCCGGCTACGCCACGTTCGCGGCCACCACCCGCGACCGGTCCGCCCGGGTGCAGCTGTCGTTCACGATCGGCGACAAGGACTTCGGCCCGGAGGCCGAGCAGGCCGTCATCCGCGGTGTCAACACCGCCCTGTGCTCCTGAGGCCGCGATGACGGACCAGGTGAGGAAATCGGTCGTCGTCACCGGCGGCGGCACGGGAATCGGCGCCGCCACGGCCCGCGCTTTCGCGGACGACGGTGCGCATGTGCTCATTGTCGGACGCAGTGAATCGACGCTGAAGGAAACAGCGGACGGGCACGACCGGATTCGTATTCTGGTCGCCGATGTCCACGACCACGATGCGCCCGGCCTCATTGTCCGGACGGCGCTCGAGGAATTCGGCCGTCTCGATGTTCTCGTGAACAATGCGGCGGTCACCGGATTCGCGTCCCTGGACGGTTTGGAACGCGATTCGGTAAGGGCGCAGTTGGGCACGAATCTGCTCGCGCCGGTCTTTTTGACGCAGGCTGCCCTGGACGCCCTCGAGGCCGCCGGCGGTGTCGTGGTGAACGTCAGCTCGGCGGGATCGCTGGGCCGCCGTGCCTGGCCGGAGAACTCGGTGTACGGGATGGCGAAGGTGGCGCTCGACTTCCTGACCCGCACCTGGGCCGTCGAGCTCGCGCCGCGCGGCATCCGCTCGGTCGGTATCGCGCCCGGTGTCGTGGACACCGGTGTGGGGGTGCGGGCCGGGATGCCGACGGAGGCGTACGAGGCGTTCCTCGTGCAGATGGCGGAGCGGATCCCGGCGGGCCGGGTCGGCCGGCCGGAGGACATCGCCTGGTGGATCGTGCAGTTGACCCGGCCGGAGGCCGCGTACGCCAACGGCACGGTCGTGGCGGTGGACGGTGCGCTGTCGGTGACCTGACACCCGCCGCGCGCACTGGAAGCGGCCCCCGGGGTTTTCCCCGGGGGCCGCTTCCGGTGCGCTCCGGCTGCCGAGTGTCCGGTCCACGGGCCCCTGCGAGGGGACCGCCGGCGGTGCGTCCGGTCGGGCCGCCGTGTGCCCGGTCCACGGGCCGTACGGGCGGACCGCCGGCGGTGCGGGCGGACCGCCGGCGCTCGGCTCTGCCCGGGCCCGGGCGGGCCGGGCTGCGGGCTGTGGTCAGCGGGCGACGGTGGCGGTGACGTAGCGGACCGGTACGTCGATGCGGATGAGACCGTCGGCATCGCGCAGGGCGTCGAGTTCACCGGTCAGGCGGGCGCGCAGTGCGGCGGCCTCGTCGGCGGGCAGGTGCTGCCACAGCAACCGCATGCCCTGCGTGTGGGACCACTCGACCCAGTCCTCACCGCTCGCGGCGGTCATCTCCACCACCTCGTCGGTGATGACGGGGTCGGTGAATCCGGCCTGCCGCAGGGCGGCTTCGAGGTCGGCGGGGTCCTCGAGCCAGGAGTGCAGCTGGCGCCGCAGTTGCTCGGGGTGCCAGGCGGGCGGCAGGTGCTGGAGCAGCGACATGGGGATCCAGCGGCTGAACAGCGGTGGCAGGAAGGGGAATTCGTCCTTGCTGAAGACCGGGCTGGTGAAGGCGATCCGGCCGCCGTCGCGCAGCAGGCCGGCGTAGCGGGCGAGAGCGGCACGGGCGTCGGGCAGGAAGATGACGCTGTAGCTGCCCATGACGAGGTCGAAGGACCGGGCGGGCAGGTCGGGGTGTTCGCCGTCCATGACCCGCAGTTCGACGTTGTCGATGCCCTGGCGCCGCGCCTCCTGGCCGGCCTGTTCGATCATCGCCTCCGCGATGTCGATGCCCAGCGCGTGGCCGGTGGGGCCGACCTGGGCGGCGGCGGGCAGCAGGGTGGCGCCCAGGCCGCAGCCGACGTCGAGGAGCCGCTGTCCGGGCTGCGGGCGGGCGTGCTCGACGAGCCGGCGGCCCATGGGGGTGAAGAACTCGACCCCGAGCCGGTCGTAGGCCGCCGCGGCCTTGTTGAAGGCGGCGGTGACTTTCGTCTTGTAAGTGGTCGCGGTGTCCACGGTCAGCTCCGGGGGTGGTGGCGGCATGGATCTGTTCACGGTGAATGCTGCGGCTTTCCGGCCGGGTGCTGGTGGAGGACCGTTCGAGAGCCGGTCGACGGCGGCAATTCGCCGCTTGCCCGGCCTCTTCGGCCACCGCACAATGTCGGCCAGTGTCCTGAATTTCTGCTGGGCGCCCGGCGAAGGGAATGCGATGAGCAGTCATATAGCGGCGGTGCGCCGCATGGTGGAGGCGTACAACACGGGAAAGACCGATGACGTCGCGGAATTCATCCACCCGGATTATCTGAATCCGGCGACGATGGAGCACATGGACCTGCGTGGTCCCGACTCGTTCGCGATGGCCGTGAAGTGGCTGAAGATGACCTTCTCCGAGGAGGCGTATCTCGAGGAGGTCCTCATCGAGGAGCGCGGCGACTGGGTGCGCGCCAACCTCGTCCTGTACGGCCGTCATGTCGGCAACCTGGTGGGGATGGCGCCGACCGGGCGCCGTTTCTCCGGGGAGCAGATCCATCTGATCCGCCTGGTCGACGGCAAGATCCGTGACCACCGTGACTGGCCGGACTACCAGGGCACCTACCGGCAGCTCGGGTCGCCGTGGCCGGAGCCGAACGGCTGGAGGGACTGAGCCATGATTCTCGTCACCGGAGCGACCGGCAAAGTGGGCCGTGAGGCCGCCACGCAGCTCGCCGCGGCGGGCCGCCGGGTGCGGGCCCTGAGCCGTACCCCGGAGGAGGCGAACCTGCCGGCCGGCATCGAGGTGGTGGCGGGCTCCCCCGCCGACCCGGCGTCGCTGGCCGCCGCGTTCCAGGGGGTGAGCTCGGCGCTGGTGGTGCTGTCCGGCGATGTGGCGGGCGAGGCCCGCAACGTCGCCGCGGCCGCATCCGCGTCGGGCGTGGGGCACCTGGTGTTCCTGTCGTCGGCGAGCGTGCTGCACCCGCTGCCGCACGGCATCGCGGACGAGCACCGGGCCGCGGAGGAGGCCATCACCGCGTCCGGCGTCGACACGACGTTCCTGCGGCCCGGCCCGTTCCACGCCAACACCTCGTGGTGGATCAGGACCGTGCGGGAGAGCGGCGCGGTGCGCTGCTGGATCGGCAACAACCCGGGTGCGCCGATCGACGAGTACGACATCGCCTCCTCGGCGGTGGCCGCGCTCACCGACGAGCGCCACCGGGGCAAGGCGTACGTGCTGACCGGCTCCGAGGTGCTGACCTCCAAGGAGCAGGCCCGCATCCTGGGCGAGGTCCTGGGCCGTGAGCTGGACTTCTCCGTCGCGCCGCAGGAGGAGGTCGTGGAGGTCTTCGCGGGTATCACCGGTGACCGGCCGGCCGCGGTGACCAATGTGGCCGCCCTGCACAGCCCCGAGGTGCCGTGGGCCCGGCCGACGCCGGCGGTGCGGCTGCTGACCGGCCGTGAGCCGCGCAGCTACCGGGCGTGGGCGCAGGCGAACGCGGCGCTGTTCGCTGCCGAGAAGGTGACGGCATGAGCGCCGAGGCGGGCGGCACGGTCCTGGTGACCGGTGCGACGGGCCTTCAGGGCGGGGCGACCGCGCGTGAACTGGTGCGCCGTGGGCGCACGGTGGCGGCGCTGGTGCGCGACCCGGCCTCCGAGGCGGCCCGCGCGCTGGCCGACCTGGGCGTGACGCTGGTGCGCGGCGACCTGGACGACGAGGCGTCGCTGCGTTCGGCGATGGAGGGTGTGCACGGGGTGTTCTCCGTGCAGACGTTCATGACGCCCAAGGGCCTGGGCGGCGAGGTCCGTCAGGGCCGCGCGGTGGCGCGGGCGGCGAAGGCCGCCGGTGTGGCGCATGTCGTGTACAGCTCGGTGGGCGGCGCGGAACGGCACAGCGGCGTACCGCACTTCGAGTCCAAGCGGCACATCGAGCGGTATCTGCAGGAGCTGTCCGTGCCGGTGACGGTGCTGCGTCCGTCGTTCTTCATGGACAACTTCGCCGCGCACGGTCCGCAGAACATCGACGGGACGCTGGTGGTGCAGCTGGCGCTGAAGCCGGACACCCGTGTGCAGTTCATCGCCGTGGAGGACATCGGCTTCTTCGCCGCCGAGGCCTTCGAGCGGCCCGCGGAGTACGTGGGCCGTGCGGTGGAACTGGCGGGCGACGAGCTGAGCGCGACCGAGGTCGCCGAGGCGTTCGCCGCGCGGACGGGCCTGCCGGCCCGGTTCGAGGAGCTGCCGCTGGACGCGGTGGCCGCGAACCCGTACATCCCCAACGCGCCGGAGATAGCCCTGATGTTCGAGTGGTTCCAGGAGCACGGCTACCGGGCGGACATCCCCGCGCTGCGTGCCGAGCACCCGGGGCTGCTGTCGTTCGCGGCGTACCTGAAGTCCCTGGACCTCTGACCACGCCCGCCAGCGCAAGGACCCGGACCGCGTCGGCGGTCCGGGCCCTTTGTGCGTGACCGGCCGGGCGCACCGGAGTTCGGGCGGCTGATCCGACGCCCGGCAGGCGGAAGGCGTCCTGACGGGGTGTTGGAAGGACTCCGTAGGCTGCCGCTCATGACGGGGAGCGGCATCGAGCTGGTGATATTCGACTGTGACGGCGTGCTGGTGGACAGCGAGAGGATATGCGTCCAGGTCGATGCGGTGATCATGGCCGATCTGGGCTGCGCGTTCACCGAGGCCGAGATCATCGAGCGGTTCGTGGGCTCGTCCACCGAGGTGTACACCGCGGCCGTGGAGGAGCGTCTGGGACGGCGCCTGGAGAAGGACTGGCAGAACAAGTACGAGCACCTGTACGAGGCGGCCTTCGCGACCGGGTTGACGGCGGTCGACGGCGTCATGGACGCGCTGGACGGTCTCACCGCGGCCGTGTGCGTGGCCTCGAACGGTGATCACGCCGGCATCAGGCGCAGTCTGGACATCGTCGCGCTGTCCGACCGTTTCGAGGGGCGCGTCTTCAGCGCGGCGGACGTTCCCCGGGGCAAGCCCGCGCCCGACCTGTTCCTGCACGCCGCCCGCTCCATGGGTGTGGAGCCCCGGGCGTGTGCGGTGGTCGAGGACAGCGCGTACGGGGTCGAGGCGGCGCGGGCGGCCGGGATGCGGGCCTTCGGCTACTGCGGCGGGCTGACCCCGGCCTCCCGGCTGGCGGGGCCGGGCACCGTCGTGTTCGACGACATGCGTGATCTTCCCGGGCTGCTGACGGCGGCCGGCTGAGCCGGGACACGGACCAGGGCCCGGGCCGCGTCGGCGGTCCGGGCCCTGGTCGCGGGGTGCCGGGAGGTCAGAGGACGTCGGCGGCGACGAAGCCCAGTTCCTTGAGCATCGGCAGGTAGTTGAAGACGTCGTAGTGCTCGATGATCTTCCCGGCGTCGTCGAAGCGCAGCTCCTCGAGCATGAACCAGGTGACCTTCTTGCCGGTCGCGGCCTTGCCCATGAAGTCGCCGAGGTGGGTGGCGGTCACGGTGATCCGCAGGATGACGCGGTCGCCTTCGGAGACGGCGCTCTTGACGTCCAGGTGCAGGTCGGGGAAGGCGGCGAGGCCGCCGCGCATCGCGGCCTTCATCATCTCGGAGTCGACCGGGCGGTCCTCGGAGAAGTGCTCGATGTCCGGCGACCAGTGCGTGAAGATGCCGTCCAGGTCCCAGCGGTTCCAGGCGGCGGCGCAGTCGAGCGCGATCTGCTTGTTGCGCTCCTGGATGCTGAGGGTGGACTGCTCGGCGAGTGTTGCGGTCATGTTCGGTCCTTACCGGGGATTCAGGGGGATCAGGACGTGCTTGCCGACGGTGGCGCCGTCCAGCAGGGCGCGGACCGCGGCCGGGGCCTCGGTCAGCGGGTGGCGGCCGGCGATCTCGGGGCGCAGGACGCCCTCGTCGACCAGCCGGTACAGGGCGGCGAGGTCGTCCCGGAAGTCGTCGCCGGGCTTGACGTAGTACATGCTCTGGCGGCGGCCGCGGGTGAGACGGAGCTTGGCCGCGATCCAGCGGGCGGCGGTGCGGCGCAGTGCGGGCACGTGCGGCCTGAACCACTGGCCGGGCCGGTAGCCGGCCACGGAGGAGTCGAAGGAGACGAGGGTGCCGCCGTCGGCGAGCACGGCCCAGCCGGCATCCAGGCCGCGGCCGCCGATGTGGTCGAAGACGGCGTCGACGCCGCCGGGTGCCAACTCCCGTACCGCGGCAGGCAGATCGGGGGTGCGGTAGTCGAGGGGCTCGGCACCCAGTGCGCGCACCGCGTCGTGCTTGGCGGGTGAGGCGGTGCCGATGACGCGCAGCTGCGCGTGGACGGCGAGCTGGGTGAGCAGGGTACCGACGCCGCCGCTGGCGCCGTGCACGAGCACGGTGGAGCCGGCGGCGAGCCGGGTCTGCCGGTGCAGCATCTGGTAGGCCGTGACGCCGTTGGTGATCAGGGAGACGGCGACGGCCGCGTCGAGGTGCTCGGGCACCGCGGCGAGCGCCGCGGCGGGCACCTCGACGTACTGCTGCCAGGCGCCGTGGCGGGGCATCGCGGCGACGCGGTCGCCGGTGTTCCAGCCGGTGACGCCCTCGCCGGTCTCCACGACGTGGCCCACCAGGTCGTAGCCGGGCACGAAGGGGAACTTGGGCGGGAAGGGGTGCAGGTGCTGGAGCATCTGCACCTCGGCGAAGGACACGCCGGCGGCCTCGACGCGGACGACGACCTTGCCGCGGCCGGCGGTGGGCCGTGTCCCGTGACCGGCGACGATGTGGTCCTCGGGGCGGCCGCTGCCGGTGAGTTGCACGTGGGCGTTGGCCGCCTGGCCGCCGGTGGCGGCCGCGGCGGGTGCGCCGGGGGTGGCCCCGGGGTGGGCGGCGGCTGTTCCGGTGTCGACGCTCACGCCGCCACCGTCTCGCGCTGGGGGGCGAAGTCGGCGGCGTGGTCGGCGGCCCACCGGGCGAAGGTGAGGGCCGGGCGGCCGGTGATCCGCTCGACGGTGTCCAGCGGCACGGGCGGGTTGTCCATGGCGTCGGAGAGGTAGCCGAGGATCATCTCGACGACCGGCGGCGGCATGAAGTGGCCCATCTGCTCGCGCGCCTGGTCGGGAGTGATCTCCTCGAAGGCGACCTCGGTGCCGATGGCGTCGGCGATCGCCTTCACCTGGTCGACCTGGGTGATGGCCTGCGGGCCGGTCAGGACGTACGCCTGCCCGGTGTGACCGTCCTCGAGGAGCGCGGTGGCGGCCACCGCGGCGACGTCGGCCTCGTGGATCAGGACGCGCGGCGCGCCGCCGTAGGGGGTGCGCACGACACCCTCGGTGCGGATGGAGTGGCCCCACTTCCACAGCAGGTTGGTGGCGAACTCGTCCGGGCGGACGAAGGTCCACTCGAGGCCGGACTCCTCGACGGCGCGCTCCACGGTCCGGTGGTGCTCACCGCTGTGGTTGTCGCCGGAGGTGTCGAGCACGGACGAGGAGGAGAGCACCACGATGCGGCGCACTCCGGCCTCCTTGGCGAGGGCGACGACCTCCCGCGCGGTCCCGGGGACCGGGAAGAGGTAGAGGCGCTCCACGCCGCTCAGGGCGGCCCGCAGCGTCTGCGGCTGCTCGAGGTCGCCCTCGAACAGCTCGACGCCGTCGGGGAGCCCGGCTGTTGCCGGGGTGCGGGTCAGGGCCCGCACCTGCGCTCCCGCCGCCACGAGGTGGTCGACCACATGCCGGCCGACGGATCCTGTCGCTCCTGTCACCAGAACTGTCACGCCTGCTCCACCCTGTCGGTCCCGGCTTCCCCGAGACTCCTCGGACCTTGGTGGTGCAAGGCTGAACAGCCCGGCTGGAGGGCCCCCGGAGACTGGCTGGAACGCGACCCGGGCGGGGAGGGGCGAGGAGCGGCGGGAGGGGCCGCTCGAGCCGTTCTCGAGCGGCGGAGGGGATGCTCCCGGCGGAGGGCCTCGCCTGCGTGCCCGGGCACGCCCGGGTACGGCCGGCCGTCGGGTGGCCGCGGGGCTTTCGCGGGGCTGTCGACCGCCTGGTCGGGCCGCTTTTCCGTCCCCCTCGTTCCCCTCGTCCCCCACGAAAGGTCGCCGCTTTGTCCGCCACCGCCGTAAGCCAGTCCCCCACCACGCGGGGCAGGACCAAGAAGAAGTTCGAACTCTCCCGCAGGGCGCGCAGGCTGACGCTCGCCGTCCATGTCGTGACCTCGGTGGGGTGGGTGGGTCTGTCCCTGGCGATGGCCGTGCTGGCCGTCATGGGGTACACCACCGAGGACGCCGCGGTCGCCAAGGGCGTCTACTACGCGATGTACGTCTTCGACGACACCTGCGTCACGGTGTTCAGCATCACCGCCGCGCTGTCCGGCATTCTGCTGTCCTGCGGCACCAAGTGGGGCCTGCTGCTGCACTGGTGGATCATCGTCAAGTGGGTGATCACCCTGTTCATGACGATCTTCGCGTGGTTCGTGATCCACCCGATCGTCATGCAGGCCACCGAGAACACCGCGACGGCGGGCGGCGCGCCGCCGAAGCCGGGTTGGCCGGCGGACTTCCTGCTGTGGAGCGTGCCGGTGCTGTTCGCGCTGCTGACGGTCGCCGCGGTGGTGTCCGTCTACAAGCCGTGGGGCCGCACGTCCCGCGGCCGGCGCAGCGCGCCGCGCGGCGGGCGTTCCTGACGGTCCGCAGAGCCGCACGAGGTGCAGCGCCCCGGAGCCGGAGAGGAACCGGCAACGGGGCGCTCGCGTGGTGCCAGGCCGTCCGGCGGGGTCGCAGGCCGCGGATCCACGGACCGCAAGTCGTGGCGTCGCGCCGGGATCCGGCTTCCGAAGGGCCGGCGCGGCCGGTCGGAGGCTCTCCGCCCGCATCCGTCCGGTGCCGAGGCGGGCCGGGAGCAGGCCGACCGCGGCGGGGCCGGAGCCCAGTTCGCGGGCGTAAGGGCCGGCGAGGGCCCTCCGCATGACGACGAACGCGGTCGGCATTCCACTGCAGGACCAGCAGCCGGCGCAGCGGCGGTTCCCCGAGCACGGCCTGGTTGCCGCGCCAGGTCTCGTGCACCGTGCGGCGCAGGAGGCGGCCGGGGCGGCCGGGGTTCGGGCGGGGTTCGGGCGGGTCCGGGGCGGGGCGGCAGCGGGCCGGGGTCGCACGATCGCTGCTCGCCTCAACGGCGGCCCGGACGGCGCACCGCACGACATCGCGACGCTGGTCACGGGCGGGTGAGCCGCCGCGGGCGCGCGGTGGTTCAGGCGCGCCAGGCGCGGGTGACGGCCTGGGCGCGGGAGGCGTTCAGCAGGCCGTCGTCGCCGCGGGCGGCGGAGTCGACGTCGATGCCGAGGAAGCGGGGATGGGCCCGGGTGGCGGGGAAGTCGCCCTGGTTGGCGGGGCCGAGGCCGCCGGCGAGGAGGAACGGCAGGGTCGTGGCGTCCGCCAGCTTCGTGACCGTGGTGTCGTCCAGGCGCTGGGCGGTGGAGCCGATCCGGCCGTCGCCCGTGACGGCGTCGAACAGGAAGCAGTCGGCGCCGGCACGCTCGTAGGCGCCGGTGAGCCGGCCCTCCAGGCAGGTGTCGTCGCGCACGTGCAGCACTTTGGCGATCTTCAGGCCGTCGGGGCACTGCGCGCGCAGGGCGCGCAGCACGCCGGGGGGCTGGAAGCCGTGCAGTTGGACCCACCCGGCCCCGGCCGCCCGCACGGCCGTCGACAGGGCGCGGGTGTCGGCGGAGAAGGTGACCAGGACGGGCGCCGGGCCCGCGCCGCGGGCCCGGGCGGACAGTACGGTGAGCTGATCGAGCGTCAGGTCGGCGTGGCCGCCCGGCACGTGGTGCCACAGGCCGATCAGGTCGGCGCCGGAGGCGGCGACGGCGTCGACCTCGGCCGTGGTGGTGGCGCCGCAGATCTTGACCAGCATCAGGCGGCCGCCGTCCGGCCGGCGTCGTGCTCCAGGGAGCCGGCCGTGAAGCGGTCGCCGGCGCCGCCGAACAGGCCGGGGTGCGCGGCCCGCAGGTCGGCCAGGACGGTCTCGTAGGGCAGGTCGTCGAACTCGCCGTGGAAGCGCAGGAACTCCATCTGGCGGCGGCCCTTCAGGTCGAAGGGGTGGTGCAGGCTGTCGGCGGTGCCGTCGAAGTCCAGGGGCGCCATCCGGTACAGCCGGCACAGGTTCTTGTTGAACACCGGTGTGGCGCGCACCCATTGGCCTTCGAGGCGTACCGAGGTCAGGCAGTGCTGGTGGAACACGTCGCCGCCGAGCAGACTGATCAGTTTCGGTGAGGCGAGGTGGTTGCGCACGTCGGTCAGGACGAGGCGGGCGGGGATGCCCAGGGAGCGCAGGCCGGCCGCGTAGAGGACCGACTTGTGCAGGCACATGCCGGAGCGGCCGGCCGCGACGGTGCTGGCGCGCAGCCCCTGGCGGGTCAGGTCGGCGCCGTAGACCTCGTAGCGGACGGTGTCGCGGACCGCGTAGTAGAGGGCGACGGCCTGCTCGGTGGGGGTGGTGGCGCCGGGCGCCGCGGCGTCGGCGACGAAGGCGCGTACCTGCTCGGTCTCGTGGTCGAGGAACTCGGTGGCCTCGAGGGCGCCGGTGCTCAGTCGGGTCGTCATGGCAGGGTCCGCTTCGTTGTCGGTGGGTTCACTGACCGCTCGGTGAGGTTCAAAGGCCCAGGAGTGCGGCAATGCGGTTGCGCTGGGTCTCCGAGGTGCCGGAGTAGATCGTTCCGGCGACCGCGTTGCGCAGCTGGCTCTCGATGCCGTACTCGGCCATGTAGCCGTTGCCGCCGAAGATCTGCACGGCGGCCAGGGCGGATGCGACGTTGGCCTCGCTGGTGACCAGTTTGGCCATGGCGATGTCGCGGGTGACGTTGTCGCCGGCGGTCATCCTGCGCGCCGTCTCGTACAGCCAGCGGCGGGAGGTCTCCACGCCGGTGGCCATGTCGACGATCTTGTGGGAGACGGCCTGGTAGGAGCCGATGGGCTGCCCGAACTGACTGCGGGTCTGCGCGTAGCGGACGCAGGCGTCCACCCGGCGCTGCATCTCGCCGGCGTTGATGACGAAGGAGCACAGGATCTCCCAGCGCATCACATGGTCCAGGACGAGGAACCCGCCGCCGGGCCGGCCGATCACACGGTCGGCCGGGACGCGGCAGTCGTCGAAGTACAGCTCGCACAGCGGGGAGGTGCGCAGGCCCATCTTGGCCAGTGGCCGGCCGAGGGTCAGGCCCGGGGTGTCGCGGTCGACGAGGAACGCGGTGATGCTCAGCGGCCCGGGACGGTCGCTGGTGCGGGCGTAGACGGTGAACACGTCGGCGACCGGCCCGTTGCTGACGAACGACTTGCTGCCGTTCAGGACGTAGGCGTCGCCGTCGCGTACCGCCCGGGTGCGCATGGCCAGCGCGTCGGAGCCGCTGTCGGGTTCGCTGATGGCGTGGGCGCCGATCAGCTCGCCGGTGCAGATCCCGGGCAGGTGGCGCTCCTTGAGGGCGTCGGAGCCGAAGCGCTGCAGCGGGACGCCGACGGAGACCAGGTGGGTGCAGGCGGAGAAGTTCAGTCCGGCGTCACGGCAGCCCTCCCCCAGGCCCTCCAGGACGTACATGGTGGTGGTCAGTGACTGGCCGAGGCCGCCGTGGCGCTCGTCGAAGGGCAGTCCGAGGATTCCGGTGCCGGCCAGTCGCCGCCATGCCTCCCGGGGGAATTCGGCGGCCGCGTCGCGCTCGATGTGCCCTTCGTCGAGCTTTTCGAGCACGGGCGCCAGGCCGTCGCGCAGGGCCTGCTGGTCCTTCGTGAAGTCGTCCATCAGTAGTGGGAGAATTCGGGCGAGTCGAGGTTGTGGCTCTCGTCGCCGCGCAGCGCGGGGGTGAACATGCACACCAGGCGCAGGTCCTCGTGCGGGCTCGCCACCAGCCAGTGGGCGTCGTGCCGGTCCAGCGCGTACAGGGTGCCGGGGGTGATGGGGTGCGAGACGCCGTCGCTGTCGATCACCTCTCCGCTGCCCTCGATGCAGTAGCAGCTCTCGAGGTGGTTGCGGTACTCCAGACGGGACGTGGTGCCCGCGCGGACGATGGTGTCGGTGACGGTGTAGCCGACGCCGTCGGCCTGGGTGAGGAATCTGCGGCTGAGGCCGTTGCCCCAGTCGACGCAGGTGACCTCTTCGAGCTTGCGGACGATCATGCGGGGGTCTCCTTTCGTTCGGGTGGTTCCGCTCTTCGCACGGCGGGACGCCGGGGGCAGCTCAAGGGCCCGTGCAGCGCCTCACGGCCTGTCGGTTGCCTTGGCGGCGCGCGTAGTTCTTTTCACGGCCCGCGCAGTTCCCGCACGAAGGAGCCGAACTCCTCGACGGGGTCGCGGCCTTCGGTCAGGGCCTGTTCGACACGGGCCACGCCGACGCTGCCGACGACGGCGGCGTCCGCGCCGAGGTCCTGCAGGAGCAGGGTGTCGGCGCGGGTCCTGACGCCGAAGCCGACCGCGACGGGCGCGGTGGCGGTGGCGCGCAGGGCGGCGACGGACCGCGCCAGCCGGTCGTGGTCGAGGGCCGCGGCGGTGCCGCTGCGGCCGTAGTGCGCGACCAGGTAGAGGTAGGCGGTGGCCTGCGCCGCCGCCTCGGCGACCGCGTCGGGCCGGGAGACCGCGTAGCAGGTGGTGACCAGCGGCAGGCCGGCGTCGTGGGCGGCCTCGTAGTGGGCCGCGCGCAGCCTGGGCGGGACGCCGTGCAGCAGCAGCCCGTCGCAGCCGGCGTCGCGTACGGCGGCGGCGAAGTCTCCGGGGGCGGTGCCCTTGACGGTGTGGCTGAAGTCGGCGAGCAGCGCGATGCGCAGCCTCTTCAGGCCGGGCCGGACGCGGGCGACGGCGGCGAGGACGGCGGCGAGGTCGGTGCCGTGGGCCAGGGCCCGGTCGGCGGAGCGGCGGATGACGGGCCCGTCCGTGACGGATCCGGGGAAGGGGACGGCCAGTTCGAGGCAGTCGATGTCGCTCTCGTCGAGGAGCGCGGCAAGGTCGGGCAGCCGGTCCAGCGGCGGGTCGCCCGCGTTGAGGAACAGCGCCAGGCCGGGCCGGCCGGGTGCGGTACGGGTGAAGAACCCGCCCGGGCGGGGCGCGGGGGCGGACGCGTGGCCGTTCCCGGGCGCGGCACCTCTGCCGGGCGCGGACGCGGCACCGTTCCCCGGAGCGGCACCGTTCCCGGGCGCGGGGCGGGTGTCGGGGGCGGGGCGGGTGTCAGACATGGGCCACCTCCGTGGCGCGTCGCAGCCGGTCGACCAGGGCGAGGGCCGAGCCGTCGTTCAGGACCGCGCGGGCGCCGCGCAGGGCCTGGTGCCAGTCGCCGGTGAGACGGCCGGCGACGGCGAGGGCGGCCGCGTTGAGGCAGACCGCGTCCTCGGCCGCCGGACGGCCGCGGCCGGCGAGCAGGTCCAGGACGTCACGGACGGGGTCGGCGCCGGGCCGCAGGTCCTCCAGGGCGCCGGGGCCGAGGCCGAGCGCGGCGGGGTCGAGGACGAACTCGTCCTCGCCGCCCCCCTCGTAGGTGCGCACCAGATTGGGGGCGAAGCCGACCAGTTCGTCGGCGCCCGTGTCGTTGGTGGCCAGCCACACGGATCCGCCGGTGCGGCGGGCGGTGTGCTCGGCCGCGTGCCGCAGCCCGGCGACGAGCCGCGGGTCGGAGACTCCGGTGAGCTGGGCGTCGACCGGCATGTCGGCGAGGAACGGTCCGAGGGCGTTGACGAAGCGGCCCAGCCGGCGGACGTCGAGGGGCAGCACGCCGCGTGCGAGCAGGCCCAGTTCGGCGGGGTAGACGAACATGCCGGCGAAGGCGATGCCGCACCGCTCGAGCATCTCCTGGGTCTGCTCGTAGGAGGAGGCCGTCTCGATGCCCAGGCGTTCGAGCAGGTCGAGGGAGCCGAGAGCGGAGGTGTAGGCGCGGGAGCCGGTCTTGACGACGCGGGTGCCCATCGCGGCGGCGGTCAGCGCGGCCGCGGTGGAGATGTTGAGGGTGCGCGGGCCTCCGCCGGTGCCGACGATGTTGACGGCACCCTCGAACACCGGCCGCCCGGTGCCCTGTCCCGGGCGGCGTTCGGCGAGCGAGTCGAGCAGCGCGGTCAGGGTGGCGCGGCCGGGCATCTGCGTGGACAGGGACGCGAGCAGGGCCACGCTCTCGCCCCGGCGCAGCGCGCCGTCGTGCAGGCTGTCCCAGAACGAGCGCCACTGGGGAAGGTCGACGGGCCGGTCCTGGGCGATCAGGGCGGCGACGGCGTCGTGCATGGTTAGGCGGCCTCCGCCCGGGTGCGGGAGGCGTCGGCGATGAACGCCTCGATGGCCGCCACCGACTTGAAGGACTCGGGGTCCAGGTCCACCTCGTCGGTGTTGATGTCGTACCGGTCCTCCAGCCAGGCGATCACCTTGAGCAGGCCGAGGCTGTCGATGACGCCGCCCTCCAGCAGGTCGTCGTGGTCGGCCAGGTCCCGCGCGGGCATGTCGGGCAGGAACTCCTCGACGATGAACTCCTTGATGGCCTGGGCCTGGGCGTGGGGCATGTCAGTTCTCCTTGGTGAAGTGGTCCTTCACGACACGGTCGCGGTCGACCTTGCCGGTGGAGGTCCGGGGCAGCGGCTCGTCGGTGAAGCGCAGGACCGAGGGGACCGCGGCCCTCGGCAGACCGCGTGCCAGATGGCCGCGCAGGGTCAGGCTGTTGAGGCCGCTGCCCGGGGTGCGGCGGGCCACGGCGTGCAGCAGCCGGCCGGCCACCTCGTCGGGCAGGGCCAGGACGGCGGCCTCGGTGACCTCGGGGTGGGCGAGCAGTACGTGCTCGACCTCCTGGACGTTGATGCGCACGCCGCGGACCTTGACCTGGAAGTCGGTGCGGCCGGCGAGGGTCAGGGTGCCGTCGGCGCTGCGGTGCACCAGGTCGCCGGTGCGGTACCAGCGCCGGTCGTCGGCGCCGGTGGGGTGCGGCACGAACACGGGCCGGGCGGCGGCCGCGCCGAGGTAACCGCTGGTCTGGAACGGTGTGGTGACCCACAGCTCGCCGCTGCCGGGCCCCTCGAGGACGGTGCCGTCGTCGGTGACGACCAGGGCCCCGGCGCCGGGCAGCGGGCGGCCCAGCGGCAGGGCCGCACCGGCCGCGGCCTGCTCGCCGGTCACTTCGTGCACAAAGCTGTCGTTGGTCTCGGTGCAGCCGTAGACGTTGTGCAGCCGCGCGTTCGGGAACAGGCGCGGCAGCTCGGCCAGGACCGGGCCGGGCAGGGCGTCGCCGGTGGTCATCGCGTGCCGTACGGAGGGCAGCGCGGTGGTGCCGTGTTCGCGGGCGGCGTCGGTGACCAGGCGGTGGAACATGGGCACGGCCTGGACGACGTGGACGTCGTGGCGCTCCATCGTCTCCAGCAGGTGGCGGCCGCTCATGGCCTGGTCGGGGTCGACGAGGACGACACGGCCGCCGTACGCGAGGGTGGTCCACACGTCGAGCAGACACAGATCGAAGTTGAGCGGCGCGTAGTTGAGGACGTTCGTGCCGGGTCCGATACCGAAAGCGCCGGCGGCCCAGGCGGTGAAACGGTCGACGGCGCCGCCGGCGACGGGCACGATCTTGGGCAGCCCGGTCGACCCGGAGGTCGTCAGCAGCAGCACGGGGGCCTCGGGATCGGCGGGCGTGTCGCGCGTGGCCGAAAGGTCGCCGTACGGCGTGTCGTCGTCCGGCCCGTCGTCGTCCGGCCGCTCGGGCAGGGGGACGGCGCCGGCCTGTTCGAACAGCTGCTCCGTCACGTCCTTGCCGAGCGTCGCCGACGGCAGCAGCACCGGACGGCGCTCCAGCATGCAGGCGAGGACCAGCGCGATCGTGCCGGGCGACTTCGCGGCCGGGACACCGACGGGGCCGCGGCCGGGCGTGTCCGCGACACGGGCCCTGGCCCGCTCGGCGCGCCGCCACAGGTCGCCGTAGGTGACCTCCTCGCCGTGCCACACGAGCGCCGTCTCCTGCGGCGCACGGCGCGCATGCGCCCCGATCTCCTCGACGAGTGTGCCGCCGCCCATGGGCCGCGCCCCCTTCCGCTCCTCGCACTGGCGAAAACCTGTCGGCCTCGATGGTGGTTTCGCGCGCTGGAGGATCGCCGGAGCCGTGAGGCAGGAGACGTGAGACATGAGAGAGACTCGGGAGGGCGTCGAGGCGCCTTGCAGAGGACTGCCCCGGTGTCCCGGCAGTCGCCGTTCGCATCACATGGTCACTTGGGGGGCTGATGACGACAGCGGATTCCTTGCCGATCGTCTTCGTGCACGGAACGCGATTCAGCGCCGGACAGTGGAGCATGCAACTCGCCGCCCTCCGCGGCGAATTCGACGTGGCCGCCGTCGACCTGCCCGGTCACGGGGAACGCGCGGCGGATCCCTGGAGCCTGAGCAGTTCGACGCGGATCATCGCTTCCGCGGTGGATGCGCTCGACCGCGGGCCCGCTCTGGTGGTCGGGCACTCACTCGGCGGATACGCCTCGCTGGAGTTCGCCCGGCGGTGTCCGCACCACGTGCGCGGTCTGATCCTGGCCGGGGCCAGCGCCTCCACCCGCGGTCCGTGGGCAACGCCGTACCGCTGGGCGGCCAAGCTGGTACCCCGCATACCGGTGGGCCGCCTGACCCGTTGGAACGACCGGCTGCTGCGACGGCTCTACCCGCCGGAGGTGGTGGAGGCGACCATCCGCGCCGGCTACGCCTTCCACACCCTGCCGGCCGCCTGGGACGAGGTCCTGGGACGCTTCGACGCCGGTGCGATGCGCCATGTGAAGGCTCCGGTACTGATCCTCAACGGTGAGAAGGACACCGTCTTCCGGGCCGGGGAGGCGGACTTCGCCCGCGCTCATCCGCACGCCCGCGTCGAATTGATCCCGCGGGCACGCCATCTCGCGAACTTCGACGACCCGGACGCCTTCACCGATGCCGTCCGCCGGTTCGCCCGGCAACTCCTCGCCGACGACTGAACGCGCCGGAACCGTGCGCCTGATCCCTACGTCGCCGGAACGGGAAGGGCCCGCGCCGGAGGTTCACGAGCACGGCTGCCATCCACAAAACCACCATGACGCCCGGCGGGCTGAAGCTTCTCGCGTCTGGCTTCCTCGCAGTCGTGGTACCTCGGCACGGCGCGGAGCCGGAACTGACCGAAGCCGGCAGCTTCCGGCTCGACGCCGCGCAGGGCGAGGTGGGGATCGAGTTCATGATCGTCGTGGGTCTACGACGGAACGCACGACCCGGTCCTCCTCGCCGAACTGCTCGCCTGCCTCGCGTGCGCCGTCGGCGAAGCGCACACGCCCTGTACGCCCCTCTGCTGTCGGATGCGACCCCGCCGAGGAATAATGCTGGACATGGTGCCGCAGCCCACTCCCAGTTCCTCACCATCCGCCGCCGAAGTGCTGCGCGGGCGGTACACGAGCCGGCTGCCGGCACGTCTGGAAGACCTCGCCGGGCCGGTGACGGGACGGGTCGAGCTCCCGCTGCATGTCGCCTGGTCCGGGCTTCGCACATACGACCTGGACCGGCCGCGGCAGCGTATGAGCCTCTACCGCACCGTTCTGGCCGAGGGGCAGCACGGTGATCTCACCACCCTGCTGGACCGGAACCTGCTGCTCGATCAGTGGCCCGTGCTGCGCACCCTGGTCAGCAGGCACATCCGCGATGTGTGGGAAGACTCCTTTCCCGAGCTCGCCCGCCGGACCTCCACCGCCGCGTGAACCTCACCGAACTGCACCGCCGGCTCCTGGCAGACGTTCTCGCGATCGGTGCTCCGTACCCACTGGTCATCACCGGTGGCTACGCCGTCCAGGCACACGGACTGGTCGACCGGCTCAGCCAAGACCTCGACGTGGCCACAGAAAGCCCGGCGCCGATGGCCGGAATTGCCGACGACCTGCGACACGGCCTGACCCGGCGGGGCTGGCACGTCAGCATGATCAGCGTGGACCCGCTGTCCGCACGCCTGCTGGTGGCAGATCCCCAAAGCGGTGAGAACTGCGAGGTGGACGTCCTCAAGGAAAACCTCTGGGCTCCGCCGTACACCACCGAGTACGGCCCGGTGCTCGCGCTCGACGATGTCATCGGCACGAAGGTCCGGGCACTGGCCGACCGCGGCGCGGTGCGGGACCTCGTAGACGTCCACGCAGCCGCAGCCGCCCACCGCACCACCACCGACCTCGAGCGGCTGGGCGAGCGGCACGGTCGCGACGAGTTCCGCCTCCAGGACCTGCGCGACCGTCTCGCCGGCGCCGACTGGTACGACGACGAGGAATTCGCTGCCTACGGACTCACCGAGGATGAGATCGCTCGGCTCAGGGCGTGGGCCCAGCAGTGGACGAGTGACCTCGACCGCCGCCTGGGTGAGGACGGCCACGAAGGCTGACCCCCTGCCGGCAGATCGACGCGCCGTTGTCGAGTGGAGACACGATGGTCGGGATCTCAGCGGTAGCCGCTGCCCGCCCGCTCGGCGGCCGGGGGGCGCGTTTCGGGGCGCGGTCAAAGCGGGGCGCCGCCGAAGTCGAGTTCGTTTCCGTCGGGATCGCGGTACACGGCCTTGCGCACGCCGTTCGGGTAGGTCTCCCGTTTCGTGGGCTCGAGTCCCTTGCCGGACGCCTGGGAGACGAAGGCGTCGAGGTCGTCCACGAAGACCGTGTGCAGGGCGTGGCCGGCGTGCGCGGGTCGGTGCTCGATGAACAGCGACCGGTGTTCCGCCAGTTCCCACACGGCCTCGGTGTCGCTCGCGACGAACGTGGGAGGGGAGCCGAGCAGCCGCTCGTACCGGAGCAGGGCCGCCGCGTAGTCGCTGACGGGGATGCCAGCGAAGAGGTCCAGGGCCATGCCGTCATGCTAGGGCGCTTGTTCAGCGCCGTGCGCTCGAGAGAGCCGCCCTCGCCGATGTCGGCCGGCGGGCCGTCGCGGTGTCGACCAGGACACCGCGACGGCGTCGCCGTCGCCGCCGCTACGCCTCCTGCCGGATGTCGAGGAGTTCGCTGAGGGCGACGGCCGGGTCCGTGTCCGGAGGGCCGGCGGGCCACCAGGTGCCGGACCGGTCGCGGTAGGGGTACCAGCGGGCGTCGCGGCCCTGGCGGAGCTGGAGGCCGCGGCCGGTGAGGGTCCAGTGGTTGCCGTCGACGTCGAGGGCCGGCAGGTCGTCGTCCCAGCCCGCGGCGAGGGCGGTGCGGGCGCGGGCCGTCTCCTGTTCGGAGGGCGTCCAGGGCTGTTCGAGGACCTCCAGGCCGGCCTTCCCGCCGGTGCGCCAGGCCTCGGCGGCCCGGTCGAGGTCGTCGGGGCGGCCGCAGGCCTCGCGCAGCCGCGCGGGGACGCGCGGGTCGGGGTGGGTGGCGGCGATACGGACCGTGTCGTGCCACTCGTCGAGCGGCGGGGCGGGCGGCGTCTCGCCGAACCCGGCGATGTGGGCGAGCAGTTCACGTGCCCGGACGGCGGCGTCGGCGACGAGGCGCTCCAGCGGGTCGGCCTCGATGCCGGTGACCGGTTCGGCGGCGGACGGCAGCGGCTCGGGCAGCGGCGGCAGGGCGGGCAGCGGGGCGGCGGGGCGGGCGTAGGCGTCGCGGTTGCTCTCGTAGGCCTCCTGTGGCTGCCGGTCCTCCTGCGCGGCCTCCTCTCCCCCGTCGTCCTCGCCGTCGCCGTCGCCGTCGTCCTCGTCCTCGTCGTCGGTGGCGGTCAGCGCCCGCAGCATCAGGACCGACTTCAGCTCGTCGAGCGCCTCGTGGGTGTCCCGGCCGCGGACCAGCAGGAGCAGCCACGGGTCCGTGTCGAGGAGCCAGGAGAACTGGTAGCCGAGCGCCGTGGCGTGCGGGCAGGGGTGGTCGAGCGCGTCGCAGTCGCAGTCCGCGTCCAGGTCGCCGTAGCCGGGCAGCAGCCCGAGGCGGGCGTCCTCGGCCGCGTCGAGGAGGTCCTCGGGCAGGTCGCCGGCGAGCAGGGCCTCCGTGACGTCGGGCCGGTCGGCGGACCGTTCCCACAGCAGGTCCCAGTCGTCGTCGTCCCATGCCGTGACGGTGAGGGTGGTGGCGTGGGCGGCCTCGCCGGCGTGGACCTCGGCGGCGATGCGGCCGGGGCTGACGGTGATGGGGCCGATGCGTCCGGTGCGGGAGAAGGCGCGGCCCTTCTTCAGGGGCTCCTCCTCCGGCCAGGTGTCCTCCAGGGCCTCGGTCCACCGGCCGGCCCACGGGGACCGGCCGCGGGTGCGGCCGCCCTTGCGGGCGGGGAAGGCGGCAAAACCGCGGGCGCCGCTCGCCTCGTGCTCGCTCAACAGACGCTCCTCAGTTCGACCAGGTTGGCCAGCTCGTCGTTGGTCAGTTCCGTCAGGGCTCCTTCGCCGGAGCCGAGGACGGCGTCGGCGAGGTCCTTCTTCGACTCGAGCAGGGCGGCGATGCGGTCCTCGATGGTGCCTTCGGCGATCATTTTGTGCACCTGGACGGATCTGGTCTGGCCGATGCGGTAGGCGCGGTCGGTGGCCTGCGCCTCCACGGCCGGGTTCCACCAGCGGTCGTAGTGGACGACGTGGTCGGCGCGGGTGAGGTTGAGTCCGGTGCCGGCGGCCTTCAACGACAGCAGGAAGACGGGGACCTCGCCGTCCTGGAAGCGCTGGACGAGTTCCTCCCGGCGGGGTACGGGGGTGCCGCCGTGCAGCAGCTGGGCCCCGATGCCGCGTTCGCGCAGGTGCCGTTCGAGGAGCTTGGCCATGGCGACGTACTGGGTGAACACCAGGGCCGCGCCGCCCTCCGCGGTGATGGTGTCGAGGAGTTCGTCGAGGAGTTCGAGTTTCCCGGAGCGGCCGGACAGGGCGGTGTCGTCCTGCTTGAGGAAGTGCGCGGGGTGGTTGCAGATCTGTTTGAGGCCGGTGAGGAGTTTGAGGACCAGGCCGCTGCGGGCGATGCCCTGGCTGGCGCGGATGCGGTCCATGACGTCCTGCGCGTGCCCCCGGTAGAGCGCGGACTGTTCGGCGGTGAGGGCGACGGGCCGGTCGGTCTCGGTCTTGGGCGGCAGTTCGGGTGCGATGCCGGGGTCGGACTTGCGGCGGCGCAGCAGGAACGGCCTGACGAGTCCGGCCAGTTTGCGGGCGGTGGGCTGCTCGCCGGTGGCGTCGGCGCGTTCGGCGTCGATCGGGGCGATCCAGCGGCGGCGGAAGTGGCCGTGGGTGCCCAGCAGTCCGGGGGTGGTCCAGTCCAGGACGGCCCACAGTTCGGAGAGGCTGTTCTCGACGGGGGTGCCGGTGAGGGCGATCTTCGCGTCGGCGGGGATCAGGCGCAGGGCCTTGGCGGTGCCGGAGAGCGGGTTCTTGACGTGCTGGGCCTCGTCGGCGACGAGCATGCTCCAGCGGTGGTCGCCGAGCCGTTCGGCGTCCAGGCGCATGGTGCCGTAGGTGGTCAGGACGAAGCCGTCGTCGGCGCCTTGGAGGGTGCGGCCGGTGCCGTGGAAGCGGCGCACCGGGGTGCCGGGGGCGAATCTGCCGATCTCGCGCTGCCAGTTGCCGAGCAGGGAGGCGGGGCAGACGACGAGGGTGGGGCCGCGGGTGTCGTCGTGTTCCTGGCGCAGCAGGTGCAGGGCGATGAGCTGGATCGTCTTGCCCAGGCCCATGTCGTCGGCGAGGCAGCCGCCGAGGCCGAGGGAGGTCATGCGGTCGAGCCAGCGCAGGCCGCGCAGCTGGTAGTCGCGCAGGGTCGCGGCCAGTGCGTCGGGCTGCCGCAGGGGTTCGGTGCCGCCGTCGGGGTCGGCGAGGCGGGCGCGCAGGGCCAGCAGCCAGTCGCTGGGGGCGACGGGGACCTGTTCGGTGCCGATGCGGGTGTGGCCGGTGAGGGCGACGGCGAGGGCCTCGATGGCGGTCAGCGGTCCGAGGTCGCGTTCGCGGGCCTTGCGTGCGAGGTCGGCGCCCACGAGGGTCCAGCGGTCGCGGAGCCGGACGAGGGGGCGGCCCTCGTCGGCGACGTGGGCCGTCTCCTCCTCGGTGAGGGGTTCGCCGTCGAGGGCGAGCTGCCAGCGCAGGTCGACGGTGCCGTCGCCGCCGAGGAAGGAGCGCAGGTCGGCGGGCGGGACGCGGCCGGCGCCGACGACGGCGCGGGCGGTGAGGGAGCGGGCGGCGCCTTCGGGCCAGTGGACGTCGATGCCGTGGGCGCGCAGACGGGCCGCGCCGGTGCCGATCAGTTCGGTGGTCTCGCGGTCGGTCAGGACCAGGGCGGACGGTACGGGCAGCAGGCGTTCCAGCGGCTCCCACACGCCGGCCGCGCGGCGCACCGCGAGGATCGTGTCGGCCTGGGCGCGGGGGCCGAGTGCGTGGTCGGCGCTGGCGAACAGTTCGCCCGCGTCGAGCGCGAGGGTGGGGTCGGCGAGGCTGTGGGCGCGCGGGACGAGGTGGAGGGCGGGCGGGCCGTCGGGGGTGTCGGCGAGGTGGACGTGGAGGGACACCCGCACGCCGGAGTCGAGTCCGGCGGAGATCTCCTCGGCCCAGGCGCGCAGTTGGGGGACGTGCTGGGGTTCGGTGGCCGAGAACGCGGCCCGTCCGGTGGCGGCCGGGGCGGCGGCGGTGCGCGGCAGTGTGTCGGCGACGGCGTCGAGGAAGGCGCGCAGCAGCGCCTGTACGTCGCTGCCGGGGGCGGCGACGGCCTCGCCGGGGGCGGCCTGGGCGAGCTCCCGCAGCCGTACGACGTCCTCGAGGTCGAGCGGTCCGGCCCGCCAGGTGTCGTAGCCGCCGGCGGAGACGCCGGGCAGCAGCCGCTCCCGGGCGGCGAGATGCAGCCCGAGGGCGGCGGCGGCACCCCAGAACGCGGCGGCCGGATGCACGGTGGCGCCGTCCCGGCCGTGGGAGCGGCGTGCCTCGATCAGGGCCGGCAGCGCCTGGGCGAGGGGCAGGCGCAGCACGGGGAGTGTCCGCAGTGCGACGCCGCCGTCGTGGGGCACGACGAGGGACGCCTTGCCCGGCTCGCCCGCCGCCGTGTCCGGCAGCGGGGAGCCGTCCGGATGGAAGAAGACGAGGCGGCCCGTGCGCGCCGGGTCCCCCGCCTCGAAGACCACCGCGCACCGCGCCAGCAGTCCGGCCTGCTCAGGCGCCAACCACACCATGCGTCCCGCTCTCTCTTGCGTGCTGTTCTCTTGTCCTGCGTCTCGCTCGTACTACGTGCTGCGTCGTGCTCGTGCTGTCCTGCCTGTGCTGCGTCGTGCTCGTGCTGCGTCGTGCGTGGCCGTAGCCGCGCCGTTCGTGTGCGCCGGTGATCAGCTTGTCAGGTTGCGGAAGCGGCGCACCGACAACGGGAAGAAGACGGCGCACAGGACGACGGGCCACACCACGGCCATCAGCAGCGCGTGCTGCGCGATCCATGAGTCCCCGCCGAATCCCGGGTTGCCGAACAGTTCCCGTACCGCCAGCACCGTGGAGGACAACGGATTCCACTCGGCGATCGTGCCCAGCCAGCCGGGCATGGTGGAGGGTGCGACGAACGCGCTGGTGAGGAAGCCGATCGGGAATTCCAGGGTCTGCACCATGGTGATGCCCTCGGGGCCCTTCATCAGCAGTCCGAGGTAGATGCCGGCCCACACCAGTGCGAAGCGCAGCAGCAGCAACAGGCCGACCGCGAGGGTGGTTTCGCCGAGGGTTCCGTGGGCGTCCCAGCCGATGGCCAGGCCGGTGGCGAACAGGACGGCCAGGGCCAGCAGGGAGGAGAGCATGTCGGTCACGGCGCGTCCGACGACCACGGCGGAGGGGGCCATGGGCATGGTGCGGAAGCGGGAGGTGACACCGCGGTTCTTGTCGGCGGCGACGGCGGTGACCGTCTCGCCCATGCCGAAGACCATCGTCATGACGAACATGCCGGGTACGAGGAACTCGCGGTAGTTCCCGCCGCCGGGCACCTGCATGGCGCCGCCGAAGAAGTACCCGAACATCAGCACCATCATGACGGGGAAGGCCAGCGACCCGATCAGGGTGCCCGGTTCGCGGACCCAGTGGGTCAGGCCGCGCAGGGTGACGGTCCAGCCGTCGGCGGCCGCCCAGCGGAGCCGGGCCAGCGGGGTGCGGGCGATGACCGGGGTGAGGACCGCGCTGCCCACGGGCCGGGGTGCGGTGATGCTCATGCCGCCACCGCCTTGCGGGCGCCGTCACCGGTACTGCCGGAGGCGCCGGTGCCGCTGTCGGACGCGCCGGTGCCGGTGCCGGTCAGGTGCAGGAAGACCTCGTCGAGGGTGGGCCGGCGCAGGGCGATGTCCTCGGCCGCCACGCCGGCCGCGTCCAGGGCGCGGACGATGCCGGCGAGCGCGCTGGTGCGGTCCTTGACGCGGGCGCTGATGCGGCGGGTGTCGTGGTCGGTGTCCGGCCGGTCGGCGCACACCTGCTCCAGCGCCGCCGCGGCGGCGGGGAGCTGGTCGGCGCGGCGTACCACGACGTCGATCCGGTCGCCGCCGATGCGGGACTTGAGCTCGTCGGGTGTGCCCTCGGCGATGACCTTGCCGGAGTCGATGACGGAGACGGCGTGGGCGAGCTGGTCGGCCTCCTCCAGGTACTGGGTGGTCAGCAGCACGGTGGTGCCGGTGTCGACGAGGCTGCGTACCGCCTCCCACACCTCGCCGCGGCTGCGCGGGTCGAGGCCGGTGGTGGGCTCGTCGAGGAACAGCACCGGCGGGGCGAGGACCATGCTGGCCGCCAGGTCGAGGCGGCGGCGCATGCCTCCGGAGTACTCCTTCAGCGGCTTCTTGCCGGTGTCGGCGAGGCGGAAGTGCTCGAGGAGTTCGTCGGCGCGGCGGCGGGCGGCGGCCGGCGACAGGTGGTGCAGGCGGCCGAACATGACGAGGTTCTGCCGTCCGCTGAGGACTTCGTCGACGGCGGCGTACTGGCCCACCAGGCCGATGCTCGCGCGGACTTCGGCGGCCCGGCGGGCGACGTCGTGGCCGGCCACCTCGGCGCGTCCGCCGTCGGCCTTCAGCAGGGTCGACAGGATGCCGACCGAGGTGGTCTTGCCCGCACCGTTGGGGCCCAGCAGCCCGTGGACGGTGCCGGCGGGTACACGCAGGTCGAATCCGTCGAGTGCGTACCGGTCGCCGTAGCGTTTGCGCAGTCCTTCGGCGAGGACGGCGGTGCTGGTCGGATCCACGTCGGCTTCCTTACGGGTAGCGGGTATCCGGCCGAGGGTCCCGAACCGTCCCTGAGCGGGGCCGGAGCGCTGCTCGGCGAACGGTCGAGGACCGGTCGAGGAGGCGGCAGCGGGAGGCGGAAGCGGGAGGGGTGCAGGCGGGCCCGGGGGCCGGTGACGGCGGGGACCTGCCTGGTTCGACGGCTGCTCTAGCGCGGGGCGGGACCGTGGCGCGAGGAGGTCCCCCGACCAGAGGAAGCACCGTGATCACTTTCATCAACCGGTTCCACGTCACCGGCCCCACCGAGGAGTTCGAGACGGCCTTCGACGCCACGTCGGCGTTCTTCGCCGCCCAGCCCGGGTTCCTGAACCACCGGCTGCTCCAGCACGTCGACGAGCCGCACCTGTACGTGAACATCGCCGACTGGAAGGACGAGGAGTCCTTCCGCGCGGCCCTGGCCCGCCCCGAGTTCGCCGCGCACCGCACCACGCTGCGCACGCTCAGCAGCAGCGACCCCAACCTGTACGTGCCGCTGCTGGAGCGGGTCGCGCGCTGAGACGGTTTCTCGAGAACACCCGGAGCACGCGCCGAGCGGTCCTCGACCGTTTCTCGAGCCTGCTTCGGGCGAGGCGCCGGGAACGGGAGGTCGTCGGGACCGCTCGAGGCCGGCTGGGGGCCGGATCGGACGGGGGACGACGTCCCGTCGAGTGCGTGTCCATGACCGGGCCCCTGTCTTGCGGTCGGTGGCACAGTCGCCCTGACGACCGGCCCGGCACCCGTGGCGGCGCCTGTGAGGCGCGGACCCGAACCGGGGTGCGGCCGGCGTGCCCCCCACCGCGCAACCGTGCGGCACCTCTGTGCCTTTCGTCCCCCGGCCCGGCCGGGCAGCCAACGACCCTGAGGAGTAACGATGAGCAAGACCGTCAAGGATCAGCGGATCGCCCTGGTGACGGGCGGCACCAGCGGTATCGGCCTGGAGATCGTGCGCAGGCTGGCGTCCGCCGGCATCCCGGTGCACCTGTGCGGGCGTTCCCAGGAGACGGTGAGCAGCACCGTCAAGGAGCTCGTGGAGGAGGGCCTGCCGGTCACCGGCTCGGTGTGCGACGTCCGCGAGCAGGAGCAGATCGGCGAACTGGTGCGCACGGTCGTGGAGCAGCACGGCCCGATACGGATCCTGGTCAACAACGCCGGCCGTAGCGGCGGCGGTCCGACCGCCACGATCACCGACGAGCTGTGGACCGACGTCATCGCCACCAACCTGACCAGTGTCTTCCGGGTGACCAAGGAGGTCCTGACGGCGGGCGGGATGCAGGAGGCGGGCCGCGGCAGGATCATCAATATCGCCTCGACCGGCGGCAAGCAGGGCGTGGTGCTCGCGGCCCCGTACTCGGCGTCGAAGCACGGTGTCGTGGGCTTCAGCAAGGCGCTCGGCCTGGAGCTGGCACGTACCGGCATCACCGTCAACGCGGTGTGCCCCGGGTTCGTCGAGACGCCGATGGCGGAGAGGGTCCGCGCCGGCTACGCGGGCGCGTGGGGTGTGAGCGAGGAGGAGGCGTACGAGCGCATCACCACCCGGGTGCCCAACGGCCGTTACGTGCAGGTGCGGGAGGTGGCCGCGATGGTCGAGTACCTCGTCGGCGACGACGCGGCGGCCGTGACCGCGCAGGCGCTCAACGTGTGCGGCGGTCTGGGCAACTACTGACCGTCGGGGCCGGGCGGCGGTGTCGCGGGAACCACCGTCCGCAGGTGGGGACGGCTCCGGCAGACCTGCCGCGCGCCCGGCACCTGCGGTCGTGCGGGTCTCAGGCCCACTGGGGGGCCGTGGTGGCGGCCCGGAGCTGTTCGCGTGCCCGGGCCGTCTGCTGCCGGTCGTCGTCCGGGGTGCGGCTGCGGGCGGGCAGGAGCGCGACGGTGGTGTGGTGGCCGAGGCGCACGGCCGGGTGGCGGCGGGCGATGGTGGTGAGGCTCTTGCCGGGCCCGGTCTCCAGCAGCAGGTGGCGGCCGGTGAACAGAAGCTTGTCGAGGGTGGGCCAGAAGTGGACGGGGGCGGCGGGGTGGCTCGCCCACAGGGCCGCGTCGGCGACCGTGTCAGCCTCCAGCCGGGTGCGGGTGAAGGCCGACCACAACGGGACTTGGGGTGGGTGGGCGGTGATCTGCCGGTACAGGGTCAGGTCATGGAACAGCGGTGCCAGGACGGGGCTGTGGAACGGGTGGTGGGCGGCCACCGGCATGGTGGTGATCCCGGCGTGGCGCAGGTCGGCCGCGATGGCGTCCAGCGGGCCGGCGAGGCCGGCGAGGACGGTCTGGCGGGGGGCGTTGAGCGCGCCGACGGCGATCGTGGGGTGCCGGGCGAGGAAGGGGCGTACGTCGTCGGGGGTGCCGGCGACGGTCAGCAGCCCGCCGGGCGGGGTGGGGGCGATGCGGGTGACCCGGTCGCGCATGACGGCCACCGCGTCCTCGAGGGTGAACACGCCGGCCAGGGCCGCGGCGGCGAGTTCGCCGACGCTGTGGCCGAGCAGCGCCGCGGGGCGCACACCCCAGGACATGACCATGCGGCCGAGCGCGTAGTCCAGGGTGAACAGCAGCGGCTGGGCCCGGCGTACGTCGTCGATGCCGATGGCCGGGTGGTCGCCGAGCCAGTCGGCGCGCAGTTCGTCGCCGTTGTCGAAGAGGGCGAGGCACCGGTCGACGGCGTCGGTGAACACCGGGTCGCCGGCGTAGAGTCCGGCGCCCATGCGCGGGTACTGCGCGCCTTGGCCGGGCAGCAGCAGCACGACGTCCCGGAAGGTGTCGTCCATGCGCGGGCCTCCTTCGTCCGACACCGGTGTCGGTGCCGGTCAATGTGCCGTTCCCGTATGGAGGTTCGCTCGAGGACCGGTCCACGGGTACTTGGCGGCGGGGGCCGGACCAGTGCGGCTCCAGGGCGGGTCCACTTCGCGGGGCGAGGCTCGGCGGGCCGCGACAGTGCGCCCGCCGGGCCGGCCCTGCGCGGGTACTGGAGCGTGGGGTGCGGTCCGTGGCCGCGCGCTCCTCGATGTCCTGATGTCGCGACCCAGGGAGATGTCTTGACCAGCACAGCCGTGGCGGCCGTCGTGTCGCAGAGCGAGATCTACGCGCAGGTGCAGCAGTTCTACGCCGGCCAGGTGCGTCACCTGGACGGCCTGCGGGCCGAGGAGTTCGCCGGCTCGTTCACGGCCGACGGCGTCTTCGACCACCGCCCCGGTGGCGACCCGTTGGTGGGCCGGGAGGCGATCGCCGCGGCGATCGGCGAGTACCAGAGGACCACTCATGCCGCCGACCCGGTGCAGCGCCGCCACTGGTTCAACATGCTCCAGGTCTTCCCGCAGGACGACGGCACCCTGCGCACCGAGTACTACGCGCTGGTGCTGCAGACCCGCCCCGGTGTGCGGGAGCCGATGGTCGGTCCGAGTTGTTTCGTCACCGACGTCCTGGTCCACGAGGACGGTGAACTGCGAACGAAGTTCCGCAAGGTCAGCCCGGACCACGTGGTCTGAGGCGCGATCCGGCACGGAGGAGAGGCGGCCCGCAGGAGCGGGCCGCCTCTCGTTCGTGCGCGGGTGGTCGTGGTCGGGCGTTCAGGCCAGGCAGCAGGGCAGCGCGCCGTGGTGGTCGATCATCTCGCCGAGCGCCGTCTGCATGACGGGCACGGGCAGCGGGTCGCTGTCGCCGGCGCCGTCGAGTTCGGCGAAGGCGCGGTGCAGGTTGGGCACGAGCCGTTCGCTGTCCAAGAGCTCGGCGTAGGGGCCGAGGGCGGCGTCGCGGGCGGTGCCGGCCGGGGTCAGGCCGGCCCGGTGGCCCTGGGCGGCGAGTTGCTGGACCAGGCGCAGATAGCCCTCGACCTGGTCGAGGACCTCGGGCCCGCAGAGGGGGCCGTGGCCGGGGACGATCGTGGTGGCGCCGAAGGCCCGCAGCCGCTCGACGGCCGCCAGCGACCCGTTGACCGAGCCCATCAGGCAGAACGGCGTCACACCGTTCATCACCAGGTCGCCGGTGAACAGCACCTTGTGCTCGGGCAGCCACACGACGGTGTCGCCCGCGGTGTGCGCGGGGCCGATGTGCTCCAGTTCGGCGCGGATCGCCCCGACGTGCAGCGTCAGCCGGTCGGTGAACGTGAGCTGCGGCGGGACGAGTTCGATGGCACCCCAGTCGACGTCGGGCCACAGGCCGGTCAGATGCAGTCCGGCGGCCGTCATCTCGGTGCGGGCGCGTTCGTGGCCGATGACGAGCGCCTCGGGGAACAGGTGGTTGCCGAAGGCGTGGTCGCCGTGGAAGTGGGTGTTGACCACCGCGTGCGGGGCGGCCGGGTTCAGGGCGAGCGCGGTGGTGCGCAGGTGCCGGGCGCGGGACTCGGTCGCGACGGTGTCGACGAGGGCGCTCTCGCCGCCGGAGACGACGATGCCGGCGTTGTTCAGGCACCAGCCGCCGGGCGGCTGGAGGTAGGCGTGGACGCCTGGCGCCACCTCCGTCGCCCGGCCGGCGGGCGCGGGGGCCTGGTTGCGGACTGTCGTGCTGGACGGCACGGCCTCTCCTCACGCAGATGTCGTGGACGGGCCGAGTCTGGTGGGGGCTGCTCGCGGCGCGGTCGACCGTCCAGGGGGGTTCCAGCACGTTGCGAGAGACGCGTCGGAGCGTGACGGGGACCACTGCCGGTCAGGCACACCCGAGCGGAAGGATCCACGATGATCGACGAGTTCCCGCGTCTGTGGGGCGGTGCCGGGAAGCGCGGCGGCGCGGCCGCCCGGCATGCGGTGCGGCGGGTCCTGCGGGTGGTTTGGCGGGGCCTGGTGGCCTATGGATCCGTCCATGTGGCGGGCGAGTGTGCGCGGGCCGCGGTCGAGCAGCGGCCCGCTCTGCTGTCCGGGCCTGCGACGGGCCATCCGGAGCGGCTGCGTCCGGACGTGCCGTTGAGCCCGCTCGAGCGAACGCTGCTGCGGGAGTGGGGCCGGGCGGGCTGAGACGCGGCGGGGCGGGCCGCCCGGTGCGGGCAGGTCCGGCCGGCCACCGGGCGCGGGGCCCGGCGGCCGGTGCGGTCTCAGGCGGGGCGGACGGACAGGGCGTGGCGGAAGACGCCGCGCGGGTCCCACTTCGCCTTGATGCGCTGCAGGCGCGGGTAGTTGTCCTTGTAGTAGAGGTGGTGCCAGGGCACCCCGGAGGTGTTCCAGCGGGGGTCGGCCAGGTCGATGTCCGGGTAGTTGATGTAGGCGCCGTCGCTGCCGCGGCCCGGGACGGGCACCCCTCCGGTGGCGGCGAACACGTCCCGGTAGGTGCGGCGCAGCCAGTCGATGTTGACGGTGTCGGCCTGGGGGTCCTGCCAGGTGTTCATGAAGATCACGTTGAGGACGGAGTCGCGGTGCGCGCTGGCCGTGGCGCCGGAGGGCAGGGCGTTGGTGCGGCCGCCGTAGGACTGGAGGGACACGGAGGCGCTGTCGTTGCGGTGGTCGGTCGCGTTCAGGTGGGTGAAGAGGGCGTCGGTCTGGGCGCGGGTGAGCGCGCGGCGCAGATAGGCCGACTTGATCTTGTGGCGGCCCCTGTCGGTGTCCTGCGACTCGGCGAGCGCGACGGTCGCGGTCAGCCACGGCTCGCTCGCGGTGTCGGTGATGTACGGGGTGACGCCGACGCCGTCGGTCAGCGCGCCCACGTAGCGGTCCAGCAGTTCGCGGGCGCCCGGGAGGGTGCCGTCGAGGTGGGTGAAGGCGATGGCGCTCTGCCCGGGGTCGTTGTCCTTCAGCCGGCCGGGCAGCACGAGTCCGCTGTAGAGACCGGCGTACGGGGAGGCGGGGTCGCTGTTGTCCTCGTGCCAGCGGCCGTGGTTGTGCAGCAGGCGGCCGAAGGCGGCCCGGTCCATGCCGTCGCGGGGGTAGATCACCGCGTTGGAGACGATGGTGGCGGGCGGGCGGGGCAGCAGCTGCGCGGGGTCGTCGCCGTGGGCGTTCGGGGAGCGGAACCAGTAGCGGGTGACGATGCCGAAGTTCCCGCCGCCGCCTCCGGTGTGGGCCCACCACAGGTCGCGGTGCGGGTCGCCGCTTTCGCGGGTGGCGACGACGGCGCGGGCGCGGCCGAAGGCGTCGACGACGACGACCTCGAGGGCGTACAGGTGGTCGGAGGCGAGGCCGAAGGCGCGGCTGAGGGCGCCGTATCCGCCGCCGGTGATGTGGCCGCCGAAGCCGACGGTGGCGCTGGCGCCGCCGGGCAGGGTGACGCCCCAGCCGTAGTAGAGGCTCTTGTACACGTCGATGAGCTGGGCGCCGGCTTCGACCATGTAGGCGCGCCGCTGCGGGTCGTAGGTGACGGCGTTCATGGCGGCGAGGTCGATGACGAGCTGGACGGCCGGGTCGCCGACGACGTTCTCGTAGCAGTGGCCGCCGCTGCGGACGGCGATGCGCCGGCGGCGCCGTACCGCGTGGCCGACGGCGTGGACGACGTCGGCGGTGGTGGTGGGCAGGCAGAAGGCGTCCGGGTGGGCGGTGAAGCGTTTGTTGCTGCCGCGTACCGACAGGGCCGCGTAGCGCGGGTCGTCGGGGGTGACCTGGACCGCGGGGGCGGGGGTGGGGGCCGGGTCGGTGGCGGCGCGGGCGGCGGGTGCGAGGCCGGCGGTGGTGAGGCCGGCGGCGGCGCCCGCCGTGAGCGCCTGGGCGACGAAACGCCGACGGCTCGGAGCAGTCATTGTGACCGTGCACCTTTCTGGGTGGGTCGGGGGGCGGCGGTGAACAGGTCGGTCCGCACCTGGACGGGCACGGGGCCGAAGGCGATACGGGAGGTGAGGTGCGCGCCGAGCGGGGTGCGGGTGACCAGGGCGGCGGCGCGGGAGCGCAGGTAGGTGGCGGCGGGGCCGGCGGTGCCGAGGAACGCTTTGGCCTGCAGGCGCTGGACGCGGGTGACCCGGGCGGCGGCGGGTGCCCGCAGTTGCTGGAAGGGGGCGAGCCGTTCGCGGGTGCATGCGCCCGCGGCGAGCGCGTCGAGGAGGACCGGGTGGAGGGTGGCGGCGTCCTGCAGGGCGAGGTTGATGCCCTGGGCGCCGAGCGGGCCGTGGGTGTGGGCGGCGTCGCCGGTCAGGACGAGGCCGTCGCGTACCCATTCCTCGGCGTCGGCGGCGAACACGTCCAGCAGGGCCAGGTCGGACAGGCCGGTGAGGTGTTCGTGCAGGAGGTCGGCCAGTTCGGGGACGGCGGCGGCCAGTTCGTCCCTGATGGGGGCGATGCCGCGGGCCGTGGCCGCCTGCCAGCCGCCGTGCGGCAGGGCCCAGCCGACGCGGAGCCGGTCGGGGTGGGTGTCGTGGACGAGCACGGCGGTGTCGGCGGCGCGGTGGATGCGGACCCGTCCGGTGGCGCGGCCGGGCGCGGGGAGGGTGAACCAGACGATGTCCTGGTCGAACGTCTCACTGCGGCCGGCGCCGATGCCGGCCAAGGTGCGGGTCTTGGAGAAACGTCCGTCGGCGGCGACGACCACCCGGGCGGGCACGGTGGTGCGCGCTCCGGCGGGGCCGGTGAACACCGCCCCGGTGCAGCGGCCGCGGTCGCTGCGCAGGGCGCTGATGCGGTGGCCGGGGAGGTGGGTGAAGCCGGGCAGCCGGTGGCAGGCGGCGAGGAGTTCTTCGAGCAGGTGGCGTTGGGGCAGGGCCAGGAGGCGGCCGTAGGGGGGTTCGAGGCGCCGGTAGTCGATGTCGAGCAGGACACGGCCGCGTTCGAGGACCTGGAAGCCGTCGAGGGTGCGCGCGCCGCGTCGTGTCGCGCTGTCCAGCACGCCGAGCTGGTCGAGGATGCGCTGGCCGCCGGGCTGCAGGATCTCGCCGTGGAAGTCGCGCCGGTAGGCGGTCGACTTCTCGGCGAGGGTGACCTGCACCCCGGAGCGCAGCAGCATCAGGCTCAGGGCGAGACCGGCCGGGCCGGCGCCGACGACGAGGACGTCGGCGGCCTCGGGGGTGGGTCCGGTCGCCCTGTCCGGCCCGGCCGGTCTCACACCGCGGTCCGCGCGGACAGGGCCCGGTTGATCAGGGCCAGGTAGTCGCGGGGGGTCTCCGCCTCGTCGAGGCCCTCCTCGTCGAGGGTGACGTCGTAGTCGCGTTCGATGCGGCCGGTGGTCTGCAGCAGGGCCAGTGAGTCGTAGCCCAGGGCGAGGAAGGGGACGTCGAGGACGTCGCCGTCGAGGTCGACGCCTTCCTCGACGCCGGCGCACTCGCGCAGCAGGGTCTTCAGGTGCTCCAGTTCCAGGTGGTCCATGGCGTCTGTCTCCTCTTCCACGTGTGTCACTGCGGTCCGGGGCCCTGGCTGAGTACGGCCGCGGAGTTGAATCCGCCCCGGCCGCGGGCGAGGACCAGCGCGTTGCGCAGCCTCATGCCGTGGCGGGGGGCGGTGACCAGGTCGACCGGGCAGTCGTCGGCCGGGTGCAGGGTGTTGGTGGTCGGCGGGACGACCTGGTCGCGCAGGCTGAGCAGGGCGGCGGCCACGTCCAGGGGGGCGCCGCCGGCCAGCAGCCGGCCGGTCATCGTCTTGGGGGCGGTGACCGGTACGCCGTGCGGGCCGAACAGGGCGCTCAGGGCGGCGGCTTCGGCCCGGTCGGCGTCCCGGGTGCCCGCGGCGTCGGCGAAGACGACGTCGATCTCGTCGGGGCGCAGGCCGGCGTCGGCGAGGGCGAGGCGGGCGGCGTCGGCCAGGCGGGGGGTGCCGGGGCCGTCGAAGGTGGCGGCGTATCCGGCGAAGGTGCCGTAGGTGCGGGCGCCGCGGGCGCGGGCGGCGGTGCCGCTCTCGAGGACGAACAGGGCGCCGCCCTCGCCGACGAGGTGGCCCGAGGCTGCCGCGTCGAAGGGCAGGTAGGCGCGGGCCGGGTCGGTGACGGTGCTCATGGAGCCGCCGGCCAGGTGGGCGGCCCAGCCCCAGGGGCACAGTGCGGAGTCGACACCGCCGCTGATCATGAGCCGGCTGCCCTTGCGGATCCGGCGGCGGGCCTGGGCGAGGGCGTCGAGGCCGCCGGCCTGTTCGGTGACGACGACGCCGCTGGCGCCGCGCAGGCCGTGCCGGATGGAGATCTGGCCGGTGTTGACGGCGTAGAACCAGGCGAAGGACTGGTAGGCGCTGACGTGCTGGCCGCCCTTGCTCCACAGGGCCTGCAGTTCGCGCTGGCCGAACTCGAAGCCGCCGGCGGAGCTGGCGGTGACCACGCCGGCGCTGTAGTCCGGCAGGGCGGCCACGTCCTGGCCCCAGTCGTCCAGGGCTTCCTTGGCGGCGGCCAGCGACAGGCGGGTGACGCGGTCGGTCTGCGGCAGCAGCCGGCTGGGCAGGTGGTCGGCGTCGACGAAGCCGTCGATCTCGCCGGCGAGGCGGACCGGGTAGCGGGTGGCGTCGAAGCGGGTGAGGGGGCGGATGCCGCTCTCGCCGGCGAGGACGGCCTGCCACCAGGCCTCTGTGCCCAGCCCGTTGGGTGCGGCGACGCCGATGCCGGTGACGACGGTGGCGGTGGTGCGCGGGGCGGTGGCCTGCGCGGGCCGCACGGTGTGCTCGGTGGCCCGGTGTTCGGCCAAGGCCGTGGTCATGCTGCTGCCTCCTGAAGTCGCGGCCTGGTCAGGACGATGGCGCTCTGGAAGCCGCCGAAGCCGCTGCCGACGCTGAGGACCGTGTCGGTGCGCTGTTCGCGGGCGGTGAGGGGGGTGTAGTCGAGGTCGCAGGCCGGGTCCGGGTCGTGCAGGTTCGCCGTAGGGGGGACGGTGTTGTGCTCGATGGCCAGGGCGCTGGCGGCGACCTCGAGCGACCCGATCGCGCCGAGGGAGTGTCCGATCATCGATTTGATGGAGCTGACCGGGACGGTGCGGGCGTGGTGGCCGAGGCTGCGTTTGAAGGCGGCGGTCTCGTGCCGGTCGTTCTGCTTGGTGCCCGAGCCGTGGGCGTTGATGTAGTCGACGGCGGTGGGGTCGAGGCGTGCCTCGTCGAGGGCGGCGGTGATCGCCTCGGCCATCTCGGCGCCGTCGGCCTTCAGGCCGGTCATGTGGTAGGCGTTGCTGCGGCTCGCGAACCCGGAGATCTCCGCGTACACGTGGGCGCCGCGGCGGCGGGCGTGTGCGAACTCCTCGAGCACCAGGACGGCCGAGCCTTCGCCGAGGACGAACCCGTTGCGGGTGCGGTCGAAGGGGCGGGAGGCGGTGGCCGGGTCGTCGTTGCGGGGGCTGGTGGCCTTGATGGCGTCGAAGCAGGCGACGGTGATCGGCGAGATGGGTGCTTCGGTGGCGCCGGTGACCATGACGTCGGCGCTTCCCTCGCGGATCAGGTCGACGGCGTGGCCGATGGAGTCCAGGCCGGAGGTGCAGCCGGTGGAGATGAGGGAGACGGGGCCCTGGGCGCCGGTGGCGCGGGCCACTTCGGCGGCCAGCGAGCTGGGCACGAAGTAGTCGAAGAGGTGGGCGACGGCCCGTGTGTGGTCGACCTCCCAGGCCGAGCCGTGTTCGCTGACGACCGCGTACTCGTCGTCGAGTCCGGTGGTGCAGCCGACGGCGCTGCCGAGGGTGACGCCGGTGCGCAGCGGGTCGGACAGGCCGGCGGGCAGGCCGCTGTCGGCGAGCGCCTCGCGGGCGCTGACGAGGGCGAACTGGGCGGCCCTGTCCAGGCGGGCGGCCTCGGCGGGGCCGAAGCCGTGCGCGGCGGCGTCGAAGTCGGCCTCGGCCGCGATGCGGGAGCGGTAGGCGGATGCGTCGAACAGGGTGATGCCGCGGGTGGCGGTGCGTCCCGCGGTGAGCGTGTCCCAGAAGTTCCGGGTGCTCACGCCGCCGGGGGCGACGACGCCTATGCCGGTGATGACGACCCGTCTCATCGCCTGGTCCCTCACAGTTGTCCTCCAGATAGGGGCGCGGTGCGCCGCGCCACACGGCAGGCCCGCCCGATGAGCCGGGGGATCTCCCGGCCGCGTACGAAGAAGTGGTCGCCCGGGACGGTGCGCCGCACCAGCGGGCCGGTGGTCCAGCGCCGCCAGCCGTCCATCGCCTTCGCGTCCACCACCCGGTCGTCCCGGCCGTCGACGGCCAGGACCGGCACGGGCAGGGGGCCGCCGGTGGCGGGATCGGCGGCGGCGGCGCGCAGGTCGGCGCCGAGCCGCAGGTCGTCCCGCAGGACGGGCAGCACCGTGCGGTGCCACACGCTGTCCGGGTCGGCGAGCAGGCCGGTCGGTGCGGAGCCCAGGTCGCCGAGGAAGGAGAGGAGCTGCTCGTCGCTCAACTCGCCGCTGTGGTGGGCCAGGACCGCGTCGGGCGGCGGGCAGGCGCCGACCGCGAGGAGCACGGGAGGCGGCAGGCCCTTGTCGGTCAGGGCCCGGGCGAGGGTGTAGGCGACCATGCCGCCCAGGCTGTGCCCGTACAGGACGTAGGGGCCGCTGTGCGCGGCGTCGGCCAGGACGCCGAGCAGGTCCTCGAGCAAGGCGGTGCGTGTGGTCGGGCGCGGCTCGTTCCGTCGGGAGTCACGGCCGGGCAGCAGCACCGGACGGATGTCGATGTCCGGGCCCGACCGGGTCGGCCAGCGGGCGAAGCCGGTGACCCCGGCGCCGGCGTGCGCGAAGCAGTACAGCCGCAGGGGTGGGCGGCCCGCCTGGGCGGGGCCGCCTCCCGCGGCTGCTGTGTGCACGGATCCGTTCATGGGCACCGACCTTCGCGGACGGGCCTGGAGAACGGCTCGAATCAGCCAACCACCGCCCCCGCGCCGGTGGTTCAGGCCGCGTACAGGTTGAAGGTGGAGGTGCGCCGGGGGGTGGAGGACACGTCGAGCTGCGGGTCGACGGCGAGCATCGCCTGGTGCAGGCGCTGCAGCTGCGGCGAGGGCTCCACGCCGAGCTCGTCGATCAGCCTCCGGCGCAGCCGGTGGAAGACGTCGAGCGCGGTGGCCTGGCGGCCGGAACGGTAGAGCGCCACCATCGCCTGCGAGTGCAGGCCCTCGTGCTGGGGGTGACGGGCGATCAGGTCGGTGAGTTCGGCGATCACTTCGACGTGGCGGCCCAGGCGCAGATCGGCGTCGATCCGGCGCTCGCGGGTCACGAGTCTGCTCTCCTCCAGCCGCATGACCTCTATCTCCAGGATCGGGCCGACGCGTACGTCGACCAGTGCGGTGCCCTGCCACAGCTCCAGCGCCTGCCGGTAGGTGCGGGCGGCGCGTTCGTCCTCGCCGTCGTCGAAGGCCTGCTGGCCCTCGGCGACCAGGCGCTCGTACTCGTGGACGTCGACCGCCTCGGGCGGGATCTGCAGCAGGTAGCCGCCGTGCCGGGTGGCCAGCACGTCCTTCGCGGTGCCCGGGACGTCGGGTCCCATGGCGGTGCCCAGCCGGCGGCGCAGCTGGAGAATGTACGTCTGGAGTGTGGTGAGTGCGCTCAGCGGCAGTTCGGTGCCCCAGATCTCCTCCATGAGTGTGGGCACGGGCATGACCCGGCCCGGGTAGAGGGCGAGCAGCGCCAGGATCTGCCGCGGTTTGCCCGCCGTAGGAACGATCGACATCCCGTTGACGTGGCCACTCAGCGGACCCAGAACCTGAATCTTCATGGTTTCCTCCGTACCTCGACGGCCTGCGCTCGGCTTCCGAGCCGGTTGACGAATCGGTATCCGAGGCGCGGTCGATATTGCGCCACTGGGGACCCGCTGTCCTTTCTTCACTATCCATGGACGAGATGCACCGTAGCTTCTTTCGACCGGGCTCCCTGAGTAATCTCCAGCGGCTGTCGAGCAGTTCTCCGCCGGGCGGTGCCTGACGCGGTACTGACACATGGCTGACCATCTGAATGAGCAATAGCCGAAGTGTCTTCCTTACTGCCGGGCGGCGCTGTTACTTTCGGCGGCATGGAGACGTATTCGGAGCGTGAGGTGCCGCCGGGAGCGGATCCGCTGACCCGGCAGCTGCTGCGGCAGATGGTCGCCGGCTGTCTGCGGCTGGAGCCGGCGGAACTGCCGGGCGACGACGAGGACCTGGTCGACCACGGGCTGGACTCGATCAGCACCATGCGGCTCATCTCCGCCTGGCACCGGCGCGGCATCGAGGTCGGCTTTCCCGAGTTGATGGCCCGTCCGACGCTGGGGCACTGGTGGCAGCTGATTTCACAGGAGCGTTCGCCGCGCACGCCCTGAAAACAACTCAAGGGCTCTCATACGGCGGCTGGAGTCCCGCTCGCGTGCCCCGCACAGTCCGCCCGCACCGTCTAAGGTCCGATAGTCGAAGAGTTGTACCAGGCTTTTTCGTGAAGCCGGAATCGGATCACCGGACGGAGCCCCCATGGAATTCGGCGTCAACTTCTTCCCGGTCGTCGACCCGGTCAAGAAGAGTGCGAGCACGTATTACGACGAAAGTCTTCAGCTGGTCGAGCTGGCCGAGGCGCTGGACTTCGAGCACGTCCAGACGGTCGAGCACTACGGCTCCCCCTACGGCGGCTACAGCCCCGACCCGGTGGTGTTCCTGACGGCCGCCGCCGCGCGCACGAGCCGCATACGGCTGGTGACCGGCGCGGTGATCGCCTCGTTCGCGCATCCGGTGCAGCTGGCGGCGCGTCTGGCGTTGCTGGACAACCTGTGCCACGGACGGCTGGACGTGGGTTTCGGACGCGGTTTCCTGCCCGACGAGTTCGCACTGTTCGACGTGCCCATGGAGGAGAGCCGGACCCGTTTCACGGAGGTCGTCGAGGCGTGTGTGGCGCTGTGGAGCGGCCAGGAGGTCCGCTTCGAGGGCGAGGTGCACCGCTTCGGGCCGGTCACCGGATATCCCCGGCCGTATCAGCGGCCGCACCCGCCGGTGTTCGTGGCGTCCGCGACCAGCGCCGCCTCGTGCGCGCTCGCCGGTGAGCGGGGCCACCATCTGCAGGTCGTGCCGTCGGTCACCAGCCAGGAGCAGCTGACGCAGATGACGGCCGCCTACCGGGCGGCGCGGCAGGCCGCGGGCCATGAGGGCCCGGGCCGGGTCCAGATCAAGTACACCTGCTACCTCGGTGAGGACCGGGCCGCGGTGCTCGCGGACGCGGCCGCGTGCGAGCGCAACTACGTGGAGCAGATGGCGGCGGCGGTCGCCTCGTGGGCGGGCGCGCGTTCGGAGCAGTACCCCGGCTACGAGCAGTTCGCCGACAAGGCCCGCTCCTACGACTTCGACACGGCGCTCGCGGCGAACAAGGTGCTGGCCGGCACGCCGGACGAGGTGCGCGACCAGGTCGCGACGATCCGCGACTGGTACGGCGACGACATCTGCCTGAGCCTGCAGTTCAACCCGGGCCCGCTGCCCTACGAGCGGGCCGAGCGGGCCATGGAACTGTTCGCCCGGCATGTCGCCCCCGCCTTCACCGGCGACGTCGCGGCCGTGGCCGCCGCGTGAACGCGGCCGGATCCGAGGGAGCACCCATGTACGGCACCGGTGACGGGCTACGGCTGTTCGTCTTCCATCACGCGGGCGGGTCACATCTGCTCTACCGCGACTGGCCGCGGCTGCTGCCCGCCTCGTGGGACGTGCGGCTGCTGGACGCGCCCGGCCGCGGGCGGCTCACCGGCGAGCCGCAGATCGACGACGCCAGGGCGCTGGCCGCGTTCTTCCGGCGCCGCCTCGCGGCCGACCTGAGCGGCCCGTTCGCGTTCTTCGGACACAGCATGGGCGCCCTGATCGCCTACGAGCTGACCCAGCAGCTGGCCGCGGAAGGCCACCGGCTGCCGGTGTGGCTGGGGCTGTCCGCGCGCGGCGCGCCGCGGCCGCGGGGCGAGGGCACGCGCCGTCACGCGCTGCCCGACGAGGAACTGCGGCTGCACCTGGCCGCGATGGGCGGCACACCGCTGGAGGTCCTGAGGGACCCGGACCTGTGGGAGATGTTCGCGCCGGCGCTGCGCAACGACCTGAAGCTGGTGGAGAGCTGGCGTCCGCTGCCCGACGCGCCGGACCTGCGGATGCCGCTGAACGTGTACGGCGGTCACGGCGACGTCGTCGTCGCCCCGGAGCGGCTGGCCGGCTGGGAGCAGCACGCGCGGCGCTTCATGGGGCTGCGGATGTTCGACGGCGGGCACTTCTACTTCCAGGCCGATCCCGTCCCGTTGCTGGAGCACGTCGCCCGTGACGCGAGCGCCGCGCTCGCCGCGGCCCGGGCGGTGGGGCCGGCGTGAGCGGCACGGACGCGGACGTCGTCGTCGTCGGGCTCGGCGCATGGGGCGCGTGCGCCCTGTGGCAGCTGGCCGGGCGCGGGGTGCGGGTGATCGGCGTCGAACAGTACGGCCTGGCCAACGCCTACGGCTCCTCGCACGGGGAGAGCCGGATGTTCCGCACCGCGTGCCTGGAGCATCCCGGGCTGGTGCCGCTCGCCCGACGCTCCCGGCAGCTGTGGCAGGAACTGGAGCGGGAGACCGGCACGCATCTGCTCGATCCGACCGGGGCGATGCTGATCGGCCCGCCCGACGGGCGGATCGTGGGCGGCGCGCTGCGCGCCGCGCGGGAACACGCACTGGACATCGAGGTCCTCGACCAGCGGGCGCTGCACCGCCGGGCGCCCGCCCATCAAGCGCTGGCGCCCGGCGACGTCGGCGTCGTCGAACCGGCGGGCGGGCTGACGCTGCCCGAGATGACGATCCGGGCGGCGGTCGGCGCGGCCAGGGCCGCGGGCGCCGGCGTGCTGACCGACACCCGGGTCACGGCCCTGGAGTTCACCGCCGCGGGTGTCGAGGTGCACACGTCCACCGGTGCGGTGCTGCGGGCCGGGCAGGCGGTGGTGACCGCCGGTCCGTGGCTCGCCCGGCTGGTGCCGTCACTGCCGCTGGAGGTGGTGCGGATGCCGACGACATGGTTCACCCCCGCCGAGGCCGGCGAACGGTTCACGCTGCGCCGGCTGCCGGTGTTCATGCGCGAACTCGCGGGCGGGGACGTCATCTGGGGGCACGGGATGCTGCCCGGGGGCACCGAGCTCAAGCTGGGCCTGGAGGACGGCGGCCGGCACTTCGCCACCGTCGACCCCGACACGGTGGACCGCTCCGTGTCGCCCGCCGACTGGAGCGTGCTGGCCGGACATCTGGCGACCGCGGTGCCGGGGGCCGGCACGGTGCCCTCACGGGCGGTGGCGAACATCTACGCCCGCACGCCCGACGGGCAGTTCGTCATCGGCCGGCCCCGGCGCGATCCGCGCCTGCTGGTCGCGGGCGGCTGCAGCAGCCACGGCTTCAAGCACTCCACGGGCATCGGCGAGGCGGTGGCCGACCTGGCGCTGGGCAAAGAGCCGGCCGTGCCGCTGGGCTTCACCGACCCCGACCGCTTCTAAAGGGACGTGCGAGGAAGACATGAAGTTCCGCATTCTCGGTCCGGTGGAAGTCCACGACGAACGAACCGGTGTGAGGATCCTTCCCACGGGCGCCAAGCAACGCGCCCTGCTGGGCGCACTCGTGGTGAAGTCGGGGCAGATCGTGTCCGTGCACCGGCTGATCGACGAACTGTGGGGCGAACAGCCGCCGGCGAACGCCACCAACGCCCTGCAGGCGCACGTGGCGCGGCTGCGGCGGCTGCTGCCGGTGCCCGAACCGGGCTCCGGCGAGCCGCACCACGAGTGGATCGTGACCCGCTCACTCGGCTACGTCCTGCGGCTGGGCCGCGCCGGCACCGACGCCGACCGCTTCCACCGGCTGGCCGCCCAGGGCCGGGCCGCCGCCGCCACCGACCCCGAGCAGGCCGCCGAACTGCTGCGCCAGGCACTGGCGCTGTGGCGGGGGCCCGCGCTGGAGGGCAGCGTGCTGGGGGACATCTGCGCGGCGGAGGCGGCCCAGCTGGAGGAGAACCGGCTGACCGCCCTGGAGGCCCTGTACGACGCGTGCCTGCGGGCGGCCCGTCACGGTGAGATCACCGGCGAGCTCGAGGAACTGACGACCGATCACCCGATGCGGGAACGTTTCTACGACCTGCTGATGCTCGCCCTGTACCGGTGCGGGCGGCAGGCCGAGGCGTTGAGCGTGTACGACCGGGCCCGTAGACGGCTGGTGCACGAACTGGGCGTCGAACCGGGCCCCGCGCTACGGGGCCGGATGGAGGCGATCCTCCAGCACGACCCGCAACTGGCCGCGCCGGGCCCGACCGGGCAGCTCGCCCGCGTCCACCCCATGCCCCTGCCACCGGCGCCCACGCCGGGGCCGGCGGGCGGCCCGGACGCCACGGTACTGAACCTGACCGGGGAGATCGCCCGGCTCCGCAGCCGCATCGAGCACCTCTCCCTCGAACAGGAAGCCCTGATGCGCCGCTTCGACCAACTCGTCGCCAACCCGGCCTCGGGCCACTAGCGCCCGCCCGGCGGGCCGTGCCGCGTGCGGCAGGACCCGGCGGAGCGCCCCGGGCAGCGCTGCACCCCGTCCCGGGCCGGGGGTCCGTGGCGCGGGGATCGCGAGCGCGCTCACTGCGCCCGGCCGGTGCCCGGCCCGTCAGCGGCAACCTGCGGCAGCAGACCGGCGCCGGCCGCACGGCGTCAACGGCCCTCCGGCAGACCGGCAGTCCCCGCCCGGGCCGCCCCCCGGCAGGAGCCCGGACGCCGGCCGGGGCGAACGGTCCGCGGCAGCACAGCGCGGGGCACCGCCCGGGCCCGGCGGTCGGCGGTCGGCGGTTCGGCGGGGTCAGGCGAGGGCCGGGGTGGTGGGGGTCGGGGTGTGGAAGTCCCGGCGGTACCACAGCAGTGGGGGCTTCGCCGGGTCGCCGGTGCGGATCTCCACGGGGGTGCCGAGGACCAGATCGTGGTCGCCGGCGCGTACCACGTCCGTGGTGCGGCAGCGCAGGACGACCTTGGCGTCCGGCAAATAGGGCACCCCCGTACCGTCCCAGGCGGCGAACTCGCCGCCCGCGAAACGGTCGGCGCCGTGCGTCGCGCACCTCTTGGCGACGGTGCGCTGGTCCTCGCCGAGGATGCTGACGCAGAACTCGGCGGCGGCGGCCATCGCCGTGTGGCAGCTGGAGGTGAGCGCGATGCCCACCATCACCAGCGGCGGGTCCAGCGACACGGAGACCACCGAGCCGGCCGTGAAGCCGTGGCGGCGTCCGGCCGCGTCGAGGACGGTGACGACGGTGACGGGCGAGGCCAGCTGCGCCATCGCGTCTCGGAAACTCTGCGGGCCGACCGCGGGCCGTGCCGGGTCGTCGGCTCCTGTCATCGGTGCTCCTTCCGTTGGTGGTTGCCGCGCCTCAGCGGGCGGCGCCGGCCAGAGCCGGCAAGGCGCGGTGCCCGGTGGGCAGCTCCGCTTCGCGGGGGGCGGCGCGGCCCCAGGGGAAGCCGTCGTGGATCAGCAGCCGGTCCGGCGGCGCGGTGCCGTCGGCGCCCTTCTCCACGGCGAGCGACACCAGTACCTGGGGGCGCGGCTCGAGTTCGGTGAACAGCCAGCGGTCGGCGGTGTCGCCCTCGGGCGGGCGGAAGCCCAGCACCCCGCGGTCCTCGGCGAGTTCGAAGGCGAACGAGTCGAACGGCAGACCCAGGCCCAGGCCTCGGGCCTTGGCGTAGGCCTCCTTCAGCGTCCACAGCCGCAGCGTGGCCCGGTCGCGGCGGCTGCCGGGGGCGATCGTGGCGAGGTGGGCGCGTTCCTCGGGGCGAAGCTCTCCACGATCCAGTCCAGGCCGCGTTCGCCGCCCCGGTCGAGCCGTTCGACGTCGATGCCGACACGGCGGTCGCGGGCGACGGCGACGACGTTGCAGCCGTGGGCGTGCGACAGGTTGAAGTCCAGTTCGGCGTCCGGTCCGTGGGGCCGGCCGTGCGGTGGCGACTGGAGGAAGGGGCGGCCGCGCGAGGACCGCCAGATCGTGGCCTCCGCCTCCGGGATGCCGGTCTGGAGGGACAGCACCCGCCGCACCAGCGCATGGGCGACCAGGTACTGGCGGCGGTCGCGCTCGAAGAGGAACCGGCCGGCGATCTCGCGCTCGTGCTCGTCCAGCCAGTGGCCGGCCAGCAGCGTGCTGGTCGCCTCGTCGAGGGCCTCGTTGAGGCAGAACCAGATCTGGACCGTGCCGCGGCCGGCGCCGGTGGCGCCCGTCGGGGTCATCGGGCCCCGCGGGCACCCGCTCGCGCCGTATCTGGCGGAGCATGCCCGACAGCACGTTGCCGGTGCCGATCTCGGTGAACTCCGGATCGTCGCCGTGGCGCCCGTCGAGGAGCGCCTCGACGGTCTCGTGCCAGCGCACCGGCTGGTGGATCTGCTGGAGCAGCAGTTCGCCGACCCGCTCGTCGGTGTAGGGGCGGGCGGTGGCGTTGGCGATGACGGGGAAGGCGAGCGGCCCGAACACGGTGCGTGCGACGACGGGATACAGCTCCTCGGCCGCCGGGGCCATGTAGCGGGAGTGGAAGGGGCCGCTGACGGCGAGGCGGCGCACCATGCGGGCGCCCGCGTCCTCCAGGATCGGGCCGGCCTCCTCCAGGTCCGCCACCGGCCCGGCGAGGACGATCTGGGCGCCGGTGTTGAGGTTGGCCAGGTCCAGGGAGGCGAACCCGGCGCGCAGCAGCAGGAAACGCAGCTGCGTCTCGGGCAGGCCGACGACCGCGCTCATGCCGCCGCCTTCGATGCGGGCCATCGCGGCGGCCCGGGCGGCGACCAGGCGCAGCCCGTCGGCGAACCCGAACGCGCCCGCGGCCTCGAGGGCGTTGTACTCGCCGAGGCTGTGCCCCACGGCCACGTCCGGGCGGACGCCGGTGTCCTCGAGCGCCGCGCGGTGGGCGAGGGCGTTGACCGCGAACATCGCCGGCTGGGTGTAGCGGGTGTTGCCGAGCTGTCCCTCGGGGTCCTCCAGGCACAGCCGGCGCAGGCTGTAGCCGAGCACGTCGCCGGCCTGCTGCTCCAGGTCGGGGAAGCGGTCGAACAACTCCCGTCCCATACCGACGCGCTGGGCGCCCTGGCCGGGGAACATCAGGATCCGGGTCAAGGTGATCACTGCCTTCTTGGGTAGTGCGGAAGTCGGTGTCCGGGTTCGGTGGTCCGGACCCGGGGCAGGGGGCCGGGGTCCCCCGCGGGGCCGGGAGGCCCGGGGTTTCCGGGTCCCCCGGCCCCGGGTCCCCCGGTCCCCGGGTGTCCGGTCCCCGGGTGTCCGGGGTTGCGGTCCGGGCCCCGGATTCGGGCCAGGGGCTCGCAGTTCGGGCTCGCGGTCCGGGTTCGGGTTCGGGTTCGGGTGGGATCAGACGGTGGCGGCCTCCGGGAACGCCTCGTCGGCGAGTGCCCCGAGGTCGGCCGCGGTGAACAGGGTCTCCAGGGCGACCTCGCGCCCGCCGTCGGCGGTGATCCGCGCGGCGATCCGCAGCAGCTGCCTGCTGGTCGCGCCGAGCGCGAACAGGTCCTGGCCGGGCTCGAGTTGCGCGGCGTCCACGCCGGTCTCCGCGGCGACGACCCGGGCGAGCCGCGCGAACGCGGCGTCCGCGCCGGGAGCGGAGGCGTCACGGGTCGGGAGAGAGGCCGCGGGGGCGAGGGGGCCGGGATCGGGGTCGGCCGGGGTGTCGGCGCCGATCCCCCACAGGGCCCCCATCCGTGCGGACAGCGCGAGCCCGCCCACGGGCGGCGTCTGCGAGACGGCTGCCGCAGGCACGGGTGCCTCCGCGCTGTCCCCCGCCGGTGCCGCCGGTGCCGCCGGTGCCGCCGGTGCCGCCGGTGCCGCCGGTGCCGCCGGTGCCGCCGGTGCCGCCGGTGCCGCCGGTGCCGCCGGTGCCGCCGGTGCCGCCGGTGCCGCCGGTGCCGCCGGTGCCGCCGGTGCCGCCGGTGCCGCCGGTGCCGCCGCGGCGGATGGGCCGGCCGGCTCCTGTCCGGGCGTCGCGGGGGCGGCCGGGACGGGGAGGGGGAAGGTCACGCGGGTCAGGGGGGTCGCGGGGAGGGACGCCTTGGGGGTGGTGAGGGCGGGCCAGGTCACCGGTTCGCCGGCGAGCCATGCCGTGAGCGCCGCGGTCTCCTCCCCCGCCGCGGCGGCGCGGTGTTCGACTGCGCCGGCCCCTTCGGCGCGGATGCGGCGGGCGAGGTCGCGCAGCGCGGCCGGGGCCTGGGCGCGGTCGGTGACGAGTCCGGCGCGGGCGGTCCGGTCGGTGCGGCCCTCGCGCAGTGCGCGGGCCGCCGCGGCCGTGGTGAGGGCGGGGTCGTTGTCGAAGGCGGTGGCGAGACGGTCGGCGAGGTCGGCCAGGTTGCCGGGGGTGTCGGCGGACAGCGGCAGCGCCAGGGCCGGGTCGCTGCCGGTCCCCGCGGGGGCAGCGGCAGCGGCGGGGGGTTCCTCGACGACGAGGCTGCCGTAGGAGCCGCCGCCGGCGAAGCCGTTGACGAGCGCCCGGCGCGGGGCGCCTTGGGCGGTGCGCCAGCGGTCGGCGCCCGGTGCGGCCAGGGTCGGTGCGCCGGGTGTGCGGGCGAGGGCGGGGTTGACGGCGGACGTCAGCCGGGTCGGGTACACGTGGGTGCGGCGGAACTGGGCGATGAGCTTGCCGAGCTGCGCGAACACGGACGCGGCCTCCAGGTGCCCGGTGTTGGGCTTGACCGTGCCGACCGGCACGGGCGCGGGGTCCGCGCCGGGTGCCTTGAGGAGCCGCTGCAGGGCGGTGAACTCGAGCGCGTCGGCGAGGGCGGCGCCGGCGGCGGCGGCCTCCACGTAGCCGATGTCGGCGGGCCGGAGGCCGGCGTCGTCGAGCGCGGCGCGCATGGTCTCCTCCTGCCGCTGGGGGTCGGGGATGCCGAACTGCCGTGTCGTGCCGGAGTGCTGGAGCGCGCCGCCGCGCAGGACGGCGTGCACCGGGTCGCCGTCGGCCAGGGCGCGCTCGAGCGGTTTGAGGAGTACGGCGCCGACTCCTTCGCCGACCTGCCAGCCGCCGGCCCGGTCGGTGAAGGCGCACGAGTCGGCGTCCTTCGCGAGCAGGCCCATCTCGGACAGGACGTCGAGGTGGTCGGGGTGGAGGACCAGGTTGGACGCGGCGGCGAGCGCGGCGTCGCAGCGGCCGCTCGCCACGGCGCGGAACGCGGCCTCGACGGCGGCGAGTCCGGACACGCACCCGGTGTCGAGGACCACGCTCGGTCCGGTCAGGCCGAAGGCGTGGGAGGTGCGGTGGGCGAGCCCGCCGCGCGTGGCGTGGGTGCTGCCGGGGCGCCGGGCGGCGCGGGCGGCGACCCCGTACAGGGCGTGGTCGTGCCACATGGTGCCGACGAACACGCCGACCTGTCCGGTGTCCGCGAGCCGGTCGGGGGTGAGCGCGGCGTCCTCGAGGCAGCGGCGGGCCACCGACAGCAGCAGTCGCTCCTGCGGGTCGATCGCGGCGCCCTCGGCGGCGCTGATGCCGAACTCCTCGGCCTCCGCGGACAGGACGTCGTCCAGGTAGCCGCCGACATGGGCTCCGGCGTGCCGGGCGTGCGGGTGCAGCGGCGCCCACCGGTCGTGGGGGGCCGGGCCGGTGGCGGTGGCGCCGGCGGCCAGGAGGGTGTCGAGTTCGTCCAGGGTGCGGGCGCCGGGCAGGTCGGCGGCGAAGCCGACGACGGCGACGGCGCGCTGTCCGCCGACCCGGCCGGCCGCCGGGTCCGTGACGCGGCCGGTCCCCACGGCGGGGGCCGTGGCGCGTTGTTCGGCGGTGGCGGGCGCGAGGGCGGCGCGGGCGGCGCGGCTGTGCGGGGTGAGGGCCCCGCCCCACAGGGACAGCAGCAGCTCCTGGTCGGCGTCGAGGGCGAAGTCGCCGCGGACGGCGTCGAAGTCCATCTCCCCCACCGCGCACAGGCCGATTCCCCGTTCCGGGGCGCCGGTCAGCAGCAGTTGGGCGATGTGACCGGCCTCGATGGTGGAGAAGCGGGCGGCGTTGCGTTCGCCGTAGGCGGGGGCGATGGCGGCCGGGGTGGAGACGAGGAAGACGCCGAACGCCGATCCCTCCACGAGGACGCGGTTGTGCAGGACGTGGAGGTCGGTGCCGTAGCGGGCGCCGGGCGCGACGGCGATCAGGGCCCGCTCCGCGGGGTGCAGGTAGTACAGGCCCGGTTCGGCCGCCTCGACGGCGCCGGGGGCGATGTAGACGTACACCTGGACGGGGTAGAACCCGCCGCCCGACGGGTAGCGGCGTTTGGCGCGGCCCTCGAGTTCGCCCCAGGTCACGGTGGACAGCAGGGACAGCAGGTCGTGGGCGGGCAGCGGTCCGTCGGCGAACTCGCGGAAGGAGGAGGCGTCGAACAGGGCGCGGGCCTCCGCGGGCCCGGCGTCCGGCACCGGCAGCCGGCGCATCGTCCCCGGCAGCCGGCGCTCGGCGACGCGGGCGTCCTTGAACGCGGCCTTGGCCTTCGGGTCGAGCGCGATCCGCACGTCGGCCGCCCGGCCGGCCGGGACGGCGGGGGTGGCGGGTGCGGACGGCGTGGGAGCGGCCGGGGTGGCGCAGGCGGCGATGCTGCGCGGGGTGGGGCTCTGGATCAGCACCTCGACGGGCACCTGCGCACCGCCCGACAGGGTCTCGATCTCCTGCGCGAGGCGGATCATGGTGAACGAGGTCGCGCCGAGGTCGAACAGGTCGTCGTCCGGGCCGACATGGTCCACGCCCAGGATGCCGGCGGCCGTGCGGGCGACCGTCTCGGCGGTGACCGGCCCGCCGGCCGCCCCGTCCTGCGCGGAAGCACGGGCAAGAACGGGGGTCGTGAGGGCGGTCAGGGCGTTGAGTGTCGGCTTGCTGATGAGCGCCTCGACGGGCAGCGCGGTGCCGGTGAGCCGTTCGATCTCCTGGGCGATGCGGATCATGGTGAACGAGGTGGCGCCGAGGTCGAACAGGTCGGCGTCGCCGTCGAGTTCCTCGACGCCCAGGACCTCGGCGACGGCGCGGCGCACCTCCGCGTCCACGTCAGGGACCGGCGCCGGGACCGGCGCCGTTCCGGCTTCGGCGGCGGCTGCGGCGGTGGTCGGGGTGTCGAAGAGGCGGGCGGCGGCCTGCCGGTCCAGTTTGCCGTTGGTCGTCAGCGGCAGCTGGGCCACGAAGCGGTAGCGGCTGGGCACCAGGTAGGCGGGCAGTGTCTCGCCCAGTGCCCGGCGCAGGGCGGAGACGTCCGGTGCGCCGTCCGGGCCGGCCGCCACGCACACGGCGGCCAGGGCCTGTTCGCCGGAGTTCTCGTCGTGGACCGGAAGGACGCGGGCCTCCGCGACGGCGGGCACGTCGGTGAGCGCCGCCTCGATCTCCTCCGGTTCGATGCGCAGCCCGCGCAGCTTGAACTGGTTGTCGATCCGGCCGAGGTAGCGGATCTGCCCGTCCTCGGCGAGCAGTCCCAGGTCGCCGGTGCGGTACAGGCGGGGCGAGGGGTCGTCGTCGGGGAAGGGGGAGGCGATGAACCGCTCGGCGTTCAGTTCGGGCCGCCGGTGGTAGCCGAGGGCGACCTGCCGGCCGCCGATGACGATCTCCCCCGGTGTGCCGGCGGGCACCGGGCGCAGGTCCTCGTCGAGGAGGTGGATACGGGTGTGGGCGACGGGCCGGCCGATCGGGACGGTGGGCTCGTCCCAGTCGGGCCGGCAGGCCCAGTGGGTGACGTCGATGGCCGCCTCGGTGGGCCCGTACAGGTTGTGCAGTTCGGTGCCGGCGCCCAGCACCTCGTAGAAGTGCCGCATGGTGGCGACGGGCAGTGCCTCGCCGCTGGCGAACACGTAGCGCAGGGCGGTGCACCGGGCGGCTGCCGGGTGGCGCAGGAACATGCCGAGGACGGACGGGACGAAGTGGGTGACGGTGACCTGTTCGTCGTGCAGCAGCCGGGCCAGGTAGGCGGGGTCGGCGTGGCCGCCGGGGCGGGCGACGACGACGGAGGCGCCGGCGATCAGCGGCCAGAAGAACTCCCAGACCGAGACGTCGAATCCGTAGGGGGTCTTCTGGGCGACGCGGTCGGCGGGTCCGAGGGGGAAGCGTTCCTGCATCCACAGCAGGCGGTTGGCGACGCCCTGCTGGGAGTTGCGGCAGCCCTTGGGCTTTCCGGTGGTCCCGGAGGTGTAGATGGTGTAGACGGGGTCGTCGCCGCCGACGGTGACGGCGGGTGCGGTGGTGGGCCGGTCGTCCAGAGCGGCCCGGTCGGCCGCCCGGTCGGGGCAGACGACGAGCGCGCCCGCGGCCGTGGGGACGGCGGCGTGCGCCTGGTCGGCGACGACGACGCGGGCGCCGCTGTCGGCGAGGAGGTAGCGGACACGCTCGGGCGGGTTGGCCGGGTCGACGGGCACGTAGACGGCGCCGGCCCGGACGACGGCGACGAGCGCGGTGACCAGGTCGGGCGAGCGGTCCATGTGCACGGCGACGTGGTCGCCGGGGCGGACGCCGAGGGCGTGCAGGTGGTGGGCCAGGCGGGCGGTGCGCTCGGCCAGTTGCCGGTAGGTGAGCGTGCGGCCCTCGTACCGTACGGCGACACGGTCGGCGCGGCCGGCGAGGGCGGACTCGAGAAGGCCGGCGAGGGTCAGGGGGGTGCGGTCGTCGACGGGGCCGACGACGCGCGGGCCGGGGTCCGGGTCGGGGTCGAGGGCGATGTATGCGTCGGCGACGGCGTGCAGGTCCCCGGCCCCGGACCCGCCGTGCGCGGCGGGCGGGGCGGCCGGGGCGGCGGTGGTCATGGCGGCGCCGGCCGTGGGGGTGGTGGTGAACTGCCGTACGCGGTGGGCGTAGCGGTCGAACATGGCGTCCAGAACGGCGGGTTCCAGGGTGCCGTCGGCGGCGTCCCACTGGCCGGCCAGTTCGTCGCCGACGAGGAGCGGCACATGGTCGAGGGCGACCTGCGCGGTCTGCGACTGGCTGGTGCGCAGGGTGACGTGGGCGGGGTGCAGTGCCGGGTCGATCTCGGGGACGCGGGTGAAGACGACGGGCAGCCGCAGGGCTCCGCCGGAGCGGAACACGCGGGTGCGCAGTTCGCCCAGGCCGGGCCGGACGTCGGAGCGTTCGAGGTCGGCGCGGACGCGGGCCCACAGTTCGCGGGCGCGGTCGGCGAAGTCTTCGGGCAGGGTGTCGTCGACGGTGACCCAGGCGAGTTGGGTGAAGTCGGCGACCATGGTGTCGGCGCCGGGCAGTGAGGTGGGCCGGTCCCAGGAGACGACGGTGACGGTGAAGGGCCCGGCGTCGGCGAAGTGGGCGCGCAGTTCGTCGGTGTAGGCGGTGAGCAGCACCATGTCGGCGGGGACGCCGATGGCGGCGGCGCGTTCGCTCAGGGTGCGCCAGGAGCCGAGTGGGGCCCTGCGGTGGGCGCGGGTGGCGCCGGGCGCGGGGTCGGGCAGCGGCGGGCCGGGCGGCAGGGCGGCGAACTTCTCGCGCCAGGCGGCGCGGGCGGCCAGGTCCTCGGGGCTGCCCGGCCGTTCGGCGAGGGCCCGCAGATGAGGGACGGGGTCGGCGGGGCCGGCGAGGACCGACTCGTCGCCGTCGTGGAGGGCGAACAGCTGCCCGAACAGCAGGGCGAAGCTGCGGGCGTCGGCGATCAGGGCGTCGAGGAGGACGTGCAGCACGGTGGTGCCGTCGGGCAGGGCGCTGGCCTCCAGGGCGTACATGGGGCGGCTGCCGAGCGGGAAGGCGCCGGCGCGCAGCCGTTGCCCGGTGGCGGCGAGCGCGGCTTCGGTGTCGGCCGATCCGGTCAGGTCGTGGCGCCTGATGCGGTACACGTCGTCGGGGTCGTGCGGGGCGACGGTGAGGGTGCCGTCGTCGTGGACGGCTGCGCGCAGCATGGGGTGGTGGGCCACGAGCCGGTTCCAGGCCCGCTCGAGCCGGTCCGTGTCGTGCCGTTCGAGGAGGAATTCCTGGTAGACGCGGGTCTGGGCGCCGCCGTCGAGGCCGCCGATCCGGCCGACGAGGTAGGCGGACTGGACGTCGGTGAGGGGCACGGGCCGGCCGTCGTCGCCGTGCTCTGCCGGGGCGGGGGCGGTCGTGGTGGTGAGGGCGGCGGGGGTGGTGGTGAGGGCGGCGGTGCCTTCGTCCGCGAGGCGTTCCAGGAGGTCGCGCAGGGTGTCGAACGCGGCCCGGGTGCGGGCGGTGTCGAGGGCGGTGGGGGCGAAGTCCCAGGAGAGCAGCAGGGCGCCGTCGCGTTCCTGGACGCAGCTTTCCAGCTGCACGCCGGAGGTGAGGGTCGCGGAGGCGTCCTGGTCGATCCGGGTCGCCCAGTGGGCCGGGTCGCCGGGCTTCGCGAGGGTGCTGAGGCTGCCGAGCAGGCTGGTGAAGACCATGGGGACGGCAAGGCCCCGGCGGCCCGGCTCGGTCCTCGCGCGCTCGCGCAGGGCACGGATGCCGCTGACCGCCGCGTGTTCCAGGTCCTGCCACAGCCGGCCGCGTACGAGGTCGACGCGCTCCTTGAGCGTTCCGGCCGGTGGGGGTGCCACGAACACGGACGTGGACAGGAACGGGCCCACCACCCGTGCCACGTCCCGGTGCACGGGGCGGCGGTTGTAGGTGGTGAGCACGACCGGCAGCGGGCCGGGCGCATCGCCCTGCACGGCGGCCGTGCACAGCGCCAGCAGCAGGGCGGTGGGGGTGGCCCGGATCTGCTGGGCCGCCTCCTTCACCCGCTGCCAGCGCTGCGGTTCCAGGCGCAGCGCGAGCCTGCTGTGCGCCGGGGCCTGCGGGTCGGCGGCGCCGGCCAGCGGCAGGGGGCGGCCGAAGTCGACGCCGGTGAGCTGTTCGCGCCAGTACTCCAGCGAGGCGGCCGGCACGGGGCGGCCGTGGGCGGCGGTGACGTAGTCGCGGAAGGAGATCCCCGGCGGCGTAGGGGCTGCGGCACCGGTGTAGCGGGCGTACCACTGCTGAAGGAGCAGCGAGACGCTGGGCCCGTCGGCGATCAGCTCGTCCACGGTGAACAGCACCCGGGTGCGGTGGCCGGGCAGGTGCGCGACGCGGATCGCGAACAGCGGCCAGGTGTGGGCGTCGAAGCCCTCACGGGCCCGGTGACGTAGCCGTTCGAGGGCCGCGGCCGCCTCTGCGGGGGCGGCGTCGGTCAGGTCGGTGCGCTCGATGCGGTGGGCGGGCACGTGCGCGAGGACCTGCTGGCGGCCGTCGGTCAGGATCCGGGCGCGCAGCATGTCGGTCGCGGCCACGAGGTCGTTCCAGGCGGCTTCCATGCGGTCGGTGTCGAGGTGTTCGGCCTCGAACTCCAGATGGATCTGGGTGCCCGCGCCGGTGCCGCCGCCCAGGGTGCGTCCCGCGAGGAAGGATTCCTGGACTTCTGTGAGCGCGAACGGCTCGTACCGGGTGTCGGGGTCGTTCTGCGGCATGGCGGGGCTCCGGTTCCCTCTGCGGTCAGGCCTGGTCGGGGGCGTGAAGGGCGGACAGGTGGGCGAGGAGTTCGTCGACGCTGAACTCGCTGAGCAGCTGGAGCGGGAGTGTGTGGCCGAACCGCTCGGTGATCTCGAAGCGGAGGTTCATCAGGCCCAGGGAGTCCACGCCGAGTTCGACGAGGGTGCGGGCGGGGTCGATGGGGCCCTCCGCCCCCGGGCCGGCGGCGAGCTCGCCGACGAGCGCGGCGACGGCCGCCAGGCGCGGGTCGCCGGACACGGCGGCGGCCGCGGCGGCGGCCGGCGCGGGCGGGCCGGCCGGCGCCGGGATCACGTCCACGGCGGGCACGGGCACGGCGGGGACCACCCGGGTCACGTCCGGCGCGGGGACGGCCGGGGTCGGGGTCGCGTCCGGTGCGGGGACGGCCGGGGTCGGGGTCGCTGCGGGCGCCGCGGGCGTGGGCGTGGGGGTCGGTGTCGTGTCCGGTCGGGGCAGCCAGCGGCGGGTGCGCAGGAACGCGGACGGCGGCAGGGGCACCACGCCCGTCGTCCCGGTGTCGTCGGCGGGGGTCCGGAGGTCGATCTCCCAGCCGGTCACCCACAGTTCGGCCAGCTGCTCCAGGCGTCCGGCCCGCCACAGGGTGGCGACGAGCTCGTCGGTCTCCGGTGCCTGGGCGGCCCGGTCGTGGGCGATGGTGCCGGTGCGGACGGTCCCCGTGCCGGGTGCGCCGTCCGCGAACCGGGCGAACGCGGCGGCGAGTTCGGCGGTGCCGGTGGCGACGATCGCGAGCCGGTGTTCGCGGGCGGCGCGGCCGGTGCGCAGGGTGCGGGCGATCGCGGCCAGGCTCGTGGAGCTCGCGGGGCCGGCCAGGTGACCGGCCAGGCGCCGGGCCGTGGCGGTCAGGTGTTCGCCGCTCGGGGCGGACAGGAGCACCAGCTGCGGTGCGCCGTCGTCGCCGGCCGCCGGGGCGGGCGGCTCGTACTCCTCGACGATCACGTGCGCGTTGACGCCGCCCGCGCCGAAGGAGCTGATGCCCGCCCGCCGGGGCAGCTCGCGGCCCGCCGCGTCGCGCAGCCGGAGCCAGGGGCCCGCCTCGTGCTGGAGCGTGAAGCGGGTGTTCTCCAGACGCAGTTGGGGGTTGACGGGCTGGGCGTGCAGAGTGGGGGCGAGGGTCTTGTGCCGGAGCTGGAGCAGCACTTTGGTCAGGGCCGTGATCCCGGCGGCCGACTCGCCGTGCCCGACCGCGGACTTGACCGAGCCGAGCGAGCACGGCACACCGGCCGCGGCGCCCTGGCCGTAGGTGTCCGTCAGGGCGGTGAGTTCGACGGGGTCGCCGAGTTCGGTGCCGGTGCCGTGGGCCTCGATCACGTTCACGGTCGCCGGGTCTGTGCCCGAGCGCCGCAGCGCCTCGCGCAGCACGCGGGCCTGGGCGCGCGGGCTGGGCGCGGTGAAACCGTTGGTGCGGCCGCCGTGCGCGACGGCGGTGCCGCGGACGAGGGCGTACACGGTGTCACCGTCGGCCAGTGCCCTTGAGAGTCGCTTGAGGACGACGGCGCCGGCGCCCTCGCCGGGCCCGAATCCGGCGCCGCCGGCGCCGAAGCTGCGGCACAGGCCGTCCTCGGCGAGGAACCCGGAGCGGGCCAGCATCCGGAAGCGGGAGGGGTGCAGGTAGAGGTTGACGCCGCCGACCAGCGCAGCCTCGCACTCGCCCTGCCGCAGGGCCTCGACGGCCTGGTGCAGGGCGACGAGGGAGGACGAGCAGGCGGTGTCGACGGGCTGGCTGGGGCCGCGCAGGTCCAGGAGGTAGGACAGGCGGTTGGGCAGCGACCAGTAGTGCCCGGAGGGCATGTCGCGTTCGCCGGCCGCCCAGCGCTCGGCGCCCAGCAGCGGATAGTCGGCGCTGGTGATCCCGGCGAAGACGCCGACGCTGCGCGGTTCGCCGTCCGGCGCGGTGAGTGCCTCGAGCCTGGCGCCGGTGAGGCCGGCGTCCTCCATCGCCTCCCAGGCGACCTCGAGGAAGAGCCGCTCCTGCGGGTCGGTGAACGCGGCCTCGTGGGCGGACAGGCCGAAGAACGCCGCGTCGAAGGCGTCGACACGGTCGAGGAAGTGGCCCTTGGCGTGGACGCCGCCGCTGTCGGCCCACCGGTCGGTGGGCAGGTCGCCGACGGTGTCCTTGCCGACGAGGAGGTTCTCCCAGAACGCGTCCGGGCCGTCCGCACCGGGGTAGCGGCCGGCGAGGCCGACGACGGCGAACGCCTCTTGCGTCGCCGCCTCTCCGGCCGCCGACTCTCCGGCGGGCGCGTTGCCCGGTTCGCGGGCCGGTGCACCGGCGGGCCCGACGGCCGAGGCGGCGGGGGCCGGGGCGGCCGACGCAGAGGTGGGGACGGGGGTGGGCGCGGGCAGGCTGCGGGCGAGGTGGCCCGCCAACTCGTGCACGTCACGCACGCCGAACAGCGCGTCCGGGCCGATCGGTGCGATACGGACGCTGAGCTTGGAGGCGAGGGTGCGGATCATCACCGAGTCCAGGCCCAGCGCCTCCATGGAGGTCCGCGGCCCGATCGTCCCCGGTGCGTGGCCCAGGGTCTCGGCGACGGTACGGGTGACCAGATCGACCAGGTCCCGGTCCGGCGCGGCCCCTCCCCCGGGCGCGGTCACCGGCTGCGCCGCGGCCACCGGGCCGGGCGCGGCCGCGGGTCCGGTCACCGCCGCGACCGCCGGTTCGGGTGCTGCCGCGGGCGCCGGTTCGGGTGCTGCTCGGGGTGGGGTGGGCAGCAGATGGAGTTCCTTGAGGTGGCGGTGCCAGGCGTCGGCCCTGCCGTGGAAGAGGGAGACGACCTGGGGGCCCTGTGCGGAGAGCAGCCGTTCGAGGGCGCGGGCGCCGAGGGCGGCCGGCAGCGGCACCATGCCGACATGTTCCTCGACCACGCGGCGTACCGGTTCGGGGATCGTCATGCCGGGCACGTCCCACAGCGGCCACTGCACGGACAGGGTGCGCCCGTGGCGCTGTCCGGCCGCGACGAGGGCGGCGCGGTGTTCGGCGAAGGCGTCCAGGCGGCCGTTGGCGTAGGCGTAGTCGCTCTGGCCGATGTTGCCGCTGACGGCCGCCACCGAGGAGAACAGGACGAACACGTCCAGCTCCAGGGCGGCGGTGGCCTCGTCGAGGGCGGCGGTGCCGGTGGTCTTGGGGGCCAGGACGGCGGCGACGTCGTCGGTGCTCTTGCGCAGCAGGTAGGCGTCGCGTACGACGCCGGCGGCGTGGAAGACGCCGGTCAGCGTGCCCTCGTGGGCGAGGATGTCGCTCACCAGGGCGGCCGCGCCGCCGGGTGCGGTGATGTCGGCCTGCACGTAGCGCAGGGGGCCGCCGGGGGTGGGGCGGTGGGCCGGGTCGAGGTCCGCGAGGGGGGTGCGGCCGCACACGACGACGCGGGTGCCTCGGTGGGCGGTGAGCCGGGCGGCGAGGTCGCGTCCGATGCCGCCGGCGCCGCCGGTGATCAGGTGGACGGCGCCGGGGCGGGGGGTGAAGCCGTCGCCGGGCAGGGTGGCGGGGTGCAGGACACGGCGTGCCCTGCGGTGGCCGCGCAGGTCGGCGAGGTGGCCGAACTCGGGTTCGGGGAAGGCGAGTTCGGCGCGGATCAGGGGTGCGGCGGCGGGGCCGTCGTCGGCGACGAGCAGGGCCCGGCCGTTCAGGCGGGGGTTCTCCTGGCGCAGGCTCTGGACCAGGGCGCGGGCCGCGTCGGCGCGCAGTGCGTCGGCGGTGACGGCGAGGAGGGTGATGCGCTGGGTGCGGAAGGCGGCCAGCACCGTGCGTACGGCGTCGAAGGCGGCCGTCTCGTCGCCGGCGAGCCGCAGCACGAGGGCGACGGTGTCGGGTGCGGTGTCCTGCGCGGTGGGCAGGGCGTCCAGGCTGTGCGCGCCGAGCGCGGCGGCGAGGTCGCCGGCCGGGTCGTGGGCGAACAGCGGCAGGGCGGGGGGCTGCCGGTCGGGCAGCGGGCTGTCCTGCCAGCCGGGCGTGTAGAGGACCAGCTCGTCCAGGAGCCGCTCGTCGAGGTCCTGTCCGGCGGGCGCCGGGGCGGGGACGGCGTAGTGGCGGTCGGGGGCGAAGGCGTATCCGGGGGCGGGGATCCGGCGGTGGTCGGCGGGCGGGCAGATGCGGGACCAGTCGACCGGGTGGCCGGCCACGTAGCGGCGGGCGTTCTCCAGGCGGGCATCGTCGCCGTGGGGGCCGGGGCCGGTTGCGGGGTCGACGCGGCGCGAGTCGGGTTGGCCGGCGGCGAGTTTGTCGAGCGAGTCGAGGAGTTCGGCGCGGTCGGCGACCAGCAGCGCCACCCGGTGGGGGTGGTGGTCGCGGGCGCAGGCGAGGGTGTGGGCGAGGTCGGTGAGGGCGGCGTCGGCGCCGGCGGGTGAGCGCAGCCAGCGGGCGAGTTCGGCGGCGCGGTCGGCCGGGGCGGTGGGCCGGCGGCCGGACAGGGGCACGGTCACGGGCCGGTCGGCCGGGGTGGGGGTGGGGCGGTCGGGGGCCTGTTCGACGACGACGTAGGCGTTGGTGCCGCTGAAGCCGAAGGAGCTGACGGAGGCGCGGCGGGGCCGTCCGCCGGGGGCGGCGGGCAGGGTGCGGCGCTCGGTGGCGACGGTGAAGGGCCCTTCGCCGAAGGGGATCGCCGGGTTGAGGGTGCGGGGGGTGCAGTGCAGGGAGGGCGGGATGTCGCCGGTGCGTACGACGCCGACGGCCTTGAGGAGGCCGGCGAGGCCGGCCGCGGCGGAGGTGTGGCCGACGTTGCCCTTGACGGAGCCGATCGGGACGCTGCCCGCGGGGCGGGCGGCGGGGGCGAACACCCGGTTGAGGGCGGTGACTTCGATGGGATCGCCCAGCGGGGTGCCGGTGCCGTGGGCCTCGACGTAGTCGATGCCGGACGCGTCGAGGCCGAACCGGCCGAGGGTGTCGCCGATGAGGCGGGCCTGGGAGGCGGCGCTGGGGGCGGTGATGCCGTTGGTGCGGCCGTCCTGGTTGAGTCCGCTGGCGCGGACGACGGCGTGGACGGGGTCGCCGTCGGCCAGTGCCCGTGACAGGGGTTTGAGGACGACGACGGCGCAGCCCTCGCCGGGGACGATCCCGTCGGCCGAGGCGTCGAAGGGTCGGCAGCGGCCGGTCGGCGAGAGCATCCCGGCGCGGCTCATGAACACGTGCGGCAGTTCGGTGAGGTAGAGGGTGACGCCGCCGACGAGCATCATGTCCGCGTCGCCGAGCCACAGCGCCTGGCAGGCCTGGTGGAGGGCGACGAGCGAGGACGAGCAGGCCGTGTCGACGGTGACTGCGGGGCCTTTGAGGTCGAGGTGGTAGGCGATGCGGGCGGCGAGGAGGGAGTTGGAGTTGCCCTGCATGACCTGGGCGAGGCGGGCGTGCTCGCTCGTCCGCTCGATGAGGTCCTGGTAGTCGTTCATCATGACGCCGGCGTGCACGCCGCAGCGGGTGCCGGCGAGGTCGGCGGTGCGCTGCCCGGCGTGTTCGAGGGCGCGCCAGGCTTCCTGGAGGAAGAGGCGGGCCTGCGGGTCGGTGAGTTCGGCCTCGCGGGGCGGCATCTTGAAGAACGCGGCGTCGAACCGGTCGGCGCCGTCGACGAACGCCCCCCATTTGGACACCGACATGCCCTCGGCCTCGGGGCGCGGGTCGTAGTGCTCCTCGATCCGCCACCGTTCGGCGGGCACCTCGGTGACCAGGTCGTCGCCGGCGAGCAGCCGCTGCCAGAACGTGTCGGCGTCCGCGGCTCCGGGGAAGCGGGCGCTGTACCCGACGACGGCGATGGGCTCCAGCGCCCGGCCGCCCTTCGGGTCCCGGCCCGACCGGGCCTGGCCGCCGGCCGCGGTCGCGGGCCGCGACGGTGCGCCGGCCGCCGCGGTCGCCGTGCCCTCGGGTGCCCCCTCCCCCGCTGCCGCCCGCAGCAGGGCGGCGGCACGGTCACGGTCCACGGCGTCGGCCGCTCCAGGCAGGCGCTGTGACGGCGTGTCGGTCGCGCCGGACGCCGCCAGGGCGGGACGTGACGGCACGTCCGCCACGCCGGACGTGGCAGACGCGGGGCGTGCCGGGGTCCCGGTCGCACGGGCCGCCGGGCCGCCGCCGTCGGCAGGTGCCGGGTCGCCCGTTCCGGGACGCCGCTCCCCCGCTGCCGCCCGCAGCAGGGCGGCCGCGCGGTCACGGTCCACGACATCGGGTGCCGAAGGCGCGGGGGCCGGGGCGGGGTGGAGGAGGGCGGTGGCGGACGCGGTGTCCAGGGTGCCGTTCTTGTATCGGGTCAGGATCTCTTTCGCGTCCATCGGTTCCCTCGGGTCCTCGTGGCGGGGGCGGGCGGTCGTACGGTCAGCGGCCGGTGTCGCCGTATCCGGTTTCGATGCGGTCGAGCACCTCGGGCAGCCGGAAGCTGGTGCGGTGCAGGTCGGCCTCGCGGGCTATCGCCTCGGTGGTGGCGGCCAGCAGCGGCGCGGCCAGTTCCTGTTTGAGGAGTTCGACGGAGGTGCGCGGCGGCCCGCACACCGACCGGGCCACCTCCCGTGCGGTGCGCGGGACGTCGGCGTGGGGCACGACGCGGACGGGGGCGCCGCGTTCGCGGAGTTCGGCGCCGCGGTAGTTGCGGGCGGTGTAGAGCATCTCGGTGCCCAGTTCGTGGCCGAACCGGGCGGGGAAGAGGTGGGTGGCGCCCATGCCGGGGGTGAAGCCGTAGCGCATGAAGTTGCCCGCGTACAGGGAGCGTTCGCTGAAGACGGCGAAGTCGGCGTAGAGGGCGAGGACGAGGCCGCCGCCGATGGCGTGGCCCTGGAGGGAGGCGATCACCGGCAGGGGGCAGCGGGCGAAGACGCGGAAGAAGTCGTCGGTGTCGAAGCTGCCGTGGCCGCGGGCGAAGTTGGCGAGCTCGCGCCGGGTGCCGCCGGCGCAGAACAGTTCGGGGCGGCCTTCGACGAGGACGGCGCGGGTCTCGGGGTCGGCGGCGGCGCGTTCGACGCAGTCGACGAGTTGTGCGGTCAGGGCGGGCGAGAAGGTGTTGCGGCCCTCGGCGTCGTCGAGGGTGACGACGGCCACGGGTCCTTCGCGGGTCAGCCGTACGACGGGCGCGGCGGCGCTGGTCGCGGGGGTGGTCATGCCGCACGCTCCGGGGCGGTGACGCGGCCGAGGAGCCGGTGGACGTGGGGGTCGGTGAGGCGGGTGAGGAAGGTGTGTGCGGCGTCGGCGCCGAGGTGTTCGTCGCGGGGGAACAGCCGTGTCCGCCAGGTCTTGAGCGCGCCGGTGGTGGACCGGTCGACGCGGCTGAGGTGGACCAGGGTGCGGCGCAGTGCGCCTTCGGCGTCGTCGGTGGCCTCGTCGGCCAGGCCGCAGGCGTGGGCGGCGGCCGGGTCGAGGTCCTCGGCGAGCAGGGTCGCGGTGAAGGCGCGCTGCTCGCCGGTGCGGCGGGCCACGAACGGCCATGCCATGGCAGGCACGAGGCCGACCAGGGCCTCGGTGAGCCGGAAGCGGGCGCGGGGGCCGGCGATGACCAGGTCGCAGGCGGCGGCCAGGCCCACGCCGCCGGCGTGGGCGTGGCCGTCGACGACGGCGACGGTGACGACGGGGGTGCTGGTGAGGCGTTCCAGCAGCCGCCAGTACGGGAGTTCGCCGGTGTCGCCCGGGGCGGGCAGGGTGTCGGGCACGCCGCCCGACAGGTCGGTCCCGGCGCAGAAGTCGTCGCCGCTCGCGGACAGGACCAGGACGCGGCAGGTGGTGTCGGCCTCCGCGGCGTCGAGGGCGGCGTGGAGGTTGTCCAGGAGCAGGGGGGTGATGGCGTTGCGGCGTTCGGGCGCGTCGAGGCGGGCGCGGATGACGCCGCGGGCGCGGGTGAGGGTCACGGCGGTCATCGGGTGCCTCCGTCGAGCCACACGTACTCGCGGTGGTAGTCGCGGACCGCGGCGAGCACGAGGCGGCGTCCGCCGGTGAAGCGTTCCTTGGTGATCTGCGGGAAGCGGTCGAGGTCGAAGGTGAACTCCCGCATGCCGAATTTGAGTTCGGCGGTGGCGGTGAGCAGCGCGTCGTACTCGTCCATGCTCAGCTCGTAGCGTGCGTCGAGTGCTTCGCGGATGCCCATGGCGCGGACGGCGGCCTGGGATGCGGGGGTGATGGTGACGCTGTAGAACTCGGAGGCGCAGCCGGAGCCGTAGGAGAAGACGCCGACGCGGTGTTCGCGGTCGATGACGGCGTGGTCGATGGTGGAGGCGAGGGCGAGGTGGACGGTGCCGGCGTAGATGTTGCCGACCTGCTGCGGGTATCGGATCGCGGGGCCGAGGCGGGTGGTGAAGTCGTCCTCGACGGCCTGGGGGCCAGGCCCTTCTTCAGTTTCCGCAGGGCGGCCCGGTGGGCGCCCTTGACCATGCCGGGGAAGGGGGTGTGCATGGCGAGCAGGTCGAAGGTGTCGAGGAAGTCGGCGCCCTCGACCTTGCGGGCGTAGTCGGTGAAGGAGCCCTTGAGGCAGTCGATGTAGGTGAGCAGGGACAGGTCGGTGTCGCCGGCCTCGGCCTCGGGGTCGGGGCGGCAGGTGTCCATGACTTCGTAGGAGTGGAAGCCGTTGGCGCCCGGGTCGAAGGCGGCGACGACGGGACGGTCGCCGACGAGCATGGCCACCGCGCCGGCGCCCTGGCTGGGTTCGACGTAGGTGTGCGGGACGGGGCGGGCCACGTCGCTGCTGATGACCAGGGCCTTGGTGCCCTCGAAGGGGCTGGCGGCGACGGTGGCGGCGGCCATCTGCAGGGCGGCGGTGCCGCTGTAGCAGGCCTGCTTGGTCTCGAACAGGCGGCAGCTGCGGGGCAGTCCGAGGTGGTCGTGGACGTAGGTGGCCAGCGACTTGCCGAAGTCGACGCCCGACTCGGTGCCGACGATGAGCAGTTCGATCGCGTCGCGTTCGCTGTCGGTGAGGGCGTCGATGATGGGTTTGGCGGCGTTGACGGCGAAGGACACGGCGTCCTCGCAGTGCAGTGCGACGCTCTTGCGGGCCATCATCAGGTTGCCGATCCGGCTGTCGTCGAGGCCGCGGGCCGCGAACAGGGTCGGCACGTCGATGTAGGTCTCACCGCAGTAGGCGTTGATGGCTTCGATGCCGACCTGCTTCATTGGTCTTCTCCGTAACTACAGGTTCTGGTTGTTTTCAGGGCCGGGGTTCGGGGAGGCGGATCACCACGGAGGCGTTGATGCCGCCGAAGGCGAAGCTGTTGCTGAGCGCGGTGCGCAGCGGCAGGTGTTCGGCGGTGCGGCCGGCCAGCGGCACGGCGGTGTCGGGCTGTTCCAGGTTCACGTTGGGGTGCACGGTGCCCGCCCGCAGTTGCGCGACGGTGGCGGCGGCCTCGATCAGGCCGGCCGCCGACAGGCAGTGACCGGTCAGCGGTTTGGTGGAGTTGACGCGCAGCGAGGTGCGGGCGCCGAACACCGTGGTGAGGGAGGCCGCTTCCGTGGTGTCGCCCAGGACGGAGCCGGTGCCGTGCGCGTTGACGTAGTCGATGTCGGCGGGCTCGAGACCGGCGGTGGCCAGGGCCGCGTGCATGGCGGCCGCCTGGCCGTCGGCGTCGGGTTCGGTGCCGCGCCGGGCGTCCAGGCGCTGGCCGTGCCCGGTGATCTCGGCCAGGACCGGGGCGTCGCGGCGGCGGGCCGCGTGCGGGTTCTCCAGGACGAGCGCGGCGGCCCCCTCGCCGCGGACGAAGCCCTGGCGTGCGGCGTCGAAGGGCCGGCACATGCGGGCGGGTTCGTCACGGAAGTGCTCGTGGGCCATCGCGCCGGTGCGGCGCAGCGCCTCTGTCTCCACCGGGGACAGTTCGGCGACCGGGGCGACGACCAGGACGCGTTCTGCCCAGCCGGCGGCGACGGTGCGGGCGGCCTGGACGAGGGCGAGGGTGCCGCTGGCCGACGCGCCGCCCAGCGCCCAGCCCTCGCCGCGGATGCCGGTGAGCTCGCTGACCGCGCCGACCGTGTCCACGTCGAGGTGGGTCAGCGCGTAGGAGGCGCGCAGCCGGCCGGGGGCCCGGTCGTGGCCCAGGACGGTTGCCGCCTGGTGGGCGAGGGCGAGGTTGCTGCCGGCGACGATCAGCGCGGTGCCGTCGGCGAGTTGCTCCCCGGTCAGCCGCGCGTCGCGCACGGCGCGCAGCGCGACGCAGGCGGCGGTGCGGGCGGGCAGCGCGGCCCGGCCGGCGACCTTGCGCAGCCGGGCCGCGGTGGCGTCTTCCCCGGGCAGGTGCCGGTCGGCCCAGGCGGCCAGGTCGAAGCCGTCGAGGGCGGCGACGGGCAGGGCGGTGTCCTCGCCGCCGAGGGTCACCGCGCTGCGGCCGGCGAGCAGGGCGGCGGTGAAGCCGTCCAGGTCCTCGGCGAGCGGGGTGAGGACCGCGGCGGCGGTGACGGCCACGGGGCCGGGCAGCGCTCTCACGCGTGGGTGCTCAGGTGCGAGCGGAAGACGGCGACGAGGGAACGCAGGTCCTCGGCCCGGGTCAGGGCCGCGCCCGGCACGGTGATGCCGAGCTCGTCCTGGGCCGCGATCACCACGTCCATGCGGTCGATGGAGTTGGCGCCGAGGTCGCGCATGCTGTGGTCGAGGGTGATGTCGAGGCCGGCCGTCTCGGGCAGTACGTCGACGATCTGGGCGCGGATGACGGCGAAGATCTCTTCCTCTGTCATGGTCTGTGGTCGTCCTCTCAGGTGTGCTGGGGCAGCAGGGCAAGGGCCTGCTCGACGGTGAGCCGGTTGTCGCGTACGGCGGCCAGCAGCGCGTCGAGGTCGGCCGCGCTGACGCTGCCGGCCGGGACGGCGCCGGCCGGGACGGCGCCGGCCGTCTGGGGGGTGGTGCGGGAGGTGATGTGGGCGGCGAGGGCGGCCAGGCTCGGGTGGTCGTAGAGGACGCCGGCCTTCTCGTCGAGGCCGTAGGCGTTGTTGAGGAACGCGACGAACTCGACGCCGAGGATCGAGTCCAGGCCCAGGCTGTTGAACGTGGCGTCGGTGTCGATGTCCCACACGTCGCAGTACAGGGTCTGGGCCAGCTGCTCGCGCAGGGTCTCCAGGACGGCCGCCGTCCGCTCCCCCGCCGGGGCCACCGGTGCCGGAGCCGGCGCCACCGATGCGGGGGCGGGCACGGCCGGGGCCACCGGGGCAGGGGCCGCCGGGGCGGGGGTGGTCGCGTGGGGGCCGGGGCGGGGGGTGGGGTGCCGCCCAGCGTCGCGGCGACATGGCGGGCGAACGCGGCCGGCGTCGGGTGGTCGTACAGCTCGGTGGCCTTGATGTCGGTGGCGTACTTGGCGTTGACCAGGGCGATGAACTCGACGCTGAGGATCGAGTCGACGCCGAGCATCTGGAAGCTCTGCTCCGGGTCGAGATCGGCGGGCTCCATGTAGAGCACCCCGGCGAGCACGTCGCCGACCTCCTCGGCGACCCGGTCCGCCGTCGCCGGGTCGACCACGACAGCGACCGGGGCGACGGGTGCGGCGGGGGCCGGGGCCGGGGCGGGGGCCGGGGCGGGCGCCGCCGCGTGCGCCGGGGCCGGGGCGGGCGCCGTGCCCAGCGGCCGGAGGGAGATCTTGCGGTCACGGGTCATGGGTGGAATCTCCTGTGGGTCGGGCCGGTCGGTCGCGGGCAGCGGCACGGGGCCCGCCGCCGGCGAGGGTGCCGGGGCCGGGCGGGGCACGAGGGCGAGGGCGGGAGCGGGGGGGGCCGCGGGCTCCGGTGCACGGCGCGGCACGGGCGCGGGTTCCGGTGCACGGCGCGGCACGGACGCGGGTTCCGGTGCACGGCGCGGCACGGGCGCGGGTTCCGGCGCGGTCGCCGGCTCCGGTGCGGGGTCCGGTGTGTGGGGGCGGCCGAAGTCGCGCAGGTGGGGGCGGGACAGGGCCGGTTCGCCCGTGACGGTGCCCAGGCCCTTGTGGTGGAGGTGCTCGATCTGCAGGTCGTACCAGCAGCGGATGCGTTCGAAGGGGTAGTGCGGCAGCGGGATGCGGCGGGCACCGGGCCCGGCGCCGCTGACCGTGGCGCGGTCGATGCGGCCTCCGTCGAGCCACACCCGTACCGGGTCGTCGGCGGCGGCCTCGGTGCGCCGCCAGGGGCGGGGGCGGCCCGCCGCGAGGGCTTCGAGGGAGGCGAGCAGTGCGTCGAGGGAGTCGGCGGCGAGGGCGGCCCGGCGTTCCAGGGCGGGGCGTCCGACGGCGTGGGTGTGGGCGATGTCGGCCAGGCGCGGCTCCTGGCCGGAGGCGCGGGCGCCGGTGAGGTGGCGGTGCAGGCGGCGTGCGGTGTCGGTGAGGGCCTGGTCGGTGCGGGCGGACAGGAACACCACGACCTGCTGGGGCCCGCTCGGCGGGCGGGGCGCGGTGGGGGGCGGGGACTCGACGACGATGTGCGCGTTGGCGCCGCCGGCGCCGAAGGAGCTGATGCCCGCCCGCAGCGGGCGTGGTGACCCGTCGCGGGTGTGCCACGGTGCGGTGCTCTGCTGCACGGTGAACGGGACCCGGCCGAAGTCGATCTCGGGGTTGGCGGGGGTGGCGTGCAGGGAGGGCACCAGGGTGCGGTGCCGCATCTGCAGCAGGACCTTCGCCAGCGCCACCGCGCCGGCCGCCGACTCCAGGTGGCCGACGTTCGACTTCACGGACCCGATCGGCAGGTCGCCGGGGCCCTTGACGCCGTCGCGGGCGAACGCGGAGACCAGGCCGCGGATCTCGATGGGGTCGCCGAGTGCGGTGCCGGTGCCGTGCGCCTCGACGTAGTCGAGATCGCCGGCCGCCAGGCCCGCGTCGCGCAGCGCCTTGGTGACCAGGTCGGCCTGGGCGCGCGGGTTGGGCACGGTGTAGCCGTTGGTGCGGCCGCCGTGGTTGGCGGCGGTGCCGCGGATGACGGCGTGGATGTGGTCGCCGTCGCGCAGTGCGTCGCCGAGGGGTTTGAGCACGAACGCGCCGACTCCCTCGCCGGGGACGTAGCCGTCGCCGCCCGCGCCGAAGCTGCGGCAGCGTCCGTCGCCTGCGGCGAACCTGCCCTGGCCGAGCATGAAGTACTTGTTGGGGTGGATCAGGACGTTGACGCCGCCGGCGACGGCGACCTTCGAACTGCCGGCGCGCAGCGACTCCACCGCCAGGTGGATCGCGGTGAGCGCCGAGGAGCAGGCGGTGTCGACGGCCGTGCTGGGGCCCTGGAAGTCGAAGAAGTACGAGACACGGTTGGCGATGGACCAATAGGCGCTGTTGGCCAGGACCGGGTTGCCGCGCAGCCGCTCCTCCGCCTCGTGCAGCTGGTACTCGCCGTACATGGCGCCGACGAACACGCCGACGTCCTTGCGGTGCACGGGGTCGCCGGTGTTCACGAGGGTGTCGGGGGTGTATCCGGCATCGTCCAGCGCGGCCCAGCATGCCTCCAGGAAGAGCCGGGCCTGCGGGTCGACGGTGCCGGCCTCGCGGGGCGAGATGCTGAACAGCGGTGCGTCGAAGTTCTCCACGCCCTGAAGGAAGCCGCCCCACTTGGTGTAGGTGCGGTCCACGCGTGAGCGGTCGGGGTCGTAGAGGGCCTCGGCGTCCCAGCGTTCGCGCGGCACCTCGGTGATGCTGTCGCGTCCGGCGAGGAGGTTGGCCCACAGTTCGTCCAGGCCCTCGGCCTCGGGGAAACGTCCGGCGACGCCGATGATCGCCACGGCCCGCGGGTCGATGTCCCCGCTGCCGCCGGGCAGTTCGTCCTGTCCGGTGGCACCGGCCGGCGAGGCGGGCGCGGGCGTGGTGTCCAGCGGGGCGGTGGAGGACGCGGGCGGCTCCTCCGCCGGAAGCGGCGGGTCGGCGGGCGCGGTGACCGGCCCGGTACCGGCGGTTCCGGTGGTGGCCGTTCCGGTGCCGGTGGTGGCGGCTGCGGTGGTGGTGCCGGTGAGCTCGGCGCACCGCTCGGGGAACTCCTCGAGGAGGTGCTCGGTGAGTTCGGCGACCGAACGGCATTCGAAGAGCAGCGTCTTGGAGAGCCGGCCGAAGTCCTTCTCCAGCAGTTCGACGACGCGGATGGCGAGCAGCGAGTCGATGCCGAGGTCGTCGAAGGGCCTGTCGGGGGTCACGTCGGCGACGGGGGTACGGGTGGCCTCGGCGACGGCGGCCCGCAGCCGGTCCTCCAGCGCCCCCGCCCCGGCGGCCGCGGCAGCCCCGGCATCCACGGGCCCGGCCTGCGCGGCCGGGACCGCCGGAGCCTGGGCGGTCGGAGCCTGTGCGGCCGGGGCCGGTGTGGGCTCGGGGCCGGTCAGGAGGGGGAAGGAGGTGCGCAGTTGGGGCAGGTCCCCGTACAGGACGACGGGCGCGGGTGCGGGGGCCTGGTCCTTCGGGGCGCCGAGGAGCGTCTCGAGGACGGCCAGGCCCACGTCGGCCGGCATCGGGCGCATGCCGAACGCGCCGAGGATCTGGTCGGCGTCGCCGCCGGTGCGCATGGAGCCGTCGGTCCAGTAGGGCCAGGCGATGGAGAGCGAACGCCCGTGCCGGGTGCCGGAGGTGACGCGGCGGGCGCGGCGGGTGAGCAGTTCGTCGGCGGCGGCGTTGGCGAAGGCGTAGTCGGCCTGGCCGGGGCTGCCGAGGGCGCCGGAGACGGACGAGTAGACGACGAAGCAGTCCAGCGGCCAGTGGGCGGTGGCCTCGTCCAGTGCGGCGGCCGAGGCGAGTTTGGCGGCGATCACGGCGTCGGCGTCGGCGCTGTCCTTGCGCAGGACGAAGGAGTCGCGCAGTGTGCCGGCGCAGTGCAGGACGCCGTGGACGGTGCCCTCGCCGTGCAGGCGGTCGGCGAGGGCCCGCACGGCCGCCGCGTCGGTGCTGTCGAGCCGGTGGTAGGTCACGGAGCCGCCGGTGCGGGCCGCGCGCCGGGACAGGCGGGCGATCTCGGCGGCGCGTCCGCCCTCGGCCGGGGAGCGGCCGGTGACGACGATGTGCGCGGCGTAGGTGTCGGCGAGGTGGCCGGCCAGCAGCGCGGCCAGGGCTCCCATGCCGTTGATCCAGTAGCGGCCGCCGTGGCGGAACGCCGGGCCGGCGGGTGCCGGGACGGTCAGGGGGCGCAGCACCGGCTCGGCGAGGGCGCCTTGGTGACCGGTGATCAGCCTGTGTGCGGCGGGCGGGTGGGCTGCCGCTGCCCGCACGGCGCGGGTCAGGGCGGCGGGTGTGGTGCCGGGGTCGAGGGCCAGGGCGGTGAGGTGGAAGCGCGGGTTCTCCCCGGCGAGTGAACGGCCCAGGGCGGCCAGGCCGCTGCCGGTGACGGCGGCCGCGTCGTCGAAGGCGCCCGCGGGGTGGGGGACGACGATCCGGGCGCCGCGCCTGGCGAGCGGACCCAACAGGGCGCGCAGCAGGGCCAGCACGCGCAGCGCGTCCGATCCCGGGCCGGGGGCGGGGGTGGTGGCCGACAGCGGCCACACGATGACCGGCACGCCGCCGTCGGGCAGGCGTGCGGCGAGGTCCGCGCCGGTGGCGGCGGCGGCGCCGGCGTCGGGCGGGTCGGGCAGGCGCAGGTCGGCACCCTCCAGGGGGGCCTCACCGATGACGACGAGCGGCCCGCCCCACCCGGCCGACCCGGCGGCCGGGTCGGTATCAGGGGCGAGGGGCACATCGGCGGGCGTGAACAGGTGCACCCCGGCCGGCAGTTGGGGGACGACCGGCACCGAACCGGCGGAAGCGACGGACCCGGCAGGCCCGGCGGAAGCGACGGAGGCGGCAGGCCCGGCGGAAGCGGCGGGTGCGGGTCCGGTGGGGCGCAGGGCAAGTCCGGTGAGGGTGAGGGCCGGTGTGCCGTCCGGTGCGCCGACCGTCACGTCGTACTTGCGGACCTGGCGGCCGCCGCCGGCCAGGCGCCGCGGGCGTACCTGCACCCACACCTCGTCGGGCAGCGGGCCGTGGACGCTCAGCGCGTCGACGGCGAACGGGATGAACGTCTGCCCGCCGAGGTCCTCACGCAGCACGCAGCCGATCACGGTCTGCAGGGCTCCGTCGAGGACGTACGGCGACAGGATCTGCCCGTCGGCGTCGGCGGGGGCGGCCGCGGTCGCGGCGACCCTGGCGAGGGCGCCGCCGGGGCCGTGCCGCAGTTCGCGCAGCACCTGGAAGGCGGGGCCGTAGCAGACGCCGTTGTCCTCGAAGTAGCGGTACAGCTCGGCCGGTTCGGCACTGTCGGGGTGGGCGGCGGACAGGGCGGCCGCATCGAGCGGTGCGGGCGGCGCGGCGGGGTCGGTGACGACGCGGGCCTGGGTGTGGGTGTGGTCGGAGACGATCCGCAGGGTGTCGCCGTCGGCGACGGTGCGCAGGGTCACCGGGGCGGTGACCTCGACCGGGCGGTGGAAGGCGATGTCGGCCAGTCCGGTGGCCTCGGGGGTGCTGCGGCGGGCGGCCCTGAGGGCGAGGTCGAGCTGGGCGGCGGCGGGCAGCACGGGCCGGCCGGCCACCACATGGTCGGCGGCCACCGGTTCGTCGGGCCGCACGGTGCGTGTCTGTCCGTCGTCGCCGGGGCGGGGCCAGCGGGTGCGGGCGAAGGGGTAGCCGGGCAGCCGGACGCGGCGGGCGGGGTGGCTCTCCGGTCCGGCGTCGGGCAGCGGCCCCTGGCCGGTGAGCCAGGGGTGCAGGTCCTTGGGCGCCTCGTCGGCGGCCAGGTCCCCGCCGTCGGCCAGGGCGCGGAGTTTGGCGGCGAGTTCGCCGGGGGTCGCGGCGGACAGGGCGCAGCGCACGCGCCGGTGGCTGCGGCCGGTGCGCAGGGTGTGCACGACGTCGGCGAGCGGCAGCCGGCCGGCCGGGCCGGCCAGCGCGCCGGCCCAGGTGCGCAGCGCGGTCTCGGTGTGGGCGGACAGCAGGGCCCACCGCGCCGGGCCGTCGCCGGCGTCCTGCCCGGCGTGCTCTGCCGGTTGGGGCTGTCCTGCCTGTCCGGTGTGTGGGGGCTGTTGCGGGTGGGTGGTGGACGGGGCCTGTTCGAGGACGGCGTGGGCGTTGGTGCCGCCGATGCCGAAGGAGCTGACGGCGGCGCGGCGCGGCCCGTCGGGCACCGGCCAGCCGTCGGCGGGGGTGTCCGGGGAGGCGATGCGCAGGCCGCCCGTGCCGCCGAGGGCGCGGTTGGGTGCGGTGAAGGGGACCTGGCGGGGCACGGTGGCGTGTTCGAGGGCCAGGACGGCCTTGATGACACCGGCGACGCCGGCGGCGGTGTTGAGGTGGCCGAGGACGGACTTGACCGAGCCGACGGCCGCCGGGTGCGGGCGGTCGCCGCCGTAGACCCGTTCCAGGGCGGCGAATTCGATCGGGTCGCCCATCGGGGTGCCGGTGCCGTGGGTCTCCAGGCAGCCCACCGAGTGCGGGTCGACGCCCGCGACGGCCAGCGCCTCGCGGATCACCGCCTCCTGCCCCTCGGGGAGGGCGCGTGGTAGTCCATCTTGCGGGCGCCGTCGTTGCCGACGGCGCTGCCGCGCAGCACGGCGCGCACCGGGTCGCCGTCGCGCAGCGCGTCGGCGAGGCGGCGCAGGACGAGCGCGCCGCCGCCGTTGCCGAACACGGTGCCGTCGGCGGTGTCGTCGAAGGGGCGGCACTCGCCGCTCGGCGAGAGGATCATGCCGGGGGCGGCGAGGTAGCCGGCCTGCGGGAAGTGCAGCGACGCGCCGGCCACCACCGCGAGGTCGCACTCCTCCGCGAGGAGGCCCTCGGCGGCCAGGTGCAGGCCGACCAGGGTGCTGGAGCAGGCGGACTGCACGCTCATGCTCGGTCCGGTCAGGCCGAGTTTGTAGGAGATGCGGCCGGCCGCGAAGTCCTTGTCGGTGGAGGAGAACCGCATCATCCCGGCGGCGTCGAGTTCGGTGATCCGGACCGGGGGGTGGACGGGCTGGCCGACGGAGACGTACACGCCGGTGCGCAGGCCGGTGGCGTCGGGGGCGAACCCGGCGTCCTCCAAGGCGTGCCAGGCGACCTCCAGCAGCAGCCGCTGCTGGGGGTCGAGCCATTCGGCGTGCTGGGCGCTGTAGCCGAAGAACTCGGCGTCGAAGGCGTCGGCGTCCTCCAGTACGGCCCCGGCCGGCACGAACGCTTCGTGCCGCACGGTCGCCGGGTCGTGGCCGAGGGCGATCAGCTCGTCGGCGCTGTAGCGGCGGATACCGGTGCGCTGCTGCTCGAGCAGTTCCCACAGCCGTTCGACGGAGGTGGCGGGCCCGAACCGGCAGGCCATGCCGACGACGGCGACGGCGTTCGGGTCCTGCCCGAGGTCGGGGCCGCTGGGCGGTGTGGTCATCGTTCGTCTCCGAGTCGAAACGCGCGCCGCAGCTCACGGCGGGAGGGGCGGGCGGGCACCGGGGCGGTTCCCGGCCGGTCGGCGGGGGCCGGGCCCGTGTCGCCGCCCAGGCGGGCGGTGAGCAGGCCGACGAGGTCGTCGAGGGTCGGCCGGGCGAACAGGTCGGCGAGCTCGAGCGCGGCGCCGGGATAGGCGTCGTCGAGGCGGGCGAAGAGCCGCCCCAGCAGCAGGGAGTTGCCACCCAGGTCGAAGAACCTCCGGTTGCCCGGTACGTCGTCGAGTTCGAGGAGCTCCCCCCACAGGGCGCCGACCCGGTCCGCGATCTCCGCACGCCCGACGGGCGCGGATGCCGAATCGGGTCCGGGTGCGGGTGCGGCGTCGGCCGGGGCCGGCGCGGTTACGGGTACGGCGTCGGCCGGGGCCGGCGCAGGCGCGGATGCGGATGCGGATGCGGATGCGGATGCGGATGCGGATGCGGATGCGGATGCGGATGCGGATGCGGATGCGGATGCGGGTGCGGGTGTGTCGGCGAGGCGTGCTGCCGCCTGCCGGTCGACCTTGCGGTTGGGTGTGAGCGGGAGTTGTTCCGCGGCGACGAGACGGTCGGGCAGCATCCACGGCGGCAGCGCCGCGGAGGCGTACTCGCGCAGGGCGCCGATGTCGGGCAGGGCGGTGCCGGCGCGCGGGACGGCGATGGCCAGCAGCCGGGCGGAGGGGCCCTCGCCGTGCACGGTGACCACGACGCGGGCGAGCGCCGGGTGGCCGCCCAGCACGGTCTCGATCTCGCCCAGTTCCATGCGGTGGCCGCGGACCTTGACCTGGCTGTCGGCCCGGCCGAGGAAGGTCAGCCGGCCCTCCGCGTCGCGGCGTACGAGATCGCCGGTGCGGAACCAGCGGCCGCCGCCCTCGGGCCGCAGCGGGTGGCCGGTGAACCGTTCGGCCGTCAGCTGCGGCCGCTGCCAGTAGCCGCGGGCCACGCCGGGTCCGCCGATCCACAGTTCGCCGCTCTCCCCCACCGCCGCCTCGCGGGTCGTGGCGGTGTCGGTGACGAGCAGGTCGGTGGCGCCGACCGGCTCGCCCAGGTGGACGGGGCCGCCGGCCGTGACCGGCCCGATGGTGGACCAGATGGTCGCTTCTGTGGGGCCGTAGACGTTCCACAGGCTGCCGGTGCGTTCGGCGAGCGCGGCGGCGAGGTTGGGCGGCAGGGCCTCACCGCCGCACAGTGCGGTCAGTTCCCGCCGGCCGCTCCAGCCGCCGTCCACGAGCAACTGCCAGCCGGCGGGGGTGGCCTGCATGGCGGTGACGGCCCGCTGCTCGAGCAGCCGGCCCAGCCGGCGGGCGTCGATGACGTCCGCGCGTTCGGCGATCACGACGGTGCCGCCGACCAGGAGCGGGAGGAACAGTTCGAGGACGGAGATGTCGAAGCAGAGGGTGGTGACCGCCAGCAGCCGCCCGGGGGCGTCCTGCGTGATGCCGACCGTACGGGCGATCGCCTCCAGGGTGTGCACGACGTTGGCATGGGTGACCGGGACGCCCTTGGGCCGTCCGGTGCTGCCCGAGGTGAACATCACGTAGGCGAGGTCGTCCGGCGTGCACACCGCCGCGTCCCGCGCCCGCCCCGCCCGTGCCCCGGCGTCGACGAGGGAGGTGGGGGCGGTGGGGTCGACGATCCGCAGCCGCTGCGGCAGCAGCCAGGTCAGCTCGCGGTCGGCGACGGCCACCTCGCATCCCGCGTCGCCGACGACCAGCTTCAGCCGTTCGCTCGGGTAGGAGTCGTCCAGCGGCACATAGGGGCGTCCGCTCTTGAGGATGCCCAGCAGGACGGCCGGCAGCCGCATGCTGCGGTGCATCAGTACGGCGACGGGGGCACCGGGCGCGGCCAGTTCCGACACCCGGTGCGCGATGTCGTCGGAGAGCGCGTCGAGTTCGGCGTAGCTGAGGCTGCCGTGCGCGTCCTCCACGGCCGTCGCCCGGGCGCAGCGGCGCACGGTGGCCGCGAAGCGTCCGACGAGGGTCCCGGTCGCGGGGTCGAGCAGCTCCCCCACCGTGGCGGGGCGGCGGGCCAGTTCGGCCGCCGTGCGTCGCAGGTCCTCGACGAAGGCGTCGACCTGCGCGGCGTCCAGGACGGCGGTGCGGTGGTTGGCGAGGATCTCCGTGCCGGCCAGGGTGTCGGTCACCTCCAGGCCGAGGTCGAAGTGCCCGCGCTGCCCGCGCCGGTACACCGGCTCCCATCCGTCCGGTGTCCGGGCGCCGCCGGGGCGCTGCCAGTTCTGGTAGGCGAGCGTGACGGTGGGCACGGCGTCCTCGCCGCCCGCCGCCCGGCACAGCTCGACCAGGCGCGGGTAGGGCAGCCGGGCGTGCCCGAGCGCGCCGCGCACCTCCTGGTTGAGGTCCTTCAGCCAGTCGGCGACCGGCCGGCCGGGATCGATGTCGATCCGCAGCGGCACGGTGCTGACGAAGCAGCCGACGCCGGTCTCCTCCTCTTGCGAGGTGCGTCCGTAGGTGGGGACGGCGACGAGGAACGAGCGGTGCCCGGTGGTCCGGGACAGCGCCGCGGCGAACGTGGCGAGCAGCGCCGTGAACGGCGGCACGCCGGCGCTCTGCGCGACCTGGGCGAGGCTCTGCGACAGGGCGGGCGGCATCCGGTACTCGCGGTGCGCTCCCGCGGCCCCGGCCCGCTCCCCGCCGCCGGGGAACAGCACGCCCTGGGCCGCGCCGCCGGCCAGCCGCTGTGTCCAGTACCGCTCGTCCTCCTGGGCGTCGGTCGGGCCGGCCTCGAGCTCGCGGCGCAGCACGCGGGCGAAGGAGAGGGCGGGTTCCGGTACGGGGCCGCCGTGCGTGGCGGCGGCGTAGAGGGCGGCGAGGTCCTCGCGGAGCAGTTCGGCGGAGCGTCCGTCGACGGCGATGTGATGGGTGGTCAGCTGGAGGACGGGGCCCTGCCCGCCGCTGTCCTGCGGCTCCCACAGGACGGCGCGCAGCAGCGGCCCGGCGGAGGTGTCGAGCCGCCGGTCCGCCTCGTCCCTGACGGCCTGGCCGACAGCGTCCTCGGTGACCACGCGGGTGACGAGAGCGGCCGTGTCCGGGGCGGCGGGGAGGAAGGCGGGGGCGCCGTCGTGGGGCCGTACGCGGCAGCCGAGCACCGGGTGCCGGCGCACCAGGGCGGCGACGGCGTCCCGCAGGGCCTCGCGGTCGGCGGTGGCGGGCAGCCGCCACGCCAGGCTGATGTTGTACGGGGCGTGGGGTGCGGCACCCTGGTCGGCGGCCCACATGCCCACCAGCCGGTCGGGCAGCGGGGCGGTCCGCTCGTCGTCGACACCGGCCACGGGCACGGGCACGGGCACGGCTGCGGGTGCGGGTGCGGGTGCTTGCGGGGCGGCCCTGGTGGCAGGGGCGGGTGCGGTGTCCGCGGTGACGGCGGCGGTCAGCTGCGGGCCCATGTCGGTGAGCAGACGGTCGGTCAGTTCCCGCAGGCTTGCGCTGTCGAGCAGGACGGACAGGGGGATGCGGCCCAGGTCGTCCTCGAGCATGCGGCTCAGGCGCATCAGGGAGATGGAGTCGACGCCGTAGTCGGTGAGCGGGGCGTCGGGGTCGATCGCCTCCGGCCGTACGCCGACGGCCTCGGCGACGCGTTCGCTCAGCCAGCGCAGGGCGGCCGGCGCCGTGGCGGCCTCTGCCGCGGTGGCCTGCGCCGTGGCGGCCTGCGCCGGGGTGGCCTGCGCCGGGGTGGCTTGTGCCGGGGTGGCTGCCGTGACGGGCGCGGGCGCGGCGGCGGGTGCCTCTTCAGCGGCGGTGGTGGACAGGGTCCGGTCCCAGACGGTGTGGTCGCCGGCGACGAGGGCGATGTAGGCGGTGTCGGGGGTGGTCGCCGCGGTGAGCCGGGGCCACAGGGCGGCCACCGCGTCGCGGGTGGCGACCGGCTTGAGGCCGTAGGCCTGTTCGAGGTAGCGCAGGGTGTCGGGGGCGGGGGCCGTGCCCGCGTCGGCGAGGACGGGCCAGCCGGCGGTCAGGGTGCGGCCGGGGCGCAGGCCGCGGGCGGCCCACCGGGCGCGCTGGTGGGCGAACTGGTCGAGGAAGCCGTTGGCGAAGGCGTAGTCGCTCTGGCCCTGGTTGCCGACGAGGGAGGCGAGGGAGGAGGCGAGGACGAAGAAGTCCAGCGGGTGGTCGGCGAGGGCGGCGTCGAGGTGGAGCGCGCCGAGTATTTTGCTGCGGCACACGGCCTGGACCGCTTCGGGTGTCTTGCCGCGCAGGAACTGGTCACGCAGTACGCCGGCCGCGTGGACGACGCCGTGCAGGCGGATGCGGCTGTCGGCGAGGTGGGTGGCGAGGTCGGCGACCTGCCGGGGGTCGGTGGCGTCGCAGCGGCGGTAGACGATCCGGTCGTCGCCGGCGGCGGCGCGGCGCAGGGCCTCGAGGGCCGGCCCGTCCGGTTGTTCGGAGCGGCCGATCAGGACGAGCCGTGCGGTGGGGGCCCGGTGCAGGATGCCGGCGGCGATGTGCCGTCCCAGTCCGCCCAGTCCGCCGGTGATCAGGTAGGTGCCGTCCGGGTCCAGGAGGGTGGTGCCGGTGGCGGGGGCCGGCTCGGGTGCGCGGGTGAGGGCGGCGGTGCGGCGCAGGCCGGCGGGGCCCAGGCGGGTCCAGTCGCCGTCGTCGGCGGCGGTCTCCGTCAGGAGGGCGGTGTGGGCGGCCTGCGGGTTCGCCGACGCCCAGGCGGCGTCGAGGGTGGCCAGCCGCAGCGTGAACCGGCCGGTCTCCCCCGCGGCGGTGCGCATCAGGCTGTGCAGGGCGCGCACGAGGGGGGTGAGGTGGCCGTCGGTGCCGGTGCGGGTGACCAGCAGGATGCGGGCGCCGTCCAGGGCGCGGCTGCGCACGAGGGTGCGCAGCAGGGTGAACAGGGGGGTGAGTGCGGTGGTGGTGAAGTGTTCCCAGGCGGCCGCGGTCTGTTCGAGGCGCAGCGGGGTGGTGCCGAGGCCGGGGTGGTCGGGGTGGGTGAGGTGGGTGAGGTCGATGAGTACGGTCGCCGGTGTGCCGGTGCGGGTGGCTGTCTGTTCGAGCTGCTTCTCGTCGAGGCCGGGGCCCGGTTCGAGCAGGGCGGCGGCGGGGATGCGGCTGCGGGTGTGGGCGGCGAGGGTGCCGGAGCCGTCGCCGATCAGCCACAGCGGTCCGTCGGTGCCGGCGCGGGTGTCGTCGCCGACGGGGGCGGTGTGCCAGCCCAGGCGGTAGCCGGCCAGCGGCACGGGCGCCGGGTGGGGCGGTGCGGGGGCCGGTTCGGGGTGTGCGGTGGTGGCGGCGGGCGGTGCGACGGTGTCCACGCGGATACGGAAGCCGTCGATCTCGGCGAGGACCTCGCCGTTGCCGGGGTCGATCAGGCACAGGTCGAAGACGTGGACGCCGGCGGCGTCGTCGCGCCTGACGCGGCGGGTGTGGACGTAGGCGCCGGTGGTGGCGGGCTGGTGGACGGTGAGCCGGCCGATGGTCAGGGGGCGCAGCCGGCGGGGTCCGGGCGTCTGGGTGAGCAGCAGGTACGCGGCGCTCTGGCAGGCGCCGTCGAGGAGGGCGGGGTGCAGCACATGGCGTCCGTCCGTGTCCTCGCCCGGTGGCAGGCGCAGTTCGGCGGTGGTCTCCTCGCCGTGCACGGCGGCCCGCCGTACGGTGCGGTACAGCGGCCCGTAGGTGAAGTGGTGGGCGGCGAAGGCCTGGTAGAAGGCGTCGGTGCCGGTGTCGTGGCCTTCCAGGCGGGCGTCGAGGTCGGCGGGCCGGTAGACGAGGTGGGGGCGCAGGGGGGCGGTGGCGCCGGCGGCCGGCCGGGGCCGGGTGGTGCCCTGGGCGACGACGGTGCCCTCGACGGTGGTGGTGAAGCGGCGCTCGCCGTGGGTGTCGGGTTCTTCGAGGTGGGTGGTGACGGTCATGGGCAGCCCGGTGGCGGGCCGGGGCCAGGCGAGGTCGCAGATCTCGGTGCGGTAGGGGTTCTCGTCGGCGGCGATCAGCGCTTCGTGGACGAGTTCGGGGTGGAACGCGCCGGGCAGCAGCATCTGTTCGTCGACGACGTGGTCGCGGACCCAGCGTGAGGCGCCGCCGAGGCGGGCGGTGACGGTGCGGGCGGCGGGCACGCGGACGGTGTCGGTGAGCGGCATGGCGGAGGGCCGCTCGGCCGCCGGGCGGCCGGCGCCGGGGACGGTGCAGGGGATGCGGGCGAAGGGGGTGGGGGGCAGCGGCACCCGCCGTGCCGGGCCCGCGGGGGCCCGGTAGGTGCCGTGCGTGACCCAGGCCCGCGCGGCACCGTGCCCGCCGTCGCCCTCGTACTCGCCGGCGTCGCCGGGTGTGTCGGGGCCGGGACGGTCGGCGGTGGTGAGGGCCGGGTGGGAGGTGTCCTCGGCCAGGGCGCGCAGCGCGGCGCGCAGTTCGGCGTGGTCGTGGGCGGTGACGGCGGCGCGGTGGGGACCCACGTCACGGCCGGTGGCCAGGGTGTGGGCGATGTCGGCGAGTGTGGCGGTGGCGGCGTCGACGGTGTCGGCGAGCCGGCGGGCGACGGTGCGCAGCCGGTCGGCGTCCGGCGCGGCGAGCGGCACGAGCACCGGAACGGGGGTGCCGGCGGGCTGCGGCGGCGGCGTCCGGTACTCCTCCAGGACGGCGTGGGCGCCTGCGCCGCCGGCGCCGAAGGAGCTGACGGCGCAGCGGCGCGGCCGTTCACCGTTCCAGGGTTCGGTGGCGCGCTGGATGTGCAGGGCGGCGTCGTCCAGGTCGAGTTTGGGGTTGAGCTGTTCGGCGTTGAGGGTGGGCACGAAGCGGTGGTGGCGCAGTTGGAGGATCGCCTTGGTCAGTCCGGCGATGCCGGCGGCGGCCTCCGTGTGGCCGATGTTCGACTTGACGGAGCCGATGCGCAGCGGTTCCCGGGCGGGCCGGGAGGGCGCGAACGCCAGGGCCAGGGCGCGCAGTTCGACGGGGTCGCCGAGTTCGGTGCCGGTGCCGTGGGCCTCGAGGTAGCCGATGCCGGCCGCATCGAGGCCGGCGTCCTTGAGGGTGGCGTCGATGAGGGCGGCCTGGGCGCGGGGGTTGGGGACGGTGTAGCCGCCGGTGCCGCCGCCGTGGTTGAGGCCGGTGCCGCGGATGACGGCGTGGATGGTGTCGCCGTCCGCTTCGGCGCGGTCCAGGCGTTTGAGGACGACCGCGCCGGCGCCTTCGCCGGGCACGAAGCCGTCGCCGCCCGCGCCGAAGCTGCGGGTGCGGTCGCCGCGGGAGGGCATGCCGAGCGCGCACAGGCCGGTGAACCGGTCGGGGTGCAGGTAGAGGTTGACTCCCCCGGCCAGGGCGAGGTCGGCCTCGCCGTCGCGCAGGGCGCGGCACGCGAGGTGCAGCGCGGTCAGCGAGGACGAGCACATGGTGTCGACGCTCAGGCTCGGGCCGCTGAGGTCGAAGGCGTGGGAGACGCGGTTGGCGACGGAGGCGGCGGCGGTGACCGCGTACTCGGGGTTGTCGGCGCCGGCGGTGCGGGCGTCGTGCTGGGCCAGCAGGTGGCTGTTGGCGGTGACGCCGGCGAACACGCCCACCCGCGGGCCGCCGTGACGGCCGGTCAGGGTGGGGCGGGCGTAGCCGGCGTGTTCGAACGCCTCGCGGGCCACTTCGAGGAACAGCCGCTCCTGCGGGTCCATCAGGGACGCGTCCCTGGGGGTGATCCGGAACAGGGCCGCATCGAAGGTGTCGATGTCGTCGAGGAAGCAGCCGTAGCGGGCGTAGCCGCCGCCGGCGGTGCGGGCGGTGCGCCAGTCCCAGCGCTCGGCGGGCACTTCGCGTACGGGGGTGCTGCCCGAACTCAGCAGGTCCCAGAAGGCGTCGAGGTCCTTCGCGCCGGGGTAGCGGCCGGCGAGCCCGACGACGGCGATCGCCGCGCCGGGCGCGGGGGCCGGCGTCCCGGCCGGCGGCGCGGAAGGGACGGCGGGGGCGGTGGTGAGCGGTGCGGCGGGCAGGTCGGCCCGGGCGGTCACGGGTGCGGCGGGCACCGCGTTCCGGGCGGGCGGCGCCGGCCGGGCGGGCGGTGCGGGTGGTGCGGTGGGTGCGGTGGGTGCGGGGGCGAGGTGGCGGGCCAGGGCGCGGGGGGTGGGGTGTTCGAAGATCAGGGTGGCGGGCACCGGCCGGTCGGGGAACATCTCGCGCAGCCGCTGGGTGAGTTCCTCGTGGAGCAGCGAGTCGACCCCCAGGGCGGGGAAGTCGCTGTCCGCGTCGAGCAGGGCGGCGTCCTGGGCGGTGAGTTCGGCGACCAGGGCGATTAGCTGGGCCACGGTTCGCGCCCACGCACCGTCCTCGGCCCCGGCGTCGACGTGCCGCATGTCGTCGCCCCCGGTGTCGTCGTACGGGGTGTCGTCGTGCGGGGTGTCGCCGAGGGGGCGGGGGCCGGGGCGGGTGGTGTCCTCGTGGGGTGTGGTGGTGTCCGGGGCGGTGCGGCGGGCGAGCATCCGGGCGAGGTCGTCGACCGTGCGGTGCTCGAACAGGGTGGTCGCGGGTACCGGGCCGTGGCTGCGGGAGACGGCCTGGACCAGTTCCATGTTGAGGAGCGAGTCGATGCCCAGTTCCTGCCAGGGCAGATAGCCGGGGACGGTGGCCGACGGGTCGCCGAGCAGGTCGCGCACGATCCGGCGCAGCCCCTCGGCGATCTCCTCGGTGCGGTCGGTGCCGGCGGCGGGCGGCCGGCAGGTGAGCAGGGCGACGCAGCCGGGCGCGTCACGCAGGTGGGCGGTGTCCGTCAGGCTCCAGCCGCGCGCCGTGAGCAGCGAGCGCCAGCGTGCCACGTCCAGCAGCGGGCCGTGGGGCATGCGCCGGTCGGTGTCGACGTAGCGCCACCAGCCGTCGGTGAGGCCGAAGGTGAGGGTGTAGACGGCGGCGGGGGCGACCATCTCGACGAGCAGCAGCCGCCCGCCGGGGGCGAGGAGTTCCTCGATGTGGGCGAGGGTGCGGGACAGGTCGCGGGTGGCGTGCAGCACGTTGCTCGCCACGACCAGGTCGAAGGTGTGCGCGGCGAGCTGCTGGGTGCGGGGGTTCTTCTCGATGTCCAGCAGCCGGGGGGTGATCCGGTCGCCGAAGCGGCGGCGGCCGTGCTGCAGGAAGGCCGGTGACAGGTCCGTGTACACGTACTCGAAGCGGGTGACGCCGCGGGCGTCGAGGGCGTCGAGCGCGGCGGCGGTCGTGCCGCCCACGCCGGCGCCGATCTCCAGGATGCGGGCGGTGTCGGGCACGTGGGCGGCGGCGTCGGCCAGGGCGTGCGCGGCGGCGGTGTTGACCGGGTCGAAGAGCTGGTTGCCGCTGTAGACGGCGCTGACGGGGCCGAGGTCGCCGCCGGGGAACAGGACGGCGGTGGCGGGCACGTCGCCGCGCAGCACCGGGCCGTAGGACTCCAGGGCACGGTCCAGGAGGGTGAGGTGGCCGGCCAGGTCGGGGTGGTCGGCGAGCAGTGCCCGGCGGGTGCGGGCGAGTTCGGCGGGCCGGGGCACCGGCCGGCCGGCGTGGTGGCGGCCGGCGAGGAGGTCGAGGACCGCGGCCAGCAGCAGCCGGTGCTCGGGGACGGCCGCCAGCAGGCGGGCGGCGCTGTGCACGGTGGTGGCGGGGTCGGCGGCCAGCGCCGGGGTGAGTCCCAGTTCGCTCATCCGGTGGGCGAGCGCACCGCCGGCGTAGTCCTCGAGCCGGTGCGCCGCGTCGTCGGCGGCGGCCGCCGGTGCGGGGGCGGCGGGGGGTGCGGTGAGCGGGCGCAGCGGTTGTGGGTCGCCGGCGACGGCGACGATCTGAGGTCGGTTGCCGGACATGCCCGCTTCCAAGGCGGCCACTCCCCTTTCCGGGTCGAATGCGGTGAGGCCGGGGTACTCGCGCCTGACGTGGGCGCTGTAGCGGCGGGCGAGGCCGGTGTCGCGCCAAAGACCCCAGTCGAAGGCGCGGACGGTCAGTCCGGCGTGGTCGGTGGCGGCGGCGTAGTGGCCGAGGAAGGCGTTGGCGGCGGCGTAGTTGAGGCCGCCGGCGCTGCCGAAGAGGCCGGCGACGGAGGAGAACAGGACGAGTGAGCGGGGCGGCGTGCCCGGGGTGTGGTCGTGGGCGCGCAGGGCGCGGGCGAGGTTCACGACCGCGCTGACCTTGGTCGCCAGGACCTCGTCGAGGTCGTGGGCGGTCAGCTCGTCGAGGGGGGCGGCGCTCACCGAGCCGATGCTGTGCACGATGCCGTCGAGGCGGCCGTAGGCGTCCTGGCAGTCGGCGAGGACGCGGGCGACGTCGTCGTCCCGGGTGATGTCGGCGCTGCGGTAGCGGGCGTGGCCGCCTGCCGCGGTGAGGTCGGCGAGCAGGGCGCGGGTGTCCTCGCCGGCCGGTGAGCGGCCGACGAGGAGCAGGCGGGCGCCGTAGTGGGCGGCCAGGTGGCGGGCGACGGCGGCGCCGATGCCGCCGGTGCCGCCGAACAGGACGTAGCCGCCGCCGTGGACGAAACCTTCCTGCTGCCCGGCGGCGGGCGGCGCGACCTGTTCGGTGTACACCTGGCGCAGGCGCCGGCCGTCGCGCAGGGCGGTCAGCGCGACGGTGTCCGCGCACGGTTCGCGCAGCGCTGCGGCCAGGTCGCCGGGTGCGGGTGCGCCGTCCAGGTCGACGGCCGCGCAGGTGAGGTGGCCGGCTTCGCGCGGCAGGGTGCGCAGGGCTCCCAGGAGGGCGCCCTGCAGGGCGGCGCCCGGCTGCGGGGCGGCGCCCGGCTGCGGGGCGCCGGCCACGGGTGCGGCGAGGCCGGTGGTGATCAGGGTGATGCGTGCCGGGCGGTCGCCGCGGGCCAGGACCTGACCGGCCGTCAGCAGTGTTTGGAGCCAGCCGCGCAGGGCCAGGGCGCCGGTGCGGTCCTCGCTCCAGGACGAGCCGTCGACCAGCAGCGCGACGTGCGGCGGCTGCCCGCTGTCGAGGCTGTGCAGGGCCCGGGTGAAGGCGTCCGCGTCGAGCCGTCCGCCGCTCAGCGCGCACCGCACGACCCCGGCTGCGGCCCTGGTGGGGTCGGCGAGGTCGGCGAGGTGGGTGCTGGTGTCGTCGTGGACGAGCAGGAGCGGGGTGCCGGGGCCGTCGTGCGGCGCGGTCGGCGGCTCGGGCATCCACTGCGGGGCGAGGACCCGTACGCCGGGCCCGGCGGGCACGCCGGAGGCGGACGGCACGGGAGCCGGCGCGGCGGCGGGCTGCGGTGCGGGGGCAGGCTGCGGTGCGGGGGTGTCCCATTCGGGTACGAGGACGCGCAGGGAGGCGACGGCGTCGGCGACGGCCTGTGCGTGGGCCTCGTCCGCGAGTTCGCTGCCGGCCGGTGTCGTTGCGCGGGCTGCCGCCGTCCGGCCGGAAGCGGTGCCCGGCGCCGTCTCGTCGGCGGGGCCGTGTCCGGGGGTGGGGGCGGCGGGGTGCAGGCGCAGTCCGGTGACCCGCAGGACGGGGGTGCCGTCGGGGTCGGTGGCCTGCAGGTCGAGGACCGTGTGGGTCGGGCCGGCGCCGACCCGGTGGACGGTGAGCTGCGCGGTGGGCGGGATGTGGCCGCTCCACTCGATGTGGTCGGCGGCGGCGGCCACGCGGGGTCCTTCACCGTCCAGCAGGGCGCACGAGGTCTGCAGGGCGGCGTCCAGCCAGGCCACGCGGCGGGTGCGCGGGTCGGTGCCGGTGGGGGCGGTGATCCGTGCGGTGGCACGGGCGCCGGTGCGGCGCACGTCGTGCAGCAGCCGGTAGACGGGGCCCACTTCGACGCTGTTGCGGGTCAGGACGGCGTCGAGGTCGACGTCCCGGCCCGGTCCGTCGGCGGTGTCGGCCTCCCGGGGGGCGGCGGCGGGCGCGGTGGTGGGGACGGCGGTGGCGCAGATCCGGCCGTCGTGCTCCAGGTGCAGGCGCGTCCCGGCGTCGGCGGAGGTGGTGCGGGTCAGGTGCACGGTGCTGCCGGCCGGTACGGGCACGGGCCGCAGCAGCCGCAGGCGGCTCAGGGCGACGGGTCCGCCGTCGGCGAGGGCGTCGATCAGGGCGGCGCCGGGCAGTACGGTGCGGCCGCCGACGCGGTGGCGCGTCAGCGGGTGCCCGTCGTCGAGGGTGTAGTGGGGCGTGCCGGGTGCCTCGTCGGGCGCGGGGGTGGGCTGCGTGGACAGGGCGGCGGGGCGGGGCAGGGGGGCGGGGTGGGCAGCCAGTAGGACTGCCGGTCGAAGGGGTAGGGCACCAGTGGGACCCGGCGGGGCGGGGTGCCCTGGGGCCACTGTGCGGCCCAGTCGGCGGCGGTGAGGGTGCGGCCGTCGAGCCAGTCGCGCAGCCGGGGGTCGGCGGGCCGGGGTCGGTGGCCGTCGGTGGCGAAGCGGTGGGCCTGTTCGGCGAGTTGGGTCAGGTCGGTGACGCTGAAGGCGGCCCGGTGGGCGAGGTGGCGGCGGCCGCTCTGCAGGGTCCAGGCCAGGGCGTCGAGCGGGGGTGCGTCGTCGCGGGCGGCCAGGCGTGCGATGCCTTCGGCGAGACGGGCCAGGGCGGTGGGGGTGGCGGCCGACAGCGGCACCACCCGCGGGACGGCGCCCCGGTCGGGGGCCGGGGCGGGGCGGGTGGCCGGCGGTGCTTCCTCCAGGACGACGTGGGCGTTGCTGCCGCCGAACCCGAACGCGCTGACCGCCGCCCGCCGTGGTGCCCGGCCGGGTTCGGCGGGCCAGGGCACCGCGTGCTCGGCGACGGCGAGCGGGGTGTCCTCGAGGGCGATGTGCGGGTTGAGGCGGGTGAAGCCGGGGGTGGCGGGGATGAGCCGGTGGCGCAGCACCTGGACGGCCTTGACGAGTCCGGCGAGTCCCGAAGCGCCTTCGAGGTGGCCGATGTTGGCCTTGGCCGAGCCGACCCACAGACGGCCGCCGGGTCCGGCGGCCTGCCGGGGCATGCCCTGCGGGTCGTGGTCCAGCACCTCGCGTACGGCGTCGAGTTCGATGGGGTCGCCCAGCGGGGTGCCGGTGCCGTGTGCCTCGAGGAAGCCGAGGTCGGCGGCGTCGAGACCGGCCCTTTGGAGCGCGCCGCGGATCAGGGCGCTCTGGGCCTTGGGGCTGGGGGCGGTCAGCGAGGCGGCCCGCCCGCCGTGGTTGACGGCGCCGGCGCGGACGACGGCCAGGACCGGGTCGCCGTCGGCGACGGCGCGGCGCAGCGATTTCAGCACGACCCAGCCGGCGCCCTCTCCCCGGACGAAGCCGTCGGCGCCCTGGTCGAAGACTTTGCTGGTGCCCTGCGGGGAGAGCATGCCGGCGGTGCGGTAGGCGCGGGCGTTGAAGCCGTTGCTGATCAGGTTCGCGGCGCCGGCCAGGGCGATCTCGCAGGTGCCGGCGCGGATCGCGGCCTCGGCGAGGCTGAGGGCGGTCAGGGCGCCCGAGCAGGCGGTGTCGAGGGTGATGCTGGGGCCGGTGAAGTCGTAGAGGTGGGAGACGCGGTTGGCGAGGAAGGCGGGGAAGGTGCCGGTGGTGGCGTAGCCGTCGGCGGCCGCGTCGTGCTGGACCAGCTGTTCGCGGTAGTCGTAGCTGCAGGCGGCGGCGTAGACGCCGACGCCGGTCCCGGCGAGGGTGTCGGGGCTGAGGCCGGCGTGTTCGAGGGCGTGCCAGCTCAGTTCGAGCAGGGCCCGCTGCTGGGGGTCCATGGAGGCGGCCTGGCGTGGTGTCATGTCGAAGAACGCGGCGTCGAAGAGGTCGGTCCCCTCCAGCAGTGCGGCCCGCAGCCCTTCGGGCACCGCTCCGGCGAGGCGGCCGGGCGGCACGTCGTCGATCCGGCACTCGCCGGCGGCGAGCAGCGACCAGAAGGCGTCGACGTCGTCGGCGCCGGGCACGCGTACGGCCATCCCGATGACGGCGACATCGTCCCCGCCCGCCGGCCCGTCCGCCTTGTCCGCCGGCCTGTCCACCGCGGCGGCGTCCGTCCGAGCGTGGACCACCGCGGCCGGGGCGTTCACCACGGCGGCCGGTACGCCGGCCGGGGCCGGGTCCGGTACGGGGGCGGGTGCGGCGTCCGGGGCGGGGGCGGGTGCGGCGTCCGGGGCGGGGGCGGGTGCGGTGGGGGCCGGGAGTGCGGTGGCCAGGTCGCGCAGGGTGGGGTGGCGCCAGACGGCGGTGGCGGGCAGGTCGGTGCCGAAGGCGGTGCGTATGTCGCGGACCAGGCGCAGGGCGCGCGCGGAGTCCAGGCCCTGTTCGCCCAGGGGCCGTTCGGCGTCGACGGGGTGTCCGAGGATGTCGGAGGCGAGGGCGGTGAGCCGGTCGGTCACCTCCGCCCGGTCGGGTGCCGGCCGTGGCGCGGCGGCGGGGGCGTCCGGCAGTTGCGCGGGGCCGGCGGCCCGGCGGATCGCGTCGTGCAGGGCGTCGAGGTAGGCGGCCGCGTCGCTTCCGTTGAGCACGGTGTGGTCGAAGGCGAGGACCATGCGACGCACGGGGGTGGTGCCGGTGTCCTCGACGGCGCCGAGGAACAAGGTGGCCACGGCGGGCGGTACGACGACCGGCACGGCAAGGGTGGCGCCCGTCCCGCCGAGGTGGGACAGGATCAGGGTGACGCGCGAGTCGGCGCGGGAGGCGCCGGTGAGGGCGTCCTCGACGGCCTGCGCGTAGCGCGCGTCGAACGTGGCGGCGTCCAGGGTGTCGGCGCCGCGCACCACGGCGGTGGTGAGGTCGCCGTCGTCGGTGGCGCAGGCGATGCCGAGGTCGACGTGGTCGTGGACGCGCAGCCGTCTTTCGTCCAGGCGGCGTGAGCGCAGGGCCGGGGCGGCTGCCGCGGTGTGCGCGGCGAGGTGGGCGAAGGCCTGGAAGACGGTGGCGAACCCGGTGCCCTGGTGCGCGCGCCGGGCCCGTTCCAGGACGTCCTCGGCGACGACGCCGGCCACGGCGGCGGGGACCACCGCATCGAGCGAGGCCCGCAGCGCCCGGTTCAACTCGCGCTGGCGTGGCGACTGTTCGACGTCCACGAATCCGTCCGCGGCCGGGCCTGCGGCCGCAGCCACGGTCTCCTGCGCATCCGCCGAGGACGCGGTGTCCGGGGCGGGCGGGGTGTCCGGGGCGGCCGGTCCCGGGGCGTCCCCCGCGTCCACCGCGTCCACCGGGGTCTCGGCGGGCGCATCCGCCGAGGCGGTGTCCGGGGCGGGGGCGGGCGGGGTGGGGTGTGCCGGCGCCGGGGCGGTCGCGGCGAGGTGGCGTTCGAGGTCGGCGGGCATGAGGCTGGTGCCGGCGGCGGGGATGGAGGGCAGGGTGGCCTCGTCGATGCCCAGGCGGCGGGCGTGGGCGCGGGTGCGGGGAGGTATGCGGCGGGTGCCGGCGGGCCGGGGGCGGCCGGGGACGCCGTGCACGGACGCTCCCGCGGCGGGCACGGCCGCCGGTCCCGGTGCGGCGGTCGTGTCCGCTCCCGATGCGGGTGCGGGGGTGGGCTGCGCCGCGGGTGCGGGGGTGATGCGGGCGACGGGGGCGCCGATCGCGACGGTGTCGCCTTCGGTGACGAGCCAGGTCTCGAGGGTGCCGGCGGTCGGGGACTCGATCTCGACGGCTGCCTTGTCGTGTTCCATCTCGTAGACGACCTCGTCCTTGGCGACCGTGTCGCCGGGCTGCTTGAGGAGCCGGACGATGCGCACCTCGACGATCCCCTCGCCCAGGCGCGGGACGGACAGCACGGACTGGCTGGTCATCTGCTTTTCCTTCGTCATGCCTCAGGCGAGAGTGGATCGGACGGCCGCGATCACGTCGTGCGCGGTGGGCAGGACCGCGCGTTCGAGGTCGGGGTGGAAGGGGACGTGCACGTCGTCGCGGGTCACCAGGCGCGGCGGGGCGAGCAGGGAGTAGAAGTCGTCGTCGGCGCAGAGCAGTTCGCTGATCAGGCCGGCGCCGAAGCTGCTGGTGCGGTTGTCCTCCTGGACGACGACGAGGCGTCCGGTGCTGCGCAGGGAGTCGGCGACGGCGGCGCGGTCGAGGGGGACGAGCCAGCGCAGGTCCAGGACGTCGGCGGTGATGCCGTCGGCGGCGAGGGTGTCGGCGGCCTCGGTGGCCAGTTCGGTGCCGTTGCCCCAGGTGGCGATGGTGACGTCGGTGCCGGTGCGCAGGGTGCGGGCGCCGTGGGCGGGGGCGGGGCGGGCGGCGGGTTCGTGGCGGCGGCGCATGAGGTGTTTGGGCAGCAGGATCAGGGTGGGGTCGTCGGCGGTGAAGGATTCGAGGAAGGCGGCCTCGGTGTCCTCGGGGGTGGAGGGGACGACGACGCGTAGTCCGGGCAGGTGGGTGAAGAGGCTCTCGTTGCTCTGGCTGTGCCAGATGCCGCCGCCGGGCAGGTAGCCGCCCCAGGGGGCGTAGATGACGACGGGGCACTGCCAGGCGGAGGCGGTGCGCCAGCGCAGGGTGGTCAGCTGGGCGGCGATCTGGTTCCAGGCGGGTCCGGCGAAGTCGACGAACTGCAGTTCCACGACGGGCCGCATGCCGGCGGCGGCCAGTCCGACGGCGGCGCCGATGATGGTGGCCTCCGCGAGGGGGGCGTTGGTCATGCGGGGGCCGGCGGCGGGGCCGAGTCCTTTGGTGAAGCCGAACACGCCGCCCTTGGGGTCGTCGATGTCCTCGCCGAACAGGACGAGTTCGCGGTGGCGGGCCAGTCCGGTGGCCAGTGCCCGGTTGACGGCGGCGACCATGGTCCCGCCGCACGGCGCGACGCTCACCTCCTGCCCCGCACCCGCGCCGGTGGTGGCGGGGCGGGGGGCGTAGAGGTGGTCGGTGAGGCGCTCGGGGTCGGCGGTGGGTTCGGTGGCGACGCGGTCGTAGATGTCCTCGATGTCGCGGGCGAGGCGGGTGCGGATGTCCTCGAGCCGGCCGTCCTCGAGGGCGCCTTCCGCCGTGAGGCGGGCGGCGAAGAGGTCGATGGGGTCGCGCAGGGCGGCGAGGTCGGCGGCGCTGCGGTAGACGCGGTGGTCGTCGGAGGAGGTGTGGGACTCCAGCCGGTCCAGGCGGCACCACAGGACGGTGGGGCCTTCGCCGGCGCGGGCGGCGGCCAGGGCGGCGGCGGAGGCGGTGTGGACGGCGTCGGGGTCGGCGCCGTCGACGACGGTGGTGCGGGCGGGCGGCAGCAGGCCGAGCGCATGGGGCGACATGGTGTCGGTGGGGGTGGAGATGCCGTAGCCGTTGTCGGCGACGAGGAAGACGACGGGCAGCGTCCGTTCGACGGCGAAGGCGAGTGCTTCGAAGAATTCGCCCTGCCGGGTGGAGGCGTCGCCGATGGAGCAGACGACGGCCTGGGCGGTGCCCCTGAGCCGGGCGGCCCAGGCGGCGCCGACGGCGGGGAGGCACTGGCTTCCGGTGGGGCTGGCGACGGAGAACACGTTGCCGGGGCGGTGGCCGAAATGGGCGCTCATATTACGGCCGGCGGAGTGGGACTTCTCCTTGGCCATGAGGTCGCGGGCCTGTGCTTCCGGGTCCATTCCGCGGGCCAGCATCAAGGCCCGGTCGCGGTAGTGGGGGAATATCAGGTCGTCGGGTTCCAGCAGTTCGCACAGGGCGGCGAGTGCCTCGTGGCCGGCGGAGGAAATGTGGAACCATGCCTCGCCCTGGCGCAGCACGATGCCCGATCTGCGGTCGCATTCCCGGGAGAGCAGCATCAGTTCGAGAAATGCGGTCCTCCGCTGTGCGGGTATGCCGGAAGTCCCGTTTTCCTTCGTCGGGTTCGTCACGGACGAATCCTGCCGGTCGGGCCGCGGTGGAAACATCGCCCCCAGGGGCCAATAAGGCGGTGGTGACATGCGGGGGGCGGAGGGTGATTCACCGTCTGCGGCTAGGGAGAAAGGATGAGGTGTCCCTCGCAGGAGCCAGGGCTCGGGGGCGGGGCGCATGTCCGGCGCCCGGTCAGTCGACCGCGGCGGCGGTCCGGCGCCCGGCGGGCCGGGTGGCGGGCGGGGCAGGGACGGCGGGGGGTGCGGGGGTGTCCGGGCCGACGGCCAGCAGGGAGCGCTGGAGCCGGCCGAGCTGGGCGGAGGGTTCCAGGCCCAGTTCGGTGACGAGGGTGGTGCGCAGGCGCTGGTAGACGCTCAAGGCCTCGCCGCGGCGTCCGGAGCGGTGCAGGGCGAGCATGAACTGGCCGTGCAGGCTCTCGTGGAGGCGGTGGCGGCCGACCAGGACGGTCAGTTCGGCGAGCAGTTCGCGGTGGCGGCCCAGGCGCAGGTCGGCCTCGATGCGCTGGTCCAGCGCGCACAGGCGGGCCTCTTCCAGGCGCTTGGCCTCCAGGGTGAGGCGGGCTCCGGCGGGTACGTCGGCCAGTGCGGAGCCGGTCCACAGGGACAGGGCGTCGCGCAGTCGTTTCGCGGCGGCGGGGTAGTCGCCGGCGTCCATGGCCCGGTAGCCGGCGCCGGCCCGGCGTTCGAACTCGCAGAAGTCCAGGGTGCCGCCGCCCACGTCCAGGCGGTAGCCGCCGGGGCCGGTGGCCAGGACGTCCTTGGCGGTGCGGCCGGTGGCGCCGTGGCCGAGGGCGCGGGTGATCAGTTCGCGCAGCTGGAGGATGTAGGTCTGCACGGTGGTGCGGGCGCTGCGCGGCGGTGTGTGGCCCCACAGTTCCTCGCTGAGGGCGGACATCGGCACCACCTGGCCCGCGTTGAGCGCCAGCAGGGCGAGGACCTGACGTGGTTTGGGTGCGGTGGGTGTGACGGTGATGTTGTTCTCGCGCGCCGACAGCGCGCCGAGTATGTCGATGTCCATGGCGTTTCGTCTTCCCCCTGGGCCGTGGCGTGGCCGGGACCGGTGTCGCGGTCTCCGGTGCGGCGGGGACCCGGGGGCTCGTTCCGGGTCCGCCACCCCGCCATTAAAAAAACGGCACGGTCGGTTTGTCAATGGCGTAAGGTCGCTGTCGACAGGCCGGCCGTGCCGTGACGCCCGGTCAGGCGGGTGGTGCCAAGGTGTGGTTGCGCACGGCGGTCAGACAGCCGTCGTTGCAGGTGGGACGGGAGGAGGCATGGCCCCAGCGGCCGGTGGCACGGAACAGGGCAGGCACGGAGGACAGTTGGTAGGAGCCGTGCTCGAGGAGCAGGACACCGCCGGGGGCCAGCAGCCGGGCGGCGGTGCGTTCCATCGCGCGGATCATGCCGAGGCCCTCCTCGCCGGCCCACAGGGCCAGTGGGGGGTCGTGCTCGAGGACTTCGGGGGCGGAGGTACGCAGCCCGATGGGGATGTAGGGCGGGTTGGTGACGACGAGGTCGACGGTGCCGGTCAGTTCGGGGAAGGCGTCGCGGGCGTCGCCCTGCACGATGCGGGCGCCGGTGCCGCGGGCGTTGCGGCGGGCGGCGCGGGCGGCGGCCTGGGAGAGTTCGATGCCGTGGACGCGGGCGGCCGGTACGTGGCGGGCCAGGGTGACGGCCATGGTGCCCGGTCCGGCGCACAGGTCGACGACCAGCGGTGCGGGGGTGCCGCGGCGGACGAGGGCCTCGAGGCGGGCGATGGCGTCCCGGGTGATCTCCTCCGTCTCGGGTTTGGGGACGAAGACGCCGGGGGCCAGGTCGAAGCGGTGGCCCATGAAGTAGGCGTGGCCGACGATGCGTTCGGCGGGTTCGCGGGTCAGGCGGCGCCGGACGTAGTGCCAGAACCGGGGCGGCACGGGGCCGGCGAGGCAGCTGTCCAGGTCACCGGGGGCCACCTGGCAGGCGTGGGCGGCCAGCAGCCGGGTGTCGGCACGGGCGGCGTCGGCGGCGATCCCGGCGCCGGTCAGCCGGCCGGTGGCCTCGTCCAGCGCCTCGGCGAGGGTGCAGGCGGCGGCGTTCACGACACGGCCCCGTGCGCCGGGGCGGACGCGTGGGCGGAGGCGTGGGCGGAGGCGTGGGCGGAGGTGCCGCCGGAGGCGTGGGCGGAGGCGTGGGCGGGGGTGCCGCCGGAGGCGATCCACTCGTCCTCGAGGCGGCAGGTCTCGGTGATGATCGTGTCGTACAGGGTGCGCAGGAAGGCGGGGTCGATGCCGTGGTCGGCGGCGTAGCGGGCGGCGTTGGCGTGGACCTGGGCGATCCGGTGGGGCTGCATCATCGGCACCTGGTGGAGGCGCTTGTACTCGCCGATGCGCAGGCAGATGTCCAGGCGTGTGCGGATCGCGTCGAGCAGGGCGGCGTCCGCGGCGTCCAGGCGGGCGCGCAGCGCGGTGAGGGTGTCGGTGCCGGTGGCGGTGGCGGTGGCGGGCGGGGCGGCGGGGATGGCGGGCGGGGTCATGGGTTTCCTCCGTACCGGGGGGATCGGGTGAGCGGATGAGGGGTGGTTCGGTGTTCGAGCGGTGTGTGGTGGTGGGCGGGGCCGGTGCGGTGGGCCGGATGTTCAGCCACTGGCTGGTGCGTTCGGGGGTGGCGGTGACCTGGCTGGACCTGGACGCGGCCGGTGCCGGTGCCGGTGGGGTGGACGGGGTGCGGGTGGTGGCCGGTGATGTGCGGCGGCCGGGGCCGGAGGCGGTCGCGGTGCTGGCGGCGGCGGACGTGGTGGTGCTGGCGGTGCCGGAGCCGGTGGCGTGGGAGGCGGTGGAGGTGCTGGCGCCGGTGATGCGGCCCGGTGCGGTGCTCGCGGACACCTTGTCGGTCAAGAGCCGGATCGCCGGGCGGCTGCGTCGGGCGGCGCCGGGTCTGCAGGCGGTGGGGCTGAACCCGATGTTCGCGCCCTCGCTGGGACTTCAGGGGCGGCCGGTGGCGGCGGCGGTGGTCACCGACGGGCCCGGGGTGCGTGCCCTGGTGGAGCTGGTGGCCCAGTGGGGGGCGCGGGTGGTGGAGATGCCCGCGGAGCAGCACGATGCGCTGACCGCGGTGCAGCAGGCCGCCACTCATGCCGCGGTCCTGGCCTTCGGGCTGGGTCTGGGTGAGCTGTCGGCGGACGTGGGGGCGCTGCGTGACAGTGCCCCGCCGCCGCATCTGGCGATGCTGGCGCTGCTGGCCCGGATCGCCGGCGGGACCCCGGAGGTGTATTTCGACATCCAGGCCGCGAACCCCGGCGCGCCGGCCGCGCGGCAGGCGCTGGGCCGCGGCCTGGTGCGGCTGGGGCAGGCCGTCGAGGCGGGCGACGAGGAGACGTTCGAGGCCCTGTTCGCCGAACTGCGCGGGGTGCTGGGCGAGCACGGTGCGCCGCTGGAGGAGTTGTGCGCGCGGATGTTCACCGCGCTGCGCTGAACCGCACCCGCTGCCGCACACCGCCACCCGGCTCCCCCGGCCCGCTGCCCGGCCGGTCCCCCGGCCCGCTGCCCGGCGTGCCGTCGGGCCCGCTGCCCGGCCCGCCGCCGTGGTGCGGGGCGGTGAGCGGCGGGGCGGTGGGCCGGGGGCGGGGCGGGGCCGGGGGTGGGTCACCGCAGGCTGCCGGCCAGCAGTTCGCGGTCGGGGGCGGTGGCGGCGTGTGCGTGTGCCTGGCGCAGGGCGGCGAGGGTGGTCTGCGCCTTGAGGAGCATCTCGCGGACCTCGTCGTCGGGGTCGGACAGGGCGACGACGGCGCCGCCGACGCCGATGGTGGCGGCCTCCTCGGTGGCGACGATGGTGCGGATGACGATGCTGAGGTCGGCCGCGCCGCTGAGGGCGAAGTAGCCCAGCGCGCCCGAGTACACGCCGCGCGGGCCTTTTTCGAGCCGGTCGATGAACTGCATGGTGCGGACCTTGGGTGCGCCGGTCATCGATCCGCCGGGGAAGGCGGCCCGTACCGCGTGGGGGCGCGAGACGTCCGGTGCCAGCCGGCCGCGGACCGTGCTGACGAGCTGGTGGACGGTGGCGTAGGTCTCCACCTCGAACAGGCCCGGTACGTGGACGGAGCCGATGTCGCAGACCTGGCCGAGGTCGTTGCGGACCAGGTCGACGATCATCAGGTTCTCGCTGCGGTCCTTCTCGGCCGCGGCCAGGGCGGCCTTGACGGCGGCGTCCTGGGCGGGGCCGGCGCCGCGGGGGCGGGTGCCTTTGATGGGTTTGGACTCCGCCCAGCCGTCGGCGTCGATGCGCAGAAACCGTTCGGGTGAGGAGCTGAGCACGGTGGCGCCGGGGAACTGCAGGTAGGCGGCGTAGGGGGCGGGGCTTGCGGTGCGCAGGGCGCGGTAGGCGGTGAGCGGGTCGATCCGGCCGGGCACCCGGAGCATGTTCGTCAGGCACACCTCGTAGGTTTCGCCGTCGGTGATGAGGCGGCGGCATTCCTCGACCAGTTCCCGGTAGCGGGGCAGGCTGTGGCGGTAGTGGACGTCCAGGGTGGGCAGTTGGTGTTCGGGCAGCAGGGTGAAGGGCGGGCTGGGGGCGGTGGCGGCGAGGGTGCGGGCGGCGTCGGTGAGCCAGCGTTCGGCGGCGGGCGCGGTCGCGGGGCGGCGGGTGCTGCTGAGCGCCAGGAGCCAGGCGCGGCCCTGTTCGTGGTCCAGGGCGAGCATCCGGTCGGCGAACATGAACGCGCCGTCGGGCAGTTCGCCGCGGTGGGCGTCCTCGCCGCCGCTGTCGGCCTTGGTCTCGTAGCCGAGGTAGCCGACGTAGCCGAGGTTGAACTCGAAGGGCAGGCCGGCGGCGGGCAGGGCGCGGGCGGCCAGTTCGTGTTCCATGTGCTCGAAGAGGGTGCCGGGCCGGCGGCTCTCGCCTCCGGAGCCGTCCTTGACGCGTACGGCCTGTTCGGCGACGTCGTAGGTGATCTGTTCGCCGAGCGGGCCGGCGGGGGCGCCGAGGAAGGTGAAGCGGGACAGGCCCGGCTCGACGCGGCTGCTGTCGAGCCAGAACCGGGCCGGGGCGTCGGCGAACAGGGCTGCGAACGCGGCGTCCGCGTCGGGGACGTGGGCGACCTCGCGCACATGCAGCCGGTACTCCCCCACGCCCGATCCCGCCCGCGCCTGCGGTACGGGCGCGGGTGTGGGGGTGGGGGGGATGCGTTCGGTGTGCGGGGGCCGGTGGCCGGCGGCGCGCAGGGACAGGTCGCGGAAGTTGGCGAGCATCCGGTGGCCGTGTTCGCTGCTGATCGACTCGGGGTGGAACTGCACGCCGAAGCGGGGCCGGTGGCGGTGGGCGACGGCCATCAGCTGCCCGTCCGGGGTGTGGGCGGTGGCGCGCAGGTCGGCGGGCAGGTGCCGCACGGTCAGCGAGTGGTAGCGGACCACGGTCAGCGGGGAGGGGATGTTCGCGAACAGGCCCTGCCCGTCGTGGCGGATGTCGCTGGTCCTGCCGTGCACCGGTTCGGGTGCGTGGACGACGGCGGCGCCGGCGAGCAGGCACAGGGCCTGGTGGCCCAGGCACACGCCGAGCAGCGGCAGGTCCCATTCGGTGATCACCCGGCGGCTGAGGCCGAGGTCGGTGTCGGTGGCGGGGTGGCCGGGGCCGGGTGAGACGACGACGTTGTCGAAGTCGCCCGGCGCCAGGGCCTGCCAGGTGCGGGTGTCGTCGTTGCGGACGACGAGCGGAGCGGCGCCGTTCACCTCGGCCAGCATCTGGAAGAGGTTGTAGGTGAACGAGTCGTAGTTGTCGATCAGCAGGGTTCGCACGGTGCGCACCAGGTGGCCCCCTTATCTGTGTCAGCCGCGCCGTACGGTCAGCGGCAGGTTCTTGACGCCGAACAGTCCGTCGCGGTGGTAGCGCAGGGTTGCGCCGTCGGTGGGCGTGAAGTCGGGGAAGCGGTCGAAGAGGGCTTCCAGGGCGATGCGGCCCTCCAGGCGGGCGAGCGGGGCGCCCAGGCAGTAGTGGATGCCGTGGCCGAAGGCGATCTGGCGGCCGTCGCGGGCGAGGTCGAGGCGCTGGGGGTCGGTGAAGACCTGTTCGTCGTGGTTGGCGGACAGCAGGGAGGGCACGACCATCCGTCCGGCGGGGATCTTCACGCCGGCGAGGGTGGTGTCGCGGGTGGTGACGCGGGCCATGACGGTGATCGGCGGCCGCAGCCGCAGTACTTCTTCGATCACGGCGGGGATCAGGGTCCGGTCGGCGCGGGCGGCGGCCTCGATGTCGGGGTGGTCCTTCAGGCACAGCACGGTGTTGCCCAGCAGCATGGAGGTGGAGACGTGGCCGGCCATCAGCAGCAGCGCGCCGAACTCGACGATCTGCCGGTCGGTGAGTTGTTCGCCCTCCACGCGGGCGGCGACGAGGGCGGAGATCAGGTCGCTGCCGGGGCGGGCGCGGCGGTCGGTGACGTGGCCCTGGAGGTAGGCGTGCATGTCCCGCATGGGTTCTTTGACGAGGCGTTCGTAGTCCTCGCCCGCGTCGTCGCCGAACTGCATGTCCGCCGGGTCGGCGACCTGCATCTGCAGCATCCGCTCGGACCAGGAGCTGAACAGGGTGCGGTCGGAGGGCGGCACGCCGAGCAGTTCGGCGATCACGATCACGGGCAGCGGATAGGCGAAGTCGGTGATCAGGTCGAACGTGTCGCCCTCGACGGCGTCCAGCAGGTGTGTGGCCAGTTCGGTGACGCGCGGTTCGAGGTCGGCGACGGTGCGGGGGGTGAAGGCCTGGCTGACCAGGCGGCGCAGGGTGCGGTGCATCGGCGGGTCGATGACCGACAGGATCTGTTCACTCAACGCCTGCGAGCCGGGCCGCAGCCGGCTGAGCTGGGAGGAGTACAGGCTCGGGTCGGAGGCGACGGCGAGGACGTCCTGGTGCCGGAAGACGTGGAAGGCGCCGTACTCGTCCTCGTGGACGGGATGGTGGTGGCGCATGTCGCGCAGCCAGGCGAGCAGTTCACGGCCGCCGTCGTCGGTGGTGGTGGGCCGGGGGGTGGGGGCATCGTCTCTCCTCGCGAGGGCGTCGTCGGTGCCCCGGCCCGGCCGGGCATGGGGGCCGGCGGGAGGAAGGGCCGGGCCGGCCGGGCGGGGGTCTTCACACAAAAATGAGGGGGTTGGTCAGCGGGCGGGGGCGGCCAGAGGCTGGAGGGCGTAGGGGTCCAGGGCGTCGCCGGGGTGGTGTTCGATGCCCACCCGCAGCCCCAGGTCCCGTTCGGCGGCGGCCTCGAGGAACACTTCCATCGCCAGGGCGTCCTCGAAGGCGAAGCCGGTCGAGTCGAAGACGCTCAGCGTGTCCTGCCGTCCGGCGGCGGCCGCCGGGTCGGCGCACAGCTGCGCCAGTTGCGGGCCGAGCCGGTCGGCGTGAAGACGCTGGCACTCGCCCTCGCGCAGCGCCTGCTCGGGGTGGTCGGCGGTGACGAACGCCCGCTCGAGCAGGCCGAGCGGCAGTTCCGTCTTGCCGACGAGGTCGGCGCCGACGGCGTTGATGTGCAGGTGCTCGCGGACCTGCGTGTCGGGCAGGACCGGTCCCTGGCCGACAGCCACCGAGGTGGCGGTGGTGATGACGTCGGCCTCGGCGGCGATCCGGCCGGGCTCGGCGATCTCGACGGCGACGCCGGTGAACGCCGCCCGCCGGGCGAAGCTTTCCCGGTGCGCCGCGTCGGTGTCCCACACCAGGGCCCGCTGCAGGGGCAGGACCAAGGACAGGGCGTGCAGTTGGGTGACGGCCTGGGCGCCGGTGCCGATCAGGCCCAGGGTGCGGCTGTCGGGGCGGGCCAGCAGGCGGGAGGCGACGGCGGAGGCGGCGCCGGTGCGCAGGGCGGTGAGCAGCACGCCGTCCATCAGGGCGGTCAGTGCGCCGGTGGTGTCGTCGTAGCGGGCGACGGTGCCCAGGATGGTCGGCAGGCCGAAGCGGGCGGGGTTGGCGGGGCTGTAGCCGACGGTCTTGAGGGTGATGTGGTCGCCGGGTTCGCGGTGCGGCATCCATTCCCAGATGCCGGGCACCGGTTCGCTGCGTTCCAGTCCGCCGCGCAGCGGGGACAGGTGCCGCTCGCCGCGGCCGATCTCGGCCAGTCCGCCGGCGAGGCGGTCGATGATGCGGCGCATCAGTTCGTCGCGGCCGACGGCGGCCACCACCTCGGCGACGTCGCGCCGGCCCAGGACCCAGGTCTCCATCGGGTGCTCCCCTTGATTCTCGCTCGTGCGTGCGTGGTTGTGGTCCGCCGGTCGCCGGCCCGTTGTCCGGGCGGCCCGTGTGCCGGGCCCCGTGGGCGGCATCCTGTCCGGCCCGGCTGACGCCGCCCTGATCGGCTCCTGACGGAGCGGCGGTGCGCGGGAGTGGCGCATCAGCGGCGTGTCAACGCCGCTGCGGACACTGGGCGCGACGCGAGGACGAAGCCGGAAAGGACCAACGATGCTGGACGGATGCGTTCCCTGGCCCGAGGATGTGGCCGCCAAGTACCGGGCGGCCGGCTACTGGCGGGGCGAGCCGCTGGGGGTGCTGCTGGGCCGCTGGGCCGAGCAGCACGGCGAGCGGGAGGCGCTGGTCTCGGCGGACGGCCGCTCGCGTGTCACCTACCGTGCCCTTGACCGGTGGTGCGACCGGCTGGCGGCGGGGTTCGCGGCGCGCGGGATCGGCGCCGGTGAGCGGGTGCTGGTGCAGCTGCCCAACACGCCGGAGTTCGTCGCGGTGTGCTTCGCGCTGTTCCGTCTGGGCGCGCTGCCGGTCTTCGCGCTGCCCGCGCACCGCGCCAGCGAGGTCGGGCACCTGCTCGACCTGTCCGGCGCCGTCGCCCACATCGTGCCGGGCCAGGGCGGCGGCTACGACCATGTCGCAGCGGCCGCCGAGGCCCGTGCCCGCCATCCGCGCCTGGCGCAGGTGTTCGTGGCCGGCGAGGCGCCCGCGGTGCTGCCCGAGGGGTTCACCGCGCTGACCGACGTGGACGGCGATGCGGTGCCGCTGCCCGAGGTGGACGCCGGTGACGTGGCGTTCTTCCTGCTGTCCGGGGGGACGACCGCGCTGCCGAAGCTGATCCCGCGCACCCACGACGACTACGCCTACCAGTGCCGGATCACGGCCGACATCTGCCACCTGGACGCGGACAGCGTCTATCTGGCGGTGCTGCCGGCCGAGTTCAACTTCCCCTTCGGCTGCCCGGGCATCGTGGGCACCCTGCACGCCGGCGGGCGGGTGGTGTTCGCGCTCTCCCCGCAGCCCGAGGAGTGCTTCGCGCTGATCGAACGCGAACACGTCACCGTCACCTCCGTCATCCCCACGATCGTGCACCTGTGGCTGGCGGCCGCCGCCGAGGACCACGGCCGCGACCTGAGCAGCCTGGATCTGCTGCAGGTCGGCAGCGCCAAGCTCCACGAGGAGCTCGCCGCCCGCATCGGCCCCGAACTGGGCGTGCGGCTGCAGCAGGTGTTCGGCATGGCCGAGGGGCTGCTGACCTTCACCCGCGACGACGACCCGGCGGACGTGGTGCTGCGCACCCAGGGCCGGCCGGTGTCCCCCGCCGACGAGATACGCGTCGCCGACCAGGACGGCCGGCCCGTGCCCCCCGGCGAGACCGGTGAACTGCTCACCCGCGGCCCCTACACCCTGCGCGGCTACTACCGTGCCCCCGAACACAACGCCCGCGCCTTCACCGACGACGGGTTCTACCGCAGCGGCGACCTGGTGCGGCTGACACCCGACGGGCACCTGGTGGTGGAGGGCAGGATCAAGGACGTCGTCATCCGCGGCGGCGACAAGGTCTCCGCGACCGAGGTCGAGGGCCACCTGAGCGCCCACCCCGACGTCCAGCAGGCCGCCGTCGTCGCCATGCCGGACCCGGTGTGGGGCGAGAAGGTCTGCGCCTACATCGTGCCCGCGCCCGGCCGCACCGCGCCGCCGACGGCCGCGCTGCGCCGGCTGCTGCGCGCGAGGGGACTGGCCGACTACAAACTCCCCGACCGGGTGGAGGTCGTCGACGCGTTCCCGCTGACCGGCCTCAACAAGGTCGACAAGAAGGCCTTGGCCGCCGACATCGCCGCCAGGACCGCCGCCACCCGCAGCACCACCGGCGACGCGGTGTCCGACAGCGGCACGTCCGACAGCGGCGGTGCCGTCGGCGGCGTGTCCGGCAGCGGCGGTGGTAGCGCCGTCGGCGGCGTGTCCGGCGGGCGGGGGAGGCGGCGTGAACGGGCCGGGACCCCAGGGCGGCTACCGGGTGCCGTTCGCGCGGCGCGGCTCGGTGGTGGGCGAGGCGGACCTGGCGGCGCTGGGCGAACTGGTCCGCTCCGGCCGGTCGCTGACGTCGGGCGTGTGGCGGGAGAGGTTCGAGGAACAGTTCGCCCGCCTGACCGGCGCCCGGCACGCCCTCAGCGTCACCAGCGGCACCGTCGCACTGGAACTGGCGGTACGGATGCTGGACCTCGCGCCGGGCGACGAGGTGATCGCCACCCCCCAGACGTTCCAGGCGACCGTGCAGCCGCTGCTCGACCACGACGTGCGGGTGCGGTTCTGCGACATCGACCCCGACACCCTCAACCTCGACCCGGCGGTACTGGAGACACTGATCACGGACCGCACCCGGGCGATCATGCTCGTCCACTACGGCGGCAACCCGGCCGACATGGACCGCATCATGGCCCTGGCCCGCCGGCGCGGCATCATCGTCGTCGAGGACAGCGCCCACGCCCTGGGCGCCGTGTACCGGGGGCGCAGGCCGGGGGCGCTGGCGGACATCGGCTGCTTCAGTTTCCACTCCACGAAGAACATCACCACCCTCGGTGAGGGCGGCATGATCACCCTGGCGCGTGACGAGTGGGCGCAGCGGGTGGGACGGATCCGCGACAACGAGGCCGACGGCGTGTACGCGGCGCTGCCGGACACCTCTCGGGCGGACGCCCCGGCGCTGCTGCCGTGGATGAAGTTCGCGGACAGTGTGTACCGTCACCGGGCCGTCGGGATCCGCGGGGCGGGCACGAACGCGACCATGTCGGAGGCGGCCGCGGCGGTGGGCGTGGTCCAACTGGCGTCGCTGGAGCGGTTCGTGGCCCGGCGCCGGCAGATCGCGCAGCGCTTGGACGAGGCCATCGCCCCGGTCGCCGGGACCCGGCTGCACCGGGCGGCGTCCGACAGTCTGCACGCCTACCACCTGTACACGTTCTTCCTCACCGGCGGACGCCAGGTACGCGAGCGGTTCGTGCGCGCCCTGGACCGGCTGGGTGTCGAGGTCCAGCTGCGGTACTTCCCCCTCCACCTGTCGCCCGAGTGGCGGCTGCGCGGCCACGGCCCGGGCGAGTGCCCGACGGCCGAACGCATCTGGTTCGAGGAGCACATGAACCTGCCGTGCCATCCCGGCCTCAGTGACGCGCAGGTCGACCACATGGTCGAGGCGGTCACCCGCGCCCTGCACGAGGCCCACGGCACGGCGGCCCGGGTGGCGGCCGGGCACCTGTGACATGACCGGACGGTTGTCGTTGACAAGAAAAGAGGCGGGCGTATGCCGTTCATCGACGTGAAGATCTACGACCGGCGGCTCGACGAGGAGTCGGAACGTGCCCTGATCGAGCGTCTGACCCAGGCCACGGTCGACGTGTTCGGCGAGGACATCCGCGAACAGACCTGGATCACTTTGACCCCGGTCCCGCCACACCGCTGGGGCCTGGGCGGTGTACCGGGCCGGTGACCGGGGCGCCGGCCGCGTTCGGGCACCGGCGCCTCTCCCCGGCCACCGGCCTTTACGTAACGGCCGGCCTCTTTCCGCGGCCACCGGCCTTCGCGTAACGGCCGTCGCCGTGGTGTGCTCCGCCGGTCGTTGCGCACCGTCGGCGCCGCTGTGCTCCCCGCCGGGCCTTGCGTCCCGGCCGGCTGCTTGCCCTGCCCGGGCGCCGTTTGTCCGTCCCGGCCGGCGCCTTTGCGCACCGGCCCCCTCGGGGCTTTGCGCACCAAGGGCCGGCGTCTTTGGGACCACCGCCGTCTTCCGCGCCGGCGCCGCTTGCGCACCGGCCCCGGTGCTCGCCGTGCCGGCCGGTGCTTGCCGTCCCCGTCGGCGGCTTGTGCACCGGCCGTGCCTTTCCGCTCGCGCCGGGCCTTGCGTAGCGGCCGGGGCCTTCCCTACCGCCTCGGTGCCCTGTACGCGTTCGGCGGTTTCTGCGGCCTTCCCTACCGCCTCGGTGCTACGCGTTCGGCGGTTTCTGTACCGGCCGGCGCTTGCCCTGCCGGCCGGCGCCTTGCGCACCGGCCCCCGGGGGCTTGTGCAAAGGCCGGGGGTTTCCGGTACCAGCGCCGTCCTCCGCCGCCCGGTGGGGCTTTCCTGTACGCGTTCGGCGGTTCTGTACCGGCCGGCGCCTGCCGTGTGGGCGGCCCTTCGCCGCTCCTTTCGGCACTGTTCTCGGTGCCGAGGGGGCGGTCGGGGTGCGGGTGTTGTCCGGGTGGGTGCTGCCGGCGGCGACGGCCCCGCCCGGGGTCCTGGGGGACCTGGGGGCGGGGCCGTCGGGGTGTGCAGTGCCTTGCGGCGGGGCGGGTCGGTCAGACGGTGGTGGTGGGTTCGGGGGCGGGTGTGTGGGGCCGGGGTGCGGCCTTGCGGTCGGCGCGGTGCAGGAGCATGGCGGCGAGCAGGCCGCCGGTGAAGACGGCGGCGGCGCCGATGAGCTGGCTGGTGTTCACCGCGTCGGCGAACGCGTCGTGGACCTGCTGGGTCTGCCGGGGTGTGGTGGCGCCGCCCAAGGCCTCGTCGAGGGAGCCGGTGCCGGTGATGGCGGCGGGCAGTTGGGAGGCGAAGCGGGAGCCGAGGACGGCGCCGAGGATCGCCACGCCCAGTCCGCCGCCGAATTCGGTCAGGGTGCCCTGCACGCCCGCTCCGGCGCCGGCTTTGGCGGGCGGGATGGAGGACATGACGGCGGTGGCCATCGCGGGCATCGCCAGCGCGATGCCGGCGCCCATCAGGAGCAGGCCGGCGAGCATGCCGCCGTAGCCGGCGTCGGGGCCCGATCCGCCGACGGCGACCGCGCTGAGGCCGGCGGCCAGCAGCGTCATGCCCAGGGCGATGCTGCGGGCGGTCCCGAGCGCGGCGAGGAGTTTCGCGCCGACACCGGCGAGGTTGAGAGCGACGATCGTCAGGGCCAGCGGCGCGGTGCGCAGGCCGGCCTGCAGGGCGTCGTAGCCGAGGACGAGTTGGAGGTGCTGGGTGAGCAGGAACAGTGAGCCGGCCATGCCGAAGGCGACGAGCAGCCCGCCGGCGACGGCGCCGTTGAAGCGCCGGTCGGTGAAGAAGCCCATGTCGAGCATGGGGTGGGTGGTGTGCAGTTCCCAGCGGACGAACGCGGTGAGCGCGGCCGCGCCGACGGCGGCCGGCAGGAGGACCTGCGGGGCCGTCCAGCCGTGTTCGGGGCCGGAGATGATCGCGTAGACGACGCCGACCATGCCCAGGGTGGACAGCACCGCGCCGAGCAGGTCGGGGCGCCGTCCCTGCGGGTTCTTCGTCTCGGGCACCAGGCGGGCGACGGCCAGCAGGCCCAGCAGCGCCACGGGCAGGTTGATCAGGAAGATCGAGCCCCACCAGAAGTGGTCGAGCAGGGCGCCGCCGAGCAGCGGGCCGGCCGCGAAGCCCAGCGAACTGGCCGCTCCCCACAGGCCGATCGCGCGGGGGCGTTCGTCGTCGTCGAAGACCTGCATGATGACGGCGAGGGTGGTGGTCGCCAGCAGCGCGCCGCCCACTCCCATGCCGGCCCGGGCGGCGATGAGCTGGGCGGAGTCCTGGGCGAAGGCCGCCCACGCCGACCCGGCGCCGAACAGCACCAGTCCGAGCATCAGCAGCCGCTTGCGGCCGTAGCGGTCGGCGAGGCTGCCCGCGGTGAGCAGCAGCCCGGACTGCACCAGCGCATAGGCGTTGATCATCCATTGGATGTCGGCGGTGCTGGCGCCCAGGTCGGTGGTCAGGACCGGGATGGCGACGTTGAGGACGGTGTTGTCGAGCAGGACGACGAGTTGGGCCAGGCAGATCACGCCGAGGATGACCCAGCGCCTGGGGTCACGGTCGGCCGCGGGCGCGGGCCGGGTGCTGTGCAAGGGATGTCTCCAGGGGGTAGGGGCCCGCTGGTCGTGGGACCGTGAAGTCCGCACGGGCCCGGAGCGGTTGTTCTCTTCGTTGGGTGCCGGGGCCCTCGGCCCCCGCACCCTCCCCATGGCCCGTCAGGCCCGTCAGGGCCGTGGGGCAGGGGGTCCCCGTCACTGCGGGAGGCTTACCGGCCCCGACCGGCCGACGACCGGGCAGATCCCGGGGGTTGCCGGGCACGGCCAAGGGGTCACCGGCCGCAGTTCGGCGATGGCCGGCCACGGCCCCGGGGTCGCCGTTCACGGTCGGTCGATCGCCGGGCACGACCCGGCAGTTGCCGGCCCGGGCCGGCCGACTGCCGTCCTGGGGCGGCCGGTTGCCGGCCCGGGGCGGCCGACTGCCGTCCTGGGGCGGGGCGGTGCCGGTCACTGCGGCGGGTTGCCGTGCTTGCGGGACGGCAGGTCGGCGTGCTTGGTGCGGAGCATCGCGAGGGACCGGATGAGGACCTCGCGTGTTTCCGCCGGGTCGATGACGTCGTCGACCAGGCCGCGTTCGGCCGCGTAATAGGGGTGCATCAGCTCGGCCTTGTACTCCTTGACCATGCGCGCCCGCATCGCCTCGGGGTCCTCGGCGTCGGCGATCTGCCGACGGAAGATCACATTCGCCGCACCCTCCGCACCCATCACCGCGATCTCGTTGGTGGGCCAGGCGTAGGTCAGATCGGCGCCGATGGACTGCGAATCCATCACGATGTACGCACCGCCGTACGCCTTCCGCAGGATCAGCGAGATCCGCGGGACGGTCGCGTTGCAGTACGCGTACAGCAGTTTCGCGCCGTGGCGGATGATGCCGCCGTGCTCCTGGTCCACACCCGGCAGGAACCCGGGCACGTCCAGCAGCGTGACGATCGGGATGTTGAACGCGTCGCACATCTGCACGAAGCGGGCGGCCTTCTCGGACGCCTCGATGTCCAGCACCCCGGCCAGCGACTGCGGCTGGTTCGCGACGATGCCGACCACCTGCCCGTCCAGCCGGGCCAGCGCGCAGATGATGTTGCGGGCCCACCGCTCGTGGACCTCGAGGAAGTCACCGTCGTCGACGAGCTCCTCGATCACCTGACGCATGTCGTAGGGGCGGTTACCGTCCGCCGGCACCAGATCCAGCAACACCTCGGAGCGGCGGTCGGCCGGGTCGCCGGCGGCGGCGGTGGGCGGGTTCTCCCGGTTGTTCGACGGCAGCATCGACAGCAGGTAGCGGACCTCCGCGATGCACGTCTCCTCGTCGTCGTAGGCGAAGTGCGCCACACCCGAGGTTTCCGCGTGCACATCCGCGCCACCCAGACCGTTCTGGGTGATCTCCTCACCCGTGACCGCCTTCACCACGTCCGGCCCGGTGATGAACATCTGCGACGTCTCACGGACCATGAACACGAAATCGGTCAGCGCGGGACTGTAGGCCGCGCCACCCGCACACGGGCCCAGCATCACCGAGATCTGCGGAATCACCCCCGACGCACGCGTGTTGCGCTGGAAGATCCCGCCGTAACCGGCAAGAGCGCTGACACCCTCCTGGATCCGGGCCCCCGCACCGTCGTTCAACGACACCAGCGGCGCACCCGCCGCGATCGCCATGTCCATGATCTTGTGGATCTTCGTGGCATGCGCCTCACCCAGCGCACCACCGAAGATCCGGAAATCATGCGCGTAGACGAACACCGTCCGGCCCTCGACCGTCCCCAACCGGTGATCACACCATCGGTGTACGGCTTCTTCGCCTCCAGACCGAAACCGGACGCACGATGCCGGCGCAGCTGCTCCACCTCACGGAACGAGCCCTCGTCCAACAGCAGAGCGATCCGCTCACGAGCCGTCAGCTTGCCCTTCGCATGCTGCGCCTCGGTCGCCCTCTCACTCGGCCCCCGCACAGCCTGCCCGTGCAACGCCTGCAGCTCGGCAACCCGGCCGCGGGCGTCGGTCGGCCCCGCGTCGGCGGGGATGTCCTTCAGCATCACCACGACTCCTCGTCCCTTCTCTTCGACCGGGGCGGCCGGCGTGCCACCCCCACACCATAACAAACCGCTTGTGCGGTTTTTGGTGTGTGGGGGTGGGAGTGGCCGGTCCTCGCCCGTGAACCTGTGTGCGGGCGGCTGGTCACCGCCAGCTGTGCGGGGCGCGGAAGGCGCCGGCGGGCTGCCGGCGCCAGTACGCGCGGGTGTGTGTCGTGTCCGGTTCCTGCGGGGTGCGGCGGGTGGCGAGCAGGGAGAACAGCGTCGCGGTGACGGCGGCGAGTTCCTCGGTGCTGGCCACGCCGCGCTCGACGCGCAGGAGGGCTGCGCTGTCGTCGTCGGCCGGTGTCATGTCGTCCCCATTCCTTCGGCGGTGGCGGCTGCGGTGACGGCCCGGACCCCGCCCGCATCCCGCCCGCATCCCGGTCGGGGTGCGGGCGGGGTGCGGCGGGGTGCGGGCGAAGTACGGGAGAGGTACGGGTGGGGCACCGGGTAGGCCCGGGTAGGGCCGGCCGGAGCCCCGGTGGGGGGTCTGGGCCTGGGTGGCCCCGGTAAGGGCCCTGGCCAAGGAGCCCGGTAAAAGGACCCGGGGTGGGGGCCTGGGTTGTTGCCTGGTGTGGCCTGGTGGGCCTGACCAGGGCCGGGGTGGACCGAGCGGTTCGGGCTCGGAGTGGGTCCGGCCGGTGGGGGCGACGCGGTCCGGCTTCCGGCCGGGCGGGCTCGGGCTCGACCCGGGCGGGCGGGGCACCGGCCTCGCCGCCCGGCCCTGGGCGGTGAGCCGGGCGGCCGGGCGGGCGCAGGGGGGTGGGGTCAGCCGGTCTTGCGTCGGTGGAAGGTGCGGCGGCCGGCCGGGCCGGCGTTGCGGGCCTTGACGCGGCTCTCTTCCTGGGCCGCCTTGGCCAGCGCGTTGTGTTCCTTGCGCTCCAGCGCCTGCCGGAACCGGCGCTTGGCCTCCTGGGCGGCCTCGTTGCGCTCGGGTGTATCGGTCATGGATGCCTCCTGGGCTGGTCGACGGCGGCGCGAGCGGCCCGCTCCCGGGGGTGGGCGAGGAGAGGGAAATGCCCCCGCCCGGCCGGGCGGCCGGTGCGCCCAGCCCACCGCGCCCCGCTCGAGAACGGGTCGACGTTCGCTCGTGACCCCGCCGGGGGACGACCCGCACCTCACCCGACAACCGCCCCGTCCCGCCCGCACCTCGTCTCCTTGCCCCTCTCCCCCTTCGCCGCGGTGCGTCCTTCGGCGGCGGCTGGGCTACGCCGGTTCCCGGCGGCGGGAAACGCAGCCGGCCCGTCTTCGTACCGGGCGGGGTGCGCACCGGTACGAAGACGGGCCAGGGCTGGGCGGGGTCAGGCGGCGTGGGCGGGGCGGGTGTGGGGGGCGGGGGGTGGGTGCGGTAGCGGGGGGTGTGGCCGGATGGGACGAGGGCGGGCAGCAGGGGCTGCCACAGGGCGTGGACGCGGTGGGCGAGTTCGGTGGGGGTCAGGCCGGTGCCGGCCAGGACGCCGATGCCGCAGACGGCGGCGGTCAGCAGGCTCTGGCCGCCTTCGCCGGCGGCGTCCTCGCGCAGGTCGCCGGCGGCGCCGGCCTGTCCGAGCAGCCGCAGGACCTCGGTGATCCATGTCTGGTGGAAGTCGGTGGCTGCGGGGTGGCGGCCGGCGCGTTCGTTGGTGATGCGCAGTCCGGCGCGTACGACGGGGTCCTGGTACAGGGCGTCGGCCAGCCAGTGGGTGAGGTCGATCAGGGACTGCAGGGGCGCGGCGCCGGCTTCCCACTGCTGTTGGAGGAAGTCGCACAGCAGTTGCCGGCCGCGTTCCTGGACGGCGTCGGCGAGGCCTTCCTTGGAGGCGAAGTGGAAGTACAGCGCGCCTTTGGTCATGCCGGCGGCGCCGGCGATCTGGCCGAGTGTGGCACTGGCGTAGCCGTACCGGTCGAACATCTGGGCGCCCGCGAGGACCAGCCTGCGGCGGGTGCGTTCCGATCTGGCCTGCATCCCGGTTCCCCTCTCTTCCCTTCACCTGCCCGGCCCTCTTATTCGGCCGGCCCCTTTTTGGTGCGCCGTGACCGGCCCGCCCCGGGCGCCGCCCTCCGGCGGCTCCTGGGTGTTCGTGCCGGTCCCGGTCCCGTGTGCTGTCTGTCCTGTCCGTGCACCGGTCTCCGCGCCTCCCTGGGCCCGGCTCTGCCGTACGCGGCGCCGGCCCTGCCTGTATCCGGTCGGCCCTGGCGTCTCCGGTCGGCCCTGGCGTACTCCCGGGCCCCCGAATACCGGCGTACGTGGCGCGTACGTGATCCGGCCCTTTTCCGTACGCGGGGCGTACTTCGTGGCGGCCTTTCCGTGCTCGGCCGGCCCGGGGGCCGGGCCGGCCTGGCGGTGCACCGCCCTGCCCGCTCTGCCCGCGCTTCCCCGGCCCGGGGCCGAGCCGACTGCCGGGCCGGATGCGGGCTGCGGGTACGGGCTTGGCGCGGGGTTGGACGGCCGCCGGGCTGGGGCCGGGGTTCGTCAGCCGGCCCGGCTGAGTCGCTCGCCGGTGCGGGGGGCGGGCTCGAGCTGCGGTTCGGGGTGGGCCATCAGGATGGAGCGCTGCAGGCGGCGCAGGGCGGCGGAGGGTTCCAGGCCCAGCTCGCGTACGAGGGCGGCGCGCAGCCGCTGGTAGACCTCCAGTGCCTCGCTGCGGCGGCCCGAGCGGTGCAGGGCGAGCATGAACTGGCCGTGCAGGTTCTCGTGGGTGCGGTAGCGGCTGACCAGGACGGTCAGTTCGCCCAGCAGCTCGCGGTGGCGGCCCAGGCGCAGGTCGGCCTCGATGCGCTGGTCCAGTGCGCACAGCCGGGTCTCCTCCAGCCGCCGTGCGTGCATCTCCAGCAGGAAGCCGGTCTGCACCCCGGCCAGCGCGGAACCGGTCCACAGTGCCAGTGCCTCGCGCAGCTGGCGGGCGGCGCCGGCGAAGTCCCCGGCGTCCATCGCCCGGTATCCCTGCCCGGCCAGCAGTTCGAACTCGCGCACGTCGCTGGTGCCGCCGGAGGTGTTCAGCAGATAGCCGCCCGGTGAGGTCACCAGCACGTCCTTGGCGCTGCGCCGCCCGTCCCCCGCCGCGTCCTGCCCGCTCCCCTCCCGGGGAGCGGCCCGGCGCCGTAGGGGGTGCCGGGTGCGGTGTCGTGGGCGGTGCGGGGCGCGGTGTCGTGGACCAGCGCGGCCGAGATCAGCTCGCGCAGTTGCAGGACGTAGGTCTGCAGCGTGGTGCGGGCGCTGCGCGGCGGCCGCTGCCCCCACAGTTCCTCGGTGAGCGAGGCCACCGGCACCACCCGGTCGGCATGCAGCGCCAGCAGAGCCAGCACCTGGCGCGGTTTGGGCGCCGTCGGGGTCACCGAGACCCCGTTCTCTCTGACGGCCAGCTCCCCCAGCACATCGATGTCCACGCCGTCTCCCCTGTGTCGAAATCGCGCACGCCTTCACCGCAGCGCGCCGGCCGCAGCTCACGGCCCGCCGCGTAGCAGCCGGACACCACCGAGTAAAAAACAGGACGGACGGTTTGTCAATACGAGACCGCTCGTGCTGTTTCTGTGGCGTGCGGGACACCACCCCGACCCGAACAGCTCAGAGAGATCGGGTGATAACGGGACAGTGCGGGCGGCGGGTGGAGGGTGGGGGGCGGCTGAACGCGAGGGAAACAGGGCGGGTGGTCTGCTATGGGGGTGCCTATGGGGTGGTGGTGTCGCGCGGGCCGGCGGGGACGATGGGCCGGCCGGGGGCGAGGCGGGGCAGCATCAGTTCCCAGAAGCCGGTGATCTTGGGCGCGGACAGCCATTCGCGGTCGGCCGCGCCCAGGACCTCGAAGCCGACGGTGGCCGCGACGACGGCGGGGGCGGCGCCGTGCGAGGACAGCCCCTCGGCCAGGTGGCCCTCCCGCTCGGCGTCGTGCAGCATCCGCTCGACCCAGCCCCGCCACACCCCGCGCAGGTCCGGGCCGCCGGTGCGGGAGAGGTCCGCGCTCAGATCGAACCCGGCCCGCACCACCACGTCCTCGGCCAGCGCGCCCATCAGCGCGTGGGTGGCGTCCACCAGCGCCTGCAGCGCCCCGCCCGGCAGCTCCGGACGCGGCGAGGTGATCCGCCCCAGCCGCTCGGCCGCCTCCTGCTCCACCGCCCGCGCCAGCGCGTTCTTGTTCTCGAAATGGAAGTGCAGCGCCCCGTTGCTCACCCCGGCCCGGGCACTGATCATGGCCAGCGAAGCGGGCGCGAACCCCTCCCGCGCGAACACTTCGGCCGCGGCACGCACCAGCGCCTGCCGCGTGCGGGCCGCACGCTCCTGCTTGACCATCGCAGCGATCCCCTCACTGACGGACGGCGGACCGCACACACGCCCCGCCCTGTGCCCACCCCGCACGGCGGACGACCCGGGCACCGGGCGGCATGCGCCATGCCCCGCTCCCCCACCGGCCGCGGGACGACATCCAAAGATTAACAAACCGCTTAAGCGGTTTGTAAGTGGGGGAGGTGATTCCGCTGCACCCACCCCACGTCGGGGGCCCGCGCCGGGACGGGCCCGGAGCGGCCGAGGCCGCCCGGACACACAGAAACGGCCGGCCTGCACCCGCCCCCGGAGCGCCCCGGCGCCCCCGCGGGGCGGGGATGCCGGGGGGCGGCGGTCGTGGAGCAGCGTGCGCGGGGGCCGGCTGTTCACCGGCACGGGGGTGCGCGGGGGTCACGGGCCCCGGCCCGGTGCGCGGCGCGGGCGTGGCGGGCGGGGTGCGGCGCGGGTGGGCGGGCCGGGGCCGGTCAGGGGGTCAGGGAAGGTGGGCAGAGGGTCGGGGTGGGTGGGTCAGGGGGTTGGCGGGGTGGGGGGTGCGAGGTGGACGGGCAGGGTGCGGTAGCCGCTGATGATGAACGACTCGAGCGGCTGCAGTTCGCCGACCGGGCGGGCCAGGCGTATGCCGGGGAAGCGGGTGAAGAGCGCGGACAGGGCGATGGTGGCCTCCAGGCGGGCCAGCGGGGCACCCAGGCAGTAGTGGACGCCGTGGCCGAAGGCGACGCTCTCGCCGCGCGGGCGCAGCAGGTCGAAGGTGTCGGCGTCCTTGCCGTGGTGGGCGGGGTCCAGGCCCGCGGCGGCGAAGGACACGATGATCACGTCGCCCCTGCGGATCAGGACGCCGTCCAGGTCGATGTCCTCGACGGCGTAGCGCAGGGGGATGTAGGCGGCGGGGTTGTGGGTGCGCAGGGTCTCGGCGATCACGTCGGGCCAGTCGGCGCGGCCCGCGCGCAGGTGTTCCAGCTGGTCGGGCAGGGAGAGCAGGGCGGCGACCGCGTTGCTGATCAGGTTGCTGGTCGTCTCCTGTCCGGCGCCGATCATCAGGTTCAGGGTCGAGATCAGTTCCTGTTCGCTCAGCCGTTCACCGCCGTCCCGGGCGGCGATCAGCGCGGAGGTCAGGTCCGGGCCGGGCTCGGCGCGCCGGGCGGCGACCAGGGCGGCCAGCAGTTCGGTCACCTTGTCCTGGGCCCTGGCCATCTCGTCGGCCGGGACCGAGGTGCCCAGGGTGGTGTCGATCGCCGCGCACAGGGCCTGCCGGTCGGGTCCTTCGACGCCGAACAGTTCGCAGATCACCCGCATCGGCAGCAGCTTCGCGAACGCCGTCCGCAGATCCACCACCCCCACACCCACACCCTCCCCTTCGCCGCTGCCGGGGCCGTCAGCGGCGGCGGGGGTGGGAGTCATCTCGTCGAGCAGGTCGGCCGTGATCCGCTCGATCCGCGGGGCGAGTTCACGGCTGCGGCGCGCGGTGAACGCCCCCGCCACCAGCCGCCGCAGCCGGGTGTGTTCCTCCCCGTGGGCGAACAGCATCGTGGGCGCCGACACCCAGTGGTACAGCGGCCACTGCGACGTGATCCGCCCCTGCACGAACGCCGGCCAGTGCCGGCCGGCGTCCTTGGAGACCCGCCTGTCCGTCAACAGCCGCTTGAGCGGCTCGTGTCCCGTCACCGCCCACGCCCGGACCCCGCCCGGCAGCACCACCCGCGCCGCCGGCCCCTGCGCCCGCAGCAACGCCGCCTCCCCCGCCAGATCACGCCCCGTCACATCGAGCGCATACGGACACCCCACCCCGTCCACGCCCCTCTCCCCCGCCACATCCACATCCACGTCCACGTCCACGTTCATGTCGGTGTCCATGTCCGACTCCCCCTCAAATTCGTCCGGGCTTCTTCACGCCGCGCCCCATGGCGCGCACCGCCACCCTGCCCACCCCCACGCCCCCGCACCCCCACACCCCGCCCCCGACCACCCCGGCCACCCCGGCCCCCGGCCGGCCGGAGCGGACCGCCGGACGGGGCCCCTGGCCGCCGGCCGGCCGCACGGGCCGGGGGGGGGCAGGGGCCTCCCGGTGCGGGCCCGGCCGGCCGGGGGGTGCTCCTGCCTCGTCCGTCAAACTCGGCGAGGACGGCCGCCATGAGGGACGGGCATCAGGGGCGGGACGGGACGGGCCGCACGTCCGTGCACCACTTCGCCTTGCACGAAGACGCCGTCGGCCTGCGGGCGACCTGGCGGAGGGGCGGGATCCGGGCCTTGCGGACAAGGCGGGGATGACACCACTGCACTTCGCCGCGCAGGCCCGGGCCGCGACGGCTGCCGCAATCATCCTGGCGGCGGGTGCATCCATGGACGTGGGCGACGGGAACGGTAACACCGCCCTGTTCACCGCGGTGCACACCTACCGAGGGGATCCGGGAACGCACCAGGTGCCGCTGCAAGCCGGCGCCGACCCCGAGCAGCACAACGCGCGGGCGTCAGCCCGCACGGTCTTACCGACCTGATCGGCAACTACGACGTGGCCGTTCACATACCCGGCGCGGGACAGAACCGGAAGGCACCCACGACAGCACACGCCACCACGGCAGGAAAAGCCCGCCCACGAACGGAAGTTCCCCGAACCGGAACGGCAGCCCGCGGGCGGGCGAGTACGAGAACACGAGCAGGCAGGACCGGAAGAGAACCGGCCAGAGCCGCACCACGGCGGCCCGACCACGGGGCGGCGGCGCGAGCACGGGGGCGCGAGCAGGGCGTGACTGCCGGGTTGTGGGGTCGGAGGATGCCCGCACGCCCGGCCAGGGGCCGGTGGCCCCGCAGAAGGACCAAGAGGGGTGTGGGGGCCGCCGCCCACGGGCGGGGCGAAGGGTGCGGGGGCCGCCCGTGGGTGGACCAAGGAAATGCGGGCCGCCGCCCGTGGGCGGCGGCGTGAAGCCGGGGAGCGGAGGTCAGTGGGCGGCGGGCTCGGGGCGGCGTCGCGGCGGCGGACGGCCTCCTCGTAGGCGCGCACCCCGCGGTCGGGAGAGAAGTCCAGGCGGACCAGCACCCCGGGCACGGCGATCGCCGTCATCAAGAACCGGTACAGATCGGCGACCCGTTCGGTCATGTCCTGGCGGCCGGTCATGATGTTCGACAGCACCTGCACCCCGGTGAACGCGCCCACGAACGTCTTGGCCGCCCCCACCAGGTCCACATGCGGCAGGATCTCCCCCGCCGTCTGCGCCTGCTCGAACAGGACCTGCGTCTGCTCCGTCCACGCCTGCATCGGCACCCGCCGGTCCAGCCCGTCCCGCAGCGCACCCTGCTCCACCGTCAGGCGCACACTGCCCCGCACGATCGGGTCCCCGGTGTCCCGGCGCAGCAGATACGCCAGCAGCAACGCCCGGTCCACCGCCGTCTGCAGCATCAACTCGCCCTCCGGCAGGTCCGGCAGCGCATGCACCTGCTCCGCCAGCACCCCCTGCGCCAGCTCCTCCTTGGAGGCGAAATGGAAATACAGCGCCCCCTTCGTCAGACCCGACCGCTTGAGGATCTCGGAAATGGTCGCCGCCTCGTAACCGACCTCGTCGAACACCTCGGCCGCCGCCACCAAAATCGCCCGCCGCGTCCTCACGGCCCGCTCCTGCCGCGCCATCACCACCACCTCCGACATCCCCGCACCAACGAAAAGAAACCGGCGGGTTCGTATCTTAGCAGCCCAGCGCTCTGCGGCCAGCCCGCGAACCCACCCCGGGCCCGCCACCGGGCACCGGTCCGTAAACACCACGTAACCAAACCACCATGCCGGTTTTAGTTAGGGGACCCAAAGGTCCCTTTCAAGCGGAATGATCGCGTCCGACCAGCACCGTAACCCGGCATATGCCGTCGCCACGACTCTCCAGTGTGACGCACGTCACCCTGAAACCTGCCCAGCGCCTTGAAAACAAAACCGGTGGGTACGTATCTTTGGGCCCTGCGCTTCCCTAGACCACCGGACGCCCCTATCCCGCGGGAGAGGCCATGACCCTGCTGACCCAGCCCATCCAACCCCCCATCCCCACCACCGGGCAGGACACCCCCACCGCACCCCCCACCGCCCCGGCCAGCACCAACCCCCGCACAACCACAGCCACAGGCGCGGGCACAGACGCAGGCGCGGGCGCGTGCACAACGACCCTCCCCACGGGCACGGACACCGCCACGGACACGGGAACGGGCACGGACACGAGCACGGGAACGGGCACGGGCACGGGCACGGGCACGGGCACGGGCAGCATCGCCACCCTCTCCACCGACGCGCCGACCCTCACCACAGCAACGGCAACGGCAACGGCAACGGCAACGGCAACGGCAACGGCAATCGTCACCACGGGTGGTGTCACCACGGGCGTGGGCGCCGGAACGAGAAACGGGTCAGGAACGGCAACCGGGAACGGGGCGGGGACAGGGACGGGAACAGCGACCGTGACAGGGACCCGGACGACGGCGACCGGGAACGGGGCGGGGTCAGGGACGGGAACGGTGACCGTGGCAGGGACCCGGGCGACGGCGACCGGGAACGGGGCGGGGACCCGGGCGACGGCGAGCGGGGCGGGGTCGGTGGCGGGCGGCAGACCGGCGCCGATATCGACGCCGGTCACCGCCCCCGCCCCCACCACCCGCTTCCCCCCGCCGCCACCCGCCGCCACCCGCCGGCCGGCCGGCCGGCCCAGCGGCGACGACGACACCGACCACGCCACCACCGACGCCGTCACCCGCGAACTGCGCCACCTGCTCTTCGACGGCGACGAACAAGACACCCTCCACACCCCCTGGCGCACCCTGATCACCCACGACGAATTCCTCACCCACGACGACGACCTCACCCCCACCCAGCGCACCGCCCGCTCCTACCAGCGCCTGCGCCTGCTCAACGACACCGCCGCCGGCGACCCCCTCGCCCTCGCCCGCGACCCCCGCCGCCTCGCCGCCCTCCACGAATGGACCGGCATCGCCGACAGCGCCCTGGGCACCCTCGCCGGCATCCACTACAACCTCTTCCTCGGCACCCTCCTCGACCACGACCACCCCGAACAACGCGACCTCACCCCCTACACCACCCTCAAGAACACCGGCACCTTCCTCGTCACCGAACTCGCCCACGGCAACGACGCCGCCCACCTCGAAACCACCGCCCACCACCACCCCGACACCGGCGAGTTCACCCTCCACACCCCCACCCCCGGCGCCGCCAAATTCATGCCCAACACCACCACCACCGGAGGCCCCAAAACCGCCCTCGTCGCCGCCCGCCTCATCACCCACGACGGCACCGACCGCGGCATCCACCTCTTCCTCACCCCCTCCACGACACCGACGGCCCCCACCCCGGCATCCACATCACCCCCCTCCCACCCCGCCACCTCCCCCACCCCGTCGACCACGCCATCACCACCTTCACCCACGTCCGACTCCCCCCCACCGCCCTCCTCCAGGCCCCCCACACCCGCCTCGAGGCGGACGGCACCCACCACACCACCCACGGCAACCCCCAAAAACGGTTCCTCACCACCATCGACCGCGTCACCCTCGGCAAACTCTGCATGAGCGCCGCCGCCACCGGCACCGCCCGCGCCGCCCTCACCATCGCCGTCCACTACGCCAACCACCGCCACACCACCCACCACAACACCCCCACCCCCCTCACCACCCACCGCGCCCACCACGCCCCCCTCATCGACCACCTCGCCACCACCTACGCCCTCACCCTCCTCCACCGCCACACCCTCACCCACCACACCCACCACCACCACAACACCCCCCTCCCCCCCACCCCCACCAACCCCCGCTACCCCACCGACCCACCCCCCACCAAAGAACAGACCCACCACCTCACCGCCCTCACCAAAGCCTTCACCACCCACCACGCCCGCACCATCACCACCACCTGCCGCGAACGCTGCGGCGCCTGGGCCCTCCACCCCCACAACCCCCTCGCCCACTACACCCAACACCTCGAAGGCACCATCACCGCCGAAGGCGACAACCTCCCCATCACCCTCAAAGCCGCCACCCACCTCCTCCTCAACCCCCCACCCCCACCCCCCACCACCCCCACACCCCCCAACCCCCTCACCAACCTCACCCACCTCAAAAACCTCCTCCACCACGCCCAACACATCTGGCACACCCGCACCAAACAAGCCCTCCACACCCCCACCACCCCCCACACCCCCCACACCCGCTGGAACAACGCCACCCAACCCGCCCTCACCATGACCCACCTCCACACCACCCTCCACACCACCAACGCCCTCCTCACCACCCTCAACCACACCACCCACCCCACCACCCACACCCACCTCAAAAACCTCACCAACCTCTACCTCCTCAACAAACTCACCCCCACACCGCCGACCTCATCACCCACCACCACCTCACCCCCCACCACCACAACCACATCCACACCACCATCAACCACCTCCACCACACCCTCCACCCCCACCTCACCACCCTCACCAACGCCCTCAACCACCCCCACCAACACACCCCCACCCCACCCCCCCACTAGGGGCGAAGATCCCTGCCGTGCCCGGAGGTTCCCGTGCTCCTCGACCTTCTCCGCTCCGTGCCGACCTGGCGGCCCGCGCCATCCCCGACGGTGCCCCGCTGACCGTGCTGGACCACCTGCTCGGTGCCACAACCGGCGGCGTGCGCCTGGCGCAGCTGCTGCGCCCTCCCGGCCGGCGCCACGTCCGCCGGGTGCTAGAACCGGGCATGACCTTCACGACGTCGGGTGCCGCTGCTGCCGGCATCAAGGCCACCGGCAGCGTCGCCGCTGCACTGATAGGCCCCTACCGGCCCACGGGCGTTCCCGGCTGGGCACCAAGGAGGACCGGGCGGAGGCGTACGGCGGCTGCTGGACGCCTCCACCCGCTCGTTCAACTACGCGTTCCAGTTCTCCCACCTGCAGCGCGAGGCGGGCCGGGCGGCGCACAAGCTGCTGCTGGGCCAGATCCCGCAGGCGTGGGAGGTCAGCGGCGAACTCATCGGCGCACTGCACGGCGTACGGCATTGCGGCACCGTGGCGGTCATCGCCGCGGCGGAGGAACTGGTCGCCGCGACCAGCGACCTGGAGCTGAACGAGAAGGACAGGGCCCGCTTCCAGCGGCAGGCTGAGGCGGTCGTCACGGCGCAGCGCCTGTTCCTCGACGCGTGCCGGGAGGACCTGTCGTACGCCACCAAGCGGTGGCAAGCTGCTGGGCCGGTACAAAGACATCGGCCGGACAGAAGGCGCGCCGCCGGGCGTTCCAGTCTCCACTACGACCGGCTCGGCCCGGCGGGGGTGTTCGGATCGGGTGTGACGGTCCGGCCCATGAACTGGCACCGAGGACCACTACCTGGTCGCCCAGCTCGTCGAGTAACGGCAGCGCAGTTCACGTCCGGCGGGGCCGCGCCCAGGGCAGTCTCCCCCTGCGCGGTCCCGTCGGCCCGCCTCGACGGCTCCGCGGCGCTGCTCCCTGCACCGCCTCCAACCCCGGCTGCGGCCACCGGTACAGAACCGCGGTCACCGCCGTGTCGCCGCGCAGGTCCACCTCGACCTGGTAGTACACCGTGCCGTCCGGCCGGTCCTGCCGGGCCAGGACCGGCGCGTACCGCCACCGCCCAGCCGACCACACCCGCAGCGCCGGACGGTCCCCTGGCCGCACGCCCACACCATCGGCCGCGGCCCGTCACCCGGCGCCCACGGGCGAGGCGACTGCGGTTCCTCCGGCGTGCTGGTCATGCTCCCGACTGTATGCGGCGGTCGAGCCGCGCCTGCCGAGCATGGCGCGACGCAAGACCGGGCCCAACTAGGCTGCACGGTCTACTCGCCGGCGAGGCAGTGCCGGACATTGAGTGTCTTCAAGTCCTTGCCCGAGGAGCCGGTGGACCCGGAGGAGGAGCCGTATGAGGAGGTGGACACTCCAGAGAAGCAAGCCTCCCCGGACGGCGTCACGACCGATCCGCAGCCAGGGGACCGGAGCCACTGTCACAAGACCGACAACTCTGAGATCGAGCTGTGCCAGAGCCGTACCTACAACGCAGACATAGGAAGGGCAGCGAAGGCGCTCGCGGCGCCCTCCGACCCTCTTGTCCCCTGGTGCAACGACCCGACTGTCGGCGGATACACGCTCACCCGCGACGAGGGCTGCCACAAGATCGGCGTAGTGGCCCAATGGTGGCGAATCAGCCCCAATGAGCCGCCCAAGCTCATCGGCACGGCCATGTTCCTCGTCCGCGAGGAGATCAAGCTGAACACGAAGGGCACCAAGGGCGCTGAGTGGCTTCAGCAGAACACCATCGCGCCCCTGTCCATCGACGGCGCGCTCGGCACCGTGACGCTCGACTACTGGGACGTCACGTGGCGGTGACACAGTCTGCCAGAGGGAGTTCGTCGGTCCCGAATTCACCGGGCCGACCTCCTGGACCACTACCTCCTCGGTGACCGAACAGACAGTCCAGACGCGCAAGTTCACCTGGAAGACCGCTGCGGCCGGTCAGCAGCAGAAGTTCGACCGGGGCAACTTCCTCGGCTTCAAGGCGTCCGCCGCGCCCGCCTCGGTGAAGATCACCGAACCGAGTTGGGTGTTCTGGGAGCAGGTCCGTTGCGACCAGATCATGCGCGCCAACACCTCGGTGGGCTGTGTCTTCCCGAAGTACACGCCGACGTTCAACCTGAAGCTGAAGAACGCTGAAGGTGCCGCCCTGTATTACCTGGAGATGCGCGACAAACTCGATTGGCATCCCGGCAGTAAGAAGCACAACAGTCCTTTGCGCCGTGAATTCGACGGAGCGAAGGCGTGATTCTATCGCTCGATCCGCCAGTCAAGGCGATCCACCAGATCTCCGCCGATCACCACCGGCGCCCCGGACAGTGCGGGGTCGGTGATGGTCGGTGGGGACTGCATCACTTGAGGGACGTATCGGTACGCTCGCCCGCTGCCCTGGACACCCGAGCCGGATTCAAGGCCGTCCGCGATCTTGTCGAGCATTTCCCCCAGGCTCGCCCACCGGATCACGCCCCACGGATCCGAACCTTCAAAATCGATCTCCCGGACGCTTCCGTAGGTGCCCCCAGGACGATGGTCGACCGCGAGGTACTCGCCGGTATTGGTGACTGCAATGGGCACCCAGAACTCGTATGCATCCGGCGGATCCCACGGCCCTTCCGGACCTTCGGGATCCAACCCGTCATCCGTGAATTCACTGCGGAAATCATCAAAAGCCTCCCTGAAATGCTGCGGACCACCCTCCATGCCCTCAGCCTTGATCGGGGAGTACCGGAACGGCCAGAGGGAACTCCCTGGCAGAGCACCGTCATGAATACGAAGCCATTGCACAAGGTGGGGATGAAGCGGATATGGGAGGGCGTCCTGGAGGGACTGGATGGACTCCTCAGAGGCCGGGGGGCGCAGGGCTTCGAGGTCGGCAGTGCACTGGTGCTGGTGAACCCAGTTCTTGATACGGGACCAAGCCTGAATGACATCGCTCATAGCGCCCACCATATGAGTGACTGAGCGTTTTCAGCATGGCCACCGATCGGGTGACACGGACGGTGTGCGCAACGCGCCAGCACACTCCTGATCCTGATTTCGTGCGCCACCATGGCGTTGCGCAGGTAACAGGCGACCAGCTCGGGGAAGTGCCGCTGGGTCAGCGATGCCCGCTTCGAGACACACGCCGACCGCGTCACAGCGGACCTCGACCGGTCGCAGGCTGAGAGCGTGTCCGAAGGCAGGCGGAACCCTGTGGACCGCGCAGGTGGTGGCCGCCACGCCGTGACACAGCACCCGGAAGTCCGCTGAGCTCGAACGGATTCAATAGGCTCGCATGGTGTCACCTGGTCTTTTGCACAGGAAATCTTGTGGCGCGGTGAAGTGACCGGTCCGGGCTGAGCCACGCCAGTCACGGGCGCGTGGCAGTTCCAGCGGGAAGCCGAGAGAGGCGGTGTCCAACTGTGGACCAGCGGATGACGGTGCTCAGCGAGAGCCGGGATGATCCATTCGCTCTTCACCTGGCCGCCTCGGCGGTGCTCGACGACCGGGGAACAGTGGTCGGATGGAGCCGGCGGGCCGAGGAACTGCTCGGCCACTCGGCGACAGGGGTGATCGGCCGTCCGGCGCGCGAAGTCCTGATCGCTCCCCGCGACCTGCCGGCCGCCCGGGAGGCCGCGGCGCTGTGCGGCAGAGCCGGAGGCTGGTTCGGCGTACTGGCGGTGCGGCATCGCAACGGGCGTCTGGTGGAGATGGGGTTACGGGTACGTGCACTCCTGCGCGAGGGCGGCGTCCGCGAGTGGTTCCTCGTCGGGGCGCCGACGGCCGAGATCCTCGAGTGGCAAAGGGACCGCGCGGTTCTCGACGGGCTGTTCCGCCGGTGCCCGATCGGGCTCGTCGTCCACAGTCCCGAGATGACGATTCTCCGGGTCAACCGGGCGGTCGAACGGTTCACCGGCGTTCCGGCCGCCTCGTTCCGGGGAATGCCCACCGGTGCGTTGCTGGTTGCAGAAGATGCGCGGAATTCCGTGGACCGGGTGCGCCGGGTCTTGCAGACCGGAAGATCGCTGGTCGCCACCGAGCAGTACACCCGCCTGGAGCGGTATCCGACTCGGGAGCGGGCCGCGTCCGTATCGGCCTTCCGGCTGGAGGATCCGTCCGGCCGGGTCCTGGGAGTGGCCGAGACCGTCGAGGACGTCACCGAACGCCATCGGGCTCGACTGCGGCTCGCGCTCCTCGCCCAGGCAGGCGCCCGCATCGGAACCACCCTCGAGGTAGGAGAGACGGCCTGGGAGCTTGCTGATGTGACCGTCCCTCAGCTGGCCGACCATGTTTCAGTGGATCTGTCGCAACTGGTGACGCGCGGTGAGGAGCCGGCCCAGGGCTCGACAAGGTCCGTCGTACGGGTGGCGGTTCGTAGCGCCCACGCCCGGCAGCCCGAACTCCCGCGGCCGGGAGGGGAACCCGTCGAGTTCGCACCGGACACCCCACAAGCCAGGTGCCTGGCCGACGGACGGGCAGTTCTGGAGTCCGTTCTTCCACCTGACCGATTCGCCATTGAACCGCGCCAGCGTGAGCTCGTTCCCGACCCAGGTGCCCATTCTCTGATCGTTGTTCCCCTGGTCGCGCGTGGCCTGGTGCTGGGCGCAATGAGTCTGTGGCGCTCGCGGCGCCCCGACCCGTTCGAAGCGGACGACCTCACGCTGGCCCAAGAACTCGGCTCGCGCGCCGCCGTCTGCATCGACAACGCCCGGCGCTACACCGAGCAGCAACAGACCGCCCTCGCCCTGCAACGCAGCCTGCTGCCGAGGGCGGTTCCGCGCCAACCGGCTGTCGAGGTGGCCCCGCGCTACGTCCCGGCCAGAGCGGCCTCGGGGCTGGGCGGCGACTGGTTCGATGTCATTCCCCTGTCGGGATCCCGGGTTGCGCTCGTTGTCGGCGACGTGGTCGGCCACGGGATCCACGCCGCAGCCACCATGGGTCGGCTGCGTACAGCCGTACACACCCTCGCGAGCCTGGACCTGGAACCGGACGAGGTTCTCTCCCGCCTGGACGACCTGGTCAACCTGTTGGCCGCCGAACAAGAAGCAGTCGGTGAGCAACCCGTGGGCGAGCAGGTCATCGGCGCCACCTGCCTCTATGCCATCTACGACCCGGTCTCCCAGTTGTGCTCCGTGGCGCGCGCCGGCCACCCACCACCGGTGGTGACCGCCCCGGACGGACAGGTGAGCCTGCTCGAACTGCCCGCCGGCCCACCCCTCGGCCTGGGCGGGCTGCCGTTCGAGGCCCGGGACGTCGAACTGGCCGAGGGAAGCCTGCTGACCCTCTACACCAACGGACTCATCGGTGAACGCCACATCGACATCGACACGGGCCTGGCACGGCTGTGCGCGGCGCTCACCCGCCCCGCCGACCCCCTGGAACGGACCTGTCAGGCGGTGATCGACTCCCTCGTACCCCCTCACCCCGCGGACGACATCGCCCTGCTCGTCGCCCGTACCCGCGTGCTCCCCCCGCAGAACGTCGCCTCGTGGCGGCTTCCGCTGGATCCGAGCTCCGCGGCTCGGGCCAGGACCCTGACGACAGCCCAGCTGACCGGATGGGGCCTCGAGCACCTTGCCTTCGCCACGGAGCTGGTCGCCAGCGAGTTGGTCACCAATGCCTACCGGTACGCCACCGGCCCCGTGACCCTGCGACTCATCCGTGAACGATCTCTGATCTGCGAGGTCACCGACACCAGTCACACATCACCCCATCTGCGTCGGGCACGCACCACGGACGAGGGCGGGCGTGGCCTGTTCCTGGTGGCCCAGCTGACCGAGCGCTGGGGTACGCGCTACACCCGCGAGGGGAAGACCGTCTGGACCGAGCAGCCACTGCTGGAGCCGTAGACCGACATGCCGCGAGCAGCCGCCACCGGAGCAGGCCCCGAGCCAGGGACCTGTCCAGCCGCACACCACACAGCGCCACCGAGGAGTAGCACGAAGCGTTCCGGGCCCTGGCAGGGCCCGGAGCCACCTGTCCGATGATTCCTACGAGTGGAGTACGAGGCGACCGTCCGCATAGGGGAGGGCCTTGGCGCGCGGAAGATGCACCAGGAACTCTTCGACCGCCGGAATCCCGTTCTCCCGCGGCACCTTCGCCCGGATGAGCTGGCCGGCCACCTCCATCTCGAGCACCCGCTGCGGCCCGTGGTCCCGGACGTTCCGAAGCCTGGCGGGAAACGTATTGGGCCCGGGTTCCGTGACGACTTCGACGTACTCGGGCCGGATTCCCACCTGGCTCTCGGAGGTGCTCCGCGGAATGTCCCACGCCATGGTCAGGTCCCGGCCCCAAGAGTGACGTTCCCGTGGGCCCGGTCCACGGTCAGGAAGTTCATTGCCGGCGATCCGATGAAGTAGCCGACGTACGTCGACGAGGGGGCCTCGAAGAGCTGCTCCGGGGTGCCCTGCTGCATGGCTCGGCCGTCCTTCATGACCAGCACTTCCTGCGCAATGCTCATTGCTTCGTACTGGTCGTGGGTAACGTAGATCACTGTGGGCCGGAACTGCTCGGTGATCTCACGGATCTTGCGCCGCAGGGAGTGCTTCAGCTGTGGATCGATGACCGTCAGTGGCTCGTCCATCAGCACGGCCGCCACGTCGTCGCGGACAAGACCACGGCCGAGCGAGATGAGCTGTTTGTCGTCGGCGGTGAGCCGCCGGGCGGGCTGCCCCAGCCGGTCGTCCAGGTCCAGTGCCTCGGCGACCTGATGGACCTTGGCATCGATCCTTGCCTTGTCCCACCGGCGGCACTGCAGGGGGAAGGCGAGGTTCTCGTACACCGTCATCGCCTGGTAGATGACTGGAAACTGGAACACCTGGGCGATGTTGCGCGCCTTCGTGGGCAGAGCCGTGACGTCAGCGCCGTCGAAGAGGACCTGGCCCTGTGACGGCCTGACCAGCCCGGACAGGATGTTCAGAAGCGTGGTCTTGCCGCAGCCCGACGGGCCGACCAGTGCGTAGGTCTTGCCGGCCTCGAAGGTCAGTCCGAGTGGCTTGAGAGCCCACCGCTCCTCCTCGAACCCAGGCGTGTAGCTGTGCCCGACGTCGACGATGTCCAACTGCGTCATTTCAACGTCCTTCCACTGGAGCGAGAGCATAGGAAGGCGTCTGCACGAGCGACCCTTCCTTGTCGAAGGCGAACAGGCGCTCAGGACGCAGTCGCAGTTTCACCAGGTCGCCGAGAGCGACGTCATGGATGCCCTCGATCTGTATGACGAACGGGGTCGTCTCGCCCACGGCCGCATGGACGAACGTCTCCGAGCCGGAGATCTCGACGAAGGTCACCTCGCCCTCGACACCGGCGGAGGCCAGGCTGACGTCCGTCGCGCGCAGGCCGAACTGGTAGACCCCGTCGGGCAGGTCGGCGAGATGCGCGGACACGTGCGTGGCCTGGAACCCGGCCACCGTGACCTGCCCGCTCTCGATGCGTCCCGTGAAGATGTTCATGGGCGGGTCGTTGATGATGGAAGCCACCGTGGTCGTCGCCGGGCGCTCGAAGACCTCCTGCGGCGAACCGATCTGGAGGATCTGTCCTTCGTGCATGACCAGTACCACGTCACCGAGCATCATCGCCTCGGCGGGTTCCGTGGTGGTGTAGATCACTACCGTGTCGCCCTGGTCCGAGAAGAGGGTTCTGAACTCGTCGCGCAACTGTTCACGCAACTTGTAGTCCAGATTTGCCAGCGGCTCGTCGAGCAGGAGGATGCCCGTGCCGCGGGCCAGGGCGCGAGCCAGCGCAACCCGCTGCTGCTGGCCACCGGAGAGCTGAGACGGCTTGCGCCGCTCGAAGTCGGCCAGCCCGACGCGTGCCAGACTGCTGGTGACACGTCGCCGGATCTCGTTTCGCGACAGTCCCGCCCGCTTGAGCGGGAAGGCGACGTTGTCGAACACGTTGAGATGCGGGTAGTTGATGAACTGCTGGTAGACCATGGCGGTGTCGCGTCGCCACACCGGCGTTTTGAGGAAGTCGGCTCCCTCCCTCGTCAGTGCGCCGGAATCCACTGCCTGCAGACCGGCCAGGACCCGCAGCAGGGTCGTCTTCCCCGCCATCGTCCGGCCGATCACAGTGTGGAGCCGTCCCGGCACAAAGGTCGCGGTCACCTGCTTGAGATGGTCGACGCCGTCGACGGTCAGGCACAGATCAGTAGCACTCAGGTTCATCGGACCGCTCCCGAGAGGTTTCCCTTGGACAGATAGCGCTCGACCCAGAGCGCGAGAAGGATCAGCGGCGCCACGCCGAAGAGAGCGGCGGCGGAGAGGGTCCACCACGGCGGGATGGACGAGTTGAGGGCGACGACGGCCTGCGGCAGGGTCTGCACTTCGGTGAAGGTCAGCCGGAAGGCGAAGAAGAAGTCGTTCCAGCCGAAGACTGCGCAGAACATCGCGGCCACGGTCAGCCCGGGCAGGGAGTTCGGCAGGATCGCACGTACGAAGGTCTGGAACGGGGCGCAGCCGTCGAGCATGGCCATCTCGTCGATCTCTCGCGGGATGCCGTTGAAGAAGTCGACCATCACCCAGACGGCGATCGGCAGCAGCAGGGCGACCGTCACGATGACCAGGCCCACGACGGTGTCCAGGAGGCCTGTCCACTGCAGCAGGTAGAAGAACGGGATCACCAGGACGACGGGCGGCATGATCCGCTGTGACACGAAGAAGAAGACGATGTCGCTGTTCTTGATGAAGCCGAACTTGAAGCGGTATCGGGACAATGCGTAGGCGGCCAGGGAGCCGAGGACGAGGCTGATGGCCGAGGCGAGGACAGTGACGACGGCGCTGTTGAGGAAGGGCTGCGTCACATCGACACCGCCGGCTCCGCCGAAGATGTTGCGCCACCCGACGACAGTGGGTTCGTACTGCAGCCAGGGGAGGTAGGTGGCACCGCCCTGGACGCCGTTGACGTCCTTGAAACTGGTCGTCATGGCCCAGAAGAACGGTCCTGCGACGAAGCAGGCCCAGAGGGCGATCACGGTGTACTTGAACACGGGATAAAGGCGTGACCTCATGAGTCCCCCTTCAGCTTGAAGGCCCTGGCGAGCAAGGCCGCGGCAACCGTGAGCGTGACGATCATCAGAACCAGATAGGTCAGGGACATCGCCCCGCTGTATCCGGTCTGCTGATCCCTGAGCCCTTGGATGTAGAGGTAGTAGCCCGGCGTCTCCGTGGAGGAGCCCGGCCCCCCGGATGTGAGCACGTAGACGCTGTCGGAGAGCTTGGACGCCTCGATCAGCCGGATGATGATCGCCGCGACCGACACCGGTGCCATGAGCGGGAAGGTCACCTTCCGGAAGGTGCGCCACGGGCCCGCCCCGTCGATGGCCGCGGCCATGAACGGCTCCTTGGGAAGGCTCAGCAGGCCTGCCAGGAGCAGCAAGAACATGAACGGGGTCCACTGCCAGACCTCGACGGTCATCAACGCGACCAGGGCCGGCCCGGACTCGGTGAGCCAGGGAACCTTGGACAGGCCGAGCATCCCGAGGAGATCGTTCACCGGCCCCAGCGACTCGTGGAAGATCATCTGCCAGATGGCAGCCATCACCACGGGAGTGGTCATCATGGGGACGAGGAACAGCACCCGCCAGAGACGACGACCGCGAGCCTCACGCCAGACGAGCAAGGCCATCCCGAACCCGATCACGTACTGGATGAGGACTGTGCCGCCGGCCAGCAGGACCAGGCGCATGATCGACGCCCAGAACCGGCTGTCGTGCAGCATCGCCGTGTAGTTGGCCCCGCCTATGAAGTCCAACTGAGGGTTGCTCACGTTCCAGCCGGAGAAGCTGACACGAATGGTGAACAGAAGCGGAAAGATGATGATCAGTGCGAGCGTGAGCAGTCCTGGGAGGAGGAACATGCTCTTGTGCCGGCGCAGAGCTTCCATGATTGTCCTTGCGGAAGTGGGCAGGCGCCACCTGGTGGCCGACCGGCTCGGCGGGCCACCAGGAGCGCTCCTGCGATCAGGTCAGTTGTCCTCGAGTGCGACCACGTGCCGATAGGCGGTTCGGACCTTGTCCTTGCCGATCCGGTCGGTGATCCGCTCCCACTCCGCCGCCACGTCGTCCAGCGCGCGCTGCGGAGCCTGCTGCCCGGCGAGAGCCGCGGCGACGCCGTTGGCCAGTGCCGACATGTACCCGTTGACACCCGGTACGCGCAGGTCGAAGACGCGGTTGGTACTCGACTCCATGCCGGAGAGCGTGTGGACGTACGACTCGGCGACGTCCTTCTCCCAGCCCTGCCGCTCCCAGAACTTCGCGTCGAAGTGCGCCTTGCGGTAGGGGTTGACGCCGAAACGGCCGATGGTCAGGTCGAGAGCGGTGTTGGCCTCGTTGCTGAAGAAGCACAGATAGTCGAAGGCCATGTCCTGGTTGCGCGCGGCCTTGGCCACCGCCGAGGTCCAGCCCCAGGTGAAGTAGGGCGCTTGATTGGGCTTCTTGTCCCACGCCTTCGTGGTGCGGTTGTAGGCCTCGTCGGACCCCGGCAACGGGGCCGCCCCGATCTTGTTGCGGATCGTCCCGTCCGGCTGTTGGCCTTGGATGAAGGCGTCGTCCCACGAATAGGACATCACGCTCTGCCCCCCGCCGAACGAGAGGATTTCGTCCCCGAGACCGAAGTTCGCGCCGCCCGGTGCCCAGGTCGACTTGGCCTTCACCATGTCTTCGAGGGCGCGTACGAAACCGGGCGTGTTGATCAGCGGCTCCATGGTCTCGAGGTCGAAGAAGAGACCACCCCCGACGTCCGGGTGCTTGACGTATGGTGCCGCACGACTGATGAACGCCGAGAACGTCAGGTCGTCACGCTTTGTCACCTCGGCACTGCCGAAGTTCGGCTTGCCGTCCCCGTCGACGTCCTTGCCGCTGAAGAAGGCGGCGACCTCCTGGTATTCGGCCCAAGTCCTGGGGGTCCGGAGGTCCTTGCCCGTGGCTGCCTTGTACGCCGCCTGCCGCTTCGGGTCCCCGAGGACATCTGTCCGGACCTTGAGGTAGTGCCTGTCACCGTCGACCGGGTACTGCACGACCTTCCCGTCCCAGGTCGCCACGTCCATATAAGCCTTGGTGACGTCCTTCATGCCGGGGGTGTCCAGATACTTCTTCGGTACCGGGGCCAGATGTGGGGCCATGTCGCCGACCCACAGGGAGGGGTAGAACATGACGTCGTACGCCGGCTGGCCCGCTTGCAGGGGTGTGAGGATCTTCTGGTGCAGCTCCCCGAAGGGGACGTTGATCACCTCCACCTTCGCGCCGGTGATCTCCTCGAACTGCTCGGCATGCAGCTGGGTCGGCTCGCCGATGACGGGGATGGCATGGCTGATGATCTTCAGCGTCTGACCGGAGTAGTCCTTGCGGCTGATCGACTCGTAGCTGCAGGGGCCCGGGACGTCCCTGACCTTCGTCTTGGGGTAGCTCTTGCTGTACTTGCTGTAGCTGATCTCCGAACCCGGCTTGAACAGCGCCGGCTTGTCCGGCTTGTTCTCGACAGGACCCTGACCGGTGCAGGCGGTGGCGGTGAGGGCCACGACGATCGCGGCGGCGACCACACCTTTGTACGAACTGTTGCGCATGGGAGTGCTCCTTCGACCGTCAGGGAATCAAGATCGCTCTGCCGCGCACGGCACCGGCGGACAAGTCGTCGAGGGCGTCCTGGAAGGACGCGAGGGGATATCGCTGGGTATGCAGGCCGACCTTGCCCCGGGCTGCCAGCACCATCAGCTCGGACAGGTCGTTGTAGGACCCCACGAGGTTCCCGATGAAGTTGATCTCGGTGGAGATGACGTCGATCGTCGGAACGTCGAGCCGGCCGCCGTAACCGATCACGTAGTAGTTGCCGTTACGGCGCAGGCAGGCCACGCCCGTCTCCACGGCACCGCCCTCGCCGACGAAATCCAGGACCGCTTCCGCACCGTGCCCTCCGGTGAGTTCCCGTACGCGCTCGATCTCACTGCCGTCGGCGATCAGCGTGTGATCCGCCCCCAGCTCCCTGGCGAGCGCAAGGGCATCCGCGCTCCGGTCGATCACGATGATCTCGACCGGAGAGAGAGCCCGGAGCACCTGGATACCGATGTGCCCGAGGCCTCCGGCGCCGATCACCACAGCGCGGTCCCCCGGCCGCAGGAACCGGGCCGCCTTGGCGACAGCGTGGTACGCCGTGAGCCCGGCATCGGCCAGAGCCGCCACCGAGGCAGGCTCGAGGGACGGGTCGAGCGCAACGACGGAGCGGGCGGTGGTCTTCAGGTACTCGGCATAGCCCCCATCGGCGTCGATCCCCGGGAAGGCCGAGCTCATACAGTGCACGTCGTCGCCGTCCCGGCAGGCCCGGCACAGACCGCAGGTCACGAGCGGGTGAAGGATCACCGGGTCGCCGACCCTGACGTTGGTGACGGCCTGCCCCACCTCTTGCACCCAGCCGGCGTTCTCATGGCCGATGGTGTACGGCAGGGCGACCCCGCTCTTGGCGGCCCACTGTCCTTCGAGAATATGGAGATCGGTGCGGCAGACCCCCGCACCTCCCACCTTCACGATCACGTCCAGCGGACCGGTGATCTGCGGGTCCGGCACATCCACGAGCACTGGCGGCTCGTCGTACTCGATGACCTGCACGGCTTTCATGGCGCTCCCTGCGAATCGGCGGTGGATGGTGCGCCGATTACACAGGCCGCCGCCCGCAGGCCGATGTCTCAGAAACGGACCGCGGATGTCTCAATGTGATACACGGCATAGGCGCGGCCGCATCGAGCTGTTCCAATCGGTCGATCGAGTGATGACCCGCGCGATACGGAAGTGTTAAATGCCCCGACGCCGGCCTGGCAGCTCACTGACAGCAGCCAGAGAGCTGTACCTGGAAGTCACCAAGGACCCGAGCGCCCGACCGCTCGTTGTCGCTTCGTGGCAGCGCTCGATCGAGTACGAGGTGAAGTCGAGCTGCGTCAACGCTCCGTACCTCGAGAATCCCAATCTGGACAGTCCGCTCGCCAGGGCGGCGCTGCCCATCGTGGACAGGCTTCATAAGCAGCTGGCCGACGACCCGGTGTCCACCATGATCACGGACCGTGACGGCGTAGTGCTGTCCCGCAAGCTCTCCCACGAGGGTCTGACGACGCGGCTCAACCGAGTGCAACTGGCCCCGGGCCACGTGTTCGCCGAGCGCTATGTGGGCACCAACGGCATCGGGACCGCGCTTGCCAGCGGCCGCCCGGTCCTGATCGCCGGAAGCCAGCACTACGTCGAGGAGCTGCGGGACTTCCACTGCGCGGCCGTGCCGATCCTGCACCCTGTCCGGCGCACGCTGCTGGGAGCCTTCAATCTGACCACGGTCCGCCAGGGCTCCGCCGGGATGCTCATGGCCCTGGCCCGCTCCGTCGCGGGCCAGATCGAGGGTGAGATTGCCGCAATCAGTTCGCGACGGGAGCGAGCCCTGTTCCAGGACTACATGGATGCGTGCTCCTCGGTGCGCCCGGGACCTGTCCTGGCCCTCAATCGTGAAGTCGTCATGATGAACGAGCAGTTGAGATCAGCCGTGACAGGGCCGGATCACTACGCGCTGCTCGACCACGCACGGGAGATCGCCGCCGATGCCCGGTTCGAAGGGACACGGAGCATCGCCCTCCCCTCCGGACGAGTCGCCGAACTCCGGGTCAGCCGAAACCGGCGCGAGGACAGCGACGCGGGCGCCGTCTTCCGGGTCCGGGTCATCGGACGTCCCCAGCCCGGACCCGTTCCTTCCGACGGCCCCGGACGATCGGGCCTGGGGCTGGTGGGCTCCTCCCCGCAATGGCTGCGCGCGGTCGCCGAGACCGAGGCGGCGTTCACGGCCGGATCCTGGCTTCATCTCGTGGGCGAAGCCGGTGCCGGCAAGCGGACGCTGGTCCATGCCGTCCACCGAGCCCACAATGCCGGGCGCCGGCTCCAGGTGGTGGAAGCGCCGCTGTCGGAGGCACCGCACGCCACCGAGAACTGGCTGCGCGATGTCCGCGAGCTGCGGGCCGGACCGTCGATCGTGGTCCTCCTGCGCGATGTCCATCTGCTGGGAGATCACCTGCGCCGGCAGCTGACAAGCCTCCTGGCGCATCCCGACCCAACCGCCACCGGGCAACTGATCATGACCAGCCAACCGTCCATGGTCACGGCCGAGGACGAGCTCGACCGTCTGTGCGGTGCCTCGGTGGAGGTGCCGCCTCTCCGTCATCGCTATGGCGACATCGAGCACCTGGTTCGGTTCTTCCTGCTCAAATATCGGCCGAGCGGAGAGAGCAGTTGCTCCCCGGATGCGCTGGCGATGCTGGAACGCTGCCCCTGGCCGGAAAACGTCCGGCAGCTGGAGTCGGTGATCCGCGGCCTCGCACGGCGGCCGATCGGTGGGATCATCCAGGCGGATGATCTCCCCCCGGAATGCCGGGTCTCGTCCCACAAGGTCCTGACCGCGATCGAAGCGCTGGAACGGGACGCCATTCTGCGTGGGCTGATGGACCGCGGCTCCAACGTCCAGCGCACCGCACAGGACCTCGGCATCTCCCGCGCCACCATGTACCGCAAGATGCGACGTTACGGAATCGTCCCGTCGAGCCTCGCGTAGTGTTCTTCCGGCCGGACGACTCCGCCGAGCGACGCCCCACCGTGATCCTTACCAACGGCAGCGACGGGCAGAACGTCGACATGTGGACCTACGGTGTGTCGGCTGCCGTGGAGCGAGGCTGGAACGCCCTCGTGTACGACGGACCGGGCCAGGGCCAGCTGCTCTTCGTGGACCGCGTGGTCTTCACGCCGCGCTGGGAGACGGTGGTGACTCGCCTCGTCGACTGGCTGGCCGCCCGTTCCGACGTGGACACCAACCGGATCGCCCTGACCGGACTGAGTATGGGAGGCGAGTTGGCACCCCGGGCCGCGGCCTACGAGAACAGGATCGCCGCTCTGGTGGCGATGCCCGGAGTGCTGAGGCCCTGGCTGGGTTTCCCGGCGGAGATCCGGGAGATCCTCACCCGGGACAAGGAGGAGACGAACAACATCTGGAACAGGGAGGTCGTCCCCGAGCTGTCCGCGGCCGAGGCCGCGACACTGAGAAAGCGGTTCGAACCGTTCTCCGTGCCGGCGATGCTCGCCGCCCGCCAGGGGAAGATGTTTTCTACACCCCGGCCAAGCTCGTCGAGTCACTCGACATCACGAACGTCGTGGAGCGCATCAAGACGCCCACACTGGTCCTGGACTACGAGGGCGAGCAGTTCTATCCCGGGCAGCCGCGCGCGTTGTTCGACAAGCTGACGTCCCCCAAGGACTACATGAAGCTCAGCGCCGCCACCGGCGCGCAACTGCACTGCTCTCCCATGGCCCCGCAGGAGCACTGCGAGGTCGTCTTCGACTGGCTGCAGGAGACGTTGCCGGGACGCTGAGCGATGGGACCACGGGGTAATGGTGTCGTCAGTGCGCGGTCGCCGAGAAGACCGCCGCCCGGGCCGCGCTCCACCAGCGAGACCGGCTCAGCCTGCCCAGGAGCCGCGCCCCCGGGGAGGCGGGCGCTTCCGCCGAGAGCGGAAACGCCTGGGTCGCCCGCCGTGCCGCGGCGATGTTGGGACGGAGCACAACTCCGCAGCACCACTCCGTACGAATGAGGTGTCGTCATGAGCGGGCCCGACGGGCGTCCCGAGACGTTGCACGAGGCCGTGGGCGGCACGCACGCACTGCGCAGGCTGAGCAACACCTTCTACGAGGCGGTCCTCACCGATCCGCTGCTCGCCCCCGTCTTCGCCGACTTCACCCCCACCCACATCGAGCATGTCGCCGTCTGGCTGGCCGAGGTCTTCGACGGACCTGCCGACTTCACCGCAGCGCTGGGCGGCCACCAGAGGCTGCTCCGGGTGCACCTCGGGCTCTCGATCACGGAGGAGCAGCGGCTGCGCTGGATGGAGCTGATGACCGAAGCGGTGGCGAAGGAGCTGCCGGACGACGACGTGCTGCGCCGCCAGGTGGTGGAGTACTTCGACTGGGGTACGAAGATCGCCCGCGAGGTCTCGGCCGCCCCGGCCGGCACGAACCTCGGCGACCCGCCGGGTCCGACCCCGCGCTGGGGCTGGAACGGCGTGCGCTGAGTCGCAGCGGAACCTGCCCTGAACCCTGATGCGGCACCAGTACGCCGCGTTGCCGGCCCGCCGTCGTTTCCGCCACGGTCAGTCCGCGTCCTCCAGCCTCCGCAGGCGCTCCGCGTCACACGTTCGGGGACACGTCGAACACGCCTGGGCGGCGTCGAGGGTGTAGTACATGCAGCAGCCGAGGCGGGTGCGGGTCGGGTGCCGCCGCCCGTCGCGACCTGCCAGCCGGCGGAAGTCCGCGCCGCCGGGGAAGGGCGGGATCGCCGTCGGGAGCAACTCGGTCGCGGCCTGGATGGCTCGGTCTTCCTGGTCGAGCATGCGGCCGAGGTACCAGATCCCGGAGACCAGGTCGTCGGCGGCCATGCCCCACAACGCTCTTGGCCTGCGGCGTGCGTGGGGCCCGACAGCCGTCAGCAAGGGTCCTACGTGGTCGGCGACGGTGGCGCGCAGTTCGGCGCGCAGCGCCTCTTCGTGGGCCACCACCCGGACGCCGGGCATCCCGGCCGCCGGGTCGTCGGGAAGGCAGGCGAAGCCGGCACCCGGGACGATCTCGAACGCGGCCGCCGCGAGGTCGATGTGGACGTCCTGCGGGGCGATGCGCGGCACGCGCCGTTCCAGGTACCAGGCGCCGCTCATCAGCAGAGCGACGGACCAGAGGTAGTCGTGCAGGGCGCGGGAGGCGGCGACGTCCCTGCGGGGCGCATGTCCGTGATGTTCCCGGATGCGGTCGGCCTCGGCGTCGATGAAGGCGTCCAGCGCTTTCTCGCTCCGCGTCAGTTCGGCCCCGTCGAGGAGCGCTTGGGATGCCTCGGAAGCGATCCGCACGTTCAGCGCTTCACATGAGGTCACGAGTTCGAGGTAGGTATGGGCGAGCGCGGAGGCCTCGGTCACGACGGGGCCGGCTGTCGCGGTCCCTGTGGCCATGGTCATCGGCAGTCCTTCATGGAGCGGCACGGTAGCTCGGGCGTCACAATTGAAAAGGTAAGGCTTACCTTAGCCACACTCCCCGCCCGGGCGATCAAGGGGGGCGATTTCGATGAGCCGCACGGGAGTTGATAACTTAGGGTTGCCTAACCTAGTGGCCGCGCCGAGGACGAAGGCCGGTCGGCGCCTGCGCCGCCGCCGACCTCTCCCCACGCCGCCGTCCCCACGTCCTCGACTCGGAAGGGGCCCCGCCCATGCGGTTGTACCTGCTCGCACTGAACCCCACCGACTCGGTCACCGAAGGCTTCATCCCCGCCGCGGCCCGGCTCGGCCTCGACGTCACGGTGCTCACCGACCAGCCCCGGGCCCACCGCCGCACGTACCCGGACATCGAGGTCCTGGAGTGCGACGTACGCGACTTCCGCGCGGTCATCACCCGGACAGCGACCCACCACACGCCCGACGCGGTCTTCACCAACAGCGACCATCTGCAGACCCAGGCCGCCCTCGCCGCCGACTACTTCGGGCTCCCCGCCAAGCCCTGGCAGGCCGCGCTGCGCGCCAAGGACAAGGCGCACATGCGCCGCCACCTCGCCGCGACGGGGGCCGACACGGTGTGGTCGACCGAGCTGGCCGCCGGTCAGCACCCGGCCGTACTCACCGGCCTCGACGTGCCGTTCCCGTGCGTCGTCAAGCCCCGCGAGGGCGTGGCCAGCGAGGACGTGGTGCTCGCCGACGGCTCCGAGGACCTCCTGTTGCGCTGCAAGGAGATCCAGGAGCGGCGCCCGGAAGCGGCGCTGGTCGTGGAGGAGTACCTGGCCGGCGAGTTGTACACCCTGGAAACTCTCGGCGACGGTCGCGTACGCCACGTCCTGGGCGGCTTCCACACCGAACTGTCCGCCCCGCCGTACTTCATCGAGGAGCGGATGACCTTCGTGGCCGCTCACCCCGAGCCGGTCGTGGGGCAGGTCCTCGCCCAGCTCGACGCGCTCGGCGTCGGCTTCGGCGCCTGCCACACCGAGTTCGTGGTGCACGAGGGCCGTGCCCGCATCATCGAGGTCAACTACCGTGCCGTCGGGGACCAGTGCGATCTGCTGCTGGCCCGACTGTTGGACATCCCGCTCTTCGAGCAGATACTCCGTACGCACCTGGGCGAGCCGCTGCCCGCCGACCTGGGCGCCCGTACCGACGGCGCAGCCCGGCTCGATTGCCCGTGCGCCGACAGGGCCGGCACGCTGACATCAGCCCCTGCGGCCGCCGACCTCGTCGTGGACGGTGTGGACCTGACGTACCGGCCTCTTCGCCAGGTCGGCGAAAGGCACGATCTGTACCACACGAACCGCGACTATCTCGGCGTGCTCCGGGCCACCGGCACCGATCAGGAAAACGTCGATCGGGTCGCGGCCGAGTTCCTCACCGCTCAGCGCTGGGAGATCACCCCATGAGGCCGACCACCACGGCCGTCGACACGGCTCAGCGGGACCTGCTGCTGCGTGTGCTCGGTGCGCTGCTGCGCGAGGACGTCGTGGGCCTGCGGACCCACTCCACACCGGTGGAGCGGGAGGACGGCCTCTGGCTGCGGCTGGCCCACGACGCGGACGGGGGCGACGCCCTGCTGCTCCCGGTCGTCGAGGACGGCTTCCAGAGCACGTACACCGCACGACTGCCGCTGCTCGTCAGGGAGTCGGACGGTCGCGAGCTGACCTCCCACGACGACGTGCTGGACGCCCTGAGCGCACGCGCGCGCCCCGCCGACCGGGCAGGCTTCGACGCCTTCGCCGAGGAGTGCCGCCAGACCCTCGCCACGATGCGGCTGCACGCCCGCACCCGCGAGGAGGTCGCCGGTCGGCTCACCGACCGCTACGGAGCCGACCCCGCCCACTGGACGGGCCTTGCCGGCGGCCTCGCCCATGACACCCTCGCCGCCCGGCACGACCACCCGGTCTACCCCACCGCGCGAGGACGCTCAGGCCTCGGCGAGGAGCAGTTGCGCGCCTACGGCCCCGAGTTCCACCCCCGCTTCGCGCTGCGCTGGATCGCCGTGCCGCGTGAGGTCCTCACCGTGCCCGGGGGCGCCGCCCGGCTGCCCGACCGGTGGCCCACGCCCGCGATCCTCGGTCTGCCGGAGCTCTTCCACAGCCATGTCGCTCTCCCGGTCCACCCGCTCACCGTCGGCGCGCCCCTGCACGAGGCGCTGAGGGCGACGGGCCTCCAGGACCGTGCCGTGCTCGCCGACCACCCGTATCTGGAGGCGGTACCGACTCTGTCGATGCGTACGGTGGCTCTCGCCGCCGACCCCGCCCTCCACCTCAAGCTGCCGCTCACCACCGCCACCCTGGGGCTTCGCAACCGCCGCACCATCAAGCCGGGCACGCTCGTCGACGGGGCCGCGGGCCAGCGCCTGCTGGAAACGGTGATCACCCGTGAGCCGCGCTTCCGTGACACGGTCCTGCACGCCGACGAGACGGTGTACGCCCACGCCGGACACGAACTCCTCGCCGTGCTCGTGCGCCGCTACCCCGCCGGCCTCGACGACGCCGTCGTCACGCCCATGGCCGCTCTGCTGAGCGAGGCGCCCCGTGGCGGCACGGTGATCGACCACCTCGCCGGCCGGTTCTACGGCGGTGACCCGCTCGCGCTGTTCGACGCCTGCCTCAGCCTGCTCTTCGACTGGCAGACCGCGCTCCTCGGCTACGGCATCGCGCTCGAGTCGCACCAGCAGAACATCTCCCTGGTACTGGACCGGGACGGGGACGGCCGCACCCGTTTGCGACTGCTGCTCAAGGACAACGACGGCCCGCGTATCAACACCGCCCGCATGCGCGAGACCCTGGGCCCCGACGCGCCGAACCCGTCCGACTTCGACGACGCCCGGATCTTCGGCGAGGACGACAGGCCGGTCACCGACCTGTTCACCACCATCACCCTCCACCTGTGCGCAGGGGCCTACGCCTTCGGTCTCGCCCGGCACGGCCGCGCCCCGCTGGAGTCGCTGCTGGACCTCGTACGCGACCGGCTCACCGAGGCCGCCGACCGGCTCGGCACCCGGGAGGGGGAACCCGGCGCGATCCTGCGCGCGCATGTGCTCGACGGTCGTGAGCTCCCGGTCAAGGCGATGGTCACCGCGGGCACGCTCCTCACCAAGGAGCGTTCGGGCGCCGCCGACATCAACAAGCACTACATCACCGGACCCAACTACCTCCTGCCGGCGGCGATGGCACGGTGAGCACACTCCGGGGGCCCGCCGACCACGGCGAACACCGCCGCCCTCGGGTTCACCGGGTGGTCGCCGCAGGCGCGGGGGCGGGACGGCAACCGCTTCTTCGGCCCCACCGTGCCGGTGGTGACCGGCGCGCCGCCGTGGCCGCCGTGACGGCGTCGCCGTTCCGTCCCTGCACCTCTGCTCTCTCCGGATCCGCTGGAGTCGTTGATGTCCTTGACCGATTCGATCGGTACCACCCCTGTTTCCGCCGCCCCCAGCGGGCTTCCCACCGCGGACGACGCCGTGGCCCACACCCTCCTCAACTGCCTGCTGAGAGAGCTGCCCGGCCCCGAGCTGCAGCCCGCCGTCACCGACGGCCACCTGCTGCTGCGCCTCCCCCGCCGCGGCGTACTGCTGCGTGTCGCGCTGCGGCGTACGTCGCTGCTGGGCGCGCACCGCTTCACCGGGTCAATGCGGGAGCAGCACGACGGAGACTGGGTGGAGCTCGACTGGCGGCGCCTCGCCGCGTACGCGCAGGACGAGTTGTCGTCGCGTACGGGCGTGCGCAACGAGGAGTTCCTGGACCAGATCGCCTCCAGCCACCAGGCGATCAAGGCCGCACTCGACGTACGCGCCGCACGGGCCCGGCCGGACGGCACCGTCGCGGACAGGCTCGCCACCTATCTGGCCTCGGAGCAGTCCCTGCTGTTCGGCCACCGCTTCCACCCCACGCCGAAGGCCCGGACGGGCGACCCCGCCTCCTGGCTGTCGTACGCGCCCGAGACCGGCTCCTCCTTCCCGCTCCGCCACCTGGCGGTGCGCGAGCATCTGATGGCACAGGAGACCGCCGATCGCGGCTCCGCCGATGTGCTCGACCGGCTGCGTCCCGACGTCCCGGCCGGCTACCGGCTGCTGCCCGCCCACCCGTGGCAGTACGAGATGTTGAGCGGACACACCGGGCTGCGCGCCGCCGTCGAGCGGCGCGACATCCTCGACCTGGGCCCGGCCGGGAAGCCGTTCACCGCTACCGCTTCCGTACGCACCCTGTACGACGGTGACACGTTCCTGAAGTTCAGCCTGAACGTCCGCATCACCAACTGCCTGCGTAAAAACGCCAGTTACGAGCTGTCCGGCGCGGTGGCCATGACCCGATTGCTGGAGCCGGTCCTGAACTCCATGGCCACGCGCTTCCCCGGCAGCGCCGTGCTCCGCGAGCCCGCCTACCGAAGCTTGCTGCTGCCAGGACCCGGCGGTGCTCCGGACCGCGCCCTGCTCGAAGGCTTCGGCGTGATCGTCCGCGAGGGCCTGGCCGCGAGGTTGCTGCCCGGCACCACCCCGCTGCTCGCGGCGGCCGTCGCCGACGAGTACCCGACCGGTCCTGGCCACATCTCCCTGCTGCTCGACGGAGCAGGGCCCCGGACCGCCTTGGACTGGTGGTCGGCGTACCTGAAGCTGCTGGTCCCGCCCGTCCTGGCCGCCTACTTCGACCACGGCGTGGTCCTTGAGCCGCACCTGCAGAACGTCCTCGTCTGTGTCGACGAGGAGGGCATGCCCGCCCAAGTCCTCTTCCGTGATCTGGAGGGCACCAAGCTCGTCCGCGAGCGCCACGGCGACGCCCTCGGCGCGCTGCCCGCCGAGGTCGCGGGCCCGATGGCGTACGACGCGCAGCGCGGCTGGGACCGGGTCGTCTACTGCCTGCTGGTCAATCACGTCGCCGACATGCTCGCCGCAGTCGCCGATCTGCATCCGCGGACCGAGCGCGCCCTGTGGGCCGAGGTCCGGGCCACCCTCCAGGCGTATGCCGACCGGTACGGCTGCCCGCCGCGGCTCGCTGCCCTCCTCGCGGGTGTGCCGCTGCCCGCCAAAGCCAACTTGCTGGCCCGCTGGGAACGCAAGGCCGACCGCGAGGCCGGCTACGTCCGTCTGCCTTCCCCGCTGGCTTCCCCGCTGGCCGAAGACGCCCGTCCCCCATGGAGCGATGCCCGATGACCGCCCTCACCCCCGCGGTGCGTGACCGCGTCCTGTCCCTGACCGCCGAGGAGCTCCCGGCGTACTTCTACGACCTGGCGGCGCTGCGCGAGCACGCAGCCTCCGTACGGGCAGCCCTGCCCGAGCGCGTCGAGCTGTACTACGCCGCGAAGGCCAACCCGGAGCCCGAGATCCTGGCCGCGCTCGGCCGGTACGTCGACGGCTACGAGGTCTCCTCGGGCGGGGAGCTCGCCCACGTCCGCAAGGCGGTACCGGGCCGCCCGCTGGCCTTCGGCGGCCCCGGCAAGACCCCGGCGGAGATCGCCTCGGCGCTGGAACTGGGCGTGGAACGCTTCCACGTCGAGAGCGTGCATGAGCTTCACATGCTGGCGGAGCTGGCCCGGCGGGCGGATACCAAGGCCGCGCTCCTGCTCCGCGTCAACCTCGCCGTGTCCGACGGCTCGCTGGCGGACAGCTCGCTGGCTATGGGTGGCCGGCCCGCCCCGTTCGGCCTCGATCCGACCGACGCCGACACCGTCGTCCGCCTGCTCACCGACGGCACGTACCCGCACCTGGAACTGCGCGGCGTCCACGCCCATCTGGCCAGCGGCATCCGCGCCCCCGAACAGCTCGCTGTCGCCGGATCCGTCGTGACGTGGGCGATCGAGCTGGCTGCCCGCCACCGCGTCCGCCTCGCCGAGGTGAACGTCGGTGGCGGCATGACCGTCGACTACGCCGCCCCTGGCCTGCGCTTCGACTGGACGGCGTACGGCGCCGGGCTCACCCGCCTCACGGCCGCCCACCCCGACCTCACCCTGCGTATCGAGCCGGGGCGCGCCCTGACCGCGTACTGCGGTTGGTACGCCACCGAGGTGCTGGACGTGAAGCACAGCCACGGTGAGGAGTTCGCCGTGGTCCGCGGCGGCACGCACCACCTGCGCACCCCGGCGACCAAGGGCCACGACCAGCCCTGCTCCATCCTCCCGGTGAACACGTGGCCGCACCCCTGGCCCCGTCCGGCTGCCCAGCAGGACCGGGTCACGCTGACCGGCCAGCTGTGCACGCCCAAGGACCTCCTGGCCCGTCACGTCCCGGCACCGCGTCTGCGGGCCGGCGACCGGGTGGCATTCGCCCTGGCGGGTGCCTACGCGTGGAACATCTCGCACCACGACTTCCTCATGCACCCCCGTCCCGGCTTCCACTTCCTCGATCGACGGGGGCCCGACCATCACTTTCCGACGGCCGGGTGACGTCATCTCGGGCCGACGAACACGTCCGCCCACCAGGTGGTTCCGTCAGCACGCTCTCGCACGCCGTGCCTGGCCGACAGCGCCATGACGATTCCGATGCCTCGGCCGTGCTCGTCCGGGTCGAGCCCGGAAGCCGGCCGGTCGGCAGATGCCGCAGGTCCCGCATCCGTCACCTCGACACGTACGGCCTTGAGAGCGTCCACCATGACCTGCGACACCCGAAGCGTCGCCGGAGGCAGAGCGTGGGCGATCGCGTTGGTGAGCAGCTCCGAGGCCAGCAGAACCACGTCCTCAGCGACGTCCGCGGACAGGTGCCAGTCGGTGAGGACCGCGCGCACGCGCCGACGCATGACCGCGGCCGCCTCGGGGGCGTGTGGCAGCGGCAAGACGTGGGTGACGTCCTCAGGAAGCTCTGCGCTGAGCTGCGTCACTGTCATGGCCCGTCCTCCTCCGGGAGCGCTGCCGGCCGGTGGCCGCGCGTGAGGAAACGCTAAAGAGGCAGAAACGGTCGGTCAATGAACATCGGTCGGCATTACCGAACGGAGGTCCTGGGTCGAAGACCCGGACTACGATCGTTCTATGGTCGGCCCGGTCCAGTCCATAGAACGGGCGGCGGCGATCCTGCGTCTGCTCGCCACCGGTCCCCGCAGGCTGGGACTGGGCGAGGTGGCGTCCTCGCTCGGACTGGCCAAAGGCACCGCTCATGGCATTCTGCGCACCCTGCAGCACGTGGACTTCGTGGAGCAGGACGCTGCCACCGGGAAGTACCAGCTGGGAGCGGCTCTGCTCCACCTCGGTACCAGTTACCTCGACGTCAACGAGTTGCGGTCGCGCTCCCTCAACTGGGCGGACGCCCTGGCCGCCCGCAGCGGGGAGGCCGTCCGCCTGGGCACACCCCTGGAGGGGAAGGTGCTCATCGTGCACCACGTCTTCCGGCCGGACGACACCCTGCAGGCCCTGGACGTCGGTGCGCTGCTGCCCCTTCACGCCTCCTCGCTAGGCAAGGTCCTGCTGGCCTTCGGGGCCGCACCCGTCGATCCGCTGCTCAAGGCCGGACTGGAGGCCTACACACGGCACACTCTGGCGCTCCCGGAGGATCTCGACCGGGCGCTCGGCGAGATTCGAGAGCTCGGCTGGGGCTCCGAGGTGCAGGAGATGAGCATGGGTGACGCCGGGATCGCCACACCGATCCGAGGGCACGGAGGCCTCGTGGTGGGGGCGCTCGGCATATCCGGCCCGGTCGAGCGGATCTGCGACACAGGAGGCCGGCCCCGACCGGCCCTGATCACCGTGCTCCGGGAGGCCGCACGGGCGATCTCCAGAGACCTGGGCGCGGCGCGCTGGTAGCACCCGCCGCTCCGCGACACATCGGAAGGCAGGCCCGATCATGGTGGCACGGTATGTGATGTCCATCGACCAGGGCACCACCTCCACTCGATGCATCCTGTTCGACCACCGCGGGGGGCTGGTGTCGGTCGCCCAGCGAGAGCATCGCCAGTACTTTCCCCAGCCCGGATGGGTCGAGCACGACGCTGTGGAGATCTGGCGCAATCTGCAGCGCGTGGTGCCGGAGGCGCTGTCCCACGCCGGCGTGGACGCCGGGCAGATCGCCGCCATCGGGATCGCCAACCAGCGGGAGACGACCGTCCTATGGGACCGGCGGACCGGTGTGCCACTGGGGAAGGCGATCGTCTGGCAGGACACCCGCACCGCTTCGCTCGTCGACGATCTGAGAAACCGGCCCGGGGAGGAGTTCTTCCTCGAACGCTGCTGCCTGCCTCCCTCGACCTACTTCTCCGCGCCCCGGATCCGCTGGTTGTTCGATCACATCGACGGGCTGGAGCAGCGTGCCCGGGACGGCGAGGTGCTGTTCGGCACGATGGAGAGCTGGCTGATCTGGAATCTCACCGGTGGAAGCAGCGGCGGCCTGCACATCACCGACGCCACCAACGCCAGCCGCACCATGCTCATCGACATGCGCACGCTGACCTGGGACGGCGAGCTCATGGAGTTCTTCGGGGTCCCGCGCCAGATGCTGCCGGAGATCCGTCCTTCCTCCGAGTGCTACGGCGAGGCCCGCTCCGTGCTCCCGGGGATCCGGATCACGGCCGCCCTCGGCGATCAGCAGGCGGCCTTGTTCGGACAGACGTGTTTCTCGCCCGGCGAGGCGAAGTGCACCTACGGGACCGGCAGTTTCCTGCTGATGAACACCGGCTCCGACGTCGTCCGGTCCCGGCACGGACTCCTCACCACCGTCGCATACAAGATCGCGAACCAGCCCGCGGTCTACGCCCTGGAGGGGCCGATCGCCGTCACCGGCTCGTTGGTCCAGTGGTTCCGCGACCGACTGGGTCTGATCAGCACGGCACCTGAGATCGAGACCCTGGCACGCACCGTCGAGGACAACGGCGGCTGCTACATCGTCCCCGCGTTCTCCGGTCTGTTCGCACCCCATTGGAGAAGCGACGCCCGCGGCGTCATCGTCGGCCTCACCTCGTACATCACGAAGGGCCACCTGGCCCGGGCCGTCCTGGAAGCCACCGGCTGGCAGACACGGGAGGTCGTCGACGCCATGAACGCCGATTCCGCGCTCGCGCTGAAGCAGCTCAAGGTGGACGGGGGCATGACCTCCGACAATCTGCTCCTGCAGTTCCTCGCCGACGTGCTCGACGTTCCCGTGGTACGGCCCCTGGTGGCCGAGACGGTGTCGCTCGGCGCTGCCTACGCCGCCGGCCTCGCGGTCGGCTACTGGTCGGACATGGAGGTCCTGCGCCGCAACTGGCACCGGGCCGGCGAGTGGCTGCCTGCCATGGATTCCGAACGGCGGGAGCGGGAGTACGACTGCTGGCAACGAGCCGTCGAGCGGTCCCTGGGGTGGATCCAACCGCCGAGGCGGTCATGACACCCCGGTGGCCGGCCTTCTACCGGCCCGACGTCCTGGTGAGATCGACCTGTAGGGCGCCGACGAGCAGAGGTTCACGTCGGATCAGGAGGCCCTGACGTCGGTCTCTCAACGACCGGCCTCCGCCCCGGACTTCCCCTTCCCAGGGCGCCGGGGACCGGTGCTCCTCTAGAGTCGGCAGTATGACGCAGGCACCGGCCCAGCACCGCGGCACGCGGTCCCGTGACGCGATTCTCGACACGGCCGGCGAGCTGATGTCGCGGCACGGCTACGCCGCCACGTCCATCTCGATGATCTCCCTCGCGTGCGGCCTGCCGGTCAGCTCCCTCTACTGGCACTTCGGCAGCAAGGAGGGGATCTACGTGGCGGTGCTGCAGCGCGCCAGGACCGCTCTGCTGGCAGCGCTGCCACCCGTCGAGGTTCCGGGCGCCGATGTCGCGCAGCGTCTGGACACCTTCCTCGACGAGGTCAAGGACGCGTTCCAGCGCCATCCCCACGGGCTGAAGCTGCTCCTCGGGCTGGGCATGGTGCAGCAGGATGCCAGTGCGGCGGCCGTGGCCGAGGTGCACCACTACCGAGACGCGCTGCTGACCTGGGCCTCGGGCTCGGTGAGCGCCGTCTTCGGCCTGCGTGACCGTCCGGAGGTGTCGGACGATCTGGCGCGCTTCACTCTCCGGGTGGCGAGCGGAACCGCCGTTGCACGCTGGTTCGACCCGGCCGCCGCGCTGGAGACCGGTCCGCTGCGCGTCGCGTTGCTGGCACTGGCGGCGCACCACGGCGTTCCCCCGCACGGCGCACGGCGCGAGGACCCTTCGCGGGGCGTCACGGGCAGGGAATGACCACCCGGTACTTGCCCCCTGGGGACTGCTCAGGCGGTTCATGGGCGCGCTCGATCCTCACCCGGTCCGTCCCGTGGTCGGTGAGCAGGGCGGTCAGCCCTGTCCGCACCGCGCTCCACAGCCGGTCCTGATCGGCTCCTGCGGCCGGCCGGATGCGAACCCGAAGGGTAGTGGACGTCGTCTGCACGATCTGGAACCGGTCGATGTCCGGAAGGCTCTCCAGGAGGGTCTCGAAGGCCATGGGCACGATGCGGGCGGTCCCGCCGTCCCGGCGCGGGAAGGACAGCAGGTCGGCGGCGCGACCGCGGACCCTGACCGCCGGCAGCGGGTCTCCGCACGGACACGGGTCCGGACGCCACAGGACACTGTCGCCCAGGTCGTAGCGCAGGATCGGCTGCGCCCACCGGCCCAGAGTGGTCAGCAGGACGGTGAAGGACTCCTGGCCCGGGGGCACGGGACGGTGGTCGGCGTCGACAGGCTCCAGGATCAGCCAGTCGCTGTGGGTGTGCAGCCACCCGAACCGGCAGCCGTATCCCAGGGCGAGGCTCTCGTTGCAGGCGTAGGTGTTGACGACATGCGCCCCGAAGGCGGAGCTGACGCGCCGGTGCTCACGGTCGCTGAGGCCTTCGGCGACCAGGGACACGACGGCCGGGGCGATGCGCAGACGGCCGGCCAGTTGCTCGCCGGCGAGCAGCGCGATCACGGCGGCGTAGCCGCCGAGCAGCACGGGGCGGTACTTGTTGAGCTGGTCCACCAGTTCGGGCAGCGGACTGTGCACCGACAGGACCCGGCTCCCGCGGGCGTGCAGGCGGCCGGACGCCCGCGAGCGGGCGATGACGGCGTTCGCGGCCAGATGGCCGCTGGTGGCGACGATGTGTGCCGACCGCATTCCGTGGACGAGCATCCGCGCCGCCAGGGACGGGGTGAGGGTGCGCCGGGCGGCTCGCAGCGACAGGGCCCTGACCACCGCCGCCGCCTGGTCGTCGAGCAGGAAGACACCGCGGTGCCCGGTGGTTCCGGAGGTGGTGGAGACCAGGTACTTACCGAGGAAGGGCTCGCCGACCCGGGCGGGGTCGGCGATGAAGTCCCGTACGCCCTCGAGGGTCGCCTCCGGGTCGGTGACCCAGTCGTCGAAGCGGGCCATCAGGTCCTCCTTGCGTGTCACCGGGAGCAGGGCCGGGTGTTCCACGCGTTCCGGCAGCGACCGGTACAGCTCGCGGTAGTACGGGGAGCGGGCACGGGCGAAGTCGACCATGGTGGCCAGGCGCTCCCGCTGTCGGTCCGCCAGGGCGGCCGGGCCCTGCCGGACAGCGCGGCGCCCGTCGCGGAGCAAGGTGAACGTGGTTCTCATCGCACGGCTCCTCGGCGGGCGGAGGACTGATGCCGGAAGGCGCAGTGATGGCCCGTCACGAGACCCGTGGTGCGGGCGACGCGGTCCGGCGCCGGCACCTCGATGCGGTCCCTGTCGGGGATGGGGCGCTGCCAGGCGGGGATGCCGGGCCGGTCGGGGTCGCCGGTGGCCGCGAGTCGGGTGCGGTAGGCGGTCCGAGCCGGTGGCGGGGGTGCGGTGAGTGACAGCAGCAGGGGGCGGGCGGCTGTGAGGACGCGGATCAGGGAGTGGCGCAGGCCGGTGGATCCCGTCGAAGCGCTTCTGGTAACGGTGCCGGTGGCCATGGTCGTGGTCATGGCGTGTGCTCATAGGCGCCGATGTCGCAGGCGCCGCCTTGGGGGCGGGCGACACCACGCTGGTCGGTGGCCGGGCAGTCGGCGGCCGCGTTCAGGGCGGGACTGCCCGGCAGCAGCGCGGCAGTGTCCGTGGGGCCGCCGTTGTCGGCGAGCGGTCCCAGCAGCGGGGTACGGCTTGGCAGATCACCTTCGGCGGTGAGCCGGCAACTGCCGTCGCTGTCGATGTTGTGACCTCGCGACGCGATGGTCGCGAAGGCCTTCTCGCAGTCGTCTTCCGTGCCGTTGACGGTGTTGTTCGCGACGATGGAGTTGCGCAGGGTCAGACGCCCCAGGGGCAGATCGATGATGTCAGGGATCGGCCGGGGCAGGCTGTCGAGGTAGGCGGGGGCGATGTTGATCCCACCACCGCCGTCGCTGGAACGGTTTCCGGTGATGGTCGAGTTGAGGATCTCCACCGGTCCCAGGCCGCGGATGTCGATGCCGCCGCCGTAACCGCCGAGACTGCCGGGACGGTCACCGGGGTCCGTCACCCGGTTGTCGGCGATCGTCGAGTTGGTCACGGTGCCGCTGTCGTCGAACCTGATGCCGCCGGCCTCTCCCGCGCTGTTCCCGCTGACGGTGCTGTCGATCAGGTCCAGGTGGGAGTCGGGGATGTTGAAGATGCCGCCACCGTAACCGGCGGAGTTCCCGCTCACGGCAACTCTTCGCAGGGTCATGTGCTGTTCGTTGGCGATGCCGCCGCCACCGGTGTCGGTGAAGGGCAGCTCTCGCTGCTTGGCCGATCCTCCGGTGACCGTCAGATCGGACAGCCGGGTGTCGGCCCGCATGCGGAAGACTCGGTCCAGTCCGTCGGCGTCGATGACGGTGCTCCGGGCGCCGGAGCCCTGGATCGTGGTGGGCGCATCGATGTTCAGGTCGCCCGTGGTCGGGTCGGGATGGTCGCCGATGATGAGCCGGGGGTCGGGCGGGATGGTCAGCCGGTAGCGGCCGGGAGGCAGCGTGATGGTGCTGCCCGGCCGGGCGTTGGCGGCCATCACCGCGGCACGCAGGCTGCACGCGCCCGACGCGGCGCGGCACCGGCCGTCCGCCGGGTCGGCGTCGACCGCGTCGGACGTGGTGTCCACGGTGAATGCCGCCGGCCCGTCGGCCGGGGGCGCGGCGGTGCTGGAAGCGGGAGCGACGAGGTTCGCCGTCATGGCGAGGACGACGGCCGCCAGTGCCGCCGGAGCTTTCGAGTTGCTCATCCGGTGAACTCCTGTAGGCAAGGAATCTGGACGTGCGAGGGCTCTGTGCAGGGTTTTCCTGATGGTGCAGGGTTCCTGCTGGTGCCGGGAATTGCGGCTCGTGCCGGGAAAGCGGCCGGCGCGCGGGCCGGCGTGGTTGCACTGGAGCGGCGAGGCGGTCGGGGCCAGGGATGCCGGACGCGAACGCCCCGTTCTGTAGCGAGCGTTCCATTCAGGGAGCCTCGTGTCCACACGCGCTTCCGGCCACAAAATCGGACTGGCGAAAGACCGACGAACCACCTCGTCGCGTCGGATCTCCACACACGCCGGATCGCCGCACTACGGTGCTGCCGCTCCTCCGATGTGGCACCGACCCGACGTCATCGAGCCTTACGCGGCGCGTGGTCCGCAGAGAACCACCCCTGCTGCCGCAGCCGCTCGAACCCGTCCAGGAGAAGATCCAGGGCTGCGGAACGCCTACGAGGAAGCGGCGGACAGCGACACCGCCTCGTTCGTCACCGCCGGCGAGACCCTCGTGGCCGTCCACGACTGGACGTTCCTCATGGGGCCCGACGTCATCCTGGGGGCGAACTCGCTGATGCCGGCATGGTTGATGTTCCGCGCCAGGCCAGTCCCACGGTTCATCGCCGTCTTGGGGCTCGCAGACGGCGGGGCGATCTGCATGTCGGCGACGGCAGTGATGTCCGGGCTGTACGAGCAGATCTCCGTGGCGGGGTCGGTCGCGGCGATCCCCGTGTTCGCGTGGGACGTGTGTCTTGCCGTCCGGCTCATCGCCAAGGGGTTCGAACCGGCTGCCCTCCTCCACAGGGAGAGCGAGGGCGAGAGCCGCGTCACCCCGCACGCCGCCACGGGTCACGCACCGTCACGAGCGAGGAGGCTCTGACTCCCTCGCCGGCTTTCTCCCAGGAGGACCAACCGACGTGCTCGTCGCCGCGGACGGCGGAACCGTGACCGGAATCCGCCGTCGCTCCGCCGCCGGTGGCGACGCCGCCGCTCGGCTTGGGTGCGGCAAAGGGCGGCGTGTCCGGTCGGCACACGGTTCCGACCGGAGGGAGCGTGCCGTCGATGAGATAGCGACTCGCGTGCTCGTTGACGCAACCGCTGGGGTTGAGCAGTGCGGTGTGCCCGTACCCGTCGTGGGTGAGCAGACGGGCGTCGGCCAGTTCCTTGGCCATGGCCTGCGCGCCCCGGTAGGGAGTCGCGGGGTCGTAGGTGGTGCCGACCACAAGGAGAGGGTGCGCCGTCGGCTTGTTCCACGGGCCGCGGTAGCGGTCGGCCGCAACGGCCGGCCAGGTGGCACACGGCTCGGCGGCCCAGGTCCAGAAGCGTCCGGCGTCGCCCGCGCGGACGGCGGCGGCCTCCTCCAAGGCTTGGTAGACGCCGGGATCACGCGGATTGGGGCTGTCGGAGCAGAGCACCGCAGCGCCCTGTTCCTCACCCGTGTACGGAACCGGGACCGGTGGCGCGGGCAGGGATGAGGGCGGCCGCGGTACGCGGCCCTGCCAGAGGTCCTGCAGCCTGCCGGCAAGCTCCGTCCATCCGGGGTGGACGATGTCGAGGCCGCTCACCACGTCGGCGACCGTCCTGCCGTAGGTCCACTCGCCCACCGGACGCTCCCGGAGGCGCTGCATCAGCTCGTCCCACTTCTTCTTCGTGGCTTGCGGACTGTCGGCGGAGAAGGCGCAGCGGGCCGTGGTGGTGGAGCCGCACAGGACGAGGAACTGCTCCAGGATCCCGGCGGCGCCGAGGTCTGCGCCCATGCGCAGGAATGTGGTGAGCCGGGGTTCCTCGTCGGAGGCGTGGTTCGTCCAGGCCTGCGGGTCGATGTCGCTGTCGAGGACCATGGCGCGGACCTTGTCGGGGAAGAGGTTGGCGTAGGTGGCGCCCAGGATCGTGCCGTAGGAGATTCCGAGGTAGGTGAGTTGCGGGTCACCCACCGCTCGGCGGAGCTGGTCGAGGTCGCGAGCGGTGTCGGCGGTGGACACATGACGCAGGAGCTCGGGGTCCCGCTGCTGACAGCGCCGGGCCAGATCCTTGTAGGCGGTGATCCAGGCCGTCCGCTGCTGTTCGCCCACCGGAAGACCGACCGGCCTGCCCGCGTTCCACGCTTCGGCTTCCTCGGGACTCGCGAAGCAGTTCACCGCGGTGCTGTTGCCGACTCCGCGTGGGTCCCAGCTGACTACGTCGAACCGCTCCCGGACCTCGCGCGGGAAGCGCTCGTAGTTCTGTGGCATCTGCACCGTTCCGGGCCCGCCGGGTCCGCCGGGGTTGTGGAACAGGGTTCCGATGCGCCGTCCTGGGCCGGTTGCCTTGTGTTTCACGACCGCCAGTTCGATGGTGCGACCGCGGGGGTTCCGGTGGTCCAGCGGCACCTCGGCGGTCGCGCAGTCGAACCGGCCGTCGTCGACGCACGGCCTCCAGTCCAGCGCGGGGGCGGGTACCGAAGGTGTCGGCGTACCGCCGGCCACGGCGAGGTCCGGTCCGGTCAGCACCGTCGAGCAGGTCACCACCGCGGCGATGAGCGCGGCGCCACGCCGACGTCCGGCTGCGGGCCCAGATATGTTCATGCCTTGTCCCCTTTCTCGGCCGGGCGCCCGACGTCACCCATGCGATGGACGTCGGCACGCATCCGCGTCCACACCACCGTGATCCGCCGGCGCACGCGAGCCGACCGCAACCAAATGGTGTTGCGAGGCGACCGGACACTCGGGTGCGCCGCGCGGGGGCGGCCACGGCGCCCGGTGTGCCGGAGCTTCGCCACCGGTCCGCGGTGCTCGCCAACGCCGGGTCGGCGGGCATCGCGCAGACCGCCGTCGCGGTCGCCGTCGGCGGCCGGCGCACACCGCCGTTCGCGCCCCCGGACCGTTCTGGTACGCCGACGCCCCCGTGGGGCGCGCGCGCCCTCGGGCACGACGCGTTCACTCTTCCAGGGACACGGAGCTGGACTGGACGGACGGGTCTGTGGGCAGCAGGGTGTGGTGATGAACGACGACGAGGACGAGACGCCCCAGGAGCGGATGGCGAAGGTCGAGCTCTACATGGAGTCGGTCAAGGCCCGGATGGCTCCGGAAGACTTCGAGACGCTGCACGAGGCGGTGAACGAGATGAGCCGTCTGATCACCGAAGGACACGAAGGCGTTCTGGAGGCCGGCGACCGCGAGAACTTCGCAGGCGAGGTCCAGCGCGAGTTTCTGGCGGTGATGGCGATCGCGACCACCGGGCGCATGGACCACCATGTCATCGACATGCCCGGCCCGGACGGCAGCCCCGGGTACGCGGTCGTCACCCCTGAAGTCGCCAACGACCCCGCGGCCCTGGCAGAAGTCCGCCAGCAGATCCACCAGTGGACCACCGAACAGCGAGAGATCAACAGCGAGCTGGACGGCATCGCTCGTGCCAGCGGCATCGACCCTGACGAATGATTCCCGCGGCCCAGGGAGCAGCGGAGGGTGCCCGGTGGGCAGAGGTCGGGCGACGCGGACGCGGTGACACTGCCCGGCCGGTCTCCCGACTGCCTTCAGGGTCATGGCGCGCCGTCGGTGGCCGTTCCGCTGCCCGCGGGCACGGGGCGAGGCCGACGGATGAGGCCGGCGGAATCATGGCCGCGGGTCAGGCCAGGTGCCGCAATCCGTTCTCCAGGAGCGTGAACGCATGTTCGGCGTCAGCCACCGCCCCCGCACAGCGCTCGTCGGCCGGCTCGCCGTGCGCCAGGCGTTGGGCGTTGTCCTGTGCCAGCGCCCAGTGGACCGCGACGATCTGGACGGCTGCCAACCGGGCCGTGAGTTCCGGGATGCCGGCGGTTTCACGCAGAGTTTGAGTGAGTGCCCGTTCGGCGCCGGTCTTGAACCGTTCCATCCGCGCCACGAGTGAGGGCGCGTCGAGGATCATCCGGTGGACCCTCCGCACCTGTGGGTGGTCGTTGAGCCCGGTGATCGGGTCCCGCTCGCGCAACCCTTGCAGGAAGTGCTCGCGCACTGCGGCGAGCGGGGCGGTGCGGGGCGGGCGAGCCCGCACGACGCGGGCGATCTCGGTCTCGTGGTCGGCGAGGCGATGCACCACGAGATCTTCCTTCGTCGGGAAGTAGGCGAAGAGGGTCCGCTTGGACACCTCGGCCGCCTCCGCCACTTGGGCCACCGAGACCTGGTTGAAGCCGTGCTCGAGAAACAGGGTGATGGCCGCGTCGGACACCACCCTCGAGATCCCCGTCACCTCCGAGGAGATCACCACCGCGCTGCGGGCCGTGTACGGCCACGAAACCGTCCTCGGCGCCGTGGAGAACTCCTCCCGGTTCACCGACGCCACCCGGCAACTGGAGCGATACCGCACGGGCCGTGTCCTGTTCGCGGGCGACGCCGCACACATTCACCCACCACTGGGCGGCCAGGGTCTCAATCTCGGCATGCAGGACGCGTTCAACCTCGGTTGGAAGCTGGCCGCGGTGGTCCAGGACCGGGCGCCGAGCGGCTTGCTGGACAGCTACCACGCCGAGCGGCATCCGGTCGGAGCCGAGGTCCTGCATCACACCTCGGCGCAGCGGGTCCTGGCGGATCCGAACCCGAGCGAGGACATGGCCGCCCTGCGGGACATCTTCATCGACCTGCTGCGGCTGCCCGATGCCAACCGCCGTCTCGCGGGCCTGGTCTCCGGCCTCTCGCTGCGCTACGAGATCTCCGGGGAGCATCCGCTCACCGGCCGACGCGTGCCGGACGCCGACCTGGTGACCGAGGCCGGCCCCACCCGACTCTCGTCGCTGTTCGGCTCGGGACACTCCGTCCTGCTCGACCTGGCCGGAACCGTCCCGTCCGGCCTCCGGCTCCCGCCCCGCGTCGACCTCGTCCGCGCGACATGCACCGACGACCTGGGAGCCGCTGCCCTGCTCATCCGTCCCGACGGCTACGTCTGCTGGGCCACGGACTCCGCCGCCCGCGGCGACACCCTGCTCGCCGCGATCTCCGGTGGCCTGGCGAGGGTGCACTGAGCCGATGGGACGGTACGTGATCCACCGTCGTAGTCGTGCAGCCCGGGGTCCTTCGCCCGTCGATCGGCGGATCACTCTCCGGTTCGTTCGCGGGGCCGAGGCGGCGTCGCGATGCCGCGCCGATGTCCGGCCCCGTGAAGTCCTGGTACTGGCCGAAGCCGAAGAGAAGCAGGGCACCAGCGGGCCGATGGGTACAGCGGTGGACTCTCCCACCGTGGGAGAGTCCACCATGATGGCGTGCAAGACGAACTTCTCACCATCGGGCGCTTCGCCCGCCTGTGCCGGCTCAGCGTCAAGCAGCTACGGCATTACGACGAGACGGGGCTGTTGGCTCCGGTCCACGTGGACGGCAGCTCCGGCTACCGCTATTACGCGCCTGAGCAGGCGCGTGATGCCCTGACCATCGCGCTGCTCCGCGACATGGATCTTCCCCTGGCTGTGATCGCCCAGGCGCTGGCCGCCGAGCCTGGGCGCAGGAAACGGATCCTGCGCGCCGAGCGAGCCCGGCTGGCCGAGCGGATCAGCAGGGACCAGGCACGGCTGGAGATTTTGGAGCGGCTGGTGGAGGGCGGACTACCCGGCTACGAGGTGACGATGGGCAGGGAACCGGAGCGACGGCTGGCAGTGGTGCGAGCGGTCTGCGGCCCCGCGGAGATCGGAGCGAGGGTCGAGGAGGGCGTGGGCCGGCTGCTGCCCGTGCTCGGTGAGGCGGGAATCGCGTGGGAGCCGCCGCTGTGGGGCTGTACCCGCTGGATCTGGAGGAGCGGGTGGGGATCGCCGTCGGAGTGCAGACGCCACAGGGAGCAGGGACGCCCGGTCTGCAGTTCGAGGTGCTGCCCGGCGGACTCGTTGCCGAGACCGTGCACGTCGGGCCCTATGCCCAGCTGCGCTTGGCCTACAACGCGCTCTTCGCCGCCATCCACGAGCGCGGGCTGCGCCCGCCGGCGCCCGTACGTGAGGCCTATCTCGTCGGGCCGGCCGAGGCGCCGCAAGAAGAGTTGACGACCCGGCTGGTCATCCCCGTTCAAGAGAGCATCGTATGACCACGGTAAGAGACATCGATGCCCGCGGAATGCAGCACTGCGAGACGACAACTCTGGGTGTGCTGCTGCGGCACCAGGGAGTCGATCTGTCCGAGCCCATGCTCTTCGGCCTCGGCTCCGGTCTGTCCTTCATCTACTGGGACAGCAAGAGCATGGGCTTCCCGTTCCTCGGGGACGGGTCAAGCCTTTCGACCTCACCAGAAACCTGGCTGCCCGACTCGGGCTGGAGCTCCGGGTCCAGGAGACCGTCTCCCCCCGCAAGGCCTGGGAGCACATGGTGGCACCCCTCGACGCCGGCCACCCTGTCGGGCTGCAGCTCGACAGCTACTACCTGGACTACTTCGGGTCGCAGGCGCACTTCGGCGGTCATGTCGTCGCCATGTACGGCTACGACGACCATGACGCCTACCTGGTGGACACCGACCAGCAGGGCGGAACGGTGTCCACCAGCCTGACCAGTCTCGCCCGGGCCAGGGCCGCGCGGGGCCCGATGAGCGCCAAGCATCGGTCCTTCACCGTCATCGCTCCGGAGAACCCGCCCTCCCCACAGGGTCGGATCATTCCCGCCATCACCGCCTGCGCCGGTGCCTTCCTCGACCCGCCCATCGCCAACCTCGGCCACCGAGGCATCGAGAAGGCCGGCACGAGGGTGCGCACATGGCTCCAGCGGACCGACAACCCGCAGCAGGACCTGCCGCAGGCTGCCCTCCTGATGGAGAAGGCAGGCACCGGAGGCGCCCTGTTCCGCAACCTCTACCGCGACTTCCTCGCAGAATGCAGCCAACTGCTCGACAGCAGCCATCTGCGCACCGGACACGCGCTGTACAGCGAGGCAGCCGCCCTGTGGACGGAAGTCGCAGCACTGATCGCAGAAGCCGGTGGATCAGGCAAGGCGCAGTGCCTCACACAGGCAGGCACCATCCTCTGCGATCTTTCGCGCGTGGAGCGCGAGGCCATGCAGGCGCTGAGCCGCCTGCAGGAGTAGGACAGGACGGGGCCTCCCGCCGTACCGGCGACGATGACGCGTCCGGCGGCATCCCCGGCGGCCGGGCCGGCACGACCGGTGACGACGACCGCCGTCCGCATCGCCGAAGGGCTGCGTGCACCGCGCTTCACGGAGGCCGTTCCCGGCGCGGGCCGCTCCTCGCTCAGCCGAGTCGGCGGGGGCGCAACGCTGAAGCCGGGCCGGCGAGGGCCACAGCGGCGCGAGGCCTTCAGATCGCCCGAGTTTTCGCGCCACCTGCTGGAGCCGCCTATGGTTCGGCAGGTCCCTTGCGGGCGACGTACACCGTGTTGGTGGCAGTGCCGTGCTGCAGCGGGTTGTCGAAGGGGACGACATGGGCTTCGGACTCCGCGAAGGTGTCCGCCAGCACGGCGCCGAAGCTCTCGTCGGGCGGGTCGTTGGACCACAGAGCGAAGGTGCCGCCGGGTCGCAGGCGGGCGGCCAGGGCGCGCAGTCCGTCGGGCCGGTAGAGCGCCTCGTGACGGGGGTGCAGCATCTGACGGGGCGAATGATCGATGTCGAGCAGAACGGCGTGGAAACGGCGGTCCGGGTCTTCCGGGTCCAAGCCACCGCCCTCGCCGACGGCGGCGAAGAAGTCTCCGTGGACCAGCCGGCAGCGCGGATCCTGCACCAGGCCGGGACCCAGCGGTACGAGGCCGCCCTTGTGCCAGCCGATCACTTCGGCGAGCGCGTCGACCACGATCAGCGAGCGCACCCGGGTGTCGTCGAGGGCGGCCCGTGCGGTGTATCCGAGACCGAGACCGCCGACGGCCACGTCCAGTCCGGTCTCCGGCAGTGCCGCGAGGCCGAGGCGGGCGAGTGCGATCTCGCCCGCTGTGAAGAGGCTGGACATGAGGTACTCGTCGCCGAGTTTCACCTCGTACACGTCGTCACCCGACCGCGGGTCCCGCCGGCGCCGCAGAGAGATGTCGCCCATCGGCGTCGGCTTCCAGTCGAGCTCGGCGAAACGCGCGCTCATCCCTGCTCCCGTTCTTCGTTGCCGGCTCCGGGCCGGGCGGTTCGTGTCGGCCCGCAGCAGGGGACCGGCCAGGTTGCGGGCGAGTCACCGCCGCCCGTAACCCGCGCTCGGCGCCGGTCAGGCGTCGATGATCACCGGAATGATGAGGGGCTTGCGGCGGTAGGTGCGGAAGGCCCAATTGGCCACCGCGCGGGCGATGAGCTGTTCGAGCTGGCGGGCGTCGCCGACGCCTTCCTCCGCGGCCTTGGCCAGGGTCTTCTCGATCACCGGGACGACGGGCTCGAAGGTGGTGTCGTCATGGACGAACCCACGGGCCAGGAAGTCCGGTGCCTCCGCGAGCGCCCCGGTGTCGGCGTCCACGATCGCGACCACCGTCACCACGCCCTCCTCGGCGAGGGTGACACGGTCCTTGAGCGACGCTTCGGTGGCGCCGCCGACCGTCATGCCGTCCACGTAGACGTTGCCCGCGGGCACCTTGCCGGTGATCGAGGCGCGCCCGTCGACCAGATCGACGACGACACCGTCCTCGGCGATCACCACGCGGTCCGGGTCCACGCCGGTGCGAACCGCGAGATCGCCGTTGGCCCGCAGATGACGCCATTCACCGTGCACCGGCATGACGTTGCGGGGCTTGACGATGTTGTAGCAGTAGACGAGTTCGCCGGCGCTGGCGTGGCCGGAGACATGGACCTTGGCATTGCCCTTGTGGACGACGTTGGCGCCCCAGCGGGTCAGGCCGTTGATCACCCGGTAGATGGCGTTCTCGTTGCCCGGGATCAGGGAGCTGGCCAGCAGGACCGTGTCCCCCTTCCCGATGCGGATCACATGGTCGCGGTTGGCCATACGGGAGAGTGCCGCCATCGGCTCGCCCTGCGATCCCGTGCACACCAGGGCGATCTTGTGGTCCGGCAGCTGTTCCAGCTCCTTCATCCCCACGACCAGCCCGGAGGGGACCTTCAGATAGCCCAGATCGCGGGCGATGCCCATGTTGCGGACCATCGACCGCCCCACGAAGGCGACCTTGCGTCCGTGCTGGTGCGCTGCGTCGAGCACCTGCTGGATGCGGTGCACATGACTGGCGAAGCTGGAGACGATCACGCGCCGGGGAGCGGTGCGCAGGACCTGCTCGATCGCGGGGTTCAACTCGCGTTCGGACGTGGTGAAGCCGGGCACCTCGGCATTGGTGGAGTCGGTGAGGAACAGGTCCACGCCCTCCTCACCGAGCCGGGCGAAGGCGCGCAGGTCGGTGATGCGGTCGTCCAGAGGGAACTGGTCCATCTTGAAGTCACCGGTGTGCAGCACCATGCCCGCACCCGTACGGATCGCCACGGCGAGCCCGTCCGGGATGGAGTGGTTGACGGCGACGAACTCGCAGTCGAAGGGGCCGAAACCGCGCCGGTCGCCCTCGCGGACGCGCACCGTGCGCGGCCTGATGCCGTGCTCCTTCAATTTGGCCTCAAGGAAGGCCAGGGTCAGCTTCGATCCGACGACGGGAATGTCGGACCGCTCACGCAGCAGATAGGGCACGCCCCCGATGTGGTCCTCGTGCCCGTGTGTCAGGACGACGGCCATGACGTCGTCCAGGCGGTCGCGGATGGAGGTGAAGTCCGGAAGGATCACGTCCACCCCGGGCTGTGTCTCCTCGGGGAACAGGACGCCGCAGTCGACGATCAGCAGCTTTCCGGCGTGCTCGAACACCGTCATGTTGCGGCCGATCTCGCCCAGTCCGCCGAGCGCGACGACTCTCAGTCCCCCTGCCGGCAGCGGAGGAGCAGCTTTCAATTCGGGATGCGGATGACTCATACCCTGACGCTACCGACAGTCCGTGGGAAGTGATCCACTGGGGATGGCACTGAAGCACGGTCCACCGCAATGGACGGCGGATGCCTCGACGACCGTCAACGGCCCCGTGCCAGGCGCCTCGGCGCCGACGCCGACCTCCCATGGCCGGTACCGCGTCGCAGCTGACGGCGGCGGGAACAACCTTGGCGGTGCCGGTACCGACCGGCCTGCGTTTGCGCATGGCTTCGGCTCGACCCGCCGGCCCCGGCAGCCGTGGCGGGTCGGCGACCAGCGGCAGGCGGAACGGGCCCGAAGCCGGGTATCCCTCGCGAAGGTGACGCCGGAGCGCCCGCTCGGGTGATGCTGCCTCTCAGTCGGAGCCCCGGACCTCATCGATCTCCCGATTCACCGGTTCGGATCGTTTGAATGGCCGCCTCGACCGACGTGGGCTTCTCTAGAAACGGACCGCAACAGTGTTCGACCGGGAGGTGGCCGATGTACAACATGTGCGCCGAGCACGTAGCGACGGAGACCGGAACCGGCGTCCTGTGGCATGCCGTCGACGGCGACGGCAACACCATGTGCGCGAGGACCTTCAGTGTGGCACCGACACCTGACGGAACGAGCGACCATGAGGACTACTGCCGCAGCTGCATGAACGCCGTGGGCGACGCTGTGCGCTTGGCCCCTGGCGGGGAGCCGCGCGATCCGGTTGCGGGAGGTCACCCGCATGGTCAGTGACGCCTCCGAGTTGCCGAACCGCCACGGGCGACCGGAGCAGCACGGGCCGCGGCTGATCGCCCGATGGCGGGAGTCGGCACGCCGGCACCTCGGCCCCACGAAGAGATCGCTGATCGTGACATGGATCGCGTTCGGCATCACGTGGGGAACCGCGCGGACCATCACCCACGGCATCCGCGGCGGATGGCTGCCCTGGGGGAACATTTCCGCCGGTGGCCAGCACCTGCACCACTACAACATCGGCATCGGCACCCTCGCCGGCGTCGGGATCATCGCCGTACGCGGCGACGAACGCGCCGTCGGCCACCCCGCCGTCGCCGCCGCCTACGGCGCGGGAACCGCACTCGTCGCCGATGAATTCGCCCTGCTCCTCGACCTGCAGGACGTCTACTGGGCCAAGCAGGGGCGCCTCAGCGTGGATGTCTCCCTCGGCATCCTGTCCGCCCTCGGCGCCTATCTGACCGCCGTACCGTTCTGGCACGAGTGCGCCCGGGTGACCCGCCACCACATAGCCTCGGCCGCCAAGCGGAACCTGACCCCCGGCTGAGTCCCACCCGGCCGCCACGACGCCCGGGCAAGCACGCCCGGGTCAGTGGTGGACGGCGCGAGTTGCCCCTTCGAGGGCGGTCCGAGCCTCGCGCACGGTCCTGTGCACGATCTCGCGGGCCGACAGGATCTCGTGGACGAGCGCCGTCGACTGACCTGTGAACGGGAGGTACTCGTCTCCGCGTCCCGCACGCACGGCCTCCATCACACGCGGCACGGTCTCGGCCGGGTCGACTTGCTCAGGGTGCTCACGAAGGGCGTCCACCAGCGGCGTACGCAGAGACCGTGGCACCCCGAAGCTGCCAGGTCGATTGAACGGCGGCATGATCCGCTCATTGTTGATCACTTTCACCGCATCGACGGCGTCCGATTCGACGATCCGCTGTTTCCACTCGTCCGACACGCTCATCTCGGCCGACGCGAGGAAGCGGGTCCCCATCAGAACGCCTTGCGCGCCGAGGGCCAACGCCGCCGCCAGGCCACGCCCGTCGGCGATGCCACCGGCGGCGATGACGGGTGTGTCCCCGGCCATGTCGACGATCTGAGGCACCAGCACCATCGTGCCGACGTCACCACTGTGGCCTCCCGCCTCACCGCCCTGCGCGACGAGGACATCGGCGCCGGCCTCAAGGGCCTCGGCGGCCTGACGGGCGTCCGACACCTGCTGGATCCACACAATGCCCGCGTCGTGTGCCCGGGCGATCAGATCGGGCGGAACCGCAAGGTGGAACGAAACAGCCGCGGGGCGCGCCTCCAACGTGGCCTGAAAGGCTTCCTCGTCGAACGGCCGCGTGGTGTGGTTGATCGCGAAGGGGCGATCCGTCAGTCGGCGCAGCCCGGCCCATTGCTCCTTCAGTTCCGGGACGGCACGCACCGCGCTGCCAAGGCTGCCCATGCCTCCCGCCTCACACACCGCTGCCGCCAGCGCCACCTCTTCCCAGGGCCCGAAGGCGGCGCAGAGAACAGGTACATCGATACCGAGCAGTCGGCAGACGGGCGTCGACAGCATGTGCGCCTCCGGCAGCATCGCAGAGCAGACATGGAGGCTTTCTCCTCGGCGCCGCTCCTGACCCTTGCCATCATGCCTACGGCAGGCGGAACGCCGGCCGGACGACGCGGCCGGGGCCGGTGCACACACGATGGATCAGCCATTCGGTGGCATCCACCTCGGCCGGCCTCCCGGCTCGCGCCCCGTGGAGAGGGAGACCGGTGCAGGTGGGCAACCCCCGGCGGGCGGCGGCGTTCGGACCCGGACGCCCCTCGCCTCATCGCCCGCAGCATTGCCCGAACTCACGCCGGCACGGCTCTGCCCTGTGGCTGAAATCGGTGCCATGCTGAGCGGCAGGTTCCCCCCTGATCAGGGGCGTCCCCGCCGTCCCTCCCGCCCTCCCCGCGGGAGGGCCGACGCCTGCGCTCCCGTCCCTGCGTGCGTACACCGGGAACGCCCCGGGCCACCGGCCCGGCCCGCCGGTCGGCGGCCGGGCGCCGCCCACCAAGGCGCAGCTGGAGTCGACAACAGCCTTCGCCTCACTGGGGAGCAGCGTCCCGCCAGTGCTGCCATGGGGTGCGTTCGGCCGACGGCCGGGATCTCGGGGCAGTCGCGCAGGAGGCTGACCCACCCACTGGCTGGAAGTGCCCGTGGCCTACGGCCCGGCTAGTGTCGAAGCGCACGCTGAGCAGCTGAGAAGGCATTCCGTGTGGCTCCCGCGTCCGTGTCGGATGCGGTCGGCGGGCTCGAGCTCGAGGAGGTCGGGCCGGAGCAGAGACGGGTCCGCGGCCTTCACGGTTGACCAGCGCCTGCTGAGCCTCATGGACCGTCTTCCTGCCAGGAGTCATGGCCTGCGGCACCTCCCAAGTCCTCCGTTCACCAGAAGGGGCGTGTCAGCGTGGCCCGGAACCGCCGTCTGATCCTGAGCTCACCGTCCGAGGTATGGAGTCTGCTGTCCGACGGCCATCGCTACGGGGAGTGGGTGACAGGAACCCAGCAGGTTCTCGCCGCGGACCCGCATTGGCCGGAAGTGGGCGCCCGCCTGCAAGTCCGCGTGGCCGTGGGCCCCTTGGCCCTCGACGACACCTGCGTCGTCCGCATCTGCGAACCGCCCCACCGCCTGGAACTGGAAGCGAAGGCGGATCCCCTCGGCGCGGCCCGCATCGCCATGAATTTGATCCCCTGGGGTGAGAACACCCTCTTCATCCTCGACTGGCACCCCCTCCGGGGGCCCGGCACCCGGATGCACGGGCTCCCCGTCGACTACGTCGTCGCGGTCCGCAACGGCATGATGCTGACGAAACTGGCCAGGATCGCGGTGGGCGAGCACGGCAGAAGCACGTGAAGCGCCGGTTCCGGCGAGGGGTTGTCAGCGGCGGAGCGCCCCGCCTGTGCGCGGACACCCGTATGCCGACCGGAATGCCTCGCTCCCCCGGCCGACACGCTCCCGCGCGCTCCCGCCGGGTGCCGGCTACTCCTTGCGCAGGCGCTCGGCCTGCTCGCTGCCCACTTGGGTGATGCGCTGCAGATATCGCTCGACGACGAGGAGTTCCTCGTCGGTGAAGTCGTCCAGCGCCTGGGCGAAGGCTCTGCCGGGCGTGTCCCAGGCGGCCGCGACCTCAGGGGCGCGCCGCGCGGTCGGCGAGACGAGCATCTTGCGCCGGTCGTGGAGGTCGGGGCTTCTTTCGACCAGTCCGGCCCGCTCCAGCCGGTCCACCAGGCGGGTGGCGGAGCCCGAGGTCAGACCCGTCAGCTTGGCGATCTCGCCTGTGCTGCGCGGCCGGGGTTCCAGGCCGAGAAGGCTGACGCACTGCAAGTCCGTCGGGTGCAGTCCGAGTTGGTCGGCCAAGGCCTGGCTGAACATCGTGTAGGCGGCGTGGTGCCGCCGTGCGGCCGCGGTCACCGCCGTGAGCAGTTCCGCACGGGTCCGGCTTGACATGGGCCCGCCTCCCTCCCTTAGTTTAGCTGCGCTACGCAGACAGTGCGTGGCGCAGGTAATTTCTACCATGAGAGCGGGAGATCCCATGACCACCCCTGCCCGGATGCGCGAGCTCCACGACCGATGGAGCGCACTGTGGCGAGGAGACTTCAGCCACGCCGACGACATCCTCGACCCCGGTTTCGTCGTGCACCAGGCACGGCCTGACGGCAGCGACTCCTCGGCGGAGACGGGCCCGGCACGGCTGCTGCCCGAGATCGAGCAGACCATGGCGGCGTTCCGTGACATCGCCATCACCGTCGACGTTGGACCGATCATCGAGGGTGATCTGATCGCGGCACGGTGGACCATGCGCGCCACCTACACCGGCGGCATCCCCCACGCCACCGCCCCCGCCGGCACCGAGATCGGATTCAGCGGTCACGACATCCTGCGCGTCCGTGGTGACAAGTTCGTCGAGTACTGGACCTGTACCGACATCCTGGACGGTCTCGCCCAGCTCGGAGCCGTCTCCGGACCCAACGGCCCCGCCCGTCACTGACGCCGTCGACCCCCGCCCCTCCCCGGTCGAGGCCGGAAGCAGAGCTCCGGCAGCGGCGAACTCGCCCGCGGGCGGCGTGGTCCGGTCATGTCACGGCTGCTTCGGCCCCGCCCCGCTCTCCCTCGCCAGGTTCGAGTTCCGGTACGAGTAGCCGAAGTAGATCACCAGGCCGATCACGAGCCACACCGCGAACCGGAGCCAGGTCTGCCATGCGAGGAAGGTGATCAGCCAGAGCGAGAACGCGACACCGATCGCCGGGACGAACGGCATCCCGGGGCAGCGGAACTTCCGCGGCAGGTCCGGCTGCCGGTAACGCAGCACGATCACCGCGATGCACACCACGACGAAGGCCAGCAGAATGCCGATGTTCGTCAGCTCCGCGGCCTCGCCGATCGGCAGGAATCCGGCGATCAGCGCTGAGCCCACCCCGACGATCCACGTCACCCGCACCGGCACGTGCCGCGTCGGATGCGTCTTGGCGAACCAGCGCGGCAGGAGCCCGTCACGGCTCATCGAGAACCACACCCGGGTCACCCCCAGCATGAACGTGAACATCACGGTGAGGATGCCGATGATCGCGCCCACCGCGATGACGTTCGCGAGACCGGGCAGCCCCACCGACTCGAAAGCGGAGGAGAAGCCGCTCTCCGGGTCGATCTCCGAGTAGTTCTGCATGCCCGTCAGCACCAGACAGGCCAGCACGTACAGCACCATCGAGATCGCCAGCGAGTAGATGATCGCCTTCGGCATGTGACGCTGCGCGTCCTTGGACTCCTCGGCCGCCGTCGACATGGCGTCGTACCCGAACACCGCGAAGAAGACGGTGGCCGCACCTGTGAACGCCCCGCCGACGCCGTACGGGAAGAACGGGTTGTAGTTGGAGGTGTCGATGTGGAAGAAGCCGACCACGATGACGAGCAGGACGACCAGGACCTTCAGCACCACGACGACCGTCTCGAACCGGGCCGCGTTCTTGATCCCGAGGGTGAGCAGGTACGCGGTGAACAGGCAAAGGACCACCGCGAACAGATCCACCTGGTGGCCCTCCCCTGTGCCCGGAGCGCCCAGCATCCACGCGGGCAGGTCCACCCCCAGCGCCCCCAGGAGGAAGCCGAAGTAGCCCGAGATCCCGATGGCGACGACTGCCACGATCGCGGTGTACTCCAGCAGCAGGTCCCAGCCGATGAACCACCCGGCCAGTTCGCCGAGCACGGCATAGCCGTAGGTGTAGGCCGACCCCGCCTTCGGAATCAGGCCGGCGAACTCGGCGTACGAGAAGGCCGCGGCCGCGCTCGCCACGCCTGCGATCAGGAACGAGAGGAGCACCGCCGGCCCCGCCGTGCCGTTCGCGACGGCACCGGCGAGGGCGAAGATCCCGGCACCGATGATGCCGCCGACACCGATGGCCGTCAGTTGCCCGAGGCCGAGCGTTCTGGTGAGCTGCTCGCTCGGAGCGCCTTCTTCGATCTGTTCGATGGGCTTACGGCGCAGCACGCCTCGACCCGTCCGGAGCCCTGCCATGAGTTCACCTCTTCGCAGACTGCTGTCGTCCGATGGCGGCTCATGATGGCCCAGGTCGGCCTGTGGCGGGCGACGACATGCGGTGCGGCTGCGGTGACGGTTCCGGGAAGGTCTGCCGGACGCCACCGTCGCGGACCTGCCCGGCCCTTGCTGCGTGCTCCGTTCAGGTCACTAGATGTCCACGGCTGCCATCCCGGCCTCGTCGTAGCGCTCGCCGGCCGGCTCGGGGAGCTCGGCGGCGATACGGGCGAGATCGTCCTCGGTCAGTTCGACGTCCAGCGAGGCCGCGTTCTGCTCGAGGTAGGTGCGGCGCTTGGTACCCGGGATCGGGACCAGGTCGTCGCCCTGTGCCAGCACCCAGGCGATCGCGAGCTGCGCCGCCGTGACGCCCTTCTCCGCGGCGATCTCCTTCACCTTCTCGGCGAGCGTGAGATTCGTCCTGAGGTTGTCGCCGGTGAAGCGCGGTCCGCTGCGCCTGAAGTCTCCCTCGTCGAGCTCGTCCGGAGAGGAGAACCGTCCCGCCAGGAAACCGCGCCCCAGCGGCGAGTAAGGGACGAACCCGATTCCGAGCTCACGGCACGTGGGCAGAACCTCGGCCTCCGGGTCGCGGGTCCACAGCGAGTACTCGGTCTGGACCGCCGTGATCGGGTGGACGGCGTTCGCGCGGCGGATCGTCTCCGCCCCCGCCTCACTCAGACCGATGTGGCGTACCTTGCCCTCCGCGACGAGCTCCGCCAGGGCACCGACGGTCTCCTCGATCGGCACACGGGGGTCCACACGGTGCTGGTAGTACAGGTCGATGTAGTCCGTGCCGAGCCGTTCGAGTGAGCCGTGGATCGAACTGCGCACGTGTTCCGCGGAGCCGTCCTGCCGCCCGACCGTGCTCATGTCGCCCGGGACGGCGTCGTCCATCCGATAGTTGAACTTCGTCGCGATCACGTACTCGTCCCGGTGTCCCCTGACCGCGCGTCCGACGAGCGTCTCGTTCGTGAGCGGCCCGTACATCTGCGCGGTGTCGAGGAAGGTGACACCGATCTCGAGTGCGCGCTGGATGGTCTTGACGCCCTCGTCCTCGTCCGTGGAGCCGTAGAAAGCGGACATCCCCATGCAGCCAAGACCGATGGCGGACACGTCGAGGTCTCGAAGCTTGCGCTGCTTCATGTTGATCGAAGCCTTTCGTAGCAGTCCTGATCTTCCGTTCAGTGGGCGCGGCGCCCGGACTCGCCCGCCCTGCTGCGGCGCGCCGTCCCTCGGCACGACGCGCGCTCCGCGCCCCGTGGGTCCTTCGTCCCAGCGCCCCGCATACCAAGGGAGCCGCAGTTCCGGCGAGCCGGCACCTCGAAGCCTTGGCCCGGCGCCCGGCCACGACGGCATGGAAGCCAGCGGGCGCCGCGCACTTCTCAGTGGGGCCGCGCACCCACTCGGTGGGCCCGTGCCATGAACGCTAGGTCTTGGTGTGCACTCGAAGTCAAGAACCGCCCTCGCCCCTGCCGCCCGGATCAGGGCCGGGTCAGGGCGCGCCGGTCCCGAGAAGACGTTTGCGGTCGACCGTGATCCGGAGCAGCGTGGACATGGATGCCGGCGCGGCACCGCGGCGCCGGTTGCCGGCGACCTCAGGCCCGCCGCTGCCGGAGCGAGGAAGGAGAGAACCATGACCACACCCGATGAGGACGCGCCGTCCGTGCCGGTCGTACGCCGTGGGTCCGACACGGTGGAGAGCGTGGTCTGGGAGCCGAGCGAACGCTGGGTGCGTGCCACGAAGGGGGACGTCACGGTCGTGGACAGCCGCCGGCCGGTGCTTGTGTGGGAGCCCGGCCGCCCCGTACCCCTGTACGCCTTTCCGGCCGACGACGTGCGCATGGATCTGCTGCGGGAGACCAGGCGGCCGGCCAATCCCCGGCGTCATGCGGGCGCGACGCTCTTCTACGATCTCGTGCTCGCCGACGGGACCGTCCCGGCGGCGGCGTGGACCTACCCAGGGGAGGAACTGGCGGGTCACGTCAGTTTCGAGTGGTTCGGGCGGGACGTGCTCGACCACTGGTACGAAGAGGACGAGGAGATTTTCGTGCACCCTCGTGATCCCTACAAGCGGGTGGACGCCCTGCCCAGTGGCCGGCACGTGCAGGTGGAGATCGAGGGCACAGTCGTGGCGGACACGCGTACGCCTGTCCTGCTGTTCGAGACGCACCTGCCGGTCCGCTACTACTTCCCGCGCAAGGATGTCCGCCTCGATCTCTTCACCCCGACCGGTTCGCGGACCCGCTGCCCGTACAAGGGGGTGGCAACGGAGTACTGGTCGTGGGCGGGCAGCGGTGACGTACGGCCCGACATCGCCTGGAGCTACCCCGATCCGCTGCCTTCCGTGGAGATCATCAAGGAGCGGGTGGCCTTCTACAACGAGTCCGTCGACATCGTCGTGGACGGCGAGCGCCTGCAACGCCCTGTCTCGTTCTTCAGCAAGCCGTCGCACGGGGCGTCCTGACACAGACGTGGAACACCTGGTCGTGGCAGCGCGGTGATCGCCGGCCGGAGGCAGCGAGGCCCCCGCCGTTACGAAACGGCAGGGGCCTCTCGCCGGTGCGCCGGCCTTTCGCACTGCCGCCTATCGGGCCGTGCCGAACTCCTGCGCCCAGTAGTTGTCCGGCTGCGCGAGTCCGACGCCGATCTCCTTGAACCCGCAGTCGAGAATGTTGCGCTTGTGGCCGGGGCTGGCCATCCAGGCCGCCATGACGCTCTCGGGAGTCGCGTAGCCGTAGGCGACGTTCTCGCCGTAAGTGCTCCAGGTGTACCCGGCGCGCGTGATCCGGGCGCCTGCGTCGGATCCGTCGGAGCCCGTGTGGGACATGTTCCGGTGGGCCGCCATGTCCTCGCTGTGAGCCTGCGCGGCCTTGGTGAGCTTCGCGTTCAACGTCACCGGAGAGCATCCGGCCTTGCTGCGCTCGTTGTTGACGAGCGTCACGATTCGGGACACGTTGCCGGAAGCCGGCGCCGCCGTGGACGGGGCGGTCGGCTTGGGCGCGGTCGGCTTCGTCGCGGTCGGCTTGGGCGCCGCCGGCTTCGTCGCGGTCGGCTTTGGCGCCGCCGGCTTCGTCGCGGTCGGCTCGGGCGCGGTCGGCTCGGGCGCCACCGGCTTCCGAGTGCTCGGCGTCGTGGTGGGGGTCTGCGACCCGGGCGTGGCCGGCTTACGGTCCCACTCGCCGCCGTCCCGACGACGGTCGGACCCGTCCCCGTCCCAGCGACGGTCGGAATCGTCACCGGCCCACCGCTGGTCGGAATGCGCACTCTGCCATCTGTCGTGGGAGCGGCTGTCCTGGCTCCCCTGCGCGTCCATACAGGCCATGGCGGCAGAGGGCACGCCCACGGCCGCCACGGCGACGGCAGCGATGGTTATCTTCCGGTAGTGCGTCGTTCTGCGGTGCTTGCTCATGTGTGACCTCAATTGTCATCGCGGAGCGCCACCGAGATCTGTCGGCCCGGCCCGTCTGTGTGCGACCTGCGGCGGCGCCGTTTGCGGGGCAGCCATTGTTAGGACGGCTGCGCGCGGAGGGCAACGAGCGACTACTACTAGGGCAGGTAGTAGATCCGGTCCGTCCTTGCCATGGGCTCCAGGGCGTGCTGACCCGCACGCGAGAGCTTCTCGGGTCTCGTGACGCCTCGCCAAATGCCTTGCACGGCCGGGCAGGCGGACACATGCACCAGGAGGATCGAAGACCACCGAACACGGTGCGGGGTATGCCCCGACCGAAAGGGACAAATAACCCTATGTCATCAAGAGTGACATCTACTATCGATCCTCCTTGTACCTGAAACGGCTGTGGCGGATGTCACGGAACCATTGATTCCACTTCGCTTCCGCCCGGCACAGAGCGCGGCAGCGGCAGCAGCAGTTGCCGCTCTGTCGGCCGGGTGCGGGCAGAGCGCCGGCGCCGACGGCAAGGACGCCGGTGCCGGCTGTACACCTACCGGGATGCCGGGTCCGCCGTCTCCGCCTACGGAGCGGTCCGGGACGAGCGACGAGCTGACCGGCACCGGACCGAAGTCCCCCTCGGCCCGGTCGTGGAGCAGCGCGACGGTCGGCGGGGGCGCCACGATCGCCCGTGACGGTGAGTAGTCATACCGGCAGGGCGCCGAACACGGCGAATTACCGGCGGGCGGGCTCGTCGCCGTGTCCGCAGCGGGCACGTTCGGGGGTCCACCGGCCGCAGAAGGGCGACGTACGCTGGAACGCATGACCGAGCGCAAACCGCCAGGCGTGAGCTTCGAGTCCTGGGTCGACAAGCAGATCCGCGAAGCCGCAGAGCGCGGCGAGTTCCGTGATCTGCCCGGATTCGGCCGGCCCCTTACCGCCGCCGGCGACGCGTACGACGAGATGTGGTGGATCAAGGGGAAGATGCACCGCGAAGGGCTCGGCTTCCTGCCTCCGACGCTCGCACTGCGCAAAGAAGCGGAAGAGGCCCTGGAGAAGGCGGCGCGGGCGCCGTCGGAATCGACGGTGCGGCGCATCATCGAGGACATCAACCAGAAGATCGCCGCAGCGATCCGCCGGCCACCGCCCGGGCCGCCCCTCGGGCTGAAGCCCTACGACGTGGAAGCCGTCGTCGACGAATGGCAACGCGGCCGCACCTGAACAGCGCTGCCGCACCGCACCCCTACGACCGCGGAACTGCGGCCCTTGGTCCCGGGCTCGTCGCCCCCGGCCGCGGCCGCGGCGCCTGCCGCGCGATCACACCGGCTCGGCCCCCAGCCACGACGCGACCGCGCGCGCGATCGGCAGCCCCGTCTCCAGCTCCACGAATCCGAACTGCCCGCCCTGGTTGCACTCGAGGAACCACCACGTGCCTGTCGAGTCCTCGGCGAAGTCGAAGGCGCCGTAGGCGAGTTCGGTCTGCTTCTTGTACGTCTCGACAGCCCTGGCGATCTGGGCCGGCACCTCCACCGGCTCCCACTCGTGGCCCGTGTCCCCATAACGGCCGTCGACCTGACCCGGCTCCGCCGCCTTGCGGGCGGCGAAGTGCTGGTCCCCCACGCTGGTCAAGCGGACATCGGCACGCTTGGCGACATAACGCTGCAACAACGTGGGCGCCGCGGCCACACCGGAGAAGTCGGCGTCCGGCGGCACGAGCGTGGTCGGCAGCGCCATCGGCGGATCGCCCGGCGACTTCCCGGACACCGACTTCACTACGACGTTCCGGTACTGCTCCGCGAATTGCCGGGCCATCGAAGGATGGGTGGTCAGCAGCGTGGCCGGCACCGGGAAGCCGCTCTGGTGCGCGACGCGCAACTGCCATGGTTTGCGCCGGGCCTTGGCCGCGGCGCTGGGATGGTTCATCCACCGCGCGCCCGTGCAGTCGAGCATTCCGTACAGGGCATGGGCGGTCTCGACGCTCAGCCATTCGGACGGCTCGGCGGCGTGTGCCGCCGGTTCACCGGGCCTGCGGATCCAGACGGACCGCAGGCCCTGCATGCTCGCCACGCGGCCGTTGATCGACAGGTAGCCCCGGAACTCCCCGCGCACGTACTCCGCGGAGAGAGCCCCTGTGCCGGGGAGGTCGGCGGGGTCGAACCGGACGAGCGGGACGCCCTGTTCGTGCAGTTCCGCCACGACCATGTCAGCGGTGACATCGGCCTCGCACGTGAGCACCAGCACTGTCACGTCGCACGCCGGTCAGTCGTCGAAGTGGGTCGCGGAACCGGCCTTGGAGGTCGTCGTCCCCGCAGCGGCGAGCAGACCCCGGTCCATGATGGCGGGCCTCCCGTCGGGCAGTACGTTCAACTGCAAGGCAGCGTCGTACGCATAGGGCTCGATACCCGTGGCCGGCTCGGCAGGGCGTGCATAGTTCCACGCGAACGGTTTCATGTCTTTTCCTCCCCTGCCCGTGCACGCCTGCCCGGGCTCCTCATGTGACAGTACGTGTTTGAGAAGTAATGGTTTCATTACGCACCGTAACCATGTGAATGCTGTTCCTCTACGGCTCCCCCACCCGAGGTCACCGGCCGACAGTGACGCGGCGGCACCCCCGCCACCCCTTCGCTGCCTTCCGCTGCCTCCCGGCGCCGTCAAGACAGACGCACCATCAGCCCCACAGGTTTCACACCTTGGCCCCAACGTGACCCAGGCGACACTCCAAACCTCCTCGATTCAGGACATCCCGGCGAACGGGTGGGACGACCGGCGTCGAAGCTTCACGCCGCGCCGTCGGGGCAAGCGTTCGTCGAGGATTCCGTTTTCCGCGGATCGGCAAGGATTGGTGAACTGATGAGCGAATATGAGCGTTCCCACACGATGCCCGCTCTCCCTGAGCATGTCTACGACCAGGCGGCCCGCGTGGACCAGCTCGACAGCTGGCTGCCCGAGGCCCTGCACGTCAGGGCCGAGGAACTGCCCGCGGTCACCGTGCACGAGGACCGCACGGACGAGGACACCCCCGCGCTGCTGAAGGCCGAGAAGGAACAGATGCGGGTCGAGTGGGGAACGCGGAACGGGGGCGCCTACGCCGGATGGCTCCAGGTCGCCGGAATCGGCTCCGGCGCCAGCGAGGTCACCGTCCACCTGTCGTTCTTCGACGAGTCGCACGACCCCGGGGAGAAGGCCGTGAACGACGCCCTCGACCAGAGCCTTCGGCGGCTCGAGGAGCAGGTGCGGATCAGGGTCGAAGGCGCCGCCGGCTGACCTACCTGCTCGCATCGAAGAGGTCGCCTGCCCCGCCACCGTGGCCGCTCCGACCGACGGCACCGCAGGCCGGTCCCGCGGCGCGCCGTGACCGTGCCCTGGGCTACGGGGCGGCGGCCGACAGGGTGGCGACGACGCCCGCGAGCGCGAACAGCCTCCACCCCACGCCCGTTGTTCCCTCGGCACGTTGATGTGCCCTGACCCCGGCCGGGAAGCGCCGCCGGCCGAGTCAGGTCAGGCCAGATCAGGACGAGCAGCGTTCCAGCGCCTCGCGGGCCGCGTCCTGCGCCGCCCGGCGGTCGTCGTCGACGAGGCCGATGCGGGTGCGCCGGTCCAGCACGTCCGATGCGTCGAGGGCGCCTTCGTGCCGTACGGCCCAGACCAGTTCGGCCCTGGTGACGGGGTGACCTGGGACGACGGGCGCGGCCAGGGCGGGGTCGGCGAGGCCGAGAGCGTGGACGGCCGGTGCCTCCACTCCGTAGCGGCGGACCAGTCGCCGGGGCGCGTCGAGCCTGGCGAGCACGCCCGCCGGGGCGGCCCCTACGAGCGGCAGGGCGGCCGTGCGGCTGGGGCCGGCGGTCACGCCGCCGGCGACGAGTGCGGCGTCCACGGCGTCCTGGGCCATGCGCCGGTAGGTGGTGAGCTTGCCGCCGACGACGGTGACGACGCCGCCGGTCGAGGTGAGGATCGCGTGCCTGCGGGAGATGTCGGCCGTCCTGCCGGGTCCGGCGGAGCCCGCCGCCGGGCCGGTGTCCAGGAGCGGCCGCAGGCCGGCAAAGGCGCCCACCACGTCGTCGCGGCGCAGGGGTACGTCGAGGGCCGAGCCGAGGACGTCGAGGAGGAAGCCGATGTCCGTCTCCGGCACGTCCGGCACGTCGGGCACCGGCCCTTCGACCGGTTCGTCGGTGAGTCCGACGTACACCCGGCCGTCGCCCTGCGGCAGGACGAGGACGAAGCGGTTGGACTCGCCGGGAATCGGGATGTGCATGCCGGCGGTGAGCCCGCCCAGGTCCTCGGAACGCAGCACGAGATGGGTGCCGCGCGAGGGGCGCAGCCGGACGTCGTCGACGAGGCCACCTGCCCATACGCCCGCGGCGTTGATGACGGTGCGGGCCCGGATCTCCAGTTCCTCGCCGGTGAGTTCGTCACGGACGCGCGCGCCGGTTCCGCTCACGGCGAGTGCGCGGGTCCGGGTGAGGATGTGGGCGCCGTGGGCGGCGGCGGTCCTGGCGACGGCGGTCACCAGGCGGGCGTCGTCGGTGAGTTGGCCGTCCCAGGAGAGCAGGCCGCCGCGCAGCCCGGTCGGGCGGAGGACGGGTGCCATGTGCCGGGTCTCGACGGCGGAGAGCGTGCGGGGCGCGGGGAGGGTGGTGCGCGAGGTGCGGGCGGAAGCCCGCAGGAGGTCGCCGGCGCGCAGCCCCGCCCAGGTCACGGCGGCCTGGCCGCGGGAGACGAGGGGGGTGAGCGGCAGGACGAAGGGTTGGGGGCGTACGAGGTGGGGGGCGGTGCGTTCCATGAGGATGCCGCGTTCGACCGCGCTCTCGTGGGCCACGTCGAGGTGGCCGGTGGCGAGATAGCGCAGGCCGCCGTGGATGAGTTTGGAGCTCCACCGGGAGGTGCCGAAGGCGAGGTCGTGGGCGTCGATCGCGGCGACGGCGAGTCCGCGGGAGGCGGCGTCGAGGGCGGCTCCGGCGCCGGTGGCTCCGAGGCCGACGACGAGGACGTCGACGGTGGCGCCTTCGGCGAGGCGGGCCAGTTCGCGGCTGCGGCGTCCGGCGTCCAGCGACGCCGCGTGCGCTCCTCGCAGCGGGGGCCCCATTGCCGCCCCGGCGGCACGGTCCGGGCGGCTCGAACGGCTCGGGCGGCTCATGGTGTGAGGGTCCTCTCCAGGATGGTCCGCAGTTCGTCGAGGAAGGCTGTGTCGGCGAGTTCGGGCTCGTCTTCTTCGGTCATGGTGCGCAGGGAGAGCGTGAAGGACTGCACGACGAGCAGCAGCGAGCGGGCCTGCCGGTCGGGGTGGGACCGGCGCACGGAGCCGTCGGCGTGGCCTTCCGCCAGGCCGCCCACGATGAGTCCCAGCAGCGCGTCCTGGCTGGCGCCTCGGCGGTCGAGGACGTACGGGAGCAGAAGCTCCGGATCCACGTCGATGATCTTGTGGAAGAGAGGGTGGGCGCGGAAGGCGGTGACGCCGGCGACAAGTCCCTCGACCAGCCTCTGTCGCGCCGGGGCGCCGGGTTCCGGATCGGGCATCGCGCCGACGGCGAGGGCGATCCACTCCCGGGTCATCAGGTCGCCGACGAGGGTTCGCACATCGGGCCAGCGGCGGTACAGGGTCATGCGGGAGACCCCGGCGCGCCGGGCGATGTCGGTGAGGGTGGTCCGGCGTACGCCGACGGCCAGGACGCAGTCGCGTGCCGCGTCGAGGACGGCATCTCCGTCCGAGTGGTTGTGACGAATGGGCGTCATCTGTCACAGTGTAATACCAGTGCAGGCCGCGTGGCAGTGCGCCCCGCGAACACCCGCGTAACCGATGGTGAGGAAACAGCCCTAGTGGACATGTTGTGGAGCGGCTGGGGCGACCCGGCCAAGGCAGCCCCGCTGCCGGACACGGTGACCGGCCTGCTGCGCGATCTGCTCGGCGTGACACCCCGCGAGAGCGGCCCGGCCTCCCTCGAGGAGATCGACGTCCCGCCGTCCGGACTCACCGCCGCCGCACGCGCGGCGCTCACCGAATGCGTGGGCGGGGACGCGTATGTGTGCACCGACGCGGAGAGCCGCGTCCGGCACACCCGTGGCAAGTCCACGCCCGACCTGCTGCGCATCCGCGCCGGCGAGGTCGACGACATCCCCGCGGCCGTCGTGCTGCCGGGCAGTCACGACGAGGTGACGGCCGTCCTGCGGACGTGCGCCGAGCACGCGCTGGCCGTCGTCCCCTTCGGCGGCGGCACCTCCGTCGTCGGCGGACTGGCCCCCGAGGGCAAGCACTGCTTCGTGGCACTGGACCTGCGCCGGCTCGACGCGCTGCTCTCCGTCGACGAGATCTCCCGCACGGCGGTCCTCCAACCAGGCATGCGCGCACCGAGGTGCGAGGAGTTGCTCGGCGAGCTGGGCTGGACGCTCGGCCATTTCCCGCAGTCCTACGAGTGGGCCACCGTGGGCGGTTTCGCCGCGGCCCGCTCCAGCGGCCAGGCGTCGGCCGGATACGGCCGCTTCGACGAGATGGTGCTCGGCCTCACCCTCGCCACCCCGGAAGGAACCCTGGAGGTCGGGCGGGCTCCTCGCTCCGCCGCGGGCCCCGACCTGCGGCAGCTCGTCCTCGGTTCCGAGGGCGTGCTCGGGGTGATCACCTCCGTGACCGTACGCATCCGGCCCCTGCCGGAGACACGGGTCTACGAGGGCTGGCGCTTCGCGTCGTTCGAGGCCGGTGCCACGGCCCTGCGCACGCTCGCCCAGGACGGCCCCCGTCCGACCGTGCTGCGCCTGTCGGACGAGACGGAGACCTTCGTGGGTCTGGCTCAGCCCGACCGGATCGGCAGCACGGAGGAGAGCGGGACGCCCGCCGGCTGTATGGCGATCGCCGGCTACGAGGGCACCGCGCAGGACACCGCCGATCGGCGCGCCCGGGCCCGGAAGGTGCTGCTCGCCTGCGGTGGCGAGTACGTCGGCGAGGAGCCCGGCGAGCGCTGGGCGCACGGCCGCTACAACGCGCCCTACCTGCGCGACTCGCTGCTCGACGCGGGCGCCTTCGCGGAAACCCTGGAGACGGCGTGCTTCTGGTCCGCACTCCCGGGGCTGTACGAAGCGGTGCGCCAGGCGCTGACCGGCGCACTGACCGAGGCCGGTACGCCTCCCCTGGTGATGTGCCACATATCCCATGTGTACGAGAACGGCGCGTCCCTGTACTTCACCGTGGTCAGCGCGCAGGGGGACGACCCGGTGGCTCACTGGGCGCCGGCGAAGCGGGCCGCCAACGACGCGATCATCGCGGCCGGGGGCACCATCAGCCACCACCACGGTGTCGGCACCGACCACCGCGACTGGTACGCGCGGGAGATCGGCCCGCTCGGGGTCCGTATCCTTCAGGCCCTCAAGGCCGAGCTCGACCCGGCCGGGACACTCAACCCCGGCGTACTCGTCCCGGTCCGCTGACCGGCCCCCTGCGTTCCGGAGGCGCATTCATGCGACAGTTCACCGCCGTCGTCAATCCCGCCGCGGGCGGGTCGAGCGGTACGGCGGCCCTGCTTCCGCTGGCCCGCCTCCTGAGGGAGGCCGGGGCCCGGTTCGACACGCAGTACAGCCGCAGCCTGGAGCACGCCCAGGAGGTGGCACGGCAGGCCGCCGGGCAGGGGCACGTCGTGCTGGCCGTCGGCGGGGACGGCATGGCCGGCCGCGTGGGCGGGGCGCTCAGCGGCTCCGACGCCGTCTTCGGCGTCGTCCCCGCCGGGCGCGGCAACGACTTCGCCCGGGCGCTGGGTCTCCCGTCACGTACGGAGGACCTTGCGGACGTGCTGCTGAACGGCTCACCGCGGCCGGTCGACACCATCGAGGTCACCTCCGCCGTCCACGCGGGGACGTCGGTGCTGGGCAGCGTGTACGCGGGCGTGGACGCGGTGGCCAACCGGCACGCCAACACCTCGCGGCTGCTGCGTGGTGCCGCGTCCTACTACGCGGGCGGCCTGCGGGCCGTGCTCGGCTGGCAGCCCGCCGCGTACCGCATAACGGTCGACGGGACCGAGCACGAACGGCGCGGTTACACGGTCGTCGCGGCCAACTCGGGCTTCTACGGCTTCGGTCGCAACATCGCCCCGGGCGCACGGCTCGACGACGGGCTGCTGGACGTCGTCGTCATCAATCACGCCCCCAAACGGCTGTTCTTCACGATGATGAACGAGCTGAAGACGGGGGCGCACCTCGCACGCCCGCAGGTGGAGATCCTCCAAGGCCGCGAGATCCGTATCGAGGCCGACCGGAGTGTGCCGTACGGCGCGGACGGCGAGGTCGACGCGGCCCTTCCCGTGACGGTCAGGGTCGAGCCGGGCGCGCTGAACGTGATCTGCTGACGCCGGAGCGGCGTCGGGCGCGGACGCGCTCCGGTGGGTGCACCGCCGTGCGGCGCGCGGGCCGGCTGCTGAGCTACGCGGACCTGTCCGTCTCCCACTCCGCGACGGCCGGCGGACGGATGCTTCGGGAGGATTCGGCCGACGTCCGCTGGTTACACGTGTCTGGTCCCGGTGACGCCGTGACGGTTGTCGCGTGCCGCCGGGCCGGTCGGTGACGGTGCACGAAGTGGAGGTGGCAGGTGGCCTTGTGGCGCTGGGTGGCGTGGGAGCTGTCCGCGGTGGGGACCTCCGTACGCAGGGCCCTGACGGAGTCCGGGCCCGAACGGGACCTCGCGGTCCAGTCGCTGAAGGCCGCCGGCGCCGCCGTTCTCGCGTGGGCGCTGGTCGGCTGGTGGTGGAAGGCGCCGATGGCTCTGATGGCGCCGTGGACCGCGGTGGTCCTCGTGCAGAGCACCGTCTACCGCTCGCTGCGAACCGGAGCACAGCAGCTCGTCGTCATCGCCCTCGGCACGCTGCTGGCGATCGGGGCGGCCGCGCTGACCGGGAACACGATGGCAGCGATGGCCCTCGCCCTTCCCCCGGCGGTGCTGCTGGGGAACTACTCGCGCTTCGGCGACCAGGGCGTCTACGCGCCGACGACCGCCATCTTCGTGCTCGCGTACAGCTCCTTCTCCGGGACGTCCATCGCCCACCGCCTCTTCGAGGCACTCGTCGGAGCGGTGATCGGAATCGGCGTGAACGCCCTGGTCCTCCCCCGGTCCACCTTCGCGATGTGCGCGACAGCCTGGACAGGCTCGGTCGTGACAGCACGGATCTGCTGCGCGCCATGGCCGACGACGTGGAGAACGGCTACGACCGTACGAGCGCCGAGCAGTGGCACGAGGGTGCTCGGCGGCTCGGCGGCCCCGTCCAGGACCTGCGCAACGCCCGCGGGTGGACGCAGGAGAGCTACCGCTTCAATCCTGGGCGCCGGCTACGGCGCCACCCCGGCCCGCCGCCGGGACATTGGGACACGTACTGGACGAAGCTCGCCGACCGCCTCGAGTCGGTCACGGCGACTCTGGTGGACACGACCGGTGAGTGGCGCAGCCTCGCTTCGCCGCCCGAGCCCGCACTTCGCTGCCTGCCCGAGCTGTTCCGCGCCATGGCGGACGTCTGCCAGGCGGATCGGGCCGCGCTCGGCGCCGCGGTGCCGCCCGACGGCGACGCGCGCAAGGAGGCGATGGGCCGGGCCTGGGAGGCGCATCGTCTGCTCAAGCGCCATCTGCTGGCGCACGACCATGAGACGGCGACCGCGGTGGGCGGTCTCGCGGCGCAGACGCAGCAGTTGCTGTACGCCCTGGAGGCCGGGCCGGCTCCGGCCCGGCAGCCCTGAGGTACGGCCGCTCCGCGCACGGCCGTCCTGACGTTCCGCCTTCCTCATGCCCGGCGCAGCCGGCGCCGGTCGTGTCAGCAGGCCCAGTCCTTGTCGGGGTCGAGGTCGCCGGCCTCGCGGCGCTGGGTGAACGAGAACCAGTTGCCCGAGTCGTCGCGGAAGATCGCCTCTGTGCCGTAGGGGCGCTCCTGCGGCTCCTGCAGGAACTCGACACCGCGTGCCTTGAGCTTCTCGTAGTCACCGTGGATGTCGTCGGTGGCCAGGACCCCCGCGCCGAGGACGCCCTTGGAGACGAGAGTCGTCATGGCCTCGGCGGACTGGGGGTCCATGGAGGACGCGGTCGGCACCATCAGGGTCAGCTCCACATCGGGCTGGTCCTTGGCGCCCACCGTCAGCCAGCGCATGCCTCCCTCGCCCATGGTCATGTCCGTACGGACCTCGAGGCCGAGCTTCTGCGTGTAGAACTCCTTCGCCCGGTCCTGGTCCAGCACCCAGACGGTGGAGATGGCGAGGCCCTTGATCATTACGTGCTCCTGGATGAGAGGTTTCTGCGGCCCTGCCACCGTAGGCAGCGGGGACCTCAGCCTGCTTCTTCAGAATTGCTGGGCCTGTCAGGAACGCGGGACGGCGAGAATCCGCCCGCCCAAAGCATCGCGTAGCACCCGGGGATGAGGGCGGCGCCGCGGCCCACGTGCCTGGCGCGGTACTCGCTCGGTGAGAGTCCGGTCTGCTTCTTGAAACGGGCGGAGAACGTGCCGAGGCTGTTGAAACCGACGAGCGTGCAGATCTCGGTGACGGAGAGGTTCGCGGTGCGGAGCATCTCCTCGGCCCGCTCGACCCGGCGGCAGGACAGGTACTGGCCCGGTGTCTGCCCGTACACCGCCTTGAAGGCCCGGACGAAGTGGTAGCGGGAGTATCCGGCGTGGGCGGCGATCGCGTCGAGGTCGAGGGGATCCGCCCAGTCGCGGTCCATCGCGTCCTTCGCGAGGCGCAGCTGCCGTAGATGGGCCGGGTTCGTCACGGTCCCATGCTGGCACGGGGCACTGACAGCGGAGGCGCGGAGCCGGAACCGCGGGCATTGACGAACGAGGGGAACATCTGGTCGAATCGTGCTGTTTTCATCGCATACAGGTCACAGCGAATCCGCCGTGCCTGCCGTTCCCGGCTACGGATCTCGGCTGCCCATGATGCTCGCCCGAACAGCACCCGCCGCCCTCGCAGGCGTGGCCGCCCTCCTCACCGGCTGCGCCGGCGCCGGAGCGGCCGAAAGCTCCGGCACGTCCGGCAAGGCAGCCGTCAGCGCCGCGGCAGCGCCGTCGGCCACGTCCGGCGCTCCGGACTCCGCCGCACCCGCCTCGGGCTCCGGCGCGCCCGTCTCCACGGAGCCACCCGCCCCGGCGTTCGATCCCCGCACCGAGGCCGCGGTGCTGTCCGTCCCGGCCATCGGGCTCGAGGACCTGCGTGTCGTCCCGTACGAGGGCACGACCGACGACTGGCCGGGTACCCGGATCCAGAACCGCGGTGCGGCCGCCAGTCCGTACGGCGAACGGGGCGGCGTCGGACCGGGCGAGGTCGGCAATTACCTGGTCACCGCCCATCGTCTCTCCGCCGGTGGACCCATGCGCGACCTCCCGGCCCTGGACAAGGGCGATTCCGTGTTCGTGACCGCGGGCGGATCTGTGTACGAGTACGTGATCACCGAGACCCGTCAGACGTCGTTCCGTTCGGAGCGTTCACTCGCCGAGCAGCGGGCCGCGGTACCGGGCCACCCCGGAGAGAAGCCCACCGAGGCGATGATCACCTTGTCCACCTGCGCGACTCCCGAGGACGACGCGGCGGGCAACTTCTGGCGCGACGACAAGGGCAACCCGGAGCACCGGATCGACAAGACAGGCGTACTGCGCGGGGTGTCCGACCGGTAGGCAGTGACGACGACGCCCGGCCCGGTCCCCCACTGCGGGGACCGGGCCGGGCGGCGTCGTGCCGTTCGTCAGGCGGCCGCGAAGCGTTCCCACACGCGATGGCTGCCCAGGAGCCGGGTGATCTCCTCCAGCGTGCCGTCCCCGCCGTCGCCGGTCACCACTCCCGGCGCGTCCGCGGGCACACCGGCCGCCGCGAGCACGCTCTCCGCCCCTGCCCAGCCGCCGATCGCCTTGCCGTGCCGGTACGCCTCGGACAGCATCAGCAGCACCCTCGGGTCGGACGCGCCGCCGCGTCCCGCAGCCGGATCGCCCGCCTTGGCGTCGCGGGCGCCGATCGCGTCGGCGGCCGGGCCGGGGGCTCCGGCGAGCAGCAGCGCGTCGAACTCGATCGAGCGCGCGGTGGCGAAGGTACGCTGCACGGTCAGCGGTTCCCCGTCGCCGCCGAGCGCACCGCCGTCGGGGCCGACGACCAACGGGACCATGCCCGCCGCCAGCACGGCCCGGCGTACGGAACGGACTCCGTCGAGGTCGCAGCCGGCGTCGGCGACGATCCCGATGACGCGGCCGTCCAGCGGCCAGGTCTGTCCGATCTGGGAGAGCGCCGGGCTCGGTTCCACGGACGCGAGGGGCTCCGTCGGCCCGGGTGCGGGCAGACCGAGGGCGGCTGCGACACCGGCGCACAGCTCCGGGTCGATGTTGGCGAGGACCTGCAGGCCGCGCTCCTTGATGGCCTGCTCGTAGCACTTGCCCAGCTCGAACGAGTAGGCGGCGATGATGTGTTCGCGCTCCACGGGCGACATGCTGAGCCAGAACCGGCGGGGCTGGCCGAAGTGGTCGGCGAACGAGTCCGGTGCCTCGCGGACCTTCTTCGCCGCCGGCACCGCCACGGGCACCTCGACATAGGCGCCCAGGTCCGCACCCGTCTGGAACGGACAGCCGGCGTCGAGCGAGTTGGGCCGGTAGGGCGCCACCCCCCGGTGCACGGCCGTCTGGTGCATGCCGTCCCGCAGCATGTCGTTGACCGGTGCGTGGGTGCGGTTGACGGGAATCTGGGCGAAGTTGGGGCCGCCGAGTCGGCTGATCTGGGTGTCCAGGTAGGAGAAGAGCCGACCGGACAGGAGCGGGTCGTCCGTGATGTCGATGCCGGGGACGAGGTGGCCCGGGTGGAAGGCGACCTGCTCGGTCTCCGCGAAGAAGTTCGACGGGTTGGCGTTCAGGGTCAGCAGGCCGATCGGCTGTACCGGCGCCAGTTCCTCGGGGACGATGTTCGTCGGATCGAGCAGGTCGATGCCCTCGAACGTCTGCTCCGGAGTGTCGGGGAAGGTCTGGACGGCCAGTTCCCACTGCGGGTAGGCGCCCGCCTCGATCGCATCGGCGAGGTCCCTGCGGTGGAAGTCCGGATCCATCCCGCCGGTGATCTGCGCCTCCTCCCACACCATGGAGTGCACGCCCAGCTTCGGTTTCCAGTGGAACTTCACCAGCGTCGTGGCGCCTGCCGAGTTGACCAGCCGGAAGGTGTGGACGCCGAAGCCCTCCATCATGCGGAACGAGCGGGGGATGCCCCGGTCCGACATGTTCCACAAGGTGTGGTGGGTGGCTTCCGTGTGCAGGGTGACGAAGTCCCAGAACGTGTCGTGGGCGCTCTGCGCCTGCGGGATCTCGCGGTCCGGGTGCGGTTTGCCCGCGTGGATGATGTCCGGGAACTTGATCGCGTCCTGGATGAAGAACACCGGGATGTTGTTGCCGACGAGATCGAAAGTGCCCTCCGTCGTATAGAACTTGGTGGCGAAGCCCCGGGTGTCGCGCACGGTGTCGGCGGAACCGCGGGAGCCGAGGACGGTGGAGAAACGTACGAAGACCGGCGTCTCGACGCCCTTGCCGAGGAACGCCGCCTTGGTGATCTGCGCGGCGGTGCCGTAGCCCTGGAAAACGCCGTGCGCCGCGGCGCCGCGCGCGTGGACGACCCGCTCGGGGATGCGCTCGTGGTCGAAGTGGGTGATCTTCTCGCGCAGGTGGTGGTCCTGCAGCAGGACGGGGCCGCGGCTGCCGGCCTTCAGGGAGTGGTCGGTGTCCGGGAGTCGGGCGCCCTGTGCGGTGGTCAGGTACGGACCGGCCTGGGCGACGGCGGCCTGGTCGGCGCCCGTCTCCTGTCCCGTCGGGCTCACGGTCGCCGGTCCGCTCTGGTCCGGTTTGGGCGGGAGCGGCTCCCTCGGCTCCGTCGGTTCGTCGACGGTGGGCGGTTGCGGCGACGGCCTGCCGGGGATGCCGCCTTCGGCGCCGGAGTTCTTCCGGTTCATGCGTCCTCCACGGATACGGGTGCCGGACGCCGGAGAGTCTCCGCCGCCTCGGACACATACTCGGCCGATTCTTCTGCCCCGGCGGGAGCACGGCAGTCCGGGTACACCCATCCCGGTGGACCTGGCGGCGCTCGGCGGACCGCTTCCGCGAAGAACCCGTCCGGTTGACGTCCGGCGGCTACATTCCGCCCGCGACGCGCAGCACCGCCCCCGTCGTGTACGACGCGTCCTGCGAGAGGAGCCACGCGACCGCGCCGGCGACCTCCTGCGGCTGTCCGGCCCGGCCCATGGGCACATGGGCCGCGACCTTCGCGGGCCGTTGCGGGTCCTCATGGAACTCGGTCCAGATGGTGCCGGGGGCGACGCAGTTGACGCGGATGCCGTCGGCGGCGACCTCCTTGGACAGACCCGTCGTCATGGCGTCGACGGCCGCCTTGGTGGCCGCATAGTGCACGTACTGGCCGGGACTGCCGAGGGTGGCGGCCGCGGAGGAGATGTTGACGATCGCGCCGCCGCCGGAGCCGGTCATGTCACGGACAGCACGGCGGGCGCAGAGCAGGTATCCCCACACGTTGACCTCGAGCGCTCGGCGCATCCCTTCCGCGTCGGCGTCCGCGAGGCGGCCGTTGGGCCCGCTGATGCCGGCGTTGTTCACCAGGCCTGTGACGGTGCCCAGTTCGGCCGCACTGTCGAAGAGACGGTCGACGGACTGCTCGTCGGCGGTGTCGACGCGGACGGCCAAGGCCCGGCGGCCGGCCACGCGCGCCGCCTTGGCGACCTCGTGCGCGGCGGCCTCGTCGGACCGGTAGCCGATCACCACGTCGTGGCCTTCGACGGCGAGGCGGGCGCAGACCGCGGCGCCGATGCCGCGGCTGCCGCCGGTGACAATGGTGAGTGGCTGACGCAAGGCGGGCTCCGGTCGTAGGGGACGGGACTGACGCGGACCGACTCTAATCCGCAGTCCCCTGCTGCCTCACCCCGGCCCGCCGGGTGATCGCCCCGGCGTCGGGCGTCCCGCACCGGACAAGGCATCACCGGCCGAGGAATCTCCGGCCCGGGCCCGCCGGTCAGGGCATCGACCGGAGCAGCAGCAGCGCGGTGTCGTCGGTCCGGTCGCCCGAGGGCAGGGCGCCCTGCATGAGCTGATCGGCCAGCACCTCGAGGTCGTGGGCGCCGGCGGCCAGGGAGCGGGCGAGTTCGTCGATCGCCACCCCGATGTCGATGCCCGGTCGTTCCACCAGCCCGTCGGTGAAGAGGGCCAGGACACTGCCGGGCTCCACGGTGACCTCGGCGGACCGGTAGTCGGAGAGCGGTTCGATTCCGAGCAGCAGGCCCGGTGACACGGCCACGGTCCGTGCCCTCCTTCCCGGGTCGCGCAGCAGCGGCGGCGGGTGACCCGCCGTGGCCAGACAGGCGCGGCCGCGGGCGAGGTCGAGCTGGACGTAGAGGCAACTGGCGAAGAGCCCCGGATTGAGGTCGGTGAGCAGGCGGTTGGCGCCGGCGAGGACGTCGCTGGGGGACGCTCCGGCGAGGGCCTGCGCGCGGACCGCCGTACGGACCTGGCCCATCAGCGCGGCCGCGGGGACGCTGTGGCCCTGGACGTCGCCGATGACGGCCGCTGCCGTCGTGTCGTCGAGGCGGATCAGGTCGTAGAAGTCGCCTCCGATGTCCATGCCACGGGTGGCCGGCAGGTAGCGGGCGGTGGCCTGAAGATTCGTCAGCGAAGGCAGGGTCTGCGGGAGCAGGCTCGCCTGGAGGCTGCGGGCGAGGCCGCTCTTGGTGTCGTAGAGGTGTGCCCGGTCGAGGGCCTGTGCGACCAGTCCGCCGAACGCGGTCAGCATGGCCCGCTCGTCGTGTGCGAAGGGGCGGGGGCGGTCGTATGCCATGACACAGCAGCCGATCGGGCGGCCGGCGGCCACCAGCGGCAGGAACGCCCATGCGTGATTGCCGTCGTCGCCGACGGCGTTCGGGAACGCCTGCTCCAGTTCACGGCGGGAGGGGAAGAAGGCCGGCTCACCGGTTATCACCACGCGCCCGCTCGGGTTGTCGGGTGCCAGCGGCACTCCGCCGAGGTGTTCGGCCTCCTGGGGTCCGTAGCCGCTGTGGCCGCGCAGCCGCAGTCTGCCGGCATGGGTGGCGAGCAGGGCGACGGCGTGGGCGCCGAAGCTGGGGGCGATCTGGTCCACCACGAGCTTGATCACGTCGGGCACGCTGAGCGCCTCGGTGAGCGCGGCGGCGAGGTGCGCCATCCGGTAGAGGACATCGGCGCGGGGCGCGGTCCGTTCCGGGGCCGTTCCGGTCTGTCGGAGCACGGACGGGGCGGCGGCGACGGCCTCGTCGGAGGTCGAGCCGACAGCGTCGGCGGCCGACGGGGCGGCCTCGCCGCCGCCCAGCCGGGAGGGAGAGATGCGGACGCTGATGCCTCGTGCGTCGGGGTAGAGCTCGAGGGACAGCCACAGGCCGTCGGGGCGCCTCACGGTGAAAGAGGTGGGTCTGCGGCTCATGACGGCCGACCGGTAGCGGTCCTCGAAGACGGGGTCGTCGAGCCACGGCAGGAGTTCCCAGGGCCGCGCGCCCGTCAGGGCGATCACGTCGGAGCCGACGAGCTTCGCCCCCGTGGAGTTGACGAAGGTGACCCTGCCGTCGAGGTCGAGGGCGCAGCAGCCCTCCGGCAGGCGTTCGGTGTAGTCCACCGCGGAGAAGGCCTGGGACTGGGTGACCCGGCGTCCGCGGGGCACCGGCATCAGCCGGGGTTCGGTGGCCGGCAGGACGGGGTGGCCGTTCTCCTCGGCCCGGCGCAGGGCGGCCGCGATGTGACCGCACGTCCTTTCGACGGCCTTGCGCCGGGCAGGTTCGATCTCCATGGACTGCGAGCCGGGCCAGAGCACGAGGACCCCGCCCCAGGTGCGCCCGGCACCGGCGACGGGGGCGGCGGCGAGGGCGAACGAGTAGGGCAGGGCCAGCCCGAGGCGCGGGTAGCGGCGGGCCAGTTCGCCTTCTGCCCCCACCCAGATCAGGCGGTCCTCGCGGACCGCCTGGGCGAGCGGGCCGGAGGCCGAGACGCCGACCCTGGCCCACGGCATGGCGAGGCTGGAGGGCACTCCGGCGAGGACGACGGCACTGAGCACCTGACTCTCCGGACGAAGTACGTAGATCCCGCCCCCGTATCCGCCGGTCTCCCGCAGCATCCGGGACAACAGCCGTTGCAGGGCCTCCACGGCACCGTCTTCCTCGTCGGCCGATGCCATCGCCTAGTCCTTCACGGCCGGGGCGGACCGTGCCGTACCCGCGCGATGCGTCGCCGCGGGGTGGGCAGGCGGTGCGGGCCGACCGGGCCGGAGGTCCGGGCCGGAGCGTTCCGGGCGGCCCGTCGGTGCGCGATAAGGTACAGGTTTCATCATTTGTGGACATTACGCCTATACCTCGGCAGCATGCACCCTTGGGCCGCCGACCTGGGAACGCTCAGGAACCGGGACGGTCCTCGACGGTCACGCGCACCGTCCTGACCTCCGGATCGGCGCCGTCGGGTACGACCATGCCGGCGTCGACACCGCTGCGCAGATACCGCAGCGCCGCCTCGTTCAGGCGCTCGCCGGGCAGTGCCGCGGGAATGCCCGGGGGGTACGGGGTGAGCATCTCGGCGCTGACACGGCCCACGGCCTTCTCCCACGGGACCTGCTCGACCCTGCCGAAGTACGCGTCACGGGGCAGCATGACCTGTTCCAGCCGCAGGTCCGCGGGGTCGGGCACCTCCACCTCGGGCGCGGGCCGCAGGTGCGGCGCCTGGGCCGGCACGTCCCGCAGGGCGGCGAGCAGCCGCTCGGCGGAGGTCTCGTCGTCCGCGTGGGTCAGCTGCGCGCTGATGCGCCGATGGTCGGCGAGATGGAGATTGACGTGGTGGGTCAGGCGCAGCCGGTCCGCGATCCGGTAGCCGGTCGTGCCGAGTGCGCTGACGTCGATGACAACCTGCAAGGGGTCCATGTCGGTCGCACGGCCGGGACCGCAGAGGTCTTCCCTGCCGTGGACGTGCACGCCGTCGATGTCCTCGATGCGGGTCCGGACGTCGCCGGCCAGTGCCAGCGCCGCGTCGTACAGGGCACGACCGTGCTCGACCATCTGGCGGCGCCAGCCGTCGAGCGCGGCGTAGATCAGCGTGGAGGGACTCGTCGTACCCAGCAGGTCCTCACGGCTCTTGAGGACCGTCGGGTCGATCAGGTCGCCCTGGAGGTGGAACACCGAACTCTGCTCGAGCCCGGAGCCCATTTTGTGGACAGAGGTGACACACACGTCGGCCCCGGCGTCCATGGCCCACGTCGGCAGGTCCGGGTGGAAGGGCAGATGGGCACCCCACGCCTCGTCGACGATGAGCGGCACCCCGTGCTCGTGGCACGCCTCCGCGATGCCCGACAGGTCCGAGCAGGTCCCGTAGGGGGTGGGGGTCGTCACCAGAGCGCCGCGGGCGTCGGGGTGGTCTGCGAGCGCGGCACGGAAGGCGTCGGCGGACGGCGGGTGGGCCATGCGCCGCTCCGCGTCCCACTGGGGCTCCACCCAGACGGGCCGGATGCCCGCGAGGACCAGGCCGGAGACCACGGACTTGTGCGCGTCCCTGCCCACGAGCAACTTCTCGTGCGGGCCTGCGACGGCCAGCATGGCCGCCTTGACGGACAGCGAACTGCCGCAGGTGGAGAAGAAGGTGTGCTCCGCCCCGACGGCGTCCGCCATCAATTCCTGAGCATGCTGGAGCACGGCGTGCGAAGAGGTCCGGTCGTCGAGGCCGCTGATCGCGAGCACGTCGGACCGGAAGACCTCGTCGCCCATGACGGCGCGGACCCGCGGATCGGCGCCGCGGTGCTGCTTGTGGCCGGGCGGCGTGAAGGGGGTCTGTTCCTCCGCGTGGTACGCGGCCAGCGCTTCCAGTACCGGTGTCCGTGAGTGGTCCATGTGACTCCGCTTCCCGTCGGGGCAGCACGAAAACTGACGGGCTGGGCCGAACGGGTCATTACGGCGCGGCTGCCGGCCGCTCGACCGGGCCTGCGGAGGCTGCGCCGCCGTCACGAAATGGGGTTGTGGGCGGCGCGGGCGGGCGGGTATTGGTTCTGCGTGACCTCTCTCGGCGCAGTGTTCCGTCCGCAATTGCCTCCCGAACGGTTGCGCGAAGTGGTCCGCACGGCGGATGCCGCCGGGCTGGAGGAGTTGTGGCTCTGGGAGGACTGCTTCCTGGAGAGCGGTATCGCCACGGCGACCGCCGCCCTCGCCTGGTCGGAGCGTCTTCGTGTGGGCGTGGGCCTGCTGCCGGTCCCCCTGCGGAACGTCGCTCTGACGTCCATGGAGGCCGCCACGCTGCACCGGCTCTTCCCCGGCCGGGTGGCCCTGGGCGTGGGACACGGCGTCCAGGCGTGGATGGGGCAGGTCGGCGCGCGCGTCGAATCGCCGCTGACGCTGCTGCGCGAGCATCTCACCGCGATGCGGGCCCTGTTGCGGGGCGAGCGGGTGACGGTGGACGGCCGGTACGTGAAGCTCGACGGCGTCGCCCTCGACTGGCCGCCCACGACCGCCCCTTCGGTGCTGGCCGGGGCGACGGGGCCGCGCTCACTCCGGCTGACCGGCGAGGCGGCCGACGGCACGATCCTGGACGCGGCCGTTACGCCCGACGGGGTGCGAAACGCCCTCCGGCTGATCGACGAGGGCCGGACGACGGCGGGACGCACCGGCCGCCACGAGATCGTCGTCTATCTCCACACCGCGACCGGTACCGGCGCCGAGGAGCGCCTCACGGGCGAACTGGAGCGCTCCGGCGGGGCGTCGACGCCAGGACTCGGCGTGGCGGGTGACGCGGGCGCGGTGGCGAAGGCCGTCCAGCGACTGGTGGACGCGGGAGCGGACACCGTGGTGCTTCAGCCGACGGCCGACGAGCCGGACCCGGAGGGCTTCGTACGGTTCGTGGCCGAAGAGGTGCGCCCCCTCGTTCCGCGTCCGCGCGAAGGATTCTGACGCGGCGTCGGTTCCGGTCGCGACGTCAGTGCCGGTGCCTGGCGTGCGCGGGCATCTCGCTCACCCTGACGAGATGGTCGAAGTCGACCGCAGCGCCCTGCAGCAGCAGGTCCACCAGTGGACGTGCGGCCGCCCTGCCGACCACGGTGTCGCCGAACAGGGCCCGCTGGTAGACCACCGATGCCAGGAGGTCGACCAGCAGGTCCGGATCGACACCGGCCCGCAGGTCGCCGCGGTCGACGGCGCGCCGCACCGCGACCATGGCGGCGTGCCTGCTGGGCTGCACGAGCACGTCGATCAGCCGCCGGTGCAGGGCGTCGTCGTGCGCGCAGTCCGCGACGAGCGGAGCGAGCACGCCTGCCGGCAGCCGCTCAAGAAGGGCCTCCGCCAGCACGCCGACGCTCTGGGTCAGGTCACAGCGGGTGCAGCCGTTGTCCGGCACCGGCGGAGTGACCAGCACAGACGCGAGGGCGTCGATCACCAGGCTCTGACGGGTGGGCCAACGCCGCCGGATGGACGCCTTCGTGGTGCCCGCCCTCGCCGCGACCGTCTCGAGGGCGAAGCGGGAGTAGCTGTGCTCGCGGAGCACGTCGAGTGTCGCGGCCACCACCGCGGCGTCGATCGCCGGGTCGCGCGGACGGCCGGCCGCGGGGGGTGTCACTGTGCGGCGTCCTGCGGGTACCAGCGCAGTTCGACGGTGTTGCCGTCGGGGTCCTGCACGTAGAGCGACCAGGCGTCACCCCGGGCGCCGTACCGTTCCACCGGTCCTTCCAGCACGTCGAACACTCCGGAGTCGATGACCTCTTGCCAGTCCAGCGGGTCGACGGTCAGGCATATGTGGTCCACGTTGGACTCGCCCCGGGGGCGGCTGACCAGGTCGATGATGGTCGTAGGGGTGATCCGCACGGACGGGAACGGCACCTTGCCGGCCCGCCACTCCTCCACGCGTACAGGCTCGAGCCCGAGCGGTCCACAGTAGAACTCCAGGGCCCGCTCGACGTCTTGGACGTTGAGCACCAAGTGGTCGAAGTCCTTCACTCGCATGACAGTCCTCCCCCTCATTTGAATCCGATCCGGTTCGTATCGTAAGCCTCGCCGGCCTCCTCCGGCAAGGGGCAGCAGGGCCCGATACGGGAGACGGCAGGGGCGCCACAGGAGGCATTACGTGCCGTTTCGAGTCGTTTAGTCACATTCCTGATGGCTACTCGGACGTCCAGGGACGTCCGAGAAGGAGGAAGTCGTGATCACCAAAGCACAGATCCGGAACGTACTGGACCACCCGGTATACGACGCCGACGGCAACAAGGTCGGCAATGCCAAGCATGTCTTCCTCGACGACGCGACCGGCGAGCCCGACTGGGTCAGCGTCCAGACGGGCCTGTTCGGCGGCAACGAGTCGTTCGTGCCGATCCGGGACGCCAACATGGTCGAGGACCACCTCGAGGTGCCCTACGCGAAGGACACCATCAAGGACGCCCCGAACGTCGACGTGGACGCAGGTGGCCATCTCTCCGCGGAGGAGGAAGAGCGCCTGTACCGGCACTACCGCATCGACTGGGACTCCGCGTGGAAGCGCGCCAACCAGCCCTCCGAAGGCGGCTGGGCCCACTCCGGCGGAACCGGCCAGGCGGGCCAGGCCGGCACATCGGGCACGGCAGGAGCCGCGGGCGCGGCAGGAGCGGCGGGTGCCGCCGGAGCGGCCGGGAAGGCCCGTACGGCGGGCAGGAGCCGGGCCGGAGCGGGTCAGGGCATGGCGGGCGAGACCCCGGCCCACGGACGCGCGGCCGCGACCGGACAGACGCGCGGACGCGACATGGCCGGTGAACGCCGGGACATGGACATGGCAGGGGGTGAACGCCGGGGCGAAACCGACTCGGCGATGACCCGGTCCGAGGAGACCATGCACGTCGGCACCGAGCGTCACGAGGTCGGCCGTGCGCGGCTGCGCAAGTACGTGGTGACGGAGGAGCAGCAGCAGACGATTCCGCTGCGCCACGACGAGGTGCGCGTGGAGCGCGAGCCGATCACCGAGAGGAACCGGGGCGAGGCGCTGTCCGGGCCGGAGATCTCCGAGGCCGAGCACGAGGTCACCCTGTACGAGGAGCGGCCGGTCGTGGAGACCCGCGTCGAGCCGGTCGAGCGTGTCCGACTGACGACCGAAGAGCACACGGAGCAGGAGACGGTCAAGGGCCGGGTCCGCAAGGAGCGGATCGAGGCCGAGATGCCGGACGAGCGCACCGAGCGGGCCTCGCGTGAGAAGCACGAGCGCCGCGGCCCGGGCGGACCTGGCTGACGCGGTCCACAGCGGCCTTCGACGGCCGTGTGGCGGGGTGAGGGTGACGAGGCGGACGGTGCCCGGCGGTTGTGAGAACCGTGCGGGCGCCGTCCGCCTCAATGGTGCGTCGCCTGCTGCGTACCGATGCAGCGGGACGTGCGGCACCGTTGGGCGCCGGACGCGCAACCGGCCCTGGGCGGCAGCGTCGTGCGCAGCGGCACGGAGCCGTCGGTCCACGGGCGGACCAGGTCGTGTCAGCGGGCCGAGGCGGAGGGTGTCGTGTCTGCGCGGCGGTCGTGCAGTTGCTCCAGGCGCCGCTGGAGCAACTGGAGCGCGCCGCGCTGACGTCCCGGCACCCGCCGTCGCAACGCCACCAGGGCCGGGGCGAGTTGCCGTGCCCTCGCCGCGTCCCCGATCTGCTCCCACTGGTGATGCGCACGGTCCACGGCGGCTTCGACGTCCGGATCGTCGGCGGTCTGCTGACGGCCGAGCCGGACATCGGCGGCGGTCATCCACAACTCGCAGCTGCCGGCCGGATCCTGGGCGAGCCGGGCGAGGTCCGCCCGTACCTCCAGCCAGTGCAGCACCTGCACGGATCCGGGCCCGTGGGCCCGAAGCGCCTCGTTCTCGCATGCGGCAGCGGCGGCGGCCGCCTCGTCGTGGCGTCCGGCCCACGCGGCGGCGAGGATCGCCCGTTGCGGGTCGGCCCCCGCGGCGGCGGGGCTCGCCGGACGGGCGTGGGCCGCGGCCGGATCGGGACCACCGGTGGGGGCCGGTGCGATGCGCGGGCCCGGCACTGTGGCGTGCCCGTGCACCGGTCCCGCGGTGTGTCCGGCCGGGTGGCCCAGCGGGGGCCCGGCTGCACGCGCCGGGGCGTTCGAGGGGGCGATGCCGAACAGCAGCGCCCCGTCTGCCGCATCCTGGGATGCCGCCTGCGCGGCGGCCTGTTCGTGGAGATGCGGGAGCGGCGGGCGCGCCCCGCTGCGCCAGATCGCCGCCACGGCCTTCAGGTGGGCGGGGGCGGCGACGGTGCGACGCCCGGGAGCGGGGGCGATCCGCCCGTACATCCGTGTCCCGTCGCCGAGCAGCAGCTTGCCGCCGGTGACCTGCTGCCAGGCCTCTGTGTCGGCGACGAGGTCCAGCACCACCGTGGTGGTTCCCGGCCGCCGGGGTCTCAGCTCTCCCGCCAGCCAGTGCCAGGGCAGGGCCGTGTAGCGCATCGTCGCCGGTGCCGTGCGGGCGAGGGCGAGGTGCAGCTGCCGCTGCTTGCGGTCCACGTGCAACTGCCCCGCCAGATACAGGTGCAGCGGTCCTGGCGAGGCCGCCGCGGCGCGGATGCGGGTCAGGACGGTCTGTGGATCGAGCGGGTCGGCGAGCTCGATCACCGTGGCCGCGGCCGCGCCGGCCGTACCGGCGAGGACGTCCGCCGGTACGGCCGCGAGCGCGGGCAGCACGGACGCGGCGTCGATGAGACGCCCCTTGCCGGCCGGGGCGGCTGCGAGGAGCAGCGCGGTACCCGAGGCCGGACTCTCCCGGTTCTCCCCTGTGATCAGCACATCAGCACCGTACCCGGTCCCGCCGGGCGGAGCCGGACGGCCGCCGCACGACGGCTGTATGTGGACGCTGTACCTCAGGTGCGTGGCGAGCGGGGTGCCGACGATCGAGATGATCTCGGAGGGTCCCACCCTTGCGTCGATCAGGAGTTGCCCTCTTCGGCATCGTCGCCCGGCGACTTCGCGGTCAGGTGCGGGAAGCGGAATTCGGTGCGGCTGTGCCACGGCTCGTGGGGGCGAACCACCGTGGTGGGGTATTCGGGCCGGTTGGGGGAATCGGGCAGGTGCTGGGTCTCCAGGCACACGCCCGAGTACCGTTCGTGCCGCCGTCCCGAGGGGGCTGCGAGCGACCCGTCGAGCTGGTTGGCCGTGTACACCTGCACGCCGGGTTCCGTGGTCCACACCTCCATGACGCGCAGTCCGCCCGGCGCGCCGAGCCGGGCGGCGCGGCGCGGTTCGGCGGCCGGGCCGGCGGGGTCCAGCACCCAGCAGTGGTCGAAGCCGCCGGCGGCGCGCACCTGCTCGTCGGGCATCGCGAGCCGTTCGCCGAGGACACGCGGCTCGGTCAGATCGAAGGCCGTGCCCCGTACGTCGGCGGCCGGGCCGTAAGGGATGCCCGCTGCGTCGACGGGCAGATAGCTCTCGGCGTCGACCTGCAGCACATGCCCGCGGATGTCGCCTTCGCCGGCGAGGTCGAAGTAGGCGTGGTGGGCGAGGTTAACCACGGTGGGCCGGTCGGTGGTGGCGCTGAAGTCGACGGCGAGGGTTCCCTCGGCATCGAGGCTGTACGTCACGCTCACGTCGAGGGCGCCCGGGAAGCCCATGTCGCCGTCGGGGCTGTGCAGCGACAGCCGCACGGCCGCGGCCTCCTCTCCGGGCACCTCGCTCGCCCGCCACACCTTGGTGTCGAAGCCGCCCGGACCACCGTGCAGGGCGTGGCCCCGGTCGTTGGCCGGGATCTGGTAGCGGGTCCCGTCGAGGGTGAAGGTGCCGTTCGCGATCCGGTTGGCGAAGCGGCCGACGACGGCGCCGATATAGGCGTTCTTCTCCGCGTAGTCGCCGATCCCGGGGAGGGCGAGGACCACCGAGGCGGCTTCGCCCCGGGTGTCCGGGACGGTGAGGGAGTGGAGGACGGCGCCGTAGGTCAGGATCTCGGCCCGTACGCCGTGCCCGGAATCGAGAGCCCAGAGCTCGGTCTCCTCACCGCCGGGGAGGGCTCCGTAGGGGGTGCGGGTGACGCTGGGGCGGGGCATGGCGATCCTTCGGGCGGGCAGCGGGGCGGGCGGGAAACGAGGGTGGGCGGGTCAGCGGGAGCGTGGTGGGCGGGTCGTCGACTCCCTGATGACGAGGCGGTATCCGGGCCGCTGCCGCCGAGGCTCGGGCGCCGTGCCGCCGGCGAGGCGTTCGACGAGGCTGTCGACCGCCAGCCTGGCGATGGCCTCCTTGTCCGGGGAGATCGTGGTCAGTGTGGTGGCCCCGTACCGGCCCTCCTCGATGTCGTCGAACCCGACCACGGCGACGTCGCGGGGGACGCTCAGTCCGCGTTCGGTGAGGGTGCGCATCGCTCCGACGGCGATGAGGTCGTTGTACGCGAAGACCGCGTCGGGCCGCTCGCCGCGGTCGAGCAGGGCGGCCATGGCGCTCGCCCCGTCCTCCCGCCCGTAACCGTCGGTGACGACCACCAGGGCGTCGTCGGCCACCAGGCCCGCCGCTGCGTGCTCCTCGCGCCAGCCGCGCAGCCTCAGATGGGCGGGCTGGCGCTCGCGGCCGGTTCGGGAGCCGAGGAAGGCGATACGGCGGTGGCCGAGGTCGATGAGATGCCGGACGGCGTCCCGGGCAGCGGCGACGTTGTCGATGGCGATGTGGTCGTACGGCGCCTCGTACTCCCGCTCCCCCAGCAGCACCAGCGGGGCGCTGTCCGTACGTGCGGTGAGGTCCTCCGTCTCGAGGTGGATGGGGCTGAGGATGAGCCCGTCGATGACGTGGGCGCGGAAGCCCTGGCTGACGAGGAGTTCCTTCTCCCGCAGCCCCGCCGTGTGGTCCACCAGGACGGTGTAGTCGTGCCGGGCGGCGGCGTCGACGACCGCACCGGCCAACTCGGCGAAGTACGGGTTGCCGAACTCCGGCACGGCGAGGGCGATGATGCCCGTCCGCCCCTTGCGCAGGTGGCGGGCTGTGAGGTTCGGCCGGTAGCCGAGCTCGTCGATGGCCTGCTGCACCTTGGCCCGCATCCGGGGCGTGACGTGCGGGTAGTTGTTGACCACGTTCGAGACGGTCTTGATGGACACGCCCGCCCGACTGGCAACGTCCTTGAGGCTGACGCCCACGGCACTCCTCGGCTCTCGGTGCGGCAGTACCGCTGTGTGACGGTGTGTGGCTGGTCCTCCCGCGGCTCCACGCCGTACCGCGCCGCGCCACGACGACCACGATAAGGATGCGATGCCCCGGTCACGGAGCGGTAGGACGAATTGAGCGGGCGGATCCGCCCGGCCTCGGAGGACGTCCGGCAGGTGGGAGCGACGGGAGGACCCGGGACCGTCCGGACGCTCAGCGATCGACCACCCGTCGCGCGTCGGGGGCAAAGAGCCGTGCCTGACGATGTGCTCGACGATCGTCAGGTCGTTTCGAGCGGCACGGTGTCCTCGTCCGGACAGTCGTCGCCGCCCGTTCGGAAGTACGGGCCCTCGCACACACCGCCGGATGCGGGAGCGATGAGTTCGGGCGGCGGATCGGGTCTGCCCTGGTATGACTCGAATCATCGCTGACATCTCGGTCTCCCTCGACGGATTCGTCACCGGGCCCGACCCCGGCCCGGACACCGGTCTGGGCGCCGGCGGGGAGGCCCTGCACACCTGGGCGTTCTCCGACGACCCCGACGACCGCCGGGTACTCCGGGAGGCGACCGCCCGCTCGGGCGCCGTCGTCCTCGGCCGCCGCCTCTTCGACGTGGTCGACGGGCCGAACGGCTGGGACGACGAGACCGGCTACGGCGCGCGCGAGGTCGGCAGACCCCCGTTCGTCGTCGTGACGAGCTCGCCGCCGGGGTCGGTGCGGCTCACCGGCCTCGACTGGACGTTCGTCACCACCGGTCTGGCCGACGCCGTCACCGTCGCGCGCGAGCGCGCCGAGGCGGCGTCGTCGGACAGTGGCAAGGACCTCGACGTCGTCCTCATGGGCGGCGGCGCCACGGTCGGCTCGGCGCTCCGAGCCGGGCTGGTCGACGTGCTGACGCTGCACCTGGCGCCCGTCGTACTGGGCGCCGGGACGTCCCTGTTCACCGGCGGAGCGCCGCACACGCTGGTGCAGCGGAGCGTGACCCCGACATCGACGGCGACGCACCTGACGTACGACGTCCTGTGACCACGTCGTGGCGGAACCCCGGATCGAGCAGTCCGAGTCTGCGGCGAGCGCCTGGGGCGCTCTGCGGGCGGGGCGGGAGACATCCTTGGCGGATCGGCCCTGCCCGTCGCACCCGCGCCCCCGGGCGTGACGCGATCGAAATCTCCGGCCCGTAGGGCCCGGGACGACATAGGTTCACGGCATGGTGCATGTACTCGGCAGCAGGGTCCTGCTGCGCCCGACGGATCCGGACCGCACCCGCGCCTTCTACGGCGGAGCGCTGGGACTCGCCATCAGTCGCGAGTTCGGGACCGGGCCGGAACGCGGCACGGTCTATTTCCTGGGCGGCGGATTCCTCGAGGTCTCGGGGCGCTCCGAGAGCCCACCAGCGCCAGGCCTCCAGCTGTGGCTCCAAGTCGTAGATGTGCAGGCGGCGTTCGAGGAGTTGCAAGCAGCCGGGGTACAGGTGCTGCGCGCTCCGGTGAAGGAGCCCTGGGGGCTGATCGAGATGTGGATCGCGGACCCGGACGGGGTGCGCATCGCTGTCGTAGAGGTACCCGAGGACCATCCATTGCGCTACCGCCCCTGAAAGCCCCGTGGCCTCGGACCACGCCCGGGGCGCGATCCGCGGCCATGCACCGAGTTTCCGCCTCGGCCTGACGGGTCAGGTGGTCGTCTTCGTTCCTGTGGCGCGGCCGTTCTCGTCCCAGGTGATTTCCAGGATCCGCTCGACGGCGTCGCGCTCGACGTGACCGAACACGTGCGGGAACAGGGTGCCGTCGGGGACTCCGGGCGGCGGGGACGGAACGGCTGCCTCCCATTCCGTCCTGGCGGTGAGACGGCTCTCGTCCACAACGAGCACCAGGAGTGGTTTCGGCGCGGTGCGGTAGAAGGCGTTGACGACGGCGAGGGTGGTCGGCTCGTCAGGGGCGCAATGGACGAAGCCGTCTTCGGTGAGGGATGCGGGAGCGTAGGGCCGGTCCGGGTCGGCCGTCCAGTCGCTGTGGGGGACAACGTGGTAGATCATCTTCGGGTTGTACACCAGTAGGCGTGGAGACGTTGTCGCCCCCCCGTCGTCGGGTGATCGCCTTGCGGTACGGGGTGCGCGGTGTGCGATGGCCGGTGCGGTGGGGGCGCGTTCCACGCTACCGGGACCGGCACTTACGCCAGGGCGATGAACCGGCCCGAAGTGCCGAGGGTTATCGTCAGGGCCGTCGGACGAATGTCGTGCACTGCCGATCGAACGGAATGACGGAGCGCCGGATGACCAACGTCGCCAGTCTTCTCCTCGCCGCCGCGCTCTTCACGGTCGGCGTGCTCCACTTCCTCTGGACCGTCGGCGTCCACTGGCCGGCCACGTCCGAGAAGGACCTGGCCCGGAAGGCCATACCCGACGCGGAAGAGATACCGAGACTGCTGACCGCCCTGGTGGCGGCGTTGCTGGTCGGGGCCGCGTACGTGGCCCTGGCTGCGAACTGGGACGAACTGCGTCTCGTCCCCGACTGGCTGTACCGCACGGGCATCTGGGGCTTGGCCGCGGTCATGGTCCTGCGTGGGCTGGTCGAGCCGTTCACCGCCGGCAAGGGCAATCCTCTCTACAACCGGCTGAACCGACGGGTGTACGCACCGTTCTGCGTCGTGCTCGCACTGCTGAGCGTCGTGGTCGCGGTCGGCTGAGAGTCCCCCAACCTAGCCCTTCGACTCCGGCTTCCAGTCATGGGCCAGGAGCCCGAGCAGTACCTCGTCCAGGAATTCGCCCAGCACCCAGGCCGAGGAACGCAGCACGCCCTCGCGGACAAAGCCGTTGCGCTCGGCGGAGCGCAACATCGCGGTGTTGTCCGCCAGCGTCTCGATCTGCAGCCGCTGCAGGCCGCGCACGACGAAGCCGTAGTGGCACAGCACCGCGACCACGTCGGTGCCGTAGCCCTTGCCGCGGGCGGACGGCAGCAGGCCCAACCCGATGTGTGCGGACCGGTTGTGGGTGTCGATGCCCCACAGCGTCGCGGTGCCGACCAGCGTGCCGCCGTCCAGCTCCACCACGGAGAACTGGACGAGCCCTTGGTTCTTGTCGTCCACCACGAGTCGCGGATCCTGCGATCCGGGCGTGATCGGCCGCCACGGCCCGCTTTCGGCCCGCGCGGCGTTGACCACGTCGTCGTAGAGCTCGGCCCGCAGGACGGGGATGTCGTCCTCGTACCGGGCCCTGAGCCCGATCTTGTCACCTCTCAGCATGCAAGCTTCTTATCCGACCGGTCCGGCCGGCGGCAAACCAATAATGGAGACGCCTCAGTCGGTGCGCAGCGGCACGCCGTGCGCGACGAGTTCGGCGAGGGCCTTTCGGACGGTCGGTTCGCCCCAGCGCGTCCGGCGCCGGCCGTTCGCGTGCGGGGCCGGCGGACGACGTGGGCGGTTCACCGGCGGGCTTCGTCGCGGGCCTTGGTGGGTTCGGTCGGCGGTCTCAGGGCGGAGTAGACGCCGGCGCACGCGGCGAGCAGTATCACGCAGGCGGCGAAGACGAGCCCGGCGGTGCGCAGGTCCCACAACTGGGCAGCGGCTCCCACACCCACCACGGGCAGGGAGATGCCCGTGTAGGCGATGACGAAGAAGGCCGAGATGGTGCCGCCTCGGTGTTCGGCGGGTGCCGCTCCGCCCACCAGGGACAGGGCCGCCCGGAACGCCAGTCCCTGGCCCGCGCCTCCGCACAAGGCTCCGACAACGAGCACGGCGAGGGATTCGATGATCAATGACGAGGCGACGAGCAGGAGGCCTGCGACGAGGACGGCGCAGCCGATGGGCAGGGCGCGCCGGGTGCCGATGCGTTCGCTCAGCGACTGGCCTGCGGTGGAGGCGAGAAAGACGGAGAACACGACCGCTCCTGTGACGGCGAGGTTGTGCACGTCTAGTGTCCGGGCCACGAAGCTGGGGGCGAGGGCGGTGAACAGTCCGAGGAGGGAGAACCCGGCGAACGCCGCGACGGAGGCGGGTACGAACACTCCCTTCACCTCGTCGGGGACGGAGACTCCTTGAGGCTTCAGCGGAGGAAAGCGCTTCGGCCGCTCGACGGTCTCCGGCAGGAAGTGGATGATCACGGCGGCGACGGCGACCAGCCCGATGTGGACCCAGAAGACGAGCTCGAGCGGTCGGGCCGCGTACTGGGCGAGGATGCCGGACAACAGCGGTCCGCAGCCGAGACCGCCCATGTTCGCCGCCGTGGCCGCGAACCCGGCCCGGGCCCGCTGTCCCGGTCCGGCGAGTTCCATGACCGCGGCGGTCGCCGCACCGCTGAGCAGTCCGGCCGCGCATCCGGAGAGCAGCCGCCCCGCGAAGAGCAGTGGGAGGCCGGATTCCAGCAGAAAGCATCCGGCGCTCGCGGCGGACAGGGCCATGGCGCAGAACAGGACGGGCCGGCGCCCGACTTCGTCGGAGTAGTTCCCGGCCACGAGCAGCACCGTGATCACGGCGACGGCGTACACGGCGAAGACCACGGTCACCATCAGCTCGGAGAAGCCGATCTGTTCCTGGTAGAGCCCGTACAGCGGCGTGGGCAGGGTCGTGCCGGCCATGCCGATGGCGAACACCGACGCTGCCGCGGCGTAGCCGGGACGGCGGCCCTCACCTTTGCGGACGATCATGTGGCTCACCTTACGAGCGCCCGGGCACGGGCGGCCGGACCTTGCGGCGTCGCGGGTGCGTCGCGGGTGCGGCGTCGCGGGTGCGGACGAGAACAGGCACTTCAGGGCGCGCACGGACGACGGACACGAACGGGTGCGCCGGTGGTGTCGGCGTGGGCCGACGATCGTTAGGGGAGGGACGAGAAGGAGATATGCCCATGCCCACAGGACCGGCACAGCAACCTACGGCTGAACTCGATGCCCGCTACAGTTCCGCGCTCAATTCTCGCCCGGGTGCCGCGGGTGTCACCGCGGCCGAATGGGCGGAAGCCCTACGGCACTTGGAGGCCGCCGAGATCTTCTGGGTGTCCACGGTACGGCCCGACGGGCGGCTGCATGTCACGCCCGTGATCGCCGCGTGGCACGACGGGGCGCTGTACTTCTCCACCGGCCCGGAGGAGCAGAAGGCGAAGAACCTCACTCATGAGGCGCACTGTGCCCTGACCACCGGGAGGAATGCACTGACCGAAGGGTTCGACGTCGTCGTCGAGGGCAAGGCGGAGCGGGTGACCGATCCGGCGGTGCTGGAGGACGTGATCTCCGCGCACGAGGCGAAGTACGGGCCGCACATCACCTCGCCCGAGGGCACGTTCCATGGCATCGGGGACACGTTCCGGACGGGGGGCGCGGTGGTGTTCGCGGTGGCGCCGACCACGGCGTACGGCTTCGGTCGGGACAACGGGGTCTACACCCATACTCGGTGGGTGTTCTGAGCGGCGGAGCTCCCCGGGGGCCGGCGTAGCTGCCGGCCCCGATCGATGGCGTCCGCCTCGGCGCGGCTCCTCGCGGCGCGGTTCTGTCCGGGTGCGGTCCCGGATCCGCCGGGCAGGCCCCGGCCGGATCCGCCGGGCAGGAGCCGGAGTTGCCGGTGACCTCACCGGTGCGCGGCGGCGCCCGTCGTCACTGACCCACTCTTCCGTCGACGCACTCCCGCAGCAGGTCGGCGTGTCCGCAGTGACGGGCGTACTCCTCGATCCTGTGCACCATCAGCTCCCGGACCGCGGTGTTGTCCCTGCCCACCCGCTCCCCCAGGTCGGGGTGTTCGGCCAGCGCGGCGTCGGTCGCCGCCTGCTCCCGCTCCAGATCGGCGTACGCGGCGTCGACCATGGCCTGCTCGGCGACAGCTTCGTCGAAGTCCGCGTCACGCCGGCCGTACAGCTTCGGCAGGGGGTCGCCGTCGGTGATCCAGTTGCGCCAGTCCCGTTCCACCTCGGCGAGGTGTCGTATCAGGCCGAGCAGCGACATCGTCGACGGTGGAACGGACCGACGGGCCAGCTGCTCCGCATCCAGCCCCTCGCACTTCATCCGCAGGGTCATGCGGTAACCCGTCAGAAAGTCGAGCAGCGTGGCAAGCTCCCCGTCCGGACCGGGCGTTTCCTTGTTGCGGGGGTCGTCGTCCGGGTCGGCCCACATGTCGGGGTGGACGGTTGCCTCGGTCCATCGTGCGGGTTGATCACTCATACGGTGCATGGTGATCTACGACGGCCCCCGTCCGCCACGCAATTCCTCGACGGATCGCCCCTGTGCGGACGACCGGTGAACACGTGCCGTCTTGAAGCGTCGCGGGGGTTCGGCGGACGGTCACAGCCAGGCGTCGCGCTGCTGTTGCAGTCCGTCGAGGATCAGGTCGAGTCCGATCTCGAACTCGGCGGCGTACGCGTAGCCGGGTTTCAGGGCGTGGTGGGTGATCATCTCGGTGAGGTGAGGGAACTCGTCGCCGGGCATCTGCCGCAGGATCGAGTCGGCCAGATCCTCGATGCCGGCGGACGGTTCGAACGGGAGGCTCAGCTCCTGCAGGGTGAATCCGTAGATGTAGCTGTCGAGTACGGAGAACGCGTGCGCGGCGCCGGCGATGGTGAAGCCGCCCGCTCGTAGGCAGCCGATGACCGCGTCGTGGTGTCGCAGTGTTCCGGGTCCGGGGTTGCTGCGGGAGTCCATGAGGCCGGTCACCCACGGGTGGCGGATCAGCGCGTCGCGTGTCGATACGGCGCGTCGTCGTATCGCCGCCCGCCAGGGGAGGTCCGTGGGCGGGAGTTCGATCTCGCTGAAGAGGAGGTCGACCATGCCGTCGAGGATCGCTTCCTTGTTGCGGACGTGGTGGTAGAGCGACATGGCCTCGACGCCGAGCCGGTCGGCGAGTTTGCGCATCGTGAGCGCGCCCGTGCCGGCCTCGTCCGCGAGCGCGAGCGCCGTACGCAGGACCGTTTCCTTGCTGAGGGGTCGGCGGCGGGATGCCGGCGTGCGGGCGGGCTCGGTGGCCACGGATTCCTCCTTGAACGGGCGTCGCAGGTTGACAACCTTACTGCGTAAGGCACACCCTTACAGCGTAAGGACGAGGCGGGGACAGGGGGGCGAAGGTCATGGAACCGATCAGCTCGGAGGAGTCCCGAAGAACGGGCCCGCGCAAGAAGATGTGCGTCGTGGGCGCGTCCGGGAAGCTCGGACGGTACATGGTGCGGCACGCGCTGGACCGGGGCTACGACGTGGTGGGCGTGTGCCGGGAGCAGAGCGTCGGCAAGCTCGCCGAGTTCGAGGGGCGGATCACGGTGGTCCCCGGGGCGACCGACGACCGTGCGGCCGTAGCACGGGCGGTGGACGGGTGCCAGGCCGTACTCACGGTGCTGGCCCCGTGGGGCATGAAGCACTACTCCTCGGGCACGGCCCGGGCCGTGCTCGATGCGGCGCCTGCCGGGGCGCGACTGGTGTTCTCCTGCGGCTGGCACATCACCCGTGACGGAAAGGACGTCTATACGCGCAAGCTCAGGGCGTTCGTGGCCGTTTTCGGGCGATTGGCCAGACTGGCCCGTGTGGCGGACCTGGACGACCAGGTGGAGGCGTGCCGGACGATCTTCGACAGTGACACCGACTGGACGGTCGTCCGCGGCAGCGACCTGGAGGAGGGCGAGAGCCAGGGCCTGCCCGTATGGAGCCGGCATGTCGGTGACCCCGTCCTCGCGAGCAACGTGACCCGCCGCGTGGACTTCGCCCTCTTCATGGTCGCCGCGGTGGAGGACGACGCCCTCGTCCGGGAGGCCCCGGCCATCGTCGGCCGGCTGACCCCGTCGGCCCTCGCCCACGCCCGTACGCAGGGCGCGGCGTGATCCGCAGCCGCTGAGCCTGCGGGCGCGGTGCCGATCGCGCAACGGGCGGCTGTTGCGGCACCGCCGGATCCAAGGCCGTGCGACGCCGGTGGGCGGCAGGTCGGCGAAGCCCACCGGAAGGTCATGGGGTGGCGTTGCCGCCACGGCCGAGACCGTTGAGGAACTGCCGTTGGCCGTCCAGGAATCCGTCCGCGAAGAGCGAGCGGGGGGCGAAGAGCGCGGTGAGCGTGAGCGTGAGATCCGACTGTTCGACGGACCGCTTGAGCAGCGAATGGGTCGCGTCCGGGTGATGGGTGACCCTCAACGCACCGCCCGCGCCCAGCACTTTGCGGTAGACACGTTCCGTGTCGGCGGTGTCCACGTTGACGTCATGGCCCGCGAGGGTCAGCAGCACCGGTACGCGACGCAGAGCGCGGAGGTCCCGCGTCGCGTCCGCTGTGTGGTTCTTGGAGATGAAGCCCCACCGACCGGCGGTCATGCCGTCCGCGTCACCGCCCCTCGCCCTGACGTACTCCTCGAAGGTGGCGCGGCGTTCCAGCAGCCGGCGGGTGGTGTCGCTCCTGGCGATCTCGGCGCGGGTGCGGGCGGCCGACGCGCCGTCGGCACGCAGCTCGGCGAGGAGGTTGTAGCGGCCTTGCCGGAGCCAGTTGATCGCGGGCGAGACGGCGATGACGAAGCTGGTCCGCGTCCTGGCGGCGACCTTCGGCAGGACCCAGCCCGCCTGGCTGGCGCCCCAGAGCCCGATCCGGTCGCCGTCGATGTCCGGGCGGGCGCGTGCCCAGGCGATGGCGGCGGCTGCCTCGTCGGCCCGGTCGTCCATGGACTGCTCGAGCCAGTCGCCGGGTGCGCCCGCGACGCCGGGCTTGTCCCAGGACAGGGAGGCGTATCCGGCCTTGGCGTTCGCTTCCCACATGGGCTTGTAACCGTCGTCGTGGGTGGCGCCGATGGGGCCGTCGCCGTGGATGTACACGACCAGGCCGTGGCGTTCGCGACCGTCCCGGGGAGTGGCCAGTACGCCGTTGAGTACGTGGCCGCCGTGGCGGATCGAGACCCGCTGCTCGTCCATCTCGTAGGAGTTCTGCCACAGGACCACACCGATGAGACCTGCGGCCACGACCAGGACCGTGACGAGTGACCACACGGCGATGCGGAGTCGGCGCCGTCGGGGAAGGATCTTCGGACTCATCAGAGCTGACCGCCTCTGCTCGGAGGCCCTGAAACTATCACTCCAAGCACGATCGTTGCACGGATGATAGTTTTGATCCGAGACCACAGCACGAGGGGGGCACACGATGGGACTGGACGAGACAGGCGCCACCACGGGGCCGGTGACGGTCCGGCGGGGTGTTCCGGCCGGAGCCGAGCGGCGGGCGGCCGAGCTGTACTGGGACGCTTTCGGTCGCAAACTCGGCCCCGCCCTGAACCCGCCCGACAAGGCGGTGTGCTTCATCGCCGCCCACCTGAACGCCGATCGGGCGGTGTGCGCGCTCCTCGACGGGCAGCTCGTCGGCCTCGCCGGCTACCAGCTCGGCGGCCGGGCCCTCACCGGCGGCTCTGCCTCCGCCGTGCTGCGTGCGTACGGACGCGTGCGAGGACTGCACCGGCTCCTGCTGCTCGCCCTGTTCGAACGCCGGCCGGCCGCAGGGCAGCTCGTCATGGACGGCATCGCCGTGGACCCGGGCATGCGCGGCCGCGGCGTCGGAAGCCTGCTCCTCGAGGAAGTGGCCGCCGTCGCGACGGAGCACGACTGCCAGGAGATCAGACTGGACGTGATCGACACCAACCCGCGCGCCAGGGCCTTGTACGAACGGCGCGGCTTCACCGCCGTACGGACCGAGCACACCCCCTACCTGCGCGGGCTGCTGGGTTTCGGCGCGGTGACCAGCATGCGCCGCCCTGTCGAGGGGAACGGACCGAAAGGGTCGAACGGGCCGAGAGGACTGCGCACACCATGACCGACCGCATCGAGATCCCCACCCGCATGCTCGTCCACGCGCTGATCCGCGAGGACGGCACCGTCGACACGGCCGAGCTGTACACCGTCGCCGACATCCTGGGCATGAGCGACCAGCAGGTGCGGCTGTGCATCAAACGCCTCGTGGCCGAAGGCCGGTTCACCCACGAGGGCCGGGGGCGCAAGGCGCAGCTGCACGCGACCCCGGACACCGTGCGGGCCCTCACACCCAACGTGGACTTCCTCAGGCACGCGTTCGACCAGGACGCCGGGCTCGCGCCCTGGGACGGTGTCTGGCACCTGGCCGCCTTCGCGGTGCCCGAATCGGAGCGCACGTCCCGCGACCTGCTGCGCGAGACGCTCGTCCACCTCGGCGGTGCCCCGCTCCAAGGCGGGCTGTACGTGAGCGCCAACGCCTGGGAACCGTATGTCGAGGAAGCGGCGCACCGCCTCGGCTCCCATGGCGGGCTCACCCTCCTCACGTCGACGGACCTGCGCAGAGGGAACACCGGGGAGCCCGCCGAACTCGCCCGCCTGCTGTGGCCGTTGCCAGAGATCGCCGACCGCTACCACCGCCTCGGCCGCTCTGCCCGGCCCCGCCTCGACCGGCTCACCGGCACTGCCGCACTCTCCCCGGCCGAACTCCTCACCATCGCCGTGGAGCTGGCCGCCGAACTCACCCGCGCCATGGAGCCCGACCCGCTGCTGCCGCCCGAGCTCCTCCCCCGGCCCTGGCCCGGCGCCGAGGCCCGGGAGATCGTCGCCCGATGCTGGGCGGCCCTGCACGAACGAGAAGACGGCGAAGCCCGCCCTGCTCTCTTCCGCCTCTACGCCGACATCACCCGGGGAGCGGCGGACCGGTCCGCGCGCTGACGACGGCGGCACAGGCGACCGGACCCGCATGGTGAGCCGCACCGTCAGCGCAGTACGGCGTACACGATGAGGTTGTCCACCGGGTGGCCCTCGCTGTCGAACCGTCCCGAGCAGGTGATCAGGCGCAGGGCGCGGTCGTCGGTCGCGCCGTAGACCTTGTCGGTGGGGAAGGCGTTCTTGCGGACGGTTTCCTTGGCGGTGACGGTGAAGTGGGCGGTTTCGCCGGCGGCGTCGCGTACGGCGATGTCCGCACCCTTGGTGACCTTGGCAAGGTCGTGGAAGACGGCCTTGCCGTAGCGGGTGTCGTTGTGGCCGATGATCACGGCGGGTCCGGGCTCGCCGGGGACGGCCGCTCCGGTGTACCAGCCCGCGGTCATGCCCTTTTCGGCGGGCGGGACCTGGACGGTGCCGTCCTCGTTGAGGCCGAGTCGCATCAGGGCGCTGTCCACGCCGACCGAGGCGATGGTCACGCGCGCGGGTTCGACGGGAATCGCCGACGCGGGCGAGGGTGTCGAGCCGGTCGGTCGTGGGGTGGCGCGGGGGTCCGGGGCGGTCGCCGTCGTGCCGGCGGAGTCGACAGGATCTGCGGGGGCGGCCGAGCAGCCGGCCAGGCCGAGGCAGCCGATGGCGGCGGCCGAGGCCAAGGGCCGGGCCCACCGCGTCCGTCGGTGCGTGTGCGACATGAACTCTCCAGGTCTCCAAGCGTGTTCGGCACGGGGCGGCGCCGCCCGAAGGCGGCGCCGCTGTGTTCGGACGGGGGTGTCAGCCGTTGTTGCGTCGGCGGACCGCGAAGGTGACGGTGCCCGCGACCAGGGCGAGACCGGCGGCCGTTCCGGCCAGGGTCACGGCGTTGCTGCCGCCGGTGGCGGTTCCGGCCGGCTGCTCACCGGCGTCGACGCCGCCGCGCGGTGTCTCCCTTGCCTCCCTGTCCTTCGCCACGGTCGGCTCGGAGGGTGCGGGGGTCTTCTGAGCGGCCTCGCGGGGCGCGACCGTCGGGCCGGGGCCGGGGCTGGTGTCGGCGAAGGCGGCGGTCGACGGCAGGGCCAGCGCGCCGGCCGCGACGGTGGCGAGAGCGAGAGCTCGCAGGGACAGACGGTGGGACATGTGGGGTTGCTCCGTTCCAGCTGATTAGGCCCTGAGGCCTTGATGGCACCGGCCATGCTGGCGTGGAGTTGTGAGGAACCTGTCAGAACGCTGTCGTCATCGCATCAGGCTTCACGGCTGCTGTCCGCCGGCCCGCCGTCCGGGATCCGCAGTGTGAAGACGGAACCCTTCCCCTCGGTACTCACCGCGTGCACCATGCCGCCGTGCGCCTCGGTGAGTTTCCGTACGATCGCGAGCCCGAGTCCGCTGCCGCCGGTCCGCCGGCTGCGTGACTTCTCCGCCCGCCAAAAGCGGTCGAAGACGTGCGGAAGGTCCTCGGGCGACAGTCCTTCGCCCGTGTCGCTGACATCGATCACCACCGTCCCCGCGTCCCTGTGGGCGCGCAAGGTGACGCTGCCGCCGGGCGGCGTGTGGCGTACGGCGTTGGAGAGGAGATTGCCGACCGCCTGGCGCAGCTTGACCGGGTCCGCGGTCGACTCCCCCGGCAGGTCCGCCGGAGTCGACACCACCGTCAGCGTGACGCCCGCGGTCCCGGCCATGCCTTGGTGTGCTGCCGCGACCTGGCCGAGGAGGTCGTGTATCCGGACCGGTTCGGGGTGCAGGCGCAGCGCGCCGGCGTCCGCTTCCGCCAGGTCCTGGAGGTCGTCGATGATGTGCTGCAACTGGACGGCCTCTTCCAGCAGTGACGAGACGAAGGCGCCGTCGGCGTCGGCGACGCCGTCCTGTGCTCCCTCCAGCCAGCCGCGGATGTTGCTCAGCGGGGTGCGCAGCTCGTGGGCGACATCGCTGACCAGCGCCTTGCGTTGGCCTTCCATGCGCGCGCGGTGGGCCGACATGTCGTTGAAGGCGGCGGCCAGCCGCCCGACCTCGTTGACGGCGCCGGCCGGGACCGGGACCGGGACGGCGTCGGAGTATCCCCCGTCCTTCATGCGCTGTGCCGCGCCGGTGAGCGCGAGCAGCGGGCGTACGACCCGGGCGGCGGCCAGCACGGACGCCCCGACGGTGAGGGCCAGGACGAGCGCCGCGGCGCCGGCGATCCGGGCGGTGTTCGCGGGTGACAGGTCGAAGCCGGGGACGGTGGTGGACTCGGGGTCGCCGATGAACAGCAGGGCGGGTGAGGCGACGTACGCGCTGAGCTGCTCACTGCGTGCGGTGGTGACGCAGGACGCCACGGCACGGTCGTCGGCGTCGTTGCCGGGCCCTGCGGGCACCGGGGTCTCGGCCGGGCCGGGGGCCACGGTCGGGGCGGGCGCCGGCACGGCGTCCTCGCCGGTCCGGGCGAACCGGTCCTGGCCCGGTGGCGCCGCCGCCCTGGGGCTGCGCCAGGAGAGGCCCAGAGTCAGCTTCACGGGTTCCCGGCCCTGTCGGTCCAGGCACGCGTCGGTGAGCTTGTTGAGCGCGGCCAGTGCCTTGGCCTCCGTCGCGGTGGGTTCGTCCAGTTCCCGGGCGACGCACGCGGTGGTGGACTGGACGCGTTCGAAGTCGTCGCCCAGGACCTCGATGCGCGGTCGCCCGCCGGGGCCGGCGACGATGTCCGATCCGATGCCGTACCCGCGCAGGCAGTCGGCCGTCCGTTCCGCGATCTTCCGCAGGCCGGCGCGTTCGGGTTCCGGCAGCCGGAAGGGGCCGACGGCGCGCGGGTCGATACGGTCCGCGCCGGCCTCGGAACTGTCGCCGGACACGGGAGCCAGGGCGGTGTCCGAGGAGAGCGGGTCCACGATCGCGGACGCCCGGGGAGGCAGTCGCGGCGGCGAAGCCCCGGTCGCGGAGTCGGTGATCGGCTCCCGTGCCTCGGTGGTCAGGGCGACGCGCCTGCCGGTCCGGTGCGCCAGGTCGCGTACGGTCGCCTCGACTCCGTCCCACCGGGGGTGGGTCGCCGCGTAGCCGAGGAGCGTGTGGTATATCCGGGCGTCGTCGGCGAGGTTCCGCCCCTGTTCCTGCTTGATGGCGCCGGAGGTGGTCTGTACGGCGAGCCACGCGGTCGCGCCGACCGAGCAGACGGCGACGAGCGCGGAGACGGCGAGCAGCCTGCCGAGGAGGCTCTTGCGGAGCGGCAGCCGCTCGTCCCGCCCGGGGCGGGACACGACAGGGCCGCGGCGGGACACGCGCGGCCTAGTACGGGACACGGGAGGCGCTCGGGTCGGTCAGCTTGTAGCCGACGCCGAAGACCGTCAGCAGCCGGGCGGGCCGGTGGGGCGCGGCCTCGATCTTCTTGCGCAGGTTCATGATGTGCATGTCGACGGTGCGGAGGCTGATGTAGCGGTCGAAGCCGTGCAGTTGCGCCAGCAGCCGCTGGCGGGTGAACACCCGGTCGGGTTCGGTCGCCATCGCCAGGAGGATGCGGAACTCGCCGGGCGTGCAGTCGACCGCGGTGCCGTCGACGCTCACCTCGTGCCGGTCCGGGTCCACGACGAGGGTGCCCACCGACAGGGCGGCAGGTGCTGCCGCATCGCCCACGGCGGCGAGCCGCGGACGGCGCAGGAGGGTGCGGACCCTGGCCATCAGCTCACGCGGGCTGTACGGCTTGGTCATGTAGTCGTCGGCGCCCAGGTCCAGGCCGAGCAGGAGGTCGTCCTCGGTGGAGCGGGCCGTCAGCATGAGCACCGGCAACTCGCGGGCCTCGGCGCGCAGTACCCGCAGGACGTCCAGTCCGTCGGCCCGCGGCATCATCACGTCCAGGACGAGCAGGTCGGGCGCGCGGTGGCGGACCGATTCGATGGCTGCGCGGCCGTCACGTACGACCGTGACCGTGTGGCCCTCCCGTTCCAGGTAACGGCGGACCAACTCGGCCTGCTTCTCGTCGTCTTCCGCGACCATGACGTGTGCGCACACACGCTCGATCCTATGCGGGTGCGCAGCCTGCCCGGCCAGGGGCCGCCCTGCCGTTTGCCACGCCGCACTTGCAGGGCGCCCTTCCGGAGCCGCGCCGCACTTCCGGGCCGGCTCGTTCAGGCGTCCGGCGCGGCCGGCGTCTCCAGCGTCTGCTTGATCACGCGGCTCCCTGGTCGACCATCTCGGTGACGGCGCCGCGAGGTCGTCCGGCGTCACATCGGTGATCCGGACGGACCGACTGCGTTCCCTGCCGTCCCCATCGGACAGCTTGACGATCGGCGCGGGCCTACCGGGCAGAGCCGGAGAAACGTCCGGTCCTGGGGGCTCAGGGCGTGTCCTCTTCCCAGTCGAAGAGCCTGGGAGTGCCGTTCCTCGGTCCGTACAGTGAGCGGCCGCCGGCTCCGTAACGGCCGAGCTCGGTTGCCAGCACGGCTCCTTCGTGCAGTTGCCGGGGCGTCCACCCGGTGACGTCCAGCAGCAGCCCGTCGAGCGGTCCGCCTACCAGCTCGACGTAATCGTGTCCTGGCTGCGGGCCGGGATCAGGATCGTCGTGATCGACTCCGTAGACGCGTCCGCGCATGATCTGCTCGTCCATGCTGCCCAGCGTCGCAGCCACCACTGACAATGCGGTGGTCCGGCGGGCGGGCCTCCGCCCGCAGCCGCCCCGGCACGGCAGCCCGCGGGCCTCGACACGCGACACGCGGCACGTGCACCTTCGCTGAGGGCCACGCCGTGCGATGCCGCGGGCCACGACGTCCGAGTCGACGCAGTCGCATTCGCGGGGCGACCATGGGAGACGGGGGCCGATCTCCCCGCGCGCCGGGGCTCCCGACAGGAGATGCCGGATGGACCGTACCGATGTGCTGGTGGTGGGCGCGGGCCCCGTCGGGCTCACGGCGGCGGCCGAACTGCGCGGACGCGGTGTCACCTGCCGTCTCATCGACCGGCTTCCGGCCCGGCTGCCCTACGCGAAGGCCGTCGGCATCCAGCCCAGGACGCTGGAGATCTGGGACCGGATGGGCATCGCGCGCGACGCCCTGGCCGCCGCCGCGCCCATGCGTGGACAGCTGATGTACGTGAACGGCGTGGAGCGCATGCGGCTCGAGCTCGAACTGCCACCGGATGTCCCCTACGGCTTCGCCGCCCTGCCGCAGTACGAGACGGAGCGGATCATCGAGGAGCACCTCGCGCGCCGGGGCACCCGGATCGAACGGGAGACGGAGCTGGTCTCGTTCACCCAGGACGAGGACGGCGTGTGGAGCACGGTCACCACGCCGTCCGGACGCACGGAGGAGATCAGGTCCCGCTACCTCGTGGGCTGCGACGGCGCACACAGCATCGTCCGCAAGTCGCTCGGCCTCACCTTCGAAGGAGGCGCCTTCCCGGAGGAGTACATGCTCGCGGACGTCGAGGTGGACTGGGGTCTGCCGCCCGGCTACACGGTGCGGGCCACGCATGTCGGCGACGGTGCCACGGACGACCTGCTGGTGTGCATCCCGCTGCCCGGACACCGCCGTTACCGGATGTCGATGCTGGTGCCGCCGGAGTTGTCCGTCCGGCAGCAACCGGAGGCCGACAGCGTGGCGCACGGCCTGGAAGGCGGCCGCACGCCGCGGCTGGAGCATGTGCAGGCCGTCCTGGACCGGCTGGCTCCGGAGCCCACCACGGCGTCGGCGCTGCGCTGGTCGTCGGTGTTCCGCATCAGCCACCGGCTGGTGGACCGCTACTCGCACGGCAGGGTCTTCGTCGCGGGCGATGCCGCGCACATCCATCCGCCGACCGGCGCCCAGGGCATGAACACGGGCGTCCAGGACGCGTACAACCTGGCGTGGAAGCTCGCGCTCGCCGTTGCCGGGACCGCCCACCCGCACCTGCTCGACAGCTACGACGCCGAGCGGCGCCCGGTGGGCGAGGAGGTGGTGGGACGCACCGTGCGGCATGCGACCGCGGGCGGCGTCCAGGCGGACCCGGAGGAACCGCAGATGCTCATGCTGCGCGAGGCGCAACTGCTCGTCGGTTACCCGGACAGCCCGATCGTCGCCTCCCGCGGCAGCGGCCACACCGGTCCCGACGCGGGCGACCGCGCGCCCGACTGCGGCGGTCTCGTGGGGGCGATCGCCACGTTCCCGGTGCGGCTGTTCGATGTGCTTCGCGGCCGCGACGCGCACACGCTGCTGCTGTACGCGGACGACGAGAGTGATGGGGAGTCGTGTGTGGGACTGGCGGACGAGATCACCCGCCTGACGCACGGACAGGTCGGATCCGCGCTCGTCCTCCACCCGGACGTCGCGACCCCCGTCCGCGCGGACGGCTCCTTTCCCCAGAGGTGGCGGGACGGGCGCGGCGAGTTCGGGCGCGTCTACGACGTGCGGGGCCCGACTGCTCTGCTGCTCCGCCCGGACGGCTACGTGTCGCTGCGGCGGACGCCGCCGTCCGCGTCCGAGCTGTCGGCGCACCTCGCCACGGTCCTGCGGATCTGACCGGGCGGCGGCCGGAGGCTGATGGGAGTACCACCGGACGGGTCACGGCCGGGCACGTGTGCACGTGCCCGGCCTTGGTACCGGGTGACGGGACGGGCGCGGACCACCGCCGTGCGGCCCGCGCCTCCCGGGCGTGTGCGAGCTGCGCCGCGTCAGGCGGTGTGCAGGCGCAGCCCGTACCGGCCGAGGATCTCGTTGACCGGCTGGTGCCAGGTCTGGCCGCCGCCGGAGCAGTTGCCCCAGCCGCCGGAGGTGACGCCCTGCGCCTGGTCGCCGCTGATGAACGAGCCGCCGGAGTCGCCCGGTTCCGCGCAGACGCTGGTCTTGGTCATCTGATGGACCGCGCCCTGGCTGTAGTTGACGGTCTCGTTCTTGGCGAGGACGTTGCCGCAGTGCCAGCGCGTCGTGGAGCCGGAGCGGCATACGGAAGCGCCGATCGGGGCCTCCGCCGAGCCCCGGACCAACTGGTCGGGGACGGTTCCCCAGCCGAGGACCACGGGGACGGTCCACCAGCCGCTGCCGACACTGACCCAGGCGTGGTCGTCACCGGGGAACGAGGAGCCCTGGAAGGTGCCGATGTGCGTGCCGTCCCAGCCGCGTACGGCCGCGCCGGCCCGTCCGCAGTGGCCCGCCGTGACGAAGCCGCCGTGCACGGAGAAGCCGACGGAACAGCGGACGTTGCCCGTGTAGTACGGGTCGCCTCCGACGGTCCCGGCGGCGAACGGTGTCGGGGCCTGCGCGGTCTCCCGGACCGTGATCGGGCCGGCGTCCTTCGCGCGGTCCAGGAAGGCCCGGACATCGTTGTCACCCCGCTCGGAGGAGACGACGTTCACCACCACCCGGTTGGCTTCCGGGTCGACGTGCCAACTGGCCACGCCCGCGGGCGCCTTCAGGGCGTCGATCTCACGCTTGGCCGAGTCGAGCTGCCGGGCGCTGTGGCGGACGAGTGCCGTGTGGGCGCCGGTCGCCCGTACGGCGCGGGCCTTGCCCGCGCCGGTGAGGGCCACCGTGAGTCTGCCGGTGTCCGCGTCGAACCAGGAGCCGCCGAAGGCCGCTCCGGCGGCGCGGCGGGCCTTTCCTTCGACGGCGGTGGCGGTCTTCTCCGCGGCGAGGCGTGCTGTCGCCTCCTCCGCGTCGAGTCCCAGGTCGCGCTGCATGGCCGCGAGCAGGCCGGTGGAGAGCTCGGGCTCTGCGGCCGGGACGGAGGCGGCCGCGGGGCCGGCGCCGACCGCGGCCCATGAGCCGAGGAGGAGAAGTGCGGACAGGCCCGTACGTATGGCTGTCATGCGTCTCAAGGCGTTGACCTTTCGTTGTTCCAGCATCGTGGGGGATGGAACAGGCCGTACTGGAGCGCGTGTCGAGAGGCGATTGAGAGCGCTCTCACCGCGCTCGGCCGGAGCGTAGCCGAACTGCAGGGGCAGGTCCATGCCAAGTGCACACCGGAGCGCTCCGAGGCGCCGCACGCCGGGGCCTTCCGGCGGGAACCGGACGTGAAAGAAATGTGTCTGTGGTGGGGACAGCGCGTGGCAGGGGGAACGTGATGAACACCTGGTCGGTGCCCGGGTACACCGAGTCCCGGGAGCTCGGTGCGGGCGGCTGCGGGCGTGTCGTACTCGCCGTCCATGACGCCACCGGCGTGCCGGTGGCGGTGAAGTACCTCAGCGAGAGGCTGCGCGCGGACTCCGGCTTCGTCCGCGAGTTCCGCGCGGAGGCACAGCTGCTCGGCGGCCTCGACACCCCGTACGTGGTGCGGCTCTACGAATACGTCGAAGCGCCGCAGGGCGCCGCCATCGTGATGGAGCTGGTCGACGGCATCGCGCTGCGTACCTTGCTGCTCCGGGAGGGCGCGACAGGCCCTGAGGCTGCGCTGGCGGTCCTGAAAGGTTCGCTGCTGGGCCTCGCCGCAGCGCACGGCACGGGTGTGGTGCACCGCGACTACAAACCGGAGAACGTGCTCGTCGCGGCGGACGGATCCTCCAAGCTCGTCGACTTCGGCATCGCCGCGCGCCGAGGGAGCACACCGGGGGTCGCGGGCACCCCGGCGTACATGGCGCCGGAGCAGTGGAACGGCGAACCGGCCTCCCCCGCCGCCGACGTGTACGCCGCGACCGCGACGTTCTACGAATGCCTGACGGGTCACAAGCCCTTCCGCGGTGAGAACTTCGCCGAGCTGGCGCTCCAGCACATCGGCGCGCCGGTCCCCGAGCAGGACACGCCCGAGCCGGTGCGCCCCCTCATCCGGCGGGGTCTCGCCAAGTCGCCGGCGGAACGGCCTGCGAACGCGGCGGCGTTCGTGGCCGAGCTCGAGGCGATCGCCCGGGCGGCGTACGGACCCGACTGGGAGGAGCGGGGCCAGCGCAAGCTGGCGGCGCTCGCCGCGCTGCTGCCTCTGCTGTTCCCGTCGGCCGGCGGACCCGTGGGGACCACCGACCACGCCACCACGTCGATCGGCGCCGGCCCTGGTACGGGCGCGGGCATCGGTTCGGGCGTCGGTGCCGGCGGGTATGTGCCGCCGGCGCTGCGCAAGGCGCTCGCCGGCGTCGCCGCGCTGGCCGTGGTCGCGGTGGTGGCCGTCGCGGCACGGGCCGGCGAGGACGCCGCTCCGGGGACGACCGCGCAGGCCGTCGCGACGACCAGCGCGATGCCGGGCGGATCGGCCTCGCCGGTGGCGGACGGGGACGGCGACATCGGGCCGTCACCCTCGGACGGCGGCTCTCTCTCCCCTTCGGCGAGCACGACCACCGGGCCCGCCGACGTGTCGCCCGCGGCGTCGTCCACGCCGCCTGCCCCGCCCACGACGTCCGCGCCGACCACGTCACCCACCACGACCGCCTCCACCGAGCCGTCCACAGAGCCGACGACCAGCGCCCCGCCGACCGTCGCGCCGGTGCAGGTCAAGTCGGTCTCCGTGACGGGCTTCCGGCAGACCGGCACATCGACGGCCGCCGCGACGGTCGACGTCGTCACCTCCGGCACCGGACCCGTGAAAGTCGTCGTCTCGTGGTTCACGAGCAACGAGAAGGGGGTCCTCGGCGCCGTCGAGAGCACGCAGTCCTTCGAGCGGAACGGCGCGACGCGATACACCCTCGCTCTGGACCACACGTTCCAGGGCACGGGCTGCTACTGGGCCGTGCAGGCCGGCACCGATCCGGCGGCGGCGAGCGGCAGTTCCACCCAGCAGTTGCTGACCAGAAGGGGGTGCCCGGTCCTGTGAACGACCCACGCACGCCCGCGGGCGACGCCGACGAGTACAGCGCGACCGCGCTGGGCAGCCACTGGTTCGAAGGCCCCGGCCCGGGGCCGGTCCCCGACCGCGTCGAGGGCGACGTCCTGCGCTTCGGCCCGGGGGTGACCGCGTTCGTGCGGCAGCACGGAAGCGGAGCCACAGCTGCCGGGGTGTGGCACGGCACGCTCGCCGGGCAACCCGCCGACGACCGCAGGCCGCCCGGACGCCGGCGCGGCCTGCGCCGGTACGCCCTGGCCGCCACCGTGCTCCTGGCCGTGCTCGGGTTCCTCGCCTGGCAGCGGTACGGACCGGGCGTCGCCGTGCGGGACGTGGTGGTCCGGACCTCGCCGGACGGGCCCGGCTGCGGCGGGACCGCCGATGTGGTCGGCGTGGTACGGACCGACGGCCGGCCCGGCACGCTCACCTACCGCTGGGTGCGCAGCGACGGCACCGACTCGGGGCTGCTGCGCGAGCGGGTGGTACGCGGCCAGAAGCAGGCCCGCCTGCACCTGCTGTGGACGTTCGAGGGGCGGGGCGAGTACCGCGCGCGTGCGGAACTGCGGATCGTCTCGCCGTCCCGGCACTCCGCGGAGGCACGGTTCACCTACCTCTGCCCGTAGGGCGTTCGCCCGCAGCCGGTTGAGGGGCGTACCCGCCGGACGGACACGTTCGTGCCCCGACCGGTGGATACGCCCCTCGCTCCCGTGCGGCCGCGGGCCGTCGGCGCCGGCCCGCCTACCGCCTCGTCAGGGGAAGTTGACGACGGTCGAAGGCACCGTCGAGGTCCCTGACGTGGGAGAGCCCGTGTCATTGATGACATGCTCGTAGTGGCCGTGGCCGCTGAGCGAGACGACCAGCAGGCTGTGGAACTTCACCCCAGGTTTGACCGGGGCCTTGAAGCCGTGGTCCTGCCGGATCGTCGGGTCCACGTTGTAGTAGCAGTAGCTGCCCATCCCCCATCCTTCGTGGGTGTTCACCGAGTCGTCGACGCGGTAGGCGGCATAGCCCTTGGTGGCGCCGTTCTGGATGGCGGCCTGGTCGGGCGCGTCGTAGGCCTTCTCGTTCTGGAAGAAGATGGTCCGGCCGCGTTCGCCGTACCACTCGACGTCGTACTTGTTGAAGTGCTCGACGAACAGGCCGGTGGCCAGCACGTCGTCGCCGTGGACGCGGACGCCGTAGTCGGCCCGGTTGGTCTCCCAGCCGACGCCGTCGCCGTGGTCGGCGCGCCAGACCCAGGTGTGGTCGATGATCGTGTCGTCGCTGTTGACGACCATGCTGGTGGTGGCCTTGCCGGGGCCGGCTCCGCCGATGCGGATGAAGACGTCCTGCACGGTGGTGGGGTTGGCCGCGTGGTCGGCGGACGCCCCCTGGGGTCCGACTTCGAGCAGGGTGGGCGAGTTGACGGGTCCCGCGTCGATGAGGAAGCCCGCGAGCCGCACGCCGTCCACGTCGGCGACCTTCATGGCCGTGACGCCGTTGTCGGGGATGATCGTCGCGAGGCCGAGGCCGAGCACGATGGTGTTCGCGCGGTTGACGTCGATCGTCTGGTCGACGTGGTAGACGCCGGGCGTGAACAGCAGGTGGAGGCCTTGGTCGAGCGCGGCGTTGATGGTCGCGGCGGTCGCGCCGGGCTTGACGACGTAGAACCGGTCGAGCGGGATCGACTCGCCCTGCGGTGCGCCGTTGCCCCATGAAGTGCCGCGCGCGTTCACCCGCTTGGCCGGGGCGAACACCTTGTACTGGCCGCCGTCCATGTAGAGGAAGGGCTTCTCGCGGGAGACGGGTGTGGTGTCCAGCGTGGTGTACGGCGGGTTGGGGAAGCCGGTGGCGGGTGCACCCTGGACGCCGGAGAAGGTCATGTTCCACACGCCGTTGGTCCAGCCGCCGACGGAGCTGTCGCGGGTGTACCACTGCTGCTGGGAGTACGGTCCCACCGTGCCGTCGATCTTGCTGTCGGCGATGTAGCCGCCGCTGGCCCATCCGTATCCGCTGGGGGCCAGGTTGAGGCCGCCCTTGACGTGCATCCGACGGAAGGGGGCCGCCTGGGAGACGGCCCAGCGGTTGGTGCCGTTGACCGGGTTGAGGGCGAGGTTCTCCGCGGAGCGCCAGAAGTTCTGGGTCGCGTTGCCGTCGAACCAGCCGGCGTCGACCGTCACATCACCGTTGAACGTGGTGTCGTCCGGGTCGAGCCCGAGACCGGAGATGGATGTGTAGAAGCCGATCTGCGCGTTGATGTTGTTGTACGTGCCCGGCTTGAAGAGCAGCTGGTAGCGGTCGGTGCCGAACTGCGCCGACTCCTGGCGGCGGAAGATCTCGTCGAGCTTGCCCTGGATGTCGGGCGTGGAGGGGTCGAAGACGAGGACGTTGGGACCGAGGTCACCGCCGCCCGGGATCTCGGGACCGCCTCCGCCGTTCATGGTGCCGTAGATCTTGAACTCCCAGAGCGAGTAGCCGTACTGGGTGGCCCGGGCCGTCCCGTACATGCGCACGTAGCGAGCGGTGCCCGAGACGTTCAGGGTCTCCGTGCCGCCGGGGCCGGTGGTGGTGGAGTGGGCGGTGGTCCAGTCGGTGCCGTTGCCGGACAGCTCGATGCGGTAGCCCTTGGCGTAGGCCGCCTCCCAAGCCAGCACGACCTGGGTGACGGTGGCACTGGCGCCCAGGTCGATCTGGATCCACTGCGGGTCCGAGAAGGCGCTGGACCAGCGGGTGCCGGCGTTGCCGTCGACGGCGCCGGCAGCGGAGGTGCCGCCGTTCTCCTGGCTCGATGCGGTCGCCGTCCTGCCCTGGGACAGCAGGACGGGCGCGGCCTGCGCCGGAGCCGCGGGCAGCAGACCGAGCAGGGCGGCGACCATGGCGGTGACGATGAGCGCGACCGTGCCGCGCCTCCGGTGGTGCGCGAGGGTCGGAGGTGGTCCGAGCTGTCTTGTGGGGGCAGCGGGCATGGCTGTCTCTCCTGAGGGGGGCAGGGGCGGGTTGCTGACGCTGGTGCTGTGTACGGCGGGGCTGGGTACGGCGGTGCTGTGCACGGAAGGCAGGCTCAACCTGTCGAGAGAGCGCTCTCTCGGGTACACGGATGATTCTCCGGGTGTGACGCCGCAGTCAAGACGTGTGCAACAACTCACCGAAGCGGAGGACATTTTGAGGCGCCAAGCTTCAAGTCCCGAACGCTGCAAGCGCTTTGGGGCCGAGGAACGGGACGGGAGGGGCCGTTGACTTCCGTCCCCTCATCCAATACACCGCACGCAGGCGACGGTTAACCGCTCACGGAGAGCGCTCCCGTGGTGGAACGCTCTCCGGCACCGAACAGCTTCGGGCCCCCGGCCCGGCCGTTGATCAGGCCGACTCCCGGATCACCAGGGACGGGTGGAAGACCACCGAGGGAAGGGGGTCGCCCGGTTCACGGATCTGCCGCAGCAGCAGCCTCGCCATCTCCGACGACATCTCCTCGACCGGCTGCCGTACCGTCGTCAGCGGCGGGTCGCACGCCTGCGCGGCGTTGCTGTCGTCGAAGCCGACCACGGCGACGTCCTCGGGCACGCGTCGGCCCTCGCGGGACAGCACCGGCAGGGCGCCCATGGCCATCAGGTCAGAGGCGACGAACACACCGTCCAGGTCGGGCCGCCGCGCCAGCAGCCGCTTCATGGCGGCGGCGCCGCCGACATGCGTGAAGTCGCCCTCCACCCACGCCAGATCGTCGATCCCGTGCCGGGCGAGCGCGCTGCGGAACGCCGCGAGCCGCTCCTGTCCGGCGGGCATGTCCTGCGGTCCGGTCACCGTGCCGATCCGGCTGCGGCCCAGCGACACCAGGTGTTCCGCGGCCAGTTCGGCGCCGGCCCGCTGGTCCACCTCGACGTAGGTCAGCCGGCCGCTGCGGCTGCTGCGTCCCGACAGCACGGCCGGCAGTCCGGTGCCGGTGATCAACTGCGGCAGCGGGTCGGATCCGTGCGAGGAGACCAGCACGACGCCGTCCACATGGCCCTGGCGCAGGTAGGACAGCAACTGCCCCCGCGACGTCTCGTCGTCGACCAGCATGAGCATCATCTGGACACCCGCCGGCCGCAGCACCTCCAGGAGTCCGCTCACCACGCGGCCGAAGTACGGGTCGGTGAACATTCGCCCGACGAACGGCGTCGCCCCGGACCGCTGCTCCTGCTCCGACACGACGAGAGCGATCGAGTCGGTCCTGCGGGTCACCAGGGACCGGGCGGCGCGGTTGGGGACGTAACGGGTCGCCTCTATCGCCTCCTCGACGATCCCACGCAGACCGGGGTCCACCGTCGGCGCCCCGTTGATCACCCGGGAGACGGTGGCCCGGGAGACGCCTGCCACCCTGGCCACGTCCTCGAGCGTCGCGGGGCGGGTGGGCACGGGGGCATCGGCAGTCATGGGTTCTTTATACCGGGGCCGGTGGGCGCGGCCGGACGATCCTGCCTGCTCTTGGGCTCCGCCCGCAGGGGCGGGCACGCCGGCACCTCGCGCCCGGGGCGCGGCCCCGCGCGGGGGGCGTCCATGCGGTCCCACGCGTCACCCCGTGCGCCGGCACCGCCGTGTCACGGGCGGCCCGCCGAGTCACCCGGCCGCCGTGCCCGTCAACGCGCTGACCAGGGGATACGTCGGCAGCCCGCCGCGTGTCGGAGCGGCGTGCGGCAGACTGACACCATGCGCAACCTCGATCCGCCGGGGGCACCGTCCCGGCGGTTTCCTCAGAAGCCGGAGAGTGTGTCGTCCGCCCGGCGGTTCGTGCGGGACGCGCTGGACGGCCTCGCGCCGGATGTCGTGGACACCGCTGTGCTTCTGGTCAGCGAGCTGGTGACCAACGCGGTGGTGCACGCGCGCACCGAGGTGGAGGTCTCCGCCCGGGCCCTCAACGGCAGGGTCTCCGTGCGGGTCAGTGATCACCGGCCGAGCCGCGGACTGGTGCCGCACGCATGCCCTCCTTACGCCGGTACGGGCCAGGGGCTGGCCCTGGTCGAACAACTGGCGTCACGCCATGGGTCCGACAGCGACGAAGAACGCAAGACGGTCTGGTTCGAGCTGTGGCCGGACGGCCCGCCGCCCCCGCCGGCGTCCGGATGGGAGGCTGCTGTGCCGCCCTCCTCCGAGGAGACGGTGACCTTGGTCGATGTGCCGGACGTCCTGTGCTCGGCGTCCCAGCAGCACCGGCACGCGCTCTTGCGGGAGCTGGCGCTCGCCGCGTCCGCCGGGGACCGGCTCGGCGTGCGGCCGGAGGACCTCGTCACCGCTCATGACATGAACAACGTGATCAGCGCCTGCGTGACGGCCGCGATGAAGAAGCAGCCTCCCGATGCGGACATCCGCTCGCTGCCCCTGTCGGTGCCGGAGGATGCCACGCCGGCGGTAATCACCTTGCGCCGGGTGCTCGACACGGCCGAAGAGGCAGCACGGGACGAGCGCCTGCTGACCCTGCCCGCTCTTCCGCGCGGTCGCGTCTTCCACGACTGGCTGTTCGACCAGATCATCGACCAGCTCGCCGACGAACGCCCGACGGCGTGGACGGTCGTGCCCCGCGAGCCGGGCGCCGGCTCCTCGGAACTGGTGCCGTGGGACGCCCGCCACGTCCAGGCCAGCAGGGTCCCGACCATCGCCGCCGACGAGGGCAACCGGATCATCGCGGCGAACGGACCGGCGGCGGACCTGCTCGGCTGGCACCCGGACGACCTGGTCGGGCGTCAGCTCACCACCCTCATCCCCGAGCACTTGCGAAAGCGCCACCTTTCGGCATTCAGCTCCCTGCTCCTCACCGGGCAGACACGCATCGTGGGCCGCTCCGTGCCGCTCCCCGCGAGGCACCGCGACGGCCACCTGGTCCCCGTCCGTCTGCTCATCCAGGCCCAGGAGACCGCCGACGGCCGCACCGTGTTCGTCGGCCAGCTGACCCCCAGGGCGCAGGCGCCCGTCCACCCGTCCCGCGGTCAGGGCGGCAGCCGGCGAGGGCCGGATCAGGAGCCCGTCCGACTGCCGCAGACCGCTCCGGACCAGGGCATGAGCAGTGCCGGGACGGGCATGTCGGCGCTGGAGCGGCTCTCCCTGCTGGCCGACACCGGGATCGCCCTGAGCAACACCCTGGATCTGGACGAGGGTCTGCACCGGGCCGCCCGGATCCTGACGCAACGCCTCGCCGACTGGTGCGTGGTGGACCTGTTCACCGAACACGCCCAGGTGGAGCGGGTCTGCGTGGTCCACGGCGATCCCCGGGCTCTGCATCCAGGGGCCTACGAGGGCGGACTGCCGCCGGTGACCGAGGCCGCCCGGGGGCCCCTGGCCCGGGCGCTGCGCGGCGCGGGACCGCTGCTGCTGACCGGCCCCCTGCCGTCGGCCCGGGACGAAAGTCCGCTGGACGCCCACTACGTGGAGCTGTTCGCGCAGCTCGGAGCGAACAGTGCCGTCGTGGCACCGCTACGGGCACGCAGAGAAGTCTTCGGGGCCCTGACCCTCGCCCGGGTCGGCGGGCGGCGGCCGTTCACCGCAGCGGATCTGTCGCTGGTGGACGACCTGGTCCGCGGACTCGCTCTGGGAGTCGACAACGCCCGCCTGTACCAGGAGACCAGGAGCATCGCCGAACGCCTTCAGCGCTCGTTGCTGCCTGTACTGCCGGACATCGAGCACCTTCAGCTGGCCGCGCGCTATGCCGCGTCCTCGACCACCGCACAGGTCGGTGGCGACTGGTACGACAGCTTCGTCGTCCCCAGCGGGGGCACCGCACTCGTCATCGGTGACGTCAGCGGACACAATCTCGACGCCGCCATCGCCATGAGCCAGTTGCGCAGCATGCTGCGCGGCATCGCCATCGACCGCCAGGAGCCCCCGGAAACGGTCCTGCGCCGCCTGGACATGGCGAACCACAGCCTGTACCGAGAGGCCACCGCGACCTGCATCTACGGCCTCGTCAAGGGCGCCGCGGCCGGCCCCTGGGAGCTGACCTACTCGTCGGCCGGGCACCTTCCACCGCTGCTGACCACCGCGGACGGCGACACCCGCTACCTGGAGGAAGGTGCCGGGCTGCTGCTCGGCATGGACCCCGACATGCCACGTGCCATGGGAAGGCACACGCTGCCGGCCCACTCGACCGTGCTGTTCTACACCGACGGGCTCATCGAACGCCGCGACGAGTCCCTCGACCGCGCCATGGTCCGGCTACGCCAGCACACCGCCGCGCTGGCACATGAGCCTCTCGACGTGTTCTGCGACGAACTCCTCATCGGGCTGGGCGCCGACAGCGCCGACGACATCGCCCTTCTCGCCGCGCGTCCTGTCCCGCCGTCCTGAAGGGCGGTCCCTGCCCCGGTGTGCGGACCGGGCGAGCGGGCCCGGCGAGCGGGCCGGGGTCCACCGCCGCCGCACGACGGAGCGGCTCCTCGGATCGTCCACCCCTGCGCGTCATCCGCGTCACGGCCGGCTGCCCCTGGATGCTGATGGAACGGCGCACCGGGAATTCGCCTCTTCGGTGCCGGATCAGTGTTTGCGGAAAGGCAGTGGTGTCATGGCCGTCGGCGCATCGGGCGTCACCGTCGCGAGTGCAGTGGACGACCACGGCGGGCCGGCGGGGCGGCAGGAGGGGCGGCGTGGTGGCCCGGCGGCGTGGTCGGGGCTCTGGCCGTTCGTCCTGGCGGGCCTGCCGCTCGGGCTGTTGGCGGTCGCGTCGTGGTTCGGACGTCACGTGCGGCCGAGCGCCGACGAATGGTGCTTCCTTCCGGTGGTACGGGACGACGGCATCTCCGGACTGATCGGCAAGTTCTGGTTCACCGACAACGGGCGGCTGGGCAACGGTCTGCTCGTCGGTCTGTACGCCGAGTTCCCGGTCGCGGGTCACCAGTGGTTCGGTTTCGTCAGCGGGCTCGTCATGCTGGTGCTGCTGTGGGCCCTGGTCGTGCAGGTGCTGCGCAGGGCCGGGCAGGAGGTGCCGCGCGGTGTGCCGCTGTTCGTGGCGACGATGGTCTGCGCCGTCTTCCTGTTCGCCACGACCAACACGTACAAGACGTTCTACTGGCCCGCCGCGTCCGTGTCGCACACGGTGGCGCCGGTGCTCGCGTGCGCTGCCGTGCTGCCGCTGCTCTGCTCACGCGGCCGCGCGGGCAGGATCGCGGCGGTGGTGTCGGCCGCGCTCGCCGGGGTGTTCATGGGGACGCTGTCGGAGGAGGCGTCGGTCGTCGCGCTGGTGGTGCTCGCCGGCGTGGTGCTCTTCGCGCACCGGATTCTCGCGCCGCCGGTGCGCCGCGTCGCCCGGGTCTGGTCGCTGGCCGGCGCGGCCGGTGTCGGGGTCGGCACCCTGCTGCTGTTCTTCTCCCCCGGCTCCCGCAACCGCCGTGAGCGCTACGGGGCCGAGAGCGCGTCGATGCTGTCCGCCGACTCGCTGCTGGGTTCGCTGCGCGGCTACGCGGAGATCCTCGGCACGGTGTTCGGTACCTGGCAGTATCTGGGCGCGGTGGCCGCCGGAGTGCTGCTGGGGCTGGTGGCGCGCGGCCGGCCCGGCCGTGACCCGGTGCTGCTGCCGAGGCCGCTGCTGGTGGTGGGGCTCGGCGCGGCGGCGTTCCTGGTCGCCGGCTGGCTGTGCACCGTCATCACCTATCCGGTCTTCGGGGAGCGGGTGGTGACCACCGAGCGGACATGGAACGACTACCTGCTGCTCCTCGTGGGGCTCCTCGTCGTGGCCGGGGCCTTCCTGGGGCGCGCGCTGCGCCCGTACGTACGTGGCCGCCGGTCCGTGGGGACCGTCGCGGCGGCGGCCGTCGTGTGCGCGGCCACGGTGCTGAGCCTCGTGGGCCCCTTGATGAATCTGGGCCACGACATGCGGGTGCGGGCGGAGCGGTGGGACCACCAGGACCGGCATCTGCGTGAGGGAGCGGCCCGGGGCGCGAAGGAACTCCCGTACTCACCCACGCCGGTGGCCAGGATGCTGGAGCCGTTCGGTCAGCAGGGGCGCAAGGTGTGGCCCGCGCAGTGCGTCGCCGACTACTACCGACTGGACAAGGTCACTTACTCAGAGCGGCTTCCCTGACGGATGCCCCGGGCTGTGCGGCGCCGGTCTCGTCGGTCTCCCGGACCACGTAGTGGGGCCGGCGCTTGGTTTCGTGGTAGATGCGGCCCACGTACTCGCCGATGATCCCGAGGGTGGCGAGCTGGATTCCGCCGAGACCCACTATGGCGGCGATCAGGGTCGCGTAGCCGGGGGTTTCGACGCCGTCCAGGACGACGTTGAGGATGATCCACACCGCGTAGGCGAGCGCGGACAGGAAGAGCCACAGCCCGGTGTGGATCGCCAGGCGCAGTGGGCGGGTGTTGAAGGACAGCAGCCCGTCGATGCCGTAGTTGAGCAGCCGCCGGCCGCCCCACTTGGAGCTTCCGGCGGCCCGCTGCACATTGGTGTAGGCGAAGCTGACGGTGTCGAAGCCGATCCAGGAGAAGAGTCCCTTGGAGAAGCGGTTGGACTCGGGCATGTTCAGCACGGCATCGACGGCCCTGCGGGACAGCAGCCGGAAGTCCCCTGCGCCGTCGACGACTTCGACGTCCATGAAGCGGCGGACGAGCCGGTAGTAGCGCTGGCTGAGGACCGTCCGCAGCGTGCCTTCGCCGGCGCGGTCCCGGCGGGCGACGACCTGGTCGTAGCCGTGGCGGTGGAGTTCCAGCATGCGGGGCAGCAGGTGGGGCGGGTGCTGAAGGTCGGCGTCCATGAGGACGACGGCCTCGCCGCGGGACATACGCAGTCCGGCGAGCATCGCGGACTCCTTGCCGAAGTTGCGGCTGAAGGAGGTGTAGCGGACGCGCGGGTCCGTTGCGGCGAGCCGCTTGAGGCTCGCACCGGTCCCGTCGTCGCTGCCGTCGTCGACGTAGCAGATCTCGAATTCCGTGCCGGTCGGCTCGAGTGCCGCGACGAGTTCCTGATGGAACAGGTCGATCACGTCGTCCTCGTTGAAGCACGGCACGACGACCGAAGTGTGGACCGTTGTCATGTCACTCCATGCAGCTGTGGTGCGGGCGGGCTGTGCTTCCCGGTGGGCCCGTTGCATGGAGGGAAGAGGGCCGGCGGGCCGCGGAGGTTGCTCTCATGATGGCTCCGGTGCCTGTTCGTCACCCGTAATTGAGCTGTCGGAGGGCGTGCCCCCGCCGGGAAGGCGGTCTCTCACGCGTCGCTTCGCCGACGGGCTGTCAGAGGCGGTTGCGTCGCCGCAGGACCACCGATCCGCAGACGGAGACGAGAGCGAGGGCGGCGGCTGCCGCGCCGAACAGGACCGTCGGACGGTCGCCGGAGGCGCTGCCGGCGGGCGCCGGGGCGGCCCGTCCGGAGGACGGTGCCGGAGCCGGGGCGCCGGCCTGCGGTTCACCTGGCGCCGGTTCACCGGGCGTCCCGGACGGGGCGGGCTCGGCGGGCGGTCCCGGCGTCGCCGTACCTGAGGTCCGGCCGGCCGGGTCGTAGGGCTGTTGAGCGGGCGGTGTTCCCGGCTGCGTCGCGGCCTGCCCGTCGTCCCCGGGTGTGAGGACCACGTCCGAGCACGAGTAGTACGTGTCAGGGGTGTCCGTGTTCCGCCACACCGTGTAGAGCACATGCCGGCCCGTGAGGTGGGCGGGCAGACGTCCGCTGATCCGGTAGGCGCCGTCCGTGAGCGCGGGATCGGAGTCCGTCGCGAAGGGGCGGGTGTCGAGATCGGCCCACCGCAGCGGCGCGGACGGATCGTACCCCTGCCGGGTCAGGTACAGCTCGAAGGTTCCCTCGTGCGGGATGCTGGAGCGGTAGGTGAGGGTGAACATGTCACCGGCCTTCAACGGGGTGGCGGGCCAGTCCGTGCGTGCGGTGTCCAGGCCGCGGTAGGCGTCGAGGCCCGCGCTGCACAACTGCCCGTCGGCTACGGCCTGCTGGTCCCTGCCCTCGACGCCCGGCAGCCGCAGGTCGTCCCACGCGCCGATCGCGGCTCCCCCGTTCGCGGCGACGGCGGCCCGGCACGCGCCCGACGCGCGCTGCGCCCCGTCGAGCCCGCAGACGGCGGCTCTGCTGACCGGATCGGTCGGCGTCCCGTGGGCCAGGGCGGTGCCGCCGGCGGCCAGCAACAGCGGTACGGCGCCGGTCAGTGCGGCGACGGCAACAGGGGTACGGCGACGTCCGGTCATCGGCTGCTGACCTCCTCGGGCTCGACGGCTGCCGTGGAGTACGGGCGGAGCGGCGCGGGCGTTCACCGCGGGGGCGAGCGTGCGGGCCGTCACGGAGCCGGGCACGCCGCCTGTGCGCCGTGGGCAGTCGTCGCGGAGCGCGCCGCCGACTGTGCGGTCACAGGGGCGGCCACCCGGAGGCAGACACGTGCGGACGCCGGGGGAGCGCCCGGCAGGCAGGCAGTGCGGTCACGGGGTGATCGTGGCGGCGATCGGCAGGTGGTCGCTGCCGGTGGCGGGCAGCGACCGGACGCGGGTCACCGCTGCCGACCGGGCCAGGATCTGGTCGATCCTGGCGACGGGGAAGGACGCCGGCCAGCTGAACGCGAAGCCCGGTCCCGCGACCCCCACATGTGCCAGAACCGGGTCGAGACCACGGTCGTCGACGGTGCCGTTGAGGTCGCCCAGCAGGATCACCCTGGCCTCCTTCTCCGCGGCGAGCGCGGCGCCCAGCAGCCGGGCGCTCTCGTAGCGCCACGCCGAGCTGAAGCCGTGCAGTCCCAGGCGTACCGAGGGCAGATGGGAGACGTGGACGGCGACGGGGCCGTGCGGGGTCACGGCCGTGGCGCGCAGGGCGCGGTTCCATCCCGGCCCGAAACCGCGCGGCTTGATGTCCACCGGCCGCACGTCCTCCAGCGGATGCGCCGACCACAGGCCCACGGTCCCCACGACCGCGTGGTACGGCAGGCGCCGCGCCAGCTCCTTCTCGTAGGCGGGCAGCGCGGCGGGCGTCACTTCCTCGAGGGCGACGAGGTCAGGGCGTACACGCAGGAGGGCACGTGCCGTGCCTGCCGGGTCGGCGTTCACGTCGCTGACGTTGTGCTGCACCGCCACGAGACCGGCCTGCTCCCCCGACGCGGGCGGCAGCAGGGGCGCGAAGAGGAACGACCATGTGGCGGCGGGCAGCAGCAGGGCGACGAGCGCGGTGACGGAACGGCGCAGCAACGCCGCGACCAGCAGCAGGGGAACGGCGAGACCCAGCCACGGGAGAAACGTCTCCAGCAGACTGCCGATCCTGCCGACGGTGTTGGGCACGGCGGAGTGGAAAGCGAGCAGGCAGGCGACGAGTACGGAGAAGGCGGCGAGGACGCGGCCCCGGCGGAAGCGCGAGTTCCCGCGGTGGTCCGTTCCCCAACTCCCCCTGCCCGGCAGCCGGATGCCGAGCCGCTGCGCGAAGGGTCTGGGCACCGCCGTACGGTGCTCGTCCGCGTCGCTCATGCCATCGCTCCGTTTCCCCGTCGGACCGACGATCTTGCCAGCTTCCCGGTCGGGCGTTGGACGTCAGTCAGTGGCAGAGCCACGACCACCGGAACCCGAGGATCAGCATCAATGTCAGTGGCGGCCGATAGCGTCCCTCGCCACCGAGGAAAGAGGGCTGTTGTGGAGTTCCGGATGGAGTGCGGGGCACTGACGGACGCGGTCGCGTGGGCGGCGCGTGTACTGCCGGCGCGGTCCCCCGTGCCGGTGCTGGGCGGGTTGCTGCTCGAGGCACGCGCCGGCGGTCTGCTGCGCGTCTCGGGGCTGGACCACGAGGCCTCGGCGCTGATCGAGGTCGAGGCGGACGTCGAGCAGCCCGGACAGGTGCTGGTCATGGGCCGCAGATTGCTGGACATCTGCCGGGTCCTGCCGGGCGGCACGGTTCGGTGCGCCGTCGACGGCGGTCGTTTCGCCGTGAGCAGCGCCGGCGCCCGCTTCGGCATGTCGTTGCTGCCGTGCGAGGAACGTCCGGCCCTGCCCGCGCTGCCCGAATTCTGCGGTGCGGTGGACGCGGAGGTGTTCTCCGCCGCCGTGGCGCATGTGGCGGTGGCTGCCGGGCGCGACGAATCGCTGCCCGTGCTGACCGGCATCCGTCTGAGCGTGGACGGGGAGACGATGACGCTCGCGGCGACGGACAGATACCGGTACGCGGTGCGCACGCTCGGCTGGAAGCCGGTGTCGCCGCAGGCGTCGGCCGATGTCGTGGTGCCTGCGCGGCGGCTCTCCGACATCGCCCGGTCGCTGGACCGGTCGGGCACGGTCCGTATCGCGCTGGGCGGCGGCACGATCGGCTTCGACAACGCGGGGATGCGGCTCAGCACCCGGCTCCTCGACGGCCGGCTGCCGCGGCACGACAAGCTTTTCGCCCTGCCGGAAGGTGCCGTGGCGCTCACTGCCAGGGCGCCGCTGCTCGAGGCGGTGAAGCGGGTGTCGGTGGTCGCGGAGGGGGGCAGCCCGCTGCAGATGTCGTTCGCCGCGGACTCGGTCCGCCTCCACGCCGGCCACGAGGACGATGTCGCCTCCCAGCAGCTGCCCGCCGCCCTGGAGGGCCCCCCGGAGATGACGGTGGCGTTCAACCCGTCGTATCTCGTGGACGCCTTGTCGTCGTTCGGCACGGACCATGTGCGGTTCGACTTGCTGGGGCCTGGACAGCGGGCTCTGCTCAGCGGTGCGCCGGACGCCGGCACGCGGTCGGCCGGTGATGTCGGACAGCCCACCCATCGGCATCTGCTGATGTCGGTGAAGTCGTAGGCTTGACGCCCTGTCGCCGTTACGCAGGGCATGGACTGATCAAGCATGCGCAAAGAAAACACATGACCGAAGGCGCCGGCTGCCGAGGGATCTACGTTCGCTCCGTGAAGCAGACACCGCGAACGAACTCATCCGTCGGCGGAAGCCGTCGTACCCTGCTGCGCGCCGCCGTCGCGGGCGGGGCCTCCGGCGCTCTCCTACTGGGGGGCACGCCGGCATCGGCGTCCCCCGGACCGGCGACGGCCCGCCGCCCCCGGCCGGAGACCCCCGCGCGGGCCCTGCGTGAGCTGGCGGCGGGCAACCGCCGCTGGCGGACCTTCCGGCAGCAGCATCCGCACGAGACCTCGGCCGTGCGCGAGGAGCTGATATCCGGTCAGGCGCCCTTTGCCGTGGTCCTCGGCTGCATCGACTCGCGGGTGCCGCCGGAACTGGTCCTGGACCAGGGCCTCGGCGACCTGATGACCGTGCGGTCCGCCGGTGAGGTGCTCGACGAGGCGGTCCTCGGCAGCGTCGCGTACGGGGTCCTGGAGCTGGACATACCGCTCGTCATGGTGCTCGGCCACCAGTCCTGCGGCGCGGTGACCGCGGCGGTGCACGCGGAGGAGACCGGCGAGGAACTCCCCGCTCACATCCAGTACATCGCCGATCGGATACGGCCGGCCATAGACCACTCACAGCAGGGCGCGGCACGCGTCGACTCCACGATCACCCGCAACGTCCGGATGGTCACGCGCCTCCTGGCCCAGGAGCCCGACCTCGCGGCGAGGATCGCCACCGGGAAGCTCGAGGTCGTCGGCGCCCGCTACGAACTGACCTCACAGCTGGTGCACACCGTCGCCTGAGATCTCTTCCTAGCCGGGCGGGGGCGCCGACGACGCTGCCGGCGCCCCGAGGGCAGGGCACCCCCCTCCTGTGCGGGTCCTCGATCCGCGGCACGTCGGCACGGTCGGGGACCCGCGTCCGGTCGGGAGGACTGCGTCAGCTCCCCGCGGGGCGACGCGTCCGGGTGACCGCGGCCCTACCTGGCCGGCGTCACCCCGCAGGGCGTGCCGTCCAGCCTGAAGACGCGTGGGTCGTGCACCTGTCCGCTCGACCTGCCGTTGAAGCCGAACCGCACGGTCCCACCAGGAGCCAGGCTGGAATTCCAGCTCAGCGACGTGGCCACGACGTGCGGGCCGGTCTGGGCAACGGTGGCGCCCCACGGGTCGGTCACGCGCTGCGTGTCGGAGTACGTCCACGTCAGCTGCCAGGGGCTGACCGTCCGGGTGCCGGTGTTCTTCACCACGGCCTGGGTGGTGAAGCCGCCGTCCCACCGGGTCGAGGTGTAGGTGACCTCACAGGCCTGCGTGCGGTCGCCGCCGCCGAGGTCGTCCACGTAGGACGCCACCCATGCGAGCGGGGCGTTCCAGTTGACGGTGATCTCGTTCGTCGACCACGACTCGAGGTGGTCGATGTAGCACATCGCAGGCGCGCAACCCTTCAGCTTGCTCTGCGCGACGGGGTCCTGGATGGCGTCGTTGGGGCCGCCGGCCAGCGAACCCGGTGCCGGGTTCGGCAGGGACGGGTCGAGCTGGTCGGCCCAGAAGCGGTGGTGCTGGTTGTGCGAGGCCCGCTCGCCGTATCCGGTGACGTACGACTGGTTGAGCGGATTGCGGCCGAGCAGGTAGTCGAGCCCGCGCAGCACGCCGTCGCGGTACACGGCCTTGCCGGTCAGGTCGTGGGCCGTGCCCAGGACCACCATGTTGTTGGCGACCTGGCTGTTCGAACCCCACACGTAGTGGCCGTCGGAAGGTGCGTAGGGCAGACCGTACGCGGCCTCCGCCGAGTCGGCCGCGTATCCGTCGGCCGCATGCGTCACCATGGAGCGTACCGACCGGAGCTGATCAGCTGTCAATTTGCTCGGCACGGTCGCCAGGTCCAGCGCTCCCAGGCCCGCCACCGAGCCCCACGACATGCCCCCGCGCGGGAAGACCATGTCGGTGTCGCCGTGCAGCGGTGAGCGCAGCACCTCCTGGCGGTAGGCGTCCTGCCCGGTGGTGAGGAACAGTTCGGCGGCCGCCCAGTAGAACTCGTCCCGCACGTCGTTGTCGGGGTACGCGCCGCCGCCGGTCCCGTCGTCGGGGTCGGCCAGGATGTCCGGGTGGGCCCTGGCCGCGTTCCACGCGGTGACCGCCGCCGTACGGCACCTGGCCGCGAAGCCGGCGTCGTACGGCGCGAAGAGGCGGGCGCACTGCGCTGCGGTGGCGGCCACGTTGAGGGTCGCCGCGGTGGTCGGCGGATGCAGCTCGCGGGGCTGCGGGTCCTGGTCGGGGCGGGTCGGCAGACCGGTCCATGCCTTGTCGTGGAGCTTGTGGTGGGCCATGCCGGCCAGCGGCTCGCCCTCCGGCACCATCATCCGCATCAGGAAGTCCATCTCCCAGCGGACCTCGTCGAGGATGTCGGGAGTGGCGTTGCCGTGTTCCGGCAGCCGCAGCTTGCCGTCCCCGAGCGGGGTGGCGTCGGCGTGCTCCTCCGTCAGCGTCCGCTCGAAGGTGGACATCAGCTGGGCCACGGAGATGCCGCCGTTGACGACGTACTTGCCGTGGTCACCGGCGTCGTACCAGCCGCCCGCCGCATCCAGGCGGTAGTCGCACACGTCCGGCTGGCAGGGCACGTCGTCGTCGCCCTGGTTGGGGCTCACGCCGACGTGCCCTGCGGGGCGTGCGTACTCCTCGCCGACGATGTCCGCGTCGATCTCGATGCCGCTGCGGTTGTGGTAGAAGTACGCGAGCGCGTCGGTGCGCAGCGAGTCGTAGAGGTCGTCACCGATCGCGAACGGCTCGCTCTTCTCTTCCTCGATCGTGACGGTGTAGCCGTCCCCGGCGGTGGTCACGGTGCTGAAGTCGAAGGTGTGGACGTGTCGGCGCGAGGTGGGGTCCACACCTGCCGGGGTGGTGGTGCCACCGGCCCGCCGTGTCCCGTCGGCGGCGTTGACCGTCCACGTCAGCGGCTCGGTGGCCTCGGTGACGAAGGTGCCGCTCTTCGGGCCGTTCGTGAGGTAGCCGACCTGGTTGACGCGGACGGGTGAACCGGTGTCCGGCTCGTACGGGGGCGGTGCGGTGCCCCCGCGCAGGGAGACGTCTTCGATGCAGAAGGTGAATGCCTTGTCGCTGCCGCCGACTTGGAAGACGAGCTGTGCGGCATCGTGATCGGCCGCCGCCGTGAAGGTGTGGCTGACGCGTTCGGCGCTCTCCCCCACCTGCTGTGTCGCGGCGAGCTCCGTGGTCCAGGGGTCGACGCTCATCTGCACGTTGGTACGGATGGTGACGGGCACCGTCGACGTCGCCGAGTAGCTGAGCGTGTATCCCTCACCGGCCGCGATGGCGAGCCCGTTCTGTCCGATGATGGCGTCCCACGGGTTGGCCGTGCCGGCGGGGACATCGGCGCACAGGCGCCCGTCCACGACGGCTCCGGGGCTGTTGTCGGTCCACCACCAGGGTGCGGTGCCGCCGGAGAAGTCGCCGTTGACGATGAGCTCCGGTCCTTCGTCGGCCGGCTCGGCGGCGGTGGCGGGTGTGACGACCACCGCCCCGGCGAGCAGGCCGGCGAGGGCGGCGACGTTCAGCGCTAAGCGTCTGCGCGCGCCTGGGCGGCGGGGTCTACGGGCCGGATGGGCCGGATGGGGAACAGGGGCTGAAGATGAGACACGCCAAGGTCCTCTTGAAGAGTAGGAAGGGTGCGCGGTGTCCTGCGGCACGGGAGCGCACGCAGGGGTGTGGGAGCGCTCCCAATGTCAGGGGTGAGCGACGTGACGTCAAGATGTCGCGGCTTCGATCTCGTTCGGCGCAGCGCTTGTTCACCGGACGCGGCGGCATCTCGTGGTCGCCGATGGAGCCTTCCGGCGCCTGTCACACACCCCGCGGTCTACGGGCGACGACCAGACGGGCGCGGGGGCTGCCGTCCGGGAGCCGACCCAGGTCCGTCAACGGAAGCAGTTCTACGGTGAATCCGGCGCGGCCGAGGTCCGCGAGCACGGCGGAGAGCGGGAAGGTGCGGTAGTACATGACGAACCGGGGCCGCCACAGGGCGTTGCGGATCCGCATCGCAGCATCGAATCCGAGCAGCGTCCAGTAGAGCAGCGAGTTCGGCCCGGGCGGCGCCATGACCGGAAACGCGAAGCAGCCTCCGGGCCGGAGGGCGGCGTGCGCCTGGGCGAACAGCAGCGGGCGCTCTCCGGGCAGGAAGTGACCGAACGCGCCGAAGCTCACGGCCAGATCGAAGGCGGAGGCGAACGGCAGCGCCCGCGCGTCGGCCCGTACCCAGGAGACGGCCGGCCCGTCCTGGCCGATGCCCTCGGGGTCGGCGGGCCCGGCGGCCGGGGCCGGGTCGGGTGACGCGGACGGGGCGGGCTTCCCTGCGGTCACGGCGGACCGGGAGGCCGCGGCGGCGAGCATTCCCGCGCTGAAGTCGACGCCCACGGCACGCTCCCGGCACACCTGCCGGAGCACATCCACGCCCGCGCCGGTCCCGCAGCAGATGTCGAGGCCCGCGGCGAAGGGGCCGAGCGGGCGCAGGGCGGCGGCCACGGCCTCCAGCACCCGGCCCGAGGTGCGGAACGGCGTGCGGTCGAACTTGGGGGCGAGCAGGTCGTAGCCGTGCTCGATGGAGGAGAGTGCCTGGACGGCGAGCTCGCGGAGCGTAGGGCCCTGTTCGGTGAACATCGCGGATCAGCGTAGCGCCTGGCATGCCGTCAGGAGTCCCACGCTCCCCTCGGTCACGACCAGCACCGCCGCCTTTCGTCGTATTGACGATAAACCTCATGGGCGATATCGTCAGGAAGACGAAAAGAGGGGGTCCTGTCATGGCCGACATCACCGCGCGTCTCGGCTGGCGTCACCTGCGCGCCGCACCCACCGCCCACGTCCGCCACCACAGGCGCGGACGCCTCGCCCACGACGGCACGGGCCTCAGCTTCTGGTTCCGCGCCCTCACCGCCGCGCTCTCCGAAGTGCCGGTCGACGACCGGGAGTTGGCGGTGTCGTTCCACGCCCGCACCGCCGACTTCCAGGACGTCTCCGTGCAGGCCACCGTGACGTACCGGATCAGTGAGCCCTCGACGGCCGCCACCCGTATCGACTTCTCCATCGATCCGGACACCGGGGCGTGGCGCGCCGCGCCGCTGGAGCAGATCGCCACCCTGCTCACGGAGACCGCGCAACAGCACGCGCTCGACGTGCTGGCGCGCACCCCGCTGGCGTCGGCGCTCGCCGACGGCGTCGCGTCCGTACGCGGGCGCATCACGGAGGGGCTGGCCGCCGAGCCGCGACTGCCGGCGACCGGTATCGAGGTGGTGGCCGTGCGGGTCGTGGCGATCCGGCCGGAACCGGAGGTCGAACGCGCCCTCCGAACCCCGGCACGCGAGCAGATCCAGCAGGAGGCGGACCGCGCGACGTACGAACGCCGGGCCGTAGCCGTGGAGCGCGAGCGCGCCATCGCGGAGAACGAACTCGCCAGCAAGATCGAACTGGCCAGGCGCGAAGAGCAGTTGGTCGAGCAGAACGGCACCAATGCGCGACGTCAGGCCGAGGAGAGCGCTGCGGCCGACGCGGTGCGGGCAGAGGCGGAGGCGAAGCGGAAGGTACGCCTCGCCCGGGCGGAGGCCGAGGCCGCGGAGGCGGTCGGCGGGGCGCGGGCCGGGGCCCAGGCCGCCTGGCTACGGGTGCACGGCGACGTGGATCCCGCCACATTGCACGCCCTGGCGGTCACCCGGCTCGCCGAGAACCTGCCGCGGATCGACAGCGTCACCCTCTCCCCCGACGTTCTCACCGGCCTGCTCGCCCGGCTCGGCGGGCAGCAGCCGGGCGGGGCAGGCGGCGGAGGCGGCTCGTGAGCCTGGCCCCGCGGGCCGTCCTTGTGCACCGGACCACCGAGTACGAGGATTTGCTGGCCCGGCACGGGACCCATGGCCAGGCCGACTTCTTCCTCGCCTCGCGGGGCCGGAGCATCCGCGACGTGGCCCTGCGGCACCATCGGGCGCAGCGGGCGCTGGCGGAGGTGGCGGCCGCCGTTCCCCTCCAGTGGCGGCAGACCAGGGTGGAACGCGGGGACCTCGACCGGTTCCTTTTCGCCCCGGAGGACGTGGTGGTCGTGGTGGGCCAGGACGGGCTGGTGGCCAACACCGCCAAGTACCTCGCCGGCCAGCCAGTCGTGGGCATCGACACGGAACCGGGCCGCAATCCGGGGGTCCTGGTGCGCCACCGCGTCGATGACGCGCGGCGGCTGCTCCGCTCGGCCGTGCTGCCCGGACGCCCGGCGGACGAACTGACCATGGTGGAGGCGGTCGCCGACGACACCCAGCGGCTCCCGGCGCTGAACGAGATCTACCTCGGCCGCCCCGGGCACCAGACCGCCCGTTACCGGCTGGACCAGGACGGCGAGGGACCCGGCGGGAAGGGGCCCGCCGTGGAGGAATCCGGCGGGGAGGCCCAGGCGTCCTCGGGCGTGCTGGTGGGCACGGGGACGGGCGCGACCGGCTGGCTGCGCTCGCTGTGGCAGGAGCGGGGCAGCACGCTCGGGCTGCCCGGGCCAACCGATCCGCGGCTCGTGTGGTTCGTCAGGGAGGCCTGGCCGTCCCCCACGACCGGGACGAGCAGGGTGGCCGGTGCGCTCGGGCGCGGGCAACGGCTGCGGATCACCGTCGAGTCGGACCGGCTGGTCGTCTTCGGCGACGGCATGGAGAGCGACGCCCTGAACCTCACGTGGGGGCAGTCGGTGTCCCTGGGCATCGCGGACATCTCGCTGCGACTGCTGGATTGAGCCGACGGCCGCTGCCGCGCCGGCCTGCCGAATGGCCGGACATCGCTCTAGTCCTCCCCTCCATCGGTTTCTACCATTCGACCAACTCCCGGGCCGCGAACGTCCGGGAGCCTCGGCCGTGAATGTCATGTACATGATGCTTCAATCAATCCCGGCACGCCCGGCCGAATCACAGGACGGTCCAGCGCACTTGGTCCGTGACGGCCCACGCCACGCGAGCGGACGGCCGCACCCCCCACCTGACGGCCGGGCCTCCCCATGCCCGGTCCGCCCGGCACCGACAGCAATGGATTGGAGAACCCATGACCGGTGGACTGCTGGTGAGCGGCGCGTTGGCCGCGCTGTTCGCCTCCGCGATCCCCTCGCAACAGAGCCCGTCCGTCATCACCGACCCGCCGCCGGACAAGATCGTGATCGAGGTGGCGACGGTCAACGGATCCGGGTGTCCCGCGGGGACGGCCGCCGTCGCCGTCTCACAGGACAACACGGCCTTCACCGTGACGTACAGCGACTACCTCGCCCAGGTCGGCGGCGGCGCCCCGAGCACCGCGTTCCGCAAGAACTGCCAGCTCAATCTGATCGTGCACGTACCGCACGGCTTCACGTACGCGGTCGCCAGCGCCGACTACAGAGGCTATGCCTCGCTCCAGCCCGGGGCGAGCAGCACCGAGAAGGCGTCGTACTACTTCCAGGGCTCGCCGAACACCGAGTCACGCACCCACGCGTTCCGCGGCCCCTACGACGACAACTGGCAGGCCACGGACGAGACGGACTGGGCGCAGCTGGTGTGGGCGCCCTGCGGTGTCCAGCGCAACTTCAACATCAACACGGAACTGCGGGTCAACGCGGGCACGTCGGCCCCGTCGCAGACCAGCTTCATGACCATGGACTCCACCGACGGTGACATCAGCACCATCTATCACCTGGCCTGGAAGGAGTGCCCGGGACGCTGACCCGCGCGGCCCCGGCCGGGAACGTCCCCCGCCCGGCCGGGGCACCGGGCAGGTGCCCGGTGCGGGGTCACAGCTCCTTGGCGGGGCCTTCCGAGCCGGTGTCCCCCGGCTGTTCGGCGGCGGCCGGATCCAGGATGCGCATCAGGAAGTTCCGGGTCCGTTCGTGCCGCGGGTCGCCCACGACCCGTTCCGCCGGCCCTTCCTCGACGATCACCCCGCCGTCCATGAAGACCACACGGTCGGCGACCTCCCTGGCGAAGCTCATCTCATGGGTGACGACCATCATCGTCATGCCCTCGGCCGCCAGCTGGCGCATGACCGCGAGGACGTCGCCCACCAACTCCGGGTCGAGCGCGGAGGTCGGCTCGTCGAAGAGCATCACCTCCGGTCCCATGCTCAGCGCGCGGGCGATGGCCACCCGCTGCTGCTGACCGCCGGAGAGCTGCGACGGAAAGGCGTCGGCCTTGTCGGAGAGGCCCACCCGCTCCAGATTGCGCCGTGCCACCTCCGCGGCCTTCGCCTTGTCCCTGCGCAGGACCCGCCGCTGCGGCAGGGTGAGGTTGTCCGTGACGCTGATGTGCGGGAAGAGATTGAACTGCTGGAAGACCATGCCGATGCGGCGGCGCACGGCGTCGATGTCGACGTCGAGGTCGGTGACCTCCGTGCCGCCCACGAACACCTGACCGGCGGTCGGCTCCTCCAGCAGGTTCACACAGCGCAGCAGCGTCGACTTGCCGGAGCCGGACGGGCCGATGACGCACACCACCTCGCCCCGGCCGATGTCGAGGTCGATGCCGCGCAGCACGTGGTTGTCACCGAACGACTTGTGCAGGCCCCGGATCTCGATCTCGGGGCGGTCCGTACTGTCCATGATCCCGCTGCTCCCGCTTCCCGACGACTGTGGCCCGACCGGCATGTGAACCCTCACCTCGCCTTGTCGGCGCGGGCCTCGAGGCGGCGCACCACGAAGCTGAGCGGCACGGTCACCAGGAGGTAGCAGAGCCCCGCGACGAGGATCGGCGTGGAGTTGGCGGTCTGGCTGGCCAGGTCCCTGCCGAACTTGGTCAGTTCGCGCTCCTCGAGGGTGACACCGAGGAACAGCACCAGCGAGGAGTCCTTGAAGAGCAGGACCAGTTCGTTGGTGAGTGGGGGAATGACGATCCGGAACGCCTGCGGAATGATCACCGAGACCATGGCCCTGGCGTGCGAGAAGCCCAGCGACCTGGCGGCCTCCATCTGCCCCTTTGGCACCGCCTGGATACCCGCCCTGATCGTCTCCGCCATGTAGGCGGCGGCGACCAGACCGAGACCGAGGGCGACCTTCCCGTAGGTGCCGCCGGGGATCTCGGTGCCGGGGAAGGCCAGCGGCACGGCCACGCCGACGAAGATGAAGATCAGCAGTGCGGGCAGACCGCGGAAGATCTCGATGTAGACGCCCGCCACCCACCGGTAGGGGGCGACCGACGACAACCGCATCAGCGCGATGATCAGACCCAGCACCAGGCCGAAGACGAAACCGGACACCGTGTAGACCACGGTGTTGCGCAGCGCGGTGGTGATGATGGCCGGGAACAGCTCCGAGGCGAGGTCCTTCTGCGCGAACTGGTTCTGCAGACGGTCCCAGTCGGCCAGCAGGCCGACCATGACGAGCGCCGCGACGAAGACCGCGTACTGGATGCCTTGCGACACCCGCCGCCGCTGGCGGCGGGTGAGGCGTGAGGTCACGACTGCGCCTTGGGCAGCGGGCCGATCCACTGCTCGTAGAGCTTGTCGTAGGTTCCGTCGGCCCGGGCGTCCTGGATCGCCTTGTCGATGGCGGCACGCAGCTTGTCGTTGCCCTTCTTCACCGAGAAGCCGTACTGCTCACCGGTCTCGATGTTCTGGCCGAGGGCGAACTGGGCGGCGTTCGCCTTGTCCTTCAGCCAGCCCTGGACGACGGGGTAGTCGATGATCACCGCGTCGACCTGGCCGGTGCGCAGCCCGTTCAGCACCGCGTCCGAGCTCTCGAAGGCGACGGGGTCGAAGCCCTGGCTCTTGGCGTAGCTCTCGCCGGTGGTCTCCGCCTGGGCGCCGAGCTTCTTCTTCCCGGACTTGACCTCGTCGAGCGACGTCACGCCGCTCTCCTTGGTGGCCAGCAGCGCCTGGGTCGCGTCGAAGTAGGGGACGGAGAAGTCCACGTTCTTCTTGCGCTCGTCGGTGATCGTCATACCGGCAGCGGCGAGGTCGCACTCGCCGGAGTTGAGGAACGCGCCGGTCTTGAAGTTCTCGAACGGCGTGTCGAGGATCTTCTGCTCGACGTCGAGGTTCTTCGCCACCAGGTCGATCAGCGCGACGTCGAAGCCGACGACCTTGCCGCCCTGCTCGAACTGGAACGGCGGGTAGGGCAGGTGGGTGCAGGTGGTCAGCTTGCCCTTCTCGACCACGGGGACGCCTCCCGCGGCCTCGCCCGGCCCTTCGTCGGAGGAGCCGCATCCGACGGCGAGGAACATCCCGGCTGCCACGGCACCGGCTGTGGCGCGGACGCGGAAGCTGCTGCGGTGGCTGCGATGGCCGCTGACCGTCCCGAACACGATGACCTCCAGGAGTGGGGGGACACGGAAGGCCGCGGTCCGCGACCGTCCGCCGAGATCGTAAGCCACCGGATGCGTGGTGCGCCGGAGCCGTCCACCAGGTGTTCCACCCTTCGGACACTCCACGGAGTTCGACACCCACGGCGGCGGCGCGCTCCCCAGGCTCTAGGCTGAGCGACGGCAGACGTCCGCAGGGTCTTCGGACGTCGCCAGGGAACGACGACCGGCGAGGGAGGGCGGGATGGGGAGACGGGTCCGGCTCGTCCTCGCGACCGCACTGCCGGCGGCCCTCTTCGGCGTCTGGTCGGTGTTCCTCCTTCTCACCGGCGCCACCGGCCACGGTGCGCAGCCCGTCGCCGGCCCCGTCGTGGTCGCACCCGCCGAAGCGGGGGCGGGCACTTCCCCACGCCCCGTCGCGGCCCACCGGACCGTGCCGAACACACTCCAGGCCCGGCCCGTCGCAGCGGTCCCCCAACTGCTGGCCACTGAGAACACCCAACGGCTGCCCGGCACTCCCCCGGCGCTGCCCGGTGCACCGGTGTCCGCGCACACCCACCCCCTGCACGGCCGGGAGACGGCCGGTCCGTGCCAGGAGCGCGCCCCGCCCTCCGGCGTGTACGACCCGCGGCACACCCGCGGTCCCCCCTCCACCCGGCACAGCTGACGTTCCGGGGCCTGTCACGGCGATCCGCCGGCAGGGCCCCAAGGCGTCCGCCGTCCGGTACCGCTGCGTGTCCGCGGACCGGTGCGCGTGACGTCCTCTTCCCCGCGTCCTCAATCAGCGCAGGCGCCGGGCGCGCCTGCGTGCTGCCCGTGGAGCACCCATGTCATCTCGCGCAACGTTCTGGCGGGCGCTGCTCGCGCTCGCCGTCGTCGCCGTGTCCCTGTACGTCGCCCTGACCACACCGGCCCGGCTCGGCCTGGATCTGCGGGGCGGAACCCGTATCGTCCTCGAGACCCGGGACTCCCCCACCGTGACCGCCGACCCGGAGGCCACCGACCGGGCGATGGAGGTGCTGCGCCGGCGCGTCGACGGGCTCGGTGTCACCGAGCCCTCTCTCGCGCGTTCCGGGGAGCGGCGCATCGTCGTCGAACTTCCCGGCCTGAAGGACCCCCGCGAGGCCGCGAAGGTCATCGGCCGCACCGCGCAGTTGACCTTCCACCCCGTCACCGGCACCTCGGCGGGACCCGCGCGCGCTCCCGGGAAGGACGGCGCGCGTGTCCTCGCAGACCCCGACGCACCGGGGCAGTTCCTGCGGCTCGGCCCGCCCGCCCTCACCGGTGACGGGGTCGAGGACGCGGAGGCGGTGCTCGACACCCTCGAGGGCCGCGGCTGGACCGTCGACCTCTCCTTCCACGGCGACGCGGCGAAGCAGTGGGCACGCGTCACGGGCGAAGCGGCCTGCGCGGCGCCCGCCGATCCAGCGCGCAGGGTCGCGATCGTCCTCGACGACGCGGTGGTGTCGGCGCCGGGTATGCAGAGCAGCGTGCCCTGTGGGGCGGGCATCACGGGCGGCTCCGCGCAGATCACCGGCGGATTCACCCCGGGCGAGGCCCGCGACCTGGCCGCTCTGGTGAAGGGCGGCGCGCTGCCCGTGCCGGTGACGACCGTGGAACAGAGCACCGTGGGACCGACGCTGGGCGCGGAGGCCGTCCGGGCCAGCGCAGCGGCAGCGGTGATCGGACTGCTCTGCACCGGCCTGTTCGTCATCGTCGTGTACCGGCTCCTCGGCCTGCTGGCCACCGTGGCGCTCACGCTCTACGGGCTGATCTCGTACGCCGCCGTGGTGGCACTCGGGGCGACGCTCACCCTGCCCGGGCTCGCCGGGTTCGTGCTGGCCATCGGCATCGCCGTGGACGCCAACGTGCTCGTCTTCGAACGCGCCCGGGAGGAGTTCGCACGCCCGGGAGGCCGGGGCGGCGCCAGGCGCCGCGACCTGAAGTCCGCGCTGCGGACCGGGTTCAGCAAGGCGTGGAGCGCGGTGGCCGACTCGAACATCACCACGCTGCTGGCCGCAGGGCTGCTGTTCGTGTTCGCGACCGGCCCCGTGAAGGGCTTCGGGGTGACCCTCGCCATCGGCGTGCTGGCGTCGATGGTCTCGGCCATGCTGATCACCCGGCTGCTCGCCGAGTGGGCGCTGAGCGTGCCGTACGTCCGGCGCCGTCCCGAGTTGACAGGCATGGCCGGGCCGGGCCGGCTGCGTGAGCGGCTCGCCCGGCGTACACCGCGCCTGATGCGGCATCGGCGCCGCTGGCTCGGGATCTGTTCGGGGCTGCTGCTCCTCGCGATCGCCGGGGTCGGCGTGCGCGGGGCGGAGTTCGGGGTGGAGTTCACCGGCGGCCGGGCCGTGCAGTACACGGCCGAACGGTCCGTCGACGCGGACACGGCCCGCGAGGCGGTCGTCGGCGCCGGATTCCCCGACGCGGTCGTGCAGTCGACCGACGACAACGGTTTCTCCGTACGCACCAAGGAACGCGGCGACGACGAGCAGGAGCGGATCCGCGGCGCGCTCGACGACGTGGCAGGGCAGTTGACCGTGGAACGCGACGATCTCATCGGTCCCAGTCTGGGCAGCGAGCTGCGCCTGTACGCGCTGATCGCGCTCGGCGTCGCGGTAGCGGCACAGTTGCTGTATCTGTCCGTGCGGTTCCGGTGGACGTTCGCGACGGCCGCCGTCGTCGCGATGGCACAGGACGTGGCACTGGTGGTGGGTCTGTTCGCCTGGCTCGGCAAGCCGATGGACAGCGTCTTCCTCGCCGCACTGCTGACCGTCGTCGGCTACTCGGTCAACGACACGGTCGTCGTGCTCGACCGACTGCGCGAACTCCGCAGGACCGGCGGCTCGATCCCGCTGGAGTCCCTGGCGGACCGGGCCGTCGCGCAGACCCTGCCCCGGACGGTCAACACGGGCATGGGGGCGCTGTTCGTCCTCGTCGCGCTGGCCGTCCTGGGCGGTGACTCGCTGACCGACTTCTCCATCGCCCTGCTCGCGGGAGTGGTGCTCGGAACGGCGTCCACCGTCTTCACCGCGATGCCCGTGGCGCTCCTCCTCCAGTCCCGGTACCCCGAGTCACGCGGCGCCGGCGGGTCCGGGCGCGTGAAGCCGGCAAAGGAGGGAGGCAAGGCGAGGGACCGTTCGGGCGCCGTGGTCTGACCCGGGCGCCGGCCGGACATGCGCCGCCGCCGCTGCGGCAGGTGATGCCACAGCGGCGGCGTGCGGGCCGGGTCGGGTTCCTCGGACGTCAGGCGGCGAGGTCCTCGTCCGTGCGCGTGTCGCCGTCCAGCGCGGTGACGGCAGCGGCGGCGAAGCCGTGGTCCTGCTCCGGAGCGCCGCCGCCGACGCCGACGGCACCGACGAGCCGTCCGTCGCGGAAGACCGGTATGCCGCCGGCGATGAAGAGCAGCGGCCGGTCGAGCGCGGTCGGCAGGGTGTGGAACAGGCCGCCGGGCTGCACGGCGTCGACGAGGTCGGCGGTGGGGGCGCCCAGTTGGAGCGCGGTGTACGCCTTGCGGGTGCTGGTCTCGCCGGCGATCAGCACCGCCTGGTCGTCGCGGCGGAAGGCCAGCAGATGGCCCCCCGCGTCGAGGACGCTGACGGCGACGGTGACGCCGGCGGCCTCTGCGGCGGCGCGGGCCGCGTCGAGCAGGGTCTCCGCGTCCTGGACGGTCAGCGGGGCGGTGGCGGTGGTGCTCATGGGGGTGGGTCTCCTGATTTTGGCGGTGCGGTTCCGCGGATCGCTCCGTGCGGTGCGGTTCCGTTGATTGCTCGTGCGGTTCTGGGATGCGGTGGGGTACCGCTGCTTGCTCGTGCGGTTCTGCGGTGGTGGTCGGGGGGTCAGCGGCGTGCCGCGGTGACCGGTGCCGGTTCTGCGGTCGTAACGGCCGCGGGCATGGTGCCGAGGTTCGCGGTGGCCGGATCCGCGGCCGGGGAACCGGCGAGGGCACGGCTGCCTCGGCGGGAATTCCGGCGTTCGAGGAAGGCGGAGAGGACCGCGAGGACGAGCGCGGCGGCGGCAAGGACGGCTCCGACCCAGTTGGGGGCGGTGAGCCCCATGCCGGCGGCGATCACGATGCCGCCGAGCCAGGCGGACAGCGCGTTGCCGAGGTTGAAGGCGCCGATGTTGACGGCGGAGGCCAGGGTCGGGGCGCCGTGCGCCTGGTCCAGCACGCGCTTCTGCAGCGGGGGCACGGTCGCGAAACCGAGGGCGCCGATCAGCAGGATCGAGAGGGCGGCCAGGACCTTGTGGTGCGCGGTGACGGTGAACAGGGCCAGGACCACGGCGAGTGCGGTCAGAGTCGTGTAGAGCAGGGGCATGAGGTGCTTGTCGGCGTACTTGCCGCCGAGCAGGTTGCCGCCGACCATGCCGACTCCGAAGAGGACGAGCAGCCAGGTGACGGACGTGTCGGCGAAGCCGGCGACCTCGGTCATCATCGGCGCGATGTAGGTGATGGCGGCGAACACGCCGCCGAAGCCGAGGACGGTCATCGCCATGGCCAGCAGCACCTGGGCGTTCCTGAAGGCAGCCACCTCGTCGAGCAGCCGCACGCCCTGCGGCCTCGGCATGTCGGGGACGAGCCGGGCGATGCCGAACAGGCCGATGACACCGAGCAGGGCGACGATCACGAAGGTGGTGCGCCAGCCGATGGACTGGCCGATCAGGGTGCCCCCGGGGACACCGACCACGTTGGCGACGGTCAGGCCGGTGAACATCATCGCGATCGCGCCCGCCTTCTTGTCCGGGGCGACCAGTCCTGCCGCCACGACGGAGCCGATACCGAAGAACGCACCGTGGGCCAAGGAGGCCACGATCCGGCCGGTGAGCATCATGCCGAAGGTGGGCGCCAGGGCCGACAGGACGTTGCCCAGCACGAAGAGGCCCATCAGCAGCATCAGCATCCGCTTGCGGGACACCTTGGAGCCGAGTGCGGTCATCAGCGGGGCGCCGACGACCACGCCCAGGGCGTAGCCGGTCACCAGCAGACCCGAGGTGGGGATCGAGACCCCGAAGTCGGCCGCGACCTCGGGGAGCAACCCCATGATCACGAACTCGGTGGTGCCGATGCCGAAGGCACCGACAGCCAGGGCCAGCAGCGCTAGAGGCATGGGGAGGACCTTTCAGAGGATTGCGAGTGCGGCTTACGAGCGTCGACAATAGTTGCAGACGCATTTGATTGCAAGCGCTCCCTTTTGCGGAGCGGCGGCATCCGAAGACGCCTCGCCGCCAGGTCCGTACCAAACTCTTGACACTCACTTAGTTCACTTCTTAAATCACGTAATGAACTAAGCTGCTGTCATATCCATGACAGGAGCCCCTTCCTCCCTCACACAACGGAAGGGAGAGTCATGGACTCCCCGCGCTCCCCACGGCGCCTGCTCGCGACCGTTGTCTCCGCCTTGGTCCTGGCCACGGTCGGCACCGGACTGGCGACCGGCGCGCCCGCACCTTCGTCACAGGCGGATCACGCTCTCCGGCCGGCCGCCGAGGCCGCCGCCGTCACGTTCTCCGACGAATTCGACGGTCCGGCCGGCTCCGCCGTGGACAGTGGCAAGTGGCAGATCGAGACCGGCGACAACGTCAACAACCACGAGCGGCAGTACTACACGGCCGGCAACCGGAACGCCGTGCTCGACGGGCAGGGCCATCTGGTCATCACCGCCCGCCGCGAGAACCCCGGCAACTACCAGTGCTGGTACGGACGTTGTGAGTACACCTCGGCCCGGCTGAACACCGCGGGCAAGTTCACCACCACCTACGGCCGGGTCGAGGCGCGGCTGAAGGTGCCCCGCGGGCAGGGCATGTGGCCCGCCTTCTGGATGCTCGGGAACGACATCGGGCAGATCGGCTGGCCGGCCTCGGGCGAGATCGACATCATGGAGAACGTCGGCTTCGAACCGTCCACCGTCCACGGCACCCTGCACGGCCCCGGCTACTCGGGTTCCGGCGGTATCGGCGCCGGATACACGCTCCCCGGTGGTCAGGCCTTCGCGGACGCCTTCCACACCTTCGCCGTCGACTGGTCACCGAACAAGGTGACATGGTCGGTGGACGGCAACGTCTACCAGACCCGTACGCCTGCCGATCTGGGCGGCCGCCAGTGGGTGTTCGACAAGCCGTTCTTCATCATCCTGAATCTCGCGGTCGGCGGCTACTGGCCCGGCGACCCCGACGGCAGCACGGTCTTCCCCCAGCAGCTCGTCGTGGACCATGTACGGGTCACCACGGGTGACAGCCCGGCGACCGGCGGGCCGATCACCGGCATCGGCGGCAAGTGCGTGGACGTGGCAGGAGCGAACACCGCCAACGGCACCCCCGTACAGCTCTACGACTGCAACGGCACCGCGGCCCAGCGCTGGAGCGTGGGCAGCGACGGCACCATCAGGGCGCTCGGCAAGTGCCTCGACGCCGCCGGCGGCGGTACCGCTGACGGAACCCTCGCACAACTCTGGGACTGCAACGGTTCAGGAGCCCAGCGCTGGGACGCGAACGCGGCGCGCGACATCGTCAATCCCCAGGCGAACAAGTGCCTCGACGCCAGCGGTAACAGCTCCGCCGACGGAACCCGGCTCCAGCTCTGGACCTGTACAGGAGCCGCCAACCAGAAGTGGGCGGCCACCAGATGAACCGCTGAGGCGCTGAAACGGCCTCCCGGGCGGGTGCCGCGCCACTGCCGGTCCGTCTCCGCCGCCCAGGAAGGCCCGTGGCCCGGGCATCCTTCGAAGGATGCCCGGGCCACGGGTCCGTGGACCGTCGCCATCAGGGGACGCGCGTACCTGACCTACCTGTCCACTCCCGGCGGCGTCCTCAGGCGTGGGGGTCGAAGGGGATACCGGCCGGCTTGGCCTTCTCCAGGTGGTGGTTGAAGTTCCCGTCCTTCAGACCGAAGACGGCACTGCCGAACTGAGCCTGGCTCAGCTTGTCGCGCAGCCCGGCCGGGTAGCCGTTCCAGCCGACAAGGCGGGGGAACTGCCATCCGTGGTAGTGGTTCTCCGGCGGCTCGTCGTCGGAGTTCGCCAGGCGGAAGCAGTGCGTGCCTATGCCGTCCTTGTGGTAGACGATCTTGGGGTGTGTGCCGTCCCACCGGACGCGGTCCCGGCCGTGGATGCCGAAGTTGCCGTGGGCGGAGGTGGACACGTACCGCGCCTCGTTGTTCTGCACCCACACCACGACGTGCTCCCAGTCGTGGCGGTGCCCGCCCAGTCCGCTGCCGGCGACGGCCTGGTCCTTCTCGAAGTAGAGGCCGTACATGATCGCGCACCAGCCGTTGTTGCACTTGTGGCGCGCGTATCCGTTGGTGTTGTCGAGGTCCCAGGCGTCACGGCACTGGCCGTTGACCGCACCGGTCGTGTTGAGCCCGGTGGCTATGGTCCCGTCAGGTCCGACGGCGGGTGTGGGATAGCACCCGTCCGTGTCGTAGTCGAAGGCCGGCTGGAAGGTCTGCTCCAGTCCGTCCGCGTCGGCCGGCAGAGCTGCGGGCGGGGCGGCGACGGCGCTGCCGGAAGACGCCATGACGAGCACGACTGCGCTGCCGAGAACGAGCGAGACCCTGCGGATACGTGATGTGCTGCGCAATGCGTCCTCCTGGTCGGCCGGCGGTGTGGGGCACGCGGCTCAATTGGCATGCCCATATCAATCCACGCCAACCTCGTTGATGTCACTGCGCTTTGCCCGTCCCGGGTCCCGAAGGCGGGGGCGGCCGGGCACCACGCCGCACGGTGCGTGGCACTCGGTGAGCCGCTGAGCGGCCGGCCCTCGTCGTCGCGCACCGCCCGGCGGGACGGCCTCAGGACAGCCGGAGGTCGATGTAGGGCACGCTGTCGCCCGGCAGGAGATACCGCTCGACCTCGGTGAACCCCCGGGACCGGGCAAAGTGGAGCCCGTCCTCGTTGGACGCGAGCACGACCGTCTCGATCACATCCGCACCGAGTGCGTGCGCCTCTGCCAACTCCCGCTCGTAGAGTTGCCCGCCGATGCCCTGGCGACGGTGGGCGGGGAGCACCCTGGAGATGACCGTGGCGGTCGGCGTGCCGTCCCTCGGCAGCCGAACGGTCGAGCAGCCGACGAGGACGTCGCAGAGGTACGCCACGGTCAGTCGATGGCGCGTGGAGCGCTCGCGGACCTCGTCGAGCGACAGGAGGTGCGAAGGGATGATCGAGTTGTGGACGTGCTGCCAGTCACGGAGCATGGCATCGTCGTCCACCTGCTGGATGCGAAGTGAGGACACGGTCCACAGAAGAACGTGTCCGCTGCGGACCCGTCAACTGCGACAGCGTTGCCGCGAGATGAGGGGCGCTGCGCGCCTGTCCCCGCTGCCCGCACGGTCTCCTCGCTGCCGCCGGAAACGCCTTCCCGCCGGGGCGGGGCCGCCTCACGCCGACCCCCACGGACGGCGCCGCCCCCCGTGACCGCCATGCCCGACCGCTACGACCGCACTCGGGACAGGTCGCACCCGTCACGCCGTCACGCCGACGGACGGGCGGTCACGCCGTCACGCCGACGAAGGCCGGTCACGCCGAGGCGTCGTGGGCGGTGGTGGCGGCCGCTGCGGCGATCGCGCTGTCGGCTGTGGCGAACACACCCAGCGGGAAACGGGAAGGATCGGCGCTCGCCCTCAGCACGCGTCGCGCGGCGGCGCTCGGCGTGGCGACGGACAACGGGACCCGCAGACCGCTGCACGTGCGATGGACACGGAGCACCGCACTGAGGGTGGCGGCACCGACCACCGGCGCCGCGAGCACGACGACCACCGGCAGCGGCAGATGGCAGCGGACAAGACGCGCGATGTTCTCCGCCGTGACCGCCCGGGCGGTGATGTCGATGTCGACGCGGATCGTGACGACCAGGACTCCCCGGTCAACCGCATGAATAAGCATCGCGATTCTCCGATCACGCGCCTTATGAGAGGTTTGGCCGTATTGAAGCTGCCCACAGGGCCGGTCCGCAAAGCGCCACGACGTGCTCTCGCAGAGACTTCTCGCTCGAGTCCCGGCCCTCTGTTCGCCCCAGGGGCACTCCGCCGTACGGTCGACGGTGCCCGGAACCTGCCCAGGCACGGTCCTCGGCGCGCCGCTCCGCGCCGCCGCGGCATGCGGTACGCGTGTGCACCACATTGCCCAACAGCCGCAGAAGATGCCCGACTTGGACACGGCCGCCCCTCGGCACGACGACCGGACGCGGCGCGATAGCGTCGGACGCCCACGATGATCGGAGTCGTACGCATGGTTCGCATACTCAGCGTCTCGGACAGCGTCGTGATCGGCGCCGCCCCCTCGATGATCTACGCGCATGTGAGCAATCCCGCGCTGATGGGGCGCTGGAGCCCCGAGAACCGCGGCGCGACCGTGCGCAGCGGTGGCGAACAGGCCTACGTCGGCATGGTCTTCGACGGCCGCAACACGCGCGGGCCGGTCAGCTGGACCACCCGCTGCACCGTCACGGCCGCCGATCCCGGCGAGCGGTTCGCGTTCCGGGTACGCGCCATCGGCAGGCGGCGGCCTGTGCTTCCCGGACGCATCGCGACCTGGGAGTACCGCTTCGAGCGCGCCGCCGGCGGCGGGACACGGGTGACGGAGACCTGGATCGACGACCGCCGCGCCTGGCCCGACGTCGTCGCCAACGCTTTCGACAAGCTGGCGACGCGGGGCCACACCTTCGCCGAGTTCCAGCGCCGCAACATCCGAACGACACTGGAGAACCTGAAGAAGGCGATGGAGGCCGAGGTCTCCTAGCGCCCGGCCGGTCCGACCTCGGACCGGGTGGTCCGCGGCAGCCTCTCCCACAGTGGGGCCGCCCTGATCGCGGCCCGCGCGCCCCGTCCGGCGCCGGACGCCGGTCAGTCCGTGGACAGACCCTGCGCGGTGTGCGCCAGGGCGTCGAGCACCGGCCGGATCAGCGGATGGGCCTCCGCGCCGAGACGGACCGCGGCGAAGACCCGGCGGGTGGCCGCCGGGCCCGCGACAGGCCGCACGACCGTGTCACGCAGTTCCATGCCGCGCAGAGCGGAGCGCGGCACCAGCGCGACCCCGGCGCCCGCTCCGGCGAGAGCGACGACGGCACGGAAGTCGTCGGAAGAATGCAGCAGACGCGGCTCGAACCCGGCAAGCTCGCACGCCAGCAGCACCATGTCGTGGCACGGATTGCCCGGATAAGGCCCGATCCAGTCGCTGTCGGCGAACTCGGCGAGCTCCACACGGTCCTTCGCGGCGAGCGGATGGTCGGCGCGCAGCACGGCGTCGAACGGCTCCGCGTACAGCGGCACCCGGGCGAGCCGGCGGTCGCCCGCGCCGGGAGCGCCCCGGTACTCCACCGCGACCGCCAGGTCCGCCTCCCCGTCGAGCACCAGCGGCAGGCTCTCGTCACCCTCCGCGTCCCGCACACGCACCCGAATGCCGGAGCGGGTCTTCGAGAGCCGGTCTATGGCCGGGGCCACGACCTCGGCGATGCCCGTGGCGAACGCGGCGACGCTCACCTCGCCGGCCACGCCGCCCGCGTACTCGGCGAGCTCCGCCTCCGCCCGTTCCAGCTGGGCCAGCACGGAGTGGGTGTGGGTGAGCAGGATGTCGCCCGCCGCCGTCAGCCGCACGCCCTTGCCACTGCGGATCAGCAGGGCGTGGCCGGTCTCCTGCTCCAGCGCGTTGAGCTGCTGGGACACGGCCGATGGGGTCAGGTAGAGCGCGGAGGCCGCGGCGGTCACCGTACGGTGGTCCGCCACGGCCCGCAGGATTCGCAGCCGCCGGGGGTCGATCACCCGCCCATTGTCGCGCGTGCGTCGACGAAGGCCGCCACGGCCCGCGTCACGTCCTCGGTGGAGTGCGCCGCGGACAGCTGGACGCGGATCCGCGCCTGCCCCATGGGGACGACCGGGTAGGAGAACCCGATGACGTAGACCCCGCGCTCGAGCAGCAGCTCCGCCATGCGTCCGGCTTCGGCGGCGTCGCCGATCATGACGGGCGCGATGGCGTGGTCGCCGGGCAGGATCTCGAAGCCGGCCGCCGCCATCTCGGTGCGGAAGAGCTTGGTGTTGGCGGCGAGCTTCTCCCGCAGGTCACCGGCGGACTCCAGCAGGTCGAGGACCTTGAGGGAGGCGGCGGCGATCACCGGGGCGAGGGAGTTGGAGAAGAGGTACGGGCGGGAGCGCTGGCGCAGCAGCTCGACGATCTCCGCGCGGGCGGCGACGTAGCCGCCGGAGGCGCCGCCGAGGGCCTTGCCGAGGGTGCCGGTGATGATGTCGACGCGGTCCATCACACCGTGCAGTTCGGGCGTGCCGCGGCCGCCGGGGCCGACGAAGCCGACGGCGTGCGAGTCGTCGACCATGACCATGGCGTCGTAGCGGTCGGCGAGGTCGCAGATCTGGTCGAGGGGGCGACATAGCCGTCCATGGAGAAGACGCCGTCCGTGACGATCAGGCGGCGGCGGGCGTCCTGCGTCTCCTTGAGCTGCTGCTCGAGGTCGGCGAGGTCGCGGTTGGCGTAGCGGTGACGGCGGGCCTTGGAGAGGCGGATGCCGTCGATGATGGAGGCGTGGTTGAGGGCGTCGGAGATGACGGCGTCCTCGGGGCCGAGGAGCGTCTCGAACACGCCGCCGTTGGCGTCGAAGCAGGAGGAGTAGAGGATCGTGTCCTCCTGGCCGAGGAACGCGGCGAGACGCTGCTCGAGCTCCTTGTGGATCTCCTGGGTGCCGCAGATGAAGCGGACGGACGCCATGCCGTAGCCCCAGCGGTCGAGCGCGTCCTTGGCGGCGGCGACGACCTCGGGGTGGTCGGCGAGACCGAGGTAGTTGTTGGCGCAGAAGTTGAGGACATCGCCCGGGGCGCCGCCCGCGGTGACGGCGACGGAGGCGCTCTGTGGCGTGCCGATGACGCGCTCGGGCTTGTAGAGACCGGCAGCGCGGATCTCGTCGATCGTGGCACGCAGGTCGTCGCGGACGGACGCGTACATGAGGAGTTCTCCTAGTCTGGGGCTCGGACGCGGGGATGCGGGACTCAGACGGTCCAGTCGAGGATGATCTTGCCGCTGCGGGCGGTGGCGGCCTCGTCGAAGGCCGCGTCGAAGTCCTGGTAGCCGTAGCTGCCGGTGATCACGGGGCTGAGGTCGAGGCCGCCTTCCAGCAGGACGGTCATCGCGTACCAGGTCTCGAACATCTCCCGTCCGTAGATGCCCTTGATGGTGATCATCGACGTGACGATCTTCGACCAGTCGACGGCGAACTCCTCGGCAGGCAGGCCGAGCATCGCGATACGGCCGCCGTGCGTCATGTTGTCGACCATGTCGCGTACGGCTTCGGGGCGGCCGGACATCTCCAGGCCGATGTCGAAACCTTCCTTGAGGCCGAGCTGCCGCTGCGCCGCGGCGATGTCGGTCTCCGCGACGTTGACCGCGAGGGTCGCGCCGACCTTGCGGGCGAGCGCGAGCCTGGACTCGCTGACGTCGGTGATGACGACGTTGCGCGCGCCGGCGTGCCGGGCGACCGCGGCGGCCATTATCCCGATGGGGCCGGCACCGGTGATCAGCACGTCCTCCCCGACCAGGGGGAAGGAGAGCGCGGTGTGCACAGCGTTGCCGAAGGGGTCGAAGATGGCGGCGACGTCGAGGTCCACCTTGGTGCGGTGCACCCACACGTTGGAGGCGGGCAGCGCCACGTACTCGGCGAACGCCCCGTCGCGGCCGACGCCGAGGCCGATCGTGCTGCGGCACAGGTGACGGCGGCCGGCGAGGCAGTTGCGGCACTTGCCGCACACCAGATGGCCCTCGCCGCTGACGATGTCGCCGACGGCGATGTCCTGGACGTCCGCGCCGATCGCGGCCACCTCACCGACGAACTCGTGTCCGAGGACGCGCGGAGTGGTGACGGCCTGCTGGGCCCAGCCGTCCCAGGACCTGATGTGGAGATCGGTGCCGCAGATGCCGGTGCGCAGCACCTTGATCAGCACGTCGCCCGGTCCTGTCTCCGGCTCCGGCACGTCCATGAGCCAGAGGCCGGGCTCGGCATGCTGCTTGACAAGTGCCTTCATCGGTGCGGCTCCAGGCATGGTGACGGACAGGGCGATCGCAGTGACCGAATATCGAAAATACGGCCCCGATCACTGGACGGGCTCCAATTTGCCCAGCTCGGAGCGTCACGTCCATCGAGGTTTTCTTAAGCGGGCCAACAGCGCAGCTTCATGCCCGCCCTGCCCGGCTCCGCCACAGCCGCCCCAGCAGCCCGCGCGCCGTCCCCCGCGAACCGCTCCCGCGCCGGGCGTCCCAAGGCCGGGGACTCGAAGGCTGAGCGCTCGACGGCCGGGCGCTCGACTGCCGGGCGCTCGACTGCCGGCTCCACGGACGCGAGCTCCCCGGACGCTGTACGGGGAGGGGGCGTGCGGCCACGGTCGCGGCCACGGCCACGGCACGGTGCGGGACGGCGGGCTGCGGGGCCGCGCGGTGGGGGCCCGTGCGGGGAGCGCGGGCGAGTGCCGCACCCGGCGCCCGTGGCGCGCGACGGGGGCCGCGGAGTGTTCGCGCGCCTCCCGCAACGCATCGGCGAGGCTCGCCCGGTGCCACAGAATCTCGTCGGCGTGGTCGGCGGTCACCAGGCGCTCCACGATCTCCCTCCCGCGGAGCGACTTCGGCGGTGCGGGCACCATCTCCGGGCGGAGGACACTCAGAAGGGAGCGCTCGTAGGGATCAGGAACGACCCCGGCGACGGTCACGGGATCGAGGACGGCGGCGATCGCCGCTGCCCGCCGCCATGGATCGGAACTCGCGCGCAACAACTGGCCGAGCCGCCGCCCCCGCCAATTGCGCGGTCGCCGGTCCTCACCGGTCGCCAGCAGCGCGCGGACGTCGGGCGGTGTCCTGCCGGTGAGCAGCGGCGCATGGTCGCGGGCGAAGTCCAGCACTTCCTCGGCGAGATAGAGCCACACCACGGCGTGGTAGCGGTTGACGTAGAAGCGCACCGGCGCGAAATGACCGGTGCGGGCCAGCCGCAGAAAACGGCCCTGGCTGATGGACGCCAGCTCCGCGCCGTCCACCGTGCCGACCGTCCGCAACCGCTCCCGCAGTGCGGCGGCGAAGCCGTGCCCGGCCCGGAGCCGGTCGATCTCCCGCCGCTCGACGCGAGGCGGCCCTCCACTGTCGTCCTGTACCGCACGCACCTGGCCCAGCTGGAGCGCGAGCTCCAACTCGCCGCGCTTCAGAGCCAGTTCCTGCGCGGCCCTACCGAGTCCGAGGCTGGTCGTGGACGTCTGCCGTACCGTCATGCCGGTCTCCCCGTGAGCTGTGGATACTCTCGGTGACGACCGTAGCCCGGAGCGAGGACATACCGCCGCGGCCTGTGGACAACGTGCCCGACCGTAGGCGGGAAGGAGTCAGAAGGGGCTGCCGCCGGGCTGGCGCGCCTCGACGCCCAGGTGCTCGCCGACCCTGTTGACCATGAGGGTCATCTCGTACGCGACCTGGCCGACATCTGCCTCTGCGGCCGTGAGGACACACAGACAGCTGCCCTCCCCCGCCGCCGTCACGAAGAGCAGCGCCTCGTCGAACTCGACCATCGTCTGTCGTGCCCGGCCGGCACGGAAGTGGCGGCCGGATCCCCTCGCGAGGGAGTGCAGGCCCGAGGAGACGGCGGCGAGATGCTCCGCGTCCTCGCGTGCGAGACCGGTACTGGCGCCGGTCACCAGCCCGTCGTTGGACAGCACGAGTGCGTGTCTGACGTGTTCGACCCGTTTTGTCAGGTCGTCCAGCAGCCAGTCGAGTCCCTTGTCCAACGCCATGGTCGTTCGTCCTCCCCGCTCGTACGTTCCCCGTGGCCCCGCGTTCGCCCGTAAGCCTTTCGCACGGCGCGGCGCAGGGCAAGGTGCGTTGGGTGGCCGCTGTCACCGCGGCTGGTCCGCCGTGCCGAGGATCCGGGCCGTATGGAAGCGTCCTGCGTACTCGACGAGGCGTACCAGGACCTCCTTCCCGGAGTCGCGTTCCCGGGCGTCGCACAGCACGACGGGAGTCCCCTCGTCCAGGTCGAGGGCCCGGGAGACGTCCTCGGCGGCGAAGGTACGCGCGCCCGGGAAGCAGTTCACAGCGACGACGAACGGGATCCGGCGGTGCTCGAAGTAGTCCACGGCGGGGAAGCAGTCGCACAGCCGCCGAGTGTCGGCGAGGACCACCGCGCCGAGAGCTCCTTGGGAGAGCTCGTCCCACAGGAACCAGAAGCGGTCCTGGCCGGGTGTCCCGAACAGATAGAGCGACAGGCCGGACCGGATGGTGATGCGGCCGAAGTCCATGGCGACGGTCGTCGTGGTCTTGCGGTCGACGCCCTCCGTGTCGTCCACGCTGCGGCCGATCCTGCTGAGCTGTTCCTCCGTCCGCAGCGGCCGGATCTCGCTCACCGCGCCGACGAGGGTGGTCTTGCCGACGCCGAAGCCGCCGGCGACCAGGATCTTCAGCGCGAGGGCGGTGCTGTCCTCACTGGTGCCGTCCAGGATCTGGGAAACCATCGGTCGCTTCTCTCCGGAGTGGGTGTGCGGGTGGAAATCGGATGCACCCGGCGGGCGGGGTGGCCCAGGATCGGACCATGCGTGTGTTCCTGGAGACCGGCCGGCTGACCCTGCGCGCCTTCACCGACGCCGACGCCGGCGAAGTGCGCGGCATCGTCGACGACGCGGAAGTGATGCGGTACATCAACGGCGGGCAGCCGTCCGCGCCCGGTGAGGTGGAGCGCGAGGTCATGCCGCGCCTCCTGCACCGCTACCGGTGCTGCGGCGGTCCGGGCTTCTGGGTGGCCGAGGAGCGCGGGTCCGGCCGGTTCCTGGGCTGGTTCGTCTTCCGCCCCGGGTCCGAGGACAGCTGCCGCGAGGTCGAGCTCGGGTACCGCCTGGGACGGGCGGCATGGAGCCGGGGACTTGCGACCGAGGGGTCTCTGGCGCTGATCCACAAGGGGTTCTCCGAGCTCGGTGTGGAGCGTGTGACCGCCAACACGATGACGGTCAACACCCGTTCGCGTCGTGTGATGGAGAAGGCGGGCCTGCGTTTCGTCCGCACTTTCTTCGAGGAGTGGCCGGAGCAGATCGAGGGCTCCGAGCTGGGGACGTCGAGTACGCGCTGACGCGAGAGGAATGGGCACGCAGGACGTCCTCGCGCTGAAGCGCCGTCGGCGCCGCCGTGTGCCGCCTGCTCGCCTCGGTCTTCACAGCGCTCTCAGCCCCTCGATCACTTCTCTGAGGATCCGCTCGTCGGGCAGTTGCGCCGGTGGCACCGGCCGGCGGACCTTCACGAACCCCGCTTCGAGCAGGTCGCCCAGCAGCACCCGCACGACACCGACCGGCAGGTCGGCGTCGGCGGCGAGCTCCGCCACGGACTGGGTCTCGCACCGGCACAGTGTCAGCAGCACCCGGTGCTCCGGGCCGAGCAGGGACTCCGCTTCCGGGCCGGGGCCCTCGGTGTCCACGACGACGAGCGCGATGAGGTCGAACCGTACGTTGCTGGGGCCCGGCCTGGTGCGTCCGCCGGTCATCGCGTACGGACGGACCAGGGGGCCGGCCTCCGCGTCGTACCACTGACTGCCGGTGGGCCCTGTGCCTGCGGGCCCGAAACCGGCGGGACCGGCGGCGGCCTCCCCGAAGCCGCCGGACCCGAGACCCGTCCGCCCGAAGCGCGCCGGCCCGGTGCCCGCCTCTTGGGAGCCGTCCGGGGCGACCCCGCTCGGTCCACCGTTCGGTCCGGTGCCGTTCGGTCCGGTGCCTGCGCCGCTCATGTCGCCTCGACGCGCGGCGGCGTGCGCAGGTGTTCGCCGACGCGCTTGACAAGGCGGGCCATCTCGTACGCGACCAGTCCGATGTCGGCCGTGGCGGAGGTGAGTACGGCGAGGCAGGAGCCGTCTCCGGCGGCGGCCACGAAGAGGAAGCCGTCGTCCATCTCGACCATGGTCTGCCGTACGCCGCCGGCGTGGAAGTGCCGCCCGGCGCCCTTGGCGAGGCTGTGGAAACCGGAGGCGACGGCGGCCAGGTGTTCCGCGTCCTCGCGGCTCAGTGCGTGGGACGCGCCCACCGGCAGGCCGTCGTTGGACAGCACGACAGCGTGCCGGACCTGCCCGGCTCGCTGTACGAGATCGTCCAGCAGCCAGTCGAGGTCGCCGAACCGGTAGTGGGCCGCGGCCGTCTCGTGCTCGGTCATGCGTGGTCTCCTTCGGTGCCTGGGCCGGTCGGGCCGGGCGCGCTGCCGCCGCCTCTGGTCCAGCCGTTGCGGTACGCGGTCATCCGGTCGCGTACCAGTTCGGGGGTGCGGTGCTCGGCAGCGTCGTCGGCCTCCGCCGGGCCGCGGTGCTCCTCGGGCCGCGGCGCCTCGCGCAGTTGCGGCACGAGGTGGGACTGCCGCACCCGGCGCGGGAGTTCACCGTCGCCGGTCCCGGTGGACGTGTCCCGCAGTCGCAGTGCCCGCAGAGTGGGCGGTGCACCTTGTCCGGGCCCCTGTCCGGGCGGCGCCCCGATCGCGGGACGGCCGGCCCGGGCGGTGAACGGTGCGGCGGGTGCGGCCGGATGCGGGGTGGGCGCAGAAGCAGAGGGGGTGGGCGCCGGGGCGGTGGGCGCGGAAAGGCCGGGGCGCGGTGCGCCCCGCGGCGGCTCCGTCTCCGCGCGGGGGGCGCCGCGCGCGCCGTCGACGCCGGGCAGAGCGTGCTGCAGCAGATCGGTGGGCAGCAGGATCACGGCGGTGGTGCCGCCGTAGGGCGAGGCCCGCAGATGGACCTTGATGCTGTGGCGGGCGGCGAGGCGGCTGACGACGAACAGGCCGAGCCGGTCGCTGTCGAACAGGTCGAGGGCCTCCGACTCCTCGAGTCTGCGGTTGGCCTCCGCCAGCGCGTCCTTGCCCATGCCGAGCCCGCGGTCCTCGATCTCGAGGACGTAGCCGTTGCCCACCGGTTCGCCGGTGACCCGCACCTTGGTGTGCGGAGGGGAGAACTGGGCGGCGTTCTCCACCAGTTCCGCCATCAGGTGCGTGATGTCGGCGACGGCCGCGCCCGTGACGGACGTCTCCGGCAGCTGGCGCACCTCGACCCGCGCGTAGTCCTCGATCTCGGACACCGCCGCCCGCACGACGGCGGTCAGGGGGACCGGCCTGCTCCAGGCCCGTCCCGGGGCGGCGCCGGACAGGATGATCAGACTCTCCGCGTGGCGGCGCATCCGGGTGGTGAGGTGGTCGAGCCGGAAGAGGTCGCCCAGTTCACCCGGGTCGTCCGCGCGCCGCTCCATGGCGTCCAGCAAGGTGAGCTGGCGGTGGACCAGTGTCTGGCTGCGGCGGGCGAGGTTGACGAAGACGCCGGAGATGCCGTCCGCCAGTTCGGCGCGCTCCACGGCGGCGCTCAGGGCCGCGCGGTGGACGGTGCCGAGCGCCTCCGAGACCTGGCCGATCTCGTCCTCCGCCGGTGGGCCGGGCGGGGCCTCCGCCTGGATGTCTATCTGCTGACCTGTACGCAGCCGCCGCATGGCGTGGGGCAGTTTGCGCCGTGCTATCTCCAGGGCGCTGTTGCGCAGGACGGTCAGCTCGACGACGAGGGCACGCCCGATCCGGACGGAGATGACGAGCGACGCGGCGACGGCCACGAGTCCCAGCAGGACCGCCGCGCCCGCGACGGTGAGGACGCCTCCGCCCAACGGGTCGGACCGCTCGGCGGCACCGCGGCGTGCCTGTGCGGCGATGTCGCGCATGCCGTCGACGACGGCGGTGTACGCCTGGTCCCATTCGCCGGCGGACACGGCCTTGGCGGCCTGGCGCCCCGCGGCCGCGGACGACAGCCGGTCCTCGGCCGCGCGCAGTGCCCGGTGGGCGGGCTGCGCGGTGAGTTCGCGCCATGCCTCACGCTCGGGGGCCCGCAGATCGGCCACGGCACCCTCGACGAGAGCGGTGCGCGCGGCGACGGTTCCGGTGAACGTCCGCAGCCGGTCCTCGTCGAAGGTGCCGTCGATGTGTGCGGAGGTGACGAGCGCGTCCTCGCGCGCCAGCATCTCGCCCGCCCTCCCGAATTCGAGGAGTACACGCGCGTCGGCGCCCGGCCCGTGGTCCTGGACGGCGGCGACCGCGCCGGCCACCTCGAACGCGGCGCCGAGGGTGTCGGTGTAGGTCCGGTAGGCCCTGTCCCAGGAGGTCCTGCCTTCGAGGACGGCGGTGCGCACGGTGTCCAGCTCTCCGGCCAGCGAGACGAAACGGCCGAGGCGCCGGGCGACGGCCTGCGGCGTGTCACCGCCGTCGGCGACGGTGTGCGCGTCGTCGAGCCGCAGGCGGCGCACCGCGTCGTCGCTACGGCGGGCCTCGACGCCGAGCGCGGCCGCCCGCTCCTTCGAGGGGCTGCTCAACTGTTGCAGGGCGGCACGCCGTTCGGCCTGGAGGGCGGCCACGGCCAGGGCGACGGGTGTGCTCACCTCTTCGTCGATGCGCTGGGCCTGGCTCAGCCGCGCCATGTCCTGGGCGGTGGTGACCGTCGCGAAGCCCCACAGCGCCAGCAGCGAGAGCACGGGCACCATCAGCAGCGAGATGACCTTCGCGCGGACCGTCCTGGGCCGCTGGAACAGTCGCCGCTGGGTGACAGGCCACGGGGGCTGCTGCGGACGTGGTTCCTGTCCGGTGTGCTCGACAGCGGGCGGCCCTGCGTGGGCCCGCCGCCCGCGGACCGCCGGCCCGTGCGGTGGCGGGTGCGGGAACGGCGACTCGCCGCCCGGGGTCGTACGGGATGTGCGCATGGGCTCCTCGTTCCGGATACGTGCTGGGCGCGGCAGCGTCGCCCGGACCGGCTAGGCGGTGGCCGTGGGCGTGGTGCGTGCGGTGGACGTGCTCGGGTCGGCGGACACGGTGGGCGCGGTGGGAGCAGTCGGGTCGGGCTGCTGGGCGGAGGTGTAGGCGGCGTGCTCGCCGGCGGTCGGGGAGAGCGCGACGAAGGCGGAGGTGACGAAGAGGTACGAGCCGAGACCGACGGCGAGGGGGAAGATGAACTGCATCGCCGTGGCTCCCGGCAGGCTCCCCTCGGCCGGGGCGACGTCCACGCCGACGGCGAGCATGCCCGTGTAGTGCATGCTGCTGACGGCCGCTCCCATGACGAGCGACGCGAAGGCCACCGCGATCGCCGACCTGATGTTCAGCGCCGCCCAGAGCGCCGCGGTCGCTGCGACGACGGCGATGGCGACGGACAGTGCGACGAGGAGCGGGTCGTAGTGCACGGTGCCGTGCAGCCGCAGGGCCGCCATGCCCAGGTAGTGCATGCTGGCGACGCCGAGCCCCGTGGCGAGTCCGCCGATCAGCAGGGCCACGGCGCGGTTGCGGCCGTAGCCGACGCAGAACACACCGGCGCCGACGACGAGCACGGCGACGACGAGGCTGAGGATGGTCAGCGGCACGTGGTAACGGATGTCGGTGCCGCGCACGGCGAAGCCGAGCATGGCGACGAAGTGCATCGTCCAGATGCCGGTGCCGATGGCGGACGCGGCGGTGACCAGCCAGTTGCGCCGGGATCGGCCGGTGGCGGAGAGGGCGCGCACGGTACAGCGCAGCCCGAGGGCCGCCCCGATGACAGCCATCAGGTACGACAGCGCGGGTGTGAGCAGGCCGAAGGCCGCGTGGTCCAGGTGTCCCATGGCTCAGGGACGCTAGCCCCGAGGGGGGCGCGCGTCGGGGGCTCAGTTCGAAAGCTGCTGGAATATGACAGCTAGATGTTTCTGAACGATCGTGCAGCGCTCGAACGTGTGCACAGTGCGGTCATGTGCAGGGGCCGCGGACCGGGCGCGCGGCGGGTCCCGCGGGGCGCCGCCGGGTTCACGGCGGGATCGAGCCGACACGGCCGTGCGGGAAATCCGCGGCGACGCCGTGACGTACCCGCCCCGTTTGGCGGATCATGGGGCCATGGCCGTCGACCGCGCAGCGCATGACCACACCCGGGTCCAGGAGTTCTTCGGCGTCCGGGCCGCGGACTGGGACAGCCGCTTCCCCGACGACGGCCCCGCCTACGCCGCCGCCGTCGGCGAGACGGGTCTGCGCCCCGGGGACGCGGTGCTTGACGCGGGCTGCGGCACGGGCCGGGCCCTCGAGCCCCTGCGGGCCGCCGTGGGCCCGACCGGCGTGGTCCTCGGCGTCGACCTGACGCCGGAGATGCTGCACCGGGCCCGGCTCGCCGGGCGTGGCAGCAGCGGCCGGCTGCTGCTGGCCGACGTGGCCCGGTTGCCCCTGACCGACCGCTCGCTCGACGCGGTCTTCGGAGCGGGGTTGATCTCTCACCTGCCGGATCCCGCCGAGAACCTGCGGGAACTGGCCCGTGTCGTGCGGCCGGGCGGCCGGCTCGCCCTGTTCCACCCCGTGGGCCGGGCCGCGCTCGCCGCGCGCCAGGGCCGCCGGATCACGGACGACGACGTGCGGGCCGAGCCCAATCTGCGTCCGCTGCTGGCCGGTTCGGGTTGGCGGATGACGTCCTACGTCGACGAGGACGACCGGTTCCTCGCGCTGGCGCTCCGTCAGGAGAGCTTGCCCGGCAGCTGATCCGACGGCAGCTCACCCCCGGCGTCCTGTACGCCGGGACGAGTGGCCGCCCGACCGGGCAGGTGCGGCGTGAACTCTCCCGTCGCCGTTCGAACGGGGTGCGACGATGGAAGACTTGAACTGATCGGCGGCGTCCCGCCGCCCTGGAGAAGGTGGTCACCGTGCTCGCTCGGCTCCGTAGTTTCCTCGCCTCCCGTCCGGCCCGGACGAAGGCCCCCGAGCCGTCCGTGCGACAGCACAATCTGTTCGAGGCGGCTGCGACCTATGTGACGGCGTCCATAGAGGACGACGACGACCGCCTGGACGAGGCGGCCGGCTGGGTCGCCCCGGACGCCCTCGTCTTCGGGGTCAACCAGCTCGCCTGCCGCGCCGTGGTCGCTCTCGCCCGCGAGCGGAACGAGCCGGTCGAGGTCGTCGCACGCGGGCTTCTCGGTCTCCCGGGAGCCCAGCCCGCCGGATCGAATTAGCGGCCGCCGGCACTCGACGCGCGGGTTACCCACTGGTTAAGGTGCGCCGACGAAACGATGGGATGGGGAGGTGGCCGTGGCCGGGGCGGAAGACACCGTCGACGACGACTCGCTGTACGTACTGACCGCGGTGCTGCTCACGCCGGCGCAGTTCCCGAGCGTGCTCGGCGACGACTACCCGGCCGCCTGCCAGGCTCTGGACCTGGAGCCGTTCGCGGAGGGGTACGGGCTCGTACTCGGTCAGGACGCCGACGGTGCGCGCTGGACGGTCGTGGTCGACGACGTGTCGCTCGTGGCCGTCGCCATCGCCTCGTGGGACTGCGGGATGGAGTACGACCTGTCGCCCGACGAGCACAGCGTGGTCGCGGCACTGCCCGGCTGGCCGCTGGCCGTCGCGGTCGCCGCGCCCGGCGTGCCCGCACCGCACGACCCCGCGCCCGAGGAGGGTGACCGGCCGCCGCTCGCCCCGCCGGACATGGACACCTGGGGTCCCGCACAGCGCCGGCTGGGCGCCGACGAGGTGGCCCTGCGGTGGGCGCAGTGGCGGGGGCAGATCGATGATGCCGACGCGGGGACGTCCGCCGACGCCCGGGAGGACGGGAGCAGCCGGCCGCGCGAGCGGGTGCGCCGCGTCCTGGAGCAGGCCAGGGCCTATGTGGAGTCCGCGCCGCCGCCCGGCCGGGTGCGCTCCTCGTTCGCCCCTGGCGGGGCCCGGATGCTGCGCGCCGACGGCCCCGGCTGGTCGATGGTCGCCAAAACGGACGACATCGCCTTCCTGCTGCTGGACGAGGAGCCGGGCGAGGTGGTCCCGGTGGGTCGGGGTCCGGAGCTGCCCGGGCTGCTGGAGGCGCTGGAGAAGGTGGCCGTGCACCCCTCCTGAGCCGGGCCCGCTCCGCACGCGGCCAGGGCGCGTACAGCGAGCAGGGTGCGCCCTGGCCGGAGACCTCCACCGGCCGCCCCGGTGCTCCCGCCCGACGCGAGAAGGCCCGCCCCGCCCCGGGGGGCGGAGCGGGCCTCGGTTCGTCAGGGCGCCGCCACGGCGGTGCTCAGCGGCCGATCTCCTTGCGGGAGACGCGCCGCAGTCTGCGGCGCTGGCTCGGGTCCAGCATCAGGTACGCCACCGCCGGCACGCCGAGCACCACCAGCAGCGACAGCCAGAATCCGAGCAGCGGCATCAGGAGCAGGCCGACGGCCACTCCCCCGATCACGATCTTTGTGCGTGTCGACATTTCGACGCCTCCTCCGCGGCTGTGGGGCCGCTCCTGCTGTGAGAACGTGCGCACTCGCCCCACGGTTCCACTGTGCGGTCCCGCGTGGCATTTCCACTATGCGGTCTGCCGCAGCGGCTCGCCGACCTCATGGAGGTGGGTGAGGGCCTGGCGGTAGGACTCGACGAGACCGGTCTCCGTGAACGGGATGCCCAGCGCCCGGCAGTGGGCGCGCACCAGCGGCTGGGCGAGCCTCAGGTGGGGCCGGGGCATGCTCGGGAAGAGGTGGTGCTCGATCTGGTAGTTGAGGCCGCCGAGGAACCAGTCCGTGACGTGGCCGCCGCGGATGTTGCGGGAGGTGAGGACCTGCCGGCGCAGATGACCCCAGTCCTTGCCGGTCTCCTCGTCGGGCATCTCCATCCCCTTGTGGTTCGGGGCGAAGGCCATGCCGAGGTGGAGGCCGAGGACCATCTGGTGCACGAGGGCGAACAGCACGGCCTGGCCGACGGGCATGGCGGCGAGCAGCAGGGCGGCGTACCCGGCGACGTGGGCGAGGAGCAGCGCGCCTTCGAGGACACGCTCCCCCCGCTTCTGGCGTCCGCCGGCGCGGGAGAACACTGCCTGGAAGCCGTAGATCTTGAGAGCGATCCCCTCGAGGGTGGTCAGCGGGAAGAACAGCCAGGCCTGGTGGCGGGTGAGCCAGCCGAGCAGTCCGGCGCGGCCGGCCACGTGCTTCTCGCTGAAGACCAGGACGTCGGCGGCGACGTCGGGGTCCTTGTCCACGTGGTTCGGGTTGGCGTGGTGCCGGTTGTGCTTGTCGTTCCACCACTCCTGGCTCATGCCGAGGAGCAGGTTGGCGTGCACGAGCTGGATGATCCGGTTCGTGCGGCGGTCCGCGGCGATCTGCGCGTGGCCGGCGTCGTGACCGAAGAAGGCGGCTCGGGTGGAGAAGAGCGCCAGTAGCGGTGCCAGGAGCAGCACCCACCAGGAGCCCCCGGTCAGCACCACGCCGGTGACGACGGCGGCGAGGGCCAGGAGGTTCACGGTGATGCCACGCGCGTACCAGCCGGTGCGACGCTCCAGCAGGCCCTGTTCCTTCACCGTACGCAGCAGTGGTGCGAACTCGCTGCCCGCGCCGGACCGGCGTCCCTCGGGGACCTCGGTGGCGACGGCAGTGGGCGGGGGAAGGGTGGCGGTGCCCTGGGGCATGGTGGGTCTCCGGTCTGTGGACGGCGGGTGTGCCGGACGCGCGCGAAGGAAGGTGGCTGCGCCGGATGCGCGAACTGTCCGACTGCTCCGGCCTGATAAACGTATGGACCGGGGGCCCTTGGGGGCGATGGCGCCACCACCCGGGCTCGGCGGGGGCAATCCCGCCCGTCGGGGTGGCGCTGGCTGTACCCCCGACGGTACGGCAGACCCGTCGACAGCGTGGAGTGAGCCACATCACCGAGTGACGGCCGCCGTGAACTGATCGCCGTGATGTACCCTCGGCGCTTCCGTCCTGCGGTAGTCAAATTTGAGGAACGCGTCATCGTCGTGCATGTGCTCCCTTCGGCAACCTCCTCCCGAGCCGTCGACTCTCCGGTCCTTCACGCCCTCGCCCCCTGCTCGACCGTCTTCCTTCCGGGCGATCCCGCGCGCACGGGCCGCGTCGCCTTCTGGCGCTCCGACGGCAAGGAGCTTCCCGTCGACGACGACGCCCTTGCCGTGCTCACCGTCGTCGCCTCCGACCTCCGCACGGTCACCGTGCCGGCGCTGCTGCTGCCCGTACCGGACGCACTGCCCGTCCTCACCCGCGCCCGCGCCGCTGCCGACTCCTCGGGCTCCGCGGCCTTCTGGGGAGCAGCCGCGGTCCTCGCCCTCCAACTCGCCGCACGCGGACTGCTCCTGCCCGGCCTGAGCCCCACCGGCATGGACGCCTGGCGGATGGGGCCGCTCACGCCCGAGGATCTTGAACGGATGCGTACGCTGGCCGCCTCCATGCCGCCCGCCGCACACGCCGTACCCGTGGACGGACCCGCCGGGGCGCTGCTGCTGCCCGAACCGGAGCACCTGCTGCGCCGGTTCCTCGACGCGGTCGCGGACGGACTGCCCCGCTCCCCCGCCGCCCCACTCGCCGCCCAAGGGCCGGCGTTCGCCGCTCCCGAGGCGCAGCATCTGCCCGGACTGCGCGCCTGGGCGGCGGACATCGCCGCCGGACACGACGCAGGGGTGCGCCTCTCGCTGCGGGTGGAACTGCCGGGCCTTGAGGACACCGGCCCGGCGGACGACGCTCCTCGGTTCCGTGCCGTGCTGCAGATCCACAGCGTCAGCGACCCGGCGCTCGTCGCCGACGCAGCCGATGTGTGGGCAGGTTCCGGGTCCTCGGCCGCCGCGTTCGGACCCCGGGCCCGGCTCGACGCCCTCCTCGCGCTGCGCCGGGCGGCCCACGCCTGGCCGGCGCTCGCCCCTCTGCTGCACGCCGCCGTGCCGGACGCCGTCGACCTCGCCGACGAGGAGGTCACCGAGCTGCTGGGAGAAGCGTCACGGGCGCTCGCGGCCACCGGGGTCCAGGTGCACTGGCCCCGGCAGCTCGCCCGGCGCCTGACCGCGCGCGCCGTGATCGGCCCGCCCGACGACGACCAGGTTTCGGGCCAGGACTCGTCAGGGCTCCCCTCGTTCCTGTCGGCGGACGCCCTGCTGTCCTTCAACTGGCGTTTCGCCCTGGGTGACGACCGGCTCACCCGGGCCGAGCTGGACCAGCTGGCGGAGGCGGGACGGCCGGTCGTGCGCCTGCGTGACGAGTGGGTGCTGATCGACCCGGCGGAAGCTCGGCGCGCCCGCGAGAGCCAGGACCGCAGGCTGTCCCCCGTGGACGCGCTCGGCGCCGTGCTGACCGGCACGACGGAGGTCGACGGTCGTACGGTCGAGGTGGAGGCGTCCGGCGCGCTCGAACGGCTCCGCGAACGGCTCGTCCGACCGGAGGACGGGCCGCAGGAAATCGGTCAGCCGGCGGCGCTCCGGGCGTCGTTGCGCGACTACCAGCTGCGTGGCCTCAACTGGCTGCACCGGATGACGTCCCTCGGACTCGGCGGCTGTCTCGCCGACGACATGGGGCTCGGCAAGACCATCACGCTGATCGCGCTCCATCTGCACCGGCAGACCGACCCGGCGGCCGCGGGTCCGACCCTGGTGGTCTGTCCGACGTCCCTGATGGGCAACTGGCAGCGGGAGATCGGGAAGTTCGCCCCCGGCACGCCCGTACGTCGCTTCCACGGCGCCGCCCGGTCCCTCGACGGACTCGGTGAGGGGGAGTTCGTGCTCACCACGTACGGCACGATGCGCCTCGACGCGGCGCGGCTCGCGGAGGCCGACTGGGGCATGGTCGTCGCCGACGAGGCGCAGCATGTCAAGAACCCCTATTCGGCGACCGCCAGGCAGCTGCGCACCATCGGCGCCAAGGCCCGCGTGGCGCTCACCGGAACGCCGGTGGAGAACAACCTGTCCGAGCTGTGGGCGATCCTCGACTGGACCACCCCCGGCCTGCTCGGGCGGCTCGGCACCTTCCGCAGCCGTTACGCGCAGGCCGTCGAGGGTGGCGCCGACCCGGCCGCCGCCCGACGACTGGGCGCTCTGGTGAGGCCGTTCCTGCTGCGAAGGCGCAAGTCGGACCCTGGCATCGCGCCCGAGCTGCCGCCCAAGACGGAGACCGACCGCGCGGTGTCGCTCACGGCCGAACAGACCGGCCTGTACGAGGCGGTGGTGCGCGAGACGCTCGCCGCGATCTCCGAGGCCGGCGGCATGGAACGACGGGGTCTGGTGGTCAAGCTGCTCACCGCGCTCAAACAGATCTGCAACCACCCGGCGCAGTACCTCAAGGAGGGACGGCCCAGGGTCGAGGGCCGCTCCGGCAAGCTGGAACTGCTCGACGAGCTGCTGGACACCATCCTCTCCGAGGACGCGAGCGTGCTCGTGTTCACCCAGTACGTGCAGATGGCGCGTCTGCTCGAGGGGCATCTCGCCCGGCGCGGGGTACGGACCCAGTTCTTGCACGGCGGCACGCCGGTACCCGAGCGGGAGGCGATGGTGAACCGCTTCCAGAACGGCGAAGTGCCCGTCTTCCTGCTGTCGTTGAAGGCGGCGGGCACCGGTCTGAACCTCACCCGGGCCGAGCATGTGGTGCATTTCGACCGCTGGTGGAACCCGGCGGTGGAGGCGCAGGCGACCGACCGCGCCTACCGCATCGGGCAGGACCGGCCGGTCCAGGTGCACCGGCTGATCGCCGAGGGGACGATCGAGGACCGCATCGCGCAGATGCTGGAACGCAAGAAGGACCTGGCCGACTCGGTGCTCGGGGCCGGCGAGGCCGCCCTGACCGAACTCACCGACGCCGAGCTGGCCGACCTGGTGGAACTGCGAGGAGCGGGACGATGACCGGACCGGAGGCACTGACGCGCACCTTCGACGCACTCCCGCCCGCGCACGGCAGGGGCTTCGCGCAGTCATGGTGGGGACAGGCCTGGCTCAAGGCCCTTCAGGACACGGCACTCGACGGCGAGCAGCTGAAGAAGGGCCGCCGGCACGCACGGGACGGTGCGGTCGGGGCGGTCACCGTGCGCCCTGGCCGGATCACCGCGGTGGTCCGGGACCGCGACGGCACGGCGTACCGCAGCGACGTACTGCTCCAAGAGCTCGACGAGCAGGACTGGGAACGCTTCCTCGATGTGGCCACGGACAGCGCGGGGCACATCGCGGCGCTGCTCGACCGGGACATGCCTCCGCATCTCGTGGAGGACGCCTCGTCCGCCGGCGTGGAACTGCTGCCCGGGATCGGCGACCTGGAGCCCGAGTGCACCTGCGACGCCTGGGACCACTGTCCCCACACGGCCGCGCTCTGCTACCAGGTGGGGCGACTGCTGGACCAGGACCCGTTCGTCCTGCTGCTGATGCGCGGGCGCGGGGAGCGCCGCCTACTGGACGAACTCCAGCTTCGGAGCGTCGCACGGGCGAACCCGCCGGCGGCGGGCCGGGCGGACGGCGTGGAGGAGAAGGCGCCGGCCGGGGTGCGCGCCGACGAGGCGTTCGCGATGGGCGGCATCCTGCCGCCGCTGCCCGCTCCGCCGCCGGTGCCCGACGAGCCCGGACCTGCTCCGGCCCTCGACGCCGGAACCGCTCCGGCGGACGGCCCCGACGCCGCGGCGCTGGAGTTCCTCGCCGCCGACGCGGCGGCACGCGCGCACCGGATGCTGGCCCAGGCTCTCGCGCCCGGCCATGCGGGGCAGGCGCCGGAACCCGTCCTGACGCGGGACGAGGACGCGGTGCGGATGGCCGCGTCGGTGCCCGGACCGATGATCGCCGCCCGGCTCGCCGCCGGCACGGAACGCACCCGCGGCGATCTCGACCTCGCGGTCCGGGCGTGGCGGTACGGCGGGGCCGCCGCACTGGCGGTGCTCGAGGAGGACTTCGTGCCGGACGAGGAACAGTACTCGCGTGCGGCGAGCGCACTGGCGTCGGCATGGGCGGCGGAGCCGGACCGCCCTCGGCTGCGCCCCTCGGGCCCCGCGCGGTGGACGGTCGTCGGGACCGGGGAGCAGCTGCGTCTGGGCCGCGACGGGAACTGGTGGCCCTTCCGTAAGGAGCGGGGTGCCTGGGCGCCCGCCGGGCCTGCGTCTCCCGACCCGGCACAGGCCCTCTCGGGCGCGTCGGGCGAGGGCGTCTGACACACCGCCGGGTGCGGGCTCCAGGACGTCTGCGCCGTCTTGGAGCCCGTACCCGCGACCGGCCCGGAACGGTCCGTACGACCGGCCCGGCACCGTCCTGGTGCACCGTCAACTCCGTTGGCAGTACGAGTAGTTGGCGGCGGCCGCGTTCTACCGCCGTCCGCACGGCCGCCGGTACCGTGGTGCGCCGAGGCTCTCACCGGCCTTGTCCTGCCGTGTCCCCGCACCCCCACCAGGAGAAGGCCCATGGACCGCAGATCTCTGCTTCGGGGCGCCGCCGCGACGGCCACCGCACACGCCCTGCTGCCCGCGACCCGCGCACAGGCCGGTGCCGCCGCGGACACGGACCACCCGTCCGCCGAGTGGCGGCCCGCCTCGTCCGCCAACTACACGGCCTCCAGCAGACCCGCGGCCTGTCCGGTGCGGTACGTCGTCGTCCACGTCACCCAGGAGACCTACGCGGACACGCTCGCCATCTTCCGCGACCCGGCGAGGCGGGTGTCCGCGCACTATGTCGTGCGTTCCTCCGACGGGCACATCGCGCAGTGCGTGCGGGAGCGTGACGTCGCCTGGCATGCGGGCAACTGGAACTACAACACATGGAGCATCGGCATCGAGCACGAGGGCTGGGTGAACCGGCCCGCGTTCTTCACCCATGCCCTCTACGAGCGGTCCGCGGCGCTCACCGCGTCGGTCTGCGACCGGTACGGCATCCCCAAGGACCGGGCGCACATCATCGCCCACTCCGAGGTGCCCGGCGCCACCCACACCGACCCAGGACCACACTGGGACTGGGTGCGCTACATCCGCCTCGTCAACCTCTCCTGAACCGGCGGAGGTCCTCGCGGATCAGCGGTCCCGGTCCGGCGGCTCGACGACGAAGACCGGGATCTCCCGTTCCGTCTTCTGCTGGTAGCCCTCGTAGTCGGGGAACGCCTCCACGGCGCGCGCCCACCACACGGCCTTCTCCGCGCCGGTCACCTCACGCGCCGTCATGTCCCTGCGGACGGGCCCGTCCTGGAGCTCGACCTGCGGATGGGCCTTCACGTTGTGGTACCAGACGGGGTGCTTGGGCGATCCACCCAGGGAGGCGACCAGGGCGTACGCGCCCGCGTGTTCGACCCGCATCAGCGGTGTCTTGCGGATCTTTCCGCTTCTGGCACCGCGCGTGGTGAGGAGGACGACCGGCATCCCGCGCAGTGTGGTGCCGCGCGTACCGCCGGACTTCTCGTACTCCTCGACCTGATCGCGGACCCATTTTTCGGGGCTCGGCTCGTACTCACCCTCGAGTGGCATTGCGTTCTTCCCATCGCCTGTGGTTCTGCCGTCGGTTCGGCACCGGTACGCCGTGCGGATGCCCGGTCTGCGGGCTGCTTACTCAGGGCCGCAGGCTCCCTACGACGTTGGCCGTGGCCGCGATGCCCTCCTGGATGGTCGGCGCCATGCTGGTGCCCGCCAGGAAGAAGCCGAGCAGCGCGCAGACGACCGCGTGGCTCATCTTCAGCCCTCCGCTGCGCAGGAAGATCACTGCGAGCACCAGCAGGAGCAGCACCACCGAGATCGAAATGGCCATCGCCAACCTCCTTCGCCGCGCCGGAATTGCGGCATTCGGCGGCCAGTCTGGCGCAGCGGAGGTCCCGTACGGCCGACTGGCGTGTCCGCCGTACGGGTGCATCTCGAAGATCCGGCGGAAAGGTGGTCACCCGCGGTCGTGAACGCGCAGGAAGCGCTCCAGACCGGCCAGGTCGTCGGTGTTGATGTGGTCGGCGCCGGCGGCGAGCAGTTCTCGCCAGACGGCGTCGCGGGCCGGCCCCTCGAGGTCGGGTGTGGCCCAGAAGCGGACGCGTTGGGAGCGCCGGTGGGCCGTGGCGACGAGGGTGTGCAGCTTCTCGCGTTCCGTGACCGGGAATTCACCGTTGCCGAGCCAGCTGAAGCTGTGCGTCCAGTTGCTGGAGATCAGCGGGATGAAGGAGGCCGGAGCGGGCTCGGCTGCGGCGAGGTCGTCGAGGCGGCCGTCGTAGAAGGCGTACCGCACGCGCTGCGCCTCCATCGGGGCGCGGGCCGTACGGTCCCCGGAGACGACCGGGGTGACGGCACCGAGGCGTACGTGCCCGTGGGCGCAGCTGCTCAACATGCGCCGGTACTCCCGCAGTTGGCGGTCGAGCTCCAGGTAGGCCGCGACGCCGTCCGTCTTGATGTCGATCAGCAGTTGGACGGGGCGGCGACGGCCCCGGTACACGCTGCCGTGGTTGGCGCGCACCCGGGCGAGCAGAGGGTCGAGGTAGAGCGAGCGCAGTGTGCGGGCGGGGTCGAGTTCGGCCGGTTCGTGGGCGACGAGCAGCTCCCCGTCGACAAGGAAGATGTCGGCCTCGACGCTGGTGAAGCCGTGCGACAGCGCGTCGTGCAGGGGATGTTCGTGCAGATAGTCGTTGTGCGCGTGGGCCCGGCGCAGCGGCGCCGGGCCGTCCGGTGCGCCGCCGCGGGCCGTGGCGCGGGCCTGGGACGGCACCGCGACGGCACCGGCGAGTGCGGCGGCGAGGGTGGTGACGGCTCTGCGACGAGTGGTCGGCACGAATGACCTCCGGGCTCTGCGGGTCGGGAGGGACACCGGTGAGTATCCGCCGGACCGGCCCCAATGGGCAGGGCAGCACCAAGAGTTCGGCCATCCGTCATGTTCCGTGCCCGTCCCCCGGGGGTACACCGCCCGGCGTCACACGCGCCCCCGGATCCGCTCAGGGGTGCTCACGCGTGCGCGATACGGGACCACTCGACCGTCCGGTCGCACCAGCGGTCGAGCAGGACGCGGTCGTGGCCCACCGCGAGCAGGCCCGCGCCGTGTTCGCGGCGGTAGTCCTCGACGACGCCGACCAGCGCCGCGGTCGTCGACGCGTCGAGCATGGCCGTCATCTCGTCGCAGACCAGCCAGCGCGGCCGCAGCACCAGCGCCCTGGCCAGGCAGGCGCGTTGGAGCTGGCCGTCGCTCACCTCGTGCGGTCGCCGGCCGAGGAGTTCGCCGGTGAGACCGACGGCCTCGGCGGTCTCCAGAGCGCGGGCGGCAGCGTCGGCGCGGCTTCGGCCGACGGCCCGCAGGGGCTCGGCGATCACCTCACGCAGTCGCAGCCGTGGGTCCGCGGAGAGCCGGGGCTGCTGGAAGACGACGCCGACGGCGGTGCGCAGGGTGCGCGGGGCCGCGTGGCGCCATCCGTTCACCGGTTCGCCGTCGATGACGACCCGGCCGGCGGCCGGCCGGTGCAGCAGCGCGGCGACCTTCGCGAGCGTCGACTTGCCGCAGCCGCTCGGTCCGAGCAGCCCTACCGCCTCACCGGGGGCGATGGTCAGCGAGGCGCCGCGTACGACGGGCTCGCGGCGGTCGTACCCGGCGGTGACGTCCCGCAGTTCAAACATGCCGGTCCTCCGCGTGGTGGCAGGCGACGCCGCCGACGAGCCGTGGCAGGACCGTGCAGGCGTCGTCGGCCCGCGCGCACCGAGGGGCGAACGCGCAGCCGGCCGGCAGGTCGCCCAGCTCGGGCGGCAGGCCGGGGACGGGGGCGAACTCCCTCTCCGGCAGGGCGTTCAGCAGGCCGCGCGCGTACGGGTGGCGCGGTCCGGGGCTGCCGAAGAAGGTCTCGGAGGAGGTGATTTCGACGATGCGGCCGGCGTACATGACGGCGACCCGGTCGGCCGTCCGGGCGGCTGCGGCGAGATCGTGGGTGATCAGCAGGAGTGCGCGTCCTTCGTCGGCGTGCCGGCGCAGTTCGTCGGCGGTGTGGTCGACGAGATCCCGGTCCAGGCCGGTCGTCGGCTCGTCGGCGAGCAGCAGCGGCGCGTCGCCGACGAGGGCGATCGCGGTGGCTGCGCGCTGTGCCAGTCCCCCGGAGAGCTCGTGCGGGTACCGGTCGAGGTGCCCGGCGGGGAACGCGGCCCGTGCCGCCGCCGTGAGGGCGGCTTCGCGGGCGTCGCTGCCGCGCAGCCCGGTCAGCGCGCGTACGGTCTCGGCGAGTTGGGCGCCGACGGTGCGCACGGGCGTGAGGTGCGCGGCGGGACTCTGGGGGACGAGCCCGATCCGGCGTCCCCGTACGGTGCGAGCGAGGGTGCGTTCGCCGGCGCCGAGCAGTTCCACGCCGTCGACGACGGCGGACCCGGCGGTCCGGGCGTTCGCGGGGAGCAGTCCGAGGAGGGCGGAGGCGAGGACGGACTTGCCGCAGCCGCTCTCACCGACGAGTGCGAGGCATTCGCCGGCCGCGAGGTCGAACGTCGCGTCGCTGACCGCTGCCACATGGCGCCTGTCGCGCATCTTGAAGCGCACGGACAGGCCGCGTACGGCGAGCACGCGCCGCGCCGCGGAGGACGCGGAGGGGGCGGCCGGGGTCTCGGTTCCCACGGCCGGCGACGGGTCGGTGGACGGCGCGGTCACAGCATCAGCTCCGATCGGCGGCGGGGGTTGAGCCGTTCGCGCCAGGCACCGGCCAGCCCGGCCACGGCGAGCGTGGGGACGATCAGGAAGAGGCCGGGGAACAGCGTCGGCCACCAGTCACCGGCGAGCAGCGAACCGCGGGCGGACTGCACGAGGTTGCCGAGGCTCGCCTGGTGGGTCGGCAGGCCGAGGCCGAGGAACGACAGCGCCGATTCGTGCCACATCGCGTGCGGCACCATCAGTACGGCCGCGAGTCCGGCCTGCGGGAGCACCCCTGGCAGCAGATGCCGTACGGCGACCCGCCACCGGGTCGCGCCGCCGCTGATGGCCGCGTCGATGTACGGGCGTGCGCGCAGCGACAGCACCTCGGAGCGGACGATGCGGGCCGTGGAGAGCCAGTGCGTCAGCGCGACGGACACGATCACGGGCCAGACCCCGGGGCGGAACATGGCCACGACGAAGATCCCGAGCAGCAGGTGCGGCACCGAGGAGAAGGTGTCCACCAGTCGCATCAGGGCCCTATCGGTCCAGCCCCCGAACACCGCGGCGGCCGCGCCGACCACGGTGCCGATGACGGTGGCGACAAGAGCCGCGACCACCCCCACGAGCAGCGAGACCCTCAGTCCGTAGACGCAGCGCAGCAGCAGGTCGCGGCCGACGTCGTCGGTACCGAAGGGATGGGCGGGCGACGGCGGCCTAAGCTTCATCGACAGGTCGACGGCCTGCTGGTCGAGCTGCACGAGCGGCGGTACGAGCAGAACGGCCAGCGCCACGGCCACCACGGTCACGGTGGACACGGCGACGCGTGCGGTGCGGGTGGAGCGGCGGGTGCGGCCCTGGGACGTCCAGGCGAGGTCAGCCATCGAAGCCCACCCTCGGGTCGGCCAGTCCGTACAGCAGGTCGGACAGGAGGTTGCCGAGCAGGACGGCCGCCGTCGCGAGCACGGTGAGCGCGGCGAGCAGCGGGAAGTCGACGGACGTCGCGGCCTGCACGGTCGCGGCGGCGATGCCGGGCCAGCTGAAGACGGTCTCGATCAGCAGGGCTCCGGTGATGAGTTCGGGCACTCGCGAGCCGATGAGGGTGAGCATGGGCAGCATGCCGGAGCGCAGTGCGTGCCCGAGAAGGACGGTGCGTTCGGCCAGGCCGCGTGCGCGGGCTCCGCGCACCGGGTCCTCGTCGAGGGCGTCGCCGACCCCTTGGCGCACGTAGAGGAAGAACCACGGCAGTTGGCTGACGCCGAGGACCGCGGCGGGCAGCACCAGATGGCTCGCGACCTGTCCGGCGGTCACGGTGTCACTGGCGGTGTCGGTGAGCCCGCCGGCCGGCAGGACGCCGAGTTCGAGGGCGAAGAACCAGATCGCGAGGAGTCCGAGCCAGAACGCGGGTGCGGCTTCGAGGGTGTACGCCAGTGAGCTGACGCACCGGTCGAGGAGTCCGCCGCGGCGGCGGGCGGCGAGCACGCCGAGGGTGGTGCCGAGCACGATGGCCAGTGCGAAGGCGGTGAGGGCGAGCAGCGCGGACCAGCCGATCCGCTCGGCGATCACGTCGGCGACCGGCTGCCGCATCACACTGGAGTCGCCGAGGTCGCCCGTCAGCGCGGAGGTCAGCCAGTCCCACCAGCGGGTGACGAGCGGCTGGTCCACGCCGAGGTTGGCGCGAATCTGGTCGAGGTTCTCCTGTGAGGCGGTGAGGCCGGCGCTGCCGGTGTACGCCTTGACGGGGTCGAAGGGCGAGGCGGCGGCCACGGCGAAGACGGCGAAGGTCACGGTCAGCAGGACCGGGACGGCGAGCAGGGCCCGCCGTCCCGCCATCCGCGCCATCGCCGCGGCGGGGAGGGCGCGTTTCACTTCTTCGGCGTCCAGTCCTCGACGTTCCACCAGGGGCCGGAGGCCAGGCCGTGGTCGTGCGGCTCGACCTGGGTGGCGAGGCCGTCCCACGTGTCGTTCACGACGTACAGGTGGTCGATGTGGGTGAGGAAGGTGTATCCGGGATTCTTGACCAGTTCACGCTGGACGGTGTCGTACGCGGCCTTGCGGGTGGCCTTCTCGTCGCTGCGTCGGCCGGTGTCGAGGGCCTTGTCGACGGCCGGGTTGTCGTACCAGGCCATGTTGTTGAAGCCGTCGCCGGCGAGGGCGGAGTTGAGCAGCAGGTACTGGTCGAAGTCGGGGTCGCCCGGAGCGCCGCCGCCGGCGAGCACGGCGTCGTGCTTCATCCGCGGTTCGATGACTTCCCAGGTGCCGGCCTTGGTGGTGATGTCGATGCCGGCCTTCTTGGCGTCGGAGGCGTAGGCGAGGGCGTGGTCCTGGCGGAGTTTGTCGCCGGTGAGGTACCAGAGCGGGAACGCGGCGCGGACGCCGTTCTTGGCGCGGATGCCGTCCTTGCCGGGCTTCCAGCCGGCCTCGTCGAGGATCTTCTTGGCGCCTGCGAGGTCGTGGCGGCGCTCCGTCCCGTCGGTGAACCACTCGCTGCCGGTGGGGACAGGGCCGTAGGCGGGCTTGCCGGCGCCGTCGAGGATGCTGTCCACCATGGCCTGCCGGTCGACGGCGATGTCGAGCGCCCGTCGCACCGCGGGGTCGCCCGCGACCTCGTTGTGGGTGGGGAGGGTGACGGTCCGGTAGTCGTAGGTGGTGGCCCGGTACGTCTTCCTGCCCTGCTCACCCTCGAACCCCTTGGCCAGGTTGGGCGGCAGGATCGCGCCGTCGAGGTCGCCGGCGCGCAGCCGGGTGGCGCGGACGTCGTCGTCCTTGATGATCGCCATGGTGAACTTCTTCACCGCGGGCGCGCCGCCCCAGTAGTGCGGGTTGGCCTTGAAGCTGATCTTCTCGCCCTTGGACCAGCCGGTGAGGATGTAGGGGCCGGTCCCGATCGGCTTCGTGGTGAACGGGCCGGTGTTGACGTCCTGCCGGCCCGCGATGTGCTCGGGGGCTATGGGCAGGACGGTGCGCTGCGCGAAGGCGGCGTAGGGGTACTTGAGTGTGAAGACGACCGTGTCGTCGCCTTCCGCCCTGACGTCCTTGACCGCGTCGAGTTCGGTCCTGGAGGCGTTGTTGGTCTTCTTGTCCAGGACGGTGCGGTAGGTGAAGACGACGTCCTTGGCGCTGAAGGGTGCGCCGTCGCTGAACTTCACGCCCTTGCGGAGCTTGTACGTGTAGGTGAGGCGGTCGGCGCTGACCTCGGGCAGATCCGCGGCGAGGGCGGGCCGGAGCGTCATGTCCTCGTCGAAGGCGAGCAGCCCGTCGAAGATCTTGGAATTGCCGTCCTTGCCGTAGCCGAGCAGCGGGCTGAGGCTGTCCGGTTCGTAGGCGATGCCGACGACCGCCGAGTCCTTCGCTCCCGATCCCGCGGCGCCCCCGCCCGGGTTCGAGCAGGCCGCCGCGCCGAAGGTCAGCGCGGCGGCCATGGCCGTGGCAACGGCAGCCCGTATCGATCGGCCCGTCATGAACGTCCACCCCTGTTGAAGATCAGCCGTTATTGCAAAGCTCTCGCATTAAACAGCATGTAAAGGGTGCGACGGAACGGGGGGTGTTACGACCGTGGCTACGGAGCCGGAAGATCGACGAGGGTCGCCAGTGCCTCCTTGTGCCGTCCGGGCGTGCCGAGCGCGATCTCGTCGGCCTTGGCGCGCTTGAGGTACAAGTGGGCGGGGTGTTCCCACGTCATGCCGATGCCACCGTGCAACTGCACGCACTCCTCAGCCGCGTGGACCGCGACCCGTGAGCAGTACGCCTGGGCGACGGCCACCGACAGCGCCGCCTCCGGGCTGACGGTGGCCAGCGCGTCGGCGGCGGCACGGGCAGCCGCCCGCGCGGAGACGACCTCGAGCCACAGCTGCGCCATGCGGTGCTTGAGCGCCTGGAACGAGCCGACGGGACGGTTGAACTGGTGCCGTTCGCCGGTGTGCCGGACCGTCTCCTCCAGGCACCACTCCGCGAGACCGAGCTGCTCCGAGGCGAGCAGTCCTGCCCCGGCGAGCAGTCCACGGCGCACGGCGGCAGCGCCCGCCGCGCCGTCCGCCAGTCGTGTTCCGCCTTCCCCAGCGGTGACGGCCGCGAGGGGACGCGTGAGGTCGAAGGGGGTCAGCGGTTCGACGACGGCCTGCGCCGCCTCGACCGCGTACAGCCCGTCGGCCCTGAGCACCAGCAGCACATCGGCCGTCGCCGCGTCGGCGACACCCGTGATGCGCCCGGCGCCGTCCGGCAGCGGACCGTCCGGCGCCGCCGACAGCGGCACGGCCACAACGGCTGTGCGCCGGCCCTCCGCCAGTTCCGCGAGCAGCTCGGCGACGGCCTCCGTTTCCGTGTCGAGCGACAGCAGCGCCTGCGTCGCGACGACCGAGCTGGTGAGATACGGTGCGGCGACCACGCCACGCCCCAGCTCCTCCAGCACGACCGCGGCCTCCCGGTGGGACGCGCCCTGGCCGCCGAGCTTCTCGGGCACGAGCAGGCCGGCGGCGCCCATCTCGGCGGCGAGCGAGTTCCACAGCCGCGGGTCGTAGGGCGAACCGGCCTCGGCGCGGGCCGCGAGTGCCGCCGTGTCGCCGCGGGCGGCGACGAGGGACCGCACGGCGGCGCGCAGGTCGTCCTCGGTCTCCGAGTAGAGCAGATCCGTCATCGCGCGAGGTCCTTCCAGGCGACGTCCTTGTCGTTGCGCGGCTCGGCGGGCAGCCCGAGGACGCGTTCGGCGACGATGTTCAGCAGCACCTCGGTGGTGCCGCCCTCGATCGAGTTGCCCTTGGAGCGCAGATAGCGGTAGCCGGCGTCACGTCCGGTGAAGTCGACGAGTTCGGGCCGGCGCATCGTCCAGTCGTCGTACAGCAGCCCTTCCTCGGCGCGCAGTTCGACCTCCAGGCCGCTGATCTCCTGGTTGAGGCGGGCGAACGCGAGCTTCATCGCGCTGCCCTCGGGGCCCGGCTGGCCGACGACGAGCTGCTGGCGCAGCCGCTCACCCGCGAGCCGGGAGACCTCGGCCTCGACCCACAGGGTGAGCAGCCGCTGGTGCAGGTCGTGGGTGCGCAGGTCGGGGCGTTCGCGCCAGGTTCTGGCGATGGGGCCGATCATCCCGCCCTCGCGGGGCAGACGCATGCCGCCGATGGCGACGCGTTCGTTGTTCAGCGTGGTCTGGGCGACCTTCCAGCCCTCGCCGACCTCGCCGAGGCGGTGCGCGTCGGGGATGCGCACGCCGGTCAGGAAGACCTCGTTGAACTCCGCCTCGCCGGTGATCTGGCGCAGCGGCCGGACCTCCACACCGGGGTCGGTCATGTCACAGACGAAGTAGGTGATGCCGCGGTGCTTGGGCAGGTCGGGGTCGGTGCGGGCGATCAGGATGGCCCAGCGGGCGACGTGCGCGCTGGAGGTCCACACCTTCTGGCCGTCGACGATCCACTCTCCCGAGTCCTCGTCCCGTACTGCGCGGGTGCCGAGCGCCGCCAGGTCGGAGCCGGCCCCCGGCTCGCTGAACAGCTGGCACCACACCTCTTCACCGGTCCACAGGGGGCGCAGGAAGCGCTCCTTCACCTCCTGCGATCCGTACTTGAGGATTGTGGGCGCGGCCATGCCGAGTCCGATGCCGATGCGGCGCGGATCGTTGTCGGGCGCTCCGGCGGCGGTCAGTTCGGCGTCCACGACGGCCTGCAGGGAGCGGGGGGCGCCGAGGCCGCCGAGGCCCTCGGGGAAGTGGACCCAGGCGAGGCCCGCGTCGAAGCGCGCCTTCAGGAAGTCGGCGCGGTCGGTGGTGGCCGGCGGGTGCGCGGCCAGCAGCTTCCTGGTGAGGTCGAGCAGTTCGGCTGCGTCCGTCATCGGCCCGCTCCGTCCGGAACGACGACCAGACGGCCGGTGGTGGTGCCGTCGGCGACGCGCTGCACGGCACCGGCGGCGTCCTTGAAGGCGACCCGGTCGCTGATGAGCGGCTTGATCAGGCCCTTGGCCGCGTAGTCGGTGAGCGTCTCGTGGCAGCGACCGATGGCGCGCGGGTCCTTGGTGGCGTACAGGCCCCAGTGCAGGCCCATGATCGAGTAGTTCTTGACCAGGGCGTGGTTGAGGGCGGGGGCCGGGATGTCGCCGCTGGCGAAGCCCACGACGACGATGCGGCCCTCGAAAGCCACGCACTTGGCGGACTTGGCGTACGCGTCGCCGCCCACCGGGTCGTAGACGACGTCCGCGCCGCGACCGCCGGTCGCCTCCTTCACGGCGGCGACGATGTCCTCGGTGCGGCGGTCGATGACGACGTCGCAGCCCAGCTCCCGGGCGACGGCGGCCTTCTCCGCCCCGCCGACGACGCCGATCACCCGTGCGCCGGCCGCCTTGCCGAGCTGCACGGCGGCGCTGCCGACGCCGCCCGCGGCGGCGTGGACGAGCAGCGTCTCGCCCTCCTTGAGGGCGGCCCGGCGGTGCAGCCCGAACCAGCCCGTCTGGTACCCGATGTGCAGGGCGGCGGCCTCCGCGTCGTCGAGCGCGTCGGGCGCGGGGAGCACCGCGGCCGCGTCGGCGACCACGTACTCGGCGAGCCCGCCGTTCGGCAGCGCGGGGTTGGCGATGACACGCCGGCCGTCCTCGGTCTCGCCGCAGACCTCGACCCCCGGGGTGAACGGCAGCGGCGGCCTGACCTGGTATTGCCCCCGGCAGAGGAGGGCATCGGGGAAGTTGATGTTGGCCGCACGGACCTTCAGGAGGAGCTGTCCTTCGCCGGGCGTGGGCCGGTCCACCTCTTCGAGCCGCATCACCTCGCTCGGCTCGCCGTTGCGGTGCACTTGCCATGCCTGCATTTCGGGGCCTCCCACACGTAGGGCAGTACTGTGCTGCGCCGCATACTAAGCGGTCGCTTGCCCGTCCGGGAAGACCCCCTCACGTCTCCTTGGGCCTGGCCCGCACATGCATCCGTTCCCCTTGCGGCCCGAAAAGGCTCAGAAATTCGATCGGCCGGTCGTCGGCGCACCCGAACCAGTGCGGCACCCGGGTGTCGAACTCCGCCACCTCGCCCGGCCCCAGCACCACGTCGTGGTCCCCGAGCACCAGCCGCACGCGGCCGGACAGGACGTACATCCACTCGTACCCCTCATGGGTACGCGGCTCCGGCTGCTCCCCGGACGGCTTGTGGATCACCTTGTACGCCTGGAGCCCTCCCGGCCGCGCGGTGAGCGGGTACATCGTCCGGTGGCCGCGGACGATGGGCTTGGCGCGCACCCGCGGATCGCCGACGGGCGGCGCGCCGACGAGCTCGTCCAGCGGGACCTGATGGGCGCGGGCGATCGGCAGCAGCAGTTCGAGGCTCGGGCGGCGCCCGCCGGACTCCAGCCGGGACAGCGTGCTCACGGAGATGCCGGTCGCCTCGGAGAGCGCGCCGAGGGTGGCCCCCCGCTCGCGCCGGATCCGGCGGAGCCGCGGGCCCACCTCGCTCAGTACGGCGTCCAGCCGTGTGTCGTCATCACTCATGCACCCATTGCAGGAACAGCAACGCCATTTGTCAAACAGACAAACCAACGGCGGCAGGCGGTCGCGTCAGCGCCCGAACAGCTCGAACGTGACGGCCGGGCGGCCGCCGAAGCGCGGAGCCGCCATCTCGGCCATGCGGGTGAGAAACGTACGGCAGTACTCCTGCGGGTCCTGCTCCGTCAGGCCCTCGATGTACAGGCGGTGCTCCAGCAGCGACGCGACGGACCTCTCGAGGCCGGGTCCCGCATCGACGGCGTGGGTGGGGCTGGTGGAACCCGCCACCGCGACCCAGCGCACGCCGTCCCAGGGCTCGAGGCCCTGCTCGGAGATGAGCTCGGGGAAGATCCAGCGGTTGCCGGCGTCGGCGACCGCGTCGAGGGTCGCCCGGCCGACGGCCCGGTGGTCGGGCGTGTTCCAGGCGGTGCCGCCCCAGGTGTCACGGTGGTTGAGGGTGATGACCAGCTCCGGCCGGTGCCGGCGGACGGCCGCCGCGATGTCCCGGCGCAGGTCGGTCCCGTACTCGATGACACCGTCCTTGTGATCCAGGAACTCGACGACGGAGACGCCGACGACGGCCGCGCTCGCCCGCTGCTCCCGCTCGCGCAGCGGCGCGCACTCCGCGGGGGCGATCCCGTCGATGCCGGCCTCTCCCCTTGTGGCCAGCAGGTAGGCGACCTCACGGCCCTGGTCGGTCCATCCGGCGACGGCCGCCGCACAGCCGTACTCGAGGTCGTCGGGATGGGCGACGACCGCGAGCGCGCGCTGCCAGTCGGCCGGCATCTCTTCGAGCTGTTCGGTCTTCTGATCGGTCATGTCCCGCAGGATACGTATCCACTGATCATGTGTCAGAGCTCCTGGCGGGCGAGTGCCAGGAGCCGGTCCACCACCCGTGGTCCGCCCGCCCGCACTCCGTCGTGCTCGTACTCGTCGGTGACCCAGGTGCGCAGCCCGCGCACGGCACGGGCGGTGCGCAGCGAGTGGGCGGTGTCGACGTACATGTCGTCGTGGTAGACGGCCGCCGCCACCGGCACCTCGTTCGCGGCGAGCCGGGCCGGGTCGTACAGCGGCGCCCAGTCGGTACGGGCGGCGAGCAGCTCCGCGGTCTCGCGCAGCGGCCGCAGTGCGGGATCCACCTCGAAGTGCCACGGGTGGACCGTCTCGCCGGTGAACATCAGCGGCCGGTCGCCCTCGAGAGCCGCGACCGCGTCGAACTCGGGGAAATCGGCGCGCACCCGCTCCGCGGCCCAGTCCGTCGGCCGCCCGCCCTGGGCGTAGATGGCCTCGTGCAGCACCGCGTACAACGGGTTCGCGGCGAAGGAGAGGACCGGGCGTACCCCCTCCTGGAAGGCGTCGGACAGTTCATGGCCCGACGCCGTGCGCACGAAGGCGTTCTCCAGCAGGTAGTGCAGTTGGTGGCTGCCGTCCCCGCCGCCCAGCAGGATGCCCAGCGACTGGAACGCCTCCGGTGTGAGGGTGTAGCCGCCGGGCAGCCGCGCCGGGCGCTCCGCGAGATGGGCGGCGATCCGCCGGGCGCGCTCCACGTCCTGCGGGTAACGGGCGTAATGCGCCTCGGCCTTGCGCCGGATGCGCGGGTAGGCGGCCCGGTAGACGTCGTCCGCGTGTGCGTCGAGGGACGGCAGGCCGCCGGTGATCAGGACAGTGTCCAGCCCTTCCGGCGCTGCGGACAGGTAGTGCGTGGCGCAGAAGCCGCCGAAGGACTGACCCAGCACCGTCCAGGGCGCTCCGCCGGTGAGGCGCCGCCGGACCGTCTCGCAGTCGCGGACGATGCTGTCGGCCCGGAAGTGGGCGAGGTGGTCGGCCTGCGCCCCCGGTCCGCCGCGCCGGGCGAGCGTCTGGCGGTTCTGCGGCGTGGAGCGGCCGGTGCCGCGCTGGTCGAGCAGGAGTACGCGGAAGTCCTGGACCGCCCGCCCCAACCATGCCTGCTTGCCGATGAACCGGCGGACGGCGTTGCCGGGGCCGCCTTCCAGGTACACCAGCCACGGCTTGCCCGTGTCCGGGTGGTCGGCGGCGGACACGACCTCGCGGGCGTAGAGCTCGAGCTGCTCGCCGGCCGGATCACCGTGGTCGAGCGGGACGGTGAAGTGGTGGTCGGTGAGAACGACTCCCGGCTGACGGTAGCTGGCCACTGCTGCTCCTGTTCCCTGTGCGCCCCCGCCCGTCCAGTGGATCACAGGGGACGGGCGGGGGTGCCGGGGGGTGGCCGGCGCCGGGCGAAGTGCTCGCCGATGGCCCTGGGGAGGGCAGGCCTGCCGGCTCAGCCGGTCGAGTCAGCCGGTCGGGTCAGCCGGTCGGGTCAGCCGGTCGGGAAGTTGTCCGCCGGCCTGATCCGGTCACGCACCCAGACGCCGGCCGGCTTCAGCGAGCCGGTGCCGGTCCAGGGGCCGTTGTCGGCGCAGATGCCGCTGTTGAACACGGCGCCCGACCTGTTGTCGTCGGAGTAGTTCCAGTTGACCCAGCTGATCTTCTTGCTCGCCATCAGGTCGATGTAGCGCTGCGACATGGTGAAGTCGTCGGCGCCCTCACCGGCGTAGTCCTGCGTGCCGAACTCGGTGACGAACATGGGGATGCGGTCGGCCGCCCGGGACAGGGCGCTCAGGTACTCGTCCCTGTGCGAGGCCGCGTAGAAGTGGAAGGTGTACATGATGTTGGAGGCGTTGACCGGGCTGTTCACGACCTCGCTCTCGTTCGACCCCTCGGAGACTCCGAGGGAGGACCAGGCACGGGTGCCGACGAGGACCGGGCTGTCGGCGTCGTAGCGCCGGATGACCGGGATGAGCTCCTCCGCGTAGCCCTTGATCCTCGACCAGCTCACGCCGCTGGGCTCGTTGGCGATTTCGTACAGCACGTTGGTCTTGTCCTTGTGGCGCTGCGCGATCTCGGTGAAGAAGGTCTTCGCCCGCGAGAGGTTGTGGTGCGGGTCGCCGGGGCTGAGCATGTGCCAGTCGACGATCGCGTACATGCCGCGGGAGGTGGCCTGCTCGATGATCGAGTGGACCTTGTCGGTGAAGCCGCGCGGGTCCGTCTCGTAGCCGCCCTCCTGGACGTACATCGAGATCCGCAGGACGTCGGCCTTCCAGTCGGTGGCCAGGGCGTCGAGGGAACCGCTGGTGACGCACCGGCTGTACCACTGGAGGCCGTGGGTACTCATGCCGCGCAGCTGGATCGGGTTGCCGTACTGGTTGCAGAGCTTGGTGCCGCAGACCTTGAGCTGTCCGTTGACACCGGCCGGGGTGCCGCCGGTGGTGGGGGTGGTCCCGACGGCGAGGTGGTCCACGTTCGGGCCGCCGTCGGACCCGACGGCGGTCGCCCTGATCACGTTGGTCCCCGCCTTGAGGTCCGCGGTGAGGGTGGTCGTGGACCAGGAGGTCCAGGCACCGGTGCCCGGGAAGGCGCGGTCGTCGGCGACGAGCGCGCCGTTGACGGTGATGTCCATCGGCCTGCCGGACGTGGTGCCGTTGGCGAAGCGCAGCGTGAGGCCGACCCGTCCCGCCTGGGCCGCGTCGACCGTCCACTGGACGTAACTGCCGCTGGCGTTGTCGTAGTTGACGAATCCGGCGCCGGTGAAGCCGGCATGGTTGGACTCGACCAGAGCACGCGAGACGGTCGCGTTCTCGGCCTCGTGGGTGACAGCCGCGACTGCCGTCGGGGTGGGGGCAGGCCGGTCGGGCGCGGGGGTCGCCGGGGCGGCGGGTGCGGTAGTGAGGGTGAGGAGCAGAGCGGCGCCGAGGGCGCCGATGCTGCCCAGGGGGCGTAGCCAGAACCGTGCCGGTCTCATGGGGGACTCCGTTGGCTGGGCGGATAGCCGGACAGGCCGAAGAATCGGCGGGGGTTTGATTGGAAGGAAACTTTCCTAACCGAAGGGTTTAGCAGGGCCTCGCACCCCCCACAAGAGGCATGACGAAACAGGGACCTCCGACCCGCCGCACGCCCGGCAGAGGCGGCCCGGCCCGCGCACTCGGCTGTCCGCCGCTTCCAGCGTGCGGGCCCGAGCCGGTTCGGGCAGGTCAGTGGGGCCGAACGGAGGGCAGGCGCACCGGCGGCCCGGTCGCGGCCCCTCGTCACGCGGCGTCATGGAGGGCCGGGGCCGCGCGCGTCGCCATCGCCGTTCCATCTGTCGGGCGACTCTTGCTCCGTGGTGGCGGTCCGTGTTGATCTGCTGACACATCTCGTAGGAAAGGCGGCCCCATGGCCCTGTTCGACCTGCCTCTGCCAGAGCTCCGCGCATATCGCAGCGCCTCCGCGGAGCCGGAGGACTTCGACGCGTTCTGGGCGAAGACGCTCGAGGAGGCGCGCGGCCACGATCTCGACGCCCGCTTCGAGCCGGTACCGACCGGCCTCAGCACCGTGGACGTCCACGACGTGACCTTCGCCGGCTTCGGCGGCCACCCGGTGAAGGGCTGGCTGGTACTGCCCGCGGGGGCCGAGAAGCCGCTACCTCTGGTCGTCGAGTTCCTCGGTTACGGCGGCGGCCGGGGCCTGCCGCACACGCATCTCCTGTGGGCGTCGGCAGGATTCGCGCACTTCGTCATGGACACCCGGGGCCAGGGCAGCGGCTGGTCGACCGGCAACACCCCGGACCCGGTGGGCAGTGCGCCGGCCTACCCCGGCTTCCTGACACGGGGGATCGAGGACCCGCACGAGTACTACTACCGCCGGGTGTTCACCGACGCGGTCCGTGCGATTGAGGCGGCACGCTCGCACCCGCTGACCGACGCCGCCCGCACCGCGGCCGTCGGCGCCAGCCAGGGCGGCGGGATCACGCTGGCCGCCGCCGGTCTCGTGCCCGACCTCGCGGCCGTCGCGCCCGACGTGCCGTTCCTGTGCGACTTCCCGAGGGCGACGACACTCACGGACCGCGAGCCGTACCGGGAGGTGGGCCACTACCTGAAGACCCACCGGGGCCGGAGCGAGCAGGTGGCGCGGACCCTGGCCTACTTCGACGGCGTGCACTTCGCGGCGCGCGGCCGGGCGCCGGCGCTCTTCTCAGTGGCGATGGAGGACCAGACCTGCCCGCCGTCGACGGTGTTCGCCGCCTTCAACGCGTACATCCACGAGGACAAGCAGATAGAGGTCTACGACTTCAACGACCATGAGGGCGGCGGCCCGTTCCAGGAAGCCGCCCGCCTGCGCTGGCTGCCGCGGCGACTGACGACCTGACGCCGGGGTACGGACGCGGCCTTGACCGTGTCCGCAGGAGAGCCTACGTTTCCCTAGAAAGCGCTTACTGTCCCGCTCGGCGGCCCGCCGCCCGACCGAAGGAGACGAGTCGTGAGCACGGATGACCCTGCGGACACGGTCGCGGTGACGGCTGCCGGCGCACCGACAGCCGTCACCCCTCCGCCCGGTCCGGCCGCCGGCTACGGCGGGCTGCCCGGTGGCATCGGTATCTCGCGGCTGCGGGTCTACGACTGGCTTGCCGCAGACGGCCTGCGCGGCGGCACCCCGCACATGCATCTCACCTGCTCGGAGGGGTACGCCGTGACCGGCGGCCGCGGCGCGGTGCAGACCCTGACCGCTTACGGGTTCGAGCAGACCACCCTGCTGCCGGGCGCACTCGTCTGGTTCACACCGGGCACGATCCACCGGCTGGTCAACGAGGGCGGCCTGACCATCGTCGTGCTCATGCAGAACTGCGGCCTCCCGGAGGCGGGCGACGCGGTGCTGACGCTGCCGCCGCGTCTGCTCGCCGACCCCGCCGCCTACCGCGCCGCCGTCGCCCTGCCGGAGGGCGGGACCGAGGAGGAGCTGGAGCGGGCGGCCCGCCGCCGTCGCGATCTGGCCGTCGAAGGATTCGCGGCGCTGCGCGGCGCGACGGAAGCCGGTGACCTCGAGCCGCTGGCCGCGTTCCACCGGGCCGCCGCGGCCCTGGTACGGCCGCTCGTCGGCGCATGGCGCGACCGCTGGCGCGACGGCGCGGCCGCCGCCGCGTCGGCGACGGCCGCACAGCTCGACGAGCTGGAGAAGGGCGGCGCGGGCCATCTGGCACAGGCGCGGGTCCGGGCCGAACAGCCCTCCGCCCACGCCCGTTTCGGTATGTGCGGGCGCCTCGACGTGTACGACGTCGGCTGACGGGCGCCCCCTGCCACGTCACGTCCCACCTGCCGCACCGGACCGCACCGCTCTCCCCGTCCCACGGACACGGACGCACGGACCGCACCGCGCTCCCCGTTCCACGGACACGGACGCACGGACCGCACCGCTCTCCCGGTCCCACGGACACGGACGCACGGCTCTCAGGGGCTCAGGCCGTCCCGGAGCGGGGCAGGCGGTGCAGTTCGACCTCCGACAGCCCGCCGCGCGACACCCGGGCGGTCATGTACGTGCAGTGCGGCTGGCGTCGGCGGTCGGTCGGCGAGCCCGGATTGAGCAGCCGCAGCCCGGCGGGGGCTGTCGTGTCCCACGGGATGTGGCTGTGCCCGAACACCAGCACATCGAGATCGGGAAAACGCTCGGCGCACCGCCGTTCGCGGCCCTGCGCGGGACCCGTTTCGTGGACGACGCCGATGCGCAACCCGACGAGCTCCGCCCGCGCGACCTCCGGCAGGCGGGTCCGCAGCTCGGGGCCGTCGTTGTTCCCGTACACCGCGAGAAGACGCGTGGAGCAGGATTCGAAGAGGTCCAGGGTCGCGGCGTCGACCCAGTCGCCGGCGTGGATCACGACGTCTGCCCGGCGGACGGACTCCATGAGTTCCCCGGGCAGTTGCCGGGCCCGCTTCGGCACATGCGTGTCGGAGGTCAGCAGTAGCCGCATGCCACCACCATGCGCCGTGCCGGGGCCGATCGCAGCCTCGGTCCCTTCCGGCCCGCCCGGCGGATCCCGGATTGCCGGAAAGTCGTGTGCATACCCCTGCGTGAACGGGGCACGAGAAGCTCGAGCGCTCGCCCGGCCCACCCCCCCTGGCCGCCGGCGAGGCGTCGCGGCCCCGCCCCCACCCCCCGGAGGCGGGGCCGCCCTTCGTCTCCCTTCCTGGCTCCGTCGCTCGCGGAAGACTCTGCCGGCCATCCGGGCGCGGCGGGTACGCGCTGAGCGGGTACACCGGAACATGCCCGTGACTCGGCGTCCGACGCGGGTACCCGACATGGACAAGCTGCCGACGGGATCCCTACGAGGATGTCGCCGGCGGCCCGCCAAGACGGCCCCGGCCGGAAGGACAGGTGAAACCAGTGACCGCTCCTGCGCAACCGCAGCGGGACGAAGGGAAACCCGTGGGGGTACGGGCATACGAAGAGGCCGAAGCGGCAGAACGAGAGCTGCCCGGACTCCTCTCGTCGCGGGAGGCCCCGCCCGGATACCGGGACGGCGTGTCGGCGGGATACCGGTGGGCTCTGGGCCGGGACGCCCGTTCGCCGGTCACCGGGGCAGGCGCCGACGGCGTGCCGGACATGGAACTGCTGACCGCGGAGATCGACGCCGCGGTGGTACGGGAGGACGAGGCCGCCGGCGATCCCGCCACGCGGGACTACGTGCGCGGCGTGCACTCCGCCCTCGCCTGGATCTGCGGTTACAGCGATCGCCGGGTGTGACGCGGCCACCGCCCCGCATCCGGTGACCATGGCCGTCGCTCCGTGACGCCCGTCGCGCCACGACGTGCGCGCTCCGGCGCCGCCTCACCTGTTCTCTCCGGCGCGTCGCACCTTGTGGTCCTTCCGGCGCGTCGCACCTTGTGGTCCTTCCGGCGCCTCGCATTCTCCGGCGTCTCACACCTTCTGGTGCGTTCGCCCGTCACACCTACGCGGTACGCGCGATCACCGGCAGCTCGTGCGCCTGATGGCCGCCGCTGGCGAGCATCCGTACTTCACCCTGGCCGCTCAGCTCGGCGCGTACGATCCCCGTCTCGTCCTCGTAGATCGGGTTTCCGCCCGGTCCTGTCCTGTCTGTGCGCCGCACTACGACCACGTCGTCCACGGCCGCCGCCTGGAAGATGAGTTCGTAGCTCTCCGGATATTCCATGACCGCCTCCCGGTCCCTGCACCACGCGCCGGGACATACGTGCCGGCAGCGCGGCGCCTTCCTTCCATGGTCGCTCCGGCGCGCGGCCCGCGCCTGTCCGGGTGGCCGCCGCGGATACCCGTTTGGGCCCCGCTCCCGGCCGTGGAAAGGTGAGCCCGTGACGAAGAACGCGGACACGGGCGCGGAGCGGCTGCTCTACGGATGCATGGGGCTGGGCGGGACCTGGGACACGACGCCGTACGGTGCGGCGGACATCGCGAACGCCGAGGCGGCGGTCGATGCGGCACTCGACAGCGGGATCACGGTGTTCGACCACGCCGACATCTACCGGCACGGCAAGGCGGAGGCGGTGTTCGGAGAGGTTCTTTCGCGTTCGCCGGGACTGCGCGAACGCATCGTCCTGCAGACGAAGTGCGGCATCCGGCTCGCCGACGGTGGACGGCCGGGCATGTACGACCTGCGGGGCGAGAGCATCGTGCGGCGCGTCGAGGAGAGTCTCGAACGCCTGCGCACCGACGTCATCGACGTCCTGCTGCTGCACCGGCCGGACCCGTTGGCCGACCCGGAGGACATCGCAGAAGCCCTGGCATCTTTGCACCGGCAGGGGCTCGTGCGCCGCTTCGGCGTCTCGAACATGAGCGGGCCGCAGATCTCGCTCCTCCAGAGCTTCCTCGGCCTGCCCTTGGCCGCCAACCAGCTCGAGATGAGCCTCCATCGCCGGGACTGGCTCGAAGGGGGCGTTCTCGTGAACACCCCGGAGGCGGCGTCGACCGGTTTCCCGCTGGGGACGGTGGAGCACTGCCGCAAGAACGGAATTCGTCTGCAGGCGTGGGGCGCCTTGGCGCAGGGACGCTTCACGGGCCGCCAGCAGACCCCGGCGGAGCAGGCGACGGCACGGCTCGTCGCGTCGCTCGCGCAGGCCAAGGGGACCTCACCTGAGACGGTCCTGCTGTGGTGGCTCCAGCGGCACCCCTCACGGATCGCCCCGGTGATCGGCAGTGCGAGGCCCGAACGTATCCGCGCGTGCGCCGACGCCGCGCGACGGGACCCTGAGCTCACCCACGAGGAGTGGTACGAGCTCTGGATCACCGCGCGCGGCGCCGCGCTGCCCTAGGAGACCTGTTCCCGGTCTCCTGCCGGGCCCGATCCGGAAGACAGCCCCTGGATCCGGCCCGGCCGGCCCGTCGGTGGCATCAGAGCCTCACGGGCCGTCGGCGTTCCTCAGTGGCGGAAGACGTCCTTCGTCTTCTCCTTGGCCTGGCGGGCGTCGCCCTTGGCCTGCTCCGCTCGCCCTTCGGTCGTGAGCCTTTCGTTGCCCACGGCACGGCCCGCAGCTTCCTTGGCCTTGCCCTTGGCCTGTTCCATCTTGGCGCGGGTCTTCTTCTTCTCAGCCACGGAATTCACATCCCAGCTGTATTCGACGTCATGGCTGACTGACTGCTCTCCGATCGATCCCGCCTCAAACATGCGGTACCACGCCCGCGAACATACGGAAAGCGATTACCGGGCGCCTTTCGGGCAACATTCGGGCGGCGGAAAAGAAGGTCACTCGCGAATCCGCCGCCGTGGTGTGAGTCTGGAGTAATGAGCTGGGCGTCATGGACAACTCGCGATGTATACACGGGACGCGGCGGTGCCCTCACCGAGGAGACCGGAGTGATGACCGGGAACCTCACCGTCCACACCACGTGGGCCGATGACACCGCACAGGTCGCCCTGCAGTTCACGGGTGCGACGGATTGGTTCACGATGGCCGGCAGTCCCACGCCGTGCCCTTCCGAGGAAGCGAGCCGGGCACTGCACGACGCGGTGATCCAGGCCGTACGCAACGGCGGGGGCGCCGTGGTGCCGGCATGGGCACCACAGGAGGGGAGGACGACCGGGCACTGAGGGCAGTCGTCGCCACAGGGGCACGGCTCCTTCTGTGCCGTGAGCCGCGCGAAGGATCCGAAAGAGTCGAAAAGGGCGCACAGGGCTCATGCGACCGGTGTGTCCGGGACACGAGGGCATCCCTGCCGCCTCGGAGGGGCACAATCTTGCGGACCAGGCATCCTTGTGCGGACACCCGGTGCTCCGCAGGGACAGTCATTCGACCGCGATTCGACGATCAGGAGGATTCACGTTGCAGGACATGTGGATCTACTCGCCCGGCATCGGCCACCGACAGGGGCGGGACCTGACCGGTTTCACCGTGGAGACGCCGGACGGGGTCCTCGGCCACGTCGACAGGCAGTCCGACGCCCCCGGCAGACAGCATCTGGTCGTCGACACCGGGGCATGGGTCTTCGGGCGGAGCGTTCTCGTCCCCGCGGGGTTCGTCCGGCGGATCAACGCCGAGCAGCGGACCGTCACCGTCGTCCCCACGAAGGAGCAGATCAAGAACGCCCCGCCGTTCAGCAGGGACAGCGAGACGACGGACGCCGGTTATCTCGACGGTGTGGGCCGCTACTACGCCGGACTCGACCTCTCGGAACCGCCCGCGGTGTGACCGGCCCGGACCTGGACAGGTCGCCCTGGCCGGAACGTGTGGGCGTGCCCGAGCGTTGGCAGGGAGACGCGGCCGCGACACGCGGCCGCCGCACGAACGACGCTCGACAGAAGCCGAGGTGGCACCAGTGGCAATGTGGGACCGGATCAAGGACCAGGCCAAGAATCTGCAGCAGGGCCAGAGCACCCGGAGCCCCGGGGGTCACGGCACGGGCTCACGGTCCTCGGGCGGCTCCCGCGCCCAGCTGGTGAACACGCTGAAGACACAGCTCACGTCGCTGAAGACGGAGTTGAAGAGCGGGGCCTTCAGAGATGCCAGCATGGCGATGTGCGCCCTGGTCGCCGCCGCCGACGGGCATGTGGACCCGGCGGAGCGGCAGCACGTCGAGTCGCTGATCCTGGGCAACGACGTCCTGCAGAACTTCCCGGCCGACCAGCTGCGCCAGCGGTTCAACAAGCACGCCGACCAGCTCTCCGCCAACTTCCTGCTGGGCAAGGCGCAGGTGATGCAGGAGGTGGCCAAGGCGGCCAAGAAGCCCACGGAGGCCAGGGCCGTGATCCAGACCGGCATCGTCATCGCCGGCGCGGACGGTTACGTCGAGCCGTCCGAGCTGGAGATCATCCGTGAGGCCTGCTCCGTACTGGGGCTCTCCCCCACGGAGTTCGGCATCTGAGCGCTCCTCCACCGGCCGGGGTCGGGGCCGAGGCCCCGGCCCCGGCGGCGGGTCATGGCCGGTGAACGGCTCGGCAGGTGACGGCGACGGGATCGAAGGTGATCCGCGTCAAGTGGCCGTCGTCGGCCCAACGCACCTCCAAGCCGTCGTCGTCCACGGTCACAGCGGCGACGGCATCGGCTTGAGAAGCGGTGTCCGGCTCGCCGGAGAGCACGGCCAGCGCCGCGAAGACACCGGTGCCCCGCGCCGGGGCGGTCAGCCGCGGCATCACGGCCCATGGCGTGTACGCGGTTCCCTGCGGAGCGCGCACCTCGTCCCTTTCGAGCCAGCCGTACAGCGGACGCAGCCCGGAGTGCAGCGCCTCGTCCGGGCCGGTCGCCCAGCCCGTCTGCTCGACGCGGGCACCGGGCGGAGCACCCGTCACCCGGTGCACGCGCAGCTCGAACCGTCCCCGGGCGACGGTGACGCTCTCCACGCGCAGGCCGGGCACCATGGGCGGCCCCGCGGGGAACACCGGCCGGTGCCAGGACGCGGCCCAGCCCCAGCCGTCGCCTCCTCCCGCGCCCAGCGGGTGGATACGGCGGCGGGCGCTGCGCACGCCGCCGACCACGAGCCCGAGGTGGTTGTCGGCGGCGTTGGCGGTCGACGTCGGGCCGGTGCGGGTGGAGTACGCCTGACGGCCGTAGTGGGGATCGTCGTCGGCGGCCGCCTCTCCCTCCTGCGGGCGCACATGGTCGCTGCCGTGGTTGTGCAGCCGGACGATGCCGTCGGCGCGGGTGCTCTGCACCAGCAGCCCAGGCGCGGGCAGCGCCAGCACCCGGTCAGGGCCCTCGCTCGGCGCGGCCTCTTCCATGTCGGTCCACAGCGGGTGCCCTGCCGGGGCGAGCAGACAAACGAACGCCTTCGACGCCCAGTACGGCGACGCCGGCCCTGAGTAGTTCTGCAGCGTCTCCTCGTGCCGCCCGTGCCAGCCGAGTGCCAGCAGCCCGTCACGGCCGACGGCGCCACGGTCGAGGAAGTAGCGCAGCGCCCCGCTGATCAGCCTGCGGGAGACGCCCGGTTCGAGCGGCGTGCGGCCGGTGACGGCCCCGAGGCCGACCGCGGAGGCGGCGGCGAAACGGTAGGTGAGCGAGCGCCCGAAGTGGACGGGTGCCCCGTCCGAGCCGAAGAGGAGCCCGTAGCTCTCCAGGTGCTCACGCAGCCGCTGCACGTACGGGTCCGCCGCGGCGCCGGCGAGATGGGAGTCGAGCACCGGATACAGGTGCAGGGCCCAGCCGTTGTAGTGGTCGAACGCCCGGCCGTCGCCGTCGGCGTACCACCCCTGGCCGCGGTACCAGCTCTCCAGCAGTTCGAGAGCGCGCTCGCGGGCACGCCCGGTCTCCTCGTCGCCGCGGCCCACCGACTCCAGGAACCCGGCCACGGTGTACGGGAAGAGGTACCAGTTGTTGGGCGAGGGTACGTGGCGCAGGGCGCCGCGAAGCCATTCCTCGGCCCGGTCCTGGACGTCCTCGTCGAGCCGGTCCCACAGCCAGGGCCGGGTCATCCGCAGCCCGAGGGCCACGGACGCGGATTCGACCATGGGCTGGCCCGCGACGTCGTGGCCGAGGATCACGGGCCAGGACTCGGTGTCGTCCCGTCCGGGGGTGCGGGTACCGGCGGCGATGCCCTCGGCGTACCGCTCCAGCCGGCCGTGCGGGTCGTCGCCGCCGGCTCCCGCCACCCGGAAGGCGGCGGCGAGGAAGGTGCGGGCGTAGCCCTCGAGTCCGTCGGAGCGGACCCCGGAGGCGGAGGGGCGTCCCGGCAGGTCCAGCAGGGCCCCGCGCGGGGTCGCCCACCGCCGGGCGGCCGTCAGCAGGCCGTCTGCCGCCGCCTCCCAGTGCTCGCGCGTGTATCCGGTGTACGGACTCAGGACCCGGTCGTCGCCGGGCAGCTGCAGGCTCATGCGAGACGGGCCAGCCTCTCGCGCAGTACGGGGTGGGCGAATTCCTCACCGCCGGCCCAGCGGGCGACCTCCGCGACGGCGAGCTCCGCGAGCCGCCCCCATTCGTTGCCCAGTGAGCCGGCGATGTGCGGTGTGATCGTGACGTTGTCGCAGTCCCACAACGGGTGCTCGGGAGGCAGGACTTCGGGGTCGGTGACGTCCAGCACGGCACGGATGCGGCCTGTGGTGGCCGCCTCGGTGAGGGCGTCCTGGTCGACGACGGCTCCGCGGGCCGTGTTGATCAGGACCGCGTCCGGCCGCATGGCGCCGATCAGTTCCCTGCTGACGAGACCGCGGGTGTCGGGCAGCAGCGGGGTGTGGACGCTGACCACGTCGCTGCGGGCGAACAGTTCGCCGATGCCCACGGCCTCGACGCCGAGCGCGTCGGCGTCGCCCTCGCCGACGTACGGATCGTGCAGCAGCACCTCGACGTCGTACGCGTGCAGCAGCTCGATCACCCGGCGCCCGATGAGCGAGGCGGAGAGGATGCCGACCGTGCGGCCGTAGTTGCCGATGTCGCGCGGTGTCCCGAGCAGCGCGGGACGGCGGCGCTCCGACCTCAGTGTGCGCGCGCTCTCCAACGCGCGTTTGCCGCTGAGGAGGATCATGGCGACGGTGTACTCGGCGACCGGCAGGGCGTTGGCCGTCGCTGCGGAGGACACGGCGACGCCGCGTTCCCAGCATGCCTCCGTGATGTGGCCCCGTACGGATCCGGCCGTGTGGACGACGGCGCGCAGCCGGGGTGCGGCGTCGAGTGCCGCTCGGTCCAGCGGCGGGCAGCCCCAGCCGGTGACCAGGACCTCGGTGTCGCGGAGGACTTCGCGCGCCCGCCCGGTGGAGAAGTCGTCGAGGGCGGGGCCGGGCGCGAGATCACAGACGTCGGCGAGGGCGGCCAGGGCGCTGGGGGCGAGTACGGCGGCTGCCGCGTCCGGTGCCATGGCGAGTGCGGCACGGGGGCGGGCGGAGCGGCCGGGGGCTGCACCGGTGGAGCGGGGCATCTCTCTCCTCGCGAGGTGGGCGGACGGGCCGCGGGTGTGTCCGTCCCACCGCGGGCCCGGACAGAAACCGCTTGCACAGGAAGCCGGCGGGACGGCGGGGTGACTCGGGAGCACGGAATACGAAGCATCCTGAGCGACTGCTCGATCAAGGTCAAGAGAACGATCGGACGAAACTCAAACGGTCGAACGATCGGTACGAAGGCTTTGGGCAGAGCCGCGGATCTTCAACTCAGGGAGTAGTTCGGACCGTTGAGGCGGGACGCCGGGCCGGGTCATCCGGCGCACGAGCAGTTCGGCGGCCACTCGCCCCACCGCGGCCTTCGGCGGTGCGACGGCGGTGAGCGGGACACTGCCGAAAGCCGCCACGACGTCGTCGTAGGCCACCACCGAGCAGTCCTGGGGCACGCTCACCCCGTTGTCGGCGAGTTGCTGCACCAGCATCAGGGCGTCGACGTCTCCGTGCAGCACGGCAGCCGTGAAGTCGCGCTCCCGTAGCAGGTGGGCGAGCCCGTCGCCGGAGACGGGACCGACCGGATCGCCAGCCCCCGGTCCCGGAACGGAAGCGTCGCCGGGGGCCTCCGAGGTCGAGCCGCTCAGCACGACGGCCCAGTCCTCGATCTCCTCACGGTCCCCGGCGATCCGGGCGAAGGCCGCACGCAGCGCCCGCGCCGTCGGGCTGTCGTCCCGCGCGGCCAGCACGATCCTGCGGTGTCCCAGCGACACGAGGTGGTCGACCGCGAGATGCATCCCGTACCAGTGGTCGGAACAGACGGAGTCCAGGGCGTGCAGCACGCTCCCCCGACGCGGCCTGCGCTCCATCAGCACCGTGGGCACGTCCAGGCCTGCGAGCCAGGCGTGACCGGCCTCCTCCTCGGCCACCGTGCGCCACCGCGGGGCGATCAGCAGCCCGCGAGCCCCCTCGGCCAAGGCGCGCTCCACGAGGGGTTGTTCGGCGCCGGCGCCCTGCGGCGTGATGTGCAGGGCCACCCGTGTCCCGGCGGCGTCCAGGACGGCACGTGCACCGTGCATGGTCTCGTACAGATAGGAATGGCGCTCAGGGACGACGAGAGCGACCGCCGCACCGTCCGCGGCATCCGAAGACGCGGACGCCGGCTCCTGCGCCTGCGCCCCCGACTCGAGCGAACGGGCGACCCCGTGCCCGCGCCGCAACCGGCCCGCCCTGGCCAGCTCCTCCACGTCCCGGCGCGCGGTCACGACCGAGACCTCCAGTTCGCCGGCGAGGTCGCTGACCCGCACCGAACCTCTCGACCGCACCACAGCGAGGATCCGCCCCCGCCGCACCTCGCTCGGCTCCCGCATGCCCCGTGGCCTCCCCTGACGCGTCGCCGCTGATCGTTCGACCGTTCGGCAGGAGAATACCGATCACGGCGTGGAGCGCGGCCCCGGCGCCCGCTGCCTGTCGGAGCGGGCGGACGCGTCGCGGGTCAGCCGGTTGATTCGTCCGGTGGCGGAGTCCCCTGTGGCCCACCCTCGTCGCTGGGGGCTCCACGCGGGCGGGCACCCGCCTCGTCCATGTCGGGCACGTCCTGCCCCGTCTCCTCGGACTGCTCGTCGTCACGGCCCTGACCGGCCGCCCTGACCGGCGAGTCCTGATCGGGCGAAGCTTCCTCGTCCGCGCCGGCCTGCTGGTCGGGCATGTCACGCGGCAGCGGGGCGTCACTGTCCCCGAAGCCCTCCGGCCGGTAGTCGTCGCTCATTCCGCCTCCCTCGTCGAACGTCTCCAGCGGTGCCGGACGCTGCGCGGGTACCCGCCCTGACGGCGCCGACACGATGCGGCGGCACGATCCGTGCGGCGGCGCACCGGCGGTGTAGAAAGAAGCATGCGAGCGATCACAGCCGACCGCTACGGCGGCCCCGAAGTTCTGAAGCTCACGGAAACCGCTGATCCGAAAATCGCACCCGACGCCGTCCTGGTCCGTGTGAAGGCCGCCGGTGTCAATCCCGTCGACTGGAAGATCGTCGCCGGATACCTCGACCCGATCATGCACGTCCACTTCCCCCTGGTCCCCGGCTGGGACGTGTCCGGCGTCGTCGAGGCGGTCGGTCTGGACGCGACCGAGTTCTCCGTGGGCGACGAGGTCTGCGGCTACGTCAGGAAGGACGAGGTGCAGCACGGCACGTTCGCCGAGCTGGTCGCCGCCCCGGTACGCACGCTGGCGAAGAAGCCTTCGTCGCTCGACTGGCGGCAGGCCGCGGGCCTGCCGCTCGCCGGGCTCACCGCCCACCAGTCGCTGGCCCGCATCGGCGTCACACGCGGCGACACGGTACTGGTGCACGCCGCGGCCGGGGGCGTGGGCTCGTTCGCCGTGCAGATCGCGGTGGCCCTGGGCGCCCGGGTCATCGGCACGGCCAGCGAACGCAACCACGACTTCCTCCGCTCGCTGGGGGCCGAACCGGTCGTCTACGGAGAAGGCCTCGCCGAGCGCGTCCGCGAACTGGTGCCCGACGGCGTCACGGCGGCCGTCGACTACGTCGGCGAGGACGCCGTGGAGGTCTCCCAGCAGCTGCTCACCGACCGGACCCGCGTCGCGTCCGTCGTGGACGCCTCGGTCACACAGCGCGGCGGGCACCACGTCTGGGTGCGGCCGAGCACCGACGATCTCACCGATCTCGGCCGGCTCGCCGACTCCGGCAGCCTCACCGTGAACGTCGACCACGCACTGCCGCTGGCCGAGGCGGGCGAGGCGTTCCGGCTGAGCGCGGAGGGCCGCACCCGGGGAAAGATCGTGCTCGAGGTCGACTGAGTCCCCGGAGTGCGGCCGGGCGGAACGGGCCGCACCGGACGCGCCCCACGACGACGGCGAGGCACAGGAATGCGCCGGTCCCGACCGGGCGCCGCCGGACGTGGACGAGGGCACGGAAAAGGAAGAAACCAGGCGGAGCCCACCCACCGCTCTCTATCGTGGGAACCACCGGCAGAAATTCGGCAGAGCTGGTGAAAACGGTCGGAACAGGGCCGCTTCCCGACGGCCGCCCGGCCAGACTCCCTAGGAGGTCTGTCATGACTGACGCGACCGACGCGGCCCGGGCCGACGTCCAGGCGGACGCCGCTCTCAAGGCGAAGCACCGGAAGATGTGGGCGCTGGGCGACTACCCCACCCTGGCCGGTGAGCTCATCCCCGAGCTGGGCACGGCCCTGGTGGAGGCCTGCGGCGTGGCGTCCGGCGACAAGGTGCTGGACATCGCGGCCGGGACGGGCAATGCCGCGATCCCGGCGGCCCTGGCCGGTGCCGATGTCGTCGCCTGCGACCTCACTCCGGAGCTGCTGGAGGACGGTCTGCAACAGGCGCGGAAGCAGGGCGTGGAACTGGAGTGGCGCGAGGCCGACGCCGAGGCGCTCCCCTTCGGCGACGGCGAGTTCGACACCGTCATGTCCAGCGTCGGGATCATGTTCGCCCTCACCACGAGGCCGCCGCAGGCGAACTGCTCCGGGTCTGCCGCCCGGGCGGGACCGTCGGCCTGATCAACTGGACCCCGGAGGGCTTCATCGGGCAGATGTTCGCCGCGATGAGGCCGTACGCCCCACCGCCTCCGCCCGGTGCGCAGCCTCCGCCGCTGTGGGGGAAGGAGGAGCACGTCAGAACACTCCTCGGCGACGGGGTGACCGGTCTGGAGATGCGTCGGCAGCCGGTGCGGGTGGACCGCTTCGACCGGCCGGAGGCCTTCCGCGACTACTTCAAGGCCGTGTACGGGCCGACCATCGCCGTCTACCGGCACATCGCCGACTCCCCGGACCGGGTCGCCGAACTGGACCACGCGCTCGCCGAACTGGCCCGCGAGCACGGCTCCGGCACGGGCAGCTTCGCCATGGAGTGGGAGTACCTCCTGGTGACCGCCCGCCGGGGCGGTTGACCCCACCGCACGCACCGGACTCCGCGATCCGGCCTGATCCAAGCGAAAGACCCGGGCCGACCCCCGGCAGACGGAGACCCCGCCGCGACGGGGGATGCGCGGCGGGGCCCGATGGGCGTATGCCCCAGGAGCGGAGATCCATGCGTCTTTGACACGGCGGGTCCGCACCTTCCGGCTCACCCGCCGCCGCACATCCGCCGTGCGCCCTGGACAGCGGTGGTGCCCCCTCCGGCGTCCGCTGCGACGGCGGCGGCGGGCCGTGGAACGCAACGGGTCCAGGGCCCGCGGCATCAGTGACCGGCGGTCCTGCGCACGCAGGCGGCGACCACGTCCCGCAGGCTTCCCGTCCTGTGCAGCAGGTCGCGCTGGAAACGGGCGCCGTTGCCGTCCGCGTGCAGCGCGGCGACTGCCTCCGCGGCGCGGTCCGCGTCGCCGGTGTCCTTCAGGGCGTCGCCGACGTGGTCGAGCAGCACCCGTACGACGTCGGCGGCCGGTTCCGGGCGCATGGTGAGCGGATGGATCAGCCGCTCCTCCAGTCCGGAGCGGCTCGCGCGCCATCCCGCGAGCCGCAGCAGGCCGACGCCGTGCGGCACGGGCGGCAGACCCTCCCGCCACTCGCGTGCCGCCGTCTCCACCAGCGCGCGGACGAGCGTGGCGACGAGCACCGTGGTCGCCGCGTCCAGACAGACGTCCGCCACGCGGATCTCCACGGTGGGATACCGGTGGGAGAGCCGGGCATCGAAGTAGATCATTCCCTGATCGCGCAGGGCCCCGGTGCCGACCATCGCCTCGACCTGCTCGTGGTAGCGGTCGGCGGACCCGAAAAGCTCCACCGGACCCGCCGACGGCCAGCGGGCCCAGACGCGGCTGCGGTAGCTCGAGTAGCCGCTGTCCTTGCCCTGCCAGAACGGTGAGTTCGCGCTGATCGCCACGAGGACCGGGAGCCAGGGGCGGATGCGGTCGAGAACCGCGACGCCCTCCTCGTCCGACTCCACCGCCACATGGACGTGGCACCCGCACGTGAGCTGTTCCTGTGTGGTCAGGCCGAACTCCTCCGCCATCCAGCCGTACCGCTCGCCGCCCCACAGCGACGGGCTGACCGGTAGCGGCGAGGTGGCCAGCGCGGCGACCGCCGCGCCCAGGCGTTCGGCGTGGTGGGCGGCTTCGGCGCGCCGGCGGTCGATCTCGCCCGCGAGATCGTCCATCGACTCCTGCGGGAGCGTGGCGAACTCGAGCTGTTCACGCTGGAGCTCCGGCTCGAACACCTCCTGGCTGTCGCCGCTCTCCCGCTCGGCGGATGCGAGCACCGCCGCGGCCAGGGCGCATGGCTCGCCCGAGTCCGGATCCACGAGGAGCAGCTCCTCCTCCACGCCCACCGTGCGCATACCCACCACTCCCCGCCGAGGTCGAGATCTGTCGTGTGCCCGCTCACGGGAGCTCGATGCCTCGCACGCCCATCGCCCCGCCACGAAGCCGCGAACACCCGGTCGCCGGCCGGTACGCCCTCGGACGGCATGGAGCCGCGTAAGCCGTGACGGTCGGGGCAGGCGCAATGTCATGGCAGACATCGCACGGCTGCCACAGCAGCCTCCGCAGCGCATTCACCTCCTGGACCGCGCCGTGTGCGTCGCCCGCCGTCCGGGAGCGGAGGCGAGAGAGCTGCCGGCCGGCTGTCCGCTCCCCGGCATGGAGCCGGTGCCGTGACAGCGGGCTCCGCGGGCACCGTGGCGATGGTGGTCGCGCTGCTGCTGCCCGCTCTGCTCCTCGGGCTGGTGCTCGCGCTGGACCGCTACGAGGAGAGCCTGTTCCCGTCCGCGGCCACGCAGGCCGAGAGCCCGCGGCCCGAGAGCCCGCAGCCCGACCCCCGCCCGGGCGGCCGGCACGCGAGGCGCGGCCGGGCCCGCCGACGGCGCCGGGCAACCGGTCCACCGCCCTCGCCCGGGCCGTCTCCGCGGGGGCGGACAGCCCCCGCCCCCACCGGACCGCCCCTGGTAGGCCCTGACGAGGCGATCCTGTCTTCCCGTTCCGCGTGGGGCCCGGCCGCGCGACTCACCGCCGGCAGAGCCGCCGGGCCCCGTTTGCGGGCATTCCCCCGGCACCGGAGGGTAGGCGGGGTAGCCCACCGAGGCACCTGTCGCAGCAAGGGAGGAGTCGGCCGTGCCCGAGGAGAACCAGGAGGCCAGGGATCCGGGGGCCAAGCACCCGGAGCCGGAGTTCCCGAAGCAGGAGCAGCAGCACCCGGGCTGGACGGGTCCGATGGACCCGCCGCCGGACCACGGCGAGGAGAGCTATCGCGGCAGCGGTCTGCTGCGTGATCTGAAGGCCGTGCTGACGGGCGGCGACTCGGGTATCGGCCGCGCGGTGGCGCTCGCCTTCGCGCGTGAGGGCGCCGATGTGCTGTTCACCCATCTGCCGGAGGAGGCGGAGGAGGCGGAGGCGACGCGGCAACTGATCGTGGACGCGGGCCGCAAGGCGGTGCCGGTGCCGTGCGACATCCGCGAGGAGGAGCAGTGCCGGCAGCTCGTCGACCGCGCCGTGGCCGAGTTCGGGCACATCGACATCCTGGTCAACAACGCCGCCTACCAGATGTCGCAGCCGGACGGCATCGGCGCGATCACCACGGAACAGTTCGACCGCGTCATGCGCACCAACCTCTACGGCATGTTCTGGGTGTCGAAGATGGCCCTGCCCCACATGCCCCGGGGCGGGTGTGTCATCAACTCCACGTCGGTGCAGGCCTACAAGCCGAGCCCGCACCTGCTCGACTACGCGATGACGAAGGGTGCGATCGTCACCTTCACCCAGGGTCTGGCGCAGATGGTGGCGTCCGACGGGATCCGCGTCAACGCGGTCGCGCCCGGGCCGGTCTGGACGCCGCTCATTCCCGCGACCATGCCGGACACCGCCGAGTTCGGCAAGAAGTCGCTGTTCGGCCGGCCCGCGCAGCCTGCGGAGATGGCGCCCGCCTACGTCTTCCTCGCCTCCCCGCAGGCCGGCTACATCACGGCCGAGATCGTCAACGCGACGGGCGGGACGCCATTGCCGTGACCGCGGCTCCCGTCGCCGCGTGCCCGTCCGCGCGCTCCCCGTGCAGGACGGCCAGCAGCCCGGCCACGGCCGTGGCGACGGCGTCCCGGGCGGGGCCGAGGTACTTACGGGGGTCGGCCGTCTCCGGATGGGCGTCCAGGTAGGCCCGCGCGGCCTGGGTGAACGCCTTGTTGAGGTGGGTGGAGACGTTGACCTTCGTCATGCCGGCCGCGACGGCCTTCGTGAGTCCCTCGTCCCCGACGCCGGAGGAGCCGTGCAGGACCAGCGGGACGCTGACGCTGTCCCGCAGCAGGGTGATCAGCGCGAAGTCGAGGACAGCGTCCCGGGTGAGCATGGCGTGCGAGCTGCCGACGGCCACGGCGAGAGCGTCGACGGCCGTGGCGGCGACGAACTCGCGTGCCTCTGCGGGGTCGGTGCGTACGCCGGGCGCGTGCGCCCCGTCCTTGCCGCCGACCTCGCCGAGTTCCGCCTCCACCCAGACGTTCCGGGCGTGGCAGTGGGTGGTGATCCGCGCCGTCGCGGCCACGTTCTCGTCGTATGGCAGCTTCGAGGCGTCGAACATGACGGAGGTGAAGCCGAGTTCGACGGCCTGGTGCACGAGGTCGGGCGATTCCGCGTGGTCGAGGTGGACGGCGACGGGGGCGCTCGAGGCACGGGCGACGGCGAGGGTTGCGAGCGCGATCGGTTCCAACGCCCTGTGGTAGCGGGCGGTGTTCTCGCTGATCTGAAGGATCACGGGCCGGCCGGCGGCCTCCGCGCCGGCGACGATGGCCTCCGCGTGCTCGAGCTGTACGACGTTGAACGCTCCGACGCCCACGCCGCCTTGGACGGCGGAGCGGACGATGTCCTCAGTGGGCGTGAGCGGCATGGACTTCCTCCACGGTTATGGTCGTACGGGAGCGGCGGTCGTACGCCTCAGGCATGGCTGTTCTCGAGGACGACGGACCGGGTGAGGTTGCGGGGCCGGTCGGGGTTGTGGCCGCGCGCTTCGGCGAGCGCGACCGCGAGGCGCTGGGCGCGCACGAGGTCGGCGAGCGGGTCCAGATCCTGGGCGCTGTCCGTGGAGCCGGCGACCAGCGTGCCGCCGACCCGCGCGACGTCGTCCGCGAGGCCGTGCGGGAGCCGGCCGAAGGCCCATGCCACGCGCCCCGGGCCGGTGATGCTGATCGGCCCGTGCCGGTACTCCATCGCCGGGTACGCCTCGGTCCAGGCACCCGCCGCCTCGCGCATCTTCAGCCCGGCCTCGAGCGCCAGGCCGTAGGTCCAGCCGGTGCCGAGGAAGGTGAACTGCTCGGCGGCGCACACCTCGGGGTCAAGGGGTTCGACGATCGCTCGCTCGGCGTCCTCGATCGCCCGGTCGAGGGGGCGTACACCCTCGGGCAGGGCGTCCTCTGCCTCCAGATGGGCGCGTAGCAGCGCGAGGTTGGCGGTGGCGAACCTGGTCTGCACGACGGACTCCTCGTCGGCGAAGTCCAGGACCGCGACGGCGTCGGCCGCCTGCATGACGGGCGTCGCCGGGTCGGCGGTGACCGCGCCGGTGGGCACGGTGCCCTTCACACGCCGCAGCAGGTCCAGGACCTCGGTCGTGGTGCCCGACCTGGTGATGGCGAGGAGGCGGTCGTAGCGGCGGCCGTGCGGGAACTCGGAGGCCGCGAAGGCGTCCGTCTCGCCGTGGCCGCCGCTTTCGCGGAGCACGGCGTAGGACTGGGCCATGAACCAGGAGGTTCCGCAGCCGACGACCGCGACGCGCTCGCCCCTGCGGGGAAGGGCGGCTGCGTGTAGCGGGAGCGACCGGGCCGCCCGGCGCCAGACGTCGGGCTGAGAGGCGATCTCGGCCGAGGTACGGGAGGAACCGTGGGGTGACAAGGTGACGAGCTCCTTCGTGAGGGGTGGCGGGACGTCGTACCGGGACAGGGGACGGCCTGGCACGGCCTCCCTCGCACTGATCCGGCGGCTCCTGCATGATCCTGCACAGTCTCCGGCGATTTCGAGCAATTACAAGCACACTCTTGCGCAGTATCCAGCAGCATGCTCCCTCGAGCAAGTGGCCGCTCCGCGTCCCTTAGCGTGTGGGAGCGCAGGATCCAGGCCCCGGAGGAGTCCGACACATGTCCAAGCACGAGCGGTGGAGCAGGTTGCTGGAGTTGCTGGCCGCCGAGGGCAAGCTGGAGGTCGAGGAGGCCGCGACGACGCTCGAGGTGTCGCCAGCCACCATCAGAAGGGACCTCGACGAACTCGCGGAGCAGCAGATGCTCGTGCGCACCCGGGGCGGCGCCGTCGCCCACGGTGTCTCCTACGAACTTCCGTTGCGCTACAAGTCCTCCCGGCACGCCTCCGAGAAGCAGCGCATCGCCGCGGCCGTCGCGGAGCTGATCGGCGAGGGTGATGTCGTGGGCCTCAACGGGGGCACGACGACGACCGAAGTGGCGCGGGCCTTGGCTCTCCGGGCTGCCGGCGGGCGGCGGGAGCTCTCCGACGTGACCGCGCCCTCGCTGACCGTCGTCACCAACGCGCTCAACATCGCGGGTGAGCTGGCCGTACGCCCCCAGATCAAGATCGTGGTCACCGGGGGTGTCGCCCGGCCGCAGACCTACGAACTCGTCGGCCCGCTGACCGTGGGCGTACTGAACGAAGTCGTGCTGGACGTGGCCGTCCTCGGGGTCGACGGAGTGGATCCGCAGTTGGGGCTGATGACGCATCAGGAGGACGAGGCGAGCATCAGCCGGCTGTTCGCGGAGCGGGCGCGCCGGGTCGTCGTGGTGACCGACTCGTCCAAGATGGGCCGGCGGGCCTTTGCCAGGATCTGCGGCCTGGACCGCGTCGATGTGCTGGTCACCGACTCCGCCCTCCCCTCCGAGATGGCGGCCCGGCTCAGCGAGGCGGGCATCAAGGTCCACGCCGTCTGACCACGCGGTCCCCGGGCCCGCGTGTTCCGCGGCGGGCCCGGGGGTCACGGCCGGGGTTCTCAGGGAGCGACGGCCATGTCGAAGACGTGGATGTTCCCGTTGCCGGGCAGCACCACGAAGTCGACCTCCTTGGCCGCGTCGAGCGGGATCGAGTGGGCGAAGATGCGGTAGGCGATCCCCGCGTTCCCGTATCCGTTCTGCCGGTTACGGCCGTCGGAGGACGCGACCAGCGTCGCACCGTGGGCGTTCGCCGGGTCGAACGACCAGTTGGGGAAGCCGAACGAGCCGGTGCCGGTGCTGCCGTCCTTGTAGTAGACGGTGGCCTTCCCGGTCGCGCCGCTGCCGACGCCGGAGCCGAGGAAGACCAGCTTGCTGCCCCGGCCGCTCAGGGTGACGGCCTGGCCGGCGCTCGAGACGTTGCCTTTGGTCCCCGCGGCCGCCTCCGGCCAGGTCAGTTCGGCGCCCAGCGCCCGTACCGCAGCGCCGGGGGTCAGGCCGACGTCGGCGAGCTTCTGGGCGGAGAAACTGTTGCCGCCTCCGTCGTAGTTGCCGGGCGTCGGGTTGCTCTCGTCGGTGACGCCGACGTTGTTGTAGGCATCCGCGAGGTCCGCCAGCGGTGTGCCGCTGCGCTGGGAGCGGGTCGCCGTCACCGTTCCGGCTCCGTCGCCGCCCTTGTAGGTCGCTGTGGCGGTGAAGGTCCGCACGGTGAATCCACTGCGCGGCTCCGGCACCTGGATGCGGAACTCGGCGGCGGCCGTGGCGCCGGCGGCGAAGGTGCCGTCCACGCTGCGGACCGACGGCTGGACCGCCCAGCCCACCGGCCCGGCGAACGACACCCTCAAGGACCTCATCCGGTCGGGTCCGGCGTTCTTGACGGTCACCTTCACCGTCGAGATGGCCGGGCCCGCGAGGTCGACGGGCGCTATCGTCACCTCGGTCCGCGCGGGAGCCGGCGCGGGCTCCGGTTCGGCGGCGGTCGCGGCGGGCGCGGGAACGAGCAGCGCCGCCGCCACCGCCATGGCTCTGAGAGAAGATATCCGTCCGGCTGATCTCACTGTCTGCTCCTTCTGTCGGTCCGCCTGAGCGGTGGACTCAGGCGACGGGGGGCATCTCGGAAGTACGGGAGTCCAGACCTGTGCGGAGATTCACCCAGGAGCCCCGGGTGAAGTCGGGGACCTCGACCGGACGGCCGCCGGCGGCCAGGGACTTGACGCTGAGCGGTACCGGCGCGCACCAGGCGGCGGAGTCGTAGACGTCGATGTCGGGTACCAGTCCCGCCCGCATCAGCTGGACGGTGCGCCACTGCAGGACGTAGTCCATGCCGCCGTGGCCGCCGTTGTTCGCGGCGTCGTCGCCGATCTTCTTCCAGAGCCAGTGGTCGAACTCCTTGCGGTAGGTGTCGAAGTCGCGCCAGGAGTGCCCGCCGTGGTCGGGCTCGACGTAGATGCGGCCGCCGGTCGTCGAGGTGCCGGCGTAGTCCTCGAAGATGCCCCGGCTGCCGGCGAGGGAGTTGATGCGGCTGTACGGCCGGGGTGAGCTGACGTCGTGCTCGGCCCTGATGACCCGGCCCTTCGCCGTGTCGATCAGACAGGTGACCAGGTCGCCGTTGATGTAGGTCTCCCGCCACGACGGGTGCGAGCGCGGCACGAAGCGCTCCCGGTAGTCGGCCAGTCCCTTGGGTTCGGTCGCCGTGGCGCGCAGCACCGTCATACGGTCCCCGCGATTGATGTCCATGGCCGCGGCGATCGGCGCCAGGCCGTGCATCGCGTAGAAGGAGGCGGTGCTGCGGGTGTGCCAGAGGCGGCGCCAGGCGTCGGTGTAGTAGGTGTCGGAGAACAGCAGGGCCCGCAGGTCGTGCAGATAGCCGCCGTGCCCGTTGGTGACGTCGCCGAAGAGCCCCTCGTGCGCCATCTTCAGCATGGCCAGCTCGTTGCGGCCGTAGCTGCAGTTCTCGGAGAGGATCAGATGCCTGCGGGTCCGCTCGGAGGTGTCGACGAGGTCCCAGAGCTCGTCCAGTCCCGTGGCGATGGGCAGTTCGACGATGACGTGCTTGCCGGCAAGCAGCGCGGCCCTGCCCTGCTGGTAGTGGAATTCCCAGGGCGTGGCGATGTAGACGAGGTCGATGTCGTCGCGCTCCAGCATCCGGGCGAACGACTCGTCCGAGCCGCCGTACTCGGCAGGGCGCGGCTTGCCCGTGGCGGCCAGCCGGTCGGCGGTGCGTTTGGCGCGCTCGGCACGGATGTCGCATACGGCAGTGACCGTGCAGCCGGGGACGACGGACCAGCCCTCGCTCATCCCGTGGCCCCGGTTGCCGAGTCCGATCACTCCCACACGGACGGTCCGGTAGGGCTCGAAGGCGACGTCGATCATCGACTTCTGGCCCGGCCTGCGCCGCGGTGCGGGGTCGACGGCGGTGGCGGCCTCGGTGACGGCGGCGGCCTGTGCGGAGCCGACACCGGCCGCGAGTGCGCCGGTGGCGAGGGCTCCTCCCAGGAGCAAGCGGCGTGAGACTGCGGGAATTTCGGGCATATGGAACGCTCCTCGGTCCGCGATCGGCATCACTGGCGGGGAAGACTCTGGCGGGACGGCACCCGGGTGTCAATGGATGTTCGTAAGCACGCCGTTACGAACAAGAACAAGCATCGAATCGGCCCGGGCGCAAGAAGTGACAACTCGTCAACGTCACTCATCCACAACCCCGCGTCGAGCCGACACACCGTCACTTCACCTTTGCGGCGGCGGAGTTTGTTCTCAGTGATGACGAAGTATGGACAGCGTCAGCAAAAGGCTCCTAGGGTTTGCGGCGCACTCCTGTGAGCTCTCGGCTCCCTGCACCGCCTCCATCCGTAACTGCGTTCATCTGCACTGCGCTCATCTGCACTGCGTTCGTTCGAACCTTCGGATCGGCACCGGCCGATCGCGCCCCGCGTTGTGGTCCACGTTCACCACCGTTACGTGCTCCCGCCGCCAGGGAGCCCGGGAGGATGCATGAATCCACGGCTGCCCCAACGACTTCGCAGACGGGTGACCGGCCTGGTCGCCGCCTCGTTCCTGGCCGGCTGCCTCATATCGCCGCCGGCCTCCGCAGCGGCCGGCGCCGCAGAGGACCTGCCACCGCAGGAACCCGGCGTCACGCTGCGCGTCTTCGACATACAGCTCCCCATGAGCAAGATCTGCTCCATCAAGCCGGGACAGACGCCGAACGTCGACAGGTTGATGCCGACCATCGACTGGAGCTCCAACGACGACTTCGGCGCCGGCGACCACTTCGTCTCCCAGGTGATCGGCAACATCGACGTTCCCCAGGACGGCTCCTACACCTTCCGGCTGACCAGCGACGACGGCTCACGGCTGCTGATCGACGACAGGCCGGTCATCGACCACGACGGCTTGCACGGCGCCGAACCCAAGGACGGCTCGGTCGAGTTGACCGCGGGTCACCACGCCTTACGGATCGACCACTTCGACCGGACCGGCGGCCAGCAGGTAAGCCTCGCCTGGCGGCCCCCCGGCGCTTCCGGCTTCTCCGTCGTGCCGAACTCGGTCCTGAGCACCGACGCCGGTGTCGTACGCGTGACCGCGCCGGGCCGCAAGGAGTGCGAGAGCGGCACCGACTCCCCCGGCGACGGTCTGCCGCTGACCGGGGTCCACCCCGGTTACGACCTGACCGACCTCCGGCCGGCCGGCTTCGAGCCGCAGATCACCGGCATGGACTGGCTGCCCGACGGCCGCCTCGCCGTCACCACGTGGGGCGGCACCGACAACACCGCGGGCGAGGTGTACCTCCTCGGCAACGTCACCCATGACACCGGGCCGGAGAAGGTGACGGTCAAGAAGGTCGCGAGCGGCCTCAAGGAACCGATGGGCATCAAGGTCGTCGACGGCAAGATCTACGTGTCGCAGAAGCACGAACTGACCGAGCTCAGCGATGTCGACGGTGACGATGTCATCGACGAACGGCACACCGTGGCGGCCTGGCCCTTCGGCGGGAATTTCCACGAGTTCGCCTTCGGCCTGCTCCACCGCAACGGATTCTTCTACCTCAACCTGTCGGTGGCCATCAACTACGGCGGCGCGACCACCGATCCGCAGCCCGCGCGCAATCGCGGCACCACCATCAAGGTGAATGCCAAGACGGGCGAGGTCTCGTACGTCGCGGGCGGTCTGCGCACCCCGAACGGCATCGGCTGGGGCCCCGGCGGCGACATCTTCGTGACGGACAACCAGGGCGGCTGGCTGCCGGCCTCCAAACTGGTTCGGATCAAGCAGGACCGCTTCTTCAACCACTTCACCAACCCGGACGGCCCGTTCGACGCCAACCCGGTCAGCAAGCCCGTGCTGTGGCTGCCGCAGAACGAGATCGCGAACTCGCCGAGCACACCGCTCCACCTCACCAAGGGCCCCTACGCGGGTCAGCTGCTGTTCGGCGACGTCACCTACGGCGGCCTCCAGCGTGCCTTCCTGGAGAAGGTCAAGGGCCAGGACCAGGGCGCCGTGTTCCGGCACACCCAGGGACTCGAGGCGGGCGTCAACCGGATCAGCCAGGGCCCTGACGGCGCCATCTACGCGGGCGGTCTGGGCGCGGGCGGCAACTGGGGCCAGGAGGGCAAGCTCACCCACGGACTGCAGAAGCTGACGCCGAACGGCGAAGACGCCTTCGACATTCTGTCGATGCGTGCCAAGGCCGGCGGCTTCGAGCTGGAGTACACCCAGCCGCTGTCGCAGGCCACGGCCGACACGCTGGCCGCCCGCTACCAGGTCGAACAGTGGCGTTACGTCCCCACGCCCTCGTACGGCGGCCCGAAGGTGGACGAGGAGAAGCTGACCGTGCAGTCCGCGGCGCTGTCCGCCGACCGCAGGAAGGTCACTCTGGTCATCCCCGGCCTCAAGCCCGACCGGGTGGTCCATGTGCGCTCGCCCCGCCCGTTCAGCTCCGCGAGCGGCGAGGCGCTGTGGAGCACGGAGGCCTGGTACACACTGAATGCCATGCCCGGAAGACAACCGAAGGTCACGCTCTACGAGGCCGAGGAGGCGCGGCTCGCGGGCGGCGCCGGCACCGACACGGAGCACGCCGGTCACTCCGGCAGCGGCTTCGTCGACGGATACGGCACCGAGGGCGCCTCGACGACCTTCGACGTGGACGTCGACGAAGCCGGCACCTACGACGTCGGTCTGCGTTACGCCAACGGGCCGCATCCCTTCACCGGCACCAAGTCCGTGAGCGTGTACGTCAACGGCACCAGGATCGGACAGTCGAAGCTGCTCAGCACCGGCGAGTGGAACACATGGTCCACCCGGACCGAGCAACTGCCGCTGCGCGCCGGCGCCAACACGATCACCTACCGGTACGACAGCGGCGACACCGGGCACGTCAACCTCGACATGATCACCGTCCATCCCCACGGCAGCCGCATCGTCCTGTTCGACGGGGCGGACCGGTCGGCCTGGCAGCAGACCGACGGGCGCACCGCGCAGTGGCCCCTGACGGACGGCGCGATGGAGGTCTGCTGCGGCGACATCCGCACCAAGCAGGCGTTCGGCGACTTCACACTGCACGCCGAGTTCTGGCTGCCCGAGCTCCCGCCGGACGTGACGGGACAGGACCGGGCCAACAGTGGTGTCTATCTCCAGGACCGCTACGAGATCCAGGTGCTCGACTCCTACGGCGACACGACGCCCGACATCGACGGGGCAGCCGCGATCTACCAGCGGAAGCCTGCGGACGTCAACGCGGCGAAACCGGCGGGTACCTGGCAGACGTACGACATCACCTTCCGCGCCGCGCGTTTCGACGAGGCGGGCAGGAAGACGAAGGACGCCCGCGTCACCGTGGTGTGGAACGGCACGACGGTCCATGACGACGTGGCCGTGGCCGGCACGACCGGCGGCGGAGCACCGGAGGGGCCGACCACGGGCCCGATCCGCCTCCAGGACCACGGGAGCAAGGTCCGTTACCGCAACATCTGGATCGAGCCCCTGACGTAGGACACGGGGAGTGCAAGGCGGCGGCTGTCCCGGGTTCCGGGACGGCCGCCGCTTCCGTTCGTCGCAGGCAGGACCCGGCGATCCGGACGCCCCCGCTACCGCGTCCTCGTGCCGAGTCTGCCGCGCCGGCGGCCACCGCACGGCCTTCCTCCGGTGGTCCCGCGGGCGTCACAGGAGATCAGCGGCTCTCGACGCTGATCCTGCCCGAGCGGGCCGCGGCGCCCAGTGCCTCGTGGTCCCGTTCGTTCCTGTCGGCGTACGCCTGGGCGAAGCCGGCGAGGGCGCGGTCGAAGCGGTCGCTCCCGCCCAGGTACGCGGCGATCGCGACGGGATCACCGGAGCGGGCATGGGCACGTGCCAGGGAGGCACCGCACAGCTGGGCGAACAGGCGGAGCAGGCCGGGATCCATGGTGTCCGGCCTGGCGATGCCCTTCCAGTCCCGAAGCTGGCGCACGTAGAAGTCCCGCCCGTGCCCGTCCAGGCCCACGACGTGTGTCCAGCCCAGGAAGATGTCGCTGGTCGTCTGGATCAACCGTTGTCCCGCCACCACCCGGCGGCCCTCGTTGTCGTAGGTCTCGCCACCCGTGTGGTCGGCGAGGACGGACCGCTGCGCCTCCTTGGCCTGGAGCAGCAGGGGATCGTCGTCGTCCCTGCCGAGCAGGAGCAGGATCCAGCAGCGCGTCCCGACGCTGCCGACACCCACCACCTTGCGGGCCATGTCGACCAGGCGGTACTTGCGCAGCAGGTGCCGACGCTCGGACGAGAGGGTTCGCTCGTAGGTGTCCAGTAGGGTCCTGAGCTGTCGCTGCTCGCTCTCGGAGGGGTCCGTGACCAGGTCCCGGAGGGGAGTGATCAGCGGTGGGTCCGGTGCGATCAGCCGGCCCTCCGCCGTGACGCGGGTGAGTTCCGCGAAGGCCTGGAGATAGGTGTGCTTACGGGCTCGCGCCGTCGCCGTGGCGGTGCGGCGCCTGGCTTCCTTGTTCATCGAGGAGGCGAACAGGCGCGTGCGGTCGACGTCGTCCTGGGCGTACCAGATGTCCAGGGTGCGCATGCCGGCGAACTCCCGGATCCGCTGCCGGTACGCCTTCACACACGCCGTCACCGCGTTGTTCTGCTCCTTGACCGCGAAGCCGTTGGCCCGGGCGGCGATCGCGACGCTGGCCGCCAACCGCTTGACGTCCCACTCGAACGGCCCGGGCAGGGTCTCGTCGAAGTCGTTGATGTCGAAGACCAGATGACGCTCGGGAGAGGCCAGCAGCCGGAAGTTGAGCAGGTGGGCGTCGCCGCAGAGCTGAACCGTCAGCCCGGTGTTCGGCAGGGGACCGAGGTCGGCTGCCATGATCGCTGCCGCACCGCGGTAGAAGCGGAACGGGGACTCCAGCATCCGGCCGTAGCGGATGGGCACCAACTCGGGCAGACGCGCAGCCGATTGCCGCTCGACCACCGCCACGGGGTCGGGCCGTCCCGCCTCCGCCTCGAACCAGCCGTGGCACGAGCGCGAGGCACGCCTGCGCGCGCGACGCCCGTGGCCCGCCCTTTCGGCCACTGACGGAGCCTCCGAGTGAGCGGTCGCGAACGTGCTCGGTACTGCCATGGCTGCACACCTCCTGGACGGACGTCCATGCCACGTGGGCCTCCTACGGCCGCGGTGTACGCCCTGCTGCCGTAGGCCGCCGCCCGGGCCGCGCGCCAGGATCCGCGCCACGACGCCCACGGGCACGACAGCCGGCAGGCCGACTGCGAGCCCGGCCGAGGTGGCGCACGTCTCCAGGCATCCACCTCAGCACCACGGCGGTACGACCGGATCACCCGCCGGGGGTGACCCCTGCGCCCGGCGGCGGGCAGGACGCCGGATCCGGTGGCGCACTCCGAGCCTGCCGTCAGCGGGCGGCCGGCCGCCTCACCCGGTTCGGGTGAGGCGGTATCCATCGCCGCTACGAAGTTGTGACGATCGTCAGGTGCGCGGGGCGGAACGGCGGCGGCCCAGCAGAGGATCAGCCGCAGGCAGCACAGTGTCGGCACCCCGGCGGGACGACGCGGTCCCGGCACGGCGGCGCGACAGGCAGGGAGCCGCGGGTTTCAATGCCTTCATGGGAGGCGAGGCGCGCCGCGGACGCAAAGCTCCGCCACCTGCCGGGCATGGGGCGCCGCGGACGATCCGGCGCCTCAGGAAGAGCAGGCCGGGCAGGCTGTGGGACGACCTGTGGAGCCGGCTCACCGAGGCCGAGTTCTTCGACCATGCGCTTCAGCTGTCCGCACTCGCGCTCCTGTGCTTCTTCCCGATGCTCATCGTCCTCACGGAGGCGACGGGCCGCGACACCGCGACGGTCGTCATCCGGTGGCTGGGACTGAACCAGGAGGCGGCGAAGGCGGTGGCGTCGCTCATCGTTCCCGGGCCCGGCTCGGACACCGTGACGGTGACGAGCGGCTTCCTCATGGCACTGGGGGCCATGGCCGTGGCAGGAACTCTGCAGAGCTGGTACCGGCTGCTCTTCGACGTCCCCCGCCGGGGATGGCGCGACGTGGGGATCCAAGTGGTCTGGCTCGTGTACCTGCTGGTCTTCAGCGTCGCCCAAGCCGCACTGGGCCGTGTGACCGGAGGACTGCCTTTGAGGAGCTTGGCAGGATGGGTCTGGGCGCTCGCCTTCTGGTGGGGCACGGTCTGGGTCCTCCTCTCCGGCGCAGTACGGTGGCGCACCCTTCTGCCCACGGCGCTGGCCACCAGCGTGTGCTGGTCAGGCCTGGGCCTGTTCTCCATGCTCTTCTTCTCGGCATCGATCGTGGCGAACGAACAGCGCTACGGCCCCATCGGCGTCGTCATGATCATCATTTCCTGGCTGGTGGCGGTAGGGGTGATCATCCACCTGGGCGCCGTGGTCGGCCGCATGATCACTGATCGCGTGGGCGCGCCCCGCACCGAGGATCACGGTCCCACCGCACCGGATGCCCGCAAAGCGGACCCCGGCAGCCCCGCTTGACCCGCCGCCCGGTCGGCACACCGGACACACCTGCAGTCTCAGCCGGCCGGGTCCTGCCGGCGTGGGCCGGGTGACTCCTTGACGAAGCGGCGCAGTTCGGCACAGAGGGCGCCGGGGTTGTCGAGCTGGACGAGGGTGCGGGCGTCCGGAATCTCGACGTACTCGCCCCGCGGCAGCAGGGCGGCGAGCCGGCGGCCGGTCGAGGGCGGCATCATGCGGTCCTCCGCGCCCCACGCGACGAGCGCCGGCCCTCGGAAGCCGCGCAGACGCTCCGCCGCCCGCAGATAGGTGTCCTTCCGCGTGCTGCGGAGGAAGGCGGCGAAGTCCCGCCGGATCCTCCTGTCCGTGAGCAGAGGGCCGTACCAGCGGCGGACGAGCTCGTACGGGATCGGGTGCCGGGCCATGCCGCCGAGCGAGTTGGGCAGCCGGACGAGGAGCGGCACCCGGAATGACTGCAGCAGCAGGAAGATGCCGCCGGGTACGCGGCTCAGGAACTGCAGCATCCTGCCCTGCACGCCGGGCGGATAGTTCTCCAGCGCCTCGCAGGAGGTGAGGACCAGCCGGTGGACTCGCTCGTCGCGCACCCCGACGAGCAGTTGGGCCGTACCGGCGTCGTTCTGGACCAAGGTGACGTCCCGCAGGTCGAGCCGTTCGAGGAACTCGGCGAGCAGGTTCGCCACTCCCTGCGCCGACAGATCCGCGTCCGGGCGCATCGGTCGGCGGTGGCTCCCCATCGGCAGGACGGGGACCACGACCCGGAAGTCGGCACGGAGGCCGTCCACCACGGCCTGCCACACGGACTCGTCGAAGCCGAGTCCGTGCACCAGCACCACGGTCTCGCCGTCTCCGCCGGTGTCCGTGTACTCCACGACCCCGGCACTCAGCTCGATCTCGCTCATCAGCATCCCCCTACTGGATCGATCGATCTAGTGAGAGAATAGCCGAGATGAGAACGACAGGCGACACACGAGCACGCATCCTGGCCGCTGCCACGGAACTCTTCCGGCGCCAGGGCTATGCGGCCACGGGTATGAAGCAGATCCTCACGACGGCCGGCGCGACCTACGGGTCCGCCTACCACTTCTATCCCGGCGGCAAGACGGAGCTCGGCGAGGACGTGGTCCGCACCTCGGGCGCCGCCTACCTGGCGCTGATCGGCGAGCTGTTCCACGACCGGGCCGCCGACCCGGCCGAGACGACCGCCCAGGCGTTCGCCGGGGCGGCGCAGACCCTGCTCGACCTCGACTACGCGGATCCCTGCCCCATCGCCACCATCGCCCTGGAGATCGCCGGCACCAACGAGGCCCTGCGGGTGGCGACCGCGGAGGTGTTCGACTCCTGGACCGACGCCCTCGCCGCCTTCTACGGCTCCTTCGGTATCGCCGAGGCCCGCGCGACGGCACGGTCGGTGATCGGGCTGCTCGAAGGCGCCTTCATGCTCGGCCGCGCCGCGCGGTCCACGGCCCCGGTACTCGACGCGGCCCCCGCGGCGGCCGCGATCGTCCGTGCCGCCGCCGGACGGTCCCCGGTCACGGGCCGGAACGAAGGGGAGGCCCTGTGATCGTCGTTGCCGGTGAGGCGCTGATCGACCTCGTGCCGCAGACCGGCGGCGAGCCGCCGGCTCCGCTGCTGCCCGCACGCGGCGGCGGCCCCTACAACACCGCCGTCGCGCTCGGCCGGCTCGGCGCCGACGTCTCCTTCTGCTCCCGGATCTCGACCGACGCCTTCGGCGAGTCGCTCGTCGGGCGGCTGCGTGAGGAGGGAGTGGACACGGAACTCGTGCAGCGCGGCCCCGAGCCCACGACGCTGGCCGTCGCGGCGATCGGCCCCAGCGGCTCCGCGGCCTACACCTTCTACGTCGAGGGCACCGCGGACCGGCTGTTCACGGTGCCCACCGAGCTGCCCGCCGCCACGCGCGCCCTGTCGCTCGGCACCTGCTCGCTGGTCCTCGAACCGGGCGCGAGCGCGTACGAGGCGCTGATGCGCCGGGAGGCGGCGCGGGGTGTCCTCGTGGCGCTCGACCCGAACATCCGGCCCGGTCTCATTCCGGACGCGGACGCCTACCGGGCACGGTTCAGAAGCTGGCTCCCGCACGTCTCGCTGCTCAAGCTGAGCGAGGAGGACGCCGACTGGCTGGGGGCCGATGTCGGGGCGTGGCTCACGGCGGGACCCGCGGCGGTGGTGCTCACCCATGGCGGGGACGGGCTGACGGTCCTCACCCGGGGCGGCGACCGGTTCTCCGTCCCCGGCGAGCGGGTCCGCGTCGTGGACACCATCGGCGCGGGCGACACCGTGAACGCGGCACTCCTGCACGCCCTGTCCGAGCGGGAGGTGCTCTCGCCCGGAGCGCTCGGGTCGCTGTCGCCGGACGGCTGGCGGGAGGTGCTGGGCTTCGCGGCCAGGGCCGCGGCGCTCACCTGCACGAAGGCCGGGGCCGAACCTCCGTACCTCCGCGAACTGCGGGGCGGTGGGGACCGGCCTGCCGCCGGGGCCTTGTGACGGTCCGACAACTCTGTAACGGATGACCGGGAAACTTCCTGCCGGTGGCGGAACCGCAGGGTGTCCGACGCCTTGTGGGCGCGCCGGAGGGGGGTACGCGCGTTAGTGTCGCCGATGAGGCGCGGCAGCCACGCCCGTGGGGGATCCTTCGCAGCAAGCGAGAGAGGACGCCAGGACATGGCACACGGCGGGAACGTCATCCAGGAGCTGACGGCCGACCACCGAGAGGTCGACCAGATGTTCGCCGAGATCGAGGCCCAGGCCGCCGGAGACGCGCGGCGCCGGGAGCTGGCGGACGAACTGACCAAGGAACTCGTCCGGCACTCCGTCGCCGAGGAGGAGTACCTGTATCCCGCGGTCCGCCGCTTCGTCGACGACGGCGACGACCTGGCGGACGAGGAGATCTCCGACCACGCCCAGATCGAACGCATGCTCAAGGAGCTCGAGGGCTGCCAGGCCGACGATCCCCGGTTCGACACCCTGATCACCCAGTTGAAGTCCGCCGTGACCTCGCATGTCGCCGACGAGGAGAAGCGGCTGTTCCCGCTGCTCGCCGAGTCGTGCAGCGCGGACCTGCTGATGGAGCTGGGCGACAAGGTCCGCAGGGCCAAGCAGAGCGCCCCGACCCGTCCGCACCCCTCCACCCCGGACACCGCAACGGCCAACAAGCTGCTCGCCCCCGGCATGGGCATGGTGGACCGGGTCCGCGATCTCCTGACCGGACGCGCCACCGGCTAGGACCTGTCCGTGCCACGCGCCTGTCCGCCCCGCACCCACATACCCGACCGCACCGCGTACCCGGCCAGTCCGGGTACGCGGTGCCGCACGTCAGACCTGGACGCCCGGTACGCCGTCCTCGACGACGACACTGGCGCGGGTGGAGACGGGAGCACCCGGCCGGGTCACGTACGGCAGGACGCGGAAGTCGCTCGTCCAGCGCTCGGGTTCGACCCGCATCCGCACGTAACCCCGCCGGCCGTTGAAGAAACTGCCGCCGGGATACGGGACTTACGCCCACAAGGTCCTCCTTGGCTGTTCGTCTGCGAACCGCCGGGAAGTCGTTGCGTGAACACGACCCATCGGCCCGGGGGCCGGGCTCCCCCGGCCCCGGCGGCCGCTCACTGCCCGTTGTGCGGCTCTCCGACGAGGCGGTGCGTCAGTTCCATGAGGCGCTTGCGGGCCCCGGCGTCGTAAGCCTGCTCGTGGGCACGGGAGTCGGTGAAGCGGTCGAAGTAGCGGCCCGTCACGCCGGCCACCTCCGGGTCCGTGAGCAGCCGTACGGTGGGCCTGACGCCTTCCTCGACGCCCATGACGGGTGTGAGGCCGTAGTCCCGCACCCCTTGGGTGTCCATCAGGTGTGCCGGGTGCAGGGCGTTGACGGTGACGCCCGTGCCGGCGAGTTCCCCGGCCAGTTCGAAGGTGGCCATGATCAGTGCGAGCTTGCTGCGGCAGTAGGCGCGCAGCCCCTCGTAGCCCTGCTCCAGCATGACGTCGTCGAAGTCGATGCGTTCCTGGCCGATCGAGGCGACGTTGACCACGCGGGCGGGCGCGGAGGACGTCAGCAGGGGCAGCAGGCCACGGACGAGGGCATACGGCGCCAGATGATTGACGGCGAATCGCAACTCGTGGCCTTGCGCGCTCAGTTCGCGCCGCAACGGCTCGGTGCCGCCGCCGGCGACGGCGTTGTTCACCAGTGCGTCGAGCCGCGGTTCGGCGGCCAGGATCCGCGCGGCCATCGCCTGTACCTGGCGGAGGTCCGCCAGGTCGGCGAGGTAGGTGCGCACGGTGGCCTCGGGTGCGGTCGCCCGCACCTCGGCCGCCACCGCGTCGAGGCGTCCCCGGTCACGGCCGTGGAGCAGCAGGGTTCCGCCGCGGCGTGCGAGGTCGAGCGCGATCCCGCGGCCCAGGCCCTGGGTCGCGCCGGTGATCAGAGTGGTGGGTCGGTTCATGCCGGTCATCCTGGTGGGTGTGCCACGGGGCAGGGAGTGTGTGCTGAGCCTGGTGTCATCACCACCAGGCTCAGGCCCGATCCCGGCCATGTGCCCCGGGTGCCTGAACGACCCGGGCACAGGCACCGCCTTGTCAGCCGTTCAGCGGCCGGTCGTCCATGTGGGCTCCGTAGTAGTCCGTCTGTCGGGCCATCAGGGTGCGCATCCCGGTCCCTCGTGGGAGCCCGTAGACGGTGCCCGGGAAGTCGAGATCCCGCTGCTTGTCCCACAGCTCGTCGTGCCGGTCCGGGGAGAACAGCTCGGCCGGATCTCCGGCGGCGATCCACCCGATCGGGAGGACCGTTCCCGGTGCCAGCCGGGAGTTGACGTGCAGCACGCTGTTGATCCGCAACTCGGAGCGGGTTCCGGCCACCGCGCCGGGGAAGATCGACGCACCCGTCGCCACGAACACCTCGTCCTCGACGGTCGCACCGTTGACGTGCGTGTGCGGACCGATGAGCACCGCGTCCCCCAGTACCGCCGGATGCCCCGCCCGGCCGCGGACCAGTGCATGCTCCATCACCACCACGTCCGCTCCCGTGCGCACTTCGCCGTCCTCCGCGGTGAGGACCGCGCCGTGCAGCACACGCGCCCGCTCCCCGAGGACGACGGCTCCGCACAGGACGGCCGACGGAGCGACACAGGCGGACGGGGGGACCACAGGGCTCCTGCCGCGGTGTTCGATCAGCATGTCCCCGAGACTAGGGTCTCTTCCTTCGGCTCGGGCCGGGCTCGCGGGTCCGGCACGCCGGAGAGGCCCTGCCGCGGGCGAGGCGTCGACCTGCCGGTGGTACATCCGAGGCGCGGGAACAACATCCCGGCGTCCCGGCGGGGCACTGTGAGCAGGATGGGTGCACTTCTCGCGCTGGCCTCGGCATTCTGTTACGGCGTCGTCGACTTCGCCGGCGGCCTGCTGTCCCGCAGGGTCCATTTCGCCGTGGTCACGTTTCTGGGTCAGGTCGGCGGTCTGCTCCTCGCGCTGGTCGCCGCGCTCGTCATGCCCGCGGACTCCGTCCGTGCCGCCGACATGCTGTGGGGCGCGCTGTCGGGTGCCGGAAGCGGGACGGCCATGCTGTTCCTCAACCGGGGCCTGAGCCGTGGGTCGATGAGCGTCGTAGTGCCGGTGAGTGCCGTGACGGGTGTGGCTCTGTCCGTCCTGTGCGGCGTGTGGTTCCTGGGAGACCGGCCGACCGCCGCCGCTTGGGCGGGGATCTGCGTCACCGTACCGGCACTGTGGCTGGTCGCCGGTGGCGGCAGGGGCGCACGGGACGGCGGAGAGCCGACGCTGACCGGGCACGGGGCGGCGGACGGTCTGATCGCCAGTGCGGGGGTGGCCGTGCAGTACATCGGCCTCGCCCAGGCCGACGCCGTCAGCGGGCTGTGGCCCGTCGCCGCCGGCCGCCTCGCCGCCGTCGTCCTGCTCGTACCCGGCGCGTGGCGACACGCTTCCGATTTCCGCCGGCCCGCGCGGGTCCATGCGCAGGCACTCACCATCGGAGCGGGAGCGGCCCTCGCCCTGATCCTCTATCTCTGGGCGGCGCAGCAGCAGATGCTGGCCGTCGCCGTCGTCCTCGCCTCCCTCTACCCGGCCGTCCCCACGGTCCTCGGGCTTGCGCTGCTGAGCGAGAGGGTCACCCGATGGCAGGCGGCCGGGCTCGTGAGCGCAACGGCTGCGGTCGTCCTTCTCACTCTTGGCTGACGGTCGCTTCGTCCCGGGCCGTGGGCCGTACGGTCCGACAGGACCGGCCGGAAGACGCCCGGTCGAATGCCCATCGTCATGGCTCTAGGAACCTTCAGGCGCCGGCGTTACCCTCCGGCGCATGATTTCCACGGTGGTCTGGGGAACAGGCAACACAGGCCGTGCGGCGATCCGTGCCGTGGCGGCCCACCCCGCGCTGGCACTCACCGCCGTCATCGTCCACAACCCTGACAAGGTGGGCCGTGACGCGGGTGAACTGGGCGGTCTCGGCCACCGGCTGGGGATCGCGGCGACCGACGACATCGAAGCGGTGCTGGCCGCCGGTCCGCGTGCGGTGGTGTACGCGGCGACCGGGGACGTCCGCCCCGACGAGGCGCTCGCCGACGTCGTCCGGGCGATCAGGGCCGGGGCCGTCGTCGTCACCCCGTCGATGTACGCCCTCTACGACCCGCGGAGCGCCCCCGCGGAGTTACGGGACCCGGTACTCGCCGCCGTCGAGGCGGGCGGCGGCTCACTGTTCGTCTCCGGCGTCGATCCCGGCTGGGGCAACGACGTGCTGCCCCTGCTGATCAGCGGGCTCGGCACCACCGTGGACGCGATCCGCTGCCAGGAGATCTTCGACTACTCCACCTACGACCAGCCCGACTCGGTCCGGTATCTGATCGGCATGGGGATGCCGATGGACTACGCGCCGCCGATGCTCGCGCCGACGGTCCCGACCATGGTGTGGGGCGGGCAGGTACGGCTGATGGCCAGAGCCCTCGGTGTGGAACTCGACGAGATCCGCGAGACCTTGGAACGCTGTCCGCTGGACGCCACCGTGAGCACCAGGACGATGGGCGGGTTCGAGGCGGGCACCCAGGGCGCGGTGCGTTTCGAGGTGCAGGGAATCGTCGGCGGCGAACCCCGCATCGTCGTCGAGCACATCACCCGCATCCACCCGTCCTGCGCGCCCGGCTGGCCGGCGCCGCCCGACGGCACGGGTGCTCACCGGGTGATCATCGAGGGCCGTCCGCGGATCGAGGTCACGGTCGAGGCCACCGACGAGGACGAGAACCGGTCCGCGGGCGGCAACGCCACCGCGGTGGGCCGGCTGGTGAGCGCCGTCGACTGGCTCGTGGACGCGCCGCCGGGCCTGTATGACGCGCTCGACGTCCCCCTGCGCCCCGCGGTCGGCAGACTGGGAAGGACACGACGATGAACATCGACATCCCCGAGGGCAGGAACCCGATCGAATACGTGTGGGGAGAGATGGTCCCCGGAATCGGCACTGCCGCCTCCGGCTTCTCCCTGGCCGTGTACGCCCACACCACCCTCGGCCTGCGGGAGTTCGAGGCCGCACGGCTGCGGATCGCACAGATCAACGGCTGCTCCTTCTGCCTCGACTGGCGGACCGAACGCGACGGCCGAACGGTGGAGGACGACTTCGCCGACGCGGTGACCGGTTGGCGCACCACCGACGCCTTCGACGACCGCACCAGGCTGGCCGCCGAGTACGCGGAGCGGTACGCCACCGACCACCACGGCCTCGACGACGAGTTCTGGAGCCGGATGACCGCGCACTACGGTCAGACCGAGATCGTGGAGCTGAGCATGAGCATCGGCGCGTGGCTGGTGTTCGGCCGGCTCAACCATGTGCTGGGGCTGGACACCATGTGCGTGCTCCCCGGGCACTGAGCCGGCCGAGGCGGGCCGGTCGCACCGGCTGCCGCCGTCACAGGTCCATGGCGATGATCTTCTCGATGTTGCGCTCCGCGAGCGCCGTGATGGTGACGAACGGGTTGACGCTGGTGTTGCCGGGGATCAGTGAACCGTCGATGACGTACAGCCCCGGATGGCCGTGGAGACGGCCGTAGTTGTCCGTCGCCCGGTTCAGTACGGCACCACCCAGCGGGTGGTAGGTGAGATGGTCGCCCCAGATCTTGTATGCGCCGAAGAGGTCGGTCCGGTAGATCGTCCCCTCCTTGGCGTTGATCCTGTCGAAGATCGTCCTGGCGGCGTCGATGGAGGGCTGTTTCCATGCGGTCTGCCAGTCGAGGACGACCTTGCCGGCGGCCGCGTCCCAGGAGAACGCGGCGCGGTGCGGGTTCTTGGTGATGGACAGGTAGAAGGACGCGTAGGTCTCGATCCCGGTGGGCAGGGGCGCGACTTCCGCGAAGGCGCCGCCGGCCCGCCAGTTGTCGATGCCCGCGGTGGGCATGGACGACTGGAGTCTGCCGGTCGCGTCCCACATGTGGTTGGCGCGGCCGCACATGACATTGCCGTTGTCGCCCCAGCCTTTTCCGATCTCACCGTTGAGCCCGGGCAGTACGCCGGTCGCCTTCAGCCGGGTGAGCAGTTTGCCGGTTCCGACGCTGCCGGCCGCGAAGAACACCTTGTCCGCGGTGACGGCCTTGACCGTGGTGACGTCGCCGCCGGTGTTCAGCTGTTCCATGACGACCGTGTAGCCGCCGCCGGCCGGGGCGACCGAGGTGACCTTGTGCAGCGGCGAGACGAAGACTCTGCCCGTCGCCGCGGCACGGGCGAGGTAGGTCTTCGGCAGCGATTTCTTGCCGTGGTTGTTGCCGAAGAGGACCTCGCCCTCCAGGGCGGACGCGGGAACGTTTCCCGCGGCCTCCTGCTTGAGGTAGTCCCAGTCGTACACGCCCGGCACCAGGACGAACGGGAAGCCGGAACGCTCGGCGTGCTTCCGCCCGACCCGGGCGTACCGGTAACAGTCCGCGGACTCCCACCAGCCCTGGTCGACGACGCCGACGCCCAGCGCGGCGTTGGCGCGCGGGTAGTAGATGTCGTACATCTCGTCGGCGTTCACCGACGGCAGGACCGCCGGGAAGTTCTCTCGCCGGGGTGTCACGGCCATGCCGCCGTTCACCAGTGACCCCCCGCCGACACCGCGGCCCTGGTAGACCGTGATGCCGCCGAACTCCTCCGCGTCGAGGATGCCGGTGTAGCGGGGGACGTCCTTGTCCAGCGGGAAGCCGAGGAAGTTACTGAGCGGCTGCTTGGTCCTGGTGCGCAGCCAGAAGGAACGGTGGTCGGGCCTCGTGGTGTTGGCGAATATCCTGCCGTCCGGTCCCGGGGTGTCCCAGGCCGCCCCCATCTCGATCATGTGGACGTCGACGCCCGCACGTGCGAGGCGCAGGGCGGCGACCGAGCCGCCGTATCCGGTGCCGATCACCAGAGCGGAGACGTGCGCCCCGTCGGGGATCGGGGCGGCCTGGGCGGGAAGGGCGGACGTCGTGTGGGCGGTGGCGGAGCCGTGACCCGTCAGGATCGCGGCCCCCAGAATAGAACCGGTTCCTGTGATGAGCTGACGACGCGACGGGCCTCTACCATGCGGGCCCGATAAGGGCGCAGCGTTCATGTGACGTTCCTCACTCTTGAGTGAATGGGAACACGTTCTACTGCCGCGCATGCATGAAGTCACGGCATACCTGAAGGTAACTTCGTCAGTCCCGAGGCAGCGGGCGTTGCCGGAACAGGGACGCGGGCACGGCGTCGGCGAGTCCTGATACCCCGCCGGGGACCTCGTGGAGCTGCGGATGCACGGCTCCTGTCAGCGACGACGTCGCGGTGACGACCGCGGCGACCATCTGAGGAGCACCGGTTCGTCAGGTGACCCGGGAAACCCTCCCAGCGGGTCCGGCGGCCGGGCATCAGACGGGTGTCGGGCATCGAGGGCCCTGCGTCCGACTGTCGCTCGCCACGGCCTCACCCCGTGACTGCCACCCGGCCCGGACATGCGTCCTCGGCAACGGGGTACACCGAACACACATGTCCGAAGCAGGAACAGCTCTCCGTCCGGAACGGGAAGGGAGTGCAGCGTCCATGGCCGGAACCGAGAAGTCTCCGCAGAACGACCGGGAACGCCACCAGGACAGGGAACCCGAGGAACGGGCCGACCGCGGCCCGGGAGCGCACTCGGGACGCGAGCAGCAGCCACAGGAGCGGACGGTTCCTGGGACAGCGAGCGCCGCTGAGGGTTACAACTCCCGTGGTACGGGCAGCGGTGAACCCTTGCAGGGCGTACAGAAGGACGACGAAGAGAGCTCTTGACGGACCGGCCGGCCGTGCGGCTGTGCAGCCGCACGGCCGGCCCCGGTCCCATCCCGTCCCGTCGAACCGTCCGATGAGTCGTTCTTCAGGCGGTCTCACTGGCCCGGCAAGGGCACTCCTGCCACCGGGGCGGTGCTCGCGGTGGAGAGTGTCTCCGGACCGAGCCATTCGCACACCAGGATGGTGGCGTCGTCCTGGAGCCGGTCGTTGTGGTGCTGCCGGAGCGCGCGCATGAGCCGGCGCAGGGTTTCCGGCACCGGCAGGCCGTCGGCGTGGTGGCGGATCAGGAAGTCGACGAAGGCGGTGAGTCCGAACTCCACACCCGCTGCCGTGCGTGCTTCCGTGATGCCGTCGGTATAGAGGACGATGCGGTCGCCCGGCTGCAGCTGCTCCCGGCACACCGTGGTCGGCAGGTCCAGGTCGCTGCCCATGGGGTGGGACGGAGGGCATTCCAGCAGGCTGCTCCACCGTCCGCCGCGGATGACGACAGGGGGGTGATGCCCCTGCTGGTCCAGGTGAGGACGCCGGTGGAGGTGTCGAGGTCGGCGAGGATCGCGGTGACGTAGCGGTTGTGCCCGAACTGGTCGAGGATCACCGTCTCGATGGCGTCTCCCAGCTCCGCCAGCCTGGCTCCCTGTCGGCGGCGGTTACGGCAGGCCCCGACGGCGAGGTTCGCGGTCAGACCGGCCGCGGTGTCGTGCCCCATGGCGTCGAAGACGGACAGGTGGACGATGTCCCCCGCGGTGGCGTAGTCGTAGGCGTCGCCGCTCACCTGGTAGGCGGGCTCCATCACGGCTCCGATGGTGACCCGGCCGTCCGCGTAGGTGCGCGGCGGCATCAGCTGCCACTGCATCTCCGCCGCGACGTTCATCGATCTGCTGCGGCTGAGCCGGGCGTAGGAGTCACTCGTGACCCTGCAGCTGACCACCAGCATCGCCACCAGCGAGGCCAGCGCCAGCAGCGTCTCCTGGGCACTCTCGTCGTCGGCCGCCGAGGCCACGTGCAGCACGCCGAGCCGCTCGGTGCCGTCGAGCAGCGGGATCCACCATGAGTGTGCGCCGTCCGTGCCGGTCGCCGTGAGGCGGCCGTACTGGTAGGCCCGCCCGGCCACGGAACCCTCGACGGGCACCTCCGTCGGGTGTTTCCTCTGGGGCGGCCGGCTCTCCGCCGGGAACAGCCGCAGCACATCGCGCTGGAGATCGCCCAGATAGATCTGGACATCGGTGAACCCCGCGGTGGCCGCGTGCCGGGACACCAGCCCCGGCAGGTGGTCGAAGGACATCACATGGCTGTCGGAGAGCAGTCCCACCAGCATGCGCCGCACGTCCGCGTCCCGGTCGCTCACGTCCCCACGCACCCTCTTCCATGAACCGTCAGGAACCGATGGGCCTCATGCCTGGTCCTTTCCACGGTCCCACACCGAAGGCCGGTGCCAGAGGCGAGGCACGGTCGTCGATCGCCCCGCTATCGCCCCCGTCCGAGTCGCCGGAGCGGCGGGCCGCGCTCCATTGGTGTGACTCCGGTGGCATCCGGTGTCGGTCACCGACAGCCAGGGGTATCCATCGGCGCATGGACGTGAACCCCATCGAAATGCAGAAGGCCCTCGGCGGCGTGAACTACCCCGCGTCGAAGGAAGAGATCGTCGACCAGGCGAGCAAGCACGGAGCGGGCAAGGACATCATGTCCGCCCTCGACTCCCTGCCGAGCAAGAGGTACGACTCGCCGGCCGCCGTGAGCAAGGAGGTCGGCAAGGAATCCTGAGCCGGCCGTTCACCGGCCGCACTCCGAACCGCGGCCGCGCACCGTCCCGACCCGGACGGTGCGCGGCCGCGACGTTGTGCAGCAGACGCCCGCCTGAAGAAGCGAACAGCGGGACGCCGGTGAGAGGCTCGACGAAGTGGACACGAACAGCGCACGACCGGAGATGGCGGTCCTCGTCGGGCTGCAGGCGTCGGGGAAGTCGAGCTTCTACAGGGAGCACCTATCCGGACGCCACGCGCTGGTGAGCAAGGACCTGTTCCCACGCTCGGCCCGGCGCAAGCAGCATCGGCAGATGCGGCTCATCGAGGAATTGCTCGCGTCCGGGACCTGGGTGGCCGTCGACAACACCAACCCTTCGCCCGACACGTGGACGCCGCTCATCCGCCTCGCCCGTGCTCACGGTGTCCGGGTGACGGCGTACTGGTTCCCCCCGGACCTCACCGGTTCCCTACGGCGCAACGCGGCGCGTGAAGGCCGGGCACGCGTACCCGACGTCGGGATCCACGCCACGCGCGTCCGTCTGCGCGAGCCGACGACCGCGGACGGCTTCGACGCCGTGGTGGAGGTCCGGTTCGACGGGGAGGGCGGCTTCGCGACGAGACACGTGGGGCCGCCGGACTGACCGGGGGTGCAGCCGCTGCGCGGCCACCGTGGAGGGCTGACCGACCGGCCGGCGGCGGACCGCCGGCCGGTGGGCTTCAGCATTCAGGATCGTTGCGCTCCTCGGCGTCCGCAGTCCCCGCTCACTGGTCCAGTTCCTCCTGGATCGGCGTCTTCGGCGCGTCACGCAAATGCTCCGACAAGCCCGGCTTGCCGCCCTTGCGCGCCTGTTCGGCCTTCTGGCTCGCGGTGTGTCCGAGGTCCGAATCCGGATCCGTCCGGACCGAACGCGCCACGTCGTCCCGGCTGTCGTACTGCTCGGGCGGGATGCCGCGCAACGCCTTGACGACCTCTTCCGAGGCGCCGGCCCCGCGTGCCGCCGACGTCAGTTTCTCCTTGTCGGCCGGGAAGTCGACGTCCTTGATCGCTTTCAGTACCTCCGGCACGTTGGTGTGCGCCATGGGAAACCTCCTCGCTCCCGCGCGCGGCTACTTTTCGTAGTCCTCGGGCTTGACCCCGGCATCGTCCAGTGCCTCACGCATGGTGCTCCCGGACGGTCGGCGTTCCGCCTGTGCCTCGTTCCGGCCCTGCTCGGTGTCTGTCGCCGATTTCTCGGCCGCCGCCGATTTCTCCGTGACGACCTCGTCGGTCGTTCGCGTCTTGGGCCGGTTCTCCTCGGGCACGGTCATCGTGCGTTCCTCCCGTTCGATCATCGCCTCACGCCGCACCGGGTACCCGGAAACCGCACGTCGAACATGGGCCAGGCCTCACGGTGCGGTGGTCTCGGAGGTGATCATGTCGATCACCGCTCTGAGGCCGCCCTCCGCGAGCGCCCGTCGCTGGCGGTCGGCAGGGGTGCCCTGCTGGAGAAGCCGATGCACGAGTGAGATCACCTCGCGGGTGTCGCCTGCGGCGTCCAGCGCGGGCGTGATGTGCTCGATCAGCTGCGCGACGACGTCACCGGCGCTGCGGCGCTCGCCCTTCGCCGTGATCAGGTGACCACTGAGGCCGTAGCGGGCTGCCTGCCAGTTCGCCGCCTGCATCACCTCCGGAGCGATGGTGGGCGCCGGCGTGCCCGCCGCCGTCTCGTGGATGGCCGTGACGACCAGTGCCCGCACGATCCCGGCGAACATGACCGCCTCGTCGGCCCGCAACTGCACGTCGGGGCACCGTACCTCCACGGTGGGGAAGCGCTCGGACAGCCGGACCTGCCAGTACAGCTGTCCCTTGTCGGAGATGATCCCGCTGCCGAGCAGCGCCTCGACCCGTTCCCTGTGGTCGGTGAGGTCACGGAAGGCGGGCGGCGGGCCGCTCACGGGCCAGCGGCCGAAGATCAAGGTGCGCCAGCTGGCGAAGCCGGTGTCCTGCCCGTCCCACAGCGGCGAGTTCGCGGACATGGCGACAAGGACGGGCAGCCAGCCCCGCAGCCGGTTCAACACGGCCACGCCGACTTCCGGGCTGGGGACCGCCGCATGGATGTGCATGCCGCTGACGAGCTGCTCCGCGACCAGTTGCGGCGCCTGCACCCGCATCGCCCGATAGCGTGCCTGCTCGGTCACCGGCGCGGCGACCGGCCCTCTCCTCGGCGGTGTCCCGCACGCCGCGAGCCGGCACCCGTTGGCCTCCGCGGCGGCGCCGACCGCGTGCCGCAGGCGCAGCAGGTGACCGCCGGCTTCCTCGAGCCGGGTGCAGACGGAGGTGGCGACCTCGATCTGCACCTGCAGCAGCTCGGACTGCAGCTCGCGTTCGTCGACGAGCGGTTCGAGGCCCGCGGCCGCACGGACCTGCTCGGCCATCGGTACCGGCACCCCCGTCTCCGCGTCGAGCAGCAGGTACTCCTCTTCCACGCCCAAGGTCACCGGCTCCATGGGGGTCAGTGTCGCGGGACGGGCGCCGTGATCGGCGGACGACACAGTGATTTGCCCGAAAGCAGGAGCCCGAAGCGCGTCAGTCGGGCGGAGCGGTTCCCGGCCCAGGTGTGGCCGAGGCCACTGCCGGCCCGTGACCCACGCCATTTCCCCTGGTGACCGCCGGGGATAGCGTTGCCGCGCACATCGCTCCCCAGGTACACATCGGACGCCACAGTGCACGCAGACCTGACCTCGCTCATAGCGGCGACAGCCCAGTGGATGTCGCGCGCCTTCCCGTCGGGAGGTGGCGTGATGGATTCCGCCCTTTCCCACGCGCAGGCGCGTCAGGCGGTGACCGTGGCCGCGTCGCTGCGCTATCCCACGCCCGTCGACGCGGCTCTGGTCGCGGTCGCGGGGGCGGGAGGGTCCGCCCGGCTGGACTGGATCACCGGCTCCGACGGGGCGGGGCTCGACGAGGCCGAGGAGTCCGCCTGGCGCACCTGGGTGGACGAGGTCGTCGCCAGCTGGGCGGCCTGTCTCCTCGCCAGTCCGGAGCTGGCGTCGACGGCGGTGGCCGCGCTCGGCGACGGCGGGCACGGCGGTGGAACGCCGTCCGGGTTCCGCCGCCTGATGGAACCCGACGAGCACGACCGGCGCGCCGGTGCCCTGCTGCGCCACCCGGACCTTCTCGAACCCGTTGCGGAGCTCCATCGGTCCGCCCTTCTGTCCCGCCTGTGCGCGGGGCCGGCGATGACCGCCTGAGTCGCCCATCACCTGGGAGGCCCCGCGGACCGGGCCCAGCTCCCCCTGCCCTGTCCCCCGGGCCGCGGTGCACGGCCTCCGCGCGCCGGACCTCGCAGCTCGATGGCGTTCGTCGTGATGATCCGGCACGGTGAGGGTGGGTCGCCGCACGGTCCCGACAGGGCGCCGCCGACCATCGGCGACGTGCTCGCGGCCTGTCGCACACATCCGGTGGGCCGGGCCGGGCAAGAATCGAGGGGACATGAGCCAGAACGACGCAATGCCCACCTTCGAAAGCATCGAGGCGCTGACGGAACTGGTCACGGCCCGGCAGGGCCTGTACGTGCGGTGGTCGCGCGGACCTGAGCCGGACCTGGGATCGGTGTCCAGCACCGACGACCTCACGGGCGCACCCATGCCGGGCCTGTCCGCCAGCCCGCTGGACGTGGAGTCCTGGTGGGGCGACCGGCCCGTACGCACGTGGGTCGCCCGCCGGCTGTACGACTACTCCCACCTGCCTCGGGTCAAGGACGAACGGGCCCGGCCGTGGGTCCTGCACGGCAGTGAGGCAGGCCGCGGTCCGGACAACGAACCTCTTGTCCGCGATGTGGAACCCCTCGGCTGGATCGCCGACGACGTCATCAGCGAGGCGACAGCCGTGATCGAGCGGCAGCCGGGGCGCTGGGGCCCGCTGGACCGCGACGCGCAGACGCCCTGAGAGGGCTGGGGCGCATCACGGCACGCGGACCGGGCAGGCTCTGACTGGAGATCGCCATGCGACACACAACATCGGAGGCAGTGATGTTGTCCCACGCTTTCGAGGACGGCGTTCTGGTCGTCACCCTGCACAGCGCCACCGACATCGGCCGAAGACCGGCACTGTCGCAGGAGATAAGCGACCTGGTGCACGCCTACCGGCCGAGTCCGGTCGTCGTCGTGCTCGAGGAGCCGGCCACCGGCGGCATCAGTGTCAGCGCCGTACTGAAGGCCCACCGCATGTGCAACCACCTCGGTGTACTGATCTCCGTCGCCACGCACAGCGCACCGGCGCGACGCCTTCTCGAGGCGAACGCCGACACCAGTGGCACCCGGCTCGTCGTCCACGCCCGCACCGACACGGCGATCCTGTCGGCGGTGTCGGCGGCGGCCTGACAGCAACGGCCGCGGGGAGTCGAAACGCCCCTAGGCAGGACCCACCTCCCCAGGGCCCGCGGTTCACCTGGCACGGCGGGGGCACCCGGTCGGCACGGACGCATCGAACGGCCCGGAGCCGCAAGGCCGACCGGGCCGAAGGAGACCGTATGACCGCCGCCCCGGGCCTGCCGGTCAGCATCGACTTCATCGGCAACGCCACGACCCTGATCCGCTACGGCGACCTGACCCTGCTGACGGACCCGAACTTCCTGCACCGCGGGCAGTACGCGTATCTCGGTCACGGTCTCGTCAGCCGCCGCCTCACCGAGCCCTCGCTCGGGGTCGAGGAGCTTCCCGGGGACCTGACCGCGATCGTGCTCTCGCATCTGCACGGCGATCACTGGGACCGTGTGGCCCGCCACCACCTCGACCGTTCGCTGCCCGTCATCACGACGCCGCACGCCTCGCGCCGCCTCCGCCGTCTGCACGGCTTCCGCCGGGCCGACGGACTCCGGCCGTGGCAGAGCCACACTCTGGTCGGCGAGGACGGCAAAGTGACCGTGACGGCCCTGCCCGGCCGGCACGCCGGCGGAGCACTGCGGGCCTTGCTGCCGCCTGTGATGGGGAGTCTGCTGGAGTTCGGCCCGCCGCGGGGCCCGACACACCTGCGGCTCTACATCTCGGGCGACACCCTGCTGTTCGACGGCATCGACGCCATCGGCCGACGGTATCCCGACATGGACCTGGCGGTGCTCCACCTCGGCGGTACCCGTCTCCCGGGCGGGTTCCTCGTCACCATGGACGGCGCACAGGGAGCGGAGCTCGCCGAGCGGCTGCGTCCGCGCTGGCTGCTGCCCGTCCACTACGAGGAGTACACCGTGATGACCTCCCCGCTGGCCGACTTCCTCCACGCGGCCGAGGACCGGGGCCTCGGTGAACGGGTCGTCCACTGCGCACGCGGCGGCCGCGCCGTCGTCGTACCGGGCGAGCGGCCCGTCGTACGACAGCCCGCACCCGGCGCCGGTGCACGACCATGACGGCACCGGTCCGGAAGGGAACGTTGCTCCGGCCCGCGGTCTCGGCGTACGGAGAGGGAGTGGCGGGATGAGCGATCCGCGCATCACTGTCGTCGTCATCACCCACAACCGCCGTCAGGAGCTGTTGCGCACGCTGGGTGAACTGGCGCGTCTGCCCGAGCGGCCGCCGGTGATCGTGACCGACAACGCCTCGACCGACGGCACCGCGGAGGCGGTGGGCCGGCTGCATCCCGAGGTGCGGCTGCTCACCCCTGGCTCGAACCTCGGTGCGGTGGGACGCAATCTCGCCGTGCGGCACGTACGGACCCCCTACGTCGCCTTCTGTGACGACGACTGCTGGTGGGAGCCGGGCTCGCTGACCCGCGCCGGGGACCTCCTGGACCGCCATGAGCGGCTGGCGGTGCTCACCGCCCGGATCGTCGTCGAACCGGGCGGCAGGGAGGACCCGATCGTCGCCGAGCTGCGCGACTCACCGGTCCGGGGACCGGCGTGGCTGCCGGGGCCCGCCCTGGGCTCCTTCCTCGCGGGAGCGTCGGTGCTGCGTGTCGAGGCGTTCACCGCGGCCGGCGGATTCAGCGAGCGGTTGTGGCTGGGCGGCGAGGAGGAACTGCTGGCCACGGACCTGGCCACATCCGGCTGGTGGCTGGCCTACGACGGGACCATGACGGTCCACCACGCGCCGTCCCCCGCACGCGACGCCACCGGACGGCGCGTCGACGGCCTGCGCAACACGCTCTGGTTCTGCTGGCTGCGCCGTCCGGTCGTTCCGGCGGTCCGCCGGACGCTGCACCTTGCCCGTACCGTTCCGCGCGACCGTGCGTCGCTGCGTGCCTTCGGCGCCGCCCTCGGCGGACTTCACTGGGTCGTACGCGAACGGAGGGTCGTACCGCCGGCCGTGGAAAGGCGCCTGTCACTCCTGGAGGAGTCGCAGCGGCGTTCCACCGCCCGCCGGTACGTCGGCTGACGAAGACCCGGTGCGCTGCGGAACAGGACGCTCAGCCTTCGACACCGGTCGCCGTGTGCGCCGCGCCCACGGGCTTGGACTCCGGTGATCCGCGTTGCCGCAGGTAGATGGCGAGGACGGCCATGGAGCCGATGGCGAGGAGCTCGGACTGCCAGTTCTGGAGTGTCTTGCTCCAGAAGTCCGCGGAGGAGAGGTACTCGGGCCAGCTGGTCGGGGCCTGTAGCCCGCGCAGCTGCTGCTCGTTGTAGGAGGTGACGCCTGCGACGGACTGGACCAGCCACGACAGCAGGAAGATGCCGCCCATGACGAGGCCGAGGGAGCGCGAGTAGAGCGTTCCCCGCCAGCCCCTGACCGCGGCCCAGCGGGGAGAGTCCTCTCTGGCGTGCTCGCCGACCAGTTGGTCCTTGTCCGACTCGATGCCCGCCTTGTGCAGTTCCTTGGATTCGGGTGAACCTCGTTGCAGCAGCCAGACGGTGGCGAAGATGTAGAGGAAGAACTGAAGGTACTCGGACTGCCAGTTCTCGGTGACGTCGACGGCGAAGTCCGAGGACGTCAGGTAGGCGCCGAAGCTGACGGGCGCGAGGCCGTCGGCGATCAGCTGGTTGTCGAACTCCGCGTGGCCTGCCACCGCCTGCCCTGCCAGGGCGAGCAGGAACGCCGCCAGGAAGACGAGACCGAGGCTGTTGTGGTGCAGGAACCGCCGGACGGGACTCCGGGGCTGTACGGTGCCCTCTCCGGCCGTGGACGTGGAGCTCATCGGTGCATCAGCCCCAGCGCCATGAAGTAGGCGAGACCGCCGGCGATCAGGACCAGCGTTCCGATGAACATCGTTCTCATGGCCTCATTCACCCACCCTTGAGTTCGCACTGGTACGGCCGGCCTTCGCGGGGCGTGCATCCGGCCGCCGTCACTTTCCAGCCGGTCGGGAAGTGGGAGAGGAACACCGTGTCCTTCTCGAGCACGACACGGGCCTGATCGCCGTACACGTCGACGCGCCGCACCGCACCGGCCTCGGTGAGGTCCGCTTCGCCGATCGCTTGCTCACAGCGGCTCTTGGCCGACTGCTCCAGCTCTTCCAGGGTCTCCGGGGCGAGGGCGGCGCACATGCGCGTGAACTGAGCGGATCCCAGAGCTTGTTGGAACCCGGTCACCTCAGCGCTGACGTCGTCACGCCGCTCGTCGAGCGAGCCGCAGGCGCTCGTCGTGACCACCAGCACCGCCACGGCGACCGCCCGGCCGCACCACCACCGTCCTGACACACTGCCTCCCGGCCCGACTCAAGGCAGGCCGCGCCCACCGGGTCGAGGACGTGGACAGCGGCTTCCCGCCCATGAGACGCCCAGTCCCCTGGCCCCGCAATCCAGGGCCGTCCAGGGAGCGGCACTCATCCGGACACGGACACGGACTCGATCCGACGGTTCGTCGGCCGGCCCGGCCCGGCGCCCGCACGGTGCGCGGCCTCTTCGCGACCTGACCCACCATTACCGTTCGATACTTTTGCCCCGCAAACGACAGGCCATGCATGGTGTGATGACACAAGGGCACCTGATGACACCCTTCGCCGTTCGGCACGCACCGACGACCACCGGAGAGACGTCCGCGCCATGACAACCGACTCCCGCATCACTGTCGTCGTGATCAGCCGTGACCGCCGGGAACAACTGCTGCACACCCTCGGCAGGCTCGCGGAACTGCCGGAGCGGCCTCCGGTGATCGTCGTCGACAACGCGTCGACCGACGCGACCGCCGAAGCCGTCGCCCGGCAGTACCCGGAGGCCACGCTGCTGACGCCGGACCGGAATCTCGGGGCCCTCGGCCGTAACCTCGGTGTCCGTCATGCCCGTACGCCGTATGTCGCCTTCAGCGACGACGACTCGTGGTGGGAGCCCGGGGCGCTGTCGACCGCCGAACGTCTCTTCGACGCTCATCCCCGGTTGGGGCTGCTGGCGGCGCGCACCACCGTGGGCCCCGAGGCGGTGGACGACCCCCTGAACAGTGTGCTCGCGACGTCTCCCCTGGGCACGGCCCCGGATCTTCCAGGGCCGCAGGTGCTGGGCTTTCTGGCCTGTGCCGCGGTGGCCAGGCGGTCGGCGTTCCTTCAGGCGGGCGGCTACCACCCGGTGCTGTTCTTCGCGGGCGAGGAAACCCTGCTGGCCTACGATCTGGCGGCGCGCGGCTGGGGCGTGTGCCACAGTCCGGACGTGGTCGCCGTCCACTGCCCGACGGGTGGGCCACGCAACGGCCGCAGCGCTGTCATGCTCCGCAACGCGGCACTGACGGCATGGCTGCGTCGGCCGCTGCCCGTCGCGCTCCGCCGCACCGGCGCGCTCGCGGCAGAGGCGAGGTCGGACCCGCGTGCCAGGGAGGCACTGCGTCAGGTTCTGCGCAGGCTGCCCATGGCGCTGCGTGGGCGCAGGCTGTTGCCGGCCTCTGTGGAATCGGCGGCCCGCCGTCTGGACCTGACGGGAGCCGCCTCGGCCGGGCCCGAGGAGCTGACCGTACGATCTGCCGCACAGTCGCCGAGATGAGCCCGGCCGCGGGACCTGCCTCCGTCTTAAGGGCGGGAGTGTCGCGGGCGTCGGGCGGGTGCCGGCTCGTACGCCCGGCGGAGCAGCGCTCCGAGCCGGGGGACGGCGTCCGCGTCCTCTCAGGAAGGCACCACCTGCGCTCGGCGGCGGTCACCGCCGCCGGGCGCAGCGGCGCGTCGTCAGTGCGTGCCGGTATGGGTTCGCCCTCTCCCTGTGCCTGAGCGTCCGTCCGGAGCAGCACCGGCTGATCGGCGCCGCCTCCGACCCGGACCTCTCGGTGGACGTGCCGTCCGTCGCGCACGATGAGCAAGGTCGGTGCTCCCGGGCCGCCTCCGCCAGGGCGGGAACCTCTCTCACCGCGTCCGGCGGCCGCTCCGCGCCCGGCGTTCTCCACCTTGGGCCGGATTTCGCCGCCGGCGACACGGGAGTCATGCTCCGTCACCGCGGGGCGCGGTCCTGCTCTCCTCGTCGCCGCTGCGGGGCGGGGTGGGCTCCGTCAGCGGCGGTGGTCCTGGTCCTCGTCGGCCGCGGTACGACTGTCGGGCTCTCCGGCACCGATGGTGTCGGAGAACTCGGCCGGGTCCAGCGTGCCCTCACGGTCGGGGCCGATGCCGGCGCTGCCGCCGGGCTGGCCACCGCCTGTGGTTCCGTAACCGCCCGGTACGCCGGGGACGCTTTCGGCGTCGGCCTGTTCCCGGCTGACATGCCGCGTGGCCCGGACGCCGGCGCGGCGCTCGGCATGGGGATAGCTGAACGGCTCCGCCTCCGCGCGTTCCTCCTCTGCCTTCCTGGCCGCTTCCGCGGCGTTCTCCGCCTGTTGACGCGAGCTACCTGTTGCATCCTTTTCGGTCATATCGACCGCGTACCCCTCGTTCCGACCGGCATGCGGCTACCGGCCGATCAAGGGCCTCAGGTCGTGACCGTGGGGGCGGGAGGGGTCCAGCGGGCGGTGCGCGCGGCGGTGACGCCGTAGTCCTTCTTGAGCTCCTCCGGGATGGCGTAGTGCATGATGCGACCGCGTGTGAGGGAGCTGAGCTCCAAGAGGGTGGTGAAGTGACCCAGGCGGTCCAGGGCCCAGGCCCCGAGGGGTGAGCGGTCCTCGATCGATTCGAGGATGCCCAGCAGGGCGGGGGCCGCCTTGACCGCCGTGTCCCAGGCGGTGCGGGGCACCTGGAGCCAGTCGGCGCAGGTGTCGCCGATGAGGTAACGGATCAAGGCCCCGACGACGGGATCGAACAGGGTGCCCGGGACGACCTCCTCGTAGAGGTCGATGAGCTGGCGGGTCAGATGGGCCCCTTCGTCGCTAGGGCCCATGTGCCGGGTCATGTACAGGTCGGAGAAGTGGCGGGCCTGGTGGAGATCCGCCGGCGCGTGCTCCTGGTCGACGCCGAGCATGGCGCCGACGACGCGCCAGGCGTAGTAGTACGACTCCGCCCCCTCCGTGCTCATGTGGATGCCCAGCCGGTGCAGGGCGTCGAGCACCTGGATGGAGAACATCATCTGGCCGCCGATCATGTCCTCCTGGCAGATCGGCGTGCCGAGGCGCTCGATGTCCCAGCGGCCCTCGCGGTGCAGGTGGTGGCGGACCGAGGCGTGCAGAAGCCGCACCTTCTGCGCGGCGGGGATGAAGCGGCTGCCGGCTTCGAAAGCACCGGGCTGCATGAGGTAGACGGTGAACTGGCCCGTCTCCGCCATGCGTTTGGACGGGTACTTCAGCGAGTGCGTCGCCGACAGGAGCCTGGCGACATGCGGCAGGACGTAGCAGGCGGGCATCGCCGCGAACGACAGGGCCGTGGAGATGTGGACGTTGTTGTCGATGAAGAACATCCTCGCCCTCTCCATCTCCTCCCAGTCGACCCAGGACGGCGGGGCCCCGGTCTGGTGGAGGTACTCGCGCGCCACCTCGGGCAAGCCGTCCGGCAGCGGTGCGCCGGCCGTGGAGACATAACGCATGAGGGTGTTGAACGTGCCGACCTCGCCCCGTTCGAAGAGCGTGGCGACGGTCGCGTCGGCCAGTTCGTCGCCTGCCGTCCGCAGGGCGTCGAGGGACTGTTCGGTGTAGGTCATCGCGGCTCCTCCGTGGGCCGGACGCGGCATGTGGGCCGGGCCGGTGGATCTTCAGTGCAGGCGGACGGTGGCCGCCCGGGCGAGGTCGGTCAGCGCGCGAGCGGCATCGGCCGGCAGGCGGGTCTGCTCGAGGGCGTCGAGCGCGGCGCGGACCCGGCCGCTGATCATGTCTTCGATACGGGCGGGCGCCCGGGTGCGGTGCATGATCTCCCGTACCCGCGCGAGCGCTTCGTCGTCCGGGATGCCGTTCCCCAACAGCCGTCCGAGCTCGGCGCGTTCTGTCGCGGTGGCCTCCTGCCACGTCTGCGCCAGTAGCGCGGTGGGCCGGTGCGCCGCGATGTCGTCGGCGTTCGCCTTCCCTGTCCGGCAGGGGTCGCCGAACAGTCCGAGGAGGTCGTCGCGGAGCTGGAACGCCTCCCCCAGTGGCAGCCCGTAGTCGGAGAGCGCTTCCCGAAGATCGAGGGAGGCACCGCCCAGGGCACCGCCGATGTGGAGAGGATGCTCGACGGTGTACTTGGCGGTCTTGTAGCGGATCACCTTCAGCGAGGTGGCGGTGTCGGGGTGGGTACCGGTACGCAGGATCTCCAGGCACTCCCCCGCGACGAGTTCGCGGGCCAGGACCGCCCACAGCGGCCGCGCCCGGGACAGATAGGCCGCGGGCAGACCGCAGGCGGTGAACAGCTGTCCGGCCAGCGACATCAGCAGATCACCGACCAGCATCGCCAGGGACCTGGCCGCGGCACTGGGGCGGGGGCTCGCGGCCACCGCGGTGCGCAGCGCGACGTGCGCGGTGGGCAGCCCGTGCCGCAGGGGGCTGTCGTCGATCAGGTCGTCGTGGACGACGGCCGCGGCGTGCACCAGTTCCATGGCCGCGGCGGCGCGTACCAGAGCGTCACTGTCGGGCTGGCCGGCCGCACGCCAGCCCCAGTAGCAGAAGGACGCCCGGAGCCGCTTGCCCCGGCTCGTGGCGATCCGCAGCTGGTCGGCGACAGCGGCGAGGTCGGCGTCGACGGCCAGGAGATGGTCGATCTCCTCCTCCACGAAATGGAGCAGGACCTGGTCCACCCGGGTCTTGAACGCGGCTCGCTCACCGTTGTCAGACATCGCCGCGGCCATGCACGGCGGTTACGTGCCGGGCGAGCAGTTCCATGTGCGGCGGCGAGGTCGGGGCGTAGCGATCCAGGGCGAGACGGCCGCGGGCCTTGATCTCCTGCCGCCCCTCGTCGGCCAGTTCGGTCACGTCGGCGCGGCGGAGCAGCCCGCGTAACCCGCTCATCGCTCCGCTCACCGTGCTGACCGCGAGGTCGGCGACGCCTGCGGCCAACAGCACCACGTCGTTCGCGTCCTGACCGCGCCCGTGTCCGGTCCCCTGCATCGGGCCATCCCTCCCCTTCGGCCCGCGCCCCCCGTACGGGCGGCGCGGTGGCCGTGTCTGCCCGGGCGGAAGTGGTCCGCCCAGGTGTCCTCATCGGAAGGGTGTCGAGACGCGTGGAGCGCCGCGACGGAGATCACCGAAGGGATGACGTACCGAACTGCCGTTCACACGAGGTTCCTCACGGCGCCATGCGCTCCGGCAAGGTGAGGAATGGGCCGCGGCCTCATGGGAGAGCGCTCGCCCGACGTCACGCGACTGTCTCCCGGGAGGCGACTGCCGCGGGAGCACTGCGCGAACTCCCGCGGCAGACAGGGGGTGCGTCTACTTCAGGTAGGGGCCGGCCGTTCCGATCTTCCCGATGCCGTCCAGGACGTAGACGCGGAGATTGCCCTTTCCGGGCGCGGCGACGGTGAGCCTGCCGTCGCTGACCGTCCTGGTGTCGCCGGTCACGGCATCGGTGTAGGTGCCGTTGGGGATGCCGGTGTACACGGCGCCGCCGGAGACGGTGACGAGCGCGAAGCTGTCCGTACCGCCGCTGGTGTAGCGGCGTTTGAACGCCATGCCGCCGGTGATGCCCTCGGTGGAGTACTGGCCCATCTGCAGGGCCGGGATCGCCCTGCGGATCTCGTTCAGCCGCTGCACGTGCTGGACGAGCGGCTTCTCCAGGGTGGCGGCGACCGCACCGGTGGCCGACTCGACCTTGGAGAATCCGGAGGCCTTGACGTCTCCGGCGATGTGGTCGCCGTAGTAGGCACGGCCGGTGGTGGCCAGTGGGCAGCTCGGCCCGCAGTCGATCTTCTTGCCCGCCTGGAATTCGCTCTCCGAGCCGTAGTACAGGGTGGGGATGCCGCGGAAGCTCCACATCAGCGACATGTTCTCCGCCCAGGCGTCCGTGCCGCCGGTGTAGCGTTCGCTGCTCTTGTTGGGGCCGTAGTCGTGGCTGTCGACGTAGACGACGTTGTAGGTGGCGTCGTTGTAACTGTCGTCGGAGTCCTTGCCGTTGCCGAAGGCGTTCTGCGCGTCACCGAAGTTCATGTGCATCCGCATGTCGATGACGTTCATTCCGGAGAACCTGCTGTGGTCCGGTGCGTGGTAGGTGTTGCCGTTCAGGAACGCGTTGGTGGAGGTGGGTTGGTTCGACGTGCCCAGCTGCTGTTCGCGATCGTACATCTCGAGCGCGGCCTTCTCGTCGTCGGCGCTGTACTCCTGCCGTTCCTTCCAGGTGTAGAACTGGGCCGAGTGGTTGACCGAGCCGCGGTTCCACTTGTCGTTGACGAAGGCCGCCACTTCACCGAACACGAAGAAGTTCTTCGCGGCCTCGGCACCGTGCTGCTGGGTGACGCGCGCCTGGATGGCGGGCAGGAACCGGCGGTTCCAGGTGGTGCGGGGGATGTGGACGGCGGTGTCCACGCGGAAACCGTCGACGCCCATGTCGATGTACTTGTTGTAGGCGCCGATCAGATGGTTCTGTACCTGGGCGTTCTCGGTGTTGAGGTCGGCGAGGTCGTCGTGCAGCCAGCAGGAACGGGAGTCCTCCCCCTCCCAGTTGCCTATCCAGCAGTTGTGGTAGAGGTTCTTCGGGAACATCCCTGACATCGGGCCGGGCCACTGGCAGTTGTAGATGCGGTAGCCCTCGGGCGAGGTGTACTGCGTCGGCTTGCCCCAGTCGACGCAGGTGTTGCCGGCGGGCTCGGCGGTCGACCACAGGTCACCGTTGTAGTAGGACTTCCCCGACTTCGTCTCGACGGTCAGGCCGTCGTACTCGAAACCGGGCTGCTTCTCGTCGTAGTACCAGCTCCACTGGGAGTCGCGCACGCCGTGAACGGCCGGCACGAAGAGGCCCTTGGCGCCCCAGCGGGAGGAGTGGTTGTAGACGACGTCCTGGTAGATCTTCATGCCCTTGGCATGGGCGGCGTCGATGAGGTCCTGGTAGGAGGCACCGGCCGATTCCAGGCGGGGGTCGACCTTGTAGAAGTCCCAGCCGTGGTAGCCGTGGTAGTCGTAGTCGGAGCGGTTGAGCACGACGGGCGTGACCCATACGGCGGAGAAGCCGAGGGCCTTGATGTAGTCGAGCTTGTCGACCAGTCCCTTGAAGTCGCCGCGGAACATGGGGTCGTCGTTGGCCTCGTTCCCTGATGCCTTGTGCTTGCTGCCGCCGCGGTTGTTGGACGTGTCCCCGTCGTTGAACCGGGCGGTGAGGACGAAGTAGACGGGGTCCTTGCGGGGGTCCGTGCCCAGGGGTTTGCCGGCGGCGGGCGCGTCGGGTCCGGTGCCGGTGGTAGCGGTGGCGGCGGCGGAGGCCGCCGACAGGTTCCCGGCGGCGTCCACCGCCTTCACCGTGTAGGTGTAGGCGGTCCGCTCCGTGAGGCCGCCGTCGGAGAAGACGGTGGACGCGACGTCGGTGACGACACTCCCGCCGGTGCCGCCGGTGCGGGTCACCTGGTACTTGGTGACGCCCCGGTCGTCGGTGGACGGCTCCCACGTGAGGACGACGGACACGCCGTCGGCGCTCGCGGTCACCCGGGTGGGGGCGGTCGGTGCCCGGGTGTCGGGCACTTCACCGGCGCACGGATCGGCCGCGCCGGGGGTCACGGTGTTGTTCCGGACCGTGCTGGTGCCGGTTCCGATGGTGTAGTCGCCGCCGTTGTTGTTGTCCCAGACGCCGTTGCCGTTGTTGAAGGCGGCGCTCAGGGAGGTCGCCGGCCCGAGCTCGAGGGTCTGCTTCCACCATCCGGTGCAGGCGGCCCGCATGCCGATGCCCGGCACCGCCGTCCATGCCCCGCCCGCGGGCCGGTAGTGAATGTTCGCCGTCGACCAGCCCAGCGTCTGTGTCGAGTAGTACACCGTCGCGGCGTTGCCAGGAGCGGGTGTCGGATCCGGGTCCTCTCCGCCGGCGCAGGGGTCGGAGTGGGCGACGACGCCGTCCTTCACCGTGATGCTGCCGGTGCCGAGGGCGTAGTTCTTGCCGCCGTTGTTGTCCCATGTGCCCGAGCCGTTGTTGAACGTGGCCTGGAGGCCGCCCGTGGCGCCGAGGTCCACGGTCTTCTTCACCCAGTCCGCGCAGGCGGTCTCCATCGCCACGCCGGGGACGGTGGTCCATGGTCCGCCGTCGGGTGCGTAGTGCAGGTTGTAGGCCGACCAGTTCTTGGTCTTCGTGTAGTAGAAGACCGTTGCCGTGGTGTCGGCCGCCGCGACCGGGGAAGTCGCGGGCGCCGCGGCGCCGGGCACGGCCGCTGTCATGCCCAGCAGTGCGCAGGCGGCGACGGCTGCCGCCAAGGGGCGTCGGAACACCCGGGCAGGAGTGCGTTTCATGCGTCTCTCCAGGGGAGGAGGCCACGGCGTGGGTACACCGCGGTTGTCGACATCCGCAGATGCTCGGTGAGCACCTGTCCGATTCCGCCCACTGCTTCGACGCGCCGCCAAGCCGCAGGAACCGCGCCCGGAAGCGCGGTCGGAAAGTTTCCGAAACTCGTTACAACGGCGGGAAGTTACCCGGGGAAAGCCCTCACGTAAAGGGGCCGCGTCATGACGCACCGCACGGCCACGGCAACTGCCCCATGTGCGGTGACGCCGCTCCGCTCTCAGGACACATCGCCCCCGGCACAGCAGTCGGCCGGCGCCTCGCGGGACTCACGAGGCACCGGCCGGTCTACGGTGGTGCGGGTGGGCGGTCAGGCGCCCGGCCTGCCGGACGGGCGAGGGGGGACACCTCGGCCCGCCCGGTCGAGCCGCGCGTCAGCGGCGGTGGCCACGACCCCAGGACTCGGTGTCGACGGTGTGGCCGCGGTCGTCGCGCAGCGTCGCCTTGTCGGAGCGCTTGTCCCAGACCGAGTGGCGGCGGTCCTGGTAGAGGTCGGTGCGGCTGTCGCGTCCGAAGCCGGTGTGGACACGGACGCTCGAGCGGCCGGCGAGACGGTAGTCGTCGAAGCTGTACCGGTTGCCGTCGCGGTCGCGCAGGGTCCAGCCGTCGAGGTTGACCGAACGGCGGCTGTTGTTGGTGATCTCGACCCATTCGGCATTCAGTGCCCGGTTGGAGCGGTGGTCGCGCTCGCCGGTCTGCACGGCGCTGATCTCGACCCGCGCGTCCTGGCGGTGCCGACGGTCCCCGTCGTGGGCGGAGGCCGGCAGCGTGACGGCCGAGACGACGGCTCCGGCGGCGAGAACGGCGGCCGCGATGCGACGGGAGGTTGAAGCAGCAGACATAGGTGATGTCTCCTCGAACTGTGCGCCACCCGCCGTGAGAGCGGTGGTGGCGGTGCGGGTCACCGGCCCGTGACGGGCCGGCGGACCTGACTCTGCGGCCGCGGCGGGGACAACGGCATGACAACCCCGCCGAGTTACCATTTACGGACATTTCCGTAACTGTCGGCCGAACGGATCACGCACCCAAGGTCGCCGTGACCCTGACATCCGCTGCTCCATACATAGACCGCTCATGAGCAGCGGAAAGGTCACGCCCGCCGGCGCACACCACCGGCCGCGCCACCCCGCGCACCACCCCGGACATCGACCCCCGCGCCGGTAACAGCAGTTCTGCACGTTTCTTCGCACATCCGGCCCGTCGTCGCACATCCGACCCGGCCGCCGCAGCCACCGCCACGTCGACGGTCGATCCTGACCGCCCGGCCGGGTCTCCCCCGGGCGGCGGGGCGTCAGGAGATCTGGGCGCTCTGCAGCCGCGCGTACGCTCCACCGCGTGCCAGGAGTTCGCCGTGGGTGCCCGCCTCCTGGACGCGGCCCTGCTCCAGGACCACGATCCGGTCGGCGTTCTTGATGGTCGACAGCCGGTGGGCCACGATGAACACCGTACGGCCCGCTACCAGCCGGGCCAGGGCCTGCTGGATCAGCGCCTCCGAGCGGGCGTCGAGCGCCGAGGTCGCCTCGTCCAGGACCAGCACGCGGGGGTCGCGGATCAGCGCCCGGGCGATGGCCAGCCGCTGGCGCTGACCGCCGGACAGGCGGGCCCCGCGCTCACCGACCACGGTGTCGAGGCCATGGGGCAGGCGGTCGACGAACTCGGCCGCGTTGGCGTCGGTGAGTGCCCGGCGGATGGCCGGCTCGTCCACGTCCGGCAGCCCGTAGGCCACGTTCTCCCGGATGCTGGCCTCGAAAAGAATGGACTCCTGCGGGACGACGGAGAGGAACCGCCGGTAGCTGCGCAGATCCAGTTCCGCGAGGTCACGGCCGTCGAGCAGGATCCGGCCACGGGTCGCGCGGTGGAACCCGAGCACAAAATTGAGCACCGTGGACTTGCCTGCTCCGGAGCCTCCGACGAGGGCGACGGTCTGCCCGGCGGGAACGGTGAGGTCGAGGCGGTCGAGAGCCGGGCGGTCCCCTGCGTCGTAGGTGAGGCTCACGCTCTCGAAGCGGAACTCCCCCGCCACGGCCGCGACATGCTCCTTGCCGTCGTTCTCCTCCAGGTCGGGGCCTGGAGGACCTCTCGAGGAGCATATGGACCTCGCGTCGCGCAGCCTCGACCGCGCGCGGCCCACGCCCCGGGCACACCGGGAACTGAAAGCCTTCGCCTCCGTGTTCGGCTGCCCCTTCACCGGCCACGACCGCCTCACCGGATCCGTGCCGGTCTCGGCCTAGAGGTGCCGCCCCTGACGCGGCGGCACCTCTGGGAGGCAGCAGGCGCCCGGGTGCACCGCATCCAACACAGCCCGACCATCCCTCAGTCCCGCCAGAGGAAGACGACATGAGCACTCCCTGCACTGGTTCCACGGGGGAGGCGCCCACGTTCTGGCATCTGTTCCCCGCCCGTTCCAACCCCCTGGGCCCAGAGACCGACGACCACGCGGCAGCCTGGCTCGACGATCACCGCCTCGTCGACGACGCCCGCGAGAGCACCCGGCTGAAGGCCACCCGGGTGGGCAGCGGTGCGGGATTCCTCTTCCCCGATGCCGGCCGGGACCTGCTGGGCCTCGCCGCCGACCTGTGTATCTGGCTCAGTGCCTACGACGACCTCCACGTCGAAGCCCCTCAGGCCACGGCCACCACACTGGCCCCGCACATCGCCTCCTTCACCCACGTCGGAGACCCGCACCAAGCCGCCGGCTTCCTCCTGCGCGCTCACCTCCGCGCTGGCCGATCTCACCCGGCGGATGCACGACCTGATGACCCCCGCTCAGGCCGCCCGCATTACCGCCCGGCTCCACCAGGCCTTCGCGGCCACGTACTGGCAGAGCACCACTCACGGACGCATCATCGGCCTCACCGAGTACGAGGCCATGCGCCCGCACACCTTCTTCGGCCACGTCCTCGCCGCCCTCATCGAGCCCTGCACGGGCCTCGACCTGCCCGACCAAGTCCTCGACCGCGAGCCGGTCCGTCAGCTGATCCATAGCACGGCACGACTATGGGGGTGGGTCAATGACGTGTACTCCTTCCCCATGGAGCGGCACGGGCTCGGTGCCCCGCCCCAGACCTTGCCGCTCACCCTGGCCCACGAGCACGGAATGGCCCTGCCCGAGGCGTTCGCCGCAGCCTGCCGCCTGTGCGACACGGAGGCGGCCACCGCCCACCGCCTCGTGACCGAGCTGACCGCATCGCCCATCCCTCAGCTCTCCCACTACGCCGGGGCCATCAGCCATGCCATCGGCGGAACAAGGGCCGTCTACCGGACCAGCGACCGCTGGCGCACCAATCTCACACCCACCACCCTGCGAACCCGATAACCTGCCCGCCCCACACGCAGAGCCGGCCCACACCAGCGCGCCCACGCACCGGCCCGATCGCGACACCACTACAACACTCACGCCGCCGCCTTCACCCGTCCCCGTCTGGCTGCCCGCCACCCCGAGCCGGTGCCACGCTCGTCCCGCCCCAGTCGAAGTCCGAAGGACGCACGGTTCGTGTGACGCGACGGGCCAGGCGTGTATGCGGGCAGAGGGCCCTGCCGAGTCAGGCCTTCGGGTGGGCCGGCTTCTGCTGTGAGTCCACAAACCGGGCACGGCACTCCTGGCAGAGCGAATTCCCACCGACTCCGTATCGGCAACATGTTCGATGACTTCTCTGCACTAAGGATGCGGCGTGGGCTGTGGTGATGTGCCGACTTCAGCACTACCGCAAACGGCAGGTCAGCGGGCACACCTAACGGCACTCACTCTTCAGTGAGGCGGGCAGGGGGCCGGGCTCGTAGTGTGGCGCGCAGTGTTGTGGAGGGATGGAGCTGTAGGCCGACCGTGGGGACCACTTTCCCCGGTGCGATGTCTACGTGGAAGCGCTGGGCCAGTGTTGCGATCACCAGTGTTGCCTCGACCAGGGCGAACCGGGCACCGAGGCAGGCGCGGTGGCCGCCTCCGAACGGGAACCAGGCATGCGGGGGCGCACTGCGTTGGGCGTGCGTGTCCCAGCGTTCGGGGCGGAAGGCTGTGGGGTTGGAAAACCAGCGGGCGTCTCTGTGTGTCGCCCACGGGCTGCACCAGAGCGTCGTCCCGGCCGGGATCCGGCTTGCCCCGAGGGTGGCTCCTTCCCGTGCCACCCGGGGAGGAATGATCCACGCGGGCGGGTAGAGCCGTAGGGCTTCCTTGACGATCTGCTGGGTCCAGGTCAGATGCTCGTAGTCGGCGTACGCCGGGCGGCGCCCGTCGAGTACGCGGTCGAGTTCCGCGGCGAGCTTCCTTCGCGCGTGCGGCGATGCCGAAAGCAGGTACCAGGTCCACGTCAGCGCGGTTGCCGTGGTTTCGTGCCCAGCGGCCCAGAGCGTCACCGCTTCGTCTCGCACCTCAGCGGCGGTGAGCGGCCGTCCTTCCTCGTCCCGCGCTGCGAGCAGCCTGCCCAGCAGGTCCTCGCCGCTGTCGCCTGCCTCTCCTGATGCCTGGCGGGCGTGGATGAGTTGGCCGATCTCAGTGTCTACGGTCGCGACGGCGTTGAGCAGGCGCCGGCGGGCGGGGGTACGCACCCAGGGCGGTAGGAAGAGTCCGATGCCCCGTAGCTCGGCGCCGATCTCTCGCCCGGCCACGGACATCGCGTCTCGTAGTGCGTGGGCCCGGTCGCCGACGTCGTTGCCGAAGAGGTTGCGGACCACGATCCGCTGGGAGAGCTGATCCATCTCTCGCAGCACATCGATTTGCGTGCCTTCCTGCCAGCGGTCGGCAAGCGCCACGGCGCAGTCCACCATCGTCGTGGCGTAGCGGCGTACCTGGGAGGGGCGGACGGAGGGCTGGACCAGGGATCGCTTGCGGCGCCAGCCGGCGCCCTGGCTGCGCATGATGCTATTGCCGACCAGTTGTTTGAACGCCCAACCGGCATCGAGATTCTCGAAGTGTCCTTCGTTGCTTCCCAAAAGCTCGGCGATGTGCTCAGGGTGCGTGAGGGACATGATCTTCATCGGGCCGAGCGACCAGGTCACGACGTCCCCGAACTCGTCGCGCAGACGTTCTAGGAACGCCAGCGGGTCGCGGCCGAATGCGGGGAGGTTTCCGAGCAGCGGCAGTCGGCGTGGGCCTGCAACGGGCACGAAGGGGACAGGGGGCACGCCTCGTGAACGAGCAGTGTCGTGAACGGTTGCGCGCGGATGGAGGAGCAGTGCCGTAGCTCTCACCCGGGTGGAAGCTGGGCCAGTAGTGGCGCGCTCGGTCCGCCCACCGGCAAGGAGTGCCCCCGCAAGGGCCTTGCTGCAGTCCGGGGTTGAAGTCGTCTGGGCGTTGATGCCGATCTCGAATTTTCCCCGGTGCTGCTCTTCGTGCCCCAAGCGGTTGCCGTGGTCAACGAGTGCCGGAGTCACCCGCGAGCGCATCGACGTCTCTTCCAAGGCGCCGTATCGGTCTGTCCCCACAGTCGTTGATCTTGCTGCGGCAAGGCTCACGCCGCCCATGTGTCGATCATCAGAGAGCGAGATCCTTGATGTCCGTTGACCTGCCTTCGAAGCCCCGCCGCTCCCGGCCGAGGGCCCTGGCCGGTACCGTCGCCACCCTCAGCGCCGTTGTTCTTCCGCTGGCCGCGACCACCCCGGCCCACGCCTCCACCGAGAACGTCTACGTCCGGTACACGCAGCATGACGCCTTCGATAACCTGATCTACGAGGTCGTGTTCACAGGCAAGGTCTCCTCCAACGGCCCCACGAGTTACACCCTGACCGGCACTCTCGACGCGTGGTGCAACGACGGCCCCATCTTCACCGAGTACGCGGGGGTCGCCTACAGCCCTGCGTCCGCATCCCACACGTGGAAGACGTACAAGTGCTCTGACCTGGCGCAGGAGATCAACGTCACCGGAAGCCGGAAGGCCGGTGAGGCGATCGACATCAAGGTAGGCGGCACCAGCGGCACCGCCAACACCTGGAACACCACCAGCAACAGCACCTACAACATCGGCAGCTGACTTGCCGCGTCGAAGCTCCCGTCCCGAGCAATCGGACCCGGCGGGGGCTTCGTCCAGATCTCCTCACCGAATTCGATGTGAGATCTCCCCGCCCCACCTTGCTCTCAACGATCCACGGTCAGGCTTGTCACCGACCAGTCAGACACGGCCTAAGGCTCTGGCGAGTGCGGCACGTCCGTCGTTTTGCACCGGAGTTCTCCCGGCGTCCCCTGGTGTAGGTAGCGGCCGAGTGCCATCAGGGGAAAGACCTGACGGTAGAGGTGGTATCTGATCGAGTAATCGCCGGGGAAGCCGGTGCCCGTGAAGTGCGGCTCCTCCCACGTTCCGTTTTCGTGCTGAGCCTGGACGAGCCATCTGACGCCCCGCTCGACGGCCTCGCTGTCTCCTTCACCGGCCGCCAGGACGGCGAGCAGCGCCCAGGCGGTCTGGGAGGGGGTGGAAGTGCCCTGCCCAGCCCATCGTTCGTCTCGGTAGGAACGCACATCCTCGCCCCAGCCCCCGTCGTCGTTCTGCACGGAGCGCAGCCAGGTAACGGCACGGCGGATCGCGGGGTGCGCCGCAGGGAGTCCGGCAGCCGTGAGCGCGGGGACAACCGCGCCGGTTCCGTAGAGGTAGTTGACGCCCCAACGGCCGAACCATGCCCCGGACGCCTCCTGCTCTGCCAGGAGCCAGGCGATGCCCCGCCGGGTGCGGGGGTCATAGAGCTTGCCTTCGCAAGCGAGCATTTCCACGACATGCGCCGTGACGTCGGCGGACGGCGGGTCGGTGACCTCGCCGAAGTCACAGAACGGCAGCCGGCCGGCGAGCGAGCTGGTGTTGTCGACATCGAAGGCAGCCCAGCCACCGTTCTTGGACTGCATGCCCAGACTCCAGCGCACGCCACGCTCGATCGCAGCGTCGACCCGTACCGGGTCGGGGTGCTGCAGCCGGCGCAACGCGAGGATGACCTCGGCCGTGTCGTCGAGGTCGGGGTTGTTTTCGTTGTGGAACTGAAAGGCCCAGCCGCCGGGGTCGAGTCCGGGCCTGCGCACGGCCCAGTCGCCGGGCCGTGCGTGCTGCTTTCCCAGCATCCAGTCGCCGGCCCTGACAAGCGCCGGGTGGTCGCAGCGCACCCCGGCGTCGGTGAGAGCGTTGACGGCCAGGCTGGTGTCCCACACCGGCGACTGGCTGACTTCGATCACGCGGGCACCGTCCTGGCGCCGGACGGCGAAGGCGTCCAGCGATGCCAGGCCCGCGCGCATGACGGGATGTTCCAGCCTGTAACCGAGCAGGTGCAGGGCGATCAGCGCGTAGGTGGCGTCCACCTGAAGGCCGCCCCAGCAGCCGTCACTCTCCTGCCGCTCCTTGATCCAGCACGCGACGTTGCTCATGGCGGCGCGGCGCAGCCGACGCGGTGCCACCTTGTGATACGCGTGGAGCGCCTTGTCCAGGCAGGTGAAGAAGCGCGTCCAATGGCCGGCCGGAACATGCGGCGCGGAGGGAGGGGGTGTCTCCGACTCCGGATGCAGCTCGCCAAGAGTGAACGGTGCGGGCCGTACGGGACGCTCGGCGCAGACGACGGTCAGCGACACGATGGTCTGCCTGGACCAGGAGGCGAAGTGGTGAATGTTGAGCGGGAACCACTTGGGCAGGAACACCAGCTCGGGGGGCAGTGCCGGCAGGTCCTCCCACTTCCACCAGCCGAACAGCGCGAGCCAGATGCGTGTGAAGACCCGACTGGCGGCGATTCCACCGTGGGCGCGGATCCACGCGGCCGCCTTGGCCATGTGCGGCTCGTCAGGCGCGTCTCCAGCGAGCCGCAGCGCGACATACGCCTCGATGCTCGTTGAGAGGTCACCCGGGCCCCCGTAGAAGGTGGACCAGGTACCGTCCTCGCGTTGCTCGCCGCGGATGTAGAGGCCGGCGGCGTGTGTGTTCTCCTCGTCCCCGATCCCGAGGAACTGGCGTAGCAGCAGGTCCTCGGCATCGCCCGTCACATTGCCCTCGAAGGTGCCCTTCCACCAGCCCTGAGCGTCCTGGCGAGACAGCAGGTGCCCAACTGCCCGCATCCTCGCGCGCTCGGCCAACTGGCGCGTCGTCAACCGCCTGGTGGGGATCTTGGTCTCCGTGACGGTCCCAGGCAGAGTGGGATAGCGCATCGAGTAACGCCTCACAGTCGGTGAGCTCAGTAGCGGGCTGCCCCTGGTGCTCCACCGCTCCAACGACGGGAAGCGGCTGTTGTGACGCTCGCGAGACCATCTACTCCAAACGAGTCCTCTCGGTAGGGGGTGTCCAACTACCGTTGCAGGCGAACCAGGTTCAGCATCAAAGGTCATCTGCCACCAGACTGTCCCGTCTCACTGGCCAGTCTGACCAACTACGGCGCTCAGTCGCAGGAAGTTGGAGGGTGGTTCCTCAACGGACCGGCTGGCCGAGTCCCAGCATGTTGCCTTCACTGTCACGGAACCAGGCGCCGAGCTCGCCCGTCGCCCCCTTGCTCGGATAGTTCCCCTGGATCTCGGCGACGCCGTCCACGGTCTTCAGACCGGGCAGATCGACCTCTTCGAACACCACGCCGCGCCGCTTGAGTTCGTCCGTGACCGCCCGGAGGTCGTCGACCTCCAGCGCCATCTGGGTGAAGGTCCCCGGCGAAGCTCCCGCGGACCGGAACAGGGCGAAGTCCGCGCCACCGCAGCGATAGAGGAGCCCGCCCGGGCGCTCGTCGACGGGTTCGAGCCCGAGCTTCCCGGAGTAGAAGCGCCTCGCTCGCTCCAGGTCCTGTGCGGGCAGCCGAACAGCCACGCGCGCGCTGTCGAGGATTCCCATGTCGCCTCCATCCATCGGTCCGGACACACCGTAGTAACGGGTCGTCAGCGCGATGGGCAACGGGCAGGGGCGCACACCGTCGGGCACGGGGGCCCCGCGGCGGGACGGCAGCCGACCCGGTGAATCAGCGGATCGGGTCGGTGTCGTAGTCGTGCCGGGCCTGCTCGACCTTGTCCAGGTTGTCGGCGGCCCATTCGGCCAGGTGCGCGAAGAGCGGGGCGAGGCTGCGGCCGAGCTCGCTGATCTCGTACTCGACCCGAGGGGGGACCTCGGGATGGTAGGTGCGGACGACGAGGCCGTCGCGTTCCAGTTGCCTCAGCCGCTGGGTCAGCACCTTCGGGGTGATCCTGGCGATCCTTCGTTCCAGTTCGACGAATCGCTGCCGCCCGTAGGTGTGCAGGCTCCAGAGGATCGGTGTGGTCCACCGGCTGAACACGATGTCGACGACCGGCCCGATCGGACAGGCCAGTTCCGGGTCGGTCGCGGCGGACGGCGTCCGGGTCGCTTCGCGGGCCATGCACATCCCTCTTGGATAGCCACTTTCCTGTAGGTACCTACTATACCGGCGGTGTTAGCGTCCCGACATCGCCCGGGCAACAAGGCCCGCGGCACCCGGGCCCGTTGTTCGGGCAATCGGTGACCAAGCTGGAAATGCAAGGGGTTGTCATGATCGTAGTGACGGGGGCGACCGGTAATGTCGGCCGCTCGCTGGTACAGGTTCTCGCGGCCGGCGGCGAGCGGGTGACCGCGACGTCCCGGACCATCACGGACGCGGACGTCCCGGAAGGCGTCCGGCAACGAGCGGCGGACCTGACCGACGCGGAAAGCCTGCGCTCGGTGCTCGACGGTGCCGACGCGCTGTTCCTGCAGGACGGCGGTGCGAGCGCACACCTGCTGGACCCGTACGAGATCCTGGACGTCGCCAAGGCCGGTGGAGTCGGCCGGGTCGTCCTCCTGTCGTCCCAAGGAGTCGCGACCAGGCCGCACTCGGCCTCGCACGGGGACACGGCGCGCGCCATCGAGGACGCTGTCCGCGGGTCCGGCATGACGTGGACGATCCTGCGGCCCGGTGGCTTCAACTCCAACGCCTACGCCTGGGCCGAGGCGGTCCGCACGCGCCGGAGCGTCGCCGCACCGTTCGGCGACGTCGCCCTGCCCACCGTCGACCCGGACGACATCGCAGAGGTCGCCGCCGTGGCACTGCGCGAGGACGGACACGACGGACGGATCTACGAGTTGACCGGGCCCGCACCGAGCACGCCCCGGCAGCGGGCGGCGGCGATCGGCGAAGCCCTCGGCGAACCGGTCCGGTTCATCGAGCAGACCCGCGAGGAGGCCCGCGAGGAGATGCTGCGGTTCATGCCCGAACCGGTGGTGGAGACGACCTTGGCCATCCTCGGCGAACCGACCGGCGCGGAACAGCGCGTCAGCCCCGATGTCGAGCGTGTTCTCGGGCGTGCGCCGCGTACCTTCGCCGACTGGTCCCGGCGGTACGTGGCCGCCTTCCGATAGGGCCGCCGGACCGAGGCCGTTGTGCCTGCCCTGACCAACCGCGGGCGGGCGGACCGGCGGGGGCCGTGCGGACGACGGGGCCCGGCGGGTGACGTGCGGACGATGGGGGTGGGCGGACCGGCAGCGGCGGCCATGGCCCGCGTGCCTGCCGGTCGCACGGCAACTCGCCGTATCGGGACGGGCGGCGCGTCGGTGTCGAGGACCGCGGCGCCCCTGTCGGGCGGTCTATCGTGGACGCCATGTCCACCCTTGACCAGATCCGCATCGTCTCCCGCGACTCCCCCATGGCGCTCGCCCAGGTGGAGCGCGTCCGCGCCGAGCTGGCCGCGCTCCGCCCCGGCATCAGGACCTCGGTCGTCCCGGTCAAGACCACCGGCGACAAGTGGATGGGCGACCTGTCCCTCGTCGAGGGGAAGGGCGCGTTCACCAAGGAGGTCGACGCCGCTCTGCTCACGGGCGAGGCCGATCTCGCGGTGCACTGTGTCAAGGACGTGCCCGCCGACCGGCCGTTGCCGGCAGGGACGGTGTTCGCGGCGTTCCTCGAGCGCGACGACGTACGCGACGCGCTGATCCACCCGGGCGGTCTGACGCTCGACGAGCTGCCCGAAGGCACCCGCATCGGCACCTCTTCCGTGCGTCGTACCGCCCAACTGGCCGCCTCCCACCCGCACCTGGAGTGCGTCCCCATGAGGGGCAACGCCAACCGGCGCCTGGAGAAGCTGGCCGCCGGCGACGCGGACGCGCTCCTCCTGGCGGTTTCGGGCCTGGAGCGCATCGGGCGCGCGGACGTGATCACCCAGACTCTCTCGACCGAGGTGATGTGTCCGCCGATCGGCGCGGGGGTCCTGGCCCTGCAGTGCCGGGAGGGCGACTCAGCGCTGATCGACACGGTGAGCGACCTGGGCCACCCCGGAACGCACCGGGAGGTCACGGCCGAGCGTATGTTCCTCCATGTGCTGCAAGGGCACTGCAACAGCCCGATCGCGGGCTACGCCCGGTGCGAGCGGAACGGTGAACTGTCCCTGCGGGCAAAGGTCTTCTCCCCCGACGGCAAGGTCATCCTCAACGCCCACGAATGGGCCGGGCGCCTGGACCCGGCCACGCTGGGCACCTCGGTCGCGGTCGCGCTGCTGCGCCAGGGCGCCAGGGAACTGATCGACGGCATCCCCCACTGATCTCCTGCGCCTCCGGCCGCAGCCGATATCCGGCAGACACGCAGAAGCCGCCCACGGCCGGTGAGTCCGGATTCCCGGCAGCGCATCCGCGACCTGTACGAGCGACCGGCAGCCGAGCGGGAACGCCGCCACAACGACACCTGATCGGCAGCGGTGACCGCGCGCCGACCACGCGGTGACGACCAGGCACGCCCCGGCCGGTGGCCCGCGCGGCCGGCCAGGCGCGGGCCATCCGGGCGAGGCGGCGGGCCCGTACGGCACGGTGCTCAGGGTCGCGGCGCCCCCCGGCGGATGCTGGTGCCTCCCCCTGCAGGAGAGGCCCGTGAGCGATCCCAGCCACCGACTGACAGCGAGGCAGGCATCCGTCGCAGCAGGCGACGACCTTCCCGCTCCTGGGGTCATCGGCATCGGCCTCGCCGCGGTGCTCACGTTCGCGCTCGCCCAAGGCTCATGGCAGTGGTTCGCCACGTTCATCGGGTCGACGCTCCTCGCGGTGATCCTCGCCTTCCAGCGACGGGCGGCGTGGACGCCCGACCTTCGCTCTGCGTACATGCGCGGCCTGGTCGCGTACGCGCTGGTGGTCGGGCTGTGCGTGGCGGTCGCACTTGCACCGCTGCTTCAGCGCCAAGCCTGGCTGTTCCCGATGCCGGGCAGTCGCAGCAAGTGCGAGCTGATGGGCCGGTACGAGGCCCTCCAGGTGAAGGCCACGCTCGGGAACCTGGCAGGCGGTGACGATGCTGCCCTGGCGTTCGCGCAGGAGGTCCAGGCCCGCAACGCCGTTGCCGAGTGCCTGGCGGCCACGACAACTCTGTGGCTGCCCCTGTACGGGCTGGGGGTGGCGGTGCTGGTGGGGGCGGTTGCGTGGTTCCGCGACCGTGCCCGGGCCCGGCCCGGCCCCGTGGGCCACTGAGGATCTTCGGTGCGGGTCGGTGTCGTGCCGGCGTCGCCATCACTCCGGTCTCGGCGCTGAACCCGCCCTGTCAGGGCGCGGCACACATCCCGGGCCCGATATGCCGCCATGCGAGTCGGAAACCAGACACGAAAGGCCCTCTGTTCCGCAGGTCCCGTGACTCGGATCTGACGAGGTGTTTGCTTGCCGACATCTCATGCCACCGTCTCGCACTCCGCAGCGCGGCCACGAGGGTGACCGTCGGGCGGCCCGGAGTGCGCGCACAAGGGTGTGGGTTTTCCTCTTCTACGTGTTGGAGGCCGGCATGCGGTTGCTGTTGATCCATCCGAGCGCGCTCATGTATTCGGAAATCTTCCTGCGTCTGGAGCCGCTGGGTCTCGAGCGTGTTGCGGGTGCCGCACGGGAAGCGGGTCATGAGGTGCGGGTGATCGACCTGCAGACCGAGCCGCATTCGGCGCTGACGCGTCTTCTCGATTCCTTCCGGCCGGAGGCCGTCGGCGTTTCGCTCAATTATCTGGCGAACATTCCCGAGGCGATCGAGATCGCCCAGGACGCCAAGCGCAGGCTGCCCGGCGTCTTCGTCTTCTTCGGCGGGCACAGCGTGTCCTTCGTCGCCGGCGACGTCCTGGAACAGGCCGACGGCGCCGTGGACGCGGTGGCCCGCGGCGAGGGCGAGACGGCGATCGGGCCGCTCCTCGACGCCGCCCGCGACGGCGGCCTGTCCTCCGTGCCCGGGGCGGTCACCCTGGAGGGCCGGGGGCCGGCGCCGACGATGCTGCACAGTATCGATTACCCTCGCCCCGCCCGCGATCTCCTGCGGCACCGCCGGCGTTACTTCATCGGCGAGCTCGACCCCTGCGCCTCCATCGAATTCACCCGCGGCTGCCCCTGGGACTGCTCGTTCTGCTCCGCCTGGACCTTCTACGGCCGCAGTTACCGAAAGGCTTCCCCTCAGGTCGCGGCGGAGGAAATGGCGAGTATCCGGGAGCGGAACGTCTTCATCGTCGACGACGTCGCTTTCATCCGTCCGGAACACGGTGACGGGATCGCCGCGGAGCTGGAACGCCGCCGTATCCGGAAGAGCTATTACCTCGAGACGCGTGCCGACGTCCTGCTGCGCAACAGGGAGATCTTCGAGCGCTGGTCACGGCTGGGCCTGAAATACATGTTCCTGGGTATGGAGGCGATCGACGCCGAGGGGCTGGACCTCTACCGCAAGCGCATCAGCCCCGATGAGAACTTCCACGCCCTCGAGACGGCGCGGAAGCTCGGTATCACCGTCGCCATCAACCTGATCGTCGATCCGGCCTGGGACAGGGAAAGATTCCGGATCGTCAGGGAATTCGCTCTTTCGGTGCCGGAGATCGTCCACCTCACCGTGATGACCCCGTATCCGGGTACCGAGATCTGGCACACCGAGGCACGGAAGCTGACGACCCGCGACTACCGGCTGTTCGACATCCAGCACGCGGTCGTGCCGACGACGCTGCCCCTGGAGGAGTTCTACCGTGAGCTGGTGCTTACGCAGTCGGTGATCAACCGCAAGCACCTCGGCCTGCGGACCGCGTTCGGCGCGGCGCGCATCCTTGCGGCCAACCTGGCCCGCGGACAGACGAACTTCGCCCGGATGCTGTGGCGGTTCAACCGGGTCTACAACCCCGCGAGGCAGGTGGCAGACCACGGCCGCCCGGTGCGCTTCGAGCTGCCGCTGCCCCGGCACGTCGATGTGGAGGACCGCCGACAGCTGTACATCCACGCGAAGCCGACACCGCAGGGCCGCAAGGGCGCCGCGCAGAACCCCGATGCCGTGCCGGAGTAAGGGGTGCCGGGGGCGCGCGCCGCGCCAGGGATCCGATCGTGCCGGGCCGGGCCCGACCATGGAGTCTCGGATAGGGTGATTTGGTATGAAATGATCCATTTGTAGTGAGGTCTCATATTGGACACTCACCGGTCGGCGGGCCACGTGCCGCCCGTAGGCGCTGTCGGATACGCGGGCGTGCTCCGCGAGCTGCTGCCGATAGCGCTGTGGAGAGAGGACGCGGACGGACGCGTCGTGGAATGGTCCCTGGCCGCCCAGGACCTGCTCGGGCACCGGCCCGAGGACATCCTCGACCGGCCCGCCTCCGCCTTGCTGGTCCCGGAGGGCAACGAGCCACTGGCCGATCAGCTGACGCGGCGCGTCCACGCCGGGGAGACCGTGGTCGGGACCCTTTCCGTGCGCCACCGTGACGGCCACCGGGTGACCATGGAGATGTGGATCGTCCCTGCTGCGGACGAGCAGGGACGGGCGGGGGCCCTCCTGATCGCCGTGGAGACCTCGCAGGTGCTGCGTATGCGTGAATCGCTGGCGGCTTTGGAGAGTCTCTTCACGCAGTCACCCATCGGCCTGGCCACCCTCGGCACCGATCTTCGTTTCCTGCGGGTCAACGACGCCCTGGCCCGGATGAACGGCGTCTCCTCCGCCGGTCATCTGGGCAAACGGCTGACGGAAGTGGTGCCCGGCGTCAACGCCGCGGCGCTCGAATCGACGATGCAGGAGGTTCTGGACCGGGGCACCGCGGTCGTCGACGTCCGCCGGACGGGCCGGACGGCTTCCGACCCGGACCGGGAGCGGACCTGGTCCTGCTCGTACGCTCCGCTGGTCGACGGCTCCGGCCGGACGCTGGGGCTGATCGCCTCCCTCATCGACATCACCGAGGGCCAGCAGGCCGAGATCGAGGTCGAACGCGCCCGGCGCCGCTTCGCCCTGCTCGCTGAGGCCGGTACCCGTATCGGCACCACCTTGGACCTGCGGCAGACCGCGGAGGAGGTGGTGCAGGTGCTGGTGCCACAGCTCGCCGACTCGGCCGACGTACAGCTCCTTGAAGAGCTCATCGCACCGGACGAGTCCGCGGCGTCCACGCGCGGTGTGGTCCGCCGACTGGCCGCGGTCTTCCCCGAGCCGTCCGCCCCCACGGCGAGACTCGTGCCCGGCATGACGTCGCGCATCCCGCGCGGCTCCCTGTACGAACGGGTCATCGCGGACGGACGTCCGACCGATCTGTACCGCTCCGACGTGCCGGCGTTGATCACCGATCCCCGGGCCGACGACCTGCGCGCATACCTCAAGACCCTCGGCTCGGCGCGGCTCATCCCCCTGGTCGCGCGGGGCAAGGTGCTCGGAGCCGTCGTGGTGACGCGGCTCAGCAGTCACGAGCCCTTCGACGAGCAGGACTGCGTGCTCATCGACGAACTCGTCGCGCGAGCGGCTCTGAACATCGACAACGCGCTCATGTACACCCGCCAGCGCGCGGCCGCCCTCACTCTGCAGCGCAGCCTGACGAACAGCGAGCTGCCCACGGTCAGCGGCCTCGAGCTCACCGGCCGCTATCTGCCCGCCAGCGAACACGACGTCGGCGGCGACTGGTTCGACGTCATCACGCTTCCCGACGGCAGAACCGGACTGGTCATCGGAGACGTCATGGGCCACGGCATCCACGCCGCGGCCGTCATGGGGCAGCTGCGCACAGCGGTGCGGACCCTCGCCCGGAGCGACATCCCACCCGCACAGGTGCTCCGCTCGCTCGACGCCGTGGTGGCCGACATGGGACAGGACCAATTGGCGACCTGTGTCTACGCCGTACACGACCCCGCTGCCGGCGGATGCCTGATCGCCAGAGCCGGCCACCCTCCACCGGCCGTCGCATCGCCCGGCGGAGCGATCACGTACCTCGACGGCCCACCGGGCACTCCGCTGGGAACGGGAGGGCGGCACTTCCGGGCGGAGCAGGTCCGGCTGCCTCCCGGCAGCTTGCTGGTCCTGTACACCGACGGCCTCATCGAGGCCCGAGGCCGGGACCTCGATCAGGGCCTCGGCCAGCTCGCCCATGCCCTCCGGGACCATGATCAGCAGCCGCTCGAGGAGCTCTGTGACGGCGTCCTGCGGCAGCTGCTGCCCGTACACCCGCAGGACGACGTCGCGGTGCTGATGGCGCGGCCGCAGCACACCCGGACCGGCGACGGGGCGGGACGACCGGTCAGGCGAGGGCGTTGACCGCGGCGGTGAACACGCGTGGGAGCCTTCGAGCCGTCGGAACGATGAGCCGGGCCAGCAGGGGCTGCTGCCGGGCCCGTACGAGGCAGTCGGTCAGCAGCCGGTGTCGCCGGGTGGCGGCCCTCCACGCCGACTCGTAGGCGGCGGGCGTCCCACGGCGGAGATGGTCGACCAGCACTTCCGCGCCCGCCAGGGCCAGCGAGAGGCCTTCTCCGGTGATCGCGTCGATGTATCCGGCGGCGTCGCCCACCAGCAGCACGCGACCGTGGACGCGCGTGCCGGCCGTCTGCCGCAGCGGGCCCGCGCCGCGCACGTCCGTCACGGCCGCCTCGGCGTGCATCCGTGCGGCCAGCTCCGGGAAGCCGGCCAGCTGGGTGCCGAACGGCGCGCGCAGAGAGGTCAGCAGGGCCACACCCACGAGCCGGGGGCCGAGCGGTGTCACATAGGCCTCCCCGTGCGGGCCCCAGTGGACTTCGACGTACGGGGACCGCGACGGCACCGCGTAGTGCCTGCGCAATCCGTACCGAGGGGTGCCGCGGCTGGTGGTCACCAGTCCGAGCGACCGCCTCACCGGCGAGTGCAGGCCGTCCGCGGCAATCAGCCATCTGGCGCGCAGCCCGGTGCCGCGCTCGGTGACACCCGTGGCGTCCTGGTGCACGCCTTCGACCCGCAAGGGCAGCACGGGGACGCCCTCGCCGACGACCGCCGTATGGAGGGCCAGATGGAGGCTGGTACGGCGCACGCCGAGACCGTGTCCCTGGCGGAACGCGGCCTCGACCGCACGCGTGCCCTGCACGTAACGGATGCCGGCGATCGGCTGGCCGGGGACCGTCAGCCCCAGCGCTTGCAGCGCCCGTACCGCGCCGGGCATGAGTCCCTCGCCGCACGCCTTGTCGATCGGCGCGCCGCGCGGCTCGGCCACGACGACGTCGAAGCCGGCCCGCGCGGCGTGCAGCGCGGTGGCCAGACCGGCGGGCCCGCCTCCGACGACCAGGAGGTCATGGGTCGGGCTCATGCCGTCACGGCCAGGGCGAGGGCGGTGTTCTCGCAGCGGACGCGGACGCCCATCAGTACCGCGTTGGCCGCGGTGAGCACGAGGGCCGTCAGCCATGCGGAGTGCACCAGTGGCAGGGCGGCGATCTCCGCGACGACAGCGACGTAGTTGGGGTGGCGGGCGAAACGGTAGGGCCCGGTCCGGACCAGGCGAGCCCCGGGGACCACGATGACGCGGGTGTTCCAGTAGGGGCCGAGCGTCCTGATGCACCACCAGCGCAGTGCCTGGGCCAGCACCACGATGCCCAGCATGGACCAGCCGAGGGCGGGGACGAACGGCCGGTCGCCGATCGCCACCTCGATGAGGCAACCCGCGAGCAGAGCCGTATGAAGGGCCACCATGACGGGATAGTGTCCGCGGCCGTGCTCGACACCGGCACGGGCGAGGGTCCAGGCGGCGTTGCGCCTGGCCACGACGAGTTCGACGACGCGTTCCGCCGCGACGGCGAGAACGAGCACGGTGTACCAGAGCATCAGTGTTTCCTCACCAGCGCAGGAGGACGAACTCGGTGCAGAAACCCGGGCCCATGGCGAGCAGTACGCCCCAGGTCCCGGGTTCGGGGCGCCCGCTACCGCCGATGTCCTCGAGGAGCCTCAGTACGGAGGCGGACGACATGTTCCCCACGCTCGCCAGCGACCGCCATGCGGACTCCAGGGCGCCTTCGGGCAGGTCGAGCGTGTCGGCGACCGCGGAGAGCACCTTCGGGCCCCCGGGGTGGCAGATCCAGGTGCCGACGTCGTCCGGGCCGAGGCCCTGGGCGGCGAGAAAGGCCCGCAGGTCCGGGCCGAGGCGGGCCCGGACGATGTCGGGGATACCGGCGTCGACGACGACGCGGAAGCCACTCGCGCCGATCTTCCAGCCGAGCAGGTGCTCGGTGTCCGGATACAGCCTCCCCTGGGTGGCCACCACCCGCGGCCGGCCGATGTCCGGCCCTGCCGCCCGGTCCCCGCGTGCGACAACGGCTGCCGCGCCGTCCCCGAAGAGTGCCCCCGCCACGAGGTTGGCGAGCGACCCGTCCCGCTGCTGAAGTGTCAGGGAACAGAGTTCGACGCTGAGAAGTACCGCGGTGTCCTCCGGATGGCCGCACAGGTAGTCGTGGATCCGGCCGAGACCTGCGGCGCCCGCGACGCAGCCCAGGCCGAACACGGGGATCCGCTTCACGTCGGACCGCATTCCCACCCGGACCGCGAGGCGGGCGTCGAGCGAGGGAGCGGCGACTCCTGTGATGGACGTGCAGAGCAGGAGGTCCACGTCCGCCGCTGTGATCCCGGCGCTTCGGAAGGCGCCCACCAGCGCTTCCTCGCCGAGCTCGAGACCGGCCTCGATCCAGGCGGCGTTGGACTGCCCGAAGTCGGTCAGCGCCGGGTACCGCTCGATGGGCAGGGCGAGGTGACGGGTACGCACTCCGGCCGACCGGTGCAGACGGCGCAGCAGGCTCCGGTCCTCGCCCGGCCGCAGGCACAGATCGCCGATCAGCTCGGTCAGGTCGCTCTGGGCGTACCGGTGCGACGGCAGAGCGGTCCGTACGGCGACGACGGTGGTGGTCCGGTTCGACGCGAAGGAGGGGACGGGGGGAGGGGCGGGGGCCATTTCGTCGAGTGCGGGGACACGCATACCGGGATGTCTCCTCACGGCCGATCCGGTCATTACCTTGCACCCGTGTCTCTATACCCCTCCGCGACTTCCCTTCGGGCGACACACCGGCTACTGGTGTTGCTGCGTGCGTGCCACCCGGAGGCGACGGTCGCCGTGACGGTGTTCGTCACCGCACTGGCCCTGTCGGCCGGCCGCGGGCCGGCCGGTTCGCTGGGCGTCGCCGCCGCGGTCCTCGCCGGACAACTTTCCGTGGGGTGGTGCAACGACGCGGTCGACGCGCGACGGGACACCGCCGTCGGCCGCCTGGACAAACCGGTGGCGGCGGGCGCGTTGGCGCAGCCCGTGGTGGCGAGGGCAGCCGCGGCGGCGCTCGTTCTCTGCGTCCCGCTGTCCCTGCTGAGCGGGGTGACGGCGGCGGTGGTGCATCTGACCGGAGTGCTGGCCGGAGGCTGGGCCTACAACGTCCTTCTGAAAGGCACCGTGCTCTCCCCTCTCCCCTACGCCCTCGGGTTCGCATCACTGCCCGCGTTCGTCACGCTCGGCCTGCCGTCCGAGCCGTGGCCCGCCTGGTGGGCGGCGGTCGGCAGCGCCGTGCTCGGCGTGGGGGCACACCTCGCCAACGTCCTCCCGGACATCGACGACGATCTGGCGACCGGTGTCCGGGGCCTGCCGCAACGCCTGGGCGCCACCGCGTGCCGATGGCTTGCTCCCACGGTGATGCTGACGGCTCTCGGCGTGCTCACCGCCGCGCCTCCGGGCACGCCCGGAGTGTTCGGCTGGGCGGTTGTGGCCACGGCCGGGTGCGCGGCGGTGGCGGCCACGGCCATGCAGCGCGCCAACCGGAAGTGGCCTTTCCGGGCCGCGATCGCTGTGGCCGCGCTGGCCGTGGTGCAACTGCTGCTTCGAGGCACGGACATCGCCTGACACGGCGGCGTGGGCGGGCGGCCCTGCGGCCGTGACGGGGGATCACGTCGGCAGGTGCGGGAAGCGGAACTCGGTGCGGCTGGTCAGGGTCGCGCCGGGGCGCAGGACGGTGCTCGGGTAGTCAGGGCGGTTGGGCGCGTCAGGGAAGTGCTGGGTCTCCAGGCACACGGCGCTGTAGCGGCCGAGGCTGCGTCCGTGGCCGTCCATGAGCGAGCCGTTGAGCTGGTTGGCGGTGTAGACCTGCAGTCCTGGTTCCGTCGTCCACACCTCCATGACCCGTTCCGCGGCCGGGGCCGTGAGCCGCGCGGCGCGCCGGAGTGTGCCGGCGGGGGCGGCCGACAGGACCCAGCAGTGGTCGAACCCACCGGCGCGCTCCATCTGGGCGTCCGGTGCGGACAGCCGGTCCCCGAGCAGCCGAGGTGCCGTCAGGTCGAAGGGAGTGCCGGGAACTCCGAGTGCCCGGCCCGTCGGGATGCCGTCCTCGCGGACCGGTAGATACGCGGGGGCGTCGACCTGAAGGGTGTGGGTCAGGATGTCGCCGGTTCCGGCGAGGTTGAAGTAGGCGTGGTTGCAGAGGTTGACCACCGTGGGCCGGTCCGTCTCCGCCGTGAAGGACAGCGAGAGCGTGCCGGAGGCGTCGAGCGCGTAGGTGACGGTGACATCGAGCGCGCCGGGAAAGCCCATCTCGCCGTCCGGGCTGTGCAAGGAGAGTCGCACCGCGGCCCGGTCGTCCTCGACCAGCGGGACGGCGTGCCAGACCTTTGTGTCGAAGCCCTCCGGGCCGCCGTGCAGCGCGTGTCCGCGGTCGTTGACGGGGACGTGGTGGGTCGCCCCGTCGAGGGTGAAGCGGCCATGGGCGATGCGGTTGGCGTACCGGCCGACGAGGGCGCCGAAGTAGGGGCTCTTCTCCGCGTACTGGTCGGCGGAGGGCAGGGAGAGCACCACGGAGTCGGTGTCACCCGCGGTGTCGGGCACGCCGAGTGCGTGCAGTATGCCGCCGTAGGTGAGGATCTCGGCGTACACGCCGGTGCCGGATTCCAGTCGCCACAGGCCGATGTCCTCTCCGCTCGGCGTACATCCGAACGGCCTGTGATGCGCGGTGGGTCGGGGCATGATGAGTCCTCGTGGCGGGTGGTGTCCCCAAAGACAGGGTGGGCCGGTGGGGGTCGGGTCCCGGCGGTTCGCCGGGACGGATGCCGGGTCGACGGCGGGCGGATTCCGGGGCGTCGCCGGGCGGATCCGGTCTCTCTACGCCGCCGGTGACGGGCCCGTCTCCCGAGCCCGCACCGGACCGGTCTCCTCAGCCGGTACGCGGCCGGTTTCCTGAGCCGGCACCGGGCCGGTCTCCCGAGGGACGCGGGCGGTCTCCCGCCCCTCCGCGGGGCCGGTCGATTCACGGACCACGAGCCGGTAGCCGGGTCTCGCCCTGCGTGGCTCGGCCATGACGTGACCGGCGAGCCGTTCGACAAGGCTGTCCACCGCCAGCCGGGCGATGGCCTGCTTGTCGGGAGAGATGGTGGTGAGGGTGACGCTGCCGTAGCGGCTCTCCTCGATGTCGTCGAAGCCCACGACGGCGACGTCGCGCGGGACGGTGAGTCCGCGTTCGGTGAGCGTGCGCATCGCTCCCATGGCGATCAGGTCGTTGTAGGCGAACACGGCGTCGGGCTGCCGGCCCCGGTCGAGGAGCGCGGCCATGGCGGCGGCGCCGTCGGCGCGCCCGTAGCCGTCGGTGGCGACGACGAGTGTCTCGTCCGGTTCCCGGCCGGCGGCGAGGAGTTCCTCGCGCCAGCCGCGCAGGCGCAGGTGGGCGGGCCGGCGCTCGCGGTCGGTGCGTGAGCCGAGGAAGGCGATGCGTTGCCGGCCCAGGTCCAGCAGGTGGCGTACGGCGGTGCGGGCGGCGGCCACGTTGTCGATGGCGATCTGGTCGTACGGGGCCTCGTACTCCCGCTCCCCCAGCAGCACCAGGGGCGATGTCTCCTGCCGGCCGACCAGGTCCTCGGTCTCCAGATGGATGGGGCTGAGGATCAGTCCGTCGATGACGTGCGACCGGAACTCCTGGCTGACCAGGAGCTCCCGCTCGCGCAGTCCGGCGGTGTGGTCGACGAGCACCGTGTAGTCGTGGCGGGCGGCGGCGTCGATGACGGCACCGGCCAGCTCCGCGAAGTAGGGGTTGCCGAGTTCGGGAACGGCGAAGGCGATGATGCCCGTGCGCCCCTTGCGCAGATGGCGTGCGGTGAGGTTGGGACGGTAGCCGAGTTCGTCGATGGCCTGCTGCACCTTGGCGCGCATGTGCGGTGTGACGTGGGGATAGTTGTTCACCACGTTCGACACGGTCTTGATCGACACGCCTGCCCGCTGCGCGACGTCCTTGAGGCTGACGCCCACGGCACTCCTTGTGTTCGACTCGAGCCGACCGGAAGGCGGCCGGGTTGTCCAGCTCCGGGGGTGGTTGCCCGGGCGGCGGCCCGCGGACATGGTCCCCGAGGTCCGCGGTCACCGCCCGGTTCAAGCGGTTCTTCGGCTTCGCGCCAGGTACCGCTGCGCGACCACGACGACGATGAGGAATCCGCCGCTGACCACGGACTGGTAGGACGAGTTGAGCGATCCGATCTGGTTGATGAGGTTCTGGATCACCGCCAGTAGGAGCACGCCCCACAGGGTGCCGCTGAGGGATCCTGCGCCGCCGACGAGGAGCGTCCCGCCGATGACGACGGCGGCGATCGCGTCGAGTTCCATGCCGACGCCGATGATGGTCACGCCCGACGAGAGCCGTGCCGCGTTGATCGCCCCGGCCAGGCCGGCCAGCAGTCCGCTCAGCAGATAGACAGTGAGCTTGACGCGTGCCACGGGAAGACCCATGAGCACGGCGGCGTCGCTGCTGCCGCCCACCGCGAAGAGTGTCTGACCGAACGAGGTGCGCTGGAGTACCACGCCGCCGGCGGCGAAGAGCACCAGGGCGATCAGGATCGGATGGCCGAAGCCCCAGACGCTGCCCTGGCCGAGCTCGGCGAACGCCGAGTCCTTGGGCACAAGGTAGGTGGTGGCGCCCTCGTCGGTGATGGCGAGCAGCAGTCCGCGGGCTCCCAGCAGGGAGGCGAGCGTGACGATGAAGGGAGCCATGCCCACGCGGGCGATGAGCACTCCGTTGAGCGCGCCGATCGCTCCGCAGACCACCAGCGGCACCAACAGGGCGGGAAGCACGCCCCATTGGGAGGCCCATGCGGCGAGTACGCCGCCGAGGGCGAACACCGAGCCGACGGACAGGTCGATGCCACCGGTGATGATCACCATGGTCATGCCCAGCGCGACGATGGCGAGGAAGGACGCCTGCACCGTCACACCACGGGCGTTGTCGAGCGTGGCGAACGTCGGATAGACGAAGGAGGCGATCACGACGACGAGGAGCAGGACCGCGAGCACGCCCTGCCGCTGGACGAGCGAGGCGACGCGCTGTCCGCCGGACACGCCGGTCCCGGCTTCCGGGCCGGCCTGCCCGCCGGGCCCGGGCGACGGTACTCGTGTCCCGGCGGGGTCGAGAACTGAGGAGAGTTTCATCGGGATCGGCGCTCCCGTGCGACATAGACGGCGACGATGATGATGGCCGCCTGGGCGATCTGGGCGGTCGAGTCGGGCAGGTCGTGCTTGACGAGCGTGGCGCGCAGCAACTGCATCAGCAGCGCTCCGGCGACGGTGCCCAGCACGCGGATGGAGCCGCCGCTGAGCGGTGTCCCGCCGACGACCACCGCGGTGATCGCGGACAGCTCCATCAGGTTGCCCAAGGAGGAGGGGTCGCTGGCGGTGAGGCGGGCGGTGGCGAGGATGCCGGCGAGCGCCGCGAGTACGCCGCACAGGATGTAGACGCCGGTGAGGACCCGCTTGACGGGCAGGCCCGCCAGGGCCGCGGCGGACCGGTTGCCGCCGATCGCGACGACCTGCCGCCCGAAGGTGGTGCGGTGGACGAGGAAGGCGACGGCGAGCGCCAGCACTCCGGCGATGAGGACGACGAGCGGGACACCGAGGAAGCTTCCGGTGCCGAGGGCCAGCAGGTCGGGGTTGGAGATCTGCTTGAGCTGCCCGTCCGCCATGACCAGGGCGATCCCCCGGCCTCCGACGAACAGTGCGAGTGTGGCGACGATGGGTTGCAGGCCCACCACCGATACGAGGGTGCCGTTCACCGCGCCGACCACCGCACCCGCAAGGAGCGCGATCAGCAGAGCGGGTACGAGGCCGTAGCCGAGGTAGAGCGGCAGTACGGCCGCCGCCAGTGCCATGGCGGAACCCACCGACAGGTCGACACCCTCTGTACCGATCACCAGTGCCATGCCCAGGGCCACGATGACGACCGGGGCGACCTGGATCAACTGGGTGCGGAGGTTGTCGGCGGTGAGGAAGTGCTCGGTGAAGAAGGCGTTGAAGAGGAGGAGCGCGGCCACCGCCGCGTACACCCCGTACTCCTGGAACCACGCGGGTCCGGGCAGCCGTTGCAGGCTCCGCGCCGGCGCTGCGGGGGCGTGGGTGGTCATCGGAGGTCCTCCTTGACGGCCGGGGCCTCGGCCGGGAGCTCTGCGGGGACGTCGGCCGGGCCATCGGCTGCGGCCTGGTCAGGAACCGGGGCCTGGTCCCGGCCCCGGGCCTGGCCCGGGTACGAGGCCTGGCCCGGGCCCTGGTCCAGGTCTGGGTCCTGGCCCGGGTCCAGGCCCGGGTCCTCGTCCGGGTCCAGGCCCGGGTCCGGAAGCGTGGCTCGGTCGGGGGTCGCGTCGGGGCCCGCGGCCGGGGCAGGGACGATCGGGCCGGTGGCGTCGACGTCGGCGCGGGCGCCGGTCTCGGCGTCGACGTCAGCGTCGGCGCGGGCGCCGGTCTCCGCCTCCGGCGGGACCGGCGCGGGCGCGTGGTCGGCGAGCACCGCGAGCAGCGCGGCTTCGCTGACCTGGTCACCCGTCAGCTCGCCTGCCGTCGCCCCTCCCCGCAGGACCACGATCCGGTCGGACCCTTCGATGAGCTCCTCGATGTCGGAGGAGATCAGCAGCACGGCGAGCCCCTCCTGCGCGAGCTCGTCGATGAGCGCCTGCACCTCGGCCTTGGCACCGACGTCGATGCCTCGGGTGGGCTCGTCGAGCAGCAGCACCTTGGGTTCCAGGCACAGCCAGCGGGCGAGCAGCACCTTCTGCTGGTTGCCGCCCGACAGTTCGCCGACCTTCTGCTCGGGACTCGACGCCTTGATGCGCAGACGCTTCATGAAGATGTCGACGATGCGGTCCTGCCGCTTGCGGGACACGATGCCGCCGCGGGACAGCCGGGGCAGGGCGGCGAGCACGATGTTCTCGCGCACCGATAGGCCCGGCACGATGCCCTCGGCCTTCCTGTCCTCGGGCAGCAGACTGATCCCCGCGCGGATGGCGCTCGCGGAGGAGATCCTGCGGAGCACCCGGCCCGCCACGCTGATCGTTCCCTTGTCCAGGGCCAGCGCGCCGGCGAGCGCCTTGGCCGTCTCGCTGCGTCCCGACCCCAGCAGGCCGCCGAGACCGAGCACTTCGCCGGGGTGCAGATCCAGCGATATGTCGTCGAGCCGGTGCCTGCTGGTCAGTCCGTCCGCGGTGAGGACCGGCCTGCGCGCGATGTCGTGGTCCTCGTCGCCGAAGCTGGTCACACCGTGCCGGCGGACCTCGGTGATCTCCCGGCCGAGCATCATGGACACCAGCTGCACCCGCTCGAGGTCCGCCAGGTCGCCGGTGTGGATGTGGCGGCCGTCGCGGAGCACGGTGACACGGTCGCAGATGCGGTACAGCTCGTCCATGCGGTGGCTGACGTAGAGGACGGCGATGTTCTGCCGGCGCAGGTCGCCGATGACCCGGAAGAGGGTCTCGACCTCGCGCGGCTCCAGGGACGAGGTGGGCTCGTCCATGATCACCACTTGGGCGCGGACCGACACGGCGCGGGCCAGCGCGACCATCTGCTGGGTGCCGACGCCCAGCGTGTGCAGGGGCCGGCGGGGGTCCACGGTGACACGGAAGCCTTCCAGCAGGGTGGTGGCCTCGCGGTGCATCCGCCCGAAGTCGATGAGTCCCAGCCGGGTCCTCGGTTCGCGGCCGAGGAAGATGTTGCGGGCCACGCTCATCAGGGGGACGAGGTTCACCTCCTGGTAGATCGTGGAGATGCCGGCCTGCTGCGCCTCGAAGGGCCGGGCGAAGTGCACGAGCTGTCCTGACAACAGCAACTCGCCGCCGTCGGGGCGGTGCACGCCGGTCAGTACCTTGATCAGCGTGGACTTGCCCGCCCCGTTCTCGCCGACGAGCGCGTGGGTCTCTCCCGCACGCAGGGTGAACGAGACGTCGTCGAGGGCAACCACGCCCGGGAAGCGTTTGCTGACGCCGCGGGCCTCCAGCACCGTCGGCGTGAGTGACGGCGGTTCGCCGGTCGCCGCGGGGGCTGCCGCTTCGGGGGATGCCATGAACTCGGCCTTCCGGAGATCGTGTGGGATGGTTCCCGGGCCGCCGCGGGCAGGAGCACCGCGGCGGCCCGGAGCGAGCTCGGTCAGTACGCTCCACCGATGGACGCCTTGGCGTTGGACGCGTCGTAGGACCGGTCGCTGATGATCACGTTCTCCGGGATCTCCTCGCCGGCGTAGAACTTCTGCGCGGTGGCGAACGCGAGCGGACCGAAGCGCGGGTTGGACTCGATGACCGCGTTCATCTCGCCGTCGGCCAGGGCCTGGACGGCGTTGCGTGTGCCGTCGATGGAGACGACCTTGACGTCCTTGCCGGGCTTCTTGCCGGCGGACTTCAGGGCGGTGAGGGCGCCGAGTGCCATCTCGTCGTTCTCCGCGTAGACGGCGGTGATGTCCGGCTTGGACTGGATGAGTTGCTCCATGACCTGCTGGCCCTTGTCGCGGGCGAACTCGCCGGTCTGCTGGGCGACGATCTCCAGACCGGGCGCCTCGGCGGCGACCTGGTCGACGAAGCCCTTGGTGCGGTCGGTGGTGACGTTGTTGCCGGATGCCCCGAGGAGGATGGCGACCTTGCCCTTGCCGCCGGTCGCCTTGATCATCGCGTCGGCGGCCCGCTTGCCCTGTTCGACGAAGTCCGAGCCCAGGAAGGCCAGATAGTCCTTGCAGGCGCCCGCGTTGACCTTGCGGTCGATGGTGAGGACCGGGACCTTCTTGGCTGCGGCGGCCTTGAAGGCGGGCTCCAGGCCGTCGGAGTTCAGCGGGGCGACGATGAGGAACTGGGCGCCCTGGGCGAGCATGTCCTGGATGTCGCTGATCTGCTTGGACAACTGGGACTGCGCGTTGGTGGTGAGCAGCTTCTTGACGCCCACCTTCGCGGCCTCGTCCTTGATGGACTGCGTCTCCGCGATACGGAAGGGGTTGGCCTCCTTCTCGGACTGGGAGAAGCCGACGACCGCGTCCTTCAGGTCGAGCTTCGGGGCGCCGTAGGTCTCGAGCGTGCAGCCGGAACCGGAGCTGCCTGCGGGCGTCTCGGCCGCCTGGGCGGCCTGGCTGCTGTCACCGCCGGCGTTGCTCGTGGTCTCCGACTTCGCGCAGCCGGACACGGCCAACGTCGCCGTGGCGGCGAGCAGACAGGCGACGGTGAGCGAGCGAGATCTCTTCGGGATGGTCATCTCAGGACACTCCTAGGCGGGGTGAGCGCACCGCCGAGTGGCGTGCGGTCGGGCGGCGTGGGTACGGAGATTTCGGCCTGCGACCGGTCCGGCAGGCTGGTCGGAATCAACTCCGACCTGGGGAAAAGAAGGTCGAACGCGTCCGAACGGCCGTTGGCCACCTCGGATTTACAACGTTATATAGCTGCCGGTCGACACGCGGCAAGGGTGTTGCGCGACGTTTCCCAAATGTGTTCACACGATGGCCCGTTGACGCCACGGACGGCCCCCTGAGCCGGTCTGCGCGGGGCCTGGACAGCGGCCGGGCGGCGTGCTCTCATTCCGCTGCACACAGTTTTCCAACGATGGAACAGTGGCCGGCAAGGGACGCCGGCCGCTGCCTGCGCCGGTGCCCTGCCCCATGGTGCTCGACGGCCGTCGGCCCGCTCCGACGAGCGTGCTCGGACCCGGCGGCCGCCTTCCTCGAGGGCGGACACCCCCGTACCGGATCCCATCTGCGCATCCACTCCTCACAGGCCCGGCTCCGATCCCTCTGTGCGAGGAAAGATTCGATGACAAGACAACTCACCCGCCCCAGAACCAGGTTGTGGGCGCTGCTGACCGCGGCCGTCCTGGCACTGCCGGTCAGCGGCCTGGTGCCCACCGCGTCGGCCGCCGAGCCGATCAGCACCGTGTCCGCGTCCGCCGCCGAGAACGCCGCCATCGAGGTGCACGGCCTCAAGGGCGAGTACTTCAGCATGTCGGCGCCCGGTGCCCGGGACTTCGCCGACCTCGGCGGCGTATCACTCGATCCGCAGATCAACTTCCCCGGTCTCGCGTCCACTTTCGAGTCGCTGACCGGGCGTGCGGAGCACACGACCGCCCGCTGGACGGGCATGATCGAGGCGCCCGCCACCGGGGACTACACGTTCTACGGCATCGGCGACAACGGCTTCCGGTTGTTCATCGACGGCAAGCCCGTCATCGACCACTGGGAGCCGGACTGGGACAGGGAGCAGACCAGTGCACCGGTCAGGCTGACCGCCGGCGAGAAGCACGAGTTCCGTCTGGAGATGTTCCAGGACTTCGGCGGGGCGAACATGTTCCTGCGCTGGTCGAGTCCGTCGATGGGCAAGCAACTGGTGCCCGAGTCGGCCTTCACCCCGCCCGCCGGTTTCCAGGTCTACCCGGTGGAACTGTCCGTCGCCGGGGACGGCCGGCAGATGCGGGCGCGGTTCGAGAACGAGGTCGGCGGCATCGAGGCGGTCAAGGACCACCTGAAGATCGAGGCCGACACGACGGCCATGCCGATCAAGTCGGTCGCCGTCGACCCCCGCGACCCCAACTCCCTGCTCGTCACCCTCGCGGCGCCGATCCAGAAGAACCAGCAGGTCAAGGTGGAGTACGACGGTGAAGGCGGCCTCAAGGCCGGCACCGGAACCGTGCCGCAGATCATCCGCTCGGCGCAGAATGCCTCCAAGCACCGGCTCACCACGGCATGGGGTGACAAGGTCGACAAGAACAATCCGCTGCCGGAGTACCCCCGCCCGCAGCAGGTGCGCGGCAAATGGAAGAACCTCAACGGCCCCTGGCAGTTCAGCGGCGCAGCGGCGGGTGAGCAGCCGGTCTTCGGCAAGGATCTCGACGAGAAGATCGTCGTGCCGTTCCCGGTCGAGTCGCAGCTGTCCGGGCTCGAGCGGCACGAGGACCACATGTTCTACCGCAAGCTGGTGAACGTGCCCCGGGACTGGAAGGTCGGCAAGGGCAACCGGCTGAAGCTCAACTTCGGCGCCGTCGACTACCGGGCCCGCGTCTGGGTCAACGGCAAGCAGGTCGCCGAACACACCGGCGGCTACAACGCCTTCAGTGCCGACGTCACCGACGTGCTCAAGGGCACCGGACCGCAGGAGGTCGTCGTCGCGGTCACCGACACCGGCGGCGCGAACCAGCCGATGGGCAAGCAGTCCACCCATCCGAGCGGCATCTTCTACACCCAGACGTCGGGCATCTGGCAGACGGTCTGGATGGAACCGGTCGCCGACGCCTCGATCGACAACGTCGTCACCACGCCCGACATCGACACCAGCAGCCTGGCCGTGACCGTCGAGTCCGACAACGCCTCCGCGAACGCCCGTGTCGAGGCCGTCGCCCGCAACGCGAGGGGCGAGGTCGTCGGTAAGGTCAGCGGGCGGGCCAACAGCACGCTGCGGCTGCCCGTGGCGAAGCAGCACCTGTGGACCCCGGACGACCCGTACCTCTACGACCTCGACGTCAAGCTGACCGACGGCAGGTCGACCGACAGGATCGACAGCTACTTCGGCATGCGCAAGATCGGGATCGAGAAGGTCGGCGGCTTCCAGAAGCTCGTGCTCAACGGCAAGCCGATCTTCTCCCTCGCCACGCTCGACCAGGGCTTCTGGCCCGACGGCCTCTACACCCCGCCCAGCGACAAGGCTTTGGCCTTCGACCTCCAGGCCCACAAGAAGCTCGGCTTCAACGCCGTCCGCAAGCACATCAAGGTGGAGTCGCCTCGCTGGTTCTACCACGCGGACCGGCTCGGCCTGCTGGTGTGGCAGGACTTCGTCTCCGGGAACATCACCGACGAGACGGGACAGCAGGCCTTCGTCGACCAGGGCCGGGAGATGATGCGCCAGCATCACAACTCGCCCTCCGTCATCGGCTGGATCGTCTTCAACGAAGGCTGGGGCGAGTGGAGCCGCGAGGAGAGCGGCCGCATCGCCGAGTCCGTCAAGGCCGCCGACCCGTCCCGTGTCGTCAATGCCCACAGCGGCGTCAACTGCTGCAACTCCAAGGGCGACTCGGGCAAGGGCGACATCATCGACCACCACGACTACAACAACACCGACCCGGCCTTCCCCGACGCGAACCGGGCCGCGATGGACGGTGAGCACGGAGGCTTCACGCTGCGCACCCCGGGCCACATGTGGCCGGGCGCTCCCACGGTGATCTACAGCGGTGTGGCGGACAAGGACGCGCTCACCCGCAAGTACGTCGAGAACACCGAGAAGTTCTACCTCGAGCAGGCGGGGGCCGAGCTGTCAGGCTCCGTGTACACCCAGATCTCCGACCTGGAGAACGAGCTCAACGGGCTGTACACCTACGACCGCCGGGAGATCAAGGTCGACCCGGTCAAGGTGCGCGACATCAACCGCAGGATCATCGCGGCCGGCGCGGCCGCGGGCGAGCGTGACGAGCTGAAGGGCGGCGGGCACTGGGCCCTCGACGAGGGCAAGGGGAGCACCGCACGGGACGACGGTCCCAACAACAAGCCCTTGGAGCTCACCGACGGCACCACCTGGACCCCGGGGGTCAGCGGCAGCGCGCTGAAGCTCGACGGCCAGGGCCAGTTCGCCCAGACCGAGGGCCCGGTGCTCGACACCACCAAGAGCTACTCCGTCTCCGCCTGGGTCACGCTCGACGCGGTCCCCGGCAACTACGCGACCGCCGTGAGCCAGGACGGCCGCCGCCAGGAGAACCCGTTCTACCTCCAGTACGGGCAGGGCGCCTTCGCGTTCAGCACACCCGGCGGCCACCGCGCCCGCGTGGAGACCGTTCCCCAACTGGGGCGCTGGTACCACCTCGTCGGCGTGCGCGACACCGCGAGCAACGACATCAAGCTGTACCTCGACGGCAAGCTGGTCGCGACCGCCGAGCCGGGCCCGGCCGACGTCAGCACCGGCCCTCTGTCCGTCGGCCGCGCCCGGTGGAACGGCGGGAACGTCGACTTCTGGAACGGCGCGATCGACCAGGTGCACGCTTTTGACAAGGCACTCACCGCCGAGGAGGTGAGCGCTCTCCACGCCGATGAGAAGCCGTAGCCCAACGGCTGACCGGTCCCCGGCGAGCGGTGTCGACCGCCCGCCGGGGACCGTCGTGCGCAGCGGCCCGGGGGCCGGGGCCGCGAGGCGGCCCGGACCCTGCCCGGTGCTCGTCGACGCCGGCACCTGCTGCCAGGTGCAGCGATGCACCACCGACCCCGGGGAGACGGCGCCGGGGCGTGCAGCAGCTCACCCGGTGGCCACTTCCAGGACCGCCTTTCCGGAGATCCGACGCCCGCGAAGCGCCTCGGCCGCCTCGTCGAAGCGGTCCCAGGATCCTTGCCAGCCGATCTCCACGGTGACGGCTCCCTCAGCGGCCGGTTCGCTGAGCACGGCAAGGTCCGGGCCGGTGTCGCCCTCGATGACGAAGGAGGTCAGCGACTTGGCCGGGCCGACGATCGCATACGGAGGAAAGGCCGCCGGCTCCCCGGACGTCCAGCCGACGCTCTGAACACTGCCCCCGGGGGGCAAGCAGATTCCATGCGGCGACCAGTTGGGGGCCGCCGACACTGTCGATGACCACGTCGACCGGTCGGTGGAGTGCCTCCAGGCCGATCAGCACCTCGTCGGCGCCGAGCTCGGCCAACCCCTCCCCGCGGGCGGCGAGCCTACGGACGCGATCACGTGGGCCCCGGCCCGCACCGCCAACCGGACGGCGAACCGGCCGACTCCTCCGGAGGACAGTGATCAGCACCCTCTTTCAGCCGACGGATGCTCACCCTCAACCTGCGCAGGCTGGAGCGGGACGGCCTACTGGTCCGTACCGTCCACCCGACCGTGCCGCCCAAGGTCGAGTACAGCCTCACGCCCATGGCTCGGGAGCTCCACGCCTCGCTGACCGGCCTGGTGGGGCGGGCCGAGCGGCATCGGTCCGTCATCGCCGAGGCGACGCGCCACCTACGACACCGCGGCGGAGCAGGGACCCGACGCCGACTGATCGGGCCGGGGCCGGCTCAGCAGCCGTCCGCACGAGATCAGCGAACCCGGCCGGGGTTCGGGAAGGCCCACCGTCGCGCATCGGCGCCGGCCCTCTACGCTTGGCGGGTGCGAGAACGCACCAGCTACGAGAAGTGGGCACGACGATGGCGCGGGTCACGGCTGTGAGCAGCAACGGGACGTATTCGTTCAGCAAGCCGAACCGCGAGAGCATCACACTGCTCGCCGGTCTCGGCGTGGAGGGCGATGTCCACGCGGGGGAAACGATCAAGCATCGGTTCCGTATGCGGCACGAGCCGCATCTGCCCAACCTGCGTCAAGTGCATCTCATGCACGAGGAACTCTTCGACGAGCTGGCCTTGAAGGGTTTCACCGTGGCCGCGGGCGAGCTCGGTGAGAACGTCTCCACGCGCGGGATCGACCTCCTGCGTCTGCCCACCGGCGCACTGCTGCACCTCGGTGAAGAGGCGATCGTAGAGGTGACAGGGCTGCGCAATCCGTGCTCGCAGATCGACACGTTCCGGAAGGGCCTCCTGAAGGAGGTCTTCGAACTCGACCCGGCGACGGGGGACTTCGCCTTCAAGTCCGAGGTCATGGGAGTGGTCCGGCAGGGCGGAACCGTGCGATCCGGCGACACGATCGCCGTCGAGCTGCCTGCGGGGCCGCACCGTCCGCTGGAACGCGTCTGAACTTCATCGCGGTGGCCTGCGTCGTCATCACCGTCGAGCGCAGGTGATCAGGCATCTGCCTGTTGCTCGTGCCGGTTCGACCGGCACGAGCAACAGGCGCGGCGAGGTCGCGTTACGCGACTGCGGTCCCCTCGAGCTCGACCATCTGGCCGGGGATCGCCAGTCGCGTCACCCCGAGCATCGTGGTGGTCGGCGCCACCTCTGCGGCGCCCAACCGCGCCGCCAGCACGCCGTAGTTCTGGAAGAGCAGATCGACGTCGGTCGTGTAGACGTTGAGCCGGACAAGGTTCGCGAGTGACATGCCGGCTTCGCCGAGCACGGCCTCAACGTTGTCGATGCTCAGCGTCAACTGCGCTGCCATGTCGCCGTCGTGCTGGGGCTTGCCGTCGCCGCTCATCGCGGTCTGTCCCGAGATGTACAGGGTCCGTGTGTGCCCGGAGACGACCTCACCCTGGTTGAACCCCATCTCCACCGACCACGTCACCGGGTTGACCGCAGTTCGTTCCACTGCCACATCATCTCCATTCGATTCATCGGATTCGCACGTCCATCGGCTCGGTGGCCGCCGGCCTCGACGTCGCGGCAACGAGCCTCCCAACGAATCACGACACCCTCAGTCATGTATTCCCTTAGAGTTCTCGTATGCGTGCCGATCGGCTGGTCTCACTGGTGCTCCTGCTGCGCCAGCGCGGTCGGTTGACAGCGGACACCCTGGCCCGCGCGCTGGAGGTGTCCACCCGCACCGTGCTGCGCGACATCGAGGCGCTGTCCGCCGCCGGCGTCCCGGTCTACGCCGAACGCGGCAGACACGGGGGTTTCGCACTGTCGCCCGGTTTCCGGACCGAGCTCACCGGACTGAACCACGACGAGGCCCTCGCCTTGCTGACCGCCGGATCAGCGCGCGGCGAGCTGGTGTTCGGCCTCGGCTCGGCGCTCGCTTCGGCCATGCGGAAGGTGGTCGACGCGCTGCCAGAAAGTCATCGGGCTTCGGCAAGCGACGCTGCCCAGCGCTTTCTCGTCGACCCGGAGACCGACCTGCTCTCACGGCGGCTGGTCGACGAGGAAGTACCCGACACCACCATGGTCGAGGTCAGGCGCGCGGTGCTGGCCGGACACAAGCTGCGCATCCACTACGCGGCCACAGGCGAGACCCCGCAGTGGCGCACGGTGGACCCGATCGGCCTGGTCACCGTACGCGACCGGGGCTACTTGCTGGCCACGAGATCCGGCGCGGACCGTACCTACCGGCTGTCGCGGGTGCTGGCCGCCGAGGAACTCCCCGAGACGGCACAGCGACCGAACCGGGTCGACCTGGACCGGATCTGGCGGGAACGCTCCGCGCGATTTCTCTCCGGCGGCGACCACATCACCGTGCCGGTACGGGTGGACCCGGCGCGGCGGGAGGAACTGTTGGACACCGCGCTGGCCGTACGCGCGGAGGAACCCGACGCAGACGGACGGCTGCGGCTGGAGGTGACGTTCCAGGATCTCCGGCACGCCGAATGGGCACTGTGGCAGCTCAGCACGGACGCGGAAGCCCTGGCCCCGCAGGCGTTGCGCACCGCCCTCCGCAACCGCGCCACCGCGATTGCCACCCGCTACGGAGACTCGTCCCGAGAGTGAGCCTTGCCGTCCGGGCGCCGAGAGATCGTCAGCGTGTCTTGTGGACCGCTTCAGTCGGCTGCGACGATCCCGGCATGGACTCGCGAGTGGTCGGAATCCCCGAGGTGGACGGCACCGAACAGGTGGCCGTTGTGATCGATGTGATGCGGGCGTTCACCACCGCCGCATGGGTTTTCCACCGCGGGGCAGACAAGATCGTTCTCGCTGCCGACCAGGACGAGGCACTGGCGATCAAGGCGTGTCACCCGGGCTGGCTCGCGCTCAAGGACGGGGCACCGGCCAGCGGTTTCGACCTGGCCAACTCCCCCGGCCTGATCAGGGATACCGACCTGGCCGGCCGCACCGTGATCCAGAAGACGACTGCGGGCACGGTCGGGGCGCTGGCGGTCGTCGAAGCGAAGTTGGCGATGTGCGCCAGTTTCGTCGTGGCCGGCGCGACGGCCCGGGCCCTGGCGGATGCCGGCGCCGACTCGGTGACGTTCGTTGCCACCGGAGAGGACGGCCGTGCGGCCGAGGATCTGGCCTGTGCCGAGTACCTGGACCGGCTCCTGGCCGGGGATCGGGTCGACCCCGGCCCCTACCTGCACCGCGCCCGCACCTCCCCGGCCGCGGACGACCTGCGCGGCGGGCGCCGGCGGGGTGCTCACCCCGCCGATGTGGAGTTGTGTGTGGAAGTGGACCGGTTCGACTTCGCCATGAAGGTCGGACTCGAGGAAGGGACGGCAGTGCTGCGGCCGTTCCTGACCCGACCGGATGCGGCCTCCGCCGAGGGCGTGCACGGCAATTGAGGAGCCGTTCCCGCCTCACGCCGACGTGAGTCAGAAGGTGAGGACGGGCGAGAAGGCCTTCGGGGCTGAGGAAGGCGCCTGACCGGGGTTCCCGTCAGGCGCCTTCTCTGTCACCAGAGCGATGTTCCGGGCCGTACGGGAAGGATTCTGGATCAGCCCGTAGTGCCGGCGTCCGTGCTACGTAGGCTCAGCGAGGTACGTTCCGGCAGCCGTCAAAGGGCGGGAACCGTCTCGGACGCGTCCTTTTCACGAGTGGGCAGGCCGGCGGTGCCGGTTTGAGCGGCCAGCGCCTTCTCCAGCCGCTTGATGTGGTAGTACTGCACCCGCGTCGTGCGCTGCAGGGCCATGACCGCAGTCAGGAACTGGTCCATCTCGGCAGCGCGGGTGAGGATGTCGTCGGGCACGTGCTCGTCCCGCAGACAGGCGTCCGCGTCCTGGCCGAGTACGGCCTCCGCCCAGTTACGGGTGATCGGCTTGAACAGGCCCGGGTGGTTGGCCACGATCCGCGCTCGGATCGCAAGGTCGTTCTCGACGGCTTCCACGTGCAGTCCTGTGTCCTTGTTGCGCGCCCCGAACAGCGGCTCATGGATGTGGTGAGCATCAAAGCCGTGCTCCACGCAGCCGACCCAGAAATCCCAGTCCTCTCCGGCCTTCATGCTCTCGTTGTACCCGCCGACGGTTTCCCATGCCTCGCGGCGGAACAGCGAGCAGTAGAACATGATCAGCCGCTGAAGCAGCAGTTCCCTGCTGTAGGCGGGGAAGGGCATCGCCTGCGGAGGCAGATCGTCGTCGGTGAAGGCGAACACATCGGTCGAGGCGATGGCGATGGCGGGCTCGCTGTCCAGGACCGCGACGGTCTTCTCCAGCATCGTGGCTGCGATCACGTCGTCGGCGTCCAATGGAAGGATGTACCGGCCGGCGCTGGCCTCGATCCCGGTGTTCCGCGCGGCGGACACGCCGGCGTTGGCCTGCTGGAGCAGCCTGATGCGCCGGTCGGGGTTACGGGCGATCAGGGCCTCGGCCACCTCGACGCTGTTGTCGGTACTACCGTCGTCGACGATGACGATCTCCCAGTCGCGGAACGTCTGGGAAACGACGCTGGACACCGCCTCGGGCAGATAACGGCCGTAGTCATGGCACGGGATGACCACCGAGACCACGGGGTGGGAACTGGGCATGCGCCGTCCTTCGCTTCGGAACGGAAACGGGAGAGGAGGATCCTGGAAGTGTGGTCGCGGGTGGCAGGCCGGGCGTCGCAGCCCCGTCCCCGTTCCGGGGCCGCGCCGGAGCCGACCTGCTGAACCGCGTGCTAGCTGTGGAGTTCGAGCGCCGCGTGGTGAGGCCTGTTGGGCCAGTGGTCGTGGTGATCGTCGTCGCGGCAGTACCCGTAGTCCGGGATCGTGATGTTACCGACGGGCGTGCAGCAGGACCCGTAGTCCGCGACCGTGACGTTGCCGACGGGCGTGCAGCAGTACCCGTAGTCCGCGACCGTGACGTTGCCGACGGGCGTGCAGCAGTGTCCGTAGTCCGTGACTGTGACGTTGCCGAACGGAGGGCAGTGGGTTCCGGTCCCCTGCGTGAGGGTGACGTCGCCTATGGGCTGTATCTGCTGTCCGTGCTTCGCGGAGGCCGCCGGATCCGGACCGAGGGAGGCGTATGCCGCCTCTGCGGTGCCGACCAGTCCGGCGGTGGCCAGAACGGCGGGAAGAGCCAGGGAAGTGATGGCGCGGGCTTTCACGGTGGCGCCTTTCTGTGGGGGGATCTGCCCCGGGATGCCGGTGAACGTCGCGGCAGGGCAGTAAGACCACCGTAAGATTGACTACCAAACGTGTCAAAACGACTACCCTCCGCTACGGCTGCACCGGCCCCTCGCGGCCCTGCCTCAGGAAACCGGAACGGCCTCGGCGTGTGCAGGCGCCTGGGCATGGTGCGGGTGCAGCACTTCCAGGTCGGGCATTGCCCAGCAAGCGGCACCCATGTCCCGGGCCATAGCGGCGAATCCCTCGGTCTCGATGAGGTGCTGATAAGGGAAGGACGGGAAGATCAGACCGTCACGGTGAAGGTCGGCGCGTACCAGCAATGCGGTGCCGCCGACCGAGTCGACGCGAAGGAGCCCTTGCCCGCGCAACTCGTCGAGGTACATCCGGCCGAACCCCTTCGGGGGCTGCAGGATGCCGTCACGCAGCCACTGGGACCAGTTGAGCGTGCCGGCCCTCGGGTGAAGGACGAAGGTGTTGAGATCGTACGTAGGCCCGCCGGGCGCGGTGGCACAGTGCGGAACGACGATGTCCTTTCGTGCGCCGAGCAGACGCTGGACCAGGTCGGCCGGGTAGCCGGTGACATCGACGTCGAGCCACAGGACCCACTCCTCGTCGGCGAGGGCCCGTGAGACCAGGTGGTTGCGTACCTTGGCCAGCACCGACCGGCGCCGGCGCTGGATGCCGGGTTCCCAACGAGGTCCGGCCAACTGGAGCCCGTAGTCCCGGCGCACAAGCGTGACCCGCCGGTACTCCGCCTCGAGCCGGGGCAGGACCTGCTGCAGCATCTCCGGTGTCGCGTCCCTGCTGTCGCCCTCCAGCAGCCCCAACGAGATCGCCTCGCGGGGGTAGTCCAGCGTGCGAAGGCGGTCCAGATAGCCGGGAAGGAACGCGGCAGCGTCCTTGAGCGGGCTGAGTACCAGCAGCAAGGGCCGCTCACTCGCCGATGCCGTCGCGGACACGGCAGTCGGCCGCGGTTCCCGCTCGGGGGTACGGTCGATGGTGGTGCCGGTCTCCGCATGGGCGATGTCCCCGGGCTCGATCGGCAGCCGGGCCGCCATGGCCAGCAACCGCTCGGCGTAAACAGCGGGTTCGGCCCAGATCTCGGTCGCCACGTCGAAGTGTTCCGCGAAATGGGACTCGTTGAAAGTGTTGGCCCCATGGCACACATACGTGTACAGCTGGGGCGCATCGACCGTTACGACCCGGCAGGTCCGCACCACTTCTTCCGCCACCGGGGTGTCCTCGCCCCGGCGTTGCGCAGGGTAGCGCGGGATCCGGTCGGTCGCACACACCATCGACCCTTCCCAGACCCGTGCGCAGGAGACCCCGAGCTTGCGCCGGTCCGGCCACCACAGTTGCTCCCGGGCGAGGAAGCACGCCTCGGCGCCGAGCGCGAGAATCGCCGCCATCTGCGTCTCGACCCGCTCCGGGTCGTACAGGTCGTCGTCGTCCCACTGGCACACATAGGGCCCGGTGGCCCGGTCCACCGCCTCGTTGCGCAGCTCGCCCAGCGTCCGCCCCTCCGGGGGAGCCGGTGATAGCAGATCCGGGGGTCGCCCAGATTGCGGATGTGCTGCTCCAGGGCGTCGTCGGTGCCGTCCTCCACGACTACCAGTTCCAGATTCCGGTAGGTCTGGTCACGGAAACACGTGATCGCGCGTCGCGCCGTCGCCGAGCGGTCCTTGGTGACCATCAGGCATGACACCGTCGGTGCGGGCGCGCCCGAGGCCCAGCGGCGTCGCTGGGTGTCGAGGCTGAGCATGCCGTCAGCCGACGGTTGCAGTTCCTGGCTCACCCAGAACGGAAACCGTTTACCGGCCGACATCCGCGGCGGCGTGGATTTTTCGAACGCCCAACTGTCCGACCAGTGGTGCACCGCGAACGCGCTGTCGTAGTCGGTTTCCTGCGGCCCGAACAGTTCTGTCGCGTACGGGCTCACCTTTGGGTACAGCACCTCCGGGCCGAGAACCGTGATCGAGTCGGCCGCAGGGGCGCTGTCGACCGCTCGGGTGAGGAAGAACGGCCCTGTCGCGTCCAAGGTGCTGGGCAGCTTGTGCGCACTGACGAGTTGGCGGTGCACGTGGGTCCAGAACGGGTGGCCCGGCCGCGACGCGATGAACGCGTTGCCGACGATGCGGTCGAATCCGCGCCGGCGAGCCAGAAGCAGCCGGGTGTGCACATCCGGCTCGCAGCCGAGGACGAGGGCGCGCCCGTCAAGAATGCCGGAGACGGACTGGAGACACTCGAAGTCCATATCCACGTACAGCCCGCCGAAGTGGTCGAGCAGAAAGTAACGAATCGCGTCCGCCCGCATGATTGCTTCGGGGTAGCCGTCGTAGATCGGCAGGAACCACGGATAGTGCTCCTCGAGGAATGCGCGATTGTCCGCATCGGTCCACAGCCGATACCCCCAGTCGGGGTGGTTCAGACGCCAGGAATCGGCCCACTCCTGCCATTCCGCAGGAATGTCAGAGTCTTTCCACGTTTGGTGGATCAGCGGGGGAATTCTCTCCTGTGCGGACATTTGCACAGTATGGCGCGCTGCCCGGTCGAGCCAGGCTCCCGATGGACCCGTCGGCAGAACATTCACCCGCGCGGTCGACGAGATGCCGCCGCGCGCCGTCCGCTCCGCCGCTCACCCATCGGTGCGCCTGCAGTAGCAGAAACTGCGGGAGTCGGGGTCGTAGCGGACGCCGGTCAGGGCGGACATCCTGAAGCAACTCAGGCAGCCGCGCCCCCGTCGGTGCGCAGCGCCTCAAGCAGTTGCCCCAACGCGGCTTTGGTGTGGGGCAGGTCTTCGGGGTCGGAGGAGGACGCCAGCCAGAGGGCCGCCTCGTTCATCGCCCCCGACAGCAGGTGGACCAGCGGGGCGACCGGCTGCGGGGCGATGATCCCTGCGTCGATGAGGCCGGACAACGCGTCGGCGAGGTGGCGGGCAGAGGCGGCCTCGTCCATCGCACGCCATCGGCTCCATCCCAGCACAGCAGGCCCGTCGACGAGCATGACCTGTTGGACGTCCGGATCGGTGGTCGCCGTGAGGAACTCCTGGCAGCCGGCTGTCAGCTGGGCCCACGGGTCGCCTACGGCGTCGGCGGCCGCAGCCACGCGTCGGCCCACTTCCTGCTGCAACTCCTCCAGGACGGCGCGGAAGAGGTCCGCCTTGCCGGTGAAGTGGTGGTAGAGCGCCCCCTTGGTCACCCCGGCCGCCTGGACGATCTCCGCCAGGCCGACAGCGCCGTAGCCACGACCTGAGAACAGGCGCCTCCCCTCCCGGAGCAGCGCCTGCCTGGTCTGCTCCCGCTGCTGCGCCCGGATGCCGTGCTGCCGCATCGCACTCCTCATTGACATACCAACAGTATGTGAATAGCTTCACTCTCATACCGATGGTATGCGAAAGGGGTCCACCATGAAGCTCACCGGCTTCTATCCCGTGATCGGCACAGCGAAGCTGCAGGAGTCCCGCGACTTCTATACGCGGCTGCTGGAGTTCGAGACGACGTTCGAGGCCGACTGGTACATCAGCCTGCGCCTGCCTGGAGATCCCGGGTACGAGCTCGCCCTCCTCGACCACACCCACCCGACGATCCCGGAAGGCCACCGGGCACCCGCACAGGGTCTGCTGCTCAACTTCGAAGTGGAGGACGTGGACGCGGAATGGGAACGGCTCGTCATCGGCGAAGGGCTGCACCCGGTCCTTGGACTACGCAGTGAGGACTTCGGGCAGCGGCACTTCATCGTGGCCGATCCCAACGGCGTCCTGATCGACGTCATCACGCCCATCGCCCCCACAGAGGAATACGCCGAGCAGTACGTCACCGGCTGATCCCCGCGGCGCGTGCGTCACCGACCTGCCGGACGCGCTCCAGCGAGCGGGGGGCACACTGGGTCGACCCGCGACCACCCTCGAGGAGGCCTCCCATGCTGGACGACGCGACCGCGCGGTTCGTCGAAGCGGTCACCCGGTTGTCTCCGGAAGCGCTCGCCGGCGCGTCCGATCACGCGCTCCGGCTGTGGAAGGCGGGCGGCCGAGAGGCGAGCCGGGCGTTGAAGCCGTCAGCGTCGGAGAGCTCCGAACTCTCTCACGCGGTGAGGAAGGCACTGCTCCCGCGAGCGGACGAACTCTCCTCATTCCGAACGTACTTGCACTCCGACGCCATCGGGCTGTGCACCATCGCGGCACGGGCCGTCCGCGAACGTGCCCGCATCACGGCGGAGCAGTACGCGGTCCTGGTCGAGCCGTTCACCGTCATCGGCATCGATGTGCCCGTGCGCCCGGTGCCGGGGGCGACGGGCGGGGATGCCGACACCCCCCGACAGCGGAGAGAGGCAAGGCCGGTGACCACGGTCGATGTCGGCCGACTGGCAGAGATCGGCAGGACCTGGCTGCCGGACGTCACGACCGACGCGAGCCTGAACGTCGTCGCGCTGGAGGACGGCGCCGGCGTGTGCGTCGTGCACGCGGTCCGCGGCGGAGGAAAGGTCTACGTAGCGCCCGACGAGACGGTGCTGTTCGCCGGCTCGTCGGTGGCCTTCGACGCCGGGCTCGGCGCTTTCCTCGACGGGGCCCGCACCTCGCGGGACGGTGTCCGGCCGGGCGGGCGATAGGGCGCCCGTTTTGCGGACCGACACGTGGTCCAGCGGCGGGTGCATGATCGGCCGGCGGTGCGGGAGGGGGCGTCGCCGCACGGCGGCGGGGCATCGGGCACCGGACAGGGTGCGGCCCCGGCCCGGACCGGCGTCGCCGGTCATGTCTCGATCGTCGCCACCGCGTCGACGCCCGCGTGCCGCAGGATCCGCACCACGCCACGGCGGGCGCCTCGGACCGTGATGCCGGCCGAAGTCGGCGCGATGGTCACGGCGCGGAGCAGGCCGTAGGCGCACGCGAGGTCGATCCGCTCGAGACCGCTCATGTCCAGCACCCAGGTGCCGGCCTGTCGCAACCGTGGGTCGAGGAGCCGTTCCTCGAGCTCAGGCAGCGCGTGGGTGTCCAGGACACCGGAGAAGACCAGGACGGCGTTCCGGCCGTCCGCCTCCACGATTCGAACGGACCCGGCCTGCGGGCGGGCGGGTCGGTCGGGTTCGACTGCCACGGCGAACTCCTCAGCGGTAGGCAAGGGCGTGCGATTCCATTGTCTCAAGCCCGACGGCAGAGCCGGGATCGGTCACGGGCCGAAACCCTGACGCAGCCGACCGGCGAGCGGGCCCGGGCCCGGCGGCGGCCCCCGTCCACTCCCCCGCTGTCAGCTCGACACCCGGCCTTCCAGCGCGGACCGCCATGCGGGCGGTACCGCTTCGCGCACCGGCTCCGCCGGTCTGCCGCCGCCCGCCAGGAAGCCGGCCAGGGGCAGGGTGGCCGCCCCGACCGTCACCGCGTCCGGCCCCAGATGGCCCAACTCGATGGTCACCCGACCGGCCGGGTAGCGGAGCGAGTACGACGTGGCGTGCTCCCTCACGGCGGCGAGAAAGCGCGGGCCGAGCTGGAGCCCGGCCCATCCGCCGACGAGGATGCGCTCCGGCTGGAAGAGATTGATGAGGCCGGACAGCCCGGCACCCAGATACTCCGCGGTCTCCTCCACGACAGCGAGCGCCACGGGATCCGCCCCTTCGCCGCCGTCCGGAACCGACTCATGGCCGCCGTGCCGATACGCCCCGTCGCCTCCGCCCGGAACCGCCCCCCGGTGCACCCCGTCGCCGCCGCCCCGATCCGCGCCCTCCCCGCCGTCCGGGTACGCCGCGGACAGCAGGGCCGTCAGTGCCGTCTCCTCGTCGGCCCCCTCCGGCGGCTGTCCGCCCGCCTCGCGCCACCGGTCCACGAGGGCCTCCGCCCCCGCGTACGCCTCCAGGCAGCCCAGTGCTCCGCAACGGCACCGGCGGCCGCCGACGTTGACCGTCACATGGCCCCACTCCAGGGCCCTTCCCTGTTCGGCGGTGTCCGTGACGTGGCAGGCGCCCACGCCGGAGCCGAAGAGGATCACGGCCACGCTCTGCGCGCCGCGGCCGGCGCCGAACCACATCTCCGCCTGGCCGAGGGTCCTCGCGCCGTTCTCGATGAAGAACGGCACCGTGTCGGGCAGGCGGCAGGAGGCACGCAGCAGGGATTCCAAGGGGACCGCGTCCCAGCCGATGGTCTGGCCGTGGACGACGGCGCCGCCCTCGGGTGTGGTGGCGACGATGCCGGGCACCCCGACGCCCACGCCGATGAGTCCGTCGAGACCGACTCCCGTCACGTGCAGCACTTCCTCCATGGCGTGGTGCACGTGTTCCACGATGACGCCGACGTCGTAGCCGACACCGTTCAAGGGCCGTTCGGTGCGCGCCAGTTCGGTGAGCGTGAAGTCGAACAGCTCCACCCGTACCCGGGTCTCACCGACGTCCACACCGATCAGGCAGCCGCTGCCGGGCACGACACGGACCAGGGTGCGGGGGCGGCCGCCGTCGGACTCGATGCTGCCGGCCTCCTCCACCAGGCCGTCGCCCAAAAGTTCGCCCACGACGTTGCTGATGGTGCCGGAGCTCAGGCCGGTGGCGGGGCCGAGGGCCTGCCTGCTCATGGGGCCATCGAAATACAACCGTTGCAGTACGGTCGCGCGATTGCTCCGCCGCAGGTCATTGACCGTCCGCCCGCTTCGTCCAGACATCCTTCGCTCCTTCGGCCAGCGCTGTCCCGGAAGCGCGCCGGGTCGCACCCCTTGACGATGTCGCCTGCGAAAGCTTAACTCACGTCCTAAATTAAGCCGTGAGGGCATTCAGAGGTTGAAGCCGCAGACTGTCGGCCCCTCCGCGGCACCCCTCCGGAAGGGACACCTGGAGTTATGCGCAGAAACAGAGCTGTAGCCAGTGGTGCGGTCGCCGTCTCCCTGCTCGTCACCGTGACCGCGTGCGGTGGTGGCTCGGCCACCGGGGACGGCGGGTCCAACGAGTCGCCCAAGACCCTCACCTACTGGGCATCGAACCAGGGTCCGAACATCGAGGCCGACAAGAAGATCCTCGAGCCGGAGCTGAAGAAGTTCGAGCAGAGGACCGGCATCAAGGTCAAGCTCGAGGTCGTCCCGTGGTCGGACCTGCTGACCCGGATCATGACCGCCACCACCTCCGGCCAGGGCCCCGACGTCCTGAACATCGGCAACACCTGGTCGGCGTCCCTCCAGTCCACCGGCGCGCTGCTGCCGTGGGACGAGAAGAACTTCTCGAAGATCGGCGGCAAGGACCGGTTCGTGGAGGCCGCGCTCGGCTCGACCGGGACGGCCGGTTCCGACCCGGCCGCGGTGCCGCTGTACTCGATGTCGTACGCGCTCTACTACAACAAGAAGATGTTCGCGGACGCCGGGATCGAGAAGCCGCCGGCCACCTGGGACGAGATGGTCGCGACCGGCAAGAAGCTGTCGAAGGACGGCAAGTGGGCCCTGGGCGCGGAGGGTGCGAACCTGTCCAACAACATCCACCAGGTGTTCGTCCTCGGCAAGCAGCACGGTGCCGACTTCTTCGACGCCGAGGGCAAGCCCGACTTCACCTCCGACGGCGCCGTCGCGGCCGTCAAGCAGTATGTGGACTTCATGGCGAAGGACAAGATCATCGCCCCCGGCAACGCCGAGTACGCTCAGAACCAGTCGCTGAGTGACTTCGCCAAGGACAAGACGGCGATGGTGCTGTGGCAGGCGGCCGCCTCCACGTTCAAGTCCCAGGGCATGAGCGACGACGAGTGGGGCGTCGCGCCGGTGCCCGTCCAGGCGGGCGCTCCGGGCCAGGGCAAGAACGTCAACTCCATGGTGGCCGGCATCAACATGGCCGTCTTCAAGAACACCAAGAACCTCGACGGCGCCCTGGAGTTCGTGAAGTTCATGACCAGCGACGAGGAGCAGAAGCTGCTCTGCAAGACCTACGGGTCCATACCGCCGGTCAAGGCCGCGCAGAGCGACCCCGCGTTCGACCGGCCGGAGCTGAAGGTCCTGCGTGACACCCTCGCCACCAGCGCAGAGGCGCTCCCCCAGGTCCCGAGCGAGTCGCAGTTCGAGACGGTCGTGGGCACCGCGGTCAAGAACCTCTTCGCCTCCGCCGCCGACGGCGGCGAGGTGACCACCGAGTCGGTCAAGGCCGAACTGGCCAAGGCCCAGCAGCAGATGCCTCAGCAGTGAGCGACACTCTCATGAACACGACCGCCGTCCCGGCCACCGGGGAACCGGCCGTGGGGAAGAACTCCCCCGGGGCAGCGCGCGGCCCGCGCCGCCCCGGGCGCACCCGTCGCACGGCGCTGCCGTACCTGCTGTTGCTCCCGGCGCTGCTGCTGGAGATCCTGATCCACCTGCTGCCGATCGTCATCGGCGTCGCGATGAGCTTCAAGGAGCTCACCCAGTTCTACCTGCGCGACTGGGGAGCCGCCCCGTGGCGGGGCCTGGACAACTTCAGGTTCGCGGTCGACTTCGACACGCCGGCCGGTGAGTCACTGCTCAGGTCGTTCACGACCACGTGCCTGTTCACCGTCCTGTCCGTCGGCCTGTGCTGGCTGCTCGGCACCGCGGCGGCGGTCTTCATGCAGGAGACGTTCAGGGGCCGCGGCTTCCTGCGGGCCCTGTTCCTGGTGCCGTACGCGCTGCCCGTCTACGCCGCCGTCATCACCTGGTCGTTCATGTTCCAGCGCGACAACGGACTGATCAACCATGTGCTCCACGACCAGCTGGGGCTCACCGACAGCCCTTCCTTCTGGCTGATCGGCGACAACAGCTTCTGGGCGCTGCTCATCGTCTCCGTGTGGAAGGGCTGGCCGTTCGCCTTCCTCATCGTCATGGCCGGTCTGCAGAACATTCCCAAGGAGCTGTACGAGGCGGGAGCGCTCGACGGCGCCGGCGTGTGGCAGCAGATCCGCAAGATCACGCTGCCGTCGCTGCGCAGTGTCAACCAGGTGCTGGTCCTGGTGCTGTTCCTGTGGACGTTCAACGACTTCAACACGCCGTTCGTGCTGTTCGGCAAGTCGGCTCCGGAAGCGGCCGACCTCATCTCCATCCACATCTACCAGTCGTCGTTCGCCACCTGGAACTTCGGTGCCGGTGCGGCCATGTCCGTACTGCTGTTGCTCTTCCTGTTGCTGGTGACGGGCGTCCATCTCTTCTTCACCTCCCGCGGGAGGAAGGCCACCGATGCATAGCTCCACAGAGACCGGCACCGCCCTGCCCCGGTCCCCGATGGCCGCGCCGCGGTCCTTCGTGTGGTCGCGGCGGATCTTCCTGACCCTGCTGACGGGCTTCGTGCTGCTGCCCGTGTACGTCATGGTCTCCAGTTCGCTCAAACCGCTGGAGGACGTGTCGAGCGAGTTCCGGTGGATGCCGAGCGGGCTGACGATCCGGCCGTACTTCGACATCTGGGAGACCGTCCCGCTGGCGAAGTACTTCGTCAACTCCCTGGTCGTGGCCGGTGCGGCCACCGTCTGCTCGGTGGTCATCGCGATCTTCGCCGCGTACGCCGTCAGCCGGTACCGCTTCCGGGGCAAGCGGTTGTTCACCGTGTCCGTGCTGTCGACGCAGATGTTCCCCGGCATCCTGTTCCTGCTGCCGTTGTTCCTGATCTTCGTCAACATCGGGAACACGACCGGTGTCGCGCTGTTCGGTTCACGCGGCGGGCTGATCCTCACCTATCTCACATTCTCGCTGCCGTTCTCCATCTGGATGCTGATCGGATACTTCGACTCGGTGCCCAGGGAACTGGACGAGGCCGCGCTGGTCGACGGCTGCGGGCCGCTGAAGGCCCTCTTCCGGGTCGTCGTGCCGGCGGCGATCCCCGGCATCGTCGCCGTCGCCGTCTACGCCTTCATGACGGCGTGGGGAGAGGTCCTCTTCGCGTCCGTCATGACCAACGACACCACGCGCACGCTCGCCGTCGGCCTCCAGGGCTACTCGACGCAGAACGACGTGTACTGGAACCAGATCATGGCCGCCTCGCTCGTGGTCTCCGTCCCCGTGGTGGCGGGCTTCCTCCTCCTCCAGCGCTACCTGGTCACCGGACTCACCGCCGGCTCCGTGAAGTGACCGGCGCCCCGCTGCGCCATTCCCTGATCCCTTGTCAGAAAGGACGTCCGTGACCGAGTTCACCGACCTCGCCGCCCTCCCACAGGACTTCGTCTGGGGGACCGCCACCTCCGCATACCAGATCGAGGGCGCGGTCGCCGAGGACGGCAGGTCGCCGTCCATCTGGGACACGTTCTCGCACACCCCCGGCAAGATCGCGGGCGACGACCACGGCGATGTCGCCTGCGACCACTACCACCGCTGGCGCGAGGACATCGCGTTGATGAAGCAGCTGGGCACCAACGCCTACCGCCTCTCCGTCGCCTGGCCCCGCGTCGTGCCGGGCGGCGACGGCGCGGTCAACGTCAAGGGCCTCGATTTCTACGACCAGCTCGTGGACGGGCTGCTCGAGGCGGGCATCACCCCGTCCGTCACCGTCTACCACTGGGACCTGCCGCAGGCCCTTCAGGACCGGGGCGGCTGGCCGGAGCGGGACACCGCCCATCACCTCGCGGCGTACGCCTCCGCCGTCGCCGAACGGCTCGGCGACCGCGTGAAGCACTGGGCCACGCTCAACGAGCCGCTGTGCTCCGCCTGGATCGGGCACCTGGAAGGCCGGATGGCCCCCGGGGCGACCGATCTGACCGCCGCCGTCCGTGCCTCCTACCACCTGCTGCTCGGCCACGGTCTGGCCGCCGGGGCGATCCGGGCCGCCGCGCCCGGCGCGCAGGTCGGCATCGTCAACAATCTGTCCACGGTGGCCCCCGCGAGCGACCGGGACGAGGACGTCGCGGCGGCCCGGCGGATGGACGGCCACACCAACCGGTGGTGGCTCGACCCCGTCCACGGCCGCGGCTTCCCCGCCGACATGCTCGAGGTGTACGGCGTCGAACTGCCCGAGTTGCCGGGCGACATGGAGACCATCGCCTCGCCGTTGAACTGGCTGGGGCTGAACTACTACTTCCCCGCGGTCGTCACCGACGATCCCGCCGGTCCCGCACCCTTCGCCCGGCAGGTCGAGCGTCCCGGCGTGCCGCGCACCGGCATGGACTGGGAGATCGACGCGAACGGCATGGAGGCGTTGCTGCTGCGGCTCACCGACGAGTACGGCGCGCGCAGGCTCTACGTCACGGAGAACGGCTCCGCCTACCCGGACGTCGTCCGCGCCGACGGCAGCATCGACGACCGGGAGCGTGCCCGGTACCTGGAGCAGCACCTGGCCGCCTGCGCCCGCGCCGTCCGCAAGGGCGCACCGCTGGCCGGCTACTTCGCCTGGTCCCTGCTGGACAACTTCGAGTGGGCGTACGGCTACGACAAGCGTTTCGGTCTCGTCCATGTCGACTACGCCACGCAGCGCCGCACGATCAAGGGCAGCGGTCACCGCTACACGGACATCATCCGCGCGCACCGCGAGATGCGCGCCGGTAACGCCGCCTGACCGATCGGCGAGGGCCAAGGACGTGTCGCGTCCCGGGCCCTCGCCGCCCCACGGCCGGCGGTGCGTCCGGTCAGGTCCGCAGCCACACCGCCGTGTCCTGCGGCAGCCGTCGTCCGCCGTCGTCCAGCGGGCCGCTGGCGAGCAGCAGGCGTGTGTGCGGCGGGAGCCGGACGGGCTCCGCGCCGAAGTTCACCACGCACACCAGCCCGCCCGGCCGGGCGAAGGCGAGCACGGCGGGTCCGCCGGCGGGCAGCCAGGTGAACGGGCCGTCCCCGAAGCCGGGCTGGGTGCGGCGCAGCCGCAGGGCTTCCCGGTAGAGGTTGAGCATCGACCCGGGGTCGCCGGCCTGGCGGTCCGCGGCGTAGGCGGCCCAGTCCGCCGGTTGCGGCAGCCATGGTTCGGTCCGGGAGCCGAATCCGCTGTACGGGGCGTCCGCGGTCCACGGCAGCGGCACCCGGCAGCCGTCCCGGCCCGGGTCCGTCCCCCCGGAGCGGTGGTGCATGGGGTCCTGGATGCGGCTCGACGGGATCTCCGCCTCCGGCAGTCCCAGTTCCTCGCCCTGGTAGAGGTAGACGGCTCCTGGCAGCGCGAGGGTGAGAAGGGCCGCGGCGCGGGCGCGGCGGATGCCGAGTTCCAGGTCGGTGGGTGTGCCGAAGGCCTTGGTGGCGAAGTCGAAGGCGGTGTCCTCGCGGCCGTAGCGGGTCACGGTGCGGGTGACGTCGTGGTTGCACAGCACCCAGGTGGCGGGGGCGCCGACGGGCGCGTGCTCGGCCAGTGTGTCGTCGATCGTGCGGCGCAGCCGCCGTGCGTCCCAGGGGCTGCTGAGGAAGTTGAAATTGAAGGCGGTGTGCAGTTCGTCGGGGCGCAGGTAACGGGCGAAGCGTTCGGCGTCGGGCAGCCACACCTCGCCGACGAAGACCGCGCCGTACTCGTCGGCCACGGCCCGCCAGGAGCGGTAGATGTCGTGGAGTTCGTCGCGGTCGATGTAGGGGTGCGGGTCGCGGGCCTCGACGAAGTCGGCCAGGTCGGGGTCCTTGGCCGGCAGTGCGGCGGAGTCGATGCGTACGCCTGCCACGCCGCGTTCGAACCAGAAGCGCAGTACGTCCTCGTGTTCCTCGCGGACGGCCGGATGCGCCCAGTTCAGGTCGGGCTGCTGGGGTGTGAAGAGGTGGAGGTACCACTCGCCGTCCTCGACCCTGGTCCAGGTGCTGCCGGCGAACTGCGAGGGCCAGTCGTTCGGCGGCAGTTCGCCGTTCGCGCCGCGTCCGGGGCGGAAGTGGAACAGCTCGCGTTCCGGGCTGCCCGGTCCCGCGGCGAGTGCGGCGCGGAACCAGGCGTGCTGGTCGGAGACATGGTTGGGGACGATGTCGACGATGGTGCGGATGTTCAGCTCGCGGGCCTCCGCGATCAGCTTCTCCGCCTCGGCCAGGGTGCCGAACGCCGGGTCGATGGTGCGGTAGTCGGCGACGTCGTAGCCGCCGTCGGCCAGCGGCGAGAGGTACCAGGGCGTGAACCAGATCGCGTCGACGCCCAGCTCGGCCAGATACGGCAGCCTGGCCCGTACGCCGGCGAGGTCCCCGGTGCCGTCGCCGTCGCCGTCGGCGAAGCTGCGCGGGTACACCTGGTAGATGGCGGCGCTGCGCCACCAGTTGTCGGTGCGGTCCGAATGAGGGGCTGCCACGGGAGGTCCTTTCGGGCAGAGGGTTCTCCGCCGCCGGCCCGGACAGCGAGGCGTCAAGGACGGGCCGGCGGCGGAGGCTTCATGGGTGAGCGCGGAGGGCGGGGCCGTGAGGATGGTGCCGGGCCTGTCAGCCCTTGAGGCCGCCCGCGGTGAGACCGCTCATGATGTTGCGCTGGAAGAGGAGGAAGATGAGCAGCGTCGGCACGGAGGCGATGGTGAGCGCCGCTATCAGGATGTTCTCGGGCACACCGGTGGACAGGGAGTAGATGCCGACGTTCAGCGTCTGCTTGGTCGGGTCGGGCAGGGTGAGCATCGGCCAGAGGAAGTCCTTCCAGACGCCGACCACCGCGAAGATGGAGACGACGCCCAGAATGGGCCGTGAGATGGGCAGCACGATCGACCGGAGCGTGCGCATGGGGCTCGCGCCGTCCATGGAGGCCGCGTCGAGCAGCTCCTTCGGGATGGAGTCGAAGAAGCGCTTCAGCAGGAAGATGTTGAAGGCGTTGGTGACGGACGGCAGCCAGATCGCCCAGGGCGAGTTCAGCAGGTTGCGTTCGAAGACCGGCACGTCGAGCACGGTCAAGTACTGGGGCACGACGAGCACGGTCGCCGGGATCATGAGCGTGGCGAGCATCATGCCGAGGATCGCCTTGCCGAAGACCGGCCTGAGGCGGGACAGCGAGTAGGCCGCTGCCACGTCGAGGACCAGCTGGAAGGCGAGGGCCCCGAAGGCGTAGTAGAGGGTGTTGAACAGCAGCCGGGCCAGGTCCATGACCTCCCAGGCCCGCGAGTAGTTCTCGGGGTGGAGGGCGTCCGGCACCAGGGTCGGCGGGGTCTGGACGACTTCCTGGGTGGTCTTGAGTCCGCCGGAGACCATCCAGTACAGCGGGCCCAGGAAGACCAGCGTGAACACGACGACGACCAGGGAGAAGGTGGCCCAGTAGAAGACCTTGCCGCGGGGCCGTGCCAGCTGGGCCGGCGAGATGAGAGTGCGTGTGGTCATCTGTCGGTTCCCGTCCTACTCGTCCTCGGCGCGGCTGAGTTTCACGTACACGGCCGAGATTCCGGCGAGCAGCACGAGCAGCACCAGGCCGAGCGCCGCCGCGGCGCCGTAGTTGTTGAAGTTGAAGGCGTACTGGTAGATGAGATACACGACGGTGGTGGTCGAGCCCTCCGGGCCCGCGCCGCCGGTGAGCAGGAAGGGCTCCACGAACACCTGCATGGTCGCGATGACCTGCATGAGCAGCATCAGCGAGAGAATCAGCCGGGTCTGCGGGACGGTGACGTGCCAGATCTTCCGGAGGACGCCGGCGCCGTCGAGTTCGGCCGCTTCGTAGAGTTCGCCCGGGATGCCCTGGAGTGCCGCCAGGTAGATCAGGGTGGCGCCGCCCATGTTCATCCAGGTCGCCGCGACGACGACGGAGAGCATCGAGGTGTCGGGGTCCTGGAGCCACTGCTGGGCGGGCAGGCCGAAGAATCCGAGGATCTCGTTGAAGAGTCCGTAGCCCGGGTCGTAGAGGTACTTGAACAGCAGCACCGACGCGACCGGCGGCAGCATCACCGGCAGGTAGACCAGCATGCGCAGGTAGCCCTGGGCGTGGCGGAACTCGTTGAGCACCACGGCGACGAGGAACGGCACGGCGAAGCCGAGGAGCAGCGCGAGGACCGTGAACAGTGCGGTGTTGCGCCATGCCTGCCAGAAAGCCGGGTCGTTGAAGACGGTGGTGAGGTTGGACCAGCCGGCCCAGGAGGTCTGTCCGCCCTCCGTCTTCTGGAAGGCGAGCAGGAACTCCCTGACCATCGGGTACCAGGAGAAGAACGAGAAGCAGAGCACGGCGCCGATCAGAAAACCGTGGGCCGTGAGGTTGCGGCGAAGGGCCTTGGCGAAGCTTCCGCCGCGGGGCCGCGGGACGTCCCCGCGGTGCCGCGAGCGGCGGGGCCCGGCCGCCTTGTCCGTGGTCATGGTGGGGGCCGACATGGTTGCTCCTCGGTGCGTCGTACCGACGTGACGGTGCCGGCGCGCCGGCTGTCGAGGCCGGCGCGTCGGCGGGGTGCACGGGGCCGGGCGGGCCCGGTCCCCGTGGGGGTCACCCGGTGGCGAGCACCTGATCGACCTGTGACGCGGCGGTCGTGAGGAGCTTGTCGATGTCGGCGTCCTCGTTGGTGAGGATGCCGGACATCACGTTGTCGAGGACCTTGTAGATCTCCTGGGCCTTGGGCGGTTCGGCCTTGCCCGGGACCGGGTTGTCCATGAAGGACTCGAAGTTGGCGACGGGCATGGTGGCGTGCTGGGCGCGGGCGGCATCGTCCTTGCTCTTGGACCCGTCGAGCCAGAAGTTGGGCTGCGGGAGCCCGACCGGCAGTTTGTCCGCCTTGCTGCGCGCCCAGTCGAACTGACCCTTACCGACCGTGAGGTTCTTGAAGTTGAGCCAGGCGACGGCAGCCTTGATCTTGTCCGGGGAGATCCCCTTCTTGATCATGTAGTTGTTGCCGCCGGCCAGTGTGCTGCGCTCACCCGGTATCGGTCCCATGCCGAAGTTCTCGTACGAGGCGCCGAGTTGCTGAACCATGTAGGTGATGTCGTCGGGGGCGGCCAGGAACATTCCGAGCTTGTCGGAGGCGATCTGCTTCTGGAGGTCGCCCCACTTCAGCAGCTGCGTCCGCCCCATGCTCTGGTCCTGCCAGCGCATGGCGTGGAGGTTCGCCGCGACCTGCTTGCCGATGTCGTTGTCGAAGGCGGCCTTCTTGCCGGTCGCGTCGACGATGTCGCCACCGAGGCTGTACATCTGTGCGGTGAAGTGCCAGCCGCCGGTGTTCCCGGCGCTGTACTCGCCGAAGCCGGCGATGCCCTTGCCGAGTCCGGCGATCTTCTTGGCGGCCGTACGGACCTCGGCCCAGGTGCGGGGCGGGTCGTCCGGGTCGAGTCCGGCCTGCTGGAACAGCTTGCGGTTGATGAGCAGGCCCATCGTGTAGTTGCTGGTGGGCAGGCCGTACAGCTTGCCTTCGTGCTTGAGGGAGTTCAGGACGTCCGGGTCGATGTCGCCCAGCAGCGGGACGGTCCTGTCGGTGACGTACGCGCTGATGTCCGCGGCGCCGTCGTTGTCCAGCACCTGCGGCAGATCGGTGAAGTAGGTGTAGAAGACGTCCGGCTGGGACTTCGCCTTCAGCATGGCGGTGAAGCGCGGCGGTTCCAGGCACTGGCCGGGGGTGGAGCGGCCCTCGATCGTGATGTCCGGGTAGGTCTTGTTGAACGTTGCGACGTCTTCCTTCCACTGCTTGAGCTCTGCGGCCTTGGCGGCCGGCGGCATGCAGTCGATCGTGAGCGTCAGTTTCGTCTTCGGGTCCAGTGGAGCGGCTGGGTCGGAGTTGCCGCCGTTGTCGGATCCGCCGCTGTTGTCGCTGCTGCTGCTCGTGCCGCAGGCGGCGAGCGCGGTGAGCGTGAGAGCGGAGACGAGGGTGACCGCGCCGGCGCGGCGTGAACGACGGAACCGAGCACTTCTCATGGATGGTCCCCTTCGGGCATGAACGTGGAAGGCGCCCCACCACCGATGCGAGGCGGGGCGTCGCACACTCAATCATCAGCATCAGGTGAACGCAATATCTCGCGCTTGTTCCGTAATTGATTGACAGTCGGTTGCAGGACAGGGCGGTCGCGCCCGAGGGCCCCTTCTGCGGGCGGGATCCCGGGACTCCGCACCGCTGGAGCCCCACGCCGCGCACGGCAGGTACGCAAGGACCGTTGACAAACGAACCGAGCGCTAGAAACCTGTCAGCGCACTCAGCGCAAACATTCGACTGAATCACTCAAATTCTGTCCCAGGAGCGCTGCACCGGCTCCGGGGCCCGCCGTCTCCTACGGAACCGAGGACACCATGAGACGCAGACTGTTCAGATGGCGACTGCTGCCGGGCACACTCGTGGCCGGCCTTGTCGCCGCCGGGCTGCTGCCCGTCAGCACTGCTCACGCGGCTGATCCGAGCCCCAACCTCGCCCTCGGCAGGACCGCGACCGCAGGCGGCTCCCACGGGTCCTACCCCGCCGCCAACACCACCGACGGCAGTCAGCATTCGTACTGGGAGGGCCCGGCCGGCAGCTTCCCGCAATGGGTCCAGGTCGACCTCGGCAGCCGGACGGACGTGGACCGGGTGGTACTGAAGCTGCCCTCCACATGGGAGGCGCGCACCGAGACGCTCAGCGTCCAGGGCAGCGGCGACGGCAGCGCCTTCAGCACGCTCTCGGCGTCCGCGGCCAGGTCGTTCGGCCCGTCACAGACGAACACCGTGGGCATCGACGTCACCGCTGACGACATCCGCTACGTCCGTGTGCACGTCACCGCCAACACCGGCTGGAACGCCGCGCAGCTCTCCGAGATCGAGGTCTACGGAGAGACCGAGGACACCGGCAACCCGCCCGTGGACGGCGCCGACCTGGCCCGCGGCAAACCGATCGAGGCGTCCTCGACGACGCAGTCGTATGTCGCCACCAACGCCAACGACGCCCGTGTCACCACCTACTGGGAATCCGGCGGCCATCCCTCGACGCTTACGGTGAAGCTGGGTTCCCATGCGGACGTCGAGGCCGTCGTGGTCAAGCTCGACCCGAACCCGATATGGGGAGCCCGGACCCAGAGCATCCAGGTGCTCGGCCGTGAGCAGTCCGCGAGCGGCTTCACCTCGCTGAAGGACCGCGCCGACTACCGCTTCTCCCCTTCCACGAACCAGAACACTGTGACCATTCCGGTCAGCGGCCGCTACGCCGACGTGCAGCTGAAGTTCTTCGGCAACACCGGAGCCCCCGGCGGGCAGGTGGCCGAGTTCCAGGTCATCGGCACCGCGGCACCCAACCCCGACCTCACGCTCACGGAGCTGACGTGGTCACCGGCCGCTCCCTCCGAGAGGGACGCCGTGACCGTGAACGCGACGGTACGCAACGCCGGAACGGCGACGGCCGGCGCGACCACACTCGACGTCAGTCTCGAAGGCGTCGTCGTGGGCAGCGCCCCGGTGGAAGCCCTCGCCGCGGGCGCCACGGCCACCGTCACGGTCGACGTCGGCAGACGCCCCACGGGCAGGTACACCGTCACGGCCGTGGTCGACCCGACCGACACGATCGTCGAGGCGGACGACACCAACAACAGCCGCACCGGCGCCTCCCCCTGGTCGTCGGCCAGAGCCCCGGACCGGACCTGGAGGTCCGCTCCATCACCACCAGCCCGGCGAACCCCGCCGTCGGAGCCCCGGTGACCTTCACCGTGGCGGTGCACAACCGCGGCACCACCGCCATCAGCGCCGGCACCGTCACCCGCCTGGTAGCGGGCAGCACCACGCTCCAGGGCACGACCGGCCAGGTCCCCGCCGGCGGGACCGTCGACGTACCCATCGGCGGCAGCTGGACCGCCACCAGCGGCGGCGCGACGCTCACGGCCACCGCCGACGCGACGGCCCTGGTCGCCGAGACCGACGAGAACAACAACGTGCTCGCGCGTTCCGTGGTCGTCGGACGCGGAGCCGCGGTGCCGTACGCCGAGTACGAGGCCGAGGACGCCCGTTACGAGGGCACCCTGCTCACCGCCGACCAGAAGCGCACGTTCGGGCACACCAACTTCGCCACCGAGTCCTCCGGCCGCAAGTCGGTCCGGCTGAACTCCACCGGGCAGTACGTCGAGTTCACCTCCACCAACGCGTCCAACTCGATCGTCGTGCGTAACTCCGTCCCCGACGCTCCCGGCGGCGGAGGCGCGGACGCCACCATCAGTCTCTACGCCGACAACACCTTCGTGCGGAAGCTGACCCTCTCGTCCAAGCACAGCTGGCTGTACGGCAACACCGACGGTCCCGAAGGGCTGACGAACACCCCGCAGGCCGATGCCAGGCGCCTGTTCGACGAGTCCCACGCGCTGCTGTCGCAGACCTATCCGCCCGGTACGAAGTTCCGGCTGCAACGCGACGCGGGCGACTCTGCGGCCTTCTACATCATCGACCTGATCGACCTGGAGCAGGTGGCCCCACCGGCGAGCCCCCGGCCGGGTGCACCTCGATCACGTCCTACGGAGCGGTGCCCAACGACGGGATCGACGACACGGACGCCATCCAGCGCGCGGTGACCGCCGACCAGAAGGGTGACATCGGCTGCGTGTGGATCCCGGCGGGGCAGTGGCGCCAGGAGCAGAAGATCCTCACCGATGACCCGCTCGACCGGGGCACCCACAACCAGGTCGGCATCAGGGACGTCATCATCCGCGGCGCGGGCATGTGGCACTCCCAGCTCTACACGCTGACCCCGCCCCACGAGGCGGGCGGCATCAACCACCCCCACGAGGGCAACTTCGGCTTCGACATCGACGACAACACCAGGATCTCCGACATCGCGATCTTCGGCTCGGGAACCATCCGGGGCGGGGACGGCAACGCCGAGGGCGGGGTCGGTCTCAACGGCCGGTTCGGCCAGGACACCAAGATTTCCAACGTGTGGATCGAGCACGCGAACGTCGGTGCCTGGGTCGGCCGCGACTACTCGAACATCCCCGAGCTGTGGGGTCCGGGAGACGGCCTCGAGTTCACCGGGATGCGCATCAGGAACACGTACGCCGACGGCATCAACTTCGCCAACGGCACGCGCAACTCGACGGTGTTCAACTCCTCGTTCCGCAACACCGGTGACGACGCCCTGGCAGTGTGGGCCAGCCGGTACGTCAAGGATCCCGCCACCGACATCGGTCACGACAACCACTTCCGCAACAACACCGTCCAGCTTCCCTGGCGGGCCAACGGCGTCGCAATCTACGGCGGTTACGGAAACACCATCGAAAACAACCTGATCTCCGACACGATGAACTACCCCGGCATCATGCTGGCGACCGACCACGATCCGCTGCCCTTCTCCGGCCGAACCCTGATCGCCGGCAACGCGCTGCACCGCACGGGCGGAGCCTTCTGGGGTGAGGCACAGGAATTCGGCGCGATCACGCTCTTCGCGGCGGGACAGGACATCCCCGGAGTCACCATCCGGGACACCGAGATCCGCGACTCCACGTACGACGGCATCCAGTTCAAGTCGGGCGGGGGCGCCGTGCCGGGCGTGCAGATCCAGAACGTCCTCATCGACAGGTCCAACAACGGCTCGGGCATCCTGGCCCACGGCGGCGCCCGTGGCAGCGCGACCCTGACGGACGTGACCGTCACGAACTCGGCCGAGGGCCATGTGGTGATCGAACCGGGCTCGCAGTTCGTGATCAACGGTGCGCCCGCCATGGCGTCGGGGAGGAGAACACGGTGACCGGCCGACCGGCCCGGGACTGATCGTCGCCGGAGCACCTCCCACGGAGGACCGATCGTGGCCCCGGCCGAGGCGTATGTCGTACCGAGACACCGCCGGAGCCGGGGCCACGTGCCGTGCTCCGGCGACCCCCGCGCGCGGCGGAGCGGGCCCTCGCGCCAGGGCGCGGCGAAGAGGGACGTGAGGACCGGGCGTAACGGGGTACCCGGAGCTCAGCACGGGCGGTCCGGGCGCTCCCCGGACCCGGCGCCGTGCTGAAAGAGGGATCGCCGCAGAACAGAAGGAGGCACTGATGAGCACCGTGAAGGAAGCCGTCGAGGTCGAGGTTCCGGTGCGGACCGCGTACAACCAGTGGACCATGTTCGAGGAGTTCCCCCGCTTCATGGAGGGCGTCGAGGAGATCCGGCAGATCGACGACCGTCACAACCACTGGACGACCAAGGTCGGCGGGGTGCGTCGCGAGTTCGACACGGAGATCGTCGACCAGTTCCCCGACGAGCGGATCGCCTGGCGGACCGTCAGTGGTGACACACAGCAGAAGGGCACCGTCCGCTTCGAGCGTCTGGATGACACGCACACGCGGGTGGAGCTGGTCATGGACATCGAACCGTCCGGTCCGGCGGAGAAGGTCGCCGATGTCACCGGCACCATCGACCGGCGCGTCAAGGGGGACATGCGGAGGTTCAAGGACTACATCGAGAGCCAGGGCGGCGAGTCCGGCGGCTGGCGCGGCCGGATCGCACCGGGCGACATGTGACGTCCTTCGCTTGGCGAACGGGACCCGCGGCCTGACCCGCCCGACGATGTCGAGGCACGGCCGCTGCACCGTTTCGCCACGCGGGTCTGCTTCCCCGTAGACCGGTGGCCCCCTGCACACGGGTGCCTCGCGACCGGCCGGCGCGCACTGCGCGCCGGCCGGTCCGTCGTGTACGGGGCACGGTGCCGCGGGGTTTTGATCGGCCTCGTCCCCACGCGGCGACGTGGGGCGACGCACCGCCTTCCGGCCGCTGCGAAAACGGTTTGTGAACGGCGGACTTCAGGCGCATGGCGAGGTATTCGGCATGTGAGACGACACCGATTCCCGCATTGACGTGGCTGATCCGCGCTGCCAGCCTCATGGACGTGAGCCAGTCAGCGAACTTCACCGCGCGGCGCCACGTCGATCTTCGACGGCACGCCAGCGCCCTCTGTCTGTTCCGCCACTGCGGCTGCTAGGAGCTGTCCGGGCCGAGAAGATCGCCCGGACAGGGCCTCGGTGGCCCTCCGGCGCGTCGCTCCTCGCCTGATTCGTGGGGGTGCCGGCCCCGTCCGCAGGCCCCGCCTCGTCCGCGGGCCCCGCCTCGTCCGCGGGCCCCGCCTCGTCCGCGCTCGCGGCCCGGCCATGGGGTGAGTCCTTCTTCCTCCGGCGCCCGTCTTTCCTTCCTGCCATTCTTCGCCATTCTTCGCCATTCTTCGGCATTCCCTCGCTGCGACTGTGCCGGGCTGCCGTATTTCGCCCAGGAGGCTGCTGTGCCGTCCGTCGTCGCTATTTCCGGAAGCCCGTCCGCCGATTCCCGGACCGCCCGCGTGGTCCAGCACGTGCTCCACCGGCTCGCGGTCGGCGGGCAGGGCGCCGACCACATCGTCGTACGGGACCTGCCCGCGCAGGAACTCCTCAGGGGGTCCGTCGCGCACCCCGCGTTGGGTCAGGCGCTGGAGGCCGTGGCGCGCGCCGAGGGCGTCGTGGTGGCCACGCCCGTGTACAAGGCCTCGTACAGCGGCCTTGTGAAGGTGTTCCTCGATCTGCTGCCGCAGGCCGGGCTGGCAGGCAAGACGGTGCTGCCGCTCGTCACCGGCGGCAGCCTCGCGCACATGCTCGCCATGGACTACGCCCTGCGACCCGTGCTGTCGGCGCTGGGCGCCCGCCATGTGGTGCCCGGTGCATTCCTGCTGGACTCGGCGATCGAGCGTCTGGGAGCGGACGCGTGCCGGGTCGACCCGGCAGCCGAGCTGCGGCTGCTGGAGGCAGTGGACGGGTTCACCCGTGCGCTCACCGGCCGGGAGTCGCTCACCCTCATCGCAAGCACCTGAGCCCCGGGCGCCCCATGTCTCCGCTCTCTCGCCGTCCCTCCCCCTCTCTCCCTGAACAGGAAGTTCCCATGAGCACGTTGCCCCCGGCGGACCGACGCCGGTTCCTCGCCCTGCTCGGTCTCTCGGCGGTCGCGGTCGGCTGCGGCAGGGCCGTGGGGGGTGGATCCTCCGGCAAGGGCCGGACCAGGACCCTTCGCTACCAGGGCTGGACGGGCCAGGTCACCCCCGCAGAACTCGCGCAGGACCTCGGGCATCTGGAGGACGTGAAGCTGGAGTGGGTCGGCAACACCATCAGCGGCCCGCAGGACATCCAGTCGGCGGCCACGGGTCAGACCGACTTCGGCGGCGCGTTCAACGGCGCGGTGGTCAAGCTCGCCGCGAACGGCGCTCCGGTCAAGGCCGTCATCAGTTACTACGGCTCCGACAGGGATGCCTACAGCGGCTACTACGTACTCGCCGACAGCCCGATCCGCTCCGCCCGCGACCTCATCGGCAGGAGGGTCGGCATGAACACCCTCGGCGCCCACTCGGAAGCCATGCTGGCCATATACCTCCAGCGCAGCGGCCTCCACGCAGCGGACGCCGCCAAGGTCGAGTCGCTCGTCGTGCCTCCGGTCAACACCGAGCAGTCCTTGCGCCAGAAACAGATCGAGGTCGCCGTGCTGAGCGGTGTGCTCCGGGACAAGGCGCTCGCGAACGGCGGCCTGCGGCCGCTCTTCACCGACCACCAGCTCCTCGGCTCCTTCAGCGCCGGGACGTACGTCATGACCGAGCGGTTCATCGAGCAGAACCCCGACACGGTAAGGACGTTCGTCACGGGCGTCGGGCGCGCGCTCGACTGGTCGCGCACCACGCCCCGCGACGAGGTAGTCGCGCGCATGACGGAGATCGTCAAGAAGCGGGGACGGAACGAGGACGTCGCCACGCTGCGCTACTGGAGGTCGTTCGGCGTCGCCCGGCCCGGCGGTCGCATCGCCAAGGACGAATTCCGGCTCTGGATCGATTGGCTGGCCGAGCGCGGCGACATCGACCGGGGCCGGGTCAAGTCCGACGCGCTCTACAGCAACGCATACAACGACGCGGCGTCCGCGTCGCCTTCGCCCTCAGCGCCGAAGGCGACAGCGACAGCGACAGCGACAGCGGGCGGGAGGTGAGGAGCACCATGGCTGATTCCGTGAACGCGCACACGGCCAAAATCGTTCTCGACGGTGTACGCAAGGAGTTCCCCGTCAAGGGCAGGGACGGCGAACGGGCCGCGGTCACCGCCCTGGACGGCATCGACCTCACCGTCGGCGCCGGCGAGTTCCTCGTCGTGGTGGGCCCCAGCGGCTGCGGCAAGTCGTCCCTGCTGGACCTGCTCGGAGGCCTGTCCGGGCCCACCTCGGGCAGCATCCTGCTCGACGGCTCACCGGTCACCGGGCCGGGCCTGGACCGTGGCATCGTGTTCCAGCAGTACGCGCTGCTGCCCTGGCGCACTGCCCAGGGCAACGTCGAGTTCGGTCTGGAGGCCACCGGCGTACCGAGGCGTGAACGCGCCGCCCGCGCCCGGGAGTTCCTGGACCTGGTGGGGCTGAGCGGGTTCGAGGGCCGTCATCCGCACGAGCTGTCGGGCGGTATGCGGCAGCGCGTCGCGATCGCGCGGAGCCTCGCGTACGACCCGGACGTCCTGCTGATGGACGAACCGTTCGCGGCGCTGGACGCCCAGACCAGGGAGTCCCTCCAGGACGAGCTGCTGCGCATCTGGCAGCGCACCGGAAAGACGGTCGTGTTCATCACGCACGGCATCGACGAAGCCGTCCACCTGGGACAGCGCGTGGCCGTCATGACCTCCCGGCCCGGCCGGATCAAGGAAGTCGTACCGATCGACCTGCCCGCCCGCACCAGCAGCGACGATCCGCGTTCCAGTCCCGAGTTCGCCCGGTACCGGCACCGGATCTGGTCCCTGCTGCGCGACGAGGTGTCCAGGGCCCAGCAGGAGGAAAGAGAAGGAGTCGCCGTATGAGTCCCGTGACCGAAGCCGGCACCGGCCTCGCCCCGCATCCCGTGGCGCGCCCCGAGGGAGCCGCTCCGCAGCCGGTGGCCGCCCCGGCCGCTCCCCGCCGCGCCGCAAGCGGTTCCGCTCGGCCGCCCGCCGGTCGGCGTACGGCCTCGTCAGGGCCGGCACCTCATCGGTGGCCGTCTTGGCGCTGGTCCTGCTGTGGGAGGCGGCGCCCCGGTTCGGGCTGGTCGACCGGACGTTCCTGCCTCCGTTCAGTGAGGTCGCCCGGGCGTGGTGGCAGCTCGCCGTCGACGGGCAGCTCGCCGACAACGCGAGCGCCAGCCTCACCCGTTCGCTCAGCGGGTTCGCGATCGCGGTGGCGTTCGCCGTCCCTCTCGGGCTGCTGATCGGCTGGTACCGGCCGGTGGCGGACCTCCTCGGGCCGCTGCTCGAAGTGTTCCGCAACACCGCCGCCCTCGCGCTGCTTCCCGTGTTCGTGCTGTTGCTCGGCATCGGGGAGACGTCCAAGATCTCCATCGTCGTGTACGCCTGCACGTGGCCGGTGCTGCTGAGCACGATCAGCGCGGTGCGTTCCGTGGATCCGACGCTGCTGAGGCTCGCCCGATCGCTGGACCTGTCCCCGGTCCGGCTGTTCCAGAAGGTGATCCTCCCGGCGTCCGTGCCGGCGGTCTTCACCGGGATCAGGCTCGCCGGGGCGGTGTCCATCCTCGTGCTGGTCGCGGCCGAGATGATCGGCGCCAAGGCGGGACTCGGCCATCTGATCAACAGCTCCCAGTACAACTTCGCCATCCCGCAGATGTACGCCGGGATCATCACGATCTCCGCGATCGGCGTGGCCTTCAATCAGCTCCTGGTCGCCCTGGAACGGCGGCTCAGCTCCTGGCGGGTCCCCGCGAACGGCTGAACCGGCCGCTTCTGCTGCCTGATCCCGTTCCCGCTCCTGCCGACTGCCGCCGCTTTCGCCCGCTTTCCGTCTCCCCCGCCCTCACCGCCAAGGACTCCGCCATGCCTTCCTCGCCACCTCGCCACCTGCACCTCAACGCCTTTCTGATGAACGCCGGTCACCACGACGCGGCCTGGCGACATCCCCTCACCCAACCGGAGCGCGTCACCGACCTGACGTACTTCCAGCAGCTGGCGATGACCGCCGAACGTGGCCTGCTCGATTCGGTGTTCCTCGCCGACGGCCTGACCCTGCCGGGCAACGTCCGCCACAACGCCCTGGGCGGCTTCGAACCGCTCACGCTCCTGTCGGCGCTTGCCGCCGTCACCGAGCACATCGGGCTCATCGCCACCGTCTCGACCACGTTCAACGAACCGTTCACCACGGCCCGCGCGTTCGCCTCCCTCGACCACCTGAGCGGCGGCCGGGCCGGATGGAACATCGTGACCTCCGGGAACGTCGACGAGGCCCGGAACTTCGGGCGGGACGAACACCTCGAGCACGGCCTCCGCTACGAGCGGGCACGGGAGTTCGTCGATGTCGCAGTGAAGCTGTGGGACAGCTGGGAGGGCGACGCGATCGTTCTCGACCGTGCGAACGGCGTCTACGCGGACACCGACAAGGTCCGGCCGATCGACCACCGGGGAACACACTTCCAGGTGCGCGGCCCCCTGAACGTGCCCCGCTCCCCGCAGGGGCGGCCGCTGCTGGTGCAGGCGGGATCCTCGGAGGACGGCAAGGAGTTCGCCGCCAGGTACGCGGAAGCGGTGTTCACCGCGCAACAGACCTTGGCCGACGCGCAGGCGTTCTACAAGGACCTCAAGAGCCGGACGGCCCGCCACGGTCGCGCGGCCGACGACGTGAGGATCCTTCCCGGCGTCTGCCCTGTGATCGGTTCGACAGAGGCGGAGGCCCGTGCCCTGGCACAGCAGCTCACCGACCTCCAGGTGCCCGAGTACGGCGTGGCCCAGCTTTCGGGGATGCTCGGGACCGACCTGACGGGTCTGCCACTCGACGGGCCGCTGCCGGAACTCCCGGACGAGCGGGACATCAACGGCAACAAGAGCCGCTTCAGGCTCGTCGCCGAGCTGGCCCGGCGGGAGGGGCTCACCCTGCGGGAGCTGATCGCCCGCCTCGGCGGTGGTCGCGGTCACCGGGTGGTGGCGGGCACCGCGGACCAGATCGCCGACCACCTCCAGGAGTGGTTCACCGAGGGAGCGGCCGACGGATTCAACATCATGCCGCCGTACTTTCCCGGCGGGCTCGACCACTTCGTCGACCAGGTCGTGCCGATCCTCCAGGCTCGCGGCCTGTTCCGTACCGAATACACCGGCCGTACGCTGCGCGACCACTACGGCCTGGTGGGGCCGTTGGGCTCTCGTGCCGGCCTGCCGGGCGCGGTCCAGGTCGGGCGGCCCGCCTGACCTGGAGGGCCGGCACGTCGATGCCGCTGCCTGCCGCTGCGGATCCGCCGCCGGGCGGTCCGGCTCTGCACGCGCCGCTGCGAACCGGAGGACGCCGAGGGCCGGCCCCTGATGCCCTCCGCAACGCCGGACCGGGCTGCGGAGGGCCCGCCGGCCGCTGCGTCGGACGGCTCCGGCGGAGAGCTGCGCCGGTGGCAGGGCGGTTGAAAAGCCGTCCACAGGCACTCCCGGTGGGCGGCGACGGCGTCCCCCCTCACCGGCACACCTGCGTCGTCCTCATCACGCTGCGCCCGGCCTTGCACGGCCGGCCGGTCCGGAGGAGCCGGGTGCCGTGCCTTCGTCTGCGCAGCTCAGGGTGCCCCGCGTGGCGCCGGGGCTGCCTGCGGTCGCGAGCTCCACGAGGCCCGGCCTACCGCAGGTGCCCCGTGTCGTTGAGCAGCCTCACCGACGCGCTCCCGTCCGCGTCGTACGTCACCGCCGACAGCGACGCCGCCGCCAGCTCCATCCGGAACAGTGACTGCGGCGGCGCGTCCAGCGCCAGCCGCACCAGCGTCCTCAGCGGGCCGACGTGCGAGACGACCAGCACGGTCTTCCCCGCATGACGCTCCAGCAGTACATCCCGCGCCGCCGCCACCCGACGTGCCACCGCCTCGAACGGCTCGCCGCCGCCAGAGGGCGCCGCCGCCGGGGACCCCAGCCATGCCGACAGATCATCGGCGTAGCGCTCGCGCACCTCCGCGAAGGTCAGCCCCTCCCAGGCGCCGAAGTCCGCCTCGCGCAGGGCGTCCTCGACGTGTACGTCCAGGCCGAGCCGCGCGGCGACCGCCTCCGCCGTCTGCCGGCCGCGCCGCAGCGGTGAGGTGACGATCGCCTGCACGCTGCGGCGGGCGGCCAGCAGAGTGGCGGTCGCCCTGGCCTGCCGCCGCCCGGTCTCGGACAGCGGCGGGTCCGAGCCGCCGCTGCCGGAGAACCGCTTCTGGGGCGTCAGCGACGTCTCGCCGTGCCGCAGCAGCACGAGTGTCGTCGGCGTCCCCCGGTCGGCCGGGCGGCCGGAGGCGGCAAGAGCGCCTACGACCGCCGGCTCGGCCCCCGCCCCGTCGCCGGCCCCCGCGTCCGACTCCGCCGTGGACCCCGGCGGCTCCCGCTCACGCTCCGGGAGCCCCGCGCCTCTCGCCTCGTTCACCGCCGGCTACTTCTTCGGCGATGCGAAATGGTCCCGCACGGAGTCGGTCTGCTTCTCCATCATGGCGAGGATCGCCTTGACGACGTCGGGGTCGGCGTCGTCGGCCATCTCCAGCTCCCGTGACCACTCGAAGTAACTGCGGTCCGGATCGTCGGTCACCGGCCGGACGCGAAGGGTGGCGGCATAGCTGAGGATGCCCATCGTCGGCGCGACGGCCCGGTAGGTGGAGGATCGCTCCACCTCGTTGCGGCCGGCGACCTCCTGCTGGACGAGGCCGTCGTTGAACGCCAGCGTGAAGTCGTACCGGGACGGCACCCTTTCGAGCGCGCCGCCTTCGGTCCAGCTCACGTTCTTCACCGCAGGGCCGGACACGATCTTCACCACCTTCATGGGGTCGCGGACCTCGGCCCAGACGGTGTCCGGACCGGCGTCGAGGATCGTCGAGTGGTGCATCGTGTGCTTCCGCTGGATCTCCAACAGAACTCCCCGTCAGTAGTCGATACGGTCGGACTTGGCCAGCCACTCGTCGAACGGCGCCGTACGGTTCGCCACGTCCAGCCGCTCGACCGGCATCGGCCACATCGACGCGGGCTTCTTGTCGAACAGGTCGTAGAACCTTCGGTCGTCGAAGCCGGCCACCGCGGCATCGTGCCGATCGGCGGCGTAGACGATCCGGTCGACGCGCGCCCACAGTGCGGAGGACAGACACATCGGGCACGGCTCGCACGAGGTGACCAGGACGCAGCCCTCGAGCGAGAAGGTGTCCAGTCGCTTGCACGCGGCGCGCATCGCGCCCACCTCGGCGTGCGCCGTCGGGTCCAGGGTCGCGGTGACCTGGTTGTTCCCGATCGCGACGACCTCGCCGTCCTTCACGACCAGGGCGCCGAAAGGACCGCCGCCGTTCGTCACGCTGTCGCGGGCCGATCTGATCGCCTGGTCCATCCAGGCGCGCTCGATCTCCTGGATGCTCGTTTCCTGGATGTGTGCGGTCATGGTGACTCCTCATCTTCTTGGGTGGGGCTCCCCGGATGCTCTGCCCGTGAGGGTCATCGCATCCGGGGCGGCAGGTGGCCCGCGGGTGTCGCCTTGGGGTGAGCGCTGCAATCAGCGCGGTCCGGCGGCTGCCGCGGAGGTCATCACGGCCGGACGCCGGCGATGTGCTCCGGTGCGACCGGGGTACGGGTCAGGTTCGGTCCCGTCACGGCCTCCGCCTTGGTGACGAGACAGTTGCCGAGCATGAGGTGATCGATCTCCGTTCCGAGAAAGCAGTTCAGCGCGTCGGCAGGGGTGCAGACGATCGGCTCGCCCGCCACGTTGAACGAGGTGTTGATCAGACAGGGAACGTCGGTCAGCGCGGTGAACCGGCGTAGCAGGGCCGCCAGCCGCGGTGTGTGCTGATCATTGATCGTCTGCACCCTGGAGGTACCGTCCACATGGACCGCACCGGGGATCACGTCACGGAACTCCGGCCGCACCGGGAAGACGAACGTCATGTACGGCGAACGCGCTTTGCGGCCCATCTCGAAGATCTTCGGCGCGTCCGACTCGAGCACGATCGGCGCGAACGGGCGGAACGGCTCGCGGTGTTTGACCTTGGTATTGATGATGTCCTTGATATCCGCGAACTTCGGGTTGGCAAGGATGCTGCGGTGACCCAGCGCCCGGGGGCCGTGCTCCGTCCGGCCCTCGTACCAGCCGATGACGACCTTCTCGGTGAGCAGTTCCGCCACCTGGGCGACGACCTCGTCGTCGGTCAGCCTCCTCCATACCACTCGACCGTCGAAGTCCCTCAGGGCCTGTTCGATCGCCGAGTCGTCGTATTCCGGTCCGAGGTACGGAGTGACCGGCGGCGCTGACATCTGCCGGCCGGTGTTGTCAGGGTGGTTGACCCAGGCGTGAACCGCGGCGCCGATGGCTATGCCCGTATCACTGGCGCCGAAACTCACGTCCATGTCGGCGAACCGCGACCCCTCGAACAGCGGAGTGTTGTTGAGGCAGTTCAGCGCCACTCCACCTTCGAAGAGCAGGTGGTCCAGATCCGTCTTGGCCTCCAGCGCGCGGAGTTGGTGGCTGGTGACGACCGTCAGCATCTCCTGTGCCGCGGCGGCGACACGGGCTTTGTATTCCAGGGTGTCCTGCACGGGACCGAAATGCTGCTCGAAGAGGGGCTCGAGGCTGCGGGGGTTGTGCGTCTCGAGGGGCCTGCAGAAGGTGTACCGCCCGTCCTCGTGCAGTTCGACGATGTGCTCGAGGAACGGGTTCGGGGACGGGGGCTCGGCGAATCCGGACAGACCCATGACCTTGTATTCGTCGTTGTTGGGGACGAAGCCCAGGTACCGGGTGATCGCGGCGAACAGGAGCCCGATCGAATACTCCGCGCCGATGGTCGACTCGTCGAAGACGCGGATCCTGCCGTCGCGGATCTCGCCGGTCAGCGACGAGAACCGTTCCGCACGGCCGTCGCTGATGAGGAACGCGGCGTCCTTCATGCCCGCCATTCGGTAGCCGGTCATCGCGTGGGCGAGGTGGTGCGGCACGAACACCACCTTTTCCGGGTCGGGGGCGAACCCGGTGCGGGCGGCGAAGTCGGCGAGGATCGCGTCGCGGCCGACGGCTCCGGTGAACAGCTCGCCGATGTTCCGCATGAGGTGCAGCTTCGCCGAGGGTGCCATCGGCGTGGACGTGATGTCGGACAGCATCCCGTCCAGGACCTCGGTCGAGAAATCCCAGGGGACGGCAACAAGGTCGATGTCGGAGAAGGTCAGTCCTGCGTGTTCAAGGCACCATGTCACGGCGTTGACCGGGAAGTCGGAGGTCTTCTTCTCCCGGTTCAGCCGCTCTTCCTCCACGGCGGCGACCAGTTCGCCGTCCACAAGCAGGGCCGCACCCGCGTCGTGGCCGAGGAGGTAGTGCCGTTCGGTGCCGACCGCGCCGAAGTGCTCGGCGAAGATTTCCGAGACGCGCGTGAATCCGTTGCACCCCAAGACGATCACGAAAATATCCTCGGCTGCTTGTCGGCCACGAGGTCGCGGATCATCTCTCCGGCTGCGGGCGCCTGGCACAGCCCCTGGCCGGAGAATCCTGCCGCGTGGAGGAACGGACGGGAGGGATGCCGGCCGATGAAGGGGGTCCCGTTCGGGCTGCCGTCGAAGGCCCCGCTCCACCCGCGATGAAGGCGGATGCCGTCGAGTGCCGGGTAGGTGGCGCCGAGTCGGTGGGACAGCCGCTCGAGCCACGCCTGCCGGGATTCGTCCGGGCCGGGGCGGCCCATCCCGATGAGGACGCGGTCCCGCCAGGACCGGATCCGCAGGCCGGAGGAGGCGTGCAGGGTCATCGGCAGGGTGGGGAGCGGAGCGGCGGGCGCGGCGGTGAGGAGCAGTTCCACGGGGTACGTGGTCACGGGGAGGTCGACGCCGGCCATGGAGGCGACCGTTCCCGACCATGGGCCGGCCGCGCACACGACGGTTCCGGCGCGGATGCTGCCCGTGGGCGTGTGGACCTGCCCGTCGGGGTCGATGCCGGTGACGGGTGTTTCCGTGCACAGGACGGCGCCGGCATCCCGGGCGGCTGCGGCGTAGCCGCGCACGATGGCGGCGGGGTCGCAGGCGTAGGCCTCGGGCGCCCAGGCTGCCGCCAGGACGGCGCGCTCGCTGAGCAGTGGGTTGAGCCGCACCGCTTCGGACGCGGTCACGAGTTCGACGTCCACCCCTGCGGCCTGCTGGGCGGCCCGGGTGCGGCGGAAGTCCTCCACCTGGTGGTTTTCGGTGAACACCACCAGGAAACCGACACGCTCCAGGCCGAGGGGTGCTCCGGTCCGCTCGGTGAAGGCGTGATATGCCGCCATGCTCCGGACGGCGAGGCTGCCGGTGCGGGGGTCGCCGGGAAAGTAGGTACGCAGGACGCCCGCGGTGCTCCCGGACGCTCCCGACCCGAGGGCGCCGCGCTCGAGCAGGACGGTGCGGACGCCGGCCTCGGCGAGATGGCAGGCTATCGAGGTGCCGATGACTCCTCCGCCGATGACGAGGGCGTCCGTGCGGGTGGGCAGAGTGCTCATGACCGCCGGCCCACATCGGCGGGGAGATGCTGACGCAGGTGGTCTCCGGCGTCCCACGGGAACAGGTGCAGGTTCCAGCCGCCCAGGCAGTTGACGTAGAGAGCCATCTGGCTCACCACGGCCAGGAAGTCGTCGCGGTCGAGATGGTCGACGCAGGACAGGAGGCGCTGGGTGAAGGCCCACAACTTCTCCATTCCGCAGTAGCCCAGGAACTCGGCCGGGACACCGACCAAGAGGCGCGCCATCTGGCGCAGAGAGTCCATCGGCATGCCGTCGACCACGCCTCGGACCAGGCCGCCGTAGGCGGCATACCCCAGCGGGCGCGTCTCACCGTTGACGAACAGAAGGGTGGGCAGAACCGTCCCGAAGCTCCCGGCCCCGGACGGTACCCACCCCCGGTGCAGATCAGCGAGCTCGGGCGGTTCGGACAGCCAGATCCGCTCGGTCTCCGCGTACACGTCGCCGATCAGGCTGTCGGCGTCGGGGGCGGCGGCGGTCAGACGGGGGATGCTGTGGCCGCCTCCCATGCCTGCCTTGCGCACCTCGACCAGGACCGGCTTCTTCGTGGAATAGACCGAGTCCCACACCGCATGCCCGGCCTCGACCAGACCCGCCATGTCGTCCGGCCGGACCTGGCCCACGGGGGATGCCGGCATCGGTTCCGTCAGAGCGCCGTACTTGATGCCCAAGTGCTGCAGCGCGGAACAGAAGACCGTCCCGTCAGGTGCCTCGCGCCGATCGAACCGGTGGGACGCGGGCAGATGCAGCAGCGAGGGGATCGGTGCGACGTGATACAGGTGGTGTCCCGCGACCAGCGCGTGCCCTTGCAGACTCCGGTAGGGCAACGACTCCCACAGCGCGTCGGCCAGCACGGCGTTGCGACCGTCGAGTTCCGCGGTGACGGTGATACCCAGGTCGGGCCACGCGATCTCGACATGTCGACCGGATAACGTCTCAGTCACGGCTTTCTCCTTCGTTCGGCAAGATGGCAGGAGGCTCGAGCAGAGTGGTCCACCGGCGGTGGTCCTGTTGCGGGACCCTCACGCCGGCACCACGCGCCCGCGCTCGGCGTCGCGTCCGGATGCCGGGCCCTTTCGGCCGGCGCTCCCCACGCGCCATGCCGGAGGATGCCCACGGCATCCTTGCTTCGTCGCAACGCGCTGTGCTCCGTTGCGACTTGTTGAGGAGTACACAGGCACCCGGGTGGAGCCGACCAGGAGTAAAAGACATGAAAGCGTCAGCAGGCTCTTCGTAGATTTCTACGATCAATGCTCGGACCTGCGACGTCGGTCGACTTCCGCGGCTCCGGACACGGTTGTCGATCAGGGCGGCGCCTACCGGGCCGAGGCTCGTCGGCGACGGTGAGCAGAGCCGGACGCGTCGGTGGCGCTCGCGCACGGCCCCCGTGAGCGCGACTCGCTTCGACCGGTCGGTCTCCCGGCCACCTCAGCGGAGACGGAGAAGTCCGCCGGAGGCGAGTACAGCTCCGCGTGCCCCACCCCGCCGCGTAGAATCCCGCCCATGGGCGTCTCCTGAGCCGGCCGTCACGGCCTCAGCCATCCGCCCGGCGATGCGCCGGGCGTTCGCCGGCGTGCCCGCCCGCTCACTCAGGAGACAGCAACCACCATGTCCGTCCGCTCCGCCTGCCCCGCACTCGACGCCCGCATCGCCCGGCTCCGGGAGATCGCCCGGTCCGACCAGCGTCTGGAAGGCGTTCTGCTCTACGGGTCCTGGACCCTCGGCGAGGCCGACGCCCACTCCGACATCGAGGCATATCTGTACGTGGTCGACGAGCACCTCGACGACTTCGACGGCCGGGCGTTCCTCGAACAACTCGCCCCGCTGAAGCTGGCGTACACCAACATGTACGGCATCCTCGCCGTCGTCTTCGACGACCTGATGCGCGGCGAGTTCCACCTCACGCCCGCCGGCACCGGCATCAGCGAAGTCCCCACCTGGGAGGGGATGGTGCACCTGCCCCGTCCCGAGGCCGCTGTCCTGCTGGACCGCACCGGCCGTCTGACCCGGGCCGCCCGGCGCCTCGCCGCGTTCCGGCCGCCGGAGCCCGCCGACACCGCGCAGCAGCTCATCGACGAGCTGACCAACTGGACGCTCATGCTCGCCCACGTCCTGGCCCGCGGCGAAGTGGCCCGCGCACATGCCTTGTTGCACTCGGTCGTCGCGCCGCAGCAACTGCAACTCTGCCGTCTCCTGCGCGACAGCACCACCCACTGGCTGACCCCCAGCCGTGCCCTGGAAGGTGACCTGCCCGCCGCCGACCGGGCCCGCTACACGGCCGGCACCGCCGCCGCCCGGGAGGAAGAAGTGCGTACGGCGGCCCGGAACGGCTGGCGCTGGAGCCGGGACCTGACCGCCGAGGCGGCCGAACGCTGGACCGTCCGTGTGCCGAGCGGGCTGCACGAGGAGATCAGCGGCCTTCTGGCGACGCCACGTCCCCCGCGGTTGCGGCGTCAGCTTCCAGAGTGACGGCGAAGAGGGCGGCATCGTCCTGCAGACCACCTCCGGTGTGCTGGAAGACGGCGCCGAGGACGGCTTCGAGGACGGCGTCCGGATCGGGCGGGAAGCGCCGGGACAGAACCGGAACGGGATCGAAGAAGACACCGTTCGCGTTGCGGGCTTCGTCGATACCGTCGGTGAACAGCACCACTGTGGCCCCGACGGGCAGGGCGAACCGGTCGACATGGACCTCGTCGCCTGCGAGGACCCCAAGGCCCAGCGGCAACGACGGCGTGGTCGGTTCCAGAGGGTCCGCTCTGCCGTTGTGGACCAGCAGTGGCGCCGGGTGGCCCCGGTTGGCGATGCGCAGTACGGAGTAGTCAGGGGGAAGTTCCGCGATGACGGCCGTGGCGAAGGACTCGGCTTCTTCTCCACTCGAGTGTCTGATCGCGGCCTGCATCCGGTCCTCCAACTGCTGCACGACGCCCTGCAGATCCGGTCGGTGGTTGCTCGCTTCGTGGAACGAACCGAGCAGGGCATTGACCGTACGGACCGCCTGGAGCCCCTTGCCGCGCACATCGGCGATGAGCATGCGGACACCGTGGGGAGTTTCCTGGATCGCGAAGAGATCACCGCCGATGGCAGCCTCCTCATGAGCGACCTCGTACCTGGCGGCCACCGCCAGCCGCCCCGCACGACGAGGCAGGTCCGGGAGCACGGCGCGCTGGACCGCTGCGGCCACCTCACGGCTCGTTGCCAGCTGCCGCCTGTCGCGTGTCAAGATCACATTGAAGACCGCTGCGATGACGGTGAGAAGGATCAGGCTGGCGAAGGGAACGAGGTCGTCTCGGGTCGGCTCTCGCTCCACGTACACCAGGGCCAGTCCCGTGAGGTTCGCCGCCACTCCGGTGGCGATCGTTCCCCGCAGGGAAAGAACCGGCGCGGCCACTCCAGGAGCGGCCGCGAGCAGAGGGAACGTGTTGACGTCCCCCATGGTGGAGGTGTCGAGAACGAACGCCCCGACGAGCACGGCGGCGGGCAGCCATCGGAGCCGCCGTCTCCTCCTCGTCGGATCCTTGCGACCGTTTCGCATTTCGCTTCCTCCGAGGCGTTCGTCCCGTCGGTGCGGCCGGGCCCAGTCTCTGGCACTTCCTCGGCCACGGCGACCGGAAGATCCCTGCCGAACGGCAAAGAGACGTGGGGACATCCGCGGAAGGACCGCGGGCCCTCACGCAGGCAGGTGCCGGTTCCCACCCGGTGACCGCTTACGTATCGGCCTGTCAGTCGGCCCCTCACGTACGCAGGTGGGACGCGCCGTTGAGGTCGAGCACCGCGCCGGACGACCACACGGCCCCGGGTGAGGCGAGGTAGAGCACGGCCTCCGCCACCTCCTCAGCCGTCCCGACCCGCCCGAACGGGCTCTCGCCACGCAGCGCCTCGCCGTCCTGGCCTGCCAACTTCGTGGCCTGCCGTTCCGTCGCGACGAAGCCCGGCGCCACGGACGTCACCGAGATCCCGTGCGGCGCCAGGGCGACGGCCATCGACTGCCCGAACGCGTGCAGCGCGGCCTTGCTCGCGCCGTACGCGGGGAAGTCGGGCTCTCCCCGGAACGCTCCACGGGAGCCGACGTTGACGATGCTGCCCCTCGCGCCCCGGTCGATGAGGTGCCGGGCGACGCCGTAGATCAGGTTCGCCGCGCCGAGCAGATTGACGTCGATCATGCGGTGCCAGGACCGCTGCCAGTCCTCGTAGGAGACCTCGGCCACCGAGTGCCGGTTCGCGGCCGAGGGCGCAACGGCGGCGTTGTTGACGAGTACGTCCACCCCGCCCATCGCCACCACGGCATCGTCGACGATGCGTCGCGCCACGGCCGGATCGCTGATGTCGCCCGCGAGCACGATGTGGCCGTCGCCGGGCAACCGCCGCAGGGTCTCCTCGGCGTCGTCGCGCCGGGCCGCGTAATGGACCGCCACGGTGTCGCCCTGTTCGGCGAACGCCACCGCGACGGCGCGGCCGATCCCTCGCGACGCTCCCGTGACCAGTACCCGCCTCATCGGTTCTCCTTCAGCTTCGGCATCCGCCCGACGGTAACCGGTCCGCGCTCCGACCGGTTCCGCCCGCGGTCACGGGAGAAGCGGCCAGGACGGCACCGTGGCAGGGCGGACTACCGTGGAGCCATGGGCGGTGGCCTCGTCACCCTGTTCCTCAGTGGTGACGTGATGCTCGGCCGCGGTGTGGACCAGATCCTTCCGCACCCCGGCGATCCGGCCCTGTCCGAGCCCTACGTCCGGGACGCGCGCGCCTACGTCGAGATGGCGGAGGCGATGAACGGCACGGTCCCCCGCCCGGTGCCGTTCGCCTGGCCCTGGGGCGACGCGCTGCCGGTGCTCGACGATGCCGGGCCCGACGTGCGGCTGCTGAATGTCGAGACCTCTGTGACCCGGAGCGACGACGCGGCTGCCGGCAAGGAGGTCCTTTACAGGATGAACCCGGCGAATCTGCCCTGCCTCACGGCGGCCCGTCCCGATGTCTGCGCCCTCGCCAACAATCACGTCCTGGACTACGGCCGCCGCGGGCTGGAGGAGACACTCGCGGTCCTGGCGGACGCGGGCCTGCGCACGGTCGGTGCGGGACGGGACCTGACGGCCGCCCGGCGATGCGTGAGCCTCCCGCTCCCCGAGGGTGGACGGGTGCTCGTGGTCTCGCTCGGCATGGAGTCCAGCGGTGTCCCGCCGGAGTGGGCGGCCACCGCCCGGCGCAGCGGGGTCCACTTCGCGGCCGACCCGTCGCCGGCCGTCGCGGCGGAGGTGACGGCGCGGCTGCGCGAGGTGAGACGCCCTGGCGACATGACGGTCGTTTCCGTGCACATGGGCTCCAACTGGGGTTACCAGGTCCCCCGCAGTCAGGTCCGCTTCGCCCATGCGTTGATCGACGGCGGCGCGGACATCGTGCACGGGCACTCGTCCCACCATCCGCGGCCGGTGGAGGTGTACCGCGGCAGGCTCGTCGTCTACGGCTGCGGGGACCTGATCAACGACTACGAGGGCATCGGCGGTTACGAGCGCTACCGTGACGACCTCCGTCTGCTCCACATCGCCTCGGTCGATCCCGCCTCCGGCGCTCTCCACGAGGTCAGGATCGTTCCACTGCAGGCCCGGCGGCTGCGGCTGAGGCACGCCTCCGCGTCCGACTGCCGTGTCGTGCACGATGTCCTGGACCGGATCAGCCACGGCCTGGGCGTCCGTATGCAGGCCGAGCCGGACGGGTCGGTCACGGCCCGGCCTTCCTGAGGGCAGCCGGAGGGTTGCCTCTCAACCGATCGGACGACCCCGCTGTCAACCGTCCCGCCCACCGGGTCGAGCCGGTCCGACGATGATCATGGGACAGTCACGGACCCGGGGGTCAACGGCGGCCCCGGCCCGGCGGCAACAAGTCCCAGGAACCGTGGCGAAGCCACTCGCTGAACGTCACCGGACGGGCGCCGCCCACCTCGAGCGGGCTGGGCCAGCGAACTCGGGATCCGCCTACCGCAAACCCTTCGAGCCGCCGTCTCCATGCTCCCGGTGGACGGGATAGCGGCGGAACCGGTCGTCGGCGGCCGTCGGCCCCATGCGCCAGCTCCGCAGCACCGCGGCGGACGGCGCGAAAAGCGGCTCCGGCACCGCCTCCGCCGGGAACCACTCCCATCGCACGATCTTGTCCGGTTCCCGCACCTGCGGGGTGCCGGCCGCCCGCGCGACCATGGCGGCGCCCGTCACCCGCATGAGCCCCCGCTCTCCGTCCACCAGTACCGCCCCGATGCGCACCGCCGACGGTTCCACCCGCAGTCCCGTCTCCTCCGCCAACTCCCGCGCTGCGGCCTGCTCGAACCCCTCGCCGGGGTCCACCTTCCCACCGGGCAGCTCCCATCGCCCGTCGTGGCCGAGCCCGAGCAGCACCCGCCGTCCGCCCTCGTCCAGGACGACGACCCCGACCCCGGTAAGGCTGTTGGGGGTGGGGAACGCCCGCTCAGGACGTTCGGCAGTCCGGTGGTCGTCGTGCACGGCGTCTCCCGGTGTCGCGTCGCTCGGGCGCTCGCGCCCCTGCACCACTCCTCATCCTCGCACCCGAGTGAGCAGTACAACTGCGCAGCGACGGCCGGCGGTGCCGTCTGGCTCCGGCCTCGCCGCACGGCACGACCGGACCAGCCCCGCCACTGGTCCGCGTCGGGTCCGGTCGTGTGCACGGTCGTGGGACGCGCGTCCGAACGAGGTTGCCCGGAAATGGACATCGCGACGACGCGGACCCCGCACTCGGGTGATAATCCCGCCGTGGACAACGACCATGTGGTGCCCCTGCCGGGCAGCACGCACCGGCCCGGCGCGCTGCCGGCCGCACACCTGCCGGCGCCCTGGCCCCAGTGGCAGGACGAGTACCCCGTCATGGCGCCCGGCGGGCACCCGTACGTGCTCGCCGCGCTGCGGATGACGGTCCCCGGCAACCGGCACTGGCAGCAGCAACGCCTGGTCGAGAACGACGATCTGCGGGCCAGGCTCGGGCCCCTGTTCAGCACCGTGCCGGTCAGTCACTCGCTGCTCCAGGAACCGCACGGCGGCCAGCACTGCCGCTTCAGTACCGACGGCCCCCGGCTCTGGCAGGACACCGACCCGGACCGCTGGCCGAACTCTCTCTACCGGCAGCTCGAGCAACAGGACGGCCCACGTCGGGGGCTGGGCGAAGTAACGGTGAGCCTGCGCCTCCTGACGAGGAACGGCCTCACCCTGGAGGTCTGCCGGACCATAAGCGAGTGCAACGTGCGGGTGGACGCCCGGCTCCTGCTGGTCCAACTCCCCGAGCAGCTCTCCGACGACCGGGCCTGACCGCCCCGACGCCACGACAGGTCCCCGTCGCTGTCACTCGTGCGCGACCACCGCGACCGGCGCCCTGCAGTGGTGCATCGCGGCGTGCGCGACATGCCCGATGTGCGGGACCAGGGGCGCGCGGCGGATGTGCCGGCCGACCACCACGAGGCCCGCGTCGGCGGCCTCGTCGACCAGCACTTGCGCACCGGCGCCCATCACGGGCCGTTCCCTCACCGCCACCGCCGGGTTCTCCTGCCGCCAGGGCCGCAGTGCCGCGCCGAGGGCGGTCGCCGCCTCGCGCCCGGCCTCGGCCCGGGCCTCGTCGGAGTGGGCGAACACCAGGGGCAGCTTCCAGCCGTGCACGGCGCGCAGGGTGCATCCGCGCCGGGCCGCCTCCTCGAAGGCGAAGGTGAGAACGGAGCCGGCGGGGCGGTGGAGGTCCACGCCGACCACGACCTCCTTGTCCGTGCCGTGCCCGTGTGCGCTGCCGTCGGCGCGTACGACGACGACCGGTGCCGTCGTGGCGGCGACGGTCGCCAGACCGACGGAGCCCATGAGAGCGCCCATCACGGTCCCCAGCCCTCGCGATCCGAGCACCAGCACTTCCGCGTCGGCGGCCTCGACGGCGAGTGCGCCCGCGGGCCGTCCCGACATCCGGCGCCCGGAGATCCGAAGCCCCGGGTGGGCGAGCCGCAGTTCGTCCATCGCGCCTTCCAGCAGCCTGTCCGCCCAGTCCCGGTGGTCGTCACGAGTGACGGTCGGCATGGCCACGGCCACCGGCAGCGGCCACTCCTCCACGTGCACCAGAAGCAGGTCCGCACCGCGCAGCACGGCCTCCCGGGCCGCCCAGTGCGCCGCCGCGAGACTCTCGGGCGAGTTGTCCAGACCGACGGTCACATGCCCGGTCATGGTGGCTTCCTCCTTCGGATCGCTGTCTGCGGCCACCTTCCGGCCTCCCGCGGCGGCGCGCTCGGCGACGCGACGGCGATGACATCACCACCATGGGCCCCGGGGCCCACGATCCGGTGCCCGACGCGCGACCGGTCGTCGCGGCGAGTGTGCGCGGCAGCTCCGGACACTCGTTTCGGCGGCGGGTCTCTCCGGTCCTACGATCACGGGATGACGGTTCCCGTGCATCCCGCCAAGCCCCGCCCCGGAGATCCGGTCGCGGTGCTGTCCCCTTCCTCCGGTCTGCCCGGACACCTTCCCCTGCCCTACGAGTTGGGGTTGCGCAGGCTCCGGGAGGACTTCGGGCTGAAGGCGGTGGAATACCCGACGACCCGGAAGACGGGCGCGACGCCCGAGGAGCGAGCCGCCGACATCCACGCGGCCTTCGCGGACCCCGACATCAAGGCGGTCATCGCGAGCATCGGCGGCGACGACCAGATCACCGTCCTGCCTCACCTTGATGAAGACCTTCTCCGCGCCAACCCGAAGCCATTCTTCGGCTACAGCGACAACACCAACCTGCTGCTGTTCCTGCGGGACCTGGGCATGGTCGGTTACCACGGCTGTTCGGTGATGGTCGAGCTCGGACGGCCCGGCGCGATGCACCCGCTGACGGCTGACTCGTTCCGGGCGGCGCTGTTCACGTCCGGCGAGTACGAGCTCACTCCCTCGAGTACGTACGGCGATGTGAACCGGCCCTGGGACGACCCGCGCACGTTCGAGACCGAACCGGAGACGGAGCCCGCCGAAGGCTGGTTCTGGCACAACGGCGACCGGGTGGTCGAGGGAGTCGGCTGGGGCGGCAACGTGGAGATCCTGTCCTGGCTGCTGATGGCCGGCCGGGTCGGGCAACCGGTCGACTCCTACGCGGGCGACGTGCTCTTTCTGGAGACCTCGGAGGAGATGCCGCACGCCCGGGACGTCTTCTGGATCCTCAGGAGCATGGGCGAACGCGGGCTGCTGCGGCAGTTCCCCGCGCTGCTGATGGGCAGGGCGAAGAGCTGGTCGTTCGAGAACCCGCTCGAACCGCAGGACCGGGCGCGCTACCGCCGGGAGCAGCGCGAGGCCGTTCTACGGGCTCTCGACCGGTACGCCCCCGACACCATGGCGGTGTTCGACGTCGACCTCGGCCACACCGATCCGCAACTCGTCGTCCCCGTCGGAGGACGGATCCGGGTGGACGGCCCGGCGCGCCGCATCCACGTCACTTACTGAGCCGCCGGTCGCCCACGTCGGTGAACGCCCGGCCGGGGATCCTCGGCCGTGGGCCTCGGCGGGTGGAGGGGAACGTCGTCCCGGCCGGGTACGACCGGTCACGGCCCCGCGCGCCGTGCGGCGCCTGCCGTTGTGCGGGATTCAGCCGCCGTCCGTGGCGCAGGATGGGTGGCCCCAGCCGTCGGTGTTCTTCGCGATCGTCTCGCCCTTGGCATAGGGCCGGCCGCATCGGCACCGGCCGGGGAACTTCGCCGCGACCGAACCCCGGGCGGAGCCCGCGGCCGGGGGGCGCCGTTCCGCGGGCCGCCGGTTGCGTCCGGCCGTCGCGGGCCGTGACACCGGCTCTGGCGGTGGCAGGACGGAGCCCGCGGCGGAGCCGGCCGGCTGCTGCGAGCGGGCCGAGTGACTCGCGGCGGCGTCGGCGGCCGCGTTCAGCGCGTCCCCGTCGACCTGATGGGCCGGGGTGTACACGAAGGTGACGTCCCGGCCGGTCAGCAGCGTATCTATCGCGACCACCAGGTCCCGGTTGGCCACCGGCGTGCCGGCGGCCGTCTTCCATCCCTTGCGTCGCCAGCCGGGCAGCCAGGTCGTGACGGCCTTCATCGCGTACTGCGAGTCCATCCGCACCTCGAGGGGAACGACCGGGTCGGTCGCCTGGAGCAGTTCGCGCAGTGCGGTCAGCTCTGCCACGTTGTTCGTGGCCCTCCCCAGCGGGCCCGCCTCCCAGGAGGCCACCCGGCCGTCCGTACCGGCAACGACCCATGCCCAGGCCGCCGGCCCGGGATTACCCTTCGACGCCCCGTCACACGCGGCGATGATCCGTTCCACCATGCACCCGATGCTGTCACGTCCCGCACACGCGACCCGCACAGCCCGGCCGTCCACGGGCGCTGCGGCTCGTGAAGAGAGCTGCGCGGGCCGGCTCGGCGGACGGCGCGGCCGGGGCGGCGTCCAACGGCACGCCGCTCCCGGCCGAGCGAACGGCCCCGGGGGGTGCGGACGTGCTGTCACATCCTCCGCCGCGCAACTGCCGCTTCTTCACAGACCCGAACGGCTCGTGAATTCTTTCAGAGACGTCGCAACCGTGACGCGACACCGTGTCCGACGAGCAGATAAATCACTGCGGGCAGTCCGTAATTGAGGAGAACGCGGAGGCCTTCCGTGTCCATCGTGAAAATATCCTGTGACCACCACGCCAGCAGGTCCGCCGTACCGTGCACGAATTCGACGAAAATGTTCGACCTGTTGGCCTCGAGCAGGTGGAGCAGGACCCACAGCCCGAGGAACGCCGCGGCGATGTCGGCGATCGTGTGGGTGATCAGGGCCGCCCGACGTGTGCCGGAGCCGTCCCCGCTGCGAACAGGACGGTGACCGCCGCCCTGGGTGGGGTCGTACTGCCAGTGGTCCGGCAGGGGTTCGGTATTGCTCACTGGATTCCCAATCTGGCGCGTAGACAGCCTCGTCGGCACGGAAACGCGGTCGACACACAGAGGGAAATACCACAGCGGTGAAATCCCGGCCTTGACCGCATGAAGGTCGCTTTTTTGCGCCCCTGCCGGGAACTGCGCCGTGCATGGACGAAGCGTTACACGGAGATCGCATCAGGTCCGTTTCCACCGGCTACGCCGATTCCTGTCGTACGGATACCGATCGGTCCGGATCGTCGCCCGCGCAGCACCGGCCACAGCCCCCAGGCGCCAACGGTAATCATTTTCATGTAGCCTGGCCTGGTTCCTTCACCGACCTGGAGTCCTCATGGCTGTCCCTAAGCGGAAGATGTCCCGCAGCAACACCCGTCACCGTCGGGCGCAGTGGAAGGCGAGTACGCCGCAACTGGTGCCGATCACGGTGGACGGCGCGTCACACCTCGTACCTCAGCGGCTGGCCAAGGCGTACGAGCGTGGCCTACTGCGGCCCGAGGGCTGACGCGGCCGTGGACGGCGCCCGCCGGCACGGGCACCGGGCCCCTGTCGGCAGGCGCGTATGGACCCGGGCCGGGCGGTGGTCGCAGCCACGGCACCGTCCGGCCCGGCACCGCGCCGCCGCCCCTGGGTGGAAGGGGCCGCAGCGGTCCGGTGCCTAGAAGTTGCCGTAGTTGACCTGCCACGTGGGCAGGCCCATGCGGCGCCAGACGGCGACGACACGGTCGCGGTCGTCGAGGGAGACGCGTACCGCGAAGCGTTGACGGACATGACGGTCGAAAAGCTCCGCCTTCACGACGTCGTCACGCCGGCCGTCGCCGGCCGCCCGCATCCACAGTTCGTCGTAGGGGACCTCGTGGCGGCGCAGCCACGCCTCCGTCCGCTCCCGGTGTTCCTCACCACGGCCCGAGAGCAGGACGATCACGTCGCCGTCCGCGCGCCGGAACGACAACAGCGCGCCGCGCACGGACACGTTGAGCAGGTCCTCCTCGCAGCGGGTGAAGTCGTAAGGGCTGCGGGCGCCCCTGATGGCGAGGGTGCCGTCGATGTCGCACATCACCGCCGCGGGCAGCGCCGGGTCGGCGACATACGGCTCGACCGGGATCTCGTCGTTCAGCCAGTCCTCGGTGAGGCGCCATCCGCCCCTTCGGGCCTTGGCGTGCTTGTCGGCGAGAATCCGGATGATCTCCTCACCGACCCGCCGGTCCCGTTCGGCGTCACGCCGTATGCATTCGTCGACCGGTACGCCGGTGAAGTCGTGGACTTTGAACTCGGCCTGACCGGCCACCGCGGCTTTCAGGCGCTTCGGGATGTGAGGTGTCAGGTGTGTGTTGTCCACGACGACGTCGAACCCGCCGTCGACGGCCGACCGCACCGCCGCGTCCTGGATCGCCAGCACCGTCTGCTCGTGCGCGTGCGAACGGCCGGTTCCGGGCGCCGGGATGTCGAGCATGAGCCGCAGATCGTCCAGATTCACCCGCCTGATACGGCCCTCCGACTCCGCCTGCAGCATGCGCGCCGCGGTGGTCTTCCCCGAGGCCGGGAGCCCCGTCATCACGTGTACCACGGGCACGGTCAGTTCTCCTCGTCGGTCTGGAACGGGTCGGCCGTCGCAGGCCGGACGGATCGGTAGGTCAGGAGTTCGGTCGGGCGCCCGTCCAGACGCAGGAACAGGGCGGAGCGGACGGCGGTGTCCGGCAGCGACTTCGCGGCACGGGCGAACGCGCCCCGGTCGGTGGCGAGCGGGGCCAGGGACCGGTACGCCTCGTCGATCGCGCGCTCGCGGTCGGTCACGTCCTTGTCGATCCGGGCGATCACCTCGCGCACCCACGCGTCGAACTCGTCGGGCACCTGCTCCAACAGCGAGTCGAGCGGCTTGCCGTCGGACGCCGCGAGGTCCGCCACGGAGCAACCCAGCGTCTGCGCCACCTGCTTGGCGGGCAGGCCGGCGAAGCGCTGGACGCCGTGGCTGCGCCAGATGTCCCGCTCGGTGACGCCGGTGAGCACTTTGTGGAGCCGTACGTACTCGGACAGTTTGGCCTTCGCCCGGACGCCGGAGGCGAAGCGCAGCACGAAGCCCTCCGCGTCGGTGCCCGTGGCCGTCCGGCCGCCGGGGAGCTGGTTGGCCTCGGCCAGGGCGAGCAGTTCGGCCAGCGGCATGGCGGGCCAGACGGTGACGACGGAGCCGATGCCCTGCCACCCGGCCGCGGCCTCTGTCAGAGCGACTTCCGTGCCGTCCTTGGCGAACGCGGCGAGGAGCACCAGGTCCCGGCGGTCGCCGTAGTCGACGACTATCCGGTTCTGCGGGTAGAGGATCTCGGCGAGGTAGGTGACTCCGGGTATCAGCGCGGAGGTGTCACTCCCGTCCAGCAGGCGCTGCGCCCACACCGCCTGTGCGCTGATGAAGGAGCCCTTGGACGCCACCCGCCACCGGCCGGCGTAGTGGAAGACCACCGCGAGGCTGCCGTCGACCTTGTCGTAGACCTCGAACGGCTCGTCCGGGAGGGCGGGCGCGTACGGCTGACCCGCCTCGTGCTCGCCGACGTTGAAGAACTTCGGCAGCGGAAGGGCGACGATCTCGCCGGTGGCGTCGTCGGCGACCAGGCCGCGGCAGCGCACGGTGACCCGGTTCCACACGCGCTCGTACTGACACGTCCTCGTGTACGTGTAGAGGGAGAGCGGCAGTTCGGGGTGGCGCTTGCGGGTGACGTGGCCGGCCTCGAGTGCAGCCGCCAACTCGTCGGGCGGCAGCAGCTCCTGGAGGGTCGCGTACGCCTGGCTCATGGGGTCCTCCCGTTCGTGAACCGTGATTGTCACGCGCGGGAGACCGTGTTGCGTACCGATTTACCTGCGAGGACGGCTGCCGGCGCGGCCAGGTCCTCGCCCGGTCGCGCCCCGGCGGGCCGTTCAGCGGGGCCCGGCGAGCAGCCCGTCCAGTTCGGGGAAGGCGATGCCGTCGGCGAGGGAGTCGTAGCCGCCGGTGTCGAGGATTTCGCGCGCGGCGCGGCGAGCGGCGGCGTACGCGGTCTGCGCCACGCCCGGGCCGAGGCTGACGCGGGCAACGCCGAGGTCGCCGAGTTCGGCGACCTTCGGTGCGCCCGGGCCGGCCATGACGTTCAGCGGTACGGAGATGTCCCGGGCCAGCGCCGCGATCGTGGTGGTGTCGGTGACTTGGGGGACGAAGATGCCGTCCGCGCCGGCGTCGACGTACCTGCGTGCCCGGTCCAGGGTTTCCGCGAGCCGGGTGCCCGGGTCGCCGAGGCCGAAGAGGTAGGTGTCGATGCGGGCGTTGAGGAAGAGGTCCGCGCCGGCCCGATCGGCAGCCTGCCGGGCGGCGGCCAGCCGTGCCGCGAGTCGGCCCGGGGGCCGGGTGCCGTCCTCGATGTTGACGCCGACGGCACCCGCCGCGAGCACGCCGGTGACGGTCTCCGCGACATCGTCGGCGGTCTGCCCGTAGCCGCCCTCGATGTCGGCCGTGACCGGGACCCCGACCGCGGTGACGATCCGGGAGATCAGTTCGAGTGCGCGCTCGCGGGTGAGGGCGTCACCGTCCGGCGAGCCCAGCGACCAGGCGACGCCGGCGCTGGTGGTGGCGATCGCGGGGGCGCCCGCGGCCTCGATGACGCGGGCGCTCGCGACGTCCCATGCGTTGGCCAGTGCCAGGGGTCGCGACGAGGTGTGCAGGGAGCGGAAGTGACGGGCCTGGTCGGGCCGGGTGGTGATCATGGGGACAGTCGAACACCGCCCCAGCGCCGCTGTCCGGCAGGAATCCGACATCGACGTCGGGCGGGAGTCGTGGCCTGCTCAGCTGTGACGGGGTGTCATGCGCCCGGCAGGGCCTGCTCCGCCCAGATGGTCTTGCCCGTGGGGCCGTACCGGGTGCCCCAGCATTCGGTGAGACTCGCGACGAGCAGCAGTCCCCGGCCGCCCTCGTCGAAGGTCCGGGCGCGGCGCAGATGGGGGGCGGTGCTGCTGCCGTCGGACACCTCGCAGATGAGGGCGGTGCCACGGATGAGGCGCAGCCGGATGGGGGCGCCGCCGTAGCGGATGGCGTTGGTGACCAGCTCGCTGACGACCACTTCCGTGGTGAACACGGCCTCGTCCAGGCCCCATTGCTCCAGCTGGGCGGCGACGTGCTTGCGCGCCCGCGAGACGACGGACGGGTCCGGGGGCAGGTCCCACGAGACGTGGTGATCCGCGCCGAGGCGGCCCACGCGCGCGAGAAGGAGCGCGATGTCGTCGCCGGGCCGCTCGGGCAGCAGGGCCGCCATCACGGCGTCGCAGGTGTCCTCCAGCGATCCGGCGGGACGGGTGAGCGTCTCGCGCAGCACGGCGAGCGCGGCGTCGATGTCCCGTCCGGGAGACTCGATCAGGCCGTCGGTGTACATGGCGAGGATGCTGTGCTCCGGCAGGTCGAATTCCGCTGCTTCGAACGGCAGTCCGCCCACCCCCAGCGGCGGGCCGCCGGGCAGCGGGATGTGGGCGGAGCTGCCGTCGGGGCGGACGAGCACAGGTTCCGGGTGACCTGCTCGGGCCATGGTGCACCGCCCGGAGACGGGGTCGTACACGGCGTACAGACAGGTCGCGCCGGAGACGGCGGAGCTGCCCGCGGGGTCCACCGACTCCTCCCGGTCCAGTTTCAGCACGATGTCGTCGAGCTGGGTGAGAAGTTCGTCGGGTGCGAGGTCCACGTCGGCAAGCGTGCGCACGGCGGTACGCAGCCGGCCCATGGTCGCCGATGCCTGGACGCCGTGCCCGACGACGTCGCCGACGACCAGGGCGACCCGGGCGCCCGACAGGGCGATGACGTCGAACCAGTCGCCGCCGATCCCGGCGCCCGCCGTGTTGGGCACATAGCGGGAGGCGACCTCGACGGCCTGCTGCCGGGCCGTCCGCCGGGGCAGCAGGCTGCGCTGCAGCGCGAGGGCGGTGGCGTGTTCACGGGTGTAGCGGCGGGCGTTGTCGACGGCCACGGCGGCCCGCGCGGCAAGTTCCTCGGCGAGCAGCAGGTCGTCGTCGTCGAAGGGTTCGGGCGTACGGTGGCGGGAGAACACGGCGAGCCCCAGGGTGATGCGTCGCGCGGTGAGCGGAGCGACCACCAACGAGTGGATGCCGTGTTCGCGGATGCTGCGCACACGGTCGGGGTCGTCCACCTCCCACCGCCACAGTTCCTCCTCCTCGACGGCGAAGCGCGCGGCCTCTCCCCGCACGAGCACGCGCCCCATCGCCGACTCCCGCACGAAGGTGTGCCGCGCGCCGACGGGCAGCACGGACTCGGGGCAGCCCTCCAGGACCGAGTGCTGAGCGGCCCGGTGGAACACGATGGTCGTTCCCGGCTCCGGGGTGCCGGGTTCGTCGCCCGCGAGTACGGGGGCGAGCAGGTCCACGGTGACGAAGTCGGCGAAGCTCCCCGTGGCCATCTCGGCCAGTTCCTCGGCGGTACGGCCCACGTCCAGTGTGCTCCCGATGCGCATGCTGGCCTCGTTGAGGACGGTCATGCGTGCCCGGGCGCGGTACTGGTCGGTGGTGTCGAGGGTCACCACGCAGCAGCCGTGCACGTGTCCGGAGCCGTCCTTGACCGGGGAGATGACCGCCGTCCACACGCCTTCACGGCCGAGGTCGGGGCGGAGGAGGGTTTCGTAGCTGCGGCCCTTGCCGGTGGCGATCACCTCTTCGACCGCGGCTTCCAGGCCCTCCGCGCCCTCGATCACGACACCCGGTTCCACTTCGCCCGGCTTCAGACCGACGAGCTGCTCCAGGGTTATGGTCACCGACTCCAGGGTGGCCTGATTGGCGGACACGAGCCGGGCCCGCCGGTCGAAGAACACCACGGGGACGGGCAGCTGCTCGAGGATCCACCACGGCAGGCCGGCGGGGCCGTCCCCGCCGGGGCCCGGCCGGCCGCTCATGTCTTCGTCCATGGGGACCTTCACTCGCCCTTCGCCGTACGACCGCCCAGCGGAGCCGGCGCCGGCTCTCCTCCAGCATGCTCCCGTGCTCAACCCCTCGCCACGGCGGTGCCGCGGACCGGCCCGCCCGACGGGTACGCCCGGCCCCGTGCGGTCGGCGCACTTCGAACGGGCCGTCCGTCGCCGTCCCGGTGCGGACGCCGCCGGCCGGCGTCCTTCCGCCGTGCCCGAGGGCGCGGGGTACACGTCGGCGGCAGGTCCGCGGGACTTCGTCCACGTCGAATCCCGCTGCCGGCGGAAGTCGCCGCGTCCGATCAGGTCCGGCGGCTGACGCGCCCGCAGGCGAGGAAGGCCGACCGCGGAGAACCGCTGACGGCTCGAGGCCCGGCCCCCGCGGCGGCCCGGGGCCGCCCCGTGGCCGACTCGGCAGCCCGCCGCGTCGCATACGGTGGACCAGCGGTCTTCTCCCGTCGGAGAGTCCGGGCGTCCATCTTGGCAGGGCGAACCCGTCCAATCCGGCGCAAGGCCCTGCGGCCCGGCTGACCCGCGGGCGTCACATCCGCCCGACGGGGCATGTGGAGAGACGGCAGGGACGGACGGCGGACGGCAGGACGGCCCTTCGGCCAGGGGAGGCAACCACATGACGGACCCAGAGCGGGTGGCAACGGTCGGCGACGGATCTCCGGACAACGCCATAGCGGCGATGACCGGGGCATTGGCCGCCCTGCGCACGGGCGCCTATCTGACGGACGACGAGGGGTGCATCATCGGCGTCAATGCCCGGGCCGAGCACTTCCTCGGCCGGGCCGCGGCGGCACTCCTCGGTCAGGACGCGCACGACATGCTGCACCGCAACCGCCACGGCGAGCCCATCGCGCGGGCACAGTGCCCGGTGCGGCAGGCCATCTTCGCCGGAGCCACGGCCCAGGGGACGGACGAGTGGATCGAACGTGGCGACGGCTCGCTGCTGCCGGTGTCGTGGCTGGTCACGCCCTGCGACATCGACGACCGGACCACCGCCACCCTGGTGATCTTCCACCCCCGTGACACCCCGGGTCTGCCCGCCGCACTCCCGGACCGGCCCACCGCATCGCTCTCGGAGCTCGAGCGGCTCGCCCTGCTGGCCGAGACGACCACGACGCTCACCTCCACGCTGGACGTCGACGAGGCGCTGCGAAGACTCGTGAACCTGGTGCTGCCCCGCCTCGCGGACTGGGCCGTCATCGACCTGATCACCGAACGCGACGAGGTGTGGCGCCGCGCCGTGGTGCACGCGGAGAACGGGGCGCTGGTGCACAGGGAAGTACTCGAGGGACCGATGCCGCCGGTACCGGAGGGTTCCCCGATGCCCCTGTCCCGGGCCCTGCGCGGCGTGGCGTCCACACTGGCCGGGCCGGAGACCTACCAGGGGCCGCCGGACTCGGGGATCGCGGTGGAACAGCGCCGTCTGTTCGACATGACCGGCATGCACTCTGCGGCCATCGCCCCCATCCGCGGCGTACGGGAGATCCTGGGCGCCATCACTCTTGGCCGCTCGGAGCGCCCGGAGCGCTTCACGGCGGCGGACATCGCGCTGCTCGAGGACATCGCACGCCGGGCCGGCCTGGCGCTGGCGAACGCCCGCCTCTACCAGCGGCAGCGCAAGGTCGCCGAGACCATGCAGCGTCATCTGCTGCCTCAGCTGCCGAGCGTGCCGGGGCTGGAGATGACGGCCCGCTACCTGCCCGCGCCCAACGCCTCCCAGGTCGGCGGCGACTGGTACGACGCCTTCGCGCTGAGTGACGGCACCACGGCTCTCGCCATCGGTGACGTCGTCGGCCACGACCTGGACGCCGCCGCCGGTATGGCGCAGCTGCGCAACATGCTCCGCGCCTACGCCTGGGCGCAGCACGAACCGCCGAGCAAGATCGTCGAATGGCTCGACGACGCGTCCCTGCACATCGCCGAAGCCTCCATGGCAACCCTGGTCTACGCCCGGATGACGGTGGCCGACGACGGTCGGTGCGAGATGACGTGGACCAACGCCGGTCACCCGCCGCCCCTGCTGGTCACGCACGACGGCGTGGCCGACTTCCTCACCGACGGCCACGGCATCCTCCTGGGCGTCGCGGCCCGTGAGGCCCCGAAGGGCCGCATCGACGCGACGGTGCCACTGCCGCCGGGCTCGACCCTCGTGCTCTACACCGACGGCCTGATCGAGGCCTCGGGCCATTCCCTGGACGAGGGCCTGGAACGGCTGCGCCGGAACGCCGCGTCCTTGGCCCACCGACCGCTGGAGCCGTTCACCGACCATCTGCTCGAGCGGTCCCGACCGCCGCAGAACGAGGACGACGTCGCGCTGCTCGCCGTACGGATCCCTGGCTGAACCCCGTCGGTGCGGGCCGGACCGGCCCCGTCCCCGGGGCAGCCCGCGGCGGCCTGCACGGTGGGGCTCAGGGGGTGTACGGGGCGTCGCTGTGATGGAGCTCGGCCATGACGGGACCCGCCACCCGGTAGACGGCGGTCCGCCTGATCGTCACCACAGCGGCCGGGTCGGCGTCACCTCGGGTGAGGTGGACGACGGTGGCCTGCTTCGGGGGCGCCGTGGAGATCTCGACGGACTCCACCGGGGTCCTGTCCCCTAGCGAGGCCGCGGCGGCGGGGACCGGCGTGCCTGCGTCGTTGCGCCAGGTGACCAGGGCGTAGAACCTGCCCGTACCCTCCGTCGTCACCTTGACGGGCGCCACGGCGTCCGGTGCCGCGTCACCGGTCATGTCGCCGATGTCGCACTGCGGCTGGAGTTCGATGACGATGCCGTCGCCCTCCCACCGCCCGTCGGTGAACGAGATGGACCCCGGCGGGGCGTCCGGCAACCGCAGCTCGGAGTTCTGCAGTTCCGCGTTGCGGAGCTGGTCGCACGTCAGCCCACCGGCCGGCCTGTCCGAGGCGCGGGGTGAGGGCTCGGCCGACTCCTTCCCGTCGTCGTGGCCGGCACCGCCGCCGGGCGACTGCGACGATCGCCCCCGGTCGGGCGACTTGGCACCCGGGCCCTTACCGCCGCCGTCCGTGTCCTGGCACCCCACCGCCACGGACGCCAGTACGAGCGAGGCGATCGTCCAGGATCCCCGTCTTGTCCGGCCTCTGGTTCCGTTCACCGCAGGTCCCCCCTGTGTTCCGCGTACCGGACCGCGGCCGCGGCCGGTATGCGGTCGGAGACGCGCCTGCTTTCCTCCCGGTTGCGGCTGTCACGCACCAGGTACGTACGCGGGGCGCCGACCGCGCGATCACCGTGCACCCGCGCCGGTGCGTACCCGGCCGCGCCGCCGCTCGGCGGAACACGGCCCCTGCCCGTGCGCAGGTGAATGTGCCGCCCCCTCCCGGTCGGCGTAACGTCCCGTATAGGCGACGCTGGAGGTGCCTCGTGACGAGCACGGGTGACCCGGCCGTCGACGTCGGCGCGGTGGATGCGGCGCTCGCGGAGACGGTGCGGCGCACTGGTGCCGCGATCGGTGCGCTCTATCTGCTCGTACCGGACCAAGAGGTGCTGCATCTCGAGGTGTTGTGCGGTGCGCCGGCCGAGTTCGCCGCCCCGTGGACGAGAGTACCGGTGGCCGCTCCGGCGCCGGTGGCGGACGCGGTCCGCGAGGACCGCTTGATCTGGGTCGGCAGCCAGGAGGAGATGGCCCGCTCCTATCCCCGCACGGCGGTCGCGCTCCCCTACCCGCTCGCCCTGGCCGCCGCACCGGTCACCGGCGTCCGGCGGTGGGGCTCGATCCTGCTCATGTGGCCCGCCACCCACCCCCGCGAATGACCCGGCGGGAACAGGGCCACATCACGTCGGCGTGCCGGAATCTGGCCCGGCTGCTCGAGGAGGCCACCGCATCCGGGAGCCCGGTCCACGTCGGCGGGCCCCGCATCCTGTCCGTCGCCGCCGGCCGGCCGGTCGCGACACCGGCGCTGGCCGCCGTCGACTTCACCGAGCGGCTGCCCGGCGGTTCCTGCTCGCTGGACCTGGAAGGGCGCGTCACCTACCTGAGCTCCGGGGGCGCAGAGTTGCTGGGCCGCGACGCCGGCCAGCTGCTGGGTACCCTGCCGTGGCAGTCGCTGCCCTGGCTCGACGACCCGACGTACGAGGACCGCTACCGTGCCGCGGTGATCAGCCGCGAGCCCGTCGCCTTCACCGCGTGCCGCCCACCGGATCGGTGGCTGGACTTCCACCTCTACCCCGACGCCAGCGGCATCAGCGTGCGCATCGTTCCCGCCGATGCGCAGCCACCGCCCTCTCCGGCTCCCCGGCGGTCCCTGAACACCACCTCCCCGGCCCGTGCCGGCCAGCTGTACCAGCTCGCGCATCTGGCCGCCGCCCTGACCGAGGTCGTGGGCGTCCAGGACGTCGTCGACCTCATCGCCGACCAGATCATGCCGGCCTTCGGCGCCCAGGGCCTGGTCCTGTCCGCGGCCGACGCCGGGCGGCTGCGGATCACCGGGCATCGCGGCTATCCGCCCTACGTCATCGATCGTCTCGACGGCCTGCCGCTGGACACCTCCTTCACGCCCGCCGGCCAGACCCTCGCCACCGGCATCCCCTCGTTCTTCACCGACCCGGAGGAGATGCGTCGGATCTATCCCGAGGCCCCGATGGTCAGCGGCAAGCAGGCCTGGGCCTTCCTGCCGCTGATCATCTCCGGCCGGCCCGTCGGCTGCTGCATCCTGTCCTACGACCGTCCGCACGCCTTCACGGCCGAGGAACGCGCAGTCCTCACCTCTCTCGCCGGCCTCGTCGCACAGGCCCTCGACCGTGCTCGCCTGTACGACACCAAGCAGCAGCTCGCGCACGGCCTCCAGCAGTCTCTGCTGCCGCACACCCTTCCCCCGGTCGACGGCCTGCGGGTCGCGGCCCGCTATCTGCCCGCGACCCGCGGCATGGACATCGGCGGCGACTTCTACGACCTGCTCCGCCTCGGCGACACCGCGGCGGCGGCCGTGATCGGCGACGTCCAGGGACACAACGTCGCCGCCGCCGCGCTGATGGGGCAGGTCCGTACCGGTGTCCGTGCCCACGCCACCCTCGGCACCCCTCCCGACCAGGTGCTCTCGCGGACCAACCGGCTCCTCACCGACCTCGACCCCGGCCTGTTCACCAGCTGTCTCTACGCCCACCTCGACTTCGCCCGGGGACGCCTGTGCGTCGCCACCGCAGGACACCCCCCGCCGCTCCTGCGCCTGCCGGACCGGCACACCGTCCCCCTCGACGTCTCCCCCGGCCCGCTCCTGGGCGTCGATCCCGACGCCACCTATCCCGTCACCGAGATGTCTCTCGCCCCGGGTCTGATGCTGGCCCTCTACACCGACGGCCTGGTGGAGGCGCCGGGCGTCGACCTCGACGACTCCGTCGCACGACTCGGCCGCTGTCTCGACCACGCGGCCGGCCGGGACCTGGACCTGGTCATCGACAGTCTGCTGGAAGAGGTCCGCCCCGCCCGCCGGAACACGGACGACATCGCGCTCCTCCTGCTGCAGGCGGACACCGACCTCGGACGGTGAACGGCCTAGCGCAGCACCACGGTGACGCCCATCCGCTCCAGGAACGGCACCACCGCGTCGAAGTAGCCCACGTCGCCTTCCCGTGTCCACGCTGACGTCCGCGAGGGCCTGCCGGGCCACGTCCGCGGCGTGCCGGACGAGCGTGAAGGGCGCGGGAGGCGCCTCGCCGCCGCACCGGCAGCCGCGCAGCGCGTTCCAGCACTGGTGCCACCGGTTACGGATGCTCGGCGTCCACGTCGTGCACCGTGAAGTGCAGTTCACCGAAGGGAACAGGCGCGTTCCTCGCGCACCGCTCGGCGGCCTTGAGAAGCCGGCCGGTGGGGGCGCAGCCGAGGAGGGTCAGGCGCTCCCGGTACTCCGCCGGGTCCTGAACAGCCCCTCGACGTCGACGCATCGCGCCCACACCGTCTGCTCCCCGTCCCACTCCTCGCTGACGAGCGCGAAGCGCAGAGGCAGATCCCGCCCCCAGACGACTTCACGCAACGAACCGTCCTCGTCCACCGTGCCCTGCCCCTCCCGGCCCCCAGGGCCGGGTCGATCATAGGGCCGGTGCCTCTTCGAGCGACCGGGCCGCATTGACGGCGGGTCCGGGCGCGGAGTGGCGGCGGCAGGGGCGGGCGGACCGTACGACCGGGTGAGTGATCCGGCGCACAGGCCGGCGAGGACGGTCACGGTGCGTGTTAGCGTCCGCGCGTGACTTTTCCGGACAGGGACGCAGTGACCTCGGGAACCGCGACGGCGGACCCCGGGGCGGACGGTGTGCCTGGTCGCGGGGCCGCACCGCCGTCGGCCCGGATCCAGGACGCTTCCGTGCCGGGCGACCGGCTCGACCTGTTCGGTGCGGGCTTCGTACGCGACCCCTACCCGTGGCTCGACCTGCTGCGCGCCGAGGCGCCCGTGCACCACGACGAGGCGACGGGACTGTGGCTGGTCAGCCGCCACCAGGACGTGCGGCGGGTGCTTTCCGACGCGGCGGTCTTCCTGCCCGACAACGCCCAGCACGCGGTCGCCCCACTGCCGGTCGCCGCGCTGCGGACGCTCGCGAAGGCTGGTTTCACCCTGCCACCCGCACTGGCCAACAACGGCACCAGCAGCCACGCCGGGCTGCGCCGGCTGGTCAACCGGTTCTTCGACGCCCGACGGGTCGCGGCCGCCGTCCCCGTGATCGAGCGTTGCGCCGAGGAGTTGCTGGACGCGGCGCAGGCCGGGATCGACGCCGACGGTCACGAGGACCTGTTCGCCTCCTACGCCCAGGTCCTGCCGTGCCGGGTGCTCATGGAACTGCTCGGCGTCCGGGGTGTCACGCCGGACACGCTGATCCGCTGGAGCGACGCGTCGCTGGAGCTGTTCTGGGGCAGGCCCTCGGCGGAACGGCAGCTGGAACTGGCCGAGATGGTCGGCGAGTTCCACCGCTGGCTGACCGACACCGTACGCAGTGCCACGTCGTCGCGGGACTTTCTGCCGGAGTCCTTCATCGGAGCGCTGTCCCGCCACCTCCTGCCCGGAGGGGAACCGCTGGACACGGCGACCGCGGTCAGCGCCTGCTTCTTCATCTTCATCGCCGGGCAGTCCACCACCGGCCAGCTGATCGCGACCGTGCTGCGCCGGGCCCTCGGCGAACCGGGGCTCTGGCCGCGGCTGGTGCCGGAAGCCGGACTGGCCGAGGCCTGGGTGGAAGAGGTGCTGCGGCGTGAGCCGCCGGTGACCACCTGGCGCCGGGTCACCGCTCGACCGGTGGAACTGGCGGGCACGCAACTCCCGGCGGGCGCACAGCTGTTGCTCATGCTGATGGGCAGCGGCTCCGACCCGGCCGTGTTCGCGGAGCCGGAACGGATGTGCCCGCAGCGGGCGAACGTCCGTCACCACCTGGCGTTCGGCGCGGGGCGCCACCGCTGTCCGGGCGCGTCCCTGGCACGCACGGAGGCGGCGATCGCCCTACGGGCGGTGGCACGCCGTCTGCCGGAGCTCCGGCTCGCGCCGGAAGGGGCACGCCCGCCGATGCTGGGCCTGTTGTCCTTCCGGGCGCCGCTGGAGGTCATGGTGGAGCGGCAGCCCGATCGTCGCCCCCGGCCGACGGCTGACGGCTGACGGCTGACGGCTGACGGCTGACGGCTGACGGCTGACGGCTGACGACGGTCGGCCGACCGCACATCGACCGGGCGGGCGGAACTCCCGCACCCCCGGGGCACTTCCAGGCCGGACCGCACACGGCGCCCACGCGCGCCACCGCCCCACACGGTGGCGCGCGCAGGCTGTTCATGGGGAAACGGCCCAGGGGTCCGCCCGTTGAAGGCCGTAGGTCAGGTGCAGGAGGGGCACACGCCCCGGTAGGTGACCTCGACCTCGGACACCGTGAAGCCGAACCGCTCCGCCGCCGGGAGGTCCGCCAGCGGATCGCCGCTGGGGTGGACATCGCGGATGGTGCCGCAGCGGGAGCAGACCAAGTGCTGGTGCGGGCGGTGCGCGTTGGGATCGTAGCGCTTGGCGCGCCCGTCGGTGGAGACCTCCAGGACCTCACCGAGGGAGACCAGTTCGCCCAGCGTGTTGTACACGGTCGCCCGCGAGATCTCGGGCAGTCGCTGTGCCGCACGGGCGTGGACCTCGTCCGCAGTGAGATGCACGTGGTCGCCGTCGAGGACCTCCGCGACGACACGCCGCTGGGAGGTCACCCGCCAGCCGCGTCCTCGCAGCCGTTCCAGCAGGTCACTCATATCGGTTCACCTATTCAGGCTTGGCGGAATACCCGAAGTTTACCGGCAGGTGTCCGGAACCCGATGGGATATGAAACGCGCTAACTTCTTGACCTGGACAGCGTCCATCGTAGGATCGGTTCCGGCATCAGCCAAGGGAGTCGGCACCTCCAGTTACGGCAGGAGACTGAGACATGACGGGACCGCCGAGCAGCCGCACGGTGCTGCCGGGCCGCGGCTGACCGGCCGCGGCCGACCGGGCCCTTCCCGTCGTGCCGCGCAGACCTCGCCATGCCGGCAGTCCGGCCCCCGACCCGGGGACGCATGTGCCCCGACCTTCCGCCGCCGGCACTTCCTGAGCATCACGATCCCGCTCCGCCCGAAAGGATTCCCATGTCCGAGAACCCGGATGCAATCGTCACAGACCCGAAGACGGAGGGCCGAGGCGGCGGCTGCCCGGTAGCGCACGGGCGCGCCCCGCACCCGACTCAAGGCGGCGGGAACCGCCAGTGGTGGTCGGAGCGTCTCAACCTGAAGATCCTCGCCAAGAACCCGGCCGTGGCCAACCCGCTCGGCGAGGAGTTCGACTACGCGGCGGCGTTCACGTCCCTCGACCTCGCGGCCGTGAAGCGGGACATCGCCGAGGTGCTGACCACCTCGCAGGACTGGTGGCCCGCCGACTTCGGCAACTACGGCCCGCTGATGGTCCGTATGGCCTGGCACAGCGCGGGCACCTACCGGATCAGCGACGGCCGCGGCGGTGCCGGCGCCGGCCAGCAGCGCTTCGCCCCCTCAACAGCTGGCCGGACAACGCCAACCTCGACAAGGCCCGCCGACTGCTGTGGCCGGTCAAGAAGAAGTACGGCCGGTCCATCTCCTGGGCCGACCTCATGATCCTCACGGGCAACGTCGCGCTGGAGCAGATGGGCTTCGAGACCTTCGGCTTCGCCGGCGGCCGGGAGGACGTCTGGGAGCCCGAGGAGGACGTGTACTGGGGTCCCGAGACCACCTGGCTCGACGACCGGCGCTACACCGGCGACCGTGAGCTGGAGAACCCCCTCGGCGCGGTCCAGATGGGCCTCATCTACGTCAACCCGGAGGGCCCCAACGGCAACCCGGACCCGCTCGCCGCGGCCCGTGACATCCGCGAGACGTTCCGCCGGATGGCGATGAACGACGAGGAGACGGTCGCCCTGATCGCGGGCGGTCACACCTTCGGCAAGACCCACGGCGCGGGCCCGGCGGACAACGTCGGCGACGACCCCGAAGCCGCCTCGCTGGAGGAGCAGGGCCTCGGCTGGAAGAACGCCTACGGCACCGGTAAGGGCGGCGACACGATCACCAGCGGTCTCGAGGTGACGTGGACGAACACTCCGACCACCTGGGACAACAGCTTCTTCGAGATCCTCTTCGGCTACGAGTGGGAGCTGACGAAGAGCCCCGCCGGCGCGCACCAGTGGCGGCCGAAGAACGGTGCCGGGGAAGGCACGGTCCCCGACGCGCACGACGCGTCGAAGACCCATGCCCCGCAGATGCTGACGACCGACCTCGCGCTGCGGTTCGACCCGGTCTACGAGCAGATCTCGCGTCGCTTCCTGCAGAACCCCGGCCAGTTCGCCGACGCCTTCGCCCGCGCCTGGTTCAAGCTGACCCACCGTGACATGGGCCCGAAGTCGCTGTACCTCGGCCCGGAGGTCCCGGAGGAGACCCTGCTGTGGCAGGACCCGCTGCCGGAGGCCGAGGGCGAGGTCATCGGCGCCGAGGACATCGCGGCCCTCAAGGCCAAGCTCCTCGACTCCGGGCTGTCCGTCTCGCAACTGGTGTCCACCGCGTGGGCGTCGGCCTCGACGTTCCGTGCCAGCGACAAGCGCGGCGGCGCCAACGGCGCCCGCATCCGCCTCGAGCCGCAGCGCACGTGGGAGGTCAACGACCCCGACCAGCTCGCCACGGTGCTGCGCTCGCTCGAGGGGATCCAGCAGGAGTTCAACTCCGGTGCCAAGAAGGTCTCCCTTGCCGACCTCATCGTGCTCGGCGGCGTCGCGGCCGTCGAGCGGGCCGCCAAGGAGGCAGGCCTTCAGGTCCAGGTGCCCTTCACTCCGGGCCGGGTGGACGCCTCGCAGGAGCAGACCGACGCGGAGTCGTTCGCCGCGCTCGAGCCGACCGCCGACGGGTTCCGCAACTACCTGGGTAAGGGCAACCGCCTGCCGGCCGAGTACCTGCTGCTCGACAAGGCGAACCTGCTCAGCCTCAGCGCTCCCGAGATGACCGTCCTCGTGGGTGGCCTGCGCGTGCTGGGCGCGAACCACCAGCAGTCGCAGCTCGGCGCCCTCACCGCGACGCCCGGGTCGCTGACCAACGACTTCTTCGTCAACCTGCTCGACCTGGGCACGACGTGGAAGGCGACGTCCGAGGACCAGACCACGTTCGAGGGCCGCGACGCCGCCACGGGCGAGGTGAAGTGGACCGGCAGCCGTGCCGACCTCGTCTTCGGTTCGAACTCCGAGCTGCGCGCTCTCGCCGAGGTGTACGCGAGCGACGACGCGAAGGAGAAGTTCGTGACCGACTTCGTCGCGGCGTGGGACAAGGTGATGAACCTCGACCGGTTCGACATCGCCTGACACAGCCTCCGATATCTGACGTGATCCCCGGCGTCCGACGCGATCTCATGGCCTGATCGTGATGTCCGGGCCGGCCGACACCGGCCGGCCCGGGCATTCGCGGCTCCCGCCCCGGACTTGCGCGGATCAGGCGTCGGTCGGGGCCCTCATGGTCACCCGCGTGCCGGGTCGGGGAAGGACCTGTCGCCGAAGAGGACCCGGCCGGCCGCGGCCCGGCCGAACGGTGTGCGCAGCAGTGTGAACGCCGCCGCTGCGGCAGTCGGCGTCCGCACCTGGGCAAGTCCCCTGCGCAGCATGAGCCGTCCACGGAAGTGGGGGCGCAGAGCGGCTCCGTCGTAATTGCTCATCGCGTCCGGCCTCCCGGCCCGCAGCGCGTCGTCGAGGACCTCGGCCGCCTGCTCGGACTGCCGAAGGCAGGGGTCCAGGCCGCCGGCGGTGAGGGGAGAGACCGCGCCTGCCGCGTCCCCCACGAGAAGCCCGTCGGGGCAGCTGATCCGACGCAGCAGGCCGCCGACGGGAATCAGGCCCCCGCGTCGCTCCACCGCCTCCGGACGGTCGACTCCGGCCAGCCCGGGCGCTGATGCGCTGAAGCGCTCCACCGCCCGGCGGAGACCCTCCGGATAGCGGTCGGCATAGCCTGCGACGCCCACATGGGCATGCTGCCCGTCGTTGACGACCCAGGCCAGGTAGCCGGGGGCGAGCGAGGGGTCGAGCACGCAGTGGAAGGTCGGTGGCTCGTCGCTCCCGGGCAGTTCGAAGACCTCCTCCGCGCCGACCAGCAGGTGGTTGTTGCGGTCGAGGCCGAGGTCGCGGGCGACTCTCGAGCGCGCGCCGTCGGCGCCGACGACGAACCGCGCGCGGACGGTCGTCGGCCCGTCGCGACCGGCCAGGTGGAAGGTGTCACCGTGCCGGCCGGCGTAACGAGTGCTCAGCGCTATCCGTACGCCGGCGGCGGCGGCGGAGGCCGCCGACGCTTCGTAGAGCGGCGCCATGTCGCCCACCCGGTACTCGTCACGGGGACTGACCAGGTCGACGGGGCGGCGGAGGTTCGGGGGTAGAGCACCACGCGTCGGATCGGCGGCCCGAGGCAATCGGGAGGCAGGGGAAAGTCGTCGAGCGTCTTCCGCACGAAGATTCCCGTGGTGCGGATTGCCCCGGCCAGACCGGCTCGCCGTTCCACCAGGAGCACGTCGTGACCCTGACGGGCGAGGAGCGTGGCGGTGTTCAGCCCGGCCAACCCGGCCCCGACCACCAGTACGTCGGCCCCGTCCGTGGCCGGGAGGCGGTACGGGTGGTCGACTGTCGTCATGGTCTGCTCCTCGTGAAGGTCCGTCATCGCTTCGCACTGGTGCGGGTGGACGCCGGCCGGCAGCGCGGCGAGGGCGCAGGCCGGCTGCACACAGCGCGAGCACCGGTCGAATGACGATGGAAATCTATCGAAATTCGATAGGAACGGCAACCGGGGCTGCCGCCGCGGCGGGTGTGCACAGACTCAAGGACTCAGCGCTTCCACCGGTCGGCCCGCCGGCAGGCCCCGCCGGATGCGGTGCAAGGGGTGCAAGGCAGGCGTCCGGCAGCCGGACCGCGGCGTGTTCGAACGGTCTACCGGACCGGCTCCGAGCTCTTCCGCAGCCGGGCCACAGCCTCCCTGATCGCCGGCAACCGCTCGTACAGCACGTCGCCGGGACAGTCGGTGCGGAAGGCGTCGCGATGGCCGGAGATGACGTGGAGTCGGGCCACCTCGCCCTTCTCGTAGGTGCTTTCGTCGTTCGTCGAGACGAGCCGGACCGTGCCGCGGGGGTCGGCCCCCGACCGGAGCTTCCAGGCGGCGACCTTGACGATCCCCGCCTCGAGCGCCGGCGGGACCGTCGTACCGGGTCCGAAGGTGCCGAGCGCCGCGATACCGATGCTGTCGCCGTTGAAGCCCTTGGTGTGCGCCCCTTGTACGGGACGTCCGACGCCGCCGGCCCGGCCTTCGTAGATGGTTCCACAGCGGTCCACCACGAAGTTGTAGCCGATGTCGTCCCAGCCGTCGCTCTCGACGTGGTCCCTCTGCATCTCACGCAGCATGCGTGGAGCTTCGGCGCAGTCGTAGCCGTTCAGATGACCGGTGTGGTGAAGGAAGACCGCGCTCACCGCACCCGTGTAGCTCGCTCGCTCCCTGACCATCCCCTCGTCCGCCCGCCACGCCTTCCGGCTGACGATCGGGGGTCGCGGGACCACGGGACCGACGGTGACGGGCTCGGGCCGGGCGGGCCGGGACGGGGCGTCCCGCAGCACGAGCAGAGCCAGCGCCACGACCCCGGCACCCAGAACGATCCGACGGGACCACATGGGACCACCCTGCGCCCCGGGCACCCACTCGCACAGGTGAGCAAGCCATTCGGGTGAACGCGGCTGAGTTCAGGACGTTCTCTGGACGGACGGTCCCGCCGACACCGACCGCGCAGGCCGGTGTCGGCGTGGACGACGGAGGCCGACGCCCGGGCCCGCGCCGACATCGCGAGGGCGGTGGACGCCGGCCGGGCCGTCGCCGGGGCAGGACCTGGCGACGCGTCAGCCGGGCGGCCGGTTCCCGGCGAGCCGCGGTCGCGGCCTGAGGACCGATCGCGAGGATCTGACGGTGGTGCCGAGATCGCTCAGCACTCCCCCCGCCACTTCACCGTCCCGATCGTGGCGTAGATGATGTTGGCCTTGTACTGTCCCGGGCCGGGGTTGTAGTGCAGGCAGATATGGCGGACCGAGGTCGTGTAGCCGTAGCTCAGGTCGATGTGATCAGCGCCGGGGAACACGTAGCCGTTGTTGAACACGGAACCGACGCTGTGGATCTCGCCCGACCAGTCACCGGCCGTCTTCATCAGCAGTGTTCCGCCCTGGTCCGGCTCGGAGTAGGCACAGAAGTACCCCTTCGGGCAGCCTGGCGGGTCGGATTCGGCGTTGGCCGGCGCAGCGATGATCATCACCCCCGCGAGGGCGGCGACTCCGGCCAGGGCGCTCAGAACATGCTTACGCACAGTGGTTGCCTTTCTTGTCGACCCATGAAGGTTCAGCAGACGGGCACGCCGGGCAGTTCGTTGTCCGGCGAGCTCATGTAGATGCTGGTGACGTAGCCGTCGTACAGGGGCAGGTACGCCCACCAGTCGTTCGTGTAGGGCGGCACGGTGACCTTCTGTCCCTGTTTCTGGCAGCCGACCAGCACTTCCGCCCCGCGGGGAGCGTGGTGAGTGCGGTCGAAGCGGTGGTCGTGCCGGTACGGACCTGGACCTGCGAGCCCCAGGTGCCGAACCACGCACCGGCCCGGGGCTGGGCGCCGGGCACGTCCAGCGAACGAACGAGCCGGTCGGTACCGGTGTACGCGGCGCCGAAAGAGGTGCCCTGCGGGTGCAGGGTGAATGCGGCCACGATCGAACGGTCGTCGGTTCCGACGGTGCCGGTGCTGTGGAGTGCCGGTCGCGAGAGGTCGATGGCGGCGGCCCGGCCGGTCGCCGGCTTCCCCGCCGTCGCGGCTCCGGGCGAGGGCATGGCCGTCGCCGGGGACGTGGCCCTGGCGGTCGTCGCGGTCGTGTTGGTGCAGTCGCTCTCGGGACCGAACCCGGACCAGCCCTGCTTCACCGCCCACGGCCGCTCGAACGACGCCGGGATGCCGAAGCGCTGGTCGAAGCCGTCCGTGCCGCAGCGTGTCGACGCACGCAGGTTGCCCATGACGATGTCGCGGAGGGTGGCCGGAGCGCGCTCCAGGACCCAGCGGTACATCTGCACGGTGTCGGCCGCGGACAGGGCCGTGTAACCCCAGTGTCCGGGGTAGCCGGGGGGTGGGCCCGCCGTGTCGACCAGTCCCAGACGGGAGCTCATCCGGTCGATGATCGAGGAACCGCCGTTCTGCGTCCAGTAGTGTCCGGCGGCGGTGTCGTTGCTGGCGCGCAGCATTGAATCGAGCCGCGACCGGTCGTCCGCCGGCAGGCTGTAGGCGGGGCCGCGGTTCCACAGGTGGTCGAGCGCGATGAGCACTTTGACGACCGAGGCGGCTCGGAACGGTGCGTGCGCGTTGTGCTGTTCGGTGAAAGTCCCGGTGTGGCGGTCGTAGACGGCGATGCCCGCGCTCACGCCGGGCGGTATCTCCGCCGAGGCCGTCTGTGGGGTCGCCTGCGCGGCCGCCTGCGGCGCCGCGGCGCGCGCGGTTGCTGCGGCCATGGCGAGTAGCGCCGCCGCGAGGACGAGCCGTCCCACGGCACGAGCGAATCCGCCGCCCATTGTCGTGTGCATCAAGGATCTCCTGGTCGTGTGGCGAGCAGGGTGCGCCGGTGACAGCCGGTCCTGCCTCGAAGCATGCCTTTCGTCGCCGTCCCGGGCCTCACGGCGGCTGCCGGAGCACGTGCACGGGTTCGGCGCTTCGCAGGAGGTACGGGGCCGGCGGTTCCGTTCCTTCGTCGAGGCGGGGCAGACGTGCCCCCGTGGCCGGCCCCGGCCTCCACGGCCGGGGCCGACGCCGCCCGGTGGCCCGGTGTCAGCAGTTACGGATGGACCAGACGGGCGTCCAGTCCTGGGTCCCGACCTGCGGAGGGGTGAAGGCCCGGAGCACGTTTCCGCTCTGCCCGTAGAAGTACGAAGTGACCCCGCCGGTCTGCTTGTTCAGGTAGTAGCCGTTGCCGTGCCAGTTGGACAGGTAGTACCTGTTGCAGTGATAGAGGAAGAAGATCTTCCACTCGGACACGGTGGGATCCCAGACCTCGACGCAGAGATTCCCCGGGTCGCAGTCGAAGAGTTCGCCGTCCGCCCGGTGAATGAAGTGGGCGGCGGGCGAGATGGTCGGCGACACGGCGGCCTCGGCGCGGGCCTGGGTCTGGGTCTGGGTCGACAGTGTCCCGGTGTCGTGCGGGGCGGGCGGCGCGACCCGCACATCGCCGCTCACGCCGTTGCCCGGGGCGGTCACCGCCTGAGCCGATCCAGTGAAGACAACGGCCATCAGTATCAAGGCCAGGACACCGACGATGCCGAGGAACGAGCGCTTGGAGCGCATGGACTGAACCTCCTGTCAGGCGACGCCGCAGCGGCACCGGCCTCCGTCGACATCTGTCGGGACCCGGCGGCAGCCGTCGCGCCGTCGCACATACCGGACGCGGGACGGTGGCACCGTTCGCGCGGTGCCCTGACCCGCGGTCGTGATGCTTCCTGATCCGCGTCTGCCGGGAGAAGCCCTTTCGGTCCTGCCCGAAGAGCCTGGTACGCGCCCCTCCGGCATGGTCCTCTGTGTGACGGCAACCACTTGAGGGTCATGTTCGCCGACAACGGCGTCTACGCCCAGGACTGGGCGCCTGTCTGGTCCCTCCGCAACTGCTAGTGGCCGGGGGCAGGTCCCGGTGATGTGTGCACGGGACCTGCCCGTCGTAAACGAGCCCCCGCACGAGGGTTCCCGACGTCCGAGGACGGTCGGCCCGGTTCAGAGGGACGGCACACGTTCCCAGCCGGGCGACGCCATGACGGCGGCCGCGGCCTCCCGCATCGCCTCTACGCCCGGGCGGAGGCGGCGCTGGGCCGGCCAGCCGAGGGCCGACACGGACGGGGACAGGTCCACCACGTCGACATAACGCACCCCCGGGCGCGGGAAGAAGTCCCGGGCCGCCGCGGGCAGGAAGCACATCCCCTCGCCCCGGGCCACGGACAGGAGCAGCCCCTCCATGTCGGAGACGACGGGGCCGTAGCGCACCCGGGTGCCGTCCGGGCGAGGGTCCACCGCCCAGAAGTCCCACCACACCCGGGGGACTTCCGGTGGGACGTCAACGAAGACCCGGTCGGTGAGGTCGGCGAGGCAGATCTCGGACCGGTCCGCCAGAGGGTCGCCGGCCGCCAGAGTCGCGACACGGGGCTCGGTCGCCAGTTCCAGCAGTTCGATGGCCGGTGGCACAGGAGGCCGGAGGAAGGCCACATCGATGTCGCCGGAGAGCAACTGGGCCAGATGCTCGGTGAAGTTGAGGCTGCGTACCTCGACGGTGATCCCGGGGTGGAGGGCGCCGAGCCGCTCCAGGATGGCGCTGGTGTAGGGCATCGCCGCCTCCGCGCCGATGGTCCCGACGACCACGTGCCCGGTGAGGGTACGGGCCCACTGGCCGGCCCGGACGCGCAGCAGACCCATCGCCTCCACCGTGGCGCGCGCCTCCGCCGTCAGAGCACTGCCCGCCTCGGTGAGACGGACCGTGCGGCTGTCCCTGGCGAACAGCAGGACGCCCAGCCGCCGCTCCAGATCCTGGATCTGGCGGCTCAGCGCCGACTGGGTCATGAACAGCCGCGCCGCCGCCCTGCCGAAGTGCAACTCCTCGCTCAGCGCCAGGAAAAGACGCAGCTGATGGATGCTCGGCTCCGCTGATCCCACCGACTCGGGCACGGCAGACGTCCTCCACCTGCGGCCATAGCGGCCTCTGCATCGATCACGCCCATTTTCTCATCGCCGGCTCCCTGGCAGACGTGATTGCGCCGTGTGACGCTGTGTGTGCCGCTCCGCCGACCCGGGCCGACCACCGGGACGGGCAGGGGACGGCCACACACGCGCTTCACGGGAAATGGGGGAAGGGTGAACCAAGCGCGCCCGCGTTCTGCCGTGGGCCGTGCGCCGGCCTGTCGTGCGCTGCCCGACGGCCGCCTATCGAACGACGGCCTCTCCGTCACCGCGTCGGTCCTCGGCCGTAACAGCACGCCGGCCGGGCCGCTTTGATGCCGTCGGGCCCGTAACGGCGGACGCCGCAAGGTACCGCCCGCCGCCTCGCGCACCGACCGCCGCCCGCGAAGTGGGGTTCGACGCCAGGAGACGACACCTCACCACGGTGACGGCTGGCAGGCCCCCGGCACGGCCGGGGCCGGGGCGACGGCCACCGCTTTTCCGAACCCCGAACTCCTGCGCTCACGGGCCCCTGCGCTCTTCGGCCCGGCACCGGGGTCAGGGGCCGTCCGGCGAGCCGCAGCGGGCTCCTCGGGCCCTGAAGCACCGAGACAGTGACAGCGACGAGCCGAGCCGGCCGCGGACGGGCGCGTCGCGGCGACCTGCCCGCCCGCGGCCCGGACCGGGACGCAGAGCACGTCCTGGCGGCGGCCGGACCGCGATGCGCGGGCCGGCAGAGAAATGACCGGAAAACGTGTCCGGTACCGACCGACACACACAGGGGGAGACAAGGTGCTGCGCATTCATCTCACGGAGGGGGACCTGGCCCGTGTCCACCTGGCCCGGGAACCGGACCCGGTCTGGGAGACCCTGCTGGGCCTGCACCAGCTGACCGAGCCCCGCCGGGGCCTGCCCGTCTTCGCCCCCTGGCGGCGCAGCGCCCGTGCCAGGCTGGCGGAGCAACACCTGGCGGGACCGGTGAAGATGCTCTCCACCCTGGCCCCCGCCTCGGCGGGCTACTGGCCCGACTTCCTCACTCCTGACGCATCGGCCGACGGCCTGGGAGCCGCGCTCGAGGCCCTGCACGCCACTCCCGGGCAGCAGGTGCGCCAGGAGATGCACCGACTGGCCGGCGCCCACCCGCTCCCCCACTGGGCCCGCGCACTGGCCAATGGTGAGCGGCACCGGATGGAGGAGGTGGCGACGGCGTTCCGTCTCGTGCACCGTGCGATCATCGCGCCAGGCTGGACCGGGGCAGCCATGACCACCGAGGCCGACCGGGCCCTGCGGAGGCGCGTCCTGCGCGACCGCGGCGTCCACGGCCTGCTGGACTCCTTCCGGCCTCTGATGGACTGGCGGCCGCCCGTACTGCACGTGCGCTATCCCGAGGACCGGGACCTGCACCTGGGCGGACGCGGTCTGCGACTGATCCCCTCCCACTTCTGCTGGAACACGCCCATCGCCCTGGCGGACCCCGACCTGCCCCAGGTTCTCGCCTATCCCGTGGCCCATCCCCCGACGTGGGCCCCGGCGGTCACCCGGGACCGCCGTACCAAAGCCCTGGCCGCGCTGCTGGGCCGTACCCGCGCACGCGTACTGGCTGCCCTGGACACCACCGCGACCACGGGAGAGCTCGCCTTACGCCTGCAGATCTCCGCTTCCTCGGCGAGCGAACACATCAGCGCCTTGCGAGAGGCCGACCTCGCGCACAGCCGACGCGCCCGCGCCCAAGTGATCCACACCCTCACCCCGTTGGGCACCGCGCTCCTCCGCGGCGAACTCCCGCCCCACCCGGGGTCCGACTGAAGCCGCGGGCAGCGCGATGTCCGCTCTCCAGGGTTCGGCCGGCGGCCGAGTCGTCAGCGGCGGACGACGAGCACCGCTGCGGTGTCGTCATCGAATCCGTGGCCGCTGTAGCGGACGAGGTCCTCGCGCAGAAGCGTGGTCATCCGGTCGGCGGGTTCCCTGATCCACGCACGCATCCGCTCCTCCAGAGGGTAGAAGGCGCCCGTGTGATCACGGGTCTCGCTCACGCCGTCCGTGAACATCAGGAGCCTGTCCCCTTCCTCGAAGGGCAGTTCCTGGACGTCGTAGTCACCGTTCCCGGGCCCGAGTCCGGAGAGATTGACGGGAAGCGACGGAGACGGCAGGTCGGCCGTCGTCAGGACACCCTGATGCTGGATGAGGGGTGCCGGATGCCCGCAGCTGACGAGCCGGACGACCGGTTCGTCGTCGGGGATCTCGGCGAGCAGCACGGTCGCGAATCGGCCGGCCACGTCGGAGTCCTGGGTCCGCTCCGCGTAGCGGGCCATGCTGAATTCCAGACGCTCGGCCACAGCGGGGAGGTCCGGGGCCGTGTAGGCGGACTCGCGGAACGAGCCGAGGAGGATGGAGGCCGTCTCCAGCGCACCGAGGCCCTTGCCCTGGACGTCACCCAGCATGATCCTCACTGCGCCGCGCACTTCGAGGGCTTTGTAGAAGTCCCCGCCGACATGTGCTCCGGCGACTGACGCCTCGTAGAGAAGGTGGAGATCGACGGATCCCAGGTGTGACGGCATCGGCCGCTGCAGGGCCGTCTGCGCGGCTTCGGCCACGGAGTACACCTGGCGGAGCTCCACCTCCCGGTTCTGCCGGAGACGGCTCGACCAGGCGGCGGCGACCGTCACGGCCAGGAGCACCGTCTCGTTGATCAGCACGCCGGGAACATCCTCCGACCGCAACCCGGCCAGGCCCGCGGAGGCCACCATGGACAGCAGTCCGACTCCTGCGGTGACTCGGCTTCCCCAGGTCACGGCTGCCAGTGCCGGGGCCGCGAAGAGCACACGGTCGAAGGGTTCACGGTCGGGCGTGAGCACATCGGCCACGACGGACAGAGCGATCACGAGGAACGGAAGAAGGCGGCCGACGATGTATCCGGCATCCGCCTTCCACGACAGATCGTCTTGGACAGTGCTGAGGTCACGCATCTGTTCATGCATGGACCGTTCCGCGCGAAAGGCATCTGGGACTACGCCGTTCGATGCGGGCGACGTCACGACGTCACCCGTTCCGGCGGGCGGGAGGAGCGGCCGGCCGCCCGTGCGGATGAACGACACCTTCGCCGCCTGGACCACCCCGGACCGGTCGGCGTCAGCGGCCTCCTGCGCCCCATAAGCGTGCCAACAGCTCACAAATCGGGATTTCGGGCCTCACCCTCCTGTGTTTCCCGCCGGCCGTCCGGACCATACTGGAGCTGCCCGCGACCCCTGACAGAACGACTCCATGCCGAAAACCAGTGCCTCCTCGAACACCGCCCCCGACACGACGTGGCTGGGGCACGGGCGCCACCTCGGGCCGACGCCCGAGCAGGACGTCCGGCGCAACCTCATCGCGCTCAAGACCGCCGGGGTCATCGACGACTTCCTCGACCTCGCTCCTGCCGATGCCGTTGATGCCTACTCAGCCGGTGCGGGCGGCCTGCCCCCCGCACCCGACACCGACGAGAACGCCGCCCCGCCGGATCCCTCCGTACGCCGCCTCTTCGAGGCCCGCTGGCGCGTGGACGGGGATGTGACCGTGCGCGCCCAGCTGACGTGCTTCGACTCCCACGGCAGGCAACGTGAGGACGAGGCGGTCGGATGGGTGCTGGCCGCGAAGGCGGAACGGACCTGGGACCAGCGGTGGCCGTCCCCCGCGACGATGTTCTGGCCCGACAGCGACCGCATCGAGTGGGACCACGACGCCGTCCCCGGTCTGCGGCTGCGGACGACCAATCGGCTGCCGGACGACGACAAGGAGATGCGCCGTCTCCTCAAGGACTGCAGCCGCTCCAGCTGGAACATCCACGTCGTCGTCCACGAGGCGATGACCCCCGACGCGTGCGGCCGCCGGCCTCTCACACCCTTCCTGCCGCCGAGCCTGCGCCATCGGGTGGTGGAGCACCGAGCGTCGCCGGAACAGTTCCAGATCGTCAATTGGGCGATGAGGGACCTACACGTACGGGTGCCTCGGGGCGGGGCGGTGGTCCTGCCCACGGCGTCGGCGGGCCCGGGGTACGACGCGGAACTCTTCGCCGTCCGCAGTGTCTTCCTGGACGGCTCGGAGCCGACGGAACTCGTCGAGAAGGTCACCGCCTTCGCCGAGCTGCCGCGGACCTTGACCGCCGAAGCGGAGCAGGCCCTCGACAGCCTGCGCCACCGCTGGCATCTGCTCACCATGGAGGAGGAGTTGGCCCACACCCGCCGGCTCGTCACCAAGTACGCGGAGGCACTCGAGGCGATGACCAGGTCCCGGGACCTGTACCGGGAAGCGGCCGAACTCGCGCAGGCCGCTCTGGCAGAGACCACCGGCTCCGGCAGCGTGCCGCGTCCGGCCGCCCCTGAGGACCCGGCCGCCAAGCCGGCAGGCGCCCCCCGAAGCGCCCTGATCAAGGCTCTGGGGCGCTTCAAGGACACGTCGCGGCAGCAACCTCAGAAGGAGCGGACCCTTCGCGGCCGGCAAACCGGCCGCGAAGGGTAGAGCGGGAGCACCTGCTGAGCACCGCCGCGCCGCGCTGACCGCGCTGCTGCCGATCACCGGGCGGCCTCGGCCGCCCAGGAACCGGCAGGTGCGGCTACAGCCAGCCGTTGCGGCGGAAGCCCCGGTGGATGACGAAGCAGGCCAGGGTGATGACGGCCAGCGTCAAGGGATACCCGTATCTCCACCGCAGTTCGGGCATGTGGTCGAAGTTCATGCCGTACACGCCGCAGACCATGGTCGGTACGGCGACGATCGCCGCCCAGGCGGTGATCTTGCGCATGTCCTCGTTCTGGGCGACGGTCACTTGCGCGAGGTGTGCCTGAAGGATCGAGTCCAGCAAGGCGTCGTAACCGGCGATCTGCTCGGTCACCCGCGCCTGGTGGTCGGCCACGTCCCGGAAGTACGCCCGTATGTCGGGATCGACCGGCGGCAAGGAGCGGGTGGCGAGCGCTTGGAGGGGCCGGTCCAACGGGGCCACGGCGCGCCTGAGTTCCAGCAGTTCCCGCTTGAGCTGATAGATCCGGCCGGCTTCACCCGGGGCCCGGGCCGCATGCTCGCTGAAGACGGCGGTCTCGACATGGTCGATGTCGTCCTGCACCGCATCGGCGACGGCGAGGAAGTCGTCGACCACATGGTCGGCGACGGCGTGCAGCACCGAGGACGGACCTTTGGCCAGCAGCCCCGGGGTCCTTTCCAGTCCTTCCCGCAGCGGTCCGAGCGATCCGTGACGGCCGTGCCGGATGGTGATGACGAAGTGAGGGCCGGTGAAGACCATGACCTCGCCGGTGTCCACGACCTCGCTGGTGGCGGTGAGCTCTTGGTGTTCGACGTAACGGCAGGTCTTGAAGACCGCGAAGAGTGTGTCGCCGTACGCCTCGAGCTTGGGCCGCTGGTGCGCGTGCACGGCGTCCTCGACGGCCAGCGGGTGAAGCTCGAACAGCTCGGCGACCTTGGCGAACTCCTCCTCCGAAGGTTCGTGCAGACCCAGCCAGACGAAGCCCTGTCCGGACTTGCGGACCCGCTGCATCGCCTCGTCCACCGGGCAGGTACCGGACTGCCGTGCGCCGTCCTCGTACACGACGCAGTTGACCACCGTGTTGCCCAATGGGGAGCGGGACGGGTGGCTCAGGTCCACGGTCCTGCGCTTGGCGCCGCGCACCACACGGCGGAGGTTGCGGATCACCGGCACGGCATGGCTCCTTCGAACGACCGGCGGCCAGTGTGCCACTGGCGGTCGTGCCCGTGGGGACGCGGTGTCAGGGCCGCGTCCCCACAGGCTGCTCTGTGGCCGCTGTCCGGAGGGGGCCTATGCGGTGGTGGTGATGCGCTCGACCGCTTCGCGGGTGAGTGCGCGGTCGTGCGGTGCGCGGTCGAGGGCTCGGTGCAGGGTGAGTCCTTCGAGGAGTGCGTCGAGTTGGCGGGCGGTGTCGGGGTCGAAGTGCCGTTCCAGGAGATGCCGGCTGCGGTGCATCCATGACTGGGTCAGTTCCCGGTACTCCGGGCGTCGGGCGGCGAGGGTGTAGAGCTCGTGGGTGAGGACCAGGTCGCGTTGCGGTCCCTCGGAGAGCATGTGGATGAGGTCGGTGACGGCTTCGCGCGCCTGTGCCGGGCTGTCGACGCGGCCCAGGTGGTGCTCGAAGACGGCGACGAAGTGGTCGGCGAAGCGGGTGAAGGCTTCGCGGAGCAGGTCGTCGATGCCGGTGAAGTGGTAGGTCATCGAGCCGAGGGGTACGCCGGCGCGGGTGGCGATCTTGCGGTGGGACACGCCGGCGATGCCTTCGTCGGCGATGTGGTCGAGGGTGGCGGCGATGATCCGTTCGCGTCGCTGCGGGTCGGTGTGTCCGGTGGCCATGGGTGCCGTGTCTCAGAGGTTGCGGATCGGCCGGGCGGGGCTGCCGACGGCGACGACGTCGGCGGGAATGTCCCTGGTGACCACCGAGCCGGCGCCGATGACGCTGTTGTCACCGATGGTCACGCCGGGGCAGACGATGACGCCTCCACCGAGCCAGACGTTGTCCCCGACGGTGATGGGCAGGGCTGCCTCGAGCTTGTCGCGGCGCGGCTGGGGCTCCAGCGGGTGGGTGGGGGTGAGGAGTTGGACGTTCGGGCCGATCTGGCAGTCCTCGCCGATGGTGATCCGGGCGACGTCCAGCGCGGTCAGGTTGTAGTTCACGAACGTGCGGGCCCCGATGGTGATGTTGCTGCCGTAGTCGATGTACAGCGGCGGGCGCACCTCGACGCCCTCGCCCACGGAGGCGAGCAGTTCTTCCAGGATCGGCCGGGCCTGCGCCGGGTCCTCGAGGTGGGCGGCCTGGTAGCGGGCTGCGAGCCGCATGGCCTGCTGTTGTCTGCGGGCGATCGCCGGATCGTCGGCGACGTAGAGGTCGCCCGCCAGCATGCGCTCCAGGTTGGTCCGCGGGTCGTCAGCAAAGTGGTCCGTCGCCATGCGTACGACCGTACACTCCGGTAGGTACGTTCGTACACTCCTGCTGTGCTTCAGCGTGCCCGGCATGACCGGTCCCCCGGCTTGATCCTGGTGCAGCGCCTGGACACGGCCGACCGTCGCGGCGCCCCACGGCACGGACTTCGGCCGGGTTCACGTCTCCCCCTTGTCCAGGTCCCGTCCCGACCGTTCGAGGTCGTTGTCGCGCACGACATGCATGGCGGCCTCTTCAGCACCGGCCGCGCCCGCGTCGATGCCCACGTCGGAGGCGAAGAGCTCCTTGTCGGTGTCGGGGTGGGCGCCCTCGTCCGGCGCGACGAGCCGTCCCGCCCGTTCGGTCCCTGCCTCGGGATCCATCGGTTCCCCCTCGCCGCCGGGCAGGTCGCCGATGCCGTCCGAATCGTCCTCTCCCCCGTCGGGCAGCTCTTGGGCCAGCCGCTGGTCGAGGGTCTCGCCGTCGTGCTGCTCCGCCGCGGTGGTACCGCTCCTGTCCACCCGAGCGGCCTCTCCGGCGGCGAATATCCCTCGTCGAGCATGTCGTCGTAGCTACGCTCACCCACTGTGTTCTGGAGGTCCAGTGGTGCGGCGTCCTCCTGTTCTTCGTTGCTGCCCACCGGCTGATATACGTCGTCCGCCATGTTGCCGTCGGTCATCATCACCGCCTCCGTTCTCCGCGGGCCGGTCCCGCTCCGTTCGGCGCGCCGCTCCTCCGGGGTCGCGCTGTGTACCCCGACCCACTCGATGTCCTCATGTCTTCCTCTGTAACCCGTCCGGAGGCGCCCGGCGACGTCAGGACCGGGCGCGGGCGGCGCGTCTTCCCGCCCTGGAGGCGGCGTAGGCGGCCTGTCGCAACTTGCCGAGCCTGGCGGTCGGGTGCAGATGCGGCAGGCGGTTCGCACCGGGGTCGTACGAGACGGTTTCCTCGGGCGCAAGGTCGTGGGGCGGCCCTGTGGTGAGCGTGCCCAGAGCGCGCCACGCCTGCCCTGGCTGCGCCGCGCACAGGTGGAACGTGACCGGGGCCGCCAGAAGAGTTCTGCGCAGACCTGCGAGGTCGCCGGGTGCGAAGGGGAGGTCACCACCGGATGTGCGGCCAGCGTGCCCTCCCGGTCGCCGATCCGGTAGGCGAGCAGAGTGGAGTAGGGGCCGGCGAGCGCGTCGCGCCGGGGCCTGGGCAGATGTCTGGTCCGTGGCCCGCTGCCGCTGCTGGTCAGCAGCAGGTCCAGGGGACGATCGGGTCCTCCGGCGTCGTACACGCGCACAGCCAGACCCAGTGCGTCCGGCAGCCGCCCGGGCAGCCCCGCGGCGCGTGACCACCGCAGCCGGACCTGATAGACGCCAGGGTCGTCGAGCCACCGCTCGCCCCAGGGAAGACCGGCCGGTTGGATCTCGAGGACGCCGTTGCAGCTGACACCGAAGGGGTGCAGAGCGGGCGCGCGGCGCCGGCGCGCGATGTCGCGTGCGGCCCGCGCGGCGAGCCTGACGCCGACGGGCAGCTTCGTCCCTGCCTCAGACGTGTGACTGTTCAACGACGATCTGCTCCTGTCGCGAGGGAAGCGGACATCGTCGCGAGTGCCCGTGCCGGGCAGCGTGAACCCTGCGCCGGCCGTCGTACCTGCGGGGCAACCGTGGGCGACCCACCGCCCCCGCTGCGCGCCATAGGCGTGCGGGGGGGGGTGGACCGTGCGCTCACAGCTTGTTGGGCTCCGCGTTCCTGGCCGGGTCGGTCAGCTCGACGCCCGCCGGGATGAATCCCGTCTGCCCCTTCGCGGCAAGGCTCTTCAGGTGCTGCCGGTAGCGCTCCGGGGAGACGATCTTGACGTTGAAGAGCATCCGGGCATGGTCGACGCCGCAGAGCTCGGCGCACTTGCCCCGGTAGGTGCCCTCCCTGCTGGGCGTGACCTCGAAGGCGTTGACGTTGTGACCGGGGAAGACGTCCTGCTTGAACAGGAACGGGACCACCCAGAACGAGTGGATGACGTCACGCGACGAGAGAACGAAGCGGACCTTCTCCCCCTGGGGCAGCCACAGCGTCGGACCGGGGTTGCCGTTCTGCGGATTCCGGTCGCCGGGAACACCGGCGTCGTAGACGCCCTCCGCACCCGCCGGGAAGTCCTTACGGAACCGGTCCGGGACCGTGCCCAGCAGAGGGCTCTCCTGCGCGTCGCCCGTCTCGGGCCTGCCGTCCACGTCCTCGACGTAGTTGAAACCCCAGCTCCACTGGTAGCCCACCACACCGATGGTGTGAGCCGGCTTCTCGGAAAGCTCCAGAAGCTTCGACTCGTCCCGCGCCGTGAAGTAGAAGAACACCGACACGATGATGATCGGAACCACGGTGTACAGCGCCTCGATCGGCATGTTGTACCGGGTCTGCGGCGGGATGTCGACCTTCGTACGGCTGCGCCGGTACCAGATGACGCTCCACAGGATCAGCCCCCAGACCAACGCGCCCGTCGCGAGCGCAGCCGCCCACGAGCCCTGCCAGAGGGAGAGGATCCGCGGCGCCTCCTCCGTCACGGGGGTGGGCATGCCGAGCCGCGGGAAGTCCTCCCAGTTGTACGAGCAACCGGAAGCGGTGCCGAGGATCAGCCCCGCGATGAGGACCTGCGGCAGCTTCCGCCGAAAAGGTCGCCGGGACAGGGAGTCGGAGCCGTAGGCACTCACGGAGCTTCTCCAGAGGGTCGTGCCGGCCGACCGCGGCGGCCGGCGAGCCGGCCGGTCGCCGACCCTCGGGCAGGCAGAGAGGCGGATGTCTTTACGGCCAAGCTATGGGCGTCGCCCAGGAAACGCCGACCAACGCGCCGCCCGATACCCCGAAGGGGTGGAGTGCCGACGGCTCCATGACGAACCGGCCTGCGAGCAGCGTCCCCACGATCCTCATCGTCGACGACCAGGCGACAACCTCCGCGCCGGTACCGCGCGGTGCCGGCGGCCCTGGGTCAGGAATTGGTCACCGTCTCGTCCGGCCGCGAGGCGCCCTCAAAGCGCTGCTCGACCATGACGACTTCGCCGTCGAAAGCGACGAAACCCGGTGAGCCCCCGCGCTCGGGACGGGGCGCGTTTGTGGCCGGCGTATCCGGACAGCAGCGTGGTGTGCAGCAGCGCCCCCTTCGTGAGGAGAGGCGCTGCGGCGAAGTGGAACAGGAGGATCGGCACATACCGACGGCCGATCGCGTCCGAGGAGGCGGCGTTGCGTCTTCACCACAGCCGGCCCACCGACCCCGGCTACACCCGCAAACGCCACGGGCGCGGCTTCCGCTACTTCGACACCGAGGGGCAGCCGCTGCGCGACCCCGCCGAGCTGGCCCGCATCCGCGCGCTCGTCGTCCCACCCGCCTGGAGCGACGTGTGGATCTGCACCCGTCCCAACGGCCACCTCCAGGCCGTCGGCACCGACGCCGCGGGCCGCCGCCAGTACCTGTACCACCCGCAGTTCCGCGCCGAGCAGGAGCAGGCCAAGCACGACCACGTCCTCGACGCCGCCGAGGCACTGCCCGCCGTACGCGAGGCCGTCGAGGGGCACCTCGGCGACCGCGGCCTGAGCCGCAAGCGGGTCCTCGCCACCGCCGTACGCCTCCTCGACCTCGGCTTCTTCCGCATAGGCAGCGACCAGTACACCGAGCTGAACAACAGCTACGGCCTGACCACGCTGCTTCGCGAACACTCCAGTTGCCAGAGCGGCGCCGTCCTCTTCACGTACACCGGCAAACACGGCAAGGAGATCGTCCAGACCGTCGCCGACCCCGCCGCCTGCCGCAGCCTCACCGCGCTGCTGCGCCGCCGCGGCGGTGGCGACCGCCTCCTCGCGTACTGGGAGCGGCCCGACTGGCGCAACGTGAGCAGCGCCGACGTCAACGCGTACCTCCGGGAGATCGCCGGCCTGGAGATCACCGCGAAGGACTTCCGCACCTGGCACGCCACGGTCATGGCCGCCGTCGCGCTCGCCGTCTCACAGTCCGTCGCGCGCAGCGAGACCGCCCGCCGCCGCGCCATCGCACGCGCGGTGCGCGAGGTCTCCGGATACCTCGGCAACACTCCGGCGATCTGCCGCAGCTCCTACATCAATCCGCGAGTGATCGAGCTCTACGAAGAGGGCGTCACCATCGCCGCCACCCTGCCGCGCCTCGGAGACGAGGGCGCGTACGGCATTCCCGCCACCCGGGGGCCCGCCGAGCGGGCCGTCCTGCACATGCTGCGCACGGACAAGCCGCCCGAGGGCCGCGCCTAGGCCCGGTCCGGGACGATCGCCCGGACAGGCCTGGCGCCCGGCTCACGGGATGCGGGACAGAGCCTCCTTGCACAGGCGCTTCCCGGCGCTCCCGTGCCGGGCGCCGCCGGAGAGCGGGAGTCAGTTCCCCACCCCGAGCGCGGACATGAACGCGGACGGATACCGGTCGCCGCGCGCCGCGCCCGGCGGCACCGCCTTCTCGATCTCGGCGAGGTCGTCCGCGGTGAGGGTCAGCTCCATCGCGGGCAGAGCCTCGGCCAGCCGTTCGCGGGTGCGGGCGCCGACCAGCGGCACGATGTCCTCACCCTGTGCGGCCACCCAGGCGATGGCCAGTTGGGCCACGGTGCACCCCTTGGCCTCCGCGACCTGGCGCAGGGCGTCCACGAGGGCGAGGTTGTGTTCCACGTTCCCGTTCGAGAACCGCGGGCTGAATGCACGGAAGTCGTCCGGGCCGGCGGTGCGGCCGGCGGCCCAGTGCCCGGAGATGAGGCCGCGGCTGAGGACGCCGTACGCGGTCAGACCGATGCCGAGCTCCCGCAGCGTGGGCAGGATGTCCGCCTCCACCGCGCGGGAGATCAGCGAATACTCGATCTGCAGGTCGGCGACCGGATGCACGGCGTGCGCCCGGCGGACCGTCGCCGCGTCGACCTCCGAGAGACCGATGTGCCGCACGTACCCGGCGTCGATCATCTCCTTGATCGCCCCCACCGTCTCCTCGATCGGCACCGCCGGGTCCAGCCTGGCGGGACGGTAGATGTCGATGTGGTCGGTGCCCAGCCGGGTCAGGGAGTAGGCCAGGAAGTTCTTCACCGCTTCGGGACGCGCGTCGGCACCGCCGAAGTCGGGGCCCGGTCCGCGCAGCATCCCGAACTTGACGGACAGTCGGTAGCTGTCCCGGTCCCGCCCGCGCAGGGCCTCGGCGAGCAGCAACTCGTTGTGGCCCATGGCGTAGAAGTCGCCGGTGTCGATGAGCGTGACGCCGGCCTCGAGCGAGGCGTGCACGGTGGCGATGTTCTCCGCGCGGTCGGTCGCGCCGTAGGCGTCCGACATGCCCATCGCGCCCAGGCCCAGCGCGGAAACGGCCGGGCCGGTGCTGCCCAGGGTTCGTGTCTGCATCGCGTTTCTCCTTCGTCGTCGAATCCGTCACCCACCTTGCGGGTGCGCCGCGGCGTACGGGAGCGGAGCGTTCATCAGGGGAGAGCCGCTCCCTGGATCGGCTCGCCCGCTGCGCGGGACCATGGAGCCATGCAACGTGACCAGCTCGCCGACTTCCTGCGCCACCGCCGCGAGGGTATCCGCCCGGCCGAGGTCGGCATCCCCGACGGCCCGCGCCGCCGCACCACGGGCCTGCGCCGGGAAGAGGTGGCCATGCTCGCCGGTATGTCGGTGGACTACGTCGTACGCCTTGAGCAGGGCCGCAGCAGTCAGCCCTCGACCCAGCTGCTCGGCGCGCTGGCCCGGGCGTTGCGCCTCTCCGACGACGAGCGCGACCATCTTTTCCACCTGGCCGGCCACCGGCCCCCGCCCGCGGACGGGGTGGCCCGCCTCGCCCGCGCCGGACTGGTGCGCATGCTCGACCTGCTCGGCGACACTCCGGCCCTGGTGCTGTCCGACCTGGGCGAGGTCCTTGCCCAGAACCGAGCAGCCGTCCTGCTCACGGGCGACCACACCGGGTTGTCCGGCGACCGGCGCTACATCGTGCACCGCTGGTTCACCGACCCCGCCGCCCGCGCCGTCCACCCGCCCGAGGAGCACGAGCACCAGGCCCGGCAGCTCGTGGCGGACCTGCGCGCGGCCGCCGGCCGCCGGTCCGGCGACCCCGTGGTCGCGGGGCTCGTCGACCGCTTGCAGGCCGCGAGCGCCGACTTCCGCCGGCTCTGGGCCGAGCACGAGGTGGCCGTCCGGCGCGCCGACCGCAAGACGGTGCTGCACCCGCGGGTGGGCCGCCTGCTGATGGACTGCGAGACCTTGATGACTCCCGACCGGGGTCAGCAGCTGCTGGTGCTCACTCCGGCGGACGCCGAGGCCCGCGAGCGGCTGGATCTGCTGCTGGTACTGGGCGTCGAGGAATTCCCCACGGGGACGACGGGCCCGCCCGCTCGGTGAAGCGGCCGGCCGGAGCACGGCCCGGCAAGGAGTGCCCTCGCAACGTCCTGGGTACCCGGGGAACCGGCGGCGTTGGCGACGAACCCCGGAGGGACCCGCCGAACGAACCTGCCCCGGGCTCACACGGGCTGAGGAGGCCCCGATGTCCACCTCCATCACACAGCAGAGCGTCGAGGAGCTCGGCGGCGAGGCCAGCGTCCTGGTCCGGCAGCGACGTGACCACGCCAAGCTCGACCACCTCATGAACCGCTACGTGTCAGGCAGCCGGCCGCCGGAGGAGCGGCAGCAAGCGCTGAAGGACATCATCCAGCTGACCTTCAGCCACGCCTTCGCCGAGGAGACCGTGCTGTGGCCCGCGCTGCGGCGGCTCGCGTTCGACGGCGAGGAACTGACCTCTCGGGTCGAACAGGAGCATCAGGAGATCAACGACCTGGTCGCCGCCGTCGAGCGCACCGATCCGGCCGACCCCCGCCACGACGAGCTCGTCGAGCAGGCTTTCTCCCTCATACGGCAGGACATCCGCGACGAGGAGGAACTGCTCCTGCCTCGGCTGCAGGAGGCGCTCGGCCATGACAACGCACGGTTGAGGCGACTGGGCACCACGTGGGAGACGGTGCGGCGCACCGCCCCTACGCGTCCCCACCCGGCTGTGCCCCGCCGCCCCTTCGCGAACGTGCTGGCCGGAGTCCCGCTGAGCGCATTCGACCGGGCTCGCGACCTGGTCGGAGCCGGCGCCGGAAGCTCAGGCGTCCGGACGACCGTGGTAGTGGGCGGGGCACTCGTCACCGCCTGGTTCGCGGCGAGGCGGGCACGGGCGGGTCACTGAACTCGCAGTCACCATGAGTCGGAGTCGGCACAGTCAATGAGTCGGAGTCGACATCAGAAGAGATCGTCACCGGGCAGGTCGGCCGCCTGACGGATCCAGCCGGCGAGGAGTTCCTCGTCGAGGTCCTCGTCCTCACGGATGTCGAGGTAGCGCACGCGTTCGTGCTTCGAGTCGCCCGGTGGGAGTGGGTCCAGCGACGAGCCGTTGAGCCAGGAGACCTTCACGTACTTCGTGAAGCAGTGGAGAGCGAGGAACCATCCGTTGCCTTCAATGCCGTAGAAGGGCGAGTTCCAGCGGACCGCCTTGCGCACCCCGGGGACGGTCCGCACGATGAGATCGTCCAAGTGGCGGCCGACATCGCGTTTCCAGCCCGGCATCGCGTCGATATATGCCTGGACGGGCGCGTCGCCGTCGCCTTTCGGAATCTGCGGATTGCCACCCGACAACAGTCGCGGCTTCTCTGACGGCCGTTGTGCCATGCGCCTCATTCTACGATCGTGACCGGGACTCGGCCTTTCAGGCCGGGTCCATTCCCCCGTCGCCGCCCTCTCCTGAGGGAACCGACTCGTCGGGGTTCTCCGTCGACGGCTCATCGGCAAATGTGGGGCGAGAGTGTTCGTCCGCGAAGTCCGGCTCCTCTTCCGGTTCCGGAGTCACGGATTCGTTCTCCTGATCGGACATGCCACGCTTCCCTTCTGTGATGGACGGTCCACGGCTGCATCGTCGTCCGGGGCCCTGGCCGCGTACCCATGGACCGAGGCACCACACGCTCCGGGCGTTCGCACCGGCGGCACCCGGGGGTGAACTGCGCGGCTGCCCGCGGCGCTGCTGCTTCCTGAGGGCTCCCCCGGATGCAGTTTCGTGCGTCCGCCCGTGGTTACTCAGGTCCTATGAACCGATGGGACGAATCACCGCGCAGCGATCGGTCCGAACCCCGAAAGCGTTTCTTCTCGTCGTCCGCAGGCCCCGGCCGGTTCCTCGCGGCGATGGACCGCCTGGAGCGCGATCCGCGCAACGACCGGGTGATCGACCGTGTCCAGCGGGCCGTGCACGGGCTTCCTTTGGGACGCGGCAGGGACTTCCTGCACGGCCGATGGCTGGGACATCCCGTCCATCCCCTGCTGGTGCAGGTGCCGATCGGCAGCTGGTTCTCCGCGGCTGTGCTCGACCTGCTGCCGGGGCAGCGCCGTGGAGCACGCGCCCTGATCGGGGTGGGGCTTGCCGCGGTGCCCCCGGCGGCCGTGGCGGGCTGGGTCGACTGGGCGGATCTACAGCGACAGCAGATGCGGGTGGGGCTCGTCCACGCGGCCACGAACGTCACGGCCGTGGTGCTGTATGTGGGGTCGTTCACCGCCCGGACACAGGGTCGCCCCCAGCTGGGAAAGGCCCTCGGGTTCGCGGGCCTGGCGGCCGTCGGTCTCGGGGGCGCGCTCGGCGGCCATCTGGCCTACCGGCAGGCATCGGGCGCCAACCACGCGGAAGCGGTCCCCCATCTCGTGAAGTCCGGATGGCAGGAGATCGGCGCCGTCGCCGACTTCCCCGTCGGCCGGGCGGTCCGCCGCCACGTCGACGACGTGCCGGTCCTCGTGGTGCGCGAGAGCGGCAACACCGTGCACGTTCTGGCCGACGTGTGCAGTCACATGGGCGGCCCGTTGTCCGAAGGAACGATCAGTGACGGCTGCGTCCGTTGTCCCTGGCACGGCAGCGTGTTCCGCCTGGCCGACGGGTGGAACGTACGCGGCCCCGCGACGGCACCGCAGCCCGCCTTCGACACCCGTATCGCCGACGGCCGGGTCGAAGCACGCCTGCGGCGCCCGGAGTCGGACGCCGCACCGCACAGGACCGACGCCGCCTAGACCGCCCCGGACCCCACCATGCCGGTGCCCGGAAACCGGGTGCGGACCGGCGGCGCGGTGGTGTGTGATCAGGGGTATGGCGATTGTGCTGAGCATGCCGGGCATCGACGGGTTGAGCGAGGCTGTGGGCGTGCTGCGGGAGTGGCAGTACGACGGGGCGCCGATGCAACTGCATCCCGGGGACCTGGGCTGGTTCTGGCGGTCAGGTGCGGAAGCGACCGCCGCCGCGGTCAGGACGTGGAGCCGGGACGGACGGATTCTCGCCGTGGGGCTGCTGGACGGTCCCGGGCTGCTGCGGCTGACGATCGCGCCGGACGCTCTGCGGGACGAGGAACTGGCGCGGAAGCTGGTCGACGACGTGACCGAGCCGGAGCGTGGCGTGCTGCCCCAGGGGAGGGCGAACATCGAGGCGCCGACGGGTGCTCTGCTCCACGATCTGCTGTTCGAGGGCGGCTGGAACGCCGACGAGCCGTGGACGCCGCTGCGCCGCGACCTCACGGAGCCGGTGAACGACCCGGGCGTGCGGATCCAGCCGATCGGGCCGGAGCAGGCGCACGTGTTCGCCGCCGTACAACGGGCGGCGTTCGACGGGTCGAGGTTCACGGACGAGCGCTGGCACGCGATGGCGGCCGGATTGCCGTACGCCGACGCCCGGTGCCTCGTCGCGTACGACGGCCAGGGCAACGCGGTGGCGGCGGTGACGGTGTGGTCGGCCGGTCCGGGGAAGCCCGGCCTGCTCGAGCCGATGGGCGTGCACCGGGAACATCGCGGTCATGGTTACGGCAAGGCGATCAGCGTCGCCGCGGCGGCCGCACTCCAGGAACTGGGCTCGTCGAGCGCGCTCGTCTGCACCCCGAGCTCCAATGTCGGCGCCGTCGCCACCTACACGTCGGCCGGTTTCCGACAACGCCCCGAGGTCCGGGACCACTACCGGGACCTCTGGACCGCGGATGCTTGCCCACATTGAGCCGTCACCCACGGAAAACGTACGTGCGTACGGGATCTCCGCCGTGCCAGGATGGCGTCGGAAAGCGAGGTCTCGTGGACGAGTTGAGGCGATTCCGCCTGGCGCTGGTCGCGTGGGCGGCCGGCGGAGCGGGGGCGGATTCGGCGGCCGCCGTGGCGCGGGAACTGGCCGGCGGTGTGCGGACGATCGTGCTCGTCGAGGGCAGCAGTGACCAGGTCGCGCTCGAAGCGCTGGCCACGCGTCACGGCCGCGACCTCGACGCGGAGGGCGTCGCGGTGGTGCCGCTCGGAGGTGCGACGAACATCGGGCGTTTCCTCGACCTGTCCGGTCCTCCGGGGCTCGGCCTCCCCCTGGCGGGCCTCTGCGACATCGGCGAGGAGCGGCATTTCCGGCGTCATCTGGAGCGGGTCGGGCTCGGGTCCGGTCTCACCTACACCGGACTGGAGACACTCGGGTTCCATGTGTGCGTCGCGGACCTGGAGGACGAGCTGATCCGCGCTCTCGGGGCCGACGGAGTGCAGCAAGTGATCGAGGACCAGGGCGAGATGCGCCCCTTCCACACCTTCCAGGGCCAGCCGGCACAGCGGGAACGGCCCGTGGAGCACCAACTGCGGCGCTTCATGGGCACGCACAGCGGCCGCAAGGCGCTCTACGCGCAGGCGCTGATCGCTCACCTGGACCTCGAGCGCGTTCCCCGGCCGCTGGAGCGCCTCCTCACGCACGTCTGAGCCTGATCGGCAGCCGGGCGGGCCGACAGCCGAGGGCGACCAAGCGGGGCCTCCGATGGGGGCCCGCCCGGGGCGTGACTCGACGGCCCGCCTCAGTGCAGCCCCGGAAAGCGGAACAGCCGGCCGGGGCCCGCCCTGAGGACCGGTCACTTGCGCCAGAACAGGTGGTGCGTCACCCCGCTCGGGCTGGGAACGACGTCCAGATGGAAGCGGTCGAGCAGCTCATCGGGCGACTCCCAGAGCCGCACCCCGGACCCGAGCTTCACCGGCGAGACCGCCACGTGCAGGGTGTCGACGAGGTCCGCGTCGAGAAACTGCCGGATGGTGGTGGCCCCGCCGCCCAGTCGGACGTCCTTGCCCTGAGCCGCCTCCCGGGCCTGCTCGAGGACCGTGGCGGGGTCGCCGTCGACGAAGTGGAACGTGGTGTCGGAAAGCGTGAACGAAGGACGCTTGTGGTGGGTCAGGACGAACACCGGGGTGTGGAACGGGGGCTCGTCACCCCACCAGCCCTGCCACTCATGGTCCTGCCAGGGACCGCGCTGGGGCCCGAACTTGTTGCGGCCCATGATTTCGGCGCCGATGTTGCGGGCGTAGTCCCGCGTGAGGTAGTCGTCCAGGCCCCGGCTCCCACCGGGTTCCGTGCGCATGGGCCAGCTCGCCGTGGCGCCGGCCCAGGCGAACAGCCTCCCGGGGTCGACATGACCGAACGGCCTCTCGAGCGTCTGGTCCTCACCGGCACCGATGCCGTCACTCGAGACGTTGAAGTTCTGGACTCTCAGTAGCTGAGTCACGCGTTCCTCCTGCGATGGGGCGATGGCGATGGCGATGGGGCGATAACGATGGTGAGACTCTCCGGGCCGGGAGGACTCATCGCCGCGACCGTGATCGGTCGGCGTCAGGGCCACCTCCTGTCTGCTCGACCCTCACGCCGGCGGCCTTGGCCTTGCTGACCACCGCGTACGCGGCCTTCACCACGTCAGTCCGCGTACACGAAGATCATGCACAGTGCCACGAACGGCACGACGGACGCGCCGAGCAGCGTCAGCACTGCCGGGACCGCCGCCGTCAGCCGCTCTCTGTCCTTGCGCCGGCTCGAGCGGAACGCCACGCGGGCCAGGACGAACGGCAGCGCCACGAGCGCGAGGCAGACCACCGGCGCCAAGAGCCGGCTGAACGCGGTGGTGCCCGTGTCGGTGACCAGGTGCCAGGCAGTCGTGCCGAAAACGACTGCCGGTCCGGCCAGCAGCCCGAGCGACAGGACCGCCGCCACGGCGACGATCAGTCCTTCGGTCAGCCGCTCGGCACGTGTGCGCTCCGGGCGCGCTTGCGTTGACCCGCTGTACCCCATTGCTGCCCCCAGGTGCCGCGATTCGGTGTCGCCGATGCTCCGGTCGAGCCGCTGGGCCCGTGGCCGACGGGACGACAATGTCAGGGCGCTCCCTTCTGCGTCAGGGACGGGCGCCACGAGATGCTCACCCTATGACAGGTGTGATCTTCTTCGATCAGGACGGCACCTTGTCGATCACCGAAGCGCGGTGTTGGTAACGATCGGCCAGATCGTCCAAGCCGCGCCTGACGCGAGGCTCCACCGGAGAAGCTGGTGACGTTGTGGTGGACGTCAGAGGCGCGCCACCTGCGGGAATACCTGGCCGGTCGGTGCTCCTTCGCCGAGCACCACCGGCGCAGGCTCCGTGCCTTCCGGCCGATGCTCGGCGAGCCGGTTCCTGGAAGTCCCGGCCCGACCACCTGTCACGCACGACCGCCTGACCGCCCCTCACCGCTGCCGTAAGCGAGCGACCAGGTCCACACCACGGGCACACCGAACCTCGTTGCGTTCGAATGGCCTACTTCATCAGGTGACACGTACAGGGTGCCCTGAGTCGGAGGCCGGCTACCCGGCCGTTCGGACGCGCCGCAATGCCAAGAGCCATTCGTACCGACGAGCGGAGCCGCCGTGCGAGGACCGGCCCGTCGCGCTGCGACGTCCGGCCACCCCGGCTACCGTCAGTAGTTGTGTCCCCGCACACGCGCGGGTGACGCCTGCACAAGCACGGAGGCCGCCCATGCGGGATCTGTTCATCGGTGGTGCCTGGACCGCCGCGGCGGAAGGCGGGACGCGGGAGATCCGCTGCCCTGCCGACGGCTCGCTCGTGGCGACGGTCGACGAGGCGGGACCCAAGGACGCCGCCGCGGCGGTCGCCGCCGCCCGTGAAGCATTCGACCGCGGCCCATGGCCTCGTACCCCGGCCGCCGAACGCGGAGCCCTGCTGCTGCGCACCGCCGAGCTGCTGGCACGCGACAAGGACGCCTTCGCCCGTGCGGAATCCCTCGACACGGGCAAGCGTCTCGTCGAGAGCGCCTACGACATGGACGACATCGCCAACTGCTTCCGCTACTTCGGCAACCTGATCGCGGCCGGCGGTGGCGACCGGGTGGTCGACACCGGGGACGCGGGCGTCGACAGCAGGGTCGTCCACGAGCCGGTGGGCGTCTGCGCCCTGATCACGCCGTGGAACTATCCGCTGTTGCAGACCGCGTGGAAGGTGGCGCCCGCGCTCGCGGCCGGCAACACGTTCGTGCTGAAACCCAGCGAGCTGACCCCGCACACCGCTGTGATGCTGATGCGGCTGCTCGCCGAGGCCGGTCTGCCCGACGGGACCGCCAACCTGTTGCTCGGCGCCGGGCCGACCGCAGGTGCGCCGCTCACCGAGGATCCCCGCGTCGACCTTGTGTCGTTCACCGGGGGTCTGGTCACCGGGCGTCGCATCATGGCGGCAGCCGCCCCGACCGTGAAGAAGGTGGCCCTGGAACTCGGCGGCAAGAATCCCAACATCGTCTTCGCCGACGCGAACATCGAAGCGGCGGTCGACCACGCCCTGATGGCGGTGTTCCTGCACTCGGGCCAGGTCTGCTCGGCCGGCGCACGGCTGCTGGTGCAGGACGACCTGCACGACTCGTTCGTCGCCGAGATCGTCGAGCAGGCGCAGCGTATCCCGCTCGGCGGTCCCTTCGACGAGAACGCCCGCACGGGCCCACTGATCTCCGCCGCCCACCGCGAAAAGATCGAGGCGTACGTTGCCGCCGGGCTCGCCGAGGGCGCCGTGCTGCGTTGCGGCGGCGAGCGACCGCAGCAACCGGAGCTTCAGAACGGCTTCTACTACCTGCCGACCGTCCTGGACGAATGTCACGCGGACATGTCCGTGATCCGCGACGAATCCTTCGGTCCGGTACTGACCGTCGAGCGCTTCCGCGACGAGGAAGAGGCGGTGGCACTGGCGAACAGCACCGTCTACGGCCTCGCGGGTGCGGTGTGGACCGAGGACACCGACCGCGGGCACCGGGTCGCCTCGCGCGTCCGGGCGGGCACGCTGTGGATCAACGACTTCCATCCCTACGTCCCCCAGGCCGAGTGGGGTGGCATGAAACAGTCCGGCTTCGGCCGCGAGCTCGGCCCGGCGGGGCTCGCGGAGTACCAGGAGGCAAAACACGTCTGGCGAAGGCTCTCGCCCGCTCCCCAGAGGTGGTTCTCGTGAGCACCGGAGCGGAGCCCGCCGGCGGGCGGGAAGCGGTACAAGGCGACGATTCCCTCGCAGAGATGGGATACCGGCCGGAACTGAAACGCACGCTCGGCAACTTCCACACGTTCGCCGCCGGGATCAGCTACATCTCGATCCTCACCGGCACCTTCCAGCTGTTCTACTTCGGCGTCAGCTTCGGCGGACCGGCCTATTGGTGGTCCTGGCCCATGGTGTTCACCGGCCAGCTGATGGTGGCCCTGTGCTTCTGCGAGCTGGCGGCTCGCTACCCGGTCGCTGGCTCGGTCTACAACTGGGCGAAGAAGATGGGCGGCCCGCATGTGGGCTGGCTCGGCGGCTGGATGATGATGACCGCCACCATGGTGACTCTTTCTGCCGTCGCCCTGGCCTACCAGATCACGCTGCCGCAGATCGACGACTGGTTCCAGTTCGTCGGCGACGGCAGCCAGCCGGGCGACGCGGCCGCCAACGCGGTCCTGCTGGGCACCGTCCTGATCCTCTTCTCCACGCTGGTCAACGCGTTCGGCGTACAGCTGATGGCGCGGATCAACTCGGCCGGTGTCTTCATCGAACTGATCGCGGCCGTCGCCCTGATCGTCTTCCTCGCGGCGCACATCACCCGTGGCCCGAGCAGCGTGCTCACCGAGACGTACGGGCTGGGCAGCGGATCGAGCCTCGGCTACTTCGGCGCGTTCCTCACTGCTTCGTTGGCGTCTGCCTACGTGATGTACGGCTTCGACACCGCCTCGTCGCTGGGTGAGGAATCACACGACCCGGGACGCAACGCCCCGCGCGCGATCCTGCGGGCACTCATCGCCTCGTTCCTCATCGGCGGCTTCATCCTGCTGTTCGCGCTGATGGCCGTGCCCGATCTGCACGCCAAGGAGCTGTCCACCGGCGGACTGCAGTACGTGGTGCTCGAGACCCTCGGCCCGACGATCGGTGAGATCTTCCTGTGGTGCGTCGTCGTCGCCATCACCGTGTGCGTGCTGGCCGTGCACGCCGCCGGGATCCGCCTGATGTTCGCGATGGCCAGGGACAACAACCTGCCGGCCGGTTCGGTACTGGCCAAGGTCAGTCCCCGCTTCCGGACGCCGGTCATCCCAGCCGTGGTGATCGGCACCGTCGGCGTGATCATCCTCGTCGTCAACATCGACCAGCCGCAGATCTTCTCCGTGATCACCAGCATCGCGATCATCATGATCTACGTCGCGTACCTGCTGGTGACGGTGCCGATGCTGATCCAGCGGCTGCGCGGCGAGTGGCATGCGAAGGAGGGCCGGTTCTCGCTGGGCCGGTTCGGCCTGCCGATCAACGTCCTCGCCGTACTGTGGGGCGCCGCGATGTCGCTGAACCTGGCCTGGCCGCGCGCCGAGGTGTACAACGCGACGGGTCCGCAACACTGGTACCTGCGCTGGGGGGCGTTCCTGTTCATCGGCATCGTGGCCCTCGGCGGATTTGCCTACTACTGGTTCGTGCAGAGGCACCGCACCGGCGTGCTGGCGGAGCACCGGGCCGAGGTCCCCTGAGCCGGGCAGGTCGGCTCCGAGGCTCGGTACGGCTGGCGCAGGACCCGGACGGCACTGGTGCGTCGTGGACGAGTGCGCCCGGCGTACCGGCGCAGGGTGGTCACGCAGTCGGCGCGACCCGTTCTCGCGTGATGTCATCGGCGTGCCTCACCGCAGGAGGGCTCGTCAGCGCCATCCTTGACCATGGACAACCGCGAAGCGACATGGAACAGCACGGACACTCTGGGCCTCGAGATCCGAACGGACGCGAGCGGCACCGTCGCCATAAGGCTCCTGGGCTGGGAAGGCGTACTCCCCCTCTCCGTCATTCGTTTGACGACGACCGCGGTCATGACCGCCGCCCACCAGCCGGCGGGCGGTGATCTCGAACCGCAAGGCTCGAGACCGCCGGGCCGCGCATTCTGACCGCCGGGCGACGCGGGGCGCTCGGCACGGGGCCGGGACACGAGCTCTGCCGTCGTTTCGTGACGCAGTCCCGCTGTTCCGGCAGAGGACACCCCGACCAGCTTCCGGCGCTCTGCGACGGTCCGCACACACGAGAGCCCCCCACCGGTGCGCGGTGCGGGGTTCTCGGTCCGGGCAGCGACGTGGGCACTACGGGGCAGTGGAGTCCGGGGAGTCGAGGGCGATGGCTCCGGCGGGGCAGAGGCCGACGGCCATCCGGGCGGCGGCCCGCTGCTCGGGGGCCGGCGCGGGGCGCAGGAGCACCACCAGGCCTTCTTCGTCGTCCTGGTCGAAAACCTCCGGAGCCGTCAGGGCGCACATACCGGCGCCGGCACAGCGGTCACGGTCGACGCCGAGACGCAGCGGCTCTCGTGGGTCGCTCATGGGCTACTCCTCGCCCCAGGTGACCGGCAGGCTGATCACACCGTAGATGTTGGAGCGGTCGCGCAACGGCACCTCCTGCGGCGGCACCGCGAGGCGCAGGGTGGGGAAGCGGGCGAAGAGAGCCGGGAACGCGACGGCCATCTCGACGCGGGCGAGTTGCTGGCCCAGGCACTGGTGCGCGCCGTGGCCGAACGCCAGGTGCCCGGCGCCCTTGCGGCGGATGTCGAGCCGGTCGGGGTCCGGGAACTTGTGCGGGTCGCGGTTGGCCGCCTGCACGGAAATGGTCACCGTCTCCCCCGCCCTGATGAGCCGGCCCTCCACCTCGACGTCCTCGAGCGCCGCCCGCGGCAGCGGGTCGGCGACGCTGAGGTAGCGCAGCAGTTCCTCGACGGTCTGTCCGGCGAGTGCGGGATCGGCGCGCAGGGCCTCGAGTTGGCCGGGGTTGCTCAGCAGGGCGAAGGTGCCGAGGCCGAGCATGTTCGCGGTGGTGTCGAGACCGGCAGCGAGCAGCAGCCCGCCGATCCCGGCCAGCTCCTCGTCGGTGAGGTCGGAGGTGGTCAGATCGCTGAGCAGGTCGTCGGTGGGCTCGGCGCGCTTGGCGAGGACCAGTTCGTTCAGGTATCGGAGCAGCGCCATGTAGGCCTCGCCCTTGGCCTCCGCGTCCGCCGTCTGGTCGAAGAGGGTCCCCACCTGGCTCTGGAAGCGCTCCCGGGCGGCGTACGGCACACCGAGCAGCTCGCAGATCATGAGCGCGGGTACGGGCTGCGCAAACGCAGTCACCAGGTCGGCCGTGGGCCCGGCCTTCTCCATGGCGTCCAGGCACTCGGTGGTGAACTGCTGAACCCTTTGCGTGAGTTGACGCATGCGGCGGACGGTGAACTTTCCGGTGAGCAGGCGCCGGTACCGGGTGTGCTCAGGGGCGTCGAGGCCGATGATGTCGCCGACCGGCGCCGGCGGCAGCTCGCCCGCCACGCCCTCCATCGGCACGGGCAGGTGCAGGAGTTCGTAGCGTGAGCTGAAGCGCGGATCGGACAGGATCGTGCGGGCGGCGGCGTGTCCCGTGGCCAGCCAGCCCATGTGTCCGTCGGCGTAGCGCATGCGGCGCAGCGGCTGGTCGCTGAGCGCGGTGAGTTCGGCGGGCGGGTCGAAGGGGCAGCCGGTGCGCCGTTCGGTGGGCAGGGTGGGCGGCTCTTCGACGGTGGTGTCGGCGGCGCTGTCGGCGGCCGTCTGGTCGTGCGACATGATTCCTCCTGCGATCGTCGGGCGGGGTGCAGGTGTACGAGGCGGGGAAGTGGACCCGGAAGAGCGGCGGTTACCGCTTGATGCCGGCCTTGAAGGTGCGGCGCGCCCACACGTAACCGACCAGGGAGAGCGCCACGCACCACGCGAGGCCGACGACCGCGCTGGAGCCGATCTCTGTGCCGAGCCACAGACCGCGCAGGGTCTCGATGATCGGAGTGAAGGGCTGGTACTCGGCGAACCAGCGCAGGCCGGTGGGCATGGACTCGGTCGGCACGATGGCGCTGCCGATGAACGGGAGGAACGTCAACGGCATCGGGATGTTGCTGGCGGTCTCCACGTTCTTGGCAATCAGGCCGATGCCCGCGGAGATCCAGGTGAGCGCGAGTGTGAGCAACGTGAGCAGGCCGATGGCGGCGACCCACTCGACGGGCGTCGCGCTGGGGCGGAAACCCATCAGGAGGGCGACGCCGATGACGAGCGTGATGCTGGTCATGGTCTGGATGACGCTGCCCACGACATGGCCGGTCAGGAACGAGGCATGGGAGATCGGCATCGTACGGAAGCGGTTGACGATGCCCTCGGTCTTGTCGACACACACGCTGATCGCGGTGGTCAGGGCGCCGGAGGTGGCGGCCATCAGGATGATGCCGGGTGCCAGGTAGTCGATGTAGTCGCCGCTGCCGGTGGGCAGTCCGCTGATGCCGTTGCCCAGGGCGCTGCCGAAGACGTAGTTGAACAGCAGCAGCATCACCAGGGGCATCGCGACGACGGTGACCGTCAGGGACGGGTAGCGCAGCGCCTTCTTGAGGTTGCGCCGCAGCATCGTCCTGGAGTCTCGTGCGGCGTAGGACATGGTGGCCATCAGGCGTTCTCCTCGGGCGATGCGACGACGCCGGTGGGGCGGGGCTGACCCGTGAGCGTCAGGAAGACGTCGTCGAGGTCGGGGGTGTGCACGGTGAGCGACTCGGCCTGGATGCCGGTGGCCTCCAGGGTGTCGAGGACGGCCCTCAGGTTGGGGATGGAGCCGTCACTGGGAATCTGCAGGGTGAGGGAGTCCTCGTCGCGCGTCGCGATACCGAAGATGCCCGCGGCGCTGTCCAGGCTCCGGGTGTCGGCGAACCGTACCCGGATGTGGCCGCCGGGGATGCGCTGCTTCAGCTCGTCGGCGGTTCCCTCGGCGATCAGCCGGCCGTGGTCCAGCACCGCGATCCGGTCGGCGAGTTGGTCGGCCTCTTCGAGGTACTGGGTGGTCAGGAAGATCGTCACGCCGTCGTCGGTGACGAGGTCGCGGATGATCTCCCACATGGTGCGCCTGCTGCGCGGGTCGAGTCCGGTGGTGGGCTCGTCGAGGAAGATGATCCGCGGATCGCCGATCAGGGTCATCGCCAGGTCGAGCTTGCGCCGCATGCCGCCGGAGAAGGTGGCGGTGGTCTTCCCCGCCACCTCGGACAGGTCGAAGCGGCGCAGCAGGTCCTTGGCCCGCCGCTTGCCCTCACTCCGGTCCAGGTGGTGCAGATCGGCCATGAGGAGCAGATTCTCCTCGGCGGTCAGCAGATTGTCGACGGCAGAGAACTGGCCGGTGACACCGATCACGGAGCGCACCGCGTCGGCGGCCCTGGCCAGATGGCGACCCGCGACCCAGGCCTCGCCCGCGTCGGCGTCGATGAGCGTGGAGAGGATCTCCACCGTGGTGGTCTTGCCGGCGCCGTTCGGCCCGAGCAGAGCGAAGACGGTGCCTTCGGCGATGTTCAGGTCGATGCCGTCGAGCACGAGCTTGTCGCCGTAGGACTTGCGCAGTCCGGTGGCGGTGATCGCCGGCGCCGGTGCGTTCGCGGTGATCGGCGCGGACGGATGGGTGGCAGTCATGCCGCATTCCCTTCGGGGTGGGTGGTCGGGGGGCCCGGTCAGGCGCGGCGGACGACGACGTCGCCGACCCCGGCCCGGGCGTGCACCTCGACGGTCTCGTCGGCGTCCCCGGGGCCGGCGGAGGAGCCGAGCGAGTTGCGTACCGTGCCGTACTTGGTGTGCACGTCGAGCCAGGCGGCGGTGCCCCGGTGGATGCCCACTTCGAGGTCGCCGACGGAGGTTCGCAGGTCGATACGGCCGCGGGTGACGTCGGCGACGCGGATGCGGCCGTTGGAGGACACCGCCTCGACACCGGCGTGGGCGACGCCGATCTCGATCCGGCCGTTGGCGGACTTGGCGTCGACGCTGCCGTGCGCGATCCCCACGGAGACGTCGCCGTTGGCCGCGTTGGTCTTCAGGCCGCCGGTGACCTCGCGGACCTCGGTCGGGCCGTTGCCGTTCTTGACGGTCGCCGCGCCGGCGACGGTGCCGATCTCGATCCGGCCCGCGCCGATGACTTCGATGTCCCCCGTCGAGCGGGCCAGACGGATGTCGCCGTGGTCCGTCTTGAGGTCGGCGCCGGTCACCTCGTCGGCCTGGAGGTCGCCGAGCGAGGTCTTGAGCACGACCTCGCCGAGGCGGCCTTCGCAGAAGAAGCCGCCCATGGCCGTGGTGCCCCGGACATCCGATCCCGCGGGCAGCTCGATGCTCACCTCGATGGCGCCCGGCTTGCCGAACAGGGACCGCTTCTTGGGAGTCCTGACCGTCAGCCGGCCGCCCGAGAAGGTGACCTGGGTCTGCTGCACGGCGCGTACGTCGTTGTCGTCGGAGCCGTTGCGCGGCAGGACTTCCACGACCGTGTCGGTGCGCTTGCCCGCGATGAGGCGGGCGGTGCCGACCTCCAACTCGAGGACGGCGGAGATCGGTTCGGGTGTGTCGAAAGCAGGCATGGCTGTCCCGTCCTCTTGGCTTGGTGGGTGATCCCGCCGGTGAGGCGGGTGCTGTGTGACGTCGGCGGGATCAGCGATCCGCCGGTGAAGTGGGGCAGGCGGGCCGGTGGCCCTAGCGGACCCAGCCGGTGAAGCCCCGGCCGCCCGAGTCCTTGCCGCGGCCCGGCGGGCTCACGCGCTCCCCGCCGTCGAGGGCGGTGGAGACGGCCCGTACCAGCCAGGCGTTGACCGACAGGCCCTCCGCCGCGGCGGCGTCCTCGGCGCGGGCCTTGAGGTGGGCGGGGAGGCGGAAGTTGATCCGCGCCACGGCGCCGTCGTCGGCGTCCGCCGGCATCGATGGCGGCACGGGCGCGGCGGGTGCCGCGACCGGCACCTGCGCCTCCCGGAAGGGCTCGGGTGCGGGCGGTGGCGTCACCACGAACTCGGGGTCGAGCCCGCGCAGCCGCACGTCGACCGAGCCGGGCGCCAGCTCCCGGGTGACCTCACCCATGGCTGCGGACAGCGCGTTGAGCAGGGTGAGCCGGGTGGCGGACTCAAGGGGGCGGTGAGCCGCTCGGCGAGGGCGCGGGCTTCGTCACCGCCGGCGTCCGCCGCGACGGCGAGTTCGTGCCGGAGGTTGTCGACGTAGGGCGTGAGGTCCATGACGCCATGATGGCACATCGATGGCGCCATGGCGAGCCACATTGGCTCCGCAGTGGCACCTATTCCTCTGACCTAGGGTTTTTCAGCGAATTGGCGTGTCACGGCGCCACACGAGGGCCTGCAATGGCGTTGCGATGGCACCACGCCAGCGCCACTCGAGTGAGGGTCCGGCACCATCGAACCCCTGTCTGGCGCCACCGCCGAGCGGCCCTGCTGCAGCGGGGCGTTCAGCGGGACCACGTTCGCCCGGGTGGTCCTCACCGCCCGCCTGCACCCTCGCCAGACGCCTACGACGGCGACCGCCCGCGCCTCCGGCTCCGGCTCCGGCTTGCGGGCATGCGGGCGTGCGGGCGTGTGGCGGGCGCATTCGGGGGCATCCAGGGATGACCGGGATATCTCAGGGCATGCGATTCAAGGTCGAAGAGCTCCGACCGACGGAGGGTTTGTGATCATGCAGTCATCCGAGGCGGACAGCGAGTCCCTGACGGCCCGCCCGCAGACCGCGGAACGGGCCAGGGATGCGACACGGGGATTTCTCGCCGCGGTCGCCCCTGCAAGCAGGCCCGAGGTGGATGCGGTGCTGCTGGTGGTGTCGGAACTGGTCACCAACGCGCTGCGGCATGCCGGCGGCGTGACCCGGTTCCGCCTGGTGGCCGGCCCCGGAACGGTGACCGTGTCGGTGGACGATCCCAGCCGCGTCGCCCCGCGTCCGCTGTCGCGGGACGTGGGGCGGCCCGGTGGGTTCGGCTGGCACCTGGTGCGGGCACTGTCCGCGGAGGTACAGGTCCGCATCCGGCCGGGCGGCAAGACGGTGTCCGCGGTCCTGCCACTCCCCCACTGACACCACCTACGCCGTGGCTTGCGTCGACTTTCGCTGCGCGCCCGGACGGCCCACCCGTCGGACGACTCCGGCGCGGTGGAACGGGCCTGCACCATGCGCTATGGGCCTCGAAAGGAACGCCGTGCAGCGTCCGTAAGTTGCCTGTGTGGCGCAATTCGACGAGGTCGAGGCGACGTTCGGGGATGACGGCCTCCATGGGGTCCAGCCCCCGTTGACCGACGCGGCTGTCCAGGACGCCGAGATTCGGCTCGGGGCCCGTTTGCCGTCCTCGTTCCTGCGACGTGGACGGGGGATCCGAACTCGATCTGGCCGCGGACTTCGAAACCTTCGTCGAAGGCCTCCGACTGCCGAGAGCTTCGACACCGCCGGTCCGGAAGAGAATCCGCCCGCGTCCCGAGGCGTCGCCCCGGCTCGAACGAGTAGGGCTTCGACCGCACGGCGCGGCCACGGCATGGGCAGTCGAGCGCCAACGAAGAAGTGCAGGACAGGTGGGCCTGGGGGCGGACGGAAGCTCAACGGCGGGCGTGGCGGATCTTCAACCGTCCGAACCCCATGGTCCCGAAGATCCGGATCCTCGGCCCGCCGGGGCGCGAGCGCCGCCGGGTCCTGTAGAGCGAGTCCTTCCACCCCGTGCGCAGATCCTCGAGGTCGACGATCGCGTCCCGAGGCACCGTGATCTTGGCCCTGCCGGTGCCGAGTTGCAGCTCGATGTCGACCACCGAATGCTCGATGACCGCACGGGACAGGTCCAAGTGCACACTTGCGAACGGGGACTCGACCTTCAGGCTCCGAGGTACCCGCCATACGCCGCGCCGCCGGATCCGTCCGGCGGCCGCGGAGATCGTGGACGTGGTGCCCGCGTTCTCCTCCGGGAGCGAAGCCAGAGCCGCCACGAGTTCGCTGCGCGTCCTGACGGTGAGCACCTGGTGGAGGCGGCCCTCCAGGTCCTCGTGGGACATGTGCCCTTCGGCGTACGCCTCACTCAGACGCCGCACGGCCGTGTCACGTTCGTCTTCGCTGATGAGTGGCGTCCGGTCTTCCGGCAGGGCGGTCACGTTGTGACTCTACTGTCTGCCACGATGCGCATGCGCCGAAGTCCTTGGCGAACAAGGCATTCGACGGTGAGGCCGACCGCTCGGCATCATGGCTTTCGGTCAGAACCAGTGCAGGCAGTGCGGGGTGCGTTCAGCGCGGAAGAGGGCGTCGGCGAGGGCGGCCGCGCCCGGGTGGTGGGCCCGGATGCGTCCGGCGCGCACGAGCGTGCTCGGGGCGGTGCCGCCGAGGCGACGGGCTCTCGCCGTGCGTCGACGCCGACCGGGTGCCGCGGGGCGCCGCCGGTCCTCCTCGCGGCCGTTGCCGGTGTCGACCTTGCGCCGCGCCGCGCGTGCCGTCCTGGCGCTCAGCGCCCTCGTACGGCGCGTCCGCCCGGCCACGCTCCCGAGCGCGCCGTCGACCTGGCGGGATGGGCACCTTGCCGTGCTCGGCCCGCGCACGCCGTCGCTGCGGCCGAGTGGATCTGCTCGGCGCTCCCGGTCCGGATGAAGGGTCGCAGGTGAAGTGCTCACGGCGGCGGAATGCCGAGCCCCACGACGGTGTTCGGAGGGGTGTCCGACCCACGATCAGAAGGGTACGCAGGTGAGCGAGAGCTACTTCGAGTTCGGGACGCCCGCCGAGCGGTGGGACCGGGCAAAGATGTTCTTCGACGCCAAGGAGTACGTGACGGCGGCGCGGATCCTCACGGGTCTGGTCGACGAGGTTCCCGAGCAGGTCGCGCCGCGGCTGCTGCTGGCACGCGCGTACTACCACTCCGCTCGGCTGGCGAAGGCCGAGAGCGAGCTGCTGGCCGTGCTGGAGCGCGACCCGGTCGAGCACTACGCGCGCCTGATGCTGGGCCGCACCCTGGAGCGTCAGGGACGGGCGGACGAGGCCGCGCCGCACCTGCGGATGGCGGCGGCGATGTCGGGCGACATCGTGTGACGGGTGCCGCGCCCCAGCACCGGGTGACGGGCGCAGTGCCAGATCAGCAGCGGAGGCGAAGGATCGCCGAACTGCGCCTGCTCACACGATCCGGCCCCGGCGCAGCCACTGCGCCGGGGCCGGATCGCGTACGGCGCCGACCGGCAGCGCTGCCCGTGCGGCACCGCCGATCGGGCAGCGGACCGTCAGTGCGCCGCCAGGTCGGCCAGCAGTTCGGCGGCGGGCTTCGGGTGGACGAGCCAGCGCAGGTGGCTCCCGTCGAGCGTGCGGACGTCGAAGGGGTTGTCGGGTGTGAGCGCGTCGGCTTCGCGGATCAGGCGGTCCTGCATGGCGAGCGGCATGCTCGCATCGTCGGCCAGGCGCACGAAGGCTTTGGGGATCCGACCCCACGTCGCGGCCTGTGCCCGGTCCGCGGACGTGCCGACATCAAGATTCTCGTCGGGCTGGAAGGTGTTCAGGAAGGCCCGGAACTCGTCGTCGCTGAGGTCGGCGGCGAAGGCATGCCGGAACGCGGCGAGCGCCGCCGGATCGGCGGTTCGGAAATTGGTCCGGATCAGACCGAGCTCGGCCGGGTTCCCGGCGAGCGCGTGCGCGAAGCCGCCGAGGTCGACCTCCGACATCTCCGGCTCGGCATAGTAGTCGTTGACGTCCAAATCGACGGGGCACCAGGCGGAGACGTAGCAGATCCGGTCGATCAGATCGGGTCGGGCGTTGCCGGCCGCGGTGACCGTGATGCCGCCTCTGCTGTGGCCAACGAGGATGACCGGCCCGTTCCGCTTCGCCCGCTCGAGAACTTCGATCAAGTGGGCGGTGTTCTCGGAGAGGGTGACGCCCTTGATGGCTCCCGGTTCCGAGGCGAGCGCCTCGAGATCCTGAGGAGCTTGGTAGGCCCCGGGGAAGGTCGCCTGGAACCCGTGACCGGGAAGGTCGACGGCGACGGATCGATGCCCGAGCAGCCCGAGCTCGGCCTGCAGCGGCGCGAATGAGAACGAGTTCGCGAAGGCACCATGGACAAGTACGAATGTCGGCAGATTCTGCATGCCCTCAGGCTCGGGCAGAACGATCTTCATGACAAGGCCGGCCGGACGGTTTCCGGCCGACGGCTGTCGGCGGCTGCGCCATGGAACCGGGGTTCCGGGGTTCCGGGGTTCCGGGCGCAACGTCTGGGGCGCCCGACCGGAGCGCGTCGGCGGCTGCCGCCCGCCATCAGGAATCCTGCGTACAGCTTGACCGCTCCTTTATGTGCCGGGCCGGTAATGCGCATGTCCGACCGCGCCGCCCGGCAGGGTGATTATGGCGATCTAAGGATTTCTCTGTCGCAGGCTCCGGAGGTCTGGAATGCAGCCACCGAATCGATCCACTGCCCGAACGGCTTTCGATTTAGGCTGATGCTGTGCGCGGGTGCTCTGCGTGTTCTCTTAGCAGTGCGGCCCGTGGTGCGCGACCATACGGACGCCGACACAGACTCGGCCATCGGCGTCGTGCGGGACGACGGACCCTCGCCGGCCGCCGAGGCGCGTTCCGTGCGGGTGCGGTCAGGTGTTCCCGGCCGGAGAGCTGCACGGCGCGTCAAGAGCGCGGGTCGCGATTCTCGGCGCCGGCAATGCGACGACGTCAAGAGCAGACAGCCAGCAGAAGGACCGAGACAGGAAGAAGGACGGACGTGTCCGGCAGCGAAAGCGAGAACCCGGTAATCCCCTCCCCGACTCCCACAGCGACTCGTCCCAGGACGAATCGGGACTGGTGGCCGAATCAGCTGGACCTGCAGGTTCTCCACCAGCACTCGCCTCTGGCCAACCCTATGGGCGAGGATTTCGACTACGCAGCAGAGTTCGCGACCCTCGACGTCGACGCGCTGAAGCGGGACGTCTTCGAGGTGATGACGACGTCGCAGGACTGGTGGCCTGCCGACTACGGCCACTACGGGCCGCTCTTCATCCGGATGAGTTGGCATGCCGCGGGAACGTACCGCATCGCCGATGGCCGGGGCGGTGGCGGCAGCGGCGCCCAGCGCTTCGCCCCCCTCAACAGCTGGCCGGACAACGCGAGCCTCGACAAGGCGCGCCGTTTGCTCTGGCCCGTCAAACAGAAGTACGGCCGGAAGATCTCTTGGGCCGACCTGCTCGTTTTCGCCGGCAACTGTGCCATGGAATCGATGGGCTTCAAGACGTTCGGATTCGGATTCGGACGGCAGGACATCTGGGAACCGGAGGAAATCTTCTGGGGACCCGAGGACACCTGGCTCGGAGACGAGCGCTACAGCGGCGACAGGGAACTCACCGGTCCTTTCGGTGCCGTGCAGATGGGACTGATCTACGTCAATCCGGAAGGGCCGAACGGCAACCCGGATCCGCTGGCCGCCGCCAGGGACGTTCGCGAGACTTTCGGTCGTATGGCGATGAACGACGAGGAGACGGCCGCGCTCATCATCGGCGGCCACACGTTCGGCAAGTGCCACGGCGCGGTCGATCCTTCGTACATCGGTCCGGAGCCCGAGGCGGCCCCCGTCGAGCAGCAAGGCATCGGCTGGAGGAACACCCACGGCAGCGGCAAGGGCGCCCACGCGCTCACCAGTGGGCTCGAGGGCGCGTGGACCTCGGAGCCGACGAAATGGGACAACGGATACCTGGACAACCTCTTCCGGTACGACTGGGAGCTGACGACGAGCCCCGCCGGTGCGAAGCAGTGGACCCCCACTGATCCCTCGGCCCGGACCACTGTGCCGGATGCTCATGATTCGTCGAAGACGCACGCTCCCATGATGCTGACGACGGACCTCGCACTGAAGCTGGACCCGGTCTACGGGCCGATCGTGAAGCGGTTCCACGAGAATCCGGACCAGCTCGCGGACGCGTTCGCCAAGGCGTGGTACAAGCTGCTGCACCGCGACATGGGGCCCCTCACGCGTTATCTCGGCCCGTGGATCCCCGAGCCGCAGTTGTGGCAGGACCCTGTCCCCGAGGTGGATCACGAGTTGGTGTCCGAAGAGGACGTGGCCGCCCTCAAGCGCAGGGTCCTCGACTCGGGACTGTCCGTCTCCCATCTCGTCACCACCGCCTGGGCCTCGGCGGCGAGCTTCCGCGGCACCGACAAGCGCGGCGGCGCCAACGGGGCACGGATTCGACTCGCGCCGCAGAAGGACTGGGTGGTCAACGACGTGCCCGAGGTGGCCGAGGTGTTGCGGACCCTCGAGCAGATCCAGCAGGACTTCAACCGCTCGCAGACCGGCGGAACGAGGATCTCGCTGGCCGACCTGATCGTCCTGGGCGGGTGCGCGGCCGTCGAGCAGGCCGCAAAGGACGCAGGGCACGACATCACGGTCCCCTTCGCACCGGGACGCACCGACGCCACGCAGGAGCAGACCGACGTCGAGTCGTTCGCCGTGCTCGAACCCCCGGCGGACGGCTTCCGCAACTACCTCCGGGCGGGAGAGAAGCTGTCGCCGGAGACGCTCCTGCTCGACCGCGCCAACCTGCTGACTCTGACCGCGCCCGAGATGACGGTCCTGATCGGCGGCATGCGAGCCCTGAACACCGGCTTCAAGGGCTCCCCCGTCGGCGCCTTCACGCACCGGCCCGGAACACTGACCAACGACTTCTTCGTCAACCTGCTCGACATGGACACGCAGTGGAAGGCGTCGGCCTCCACCGAGAACGTGTTCGAAGGCCGGGATCGCGCCACGGGTGAGGTCAAGTGGACCGCCACCGCTGTGGACCTCGTCTTCGGTTCGAACTCCCAGCTCCGAGCCGTCTCGGAGGTCTACGCGTCCCAGGACGCGGGCGACAAGTTCGTGCGTGACTTCGTGGCGGCGTGGGACAAGGTGATGAACCTCGATCGGTTCGACCTCGCCTGATCCCGATGTCCCGGCCGGCCGCTCATCGGCCGGCCGGGACCTCCGCAGAAGAGACACGGACTCCCCAGCCACCTGCGTCCATTGCGGCCGGGCGGTGACGACTGCGGCCGGACCGCTGGCGTCGCCGCGTCGTCTCCTTCCGGCACCGATCTGGCGCGGCGGGACCGGCCCGTGGACGGCCCGCCGGCCGGCTTCGTCCTCCCGGTGCGGAGTACACCCCCGCGCCCAGCAGGCGGTCGGGCTGCCTCTCTGTGGGGAATCTCGGCGTGGACGGAGGACGCACCGAGGCTGTTCCCCGGACGGGAAGCAGCGGGCGAACGGCCCCCGGACCCCGGTCGGGCTCCACACCCCCCTGTGGCCCCAGCGGCCTTTCCTCTCCTTGCACACCTCGGGCCTGCGCTCCAGGACGAGGAGTTTGCGCCGAGCGTCGAGGACCGGCGTGGAGAGCCCGCGCATGGGTCCGGGGCACATCCGCCGGACAGGACCGCCTGTCGTGAGCCGTCTTTGACGACCGCGTGGCCGGTTTTCGCCCCGCAGACCGGCCGAAGACGAATCGTCAGGACGGGCTGAGCCGGGAAGGCTCCCGGTGTCGTCGGTCAGCCATCGGTCGACGTCGCACCGGCACCGCTGCCGCTCGATCGACAAGGCGGAAGCACGTTCTGGATTCCGCCCGCGCAGCCCCGTTACGGCGACCGGGCACGCCCCGTTACCCGATCACATGACAAGTGCTGTCGGCCCGAACAGGGAGGCCCTCTGTGAAGCGGTTGTTCGGGAAGATCAGCCTGGCCGAGCCGGAGGTCTCCGACGCGGAGCGCGAACTGTTCGGCGGCCCCCTGCGCTACGACATGGGCTGGTCCCGACACGAGCACGCACGCTTGGACCTGACCATGATGTCCGCACTCCGGTCGATGCCGCATCTGGTCGGAGCGACCCTGCGGATGGCCTGGAACGCGGATCGCCGGGGGCTCGTCGCCGTCGGGATCAGCGAGATCGGGCAAGGCATCGCCGCTGCCGTCGGGCTGCTTGCCGTGAACGCCGTCATGCACGCCCTCCTCGGGTCCGGCAGCGCCGTGGAGCGCCTGCACGCTCTGTTACCCGGGCTGATGGCCGCCGCTGCGATCGCCGTCGTCAACTCCGTTCTCGCGGGGTGGTCGACGTCCCGGGCGGGCCGCCTGGAACCGCTCGTCGAGCGGATCGCCACCACCCAGTACCTGGCTGCCGCCGCCTCCGTCGAGCTGGAAGCCATCGACGACCCGGACTTCCGTCGCTTGATCGACATCGCCCAGTACGGCCCGGCCAGCGCCCGCAGCATGATCGGCGCCTGTGTCGCCGCGCTGAACAGCACCATCTCCCTGGTGGCCACGGCCGGCGTGCTCACCGTCCTGCACCCGGCACTGCTGCCCATGCTGATCCTCATCGCCGCGCCGCGCGGCTGGGGTGCCATGCGCGTGGCCCAGGAGCGCTATGTGTCGGTGATGAGCTGGATCGAGCACCTGCGGGCCAGCCGCCTCATCGGCAGCCTCCTGACCGAGCGCACGGCCGCACAGGAGGTGCGCATCCACGGCGTCGGTCCTTTCCTGCTCAGCCGGTACAAGCGCATGGCCCGAAGCGCCGAGGCCGAGCAGGAGCGGCTGGCTTCCAGCAAGGCGGTCACCGAGTGGGTCGCCGCCGCACTGTCCGGCGTGGCGATGGCGGCCACCTACGGAACCATGATCTGGCTCGTCATGGGAGGGCACATGAGCCTGGCAGTGGCCGGCACCGCGGTGATCGCCGTACGCTCCGGCTCCGCGAGCCTGGGCGCCTTGGTGATGAATGTGAATCAGCTGCATGAGGAGTCCCTCTACGTCCGCGATCACGCGCGTTTCCTCACAGAGGCCGCCCGACACGCGATCCCCCAGGAGGGCGACCCGGTCCCGGAAGTGGTCGGGCAGGTCGCCCTGGACCAGGTCTCCTACCGCTATCCCGACCGCGAAGCTCCAGCGTTGGACCGTGTGACGCTCGCACTCCCCATGGGCTCTGTCACGGCCGTGGTGGGCGAGAACGGCTCCGGCAAGAGCACCCTGATGAAGATTCTTTCCGGCCTGCTGCTGCCCCACGAAGGGACCGTGCGGTGGGGTGACTCGGACATCGTCGGTCTGGAACGCTCCCAGGTCTTCGACCGCGTCGCACTGCTCACTCAGGACTTCCAACGCTGGCCCATGACGGCCGCGATGAACATCCGGATCGGGCGCCCCGACCACGACGCCTCTGAGGAAGACCTGCGGACATCCGTCGACCACGCGGGAGCCGACTCGGTCGTCGCCGATCTCCCCGACGGGATGCAGACCCTGCTGGCCCGCATGTTCCGCGGAGCCGTCGAACTGTCCGGCGGCGAATGGCAGAAGGTCGGCCTGGCCCGCACCCACTGGCGTGACGCGACCTCACCGGCGGACAGTGTTCTCGTCGTGGACGAACCCACGTCCGCTCTCGACCCGGAAGCCGAGATCGAGGCGTTCGACCGCATCCGTCGGCTCGCAGCGCCGAACCGCGCTGTCGTCCTCGTCACCCATCGCATGTCCGGCGTCCGCCACGCCGACCGCATCTACGTCCTGCACCAGGGGCGGCTGGCAGAGCAGGGCAGCCACGACGAACTCATGGCTGCCCAGGGCCGCTACGCCTCGATGTTCGCTGCACAAGCCGCCCAGTACGCCCCCGCCGGCACCATCCCGCGTCCCACCTCTCCCATCGTCGCGGATCCCGCATGAAACCTCCGACCGGAAGGCTCACCGTGTCGACCCCTCCCGCCACCGCCCGACAACACGGGCCCGGCACCCTGCGTGGCCGCCTCGCCGATCGACTGGTCGCAGCCGGTCATGTCCGCACTGCCGCCGTCGAGGCCGCGTTCCGCACGGTGCCCCGTCACGTCTTCGCGCCCGAAGTGCCGGTGGAGACCGCGTACGCCGACGACGTCATCCCCGTCCGTCACGCACCCGACGGCCGAATCAGCAGCTCCGTCTCCGCGCCCTGGATACAGGCCGACATGCTCGAAGCGGCCCGGCTGCAGCCCGGACACAACGTCCTGGAAATCGGCTCGGGCGGCTACAACGCGGCGTTGATCGCCGAGCTCGTCGGCCCGGCAGGCAGCGTCACCACCGTCGACATCGACGCCGCTGTGACCGACCGTGCCACCGGCTTCCTCAAGGCCACTGGACACGACCACGTCCGCGTCATCACCGCGGACGCCGCCCACCTGCCGCCGGACGCCGTCCCAGCAGGCTCGTTCGACGCCGTGATCGTCACGGTCGACACCTGGGACCTGCCCTGGATCGGCCTGGTCGCGGACGGCGGACGCCTCGTCGCCCCCCTGCGCATCCACCAGTACGTCTGGTCCATCGGCTTCACCAAGCGCAACGGGGAGCTGATCAGCGACGAGCCGCTCACCGTGTGCGGATTCGTCCCCGTGCAGGGCGCCGGCGCCTGGAACACGAACCACCGCATCGTCCCCCGGCACGGCATCCACCTCGCCTTCGAGGACGGAACACCCCGACCCGTCGACCACCTCGCCCCGGCGTTCGACCGGCCCCGCACAGAAATCCGCACGAACGTCACCGTCGGCGGCGCAGAACCGTTCGACACCCTCCAGTTGTACCTGGCCGGGGCACTTCCCGGGTTCTGCCGGCTGTCCGTCGACCCGGACCACGACACCGGCATCATCTGTCCGCCGCCCCGGACCTGGCCCGCGGCCGCGATCGTGCGCGGCACTTCACTGGCGCGGCTCGCCCACGACCGGATCGGTGACGACGAACGCGGCAAGGGAGTCCACGAGTTCGTCATCCATGGCTACGGTCCCGCAGGTCGGCAGGCAGCCTGCGAGATGGCCGAACAGGTCCGGCACTGGCAACGCAACCACCGTGCCGCCGCCTGCCCGCACATCACCGTCATTCCCCGGACCGCCGAGTCGGCAGATCCCTGCGCGGCGCACATCATCGAGAAGCAGTACACGCGACTTGCGATCCGATGGCCGGTCGTTCCCGGCACGGCCGCCCTCCTCACCGACGACGAGGGCCGCTATCTGCTGCACCTGCGGTCCGCGAACAAGCCGATCCGGGGCGCAGGCCGGTGGTCCCTCCTCGGCGGCACCACCGAAGGCGGCGAGACGTGCGACGACGCCATCGTCCGCGATTTGCGCGAGGAGACCGGCCTCACCGTCCCTGACCTCACGCCCTTCGCCACCGTGGACACACTCGACGCGAACGGCGCGTTCAAGGACCGGGTACGCGTCTACCACGGCACGCTCGACCGGCCCGCCCACGAGATCGAACTGTCCGAGGGCGTGCAGCTGCGGTGGACCCGCGTCGACGACACGGCGGAGATGAGCATGGACCCTGGCACGGCGGCCGTCATCCGCGAACACCGACGCAACCCTCGTCCCCGCCTCGACGCCGACGGCACGCCGCCCACCATCCAGGTCCGCGAGCCGAGCGATCACCGAAGCCGCAGCATCGTCGGCGCCCACCTCGTCCTCGTACGCGACGGCGCCGTCCTGCTCGGCAAGCGCCACCCCGATAGCGCGTTCGCGCCTTCCACCTGGCACCTGCCGGCCGGACACCGGGAACGGGGTGAGTCGGCACTGGCCTGCACGGTGCGCGAGGCAGCAGAGGAAACCGGCCTGATCATCGCCGAGGGCGACCTCAGGCTGGTGCACACCCTGGACCTTCTCGACGTCGGCAGCACGATTCCTCGCCTGCAGCTCTTCTTCAAGGCGTCCCGGTGGCAGGGAGAGCCCCGCGTCCTCGAACCGGACAGATGCACCGAGTGGCGATGGTGGCCACTGAATGCGCTGCCCGAGCAACTCGTCGACTACACCCGCACCGCGCTGACCGCCATCGCGCACGAGCAGCCCTACACGGACATGGTCCGGACCTCATGAACTGCCCCGCAGACGCGGAGACGGCCGGCGCCGCCTACTGGGAGCCGCTCTGGCACGAGGGCCGGCGCTACCGGACCATCGACGCAGCCGAAGCCGTGGCCCTGCGCCGGCAGCTCGGCCCCGGCCGGGGGCGACCCGCGCTCGACATCGGCTGCGGCGAGGGCGCACTTGCCGCCCGACTCACTCAGCTCGGCTACCGCACCACAGGCGTCGACTGCGCGCCCACCGCGGTGGCAGCCGCCCGACGCGACCACCCGGACCTCGACGTCCGACTCCACGACTTCGAAACCGACGACCCTGTGTGCCTGCCCCATCCGGCCTTCACCGTCATCACCTGCCGACTCGTCTACCGGTGGATCACCGACAAGCCCGCGTTCCTCTCCCGCGTACGCGGCCTGCTCGTGCCCGGCGGCACGTTCTGGGTGGTCACCTCCGTCCACGCCCCCTCCCAGGGGCAGCCCCAGGTGTGGGACCTGAGCACCCAGGAAGCCGACCTGCTGACCGCGTCGTGGTCCCGGGTCCGCCTGATCGAGCTCGGTCCCTCCTTCCACTGCTACGCCCTGCAGCCCTGACCTCGCCCGCCTACGGAGGGAATCCACTCATGACAGCGCAGTCCATCAACGACAGAGCGGTGATCCAGCTCGTCCGGGCAAGGCGCCGGTGCCGCGACAGCCGAACCATGGCACCGGCCGGCCTCGCACGCACCGGTCGCCGGTTCCGCACGGGGCGGTAGGAGTCGGAGCCGTCCTCATCAGCGAGGCGGCCCAGATGGTTCCGATGACACTTGGACGCCGTGGCCATCGGCCTCTTGACCTCTGTGACGCCAGCCACTACTTTGCGGTGGACGCCGACCCGCGACGACCGAAAGGAGGCGACCAGCGGATGTACACCAGCTCTGATCTTGGTCGCCTCGCCCACTGCACGGTCTGGGTTCCGGGTCGCATCGCGCACGGCTGCTGACACGCCGTTCTGAAGTGCCCCTCCGTGGCACATTCCGGGTTCCCTTCACCATCTTCCGGCACGTCGCTGTTGCGTGCCCTTTTGCGCCCGCTTCTCTCACGTGGCGCGTCTGAACACAGAAAGCTGCCTGAAATTGGCGAACATGATGAATCGACCCGTCGCGCACCGAAACGGTGGCCTGTCATGGTAGCGGCGCGGATCACGGTCAACGGGAAAGAAGCACCGATCTCACCGGCTGCGCCTCACACCACGACGCTGGACTTTCTGCGCGAGCGAGGACTCACCGGCACCAAGGAAGGCTGTGCCGAGGGTGAATGCGGCGCCTGTTCGGTCCTGGTGGCACGTCCCGGGGTGAACAAGCCCACCGACTGGGTGGCGGTCAACGCCTGTCTGGTCCCGGTCGCGGCGCTCGACGGTCAGGAGATCATCACCTCCGAGGGTCTCGCCACCGTCGGCGGACCCGGTATGCCGTCGACCCTGCACCCGGTGCAGGAGGAGATGGCGGTACGCGGCGGCTCCCAGTGCGGTTACTGCACGCCGGGATTCATCTGCAGCATGGCGGCCGAGTACTACCGGCCCGACCGCTGCGCGCACGCGGACCCGGAACCGGGCCCGGGCGCGGACTCGGGCCCGGACTCGGCCGGCATCGACCACGAGCACGGTCCCAACGGCTTCGATCTGCACGCACTGAGCGGAAACCTGTGCCGCTGCACCGGCTATCGCCCGATTCGCGATGCCGCGTTCGCCGTCGGTTCCCCCACCGACGAGGACCCGCTCGCGCAGCGTCGCGAGCAGGCCCCGCCCGCACCGGTCGCCACCGAGTACGCCCAATACGACAGCGCGTTCCTGCGCAGGAACACCCTTGCCGAGACGCTGGAGTTGCTGCGCGAGCGGCCCGACGCGGTGGTGGTCGCCGGCTCCACCGACTGGGGCGTGGAGGTGAACATCCGGGCCCGCAGGGCGGATTGCGTGATTGCCGTCGACCGGCTGCCCGAACTGCGGGAGCTGCGCGTCGAATCCGACCGCATCGAGATCGGGGCGGCGCTGACGCTCACCGAGATCGAACGGCGCCTCGACGGCGGCGTCCCGCTGCTGGCCGAGCTGTTCCCGCAGTTCGCGTCGCGGCTCATCCGCAACGGTGCGACCCTCGGCGGAAACCTGGGTACGGGCTCCCCCATCGGTGACAGCCCACCGGTGCTGCTCGCGCTGGAGGCGTCGGTGGTGCTCGCCGATGCCGACGGTGAGCGCGAGGTCCCGCTGGCGGACTACTTCACCGGCTACCGGCAGAGCGTGCGCCGTCCCGGTGAGCTGATCCGCTCGGTGCGCGTCCCGCTGCCGCTGTCGCCGGTCGCGGCCTTCCACAAGATCGCCAAGCGGCGCTTCGACGACATCTCCAGCGTGGCGGTCGCTTTCGCGCTCGACGTCGAGGACGGGATCGTCCGTAAGGCACGCATCGGCCTGGGCGGCGTGGCCGCCACCCCGGTCCGCGCCCTCGCCACCGAGGCGGCGCTGGAGGGCAAGCCGTGGGCGACGGAGACGGTAGAGGCCGCGGCCCGGGTGCTGCGGGGCGAGGGCACACCGATGGACGATCATCGCGCCAGCTCCCTCTACCGCTCCGCGATGCTCGGCCAGAGCCTGCTCAAGCTGTACGCACAGACCACCGAGGCGGTGTCGTCATGAGTCATCTGTCCGAGCGTCCCCAAGCGCCTGTCGTCGGCGTCTCGATGCCGCACGAGAGCGCCGTACTGCACGTCACCGGCACCGCGCTCTACACCGACGACCTGGTCGCGCGCACCAAGGACGTACTGCACGCCTACCCGGTCCAGGTCATGAAGGCCCGCGGCCGGATCACCGCCCTGCGCACCGAGCCCGCGCTCGCCGTGCCCGGTGTGGTCCGTGTGCTGACCGGTGCCGACGTGCCCGGCGTCAACGACGCCGGCATGAAGCACGACGAACCGCTGTTCCCCGACGAGGTCATGTTCCACGGCCACGCGGTGGCCTGGGTGCTCGGTGAGACCCTGGAGGCGGCGCGGCTCGGTGCGGCGGCCGTCGAGGTGGAACTCGACGAACTGCCCTCCGTGGTCACGTTGCAGGACGCAATCGCGGCCGACAGCTTCCACGGCGCTCGGCCCGTGATGCTGACCGGCGACGTGGACGCCGGCTTCGCCGACTCCGCGCACGTGTTCACCGGTGAGTTCCAGTTCTCCGATCAGGAGCACTTCTACCTCGAGACGCACGCGGCGCTGGCCCATGTCGACGAGGGCGAGCAGGTGTTCGTGCAGAGCAGCACCCAGCACCCTTCGGAGACCCAGGAGATCGTCGCGCACGTGCTCGGGCTGCACAGCCACGAGGTGACCGTGCAGTGTCTGCGGATGGGTGGCGGCTTCGGCGGCAAGGAGATGCAGCCGCACGGGTTCGCGGCCGTCGCCGCGCTCGGCGCCAAGCTGACCGGTCGGCCCGTCCGTGTGCGACTCAACCGGACCCAGGACCTGACCATGTCCGGTAAGCGGCACGGGTTCCACGCCGAGTGGAAGATCGGCTTCGACGCCGACGGCCGAATCCAGGCCCTGGACGCCACCCTGACCGCGGACGGCGGCTGGAGCCTGGACCTGTCGGAGCCGGTGGTCGCCCGTGCGCTGTGCCACATCGACAACACGTACTGGATCCCCAACGCGCGCGTCGCCGGTCGCATCGCCAGGACCAACAAGGTCTCCAACACGGCCTTCCGCGGCTTCGGCGGACCGCAGGGCATGCTGGTGATCGAGGACATCATGGGCCGGTGCGCGCCGCTGCTCGGGCTTGATCCGACGGAGCTGCGGGAGCGCAATTTCTACCGCCCGGGTCTTGGTCAGTCGACGCCGTACGGACAGCCGGTCACTCAGCCGGAACGGATCGCCACCGTCTGGCAGCAGGTGCAGGACAACGGCGGCATCGCCGACCGCAAGCGCGAGATCGCCGCCTTCAACGCCGCGCACCCGCACACCAAGCGGGCCCTTGCGATCACCGGCATCAAGTTCGGGATCTCGTTCAACCTCACCGCCTTCAACCAGGCCGGCGCGCTGGTGCTGATCTACAAGGACGGCTCGGTCCTGATCAACCACGGCGGCACCGAGATGGGCCAGGGCCTGCACACCAAGATGCTGCAGGTGGCCGCGACCACGTTGGGCATCCCGCTGCACAAGGTGCGGTTGGCCCCGACGCGGACCGACAAGGTGCCCAACACCAGTGCCACCGCCGCCAGTTCCGGGGCGGACCTCAACGGTGCGGCTGTGAAGAACGCCTGCGAGCAGTTGCGTGAGCGGCTGCTCGCGGTGGCCGCCACCCAGCTGGGTTCGAGCGCCTCGGACGTGCGCATCGTCGAGGGTGTCGCTCGCACCCTCGGCAGCGACAAGGAGCTGGCCTGGGACGACCTGGTGCGTACCGCGTACTTCCAGCGCGTTCAGCTGTCGGCGGCCGGCTTCTACCGGACCGAAGGTCTGCACTGGGACGCGAAGACCTTCAGGGGCTCGCCGTTCAAGTACTTCTCCTACGGCGCAGCCGCTGCCGAGGTGGAGGTGGACGGCTTCACCGGCGCGTACCGCATCCGGCGGGTGGACATCGTGCACGATGTCGGCGACAGCCTGTCCCCGATGATCGACATCGGTCAGGTCGAAGGTGGCTTCGTGCAGGGCGCGGGCTGGCTGACTCTCGAGGACCTGCGCTGGGACGCCGGTGACGGGCCGAACCGAGGCCGGCTGCTGACCCAGGCCGCGAGCACCTACAAGCTGCCGAGCTTCTCGGAGATGCCCGCGGAGTTCCACGTCACGCTGCTGGAGAACGCCACCGAGGAGGGGGCGGTGTACGGGTCCAAGGCGGTGGGTGAGCCTCCGCTGATGCTGGCGTTCTCGGTTCGGGAAGCGTTGCGGCAGGCCGCCGCCGCGTTCGGGCCGAGCGGGGTCGGCGTCGAGCTGGCCTCGCCCGCGACGCCGGAGGCGGTGTACTGGGCGATCCAGGCGGCTCGCCAGGGCGATGCCTCCCGGAACGGTCGTGTCCGCAACGGGTTCGCCAACGACGGCCACGCCGGAACCGGGCCCGTCGACGGCACGATCCGGACCGACGCAGAAGCGTTGAGCGGTGCCTGACATGACGTGGGTCGCCGCGGTCGGGCGGTTGCGGGCACGCCGCGAGTCCGGCGTGCTCGTGACCGTCGCGACCGTACGCGGCCATGCCCCACGCGACGCCGGTGCGAAACTCGTGGTGGGGCAGACCGAGACGTGGGGTTCGATCGGTGGTGGCAACGTCGAGGCCGTCGCGATCGATCGGGCCCGGGAGATGATGGCCGCGTCCAAGCCGGAGCCGGAGCTGATCGATTTCGCCCTGAACGACAAGGTGACCAACCAGCATGGCGTGCAGTGCTGCGGCGGTACCGTCTCGGTGCTGCTCGAACCGCTGCCGGTGGTACGGGCGGTGGCGATCTTCGGCGTGGGACACGTCGGCCTGGAACTGGCGCGCATCCTGGCGCGTCAGGACCTCGACCTCCATCTGATCGACACCCGGGCCGACATCCTCACCAAGGAGCGGCTCGACGTGCTTGCGGACGCGGTGGCGCAGGTGCACGTGCACCACACGCCGCTGCTGCCCGAGGAGGTGCTGGACGAGTTGCCGCGGGGCACCCACATCCTGATCATGACGCATGATCACGCCGAGGACGCCGCACTGTGCGACGCCGCCTTGCGCACGTCCCATCTCGGCTCCATCGGGCTGATCGGGTCGGCGGCCAAGTGGGTGCGGTTCCGCAAACGCCTCACCACCGAGGGGGGTCACGACGAGGCCACCGTCGCTCGGATCAAGACCCCGATCGGGCTGGCCGACGTCACCGGCAAGGAACCCGCGACCATCGCCGTGAGCGTCGCTGCCGACTTGCTGCTCACCTTCGAAGCCGAGGAGAGCTGACTCTCCGGCCGGATCGACAGGGGTGCCCCACGCTGGACCAGGGTCGGCTATGAGCCCACGTCTGCCCCGGCGCCAGGCCGAACGGCGCAGTCTACGTCCGTGGCCCGTAGGTATCGTCCTAGCTCTGGCTTTCACCACTGCGGTCTTGGTTGCCACTGCCGTTTTCTACGCCCGATGGGACCTGCTTGGCACACGCGAGTTGAAGCCCGAGCGACGCATCGACTCGAGAACGCTGTTCGACCTGGTCAAGCTCTCCTTTGGGGTGGTAGCCGGCGCGGGCGCCCTGGTCGCCCTGGTCGTGGCCTACCGTCGCCAGCGCGTGGACGAGGACGGCGCCCTGCGCGACGCCACCCGTCTGCACACCGAACGCTTCACGACCGCCGTCTCCGAGCTCGGTGACGAATCCACCGCAGTGGGGCGACGGTGATCGGGCCGGGCCCGAGCCTCGACCGGCCGGGGCTCGACCACCCGCATGTGTCGGGGTGGGAGCCGCGTTCTCGATGCCGACACATTGCCCCGGGCGCAAGCAAGCCCGGCAACCCCGTTGTCGGGGTGTGGGAGGTGCCCGTATGTCTTTGGTCAAGGGGAACGGGGGTGCGTTGGGTCGGTGAGCCGGGCAGCATGGCGGGGTGGCTGATCTGCTGTGGGATGACGTGAAGTGCTTCTTCGACCCGGACTTGATGGGGTTGCTGCCGGACGTGCGTGTCCCGGATGCCTCGGTGGAGGACTGGCAGGCGGTCCTCGATCTTGTCGCGGGGAAGGGCTGGAAGTGCCAGTACTCCGAGGGAGAGACGGTGCTTCCGGTGCCCCGGGCGGAGGCCGTACTGTCTCGTCCGGCAGATGCCGAGTGCCCAGACCTGCGGGTCTGGCCGGCTGCCGATGTGCTGGCGATCTTCCGTTTTCATGCCGCCGATGAAGTCGACTTCGACGTTGACCTGCGCGAGTTGCAGGGCCAGGATCGATTTGATGTGTTCTGCAGCTTCCTTCGGGAGATCGGGCGGCGGCTGGGCAAGCCGGTGCTGATGGACCCGGAAGGCGACTATGGCCATCCAGTGCTCGGCTTCGATGTCGAGGCCGATCGAGTTGTTCTCCTCGCAGACCCGCAGGGGCAGGTGACTGAGGCAGACAGCTACGGTTTGTAGAAGGTTCCATCACGGCGCATTGCGAACAGGACGTCGGCCCGGCGTCGGGCGAGGTAGAGCAGGCTTGGGTGTGGCCCGTTTGAGCTGCTTGTTTCCACGCGCGTTTCTACGTGCCGGTCTCGCTGATTTGCCAGGCGACCATCCCGGAGGATCCCGGTTCGCCGTCGACATCCACCCTCAGCCTGCTCGGCGCTTTTGTGATGCGCTGATGGACCGCGGTGCCGTCACAGTCGAAGCTCCGGACAACCGGTTCGCCTTCGATATGAACCGACAGCTTGGCCTTGCCCTGCCCCGCGCAGGCCACTCCCAGCTGATACGACTTCCCGCGTACCAGCGGCGAGTCCGTATGGATGCCGTCGGCGAGGGATTCCAGGCCCGATTCGACGAACTCCGGATCGTCGATCGTCACGGTGTCCAGCGCGGCCTCTGCCTGCTCTCCGAGCCTCTTGTCGTTCGTGCCGGTCGGCTGCGCCGGCGCTGTCGTCGGGGTGGCCCGTTCCGTGGGTTCGCCCGTGCTTCCGGAATTCTCCGTACACCCGGTGACTATGACGACGGCCGACAGCAGACCGGCGCACAGCACCGCACTGTTCACGCCGAAGCGCGTTCGAGTAGTCATGAACTCGTTTCCCAGTAACGCCAGCCGGTCTCGTTGGTAGGCAATTTCGCAGTGCCGGACTTCAGCTTCGTCTTGCCACAACGATCGGCGCTGGTGGCGTACTTCGCCCAAGTGACCTGGTACCCCCAGGAGCCGTACTGAAGATGCCCGTACTTGCCGCGGGCGATGTCCCTTCGGTACTCGTGCCCCACGCTCACACCGATCTCTGCGCCGATCTTTGCGTCGACCTTCACCTTGGCCTTCGCGATGACGGCCCCTGCCTCGGCCTCGGTGCCGCCACTTACCTCGGCAGATATCTTGCCTGCCTTCTCTACCTTCACGACCATGGTTCCGCCGGGGCCGTCCTTGAATTTGGTGCCGTTCCACCAAGAGGGCACGTGGTATGCCTTCTTGCTGGTGATCTCGTACCACTGCTTGTACGGATTGTCGCACCGCGTAATGGTGAAGTCACCGCCCCCGGTCTCCGGCAGTTCGGCCAGTGTGTCCTCCAAGGCGACCACCTCCGCGGCGGGAGCACCCACAGGGCTGAGGTCTGTGCCGTCGTCCGCGATCGCCGGCGTGGCCAGGGCAGTGATGACGGCCAGAGTGGCGGCTGGGACGAGAGCACGTCTCACCGATGCGCTACGCATGTGAATTCCCCCTGCTTCAACGCCTGTTAAGGCGGGTCGGAAGTGACCGCTGCGAAGTGGAACAGCGCCGCGACGACGCGGCCTTGCGGCGGGTGGCAAATGGCGCGGGTGCGGTGTTGCCGGGTGGGAGAAACGGGTGGGTGGCCATGACGTTGCGTCATGGCCGTGTCTACACCACGGAATTCGTACGGGCAGCAGCCGAATCCGGCCTCGGGGAACATCGATACAGCGGTTGGCGCTGAGAACGATCATGGTCAGGGCGTGAGTGCGCTGACTCGGTTCTCGTACTCGCGGCGGGCCTTGCGCTGGGCTGGGACCACGGGGGTGCCCTGGCGGCCGTCGAGCAGTTGGCAGCGGGCGAGGAGTCCGCGGTGCACGGCGGAGACGGTGCTGACGCGCAGGGTGTAGCCCTGGCCGCGCCGTACGGTCGCCCCCCTGGTCGAGGGCGGCGCGCTCGGCGGGCTCCAGGTCGGCTGCGCGGAGGAAGTCGGCGACCTTGCCAGGCATGTCGAGGGTGACCCCCGAACCCCGGATCGCAAGGGTTCATCGGACGCACCGAGTGCCTGTCGTCAAACGATCGTTCGACGACAGAATCGGCGTGATGAATCCGGCCTCCTTCAGGCGGGGAGTCCTCAGTCGCTGGTGTGTGGTGCGGGTTCAGGGCTCTGGGGCGTGGCGGCCCAGGAGGCGAGCAGGCGCAGGCTCTGTTCGGAGGGGGAAGCGGGTTCTGCGGTGTAGACGGTGAGGGTGAGGCCAGCTTCGGCGGCCATCCCCATGCCTTCGTAGGCGAGGGTGAGTTCGCCGACAGCTGCGTGGTGGTAGCGCCTGAAGCCGGTGCCGTGGTGGCGGACGTCGTGGGCGCCCCAGCGGGTGCGGAAGGCGTCGCTGCGGGTGGAGAGTTCGCCGACGAGGTCGTGGAGGTCCTTGTCGTCGGGGTTGCGGCCGGCTTCGGTGCGCAGGATGGCGACGGTGATGTCGGCGGCCTGGTCCCAGTCGGGGTAGAAGCGGCGGGCGTCGGGGCTGAGGAAGGTGAAGCGGGCGAGGTTCTCCTGGTTGTGGGGGTCGGCGTACACGTCGGCGTACAAGGCGCCGGCGAGCCGGTTGACGGCCAGGAGGTCCATGCGGCCGTTGCGGACGAACGCCGGTCCCTCGGTGACCGCGTCCAGAGTCCACTGCAGGCTCGGGTGCGGCTTCCACCGCCGGGGGGCACGGCGGTGGGGCCGGGTGAGGGCATAGGAGCCGTCGGCGGCCTGGGCCAGGTTCAGCAGATGGGCGCGTTCGGCGTCGTCGAGCTGCAGAGCGCGGGCGACGGCCTCCAGTACGGCCGGGGAGACGCCGGCGAGGTTGCCGCGCTCCAGCTTGGCGTAGTACTCCACGCTCACGTCGGCGAGCGCGGCGACCTCGCTGCGGCGCAGGCCGGGCACGCGCCGGCGGCTGCCGGCGGGCAGGCCCGCCTGCTCGGGGGTGATCTTCGCGCGTCGCGAGGTCAGGAACTCGCGGACTGCTGCCTGGTTGTCCACGCCTTCGACGGTACGTCCCGTGAGCGGCCATAGGGATGTACTGGCAGTACACCCCTTGATGGTGTCTCGCTACGGGAGCCGGGAGCGGGTTACCTGGATGACGTGGTGCTTTGCGCCCGCCCCGTCACGGCGGGCGCGCACCTGGCCCTGCACTCGGCGACGGCCTCGGTTTTCCGGCGGCTGTACACCTCGGCAACGTAAAGGAATCCCCCATGCGCGGCGCAGTGATCCACGCCCCCGGTGACGTCCGGTTCGAGACCGTGGAAGACCCGAAGATCCTCAAGCCCACCGATGCGGTCATCCGGACGGCCGTGACCTGTGTGCGGCTCGGACCTGTGGCCTTACCGCGGCGCGGAGCCGATCGGCGACCCGCACCCGATGGGCCACGAGTACGTCGGTTTCGTGGAGGAGGTCGGCTCCGCCGTCACCTCGGTGAAGCCGGGCCAGTGCGTCGTCGACGTCATGGGTACCGGCTGGTGGGCCGCGGATGCCGCCGAGGCAGAAGCTGGCCCGCGAGTTCGGCGCGAGCGACATCGTCACCGAGCGCGGCGAGGAGGGTGTCGAGCGGATCAAGGAGATGACCGGCGGGATCGGCGCGAACAGCGTGCTGGAGTGCGTCGGCACCGCCGAGGCAATGAGCCAGGCGCTGCACTCGGCCCGGCCCGGCGGCAGCGTCGGCTTCGTCGGGGTCCCGCACGAGGTCGCGATCGACGGGCAGGAGCTGTTCTTCTCCCACGTCGGGCTGCGCGGCGGCCCCGCCCCTGTACGCCGCTACCTGCCCGACCTCATCGACCGCGTTCTCACCCGCCGGATCGACCCGGGCAAGGTCTTCGACCTCACCCTGCCCCTGAACCAAGTTGCCGAGGGCTACAAGGCCATGGACGAGCGCCGTGCCATCAAGGCTCTCCTCACCCCCTGACACCGCCCCGTCAACCGCACAGGAGTAGCCGTGCAGATCACCCGCAGCTCGATCGACACCGTCAAGGGGCCAGCCGACTGGTTCACCGGCGACGTCTACGTCGACGCCGTCGCCGCCGCACCGGCACCGTCCCGGGTCACCGCGAACCTGGTGCACTTCATGCCCGCCGCTCGCACCCACTGGCACCGTCACCCCTTGGGCCAGACCGTCTTCGTCACCGACGGCGTCGGCCTGTGCCAACGCCGCGGCGGCCCCCGGGAGGTCATCCGGCCCGGTGACCGCGTCCTGTTCGAGGCCGACGAGGAGCACTGGCACGGCGCCGCCCCGAACCGTCTGATGGCCCACCTGGCCATCAACGAGGGCGACGCCGACCACGCCGTCGTGCACTGGCTGGCCCCCGTCACCGATGCCGAGTACGCCGCTGCCCCGGCCGTCTGACCGCGCGTCCCTGCCCGCACGACGGCCCTGGAGGTCCCTTCCGTGCGCTCCACAGTCCTTCGAGGTTCGGTCCGTATCGCTTCCGCAGCCGCTCTGCTGCTCGCCGTCACCGCTTGCTCCAGCGACCCGCAGCAAGCGGCGCCGACCGCCTCCACCGCGTCCGCCTCGGAACCTGCCGGGCGGCAGGAGACCGCAACGCCCACCGCGCTGTCTCGCGCCCCAGCCTCCCCGTCGTCGCCCTCTGGCAGGAGCACCGCCATGGACATCCGCGTCACCCTCGACGGCCGCCCGGTCGAGGCAACCCTGAACGACAGCCCCGCCGCCCGCGACCTCGCCGAGCTACTCCCCCTCACCCTGGACCTCACGGACTTCCACGGCATCGAGCGGGTCGCCGACCTGCCGCGCAAGCTGGACACCTCCGGCGCCCCCGAACCGGCCGCGGCCAAGGTCGGAGACATCGCCTACTACGCCCCCTGGGGCAACTTGGCGCTCTTCTACCAGGACGGGCCTGCCGCTTCCGCCGACCTGCTCATCCTCGGCCACCTCGACGTAGGCGCCGACCATCTCGGCCGGGCGACGCGCATCACCATCGAAGCCGCCCCCTGACTCCCAGGCCCAGCACCCCCACTTCGCGACGGGACAACAACGGCATGAACCCCACCTACGACTTCACCGGCCAGGTCGCCTTCGTCACCGGCGCCTCTTCCGGCATGGGCCTGGCCGCCGCCCGTGCTTTCGCCGAAGCAGGCGCCGCCGTCGGCCTCGCCGACATCGACGAGGACGCTGTCAACGCTGCCGTGAAGGAGCTCACCGACGCCGGTCACCGGGCGCTCGCCCTGGTCTGCGACGTGTCCGACGAGGACCAGGTCGCCGCCGCCGTCGACCGCACGGTGGAGACCTTCGGACGGCTCGACATGGCCTACAACAACGCCGGCATCATGCCCCCGCCCACCGACGCCGCCGACGAGAGCGCGCAGCAGTTCGACCGCGTCCAGGGCATCAACCTGCGCGGCATCTGGGCGAGCATGAAGCACGAACTGCGCCACATGCGCGACCAGGGCAGCGGCGTGATCGTCAACTGCTCTTCCCTCGGCGGCCTCGTCGGCAACCCCGGCCGCGCTGCCTACCACGCCACCAAGCACGGCGTGATCGGCCTGACCAAGAGTGCCGCCCTCGAATACGGTGCCCGCGGCGTGCGCGTCAACGCCGTGTGTCCAGGCACCATCGCCACCCCCATGGTCGACGCCATGGTCGAAGGCGGAGAACTCGACCGTACCCAGGCCGAAGCCGGCCAAGCCATCAACCGCCTCGGTACCGCCGAGGAGATCGCCCAGGCCGTTCTGTGGCTGTGCAGCCCCGGATCCAGCTACGTCACGGGCGTCGCCCTGCCCGTCGACGGCGGCTACACCGCCCAGTAACACCTCCCCCCACCCGGTCGTCACGGTGCCGCCGCCGGACGGCCTCCTGGGAGGTCAGGGGGCGGCATTTCAGCACGGGTAGCCGGTGGGGGCGGGGCTGGGCCGGTTCAGGCCGCGGGGCGGGCGGGCGGCGAGTTCGTTGAGTCACAGTTCCTGTAGCCATGTCTCATGCCTTCCAGCCGATGAACGCCTCCCATGCCATGTGGAAGGCGGAGGTGATCGCCCTGGTTCCTGCGGCAGAGCACAGCAAAATTGCCCACGCCGAAGGCGTGGGCAAGGGAACTTCCGAACCACGACAGCCAGCCGGGACGCAACATGTACGCACATGTCGTCATCACCGGAAACGCCTCGTCCCATACTCGACTTGCGTGCGAGGGCCAGCCGGTGTCCGGCGGACGCCCACTGACTCAGGCCGCGGCCGTGGGGGTCGCCGATTCGGCCGTGCGGTGGTGTTCGGCATTGATGCGCCGGGCTTCCTCAAGCTGGTCCTCGAGGATGATGATGCGGCAGGCGGCATCGATCGGGGTGCCCTGGTCGACGAGTTCCCGGGCACGGGCCGCGATGCGTAGCTGGTAGCGGGAGTAGCGGCGGTGTCCGCCCGCGGAGCGCAGCGGTGTGATCAGGCGGGCTTGGCCGATCGCGCGGAGGAAGCCCTGGGTGGTGCCGAGCATTTCGGCGGCGCGGCCCATCGTGTAGGCGGGGTAGTCGTCGTCATCGATACGGCCGAACGAGTCGTCTGCTGTCATTGCACCTCTCTGTGAAACACGCTGGAGGGGCCCTGGTGCCGTACGGCACCAGGGCCCCGAAGGAACTGCTACACCATCTGCCGGCCCTGGACCTGCGCCGGCCTTCTGTTTCCGCCGACCCGACGGACGTGCTGTCGGGGTTGCGGGGATCGCGGATGCGTGACCGGAGACCACCTCACTATCGATGTCCTGCGGTACCCGGATGCAAGACTTCCGTCCGGGCGATCCTGATGGCGGGGGTTCCTCCGTTCTTCCTCGGCGATCAACTGCGTACTGCTGGTACTGCGAACTGCTCAGTGGCCTGCGAAAGCGCCACCTTCGGCAGCCAGCCCCGTCGCCCATCCTGCGTCTGCTCTGGCTCAGAACCCCACTGCCGAACTTCCCGATGCGCGCGTCCGCAGCCGACGCCTTCACCGGGGTGCTGCTCACTGACTTCACTGCTGGGTTCTGCGAACTGCGCTTACTGATACTGCGCCAACAGCGGTACTGCTCACGGCGGCCCCTGATCACTGCGGGCCACCCGGTCCGGTCGCCAGTCCCGTCGCCGTCCTGCACAACCCTGGCTTCGAAGCTCCGCCACCGCACCGCCCTGCCAACTGCACCTGCGAGTCCCACTGTTGGTACTGCTTGCCCGGCAGTTCATCTCTGCCAGACCCTGCTGTCTTCCTGGGCTACGAGAGAGACCATAACCAGACCACCACCCAATGTCTACTCCAGCCAACATAGATTTTCGCGTGTTCGACCATGAGGTAATCGGTCTCGAACGGAGACTTGGAGGGGTTGACGAGTCGCAGGCCGGGCACAAGCGGCAGAGAGGGCCGGGCAGGACGATGCAGAGACCAGGGTGGCCTGATGGACACGATGAGCGTCACTGTCGCAACCGCCCGCTCCGAGACCTCCGTTGCCGGGGCACGCGAGAGCGCCCGGGACTTCCTCGAAGGACTCGTCCATCCGATCGCATCCGAAGCCGCCGACACCGTGATCCTGGTGGTCTCGGAGCTCGTCACCAATGCCCTGCGCCACGGCGGCGGCGCCTGCACCCTGGACCTGACCGCACACCCGGACAGCATCGAGGTGGCCGTGCACGACCGCAGCCCGCGCGTGCCACGCATACGCACCCCCGACCTGAACGGCGGCACCGGAGGCTTCGGCTGGCCCATGGTCAACCGCCTCGCCCACACCACCTCGGTGACCCGCCGGCCGTCCGGCGGCAAGACCGTCAGCGCAATTGTCGCCCGGTAGCGCCGAGACCGACCGGGTAACCGCTGTACCGACACCACTGCGCCCAGCGCGGATCACCGACCCCGCGTCGGGTCATCGAGTGCGCCGCTTCGAAGACAGTCGGGTCTCCAGAATCTCGTCCCAGCCGCGCACCCGCACCGCCAGCCGCCCAACTTCAATGACCAGTACTCCAACGATCGGCGCCCCCACACAGGCAACCTGCCCTCTCACAGACACGGGCAGCCACCCACAGGGTCGGCGTTCCACTGCCGTCCACCGTTCGGCGGCACGGGCACGCAAGCGGGCTATGACGCCGCCTGCCGACCTCGAATCCTCCACGGTGCGTCGTTCGCGTTCGAGGCCGCGGCGCGCGTGCTCGCACCGGGGCACAGCCCGCCCCGCTCCGGCTGGTAGCCGTCCGCGCCCGTGCGGTCTCGACATCCGTGCCGCACGACAAGCACGGCCAGGGCCAGGCCGCGTCGAACCGCTCACGGCGTTGCCGGTCCTCAACGTACCCGCGACGGGGGACGGCGTCGCGATCGGACAGCCGAGAAGAAGCAGACGCTGTTCATCGCGACGGTGGCGGTGCTCGGCGGGGCGACAGCGCATCCTCCGTCACGTCGGCATGGAAGCCGTCGCAACCTTCGAGGTCTGACCCAGGGTCGTGGCGCCTCACAATGGGCTAGGGCGACGCCGGGTCGAACTCGGTGGCACCACGGGGAGCCCGCCGGTCAGGCGAGGTGGCGCCGCGGTGGCAGTAGTGCCAGTTCGGGTCGTGCGGCTCAGTCCGACCGGCTCGCGGCGGGCCCGTGCTCGTCCGCGCACACCGTCGCCGTCCCGCCGTCCAGCGGGGCCGCCCTCGGTCCCCAGCGTGTACCTCGTCACGCGTTGATCTACGCGCGCACCCAGGCGGGTGCTGATCCTCAGCGGAGAAGCAGTTGCCCGTGCTGGTCAGCCCGGCCCGGTTGGGACGTGCACCGCATCGGTGTTGACAGCTTCCGATCCGGCTTCCAGCTTGGTCAGGGCGCCCATGGACGTCGCCGTCGCGGGGTCAGACGCTGAAGACCGCCTCGGCATCGGCGACGGTGTCATGGACCCGAAGAACCTGATCCACTCCCGTGATCTCCAGGACACGCCGCAACGGCTCCTGCGCACACGCCAATGCCGTGCGACGCACAGATGCGGGGCACCCTTTCGGCACGACCGTGCCCGTTGCAACAGACATCGGCACTGCTTGATCGAGCCGTCGCTGCGGCGCGAGCCTGCCCGGTCGCACCGGTTCGGCTGCTCGGGCTCGGACGACGATCACGGTGCGGGCGGCGCCCGGCCGCGCCCGCACCGCCCGTCACCCGATCACGCGTCGCTCACGGCGTCATCTCGTAGGCCCCGGCCAGGCCTTCGACGCGCTTCCAGACCCGTGCCGACCGGGCCTCGTCGACGACGGAGCGCCGGACGGCGTCCAGGGCCCAGCGCTGCTGCTTTGCCGTGGCGGAGTCCTTGCCGTGCAGCTCCACGGCGTGCGCGGAGAAGTCGCGGACCAGGACGGCGAACAGTTCGTCGAGCACGTCTTCGTCCGGGCTCGTCATCCCCGCCTGCTCGAGGATCAGCTGACCGTGCACGACCAGCGCGAAGAGTTGCCCCACTGCGAGCAGCAGGTCGAGGTCACGGCTCTGCTCCTCGTCGGGCGCGGCGGTGGCGACGAACTCGCACAGGGCTTCCGCCTGCTCCCGGAAGCGGGCGACGTTGGGCAGGTGGGCATAGGCTTCGAACGCGGGACGCCAGTCATGGAAGCGGACGGAGCCGAGGCCACGGGCGGGTCCCTGCCGGAAGAGGAAGTCGTCGTCGGCCGCGTCGAGACGCGTGGGTACGGGCGCGTACTCGGCCGGGTTCAGCAGATGGTTGCGCATGAACTTGAGGATCAGCGCGAGGTTGACGTGGACCGTTCCCTCGAGCTTCGGCAGGCCCCGGATCTCGACGGCGGCCTGGGCGAAGTAGGTGTCCTTCTCGAAGCCCTTGGCGGCGATGACGTCCCAGAGCAGGTCGATGACCTTCTCGCCCTCTGTGGTCACCTTCATCTTCGTCATCGGGTTGAAGAGCAGGTAACGACGGTCGTCGGGCCCCGCGGAGCGGAAGTAGTCGACGGCGCGGTCGCTGAACAGTTTCATCCCGACCAGGCGGACATACGCGTCGGCGAGCTCGCGGCGCACGTGCGGGAAGGCGGTGACGGGGCGGCCGTACAGGATCCGGTTCTGGGCGTGGGTGACCGCCTCGTACATCGCGTGCTCGCAGATGCCGATGGAAGCGGTGCAGAGGTTGAACTTGCCGACGTTGACGGTGTTGAGCGCGGCGTCGAAGGCGGCACGGCCGGTGTGCAGCACGTCCTCGGGGCCGACGGGGTAGTCCTCCAGCCGGAACTCGCTGACGTACTTCGAGGAATCGACCACGTTCTGCACCACGTGGTAGGCCGGGTGACGGCTGTCCGCGGCGAAGAAGACATAGCCGTCAGGCCCCTCGACGTCGGTGCGGCGGCCGAAGACGGAGACCAGTCCGGCGGCGTTGCCGTTGCCGATGTAGTACTTGGAGCCGCGGGCCCGGAAGCCGCCCTCGCCGTCGGGCTCCAACAGCATGTCGGTGGAGTAGATGTCGGCGCCGTGGGCCTTCTCGGACAGTCCGAATGCGAACACCTCGCCCTGGTCGAGCAGTTCGGCGGCGCGGGCCCGGGCCGCGGCGTTGTCGCTCTGCCAGACCGGTCCGAGTCCGAGGACGGTTACCTGCCAGGCGTACCAGTAGTCGAGCCCGTAGAAGCCGAAGATCTCGTTGAGGGCGGCGATCCGCGCAGTGTCCCAGCGCTTGTCCTGCTGGGCGCCGGCCTCGGAGGCGGGGGTGAGGAAGGTGGCGAACAGGCCTTCCGCGGAAGCGAATCGGAGGAAGTCCCCGAGCCAGGCGCGGGTGCGGTAGTCCTCGATCAGCTGGCGCTTTCCGCGGGCCTCGAACCAGTCGACGGTGGCACGCAGCAGCCTGCGGGTCTCCGGGTCGAAGTGCGCCGGGTCGTAGGTGTGGGGATTGAACAGCAGCGGGTCAGCCATGAGGTTGCCTTTCGGCTCGAGGTCGTAGGAGTCAGGAGGCGCGGTCCGGCTCGGCCGGGACCGTGCCGAGGCGTGACTGCGGAGGACGGCTTGCGGCGCGGCAGCGTGTCAGCGTGTCACCGGCCGGGGCCGATGCGATGAAGGGTGGCGAGTACGTCGTCGAGCCAGGCGATCATCATCCGCTCGTACGCGATGCCGCCGCGGAGGACCGCGTGCTGCAACTCCCGCCCGGCATCGGGGGCCCGTCCCCGGTCGTGCGGGGGTCGCTCCCGCCGAAGTCCCGCCGCTCGCCCGCGAGGTAGTGGTCGAGCTGGTCCCTGTGCATCCGCTGGTGTCGTTCGACCTCGCCGATCAGGGCGCGCGGGTCGTCGAAAGCCGCGCCACGGATCTTCACGGCGAGCTCGTGCCGGACGCTTTCCGGTTGGATCGGCTCGTGGAGCCACTCCCCCAGGACGGCGAGACCGTGCGCCGAGACCGAGTACTCCTTCTTGTCCGGCCGGCCCTGCTGCGGCACCTCCCGCACGTCGAGCCGGCCGTCGGCCTCCATGCGCTTGAGGACGCGGTAGATCTGCTGGTGGGTGGCCGTCCAGAAGTAGCCGATGGAGCGCTCGAACCGCCGGGCCAGCTCGTAGCCGGAACCCGGTTTCTCCAGCAGGGAGACGAGGATCGCGTGTTCGAGCGCCATACAGCGATCCTGCTATGCAACTTGTTGCATAGGCAAGCGGCGACCGCCCGGGTGAGACGCGGCTCACTCACCCCGGCCTCGCTCTCGGCCCGCCGCATCCCCGCCGGCCCTCGGGCGGCCCGCGCCACGGGCGAGGACTAGCGTGGAAGTGCACACCGCATCGCAGCGCAGGCGGGGCGCCCTCCGGCCGACCGGACCGGGGCTCCGGGAGGCGGGTCCGCCGATCGGCAGGTGACACCATGACCAGCACAGTCGGCCCGGCAGGCACGGACACCCATCACTACGACGTGATCGTCGTCGGGGCACGCTGCGCAGGCGCGCCGACCGCGATGCTGCTCGCCCGTCTCGGGCACCGGGTGCTCCTGGTCGACCGGGCGACCTTCCCCAGCGACACGATCTCCACGCATCTGATCCATCCGCCCGGCGTGGCCGCGCTGGACCGTTGGGGCCTGCTGGACCGGGTGGTCGCGACAGGCTGCCCGCCGATCGACACGTACGTCTTCGACCTCGGCCCCTTCGCCATCGCCGGGTCGCCCGCCGGCATGGGGTTCGAGGCCTCGTACGCACCGCGCCGCACCGTCCTCGACAAAATCCTCGTCGACGCCGCGGCCGAGTCGGGCGCGGAGGTACGCGAGGGGTTCACCGTCGGAGAGTTCCTGTCGGACGGCGACAGGGTGACGGGCATCAGGGGCCACGGCAAGGACGGGAGGCAGGTCACCGACCACGCCCGCGTCGTCGTCGGCGCGGACGGACTCCACTCGCCGCTCGCCAAGGCGGTGGGCGCCGAAGAGTACGCGGAGAAGCCGAAGATCAACGCGTACTACTACACGTACTGGGCAGGGCTGCCGCTGCACGGCAGGTTCGAGGCGTACGACCGAGGGGACCGGGCGTTCGCGGCGTGGCCCACCAACGACGGTCTGACGCTGCTCATCTGCGGTTGGCCGATGCGGGATTTCGAGACCAACCGCGGTGACGTCGAAGGGAACTACCACGCCACACTGGCACGGGCACCGGCCCTCGCCGAGCGGGTGGCGGCCGCCGAACGGACCGACCGGTTCGTGGGCATGGCCATCCCCAACTACTTCCGCAGGCCCTACGGCCCGGGCTGGATCCTGGTCGGCGACGCCGGATACCTGAAGGACCCGATCACCGCCCAGGGCATCCAGGACGCCTTCCGGGACGCGGAGCGGTGCAGCCGGGCTATCGACGACTCCTTCGCCGGACGGCAGACGTTCGAGGAGGCCATGCGGTCGACCCAGGAGGCCCGGGACGCGGAGGTCATGAGCATGTACGAGTTCACGGCGGAGTTCGCTTCGATGGAGCCGCCGCCTCCCGAGATGGAGCAGTTGCTCATCGCCACGTCACAGAGTCGGGCGGCGCAGGACGAGTTCGCCAGGGTGACGGCCGGAGTGACGCGGCCCGACGAGTTCTTCGAGCACATGAAGGAACGGATGGCCCAGGAGGCGGGCAGCGCGGCCTGACCGTCACGACGCCGGAGTCCGGCTCCTCGTCAACTCCCTCGCCTCCGCAGTCGGACTCGGTCTGCTCATCGCGCTGTTCGGCCCGGTCTCCGGGGCGCATCTCAACCCCGTGGTGACCCTGTGCGCCTGGTGGACACGCCGCCGGAACGGGGGCGGGGCCGCCGGAGTCAGGGCGGCGAACTGGTGCACCTCGTCAGGATCGTTCGCCAATCCTGCGGCGACGGTCGGTCGCTCTCTGACCGACTCCTTCACCGGGATCTCACCGGGCTCGGTGCCCGGCTTCGTGGCAGCACAGTTGCTGGGCGGGCTCGCCGGGGCCGGGCTGGTGACTTTGCTGTACGGCAGGCGGCCGCACACGTGCCACGGCAGCGCCCTCACGGTGCAACGCGAGGCGCAACGCGGGTGACGCCGTCGGACATCGGCCGGTGCCGGCCGGCGGACGGCCGGCATCCACCTTTGATCAGCAGCCGGTGAAATGCCGGTCGCACGTCGTCGCGGGATCTTCCCGCGCCTGCCGCGCTTCGCCTGCACGCTGACGAGCTCCCCTGGACACCCGTGCGCCCTCACCACGCTCTGCCGGTCGATGACGAGCACCATCACCCTGGTGGCAGGGCCTTCCTCGATCGCTGGAGGCCGTCGCCTGCCATGCCGCGGTCATGACCGTCCGACCGGACGACTCTCCGTCTGCATGCGGATGGGTCCACCCGGCATGGCACGGACGGGCGCGCCACCGTCACCCCATGGAAGGCCTCCATGGGCCGGGCCGAGTTCTTGGGGGAACGCATGACATCACAGGGCAGAACAGATACATCCGGCACCGACCAACGCCCCTGCCAGTACCGGTACGAGCAGGAGGTCATGGTGCTGCTCGAGGAATACCGGACTCTGCGCGAGGAAGTCACCCAACGGGTCGCAGCCCGCATGCAGATGATCGGATTTGCCGGGGCCATCTCCGCTCTCCTGGTGGTGTCCGACAGCATCACCTTCCGCGGCCCCAACCTGTACGTCGCGGGTCTCTTTCTCGTCCTCGCCGTCGTGTGGCTGCGGGGCACCAATCTGGCCATCCAGCGCATAGGACGCCATTTACGGGTGGTGGAAGCCCGTGTCAACGCCCTGGCCGCCCGGGCATGGGGAAGCTCCGAGCATCTCCTCACCTGGGAGACGGATGTTCAGACCGGACGGGTAGCGGTGCGCGGAGTGCCCGGCCGGACCGGCCGGCTGGGGGGCTGGTACGTGACCTGAGCGGAACGGCAACCCGAGAGCGGCTGCTGGTGATGGTCCGTGCCGAACGACCCGTGGTGCAGGATGCATTCCCATGGCAACCGTTCTCGCATTCCATGCGCACCCCGACGACGAGGTGCTCATGACCGGGGGCACCCTTGCACGCGCCGCCGCAGAGGGGCATCGAGTAGTGATCGTCGTCGCCACGGACGGCCTGACGGGTCCCTTGGCCGCGGACGAGTCGCCCCGCATGAGTGAGCTGCGTGCGAGTGCCGCCGTCCTGGGGGCAGCTCGCGTGGTTCATCTCGGCTACGCGGACAGCGGCAACGGAAAAGAGTTGCATCCCGATCCACCGGACCGTGTGCGTTTCGTACGGGCCGATGTCGAGGAAGCCGCCGAGCGTCTGGCCGCGATCCTCAGGGACGAGGCGGCAGATGTACTCCTCAGCTACGACGCCAACGGCGGTTACGGTCATCGGGACCATCTGAAAGTGCACGAAGTCGGACGACGCGCTGCCGCTCTCGCCGGAGTCGAGCGGCTGCTTGAGGCCACGCTTCCGCGCGAGCTCATTGTCCGAGTGCTCAGGCTGGTGAACTGGCTCAGGATCCCGCTGCGTCACGAGGGAGTGGCTCCTCGCACCGCCTACAGCGCACGGTCGGCCATCACGCACAGAGTCGACGCACGCCGCTTCGCGCGTCAGAAACAACAAGCACTCGCTGCCCATCGCTCGCAGGTGACCGGTGCCGGTCGGCTCGCGCCGGTCATGCGCGCGCTGATTCGCCTGCCGTCACCCGTCTTCGGGATGCTCCTTGGGCGGGAATGGTTCGCTGATGCCGCCCGGTCCTCGGCACCCACCGTCGGCATCAGCTTCTTCCGGCCGACGAGATGGTGACACGTCCCCTCGCATCGAGCCGACGTGTATCGGGCGCTGCCTTTCACCGATTCCTTCTTCTCCGCTCCGTCTTCGTTCGCGCTGCACAACGATGCTGTGCCGCAGCCGTCGAAGCCGTCGCGGACCGCTGTGACCGGGCCGCCGTCGGAGGGGAGGGCGGCCGCGTCACATAACCTCGTGCATGAAGACGTCAGTTGGCTGGTCAGCCACTTCGAGGAGGCGATGGTGCTCGGAAGAGGCACGCGGTTGCTCGCGGGTGCCGCGATCGTGGTCTGCATGGTGCTCGTCGGGCCCAGCGCACCGAGCGGCGCCCTCTTCGCCAGGTCAGTGCCCGTAGAAGCCGTCAGGGAGGTCGTACCGAACCGGGTCATGACCTGGAACATCTGCAACCCCTGCAAGGCGAGCAACGTCGACCGGGCAGCGGAGATCGCCACATACGCGCCCCAGATCGTCGGGCTGCAAGAAGCGTGCGTGCGTGACGTCGAGAAGATCCGGGATCAGCTGGAGAGCCGCTACGGACTGGTCTACCACGTCGAGTACGGGATGGTTCTGCGGAATTGGGGCCGCTGCGGTGGACCACCGTGGAGTCCAGGGGCCTACGGCCAGGCGGTGCTCTCGGCGGCACCTATGACGGACCGAGTCAGCGTGCAATATCCCGACGGAGGATCCGAGGACCGCGGGTACATGGCCGTCACCACCATGGTGGGCGGCCGGCCGGCCCGGCTCTTCAACACACATCTCGCCCAACGACGGCAGGAAGCGGTCCGAGCAGACCAGATCGAGGTCCTCGCCGCGGAGGTGACCCGGCACGACCGCGCGATCGTTCTCGGCGACTTCAACGCCGTGCCGGCCGCTTCCGAGCTCACCGAGATGTGGACACTGGCCACTGATACGGACCCCGAGTGTCGTCCCTCGCCCGCCGGCGCCTGCGAGCCGACCACCGACTGGCGGAGCAAGTTCGACTACATCTTCCTGCGAGGCATCACGTCGCTCGAGCACGGTGTTCGTCCCAGCTCGTACTCGGACCACCACCTGCTCCACGCCGACCTGGACCTCCGCGGGTGAGGAACGTCGTACAGCTGGTCGGCGTGCAGGCGCGGGGGTCAGCGGTACCCGCCGCGCAACGAGCCGCCCCCCATGGACATGGTCCACGGGCCGTCGCCGCTCCGAAGACGCCCTCGGATCGCCGGGTCCCGGTGGGGCCGCCGGACGATGTGCGCGAAGGCATCGCGGGGTGTCGCCGCCGTCCCTGGACATGTATGTGTACTGGGCAGTGGAGGAGGACGGTATGGAGCCATCGATACTCCGCCGCGCGGTGGAGGCAGGACGGGCGACCGCTTCGGAGCTGGGCCTTCAGGTCGATGATGTGGTCGTCGTCCACAACTCGGACCGCGTCGCGCTGCGGCTGGTCCCTTGTGAGGTTCTGGCTCGGGTCGCACCGTTGGGGCATCTGACCGACTCCGAGTTCGAAGTGGAGGTGGCTCTCCGTCTCGCCGACGTCGACGCTCCCGTGGCTGAGCTCGACCCTCGGGTCGAGCCTCGCGTCCATGTGCGTGACGCGTTCGCCATCTCACTGTGGACCTACTACCAACCCGTCGGATCAGAGGTCACGCCGGCCGACTACGCAGACGTGTTCATGCGGCACCATGCCGCCCTCCGCCGGATCGATCTGGACGCGCCGCATGTCACCGATCGAATCGCCGCGGCACTGAGAGAGGTGGAGGACCGGCAGAAGTCCCCCGAGCTGACCGATCCTGATCGGGAACTCCTCGGCGGCGCACTCAGTGGTCCGAGCGCCGCGATCGGCACCGACAAGGCCGGCGACCAGCTGTTGCACGGCGAGCCGCATCCGGGCAACCTCCTCAACACGAGGAGAGGGCCGCTTTTCGTAGACCTCGCCACGTGCTGCCGTGGTCCGGTCGAATTCGACCTCGCCCATGCGCCCGATGACGTGGGAAAGCACTGTGCGGGGGCTGACCACGACCTGATTCACCGGTGCCGCGCGCTGAACTGGGCGATGTTCTCGGCCTGGCGCTGGCGGCGAGACGATCAGATGCCAGAACGGGACCACTGGAGAGTGGAGGGGCTCGACCAGGTTCGTGCGGCACTTGATCGCTGCGGAACGGGCTGACCTCGAGACGGTCGTGCTGCTGCAAGACGGGCCGCTGCCCGCCATCCGCTCTCGTGCGGCGACGCCGGTGGGGCAGGCTCTTTCGGCCGGTCCGGTGGGCATGGGCAACATCGTCGAATACGCCCTCGGGGACGTGGCCACCGCCGTGCAGCAGCCCGCCGAGAGTACGACCCACGGCGAGAGCGTCCTCCGCGCCGCCTGACACCACGCGGAACCGCCGATCGTGATGCGGCACCCGCGGCCCCTGACCGCTGCCCAGCCCGCTCTCCGGGTCTCCGACGAGGCCCGGAGGCCGGCCGCGGCATGGGCCCACAAGGGCGTCGAGTGGAGTGTTCAACCCTGACAGGAGAGGCTGGACACATGGGGTTGCTCCTGCGCTCACCTTCTCGGCCAGGGGCGGGCGGTCACAGCCGGATTCTCTTGACGCTGGCGCGGTGTGTGCCGTTCGCGCTCGCGCTCGCCGTGCTGGTCATCGAGCTCACGCCTGCGCACTTCGTTTATACGGGCCCCTTTCTCGTCGCGACGCCCGCGCTGGCCGCGGTGACCATGGGCCCCAAAGGCACCCTTTCCGCGGCGGCTCTCGCGTTGGCGATCAGCGTGACCACCGCTACCTACAACCAGGCCTGGGGGACCCTGCAGGTCTACACCAACTTCATGGCTCTGGTCATGGTGACCACGGCCGGATTCATCACGAGCGGCGCCGTCCGGACACGCAGGCAGAGGGAGCTCGATCAGGTGCGCCGGATCGCCGTGGCAGCCCAGAAGGTCATCCTGAGGCCTGTCCCCGAGCACCTGGGCCAGGTGCGGGCGGCCAGCCTCGGCCTCGCCGCCGGGACGGGCGCACAGATCGGCGGTGACCTGTACGCGGCCGCCAGGACGCCCTACGGCGTGCGGCTCATGGTGGGCGACGTCCGAGGCAAGGGGCTCGGCGCCGTGCACGCGGTGGCGGTGGCGCTGGGCGCGTTCCGAGAGTTCGCGCACTACGAGGCCGACCTGGTGGAGGTCATGCACCGCTGCACGGCTGCTCTCCTACGGGAGGCCGCCGTGCCGGGCGCCTTCGACCAGGAGGCCCTGATGGAGGGATTCACCACCGCGATCCTCGCCCAGGTGCCGGACGAACACGTGGTGCACCTGGTCAACCGCGGTCATCCGCCTCCGCTGATGCTGCACCAGGGCAGGGTCGAAACCCTGATGCCCGCCTCTCCCCTGCCGCCTCTCGGCCTGGAGGAACTCTTCAGCGGCCCTCCCGTCAAGCCTGAGAGCTATCCGCTTTCACCCGGTGACCGCCTGCTCCTGTACACCGACGGCGTGATCGAGGCCCGCAACCGCGACAACGAGTTCTTCGCCCTGGCTCAGGCCATGGTGGAGATACCCGCACGGACCACCCCGGCGGAGTTCCTGGACGAACTCCACCAGGCACTGATCCGCCACACCGGGGGCAACCTGACGGACGATGTGGCGATGATCCTCGTCGACCGCCTCGATGAGCAAGACACCGAACACACCGGTGCGGGCGGAACCTAGACGCGACGCAGAACGGGATCGATCCCGGCCAGCATCTCGTGCAGCTGACCGGCCCAGTCGTCGCTCCGTCCGAGCTCACCGAGCGCCACGACCGCTGCATGCCGCAGATCACCGTCCACCTGCCCGACCACCCCTCCCACGCTTCCCTTACGTACCCCGGACGACCTACGGATGATCGCCGGGACGGCCTGACCGGCCGACGGCCGGCCGCGGAGGAAGGGGCGGGGTTCACCACGGTTCGCTCGCACCGAGCTGGACCGGCACCCGCTGGACGGGCACTGCGTGCTGGTGCTGTCTCCCTCCGAGCGGTTGGTGAAGGTCCGCGATTCTGCGTACAGCCGGATGAGCCGTCGTGCGGACCCGGGGGACGACGACCGGACGGTCCGTCGGAATTCCTCAGCTGGGAGGCAGGTGCGCAGGTGCGGCGAGTACCGTGCGGCACTCGCACCAGGCGTCAGCACTCAGCAAGTCCCGCAGGCGGGTGAACAAGGTGAGCAACTCAGGGCCCCATGTGTCGCGGAAGTCGGGGTCGATGTGGGCGAGGTCGAGTTCGTTGGCGGCCGACAGTTCGGCGAAGTCCCGGCGCAACTGTTCTCCGGGAATGCAGGAGCGGCCCGTGAACCTGTCGTGGAAGGCGGCACCGGCCTGGTGGAGAGCCGGGTAGGTGGCCTTCCGGTCGCATGAGGCGTACAGGTACACGATCGCCTCGGCCTCGTCGCCGATGATCGCCGCAAGGTCGTCACGCCGGTCCGGTGGCAGCAGAGCTGCGGGAAAACCGTCCGTGCCGTAGAACGCGTGACACAGGCCCGCGCAGTTGGAGCGCCGGGCGGGCCTTCCACGTCGCGAGCCGCTCCTGTACGCGCCGGAGGTGGGTGAGGAGAGTGCCGCCGGGGTGCGCGATGTCCTCGGCGCCGAACTCACGCAGCAGGGCGACAGCCTGATCAGTCGCGGCGGGAAGAGCAGGCATGGTGTCCGTGTCCCTTCGGTAAGCAAGTGGTCGGTCGGCCCCCGCGCAGCGCCTCCGCCGTTCGGGAACAGGCCTCAGACATGCAGGGGCGCGGGTCTCAGGCGTGCAGGGGGCGCGGGTCTCAGGCGTGCAGGGTGGGCCGGTAGATGAGCTCTTGGATGTTGCCGTCGAGCGTTCGGTTCTCGATGAGTTCGAGGTCGAAGTCGGCCGCACCCTGGAAGATCGGGTCCAGTCCGGTCCGACCGGTGATCACGGGGAAGAGGGTCACCTGGACGCGGTCGACCAGACCGGCGGCCATCAGCGCCCGGTTCATCGACAGGCTGCCGTGCGAACGCAACGGCACCACGGACTCCTCCTTGAGCCGCGCGACGACGTCGACGGCATCGCCGCTCACGAGGGTCGCGTTCGGCCAGTCGAGGGGTCCTTCGAGTGTGGTCGAGACCACCGTTGCCGGCAGGCTCCTCATCCGGGTGACCCATGGGTCACGCACCTCGGACTCCTCGGTGCTCGAGGCGAGCATCTGTGCGAACGCCCGGTACGTGTTGGCCCCGAGGACCATCCGCTGGTCGTCGCCGTACTGGGCGAGGCGGTGGTCGAGGAGCTCGGGGCCTTGCTTGCCCCAGTAGCCGGTCCAGTCGCCGCCGGCGGCGCCGAAACCGTCGAGGCTGGAAAAGACGTCGAAGGTGTAGGTAGCGGTCATGATGCGCTCCTCGCTGCGTCGATCGCGTGTCGGGTAGGTGGACCGGCCACGACGGCGGGACTCATCGCCCTGGGCCTGTCGGGAGTCGAAGGAGTTCGGTCCTGGAGGAAGGCGTTCGTCGTATGGTGAGAGGCGGCCGTAAGAGGCCAACGGTCAAGGGAGCCATGCATGACGCGGTACCTGATCTCTTTCGATGACGGTGCGATGACCTTCCCCGAGGAGGAGTTGGCCGAGGTGGCCGAGGCCTCGCACAAGGTGGTGCGGGAGGCTCAGGACGCCGCTGTGTGGGTCTTCGGTGGTGGGCTGGAAAGGCAGCGGGCGAGCGTCGTGGCCACCGACGGTACCGTCACCGACGGCCCGTACCCGGAGACCAAGGCGGTCCTCGGCGGGTTCTCGATCATCGATGTGCCCTCACGTGAGGATGCGCTGAAGTGGGCTGCCAAAATCGCTGCCGCGTGCCGCTGTGCGCAAGAGGTTCGGGAGATCATGCCCGACTCGACCGCCTGATCGAAGACGACCCGCCGCGGCCGGGACCTGGTTCCGAAGGGCGTGTGACGTGCGGGTGCGGCACGCGGCGCGCCTGTGGGCGACGCAGTAGGGCCGAAGTGGACGGTGCGAGGTCGAGCAACCCACCCCGGCCTCCGGGGCGTGCGGGCCGCCGGGCCGGGCGGCTGGTTCCGCGTCGGTCCTGATCAGCCTGCCGTGGTCGGTTCCGCATCGGTGTCGGCATCCTGCGTAGCGGCCCACGAGGCGAGCAGCCGTAGGCCCTCTTCGGAGGGCGATCCGGGGTCGGCCGTGTAGATCGTGAGGGTGAGGCCCGGTTCGGCGGCCATCTCCAGTCCCTCGAAAGCGAGGGTGAGCTCGCCGACGATCGGGTGGTGCCACCGCTTGACTCCGGTGCCGTGGTGGCGGACGTTGTGGGCGCCCCAGCGGGTGCGGAACTCCTCGCTGCGTGTGGACAGCTCACCGACGAGATCGTGCAGGTCCTTGTCGTGCGGGTTGCGGCCGGCCTCGGTGCGCAGAATGGCCACGCTGACGTCGGCGACGAGGTCCCAGTCCGGGTAGAAGCGCCGGGATGCGGGGTCCAGGAAGTGGAAGTGGGCGAGGTTCGGCGGCCGGCTCCCGTTGTAGACGTCGCAGTAGAAAGCACGGGCCAGTGCGTTGGCCGCGAGCAGGTCCATGCGGCCGTTACGGACGAACGCGGGGCCGGCGGTGATCGCGTCCAGGGTCCACTGCAGGCTGCGGTGCGGCGTCCACCGGCCTGTGGCGCGTCGGCGACGGGGCCGGGTGAGGGCGTCGGAGCCGTCGGCGGCCTGAGCCAGGTGAAGCAGATGAGCGCGCTCGGCGTCGTCGAGCTGGAGCGCGCGGGCGACGGCCTCGAGAACGGCCGGGGAGACGCCGGCGAGGTTGCCGCGTTCGAGTTTCGCGTAGTACTCGACGCTGACGTCGGCCAGGGCCGCAACCTCGCTCCTGCGCAGTCCCGGCACCCGGCGCCGGGTGCCGGAGGGCAGCCCGGCCCGTTCCGGGGTGATCTTTGCTCGCCGCGAGGTGAGGAACTCGCGGACCTCTTGACGATTGTCCACATCCTCGACCGTACGTCCCGAACCGCGCGGTAGGGGTGTACTGCCAGTACATCCCTTGCTGGTGACTCGCTGCCCGGGCGGACACCCGGTTACCTGGATGACGTGGCACTCCCGCCCTGCCGCCGACGTGGCAGGCAACAGGGGTGCCCGGTCCCGGGCACGTGGGCGGACTCCCCGGTCCGGGGCAGACAACTGCACTTGGCGACTGTCGGTACCGCCGCGTACCGGACGCCTCAGCACGTTAGGAATCCTCATGCGCGGAGCAGTGATCCACGCCCCCGGCGATGTCCGCTTCGAGACCCTCGACGACCCGAAGATCCTCAAACCGACCGACGCGATCATCCGCACGGCCGTTACCTGCGTATGCGGCTCGGACCTGTGGCCCTATCGAGGTCTCGAGCCGATCGGCGCCCCGCACCCGATGGGACACGAGTACGTCGGCTTCGTCGAGGAGGTCGGCAGCGAGGTCAACTCGGTCCGGCCGGGTCAGTTCGTCGTAGGCTCCTTCGCCACCTCGGACAACACCTGCGCCAACTGCCTGGGCGGCTTCCAGTCGAACTGTCTGCACCGCGAATTCATGGGCACCTGCCAGGCCGACCACATCCGCATCCCCAACGCGCAAGGCACGCTGGTCGCCACCGACGAGCAGCCGCCCGAGGAGCTGTGGCCCGGGCTGCTGGCGGTCTCCGACGTGATGGGCACCGGTTGGTGGGCCGCCGACGCCGCCGAGGTCGAGCCCGGTTCCACCGTCGTGGTGGTCGGCGACGGCGCGGTCGGACTTTGCGGGGTGATCGCGGCCAAGGAGATGGGCGCGGAGCGGATCATCGCCATGAGTCGCCATGAACCGCGCCAGAAGCTCGCGCTGGAGTACGGCGCCACCGACATCGTCACCGAGCGTGGCGAGGAAGGCGTCGCCCGCATCAAGGACCTCACCGACGGGATCGGCGCCGACTCGGTCCTGGAGTGCGTCGGCACCGCCCAGGCCATGCAGCAGGCGCTGCGTTCGGCCCGGCCCGGCGGCAACGTCGGTTTCGTCGGCGTCCCCCACGACGTGGCGGTCGACGGCGAGGAGCTGTTCTACTCCCACGTCGGCCTGCGCGGTGGTCCTGCCCCCGTCCGTCGCTACCTGCCCGACCTGATCGACCGGGTCCTGAGCGGCCGTATCGACCCGGGCAGGGTCTTCGACCTCACCCTGCCCCTGGAGCAGGTCGCCGACGGGTACAAGGCGATGGACGAGCGCCGCGCCATCAAGGCCCTCCTCACGCCCTGACCAGCACATTGCCCCGACCGGGCCGGGCACTGCTGCCCGGCCCGGCGCACCACTCCGGCCCGCGTGCGGGACGACGCCGCCACACCGGCACCGTTCCGGCACTGACAGCCGTGTCAGCGAAGAGGGGCAGCAACGCTGAACTCGGTTCATGACCGCGAAGAAACTCGCGGAGCAGCGCAACATGTCAGGGGCCTGGGTCTGCCACGAGTCCGCACCAGTCGGTGACGGGGACCGGCAGTGGTGCATCGCTCCGCTGCCGATCCCCCTGGGTCTACCGCTGGGCCAGGTCCGGCGCTGCGATGCGGAAGCGGGCCGTAGTGGCGTCCTCGCTCCAGCGATGCAGTCCGGCCTTCTCGAGTACCCGGACAGAAGCCGGGTTCGAGACGTCCGCATCGGCGTACACCGTGTGGACGTCAGGCGAGCTCAGGGCGAACTCCACCAGGGCCCGGGTGGCCTCGGTTGCATAGCCGCGGCCACGTCGCGAAGCGACGATGCCGTATCCGACTTCGAGGGCACCGTCATGCGGCGGCCAGAGCAAGCTGATCGAGCCGACCACCAGGCCGCTCTCCCGCTCGACGATCAGCCGGTGGCCGTGCTCGCCCGGCTCGCCCGACTGCCCGGCGATGAAGCCGGCGATGACACGGTCGCCCTCGGCGGGGAAATCCTCCGCCCAGTGCGCCATGCGACCGTCACCGAGGACGGCGATGATCTCGTCGGTGGACCATGGCCGCAGGACAAGGCGGTCAGTGGTCAGATCCGTACCGGTCAACGAGAAAGAAGAAGACACGCGACACTCCTGGTCGTTTCGGACGACCGGGTCACTACTGACCTCGCGCGACCCGGACAAGGACATGCTGATGAAGCGTCTGGCGGGCCATATTCATCAACCTCCCTTGTCGCAGTGGTAGTCGCGGCGTTCGCGCGTCGACGGAGCATATCCGGTCCGGTGCCAACGACGTTCAGCGGCTGACCAGTTCGGCGCGGATCTGGGGCAGGCCTTGGTGCGGAGGATTTCGATGGCGCGGAGGGGATCGGGCGACGAGGCGTTGCCGGGCGTCGGGGGCGGCGTCGCCGGCGGCGTTTCCCCACCGCCCCGGCAGGCCGGCGGCTCGCTCATGCGATCATGCGAGCGGCTCTCGATCGACCGGTGCACAGTCAACGGATCCGACGGTCGCGCGACAGAGCCGCCGGGCGTCGAGAAGTCGAGCGAGAACGGGAGTGCGGTGTGAGCGGGGCTGGGGGGCAGGACGGGTCGTCCGTGTCGGATGAGGAGTGGGAGCGGTTCCTCCGTGAATCGGTGAGTGGTGCGGCCGCGGCGCCCGTGGAGCCTTCCGCACGCGCCCGTGAGGTGGAGCGGCGGCTGCGAGAGCGCTCCGGGGAGCCTGCGGGCTGGCGTACATACACACCTGCCCGCCCCCGGCGCAGGACAGGCTGGTACGTGATCTGGCTGGTCGCGGCCGTGGCCCTCTTGGTGGTGGGGTTCTTCCCGCAGCACGTCGTCGGCTGGTTCGGTGGCGACGACGGCGGGCAGGACGGGGCGCCGTCGGCCGCCGGGTCGGAAGGCTCGCGGGAGGCGCCCGGCACCGAGCCGGCACTGCGCCCTACCCTCGCCGAACCTTTCCGGGGTTCGCCCGCCGCCCGCTGGGCCGACGGAGCGGCAGGTATCACGGTGCCACCGGCCAAGGCGACCGGCTGGATGGACGCCGCCCAGGTCGAGCGGGCACTGCGGCAGAGCCGGGACTTCCTGGTGGCTGCGGGGCTCGACTCCAGCGTGCTGCGCGGCGAGCGGCCCACCAAGGCGATCACGCTGTTGAACCCGCACCAGAAGGACGTCCAGGAGTATCTTCGTACCGCCCTGTCGTCGAAGGCACCCGCTCCCGAGACCGACCCGCTGCTGTTGTTCAGCCGCTTCCGGCCGGAGCAGGCCCGGCTTGTCGGGGACGTGGTCAAGACGCGCGGTCGGCTCACGTATCGGGAGGGGAAACGGGGGGCGGTCGAGGTCACGGCGGACGTCACCTTTGTGTACCCGGTCACCCCGGCGGGCGACGGCGGGCGGGACGCGGAAGTCGTCCGTACCATCGTGCGACGCGAGGTGGTGATGAGCTGGGACGACCCGGCCAAGGTCATCACCGAACCGGGCACGATGTCCCTCCTCTCGTACGCGCTCGACATGACCAACGGCGGCTGCTCCGACGTGACCGGCTACTTCGTGCCGCCCTTCGGCACGGCCGACGAGCAGTCCGCCGACCCGGCCCGCCAGGTCGATCCGTACGACCGCAGCAAGCCGATCGACACGAGCGACGGCACGACGGCCGCCGGCAACGGCTGCGCGACCGCCACCCGCTCCTAGGGCCTCAGCGGGTCCGGGCCGAGGCCGGCGCGGCCGGTGAATCGACCGGGACATGAGCTGCTCGCGTGACCGGTGTTCAGCGGTTCACTGAGGGACGGGAACGTCCGGAGTCTTCGCATGCAGCACTGTGGCCGGTGCTCGGGCGGATGACGTTCAACAGGCCTCGGAGGGTGTTGTGGGCAGGCGCAGCAGCCCACAGAGCGAGGGAGATGAAGAGCAGCTGCTCCGGAATCCTGAACCACAACGGCGTGGCTGGGGCGCCGTTGAGCGGTATGTCCTCGAGGGCAGCGTAGATGTTGGCCGGGAGCATCAGCGCGAAGAGAACGGCCAGGCATGTCCCGGCCGCCGGACGTGTCTTGGCTCGGACGAGGCCGGCGGCACCGAGGAACTCGAGTGCGCCGGTTGCGTAGACCATGGCGTGTGGGAACGGCACGAACGGCGGGACCATGGCTGTGAGGTCGTCGTGGCTGGGAACCATGGCGAGGCCCGGTGGTGCGAAGTGCGCGGTCGCGGTGGCCACGAGCATGACCGCCAAGCCGTGTGTCGTACTGGCTCGCCAGGTCGCGAACCGTCTGATCCCCAGCGCGCCGAGCAGGCGAAATCCCGACGCCGGGACGAAAAGGAGCATGAGGGTACCGAACATGGTGTCCTCCGAAGAGAGTGAAGACGTGCGAGGAGCGGCGGCCTTCTTCACGAAGTCGGCCGTCCGATGGCGGGACGTGCGGAAAGGGGGACGGGCACCGGCGGTCGGCCGGGCCGCCCACCGAGCAGGTGCCGTGAGTGGGGGCTCAGGGTGAACCCGAGTGAGGTGTAAGCCCGTGCCGGCCATCGAGGTCGCGTGTCGGAATCCCGGTGTGATGGATGCCCCGGATGTCGCGTGTCATGGAGCCGATGCTTCATCGACCGTCCGCGCTCGATCTCCAACTGCCGCCGCTGCGCCGCTATCTGACACCCGCCTACACTGGTTCGGTGGATTCGGTCACGCTGGACGTACTCGATCTGCGGCTGCTGCACGCGCTTCAGCTCGACGGGCGCGCCCCCTTCAGCACGATCGCCGACGTTCTCGGTGTCTCCGACCGCACCGTGGCCCGCCGCTTCGGCCGGCTCCGCAGCACGGGGATCGCCCGAGTGGCCGGCGTGCCCGACAGCCGCCGTACCGGTCATGCCGAATGGCTGGTTCGTCTGCGGGGTCTGCCGTCAGCCACCGGGCCGCTGGCCCGTGCGTTGGCGCGCCGCCCGGACACAGCTTGGGTGACCGTTCTCTCCAGCGGCACAGAGATCGTCTGCGTCTTCCGCGTCGCCGAGGAGGGCGCGGCGCCCTTGGAAGGGCTGGGCCGCCTGCCTCGGATCACGCAGGTCGACGCCCAACGGCTGCTACGTCCTGTGATGAACCACCGCTGGATCGGGCGGACATCCGCTCTTGCCCCGGAGCAGGTCGCCGCCCTGCGGCCACCTCCCACCGCGGACACCGGTCCCGTCCGCCTGACCGAACTCGACCGCTGTCTGCTCCCCGCCCTCGCCGCGGACGGCCGCGCCGCCTACCCGCACCTCGCCCGACAGGTCGGCTGGTCCGAATCCGCCGTCCGTCGTCGCTTGGAAGAACTCCGCCGCACCGGCGTGCTCCAACTGGACGTCGAGGTCGCCCCACGCCTGTTCGGGTTCTCCCTTCAATGCCTCGTCTGGCTGACTGTCACCCCGAGCCGGCTGGGCAGTGTCGCCCAGTCCCTGGCCGCCGACCCCGAAGCCGCCTTCGTCGCCACCATGACCGGCACCCACAACATGATCGCCATCGCCATCTGCCGGGACGCCGACGCCCTGCACGCCTACCTCACCGACCGCATCAGCCTTCTCGACGGCGTCGACCGCATGGAGACTGCCGTGATTTCCTCCTACACGAAGCGAACGGCCCCATCGCCGTGACCACTTCGTGGTACCGGAGGAGAGTTGCCTTGGCCCGGCAGCTCACGTTCACTGCACCACATGGGGCGAGGAAGTTCACCGACTCGACGCTCCACCGCACAGGTTGCAGATCTGCTAGCGCGTAACGCGGTGGCGGAGGTAGACGAATCTAGAGTGGAAGGTGCGGGTCTCCACGAGTTCGAGGTCCACCCGGCGCTCGTGCTGGGGAAAGAACGGAGTGCCACCGCCGACCAGCACAGGGTGGACCATGGCACGGTACTCGTCGATCAGATCCGATGCGGCCGCCTCGGCGGCGAGAGTCGCGCCGCCGATCGCGATGTCGCCCTCCCCCGGCTCGGCCCGCAACCGCTCGATCTCTTCCGCCAGGCCGCCGGAGAGCAGGCGGGCATGGCCCTGCACCGCCGACAGCGTGGTCGAGAACACCACCTTCGGGAGCGGCTTCCAGAGCGCGGCCCACTCGAGCATCGAGTCGTCGAGCGATGGATCCTGGTCGGCGGTCTCCCAGTACAGCATCGTCTCGTACAGCCGTCGTCCCAACAGGTGGACGTCGACTTCTCGAATCTCGTCGATCCAGAAGCGAAAGACGTCCTCGTCGGGCGCCGTCCAGTTGAAGTCGCCGTCCGGGCCCACGATGTAGCCGTCGAGCGAGACGTTCATCGAGTACGTCACCCTGCGCATCAGAAGTCCTCCTCGGTAATGGCTTCGACACTACGACCGCCGGACGCCGCGGGACTCATCGCGACTCGCGTGATCCCTCAGATCTCCCCAGCCCAGGTGAAGATCATGACGAAGGGGCGGCGATCTTCAACGGTCGAGCACTGGGACCCGGGACGGCATGCCGGGGGCGACCGCCCGGCAGCGTGGCCGGCCGCCCGCAGGGGTAGGGCACACCCGTCGACGGCGGCTGAGGTGGGGGAAACACATGGATCTGGAGCAGTGGCTCGGCCTGGCGGGCCTGGTGTCCGCCGGTGTCGGCGTCTACTACGCACGGGGGGCGCTCGCGCCCGAAAACGTCGGGGAGTCACGGCGGTCCTTCGTCAGCGGACGGAAGGACATGAGCGCACGCTTCGGGGAACTCTCCGAGACGGCCGCCGACATCCACGTACGCGCACGCCCCACGCTGGAGCGGATCGGAACCTCCACCCTGCTGTGGGAACCGGCGATGCGCCCGCCGCGGCCGGTCCCGCTTCGGCAGGTGACGCTCGCCTGGCAGGAGAATCCGCCGCCGGCCGACTCTGCGCTGCTCCGGGCGGCCCAGCGGTCCCTGCCGAAGGAGACCAGGTCACGGCGGTACGAGCGGTACTCCTCGGCCCTGGGCGATCTCGCCCGCCCCGCCCTCTTCGAGGACCGTCCGTCCTTCCGGCTGGTGCGGGCCGACTGGTCGCACGCGGACGGGCCCCGTCTGGATTTCGGCGCCGGCCAGTACTTCGACCTCATCGATCAGAACGAGGCCGTCGCCCATGAACTCGCCGAGGCCACGCGGCGGGAGCCGGGGCGCCTGCCGTTCTGGGGACGGTTGCCCATGCGCGGCCTCCTCGCTGACGATCCCCTGCTGCTCGCGCGGCGGAAGGTGCTCCCGTCCGTCGGCACCCTGACCCTGCGGCGCACCCCCGACGGGCAGGCGTCCTTCTTCCTGCTCAAGAGAGGCAAGGGCAAGGTCGCCACTGGGGAGGAGACGTACGGGCCGCTTCCGGGCGGCATGATCCAGCCGGCCTCCCTGTCGCCCCTCGCGCACCGACGGGACCTGTCGCTGTGGCGCGTCATCATGCGCGAGTACAACGAGGAACTGCTCGGTGCTCCGGAGGCGACCGGCGACACCGGAACCGAGGTCGACTACGGCCGGCCTCCGTACAGCCTGCTCGACGCGGCGCTGGACGACGGTTCGCTGCGGATGTGGTGCTTCGGCATGGCACTGGAACCACTGCACCTCGCCGTGTGCGTGCTGACCGTGGCGGTCTTCGAGGCCCGTACCTTCGACACGGTCTTCGCCGAGGCCGTGGAGGAGAACGACGAAGGCAGTGTCATCAGCGGGCGCCGGGCCGACGGCGCCGTGGTGGGGCTGCCGTTCACCGAGGCCACCGTCGCCGACCTCCCCGCGGAACGCATGTCGTCACCCGCGGCGGGACTCCTGCGACTGGCCCTGCAACACCAGGAGATGCTGCTCGCGCCACCCGGCGGCGCTCCGGGGTGAGCCGGTCCTCCAAACGCGAGGCGAGGCATGCGCAGCCGAGGATCGTCACGGCCCTGAACCTGGCCGCCAAGCCGTGGGACGAGAGCGCCCCGTGCCGGTCCTCTCGAACCGGTACGGGGCGCTCGCGCGGGGGATCCGTTCGCCTGCCTACTTCAGGGCGTAGGCCCGGGTGATGGTCTGGGTGGTGCGGTTGCCGTCCGCGTCCCACGCCTGGGCCCGCAGGGTCACGAATCCATGGGTGGCCGCGAGCTTCGGGTGCCACAGCAGCGCCTGGAAGGAGTTGCTGTCCTTGCGCAGGACCTTGGCCTGCTTCCAGGTGGCGCCGTCGTCGTACGAGACGGAGACCTTGGCGCCGGCCATCGCGGTGGAACCCGTCCACCCCTTGGCCCTCGCGCCGTCCACGGTGAAGGTGAACGGCAGGCCGGCCCGCGCCTGGTTGAGTTCGTTCAGCGGCAGGTCGTAGTCGAGCAGGACCACGGGCATGGGCTCGCAGACCGTGGGGGTGGGAATGAACGCCGTGTCGCAGTTCTTGACGGCCATGGTGGTCGGTGCCGCCTGACTGAAGTTCCACTCCGTGCGGACCTGCTTGCCCAGCTCGACGCCCGGGACGTCGGTGGCCGGCTTCTGGTCGAGCACGTACCGGTAGTCCGCCTTCTCCGGCACCAGCTCGCCGAAGCCGGTGATCGGCTGCCCGTTGCGGTAGAAGCTCCAGGTGCCCGTCATGCCAGACAACGTGTGGGTGGGCTCGTTGTCGCCGCCGCTGCTGCCGGGCAGCTTCTGCCAGACGTCGGTGCGGCAGAACACACACGGCCCGAACTCGTAAGGGGACGGGCGCATCGGTCCGCCGAACCAGCTGCGGGTGTGGGTCTTGCCCGGCGTTTCGAACGTGGTGCGCACATCGGACATCGACCAGGTGGAAGTGTGGAAGTCTGCTGCCACCCTCGGCATGTAGGAGACCCCGTTACCCGCCATGAAGTAGTCGTCGCGGGTGGTGCCCTGGTAGAGGGGCTGACCGTCGCTGATCGCGGTCCACTGCTTCGGACCCCAGGCCGGCAGGTACTCGGCGCCGAGGCGTCGCGCACCGTCGGAGCGGTACGTGTTCCTGACCTTGGCGAAAGCGCCTACGCCAATGGTCTTGGCGAGGTCGGCGGGGACGTGCTCGTCGGTGAATTGCGGCGCGTAGGAGTAGCGCGACTCCAGGACGCCCTTCAGGGTGATCCGGACCGTGCCCTTGGCCACGCGGGCCTTGAGGGCGGCGGCGTTGTCGTACGTGGCGTGGGCGACCGGGACGGTCTGGCCCGCAGGGACGCCGCTGCCGCTGGGGCCCGGGTCCGCGGGCGCCACGATCACCGCGAGCGCCCCGGCGGCCGCGGCCCTGGCGGCCTGGTCGCCGGCCTTCGTGACGTCGGGCACACAGACCAGGACGGTCTTGCCCTTGATGTCGGCGCCGGTGAAGTCCTGCTCGGTGCCCGCGCCGAGGTCGACCAGTTCGGTGCGCTTGGTGCCCTCGAAGCGCTTCGCGAGAACCGAGGTCTTCAGCGGGATGCTGAGATGCGCGCGGCCGGTGACCTCCAGCTGCATCAGCGGCTCGCGCCGGTGGAGCAAGGTCTCCAACCGCAGTGCGCCGGAGGTGGCTTCCGCACTGGGAACGGCACCGAACCTGGTGTCGGACCTGTTGCCGGGCCCGCTGATGCCGACGAAGTTGGAGTGGCTGTTGATCGTGCCGTCGTCGCGGACGATCTGCAGTGCCACCTGGCCGGTGTCCAGCGGCCGCCCCTCACCCGCGATCTTCACTGTGGCGTCGGTGGCGGTGGTGCCGTCGACGGTGAAGCTCTGGTCCCGGTCGGCGACTTCGATGTTCGGCACGGCGAACACGTCCGCCGAGTGGGAGACCGCACCGCCGGTGGGAGCCGCCGAGTAGAACGAGCCCTCGAGGGAGTAGTGGCCGAGCGGCACCGACACCGTGACCGTGCCGGTGCCGTAGAGGGCCCGGCTCTCCCAGACGGTGTTGTCCAGCCCGTGCAGGGTGAACCTGGCCGCTTTGGGGGCCTTGCCGAAGCGGTCGGTGATGTTCAGCGTGACATCGTGCTGCTCGACGGCCCTGGCGAAGCCGAGCGCGGCGTGCACCGACTCGCCGCTCGCGGCGGTCGCGGTGACGGAGCCGCTGTACTGCCCCGTCTTCAGGCCGTTGGGGTCGAGTGTGAGGGTGACCTCGGCGGTGCCGCCGGCCGGGACGGTGAGCCGGCCGTCGGACAGCCCGGTCCCCGACAGGGCCAGGGAGCCCGCGGGAACCTCGGCGCCGCTCGCGTCCTCGGCGACCGCGGCGAGGGTCACGACGGTGTCGGTCGTGGCGTTGTTGCGCAGCGTCAGCGTGCGGGTCCGCTTCTCGTAGGCACCCTTCTGCCAGGGGATCACTCGGAAGTCGGCTGTCCCGGAGAGCTCCAGCGACGGGTCGAGCGCGGCGGGGATGTCCACCCGGCCGTAGCCCTGCTGGTACGAGGTCAGTTCGGCGGAGGGCTTGGCATGGGCCGTCAGCGCTTCCTTGATGCGCTGCCCGGTCCAGTCCGGGTGGCGCTGCTTGAGGATCGCCGCGGCACCGGCAACGTGCGGCGTTGCCATGGAGGTGCCGTTGGCCGCCGTGTAGTTGTCGTCCACCGGCGTGCCCATGGCGGTGCCGGCCGCGCGCGCGGCGACGATGCCCACACCGGGGGCGGTGATCTCCGGTTTGATCGCCATGTCGCCCAGACGCGGGCCGCGGCTGGAGAACGGGGCGATCACGTCGGACTTGTCGACGGCGCCGACGGTGAGGGCCGCGTCGGCGGCACCGGGAGTACCCAGGGTGCTGTCCCCCGGACCGTCGTTGCCCGCGGCGATGACGAACAGGGTGCCCGACGAGGCGCTGAGCGAGTCGACCGCCATGGTCAGCGGGTCCTCACCGGGAGCGTCGGCGCTGCCGAGGCTCATGCTGACGATGTCGGCACCCTGGGCGACCGCCCACTCCATGCCGGCGATGATGCTGGAGACCGGGCCCTGCCCACTGTTGCTGAGCACCTTGCCGACCAGCAGCTCCGTTCCGGGGGCGACGCCCTTGTGCGTACCCCCGGAGTTGGCGCCGCTGCCCGCGATGGTGGCGGCGACATGGGTGCCGTGGCCGTGGCCGTCCTGGACCGACTGGCCGGTGATGAAGCTCTGGCTGGCCGTGATCCCGGCTGCGATGTCGGCGTTGTTCAGGTCCGCGCCGGAGTCAAGGACGGCGACCTTGACCCCCTTGCCGTCGTAGCCCTTCGCCCACGCGTCCGGGGCGCCGATCTGCGGCACGCTCTTGTCCAGGGCGGCCTTCACCTTGCCGTCGTACCAGAGCTTGGCCACCCCGGCGCTGCCGGGCACCACGGTGGTGTCACCGCCGCGGGTCCTGCCCGGCGTCGGCTTGACGGCGCGCCAGAAACCCTTCGTCCCGTCCTTGTCGACGTGGACGGAGGACAGCCCCAGCCTGGGCATGACCCGCTCGCTCCGGCTGCCCGGCAGGTCCTCGGCCTGCTGCTTCAGCGCGGTGGCCGACGGGGTGCCCTGGAAGTCGACGATGGCGGGTATCTCGTCCGCTTCGGCGTCGCCGTATCCGTCCCGGACCATCCGGCTGACGTTGAACAGCTCACGGTCCACCGTGCCCGAGGCGACCGCGGCCGTGGTGTCGTCCGGATGGACGTAGAGGTCGCCGTTCTGTCCGCTGACGGTCTCGAACGTCTTGGACGTCCCCGTGGCGGAGAGGACGGCGATCGCCTGCCTGCCGTCGGGCTCTTTGGTCAGCGAGACTTTGTCGCCGGTGATCAGAGTCACCGCCGCCGTTGTCGCCGCCCGCTTCTGCAGCGTCGGCCGGGTGTCCAGGTCCTGGGGTGCCGGGCTTGTGGATGCTGTCGCGGTGCCGAGCTGGCTCGTCAGTGACAGGGCGACTGTCACCGCGAGCCCGCTGACGAGGGCAGGGCGCCTTCGTCTGAGCCGGGCTCTCTGCATCGGTTGTCCTTTCGCGGGCTCAACGGGTGGCGCTGCGGGGCAACTGATGCCGAAGGGGGACCGACCGAACGTCCGGCCGACTCCGCGCGCCGACCGGAACCTAGCTGTCCGGTTGTGGCGTCCACCAGAGGTGATGTGGCGGATACGCGCCACATGGCGCATGCTCGCCACGCGGGTCCGCCATGTGGGCGCCGAGCGGCCACCGATGCGGCCCGAGCCGCCCTAGCCGTTGCCCGACGGCTGGAGTCCGTCCAGGTCCTGAGCCGTGATCCAGCCGCGTTCGCGGGCCTGCCAGCCCAGCTGCATCCTGCTCGAAGCGCCCGCGAGATGCATCAGGGCGCGTACCCGGCGATTGACCGTCCGCTTGCCGATCCCCGTGAGGCGGGCTATCGCGTCGTCGGTGAGGCCGGACAGGAGCAGGAGCAGCAGATGGGCGTCCGAGCCGGAGAGTTCGCCCCGGTGCACCTCGCCGGGTGAAGGTTCCAAGGGGAGCGCTGTGTCCCACACCAGCTCGAACAGTGCGACGAGGGCGTCGAGGAGGGGACCTTGGTGGATCTGCACGACAGCGCCCGGCGCGCGACCGTCGTCCGTCCGCACCGCCAGCAAGGCGGTGGAGCGGTCGGCAATGATCAGCTTGACCGGCAGCCTTGCGAGCACGCGCGCCTGTTCACCGGCGTCCATGTATCGGCGGATCTCCAACTGCGCCGCGTACCCCTCGATCGCGGCCCGGTCGTACACGGTCCGGAAGCGCACGCCCGCCGCCAGCTGCTCCAACTCGGCGGCGTTGGACTCGTCGATCAGAAGAAAGGGCGGGGCGTCGAAACGCAGAACCTCCCGGCGGGCACTGAGCTGGACCTGCTCACACCTCTGCGACAGCACCTCGGCCGGTACGATTTCGGCGATCTCCTCCAAGGCAGCCGGTCGGTGCGCCTCGCGATACTCCTTGGTGAGCTGCTTCAGGAAGCCCTTGGCGGACTGCAGTTCGTCCATGCGCGCCAGCAGCAGCGTCTCCCCGGCGATGTCCGGCGGGGCAGGGATCAGCTGCGCGGGCAGGTCGTCGGTGAGGGCGACAAGCCCCTTCGCGGCCAGGGCCGCGACCGCCTGGTCGAGCTGGGCCCCGGCCAGGCCGGTCCCCTGCTCCAGCCGGTCCACCGGGCAGCGCCCGGACCCGACCAGTGTCCGGTACACCTGCGACTCGGCCGTGCTCAGGCCCAGAGCCTCCAGCATGTGTGTCCTTCCTCCGGGCTCAACAGGCCCGCGGGCACCGTTTCGTTCCTACTGTCGGGTGTCGGCTGCGGTTCGGCGCCTTACGGCCCGGCGGCCAGGAAGCGCTCCGCCCACAGAAGCAGCAGCTCGTCGTCGAACGCCGTGTCTTCGCGCAGCACGCCGGTCAGGGCGAGACCGCGGTGCAGGACCAGCAGCGATTCACAGAGCATGGCGAAGTCCTCCCGCGCCACGACCTCCGGGCCGAAGATGTCCGCGAGCACAGCGCGTTGGGCGGCTCCGACCTCGCGCTCCGCGGGCAGCAATGCCGCTTTGAGCTCGGGATCGGTGCGGGCGGCCAGCCACAGTTCGAGACCCGCGAGGAAGTACGGGCCCGACATCGCAGCGCGGAGCAGCGCAAGGCCCTTCCGCGGGTTCCCGGAGCCGCGGGTCTCGCGGCGGATGTGCGTGAGGCGTAGCTCGGCGACCCGGTGGATCGCGGCGGCGAGCAGGTCGGCCTTGGAGGCGAAGTGGTGCAGAAGGGCGCCCCGGGAGACGCCTGCCCGCTCCTGAACGCGGTGCGTGCTGGTGCCTGCGAAGCCGTACTCGACCAGACAGTCGATCGTGGCGTCGAGCAGGCGTTGCCGCGTTTCCTCCCGGCGTTGCTCCTGGGTGCGTCGGGTGGCTGGTGCGGCAGGCATGGCGGGAGGCTACGGCAGCCGAAATCAATAAACAAACGGTCTGGACGGACTGTATGTTCGCTGCCTATCGTGCCGCCATGCTCACGTCCGCGGTACGGATCGAGCGCGACGGCCCCGTGTTCACGGTGATCCTCGCGCGTCCCGAGGTGCGCAACGCCGTCGACGGACCGACGGCCGCCCTGCTCGCCGATGCCTTCCGGCAGTTCGAGGCGGACGAGGACGCGGCCGTCGCCGTGCTGTGGGGCGAGGGCGGCACTTTCTGTGCCGGCGCCGATCTCAAGGGCGTGGGTACCGAGCGCGGCAACACGGTGCGGGCCGAGGGCGACGGTCCGATGGGGCCGACCCGGCTACGGCTGGACAAGCCGGTGATCGCCGCGGTCTCCGGCCATGCGGTGGCGGGCGGGTTGGAGTTGGCGATCTGGTGCGACCTGCGGGTCGCCGAGGATGACGCCGTCTTCGGGGTGTTCTGCCGCCGCTGGGGCGTCCCCTTGATCGATGGAGGGACCGTGCGGCTGCCGCGGCTGATCGGCGAGAGCCGCGCCATGGACATGATCCTTACGGGCCGTCCCGTCCCGGCGCGCGAGGCGTACGACATCGGGCTCGCCAACCGCCTCGTCCCGGTCGGTGAGGCGCGCCGGGCAGCTGAACAACTCGCCCGTGAGATCGCCGCTTTCCCGCAGCTCTGTCTGCGTCACGACCGGCTCTCCGCCCGCGAACAGCACGGGCTGACCGAGCGGGAGGCCCTGGCAGCCGAGTACCGGCACGGTATGGTCCCGCTCACCGGCGGCGAGACCCGGTCCGGGGCCGAACGATTCACACGCGGCGCAGGCCGCCACGGCTCGTTCTCCGAGTGAACGGTGGTCCCATGTACCCGTGGGAAGCGGTGCCGAGGTCGACGTTCCGACCAATTCCGCGACTTCCCGCCTCGCGGTGTCAGCTGCGCTCGGCCTTGGTGATGCGCGGTGTCGTCGGGGTGTCGGACTCCCCGGCCTTGCGGCTGGAGACGTACCGCTCGGCCCGCTTGCCGGGACCGACGTCCGGGAAGCCTGCCACCACGGAGTCGACGACTGTCCCGTCACCGGTGACGAAGTCCACCTGGACCGAGTAGAAGGCCGTCTTGTCGGTCGAGTTGTTCACCCTGACCAGACCGGTGCGCAGCCCGTCCGAGCGGGTGGTGGCCACTCCTTGCAGGGACACGTCTCCCGTCGCGTTGCCGCGGCCCTCGACCGTGCTCAGCTCGGCGGACGCGGAGGCCCTGACACTTGCCTCCGCCGCGGACACGGACTCCTCGAGGTCCTTCTGGGTGCGCGGCGTGGCCGTGCTCGTATCCGTCGGGGACGCGGACTCGGTCGCGCCGGGAGGGCTGGTCGTCGTGGCAGCGCCGGACCCCTCGTCACCACCGGAGCCGCAGGCGGCCAGCGAGACGGCGATGAGCGGTGCCAATACTGCGGGCGCGAGGCGGGGGCGGTTCACGGCAGCTCCGTTCTGCGGCTCCGGCTACAAGCCGATAGGGCATTTTGCCCCGAAACGGCGCCTGCTCCCCCCACGACCCGCCGGTATGCCCTAGTGCGCCGCGAGCCTCTCCACCAGCCCGATCCCCCGCGCCAGCAGCTTCCGCTCCTCCACCGTCAATTCGGCCTCGATCGCCCGTGCAAGCCAATCCGCCCTGCGCCCCCGCTCCTCCTCCAGCAGCGCCTGCCCGGCAGAGGAAAGCTCGACCAGGCTCTTGCGGCCGTCCGTCGGATGCGCCCGGCGCGTGATCAGCCCCTGCTCCATGAGCAGTCCGACGGCTCGGGCCATGGACTGCGGGCGCACCCGCTGATCGGCCGCCAGTTCACTGGTCGTCATCGCACCGCTGCGGTCCAGCGCACCGAGAACGGCCACCTGACCCAGCGGCATCTGGTCCTCGAGTTTCACGCGCCGCGTGAGCTTTCCCATTGCGGTGCGCAGTTCGGCCGCGACGGCGGCGGATTCCGGAAGGGGCATACCGAATTTTAACGCAGCACAACTGAACAGCATATCTGCGCAGCAAGCCTGAACAGCACAACTGAACAGCATTGCTGTAGAGTTCTGTGCGCCGGGTCGAGCGCCACCGTCGCCGCCGCTGAACCCCGGCACGCATGCGACAACGGGAAGGACTCCCATGACCGCCATCACTTCCGTCATCGGCCGCCGCGTCCTCGACAGCAGGGGCAACCCCACCGTCGAAGTGGACGTGGAACTGGCGGACGGGTCCATCGGCCGGGCAGCGGTCCCCTCCGGCGCTTCGACCGGCGCCCGCGAGGCCGTCGAACTCCGCGACGGCGACCCGGCCCGCTGGCACGGCAAGGGCGTCGACCAGGCGGTACGCCACGTCAACACGGAGCTCGCAGCCGCCGTCACCGGTCGCGAGGCCGAGGACCAGGCCGGCCTCGACGCCGCTCTCGTCGCCACGGACGGCACCCCCACCAAGGCCAGGCTCGGCGCCAACGCGGTCCTCGGGATCTCCCTGGCCACCGCCAAGGCCGCAGCCGCAGCCCACCGCCTACCGCTCTATCGCTACCTCGGCGGCTCCGACGCCCGGCTGCTGCCCGTACCGATGATGAACATCGTCAACGGGGGCGCGCACGCCGACAATCCCCTGGACTTCCAGGAGTTCATGATCGCCCCATCGGCGCGGAGACCTTCACCGAGGCCGTGCGGATGGGGTCCGAGATCTTCCACACCCTGCGCCGCGACCTTCTCGCCGCCGGGCACTCCACAGGCGTGGGTGACGAGGGCGGCTTCGCACCCGCCCTGCGCACCGCCGAGGAGGCCCTCGACTTCGTGATGACCGCCGTCGAGCGCTCGGGTTACCGGCCGGGCACGGACATCGGCCTGGTCATGGACCCGGCGTCGTCCGAGTTCTTTCGCGAGGGCGCCTACGACTACACCGGGGAAGGAGTGCGGCGCACACCCGCCGAACAGGCCGACTACCTGATCAAGTTGATCGACGCCTACCCCATCGTGTCGATCGAGGACCCGATGGCCGAGGACGACCTGACGGGGTGGCGGGACCTGACCGCACGGGTCGGCGCACGCTGCCAGCTCACCGGTGACGACGTGTTCTGCACGAACGAGACTCTTCTGCGAGAGGGCATCGGCTCGGGCGTCGCCAACTCGGTCCTGGTGAAGGTCAATCAGATCGGCACCCTGACGGAGTCCCTGGCCACCGTCGGGGCCGCCCACCGGGCGGGCTACACCGTCGTCATGTCGCACCGCTCGGGAGAGACGGAGGACACGACGATCGCGGACCTGGCGGTGGCCACGGGCTGCGGCCAGATCAAGACCGGATCCCTGTCCCGCTCCGACCGCACCGCCAAGTACAACCAACTCATCCGCATCGAGGAACAGTTGGGCGACAGTGCCCGGTACGCAGGCGCCGAAGCGCTGGGTCGCTAGGGCCCATCCGGGCGGATCACGCCTCGGCCGCGGGATCTGGCACACCACTTGCGATCAAGAGCACCAGCAGCCGGCTCACACGACAGGCTGCTCCGCACCGCGATTCCGACACGCCCCTGCACATGGGCGCCCCGGCATGCCGGGGCGCCCTCACGTGCGGTGAGGGCGGTGCGTCACAGATCCGCCCGCGGCGGGCGGCACGCGGGACAGCGCGGCCCCTGGCGCGAGGGATGCCCGGCGGTCAGGGGTCAGACCGCCTCGTCGGGGTGCAGACGCCCCAGCAGCTCGTAGAGGCTGCGGCGGCCCTCGTCGTCGAGACGGTTGAAGGCCGCCGAGCTGGCCCGCATGTCGGCGCGGATCACGCGGACGGCCTCCAGGCCCTTGTCCGTCGCGACCACGTTCTTGATCCGCCGGTCGGCCGGGTCGAGGTGCCTGGAGACCAGGCCATGAGCCTCCAGCCGGTCGACGAGCCCGGTGATGTTGGAAGCGTCGCAGGCGAGCAGTCCCGCAAGCGCCCGCATCGGCAGTGGCTGCCGGAGCAGGATGAGCATCTTGGCCTGCGTCATGGTGAGCCCCTGCACCGCGGCCGCCGCAGCCAGGTCCCGGTAGTAGCCGGCAGCAGCTCGCGCCAGGCGCTCCAGGAGCTGGACGTGCGTGGGGTCGCTCCCCTTCGGGTCAGGGGTTTCGGGTGCCGGCTTCGGGGCGGGGGTGCGGGGCATGCCTCCAGTCTAGGTGAAGCTCAATGTTTGACTTCCTCAACCATTGACGTCTACCGTCGTCCGCGTTGCTTGAGTTAGTCAAGCATCTGGCAGTCGCGCCCCTTCTCGGGCTCCGGCACCACCCCAGCCCCGCCCCTGAGAGAGCACCCGTGTCCCGAACCGTTGCCCCGTCGCCCGGCCGACACCGACGAGAGATCGCAGTCGTTCTCGTCCTGAGCCTCGCCGCCATGGTCGTGTCCATGATGCAGACACTCGTGGTCCCGATCCTCGGTCTGATAGGGACCAGCCTCGGCAGCAGTACCGCAGAGGTCAGTTGGGTCACGACCGCGACCCTGCTCTCCGCAGCCGTCTTCACTCCCCTGCTCGGCCGCCTGGGAGACCAGCACGGGAAGAAGCCGACCCTCATCGGCGTGCTGGTGGTGATGATCGCCGGCTCGGTCCTGGCGGCCACGACCGACTCGCTCCTCTGGCTCATCGTCGGCCGGGTTCTCCAGGGAGCCGCCACGGCGATCTTCCCGCTCGCGCTGTCGGTACTGCGCGAGGAGGTCTCCCCCCACCGGCTGCCCGGAGCGATGTCACTGGTCAGCGGCACCCTCGCGTTCGGCAGCGGCTTCGCGCTCGTCACCACCGGCCTGCTGACCCGCGGCGAGAACGCCGACTATCACCCCGTCTTCTGGCTGGCCGCCGGGCTGGCTCTGGTCACACTCCTCGCCGTCGTCCTCCTCGTACCGGCGAGCCGCACCAAGACCGGAGGGCGCACGGACATCCTCGGCGCCCTCACCCTCGGTCTTTTCCTGGTCCTGCTGCTGCTGCCGATCTCCCAGGGCCACGAGTGGGGCTGGACCTCCGCCCGCACCCTGGGCAGCTTCGCCGGAGCGGTCGTCATGGCCGGTGTCTGGTCGTTCACCGAGAGCCGTGTGCGCGAGCCACTGGTCGACATGAAGATGTTCCTCCACCGCCCGGTCCTGTTCAGCAACCTCGCGGGCCTCTTCGTCGGATTCGGGATGTTCGCCCAGTTCCTCGGCGTCTCCTATCTGGCTCAGATACCGCGGGACATCGCGGGCTACGGCTTCGGCGCATCCGTTCTCCGCGCCTCCGTCGAGTACCTGCTGCCCAGCACGATCGCCTCCCTCGTCGCCGCCCAGTTCGGCGGCCTGCTGATCCGCCGGTTCGGCCCACGCCTCACCCTCGCGCTCGGTGCGGTGATCGGCACCGCCGGCTTCGCGTGGCTGGCCACCGCCCACTCCTCGACCCCCTCGGTCATCGGCGCCGGAATGGCTGTCGGAACGGCCATCAGCCTCGGGTACGCCGCGATGCCCGCACTGATCGTCGCGGGAGTACCGCCCCACCAGACCGGCGTCGCCAACGGCATCAACTCCATCTCCCGCTCGGTCGGAAGCTCGATCGGCAGTGCGCTGATCACGACCCTGCTCGCCTCCCGGACCATCGAGAACCTGCCGGCAGGAGTGCCCCCGCTGCCTGCCGAGAGCCAGTTCACCCTGAGCTTCACCATCGCCGGTGTCGCCTTCGCCGCCGTCCTGGCCGTCGCACTGCTCGGCCTGAAGCGGCAGCGGCAGGCGCCCCGTGCGGAACACCGGCCGGCCACCGAGTCGGCCCCAGCGCCGGCTGTCGCCACCGCGTCCGCCTGACGAGCCACCCGATCCGCACCACTGCGGTCCTGCCCCACCGTGAGATCGCACCCCACAGCAAGGAGTACCACCATGAAGGCCATCACCTACCGCGCCTACGGCAGCCCGGACGTCCTGGAATACGGCGACGTCCCGAACCCGAAGCTCGCCCCCGACGCCGTGCTGGTCCGCGTGAAGGCCGCCTCCGTCAACCCGGTCGACTGGAAGATCCAGGCCGGATACCTGGACGGCGTCATGGACACCGTTTTCCCCGTCATCCCCGGTTGGGACGTGGCAGGCGTCGTCGAGGAGGCGGGGGTCGGTGTCACCGAATTCGCCCCGGGCGACGAAGTGATCGGCTACGTCCGGGAGGACTTCGTCTCCCGCGGCACTTTCGCCGAATACGTCGCCGCCCCGGTCCGTACGCTCGCCCGCAAGCCGGCCGGCCTCTCCTTCGAGGAGGCCGCAGGCATCCCGCTGGCAGGTCTCACCGCCTACCAGGCGCTGACCCGCGCACTGAACGTGGGCAGCGGCGACACCGTACTGGTGCACGCCGCGGCGGGTGGGGTCGGCTCCATGGCCGTACAGATCGCCCGAACGCTCGGCGCCCGCGTCATCGGTACGGCGAGCGAGCGCAACCACGACTACCTGCGTGGGCTCGGCGCCGAGCCGGTCACCTACGGCGAGGGCCTCACCGACCGCGTGAAAGCGCTGGCGCCGCAGGGTGTGAACGCCGTGCTCGACCTGATCGGCGGCGAAGCCCTGAAGATCTCCCCCGGGCTGCTCGCCGAAGGCGGCCGCCTGGCCTCCGTCGCCGACGGCGCCGTCCTCGGCCTCGGAGGCCGGTACGTCTTCGTCCGGCCCGACGCCGAGGACCTCGAGGCGCTCACCGTCCTCGCGGAGCGGGGGCAGCTGCGCGTGGACGTGGCCGCGACATTCCCGCTCGATCAGGCCGCTGACGCCCAGCGGCTCAACCAGGAGGGGCACACCCGCGGCAAGGTGATCGTCACCGTCGGCTGAGCCGCCCTGCCCGTACGCCATCGCCGGCCCACCTCTGCCGGACGAAAAGCCCCCACCACCGCGCGACGCGCGCACCTCCCGAAGGAGACAGTCGTGACCGCAGTTCTGTTCGTCGTCACCGGTTCCGACCACTGGACACTCGCCGACGGCACCCTGCACCCCACCGGCTACTGGGCCGAGGAACTCGCCACACCCCACCGGCTGTTGCGCGAAGCCGGGTTCGACGTCACCATCGCCACGCCTGGTGGCGTCGCGCCGACCGTCGATGCCGTCAGCCTCGCCGCCGGGTCCACCGGCGGTACGGAGCAGGCCGACGCCTTCGCCGCGTACCTGGCTTCCATCCGCGCCGACCTGGAGAACCCGCTCAAGCTCGAGGAGGTGGACCTCGACGCGTACGCCGCCGTCCTCTACCCCGGTGGCCACGGCCCCATGGAGGACCTCGCCGTCGACGCCGCCTCCGGCCGCCTCCTCACCGCGGCGCTGGACTCCGGCAAGCCGCTCGCTGTGCTGTGCCACGCCCCCGCGGCCCTGCTCGCCGCCCGGCACGAGGACGGCAGCTGGCCGTTCGCCGGTTACCGCATGACCGGCTTCACCAACACCGAGGAGACCATGGCCGGCTTCGCCGACAAGGCCACATGGCTGCTCCAGGACCGCCTCGAGGAACTCGGCGCCGACTTCCACGCCGCTTCCCCGTTCACCGCACACGTGGTGACGGACCGCAACCTGCACACCGGCCAGAACCCGGCCTCCTCCGAGCAGCTCACCCGGAACATCATCGACATCCTGAACCGCGGCTGATCCCCCTGCCGAACGCCGACGCCGGGGCTGTCCCGCAGCGGCCCGGCGCCCCCGTCCACGTACCGCACCTGTGAGGGAACCATGAACAACCCTGCGCCCGAACAGCCCGCCGAGCTCGTCTCCCGGCTGCGCGCCACCTTCCGCACCGGCACCACCAAGCCCGTGGCCTGGCGTGTCGGGCAACTCCGCCGGATGCGTACCCTGCTCACCGAGCACGGTGAGGAGCTCGCCGCCGCCCTCCGCGCCGACCTGGGGAAGAGCGCCACCGAGGCTCACCGCACGGAGATCGACTTCGTCATACGCGAGATCGACCACACCCTGGAGCATCTCGACGGCTGGCTGCGCCCCGAACAGGCCCACGTTCCCGCGTTCCTGGGGGAGGCGAGTGCCTGGACGCAGTACGACCCGTTGGGCGTCGTGCTCGTCATCGCCCCCTGGAACTATCCGGCGCAGCTCCTGCTCGCTCCCATGGCCGGCGCCCTGGCCGCAGGCAACGCGGTGGTCGCCAAGCCCAGCGAACTGGCCCCGGCCACATCCGCCGCCCTGGCCCGCCTCCTGCCGAAGTACCTCGACACCGACGCGGTCGCCGTGGTCGAAGGCGGGGTCCTGGAGACCACCGCCCTGCTCGAGCAGCGCTTCGACCACATCTTCTACACCGGCAACGGCACGGTCGGCCGCATCGTGATGGCCGCCGCCGCCCGGCACCTCACCCCCGTCACCCTTGAACTGGGCGGCAAGTCACCGGCGTTCGTGGACCGTGGTACCGACCTGGACACCGTCGCCGCCCGCCTCGCGGCAGGGAAGTTCCTCAACGCCGGACAGACCTGCGTCGCGCCCGACTACGTCCTCACCGACCCCGGGACGGCACGCGCTCTGGAGGGAGCCCTGGCCAAGGCGGTGGAGGGCCTGTACGGACCGGACGCCTCCGTCTCTCCGGAGTACGGCCGTATCGTCAACGAACGCCACTTCGACCGGCTGACCGCTCTCATCGCCTCCGGCCGCCAGGTCATCGGTGGCAAGCACGACCGCGCCACGAAGTACATCGCGCCGACCGTCCTGGCCGAGGTGCCTGCGGACGCTCCCGTCATGCAGGAGGAGATCTTCGGCCCCATCCTCCCGATCGTCGAGGTCGCAGGCCTCGACGAGGCCATCGACTTCATCAACGACCGCGACAAACCGCTGGCGCTCTACGCGTTCACCGACTCCGACACCACGCGGGAGCGGCTCGCCGCCGAAACCTCCTCCGGCGGCCTCGGGTTCGGCCTGCCGCTGGCCCACCTCACCATCTCCGACCTGCCGTTCGGAGGCGTCGGCGAAAGCGGCATGGGCAGCTACCACGGCCGCTACTCCCTCGAGACCTTCAGCCACCGCAAAGCCGTCCTCGACAAGCCGCTCCGCTGATCTCCCTCCAGCCGTGCGGTGAACACGACAGAACCGGACGTCCCCACAGTCGCGTGGGCATGCGATCGGGTCAGTCAGGTACCTGCCGTGTCCGCGACTTCATGGGCTTTCGCCACCAGCGTGTCGATGCGCCGTGTACGAGCGAAGATCGTCCGGCGGCGGGCAGACGTCGACGACCGTGCGATCGGCATCGTGTCGACGCCGAGGGCTCCGAACCGGCGGCTCACCGCCCCGACCGCCCCGACCGCCCCGACCGCCCCGACGTCGACTCCCACGATGCCCGCGCTAGGCACCGATGCCGGCTCCTTGCCTGAACGGGAGCGCGTCACCGAGCAGTTGCCCGCCGTCGATCACCATGGTCTCGCCGGTGATCCAACTCGCGGCGTCCGAAACGAGGAAGGCGACCGCCGAGGCGATGTCGGCAGGCTCTCCTATCCGTCCGAGCGCCGTCGAGGCAGACAGAGCCTGCTCGTGCTCTTCCCACAGAGCCTCGGCCAGCTTCGTGCGCACCACACCCGGTGCCACCGCGTTGACGCGAACCTTGGGCGAGAGTTCAAGGGCCAGTTGTTTCGTGAGATGGATGAGTGCGGCCTTCGACGCGTTGTACAACCCGATGTTCGCTTCGAAGGCCATACCGCCGACCGACGCCGTGTTGACGACGGCGCCACCGTGCTCGCCCATCCAGGCCCGCGTCGCCAGGCCCGTCCAGAGGACGGGAGCCCACAGGTTCACGTCGAAAGTCTTGGCGAACCGGCCGTGGTCCTGGTCGAGGACCGGCCCGTAAGCCGGGTTGGTCCCCGCGTTGTTGACGAGGATGTCCAGGCTTCCGAAGCGCTCGAGCGTCAGGTCCACACAGCGCTGGGCCGCCTCTTCGTCGACCGCGTGCGCAGCGACGCCGACGGCCCTGCCCCCGACCTGGGCCGCGGCGGCGTCAGCCGCTTCCTGGGACCGGGACGTAAGGACGACGTTCCCGCCGGCCGCGGCGACGGCCCGGGCGATCGCCAGACCGATACCGCGCGAGGCGCCGGTGACGACGGCGGTGCGCCCGGTGAGATCGAGTCCTGCCATCTCAGCTCACCGCTGCCTTGTGGCCGCCCGAGGTGCCCGTGCCGCTCGCCGCCGCGGTGTCCGCGTCGCGGTACCGCCGCAGCTCCTGCCTGGCGATGGCCCTCTTGTGGACCTCGTCGGGACCGTCCGCCAGCCGCAACGTACGCAGATGCGCGTACATCATCGCCAACGGGAAGTCCTCGGTCACACCCGCTCCCCCGTGCACCTGGATGGCGCGGTCGATGATCTTCAACGCGATGTTCGGGGCGGCCACCTTGATGGCCGCGATCTCGGTGCGCGCTTCCTTGTTCCCGACCGTGTCCATCAGATGCGCGGCCTTGAGCGTGAGCAGACGGATCATCTCGATGTCGATACGCGCTTCCGCGATCCAGTCCTGGACATTGGACCGGTCGGCAACGGGACGGCCGAACGTCACCCGTGACTGCGCACGCCGGCACATCAGCTCCAGCGCCCGCTCGGCCGCGCCGATCGCCCGCATGCAGTGGTGGATACGACCGGGCCCGAGCCGGGCCTGGCTGATCGCGAAGCCCTCGCCCTCGCCTTTGAGGACGTCCTTGGCCGGCACCCGCACGTCCTCGAAGGTGATCTCCGCGTGGCCCTCGCGATCCGCGTACCCGAACACCGGGAGGTTCCGGACGACGGTGAGTCCGGGGGCGTCGATCGGAACGACCATCATCGACTGCTGGCGATGTGGCGCCGCCGTGGGGTCGGTCTTGCCCATCACGATGAGCACCTTGCAGTTCTTGTGCATCGCGTTCGAGGCGAACCACTTGCGCCCGTTGAGAAGGTACTCGTCGCCGTCGCGCTCCATGCGCAGCTCGATGTTGGTGGCGTCGGAACTCGCCACGGCCGGCTCCGTCATCGCGAACGCCGAGGCCATGGTGCCTTCGAGCAGCGGCTTGAGGTACTTCTCCTTGTGCTCGTCGGTGCCGAAGAGGGTGAGCACCTCCATGTTCCCGGTGTCCGGGGCATTGCAGTTGCACGCCTCCGAAGCGATGTGGCTGCGCCCCATGATCTCCGCCAGTGGCGCGTACTCGAAGTTGGTGAGGCCCGGCCCCCACTCGGGGTGCGGGTGGAAGAGGTTCCACAGTCCCCGCCGACGGGCCTCGACCTTGAGCTCCTCGATGATCGGGGGCTGGAAGTGCGGGTCGCCCGACGCACGCATCTGCTCGTCGTACACCTGCTCGGCGGGGTAGATGTGAGAATCCATGAACTCGAGCAGATCCGCCTGGTACTTCTTGGCGCGATCCGACGTCTCAAACAGGGACATGCGAACTCCTGACAGGTAGGGAGGGAAAACTCGGTGCGCGCTTCTCGAGGTGACTCGCCACGCCTTCGACGAGATCGGCCCCGCGGAAGGCCTGGAACATGAGGCCCTCCGCCCGGGTCGTGGCATCGGCGTAGGTGCCGTCCGCGTCGTGGCGGAGTTGGCTCTTGATGGTGGCCATGGATGCCGGGGAGCAGCGCGTCGCGAGATCGGCGGCGTACGCGACGGCGGCATCGACCACATCGCCGGTGGGGACCAGATGGTCGAGGAGTCCGATGCGGAGAGCCTCATCGGCGTCCACCATGCGGCTCGACAGCAACAGGTCCGCTGCCCGGCTGTGTCCCACCAGCCGGGGCAACAGCCAGGAGATCCCGTACTCGGCGATCAGCCCGCGCTGCGCGAATGCCGTGGTGAACCGGGCCGCGGGCGAGCCGAAGCGGATGTCGCAGTAGAGCGCCTCCACCATGCCCAGGCCCGCGGCCACCCCGCCCACCGCACCGATCAGTGGTTTGCGCAGGGTCAGCGGCACGTCGCGCGGCCGGCGCCGGGCCCTGTCCGCTTCGGAGACCTCTCCGGCAGTCTGCAGCCGTTGGAGGTCGGCGCCGGCACAGAATCCGCGTCCCGCCCCGGTGACCACGACGGCGCGTACGTCCGGGTCGTCCTCTGCGGCGTCGAGCAGCGTGAAGTAGCGGTCCTCGAGTTCGTCGGTCCAGGCGTTCAGCTTGGCGGGCCGGTTGAAGGTGAGCACCAGCACGGACCCGCGACGTTCGGCGAGAACGAGCTCGCCCGGCGCGCCGGTCATGCCTGCCCCGTCAGGGAGCTCTGGTAGCGGCGCATGCCGCGGAGCCACCGGTCGTAGTCCGAGCCCTTCTGCCGGTACATGGTGAGAACGTCTTCGTGCGGCAGGATCAGGAAGCGCTCGTCCTCGATCGCGGCGAGGACGGCGTCGGCGACCTCGGCCGGCTCGAGGACGTCACCCGCGGAGGTGACGGCCTGCGCGGCCGCTCTCCCCAGCGGGTCCCCGGAGTCCTTACCCAGGGACAGCATCCTGGTGTTCACACCCATCGGGCACAGACAGCTGACCCGGATTCCGCGATCGCCGTAGGTGACACTCAGCCATTCGGCGAAGCCGACGGCCGCGTGCTTGGTGACGGCGTACGTGGCGGAGCCGATCTGGGTGAGCAGCCCGGCCGCAGAGGCCGTGCTGACGAAGTAGCCCTCACCGCGCTCGAGCCACTGCGGTACCAGCAGCCGTGCCGCTCGGATGTGGGCTCGCAGGTTCACGTCGATCGAGAGGTCCCAGTCCTCCTCGCTCGCGTCGAGGGCGGGTGCCCCCGCGATGCCCGCGTTCGCGAAGTAGAGGTCGACCGGACCGAAGGCGCTCTCCGCCAATGCGATCAACTGCTGGATCTGTGCGGTGTCCGACGCGTCAGCGCCGGTGCTGACGGTGCTTCCGGGATGGTCGGCGTTGACCTTCTCCGACACCGCCCGTGCGGTGCCCGCGTCGAGGTCTGCGACGACGACCCGTGCACCCTCGCGAGCGAGCCGTGCGACCAGCGCGCCGCCGATGCCTCCACCACCTCCGGTGACGACGGCGACTCTTTGTGCAACGTTCACAGCGAACCCTCTCCGTGGCGGGGCGTGCGGTGCCGGACCACGGCCCTCGAATGCTGCGGCCGTGGTCCCCTCCACCTGTATAATTGAATCTGACGTCAACTTCAACTCCTGGGCGCATCAACCCCCGGAGCGAAGGACGGATCAGCAAGGGCTCGGGCTTACGGAACGCCAGAAGACTGAACGCCAGTAACGGGTCAATGCCTTCGCAGAAGCGAGAGATGCCGGACACGGCCAGGAGCGCTGCCCGCGAGCCCGCTGATGGGCACCATCCGGGACCGGTCGCCTGCCTCCGACTCGACCCGGTGGCCGTGCCGTCACCACGACGCGTTCGACGGCTTCACTCCGGGCCCAACGACGGCTACGGCCAAGTGCCGTTCACCGCCCGACACCGGCCGGCCCGGGCACAGGGATCACGCGGTCCCGGCTGTCATGAGCCGAGCGGTCGAGCGTGAAGGCTCGGGCAAGCCGCTCTTCGTCACCGCTGCCGGCGCAGGATCGTAGAAGGGTCGTAGGGCGCCCCGGTCGGCGGTTCTGCCGGATTCAGCGGTGGCCGGGGAACCGCAGGGCGTTCGCCCAGAGCCGGGTGACCGTGGAGACGAGCTCTTCGAAGTCCACCGGCGTGCCTTCTTCTTGCCTCTCGCCGAGCGCGAAGGCGTTGTAGGCCATGACGCTGACCATGCCCGACAGCGCACGGGAGGCCATCATCGGATCGACCTCACGGTCCGCGACACCTCGCGCCTGGAGGTCGACGATGCCGCGGGCGTTGCGGCGGATGAACGCATCCGTTCGCCGGCTTCGGAACTCACGGAAGACCGGCTCCACTTGTGCGACCTGCTCGAGCAGTCGCATGAGCTTCGCGTTCCGTTTGTACGCCTCGAGATACGCGCGGTTGCTCGCCTCGAGCACCGCATACGGATCGTCGGTGTCCTGCACCCGGCCCATGCCGGGGTGCAGCATGTCCTCCTGCGCCTCCAGGAGGACGGCGGCCAGCACCTCTTCCTTGTTGGTGAAGTAGGTGTAGAAGGATCCCGACGCGCATCGGGCCTCTTTGGTGATGTCGACCAGCCGCGTGTCGAGGTAGCCGTCCCGCTCGAACACCTTCCGCGCGGCCTTCACCAAAGCGGCGCGTGTGCGCGCTCCGCGCTGCGTCGTGGGCGGCTCGCGAAGGGGCGAGCTGGGCGCCATGGGCGGTGCCTTCTCGCTGTCCTCGGGCGCAGTGGTGTCCATGCCCGGAAGTGTAATTGAATCCGACGCCGGACTCATGAATGCTCGCGGTGCGCGGACTCGTGCGGCTCCCCCGTACACCGTCACATGCACCGAAGCCGACGCTTCGCCGCGGCGTACTCACCGGCGAGGCGCTCGACGACCGCTGCAGCGGGAAGTACCGCCCCGACCGCACCGACGCCCTGACCGGCGCCCCAGATGTCCCGCCACGCCTTCGCCTCGATGTCCCGGTTCCCGAAGTCCATGGCGGACGGATCGGAGCCGGGTAGTGCGGCCGGATCGAGCCCCGCGGCCTCGATGCTGCCCCGGAGGTAGTTGCCGTGCACGCCGGTGAACAGGTCGGAGTACACGATGTCCGCAGCGGTGGAGTCCACGATCATCTGCTTGTACCGGCCCTCCGAGTTCGCCTCGTCGGTGGCGATGAACGCCGAACCCACGTAGGCGAGGTCGGCGCCGGCGGCCTGCGCGGCGAGGATCGAGCGGCCGTGGGCGATGGAGCCCGACAGCAGAAGGGGGCCGTCGAACCAGTCGCGAATCTCCTGGACGAGTGCGAAGGGTGACAGCGTGCCGGCGTGACCGCCCGCGCCCGCGGCGACGGCGATCAGGCCGTCCGCACCCTTCTCCACCGCCTTGTGCGCGAACCGGTTGCTGATGACATCGTGCAGCACGATGCCGCCGTAGGAGTGGACCGCATCGTTGACATCGGCCCGGGCGCCGAGAGAGGTGATGATGATCGGCACCTCGAACTCCACGACGGTCGCGAGGTCCTCCTCGAGGCGTGAGTTGGTCTTGTGCACGATGAGATTGACCGCGAACGGCGCGGACGGTGCCTCGGGGTGGTCGGCGTCGTGCTTGGCCAACTCCCGCGTTATGCGCTGCAGCCATTCGCGCAGCGCCGACCGGGGCCGCGCGTTCAGCGTGGGGAAGGAGCCCACGATCCCGGAGGTCGACTGGGCGATGACCAGCTCCGGAGTGGACACGATGAACATCGGAGATGCGACCACGGGCAGGCGAAGCCGGTCCCGCAACACGGGGGGCAGGCTCATGAGCGACTCACCATGTGTCATGCGTCTTTCTTCTGTGGCGGACGCATCTCGTCCGTCGGCGGATGTTCAGTGGCGGCGGGCGGGTACGTCGCCGGGCCCGGGTTCGCGGGTCAGTTCCGTACGGTCGATCGAACGCTTGAGGATCTTCCCGCTGGGGCCCTTGGGCAGCGCGTCGACGAACCGGATGATGCGGGGGACCTTGTAGGCGGACAAGCGCTCGCGTGTCCAGGTCGACACCTCGGCGGCGCCGAGTTCGGAACCGGGGCGGGTGGCGACGAGCGCGGCGACCTCCTCGCCGTAGTGGTCGTCGGGAACGCCGATCACGGCTGCCTCGATGACGTCCGGGTGCTCGTAGAGGACTTCCTCGACCTCACCGGGGTAGACGTTGTAGCCGCCACGGATGATCAGGTCCTTGATCCGGTCGACGATACGCAGGTCGCCGTCCGTGTCGGTTTCACCCAGGTCGCCGGTCCGGAACCAGCCGTCGGGTGAGATTGCCGCGGCGGTGTCCGCGGGGCGGTTCCAGTAGCCACGCATCACCGTGGGCCCCTTGATGTGGACCTCGCCGACGGTACCCGGCGGGCACTCGTTCCCGTCGATGTCCCGCACCTGCACCTGCAGCCGCGGGACCGCCCGCCCGGTGTACCCCGTTTTGCCACCGCGGTCGATGTCGTTGAAGGTGCCGAACGCGGTGGTCTCTGTGAGCCCATAGCCCTCGAGGATGGTGCAGCCGAACCGGGCCTCGAAGGCACGGGCGATCTCCCCGGGCAGGGACGCACCGCCGGAGACGGCGACGCGGAGGCCGGCGAAGTCCGCCGGATTCGCGCCACCCGCCGCATGCAGCATCGCGTTCCACATGGTCGGTACGCCGGCCATGATGGTGAGCCGGTCGCGGCGCAGCATCTCCAGCATCGACGTCGGGTCGAATCGGGCCAGCAACGACATCGAGCCGCCCGCGGTCAAGGTCGCCATCATGACGGACGCCTGGCCGAACACGTGGAACAGCGGGAGGCCGGTACCGGTCCGGTCGGCACTCGATCCACGGCTGCACTCCGCCCCGATCTCCCCGGCGGACAACAGGTTCCCGACGGTGAGTCGGGCACCCTTCGGCCGCCCTGTCGTACCCGAGGTGTACAGGATGGCCGCGGTCTCGTCGCGGTCCCGGTCGACGAGGGGGAAGGGGGCGGCATCGGTCACCGTCGCGCCGGGGGCCAGCGTCCAGGAGGGCACCTCGAGCGTCGCGGCCGCCTCCGCGACGGCGGGGCCGAGGGCGTGCCATGTGATCGCCAACGAGCACCCGGCGTCGCCGAGGACGTACTCGGCTTCGGCCCGGGTGGACATCGTGTTGACCGGCACCACGACACAGCCCGCGGCCTGGATCCCGAGGTAGGCCACCACGAACTCGGGCACCGACGGCGCCGCCAGCAGCACCCGGTCCCCGGGAGACAGGCCCGCGGCCGCCAAGGCGCTCGCGTACCGGGCGCTCGCGTCACGCAGTTGCCGGTAGGTCCATCGACCCGCGCCGCCGCGCAGCGCGATGTTGTCGGGAGTTGCGGCCGCGTGGCGGCAGACCGGGTCGAGAACACTGGCCATGGGCGGTGCCTTCCGGGAATGTGCGCAGGTGACGCAGTGCGGGTAGAGGCACGACCGATCTCCCGCGACCGGTCGATCGATCGGTCAGGCGATGATCCTGAAGCGTTCCGCGAGTTGGCGGCGGGTGTCGGAGGCGCCGGTGTGCAGCACGCCCTCGATCCCGATCCGCGCCGCTCCGTCGAGGTTCTGCTGCAGATCGTCGATCATGACTGCTTCCTCGGGGGCGACGCCGAGGCGTTCGCATGCGATCGCGTAGATCCGCCGGGAAGGCTTGCGGATCCCGAGCTCGGCGGAGATGACGACCGCGTCGGCCACGGCGGCGAGGTCGACGCCGTCATAGGTTCCGGTTCCGAACGAATTGGACACCAGCGCAACGGGATACCCGGCGGCGCGGAGATCATCCAGCAGGGCGAGCACCTGCTGATCGATCGACATTCCCGCCTGCATCCGGGCCGTGAGCCCCTCCGCCTGTACGTCGGCGCCGTGGGCCCGGAGACGCTCGGCGAATCCTCGCTCGAAGGCCTCGGCGTCGATACGGCCTGACTCGTGATCGGCCAGGAGGGTGCGGGACGGCTGATCCCGGCTCAGGAGGTCGAGCGGCAGGCGCGGGTCACCGCCGAGCGAGGCACCGAAGTCGGTGAAAGCCCGCAACACGCTGGAGGTGATGACACCGCCGAAGTCCACGAGCACCGCGGTTCGGTCCTTGTCCGCCACTTTCGACACAGTCTCACTCTCTTTTCCGGCCGGCTTTCCCCGGCCTCGCGCGACGGCAGCGATGCCCCGCCGGCGCCCCGGCAGGGAGCCGGAACTCAGGCGACCTCGAACAGCCCGGCTGCGCCCATTCCGCCGCCGACGCACATCGAGATCACCACGTACCTGACGCCACGGCGCTTGCCTTCTATCAGGGCGTGCCCCACCAGGCGGGCACCGGTCATCCCGTACGGATGGCCGACCGAGATTCCGCCGCCGTCGACGTTGAACCGCTCCGGGTCGATGTCCAGTTCGTCACGGCAGTACAGCGCCTGGGACGCGAACGCCTCGTTGAGCTCCCAGAGACCGATGTCGTCGATGGTCAGGTCGTGCTGCTTCAGCAGCTTCGGGATGGCGAAGACCGGGCCGATTCCCATCTCGTCCGGTCCGCAACCGGCAACGGCCATGCCGCGGTACACCCCCAGCGGCTCGAGTCCGCGGCGCTCGGCTTCCTTCGACTCCATCAACACCGACGCCGAAGCCCCGTCCGACAACTGGGAAGAGTTGCCCGCCGTGACGCTGGAACGCACGGTCACCTGACCGTCCGGCAGCACCGGCGCCAAACCGGCCAGGCCCTCGAGGGTGGTCGACGCGCGGTTGCCCTCGTCCCGTGTCAGAGTCACGGCCTCGTCCCGCGCCTCCCCGGACTGCTTGTCCAGGACCTTCTTGACGCTGTCGAGCGCGACGATCTCCTGGTCGAACCGTCCGGCCTCTTGTGCCGCCGCTGTGCGCTGCTGTGACATCAGCGCGAACTCGTCCTGGCGTTCCCGGCTCACGCCGTAGCGTTCGGCGACGATCTCCGCCGTCTGCAACATCGGCATGTAGATGCTCGGCCTGTGCTCGACCAGCCAGGGATCCGCCATGCGGTGGGTGTTCATGCGGTCGTTCTGGACCAGGGAGATCGACTCGACCCCGCCACCGACGGCGACCTGCATCCCGTCGCCGACGATCTGCTTGGCTGCCGTCGCGATCGCCATCAGCCCCGACGAGCACTGCCGGTCGATCGTCATCCCCGACACGGAGTCCGGAAGCCCTGCGCGAAGAGCGGCCTGACGGGCGATGTTGCCACCGGAGGACCCTTGCTGCATGGCACAGCCGAGGATCACGTCCTCGACCTCACCTCCCTCGAGCCCCGCGCGCCCCACCGCGTGCGAGAGGGCATGGGCGGCAAGTTCCTGCGCCTGGGTGTCGTTGAACGCGCCGCGGTACGCCCTTCCGATCGGCGTCCGTGCCGTCGAAACGATGACTGCTTCCCTCATGTCGCCTCACTGCTTCCTGTCGGTCCGGCTCGTCCGGGAGCTTCAGGGCGCGGGGTCCCCGAGATCCCTGAGCCGGACCCGTTGGTTATAGTTGAATCTGGCGTCAGGTTCAACCATGCACGGGGACAACGCCGTCCGAAGAGCACCGCCTGCGGTCGCCATGGGCGAATGCACGCGCTCTCGACCTTGACAATCCATCTCCCCGACTGGAGGCTGACCGACCAGTCGGTATGAAGGGATGGACCGTGTCCGAGCTGAGCATCTCCACTGCTGCGGGCGTGTTCGACGCGATTGCGGCGGGCCCACCCGATGGCCGCCCGGTGCTCTTGCTGCACGGCTTCCCGCAGACCGGGCTGGCGTGGCGACGGCAGATCGCGGCGTTGGCCGAGCACGGCTACCGGGTGGTGGCACCCGACCAGCGCGGCTACTCCCCCGGCGTCCGCCCCGAACGGCCCGAGGACTACCGCATCGGCGCCCTGGTCGACGATGTGCTCGCCATCACGGAGGAACTGGGTTGGGCGTCCTTCGACCTGGTAGGCCATGACTGGGGAGGCGCGGTGGCGTGGTGGACCGCCGATGCCCACCCCGGCCGCGTACGCACCGTGACGGTTGTCTCGACCCCGCACCCCGGTGCTCTGGCCACCGCCCTGCGCACCGACCAGGACCAACGAGAACGATCTCGCTACATGATCGAATGGCGCGAAGCGCCCGCGACCGAGGAACGCATGCTCGCCGGCGACGCCGAGGCGCTTCGCGCCTCATACGCCGGAAAGGTCCCGCAGGACAGTGCCGACGCCTACGTGCGGCACCTGTCCCGACCGGGCGCTCTCACCGCGGCACTGAACTGGTACCGGGCCGGCCGCCCCGACGGCGCGATCGGTGTCATCGACGTCCCCACGCTGTACGTCTGGAGCACTCAGGACAGCGCCTTCGGCCCGGCCGCCGCGCAGGAGACCCGGCAGTGGGTCAAGGGGCCGTACCGGTTCGAGACCCTCCAGGGTGTCAGCCACTGGGTCCCCGAGGAGGCGCCCGAGACGCTGAACCGCCTGCTGCTCGAACACCTGCGCCGACACGTCGAGTAGCGAACCACAGCGACGTCCCCGTCCATGACTCTCAGAAGAGGTGACCCCATGAAGGCAGCGCGAGCAGCCTGGCGCCGACTCGAGCCCGTACACGCCATGATCTACTTCGCCCCCGAGGCAAGACGACGGTACGCGGACCTAGGACTCGGCGGACGCGCCGGGTACTTCGCCTCCCGGAGCGCCGCCTTCGGCCGGGCATCCGCCGACCTGGTCGTCTCGACCTTCTACAACTTCAACCCCGACGTCGTACGGCAGGCGGTCGACGGGGCCTGGGGCGCTGCGACGCCGGAGCAGGTGCTGGACGCGCGCCACGCCGCCGTGAGCGAGGCCCTGCGACGGGCCGGCATCCACCAACTCCCCGCACTGGTCGAGGTCCTGGCACTCACCCGCCGGGCCGCCGAGGCGGCCTGCGGACACCCGCAGGGCCGCCCGCTCTTCGCCGCCCATGCCGCGCTGCCCTGGCCGGAGGATCCGGTGCGGCAGCTGTGGCATGCCCAGACGCTGCTACGGGAGTTCCGTGGCGACGGACACGTCGCGTGCCTGCTGAGCGAAGGCATCGGGGGCTTGGAGTCCCTGGTTCTGCACGCTGCCACCGGGGATGTCCCCGTCGACTTCCTCAAGGCAAGCCGCGCGTGGCCCGAGGAGAAGTGGGCCGACGCCGAGGAGCGCCTGCGCACGCGGGGTCTCCTCGACGGCAACTCCCTCAGCCCGGAAGGCGCACGCCTGCGCCAACACATCGAGGACCGCACCGACCGCCTGGCCCTTCCCGCCTACGCCGCCCTGGGCGACGCCGACTGCGAACGCCTCGCCGAACTGGCGAGCCCGTTCGGCCGCGCGGTCGTCGACGCCGGCCTTCTCAAGGTCGGCTGACGGAGCCCTCACTGCTCGATTCTCATGCCCTACCGACCGTCTTCGCCCGCTGGGCCGTGGTGGCCGGCGCGGGCGATGAGCAGGGCCACGTCGTCGTGGTCGCCTCCACCACGCAGGGTGCGCAGCAGCAGGTCACAGGTGGCGTCGAGGGAGCGGTCGGGGTCGTCGAGGACGTCGAGGAGAGCGTTCAGGCGTGCGTCGATCGGCTGGTCGCGGGTCTCGACCAGGCCGTCGGTGTAGAGGACGAGCTGGTCGCCCGACCCGATATCGATGGAGGTCGAGTCGAAGGAAATGCCGCAGCCGCCCAGAGGTGCGCCGGTGGGCAGGTCGAGGAGCTCGCGGGTGCCGTCGAGGCGAAGGAGGACGGGTGGCAGGTGCCCGGCGAGTGAGAGACGGCATTGCGCGATGCGGGGGTCGAAGACGGCATAGACGCAGGTGGCGAGAGTGTCGAGGCCGTCCGTGATGTGGTCGAGGTGGTGCAGGACCTGGTCGGGTGCCAGATCGAGGTCGGCCAGGGTTCTCGTGGCGGTGCGCAGCTGTCCCATGGTGGCGGCGGCTGCGACACCGCTGCCCATGACGTCGCCGACGACGAGGGCGGTCTTGTCGCCGGCCAGGGGGATGACGTCGAACCAGTCGCCGCCGATCTCGATGGTGGCCTGGGCGGGGCGGTAGCGGTAGGCGACGTCGAGACCGGGACGTTGTGGAGGAGGGTGGGGCAGGAGGCTGCGCTGGAGGGTGAGGGCGGTGCGGCGCTGCTCTTCCACGGCGCGGTGCCGGTCGGTGACGTCGACGCTGGAGGTGGCCACGCCCAGCACTTTCCCGTTGGAGGTTTCGAGCCGGTAGAAAGAGATCGACCAGGCATGGTCATGGTTCGGGTCGGCCGCCGTGCGGCCGACGGTGTAATGGTCAACGATCGGGTTCCCTGTGGTCAGGACATCGCGCATGGCCGCTTCGAAGGACTGATCCAGGCAGGGCAGCACGTCGTGGACGTGGCGGCCGACGTGCTCGGCGGCCGGCACGCCGTTCATCCGTTCTTCGGCGGGGTTGACGGAGATGTACCGGAGATCTGTGTCCAGCATGGCGAGACCGATCGGCGACTGGGACACCAGCTGGGCGGACAGGGACAGGTTCCGCTCCACTCGCCGCAGCGTCGCCTGGTCCGTGGCCAGACCCAGCGCCCAGTAGTCGCGCTGGTCGTCCTGCAGCCGCATGTTGCGGAACTCCACCAGCAGCGAGCTGCCGTCCTTGTGCCGGACGGGGAAGACCCCTGCCCAGCTCTCCCCGTCCTGCATGACCTTGGCGAACAGCTCCAGCACCGCGTCCAGGTGCTCCTTTTCGATGAGCAGGTGGCCCGCGTACTGGCCCAGGGCCTCCTCGGCGCTGTAGCCGAACAGCTTCTCGGCCTGCGGGCTCCAGAGATCGACCCTGCCCTCGGCATCGAGGAGGACGGCGGCCACGTTCAGCACGTCCAGCAGGTCCCCCGGCCTGGACGGAAAAACACCCGCGCCGGGATCACTGCGGAAGGGTTCGGTCCCGCCCATGTCCAGACTCCTTCCGGCCGCCGATCAGACTGCCGTCCACCGGACCGGACACGTGCCGGCGCCCGTCCCGGTCCCCCCATCGTCCCCCTCCGCCACCCGCCCCCGCACCCCAGCCGTGGGGCCGAGAGCCGGCGCGAAGGCACTCCGCCTGGATGACGCCATGCAGGCAGCAACAGGCGCAGAACGACCCACTCACCAGATCCGGCACGACGCTCGGCCCCGCATGATCGATCACCTGCGTCAGCCGCCGGCCCAGCTCCAGCTGCGAGGCATGGCCCATGGCCTCGCGCACCTTCGCGACATCATCCTCCCGGCTGAGCATCCAGGCCCCTCGAACAGGCCGAACCCGTCGCGCACCGAGGCTGCCCCTCCGATCGCTGTCGTCGTCGGCGTCCGCTGCCGCGTCGGCGTCCGCTGCCGCGACGACGGCGGTGAGGATCCTCTCTCAGGTGCCGTCGACGGCCCATCCGATCAGCCGCTTGTGAGCGGTCTGGAAGGGAGGTCCCTACCGGTCGGCACCACCTCCTGCAGCGCCCCGGTCGCGGCCCGGCCGCGGCCCGCCATCTGCGCCGCACCCGCCGGGCCGCCTCCCGATACGCCGGATCGCAGTACCGGCGGCCGCGTTCGGCCGCTCCGGCAAGGCCGTCCCACATCAGCCACACCGAACAGCACCCATGTGCGGACTACGCGTCCGCCGTTCCGTGACGGCACCCCGCCGGCAGAGCAGGAATGCTTCTCCGCCTGCCGGGCGCCGTGCCGCCGGATCAGTCCACCATCATCTGTTGGATCGGCCTCCACGACGGTCGACGAACCCGTCGGAACCGAGGAGGAGTTCGAGAAGTCGCCCGGGACCCGGAGGGGCAGGTGATGATCGGCGTCGGCGACCATCTCCAGCCGCGCGTCGGGGATGCCGTCGGCGAGGCGCCTGGCGATGACGCTGATCTCTGGGTGGTGAAGATCGCCGAGGACTACCATCGTCGTCACCTTGATCCGGGCCGGACGAACCACGGTGTGGTGCCGTGCCGGCGCTGCGAAGAGACGGTTCCACAGGCGGCTGTCGTGGACCGATCCGTGGAGCAGAACGAGCGGCAGGCCGTCCCCGGCCTTCTCGGCCCGGATGTGACCTCAGCCGGCGACGGGGATCAACTCGGTCGTCATACCCGGGATTCGATCACACCGCCGCATCCACCAGAAGCAGAGCCCACCCGACGGAGAGAACTGCACAAGCCCGCCGGGAAATCCGAGAGGGCCAGGCCTGGCCGGCCTGGCCGTCGCCCGGTAGCTTCACCGCTCATCCCAGCGCCCGGTCGAGGTTGAATGCCGCACTGATCAGGGCGAGATGCGTGAACGCCTGCGGGAAGTTGCCGCTCTGCTCGCCAGTGTGGTCGATTTCCTCCGCGTACAGCCCGAGATGGTTGGCGTACGTGAGCATCTTCTCGAACGCCAGCTGCGCGTCCTCGAGGCGGCCGGCGCGACTGAGTGCCTCGACGTACCAGAAGGAGCAGATCGAGAACGTGCCTTCCTCGCCCCGTAGGCCGTCCGGGCTGGCCTGCGGGTCGTATCGGTAGACCAGGGAGTCGGAAACCAGCTCGTCGCCCAGTGCGTCCAACGTCGAAAGCCATTTCGGATCCGTCGGGGAGATGAATTTCGCCAGCGGCATCATCAACACGGAGGCGTCGAGGACGCTGTCGCCGTAGTGCTGGAGGAAGGCCTTGCGGTCCGCCGACCAGCCGCTGTGCATGATCTGGCGGTAGATGGCGTCACGTTGGCCGCTCCAGCGCGCCATGTCGGCCGGCAGCCCGCGATGCTGGGCCAGGCGCATCGCACGCTCGATCGCCACCCAGCACATCAGGCGCGAGTAGAGGAAGCTCTTGCGTCCGCCACGGGTCTCCCAGATGCCCTCGTCGGGCTGGTCCCAGTTGTCGCAGACCCAGTCGACCAGCTCGGAGACGGTGTCCCAGTGTGCGCTGGATATCGGCTCCCCCCACTTGTCGTAGAGATAGATCGAGTCGATGAGGGCGCCGTATATGTCCAGTTGCAGTTGGCCGACCGCGTCGTTACCCACGCGCACGGGCGCAGAGCCCTGATAGCCCTCGAGATGGGGCAGCTCACGCTCGGGCAGTTCACGACGGCCGTCGATGCCGTACATGATCTGCAAGGGGCCCGTTCCGGAGTCGGAGAGATGGGCGAACTCGACCAGGAAGCGCATGAACGCCTGCGCCTCCTCGGTGAAACCGAGCCGGAGAAGCGCGTAGACACAGAAGGCCGAGTCGCGGATCCAGACGTAGCGGTAGTCCCAGTTCCGTTCGCCGCCGATCTGCTCGGGCAGGCTCGTCGTCGGCGCAGCCACGATGGCGCCGGTCGGCACATAGGTGAGCAGCTTGAGCGTCAGTGCGGAGCGATGCACCATTTCGCGCCAGCGGCCGCGGTAGCGGGACGTGGACAGCCACCGTCGCCAGTAGCGGACGGTGGCCTGGAACAGTTCCTCCGCCTCGGCCACGGCGCAGGCTTTCGGGGCCACCGTGTCCCCGATGCGGTCGAGCGCGAAGACGGCACTCTCGCCTTCGTGGAGTTTGAAGAGCGACCACACGTCCTTTCCGTCGTTCTCTCCCTCCACGCTGGACGTCAGGGCAAGGGAGAGTGAGGCCGACTCGAAGATCAGGCAGTCCTGCTCGGTGTGGACGGTGTGCGGCTCGGTTCCGTATCCGAACCGTGGTGCGACCTTGGCCCGGAAAGGCAGCGATCCGCGGACGCAGACCACTCTGCGGATCAGCCGGTGCCGGTCCGCTTCACGCGAGCCGTCGACGATCGGCATGAAGTCCTGGATCTCAGCCACCCCGCCGTCCGCGAAGAAGCGGGTGATGAGCACGTTGGTGTCAGGGAAGTAGAACTGCTTCGTGCGGGCCGGCACGTCCGGCGCGAGCTCGAAGCTCCCTCCCTTCTCGGCGTCGAGGATCGAGGCGAACACACTGGGAGCGTCGAAGCGGGAGCAGCAGTACCAGTCGATCGTGCCGTTCGTACCCACGAGAGCGGCACTGCGCAGATCTCCGATCAGCCCGTGTTCCGAGACCGGCAGGTACCCGCGGGGGTCGGCGCTCCCGGGGCTGCGCACCGTAGGGGGTGCCGCTTCGCCACTGTGGGGCTGAGCAGGCACGGTGGCCTCCCTCCGCCGGAGGAGAGTGCGATCTATCAGGTCATTTCATAGTACGGTGCGCATTCCGCCGGGGGTCGGCGTCGTCGGCGGCGACTCCGGCGCGACCATCGCCCTCGACCGGATGGGCTGGGCAGCGGAACGCGCCTCGGCCCCTTGCCTCGCCGCCGTCCGCCACTGCAAGCGCGGCTCATGCGCGAGGCGATTGCGCACCAGGTCGTAAGCACTGGCTCCGAGGAATCTCGGCCCACGTGACCGGAAGGGGTGGTCCACCTGTCCGCCTCTCGTGGTCGCCATCACCACATTCGGCCTGAGCGAAGACACAATTGGCGCCGACGAGGCGGCGGCGATCGTCGGCGCCGCCATGATCTCGATGCTCGTCCTTCCGCTGATGGCGCTGCGCGTCGGTGGACGAGCCGGTGACCCCGGGCGGCAGTGACGCCCGAGCCGCTCGGAGTCGGAAAGCGGTCGAGCAGGGCGGTCCGGTCATTGCCCGGCGACCAGCGCCGCGAGCAGCGCGCCGGCGAGGGTTGGCCACGCGCTTCGTCCCGACGGAGCAAGCCTGATGGCAGCGGAGCGCCTCTCCGGCCGGAGTGGCAGGCGGGTGCCGTCAGGCTGCCGCAGCTGGCGTACGGGGAAACGCGCACTGCGCCTCGCCGACCGGGCGGGAGACCGGACGCAGGCGCCTTCGAGCGCACCAATCTGGCGGAGCTGCATCTGCTCCCTGGCCGAGGACCCCACCGCCGAGCGCCTCGCCGTCGCAGCGGAGGCCGCCGCGCGGGGCCGGTCGCTGCCGTGCCCGCTGGCCCGGTCCGGCGGGCACGGCCATGTACCGCGCTCCAGGCGCCGGTGGGCGGACGCGCTCAATGGGCGGCACAGGCAGCCGGGCGCCTCGAATGCGTACACGGGCAGCCGGCGCGCCGTACGCCTGACCCGGCGGGCGGCGATCAGGCCGCGTCCGGTCCCGTCAGGTCAGGGGCTACCGGCGACCGCGCGGCTGATCAGATCGACCACCGATTCGACGAGTGCCTCGTCCGGCATCTGCTGCTCGCCGACCAGCCGGAACACCAGCGAGGCAGCCACCAGCGTCGCCGTGGCGTCCACGTCGACATCCGCACGTACATCGCCGCGGGCGACGCCACGCTCCAGGAGGTGACGCGTCTCGCTCATCACCCGTGTCGTGTACGCGCGGTACGCCCCGGGCTCCGCGCCCGCCTCCGCTGCGGCGCCGATCACCCCTGCGAGGAGACGGTCGACCCCGGGCTGCCGGTACGCCTCCATGCGTGCCGTGAGCACGGCCCGCAACTCGGCCCGGAAGTCACCCATGTCGGGCACGGTCAGCGGACCGATCCGCGACTCCGCCGCAGCGATGACAAGGTCCTGCTTGGTGGACCAGCGCCGGTACATCGCCGGCTTGCTCACTCCCGCGCGGGCCGCCACGGCGTCCATGGTCAGCGCGCTCATGCCGCTCTCCGCCACCAGGGCGACGACGGCGTCCAGCACAGCGCCCGTGACCCGTTCCTCACGCGGCCTTCCCGGCCCCCTGCGCGCCTGCTCCTCAGCCATGCGGCGACTCTACGCGGCGGCGATCAAGCGCCCTGATCCGGGAGGCGGAATTGGGCGGCCGAATGGAACGAACGGGCGCCGCGCTCGGGCCCGGGGGCGAGAACGCCGCCGTTCGCCTCCCGGTCAGGCGGCGAACTCGTCCCGCAGCACGTGTTCGGTGACCTTCCCCGAGGGCGTGCGGGGCAGCGCCTCCCTCAGCATCAGCTCACGAGGGAGCTTGTATCGGGTGATCCGAGGCTCCAGCCACTCACGGACTCGGGGTCCCAGTAGGAACGGCCCAGGAAACCGGTGTTGCTGTCAGAAGTTTTGACAGGCCGTGATCCGAGAAGTTCAGCCCGACGCCGCCGCACCGTCCTGCTCTGCGGGAACGACCCGGCGCCAGGGCAGCTTGTACGCGCCGCCGCAGACCTGGCACTGCGCCAGGTAGAGGGCCGCGGCGGCCCCGAAGCTGGCACTGGGCCGGGCCGGATGCTCCCTGCCCTCGATCTTCGCGACCAGCTCCGGCGCCTGGCATGCACAGAAGTCCAGCTTCACCACCTCGGTGCGCTGGTCCTTCGGCCGCTTCGGCGCCCCGTAGGCGTACCGGCTGAAGTGCTTGAGCGCGAGTTCGTCGCCGAAGAGCAGCAGCATCCCGGCCAGCAGCAGGTACGTCTGCCCTCGCAGCAGCCGCCGGGACGGGTTGAACACCGCGACCGGCACCCCTTCCCCGTCGACCAGCGGGATACCGCCTGCCCAGCAGAGATCGGCCACGCTCCAGCCCACCGCGGCCGTCACCCCGTGCTCTCAGCTCAGATAGGCGATGGCCCGCCGCACACCGCGCCGCCGCCCCGCCTTCTCCCGCAGATCCGCGGCCGCCGGTGTGCCTTCGGCGGCTTCCTCTGCCTTGACCGCCCTGCGTAGGGCCCGCGCGCGGCTGGCCGCGTTGCCCTCACGAACCACGGCCTTGCGGGCGTCAAGCCGGCCCTTTCTGATCGCGGCCTGTGTCTCGAAGGCGAGGCGCTGGCGTTCCTCTTCGGCCAGGTGGGCTTCCTCGGCCGCGATGTACTGCGGGTGCGCCCATGGCACCGGCAGGCTGCGTAACCAGTCCTCGTACGCGTAGCTGCTCTTCACCGCATGCGACACGGCCTGCCCGTTGAACACCCGGCGCAGGAAGTCGGGCAGCGCGGTCGCCCGAACTCTCCGCCAGGACATGCCGTCGAAGCGGACCAGGCCCTCCGCGACGCCCAGGGGGCCGCCGTCCTGTTCACGGGCCACGCGTACGGAGGGGACCGTGCCCAGCCACTGGGGCCGGGGGCGGTCGCTGAACCAGCAGGCGGCGACACCGTGCTGGCGCATCCGCGCAGTCCGGGCCGCGATGTCGGTGTCAGTGATGGGCGACAGCTGGGCCTCCAGGGCGATCCGCCAAGAACCGTCCGGAGCGGAGGCGAGTACGTCAGCCCGCCAGGACCCGTCCGGCGCCCGTACCTCCAGTTCGGCGTGGGCGCCCGCGTCGAGCGTGGCCCAGGCGAGTTCGAGCTTGAGGAGGTGGTGAGCCTCCGATTCCCCCTCGCGCGCTATCTCGCAGTCCGGGGCGTGCGGCGCGTGGGCCCAGAACCGCATCCCCGCCCGGGAGGTCTTCGCGTACAACGGGTGCCGGCACTCGGGGCAGGTGATCGGCGCGGGCGGCTTCACCTTCCAGACTGCATCCCACGCCTGCCCGCAGCCGATGTCCGACACGTGTGCGAAGACGGCTCCCCAGTTCGCGCGCACAGCCCTAAACGCCATCGGCCCCCCTCTGAGCGACATGCGGGTGCCGACACCGGCCGGCCGGAGCCCGGGGCAGTCGTGGCGGCCCGGCACCCCGCCCCCGGCGCCGATCGACCCGGACACCACGAGCGCGGACATCCGCATCGGGTATGCGAGATGCTCGCACCTGAGCCAAGAACTCCAGTCCCAGCTCGATGCCCTCGCCAAGCACGGCATCCCGAGAGACAAGATCTTCAGCGAGAAGATCAGCACCCGGGTGCGGGTGCGCCCGCAGTTCGAGGCCGCGCTCAAGGCCGCCCGCGAGATCAAGGCACACGCCCCGCACTGCCGGGTCATCATCACGGTGTACGAGATGAAGCGACTGGGACGCGATGCCGCCGAGCTCACAGCCCTTGCGGACCACCTCACCGCGCACGGCCTGGTGCTGGAGATGCTCGTCGGTCCCCTCCAGGGGATGTACGACCCCAGCGGGGCGGGGCGGCTGCTGTTCGCGTTCTTCGCGGCGATGGCGGAGACCGAACGGGAGAACATCCGGGAGTCGACGCTGGAGGGGCTCGACACCGCGGCCCGCAAGGGCAAGCACGGCGGCCGGCCGCCGGTCATCACCGACGACATGCTCCACACCGTCCTCCGCCGCCGGGCGAACGGCGAGTCCGTCGAGCAGATCCAGCCCGACCTGATCATCCCCACCGGCAAGCGCAAGGGACAGAACCCCTCGGTGGGCAAGCATCTACCGGGCGCTCTCCGAGCGCGCCAAGCGCGAGGCATACCCCGAAGCCGTCGAACAGGCCCACGCCGAGTTCGCCGCCCTGAAGGCCGGCGAACTCCCCGGCCTGCGTTAGGCGGACCAGCAGGAGCCCGTCCGGTGACCACCCAGTACCTCGCGGTTCTCCATTCGAGGAGGGCGGCCCGGCCGTCACCGGCGAGTGGATCGGCGCGTTGATCGGTCAGGGACTCGAGACAGTGTTCGGTGGCGGGCGACGGCGGTGATGGTGTGACCTTCGGCGGCGAGGGCCAGTGCGAGGGCGTGGCCGATGCCTGCAGTGGCGACGGTGATCAGGGCGCGGGTCACTTTTCCGCCTTCGGGGCGGTGTCGGGGGCCCAGAGGAAGGAGAAGCGCTCCATGACGTCGCTGCGCTCAGTGTTGTGGAAGGCTGCGATCCGCCAGGTGTCGTCGGTGTCGCGGACCAGGGTGAAGGTCGTCACCTTCGAGGGTTCGTCCGCGCCGGGCTTGTCACCGGTGTAGTCGGCGCCGCGGCTGGTGAGGACGGCGACGTCCTTGGTCAGGAAGCGCATGTCGAGGTACCTGGCGGCGAGCTTGCTGTCCTTGAGGAAGCCCTTGAAGAGCGCGCGGTGGCTCGCGGTGATGTCGGCGCGGCCCTCGTAGTGGCTGCCTATGTAGGTGGTGTACGTGCCGTTCTCGGTGAACTGGCGGCCGTACGCCTCCGCGTCACCGCGCTCCCAGGCGTCGGCGAGGGCGTCGAGGGTGGCGCAGACGGCCTTGCCGTCGCGGCGGTCGGCGTCGGCCGGGATCACCTCGCCGCAGGTTTCGGCGCCGGTGCGCTGCACGTCGGAGGTGGCGTCGAGATAGAGATAGGTGCCGGTCGCGCCGAGGGCGAGGACGAGCGTGGAGACGAGGGCGGCGCGCTTGACGAGCTTTCGGTTCATGGGGAGGACTCTCCGTTCGGTGGTGGCGGACCGGTGGCGACAGCGGGCCACAATGACTGCACTTGTGCAGTAACTGCACACATGCGTTATCTGCGCGTGCGCGGATATTAAGCAAGGCTGAACGCCATGGCGGGCGCGGAGGCTGCGGGCCTCCAGGCGTCCGAGTGGTACGCGCTCAGCCGCATCAGCCTGGCGGGCTCACTTCGGGTGAACTCTCGGCCGGTACGGGCCTCACAACGGGCGCGACGACCCGCCTGATCGACCGCCTTGAGCGTGCGGGATACGTGCGCCGCACCACGGACCCCGCCGACCGGCGCAAGGTCCTGGTGGAGACGATTCCCGGCGCGCTGGGAGAGGTCGAGGCGGCCGTGGTGCCGGCGTGCCGCCGCATCGGGGAGGTGCTCGCCGACTACACCCCGGAGCAACAGGACCTGCTCTTCGACTACTTCGCCCGCTCCGCTCCGGCGTTCCGGGCCGCGACGGAGGACATCAGGACGGCGACACGGGAGCGCAAGAGGAGCTGACCTGCCTAGCCGGTACGGCGGTGCGACGGACCGGCTTCCCGACGGCGTCTTCACGGCGCACAACAGTTCTCGAGCGAGACCGGAGGGCTCGTACCCCAGGTGGCCGCCTTCGGGGTCGCGGCGGTGCCGCAGGCCGCCGTGGTGAGACACAGCGCCCTGGCCAGCATGGTGGCCGCGGCTCGTTTCTGGCGCATCAGAACTCCTCACTCGGGCTTGTTGCCGACGGGGCCGCCGATCTCGTACGGCGTGGTGACGTTGTCGTACGCGAGGTGCATGACCATGCCGAGCTTGCTGTGCCAGAAGTTGTGGCAGTGGTCCATCCAGATGCCGGGATTGTCGGCCTTGAAGGCGACCTGGACCTCCTCGCCCGGCCGGACGAGCACGGTGTCCTGCCAGATCGGGCTGCCGGAGGCGCGCTTGCCGTTCTTGCTCAGCACCAGCATGTGGTGGCCGTGCAGATGCATCGGATGGTCCTCGTTCCCGCGGTTGATGAAGGTGGTGCGGGCCAGGTCACCTTCCTTGATCATCAGCATGGGGGTGTCCGGGAAGACCTTGCCGTTGATGGTCTGCTTCAGCCCGAAGCTGCCGTTGTAGAAGCCCAGCCACTCGTCGAAGACGAGCTTGTAGTCGCGGTCGAAGTCGCTGTCCGGGCCGAGTTCCGTCCTCTTCGGGCTGCCGTAGCTGTACGGATCGAATTCGGGGCCGCTCAGATCCGCCTTCAACTTCCCCTTGCCGTCCGGCGAGTACACGATGCCCGCGTCCGGCGCGCTGCCGTATGTCACCCGCACCGGGCCGTCGGGCATGGTGAATTCGACGTCCATCCGGTTGCCGCCGCCGAGCACCAGCTTCTTGCCCTTGAGCGCGGTCGGCTTGTACACGTCCGTGCCGTCCAGGGCAGTGACCTTGTACGGGACGCCGTCGATGGCGAACTCGCGGGTGCTGCCGCTGGTGTTGGTGAGCCGTATCCGCACCTTCTCGCCCGGCTCGGCGCGGCGCCGCTCCAGCTCGTCCAAGGCGCCGATCGCGGGCACCGTGCCCTTGTCGGTCTGCCAGTCGTGGGCGAGGACGCTGACGTCCTTGTCCACCGGCCGTGGCTGCGTCTTCGGCTCGATGATCAGGGCGCCGAAGAGTCCGCGGTCGACCTGCTCGGAAGCCGCCTGGTGGGAGTGGTACCAGCGGGTGCCGGACTCCTCCACGCGGAAGCGGTAGGTGAAGGACTGGCCGGGCAGCACCGCGTCCTGGGTGGCGCCGGCCACGCCGTCCTCGCCGTTGGGGACGTCGACGCCGTGCCAGTGGATGGTGACGGGGGTCATGCCCGGCAGTTCGTTGCGCAGCTTGATCTCGACGAGATCACCCTCGGTGACCCGCAGTGGGGGCCCGGGGACCTGGCCGTTGTACGTCCAGGCGTCGACCGTCTTCCCGGAGGCCAGCTTCACCTTCTTGGCCTGTGCGGTGAGGGAGAAGCGTCGGTCCGGCGTACCACTTGTGGGACCGCGCAGTGTGTCGACGGAGACCTCGTCGGCGCCGCCGGTCATGTGGTGGCCGCCGGCCATGTCGTGGTGCGGCCCGGCGACACCGCCGCCCCAGTCGGCCTCACCCTTCATCATCGAGAAGGTGTGCGGAAGCCGGCTGCCGGCGATCCCGTAATTGACCAGCCCCACCACGGTGCCGAGCACCACCACGGCCGTACCCAGCCGGACCGCCAGTGCCCGTCGCCGGGGGATCTCACGGCCGGTGAGCAGGCGCTGTAGTCGCGCGTCGGCCCGCCGGACCAGCAGCCCGGCGACTGCGGCGGTGATCAACCCGTACGCGCCGAGACTGATCCAGAACGACCGGTCCGGTGGCAGGAACATCTGCGCGAAGCAGCCGAGGCCGCCGAAGGCCGCGAGCCGGGGCGGCACGACATGGCGCGGGGACCGGGCGCGCGACTGCTCCTCCAGCGGCACCGGCGCATCCGGGTCGGGCAGCCGCACCCGGGCGGCGGATGCTAGCCACGGCACCGTCCAGACGGTGGTGGCGATCACGGCCGGGAGCAGCATGACGAAGGTGGTGAACAGCCGCCGGTCGCCGACGAACACCCACCCGTGGAGGGCAAGCAGCCCGTACACGACGAGCCTGGCCGCGGTGAGCAGCAGGGCGACGCACACCAGCACCAGCGCGATACGGGACATCCGCCGCATGCGGCCGGCGGTGCGGCGGCCTGGCTGCAGGCCCGTCGTGACGGCGGCGATCAGCCAGGCGGGGAGCAGGACGATGCCCAGTGCGAGCTCGACTCCGGCTGCGGCGACGTACATGGCCGTCACCCCCGGCCCTGCGACCGTCGGGCCGCGGTCGACGGCGGCTGTGGTGGGTGTCTGCGCGGCCGGCGGAGGTCGCGGGCGAACTGGTCGCCGAGGACCCAAAGGCGGCGGCGCCCTGCTGTGGTGGATTCGGTGATCTCAGGCATGCCGTCAGCGTGGCGATCACCGCACCGGCCGGGCATCCGCCGATCCTCGCTCTCTTCCTCGGCGGAAAGTTGCAGGCCGGGCAATGCCGCGTACAACTATCGATCGACGCCTGCCCTCCCGCACCGCGGCTAGCCTGCAGCCATGACATGGCACAGTCGCCTCACCAACCACCGGGAACGCTTGCGCCCGGTGGAGGGCGCCCTCGTGGCGCTGGCCCTCGCCGCGACCACGGCCACCAGCGACGGGATTTCCGCGAGGTTCGACTACCTTCCCGCACACCCGCCGCTCTTCGTGGCGATCCCGGTCGGGCTGCTCGTCGGCCTCGCGGCATGGTTCCGCCACCGCCGTCCCGTGCTGCTTCTGCTGGCCGCGCTCGGCGCCTATGTGGTGCTGTCGGCCTGGTTCGCCGTGGTGTTCGCGCAGTACACCCTGGCCGACCGCGCCGCCTCCTGGCGCCGGGTCGCCGTCGCCTCCACGGTCGCCGTCACGGTGGTCGCTCCGCCGATCTGGCGGGGCGGCGGCTTTGACGCAGCGATCATGAGCGTGGGCATCTGCGTCTTCCCGGCCCTGCTCGGCCTGTACACGGGCGCCCGCCGCCGCCTCATGGCCGAGCTCCGGGAGCGCGCCGAGCGGGCCGAGCGCGAACAGCAGCAGCGGGTGCTGCAGGCCCGCAGCGACGAGCGCGCCCAGATCGCCCGGGACATGCACGACGTCGTCACCCACCGGGTAGCCCTGATGGTGCTGCACGCGACCGCGCTCGAGGCGACCAAGGGCGCGTCCGCCGTCGACATCGGCAAGCAGATCGGCGCCATCGGCCGCGAGGCGCTGACCGAGCTCCGCTCGCTGGTGGAGGTCCTGCACACCGAATCCGAGGCCCCGCTCGCCCCGCAGCCCGGCCTGGCCGAGCTGGAGACCCTGATCGCCGACTCCCGCAGCCTGGGGACGCCGGTCACCCTGGAGCTGACCGGAGAGCACGGCGCCACCCGCCCACCCGAGCTGCCGGCCCTGATCGAGCACGCCGTCTACCGGGTGGTGCAGGAGGCCCTGACCAACGTCCACAAGCACGCCGCCGACGCCGAGACCCGCGTCCGAGTCCACTGCACACGCCGACTGCTGTACCTCACGGTGATCAACCACCACCGTGTCGGCGGCAACCCCTCCGGTCTGCCCAGCGGCGGCCACGGCCTGCTCGGCATCGCCGAACGGATTCGGCTCGTCGGCGGCGAACTCACCGCGGGCCCGACCCCGGACGGCGGCTTCGAGATCGCCGCCGAGATCCCGCTGGACGACGTACCCCAGAAGCAGCCCACCCACATGGAAGCCACGCGATGAGCGAGTCGACGACCCGGGTCCTGATCGTGGACGACGAATGGATGGTGCGCTCCATGCTCAGCACCATCATGGCGTCCGCCCCCGACATCGAAGTGGTGGGCGAGGCATCTGACGGCAATACGGCGGTGTCGATGGCCGCCGCGCTGGAGCCGGACGTCGTCCTGATGGACATCAGGATGCCCCGCTCCGACGGTCTGACCGCCACAGAGCGCCTCACCCGCTCGCCCCGCCCGCCGCGCGTCGTCGTGCTGACCACCTTCGACCTGGACGAATACGTCCAGACAGCGCTACGTCACGGGGCCGTCGGGTTCCTGCTGAAGGACGCCACCGCGGATGACATGATCGCTGCGGTGCGCAGCGCGGCCCGCGGCGACGCGATGCTCTCGCCGAAGGTGACCCGCCGCCTCATCCGCCGCTTCACGGAGGACGACGACGGCCCCTCCGCCGAGCGGCAGCGCCGCCGCTCCGAGGCCCGCAGCCGCCTGGAGGTCCTGACGGAAAAGGAGCGCGAGGTCCTGATCGCCCTGAGCGGCGGCCTCTCCAATACCGACATCGCCGCGGCCCTGCACGTGAGCGAGGCCACCGCAAAGACCCACATCAGCCGGATCCTGTCGAAGCTCTCCCTCACCAACCGCGTCCAGGCGGCGATCCTGGCGCACCATGCGGGGCTCGTGGACTAGGGACTTCTTCGCCATCCATCGATAGCGGTGTCCCCGGCGGGCTCTTTGGTTTTCGTCACACAATTCCAACAGCCGCCGGAGGTACCTCTGAACCGCCCGGGTTTGATGGAGACGTCAAAGACCCGGAAGGATGCCGAGCGGGCTGTCGCTGGCGTACCAGGTGTCCCCGCATTCCGGGCAGCGGAACCGGGGCCACGGGTGCCTCCGGCCCTCGATCAGAGCCCGGTATGCCTCCAGCAACACCGGTTTCCTGGGCCGTTCCTACTCGGACCCCGACTCCCGCCAGGCCCAATTGGGCGCCCTGACGCGGGACCGGACGGCAACGACCGTCTCGCCCCACTGTTGGTGCGGGCGGCCGACGACGGCGACATCGAGGATGTCCGGTGGCCGCCAGCGCACCTTCCACCTCCTGCGACGCCACGTTCTCCCCGCCTGTGATGATCACGTCCTTGATCCGGTCCACGATCGTGACGAAGCCGTCCTCGTCGGTCTGGCCGAGGTCGCCGCTGCGGTACCAGTCGCCGACGAACACCTCGGCTGTGGCCTCCGCGTTGTCGAGGTACCCGACCATCCGGGTGTCCGAGCGCAGCCAGATCTCGCCCGTGCGCCCCGGCCGCGGCGTCGGCGCCGTCTGGTCGGACGACCCGCAGCGCCGGTCTCCGTGGACCAGGGCCTCCTCGCGGCCGGCTGAGCGAACGACGCTGCCCCTCAGGGCACAGAGGTGCACACGTTCTCCAGGTTCCGAGCCGGTGACACCGGCCTTGTCGGGAAACTATGAATGATGGTTCACTTCTTTCATGGCCTACCGCAAGACCCCAGCCGAAATTCGCCGTCTGGAAGCCGCCCGGGAACACCTCGTCGCCCGTGCCACCGAGGTCGTCGCCGAGGCGGGCTGGGCGCATGCCTCCGTATCGGCGGTCGCCGAGGCGGCCGGCATCTCGGCCGGCTCGGTCTACCAGCACTTCGCGTCCAAGACGGCACTCGCCGTCGAGGTGTTCCGGCGCGCGGCGGGGCGCGAGGTGGAGGTGCTCGGCGAGGTGCTGCACGGCTCCGGGACCCCGGTCGAACGCCTCGTCGCCGGCGTCCGGGTGTTCGCCGGCCGTGCCCTGGAGAACCGTGGTCTTGCCTACGCACTGCTCGCCGCCCCGGCCGAGCCGGCGGTCGGCGCCGAACGCCTCGACTTCCGGCTCCGCTATCGCGCCCTGTTCGCCGATGTGGTCGGCGAGGGGATGGCGGACGGACTCCTGCCACCCCAGAACGCGGTAGTCACGGCCGCCGCCCTCACGGGCGCGATCGGTGAGGTCCTGGTCGCGCCGCTCGACACGCCGGAGGACGCCGACACCGACATGCTCCTCGCCGAACTCACCGCCATGACACTGCGTTGCGCGGGGGCCGCACGCGCGGCCGCATCCCCGCAACCGTGACCCGACCCACCGCCCGGAGGGAAAGCCCATGACCGCATCCACCGCACCACACAGCAACCCGACAGCCGCCACGCACGACGTGACCAACCAACCCCCACCGCTGACCGGTCACGACGTCGCCGACGACCCGGTGCTGATCGAGGGCGTGTGCCGCGAAGGCGCCGAATGGCATCTCGACGACCTGCACCGCTTCGGGCGGTTCGCCGGCAGCGAGGAAGCTCAGCACTGGGCGGACCAGGCGAATCGCGTCGAGCCCGTACTGCGTACCCATGACCGCTACGGCAACCGCATCGACGAGGTCGAGTTCCACCCCGCGTACCACTCGCTGATGGACGCCTCGGTGAGCGCGGGCATCGCTGGCGCCGCCTGGGCCGACGAGCGTCCCGGGGCTCATGTGGCACGCGCCGCGAGTTTCATGATCGCCACCACCGTCGAGCAGGGCCACCTCTGCCCGGTCTCCATGACGTACGCCGTCGTCCCGGCCCTGCGTTCGACGCCCGAACTCGCCAAGGTGTACGAGCCGCTGCTCACCAGCCGCGTCTACGACCCGGGTCTGCGCACACCCGCCGGAAAGCGCGGCCTGCTCGCCGGCATGGGGATGACGGAGAAGCAGGGCGGCACCGATGTCCGCGCCAATACCACCACCGCTACGGAGCAGGCCGACGGCACCTGGCGGCTGCGGGGCCACAAGTGGTTCACCAGCGCGCCCATGAACGACCTCTTCCTGGTGCTCGCTCAGGCCCCCGGTGGTCTGTCCTGCTTCCTGGTGCCGCGCGTGCTGCCCGACGGCAGCCGCAACACCTTCCGTATCCAGCGCCTCAAGGACAAGCTCGGCAACCGCTCCAACGCCAGCAGCGAACCCGAGTTCGACGACACGGTGGCCTGGCTCGTGGGGGCCGAGGGCAAGGGCGTGCGCACCATCATCGACATGGTCACCATGACCCGCCTCGACTGCGTGCTCGGCTCCGCCGCCGGCATCCGCGCCGCGCTCGCCCAGGCCGCGCATCACGTGCGCCACCGGGCGGTATTCGGGGCCAAATTGATCGACCAGCCGCTGATGCGCAACGTCATCGCCGACCTGAGCCTCGAGTCGGAAGCCGCCACCACCCTCGCCCTGCGCCTGGCAGGTGCCGCCGACCGGGCACAGCGCGGCGACGCACAGGAGCGTGCCTTTTTGAGGCTCGCGACCGCTGTCGGCAAGTACTGGGTGTGCAAGCGCCAGCCCGTCGCGGTCGCCGAGGCGCTGGAATGCCTCGGCGGGAACGGCTACGACGAGGCGTCCGGTATGCCGCGCCTCTACCGGGAGGCCCCGCTGAACGGCATCTGGGAGGGCTCAGGCAACGTCAATGCCCTCGACATGCTGCGCGCCCTCACCCGCGAGCCCGATTCCCTCGACGCCTTCCACACCGAGATAGAGGCGGCCACCGGCGCCGACAGCCGTCTGGACGCGGCCTGGCACGAACTGAAGGGCGACCTCGTCCTCACCGAGGACGCTCCGCTGCGGGCCCGCCGCCTCATCGAACGCGCTGCGCTGGTCCTGCAGGGCTCCTTGCTCGTCCGCCACGCCCCGGCAGCCGTCGCGGACGCGTTCTGCGCGTCCCGCCTCGCAGGGGACCAGGGCCTGGCCTTCGGCACGCTGCCTGCCGGGACCGACTTCGCTGCCTTGCTGGAGCGGCTCCCCCGCTGAGTACCGGCCGGGTCCTGACCGGGTGATCCCGCCGGTGCCGCTGCGCGACTCCCCACGGATGTCCGCAGCGGCACAAGGGGCCGCTGCGAGAGAGGGCCAGCGACCGGATCCGACCCCCGGTACGAGCGGCGTTCACGCCGGAGCCCCGACCTCCGCTTTCTGACGGCCGGTCCGTGCGGCTGCGACCGGCCGTCACCATGACGAAGATGTACCGGCGATCACTGTCCAGCCAGGTGAGACCGATCGACGACTGGGACACCATCTGGGCGGCCACGGAACAGGTCCCGGTCATGTCGGGGAGCTGATGCCTCACCCGCCGTCGAGGACCCCCGCCATCAACTCCTGGAGCCGCAGGCCGCGGCGCGCGTCCACCTCGGTCGGCCGTCCCGAGCGGACCGCTTGGGCGAACTCCCGTCGCAACACCGGCCAGCACTCCTCGTGGTCGATGCCGGCCGTGTCGTACACGAGCTCGTCCCCGTTGCCGAACAGTTTGATTTGCGTCCGGGCGCGCGGCAGGCGGACGGAGCCGGAAAGGGAGGCTTGGCTGATCGCGCCGTTGGTGTGCTCACAGGTCAGCTCGATCCACCTCCTCGGGTCACCGGCGGCACGTATGTGGGCGATCGGCCCCACCGCCACGTCGAGGAGGTCGAGCAAGTGAGGGCCGAGGTCCAGCAGCGCCCCGTGTTCCAGGCGCCAGGAGGTGGCGAACTCGCCGCCGAGGAAAGCACCGTGGAGATAGCAGGACCGGGCACCGGTCACCTCCAGCCTCGCGGCCAGTTGCAGGAACCGGCGGGTCTGGGGGTGGTAGCGCTTGGTCAGCACCAATTGGGAGACGACCCCCGCCTCGGCGACGGCGTCGGCGACCATCCGGGCAGTGGCGAGGTCCGGGCCCAGTGGCTTCTCCAGCAGTACGGCCCTTCCGGCTCGCGCCGCGATCGGAGCCAGCTCCGCCTGTACCGCCGGCGTACGGCGAAGGCCACCGCCTCGCATCGTTCGAGCAGGTCGGGGAAGGATGCTGCCGCCACCGAGCCGTGGGAGGGCGCCAGTTCTTCCGCGGCCGTCGTACGGCGCGCCCATACGGCGGCGAGTTCGGTCTCCGGGCCGGTCGCGAGCATCCGGGCATGCATCGCCCGCGCCCACGGCCCGGCGCCCACCAGGCCGATTCGTACCGGCCTGGTGGTCCAGGCGGCTCCGTCCGCGGGGGCGGAGCCCGGCAGCAGGTTGGTCACGGTGTCCCTCCGAGTTCTGCGAGACGGGCATCGGCCCGGTCGGGCGCGTACAAGTGCTCCACGACCATCGCGGCTGCGCCGGCGAGGTCGGCGCGGTCACCCAGTGTGGAGGTGACCACTTGCAGGTGGGCGGTGGTGCGGGGCATGGCCCGCTGGTAGAGGAGTTCGCGCACTCCGGTGACGAACGGCGTGGAGGCGAGGTCGCCGGCGATCACGAGCACGCCCGGGTTGAGCAGCGTGACGACGGTGACCAGAACTTCGCCGACGCGCTTGCCGGCCTCCCGGGCGAGCCGTACGGCCTCGGGCTGCCCGGCCGCCAGATGTTCGCGGACTCCGGGTCCGGAAGCGGTGGGCAGGCCTCCGGCGGTGAGTTGGGCGGCGAGCGCCCCACCGCCGGCGACCGCGCCGAGGCAGCCGTAGGAACCGCAGCCGCACAGCGCGTCGTGCCGGTCGTGGAGCCGGATGTGGCCGATGTCGCCGGCGCCTCCGTCGATGCCGCGGTAGATGTTGCCGCCGATCACCACACCGGCTCCGATGCCGGTGGACGCCTTGACCAGGACGAAGGCTTTGCAGTCAGGAAAGCTGTGGCGCTGCTCCCCGTAGGCCATGAGATCGGCGTCGTTGTCCACCAGTACCGGGAGGCCGCCCACGACGGCTCCGCCGACATGGGTGGCGAATGCTTCGCGGAATCGCTCCGCGATCGGGAAGCGGTCCCAGCGGGGCATGAGCGGGGGCTGGACCACCTGCCCGATCTCGAAGTCGACCGGGCCGGCCACCGAGAGACCGACGCCGCACACCTCCTCCGGGGCGAGGCCCGCCTTGGCCGGCAGAGGGCCGAATCCACGCGCCAGTTGGTCCAGTACGACCTCGGGCCCGTCTTCCAGGACCAGCGGCGCGGTGTCCTCAGCGAGCACGTTGCCCGCCAGGTCGAGGACGGCCGAGCGCGCGTGGCGCGGCTCCAGGTCGGCGGCGAGCACGACGGCGTGCGACACGTCGAACTCCAACCGCGGGCGCCGGGCACAGCGGCGGCGAGGGTCAGCACGACCGTCCCGAGCGAAACGGCCGCGGAGTCGGCCAGCATCCCCAGCATGTCCTGGCCGCCCTCCGCGGTGGACCGCAGGACGTTCCGGTATGTCTCGAGGGTGAAGTCCTTGGCGGACACCCAAAGGTCTCGTCGGCACCGGACGTCGCGGATGCGCCCCTTCACCGAGGGTCGGCGAGGGGAACCGCCGTACGCCTCGTCGGTGGTGCCGTTGGGTGACCGGATGAATCGGGGTCGGCTCATCCCCGCGATCACGCCGGCGTCGGCCTCACTCCGGCGGTCGGCGCCGGGTCTCACCCCACTCCTCGTTGCTTAGGCGTCCCGGGCAACTGCTGCTCGCCGGTGACTGCCCCGGGTCCGCGGTGGATGTTTCTTCCTGACTGGGGGCGGGTTCCTCCCGGGTCCGGAAATTGATGTGCGCAGACCCTTGCCGTGACGCGGCTCAATATCGATACTTCCGGTAACGAAATCTGGTCGCTACCGCGGAGGAACCTCATGGCAACGCCCGTCACGGACCCGAAGCCGGTCCTCGACAAGCCCCTGCTGCACTATGGGCGCCGCGCTCTGGAGCGCATGGCGCCGGGCACGCCCCAGCCCGAGTACAAGCTTCTGGAGATCTCGCCGCTCACCCCGCACATCGGGGCCGAGCTCGGCGGGGTCGACCTCAGCCGGCCGATCAGCGACGAGCTCGCCGCCGAGCTGCGGCAGGCGCTGCTGGAGTGGAAGGTGGTCTACTTCCGCGACCAGCACGGGTTCACCCACGACAACCACGTCGCGCTCGCGGGAGTGTGGGGCGAGCCCGAGGTGAACCCGTTCTTCCCCAAGAGCGAGACGGTTGGTGTCTCGCGGCTGGCCAAGGATGCCATGGCCGTCGGACAGGAGAACATCTGGCACAGCGACCACTCCTTCATGGCCGCTCCCGCCCTGGGTTCCGTGCTGCGCGCGGTCGAGGTGCCGCCCGCCGGCGGCGATACCATGTGGGCGGACATGGGCGCTGCCTACGACAACCTCTCCGAGGACATGAAGGCCCGCATCGAGGGGCTCACCGCGGTACACGACTGGGTGCCCAGCTGGGGCGCGACGATGACCGAGGAGCAGATCGCCCACTTCCGGCAGACCCTGGAACCTGTGGAGCACCCGGTGGTCGTCCGCCACCCGGTGTCCGGCCGGAAGACGCTCTACGTCAACGAGCCCTTCACCACGCGGATCGTCGGCCTGCCGGAGGAGGAGAACCGCGAGCTGCTCGACACGCTCGTCCTGCAGGCCCGTATCCCCGAGTACCAGGTCCGCTTCCACTGGCAGCCCGACTCCATCGCGATCTGGGACAACATCGCGGTCCAGCACTACGCGATCAACGACTACTTCCCGCTCCCCCGGGTCATGGAACGCATCGCGGTCGCGGGCGTGCCGCTCTCCTGAACCACAGGGCCCGTTCCGAACACTCCCTGTGTGCCGCGGCCGTCGGGTGGCGCGGTCCGAGCCGCATCGCTCCCCGCCCCGCCCGGTGTCGCCGCCCGTCCGCGCACCGTACCGCCCTCACTCGCCGTACCACCCGGCGCCGCTGTGCCGGCCGGGCGCATCCCGGCCATCCGTAGCGCCCCGTTCCCCAGGGGCGCCGGATGTGCCGCGCCCGTACGCACACGCGCCTGTCATCCTCATCTCCGGAGGTACCCGTGACTGCCGCCGACACCCCGGCCAGACAACTCGCCCAGGCCAACCAGGCAGTTCACGACCCCGGCGCCCGCGCCTGGATCGTCACCGGCCTGCTGGTGGTCTTCATGATGATCAACTTCGCCGACAAGGCCGTTTTCGGTCTCGCGGCGGACGAGATCCGGGCCGATCTCGGCCTGTCCGCCACCGACTTCGGACTGGCGAACAGTGCCTTCTTCCTGCTGTTCTCGGTGGCCGCTGTCGCGGTGGGGATGCTGGCCGACCGCGTGCCCCTGAAGTGGCTGCTGCTGACCATGGCCCTCCTGTGGTCGGTGGCCCAAGTGCCTGCCGCCCTCGGCGGTGGTCTGGCCGTGCTGATCGGCACCAGGATCGTGCTCGGCGCCGCCGAGGGTCCCGCGTTCCCCGTTGCCCAGCAGGCCGCACTGTCCTGGTTCCCCGACCACAAGCGCAATCTGCCCGGGGCGCTGGTCACCCTCGGCGTCACTCTGGGCGTGATCACCGCGGCGCCCGGTCTGACCTGGGTCATCACCAACCATGGCTGGCGTTCCGCCCTCTGGGTGGTCGCGTCCGTGGGTCTGGTGTGGGCCGTGGCGTGGTTCGTGTTCGGTGCCGACGGCCGTTACCGCGACGCCGGCTCCGCCACCCCGGCCGAGGGCTCCGCGGCCACGTACGCCGACTCCCCGGCCACGTCCGCCGACTCCCCGGGGTGGCCCGCCTACCGGCGGATCTTCACCAGCCGCACCTGGACGGGCGCCACCATCGCCTACTTCACCAGCTACTGGGCCGTGGCGCTGATGCTCGTCTGGCTGCCGTCCTACCTGAAGAACGGTCTCGACCACTCCTCCGCCACCGCCGGCACGCTGGTGGCCGTCCCTTGGGCGGTCGGTGCCGTGACGCTGCTCGGCCAGGCCGCGCTCACCGGGTGGCTCATGCGCCGTGGGGTGGCCAGCCGTTGGGCGCGCGGCAGGGTCGGCGCCGGGCTGCTGTTCCTCGGTGCGCTGTGCTTCCTCGTCATGCCCCTCGTGGACGGAACCGGGCCGAAGACAGCGCTGCTCGTCGCCGGCCTCGGCATCAGCGGTTCCTTCGCGACCGTCGCGATCACCACCGTCGCCGAGCTCGCCCCGCCCGCACGACGCGGCGGTGCCCTCGGCACGATGAATGCCGTGGTGACCACCGCGGGCCTGATCGCACCGACCGTGGTCGGCCGCATGGTCGACAGCCAGGGGGACGGGGGCTATCAGAACGCAGTCGTGGCCTCCGCGGTCCTGCTTCTGCTCGGCGCCGTCGCCGCCTGCACGCTGATCGACCCGGCCCGCGACAAGGCGCGTACCGGCGCCTGACGAACCGACCCGCCCGGGGCGCGCCGAGCCGTCCCGGGCCCCAACCCCCGCCGTCCCCCAACGCCCTCCGAGGTCCAAGGAGCCGATCATGACCGAACTCGCCCTCGACACCGAGCCGCTGGACCGTGCCGTCGCCGAACTGCGCGACGGAGCCCACTCCTGGACCGCCACACCCCTCGCCGAACGGATCGCGCTGCTGGAGCGGATGCTGCCACGGATCGCCGACGGCGCCGAGGACATGGTCGAGGCGGCCGCCCGCGCCAAGGGATACGGTGCCGACTCCCCGTGGGCGGCCGAGGACTGGACCGGTGCCCCGTGGGCGCTGGCCCAGACCACGAGCGCCTATCTGCGGGTACTGCGCCGGATCGCGGCGGGCAAGGAGCCGCTCGACGCCGGCGCCGTACACGAGCGGGACGGCCGCACCCTCGTCGACGTCTTCCCGGCCGCCGGCTGGGACACCCTGCTGCTGAACGGCTTCACCGCACAAGTGTGGACCCGGCCCGGCACCACCGCGGAACAGGTGAGGGAGCGGGCCGCCGGCGAGTACCGCGACCGGCCCGGCAGCCCCGCCGTCGCTCTGGTTCTGGGTGCGGGCAACGTCGCGGCCATCACCGCGCTGGACATCCTGCACAAGCTCTACGTCGACGGCCAGGTCGTCATCGCCAAGATGAATCCGGTCAACGCCTACCTCCGCCCCCACTTCGAAGCAGTCTTCGCCGAGTTCACCGAGCGGGGCTGGGTGCGCTTCGTCGACGGCGGCGCCGCCGAGGGCGCCCACCTCGCCGCCCACGACGGCGTGGACACCATTCATGTCACCGGCAGCGACCGCACCCACGACGCCATCGTCTGGGGCACCGATGAGCAGGCCGCCGTCCGCCGCGAGGCCGACACCCCGCTCAACGGCAAGCCGTTCAGCAGCGAGCTGGGCGGCGTCAGCCCCTGCATCGTGGTGCCGGGGCCGTGGAGCGAGGCGGACTACCGTTTCCAGGCCGAGCACATCGTCACCAGCAAGATGAACAACTCCGGCCACAACTGCGTCGCCAGCCAGATCGTGGTTCTGCCCCGCGCCTGGGACGGAACCGAGCGGCTGCTGGCCCAGATCCGCCGGGTGCTGGGCGAACTTCCCGCCCGCTCCGACTACTATCCGGGAGCCGACCAGCGCCTGGGCGCCGTGCTCGAGGCCCACCCGGAGGCCGAGGCCCACGGCGACGGCGCATGCCGGATCCTGGTCCCGGACGTGGCCAGGGGCGACATGATGCTCGAGGCAGAGGTCTTCGCCAGTGCCCTGGGCGTCGTACGGCTCGCCGGCGACACCCCCGACGCCTTCCTCCGCGAGGCCGCCGACTTCGCCAACGACAAGCTCCCCGGCACCCTCGGCGCGACCCTCTTGGTGCACCCCAAGACCGAGAAGACCCACCGCGCCGCGGTCGACGCGGCCGTCGCCGACCTGCGCTACGGCACCCTCGGCGTCAACTGCTGGTCCGCGATCGGCTTCCTGCTCGGCTACACCCCCTGGGGCGCCTACCCCGGCCACACCCGCCAGGACATCGGCAGCGGCATCGGCTTCGTCCACAACGCATTCATGCTCGCGGACGAGGACATCGAGAAGACTGTGCTGCGCGCGCCCTTCGCGCCCGCCCCGCGCGGCCTGTTCACCGGCTCCCCGTCGCTGTCTCCGCGCCCGCCCTACTTCGTCACCAACCGCACCGCCGTGGCCACCCTCGAGCGGGTCACCCGCTTCACGGCCGCGCCGGGTGTCGCGAAGCTCCCCGCCATCTTCGCCTCCGCGCTGCGCGGCTGACGTCCCATCCGTGCCACAGCCCGCCGCCGGTCGTCCGGCCCCGTCCGAACCACCCCCGCTGAAGGGAACCCTCCTCCCGTGAACATCGCCGACTTCCTCAGCCGCAGCGCGGCCGAACACGGCCCAAGAACCGCCATCGAGCTCGGCGACCGATCGCTGACCTACACCGAGCTCGACGCCCTCGCCGGCCGTACCGCCGCGCTGCTCACCGCACGAGGCGTCGAGCCCGGCGACCGGGTCGGCGTCATGCTGCCCAACCTGCTCGAGTTCCCGGTCCTGTACTACGGCGCGCTGCGCGCAGGTGCCGTGGTCGTCCCGATGAACCCGCTGCTGAAGTCCCGCGAGATCGCCCACTACCTCGGGGACTCCGGCGCGATGCTGCTCTTCGCCTACGAGCCGGTCGCCGACGAGGCCGCCGTCGGCAAGGAGGCCGCGGGCACGGACACCGAGATCGTCCCGGTCACCGCCGGCTCGCTCACCGAGCTGCTCGCCGACCACCCAGACCCCGTCACCACGACGGTCGGGGCGGACGAGGACACCGCCGTCATCCTCTACACCTCCGGCACCACCGGCCTGCCCAAGGGCGCCGAGCTCACCCACAGCAATCTCGGCCGCAACGTCGGGATCGCCACAGGACCACTGTTCCACCTCACCGCGCAGGACGTGGTGCTGGGTTGCCTGCCGCTGTTCCACGCGTTCGGCCAGAACGTCGCCATGAACACCACCGTCAGCGTCGGTGCCTGCCTCACCCTGCTCCCGCGCTTCGAGCCCGCCCTCGCGCTGGCGACCGTCCAGCAGCGGCAGGTCACCATGTTCGCGGGCGTGCCGACCATGTACGCGGCCATGCTGGGGGTGCACGCCCAGCAGCCCGACGCGTACGACGCCCCCACCCTGCGGCTTTGCGTCTCCGGCGGCGCATCGCTGCCCGTCGAGGTACTGCACGGCTTCGAGAAGGCCTTCGGCTGCCCCGTCCTGGAGGGCTTCGGCATGTCCGAGACCTCCCCCATCGCCACCTTCAACCACCCGGACCGCCCCCGCAAGGCCGGCTCGATCGGCACCCCGATCGAGGGCGTCGAGGTCAAGCTCACCGACGTCAAAGACGGCATCGGCGAGATCTGCGTCCGCGGCCACAACATCATGAAGGGCTACTGGAACCGCCCGGACGCCACTGCCGACACCATCAAGGACGGCTGGCTGCACACCGGCGACCTCGGCCGTGTCGACGAGGACGGCTACTTCTACATCGTCGACCGCAAGAAGGACCTCGTCATCCGCGGCGGCTACAACGTCTACCCGCGCGAGATCGAGGAAGTGCTGTACGAGCACCCCGACGTCGCCGAGGCCGCGGTGATCGGGCTGCCGCACGACACCCTCGGCGAGGAGATCGCCGCCGCGGTCGCGCTGCGCCCCGGTGCGCAGACGACGCCCGAGGCGCTGAAGGAGTTCGTCAAGGGCCAGCTCGCCTCGTACAAGTACCCGCGGGAGATCTGGCTCGTGGACGCGCTCCCCAAGGGCGCCACAGGCAAGATCCTCAAGCGGGAGATCGCGGCCACCCGCCCCTGACGGCCGACGAAGCCGCGTGCCCGGCCCCCAGGACCTCGGGGTGCCGGGCACACAGCGTCCGTGGGCCACCCCGCGGATCAGCGCACCTCGTACGCCCGGACCATGGTCTGGCTCACCCGCGCCCCGTGCCCGTCGGCGAGGGTGACGCGCAGGTGCACGAACGTGCCCGCAGGAGCGTCGTCCGGGAGTTGCGCCTGCCACCCGCCACCCCTCCGCACGACACGCGCCTCGTGCCAGTCGGTTACGGCGTCGACGGCGGTCCGGTCACCGTAGGCGTACTGCACGCGCGCGGCTTTTCGACTTCTCGAACTCGGCCGGCCGAGAAGGTGAAGTTCTGGGCCGGCCACGGGGAGTGGTTCTGCGCGCGGGAGTGAGCAGGGCTGCTCGGCGTACAGGGCCGACAGGCAGAGGCAACGGAGCTACACGCCCCGTACCTCGCTACCCGGTACTTTACCGGACACAGAATGCAGTGCCCTCAGCCGAGGAGCACGACGAGCAGTACAAAAGCACGTTGTCCCGAAGGAAATGATGCGCACCATGAAATACACCGTCTCCATCGAGATCGCCCAGCCGCGGGAGAAGGTGGTCCAGCTGCTCGCCGACCCGGCACACCTGCCGAAATGGCTGCGGGGCCTGGTGCTGCACGAGCCGCTGAGTGGGGAGCACGGGCAGCCCGGCACCAAGTCGCGGGTCGTGATGCAGATGGGCCGGCAGAAGATCGAGTGCACCGAGACCATCACGCGCCGGGAACCGGCAGACCTGCGCGAGATCCCGAAAACGAGCGTCGTCCACTTCGACCGCGAGATCGTCGGCGAGGGCATGTGGAGCGCCGTGCGCGACCGGCTGACCGAAGCCGGCCCGGAAACGACGCTCTGGGAGAGCGAGAACGAGTACCGGTTCAGCGGCTTTCTGATGAAGCTGGTGGGACTTCTGATGCCCGGCGCCTTCCGCAAGCAGTCACAACAGCACATGCAGGACTTCAAGGCGTTCGCCGAGCAGGGAAAGGACGTCCGCGAGGCGACGGACTGATCTGCCGTGGCTGGTCGGGCGTCTGACGGCGTGGCGTGTTGATCTTCCCTTCGTTCGTAGATGACCGCTGGGGCAAGCTGCACCGGCGCTGTCTGGAGATGACCGTTGCCGAAGGCGGCGAGGCCGGCGCGGCGGTGCGCGAACCGCTCCGCAGCCAGACATCGGTCCGGAGTGGCTGGCGATCCGGGCCGGGCTCACCCGGCCGGGCCGGCCTCTGCAGCTCAGCCTGCCTCGGGGCCGCGAGCCACCAAGCGCTCGCCCAGACCTGGTTCAGCGGCGGCTGTCTCCGGGCGCGAGCAGACTCGTCACCTCGGCGATCGCCTCGGCGGACGGCTTCAAGGACCGCCGGTCGATGGCTTCGAACAGCGGCAGCACCTCTTGGGCGGCCACGACGCCCAGGAGCGGAACGGCCGCGGCGACAGCCGCCTGAGGTGCGGCCGTGCCCCAGGCCTGGCTCCACCCGGCGCGGACGCCGCAGACAACCGAACCGGATGTCACCCGATCAGGGTGGCTCCGGCCCTGCCGCTCGCCCATGGGGCCAATGACGGCGGGCTTCCCCTGCTGGGGCCGGAGATTGCCGCCGATGCGGCTGTCGTGGCGGACGCGCTCGTCATCGCGGACTGGGTCGGTCAGGAGATCGGACTCGATCTCACCGCCGAGTTGCATGAGGCGTGCGCGCGCGCCGACCGCGACGCGCTGGAGTCGCTGGCACGGACGGAAGGAGGAGTGCCGGCACGAGCTGCGTTGCGTGTTCTGGAACCGCAGACTCCTCTCTCCCCTGACCTGCATCGACGGACTGGTCTTCGACCGACTGGTGAACGGCGGCGAAGTACAGCGAGAGGCCCTCGAAGGACTGGTCGATGCCGCGCTGCGTCAGGCCCAGGCGTTCTGGTCCCGCTCGAACCAGCTGGAAGCCTCAGCTGCTCCACCGCCTACGAACCTCATTCTGGAACGATCAGTTGGAGGTCGTCTCACGCGGCAGGTTTCGCGAGCTACTGGTAGCAGGTCAGACGGCGGCCATGGCCAGGCCTCGGCTCTGCCAGTCGTGGCGGACCCACGTACGGGATCTTGAGACCACGAACAGCCCATGGCAGGCTCATGCCGCATGATCGATGAATTCGCGAAAGACAACCTGCATGGGCGACTTCGGCGGGACCGCACAGCGTTGCTCTGGAAACTCGACGGCTTGTCCGAGTACGACGCCCGCCGACCTTTGACAGCGACCGGGACCAACCTCCTCGGCCTGGTCAAACACGTGGCCACCGTCGAGGCCAGGTACTTCGGCGAGGTCTTCGACCGCCCTTCCCCGGAACCGCTGCCCCGGTGGCAGGACTCCGACGGCAGCGATCAGTGGGCGACCGAGGACGAGACCCGTGATCAGATCATCGGATTCTACCGGCGCACGTGGGAACACTCGGACGCGACGATCAACGAGCTTCCCCTCGACGCCCCCGGCCACGTGCCGTGGTGGCCAGAGCCTGACCCCAACACGAACCTGTTCGCCATCCTGGTCCATGTCCTCGGCGAGTCCAACCGGCATGCCGGGCACGCCGATATCCTGCGCGAGGGCCTCGACGGCCGAACCGGGGTGCGCCCCGAACACGAGAAGCAGATCGACGAGGAAGCCCGTGCAGCCTACTGCGCGAAGATCGAGCAGGCCGCCAGGTCGGCCGCACCGATCAAGGCTTAGAGCCTCCTGGCTCCTGACCGAGCTGCGAGTTGCTCCTTACGGAGGGCTCGGGTAGCTGAGCGCTGCCGGGGCACGCAGGATGAGCACCGGGCCTGCGAACGACGTGACCCGGCCCGCGCCCGAGCAGACGGACGACGGTGCTGTTCCAACCCCGGCTGAGGAGTTCGCGGGCTTGCCCTTTGTGACCATGATGGAGGATGGACGGTTCCTGATGGTTGACGTACCTGCCATGCCGCGCGCTGCGATGAGATCGGCGGCTGCTGCGGAGCCGTGTCAATGGGGCAGCTCCCCCGGCGTCCATCCGATCACCCTGGATGCGGGTGGCATCTCCTTGTCCGGCCTGTGCAGTGAACCAGCCCAGGAGACTCCACGTGCAGTGATCATCGCTTTGCACGGTGGTGGTATGAACGCCGGGTATTTCGACGGACAGGCGCATCCGGACGTGTCCTTATTGGCGCTGGGCGCGCGCCTGGGCTACACGGTGCTGGCGCTGGACCGTCCCGGCTATGGCGCCTCGGCCGCACACCTGCCCGAAGGGCAACGGCTGACCACGCAGGCAGCCACCGTGCGCTGCGCCGTCCAGGCGTTTACCGCACGCCGTGCACCTGGTGCAGGCACGTTCATGCTGGCGCATTCGTTCGGGGCGAAGGTGGCCTTCGCCGCCGTTGCCGACTGGGACACGGACCTGCTGGGCCTGGACGTCTCCGGGTGCGGGCGCCGACTGGCCGCGAGCACCAGCCTCACCGGCTCTGACCGTGGGGGGAGGGGGAGCCTGCGGCGACTGAACTGGGGGCCGCTGAGCTTGTATCCACCGGAGACATTCCGGGCAAGCCAGTCCGTGGTAGCGCCCATGCCTGCACGTGAGACCAGCACCGTGGCCGGCTGGTTGCGCCTCTCGGCTGCCATCCTGCCGCGCGTCCGCGTCCCCGTTCGGCTCACTTTCGCCGAACATGAAGCATGGTGGTGCCACGGCGAGAACGACCTCGCCGACCTGGCCGCGCTGCTGTCCGCCGCCCCGCGGATCGTCACCGACCGCCTGCCGCAGGCCGGCCACAACATCAGCCTCGGCTGGGCCGCCCGCGCCTACCACCTGAAGGCCCTCGCCTTCTTCGAAGAGTGCCTGACTGCCAAGGACACACAGCGGCAGGCGGACAGCAGCAAATCACGTTCACACTGACTCGAAGATCCATACGGGACGAGCCTTGGACCGGAGCGGTCGCGCGTATGCGCGTGGCCCGCTCCGGCCTCGGCCTCAGGTGTCAGAATCCGGTCTCGTAGTAGAGATCGTCCAGCAGCACGGCGTTGGCCTTCGCGCCTCTGAACGGCGCTCGCCAGTCGCCGGTGCCCGCGTAGAAGTACGACCCGGTGCTCGTTCCTTGTTTCAGCGCGAGCAGGTCGGGGCGGCCGTCGCCGTTGCCGTCACCGATGCCGATGAGGTCTTTGTACGTGTTCCAGCCCGCACCGATCTTCGTGCGGGTGGCGAAGGTGCCGTCGCCCTTGCCGAGGTAGAGCCAGAGGACACCGCCCTTGTCGCGTGCGACGAGGTCTCCGGCCGCTGCGCCGGCGAGGTTGCCCGCGGCGGTGAGCTGGTTGTAGATCCCCCAGCCGCCGCCGATCTTCTTCCGCGCGGAGAAGGGGGCCTTGACGTTGCCGGTACCGCTGTAGAGCCAGAGGACGCCGGACTTGTCGGTGGCCAGGACGTCGGCCCTGCCGTCGTCGGTCAGGTCGCTGCCGCCCGCGAGCTGGTCGTACACCTGCCAGCCGCCGCCGATCTTCGTCCGGGTCTGGAACGGCCTCGTTCCGAGGCCGGTGCCCTCGTAGAGCCAGAGCACACCGCTCCTGTCCCGGGCGATCGCGTCGCTCACCGACGTGCCCGCCACGTTCCCCACGGACTCCATCCGGTCGTACACCTGCCAGCCACCGCCGACGTTCCAGGCGCCCTCATGGACGACGTTGTCGCCCGCCGCCGACGGCTGCATGCCGACGCGCGCCAGACCACCCCGCGGGTCACGGACGAACACATCGGGAGTGCCGTTGTCGTCGTAGTCGTGCACGGCTACGGGACGGGTCACGGTGAACCGTCCGCTGGCCCGCAGCTCCGGGCCGATACCGTCGTCCGGCCGCGCGATGATCTCCCAGGTGTATTCACCGTTGAGGGCGGGGCGAGTGGAGTCGGGGCTCGACAGCTCCTTGCCGTTCCAGCGCATGCCGACCGTCCGCCGAGCCGGCGTTCCACCGTCGCTCACGAGCGGCCACTGCTTCCGCTGGCCGGTCCGTACGTGGACCAGCGTCGCCCACGCGTACGCGTCACCCCGGGACAGGTCCCAGTTCAGATCGACGCCCTTGGCGAGTTGCTCACCGCTGACCACGGTCGGGACCGAGCTGCCGAGAAGGGTCACGGCGGTCGCCTGACCGGTCGGCGCGACGAGCGTGGCGACCGGCTTCCCGTTCGTGCCGAGGGCGACCCGGTAGAGGCCCTCGCCCGTAGCCGGTGTGCCGCCCCGCACCATCAGGGAACCGTCCGGGGCTGGGGCGGAGGACGAAACGTGCGTAAGGAGCTCGACCGTCTCGCCGGTCCCCGCCGACACGGCGACCAAGGGCCTCGGGGGCGTGGGGTCCACGCCGCCGTACGCCCCCCCGCCCCACTCGATGGTGCGCGGCTCACCCAGCGTCACCCAGTCGCCGAGTAGCCGGAGTCATCGCCGTAGTAGGCCTTCGCCTCGAGCTGTTTCCGCTCCGCCGTCCCGTGGCGGGCGACATGGATCGTCCGGGTCGAGCCGTTCGCCTCGTGCCACGCCACATGGGTGTCGGAGACAGCGGCCTCGAACAAGCGCCAAGGATCGCCTTCCTGGACGTGCCCGGACACGGCAGTGGCCGTGGCGAGATCGACGACGACCTTGCCGCGGACCTCGTTCATCCCGAGCCCGCAGTCGAACACGGCGGTGTTCACGGTGTACGCGGTCTCGTTGAGGTCGCAGACACTCGACGGCATGCCGGTCACTACCCGGTCGGTCAGGGACCCGCCCTCGACGGTGAGGAGGTGGGGCAGCCAGCCTCCTTCAGGCTTCTCCAGCATGACGATCACAGTCGAGCCGATGGTGCCGGCGAACCAGTAGTCCGGGCCGAGTTCGGCGAGGTCCACCTCCACCGGCGCGGCCGACGGCACGGCCATGTCGTAGATCTTCAGGAACCGGCTGAGACTCACCGCATCGTCCCCCGTCACCACGATGTCCGAGGCTCCGCCGGTGACCGAGGCGGCGGCGGGAAGCACGGTCGACGTGCCGTCCGCGTACCGGGTCCAGCGGTACTCGGGGGTGCCGGCGTTGGTCCGGGACAGGAAGCCGGTGGTGCCGGCGCTGACGACCTCCGCGTTCAGCGGGAACCGTACCGTCGCCTCCTGCGGACTCGCGTCGGCAGCGATCGCCGGCACCGTGGCGGTGGTGCCCGTGCCGGTGGTACTCGTCGCGGCCGTGGCCGGGACGGCGGCCAAGGCCCCCCGGTGGCCGCGATAACGGTGGTGACGGCCAGGGCCGTCAGACGTCGACCGGGTCTGTGCGGTTGCTCGAGCTTCTGGGCGCGCGTGTGATTCACAATTGTCCTCCCCTAGAGCGCAGGACAGTAGCCGGTACGTTCGGCCCGCTCGCGCCCGGGGAGGCCTCTGCCGCCCGCGTGCTCCTGGGTGTGTGGTCAGCCTTTTTGCGGCCTCGGCGGTCTTGAGGCAAGTCCTGGTCGGCCCGGAGCCCAGGGGCTGACGCCGTTGGCGGGGCGGGCGCGGTGCCGGTCCCGCTCGGCGGCCACCTCGTCATCGCCGGTGCCGGCGTGCTCACCGCCGGCACCCTCGTCCGGCTCGCACGCCACCTCCACGTGCGGTGGATCGCGTCCAACTGGCCGCAGCGCCGGAACCAGCTACGTGCTGCGGGTCAGCAGACCGGTGTCGATGACCTCAGCGACAAGGGTGGCGCCGCGGCTGTTCTGGTGGACGTGGTCGGTCGTGAGCACGAGACCTCGGCGCCGCGAGATCGTGTCGAGACTGCGACGCAGCACAGCGTGCTGGACGAGGACGCCGACGCCCGCCGCGGGCGTCACCTCCCGGTACGGAATCGGCGGCGGGTCCGCTTGGCGCAGTTCCTCGATCTGGCGCTCGTGGAGCGGAAGGTAGGTCACCTCGTTGCCGGCGGCGACCTCGGCGATCATCCTGCTGTACGCCTGCGATGCCTGCGCCGCTGCTCCGTCGAGTTGTTGGCCGAGAACCGGCAGCGACAGCAGACCGATCCTCGCGTCGGTCTCCGCTCGCAGCCGTTCGACCACTGCTCCCAGGCACTGTTGGAACCAGCCGGCTGACGGGCGCTCGGGGAGCTGTTTGCGCTTCATGGCCTGCTCGACGGGGTAGCCGGCAAGGCTCGCTCGGGCGTCGTTGCTCCCGATCAGCACGGTGATCACGTCGGGCGGGTCCGCGACGACAGCATCGAGGCGCTGCAAGAGGTTGTAGGTGAAGTCACCGTTGGCGCCGAAGCGGGCAAGCTGCACGTCACCGGGAGGGTGGCGTCGTCCGAGAAGGTCCAGGTAGTCGACGCTGAGCTGCGCGCGGGTGAGACTGTCGCCGAGGCACGCGATGCGTGTCGTCACGGCGCTCCCGGGCCGGGCGTGCCGACGCGTTCGGCCGGGCGGGTGTCCGTCCGAGGACGGTGTTCGGTGTCGATGCCGGCGGTGACGGTCAGGATGGACGTCGGCCCCGCCGTGTCGACCGCGTGCCATATCCCGGCGGGGTTGATGGTGGCTTCGCCCGGCCCGAGCAGAACGCGGTCGGGCACCCCGTCGACGTCGCGGGTGACCGTCACTGATCCGCTGAGGCAAACGACGAGTTCGTCGCCGGCAGGGTGGTTCTCCCAATGGTCGCCGCGGCCGTCGCCGTCGCCGTCGAAGATCATCACCATCCGGCCCTCGGCGCCGTCTGCCGTGACAGCGGCGCTGTAGGCCTGGAGCACCTCCGGGTCCCAGGCGAAGCCCTCGACGGGTCTCGCTCTTGATCCCAGCCCGAGGTGCACGGGGGTGGTCCGCAGGTCGATGGCGTTGCGTTCGTGGTTGACGAGTCTCATGCTGACGATCGTCACGCGACAGCGATCGCGTGGTCTTGAAGGAATGGGAACAGACGCCGACACGATGGGCAGTCGGTCGGCGACTACCCGGTTCCGAGGAGGACTTCGCTGCGACGCCAGGCCGTCGGCGATCGGCCCGTGAACTCGCGCCAGTCCCGAACGAGATGGGCCTGGTCGGCGTAGCCGGAGATGGTCGCCACATCGGCCCACGCGGGCGGGTTCTGCGCCGTCGCCAGTTCGTGCGCGTGCTCGAAGCGCAGAACTCGGGCGAGGGTCTTCGGCGACAGGCCCAGTTCACCGCGAAACCTCTCGGTGAGGTGCCGACGGCTCCAGCCGAGTTCCGCGGCGACCGCACCGACCTGGACGCAGCCCCGCGCGGCGACGAGGCGGCGCCAGGCCTCGGCCACCTCGGGGCGCACCCTGCGCACAGGGTCGCCTCCGGCGCCACGGCCGACAGCTCGGAGGAGCAGTTCGTCCAGCGCGGTGAAGCGCGCCGCCCATGTCGTTGCCGCTCGGAGCCGGTCGACCAGCTCGACGCCGAGCGCTCCGAGAAGCTCGTCAAGCGGGACCAGCCGGTGGGCGAGCACAGCGGCGGGCATGCCGTAGATGGCCCGAGCCCCGAGCGGTGTCAGCGATACCTTCACACCTTGCTGGCGTCCGTCGTGGTGGATCGCGACGGACCGGCACATCAGACCGCCGGCCATGCTGCTGAATCGGGTGACCGGTGACCCGTCGTCAACGCCCGCCGCCACCTCGATGGGGTCTGACAGGCTGATCACCGCAGTGAGCACGCGGCTCGGCGGGCCGCAGTGCACCCCCGTGGGGAGCCCGCGGAGGTCGAAACCGCCGTACGAGTCGACGTACTGCCGCAAGGCGGGCGCCGGACGTGCACCGATCCCGGTGGCCATGTGGTCCTCCACTCTTCTCAGTGTACGGAACCGGCGAGGCGGGAGATCTCCGCCCGGGCTCGGGGGGCTGACGACCTGGACGTCGGTGCCGAACTGCAGCACGTGGCGGACCGCCTCCACGACGGGTGGACGCCCAGCACTCCTGATCTGGTCACTCGTCACGCTGACCCCGCATCACCCGTGGCGGCGAGGCAGCACCGACAGCTGGGAGAGGAAGACGCCGCCCACGGCCTGACGCGGAGCCCTGCCGGACAGTTCACCAGGGGGTGGGCTGTTGCTGTGCTGAGGTGCGCGATCGGACTGCGTCACACTTATTGCATGGGGCTGCGCGGGGTCGGCTGAGTGCTGTCGGCGTACTTCTGGAAGTGCACCGCTGAGTACGTGCGAGGATCGAGCTCGGGCTGGAACGAGAAGTCGTAGTCGTCCAGTGTCTTGTGGTGGGGCGGTTTCGAGATCCGCAGGCCGGTGGGGAAGCGGCGGTCTTCACGGACGGCGAGTCCTTCGGAGAGGACCACGCCGATGAAGTCGAGGTTCTCATCTTGGCCTCGTCGGCCTGCTGGGCGTACTGAGTCAGGGCCTTGTCCCATTGCGGCAGGCCCAGCTGGCCGGCCAAGGCCGGCACCTTGGTTGCCGACCACAAGGGCAGGCCGCAGCTCTCCGAACCGACCGGCTGTCGGAGGTCGACGTCGCCGCGACCGCAGTGCGCCGCCGGCCCGGCGTGGAGTCGCCCCAGGTCCGGCACGACCTGCGCCGTGAAGTGGAAGACGCGGCGGCGGAGTGGGGATCGCCGTACGGCTGTGCCGGGGCCGTCTGGACATGGTGACCCGTATCGCCTGCGGCTACTTCAGCAAGGCTCCGTAGTCGCCGACGAGACAGAAGCCGACACACAGCGCCCGCCGAGGACGTGTCCTGGGCGGGCGCAGGGGTGTCTAGGCGGGAGTGATGTTCTCTGCCTGCGGGCCCTTCTGGCCCTGGGTGACGTCGAACTTGACCTTCTGGCCTTCCTGGAGCTCGCGGAATCCCGAGCTGGCGATGTTCGAGTAGTGCGCGAAGACGTCCGGGCCCCCGCCGTCCTGCTCGATGAAGCCGAAGCCCTTTTCAGCGTTGAACCACTTAACGGTTCCGGTAGCCATGTTGCCCTCCAAGGGGACTCGAATCGGTTCCGCACTGTGCGAAAACCGGAGGTGATCGCCCTGGTCCTCAGAGACTGTGAACAGCAGAATCGCCCGTGAACGAGTACTCATGGGCGATCGGTACTTCGGAACCATGACAGCTTGCCCTGACGCTACACGGACAGCTCCCCGCTCTCCACGAGAACGCCCACGTATGGAGCACTGTGAGGATCACGATGCCGTGGTCGCCAGTGCGCAACGATGGGGAAGTCGGGCCACTCCCCTTGGGCTACGTGGCGGCAGGGAGGGGCTCGGTGAGGCGGTCCAGCCGGGTGCGCCCGTACGAGGCGGTGCGGTTCTGGACGCAGCGGGCGGTGCCATGTATCGGTGCGGCCAGGCGTCCGGCGGATCCGCGGAGAATTACTTCGGCGAAGGTGCCGCGGCCGTCGTTCTTCGGCAGGGAAGCGGCGTGGCGCTCAACGTCAGCGGCGACCGCGCGGTCATGCCCGGTCGGCTCGAGCGCGAACTGCTCGTAGTCGCGGGCGTGAGGTTCGGGTTCTCCCGCACGAGGACGGCGGTGACGAGCGCTTCGTCGGGGCGCGGTCCAGCGGAACTTGGGCCTCGATCAGGCCCTGGGGTCGTAGAGAACAACGTGCGTGTCGCTCATCGGCGGCCCGCCGCGTCGTCCTTCGCCGGCGCCGGCGCCGGCGTCCGGGGCCTGGACGGCGAGGAAGCGGGCGTAGCCGCGGTCGGCACGCTCCAGCAGCGCCGAGATACGGGTCGAGGGACAATGAGATGATCTTGGAGCCCTGAGTGCCCCGCCCCGCCACCCGTTCGGCTCGGTGTCGTTGGTCGTGATGTCGTTGTCGTCTGGGCATGGGGCGGGATTGTGACCTCGATCGAGCGGACCGTTCATCCGCGGTTCAAGCGGCTGATCACCGCGCATGAGCGGTATCTGTTCCTCTCGCCGACTCGCGATGAGATTCAGTGGGCGGCCGACGCCACGGATGCGAAGTCATACCGGTCAACCTGTCGCATGGAGAGCGGCCCTGTTCGCCGGGGAAGAGGTACGGAGTGATGAGTGAATCGCCGCGAGAGGTGTCCGAGCCGCAGCCGGGACGGTCGATGGCAGTTTGCGCGCTGATCGGCGCGGCAGTCATGGCCGCGGTGGACGAGATCCTCTTTCATCAAATCCTGGGCTGGCACCACTTCTACGACCGATCCACCTCGTCCGTGGGACTGCTTTCCGACGGCCTGCTCCATACGGCCGAGTTGACGGGGCTGGTGGCCGGGCTCTTCCTTTTCGCCGATCTGTGTCGTCGGCGATCTCTCGTCCGGCCGCATGCCTGGGCGGGGTTCTTCCTGGGGCTCGGGGGCTTCCAGCTGTTCGACGGCATCGTGGACCACAAACTGCTGCGTCTGCACCAGATCCGCTACGGCGTCGACATCGCCCCCTACGACATCGCATGGAACGCGGCGGCCCTCGTGCTGCTCGCCGTCGGTGCGGTGCTCGCGGTGCGCGCGGCCCGCCAACGGCGTAGGGGGCCGGCCGAACCGTGACATCCGCCGGCATTCACCCCTCAGGCATCGGGGGACCGGTCGGGACGGTGACGGCCGCGGTCTCCCTGTTGGCGGTGGCGGGGTACTTGGCGGCCGCCGTTCGACTGCGCCGGCGCGGTGACGCGTGGCCGTGGGTCAGGGACGCGTCGTTCACGACGGGCGGCGCGGGCATCGCGTACGTGCTGCTGGTCGCCCTGCCCGGCGGACCGTTCACGGCCCACGTGATCCACCACCTGATCGTGGTCATGGCCGCGCCGCTGCTCCTGGTCCTCGCCCGTCCGCTCACTCTCGCGCTACGGGTCCTCCCTCCCCGTGGCACCCGCCGTGCGCTCTTGGCTGTGGCGCACTCCCGGCCCGTGGCCTGGCTGGTATTTCCGCCCACAGCCGCCGTGCTCGACGTCGGCGGTCTGTGGGTGATTCACCGCACCGACCTGCTGGCGCAGGGCCACCAGCACATGCTGATGTATGCCGCTGTGCACACGCACGTCGTGGCCGCCGGTCTGCTGTTCACGTTCGCGGTCTGCCGGCTGGACCCGGTGCGCCGGTCCTGGGGCCTGGCCTGGCGAGGCTCCACCCTTCTGCTCGCGGGAGCGGCCCACGCCGTACTGGCCAAGTCCTTGTACGCCACGCCCCCGCCCGGCACCCACTTCGCCCCCTCCGACCTGCGCAGCGGCGCCGTGCTGATGTACTACGGCGGCGATCTTGTCGAGATCGGACTCGCCACCGTGCTCGCCGTTCAGTGGTACGCCGGGACCGGCCGCGCCTGTGCCCGCCTCCGCCGACGCGCTGCGGCCGCAGCCGCAGCCGTGCAACAGCGAGGCAGCGAGGTCTGCTTGTCCGGCCTGTCCGCAGGACACAAGCGCTCAGGCGCCGAGTCTTGCGAGACGGCGTCGCGCAACGACGATGTCACCCACGCCACGTCCTCCCGGGCGGGTGACACGGTGCCCAGCCGGTCCAGGAGCTCCGCTCGCGACACAAGCACTGCTGCGCCGTGAAAGGCGTCGCAGTCGGGCACGGCCCGATCGACCACCTGCGCCGTCCCTTTTCAGCAGCACCCCGATCGCCGCCCTCGTCATCGCCGCCATCCCCTAGGTGAGCGTGCAGTATCAGCTGGTGGCAGGCGACCAAGCCGGCTCCCCCTGCTGACGGGTGGGCAATGAGCGCGGAGCGGCTGTCCATCTGTGGGATCTCCGTCGCCGTCCGTGCTGACGCCGACGGTCGCGCCTTGCCGGGGCGGCTTCCTGGGCCGGGTGCCCGACTATCCCGCCGCTCCTGTGAACGCGGGCGCGAGCGCCTGTTCAGGTGTGAGGCCGAAGCCGAGATCGGTGCCGTGGACCGCCATGGCGAGGGCCTGGAACATCGGAGGAGGGGTGATGGCGTTGGGGTTCTTGGTGGACACCACCTGGATGGCCGTCTGGAGCTTGGGCGAGTACATGGTGGTGGACTCGTAGCCGGCGAAGCTGCCTTCTCCGCCGATGAACCCGCCGGACTCGACGAAGCCCAGTCCGTAGCGCCACTTGCCGGGCCCGTTGTAGTTCCCCGTGAAGACGAAGGGGATCGGGTTATTGGTTGCTTCGGCCCAGACCGCCGGCTTGAGCAGCGCACCGGTCGCCAAGGCGCGGGACCAGATCCGCATGTCCGAGAGTGTCGAGACCATGGCTCCGTGTGCCCAGAGGCACGACGCCGGGACGGCTGTCGCGTCATCGGCAGCGGTGGGTGCCTGGGTGGGGCCCACATCGCCCAGCCCGTACCCATGCGTGAAGGGCTTGCTGAGGCCGTTGCCCGACGTCGGGAGCAGGGTGCGACGGAGTCCGAGCGGTCGGGCGATGCGCTGCTGGACCGCGGTGCTCAGGTCTTGGCCGCCGGCCAGCTCCACTACGCGGCCGAGCAGGTTGTAACCGTAGTTGCTGTACGACCACTTGGTGCCGGGAGGTGCGACGGGCGGGAATTTCGCCTCCGCGTCGAGGAGCTCCTCGACGGTGCAGCCTGTGGGGATCTTCCCCTGGACGGTGGGCGAGGTGAAACCGTCGGCGAGGCCGCTGGTGTGGTTGAGGAGCTGCCGGATCGTGATCCGGTCCCCGTTGGGCACACCCGCCACCCACTTGGAGATGTGATCGCCGAGGGCAACCTTCCCTTCCCCCACCAGTTGCAGGACGAGGTTGGCCGTGAACGTCTTCGTCTGGCTCGCGATCTTGAACTGCATGTCCGCTCGGAGGGGCTCCCGGGTCGCGAGGTCGGCGACGCCGGTGGCACTGATGAAGGTCCCGTTCGGGCTCCAGATGCCGACGAGGACCCCAGGGGTGCGGTTGGTGTCCTGGAACCGGCGGACGATCTCTTCGACCTTGGCTGCGGTCGACGCGTCGAGAGCTCCGCTGTCGCTGCCGCTCGACACCACGGTGTCGCGGTGCGACTCGCATGCCGACACCGCCAGGACACCGACGAGGACCAAGGCTCCAAGCAAACGGCTTTTGCATCGGCCCATGGTCCCCGACTCCCGTGTGTCGACGTCGCCGGCCTCGACGCGTGAGAATGCCGGCCATCAGCCAGCGTCCCGTGCGGGGCGGATGCCGGCATCCCTCCCACGCCCATCGGAGTGGTGAACTGCCCGCTCGTCGTTACAGGCCGCCCGGAGGGCGTCCGGGGCGGTAGAGGAAAGCGATGAGGACGGCGGCGATCACTGTCCAGCCGCCGACTCCGACGAGCCACCCCGCCTCGATGAGAAAGCCGCAGACCATCAGAGTCGCCCCGGCCAGGCTGAGCGCGCCGATGGCGAGCCGGAGACCGCGGCCGTTCCCGGCACCCTTCACACGCCCTCCCTCGAGCAGTTGGGCGGCCCGGGCGCTACTCGGGTCACCGGTGCTGTCGGCTCAAGGTGTGAAGCGGTCATGGGGGAACGCTAGGCCGCGACTTGGCGCCTGGGGTGAGCCTGACACGTCAGGGCTGCGTATAGGTGCGCGGCGCTCGCGTCAGGGAGGCGTATAAAAGGGTGTTCAGGTGGTTATCGTCGTGCGGTGCGAATGATCGAATTGTGGTCCGGCGGCAGTGTGGAGCTGCCGTGGTGAGTCGGCGGTGGCCACGTCCACGGCATCCGGCACAGGTCGTCGTGGCGGGGTTCGCTGCGGCGGTCGTGGTCGGCACCTTGTTGCTGATGCTCCCGGTGGCCAGAAGGGGGCCCGGGGGCGCGAGTCTGCTGGAGGGCCTGTTCACGTCGGTGTCCGCGGTGTGCGTGACCGGGCTGATCGTGGTGGACACCCCGGTCTACTGGACCGGGTTCGGGCAGGTCGTGATTCTGTGCCTGATCCAGCTCGGGGGCCTGGGCATCATGACCTTCGCCTCTCTACTGGTGGTGCTCGTCTCCCGCCGGATCGGGCTGAGGGCCCGCCTGACCGCGGCAACCGAGACCAAGACCCTGGGCCTGGGCGAGGTCAGGTCGGTCATCTTCGGCGTGGTCAAGGTCAGCATGCTGCTGGAAGCGCTCACGGCCCTGGTGCTGATGCTGCGCTTCGCCACCGGCTACGACAATTCATGGCCGAGAGCCCTGTGGCTGGGCGTCTTCCACGCCGTCTCCGCGTTCAACAACGCGGGCTTCGCCCTCTACTCCGACAACCTGATGGGGTTCGTCACCGACCCGTGGATCTGCCTGCCCCTCGCCTGCGCGGTCATCGCCGGCGGACTGGGGTTTCCCGTCCTGTTCGAGCTCCGGCGCCGATGGCGCAGTCCGATGTCGTGGTCGCTGCACACCAAGATCGTGATGTGCGCGAGCGCGATCTTCCTGGTCGGCGGCAGCGTGTTCATCACCGCGATCGAATGGACCAACCCGGCGACCCTTGGACCGCTCGACACGCCGGGCAAGCTGTTGGCCGGGTTCTTTCAGGGCGTGATGCCCCGCACCGCAGGCTTCAACAGCGTCGACACCGGCCAGATGAACCCGGCGAGCTGGCTCGGCATGGACGTCCTGATGTTCGTCGGCGGCGCCAGCGCGGGTACTGCGGGCGGCATCAAGGTCACTACCTTCGCCGTGCTTTTCTTCGTCCTGTACGCCGAAGTACGCGGTGAGAGCGCGGTCAACATCTTCCACCGGCGTCTGCACGGCGACACCCAGCGCCAAGCGCTGACGGTGGTGCTGCTGTCGGTGGCCGCCGTCGTCGGATCCACGGTGGTGTTCATGGTCTTCACCGACATCAACCTCGACCAGTCACTGTTCGAGGTCATCTCCGCCTTCGCCACCGTCGGCCTGTCCACCGGCATCACCACCGACCTGCCCACCGCCGAACAGGTCATGCTGATCGTGCTGATGTTCATCGGCCGCCTCGGACCCATCACGGTGGCCTCCGCGCTCGCCCTGCGCCGGCGCGTCCGCCTGTACGACCTGCCCGAGGAGCGACCCGTCATTGGCTAGGAACCGCAGCCACCGAACCCGCCGCATCGCCCAGAACGACTCCGTCGTGGTCATCGGTCTGGGCCGCTTCGGACGCGCCCTGGCGCTCGAGCTCGTCGACGAGGACACCGAGGTCCTCGGCATCGACGAGAACGCCGAACTCGTCCAGCAGTTGTCCGGGTCCCTCACCCATGTCGTTCGGGCGGACTCCACCAAGGAGGACGTACTGAGGCAACTGGCCGTCCACGAGTTCAACCGCGCCGTCGTGGCCATCGGCAGCGACATCGAGGCCAGCATCCTGACCGCCTCGCTGCTCGTTTCCTTCGGCATCCAGGATGTATGGGCCAAGGCGATCAGCGAAGCCCACGGCCGCATCCTCACCCAGCTCGGCGTGCACCACGTCGTCTACCCCGAGCACGACATGGGACAGCGCGTCGCCCACCTGGTGCGCGGCCGCATGCTCGACTACATCGAGTTCGAGGACGACTTCGCCATGGCCAAGACCAACCCGCCCGTCGACGTCATCGGCAAACGCCTCGGCGACAGCGCCATCCGAACCCGCTACGGACTGACCGTCGTCGCCATCAAACGCCCGGGCGAAGGCTTCACCTACGCCACCGCCGACACCGTCGTCCAGGCCGACGACACCATCATCGTGGCCGGCCGCACCAGCCAGACGGAACGCTTCAGCCAACTGCAATGACACAACCGCACCGCTGAAACCGGTCCCCAGGTGAGTCGGCCGCGCCGACCCGAGCGGCTGGTCGAAGAGATCCACACCTCGCTGGAGGGGCAGACCGTGGTCGTCCCGACACCGCGGCCGCGCTGATCGTCCCGCACCTGGCCGACTCGCTCACTGCGGTCCTTGACCAGCGGAAACCGCCGGCCGGACGGATCGAGGAACTGCTGGAGGCCCACCGTGTCCCGCGCGCTCCCTTCCGGCACGGGCCGGGTGGGAGCGAGCCCGGTCCCTTGTGGTCCTGGTACCGAGGGCGACGGACTCGAGGCCCAGGCGGTGGAGGGTCTGCGCGTCCTCATCGGTCACGCGTCCCAGGTGACCGGGAGGTTCTTCACTCCGTAGATGTCCGCGGTCTCCGGGCGCAGGCCGACCTCTTCGGCCGGTACGGCCAGGCGCAATGTGGGAAAGCGGCTGAGCAGGGAAGAGAACGCGACCCGCATCTCGATGCGGGCCAGTTGCTGGCCGAGGCACAGGTGGATGCCGTGGCCGAAGGCCAGGTGACCGCCGGACTCCCGCCGGATGTCGAGCCCGTGGGGATCGGTGAAGCGCTCGGGGTCGCGGTTGGCGGTGTTGTAGGACAGGACGACCGTCGTTCCGGCCTCGATGGTCCGGCCGCCGACCTCGACGTCCACCAGGGCCGTCCTCATGAACGACTTGGCGACGCTCAGGTACCGCAGCAGTTCCTCCACGGCCTGGTCGGCGAGGGCGGGATCTGCACGCAGCGCGGTCAGTTGCGCCGGGTTCTGCAGCAGCGCGAAGGCGCCGAGGGACAGCATGTTCGCCGTGGTGTCGAATCCGGCCGCCAGCAGGATCAGGCTGATGCCCTGCAGTTCCTCATCGGTCAGGTCGCTGTCGGTGAGCTCGCTGAGCACGTCGTCGGTGGGGTTCGCGCGCTTGGCGACCACCAGCTGTGCGAGGTACTCCTGGGTCGCGGTGTAGGCCGCTGCCAGGTCCTCGTCGCTGGTCTCACCGTTCATGAACTTGTCGATCTGCTCCTGGAAGGAGTCCCGGTCCTGGTAGGGCACCCCCAGCAGTTCACAGATGATGATGGTGGGGATGGGCTTGGCGAACGCGGTCACCAGGTCCGTCGGCGGCCCGGTCTTCTCCATGGTGTCCAGGCAGTCGGTGGTGATCTGCTCGATGCGTTCGGTCAGCAGTCGCATCCGGCGTGCGGTGAACTTGCCCACCAGCGGTTTCCTGTAGCGCCTGTGCTGTGGCTCGTCCATGAGGAGGAACTCACCGGGCGGCGCCGGCGGGAGCTCGAAGTCGACCACGTTCAGGAGTTCCTTGCGCGAGCTGAACCGTGAGTCGGCCAGGACCGACCTGACCAGGTCGTAGCCAGTGATCAGCCAGCCGGGCTTTCCACCAGGGTGGGTGTAACGGCTGATGGGGCCGTGCCGGCGGGCGTCGAGCAGTTCTGCCGGCGGGTCGAAGGGGCAACCGGGCTGACGCTCCGTCGGCAGCTTCGTGACCGTGTGGAGGGATTCGCTCATGGCCATTCCTCATCTCGCGACATTACGCGTTTGCGCGCACCGAAAGCTACGTTGCGTTTCAAATCACGTCAATCAGGAAAGTTTGCAACCGCAGGTGGAGCGCGCTTAATCGATGCAACGGCGCTGAGAGTGAACGCAACGCACCGTTGCAATGGATGCCAGCAAAGGCAACGCCGGCGACATGCCGGGGGACGGTGGACCGACCGAGCGGGGGGAGCGCCGGCGCATCGCGGGCCGGCCTTGCCGACGGGTTCTTCCAGGCCGAGATCGTGATGCGGCTCGACCGCCCGCGACTTCGGCGGTCAGCCGGGAGGTCACCCGACACGGCGGCCCCGGCTCCAGCAGGCGCAGCGGGCGACGGTCCCAGTGAGCGTGGCGTGCCACAGCGGCGCCCCCACGCGCGTCCGGAACGCCCGGCGGCACGATGGGAAGAGGGACTCGTCGAGCGGCCGGGCAGATCGGGGCTGTCGACGACGCTCTCCCCGACGACGACGCCCTATGGGGCGGCTGTCGGGAGGTCGCGCGCGGGTGGTGGGCCGGCCGCGCAAGGGAGGCTGATCACCATCGTGAGGCCGCTGGCGGGGGTGTCCTCGGCGGTCAGCGTGGCGCCCATGGCTTCGGCGAAGCCGCGGGCGACGGCGAGGCCGAGTCCTACTCCGGTGCCGCGTGGGGCGTCCCCGTGTCTCTGGAAGGGTTCGAAGATAAGGTCCTTGGCGTCGTCAGGGACGCCGGGGCCCCGGTCCACGACGCGGACCTCGACCCTGTCGGCGATCGCGCTCGCGGAGACCAGGACCGGTGTGCCGTCGGGGCTGTACTTGACGGCGTTCTCGACCACGTTGGCCACGGTTCGTTCCAGGAGGCCGGCGTCCACCGTCACCATGGGCAGATCTTCGGGGACGTCGAGCACGACGCTGCCATCGGGAACGCCGCCCAGAGCCATCGGTACGACTTCGTCGAGGTCGATCTCGCGAATGATCGGCTTGACAGTTCCTGTCTGGAGGCGGGACATGTCCAGGAGGTTGCCGACCAGGTGGTCGAGGCGGTCCGCGCCTTCCTCGATGCCGGCGAGGAGTTCGGCCTGGTCGTCGGGCGACCATTCGATGTCGTCGGAGCGCAGAGAGGTGACCGATGCCTTGATCGCTGCCAGCGGGGTCCGCAGGTCGTGGCTGACGGCCGCGAGCAAGGCGGTGCGGATGCGGTTTCCCTCGGCGAGGTCGCGTGCCTGGTCGGCTTGGTGCTGGAGGCGCTGGCGGTCGAGGACGATGGCGGCCTGGGCGGCGAAGGCGCCCAGCACGCGGCGGTCCTCGGCGGGCAGGACCCGTCCGGAAAGGGCGAGCGCCATGTGGTCGCCGACGGGCATGTCCACATCCGCGTCTTCCGGGCGTGGGACCGGAGTGCTGCCGACGCTGCCGGCGCAGACCCAGGGCTCCACGTCGCTCGTACGCTCCAGCAGAGCCACGGAGTTCATGCCGAACGTCTCGCGGACCCGTTCGAGCAGGGCCTCCAGGCTGGTTTCGCCGCGCAGTACGCTGCCCGCCAGGAAGGACAGGATCTCCGACTCGGCGCGTAGCCGTGCTGCCTGGTGGGTGCGGCGGGCGGCGACGTCGACGACCGAGGCCACGGCGACCGCGACACCGAAGAAGATCACGAGGGCGACGATGTTCTTCGGGTCGGCGATCGTGATCCGGTGCAGGGGCGGTGTGAAGAACCAGTTGAGCAGGAGCGATCCGCAGGCTGCGGATGCCAGGGCCGGGAGCAGGCCGCCGATCATGGCCGCGGCCACGGTGAGCGACAGGTACAGGAGCATGTCGTTGGCAAGGCCGAGGTCGGCATCGATGCCCGTCAGGAGAAGGGTGAGCAGGATGGGGCCGGCGATCCCGGTGATCCATCCCCACAGGGTGCGGGAGCGGCCGAGCCGGGCACCGCGTGCCACGGGCAGGCCGCGGCCTTTCGCCGCCCCTTCATGGGTGACGATGTGGACGTCGAGATCCGGTCCGGATTCCACGGCGATCGTGGCGCTGACACCGCGACCGAACATGTACTGCCAGGGCCTGCGGCGACTGGCGCCGAGCACGATCTGGGTGGCGTTGACGCCGCGTGCGAAGTCCAGGAGGGCCTGCGGAATGTCGTCGCCGACGACGTGGTGGAACGTCCCGCCGAGGTCTTCGACCAGGGTGCGTTGGACGGCCAGCTCCTTGGGCGAGGCGGAGGTCAGCCCGTCGCTGCGCGCGATGTAGACGGCGAGGACCTCGCCGCCGGCGCCCTTCTCGGCGAGGCGGGCGGCGCGGCGGATGAGAGTACGTCCTTCGGGGCCGCCGGTCAGGCCGACGACGATGCGTTCGCGGGAGCCCCAGATCTTCGAGACACGGTGCTCTGTCCGGTATTCCTGCAGGTACTCGTCGACCCGGTCCGCGGTCCACAGCAGGGCGAGCTCACGCAGGGCGGTGAGGTTGCCGGGCCGGAAGTAGTTGGACAGCGCGGCGTCGACCTTGTCCGCCTGGTAGATGTTGCCGTGGGCCATCCGGCGCCGGAGCGCCTGCGGGGACATGTCGACCAGTTCGATCTGGTCGGCGCGGCGCACGACCTCGTCCGGGACGGTCTCCTGCTGCCGCACGCCGGTGATCGCCTCGACGACGTCGCCGAGTGACTCCAGGTGCTGGATGTTCACGGTGGAGACGACGTGGATCCCCGCGTCGAGCAGTTCCTCGACGTCCTGCCAGCGTTTGGCGTTGCGCGAGCCGGGAACGTTGGTGTGCGCGAGTTCGTCGACGAGGGCGACGGCCGGGCGGCGTTCCAGGACGGCGTCCACGTCCATCTCGGTGAAACCGGTGCCGCGGTAGGGGAGTTCCTTCCGCGGGACCTGCTCAAGGCCGTGCAGCATCACCTCGGTGCGGGCCCTGCCGTGGCATTCCACGAAGGCAACGAGACAGTCGGTGCCACGCTCGACACGGCGGTGCGCCTCGGAGAGCATCGCGTACGTCTTGCCGACGCCCGGTGCCGCGCCGAGGTAGATACGGAGCTTGCCGCGTCCCATGGTTCTCAGTGTTCCGATCTTTGCTGGTCGAGCACCGTGCCTGGCCGGTCACTTCTCGAAGCGGTAGCCCATGCCCGGCACGGTGACGAGGTGCTGCGGGTGGGAGGGGTCCACTTCGAGTTTGCGCCGGAGCTGGGCCATGTAGACACGCAGGTAGTTCGTCTGCGTGCCGTAGGAAGGGCCCCACACCTCCTGAAGGAGCTCCTTCTGCGTGGTCAGCCGGGTCTGGTTGCGGATGAGTACCTCCAGCAGATGCCATTCCGTCGGGGTGAGTCGCACGTCGCGCCCGCCGCGTTCGACCTTGTTGGCGAGCAGGTCGACGGTGAAATGGCCGGCGCTGACGATCGCCGACTCCTCTGCGGCGGGCGTCGTGGTGTCGTGGTGGCGGACGGCAGCGCGCAGCCGTGCCAGGAGTTCGTCCATCCCGAAGGGTTTGGTGATGTAGTCGTCGGCTCCGGCGTCGAGCGCCTCCACCTTCTCGTCAGAACTGTGGCGGGCGGACACCACCAGGATCGGCGCCCTCGACCAGCCGCGCAGAGCCTTGATCACCTCGATTCCGTCCATGTCCGGCAGCCCGAGATCGAGCAGACGACGTCCGGGGGCGCCCCGGCGGCGAGCCTCAGCGCCGTTGCCCCTTCGGTCGCACTGTCCACCTCGTACTTACGTGCCTTCAGGTTGATGACGAGAGCCCGCACGAGTTGCGACTCGTCCTCGACGACCAGCACCCGGGTCATTGGCGTGCCGCCTTTCTGCCGAACAGCGAACGACCATCGGCCCCTGGGGCGGGCAGGTGCCCGCCCCAGGGCATGCGTCACCGCTGGGCGAGGTCTTTCAGGGCGATGTTGAGCTCGAGGACGTTGACCGCGGGCTCGCCCATGAAGCCGAGGATGCGTCCGTCGGTATGGTCGGCGACCAGCTTCTCCACCTGGGCGACGTCGAGTTCGTTGCGCTCGGCGACCCGGTGGATCTGGAGCTTCGCGTACTCGGGTGAGATGTCCGGGTCCAGACCCGACGCGGACGAGGTGACGGCGTCCGCCGGCACGTCGGCGGACTTCACCGTGTACGTCACCGTGGAGTTGTCCTTGATCACGGCGGCCTTGGCGTCCTTGACCCACTGGATCAACTCCTCGTTGTCCGCGGAGCGGTTGGTCGCGCCGGAGAGAATCAGGGAGTACCGGGTGTTGACGCTGTTGCTGCCGAGGCCGTTGGAGGGACGTGGCTGGAACCACTTCAGGTCCGGTGCGGGGCTCTCCTCACCCTCTTTCAGCGGAAGGTCGTAGCGTTGGCCGATCAGAGTGGAACCGACAACCTTGCCGTCGCTCGTGATCTCGGAACCGTTGGCCTTGTCGTGGAAGAGGCCCTGCGCGACGCCGGTCACCGCGAGCGGGTAGACCACGCCGCACACGAGTGTCAGCACGAGGAGAGCACGCAGGCCCGCCCAGAGCAGCCGGGTTGTGTTTCCTACGGAGTTGTTCATCGCAGTCAGCCGATTCCTGGGACGGACGAGAGGACGAAGTCGATGATCTTGATGCCGACGAAGGGAGCGACGAGGCCGCCGAGACCGTAGATGCCGAGATTGCGCCGGAGCATCCGGTCCGCACTCATCGGCCGGTACCGCACGCCCTTCAGTGCGAGCGGCACCAACGCGATGATGATCAGCGCGTTGAAGATCACCGCCGAGAGGATCGCGGACTCGGGCGAGGCGAGCTGCATGATGTTCAGCTCGTCCAGGCCCGGATAGGCGACCGCGAACATCGCCGGGATGATCGCGAAGTACTTCGCGACGTCGTTGGCGATCGAAAACGTGGTGAGGGCACCTCGGGTGATGAGGAGCTGCTTGCCGATCTCGACGATCTCGATGAGCTTCGTCGGGTTGGAGTCGAGGTCGACCATGTTCCCGGCCTCCTTGGCCGCCGACGTGCCGGTGTTCATCGCCACACCGACATCGGCCTGCGCGAGCGCCGGGGCGTCGTTCGTGCCGTCACCGGTCATCGCGACGAGCTTGCCGCCGGCCTGCTCCCGTTTGATCAGCGCCATCTTGTCCTCGGGGGTGGCCTCCGCGAGGAAGTCGTCCACTCCCGCCTCCTCGGCGATCGCCTTCGCGGTCAGCGGATTGTCGCCGGTGATCATGACGGTCTTGATGCCCATGCGGCGCAGCTCGTCGAACCGCTCCCGCATGCCGTCCTTCACGACGTCCTTGAGGTGGATGACGCCCAGGACCCGGGCACCCTGGCCGTCCTCCACAGCCACCAGCAGCGGCGTGCCACCGGCCTCGGCGATGCGGTCGGTCAGCTCGCCGGCGTCGGAGGCGACGGTGCCGCCGCGCTCCTCGACCCAGGCGATGACCGAGCCGGCGGCGCCCTTGCGGACCTTGCGGCCGTCGACGTCCACGCCCGACATCCGAGTCTGGGCCGTGAAGGCGATCCACTCGGCCTGCGCCAGCTCGCCCTGATGGCGCTCGCGCAGGCCGTACCTCTCCTTGGCCAGGACAACGATGGAACGGCCCTCGGGCGTCTCGTCCGCGAGTGACGACAACTGCGCGGCGTCCGCCAGCTCGGCATCGGTGGTGCCCTTGACCGGCAGAATCTCGGCGGCCTGGCGGTTGCCGAGCGTGATGGTGCCGGTCTTGTCGAGCAGCAGGGTCGAGACGTCGCCGGCGGCCTCGACCGCGCGGCCGGACATGGCCAGGACGTTGCGCTGCACCAGCCGGTCCATGCCCGCGATGCCGATCGCCGAGAGCAGCGCGCCGATGGTGGTCGGGATGAGGCAGACGAGCAGAGCGATCAGCACGATCATGGTCTGCGGGGCGCCCGCGTAGGTCGCGAACGGCTGCAGGGTGACGACCGCGAGCAGAAAGACGATCGTGAGAGAGGCGAGCAGGATGTTCAGCGCGATCTCGTTCGGCGTCTTCTGCCGGGCCGCCCCCTCGACCAGGTTGATCATCCGGTCGATGAACGTCTCCCCCGGCTTCGTCGTGATCTTGACGACGATCCGGTCGGACAGGACCTTCGTACCGCCGGTGACGGCGGACCGGTCACCACCGGACTCGCGGATGACCGGGGCCGACTCGCCCGTGATGGCCGACTCGTCGACGGAGGCGACGCCCTCGACGACGTCTCCGTCACCGGGAATGATGTCACCGGCCTCGCAGACCACCAGGTCGCCGATGCGCAGTTCGGTACCTGGCACACGCTCCTCGACCGCACCGGTGAGGCGACGGGCGATCGTGTCGGTCTTCGCCTTGCGCAGCGTGTCCGCCTGTGCCTTGCCCCGGCCCTCGGCCACCGCCTCCGCCAGGTTGGCGAAGATCGTGGTCAGCCACAGCCAGCCGGCGATGGCCCAGCCGAACCAGTCGGTCGGGTCAGTGATCGCAAAGGCAGTGGTCAGCACCGAGCCGACCAGGACCACGAACATCACCGGGGACTTGACCATGACCCGGGGATCGAGCTTGCGGAGCGCGTCCGGGAAGCACTTCAGCAACTGCTGCGGGTCGAAGAGGCCGCCGGCGACCCGGCCGACCTCGGGCTTGTGCCCGGTCGGCACGTCGCTGTGCGGCGCCCGGGTCGAAGTGGCGTGGGACATGGAGTCCTCTTGCTTCTCTGTGTCGTGCTTTTCCACGTCGGTGGTCATGACGCCAGCCCTTCGGCGAGCGGCCCCAGCGCGAGGGAGGGGAAGTAGGTCAGACCGGTGATGATCAGGATCGTGCCTACCAGCAGGCCGGTGAACAGGGGCTTCTCGGTGCGCAGCGTGCCCGCGGTCTTCGGTACGGGCGTCTGCTCGGCGAGCGAGCCGGCCAGGGCGAGCACGAACACCATGGGCAGGAACCGGCCCAGCAGCATCACGATGCCGATGGTGCTGTTGAACCACTGGGTGTCGGCGTTCAGCCCCGCGAAGGCGGACCCGTTGTTGTTGGCCCCGGACGTGTATGCGTAGAGGATCTCCGAGAAGCCGTGCGCGCCGGAGTTCGTCATCGAGCCGGCCGGGGTCGGCAGCGCCATCGCCGCGGCCGTGAAGCCGAGCACCAACGCCGGCGTGATCAGGATGTAGCAGGCGGCCAGCTTGATCTGCCGGGTGCCGATCTTCTTGCCGAGGTACTCGGGCGTCCGGCCGACCATCAGACCGGCGAGGAACACCGCGATGATCGCCATGATCAGGATGCCGTAGAGCCCGGAGCCGACACCGCCGGGCGCGATCTCGCCCAGCATCATGCCGAGCAGGGTGATCCCACCGCCGAGGCCCGTGAAGGAGGAGTGGAACGAGTCCACGGCCCCCGTAGAGGTGAGCGTGGTGGACACCGCGAAGATCGACGAGGCGCCGATCCCGAACCGGGTCTCCTTGCCCTCCATCGCCCCGCCGGCGATCTCGAACGCCGGACCCTTGCCGGCGAACTCCGTCGCCCACATCAGCACGACGAACACGAGCCAGATCGTCGCCATCGTCGCCAGGATCGCGTAGCCCTGCCGGACGCTGCCGACCATCCGGCCGAACGTGCGCGTCAGCGAGAACGGGATCAGCAGGATCAGGAAAATCTCGAACAGGTTGGACAGGCCGTTGGGGTTCTCGAAGGGGTGGGCGGAATTGGCATTGAAGTAGCCGCCACCGTTGGTGCCCAGCTCCTTGATCACCTCCTGTGAAGCGACCGCGCCGCCGTTCCACTCCTGTGTCCCACCCATGAACCGGCCGACCTCGTGGATGCCGGCGAAGTTCTGGATGACACCGCACGCGACCAGCACGATCGCGCCGACCACCGAGATCGGGAGCAGGATGCGCACGACGCCGCGCACCAGGTCGGCCCAGAAATTGCCGAGCTCACCGGTGCGGGACCGGGCGAAGCCGCGCACCAGCGCGACCGCGACCGCGATACCCACGGCCGCGGAGACGAAGTTCTGCACCGCGAGACCGCCGGTCTGCACGACGTGGCCCATGGCTTGCTCGCCGTAATACGACTGCCAGTTCGTGTTCGACACGAACGACGCGGCCGTGTTGAACGCCTGGTCCGGGTCGATCGACACGAAGCCCAGCGAACCGGGCAGGACACCTTGCAAGCGCTGCAAGAGGTAGAGGAAGACGACGCTCACGGCGGAGAACGCGAGGACGCCACGCAGGTAGGCGGTCCAGCGCATCTCGACCGTGGGGTCGGCGCCGATGGCCTTGTAGATCCACTTCTCCGGTCGGTAGTGCTTCTCGGAGGAGTAGACGCGGGCCATGTAATCGCCCAGCGGGCGGTACGCGAGGGCAAGCGCGGCGACAAGGGCGAGCAGCTGGAGCACACCAGCGAATTGGGGACTCATAGTGCCGCTCAGAACCTCTCCGGGTACATGAGGGCAAGGACGAGATATCCGAGCAGGGCGACGGCCACGATCAAACCGACAATGTTCTCGGCGCTCACAGCTTGGTCACCCCCTTGGCGATGAGAGCCACCAGCGCGAAAACCGCGAAGGTGGTGACGACGAAGGCCATGTCGGCCATCGCGGGCTCCTGGATGAAGTGATGAGTTGGATTCGGCCGGATGCGGACTCAGCCATCCGGCCGAGATGAGCAAACCGCGTCTTCACCCCCGGGTTGAGAGCCCTTGACGGGGCCCATACGCCAACAGGGCGCGTCTTGACGAAGCCCTTGCGGAGGATGTGGCTCCGCTTACTCCCTGGGGTAATGGAGGAGGGCGAGCGGGCCTCGGAGCTGGAGCGGTCGCGGTCCCTGCCGACCCAGGCGACGAGGACCGCGATGGATGTGGTCGAGGAGATCCTCGCGCTCGCCCCGGGCTGGTGAACCTGTCCAGGGGCCGGTGGCCCGACTGTCCACGCCGGCCCGTACGGGCGGGCAGTTGAGCAAGGCGCAGATGATCGAGCGTGCGCCGGATCTACGGCGGACGCTGTCGACGGCGGTGGGACGAGGGCGAGGAGCGATCGCGAGGTGTGCTGCTCGACGGCTACGCGGTACCCCGTCCCGGTCCGCATCTGGCCGGCGAGGGCCCGAGCGCGACCTGATCGGCTGCAGCATCATGGGTTTTCTCGTTGCTCCACAGCGCGGCCGACGAGTTCGTGGCTCCCGGCCGGTCCAAGCTCGTGACACCTAGGAAAGGACACCGTCATGTCGGAGCTTCTCGTCGACTTCATCACCTCCCTCGACGGCCACGCATCGGGAGAGGGATGGCCCGGGTTCTGGGGCCTCGAGGGCCCGGAGTACCTCGCATGGCTCGGCGAGCAGCCCGAGGCCACCTATCTGATGGGAGCGAAGACCTACCGCCTGATGTCGGGCTTCGCCGCAGGCGAGGTCCCGAGTGGCCAAGACGAGTTCAGGCCCGAAGAAGAGGCGTCCGTCGACGAGCTCACGCAAGCGTCCAAGGTGGTGTTCTCCTCCTCACTCGAGGAGCCACTGACGTGGGCCAACTCCACGCTCGTCCGCGACGACGCCGTCGAGGCGGTCCGCGCCATGAAGTCGAGTGGCTCGGGGCTCCTCAGCACGATCGGCAGCCTCAGCCTGTGCCGGTCCCTGCTACGAGCCGGACTCGTCGACCGCTTCCGGGTCGTGATGTTCCCTGTGATCACCGGGGCCACGGGCGAAGAACGCATCTACGACGGCTATCCGGACGTTGCCCTCGAGATGATCGAGCACCGCACCTTCGACGGCCGCATCCAGCTGGTCGAATACAAGCCCCGCGTGCTCGAGCACCCGCCGCTCCGCGTCCCTGCGTGACGTCGCCCCGTCCGCCGGCCGGACGGCCGCCAGGCCGGCGCCGGCGGGCGCGGAGCCGTCCGGAACTGCCCGCACTGCGATCAGCCCGTCACCATCGTCGCCCTGCCGGCCACCCCGGAAGTGGCCCGTCCCACCATCGCCGGCAGAGGTCCCGAGATCACCTCCCTGCGGCGGACTCCGTGAGCACCGCGGGCAACGCTTCGCCTGACCGCCACCGATCGACAGGGCCCGGCGACCTTCGGGATGCGGTATCCCTTCGGTCGCTGGGCCCTCACACGCGCTCGTCACTCCCCACGTTCCCCACACGCTCCGAAGTGGAGGGAAGAGCGTCCTTGGCCGATTTCAGAGATCCTCATCAGCTCGGACACCGGCCGCCCGAGACCTGCACTCTAGGAGTGTTGCCAGCGTTGGCGTGGCGGAGCCAGGTCTCGTCGGCCTGCTCGGCCACCTCGGTGGACAGGATCTGCGGCAGCTTCCGGTGGCCGGCGGCCGGCGCCTGTTCGCGCTGCACAGAGGTGAACGAACCGAGCTTGTAGGCTACGCCCGCCGGCATGGGGCGGCGGGTGTCACTTCCTGGCCGTGCCGGGTTGGACTGATCAGGAAGCGGCAGGTCAAGCCTCCAGTTCACGAACCCAATGGGGTCATCCCTGACCGCCGTGGCGAACCGCACGTAATCAGACGCGCCGGCGTGAGCAGTTCCGGACATCGTCAGAGCGGCCCCGGCTAGGGCGAAGGCGGTAAGTGCGCGCTTGGTGTTGTTCATTCGCGGTCAACGATCTTGAATCGTCCACGGTCACGCTCAAGGGTGGATCCAGAGCACGTCGGCTGCCAATCATCTGACGAGGTCGCCTCGGGGTGCGCCCGTCGCTTCGCGGGCTGCCTCTGCGAGGGTCGGCCTTGGGCGATCGTGTCGCCGGTGTCCGGCACGGGGGCGTGCTCATGGGGCCGATACACGGTGCGGTCGGGAGTGAGGAGGACGGTGGCATCGGTCAGGCCGTTCCACCGGTGGCCGCGACCGTTGTAGCGGGGGTGAGGTAGGACCACTCGAGGTTCCCGGCGATCATCGCCTCCAGGGCGTCAAGGTAGGCGCGCAGGCCGCTGTCCTGGCCTGCCACGCCGGCGCGCAGCGTAGCGGTGAGGCCATCGAATTCGGCTTCGGCGCGGTGGACGGTCGCGGCGATGCGGTCGACGGCTGCCTGGAGGTTGCCACCGTTCTCGGCGAGCGCGATCCGGATCTCGTTCATGGTGTCGCCGCTGTAGAGCTCCTTGCGGTAGGAGAAGACGTCGTTGACGCCGATCCAGTGGCGTGCGACCAGCATGTTGAGGCGCCGTAGTTCGGGAAGCTTCTCCAGGCGGTCGCTCAGGTCGATGCCGAGGCCGAACTCGAGGAGGGGGAAGCAGCATTCCCCGATCGAGCTGTTGCGGTACTTCTCGTAGGCGGGCAGGTCCAGTGACGCGAGGTCCTGGACGAGGTCACGTTCGGCGTGGCAAGCCTCCAGGAACTTGAGCAGCGTGCGCGCGTAGCGCTGCCACACCCGCTCGGGTGCGAGTGGAAGGGTCTGGGCCCGCAGCTGCCCGAAGGCTCGGGTGAAAGCGGTGTCCACGGCGGACGGTCTGCCGTCGAGGACCGCAGGCAGCTTGTGGATGCCCAGCTGACGGATCCGGGACGGCGAGGCCTGGGCGAATACGTCGTCGATGCTGAACAGGACGTCGATCCAAGCGGAGACGAGTTCGATGCGGTCGTCGCGGGCGTCGGCATAGGTGAGCAGGTTCCACAGGCTGGTGCGGTGCTCCAGGAACGCCTCCAGCTCCTCCTGGCTGGCATAGGCGTCGCACAGGAGGGCGGCCAGGCGGGCTGCGCAGCGCTGTTCCAGAGCCTTGAGTCCGGGGCGGCGCCGGGCTGGCGTAAACCGAGGGAAGAGCGGCATCCGGAACCAGGGGTGGCCCTCAGGCGGCGTAATTATGCTGCCGCCCGAGTGGGCACCGTCTTCTGCGGGGCTGGGAGTTGTCATCGCTGCCTTCCGCCGGTCCGGCGACCGTCGGCCGCAGCCGTGCGGCGGGTTGCCACCAGTGGGCCGGCTTTGGGGGTGAGGAGGAAGCGGGGCAGGGGCCGCAATGGTGCGGCGCTGGCCTTGCCCAGTTGCCAGCGGCTGCTGATCGTGGCGAGGGCGAGGACGGTCTCCGTCATGCCGTACTGCTCGCCCAGACACTTGCGGCGCCCGCCGCCGAAGGCCGTGAATGCCTGGCGCTGGGCAGGGGTGATGCGTTCGGGCAGCCAGCGGTCCGGGTCGAGACGCTCCGGGTCGGGGAAGACGCCGGGGTCGCGTTGCAGGGCGTAGGGGGAGACGATCACATCCGCGCCTGCGGGCACGGTGAAATCGGCGAGCACGGTCTCCCCCAGCGAGATGCGGCTGAGCATCCAGGTGGGCGGCCACAGCCGCAGCACCTCGATGAGGACCTGCCGGGTGTAGGACAGGCGGCCGATGTCGGCGAAGACTGGGGCGTTTCCGGCGAGCTCGCGATCCAGCTCGGCCCACAGCCTGCGCTCGACGTCCGGGTGGTCGGCCAGGGCGTGGAGGGTCCAGGCGAGCAGGGAGGCGGTGGTCTCCACGCCCGCGGCCAGCACCGACAGGATCTGATCCCGTACCTCCGTGTCGTCAAGTGGGCGGCCGTCGTCGTCGGCAGCGGCCATCACCAGGGACAAAACGTCGTCCCCCGGCGCCTCACCGGCCCGGTACTGCGCGATCACGTGACGAACGGCCAGGTCCAGGCGAGCCTGTGCCCGATGGAAGCGGCGGTTGGCCGGCAGCGGAAGACGGTGCAGCAGCGGCCAGGGCAGGAGCATCTGGCGGAACATGCCCTCCAGGAGCACAGGCAGGGCTGCTGCCATGGTGCCCGCTGCCTGGCGGCCGGCCGGGGCCGAGATCAAGGTCCGCCCCACCACCTGGGCCGCCAGCCCGTACATGCGGGCTTCCACGTCGATCCGCTCACCCTCACGCCACCCGCTGACCGTCTGCGCGACGCAGTCACCCATCACCATGGCATACCGGGCCACCTGGTCACGGTGGAACGCAGGCCGCATCACCGGCTGCTGACGCCGGTGGTCGGCGTTGGTGCACGTGATCACACCATTGCCGACCAGGATCCGCGCCGTGTCCATGAACGGCCCGCCCTTGTCGAACACCGACGACACCAGCACCTGGTGGGCTGCCTCCGCCGCGTTGACCACATACACGGAACGGCCCGCGAGCTGCACCCTCACCACCGCCGGCCCTCCCCGCAGGGAGCTGAGAAAGGTGAGGGGATCACGCACCATCCTGGTCACGTGACCCAACCACGGCACACCACCGCCCGCCCGCTGAACCCGCTGAGCCCCCACCACGCCGACTCCTTCCGCTACCTGTCCGGCAGCACGCCGAACGACGACCGCCCACCCGACCCCGCGCTGGAAGACACAGAGCCGTTCCCTGTCCCCCGCAGGTCACAGCCGTAGTACTGCGCCGCTCTGCAAGAACGAGGTGCCCACCGACCAGCCGCTCATCCGGGTACGCGGGGGCGCACGACAGCACTCCTGCGGCGCACGTACGCGACCGGGCGGCCTGGCTCAGCCCCCACGAAGACAAGTTTCGCCCCCTGGCCGCGGGCGAGGCGGGTCCTCGGCAAGGTCGCCGCCGTGATGCGCGCCATCTGAGAGGTCTCAGGAGGTTCGGAGGGCACCTTGGTTCCGGCGGCTCCGTCCCTGCTCGAAACCGGCGCGATCTGTCCAGGCGGCTCGCGCCGTCCCAGTGGGCAGGTCGGCGTTCTCCCGATCGAGCAGCATGGTGACAGCTTTCGAGCCGGTGCCACCGTAGGTGGTGACGACGTCACGCTGGCCACGTCGCCGACCAGCGGGTTGGGGTAGCCGAGCAGACGCAGCCACGCAGCCCAGCGATCTCTGTGAAGGTCGAACGCTGCAACCACACCCTGCTCGACGAGTGGGCATACGCCCGCCCCTACCGCTCAGGGCAGGAACGACGCGAGACTTTCCCCGGCTGGCTGCACGCCTACAATCACCACCGCGGACACACCGCACTGAAGGGCCAACCACCCGCCGGCCGCGTCCCAACCTCTCAAGGCAATACACCGAGGACTCCGCGTTTCAGGGCTCGCACAGGCGTACGGCGAGGGCGGCGACGTCGTCGTCAAGGCTTCCTCTGGTGTAACGGAGAAGATCGCGGTGAAGGGCCGTGAGCAGCTGGCGGGGCGGTGTCGGGGGCTGTCGACGCATCCAAGCTGCCAGCGGGAAGAACTCGCCGTCGCGGGCGCGGGCCTCGGCGATCCCGTCGGTATAAACAAGCAGCAGGTCGTCGGGGGCGAAGTCGAAGGTGTCGACGATGTACTGATCACCGATCAGCTCCGCGAGGCTGAGCAGTGGCGAGGGGGTGGCCGACTCGAGGACACGGAGCTTCCCGCGGTTCAGGAGCAGCGGCGGGGGGTGTCCGCAGTTGAGGACGTCGATACGGCTGCCCTCGTGCGGGATCTCGACCAGAAGGGCCGTGGCGAAGCGCTCCATCGGCCCCTCGGGGGGAAAGGCGGCGTTGTAACGGGTACTGCTGGCGTCAAGCCTGCGCGCGACGCTGACCATGTCGGCCTCGCCGTAGGCCGCCTCCCGGAAGGCGTTGACGATCGCCGCGGCCGCCCCCACTGCCGGCAGGCCCTTGCCCCGCACGTCACCGATGAGCAATCGGACCCCGTATGGCGTGTCGACCACCTCGTAGAAATCCCCACCGATGCGGGCCTCCGCCGCGGCAGCGAGATACAGCGACTCGACCTCGATGCTGCCGAAGCGGCGTGGCATAGGGCTCAGCACCACCTGCTGCGCCGCTTCGGCGACGAGTCGTACCTGGAAGAGTGTGCGCTCCCGCTGGAGCCGGACATGGCTTCCGTACGCCGCGGCCACGGTCACCGCGATGATTCCCGCAGCCGTCCACCACGTCCCCAGATCGGGGAAGACGAGGCTGAGCCCGATCATCAGAAGGAGGCAGACCGTCCCGAGCAGGACCGTGGGGAGCACCGGCCACATGGCGGCGGCGAGGGCCGGCGCCGCGGGCAGGAGGCGGCTGAAGGCCCACTCCCGTGGCGTGGCGTATGCCAGGCTGGCGATGACGACGGTCAGGATGACCGGTGACAGCCGCACAAGTCTCCCCGGTCCGGGGCGCCTACGGAGCCGCGGCCGTCCAGACTCGATCACACTCCGCACAATATCTGCGTAGTGAGGGCATAGTGCGCATCTGCTCCAGCGCGCCGCCGATCATCAGCACCGGCCCCCGTACGAGCTCACCAGCCGTAGATGGCCGTGGCCGCCGCGATGTCCTCGCCCACTCCGACGCCCTGCGCTCGGTCTATGTCGACGCCTTCAGCGCGCCGCCATGGAACGAGGACGAGGCGAAGGCCGCCGAGTTCACCGAGCGCCTCCGCCATGACGCGCGGCGCCCCGGATTCACCGACGCGCCGGCCTTCGCCGGCCGGGTCGTGCTCGGCTTCGCCAGCGGGTGGGCCACTCTCCCGCCCTTCCCCACGGACCGCTGCCATCCGAAAGGCCGCCGCGGGTCTCGGTGCTCGACGGACGAACGACTGGCTGTGGGACGCCTTCGAGGTGGACGAACTCGCCGTCCGGCCAGGCGGGCACGGCAGCGGGCTCGCCGGAAGCCTACTGGCGGCGGTCACCGAGGGCGGCTCCTGGCTGCGCACGTCCGTCCAGGCGCCCCGGGGAACGGCCTTCTACCTCGCCAGGGCTGGGCCCGCGCCATCCCGACCGCGGGCTCGTCCCGCTGCCTCTGTGAGCCGTGCCGATCCGCGCCGTTCAGGGAGCCGTGCGGCGGCTCGGTGGGGTGAAGGCATACAGGTCCAGGATCTCCGGCCGGGGGGCAATGCCCGGGCCGCCTGCCCGAACCCAGGCGGTGATGTCCTCCGTCGCTGCCGGGTCGTTGACCAGCCCCAGCCACACCGGCCGGGCCCCGGCCTAGGGGATCAGCTCACCGATCACAGTGGCGGGACCGCGCCGGATTCGCACCGGCTTCCTCGGACCGCCGTCGCCCTGTCGTCGGTCATCATGACATCAACCGCTCGCCCGCACGCGGGTGGCCGTGCCCAGGGGCCGTGAGCCGGACCGGCACCGCCAGTCGCCGTGGATCACTCCGGCTCGTGAGCGTGTGGGCTCGTCGAGGGCGGCTCGGCCGGCCGTTCCCGGCCCCCGTCATGGCCGGACGCCACCACGACGAGCAGACCCACCACCACGGCCCCGGCGGCTGCCCGACCGACGGCCCGCACCGCCCAGCCCGGCAGCGACAGGCCCTCGCGCCGCTTCAGTGGGCCCAGTTGCCCGGACCGCCGGGCGGGCCGCAGCAGGCGCAGCAACAACAGGATCGCGACGGGGAGTTGCAGCAGCCACAGCACCGTGCGCGGCCACTCGCCGTACCAGACATTGGTCCCGTACAGCAGGGTGTGCCAGACGCTCAGTACGTACACGACGATCACGAAACGGTGCAGCCGGCGCCAGGTGTTCGCGCCGATGCGGTGCCGTACGTAGAACAGGAGCCCGAGCGGAATGGCCAGATACAGGGCTCCCTGGCCGAGGGGGATGGCGATCCGGCCGGTCCCGGAGTCGTACCAGCCGGGCACGAACGTGTCCGCGAAGCCCGCCCACAGCCGTTCGGCCCATGCCAATTGGGCCTCGTAGCGAACGAGTTCGGCCGCGAACATCAGGGCATGCGCGAACATCAGAGCCATCGTGGTCAGGCTCGTGGTCCGGTGCCAGCGCTCCAGAACCTGCCGGGAGACCGGCAACCGGGTCGGGCGCCGCCCCGACAGCATCAGGCCCAGCATCACCGTGCCCCACGCCCACAGCAGCCCCGACCATCCGAACGCCTGGCTCAGCAGGTACATCCAGTATGTGCCGGGGTCGTCCATGAAGGGCATGACCGCGACCGTCGCCGAGTCACCTGATTCCATCCGCACGTACAGGAACGCGAAGACGGCCGCCGTGACCCCAACCGCCGCACCCGCGTCGGGCACCGCGGCCCGCAGATCGGAACGCAGGGCGACACGGTCGGCCGGGCGCCGGTCGCAGGCGGGCGGCGCGGTGGTTCCGTCATCCTCCGACGTCGTCTCTGGGAGCATCCTGGGCCTTTCGGGCGCTGGCCGCCGACAGGCGGTGCGCAGGTGTGGTGAGAGGTACAAGTGTGGCCGAGGTGACCGGATTTACCGAGGCGGTATCCGGCCGGCGCGGTTGCTGCAGCCGGCAGGGCTGCAGCACAGATGGTGCCTGGCCCCACCAGCGAACCGCTCACATCCGGACAACCGTCGATGGGCCCCTGCCGCAGAAGCGCGAGCCACCCTACGCTGATGCGTGCAGTCGGTTCGTGCCTCCAGTCCGACCGGACCATAGGTGGCGCGACGCAAGAGGGAACCCGGTGGGAATCCGGGACTGTCCCGCAGCGGTGAGTGGGAACGAACGCCGTCAACAGCACTGGGCCTGTATCCGGGGCCGGGGAAGCGACGGCCGGTAGGCGCCCGCCGGTTCTCCGGTGAGCGAGCCCACGAGTCCGAAGACCTGCCACTGCGCCCGCATCTGACGTGCGGGCTGTGCACGGTGACCTCGAGGACTGGGTTGGCGGTACGGACGGCTGCACGGCGTCGCTGCGCCGTCCCTCCTTCCCGGTCGCGGTTCGGGGCTCGGGACCAGGAGGAAGACGTGTCCGTGACCACACGAGTCCCCGTCATCCGTGCCGGGAGCCGGCCGGCCTGTGGTTCGGCGGAGTGGACCGGGCGGTGCTGACGCTCGCCGGGGAAGCCCGCGAGGCGCGGCACCCGCCGAACGGCACTGTGTCCGGCGTCTGCCACGGCACTCTGGGCGAGCTGTACCAGGGCCCTCTGCGGGAGAGCACCGAACCGGACATCGCCGTGGTGTCCTTTCCGGTGGACCGCCATTCCTGGGTGCACTTCACTCCGGGGACGGATGCGCCGAACCGACTGCCCCTCGGGGAGAAGTCCGCGACGGCGGCCGGGCTCTTCCTGGAGCACTTCGGGCTGACACTGCCGCCTGGCCGCTTCGACACCCACTCCGACCTGCGCGTGGGCGTGGGGATGGCCAGTTCGACCGCCGACATCGTGGCGACCCTGCGCTGCCTGTTCCGGACCTTCGCCCTGCCGTACGACCCGGACGTTGTCGTCGGCATCCTGGCCGCGATCGAGCGGGCCGACAGCGTCTTCCTCGACGAGTTCGCGCTCCATCTCAGCGGCCGTCACCGGGTGATCCGGCGGCTGGGCACGGACATCGGTTTCCACACCGCTTACATCACCGAACCGGGGACGGTGGACACCGCCGCCGTCACCGACCTGTTGCTGGAGCACTACCGGCGGCACGGGGAGGAGTACGAGCGCTGCCTGACCGACCTGTTGAAGGGCTTCGCCTCCGGTGATCCGGCCGCCGTCGCACGAGCGGCCACCACCAGCGCCGCCCTGTCCCAGGAGGTGCTGCCCAAGGCGACGTTCGACAGCCTGCTCGCCCACCGCGAACGGCTCGGCGCCGAGGGTGTCTTCGTTGCCCACACGGGCTGCCTGATCGGCTTCCTCTTTTCCTGCCGCCCCGGCGCCGACGTCAAATCTGACATCTCCGCTTTCTTCCGCTCGCTCGGCCACCAGTGCTCATTCGCCCAAGGAGGCTACGGGTGATCCACCCTCACATCGCCGACGCCCTGAAGGTTCCCGATCTCGTCCGGCTGGCCGACGGCGTCGTTCTGCTCCGGTTCGAGTCGATGAAGATCTACTCGGCGCTCGCCGCCGTCCGTCACCTGCTGGAGCGGGGCACGGTCCGTCAGGGACAGACCCTGATCGACAGCTCGAGCGGCATCTACGCCTACGCCCTTGCGCTGGCCTGCCACCGCTACGGCATGCGCTGTCACATCGTCGCGTCCACCACCGTGGACACCACCACGCGCGCCCAGCTGGAGATCCTCGGCGCCACCGTGGAACAGGTCAGGCCCTCGAAGAACCTGAAACTGGACCAGGAGTTACGCGTGCGGCGGGTGAAGGAGATCCTCGCCGATCACCCCGACTGGCACTGGATGCGCCAGTACCACGACGACATCCACTACCTCGGCTACCACGAGGTCGCCGACCGGATCACGACCACGTTTCCCCAGGCCGCGCTGACCGTCGTCGGAGGCGTGGGCTCCGGAGCCTCGACGGGCGGCCTCGTGGAGCGGCTCCGTGCCACGGACTCCTCCGTGCGGCTGGTGGGGGTGCAGCCCTTCGGGAGCGTCACCTTCGGCAGCCAGGACCACCACGACCCCGAGGCGATCATCGCCGGCATCGGGTCGTCGATCGTCTTCGACAACGTGCGCCACCACCTCTACGACACCCTGCACTGGCTGGACTTCACCCACGCCATGTCCGGCACGATCGCACTGCTCCGCGAGCACGCCGTCTTCACCGGGCTGTCCACCGGCGCCGGATACCTGGCCGCGGCGTACGAGGCCCGCCGTCACCCCGACCGGCTGCACCTGGTGATCGGCGCCGACACCGGACACCGCTATGTCGAGCGCGTCTTCGCCCGGCACACGGAGGCCCTGGACCCCGCCGCCTTGAAACCCGTCGAGGTATCCGCACCCGAGGAGATGACCATGCCCTGGTCCACGATGTCCTGGCGGCGCACCGCCCGACCGGCCCACGGGAAGGAGCGAGCGGCATGACCGTCGTCTGCCTGGAGTCGCTCACCTTCGGACTCGGCCGCTCGGTGCGCGCCGCCGACGCGCTGGGTGAGCGGCTGGTGCTGCTCACGCGCGACCCCTCCTACTACACGTACGAGCTGGCACGGCTTCCTGCCGACGCCCTCGACATCGTGCAGATCGACACCTTCGACGCGGAGAGGGTGGCGGACCTGCTGCACCACACGCCCGGACTACGCGGCCTCATCAGCTCCACCGACACCTGGACGCTGGTCGGCGCCGAACTCACGGCCCGGCTCGGCCTGCCCGGGCTCGAGCCCGACGTACTGCGACTGACCCGGGACAAGGCCGCCGTACGCAACCGCCTGCACGAAGCCGGGCTGACGCGCGGGCGCGCCGTGGAGGCCCTCGGCCCTGGCACGGACCTGCGGGAGCTGCTGCCCAAGGAGGTCGGTATGCCCGCCGTCCTGAAGGACACGGCGGGTACCGGAAGCCAGAACGTCTGGCTGGTCCGCGACGAGCCGGAGCTGGAAGCCGCCCTGGACGAGGCAACCCGACGCAACCTGAAAGGGCGGCTGTTCGCGGAGCCGTACTTCAGCGGGCCGGTGTACAGCGCCGAGACCCTCACCTGGGCGGGCCGGACGCGGCTACTGGGTGTCTCCAGCCGGCTGATGTCACCGGAGCCGCACTTCCGGGAGGAGATCACCGCGTATCCCGTGGCCTTCCCCGAGGCCCGGCGGGCCACGCTGGAGCGGTGGCTCGGTGAGGTGCTCGGGGCCATCGGCTACACCGACCGTTTCGCACACGTGGAGTTCGTCCTGACCACCGGCGGCCCGGAGGTCGTCGAGATCAACCCCCGGATCGGGGGCGCCCTGGTAGGCGAAGGCATGTGCCGGGCACTCGGCGTCAACGTGTACGAGGCGGTGATCGAGACGGCCCTCGGCCGCCGTCCCAGCCTGATGGACGCGGACCTGCCCGGCGGTCCGGCCGTCGCCTTCGTCCTGGGCTACCCGGCCGCGCCCGGGGTGTTCACCGGGGTCGCCGGGCTGGACCGCCTGGCGGACATGCCGGGGTCGCCGGCCTGGTACCCGGTCAGATCTGCCGGCGACGCTGTCGAGCACCTGGCCGACAGCCGCGGTTACGCGGGCATCGTCTACGCGGAGGGAGAGACCGCCGAACTGGCCACCCATCACGCGGTGGCCGCCGCCAACGCCGTACGGGTGCTCACCGAGCCGTTCCCGCTGCCCGGGGCCGCCGACCGCGAGGCGTCCGGTGGGTGAAAGCACGGCAGGCGGGAAGGACTTGCCGGCCGCGTTGTCCACGCTCGACGGGCCGCCGCGCTTCCTGCTGCTCAGCTCGTTCCTGATCCCGCTCGGCAGCTTCATGGTCCTGCCCTTCATGTCGGTGTTCCTGCACGAACGGCTCGGGATGGGGCTCGGCACAGTCGGCGTCGTGCTGGCCGTGGCGTCCCTCGTGCAGTTCTCCGGAGGGATCGTGGGCGGGGCCCTGGCGGACCGGATCGGGCTGCGCCGCACGATGCTGTGGGCTCTGATCGTCCGCACCGCCGGATTCATCGGTTTCCTGCTGGCCCTGCGCTGGCCGCCGTTGGCCGTCGGGGCGCTGATTCTGACGTGCTGCGGCGCCGCACTGTATCTGCCCGCCAACAAGGCGTACCTCGTGCACGGCGTGGACGACGAACGCCGCCCGGCGTTCCTGTCGGCGGGCAACGCGGCCCTCAACGCGGGTATGGCAGTGGGGCCGCTGGTCGCCGGGCCGTTCGTGCTGTCCTCGCCCGGCTGGCTGTTCCTGGCCGTCACGGCCCTGTTCGTCCTGGTCACCGCGGGCCACGCGCGCCTCCCCCCGCGGGCGGACGGGAGCAGCCTGGCGGGCAGGCGACCGAGCAGGGCTTGCTGGCCGGGGTGGCGGTCCTGCCGTTCGCCGCCACCGCGTTGGCGTTCTACGTCTACTTCCACTTCCAGCACTTCCTGGCGGTGTACGCCGTCGAGCGGGCCTCCAGCACGTTCTACAGTCTGGTCCTGCTGCTCTGCTTCACGCTGGTCATCGTCGTACAGCCCCTCGCCTCCGGCCTGATCCGGCGTATGCCCTACGCGACGGCCCTCGCAGTCGGCTTCATGGGCCTGGCGGCCGGAATGGCCGTCCTGGCGATCGGCACCCGGCCCGCGCTGCTGGCGGGCGGGGCGCTGATCACCCTGGGCGACATCGTCCTGTTCCTCAAGAACGACCTGGAGGCGCTGCGCCGCAGCCCCCGCTCGGACGCCGTGGTCTTCGGCCAGCAGCGGCTGGCCGCGGGGCTCGGCGCCTGCGCCGGCGGAGTACTGGGCGGGCAGTTCTACGGCCTCACCGAACAGGCGGGGAACACCGGCTGGTTCTGGTTGCTGGCCGCCGCACAGTGCCTGGTCCTGCCCCCGGTACTGCTGGCGCTGCGCGATCGCACGCCGCAACACCCCCACCCGCACCATGACGACGAAGGAGCACTGGGACCACATGACACAGACGGGCGGATTCCAGGACGATGACTTCTGGACCGAGTTCCACGACTTCCTCTTCTCCGAGCAACGCCACGCGCAGGCCGAGGAACTGCTCGACACCTCTCCCCTGCTGTCCTTCCCGCCCGGCGCCCGCGTGTTGGACCTGTGCTGCGGACCCGGTGTGTTCACCGTGCCGCTCGCCCGCCGGGGCAACGACGTGACGGGAGTGGACCTGAGCCCGGCCATGCTGGACCGGGCGCGGAAGCGATCGGCCGACGCCGGCGCCCAGGTCACGTATGTGCGGGCCGACGCACGCGAGTACGAGGCGCCGGGCGGCTTCGACGTCGTCCTCAACATGTTCACCTCGTTCGGGTACTTCGAGGATCCCGCCGACAACGCGCGGGTGCTGCGCACCATGTACTCCTGTCTGGCACCCGGCGGCACGCTCGTTCTGGACCTCGCCGGCAAGGAACTGCTGGCCCGCAGGGTCACCCCGCCGAAGGTGGTGCAGCGCGGCGACGACCTGATGGTGCAGACCGACACCGTGCTGGACGACTGGGCGAGGCTGCGCAGCGACTGGGTACTGGTTCGGGGCGACCGGGTGACGCGGGCAACCTTGGTGTGGTTCGCCTACAGCGCGGTGGAGCTGCGGCGGATGGTGGAGGAGGCAGGGTTCGGCCGGGTGGAAGTCTTCGGCGGATTCGACGGCCGCCCCTACGACGAGAACGCCGAGCGGCTGGTCCTGCGGGCGGTCCGCGAGGCGTGACGGTGGGCGCGGGGAGCGTGCGCGCGAGTACGCACGCCCTTTGACCTGAGCTCGGCGGAACGTAGTATCACCGGGTCATCGCCGCGACGGGAGACAGGAAGCCGGTGCGAATCCGGCACGGTCCCGCCACTGTGACCGGGGAGTGCACCCTTCTACATGCCACTGCGCGCCGCGCGGGAAGGCAAGGGGAGCGTCGATCCGGGAGTCAGGACACTGGCCTGTCGCGGGCCCGTTCCGAGGAGCGCGGACTCCCCAGGAGGCTTTACGTGTACGACGGCACGTCCCGTCCCCCGCTGTTCATCCCTGCCCTCAGGCGCCACTGCCTGCGCGCCACGGCCGCGGCTCTCGTCCTGTCGGCCGCCCTGCTCACCACGGGCTGCGGCTCGTCGCCGGACACCGCCCAGGACCCGAAGGCCACGGCATCGTCGACCAAGGGCTTCCCCGTCACCATCGACAACTGCGGTGTGAGGACGACGTATGAGAAGCCACCGTCACGAGTGGTCACCATCCACCAGCACCCGGCAGAACTCATGCTCGCCCTCGGTCTGAAGGACCGCATGGCCGGCACCGCCTTCCCCGACTCCGACGTCCTGCCCGAACTCGAGGAGGATTACGAGTCCGTCCCGGAACTGGCAAAGAAGGAGCCGTCCTTCGAGACCGTCCTCGATGCGGAACCGGACCTCGTCTACGGCGGCTACGGCAGCGCCTTCGCCGAGAACGAAGGCCGCTCCCGCAAGGCGTTCACCGACGCCGGCATCGCCACCCACCTCAACCGCGAATACTGCGGCAAGAAGCGGGTGACGATGAAGGACACCTACGACGAGATCCGCACCATCGGCCAGATCTTCGGCGTGCCCGACCGGGCCGACAAACTGGTGTCCGACCTCCAGGCACGGGTCGACAAGCCCGCGACGGCCGTCAAGGGGAAGCCCGAGCTGCCTGTCTTCGTGTACGACAGCGGCGACAAGACCGCCTTCACAGCCGGCGGCAAAAGCCTGGGCACCGAACTGATCGGGCTGGCCGGCGGCAGGAACGTCTTCGCCGACCTCGACGACGTCTTCGGCGACGTCTCCTGGGAGCAGGTCGTGGCGCGCAGGCCGGAGGTCATCGCCGTCTACGACTACGCCGGAGCCGGCAGCGTCGAGCAGAAGAAGAAGTTCCTGCTTTCCCAGCCCGCCCTCAAGGACGTACCCGCCATCAAGAACAAGCGGTTCGTCGTCCTTCCGCTGACCGCCACCCTGGTCGGCGTGCGGTCCGCATACGCGGTGGAGGACCTGGCCCGCGGCATCCACCCCGAGAGCTTCGAGTGACGGCCTCGGTCGCCGACACCGGCGCCGAGCCGGCCGTGCGACGCCGGCAACAGGACGACAGGCGGGCGGGACCGGCAGGTCTCACCGTCACGCTCGTCGTCCTGACCGTCCTGCTGGTGATTTCAGCCACGGCGGGTCTGGCCATCGGCTCGGTGCAGGTGCCACCCGGACAGGTATGGGCATCGTGACGCACGCGCTGGGCGCCGACCGGGCGACCCCGGACTGGTCCGGGGCACGGGAGACCATCGTGCTGGACGTACGGGCGCCACGCGTGCTCCTCGGCGCGGTGGCCGGCGCCGGGCTCGCCGTGGTGGGCACCGCGCTGCAGGCATTGATCCGCAACCCGCTCGCGGAGCCTTACCTGCTCGGCGTCTCCTCCGGTGCGTCCCTGGGCGCCGTCACGGTGATCGTGTTCGGGGTGACCTGGTTCGGGCCGGTGTCGCTGTCGGTCGCCGCGTTCGCGGGCGCGCTCGGTGCGCTGCTGCTCGTCTACGCCACCGCCCGCACCGGCGGCCGGATCACCTCCACGCGACTGGTCCTGTCCGGTGTGGCCATCGCCGCGGTTCTCACCGCCGTACTGGACCTGCTGCTGCTCACCACCGACAGGGGCAACGAGGCCCGCGCGGTCCTCGCCTGGACCCTCGGCGGCCTCGGCGGCGTCAACTGGGACACACTGTGGCTGCCCAGCGCGGCCCTGCTCCTCGGTATCGGCGTCCTCATGGTGCAGGCCCGCAACCTGAACCTGCTGCTCGCCGGCGAGGAAGCCGCGACCACGATGGGGCTGGACGTCGCCCGCTTCCGCGCCCGCATGTTCGTCCTGCTCTCCCTCGTCACCGGCATCCTGGTCGCCGCGACCGGACCGATCGGCTTCGTCGGCCTGATGCTGCCGCACATCGTCCGCCTCTTCGTCGGCGGCGACCACCGCCGCGTCCTGCCGACGGCAGCGCTCGGCGGGGCGGTCTTCCTCATCTGGGCCGACATCGCCGCACGTGTCGTCGCCGCGCCCATGGAGATACCCGTCGGCGTGCTGACGGCACTGTGCGGCGGCCCGTTCTTCCTGTGGCTGATGCGTCGTGACGCCCGGCGGACCACCGACCGAGGAGAGGCATGATCGCGACCGAACTCGTCATCGACAGCGTCACCCTCACCGCCGACGCCCACCACCTGGTCGAGGACGTCTCCCTGACTGCCCGCCCCGGCGAGGTTATCGGACTCGTCGGACCGAACGGCAGCGGCAAGTCCAGCCTGCTGCGCGCCGTCTACCGCGTCCTGCGACCCACGACCGGCCAGGTGAGTGTCGACGGCACCGACGCCTGGTCGCTGCCCGTACGGCAACTCGCCCGGACGGTGGCAGCGGTAGTGCAGGAGTCGGGCTTTGACTTCGACCTCTCGGTGCGTGAGGTCGTGGCGATGGGCCGCACCCCGCACAAACGGCTACTCGACGGGGACACCCCCGAAGACGCCGCCCTGATCAAGTCGGCGCTCGCCGCGGTGGACGCCACCGACCTGGCCCACCGCCCCTTCGACCAGCTCTCCGGCGGCGAACGCCAGCGCGTGCTCATCGCCCGCGCCCTCGCCCAGCAGCCGTCCCTCCTCGTCCTGGACGAACCGACCAACCACCTGGACATCCGCCACCAGTTGGAGATCCTCGGCGCCTTGCGGCGGCTGCCCGCGACGGTCCTGGTGGCCCTGCACGACCTCAACCTCGCCGCGTACTACTGCGACCGCCTCTACGTGCTGTGCGACGGCAAGGTCACCGCCTCGGGCCCGCCCGCCGACATCCTCACGCCCCAACTCCTGGCCGGGGTGTACGGCGTGACGAGCGAGGTCACCATCCACCCGCGCACGGGCGCGCCCCAAGTGACCTTCCTCCCTGGCGAGTCGCACGCAGCTGCCCCGGCCGAGGCAGATCTCTCCTTGTAGCGTCGGCGAGCACACCGCCTCCGGCCCCGAACTCGGCCGCATCCGTCGCTGTTCCCGCGCCGAGCTCTACCGCAGCATCGGCTCCGACGGCGCTCCCGTCAGTTGGGGAGCCCGCCTGTTCAACGGCCGCGACGAGCAGATGATGACCGTCCTGCTGCCCAACCCCTTCCTCACCGACCGCCAGGAACTTCTCGACGCCCCCGACTTCACCCGGCTCGACGCGTGGGACGCGTTGCGGGCCCGCTTCCTCTCCCTGCCTGTCGACCCGCTCGACCGCACGGGTAAGGGCTTCAAGCACAGCGGTTGACCACCGCCCGACACCCGCGGCCTGTCTCCACCCGAGCGGACAATGAGTGGAGTTCAGCCATGTGCCGCTGAAACTACGGCACCCGGTACGCGCGACCGTCCTGGGACGAGGAGGACCGCGTTCTGCTCTGCCGGTGCGCACTTCCGGGCGAGGTGTCGGGTGGCTCTTGGAGGTGGCGTGTCTATGCACACGGCGCTGATACGCGAACTGTACGGAGAAGTCCCGGCTTCGCCGTCGACGGCCGTCTGCGGCACGTGTGGCACGTGTGGCACATGGACGGTCCGCACGGCGACGTCGGGTGCGACCACGTCGCGGACGACCGGCCGGTGCGGCTGCGACGGAGCGGTGGAGGAGATCTCCGCGTTCGCGCTGCGGGCTGGTGAACCTGTCCCGGATGGCGGTGAACCGGTCCTCCGGCCGTCCGCCGGATCCGGCAGGCGGTCCGCGCCGAGCGGCTACGGTAGTCCCACCGCCTCCGGCCACCGGCGCACGGGAGAGGGCGGATCGGCGGGCGGTTGGCCGGAAGGGGGGGGACGGGGTGGCTGGACGGGCGCGCTACGGGGCCGGGGTGGTGGCCTTGGCGGGGGCCGCGGCCCTGATCGGGCTGCTGGGACGGCCCTCGGGCGGCGACGGCGATACCGGTGGATCCGCCCCCACCCCGGCCTTCTCCGTTGCCCCCGGGTCCTCCGGGCGGCCGGTCACCCCGACGGCCCCGGTGCCGGAAAGCCCAGCAGAGACGCGCCTCGACCTGTTTTCGTTCGGCGGCCTGTGCCAGGAGGAGGGGAGCCGTCCGGTCCCCCGCGCGGCACGCGTGTCGGCGTCGGGACCCCGCCCCCTGGTCGTCCATGTCAACGGCCTGCTGCACCAGTTCGAGGGCCGCGGCGGTTACGACCGCGCCGATCCGTTCACGCCGCTGCCCGAGCGGGTGCAGGTCGTCGCCTGCGCCCGGTACGAGGGGCTGGGCAAGCTCCTCAAGGAGTGCCGGTACGAGTCGCCCCTCGAAGCGGGCCGGGAGATCTCCCATTACGAAGGCCGGTATGAGGTACGGGTCCTGGAGGCCCGTACCGGCCGCCTGCTCGGCACCCACCGCATGGCCGGCCGCACCTCGGCGACCTGCACGCCCTTCGTCGAACGCGGCGCGGACACCGAGGAATTCAAGCCCCCCGGCGACGCCGCGTTCCGAGAACTCCTCGGCCCGTACGCGCGCGGCGAGAAGCCCTGAGCGGGGCGTCGCCTCGGGCCTGTGGCGACGACAGCGTGCGGCGTGATGCGGACGAAGGGCTCTGGGGGTGTATCGAAAGTGGGTACGCCCTCGCTCTTGTAGCCTCATCCGGGTGATGATCGAGGTGGGCGTGATCGAACGGATCTGGCGGTATCCGATCAAGTCGACAGGGGGCGAGTCGCTCCACCGGGCGGAGATAGAGGCGAGGGGGATAATCGGCGACCGTCTCTTTGCGGTGCGCGACGCTCAGGGCAAGTTCGGCTCGGGGAAGAACACTCGTCGCTTCCGTAGGATGCCGGGCCTGCTGCATCTGCGTTCCCGCTACGTGGATGACGTTGGTGTGCCTGAACTGCTGGACCCGCGAGGCGCGGTGGTACCGGACCCGAGTTCTTACCTTCGTCGCTACCTCGGTCGCGAGGACGTCGAGGTAGCCCGCGAGGGGGCAATCTCTCACTTCGACCAGCTGCCCATCAGCGTGTTGACCACTGCCACCCTTGACTGGGTGCGTTCGGCGGTGCCCGATGTTCCCGTAGATGAGCGACGCTTCCGGCCGAACTTCCTGGTACGCACACCGCCAGGCACCCCTCCCTTCGTGGAGGACGAGTGGTTCGGGAGCAAGGCACGGATCGGCGACGCGGTGTGCATTGAGTTCGTGCGATCGAGTGAGCGATGCGTGATGACCAACGAGGCTCAGCAGGACCTCCCCCACTCCCCGCTGGTATTGCGAGCCATCACGAAAGCCCACGACATGCGGTTGGATGGGCTTGCCATGGTCGTGTCACCAGGACAGGTGCGGGCCGGAGACCCTCTGGTCCTGCTCTGACGTCCGTCGAAAGTGAATCCCGAGCGTCAGATGATCTCGTTCGTTGCACGCGGAGACCTGACGGACCGGCAATGGGCAGCGTTGGAGTTGTTGTTGCCGAAAGGCAAGAAGTCGGGACGGCCGCCGATATGGACCAGGCGGCAGCTGATTGACGGCAAACGCTTCCGGGTCCGCACCGGCATCCCGTGGCGGGACATACTCGACGAGTAAGTACATTTGATACACGCCCTATCGACCTCGTGCGTGATCAGCGTGAGGTCGTGCCGGGGTTGCGGCTGGTGTTGTGATCAAGTCTGCGCGGCGGGCAGTGCGAGTTTTTCGTTGTGTTGGGTTGCTCGATCGTTGGATTGCAGTCCGGCTGTGGCCCGGATGGTGTCAGTGAGATTGTCCCGGCGGATGTAATGCCAAGCCAGGACTCGCCAGTTCTTGAGCTGGGGTTCGGCTCGGGGCAGACCTGCTGGCGGCGCCTCGAGCGATGGCAGCAGGCCGGATTCTTCGCGCAGCTGCACCGGATTCTCCTCGCCAAGCTGCACGCGGCCGGCGAGCTGGACTGGTCCAGGGCGTGCGTCGACGGTTCCCACGTCCGCGCGAAAAGGGGGAGCCGACACCGGTCCGTCGCCGGTCGACCGACGGAAGACGGGCAGCAAACACCATCTGATCTGCGACGGACGCGGCACCCCGCGCAAGGTCATCACCACCGCGGCCAACGTCAACGACGTCACCCAGACCCTCGCCCTGGTCGACGGTGTCCCGCCCGTCGCCGGCCGCCCGGGCACCCGCCGCCGCCCCGAGGCGCTCCTCGGAGACAAGGGCTACGACTCCAACCCCAATCGCCGCGGACTGCGCAAGCGCCGGATCCTGCCGGTCATCTCCCGCAAGGGCTCCCCGAACATCAAGGGCCTGGGCAAGCTCCGCTACGTCGTCGAGCAAACCTTCGCCCTCCTCCACCAGTTCAAACGCCTCGCCATCCGCTGGGAACGCCGCAACGAACTCCACGACGCCTTCGTCTCCCTCGCCTGCAGCCTCATCTGCTGGAGACGTCTCAAGAAGACCGGCCCACGATCGCGTCACGAGCTCTGAGGACGGCTATCGATGAAGGGGGAGCAGCCCTCGAGACCGCGGCCACATGCGACAATCCGTCCCGTGTCAGAGGAGCTCTCGCGTTGGTACAGAGGTCGCCTGGTAGGCGGACAGTTCAGACCATTCGACCCAGGCGAGTGCACTGCACTTGAACGGGAAGTCGGGCTACCCCTGCCACCCACGTACCGCTCCTTCCTGACAGCCGCCGGCGGGGAGAGACCGGATCACTCGGTCCGCCTCCCGGCTTGTGCACCAGAACCGGTCCAGAGCTTCGACAGCCTCTATCAGTTGGGCCGTGACGAAGCCGGTGAGTACGGCTGGGGCACGCTCCTGGGCGAGTACCGGCACAGTCGCGACGGGTGGCTTGCCGAGAACGTGCCGCTGACCGGCCTTCTGCCCATTGCCCGCAACGGCGGCAGCGACGTCCTCTTCCTGGACCTGAACCCGGCCACTCATGGCCAACTCCATGCGTTCGTCCACGCCATCGCCTGGCCGGAGTATCTGGGCGACCACGTCTTCACGAAAGCCGCTGACAACTTCGACGCCTACCTCGACAGCCTGTTCATCGACCCCGACATGGCGGAGGACGCCTGGGCGGACGTCGCCGAAAGCGATCCCTCGGATCCCTGGCGGAGGACCGTCGAGGAATGGCTGGACAAGGAACTGCCGACCTGGCGTGCCGAAGCCTGGGCCACCCCTTTGACCTGAAGACGCTCTCCCCAGGGGACCTTCCTCAGCTGCGTAGCCCAGATAGCCGACTCCAGCCCGCTTGGCGTACGCATCGTTGCGAGGCGAGCCTGCTCGTGATCGTGTTACGAGCTCTTAGGGTGATCCAAATCCTTTACGTGCCCCGTCAATGGTCCGTCACGTTCGGAGATGCCGATGATGCGCCGTACGCTGCGTTCGTCGTGACTGTCTTCGCTGGTTGTGGCACGCCCTGACGACGACGCGGGGCTGGTGTTCGAACCCTGGAGCCCCGACGGTTCCCGGCCGGGGCTCGGCTGTCCTACGGAGCCGGGCTGATCTCGCCGTTGGTGTCCATGTTGAAGATGCCCTGGGTCTTGCCGTCGACCTTCAGATGCTTGAGCCAGTGCTTTGAGAGGTTGTGCACGTTCTTGTGCTGCATCTCCCACACCACCGAATGCCCGGCGCAGTCCAGCTTGACCATCAGCTTGTGGTCGCCCGCGATGGCGTTGTAGAGCGCGGGGACCGAAAAGTTGAGCTCCGGATCTTCGCTGGACGTGTTTACCTGCCTGTCGTGTTCCCCGTACGCGATGAGGACCGGCACGCTGCCGCCAAGGACGCCGCCCTGCGCCGCGGTGGTCTTGTTCCAGCCCCACCGGACGAAGTTTCTGATGCGGTTGAGCCCTTCACCTTCCGTCCCCCACGTGCTGCCAACCGGATCGCTTTGCATGATCGCATCCCACACCACGTGCTCCATCGCGGGTTCGCGCTGGCCCTTGCAGAGCGCCTCATTGCCCCACCCATTCCAGGTTCCCGCCTTCGTGCTCACGAACATCGGGAAGCCGGGCCGCGGCAGCGGGGCGGGGGCGTTCGACGTGCCGTCGGGTGGGAAGATCGGCGCCAGCAAGAACAGGCTCGACACCTTTCCGGGGTTCTTGACCGCGTACGGCCCCATCGTGAACGCGGCCGCAGACCAGCCGATGAAGGCGACCTTCTTCACCTTGCGCTCGCGAATGATCCACTCGACGACGGTGTTCAGCTCGTCCCGGTCGCTGTTCGAGTTGGTCAGCTGGAACGGATAGTTCGGCGGGCCTGGCGTGAAACCTGGAGGTCTCGGCTTCAGAAGGTGCTGCTGGGCGGGGTTGACGTTGCGAGGGTCGTCCATCTTCGGCCGCGGCGACAGCCCGGAGCCCTGGAGGTCCATCATGAAGACGTCGTAACCGGCCTGCGCCAGCGCATTGGCCCAGCTGTACGACTTGTACTCGAGATCAAAGCCCGGGAGCACAGGAATGCTCCGGCCGTGGAGCATCAGGACGGCCGTGCGCTCATCAAGGTGGCCGGGGGGCGTGCCGTCGCGCTCCCGCACGAAGAGCTTGACCTGATTCCCCTCGTTCGCGCCGGGGACGGTGGACTTGTGGGGTATTGCATGGTTGTGCACTTGGACGGGCATGAGGATCCGTTCTGTGAGCTCGGCCGGGGCGTCGTTGCCCTGCCCGGACCACGCTCGAGGCACGGGACCGTCCGCGCCACAACAGGGGGCCAGCCGTGTGACGTGTACTTTCTCCGTGCCAAGCGGCGACCTGCTCCCGTAGTCGTCCTCGAACGGCGACAGCGACAGCGCCACCCCGTCGGCGGTCGGCTCGCCCGCCAGCTCCGCCAGCCCGGCGTGCAGCCTGGCCACCTTCCGCACGATCCGCCTCGGCGTGTTCTTCGCGCCACCGACCAATGCAGGGGCCGTCTCGGTGGCACGGGGGAATCCACCTGTGCGACTTCAATCTCACGGCGAGCCACTGGTCGACGTGATGCCGCCTTGCCCTGTCTTAAAGGGTTGTCCCATAAATGATCTCTGAGTCGGCCCGTACGTGACCGCGTGATGTGGCGGCATGCTCGCTCATCCGGCGCGGGCGAGGTTGTGCAGACGGGCGATGCCCAGCATGGCGTGGTGAACACCGTCGCCTTTCAGGCGGCAGTCGCGCAGGATCTTCCAGCCCTTCATTCGGGCGAAGACGTGATCGACTCGGGCGCGGACCTGGCGGTGGGAGGTGTTGTGTTCCTCCTTCCAAGCCATAAGTTCGGCCTGGCCTTTCTTGCGGCGGTGTGGGATGACCAGGCCGGTGCCTCGGTAGCCACCGTCCGCGATCACCGTCGTCCGGCCGACGGCTGCTTTGGCGCCAGACAGCTCCCACGCCTTGCAGTCGTTGCGGTTGCCCGGAACTGGCCGGCCGACGGCGACGACGAGGCAGGTGTCAGCGTCGATGACGACTTGGTGGTTGGTGGAGTACCGGTAATTCTTCGACCGCTCGGCGACGGCATGGTCGCGGGTGGGGACCAGGGTGCCGTTCACGATCAGCACGGTGTCCCTGCGGAACCACTTACGGCGCTGGTGTGCGAGTGCAGGCGCGAGGTGGTCGATGATGCGGCCGGCCGCTGATTTTGAGATACCGAACAGGGGGGCGAGCTGCCGCAGCGTCAGGTTGGTGCGCCAGTACGCAGTGACCAGCAGGACCCGATCCTCGAACGACAGGCTCCACGGTCGCCCTCTGCGGACCGTGTCCGCGCCTTCACGCCGCAGTGCGGTCAGTAGTTTGCCGAAGCAGCGCGGACTCAGCCCAGTGAACGGGGCTATCCAAGACGGCTCTGACGCCGTGATCACACCAGCCACACCAAGATCGTCTCCTGTGTGGGAGCAGCTCTGACGACGTCCCTCGGCAATCCGATGGCGCGACGCAGCTTCGCCGTCAAGAATCGGTGGATGCATGAAATAGAGCTGTCCGACGGGGTCATCACTCTGTCGCCGTTGCGCCTGGACGATGTGGAGGCACATCTCACGGGGGAGGATGAGCTGCTGGTTCGCTGGCTCAACGGTGGTCCCGGCACGCGTGAGGGCGTGGAAGCGTACTTCCGGCACTGTCGGGAACAGTGGGACACGGCCGGGCCGCTCCGCGCTTTTGGAATCCGGGTAGGCGCCGACAAGGTGCTCGCGGGGACGACCGACCTGCGGTTCACAGGAGAGGGCTTGGCTCCCGGCCAGGTGAACGTTGCCTACGGCCTCTATCCGTCATGGAGGGGGCGTGGACTGGCTACCCGGGCGGTCCTCCTGGCGTCCCAGTACGCGGCCAGCGGGGGTGGGGAGGAGGCGGTGATCCAGGTGGAGCCGGAGAATCCCGCATCCGCCGCAGTCGCGCGGCGGGCAGGATTCACCCCCGGCAACCAGTCGCACAGCAAGGACGGCACACGGTTCCAGTGGTACATCCGGGACCTGCGCGTCGCTCTCCAGTGATCAAGGGAACCTGTGAAATCCGGCCAGTGTCGCTCTTCCTACCCCAACTGCTCAGGGTTTCGAGACGGGCGTCGGAGGCCGCTCGCCTTGGCGGCTCCTAACGGAGGGGTCCCACCAATTTGGTTGGACTCACGGGGATGCGAGGCTCGCGCGTGCTGCGGCCATGAAGGCGATCTTGTGTTCCTCGAGGTGCTCGTTGACCTCGACGTCGCCGATCTCTCGCCACACCGCCTGGTTGAGTGCCCGACCGAATGTGTGCACAGGGGCGTGCAGGTCCGCGTCGCTGAGCAGCACGAGGTGCCGTTCAGCGATCCAAAGCCTGGTCATGACACCCGAAGCAGTACTGTTCCAGTCTTCGTCATCGCCCCAAGCCTCGGGACGGCTATAGGCCGCCCGTTCGGCATCCTGGGCGCAGGCGATGAAGTCCTTGATCGCCTGCATCTGCTCTGCCCGGCGCGCCTCGCTGGTGGCCGCTGCCTGGCGGCGTTCCTCCAGCCGCTCGGCGGAGCGCTGAGCGGCGCGCTGGGAGAGCGCCGTCAGGCCGCCGCCGAGGGCGACGCCTGCGAGTGAAAAGATCGGTGCCCACACTTCCATCACCACGCGGCGCCCTTCCTACGACAAGTGCTTGTGCATCAGCGTGCACATGGTCTCGTGCCGGAGCAGTGAGCCGTCCGGCGCCTGGACGTCCCAGGCATCAGGTCGACGACCGTGGGCCAGGTAGCCCAGTCGCTCGTACAGGGCCCTGGCCCGTGGATTGCTCTCCTCCACCGCGAGCTCGGCCCTGTGCAGGCCGCGTGACCTGATGCGATCCTCCGCGGCCCGGATGAGCATGGTGCCCAGACCACACGACTGCAGGGCCGGGAGTACCGCGAGCTGCCAGAGTGTGCCTACGCTGGCCGTGACCTGGTAGTCGATGCCTCCGATCGCCACCGGAACATCGGCCGGGGTGCACAGCGCCAGATAGTCCACATCCCCCGCTGCCGCGCGCACCACCTCCCGTTCCACCTGCATCAGATGGGCGGTCGAGCCGGACCACGCACAGGCCGGCAGATCAGTGGGCGTCAGGTCACGGACGAGGACTGGCACGACAACCTCGGCCACCCCGGTACGAGGAAGACTCATGCGCCTATCCGATCACCCCAAGGGGCCTACAGACCAGAGAATTTCGCGTGCAGGCCGCTGCCACGTGGTCAAATCCGCGGCCGCCGCAACGTCTCACAGCCCTCGTCCATGTGGGGGATCAGGGCGAGCAACGCTGAGGCCAGTCCAAGCAGGGGATGGCCGTTTTCATGAAGCGCCATCAGTGACGACCAACAGTTACGGGACAGCCCTTTAGGGTCAGGCCGAAGGTGGCGAGATGTTGGAGGCATTCCTGGTCCGGCTTGCCGCCCGCTACCACCTCGGTCTGCGCGACCTGCTCGCCGCCATCACCGAGACCGACGGCCGGCGCAGCGTCGCCGGGATGCTCCACCCGGACAGCGAGATCCACCTCAACGCCCAGGCCCGCGCCCGCGTTTCCGTGCTCTGCCGTGTTCAGGCAGCGGTGCTACGCCGCGTACCCGTCCGGCGCTACCTGGCTCCTGAGGAGCGCGTCCGCGGCCGACACCGGTACTGGCTGATGTTCCTGCCCGGCACCACCGGCTTGCCCGTGCCGCTCGGCCAGTGCCCCGAAGTCGTCCGAACTCAGCAGCGGCATATTGGCTGCTGCGCAGCTACCCCGCCGCGGCCCGGGCCTTTGACGTCGCTCGCGCCGTCACCGGATCCTGGTGGGAACAGCCCTGTCCGGACGAGGAACAGCAGTGACCGGCCCGCCTCGGGGCTACGCGTCCCGACGACGCTCATCCCGGCTGGTGGAAGGTAGCCGCCCGCGGCCTGATCACCTATCCCGAAACCGTCACCTTCGCGCGCCTGCTGGCGGGCCGCCCCCTGCAGCAGCGCACGGTCACCGAATCCGGCACGCGTCTCATGTGACGGAGGGCCAGGTGCGCAGCAGTTCAGCAATCTTGGCGGCGGTGCAACCGGGGTCGAGAAGGAGGTCGCGTAGAGCCATGGCGTCGCTGCGCGTCGGTTTGACCGCGATGCCTGAGGCTTCGAGGTACATGACGCCGCAGGCGGCGGCAACGGCCATGTTGGAGCGCTCGAGCCAGCGGCAGCGACCCAGAGTATGTACGAGGGCGGCGGCCTTGGCGTAGGGGCTGCCGTAGACGGGCTGCTCGAAGAACTCGGCGCGGTGGCGCGCGACGGCGGCGAGAGGCACGCCGTAATCGTCGGGGGCCGGATCGCCCGCTCCGGCGATTTCTGCGACTTGCAGGATCCAGGGGACGTCGATGTGCAGTTCCATCAGGCGGCGCGCGCTACCTGAGTCTGCTGGGCGTCCTCGGCCTCGTCGAAGACGCCTTGGTGTTCGGCGAGGAAGCGGGCTGCTGCGTCCACGGCCCGGGCGCGCAGACCGCTGGTGTCCTCCTGCACGAGGCGGGTCAGATAGTCACCCACGCTCAGTCCGAGGTCAGCGGCGCGTTGCCTAGCGAGTTCCGCGATGTCCTCGTCCACCCGTGCACCGATCTGCGTCTTCGCCATACCCCAATGGTAACAGGTGTTACCACCCAGGGAAAGGACGGACGGCCGGGCTTGGCCGCAAGGAAATCATCACCCGGCAGGAGGTATGGGGTGAGGCGGGAACTCGCTCGGGCAAGGCTGAGCTCACGGGGCGCTCAGGAGAAGTCCCGGCGGTGATGCCGTCGGGTGTCCGGGGCGGCCACTCCACCAACTCGATCCGGTAGCCATCCGAGTCGGTGAGCCGCGACCTCTTCGGGCCGCGAGGGCCGCCCGGGTACTGGAGAGGTCCCGACTCCAGGCCGGCGTCGGTCAGCCGCTCCAGGGGGCGGCCAGCATGTCCACCTGGAGCGCGAGGTGGTCGAACCGCTGCCCACGTCGACCGGTCCGCCGCCGGGACGGTGGACCAGTTCGAGCGAGGCCGCCGGTTCACCGGGGAACTTGAGGATGACGACGCGACTTCCGTCGCCGCCGTCGACCCTGCCCAGTTCGGCGTAGCCCAAGGCGGTGCAGTAATCGAGCGAGCGGTCCAGATCGGTGACGCGGTAGGCGACGAAGAGCGTCGTCATGCGGTCACCTCGGGTCGGCGTACCCGGTAGCGGAGGTGGGTGACGTCCCGGTCCTCGAGCCGTCGGACGAGGTCGAGTTCGATGTGTTCACCACCGAGGTGGTCGAACAACCGTCTGCCGTCCCCGAGAAGGACCGGAATCAGGTGGATCTCCATCTCGTCAATGTGCCCGGCCAGGAGGAGCGCTTGGGCCGCGCCCGCCCCATGGACCATGACCGGCCGGTCCCCGGCGGCTGCGCGAGCCTGACGGGCGCAGTCATCGACATCGGTGACGAAACGCGCGTGACCGGGTGGCACGTCCCCGTCATCCACCTGGTGGGTGAGGACGAAGATCGGCACGCCATCGTGGTGGTCGCCCTGCCAGCGCCCGGCGAGTTCGAAAGTCCGACGGCCGGAGATCACCGCGCCGGTCGCCGACGCCTCGCGGAAGACCTGGCCGCTCGGACCGTCGGACCCCCGGTCGTCGAGCCAGTTGAAGAGCCGTCCTCCGGCATGTCCGAGCTCCTGCCCTGGCCGATCGTCCGGGCCTGCGATATAGCCGTCGAGCGACATCGACATGTACAGCCGAATCGGATTGTTCATCCTGGCCTCCCCTCTCTCCTCCATGCCACCGGGATCCGTCGTTTCCTGATCCGCCGCCGGGGCGGGAACGTCACAAGGAAGACTTCAGGCACCCGGCAAACTCATCGCCCCCCGCCGGCCGTGCTGCCGGGCCCTTGCGGTCGGTCAGGCCGCGTGGCTCTCGGAGCGTTCGACGAGGTGGCCGCGCTCGAAGCGGACTCCGGCACGGACCAGGGCGACGAGGTCGGTGCGCTCAGGCCAGCCACGCTGATGGGCGGTATTCACACAGCGCTCGCCTCTGCTGACGCCGCAGGAAGCCCCTTTCGACGAACTGCAAAGGTCGACGGACGAGGTGGGCACCACGGACCCCCGGCGCGGGTCGCACCGGCGCATTGGCCTCGGCGTCCTACCTGGCACCGTGATCGGGTATCACCTCGGCACCGTGACCGGGAGCGAGCTCGGTGAGCAGAAGGGCGATGTCGTCTGCTCGGTACGAAGAGCCCCGGGCGTTGTGCAGAAGCCGGTCGGCGAGTTCGTCCGGTGTGTCCCCAGGGGTGTGGGCCATGGATGCTCGCAGGCGGTCGATCCCTTCGCTGATGTCGGCGCCGCGTTCCTCGACCAGTCCGTCGGTGTAGAGGGCGAGGACGGACCCTGGTGGGAGGTTGATCCGGGTTGCTGGATAGGCGCTTGCGCGATCCACACCGAGGAGTGGGCCGATGTCCAGTTCAAGGGCACTGGTCGTCGCGTCGGGACGGCGGAGCAGGGGTGGGAGATGGCCGGCGGTCACTGCGTAGGCGTGGTGGCCGTGAGGTTCGAGGTCGATGTAGCAGCAGCTGGCCAGCAGCCCGGGGTCGAGATCGACGAGGGTTCGGTTGACGCCCGCCATCACATCGCCGGGCGTATGCCCTACCGCCGCGAAGGCCCGCACGGCGCTGCGCAACTGGGCCATGGTGGCCGCGGCGGCGATGCTGTGACCCTCCACGTCCCCGATGACAAGAGCGACCCCACTACCGGTGGGGATGACGTCGTACCAGTCGCCACCGATGTCCATTCCACTGGTGCCGGGCAGATAGCGCGCGACGGTGCGGATGCCCGGGACTACCGGCAGCCGGTGCGGCAGGAGCGCTTGCTGCAGGCCGCGCGCGAGGGCGAACTCGGAGTCGTAGAGTCGCGCTCGTTCCAGCGCTTGGGCGATCAGCCCGGCAAGCGCGGTGAGGACGCCGCGGTCCCTCTCCGTGAACTGGTGGACCTCGTCGAAACCGAGGACGCAGGTGCCGACGGGGTGGCTTGAGGCGATCAGTGGCAGATACGCCCAGGAGCGTACGTCGCCCGTGGGGATGCCGGGGTAGCCCTGGGAGAGGTCCTGCTGCGACTCGATGAAGAGCGGAGTGCCGGAGGTCAGGGTCTCCGTACCGGGCAGGCGGGCATGCAGCGGTACGCCCTCCAGCCAGTCGAGGAAGTCTTCGTGGTGGCCGGTGTGGAAGAGCAGATGCATCGTTCCGTCGCGGACCACGTAGATCGCCAGCTGCTGGCCGCCGAATGCCGGTAGGAGCTGGTCGGAGATGACTTCGCAGACTTCGCGGGCGGTGACCGCCTCGGTCAGCGCGCTGCCCAGCTGCAGGACGTGGTACATGACGCCCAGGCGCGCGGGGGTGGCACCGGTTGCTGTCTCGGCCGAGGAGGCGGATGGCGTTGTGCTCGAGGGCGCGTCGCCGATGGGCACCACCCGGCCGGTTACCCCGTCCGCTTCCGGATGCAGGGAGAAGGCGAGCCACCGGTCGGGCGGTCGGCAGACAAGGAAGGAGACTGGCGCCTGCGAGATCATCGCGGACCGGTGCCGGTACTCGACCTCGGGATCGGACAGCCACGGCAGTACGTCCGAGAGAAACCGTCCCAGCAAGTCGTTGCCGGGCACGCCCAGCAGCAGCAGGGCGCTCTGGTTGGCGTAGGTGACCCGCCCGTCGGGGGCGAGGGAGAACAGCCCGTCCCGCAGCCGTTCGACCGCGGCTACGGCCGCGCTGCCGGCCTGCGCGTCGACGACCGTACCGACCAGGTGGGTGCGTGCCCGCGTGCTGTCGTCCTCGAGCACGCGGCCCCACAACTCGACTGTGCGGTACCCCTCGCTGCCGCCCCCGCGATCCCGGATGCGCAGGCGCCGCGCTGTGATCCGACCCTCGGCGGCTGCCGCGCGGGCGGCCGCTCGCAGGGCGGCGCGGTCGCCGGGGTGCAGGCAGGAAGCAAGCGTTTCGGCTCGTCCGTCGAAAGCAGAGGGCTCGAGACCGAAGATCGCGCAGAGCTCGTCGTCCACGGTGACCGCGCCGGTGACAAGGTCCCACTCGAACAGGCCGGCCCGCACGGCCGGTGCCGAGGGAGCCGGGGTCTCGACGGGAATCGTCTGCGGGTCGCACTCGACGGGATCGCCGGTACGGGCGCGGAGGTCGGAGAGGGCGTCACCGAGCCGGTCGGCGATGGTCCGCACGTGTCGGCGCTGGGCCTTGGACATCCCTTCACCGCCGGGTGATGCCGCCCAGACGATCGCCAGCGCGCCGAAGGTCTCCTCACCTGAGCCCACCGGCACGGAGCAGGAGCCGAAGGCGTACGGCAGAGCCACCGCGAGCTGGGGATACCGGCGCATCGTCTCCTCCGCATCGGCCAGGTGAACCGTTCGCCTGGAGCTGAAGGCTGCGGCGACCGGGATGGGACTGTTCACCGGAATGAGGCGCCAGCCCCCGAGCAGAGAGGGCGGCACCCCGCACGTCGCGGCGAGCACGATCGACCGGCGGTCGCGGGAGCGGAGAAAAACACTCCCCGCATAAGCGCCGGTTCCTTCGACCGCTTCGACGACGGCCGCAGCAAGTAGATCCTCACGCTCCGCTGTGCCGCCGACGATCATTTCGCGCATAGTTCCAGTGTGCGCAGGTCGGGCCCATCGGCCCAAGGCGGCAGGCCAGAGACACGCATCGATCGCAGGGCGTCGCCGCGATCCTGCCATGGCTCCGCCCTGGATCCCCGGGGCGCGACAGCGAGCGCGTAGGACCCGCGGGGGATGGGTGGTCTTCTCGAAGCGAGGCGCGGCTTCAGCCTCTCCCTGCGCAGGCCTCGGAACGGACTGCTCAGAAGAGCGGAGCCCATCCGATAGCGGGAGCCGAGCGCGTCAGGCTGTGCTCGCGCCTCGGTGGCAGTAGTGCGATCGAGGGTCGCAAGGCTCGACTTCGAACGGCTCGCGTACGTACACACACGGCACCTTTCCAGCAGCGCCTGTAGGGCGGCCGGTCGTCGTCATCGGCAGCCACTGTCGCCGCTCCGCCGTCCAGCGGGCCGCCCTCGATCCCCAGGGTGTTGTCGTCACGGTTGATCAACGCCCTGGAGGGCACCGGGTCACCCGGTGCTGCACGACCTGGTGGTGCTGGAGCTCTACTGGGCTGGCTGGTGGTCGATGACGGTTTCCTCGCAGGGACCGTCGGCGAAGGTCTTGAGCGCATCACACTCGAGCTTGTCGACGGCCAGGCCCCAGCGGAGCTTGGTGCCGATCCACTCGCCGGTGTAGCGGCAGTACTGGTCGGTGGCCGGCGGTAGCCCTTCAGCTGGGTCCTGGTTCAAACGAGCAGTGCCGGCTTCGCCGAGAGGCGCTCTGCAGCGTCTCGAACCGGCGACGGCGACACCCGTCAAGTGACCCTCGCCGGTGGCCCTCAGTCCGTGAGGAAGGATCCCTCGCGACAAGTGCGGCAGACGAAGATGTAGCCCAGTTGACCGCCGAGGTTCATCGCCGTCTCCGCGGAAATCCCCTCCTCCAGGTTTGCCGCGAACGTCATCGTGCCAGTGCAGGAGGGGCACACGGGCAGTCGGTCGTCCTCAAGGTAGGAGGGACTGCCTCCGAGCGACCCGAGCACTTCGCGCTGCTTCCCGAATCGGTCTTCGGGTCCCCTCTTCCATCCCGAGCGTGCAAGGTCGTAGGCGTCAGGCTCGATCCCTTCCTCGTCGCCGGCCTCCTCGGGGTCCATCGTCACGACGTGAGTGCGGATGGCCGAGGTGGCGGGCAGCAGCGTCACACCCGCCTCGGGCACAGCTACCGGCCGCAGTTCCTCCCGGGTGAACAGAAAGACCCGGCTGGCACTTGAGGTCGCTTCCCAGAACTCGCACGCGCCAGGGTCGTTCTGGCACACGAACACCGACAGGACACCGTCCTCGACGGGGAGGTGGGCGAAGAACTGCAGCGGCCCTCCACAGCCGCACATGGGCCAGGCGAAGCCGGCCGGAGCCAGCGGCACGCCCCCGGTCCGCGGGAGGTCGGAATCGGCCGGTGCGGGCCCGTCGTAGATCATCAGCGCTGTCTGCATGGCGAGAGGCTATTGGCCGCCTGTGACAGGTCAGCGGGAGAGGTCGGCGTATGACGTGTCACCGACCCGCGTCCAGTCTTCCGACGGCACGAGCACCCAGGCGTCGTCGGAGACGGACCACTCCGCGCAGGCATGCGGCGATCATCCATACGTCGGCGCAGGCGACTTCAGGCCGATGACCGCTTACGGCGTGAGTGCCTGTCGGTTGCGCCAGGCGACTGCGGTGATGAGGTGGTGGGAGCCGTAGTCGGTTCGGACCAGTCCGCCGGAGCGGATCATGGACGAGGCGAGTTTGCGGTCGTCAGATGCGCCAGGTGCGGATGCGGTCGGCTGCCTGGTAGACGCTGGTCTTGCCGGCCTGGATGTCACGGACGAGGTCGACCATGGCGCCGTATGGAGGGTCGATGCCGTCGCCGGAGGCATGCATGTAGGCGGCCGTGACCTGGCAGGCGTAGAGGCTGTTGCGGTAGGGCAGCGGCTGCAGGCGGACCAGGGTGTGCAGGAGGGCGGCGGCGCGCCAGGCGGGGTCGGGGTCGGCGGTGGCGGGGCGTGGAATGCGGGTCTTGTGGCGGGCGACGGCGGCGACCAGGGCGGAGTAGTCGGCGACGCTGACGTCTTCGGGGACGGCTTGTTCCTGGACGTCCAGGAGCCAGGGGACGTCGATGTAGAGGATCATCAGGCCGCGTCCGCCCCCTGGCGGCGGGCGGTGGGCGGGATCTCGTCGGGGAAGGCGTCGTCGAACTCGCCGCGGTGGGTCTCGCCCCAGGAGACGGCGTAGCGGACGAACTGCAGGCGCTGCTGTTCGCGCAGCGGCAGGTCGTGGACGTACTGCTTGAGGGACTTGCCCTCGGCGGCCGCGGCGGCGCGGACCGCTTCGAGTTCCTCGTCGGAGAAGGTGATGTTCAAGGACGGCATACGGCCATGGTACCTAGTAGGTACCTGATCGGCCAGGGCGGCTGCGGTCCTTCGTGTATCGCAATCACCTGTGGCGATGCGCTGCCGGGCGCGGGGCGACGGCGAGGCCGTGCAGAGGGGCGAGGGCGTCATCGAGGTCCTCGCCGGTGTCCCGGGCGTGGTCGGTCGAACAGCGCCTGCTCCCCCCACAACACCTCGGCGCGAGGCCGCTCCCTGGGCCGGTGCGGGCCGGGTCCGGCACACCGGCCAGGCGCGGGGACACCGGCCGTCCAGCCGGCAGGGTCGGCGCCGGTGAGCTCACAGAGCAGTCTGACGAAGCCGCCCACTCGTCAGGGCCGATGCCCGGCAGCGCAGGCGAGGACGTGCGGCCGCGCACTGGCTCCTGCTCCCCGGCGATCCGGCGCGCCGCCTCGGCCGCCGGCAGCAGGACAACTTTCAACACCGGTCGCGGATTAGGCGCGGTCAGGTGCTGCCGGCTCCCAAACTACGGCGGGCATCTCGTCGACGCCTCGCAGGCCGTCCCCGGACCGGACCCGCGTGCCTCACATCTCTGCCGGGCCGGAGTGCGCGCCGGAACGCCCCTGCCGTGCGCAGAGATCCGTTCGACACCAACCTCCTGTGCCGGCATCCCTTACGCGACCGGCGGTCTTCCCTTACTCTCAGCCTCAATTCCGAGTTACTTGCCAGTTGGCAGGTCGTAGTGGGCGCGCCACGGCCCGGAGGTCGATGTGAGTTCCCCGCAGTCCGTTCTGGACAACCGCCCGGTCTCCGTGGCGCATCTGTTTCTCTCACGAGCCGAGGCCACACCCGACGGCGAGGCATACCGCTACCCGGTCGGCGACAGTGCGTCCGGAACCGAGCAGTGGCGCTCGCTGACGTGGGCGCAGGCTGCCGAACGCGTCAGCGTGATCGCGGCCGGCCTGCTCGCCCTCGGCCTGCGACGGGAGGAGCGGGTGGCGATCGCCTCCTCGACCCGGGTGGAGTGGATTCTGGCCGACCTGGGCGTGATGTGTGCGGGCGCCGCCGCCACTGCCGTCTACCCCAGCACCAACGCCGAGGAGACGGTGTACATCCTCGCCGACTCCGACAGCCGGGTGATCTTCGTCGAGGATGCCGTGCAGCTGGCCAAGGTGGTGTCCCATGCGGAAGGCCTGCCGCAGCTCGGTCACGCGATCCTTTTCGACCCCGTGACGGATGTCCCCCAGGTGGAGGGGCTGGAAGTGCTGTCCCTCGCCGAGTTGGAGAAGCGCGGCGCCGCATACGCGGAGGAGCACCCACGGGCGGTCGAGCGGGCGGTCCAGGGGATCGAGCGGGAGCACCTCGCCACCCTCATCTACACCTCCGGTACCACCGGCCGGCCCAAGGGGGTGCGGCTGGTGCATGACTGCTGGTCCTACCAGGGCGTCGCCCAGGAGGTCAGCGGGCTGCTGCGTCCCGACGACGTGCAGTTCCTGTGGCTGCCCCTGTCCCACGTCTTTGGGAAGGCCCTGATCTCCGGACAGATCAGAACCGGTCATGTGATGGCGGTGGACGGGCGCGTCGACCGCATCGTCACCAACCTGCCGGCGGTCCGGCCCACCGTGATGGCGTCCGCGCCGCGGATCTTCGAGAAGGTCTACAACGGTATCGCCGGCAGAGCGAGGGCGGAGGGGGGCGCCAAGTACAAGATCTTCCTCTGGGCGGCTAAGGTCGCCCGCGCCTACGCCAGGACCGTCCAGGAGAGCATGGCGGCAACCGGACGACGCCGGGTGCCCCTGCCCCTCGTCGTCCAGCACGCCGTCGCCGACAAGCTGGTCTACGGCAAGATCCGGGCCGCCTTCGGAGGCAATCTGCGCGGCAGCGTCTCCGGGAGTGCCGCCCTCGCCCCGGACATCGGCTACTTCTTCTCCGGCGCCGGTGTCCATGTCCTCGAGGGCTACGGCTTGACGGAGACCAGTGCGGCCTGCACCGTCAATCCCGCCGACGACTACCGGGTCGGCACGGTGGGTCGACCGCTGCCCGGCACCGACGTCCGTATCGCGCAGGACGGAGAAGTCCTCCTGAAGGGCCCCGGCGTCATGCGCGGCTACCACAACCTTCCCGAGAAGACCGCCGAGGTCCTTGAGAGCGACGGCTGGTTCCGTACCGGCGACATCGGCGAAGTGGACAAGGACGGCTTCCTTCGGATCACGGACCGCAAGAAGGACGTGTTCAAGACCTCCGGCGGCAAGTACGTGGCACCGACCGAGATCGAGGGCCGCTTCAAGGCCGTCTGCCCGTTCGTCAGCAACATCCTGGTCATCGGCAACGGCCGCAACTACTGCACCGCCCTGATCACCCTCGACGAGACGGTCATCATGCCCTGGGCACACACCCACGGCCTCGCCGACCGCAGCTACACCGCCGTCGTCACCTCGCCGGAGGTGCACGAGCTGATCGACGGATTCGTCCAGCGGGTCAACGGCGACCTGCAGCGCTGGCAGACCATCAAGAGGTTCTCGGTACTGCCGCGCGACCTCGACGTCGAGCACGGGGAACTGACCCCGAGCCTCAAGATCAAGCGCCCTGTCGTCGAGCGCGAATACGCCGAGGTCGTCGAAGCGATGTACGAGGGATCCCGCGAGGCCTGATCGCGGGGTCTCCTGCTTGGATGCTTGACGGCCGGCCCCGTCCGCACGGCCGGTCTCCGCCGCGTCTCCGTCGAGGGGCTGGGCGTCCGAGGCCGCTCCCCTTCAATGAAGCGCTCCCGACCTTCCCTGTCGAGATAGCTGCGAAATCCCCGATCGCAGGGCCGGCTCCAAGCGACCGGAACAGGCCCCTCCCTCCGGCTGGAGCCTGTTGCACGCTTCGGGCGGGTGGGCGCTCGGGCCGGGCTCTGCCCGTGGGCGACACTCAGTTGTCGACGAAGGTGAGGCCGGTCGCGTCGTAGCGGGTGCCGGCGACCGGCTGAGGCGGAGCGGCGGCCTCGATGGCGGCGAGGTCCTCGGTGACCGTCCCGCCCGGAATGAGCTGGCTACTTGCACACACCGCCTGCTCACCACCAGTTCAGACCGATACAAACGCGACCGCACACTGGACGCGCTGAACGCCTGGGGCCATGACACCAGCGCCCTGGACAACGCGAACGGCATCGCCGCTCGTGAACTTCCACCTGCATGGAAGATCACGATCTGTGGTGGGCGAGCAACGGGACAGGCGAATGCGCCGAAGCCCCGCCGTTCTGAATCGTCGTCCGGCACCTGCCTTGGAGCGCACTCCAGGGCCGAGCCTGAGGGACATGAACACCACCGATCCCCAGATCGTCCTCGGAACAATGGACTTCGGCACCCGCGTCGACCGCGAGCGGGCCTTCGCGATCCTCGACTCCTTCGTCGCCGACGGCGGTGCCTGGCTCGACACCGCGAACTGCTACGCGTTCTGGAACGACCCCAGCGGCGTCGGCGGCGCCAGTGAACGCCTCATCGGGGCGTGGCTCCGGGCCCGCCCGGGTGCACGCGATGCCGTACGGATCGCGACGAAGGTCCGGCAGAACCAGCTCGTCCCGCACTCCTGGCCCGAGAGCGCCGAAGGACTCTCGGCCCACGCCGTCCACGCCGGCGTGAAGGAGAGCCTGGGCCGACTCGGCGTCGATCGCATCGATCTGCTCTGGGCCCACGCCGAGGACCGCACGGTGCCGCTGGAGGAAACGGTCGGAGCCTTCGGTGAACTCGCGCAGGGAACGGTCCTGCGGGTCGGTGCGGCGAACCACGCCGCCTGGCGCGTCGAGCGCGCCCGGTCACTCGCGCGGGAGCAGCGCGTGGAGCCGTGGACCGCCCTGCAACTGCGCCACTCGCTCGTCCAGCCGCGGCCGCTCACCCCCCTCGCGGAAGCGGGCCACCGCATGCTCACCGCCGAGGACATGGACCTCGCACGGTCGGAAGGGCTCGCCGTCTGGTCGTACAGCGCGTTGATGTGGGGCTCCTACGTGCGCGCGGACAAGCCGCTGCCACCGACCTACGATCACCCCGGGACCAGCCGGGTGCTCGCCGTCCTGGACGACGTCGCCGGTGAAATCGCGGCCACGAGGAACCAGGTGGTCCTCGCATGGTTGATGCGGCAGGGGATCGATCCCATCGTCGGCGTGAGCCGGGTGGAGCAGATCGAGGAGGCACTCGCCGCGCGCGGGGTGCGGCTCGACGACGAGCACATGGCGCGCTTCGCCGAAGCGCGGTAGCCGCGACGATGGCCGAGGCTTGACATCAACCTTGGTTGAGGTACGAGAGTCGCGTCATCGAACAGCGAGCCGAGGAGATTTCGATGACACAGCCCAGGATCCTGGTGACCGGCGCGACCGGAAACGTCGGCGGCGCGGTGGTCGACCAACTGCGCGCGGCGGGCGTGCCCGTGCGGGCGCTGGTGCGAGGGGAGGCGGACTTCCCGAAGGGTGTGGAGGCGGTACGCGGCGATCTCGGTGATCCCGCCTCGCTGGGCACAGCTCTGGAGGGCATCGACGCGGTCTTCCTGGTGTGGCCGTTCCTGAGTGCCGAGGGTGCGTCGGACGTGATCGACGCGATCGGGAAGCACGCGCGACGGGTGGTGTACCTGTCATCCGCCGGGGTGGGGGCCGAGAAGGAGAAGCCCGGCGAGGCGATCACGATGTTCCACACGGAGCTGGAGCGGCTGATCGAGGCATCGGGCCTGGAGTGGACGGCACTGCGGCCGACCGGGTTCGCGAGCAACACGCTGGGCTGGGCAGAGGAGGTCCGAGCCACCGGTGCGGTACGGGCGCCGCTGGCACGGCTGGCCCGCCCGCTGATCCACGAGGCGGACATGGCGGCGGTCGCCGTTCAGGCCCTGACGGGCGACGCCCTGCTCGGCGCGCGCCCCCTGATCACCGGCCCCGAGCTGGTCACCCAGGAACGGCAGGTGGCGCTGATCGGCGAGGCCGTCGGGCGACCGGTCCGGTTCGAGGAGGTCACGCTGGACGAGGCCGTCGAGCAGATGAAGGCCGCGGGCTACCCGGCAGAGCTGGTGGAGGCCGTACTGCCGGCCCAGGCGGCGATGCTCGGCAATCCGGAACCTGTCACCGAGGAAGTGGAGCGCATCACGGGCACCCCGGCCCGATCCTTTCAGCAGTGGGCAGTGGACCATGCGGCGGACTTCCGCTGAGAGGGACGTCGGCAGACGTTTCAGGACCATGGTGCAGGCGGTGGAGCGTCGTCATCAGCACGGACGTACGAGTCGCCTGCGGACATGAGCGCATCTCTTTGGAACGTGTGGAGGGGCCCTGGTGCCGTTCGGCACCAGGGCCCCCTTCCGGCCAGGGCCCCGAAATGTAAGGCACGCGATGACCCAGGCACCCTTCGCATGCATGACGCCTCCTGATGGCCAGTCAGTCGTGCGACCGCGTCTTCCACTTCTTCGCCTTCACCAGCATCGCCTGCACCCTCATCTGCTACCGCGGAATCGCCGAATGAGATGGCTTCTAAAGCCCCGTAGAGAGGCATGTGGCTCTCTACGGGGCCTTCGTTCTGTTGCGCTTCCGGAGTCAGACAGTTCTGGCTCCCTTCCCGCATGACTAGGTCAGCTCGTCGGAGCGGCCGGCTTCGATGCGGGACCACTGGGCGATGGGGCGTCCGTTCGTGCGCCACTCTTCAGGGTTCTCGGCGGAGTACCAGGGTTGGGGCCAGCCGCGGGGGGAGTCCTCCCATGCTTCCTGGCGTCCGTAGACGGTCATGTCCAGCAGCCCGTGGGTGGGCGCCATGACCTCGACGCCGCGACCGCCGGTGTAGTACGTCTCGAACACCCGCTTGCCGTCGCGGACGTAGCAGACGAGGTGGTGACGCTGCCAGTCACGGCCCTCCAGGAGCTGCGGCGCCGTCTTCTCAACCGAGTACCACGGCATGTCCAAACCCAGGAAGTCGCGGTAGCGGACGCTTGCTTGGTATGGGCCCTTGCAGAGCGTGGCGTACGTGGCGTCGCGGGAGTGGATGTAGGACAACTCGCGGACCTGACTGTTGAAGAACGTGCAACCCTCGCACTGCCCGGCGGCGGGGCGTCCGGGCCACCAGGCGTGGAAGTAGGCGATGAGCTGCTTGCGGCCTTCGAAAACGTCGAGGATCGTGACCGGCCCTTCAGCGCCGATGACCTCGATGGCGGCATCGATCTCCACCATGGGCAGCCGCCGCCGCGCCGCCGCGATCGCGTCTCCTTCACGGGTGTGCGCCTTCTCCCGTGAGAGCAGAGCGTCCCGCGCCTCCTGGTAGGTCTTTCTGTCCACCACAGGCGGGAGGGCCGGGCTCGATGGTCGATCGTTCACGACCGTCTCCATTCGCTTCTGGGGAGGCTGCCAAGGTCACCTGGAACCACAATGCCCACCGGGCTGCGCCGCGCTGCCGGGCGCCACGCAGTAGCCCTTCGGCGGCTCGCTCATTCGGTCCAACAGCCGGGCCCCGACGACGTGCAGGCGATCAGGCCTCGCCATCGGGGCGCGAGGCCGCAGGCGTGACCCGCCCCGGCCCTGCGCCTAGACAGGGGATCTGTTCGATGCACGCTGGGAGTTGATCGAGCCGGTCCTTGCCGCCTGGCGCCGTGAGCGCCGTGGGGAACGAAGCCACCAGGCGTGAACATCCGCTCTACGACAAGGCACGTGGGGGTGAAGGCTCTGCCTGCGACCATGCGCTCCCCTCGATGAGCTGCATGCAGTCAGTGAGCAGGTGGACGAGGAGGATGCCGGTGGCGCGCCTTCCCCGCTCAAGCATAAGAAACGACCTTCTGCTCGTCCGTCCAGCCAGGAGGGCCGGGCGGGACGACCCCCTGCCCTTCTTCGGCGCCTCCCACCCCTCATGCAGCTCCCGCGACCACGGCAGCCCGGCCTGGAAGCGGTTCACCGGTCCGGCCCCCGGGCGCACCGGCCGCGCAGCGCCAGGCAGCCGACCCATACGCCCCGTCGCCCGCGCGAGGTGCGCGCCCGACCGTCTCCACGCCGCCGTTCACGCGATCGGAGCCAGCGGACAAGTCTGGAAGCCACCACGGCCTCGCGGTTCGACGACTTCGAGGTCACCGCGTCCAGGTTGCAGGAGTTCCTCAAACAGCTCGGCCGCCGGATCGCGAATCAGACCTGATCACCGGCCGAGGACAAACGGGCCCCTGCCCCAAGAGGTCATTCACAGCTGGGGAATCGCAGCAGGTGTGGGGACACCCCTGAGCAGGGGGCGGCCAATGGCGGGAGCCTGCTCTGTCCGTTCGTCAACTCCGCTGGATGAGCCACGATTTCGGAGCCCTCCTCCGGCTGAGCGGAAGGGAGCCGGTGAGCGGATACGGGCCCGACCCCGCCCCCGTCCCGGAGGCGGCGGGGACGGCGGCGTGTCCGCCCGTGATGACCCATCAGTCAGTGCGCCAACTCGTCGGCCACCTCCTTCACCGCGTCCAGCGAACCTGCCAGCGCCTCCCCTGACGCGGCTCGGGCCCGGCGCAATCTCTCGTACCCATACCCGGCGAACGCCACCGCCCCGATGCCGTACGCAACCGCCAACGCCCCCCTCACCCGCGGCGCCGGCCACACCCGCTCCAGCGCCCGCACCGCCGACTCCTGAGCCGCCAGCAGGGCCAGCACACCGAGCACCCCGCCCGCCCCCAGAGCCGCCGATCCTCGGCGCGCCTCGGACACGGCAGCCACCAACTCCGCCTTCACCTGGTCAATATCCCCACGGACCAACTCGATCACATCGTGTGACAGTGCTTGCATGCCTTCTCGGTACCCCCGACGCGGCCGGGCAGACACGCGCCAGATCGCCACGCGCACCATCGAGAGACGACAGCCTCAGTGCGGCTTCGGGCGATACGCCTGCCGGTCTTGATCTGCTCGACGGTCTCGCCGTACGCCCCTCGACGGTCTTGCCGTTCGATCCCGGCGAAGGTGAACCCACTCGCCGGGATCGACCCCAACGAACGCAAGGCCCGGACCACCGTCGAGCGAGCGCTCGAGGCTGGCAGCCAGCACCGACGCCGGATCGGGGCACCGGCATGACAGAGACCCCAGGAAGGCCCCCGCAAGGTCTCCCAGGTCGCTGATGTGGATCAGTTCGGCGTCGTCGGCTCCCCGGACGGTGATGTGCAGTTGGTCGGCTGCGAGGGCTCCCCGTAGGCGGTGATGACGGCCTTCACGTCGTCGGTGAGCGCGGTGGCGGAGAGGCCATCGGTGCTGAGGTCGACCAAGTTGTAGCGGCCGAAAGGGTTGCAGTCGAACTCGGCGCTCCGCAGCGTGACGTGGTTGCCGAGCAGCGGGGCGGCAGCCTTGGGCTCCAGGACTGTGCCCGTGGCGAAGTTCCAAGCCCAGCCGTCGGCGGTCTTGCCGTCTTGATCGCGATCGGCGGTCACGATGACGTCGCCGGCGGGGTCGGTCGCCATGGCACGGGGCAGTGACTGCAGGAGCGTGGATACCTCCGCCGGGTGGAATCGCATTCGCAAACCGTCGAGTCGACCGGTGACGGCGCTCGCTCGCGAGACAAGATCCTCGCGAGATCCTGTCTGCGGGCCGATGCAGCGCGCGGTTCGCCGTCGTCTGCCGCTTCCCGCGGCGGACCGGCTCGTGCGGGCGACCCCGGTCGGCGGCTCAGTGCTCCGGGCCGAACGACAGCATGCGGGCCTGGGACCTGGCGTCATCGCCGTACACGACGGACGGCGTGATGACGATCCGGTCGTTCGTCCAGGCCAGGCGGCCGGCGAGCATTCCCGCTTCCGTGGCACGGGCCGATGCGGGGTGCCGCAGCACCTGCCGCTTCGTCTCCGCGCCGCCCTTGCCGAGCTGGACGATCCCGCCCGGGCGGCTCGGCGAGGCCGCCTCGTAGACGAGCGCACCCGACTCACCGCCCTGCGCGCGCAGAGGGTGGAGGGTGCTGTCCTCGGACTTCACGCCCCAGACCAGCTTGCCCGTGCCGAGGTCGTACGCACCGACCCTGTCGGTGCCTCCCAGGAAGACGGTGTCGTCGCCGACGGCGGCCCCACTGCAGTTCTGGAGGTTCTCGTCCGAGCTTCCTTCACCGGCGCAGTACGTGAAGCCCTTGGGCCTCGCATCGACGGTGGTCCGCGGCTTTCCACCCGGGCCCAGTGCAACCACCCGCCAGTTGTCGGTGCGTTCCTCGGCGTGGAACGTGGTGATGACGACCGGGTCGGCGGAGAGCACCTTGCCCACCTGCCAGCCCTGCGCCGTCCGGTGGCGCCAGAGGACCGTGCCCGTGCGCGGGTCGATCTCGCGGAGCTGGCTGTAGCTCTTGCCGCGGTCGACGTCGATCGCGCAGTCGGACTTCACCAGGAGCCGGGAACCGCCCGCCACATCGTCGGGATGGCATCTGCCGGGGTTCTCCATGGGGATGTCGTAGAGCTTGGCGCCGTCACCGACCCTGTAGGCGGCGGCTCTCATGCCCTGGACGACTGCGAGGACGTCGCCGCTGATGGCGGTGTTCACGGTGATCGTGTCGTCCCGGGGACCGGTCTCGCTCAGTTCCTTGTGCCAGCCCGGCTTTCCGGTCCGGAGGTCGATCATCTGAAGCTGGTTGCACCGGTTGCCGTGGACGGCCTGGCTGCTCTTGTACGCCAGGACGACCTTGCCGTCGGGAGTCGCGTCGACCGGTGTCTCGCAGACCGGGGCGGGCAGGGGCACGCTCCATACCTCGGCGCCGTCCGACAGCCGGTGGGCGGAGACCTTCCTGTGCACGGCCTGGACGACCGTGTCGCCGACGATCCACAGGTCGTGGAACTCGATACTGCGCCGGGGCAGGTCGGTCGGGTCGTTGAAGATCCACGCCGTCGCGTCCCCCGGTGCGCGGTGTGCGTTGATCTCCTGCGACGTCGGCACCCGCCGGGTCCCGGGCGTCCTGACCGCGGGCGTGGGGTCGGCGGAGGGCTTCCCGGAGGCACGGGGCTCCTCCTGCGCCACCGGCCGCCGAGGGTCTGCCGACCGGCCGCCGTTGACGGCATACAGCCCTCCGCCCGCCGCGAGGAGCAGGAGCACGAGGGCCGTGGCGATGCCCGGCCCCTTGCCGAAACGCCTGCCTCGGCCCGGCGGTCCCGGTGTGCCGCCCTCGGGGGCGTACGGGTTGTCCGCGACCGGCTGCTGCTGCTGCCTCCGGGGCCGGTACCAAGGCTGGTGCTGCTGCTGGTGCTGGTGCTGGTGCTGGTGCGGCATGGTCAGGTCGCCACACGTTCGCCGGACGGTTCGGCGATCACGATCCGAATGTGCGACGGCGCGTATTTGCGCGCCTTGCGGACCATCTTCGCCAGATCGAACTTCGTGCCCGGAACGGCGACATGGATGTGCGCCGGCATGGCTGGGTGACGGGCCGGCTCGGGCACGCCCGTCGGCAGGGACGCCCCGGGGCGCAGCCTCGCACCGATCAGAGCGTCGCCGCTGTCCGGCGGTACGGCGACGACGAACTCGGTGACGTCGGGCCACGGCAGCAGCACCTCGCCGAACCGGGCTCCGGCCGCGTCGAACTGGAATGCCGTACGCCGCTTTTCGAACCAGGAGATGATGAAGGGCGCGGCTGCGACGATGATCACGCCGCCCTTCATGTCGAGTGCCCAGCCGAGCAGTACGGCGAGTCCGACGACGCCCGTGATCGATCCCCACAGGGCCGCCTGGTCCTGAAGGGAGAACGGGTGGGCGACCCGGTAGCGCTCCCATCGTCCACCGCGGCGGGTGGGCCCGGTGCCGGGCGCACGGTTGACGTGTGACATTGCGCAACAACCTCTCTCGATGATGTGTCTGCTGAAAGCCGCGGACCGTCTGAGGGGCCACACCGTCGTGTGTGGCAGACCACTCGTCCCGGTTCGGCGGCGGCCGAAGCAACCGGGCAGACTCTGCTGTGAGGCGCTGCAAAGTCGATGAAATTCTCGTGAACCGAGGATTCGATCGGCTGCGCAGGCACGGGGCGCGCGAAGACACGGGGGCTGGGCAATGGGCGTGCAGGCGAAGGAGCCGGGCCGGGACGCGGTCGATACGGGCGGCGAACTGCGGATCGATCTTCTCGGGCCGGTACGGGCACACCGCGGTGACGCCACGCTCGCTCTCGGCCCGGTACGGCGGCAGGCGGTACTCGCCGTCCTCATTCTGCGTGCACCGTCCTTCGTAACGTATGGACAGCTCCTCACCGACGTATGGGGTTCCGATCCTCCGGCGACGGGCCACCGGGTGCTGCCGAGCTACGTCTACTCGCTGCGCAAGGTGCTCGACGTGGCCGCCGCCGGTCCCGGCCGGTCGGTCATCGACGGCGGGCGCGGCGGCTACCGGTTCGTGCCCGGCGGAGCACGGACCGACCTCGCGGACCTCGCCGAGGAGGCCTCCCGTGCCCGGCGCGCGAAGGATTCCGGGGACCTCGGTGCCGCGCTGGAGCACGGCAGCCGGGCACTGGAACTGTTCCGCAGCGAGCCGTTGCCCGGTCTGCCGGGGCCGTTCGCCGATGGTGAGCGCCAACGCCTCGCCCGGCAGCGGCGCATGCTGCACCAGGACCGGGCGGTGTGCCTGATGTCGATCGGCCGCTGGGCGGAGGCCTTGGACGAACTCATGGCCGCGGCCTTGGACCAGCCGTACGACGAGGTGCTCGCCGCGCTGCGGATGCGTGCGCTGTACGGGAGCGGCCGACAGGCCGAGGCCCTTGCCCTTCACCGGGAGATGCGCCGTCGCCTCCTCGACGAGCTGGGAGTGGAGCCCGGCGAGGACCTGCGGGCCATGCACCAGGCCGTTCTGCGCCGGGACGACCGCCTGCTGCTCGGCCCGGTGGCGGAGCGTCAGGCGGCCACCGTCCCCGCTTACAGGGGGACACGGACAGAGGAGCCCCGGACCGGGCGTCGTCCCTCCCCCGGGTCCGACCGCCCCGGCGTCGCCTGGTCCCGCCGAAACGAGCTGCCAGGCGACACCGTCTGCCTGGCAGGCCGCGAGAGGGAACTCGCCCTGCTCACCGCTCCCGCGCCCGCCGGCGCCGTGTCCGTGGTCGCGGTCGACGGCACGGCGGGTGTCGGCAAGTCGGCCCTGGTGGTGCGCGCTGCCTGGGCGCTCAGCGACGCCTATCCCGACGGCTGCCTGTTCGTGGACCTCCACGGGCATGGCGCCCCGTACGAGAACGGAAGCCCGCGGCGTGCACTGCGCCGGCTGCTGCGTGCGGTTCGCGGTGGCGACGAGTTCTCCGACGAGGTGGACGACGACTTGGGGTACCTGGTCACGGCCTGGCGTGCGGCCACGAGCGGACTGCGACTGCTGCTCGTCGTCGACGACGCCCGCAGCGCCGAGCAGGTGCGCCCCTTGCTGCCGGCCGGGCCGGGAAGCCGGGTCCTGGTCACGGGTCGGCAGCGCCTGGCCGGTCTCGACGCCGATCTGCGGCTGACCGTGGAGCCCCTGGACACGGCCGACGCGGTCGGTCTGCTGCGCGAGCTTCTCGGGGAGTCCCGCACGGACGGCGAGCCCGAGGCGGCTCTCGAGCTAGCCCGGCGGTGCGGCGGTCTGCCGCTCGCGCTGCGCATAGCGAGCGCCCGGCTCCAGAACCGCCCGTCCTGGACCCTGAGCCATCTGGCCGGCCGGATGTCGGACGACACACGCAGTCTCGGCGAGCTACGGGCCGGCGACCGCAGCGTGGAAGCCGCCTTCCGGATGTCGTACGACCAGCTGACACCTGAACTGCGGCGTGTCTTCCGTGCATCGGGCCTGGTTCCGACCGCCGTCTTCGACAGTCCCGTTCTCGCCTCGATGCTGGGCGGCTCCTGTGAGCACGCCGAAGGTCTTCTCGAGGACCTGGTCGACGCGAGCCTGCTGCAGCAGCCGCATCCGGGCCGCTACCGGCTGCACGATCTCGTACGGGCGCATGCGCGGCGCCTCGCGGCCGAGGCGCCGGAGCAGGCCGCCGCGGACCGCGCCGCCGTGCTGCGCCTCTACACGGCCGCGGGCCGCACGGCCGGCGACTGGGGCCCCGAGGCCTTCCCCACCGGTCCTGACATCGCCGATGCCCCCTTCCGCAGCCGGCGGGAAGCCTCCGCATGGCTCAACGCGGCGGGCGGAGAACTTGTCGACGTCGTGGCCTACGCCGCCGCCGCGGACCGGTTCGACGAGGCATGCTGGGTCGCAGAAGCCCTGGTCGACCATCTCGTGTGCCAGGGCCGGTACCACGAGTGCCGCACCGCGCTGGACGTTGCGCTCGCATGTGCCGACCGGGCCACCGACCGGCGGATGTCCGCCTCGCTGCGCAACTGCCTGGGAATGATCGACGTCTACCAGGGGCGGCTGCAGGGGGCGCACACGTGGTTCACCGAAGCACTCCTCCACGGTGGCGGCGAGGACGATCTACGGGAATGGGCGCGTTCCGCCGTCGGTCTGGGGATCGCCGAGTGGATGCTGGGCCGCATCGACGAAGCGGTGACCCACTTGGACGAGGCGGTGGAGCTCGCAGCCGGGTTCGACGACGCCTGGCTGACCACGATGGCGATCTCCAGTCTCGGCGCGATCCGCTCCCAGCAGGGGCGGCACGAGCAGGCGTTCGAGCTCAGCGCGACCGCTCTCGCTGTCGCCGAGAAGAGCGGCCGGCCCAGAGTGCTCAGCAACGCCTTGTGCTTCTTCGCCGACACCCATCTGGCCATCGGCCAGTTCTCGGAGGCCAGGGACGTGCTGCTGCAGGCCGCCGAACTGGCCCGCGAGGCCGGGGACCTGCCGCTGCGCGCGGCGAGCCTGTCGCGGCTGGCGACCGTGGAGCACGCCCAGGGCAGCGTGAACTCCGCGGTCGACACCCACCACCAGGCCCTGGCCACGCTCACCGAGCACACGAGCACGGGGCTGGAGATGGACGTCCGCATCCGCCTCGGCAGCACCTACGCGGCAGCGGGTCGCCGCGCCGAGGCACGAAAGGAGTTCCGCACCGCCCTCTCCCTGCCCGGAGCCAGTGACTACCCACGGCAGTACGGCCTGGCACGGGACGGACTCGACGGCATCAGCTGCCCGACCAACGAGAGCACCTGAGGCAGGCGACCGGTGTTGACTCACGCTGCCGCGTCCCGGGCACGCACCGCACCACGCGGCCCCGGACACCCTGGAACGGCATCACCGCCTTCCACGGGCCTCGTCTCTTCCTCGACGTCACTGTGCCGGTGGAACCCGCGGAACAGGCAGAGCCACTGATGGTCCTGCAGGGGGCAGTGACCTCAGCTCACGACCTCGCCGTACTGAACCGGTCAGCCCCGCGCAGGACGCTGCCCGCCGGTGGCCGTGGCCAGCGCCGGGCCGGGCCGGGCTACAGACGGCCGTCGGCGCGCCGGCATGGCGGGCCACCGGGTGCGCCACATCGGCCGTTCGGTGCCGTCCGTGTCCTTCGTCTTCCGGCGGAGGAACCGCATGTACTTGTCAAACTCGGCAGCGATGAAGGCTGCGTCCTCGAAGCAGTTGTCGACCTCGACGAACAGCAGCGGCACCCCCTGCCGGGCGGAGACCACGATGTCCGCCTGCGCCCCGCCCCTGCCCGCACTCCCCCGGGCGCCGGTCGCCGGCAGCGGCACCTCCCTCGCGTAGGAGGTGATCGTGCCGATCCCATCGGCTGCCTCCACCACCGCTCGGGAGGCAGCCTGGGCTTCGATCGGTTCGCTCTCCAGCAGCGCCAGATCCGGCGCCGGGCGCATTAGGGCGAGGATCGTCTCGTTGACCGTCATCGCGTGGGTGGCGCCGGTGCGGCCCGCGCCACGAGCGGTGCCGCCCATCTCGTCCGGACCGTTGCAGTTCGTAGGACGCGGCTGCCAGACCCTGCGGTGTCAGCAGGCGCAGCCTCTCCCCGGTCCTGGTGCTGCCGCCGTCCAAGGTCAGGCCGCGCTTGCGCAGATCAGCGAGCGCCCCGCGATGGGAGGCGGTCCGGGCTTCCTTGCGCTTCGCCTCGGTGCTCTTGGTGGTGTGCCGGTAGGTCAGGTGCGGCAGCGCCGCAGGCAATTTGCGGGTCGGACCTTCAGCGCGTCAGGCGTGTCGCACCGGCGAGGGGCGGTGAAGTAGCAGGTCAGAGCGCTCAGAGCGTCAAGCGAGCGTCATGGCCACCCATCCCCTGCTCTCCTCTTCAAGTTTGGTGCACCTGGGTGTTCGCCAGAGTGCGCGCCGATTCCCATCCTGGTCCCCCTTCGACGCGCAGGCCCGCGAAGTCATCAGGCACATTGACAATCATTTTCATTACCGCAATGCTGTTCGGGCCCTCACCGCCCGCCCTTGGGCGGCTGCGGTGGGGGACCACGTTCATCTCGGCCAGGGGAGCAGCATGTCGACATTCCGTAACCGCAGAGAGTTCATGGCTCTGGCCGGTGCCGCCGGAACAGCCGGGGCCCTGGCGCTCACCGGTTGCGGAGCCGGCGCGGAAAGCGGCGGCGCAGCCGATGACAAGGCCAAGCCCAGGCGCGGCGGTCAGTTCCGGGCGCTGTTCACCGGCGGTGGCGAAGCCGAGACCATCGACCCGCACGCCGAGGCCCTGGCCATCGACATGGCGCGCACCAAGGCCCTGTTCGACCGGCTCGTGGACCTGGACGCCACGATGACACCCGTGCCGCGGCTCGCCGAGAAATGGGAGTCCAACGCCGAGGCGACGGTGTGGCGGTTCACCCTTCGGGAGGCGCTCTTCCACGACGGCAAGAAGCTCATGCCCGAGGACGTGCTGTTCAGCTTCGGTCGCATCCTCGACCCGAAGGCGCCCAACCACTTCGCGCAGGCCCTTCTGTCCGTCATCGACCTGAAGAAGAGCCGGGGCGTCGGCAAGAACGTCGTGGAGCTCACGCTCAACAGGCCCGGTGCCGAACTTCCCGCGCTGCTCGGCACGCTCGGTACCGCCGTCGTCAGTTCCCGATACCGCGACCCGGCCAAGCCCGTCGGTACCGGGGCGTTCCGGCTGAAGTCCTTCGAGGCCGGCCGGTCGTTCGCCGCCGAGCGGTTCGATGACCACTGGGACGGCGGGACGTACATCGATGAGCTGCGCATCCTGTCCGCCGACGCCGACGCCCGCGGCAACGCGCTGCGCGGTGGCGAGGCGGAGTACGGCTACGAGATGACGCCGACCTTCGCCCGCACCGCGCAGGCCGACAAGTCGGTGCGGATCGTTGCCGCGAAGGGCAGCACTGCCCACGCGATCGTCATGAAGTGCGATCAGGAGCCCTTCGACAACCCCGACGTCACCCTGGCCTTCAAGCTGCTGGCGGACCGCCAGAAGCTGGTGGACGTCGTGCTGGCGGGCCAGGGCGTCATCGGCAACGACATGTTCGGTAAGGGCTACCAGTACTATCCCGAGGATGTCCCGCAGCGGCAGCGCGACGTCGCGGAAGCTCGCGCCCTTCTCAAGAAGGCGGGCCTTCTCAAGCGAACCGTCTCCATCTACACCTCTTCCGTGGCCAACGGCTTCGTCGAAGCGGCCACCCTCTTCGCCGAACAGGCCGCCGACGCAGGGCTGCGGATCAGGATCACGAATGGTTCCGCAGAGACGTACTTCAAGGACCAGCTGACCAAGGGCGTGATGGGCAGCCACCGTTCGGGCGCCATGACGATCCCCAATTACCTCAACGACCGCCTGCTCACCAAGTCCGCCTTCAACGCCTCCGGCTGGCGCCGCAAGGACTTCGACGCCGACTTCGCCAAGGCGCAGTCCACCACCGACGTCGCAGAGCGCACCCGCCTGTACGGGGAACTCCAGCGCACCGTCCACGAGGAGGGCGGTCTGCTGGTGTGGGGCCACCCGGACTGGCTGAACGCCGTCTCCTCCCGGGTCCGCGGCGTCGAGGAGGCCCCGCCCAACACGCTCGACTCCGCGCGCTTCGACAAGGTGTGGCTGGCCTGAGCATGCGAGGGTACGCCCTGCAGCGGCTCGCCACCGGAGCCGTACAACTGGTCCTGCTCGCGGTGCTGGTGTTCCTGCTGACCTCGCTGCTGCCCGGCGACGCCGCCGATGTCCGGGGCGACGAGGACGCCACGCCCGAGCAGGTGGCCGCGCTGCGCGAACAGCTCCAGCTGGACCGCCCCGCCCTGGAACGCTTCACCGACTGGACGCAGGGCGTGCTGACGGGGGACCTCGGCACGTCCATGGTCAGCGGCGGCCCCGTGCTGGACATCCTGGCCGACTCGGTCGGAATCACGCTGTTGCTGGCTGCGGTGACCTTCGCGGTCGTCGTGCCTCTCGCCGTGCTGCTCGGCATCGTCTCCGGCCTGCGCGAGGGCGGCCGCCTCGACCGGTCGGTCACTTCCGTGACGCTCGCGCTGAACGCCGTGCCGGACTTCGTGCTGGCGCTGCTGCTCGTGGCGGGGCTGTCGTTGCGGCTGGGCTGGCTGCCGGCCACCTGGGTCGGTGTGGGCGCTGCCGACCTGATCGTCGAGCCGGCGCTGCTGGTGCTGCCGGTCACAGTCGTCGCGGCCCGCCTGATCTGCCTGCTGTCCCGGCAGGTGCGGGCGGGCATGGTGACCGTCCTCGAGGCCGATTACGTCATCCAGGCGCGCCGCCTGGGTGTACCGCGCCGAACGCTGCTGCTGCGGCACGTACTGCCCAACGCCGCGGTCCCCGGCATTCAGGAACTGGCCCGGGTGGGCGACAACCTGGTGGGCGGCGTGTTGATCGTCGAGGCGGTCTTCGCGATCCCCGGCGTGGCGACCGCCCTGGTCAGGGCCGTGGAGGCGCGCGACGTACCCACCGTGCAGGGCCTGGCCCTGGTGGTGGCCGTGGCGGCCCTGCTGTTCAGCCTCGCGGCGGACCTGATCTGCCATCGACTCGTGCCACGGACGGAGGTCCTTCGGTGAAGCTCAGAGAGGGCCAAGAGCCCGGGAGGCCGGGCACGACCCTGGCCTCCGTCGGCGGGCTGCTGCTGGTGCTGCCGCTGGGCCTCGCCCTGATCGGCCCGTTGCTCGCCGAGCCCGCGGTTCCCGGGGCGTTCGCCCCGTATGCGGGCGGCGGCGACGAATTCCTGTTGGGCACCGACGGGTTGGGCCGCGACGTGCTGGCTCTGCTGCTGCACGGCGGGCGAAGCGCGCTCGGAATGGCGCTCGGCGCGGTGGCGGTCGCGTACGTCACCGGCGGGCTGGTGGGGCTGCTGGCCGCCTCCGCCCGCCGACGCTGGATCGACGAGTTGCTGATCCGCCCCCTGGATGTGGTGCTTCCCGTGCCCACCCTGCTGGTGATCAGCGTGGTGGCGGTGGGCTGGCGCGGGTCCCCCGTCGCGATCGCACTCGCGGTGGCGGCCGTCAACGTACCGCCCGTGGCGCGGCTGGTGAGGGCGGCCGCCTTGGATGCGGCCAGCAGCCCGGTCGCCGAGGCGTTGCGGGTGCAGCGCGAGTCCCGTGCCCGTATCCAACTGGACTACGTGGCGCGGTCGGTGCTGTCCCCGGTCGCCGCCGACATCGGCACCAGGGTCACCATCGCCGTCTTCCTCGTCGGCTCGGCCAACTTCCTCGGCCTGGGGCTGGACCCGACCGCGCCCGACTGGGCGGTGAGCATCGCCCGCAGCCGCGAGGGTCTGCTGCTCCAGCCGTGGGCCGTGCTGGCACCCGCCTTGATGCTCGTCATGTTCACCGTGGGGCTCAACCTGCTCGCCGACCGCCTGCTGGCCCGCTCCCGCCTTACCCAGGAGGTAGTGCGATGACCTCGCGGACACCCGTCGTCACCGTGCGCGGGCTCACCGCACGGGCCGGTGCCGCCGTGCTCCTCGACGCCGTCGACTTCGACCTGTACGAGGGGCAGGTCACCTCGCTCGTCGGCCCTTCGGGCAGCGGCAAGACCACGGCCGCCCTGGCGCTGCTGGGCGAGGCGGGCCCCGGCGTGCGCCTCGAGGGCCGGGTAGAAGCCGGCTCCGTCACCGTCGTGGACGAGGACGGGATCACAGGGGAAGCGGCGGGGCTGCGGGGACGGGTCGTGGCGTACATGCCCCAGCACCCGGGCAGCACGCTCAACCCGGCCCGCCGCACCGGCGCCGTCCTCGCCGAACTCGCCCGACTGCACCACTCCCCCGGGCCCACGCCGGTCACCGACGCGCTTGAGGCAGCGCAACTGCCCACCGGACGCGACACGGAGCGGCGCTTCCCGCACCAGTTCTCCGGCGGCCAGCGTCAGCGCGTGGCGCTCGCCCAGACCCTCGTGTGCCGGCCCAGGGTCTTGATCCTGGACGAGCCGAGCACCGGGCTCGACACGGTGACCCGTATGCGGCTCGCCGGAGAGCTGGCCGAGCTCGCCCGCACCGGGCTGGCGATCCTGTTGCTCAGCCACGACCACGACCTGGTCCGAGCGCTCGCGGACCACGTGGTCGTCCTGCACCACGGACGTGTGACGGCGTCCGGTGACGCGGCCGACACCCTGCCCGTCCGGGGCCCCCTGACCGCCGCACGGCACGTGCCCCACGCCACCGGTGAGCCGCCGGTGCTCGACGTACAACAGCTCGCCGCACACCTCCACACCCGTGGCCGCGGGCCGGTCCTGCACGGGGTCGATCTCCAGCTGGCCGCCGGAGCGTGTGTCGGCGTGGCCGGTCTGTCGGGCAGCGGCAAGACGACCCTGGCCCGCTGCGTGGCCGGACTCCACGAACGCCACCGCGGTCGGATACTCCTGGACGGCCGTCCCCTTCCGTTCCTGCGCCGCCGCACCGCCGAGCAGAAACAGCGGGTCCAGTACGTCTGGCAGGAGGTACGCAGTTCCTTCGACGAGCGGCGCCCGGTCGTCGAACAAGTAGCCCGAACCGTCGTACGGCTACGAGGCCGGGGCGCTGGTGAGGCACGGCGCGAGGCCCTGGAACTGCTGGACCGTCTGGGGCTGGACGCCGACACAGTGGAGCGCCGCCCCGGTGGCCTGTCCGGCGGCGAACTCCAACGCGCGGCGCTCGCCCGTGCCGTACTGGCCGCGCCCGACGTGCTGATCTGCGACGAGATCACCACCGCCCTCGACGATCACGCGACCCGAGCGGTTCTCCGCGAACTCTCCCGGCTCCGGGAGGAGCACGGCACCGCGCTGCTCTGGGTCAGTCACGACCTGGAACTCCTCGCGGCCGTCGCCCACCACATCGTCGTCATCGACGGCGGACATGTCATCGAATCCGGCACACCCGACCAGGTGTTGCACGCCCCACAAGCCACTCTGACCCGGCAGTTGGTCAGTGCGATGGACCTCGGTACCGCGTCGGCGGCCACCGGTCCGACCGCCTCGTCCGTGTCCGGCGCCTGACCCTGACCCACGACGTTCACCCACCACATCCCCGACCACGGAGGACACATGACCGACCGGACCGCAGCGGGCGCCACGACCGCACAGACCGACGCCCGGGCACTGCTCGACGCGCTGCCCGACACCCTGCCCCGGGACGAGATCCTCGCCATCAATAGCTCCAAAACGGACATCCACACTCACCGCACCTACGCATACAACGGCTGGACGTTCGACCTGCCGGCGGGTGTCTTCAAGCCGGGCGACACCAGCCGCATCGTCCACGACCGCCTGCTGGACGGCACCATCCCGCTGGAGGGCCGGTCGTACGCGGCCATCGGCGCCGGACTCGGCGTCGAGGCCGTCATCGCGGGAGTCCAGGGCGCCCGCGAGATCTACGCGGCCGACGTCCACCCGGACAGCGTCGCCACGGCCACCGCCCACTACGAACGCATCGTGGGCGACCGCGCCGGCACGGTCTTCCGGCCGCTGGTCTCCAACCTCTTCGAGGAGTTCCCCTCCTCCGCCCGACTCGACGTCATCACCTTCAACCCGCCCGCGGTCAGCACGAGGACCAGCGACGACCCAACGGTCATTCGCAACGTTTGCGTGGGCATCGACATCGTGACGCGGTTCTTCGACCAGATCACGGACCGGGAGTTGCTCGCACCCGACGGTGAGATCCATCTGATCGTGTCCAACACCTCGGAGCTCAAGAGCATCGTCGCGTACGCCATCGAGGCCGGTTTCCGGCCGGAGGTCACGCATCGCCAGACCTGGGAGGGCGACAACTGCCAGGCGTACCTCTTCAAGCTGCGCCACGATCACGCCGCCTGACACGGGGAGGAGCAAGACATGCACGAGCACATAGCCGAAGCGGTCAAGGAACCCGATGTGGTGACCGTTCCGCCGGGAGCGGTCTGCCTGCGCTTCGAGACGATGAAGCTGTACTCGGCCCTCGGCGCCGTACGCCACCTCCTTGAGACCGGGCAGGTCAAGCCCGGTGACACGCTCATCGACAGCTCCAGCGGCATCTACGCCCACGCGCTGGCCCTCGCCTGCCACCGGTACGGACTGAAGTGCCACATCGTCGGCTCGACCACGGTCGACCGGACGCTTCGCGTCCAGTTGGAGATCCTCGGCGCCACCCTGGAACAGGTCCGTCCCTCCAAGAACCTGCGCCTCGACCAGAACCTGCGTGTCGAGCGGATCGGGGAACTCCTGCGGGAGAACCCGCAGTACCACTGGATGCGGCAGTACCACGACTCTGTCCACTACCTCGGCTACCGCGACGTCGCCGACCTGATCGGCAAGGAAGTACCCGAAGGGCCGCTGGCCCTGGTCGGCGCGGTAGGCACCGGGGCGTCCACCGGGGCCATTGCTACATATCTGCGCGAAGCAGGCCGTGAGGTGACGCTCATCGGGATCCAGCCCTTCGGCAGCGTCACCTTCGGCGCCGAGCACGTCACCGACCCGGACATGATCATCGCCGGTATCGGCAGCTCCATCCCCTTCCAGAACGTCCGCCACGATCTGTACGACCGTATCCACTGGGTCAACTTCGACTACGCCATGTCCGGCGCCGTCGAACTCCTGCGGGCCAGCGGCATTTTCGCCGGTCTTTCGGCCGGCGCCGCCTACCTCGCCACGCTCTGGGAGCGCGAGCGCGACGACTCAAGGACCTATGTCTTCCTTGCCGCCGACACCGGGCACCGTTACGTCGACAGTGCCTACGCCAACCACCCCCAAGCCATCGGCCTCGGCGCGATGCGGCCCCACGAGGTCACCGCACAGGACGAGTTGCGCCACCCCTGGTCAGCAATGGACTGGCCACCTCGTGAAAGCGCACTGCTGCGCGGCGAACCGCTCCTGGTGCCCGGGGCCGCCTAGCCTCGTCCCGTTTGCCGTCCCCGTTCCCGAAAGGTGTCCTGCCGTGTCCCTCGACGACCAGCGCTCACGCGGATTCGTCCTGTACCGCCGGCTTTTCGGTCCTGCAAAGACCTCGGCCCTGGCGCAGGCCGCGGAGGCGGTGCTCTCCCGGGTGACCGAGCAAGCCCTGAAGGGGCAGACGGAGGTCACCGTGTGGCCGGACGGGCACCGGCTGGAGACGGCGGACGGCAGCACTGTTCACTGGGACCCGGACGCCCGCCCCCCTGCCGTGCGAAGCCTGGCACCCGTCACGCACCTGAATCCCGGCCTGGACGCCCTGTGGACCGACGAGCGGCTCACTGCACCCATACGCCGGCTGCTGAACACCGAGCGGCTGGGGCCGTTCACCTCGAAGCTCAACTTCAAGAGGGCGGGCGTAGGTTCGGAGTTCCGCTGGCACCAGGACCATCCGTACTGGTACTGCTGCGCAGGCCCTGACGCCCAGGACATCGCCACCGCGATGATTTTCCTCGACGAGGTGACCGCCGACAACGGCGCCGTCGAGATCGTCCCGGGAAGCCACCTGGCCGGGCCCGCGCCGCGTGACCGCGCCGAGCCGACCGGGCTGCTCGTCGACACGGCGCGGACCGACGTCAGCGGAGCGGTGACCGTCGAGGCACCGGCCGGCTCCGTGCTCATGTTTCCCGGCCTCATCGTGCACCGCTCGGGCCCCAATACGAGCACCAGGGACCGCCGTTCCCTGCTCCTGTGCTTCCAGCCCGGCGGCCGCCCGACACTCGCGCAGTTGCCGTACCGGCCCGAGCGGCTGGCAGAGCTGCCCTGATCCATGCCCCATTCGTATGCAGAACAGAAAGAACCCCGCATGACTGCCTCTCAGCCGCACTCCGTGCCCGACCTCCAGCAGGCCGTCCTCGACGGCGCCTATGGGCCGCCTCCCCAGGAGCTGGCCGTCACCAGTGCGTTCTGGCTCCACCACACGACCCGGCTCGCCGGAAGCCAGGTCACCTACCGCAACCACTACCTCCTGCTGAGGTCGGGTGACGCCTTCGGCGCCTGTTCCTTCGAACCCGGCGAGCTCGCCGCCGAGTTCTGCGCCGAGGCCTCGGGCCACACCCTCGACCACCTCATACAGAGCGATTCGGCCCCCGTGCGCATCGCCGCCCTCGACGCATACCTGGGCCGTGTCCAGCCGCACCGCACTGCTGCCACGGCGGAGACGGTCACGCTGCCGACCGGCACGCCCGAAACCCGGGCTCAGGCGAGGGACGCGGCCGTCGCCGGGCTGCTCGACATCGCCCCCGGTGCCAAGGTGGCCCTGATCGGCGTCGTCAACCCGCTGGTGGCTGCGATACGCGAGCAGGGCGGTGTCCCGCTGCCCTGCGACTTCAACCTGCGCACCACCAACTGGGGCGACGCTGTCACCGATGACATGAACCAGGTGCTGACCGACGCCGACGCAGTGATCGCCACGGGCATGACCCTCAGCAACGGCAGCTTCGACGTCATCCTGGAGCACTGCCGCAAGCACGAGATGCCGCTCGTCGTCTACGCCCAGACCGGCAGCGCGGTCGCCCGCGCCTTCCTGGGCGCGGGCCTCACCGCGCTGTCCGCGGAGCCCTTCCCCTTCTCCCAGTTCAGTGCCGACGCAACCGCGCTCTACCGGTACCGGGCGGAGCAGGCATGAGCAGCGAGACGAAGCAGCCGGCGGCAGACGGCACCGCCGGTTCGGCGGAGCAGCCCGCCGAAGCCGCACCGAAGACGGCGGTGAGCGGCAACGCCGTGCCGGGCGACTGGCAGATGACCCGCGTCCTGTGGCCTTTCATGCTCGCCTCGGCCGTGGGACTGGTGCCTTTCACCATCTACAGCACGTTCCTCGTCCCCATCGCGGACACGGCGGACGGCAGCGTCGCCGCATTGGGGCAGCTTCGTGGCCTCGGCGGTCTCGCCGCCCTGGCCGTGGGTACAGCGCTGGCTCCGCTCATCGACCGCGTCCGAAAGGATTGGGCGGCAGCGGGCGGACTCGCCGTGCTGGCCCTGTCAGCCGCCTTCGGCGCCAGCGGCGAGTTCCTCCTGCTGACCGCCTTCTGCCTGCTGGTCGGCGCCGGTACGGCCGTGCTCAATCCGGCGCTGACGGCGGCCGCGGCCGATCGCTTCGACAACGACGCGGCCGCGGGCCGCGCAGCGACCCTCATCACTGCCACCCAGTCGCTCACGGCACTCCTGGCCGCGCCCCTGGTGGCGTTGCCTGCCGTGCTGTGGGGCTGGCAGGGCGACTTGTGGGCCGTCGCGGCCATCGCCATCGCCCTCGCCCTGTTCTTCTTCCTGCGAGGCCGGCGCTCCCAGCGCGCCGAGCAGGAGGCCGGCCGGGACGCGGAAAAGGCGACGCGGCCGGGCTACCTCGCGTCGTTCAGGTCGCTCGGCGCCCTTCCCGGAGTGGTTCCTCTCCTCTGCGTGGCCATGCTGAGAACGGCGGCGTTCATGGGATACCTCGCGTACCTCGCCGCCTTCTACGACGAGCGCTTCGGCCTGGACCCCGGCCCGTTCGCCATCGTCTGGACCTTGAGCGGGACCTCGTTCTTCGTGGGCAACCTCCTCGCCGGCCGACTGCTGAGCTCCGAGCGGCCGAGGATCTCCAGCGAGCGACTGATGACGCTTGCCCTGCTGGTGGCGCTGGCGGCTCTCGTAGGTGTCTTCTTCACCCACTCTCTGTTCCTGGCACTTCCCTTGACCGCACTTATCGGGGCCGGTCACGCGGCGGTGGCTGCCTGTGTCACCACACTGCTGGTGCGCCGGTGCGGCTCGCTGCGGGGCACGGCGCTGAGCCTCAACGCCGCCGGGATGAGCTTCGGCGTCTTCCTCGGTGCCGGCCTCGGTGGCGTCGGTCTCGCTGCCGGCGGGTATCCGGGCACTGCCGCGGCGCTGGGCGGTCTGACTTTCGCGGCGCTCGTCTTCGCCCGCGCGGTGGCACGCTCCACCCCTGTTGGTGGGTGAGGAAGCCACCAGTACACCGGGGCATCGATGCGGGAACGCCTGCGGGCCGGCGCCGCGGCCTGTAGGTGTCCCCGCCGTAGAGGCAGGGAATTGATCAGCAGGAGTCGGTTGTGACGGTGAGAACCGAGTCGGGCAGGCGCGTGACACGCCAACGGGCAGCTGTCGCACAGGCCCTCGCCGGATGCGCAGACTTCGTGTCTGCCCAGCAGCTGCACGCGCGAATGGCCGATGAAGGCATCCGGGTCGGCCTCACCACTGTCTATCGCGCCCTGCAGGATGCGGAGCGGACCGGTGGGGCCGACGTCGTGCGGTCAGAGATCGGCGAACGGCGCTACCGGCATCGACCCGCAGCCGAGCACCGTCACTACATCATCTGCCGCAGCTGCCGTCGTGGCGAGCCTCTCGACACCGACGTCGTCGAGCGCTGGGTCGCTCATGTGTCCCGTACGACCGGATTCGCCGAAGTGGACCACACCCTCGAACTCAGCGGCGTCTGCGGCAACTGCCGACGCAACCGAAGCAGGGCGGGTGACGCGGCGCGGTAGGGCGGTCAGTTCAGAGGTTGTCGTGTGCGCGATCAGATGCCCTCTCAGGCCGACGACCAAGCCTGTCACCTCAGGACGGCTGCACCGTCAGTGGCGCGAGCCACGCAACCGCCTCCAAGACGCGCTCCAACGGCGGCAGGTTCAACTCCTGGGCGGTGGAAACCCCTGAGTCCGTCTCCCCGGCGGCCGGGACTTGTGCATCGGCTATCAGAAATCTGAGCGTCGCCTTGAGTCGATGTGGAGGCCAGCAGCCCCGACGTCGTACGAAACGGAGGGTCAGCTCGACGGGCACGCGTCCCAGCGCCACGTACCACCCTCGCGCGCCCACGGCTGCCCCTCACGCTCGAACTGCGGGATGTTGCCGGCGCCGTAACTGACGCGCGCCAGGTCACCGGACAGTTGGTCGACCTTCACATCGGTGGCCTTCTGCGCGCCGTACTGCTGGTGGGCGGTCTTGGCCAGCGTGACCCATGCGGCGTTGGTCATCTGCTTCTGGCAGCGGGCAGAGAGGCGGGCGTAGCCGCTCTCGTTGCCGCTGAAGAGGGCGGCGGTGTAGTCGCGCACGGCCTGCTCTAGCTGCGCCTTTCCGTCGTCGGCCGGCGGGCTACTCGGCTTCTCGGTGCCGGCGTTCTGGCCGGACTTCGGTGACGCGCTGCTCGGTGGATTGTCGGCAGAGGAGCAGCCGGCGAGGGCGAGGAGCAGCAGGGCGGCGGTCATGGCGGTGATGGTGTGTCGCATGGTCCCCCCAAGGACTGGCGTGGTGATGAGAGGGCGCAGCTGTGCATGGCGGACCTCCTTGAGCGGCTTGTGCCGGACAGCAAATCCCCCAGGTCAGCGCACCCTCCCCCGCGCCTTCAGCGGCGTCGCAGGCAGCTCCGGGGCCGGAAGCGGAGGGCCGTCGTAGCCCTTCACCTCGCCGAAGCGGGTCCCGTTCATCCAGTCCTCGCGGGCCTGGGTGATCTCCTCGTGGGTCCGGCCGATCCAGTTCCAGAACATCACGATCTCCTCCTCGAACGGCTCGCCGCCCAGGAGCAGCAGGCTCGCGTCCGAGTCGGCGCGCAGGGGCAGTTCGGAGCGGCCGCAGCCGAGGTAGAGCATCGAGCCGGGGAGTACCGGAACGCCGTCGACATGGGCCTCGCCGGACATGGAGAGCACCGCGTACTCGAAGTCGGGGTCGAGCGGCAGGCGGGCCTCGGCGCCCCGGGTGAGGGTGACGTCCGCTCCCACGAGGGGCGTGTACGTCGTTCCCGGCGAAGCCGTTCCGTCGAGGGTGCCGAGGACGACCGTCGCGCTCAGGCCGGGGGCGGTGACCGCCGGCAGTTCCGTGTGGTGCTGGAAGTGGGGCTCGATGCCGCGGTGTTCCGCGGGGAGCGCCACCCACAGTTGGGCGCCGTGCAGGAAGCGGGCGTGCGGACGGGGGCTCTCCTCCGAGTGGCTGATCGCCCGCCCGGAGGTCATCAGCCCGAGTTCCCGGGGGCGGATGGTGGCCAGCGCCCCCGTGCTGTCGCGGTGCAGGACCTCGCCCTCGTGCAGCCAGCTGACGGTCTGCAGGCCCATGTGCGGATGCGGCGGCACCTGCATGCCCGGCTCGTCGGCGATGTCGTCGGGACCGTAGTGGTCGACGAAGGCCCAGGCGCCCACCATCCGCCGCCCGAGGTTGGGCAGCAGCCGGCGGACCTCGGTGGACTCGCCGAGCTGGACGCGGCGCGGGCTGAGGAGCTCCCGGACGGGCTCGGCGACGACGAAGCCACGCCCGCCGCATACGGAGAGGGTGGCCTGACGATCGAGATTGCTCATGGGGCCAACCTAATCCGGTGCCGGTGCCCGGGGGTCCACCTTCCGCGCCCTTGATTACCGCGGCACGCCGTCACGTGCCCCCACCGCCGGGCCTCTCACGCGAGAAGCCACGTGATCAGCGACAGGGATCCCATGGAGAACAGGGTGGTCAACACGACTGCGTCCCTGACGAGTCGGGTGTCGAGGCGGTACTGCGACGCGAAGATGAACGCGTTCTGGGCCGTCGGAAGGCCCGCGCAGAGCACTACCGCCAGCAGCTCGTCACCCTCGATGCCGAACCCCCACCGGGCCAACGCGTAGGCAAGCAGCGGCTGGACAACCGTTTTGAGGGTGACGAGGACGTGCCGCTCCGCACGCCCGGCGGGCGCGGCGTCCTCGAGGGCCACGGTGCCGGGCTCCGTGGCGCGGGTGTCGAGGGACATGCCCAGCGCGAACAGCGCCGCCGGGACGGCCGCGCCGCCGAGCATCAGGGCGGGTGCGGTCACGGCCTCCGGCAGCTGCACTCCGAGGACGGACACCGTCACTCCCGCGGCCGACGCGGCGATGATGGGGTTGCGCAGCGGCAGCCACAGGAAGCGGCTGCGGCCGCCGGCGCCGCGGCCCGCGTCGAGATCTATGAGTGTCAGGATCAGTGGGGTGACGAACAGCGTCTGGAACAGGGCTGCCGCGACCACGAACGAGGCGTCACCCAGCACATGTACGGCCACGGGGATGCCGAGGTTGGCGGAGTTCACGTACGCGCCCGCCATGGCGCCGATCGCCCGGTCGGCCCGTCGGCGGTGGAACACCCACCGGCCGATCAGCAGGCCGAGGACGAGCATGATCAGGACGCTGGCGGCGAAGACCGCCACGCCGGGGCTCAGGAGGTCGGACACGTCGGCCCGCGACAGTGTCATGAACAGCAGCGCGGGCATGGCGAACGCGAAGGCGAACCGGCCCAGCACCGACTGGGCGTGCTTTCCGAGTACGTCGTACCGGCCGGCCGCATAACCGACGGCGGTGATCGCCCAGATGGGCAGAAAGCCGGAGAGCACGGTCACCTGCCCAGCATGCCCGACGGTGATCAAGACCTCTCCGCCGCCCCGGGAAGGTGGAGCCCGGAGACGGCGAAGTTCGAGGGCCGGTGGAGCCCCGGGGAGAGTGGGCTGCCTTGACGGCGGAGACACTGTCGGGACGGTATACCTCCGCGACACGACACGGACCTCGGGGGTTCGGGCGGGAGTCACAGGTTAGGCCGCCGTCCCGGTGCGTGCCGTACCGAGGGACGGGCGGGGTGAAAACCCGTCAGTTGAACGGGTCGAGCGTGACGTACGCCGTCTGCGGATTGCCGTCGTGCACCAGTGACTCGTGGGCGCCGACGTCGTCGAAGGCGAAGGCGTACGCCTTGCCGTCGGCCATCTGGGCGTGGATCTTGCGGGCGTAGTGGTTGGTCACGACGTCCTTGTAGAAGTTCGCGGAACCGGTGTCCGGCTGGTTGGGGTTGACCAGCAGTGTCGAGCGGTTGAAGCCCGCGCACAGAGTGCGCGAGATCGGGCCGCGCACGTGGTCGTTGGGGGCGTCGAGCCGCTTGTAGCATCCGAAGACACTGTCGGAGTCCGGCTTCTGGAAGGAGGTGACGACGGTCCCGGAGCCGTTCGTGAAGTTCATGACCCCGCCGGAGACCCGGCCGTAGTACTTGGTGCCGGGCTGGTGGGCGAAGGGCGTGACCGTGAGCGTCGAGGTGGTGTACTTGTTCCAGACCCGGTTGATGTAGTCGTCCATGATGTTCGCCGGGAGCGCGCCGGCCTCGATGCCGTGGCCGGGGCGAGGGCGCGCAGGACGGTGCCGTCCGCGCGGGTCTGGATGAGGTTCGCCCACCCGCCGGGCTGGCCGCGCAGGGCGTTGTAGAAGCCGTTGTAGCCACCGGGCTTGAGGTGGCCGGTGTTCTTGACCGTTCCGTCGGCGGCCTGGACGCCGACCGCGTAGGGGGCGGAGAACATGTCCACCTGTGTGCTGTTGATCCACAGGCCGGAGTCGTTGAGTGTGTACTCCGACCAGTTGAAGAGGATGTTGCGGTTCGGGTCGCTCGGATTCTGCACCGCGGGCTGCACCAGGCCGCCGGTGGTGAGCTTGAAGACGAGCTTCTGCCCGTACGAGAAGTAGATGCGCCCGGAGAACTTGGGCATCCGGATCGTGACGGAACGGCCGGACGCGGGACCGGCGATCGACGCGTCGGGGGCCGGCGTCGGTGGGTTGCCGCCGGCAGGCCAGGGGTGGAACGTGCCGCTCGCGTCGGCCCAGCCCTGCCGGCCGGTGCTGAGCTCCGTGCCGAGGTTGTAGATATAAACCGGCTCGCTGCGGCCCGAGTTGTTGGTGAACTTGAGCGGGATGGTCGCGGGCACCGCGGCTTCCGCCGTCGCAGTGTGCCCGGTGGCGGTGACAGGCACCGCGGCTTCCGCCGTCGCGGTGGGCCCGGTGGCGGTGACACCGCCGGCGCACAGCAGCGCGGTGAACGCCAGCGCCAGTAACTTCCGTGAGACAGGCACGCTCCACCTCCTCCTGATCGGATCCTCGACGGATCCTTGTCGGATCGTCGTCGGATGCTGGTGGGATGCCGTCACGCTCCAGAGCCGGACGGTTCGAAGGAGTGGTCCCGGCCCGGAACCGACGACTGAGAGCGCTCTCGAGAGCGCTCTCAGAATCGGCCCGCGCCGATCCGACGTCAAGAATCCGCGCAGGAGTTGTCCTCGACGTCGTCAGGTTCCGCCCGGCCCTGACACCGCTGCCGACGCTGCGAAGAAAGCGCGTCAGTGGTGGTCGCCGTGCCGGCCAAGGGTGTCGACAGGGGTCGCGCCGGGGCGGGTCCACTGGGGCACGGGGCGGCTTGTCGGGCCCCAAGTGGCGTTCCCGTCCGCGTCCGAGCGCCAGGACCAGCACGGGCTGCCACCCTCGGGCCGGCCCTCGGGCTTGTCCTCCCACGCCTCACCGCGGCCGTAGGGCGTCATGTCGAGGAGGCCGAGGGAGCCGTTGACCCGCTCGTTGCCACGGCCCGTCGTGGAGTAGGTGAGGAAGACGCGGTCGCCGTCGCGCAGGAAGCAGGTGAGGTATCCCATGTCGCCACCGACCGGCGCGTCGACGTCGCGCACCGAGTACCAGGGCTGGGTGTAGCCCATGAACTCGACGAAGGCGGCCACCTCGTCCCACCGGCCCGTGGTGAGGACGGCGAACGAGACGCCGCGGGCGTTGAGGTAGACCGCGTCCTTCAGGTGCCAGGCCGTGGTGGTGCAGCCCTCGCACTGCCCCTGGTGCGGCGCGCCGTCGTACCACATGTGCTTGTACACCACGAGCTCGTCGCGGCCCTGGAACAGGTCCAGGAACGGGACCGGGCCGTCAGGACCGACGACCTCGACCGTCCCGTCGAACTCCACCATCGGCAGCCGGCGGCGGGCCGCGGCGATGGCGTCGCCCTCGTGGGTGTGGGCCTTCTCGCGGACCAGGAGCTCGTCACGGGCGGCCTGCCAGGTGGCCAGGTCGACGACGGGCGGGCGGCCGGGCAGCGCGGCGCTCGGGTCACTCGGCGTGGTCGTCATGGGGTCCTCCGTGGTGTCTTGTGCCGGCCCGCGTCGTACGGCGTCCTCCGACGGTCACCAGAAGGGACTCCCGAGCCGGTGGGAACTCATCGCGGCAGGTGCGCCTCCGGCCGGGCCCCGAGTCATGGGGCGAGCCGGCCCGCCTCCCATGACTCGGGGCCGGCAGGGCGGGAACGCCTCCCTGCCGACCCCGAGCACACGCACACGCATGCCCCCTTGTCAGCCCGCCCGATACGTCTCCAGCAGCCGCAGCCAGACCTCGCTGATGGTCGGGAAGGACGGAACCGCGTGCCACAGCCGGTCGATGGGCACTTCCCCGGCCACCGCGATCGTGGCCGAGTGCAGCAGCTCCCCGACGCCGGCGCCGACGAAGGTGACGCCGAGCAGGATCTCGCGGTCGAGGTCGACGACCATGCGGGCATGTCCGCGGTAGTTCTCCGCGTACAGTCCGGCTCCCGCGACGGAGGCGAGGTCGTAGTCGACGGCGCGCACCCGGTGTCCTGCCCCTTCCGCCTCGGCGAGCGAGAGCCCCACGGCCGCTGCCTCGGGGTCGGTGAACACCACCTGCGGCACTGCCGCGTGGTCGGCTGTCGCGGAGTGGGCGCCCCAGCGGTCGGTCTCCAGCAAGGGGACCTGCTGCGCCCTGGCGGCGATGGCGGCCCCCGCGACCCGGGCCTGGTACTTGCCCTGATGGGTCAGCAGCGAGCGGCGGTTGACGTCACCGACCGCGTACAGCCAGTCCGTGCCCTGCACGAGGCAGCTGTCGTCGACCGTCAACCACGAGCCCGGCTCCAGGCCCACGGTGTCCAGTCCGATGTCCTCGGTGCGCGGGGCGCGGCCCGTCGCGATGAGCACCTCGTCGGCCTCGATGCGCTCACCGTCGCCGAGGACCAGGGTGACGGGGCCGGTGCCGCCGGGCCGTTCGACGGCGGTGACGTCGGTGTCCGTCCGGACGGTGACGCCGGCCTCCCTGAGGCCTTCCGCCACGTGTTCGCCGACGAAGGGTTCCATCCTGGGCAGCAGTCCGCCGCCGCGGACGAGCATGGTCACCTGCGAGCCGAGTGCCTGCCAGGCAGTGGCCATCTCCACCCCGACCACTCCCCCGCCGACGACCGCGAGCCGGCCCGGCGCCTCGCGGGCGCTGGTGGCCTCGCGGCTCGTCCACGCCCTGGCTCCGGCCAGCCCGGGGATGTCGGGCAGTACGGCGCGGCTGCCGGTGCTCACGACGACGGCGTGCCGGGCGGTCAGTGAGTAGTGCTCGCCCTCCGGCCCGTACGCCACCACCTTCCTGGGGCCGTGGAGGGCGCCTTTGCCCCGGTAGACACGTGCGCCGATGGAATCGAGCCAGGCCAGCTGGCCTTCGTCGTTCCAGTGGGCCGCCTGTTCGTCGCGGCGGGCCAGTACGGCCTTGCTGTCCAGCGGGCCCTGTACGGCGGCGCTCACTCCGGGCAGCCTGCGGGCGTCGGCCCGCGCGATCACCGGGCGCAGCAGCGCCTTGCTGGGCATGCACGCCCAGTAGGAACAGTCGCCGCCGATGAGTTCGCTCTCCACCACCGCGGTGCTCAGGCCCGCCGCTCTGGTCCGATCCGCCACGTTCTCCCCGACGGGGCCCGCGCCCAGCACTACGACGTCGTACTCCACAGCATGGGTCATAGGGCCAGTCTGATCCGGGGTGTGCGTCCTGGCCACATGGGCAGGGGCAGGAATAGCACGGCCCCGGGCACCGTTGTGCGGGGCGAGTCCCCCGGACCTCAGGAAGAGGTAGCACGTCATGAGCACCGTTGAGCTCACCAAGGAAAACTTCGATCAGGTCGTGACCGACAACGACTTTGTCCTGATCGACTTCTGGGCTTCCTGGTGTGGTCCTTGCCGCCAGTTCGCGCCGGTCTTCGAGGGCGCGTCGGAGCGTCACCCCGACCTGGTGTTCGCGAAGGTCGACACCGAGGCGCAGCAGGAGCTCGCGGCTGCCTTCGAGATCCGTTCCATCCCGACCCTGATGATCGTGCGCGAGAACGTCGCGGTCTTCGCCCAGCCCGGTGCACTGCCCGAGTCGTCCCTCGAGGACGTCATCGGCCAGGCGCGCGCGCTGGACATGGACGCGGTCCGCAAGTCGATCGACGAGGCCCAGAAGGGCGCCGACGCCGGGGGCGGCCAGGCAAGCGCCTGACCGTGCGCGTTCCCTGTTGATGGTTCCCCGCATACGTCCGGCCGGGGTCCGGCCCGATTCTCTTCGGGCCGGACCCCGGCCGTTCGCGTGTCACACCCCGGCACGGTCGTCCGTGCCACGGCGCCACATCCTCGAGGGGCGGCGCCAGGCCTCCTGCGCGTCCGCTACGCCTCCTGCGCGTCCACGACCCGCGCCACCAGTCCCAGCGACAGCTCCGCGCCGTCGACCAGCAGGGCCTCGACCGCACGGGTCTCCGGGTCGATGTCGACCTCGACGCCGTCGCCGACGTAACGCGGGAACCCCGACGCGCCCAGCTCCCCCGTGGCGTCCACGACGGCGGAGCGGATGACGTCCTCGGGAGCGTGGCGGGATCGTGCCCTTCGACGTGTTCGGGGACCACGATGATCCCGAAGCGCTGCGGTTGAGTGTTCATGCAGGCGACGCTAGACACCCGTCGCCGCGCCCGCATGTCGCCCGGCGGGCACTACCGTGACCGGATGACGCATTCCACCGCCCCTTCGCCCGGCGCGCGTGAACCGCACGGCTCCACGCGCTCCGACGTCTCCGCCCACCTGCCCGGCAGCAGCGGCCCGGCCGCCACCACGGAGGCCGATCCCGTCCGCGTCGGACCGGTCCGCACCTCGTACGCGCCGGACCGCGACGGCGATCCGGATCCGGGCGAGATCGTCTGGACGTGGGTGCCGTTCGAGGAGAACGACGGCCGGGGCAAGGACCGGCCGGTGCTGGTCGTGGCCAGGGAGGCGGCCGGCACGCTGCTGGCCGTCCAGCTGTCCAGCAAGCCCCACGACCACGACCGGGAGTGGGTGCCGATCGGCGTGGGGCCGTGGGACGGCGCAGGACGCGAGTCGTGGGTGGATCTGGACCGGGTGCTGCGGGTGCACGAGACGGGGATGCGCCGTGAGGCGAGCGCGCTGGACCGTCCGCGGTTCGACCGTGTGGTGCGGCGGCTGCGGGAGCGCTACGGCTGGAGCTGAGCCCCGGCGGCACCGGTCCGGTCGGCGAAGGTACGGCGGAACGCGGCGAGCGTCGGCGAGGTGCCGGCCCGGTCGAGCACGGCGAAGACGATCTCCTCGAAGTGGGCGGCGAACCGGCCGTCCCCGGTCAGCAGCGCGTGGAAGGCGCCGGCGACGGCCGCGGGGTCGTTACGGAAGACGCCGCAGCCCCAGGCGCCGAGCACGAGACGGCGGTAGCCGCCGGCCGCTGCCGTCTCCAGGACCCGTTCCGCTCGTGACGCGAGCGCCGCGGGGATGCGGTGGACCTCGCCCGGTGTGCGGAGCGCGACGACTCCCGCGTTGGGCGCGGGAGAGGTGAGGAAGCCGACCGTGAACGGCTCCTCCAGCAGCTGCCCCCGGTCGTCGCGGAAGACCGGCACCCCGGGCGAGAGAATCACCCGGTCGGTGTAGAAGACGCTGCGTTCCGTCCGGTGGTGCTCGTAGAACTCGGGCACGCGCAGCAGGGTGGCGTACAGGGCGGAAGACCGGCACAGTGCCTCCTCCTGCGCCTGTGCCCCGTTGAGGTAACCGCCGCCGGGGTTGCGGGCGGAGGCGAAGTTCAGGACGGCGACCGGTCCCGCTCCGGCGCCGGTGAGCCGCCGGGCGGCCTCGGTGCTGCTCTCGCCCGTGACCTCGAAGCGGGTGATCCGGTCGGTGTCCGGTGAGACGGCGACGGGCTCCGGTCCGTACATCCGTGTGCCCGCCAGTGCGGTGGCGAGCTGCTGCCCTATCCGTACCTCGCGTCCGTCAGGAAGGCGGTACCCCCCGGCCCCGACGATCTCCTCGGTCTGCTTGGCGATTCCCCGCAGTCGTGCACTCATGCCCGACATCATCGGGAACCCCACGTGACGGCGGCAAACACATTTCCGCTACTCAGGGGCACTCTTGTGCGGACCCGCAGCGGTGGCCTTAGGTTGACAGAAGTCCCTTCGACAGGAGGAGCCGATCATGCACCGAGCGGGAACGGGCGACTTCGCCCGTCCGATGTCCGAGGACGAGGCCGAGGACCTGCTCCGATGTATCTGCTTCAAGACAGGTCCGCCCCACATCGTGGGCGTGGAGGTGGAATGGCTGGTCCATGACCGGGAGCAGCCGGGGAAACCCGTGGCGCGCGACCGCCTCACCAGCGCCTTCGACGAGATACGCGCCCTGCCCCTGACGTCCCTGCTCACCTTCGAGCCCGGCGGCCAGCTGGAACTCAGCTCGCGCCCCGCCGCCTCCCTGATGGAGTGCATCAACTCCACAGCCGCCGATCTGGACGCCGTGCGAACGGCCCTCCGTCCGGCAGGCCTCGCTCTGAACGGCATGGGGCTCGATCCCTGGCACCCGCCCCGCCGGATCCTTCACGACCCGCGCTACGACGCGATGGAGAGACACCTGGACCGCTCCGGTCCCTACGGCCGCTCCATGATGTGCAGCTCCGCATCCGTCCAGGTGTCGCTCGACACCGGTGAGGAGGAGCCGGGCCCGCTCGGGCACGGCCGCCGCTGGCGGCTCGCCCATCTGCTGGGCGCGGTCCTGCTGGCGGCCTTCGCCAACTCGCCCATGCTGGCCGGGCGTCCTACGGGCTGGCGCTCCACGCGGCAGGCCGTGTGGAACGTGCTCGATCCCGTGCGCCCGACGGCACCTCCCCTGGAGGCGGAGCCGCGGGCGGCGTGGGCCGCGCACGCGCTGGACGCTCCCGTTATGTGCGTACGGATGCCGGAGGGGGCGTGGCCGCTCCCCGAGGGGCTGACCTTCCGGAGCTGGCTGCGCTCCGGCGGGCCGCGTGCGGCGACGGAGGAGGACCTCCGCTACCACCTCACCACGCTGTTCCCGCCCGTACGGCCGCGCGGGCACCTGGAGTTGCGCATGATCGACGCACAGCCCGGCGAGAACGGATGGATGGTGCCGCTCGCGGTGACCGCCGCGCTCTTCGACGATCCCGAGGCGGCGGAGACCGTGTACCGCACCCTCAAGCCCCTGGCCGAGTCCATGCGCGCCGGTGTCGCGCCGCGCAACGCGCTGTGGGTGGCGGCGGCACGGCACGGGCTCGCCGAGGAGGAGCTGCGGAGCGCCGCCGAGACGTGCTTCGCGGCGGCGCTGGAGGCGCTGGGACGCCTCGGCGCGTCGACGACGGTGCTCGACGAGGTGGCCCGTTTCAACGAACGCCATGTACTGCGGGGCCGGTGCCCCGCCGACGACCTGATCGCCTCCGTGGTGAAGGAGCCCGGCACATGACCGACCAGCTGCGGAGTCTGGCCCTCGATGCGCTGACCCGTGCCCGTGACCGCACCGCCGCTCTCACGTCGTGCGTCGACGACCCTGACCTGACCGCCCAGCACTCGCCGTTGATGTCGCCCTTGGTGTGGGACCTGGCCCATATCGGTAACCAGGAGGAGCAGTGGCTGCTGCGCCAGGTCGGCAAGGGCGAGGCGCTCCGGCCCGAGATCGACTCCCTCTACGACGCGTTCGAGCATCCCCGCGCGGCCCGTCCCTCCCTGCCGCTGCTGGCGCCCGCGGAGGCACGGATCTACGCCGCCGATGTGCGTGGCCGGGTGCTGGACATTTTGGAGCGCACCGCGTTCGAGGGTGGTCCGCTCGTGGACGCCGGCTTCGCCTTCGGGATGATCGCCCAGCACGAACAGCAGCACGACGAGACGATGCTGATCACCCATCAGCTGCGGAAAGGGCCCCCCGCCCTGTCCGCTCCGGCCCCGCCCGCCCATGACACCGGTCCGCTGCCGCGTGAAGTGCTGGTGCCCGGCGGGACGTTCACCATGGGGACGTCCACGGAGCCGTGGGCGCTCGACAACGAACGGCCCGCCCACCGGCGCATCGTGCCCGCGTTCCACATCGACACGACTCCCGTCACCTGCGGCGAGTACCAGGCGTTCATCGAGGACGGCGGCTACCACGAGCGCCGCTGGTGGGCGGCCGAGGGCTGGGACCAGATCCGGCAGCACGATATCGGGGCGCCGCTGTTCTGGCGCCGTGAGGGCGGGACGTGGCTGCGCCGCCGGTTCGGCGTCAGCGAGGAGGTGCCGCCGGACGAGCCCGTACTGCACGTCAGTTGGTACGAGGCGGACGCCTACGCGCGCTGGGCCGGCCGGCGGCTGCCGACCGAGGCCGAGTGGGAGAAGGCCGCCCGGCACGATCCGCACACCGGCCGGGCCCGCCGCTACCCGTGGGGCGACTCGGACCCGACGGAGACGCACGCCAACCTCGGCCAGCGCCATCTGCGGCCCGCCCCGGCGGGCAGCTATCCGCGGGGAGAATCGCCGCTGGGGGTACGGCAGCTCATCGGCGACGTGTGGGAGTGGACGTCGAGCGACTTCCTGCCCTACCCCGGGTTCGTGGCGTTCCCCTACCGCGAATACTCGGAGGTGTTCTTCGGGGGCGAGCACAAGGTGCTGCGCGGCGGTTCGTTCGCCGTCGACCCGGTGGCCTGCCGGGGCACGTTCCGCAACTGGGACCTGCCGGTGCGCCGCCAGATCTTCTCCGGCTTCCGCACCGCACGGGACGCGCAGCCCGCCGGCCCGGACGGGGATGGTCGCTGATGTGCCGTCATATCGCTTTTCTGGGACGGCCGGAGCCCTTGGGCACGCTGCTCGTCGAGCCCGAACACGGCCTGTTCCACCAGTCCTGGGCACCGCGCCGGCAGCGCTACGGCACGGTCAACGCTGACGGCTTCGGGATCGGCTGGTACGCGGACGGCGACCCGGTGCCCGCCAGGTACCGGCGCGCGGGGCCGATCTGGGCGGACCTGTCCTTCACCGACCTGGCGCGGGTGGTGCGCAGCCACGCGGTGCTCGCCGCCGTGCGGGACGCCACCGCACCCGGCGCGGACGGCGAGGCCGCGGCGGCGCCGTTCGCCTCCGGGCCCTGGCTGTTCAGCCACAACGGCGCGGTGCGCGGCTGGCCGGCCTCGATGGGCCCGCTCTCCGCCGCACTGCCGGCGGAGGAACTGCTGTCGATGGAGGCACGCAACGACTCGGCGCTGCTGTGGGCGCTGGTGCTGCGCCGGCTGCGCGCGGGCGACCCGCCCGCCCAGGCGCTCGCCGACACCGTCCGTGACGCGGCCGCGGCCGCGCCCGCGTCACGGCTGAACCTGCTCCTGACGGACGGCACGGCGATCGCCGCGACCGCCTGGGGCGACACGCTCTGGTATCTCACCGAGCCCGGCCTGCGCACGGTCGTGGCCTCGGAACCGTACGACGACGATCCGCTGTGGCAGGAGGTGCCGGACCGGACGCTGCTCACCGCGACCCGCGCCGACGTCCTGCTGACCGAGCTCAAGGAGCCGACCCAGTGAGCCCGTTCCTGCTGACCCGAACCCTGCCCGAGGACGCGACCAACGCCGCGCTGCGGGCCGATGTGCTGCACGGCCTGACCCGTACGCCCAAGACCCTGCCGCCCAAGTGGTTCTACGACGCACGCGGCAGCGAGCTGTTCGAGGAGATCACCCGGCTTCCCGAGTACTACCCGACCCGCGCCGAGCGGGAGATACTCGCCGCACGTGCGCCGGAGATCGCCGCGGCGACCGGGGCGCGGACGCTCGTGGAGCTCGGGTCCGGCTCGTCCGAGAAGACCCGCTTCCTGCTGGACGCCCTGCCCTCGCTGCACAGTTACGTACCCGTGGACGTCAGCGAGAGCGCGCTGAACGGTGCGGCACAGGCCCTGCTCGCCGACCATCCGGATCTGAACGTGCACGCTCTGATCGCCGACTTCACGCGCGGGCCGGAGCTGCCCGTGACACCGGGGCCCCGGTTGGTCGCGTTCCTCGGCGGGACGATCGGCAACCTCCTGCCTGACGAGCGGGCACTCTTCCTGCGGTCGGTCCGGGCCATGCTGAACCCCGGCGACTTCCTGCTGCTGGGCACGGACCTGGTGAAGGACGAGGCGGTCCTCGTGCGCGCATACGACGACGCCGCGGGCGTCACCGCCGAGTTCAACAAGAACGTCCTCGCGGTGCTGGCCCGGGAGCTCGGAGCGGACGTGGATCCCGGCGACTTCGACCACGTGGCGCGCTGGAACCGCGACAACGAGTGGATCGAGATGAGACTGCGGGCCCGCTCCGCCCTCACCGTGAAGATTCCCGAGCTGGATCTGGTCGTGCCGTTCGAGGAGGGGGAGGAACTGCGGACGGAGGTGTCCGCGAAGTTCCGTCAGGACGGTGTGCGGACCGAACTCGCCGGGGCCGGAATGGACCTGACGCACTGGTGGACGGACGGGGAGGGCAGGTTCGCGCTGTCGCTGGCGACAGCGAGCTGAGCGGCCAGCGCCAGTGAGCGGCGGTCGGGGTGGCTCCCGGGGAGGACCGGTGGCAGCAGCCGGATCTCCGCGGTGAGCCCTTCGGCCGCCGCGACCCGCCACAGGGAGGCGAGCAGCGGATCGTCGCCGACGAACGCCGCCGCCCCGGTGGGCGAGTAGGTGATCCGTACGGGCTGGACGGCGGCGCCCGCGTCGAGGGCTGCCTGGAACGCGGCGGGCCGGAACCGTCCCCGGTCCCGCCCGCACCAGGTGGAGCCCTCGGGGAAGACGACGACACGGGCCCCGCCGCGCAGTGCGTCCGCCATCGACGCCACGGCGGCGGGCAGCGCGCGCAACCGGTCCCGTTCCAGGAAGAGGGTGCCGCCGGCGGCGGCCAGCGGCCCGAGGACCGGCCACGAGCGGACCTCGCTCTTGGCGAGCATCCGTCCCGGCAGCACCGCGGCGACCAGAGGGATGTCCAGCCATGAGATGTGGTCGGCGACGACCAGTGATGCCCGCAGGTCGTGCGGCAGCCCTACGACGCGTACCCGCACACCGAACGCCCGCAGCACGGCCCGCGACCAGCAGCGGGTCAGCCGGTGGCGGAGCGCGGCGCCGAGGAGGGCCACGAGGGGGCGAGCAGCAGGCCGCAGCCCACGGTCGCCAGACCCGCCGACAGCCGGACGAGGGCCTTGAGCGGCCCGGCGACGGGACCGTCGTGGGTCGCGCAGCCCTCGGGTGTGCAGGGCGCGCAGGGCAGCCAGGCGCTCATCGCGCGGGGGCGAGGGAGAGGAAGTGCCGCAGGTAGCGCGGGTCGGTGCGACGCAGCGACAGCAGCACGTAGAGGTCGGCGACGTTGAAGTCGGGATCGAGGGCGGGCGCCCCGCACACCCAGGCGCCGAGCCTGAGGTAGCCCCGCAGCAGCGGCGGGAGTTCGGTGCGGCCGGCGGGACGGGCGACGCCCTCCGCGTTCCACAGCTTGTGCGGGGTGACCCAGTGTTCCTCGGGCGCCAGGTTCTTGGCCCGCACGGTGTCCCAGGTCGCCGCGGCGAGGCTGCCGCCGTCGGCGAGGGGGATCGAGCAGCAGCCCGCGAGCCAGTTGTGGCCGGTGCGGGTCATGTAGCGGGCGAGACCGGCCCAGATGAGGGCGATCACGGCGCCGTTGCGGTGCAGGGGGTGCACGCAGGAACGGCCGACCTCGACGAGGTCGTCGCGGATCGGGTCGAGGCGGGTGAGGTCGAACTCGCCCTCGGAGTAGAGGCGGCCGGCGACACGGGCCCGTTCGGGGGGCAGCAGTCGGTAGGTGCCGACGACCTCACCGGTGGCCGCCTCGCGCACGAGCAGGTGGTCGCAGTAGGCGTCGAAGGCGTCGGTGTCCAGGCCGGGCTCGGGCCCGTCGAGCCTGGCGCCCATCTCCCCGGCGAACACCTGGTGGCGCAGTCGCTGCGCGGCACGCACCTCTTCCTGATCGCGGGCGAGCGAGACGACGTACCGGGGCTCCTCATGCTGGGGCGGCAAGGGGGCGGTCGGCCGGGCGGGCAGCGGAGCGGGGGCGACGAGCGGCGATGCGGGCATGGCGGTCTCCTGTGCCGGACGGAGGGACGGACCGCTGGTGCGGCGGCCCGGCTCCTTGTTTCTTCCGTGGCCGGCTGGATTCGACATGACCGCCCGGCGGAGAGCGGATGTGAGGACGCTGAATGCCGGGCAATGCCCGGCGGAGCGGACGCGCCGCTCCCCCGTTCCGGGTCGACGCGGCCCCCTGGTCCGGGTGCCGTGGATGCGTCACCTTGACCGCTGCCGTGGATGTCCGACCGCGGATCCGCCCGCGTCAGGTCAGGGCAGCAGCGCCGCCGTGATCTTGTCCGACGCCTCTCGTGCGGCGCGCGCCGGGTCCTGGCCCTGCAGGACGGCCGTCATGTACGGCTTGATGGGGTTGTCGGCCTCGACGGCGGCCCATTGCGGCGAGTTGGGAGTGGCCCTGCCCTTCGCCGCGCCGGCGGCCATCGCGGCCGTGCCTTCGCTGCCCTCGATGACACCGGCGAGCGTGGTCTTGTTGGGCACGTAGTTCATCGTGAGGGCGAGCTCGGTCTGCCATTCCTCGCTCGCGAGCGCCTTCACCACCTCGACGCCGGCGGATCTCTCCCGCGCGTTCTCGGGCACGATCAGGTCGGAGCCGCCGATGAATACGGCGCCCGGGGCCTCGGACGTCCTGCCCGGTACAGGGAAGAAACCCAGCTTCCCCTTGAGCGCGGGATTGGCCTTCTCTATGAGGGGCGCCGCGCTCGGCACGGCGATGATCTGCGCGACGTCGCCCTTGGCGAAGACGTCCGCCTGCGGAGGCGTCACCTCGTCGGCGTTCTTCGGGCCGTTGCCGTGCGACTGGAGCCGCTTGTAGAAGTCCATGCCGCGCAGAGCCGCCTTGGAGTGCAGGGCGCCTTCCCAGTTCCCGCCCTGCTCGACGGCCAGTTGCCCGCCCTCTTCCCAGACGAAGCCCGCGAGGGTGTACCAGTCCTGGCCGGAGAGGTAGATGCCCTGCCTGCCGGGGCCGTCCAGCTTCTCGGAGATCTCCAGCCATTCGGCACGGTCCTCGGGCGGCTCCGTGATACCCGCCTGGGCGAAGAGGTCCTTGTTGTAGATGACGACCCGGTTGGCGGCGTACCAGGGGATGCCGTACTGGGACCCGTTGATGCTGCCCGGTTCGGCGAGACCGGGCAGCCAGTCCTCGCTGCCGAGGTCGCGGACCGACTCGAGGGTCAGGTCACGCAGCGCGTCGCTCTCCGCGTACTGGGAGACCTGGGTGTTGCCGACCTCGATGACCTCGGGGGCGTCGTCGCTCTCGAGTGCCGCCATGACCTTCTTGCCGATGCCGGTCCATTCCTGGAAGGTCACCTTCAGGTCGACGGACGGGTGCTGTTTCTCGTACTCGGTGGTGAAACGTTCGAGGAACTCGTCCGAGACGCTGTCCTTCATGAGCCAGATGTCCACGGTGCTCTTGGGCGAACCGCCGGGGACCAGCCCGCAGCCGACGAGCGTGGCGGCGCACACGAGTGCGGCGGACAGGGCGAGCGAGCGGTTCTTCACGTAGGTCACCTTCTGCGTGGCACGGAGAATTGACCCGACGTGGGGGGAAGCGAGCGGCGCTCGCACGGGCGTGGCTGGATTTTGGTCTGTACCAAAGGTCCGGTCAAGTCCAGGAACGCACCGGGCAGTGGAACGGGCGGGCGCGGAAACCGCACCCGCCCCTCACAAGGCCTTCACCCGCCGGCCGGAACGCTGTCCTCGAAGCCGATCCCCGCCGACCGGTACGCGGCGACCTTCGCGGCGGTCTGCGCGGGGGTGAGGACCTGGTCCTTGACGTGCAGCACGTAATCGACCTTCTGGTCGTAGGAGCGGGGCGTGGTGCTGCCCTGACCCGCCAGATCGATCAGCCACTGGTTGAAGTTGATGCTCATCGTGCGCTCGGGGAGGTAGCGGGCGTCGTGCCGGCCGAACTCCTGGCCGTCGACGTAGTAGACGATGCTGTCGTCGTCGATGGTGAGGACGAGGTCGTGCCAACCGGCGTAGCTCGCCCGGACCTCGGAGTGCTGGTTGACGGCCTCCCACGGGTCGGGCCGGTAGGTCTCCCACGAGGTGGTGTACAGGATGTCGGCGGGCTCGCCCCAGCCACCGTTGGGCAGGTACTCGAAGTCGTACTCGGCGTAGTCGTCCGCCATCGGGGCCTTGAGGTCGTTGATGGTGAAGAACGTCTGGACGACGTGGTCGCCGTCCGGACCGGACCGCGGGGCGTCGGAGAAGTGGACCCGGGCCGCGTAGGTGCCGTTCTTGAACTTCATGTCCTTGGTGAGGATCTCGGTGTGTTCGGTGGTCGCGCCACTGCCCGCGGTGGAGGTCTCCAGGTTCATGATCGAGTTGGTCCCCTCCCTGGCGAAGGTGACGTTCTCGGGCGCCCAGGTCGCCCCGGGCACGCCGGGGCCGCCCGCGTTGGAGCGGATGTTCCAGCCGTGGGCGACGATGGCGGGGTCGGTGTGCGAGGTGTAGTCGAAGTCGTCGAAGAGCGCGGGCCCGTCGGCCGGCGGGTCGGTGGGGTCCGTCGGGTCGTTGCCGGCTGGGGCCGTTCCCCACACCGTCGGGCCGCCGACGCTCGCCGTGACCTTGGTCCAGTCGCCGTACGAGGTGCGGCCGGGGCCGAAGGAGTAGTCGTCGCTCTGGTCGAGGGGGCGCCAGTCGGAGCGGTGGAAGCGCAGTTGCAGGTCACCGGTGTCCGCGCCCGGCGCGAGGCTGCCCGCGCCCGCCCGGAACCCGATCTCCAGGTAGCGGTCCGCGTCGGCGGTGGGGGCCGCGAGCGTGCCGAACGTGCCGGTGATGTTCGCGCAGCCCCGTACCGCCCACGAGCAGGCGAAGGTGTAGGAGGCGCCGGCGTCGGCCTTGAAGTAGTAGCGGATGCGGACCTCGCTCAAGGAGAGCGTGGTGCTGCCGGAGTTGACGACCTTGAACCACGGCTCCACCTGGTCGCTGCCGCTCGAGCTCTGGCGGTACTGGACCCTCACCGAGGCGTCGGCGGCCGCGGCCGGCAGGGCGGACAGGGTGGCGCAGCCGAGGCCGGCCACCACGGCGGCGGCCAGTGCGGCACGTGCCCGGAGGCCGGGGCGGGTACGGGTCCGGCCGGTACGCGCTGTAGTGCTCATGCTGGTGCTGGTCACCTGGTTTTCCTCTCGGAAGGGGTGGTCGTGGGGGGTCGGCTCGGGACGCCGAGGGCGCCGAGCCGGGCTCTGTGGTGGTGCAGCCGTGCGGTGAATCCCGTCCAGTCGCCGCCGCCGCTCCATGCGGTGTCGGCGAGGGCGCACAGCCGGGGGAAGGCGAGGTACTCGGCGTGCTCGGCCGTGGTCACGTACTCGGTCCACAGTTGGGCCTGGGTGCCGAGCACACGGTCCGCGGCCTCCGCCTCCCAGTGGGCGGGGGCCGGTTCAGTCGCGTACACGGTCCGCAGATCGACGACCGCGCCGGGCTGGCCGGGCGGTTCGCCGGCGTCGGCGGACTGCGGGTAGTCGAGGTAGGTGGAGCGGTAGGGCGCCATGATCACCTGCTGGCCGCGGCGGGCGGCGGCCAGAGCATGGGCCTCGTCGCGCCACATCATGGCGGTGAACGAGGACGGCAGGTCGAGGCCGGTCTCCGTCCAGCCGAGCGGCTGCCGCCCCCGCTCGTGCAGGTGGGCGCCGATCCGTCCCATGAACCAGCCGTGCAGCGCCTCGGGGCCGCCGATGCCCTCCTGTTCGGCGCGCCGTCGTGCCGCGGGCGAGGCGTGCCACTCGGTGGTGGGGCACTCCTCGCCCCCGATGTGGACGTGCCGGGAGGGGAAGACGTCGATGACCTCGTCCAGGACGGTGCGGCAGAAGTCGAGGACCTCGTCGTGCACACCGAGGACGGTCCCGCAGACGCCCCACTGCCTCCACACGTCCAGCCGGCGACCCGGCCGGTTGCCGAGGTGCGGGTAGGCGGCGAGCGCGGCGCGGACGTGGCCGGGCATCTCGATCTCGGGCACGACGGTGACACCTCGGTCGGCGGCATGGGCGACCAGGGCGGTGAGTTCCGCCCGGGAGTAGGCGCCCCCGTGAGGCATGCCGCCCACCTCTGTGAGCCTCGGGTAGGCGGCGACGGGCATCCGCCAGCCCTGGTCGTCGGTGAGGTGCAGATGCAGCACGTTGAGCTTGTGCAGCGCCATGAGATCGACGAAGCGCCGGAGGAATCCCACGGGCTGGAAATGGCGGGCCACGTCGAGCATCGCGCCGCGCCAGGGGAAGCGGGGTACGTCGGTGATCTGCACGCATGGCAGGGACCAGTGCGCGTCTGGGGCGGGAGTGCCCGACAGGGCAGCGGGGGGCAGGAGTTGACGCAGGGTCTGGATGCCGTGGAGGAGCCCCGCGGGGCGGGCGGCGCGCAGCAGCACCGCGTCGGTCCCGACGGTGAGTCCGTAGCCCTCCGCGCCGAGACCGGTGAGGTGGGGGTCGAGTGCGAGGACGACACGGCCGTCGGACGCGAGGGGCAAGGGCAGGCCGGTGGCCGGGGCGAGGTGGGTCCGCAGGAGCGCGGCGGCCGGCTCGGCTCCGCCGGTGGCGCGGATGCCGGTACGGCCGTCGAGCACGAACTTGCCCGACGTCACGGTGAGTTGGGTGGGCCGGGGAATCAATGCGGGACCGGTGCGCGGTCCGGTGCGGGGTGCGGTGCGGTGTGGTCCGGTGCGGTGTGGTCCGGTGCGGGGTGCGGGCATGTGTCGGCGCTCCTATCCCTTGACCGCGCCGCCGGTCATCCCGGCGGAGACCCGGCGCTGCAGCACCAGGAAGAGGACGAGTACAGGCAGGGCGAAGAGCGTGGAAGCGGCCATCGTGGCGCCCCAGTCGGTGCCGAAGACGTTCGAGAACGAGGAGAGCCAGACGGGCAGGGTGCGGTCGTCCTGGTTCTTGATGATCAGCATGTTGGCGAAGGCGAACTCGTTCCACGCGGTGATGAAGCCGAACAGCGAGGTCGCCAGCAGCCCCGGGGCGAGCAGCGGGAAGGTGACGCGGCGGAAGGCGGCGGCGCGGGTGCAGCCGTCCACCTGGGCGGCCTCCTCGAGTTCGACGGGGATCGCGGCCAGGAAGCTGCGCAGGGTCACGACCGTGAACGGCAGCGTGATCATGAAGTAGACCAGGGTGAGGGTGGCCAGGCTGTCGAGCATGTCGGCGTCCCTGGCGATGATGTACATCGGGATCAGCAGGGCCTCCCAGGGAGCGACCTGGGCGATGAACACCATCAGGACGAAGCCACGCCGCCCCTTCCAGCGCAGCCGGGCGACGGCGAACGCCGCACCTGTCGCCACCAGCAGGGCGAGCAGCACACTGCCGGCGGTGACGGTCAGGCTGTTGCGCCAGAAGGACCAGAAGCCGTCCGCACGCAGGGCGTTGGCGAAGTTGTCGAAGGTCAGGGAGGTGGGGAGCAGTGCCGGGGATCCGGTGTGGATGTCGGCGGCCGGCTTGAAGGCGGTGAGGATCATCCAGTACACGGGGAACACCGAGAGGACGAAGACGATCAGCGCTCCCGTGTTCAGCAGCAGACGCCGCGGCGAGGTCGGTCTCACAGCTCGGCCTCCTGTTTGAACATCTGCCGGAAGTAGAGGATCAGCGCGGCGACGAGCATCAGCACGGTCACCGTCGCGACAGCCGCCCCGAGGTCGTAGCGGTGCAGCGACTGCGCCACCTGGTAGGCGTAGACGGGCAGGGTGGTCGTCGCGCCGCCCGGTCCGCCCTTGGTGACGGCCCAGATCTGCGCGAAGCAGCGGAAGACCCAGATGACCTCGAGGCAGAGGATCAGCCCGAAGACCGGACGGAGGACGGGCAGCGTCACCGACCAGAAGATCCGGCCGCCGCCGGCCCCGTCGATCCTGGCCGCTTCGAAGAGCTCGGCGGGGACGGTCGCGAGCGCGGCGTGCAGGGTGACGGCGACGAAGGGGACCGACTGCCATACGACGAGCAGCACCAGGAGCGTGAAGGCGGCCGGGCCGTGCGCGAGCCAGGAGTACCCCTCGAAGGAGTCGAACCCGATCCCGGCCAGCACCCGGTTGACCAGTCCGAGGCGCGAGGAGAACAACCACTGGAAGACGGTCGTGGTGGCGATCACGGGGCTGGCCCAGGCGAGCACGAGTCCGCTGAGCACCAGGACGCGCATCCTCCCGCCGAGCCGCTGGAGCATGAGGGCCGCCAGCGTACCCAGCACCATGATCAGCACCACGTTGACCGTGGTCCACCACAGGGTGCGGCGGACCACCTCCCAGAACTCCGCGTCCCCGAGGATCTCCCGGTAGTTGTCCAGACCGGTGAAGACGGCGTCGCCGCGGATGAGTTCGCCCATCCCGTAGTGCTGGAAGGAGATCAGCACGTTGCGTGCCACCGGGTAGACGAGCAGGACGGCTGCGCCGAGGACGGTGGGCGCGATGAGCAGGTACGGCCAGAGTGCGCGGGGCGAACTCCTCATGACCCGAGCGTCTTGGTGATCTTGTCGGAGGCTTCCTTCGCTGCCTTCGCCGGGTCGGTGCCGGTGAGCACCGCCGTCATGTACTGCTTGACGGGGTTGGTGGCCTCGACGGCCGCCCACTGCGGGGAGTTGGGTGTGGCGCGTCCGTGGGCCGCCGCGGCGGCCATGGCCGCGGTGCCCTCGTTGTCCTCGATGACCCCGGCGAGGGAGGTCCGGTTGGGGACGTAACTCATGGTCCTCGCCAGGTCCGTCTGCCACTTGTCGCCCGCGAGCTCCTTCACCACCTGGTAGGCGGCGTCGTGGTGGGCGGAGGCCTCGGGGATGATCAGGTCGGACCCGCCGGTGAAGGTGGCGCCCGGCCGGCCGGCGGTGTCGCCGGGGACGGGGAAGAAGCCCAGCTTGCCGGCGAGCGCGGGGGCGGCCTGTTCGATCATCTTCGCTCCGCCCGGTACGGAGATGATCTGGGCGACGTCACCCTTGGCGAAGACGTCGGCCTGCGGCGGCTTGGCCTCGTCGGAATCCTTGGGACCGTCACCGAGGGCCTGGAGGCGCTGGTAGAACTCCATGCCCTTGAGCGCTTCCGGCGAGTGGAGCGCGCCTTTCCAGGTGTCGCCCTCTTGTTCGGCGAGCTCGCCGCCCTCGTCCCAGATGAAGCCGGCGAGGGTGTACCAGTTCTGGCCGGGCAGGTAGATGCCCTGGGTGCCGCCGGTGTCGAGTTTCCGGGTGATCTCGAGCCATTCGTCGCGGGTCCGGGGCGGGGCGGCGATGCCGGCCGCGGCGAACAGGTCCTTGTTGTAGATGACGACGCGGTTGGCGGCGTACCAGGGGATGCCGTACTGCTTCCCGTCGATCTTTCCAGGGTCGGCGAGGCCGGGCAGCCAGTCGGCGCCCGCCAGTTCGCCGACCTTGTCCGTCAGGTCCTTGACGCCGCCGCTGGCGGCGTACTGGGCGACCTGGGTGTTGCCGACCTCGATGACGTCGGGCGCGTCCCGGCCGGCGAGCGCGGCGGTGATCTTCTCGCCGATGCCGTCCCACTCCTGGATCTGGATGTCCAGGGCGGTTCCCTTGTGCCGCTGCTCGAAGTCCTTCTCGAAGCGCGTGAGATAGCCGTCGGAGACGCTGTCCCTCATGATCCAGACGGTGAGTTCGTCGGTGCCTCCGGCCGCGTCGGAATCCGGGCCGGACGTGGAGCTGCACGCTGCGAGCGGCAGAGTGAGAGCGAGGGCGGCGACAGCGGCGACGGAGCGAATCTTCAACTGATCCACCTCTGAAGTGAGTTGACCAATTGGTAAACTGGCCAACGGCGTGGCTAGAAGGTGGCATGGACCAATGTTGACGTCAAGAGCTTTGAAAACACTGGTTCGTTCAGCGCGCAGCCCTAGGGCTGCGCAAACCACTGGTAAGCAGCGTCGTTTACCATCTGACCAGTTGTCGACGACGCGGGAGCAGAGAGGCAGGGTCCATGGAGAGCAGCTCTTCGGGCGCCGTACTGAAGCGGGAGCGGGTCAGGGAGTTCCTGCTCGGCCTGATCGAGGCCGGCCGGCCCGGCGACGCCATCCCTTCCGAGCGGACCCTCTGCGCCGAACTCGGCGTGTCCCGCCCCACCCTGCGTGCCGCCGTCGACGAACTCGTCGCCACCGGCCAGCTGCTGCGCGAGCACGGCCGCGGCATGTTCGTCGCACCGGCGAAGATCACCCAGGAACTCGTCTCCGACGATGCGGCGTTCGCCGTCCCCCGCGCGGCGGGCGCCTGGTCCAGCCGTGTCCTGGAGCTCGCCACCATCACCGCGGGCGCCCGGATCGGCCGCAAGCTGCGGATGTCCCCTGCTGCCGAACTCGTCTACATCGCCCGGCTGCGACTCGTCGACGGCGCCCCCATGGCGATCGAGCACCTGCACATCCCCGCCCGGCTCGTGCCCTCCCTGACCCCCCAGGAGCTCGAGGCCGGAGACCTCTACGACCATCTGCGGGAACACCATCAGGTGCACGTCGACCAGGCCGTCCAGTCGATCGAGCCGACCGTCGTGAACGAGGCGGAGGCCGCGGTGCTCGATGTGCCGGTCCTCTCCCCCGCGCTGCTGGTCGAGCGCCTGACGACGGACACCGCGGGCAGCCCCGTCGAGTACGTCCACTCCGTGTACCGAGGCGACCGCTACCGCATCGTCTCCCGCCTCGCGCTCGGCCCGTCCGCCGCACGCAACGACCGCCCGGCGGGCCACCATCCCGGTATCCCGCCGGGCGACTTCGCCCACGGCGACATCATCACGTCGTCGACGACCGGTGACGCGTACTGAACCTGCCCTCAACCACCACGACCACAACGATGCAGGTCAGGCGGGCCGGACGTACATCTGGATGATGACAGGCCGCCCACGGGTAGCACTTCGGGGCGAGTGCGGAACACATAAGGAGGCTGATCCGCCGAACAGCCCCCGCCCCATAGCTTCTTGATCGAACCCCCCACGGTCAGGAGGCCCCCTCGACATGTACGGCAAGGCATTCGCTCCCGAGTACCAGGGCGATCTGGGCTCGGCCCTCACGGTGAACTCGTCGTACGACGAGGTCCTCGCCACCGCGGAGCGCGCCCGCCGCGACGCGGGCACCGACCTCGACGCGGCCCGTGCCGCGCTCGCCCTCGCCGAGGCCAACCGGCGACTGGGCCGCGCCGCAGAGGCGGGGTCGGCATGGCGCGACAGCTACCGCTGTGCCCGGCGGGCCGGCGACCCGGCGGGGATGGCCTGGGCCCTCTGGAGCGGTGGCACTCTCGCCCGCCAGTGCGGCTCCCTGCCGCTCGCCCGGCGGCTGCTCTCCGCGGCCGTCGCGTTCGCCGACGCCTGCGGCGAACGGCTCGCCCACGGCTACGCCCTGGCCGGTCTCGCGGAGACCGGACGCATACAGGGCGACTACGCGGCGGTCGCCGACCTGCACGAACAACTCCTCCACGAGGCGCGGACCCACGGCGAGTCCCGGCACATGGTCTGGGCCATGTCCGGCATCGCGCAGATGCACCGGAACACGGGCGACCACCACAAGGCGCTGGAACTGTTCACCGAATGCGTACGGATCGCGTCGGAGGCCGACGACGCGCGGGGCCGTGCCTGGTCGCTGCGGGGCATGGCCGACGTACTGTCCCTGCGCGGCGAGACCGACCGGGCGCTGGCGCTGCTGAGCGAGGCCGAGGCCGTATGCCGCGAGCTGGAACTCGCCGGCGCGCTGGCCTACAACCACAAGATGCGCGGCAACGTTTTGTTCCGGGCGGCCCGCTACGAGCAGGCGTGCACGGCCTACACATGTGCGCTGCGCGCGTTCCGTGGGATGAACGAGGCACGGGGCACCGCGCTCGCCCGCCTGGGGCTCGCCAAGGCGCGCTCCCGCCGCGGCCGTGCACCTGCCGCGACCCTCAGGGAACTCGCCGAGCTGGAGCGGGAGTTCGAGCGGATCGGGCTGAGGCAGGCACAGCAGTCGGTGGTGACCTTCCGGTCCGAGCTGGCCGCCGCCTGAAAGGGCCGTATCCTCGGCCCGACACGCTCACGGGCTCGGCCTGAGCTCGGCTCAGGCTCAGCTCTCGGGAGGGGACGGCGATGAGGGACGAGGGCGCGCCCAGGGCGGCGCTCAAACGCGAGCGGGTACGGGCATATCTGCTGGGCCTGGTCGACGACCGGCGCCCCGGGGACGCCATCCCCTCGGAGCGCACCCTCTGTGCCGCCCTCGACGTGTCGCGCCCCACCCTCCGCGCCGCCGTCGACGAACTCGTCGCCACAGGGGCGCTCGTACGGGAGCACGGCCGCGGGATGTTCGTCGCGCCCGCCAAGATCACCCAGGAGCTGGTGGGCGACTCCGCTCCGGCCGCCGCCCCGCAAGCACCGGGAACCTGGTCGAGCCGGGTGCTGGAGTTCCGCAGGACCGCCGCGGGCGCCCGTATCGGACGCAGGCTGCGGCTCTCCCCCGCCGCCGAGATCTTCCACGTCGCCCGGCTGCGGCTGGTCGACGGCGGCCCCGTCGGACTCGAGTACCTGCACGTCCCGGCAGGCCTCGCCCCCGATCTCACCCCGCGGCAAATGGAGTCGGGCTTCTACCGCTATCTGCGGGCCGAGCGGCGGATCGTCGCCGCCCGCGCGGAGCAGTCCATCGAGCCCACCGTGCTGAGCGAGGCCGAGGCGGAGCTGCTGGGCGTGCCCGTCCTGTCGCCGGCGCTGCTCTTCGACCGCGTCACCTCCGACCCCGACGGCCGTCCGGTCGAGTACGTGCGCTCCCTCTACCGCGGCGACCGCTACCGCATCCTCTCCCGGCTCTCGCTCGGCCCCACGGGGGACGGCCGCCCCGCTCCCGACGCCTCGCGGGAAGCCGACTGGTGGGGCACGGTGGAGTGAACGCACCGAGAGGAGCACGACACCCATGTCGAACCACACCTACCGCGTCACCGAGATCGTGGGCACCTCGCCCGACGGGGTCGACCAGGCCATCAAGAACGGCATCACCCGGGCTTCGCAGACGCTGCGGGGCCTCGACTGGTTCGAGGTGACGCAGGTCCGCGGGCACATCGTCGAGGGGCAGATCGAGCACTACCAGGTCGGTCTGAAGGTCGGCTTCCGTCTCGAGGACGGCGACTGAGCACACGCCGCCGAGAACGCGCGACCGACGACACGCCGCCCCGTCCGTTCCGGGGCGGCGCGTGGCACGTCCCATGACCGGCCTCGACCGGCCCGTCCCAGGTGCGTCCGACCGGCCCGGCTCAGGCGTGACCCCGACCGCCCGGCTCAGGCGCGGGGCCGACCGCCCGGCTCAGGTGCGGCCCTCGCGCTCCTGAGCCTCGTGCATGGCAGGCGTCGTGCTCACCGCACCCCAGACCGCCCGCACGACCCGGAAACCGGCGCGCTCCGCGTCCTGGCACACCAGCTCGTCGTCGTCCACCAGCATCCGGATCTCCCGGTCGCGGGAGAGCTGCCGCAGGATCTCGAGCTTCGTCCTGCGTGCGGGCCGCCGGTCGTCGTTGCGCCGCATGAAGATCCGCCCCTGCGGAAGCCCCTGTGCCGCGAGCCACTCCACCGTGTCCTTCCTGCAGCGCTCCGGCCGGCCGGTCAGATACAGCACCTCGCACTCCTGCGCCGCCTCCAGGCACAGCGCCACGCCCTCGGCGAGCGGCGGGTCCTCGGGGCGGCGGCGAAGAAGGCGTCCCACGCGCGCGGCTTGCGCTCCAGCAGATGCTGGCGGTGCCCGGCGTCGGAAAGCGTTCCATCGAGGTCGAATACGGCCAGCGGCCTGCTGCTCTGTGTCACGCCGGTCACCCTAGGCCCTCACCGCCGGATCCGGCCGGATCGGGCCCGGCGGCGGCAACTGGGGACGGGCCGGGATCTGGGCGCGTGGCCCGGGCGGAGGTCGCCCGGGCAGCACACCGGGAATCATCACGCCTGGCACGCGTTGAACCGTGATGTGAGCTCCCTGACCGCGTCCACCGTCCGTCTGTCGGTCCTCGACCGTTCGCGCACCCGCGAGGGGTACGACGGCCCTGCCGCGCTGCGGGGCACCGTGAGCCTCGCCCGGCAGGCCGAGGCCCTCGGCTACCACCGCTTCTGGGTCTCCGAGCACCACGGCGTCCCGGGCGTCGCGGGTTCGGCGCCGACGGTGCTCGCGGCGGCGGTCGCCGCCGCGACCGCCTCGATCCGCGTCGGCACCGGCGGGGTGATGCTGCCCAACCACCAACCCCTGATCGTGGCCGAGCAGTTCGGTGTGCTGGAGTCGCTCTTCCCCGGCCGGGTCGACATGGGGCTCGGCCGGTCCGTCGGCTTCACGGACGGCATCCGCCGCGCACTCGGCCGCGACAAGCAGGACGCGGAGGACTTCGAGGCCCGGCTGGAGGAACTACTGGGCTGGTTCACCGGCGACCGGGCGGCGCATCCACACGTCCATGCCCGCCCCTCGGAGGGGCTCAGCATCCCTCCGTTCCTGCTCGCCACCGGCGAGGGCGCGGGGATCGCGGCCCGTGCCGGTCTGCCACTGGTCATAGGCGATCTCCGTGGCCGGGACCGGCTGCTCACAGCCGTGGAGGGTTACCGGCGGGACTTCCGTCCCTCCGCGTGGGCGGAGCGGCCGTACGTGGTCGTCGCGGGGACGGTCGCGGTCGCCGGCAGCGAGGAGGAGGCACGCCGTCTGCTGGTGCCGGAGGCCTGGTCGATGGCGTACTCCCGCACTCATGGGACGTTCCCGCCGCTCCTGCCGCCCGAGCGCATCGAGGCGCTCGAGATGACCGCCAAGGAGCGCGGTCTCTACGAGTCGGGGCTGAGCGGCCACATCGCGGGCACCGAGGACCAGGTCGCCGACGCGCTGGGGGCGGCGGTTGAGGAGAGCGGGGCCGACGAGGTGCTGGTCACCACCAGCACGTACGACCGCGCGGCGCTGCTGGACTCACTGCGGCGTCTCGCGCGGGTGGCCGGGCTGCCCTCCCGCGAGCTGGCCGGCGCGGCCGCCTGACCGGCCCGGACGCCGACCCCGCGCCGCGTGCCCGACCGGCCCGGCGACGGGCCGCGCCCACCACGGCCCGACCGGCCCGGACGCCGACCCCGTATCTGCCGCGGCGTCCGGTCCGGAACGTCACGCGCGCCCGCCACGGCCTGACCGGTCCGGGCACGGACCGTCGTTCGACCCGACCCGGCCCTGCCACCCGACCCCTGCCCGGTGACGCCGCCAGTCACGGCCGTCCCCGGCCGGACAACCCACCCGGCACGGCCCGTCGCCGGCCTCCCTCACCCCGCGCCTCACCCGAAGACCACCGGCCAGGGCCACGGCCCGTCGCCGGCCTCCCTCACCCCGCGCCTCACCCGAAGACCACCGACCAGGGCCACGGCCCGTCGCCGGCCTCCCTCACCCCGCGCCTCACCCGAAGACCACCGACCAGGGCCGCGGCCCGTCGCCGGCCGGGGTCCCGGCAGCCGGTGCCTCGGCGCCGCCGAGGGCCGGCGTACGGTCGCGGGCCAGGACGTCCGCGGCGACGGCCGCGAACTCCGCGGCCGCTCTGTGCGGCGACTGTCGCGGCCAGGCCGCGCGGATCCGCTGCGCGAGCGGCCGGCCCGCCAAGGGCCGCCAGACCACCCTGGGCTCCTTGCGGGCCACCGGCCCCTGGTCGAAGGCGACTCCGTGGCCGGCCGTCACCAGGCCGATGAGGAACTCGGGGTTGCGGGCCTGCCGCACCGTCCGAGGGACGAAACCGGCGGCGCGGCAGATCTCCAGCGCCGTGTCGTACCAGCCGGGGGCCGAGTCCCTCGGGAAGAGGACGAGGTCCTGGCCCGCCAGGTCGGCCAGCGCGACCTCCGGGAGCCGGGCGAGGGGCGAGGTGCGGGGCAGCACCACACCCAACTCGAGCCGGGTCTCCGCTCCCAGCTCCAGGCCGCTGACGTCCGCCGGCTGCTGGACGAGGCCGATGTCCAGACCTCCCGAGGCCAGCAGCCGGAGCTGCTCGTCCGTCGTGAGCTCCTGGAGGTCGATGCGCAGGGCCCGTTCACGGCATTCGGCGACCAGCGCCCCCAGCACCGCCGCGGGGGTGTCGGGCGGTACCCCCGCGCGCAGCGTGCCGAGGTCGCCGTCGCGGGCACGGCGCACGAGCGCCCTGGTGCGCTCCTCGCGGGACAGCAGGTCCCGCGCCTGGTCCACGAGTACGGACCCGGCAGGGGTGAGCTGCACCTGCCGCCGTGAACGGTCGAAGAGTTCCGCGCCGAGCTCGTCCTCCAGCTTGCGCACGGCACGGCTGAGCGGCGGCTGGGCCATGCCGAGGCGGTCGGCCGCCCGCCCGAAGTTCAACTCGTCGGCCACAACGACGAAGATACGCAAGTGGCGCAGGAGATCCACGGGACGACCCTAGACGACAGGAACGGTGGCGCGATGCTGATCGAGGAGAGGCTGCGAGCGGTGTTCGCCGGAGCGGGAGCCGAGGGCGTCCTGCACGCCGTGGACATCGACGGCCCCGGTGAGGCGGGGTACTGCGCCGATGAACCGGTCGTCGTCGCCTCGGTGTTCAAGGTGCTGCTCGTGCTGGAGTTCGCCCGGCAGTCGGCCGCCGGCCAGCTCGATCCCCGGGAGCGGGTCCGGGTGACGTCCGAGCGCCGCCTCGGCGGCTGGGGCACCGGGGGCTGTCTCGACGATGTGGAACTGTCGCTGCGCGACCTCGCCCACTTCGCGATGGCGGTGAGCGACAACACGGCCGCCGACCTGCTGTTGGAACGCGTGGGTCCGGACACCGTGGCGATGCTGGCGAAGGAACTCGGACTCGTGAACACCCGGATCGTGGGCGGGCCCCGGCAGGTACTGGAGTCGATGCTCGACGAGGTCGGGGCGCGGAACGAGCGGGAGTTCGCCGCGGTCTTCCCCACGCTGTCCGCCGCCGAGGTGCGCGGTCTCGGCGTGTACGACCCGGCCCGCACGAACGCGAGCACGCCGCGTGAGATGACGCGACTGCTCCGCATGGTCTGGCGGGACGAGGCGGGGCCGCCGGAAGCATGCGCGCGGGTACGGGACTTGATGTGCCGCCAGGTGTTCCGTCACCGACTCGCCGCCGGGTTCGGCGACGGCGTACGCGTCGCGGCAAAGACGGGCACGCTGCCGGGGCTGCACAACGAGGTCGGGGTGGCGGAGTTCCCGGACGGCGGCAGGTACGCGGTGGCCGTGTTCGCCCGTACACCGGGCCTCCGGGCGAACCACACGGAAACAGACGTGGCGATCGGCGCGGCAGCCCGGACCGCGGTGGACGTGCTGCGCGACCTCGAGCCCGAGCACCGGCCCTGACCTGCACTCCTAGCGTCATTCCGAGGGATCTGCGGCGGTCCGCCCGACTCTCGTCGCTACTCTCGTCTCTCCACGATCTCGACTGCAGGGGAGCAGACTGTGCGCAATGCCACCGTGACACCCGAAGGCGACCGGATCCGCTGGGTCGAGCTGCCGGGGCAGGAGCCGTCGCGCGTCTACGTGCACGGTCTGGGCGCCACGTCGCCTGCCTACTTCACGGAGGTCGCCGTTCATCCTCTGCTGGCCGGCCGCCGTTCGCTGCTGATCGACCTGCTCGGTCACGGCATCAGTGACCGGCCGACAGGCTTCGACTACACCCTGGAATCCCACGCGGACGCACTCGCCGTGGCCCTGACCTCCGCGGGCGTCACCGGCGCGGAGCTGATCGCGCACAGCATGGGAGGCTCGGTGGCCATCGTCCTGGCGGCCCGGCATCCGCACCTGGTGTCCCGTCTGGTGCTGGTCGACGCCAACCTCGACCCGATCCCGCGTGCGCCCTCTTCCGGGGGCAGCAGCGGCATCGCCGCCTGGTCCGAGGAGGACTTCCTGACGGACGGATGGAAGGAGGTCCGCGACCGGGTCGGCTCCCACTGGTGGTCCACGATGCGCCTGGCCGGCCGTGAGGCCCTGCACCGCAGCGCGGTCCACCTGACCCGCGGCACCGTCCCCACCATGCGCGAGCTCCTCCTGGACCTGGAGATACCCCGCACGTACCTGCTGCCCGCGAGCGACGGCCCGCTCCCGGGCACCGAGGCGCTCACCCAGGCCGGGGTGTCCGTCGTCGCGATCCCGGACTGCGGACACAACATCATGCTGGACAACCCGGAGGCATTCGTCCGCGCGACTGACGAGGCGCTCGCGAGCTGAGGAGAGCCGACCGGGAGTCATGCTCATTCGGGTATGGATGGTGCGGCACTGCGGTCTTGGACGGGACCCGCCCGGGCCTGATCTCCTCTGGCTCATGAGCGAACACACGAGTGAGCACATGAGTGACCCGGTGAACGGCCCTCAGCACGGCGGCCGGAGGACCTTCGTGCGGCGGACCCTGTTCCGGGGAGCGGCGCTCGGCGCGGCGGCGCCGCTGCTGCCGGCGGGAACGGCGGCTGCGGCTGCTTCGACGGCCGGTCACCGGAAGGGCGCCGCGACGGTACCCGCCGGCTCCGCGACCCTGCGGTGGCTCGGCACCTCGGGCTGGCGCATCGGCATCGGCGGCAGGACGGTCCTGTTCGACCCGTACATCACCCGCTTCCCGACCGGCCTGTTCGACCCGAAGGGCAGCTTCGACGCGACCACCCCACTGCGGTGCGACGAGGAGTTGGTGACGCGGCACGCGGGGAGCCCGGAGCTGGTGCTGGTCAGCCACACCCACTGGGACCACATCAACGACGTGCCGCACATCGCCCGTTCGACGGGAGCCCGGATCATCGGTACCGAGACGACGTTCCACGTGCTGCGGGCGCTCGGCGTGGACGCCGGGCAGATCAGCGTGGTCAGGGGTGGCGAGGTGCTCGACTTCGACGGCTTCACCGTGGAGGTCGTCGCGAGCCGGCACAGCCGAAACGCCAAGTGGTCCTATTTCGCGCCGGGCACGCTGAACGCCCTTCCGCGCCGTGCACCGCGGACGATCTCCGATCTGCCGGAGGGCGACACGCTCGCCTTCCAGGTGAGCGTGAAGGGCGGCCCGTCCGTCTTCCTCATGGGCGCGAGCGACTTCGAGGAGCGGGCCGCGAGCGGTCTGCGACCCGATGTGCTGATGGCCGCCACCCCGTCGAGCACGGCGACGTACCGCTACCTCCGGAGGCTGCTGGGCGCGCTCGGCGACCCCGCGACGGTCGTCCCGGTCCACTGGGACAACTTCGAGAGGCCGCTGAGCCTGCCGCCGCAGCGTGATCCGGTCATGGACCTGGACGGTTTCACGGACCTGATCCGTACGCTCTCCCCCACCTCGAGGATCGTCGTGCCCGACTACGAGACCCTTTACGGCGCCGACATGCGGCCGGCGGTCACCGCCTGACCTTGCGCGTCGCGCGCAGCCACTCCTTGTTCATCGCGGCGATCGACGGCAGCGGGATCCCCTTCGGACAGGCGGTCGCGCACTCCCCGGTGAGCGTGCAGCCGCCGAAGCCCTCGTCGTCCATGGCAGCGACCATGTCGAGCACCCGGGTCTCGCGCTCCGGTGCGCCCTGGGGCAGCACATTGAGGTGGTTGACCTTGGCGGAGGTGAAGAGCATCGCGGAGCCGTTGGGGCAGGCCGCCACACATGCCCCGCAGCCGATGCACTCGGCGTGTTCGAAGGCGAAGTCGGCGTCCGGTTTGGGTACGGGAGTGGCGTGCGCGTCGGGGGCCGAGCCGGTGGGAGCGCTGATGTAGCCGCCGGCCTGGATGATCCGGTCGAAGGCGGAGCGGTCGACGACCAAATCCTTCACGACGGGGAAGGCCGAGGCCCGCCACGGCTCGACGTCGATGGTGTCGCCGTCGCGGAAGGAGCGCATGTGCAGCTGGCAGGTGGTGGTGCGTTCCGGTCCGTGGGCGTCGCCGTTGATGACGAGGGAGCAGGCGCCGCAGATGCCCTCGCGGCAGTCGTGGTCGAAGGCGACGGGCTCCTCGCCGCGCAGGATCAGCTCCTCGTTGAGGGTGTCGAGCATCTCCAGGAACGACATGTCGGACGAGATGCCGTCCACCTCGTAGGTCGCCATGGCGCCCGTGGTGTCGGCGTTCTTCTGCCGCCAGATGCGCAGGTTGAGCTTCATGCGTAGCTCCGCTGGGTGGGGTGGACGTACTCGAAGACGAGCTCTTCCTTGTGCAGGACGGGAGGGGCGCCGGTCCCCGTGAACTCCCAGGCGGCCGCGTAGGAGAACTCGTCGTCCTTGCGGGCGGCTTCGCCGTCCGGGGTCCGGGACTCCTCCCGGAAGTGGCCGCCGCACGATTCGGTGCGGTGCAGCGCGTCGAGGCACATCAGCTCGGCGAGCTCCAGGTGGTCGACGATGCGGTTGGCCTTCTCCAGCGACTGGTTGAACTCCTCGCCCGTGCCCGGAACCTTGATGCGCCGCCAGAACTCCTCGCGGATCTGCGGGATCCGGTCGAGCGCCTTGCGGAGCCCTTCGTCGGTGCGGGCCATGCCGCAGAACTCCCACATGAGTTCGCCGATCTCACGGTGGAAGGAGTCGGGCGTGCGGTCGCCGCCGACGGCCAGCAGCAGGTTCAGCCGGTCCTCCACCTCGGCGACGGCCTCGGCGACCGCGGGGTGGCCGGTGCCGACGGCGTCGAAGGTGCCACGGGCGAGGTAGTCGTTGATGGTGGACGGCAGGACGAAGTAGCCGTCGGCGAGGCCCTGCATCAGGGCGGAGGCGCCGAGACGGTTGGCGCCGTGGTCGGAGAAGTTGGCCTCACCGATGGCGAAGAGGCCGGGGATCGTGGTCTGCAGGTCGTAGTCGACCCACAGGCCGCCCATCGTGTAGTGCACGGCGGGGTAGATCCGCATGGGGACCTCGTACGGGTTCTCCGCGGTGATCCGCTCGTACATGTCGAAGAGGTTGCCGTACTTCTCCTCGACCTTCTCACGGCCCATGCGCCTGATCGCGTCGGCGAAGTCCAGGTAGACGCCCTGCCCGCCGGGGCCGACACCGCGACCTTCGTCGCAGACGTTCTTCGCCGCCCGTGAGGCGATGTCGCGGGGGACGAGGTTGCCGAAGGACGGGTAGATCCGCTCCAGGTAGTAGTCGCGTTCGTCGTCGGGGATCTCGTTCGGCGGGCGTGCGTCACCGCGGGCCTTGGGCACCCATATGCGACCGTCGTTGCGCAGCGACTCGCTCATCAGCGTCAGTTTGGACTGGTGGTCGCCGGTGCGCGGGATGCAGGTGGGGTGGATCTGGGTGAAGCAGGGGTTGGCGAACCAGGCGCCGCGCCGGTGGGCCCGCCAGACGGCGGTGGCGTTGGAGTTCATGGCGTTCGTCGACAGGTAGAAGACGTTGCCGTAGCCGCCGGTCGCGAGGACCACCGCGTCGGCGAAGTACGTGGAGATCCCGCCCGTGATCAGGTCGCGGGCGACGATGCCACGGGCCCGTCCGTCGACGACGAGCAGGTCGAGCATCTCGGTACGGGGGTGCATGGTGACGGTGCCGGCCGCGATCTGGCGGGAGAGCGCCTGGTAGGCGCCGAGCAGGAGCTGCTGGCCGGTCTGGCCGCGGGCGTAAAAGGTACGGGAGACCTGGACGCCGCCGAAGGAGCGGGTGTCGAGCGAGCCGCCGTACTCGCGGGCGAAGGGGACGCCCTGGGCCACGCACTGGTCGATGATCTCGACGGAGATCTCGGCGAGGCGGTGCACGTTGGACTCGCGGGCCCTGAAGTCACCACCCTTGACGGTGTCGTAGAAGAGGCGGTGCACGGAGTCGCCGTCGTTGCGGTAGTTCTTGGCCGCGTTGATGCCGCCCTGCGCGGCGATCGAGTGGGCCCGGCGCGGGGAGTCCTGGTAGCAGAACTGCTCGACGTGGTAGCCCTGTTCGGCGAGCGTGGCGCCCGCCGCGCCGCCGGCGAGGCCCGTGCCGACGACGATGACGGTGTGCTTGCGCCGGTTGGCGGGGTTGACCAGCTTCGCCTCGAAGCGGCGCCGTTCCCAGCGCTGCTCGACGGGGCCCGCCGGCGCCTTGGTGTCGGCGAGGGGGGCGCCGGTCGTGTGGTCGAGGTAGTCCATGTCAGCTCACGACTCCGGTCATGACGGCGACGGGTACGGAGAGGAAGCCGGCCGTGAGCAGCAGGGCCAGCCCGTCGGCGGCGGTCTTGAGGATGCGGTCGCGGGTGGCGTTGCCCATACCGAGGGTCTGCGCGGCGCTCCAGAAGCCGTGCCGGACGTGCAGTCCGACGGCGAGCATCGCGACGATGTAGACGACGTTGCCGTACCAGGTGGAGAACGTGGCGACGACGTTCTCGTACGGGTGGCCCGGCCGGGCGTTCTCGTTGACGGTGAGGGTGGTCAGGTCCAGCAGGTGCCAGACGATGAACAGCGCCAGGATGATCCCGCCCCAGCGCATGGTGCGCGTCGCGTAGCTCGCGCGCCGCTTCCGGTGCACGTACTTGTCCGGGCGTGCCGCGATGTCGCGGCGGCTGAGCTGGTAGGCGGCGACGCCGTGACCGACGACGGCGAGGAGCAGCACCACCCGCACGAGCCACAGGGCCCATGAGTAGTGCAGCACCGGCTCGCCCATGGTCCGCAGCCAGTGCCCGTACGCGTTGAACTCGTCCGCCCCGAAGAAGATCTTGAGGTTGCCCATCATGTGGGCGACGAGGTAGCCGAGCATGATCAGACCGCTGACGGCCATGACCGTCTTCTTGCCGACGGTGGACCGCCAGAACAGCCGCATGACGGACGGTTGACGGTCCGTCCTCGACGGCTTGTCTTCCGTCCTCGTTCCCAGTGCCATGCCGTCGACGCTAAGGCCGGAGAGGTCCAGAGGTCCAAGACATGATCCGGCTCACGTCCATAGGCAGGGTCTATCGTGGTCGGATGCAGTTGCAGCAGCTCCTCTACTTCGTCGCCGTCGCGGAGACCCGCCACTTCACCCGCGCCGCCGAGCGCGTCCATGTCTCGCAGCCGTCGCTCTCCCAGCAGATCAGAGCACTGGAGAAGGAGCTGGGCGCGGACCTGTTCGGCCGGGCCCGGGGCAACATCGCCCTCACGGACGCGGGCGAGACCCTGCTCCCCCTCGCACGGCGCATCCTCGCCGACGCCGACACGGCCCGCCGCGAGGTCCAGGAGCTGGCCATGCTGCGGCGGGGACGGGTGCGGCTGGGGGCCACGCCGAGCCTGTGCACGGGCCTGCTCCCCGAGGTGCTGCGCACGTTCCACGATCTGCACCCGGGTATCGAGCTGCTGATCGAGGAGTCCGGCTCGCACGACCTGGTGCGGGAGCTGGCCCGCGGCTCGCTCGACCTCGCCCTGATCGTGCTGCCCCTGCCGTCGCCCTCCCCCGCGCTGACCACCGTCGAGCTGCTCAAGGAGGACCTGGTCGTGGTGTCCTCGCCGCAGGCCCGGGCGCCCCGCCGTCCGGTGCGGATCGCCGACCTCGCCGGCGAGCCGCTGGTGATGTTCCGGCACGGCTACGACCTGCGGGAGCTGACCGTCGCCGCCTGCCGGGCGGAGGGCTTCGAGCCGACGTTCACGGTGGAGGGCGGCGAGATGGACGCGGTGCTGGGCTTCGTACGGGCCGGGCTCGGCGTCGCCGTCGTGCCCCGCACGGTCGCCGAGCGGGCCGGCGGCGACCTGCGGGTGACCCCGCTCGCCGGTCCGGGCCTGCGCCGAACCGTCGCGCTGGCCCATCGCAGCGATGTGGCGCCGCCCCGGGCGGCCCGCGAGCTGCAGCGTGTGCTGCTGGACTCGATGGCCGCCGCGGGAGGTCAGACGGCGTCGGCCATCACCAGCGTGTGAATCCGGTCGGGTGCGCCCGGCCGCGCGTAGTACCAGCCCTGCGCGGTGTCGCAGCCGAGTTCCCTCAGCTGCTCGGCCTGGGCGCCGGTCTCCACCCCTTCCACGGTGACGGCCAGCTCCAGGCTGTGCGCGAGGGACACGATGCCCTCGACGATCTTCAGGTCGACGGGGTCGGCGGGATGACGTTGCATGCCCTGGGTGAAGGAACGATCCAGCTTCAGAACGCTCACCGGCAGCCGGCGCAGGTTGGCAAGGTTGGAGTACCCGGTACCGAAGTCGTCGAGCGCGATGTCGACGCCCATCTCCGCCAACTGCCGCAGCGGCTTGAGCCGGTCCTCGTCGGCGCCGATCAGGGCCGACTCGGTGACCTCCAGACAGAGTGCGCCCGGCTCCAGACCTGAGCGCTCGAGCACGTCGACGGTGTCCGCCACCAGCCCGGGATGCTGGAGCTGGGCGGGCGAGAGGTTGACGTTGATCCGCAGCGGGCCGCCGTCGGTGTGCCGCTTGCTCCAGAACCTGGCCTGGCGTGCGGCCTCCTGGAGCACCCAGCGGCCGAGCGGCACGATCAGTCCCGTGCGTTCCGCGAGCGGTATGAACCGGTCGGGACCGAGCACCCCGTGCTGCGGATGGCACCAGCGCACCAGCGCCTCGGCACCGTGCACGCTGCCGTCCCCGAGGTGCACCAAGGGCTGGTACTCGATGAAGAACTCACCGCGTTCCAGGGCGGCGGGCAATGCGTTGGTCAGCCCGTGCCGGGTGATCGCGCGGGCGTCCGCCTCCGGGTCCGCGATCTCGAAGCGGTTGCCGCCCGCGGACTTGGCGCGGTACATGGTGATGTCGGCGCTGCGCAGCACCTCCGCGCTGGTGCGCTCCCCGGCCGGGCCCTCCACGATGCCGATGCTGCCGCGGACAGTGAACTCGCGCCCGTCGACACGGATCGGAGTGGCCAGGGCGCCCAGGATGCGGGTGGCCAGCTCGTCCACGGCGTTCTGGGTGTCGGGCCCGGTCGTCAGCGCGACGAACTCGTCGCCGCCGAGCCGCGCGACCATCTCGCCCGGCGCGGTGGCGCAGCTCTGCAGCCGGTCGGCGACCTCCACCAGCAGCCGGTCGCCGGTGGCGTGGCCGAGGCTGTCGTTGATGGTCTTGAAGCCGTCGAGATCGAGGTAGCACAGCCCGAAGCGGGTGCCGGCCGCCGCGCCGACGGCCTTCTCGAGACGCTCGAAGAACAGGGTCCGGTTGGGCAGACCGGTCAGGGCGTCATGGGTGGCCTCGTACCGCAGTCGCAGATTGAGCAGCCGGCGCTCCGTGGTGTCCTCGAACAGCGCCAGCTGGTACTGCGGCTCCCCGTCGGCGTCGCGCAGCAGGGAGACGGTCAGATTGGTCCACAGGACGGTGCCGTCGTTGCGGTAGAACGGCTTCTCGACCCGGTAGTGCTCGCGTTCCCCGGTCACCAGCTCGTGGTACAGCTGCCAGACCTGCGGCCGGTCCTCCGGGTGCGCCCAGTCGGTGACCTTGCGCCCGCGGACGTGGTTCTCCAGACCGCCGAACATCTGGGTCAGCGTGTCGTTGACCTCGAGCACGTTGCCCTCGAGGTCGGCGATCCCGATGCCGATCGCGGCGCCCTCGAAGACCGCGCGGAAGCGCGCCTCGGTGGCGTGCATGGCCTGCAGCGCCTCGCTGCGCGCCAGCAGCGACGAGCGCGCGATGGACTCCTGCTCGGCCAGCGTCCGTTCCCGCAGCGCCTGGGCGAAGCCGGTGGCGAGGGCGTGCTGGAGGCGGGCGCAGCGGGCGCGGTTCTCCTCCGCGGTCTGCTCGGGGTCGCCGCAGTAGAGCACCAGGTAGGCGTCGACGACGCCGAGGGTGCGGCCGAGGGCGTCCGGGTCGGTGCAGTGTGCGCCGACCAGTGCGGCCCCCACCTGCTGCGCGGGCTGTGCGGTGAAGGGGCGGGCATGGAGCGCGCTGTTCAACTCCCGTGCGAGTGGCAGCAGGTGCTGCTCGAACTCGGGCCGGGTGAGCGACGTTGCCGTAGCGGGGAAGATGGCACGGCTCCAGATGGTCGCGAACCGCCTGAGCCGGTCCTCCAGCACGTCCGTGTCCCCCTCGGACCCGGCCGCCCGTGACGTTTGCCTCACGCTTTGCGCCCCACCCCGGCGAAGCCGGAGAAGGCGTACGGATCCTCCTGGTCGACGGGCCCGTCGGGCCGCCAGTCCGGCATGGAGACCAGTCCCGGTTCGACCATCGTGTACCCGTCGAAGAACCGGCCGACCTCCTCGCGCGACCGCATCACGAGCGGGTTGCGGATGTCCCGGTACACACCGACCGTGCCACCGGCCTGCTCCGCCGGGAGGGGAATGCCCTCGAAGGAGGCGTGGGTGATCACCAGCAGGCTGCCGGGCGCCAGCGCGTCCCGCAGCTCGGCCACGGCCTCCCACGGCTCGTCCTCGTCCGTGAGGAAGTGCAGTACGGCGACGAGGAGCAGCGCCACGGGCTTTTCCAGGTCCAGCAGTTGCGCCTCGGGGCTGTCCAGGATCTCCCGTGGCTTGCGCAGGTCGGCGGCGACGACGTCCGCCTGTGTGTCGCCGTCGAGGACGGCCCGGCTGTGCGCGACCGCGACCGGGTCGTGGTCCACGTAGAGCACCCTCGCCTCGGGGCTGGCCCTGCGGGCGACTTCATGGACATTCCCGAAGGTCGGAATGCCTGAGCCGATGTCGAGGAACTGCGTGATGCCCTCGCCCACCGCGTAATTGACGGCGCGGCGCATGAAGGCACGGTTCGCCTGCATGATCTTGGGGAGTCCCGGCATGAACTCCATGGCCCTGCGCGCGGCCGCCCTGTCGACCTCGAAATTGTGGGAGCCGCCCAGGTAGAAGTCATAAATGCGGGACACGCTCGGCACCGATATGTCGATGCCTTGCGGGGCCCAGGCGGGACGCTCCATCGATGTCTCCAACAAGTCGCCACGGGGGAGTTCGGCCATGTCCATGGCCAGTGTTCGAGCCGAGGCTACTGATCGCCCGCCAAGAGGGCGAGCCCAAACGGAAATTAGCGGTCCGTTCTTGGTCACACCTGTTCGACATGCGCCACCGGAACGCGACGTGGTCACATGCCTCCGGCAAACACCCCCGCACATGCGTCGGACCCGCCGTCACGCGGAGGGGCGTGAGACGGGTCGACGCTGGCCGGAGGCGCGGCGTGGGGACTACTTGGGCGCTCCGACCGGCTTGCCCTCCGGCGAGACGGCGTACCAGGTGCCTCCGACGCCCTGGCCGTTGGTGTCGCCCGGCTTGGAGTCGCCGGCGAAGGTGTAGATCGGCCAGCAGTCGATGGTCTGCTGCTCGATCCCGTCGGGCCGGTCGAAGGTGACGAAGCCCTTCTTCAGGATTCCGACGGTGTCGTTCTTCTCGACGGGCTCCACGACCGGCCACTTCTTCAGGCAGTCGCCGGTGCAGGCGGTCTTCATCGGCCAGGCCGAGTCCTTCATGAAGCGGTAGACGGTCATTCCGTTCTTGTCGACCACGATCTCACCGAGCTTGGGGTCCTTGCGGACGGAAAGCCCCGCGAGGTCGGCGGGCTCCGTGCCCTCGTCGCCGCCCGCTTCCCCGGCGGCACCGGGTGCGGCCTTCTTGCCGTCGGGGGCGGACGCGTACCACGTGCCGCCCACACCCTGGCCCTTGACGTCGCCGGCCTTGGTGTCCTTGGCATAGCGGTACATCGGCCAGCCGCCGATGGTGAGCTGCTTGGTGCCGTCCGCCCTGGTGAGCTCGCCGATCAGGGAGGGGTCGACGCCGGGGGCCGCGGAGGCGCCGCCGGCGGCAACGACCGGCCAGGTCTTCGCGCAGTCGCCTTCGCAATTCGACTTCGGCGGTTCCGCGGTGTCCTTGTCGAACCGGTAGAGGGTGAGCCCCGCGCTGTCGGCGAGGACCTTGCCGAGCTCCTTGCTCTCCCAGACCGCGAGCTGACCCGCCGGCTTGGCGGCGGCCGCCTCGCCGCCGGTTTCGGCGCCGTAACCGGCGTCGGAGCCGTAACCGTTCCCGGGCTGCGCGGGGTTGGCCGCGCCGACTGCTTGACCGTTGGGGGTCTCGGTGCCCGTCTCCTGACCGCACGCCGTCGTCAGCGCGAGTACGGCCGTCGCAGTCACCGCGAGCGAGGCGTTCCGCCAGGTGTTCATGTCCACTCCCGTGTTCATCCATCCGGTTCCGGCGCCCGGAGCGCCGTTCATGGCCCTAGGTACGGACGGGAGGGCAGCGTCTGTTCAACGTCTTCGAAAAAATCTTGTGAGTCGCAACCACGAATGGTTGAAATCCCGCTTCCAACAGGTGAATTCACCCCATGTGGTGCCGGCACGGAATTGGCCGGATCTCAACTGCCCCTTGGGGCCCATCAGTCACTGGGTGTACCGGAATCGCTCCAGAGCGCCGAACACACGGTCCCGCATCGTGGCACTTCCCTGGTGTCCTGAGTCGTCCACGACCACCAGTTCGGCGTCGGTCCAGACGCGGCTGAGTTCCCAGGGCGTCTCGAGCGGCGTGCTGAGATCCAGACGGCCGTGGAAGAGTGCCCCGCGAATTCCTTTCAGTCGGCCGGCCTCACGCAACAGCACTCCTTCCTCGAGCCATGCGCCGTGCGCGAAGTAATGAGCGGCGATCCGTACCAGCGCGATCCGCGCGTCCGAGGGCCGGCCGCCGTACGGGTCGGGCCCGCCGTTCGGCTCGAGCGACACCACGGCGTCCTCCCAGCGGCACCAGTCGACGGCCGCCTTCTCCCGCACCGCCCGGTCCTCGCTCTCCATGAGCCTGGCGTACGCGACCACGAGGTCACCGGCACGGTCGGCCTCCGGCACGCCGAGCCGGAAGCGGTGCCACTGCTCCGGGAAGAACCGGCCGACGCCTCGGTACAGCCAGTCGATCTCGCGGCGGCGGGTGGTCGTGACGCCGTTGACGACGATCTCGGACACCCGCTCCGGGTGTCGCTCGGCGTAGGCGAGAAGCAGCGTGGACCCCCATGACCCGCCGTACAGCAGCCACCGCTCGATGCCGAGGTGCTCACGCAACAACTCCATGTCGGCGAGCAGATGGCCGGTGGTGTTGTGCCGCATGTCGGCGGCCGGGTCCGCCGCGTGCGGGGTGCTGCGCCCGCAGCCGCGCTGGTCGAAGAGGACGACCCGGTAGGCCTCTGGATCGAAGTACCGGCGCATGCGGGGGTGACAGCCGGAGCCCGGCCCCCCGTGCACGACGAGCGCGGGCTTTCCCCGCGGATTGCCGCACACCTCCCAGTGGACGCGGTTCCCGTCCCCCACGTCGAGCATCCCCTGCTCGTACGGCTCGATCGGCGGATACAGCTCTGCCATGGCCCGACACCCTCCCGGCTCACCAGCAATTACAACAGCGCTGTTACATTAGCTTCATGGCCTCGCCCCACCAAGACACCGCCGCCCCCTCCCCCGGCCCCGAGCTCCTCGGCACCCGTCTGCGCCTCCTTCTGAACCTCCTCGACTCCGACGTCGCAGCGGTCTACGAGGACGTGGGCCTGGCGGGCCTGCGACCCCGGTATGCCCCTGTCCTGCGTGCCCTGTCCGCCCACGGCCCGAGCTCGATCCAGGACCTGGCCCGGGCGACCGGCGTGACGCACTCGGCGGCGAGCCAGACGGTCGCCCAGCTCGTCAAAGAGGGCCTCGCCACCGTCGGCCCCGGCAGTGACGGGCGCCGGCGCATCGCGACGCTCACCGCCGAAGCGGAGTCCCTGATGCCCACACTCGACGCCGAGTGGCAGGCCACCGCGGCGGCCGCCGCCGCTTTCGAGGCGGAGCTCCCGTACCCGCTGAGCCGGCTGATCGGCGAGGCGCTCGACGCGCTGCACCGGCGTCCCATGCGCGAGCGCATCGCGGACGTCGCACCCGGCCTCCTGACGCACCCGGAGCGCGGCAACCGCACCTGAGCGCTGCACCTGCGCCGGAGAGTCGCTTCGGGATCAACCAGAAATGACCCGTTTGCCCTACAGCGATCGCGGAGGACACACACCGCTCTTAGCGTTTCGGTGATCGAGGTGCATTTTCCGACCCACGCGGAAATCGTTCCGCGACTGCTCCTCGGGACCGGAGGACCACCATGCGCGCGATACGTGCCGCATCCGCCGCTCTGCTCGGAGCGGCCGCACTCGCCCTGACGGCCCCCACAGCCGCAGCCGTCAACAACACGCCGTACGACTTCAATGTCACGCCCTCGACCGTCGCGGCGGGCGGTCGTGTCACCCTGACCGCGGGTGGCTGCCCCAGCAGCACCACCGTCACCTCCGGTGTCTTCGACACCGTCACCATCCCCAGCAACGGCGCAGCAACGGCGACCGTCGACCGGGACGCCAGGCCCGGCGCGGTGTATTCGGTGCAGTTCAACTGCATCGGCCGGATCGGCACCATCGACCTCACCATCGCCGGCGGGACCGCGAGCCCCACCGCCAGCTCCACCAGGACCGCCACCACCGCACCGCCCCAGGGTGTGCGCGGCGGCGTGGGCGGCAGCTTCGACGGCATGAACGCCGCGGAGATCGCGGCGGGCGGCGTGCTCGTCGCGGCAGCCGCCACCGCGACGGTGCTCGTCGTGCGCAGGCGGTCGACGAACCGCCAGCACTGATGACGGCACCGCTCCGGCCCCGTCCGTCCTGGGCGTCCGGGCTCGCCCGACCGCAACAGGCGCCGACCGCCCGTCGCCCCGAGTCCTTCTGAAGGACTCGGGGCGACGGGCGGTTGCGGCCGGACCGGGAGGTTCAACCGGTCAGGCCGGACCGCCGGCCGAGCGACGGCGGCGGACGATGAACAGACTGCCGCCGACGGCCGCCGTGGCGACCAGACCCGCGCCGATCGCCATCTCGACGTCGGTCGGGCCGATCGACCCGCCGAGCCCGCCCTGCGCACCGCGCGCGGGCAGCACCCGGAAGGATGCCGTGGCGGTCTCCCTGGAGTCGTTGCACCGGACGGTCAGGCTGTAGTTGCCGGGTGTCGCGTTGTTGCGGACCCGCGCGGTGGCGACCGACTCACCGCCCCGGGCACCTCCGGTACCGCGGTCACCGCCAGTGCCGCGGTCACCACCGTTGCCACCAGTGCCGCGGTCACCACCGTTGCCACCAGTACCCCGGTCACCGCCAGTGCCGCGGTCACCGCCGTCACCCCGGTCACCGCCGGTGCCACGGTCGCCGCCGTCACCCCGGTCACCGCCAGTGCCACGGTCGCCGCCGTCACCCCGGTCACCGCCGGTACCCCGGTCACCGCCAGTGCCACGGTCACCGCCGTCACCCCGGTCACCACCAGTACCCCGGTCACCGCCGTTACCACCAGCCCCCCGGTCACCACCAGTACCTCGATCACCGCTATCACCCCGGTCACCCCCGGTACCCCGGTCACCGCTATCACCCCGGTCGCCGCGGTCACCACCGGTACCCCGGTCATCACCCTGGTCCTTTCCGGCACTGGAGAGCGGGGCGTCCGGGAAGGCGTTCGAGCTGACCACACCACCGCGCCGGCAACCGTCGACGGTGATGGTCAGAATGCCGCCCGGGAAGACGGACGACGGGTTGACCTGTACGTTCCTCGGGCCGTTGCCGCCACCGGCGACCGCCATGGGAGCGCACAGTCCGACGGCCGCGAAGGCGGTCACCGTCGCTGCGAGAGCGCGTGAGGCACGCATCGTTGAACCTCCAGAAGGAAAGACGCCCCAAAGCCGTGCTCCGGGATATTCGACGAGTACGTCTTCCATGACGAACGATCACCGGATGGTGCTTTCATCGCATTTCGGCCTTGGTCCACCCCGGTGAGACGACACGCCGACCGCGAACCCTTCGACCTGACGGAGCCGCAGGTCACAGACCGTCAGAAATTTTTGCGGTCCGAATACCCGGATGGGTCATCACCAGTGGCACCGGCCACCCGTTCGCGCTTCCCCCCTCGCCGGAGGGCGGCACCCCGCTTAGCGTGCCCACAAGCGCGCGAAGGGAGAACCATGGGCCAGGACAGGTACGGCAGGGAACCGAGGAGACGCTCGCCCTGGGGCGTACTGGCTCTCGTGATGCTCACCGGCATCGCAATGGTCAAGAACGGTGTGGACGTGGGCCTCGGACCGCCTCAGCCCGCGGCCGCCGCGTCGCAGGACCGGGCGGGCGAGGTGTTCCTGCCCGTGCCGCTGGAGCCGCTGCCGTACGCCGCAGCGGCCCGGGTGCGTATCCCCTCGATCAACGTGGACGCCCCGATCGTGCACGTCGGACTGGACCAGGACGGCTGGGTTGCCGCTCCGGAACCGAACGACCCCAACCTCGCCGGCTGGTACCAGAACGGCATCTCCCCCGGGCAGCGCGGCACCGCCGTCATCGTGGGACACGTCGACAACCAGGCCGGCCCCGCCGTCTTCTACGGCCTCGGGTCCGTCAAGACGGGCCACTTGATCGATGTTCCGCGCTTCGACGGCCGCGTCGCCGTCTTCGAGGTGTACGGCGTCGAGGTCTTCTCGAAGAACGACTTTCCCGGGGTGCGGGTGTACGCGGACACCGGCCAGCCGGAACTGCGGGTGATCACCTGCGGCGGCGGCTACTCCAAGGCGGGCGGCTACGACGGCAACGTCGTCGTCTTCGCCCGTATGGTCAAGGTCATCTGAGGGAGCGTCAGCGGCGCGGCACCGTGATCCGGTATCCGCCCTCGAGCAGCTCCGGCAGATAGCGGCGCAGCGCCGACACACTCTGCGACCGGTTGCCGCCCGCGTCGTGCGAGAGGACGATCACGCCGGGCGCCGCGCCCCCCAGGACCCGCCGGACGATGGTCGAGGTACCCGGCCGCATCCAGTCGAGTGTGTCGACGGTCCAGCCCAGCGGCTCCATGCCGAGATCGGCGCCGATCTCGAACGAGTGCGTGTTCCAGGCGCCGTAGGGCGCGCGGTACCAAAGGGGCGCCTCGCCGAGCGTCTTCTCGATCACCTCGCTGGTGCGGCCCAACTGGTCGCGGATCTTGGACGGCGGCAGCATCGGGATCAGTGGGTGCGACCAGGTGTGGTTGCCGACCGCATGGCCGTCGGCCGCCATCTCGCGCAGCAGGTCGCGGTTGTCGGTCGCCATCTCGCCGCAGACGAAGAACATGGCCCGCACCTCGTACTCGCGCAGTACGGCGAGGATGTCCGGGGTGTAGCGGGGGTCAGGGCCGTCGTCGAAGGTGAGCACCATGGTGCGGCCCGTGTCCGGGACCTCGAGGAAAGGCCGCTTGCGCACGGGTGGCTTCGCACGCCGCAGGACCGGCGGGGCGAAGGCCGTCATGGGCCGCAACCGGTAGGACGTGGGCTTCGGCGGAGCGGCGGCGGCCGACGGGCCCGCGGCCGCTCCGGTGCCTCCCGGGGCGCCTCCCGGTGTCTCGGCCCGTTCACTGACGAGCAGGCCGCCGACGGCGGCGGCGCCGAGGCATGCGGCGATGCGGAACATCGAGCGGCGACCTGGAAGCGGCTGATCCTTCTTCATGGGCAACTGCTCGCACGGCGCATGCGGCCACGGCCTGATCAACACCGGTTCCAGCGGGGAAAGCACCCGATGGGAGCAGAGGCAGAGGGCCGCTTCGGCCGGTCCCGGACGGCCCGTCGGGCGGCCGGCCGGAGCCGATAACCTCGTAGGTGTGACAGAGCACCCGCCCCACCGGTTCGAGCGCGGCACCGACGGCCCGAAGGTGATCGTCGCGGGCCTCGACGGCTCGGACTCCTCGCTCCGTGCGGCGGCGTACGCGAGCGGCCTCGCCCGGCGGCAGGGCGCGCTCCTCGCGGTGGTGTACGTGCAGCCGGTGATGCCGGCGGGCGCCGCCTTCGGCGTGCCGGTCGCGGAGACGACCGGGGAGATCGCGGAGGAGCTGGTCGCGGAGGTGCGGGCCGCCGCCGAGCGGGTGCGGGGCATCTGGGACGTGCGCTGGGAGTTCCACACCCTGCGTGGGGACCCGTACACCGGCCTGGTGACGGCCGCGGACGAGCTCAAGGCCGACGCGGTGGTGGTGGGTGCCTCCGAGTCGGCCGGCCACCGGTTCATCGGCTCGGTAGCGGTCCGGCTGGTGAAGGCCGGGCGGTGGCCGGTGACCGTCGTCCCCTGAACCACCACCCGGCCCCTCCCGTCGCGTCAGCGGCCCATGGTGAGGCCGTCCTGGGCGGCTCCGCGGCTGAGCACGGCGGAGGTGATGGCGTCCTGGGCCTCGAGCCGGTCGCCGCGCGGGCCCTCGCGGCGCAGCACCTCGGGCAGGTTGACGACACGGCCGGCGCCGGTGTCCATCCACTGCGGGATGTACTCGGCCTTCGCGATCTCCCAGCGCCCACCGGTGGTGGCGGGCGGCGCGAAGGAGAAGCGGGCGATGGTGCCCTGGTTTCCGCGCGGGTCCTGCGCCCCGTCGTTGTTGATCATGTCACCGGCGATCTGGTCGCCCATGCCGTAGACGATCCAGGTGCCGTTGACCTTTTCGTACGCCTGGGGGACGTGCGCGTGAGTGCCGAGGATCAGGTCGATGTCGGGGCGTCCGCCGGTCGTCGAGGCGGTGAGGGAGCGGCCGAGATCGAGCTGTTGCTGATCGGGGTCGGTCTGCCATTCGGTGCCCCAGTGCATGCTGACGACCACGACGTCGGCTCCGGCGCCCCTCGCCGCGCGGGCGTCGTCGATGATGCGCTGCTCGTCGATGAGGTCGACCGTCCAGGACTCCTCCTCGGGCAGCGGTTCGGCGTTGGTCCCGTACGTGTAGGCCAGCTGGGCCACCTTGGCCCCGCCGGCCGTGAGCCACGCCGGTTCGTCCGCCTCCTGCGGGGTGCGCGCGGAGCCGGCGTGCTTGACGCCCGCGCGGTCGAGCGCGTCCAGGGTGCGGCGCACACCGGCGACGCCGTCGTCGAGGGTGTGGTTGGAGGCCGTGGAGCACGAGTCGTAGCCGACGCCGGCGAGCGCCGCGGCGATCTCCGGTGGCGATTTGAAGCTGGGGTAGCCGGTGTAGTTCCCGTTCTCGCCGTAGACGGTCTCCATGTGGCAGAGGGCGATGTCGGCGCGGGAGACGACCGGGCCGACTCCCGCGAGCATCGGGCGGAAGTCGTAGCCGACGCCGCCGGCGTCCAGTTGGGCCTGCTGGATGATCGAGGCGTGCGGGAGGACGTCCCCGGTGGCCACGAGTGTGAAGCCGTGCGGGACGGAGTGGGCGCCGGCCGTCGAGGAGGGCCCGGTGCGGGCCGGACCTTTCCGGGGTGACGCCGACGGGCCGGGGTCCTGCTGTCCGGCACACCCAGCGGCTCCCGCGAGCAGCACGGCGCAGAGGGCCGCCGTGGCCCGTGGTGCGGGTCGCGCGCGTGTCATCGTCGACCGACCTCCCAATTGTGTGATTAACGGCAAATCCGACTCATTGAATCCACAGGGGAGGAAGTGCCGAGTCAAGCGACACAGCCGACGTGGTCGCCTCAACGGACCTGCGCGTTCCGCCGGCTCCGGTGGCCCGATCGACCGTTCATCGCACCACTCGCCGCTCGGTGCGACCGTTCGCCGACAGACCGCCGCACGCCGTCTGTCGCCGCGTGGCGGGATGCGTTCGTATACGCCACGTGGCAGCGGACCTCTGCGCAGAAGGGTGAAGGCAATGGCGACGGCGACCGCGACGACCGACGAACAGGCAATGGCGGAGCTGCAGCGCGAGCACGGCCCCGCACTGCTGAGCTTCCTGCTGGGACTGACCTACGGGGACCAGCAGCGCGCCGAGGACCTGCTGCAGGAGACGCTCGTACGGGCATGGCAGCACCCCGAGGCCTTCGACGCCCCGTACGAGTCCATGCGCCCCTGGCTCTTCACCGTGGGGCGCCGCCTCGCCATAGACGCCCGGCGCTCCCGGATGGCACGCCCCGTGGAGATCGGCGACGGCGTGCTCGCCACCACGCCGGATCCGGCCGACGTCACGGAGAGCGCGGTGGCCGCTCTGGACGTACGCGCCGCAGTCGGTGGGCTGAGCCCTGAACACCGCGCGGTACTCGTCCAGATCTACTTCCACGGGCTGAGCGTCAACGAGGCCGCCCAGGCGCTCGGCATACCGCCGGGCACCGTCAAGTCACGCTCGCACTACGCGCTCCGGGCGCTCGCCCGATGCCTGCCCGGGTACAGCAGGCGCACCACCACTTCCGCCCCGGACGCCTCGGTGATGACGGCCTCCCCCACCGGTCACGGGAGCCGGACGGCCATATGTGAAACGTCACGCGCCAGTTGAGCAAACCGGCCCTCGCTGCCGTGTCAGTCGGTGGAGGCTCGTGGTCGGACGCCGGCGCAGTCGTACGGGAGAAGGTGAGGCAGCGTGCAGCCCGGTAGCACGAACGGAACCAGCGGAGGCGGGCTCGCGGTCCCCATGGCGTGGCTCTGCGCCGAGTACACCGCCGACGAGATGCTGCGCACCGGCGCCTTGGTGGAGGCGGACTCGATCGAGTTCCGGGCCGGGCGGCAGACGCTCGCGCTCACGATCCATCTGAGCGACGGCACGGAACCGCTCTCCGACGGGTCCACGGCGGCCCGTATCGACCATTGGCTGGCGGTCACGTCCTACGGGTACCCCTGGCCGCAGTGGGTACGGGAACGGCTCCGGGCGCGGGCCGAGCGCGTCCGGCACGGCGGCGAGGACCCGGACCTGGCGCTCGCCGCGGACGCCTGGCGCCGGTTGTGCGAGACCGAACTGCTCGCCACCGACCTCGGCGGCCTCGAGCCGTGGCATGCCTCCGGTCTCCCCGACGCACTCCCGGACGAGGCGGCCCAGGTGTGGCTGCCTGCTTGGGAGCTGGGTCTCCCTCTCGGACACCTGGCCGTCCATCTGTGGTGAGCCCACCTCCGGTCATGGCCTCGGGCCTGCCGAGGAGTGGACCCCCGCACGGTACTTCGGGATCCGGACGGTGATCTTCATGCCGGCGCCGACGGCGGTCTCGATGACCAGGCCGTAAGCGTCCCCGTACACCTGGCGCAGCCGCTCGTCGACGTTGCTCAGGCCGATGCCGGACGCGGTGGAGCGCTCTCCCGTGAGGATGCCGCGCAGCACCTCCGGGTCCATACCGACGCCGTCGTCCTCGATGGTCACCATCGCCTCCGCGCCCGCGTCCTGTGCCGCGATCATGATGCGGCACTCGTTCCTCGAGTCCTCGAGACCGTGCTTGACGGCGTTCTCGACCAGCGGCTGGAGACAGAGGAACGGCAGGGAGACCGGCAGGACCTCGGGAGCGACCTGGAGCGTGACCTTGAGCCGGTCGCCGAACCGCGCCCCGGCGAGCGCCAGATACTGCTCGATGGAGCGCAGTTCGTCGGCGAGCTGGGTGAACTCGCCGTGCCGCCGGAACGAGTAGCGCGTGAAGTCGGCGAACTCGAGCAGCAGCTCACGGGCACGCTCGGGATCGGTACGGACGAAGGACGCGATCGCGGCGAGCGAGTTGAAGATGAAATGCGGCGAGATCTGCGCGCGCAGGGCACGGATCTCCGCCTCGATCAGACGGGTGCGGGACCGGTCGAGCTCGGCGAGTTCCAGCTGTACGGAGACCCAGCGGGCCACCTCGGTGGCGGCCCGCACCAGTACGGCCGACTCCCGGGAGCCGTAGGCGACCAGCGCGCCGAGCACGCCCTCCTCCCCGGTCAGCGGCGCGATGACGACCCAGCGCAGCGGGCACTCCAGCTCGTCGCACTCCGCGTGGACGCTCTGGCTGCGCCCGGAGTCGAGCATCTCGGCGACCAGGTCCATCACCTGCTGCCGGTGCCGGTCGGCACCCGGCCCGTCCCAGGCGAGCACCGCCTCGCGGTCGGTGAGGCACAGCGCCTCCGTACCGAGCAGCGGACGCAGCCGCCGCGCCGCCTTGCGTGCCGTGTCCTCCGTCAGACCCGCCCGGAGCGGCGGCGCGGCGAGGGACGCGGTGTGCAGCGTGTGGAAGGTGGCCCGTTCCACGGGCGTCCCGAGATCGAGATCCCTTCGTGCGCCGCGCCCGGCGGTCAGCCTGCCGAGCACCATGCCCACGGCCAGCAGCACGATCCCCGCCGCGGCCAGCGCGGCGACCCCCGTCCCGGTCATCGCGGTACTCCTTCGTGCTGCGGCCTGCCCACGAGGTCCTCCGGCAGATGCAGGCGGGCGAGGATGGCCGCGGCGCCGGCCGGTATGTGGCGCGGGGTCACCAGGGAGACACCGACCATGGTCAGGAAGCCCAGCGGCACCGACCAGACCGCGGGCCAGGCCATCAGGGTGTGCGCCCAGCCCTCCGGGGCCAGCCCGGTGCGCGTGGCCATGACCGCGGTCAGCGCGGCGCCTCCTCCGACGACGAGACCCGCTGCCGCTCCCGGCGGGGTGAGCCGGCGCCACCAGATGCCGAGGATCAGCAGCGGGCAGAACGAGGAGGCGGAGACGGCGAACGCGAGTCCGACCGCGTCGGCGACGGGCACATTGGTCGCCACCATGCTCAGCGCCAGCGGCGCGGCCATCGCGACCACCGTCGCGAGCCGGAAGTGCCCTACTCCCCGCGAAGGCAGTACGTCCTGGGTGATCACACCGGCCACCGACATGGTCAGGCCGGAGGCGGTGGACAGGAACGCGGCGAACGCGCCTCCGGCGAGCAGCGCCCCGAGCAGTTCGCCGGCGAGCCCGCCGATGATCCGTTCCGGCAGCACCAGCACGGCGGCGTCCGCGGCTCCGGTGAGTGCCAGTTCGGGCGCGTAGACGCGGCCGAGCGCGCCGTAGACCGGCGGGAGCAGGTAGAAGGCGCCGATCAGCCCGAGCACGACGAGGGTGGTGCGGCGGGCGGCACGTCCGTTGGGGCTGGTGTAGAAGCGGACGGCGACGTGCGGCAGGCCCATGGTGCCGAGGAACGTGGCGAGGATCAGGCCGTAGGTGGCGTACAGCTGGTAGCCGTCCCGGCCGCCGGACAGCGGCTGCGACCAGCTCAGCGGGTCGGAGCCCTCGGTGGTCCGCCGGGGCACCTCGGCGCCTTCAGGGAACTCGAGGGTCGTGCCCGACTCGATGCGGTGGGTCCCGTCATCGAGCGCGACCGGCCGGCCGTCGTGCCGTACGCCGTCGACCGTGCCGGAGACGGTGAGCGTCAGCGGCCCGTCGAAGTCGACGCGGACGGTGTCGTCGACGCGGACGGCGGTGTGCTTCTGGAAGACGGCGGGCGCGTCGAACCGGGCCCTGGGGGCGTCGTCGCCGACCCAGGCGGCCACGAGGAACAGCGCGGGCACCAGCAGCGCCGTGAGCTTCAGCCAGTACTGGAAGGCCTGCACGAAGGTGATGCTCCGCATGCCGCCGGCGGCCACCGCCCCGGTGACGACGAACGCGACGACGACGCTGCCGACCCAGTCCGGTGCCCCCGTGAGGATCTGCAGCGTCAGGCCCGCGCCCTGGAGTTGCGGCAGCAGATAGAGCCAGCCGATACCGACGACGAAGAGGCTCGCGAGCCTGCGCACCTGGGCGGACTCCAGGCGCGCCTCCGCGAAGTCGGAGAGCGTGTACGCGCCGGACCGGCGCAGCGGGGCGGCGACGAGCACCAGCAGAACGAGATAGCCGGCCGTGTAGCCGACCGGGTACCAGAGCATGTCGGGGCCCTGGAGGAGCACGAGTCCCGCGATGCCGAGGAACGACGCGGCGGAGAGGTACTCGCCGCTGATGGCGGCCGCGTTGAGAGCGGGCTTGACGGTGCGGGAGGCGACGTAGAAGTCCGAGGTGGTGCGGGATATTCGCAGGCCGAGCGCGCCGACGAGCACGGTGGCGAGCACCACGACGGTGACGGCGGCCACCGCGTAGGTCTGGTTCACGGGGTTTCTCCCGCCGGCACCGTCAGCGGCCTTCGACGAGCCGGGTGAAGTCGCGTTCGTTGCGCTCGGCCCGGCGCACGTACCAGCGGGCGATCAGCCACATGACGGGGTAGACCGCCACGCCGAGCGCGATCCAGACGAAGGGTTCCGGCGACCCTGGGGAACCACCGAGGGCCGCGGGCAGTGCGAACAGCAGCGGCAGCGTGCCGACGAGCACGGCGAGCGTGCCGAGCGCGTAGAGGGCGGCCCGCAGCTGGCTGCGCATCAGCGACCGCACATAGGTGGTGCCGAGGGTGGTCTGCTCGCTGATCTCGGAGCGGGCCGGGGCATGACCGGGCGGGCGGCGGGTGCCGCGCGGCACACCGGTGACCACCTCACGGCGTGGCGTTTGGTCTGCAGACATCGGCGTCCGCTCCAGCGTCTCTAGGCGAACTCGGGGAGGTGGTGGAGTCTACGCAGGGACGATCACCGACGGTAGAGAGGAACGGCGCCGCCCTTGGGACACGCCTCATGGCTGCACCGCGCCTGGTCAGCGGCCGGTGTTCCGGGCGCAGTCGCTCAGCGCGATCTCCAGCTCCACATAGGATTCCTCGGCCCTGCGGAAGGCGACCTCGAGGGCCGCTTCCCCGCGCGGGCCGGCGATGCCCCGCGCCGCGTCCCGGATGTCGTAGAGCACGTCCGCCCAACGGCCGGCGGCGCTTCTGACGGTGGCGAGCAGCGCTTCGAGGTCCCCGGCGTCGGCCGGCCGGCTCGACGGGAGCCTGCGGAGCTCGTCCAGCAGTGCTTCGATGTCGCGCATCAGGCCCTTTCTTCCCGGCCCGGTCAAGGTTAGGCGCGAGCCGCTTCCGTGGGGGCCGGTCACGGTGCCGCGTCGGTGTGCGGCCCTGTCCGGGCGACGAACGGTCGGCGATGATCGCCGAACGGTCGCCTCAGCCGCGCGCGTGCCGCAGCAGCAGGTCACGCAGCTGACGGGCGTGGCGGCGGCTGACCGCGAGTTCGGCGTCCCCGACCCGCACGGTCGTCGTGCCGGCGTCCAGCCTCAGTTCGTCGATGCGTCCCAAGGCCACCAGGTGGCTGCGGTGTATGCGGACGAACCCGCGGGAGGCCCAGCGCTCCTCCAGGGCGGACAGCGGGATGCGGACGAGATGGCTGCCCGCGGCGGTGTGGAGCCGGGCGTAGTCACCCTGCGCCTCGACGTAGGTGATGTCGTCCACCGGCACGAAACGGGTCACTCCGCCGAGCTCCACCGGAATCTGCTCCGCTCCCCCGCCGTTCGGCACGGCCGGTGCGGCCGGTGCGGCCGGTGCGGCCGGTGCGGCCGGTGCGGCCGGTGCGGCCGGTGCGGCCGCGCCCGGCGGGAGGTAGGCCGGGGGGACGGGCCGCGCGTCCTGCCGCTGAGGTTCCCGCAGAGGGACGACCAGGTCGCGGACCCGGCGCACGGCTTCGGCGAGCCGTTCCCTGCGGACCGGCTTGAGGACGTAGTCGACGGCCTTGAGGTCGAACGCCTGGACCGCGAACCCCTCGTGGGCCGTGACGAAGACGATCAGCGGCGGCCTGGCGAACCCGGCGAGCAGCCTCGCGACGTCGAGCCCGGTCAGCCCCGCCATGTGGATGTCGAGGAAGACGACGTCGATGGCGTCCTCGCTGTCCGGTCCGGCCTCCAGGGCCCGGCCGATGCGGCGCAGCGCCTCCGTTGCGTCGGTCGCGCCTTCGGCGCTGCGGATCCGTGAATCGGCACGCAGGAGGTAGAGCAACTCTTCGAGCGCCGGTTTCTCGTCGTCGACAGCCAGTACGCGCAGCATGCAGCGGAGTCTAGGCGCGGTCCGCGCGATGCGGCCACGCCCCCGGAAGGGCGTCCGGCCCGGCTGCGGAAGGACTGCCGGCTTTGCGATCGCGCTCGCCTCGGCGACGGGTTGAGCGCATCGCCTTCCCGCTGCGTATTCCAGGGTGACCGCCCGTAACACCTGAGGAATCGAGGACCGCCCATGAGCCGGCAGCAGCCGCACCTGGATGTGGCCGCATACGCGCTGGGCATCCTGGAACCGGCCGACGCGTTCCGGTTCGAGGAGCACCTTGCCGGTTGTGTCACGTGTGCCGTGGGGCTGTCCGACTTCACCGCCCTGGCCGGCGCGCTGTCCGAGCTCGCCGGTCCTGACCGGGTCGACGCCCGCCCCGGTCCGAAGCTGCTCGAGCGGCTCACCGGCGCAGTGGTGGTGCAGCGTCGCCGGGACCGCCGGCGGCGGCTGGTGCTGGTCGCCGTGGCCGCGTCGCTGATCGTCGCGCTGCCCACCGCGGTGATGACGGTCCGGGGCGCCGGGGAGCCCGCGTCGCCGCGGGTCGTGGCGTCGGATCCGGCGACCGGCGTCACCGCCTCCGTGGCGCTGGAGGACCGCGGCTGGGGCACGGCGGTCGCGATGCGGCTCACCGGGCTCGCCGGTCCGCGTACCTGCCGGCTCGTTGCGATCGGCAAGGACGGGGTGGAGCACCCCGTCCTGAGCTGGTGGGTGCCGGAGGGCGGGTACGGCGTACGGGAAGGGCCCGGCCGAGAGGGACCGCTGGACCTCGAGGCGAGCACCGGGCTGCACACGGCGGAGATCGGCCGCTGGGAGGTCCGGGCGGCGAGCGGCGAGCGGCTGCTGTCGATCGGCGGCTGAAGCCTGCCGGCCGGGCGTCACCCGGTCAGCGCGAGCGGCCCCGGCGTCACTTGAGCAGTCGGGAGAGCCGGCGGTCCGCGAGCGGGCGGCCACCGGTCTGGCAGGTGGGGCAGTACTGCAACGACGAGTCGCTGAAGGCCACTTCACGGACGGTGTCGCCGCACACGGGGCACGGTCGGCCGGTGCGGCCGTGGACGCGCATGCCGCTCTTCTTCTCCGACTTGAGCCGGCCCGCCGCCAGTCCCCGTGAGCGTTCCACGGCGTCGGCGAGGGTGGTCCGCAGCGCCTCGTACAGCGTGTCGGTCTCTTCGCCGCTGAGGTTCTGCACGGGTTTGAAGGGCGACATCCTGGCGGCGTGCAGGATCTCGTCGCTGTACGCGTTGCCGATGCCCGCGATCAGACCTTGGTCGCGCAAGGCGCCCTTGATCCGGCGGCGCTCGCCCTCGAGCACCCTGGCGAACGCGGCACGGTCGAAGTCGTCGGAGAGCGGGTCGGGTCCGAGCCGCGCCACCCCGGGCACCTCGGCCGGATCCCGGACGACGTGCACGGCGAGCCGCTTGGTGGTCCCGGCCTCCGTCAGGTCGAAGCCGCCGCCCCCGGCCAGCACCGTCCGCAGCGCCAGCGGCCCTTTGCCGGGACGCGGGGGCTGCGCGGGGAGCTCGTCCTTCCACTGGAGCCAGCCCGCGCGGGCGAGATGGGCGACGAGGTGAAGGCCGCCCGCGGTGATGTCGAGCCACTTCCCGTGCCGTTGAACGGCGGTGACGTCCGTTCCCTCGACGGCGGAGAGCGGCGGGTCGTAGGTCTTGAGAACGCTGATGGCCACCGGCAGCACACGTTCGATCCTCCGGCCCACCAGTTGGGCGTCGAGGAACTCCCGTAGCGCTTCGACCTCGGGCAGTTCGGGCATACCCCCACCCTGCCGCAGCGGGCGGCGCGCCGCGCGCCGGATCGGCTCGCGCGGTGGCGCTCCACGTGGGTGGGCCTCAGAGGCGGTAGACGCGGGTCGCCGTGTCTGCGAAGACGGCTCGCCGCTCCTCCTCGCCGAGGTGCCCGGTCAGTGCCCGGGCGGCGCCCAGAACCTCCGCGTAGCCGGCGGCGAGGTTGCACACCGGCCAGTCGGAGCCGAACAGCAGCCGGTCCGGCCCGAAGGCCTCCAGCACCGTGTCGGCGAAGGGGCGCAGGCCGGCGACGGTCCAGGAGGACCAGTCGGCCTCGGTCACCAGACCGGAGAGCTTGCAGACGGTGTTGGGGTGCGCCGCCAGTGCGCGTACCGCGCGGGTCCAGGGCCCGGGTTCGGCAGAGGCGACGGGCGGCTTGCCGAGATGGTCGAGAACGAAGGTGAGTCCGGGCACCCTCGCTGCCGCCCCGGCCGCCGCGGACAACTGGTGCGGCAGGACCACGACGTCGTAGACGAGTCCGGCCTCCGCGACGGCGGCGAGGCCGCGCAGGACGTCGGGGCGCAGCAGCCAGTGAGGGTCCGGTTCGCTCTGGACCTGGTGGCGGACGCCGACGAGCCGGTGGCCGCCGGGGAGTTCGCGGAGCGCGGCCAGCGTGTCGGCGACGCCGGGGGCGGTGAGGTCGGTCCATCCGACGACCCCGGCGACGAGGTTGTCGGCGGCGGCGAGGGCCAGGAATTCGGGGGTCTCTTCCACGGCGCACACCGTCTGGACGAGCACGGTGGCACGCACCCCGGCGGCCCGGGCCAGGGGCGACAGGTCCTCGATGCCGAAGGAGCGCCGGATCGGGGCCATCGCCCGGCCGCTGATCCATTCCTGGTCCCGTACGGAGAGGTCCCACACATGGTGGTGCGCGTCGACGACGTTCACCGCGGTGCTGCTCCGGCGCCGCCGGGCGCCTTCGGTGCTCGCTGAGGCGTGTCGGGCAGCAGCCCCTCGGCGCGCAGTTCGTCGAAGAGCGCGGCCGGTACGGGTGTCGCGAGCAGCTCGGCGGTGTCGCGTACCTCGGCGGCGGACCGCGCGCCGGTGAGGACGCCCGCCACGGCCGGATGGCCGAGGGAGTAGTGCAGGGCCGCGGCACGCAGGGGTACCCCGTGGCGTTCCGCGGTCTCCTTGAGGCGCAGGGCGTGCGCGACGAGGTGCGGCGGCGCGGTGGTGTAGTCGTAGTGGGCACCGGGGCGGGGATCGGCGAGCAGCCCGGAGTTGAATACGCCGCCGACGACGACGCTCTTGCCCCGGGCCTGCGCCTCCGGCAGCAGGTCGGTCAGCGCGCTCTGGTCGAGCAGCGTGTAGCGGCCGGCGCACAGGACGGCGTCGACGTCGGTGTCGCGCAGGAAGCGGGCAAGCATCGCCGCCTGGTTCATGCCCGCGCCGACGGCGCCGACGACGCCTTCGGCCCGCAGTCTTTCCAGCGCCGGGTAGGCGTGCCGGAAGGCGGCCTCCGCGTGGTCGTCGGGGTCGTGGAGGTGGACGACGTCGACGCGGTCCAGGCCGAGTCGCCGGAGGCTGTCCTCGATGCTGCGCAGGACGCCGTCGGCGCTGAAGTCCCATACCCTCCGGTGGTCGGCGCGTACGGCGAAGCCGTGGGCCAGGTCGTCCCCCGCCACCGGGCACGGTTCGAGCAGCCGGCCGACCTTCGTGGAGAGCGTGTACGCGTCGCGCGGCCGGGCACGGAGCGCCTCGCCGAGTCGCCGTTCGGCCAGTCCGAGCCCGTAGTGGGGGGCGGTGTCGAAGGCGCGGATGCCCACGTCCCAGGCGGCGTCGACCGTGGCGGCCGCGTCGTCGGGGCCGACGGGTGTGTAGAGATTGCCGATGCCGGACGCCCCGAAGGACAGTTCGGTGATCTCGACCGCGCTGTGTCCGAGCGTGCTGCGTCGCATCCGGCTCTGCCCCCTCGCCAGTGGATCCCGAGGTCCGGCGATCCATATTCATCGGACCACTGGAGTCCGTCAACATCGCCGGCTCGGCAAAAGCCGCGGTTTGATCCTCCATCTGTCCGATCTGTCGCCGCAGCGCGCCACCCGCCGCCGCAGCGTCGCACGGCGGCCGCGGACCGCCGTCCCGGCGGAGGCCGACACAGCCGCTGCTTGAGCGTCCTGCGGCCGGGTACCCGCGATCCGCACCCGGGGCCGCACCGAAGGAGTTCCCAATGCCTGCCCGCGACGCACTGGCGGAGTACCGCCGCAAGCGCGACTTCCACCGCACCACCGAGCCCGCGGGAAGAGGCGGCCCCAACGACCGAGAGGCGCTCTCGTTCGTGGTCCAGATCCACGACGCGAGCACGATGCACTTCGACTTCCGCCTCGAGGTGGACGGCGTCCTCAAGAGCTGGGCCGTCCCGAAGGGTCCGTCCGCCGACCCGGGCGCCAAGCGTCTCGCCATGCCGACAGAGGACCATCCGTTGGAGTACGCGGACTACGAAGGCGTCATCACACCTGGTGAGTACGGCGCCGGCGCCGTCATCATCTGGGACGAGGGCACCTACCTCAGCCTCGCCACCGACCGGCGCGGCGACGAGATCCCCTTCGCCGACGCCCTGGCGGCCGGCCACGCCTCGTTCTGGCTCGACGGCAAGAAGCTGCACGGCGGCTATGCGCTGACCCGCACACGCGACAGCCGGGACGGCGGACGCGAGACGTGGCTCCTGGTGAAGAAGCACGACCGGCACGCCTCCTCGCACCACGCGCCGGAGCCCCGCCGGGCCCGGTCCGCCCGCACCGGCCGGACCCTCAAGGGGGTGGCGGCGGACGCGTCGTCCAACAGTGCTTGAGTCGGCGCGCGCTCCGCACATTCGCCGGAGCCCTGGGCAAGGATGGTGCGGATGATGTTCTCGGACGCCGTCTACGCGGCCTTGGGGGTCGGCGCACTGGCGGCAGCCGTGGTGCCGCGGATCGTGTTCAAGCGCCCGTTGTCGATGCCCATGGTGTTCCTGGCCGCGGGTGCGCTCGTCGCCGCTCTCCCTCTCCCGGTGCCGGTCGTGGACCCGGTACGGGACCGGTTGTGGGTCGAGCACGTCACCGAGGTCTGCGTGATCGTGTCCCTGATGGGCGCCGGCCTGGCCATCAACCGCCCGTTCGGGCTGCGCGCATGGGCAGGCCCCTGGCGTCTGCTCGGGATCACCATGCCGCTCACCGTCGCGGGCACCGCGCTGGCGGCAGGCCTGCTGCTGGACTGGCCGTTCACCCTCGCCCTGCTGCTGGCGGCGGTCCTCGCGCCCACCGATCCGGTGCTGGCGGCGGAGGTCCGGGTCGGGGAGCCCACCGACGCCGAGCAGGACGAGGACGAGGTGCGCTTCACCCTCACCAGCGAGGCCGGACTCAACGACGGGCTGGCCTTCCCTTTCGTGCTGGCCGCACTGGCCGCCGCCTCCGCGGCGGCTTCCGGCGGCCGGCCCTTCGAGTGGATCGGCGGCTGGCTGCTGACCGACCTGCTCGGAAAGAGCGCCATCGGCGTGCTGACGGGGCTGGCGGCCGGGCTGCTGCTCGGACGGATGTTCTTCCGGGCCAAGGTGTCCGCCCTGCGGCTGTCCGAGCACATGGAGGGCTTCGTCGCCCTGGGCGCCACCTTCGTGTCGTACGGCGTGGCCGAACTCCTGCACGGCTACGGCTTCCTCGCGGTCTTCGTCACCGCCTGCGCCATCCGGTCCGCCGAGCGCAGCCACGGCTACCACAAGGTCCTGCACGAGTTCACCGAGCAGGTCGAGCGTTTGCTGACCGCCTTCCTCCTCTTCCTCCTCGGGGCTATCTGGTCACCGGCGGGCTCGGCGCTCTCAGCTGGCCGGGCGCCCTCCTCGGCGTCCTGCTCATCCTCGTGATCCGCCCGGTCACGGGCTGGGTCGGCCAGCTGGGCTTCCGTACGGGCACCCGCGAGCGGCTCGTCACGTCCGCCTTCGGCATCCGCGGCATCGGCTCGCTGTTCTATCTCGCGTACGCCCTGGGGCAGGGCGGTTTCGCCACACACGCCGAGGAGCTGTGGTCCGTCGTCGCCTTCACCGTCCTGGCGTCCGTCATGCTCCACGGAGCCGCGGCCACCCCGGTCATCAGCCGTCTGGACCGGCTCCGCGGCCGATCCGGCCCACCGCCGTGATTTGGCGGTTTCGCGGGGTGCCGCATCAGGGCGTGAGCCGGTCCGGGATACGGAACTCGCACCATACGCACTTGCCGCTGCCGCGTGATTCGACGCCCCAGCTGTCGGAGAGCCGGTCCACCAGCATCAGGCCGCGCCCCGAGACGCCCGCCACGCCGGCTTCGCGCCGGCGCGGCAGCGCGCTGGAGCGGTCCTCGACCTCGACCCGGAGTCGCCGTTCCGCTCCGGCCAGGACCCGCACGGTGACGATCGCCCCGCCGTCGGTGTGCATCAGCGCGTTCGTGATCATCTCGTCGGCGGCCAGCTCGATGTCGTCCGCCCGATCGCCGGCGCCCCACGCGCGTACGGCCGCCCGGACCATGTGACGTGCCGAGCTCAGCGCCTCCGGGTCGCCCTGGGCGACGTGCTGCTGGAGGCGGCCGCCCGCCTGGGCGGTGAAGGCGCCCTTGCGGCGCAGCAGCAGGAGCGCCACGTCGTCGTCGCCCCCGCGATCGTCCACCACTTCGCAGAGCCGGTCCGCCAGCAGCTGGAGGTCGCGCGGACCGCCGTGCACGAGCTCGGCCAGCAGTTGCATCCCGTCGTCGAGGTCGGCTCCGGGCTGTTCGACCAGACCGTCCGTGTACATCACCAGCGTCTGCCCGGGGTCGAGTTCGACGGTGCCGACCGGGTACTCGAGCCGGCCGAACTCCGCGGAGAGCCCCAGCGGCAGCCCGCCCTGGAGCGCCAGCCTCCGGCAGCTGCCGTTGAGTTCCCTGATCAGCGGGTCGACGTGTCCGGCCCTGACGACCTGCACGACCCCGGTGGACAGGTCGACCTCGGCGTAGGTGCAGGTGGCGAAGCGGTCGGTGTCCAGTTCGTGCAGGAAGACGGACGCCCGGGCCATCACGGTGGCCGGGGTGTGGCCTTCTGCGGCGTAGGCACGCAGGACGATGCGGAGCTGTCCCATCACGGCGGCCGCATGTGTGTCGTGGCCCTGTACGTCCCCGATGACGGCTCCGACACGGCCGCCCGGCAGCGCGATGATGTCGTACCAGTCACCGCCGATGTCCCGCCCGAACCGGGCGGAGCGGTAGCGCACCGCGATCTGCGCTCCCGGCACCTCGGGGAGCCGGCGCGGCAGCATGGCCTGCTGGAGCCCCTCCGCGAGGTCGTGCTCCTGTTCGTAGAGCATCGCCCGCTGGATGCTCTGGGCGATGCTGCTGCCGAGCGCCACGAGGAGGTTGCGCTCGTCGGCGCTGAAGCCGGTCTTGTCGCTGTAGAGGAGTCCGAGCGCTCCGATGGGGCGTGCCTGGGCGATCAGGGGCAGGTAGGCCGCGGCGGTGACGCCGAGTCCGCGGATGTGGGGCCACAGTACGGGGTAGGACCGGGCGAAGTCGGCCTTGGACTCGATGAAACGCGGGGTGAGCGTGCGGACGACTTCGCTCATCGGGTACTGCTCGTCGACCCGGGTGTAGCGGGTGCCCGGCACGAAGGAGCCTTCCGGCCCTTCGGCCACGAGGTGGATCCGGCCCGACTCGAGGAGTCCCATCACGAGGCTGGTGGCGCCGAGGTGCTCGAGCCCGTGCGTGTTCTTGAGCAGTTCGATGACGTCCTGCACGGTCCTGGCGTGCGCGAGGGCGGCCGTGGTGCTCTCGACGACGCTGGTCTGCCTGCGGCGCTCGAGGTCGACCTCGATATGGGCCGTGGAGTCGGCGAGCTCGTCGGTGGCGTCCCTGACGATGCCGATGATGCGCACGGGGCGGCCGGTCTCGTCCCGCCGTACGCATCCCTGGGTATGGGTCCACCGCAAAGTGCCGTCACGGCGCCGGATACGGAAGTAGGCACCGTAATTGTCGTGCCCGCTCTTGAGTGCCTGGGCCACCATCGTGTCCAGCCGGACGGCCTCGTCGGCCGGTACCCGCATGCCCAAGCTCTCCGGACGGCCGTCGTACTCCTCGGAACGCAGGTCGAACACCTCGAGGCCTGGCCCGTCCATGTGCATGAGCCCGCTTGAAAGGTCCCAGTCGAAGGTGCCCATGCGGTTGAGGTGCAGGCTCACGTCCGCGTGCGCCGGCCAGTCGTCGGGGAGCGACAGGGCACCCGCTGCCCGATCAACCATGGAGCCACTCTGTCACGATTTGCCGTCTTCCACGAGCTGTCGGACGGACCACTCAGCGCGGCAGCACGTGGGTCTCCGGAAGGGATTCCTGGCCCGGGCCGGCGGGAGCGAACGGTTCCGTACCGACCGGATCCTGCTCCTGCCCGGCCTCCGACCCCGCGGTGAGACCGGGGTCGACCGGTTCGGGCTCCACGATGTCCGGCACCCCTTGATCCAGGTCCGCGGGCAGGTCCGGCTGGGGGGCGGCGGGCACGTCCGGCTCCACCGGCGGTTCGGGCGGCGCGGACTGGACGGGCGCCGGCTCCACGGGCAACTGCGGCTGCGGCGGGGCGGCCGAGGGCCGGGGCTCTGGAGTGGCCCGCTCCGCACCCGCCGAGTCCACCGCTCCGCCCGGGGCCGTACGGCTGGGGTCGCCGAAGACCTCGTCGGGGTCGACGGGCGGAAGCACAGCGGGCCCGGCGTCGTCCTCGCCCTCCGTGCCGCCGGGGCGCTCGATCCAGCCGTTGTCGACGGCGCTGACGAGCAGGAGGTTGTTGACGGCCTGCGCCGCCGGCTTGATCACGATCACCCGGTCCGCCCGGTATCCGGACCAGGGCTCGCCCTTGTTGACCAGCGCGGTCCTGATCGCCACGGGCTGCTTCAGCGGCGCTCCGGAGGCGCAGCGCACCCGCGGCGCCCCGAACTCGTCGACCAGTACGGCGGTACCGGCCTGGAGCACCGATTGCCGGGCGACGGCGGCGCCGTCGTGGAAACCGTGACCGGTGACGCGGACGTCGACGCGGAGCACGACCGGGGTGAGGCCGCGCAGGAACGCGGCGACGCCGGACCGCTCGACGCCCACCGCTTCGGCGAAGGCCTTCGCCTTGCGCTTGTCCGCCGCCAGCAGCCCGGCCTGACGTCCGACGTCGCAGGCTGCCTCCCCCTGGATGCCCGCATAGAGGCCCGGCGTCGCGCCGGACATCGTACGGAGGCTCACCCCGCCACCGGACGGGCTCTTCGGCGCGCCGGCGACGACCGGCAGCGCAGGGGGCGTCCCTGCCGTGACGGTCGACGCGGTGAAGGGGTCCGGCCCCGGCGCGGCGAGCGACTGGAGGAGGATCTCCCCCGGCTCCGCTGCCCTGCTGTCGCCGCCGCAGCCGGCGGCCAGCGGCCCCAGGCACAGCACGGCGACCGTCGCGTACAGACCACGCATCGGTGAGCGCACCAAGATCTCCCGCCTCCCGCAACTCGAGATGTTCCTCAATTTCTGACGGATCATCACCGAAGCCGCGACTTGAACGCGTTCAGTTCAGCGCATAAGGTCAGCACGAGAAGGGTTTGAACACGTTCAACCGATGGGGGGTGCGGCATGTTCGTACTGGTCAACCTGATCGTCATGCTCGGGATGCTGGTGATCGTGCCCGCCGGACTACGTCTTGTGGACCCCGTACGGCTGGCGCCCGTTCGGCGGATGTGGCCGCTGTTCGCCGTGCCGGGCGCGGTCGCACTGTGGCTGCCGCGGGGGCCCGTCGCCACCGCGCTCGCCGTCGTCTACGCGCTGGGCACACTACTGCTCGCCGCCCAGGCGCCGCGGCGGCTGGTCCGCACCCGTTCCTCGGCGCCCGCCGAGATCGCGGTGCTCACCGCGCTGGCGGCACCGTCCGTCGCCGGCCTCGCGCTGGTCGCCGAGCGGGCGGGGTACGAGTTGCTCGGCTTCACGCTGCCGATCCTGGCGCTGACGGTGCCGCACTTCCACTTCGCGGGATTCACCGCCGCGCTCGTGGCGGGCCTGGTGTGCAACGCGGCCGCCGGACGCCTCGCCCGTTTCGCCGCCCTGAGCGTGCCGCTCGGCACGCTGACCGTCCTCGCGGGGTACTTCGTCGACGACTGGGCCGAACTGGCCGGCGCGCTCGTGCTGACCGCGGGCATGTGGGGAGTGGCACTGCTGACCTGGCGCGACGTCCGGGGCGCGGAACGGGACCCGTACACCCGGGCGCTGCTGGCCGTCTCTGCGGCCGTGCTGGTGGCGACGATGCTGCTGGCGCTCAGCTGGGCGGTCGGCCAGGCCGCGGACGTCCCGCACCCCGGCCTGACATGGATGGCCGCCACCCACGGGCTGGGCAACGCCCTCGGCTTCGCACTCTGCTCGGTACTCGCCTGGCGGAAAATCAAGGACATGAAGGAGAGTGCCGTATGAACGGCGCGGACAGGACCACGGGACGCCTCACCTACCGGAACGTCGGTGCCACGCGGCACGGGCCGCTCCCTGCCGGCTACAACCACCTGCACCACACCACCCGGATCGGTCAGGGCCGGGCCGCCTTCGAAGCGGCGGGCACCGCCGTGACGACCTGGCGGATGCACCGCGGCTCGGGCGCCAGGCTGCGGGCCTCGGCCGGCCGCGCCGAACCCGGCGCCCGCGTCGAGGTGTCCGTCGGCGTCGGCCCGCTCCGCGTCAGCGCGCCGTGCGAGGTGATCTGGACGGTGTACGAGAATGACCGCACCGGCTTCGCCTACGGCACCCTCGCCGGGCACCCGGAGACCGGTGAGGAGTCGTTCGTGGTGGACCTGCACGACGACGGTTCCGTGTGGTTCACCGTCCAGGCGTTCAGCAGGCCCGCCGCCTGGTACAGCCGGCTCGGCGGTCCGGTCGTGCCCGTACTCCAGCACTGGTACGCCCGGCGGCTCGGCCACACACTGCGGCGGATCGCCGCGGCCTGATACTGGAAACGATGGGATGGTTCGGCGACGACGCTTACTGGCTCAGCCGGCTGGTCTTCCAGCGGGCTCTCGCCGTCGTGTATCTCGTCGCCTTCCTCACCGCCGCACTCCAGTTCCGGGCACTGATCGGCGAGCGGGGCATGCTGCCGGTGCCGGACTTCCTGCGCCGGGTGCCCGCCAAGGACTCGCCGAGCCTGTTCAGGCTGCACTACTCCGACCGCTTCTTCGCCTGTGTCGCCTGGACGGGCTGTCTGCTCTCCGCGGCCCTGGTCGCCGGAGCCGCCGACCGGTTGCCGCTCGGGGTCGCGATGGCCTGGTGGGCGGCGCTGTGGCTGCTGTACCTCTCCATCGTCAACGTGGGCCAGACCTGGTACGGATTCGGCTGGGAAACCCTGCTGCTGGAGGCCGGTTTCCTCGCGGTCCTCCTCGGCAACGAGCAGACCCAGCCGCCGGTCCTGGTGCTGTGGCTGTTGCGCTGGCTGCTGTTCCGGGTGGAGTTCGGGGCGGGTCTCATCAAGATCCGCGGTGACCTGTGCTGGCGGAATATGACCTGCCTGTACTTCCATCACGAGACCCAGCCGATGCCCGGCCCGCTGAGCTGGTACTTCCACCACCTCCCCAAAGTCGCCCACCGGGTGGAGGCGGCGGCCAACCACGTGGTCCAACTCGGGGTTCCTGTCCTGCTCTTCGCACCGCAGCCGGTGGCGAGCGTCGCCGCCGGGCTGATCGTGGTGACCCAGCTGTGGCTGGTCCTCTCGGGCAACTTCGCCTGGCTCAACTGGCTGACGATCGTCCTGGCCCTGTCCGCGCTGGACGGCTCGCTCGTCGCAGGAAGCCACTCACTTCCCGGAGCACCGCTCTGGTTCGAGATCGTGGTGATCGCCGTGACCGCGCTGCTGCTGGTCCTCAGCTACCGTCCGGCGCGCAACCTGCTCTCGAAACGGCAGGCGATGAACCGCTCGTACGACTCACTGCACCTGGTCAACACCTACGGCGCGTTCGGCACGGTGGGCCGGGTCCGGCTGGAACTGGTCGTCGAGGGTACCGACGAGAGGACCCTCAAGGAGGGCACCGTCTGGCGGGAGTACGAGTTCAAGGGCAAGCCGGGCGACGTGCACCGGCTGCCGCGCCAGTTCGCGCCCTACCACCTGCGGCTGGACTGGCTGATGTGGTTCGCCGCACTCTCTCCGGCCTATGCGCGGTCCTGGTTCCTGCCCTTCGTGGAACGGTTGCTCGAGGGCGACCGGGACACACTGCGGCTGCTGCACCGCAACCCCTTCCCCGACAGGCCGCCGGCCCATGTCCGGGCACGGCTCTACCGCTACCGGTTCACCACCGGGCGGGAGCGCCGTGACACCGGGGCATGGTGGCACCGTACATATGTCCGCGAATTCCTGGCCCCGACACGGCTTTCGTGAAGGGATGACAGCGGCGGGGCGTCATCCGTGTGCCCCCGGCCCGGGCGGGCGGGGGCACACGGATCGAAGCGCGGGTCAGGTCAGTCGATACCCGGCAGGATGTGCGGTTCGGCGAGGTCTTCCTCGTATCCGGCGAGCCGGATGGGAGCCGAGCGCGCCCAGACCTCCAGATTGCCGATCTCATCGGCCTTGGCGGCCCGTTCGACGCCGCGCTCCGGCGTCCGTTGGTCCTGCTTCACATCTTGTGTCACCGCGCACTCCTCTGTGTCGCGTAACTGGAACAGGGCAGTTCGGTCGCGGTGGCGCCGTCACTCTGGCGGGACCGCAGCCTGGTTGCAGACCTGTCCCAGGACGGCCGAAGGGGTTTCGTGGATCCCTTGGTGGCTGTCCATTGACCCCAGGTTAACCAAATGAGCACCAACGCGCTCGATGGGGCCTCTAATTCCGCTTGATTCAGGCCAAAACCGTGTCCGAACCGCAACAAAAGGCCGGTGCACCCGTATCGGGTGCACCGGCCTCGGGCGCGGCGCGATCCACGCCTGGAACAGTGGCGCGATGTGCGCCTGGGCGCCTACCAGTTCGCCGGGGCGTAGTCCTTGAGGAAGCAACCGTAGAGGTCCTCGCCGCCCTCGCCGCGGACGATCGGGTCGTAGACGCGGGCGGCGCCGTCGATGAGGTCCAGCGGCGCGTGGAATCCGGCGTCCGCCAGCCGCATCTTGTCGGGGTGCGGCCGCTCGTCGGTGATCCAGCCGGTGTCGACGGCCGTCATCAGGATGCCGTCCGCCTCGAACATCTCCTGGGCGCTGGTACGGGTCAGCATGTTCAGCGCGGCCTTGGCCATGTTGGTGTGCGGGTGGCCGGCCCCCTTGTAGCCGCGGCTGAAGACGCCTTCCATGGCGGAGACGTTGACGACGTACTTCCGCTTGCCTGACGCCGCGGCCATGGCCGGGCGGAGCCGGCTGATCAGGATGAACGGCGCCGTCGAGTTGCAGAGCTGCACCTCGAGCAACTCGACGGGGTCGACCTCGGAAACCGTCTGGATCCAGCTGTTCGTGTCGTGCAGATCGGGCACGAGGCCGCCCGCGTCGATGGCCGTCCCGGCCGCGATGCGCTCGAGCGAGGCGGAGCCGCTGACCAGGGCGAGGTCCGTGACGTCCTGGGCCGTCAGCCCGTCCCCGGCGGACGACGGGAGCGCGGCCACCGACTCGACGGCGCCGCTGCCGAAGGTGCCGATGACCTGGGCCGGCGGCAGCTCACCCGCAGGGAGCGGCGCACTCTCGGCGACCAGCAGCTCCCGGTACGCCTGCGGGGAGCGGCGGACGGTCTGGGCCGCGTTGTTGATCAGGATGTCCAGCGGACCCTCGGCGGCGACGGAGTCGGCGAGGGCCACGACCTGCGCCGGGTCGCGCAGGTCGATGCCGACGATCTTGAGACGGTGGATCCACTCGTCACTGTCCGGCATCGCCTTGAAGCGGCGGATCGCGTCGTTGGGGAAGCGGGTGGTGATGGTCGTGTGAGCGCCGTCCCGCAGCAGCCGCAGGGCGATGTACATGCCGATCTTGGCGCGGCCGCCGGTGAGCAGGGCGCGCTTGCCGGCCAGGTCCGTCCGCGCGTCGCGGCGGGCGCGGTTCTCGGCGGCGCACGACTGGCACAGCTGGTGGTAGAACGCGTCGACCTCGACGTAGCGCGCCTTGCAGATGTAGCAGGAACGCGGGCGGCGGAGTATCCCGGCGATCTCGCCCATGACGGAGGACGACGGCAGCAGGCCCTGCGTCTCGTCGTCGATCCGGGCGGCCGAACCGGTCGCGGTCGCCTCTGTGACGGCCTTGTCGTGCGCCGTCTTGGAGGCCCGTCGCTCCTGGCGGCGGCGCTGCTTCACCGTCCGGTAGATCCCGGCGGTGGCGCGGCGTACCGCGATCGCGTCCGGATGGTCGACCTCGAGCTTGTCGAGCTCCTCGAGCACGCTCAGGCAGACGGCCAGCCGCTCCGGGTCGATACCCGGCCCGTACGCCACCGGGCTGTCCTCTGTCACCGTCATTGCTGGTTGCCGTTCCTCGGTCACTCGAATGCCACGTTTCAAAAGCACGACTGTACTGAGAGTCGAGTGGTCGGCCAAATGACGGCCGTCACGCCGGCCGTCTCCGCCGCGGGTCGGGCGCCTCGGTCCGCCGGCGCCGGATGGCCGGATCACGTCGGTCCGCCGAGTGATCGTCGAGGCCGCGGACCGGTCTGGACCTCTGGTGCCTCAAGGGCCGCCTTGCCCCGGGCGCCCATGGAGGCCGTCGCCCTGACGACGCGCCTCGCGCCGCCGGGGCGGCGTCAGGAGCCCCGACGCGGCACATCCGTTTTGCGACAGGTTTCACATTTTCCCCACAGGTCCGGCCGGGCGAGCCTCACTATGTGATCCGTCGGTCCGACGTGGCGGTCGCCGTGTGCGCTCCGGCCACTTCCAGGGGGAACAGGGCATGCCGGATGGGGGTCCGGCATGCCCTGTCGGGGGGTTTCCGCCGGGCCGCCCGCGGGCCGAGCGGATTCGTGGCGACCGGAGCCGTCTCCAACGTTGCAGAAGCATGCGGGTGACAGTCCCCGAACGGATACTTGAGAGGCAACCGCGTGCGCGCCGACCGGTCCGGCAGTCGTCCCGGGAGAGCGCGCCCCCGCCGGAAGGGGGACTTCGGCACTACACCCGTACTACGTCGGTAGTACGCCCAAGTGCCTGCTCAAGAACGACGACGTGAAGCCGGACACGGGACAGGGTGGTGACCATGAGTTCCCTCGCGCTGTCCGTGCTCCTGTCACTCGTCTCGGCGGTCGCCTACGCGGCCGGGGCGATCCTGCAGGAACACGTGGCGACCACGACGCCCTCCAGGCCGTACGCCCCGCTGCACCAGAAGCGCTGGTGGGCCGCCGTCGCCCTCAACGGCGTGGGAGCCGTACTGCACGTGGTGGCCCTCGCGTACGGCCCGCTGAGCCTGGTCCAGCCGCTGGGAGCTCTCACCATCGTCTTCGCCCTGCCGATGGCCGCGCTGTTCGTCCGGCGCAGAGCCGGCCGCACCGCGTGGCGCGGGGCCATCATGGCGACCGCCGGACTCGCCGGGCTTCTCGCCCTCACGGGGGAGGCGGAATCCCGCTCGCTGGGCACGGCGGGCCGTGGCGTCCTCGCGGCGGCGACCCTCGGCACGGTGGCACTGCTCTTCCTGATGGCGCAGGGCATGCACCGGCCGATCATGCGCAGCGTCCTGTTGGCCGGCGCGGCGGGCGTCGCCTTCGGAATCGCGTCCGTGTTCACCAAGTCGGTGGCCGTGGACTGGCAGTGGGACTCACCGCTCAGCCAGTGGCCGAGCCTCGCGGTCATCGCCGCGTTGGCGACGGGCGGCCTCCTCCTGTCGCAGGCGTCCTACCGGGGCGCCGGTCTCGCGGCGCCCCTGGCGACGGTCACCGTCGTCAATCCGGTGGTGGCGGCGGTCGTCGGCATCACCATGTTCGGCGAGGACTTCCGCTACGGCGTGGTCGGCACGGTACTGGCGCCGGCCTGCGGGGTGGTGGCGGCCGGCGGCCTGATCCTGCTCACGCTCGAGCGGATGGGCGGGACTGCGGGCGAGGGATCAGACCGACACGCCTCTCGCCCTCAGGTAGGCGAGGGGGTCGATGTCCGAGCCGTACCCGGGGCCCGTACGGATCTCGAAATGGAGATGAGGCCCCGTGCTGTTGCCGGTGGATCCTGAGCGGGCGATCCGCTGACCGGCGCTCACCTGCTGGCCCGCACGCACGGTCAACGCGGACAGGTGCGCGTACTGGCTGTAGCGGCCGTCGCCGTGCCGAATGACGATCTCGTACCCGTACGCGCCGCCCCAGCCGGCCGAGACGACCTTCCCAGAGGCGACGGCCTTCACGGACGTGCCGGTGGGCACGGCGAAGTCGACGCCCGTGTGATAGCCGCTCGACCAGGACGAACCCGCCTTGCGATAGGCGGTCGACGGCCCGGCGACGACGGGCGCGGCGAACGAGGCGGCCTCGGTGCGGGGCTTCTGCGCCGGCGCGGGCTTCGGCGCGGGCGTGGGCTTCGGTGCCGTCTTCGGCTTCGGTGCCGCCTCCGGTCGCACCTTCTCCGCCGGGCGGTCCGGCCTGGCGGTGGCGGGGCGCCGATCCTCCTGCGGTGCGGCCTTGCCCCGCAGGGTGAGCCGCTGCCCGGGGAAGATCAGATCGGGGTCGTCACCGACGACCGTGCGGTTCTGCTCGTACAACTGCTGCCAGCCGCCCTCGACCCGCTCGGTACGGGCGATCCGGGAGAGCGAGTCGCCGCGGGCCACCGTGTAGCCCTCGCGCTGCGTCGGAACGGTCGTGGGGGACGCTGCGGCCTTCGGCGCGACCCGCTTCGGCGGAGCGGCTTCCTGGGGTCGCGGCTGCATGATCCGGGGGGCGTCACCGCCACGGGTCAGCCCCGCCTTCACCGAGCAGGTGGGCCAGGCTTGCGGGCCCTGCGCCTCGAGCACCTTCTCCGCGACGGCGATCTGCTCGTCCTTGGTGGCCAGATCCGCGCGCGGGGCGTACTGGCGGCCGCCGTACGCCTCCCAGGTGGCCTGGCTGAACTGCAGGCCGCCGTAGTAGCCGTTGCCACTGTTGATCCGCCAGTTGTCGGTCGACTCGCAGGCCGCGACCTTCTCCCACACGTCCACGGAGGCGGCGTGCGACGATCCCGCGCCGACCAGGGGCAGCGCGATGCCGGCGCCGCCGGCCGTGACGGTCAGCGAAGCGCGGTTGATGCGGCTCGGCTGGTATCTGCGGTGTCGACCGGTTCCGGCCATGACGGGCTCCCCCTGGACGCATTTCAGGTCATGTCGCAATCGGCCAACTTAGGCGGCGGGTACGGACAGTGACAAGGTCTCAGCGGAGAGCTGGCCGATACCGGACGGTGACGATGCCCCCACCCCGCCCCTCCCCGAAACCGGGGCAAGCCCCGGACCCCGACGGGGGCTGACGCCCCCTTCACTCTCCGGGAGGAGAAAAGAGGTTCGGTGGGGGCTGACGCCCCCACACCCCAAGGACGGCAGCTTCGCGCCGCGAAGGTCCCCGCCTACGCGTCCCCGGCGACTCGTCGACTCGTCGACCGCAGCGGACACCGGCCGGGCTCAGAGGGCCCACCATGCGCGGCCCGACCTGAGCTGGCGCGCGCCCAGAGGCCGGACCGTCGCCCCGCGTGGAAGCGGCCACCGGCCGATGGGGCCTGTCCGACGGGAGGGGGCGGGGTCGGAGGAGGGGTGTCCGGAAGTCAAGCGCCGCAACTCGCGCGCAGCGCGGTGAGGACAGCCATTCCGGACACCCCCTCCGGAGGCCCCGACACCCGGCACCAACCACCAAGCCGGCGCCCCGCCCCGCAGGACGCGGCGACGCCGAAATCCGCGCGGCTACGTCACGCGTGCCGGGCGCGTCCCGCCGCGGGTGAGGAAGTGGGAGAGCGGCAGCGTCGCCGCGCCCACCGTGACCGCGTCCGCGCCCAGGCGGCCCAGTTCGATCGTCGTGCGGGCGGCCGCGTGTCGAAGGGCGTACTCGGCCGCGTAGCGCCGCACTTGGGGCAGGAGGTGCGGGCCGAGCTGGAGACCGGCCCAGCCGCCGAGCAGGATGCGCTCGGGCCGGAAGAGGTTGATGAGGTCGGCGACCGCGGCACCCAGGTACTCGGCCGTCTCGTCGAGGAGGGCCAGGGCCGCAGCCTCGGCCGGCCCGTCGAGGGGGTACGCCGCGGCAAGCAGCGCGGCCAGTGCTGTCTCGTCGCCCGGTTCGTCCGCGTCGTCCGTATCGCCTGCCGCCGGCGCTCCGCGCGCTTCCCGCCAACGTTCACGGAGTGCTTCCGCGCCGGCGTACGCCTCGAGGCAGCCGAGGGATCCGCACCGGCAGCGCCGCCCGCGGATGTGGACCACGGTGTGGCCCCATTCGAGGGCGTCGGTGCGGGCGCTCTCGTCGGGGGTGGCGGCGTGCACGACGCACGCGCCGACTCCGGAGCCGATGAGGGCGACCGCGGCGGAGGCCGCTCCCCGGCCGCCGCCGAACCACATCTCCGCCTGCCCGAGGGTCTTCGCACCGTTGTCGATGAACAGCGGTGCCTCGGACGGGATGTCGACGGCCTTCCGCAGCAACTGCTCGAAGGGGACGGCGTTCCAGCCGATGGTCTGCCCGTGCACGACGGCTCCGTCGGCGGAGTGCTCGACGATGCCGGGCACGCCGATGCCGACGCCGAGCAGAAGGCCGGGATCCGCGTCCGCGTCGCGCAGGACGTCGGCGACGGCGGCGCGTACGTGGGAGACGATGCGGTCGACGTCGTAGCCGTGCTGGGCGAGCGGCCGCTCGGTGCGTGCCAGTTCGGTGAAGGAGAGGTCGAAGAGTTCGGCCCGTACGCGGGTCTCACCGATGTCGATGCCGATCAGCAGTCCGCTGCCGGGGGCGACGCGCAGCAGTGTCCGTGGCCTGCCGCCGTCGGAGTCGACGATGCCGGCCTCTTCGAGAAGGCCTTCGGTGACGAGTTCGGAGACGACGTTGCTGATGGAGCCCGAGCTGAGTCCGGTGGCCGGTCCGAGTTCCTGGCGGCTCAGCGGACCGTCGAAGTACAGCCGCTGGAGGACCAGCGCGCGGTTGCCGCGACGCAGGTCGCGCACAGTCCGTCTCTTGCCGTCCGCCATGGTGCTCCTTCCCTGGAGGCAACATACCCCGGCGGCATCGCTGCTCCCCGGACAGGGGCACGCTCCACCGGCCGGCTGGGACACCGGCCGGTGGAGGCGTGTCAGGACGGCCCCCGCATCGACCCGTGGAGGCGCGCCCACCGACCGACGCAGGCGCGCTCAGCGCGGCAGCGTCACCGGCATGGCCGGCTCCGGCTCCGTGCCCGCCTGCGCGCAGACCGACGCCGCGACCTCGGAGGCGTGGCCGAGCATCGCCTCGACCCGGTCGGCGGGCAGATCGAGCCGCCACGCCCCGGCGGCGAGCCACGCGAGCATGCCTGCCATGAACGCGTCCCCCGCGCCGATGGTGTTGACGACGTGGACGGGGACGGCGGGGACGGAGACGACGGCGCCGCCCGCGGTGTACGCGGTGCTGCCCCGCGCGCCGCGGGTCATGACCACGAGCTTGCCGCCGTGTGCGAGTTCACGGCAGCTCGCGTCGGGTTCCCGGCCGGGCCACAGCCGGGCGAGATCCTCGTCGCTGGCCTTGACGACGTGGGCGGCCGCGCACAGTTCGCGCAGCGGGTCGGGACCGGGGCCGTTCCCGAGGGTGCGGTCCTCGCGCACGTTGGGGTCGACGGCGAGCAGGCCGGCGCGGGCCGCGGTGCCTGCCGTCGCCGCGACGGTGGAGGCCGCCGGTTCGACGACGGCCGCGAGCCCGCCGACGTATACGGCACCGTAGCGTGGCACGTCGGCCGTTCGGTCGGGCAGCTGGAAGGTGGCCGTTCGGTCTGTGTGGAAGTGGTACGCGGTGCCCTCGGGTCCGGGGTCGGCCACGGCGAGCGTGGTCGGCAGCGGCGAGCGCCCGCACAGGGAGAGGTCGACGCCCGCGTGGGTGAGCCGGTGTTCGATGCTCCGTGCGAAGACGTCGCCGCCGAGGGTCCCTGCGAAGGAGGCCGGTGTGCCGAGCCGGGCGAGGCCGACGGCGACGTTGGCGGGTGCGCCACCGGGCTGTGCGCGCAGGAGCCCGGGGTCCCCCGGCTCGGGTACGAGGTCGATCAGGGCCTCGCCCAGGACCAGCACGCCGTCCCGGCTCACGGTTCGACCACGATCTTGCGGCCCTGGCCGGCGCTGAAGCGCTCGACGGCCTGGGGGTACTCCTCGAGCGGCAGCCGGTCGCTGATGAAGACCGACGGGTCGAGGACGCCGGTGGCGAAGAGTGCCGCGGCCCGCTCGTAGCTGTGCAGGACGGCCATGGAGCCGGTGATGGTGATCTCCTGGTTGTAGATGCGGTAGGGCTCGATGACCGCGGTCGTCGCGTAGTCGGCGACCCCGAACTGGAGGAACGTGCCGCCCTTGGCGACGCGTCCGAGGCCGTCCTGGATGGCCTTGGCGTTGCCGGTGGCGTCGACGACGACGTCCCAGCCGCGGGGCCGGTCGAGTTCGTCGGCGGAGGCGGCGGTGCGGGAGCAGCCGAGGAGCCCAGCGGTGGCGAGCCGGTCGGGGTTGACGTCGAGGACGTCGACGGAAGCCGCACCGGTGCGTTTGGCCAGCTCGAGCATCATCAGGCCCATGGTGCCGGAACCGTAGATGAGCACGTCCGCGCCGAGGGTGCCGCTGAGTACGTCGTAGCCGCGTACGGCGCAGGACAGTGGCTCGATGAGGGCGGCGTCCTTGACGTCGATGTGGCCGGGCAGCTTGACGCAGTTGGCGACGGGGGCGACGGCGTACTGGGCGGCGCCGCCGGGGACGGTGACGCCGATGGCGGCCCAGCGGTCGCAGAGGTTGCCGCGGCCGCTGCGACAGTAGCGGCATTCGTGGCAGTGCAGGGAGGGGTCGACGGCGACGAGGTCGCCGACGGCGAGTTCGGTGACGTCCTTGCCGGTACCGACGACTTCGCCGGCGAATTCGTGGCCGGGCACGATCGGCAGGGTGGGCGCGAACTCGCCCTGGAGGATGTGCAGATCGGTGCCGCACAGTCCGCAGGACGCCACGGAGACGACGACGTCGCGCGGTCCGGGCGTCGGGTCGGGGACGGTCGTGACGACGACCTTGCCGGGGGCTTCGACGATCGCTGCCCTCATTTGACGGCTCCTAGGGAGAGGCCCTGGACGAGTTTGTCCTGGGCGGCGTAGCCGGCGGCGAGCACCGGCAGGGACACGACGACGGACGCGGCGCACAGCTGGGCGAGGAAGAGGCCTTGGCTGGTGACGAATCCGGTCAGGTACACGGGCGCGGTCTGGGCGACGACGCCGGTGAGCACCCGTGCGAACAGCAGCTCGTTCCAGCTGAAGATGAAGCAGATGAGTGCCGTGGCCGCGATGCCGGGTCCGGCGACGGGGGCGACGACCCTGGCGAGCACGGTGGGGAGCCGGGCACCGTCGACCTGGGCGGCCTCGATGATGGAGACGGGTACGTCCGAGAGGAAGGACTGCATCATCCACACCGCGATCGGCAGGTTCATCGAGGTGTAGAGGATGACGAGCAGCCAGATGTTGTCGAGCATCCCGGTGTTCTTCGCGAACAGGTAGACGGGGAGCAGGCCGGCGACGACGGGCAGCATCTTCGTGGACAGGAAGAAGAACATCACGTCCGTCCACTTGCGCACCCGGCGGATGGAGAGCGCGTACGCCGCGGGCAGGGAGAGCACCAGGACGAGGACGGTCGAGAAGAGGGACGCGGACAGTGAGTTGATCAGTGGCGGCCAAGGGGTGGGGCCGCCTCCGCCGCCGAAGAACTCGCGGTAGCCGTCGAGGGTGAGGGAGGCGGCGAGGGAGGGCGGGTTGGTGGCGGCGTCGGCTTCCGAGTGGAAGGACGTGAGCAGCATCCACAGGGCTGGCAGGCAGAAGCTGATTCCCGCTGCCCAGGCCAGCAGGCCGAGGGCCGCGGAGCGGCGCCGTGCCGTGCGGGCGGCGGACGGCAGTTGGTGCCGCGGCGGGTGGGTGGCGGTGGTCATGCGCGGGTCGCCTCCTCACGGAAGAGGGACGAGACCACCCGGAGTGCGAAGGTCGCGACCATGATGGTGCCGATCACGACGACGACTCCCGCGGCGGACGCCAGTCCGTACTCGTGGGCCTGGTAGAAGGTCTGGTAGACGGTGTACGGGAGGTTGGCGGTGCCGAGGCCGCCCGAGGTGATCGTGAAGACGGCGTCGAAGTTCTGCACGATGTACACCGAGCCGAGCAGGATGCCCAGTTCGAGGTAGCGGCGCAGGTGCGGCAGGGTCAGGTGGCGGAACATCTGCCAGTTCCCCGCTCCGTCCAGCCGGGCGGCCTCCATCATCTCGGCGGGCCTGCTCTGCAGTCCGGCCAGGAGGATCAGCATCATGAACGGCGTCCACTGCCATACGAGGGCCGCCTCGACGGCGAGGAGCGGCATCTCTGAGATCCAGTCGGGCTGGGCGGGCGAGTCGATGCCGAACAGCCCGGCGGCCCAGCTGAGGGCGCCGTTGAACAGCCCGTACTCGGGGTTGTAGAGCGCGTGTTTCCACAGCAGCGCGGCCGAGACGGGGACCAGCAGGAACGGGGTGATGAGAAGGGTGCGGACCATGCCGCGGCCGAGGAAGGCACGGTCGAGCAGCAGGGCGAGCACCAGCCCGAGGACGACACTGGCGACGACGACGCTCGCCGTGAGCAGCACGGTGGTGAGGACCGATTCACGCAACGCCGGGTCGGTGAACACGGAGGCGTAGTTCGACAGGCCGCTGAAGGCGCGTTCCTCGGGATCGAGGGAGTTCCAGTCGAAGAGGGAGATCACCAGCGTTGCCACGAAGGGCAGTTGGGTGACGGCGACGAGGAAGACCAGCGCGGGCAGCAGCGGTGCGCGGGTCGCCCAGGCTCGCATGCGGCCGCTGCGGGCTCCGTCGCGAGGTGTGTACGGCGTCGGCCCGGTGGGGGTCGCGATGTGCGCGGGTGGGTTCGGTGGTGTGCTGAGCGATGTACTCACCGGTACTCCTTGGCGACCTTCTCGGCCAGTGACTGCGAGGCCTTGAGGGCCTGCGCGACGGACTGGCGGCCGGCTATGGCCGCGCTGATCTCCTGGGAGACCTTCGTCCCGAGGTCGGTGAACTCGGGGATGCCGACGAACTGGATGCCTGTCGTGGGGCGTGGCTGGGTTCCGGGGCTGCGCGGGTCGGTGCCGGCGATGGCCTCCTTGGTCACCTCGGCGAACGCCGCGGCCGCCTTCAGGTACTGCGGGTGGTCGTAGGTGGACGCCCGCTTCCCGGCGGGGACGTTCGCCCATCCGCTCGTGTCGCCGACCAGGGCCTCGTACTCCTTGCCGGAGGCCCAGGAGATGAACTGCCATGCCTTGTCCGGCTTCTTGGAGGCCTTCTGCATGCCCCACGCCCAGGTGTAGAGCCAGCCGGAACTTTCGGTCTTCTCCACCGGCGCCGGTACGTAGCCGATCCTGCCCTTCACCGGTGATCCGGAGGCCTCGAGCGATCCGGCGCCCGCCGTGGCGTCGTACCACATGGCGGTCTTGCCCTGGGTCATGTTGTTGAGGCACTCGGCGTAGCCGGACTGGGCTGCGCCGGACTGGCCGTGCTTGCGCACGAGATCGACGTAGAACCGGGTGGCCTTCGCGAACTCGGGCGAATCGAGCCGGGCCTGCCAGTCCTTGGTGAACCACGTCCCGCCCATGGTGTTGACGACGGTGGTGAGCGGGGCGACGACCTCGCCCCAGCCGGGCAGTCCGCGCAGGCAGATGCCGTTCATACCCTTCTGCGCGCCGTCGACCTTCGCCGCCAGGCCGGCGACCTGCTGCCAGGTGGGCCGCGCCGGCATCGTCAGGCCCTTCTCGGCGAAGACGTCCTTGCGGTACATCAGGAAGGAGGACTCGCCGTAGAAGGGTTCCGCGTAGAGCGTGCCGTCGTAGGTGAGCGACTGGGCGACCGGTTCGAGGATGTCGTCCTGGTCGAACGCGGTGTCGGCGCGGGTGTACTCGTCGAGCGGGTGGAGCCAGCCGTTCTCGGCGAAGAACGGGACCTCGAAGTTGCTGATGGTCGCGATGTCGTACTGGCCGGCCTGGTTGGAGAAGTCCTGGCTGATCTTGTCCCTCACATCGTTCTCCGGCAGGACCGTGAAGTTGACCTTGATGCCGGTCTCCTTCGTGAAGTGCTGGGCGGTCAGCTTCTGCAGTTCGACCATCTGCGGGTTGTTGACCATGAGCACGTTGAGCGCGTCGCCGCCCCCGAAGGAGGTGCCGCCCGCGCCGGCGCATCCGGCGAGGAGGGCCATGGCCGCCGCGCCCGCGCCCGCACGCACACGGATCCCCTGTCGTCGTCGTTGGTGGGGCATCTGTTCTCCTGATCACTGGTAGCGGCTCCGGGTTCTGTCGCGCCGTGGCATGCCGGGGCCTGCCCGTGGCCCGGTGCGGCGGCGACGGAAGCGGAGAGGTATGTGTGATTCCGGGTTCCGTGCGGATCCCGGTGTGCAGGCGGGTCAGACGCGGATGACCTGCGGCCCCATCAGCGAGTAGCGCTGCGCCTCGGCGGCCGGGAGTCCGGCGTCGGTGACGACGGCCTCGAAATCGCCGACCTCGGCGAAGCGGCAGAAGCTGACGGCGCCGAACTTGGTGTGCACGCCGGTGAAGATCCGGCGGCGTGCGCTGCGCATGGCCTGTGCCTTGACCTCGCTCACGGCCGGGTCCGGGGTGGTGAGACCGTATTCGCGGGAGATGCCGTTCGCGCCGACGTACGCCAGGTCGATGACGAAGCCGGCGAGCATCCTGGTGGCCCAGTGGTCGACCGTGGCCAGGGTCCCGCCGCGCACCCGCCCTCCGAGCAGCAGCACCGCGGTCTGCTCGGCGTCGGCGAGGACGGTCGCCACGGCGAGGGACGCGGTGACCACCGTCAACGGCCGGTCACGGGGCAGCGCCTCGGCGACGAGCTGCGGGGTGAAGCCCTCGTCGACGAAGACGGTCTCGGCATCGCCGAGCAGATCGGCCGCGGCGGCCGCGATCCGCGACTTCTGCGGAACATGGCGGGTGGTGCGGGTCGCGAGCGTCGTCTCGAAGCCGGCGCTCTCGACCGGATAGGCCCCGCCGTGGGTGCGCCGCACGAGCCCGTGCTCCTCCAGGGTGTGGAGGTCGCGACGGATGGTCTCCTTGGCCACCCGGAACCGGTCGGCCAGCCGGTTGACGTCGACCGACCCGTCACGCCGGGCCGTGTCGAGAATTCCCCGTCGGCGTTCCTCGGTGTCCACGGCACACATCCCTGCTCATGTGGTGCTGATGCTCTGCTGCCTGTACGGGCGCCGGCGTCCGTCCGGGTCCGTGTGTCGTTTGTACAAGCAATCGAGGCCGCTCGACCAGCGTCTCCACGGCGCACCCTGTGCCCGTTCGTGCCCGTTTACCGAAACGCGTCACGCCTGGTCAGGTGGGTGTGGCGGTCCGGAGCGGAGCCGGGTGCTGCCCGCTTGGGGCGCCGCGGTGCCCGAACGGCGCCCGTGGGCCGACAATGACGGCGTGCGGAAGCCTCCGCACGGCTCGAGGATCGATGAATGGCCTGCCGTGTCCCTGCGTATGCGTAGGGGCGGCATATTCCTACGGACTTCCAGGAGCACACGCATGAGTGGAACAGCTCAGATCGGCGTCACGGGTCTCGCGGTGATGGGCCGGAATCTGGCCCGGAACTTCGCCCGCAACGGCTTCACGGTGGCCGTGCACAACCGGACGGCCGCCAGGACGCGCGCACTGGTCGAGGAGTTCGGGGGCGAAGGGACGTTCGTCGCCGCCGAGTCGCCGGAGGAGTTCGTCGCCGCGCTGGAGCGGCCGCGCCGTCTGGTCATCATGGTCAAGGCCGGTGACGCCACGGACGCGGTGATCGAGGAGTTCGCCCCGCTGCTGGAGGAGGGCGACGTCATCATCGACGGCGGCAACGCCCACTTCGCCGACACCAGGCGCCGCGAGAAGGAGTTGAGGGAGCGCGGTATCCACTTCGTGGGCGTCGGGATCTCCGGCGGCGAGGAGGGCGCCCTGCACGGTCCGAGCATCATGCCGGGCGGCTCGGCCGAGTCGTACGACTCGCTCGGCCCGCTGCTGGAGAGGATCGCGGCGAAGGCCCCCGACGGCGCCCCGTGCGTCACGCACGTGGGCCCGGACGGCGCCGGGCATTTCGTGAAGATGGTGCACAACGGCATCGAGTACGCCGACATGCAACTCATCGCGGAGGCGTACCACCTGCTGCGTACGGTCGCGGGCTACTCCCCCGCACAGATCGCGGAGACCTTCCGCACCTGGAACACCGGGCGGCTGGACTCGTATCTGATCGAGATCACCGCGGAGGTGCTGGCGCACACGGACGCGGCCACGGGCAAGCCGTTCGTCGACGTCGTCATGGACCAGGCGGAGCAGAAGGGCACCGGCCGCTGGACGGTGCAGATCGCGCTCGACCTGGGCGTGCCCGTCTCCGGTATCGCCGAGGCCGTCTTCGCGCGCTCGCTGTCGGGTCACGCGGGGCTGCGGGAGGTGTCGCGTTCGCTCCCCGGCCCTCAGCCGCGGCCTCTCGGCGCCGAGGAGGCGGGCCGTTTCGCCGACCGGGTCGAGCAGGCGCTGTACGCGTCCAAGATCGTGTCGTACACGCAGGGCTTCCACCAGGTGCAGGCCGGGAGCGAGGCGTACGGCTGGGACGTCGACGCCGGCTCGGTCGCCGCGATCTGGCGTGCCGGCTGCATCATCAGGGCCGCGTTCCTCGACCGGATCCGCGGGGCGTACGACGAGCAGCGGGATCTGCCGAGCCTGCTCGCCGACAAGCAGTTCGCCGAGGAGATCGGCGCGGCCCAGGACGACTGGCGGGACGTCGTGGCGACTGCCGCCCGGCAGGGCGTGCCGACGCCGGGGTTCGCCGCCGCGCTGGCCTACTACGACGCACTGCGCGCGGAGCGGCTGCCCGCCGCGCTGACCCAGGGCCAGCGGGACTTCTTCGGCGCGCACACCTACCGGCGGACCGACCGGGAGGGGTCGTTCCACACCCTCTGGGGCGGCGACCGCTCGGAGGTGGTGGCCGACTGACGTACGCCCGGAGCCGCCCCTCCTCGGTCGGGGGGCGGCTCCAGGCGGTTCTGTCAGACGCCGGCCGGGCCCGGCTCCGGTTGCGGGTCGGGAACGGGCTGCGGTCCGGGTCCGGGCGGTTGCGGGATCGGATCCGGCGGGGGCACCGGCGGCGGGCTCGGGGTGGGCACCGGACCCGGCATCGGACCCGGGTCCGGCGGCGGCCCGGGGTCGGGCGTGGGCACCGGGGGTGCGGGGGCGGGGTTCGGGTGCGTCATGCCGGCCTCCCGGGGGACGTCATGGAACTCTTCCGTTCTCTTCCGTTCCGCGGGACGGATCCGGGACGGATCTTTGTGAGGGTCGTTTCGTTCCGCGGTCCCGTACCGCGTTCCCGTTCCGGCGCGATCCAGTCACGCTACGGCGTCCTCGGGTCGGACGCCGGCCGCGGCGGCTGCCGCACGAAAGCCCGTCCCGGGGCTGGAGAGCACGGGCACCCGGGTGCTGGTGCGGTCGGCGGCGTCCGCCATCGAGGCCTGGGCGAGCACGATGACGTCCGCGTCGCGGACCTCGTCGAGGGCCCCGGCCACGGCGGCCACGTAGCCGTCGTGGTCCCCCGCCTCGAAACGTTCCCATGCGCCTTCGACGAGCCGCGTGCTCAGGTCGATGTCGCGCCCGGCGGCTTCCTCCCGGACGAGCGCAGCCGTCGGTTCCAGTGTGCTGCGCACCGCAGCGACCACGACGATCCGCCGGTGCCGGGCCGCGGCGGCGGCCATCGGCCGGTCCACCCGGAGCACCGGGACGCCGAGGCGGGGCGCGCACGCCTCCGCGACCTGGCCGATCGTCGAGCAAGTGCACAGCACCGCGGTGGCGCCGTCGGCGACAGCTCCGGCGAGTACCTCGTCCACCGCGGCGGCGACGGCCAGGGGGCCTTCGGCCATCGCGCGGGCGAGCAGCTCTCCGTGGACGAGGTGCCGTAGCTCCAGGGACGGGTGGCCGCTGTCCCTCAGCGTGTCGAAGACGGGTATGTGGACGGGGGAGGTGTGCAGCAGCGCCAGCATGATCGCGATGCTAGCGCCGCCACACGCCGCCGCCGGCCCCGGCGGGCGGCCTCAGCCGGGCACGACCGGGGCGGACGGGGTCCCCTCCGGCTCGAACGAGGCAAGCATCTGCTCGAGCGCGGCCTGGTCCGGACCGACGAAGGGGTCGGCGCCCGGGGCCCGGGAGATGGTGTCGATCATCCGCGGTGCGATGCCGACGGCCGGCGGCAGATGCGTGCTGAGGACCGCCTCCGGCGCCATCTCGCGCAGCGGTTGGACGGCGGCCAGGTACTTGGCGGTGTCGACGTTGTGGATCCACGGACTGTCCACGGTGGCCCAGAGCAGCTGACCGTCGCGCAGCTCGTCGTCCGTGGCGTCGCCGGCATGGTCGGAGGTCGCCAGCGCCTCGGTGGGCATCGGGGCGCCGAAGCAGTCCGAGCTGAAGCAGGCGCGCGACGTGTCGTCGTAGAAGCCGGTGGTGGCCGGGTTGTCGAACAGCGGCGGCCGGAACGCCCGGAGCGTACGGTCGCCGACGTCGAGGCTCTGGCCGGGGTTGAGCAGATACACACGGTCCTGCGGCAGTGGGCGCTCCGTCGACATGATCCCGACGCCGAGGAAGGTCGTGACGAGGCGGGCGTGCGGCGCGGCGTCCAGCAGTGCGAACAGCCCTCCGGTGTGATCGCGGTCGGGATGCGTCAGCCAGATCCACCGGACGTCCTCGGGATCGACCACCGAGGCGAGCGCGGTGAGGAAGTCACGGTCCGGCAGCCCGACGCCGGTGTCGACGACGACGGGCTCCCGTGCGTGGAGCACGAAGGCGTTGACGGCGAGATAGCCGATGCCGGGGACTTCGAGGCAGTCGTTCAGGACGCTGATGTCCTGACCGACCTTGTGAACAGTCATGGCGTCTCCGCAACCCCCCTGGTCACAGGGGCGGCGCCGCGGTCCTGCGCTGCGAAGCCACAGGAGATGCCGCGGTCACCGCACGCCCCACGCTGCACGCGCGCCCACCGCCGGGCCGGAACACTTCTGCTCCCAGTCTCCTCCCCGGCGGCGGGGTTCGCCCGCGTACGGGCGGGGTTCGCCCGCGTGCGGGCGGGGTTCGCCCGCGTGCGCCGCTCAGAGCGCGGAAACCGCCTCGGGGCTGCGTGAGGTGTCGCTGCCGGGCACCGGCTCGGAGGCGTCGGAGCCGAGCGCCACGATCCGGTTGTCCGCGTCGACATGCACGACGCTGGGCACCAGGGTGCGGGCCTCGGCGTCCTCGACCTGGGCGTAACTGATGAGGATCACCAGGTCTCCGGGGTGCACCAGGTGCGCGGCGGCCCCGTTGATCCCGATCACACCGGAGCCGCGCTGCCCCTCGATGACGTAGGTCTCCAGGCGCGCGCCGTTGGTGATGTCGACGATGTGGACCAGCTCACCGGGCAGCAGGTCGGCGGCGTCCATGAGGTCGCGGTCGACGGTCACGGACCCGACGTAGTGCAGGTCGGCCTGGGTGACGGTGGCGCGGTGGATCTTCGACTTGAACATGGTACGCAGCATCGAGGCACTCCTGGATGTAGGCTCCCTGCCTGCGTTTTTGCAGGTCAAGGGCGGTTTCCCTACCCTACAACGAGTTGTATGTTCGGGCAGCAATCCCCAGGTTTTTCAGGACTCATGCTGACCACTTGCCAACTTTTCTGACGCCTCATCAGATAGCTGAGGGAGGGCTTCGCCCGCTCTCGCGACCCCATCGCGACGACTACACAAGCGTACGCAGCACCCTGCGAACGGCGTCCGTGATCACCGTCACTCTGGCGGCCTGGACGGCGGTCGGGAGCGAGGGCCGGTCGACGGGAAACCGGCCTGCGCAGCGCCATAGGTCAGGAGGGCCAGTCCCCCGCTTCCGTCTCAAAGGAGGAAGGAGGCCCTCTGGTGCAACGATGAATCTGGGGCCCGAAGCGGCGCGGCAACCAGCAGCGGATCGCCGGTTACCCGAACCGGCGATTCTCATGACCATGGGTATGGCTCGTCCGGTGACTCTTGGCGGTGGCACAGGACGGGCGTCAAGGACATTTGGCATTCGGCCAGAGCAGAGTGCGAGCCAACTGCGATCAGGCTCAGGCCAGCCTTGAGGAGCCATCTTGCCCGTGGAACCGCAGTCGCACCCCGACAAGACCCACACCGATAACAGCTCGTCGAGCAGGCGCCGTAGCGTCGAGGCCGTCCTTATGGGCACATCCGAGGTCGCTGCGATGCTCAGCAATGTCCACGAGCTGGGTCTATAGGGAGGCATCGAAACTGGCTTGAAAGGGCTACAAGCTCGGCCGAGGCAGGAACGCCAAGGTCCCGTACAGAGGGCCGAGATCTTCAAATGGCTGGAGCAGCAGAAGATCCACTGAAAGGCGATCTCGGCGCCCGTCTGACGGGGTAAGCCGCCGACGAAGCGGTCCGAAGGGCGGGCGGCTTCCTCCAAGGGCGTGAAGTTGCTGTTCGGGGTGATGCCGCACGCCGCCGCCTGCAGATGTAGACGGAGGAGGAGGCTGCGCACTACGGCCGGGTCTGGGCTCGGGTGGGAGCGGCGATGGCGAACGCGGCCCCGGTGCGCATGTCGCACTCAACCTGGCTGGGCGATGGGCTGGGCTGTCACCGTGGTGCGGTTGCAAGCGGCCTTGAGGGTTCGCAGCTTGCTGGGGGTCATGTCCTTCAGCCCAGATTTCCGTTATGTGAGAGAGACCGCGGCCTTTCATGGGCTGGGCTCGTCTGCTCACTTGGAGTGTTGACTTGTCTGTTGACTGTGATGCCGTCCCCATCGCCACGACGGCCCCTGAAGAGGTTCGCGATGACGCGGTGGCCGTGGTCGGGGTCGGTGTGCGGCTGCCGGGCGGAATCCACTCCCTGGACGGCCTGTGGGCGGCGCTCTCGGAGGGGCGGGACCTGATCGGTGAGGTGCCGGACGACCGGTTCGAGACCGCGGGGCTCGTGACGGCCGGTCCCGTGCGGCCGGGCAAGTCGTGTACGGCCGCCGGCGGGTTCCTGGAGGACGCAGGGTCCTTCGACACCGGGTACTTCGGCATCTCCCCCAAGGAGGCAGCCCGGATCGATCCTCAGCAGCGGCTTCTGCTGGAGTGCGCGGTCGAGGCATTCGACGACGCCGCGATCGATCCGGCGAGGCTGGCGGGCAGCGATACGGCGGTGGTGGTCGGTGTCTCCTCGCACGACTACGCCGACCTGCAAGTGAGCAGGCCCCGGACGCTCAACGCGTACACGATGACGGGTTCGGCTGTCAGCATCACGGCGAACCGCCTTTCTCATTTCTTCGACCTGCGCGGGCCCTCGAGCGCGGTGGACACGGCCTGTTCCTCGGCACTGACCGCGGTGCATCAAGCGTGCGAGGTGCTCCGATCCGGGCGTAGCCCCCTGGCGTTGGCGGGGGCGGTGAATGTCCTGCTCAGTCCTTGGCCTTTCGCGGGCTTCTCCCAGGCTTCGATGCTTTCGCCGACGGGGCGGTGTCGACCGTTCTCGGCCGCGGCAGATGGGTATGTGCGCGCCGAAGGGGCTGGAGTGCTGCTGCTGAAGCCGCTGTCGGCGGCCTTGGCGGACGGTGACCGGGTGCACGCGGTGATCGTGGCCAGCGGTGTCAACGCGGACGGGCGGACTGCTGGGCTGGCGTTGCCCAGTGCCCGGTCGCAGGCTGACCTGATGAGGCGGGTGTATACGGGTGCGGGTCTCGACGCGGGTGATGTGGCCTATGTGGAGGCTCACGGGACGGGGACGCAGGCGGGGGATCCGGTCGAATGCCAGGCCCTGGGGGAGGTCCTGGGCAGCAGCCGTGACGGCAAGCCGCTGCCGGTGGGGTCGGTGAAGTCCAATCTGGGGCACCTGGAGGCTGCCGCCGGCGTGCCGGGGCTGCTGAAGGGGATGCTGGTACTGCGAGAAGGCCGAATCCCGGCGACCTTGCACGCCGTGCCGCACAACCCGGCCATCGACTTCGCCGGACTTGGGCTGGAGCCGGTGGTGAAGGAACGGACCGTATCCGGGACGAGCAAGGCCCTGGTGGGTGTGAACTCCTTCGGGTTCGGAGGTGCCAACGCCCACGTCGTCCTAGCGGCGGCGCCTACCCGGACGGGGGAAAAACCGCGCCAGGGACGGGGGCTTGGAAAGCGGCTGCCCGTGATCGTCTCAGCCCGTACCTCCCCCGCGCTCACCGAGGCAGCACACAGGTGGGCGGATCACTTCGAGGACCTGGCCCAGCGGCAGGACGCTTCGGGCGGAGGCTGCTTCTACGATGCCGCCTTCACCGCATCCAGGCGGCGTCAGGGACTGGAGCAGCGGATCGCGGTTCTGGCCGAGGGACCCGAGGAGGTCGCGGCGGCGCTGCGGGCGGTGGCGTCGGCAGAACCGGCGGCAGGGGCAGCGGCGGCTCGAGCTGCTGATCGCGGCCGTGTGGGATTCGTCTTCAGCGGCAACGGTGCGCAGTGGATGGGGATGGGAGCCGAACTGCTGGGCGAGGACGAGGCATTCACGGCCGAGGTGAGTGCCGTGGACGGCTCCTTGCGGCCGATGCTGGGCTGGTCGGTGAGGCACGAGTTGGCGGGGGGACGAGAGCAGGAGCGCTGGAATCGGACCGAGGTGGCGCAGCCGTTGCTGTTCGCGGTCCAGGCCGGTGTCGTGGCGGCGCTGGCCGCGCGCGGTATCGAGCCGGCCGCGGTGATGGGGCACAGTGTGGGTGAGGTCGCGGCGGCCTACTGCGCGGGGGCGCTGAGCCGGGTGCAGGCTTGCCAGGTGGTCGCTGCACGCAGTCGGGCGCAGGCGGTGACCGCGAGGGCGGGCCGCATGGCGGCGGTCGGGCTGTGCCCCGATGTCGTGAGCCGGCGACTGGCCCAGGAGGGGTTCGCCGGTCGGCTGAGTATCGCCGCAATCAATGCGGATCAGGACGTGACGGTCGCCGGTGAGGCGTCGGCCTTGACCGAGTTCGGGGCACGGCTCGACGACGAAGGTGTCTTCTTCCGGGATCTGGGGCTCGATTACGCCTTCCACACGCCTGCGATGGACAGGATCCGGGAGCCGCTGACCGAGGCGCTGAGCGACCTTCTTCCCGGCAAGTGCCGCATTCCGTTCGTTTCCAGTGTGACCGGGGCCGCGGTGGAAGGAACGGCCCTCGGTGGGGGCTACTGGTGGTCCAATGTGCGCAAGCCGGTCCGGTTCGCCGACGCCGCCGCGGTGCTGGCCGGGGACGAACTGCGATGTGACGTGCTGGTGGACATCGGTCCTCATCCGGTGCTCAGTGGTTACCTGCGGCGCGTGGCTGCGGCCGACGGCAGCCCGGTCCATGTCGTGCCGACGCTCTCGCGCGTCCACTCGGGCCCGGCAGCCCTGGATGCGGCACATGCCCGGCTGCTGGCGCTGGGTGCGCAGGTCGACTGGTCGGTGTTCTTCCCGCGCCGGGGCGCGGTGGCGGATCTGCCTGCCTATCCCTGGCAGCGGGAGCGGCACTGGAACGGCCAGCCGCGGTGGTGGCGCGAGGACGGCATGCAGGATGCCGATACGACGGTATGCCGGCCGCTGCTGGGCAGCCGGCTGCCGGTCGCCGAGCCGACGTGGCGCCGGCGCCTGGATCCCGACGCCGTGCCGTGGCTGGCCGACCACACCGTGGCGGGAGCGGTGGTGTGGCCTGCGGCCGCTTACACCGATATGGCGTTGGCTGCCGGGAGTGAAACCGGCAGCGTTCCAGCAGAGATCACCGGCCTCGTCTTCGAGCGGGCGTTGAGCCTTTCCCTCAGTGACGCGGAGACGGCCGTCGAGGTGTCCACCAGCCTCGCGGGCGACGGAGCACTGGTCATCTCCAGCCGTACCGGCGACCAGGGCGACTGGCGCACGCACGCACGGGGCCGGGTAAGGCGCCTGCTGCGGGAGCGGCCCGCAGCTGTCGACGTGGATGCGATCCGTTCCAGGCTTCCCCGGACCGTGTCCGCGCAGGAGCACTACGACGCCTGCGCGCGGGCCGGCTTGCCCTACGGACCGGCCTTCCAGACGCTGACCGGCCTGCGCGCCGGAACGGGGGAGGTGTTGGCGCAGTACACGATGACGATGGAAGCAGCTGCGGGTCACATCGCCCATCCCACGGTGCTGGACGGCGCCCTGCAGGCGGGCATGCCGCTGATCAGCGCCGCCAGTGACGATGTCTGCCCCTATCTGCCCGCCGGCGTCGACACCGTCCGCTACTGGAACCCCATGCCCGAAACAGGGTTGGTCCACGTGCGCAGCCGCTCGATGACCCGCCAGGAAGCGGTGTGGGACATCACGGTCAGCGACCGGGACGGGGTGGTCGCGCTGGAACTCCACGGGTGCCGGATCCGGCGTTTCGAGGCCGGGCGTCCAGCCCGGCCCCAGCAGCTGACCGAGACGCTGCGGGCGGCACCCCTGCTCGGGCAGGCCGGCGCCCCCTCCCCACTGCCCGCACCCCCACAGGTCTTCGCCGCCCGCGCTCAGGAGCTCGCGTCACTCACCGCCGCGTGGCAGGCCGGGCCTTACGACCGGTTCCGTGCGAGGGGCCTGGAAGTCGCCGCCCACTTCGTCGGCGCCGCCGTACGGGAACTTCTGCCGGGTGCCGACACTGTCACCGTCGAAGGACTGGTAGCGGCGGGCGCGCACGCCAAGCACATCCGGCTGCTCAACCACCTGCTGGGGATGGCCGCTCGACATGGGGTACTGCAGCCTGCGGGGCCCGGCCGCTGGAGGGCGGGGAAGGAACCCACCCCCGGGCCACTGTTCGCGGCGATGCTCGACGACTTCCCCGGGGAGGCGCTCTCCGGGCTGCTCTACGGGATCTTCGGCAAGCACTTGGTGGGGGTGCTCCGGGGCCACGTCGACCCGCTGGAGCTGCTGTTCTCCGAAGCCGATGCCCTGGCCGGACGCTTCTACGACGGTGCTCCGGTCCTGGCTCACCACGGCCGTCTCGCCGCCACGCTGCTGGCGGCGGCGGTCGCCGAATGGCCCAAGGACCGGCCGCTGCGGATTCTGGAGGTCGGAGCCGGCACCGGCTCCACCACGGCGGCTCTTCTGCCCCACCTGCGACCAGGACTGACGACCTGCACCTTCACTGACGTCTCCTCCGCCTTCTTCCCCCAGGCCCGGAGCCGCTTCGCCGCGTACGACTTCGTCGACTACCAGGTCCTCGACCTGGAGAGCGACCCGTCCGGCCAGGGCTTCACCTCTTCTTCGTTCGACATCGTCGTGGCGTCGAACGTCCTGCACGCCACCACCGACCTCCGAGCCACCCTGCGACGGGTGGCCGATCTGCTGGCCGACGACGGGCACCTCCTCGCCGTGGAAAGCCACAGCCTCGACCTGCTGGCGCCGCTCTTCGGACTGCTGGACACCTTCTGGTCCACCACCGATCACGATCTGCGACCCGACGGGCCGCTCATGGGCCGTGACCAGTGGAAGGACCTTCTGAACCGCAGCGGCTTCACCGGAGCCACCTCGACCGGTGGCCCCGCCCCCTTCTCACTGGCCGATCACTCCGTCATCGTCGCCGCCCGCCGCCCGCGCGCCACCGAGGAGAGCACCGCTTTCCTGCCGACCGCCACGAACGCCGCGGGGGGCCGCCGGTGGGTGATGGGTACCCTGCCGGGCCCTGGAACGGGCCAGGCGCGGCTCCAGCATGCGCTTCGATCCTGTCTGGGCCGTCGCACGGAGGCCGACTCCGTCACCATCGTGTCCCTGCGAGACCCGTCGTGGGTGGATGCCCTGCGCGCCCAAGGGCAGCCGCCGACGGACCTCGTCCTGCTGGTGGAGGAGGCGAGCACGTCCCCGGCCGAGGTCACCGACGCGGCGGTCAGACACCTCGCCGTCCTACGGGAGCTCGCCACCGCGTGCACACAGCCAGAAGGCAGCGGCGAGCTCACCGTGTGGCTGGTCCACAGCAGCCCGCATGAGATCAACTCCCCTCCCCCGGCCGTTGACATCGCCGGCGCCTGGGGAGGAGCGCGCACCCTGGCGAGCGAGCATCGATCGCTGACGGTCCGCAGGATCGCCCTCACCGGTGCCCGCCACCTTGAAGACTTCGAGCGGCTGGCAGAACGTCTGACCCAGGAGATGCTGGCGGGGGCGGAAGACGACGAAGTCGTACTGACCCCGTCAGGGCGCTTCACCACCGTCGTACGGCCGCTGGCACCACCGGTTCGTCCCAGCGGGAACAGTGGCTACACCCTGACCCTGGACGATGTGGGACTGCACTACCGGCTCGGCTGGCAGGCCGCCGAACCACCCGTGCCGGGAGCGGGTGAGGTGGTGATCTCGGTCGCCGCGGCAGCGCTGAACTACCGCGACATCATGGTCGCCACCGGCCGGGTCCCCGCGGTCGCCTCCGGCCGGCTGCCGGACAGGGCCGGCATCGGCCTCGAATGTGCCGGTGTCATCTGCGCGGTCGGCCCCGGCGTCACCCACCTCGCCCCCGGCGACCGGGTGGCCGCGCCGGCGCGAGGCGCCTTCGGTACGCACGCGCTCGCCCGCGCCGACCGGGTCATGCCCCTGCCCGCGGACATGACCTTCGCCGAGGGCAGCACCCTGCCGGTGGCACTCGGCACGGTCCACCACAGCCTCCACCACCTCGCCCGCCTGACCAAGGGCGAGACGCTGCTCATCCACGGCGCCGCCGGCGCGGTGGGCATGGCCGCGCTGCAGCACGCCCGGCGCGTCGGTGCCGACGTGATCGCCACCGCGGGCACCCCCGTCAAGCGCGACCTGCTGGGTCTGCTGGGGGTGAAGCACGTGCTGGACTCCCGGCGGCTCGACTTCGCCGAACAGGTCAAGGACCTCACCGGCGGTGCGGGAGTCGACGTGGTCCTCAACTCCCTGGCGGGCGAGGCCCTGGTTCGCGGCGTCGGCCTGCTCAAACCCCACGGCAGGTTCATCGAGCTGGGCATGCGTGACTTCTTGCTCGACAGCCCGCTGCCCTTGGCGCCGTTCGTGCGCAACCTGTCGTTCTTCGGTGTGGACCTGTCCCCGATGCTGAACGGATCCTCACCTCTGATGGACGCTCACCTCGCTGAACTGGGTGAAGCCGTGCGACGAGGCGACTACAAGGCTCTGCCGCACCGCGTCTACCCGGCCCATCGCATCGCGGAAGCATTCAGCAGCCTCCAGCACTCCCGACACTTCGGAAAGGTCGTCGTCGCCTTCGGTGAAGAGGAAGTTTCCCTGCGCCCAGCCGCACTTCGGCCGGCACTGGATCCACAGGCCACCTACCTCATCACCGGCGGTCTGTCAGGGCTGGGGGCCGCCACCGCACGCCACCTGGCCCACCGCGGCGCCCGCCACCTCACTTTGCTCAGCCGACGCGGCGATGCCGCGCCCGAAGCGGCCTCCCTCCTGGCCGACCTGCACCGGGCCGGTACCGACGCCACCGTGCACGCGGCCGATGTCAGTGACGAAGCCGCCCTGCGCGAAGTCCTCCAGGGCATTGATGACTCAGGGCGCCGGCTGGCGGGAGTCGTCCACGCCGCCATGGTCCTGGACGACGGAGCACTGCCCGATCTGAGCGACGAGCGCCTGCGCGCGGTCCTCGCCCCCAAGACCACAGCAGGCATGCTCCTGCACTCCATCACACGGAACCGCCCCCTCGATTTGTTCGTCATGTACAGCTCGGTGGCCGCCCTCGCCGGCAACATGAGGCAGGCGCCCTACGTCGGTGGCAACCTCGCCCTGGAAGCTCTGGCGCGCGGCCGGCACCGGGCCGGGCTGCCCGCCCTGGCCGTGCAATGGGGCAGCATCTCGGGCACCGGCTACGTCCACCGCAGCGGCCGCGGCGCCGAGATGGCCGCGATCGGCCTCGGCCACCTCACCGCCGGCGAGGCGCTCGCCTGCCTGGACGAACTGTTGGAGCGCGGCGACGTCCCGAACGCCACCGTCGGCTTCTTCGACTGGGACCTGCTGCGCCAGCACGTCATGCCCTCCCTGTCAGCCCCCCGTACCGCCGGCCTGCTCCAAGGCCGAGAGGAACGCGAAGCCGCCGACCACTGGCGCGCCACCCTGGCCGCCGCCGGTCCCGCCGAAGCGACACGGCTGATCGAGGACAAGCTCGCCGAGCTCCTGGCGATGGTCCTGCAGAGCGAACCCGACCGCATCGACCGCTCGCGCCGCCTGGAACTGCTCGGCCTCGACTCCCTCATGGCGCTGGAACTGTCCACCGCACTGGGTGAGAGCACCGGCTGCGACCTACCCGTCGTGGAACTGATCGGAGCAGGCAGCCTGACCGAGCTCGCCCGACACGTCGCAGCCCGCCTCGGCCAGCCGCAGCACTGAACGGCCCCTGGTTGCCGCGCCACACGGCGCGGCAACCATTCTTCGCCACACCTCCTCCAGCCCAGGACAGGCATCGTGAAACCCCACACCCACGCGAACGCCGGTCAGCCCGTGCTCACGGCCCTCACGGACCATCCACACGCCCCCACACGGCTCTTGTGCATCGGACCGGCAGGCAGCACCCCCGCCTTCTACCGCCCGCTCGCACAACGCCTCCCGCCCAACGTCGACCTCCACGCGGTCAACCTGCCCGGCCGCGGGCACCTGGCCGACCAGCCGCCTCTCACCGACCCACGGCAGATGCCTCGGATCGTGGCCGATGCGATCCGCCACAGCGACGACGACCGGCCCTTCGCCCTGTTCGGTCACAGCCTCGGCGCTCTCCTCGCTTACGAGACCGCGCGCACGCTCCACCGCGCGAGCTGCCGCCCACCCGTGCTCCTGGCCCTTTCGGCGCTACCCGCTGTCCACAACGACAGCCTCGTCACGATGCTCACGCCCCTGTTCCTGGACAGCCGCCAGGGGCTGGCGCACATCCTGGGCGCCCTACCGGACGATCTCCCCCGCGACCGCCGCATCCTCAAGGCCGCCATCCCGTTCGTCGCGGACCTGCTCATGGCCCTTCAGTACCGCCACCTCCACGAGCCACCGCTCGACCTGCCCCTGGCCGTGTACGGCGGCCGCGACGATCCCCTGGTACGCACCGACGACTTGGACGCATGGAGCGATCTCGTCCTCCAGCCCGTCACTGTCAGACTTTTCCCCGGCACGCACACGTATCCCACCCACCAGGCCGGGGCGCTGGCCGAGCGGCTCGTCAAAGACCTCCACGCCGCTCGGCGCTACACAACAGGGCGACCATGACAGCGGGCCGCCCAGAGCGGCTGCCGATCCGGATGAAGCGCCAGGCACCCCATGCTCAGGGGCACGGACGGTGAAGCGGGCATGGCGGTGGCGCCGTTCCTGATTACGCGTGGGGAAGCAACGCGGTGCGCAAGCACGCGCCGTGACGTCCGTGCGCACACACGCGGCTGTCGCATGGACGCGGCTGAAAAGGAGCGGGGACGCCGGAAGCAATCCGGCGACGGTGTGGCTGGTCAAACTGGCCGACGTTATGTGGGGGCGGACATCTACCTGCTGGAGCCCTGTTCGACGAACAACCCGGTCCGCAGTCATCGCTGAAGCTCTCTCCGCTGGTGTCGCCCGGCCCGGCCCGCCGGTGACGGGAACTCCTACGCGGGCACAGTGCCCGAGACCGCGACGCCGGCCTGACGGAAGTCATCAAGGGTCGCTGCCGTGGTGTCCTGGGCGACACCCACGGAGTACTCCAGGAGGACCCGTGCCCGGAAGCCGGCCTTCACGGCGTCCAGCGCCGTGGCACGCACACAGTGGTCCGTGGCGATGCCGACCACGTCGACGTCCTCCACTCCGCGCTCACGCAGCCAGTCGGCCAGAGAGACGCCCTGTTCGTCGGCTCCTTCGAAGCCGCTCTTGGAGGCACTGTGCGCGCCCTTGAAGAAGACGGCGTCGACCTTGCCTCCGGTGACGGCGGGGGCGAAGTTGGGGTGGAATTCTCCACCCTCGCCTCCGGCCACGCAGTGGACGGGGAAGCTGTCCCGGAAGTCGGGGCTGTCGGAGAAGTGGCCTCCCGGGTCGATGTGGTGATCCCGGGTCGCGACGACGTACTGGTATTCGCCACCAGCGCTCTGCTCGACCAAATCGGCGATCGCCGTCGCGATCCGCGCGCCACCGGCGACAGGAACGCTGCCGCCCTCACAGAAGTCCTTCTGCACATCCACCACGATCAAGCCTCGGCTCATCACGCACACCCTTCGGTACGACGGAAACGACCCCCGCGTTCTACCGGCTCATCAGGTCTGTCAGAAGGTCTGGAAAGGCGGCGCTCACCCACACGGCCCAGAACATTCACCGCAGGAACGATTCGCAGTTGAAGACGGTGAAGTGCCGGGGCTCCCGTCCGGTGGCGTGCCGCCACCGCACAGCGACATCGGCGAAGCGTGGTGGTAGCTGCACAGGTACGCACCTGTCCCGGCCTACCGACGGCCGTGAGCCGACGTCATGGGCGGGTCTTCGAGCGATGGGGAAAACCGTCCAGGAACCCATCAAGGCCGCACCCCGTCGCGGCGCGGAGTGAGCAGGACCCCGAGCGTGGAGGACTCCTCGGCCGGGCCGGTACGCTCGGCGACCTCGTGGCAGCCGGCGGCCTACTTTCCTGACGCGCCGCCAGGTCGGGTTCGGAGGGGGCTGCGCCGCCCCCACCCACTCGTCCACCGCGACCACGTCGCCAGCCTACGCAACGCGCCTCGAAGCCTCGCCGTGATCGCTGTAACTACGACAGCCCGTGGCGAACTTCCGTCCGGTCGGCACCGACCGGCGTCAGGTCCGCCTCGCCCCGCTTCGCGGCCTCTGCGAACAGGCCGGCCGTCAAGGGCACTCGCGTCACGCAGGACGATCTGGCGCGTCAGGGCCGCGACGAGGGTCCACCGCACAGAGCGATCGCGAACCGACGCACGCTCCGGCGCCTGGAACGCCTCAGTCCGGCATGGGCGGCATCAACGCCAATGCGCCGCCGGCACCTCCTTTTTGGCGTAAGTCCGGACACACAGCGTATTGGCGCCAGTACTGTGCATCACACGGTTCGGCATGGTGATGGGGGACGGGTGAAGAAGTCGTACGAGGTGTATCGGGACGCGGTGCGTGATGTGTGGCGAGGCTGGTGGACAACGTGGCCTTTGTCGCAGCCGGTTCACCTGGGGGATGTGTTTCATGTTTCGGACAGCCGTGTCCGACCCGCCGGCGCCCTCTCCGATCGCGGCGTGACATTTGCCGCGCGTGGCGGCACCCCGCACAACCACTACATGTACGCCACGCAGGGCTCCGTGTCCGTGCGGTTCAAAACGGCCGGCGTCGCCATGGACGGGGTCACCGCGCTGGCGGTTGCCGACCTCGGGGCCCTGGTCACCTTCGAGAAGGACGAGTCCGCTCTCATCGTCTACCGCGGGCTGGTCGAGAACGGCGTGACCGACGAGCGCGCCGTCGCTGAAGCACTCGTGCGCCTCACGTGGGAGACGTGGGACGACACCCTGCTCGCAGTGACGCACGTGATCGTCGCGGAGTCGGGCACGGTCCTTACGGCCGCGGGTACCGGCGCATCCGCCGAACTGCGTCTGCAAGCGGGGGCCGGACAGGCGCAGCTCGGCCTCGCCGACGTGGCAGGCCGAGTCTCGGTGGCGCGGGCGAAAGGCCTCGGCCTGGAGTGGACGAACAACGAGGGGTGCACTCCGTTCTTCCGTGTCGTCGGCCTCAAGAAGGGCTGGTTCGGCAAGGTGAAGCAGGACTACGGTCCGCGGCAGCCAGGACGCGGCGCAGGCCCGGTCCCGGTTCCTCCCGCGCTGGTCGAAGACGCACACGAAGACCCCCGATCAGTCATCGAAGTCCTCGGTGCGGACGATCAGCCTTTCGGGACCACTGACCGGTAGCGCTGCGCGAGAGAAACGATGGCAAGCAAGGCTGTTCTGCGAATCGCCGGCTCGTTCGGCTCAGGGCGAGGCAGGGAGGGCGACTACACGGTCCATCTGTCGGTGGACGGGGCTCATGAGAGCTCCTGCTTGCTGGGATGCATCGAATTTGAACGTGGGTTCGACACGGTCTTCGATCGTGACGCCGATGAAGGCCTCCGCCGGGATGCCGGAGACGTCCTGTGCCGTGCGTTGTTCGACGGAGGTCTGGCGGCACAGTGGGACCGACTCCGCGGCGGCGCAACACGGCAGGACCCCGTTCGCGTGGTGTTCGAGGTCGAGCCCCCCGAACTGAGAGGGCTGCCGTGGGAGCTGATGTGGCAGCACGGATGGTGGCTGTGGAACAGGCCTGAACTGCTGATCAGACGTGGGACGGCTGCAACGGTCGAGGCCGGCCCGGAGGAGCTGGGGCCGCTACGGGTGCTGGTCGTCATCGGCACTCCGGCGCACGACGAGGAGCTCCTGGCGGAGCAGGAGCTCGCGGCCATGTCCGGGGCTCTGGAGAGCGCTCCGGCACATGTTCACCTGGAAGTGCTCGATGATCCGGCGAGCGCGGCCGCGCTGTCGGACGCCATCGACCGATTGCGGCCCCACATCCTCCACTTCATCGCTCACGGCATGCCACGCCCGGGCATCGGCGGTCCCGAACTGGTCTTCACCCCTACGTCGGGCGAACCCTGGTCCCTCACGGCCGACGATGTGCCCGCTCTGGCCACCCATCAGCCTCGGCTGGTGGTGCTCAACGCCTGCCGTTCAGCAGCGGACCCCGCCGATTGGGTCGGTGGGGTGGCCCGGGCCTTTCTCGACGCCGGGGCACGGGCCGTGGTGTCCATGCAGGCTGACATCGAGTCGGATGCCGCTGTGGTGTTTTCGGACACGTTCTATGCACGGCTGGCGGAGTCGAACCCCGTGGACATGTGCGTGGCCGCGGCTCGTGCAGCGCTCGCCCGGATGCCCGTGAGGACCGGCGTATGGGCGCTGCCGGTGCTCCTGACCTGCTGCGACCCCGATGCCGTACTGCCCGTCGCGTTCCGCCCCCCTGCCGGCGTCCTCCGCGACATTCTCCGGAGCAGGCCGTACGCCGAGCTGCGCCGTTTCGTGGGCCGTTCCGAGGAGCGGAGGCAGGCCTGGTGGGCCGTGGACGCCCCGCACGCCTCACCCGCCGCCATGGATCGCTCAGTGCTCGTCATCAGCGGCCATTCACAGACCGGTCATCACAGGACCGGCAAGACATGGCTGGCTCATTGGTGCCTCTTGACCTGGTTCCTGAGGGGACATCACATTGTTTCCGTGGACCTGGCCGGCAGATCGGGTCCGGCCGGGGGGCGGCCGGGGGGCGGCGTGAGGAACAAGGACTGGCTGACCGTGTTACGGATGATCCGTGACCAGGCCACCTCTCCCGATCAGCTGTGCCCGATCCCTGAGGACGCCTTCGCGAAGTTCAATGCGGAACTCAACCAGCTCGTCCTCGGCAGCGCGAGAACGGCTCCGAACGGGCATCGACCCGAAGTCGACGAGGGGCGGGGGTTCAACGACGACGCGGCACGGGCCGACGAGCGGAAGGCCGGCATCTTCGCCGCATTCCTCGACACCCTGTCCGCTGCCGCGGGTGCCCAGCGGCTGGTGCTGGCTCTGGACCACACGGAGTGCATCATGCCGGACTCTCTCGCGGGCGAACTCTACGAGGGCCTGATCCAGCCCGTTGCGTACGGCAAGCCGCCCTCGGTGCGACTCGTCATCGTCGCTCGCGAGGAGAACGTGAGCCCCGCCCTGCGCGAGTCCGACGCACACATGATCGGCCGAGTCCAGGTCGGCGATTTCAGAACATCAGAGCTCATACGGCTGGCGCGGGCCTACAGCAGCCGACTCGGGTATGTCCCTGATGAAAAGGTCCTCAACTTCCTGCAGAGTTACCAGGAGACCGCGGGCGAGTTCTTCGCCGTCGACCTGTTCCACACGTTGACTCCGCATGTGCCGCAGTGGCTCGAAGCGGCCAACGCCCTGGGGGTGCGCCGATGACCAACGGCACAGACACGTTGCTGGAAATCGCCCGCAGGCTGGCCACGGGGGAAAGTCCCAGTACGATCTGCCGTTCCCTCGTGCCTCCTTCCTGGGCACCCGTCCTGCGGGCCTGCGCCGTCGCCCGTACCTTCACCTCCGCCCTCTACGACGAGGTGCTGCACCCCTGGGCGGCGGCGGAAGAGATCGCCACTCCATCCCTGGACGACCTGCTCTCGACCAGCACGGTGCACCCGGTCGCCGGCGAACCCGGAAATTATGCGCTGGCCGACGAGGTGCGCAGCGGCTACTTCCACCAGTGGTTCGACCCCGGCCGCCCCGAGCTCACCGGCCGACTGCACCAGCTCGAAGCGCGCATCGCCGACCATCTGCGAACCGCCGGCGACGAAACCGAAGAGCTACGCCACCTGTTGCTCCCCTCACCGGATACCGCCCGCTCGACGTTCGAGCGGCTGTTCACCGAAGCCGACCGGTTGCGTGACTTCCCCGCCTGCCAGGACCTCATCGACGTCCTGGGCGACGCCGACCGCGGTCCCCGACTTCCGACCGCACTCCAGGAAGTCCTCGCGGATCGCGCAGGCTACGTTCGAGCACGCTCGTACTGGGCGGCGGACTATGCCCGCTCGGCACAGTTCCTGGAGCCCAGAGGACTCGAGAAGAACATTGAACGGTGGCTGGGCGGACGGCGGCGCGTCTGGCAGCTCTACGGCCAGGGCGGGGCCGGGAAGACCATGCAGCTGCGCTGGATCGTCGCCCGGTACTGCGTACCGGTACCGCATGACGTACCGTGCGCCCGGATCGACTTCGACGTCATCAGCGCCCGTGCCGTGGGCCGGCACCCATGGCTCGTCCTGTTGGAGATCGCCGACCAGTTCGACAGACGGCTCCCGGGTCGACCGTTCGAACGGCTGGACGACTACGCCGCCTACCGGATCCTCTTGGCACGGCGACCCTCCCCACCTGCCAGGGAAGCAGCTCAGAACATCGCCTCCCTGGACTCCGCCGCCGTCGAGGAGGAACTGGTCACCGCCTTCACCGAGAGGCTGAACCGCGCACGTCCACAAGCCCCGGTGGTGTTGGTCGTCGACACCATGGAGGAGTTGCTCCTGCACGGCCAGCAGGAGGCGGAACGGTTTCTGCGATTGCTCGGACGGCTGCTGCAGAGCTGCCCGGGACTGCGACTCGCGCTCGCCAGCCGGAACGATCTGCGCGAGAAGCTGCCGCAGGCCATGGACGCGTTCGGTAAACGCCGGACCAAGCACAGCGAAGTGGCACCGCTGAGCGTGAAGCAGGCGATGAGATACCTCCGCTTACGTGGGATTCGCGACAACAAGCTCGCTCACGCCGCGGCCGACATGGCAGGCGGTCTTCCCCTGAAGCTGGCCCTGTACGCCGATGCCATCGATCAGGAACCCACGATCACGGAGAAGGAGCTACGCGGTCACGACGAGCCCCATCTGCGCTACCTCATCGATCGCGTGGTCCAGCGCATCGACGACCCGGCCGTGCGGTGGCTGCTGCGCTACGGAGTCGTTCCCCGCCGACTACGGCTGGAGGAGGCGCTCACCGTCATGGAACCCTGGCTGGCAGCGGGGATCAGTGGCAGGAGTGGCGCCGACAATCCGCGCAAAGACCGCCATCACCGGCAGGGAAGCGCCGACATCTTCCCGACCGTGGCAACGGCGCCGACGGAGCAGGATCTCCGCCAGGCATGGCGGCGACTGCTCGACTACGCGAGCACGTCCTCCTGGGTCTCGCGTCACGCGGGCGACGACTCCGTGGTGGTCTTCCATACCAACGTACTCGCCCCCATGCGCCAACTGGTGGCGGACCAACCTGTCTCCCGACACCTGCACCAGGCGTTCATCGAGCACTTCGAGGCCTTGGCGGAGACGGACGCCGAACAATGGGTGGCCTGTACGAAAGAGGCGCTCTATCACCGGTTCCAGGTCGACGCCGGCAACGCCGCCCAGGTGTGGCGGACCGCCGTGGAACGGATGCAGGATCATCACCGCGTCGAGGCCGTGCGGGAGCTGAGCGAGGAGATCCTCGGACCCGAGTACGTGGACGACGGGCGACCGCGACTCCGTCTGGACGGCGAACCACTCATCAGCCATGCGACCTTGGTGCAGGCGCATCTGGCCATCGCCATGTCCCTGGCCATGAAGCAGGCCGACAATCCGGCGTTCAACTCGGCCGACCCGATGTGGAACGAGATCGAACACCGCCTCGCCTTGGTCGACCGGCTCCGGGAGCACGCACCCGATCCGGTCCCCGTCGCAAGCGCCGAAGTCATCCTCCGCGCCGGCCTGCAGAGCAGCCAGGGCATGCACGCCGAGGCCGCGGAACTCGTCCGGTCGGGACTGGAGACGGAGGCCGACGGGAAGTGGCGTGAGCGGCTGCTGACGATTCTCGCCCGCATCCAGACGACGCTCGCACACCCGGACGCAGAATCCACGTACCGACGAGCACGTGCAACCGCTCGAGAACGCGGAGCCGCGACCAGTGAGGCGCTGATCGCCCTCGAGCTGGCTCAGGAACTGGAACGCGGTACCCGTCTCGACCAGGCCTTCGCATTGCAGGACTCGGTGCTCACCATGGACGCCACTCCGGTGAACCTGGGGGCCGCCGCCGGAACGGATCCCCCCGCCGAGAACGTCCAACTGATGGCGTTGCAACGACGGGCCCTCCTGGGCAAGGCCCGTAACCAACTCCGCACGTTCACACCGACCGGAGCCATCGCCACCCTCACCGAACTGGACCCGGACGCCGCCTCTCCACTCGAACAGGCCGAAGCCTGCCTCGCACTGTCCCAGGCGTATCGGCAACTGGGCCGCTCCCGCGCCGCACTCGCGTCCCTGGACGAAGCCGACACGGCTCTCGCGAAAGCCGGCGGCCCGGCCAAGTACCGGCACCTGGCGAGAAATCTCATGGCCCGAGGCGTCCTGGCCGGTGAACTCCTCGCCGTGGACACCGCCCAAGCGGCCTTCGATCGTGCGGCCGGCCTGTGGAGCGACCTCGGCTTTCCGCACGGCCACCCCGAGTGTCTGCTGCTGTACGCCCGCTTCCTCGCCCGCGATCTGGGTGATCTGAATCAGGCCGCCATCGCGCTCACCCTCCTGAGAACCGCCGATGTGTCCGGCACGTGGTCCGTACAACGTGCCCTGCTGTGGTCCGAGCTCCACCGTCAGGGATACGAAGTGGACGATGCGCTGCGCGCGGTGCCCCTGACGTCACCACAGGATCTGCTCCAGGGAGGTGTGGCCGCCGTACTCACCGCCCCCGAGCGGGTGAGCGACCTGGCTGATGCGCTCGCGAAGATGCAGCCACCGGCGGCACGCCTCGCCGTCCTGGAACACCTCTCCTGGTGTCCCTCCCCCGGCACGGCCGACGGCGAGAACGAAGGGCTCGAGCTGCTCCAGCCCCTCTTCGACGACATCATCAGGCCTGAACCACTGAACTCCGACGAACTGATGCAATGCAGGTATCTCGCCGAGTTCGCGCGAGTCCGCGGGCAGTTCAACCAGGCGCTTGAGCTCACCGTCCAGGCCGACCAAGCGCTCAGCAGAACACCTGCCGGTGAACCGCTGCAAGCATGGCGGCAGGCGCGTGCCCACTCGCGCCTCGGCCTCGTGCCCGGCCGGGAACTCACCCGGCTCCTCTGTTCAGCAAGCCCCCAGGACGCTCCGTTGCTGACGGCGGTGGCGCACTGGCTGCACGCTTCTGCCGAGCCGGCCGACAGCAGAGAGAATCCGCTGCGAGCCGCGACCGAGTTCCTCAGCCAGGTGCACCGCCCTTCGGCGTGGACCGCTCGCATCCTGCGCTCCAGCGCCGCCCTGCTCGGTGACACGTCGACCCAGCAGATCGCCGACCGGATGGCAGCCCATCTCGGCCATCCCGTCGACTCCCAGGAAACCGAACGGCACACCCCTCTCCGCGTTCCGTCCGAGACCGAACGCGTCGTCTCTCCCACCCTCAAGCGGGACACTGACTCCGACCCCACTCTGATCGCGCGCTCGCTTCTGGACGATTGGCGTCACGCTTCAGCAGCCGGCCGCGGACGCCTTCAGGTCCTTCACCCAGGCCGCCCCCCGCTATCGGCCCTGCAGCTCCAGTCCGACGACACAGCTCTGCACGCATTTCCCTGGGAACTGGCCGACCTGCCGAGCGAGGCAAGCGCCGCAGTGTTCTACCGGACCCTGCCTGACGCAGCGGAGTCGGCAGACACGCGCGTTCTCCAGACGGCGCTGAAGGCCGGGCACGGAGTCGACCTGGTGATCGACGGAGTGTTCGGTGCTCTCACCGACGCGGCCATCACCGCAGGAGTCGTCGCAGCGCTGCCGAAGAACATGAGCAACACGTCCAAGACACTTGTGTCGGTCGTCGTCGCCACGGCCTTGTGGACACTGCGCGAAACGGCCAGGTCGGAGTACGGGGCGAAGTCGGTCCTCATGCTCCACTGCGACTCCGGCGATGCATCGGCGCACTCCGCACTCGGCCGGGCACCGGCCAAGGTCTTCGAAAATCACGGCTGCACAGTGCGGCGACTGCGGGCGCCCGCAGCCCTCCCACCCCCCCGCAAGGGCCCCCGGCCCTGCTGCACGTCAGCGCACCCCTGCGACTCAAGAGCGGCTCCATCCCCTACTTCGATCTGTCGCCCGCCGGACTCAGCCATGGTGACCGCCTGAAGAGCAAGGCGTCCGGATCAGATCTGGAACCCAGCCGTCTCGTGGAGTGGCTTGCGGGATTCGCACCCGGCACACAACCCCTGATCGTGCTCGATCCGCCACGCCCCGCCTCACCGGCCGACATCCCCCTCCAGCTCGTGCTCCGCAACCTCTTCGCCGCCACCCTCTTCTCCTCGGGTATCGCCCCGGCGGTCGTCGGATGCGGACTGATCCGCAAACCGCTCCACCAGACCACGCTCCTCGCGCAAGCAGTCGCGGAAGAACAACCGCTGCACGAACTGCACCGCGCCCTGAGATCGGCGCCCACCGGCGGCGGCCGACCCACGACCCCCATCACGCTTCCAGCCGAAGTGGACTGGGGCCAAGACGTCATCGAGACCCTCAGCGCCGCGCTCTTCGCCACCCCGGCCGCCCTGCGTACCCCGGGGCGGACCTGATGGTGGACCCGGACCCCGGCTACACCGCCCGGCGCCGGTTCGAGGTCCGCCAGGCCATGGAAGCGCTGACGTCCGAACTCGACGACTGGCGGAAGATCGCGCAGAGCGCCCCGATGGCAACGCACCGATCGCAGATCGAGAGCGCCGCCAGGGTCGTGGCAACCGCGCTGGAACACGTGTCCACCATGCTGCCTGCCGATCAGGACACGAAGGGGGCCGAGATCGTCCTGGACCTGCACCATGTGTGGGACTTCTTCCGCGGCAAACTGATGCTGCGCCACCACGACCCGTACCGGGCATGGTTGACCGTCACCGACGAGTTGGCCTGGGCTCTCTACCGCCCCGTCCGGGACGCGGCGACAGGAACAGCGGGGGCGGTGTTCAAGGAGCCGCCGCTGACCTTCCTGAACCGGCAGCCTGTGCCGTTCGCCTCCGCCCGTGGCAGCGACTTCGAGGACCTGCTGGCCCCTGGCAGGCAGCGGACCGGCGCAGGCCGCCGGGCCAGTCGGCATCTGCCCTTTCCGGTCATCGGGATTCCCTGGTCGGCAAGTCGCCACATCCCGTCCCTGCTGGCTGTCGCCCACGAAGCAGGCCACCACATCGAGGACGACTTCGGTCTCACCGCGACCCTCGTGACACGGCTGCGCGAGGACACGGGACTGGCGCAGGGGCGCATCGCGGTGTGGGAGCCGTGGATCGGGGAGGCATTCGCCGACATGTGCGCGGCACTCGCATGCGGGACGGCCTACGTGTGGACGCTGTCCGACGCCCTCACCACCGCCGGGGCCGACCCCCATGCCGGTGCCGGAGAGTACCCGTCACCCCGGATGCGGGCGCTGGTCTGCCGGGCCTGCCTCACCGCGGATGAGCCCGGCCCGCTGCCCGCCCTCCCTGGCCGGCCGCAGCCCACCGATTCGGAGGCGGAAGCCGTGGTTGCGGCCCTGCTCGGCAAGGGCTTCACAGAACTGGGGGGCCGGACACTGGCCTCCTTGATCGGTCTCCGTCGGCCCAACGGGCTCGCGGACTCCCGGGACAGGCTCCGCAGCCGCCTCTCGTCCGGCAGGCGGGACGTGCCCGGCGTATTCGCCGCAGCAACCCTTGCTTTCATCCATGACCCGGACGCATACCAGAAGGCCGCAATCGGGGAACGGGCGATGCGCGACGTACTGGCTCTCGTACCCAAGGGCCCGCGTGGAGGTGCAAGTGCGACGGACCTGGCGGTCAGGCGGGATTCGGCCCTCGGCCGGGAACTCGCAGGCCTGCTGACAATGGAAGCGGCAGCCGGACCGCGGAGCGCTCAACGTGCCGGCGTGCCCGCTGCGCCCGCCGATTCCAACGCCACCGGCGCGGCTTGATCAACGCGAACCGCCACCTCGGGTCCGCCATCCGAGCGCCTGATCCCGTGGGGCGCACCTGCCAGTCCCATGTGCGGGGGTTCAGCGGTGCGGTGCGCGCGAGGCCGGCGGCATCGAGCGTAAGCGCCTCCGACGGGTCCCGAAGGTCCCGCGAGGATGCCATGTGCGGTCGCATCGACCCACGTGTCGGGTAGGTGCTGCCGGTGTCACAGGCCCTCGCCCCGGCGCCCGGCGCGCCTGCCGAGGGCGAACGGAGGCACCCTGGAGACATGGCCCGAGCCAACGACCAGGTCGAGGCGCTGCTCCAGGAGTACGCCGACCTCATCGCGATCCGGGGCGGGGAGGCGTTCAAGGCGCGCGCCTACGAAAAGGCCGCCCGCGCCGTCGGGGGCCATCCGGAGGATGTCTCGAAGCTCGATGCCAAGGGGCTGCGCGAGATCCCGAACGTCGGCAGGTCCGTCGCCGACAAGATCATGGAGTACCTGCGGACCGGCCGCATGTCCGTCGTCGAGGAGGCCCGGGCGTCCGTGCCGGCCGGGGTGCGCGAGCTGATCATGATTCCGGGACTGGGGCCGCGCAAGGCCCTGATCCTCTACGAGGAACTCGAGGTCGCCTCCGTCGACCAGCTGCTCGACGCCATCCACAAGGAACGGCTGCGCGATCTGAAGGGCTTCGGAGAGCGGACGGAGAGCAACCTCCTGCACGGCATCTCGGTGCTCCAGAGGGCCGGTGAGGGCCGGATCCTCGTCAGCGCCGCCATGGATGTCGCCGAACAGCTCGTCGCCGAGCTCTCGGACATCCGCGGTTGCGTCCGATGCTCGTACGCGGGGTCCCTGCGCCGTATGAAGGAGACCATCGGGGACGTCGACATCCTGGTGGCGGCGCACCGGTCCGCCCCGTTCATGGACGCCCTCACGGCCCTTCCCCATACGGCCGAGGTCATCGCACACGGGGAGAAGAAGATCTCCGTGCGCACCACCACAGGGCTCCAGGTGGATCTACGGGTCCTCCCACCGGCCTCCTGGGGCGCGGGGCTGCAGTACTTCACCGGTTCCAAGGCCCACAACATCCGCACGCGCGCCATCGCGGTGCGTCGAGGCCTCAAGCTGTCCGAGTACGGGCTCTTCGACGCCGAGAGCGGCGCAAGCGTCACCTCCGAGACGGAGGAGGAGATCTACGCCGGACTCGGACTGCCCTGGATACCGCCGACGCTGCGCGAGGACCGCGGTGAGATCGCGGCCGGACTGCACGGCGAGCTCCCGGACCTCCTGACGGAGCAGGACATCCGCGGCGATCTGCACACGCACACCGACTTCACCGACGGGCTGGCTCCCCTGGAGGACATGGTCGCCGCCGCTGCCGCCCGCGGGTACACGTACTACGCCGTCACCGATCATGCCCCCAACCTGTACATGCAGCGCATGACCAAGGAGAAGATCCTCGCCCAGCGTGAGCGGGTCCGGGCACTCGACGGTACGCACCACACGATGCGGCTGCTGCACGGCACCGAACTCAACATCGGACCGGACGGCACCCTGGACTGGCCCGACGACTTCCTCGCGCAGTTCGACATCTGTGTGGCCTCGGTCCACTCCCATTTCAACCAGAGCCGACGGGAACTCACCAGCCGTCTCGTCCGCGCCTGCGAGAACCCGCACGTCGCCGTCATCGGCCACCCCACGACCCGCCGGATCGGCAAACGCCCGCGCATCGACGCCGACTTCGACGCCGTCTTCACCGCCTGCGCGCGGACGGACACCGCTCTGGAGATCAATGCGCACCCCGAGCGCCTCGATCTGTGCGACGAGGACATCCTGCGCGCGAAGCGGTACGGCGTGAAGTTCGCCGTGAACTCCGACGCACACGCCATCACGCATCTGCCGTACATGCGCTACGGGGTGGCGACCGCGCAGCGTGGCTGGCTGACGAAGGAAGACGTCATCAACACATGGCCGCTGACCAGGCTGCGCCGGTTCCTGGGCAGGAAGGGCGCCTGAGGGGCCGCGGACGCCCGGCTGTGGTGCGGTGACGGGCCTCGCCCGCTCCCGGCCGCATACGACTGCCTGCCGCGGTCACTTCGATGGCCCCTTGTTTTCGGGATGCAGAAGGCAGGAGGCGACGACCACCAAGGGCCACAGTGACTGGATGCAGGTCACAAGGCGTTCAGCGACTCCGGTGACGCCGTGACGCTGTATCTCGATCAGGAACCAGAGCGCACCGAGGCCCATCAGAGCGGTCACGACGAGGGAAGGCAGGGGCCGTAGTCCCCATGGTGCGGCTCCGCCGCGATCGGCGGCCAGCACCGGCCACACCGCAAGGAGGGTGAAGCCCACCGCGGCGACCGACCCGTGCCGGAGGGACCCCCCACTGCTCGGCGCCGGGATCAGGACCACAGCGAACGCCGCCAGCCCGCCGCCGCCCAGCGCCACACGTCCGGCGAGTGCGGCCGGGCGCAACCCCCAGGCGGTGAACAGGTGGCAGAGACCGAGGGCCAGGAGCGCTCCGGTCATCACCCAGAATCCCTCGGAGCCGTAGGCCGCCAGAACGCTGATCGTCTGCGTGGCGGGATCGTAGGCCGGGCCCTGCAGCAGTGCGGCGACCGTCCAGCCCCCGACCATGACGACAGGGGCACACCCCGACGAGATCAGGGCCCACCTGGGAACAGCTCGCATCAGCCCACCGTAGAGCGGTTCACCATTCCTCCGCCGCGAACACGCAGGTGGGTGGAGACCGATCGGGTCCGAGGCGGCGGCAGTCCCGTCCCACGACGCGGCAGTGGTCCGGCGGGTCCGGGGAGCCGGACCCGCCGGACGGCAGCGCGCCCCGTCAGCCGGCGTAGGTCTCGAACTCCGCGAGTCGCGGCGTTCCCGTCGAGCCGGTGATCTCGAAGGTGATCTTCTGCATCGACGTCGACGGGAAGTTGATCACGCCGGCACCACTGCCGGAGGCCAGTACGGCGCCGGTGTCGTGGTTGACGACCCTCCAGGATCCGATGCTGCCCACGGAGCCCGACGCCTCCCGGATGTTGATCTTCGACACCGTGGTGGCGGAGCCCCACTTGACCGAGACGGAACCGGTCGAGCCGGCCGGCGACCAGTGGGTGTTCAGATCACCGTCCCGCACGTTGCCGTAGCTCGTCCCGCCGGCCTTGCCGGTGCCGTCGGAGCCGGCCCCGATGCTGAGGTTGGTCCCGCTGGGCCGGGTCGGGGTGGGCGCGGGGGTGGTGGGGTCCGGCGCAGGGGTCGTCGGGGTGGGGGCGGGGGTCGTCGGTGCCGGCGTCTGCGGCGAGCAGTTGCCGTCCGAAACCCGCAGCCCCTTGTTCGCGCCTGCCGTCCGGCTCACGACGCCGGGCACGCAGTCGGCTCCGTCGAGACTGTAGGAGTACGGGATGCTGACGGTCGTGTTGGACTTCGGGTCCGGGCCGGCGGGGTTGTTGTCGCTGCCCGGGCCGGACCAGGTCACGTTGTCGAAGATGTTGCCGCCGACCTGCCAGTAGCCGGCCGCGTCCGTGTAGAAGGTGCCGAGGACGTCCTTGGAGTCCTCGAAGTAGTTGTTGTCCACCTTGGCGCGAGCGCCGGCACGGGAGTTGATGCCGGATTCGTTGAGGCTCTTGTAGTGGTTGTTGTACATGTGGCCGATGCCGCCGCGCAGCAGGGGCGCACGGGAGTCGATGTTCTCGTACAGGTTGTGGTGGTAGGTGACGAAGCCGTTCGACACGTCGCTCTCGCTCGAGCCGACGAGGCCACCGCGGCCGGAGTTGCGCAGAATGCTGTAGGACAGGGTCACGTACTGGGTGTTGTCCTTCATGTCGAAGAGGCCGTCGTAGCCCTCCGACTCACCGCCCGACGCCTCCAGCGTGGTGTGGTCGACCCAGACGTTGCGGACGCCGCTCTCCATGCCGATGGCGTCTCCGCCGTTGGACGTGGGCGAGCCCGACTTCTTGACGTTCCGTACGGTCACGTTCTGGATGATGATGTTGCGGGCCTCGCGGAGGTGGATGCCCACCTGGTCGAAGACGGCTCCCCCGCCGACGCCGACGATCGTGACGTTGCTGATCTGCTTGAGCTCGATCACACCGTCGGCGGTGTTGCAACTGGCGCCCGAGACCTTGCTGGTGTTGCCGTGGTTGATGGTGCCCTCGACCTGGATGGTGATCGGGGTGCTGCTGCTGGCCCGGTTGCACAGGGCGGCGTGGATCGCGGTCCCCGTGGTGGCCCGCACCGACTGGCCGCCCGCTCCACCGGTGGTCCCGCCGTTCTGGGTGGCGTAGCCGGTGGCGCCACCGGTCGCTGCCGACGCCTCGGGCGTCGTCAGAGCCACACCGGCCGCGGCCGCGAGGGCACCCGTGGCCAGGGCCGCGGAGAGTCGTAGTGCGACTGGATGTTTCATGTTCGCCTCGTTTTTCGTCTTCGAATGGGGGGTGTTCTGCTGCGTGCCGTGCTTGTTCCGGTGGCCGCCCGGTGTCTTCGGGGCCTTCAGGGGATTCGGGACGCCGCGGCCGCGGCGCACGGGGCACCGCGGCTCGCGGGTCGCGGGTCGCGGGTCGCGGGTCGCGTCAGTCGATGTACTCGCGTCAGTCGGCGTAGCGGATGTCGGACGAGGCGTAGAAGCAGTTCGTGCCGTCCGCTCCCGTGCCGATCTTGGTGGGCTCGCCGCTCGTCGTACCCCTGTACTTCGTGCAGATGTCGATGTCGCGGCCCGGGTCCCCGTGGAGCGCGATGTCCGAGAACCGTGCCGTGTCTCCGTAGTTGGTGTTGATGCCGACCAGGGTGTCGCCCGGGGCCGTGACCTTGGTGTTCAGGATCTGGATGTGCCTGGCGTACTGCGTGGAGCAGTTGCCGCACGAGCGGACCAGCTTCCCGAAGTCCTCGACCTGGAAGTCCTTGATGATCAGGGTGCCGGCGCCGTTGTGCTGGAAGACCTTGTCCGCCGCCTTCCGCGCGCCGCCGCCCTCCACCGTGCGGACCGTCGAGGAGGAGCTGCCGCGGAAGGTCGCGGCATCCTCGCCGACGTCCTCCCACCACACGTTCTTGAGCGTGCAGGTGCCGTCGCAGTGGACGCCGTCCGCGGCGGGGGCACCGAGAATGACGTTCTGCAGGGTGGCGCCGTCGGCCAGCCGGAGCATCGGCGGCTGGCTCTCGCTCTGGCCGTCGCTGCCCAGGTCACCGCTGCCGTACAAGCGCTTCATGCCACCGTCGTAAGTACCCGTCACCGAGATGGTGGAGTTCACCGCCTGGCTTCCGTCGGCCGTCGGCCACGACCCCGGCGGGTCGGTGGGCGGGTCCGTCGGATCCGTCGGCGGATCGGTCGGGTCCGTGGGCGGGTCCGTGGGGGTCGTGCCCGACGCCGTCAAGGTCCACCTCTTGCTGGTCACCGAGTCGCACGAGTTCTGCTGCACCAGGGCGCCGGCGGCCGTCGAACTGTCCTTGCCGTTCAGGCACTTGCCGCCGTTGCTGTTGACGACCTGATAGGTGTCGCCACTGACCTGCGTCAACTTCCAGACCTGGGTCGCCGTACCGCCGCAGTTCTGCTGCTCCACCGGCTTGCCCGCGCTGGTGGAGGCGCCCCGCACACCGGCGCACTTGGAGCTGTGGGCGGCGGCCAGGGTCCAGCCGCTGCCGGAGGCCGTAAGCTTCCAGGTCTGATCGGCGGCGGCACTGCACGTGTTCTGGGCGAGCTGGACACCGGCGGAGGTGTTCGCGCCGGGTACCGCCAGGCACAGTCCGCTGTTGGCGTTCTTCAAGGTGTACGAGCCGGCCGACGCCGCGGCCGACGCGGAGCCGGTCATCCACAGCGCGGAGAGGCCGCCGCCGATCAGGGCGGTGATTGCTGCGACAGAGGCGGCGGCACGACCGCGCCTTCTTCGATGGTGGTTCCGTGTGCTCACTCGGCATTCCTTTCACCGCCTGCGGTGTCGGCCGCAGGTACCGGTCGATGGATGGTGGCAGTGGCAGAGACCATCATGGACTCGCGAGCTTGTTCTCCATATTGAATGACGTTCGTGTATGAGAACCGCGGAGGAAGGTACGCCATGACTGACGGTCGGTCAATACGTCAACCGGTTCAGCCGGACTCCCGAACGAACCGCTGATGGTGCGACCCAGAGTGGCGGCGAGATGTGGGCATGTCAATGATTCTCGCAAGCGCTTTCTATACAGCGGTTTCGAACCGATGTTCCGTGGGCTGAACAATCACCACGCCGAACGGACATGCCGCGGACCTCCAGGCCGGCCTTGTACGGCCCGGTCGGGAGCGCTGCGGCCTCATCCACGTCGCACGGATGCCGCGCCCTGCTCCTGGACGGCTGACGTCGCCGCCCGCGAGGCTCCCGAAAGGTCGACGTCGCCCGAGTGGCCCCTGGATGGGGCAGCGGGCGGTTCGGGCCCAGGGCCATCAGGGCGCCCGGTACCAACGGATGCTCTCAGGAGCCGCAAAACTCCGGGGAAGACCTGAACAGCTTGTCCTGCCTATCGATTCTCGATAGATTTCCGTCGCAGTTCGATTGAAGGGGAAGCGATGGGAAAGTTGACAGTGTTCGCGCTCCGCGCCGTGATCGTGGCGCTGCTCGCCGGTTCGGTGTTCGTGCAGGCGGTGATGGTGCCCCTGCTGGCCATCGACATGAAGGAGCTCGACGCGGACGTCGCACACCTGCGCACCCCGGTCCTTGTGCTCATGGTCCTCGGCATCGTGACGGTCGAGGTGGTGCTGGTCTGCGTGTGGCGGCTCGTGACGATGGTGCGGCGCGGGACGCTGTTCTCCCACGCCGCCTTCCGGTACGTGGACATCGTGATCGGCGCTGTGGTGGCGGCCGCCCTGCTGGTGTTCACGTTCGGGGCCGTCCTGGCGCCGGGCGAAGCCGTCGCCCCCGGCATCGTCCTGCTGGTGGGCGGGGCCGGCCTGGCGGTCCTGGGCGTCGCGCTCGTCGTGCTCGTGATGCGGATGCTGCTCGCCCAGGCCGTGGCGCGCGACGTCGAGGCGGCCCGGATGAAGGCCGAGCTGGACGAGGTGATCTGATGCCGATCGCCGTCGACATCGACGTGATGCTCGCCAAGCGCAAGATGTCCGTGGGCGAGCTCGCGGAACGCGTCGGTATCACCCCCGCCAACCTGGCGGTGCTCAAGAACGGCCGCGCCAAGGCGGTGCGTTTCGCCACGCTCGCCGCGCTCTGCGAGGCACTCGACTGCCAGCCGGGAGACCTGTTGCGCTGGGAACCGACTCCCCAGCGGACGGCCGACGGGGAGCGGACCGCCGACGCGACGGGCGGCTGACGCGGACCGGACGCCGACGACGAACCGCTGACGCGGCGGACGGCTACATGTTGATCATGTGGCCTGCCAGCCCGTGGACCGCTTCCTTCACGGCCTCGCCGAGCGTGGGGTGCGCGTGCACGTTGCGGGCGACCTCGTGCACCGTCAGGTCCCACTGCTGGGCCAGGGTCAGTTCCGGCAGCAGTTCGGTGACCTCCGGGCCGATGAGGTGGGCGCCCAGCAGTTCCCCGTGCCGGCCGTCGCTGAGGATCTTCACGAAGCCGGAGGGATCACCGAGCCCGTGGGCCTTGCCGTTGGCGGTGAAGGGGAACTTCTGCACCTGTACGTCGAAGCCGTGCTCTCGCGCCTGTGCCTCGGTCCAGCCGAAGCTGGCGATCTGCGGCTGACAGTAGGTGGCGCGAGGGATCATGGTGTAGTCGAGCTCCATCGTCTCCGCGTCAGCGATGGTCTCGGCGGCCACCATGCCCATGGCCTCCGCCGCGTGCGCGAGCATGAGCCGTGCCGTGACATCGCCGATCGCGAAGATGTGCGGCACGTTCGTACGGCAGCGCCCGTCGACCTCGACCGCCCCGCGATCGGTCAGGCGCACGCCGGTGCTCTCCAAGCCGTAACCGGTCACCCGCGGCTGGAAGCCGATGGCCTGGAGCACCTTGTCGGCCTCGAGGACCTGCCGCTGCCCGCCCGTCGTCACATGCACCCGCACCTGCGGGCCCTCGTCGTTGATCGCCTCGACCCTCGTGGACGTCAGCACGTTGACGCCCAGCTTGCGGTAGCGGCGGGCCAGCTCCGCGGAGACCTCCTCGTCCTCCAGCGGAACGACCCGGTCCATGAACTCCACGAGCGTGACCTGCACGCCGTAGTTGTGCAGCACGTACGCGAACTCGACGCCGATGGCGCCCGCGCCGGCGATGACGATGCTCCCCGGCAGCCGGTCGCTGAGGATCTGCTCCTCGTACGTGACCACCCGCTCGCTCAGGCTCGTGCCCGGGAGCAGCCGCGTCGTCGCACCTGTGGCGAGGATGCAGTGATCGAAGTCGACGGTCTGCTCCGTGCCGTCGGAGCGCCGGACCCGCATGGTGTGGGCGTCGGTGAAGACGCCCGTTCCGTCGAGCTCGGTGATGCCGTTCTTCTTCATCAGGTAGTGCACGCCTCTGACGCGTCCGTCGGCCACCTTCCGGCTGCGCCGGAACGCCTCCCCGTAGTCGAAGGTGACCTGGCCCTCGACGTGGATCCCGAAGGTATTCGCCTCATGGGTGAACAGATGGGCCAACTCGGCATTGCGCAGCAGCGCCTTCGAGGGAATGCACCCCACGTTGAGGCACACACCGCCCCAGTACCGCTCCTCCACCACCGCGACCGACATTCCGAGTTGGGCGCAGCGGACCGCCGCCGTGTAGCCGCCAGGACCTGCGCCGAGAACCACGACATCGAAGTGTGCACTCATACCAGCACGATAGGGGTGTCGGTCGCGCGAGCCGCGTATCGCCGTGCGGCATGTGGCTGTGCACCCCGCAGGCCCGCTCCCCCACTGTTGGGGTCGCGCTGCATCACCGGCCCCCGTGTGCGACGGTGGCAGGGGGCGTCCCGACACGGCTGGAGAAGCGATGCAGCAGGACAAGCACCCTGATTACGGCCCCGTGGTCTTCCGTGACCGCGCCGCCGGCTACGCGTTCCTGACCAGGTCGACCGCGCGCAGCGACGAGACCATCGAGTGGGACGACGGCGAGACGTATCCGGTCATCGATGTCGAGATCTCGTCCGAAAGCCATCCCTTCCATACGGGCAAAGCCCGCGCCGTGGACCCTCAGGGACAGATCGCCAAGTTCCGTCAACGATACGGGGACGCCGCGGAGAGCAGCGGCGGCTGAGGGCGGTACCTGTCGCGCACGACCCGTCGTTGTCGCCTTCCGCGGCCGTGAGGCAGCGCCGCTACGCCGGAGCCGGCGGGCCCTGTGGCCGGGACGTGTCAAAGGCGGCGGACACGGTGCGTGACGCGTGGGTCGGCCGGGCAGGCTCACCCTCCGTCCGGTTGCCCGCCCAGGCGCAGCAGTTCCTCCCCTGTGGCGTACAGCTCGACGAGCAGCGACCGCAGCGACCGGCCGGCGTCCGTCAGGGCATATCGCGTGCGAACAGGGAAGCCGCGCCTGCGTTCCACCTCCACCAAGCCGCTGTCCTGGAGTGCTCGGAGCCGGTCGGTCAGCACTTTCGCCGACAGTTCCGGGAGCAGGGACCGCAGCTCCATGAAGCCGCGCGGCCCGCCCATCAACTCCCGCAGCAGCAGTGTGGTCCAACGGCCCGAGACCGCCGCGAGGGCGACCTCGACGGGGCAGTCGGCCTCCGGCCGTCGGGTGCGGCCCCGCGGGCCGGGAACCAGTTCCCCGTCCCACGCGGCGTGGGTTTCCGTTTGGTTACCTGTTTCCGCGGGCTGTTCGCTTGCCACATGACGCATCCCACCAGTGTGGCGCCGACGACCAGCGCCGCCGAGCACCCGTACGCCTTCGAGCGAGCTTTCAACACCTTCGATCCGGAGGTCCTCGACCAGCTCTACGAGCCCGATGCGGGCTTCGTGCCGACGCCCGGTCACATGGTCACCGGGGCAGGTCGCCTCCGTGCCAACGGGGACTTCCTCCGGCTGCGTGTCCCGATCCGGGTGGCGCCACGTCAGACGTACGTCGTCGGTGACCTGGCGCTGCTGATCGTGGACTTCGTCATCGCCGGCAGCACGCCCGACGGGGACCCCGTCCGGATCGAGGGCACCGCAACGGACGTGGCCCGTCGCGGCGCGGACGGATGCTGGCGCTACGCGATCGACAACCCGTTCGGTGTGGCACAGGGCACGGAACCGGTCCGGGACCCGACCCGAAGCTGAGCGACCCCGCCCCGGGGAAGGGTCGCTCAGCTCGGAGGCCGGGAGAACCGGCCGGCGGTCGCCGAACGGTCAGGTCACGCCGTGACGCAGCTGGTGCCGTCGAGCGTGAAGGCGGTCGGCGAGGAGTTGGCGCCGCCCTTGGTGGCGGTGAAACCGACGGTCACCGAACCGCCGGCGGCGATGGCGGAGGTGTACGAGGCGGGGGTGACGCTCACCGTGCCGCCGTCCTGGGCCGGGGTTCCGCCCCACATGTTGGCGACGCGCTGACCGTCGGCGAAGCGGAAGACCAGCGTCCATCCGCTGATGGCGTCTGCGCCGTTGTTGCGTACGACGATCTCGCCCTGGAAGCCGCCCGGCCACTCGTTGACGACGCGGTACCCGACGGCGCAGCCCGCGCCAGGGGTGCCGCCCTCGTCCGTGGTGACGGTCACCGTTGCCGAGCGGGCCGAACGGTTCCCGGCCGCGTCGCGGGCGTAGACGGCGAAGGTGTACGCGGTGCCGGCGGTCAGGCCGGTCACCGTGGCCGTGGTGGAGGAGGACGCGGCGACCTTGGTCTCCGAGCCGCCGGCGACGCTGACGACGTCGTATCCGGTGACGCCGACGTCGTCGGTGGCGGCGGGCCATGCGAGGGTGGCCGAGTCGGCGGTCACGGCGGAGGCGGTCGGGGTACCGGGAGCGGTAGGGGCCTGCGTGTCGCCAGGGTCGCCGCCGTAGACGGTGGCCTCGCGGGAGGTCTGGGCGATGCCGTTCGCGCCGTGGAAGATGCGCTCGCCCCAGGAGCTGAGCCGGCTCGGGTCGAAGCCGATGGCCAGGTCGAGGACCGGGTCGGTGTTACCGCTCCAGGACCACGCGAGGTAGCCGAGCCGGAGTTGCTCGGCGGCGGCCATCATGGTGTCCTCGTCCGGGTCGCCCCACTGGTCGGCGGGTCCTCCGAACTCGCCGATGAGGATGGGTAGTCCGGCGTCGACGAACGCGTTGAGGTAGTCGGTGATCTCCTGGGCGGTGTCGAAGACGCTGTACATGTGGATCGAGAAGATCAGGTTCCCGGTGGGGTCGGCGTCGTACACGGACCGGGCGTTGGCCCGCATGACGCCCTGCCAGTCCTGGCCCCAGTTGGGAGCGTCCACCATGATCGTGTGCTCGAAGCCCGCGTTGCGTAGCTTCTCGACTGCGGCGGTCGTGGGAGCGGTCCAGCCCGACGGGTCGGTGTTGCCCCAGGGCTCGTTACCGATGTTGATGACGACGTGGTCCTCTTCGCCGGTGAGCACCTCGCGCAGACCGATCCAGTAGTCGGCCGCGTGGTCGAGCGTGCCGGCGGCCACCTCCTCGCCGTAACCGGTGGTGTCGTGCACCTCCAGCACGCAGATCAGCCGGTTGGCCTTGCAGTCCGCGACGACCGCCGCCACGTCCGCGGGGCCGTTCTCCGTCCAGCGGTGTCCGTCGGAGAGGACGACCCGTGCGGTGTTGGCGCCCAGCGCCTTGATGTCGGCCAGCGACTGCGTCTCGCCGGGGTACCAGGTGTGGGCGTGGTTGACGCCCCGCATGACGAAGTCGTTGCCGTTGCCTTCGAGCAGTCGGCCGTCGCTGATGTGGAGCCCGGGGGCGCGGACATCGGACGGTTGCGCCTGCGCGGCGGTCGCACCGAAGGGGCCGGGCAGGAGCAACCCGAGGACCACGGCGAGTCCGGCCAGCAGGGCCACGACGGAGCTTCGCGCGGTGGCGCTTCCTGTAGCCCCTGCTGGGGCGCCTCCCGCCGGTCTTCCGGTCGCGCTTCTGCTCGTACTTCTCGTTCCTGTCGTGCCTCTCGCTGCTCTCACTGTGACTCCAGAAGTGGGGGCCAAAGACGTGGACATCCGATCTATGGGAGCGCTCCCATAAAGCCATGGCGTCAGGAGCACGTCAAGATGTCCGACGCATGACGGGTGATGTCCCGGAGCGACAGGTTCATGGCGGCCAGGTCCGAAAGCCGGAACGCCGCCCGTACGTCAGCGGCGCCGAGCCTCGTGCCGCCACAGGACATGGACGACGCGGATCAGCGCGAGAACGCCGGCGACCGCGGCTCCCGTGGCCCGCACGTATCTCTCGACCGCCTGAGGGAGGGTCCAGACAGCGGTAGGGCCGGCGACCGCCGCGAACACCACGCCGCCGAGGAAGCAGGCGCTGAGCAGCGCGTAGCCGATCTCCACCGTGATGTCGTCCCGTTCGGCCTGGCTCCGCCGTCCTGCTCCCATGGGCCAAGAATGGCACTACCTCCCCCCGCGGTCCATGAGTTCGGGCCGCCCCGGTGGGGCTTGCCGTGGCTTCCGGCGGGGATGTGCGAGGGTCGATGTGCTGCACGGACGCGGTCGGTGACATCGGCGCGGGCACCCTGCTGCATTGGAGTTCGGCGGGCCATGTCGCTCCCCTGCTGATCCGACGTCCGGACCATCGCCTGCATCGCGCGTCATGTGGACGGGATCCCGGTTCCAGGTCAGGCCTCGGCCGGTCGCACGGGCGGGCGGCGCTGAGCGCGACGACCTGCGGCAGCCGGACGCCCCTCCGCGGGTGTCCGGCCGCCGTGCCGTGTCAGGTGCGGCTCGCGGTGCAGTCCGCCGGAGTGGGCCGCCCGGTCGGCCAGGCGAGGCCGACGAATCGGATGCGGCCGGGGGCGTCGGGCGCGAGCTCCACCACGGAGACCGCCTTGTTGTAGGGGTTTCCGTAGTTGTCCAGGCAGATCCAGCCGCTGGCACCGTCGACCTTGCCCATGCCGTGCAGCCGCAGCCACGCGTCGCTGATGCGGCCGAGGGTGGGGATGACGGGGTCGCCGTCGTCGCGCATCCGGACGGCGGTGATCGCGGTGAGACCGGCGTCGTAGAAGGTGATGGTCCGCGAGTCGGTCAGTTCCACCGGGCCGATGTTTCCGACCTCTTCGCTGGTCGCGAGTTCGGCCAGGGTGCGGTAGGCGGCCGCCGAGCCGCCGGTGGCGGGGGCCTTGGGGCCGGTCCAGGCATCCGGGTGGGCCACGGCGGCGTACTGGAGGGTCACTCCCTTGCGGAAGGCGTCCCAGTCGAGGAGCTTGTCGGAGGACAGGGTGGAGGCGCCGGAGCCGGTGATGACGGTGTACTTCTTCTCGGTGCAGCCCCGGTTGCCCAGTTCATTGACGAACTGCCGCAGCTGGACGGGGCGTCCGGCGAAGTAGATGACCTCGGCGGCCGAGGTGCAGATGGTGTCGACCATCTGGTCGAAGGCGTTGGCGGTGGTGCCCTCCTCGTGGAACTCCTCGGGCGCGCGGTACTGCTCGGGTGCACGTGGCGATCCGAGGGTCCGCTCGGCGAAGGCCCGCTTGAGCGCGTCGACGTAGTTGTCGCCGGTGCGGATGTCCTCGACGACCAGGGTGCGCTCGGGGTCGATGTCCTTGTTGAAGTGGGACAGGGCCTTGGCCTGGTCGGTGGTGGTGGGCACCACCCGGGCGAGGCCCGGGTAGGCATCGGGCCGCTGGGGGCTGTTGCCCGAGTCGTCGGCGGTGATGGGACCGCCCACGACGGGAATGCCACGCTCCCGGGTGAGATGGCCGATGGCTGCCTGGGTGGCGGCGGTGGAGACGTCGAAGCCGATCACGACCCGGAGGTTGTCGGTCGTGGACTCGGACATGGCGCCGAGTTGTTCGGCGACGGGCTTCCAGTGGCCGTGGCTGCGGCCGGGGTTGGCGAGCAGGAGCCGTATCGCCGGCTTCTTGCTGTTGGAGTCGTGGTTCGCGCGGTACTGCGCGAGGTAGGCGCCCTGCACCTCGTGCAGTGTCTTCTGCTGTTCGAAGGCCTGGGCCGGTGCCATCGGCAGCATCACCGCGACGGAGACGTGCGGTTCGTCCTTGATCCGCTCGTTCTCGGCCTTGATCCGCGCGCTGACCTCCTTGAGGTTGGCGGCGAAGACGAAGCTGCCGTCGGTGACGCCTGTGCATTCCCGGGCGCCCTCGATACCGCGTTCCTCGACGCCCTTGCCGCAGGACGGGTCCGGCCGGAGGACGACGATGCCGGTCCACACGGCGGCGCCGAGCACGGCCAGGGCGACGACGAGGCCGGCCGCCTTGGTGAGCGGTCCGCCGGGGAGTCTTGCGATGAACGACGTCATGACGCGGCACCTTCCTGGACGGGCAGGTCGGGAGCCTGTGTTCCGGCCCGCAGACGGGCCGGCCAGGCGGCGGACGCCTCGCGATAGGCGGCATGAGCGGCCTTGTTGCCGTACAGCGTCTCCAGCGCGATGCGGACGGTGGTCAGTTCGTCCTCGCGGGGGCGAGGGTGAGCGGGTCGGAAAGCCGCCAGAGCAGGGGCACCAGGGCTGCCACGGCTTCGTGGTGCGGGCCGGGGACGTCGCTGCCGCAGGCCGTGCACGACAGAGTGGGGCTCGAGGCGGGAGGTTCGTAGCCCTCTCGTGGGTGGGGGGCGGCGCAGATCAGGTTGAGCGCGGTCAGCCACTCGGCGGGCGGGGCGACGGTGAACCGGTGGTGCAGGACGCACACCACCTCCTCGACCCGGCCCAGGGCGAGCGTGTGGTGCATATAGGTGTCGCTGCGCGTGTCGCACAGGGATCGCAGGCGCAGTTGGGTGTCGCGCCAGCGCTCGTGGGTGGTGATGGCGGCCAGCCGGTGGCGCAACAGCAGTTCGAGCGCGCGGTCGCCTTCGAGGAACGAGCGGGTGCGGTAGTCGTCGGCCTCGCGGACCCGGGCGGCGACCAGGTCCTCCGAGTGGTCCTCGGGATGGGCGAAGGTCCACAGGCCGCGCCGGGTGGCGGGGGCGGCCGCGGCGGACAGCAGTACCAGGCGCTCCCGCATCACGGGATCGGGCAGCAGTTTGCCGAGGAGCGCGGGCGCGGCCTCGTCGAGGAGTTCGCCGCTGCGTATCGTGCCCGCTTCCTGGACACGCTGCACGGCCGCGTCCGCGAGGATACGGGCGCTCGCCGCCCGGCCGCCGCTGTAGCGGGCGACGACGCGGGGCAGATGGTCGGGGTAGTCGACGGGGCTGAGCATCTCCGCTATGTGGGCCGGTTCGATGTCGGGGATGCTCAGCACCAGGGGCCGGGCCTGCGGTACCGCGTCACCGCCGACCTCGCTCAGCGGTGGGTGCCCGTGGCCCTTGCCGAGGAGGGTGGCGAGGACGACGGGCCGCGTCGGGTCCTTGCCCGGGGCGGCGCGCCGGGTGTCGAGCAGGTCGAGGACGGTGCGGCCGACGCCGGTGTGGGCGTTGTCGAGGAGCAGCAGCGGCCTGGGCTTCTTGTTGAGCCGGCGCAGCGTGCCGTAGTTGGCGTCGATGTCGTCGAGGAGGGCGGCGACGAGATGTTCCTCGGCGGTGCGCCGTCGGTCGTCGAGTCTGCGGAAGCCGCGGACGAACTGGAAGAGCCGTTGCAGCGAGTCGCCCTGGTAGCCCTGGGAACGGTGCAGCCGTCCGCCCCACCAGGCGAGCGCACCCTTGTCCGGTTCGCTCTTGACGAGCTGCGCCCGGGCGGTGTCGAGGACGATCCCGGCGATGCTGTCGAGGCCGGGCACGACGGACAGGACCTGCGGGAGATTGTCGGTGACGACGTCGAACCAGCGGCCGAGGCTCTCCCTGCGGCGTCGGACGTCGGGGTCCTCCGCGGTGATGAGGGTGCGCAGATCGGCCTCCGCGCGACGCAGATCGGGCGGCCGCACATCGGTCCCGTCGCTGTTCAGCGGGCGCCAGGCGGTGACGACGAGAAGGCCAAGAGACAGTCGGGGAAAGACCAGGGACCTGCCGAAGTGCCGTACTTCCAGGCCGAGTTTGTAGGCGAGGAGATACAGCAGGTGGGTGATGCGGGAGGCGTTGGGGACGTCGTCGTCGCCGTCGGCGACACCGGGCTCACCGAAGCCGGGAGCCTCGAGGTCGACCCTTGCGAGCGGCACCCGGCCGTTGTACGCGTCATGGACGGCGCCCAGCAGGGCGGTCCTGCCGCTTCCGCGTCCGCCGACGATCCGTACCACGGGCGCGCCCTTGGGATACGCCAAGGGGACCTGGTACCCGTCCTTGTGGTGCAGTCCGACCAGCCGGGGGACGAACCCTTCCTGCAAGGCTTGCTGACCGTACAGTCTCCCGCCCATGGCGCTCCCCCGCCTCCCCTGCCAGCCGAGCATCATGAGATCAACTCACCGTGCACAGAGGGAACTTACCCGACCGGTGCCGCTGGGCAGAGGGTTGTGGACGAACTGTTCGCCGTGCCTTCCGAAGCCGGCACCGGGCCGCCGCCTCCGGGCGACGAGGGTGGTCCGGTCAGGCCCTTCAGCAGGGGGTGACCTCGGGGTCGATCGGGAGCGGCGCCCGATGCCCATCGGAGTCGGGAGGGTGGAGCCACCCGGCAGCAGCCCGCAGGTCAAGGGGCGCTACCGTGACTCCGGACCTCGAAGATCGTTCACCTCGCGTGATCTACCCCGGCACGCCGCTCAAGACGCCGCATCTCCCCGCCGAGACCGCTCCGCCACCGGGCGAGGCACTCGTGCGAGAACATTGTTGGCAGGGCTTCTCCTGCGAATCACGTGCGGTCCGCGCATCGGCCCCCCGCTTCCCGCCCGTGCTGCTCATCGGCGGTGCGTTCCAGCGCAAGGAGTCCTGGGGGCGCTGCGAAGAGGTGTTCCTCGGGAGCATGGACGTGTTCACCGTCGACCCCCCGGGTTGGGGAGCAGCCGACTTGCTGCCCGAAACCTACGGCGTCGACTTCCTCGCCGACGCGGTCTGCCACATGCTCGACGGGTGGGGTGCCGGTCAGGTCAACGTGCTCGCCGGCTCCTACGGAAGCGCCATCGCCTACGAGATCGCCCGGCGCTACCCGGACCGGGTGGGGCGTATGGTCCTGGTCGGCACGATGACTGCCATCCCCGACCACGCTCAGGCCGCGATGCGCCGCACTCTGGAGCACCTGGCCGCCGGAGACCTGGAGACTTACGCGCACGCGACGGTCGACCTGCTCATGACGCCAGAACGCCTCCCAGACATCCCCAACGGCGCCCGCGTCCGCAGACTGCTGCTGCGCCGCATCGCCAACCTCTCCGAGGCGGAGGCCCACCAGATGCACACCAACACCCTGCGCCTGCTCACCCATCAGGCTCTCGACACCAGCCGGCCGCCTCGTGCGCCGGTCCTGACCGTGACCGGCGAGTACGACTCGTTCACCACGCCGGCGTTGTGCCGCCAGATGGCGGCGGCGTGTGCCGACAGTTGGCACGCGGAGGTCCGCGACGCCGATCACATGCTGATCCTGGAACGGACAGCGGAAGTCGCCGACTTGATCACCCGATTCCTCGCCGAAAGGCCTCTGCACGGACTGCCGTACTGCCGCAGCGTCGAGCGAGTGTCACCGGGCATCACCGGGTGAGTAGTTGCGGTACAGAATTGCCGCTGAGCGCGTCCGGACGACGCAGCGCGGATCAAATCAGGGTCGTCGTCATCGAGGAAGAAGAGCCGCTCCTTGCGGTGCGGGCCGCGGGAGCCCTGGGGGTCTTCATGGTGACCGTGCACAGCATGGGCGGTGCGGGCATCATGAGGGCCGCCGTCGACGCCGCCCGCGGCTTCCCCGGCCTGCGCGTCCTCGCCCTGACCGTGGTCACCAGCATGACCGGCGCGGATCTCGCCGACACCGGGGTCGACGATCCGGTGCAGCAGCAGGTGCTACGGCTGGCGCGGCTGGCGGACAAGGCCGGCTGCCACGGTGTGATCGCCTCGCCGCAGGACGTCGCGGTGTTGCGGAGTGTGCTGGGCAGCGGTGCCCTGATCGTCACGCCCGGAGTAGCGTTGCCCGGTGAGTCACCGGCCGAGCACGCCCGGCCCGACACTCCCCGTGCGGCCGTCGCCGCCGGCGCCTCCCATGTCGTCGTGGCCGGACGGTCACGCGCGCCACGGACCCGGCGGCCGCGTTCCGTGCCGTCCGCGCCGACATCGCTTCGTAGCGGGCGCGCGCTTCGCGGGTGCCGGCCGGTCGGGCAGCCGCTCTTCCTCACCTTCCGGCCCGGCGTGCCGCCTACATCGTCGCCTGCAGTTGGTTGAGCTTGTCCACGACACGGGCGCGGAGGAGCTCGTACTCCTCGCGGAGCCGACGCCATTCGGTGACGGGCGGTCGTGGAACGACGACTCCGCCGGTGACTGTCTCCTCCGGCCGGAACTGTTCCCGGGTGAGGTCGACGTCGATGCCCATGCCGAGGCGGTTCCACCAGTGGAAGTCCACGCGTTCTCCGTCGACGTGGACCTCCCCTCGGACCAGTTCGCCCCCCATGAGGTCATTGAGCACCATCGCGGTCACGCCGCACTGGTCCCGGGCCGGGTTGTCAGGGCTCCAGCGTGATCGGAACTCGGGTGTGCAGGTGTCGGCACTCCAGCTGTCGCGAACGGCTCGCTCGATGTCGGTGAGACGCAACGGTGTCATGCCGGTGATCTTCCCAGCCGGCACCGACAACGGCCGCTCACCGCCTGCACCCCGCGCGAAGTGCGAGAACGATGTAGTCAGGCGCGCGGTCGGCATGCCATGATCTCGGCATAAGGGGGGCGAACCATGGCTCTGTATCTCGGCATACCGCTCGGACTGATGGCGCTGCTCGTCGCCGTCAGTGGAGTGGCTGCGCTCCGGCGGGGCTGGCTGCTGCCCGTGCAGCGGCAGTACATCGTCCGTCCGCATCTCTTCGGCTGGGCGCAGCTGGCGATCGCTCTCGCGCTCGTCATCCAGGTCGCCGGAGCCGTGCTGGTCGAGGCCGACGGCCTCCGTTCCGGGGTCACGATGTCCGGTGCCGCGGTGCTGCTGGGCGGCGTCCTGCTGATCGTGCAGGCTCAGCGCCCGCCGCGCGGCCGCTGAGCACGACGTTCCGCGTTCCGCCGCCTTCCACCGTTCCGCTTCCGCACTTCGCGACGTCCAGCGCAGGGTCACGCCCGGTCACACGCTTGTGCGCCGGTTCCCCAGTAGGCGCGCTCTCAAGACCCTGCGCGCTGCACTCTGCGCCACCGTTCCCGGCCCTGCCGTCGGTCCCGCCCGGTCCCGCCCGATCCCCGCTCGGACGGAGCGCCCGGTCGGTGCGGTCGACTCGTGGCCCGGCCGGGCGTCGACCAGGCACCAGCGGGCGCCTTCGGCGTCTGCCGGGCGTCAGGGGTGCATCCGGGCGCCCTTCAGTACCTTGTCGACCGCGTTGCGCGGTCCGTGGACGCAGATGCCCACCACGTCCAGCTGGTCCTTGGGCACTGCCCGGACGGCGGCGCGGTTGTCCCGGTCGTTGCCGGTGGTGAAGAGGTCGGAGGTGAACACCGAACAGGACATGGCGCGGGAGACGGCACGGCTGTGCGCCGCGGTGAGCGTCTCCTTCGTCCCCTCGAAGACGAGGACGGGCTGCCGGAGCATCGGCAGGTACGGGGTGTCGTCGGCGTCGGCGTACGGTTCGCCGATCACCTCCGGATGCTCCGAGCCGAGGCCGCTGACCAGGAACGCGGTCACGTTGAGCCGCTGCCAGGTCTCCAGGTCCTCACGGAGCAGTACGGCGATCTTGGTGTCGAAGCGTACGGGAGCGTGGTCGTTCGTCATGCTCCGAGACTGCCGACGACCCCTCGGCGCCGTCTTGTACATTCCTTGCATGGTGGCCCACCAGCAGGTCTCCGCGTGGCGACCGCAGATCCCGGGTGTGGTGGAGGTCTTCCACGCGCACTTCACCGAGCACACGTACCCGATGCACGTGCACGACGTGTGGACGCTGCTGATCGTCGACGACGGCGCGGTCCGCTACCACCTGGACCGGCATGAGCGCGGCACCCCGAACGACACGGTGTCCCTGCTCCCGCCGCAGGTGCCGCACAACGGCTCACCGGCGACCGTGGACGGCTTCCGCAAGCGAGTCCTGTACATGGACCTGAGTCAGCTGGACGAGAGCTTCATCGGGCCGGCGGTGGACGGGCCCGATCTCGTCGACGCGCTCCTGCGACGTCGTGTGGGCCAGTTGCACCGCGCGCTGGCGGAGCCGGGCGGTGAGCTCGAGGCGCAGAGCCGGCTCGCCCTCATTCGTGAACGGCTGCGCACGCACCTGCGGCCGCGGCTCGAGAACGGCCCGCGGGCGCAGCCGTCCGCGCGCAGCGTGGCCCACGGCCTGCGGGGCCTCCTCGACGAACGGCTGCTGGACGGGGTGACCCTGGACGAGGCGGCGAAGCTGCTGCACGCCCATCCCACGCACCTGGTCCGGGCGTTCAGCGGCGCGTTCGGCATCGCACCGCACCAGTACCTGATGGCCCGCCGGGTCGACCGGGCGAGGAGGCTGCTGCTCGACGGCCGGCCGCCGACGGAGGTGGCCCCCGCGGCCGGCTTCTACGACCAGTCGCACCTGAACCGCCACTTCAAACGCCTGGTTGGCGTGACTCCCGGGCGTTTCGCCAGGATGATCGGCCGCCCGACCGCCGAGCCCCGTGACCCGGCCTCCGGTCCTCGTCCTCCACTCCCGGGAGCGTCGGCGGCTCATGGGCGGTTCTCCGCCGGCTGACGCCGACGCGGCCTGGCCGGCTCGCGGGTGAACGCTTCCTGGTCCGCGCGCGTCAGGGCCTCCTCGATGCCTCCGCATCGTCGATCGCGAGCATCTTCGTCGCAGGTAGCGGCGGTTGCGGCGGGGCGCGTGCGCTTCGTCGCCGCCGAGGTGGCCGGGCCGGGTTCCGGATCCGCCGTGGGCGGGGGCACGGGGGCCGGGGCTCGCCGTACCCGACCGGACCGGGCACAGGATGTCGGGTCCGACAGGATGGACCCCTCCTAGCGTGAGTGTCGTCAAGGGAGGGAGGCCGGGGTGCTGGAGCGGCTGAACCAGGCCATGGAGCACATCGAGAGCCGTCTCGATCAGCAAATCGACGTGGCCGACCTGGCGCGCATGGCGATGACGTCGGAGTACCACTTCCGCCGACTGTTCTCCGCGCTCGCGGGGATGTCGCTGTCGGAGTACGTCCGGCGCAGGCGGCTGACCGTCGCGGGGGCCGAAGTGCTCGCCGACAGGCGGACGCTTCTGGATATCGCGGTGCGCTACGGCTACGGCTCCGGGGAGGCGTTCGCGCGGGCCTTCCGGGCCGTGCACGGCGTCGGTCCGGGTGAGGCCCGGCGAACAGGTGCGGCTCTGCGGTCCCAGCAGCGGTTGTCCTTCCGTCTCACCGTCGAAGGGAGCGGCAGTATGCGGTACAGGGTTGTGGACAGGGAGGAGTTCCGGGTGGTCGGTATGAAGGCCCGCGTTCCTCTTGTCCATGAAGGGGTGAACCCGGCCATCGCCGAGTTCATCCGGGGCATCGACAAGGAGACGGTCCGGCGGCTCGCGGAGTTGTCCGACCAGGAGCCGAAGGGGATCGTCGCGGTGAGCGACGACCTCGACCCGAGCCGGGCGGAGGGGACGGAACTCGACTACTACCACGGTGTGGTGACCGGTGCCGAGGCGCCGGAGGGCACGGACGTCCTCGTTGTTCCGGCGGGGACGTGGGCCGTGTTCGAGAGCTCGGGCTCGTTCCCGCAGGCTCTGCAGTTCCTGTGGCGGGACGTGTTCACGCAGTGGTTCCCTTCCAACCCGTACCGGAGCAGGCCAGGGCCCGAGATCCTGCGGGTGAGCCTGTCGGCGGACGGGACGCAGGCGGACGCAGAACTGTGGATCCCCGTGGAGCGGTCCGCGCTCTGAGCGTGCTCGCCGGGCCCGGAGTCCCGCCGTCGCACCCCGGCACGGGGCGCGACGGCGGGACGGCACGGCGGCACAGCGGCACAGCGGCACGGGACAGCCTCCCGGCTCCAGGGGTCGTGACGGCGGGCACTCGAGACGCCTCGGGTCCGGACGGCCGTCCGCCGGGAAGCAACGAGCGGCTGCCCCGCCGCCGAGGGCAGCCGACCGGCGAACTGCTCCGCTCACCGGCGCTCACCGCCAGTCCCCCTGCGGCCCCCGGCAGAAGCGAGCGGCGCGGCCGCTCGGACGCCGGTGTCGCCCGAATTGCCCTGCTTCACCGCTCGCGTGCGTGTCGGCCAGGACTCTGGGTACTCGCGCTGCCACGGTGAACCGATCTGCTCGGCTCCGGCCGAGGATCAAGAAGGGACCGGCATGGGACACGGCGGGAACGTCATCGAGGAACTCACGGCGGACCACCGAGAGGTGGACGCGCTGTTCGCCCGGATCGAGATGCAGCCGGTGGCGGACTCACGCCGCCGGCAGCTCGTGGACGAGCTGACGGTGGAACTGGTGCGGCACGCCGTCGCCGAGGAGGAGTACCTGTATCCGGCCGTGCGCCGCCACGTCGACGGGGGTGACGGTCTCGCCGACAAGGAGATCGAGGACCATGCCGGCGTCGAGCGGATGCTGAAGGAGCTCGAGGGCCTCGAACCCGACCACATCGATTTCAACCACCTGGTCGCGAAGCTGAAGCTCGAGGTCGCCGAGCATGTGCGGGACGAGGAGAACCGGCTCTTCCCGCTCCTGGCGGACGCCTGCACCCCCGAAATGCTGGCCGACCTGGGCGAGAAGATCCGCCGGGCGAAGAAGACGGCGCCGACCCGCCCGCACCCCGCCGCTCCGGACACGCCTCCCGCGAACAAGCTCCTTGCTCCCGGGGCCGGCCTAGTGGACCGGGCCCGTGACCTGATCACCGGCCGTCACCACTGAGACCGGCTCCCGGTCCGATGGCTCCCGTTTCCCCGACCGACCGCACGAACCGCATGGACCACATGCACCACGTGAATCGCACAGAGAAAGGAACCGACACCATGAGCACCAGCGAAACCGGCGAGATCACCGGCACGAAGGACAAGCACTACAACCTGATCTGGTACGTCGAGGCGTGCCTGAACAACGCGCTGCGGATGGAGACCTACATCAAGGACGCGGAACGCGACAACGACACCGAGATCGTCGAGTTGTTCCGCAAGGCGCAGGCCGACAGCCGCAAGGGGGCCGAGCTCGGCAAGGAACTGCTGCGTTCGCGCCTCGGCACCTGAGCCGGTTCGGGCGCCTCGGCCGGCCGGTCGCTCCCGGGCCTCGCCGTTCCCACGGCGGGGCCCGGCCGTGTACCGCGGGAGGATCCAGCGCCCGCCGTTGCGGTCAGCGCTGGTAGAGGCCGACGATCGTGCCGCTGGCCAGTTGTGTCTTGTCCACGGCGCGGTGGACGTCGTCGGCGGTGGCCTTGTCGGGGAGTGTGACGGGCTCGGGAAGGGCGTAGAGGCGGAAGAAGTACCTGTGGGCCTCGTCGCCCACGGGTGGTTGCGGTCCTCCCCAGCCTGTGTCCCCGAAGCCGTTGGTCCGGGGCGTGCCGCCTGGGGGTGTTTCGCCGGCTTCCACGGAACCGTCGGCCGCGTCGATGCCGGTGACGAGCCAGTGGACGAAAGTGCCGGAGGGTGCGTCGGGGTCCTCGCAGAGCAGGAGCAGCTCCGCCGTTCCGTCGGGCACGCCGGACCAGGTCAGGGGTGGGGAGATGTTGTCGCCGTCCCGCGCGTGACGTCGCGGGACGAGTGCGTGGTCGTTGAATGCCGCTGTGTGCAGTTCGATCCCAGCCATGCCTCAGCGGTATCCCCCGGCGGCGCCGTCCGCCAGCTCTGGGGCCCAAGTGGCGGAGGCGCTCCCCTGGGCGGCAGGGCCTGTCAGCTCTCGTCCGTGGCCGCCGGCTGTCCGTCCACGAGAAGGACCTCCAAGTTGCGGGGGCCGTGGACGCCCTCGACCCGGTCCAGTTCGATGTCGCTGGTGGCCGACGGGCCGGAGATCCAGGTCAGGGGGCGTGCCGGGTCGAGACGTTCCAGCGCCTGGGGGACGGAGGAGACGACCTGGCCAGGGACGCGGACGACGCAGATGTGGTGGTCGGGCACGAGGGTGATACGGCGGCGGCCCTGGTCCGGCCCGCCGTCCAGGACGATCGTGCCCGTCTCCGCGACGGCGACCGCACAGCCGGTGATCACGCTGTCGGCCCGGTCCAGGTCGTACGCGGTGCTCAACAGGCTGTCCGGGACGCGGTCCGCAGTGACGTCGGTCAGCCAGTCGGACGGCAGGCCGGCCGGTACGAGGACGGTCCGCGCGCCCCGGGCGGACAGCAGCCGCGCCAGGGTGCCGGCCATCTGCCTGCCTGTGCACCGGTGGACGACGGCCCGGTAGTCCGCCAGGTTCTCGGCGAGCAGCGCGACGGTCTGCTCGACGGTGCGTTCGCCGTGCTCGCGCAGGTAGGTGCGCTCGACGGCTTGTGCGTACGGTGCCGGGTCCGCCGCCAGGTCCGCCAGGGCGTGCCGCACTCTGCCGAGGATCAGGTCCCTGCTGCTCACCGGCTGCCGCCCTTTCCGTCGCGTGTTCCGCCGTCCGTGCGTTTCCACCAGGCTCCGAACGACTCCCGTGGCACCGTCGGCAGTTCACGGGTCGCGGTCCACGCCTTGCCGGGGCCGGGGAGCCGGCTGGGGTGGAAGCGCCGGGTGCGGGCGGCCAGGCGCTGGCCGGCACGCACCGCGCCGGGGTGGGTGAGGGCCCATCGCGCGGCGCGCATGGCCGCCCGCTCGGCGGCGTGGCCCCGGGCCGGCTTGAGGACGACCTTGGTGCCCGCCCGGGTCACCGGTCCGCCCTGGGCGACGCGTTCGCGCAGGTGTACGAGCACTTCGGGGATGTCGATGGCGACGGGGCACACCTCGTAGCAGGCGCCGCACAGTGTGGACGCGTAGGGCAGTGACGCGTCGATGTCGCTGCCCGTGCCGCGCAGTTGGGGGCTGAGGATCGCGCCGATCGGGCCGGGGTACACCGACCCGTAGGCGTGCCCGCCGGCGCGCTCGTAGACGGGGCAGACGTTGAGGCACGCGGAGCAGCGGATGCAGCGCAGCGCCTGGCGGCCGACGGCGTCGGCGAGGGTGTCGGTGCGGCCGTTGTCGAGGAGAACGAGGTGGAAGGCGCGTGGGCCGTCGCCGTCGGTGGTGCCGGTCCACATGCTGGTGTAGGGGTTCATGCGCTCCGCGGTCGAGGAGCGGGGCAGCGTCTGGAGGAACACCTCCATGTCACGCCAGGTGGGGACGGTCTTCTCGATCCCTACGACGGAGATCAGCGTCTCCGGCAGGGTCAGGCACATGCGTCCGTTGCCTTCGGACTCGACCACGACAAGGGTTCCGGTCTCCGCGACCATGAAGTTGGCGCCGGAGACGCCGACCTTCGCGCGGAGGAACTTCTCGCGCAGATGCAGCCGTGCGGCCTCCGCCAGCTCGGCGGGTGTGTCGGTGAGACCGTCGGGGGCGGGGCGGCCCCATCGCATCATCTCGGAGCGGAAGATGTCGCGGATCTCGCCACGGTTGCGGTGGATGGCCGGGACCAGGATGTGGGAGGGCCTGTCGTCGCCGAGTTGCACGATCAGTTCGGCGAGGTCGGTCTCGTAGGCGCGGATGCCCGCCGCCTCGAGTGCCTCGTTGAGGCCGATCTCCTGGGTGGCCATCGACTTGACCTTGACGACCTCCTTCTCGCCGGTGGCCTTCACCAGGCCGGTGACGATGCGGTTGGCCTCGTCCGCGTCGGCGGCCCAATGGACGGTGCCGCCGGCGGCGGTGACGGCGCTCTCCAACTGCTCGAGATACCGGTCCAGGTTACGGAGCGTGTGGTCCTTGATCTGTTTGCCGGCCTCACGCAGGGCCGCCCAGTCGGACAACTCGGCGACGGCGTCGGCCCGTTTACGGCGGATCGTGGTCGTGGCGTGCCGCAGGTTGGCGCGCAGGGTCGCATTGTGTACGGCGTCGTGCGCCGCTTTCGGGAATGCGGGCATCCCGACGAACGTGCCGCTCATGCCGAAGGCTCCTCTCGTGTGCTCGCCAGGATCTCGGCGATGTGGACCGGACGCATGCCGACCCCCAGTCGGGTCATCGTCCCCGAGATGTGCATGAGGCACGAGTTGTCCGCCGCGCACAGCACGGAGGCGCCGGTCGAGGCCGCGTTCATGACCTTGTCGGTACCCATCGCGGCCGAGACGTCGGCGTTCTTCACCGCGAACGTGCCGCCGAAGCCGCAGCACTCCTCCGCCCCGGGCAGTTCGGTCAGCTCGAGGCCGCCGACCGCTTCAAGGAGACGCCGGGGCCGGTCGCCGAGGCCCAGGCCGCGCAGTCCGTGGCACGTCGGGTGGTAGGTGACCGTGTGCGGGTAGTAGGCGCCCACGTCCGTGACGCCCAGGACGTCCACCAGGAACTCGGTGAGTTCGTACGTCTTCGGCACCACCGGCGCGAGGGTGCGGGCCAGCGTGTCGCCGCGGCCCTCCGCACGGGCACGCTCACCCATCCGCGGATAGAGCTCGCGCACCATCGCCGCGCAGGACCCCGACGGTGTGACGATCGCGTCGTAGGCGCCGAACACGTCGGCGAAGTGCCGGGCCAGCGGCTCCGCCTGGTGCCGGTAGCCGGTGTTGTAGTGCGCCTGGCCGCAGCAGGTCTGGCCGAGCGGGTGGTCGACGTCGACGCCCAGCCGGGTCAGGAGCCTCACCACGGCCCGGCCGGTTTCCGGATAGAGCGTGTCGTTGACACAGGTGATGAACAGGGCGACACGCAATGCGGCTCCTTCGTCGGCAGGCGGGGTGCGGGGCGGGCCGTGTGCTGCCGGCCGCCCCCGCAGTGGTGGCCGGCGGCGGCGTCGGCCGGACCATCATCTCCGGAGAGCCCTTTCGGCGGCGGCGTCCCATGCGGCACGGTCGCCCGACGGTTCGTAGCGGGTCACGTGCTGGGTGCGGGCGAGCAGACTCCGCATCTCGTCGCGGCCGCCGATCAGGCCGTGGGCGCGGGCCTGGACAAGTATGTTGCCGAGAGCCGCCGCTTCGGCGGGTCCGGCGACCACAGGCAGCCCGCAGGCGTCCGCGGTCAGCCGGCACAGCAGGGCGTTGCGTGCTCCGCCGCCGACGAAATGGACGACGTCGACCGGGTGGTCGGCGAGCCGCTGGGCGTCCTCGACTGCCCGGCGGTGCGCCAGCGCGAGGGAGTCGAGGATGCAGCGGGTCGTCTCGGCGGGCGTGCCCGGCGCCGGCTGTCCCGAGGCTCGGCAGGCCTCCGCGATGCGCTGCGGCATCCTGCCGGGTGCGAGGAACACCGGGTCCGAGGCGTCCACCACGGACGCCGGGCCGGGGATCGCGGCGGCGGCGTCGAGCAGCGGCGTCAACTCCGGGTCGCCCCACTCCCTCAAGCACTCCTGGAGCAGCCACAGGCCCATGATGTTCCGCAGGTAGCGGACGGTGCCGTCGATGCCCAGTTCGTTGGTGAAGGCGGCCCGGCGGCCGGCCTCCGTCAGCACCGGCGAGTCGAGTTCGAGGCCCGCCAGCGACCATGTGCCGGTGCAGATGTAGGCGAAGCGTTCACCGGCGGCCGCCGGGACGGCGGCGACCGCCGACGCCGTGTCGTGGGAGGCGACGGTGGTGACGGGCACCGGCCCGGTCAGCCGGGTCTCCTCGAGGACGTGCGGCAGCAGCGTGCCGGCCGGATCGCCCGGCCGTCGCAGCGGTGGGAACAGCGCGACGTCGATGCCGGTGCTCTCGGCGACAGGGTGGGCCCAGTCGCCGGTACGCGGGTCGAGCAGCTGGGTCGTGGAGGCGTTGGTGAGTTCCGTGCCCTGCTCCCCGGTCAGCCAGTAGGCGATCAGGTCGGGGATCAGCAGCAGGCGGCGGGCCGCGGCGAACTGCGCCGTGCCCCGGGCGGCCACCAGCTGGTACAGCGTGTTGAACGGCGCGTGCTGGGTGCCGGTCGCCGCGTACAGCCGGTCGGCCGGCAGGTCGGCCCACACCTTCTCCGGGACGCCTTCGGTGCGGGCGTCGCGGTAGTGGACCGGGTTGCCGAGCAGTCGTCCGTCCGCGTCGAGCAGGCCGTGGTCGACGGCCCAGCTGTCGATGCCGACCGACTCCAGACGCCTGCCGGCGGCTTCTCCGGCCGCGCGCAGACCGTCCAGGACGCCGGCGTACATGGCGAGGACGTCCCAGTGGAGCGTGGCGCCGGCGCGGACGGGCCGGTTGGGGAAGCGGTGCGCTTCGACGAGTTCGAGGGTTCCGCGGCCGAGGCGGCCGACCATGACGCGTCCGCTGGACGCGCCGAGGTCGACCGCCGCGAAGGCCTTCGCCGGTCCGCTCGTCGCGGAAGGGCGGCGGTCCGTCGCGGGAAGGCGGCGGCTCATCGCAGGAAGGCGGCGGCGACGCCGGCGTCGACGGGGATGTGCAGTCCGGTGGTGTGGGTCAGGTCGCCGCCGGTGAGGGCGAAGACCGCGGCCGCCACGTGCTCGGGCAGCACCTCGCGTTTGAGGAGGGTGCGCCGGGCGTAGAACGCGCCGAGCTCGTCCTCCTCGATGCCGTAGGTGGCCGCCCGTCGGGCGCCCCACCCGCCGGCGAAGATGCCGGAACCGCGCACCACTCCGTCGGGGTTGACGCCGTTGACGCGGATGCCGTGCTCGCCGAGTTCGGCGGCGAGCAGCCGTACCTGGTGGGCCTGGTCGGCCTTTGTCGCGGAGTAGGCGATGTTGTTCGGCCCGGCGAACACGGCGTTCTTGGAAGCGATGTAGACGATGTCACCGCCCAGTTGCTGTGCGGTCATCACGCGGGCCGCCTCGCGGGAGACCAGGAAGGAGCCGCGGGCCATGATGTCGTGCTGGAGGTCCCAGTCCTGCGCCGTGGTCTCGAGCAGCGGCTTGGAGATGGAGATCCCGGCGTTGTTGACGACCAGGTCCACGCCGCCGAAGGCGAGCAGCGCTTCCTGGAACGCCGTGGTGATCCGGGCCTCGTCGGTGACGTCGACAGTGACGGCGACGGCCCGGTCGGCGCCGCCCAGCTCCTGTGCGACGGCGGCCGCGTTGCCGGCGTTCAGGTCGGCGACGACGACGCAGGCGCCTTCTGCGACGAGCCGCCGGGCGATGGCCCTGCCGATGCCGGAGCCGGCTCCCGTGACGAGCGCGATGCGGGTGGCGAGGGGCCGGGGCTTCGGCATCCGCCGCAGCTTGGCCTCCTCCAGGTCCCAGTACTCGATACGGAACTTCTCCGACTCGTCGATGGGCGCGTAGCGGGAGACGGCCTCGGCGCCGCGCATCACGTTGATGGCGTTGACGTAGAACTCGCCGGCCACGCGGGCGGTCTGCTTGTCCTTGCCGAACGAGAACATGCCGACGCCGGGAACCAGCACGATCGCCGGGTCCGCGCCGCGCATCGGCGGCGAGTCGGGCCGGGCGTGACGCTCGTAGTAGGCCCGGTAGTCCGCGCGGTAGGCGGTGTGCAGTTCCTGCAGACGCGCGACGGTGGCGTCCAGGGAAGCGGTCGCCGGCAGGTCCAGTACCAGCGGGCGCACCTTGGTGCGTAGGAAGTGGTCCGGGCAGGACGTGCCCAGGGCCGCGAGCCGGCCGTGCTCGGCCCGGGAGACGAAGTCGAGCACGACCTCGCTGTCGTCGAAGTGCCCCACCTGCGGCCGGTCGGCCGACGCCAGGGCGCGTACATGCGGGGCCAGGGCCGCTGCTCGTGCGCGCCGCTGGGGCTCCGGCAGCGGCTCGTACCCGTCGAGCACCGGCCCGAAGGGGTCGGGGCGGCCGCGGTCGGCGAGGAACGCCTCCGCGGTGCGGATGATGTGCAGCGAATTGCGCTCGCACTCCTCGGAGGTGTCGCCCCAGGCGGTGATGCCGTGGCCGCCGAGGACGCAGCCGACGGCCCGCGGGTTGGCCTCCTTCACGGCGGCGATGTCCAGGCCGAGCTGGAAACCGGGTCGCCGCCACGGCACCCAGACGACGCTGTCGCCGAAGCACTCGGCGGTCAGTTTCTCCCCGTCCGCCGCGCATGCCAGCGCGATGCCGGAGTCGGGGTGCAGATGGTCGACATGGGCGGCGTCGACGAGTCCGTGCATCGCGGTGTCGATGGACGGTGCGGCCCCTCCCCTGCCGTGGAGGCAGTAGTCGAACGCCGCGACCATCTCGTCCTCGCGCTCCACACCCGGGTACGCGGCGGCGAGGGACCGCAGCCTGTCCAGCCGCAGCACGGCGAGGCCGGACGCGGTGAGCGTGCCGAGGTCTCCGCCGGAGCCCTTGACCCACATCAGTTCCGTGTCCCCGCCGGTCACCGGGTCGGTGGCGACTCCTTTGGCAGAGGTGTTGCCGCCCGCGTAGTTGGTGTTGCGCGGGTCGGAGCCGAGCCGGTGGGAGCGTCCGAGGAGAGCTGTGGCCGCGGGGTGTGGCGAGGAGGCCATGTGTGTGTCCTTCGAGGTGTGTGCGTACGGGATGACCTGCCGGGCGGTTGCGTTCAGGCGCCCCAGCCCGCCTGCTGTCCGCCGACCCGCTCGTCGGTGATCCGCTGCTGCCAGCCCGAGCGGTGGTAGGCGGCGACCGGGTCGGGGTCGAGGCCCGTCTCCTCGCGGAGTTCGGCGAGCAGCGGCCGGACGTCGGTGTTGTAGGCGTCCATCAGCACGGCGTTCGCGGCGAGCACGTCGCCGGCGCGCTGGGCGGCGGAGAGGGCGTCACCGTCGACGAGGAGGGCCTTCGCGGTGGCCTCCTGGACGTTCATCACCGAGCGGATGACGGCGGGGATCTTCTGCTCGATGTTGTGGCACTGGTCGAGCATGAACGCGACCTCGGGCGTCAGCCCGCCGCCACGGACGACCTCGTACATGATCCGGAAGAGCTGGAACGGGTCGGCGGCGCCGGCCATGAGGTCGTCGTCGGCGTAGAAGCGGGAGTTGAAGTCGAATCCGCCGAGCTTCCCCTCGCTCAGCAACAGCGCCACGATGAACTCGATGTTGGTGCCGGGCGCGTGGTGGCCGGTGTCCACGACGACCTGCGCCTTGGGGCCGAGCCTGAGGCAGTGGGCGTAGGCGGTGCCCCAGTCAGGCACGTCGGTGGTGTAGAAGGCCGGCTCGAAGAGCTTGTACTCCAGCAGCATCCGCTGCGTCTCACCGAGCCGCTCGTACACGGTGCCGAGCGCTTCGGCGAGCCGGTCCTGACGGGCCCGGATGTCGTCCTGGCCGGGGTAGTTGGTGCCGTCGGAGAACCACAGCTTCAGGTCGCGGCCGCCGGTGGCGTCCATGATGTCGACGCATTCCAGCAGGTGGTCCAGGGCCTTGCGCCGCACCGCGCGGTCGGGGTGGCAGACGCTGCCGAGCTTGTAGTCGTCGTCCTGGAAGACGTTCGAGTTGATCGTGCCCAGCCGCAGACCCCGCTCCCCCGCGTACTTCGCCAGTGCCGCGTAGTCGTCGACCCGGTCCCAGGGGATGTGCAGGGCGACGGTCGGCGCGACGCCCGTGCGGGCGTGCACCTGGGCGGCGTCGTCCAGCTTCTCGTACGGGGTGCGCGGGACGCCCGGCTGGGCGAAGACCTTGAAGCGGGTGCCTGAGTTCCCGTACGCCCATGACGGCGTCTCTACGGTCTGGTCCTGCAGGGCTGCTTTGACAGCGGCGCGGTCGGTCACGTGGGCTCCTACGGCATCGGGGCCCGGGCGCGGTGCCCATGGACCCGGTGCGATACGTGCGTGGACAGTCTGGATGAAACGATTCAAGAGCGATTCAAGAGGACGCTAGGTGTGCGGGCCCGGGGACGTCAACCCCCGCCTCGGCGGACACCGTCTCCTGCAAAGGGCAGTCGGGGGAGGGCCGATGTCCGGAACGGCCGGCCATTGACGCGACAACACGCCGGTGCTTAACCTCCCGACCAAACCTCAGTGAAACCTTTCACAGCGGCCATCGGGTGGTTCCGCACGCCGTCGGGATCACCGATGAGAACAACGCCGACCGCCACACCCTCCGACCCTCGGGACGGTCCTCCATGCAGCGCGTCTGTTTCCTGCTCAAGGTCCGCAAGGACCGGCTCGCCGAATACCGGGAGCGTCACGCGGCCGTGTGGCCGGAGATGCTCGACGCCCTCTCCGCCGCCGACTGGCGCAACTACTCGCTCTTCCTGAGGGACGACGGTCTGCTCGTCGGATATCTGGAGACGGACGACTTCGACGCGGCCAGAGCCGCGATGGAGGCGACCGGCGTCAACGCCCGCTGGCAGGCCGAGATGGCCGACTGCTTCGAGGCCCTGGACGGGCAGCGGCCCGACGAGGCCATGAAGCCCCTCACGGAGGTGTTCCACCTGGCCTGAAGCGACCCGCCGTCCCGACGGCATGCCGGTGCGGCGCCGTGTCGGTGCGGCGTCCGGCTCCGGCAGGGCACCGCGCAGCGCTCCGCTCTGCCGGACGTCACGCCGCCGCGGTTCCGCGCCGCCGAAGGCCCGGCGGGCCCGCGGCCGGCCGGTGGGTAACCTGAGGCCTGCCTGTGCTCTTCCTACCCTGGAGGTCTTGACCCGATGGCCCGCTCGGTGGGAATCAAGGACATCGCCCGCGCCGCCGGCGTGTCCGTGGGCACGGTCTCCAACGTGATCAACCGCCCGGCCACGGTCTCGCCCCCCACCCGGGCCCGGGTGGAGGCCGAGATCAGCCGTCTCGGCTACGTCCGCAGCGAATCCGCCCGCCAACTGCGGGCCGGCCACAGCCGCATGATGGGGCTGCTCGTCCTCGACATGGGCAATCCGTTCTTCGCGGACATCGCACGCGGCGCGCAGCAGGCCGCCCGCGGCTCGGGGCTCGGTGTCATGATCTGCGACAGCGCCCAGAGCCCGGCGGACGAGGCCGAGTACCTGGCACTGTTCGCCGAGCAGCGCGTCCGCGGGGTGCTCGTCACCCCCGCCGACGCCACCGGCGGCACCATCAGGACCTTCCGCCGCCACAAGATCCCCTTCGTGCTCGTCGACCGGGTCGCCGAGGGCAACGCCGAATGCTCCGTGTCCGTCGACGACGTGACCGGCGGCGCTCTCGCCGTCCGCCACCTCGTCGAATCCGGCCACCGGTCCCTCGCCTACGTCAGCGGGCCGCCCGGCCTCAGCCAGGTCCGCGACCGCCGCACCGGTGCGCTGCAGGCCCTCGCCGAGGCGGGCCTGCCGCCAGGGGTGATGCGGGAGCTGCCCACCGACCGCCTCGACGTCGCCGCCGGACGCGACGCCGGGGCGCGCCTCCTCGGCATGACGGACCGGCCCACCGCCGTCTTCTGCGCCAACGACCTGCTCGCTCTCGGCGTGCTTCAGGCCGTCTTCGCGGCGGGCGTACGCGTCCCGGACGACCTCGCGATCGTCGGCTACGACGACATCGAGTTCGCCGCTGCCGCGGCAGTGCCCCTCACCTCGGTGCGCCAGCCGGCCCGCACCATGGGCACGCTGGCCGCCCAGCTCCTGCTCGAGGAGATGGAGACGGCCGACGGCGGCGACCACGAACACCGCCGTGTGGTGCTGGAACCGGAACTGGTCGTACGGCGCTCCAGCCTGCCGCCCCGCTGAGATCCCGGTCGGGGGACGGGAACGCGCGGTGCCCCTTCACCAGCTGACTGACGATCATGCGATGTGGCGTTCCGCCAAGGATGCCGGCCCGTATCTCGAGTCCCGCCGCACGCCCGACGATCGCGTCGCACAACTCCCGTGCGGACAGGAGGTCGTGACCGGCGAACGGGCTGAACCGCCGCGACTCGCGGGACAGGCAGCCCTGGGGGAACCCGGACAGCGGTCGGCGTCGCCGTGGACGAGGGTGCGCAGGACGATCCCGGGGCCGGCGGCCGTTTTCAGACGGTGCGTGAGGACCGTGGGGTCCTCGGCTGTCCGGCTCAGCCAATGAGCACCGGGATCCTTCTCGGCTCCTGCGGTGGACGGCCCGAGCGGCCGGAACCGGCGCTCTTCAGGCGCGCTTCGGTTCGAAGTGCATCGCGGTGATACCGCAGTCGAACTGCCTGGCCGCGACAAGGCGCAACGGCTGGTTCCGGCCGAGGGCGGGGAACACCGGCATTCCGGCGCCGATCGCTGTCGGGTTGACGAGGAGGTGGAGCTCGTCGAGCAGTCCCTCGGCGATGAGGCTCGACACCAGAGTGCCGCCGCCGTAGGCGATGATGTCACCGCCGGGCTGGTCCTTGAGCTTGCCGACGATCCCCGCGAGGTCACCGCCGGCGACGACGGTGTTGTCCCAGGGCGACTCTGTAAGGGTGTTGGAGATGACGACCTTGGGCGTGTTGTTCATCTTGTCGATGGACGCCTGGTCCTCGCCCTCCGGGCCGGCAGCCCACGTGGGGATGAAGCCTTCGGCCAGCTTTCGGCCGAGGACGATGCAGTCGACCGGTTCGGTGAGCGAGTCCAGGTAGGCGTTGATGTCGTCGGTCCACGGGAAGGTCATCCAGTCCATCTCGCCGTTCGGGCCGGCCATGTAGCCGTCGGCGGTGGTCTGGACCTGGAGCTTGAACGTGCGCATGGGGTGTTCCCTTTCAATCTGCCGCTCTGCAGGTGATCCGACACTATCGACGGCTGCCGCGACCGGAACTCATCGGTGGCGCCCGCAGGCAGGGGCGGATTCATTGACCGAAACCCGATGTCCGTCCGACCTTCGTTCACGTTAGCGTGCGATTCGACTCGTGAACTGGGGGAATACATGGCGGCCACGCCCATCGTCGATCTGCGCGACTTCGGCCCGGACTTCGTCCGCGATCCTTATCCGGTCTACGCCCGGCTCCGGGCCGAGGCGCCCGTGCACCGGGTGCTCGACCCCGACGGCGAGGAGATCTGGCTCGTCCTCGGCCATGACACCGCTCGCGCCGCCTTCACGGATCCGCGCCTGAGCCGGGACTGGATCAAGTCCGGGGACGTCAGCCAGATCATCAATACCGGCCAGGACCAGCCTGCCCTCGCGCACATGCTGATGTCGGACCCGCCCGACCACACCCGGCTGCGGCGGCTGGTGACCAAGGGCTTCACCCCGCGCCGCATCGACGCGCTGGCGCCGCGCATCCAGCAGATCACGGACGAGTTGCTCGACGCCATGCTGGCGGAACCGTCGCGGCGGGCGGATCTGATCGCGGCTTTCGCCTTCCCGCTGCCGATGACCGTCATCTGCGACCTGCTGGGTGTGCCCGAGCTCGACCGGGACGCCTTCCGGCGCTGGTCCAACGAGATGGTGGCGCGCACCAGCCCGGAGGCGGAGGCGCAGGCCTACGAGGAGATGCCCGCCTATCTGGCCGAGTTGATCGCCGCCAAGCGGGCGCGTCCCGACGAGGACCTGCTCAGCGCGTTGATCCACGCGGCGGACGCCGACGGGGACCGGCTGTCGCCGGAGGAGCTCATCGGCATGTCCGTCCTGCTGCTCATCGCCGGCCACGAGACGACGGTCAATCTCATCGGCAACGGCATGCGGGCGCTGTTCTCGCACCCCGAGCAACTGGCGGCGCTGCGGGCCGACTTCGGGCTGCTCGACGGAGCGATCGAGGAGATGCTCCGTTACGACGGTCCGGTGGAGACCTGTACGGACCGCCTCGCGCTGGAGGATGTCGAGATCGGAGGGGTGACCATCCCCGCCGGCTCCACCGTCCTGATCACCATGGCGGACGCCGACCGCGATCCGGAGCGCTTCAAGGACCCCGACCGGTTCGACATCCGCCGGGACGCCCGCGGCCACATCGCCTTCGGTCACGGTCTGCACTACTGCCTGGGCGCGCCACTCGCGCGGCTCGAGGGCCGGATCGCGTTCCGCACACTGCTGGAACGCTGCCCGGACCTGGCGCAGGACGCGGACGAGGCGGATCTGCCGTGGATGCCGGGGTTGCTGATCAGAGGTGTGCGCAGGCTGCCCGTGCGGTGGTGACCGGCGACGGGCAGGCCCCGGTCAGCCGGTGCGGCGGAGGCGGGCCAGGGCCAGCGGGCGCCGGGGCTGTCGTCGGCCCACGGGGCGCCGCCGAGGGCCCTCACTGATCGCGACGTCCATGAGCGAGTGGTAGGACGGGTGGAAGTCCACCTCGTCGATCCGGTTCCCGCACCGGTCGTGGGTACGCAGCACAGGTTCGCAGCGGTTGGCCTCCTCGGCCCAGCGCTGGACCTGTTCGGAGCCGGCGAGCCTGCCGATGCGGTGCAGGTCCTCGGCGTACCAGCCGGCACCTTCGCGCCGCAGGCCCTCGAGCAGTACGGCGTCGTCCGCGACGTCGTGTCCGACGAGCGGCGGCTGGTCGGTCACGACATGGGTGTCGGCGGTGGGCCGGCTGCTCGGTGAGGCGCCGGTCGGTGCCGCGCCGGTCGCGCCGGCGCTCGCGGCGGTTCGTGGGCGGCGGCGGGAGTCGTCGTCATGGTGATCCTCGGGGTGTCGTAGGGGTGGTCAGCCGGCGGTCCGGGCGCCGGCGCAGCGCAGGGACATCGCGACCAGTTCGTTGACCAGGTGCTCGGCGGCGTCGCCGGCCGCGGGATCGGACAACGGGTCGACCAGCACCTCACCGATCGCGCCGGTCAGTGCGGCGGCGGTGACGTCGGGGTCCTGCGGCGGGAGGTGTCCGCCAGCGATGCCCTCGCGGATCACCTCGGCGAACACGTCGCGGTAGCGGCGCCGGAACTCCAGCCGCTCACGGGCCACGGCCTGTTCGGCGGGGGCGGCGAGGAGTGCGTGGGCGAGGCCGCGGCGCTCCATGGCGCGGTGGGCGAAGACGCGCACGCCGTGCGCGATCCGCTCGACGGGGTCCCCGCCGGCGTCCCGGAGGACTTCCGCTAGCACCTCGACCTCGCGCCCGGAGGCGCGCCGGAAGACCTCGACGGCCAGCGCCCCTTTGGAGGGGAAGTGCTGGTAGACCGACCCGACGGACATGCCGGCCGCAGCGGCGACCGCGGTGACGGACGCGTTCGCCCAGCCGGATTCGGCGACGACGGAGGTCGCCTGCTCCACGAGGTGCTCCCTGGCGGCGTCGAGCCGGCTCTGCACGGCGGGTGTCTTGCGGTAGGCCATACAACAAGTGAACCATTGTTCAGATCTTGGGACCAGCCATCTGTATCACCCTCCCTCAGGGCGCGCCGAAGACGCCGCAGGGGGTGAGCGTGTGAGGACGGACCGGAAGCCGGCCGTCAGCGCGAGGGGCCGGCCACTTCGCCGTGCGGGCTCCGGTCGTCGAGCAGGTGCTTCCTGCCCCAGGCGCCGAGAGGGCCGAGTGCCTCGTTGAGGGAGACGCCCAGCGGGGTGAGCGCGTAGGTGACGCGGCGTACCGCTCCCTCGCAGTCCTCTGCACGGACGACGATGCCGTCGGACTCCAACTCCCGCAGGTGGGAGGCGAGAACCTTCTCGCTGATGCCGGGAATGCCGCGCCGCAGCTCACCGAACCGGCAGGGACCGGACTCCAGCGCCCACAGGACGAGGACCTTCCACTTGCCGCCGACGACGTCGATCGCCGCGTCGATGCCGCACACGTACGCGTCGCGCCGGGTCATGCGCTCACCATAAGGTAACCACCCACAAAAAAGTGCGTACTTGATCACGGTCCGTGCCCGTACGAGCCTGATGGGCATGGACAACCACACCTCTTCCAGGACCCCCGTCACCCTCCTCGGCCTCGGCGACATGGGCACCGCTCTCGCCCGCGCCTGGCTCGCCGCAGGACACCCGCTGACCGTATGGAACCGCACCCCCGCCAAGGCCGAACGCCTGGCGGCCGAGGGTGCCCGGGTGGCGGCGACGCCGGCCGAGGCGCTGGCCTCGGCGACCGGCCCCGTCGTGCTCTGCCTGCTGGACGACGCCTCCGTGGGCGAGACCTTGGAGGGCACCGACCTGACCGGCAAGGACCTGGTCGACCTGACCACCAACACGCCTGCCCGGTCCCGGCTGCGGGCCGCGTGGGCCGAGGAACGAGGAGCCGGGTTCCTGGACGGCGGGATCATGGCCGTCCCCCCGATGATCGGCCGGCCCGGGACGGGGGGCTATGTGTTCTACAGCGGCGACCGCGCGCTGTTCGAACGCCACCGCGACGTGCTGGAGGTTCCCGCCGGCGCGACGTTCGTCGGCGAGGACGCCGGCCACGCGGCACTGCACGACATCGCCCTGCTCAGCGCGATGACCGGCATGTTCGCGGGCATCACCCACGCCTTCGCCCTCGTGCGCCCCGAGAAGGACCTCGACCGGGCCGGTTTCGCCGCCCTGCTCGCGGAGTGGCTCGGCGCCATGTCCGGAATGACCCACGAGGTCGCCGCCCAGTTGGAGAGCGGCGACTACACGGAGGGCGTCACCTCCAACCTCGCCATGATGTCGGCGGGGAACGACGCGCTCCTCGCCACGGCCGAGGGCCAGTCGGTCGACCCCCGGCTCCTCACTCCCTACATGGACCTGATGCGCCGGCGGGTGGACCAGGGCCACGGCGACGAGGGCCTGGCCGGCACGGTCGACCTGCTCAGGGTCGAGTGAGGCGCGGCGGACGTCCGAGGGCCGACGGCCGGTGGACCAGCGCGCCGTCGCCCCCCATGTCCGCCGGTGCGTCCCGGCGGGCGGACCGGGATCACTGGAGGGGGATGTCGTGGCCCGGGCCGCGCTCGTCCTCCGGGCGTGGCCCGAACCAGCGGCGGTCGGACTCCTGGATCGCCACGTCGTTGATGCTTGCCTCGCGGCGGCTCATGAGGCCGCGCTCGTCGAACTCCCACAGCTCGTTGCCGTAACTGCGGAACCACCGGCCCGCGGCGTCGTGCCATTCGTACTGGAAGCGGACGGCTATGCGGTCGTCGTGGAAGGACCACAGGCTCTTGCGCAGGACGTAGTCCAGCTCACGCTCCCACTTGGCCGTGAGGAACTCGGCGATCTGCTCACGGCCCGTCAGGAAGACGTCCCGATTCCGCCAGACGGAGTCCTCGGTGTAGGCGAGGGCGACCTTGTGCGGGTCGCGGGTGTTCCAGGCGTCCTCGGCGGCCTGGACCTTGGCCAGGGCACTGTCGAGGTCGAACGGCGGGAAAGGCGGGCGCTGTTGTGTCATGACAGGCGATCCTGCCACGTGCCGGACAGCGGACTCCGACGGGCCGGAGGCCTGGGGCCTGTAGCCGGGGGCCGGATCGGGGATCACCGCGCAGGTCCTGTCATGCCCACGCAGAATCCGTCTCGAGGAGATTCAAAGAGCGCCCTCACCACCGGCCGGTCCGTGAGACGGGGACAAGGCCATGCTGTCGGCCCGCACTCCCGTTCTTGGGGATGTCCCTCGGTTGCAAGGGGCCTGCCGCGGAGCCAAGGGGCCCGTACCTGAATCAGCTGCGCGGGACGGTCCGTCCACGGTCTTCACGCATACGTTCGATCCGGCTCGTCCGGAGCCCCTTCCGAATACACCCGGACGGGCTAGGCGACAGAGCAGTGCCCTTCTCCCGCCTGGCCCGTGCACAGGTTGGAGTTGCGTCGTCACAGGGGCCATGAGTCCTTGGAAAGCGTGTCCTGCCGGATCTCACCATCAGGAGGAGACATGGACACTGTTCAGAACGGCCAGACGGCCCAAAGGCTGTCCGTGGTTTTCGCGGTCCGCGTGATCGAGGGCGGCGAGCAAGGGTTCCTGGAGATGTACGAGCAGATACGGAAAACCGTCGCTCGTAGCCCCGGGCACATCGTCGAACGACTGGGAGAGCCGGTCGACGGCTCCCGCCAGTGGGTGATCACCAGCGAATGGGAGACACCCGAACACTTCTTCGCCTGGCAGCAGAGCGATGACCACCAGGCGCTGGTGGCTCCGCTCCGCAACTGGGTCGACTCGACGCAGTCACTGCGGTTCCGGGTCATCAAGGAGACCGTGGAGGAGAAGTCATGACACCCACCATCAACGCTTCCGGCCCCGTCGCCGTCCTCGGTCTCGGAACGATGGGCTCCGGCCTGGCCTCACGTCTGCTCGCACAAGGTGTCCACGTGCGGGTCTGGAACCGCACCCCGGAGCGGGCCGAGCCGCTCGCCCGGGCCGGCGCCGTCGCCGCCGAACGCCCCAGCGAAGCCGTCGAGGGCACGAGCGCCGTCATCTGCACCGTCGCCGACGGCGACGCCCTCAAGACCGTGCTGCGGGGCCCGGACGGCGTCCTGGCCAGGGGCACCTACCCCGGCGCGCTGATCTGCGCCAGCACCGTCGCTCCCGAGGAGGTCGTCCGGCTCGCCGGTGACGTGCCCGCCGTCATGGACGTCGGCATGCTCGGCAACCGTGACCACGCCCGCGACGGCGAACTACGGCTGTTCGTCGGCGGCGAGGAGCGGGTCTTCACCGCCGGCCGGCCGCTGCTGGAGATGCTGGGCAAGGAGGTCGTCCATCTGGGCGCACTCGGCTCCGGCATGCGGATGAAGTTGCTCCTCAACCTCCTCATGGGGATAGAGGTGCAGGCCATGGCCGAGGCCGCCGAACTGGCGGCCGTCTGCGGCCTCGACAAGCGGCTCGTCCTCAGGACGATCGCGGGCAGCGGCTTCGCCTCGCCGGTCATGTCGTTCAAGTCGCGGCGCCTGGCCACCGGGCGCTTCGACGAGCCGGACTTCCGGCTGCGCCTGATGGCGAAGGACCTCATGCTCGCTACGGAGCAGGCGGCCGCGGCAGGCCTGCACCTTCCGCTCACCGCCGCAGCCGCACAGACCCACGCCCGTGCCATCGAGCAGGGGCTCGGCGACGAGGACTGCGCCGCGGTGACCCGCGCAGTCACACCGGAACCGGGAACCCAGACATGATCATCGACATCCACGGACATCTGTCCCCACCGGAGGCGGCCAGACGCTTCCCCATGCCCCCGAGCCTGACCGACGTCGACGGCATGCTCGCGGCCCGCGCCGAGGCCGGGATCAACCTCACCATCATCGGCAGCCCGGTGGGCGCCGGCGCGATGGCGCGGGTCCCGGGCGTGGACAACTACAAGCAGCCGCGCGACCGGCTACGTGGTTTCCACGCCTGGATGTCGGGGCTGATCGCCAAGTTCCCGGACCAGTTGCGCGGGTACGTCTACGCCAACCCGTTCGGGGACGACGATCACCTGGAAGGAGTGCGGGAGACCCTGGCGGACCCCGCGTTCGTCGGCCTGATCACCACGTCCAGCGTCCACGGCGAGCTGCTCGGCTCGCCTCGGGCGGACTCCTTCTTCGCGCTGGCCGCGGAGGCGGGAGTCCCGGTCCTGGTGCACGCACCGGCCGAGCCGGCCGGAACGGAGAAGGTGGACACCGTCGGCTTCGTCGAGCAGATCGGCCGGTTCGGCGACGTCACCCTGGGCATGGCCATGATCGCTTTCGCGGGATGGCTGGACAAGTACCCGCACCTGCGGCTGATCGGCGCGACCGGCGGCGGCGCGATGGCGCTGCTGCCGGAGCGCCTGCAGACGGCGGCGAGTCCCCGGCACTGGGGTGGCGGAGCACCGCCCCCCGCCGCCCCGGCCGCCGGTGCGGCCCCCGCACCGGGGGCCGCACCCGGCCGGCCGGCCCCGCCGCGCCGCCCTCGGTCCCGCCGTCGGCCGACCCCGCCGCGGCCCTGCAGCGCATGTACGTCGACACCAGCCCGTTCAGCCCGGCGCACCTGAGCCTCAACGCGGAGATCCTCGGGCCCGAGCGGATGCTGTTCGGCAGCGACTCGCCGCCGTTGTCCGCGCCGCTGGAGGACCTCATCCGCATGATCGAGAAGCTGCCCGTGGACAAGGCGTCCCAGCAGCTCATCCTCGGCGGCAACGCCGAGGCCCTCTTCGACCTCAGGAGCCGTCCGTGACCACCACGCAGGACCCCGTCACCACAGCCGAGCAGTGCACCGCCGACTTCCGGCGCAACCCGCACCCGGTGTACGCCGCCCTCCGGGACACGGCGCCCGTCTGCCCGATGAAGCCGCCGCACGGCGTCGAAACGTACCTGATCACACGGTACGAGGACGCCCGGGCCGCCCTCTCCGACCCCCGGCTGAGCAAGGACATGTACGGGGCCATGGACGCCTACCGGAGAATCTTCGGCGACTCGTCGGTCTCGCTGGACGACAACATGCTCAACGCCGACGCGCCCAAACACACCCGGCTGCGCAAGCTCGTCAACTCCGAGTTCACCCCGCGGCGCGTCGAGGCGCTGCGGCCGAAGATCCAGGACATCGTCGACCGGCTGCTCGACGCGTGCCCCACCGGCGAACCGCTGGACCTGCTGCCCGCGTTCGCTTTCCCGCTGCCGATCGCCGTGATCTGCGAACTGCTCGGCGTGCCACCCGAGGAACATGCCCTCATGCAGCACCTGTCCACCACGGTGGCACAGACGGGCTTCAGCAAGGAGTCCAAGCAGGCGCAGCAAAAGGCGGAGGAGGACCTGCACGCCTACTTCACCGAGCTCATCGCGCGCAAGCGCGGGCACCCGGGCGAGGACCTGCTCAGCGCGCTCATCGCGGCCCAGGACAAGGACGGCGGCCTCACGGAGAGCGAGTTGGTCTCGTCGGCGTTCCTGCTGATGTTCGCGGGCCACAAGACGACCGCGTACCTCATCGGCAACGCCGTGCACCACTTCCTGGCCAACCCCGCACAGCTGCGCGCCGTGCAGGAGAACCCGGATCTGGTCGGCCCCGCGGTGGAGGAGCTGCTGCGCTACGACGGCTCGGTGGAGAGCGCGACGTTCCGGTACGCGACCGAGGACGTGGAGATCGGCGGTACGTGGATCCCCAAGGGCGCACTGGTGCAGATCTCGCTCCTTTCGGCGAATCGCGATCCACGGAAGTTCGCCTCTCCGGACGACTTCGACGTGAGCCGGCCGGGAAACGCGCAGAGCGCCCATCTGGGGTTCGGCCACGGCAGCCACTACTGCCTGGGCGCACCGCTGGCCAGGTTGGAGATGCAACTGGCCCTCACCAGCCTGTTCGGCCGGTTCCCCGGGATCGCTCCGGCTGCTCCCGAAGCCGGGCCGAAGTGGATGGAAGTCCCCTTCCCGGCCTTCCGCGGCCTCGCGGAACTGCCGGTCGTGCTCGACCCGCAGCAACGACCGTAGGTCCGGCCGCGGTTCAGCACAGCATCTTTGCCGCACCGCGCGGCAATGGCCGGCTCTCCACCGAGGGAGCCGGCTCCGGCTGTTTCACCTCTGGGGCCGCCGGCCCGGACCGTCGTCGAACGTCACGGGCGCAAGGGCCACCGACACCCCGCCGCGCAACGCCCGCACGGCGGCAGTGCCGCGCCCGTACTCCCGGTGCGGGTCCTCCGCCCGGGCGGCGATTCCCATCCCGATATGCGTCGTCGTCTCGGCCATGGCCTCATCCTCGGCGGACAGGGCCGGCGATCGATCTGCCACCCCCGGTACGGGGGTTCGGGGAACCGAACCCCCATACCGGCAGTTGGTGTGTCCGGTGGACCCGCGGCAGAGCGGCCGGCCCGGTCGCATTCGCAGTCACCGTGAACGCATTCTCCGAGCGTCCGACTGGTACGTAGGAAGTGCCGGCCGGCGCGGTCGCCGGGGGCTGCACCCCGGCGGTCGGTCAGCGGGCGGCGAGGAGCTCGAGCGTGTCGATCACGCGGTTCGAGAAGCCCCACTCGTTGTCGTACCACGCGACCACCTTGATGTGGCGGCCGTCGACGCGGGTGAGGGCCGAGTCGAAGATCGACGAGGCGGGATTGCCCACGATGTCGGACGACACGAGCGGGTCGTCCGAGTACTCGAGGATGCCGGCGAGGGGCCCTTCCGCGGCGGCGCGGTACGCCGCCAGCACGTCGTCGCGCGTCACGTCGCGGGCGACGGTCGTGTTGAGTTCGACGATCGAGCCCACCGGCACCGGGACGCGGATCGAGTCGCCGGACAGCTTGCCGTCGAGGTTGGGCAGGACCACGCCGATCGCCTTGGCGGCACCGGTCGTGGTCGGCACGATGTTGACGCCGGCGGCCCGGGCGCGACGGGCGTCGCGGTGCGGGCCGTCCTGCAGGTTCTGCTCCTGCGTGTAGGCGTGCACCGTCGTCATGAACCCGTGCTCGATACCGGCGAGTTCGTCGAGGACCGCGGCCAGCGGCGCGAGCGCGTTGGTGGTGCAGGAGGCGTTCGAGACGACCGTGTGCACGGCCGGGTCGTAGGCGTCGGTGTTGACCCCGAAAGCGAGGGTGACGTCGGCGCCGTCCGACGGCGCACTGACGAGTACCTTCTTCGCACCCGCGTCGAGGTGGGCGCGGGCGGCCTTGGCCGAGGTGAAGCGGCCGGTGGCTTCCAGGACGATGTCGACGCCGAGTTCGGCCCAGGGCAGCTGCGCCGGTTCGCGTTCGGCCAGCACCGTGATCCGACGGCCGTCGACGACGAGGGCGTCCCCGTCGACGGTCACCGGGCGCCCGAGCCGGCCGGCCGTGCTGTCGTAGGCGAGCAGCCGGGCGAGAGTGGCGGGCTCGGTCAAGTCGTTGACGGCGACGATCTCGAGGGCGCTGTCGCGCTCCAGCAGTGCGCGCAGCACATTGCGCCCGATGCGGCCGAATCCATTGATGGCGATGCGAGTCATGAGTGAGTGTCCCTTCCCTTCCGCACAAGGCTCGCCCGCGGCTCGCGCCGCTGACAGTGGCGGGATCGCCATGGTTCAAAAGGATCCCGCCACTGTCGGCGGCGGGCGGGTCACTCGCCCCGGGTGAAGGTGCGCCGGTACTCGCTCGGTGTGGTGCCGAGGATGCGCTGGAAGTGCAGGCGCAGGTTCGCTCCGGTGCCGAGCCCGACGTCGGCGGCGATCTGTTCGACGCTCCGCTGCGAGCGCTCGAGCAGTTCGCGGGCCAGATCGATGCGGGCGCGCATCACCCACTGCAACGGCGTGTAGCCGGTCTCGTCGACGAAGCGCCGGGAGAACGTGCGCGGCGAGACCCCCGCCTGCCGCGCCAGTGTGTCGAGGGTGAGGGGCTCTCCGAGCCGGTGCAGCGCCCACTCGCGGGTGGCGGCGAACCGCTCACCGAGCGGCTCGGGGACGCTGCGCGGCACGTACTGGGCCTGGCCGCCGCTGCGGTAGGGGGCCGCGACCAGACGCCGTGCCGCGTGGTTGGACGCGGCCACTCCGAGGTCGCCGCGCAGGATGTGCAGGCACAGGTCGATGCCGGAGGCGGCGCCGGCCGAGGTGAGCACGCTGCCCTCGTCGACGAACAGCACGTTCTCGTCCACCCGGACGAGCGGATGCCTGGCCACGAGTGCCCGCGTGTAGTGCCAGTGCGTCGTGGCGCGCCTGCCGTCGAGCAGACCCGTCGCGGCGAGTGCGAAGGCACCCGTCGAGATGGCGGCGAGCCGCGCGCCACGGTCGTGGGCGGCGATCAGTGCCTCGACGACGGCCTGCGGCGGGTCGTCGCGGTCCGGGAACCGGTAGCCCGGGACGAACACGATGTCGGCCCACGCAAGTGCGTCGAGGCCGTGGGCGACGGAGTAAGCGAGGCCGTCGCCGCCGGTCACGAGACCGGGTGCCGCCCCGCACACCCGCACCTCGTACGGCATGCTCGCTCGGGTCGTGAAAACCTGCGCGGGGATTCCGACATCCAGCGGCTTCGCACCCTCGAGCACAAGGACGGCGACGCGATGCAGACGTTGTGCGGGCACACGGAGAGGTTACGTGGCGCGTGACCCTGAGCCGTCGCTCGATCCCTCGGATCCGGGGCGAGGGCATGCTCGCCGGCATCTCCTTCACCATTTGTCGACACCACCATCGCTCGCTCGGTGTCGGTCACGAAGGCCGTGCGGCCGGACGAACCGGTCAGGCAGATGTCGCGCGCCCGCCGCTGATGCTCGAAAGACCTTAGTCCTCCAGGGTGTCGACCCCTTGGTCCTTCTCGGCGCCCGGGTCCACGTCCGCCCCGATCTGGCCCCTCGCCCGCCTGCCGACGACCGCGGCCGCGGCGAGCGCGCTGGCCGCGAAGGCGGCCGCGAGGATCCACGGGCCGTCGAAGCGGTGGCGGGTCGCATGGTCGAGGGAGTAGCGGCCGGGGCCCATGACGCCGATGGCGGCCGCGGTGAAGCCGAGGAACGCCGGGTATTCGAAGCCGCCGGACTGGGCGAAGAAGCCCGCCGGTGCGTGGACGGAGACGGCGCCCGCCATGTTGCCGGTCACCGCCGCGCCCGCGGCGGGAGTGGCGAGCCCGAGGGCGAGCAGCACACCGCCGCCCGCCTCCGCGATGCCCGCGGCCATCGCGCTCTCCTTGGGCGGGTGGAAGCCCATGGCCTCCATGCCCTTGGCGGTGCCTTCGAGGCCGCCGCCGCCGAACCAGCCGAAGAGTTTCTGGGTGCCGTGGGCGACGAGGACGGCGCCGGTCCCGACGCGCAGGACGAGCAGACCGAGGTCACGTCGGTTGAGGGGGGTCATCGGTACTCCCGGGAGCGACGAGGATGGGCGACGTCATCCACTCTCGGGCCGCCGGGAGCCGGGGCCGTTGCGTTGCTGGACCGTCCGGGTGAGGCGGGAGATGCGCGGTCGGCTCGCCGGGCTGCCGGCGGCCGCCCACAGGTGGTGCATCGCGTAGGAACTCCAAGGCCGCCAGCGCCCGGTGTCCGCGCCGGCGGGGACCGCCGGGTCGCCGGGCAGCAGGACGTCGGGGTCGCCGAGGGCGTGCATGCGGATCCGGGCGGCGGTCCGGGCGTCCATGCCGGGCAACCGCAGCAGCCGGAGCTCCGTCTCCTCGCGGTCCGCGCCGGGGTCGAGCACCACGTCGCCGGTGGCAAGCGCATCTGCCAGGGCGCGCAGCGCGGGGTGGTCGGTACCGGTCAGGTCCCGCGCGCGGGGAAAAGGTGGGTGAGGCCGCCGCTCGGTGCGGAGAGCCGCTCGCCGTGCGCGGCCACGAGTGTGTTCGCGGCCGACGTTCCGACCACTGTGCGGATCGCCGATTCATGGGGGTCGGCCGCACCGGGGATACGTAGGCCGGGGCGGGACGCGACATGGGGCGCGAGGGACGGGTCGGCGGCGAGTCGCTCGGCGACGGCGCACGGGTCGGCGTCGAGATCGAGGAGGCGGCGCATCCGCTGGTTGGCGGTGGTCAGGTCGCGCAGGTCCGTCAGATGCAGTCGGCAGTCCAGCCAGCGGTCGCTGCCGGGGCGTTCGCGGACCTCGGCGATCCCGGCCCCGCCGGGCAGCCGCAGGGTACGGCGGTAGGTACGGTCGCCGGGCCCGCCGGTGACCTCCTCGATGCCGGTGACGGCGTGGGCGGCCAGGTGGTCGAACATCCGGTCCGCCAGGTACGGGCCCCGGTGCGCGAGCCGCAGCGGGATCCCGGCGGCGCCCTTGTCGGCTGCGGGGCGTCCGGGTCTGAGGGCGCGCAGTTCGGTGGGGGTGGCGGCGTAGATCTCCCGGATGGTGTCGTTGAACTGGCGGATGCTGGCGAAGCCGGCCGCGAAAGCGATCTCGGCGGCCTGCAGCGTCGTCGTCTGGAGGAGTACGCGTGCGGTGTGGCCGCGCTGGGCACGGGCCAGCGCGATGGGGCCCGCGCCGAGTTCGGCGTTGAGTTGGCGCTGTACCTGGCGGGCGCTGTAGCCGAGCCGGTCGGCGAGGCCCGCGACGCCTTCCCGGTCGACGATGCCGTCGCCGATCAGCCGCACGGCCCGGCCGACGACGTCCGCGCGGACGTTCCATTCGGCGGAGCCGGGGACCGCGTCGGGCCGACAGCGGCGGCAGGCTCGGAAGCCGGCGCTCTGGGCGGCCGCGGCGGTGGGGTGGAACGACACGTTCTCGCGCTTGGGCGTGACGGCGGGACAGCTGGGCCGGCAGTAGATGCCGGTCGTGGAGACGGCGAAGAAGAACACTCCGTCGAAACGCGCGTCCCGGCTGCTCACCGCCTGGTACCGGCTGTCCTCCACCGTGCGTGCCTCGGTCGTCATACGGCCAGTATGGGCGGCCCTCCGGCTCCGGTCCGGCGGGAATCGGACATGACGCTGACGCGGACCGGGCCGCCGCCGGGGTCGGCCGCGGCCGTCCAGCGGGCGCGCAGGTGGAGGGGCCGGCCGGGCAGGGCGGTGTGCGGCAGACGCTGCCGCTCCAGCACCCGGCCGTCCTGGCGGACGACGAGGACGGGCGCGGAGAGGCGTTCCGCGACGCGCAGGGTGAAGCGCTCTCCGAGCGGCGGCGGGCCGTCGGGGTCCACACGGTTCGGTGCGGCCCACAGCAGCGGCGGTTCGACCAGGATCGGCACTCCCCCGCCCGGCCAGGGCTCCGTGCCGGCCAGGTGCGCGAGGACCGGGCCGGTGACGCCGCGGCCCTCGGCGGCGGCGCCCACCGCCGGCTCGCCGCCGTGCAGCAGGTTCCCGACGGCGAACACGCCGGGCACGGCGGTGCGGAAGGCGGTGTCGACGGCCGGTCCGCGGGTGCCTGGGGCGAGGGCGATGCCGCCGCGCCGGGCGAGTTCGTGCTCCGGGATCCAGTCGCCGGTGAACACGACGGTGTCGCAGTCGAGGAGTGCGCCGCGGCCGTCGTCGCCCCGTATGCGGACGCCCGTCAGCCTGCCGTGGCCGGTGAGCTCCACGACGGTCGACCCGGTGAGCAGCGGGAACCGGTGGCGCGGTGACGGCAGGGGGCCGCGGGTCCCTTCGGTGACCAGGGCGACGACGTGGGCCCCGGCCGTCCGCAGGGTGTCGACGGCGGCGCGGGCGACGGCGTCGTCGCCTGGCGTGGCCACGACGACGGCGTGGCTGCCGACCGGCTGGCCGTGGACATGTACGGCCTGCTGGAGTTCGCCGGTGGTGAGGACGCCGGCCGGCCGGGTCCCGGGGACCAGCCGGGCGCTGCGCGGCCGTTCACGGGCGCCGGTCGCCAGGACGACGGCGGCTGCGGTGAGGCGCTCGAGGCCGTGCGGGCCCGTCGTGTCGAGGGTGCGGGGGCCCGCCCAGCCGGTGGCCGTGACACCCGTGCGCACCGCGGCGCCGGCGGCGAGGGCCGCGTCGGCGAGGCGCTTGGCGTAGCAAGGGCCGGTGGTCGGGCGGTGGCGTGGTCCGAAGCCCCGGTGGTGGCTGTGGCGTGGGATGCCGCCGGGCTCCTGTTCGCGTTCGAGCACCTCGACACGGCCGGCGCGTGCCGCGGCCAGGTGGGTCGCGGCGGCGAGCCCGGCGGGTCCGGCGCCGACGACGAGGACGTCCACGGCCCGCTCGGTGCGGCTCATCGGCGGCCGTCCTCGAACAGCGCGCGAACGGCGGGTCCGCAGGAGAAGCCCTGGCAGCGGCCGCCGCGGGCCCGGGTGCGGCGCCGCAGTCCGTCGAGCGATCCGGGCGGGACGGTGCTGGTGAGCGCGTCGCGGATCTCGCCGCGGGTGACGCGTTCGCAGTGGCAGACGATCGTCCCGTACGCGGGGTCGGCGGCGATCAGGTCCGCCCGCTGGTACGGGCGTGGCCGGGCCTCGCCGATGTTCGGCATGGGTACCGGTTCGAGGTCGCGGGCGGGTCCGAGGTGGAGTCCCGCGTCGCCGAGGAGGCCGGTGACGTAGTCGGCGATCGCCATGGAGGCGGTCAGTCCTGTGGAGCGGATGCCTCCGACCGTGACGTACCGCAGGCGGGGGTGCGCCCGGATGCGGTAGTCGTCGTGTCCGGTGGCGGCGCGCAGTCCGGCGTAGACGGCGGTGACCTCCTCGTCGATCAGTGCGGGCAGGATCCGTCGGCCCGTGGCCCGCAGGGTCTCGAGGCCTTCGGCGCTCGAGCCGGTGTCCCGCTTGTCGTCGAGGTCCTCCGCGGTGGGGCCGAGGATCACGTTCCCGTACACGGTCGGTGCGACGAGGACGCCCTTGCCGAGCGCCGTGGGCACGGGGAGCAGGATGTGCCCGACGAGCGGGCGGGCGAGCTTGTCGTAGACGATGAGCTGGCCGCGCCGGGGGGTGACGGTGAAGTCCTGGCGGCCGAGGCGGCGGTCGAGCTCGTCGGCGTGCAGTCCGGCCGCGTTGACGAGGTAGCGGGTGCGCAACAGGCCGCGGGAGGTGGCCAGTTCGTGGTGGGTGCCGGCCGTGACGGACTGCACCCGGCAGTTCAGGTGCAGGTCGACGCCGGCGCGGACGGCCTGGGTGGCGTAGGCGAGGGTCGTCGTCCACGGGCAGATGATCCACTCGTCGGGGACCTCGAGGGCGCCGAGCGCCCCGGGGCCCAGGTGCGGTTCCCTGCGGGCGAGTTCGGCCGCGTCGAGCAGGCGGGTGGCGTGGTAGCCGTTCCGGGCGGCCTTGGCGGCGAGTGCGGGCAGGGTGGCGAGCTGTTCCCGGTCCCAGGCGACGAGGAGCGCGCCGACGGGTTCGACGGGGATGCCGCTCTGTTCTGCGTAGGCGGCGAGGCGGTGCCGGCCTTCGCGTACCAGCCGGGACTCCAGGGTGCCGGGCGCCGCGTCGAAGCCGGTGTGCAGGATGGCCGTGTTGGCCTTGGAGGTGCCGTTGCCGACGTCGTCGCCCGCTTCGACGAGGGCTACGCGCAGGCGGTGGCGGGCGAGTTCGCGGGCGACGGCGGTTCCGACGACTCCGGCGCCGACGACGATCACGTCGTGCAGACGGTCGGGCAGTTCGCCGCCGGCGGTGACGGTCATCGCGTGCCGTGGTCCCCGGCGGCCGACGGGGAGCGCTCGAGGAGGGCCTCGACCTCCGCGCGGAAGGCACCGAGGCGTTCGGCGGCCCGGTCGGCGCTGATACGGGGTTCGTAGACGGCGGACGGCTTCCGGGCGGGGACCACCTGCTCCGGTGTCAGGCGTGGGTCGATGCCGAGGCGGGCGACGGCGGCGGCTCCCAGTGCGGTCGCGTCGGGCAGTGCGGAGACCTCAACCGGCAGTTGGAGCAGGTCGGCCTGCGCCTGCATGAGGATCGCGGACCGGGTGAGGCCGCCGTCGACGCGCAGCGCGGTCAGCGGGGAGCCGAGGTCGGTGGCGACGGCTTCGGTGAGGCAGACGACCTGTGCGGCGATGCCTTCACACAGTGCGCGCACGAGGTGGCCGGGGCCGGTCTCGAGTCCCAGGCCGGTGACCGAGCCTCTGACGTCGCCGCGCCACCAGGGCGCGGCCAGTCCGGCGAGCGCCGGCACGAAGGTGACGCCGCCGCTGTCGGGGACGGTCGAGCCGACGCTGTCGAGGTCCGCGGCGCCGGAGACGACCCCGAGGCCGGTGAGCCATCGGACGGCGGAGGCGGCGGTGTAGACCTGGCCGTCCAGGCAGTAGCTCGCCTTTCCGCCGAGCCGCCAGGCGACGCAGCCGACGAGCCCGGTGGTGGAACGGTGCGGCCGGTGACCGGTGTGGGCGAGCAGGAAGGCCCCCGTGCCGTAGGTGCACTTGGCGGCGCCCGGTTCGGTGACGCGCTGGGCGAGGAGGGCCGCCTGCTGGTCCACGAGCAGTCCGGTGAGCGGTGTCCCGGGGCCGAAGGCGGTGGTGACTCCGACGGGCCCCGCGGCGTCCACGACCTCGGGCAGCCGTTCGCCGGACAGGCCGAACAGGTCGAGTGCCCGCTGCGACCAGGCGACCTGGTCGAGGTCGAGGAGCTGGGTGCGGCCGGCGGTTGCCGCGTCGGTGACGAACGCGCCGGTGAGCCTGTGCACGAGCCAGGAGTCGCTGGTGGTGACGACGCCTTCGCGGGTGAGCTCGCGACGGATCCACGCCATCTTGGGCGCGGCGAAGTACGGGTCCAGCGGTAAGCCGGTGAGCTGGGTCAACTCTGCTGCGTGCGCCGCGAGTTCGGCGCAAAGGGGTTCGGCGCGCCGGTCCTGCCAGACGATCGCCCCGGTGAGCGGCTCGCCGGTCGCCGGGTCCCAGGCGAGGACGGTCTCGCCCTGGTTGGCCAGGCCGACGGCGTCGACCGGCTCACCGGCGTCGGCGAGTGCCCTGCGCCCTGCGCCGAGGACGGAGTCGAGCAGCTCGGCGGGGTCCACCTCGACGCGTCCGCCGGGGCCGTAGCGGGGGGACACGGGCACGAAGCCTGTGCCGATCACGCCGCGTTCGGGGCAGACGACGAGCGCCTTGGTGCCGGAGGTGCCCTGGTCGACGGCAAGCACCGGGCCCGTCATCGGCCACCCCGCTCTCCGGTAGAAGAAACCTTGATCGCAGACGAAAGCGTGGGGCAGGCCGCCGCCGCCGTCAAGGGGCGGCGGACCACGCCCCGGCGGGCGGCGACGTGGTCAACCGGTTGCCGCGCGGCGCGGCTTGAGTAAGATCGGCCCGCAGCGGAAGCGATGCGGGGGACGGCGCGGTTCCCCGTACGTGCCCGACCGCCGTCGACGTCCGGCCGACCACCGCCGTCGACGCTCGCCTCAGCCCCCCACTGCCCCAAGAGGCCCGATGACGACCAACTCTCCCCCCTGGCTCCACCCTGCGACGGAACACGGAGCGGACCGCGCGACGGCCGGCGGACCGGTCGGCGCGGTGACGGGCTCGACGGCCGCGGCGACGGGCTCGACGGCCCGGCAGCCGTGTTAGGCGGCCTCTCCCGGGCATGCCCGGGAAAGGTAGCGTGCTGATGGCCCCGGACTCCTTCCGGCCGGTCTACCATCCGGCGGGCCATGACACGGAACTGCGCAGCGCGCTCCAGGACTTACGCACGGGGCGCTGGTTGTCGATGCGGAACCTCCTCGAGGCGACGGCCGACTGGGCCCTGTGGACCCAGCGCACCCAGGTGCTGGCGGCGGTGGCCGCCGGCTCCGACACGGTGCGGACGTGGCGTGCGGAGGAACCCGACAGCGCCGCCGCGGCGGTGATGCACTGCCGGGTCGCGGTCGAACGCGCGTTGCGGGCGCACCGCGACGCGCACCGGCACACCCAGGACCTGTGGCACGAGGCCTGGGAAGCATGCCGGGCGGCGGCGCACCGGTCGCCCGAGGACCCGGTGCCGTGGGTGTGCCTGCTGGCGCTCGCCCGGCTCGACGAGGGGCAGCGGCTCGACGAGCACCGCACGGCACCGCCCGGGCCGATGCTCTTCCCCGGCCCGTGGGGCCTGCTCGCACAGGCGGACAAGCGCGATCCGCACAACCGCGAGGCGTACCACCGGATGTTGCAGTTCGTGTACGCCCGGCGGTCCGGCACCCATCTCTCCGAGGCCGTCAACTTCGTCCAGTGGGCCTCCTCGTCCGCGCCGCTGGGATCGCCGCTCAAGGTGCTGCCGCTCTACGTACGGGTGGAGCGCTACCGCCGTGAGAACGGCCAGGAGAAGGCGCTGGACCTGCACTGGGTCACGGACGACGCGGCCCGCGACGGCCGGCTGGCCCTGCACGACTGGTTCGACGTCGCGCCCGCGGCGACGCGCACGCTGCTCGATCTCAGCCATCTGGCCCACGCGCTGTGGGGCGCGCTCCGGTTCGCCGACGCCGCCCGGGTGTTCGAGGCGCTGGGCCCGTTCTACGCGACGCTTCCGTGGGCGTACCGCACGCCCGATCCCGGTGACGCGGCGCTCGCGGAGGAGGTGTTCCTTCGCGCACGGACCCGCTGCCTCGCGGCGGCGCATGACGCCGGGCCCGGTCCCGGCCCGGCCACGGGCCCGTACGGCTGAGCCCCCCGCCGCACGACCGGGCCACGGCCCCTCTCCGTTCCCCCTGGCGCGTACTCCCCGTCGCGCTGTGTCCTGCCCGCCCGCACCATCCCATTGCCCTGTCCGCTCACGTGCATCGCCTTTCCCCGGAGGTACCTCGATGTCCATATCCCCGCCGAAGTGGTCGGATTCCGGCCGGACCCCTCCCAAGGACGAGGAGGAACGGCTGAGGGAGCTCGGCTATCAGCCCGTCCTGGCCCGGCGGATGGGCGGCTTCGGCAACTTCGCCATCAGCTTCTCCGTGATCTCGATCCTGTCCGGCTGTATGACGCTGTACGGATTCGGGCTGGGCACCGGCGGTCCCGCGGTGATGCTGTGGGGCTGGCTGGGCGTCGGTCTCTTCGTCCTCTGCGTCGGCATGGCCCTGGCGGAGGTGACCAGCGCCTACCCGACGTCGGGCGCGTTGTACTACATGGCCGACCGGCTCGGCGGCCGTAAGTGGGGCTGGTACACGGGCTGGCTCAACCTTCTCGGTCTGCTGGGCGCCATCGCCGGCATCGACTACGGCTGCGCCCTGTTCACCGGCGCGTTTCTGAACCTCCAGTGGGGGATCGAGCCCACGCCCGGCTCCACGATGATCATCTTCATCTGCATCCTGCTGCTGCACGCCACCCTCAACCTCTTCGGGGTACGGCTCGTCAGCCTGCTCAACTCGGTCAGCGTGTGGTGGCACCTCGGCGGCGTGGCCCTGATCGTGGGCGCCCTCGCGATCGTGCCGTCCGACCACCGGTCCCCCGGGTTCGTCTTCGGCGAGTTCGTCAACGGAACCGGCTGGGACAACCCCGTCTACGTGGCCGCCATCGGCCTGTTGCTCGCGCAGTACACCTTCAGCGGGTACGACGCCTCGGCCCACCTCTCGGAGGAGACCTCCAACGCGTCCGTGGCCGCTGCCAAGGGCATCGTGCGCTCCATCTGGGTCTCCTGGATCGCCGGGTTCGCGCTGCTGGCGGGCCTGACCTTCGCCATCCAGGACTACGCGGGCACCCAGGACACCGCGACCGGCGTACCGCCGGCGCAGATCTTCATCGACGCCCTCGGCACCGGTGCCGCCACGGCGCTGCTGCTCGTGGTGATCGTCGCGCAGCTCTTCTGCGGCAACGCCGAGGTGGCCGCGGCCAGCCGGATGGTGTTCGCCTTCAGCCGGGACAACGCGCTGCCCGGTTCCGCGCTGTGGCGCAGGGTGAGCGGCAGGACGCAGACGCCCGTCCCGGCGGTGTGGCTGTCGGTCACCTTCGCCTGCCTGCTGGCCGTCCCGTCGCTGTACTCCGCGACCGCGTACGGCGCGGTCACCGCGATCAACGTCATCGGCATCACGCCCGCGTACGCCATCCCGATCTATCTGCGGCTGCGAGCCGGCGACCGTTTCCAGCCGGGTCCGTGGTCGCTGGGCCGCTGGAGCAAGCCCATCGGCTGGACCGCCGTGGTGTGGGTGGCGTGCGTGACCGTCCTGTTCTGCCTGCCGCAGTCCAACCCGGTGACCGTCGACTCGATGAACTACGCCTCGATCGCGCTGGCGGCGGTGCTGATCCTGGCCACGGTGTGGTGGTTCGTCGCCCGCCGTTCGTACGGCACGCCGGCGGCGTACGGGACCGCCCGCGAGCAGGCGGAGATCGCGGAGAACATCGTCTGACGCTCCCCTGTCCCGCTCCGAGGGCCCGGCCGTGACGGCCGGGCCCTCGTGCGGTCCGGGGCCGGCCGGGGCGTCGAGTCCCGGGTGGATCCCTCACCGCGTTCGACGTGTGATTCGCCGCCGTCCGGGCGACGACACCTTGCCTGCTGCAATGACCCGGCAGCTTCGGGCAGCGCGACATCATGGACAGCTCGCAGGTGAGCCGCCAGCCGCGGCGGACTTCCCAGCTCCGACAGGAGTTCTGCGACACGATCCGGCAGAGGTAGCAGTGGCAGGCCGACGGTGCCGCTCATGGCTCTCGACAAGAGGGCGTTGGTCATCACCACGGCAAGGGTACTGACCGCAGCCACCACTCGACCACCCGTCCGGTCATCTGCTGGATCTCGGACTTGTGCCGCAACAAACCGGACATCGCATCGAATCGCGTCCGAAGCATTGACTGCTCGCCAAGTCGGCTCTACGTTCGGCGCGTTGCACTTCGTACGTCATATATGAGACGCGATACGCGAGATCTGAGAGTGCTGATGACCTTCGCTCCCACCCCGATCCCCTCCCGCACCCAGTACGTGCTGGAGGCGATCAAGCACGCCATCCTCACCGGCGGCCTCAGCCCGGGCCAGTCCCTGGTCGAGACCGAACTGGCCGCGCGATTCGGTGTGTCGAAGACCCCGGTGCGGGAGGCACTCAAGACCCTCGCCGGCACCGGGCTGGTGGTGATGAGCCAGTACAAGGGCGCCACCGTCCGCATGGTCGATGCCGACATGGCACGCGAGGTGTACGACGTGCGGCTGCTGCTGGAGCCGGAGGCGCTGCGGCGCTCCATCACCCGCAACGCCTCGCTGGAGGACGCGAGAACGGCACTCGTCAGGGCCGACGAGGCGGCCGACCAGGCCGAACGGTCGCTGGCCAACCGGGAGTTCCACCGGGCCCTGTATCTCCCCTGCGGCAATCCGCTGCTGGCCCGGATGCTCGACGAGGTCCGCGACCAGGCGGCGCTGGTCTCCACCGTGGCGTGGGCCGCCGACCCGTCCTGGCAGCGGGAGGCCGACGAGCACCGCGAGATCCTTCAGCTCGCCCTCGCGGGGGACGCCGACGCCGCGGCCCGCGCGCTGCACGAGCACATCGACTCGTTCGTCCAGCGGGCGTTCCCCGAGCAGGCCGAGGAGGACCAGGCGTGAGCACCGATCCCGGCTTCAGCTCGCTGCGCGAGGCCCTCGCCGACGTGGTGGCCATCCCGGTCACACCCTTCACCCGCGACGACACCGTCGACACCGTCGCGCACCGGGCGCTGGTGCGCCGGCTGCTCGACGGCGGGGTGCGCACCCTCACCCCCAACGGCAACACCGGCGAGTACTACGCACTCGACCCCGACGAGCGGCGCGCCGTCACGGAACTGACCCTCGAGGAGTCCGCCGGCCGGGCCGCCGTCCTCGTCGGCGTCGGCCTGGACGTGCCGACCGCGGTCGCCTCCGCTCGGCACGCGCGGGACGCGGGCGCCCAGATGGTGATGGTGCATCAGCCGGTGCACCCCTACGTGTCGCAGGACGGCTGGCTCGACTATCACCGGGCGATCGCCGAGGCCGTGCCCGAGCTCGGCGTGGTCCCCTACGTGCGCAGTCCGCATCTGCGCGGCGAGCGCATGGCGCGCCTCGGGGAACTGTGCCCCAATGTCGTCGGGGTGAAGTACGCGGTACCGGACGCGGCGCAGTTCGCGGCGTTCGCCCGCGACGCGGGCCTCGAGCGGTTCGTGTGGATCGCCGGTCTCGCGGAGCTGTACGCGCCCGCCTACTTCTCCGCGGGCGCCACCGGCTTCACCTCCGGGCTGGTCAACATCTCCCCGTCGATCTCGCTGGAGATGCTCGCGGCGCTGCGCGCCGGGGACCACGCGGCGGCGATGAAGGTGTGGGAGCGGATCCGGCCGCTGGAGGATCTTCGCGCCGCCCACCGGTCGGCGGACAACGTCACGGTCGTCAAGGAGGCCCTCGCCGCGCTCGGCCTGTGCCGCCGTGACGTGCGGCCGCCCAGCAGTCCGCTCCCGCAGAAGCGGCGTGCCGAGGTCGCCGGGCTCGTGGCGGGGTGGGGCATATGAGCCTGCGGCCGGAGCAGTTGCGCAGCCACCAGTGGTACGGGACCGACGGGCTGCGCTCGTTCTCCCACCGGGCCCGTACACGTCAGCTCGGGTATCTGCCGGAGGAGCATCTCGGCAAGCCCGTGATCGCCGTCCTCAACACCTGGTCGGACATCAACCCGTGCCATGTGCATCTGCGTGACCGCGCCCAGGCCGTCAAGCGCGGGGTGTGGCAGGCGGGCGGGTTCCCGCTGGAGTTCCCGGTCTCCACACTGTCGGAGACGTTCCAGAAGCCGACGCCCATGCTCTACCGCAACATGCTGGCGATGGAGACGGAGGAGCTGCTGCGCTCCTACCCGGTGGACGGCGCGGTGCTGATGGGCGGCTGCGACAAGTCCACGCCGGCGCTGCTGATGGGTGCCGCGAGCGCGGACCTGCCGACGGTGTTCGTGCCTGCGGGGCCGATGCTGCCGGGCCACTGGCGCAACGAAGTACTCGGCTCCGGCACGGACATGTGGAAGTACTGGGACGACAAGCGGGCGGGGCTCATCGGCGACTGCGAGATGAGTGAGCTGGAGAGCGGTCTCGCCCGCTCCCCCGGCACCTGTATGACGATGGGTACCGCCGCCACCCTGATGGCCGCTGCCGAGGCGCTCGGGGTGACGGTCCCCGGCGCCTCGTCCGTCCCCGCGGTCGACTCCGGGCACGACCGCATGGCCGCGGCGTCCGGGATGCGGATCGTGGAGCTGGTGCGCCAGGACCTGAGGCTGTCGCGGATCCTGACCCGTGAGGCCTTCGAGGACGCGGTGACCACGGTCCTGGGCCTCGGCGGCTCCACGAACGCCGTCATCCATCTGATCGCCATGGCCGGGCGTGCGGGCGTGACACTGCGTCTGGACGACTTCGACCGGATCGCCCGTACGGTGCCGGTGCTGGCCAACGTCCGTCCGGGCGGCGGGCCTTATCTGATGGAGGACTTCCACTTCGCGGGCGGGCTGCCCGGTTTCCTGTCCCGCATCCGCGATCTGCTCCATCTGGACCGGCCCACGGTCGCCCACGCCACCTTGCGGCAGCAGCTCGAGGGCGCCCAGGTGCACAACGACGATGTGATCCGCCCCCGTGACAAGCCCGTCGCCAAGGAGGGAGGCGTCGCGGTGCTGCGCGGGAACCTCTGCCCCGACGGGGCGGTCATCAAGCACGTCGCCGCCGATCCGAATCTGCTGAAGCACACCGGACCGGCCGTGGTGTTCCCGGACTACCGGACGATGCAGCGCACGATAAACGACCCTGCCCTCGGCATCACCGCCGGCCATGTGCTGGTCCTTCAGGGCGCCGGCCCCAAAGGCGGTCCCGGCATGCCGGAGTACGGGATGCTGCCGATCCCGGACCATCTGCTCAAGCAGGGTGTGCGGGACATGGTGCGGATCTCCGACGCCCGGATGAGCGGCACCAGTTACGGCACGTGCGTCCTGCACATCGCACCCGAGTCCTATGTCGGAGGGCCGCTGGCCCTGGTCCGCACAGGGGACCTGATCACCCTCGACGTCGAGGCGCGTTCCCTGCGTCTGGAGGTCACCGACGCCGAGCTGGAGCGGCGCAGGTCCGAGTGGACACCGCCGCCGGCCCGCTACGAGCGCGGCTACGGAGCTCTTTACAGCGAGCAGGTCACCCAGGCCGACACGGGCTGCGACTTCGCCTTCCTGGCCAGGCCCGGCGAAGTGCCGGATCCGTACGCCGGCTGAGCCCGCGGCCCCTGCCTCACGTCGCCCCCCTTCTTCTCCTCTTCGCCCAACCCCCTTCTTCTTCGCCCGACATCCGCACAGCGCCGGAGAAAGCGCTTACCCCAGATCGGAGATGCAGTCATGGCCCAAGCTGTGGCGCAGAAATCGCCAGGGCCACCGGCCCGGCGGCCCGGAGCCCGTGGCCGCCGAACGGGAGCGGCACCCCGCCGGCTGCCGTATCTGCTGGTAGCCCCCGCCGGGCTCCTGATGCTGGGCTTCATCGCCTATCCGGTGCTCAGCGTCTTCTATTACAGCCTTCAGGAGTACAACCCGACCAAGCCCTGGCGGAACGGTTTCGCAGGCCTGTCGAACTTCACGACGATCTTCACGGACGACCCGCACTTCTGGGACACACTGACGTTCAGTTTCAAGTGGGTCGTCGTCGAGGTGAGCCTCCAGCTGCTGTTCGGGCTGGCGCTCGCCCTCATCGTCAACCAGACCTTCGTCGGCCGGGCCCTCGGGCGCGCGCTGGTCTTCTCGCCCTGGGCGGTCTCCGGGGTGCTGACCTCCGCCATCTGGGTACTGCTCTACAACTCACAGACCGGCATCACCCGTTACCTCGCGGACATGGGCATCGGCGAGTACGGCACCTCCTGGCTGTCCGACACGGCCACCGTCTTCCCCGCCGCCGTGGTCGCGGACCTGTGGCGCGGTGTCCCCTTCTTCGCCATCCTCATCCTCGCCGACCTCCAGTCCGTGCCGAAGGACCTGTACGAGGCGGCGGAGGTGGACGGCGCCAACCGGGTACGGCAGTTCCTCCACATCACCCTGCCGCACCTCAAGGACGCGATCATCCTCTCCACGCTGCTGCGGGCGGTGTGGGAGTTCAACAACGTCGACCTGCTCTACACCCTCACCGGTGGCGGACCGGCCGGTGAGACCACCACGCTGCCGCTCTACATCGCCAACACCAGCGTCGACGCCCACGACTTCGGCTACGCCTCGGCGCTGACGACGGTGGCGTTCGTGATCCTGCTCTTCTTCTCGATGGTCTATCTGCGCCTGAGCAAGTTCGGAGGCCAGGACAAGTGATCACCACACAGGCCACGCGCGGCGCGGCACCCTCGCCCGTCGTCCCGCCCCCCGCCCGGCCCGCTCCCACGAAACGCCGGCGCGCCTGGGACGAGGTCCCGCGGTGGCAGATCTATCTGCCGCTCGGCATCTACCTCCTGTTCACCCTCATCCCCTTCTACTGGATCCTGCTGTTCGCGGTCCGCCCGACCGGCTCCACCTCGCTGGTGCCGTGGCCGATGACGGGCGAGCACTTCGCGAAGGTGTGGACCGAGCGCAGCTTCGCGACCTTCTTCCAGAACAGCCTCATCACCGGCATCGCCGTCCTGGTGATGACCACGGTCGTCGCGCTGGCCGGCGGTTACGCCCTCGCCCGTTTCGACTTCCGCCTCAAGAAGGGCTTCATGCTGGCCCTGCTGTGCTCCCAGTTCGTCCCGGGCGCGCTGCTGCTGGTCCCGCTCTTCGAGATCTTCGCCGGCCTGCAGATGATCAACTCGCTGGTCAGCGTCATCATCGCGGAGACCGTCTTCCAGCTGCCACTGTCGATGATCCTGATCAGCGGCTTCATCAGGAACGTGCCGTACTCCCTGGAGGAGGCGGCGTGGGTGGACGGCTGCAACCGGTTCAGCGCCTTCCGGGTCGTGGTGCTGCCCCTGCTGAGGCCCGGGCTCGTCGCCGTCGGCTCCTTCGCGTTCGTCCACGCCTGGAACCACTTCCTGTTCGCGTTGATGTTCCTCAACAACCAGGACAAGCAGACCATCCCGGTCGGTCTCAACACGCTGATGGGCGCGGACAGCGTCGACCTGGGCGCCCTGGCCGCGGGCGGTGTGATCGCCGCCGTTCCCGTGGTCATCGTGTTCGCGTTCATCCAGAAGTGGCTGATCACGGGCTTCAGCGCCGGGGCGGTGAAGGGATGAGCACCACGGTGGAGCCGCTGCCCGTCGTGCTCGCGGGCGCCCGGGGCCACGGCCGGCAGCACCTGGCCAACATCGCCCGGCTCCAGAAGGAGGGCCTGGTGCGCCTGGCCGGGGTCTGCGAGCTGCGCCCGCTGTCCCCCGACGAGCTCGCCGGCTTCGACGGCCTCGACCTCGCCCCGGAGCAGGGGCCGGACCTGGACGCGCTCCTCGCCTCGACCGGCGCCCGGATCGTCGTCGTCTGCACACCGATCCAGACGCACACGGACCTGGCGCTCACCGCCGCCCGGCACGGTGCACACCTGCTGCTCGAGAAGCCGCCCGCCCCCTCGTACGAGGAGTTCCGGCGGATGGCCGACGGCGTCGCCCAGGCGGGTGCCGTCTGCCAGGTCGGGTTCCAGTCGCTGGGCTCGCACGCGCTGCCGGCCGTCCGCGCGCTCGTCGACGACGGAGTGATCGGCGAAGTGCGCGGCGTGGGCGCGGCCGGCGCGTGGGTGCGCGGCGAGGCGTACTTCCGGCGCTCCCCGTGGGCGGGCCGACGCCGTCTCGACGGTGTCGACGTGGTCGACGGGGTGCTGACGAATCCACTCGCCCACGCGGTGTCGACGGCTCTTGCGCTGGACGGCAGCACTCGCGCGGAGGACGTGGCGGGCGTGGAGACGGAGTTGTTCCGCGCCAACGACATCGAGTCGGACGACACGTCGTGCGTCCGGGTGACCACGTCCCGCGGGGGACGGGTCGCCGTGGCGGCCACGCTCTGCGCCGAGGTGGCCACCGAGCCGTACGTGGTGGTGCACGGCAGCAGCGGGCGCATCACGTTCTGGTACAAGCAGGACCGCGTGCTGGTCCAGCGGTCCGGGCACGGCCCGCACGAGACCGTGCACGGCCGGACCGATCTGCTGGAGAACCTCGTCGGGCACCTGACGCGGGGCGACGCGCTGCTGGTGCCGCCCGATGTCTGCGGCGCGTTCATGCGCGTCGTCGAGGCGGTGCGCACCGCCCCGGAACCGGTTCGGCTGCCGCCGGACGCATGGCGGCACGCCGAGGAGGGGAACGCCCCGCGCCGGGTGGTCCCGGGCATCGACGCGCTGGTCGCCGCCGGCGCCGAGTCGCTCCGCCTCTACTCCGAACTCGGCGCGCCCTGGGCCCTGTCGACGGAGGTCACCACGCCATGAGCTCAACGCAGCTGTACTGCTCGGGCCGGCCCGTCGCCCGCTACTCGCTCCCCGCCGACCTGGACCGGCGTTCCTCCCCCCGTCCCTGCCTTCATCCCGTCACCACGCCGGCCGGCGTCCCGGTGACCGAACTGGCGCCGCCGGACCATCCGCACCACCTGGGCGCCGGGGTGGCCGTACCGGACGTGGAGGGCCACAACTTCTGGGGCGGACGGACCTTCGTGCGCGGGCAGGGTCCCACCGAGCTCGACAACCACGGGCAGCAGCGCCACGACGGGTTCAAGCTGCGCGACCCGGACGGCTTCGTGGAGGAGCTGAGCTGGGTGGCCGGCGGGCGCCGCCTGCTGCGCGAGCACCGCACGGTGGCGGTCACGCCTCTGACCGGCACCGCCTGGGCGCTGGATTTCACGTTCTCGCTGACCAACGCGAGCGGTGCGGCGCTGTCCGTGGGCAGTCCCGCCACCAACGGGCGCGACGGCGCAGGTTACGGCGGCTTCTTCTGGCGTGCGCCGAAGGAGCCGGCGGCTCCGGCCGTGTTCACCGCGGACGCGGAGGGCGAGAGCACGGTGCACGGTGCACGGGCCGACTGGCTCGCCGTCGCGGGGCAGGGCTGGACGCTGGTGTTCGCCGGGGCGACCGCACGGACCCGGGAGGACCCGTGGTTCGTCAGGGCCGGTGAATACCCGGGCGTCGGTTCGTCGCTCGCCGCGGTGGAGCGGCTGCCGCTGGGGCCGCAGGAGACGCTGGTGCGCCGCGTGGTCACCGTCGTCGCCGACGGGCGCCTGGACCGGGACGGCGCCGCGGCCCTGGCCCACAAGGCGGTGACGGCATGAGGACCGGGGACCTCGGCGACGGGACGTACCGCAATCCCGTTCTCGCCGCCGACTGGTCCGACCCCGACGTGGTCCGGGTCGGCGACGACTTCTATCTCACCGCTTCCAGCTTCGGCCGGGCCCCCGGGCTGCCGCTGCTGCACTCCAGGGACCTCGTCAACTGGACCTTGATCGGGCATGCGCTGGAGCGGCTGGAGCCCGCGGCGGCCTTCGCGCTTCCTCGGCAGGACAGCGGTGTGTGGGCACCTTCGATCCGTCATCACGACGACCGGTTCTGGATCTTCTGGGGCGACCCGGACCACGGGATCTGGCAGGTCAACTCGACCGATGTACGCCGGGGCTGGAGCCGTCCGCATCTGGTGAAGGAGGGCAAGGGGCTGATCGATCCCTGTCCGCTGTGGGACGAGGAGACCGGCGAGGCGTACCTCGTCCATGCCTGGGCCCGGTCCCGGTCGGGGATCAACAACCGGCTCACCGGCCATCGGATGCGGCCCGACGGCAGCGCGCTGCTCGACGACGGGAAGACGGTCGTCGACGGGGACGACATCCCGGGCTGGTTCACCCTCGAGGGCCCCAAGCTGTACCGGCACGACGGCTGGTTCTGGATCCTGGCCCCGGCCGGAGGTGTCGCGACGGGATGGCAGGGTGCACTGCGCTCCCGGGACTTCTTCGGCCCGTACGAGGAGCGTGTCGTCCTCGAACAGGGCGACACGCCCGTCAACGGGCCGCACCAGGGCGGCTGGGTACGCACCCGGTACGGCGAGGACTGGTTCCTGCACTTCCAGGACCGCGGGGCCTACGGACGCGTGATCCACCTCCAGCCCATGCAGTGGGACGACGACGGCTGGCCCGTCCTCGGTGACGGCGGCTCGCCCGTCCTCCTCCACCCCAAACCCGACCTGCCGGAGCAGCCGCGCTCCGCCCCCGCCACCGACGACGGCTTCCCCGGAGGGCGCTTCGGCCGCCAGTGGCAGTGGGCGGCGAACCCGGGCGAGGGCTGGGCCCCGCTGCACTCGGGCGACGGTCTGCGGCTGATGTGCCTACGCGGCGACGACGTGGACGACCTCCGCAGGCTGCCGAACGTCCTCACCCAGCGGCTGCCCGCGACCGACGCGGTCGTCGAGGTCGAACTGCGCCTGGCCGACGAGGAACCGGGCGCGCGGGCGGGACTCGCGGTGCTCGGGGACGCGTACGCCTGGATCGGTCTGGAGCGGGCCGCCGACGGCACGGTCCAGCTGGTGCACCGCTTCGCGGAGGCGGTCGCGGCGCGCGAACGGGACGCGGCACGCCCACGGCCCGCGCCGGACGGCCGGGCGCTGCTGCGGATCGAGACCGGGGCCGGTGCCAGATGCCGCTTCTCGGCCGCCGTGCCCGGAGCCGGCCAGGACGGGTTACTGCCGTCCGGCCGTGTCTTCGCCGCCACCCCTTGGCGCTGGACCGGCGCCCTCCTCGGCCTGTTCGCCACCGCGCCCGCCGCGGAGCGGACAGCGGCGGGTCACGCCGGCGCCGCGACGTTCACCCGGTTCCGCATCACCTCTCCACGCACCCCCGCACGGACACGCACACGCACACCCGTACGAGCAGAAAAGAGCCGACCATGACGATCTTCCACCGGGGACGGGGCAGAGCCGCCTCCTTCCTCGCCCTCACCACGGCGCTCCTGTTGACCGCCACCGCCTGCGGCGACGACGGCAGCGGCGGCGCCGGGGACAAGGGCGACGAGGGATCCGGCAAGGGCAAGATCACCTTCTGGGACAACAACGGCGGTGTCCGCACCGACGTGTGGAAGGAGATCATCGCGGAGTTCGAGAAGAAGCACCCGGACATCGACGTCAACTACGTGGGGGTCGCCTCGACGGAGGTCCAGTCGAAGTACGACACCGCCATCCAGGGCGGCGGCCTGCCGGACGTCGGCGGCGTCGGGGCGGCGATGCTGGCGGGTATCGCCGCACAGGGCGCGCTGGAGCCGCTCGACGAGCGCATCGCAGCGAGCTCCCTCAACGGCAAGCTGAACGCCGGCATGGTGGAGAACGTGAAGGCCGCGGGCGGCCAGGACCGCATGTTCACCGTGCCGACGTCCGCCAGCAACGGCGTGCTGTACTACCGCACCGACCTCTTCGAGGAGGCCGGACTGGAAGCGCCCACCACCTGGGCGAAGTTCTTCACGGCCGCCGACAAGCTCACGGCGAAGGACAAGAACCGCTTCGGTTACACCATCCGCGGTGGCGCCGGGTCCATCGCGCAGGCGCTGGACGCGATGTACGGCCAGAGCGGCATCGACGCCTTCTGGCAGGGCGACAGGACCACGGTCAACGCCCCTGAGAACGTGGCGGCGCTGGAGAAGTACGCGGCACTGTTCAAGAAGAGCACCCCTGCCGCGGACGTGAACAACGACTTCACCAAGATGGTCGCCCAGTGGGACAGCGGCGAGATCGGCATGCTGAACCACAATCTGGGCTCCTACAAGGACCATGTGAAGGCACTCGGCACGGAGAAGTTCCGTGGCATTCCGCTGCCGACCACCGACGACGGCACGCGGGTGCAGGTCTCCAACCCGGTCGACGGGCTGGGCCTGTTCAAGTCGAGCAAGAACAAGACGGCCGCCTGGAAGTTCATCGAGTTCGCCGCGTCCCACGAGTCCAACAGCCGGTGGAACGAGTCGGCCGGCGCGATCCCGGCCCACACCGAGGCGGCCAAGGACGCCTGGGTACAGAAGGCGGAACCCACCAGGCTGGCGGCCGAGGCGCTGTCCAGCGGTTCGACGAAGATCGTGCAGCTGCCGTACTACCTGCCCGACTGGAACACCATCTCCAAGGCGGAGAACGAGCCGGCCTTCCAGAAGGTGCTGCTCGGCAAGATGTCGGCGAAGGAGTTCCTCGACTCCCTGGCGAAGCAGCTCAACGAGGCCCAGGCCGAGTGGAAGCAGCAGAACGGGTGAGGCCGACCCGCCGTCAGGTGGTCGCCGCGGCGGCGAGCCTTCCGCTCGCCGCCGCGGGGGCCCCCGCCGCCGTGGCCGGGCAGTCCACCGGCGGCCGGAGCCGCACGCTCTTCATCGCCGGGGACTCCACGGCCGCGCAGAAGTACGCTGAAGCCGCGCCCGAGACCGGGTGGGGCATGGCCCTCCCCTTCTTCCTCGACAAGCGGCTGCGGGTCGCCAACCACGCCGTGAACGGCCGGAGTTCGAAGAGCTTCGTCGACGAGGGCCGGCTGGACGCCCTGCTGGCCCGGATCGCGCCCGGTGACCTGCTGCTCGTGCAGTTCGGCCACAACGACGCGAAGAGCGCCGACCCGGCCCGGTACACCGAGCCCTGGTCGACGTACCCGGCACAGTTGCGCCGGTACGTCGCAGGGGCCCGCGAGCGCGGCGCCCGGCCGGTGCTGGCGACGTCCGTGGAGCGGCGCAGGTTCGACGCGCAGGGGACCGCGGTCCCGACGCACGGCGACTACCCGGCCGCGATGCGGGCGCTGGCCGCCGAGGAGGGGACCGCGCTGCTGGACGTGCAGGCCCTGTCGATCGCCCGTTGGCAGGAGCTGGGACCGGACGGCACCAAGGCGTACTTCAACTGGACGCCGGAAGAGCAGGACAACACGCACTTCAATCCGCCGGGCGCGATCGCCGTGGCACGGATGGTCGCCGAAGCGCTGCTGAGCGCCGACGTGATCGCGCCGCGCGACGTCCGCCGGCTCGAGGACGAGGTGCCCGAGTCGTGGATCACCTGGCCCGCCGCCGACTGAACCGGGAAGAGAGCCGCACCATGCACAGCACCACGCACACGCTGAGATGTCAGGGACGCATCATCGCGACGGCCCTGGGATGCACCGCACTGGTCCTGACCGCCACCGCGGCGGCGCACGCCACTCCCCATCGGGACACCGCCCGCCATACCCTGCCCGCCAACGACGGCTGGGCCTCGCTCGGCACCGGCACCACCGGCGGTGCTGCGGCCCGCCCCGCGCAGGTGCACACCGTCACCACCTGGGAGGGGTTCCGGGCCGCGCTCGCCGGCGACGGCGACGCACCCCGGATCATCAAGGTCAAGGGCAGCCTCGACGCCACCGCGTCCGGCTGCGCCGCGTTCGAGGCGGAGGGCTACGACTTCGACGCCTATCTCGCCGACTACGACCCCGCGGTATGGGGCTACGACACCCCCGTCAGCGGCGCCCAGGAGGACCTGCGCGCCGTGTCGGCGGCCAACCAGGCGCAGGCGATCAAGGCGTACGTGCCGGCGAACACCACCATCGTCGGCGTCGGCAAGGACGCGGGCATCGTCGGCGCCAGTCTCCAGGTCAAGGACGTCGACAACGTCATCGTCCGCAACCTCACCCTCGAGAGCCCGCTGGACTGCTTCCCCCAGTGGGACCCGACGGACGGCGCGACCGGCGCGTGGAACTCCGAGTACGACAGCCTCGTGGTGTACGGGTCGACCCATGTGTGGATCGACCACAACACGTTCACCGACGGGCGCCGTCCCGACAGTTCCCTGCCGTCCTACTACGGGGAGGTGTACCAGCAGCACGACGGTGAGCTCGACATCGTCAGGGGCGCCGACCTGGTGACCGTCTCGTGGAACGTCTTCGCCGAACACGACAAGACCCTGATGATCGGCAACAGCGACAGTGCCGGCGACACGGACCGCGGAAAGCTACGGGTCACGCTGCACCACAACCTCTTCCGGGACATCGTCGAGCGCGCGCCGCGCGTCCGCTTCGGCAAGGTCGACACGTACAACAACCACTACGTCGTCGACAAGGACGCCTATGCGTACAGCTTCGGCATCGGCGCGGAGTCCCAGCTCGTCGCAGACGCGAACTCGTTCACGCTCCCGGCCGGTGTGGGCGCGGGCCGGATCCTCAAGAAGTGGAAGGACTCGCCCGTCACCGCCGAGCGCAACCACGTCAACGGCCGGGCGGTCGATCTGGTGGCCGTCCACAACGCGGAGGTGCCCGAGGAGACCCTGCGGTCGGGCGCGGGCTGGACGCCGACGCTGCGCACCCGCCTCGACCATCCGCGGGCGGTGCCCGGGCTGGTCACGCACCGCGCGGGCGCGGGCCGGCTGCGCTGACGGGACAAGGAGTTTCATCATGGCCACGCACTCCCCGGGCGCGGCGGTCGGCCGCCGTGCCCTGCTCACCGCGGGTGCCGGGGCGGCCCTCGCACTCGCGGTGCACAGCCCCGCAAGTGCCGTCACGGACCGCTCCCCTTTCGGACCGTTCGGTTCACCTGCGGCCCGGCCCGGCCGCCGGACGCTGTACGTCCACCCGGGCGGGCTCGGCGACCGCACCACCGTCCAGGACGCGGTGTCCGCGGTCGGCGGCACGGGCTTCACGATCGTCGTCGCCCCGGGGGTCTACCGCGAGGTGGTGACGATCGGCGAGTCCCTCGCGGGACTCACGCTGATCGGCGCGAGCCCGGACCCCCGTGACACCGTCGTCGTGTACGACAACGCGGCCGGCACCACGAAGCCGGACGGCTCGGGTACGTACGGCACCAGCGGTTCCGCCACCACCACGGTGCGCGCCGCCGGGTTCACCGCCCGCCGGATCACCTTCGCCAACGACTGGCTGCGCGCCGACCATCCGGAGATCAGCGGCACCCAGGCCGTCGCGATCAAGGTGAGCGGCGACCGTTCGGCGTTCCACCACTGCCGTTTCCTGGGCCACCAGGACACCCTGTACGCCGACTCGCCCTCCGTGTCCACCGTCGCCCGGCAGTACTTCTCGCACTGCTACGCGGAGGGGGACGTCGACTTCGTCTTCGGACGCGGGCGTGCCGTGTTCGAACACTGCCGCTTCCACACCCTCGCCAGGGACGAGGACCTCACCCCCAAGGGCATGGTGTTCGCCCCGTCCACCGCGCGGGACAACCCGTACGGCTACCTCGCCGTGCGGTGCCGGATCAGCAGCGGCGCGGAGGACGGCGCGTACAAGCTCTCCCGGCCGTGGGTGCCGAGTTCGGACCCGACCGCGTGGCCGTCACTGGTGGTCCGCGACAGCGTGATCGGTCCGGGGATCGACGCGGTGGAGCCGTACACGAACATGCGGGACGCCTACCCGTGGCAGGCGCAGCGGTACGCCGAGTACCGCAACACCGGCCCCGGGGCGCGGATCACCGTGCCGGAGAACCGGCCCCAACTGGACCTCGTCCAGGCGAGGTCGGCGACGCGCGAGGTGTATCTGGGCGACTGGGCGCCGTGGCGGAACACCGGCTGACACTGCCGGTACCGGTACGACGCGGGCCCCGCCGGTCACGGCCGGCGGGGCCCTTCACCGTGCTCCGGCGTCAGTTGTAACCGATGTCCGAGGAGCTGTACCGGCAGTACGTGCCGTCGGGACCGCTGCCGGTCTCGGCCGGTTCGTCGCCGGAGTCGTTGCCCGTGTAGCGGATGCAGGGTTTGATCTTCCGGCTGCTGTCGCCGTGGATCCGGACGTTGCGCAGGGCCGCCGTGTCACCGTAGTTGGTGTTGATGCCCACGAGGGACTTCCCCGGCGCGGTGACGTCCACGTCGTTGACGATGATCGACCGCTTGTACTGCGTGGAGCAGTTGCCGCAGGAGCGGACCAGCTTGCCGAAATCGGAGACCTGGAACTTGGTGACGACCAGCTTCCCCGCCCCGTTGAACTGGAAGACCTTGTCGGACGCCTTCCGCGCGCCGCCGCCGTAGACGGTGTAGACGGAGCCCGCGGACTTGCCCTTGAAGCTGGCGGCGTCCTCGCCGACGTCCTCCCACCAGACGTTCTGCAGCGTGCAACTGCCCATGCAGTGGACGCCGTCGGCGGCCGGCGAGCCGAGGACGACGTTCTTCAGTACGGCGCCGTCCTTCAGCTTGAAGATCGGGGGTTGGCCCTCGCCCTGGCCGCCGTCACCGAGGTCACCGCTGCCGTGGAACCGCTTCAGCCCGCCGTCGTACGTGCCGGACACCTCGATGGTTGCGGTCACGGGCGAGCTGCCGTTGGGCTTGGGCCACGCGGTCGCCGCTCCGGCCGTGTTGAGCATGCTGGTGGTGACGATCCCGGTCACGGTCAGCCCGAGCGCCGCACCCAGCGCGGCGATCGTCCTGCGGCGCCGGAGGCTCCGCTTGTGTCGGCTCATGTGTTCTGGGCCCTTTCGGATGTGGGGGTGAAGTCCTACGCCGGAAGGTCGCCACAGAAAGGGCCCAGGTTGCCGCCGCCGCGCGACTTTCTGCCCAAGCCGGTCAGGACGGTGTGCGCGCGAAGTCCCCGTGGACCGCGGCCGGTTCCCCCGTCGCCTCGGACCGGACGGTGTACGTGTCCCCACCCGCGTCACGGCCGCCCTCCGCATGGTCGTACTGGCCGGCGAAGACGTGCTGCCCCGGCGGGACCGTGCGCCCCGGCCGCAGCGTCCAGCGGTAGACGAGCGCGCCGCTCTCCTTCCGTGCGGAGAAGTCGAAGTCGCCGGCCGGACGGGTGCGCCAGCCGCCGGTGCTCGCCAAGCCCCCGGTGTCGGCGATCCTCAGCTCCACCGTGAGCGAGGTCAGCACCTCGCGGTTCTTCACCGTGACGTTGCTCTGCGCCCAGTAGCTGTTGCTGTGCGGGTCGACGGAGCCGTCGGACCACAGATGGCCGTCCTCGGTCCGCGCCGACGGCCGCTCGGTGCCGCCCGGCGCCGGGGAGGCGGGCGGCGACGCCGCACCGGCCGCCGCGCCGTCGTCGTCGCGGCCCATGGTCGCCACGGTGTGACCGCCGAGCGCCAGGACCGCCACGACCGCCACCGTCGCTCCGGCGATCGTCAGCCGGCTCGCCCGGCCCGGCCGGTACGCCGGCACCGCCCCCGCCGGCTGCCGGTCTTCCGCCATGCCGCGCTCGACGCGGGCGAGCATCCGCTCCCGGTCGGGGCGGTGCGACGCCGCCGCCTCACGCAGCCGCCTGCGCACCTCGTCCATCAGTTCCGGCCTCCGACCAGCTCAGAGGCTGCCATGGGACCCAGCAGCCGTTGCAGTTCCGCCATGCCCTTGGAGGTCTGGCTCTTGACCGTGCCGACCGAGACACCGAGCGCCAGGGCCGTATCGCGCTCCGACAGGTCGAAGGCATGGCGCAGTACGACACAGGCGCGCTTACGGAACGGCAGCGCCCGCAGCGCCTCCCGCACGTCGACGACCACGGGGACGTCGGGTCCGTCGGTCTTCTCGGAGCGCTGCGACCAGAACAGCGCCACCCGGCGCCGTTCCCTGACGGCGCTCCGGATGCGGCTGCGGGCGAGGTTGGCCACCACTCCGCGGGCGTAGGCGACGGGATGGTCGGCGGCGCTCGCACGGTCCCAGCGGTCCCACAGCGCGAGCATCGCGTCGGCGGCGAGGTCGTCGGCGGCGTCGGCCTCGCCGGTCAGCAGATGGGCGAGACGGGCCAGTTCGGCGTAGTGGCGCTCGAAGAACGCCTGGAACTCCGCGCGCGCCTCATCGGCGGTTGTGGCCACGGTGTCCTCTCCCTCCGGTCCCGGCGCGGTGCGGCACCGTCAGCGGGGAGCGGGGCCGGAGCTGGCCCGCACGGTGAGTTCGGGTGCGAGGAGCACGGTCTCCGCCGCCTCCCCGCCGTCCAGCATGGCCACCACCTGCTCGACCGCTCGCCGGCCCATGTCCTGCGCGGGAACCGTGACGGCGGTCAGCGGCACCGGGGCCTGCGCCGCGACCTGGTCGGGACAGATGGCGACGACGGACACGTCCTCCGGAACGGCCAGCCGCTGCTGGCGCAGCAGGGCCAGCAGGGGGTCGGTGGCGGCCTCGTTCTGCACGACGAAGGCCGTGGTGCCGGGGCGTTCCTCGAGGACCCGCCCAAGGGTGGCGGCGACCGCGGTCCAGCCGCTCGCGCATGGGCGGTGCAGGAGCCGCAGGCCGTGCGTCCCGGCGGCGGAGCGCAGTCCGGCGAGGGTGCGCTCGGCGAAGCCGGTGTGGCGTTCGTAGACCCCGGGGGCCTCGCCGATGAACGCGATCTCCCGGTGGCCGAGCCCCGCCAGGTGTTCCAGGCACAGTGCCCCGGCTGCCGTGAAGTCGAGGTCGACGCAGCTGAGGCCGCCGGCGTCGGCGGGGAGTCCGATCAGTACGGCGGGGCTCCGGGCGGCGCGCAGCAGCGGCAGCCGTTCGTCGTCGAGTTCCACGTCCATGACGATCATCGCGTCCGCCACCGCGCTGCCCTCGATGCGCCGCACGGCCTCCGGCCCCTCCTCCCCGGTGAGCAGGAGAACGTCGTAGCCGTGTGCGCGGGCCGTGGTGGTGACCGCCATGGCGATCTGGAGCATCACGGGCACGTAGATGTCGGTGCGCAGCGGCACCATCAGCGCGATGATGCCGGACCGGCTGCTGGCGAGTGCGCGGGCGCCGGCGTGCGGCCGGTAGCCGAGTTCTTCGATGCTCCGCTCGACCCGCTCGCGGGTGCTGCCGGAGATCGGGCGTTTGCCGCTGAGGACATAGCTGACCGTGCTGGCGGAGACGCCTGCGTGGCGGGCGACATCAGCAAGGGTGACCATTCGTGTACTCCACGGCGGAACGTTGTGACGCGCCTCGGCGTCCTGAGAGCCATGACCCTAAAGTTGCGGGTCATGGCCTGTCCAGGTCGGCCGAGGCGCGTCGGTGCGCCCGCGGGTCACCGCTCGCGCGGTGTGCCCGCTGCCGGGGCCTCACGTCCGGATCCTGCGGTGCTCGATCCGGACGAGGACCCTGGAGCCCCTCGTTCGGATCACGCCGGGCCCGATCCGGACGAAAGACCCTAGAGCGCCGGGTGGGCGTTCTTCATGAGCTCCTGGAACTGCGCGGAGAACCAGTGGCCGGAGACCGGGGCACCGCCCAGCGCGCCGGACATGTTGTTCCCGTTGCGGGCGTTGCCCGTGTAGGTCGGGTCGCACATCCGGTCGAAGCCCTTGCCCTCGTCGTTCGGGATCTCCGAGCTGGAGCCGTCGGACTCACCCGGGGGCTTGACCCACAGGTAGGCGTCGATGCCCGCCTCGGGAGCCGCCTTCGGCCGCTCGCCGAGCCCTGCGCCTGCCTGGTTGCACCAGTTGCCGAGGTGGATCCGGCGGTCGAGCTTGCCGCCGTTGACATAGGTGTCGACGTTGGTCTGCGCCCCCGGTCCGGTGGGCCGGGCGGTGCCGCCCCAGCCGTTGCGGGAGGTGTCGATCAGCATGCCGATGTTGGAGGCGAAGCCGGCCTGGACCAGACGCTGGCGGAAGGCCTGGGCGTAGGAGAGCTCATCGACGTAGCGGTTCCAGTCGACCCACTTCGACTGGCGCACCGAGGTGCCGTTCACCGCGTCGTTGATCGTGAAGTGCGGCTCCTTCAGGGGGCCGTAGTTGGCGGTGTTGGTGATGAAGCCGGTGACGTACTCCAGCTTGCTGCCCTCGGCCTGGGCGGCCTGGGCGAACAGTTCGGCGGAGGGGCCGAAGTTGTCGTCCCAGCCCAGCCAGCCGTGGTGGCCGGCGTCGATGTAGTTGTAGACGTTGGGGATCGGGCCGAGCTTGGAGAGGGCGTAGCCGACGCCCTTGACGTAGTTGCCGTTCGCCTTCATCACGTCGCACTGCGGGGTGGCGGTGGGCCGGCTGCCCGCGTTGGTGACGAGGTTGGGCAGCGAGTCGATCTCGATGACGGTGGTGATGCGCAGGCTCGCGTACTTCGGGTCGGAGACGGCGGCAGCGATCGGGTCGATGAACTCGCTCTTGTAGCGCGGAAGTTCCTCGGGACCGAGCTCACCGTTGGAGGCGAGGGCGGCGCAGTCGCGGCCGGGGAGGTCGTAGACGACGATGTTGATGGCCAGCGGGCTGCCGCCGGCCTGCTCGAGCGCCTCGTCGAGGTGGTCACGCAGACCCATCCCGCCGTTGACGCCTTCGATCGCCGCGATGCGGTCGAGCCACACGGAGGTCGAGGTGTCGGCGATGCGGCTGCCGCCCGGTTCGGCGGCCGCCTTCGCCGACCATTCGGGGTTGACGTACATCTTGGCGCCGACGAACGGGTTGTCGACCTTGTCACCGGCCGGGGGATCGGTCGGAGGGTCGGTCGGCGGGTCGGTGGGTGTGGTGCCGCCGTTGCAGGTCACACCGTTGACCGCGAAGGACGTCGGCGCGGTGTTGGTGCCGCTGTAGGAGAACTGTGCGCCCGGTGAGACGGTCGCGCCGCCGGCGAGGGACCGGTTCCAGTCGGCGCCCTTGACCGTGACGGTGCTGCCTGACTGCGACCAGGTGCCGTTCCAGCCGCTGCTGAGCTTCTGGTTGCCCGAGTAGGCGTATGTCAGCGTCCAGTTCTCGATCGCGGTGGTGCCGGTGTTCTTGACGTTGACGGTGGTCGTGAAGCCGGAGCCCCAGTCGCTGGTCTGATAGTCGACGCTACAGGCGATCGCCGCGGCGGCGGCGGGCGTCTGCATGAGAGTGACGGCGCCGGCGCCGGTGGCGAGAAGGCTGCAGGCGGCCAGCAGTGCGGTGCGCTTCCGTCGCAGCGGTGGTGCGGTGGCACGGCTCATGGTGTCGCGGCTCATGGGGTGACGTGTCCTCTCGTCGGCGATTCGGGAGTAGGGGCGTTGCGCTGGTCGAGCAGCTGTGTGCACACGGCTTCACAGTGGGAGCGCTCCCAGCCAAGTGACCGAAAACGGGGGACGGTTCTGTCCCGTCCCGGAGACTCTTGTCGGGGAAGCGTGAACCGTCGCAGCGCGATACCGCCCGGTGCGGGCAGGGCACCGGGCGGAGCAACGGCAAGGTGCGGGGGGTGACGCATGAGCGACTCCTTGCAGCTCGGACGCGCCGAAAACGACGTGTCCCGTGATGGAACCGCTCCCACTGGTTGCACCGGAGGCTAGCGCCGAACGACGGGTCAGAGAAGGGGACTTGGCAAATTTCTTGACGGAGCGCACTTCAGCACCCCGGTTTCTGTGACAACTCTTGACAGTCCTGCCCCACGACCTCACCGTGGGAGCGCTCCCACTGGTTCAAGGCTTGTGCTCAGCGTGCCCGTGCTCAACTCCCCGAGCCGCTAGGAGAGTCACCCCCATGTCTCCACCAGGAAGACGGCGCCCAGTGAGGCGCGTACTGACGGCGCTGGCCGCCGTCCTCTCGCTCCCCCTGACCCTGACCGCGACCGGTACCTCGCCGGCCCACGCCGCCGCTGTGCAGTGCAGCGTCGACTACCGGACCAGTGACTGGGGTTCCGGCTTCACCACCGACCTCACCATCACCAACCGCGGTTCCGACGTGATCGACGACTGGACCCTGACGTACGCCTACTCCGGGAACCAGAAGCTCAGCAACGGATGGAACGGCACCTGGTCGCAGTCCGGCAGCGACATCACGGTCAAGGCGCCCGCCTGGAGCCGGTCGATCGCCGCCGGTGCCGCCGTCAGCACCGGCGCCCAGTTCTCCTACAGCGGCGCCTACGCCGCGCCCACCTCCTTCGCCGTCAACGGCACCCCCTGCACCGGCGCCCACCAGCCGCCGATCGCCGTGCTCACCAGCCCGGCAGCCGGGGCGGTCTTCTCCGCGGGCGACTCGATCCCGCTGGCCGCGACGGCCGCCGCCGCCGACGGCGCGAGTGTCACCAAGGTCGAGTTCTACAGCGACACGACCCTGCTGGGCACGGACACCAGCTCGCCGTACACGTTCAGCGCCGGCGGCCTCGCGGCCGGCGACTACTCGCTCTACGCGAAGGCGTACGACAGCCAGAGCGCCTCGGCCGAGTCCACCCCGGTCGGCATCACCGTGGCCACCGGTCCCGCACTGGTCACCTCACCCACGCAACTCGGTGTCCAGCAAGGCGGATCAGGCACGTTCGACGTCAAGCTGTCCACCCGGCCGTCCTCGAACGTCACGGTCTCCGTGGCCCGCTCGGCGGGCAACACCGGACTGAGCGTGAGCAGCGGCGGCAGCCTCACCTTCACCCCGTCGAACTGGAACACGGCACAGAAGGTGACCATCGCCGCCGACAGCGAGGGAACCGGCGCGGCCACCTTCAGGGTGACCGCCCCCGGCCACACGGCGGCCGAGGTGACGGTAACTCAACTGGGCGGCTCGAAGGAGTACGACGGGCGCTTCCTCGAGCTGTACGGGAAGATCACCGACCCGGCCAACGGCTACTTCTCCCCCGAGGGCATCCCGTACCACTCCGTCGAGACGCTGATCGTCGAGGCCCCCGACCACGGGCACGAGACGACGTCGGAGGCGTACAGCTACCTGATCTGGCTCCAGGCCATGTACGGCCGGATCAGCGGTGACTGGACGAAGTTCAACGGCGCCTGGGAGATCATGGAGAAGTACATGATCCCCACGCACGCCGACCAGGCCACCGGCTCCTACTACGACCCGAACAAACCGGCGACCTACGCTCCGGAGCACGACCAGCCCTCCCAGTACCCGGCCGAGCTCCAGCCCTCCGTGACCTCCGGCAAGGACCCGATCGCGGCCGAGCTGAAGAGCGCGTACGGCACGGACGACGTCTACGGCATGCACTGGCTCCAGGACGTCGACAACGTCTACGGGTACGGCAACGAGCCCGGCAAGTGCGAGGCCGGGCCGAGCGCGACGGGCCCCTCGTACATCAACACCTTCCAGCGCGGCCCGCAGGAATCGGTGTGGGAGACGGTGCCGCAGCCGACCTGTGACCGGTTCGCCTACGGCGGCCCCAACGGCTACCTGGACCTGTTCACCAAGGACGCGTCCTACGCCAGGCAGTGGAAGTACACCAACGCCCCGGACGCGGACGCCCGCGCCGTGCAGGCCGCCTACTGGGCCGACCTGTGGGCCAAGGAGCAGGGCAAGGGCTCCCAGGTCTCCGGAACGGTGGCCAAGGCCGCCAAGATGGGCGACTACCTGCGCTACGCCATGTTCGACAAGTACTTCAAGAAGGTCGGCAACTGCGTGGGTCCGACGACCTGCCCGGCCGGCACCGGCAAGGACAGCTCGCACTACCTGCTGTCCTGGTACTACGCCTGGGGCGGCGCGACCGACTCCTCGGCGGGCTGGGCGTGGCGCATCGGCTCCAGTCACGCGCACGGCGGTTACCAGAACCCGCTCGCGGCCTACGCGCTCAGCGCCTACGCCCCGCTGAAGCCCAAGTCGGCGACGGCGCAGGCCGACTGGGCGAAGAGCCTGGACCGGCAGATCGAGTTCTACCGCTGGCTGCAGGCCGACGAGGGAGCCATCGCGGGCGGTGCGACGAACAGCGTCGGCGGCCGGTACGAGGCCCCGGCAGCCGGTACTCCCACCTTCTACGGGATGGCGTACGACGAGAAGCCGGTCTACCACGACCCGCCGTCGAACCAGTGGTTCGGCTTCCAGGCGTGGTCCATGGAGCGGGTCGCCGAGTACTACCAGCAGACGGGTGACGCTCAGGCGAAGGAGGTGCTCGACAAGTGGGTCGACTGGGCACTCTCCGAGACGACCGTCAACCCCGACGGCACGTTCCGGATCCCGTCCACGCTCCAGTGGTCCGGCAAGCCGGACACGTGGAACGCGGCGGACCCGGGCGCCAACGCCGGTCTGCACGTGACGGTGGCCGACTACACCCAGGACGTGGGTGTGGCCGGCGCGTACGCCAAGGTGCTGACCTACTACGCCGCACGGTCGGGCGACGCCGAGGCCAAGTCCGTGGCCAAGGCGCTGCTCGACGGGATGTGGGACCACCACCAGGACGCCCTCGGCGTTGCGGTGCCCGAGACGCGCACCGACTACAGCCGGTTCGACGACCCGGTGTACGTGCCCAGCGGCTGGACGGGCACGATGCCGAACGGCGACACGATCAACTCGTCGTCGACGTTCGCGTCGCTGCGCTCCTTCTACCAGGACGACCCCGCCTGGTCGAAGATCGAGAGTTACCTTGCGGGCGGCGCCGCGCCGGAGTTCACGTACCACCGCTTCTGGGCGCAGGCGGACATCGCCCTCGCCATGGGCGCGTATGCGGAGCTGCTCGAGTGAGACGCCACCGGTGAGCGCCCGCCCGCCGACGGGTCGTCGACGGGCGGGTCGCCACCGCACGGTCACCGGACCGGGCAGTCGTCGACGGCGGAGCCGGGCCGGGTTCCAGCGTGACGCCGGCTTGGCTCCGTCGTGCGGCAGGGTGGTCCGGCCCCACGGGGTCGGACCACCCTGCCGGCGTCCTGGGCGTTTCCGATGGCGGCGTCAGAAGTCGAAGAGTTCCGCGACTCGGGAGTCCGCAACGCAGTCGTTGGGGAAGGTTCGCTCGTACGAGACGCGGCGGCCCTCCCACACTCCGTCAGCGGTGAGGGTGACGGGAGCGTAGATCTGCGGGCAAGCGCGATCCGAGTCGTCGTTCAGGGTGAGCGCGGGCTGACCGTGAGCCCGTTCCAGGTCCGCGCATGCGGCCTCGGCGTCGGGGTGGGTCCCGCCGGCGGTCGGGTTGCACGTGAGGGTGACCGCCCGTTCGACAGTTGCTGTTGCCGCGCTCTCGCCCTGACCGACGGTGAGCACCATCGCGGAGGGCGGATACAGGCTGTGGGGCGTGCCGGCTGCGGCAGAGCCGGCTGTCAGAGCGAGGACGCCGGCGACCACGCCGGTGACGCAGGCGATGTTGGTTGCAGAGCGACGCATCAGAGTCTCCTTCTTCTCGGCTACGGAATTTCAGCGTTGCTCAGGAGCCGCGGAACATCACATCGGTGCCCTTCTCTTCGGACATCGGGGATGGAGGAACCTGGCCTGAAAGGGCGTTCCGGGCGCTACGGAGTTTGTGACGGTGCGTGTTTAGCGGCAGTTCGTCTGCGCGGGTCCTCGCCGAGCCGGTCGGCCTTACGGCCGCTAATGCGCCGTGACTTCTCGACCGAGACCGCACAGTTTTCCGGCCGATGCCGAAGCACGTTGATTGAAGCGGCACGGAAATCGGTTGATCCGCCTTTGGTCAAATCGTGCCTTTGGTCAAGCTGTCGGGTCACGGAGAGATTCGGGGCACCATCGGGCCGGTGAAGGAATGCCATGGCAGCGCCGGGAGAATTCGGGGCCTCACCGGCGCCGGAGCTGTGCCACGAGTTGCTGCCCGTGTACTTCGTACGGATCGACGCCCGGCCGGGGGAAGGTCCGGTCCCAACTGCCGTGTCGGGAAGACGGATCCGGCGCACCCGTCTGTTCACCGAGAGCGGTCGACAAACGCGGTGAACGAAGATCGTGCGAGCGGCAGACTGTGCCCATGAACGCATCGGATCCCAAGGCCGACCTTCACTTCTACCTCCAGTCCGCCCGTGACGCCCTGCTGTGGAAGCTCGAAGGGCTCTCCGAGTACGACGTCCGCCGCCCGCTGACGCCGACCGGGACCAACCTCCTGGGCATGGTCAAACACGCGGCCGGCGTGGAGCTGGGTTACCTCGGTGACACCTTCGGACGGCCCTCCGGCGAGCCGTTGCCCTGGCTGGAGGACGGTGCCGAGGCCAACGCGGACATGTGGGCCACCGCCGACGAGTCACGCGAGTACGTCGTGGAGCTCTACCACCGGGCGTGGGCGCACGCGGACGCGACGATCGACGCGCTGGCGCTGGACACCATCGGCAAGGTGCCGTGGTGGCCCAGAAAGAACGAGGTGACGCTGCATCATGCGGTCGTGCGCGTGATCGCCGATACGCACCGGCACGCCGGGCACGCCGACATCCTCCGGGAACTCATGGACGGTGCCGTCGGGATGAGCAAGAGCAACCGAGGCATGGCGTCCGGGGATCCGGCGTGGTGGGAGAACCATCGAAGCCGGCTGGAGCGCGCAGCCGAGGAGGCCGACCGCCGGGAGCGGGAGTCCCGGTGAGGGCGTAGGCACTTCGCCCTCGATCCTCGCCCGCGCGGCCGCGCACGGCCACCCGTCCCCGGCTGCCCAAAGGCGGGACCGGGTACGGCCCCCCGCCAGGGGCCGTACCCCGGCAGGGGCAGCCGCTCACGACCTTGCTGGGCACGTCGCCCGCCGAACCGCTGGGGCAGTTGCCCGCGGCGTCAGTGGGAGCCGGCCGGCCCGCGCCACATCCCCCACAGCGCCGGTCCGCCCCCCGGAAGGCGCAGTTCCTCACGCACGGTGAAGCCGAAGTGCTCGTAGAAGGCGAGGTTGGACGGTTCGAAGGACTCCAGATAAACAGGCAGACCCGCCGCGTCGGCTTCGGCCGGCCCTGAGCGCAGCAAGGCGGCTCCGTGTCCCTGGCCCTGGGCGGCCGGGTCGGCGCCGATCATCGCCATGTACCAGGGTTCCTGGGGTGTGTGCTTCGCGGCCGTCTCGACCGCGTCCCTGAACAGCGGGGCTCTGTCGCCGAGAACGGTCAGGAGTTGCTGGATGGTTTCCGCGTCGGGAACGGCCTTGGCCTGCGCCTTTGGCGGCACCCAGAAGGCGGCCGCCGCCTGGGTGTGCTCGCACACGCCGTGGCGCCCGTACTGCCGGGTGAAGGTAGCGCCGCTACGCCGAACATGTTAGCGTTGATTCCGCTGATCGCGAATACCACCCCACCTCCCGACAGGAGCGACACGATGACTGAGCAGAGCTCGACCCCCGCCCCCCGCCGCGTCGCGATCGTCACAGGTGGCTCCCGGGGCATAGGCCGCGAGAGCGCGGAGCGGCTGGCCTCGGACGGCTTCGCCGTCGTGATCAACTACGCCGGCAACCAGGCGGAGGCCGAGGCGACGGTCACCGCCGTCACCGCGGCGGGCGGGCAGGCCGTCGCCTTCCGCGCCGACGTGGCCGACGAGCAGGCGGTCGCCGCCCTCTTCGACCTCGCAGAGGAGACCTACGGCGGTGTGGACGTGGTCGTCCATGCGGCCGGCGTCATGACGCTGGCGCCGCTCGTCGACCTCGACCTGGACGCGCTGGACCGGATGCACCGCACCAACATCCGCGGCACGTTCGTCGTCGACCAGCAGGCGGCCCGCCGACTGCGCTCCGGCGGCGCCGTCATCAACTTCTCCACGTCCGTCCTGGGCCTCGCCCTCCCCGGCTACAGCGCGTACGCCGCCACCAAGGGCGCCGTCGAGGCCGTCACGCTGATCCTCGCCCGCGAGCTGCGGGGCCGGGACATCACGGTCAACGCTGTCGCCCCGGGACCGACCGCCACCGCGCTGTTCCTGGACGGCAAGGACGCCGAGACCATCGAGCGGATGTCGAAGATGAACCCGCTGGAGCGCCTCGGCACCCCCGCCGACATCGCCGAGGTCGTCTCCTTCCTCGCCGGCCCCGGCCGCTGGATCAACGGCCAGGTGCTGCGCGCCAACGGCGGCGCGATCTGAGCCCGTAGCGCCGGACAGCCACTCCCGGAGGCGTCCATATGCCAGGGTCGTGTCCTGAGCGAGACCGTCCTCGCCGGCCTGCCTCGACGGAGGTGACCTCCCTCGCCAGGGGGATAGCACCGCTACGCGGCTTGGTAGCGTCGCCGCCATGAGCACCCGTGACCGCATCCTCGAAGTCGCCGCCGACCTGGTCGCGGCCTCCCCCGACGGCGACATCTCCACCCGGGCAGTGTGCGAGGCGGCCCATGTGGGGGCCCCTGCCCTCTACCGGCACTTCGGGGACAAGGAGGGTCTGCTCTCGGCAGTCGTCGACCACGGTTTCGACACGTACCTGGCGACCAAGCGTGAGCACAGCCCCGGAGCCGACCCCGTCCAGGACCTGCGGGACGGCTGGGACACCCATGTGGCCTTCGCCCTGGCCAACCCCAACCTCTACCGGCTGATGAACTCCCCCGCCATGCGCACCCCGCCCGCCGCCGCCCTGGAGTCCCACCGGATCCTCACCCGTGACCTGGAACGCGCGGCGGCACTCGGCAAGCTGCGGCTCGCGCCGCGCGTGGCCGCGCAGATGATCATGGCGGCGAACGTGGGGGTGGCGCTGATGCTGGTGTCCCGCCCCACCACCTTCGAGGACGCGGACCTGTCCACCCGGGTCCGCGACGCCGTCCACGCCGCGATTCTCACCTCGGACGCCTACGCCGAAGCCACGTCGTCCGCCGGCCCGGCGGACGGGCGGAGCGGGGCCGGCATCCCCTCGACCGCGGCCACGCTCGACGCCCTGCTCGCCCACGCGCCGTCACCGGCGCTGACCGGCGCGGAGAGCGGTCTGCTGAGCGAGTGGCTGGGACGACTGTCCGACACCTCGTGAACCGGCGGAGCTTCTCCCCCGGCTCAGCACGCCGACGGCCCCGCCGACCGGCCGACCGGGGTCGGCACGTCAGCCGTCATGTCACCGGGCGCGGGGGCCGCCTGACGCCCCGGTGCGCCGTCCCGGCCGGGGCGGGCCCGTGGCGCCGGCCGGGGAGCGTGTCCTGGCCGCTCCTGGCGGCGACCATGTCCGCGAAGGCTCGGGCCAGCGGCGACAGGGCGTCCCACTTCCGTACGGCCCAGCCGGCCGAGAGGGCCGGGAGGTCGGGGATCGGGACGAAGCGCAGCGAAGGACGGGCGGAGCCGCTCCAGCCGGGCAGGGCGGGGACGACGGCGTGGCCGAGGCCGAGTTCGGCGAGGAGGATGGCGGTGTCCCAGTCGGCGACGCCGGTGTCCGAGGTGACGTGGACGCCCCATTCGGCGAAGGCGGCGTCGAGCCGGGCGCGCGACGTGGAGTTCCCGGGCAGCCGTATGTGGCGGATGCCGGCGAGATCCTGCGGTTCGATGCGGCTCCGGCCGGCGAGCGGGTCGTCCGCGTTGACGGCCAGCACCCAGGGCAGGTCGATCACCCGGCGCTGCTCGACGCCGCGCACGGGCGCGCCGATGGTGATCCATGCGAGGTCCAGGTCGTGGGCCGCGAGCGCGTCGAAGCAGCTGCGGCTGGAGTTCTCCGTCCGGAACTCCAGGCTGACCCGGGGGTGTCGGCGCCGGAACTCGACGACCGCCGCCGACATGAAGTGGCGCACGGTGGTGGCGCCGGTGGTGATGCGCACCGAGCCGCCGTCGCCGCATACGAGGTCCGCGAGGCGTCGTAGTGCGACGTCGAGGCCGGCGATGCCGTCGGCGGCGGCCGCCTGGAGGAGCCGGCCCGCCTGTGTGGGCACGACGCCGCGCGGATGCCGTTCCACCAGGTCGGTCCCGATCTCCCGCTCGAGCCGTTTCACATGCTGGCTGACGGCGGACTGGGTGCAGGACAGTTCGCGGGCGACAGCGCTGAGGCTGCCGGCGCGGCACACGGCGACGAAGACGCGCAGATCATCGAGAGTCATCAGGAAGCCAAGGTATTTCTTGGGAAGCTGCAAGGAAACCCTAGGATTGACTTGGGAGTTGAGTCTCGCGAGGATCTTCATGGATCCAAGGGCGGCAACCTGGACCGCGTGACGACGCGCTCCGGGTGCCGACCCGTCCGCCTGCGCCCGGCACCTCCGGACCCCGGTCCCGGGACCCCGGTCGAGCCGCCGTCAGTCGTGGCCCGGCGGGGTGGGAGACTGAGCGGCCGTGAAAGATACAGAGGGGGCGGACGAGACCGTGCGACTGCGACGGAAGCGCACAGGCCTGATGGGCCTGGCCGTGATGACGGTGCTGACGATGACGGCGACCACCGGCTGCGGCGCTCTGCTCCTGGAGGACAAGGGCCCGCTCCCGCCGCGCCATTCGGGTCCGCCGCTGCCCGCGGACACTGTGGTCTCTGACCTGACCGCGGCTCTCGAGGCCGAGGGCATCACGCTGGAACGGACGCCGCAGGATCTGATCCCGACCGAGTGCCACGAACGCTTGACGGGAGAGCACGAGTCGGCGACCGCGGACACGGCTCTGAAGGCCGGGTTCACGCGGGCGCGGTCGGACCACGGCTGGCAGGCCGGACATGCCGTGGGTGAGGGATGGATCAGCGTACGCAAGGGCAACTGGACGGCTGCGACGCTCCTTCCCAGCGCCGCGGGCGCGGACGCGTCCCCCACATCGATGATCGTCATCACGGTGATGTGCGACGGCGGCCGCTCGAAGTCGTCACCGGGAACGGACCCCTCGCGGCCCTCCCCCGCCGCTTCCTAGGCGTATCGGCGAGGATCGACGCCCACGGGGCCTGATCACGGCGGGTCCGGTCGCTCACGCGTCCCGACGCCGGGCCCCGGCCGGTCCTAGAACGATCGAGGGGCCGTTTCAGATCGCTCTGAAACGGCCCCTCGATTCACGACTCTCACGAGTCGGGACGACAGGATTTGAACCTGCGACCCCTTGACCCCCAGTCAAGTGCGCTACCAAGCTGCGCCACGTCCCGATGCGCGGTTCCGCCGGTTTCCCTGGCTGAGCGCGCAAGAGAACATTACCTCACTCTGCGGGGTCGTCGGACGCCCGGCCTGCGGCGGGTGGCATGTGGGCACACCGCCTGTCGACGACGGAGGCGTACGAGGGACAATTGCGGCATGGACAAGGCACGCAGGGACCGCGACGCCGAGGGCCGGGCGCGCAACGCCCGCCCCCGGGACGGGCTGGGGCGCCCCCTCCCCCATGGCGCGCCCGGCGTGGAACGCCAGCCGGAGGGTGTGCTGCGCACTCCCGCCGAGACACTCTCCGAGGCGCAGCGACTGCTCGACGCCGGGATGCCGTTCCATGCGCACGAGGTGTTCGAGGACGCCTGGAAGTCCGGCCCCGAGGACGAACGTGAGCTGTGGCGCGGCCTGGCCCAGCTCGCGGTGGGGCTCACCCACGCGGCGCGGGGCAACACGGCGGGCGGCGCCCGTCTGCTGCTGCGCGGCGCCGACCGGATCGCCGGCTTCCCCACGCCGCACGCCATCGACGTACCGGGGCTGACCGGCTGGGCCCGTGAGCTGGCGGACCGGCTGACCGGCCCGGTGGACCCGGCCGCGGAGGCGCCGCGGCTACGCCTCTAGCACGATCGCCTCGCGCCCGCGGGGGCCGCAGCAGGTCCGGGCCGCCGGGCGGTTCACCTCGCCGCCGAGTCGCTCAGAAGCCGCATGGCCGGGATGCCTGGGGCCGGGAACAGCACGTCGTCGAGGCTGCTGATGAGGAGTGCGGCACGCATGGCCCGAGTTGTGCCGGACACCCGTGACCGGCTCCTGAGATGGACGCCGACGTCGGCGGTCCCGGGCTCCTGCCCGTCCTTGGCCGGCCGGGCGAGCGAGCGCGGACCCTTCAACTCAGGCGCTCCGCACGGTCCGGGCGAGCCGGAGGCCGAGGTCGTCGATCGCGAACGTGGGATGGCTGCGGCGTCGTACGGAGGCTCCGCAGCCGCGCTCCGACTCGGCCCATCCGCCGCCGCGGAAGATGCGGTACGAGCCGTAGACCTCCTCGTCGTAAAGGTCCCAGCACCACTCCCACACGTTGCCCAGCATGTCGTGCAGGCCCCACGGGTTGGGCTTCTTGCCGCCGACGTCGTGGGGCCTGCCGTCGGAGTTGTCCGCGTACCAGGCGATGTCGTCGATCTCGCCGTAGCGGTAGCCGCTGGTGCCCGCCTTGCAGGCGTACTGCCACTCCGCCTCGGTCGGCAGCCGGTAGCCGTCCGAGGTCCGGTCCCATGCCACTTCACCGCTGCTCGCGTCGCGCGAGTAGGCCCGGCCGAGCCCGGCCCGGACCGACGCCTGGTTGCACAGTTCGATCGCGTCGAGCCAGCTGATGTTCGTCACGGGCGCGGCTCCGCTCGCGACCGGAAGGGCCACGACGGGAAGGGCCACGGGATCGGCAGTGGGTTCGGGCCGGAGGGCGGGATCTCCGGTGACGGCGCGGTGGAGGCTCGTGGTGACGGGATACGTGCCGAGCAGGAACGGATCGAGCTCGGTGCGCCAGCGGGCGCCGCGCCGGTCGTCGCGGAGTTCCACGACACCACCGGGCACAGGAGTCATCCAGGGGGCCGCCGGGTCGTCCGTGGGCAGGTGCACTCGGTGGACCTCTCGTTCGGGCGACTGCCGGGGCGTCGCCCGGTCCACGATACGGGGCGTCATCCAAGTCGCCCACGAGCGCGGCCAGTTGTATGCGCGTCAGAGCAGGCTCAGCAGCACGGCGGCGTGGCTGCGGTCCGGCTCCTTGGACGCTGTCAGCAGCGTCACCGGCCCTTCGGCTGCGGCGGTACGCAGGTTCTCCAGCGCCTCGGCGGCGGCGGGCTCGGCGAGCTCGGCCTCATAGCGTCGCCGGAACTCCTCGTACTCCCCGTCCGGCCCGTGGTACCAGCGCCGCAGCTCCGACGACGGCGTCAGCGCCTTGGGCCACTCGTCGACGTGGGCCGCGTCCTTGCTCAGGCCGCGCGGCCAGAGCCGGTCGACCAGGACCCGGAGGCCGTCGTCCGGACCGGGCTCTTCGTAGACCCTGCGGACCTTCGTCTTGCCACTTCCTCGTCGCATGCCCCCAGGGTCACAGGACCGGGCCGCCGGGGCGACCGATGGCCGGCCGGGCCGGCATCGGGCCCGGGCCGGTCCGTTGCCTTGTGTGCCACCCCTGCGGGGTGGGGCCGCCCGCCTGGTGGGTCGTGGTCCCGCAGGGTCGTGCCCTCGGGTCAGTGGACGTGGGCGGCGATGGTTCGCGCACAGGCCAGCGATTCGGTGTGCGTGGTGTCGACCTCCACGTCGTAGGTCACCCCTTGGTGAACCGCGTCCGCCTGCGAGGCGGCCATCCCCTGGACCCGGTCTCCTCGTGCGATCTCGCGGCCCGCGGCGACCGCACTCTCGCATCTGACGCCGACCCACAGCACGGCCAGTCCGCCCAGTGCCTTCTGCCACCGCCGCTGGGACGCCGCTCCGCCGAGGAAGACGTCGTCGACGATGATGCGCGCGCCGGCACCGGCCATCGCCACGATGCCCTCGGTCCAGGCCGCCTCCAGCGCCCGGAAGTCCGCGCCGACGCTCACTCGGCCGTCCGCCGCGACCTCGAGTCCCGCGTCCGACGACTGCATCTTCGCGGGCAGCGCGTCGACGAACGAGTCGACCCCGAAGGCCGGCCAGGGGTCGGGCAGTACGGCCTGGAGGCACCGTACGATCCCGGACTTACCCGAGCTGGAACCACCGTTGAGAATGATCATCCGAGTTGTCACCGCGCCACAATAGGGGCGCTTCCCCCGGACGCGAAACGAAATTCCGGTCACGAGCGGTCATGATCTCGCCGGTGTGTTCGAAGGCCCAGGCGCGGAGCGGAAGCCCGGGCGATCGCACCGCCGGACAGAACTGGCGGAGCAGGAAGACGCCGCCGCAGGCATCGAAGACGGCGGGGACGATCAGTCCATCGTCGGGTCCGGACACAGCCGGTCGTCGATCATGCGCTCCGTGTCTCCGAGCTCTGGCCACATGCAGGCATGCCGGCCAAGAGCATCGGGCCGACGCGAGGAAGAGACCGGCGGCGATCCGGCGAGCACACCGGTCGGCCATCCGGTCGATGGAGTGTCGCTCACGGATCCGAGCGCCCAGGCACGGAACGGGGGCCGCGGCGTCCGGGGAAGCGGCAGACCGTCGGGTGCTCACGTCCAGGAGGGCTGTCCGGCGGCAGTCCCCTCCTCGCCCCGGTCCCCCTGCGACGCCCGGCGCCGCCGGGCCGAGGAGGCCCACCCGGCGCATCATCTTCGTCCTCTGACTAGCTCCGACCCCGCGAACAACGGCAGCATGGGGAACAGCGCGGTACATGACCGCGTACGGAGGCGGTGCGCGTTGTCACGGGTGAGTTTTGCGTTCTGCGGGGCCGAGCTGGCCGCTGTCTACGTCCTCACCGAGGGTGGCGACGAGCTGCGGCTGGCCGAGGTCGTGGGGGACCGTGGCGGGACGTACGCGCTGCCGGCCGTCATCGGCCTCGGCAGCCGCTCCCCCGCGTCGGACGCCTTCCGCGCCGCCCGGCCCCTGTGGCTGAGCCCTGCGGAGCTGGCCGCGTACGCCTCCGGCGACGCCCGTGGAGTGACCCCCGTGGGCCCGGGGACGCTGCCGCCCAAGTTCTCGCTGGGCGCCCTGCCGCTGGGCCACGGGGCCGCCAAGCTGGGCTGTCTGGTGGTCGCGGGCGAGACGGCGGACGGGTTCGACGCCGATCGCCGCAGCCTGCTGGAGCTCTACGCCGATCAGGTGGCCGCCGGACTCGAATCCGTGCCGGCCCGCGTCGTCGGGCGGTCGGGCCCCAGGGCGCATCCGGGGCCCACGCTGGTACCGCTCCACAGCGGCGCGTTCACCCTGACGCTGGAAACCGGGCACATGGAGGCCGACCAACGCGTGCTGGAGCTCCTCGGGATCGCCCCCGAGGATTTCGACGCGCGGGTGGAGACACTGCTGTCCTGCGCCGTCCCCGACGACATTCCGGCGCTGATGGCCGTGGTCGAGCCGGGCAGGCTGTCGTCCTCCGGGGAGCAGCTGGCGTTCCGTATCCGCCGGCCGGGCGGAGAGCTGCGCTGGCTGGGTCTGCGCTGCAGGCTGCGGTTCGGCGCCGACGGCATGCCCGAACGGGTGCTCGGTGTGGTCGCGGACGCCGTCTATCTGCGCCCCACCGACGACGAGGTCGCCATCGTGCAGGGGCTGTCCGCCCGGCTGGCGGGGGCGAGCACCGTGCGGGACGTCAGCCGCATGGTCGTCGACGCTCTGCGCCAGCCCCTGGACGCGAGCCGGATCGCCGTCGCGGAGCTGGACGCCGACAGGCTGCTGGTCACCATTCTCGACCCGCCGGAGCCGGACGCCTGGCCGGGTGTGTGGCAGACGGAGTGGCGGTCCGAGTGGCCGGACGCGTCGTGCCACTCGCTGCCCACGCTGCAGAACGCCCTGCGGGACGGCCATATGAGCCTGTGGCCGCCCGGCGCCCACCTGGAACCGGGTCTCCTCGGCATCGGCCCCGGCGGTCTGGCGGTCGTCCCGCTCCCGGCCGACGGACGCCTCATCGGCGTGTGCCTGGTGGGCTGGAACACCGAGCACGAGTTCGCCCCGGAGGAGCGGTCACTGCTGACGGCGGTCGCGGGACTGGTCGGCAACGCCCTCAGGCGCGCTCACGCCCTGGACGCGGGGCACGAGCTCGCGAGGATGCTCCAGCGCAGCCTGCTGCCCCGCAAGCTCCCGGTGCTGCCCGGCGGAGTCGCGGTCGCCCGCTATCTGCCCGCGACCGTGGGACTGGAGGTCGGCGGCGACTGGTACGACGTGATCCCGCTCTCCGACGGGCACGTGGCTCTCGTCATCGGCGACGTGCAGGGCCACAGCGCCGCAGCCGCCACCATCATGGGCCAGATGCGCACGGCGGTCCGCGCCTACGCGGTCGAGGGCCATCCCCCTGACGTGGTCGTCTCCCGTGCCAACCGGCTGCTCGTCGGCATGGAGACGGACCTCTTCGCCACCTGCCTGTACGTCGATCTGGACATGGAGGAGGGCATCGCCATCTTCGTCCGGGCCGGCCACCTCCCGCCGCTGCTGCGCCACCCGGACGGCAGGACCGAGGAGCTGGTGGTGGAGGGCGGGCCGCCGCTGGGGGTGCTCGCGGACGCCGAGTTCAGCATGACAGAGGCGGGCCTGGTCCCCGGCACCCTGCTGACGCTGCTCACCGACGGCCTGGTGGAGTCGGCGCACCTCCCCCTGGAGGACGGCATGCGCCGCGTGGGCGAGGCCCTCGGCGCCGCGGACCCGTCCGACATCGGGCGGGTGGCCGACGAACTCCTCGGCACCGCCGACGGGCGCGACGACGACGTCGCGGTGCTGCTGCTGCGCTACGACGGGTCCCGGGTGCGTCCGCTGCGGACCCACTGGACGGTGTGGCGTCTGACGAACGCCGTGCTCCACGCCAGGCGTTTCGCGGCGCGCACGCTGCGCTCCTGGGGCGTGGCGGAGGAGGTGGACATCGCGCTGCTGGTGGTGTCCGAGCTCGTCACCAACGCCATCGCCCACACCCAGGGCGAAGTGGGGCTCGACCTGACGCTGTCGTCGGACCGGCTGCGGATCGCCGTCAACGACACCTCGCCCCGCTCCCCCGTGATCCCGGCGGACCTCGACTGGGAGGCGACGGGTGGCCGCGGTCTGCTCATCGTCGAGGCGACGACGGCGTCCTGGGGCTCGCTGCCGCTGAGCGGCGGCAAGCAGGTGTGGGCGGAGATCGAGGTGTCGGGCACCGGGAGGTGACCGGAGCTCGAACTCGCCTTCCGGCCCCTCAGGTCGCCGACGGCCGCGGCTGCTCCGGCGGGACCGAGCTCTCGGCATCCGCCATCCACTGGTCCAGGTCGGCCTGGGTGAAGTCTGCCCACGGTGGGATCTCGGGGAGCCGGCGCAGGAAGTCGTAGGCCTCGTCGATCCGGTGGCCGCGGAGGACCGGGGAGTGGCAGCCGGCGATGACCTCGGCGTTCAGGTGCTGGAAGTCGGTGACGACCGTCCCGAACTTCTGGGCGTCCAGCATGGCCACCCAGGGGGAGACCAGCCTTCCGCCGAAGAACTGGCCGTCGCGGAATTCGTCCGGGGACAGCGCCTCCATCTCCGGCACGGGGGCCGGAACGTTCGTGGCGAACGTGTCGACGGCCCACAGGACGCTGGTCTTCGGGTCGAAGAGGGCGCGGGTGGTGGGGTTGTCGAACAGAGGCGGTCGTTTGGCGACCAGGGTGCGGTCGCCCGCGTCGATCGTGTCGCCGTCCGTCATGAAGCGGCACCGGTTGATGGGGGTCTCCCATTCCTCGGCCATGCGGCCGACGGAGAACCATGTCGTCAGCAGGGTCGCGTTCGGGCATTGGGCCAGGACCGGCAGGAGGTTGCCGGCGTGGTCGCGGTCGTCGTGGGTGAGGAAGATCCACCGTACGTCCAGGGGATCCACGACGGACCAGGCTGCCTCCAGCCACTGGGAGCGCACCGCGGGCGCACCGGTGTCGACGAGGACCGGTTCGGCTCCCCGGATCACCATCGAGTTCATCGGGAAGTGGCCGACGGGCGGCGCCTCGAGGGCCCACGGGATGACGAACGTCTCTTCGGCGATCTTGTACGGCTGCAGAAGGTTGAACGTTTGCATGGTGGTCATCGCTGCTCTCCCTTGGACGGAGTGAATGCAGCGTCGATGAATCCAGTGCAGCCCGTTGCCGGACCGTCGTCAAGCGCGGAACTCGTGACGGTCGGCTGCGGTGAGCGACGACGGGCGTGAGGCCGGCGCCGGCAGGTCGTGCCCGGGACGGCGTACGGCGCAGGCTGCCGCGTGGCCCGGGGGGACCGGGACGTCGGTGAGTGACCAGCCTGGCAGGTCCGCGGGGGCCGGGCCGGTCCCCACATAGGTGACCGCGGGGTCCTCTGCGAGGCCGATGCCGACGCCTTTGAGGTACGCCTCCTTCCGCGTCCAGCAGCGGCCGACCGAGGCGGGACGGGCCCGGTGCGGTACGGCGGCCAGCTCGGCGCGTTCCCGCGGGTGCAGCATGGCGCCGATCTCGGCCGCCGCCTCCGGGGACGGGTCGGTCTCGACGTCGATGCCGACGGGGGTTCCGGCGAAGGCGAGGAGGGTGAGGTCGCCGGAGTGCGCGAGGGAGAAGTGGAAAGGCGCGTCCGCCACGGCCGGGCGGCCGTGCGGCTCGCCGCAGCCGGGGCACGGCTCCCGGACGAGGCCGACGGCTGCCGGGTCCTCGTCCAGGTACGCGCCGAGCAGGCGCCGCAGGGCCACGTGCGCGACGCGGTACCGGTCGCGGTCACGGTCCCGTACGAATGCGCGGACCCGGGCCCGCTCCTCGGCGTCGAGCAGCCACTCGTCCGCGGCGGCCCGTGCGGCGTACCCGCTCGCGCGCACGCACCACAGGCGTGGCGCCGAACCGGCCTGCCATACCGAGGGCAGTCGGTCCGTGCTCGTGCCGAGGAGGACCGGGCCACCGCTCTGCGGTGTGCCGCCGGCCGGGTCACGCGTGAGCAGGTTGCGCACGGTCATTCTCCGGATGCTGCCGGGCGCCGCTCGTGCCCGTCAAGGAACGTCGCCACGATCTCGATGTCACCGATGGCCGAGGTGCTGACGCGTCGCGGGTCGTCCCCCAGCACGACCAGGTCGGCGCGTTTGCCCGGGGCGAGAGTGCCCGCGCTGTCCTCCCAGTGGCAGGCGTAGGCGCCGTCGACGGTGTAGGAGCGCAGTGCCTCTTCGACGGTGATGCCCTCGTCCGGGCCGATCAGCCGGCCCGTCCCGGAGGCACGCTCGACCATGAACTGGACGGCCCTCAGCGGTGATCCGTCGGTGACCGGACGGTCGGAGCTGCCCACCAGGGTGATGCCGTGGTCGAGGAACGCCCTGCCGCGGTAGAGCCACGGGGCCCTCTCCTCACCCATGACCGACGCGTAGTCGTCGCCGAAGTAGCGCAGGAAGTTCGGCTGGACGACGGCGCTCGCGCCGAGCCGTGCCAGCCGGGGAAGCTGGTCCGGCCGGATCAGGCCCGCGTGTTCGATGCGATGGCGGGCGCCGGGGCGCGGGCGGAGGTGCTGTGCCCGTTCCAGGGCGTCCAGCGCCAGGTCGGCGGCGCGGTCACCGATCGCGTGGACGGCGAGCTGCCAACCGGCGAGATGACCGTCCACGATGGTGTCAGCGATGCGATCCGGGTCGTCCTGGAACTCGCCCGTGTGGTCCATGCCGTGGTACGGGGCGGTGAGCGCCGCGGTCCGGGCCATCATGCCGCCGTCGGTGTAGACCTTGAGGGCGCCCACGGAAAGCCAGTCGTCGCCGAACCCGGTGCGCAGGCCGAGGTCGAGGGCGCGGGGTATGCCGTCCGAGCGGTGCGAGCCGACCGGGCGCAGCGTGTCCGCGGCCACCATGAGCTGGACCCGCAGGGGTAGTCGGCCCTGGTCCCGCAGGAGTTGGTAGGCCCCGAGCTCGACGGGGCTGTGGCCGAGGAGGCCGCCGCCGATGCCGGCCTCCGCGCATGCCGTGACGCCTTCGTCGAGACAGGTGCGGGCGGCACGCTCGATCGCGTCGGCGAGTTCCGCCTGCGAGTAGGGCAGCCGCAGCCGCCGGGCCGCGGTCATGGCGCTCTCCGCGAGAAACCCTTCCTGGTGCGGGACTTCGGCCGGAAGCAGGTCCAGGACGGCGCTGTTGACCACGCAGCCGTGCCCGGAGTCGTGCATCATGAAGAGCTTGTGCCCGTCGCTGACCTTGTCCAGTTCGGCGGCGGTCAGATGGCGGCCCAGGGCGCGCTGGTCGTAGCCGCCGATGTCGACCCAGCCGCCGGACCCTTTGCGCGCGACGGCGTCCGCCACCACCGCGAGCACGTCGTCGACCCGCTCGCACGGGGCCACACTGGGTGTGCTCGCCTTCATCCCCGCCCAGGCGAGGTGTACATGGGCGTCGATGAATCCGGGGAGCACGGTGGCGCCCTGGAGGTCGATCACCTCGCGTGCGGGCAGTGAGGACACCGCGTCGTCCAGGCCGACGATCCGGCCGCGCCAGATGCCCAGTTCACGGGCGACGGGATGCCGTGGGTCCATGGTGACGATGTTCGCGTTCGTCAGCCTCGTGCAGAGCATGGGCGGTCCGTCCCTAGGATGTCCGGGCCATGGCACGGCGCTTGCGGGCCGTGGGCACCATCAGCGGAGTACCGGTCTCGGGGTCGTCGATGATCCGGCAGGGCAGGCCGAACACGTCCTCGACCAGCTCCGCGGTCGTGATCGTCGCCGGGTCGCCCTCCGCGGCGATGACTCCGCCGGCCCTCATGACCACCAGGTGACTGGCGTAGCGGCACGCCTGGTTGAGGTCGTGCAGGACCGCGACGATCGTGTGGCCCTTGCGTTCGTGCAGATCGGCGCAGAGGTCGAGGACCTCCACCTGGTGGGCGATGTCGAGGTAGGTGGTCGGTTCGTCGAGCAGCAGGACGGACGTCTCCTGCGCCAGCACCATGGACAGCCAGACGCGTTGCCGCTGTCCGCCGGAGAGGTCGTCGACGGGACGGTCGGCCAGTTCCAGCACCCCGGTCTGCCGCATCGCGGCGATCACGGCGTCCTCGTCCTTGGCCGTCCACTGCTTCAGCAGCCGCTGGTGCGGGTAGCGACCGCGGGCCACGAGGTCCCCCACCGTGATGCCTCCCGGCGCGGTCGACGACTGCGGCAGCAGGCCGAGTCTGCGGGCGACTTCGCGGGAGCGGTACGACGAGATGGCGGCCCCGTCGAGGTACACCTGTCCGGCGGTCGGCCGCAGCATCCTCGCCAGCGCCTTGAGCAGGGTGGACTTGCCGCAGGCGTTCGGCCCGATGATCACGGTGAACGAGCGGTCGGGTATGACGACCCCGAGCGAGGTGGCCACGGTCCGCTGGTCGTAGGAGAGGGTGAGGTCCTCGGCCCGCAGCCGGGCCGTCGGGGCGGTCGTTGCTGTCATACGCGGCTCTTTCGTGACTCCGTGACCAGCAGCCAGATGAGATACAGCCCGCCGATGGTGCCGGTCGCCGTGCCCACCGGCAGGAGGGCGGGTGAGAAGAGGCGCTGCACCGCGAGGTCGCTCCCGGCCAGCATCACGGCACCCATCAAGGCGGCCGGGACCAGTCCGGGGCCCGGCGACCGGATCAGCTTCCTCGCCACTTGAGGGGCCGCCAGCGCGATGAACCAGATCGGTCCGGTCACCGCGGTGGCGAACGCCGCGAGCGCGACGCTGACGAACAGCAGGGCGACCCGGCTGCGTGCCACGTCGACGCCGAGGGCCGTTGCCGTGTCGTCGCCCATCTCCACCATGGAGAGCCGGCCGGCGAGGCCGAAGGCGAGGGGCAGCAGGACGGCGACGGCCACGCCGATCGCGACCGCGTGGTCCCAACCGCGGTTGCCCAGGCTGCCGATCAGCCACGCCTGCGCCTCCAGCGCCTCCTGCCAGGTGGCCCGGCTGATCAGGTACGAGTTGACGGCGAGCAGCAGGGCGCTCACCCCGATGCCCATGACGACGAGCCGGAAGCCCTGCATCCCGCCGCTGAACACCAGCAGGTACACCAGGGCAGCGGTGGCCAGCCCGCCGATCAGCGCCCCGACGGCGATCTGGGTCATGCTGCCGTGGAACACGACGATGACGACCAGCGCCCCGGTGGCCGAGCCGTTGGTGAAGCCGATGATGTCCGGGCTGCCGAGCGCGTTGCGGGTAAGGCTCTGCAGCACCGCCCCGCTGACGGCCAGCGCCGCCCCGACGCACAGCGCGGTCACCAGCCGGGGCATGCGCAGGGTGTTGACGATGAAGTCCGCGCCGCCGGAACCGTTGCCGGTGAGCGCCCCGACCACCTCGCCGACCGACAACTCGAAGTCCCCGGTGGTCAGGGAGACGCCCATGATCACCACGAGCACGACCAGGAGCACCGCCGTCACGGCCAGCGCACGGCCCTGGACGCGCAGGGACACGCGCCCGCCGCGGGTGCGGACGACGCTTCCGCTGATCACACGGCGCTTCGGCTTGGCGGCACGGCCGTCGCGTCCGGTGGTTCCCGTCGCCGGCGTCCCGGTCCTCCGTACGGCGTTCACAGCATGGCCAGCTTCCGTCGGCGGCACAGCGCGAGGAACAGCGGAGCACCGAGGAAGGCGGTGACGATGCCGACCTGGACCTCGCCGGGAGCGCCGATCACCCGGCCCAGTGTGTCGGCGCCTACGACGAGGATCGGCGCGAGCAGCATCGAGTACGCGAGGAGCCACCGCTGGTCGGGGCCCACGAAGAAGCGCGCCACGTGCGGCACCACGAGTCCGACGAAACCGATGGGGCCGGCGGCTGCGGTGGCGGCGCCGCACAGCAGCATGACCGCCAGCGCGCCGAGCACCCGGGTCCGGCCGACGTTCACCCCCAGCGCACGCCCCAGCTGGTCGCCCATGGCCAGCGCGTTCAGCGACGGGGCGAGCGCCAGGGCGATCACGACACCCACCACGACGAAGGGAAGGACGACCTGCACGATGCCGAGGTCCCGGCCGGTGAGCGCGCCCACCGTCCAGAACCGGAACGTGTCGAACGCCCGCGGATCGAGGAGCAGTACCGCCGAGTTGAAGGCGTACAGCACGGCCGTCACCGCCGCTCCCGCGACCACGAGCCGGTCGGGGGTGGCCAGGGCGCGGCCCGCGGAGCCGAGCAGATGGACGACGACGGAGGCGACCGCGGCGCCTGTGAACGCGAACCACACATGGCCGAGGGCCGACCCGACACCGAGGAACGCGATGGCCACGACCACGCCGGTCGAGGCGCCCAGGCTCACGCCGAGCAGGCCGGGATCGGCGAGCGGGTTGCGGGTCAGCGCCTGCATCAGCGCGCCCGACAGGCCCAGCGCCGCACCCACCAACACGCCGAGCAGGGTCCGCGGGATCCGGTAGTCGTGGATGATGACCGCCGCGTCCGACCCGTCGGGCTGCCACAGCACGCTCCACGTCGAGGTGAACGGGATGTCCCTGGTACCGATCCAGACGCTGAGGAGGGAGATCAGGACCAGCACACCGAGCGCCACGAGGAGTCCCAGGCTCCGCAGCGCGGCCACCGCGGCCCGTCGGGTCGGGGGCGCGGCAGGATCGTCGGCACCGCTTCCGGACGGCGCCCGCGCCTCGACCAACAAGCGATACCCCCTGGCGGCAAATCGCGTAGCACGCAGGCAATGTGACGACGTCACAGAGTGACTTAGGTGAGCCTAACCGAACCGTCACCGGAGGGTCAACGCCCCGGTACTTTGCGTCAGTTCACCCGGCAGGCCTCCCTCTTGAAACAGCGGCCGGCACCGGCGCTCCCGGAGACGGGCCGAAGGAAACCCACGGTCGTGTCCGGCGAACCGGGCCGCGGATCAGGGTAGCCTTACCTGACTTGCCTGCTTCTCCTCGGAGGTACCGCATGCTCGACGGAGGACCGACGGGGGGCCAGGTCCTCCGAAGGGCGATCGGCGGCCGGCGCCGCCACATCGCCGGGGCCTCGCTGCTCGGTATGACGCATCAGGCGTGCGAGGCGATGGTCCCCGTCGTCATCGGCGTCATCATCGACGAAGCGGTGGCGACCGGCTCCTCGGGCGCCCTTCTGGCCAGGCTCGGGCTGCTGGCCGCACTCTTCCTCGTCCTGTCCACGTGCTACCGGACCGCCGCCAGGATCACCGACGGAGCCGGCGAACACGCCGCGCACCGCATCCGGCTGGACCTCGGGACCAAGGTGCTCGACCCGCGCGGCGGCGCCGACAGGGGCCGGCTTCCCGGTGCGCTGACCGCCGTCGCCACCGGCGACGCGGAGCGGGTGGGCGCCGTCGCGGCGGCGCTCTCCTACGGGATCTCGGCCGTCGCCGGTCTGGCCGTCAGCGCGGTGGTGCTGCTGCGGATCTCCGTACCTCTCGGTCTGCTGATCCTGCTCGGCGTCCCGCCCCTGCTGTGGCTCGGCCACCGCATCAGCCGACCGCTCGAGCGGCGCAGCGAGGTCGAGCAGGAGCGCGCCGCGCACGCCTCCGGAGTCGCCGCCGACCTGGTGGCGGGCCTGCGGGTGCTCAAGGGGATCGGCGCCGAGCAGGCCGCGGTGGCCCGGTACCGGCGCACCAGCCAGGACTCCTTGGCGGCGGCCCTGCGCGCGGCCCGCAGCCGGGCCTGGCACGACGGCGCGATCCTCGCACTCACCGGCGTGTTCATCGCCGTCATCGGGCTGGTCGGCGCGCACCTGGCGATGCGGGGCGCGATCAGCATCGGCGACCTGGTGGCGGCCGTGGGGCTCGCCCAGTTCCTGCTCGGCCCGTTCCAACTGCTCACCTACGTCAGTGGCGAGTTCGCCCAGGGGCGTGCCTCCGCCGACCGGATCGCGGAGGTCCTGGCGTCGCCGCCCGCCGTGCCCGCCGGGACGGCCGCGCCGACCGGCCCGGTCACGGGCGCACTGCGGCTGCGCGGCGTCACGTACGGGGCGCTGCGCGGCACCGACCTCGACATCGGCGCCGGAACGCTCCTCGGCGTCGTCGTCCGGGACCCGGCCGCGGCGAGCGATCTCCTGATGTGCCTCGGCCGCGAACGCGACCCCGCGGAGGGGACGGTCGAACTCGACGGCGTGCCGTTGGCGTCGCTCGCACCGGCCGACGTGCGCGGCGCGATCCTGGTCGCCCACCACGACGCGGACCTGTTCGAGAGCAGTCTGCTGGACAACGTACGGGCCGGGCGGGACGGCGGCCCCGTGGACGTCGGACCTGCGCTGACGGCATCGGCGGCGGACGACGTCGCACGGGCCCTGCCGCAGGGGGTGGACACGATGTTGACCGAGCGCGGCCGGTCGCTGTCCGGCGGGCAGCGTCAACGGGTCGCGCTGGCACGGGCGCTCGCCGCCGATCCACCGGTGCTGGTGGTCCACGATCCGACCACGGCGGTCGACACCGTGACCGAGTCGCGGATCGCCGCGCGGCTGAGCGAACTCCGCCGTGGCCGCACGACGATCCTCGTCACCACCAGTCCCGCCCTGCTGGCCGTGACCGACCGTGTCGTGGTGATCGACGAGGGCGCCGTCACGGCGGACAGCCGCCATCCGGATCTCGTCGCCACCGACGAGGCGTACCGCTCGGTGGTGCTGGCGTGACGGCCGTGCGGGGCGGCGCCTCGCACGACGGGACGGACCCTCAGGACAAGGCGGCCGCGCCCGGTGAAGCCGCCGCCGAACCCGGAGGCGCAGACGACGGAGGCCGGACGACGAGTGGGACCGGCACACCCGACCGTGAGCTCCTGCCGATCGCCACCGGCGCCCAGACCCTCACCGTCGTCGGCACGTTGCTGCGCGGCCACCGGCTGCTGACCGTGTCCGCGGTGACCGTCCTCGTCCTCGGAACCGGCATCGGCATGCTGACCGCTCCCCTGCTGGGCCGCATCGTCGACCTGGTCGTCGCGCAGCGCGGCCCCGGCTCGCTCACGGTGCCGATGATCCTCCTTCTCGCCGTGGCGACGGCCAGGGGCATGGCCACCGCGGTCGGCAACTCGCTCGTCGCCCGGCTCGGCGAGACCGTGCTCGCGGGCCTGCGTGAGCGGTTCGTCGAGCGGGCGCTGCGGCTGCCTCTGCAACGGGTGGAGCGGGCCGGTTCCGGCGACCTGACGTCCCGGGTGACCGGCGACGTGACGCTCATGACGAAGGCGGTGCGCCAGGCACTGCCCGAGTTCAGCGGCGCCGTCCTCACCATCGTGCTCACCCTCGTCGGACTCGCCGTGCTGGACTGGCGTTTCCTCCTCGCCGTGCTGCCCGCCGTACCGGTCCACGTCCTCACCGTGCGGTGGTACATCCCCCGCTCCTCCCCCGTGTACGCGGCGCACCGGGTGGCGACCGGCGCCCTGCAGCACCAGCTCCTCGACAGCGTCGGCGGAGTGCGGACCGTGCGGGCGTTCCGGCTGAACAGCAGGCACGAGCAGCTGCTGGAGCAGCGGTCGAGGGACGCGGTCGACCTCGCGCTGCGCGGCATCCGGCTCGTGTCCGGCTTCTTCTCGCGGCTCAACCTCGCCGAATTCGTCGGTCTGGCGTCGGTCCTGGTCACCGGCTTCCTGCTGGTCGGCAACGGTTCCGTCAGCATCGGCACGGCGACCGCCGCGGCGCTCTACTTCCACAGCCTGTTCAACCCCGTCAACGCCGCGCTCTTCCTCATCGACGAGGCGCAGTCGGCCGGTGCGAGCCTCGCCCGCCTGGTCGGCGTGTCGAGCCTGCCCGCCGAGCACGATCCGGCCGGTGCCCCCGCACCGGTGGACGGTTCCGTCAAGGTGTACGGCCTCGGCCACGCGTACGTGCCCGGGCACCCGGTGCTGCGTGAGGTCGACCTCGAGGTGCGTGACGGCGAGCGGGTGGCGCTGGTCGGTGCCAGCGGGGCCGGGAAGACCACCCTGGCGAAGCTGATCGCCGGTGTCCATCCGCCGTCCGGCGGCTCGTTCAGCCTCGGCGGCGTCGACGCGCAGGAGCTCGGACCGGCCGGTATCCGGCGTGCGGTGACGTTGATCAGCCAGGAGGTCCATGTGTTCGCCGGACCGCTTGCGGAGGATCTGCGGCTGGCGCGGCCCGAGGCCACCGACGAGGAGCTGCGCGGCGCGCTCGCCCGCGTCGACGCCCTGGCCTGGGTGGAGGCGCTGCCGGACGGGCTCGGCACGGTCGTCGGTGAGGGCGGCCACCGCCTCACGGTGACCCAGGCCCAGCATCTGGCGCTGGCCCGCCTGGTCCTGGCCGATCCGCCGATCGCGATCCTCGACGAGGCCACGGCGGACGCGGGCAGTGCCGGGGCCCGCACCCTTGAAGCGGCCGCGCTCAAGGCGCTGGAAGGACGTACGGCGCTGATGGTGGCCCACCGGCTCCCCCAGGCGGCGACCGCCGACCGTGTCGTCGTCCTGGACGGGGGCCGGGTCGTCGAGACGGGCACGCACGAGGAGTTGGTGGCGGCCGGCGGCCGCTACGGCGATCTGTGGTCGGCGTGGTCCGACAGCCGCCGGCAGCCGGGTGACGACGCGGCGCCCCGTTCGGCCGTCAAGGCCTGATCCCCGGGGGCGGGCCGGGCGCCCCGGTGCGTCGAGCTCCGAACTCCGGTGCATCGATGGGAAGCCGGCCGGGCCGGCGACGGAGACCTTCCCGCCGCCGGCCGTCCCCGACAGCGGTCTCAGCCCTGCCGCGCGATCAGGCTCGCCGGCCGCAGATCCGTCCAGTTGGCCTCCACGTAGGCGAGGCAGGCATCCCTGGTGTCCTCGCCGAACACGATGCGCCACCCCGGGGGCACCTCGGCGAACGAGGGCCACAGCGAATGCTGGTTCTCGTCGTTGACCAGGACCAGGAAGCGGCCCTGCGGGTCCTCGAAGGGGTTGGTCGTCATAGCTCGTCACTCCTCATGGGTTCACGGTGAAACAGTTCCGAGAGCGGCTGTTCCGGGTCGGCCGCCACGTTCCGCAGCAGCGTGTGAAGTTCGTCCGCGAGCCGCCGCGCCTCGGCCCGCCCGAGCAGTCCGGTGGCGTGGATCAGCTCGCAGTGCACCGGTCCGTCGCCGCGCGGCTCGTAGAAGCTCAAGGTCAGCTCGGCCCTGGCCGAGCCGGTCGGCACGGCATGGAAGGAGCCCATGCCGCCCTCCAGCTCCGCCAGGTCCGCCTGCTCGTGGTGGATCACCATCACCTGTGGTCCCCCGGGCGGCAGGCCGGTCGCACGCGCCACCTCGTCGAAGGGCACGTCCCCCCGGTCCAGCGCGCCGAGCGTCGTCTCCCGTACCCGGGTGAGCAGTTCGGTGAAGGCCGGGTCACCAGCGGTGTCGGTGCGCAGCACCACCGTGTTGAAGAAGCAGCCGACCAGATCGGCCAGCTGGTCGTCGCCACGGCCGGCGACCATGGTGCCGATCGGCAGGTCGGTGCCGACGCCGTGGGCGGTGAGCAGGGCCGACAGTGCCGAGTGCAGCACCATGAACATGCTGGTGCCGGTGGCCCGGGCGAGCCGGTCCACGCCGGCGTGGAGCTGTTCGTCGAGGACGAACCCGACGTGGTCGCAGGCGTGGCCGGACCGGTCCGTCGCGCCGGTGCGCGGCCGGTCGGCCGGCAGCTCCAGGGAACGGGGAACGTCCTTCAGCGTCTGCCGCCAGTAGGCGAGTTGCCGACCGGCCAGGCTGTCCGGGTCGGTGAGGTCGCCGAGCGTCTCCCGCGCCCAGTGGGTGTAGTCGCCGTACGTCACCGGGAGGGGCTGCCATCCGGGCTCCGCACCCGAGGTCCTGGCCGCGTACGCGGTGGTGAGGTCGCGGAACAGCGGGACGACCGACCATTCGTCGGCGGCCAAGTGGTGCATGGTCAGCAGCAGCGCCTGCGTCCCGTCCGCGCCGGTGAGCAGTCCGGCCCGCAGCGGGGGCTCCCGCGTCAGGTCCGGTGCCTCCGCGGCGAGCTCGGCGAGACGGGCGTCGAGATCCGCGCACCGCTCGGTCTCCAGCTGCGGCGCCGGGCCGGCCTGCTGGAGTACGGCTCCGTCCCGCTCGGTGAAGACGGTGCGCAGCGGTTCGTGCCGTGCCACCACATCCGCCAGCGCCGCGGACAACGCCTCGGGGTCCAGCCCGCCGGGCGAGCGCAGCACGAGTGCGTGGTCGAAGGCCGGGTGCCGTCGGTACGACGACCACTGCGGGCGCTGTACGGGAGCGACGGGCGCGGGGGCGCCGTCCGCGCGGTGCCCGACCGGTCGCAGCGCCGGGCGGGCGGCCGCCGCGCCCTCGATCTTGTCGGCGATGCCGGCGACGGTCAGTGCGTCGAACACGTCGCGGATGCTCAGCTCGACTCCGAACTCGGTGCGGATCCGGCCGACGAGCCGCATGGAGGCCATGGAGTGGCCACCCAGTGCGAAGAAGCTGTCGTGGACACCCACGTCCGCCAGCTTCAGGATCTCGCCGAACAGCTCCGCCAGTCGGACCTGCGTCGGGGTGACCGGTCGGGCGTCACCGGTCATCCCCGACCAGTCGGGGACGGGCAGTGCCCTGCGGTCCAGCTTGCCGTTGGGGGTCAGCGGCAGCGGACCGTCCAGCGGTACGACGAGGGCGGGCACCATGTACTCGGGCAGCAGCGCGGCGACGTGTGAGCGCAGCGCCTGCGGGTCGAGGACACCAGCGCCGGGCGCGAGGCGGCTCTCCGGTCCTGGGACGGTGTCCGGGCCGCTCCCAGGGCCCCGGGTCCGGTGTCGGGGCCCGTTCCGGTGTCGGAGCCGTTCTCCGGCACGACGTAGCCGACCAGGCGCACGATGTCGTCCTTGCGGTCGGCCACAACGGCGGCCTGGGCGATCGCCGGGTGGCCCGCGAGCGCGGCCTCGATCTCGCCCAGTTCGATGCGGAAGCCGCGGATCTTCACCTGCGCGTCGACCCGGCCGAGGAAGTCGAGGTTGCCGTCCCTGCGCCAGCGGGCGCGGTCCCCGGTGCGGTACATCCGGCTGCCGGGCCGGCCGAACGGGTCGGCGACGAACCGCTCCGCGGTCAGAGCCGACTTGCCGAGGTAGCCGCGGGCCAGGCCCCTCCCGGCCACGTACAGCTCGCCGGCCACGCCGGGCGGGACCGGGCGCAGACGGGCGTCCAGGACGTAGCAGGCGGTGTTCGGGTCGGGCCTGCCGATCGGTACCCGTCCGGTGGGCGGTCCGCCGGACCGGCGGGCGGGCCACAGCGTGGAGTTCACCGTGGCCTCCGTCAGTCCGTAGGCCGCGATCAGGTCGGCGGTGGCGCCGAAGCGCTCGAAGAGGTCCGGCGGCACGGTCTCCGTACCGACGAGGACCGTGGACCCATCGGGCAGTTCGCAGCCGGCGGGCAGCGCCGACACCAGGGACGGCGGCAGGATCATATGGGTGATCCGCTGCTCATCCAGGAAGTCGGTGAGCACCGGCCCGGCGACCCGCGCCTCGTCGGGCACGATCACGAGCCGGCCGCCGTGGCACAGCGCCATCGACAGTTCGAACACGAAGACGTCGAAGCCGATCGAGGCGAACTGGAGGACGTTGCTGTCCCGTTCCAGCCCCATCCGGTCGACCGCGGTCGCGACCAGGCTGGAGATGCCCTCGTGCGGGACGACCACGCCCTTGGGCCGGCCCGTCGAACCGGAGGTGTAGATCACGTAGGCGGCCTGGTCGAGACTCACGGGCAGTCCGTTCACGGCGGAGCCGTGGAGCCGGCCGAGCTCGGCCGTGACGTCCGGCGCGTCGAGGAGCACCACGGGGACACCCGTCACTTCGGGGATCTTGCCGGCCACCGACTCGGTGCCGACGACGACGGCGGCCCCGGAATCCTCGATCATGTAGGCGAGCCGGTCGGCGGGATGGACCAGGTCCAGCGGCAGGAAGGCGGCCCCCAGTTTGAGGGCGGCGAGCACCGTGGCGACCATGTCGGCCGAGCGGGGCACGGCCACGCCGACCACGCTCTCGGCGACCACTCCCCGTGCGGCCAGCAGCTGTGCGATCCGGTCGGAGCGGGCGTCCAGCTGCGCGTAGCTGAGCGACTCGGAGCGTTCCACGACGGCCACCGCATGGGGCCGCTCGGCGACCTGCCGGGCGAACAGGGCCGGCAGCGAAGCCTCTTGGACCTCGCGGGTGGTGGCGTTGAAGCGGTCCAGGACCGTCTCCCGTTCGTCGGCGGCGAGGATCTCCGCCCGGGAAAGGGGCTGTTCCGGGTCGCCTGCCACTGCCGCGACCAGCCGCCGCAGACACTCGGCGAGCTGCTCGGCGCTCTCCTGGTCGAACAGTTCGGTGGCGTACTCCAGTCGGCAGCCGAGTGTGCCCTCTTCGCCGTCGGCCGCCGCCTGCTCGGTGAAGCTGAAGACCAGGTCGAACTTGGCGGACCTGATCCGGAACGGCACGTCCGTCACCCGCAGTCCGGGCAGCCGGAGCTCGCCGTCGCTCCGGTTGTGGTAGCCCACCATCACCTGGAACAGGGGGTTGCGGGCGGGCGACCGGGCCGGGTTCAGCCGTTCGACGACGGCCTCGAACGGCACGTCAGCGTGGGAGAACGCGGCCAGGTCGGTGGCACGGACCCTGGCCAGCAGCTCCGTGAAACTCGGGTCGCCGCTCATGTCCGTCCGCAGCACCAGCGTGTTGACGAAGAAGCCGACCAGGTCGTCGAGTGCTTCGTCGCTGCGCCCCGCGATGGGCGAGCCGACGGGGACGTCCGTGCCGGCGCCCATGCGGTGCAGCAGGGCCGCGACGGCCGCGTGCACCACCATGAACATGCTGGCGCCGCTTTCCCTGGCCACCCGCTTCAGCCCGTGGTGGACCTCTGCGTCGAACGCGACGTCCAGTTCCGCGCCGGTGAAGGCGGGGCGGGCGGGCCGGGGACGGTCGGCCGGCAGCTCGATCTCCTCGGGGGCGCCCTCCAGCGCCGTACGCCAGAACTCCAGTTGCCGTGCGATCAGGCTCTTGGCGTCGGCGGGATCGCCGAGGAGACGCTGCTGCCACAGCGCGTAGTCGGCGTACTGCACGGGCAGCGGCTCCCACTCGGGCGCGGTGCCTCGGGTGCGGGCGGCGTAGGCGGTGGCCAGGTCGTGCAGGAAGGGCCGGTCGGACCACTCGTCGGTGGTGATGTGGTGGAGCAGCAGGACGACGACGTGGTCCTCGGGGGCCACTTCCAGGATCGTCGCCCGTAGCGGCAGTTCGGTGGCGAGGTCGAACGGGCGGTTGACGGCGGCGTCGACGATGCCGGGAACCTCTGCCTCGTCGGCGCGGAGGCGCTCCACCACCGGGTGCGCCCGCTCGACGGGCAGCACCCGCTGGAAGACCTGGCCGTCACGCTCGAAGAAGACGGTCCGCAGCGCTTCGTGGCGTGCGGCCACATCGGCCAGCGCGGCCCGCCACGCGGGCACGTCGAGCGTGCCCCGCATCCGCATCACCAGCGGGAAGTTGTAGGCGGCGGAGGTGCACTCGATCTGCTGGACGACCCACAGCCGCTGCTGGGCGTGGGACAGCGGCAGTTCGGCGGGCCGCTCGCCGGCGGTGAGCGCCGGGCGGGCGGTGGCGGCCGGGCGGGTGGCCCGCTCGACGAGGTCGGCGACGGTCGGTGCCTCGAAGAGGTCCCGGATCGCCAGCTCCGCGGAGAGGGCGGTGCGCGCTCGGCTGATCAGCCGGGTGGCCAGCAGCGAATGACCGCCCAGGTCGAAGAAGTTGCTGTCGGTCCCGACGCTGCCCTCGGGGACGCCGAGCACTTCGGCGAAGAGCGCGCAGAGGGTCCGTTCCTGCGGCGACCGGGGCGGACGGACGGAGCCCGGCCCGGTGACGTCGGGGGCGGGGAGGGCCTTGACGTCGAGTTTCCCGTTGACGGTCAGCGGCAGCGTGTCCACCGCCACCAGCGCCGCCGGGACCATGTAGTCGGGCAGGACGGCCCGCAGGTGGTCGCGCAGGCTCTGCACCAGTTCCGGCCCCTGCTCGGCGCCGTCCTCAGGCACGACATAGCCGGCGAGACGCTTGCCGCCGGCGCTGTCGGTCACGACGACGACGGCGGCGTGGGCGACGTGCGGGTGGGCGGCGAGGGCCGCGGAGACCTCGCCCAGTTCGATCCGGTGGCCCCGGATCTTGACCTGGTCGTCGGTACGGCCGAGGAAGTCGAGGAGCCCGTCCGGTCGTTGCCTGACGAGGTCGCCCGTGCGGTACATCCTCTCCCCCGGGTCGCCGAACGGATCGGCGACGAACCGTTCCGCCGTCAGGCCGGGCCGGTCGTGGTAGCCCCGGGCGAGGCCGGTGCCGGCGATGTACAGCTCACCGGGGCAGCCGGGCGGGACAGGGCGCAGCATCGCGTCGAGCACGTGGGCGCGGGTGTTGCGGATGGGGACGCCGACCGTCGGTGTCGGGCTGTCGGAGGTGGATCCGCCGAGCGTGTTGATCGTGTACTCGGTGGGCCCGTAGAGGTTGTAGCCGTAGGTGTCCTCGGTGCGGCGCAGCCGGGTCCACACGGTGTCGGACACGGCCTCTCCGCCGAGCAGGACGAGTGCGGGCCGGTGCCTGCCGCCGTGCTCGCCAGATGTCTGGGCCGGGGTGCCGCCGGCGGCCTCGTCCGGCATGTCCTGCGCGGTCTCGTCCCGGTCGAGCAGGCCCTCCTCGATCAGCAGTTGCGCGTACGTGGGGGTCACGTTGACCACGTCGATCCGATGCCGGTCGCAGTAGGCCACCAGGGCTTCCGCGTCGCGGCGCAGGTCCTCGTCGCAGACATGGACCTCGTGCCCCTCGACGAGCCAGAGCAACTCCTCCCATGACATGTCGAAGGCGAAGGAGACGGTGTGCGCGATGCGCAGGCGTCGTCCGCCGGCGGAGGCGATCGCCGGGTCGAAGATCTCCTTCTGGTGGTTGAGCTGCATGTTCGTCAGCCCTCGGTACGGCGTGACGACCCCCTTGGGCCGGCCCGTCGAACCGGAGGTGTGGATGACGTACGCGGGGTGCTCCAGCCGGCCGGGCACACCGTGCGCGAACGCGGGCCGTTCGGCGTCGGTGACCGAGCCGTGCGGGAGGTCCGCGAGCTGGGCGGTGACGGCCGGGTCGTCCAGCAGGAGTTCCGGGGCGACCGGGCCGGAGGGCCCCCGCAGAGTGGGCGCGACCGCCGTGGTGGACAGCAGGCACAGCGGCCCGGTGTCCTCGACCATGAGGCGCAGCCGGTCGGCCGGGTGGTCGAGGTCGAGCGGCAGATAGGCGGCGCCGGTGCGGAGCACAGCGAACAGGGCGACGACCATCTCGATCGAACGGGGCAGCGCGAGCGCGACGACCTTCTCCGGCCCCGCGCCACGGGCGATCAGCAGCCGGGCGATCCGGTTGATCTGTGCGTCCAGCTCCAGGTAGGTGAGGGCGCGGTCACCGAAGACCAGCGCCACCGCGTCGGGGGTGCGGGCGACCTGCGCCGCGAGCATGTCGGCGACGGTCTCGTCCGGCACCGGCTCGAAACCGGCCTTCCACTCGGCGAGCAGGGCGGCCCGCTCGTCGGGGAGGAGCAGGTCGAGGGTGCCGACACGCGCCGACATGTCGCCGACGAGCCGCTCCACCAGGGTGCCGAAGCGATTCAGCGCGGCCGCGGCCTGTTCGTCGTCGACCAGGTCGGGACGGTACTCCAGCTTCACGCGCAGGGCCCGGGCGGGGTCGACGACGAGGGTCATGGGGTAGTGGGTGGCGTCCACGCTCTCCACGGCGGTGATGCCGTGCCGTTCCCTGAGCTGCCGGAACGCGTTCTCGTCGGCGAAGTTCTGCAGTACGTACAGGGTGTCGAAGAGGACGCCCCGGCCGCCTTCCCGCTGGAGCTCGGACAGGCCCAGGTACTCGTGGTCCATCACCGCGGCACGCTCGGACTGCACACGGCGCAGCAGGTCGGCCACCGACTCTTCGGGGTCGAGCCTGATCCGCACGGGCACGGTGTTGAGGAACATGCCGATCGTCGACTCCACGCCGGGCACGTCCGCGGGCCGTCCCGCGACGGTGGTGCCGAAGACCACGTCGTGGCGGCCCACGGTCGCGGACAGCACGAGTGCCCACGCGGTGGACAGCACCGCGTTGATCGTCAGTCCGTGCTCACGGGCGGCCGTCCGCAGACGGTCGCTGAGCCCGGGCGGCAGATCGAGGGTGCGCCGCCGCGGGATCACCGGCCGTTCTCCCCGGTCCCGCGCGACATGGGTCGGTTCCTCGAGTCCGGCCAGGGCGCGCCGCCAGGTGTCGCGGGCCGCGTCGACGTCCCGCTCGGCGAGCCGGGCCAGGTGATCGCGGTAGCTGCCGGGTGCCGGCAGTGCGGTGTCGTCGCCGGCCGTCTCGTAGAGGGAGAGGAGTTCGTCGAGGAAGAGCGACTGCGACCAGCCGTCCCAGGCCACCAGGTGGTGGCTGAGCATCAGGCGGTCGGTGGTGCCGGTGAGCCGGATCAGCTCGAGCCGGAACAGCGGTGGCGCCGCCAGGTCGAACCGCCGCAGCCGGCCGGCGTCGGCGATCTCGGTGAGCCGCGCCTGCCGCTCGCGCTCGTCCAGACCGCTCAGGTCCACCTCCGTGACCGGTACCGGCAGTTCGGCCGCGGGGCAGACGAACTGCACCGGTCCGGGCAGCCCGTCGCTGGTGATACCCGCGCACAGGCTCGGATGCCTGCGCAGCAGCGTCGCGCACGCCGCGCGCAGCAGGTCGATGTCGAGGCGGTGGTCGAAGTCGAAGGTGTCCTGCGCGGTGTAGACGTCCACCGCGGAGGAGTCGTAGCTGGCGTGGAAGTAGATCCCTTCCTGAAGGGGTGACAGCGGCCAGATGTCGGCGACGGGGAACGGGCTGACGTTCTCGACCCGTTCGGTCTCCGCCCGGGTCAGCCGGACCAGCGGCGCGTCGGCGGGTACGAGCGACCGGCCGGTGTTCTCCGAGGTCCTGGCGATGAGTTCGCGCAGCGCCTCGGCCCACGCGCGGCCGAGTGCCCGCACGTCCTGCTCGGTGAGCGCGTCGCCGTCGGGCCAGGTCCAGGTGGCGCGCAGCTCGGGGCCGCGGGGCGTGTCCGCGCAGACGGCGTTGACCTGGAGCGGGTAGGGCATGGCGAGGCCCGGATCCGGTTCCACCGACAGTGCGTCGCTCTCGACGGCGGGCGCCCAGTCGCGGGCCTGCTCGGCGGGCATCCGGCCGAAGTAGTTGAACAGCACCTGTGCCTGGGACAGTCGGGCGAAGGCGGGCGCGAGCTGCGGGTTGAGGTGACGCAGCATGCCGTAACCCGCGCCGGAGTCCGGTGCCGACCGCACGAACTCCTTGACCTGCTCCAGCGTGCCGAGGGCGTCGCCCGCGGCGGCCAGCCGTACGGGGTGCAGACCGGTGAACCAGCCGACGGTGCGCGACAGGTCCAGATCCGAGGCGTCGCGTCCATGGCGTTCGAGATCCACCAGCAGGTCGCCGTCCCCGTCACCGCGCCGGCGGGACACGGCGATACGCAGGGCGGCGAGCAGTACCTCGGTGACGTCCGCGCCGGATGCGGCGGGCACCGTCGTGAGCAGCGCGCGGGTCTCCTCGGTGGTCAGGGACTCGACGTGTTCGCTCGCGGATCCGGCGGTGCCGGTCCGGCCGGCGCCGGGGACCAGCTCGGCGCCGGGAGCCAGAACCTTCGCCCAGTAAGGGAGTTCGGCCTGCCGCCGGGGTGAGGTGGCCTGCTCGGCGATGTTCCGGGCGAAGCTGCGCAGCGAGGTGGGGACCGGTTCCAGAACGGGCCGCTCCCCCTTCGAGACGGCCTCCCACGCGGCGGCGAGGTCGTCCAGGAGCACCCGCCAGGACACGCCGTCGACGGCCAGGTGGTGGACGACGAGCAGCAGCCGGCCCGGCCGGTCGCCGCCCGTGTCGAACCGGACGGCCTGGAGCATGACACCGGCGTCGGGGTCGAGACGGGACGCCGCGCTGTCGGACTCGGCGGCGATCACCGTGCGGAGTCCGGCGTCGTCCAGGGCCTGCACGTCGACACTCCTCAGCAGCGCGGCGGCGTCGACCGCGCCCACGTCGAGCGTCCGCGCCGACCAGAGCGCGGGGATCGCCGGGCCGAGGTCCATGCGGGAGAGCGTGAGCCGCAGTGCGTCATGGTGGTCGAGGACGGCCTGCAGAACCCGTGTCAGGGTGCCCGTGTCGGCGTCGGCGGGTGTTTGGAGCAGCATCGAGAGGTTGAAGCGGCCGATCGGACCGCCGTCCTCGCGGAGCTGGTGGACGATCGGCAGCAGCGGGACGTCGCCGACGCCGTCTGCGACGGTCGTCGGGGAGCCGGTGGTGCTCGTGTCGGCGGCCGCGTCCCCGGTGGCGCCGTCGAGCCGCGCCGCCAGCGCGGCAGGCGTGCGGTGCTCGAAGACGTCCTTGGGGCTGACCGCCAGTCCGGCCCTGCGGGCACGGCCGGACACCGACATGGACAGGATGCTGTCCCCGCCGAGCACGAAGAAGTCCTCGTCCGCGTCGACCTCGTCGAGGCCGAGCACGGCGGCGAAGATCGCGCAGAGCTGCCGCTCCCGTCCTTCCCGGACCGCCGGCCCCTTGTGCCGCCGGATCCCGGGGACCGGCAGGGCCGCGTGGTCGACCTTTCCGCCCGGGGTGAGTGGCAGTGCGTCGAGCTCCACGAAACGGCTGGGCACCATAGGCGCCGGGAGGGAAGCGCCGAGCGTGCCGCGGACGGCCTCGATGTCGAGGGTCGCCCCGGTGGCGGCGGTCACGTAGGCCACCAGGTGCGTCACGCCCCGGTCGTCGTCCCGGGCCACGACGACCGCGTCGCCTACTGCCGGCACCTCACGCAACCGTGCTTCGATCTCGCCGAGTTCCACGCGGTTTCCCCTGATCTTGACCTGGTGGTCGGTGCGCCCCAGATAGGTGAGCACGCCGTCTCCACGGAACTGGACCATGTCTCCCGTGCGGTACATCCGCCCGCCCTGTCCGCCGTCGGACAGGGACCCGGCCGGGCCGCGGAACGGATCCGCGACGAAACGCTCCGCGGTCAGCGCGGCACGTCCGTGGTAGCCGCGGGCCAGCTGAGCGCCCGCGATGTAGAGCTCCCCGGGCTCGCCCTCGGCCACGGGGCGGAGACACCGGTCGAGTACGTAGAGCCTGGTGTTCCACACCGGCCGCCCGACGGGCACGGTGCCCTCCGCGTCCGGCTCGGCGCCCGCCTCCCAGCTGGTGACCTGGATGACGGCCTCGGTGGGCCCGTAGACGTTGAACAGGGGCACACCGGTGCGCTCCAGCCAGCGCCCGGCAAGCGGAGCCGGCAGCGCCTCCCCGCCGCTGAAAGCCCTGCGCAGGCCGGTCCACCACGGCTTCCCCGGGGCGTCCTCGGCCAGCAGCGCCGAGTACAGCGACGGCACGAGGTCGAGGTTGGTGACCTGCTCGCGGCGGACGAGCTCCGTGAGGTACGCCGGGTCGCGGTGCCCGTCCGCCCTGGCGATCACCACCGTGCCGCCGGTCAGCAGCGGAACGAAGATCTCCTGCACCGAGGGGTCGAAGCCGGTCGAGTACTGGTGCAGCACGCGCTCGCCCGGCCCGAATCCGAACCGCTCGGCCACCCAGGACAGTTGGGCGACAACTGCGCGGTGTGTCACCACCACGCCCTTGGGCCGGCCGGTCGACCCCGAGGTGTACATCAGGTACGCGGCACTGTCCGGACGGACGTCGGCGGCGACGGCGTGCTCGCCATCGGCCGCACCGTGGTGGCCGAGGAACACCGGGGCGATACCGTGCTGCTCCGGCAGCCGTGCCCATGACTCCTCGGTGACGACGACCGCTCGGGCCCCCGAGTCGGCGAGCATGTACCGGACGCGCTCGGCCGGGTGGTCCACATCGACCGGCAGGTAGGCCGCACCCGCCTTGAGGACGCCGAGGAGGGCGACCAGCGCCCCTGCCGAGCGGGGCACGGCCACGGCCACGACAGTCTCGGGCCCCATGCCTCGCGCGACGAGCCTGCCTGCCAACTCGGTTGCCTGCCCGTCCAGTTGGGCGTAGGTGGTCCGCCCGTCGTCATGGACCAGGGCGGTCGCGTCCGGGGTACGGCGCACCTGTTCGGCGAACGCTCCGTGCAGCGTGCCGGCGGGCGTCGCGTGGTCCTCTCCGGCGAGGCGGTCGAGCGTCTCGCGCCGCTCGTCGGCCGTCTGCGCGGGGAGCCGGCCGACCGGCAGCCCGGGGTCGGTGACGACCTGGTCGAGCAGCGCCCGCAGACGGGCGGCGAACCGTCCGGCAGCCGTGGTGCCGAGCCTGGCGGGGTCGTGTTCGAGACGCAGTCGGAGCCGCTCGCCGGGATGCACGGTGAGCGCCAGCGGGTAGTGCACCGAGTCGCGGATGCGCGAGCCGACGACGCGGACGAGCCCTGACGGATCGGCCGGCTCGCCGGCGTCCGGCAGGTTCTCCACGACGACGAGCGCGTCGAACAGTTCGCCCAGGCCGACGGCCCGCTGGATGTCGGCGAGTCCGAGGTGCTGATGGTCCAGCAGTTCTGCCTGTTCTTCCTGGAATCGCGTGAGGACCTGCGCGAGCGGCTGCTCGGGGCGCCACCGCAGGCGGGCGGGCACAGTGTTGATCAGCAGGCCGACCAGGGACTCGATCCCCTCGACAGGGGCCTGCCTGCCCGAGACGGTCGTTCCGATGACGAGGTCGTGGGTGCCGGCGACATCGCCGAGCACCAGGCCGAACCCGCCCTGCACGATGCTGCCGAGTGTCAGCCCGAGCTGCCGGGCGCGGGCGGTGAGTGCCGCCGTGTCCTGCGGGGACAGCTCGACGGTGACGGTGCCGGTCCGGCCCGTGGCGCCTCCACCCCGCGGACGGGCAGGCGGGCCGGTGCGTCGAGTCCCGCCATCGCCTCGCGCCAGGCGCCGCGTGCCTGTTCACGGTCGCGGCGGGCGAGCCATCCGGCGTACGCGCGGTAGGTCCCGCTCGGCTCGCGGGGTGGCGCGGTGTCGGCGCCGGGACGGTATCCGTCCAGCAGTTCCCGTGTGACGAGCGGGAGCGACCATCCGTCCACGACGATGTGATGCATGGTCAGGACCAGCAGCGAACGCCGCTGACCGAGGCGGACCAGAGCCGCCCGCAGCAGCGGCGGGGTGCCGAGGTCGAACCGCTCTGCCCGCTCCGCGGCCGCGATGTCGTCGACGGCCGGGGGCTGCTGTTCCGCGTCGAGGCTCGACAGGTCGGCGAAGCGCCACGGCAGTTCGACGTGTGCGCCGATCAGCTGCACGATCCGTCCGTCCCGGCACTGGCGGAAGGCCGCGCGCAGCAGCGGATGACGGTCGAGCAGCCGCTGTGCGGCCGCCCGCAGGGCGTCCGCCTCGACGTCACCGGCGAGTTCGAGGGTGTCCTGGACGGAGTATCCGTCCGCCCCGCTCCCGTCGACGGCGGCGTGGAAGAAGAAGCCCTCCTGAAGCGGCGTGGCGGGCACGACGTCGAACAGGTCCGGAACGGCGGCGGTGAACTCGGCCCGCTCCTCCTCGGTCAGCCGGACCAGCGAGAACGGGGCGGGCACCGCGCCCGCCACGCCCGGAGTCCCGCCGTCGTCCGCGGTGCGCGCCGCGGCGCTTGCGAGCGCCGCCACCGTACGGTGGCGGAACACGTCCCTGGGGCTGATCGCGAAGCCCGCCGAGCGGGCGCGGCCAACCAGTTGGATCGCGACGATGCTGTCACCGCCGAGTTCGAAGAAGCTGTCGTGGACGCCGACCGATGGCAGGCGAAGGACCTCGGCGAACAGTGCGGCGAGGACCGTCTCCGCCGGTGTGGTGGGCGCGGCGTCGCCGGTCATCGCGGTCCACCGCGGCTCCGGCAGCGCGCGGGTGTCGAGCTTCCCGTTGGGCGTCAGGGGCAGCGGGCCGTCGAGGAGGACGACGGCCGAGGGCACCATGTACTCCGGCAGCGCCTGGGACACCTGCGTCCGCGCCGCCCCCACGTGCGCCTCGGTGTCCGTACCGCCGTCGCCGGCCAGGTAGGCGACGAGGCGCTTCACCCCCCGGTGGTCGTCCCGTACGAGGACCGCTGCCTGGGCGATGCCGGGGCAGGCCATGAACGCGCTCTCGATCTCCCCCGGTTCGATGCGGTGGCCGCGGATCTTGAGCTGGCCGTCCGAGCGGCCCAGGAAGTCGAGGTTGCCGTCGGCCCGCCACCGGACGCGGTCGCCGGTGCGGTACATGCGCTCGCCGGGCGCGCCGTACGGGTCGGCGACGAACCGCTCCGCGGTCAGCGCCGCCCTGCCGAGGTAGCCGCGGGCCAGGCCGCGCCCGCCGACGTACAGCTCACCCTCGACGCCCACGGGAACGGGGCGCAGTGCCGAGTCGAGCACATAGGCACGGGTGTTGGGGTCGGGGCGGCCGATGGGCGCAGGCCCCTGGAGGCCGGGCTCCGCGATCCACAGCGTGGAGTTGACGGTCGCCTCGGTCAGGCCGTAGGCGACGACGACCCGTAGCCGCCCGGACCAGCGGGCGATCAGCTCGCCGGGCACCGCCTCGGTGCCGACCACGAGCACCGCCCCTTCGGGCAGTTCGCACTCCGGCGGCAGCGCGGAGACGAGCGACGGCGGGAGGATCATGTGGGTGGCGCGGTGCTCGCGGATGTAGTCCGTCAGGGCAGGACCGGCGACCCTGCGTTCGGCGGGGACGACGATGATCCGGCCGCCGACGCACAGCGACATGATCAGGTCCCAGACCGTCACGTCGAAGCCGACCGACGCGAACTGCACGACGCTGCTGTCCGGGCCGATGCCGATCCTGTCCGTGGCGGTGGCGATCAGGCTGCCGACGCCGTCGTGCGGAACGACCACGCCTTTGGGGCGGCCTGTCGATCCCGACGTGTAGATGACGTACGCGGCCTGGTCCAGCGCGATCGGCAGGCCCAGGGGGGAGTCGTCCAGGGCGGCCGCAGCCGCGACCACGGAGGGGTCGTCGAGCAGTATCCGGGCGACGCCCGGCACGGCCGGCAGGTCACCGGCCGATGCCCGCGTGGTGACGACCGTCCGCGCGCCGGCGTCGGACAGCATGTAGGCGATCCGGTCCCGTGGGTGGTCGGCGTCCAGGGGCAGGTACGCCGCTCCGGTCTTCATCACCGCGAGCAGGGAGACGACCAGTTCGGGTGAGCGCGGGACGGCCACGGCGACGATGTCCTCGTGGCCCACGCCCCGTGCGAGGAGCAGTCGGGCCAGCCGGTTGGCGGCGGCGTCGAGTTCAGCGTAGGACAACTGCCGGTCCTCGCACACGAGGGCGACGGCGTCCGGGGAGCGGCGGACCTGCTGCTCGAACGCGGCGGGCCAGGTCAGTTCGGGAACGTCGCGCGGGTCGACGGCGAACTCGCCGAGCAGCCGGGCCCGTTCCGCTCCGGAGGTCAGTTCGATGCGGCCGACGGGGAGGTCCATGTCCGCGGCCATGGCGTGGAGGACCAGGCGGAAGCGTCGCTCGTGGTCGCCCAGCGTCCGCTCGTCGCACACGGCCGCGTCGGCGTCGAGGTGGATACGCAGGCCCGTGCCGTGCACCGGCAGGCTGACGGTGACGGCCAGGTCGCTGACCGGGCCGAGCCACTCGGGGCGCAGGTCGGCGTCGAGATCCCCGAAGCGCAGACCGTGCACGCTCGGCAGGATGTTGACCGTGGGGCCGACGAGTTCCGCCACTCCGTCGACCAGGCCCAGGTCCCTGGCCAGGTCCTCCGCACGGTAGCGCCCGTGCTCGACCGCCTCCGCGATCCGGCGCCCGACCGTGTCGGCGAGTTCGGCCACCGTCGTGTCCCCGTGGACGGGGATGCGGAGGGGGAGGACGTTCGACACCATGCCGGGGACCTGGCCGGAGGCGTCCCCCTGCCGGGTGGTGACGGGCAGGCCGAGGATGAGGTCCTGTTCTCCGCTGACCCGGTGCAGGTAGGCGGCCACGGCTGCCACCAGCAGGCGTGACAGGCGGACGCCCGCGGCGGAGGCGGCGGCACGCAGCCTGCCGGTCGTGGTCGTCGACAGTTCGACGGTGCGGCGGACCCGCCGTGTCATGGGCGCCGGCGCACGCTCCACGAGGCGCACGGGCTCGGGCCGGCCGTCCGACCGGTCCAGCCAGTAGGCCCGGTCGGCCCGGTACCGCGCCGATCCGCGATAGGCCCGTTCGCCGTCCAGCAGCCGGGAGAGTTCCCGGCCGGTGCCGCCGGCGGACCCATCGGCGTCCTTGGCGGTGTAGATCTCGCCGGCCCGGCGGGAGATGAGCACGATGCTCACGCCGTCGACGACGATGTGGTGGTAGCGCTGGTGCCACACCACACGGTCGTCGGCAAGCCGCAGCAGGGCGTGGCCGAACAGCGGCCCGTTCACCAGGTCGGCCGGGCGGTCCCGGTCGGCCTCCGCCCAGGCGGCAGCGGCGCCTTCGGGGTCGGGTCCGCCGCGCAGGTCGACCACGGGAACGTCGAAGGGGCGGCGCGCGAGCGTCTGACGCGGCCCGCCCTCCGCCGAACCGATGCGCACATGCAGGCACTCGGCCTCCTCGAGCGCCTGCCGCACGGCGGCGCTCAGAAGGTCGAGGTCGACGTCACCGCGCAAATCCAGGGCGAAGGAGACGTTGTAGGCCGGGCTGTCGGGGTCGAGCTGCTGGGCCAGCCAGATCCCGGACTGCCCACCGGTGACAGGTGCTCCTGCGGCGGAAGTCGGGTCCCACTCGGCGTCGGACATCGTGCGCATGGCCCTTTCCCTCATGGTGCGTCGATGGCGAGTCGTTGCGTGAGCGCGCGCCGCGCCCGCCCGGCGGAGGACGACCGCCGGACGGGCGGCAGGCGGGGTGGCCGCGTCGCGGGGAGGAGGCGGAGGCGTTCCTACTTGATCGCCTCGAGCATCGGTACGACCTGGTCGATGGCGTACGGGATCGACAGCACCGTGTTGAAGGAGAGCGCGGCGCCGATGTCCGGGCTGTCGTACGGCAGGAACAGGTCCCGCTTCTCCTGGTGGACCTTGGTCTTCTTGTAGAGCGGATCGGCCTTCATGGCCTTCTCCGTGTCGGGGGTGCCGAGCCACACCGTCCGGTCGGCCTCCATGACGTCGAGGCGCTCGGAGCTGAGGTCCGCGATGTTCTCCTTGCCGAGTGCGGTGCGGTACTTCTCCGAGGTGGTGAAGCCCATCTCGCTGAGGAAGATGACCTTGGGGTCCTTGGGCGAGAAGGCGGAGAACTTGCCCGGCTCGTAGGGCTCGCCGACGGTGACCGTCAGGCCCTTCCACTCGGAGTGCTCGTCACGGACGGCCTTGAAGCGCTCGTCGATGCCGGCGATGAGCTTCTTGGTCTCGCCCTCCTTGCCGAGGGCCTTGCCGATCTGCTCGGTCATGACCTGCCACGGCGCCTGGTAGTCCTCGTGGCCCTTCGGCTGGGCGACCACCTTGGCGATCTTGGACAGGGTCTCGTACTGCTCCTTCTTCATGCCCGAGTACTGGGCCACGATCAGGTCCGGCTGGAGTGCCGCGATCTTCTCCATGTTGTACTCGTCGCGCTCGCCGACGATCTGCGGCGGCGTGGAGCCCCACAGGTCCTTGGTCCACGGCCACTTGCCGTAGGGCTGCTCCTTGAACCAGTCCACCGAACCGACCGGCTTGACGCCGAGGGCCAGCACCGCGTCCTGGTCGGACAGACCGAGGGTGACGACCTTCTTCGGTTCCGACTCGATGGTCGTGCTGCCGTACTTGTGCTCGACCGTCACCGGGAAGGCAGCCGAACGCGCCCCCGCCTCCCCGGACGACTCGGACGTGTCCTCGTCCGTGCCGCCGCCGCAGGCGCTGAGCACCAGCGCGGCGACCGCGGCCGCGACCAGTCGGGGGATGTGTCTGACGATCCTCGTCGGACCGGGGCGTGTACCAACGGACACGGGGCAGTTCCTTTCAGGGGGTTTCACGGTGCGCGTCACGTCCGCCCGGTCCGACGCGTCGTACGGGCGGGCGTGAGTGTGGGGAGGTCCGGATCAGAGGGACGAGCCGATCTCGTCGGCGGCGGCCCGCGGCGCGGCGGCGGGCCCCTCGCCCCGGTCGAGGATCGACTGCAGGATCTCGCCGACCCTGACGGCGGTGTTGGAGAGCAGCGACGACGTGATGCCGTGCGTGTGCTCGGTGCCCCCCTGCAGGTAGATGCCGCACCGCAGTTGGGGATCGGTCGCGACGCGGTAGTCACGCTCGACGCGGACGCGGCCCTCGTCGTCACGGTGGCAGAACCGCTGCACCTCGCCGCCGAGAAGACCGAGGGTGTCGGCGGTCCGGTACCCGGTGGCGTAGACGACGACGTCGGCGTCCAGCGGTGTCCGTTCCCCGGTGACCAGCGACTCGACGGTGGTGCGGACCTTGTCCGGCGTCTCCACGACGTCGGTGAGCCGGGACACCTTGAGGAACCTCAGGCGTTCGGTGCCGAGGACCTTCTCCTGGTACTCCTGGCGGTAGAGGTCGTCGATCAGGTCGATGTCCACCACGGAGTAGTTGGTGTTGCCGTGGTAGCCGATCAGTTTGCGTTTGATCTCGTCCGGGGCCGTGAAGAACTCGTCGACCGCCTCCGGGTCGAAGATGCGGTTGGCGAAACTGCTGTCGTCGGCGGGGCTGTAGCCGTAGCGGGAGAAGACGGCGCAGACCTCGGCCCGGGGGAAACGCCGGTGCAGGAAGGCCACGTTCTCCGCGGCGCTCTGTCCCGCGCCGACCACGATGAAGCGGGTCGGATCCGCGTCCCCCAGACCGTCGACACGGGCCAGCAGGTCGGAGTTGTGCCAGATCCGGTCGGAGCGCTCGACGCCCTCCGGCATCTGCGGCCGCAGACCGGTGCCGATCACGAGGTTGCGGGCCCGGTGGACGACCAGTTCGGTGCCTGATCGGGCTGTCACATCCACGTACTGCACCACTCCGTCCACCACGACGGGCCGCACGGCGACGACTTCGTGCCCGTAGGACACCATGTCGTCCACCTTCGCTGCGGCCCACTCGAAGTAGTCGTGGAACTCGACCCGCAGCGGGAACAGGTTCTTGTGGTTGACGAAGTCGATCAGCCGGCCCTGGCTCTTCAGGTAGCACAGGAAGCTGAACTCGCTCGTCGGATTGCGCAGTGTCACCAGGTCCTTGAGGAAGGACACCTGCATGGTGGCGTCGTCGATCAGCATGCCGCGGTGCCAGCCGAAGCGTGGCTGCCGCTCGAAGAAGTGAGCGGTGACCGCCTCCTGCCTGCCGACGCCTGCGTTGTGCTCACCGAGCGCGATCGCCATGGCCACATTGGACGGCCCGAAGCCGATTCCTATGAGGTCGTGGATCAGTGGTGCGTCGCCAGGAAGAGCCTGTGACATGTCACTCCCATCTTGCGGGACAGCCGCCAGTCGTGCGTTGCGGAGAACGGGGACCAGGCCACGCCGACGGAGCGGCGAGCAAGCGGAACTTAGGTAAAGCTAGCCTTATCTAACCCGCCTGTCGATGGGGCCAAAGAGAAAAACCGGCCGGCCGGTGGATCACGAACTCCCCTACTAACAGAGGCCGTTGCGCGCTTAGGTAAGCCTTGCTTAACTGGCGTCGGTCCATCGCCGCTCTGAGGAGGAACCCCATGCGGGTCGTCATGTTCGGGTATCAGACCTGGGGGCACCGCACCCTGCAAGCGCTCCTGGATTCCGAACACGACGTGGTGCTGGTCGTGACGCATCCCAAGAGCGAGCACGCGTACGAGAAGATCTGGAGCGACTCGGTCGCCGACCTCGCGGAGGAGCACGGCGTGCCGGTGCTGATCCGCAACAGGCCCGACGACGAGGAGCTGTTCATGCGGCTCAAGGAGGCCGACCCGGACATCATCGTCGCGAACAACTGGCGGACCTGGATCCCGCCGCGCATCTTCGGGCTGCCCCGTCACGGCACCCTCAACGTCCATGACTCGCTGCTGCCGAAGTACGCCGGTTTCTCCCCGCTGATCTGGGCCCTCATCAACGGCGAACCCGAAGTGGGCGTCACCGCGCACATGATGGACGACGAGCTCGACGCCGGCGACATCGTCGTCCAGCAGGCCGTGCCGGTCGGGCCGGCGGACACCGCAACCGACCTGTTCCACAGGACCGTCGACCTCATCGCCCCGGTCACCACCGAGGCGCTCGCCCTCATCGCGTCCGGGCGCACCGACTTCACCGAGCAGGACCGGTCGCAGGCGAGCTTCTTCCACAAGCGGTCCGCCGAGGACATCCGCATCGACTGGACCTGGCCCGCGCAAGACCTCGAGCGGCTGGTCCGCGCCCAGTCCGCGCCTTACCCGAGCGCCTTCACCTTCCACAAGGGCAAGCGCCTGGAGATCCTTGCCGCGGTCGTGTCCGAGGGCCGCTACGGCGGCACCCCCGGCCGCATCTTCTACCGGGAATCGGGCGGCGTGGTGATCGTTGCCGGGGCCGACGCCCGCACCGGCCGCAACCACGGTCTGGCGATCACCCGGGTACGGACGGAGGACGGCGACGAGATGGCCGCGACCGACTACTTCACCTCGATGGGCGGCTACCTGACGAGCCGCCCCTGACGGCCGGACGAGCGCGTCGGCCTGCGAAGAGCCCGTCTCGCGGGGCGCCGCGCGCCGACGCCGCTCGAGGGGTGAGCGTCCCACCGGCCCCGAACACGGTCGGAGGCCGCGTCATCACACTCCGACACGGCCACCCACCTGCGTTGCCGCCCATCGGGACGACAGGATGCGAACCGTCGCCGTGACGGCAGGGACACCCCCCGTCACCGGTTCGGTGCTCGCTGTCCCCGCTGCTTCGCCTACTGCGAGCACGGGCCCCGGACCTTGGCTCGTGCCCGTTCAACGCCCTCTCCCCCGCCTTTTCAGGGACGGGACCCGGACCTTGGCTCGTGCCCGCTCAACGCCCTCCCCCGACCTTCAGGGGCGGGGACGGTCGTGGTTGCACCGATGCACAGCGTGAACGCTGGGAGCATGGTCGGGGGGAGGTGCTACAACTGGGATTGTGAGCCCGTCTCCTCTCCCGTGCCCGGCGTTCCGGTGCGGTCGAAGCTAGGCAGAAGATTCGAAAGCGTCGCCGGACAGGTCTTCGTCCTTCAGGTGGCGATCGTGGTGCTGCTCGCGGCCGGTGCCCTGCTGTCCCTGGTGCTCCAGTCGCGGTACGACATCGAGCGAGAGGCACGCAACCGGTCGGTTTCCGTGGCGCAGACCTTCGCGCGATCCCCGGGCCTGCAGGAAGCACTGAGGTCGCCGGACCCGTCCGCGGTCCTGCAGCCCCTCGCCGAGGAGACGCGCGGCCCCGCGGGGGTGGACTTCATCGTGGTGATGGACACCCGCGGCATCCGCTACAGCCACCCGCAGCCGGACCGCGTCGGTGAGCGGTTCGTCGGCACGATCGAGCCGTCGCTCGCCGGCCAGGTGCACACCGAGAGTGTGCAGGGGCCGCTCGGCAAGGAGATCCAGGCGATCGTGCCGGTCACCTCGCCCGAGGGCGATGTCATCGCCCTGGTCTCGGCAGGTCTGACTGTGGAGAACGTGACCGGCATCGCCGAGCGCCAACTTCCGGTCATCCTCCTGGCCATCACCGGCGGTCTGGCACTGGCCACCGTCGGCACGGCGCTGATCAGCCGAAGACTGCGTCGCCAGACCCACGGCCTCGGCACACATGAGATGACCCGCATGTACGAGCACCACGACGCAGTGCTCCACGCCGTGCGCGAAGGGGTGCTGATCACCGACGACGACGGACGGCTGCTCCTGGCGAACGACGAGGCCGGACGGTTGCTCGGCCTGCCGGACGACGCCGAAGGACGCCCCGTCGATCAGGTCGGCATGGATCAACGGATGGCGGAACTGCTGCTGTCCGGCCGGGTGGCCACCGACGAGGTGCTGGAGGCCGGGGACCGGCTGCTCGTGGTCAATCAGCGGCCCACCCGCCCCCGGGGCCGCCCGCAGGGCTCGGCGGTCACCATCCGCGACTCCACCGAGATGCAGCTCCTGAGCAGCCGGGCGGAGACGGCCCGCAGGCGGCTCAAGCTGCTCTACGACGCCGGGGGTGACGTCGGCACCACGCTCGACGTGGTGCGCACCGCGGAGGAACTGGCCGACGTCGCCGTTCCCCAGCTGGCGGACTTCGTCACGGTCGACCTGGCCGACCCGGTGCTGAAGGGCGACGAGCCCGGCCCGGGCGCCGACATGCGGCGCACCGCGGTCAGCGGCATCCGCTCCGATCACCCGCTGTACCCGCTCGGCAGTCTGATCGACTTCCTGCCGTCCACGCCGCAGGCCCGCGGGTACGGCACGGGCGCAGCCGAACTCGTGCCCGATCTCCATGACGCGCCGGGCTGGCACGCCCAGGACCCGCCGCGGGCATCGGCGATCGTGGGCTACGGGATCCACTCGCTCATCGCGGCTCCACTGAAGGCCAGGGGTGTCGTGCTCGGAGTGGTCAACTTCTGGCGGTCGCAAAAGCCGGAACCGTTCGACGAGGAAGACCTGTCCCTGGCCGAGGAGCTCGTCGGCCGCGCCGCGGTCACCATGGACAACGCCCGCCGCTACACCCGCGAACACAAACTCGCCGTGACGCTCCAGCGCAGCCTGCTGCCGCAGGATCTGCCCGAGCAGAGTGCCGTGGACGTCGCGCACTTCTACCAGCCCGCGCAATCCGGAGTGGGCGGGGACTGGTTCGACGTGATCCCCCTGCCGGGCAGCCGCGTCGGTCTCGTCGTCGGAGACGTCGTCGGGCACGGCCTGCACGCCGCGGCCACCATGGGGCGGCTGCGCACGGCCGTGCACAACTTCTCCTCCCTGGACCTGCCGCCCGACGAACTCCTCGCCCGCCTCGACACCCTCGTCCAGCGTATGGACCAGGAAGGCGACAGCGCCGCCCAGAACGGCGGCGTCCTGGGCGCGACCTGCCTGTACGCCGTCTACGACCCGATCTCCCAGAACTGCACCATGGCACGAGCAGGACACATGCCGCCGTTCGTGGTCGCCCCGGACGGCTCGACGACGATCTCGGAACTGCCGGCCGGACCCCCGTTGGGGCTGGGAGGCATGCCGTTCGAGACCGTGGAACTGCGCCTGGCGGAAGGCAGTCAGCTCGTCCTGTACACCGACGGGCTGGTCGAGGAGCGGAGCCGGGACATCGCAGAGGGCATGGAAAAGCTGCGCACGGCGCTGAGCCACCCCGACCGGGACCCGCACGCCAGCCGCCACGCCGTACTCGATGCCCTGCTCCCCAGCTGCCCGTCCGACGACATCGCGCTGCTCATCGCCCGGACACGGACCTTGGGAGCCGGCCGGGTCGCGCAGTGGGACGTGCCGTTCGACCCGAGCGCGGTCGGTACCATGCGCGGCCTCACGGCCGATCAACTCGAGGAGTGGGGTCTGCAGGAACTCGCCTTCACCACGGAACTGATCCTGAGTGAGCTCATCACCAACGCCATACGGTACGGCGCCGCGCCGGTTCGCGTCCGCCTGGTGCGCGATCGCACCCTGACCTGCGAGGTGTGGGACGCCAGCAGTACCGCCCCGCACCTGCGGTACGCCGCCACCACGGACGAGGGGGGCCGCGGACTGTTCCTGGTGGCGCAGCTCAGCGAGGTCTGGGGCACCAGATACACACCGGAAGGCAAGGTCATCTGGGCCGAACAGGTCCTGCCCGCCCCCGGCAGTGCCCTCGCCTAGAGGGCGGTTCTTCCGCTGACCGCCGTCGCCCTCAGGAGGCCGGCCGCGAGAGCGTCTGCCGGACCGGTCGAGTGCGCCGGTCCCCGACCGGCCCCCAAGAACGATCGAAGGGCCGGTTCGGATTGCTCTGAACCGGCCCCTGATCTGCGACTCTCTCGAGTCGGGACGACAGGATTTGAACCTGCGACCCCTTGACCCCCAGTCAAGTGCGCTACCAAGCTGCGCCACGTCCCGATGCCCGCCTGACCTGGGGTTTCCCCTGGCCGAACGCGCATGAGAACAATACCGCACTCAGGGCGCTGGTCACGAACCCGTATTCCACGTCCGGGAGCGCTTGACCTCAAGTGGACTTGAGATTGCACGGTGGGTGCCATGACGAACACGGCTTCCTCCTCCGTATCCGCCGATGTGCACACCGACATGGCCGGCGAGCTGCCGGGCGCCCCCGTCCCCGGCGTTTCACGGCCCGGCTTCCGCGACCTCGGCCGACTGATGGCCCTGATGACCGGCGACGAGAAGCACGGCCCCGCCGCAACCTCCACGCTCGACGCGCTCTGGGTGCTGTACGACCGCGTACTGCGCGTGACACCGTCGACCACCGACGCTGCGGAGCGTGACCGCTTCCTGCTGTCCAAGGGGCACGGGCCGATGGCGTACTACGCCGTCCTCGCCGCCAAGGGATTCTTCCCCGAGGAGTGGCTGGCCGGCTTCGGCTCGTACGACTCCCCGCTCGGCCACCACCCCGACCGGGTCCTCGTACCCGGGGCCGAGATCGGCAGCGGATCCCTCGGCCACGGTCTGCCGCTGGCCGTGGGCACCGCCCTCGGGCTGCGGGCCCAAGGACTGACCGACCCCCGGGTCTGGGTCCTGATCGGTGACGCCGAGCTGGACGAGGGCAGCAACCACGAGGCCATCGCCTACGCCGGTCCCGCCGGTCTCGAGCAGTTGCACACGCTCGTCGTGGACAACGTGTCCGCGACCCACGGCTGGCCCGGCGGCATCGCCTCCCGGTTCGAGGCGGCCGGCTGGTCGGCGCAGACGGTCGACGGCAGGGACCACGAGGCGCTGTACGCCGCGTTCACGGCGCCGCACCCGGGGCGGCCACGGGCGGTCGTCGCCCGTGTCGAGCCCAAGAACGCCTGAGCACACCGTTCACCGCCAAGAGGGGACTTCTCCACATGGACACGATGCGTGACCGTTTCATCGCCACCACCTCCCGTCTGCTGGACGAGGAGCCGCGGACGGCCCTCGTCCTCGCCGAGATCAGCGCCGACGGCTTCGAGCAGGCACAGCGCCGCCATCCGGACCGGGTGATCAACGTGGGCATCCGCGAGCAGCTGCTCATCGGCGCCGGTGGCGGCATCGCCCTCAGCGGGATGCGGCCGATCATGCACACCTTCGCGAGCTTTCTCGTCGAGCGGCCCTTCGAGCAGGTGAAGCTCGACTTCGGTCATCAGGACACCGGAGGGGTGCTGGTGAGCGCCGGCGCCTCGTACGACTGGCCGGCCGGGGGCTTCACCCACATGTCCCCGGGGGACGTCGCCCTGCTGGACACCCTCGACGGGTGGACGGTCCATGTTCCGGGCCACCCCGACGAGGCAGAAGTGCTGCTGCGGCACGCGGTCACCGGCGACGGCCGGGTGTACGTGCGCCTGTCGCAGCAGAGCAACGCCGAGGCCCGGCCGGTCATCGGCGACCGCTTCCTCACCCTCCGGGAGGGCCGCGGGCCCGCGGTGGTCGCGGTCGGCCCGATGCTGGACAACGTCCTCGCGGCGACCGAAGGGCTCGACGTGAGCGTGCTCTACGCGACGACCGTGCGCCCCTTCGACCGGCAGGCCGTCCGGGCGGCGGCGGGCGGCCGGGGTGACGTCGTGATCGTCGAGCCGTATCTCGAGGGCACCTCGACCGCGGCCGCGAACGACGCCTTGGCGGACGTGCCGCACCGCGTGCTGGGCCTCGGTGTGGCGCGGCGCGAGCTGCGCCGGTACGGCACGATCGACGAGCACCTCGCCGCCCACGGCCTGGACCCGCGGTCCCTGAGGGCCCGCATCTCGGCGTTCGCCGGGCAGAAGGCCCGGGCCGCTCACCGCCGGAGCTGAGGAGCGGGTCCCATGACGATCACCGGCTGCTTGGCGGGGTCCAGGGCGCGCAGCAGCCGGCGCATGTGGTCCTCCTGGAACGAGATGCACGCCTGCGTCGGGCCCTCGTGGTCCACGTGGATCCAGACGCCGCTGCCCTTCTCCAGACCGAGCGGCCGCTCCTTGTCCAGCGGACTGGTCCCTGGGACGCGGTTGTAGTCGATGGCGATCACATGGTCGAAGGAGCCTTCGAGGGGCTCGCCGAGGAAGCCGGTCCCAGGGGCGACGAACTCCTCGTCCTGGTCGTACGGCAGCCGGGTGCCGGGGTCGGGGAGCGCCCGCCGGCGTCGCCGAGGCCGAAGACCCCGATCGGAGTGCGCAGATCGCCCGCGTGGTGGTCGTCCGTCCAGCCGCGCAGGGCGTTGTGCGCGGGCCACGGTCCGGCGACGGGCCGCCATGAGCCCCGGGCGTCGCGCTCGTAGAGCACGCCCTGCGACGTGTTCGTGTCGGCCGTCCGGCCGGTCACGACCAGTGCCTGGCGGGTACCGCCGGGGATCCGTGAGCGGAAGTCGGGGCCGAGGCCGGGGATCTGACGAACCGGCAGCGCCTGCGGTCCGGGTGCGGTCCGAGCTGCGCGGCCCTTCGAACCGGCGGGGGGCGCGGGGACTGCGTCGGTGCAGCCGGTGAGGAGCAGCGCTGCGCAGACCGTCGCGGCCAGCGCGCTCCCGGCGCTCTTGATGGCGGGCATGGGCGGGGTCCTCCCGGCGTCGTGGAACGGCGGGCCATCCGTACCCCGTCGCCGCCGGGAAGCGGTTGCCCCGGGCGCCCGCTCACCCGACCGGGGCACCGGACGCGCGTCCATCCGGCCCGACCGCCGGGCTCCCCCGTCAGTGACGCGGCGGCGTCAGCTCCGGATGGGCGTCGAGCAGTTTGCGCGGGGCCGCCTGGCGCCACGAGTCGAGCAGGATCGCGTACAGCTCGTCCTCGTCGTCCAGGGCTTCGAGCCGCACCCGCAGCCAGGCGTAGTGGTCGTCGTGGCCCTCGCGCAGGAAGAACTTGGCGGGTTCCGCGGCGATCAGCTCGGCGCGGTCCTCAATGGGGCACTTCACACCCATGACCCGGTCGTCGTCGGCCAGCGACGCGAAGATCCGGCCGCGGGGATCCAGCCGGAAGGTGGGCATGCCCCAGGCCAGTTTCTCGATCGCTCCCGGGAGCGCGAGAGCGATCCTGCGTACGTCGTCGGCTGTGGCCATGGCGCCACCGTAAGCGCTGCCACCGACAGTCGCCCAACTGCCGCGCCACACTGCACGCTTCCGACCCATTGACCCCTCACGACGGCTGAACCTACGCTGTCCGGCGTACTCAGAAAGCGCTTTCTAACCCGCAGCCCTACCAGCACCCCGGGAGCGCCATGAGAAGTCTTCGGCAAGCACCGTCCGGACACCCACGGTGGCCGGAACGGCCGCGACCGTCCCGACGGCCGGGACCCCGTCGCACCGCACTTTCACCCGTCCCCGTCATCACCGCACTGCTGGCGCTGCTTCTCGGACTCGGGGTGACCCTGTCGCCCAGCGCCGAGGCGGCGCCTTATCGCGTGCTCGTCTTCTCCAAGGTCACGAACTTCGGCCACGACTCGATCCCCGCGGGCATCGAGGCGATCAAGAAGCTCGGCAGTGAGAACGGCTTCGAGGTCGAAGCCACCGACGACGCCGCGGCCTTCACCGACGAGAACCTCGCCCGATTCCAGGCGATCGTCTTCAACAACACCAACTCCACGCCGGAGAGCGGCGATCTGCTGGACGCGGCGCAGCGCGCCGCGCTCCAGAAGTTCGTCCGCGGCGGCGGCGGCTGGGTCGGTCTGCACGCCGCCTCCGCGAGCGAACGCGACTGGGGCTGGTACGAGGGCCTGGTCGGCGCCATCTTCGACAAGCACCCCGCCGTGCAGACCGGCCGGATCAAGGTGCTGGACCGGTCGCACCCCTCCACCGAGGGCCTTCCCGAGCTCTGGGAACGCACGGAGGAGTGGTACAACTGGCGCACCAACCCGACCGGCAAGGTCCACACCCTGGCCCAGATCAAGGTCCGCGACGGGATCACCGGCCTCGACGAGGGCGTCGACCACCCGTGGTCGTGGTGCCAGAACTACGACGGCGGACGCTCCTGGTTCACCGCCGGCGGCCACGCCGAGTCCGCCTTCCAGGAGCCGGACTTCCTGAAGCACCTGCTCGGTGGCATCCAGTGGGCCGCGGGCAACAGGCCCGGGGACTGCACCGCGACGAAGACGGGTGCCTTCCAGCGGACGCCGCTCGCCACCAGCGATCTCGCCGACCCGTTCGAGTTGGCGGTGGCGCCCGACCGCCGGGTCTTCTTCATCGAGCGCACCGGCAAGGTGAAGGTGATCGACCAGTCGACCCTGAAGGTCACCACCGCGCTCGACTTCGAGTACACCCCCGAGATGACCAGCCAGTCCGACGGACTGCTGGGGCTCGCCCTCGACCCGGACTTCGCCGAGAACAACTGGCTCTACCTGCTGAACTCCGACAAGACCGAGAAGCGGCTGAACCTCTCCCGCTTCACCGTCACCGGCAACACCATCGACCAGGCATCCGAGAAGCGGCTGCTGACCGTCCCGACCCTGCGAGGCGAAGGACGGGCCAACTCGCACATGGCGGGGTCGATCGCGTTCGACAAGAACGGCGACCTCTACATCGCCACCGGCGACAACACCGACCCTTTCGCCTCCGACGGCTTCGCACCGATCGACGAGCGTGAGGGACGCCGCGCCTGGGACGCCCAGGGCACCTCCGGCAACACCAACGACCTGCGCGGCAAGATCCTGCGCATCACGCCCAAGGACGACGGCACGTACGCGGTGCCCGAGGGCAACCTGTTCGCCTCCGGCACGGAGAAGACCCGGGCCGAGATCTACGCGATGGGTATGCGCAACCCGTTCCGGATCACCACCGACCCGGGCAGTGGCGCGCTGATGGTCGCCGACTACGGCCCGGACGCCCGCGCCGCCGACCCGGACCGCGGCCCCGAAGGCACGGTCGAATACATGCGCATCACCGAGGCGGGCAACTTCGGCTGGCCGTACTGCGTCGGCAACAACACCCCGTTCAACGACTACGACTTCGCCACCGGGACCTCAGGCCCGAAGTTCGACTGCGCCGACCTGGTCAACGACTCGCCGAACAACACCGGTCTCACCGACCTGCCGCCGGCCCGGCCTGCCACCGTCTGGTACGCGTACTCGGCCTCCGACCGGTTCCCCGAGCTCGGCAGCGGCGGCGGTGGTCCGATGAGCGGACCGGTCTACGACCACGATGAGGCCAACACCTACCAGGGCAAGTTCCCCGCGGCCTTCGACGGCAAGTGGTTCGCCTACGAACTGACCCGTAAATGGTTCAAGACCTTCTCCGTCCAGCAGCACGACCAGACGTTCACCGACCCGCGCTTCGCCCCGGTCAAGGCGGGGGACCTGCACTCGATCAACCCCGTCTTCGGCGACATGACGTGGAACCAGCCCTTCGACGCCGACTTCGGCCCGGACGGCGCGCTGTACGTCATCGACTTCGGGCTCGGCAGCGGCACGGGGCGCGGCGGCAGCAACGAGGGCTCCGGGATCTACCGCATCGACCACGTCGGCGACGACCGGCTGCCCGACGCCAAGGCCACGGCCACTCCGGACAGCGGTTCCGTGCCGCTGACCGTCGCGTTCTCCGGCGAGGGCTCCGGGCTGCCCGACGACGAGCCGGTCAGCTACGCCTGGGACTTCGACGGGAACGGCACGACCGACTCGACAGAGGCGAACCCGACCCACGTGTACGAGGACAAGGGCCGCTTCACCGCCCGGCTCACCGTCACCGGCCCCGGAGGACTCACCGGGCTGGCCGTCCAGGACATCACCGTCGGCAACACCAGGCCGCAGGTCACCATCCAGCGGCCCCCGGACGGCGGGATGTTCGGCTTCGGCGACACCATCCCCTTCATCGTGAAGGTCAAGGACAAGGAGGACGGACGAGGGATCGACTGCTCACGGGTGGTCGTCCAGTCGCAGCTCGGCCACGACTCCCACCTCCATCCCCTGGACAACTACACGGGGTGCGCCGGCGAGATCACGACCGACGCCGGTGACAGTCACGGTCCCGGCCAGAACCTCTACTACGGCATCACCGCCCAGTACGAGGACAAGGGCGCACCGGGCGTGCCCGCCCTCACCGGGTCCGCCTCGCTGACCCTGCGCACCGCGTTCCGCGAGGCCGAGCACATGACGTCGACCGGCGGGGCGCAGCAAGGAGCCGTCGTGGGCAGCCGCGGAGACGCTTCCGGCGGGAAGCGGCTCACCGAGATCGAACACGGCGACTGGATCAGCTTCGACCCCGTCAGCCTGAAGGGCATCGACTCGGTGACCGTGGGCGCGGCCTCCGGCGGCATCGGCGGAAGCATCGAGTTCCGAGCCGGATCACCGACCGGTGAACTGCTCGGCAAGGTGACCGTCCCGGCCACGGGCGGCTGGGGCGACATCGTCTCCCCCACGACGCCGCTGACGGACCCCGGCGGCACGATGAAGCTGTACGCCGTCTTCACCAACCCGGACTGGAGCGCCGACAAGCCGGACCTGTTCGCCGTCGACTGGCTGCACTTCAACGGTCAGGGTGTGGAGAAGCGTCAGGGAGCGGCAGTCACGGTCGCTGCCGCTCCGGCCACCGGCAACGCACCGCTCACGGTGCGGCTGACCGGCAAAGTGAAGCTGCCGGAGGGCCGCACCGCCGCCTCCTACCACTGGGACTTCGGCGACAACACCCGGCCCGCGGGTGAGGAGACCGCGACGGCGACCCACTCCTACCCCCGCCCGGGCGCCTACACCGCGCATCTCACCGCCACCGACGACAAGGGCGACACGACCAGCGGCTTCGTCCGCATCGACGTCAGTTGAGAAGGGACATCCGAATGAACGGCACCAGACGCGCATTCCTCGGCAGGGCACTCGGCGTCGCCGCCGCTGCCGCGGCGGTCACCGCGGCGGGCCCGCTTTCCTCCGCGGCCGCGGCGGAGGAGACGGCTCTCGAGACGGCACAACGCTCCCGCCGCATCCCGCCTTCCGGGATCGGCATGCACCTCTACACCATGCGCACCCCGCTGGCGGCGGACTTCAGGGGGACCCTCGCCCGGCTTGCGCAGATCGGTTACGCGACGGTCGGTGTGAGCGGCCGGCACGGAAACAGCGCGGCCGCGATCCGCTCCATGCTCGACGAGACGGGGCTGCGGGCGGTCCTCGAGCACGTGGCTTACGACATCGTGCGCGGCAGCGGACTGCCGCAGGCCATCGAGGACACCCACACCCTCGGCGCACGGTGGATCGTCGTGCCGAGCCTGCCCGGGGCGATGCACACCCCGGCCGGATTCCGTGAGGCGGCCAGGGAGTTCAACAAGGCGGGCCTCGCCGCCCGCAACGCGGGGCTCGGCCCGGTGCTGTTCCACAACCACGGCGCCGACCACCAGGTGGTGGACGGCGAGAACCTGTACGACATCCTGCTGCGGGAGACCGACCCCGAGCTCGTGGGCTTCGAGCTGGACGTCTACTGGGCGGCCAAGGGCGGCGGCAGCGATCCGCAGGACCTGTTCGTGGAGCACCGCCGGCGGTTCCCGGCACTGCACGTCAAGGACATGGCCCCGAGCGGCGGGTTCGCCGACGTCGGCTCCGGGGTCCTGGACTTCGCCGCGATGTTCGACACCGCGCGCAGTGGCGGTGTGAAGCAGTGGCTGGTGGAGCACGACGCACCGGCCGACCCGTTCGCCACCGCGCAGAACAGCTACACCCACCTGGCGAACCTCAGGTACTGAGCGCACACGAAGCAGGGAGCCCCGCACCACCCACGGGGGGTGGTGCGGGGCTCCCTTCGTCGTGCTCAGTCCTGCGCGGAGGCCGCGCCGAGCAGGCCGCGGATGTGGGTGGTGGCCTCCCGGAACTCGGCCCGTCCCATCGTCTCGGTGTAGTCCCGCTCCGCGGGCAGCCCCACGTCGATGATCTCGGTGATGGTGCCTGGCCGTGCGCTCATCACGACCACCCGGTCGGCGAGGTAGCAGGCCTCGGAGATCGAGTGGGTCACCAGCAGCACCGTGGTGCCGGTCTCCCGCCAGATCCGGTTGAGTTCGGTGTTCATCTGCTCGCGGGTCAGGGCGTCGAGCGCGCCGAACGGCTCGTCCATGAGCAGTACGGGCGGCTCGTGCAGCAGGGCGCGGCACAGCGCGACGCGCTGCTGCATGCCGCCGGAGAGTTCGTGCGGCAGGGCGTCCTCGAAGCCGCTCAGCCCCGTCATCGCGATCAGTTCGTCGGCGCGCCTGCGCCCGACCTCGGCCGGCATCTTCCGCATCTCCGCCTGGAGCAGGATGTTGCGGCGGGCGGAGCGCCACTCCAGCAGGGCGGCGCGCTGGAACACGTATCCGATGTCGTGGCGCGGCCCCTGCACCCGCTCACCGCCGAGGAGCACGTCGCCCGTCGAGGGCTTGAGCAGCCCGGCGACCAGTTTGAGCAGGGTCGACTTGCCGCAGCCCGAGGGCCCTACGATGGCGACGAACTCCCCTGCCCGCACCTCGAGATCGACGTCGGTCAGCGCGGTCACGTCGCGGTTCTTGGTGCGGAAGCGCACGGCGACGTCCTTGATGCCGACCGCCGGCGTGGTGGCGGACCGGCCGCCCTGTCTGTCGTTCGTCACGTCCGGCTCCCGCACGGTGGTGTTCCTGGGCATCGTCATCCCTTCATCGCGGTCGCGCTGTCCCAGTACTCCTCGACGGCCTTGGGGCTGCTGACCAGTCCGGCCTCGGCGAAGACGTCGATGGTCTGCTGCCAGTCGGCCTCCACGTTCACACCGGGGGCCCGGCCCTTGGTCGCGTCGGTGTGCAGCAGGGTGAGCGTGGTGGCGAACTGCTCGGCCAGCACCTCCTTCGGCGGCAGCTGCTCGCTCGCGCCGTCCATCGAGGAGACGGCCGGCTCGGGCGCCTTCTCGGCCGCCGCGAACGATTCACTGACCGCCTTCGCCATGCGCTGCGCCAGGTCCTTCTTTCCGGTGAGGACCTTCTGGCCGGCGATCAGGCCGTTGGAGTAGAAGTTCAGGCCGTTCTCGGAGAACCGGAGGTAGGAGACGGCCTTCTTGGCCTTGTTCTGCATGGTGGGGCCCTGGTCGCTGGCGTATCCGAGCAGGCCGTCGGTCTTGCCGGAGATCACAGCGGCGATCTTGCCCGCCGGGTCGGTGTTCTGGACCTTGACGTCGGACTCGCTGAGGCCGTTCTTCTTCAGGAAGATCGGGAACGTCTTGGAAAGGGCGTCACCGGCGGTGCCCGCGATGGTCCTGCCCTTGAGGTCGGCGGGACTCTTGATGTTCTGCGACTCGAAGAACTGCACCGAGGACGGAGTGGTCTGCAGGAAGACACCGAGGCTCTTGACCTTGACACCGGCGTCGACACCGGACAGCACGGCGGGTGTGTCGGCCCAGCCGAAGTCGGTCTGGCCCGCGCCGGTCGCCTGCACGGTCTTCTGTGAACCCTGACCGGCGCGTATGTCGAGGTCGATGCCGTGCTTCTCGAATATCTTCTGCTGCTTGCCGTAGTAGAACGGTGCGTGTTCTCCGTACGGGTACCAGTTGAGCGTCAGCGTCACCTTCTCCAGCTTCTTCCCTGAGGAGCTGGTGGTGGTGCCGGAGTCGTCCCCGCCGCAGGCGGTGGCGGCCATGAGCAGCGGTACGAGGCCGGTCAGAAGCAGTCTGCGCGCAGTCATTGCTGGTCCTTCTCGTCGACTTGGAACGGTGCCCGGGGTCGGTCAGTAGGTGGTGGTGACGCCGGTCTCCCGGCGGCTCGCGTGCCACGGGAGCAGAAGCTTCTCGGCGATCTCGACGAGGACGAAGAGGACGACGCCGATCAGGGACATCACGAGGAGGCCGGCGAACAGCATGGGGGTGTCGAGGTTTCCGTTGGCCTGGAGGATCACGTAGCCGAGCCCCTCGTTGGCGCCGACGAACTCACCGACGACCGCGCCGGTCACGGCGAGGGTCACCGCGACCTTGAGGCCGGAGAACAGGTGCGGCAGGGACGCGGGCATCCTGATCTTCACGAAGGTCTGCCAGGGGCTCGCCCCCATGGTCGAGGAGAGCTGGAGCATCTCCGGGTCGACGGCCTTGAGCCCGGTCACCATGGAGATGACGACGGGGAAGAAGGCGATCAGGACGGCGATGAGGATCTTGGGCGCGATGCCGAAGCCGAGCCACACCACGAACAGGGGCGCGATGGCGATCTTCGGCACGACCTGCGCGAACAGCAGGATCGGGTACAGGGTCTTCTCGACGGTTGCCGAGTACACCATGATCACGGCGGCGAAGACCCCGACGACCACCGCGATCAGGAAGCCGAGGAGCGTCTCGTAGGTGGTCACCCAGCTGTGCTGCCAGATGTAGTCGGCCTTGCCCGTCAGCACGTCCAGCGTCGCGCCGGGCGACGGAACGAGGTAGGGCTCGACCAGTTCGGCGGCGGCGACCACCCACCAGACGGCGAAGCAGGCGAGGAGCAGGGCGACCGGGCGCCAGCTCTGTTCGAGCAGACGGGACGCCCGCTCCCCCGGGCTCGGCCTCTCACGCCGGTCGACTCCCGCCACCTTCACGGGTGTTGCCTTGATGGCGCTCTGACTCACGGTCAACTCCTGGTGCGCTCCGGAGCGGCTGAATCGATGCTGGAGAAAACGCTTTCAGAAAGCGCTTTCTGGTAAGGTGTCGCCACGCTAATGACTGCTCGTCCGCATGGTCAATAGGTCGTCCCGAAGTTTCGGGGGGTCAAGTGAGTGAACGGGAAACACAGGCTCATGTGACGCTGGACGCTGTCGCCCGACGGGCGGGAGTGTCCCTCGCAACCGCGTCACGAGCCCTGAACGGCACCACGCGGGTACGGGAGGATCTACGCAGCCGGGTGCGCGCCGCCGCAGACCAGCTGGGCTACATCCCCAACGCCCATGCCCAGGCGCTCGCCAGCGCGTCGAGCAACACGGTGGGCCTGATCTGCCACGACGTCGGCGATCCGTACTTCGCGGCCATCGCCGCCGGCGTGATGCGCGCCGCCGCGGCGAAGGACCTCCTGGTGATGCTCGCCAGCACCTTCCGCGAACCGGCCCGCGAGATCGCCTACGTGTCCACGCTGCGCGCCCAGCGCGCACGCGCGATCCTGCTGATCGGCTCCGGCTTCCAGGACCGCTCGTGGGAGCGGGCGCTCGCCGCGGAACTGGACCCGTACGTACGGGCCGGCGGTCGCGTCGCGGTCGTCAGCCGGCACCGCAGCCTGCGGGCCGACGCCGTACTGCCGGAGAACCACGGCGGGGCCGCTGCCCTGGCCCGGGCCCTGCTCGACCTGGGGCACCGGGAGTTCGCGGTGCTCAGCGGCCCGCCGTCGCTGACCACCGTCGCGGACCGGCTCGCCGGCTTCCAGGAGGAGCTGGCCCGGGGCGGCGTCGAACTGCCGCCGGAACGCATCGTGCGGGGCCCGTTCACCCGCGAGGGCGGCTACGCGGCCGCGCGCACCCTGCTCGCCCGCGGCAACCGGCCCACCTGTGTGTTCGCGGTGACCGACGTGATGGCGGTCGGCGCGCTCGCCGCCTTCCGGGAGCAAGGGGTGCGTGTACCGGAGGACATCTCACTCGCGGGATTCGACGACATCCCCCTCGTGCGGGAGCTCTCGCCACCACTGACCACGGTCGCCCTGCCGCTCACCGCCATGGGAGAGGAGGTCATGGCGCTCGCCCTGCGCGAGCCCCGCGGTCCGCGGTCACGGGTGCTGCGAGTGGGCGGTGAGGTCGTCCTGCGGGCCAGTGTCGCTCCCCCACCGACACCACTTACAGCACCGGCCGTCTTTCCGGGCGGGGGCGAACAGCGACCGGCCGCGAGCCCGTTCAACGCCGGACGCACCGACCGGCACCCAGGCGCGCCGGAGCGCTGACCACCGCCGCAGCCCTGTGCCGGTGCACCCGTGGCCGTCGTCAGGTGAAGGGCCGCACACCCGGGACCCGGCGTCCCAGGGGTGCTTGCCGCGCCCGGGGGCGTCGCCTCAGATGCCGCCGTCCTCCCGGCGGTGGATCTGCTCGACGAGATCCGCCGCGAGCGACTTGATGGTCTCCAGACCCGCCCTGCCCCAGGGCCTCGGCTCGGTGTCGACCACGCAGACGGTACCCAGTGCGATGCCCGTACGGTCGATCAGCGGCGCACCCAGGTAGGAGCGGATGCCGATCTCGTCGACGACAGGGTTACCGGCGAAGCGGGGGTAGTCGCAGACGTCCTCCAGCACCAGCGCCTTGCGGCGCACGACCACATGCGGGCAGTACCCGTGGTCCCGCGCCATGAACCGGCTCACCGCCGCACCGCCCGCCGCGGAACCCGCCTCACCGCCGCTGTGGGTGCCCGACGGGGTGTGCAGCCCGGCGAAGAACTGACGGTGCTCGTCGATGAAGTTGACCATGGAGTACGGAGCTCCGGCCACCTCGGCGAGCCTGCGGGCGAAGTCGTCGAACGCAGCATCCGGGCGCTCCCCGAACCCGAGCTGGCGCAGCCGCCGTACCCGTGCGGGTGCCTCGCGGTCCACCGGGGTCAACAGAAGATGACCGATGGGGTCGTACGTCATGTCGGTGCTCCATAGCTCGGTGCCGGGCCCGGCACGGCGGCGGTTGTGGTGAGCAGGTGCTGGACGAGGGTCACCAGCGTCCCGATGCCCGAACTGGCGATCCGCGCGTCGCACAGTACGACCGGTACCTCCGGCTTGAGGTCGATCGCGGCCCGCACCTCCTGCGGGTCGTAGCGGTAGGCACCGTCGAACTCGTTGACGGCCACGACGAATCCGATACCGCGCCGCTCGAAGAAGTCGACGGCGGAGAACGAGTCCTCGAGTCTGCGGGTGTCGGCGAGCACGACGGCGCCGAGGGCGCCCTCCGACAGTTCGTCCCACATGAACCAGAAGCGCTCCTGGCCCGGTGTACCGAAGAGGTAGAGCACATGGTGCTCGTCCAGGGTCATCCGGCCGAAGTCCATGGCCACCGTGGTGGTCGTCTTGTACTCGATTCCCTCCAGACTGTCGGTCGCCGCGCTGACCTGGGTGAGCAGCTCCTCTGTACTGAGCGGTTCGATCTCGCTGACCGCTCCGACGAAGGTCGTCTTCCCCACCCCGAACCCGCCGGCGACGAGGATCTTGAGCGCGGTGGGGAACTGGTCGCCGCCCTCGGCGACACGGGTGTCAGAGCCGTCGTCGTAGGCCATCGAGCACCGCCTCCAGCAGTGAACGGTCGGTGGGTGTGTCATGGCTGCGCGGCGCCCGGGCCGTGACGGCGCCACAGTCCACCAGATCGGACAGCAGCACCTTGGTGACGACGGCCGGCAGCCGTAAATGCGCGGAGATCTCGGCGACCGACGTCGGACCGTGGCACAGACCGAGCGCCGTGGTGTGCTCGGGACCGAGATGGGCCTGCGGCGGGGCGCCCGTGGCCATCACCAGGGAGAGCAGGTCCAGCGCGGCCGTCGGACGGGTGCGTCCGCCGCTCACCGTGTACGGACGGATCAGCCGGCCCGCCGCGTCGTCGAGGAGCGGGCCGTCCGTGGGCGAGGGCATGATCACTGCCTCGCGGCGCTCGGTGCCCCGGCGTGCTGTCTGGCGGGCGTGACCAGATAGGGCCGCACGCTCTTCACCAGCATCGCCATCTCGTAGCCGAGTACGGCGGCGTCGGCCTCCCGTCCCGCGAGGACGGCGAGACAGGTGCCGGAGCCTGCGGTGGAGACGAACAGCAGCGTGGAGTCCAGCTCGACCACGACCTGGCGTACCTCGCCGCCGTCACCGAAGCGCGCTCCGGCGCTGCGGCCCAACGAGTACAGGCCGGAGGCCAGGGCCGCCATGTGGTCGGCACTGTCGTTGTCCAGACCGTGCACCGACTTCACGAGGCCGTCGGAGGAGAGCAGTACCGCGTTACGGGTGTACGGCACACGCTGGACCAGACCGCTCAACAACCAGTCGAGGTCCGAGACATGGCCGGTCGGCACATCGCTCGCCATGGTGCATCTACTCCTTGATGGTGGGGTCGTCACGCTGGGGGTCCGACTGTCCGGACAGCGATGCCGCCCGTTCCGGCTCGTTCTCCGCGAGGCCGATGCCCCGCTGGAAAGCCGCCATCAGACCCGGGTCGTGCAGGGCCTCTTCGTCGTCCCTGCGTGGCGCGGGGGCGTCCCGCAACTGCGGGACGAGGTGTTCCTGGATGCGGCGCTTGGGCAGTTGGGGGCGGCCCATCGTGCCGCGGACCACCGGTCGGTCGGGCGGCTCCGTCATGTCGGGGCCCGGTCCGGCGACGGGCCCGGGCGGGGCCGCATGGTGGCCGTTGCCGAAGTGACCGGCGCCCGGCATGGGCCGTTCGCCGCGCTCACCGCGCACGGGCAGGGGTGCCTCCGCCCTGACGGCGGTGGCCGGTTCCCGTTGCGCGGGCACCGGCCTGGACTGCCCGGACAGGGCCGAGTGCGGCAGCGACGGCGGCGACATGGCCGCGACGCGGGGCCCGTTCATGTGCGGGGCGGGCGGGCGCGCGGCCGCCGTCCCGTGCTCGGCCGCGTCGTCGTGGTCGGTCCCGAGCAGGCTCTGCGGCAGCACCAGTACGGCCTGAACCCCGCCGTAGATGTTCGTCTGGAGCCGCACGGCGATGCCGTGGCGGCGGGCCAGCGCGGACACGACGAACAGGCCGATCCTGCCGTCCTGGAGCAGGTTGGCGACGTTGACCTGGTCGGGGTCGGCGAGCAGGGCGTTCATCTTGTCCTGCTCCTGGGGCGGCATACCGAGCCCGCGGTCCTCCACCTCCACGGCGAGCCCGGCCGTGACGTGCTGGGCGCGCAGCAGGACCTGGGTGTGCGGTGCGGAGAACAGCGTGGCGTTCTCGACCAGTTCGGCCAGGAGATGGATCACGTCGGCCACCGCGTGACCTCGCAGTGTGCCCGCGATGGGCGGCACCAGCTTCACCCTCGGGTACTGCTCCACCTCCGCGATCGCGGACCTGAGCACCTCCGTCATGGTGACCGGGTGGGACCACTGCCGCCGGGAGACGGCACCGCCGAGGACGGCGAGGTTCTCCGCGTGCCGGCGGATGCGGGTGGCCAGATGGTCGACGTGGAAGAGGCCCTTGAGCAGTTCCGGGTCCTCGACCTCGTTCTCCAGCTCGTCGAGCAGCTGGATCTCGCGGTGCACCAGGGACTGGAGCCTGCGGGCCAGATTGACGAAGACCTCGACCTTCTGTTCGTTGCCCACGCTGCTGGAGAGCCGTGACGCCTGCACCACGGCCGCCAGCGCTGCGTCGTGCGAGCGCACCAGATCGTGGGCGAGCAGGTCGAACTCGTCCCCGCCCGAGGGGCCTTGCTCGGGCGTACGGCGGGGCGGCGGGCCCTCGCCGCGCCTGAGTCCGTCGACGACGGTGCGCAGCTCCTCCTGGGCCCGGGCGGTGGTGCGGCGAAGCTCGGTACACCGGTCGAGAACGGACGTGGCGGCCCGGTCGGCCCCGCGCGCGGCGACCGCCACGGCGGCCACGGCGAGCGCGGCCATGGAACTCAGCGCGACCCACAGGCCGGCGGAGGGTTCGGGAGTGGCGGCGCGCAGCGTCATGACCACCGCGGTCGCACCGCTGAGGGCGGCGACCACGGTCGGCAGGACGGCCGTGCGCAGTAGTTGGGGTCGTATGCGGGCTTCCGGCGGCGCGGCCGCGGTCCTGCCGGAGGGTGTCCTGCCGTAAGGCGTCCGGCCCGCGGACGACAGTGAGCGGGCACCCGGCCGGCCGTGACGACCGCCCTCTCGGCGGTCGGACCGCGCGGCTGGTGCGCGTAGTTGAGACATCAGCGTCCTCGGTACGTGGGGCCCCAGGGATCGGCGTACTGCGATTGATCGGCATGACTCCACGGCGGAACCCGGGCACGCGAATGAGAGCCCACCGTTGATCACCGGCCACACACGGTAGTCGCCGGGGGTGGGGGTGGACCGAGCTGTTGCGAAAGTTGCCCGCTATGGGTCGCGCTCTGGTATGAGGGCTCGCACGACAGACCGAATGAAGGCGCGAGCGTGGGGGCGTGGGCCGCTGGGACATCCAGCCCGCCCGGCGATTGAGGGCACCACGCGAAGCGCAGGACGGGGCCAAGGGGCCCTGCCCCGGTCTCGGACAGTGGGCCCCGGCCGTAGGGGGCGGGGACAAGCCCGCCGCCCCCGCGCCCGTCAAGCCGTAGGTGCCGTCTCCGGTGAGCCCGACTCCGGTGCCGCGTCACGCGCCGGCTTCGCCGCCGTCGCCTCCGCGGTCGCCGTGACAGCCGACCAGCCTTCCACCGGCACGGTGGCCACACCACGCCACCACGGCACGGACGGCACGTTCTCGGCCGTAGGTTCGAACGGCTCACCCGGTCGCGGCAGCGCGATACGGGCTCCCGCCTTCGCCGCGGCCGCGATCGTGCCCTCGCCGGGCTCCGCCCACGGGTGCGGCGCCAGGTTGAACGTGCCCCAGTGGATCGGCAGCATCACACCGGCCGGTGTGCCGCCCTGCAGGTCGAGGTGGGCTCGCATGCCCTCGGCCGGGGTCATGTGGATGTCGGGCCAGTACTCGGAGTACGCGCCGATCTGGATCATCGTCGCGTCGAACGGCCCGTGCTCGGCGCCGATGTCCTGGAAGCCGGTGAAGTATCCCGTGTCGCCGCTGTGGTAGATCCGGTGTTCGGGGCCGGCGACGGCCCAGGACGCCCACAGGGTGTGCTGCTGGTTGCGCAGTCCGCGGCCGCAGAAGTGGCGTGCGGGCGTCGCGGTCAGCCGGATGCCGCCGATCTCCGTGGTCTCGTTCCAGTCGAGCTCACGCAGACGGTCCGGAGACACGCCCCAGCGTTCGAGGTGGGCGCCGACACCGAGCGGCACGGCGAAGAGGGTGTCGGTCGAGGCGAGGGCGCGGACCGTGGGCAGGTCGAGGTGGTCGTAGTGGTCGTGGGAGATCACGACGACGTCGACGCTACCGAGGGCGGCGAGCGGCGCGGGCACCGGGTGCAGGCGCTTGGGCCCGGCGAAGGTGAAGGGGGAGCACCTCTCTCCCCAGACCGGGTCGAAGAGCACCCGGCGGCCGTCGATCTCGGCGAGAACGCTGGAATGCCCCATCCAGGTGAGCCGGAGTCCGGAAGCGGCGGGCCTGGTGAGGTCGGTCGCGGTGGTGGTGTGCAGCGGCACCGCGCGGGCCGGAACGCGACGTGTCCTCGCCTCCTTGGCGAAGTACGTCCTGGCGAACTCCACCATGGAGCCGCTGGACGGTCTCGTGCGCGTCCCTTCGGGGTTCCGGAAGACGCCGTCGGCGAAGTTCGGCGAGCTACGGATGCGCGCCAGGCGCTCGCCGGCCGGGTCGGCCCCGAAGGCGGCAGGCCTCAGTGAGCGCAGCCGGGACCTCAGCGAGTGGGGGGAACCAGCGCCGGACACGGCACCTCCTGATGCTCGGGGTCATTCCATTATGTGCATTTCAAGACGGAAAGGAGCGGTCTGTGGGGCCGCCCTGACCCGGTCGGCGACCTGCCGCTCCGTCTTGTCCAGCCAACGCCTGCCCGGGTGCCGGTGTTCCTGAACCGTGCTCCTGTGGCTGGATCCGGTGCCGGTCCGTGTCACGTTTCCGGGCGTGCGCTCCGTCGTAGTGGTGACAGCACACGGCTTCCCCCATGAGGAGCACGTCATGGCCCGTATTTCCCTCGACCCGCGCCGCTCGTTCTTCCTGCGCGCGACCCAGTGGTACTCGAAGCGCGCCTACGGCAAGATCCTCGACCCGGTGAGCGCGCTGGGTCACAACCCGAGGGTGCTCCGGGCCGATCTGCGGTTCGAGATGGCGGTGGGCAGGTGGAACACGCTGGACGCGGATCTCAAGGCGCTCGCGGTGATGGCCTCCGCCGCCTCGATCGGCTGCAGTTGGTGCATGGACTTCGGGCACTGGGAGAACAGGCAGCGCGGGATGGACGCCCGCAAGGTGCGCGACGTGCCCATGTGGCGAGAAAGCGACGCGTACACCCCGCTGGAGCGGGACGTCATGGAGTTCGCGGAGGCCATGACGGCCAACCCGCCGGAGATCGACGACGATCTCGCCGGGCGGCTGGTCGCCGCGCTGGGCGAGGCGGCGTTCGTGGAGCTCACGGCGATGGTGGCGGTGGAGAACCTGCGGTCCAGGATGAACACCGCGCTCGGCCTGACCAGCCAGGGGTTCAAGGACCAGTGCGAGATCCCGGCGCGGGTGCAGGCCGAGGCCGAGGTGGCCTCCGGGGAGATCACAGCAGGCTGACGCACGGGGGCAGCGCCGGCTGACGTACGGGGGCGGCCGCGACGCCGCGGCCGCCTGAGGCAGGTCCTGTACAGGGCTGGACTTCATCCAAGATCAGCTGTGTACTGTGACGCCGTGGCCAGAGTTCGGTTGAGCGTGGCGGAAAGGCGCGAGGAGATCCTCGGCGCCGCCGTCGAGCAGATTGAGGCGCGGGGCGTGGCGGCCGTACGGATCGTCGACGTCGCCGACGTGCTCGGGGTGAGCAGCGCCCTGGTGCTCTACCACTTCTCCACCAAGGAGAAACTGGTGGCGGCCGCCTTCACGCACGCCGCCGACGCGGATCTGGCCCATCTCCGCAGGCTCCTCGGGCGGCGCACCACCGCTCTGCGCCGGCTTCGCGCGGCGGTGCGCTGGTACGCCCCGACCGGGCAGGCCAAGGGCTGGCGGCTGTGGATCGACGCCTGGGCGGTCTCGCTACGGGAACCGGCCCTGCGGGACGTGTCCCGCGCTTTGGACCAGCAGTGGAAGTCCGCCCTGACGGAGGTCATGGCCGAGGGGGCGGCCGCCGGCGAGTTCCCCTGCGAGGATCCGGCGGCGGCGGCCTGGCGGCTGACGGCGTTCCTCGACGGGCTGGCCGTCCAGATGACGTCGTACGCGGGCTCACTGTCCCGGGCGGCCATGCTCCAGTGGGCGGACGAGGCGCTCGCCCGTGAGCTGGGCATCGACCACGGCGAGCTGACGGCCACGGCGCGCTGAGTCCCCCGCCCGGGACCGTGACGCGGACCGGGACGGTGGCTCGGACCGGGACGGTGGCTCGGACCGGGAACGGCGCCACCGCTCAGGTCTGCCGCACCGGTTCGTAGACGGCGGCGTCCAGCCCGAAGGTCCAGGCGACGCCCTCCTTCGCCGTGCGCGTGGTGGGCGGCACGCGCAGCCAGTACGTCCGGTGCGAGCCGTCGGGCTCCGGCGTGGAGTTGACCACCTCGACCATCACCACGTCCTCGTCGTCCGCGAGCGCGATCCGCCACAGGATGCCGGTCTCGTCGCGGTGCACGGGCTCGGCGCCGGATTCCGCGAGATACCGGTCGTAGCCGTAGTACTCGAGCATCACGCGGCGCAGTTCCGCGTTCTCCTCCTCGCGTATGCGTTCCGGGGTCAGGGCGGTGAGTTCGCGGAGGAACTCGGCGGGCACGGGCATGCCGCGCCATGCGTGGAGGGCGAATCCGTCCGGGAAGACGAGCGCGGGGCCTTCGCCGTTGTCGAGCCTGCCGGCCTCGTCGCGGTGCAGCCGGGAGGGGCGTTCGCAGATGACGACCGCGTTCTCGAAGGGCCACCACCAGCCGGCGTGCTCCGCGACCCGGGCCAGCCCCGTCAGCCGGTCGCTACGGCCGTCGAAGGCGGCGAGCCATGCGGCATCGTGCTGTCCGAGGACCGCGTCGAGCAGGACGCCCCGGATCCTCGCCTCCTCCGCGGCACGGTCGGCGGCGCCCTCCTCTGCCTTCTCGAGCAGCGCGTCCACGACGCCGGTGCGTATGCGCTCGGCCAGGGCGCGGGTGCCGTCCCACAGGAGCGCTCCGGTGCCGCTCCACAGCGAGGTCCAGCCGGCAGGACCCAACTCGTCGTGGACGCGGCGTCGTTCGTCCGCCCAGGGGCGGGTGCGCACCTCCTCGCGCACGGAGCGCACCGGGCCCTGAAGCTCCTGGACGGCGTTCACGCCCGCGAGGGGCGAGTCCGCCCAGACGATCCGGTCGGGCGCGGCGAGCCCCGCCGCACGGTAGGCGAGCCGCACGCCCTCCTCCGCGGCGGACCGGTCCGCCGGTCCTGTCGCCGCCGCGATCGCCCGCCACTTGTCCGCATACTGCATGTGAAGTCCCGTCCCCTGTTGTCGTTCTGTCCGTCGTGCCCCGCCGCCCGCGGCGGCTCAGTCGGCGACGATCCGCACCGCTCCCGGCAGGTACTCCCGCTGGCGCACGACCCGGTACCACCCCTTCGGGAGCGATATCGCCGCGTGCTCCTCGTGCACCACCCGGCCGCCTTTTGGAAGGTGAAGGAGCATCGGGCCGAACGGTCCCGGCTCGCGCACCAGTCGGCCGGGGCCCGTCACGGCGTGGGCGTGGCCCGTGACCTCGCCGAGGGCGAGCACCATCCGGCCGCGTGCGTCCCGTTGCTCCCCCGGCGCGTCGGTGACGTGCGGTGGCACGGCGTCCTCCGCGACGGACACGATCAGGACGTCCCCCTGCCGGTACATGGCTCTCCCCTTCCCGCCGGCCGCCCGCTGCGTCCGACCTGTTCCCGACGCTAAGGGGAGGGTCTGACATTGATACTCGTAACGGGTTCCGGTGGTCGTGGCTCAGGGTCTGACTGACGTCCTGCTGGGCTGTCCTGCGACTGTTCTGTCCGGCTGCCGGAATCCGTTCTCCATGGCTCCGGCCAGGTGGAACATGACCTGATAGGAGCTTGGCCAGAGGCCCCCTCACTGTCCTGTCTGACCCACCCGGCCGGCGTCACCCCCAGCCCGGGAAGGCAGCTGACAGGATGACCGTGACGATCACGCCCGCCACCGAACTGGACGCGATGTTCGGTGGAGTGGACTCCCACGCGGACACGATCCACGTTGCTGTCATCACTGACCGGGGCGGCCACGTCGCCGACGCTGAGTTCCCCACCACGGCGGCCGGGTACGCCGCGGCGATCGCGTTCCTGAACGCCCACGGCACGGTGACCGCCGTCGGCGTCGAGGGGACCTCCTCCTACGGCCTCGGGTTCACCCGTGCCGCCCGCCACACGGGCCTGACCGTGATCGAGGTCAACCGCCCTGACAAGGCCGAGCGTCGCCGGATCGGCAAGTCCGATCCCATCGACGCCTACGCAGCCGCCCGCGCCGCGCTGTCCGGACGGGCATCGGTCATACCCAAGGACGACACCGTCAGCGGTATACGCGCCCTCCACAACGCCGCCCGGTCCGCCGTCAAGGCCCGCACCGCCACCCTGAACCAGATCGCGCACATCCTCATCACCGCCCCGGACGACATCCGCGTCAAGTACACCGCCCTGCGCGGCAAGACACAGCTCGAAGCCATCTCCCGGCTCCGTCCCACCGGCGACGGACCACGCGTTGCCCTCCTGTCCGCGCTGAAGACCCTCGCCCGCCGGGTCCAGGCCCTGACTACGGAACACGACACCCTCACCGCCGCCCTGGACACTGCCGCCACCGAGAACAACCCCGGCCTTCGCGCCGCGTTCGGTGTCGGCCCCGACCACCGCAGCCCAGCTCCTGGTCACCGCCGGCGGCAACCCCGACCGCCTGCGGACGGAGGGCGACCGCGGAGCGAACTCAGCCCTCTACCGCATCGCCCTCGTCCGCATGTCCAGCGACGCCCGCACCCGCGAATACGTCGCCCGGCAGACCGCCGCCGGACGCACGAAGAAAGAGATCATCCGTCTGCTCAAGCGGGCGATCGCCCGGGAGGTCTTCCGCTACCTCACCACACCGGTCAGCGTTCCGGACGTCTCCGACCTCCGGCCCGCACGCCAGGCCAAGAACATCACCCTCACCACCGTCGCCGAGCACTTCGGCGTCTGGCCCGCGGTGATCTGCATCGAACGCGGCACACGCCGCGACGACGACCTCGCCAGCGCCTACCGGGACTGGCTCGCCGCCGCCTGACCGCTCGCGTGGGACCGTGCTTAATCCGTCCAGGACAGAACGGCCAACTTACGTCGGCTGGCGATCAGATAGAAGCTCTGCAACAGCCCAAAATGCTCGACGAGGTACTCGCGCGGGTGTCCGTTGAACCCTCGGAATCCGCATGCTTCGGCAGCGGCCGAGTGGTCCGCAGGCAAGCAGTTGAGTACTTCGCCGGCGTCCAAAGCGGCCAGTTCTCGGGCCACTTCGGTCACTGCTGCAGGAGCGAGAAGGGCTGGAGGGGAGTCGAAGCCGTCATGGACCCTGGGATGGTCAAGAAACTCGACGTCGCCGCCGGGGCCCCCCGAGATACTCCGCTCAAGAACCTGGATCCACGGACTCTCGGTGCGCATGCGCTGACAGAACCGGATCAAGCCCCAGATCGCCCAGTCCAGATCCACGGTGTCCTCCGCGGGCGGGTCCCACTCGGGGTCGCCTTCCGGTGACATTGCCGCAGCTGCACGACACTGAGTCAGATACTGCGTGGACACCCGTGCGAGTTGCTGTGTCAGTGCCATGCGTTGAAGTATCTCGAACCGCCGCCTGAAGCCGCGAGCCCCTCCGCTGACCGGGACGTTCAGGCCACCACACCGCTTGACTGCCAATAGGAGCATCAACGGGTCCGGCACCGCCGCCGGCCCCCGGCCGCCCCGCGGGTGGGGATGTCAGTGGCCCTTGGTAGAACTGCTCCCACGTCAGCCGATCAAGCCGCACCGGTGTCTGGAGCCCGTCATGACCATCTCGAACCATCTGCAGGAGTGGTACGGCCTGCCCGCGTTCGACTTCCCCGACTCCGAGGCACAGGCCACGTCCGGGACCGCGCTGCCGGCGCCGGAGGATGTCGCCTGGCGGATCTCCGTCGACTCCTACGAGAGCGAGGAGGAGTGGGAGGAGGCGTTCGCCCGCTTCGCGGCGACGGTGGACACCGCCAGGGTGCGCGCGCTGATCGTCGGCTCGTGGAGCGACGCGTACGACTCCGGTCCCGGGGAGGTCATCTCGGCACTGCTCGGCGCGAAGGAGAAACTGCCGCGGCTGCGCGGGCTGTTCGTCGGCGACATCACGTTCGAGGAGTGCGAGATCTCCTGGATCAACCAGGGCGAGGTGACCCGGCTCCTCGACGGCTTCCCGCAGCTCGAGCACTTCGGTGTGCGCGGCGGCCAGGATCTGGTGTTCCCTGCGGTGAAGCACGAGCGGCTGGAGACCCTGGTCGTGGAGAGCGGCGGTCTGGACGTGGCCGTCGTCCGCGGTATCGCGGCGAGCGACCTGCCGGCGCTGGAGAATCTCGACCTCTGGCTCGGCACGTCGTGGTACGGCGCGAACGCGGACGTGTCGGACCTGGAGCCGTTCCTGTCGGGGACCAGACTGCCGAGGCTGCGGTATCTGGCGCTGCGCAACAGCGAGATACAGGACGAGATCGCGGTGGCACTCGCCGGCGCTCCGGTCGTGGCCCGCCTGGAGATGCTGGACCTGTCGATGGGCACGCTGGGCGACGACGGCGCCGAGGCGCTGCTGAACGGCCAGCCGCTGACGCACCTCAAGAAGCTCGATCTGCATCACCACTTCATGAGCGGGGCCATGGTGCAGCGCCTGTCCGACGCCCTGGTGCCGGCCGGGGTGGAGCTCGACGTCTCCGGGTCGGAGGGCAACGGCTCCGGCGACAGGGAAGGCCGATACACGGCCGTCGCCGAGTGACCGCCTCCGCCCGCCGCCTGACCGGTCCTGCGCTCGCGGTCGTGGGCAATCCGGCCAACCGCCGTGTCGCCCTCTTCCAGGACGCGCTGTGTGAGGCCGGAGCGCCCGCCGCGCGGGTGGTGCCCTGGCTCGACGTACTGCGTGGCCGGGCCGAGTTCCGTCCGGGCGAGCTGGTGCGGATCGACTCCCCGGGCGAGGACCGCGAGGTGGAGCGGGCACTGCGCGGCGTGGACGATCCGACCCGCGTGGAGGGCTCGGCGCTGTGGTACGAGCGTTTCACGGCGGCGGTACGGGACATCGCGGTCCGGGCGGAGGCGGGCGGGGCACGGCTGCTCGACGATCCGGCGCAGCTCGCCGTGCTGTTCGACAAGCGGCTGTGCCATGCGGCGCTGCTCGCGGCGGGCGTGGCGGTGCCCCGGTCGCCGACCTCGGGAGCTGCCGCGCCCCCGGTGCGCGGCTGGGACGATGTGCGCTCGCTGCTGGCGGCCACCGGCATGCGGCGGGTGTTCGTCAAACCGGCGCACGGCTCGTCCGCGTCCGGGGTGATGGCCCTGGAGACGGCGGGCGGGGGACGGGTGCAGGCCACCACGTCGGTCGAGCGGGACGCGGAGGGACGGCTGTTCAACTCCCTGCGGGTGCGGCGCTACGCCTCCGAACGCCGAGTCGCCGCACTGGTCGACGCGCTCGCCCCGGACGGCCTGCACATCGAGCGCTGGCTGCCGAAGGCCTCGCAGCGCGGCCGGGTCGCCGATCTGCGGGTGGTGGTGGTCGCCGGCCGTGCCACCCACGCGGTGGTGCGGACCAGCCTCTCCCCCATGACCAATCTCCATCTGGGCGGCCTGCGCGGCGATCTCGCCGAGGCCCGTGCCGCGACGGAGGCGGCGGGCGGCAGTTGGGCCGGGACGCTGGCGGTGTGTGAGCGGGCCGCTGCCTGCTTTCCCGGCGTCTCCCGTGTCGGGGTCGATCTGCTGCCGTCGACCGGCTGGCGGCGTTTCGCCGTCGGGGAGGTCAACGCCTTCGGGGATCTGCTGCCGGGGCTCACCGGGATGCCAGGAAGCGGCGCTGAGGGCCAGGACACCTATGCGGCGCAGGTCGCCACCGTACTACGCGGGACGAGGAACCACCGAAGTGCAACATCCTGACATGACCGCCGGACACGGCCAGGAGGCGCCGGCCGCAGCCGGCACGCCCGACATGAACGAGGTCGTGGGCCGGGACGACCTGCTGCTCGTCACGCTCGACACCCTGCGTTTCGACGTCGCCGCCGAACTGGCCGCGGCGGGCCGGCTCCCCAACCTGGCCCGTCATCTCCCCGGCGGTGTCTGGGAGAAGCGGCACGCGCCGGGCAGCTTCACGTACGCCTCCCATCAGGCCATGTTCGCCGGGTTCCTTCCCACGCCGGCCGAACAGGGGCCTCATCCGCGGTTGTTCGCCGCCCGTTTCGCCGGCAGTGAGACGACCGCCGGACACACGTACGTCTTCGACACCCCCGACCTCGTCTCCGCCCTCGCCGGGGCCGGCTACCGCACGGTGTGCATCGGCGGTGTCGGGTTCTTCAACAAGCAGGGCCCGCTGGGCTCCGTGCTGCCGGGCATGTTCCAGGAGAGCCACTGGGAGCCCTCGTTCTCGGTCGCTTCTCCCACGTCCTTCGAGGCGCAGGTGGAGCGGGCCGAGCAGGTGGTGGCCTCCCTGCCGCGCGAGCGCAGGCTGTTCCTGTTCGTCAACGTGCCCTCCCTGCACCAGCCCAACTGGTTCCATCGGCCGGGAGCGACCCGGGACGACGGTGACTCCCGGGAGACGCACGCCGCGGCGCTCGAGTACGTCGACCGCCACATCGGGCGGCTGTTCGCCGCCGCGAGCAGCCGCCGCCGGTGCTTCGCGATCGTCTGCTCCGACCACGGGACCGCGTACGGTGACGGCGGTTTCACCGGTCACCGCCTCGGCCACGAGGCCGTCTGGACCGTCCCCTACGCCCACTTCTTCCTCGAGGCCTCCGCATGAGCACCCCCGTGCCGACCCCCGCGCCGACCCCCGCGACAGCAGCCCTCGCCGGCCCCGGCGCTCCGCGCCCCTACCAGAGCTACGTCTACGCCTATCCGCACAAGACGGCCTACCGGCCCCTCGCGGACCGGCCGGCGCTGCGCGAACTGTGGGCACGGGAACAAAAGGACGCACTCTCGCTGTACCTGCACATCCCGTTCTGCGAGGTCCGGTGCGGCTTCTGCAACCTGTTCACCCGGATCGGCGCCCCTGACGAGCTGACCGGGCGTTACCTGGACGCCCTCGACCGCCAGGCGGTCGCCGTGCGCGAGGCCCTCGGGGAGGCCGGCCCGGTGCGGTTCGCGGCGGCCGCGTTCGGCGGCGGCACGCCGACGTTCCTGACAGCCGCTGAGCTGGAGCGGCTCTGCGACATCGCGGAGAAGCGGATGGGCGCCGACCTGAGCGCGGTGCCGCTGTCGGTGGAGACGTCGCCCGCCACGGCGACCGCGGACCGGCTGGCCGTGCTCGCCGGGCGCGGCACGACCAGGGTCAGCATCGGCGTGCAGAGTTTCGTCGACGCGGAGGCGAGGGCCGCGGTGAGACCGCAGCGCCGTGCCGAGGTGGAGGCCGCGCTCGGCCGGATACGGGAGGCACGGATCCCCGTCCTCAACATCGACCTGATCTACGGCATCGACGGTCAGACCGAACAGACGTGGCTCTCGTCGCTCGACGCCGCCCTCGACTGGGAGCCGGAGGAGCTGTATCTCTACCCGCTGTACGTGCGCCCGCTGACCGGTCTGGGCCGGCTGGGTGCGGCGGGTGACGCCGCCTGGGACGAGCAGCGGCTGCGTCTGTACCGCGCGGGCCGCGACCATCTCCTCGCCCGCGGGTACGAGCAGGTGTCCATGCGTATGTTCCGCCGCGCGGGCGCGCCCGCGTCGGCCTCCGACGACCATGCCTGCCAGACGGACGGCATGATCGGGCTGGGCTGCGGCGCCCGCTCCTACACCTCGAGCCTCCACTACTCCTTCGACTACGCCGTCGACATGGGCCAGATACGCCGCATCATCGACGACTTCACGACGACGGAGGACTTCTCCCGGGCGGAGGTGGGGCGGCGGGTCGACGAGGACGAGGCACGCCGCCGGCACCTTCTCCAGTCGCTGCTCCAGGCCGAGGGGATGGACGTGGCCGGCTACCGCGAGCGGTTCGGCGCGGTTCCCGCCGGCCATTTCGCCGCGGAGCTGGAGCGGTTCGCCGCGCGCGGCTGGCTCGACCCGGCCGCCGCGCCCGGGCGGCTGAGGCTGTCGCCCGAAGGGCTCGCCCATTCGGACGCCCTGGGCCCCGAGCTGTTCTCGCCCGCGGTCCGGGCGGCCATGGCCTCGTACGAGCTGAAGTGAGCGGGTCCATGGATCTGACCGTGCTGTACCGGGGCCCGTTGTCGTCCTGCGACTACGACTGCCCCTACTGTCCGTTCGCGAAGCGCCGCGACAGCCGGGAGCAGCTGCGCGCGGACCGTGCCGCATTGGAACGCTTCGGGGGTGGGCCGCCGCGCAGACGGGAGACCGGCTGTCGATCCTGTTCACGCCGTGGGGAGAGGGGCTGGTCCGCTCCTGGTACCGCCGGACCCTGGCGGAGTTGTCGCACCTTCCGCACATCCGCCGGGTCGCGATCCAGACGAATCTGAGCTGCCGGACCGACTGGCTGGCGGAGGCGTCCCCGGAGACCCTGGCCCTGTGGTGCACCTATCATCCCGGTCAGACACCTTATGACCGGTTCATTGGCAAGTGCCGGGATCTGATACGGCGGGAGATCCGGTTCAGCGTGGGCATCGTCGGCTTCCCGGGCCATCTGGAGGAGGCGCGCAGGCTCCGCGCCGACCTGCCCGGCCACATCTACCTGTGGGTGAACGCGCCGGAAGGACACGAGCTCTCCGACGCCGAGGCACAGTCTTGGACGGAACTGGACCCGCTCTTCCCGTACAGCCGCCACCCCCACCGTTCCGCGGGGCTGCCGTGCCGCACGGGCGAGAGTGTCGTCTCGGTGGACGGCGAGGGGACCGTGCGCCGCTGCCACTTCGTCCGCGCGGAGCTCGGCAACCTCTACGACGGCTCCTACCGCCGCGCGCTGCGCCCCCGCGCCTGCCCCCTCGCCGTGTGCGACTGCCACATCGGGTACGTCCACCTGGAGACGCTGCCGCTGTACGACGTCTTCGCCGGCGGAGTCCTCGAACGGGTCCCGCCGGCGATCCCCCCAGCGGCCACGTCCCCGTCCGTCCTCACCTAGGGCCTCTCGTTCGGCGGTCCGGGCGCACCGATGTCGCCGCGCGCTCCGGACCGCCGCTCGCTTCAGAGCGGCAGCAGGTCGGGGCGCTTGGCCAACACATGATCGCCGGAGCTCTCGCCGCGGAGCCGCCGCCCGATCCAGGGCACGAGATACTCGCGCGCCCACTGGATGTCGTCCCGGCGCCCCTCGAGCGTCCCTCGCGGGGGCAGCGGCGGCCACGGCTGGTCGGGGTCGGCGGGCACCTCGATCCCGAGGACCTGCGCGGCGCGCAGCGCGACCCTGGTGTGCCCCTCGGGTGACAGGTGGAACCGGTCGGCGTCCCAAGCACGCCGGTCCTGGACGGACTTGAGCGACCACAGGTCCAGCACGGGGCAGTCGTAGCGGTCGGCGATGGCCCGTACGTGGGCCGTGTACGTGGCGATCTTGCCGCGGAGATGCCGCAGGACCGGCACGTCCCGGGTGTCGAAGCCGGTGGTCACCATGACGGTGCCGACGGAGCCGGCGAGGTCTGCCACCGCCCGTTCGAAGCGTTCCGCGACGTCGTCGGGGTCGGAGCCGGGCCGGATGATGTCGTTGCCGCCGGCACAGAAGGTCACCAGGTCCGGCGCGAGCTCGCGCGCCCTCGGCACCTGCTCCTCGACGATCTGGTCGAGGAGGCGGCCGCGTACGGCGAGGTTGGCGTACCGGAAGGAGTGCTCCGGCATCCGGTCGGCGAGCAGGACGGCGAACCGGTCGGCCCATCCGACGAATCTCCCGTCGGGTCCCGGGTCCCCCACTCCCTCGGTGAAGCTGTCACCGATCGCCGCGTACGACCCGAATGCGCCACTGTTCTCTGTTCTCGAATCGTCTGCCACGGGAGCACATCTTTCCTTCACGGATGTGACCTACGCGACCGTAAGGAGGGGTTGACGCGCCGTGATCTTTACCACCCGTCACATTTCGCCCGAGCCGGAATACGCGGAAGCCCCCGCTCCGCCTGATGCGGAACGGGGACTCACCTGCGAACGGTGGGCGGCCGGACGGCTCAGAGGGAGACGCCGTGCTCGCGCAGGTAGGCCAGCGGGTCGATGTCCGAACCGTAGGAGGGGCCGGTGCGGACCTCGAAGTGCAGGTGCGGACCGGAGGAGTTGCCGGTGGAACCGGACAGCCCGATCTGCTGACCACCGGTCACCGACTGGCCGCCGGAGACGGCGAGCGAGGAGAGGTGGGCGTACTGGGAGTAGGTGCCGTCCGTGTGCTGGATGACGACCTCGTTGCCGTACGCACCGGCCCAGCCGGCCGAGACGACGGTGCCCGCACCGACGGCCTTGACGGAGCTGCCGGAGGAGGCGGCGAAGTCGACACCGGTGTGGTACCCGCTGGACCACATGGCGCCGGAGGCCCGGTACGCGGTGGTGACGCCCGCGTCGACAGGGGCGCTGAAGCCGGAACCGGACGGCGTGGCCGGCGTCTCCTCGGCGGGAGCCTCGGGCTGCGGAGCCTCGGCCTCCGGCGCGGCGGACCGCGAGTCGTCACGCGACGGGCGGGTCTGCGACTCGGAGCGGGGCTCCGGGTCGTTCTTCGCCTTGTTCTTCGCGCCGATCGTCAACTCCAGACCCGGGTGGATCAGCGACGGGTCGGCACCGATGACACGGCGGTTGTCGTTGAAGAGCTGCTTCCAGCCTCCGCGGACGTCCTGCTCGGCGGCGATCTTCGACAGGTGGTCCCCGGCGACGACGCTGTACGTCTTCGGGGCCTTCTTGGCGGCCGGTGCGGCCGCGGGCGCGGCGGCCGGGGCCTTCTCCGCTACGGCCGGGGCAGCCGCCGGGGCGGCGTTGGCCGTGGTGGCGCCGAACAGCGGGAGCGCGATGGCGGCGCCACCCGTACCGGCGACGACGAAGCCGCGAGTGATCGGGTTGGTCTTGGGACGGCGGTGCTTACCCTTGGCGGGCATGGCGCATTCCTCTCCGGCGCCTGCGAGGTGAGCTGTCGGGTTCGGGCTGGAGATGCCCGGTCGCACACGTGGTGCCACTTCACCCCAAGCCGTCCGGATTGTCCGGATACGGCGTACTACCTGGTTCCCCCGCTCCTGCCACGCGTGGATAGGTTCGAATTCCGGGCGGCGGCAGGATTAGGCGGTCCGTCCGGATTGAGCGTGACCGTAGGCGAGTCGGGCAGCGCGGGACAAGCCGCGATTTTCCACGATCAATGACCGGTACCCCGTCCGCCCGGATTTCCCGGTCACCCTCCGTCGACAAGAGGCGGCCAACCGCCTTGTCGACAACGGAATTCGCCTCGGCGCAGCAGCCACAGAACGTCACGGATATGACGCTGCTCACGAGCCGGAACCCATCTCGCCTTCTTACGGGGCACGTTATGCGCAACCATCCAATTCGGACAGAAGCCCCATTTGGTCATCTAGTCCTGCACTTACCCACTAAAGCGCGCCACCCTTGCCCCACTTCGCCACCCGGCGACGAAAGCCCGTGACTCCGGTCACTTCCGGCCGACCGGCCGGTGGCTCATTGCCGCCACCGCCGCCGCGCCTCCCGCGCCCCACCGGTATCCGTCTCGCCGTCGCCGCCGGCTCGTTCCACAATTCCCCTCCCCCTTACGGGTAAGGCGAATCGCGACCGGTGGATCACATCCGCCGGAGCCGGATCACCGTGGCGTCGAAATCGCCCTCGAGTCCCGTGTGAATTCCGTGGTGAAGCAGCACCCCGCCCTGGTGGACCGCTCCGGTGTCGGCACACACGTAGGCCCCCGTCGCCTCGACACCGCGCAGTCGGAGCGCCGGCGGCCGCTCGCCGTAGCGCTGGGCCTGGAGCAGCGCGAGCACCACCGTCTCGTCGTCCCGTACGTACTGCACGGCGCTGAGACCACCCTCCGGGGCCCGCAGCCGGTACAGCTCGCCGTGCTGGACCAGCGGCCTGATTTCCTTGTAGAGGCGGATCCAGTCGCGCGCCTCCGCCAGCTCCGTCCCGCTCCAGGCCGAGAGGTCTCCCCCGACGCCCAGCACCCCGGCCATGGCGCTCACGAACCGGAAGCGCAGACTGCTGCGGCGACCGTTGAGCTGGACGTTGGGACTGTCGGTGACCCAGGCCGCCATGACCCGGGCCGGATGGAGTTGGCTGAAGCCGTGCTGGACGGCGAGCCGGTCCAATGGGTCCGTATTGTCCGATGTCCACACCTGGTCGGTGCGGGCGAGGACGCCCAGATCGATCCTGCCGCCCCCGCCGGAGCAGGACTCGAAGGCGACCGTGGGATGCGCCGCCCGCAGCCGGTCCAGCAGACCGTAGAAGCCTTCGACGTGCTCGGTCCACAGCTTCTGCGGGTACGGCTCCCCCGGCCAGCCCGCGTCGGTGAAGCAGCGGTTGAAGTCCCACTTCACATAGTCGACGGGCGTGCCGGAGAGCAGTGTGTCGAGCTGCTCCCACAGGTACGCCCGCACGTCCTCGCGCGCGAGGTTGAGCACCAGTTGGTTACGGAACTCCGCCCGCGTCCGCCCCGGATGGTGCTGGACCCAGTCGGGATGCGCCCGGTAGAGGTCACTGTCCTCGTTGACCATCTCCGGCTCCACCCAGAGGCCGAACTGCATACCGAGCGCGTGCACTTCGGCGGCCAGCGGCCCCAGTCCGTCGGGGAAGCGGTCCGGGTTCGGTGTCCAGTCGCCGAGTCCGGACCGGTCTCCGGTGCGCCGCCCGAACCATCCGTCGTCCACGACGAACAGCTCCACGCCCATCGCGGCGGCCCGCCGGGCGAGCGCCGCCTGCTGCTGGTGCGAGATGTCGAAGCCGGTGGCCTCCCACGAGTTGTAGAGCACCGGCCGCACCTGGCCGGCGTCGGGAATGACATGGGCCAGCTGCCACGCGTGCCACGCCCTGCTCGCCCCGCCGAAACCACCGTCGCTCCGGAGTCCGGCGAAGACGGGCGAGGTGTACGTCCCGCCCGGGGCGAGCCGCAGGAGCCCCGAGTCGTCGTGCCCCGCCCCTCCGGTGATCTGCACGGCCCCGTCCGGCAGCCGCTGCACGGACATCCGCCACGATCCGGACCAGCCGAGGGCGCAGCCGTACACCTCGCCGTGCTCCTCGGTGGCACCTTCCGCGTCCAGGGCCACCCAGGGCAGGTGCTGGTGACCGGTGTGACCGCGCCGGCTGCCGATCGTCGTCTCCCCGTACGGGAGCGGGTCGCGCGCGAGGCGGGACTCGGCGGCCCAGCGGCCGTGCAGCTGGGAGAGCCGCCATGCCTCCCGCAGCGGCAGCGTCCAGGCGGCGGCATCGGCCCGGAGCAGTTCGATGTCCTGGCCGGTGCCCTCGTGGGCGACGGTGACCCAGCGCTCGATCACGTCGCTGTCGTCGCGCATGCGGTAGTGGAGGGTCAGGCCCAGGCCCACCAGGTCGTCGCGGAAGCGCAGCCTCAGCTCGTCGTCCTCGGCGGTCCAGCCGGCGAAGGCCCATTCCGTGCCGCGGACGCTCCCGGTCCTGACCGACAGGGCCGGGCGCACGAAGCGCGGGCCGCCTTCGACGGGGTACTCCTCGCGGCCGTCGAGCGGGGACTCGAAGGGCCGGTACGGCGGCGGGCCCGCGGCCGCGAGGGCCTCCGCGGCGGCGGCCGGGATGCGCCCGCCCCAGTGGAGGTGCACCACCTCGTCCGCGTCGGTGAGGTGGAGGGCGTAACTGCTCGTGGGGCCGGAAAGTACCCAGGTGCGCCCTTTGTCGACTTCCTCGATCATCTGACCCCTCGGATACTCACAGGTCCGCACAGGTCCGCACATCATCCGCCCGGGCGGACCGCGGTGGCAACGGCGCGTGGGGGACGCCGACCACCGTGCCGGACGGCCGGGACGATGGGCCGTTGAACGTGTGTCGTATGGTCGAGGCCGCGCCATCGCCCGGCGAACAGCGCCGGCGACTGTCCTCCGAAGGAGTCCCCGTGACGCAGCAGCTGCCGCAGGTCCCCTCTACAGAGCCCGAGCTGACCGGGGTCCGTAACTTCCGGGACGTGGGCGGCCTGCCGACGACGGACGGGCGGCTGGTGCGACCCGGTCGGCTCTTCCGCAGCGGCCACCTGGCACACGCGACGGCGGCCGACGCCGCCTTCCTGTCGACCCTGGGCCTGCACACGATCTTCGACTTCCGCAACGCCGCGGACCAGAAGCTCGAGGGGCCGGACATCGACCTGCCCGGGGTGCGCAACGTGAACCTGCCGCTGAGCGACCCCGCGGACGGCGCGGAGTTCTGGACGATGGTCCGGGACGGGAATCTGGACCAGCTGAAGTCGATCCTCGCGGACGGCAAGGGCGCCGGACGGATGATCGCCTCGTACCGGATGATCATCAAGGAGCGGACGGCGGAGCACAGCCGGGTGCTGCACGCCCTGGCCGAGGACAGCGTGCCCGCCCTGATGCACTGCGCCGCGGGCAAGGACCGCGCCGGCCTGTCGATAGCGGTGTCGCTGCTCGCCGTCGGCGTGGAGCGTGACGCCATCGAGGCGGACTATCTCAAGTCCAACGATCCGCACCGCCGTTACAAGGTCCGGCGCAGCGGCAACGGTCCTGACGCGATGTCACCCGAGGTGATGGAGCTGCTCGGCCCGCTCTTCGACGCCCGTGCCGAGTACCTGGCCGCGGCCTTCGAGGCGATCGAGGAGAACTGGGGCACGACGGAGCGCTACCTCACCGACGGCCTGCGGCTGTCCCCGGCGACGCGTGAACGTCTGCGGGAACGGCTGCTCGACCAGGGCTGAGCCCCGCCTGTCACTGGTTCTGGCCGCCCACCAGGAACAGCAGGTAGAGGAACCCGGCGATGACGTGGCCGGCGATGAGGTAGGCGAAGAGCCGGATCACCAGTCCGCGTGGGAACCGCTCCTCACGCGGGCTCTCGCCGCCGGTGGTGCGCTTGTCCAAAGGGTCGTACGACATGCGGGACACATTCCTCACCGGTCAGGGACGGGGTGCAGTTCGGGGGACTGCAGCAGGGTGTGCACGAACAGTATTTCCGCCCCCTCTGGGGCGGCCGCCGCGATGCGGTGCGGGGTGAGCGAGTCGAAGTGCGCACTGTCGCCGGCGGCCAACTCATGGACGGTGTCCCCGAGGCCGAGCCGCAGCCGCCCGCTCACGACGTGGAGCCACTCCTCGCCGGGGTGGACCCGTACGAGGTCGCCCTGCACGCCGTGCGGCACGAACACACGCAGGGCCTGCATGGCCCGACCCGGATTGCCGGCCTGGTGGTAGTCCCAGCCGGCCGCCGCCACGGGCTCGCGGTCGCGGCCACGGATGACCGGATCGCGTGCGGCGGGCTGTTCACCGAGCAGTTCGGCGACCGTCGTACCGTAGATGCGGGCGAGCGCGAGAAGCATCGGCAGCGAGGGCTGCCGCTGTCCCGTCTCGAGCCGCGAGAGATGTGCGGGCGAGAGGCCCGCCCGCTGGGCGGCGACCTCGAGGGTGAGTCCACGGCGGCGGCGCAGTTCGCGCAGCCGGGGCGCCATGTCGGGCAGCCCCTCGTCCGTCGGCTCGGCAGAGGTGGTCATGCCTCCATTGGGCCAGAGTATTGCCTGCGAGGCAAATTTCTTTGCCTCACAGGCAAAAATACTGGTCAGCGGTTGGCAACCGCCTGCTTCATCAAGGTCTTGCCGAAGTCCCACATCAGTCCGCCCCCGCCGTGCGCGTCCTCCATCACGGCTTCGAACGCGCCGACGAAACGGTCGACCTCCTTCTCCCCGATGATCAGCGGCGGGATCAGCTTGATCACTTCCATGCGGTCCCCGGAGACCTGGGTGAGGATCCGGTGCCGCTGAAGCAGCGGCACGACCACCATCTGCGCGAACAATCCCTTCCTGGCCGCCTGGAGCACGGTCCAGCGACTGCGCAGCTTGATCGACTCCGGCCGCCCGAACTCGATGCCGATCATCAGCCCCCGACCGCGCACGGCGTGCAGCAGCTCGTACCGGTCGACGAGCGACGCCAGGCGGGCCCGCAACAGCTCGCCCGTCACCCGGGCGTTCTTCACGATGTGCTCGTTCTCCAGCACCGACAGGACGGCGAGCCCCGCGACCATCGCCTGGGCGTTGGAGCCGAAGCTCGCGGAGTGCACCAGGACCCGGTCCATCGACGAATAGACCTTCTTGAAGATCCAGTCCCTGCCGAGTGTGGCACCGACGGGCACATACCCTCCGGACAGTGCTTTGGCCACGCAGACGAGGTCGGGCTCTACGCCCGCCTCGTACTGGAAGGCGTAGAAGTCGCCGGTGCGCCCGAGGCCCGTCTGCACCTCGTCCGCGATCAGCAGCGCCTTGTACTTGTGCAGCAGTTCCTGGGCGCCCCGCAGGAAGCCGGGCGGTGTCGGGTGGACACCCTTGCCCTGGACCGGTTCGACGATGAACGCGGCCACGTCGCCGCGCGCCAACTCGCGCTCCAGTGCGCCTAGATCGCCCATCGCGATGGCGGTGTCGGGCAGCAGCGGGGAGAACCCGTGACGGAACCCGTCCTCGCCGTTGACCGACAGCGCTCCGGTCGTCAGCCCGTGGAAGGCGTGCGTGCAGTACAGGATCCTGGGCCGGCCCGTCACGTACCTGGCGAACTTCAGCGCCGCTTCCACGGCCTCCGCCCCGCTGTTGCCGAAGTACACCCGGTCCAGGTGCGGGGTGTGCTCGAGCAGCTTCTCCGCCAGCAGCCCGGGCAGCGGCTGGCAGTCGAACCGGACCAGGTCGGCGAGCGAGGCGTCGATGACGTCGTGCAGCGCCTTGTTCACGACGGGGTGGTGCCGGCCGAGGCCCATCACGCCGAAACCGGCGAGCATGTCGAGGTAGTCGTTACCCTCGGTGTCGTAGAAGTAGGCCCCCTCAGCCCGGTCGTAGACCTTGTCGAACCCGATGGTGCGCAGCATGCGCGGCAGTTGGTGGTTGAGGTACCGGGCGTGCAGCTCGTAGCGCTCGTCACCGCGCCGCGCCAGCAGTTCCGCCAGATCGAAGCTCTTGGGCTGCTCGGTCATTCCTCGGCTCTCCTGGTCCAGAGTGTCGGTCGGTCACATGCCGGTCACCGGGGCCCCGACAGCGTCTCGCGGGCGGCCCGGAGCGATTCCTTGAGCGACCCCATGGTGGCGAGGACCGCGGTGGGCTCGTAGCCGCAGTGGGCCATGCAGTTGGCGCAGCGCGGGTCCTTGCCGCGGCCGTACTTGTCCCAGTCGGTGTCCTCGACCAGTTCGCGGTAGGTGGTGACGTAGCCGTCGCTCATCAGGTAGCAGGGGCGCTGCCAGCCGAAGAGGGAGTAGTTGGGGATCGCCCACGCGGTGCAGGGGAAGTCGGCCCTGCCCTCGAGGAAGTCCAGGAAGAGCGGAGAGTGGTTGAGCCTCCAACGCCGCCGGTTGCCCCCGGCGAAGGCCTTTCTGAACAGCTCCCTGGTCTGCTCGACGCCGAGGAAGTGCTCCTGGTCGGGCGCCTTCTCGTAGGCGTAGGCGGGCGAGATCATCATCTCGTCGACCTTGAGGTCGTCGTTGAGGTAGTTCAGGACCTCGATGACCGTCTGCGGGGTGTCGGTGTTGAAGAAGGTCGAGTTGGTCGTGACCCGGAAGCCCCGGCGCTTGGCTTCCTTGATGGCAGCGACCGCCTCGTCGAACACGCCCTCCTTGGCCACCGATTCGTCGTGCCGCTCGCGCAGACCGTCGATGTGCACCGCGAAGGCGAAGTACCGGGAGGGTGTGAACTTTTCGATCTTCTTGCGGAGCAGGACGGCGTTGGTGCAGAGGAACACGTACTTCCGGCGGGCAACCAACTGGCGCACGATCTCATCGATCTGAGGGTGCATCAACGGTTCGCCGCCGGCGATCGAGACCATCGGGGCACCGGACTCCAGCACCGCGCCGACCGCCTGCGCCACCGGCATCCGCTGCTTGAGCACCCCGGCGGGGTGCTGGATCTTCCCACAGCCCTCGCACGCGAGGTTGCACGCGTAGAGCGGTTCGAGTTCGACGATCAGAGGGAACTTGTCGCGCTTGCGGAGCTTCTGTTCGAAGAGATAGGTCCCGACCCTGACGGTCTGGCGGAGCGGCATGGCCATCTGGCTCACCTCCTGGGGAGCAGCAAAGAACGGTGCCATTCAAGAAATGCGGGCATTACGGCACGAAGGACACGGAAGGCTGATATTCCACCGCGAAGTGTGCCGATGCGTACCAGTTCATATTCCGGGGCGTCCACGACCACCCGGACGGCCGCAACGGGACGCGGCCCGACCTCCATGGCGCTGTTCAGAGTCGCCGCGGACTCCATGTCCGCCGCGATCGAGCCGGCCGCGAGCAGCTCCGCGCGCTCATGGCCGCGCACGACGTGATCCACACCGGTCAGCGGGCCCCGGTGCACCGTGTGCCCGGGGACCGCCCTGGCCACGGCCTTCACCAGCAGTTCCGTGTCGGTGCAGGCGGTGGAGACCTCGCCGAGCCGGGCCTCCTCCACGACCACGAGGTCGCCCGGGTGCATGCCCGGGGCGAGCCCCGCGCAGAAGCCGGACGCCACGACCGCCGCCTCCCGGAAGGGCTCGGTGCCGCACGCGGCGCGCACGGCACGGCCGGCGTTGGCCGGCCCCATGCCGGTGCGCAGGACGGTCGCGCCGCTCCCGCCGCGGCGCCGGTCACCTGCCCGCAGCGCGAACCTCTCGATGCCGAGCGCACAGGCGATCAGCAGCGGAACGGCGGGGACGGCAGGCTCCTGTAGGTCCCCCATCAGCCCCCTGGCGGGCGGCCGTACGGCCCACGGGCGGTTCCCCGTGGAGGAAGCGGCCGAGCGCGGTGAGGGGGAAGACCTGCCGGTACAGGTGGTAGTTGATCGAGAAGTCCCAGGGGAAGCCGGTACCCGTGAAGTACGGCTCCTCCCAGGAGCCGTCCGGCCGCTGCGTCCGCGCCAGGTATGCGACACCCCGCTCGACGGCCCTGCCCTCCCGCTCACCCGCCGACAGCAGCGCCAGCAGCGCCCAGCCGGTCTGCGAGGCCGTGGAGGCGCCGCGCCCGATGGACTGCTCCTCCCGGTATGAGCGCAGATCCTCGCCCCACCCGCCGTCCTCGTTCTGGACGGCCTCGAGCCAGGTGACCGCCCGGCGGACAGCCGGGTGGGAGGCGGGCAGTCCGGCGGCGATCAGGGCGGGGACCACCGCGCCCGTGCCGTACACGTAGTTGACCCCCCAGCGGCCGAACCAGGCTCCGCAGGCCTCCTGTTCCTGCAGCAGCCACCGCACGCCACGGCGGGTGCGCGGGTCGTCGGCCATACCCTCGTGGGCGAGCATCTCCACGACGTGCGCGGTGACGTCCGCCGACGGTGGGTCGATGACCTCGCCGAAGTCACAGAAAGGCAGCCGGTTCGGGAACGGGCTGGTGTTGTCGGCGTCGAACGCTCCCCAGGCACCGTTCCGGGACTGCATGCCGAGGTTCCAGCGCGTGCCGCGGGCCACGGCCGCGTCCACCCTCTCCGGGTCCGGATGCTTCACCCGCCGCAGGGCGAGGACCACCTCGGCCGTGTCGTCGATGTCGGGGTAGTTGTCGTTGTGGAACTCGAACGCCCAACCGCCGGGCCCGACTCCGGGCCTGCGCACCGACCAGTCGCCGGGCCGCACGACCTGCTCGCTCAGCATCCAGTCCGCCGCCTTCACCAGGGCGGGATGGTCGGCGGGCAGACCGGCGTCGGCGAGGGCGATGGTGGCGAGGCAGGTGTCCCAGACCGGGGACTGGCAGGCCTCGATCATCCGTACGGGTAGGCCGTCCTCCTCGTGGTGGACGGCGAAGCGGTCGAGCGACTCGAGTCCCGCCCGCATGACGGGGTGTTCGAGGTCGTAGCCGAGCAGATGCAGGGCGATCACCGAGTACACGGCCGGCGGTTGGATGCCGCCCCAGCAGCCGTCGTTCTCCTGCCGTTCGATGATCCAGCGGGCCGCGGCGTTCATGGCCGCCCGGCGCAGCCGGCGGGGCGCCACCTTGTGGTAGAGGTGCAGCGCCTTGTCGGCGCGCTGGAAGAAGCCGTCCCAACTGGCCGCCGGGGCGAACCGCTTCTGCGGGTTGGGCATCGCCGGGTCGGTGTGCAGCTCGTCGAGGGCGAACGGGGCCGGCCGCACCGGCCGCTTCGCGGAGACGACGGTCAGGGGCACGATGGTCTGGCGCGCCCAGCAGCCGAAGTCGTAGATGTTCAGCGGGAACCACGTGGGCAGGAGGACCAGCTCCGGCGGCAGCTCCGGCAGGTCGTCCCACTTCCACCAACCGAACAGGGCGAGCCAGATCCGGGTGAAGACCCGCGCCGCCGCGATGCCGCCCCTGCTCCTGACCCAGGAGGCGGCTCGCTGCATGTGCGGGTCGTCCGGGCGGTCGCCCGCCAGCCGCAGGGCGACGTACGCCTCGATGGTGGTGGACAGTTCGCCCGGGCCGCCGTAGAAGGTCGCCCAGGTGCCGTCGTCCCGCTGCCGCCCGCGGATGAAGCGGGCGGAGGCCTCCACGGTCGCCGCGTCCTGGATGCCGAGGAACTGCCGCAGGAGGAGGTCCTCCGCGTCCATGGTCACGTTGGTCTCGAGGTCGCCCTTCCACCACCCCTGGGCGTCCTGCCGCGCGAGCAGATGCTCGACGGCCCGTTCCGCGGCACGTCCGGCCGCGTCCCGTACGTCGGTGCCCGGCGCGGTGGTCCGGGCGGCGGTCGTCGTGGTCGTGTCGCCGGCAGTGGCAGCACCGGCCCGGACGGGCCCGCTGCTTCCGTCGGTCGTCGCTGTCATTGTTTCCCCTTCGTTGCAGTGGTCTCTGCTGAGCTGGGGTCTGACGTCGGCCGGTGACGATCACGTCACCGGCCGGCGACGCGCTTCATATGGTGCGGCTGTTGCTCCGGTCGGTCCTTGCGATGGTGATGGCGATCATCTCTTTCGTACGACGACGAAGTCCGCGAGCGCGACGAGCTGCGCGCGGACCCGTTCCGGCATGTCGACACCGTCGAGGGCCTGGATCGCGACGGCGTGCTGGCGGCGGGCCTCCTGGGAGGTCCACTCCCGGCCGCCGGCCTCCTCGATCAGGGCCGCCCGGGTGGCGAACTCCTCCTCGGAGAAGCTGTCGAAGTCGCTGCTCTTCGCGTCGGCGGCGAGCAGCTCGCCGAGCCGCTCGGAGGCCGGACCGCCGGCCGCGAGCGCCGCGACGACGGGCAGGGACTTCTTGCGCTGGCGCAGGTCGCTCCAGGTCTGCTTTCCGGTGGCGACCGGGTCGCCCCAGATGCCGAGCAGGTCGTCGACGGCCTGGAAGGCGAGACCGAGGTGGTAGCCGTACGCCTCCAGCGTGTCGGCGGTCCGCTCGTCGGCCCCGCCGAGCACCGCGCCGATGGAGACGGCGCAGGCCAGCAGCGCGCCGGTCTTGTTGCCCTCCATCTCCAGGCACTCCTCGACGGTGACCCGCTCGCGGTGCTCGTAGGAGATGTCCTGGGCCTGGCCGTCGATGAGCTTGCGGGACGCGGTGGTGAGGCGGCGCGCGGCCCGCCCCGCCTCCACGGTGCCGCTCTCCAGCAGCACTTCGTTCGCCAGCGCGAACAGCGCGTCGCCGACCAGGATCGCCAGCGCGGGCCCGTGCACCTTCCAGACCGTGTCGCGGTGGCGGCGCTGTTCGTCGCCGTCCATGAGGTCGTCGTGCAGGAGCGAGAAGTTGTGCACCAGCTCCACGGCGACGGCCCCGGGGATGCCGACCTCGGGTGCGGCGCCCGCCGCCTCTGCGGACAGCAGCGCCAGCGCCGGGCGTACGGCCTTGCCGCCGTCGCCCTCCGAGGGCCGCCCCTGCGCGTCGATCCAGCCGAAGTGGTAGGCGGCGACCGTGTCCATGGGCGGCGCGAGCCGCTCCACGGCGGCGCGCAGCACCGGCGTGGACAAGGTCCGTCCGCGCTCCAGCAGCGCGGAGATGTCGACACTCTCCGCGCTCTGTGCGGTGTCGTCAGCCGGGTACGCCGAGTGCACTGTCGGCACGCTTTCTCCTCTGGTTCCAGTACTGGTGCTCACGCCGCCTCCTTGAGGGGATGTTCATGGCGGCGGCCGAGCTCGGAGAGCGCAGCACCCGCGGCACTGAATCCGCTGCGCACGGCGCCCTCCATGGTCGCGGGCCAGCCGGTGGCAGTCCACGCGCCAGCAAGGTACAGGCCGGGCGCGCGTGTGTGCGCGGGCGGCCGCAGCCTGCCGACGCCGGGGGACGGTGCGAAGGTCGCCGTACGCTCACGGGTGACGAAGAAATCCCGCACCCCGGCACCGCGCGCGGCGGGCAACAGCCTTTCCAGCTCCGGCAGATACCTCTTCCGCAGCACGGAGACGGGTTCGTCGATCTCGTCCTGTGCCGCGGACTGGGAGACCGCGAGGTACTGGCCTTCGTCGGCGCCCGACGCCTCAGTGCGGTCGAAGACCCACTGGACCGGCGTGCCGAGCGCGGCGAAGAAGGGCCGGCGCAGCACCTTGCGGTCGTACACCACATGGATGTTGAGGATCGGGGCGGTGCCGATGTCGAGCAGCCGGTCGGGATCCTCCAGCGCGCCGACGGGGAGCAGCGCGTGGGCCTCGCGCTGCGCGACGGCCAGCACGACGGTGTCGGCGTCCAGTTGCTCGCCGTCCACGTCGACCTGCCAGCGGCCGTCAGCCGGCCGGCTGATCCGGCGTACCCGGGTGGACAGTTCGGTGCGCACCCCGGCCGAGTCGAGGGCCTTGCGGGCGAGGGTGTCGTGCAGTTCGCCGAGCGGCACGTGGGCCCAGCCGATGTCGGCGGCGCCGGGCTCGGACAGCAGCCCTGTCTTGAAGACCATCGCGGCGAGACCCAGGGACGCCTGCGGTGCCCGGGCGTTGAGGGTCGCGACGCCGACGAGGTCCCACAAGGCGGCGACGGCGCGCGGCGACTGGCCGTGCCGGCCGAGCCAGGTGGCGAAGTCGACGCCGTCCAGGGCCGGGTCGGTGGGATCCAGCCCCTTCAGCGCGAGCGCGGCACGCCCGACGCCGGCCCGCTCGGCGAGCGAGAGGTGCGGATAGCCGGCGAGGCTCCCGGCGAGGTGCAGCGGTACGGGCAGGGTGGAGCGCCGCAGGCGGCCGAGTCTCGGCCCCTTCCTGGCGGCGACGTCGAGTACGGGAACGTCCAGACGGTCCTGGACCGGAGCGAGGTGCGCGCCGTCGATCCGGTCGAGGAACCAGCGGTAGGCGGTGCAGCAACGCAGGTACACGTGCTGGCCGTTGTCCACGGTGAGCTCGCCGCGGCGGAAGGAGAAGGCGAGCCCGCCGAGCCGTGGCCGGCTCTCGAGCAGGGTGACCCGGACTCCCGCGTCGGCGAGCTGGAGCGCCGCGGTGACACCGGCGAGGCCGCCGCCGACCACCACAGCGTGCCGGGAGTCCATGCCGTCGGCCGTCATCCGTGTGCCTCCCTCGTGGACCGTGCGGCATGCGGCACGTCATGTGCCGGGGCCGCCACCGTCAGTGACGCGGCGGCGGGCCGGGCGGTTGCCCGCCGCACTACCTGCGCCGCGGCCGGGTCCGTGAGGCGCGTCGGGGAAGTCACCGGCGCCCTCCGTGGGTCTGGCGGCCGATGTGGCGGGCGTCCAGGCCGGACAGTCCACGGACGGCGACGTACGCCTTCTCGCGACCCGGCAGCGAGACACGGCCACGGAGCACGGCGTCGGGGTCGCGTTCGATGCGGTCGAGGAGGCGGCGGTAGATGCCGGCCATGGCCGCGACGCACGCGCCGCTGCGCCGGTCCAGCATCGGCAGCAGGCGGTAGCCCTCGGCGAACAGGGCGCGGGCGCGCCGTACTTCGAAGTGGACCAGGCCCGCGAAGTCCGAGCCGGGGGGCGGTGTCGTGCCGTGGAAGCCCTCGGAACAGCCGAACTTGGCGAGGTCGTCGGCGGGCAGGTAGGTGCGGCCGTTGGCCGCGTCCTCGGCGATGTCCCTGAGAATGTTGGTCAGTTGCAGCGCAAGGCCCAGCGTGTCGGCGTACTCGGGGGCGCGGTCGGCTCCGCGCGTGCCGGGCTGGGTGCCGAACACACCGAGCGAGAGCCGCCCGATCGCGCCGGCCACGCACCGGCAGTAGGCCTTGAGGTCGTCCCAGGTCTCGTACGTCTCGCCCCGGACGTCCATCAGCACGCCGTCGATGAGTTCGTCGAGGCCGCCGAGCGGCAGCGGGAAGCGGCGTGCGGCGTCGCACAGCGCGACGGCGACGGGGTCCGTGTCGTCGTCGTCGACGACGCCCTGCCTGATGCGTCCGAGCAGTTCGCGCGTGGCCTCCAGCCGGTCCTGCTTGGCCTGCGGCTTCAGCGTGCCGTCGCCGATGTCGTCGACGCGCCGCGAGAACGCGTACAGCGCCGACATGGCCTGGCGCTTGTGCGGCGGCAGGAGCCTGATGCCGTAGGCGAAGTTACGGGCCTGCTGTCCGGTGACGGCCTCGCAGTAGCTGTACGCGGCCTGCACCGGCGCGGTCGGCACCTGGGTCGGTCCCTCCATCGTCCGGCTCATCCCTCTCTACGCGCTCTTCGCAAGACGGTCCCCACTTCACGCAGCAGCCTCGGCCTGGTCGCTCGGGGCGGTGCGGGCAGCACATCATGTCCGGCGGCGGCGATCGCGGCGAGCGCGGCACGCCCACCGCCGACGAAACCCGCCAGCAGCAGCCGCAGCCGCCCGTCGACGGAGCCGACCAGCCCGACGCCCTCGTCGAGCAGCGCGCGCGCCCGCTGCGCTTCGTAGGCGATCAGTGCGCGCACCGAGGCGCCCGCGGTCGGTGCGGCAAGGTCGGCCTCCGTGATGTGGAAACGTTTCATGTCCTCGGCCGGCAGGTAGATCCGGTCGCGGGTGAGGTCCTCCGCGACGTCCTGGAGATGCTCGACGATCTGGAGCCCGGTGCACACGGCGTCGGAGCGGCGCAATCGCTCGGGGCTCGCCGTGCCGGTGATGCCGAGGACGAGCCGGCCGACCGGGTTCGCCGACAGCTCGCAGTAGGCGAGGAGGTCCTCGTAGGTCTCGTAGCGGCGTACCAGCTGGTCCTGCCGGTTGGCGGCGATCAGACCGAGGAACGGCTCGGGGGTGAGCGAGCGGCGCGCGACGGCGGGCCGCAACGCGCGCAGCAGCGGGTGGCGCGGGGCGTCGCCGGACAGGTCGAAGACGCGGCGCAGGTCGGCCTCGAAGGCGTCGAGAAGGGCGAGCCGGTCACCGGCCAGGTCCGGTCCGACGCCCAGGTGGCGGGCGTCGGCGCCGCCGGGCGCGAGGTCCCCGTCGCCGATGTCGTCGACGAGACGGGCGTAGCCGTAGACGGCCATGAGGTCGTCGCGCCAGGCGCGGGGCAGGAAGAACGGGGCGACGGGGAAGTTCTCGTCGGCGGCCTTGTCGAGGGTGCCCCGGGCCGGGTCGTCGGCGCGGAGGTCCGCGGTGCCCGTCACTGCGCGCTGCCGGGAACGGAGTCGGCGATGGGCTCGCGGAGCTGGAGATTTCCCGTCATGGCCATCACATCTCCCGTTCTACACTGCCGACTCAATACATCCCATTTCGGACACGCCGCCGCATGCTGCGCCGGTCGCCCACCGTACGGCGGCCGAAAACCCGACCGGTCGGATCACGGCATATCACCCCACTTGCCGCGATTCGGTCCCGGTACAGCTTACGTTGTACAACACCGAACGACGCCCCGGGGTGCCGCACAGAACGGAACAACACCGCGTTCGGGTCCAACCATCCCTCATTCCGGGCAAGTTGACTGCCCGTCGACGGACCCGTGCGCGCCGCACCGCCGGAGGCCGGCGGCAAGCGGAAGGCCCTCGCCGGCCGACCGGCGAGGGCCTTGCGGGCGCTGGGGAGCCGGGACTACCTGCCCGTCTCCTTCTCGTACGCCTTGATGACCTCGTCGGTCGGACCGTCCATCAGGAGTTCACCCTTCTCCAGCCACAGGACCCGGTCGCAGGTGTCCCTGATCGACTTGTTGCTGTGGCTGACGAGGAAGACCGTGCCGGCCTCCTTGCGGAGCTCCCTGATGCGCTGCTCGGAACGGATCTGGAACCGGCGGTCACCGGTGGCCAGTGCCTCGTCGATCATCAGGACGTCGTGGTCCTTCGCCGCGGCGATGGAGAAGCGGAGCCTGGCCGCCATGCCGGAGGAGTACGTGCGCATCGGCAGGGTGATGAAGTCGCCCTTCTCGTTGATGCCGGAGAAGTCGACGATCCCCTCGTAGCGCTCGCGGATCTCCTCGCGCGACATGCCCATGGCCAGGCCGCCGAGTATGACGTTGCGCTCGCCGGTCAGGTCGTTCATCAGCGCGGCATTGACGCCGAGCAGGGAGGGCTGGCCGTCGGTGTAGACCTTGCCGCTCTCGGCCGGCAGCAGACCGGCGATGGCGCGGAGCAGGGTCGACTTGCCGGAGCCGTTGGTGCCGATGAGTCCGATCGCCTCGCCGCGGTAGGCGGTGAAGGTGACGCCGCGCACGGCGTGGACCTTGCGCACACCGCGGGCCTCGCCCTTCTCCCGGCGCACGATCCGGCTCAGCGCCGCGGTGGCGCTGCCCTTGCCGCCGCCGCCGGCGTTGACCCGGTACACGATGTGCACGTCGTCGGCGATGACCGTCGGGACACGCCCGGCTCTGTTGTCGATGTTCTCAGCCACGGCCGTACCGCTCCTCAGCCTTCCAGAAGTACACGAAGCCCGCGAAGCCGACCAGAAGAGCCCAGCCCAGGCCGGCCGCCCAGACGTGCGAGGGCAGGTTCTCCGAACCGTAGCCGTCGATCAGCGCGAACCGGATGAGGTCCATGTAGACGGCGGCCGGGTTGTACATGAGGACGTCCGCGATCCAGGCCGGCTTGTCGGCGAGCATCACCGGGATGGAGAACATCACGCCCGAGGCGTAGAGCCAGGTCCGCATGACGAACGGCATCAGCTGGGCCAGGTCGGGGGTCTTCGAGCCGAGCCTCGCCATGATCATGGCCAGGCCGGTGTTGAACACGAACTGCAGCACGAGCGCGGGGAGCACCAGCAGCCAGGACAGGGAGGGGTAGCTGCCGAAGCCGACCACCACCGCCAGCAGCACGATCATCGAGAACAGCAGCTGCTGGAGCTGCTGGAGCGCGAACGAGATCGGCAGCGACGCCCGCGGGAAGTGCAGCGCGCGCACCAGCCCCAGGTTGCCCGAGATCGCCCGCACACCCGCCATCACCGAGCTCTGGGTGAAGGTGAACACGAACACACCGGTCACCAGGAACGGGATGTAGACCTCGGTGCTGAAGCCCCGGTCGGCGTCGAGGATCAGGCCGAAGATCAGGAAGTACACCAGCGCGTTCAGCAGCGGCGTCGCCACCTGCCAGAGCTGGCCCAGCTTCGCCTGGCTGTACTGGGCCGTCAGCTTGGCCTGCGAAAAGGCCAGGATGAAGTGGCGGCGGCCCCAGAGCTGCCTGATGTACGAAGCCAGGCCCGGGCGGGCGCCGCTGACGGTCAGGCCGTACTTGGCGGCGAGCTGTGACGGAGACAGGCCGTCGTCCGGCGACGGCATGGGGCTCGTCGCGATGGCTCCGTCATGGGTTGTGTCACTCACAAGTTGAAACTTTCGTGTTCAAGATGCGCGGCAGTTCGGGGCGCGGCCTCAACGGCTCGTCGCTCCGATGCTCTCAGAACCGAGCTTGTCAGATGACAGGAGGTCGGCCCAGCCTGGTGAGACGCCACACCGTACGCCACTTCATCGGGCGGCGCGGTCCACAGGGGGTGCGCCATCCCTCCCGGAAACCGCCGAACCACGCCTTGAGCGCCGGCAGCGTCGGGCGCCGCAGGAGGGTGAGGAGCACCCACACCCCCACGTAGACGGGCACCAGCGGCAGGGGCAGGTTCCGCCGCGCCACCCACACCCGGTTGCGGGCCACCATCCGGTGGTAGACCGCGTGCCGGGAGGGGGGCATGGTCGGGTGAAGGAGCACCATGTCCGCGCGGTACTCGATGGACCAGCCCGCGTCCAGAGCGCGCCAGGCGAGATCCGTCTCCTCGTGGGCGTAGAAGAACTCGTCGGGAAGCCCGCCGACCTCCTCCAGCACCTTCGTGCGCACGGCGTTCGCCCCACCGAGGAAGGTGGTGACCCGCGAGGAGCGCATGGGGTCGGAAGCGCGCAGCCTCGGGACGTGGCGGCGCTGGGTGAGCCCGGTCTCGGGATCGGCGATGCGGAAGCTGACGATACCCAGGCCGGGGTCCGCGTCGAAGGCCTCCCGGACCAGCTGGGCGGTGCCCGCGTCGGGGAGCAGTCCGTCGTCGTCCAGGAAGAGCAGGACGTCGACGTCCGAGCCGCCGGGTCCGAATGCCTCGATGCCGACGTTGCGGCCGCCGGGGATCCCGAGGTTCTCCGGCAGGTCGATCGTGCGCACACCCGCGGGCACGTCCACCACGGGAGCGCCGTTGCCGACCACGACCACCTCGATCGGGTCGCCGTCCTGCTTGGCGACCGAGTCGAGGAGTGCGCGCAGTTCGTCGGGCCGGGTCCCCATCGTGATCACGACGGCGCCGAGCTTCAGTGGGGCGCTCACTTCAGCCTGCTCGAAGCGAGGACGGACACGAGGTGGAGCAGCGTCTGGAGCAGCGCGATGCCGGCCAGCACCGCGACGCCGAGGCGGGAGAAGAACAGGTCGCCCCGGACCTCGTCGAGGACGGCCAGCACCAGGATGAGCAGGGACGCCTCGATGCCGAGGACCAGCCGGTGGAACTTCAGCGCGGCGGCGGCCCGGCGGGCGAGCGCCATGCCGGAGGAGCGCGGCTCGGCGGCCGCCTCCTTGACCGGCGGCAGGCCGCCCTGGTGGCGGGCGACGCCCACCAGGTCGGTCTCGGCCTTGATCAGGATCGCGCCGAGTGCGGCGAGGGTGCCGAGGAAGGCCCACAGCCAGTCGGTCCGGCCGCTGCCCCACAGGTCCGCGGCGCGCAGGCCGAAACCGACCAGGACCGCCGCGTCGCACAGGTAGGCGCCGACCCGGTCCAGGTACACGCCGGACAGCGAGAACTGCTTCTTCCAGCGGGCCACCTCGCCGTCGACGCAGTCGAGCAGCAGATAGAGCTGGACCGCCACGACGCCGAGGACGGCCCCCCATATGCCCGGCACGAGCAGGGCGGGAGCGGCGAGGACACCGGCGAGGGTCATCACGTAGGTCAGCTGGTTGGGCGTGACCTTGGTGGTGACGAGGAGGCGGGTGATGCGCAGGGAGATCTCTCGCATGTAGAGGCGGCCGCCCCAGTGCTCACCGCTGCGCCGGTCCTTCACACCCGCGGGGTGAACGACCGGGCGGAGTTCAGCTACTGATGGTCTTGGCATAGTCGGCGTACGCGTCCCTGATCTGGTCGTGGTTGAGGTCGAGGTGCTCGAGGATGGTGAAGCGGCCCGGCCGGGTCTGCGGCGCGTACTCGACGGCGCGCACGAACTCGTCCGGGGAGAAGCCGATCTCCTGCGGGAGTACGGGCAGGCCGTGCCGGCGCAGCACCTCGGCGAACAGGCCCGCCTGCTCGCTCGCACCGCGCAGGTGCATCGCGAAGGCGGCTCCCAGTCCGCACTGCTCGCCGTGGCTGGCGGCCCGCTTGGGAAAGAGCAGGTCGAAGGCGTGGCTGATCTCGTGGCAGGCGCCGGAGGAGGGCCGGGAGTCGCCGCTGATCGACATGGCGATCCCGGACAGCACCAGGGCCTCTGCGAGGACGGTGAGGAACTCGTCGTCGCCGACGCCGCCGGGGTGGCGCAGCACGGACTCGCCCGCGGTGCGGCCCATGGCGGCGGCCAGGCCGTCGACCTTCTCGCCGGTGACGCGGTGCGAGAGCTCCCAGTCGGCGATCGCCGAGATGTTGGAGATCGCGTCGCCGATGCCGGAGCGGACGAAGCGGACGGGCGCCTCGCGGATCACATCGAGGTCGATGACCATGGCGATGGGCGTCGGGACGCCGTAGGAGCCGCGGCCGTTGTCGTTGTCGAGCGTGGAGACGGGCGAGCAGAGGCCGTCGTGCGAGAGGTTCGTCGCGACGGCGACGAGCGGCAGGCCGACGCGCGCCGCGGCGTACTTCGCCACGTCGATGATCTTGCCGCCGCCGAGGCCGACAACCGCGTCGTACCGCTTGCCCCTGATGTCGTCGGCCAGCTTCACCGCGGCGTCGATGGTGCCCCCGCAGACGTCGTACCAGTCCGCGCCGGGCAGCGCCGGGGCGAGCCTCTCGCGCAGCTTCTGGCCGGATCCGTCACTGATCGCGAAGGCGAGCCGGCCGGACGCGGAGATCCGCTGGTCGGCGAGGAGCCCGGCCAGGTCGTCCAGCGCGCCGCGATGGATGTCGACGACGACCGGGGACGGGATGAGCCGGGTCAGTACTGGCACGCGATCCCACGGCCCTTCGCGAGGTCGTCGTGGTTGTCGATCTCGACCCACTTGACGTCGCCGATGGGAGCCACGTCGATGGTGAAGCCGCGGTTCACGAGCTCCTGGTAGCCGTCCTCGTAGTACAGGTCGGGGTCCCGCTCGAACGTCGTCCTCAGCGCGTCCGCGAGGTCCGCGGCGGCCTCCGGCTCGATGAGCGTGACGCCGATGTACTCGCCGGTGGCGGTGGCCGGGTCCATGAGCTTGGTGATCCGCCGGACGCCCTTGTCGCCCTCGGTGATGACCTTCATCTCCTCGTCGGCGAGCTGCTTCACCGTGTCGAGAGCGAGGATGATCCTCCGGCCGTCGCCACGGGCGGCGAGCAGGGTCTTCTCGACCGAGACGGGGTGAACGGTGTCGCCGTTGGCGAGGATCACGCCCTCGGCGAGGACGTCACGGGCACACCACAGGGAGTAGGCGTTGTTCCACTCCTCCGCCTTGTCGTTGTCGACGAGGGTGAGCTTCACGCCGTACTTCGCCTCGAGCGCCGCCTTGCGCTCGTACACGGCCTCCTTGCGGTAGCCGACGACGATCGCGGCCTCCGCGAGCCCGATCTCCGCGAAGTTGCCCAGCGTCAGGTCGAGGACCGTGGTCTCCCCGTCCACCGGCACGAGGGCCTTCGGAAGCGTGTCGGTGTAGGGGCGAAGACGCCGTCCGGCACCGGCTGCCAGTACGAGGCCGATCATGCGGGTTCTCCTTCGTCATGTACTGCGGGTGCCTGCGAGGACACCCAGAAGCGGATGCTCTCGGCCAGCACCAGGACCGCCACGGCCACAGCGAGGACCGTCAGCGCGACGGTGATGTCCGCGGGCAGCAGGAAGGCGAGCACAGCGACTGCCAGGACCCGCCCCTCGTGCCCGCCGATCGCCAGGACCAGCCAGTGCGGCGGCGCGCCCGTGCCACCGCGGATGCGGTACACCGTGTCGTAGTGATGGTAGGCGACAGCCGCTACCAGCCCGAAAGCGGCGGGCAATGCCCCGTTCACCTCCGCGTGGGCGGCGAGGAGCAGGATCGTGCCGTACTCGGCGGCCCGGAAGACGGGGGGACGAGCCAGTCGAGGGCGCCCTTGAGGGGCCGGGCGACGGCGAGCCCCGAGGTGGCGGCGTACACGAGGGCGGCGACCAGCGTCCAAGCGCTGCCGAATCCGGTGAACGCGGCGGTGGCCGGCAGCACGGCCGCGCCCACGGCGGCCGACGCGAGCGGCGCGATGCCCGGCAGCTTCCGTGCCGCGCGAGCGGTGGCGCGGGCCACGGCCTCTGCCGCCGGCCCGGAGTCCGCGAGGTCGGCGAGCGCCCGGGCGGCACGGTCCGTGCGGTGCGCCTTGCGGGTCAGTGAACGCAGCACCCGGCCGGCGGTGGTGTAGCAGGCGGCGAGGGAGCAGCCGACGAGCAGGGCGTAGAAGACGATGCGCGGGGTGGCCACGGCGGTCAGCACGGCGATCATCGCCCAGCGTTCGCCGATCGGCAGAACTATCATCCGGCGCAGCCAGACCGTCCAGCCCACGCTGTCGAGCTTGTCGGACAGGGCGGCCGTGGGACTCGTGTTGGCCGTCGCGTCGTGGTTCGCCTCGTTGAAGGAGAAGTCGACGACGTGCCGGCAGGTCTGGAGCACCATCGCGCCGAGGGCGAGCGCCCAAACGTCGTCGCCGCCGCGGGCGGCGCCGAGGGCGAGTCCGGCGTAGTAGGCGTACTCCTTGGCCCGGTCGAAGGTCGCGTCGAGCCAGGCGCCGAGCGTCGAGTACTGCAGGGAGTAGCGGGCGAGCTGCCCGTCGGTGCAGTCCAGGACGAAGGAGAAGAGCAGCAGCAGGCCCGCGGCGATGTAGCCGGCGCGGGTGCCGGTGGCCGCGCAGCCGGCCGCCACGAGCGCGGTGAGCAGCGACGCGGTGGTGACGTGGTTCGGCGTCAGTCCCCGGCGGGCGCACCAGCGCGCGAGGTAGCGGGAGTAGGGGCTGATGCAGAAGGTGGTGAAGAAGCCGTCGCGCGCCTTGACGGCGGAGCGAAGGCGCACCGCCTCGTCGTCCACCGCTTCGACGGCGGCGCGCGTCCGGTGCCGCTCCTCCACGTCGGAGGGCACGGCGGCGACCAGCGAACCGAGCTCGGGGTGATGGACGGACACGCCCCGGCCCTCGAGCTCGGCGGTCACACCGTCGACGACGCCGTCGCCGGCGACGGCTCCCGCGCCGGCCGGCACGGTGGCGGAGACGGCGCGCACGGCACCGGTCAGCGCGGCGCGTCCGGCCGGCTGGGCGGTGAGTGCGCCGGTGACGGCGGCGGTGGGGAAGCGCGGGTCGGTCAGCGCCAGCCGCAGGGCGTGCACATGACCCACGAAGCGCGGGTCGACCACGGCGACCCTCTCGCTACCGGGCACGGCCTCGATCAGGGCGGCGGTGTGCTCAGGGCCGTTGGCGACCCGCACGTCGAAGCCCAGCGACCGCAGATCGCCCTCGAGCGACGACCCGGGTACCGGCGGACCGGTGAGGATGGCGGTCGACAGACGAACTCACTCCTTGGCGCTGACGGTGCTGGTCCACGGCGGCTCGGCCCGGCGCACGGGCGGCGGCACGTCGGCAGAGGCTATCGGATGTACGGAAGCGGGAGTTCACCGGCCGTTTACGCCCTGGCGGCCCGCCGAGATCATCATTGTCGATCCATGCCCCGCCCTCCAAACCGCGGCCCTGAACATCGCTCGGAAGCCCGGCGGGGAAGGCCGGGACCGGCCGGGGTGGGGCGTGCGCACCCTAGGGTGGCCGTCATGACGTGGCTGATCACAGGTGGAGCGGGGTACATCGGGGCGCATGTCGTGCACGCCATGACGGCGGCCGGCGAAGGGGTCGTCGTGCTCGACGACCTGTCCTCCGGGTTTCCCGAGCGGTTGCCGGCCGGTGTGCCGCTGGTGCGCGGGTCCGTGCTCGACCGGGACGTGGTGGAGCGCACACTCGCCGAGCACGCGGTCACGGGCGTGGTGCACCTCGCCGCCAAGAAGCAGGTCGGCGAGTCCGTGGAGCAGCCGCTCAGGTACTACCGGGAGAACGTGCACGGGCTGACGGTGCTGCTGGAGGCGGTGGTGGCGGCCGGGGTACGGCGCTTCCTGTTCTCCTCCTCCGCCGCCGTGTACGGGGTGCCGGACAGCGGACTCGTCGCCGAGTCGGAGGCGTGCCGGCCGATCAATCCGTACGGGGAGACGAAGCTCACGGGCGAGTGGCTGGTGCGGGCGGCCGGCCGCGCCCACGGTCTGTCGACCGCGTGCCTGCGCTACTTCAACGTCGCGGGCGCGGCCGTCCCCGAGCTGGCGGACGTCGGGGTGTTCAACATCATCCCGATGTTCTTCGACCGGATCACCCGCCAGGAGGCCCCGCGGATCTTCGGCGCGGACTATCCGACCCCGGACGGGACCTGCGTCCGCGACTACATCCATGTCGCCGATCTTGCCGACGCACACCTCGCGGTGGCGCGGCGGCCGGCCGGGCGGGACGGCGGAGATCTCACCGTCAACGTCGGTCGCGGGGTCGGCGTCTCGGTCCGGGAGCTCGCCTCTCTGGTGAGCGAGGTCACCGGCCACCGTGTCGATCCGGTGGTGGAGCCGCGCCGCCCGGGGGATCCCGCGACGGCGGTCGCGTCCGTCGAGCTGATCGGCAAGGAGCTCGGCTGGTCCGCCTCGCACGGGGTCCGTGACATGGTCGCGTCCGCATGGGCCGGCTGGCTGGCCAGACACCCCGAGGCAGCACCGCACTGATCTTCCGGGCAAGTCCTGACCTGCAAGCATTTTCGCAGGTCAAGGCATATGACAACCGTGTTCAGTGTCGTGTTGCCCGATACCCCCCACCCGTAGTTGACTAAGCCTCGGCCGATCGACGGGCACCAGAGCGAAGGGCATCGACATGGGGGCAGGGCACGACCACGGGCACACTCACGGCGGCCCGCCGCCCACAGGCACCGCGGCCGCCGCCTACCGGAGCCGGCTGCGGGTCGCGCTCGCCATCACGCTCGGCGTGACGGTGCTGGAGATCGCCGGCGGACTGCTGTCCGGCTCGCTGGCCCTGCTTGCCGACGCCGCCCACATGGCGACGGACGCGGTGGGCCTCGGGATGGCCCTTCTCGCGATCCACTTCGCCAACCGGCCGGCCGGAGCGAACCGCACGTTCGGATTCGCCCGTGCCGAGATCCTCGCGGCGCTCGCCAACTGTCTGCTGCTGCTCGGCGTCGGCGGTTTCCTGCTCGTGGAGGCGGTGCAGCGGTTCATCGAGCCGGCGGAGACCCGGGGCGGCCTGACCGTCGTCTTCGCCGTCGTCGGCCTGGCGGCCAACATGGTCTCGCTGATGCTTCTGATGCGGGGCCAGAAGGAGAGCATCAACGTCCGCGGCGCCTATCTCGAGGTGATGGCGGACGCGCTCGGCTCGGTGACGGTCCTGGTGTCCGCGGGCATCATCCTGGCCACCGGCTGGCAGTACGCCGACCCGATCGCCTCCCTGGCCATCGGCGTGATGATCGTGCCGCGCACGGTGCGGCTGCTGCGGGAGACGCTGAACGTGCTGCTGGAGTCGGCCCCGAGGGCGTCGACATGGAGGAGGTACGCGCACACATGCTGGCCCTGCCCGGCGTGGCGGACGTCCACGACCTGCACGCCTGGACGATCACGTCCGGGATGCCGGTGCTCTCCGCGCACGTCGTCGTCAGCCAGGACGCGCTGGACTCGGTGGGTCACGAGAAGATGCTGCACGACCTCCAGGGCTGCCTCGGGGAGCACTTCGACGTCGAGCACTGCACCTTCCAGCTGGAGCCGGTCGGGCACGCCGAGCACGAGGCGAGACTCTGCCACTGAACGGGACCGCCCCTGCTAGGGTTTCCGCGGACGCAGGCGTCCACGACTCTTGAGAGGAGCTGAGGTTGATGACCGTCGTAGCGGAGGCTGCTCAGCGCAGCGCCCGGTCCTTCCTCATCCTCCGGGCGTCCGTCCGACCCTGATCCGATCCCGGCCGGTATCCACCGGCCCGATCGCGCACGTCGGCCGGAGCCCCGTGAACAAGGGTTTCCACGTTGTCCGACAACGCTTTGCACGACGCTTTCTTCGCCCTGCACCACGGTCTTCCGCGACAGGGTCCCGGTTCCGACGACACCTCTTTGCGGCTGCTCGCGGCGGTGGGACCGCTGCCCGCCCGGCCGCGCGTGCTCGACCTCGGCTGCGGTCCCGGCCGCTCCGCCCTGCTGCTGGCGGAGCGGGCCGGCGCACTGGTGACCGCTGTCGATCTGCACCAGCCGTTCCTGGACGAACTGCGGCACAGCGCCGTGTCGCGCGGCGTGGGTGACACGATCGTCACCGTCAACGCCGATATGGGCGAGCTCCCCTTCCCCGACGGGTCGTTCGACCTCGTCTGGGCGGAGAGCTCCGCCTACAGCATCGGTTTCGACACCGCGCTCGAGAAGTGGCGGCGGCTGCTCTCCCCCGGCGGCAGCCTGGTCATGACCGAGTGCGAGTGGACGTCGCCCGCCCCCTCCTCGGAGGCCCGGGCCTTCTGGGAAACGCACTACCCGTTGCGTGGCACGGCCGACAACTGCTCTGCGGCCGTCGCGGCCGGCTACACGGTGCTCGGGCTGTACCGGCAGCCCGAGAGCGACTGGGACGAGTACTACGGCCCGCTGGGCGAGCGGGCCGACGCCGCGGACCCTGGCGCGCCGGGCATGCCCGAGGCGCTGGCCGCCACCCGCGCGGAGATCGCCATGCGCAGGGACCACGGCACCGAGTTCGGCTACACCGGCTACGTGCTCCGCCCCGCCGATCCCCGGTGGCGCACCCGTCCGGAGACGGCGGCCGACATCCCGGCCGTACGCGCGGTCAACGCCGCCGCGTTCCCCACCCCCGAGGAGTCCGCCCTCGTGGACTCGCTCCGCTTGGACGCCGAGGCGTGGCTGCCGGGGCTGTCGTACGTGGCGGAGGCCGAGGACGGTTCGGTCGCCGCGTACGCGCTGCTCACCCGGTGCCGGATCGGCGGCACTCCCGCGCTCGCCCTGGCGCCGGTCGCGACCTCGCCCCGCCACCAGCGGCAGGGCGCGGGAACGGCGGTCGTACGGGCGGTGCTCGACGCTGCGAGGTCACGGGGTGAGGGGCCGGTCGTCGTCCTCGGGCATCCCGGGTACTACCCGCGGTTCGGCTTCGAGGTCGCGGCGAAGCACGGGATCAGGACATCTTTCGAGGTACCGGAGGAGGCCCTGATGGTGCTGGCGCTCGACGGCTGCGAGGACGTGCCGAAGGGAACGGTCCGCTATCCGGCGGCGTTCGGCGTCTGACCGGCTGTCCGCCCCGCCCCGCCTTCCGGGGCGGGGCGGACATGCCAGGCGGCCACCGAAGTACGGACAAGCCGCTTTTGTACGGCAGACTGAGCGGGGCCCAGGGGCCTTCCTCCGGAAGGACCGCAGGGCCGAGGACCGATGCGAAGGACGGTTATGCCGATCACACCAGCCACCGCGGCGACCAGTTCGTCGAACGGCACATCACCAGCGATCCTGCTCGAGCTGGTCGACGAGGAGGGCAACACCATCGGTACGGCGGAGAAGCTCTCCGCCCATCAGGCGCCCGGTCAGTTGCACCGTGCGTTCTCGGTGTTCCTCTTCGACGAGCAGGGGCGACTGCTGCTGCAGCGCCGTGCGTTGGGCAAGTACCACTCCCCCGGTGTCTGGTCGAACACCTGCTGCGGCCACCCGTACCCGGGTGAGTCCCCGTTCGCGGCGGCCGCCCGGCGCACCTACGAGGAGCTGGGAGTCTCCCCCTCGCTGCTCGCCGAGGCCGGCACGGTCCGCTACAACCACCCGGACCCGGAGTCCGGGCTGGTCGAGCAGGAGTACAACCACCTTTTCGTCGGGATGGTGCAGAAGCCGGTGCTGCCGGACCCGGAGGAGATCAGCGAGACGGCTTTCGTGACGCCGGACGAGCTGACCGAGCTGCACGGCCGGGCGACGTTCTCCGCCTGGTTCATGACGGTGCTGGACGCGGCCAGGCCCGCGGTCAGGGAGCTGACGGGGCCGGCCGGAGGCTGGTGAGAGGCGCCGTCCGCTCCACGGCGCGGCGCCTCATACGGGCGCCGCGCCGTCCTGGAACCGATGCGCCAGCGGCAGCTCCGCCCAGATGATCTTTCCGCCGCTCGCGGTGTGCTCGACGTCGCAGATACCGCCGGCCTCCCGGGTGATCTCGCGGACCAGCAGCAGTCCTCTGCCACCCGTCTGCGCGGCGTCGGTCTCGAGAGCCTTGGGACGGTAGGGATGGTTGTCCTCGACCGAGACCCGCACCCAGTGCGTGCCGATGGCGACCTCGACGGCGACCTCCGGCGAGAGCAGAGCGGCGTGCCGCACGGTGTTGGTGACCAGCTCCGACACGATCAGCAGCAGGCCCTGCACCACGTCGTCGGCGACCGGGACGCCCTGGCGGGCGAGCAGGTCCCGCACGGCGTGCCGGGCCTGCGGGACGGACACGTCGAGTGCGGGAGCGGTGAACCGCCAGACGCCCTCGTACGACAGCGGCCGGGCCGGCACGCTCCCGCGGCTCTCCATAGTCCGGCACCCACCTTCGGCTCGTCCCACTGACCTTCGGGTAGCAAGTGTTGGTAGTCAGTTGGTCCGTGCCGTACCACTGATCGGAAGTGAACGCCGATCGACGCGTTTTGACCGGGTGCGTATGACAGCGTCAGTTGTGTGACTGGTCGGAACCACCTTCTGCCCGCTTCCTCGGATCGATCGTTTCAGCACTCTTATCAGCGTTTTCCCGGTTCTCCCGCGGTCCCTGCCCCGGCTCCGTGACCATGTCGACGACGCGCCGGCCGCCGACCCCCATCGCGATCAGCCCCAGACCGTCGAAGAGCAGCGCCAGCGAGAAGAAGGTGCCGAGGACGTACCGGCTGCTGTCCGGCCAGTCGGCCAGCACCAGCACACCCAGCAGGATGCCGAAGGCCCCCTGCACCAAGGTCCAGCCGAACTGCGGGCCGCGGACCACCATGCTGCCCACCAGCCGGAAGAGTCCCCCGGTCAGGAACAGCAGGGCGGCGAACATGGTGAGCCCCGCCGCCGCTGTCTCCGGATGGCGGATGACGATCGCGCCGGCCGCGATGTTCAGCGCGGCGACCACGACGGCCAGCCAGAAGAAGTTGCTGCCGCGCGACTCGACCGCGTGGAGCAGGCCGACGATCCCGCAGATCAGCAGCAGCCAGCCGAACAGCAGCATCGAGGTGAGGGTCGCGACGCCCGTGTAGACCAGGCCGACCAGACCGCCCGCGGCCAGGATCGCGCCGAGTGCGGCCAGCCTGCCGAAACCTCGGCGCAGGCTCTTCTCCCGGCGGCGGTGATCCTTCTCGTCGTGGGCGGTGCGGGCCATCAGGCGCCTCCTTCGCGTACCCCCGTGTCAGCGGCACCCCTTCTTGATCATAGGTTCGGGCCTGCCGGATAGCATCCGGCGCATGGAGTCCCCGAACACGCATCCGCCCCGGCTCAGGCACACCGTCGCGGACGGTGTCGCCACCGTCGTGATCAGCAATCCCGCCAAGCGCAACGCCATGACCGCGGACATGTGGCGGGCGCTGCCGGAGCTGCTCGGGAAGCTGGCGGCGGACCCGGCCGTACGGGCGCTGGTGCTCACCGGCGAAGGCGGGACGTTCTGCGCGGGGGCGGACATCTCATCGCTGCGGCTGCCCGGCGAGGACCCGCAGGCGCTGGCGGTGCATGCCGAGGAGGCTCTCGCGGCGTTCCCCAAGCCGACGCTCGCGGTGGTGCGCGGCTACTGCGTGGGCGGTGGCTGTCAGCTCGCCGCCGCCTGCGACCTGCGCTTCGCCGAACGCGACTCGCTGTTCGGGGTCACCCCGGCCAAGCTGGGCATCGTGTACCCGGCGGGTTCGACGCGCCGGCTCGCCACGCTGGTGGGTCCGGCCGCGGCCAAGTACCTCCTGTTCTCCGGTGAGTTGATCGACACGGAGCGGGCGCTGCTGACCGGGCTCGTCGACGAGGTGCTGCCGGGGGACGAACTGGGCCGACGGGCGGCGGAGTTCACCAGGATCCTGGTGGCGCGCTCGCAGCTCACACAGTGCGCGGCCAAGGAGTTCGCCGCCGGCCGTACGGACCGGGACGCTTACTGGGCGGAGCAGGCGCGCGGCAGCGGCGACACCGCGGAGGGGGTCGCCGCCTTCCTCGAGCGGCGTACGCCGCGCTTCTCATGGACGCCGGGAGCCGGCTGACGCCGGTTGCGGCGCCTGCCTACCGGAGGACGAAGCGGCTCTTGGTGCGGAACTCCTCGACCAGGTGCGCGGGGGCCTTCAGCGGCGAGCCGGCGTCGTAGGGCGGCTGCGGGTCGTACTCGGTCAGCAGCTGCACGGCCCGGGCGTGCTCGTCACCGGCCAGCCTGCCGACCAGGGTGAGCCCCATGTCGATGCCCGAGGAGACGCCGGCGGCCGTGACGTACTTGCCGTCCGTCACGACCCGGCGGCCGGTCGGCCTGGCGCCCAGGACCTCCAGCTGTTCCAGCGCGAGCCAGTGGGAGGTCGCCTCACGGCCCTTCAGCAGTCCGGCCGCGGCGAGCAGCAGCGAGCCCGTACACACCGAGGTGGTCCAGGTGGTGGCGGCGTCGACGGCGCGCAGCCAGTCCAGCAGGGTCTCGTTCCGCATCTGGGCGTCCTGGCCGGGGCCGCCCGGGACGAGGACGATGTCCGGCGCCGTCACCTCGTCGAGGGTCCTGGTGGCGACGAGTGAAAGCTCGTCGCGGTCGTTCGCCACGGGACCCGTGCGTTCGGCGACGAAGACGACGTCGGCGTCCGGGAGGCGGCAGAGCATCTCGTAGGGGCCGACGGCGTCCAGTGCCGTGAAACGGTCGAAGAGCAGGACGGCGATCTGCGTGGGCACGGGTTTCCCTTCGTAGGGTTCAACGGGTGGGTCGTGCGGGGCCGCGGAAGCGGCGGCGGTACTCCGCCGGGGCCACGCCGAGGGCCTTCACGAAGGCCCTCCGCATCGCCTCCGGGGTTCCGTATCCGCAGGCGCGGGAGATCTTCGTGACTCCGTCGGCGGTGTCCTCGAGGAGCCTTCTGGCGTGCTCGAGGCGCACTCGTTCCACGTAGCGGCCGGGTGTCGTGCCCGTCTCGGCCTGGAAGGCGCGGGCGAAGTGCCGGGGCGACAGGCCCGCGCGGTTCGCGAGCGACTCGACGCAGAGGTCGGCCTCGGGGTGCTGGGTGACCCAGTGCTGCACGGACCGCAGCGGTTCGCGGCGCGCGGTCTGGGCCGCGAGCTGGGCGCTGAACTGCGACTGGTTGCCAGGACGCCGCAGGAAGACGACCAGATGGCGGGCCACGGTGAGGGCGACGTCCCGTCCGAGGTCCTCCTCCACCAGCGCCAGCGCCAGGTCGATGCCCGCCGTGACGCCCGCGGAGGTGGAGAGCCTGCCGTCCCGGACGAAGATCGGGTCGGGGTCGACCTCGACCTCCGGGTAGGCGTCGGCGAGATGATCGCAGACGGCCCAGTGGGTGGTGGCGCGCCGGCCGTCGAGCAGCCCGGCCTCCGCCAGCAGGAGCGCGCCGGTGCACACGGACACCAGGCGTCCGGCGTGCGGCGCCCGGTCGCGGAGCCAGTCGATCAGGCGCGGATCCGGGCGTCGGGTGCCCTCGCCGCCGGGGACGAGGAGTGTGTGGGGCGCGGGCTCGCCGGCGAGGCTCACGTCAGGGACCAGCGTGAGACCGCTGGACGTCCGTACCGGCGAGCCGTCGAGCGAGGCGGTACGTATCCGGTACGCGGACCGGTCGCCGCAGGCCCGGCGGGCCCCCTCGAAGACCTCGACCGGTCCCGTCACATCGAGGCTCTGCACGTCGTCGAAGAGGACGACGAGCAGCGTCCGCCCCGTCGTCCGCCGCTCCACCGGTTCTGCCGTCGGCTCCGTCACGAGCCCCATCCTTCTCGCGGCGGGGTCACGTCCGCAATGACGAGAACCCCACCTTTCCTGCCATCGCCCTCGGGCAGCCCGTCCCGGACTTCCACCCGTACCGACCAGTCGGTAACGTGCGGCCATGACTTCTCTGCACCCGCGCGCGGGACGCCGCTGCCACAACGCCCTCAACCCGCTGCACTCGACGGTCTACTTCTCCCCCGACTTCACCGCCGAGCTCGCGCGGCTGGGTGTCGAGGACCCCAGAGCCGCCTACTTCGCGGGACGCGGCGCCGCGATGGGCGCGGTCGGACCGGGTGCGGTGGCCGCCGCGTTCTACAACTTCAACCACGAGCTGATCGCCGAGCATCTGCCGGCCGTGTGGGACACCGCCTCGCCTGAGGCGGTGCTCGCGGCGCGGCTGCGCGCCGTCGACACCACCCTGCGGCGGCTGCTCGGCGACGACGCCGTGGCCTCCCCGAGATGGCCGAGGCAGCGGCTCTCGCGCTGCGCGCTGCCGAGGCGTGCACCCGGCACGCCCGTCCGCTCTACGCGGCCCATGCCGACCTGCCCGTCCCGGACGAGCCGCACCTGGCGTACTGGCACGCGGCGACCCTGCTGCGGGAGCACCGCGGCGACGGGCATCTCGCGGCGCTGCTCGCGGCCGGTCTCGACCCGCTCGAGGCGCTGGTGAGCCACACCGCCACGGGCAAGGGCATGGCGCCGCGTTGGATCCTCGCCACCCGCGGCTGGGGACGGACCGACTGGGAGGCCGCGCAGTCCCGGCTGCGGGAGCGCGGACTGATCGATGCGGAGGGCGAGTTGACGGAGGCCGGCTCCGCGCTGCGGACCGAGCTGGAGGATCACACCGACCGGCTCGACCGGGCACCGTACGAGCACCTGGGCGCGGAGGGCGTCGAGCGTCTCACGGAACTCGGCCGCGGCTTCCTGACGACCGCGGCGCTCGCCGGCGCGTTCCCCGAGGACCTCACGGGCAAGGGCTGAGACACCCGGACGGGGGCGGGCGGGCACGTTTACGGAGAGGCGATCCCGGCTACCCGACGTAGTCCAACGTCCCCGTCTCTGGAGGTCAATTGTGCTCAGCGCCATTGCGGACGCACTTCGTACGGTCGGCTCTGCGATCGCCACGGTGGTGACGCTGCCGTTCCGACTCTTGGCCCGGCTCTTCGGCGGAGCCTCGCGCGGCGGCAGGACACGGCGCGCCTGAGGCACGCGACACGGCCCCCGGCCACCCGGCACAATGCACTCTCAAGCACAGCGAGCACGAGAAGGCGAGTCGGGAAACCGTGACGACGTCCATCGAAGGCAGGATCGCCGAGGAGCTCGGCGTACGCGAGCGGCAGGTGAAGGCGGCCGTCGAGCTGCTCGACGGCGGGTCGACCGTGCCGTTCATCGCTCGCTACCGCAAGGAAGCGACCGAGATGCTCGACGACGCGCAGCTGCGCACGCTCGAGGAACGGCTGCGTTATCTCCGGGAGCTGGAGGAACGCCGGACCGCGATCCTGGAGTCCGTGCACGAGCAGGGCAAGCTCACGGATGAACTGGAGGCCCGGATCGGGGCCGCCGACACCAAGGCACGGCTGGAGGACATCTACCTGCCGTTCAAGCCCAAGCGGCGCACCAAGGCGCAGATCGCCCGTGAGGCGGGACTCGAGCCGCTGGCCGAGGGCCTGCTGAGCGACCCGTCGGTCGACCCGCTCGCGGCCGCGGCGGCGTTCGTCGACGCGGACAAGGGCGTCGCGGACGCCCCCGCCGCCCTCGACGGAGCCCGCGCGATCCTGACGGAGCGTTTCTCCGAGGACGCCGACCTGATCGGCGAACTCCGCGAGCGGATGTGGACCCGTGGCCGGCTCGCCGCCAAGGTCAGGGACGGCAAGGAGGAGGCGGGCGCCAAGTTCGCCGACTACTTCGACTTCTCCGAGGGCTTCACCGAGCTGCCCTCCCACCGGATCCTCGCGATGTTCCGCGGTGAGAAGGAGGAGGTCCTCGACCTGGTCCTGGAACCGGAGGAGCCGACCGACGGGCCCTCGTCCTACGAAGGCATCGTCGCGGCCCGCTTCGGTGTCGCGCAGCGCGGACGGCCCGGCGACAAGTGGCTCGGCGACACGGTGCGCTGGGCCTGGCGCACCCGCATCCTGGTGCACCTCGGCATCGACATGCGGCTGCGGCTGCGTACCGCCGCCGAGGACGAGGCGGTGCGGGTCTTCGCGGCCAACCTGCGCGACCTGCTGCTCGCCGCCCCCGCGGGCACCCGCGCCACCCTCGGTCTCGACCCCGGCTTCCGTACCGGGGTGAAGGTCGCCGTCGTCGACGCGACCGGCAAGGTGGTCGCCACCGACACGATCTATCCGCACGTTCCCGCGAACAAATGGGACGAGTCGCTCGCGAAGCTGGCACGCCTCGCCAAGGAGCACGCCGTCGAGCTGGTGGCCATCGGCAACGGCACCGCCTCCCGCGAGACCGACAAGCTGGCCGGCGACCTGATCACCAGGCATCCCGAACTGAACCTCACCAAGGTGATGGTGTCCGAGGCGGGCGCCTCCGTGTACTCCGCGTCGGCGTTCGCCTCGCAGGAACTGCCGGGTCTGGACGTGTCGCTGCGCGGTGCCGTCTCCATCGCGCGCCGGCTGCAGGACCCGCTGGCCGAGCTGGTCAAGATCGACCCGAAGTCGATCGGCGTCGGGCAGTACCAGCACGATCTCTCCGAGGTGAAACTGTCGCGGTCGCTGGACGCGGTGGTGGAGGACTGTGTGAACGGCGTCGGTGTCGACGTCAACACGGCGTCCGCGCCGCTGCTTTCACGGGTGTCGGGCATCGGCGCCGGACTGGCGGAGAACATCGTCGCGCACCGCGACTCCCACGGCCCCTTCCGTTCCCGCAAAGCGCTCAAGGACGTGGCACGGCTCGGCCCGAAGGCGTACGAGCAGTGCGCGGGCTTCCTGCGCATCCGCGGCGGTGACGACCCGCTGGACGCGTCCAGCGTGCACCCGGAGGCGTACCCGGTGGTGCGGCGGATGGTGAAGACGACCGGTGGAGAGGTGGCGTCCCTGATCGGCAACACGTCCGTGCTGCGGTCGCTGCGGCCCGCCGAGTTCGTGAACGAGTCCTTCGGCCTGCCGACCGTGACGGACATCCTGCGGGAGCTGGAGAAGCCCGGTCGCGACCCCCGCCCGGCGTTCCGGACGGCCACCTTCAAGGAGGGCGTCGAGAAGATCGGCGACCTGACCGCGGGGATGGTCCTGGAGGGCGTGGTCACCAACGTCGCCGCGTTCGGCGCGTTCGTGGACGTCGGTGTCCACCAGGACGGTCTGGTGCATGTGTCGGCGATGTCCCGGAACTTCGTCAAGGACCCGCACGACGTGGTCAAGTCGGGCGACGTGGTGAAGGTGAAGGTGCTCGACGTCGACATCCCGCGCAAGCGGATCTCGTTGACGCTGCGGCTGGACGACGAGGCGTCGGCGCAGCCGGCGGACGCGGGTGCGCCCCGGCGTGAGCGCGGCGGACGTCCCCCGCAGCAGCGCCAGGGCGGTGGCGGCGCCGGCCGCGAACGCCGTGGTGCCGGTGGCGGCAACGGCGGGGATCGTCGCGGCGGCGGCAACGGCGGTGACCGCCGTGGTGCCGGCACGCCGCGGCAGGCGCCGGCCCCGTCGAACAGCGCGATGGCGGACGCGCTGCGCCGCGCGGGCCTGGTGGACCCGAAGAACCGCTGATGTGCGTTCGGGGCCGGGGCGACGCCGCCGGCCCCGGGAGCGCCGTCCCGCACGCGGCCGCTTCACGGCGGCCGCGGCGGAGCACCGGGCAGCATCGTCCGTCGCGCTCGGGGCGGCTGTGCCTTCCGGTCCGCCGTGTCCGGTGCGGAGCCGCGGGCCTGTGACCGGGCCGTCCCCACCGGGCCCTTTCACAGCGCCGGGCGGCTGCGCCGTCGCGGCGGCCGTGTCGGCGGGAGCGCGTCAGGACCGCCTCGTCGGGGGGACCGGGCCGGGCGCCCTCTGAAGCGGACCGGGTCGTGGCGGCCGGGTCGTCAGAGCTCGGTGACCTTGCCGTCGGCCACCTCGACCCGGCGGGTGACATGGACGGCGTCCAGCATCCGGCGGTCATGGGTGACCAGCAGCAGCGTGCCCTTGTACGAGTCGAGCGCCGCCTCGAGCTGTTCGATGGCGGGCAGGTCGAGATGGTTGGTCGGCTCGTCCAGCACCAGCAGATTCACGCCACGTCCCTGGAGCAGGGCGAGCGCCGCACGGGTCCGTTCGCCCGGTGACAGGGTCGTCGCCGGGCGCATCACATGGCCGGCCCTGAGACCGAACTTGGCCAGCAGTGTGCGGACCTCGGCCGGCTCGGTGTCGGGGACGGCCGCGCAGAACGCGTCCAGCAGCGTCTCGGTGCCGTAGAAGAGCCCGCGGGCCTGGTCGACCTCGCCGACGACGACACCGGAGCCGAGCGACGCGTGTCCCGCGTCGAGGGGAAGCCGGCCGAGCAGGGCGGCGAGCAGCGTCGATTTGCCGGAGCCGTTGGCGCCGGTGACGGCCACGCGGTCCGCCCAGTCGATCTGCAGCGACGCCGGGCCGAACCCGAAGCCGCCGCGCCGCACCTCTGCCTCGCGAAGGGTGGCGACCACCGAGCCGGAACGCGGGGCGGCGGCGATCTCCATCCGCAGCTCCCACTCCTTGCGGGGCTCCTCCACCGTGTCGAGCCGCTCGATCATGCGCTGCGTCTGGCGTGCCTTGGCGGCCTGCTTCTCGCTCGCCTCGCTCCGCATCTTGCGGCCGATCTTGTCGTTGTCGGTGGCCTTGCGACGGGCGTTCTTGACTCCCTTGTCCATCCAGTTCCGCTGCATCTGGGCGCGGCCCTCGAGAGCGGCCCGCTTGTCGGCGTACTCGTCGTATTCCTCGCGGGCGTGCCGGCGGGCGGTCTCGCGCTCGTCCAGGTAGGCCTGGTAGCCGCCGCCGTAGAGGGTGATCTGCTGCTGAGCGAGGTCGAGTTCGAGGACCTTGGTGACGGTCCTGGTGAGGAACTCGCGATCGTGACTGACCACGACCGTGCCGGCCCTCAGTCCCTGGACGAAGGTCTCGAGGCGCTCGAGCCCGTTCAGGTCGAGGTCGTTGGTCGGCTCGTCGAGCAGGAACACGTCGTAGCGGGACAGCAGCAGGGAGGCGAGACCCGCGCGCGCGGCCTGGCCGCCCGACAGGGACGTCATCGGCTGGTCGAGGTCGACGGTGAGGCCGAGGGAACCGGCGACCTCCTCGGCACGCTCGTCCAGGTCCGCGCCGCCGAGGTCGAGCCAGCGCTCCAGGCCGGTGGCGTAGGCGTCGTCCGCTCCCTCGACGCCGTCGGCCAGGCCCTGGGCGGCGGCGTCCATGGCGGTCTGGGCGGCCGCGACGCCGGTGCGCCGGGCGAGGAAGGCCCGGACGGTCTCCCCCTCGCGGCGCTCGGGCTCCTGCGGGAGGTGGCCGACGGTCGCGGTCGGCGGGGAGAGCCGCAGCTCGCCCTGTTCCGGCCGGTCGAGTCCGGCGAGCAGACGCAGCAGGGTGGACTTGCCCGCTCCGTTGACGCCGACGAGACCGATCACGTCGCCGGGTGCGACGACGAGGTCGAGCCCGGCGAAGAGCGAGCGGTCGCCGTGTCCGGCGGCGAGGTCCTTGGCGACGAGAGTTGCAGTCATCAGGGAGTGAATCCTAGGGCTTCTTGCGGGTCAGAGGAGTCCGGCGAGTTTGTACAGGGCGAGGGAGCCGGCGACGGCCACGTTCAGGCTCGAGCCGGTGCCGACCATCGGGATCTCCACGCACTCGTCGAGCAGGTCGAGTGCCTCGGGCGGAATCCCGTGCTGCTCATGGCCGAGGACCATGACGGTCGGCCGTCGCGCCGGCGCGAGGTCGGCGAGGCGGACGGCCTCGTCGGCCAGCTCGACGCCCACGATGCGCGCGCCCCGCTCCCGCTGCCGGGCCAGCCATCCCAGCGGATCGCCGGTCCGGTGGGTGCACACCGGCTTGCGCAGGGTGTTGCCGCGGGCCAGCGCTTCGGGCACCCAGGAGAAGCGCGGGACGGTGATGCAGGCGCCGACCGCGTCGCAGGTGCGGGCGAGGGTGCCCAGGTTCGCGCCGTGCAGGGCCACAGGGGTGCCGCGTAGAGATGGTCCCAGCAGGAATGGGCTCGCGGGCGCCGGCTTCGGCGCAGTTCGTCGGGCGCACGGGTGCGGAAGGCGGGTCCGCCGCTCCTCGCGCTCATCGGCGCGGGGAGGCGGACCTCCGGTTCAGGGGCGCACACGTGCGAGGTGTGTGATGTACGTGACGTGAGTGATGCATGCGGCGGCGATTCAGCGGCTCGCCCGGGCCTCTTGTCGGATCATCGCGCCACCGGCGTGACGAGCACGCCCCCCATGGTGCGTGCCACGACGAAGGATCGTCCCTTGACCGCCTTGGCGTCCAGCGGAATTCGGTGCGTCCCGGGCTGCAGCGTCCCGTCGAACAGCTCCCGGACCCGGGTGCGGTACAGCGCGTCCAGACGGTAGGCCACCAGCCGGACGCGGCATTCGGAGGCCACCTCGACCACCGCGGCCCCGTCCGTCGTCCCGAGTTCCCGCAGGCGCCGCTGACCGACGGGGCTCCGGTCCAGGGCCAGCTCGATCTGCGCCACCAGCAGCGGGACGATCGGCGCGAGCCCGTCCACGTACTCCACGTGCGCGCCGGCGCGGTCGAACGCCGACCGCACCGCGGCCCGGTCCGCCTCGGTGACCGCCCGGCCGAAGGCGACGACCTGGTAGGCGCCGAGCTCCTCCGCCGGGACGCCGGCCGCGTCGTGGGCGATGTCGGCGCCGATGCCGATCGACCGCAGGGCGGCGGCGAGTTTGGCGAGGACCGCGACCCGCGCGCCGATCAGCAGGACACGGCGGCGGGCCGCGGTCTCCTCCGGGCCGGGCAGCAGCCGCTCCAGAGCCGCCCGGTACTCCTCGCCACGGAAACGGAACGGTCCGATGCCGTGGTAGCCGTTGAGTTCCAGATCGGCCGTCCCGTCGGTCTGCCAGGCGAAGTCCCGCCAGACGACGTCGTCCCCGTCGCGCTCGATGACGGCGGTGACGGCCCCGCACTCGAGCCCTTCGCACTCGGGGCAGCCGTAGATCACATACCTGCCGTCGCTCAGGGGTGCCTCCGCGTCGAGCAGCAGCCGGCGGAGATGGTCGGTGAAAACGGCGGGCGGGATGTCGGAGGCCAACGGCGAGACCGCGTCGAGGTCACTGAGCCGGTGGAGCAGGGGCCGGCCGTCGATGACGAAGTCGGTGAAGTCCCGGTGCACTTGGTAGGCACCATCGGCGAGGACTCCCCCGGTCCGCATCGCCGGCGCCAGCCCGAAGGTCGCGTACTCGGCAGACATGTCGTGAGTCTGCCCCACCGCGCGGCCTTCTGAGCATGAACACCATGGGCTACGGTCCCGGCATGAACGGCGATGTACTGGTGCTGGGCGGCGGGGCGGCGGGACTGACCACGGCCGTCGTGCTGGCGGAGAGCGGCAACCGGGTGCGGGTGTGGTCCCGGGATCCCTCCGGTACGACCACGTCGGCGGTGGCGGGCGGGCTGTGGTGGCCGTATCGCATCGAGCCGGAGAAGCTGGTCGGCGAGTGGGCCCTGGAATCACTGCGCGTGTACGAGGCGCTGGCGGACCGGCCGGAGGAGACGGGCGTACGACTGGTGTCGGGCGTCCATGCGGAGACCCGGGTCGCGGATCTCGGTCCCTGGGCCGCGAGGGTCGAAGGACTGCGGGAGGCGGGCCGCGACGAGCTGCCGCCGGGATTCGCCTGCGGGCTGCGGGCCCGGATTCCGCTGATCGACATGCCGGTCCACCTCGGCTGGCTGCGGCGGCGGCTGGAGGCCGCGGGCGGCGCAGTTGAGGCGCGCGGGGCGGGTTCCCTAGCCCGGGCGCAGTCGGAGAGCGGGGCGTCAACCGTGGTCAACTGCACCGGTCTCGGCGCACGTGCGTTGGTGCCCGATCCGTCCGTACGGCCGGTGCGCGGGCAGTTGGTGATGGTGGAGAACCCGGGCGTCGAGGAGTGGTTCACCGCGGTCGACCACGCGTCGAGCGCGACGACGTACTTTCTACCGCAGCCGGGGCGGCTGCTGCTGGGCGGCACCGCCGAGGACGACTCCTGGGACCTGACGCCCCAGGAGGCCACCGCGGCGGCCATCGTCGAGCGGTGTGCCCGTATCCACCCGGAGGTCGCCCGCGCCAAGGTGCTCGGGCACCGGGTGGGGCTGCGGCCCGCACGGGACACCGGCGTGCGGATCGAATCGGAGCGCCTGCCGGGCGGGGCGCTGCTGGTCCACAACTACGGCCACGGCGGCGCCGGCATCACCGTCGCCTGGGGTTGCGCGCAGGCGGCGGCCGCGCTCGTCGGGTAGGCCGTGCCCCAGGCGACCGGGGCGGCTCGGTGGTGGGTGTGGTGAACCACGCGACGAGGACCGGTGGGGCCGACAGGTGCGGAGCCGGATGACACGGCCTTCCCGAGCGGGGGCCCGCCCGAGAAAGCACGAATTTCTTCCTTCACCCCTTTTTATGGCATACGCGGAGCGTTATTCTGGAGATGGCCTACGAGGCGAGCGAGGGAGTTCGACCGGAGTAGCCGACTTCGGCGGAGATACCCGCCGGGGCCGACGTCGACGGTCGGGCTGAGAGGTCCGAAGGTCCAAGGGCCGGAGGACGACCCCCAGCACCTGATCCGGACAATGCCGGCGCAGGGAGCCCGTCTCGTAGGTTCTTGCATGTCGCGTCCCGAGTGGCGGGCACGTCCAGGGCCACGCCGCGACCGCCTGGTCGAGCACCAGGATGCGAGGGAACCCGCGCGAGCAGCGCTCCAGAAGGCCTGACGGCGGGCAGGCAGGCTGCCGGCAGCGCCAGGACGGAGCAGCCGGAAGGCCGTGGGCCACCGGGCGTGACACGCACCCGTGGCCCACGGCCTTCCTCGCCGGCCGAGACCGGAGTCCCGGTCGTGTCGGGCCGGCCCTGCCCGCCTCCGTCCGCGCCGATGACTTTTCGTCACGCCGGAGCCGTCAGCCCTGATCCGGGCCGCCCTTGCGTCGTTCCGGGTCCTCGTCCGACTCCGGCGAGGTCTCCTCCTCCACGGGGATCTGGCCCGCCTCCGGGCCGGTCCCGGGGCCGATGCGGATCTCGAACTCGCCCGCGTACTTCTCGTGTCCCGCGATCACCGCGGTCTCCACCGCCTCCTCGGCGATCTCGCCCCGGACGATCAGCGGGTCCTGGCGCAGGTCGCGCATGAGGGCCACGCACATGCCGACCATCACCAGCACGAACGGCGCCGCGACAAGGATCGTCAGATGCTGAAGGCCGGCGAGCGCGTCGCCCTTGCCCTCACCGACGAGCAGCATCACGGCGGCCACCGCGCCGGTCACGACGCCCCAGAAGATGACGACGACCCGCGCCGGTTCGAAGGTGCCCTTCTGGGAGAGCGTGCCCATCACGATGGAGGCGGCGTCCGCACCCGACACGAAGAAGATGCCGACGAGGATCATCACCAGGAGGCTCATCACCGAGGCGATCGGGAACTCCTGGAGCACGCCGAAGAGCTGCCCCTCCGGCGTCGTCTCGTCGCCCAGCCTGCGCTGTTCCTGAAGCTTCATCGCGGTGCCGCCGAATACGGCGAACCAGACAAGGCTGACCGTGCTCGGAACCAGGATGACGCCGCCGACGAACTGACGGATGGTGCGGCCCCGGCTGATGCGCGCGATGAACATGCCGACGAACGGCGTCCACGAGATCCACCAGGCCCAGTAGAAGACCGTCCAGCTGCTCAGCCAGTCGGCGACGTCACCGCCGCCCGTCGCCGCCTCCGTCCGGCCCGCCAGCTGCGGCAGTTCGTCGAAGTACGAGGCGAGCGAGGTGGGAATCAGATCCAGTACGAGAATGGTCGGTCCGGCGACGAAGACGAACAGGGCGAGCACGATCGCCAGCACCATGTTGGTGTTGGACAGCCACTGGATGCCCCGCTCCACACCCGACACGGCCGAGAACACGAAGCACACGGTCAGCACCCCGATGATGGAGATGAGCAGCCCCGTACCGGCCTTCTCCATCCAGCCGAGCTCCTGGAAGCCGCTGCCGATCTGCAGGGCGCCGAGGCCCAGCGACGTCGCAGAACCGAAGAGCGTCGCGAAGATCGCCAGCACGTCGATCACCCGGCCCGGTGCCCCCTCGGAGCGCTTCTTGCCCATCAGCGGCTCGAAGACCGCGCTGATGTTCTGCCGCCTGCGGCGCCGGAACGTGCTGTAGGCGATGGCGAGGCCGACGACGGCGTAGATCGCCCACGGGTGCAGGGTCCAGTGGAAGAGCGTGGTGGCGAGGGCGGTCTGCATGGCGTCCGCGGAGTCGATCGGGTCTGTGCCCGGCGGCGGCGTCGTGTAGTGCGCGAGCGGTTCGCTGACTCCGTAGAACATGAGGCCGATGCCCATGCCCGCGCTGAACATCATCGCGACCCAGGAGACGGTCCGGAACTCCGGTCCCTCGTGCTCCTGTCCGAGCGGGATCCGGCCGTAGCGGCTGACGGCGAGCCAGAGGGCGAAGACCACGAAACCCGACGCGGCCAGGACGAACGCCCAGCCGCCGTTGTGCATCAGGCCGTTCAGCAAGGTGTCGGAGGCGCTCTCCAGCGTCTCCGTGAACACCGAGCCCCAGAACACGAAGGCAAGTGTGAGCACCGCCGTCACGCCGAACACCACCCGGTCCGTGACCGGTGCTCTGTCTTCGTGCGGATGGCGGCCCGGTAGCGCCGCCTTGACGGGATACCACAGCCGTTTGCCCGGCTTTTCTACGTCGCGCGACACGGGGCACCTTTCATGATTCCGCGGAGCCTGATTTCACTCCCCGCTACCCCCTACCACACGAGTCACTCTCCTCCCTGTATCAACAGGCTTCCACCGGTTCACCCGTGGTGATGCGATAGGCCGCACGGGTGTCGAGCAGCAGCGGGACCAGATTCCGCAGTGACTGCCGCAACGGCACGACGGCGCCGTCGGCGACGGACCGGGCGAAGACCCCGTGGAGGGCCAGCTCGTCCTTGACGTCGGCGTACTGGCCGGCGTCGAGGCGGTAGGCGCAGGGCGGGTCCACGATCGTCTCGTCCGCTCCCGCCGGGTCGTTGTCGGCCCCGCCGAGGTACACCGGCCCGCGGTCCGCGAAGCCCGCGCGCCGGGCCGCTCCGGTGGCGGCCTCGATCCGGCCGAGCCGTTCGGCGCTGAAGGTGAACAGGCCGCCCAGGGCGGCGAGCTGGCTGTTGACCCGGCGGCGGTGATTGAGCGCCGCGTCGGACTTCTCCTGCGGGGTCAGCGCGTCGACGCGGCTCTCGATCAGCAGTCCCACGGCGTGTTTGACGCCGCCGGCGTTGCGCAGGATGCGCTCCTGTCCGTCACCCGCGGTCTGCCGGAGCGGCTCGCCGGTGACGGGGTCCGTCCAGATGCCGTACGTGCCCGTGGAGTGGCCCGCACGGTGCGCGGCCGGCCGGACGTACGTCCCGGACAGCGTCTGCGCCTCATGGTGCACGGCGGCGTGGGTGTTGAGGTTCCGGGGCCAAAGGTCGAACAGGTCCTTGTCGTAGTAGGGCGGTGTGGCGCCGTACTCGTGCAGGTCGTAGACGATGTCCGGCTGCCGGTCGCGGACGACCGCCGCGACGGCCCGCCCTTCCGCGGTCCTCAGCGCGATGTGGTCCCGGTTGACGTCGATGCCGTCCGCGTTGCCCCGGGTGCCGGCGGCACGGCCGTCGGGGTTGGCGGTGGGCAGGACGAGCAGACGGGTGCGGGCCAGGAGCCGGCGGGTCCTGTCGTCCCGGGCGAACGCGAGGTCGCGGACCGTCGTCAGACAGGCTTCACGTCCCGAGGGCTCGTCGCCGTGCTGACTGCAGATCAGCAGCACGGTGTGCGCGGACGTCTTGTTCCCCAGGTGGACGAGCCGCAGCGGACGGCCCTGTCCGGACGTGCCGATCTGCTCGACGGACATCCGTTCGGCGGCGCGGTCGACGGCGGCGAGGAAGTCCCGTTCCTCCTGCTCGCCGGTCCAGCGGGCACCGCCGCTTCTCTCGAAGCCGGTACGGGGTGGGGTGTACGCCGCTTCGGCAGGGCCGGTGACCAGGGGCACCGCGAGCGCTGCGGCGGCTGCCGTCAGGGCGAGCGTGCGGATACGGATTCGGGTCGTCATTCGGACACTGCCTCCGGGGATCCGGTCCGGTACACGTATCGGCATGGCCCCGGAAACGTACTCCGAGCGGCTGTGGCGCGACAGGGGGCCGTCAACGTCGGCTGCTCGTGGTGCGCTTGAGGGTGGACGGTCCGTCCCGGCTCGCGACAGATGTCCCGTCCGGGCACCATTCTGCCGGTCCTGGCACCGTGTGGGCGGCATCCACGCCGGCCGGTTCACCGTGCTGCCGGGCCGGGCCGTCCGCGGACCGGAGCAGACCCACGTCGCTGGGAGCGCTCTCAGACTGTGGGCCGGGCGGATATCCTGTCGGTATCGGATCATGCCACCGACCGGTGTGCCGGAGCACCGGAGCAGACGAGGAGCGCCCGCCTTGACCGAGCAGACCACGGGGTCCCGCCCCACCCTGGAAGCCGTCGCGGCGCGCGCTGGCGTCTCCCGTGCCACGGCTTCCCGGGTCGTCAACGGCGGTGCCGGTGTGCGCGCGCCCCTGGTCGACAAGGTGCGCAAGGCGGTCGAGGAGCTCGGGTACGTACCGAACCACGCGGCCCGCACCCTGGTCACCCGGCGCAACGGCGCGGTGGCGGTGATCATCGCGGAGCCGGAGTTCCGGATCTTCTCCGACCCCTTCTTCGAGCAGCAGGTCCGGGGCATCAGCCGTGAGCTCACGGCGCACGACTCCCAGCTGGTGCTGCTGTGGGTGGAGGGCCCCGGGGACCACGACCGGATCGCCCGCTACCTCGGCGGCGGGCACGTCGACGGCGCGCTCGCCTTCTCCCTGCACAACGACGACCAGCTGCCCGCGCTCATCAGCAGGACGAAGATCCCCACGGTCTTCGGCGGGCGCCCCGCCGCCGGTTCCGACCTCGCCGTGCCCTACGTGGACGCCGACAACCGCGGCGGCGCCCGGGAGGCGGTGCGCCATCTGGTCTCGCTGGGCCGAAGGAACATCGCGCACATCGCCGGCCCTCGCGACCAGACCTCGGCGCTGGACCGCATAGACGGCTACCACGACGTCCTGGTGGACGCCGACCCCGGTCTTTTCTGCCAGGGCGACTTCACCGAGGAGAGCGGCGCCCGGGCGATGGCCGAGCTGCTCGACCGCCGCCCGGACGTGGACGGCGTCTTCGTCTCCAACGACCTGATGGCGTCGGGCGCGCTGCGTACCCTGCGTGAGCGCGGCGTCCGGGTGCCGGAGGACGTGGCCCTGGTCGGGTTCGACGACATGGCCTCGGTCGTCGGGACGACGGAGCCGGCCATGACCACGGTGCGCCAGGACGTCGAGGGCATGGGCAGGCTGATGGTCCGGCTGCTGATGCGGCTGCTGAACGAGGCGGGCGGCGACGCTCCCGCGTCCGTCATCACCCCGACCACACTGGTGCGGCGGGCATCGGCCTGACTTCCGACACCCGCCGCGTTCCTGTGGGGGAGCGATTCAGCTGTAGGGGATCACCAGCACCGACCTGTCGGTGCCGGTCCGGAGCTTGGCGGTGCCGTTGCCGATGGCGCTCCACACCTCGAGGCGTACGGTGCCGCCGTCGAGGTTGCCGAGCGTCCCGGTGGCGGCCTTGAGGCCACGGGAGTGCGCGTACTCCTCCCAGCCGGTGACCGGGTCGGTCGCGAAGTAGTGGTACGTCTCCGTCCGCTCGAAGCTGCCGTCACCGGTGAGGTCGTAGCTGATACGCGCCTGCTGGCCGAGTCCGACCGTGCTGCCCGCGTCGACCTGGAGACGGAACGCGGTGGAAGCGCCCGGGGTGAGGGTGCCGTTGACGCCCCGGATCACGTAGACGAGCGGCTGGTGCGGGGTGCCGTCGTGGTTGGCGCCGCCGGCGGAGGCGATGGTGTCGCTGCCCGCCGTGCCGCCGGTGGCCGTGGTCAGCGCGCCTCCGCTGCGCAACTGGAAGGTGTTGCCGGTCGGCGGCTCCGGGTCGGGGTCGGGCTCGCCACCGCCGGTGCCGGTGCCCGTCGCGGTGGAACGGGCGGGCACGGAGAGGGTCTTGCCGTCGGAGAACGTCACCGTGCGGGCCGAGGCGCCGTGGTTGTGCGCGGCGTAGATCCGGGTGGTGCCCTTGGTGAAGACGGCGGACGTCGGGATGTTGCCGGTCACCGTGGTGTCGGGCGCGCCCAGCCGGTCCAGCGTGGAGATCCAGTGGTACGTGTGGGCCTTGGACTCGCCCTGCTCAGGGGTGTAGCCGGCGTGGCCCGCGTCCCACTTGGCCTTGGCCGCCGCGGGGTCGGCCAGCGACTGGAACTCCCAGAGGATGTCGCGCCATTCGACGGCCGGGCCGCCGTTCTCGCGCTCCATCTCGGCGATGTTGCGCCGGATCGCGGCCTTCGCCCCACCGAGGTGGAGCGAACCGCCGGTCACGGGAAGGACGTTGATGCCGTGGATCTCCTCGGGGTTGGCGGTCCACCAGGTGGCGTAGGCGGCGCCGCTGCCCCAGACCATGCCGGCCGTGTCGTGGCCGAAGGAGGACGGGAAGACCTGCTCGTCGGCGTCGAACCAGTACTGGGCGATCGACTCCGCCTCCGTGGTCAGCAGATACGTGCCGAGATCGCGGAGCGAGGTGTCACCGGTGGCCGAACCCCACAGGACGAGGGCGGCGCTGAGGTTGGTGGACTCGGAGGAGGACTCCTGGTTGTTGCCGGCGGCGAAGCCCTGGTGGCCGGAGGCCCAGCTGTGCCCGGCGTAGACGTCGAAGCCGCGCAGGAAGGGGAAGGCCGTGTCGGTGCGGCTCGCGTTGGCGGCGTCCCGCACCAGGGTCTTGACCATCCCGCCCCAGGCGGAGTCGGCGGCCCAGGCCTGGTCGTACTGGGCGACGATCGCCGCGGCGTACACGTAGTAGCTGTAGTGGAAGTGGTGGTCGTTGAGCTCGGTGTCGCTGCCGTAGGAGGCCGGGTAGCCGGTCAGGGTCTTCCAGTCCCTGTCGTAGCTGAACTCGTTCGCGCCGCCCGCGGTGAACCAGTCCTGGAGCCTGCCCTTGATCAGGCCGAGGAGCTTGCCGCGGGTGCCGGTCTCACCGATCTGCTCGGCCACGGGCACGAGCTGGGCGAGGCGGCCGAGCGCCTTGCCGGTCCAGTACGTGTCGGTGGCGCCGGAGAACGGGTCGGAGGCGTTCGCGACCTCGTTCAGATAGCCGCGCAACCGGGCCGTGTCGACGGCGTCCGACTTCGGCAGGGCCGGCAGCACCGGGGAGGCCTTCTGGCTGGTGGTGAAGGAAGCGGACTCCCGCACCTTCATGGTGCCGCGCGGCGAGACGTAGGTGTGGCTCGTGAGCGGGTCCGTCGTGTTCAGCCACTGGTGGCGGTAGAGGGCCTGGAGCGTGCCGCGCTCGGTGCCCTCCTTGGCTTCCGTGGTGAGCGTGTACGTGGCTCTGACCGTGCCACCGGTGTAGCTCCACGCGGCCTGGGAGCCGGTGACGAAGCTGTAGGCGTACTTCTTGTACGTCGCGAGCGCCCCCGTGGAGGGCAGGACCGCCACGGAGAAGTAGTCCTTGGAGCCGAGGCCCGCGGTGACGGTGGATCCGGAGACGTTCCAGTCGCTGCCGGTCGGGGCGAAGAGGGCGTAGTGGTGTCCGGCGACGGTGATGCCGATGACGTTGCCCTGGTCGGCGAAGACGGCCGGCGCGCCGGCGGTGGTTATCTGGGCGTTCCCGCCGGAGCCCTTGGCGTATACGAACGGCATGCCGTGGCCGATGGTGGTCCGCAGGGTGCGCGTGCCGTCGGACCAGTAGGGGGTGACGGTCCAGTCGGACCAGTCGTCGGCCTTGGTGCCGGGCGAGTTGAGGCCGGTCAGGCCGATGGTGAGGTCGCGCTTGTGGGCGAACTCGTACTGCCGGCCGTCGCCGACGATCGCGGGGGTGGTGGGGTAGCCGACGTCGAGCCCGCCGGCGGTGGCCTGGTAGGTGAGGGGGTGCCCGTACATGGGCGTCGAGTACGGGTTGTCGCCGTAGCGCTGGAAGGCGAGGGAGGACCACCAGTCGTTGGTGGGCACCGGCCGGCTCTTGGCCGCGGCGGTCACCTTGGGGGTGACCGGCGCTCCGGTGTTGGTGGTCGGTCCGGACGTTCCGGCGGGGCGGGTGTCGGAGTAGCTGCCGGAGCCTATGGGGACGGTGGCGGCGGCCGCGGGTGCGGCGGCCGGGCCCAGGCCGACAGCGGCCAGGGCTGAGGCCAGGACCAGCGCGGCGGCCGGCCTGGTGCGGGGGGCTGGCATGAACGGCACCTCAAGTCATCACGGGTAGGGGTGGCTGAGAGCGCTCTCAGATGGCCGAAACGTAAAACCCCCGAAACACAAGTGTCAATAGACCGAACACAGCCGGGAGTTGATACCCGAGTCCAGACCGTTATGTCTTCGAGTCTTGACGCGACGAGCCACAGGAGGGCACGCTCCAAACGCATATTTGAGAGCGCTCTCAACCCGCTCTCGTCCCACCCCGAAGCCAAGGGAGGCTTCCCATGCCCATAGCCAGAGCCGCCAAAAGGGCCGCCGTCCGCCTGGGTGCGGTCGCGCTCGCCGGGGCCCTGCTCGCCGCCTGCGGATCCGGCTCCTCGGACACGGCCTCCGACGGCGAGGGCGGGAAGGTCACGCTCACCGTCGACCTCTTCGGCTCCTTCGGTTACAAGGAGGCCGGCCTCTACGCGGAGTACCAGAAGCTGCACCCGAACATCACGATCAAGCAGACCGACACCGAGGACGAGGCCGACTACTGGAAGTCGCTCCAGACCCGGCTCGCAGGCGGCGGCGGTCTCGCGGACGTCCAGGGCATCGAGGTCGGCCGGATCGCGTCGGTCACCCAGCAGCAGGCCGACAAGTTCGAGGACCTGAAGAAGTACGGCGCGGACAAGCTGAAGAGCCAGTTCGCCGACGCCAAGTGGGCCGCCGCCACGACGAAGGACGGCGCCGTCCTCGGTCTCGGCACGGACGTCGGCCCGGAGGCCATGTGCTACCGCACCGACCTGTTCAAGCAGGCCGGGCTGCCGACCGACCGCGACGAACTCGCGAAGAAGTGGTCGACCTGGGACGGCTACCTCGAGCTGGGCAAGCAGTACAAGGTCAAGGCCCCCGCCAAGAGCGCCTGGCTGGACAGCGTCGGCAGCCTCTTCTCCATCATGATCGGCCAGGAGGAGGAGCGTTACTACGACGCCTCCGGAAAGCTGATCTGGGAGACCAACCCGGCCCTGAAGACCGCCTGGGACACCTCCGTCAAGGCGGCGGAGAGCGACCTGAGCGCCAAGCTCGACCAGTGGTCGCCGCAGTGGAACCAGGCCTTCGCGGCCGGTTCCTTCGCCACCATCCCCTGCCCCGCCTGGATGCTCGGCTACATCAAGGGTCAGGCCGGTGACGCGGGCAAGGGCAAGTGGGACATCGCGAAGCTGCCCGGCGGCGCGGGCAACTGGGGCGGTTCCTACCTCTCCGTGCCGCGCGCGGCCAAGCACAAGAAGGAGGCGTACGAGCTGATCCAGTGGCTCACCGCCCCCGAGCAGCAGGCCAAGCTCTTCCAGAAGCAGGGCAACTTCCCCTCCTCGACCGGCGCGATCGAGAAGGTCGCCGGCGCCACCGACCCGTACTTCTCCGGCGCCCCGATCGGGCAGATCTTCGGTGACGCGGCCAAGGCGGCCCCGGTCCAGGTCCTCGGTGTGCACGACCAGAACGTCAACCAGCAGATCACCAACGCGCTGAGCGAGGTCGAGCGCAAGGGCATCTCGTCCGAGAAGGCGTGGGGAACGCGAAGAAGGGCGTCGACAACACCATCGGCTGACGCCCGCCGAGCAGCTCCTTCGGGCCGGTCCGCATCCCGACCACTCCCCGCACCGGCCCGGCCCGAAGGCCCCCGCCCTGTACCGACTCATCCTCGAAGGGCCGCACCGTGACCCTCACCGCTTCCGCGAAGCCGGTCTCGCCGCCCCGGCCGCCGGCCGTGCGGCGCGCCTGGCGCAAGGTCTCGCCGTACGCCTACATAGCCCCGTTCTTCACGCTGTTCGCCGCCTTCGGGCTCTTCCCGCTGGTCTACACGGCGTTCGTCTCGCTCTACCGGGTGGAGCTGCAGACCCCGGGCGACATGCAGTGGCGCGGGCTCGGCAACTACACCGCGCTGTTCGGCGACGAGTTCTTCTGGACCGCGCTGCGCAACACGTTCACCATCGGTGTGATCTCCACCGTGCCGCAGCTGGTGATGGCCCTGGGCCTGGCCCATCTGCTCAACTACCGGCTGCGTGGCCGCACCTTCCTGCGGACCGCCATGCTCCTGCCGTACGCCACCTCCGTGGCCGCCGCCACGCTGGTCTTCGCCCAGCTGTTCGGCCGCGACTTCGGACTCATCAACTATGTGCTGGGACTCGTCGGTTTCGGCCCGGTCGACTGGCAGACCGGCACCGTCGCCTCGCAGATCGCCGTCTCCACCATCGTCATCTGGCGCTGGACCGGCTACAACGCGCTGATCTACCTGGCGGGCATGCAGTCCATCCCGAGCGAGCTGTACGAGGCGGCGGAGGTGGACGGCGCCTCACGGTGGCGGCAGTTCTTCCACGTCACGCTTCCGGGACTGCGCCCCACGATCCTGTTCACCGTGGTCGTCTCCACGATCGGCGCCACCCAGCTCTTCGGTGAGCCGCTGCTCTTCGAGGGCTCCATCTCCGGTGGCATCTCGCACCAGTACCAGACGCTCGGCCTGTACATGTACGAGCAGGGCTGGGGCTTCTTCCACCTGGGCCGTGCCGCCGCCATCGCCTGGGTGATGTTCCTGCTGATCCTGGTGCTCGTCGGGGCCAACGCCCTGATCGCGCGCCGCCGTTCCCGCAAGGAGGCCGGCCGATGACCGCGCTCGCCGCACCGCCGACGAAGCAGCCGGCCACCGAGAAGGCGCAGGTGCCGGGGCGCCGCAGGAGGAAGTCGGGCGCGGGCCGCACGATGAAGGGCGGCAAGCTCGCCTACGCCATCCTGATCGCCGCCGTACTGGTCTCCGCCTTCCCGTTCTACTGGACGATCGTCGCCGCCAGCCGTTCCAACGCCGACCTGGCGAAGGTCCCCCCGACCCTGCTGCCCGGCCCCAACCTGATCCGCAACTTCGAGGCGGTGATGGAGGAGGCGGACATCGGCAAGGCTTTGATCAACTCCTTCATCGTCTCCGGCTCCATCACGGTCGGCACCGTCCTGTGCTGCACGCTCGCCGGTTTCGCGTTCGCCAAACTGCGCTTCCGCGGCCGTGGGGCACTGCTCGCGATCACGGTCGGCACCATGATGATCCCGCCGCAGCTGGGCGTCATCCCGCTCTTCATGCTGATCGCCGAACTCCAGTGGGTGAACCAGCTCCAAGCGGTGATCCTGCCCGGGCTGGTGTCCGCCTTCGGTGTCTTCTTCATGCGCCAGTACCTCGTGCAGTCGCTGCCGGACGAGCTGATCGAGGCGGCCCGCGTGGACGGCGCCTCCACCGCCAGGATCTTCTGGTCGATCGTGGTGCCGATCGCACGGCCCGGCATGGCCGTGCTCGGCATGCTGACCTTCATGGCCGCCTGGAACGACTTCTTCTGGCCGATCGTCGCGCTCTCCTCGCAGGAACCGACCGTCCAGGTGGCGCTGCGCCAGCTCGGCGGCGGCTACGTCCACGACCAGTCCGTGATCATGGCGGGCACCCTGCTGGGCACGCTCCCCGTGCTGCTGGTCTTCGGCCTGCTCGGCCGCCAGATCGTCGGCGGCATCATGCAGGGCGCGGTCAAGGGCTGACCGATCCACCGCCTCCGCACCGACGTCTCACTCCTTGGGAGTTCCACCTCATGACCGCGCTCGACGCCCGCCCCGACGCCACGACGACACTCCGGTTCCCCGCCGGATTCCGCTGGGGCACCGCCACCGCCGCCTACCAGATCGAGGGCGCGGCCGCCGAGGACGGCCGTACCCCCTCCATCTGGGACACGTTCAGCCGCACCCCCGGCAAGGTCCGCAACGGCGACACCGGCGACATCGCCGCCGACCACTACCACCGGATGCACGAGGACGTCGCCCTCATGCGCCGCCTCGGCGTCACCGACTACCGGTTCTCGATCGCCTGGCCGCGGGTCCAGCCCACCGGCCGCGGTCCCGCCGTGCAGAAGGGCCTCGACTTCTACCGCCGGCTCGTCGACGAGCTGCGCGACGCCGGCATCCGGCCGGTGGCCACGCTCTACCACTGGGACCTGCCGCAGGAGCTCGAGGACGCGGGCGGCTGGCCGCAGCGGGAGACCGCGCAGCGCTTCGGCGAGTACGCGGGGATCATGGCCGAGGCACTGGGCGACCGGGTAGCGACCTGGACGACGCTCAACGAGCCGTGGTGCGCCGCCTTCCTGGGCTACGGCAGCGGTGAGCACGCCCCCGGCCGCACCTCTCCCCTGGCGTCGCTGCGCGCCGCGCACCACCTGAACCTGGCGCACGGCTGGGCCGCGCAGGTGCTGCGCGCCGAACTTCCTCCGTCCGCCGAGGTGTCGCTGACGCTCAACCTCCATGCCGTGCGGGCACATTCCGACGCGCCCGCCGACCTGGACGCGGCCCGCCGTATCGACGCCGTGGGCAACCGCATCTTCCTCGACCCGGTCTTCCGCGGCCGGCTGCCCGAGGACCTCGTCAGGGACACGGCGCCGGTCACCGACTGGTCGTTCGTCCTCGACGGGGACCTGGACGTGACCTCCACGCCGATCGACTCGCTGGGTATCAACTACTACTCCCCCACCGTCGTCGCCGCGGGTTCCGGCGCGGCGGCCCCCTCCCCGTGGGCGGGCGCCGAGCAGCACGTACGGTTCCTTCCCGCGCCCGGTCCGCGCACCGCGATGGACTGGCCGGTCGACGCCGACGGGCTGCACGAGCTGCTGATCCGGCTGCGCGACGACCTGCCGGGGGTACCCCTGGTGATCACCGAGAACGGCGCCGCGTACGACGACTACGCCGACCCGTCCGGCGACGTGAAGGACCCCGAGCGGGTCGCCTACCTGCACGCGCACCTGTCCGCCGTGCACCGGGCGATCGCGGACGGTGCCGACGTGCGCGGCTACTTCCTCTGGTCGCTCCTCGACAACTTCGAGTGGGCGTACGGCTACAGCAAGCGGTTCGGCATCGTGCACGTCGACTTCGCGACCCAGCGCCGCACGTTCAAGGACAGCGCACGCTGGTACGCGTCGGTCATCGAGCGTGGAGGCCTGGTCTGACCCTGGCCCGTGCCTCGCGGGCGAGCGGCAGATAGCGCAGGCGTTCGGGAAGTACGGGCACCACGGCCCGTACGACCCGGCCGACGCGCCGCAGCCGGCGTTCCTGCGCGTCCGTCCAGGGCAGACCGATGGCCTCGCGGGCGTCCGGTGGCATCAGCCCGATCGTCATGAACCGGCGGACGCGGGCGAACGGCCCACGCAGCAGCGGCCACAGCGCCCGCAGCACCAACCGGACCGGCAGCGGTCCCCGGTCCGGCGCCGGGACGGGCTGGTCCACGTCCACCAGTTCACGGACGACGACGGTGGCCTCCACCTCGTCGGCCAGCATCTTGCGGTAATACGGCCAGAACCCCTCGACGGTCTGCGGCATGTCCCTGTCGTGGATGCCCAGGACCCGGCCGACCTGGAGCCACTCGCCGTACAACTGCCGCTCCTCGGCCTCGGTCAGTTCGCGCACCAGATAGCGCGCGGCGTACCGGAACACGGGGAAGCCGGTGGCGTGGACCCAGGCGTAGTGGGCGGGTGTGAGCGCATGGTAACTACGGCCGTGCGCGTCGGTGCCCTGAATCGTGCGGTGCAGTTCGCGGAGCCTTCTGCCCTCCTGGGCCGCCGCTTCACCGCCGTAGACCCACAGCTGGAGCGAGCGCAGGGAACGCTCACCGCGGCCCCAGGGGTCGGTGCGGAAGACGGAGTGGTCGTCGACGCCGGCGCCGACAGCCGGGCGGGCGACCTGCAGCGTGAGGGCGGCGGGCAGCATCAGCAACGTGCGGACGTCACCGGTGAGGCTCCACAGAACACCGCCCGGCGGCGGTGGCTGGGGCTCGTCCGCGGCTGCCCTGCTCATCTGCTTCCACGCTGCTCTCTGCTCGGCCCGCCTGTCACCTCCCAGTATGCGCCGTGTGGATCACCGGCCCCGCAGGCCTCAGGCCCTGCCCGTGCCCATGACCTCCGGCCGGCCGGCCCTCCTCCCCCACCTGCCTCTCGTCGGCACCTGGTGACGAACGCGCGTGCGGATAGTATCCGGCTCATGACGGATATCATGATCAGGTCCGCCGTCGCGGACGACGTCCCTGCCATCGTGGCCATGCTCGCCGACGACGCCCTGGGAGCGACGCGTGAGTCGCCCGACGACCTGAGTCCGTATCTGACGGCGTACGAACGGCTGCGGACCGACCCGAACCAGTTGCTGATGGTGGCCGAGCGCGGTGACAGCGTCGTCGGCACCCTCCAGCTGACCGTCGTCCCCGGCCTGTCCCGGCGCGGCAGCACCCGTTCGATCATCGAGGGCGTGCGCGTCCACCGTTCGGAGCGCGGCCAGGGTCTCGGTCGACAGCTGATCGAGTGGGCCATCGAGGAATCCCGCAAGCAGGGCTGCCACCTGGTCCAGCTGACCTCGGACGCGGCCCGCCCCGACGCCCACCGCTTCTACGAGCAACTCGGCTTCACCGGCTCGCATGTGGGCTTCAAGCTCCCGCTCGGCCCGTGATCGTCGGGCGGGACACAGAAACCGGGCACCTACCCATTACCAGAAGGTAACTACGGCTGCTTTGATGTGCGGCGCCGGTCCGTCGACCGGTGGAACCCCCCACCATGAACGGGAGATTCTGTGCCGCACTCCGAGCTCCGCCGTGTCCCCGGCGCCGCCGTGTCCGCCGCCCTGTCCGCCGTGCTCGCCACCACCGCCCTGGCCGGCGCGGCGCCCACGGCCACGGCCGCGCCGGCCGAGGCGACACCGGGCCTGAAGGTCCTCACGTACAACGCTTTCCTGTTCAGCAAGTCCCTCTACCCGAACTGGGGCCAGGACCACCGGGCCGCTGCCATACCGGCGGCGTCCTTCTTCCGGGGCAACGACGTCGTCGTGCTCCAGGAGGCGTTCGACAACTCCTCGTCCGACGCGCTGCTGCGCAACGCCGCCGCCCAGTACCCGCACCGGACGCCGGTGATGGGCCGGAGCAAGGACGGCTGGGACGCGACCGGCGGCTCGTACTCGTCGACCACACCGGAGGACGGCGGGGTCGCGGTCCTCAGCAAGTGGCCGATCACCCGCAAGGAGCAGTACGTCTACAAGGACGCGTGCGGCGCCGACTGGTGGTCGAACAAGGGCTTCGTCTACACCGTCCTCGATGTGAACGGCACCAGGGTGCACGTGGTGGGCACGCACGCGCAGTCCACCGACCCGGGCTGCGACGCGGGCGAGGCGGCCGAGATGCGCAGCCGTCAGTTCCGGGCGCTGGACGCCTTTCTGGACGCCAAGAACATTCCGGTATCCGAACAAATCGTCGTGGCGGGCGACTTCAACGTGGACTCCCATTCGGCCGAGTACACCTCGATGCTCGCCGACGCCGGTCTGGCCGGGGCGGAGGCGCGGACCGGACACCCCTACTCCTTCGACACCGAGGAGAACTCGATCGCGGCGGAGCGCTACCCCGACGACCCGCGGGAGGACCTCGATCACGTGCTGCACCGTGCCGGGCACGCCAGGCCCTCCGGCTGGACCAATGAGGTGATCAAGGAGGTCAGCGTGCCGTGGTCCGTCTCCAGTTGGGGCACCACGTACACGTACACGAATCTCAGCGACCACTATCCGGTGATTGCCTCCGGCCAGTAGGCGCAAGCCGCCGACAGCGGTCTTGTGTCCGTGTCAGGGCCATGCCACATTGAGTCCGCACTCCGGACTGGTCCAGTCCATTTTGCCGTCAGGCACCCCCCACACGGACTCGAATGAAGGAGAGGCCCCCCATGAGACGCACGCTCCGCGCGCGCATCTGCCTTCCCGCCCTGCTGGCCCTGACCGCCGTCGGCCTCGGCTCCGGAACGGCCGGCGCCGCCGAGGCCGACGCCGCCGGTAACCCGAGCCCCGGCGTCGCCGCCTCCCCCGCCCAGTACACCCTGCACACCTCCCTCGAACGCGACCTCGGTGACCGCACCGCCGGTTCGTACCTCGACGCCGCCAGCGGCGAACTCGTCGTGACCGTCATCGACGCCGCGGCCGCGGAGGAAGTGCGGGCCACCGGTGCCCGCGCGGAACTCGTCACCCGGAGCATGGCCCAGCTGCGGGCTGCCATGGACACCTTGGAGTCCAAGGCCAAGATCACCGGAACGTCGTGGGGAATCGACCCGTCGAGCAACAAGGTCGCGGTCGAGGCCGACAGCACCGTGTCCGCGGCCTCCATGGCGAAGCTGCGGGGCGTCGCCGCCCGGCTCGGGGACGCCGTGAGCATCAAGCGCATCGCCGGCGAGTTCAAGAAGGAGGTCGCGGGCGGCGACGCGATCTACGGCGGCGGCTACCGCTGCTCCGCCGCCTTCAACGTGTCCAAGGCGACGACCCGTTACTTCCTGACCGCCGGGCACTGCACCAACTCGGCGAGCAGCTGGTCCGCCACCTCCGGCGGGCCCTCGATCGGCACCCGGGAGGGCACCAGCTTCCCGAACAACGACTACGGCATCGTCCGCTACACCGACGGCTCCCAGCCGGCGGGGAACGTCGACCTGTACAACGGCAGCCACCAGGACATCACCTCCGCGGCGGACGCGATCGTCGGCCAGTCCCTCCGCAAGAGCGGCTCCACCACCCGGCTCACCAGCGGCACGGTGACCGCTGTGAACGTCACCGTGAACTACGGCGACGGGCCGGTGTACAACCTCGTCCGCACCACCGCCTGCTCCGCGGGCGGCGACAGCGGCGGCGCCCACTTCGCCGGCTCGACGGCGCTGGGCATCCACTCCGGCAGCGCGGGCTGCACGGGATCGAGCGGCTCCGCCCTCCACCAGCCGGTGAAGGAGGCGCTCAGCGCCTACGGGGTCGCCGTCTACTGACCGTTACCTCTCCTTCTCCCCAGGGCGTGTCCCGCACCGGCGGGGCACGCCCTTGCCACGCCGACGTGCCGGCGGGCCGGCCGGTGGGGGGAACCTTCTGTGGGTAGGCCGCCCGTGGCGACGCCGGCCGGAGGACCGGCCGCCGGCGGGTCGATCGGTCAGTCGCCGTGGTCGTACACCGTGACCCCGATGCCGCGGGCCGTCAGGCGCTCGGCTATCAGCGGTTCGACGCGGGACCACTTGCCGCCCGCGAGCCCGCAGCCGATCCGCGGCATATGGACGGACGCGCCGAGCTCCAGAGCCTTGTCGGCCACCCGCGCGAGCGCCTTGTCGATCGCCTCGTAGCGGACGGGGACGCCCTGGCTGCCTGTGCGTATCCCCCGCTGGCCCACCATGTTGCCCACCCACACATGCCGGTCGACCTGGACGAACTGCGCGGCGCCCATCGCGAAGTCGTTGCCGGCGCGCTCCCGGTGCCAGCGGCGGTACGCCGCTTCCGGCTCGGGCCAGCGGCGGGAGAGGGCCAGGACGAATCCCTTGCCCCACCCGCCCAGGTCGTTGCACACGTGCACGATCAGTTTGACGCCTTTCGCCTGCGGCGCTGTGGCGTCCCCCCGGACGTATCTGATCCCCGACATGGCACCACCGTACGGTGCACCAGCGACAACGGATCTTCGGCCGGTCCCACGGCTTTCACAACACCGGTGAGACAGCAATACTGTTGCACCGGTGTGGTTCAGCAGAAGGAGGACTCATGGCGACCGGGACCGAGGAGCCGACGCTCACCGTCGACGAACTGGCCGCGCGCGCCGGGGTCACCGTACGCACCATCCGCTTCTACAGCACCCGCGGGCTGCTGCCCCCGCCCGTGATCGGCCCCCGCCGGGTCGGGCATTACGGCACGGACCATCTCTCCCGGCTGGCCCTCATCGAGGAGTTGCAGCACCAGGGCATGACCCTCGCCGCGATCGAGCGCTACCTGGAGCAGCTGCCGCCGGACCTGAGCGCGCAGGATCTGGCGATCCACCGTGCGCTGGTCGCCTCGTGGGCGCCGGAGTCGGCGGAGGAGGTCACCCGGGAGGAGCTGGAGCGCAGGGCGGGCAGGGCGCTGTCCGACCAGGACGTCGGCCGGCTGGCCGCGATGGGTGTGCTGGACCGTTCCACGCCGGACACCTACCGCCTGGACGGCGGGCTGCTGCGGCTCGGCGTGGAGCTGCTCGACGTGCCGATCGCGCACGAGACGATCCTTGCGTCGCGCACGGTGCTGCTGGAGCACGCGCGGGCCGCCGCTCAGGACCTGAGCCGGCTGTTCCGTGACGAGGTCTGGGGCCCCTACCGCGAACGCGAGTCGGACCCGGACCATGTGGCGGCGATGAAGTCGCTGTCCGCCCATATGCAGCCGATGGTGATCCAGGCCCTGGTGACGGCGTTCCAGCGTTCGCTGCGGGAGGAGCTGCGGGCGGCGTTCGACACGGAGACGACGTAGTCGACCCGCCCGGCCCGACGTAAAGAAGTTGCCCCGGGCAGGGTGGTGCAGGAGGCTTCCGGCCATGTCCGATCAAGGAACCAGAACCGCTCACAGCGTGCACGCGCTCTTCTCCCACGGCCGGCTGACCGCGATCCCCCGCAAGCCGGCCCGCCGCGAGCAGCTGCTCGTGCACCTCGCGGGGACGCTCTTCGAACGGGACCGCGACTACACCGAACGCGAGGTCAACGACGCTCTGCGCACCGTGCACGACGACTGCGCGGCGCTGCGCCGCTATCTGGTGGTGGCGGGTCTGCTGACCCGCACGAAGGACGGCGGCAGCTACCGGCGGGGCCGGTGACTGCCGCCGTCGTGACGGTCAGGCGTCGGTGAAGACCTCGCCGCGCTCCGCCTTCTCGACCAGCAGTGCCGGCGGCTGGAACCGGTCGCCGTAGCGCTCGGCCAGCTCGCGGGCGCGGGCCACGAAGCCCTTCAGGCCGCCCTCGTAGCCGTTGATGTACTGCAGGGCGCCGCCCGTCCAGGCCGGGAAGCCGATGCCCATGATGGAGCCGATGTTGGCGTCGGCGACCGTGAGCAGGACGTTCTCCTCGAGGCAGCGGACCGTGTCCAGGGCCTCGGAGAAGAGCATCCGCTCCTTCATGTCGTCGAACGGGATGTCGGTGCCCGGCTTGGTGAAGTGCTCACGCAGCCCCGGCCAGAGACCGGCGCGCTTGCCGTCCTCGTCGTAGTCGTAGAAGCCGGCGCCGCCGCTGCGGCCGGTGCGGCCGAACTCGTCGACCATCCGGTCGATCACGGTGTCCGACGGGTGGCCGGCCCAGGTGCCGCCCGCCTCCTCGACGGCGCGCTTCGTCTCGTTGCGGATCTTTCGCGGCAGGGTCAGGGTCAGCTCGTCCATCAGGGAGAGCACCTTCGCCGGGTAGCCGGCCTGCGCGGCCGCCTGCTCGACGGAGACGGGGTCGACGCCCTCGCCGACCATCGCCACGCCCTCGTTGATGAACTGGCCGATGACCCGGGAGGTGAAGAAGCCGCGGGAGTCGTTGACGACGATCGGCGTCTTGTTGATCTGCCGGACCAGGTCGAAGGCGCGGGCCAGCGCCTCGTCCCCGGTGCGCTCCCCCTTGATGATCTCCACCAGCGGCATCTTGTCGACGGGCGAGAAGAAGTGCAGTCCGATGAAGTCGTCGGGCCGCGAGACGCCTTCGGCGAGCACGGTGATCGGCAGGGTGGAGGTGTTCGAGCAGAGCAGCGCATCCGCCTCGACGACGTCCTGGATCTCCTGGAAGACCTTGTGCTTGAGCGCGGTGTCCTCGAAGACCGCTTCGATCACCGCGTCGCAGCCCGCGAGGTCCGCGGCGTCGGCGGTCGGGGTGATCCGGGCGAGCAGCGCGTCGGCCTTCTCCTGCGTGGTGCGGCCGCGTGACACGGCCTTGGCGCACAGCTTCTCCGAGTAGTCCTTGCCCTTGGCGGCGGCCTCGGCGCTGACGTCCTTGAGGACGACCTCCATACCGGCCCGCGCACAGGAGTAGGCGATGCCGGCGCCCATCATGCCGGCGCCGAGGACGGCCACCTTGCGGACGGGACGCGGCTCGATGTTCTTCGGCCTGCTGGCGCCGGAGTTGACGGCCTGCAGGTCGAAGAAGAACGCCTGCATCATGTTCTTGGCGATCCGGCCGGTGACCAGCTCGGTGAAGTAGCGCGCCTCGATGACCTGGGCCGTCTCGAAGTCGACCTGCGAGCCTTCGACGGCGGCCGCGAGGATGTTGCGCGGCGCCGGGTAAGGGGCACCCGCGGTCTGCTTCCGCAGGCTCGCGGGGAACGCCGGCAGGTTGGCGGCGAACCTGGGGTTGGACGGGGTGCCGCCGGGGATCTTGTAGCCCTTGACGTCCCAGGGCTGCTGCGAGGACGGGTTCGCGTCGATGAAGGCGCGGGCCTTGGCCAGCATCTCGTCCGGGGTGACGGCCACTTCCTGGATCAGGCCGTTCTCGAGGGCGCGCTGCGGGCTGTACTGGGTGCCCTGGAGCAGCACCTTCAGCAGCGCGTCCGCGATGCCCATGAGCCGTACCGTGCGGGTGACGCCTCCGCCGGCCGGCAGCAGGCCGAGGGTGACCTCGGGCAGGCCGATCTTGGAGCCCGGCGCGTCGAGCGCGATGCGGTGGTGGCAGGCGAGGGCGATCTCGTAACCGCCGCCGAGCGCCGCGCCGTTGATGGCGGCGACGACGGGCTTGCCGATGGTCTCGATGCGGCGCAGGGCGCGCTTGATGCCCATGCCCGCCTCGAAGACGAACTGTGCGTCCTCCGGTCCGGCCTTGATCATCTCCTTGAGGTCGCCGCCCGCGAAGAAGGTCTTCTTCGCGGAGGTGAAGATGATGCCGCGGATGGACTCCTGCTCGGCCTCCACCCGGTCGGCGATCGCGGCGATCGAGGCCTTGAAGGCCTGGTTCATGGTGTTGGCTGACTGGTTGGGGTCGTCGAGGACGAGCGTGACGATGCCGGTCTCGTCCTGTTCCCAGCGGATGGTGGTGGACTCGCTCATGGTCTGGCTGCTCCGTATGGCGGGTGAGGACGGGGGTCAGAGACGCTCGACGACGGTGGCGATGCCCATGCCGCCGCCCACGCAGAGGGTGGCGAGGCCGTACCGCTTGTCCTGTCGTTCCAGTTCGTCGATGAGGGTGCCGAGGATCATCGCCCCGGTCGCGCCCAGCGGGTGACCCATGGCGATGGCGCCGCCGTTGACGTTGACCTTGTCGAGGGAGAGGCCCATGTCCTGGGCGAAGCGCAGGACGACGCCGGCGAAGGCCTCGTTGATCTCGACGAGGTCGATGTCGTCGATGGTCAGCCCGGCCTTGGCGAGTGCCTTGCGGGTCGCGGGCGCCGGACCGGTGAGCATGATCGTCGGCTCGGAGCCGGAGACCGCGGCGGAGACGATCCGGGCGCGCGGGGTGAGCCCGTGGCGCTCGCCCACTTCCTTGCTGCCGATGGCGACGAGGGCGGCGCCGTCGACGATGCCGGAGGAGTTCCCGGCGTGGTGGACGTGGTCGATCTTCTCGACCCAGTGGTACTTCTGCAGGGCGACTGCGTCGAAGCCGCCGAGGTCTCCGATGCCCGCGAAGGACGGCTTGAGGGACGCGAGGGAGTCCGCGGTGGTGCCGGGGCGCATGTGCTCGTCGTGGTCGAGGACGACAAGGCCGTTGCGGTCGCGGACGGGGACGACGGAGCGGTCGAAGCGTCCGTCCTTCCACGCGGCGGCGGCCCGCTCCTGCGACATCGCCGCGTACTCGTCGACGTCGCGCCGCGACCAGCCGCCGAGGGTGGCGATCAGGTCGGCGCCGATGCCCTGCGGGACGAAGTTGGTCTCGTAGTTGGTCATCGGGTCGGCGAACCAGGCGCCGCCGTCGGAGGCCATCGGCACGCGCGACATCGACTCGACACCGCCGGCGAGGACCAGGTCCTCCCAGCCGGAGCGAACCTTCATCGCGGCCATGTTGACGGCTTCGAGGCCCGAGGCGCAGAAGCGGTTCTCCTGTACGCCGGCGACGGTGTCGGGGAGCCCGGCGGCGATGGCCGCGATCCGGGCGATGTCGGATCCCTGGTCGCCGACCGGTCCGACGACTCCGAGCACGATGTCGTCGACGGCGGCGGGGTCCAGGCCGGGGAACCGGGCCTGGATCTCGTGGATCAGTCCGACGACGAGATCGATCGGCTTGGTGCCGTGCAGGGCCCCGTTGGCCTTGCCGCGACCGCGCGGGGTGCGGATCGCGTCGTACACGTACGCTTCGGTGCTCACTGGTCAGCCTTTCAAGAGGGTGTGAGGTCGTGTCTCCGGCGTCCCGTCCGCCCGGCCCTCCGGGCGGACGGGACGCCGAAGACACTCCCTAGCCGAGCAGGGAACGACCGATGATCTCCTTCATGATCTCGGTCGTGCCGCCGTAGATGGTCTGGATGCGTCCGTCCGTGAAAGCCCTGGCGACGCGGTACTCGTTCATGTAGCCGTACCCGCCGTGGAGCTGGAGGCAGCGGTCGGCGGCGCGTTTCTGGAGTTCGGTCGCCCACCACTTGGCCATCGAGGCGTGGACGGCGTCCAGCTCGCCGTTGGCGTGGTCGGTGATGCAGCGGTCGAGGAAGGCCCGGGTGACCGCGCATTCCGTCGCCAGCTCCGCGATCTCGAAGCGGATGTGCTGGAGCTTGGCGAGCGGCCGGCCGAAAGCCTCGCGCTCCTTGACGTACTCGGTGGTGATCTCCAGCAGGTGTTCGGCCGCGGCGATGCCGGCGACGGCGATCGCCATCCGCTCCTGCGCGAGGTTGGTCATCAGATGGATGAAGGCGCCGTTGAGCTCGCCGAGCAGGTTCTCCTTGGGGACGCGGACGTCGTTGAAGAACAGTTCGGCGGTGTCCTGCGACTTCTGGCCGATCTTGTCGAGGTTGCGGCCGCGTTCGAACCCCTCCGCGCCCCGCTCGACGACCAGCAGCGACAGCCCGCGCGCGCCGCCCTCCGGAGAGGTCTTCGCGACGACGATCACCAGGTCGGCGAGAATGCCGTTGGAGATGAACGTCTTGGAACCGTTCAGCAGCCAGTGGTCGCCGTGGTCCTCGGCCGTGGTGCGGATGCCCTGGAGGTCGGAGCCCGCGCCCGGCTCGGTCATGGCGATCGCGGTGATGATCTCGCCGCTGCAGAAGCCCGGCAGCCAGCGCCGCTTCTGCTCGTCGTTGGCGAGGGAGGTGAGGTAGGGGCCGATGATGTCGTTGTGCAGGCCGATGGCCAGGCCGGGCGCGCCCGCGCGGGTGAACTCCTCGTGGAGCACCGCGGCGTACCGGAAGTCGTCGTTGCCGCCGCCCCCGTACTCCTCGGGCACGGCGAGTCCCAGCAGCCCCTGGCGGCCCGCGGCCAGCCACGCGTCGCGGCTGACGATCCCGTCCTTCTCCCACTGCTCGTAGTACGGCTCCACCTCCTTGGAGAGGAAGGTGCGCACGGACCGACGGAACGCCTCGTGCTCGGCGGTGAAGATCTCGCGCTTCAACGGTCCTCCTGAGGCCGGATCGCGGGCACGTCCCAGTCCCTGGCGACGTCCGCGGTGTCCGCGCCGGGCTGGGCGGGTCCCCTGCTCACGGCCGTGGGGGTGGCGGAGAAGCGGGGCGCGGGGGCGGGCTGGGTGATGCCGCCGTGGTCGACGTACGTCCCACGGGCGGCGAGGTGCGGATGGCCGGGTGCCTCGCGGAGCGAGAGCACGGGGGCGACGCAGGCGTCGGTGCCTTCGAACACGGCGGTCCACTCGGCGCGGGTACGGGACCTGAACCGGTCGGCGACCGCCTGGCGCAGCTCGTCCCAGCGGTCGAAGTCCTTGCGGGCAGGGATGTCGTCCTTGATGCCGAGCAGTTCGACGAACCGGTCGTAGAACTGCTGCTCCAGCGCGCCGACCGCCATGTACTGACCGTCGGCGGTCTCGTAGGTGCCGTAGAAGGGGCAGCCGCCGTCGAGGAGGTTCGCGCCGCGCCGGTCCTGCCAGCCGCCGGCGGCCATCATCCCGTGGATCATCGTGGCGAGGTGGGAGGCGCCGTCGACGATGGCCGCGTCGACGACCTGTCCGCCGCCGCCCTCGGCGCGTGCGTGCTGGAGGGCCGCGAGCACGCCGATGACCAGGTAGAGGGAGCCGCCGGCGTAGTCGCCGACGAGGTTGGCCGGTACGGTGGGCGGCTCGCCGGGGCTGCCGATCATGGAGAGTGTGCCGGTCAGCGCGATGTAGGCGATGTCGTGACCGGCGCGCTGGGCGAGCGGTCCTTGCTGGCCCCAGCCGGTCATCCGCCCGTAGACCAGGCGTGGGTTGCGGGCGAGACACTCGTCGGGGCCGACGCCGAGGCGCTCGGCGACGCCGGGCCGGAACCCCTCGATGAGGACGTCGGCGCGCTCGACGAGATCGAGGACCCGGGCGGGGCCGTCGGCCGACTTGAGGTCGATCAGCACGGAGCGCTTGTTGCGGTTGGTGAGGTCGTACGCCGGGTCGATGGCGAGCCCGGCACCGCCGGGGCGGTCGACGCGCACGACGTCGGCCCCGAGGTCACCGAGGAGCATCGCGGCGAACGGGCCGGGCCCGATGCCGGCCAGCTCCACCACTCGTACCCCGGCCAGCGGGCCGTTCCCTGACGCTGTCATCCAGCCCCCAGCTATGTGACACAACTGATGTAACACCAGCGATGGTAAGAACGCGTTCCAGTTATGACAAGGGTTTGGGCCGAGCAAGCGCTTAGGGTCTTTCGTTCGGATTCGGATCACGCCGGGCTCGCGGGCCCTGGCACGCACGCTCGCTGATCCGGCCTGATCCGAACGAAGGACCCTGGACGGCTCGAACCCGCTTGATCACCGGTGGATCACCAAGGGAAACCGGATCTTCTGTGCGGCCGCTCCGCGCGCTAGCCTCAGCCACCGACAACGGCGTGGGGCAGGGTCTGCCGCCCTGATCCGCCGGACAGCCCGACGGCGGAGGAGCCAGTGAACAGCCAGAACGGGACGGACCGCGCACAGCGGCCGTACGACATCGTGCTCTTCGGAGCCACCGGATTCGTCGGGCGCCTCACCGCCGAGTATCTCGCGCGGCACGCGCCGGAGGGCTGCCGCTGGGCCGTCGCGGGACGCAGCCGCGACAAGCTCGAGCACCTGAGGGAGCAACTGGCCGTCATCAACCCGTCGTGCGCGGCCCTCGCGCTGATCGAGGCCGACGCCGCCGACGCCGGGTCGATGCGGGAGCTCGCCGGCTCCGCCAGGGTCGTGGCCACGACCGTCGGCCCGTATGTCTGGTACGGCGAAGGCCTGGTCGCAGCGTGCGCCGACGCCGGGACGGACTACGTCGACCTCACCGGGGAGCCCGAGTTCGTCGACCTGATGTACGTGCGGCACGACGCGCGGGCCCGGGAGACCGGTGCTCGCCTCGTCCACGCGTGCGGCTTCGACTCGGTCCCGCACGACCTCGGCGTGTACTTCACCGTGCAACGGCTCCCTGAAGGGGTGCCGCTCACCGTCGACGGCTTCGTCCGCTCGAACGCGATGTTCTCCGGCGGCACACTGGCCTCCGCACTCAACGCGATGGGCCGCGGCCGTGAAACGCTGCGCGCCGCGCGCGAACGCCGGCTGCACGAACCGCGGCTGGTCGGCCGCCGGGCGCAGGCCCCCCTCGGCGGGCCGCACTTCAGCCGGGAGACCGGGGCATGGGCGCTGCCCCTGCCGACGATCGATCCGCAGATCGTGGTCCGCTCGGCGCACAGGCTGGAACGCTACGGCCCCGACTTCCGCTACCGCCACTACGCGGCGGTCAAGACCCTGCCGATGGCGCTCGGCGGCCCTGCGGCCGTCGGAGCGGGCTTCGCCCTCGCGCAGATCCCCGCCGCCCGGCGGTGGCTGACGGACCGTTACGCACCGGGCGACGGCCCCAGTGCCAAGCGCCGGGCGGAGAGCTGGTTCTCGGTCCGCTTCGTCGGCGAGGGCGGCGGGCGCCAGGTCTTCACCGAGGTGAAGGGCGGCGACCCTGGCTACGACGAGACGGCGAAGATCCTGGCGGAAGCGGCGATGTGCCTGGCCGGCGACACGCTGCCGAAGACGTCCGGTCAGGTGACGTCGGCGGTGGCGATGGGCGAAGCGCTGCTGACACGGCTTCAGCGGGCGGGCATCCACTTCCGGGTGGCGCACATTCGGTAGCGGACGCTGCCGCACCACCGCGTTCCCGCCCCCGCCGCAGGCGCGTGGGGCGGGGAGGTCCCGGCCCCGGTCCCGCCCCGGGCCGGGGGCCGCCGGCACGGCGTCGATGCGGATGCCGGGATCCAGCGTCCTGGACCGATGTGCTCACTCCTGTCCACGGAGCGGCGGGTTCACGACCGGCGGCCACGAAGATTTCACCCGTCGCATGTGACGCAAAGGCTGTGCAGGACGCGCGTACAGCAGGACTCTGGACCTGCCCGTGGAGAGGCCACGTGGCGCGCACCGACCCCCGTCCACACGTGGAGGTTTCTGCATGCGTCGCCGTTTCGCCCTGCCGCTCGTGTCGGCCGTACTGGCATTGCCCGCCGCCCTGATCCCCGCCGGATCGGCCACCGCCGCCCCCGCCGACAAGCTCCAGGTGCTCAGTTCCTGGACGCAGACCAGCGCCACCAGCTACAACGCCTGGGCCGCGGCCCGGGCCGACCAGGGTGCCTGGAGCGCCTACGGCTTCAACTGGACCACGGACTACTGCTCCACGTCGCCGGACAACCCGTTCGGCTTCCCTTTTAAGATGTCATGTGCACGCCATGACTTCGGTTATCGGAACTACAAGGCCGTCGGCAGCTTCGACGCGAACAAGTCCAGACTGGACTCGGCGTTCCACGAGGACCTGAAGCGGGTGTGCAACGGTTACTCCGGTGCCACGCGCACCGCATGCAACTCGACGGCGTGGACGTACTACCAGGCCGTGTCCGCCTTCGGGTACTCGGCGGCGGTCGACGGCGGTAAGGCCGCCTGATCAAGGGTGCGGCCCCGTCACGGAGGTGACGGGGCCGCACCCGACGCGGCCGTCACCCCCCTGTCGCCTCCGAAAGCGCCCTCCGGCACAGGGCGTCCGCACGCCGTGTCGTCTCCGGGACCCGGAACTCAGGCGCCAGCCGCAGCGTGTGGGCACACGCCGCGTCGAGCGTCACCCGGTGCCCCGCGGAGACGAAGACCGGCTTCACCCCCCGCTGGGTGCGCAGCGCCCTGCCGACCTCCTCGCCGTCGTCGGCGAGAAGTGGCGCGAAGTCGCCCCGGCCTGATCCGAGTTCGCCGTAGGTGAAGACGAACGGATTCTTCGCGACGCCGATCGAGGGCAGCCCCGTCAGTACCCCGAGGTGGCTCGCCAGCCCGAACCGCCGGGGGTGCGCGCGTCCGTAGCCGTCGCACACGACCAGGCCGGGCCCGGCCGTGAGCGACTCGAGCGCGGCCAGCACCGTCGGGATCTCACGGAAGGCGAGCAGTCCGGGCACGTAGGGGAAGGTGATCCGGCCGACCGCCGTGGCTTCTTCCACCACGGTCAGCGTCGCCGCGTCCAGCACGACCGCCGCCGCGGCGACGACATCGCGTTCGTCGTCGTACGCCACGTCGACGCCGGTCACCAGCCCGGTGCCGACCGGCGGGCCAGGCTCGTCCAGGACGACGCGGGTGCGCAGTTCGTCCTGGACGGCCAGGGCCTCATCTTCGTTCACGGGCCAGCCGGAAGGCGCTTCGACGATCTTCATGATGCCGCCCACTGTATGACCTGCCCCGAAGCGACCGCCGCCCGGTGACAGGGGCCCGGTAGCGTGGCGGTCATGTTTGTGATGGAACTGACCTACACCGCGCCGGTCGAGCGCGTCGAACCGCTGATGGAAGCCCATGTGGCATGGCTGGACGGCCTGTACGAGGAGGGCGTCTTCATCGCGTCGGGCAGGAAGAAGCCGCGCGACGGCGGGATCATCCTCGCGGTCGGGGACGACCGCGCCGGCATCGAGAAGATCGCGGCGACCGACCCCTTCGTCGTCGGCGCTGTGTGCACCTACCGGATCACCGAGTTCCTCGCGACCAGGACGGCGCCCGAGCTGGCCCCCTACCGCCAGCAGCCGGCTCCCTGACGGCCCGACCGCCTGTCTCAGAACTCCAGACGCGCGACCCGGCCCTTCTCCCCGGAGGCCCAGCACCCGAAGTCAGGGGTGCAGTCCACGGTGTCGAACGAGCCGGTGTCGACCGTGCGCCAGGTCCGACCACCGTCCGTCGTCAGGTCCGTCCCGGTGGGTCCGACGGCGAGGGCGGCGGACCTGCTGTGCGGGAGCCAGGTCACACCGGAGCGGTACGCGGGCGGCGGGGTCTGTGCCTGCCGCCAGCTGCGGCCGCCGTCGCCAGTGACGGCCGCGGCCCACGGCGAGGCCTGGTCGGCGCGGTAGTCGCCACCGACCGCGAGGCCGTGCGTCCGGTCGCGGAAGGCGAGCGCGAAGACGCCGCGGGCCGGGTCACCGGCCGGGATCGTCGACTCCGCGACGGTCCAGTTCACGCCACGGTCGGCGGAGTGCAGCACACGCGCCGTGGCGCCGCCCCCCGTGGCCAGCCAGACGTCCTTCGGACCGGAGCTGACGAGACACTGGCCGCTCGCCGCGAAGCCCGCCTCGCCCGGCAGGGCGGGCGGCATGCCGGCGTCGGGGAGGACCTTCCAGGACCGCCCGCCGTCGCCGGTGGACAGGATGCGGTACTTCCCGTCCACGGGGTCACTCATGGCGAGGCCGTGCCGGCTGTCGAAGAACGTGATGCAGTCGTAGAACGCCTTGGCGTCGGTGTTGCGGAACGACTCGGTCCAACTCACCCCGCCGTCCTCGGTCCGCAGCACCCGGGACGCCTCGCCCTCGCCGATGGCGAGGACCACCGCGCGCCGGCCGTCGAACGCCTCGACGTCACGGAACTCGAGCGCCCCGGCCCCGGGCGGTGAGACGTCCAGCCAGCTGCGGCCGCCGTCGGTGGTGCGCAGCACGGTGCCCTTGGAGCCGGCCACCCATGCGGTCTTCCGGCTGACCGGTGCCAGCCCTCGCAGCCGCACCTCGGTTCCCGTGTCATTCAGGCTCCAGCCGGGGGTACCGGCCGCCGCGGGCCGGTCCGCCGCCGTTGCCGCCTGCTCCGCATGCACCGGCGCGGCCGCCGCGGCAGCCACCGCGATGGCGCACAGCCCCACGGACAGCGTTCGTCTCGTCTTCCCCAAGGACCTCATGGCGCTGGAAGCTAGCCCACGCACCGGGACCCGTCCAGGGTGCGTGGCGCCGACTTCGACGGGTGGCGATCCGAGTGTGCGGCGGACGGCGGGCGGTGACACATGTCACTCTCTTCCCCGGTGCACGGAATCGGTCCTTCCGACGTCTTCTGAGATATCAGGGAGACCTGCGCCATCAGGACCCAGCGAGCCGCACACGAAGGAGCGGGGCTTGTCCACCGTCATCGAGCAGACCGTCCAGGCCCGACTCGTCGCGTCCGCACCCCAGATGGAGTCCGTTCCCGCGACGCTGCACTACGACCGCCGTGACCCTTTCGCCGTCCGTATCGACTTCCCCGGCCCGGCCACCCTGGAGGGCACCGATGTGTCCTGGGCGTTCTCGCGGGAGTTGCTGGCCGAGGGGGTCCATGAACCGGCCGGCCTCGGCGACGTGCGGTTGCGGCCGTACGGCTACGACCGGACGGTGCTGGAGTTCCACGCCCCCGAGGGCATGGCCATGGTGCACATCCGCACCGGCGATCTGCAGCGCTTCCTCGAGCGCGTGCAGGAGGCGGTCCCGGCCGGGCGCGAGCACCTGTACCTGGGGCTCGACCAGGACCTGACGGAGTTGTTGGGCGACGCCGCCTGACGCCCTCCGCCGCTCCCCGGCCACCGTCGCGACCCCCGCCGTCGGTCACGCCCGACGGCACCGCTCCCCCGGGTCGGACGAATGCCGTTGACACGACCCCGGCGGCCCTATACAGTGTATGACGGTTCTGTTGTCGTCGATCGGAGTAGGACGTTGCTCGTCTGAGGTCTTGAGACACCGTGCAGCACGGCTCATGCCTGTGCGCTTCGCGTGCGACCTCGACGACTCATGCCGTCCGCTCCCCCGACCGGGACTTTTTCCCTCCCGGCGTCTCCGGGCTCTCCCCGGTCCGTTTCCGGCATCCGTCACGTCGCACAGGTGTCTCCACCGTTGCTCCCAGCCCGTACCCAGCAACCGGAGGCCACGTGTCTACTTCCCCCACCTATCTCACCTGCTCCGCGCTCGGCTTCGCATGGCCGGACGGCACCGTCGTCTTCGAGGACTTCCACCTTGCGATCGGGCCGGGCCGCACCGGCCTTATCGGCCTCAACGGCTCAGGCAAGTCAACCCTGTTGCGGCTGCTCGCCGGCGAACTCGTACCGTCCGCCGGGTCGGTCCGCGCCATGGGAGAGATCGGCTACCTGCCGCAGAACGTGGTGCTCGACACCGGCATGCGGGTGGACGAGGTCCTCGGCATCGCAGCGACCCGCGCCGCGCTGCACGCCATCGAGGCGGGCGATCCCAGCGAGGAGAACTTCACAGCGGTCGGCGACGACTGGGACGTCGAGGAGCGCGCGCACGCCACCTTGGACCAGCTGGGTCTCGGCCGCATCGGTCTCGACCGCACCATCGGCGAGGTCTCGGGCGGCGAGGCGGTCCTGCTGCGGCTGGCGGCACTGCTGCTGGCCCGTCCCGATGTGCTGCTGCTCGACGAACCCACCAACAATCTCGACCTGTTCGCCCGCCGGCGCCTGTACGACGCTGTGACGCGGTGGTCCGGTGTGCTGGTGGTCGTCAGCCACGACCGTCAACTGCTGGAACTGGTCGACCAGATCGCCGATCTGCGCGAGGGCGAGGTCGCCTGGTACGGCGGCAACTTCTCCGCATACGAGGAGGCGCTCGCCGTCGAACAGGAGGCGGCGGAAAGGATGGTGCGTGTCGCGGAGGCGGACGTCCAGCGCCAGAAGCGTGAACTGGCGGACGCGCACATCAAGTTGGCCCGTCGCAAGCGGTACGGGCAGAAGATGTACGACACCAAGCGGGAGCCGAGGATCGTGATGCGCTCCCGCAAGCGCACGGCCCAGGAGTCGGCCGGCAAGCACCGCATCATGCACACCGAGAAACTCGCGGAGGCGAAGGAGCGTCTCGACGAGGCCGTGGAGGCGGTACGCGACGACGACGAGATCCGTATCGAGCTGCCCAGCACCCAGGTCCACCCCGGCCGCGGGGTGCTGCGGCTCCGTGACCTGCGGCTCCAGTACGGGGCAGAAGTGAAGGGAGAGTTCGAGGTACGAGGACCCGAGCGGATCGCTCTCGTGGGGCGCAACGGCGCGGGCAAGACGACCCTGCTGCGCACTATCGCCGGCGAGCTGGAACCGGTGGCGGGCGAGGCGGTGCCCGATGTCCCCCTCCGCTTCCTGCCGCAGCGCCTCGACCTCCTCGACGACGGGCTGAGCGTCGTCGAGAACGTGGCCCGGTTCGCGCCCGGCGCCACGAACAACCGGATCAGGGCGCGGCTGGCGCGCTTCCTCTTCCGGGGCGCCCTGGCCGACCAGCCGGCCGGGACGCTGTCGGGCGGCGAGCGGTTCCGTGCGGCACTCGCGGCGCTGCTGCTCGCCGAGCCCGCGCCGCAGTTGCTCATGCTGGACGAGCCGACGAACAACCTCGACATGTCGAGCGTGCGCAGCCTCACGGCGGCTCTGGAGTCCTACCAGGGAGCCCTGATCGTGGCCAGTCACGACGCGTCGTTCCTCGATTCGATCGGCGTCACGCGGCGGCTGCTGCTCGACGGCGAGCTGCGGGACGTCTCGGCGGAGGAACTGCGGGACGGGGCGTTCCCGATGGGATGAGCGTGCGGGCCCGTCGGGGTGAACGTCCGACGCATAGGGGTGATTGAGCGGCACGGCCGGCGGAGAGGCACCGGGAGACCGGTCCGACCCGCCCGGCCGCGCCGCGCCGCACGGTGGGAACGGCGGGACGCCCCGGAGGACGGATCGCCCCGTCGTGCGCCTGCCCCGGCCCGTTCGGGCGAACAGAAAATTCTCGGGCCGCTCAGGCGGCTGCGGGAGACGTGACACAGCGCTCCGCGCACCGACGGACCTGCCCTTATAACGGTACGTAATCGGGCATCGCGGATCCGGGCTTGGACGGGGGCTTATGACGTGCTTAACCTACGGTTTCGTAACCTACGAGTACGTAGGTAACTCTCCCGTCCCCCAGGAGCCCCCGTGACGATCACCTCTCCCCACCTCGGCAGTTCGGAAGCGTGGACCGACGCGCGACTTCTGTACGCGCTGGAAGAGGTCGTGGAGAAGGAGCTCAACCGCCATCTGAAGGTCGCCAAGGACTGGATGCCGCACGAGTACGTCCCCTTCTCCGACGGCCGCAACTTCCCCGGCTTCTTCGAGGACGGAGAGGCCTGGGACCCCGCCCAGTCCAAGGTCACGGACATCGGCAAGATCGCGCTGGTGGTGAACCTCCTCACCGAGGACAACCTCCCCAGCTACCACCACGAGATCGCGACGCTCTTCGGCCGCGACGGGGCCTGGGGCACCTGGGTGCACCGCTGGACCGCGGAGGAGGGCCGGCACGGGATCGTGATGCGGGACTACCTGCTCACCTCCCGCGCCGTGGACCCGGACAAGCTCGAGCAGTTCCGGATGGCCCACATGGCAGAGGGCTTCGAGTCCGACAACCGCCACTCGATGCTGCACTCCGTGGCTTACGTCGCCTTCCAGGAGCTCGCGACGCGCGTGTCGCACCGCAACACCGGCCACCAGTCCGGCGACCCGGTCTGCGACCGGATGCTGGCGCGTATCGCCACCGACGAGAACCTGCACATGGTCTTCTACCGCAACCTGCTGGGCGCGGCCTTCGAGATCGCCCCCGACCTGACCATGCAGTCCGTGCGGGACGTGGTCGTGAACTTCCGGATGCCGGGGCACGGCATGCCCGGTTTCGAGCGGGCCGCCGCGCAGATGGCCATCGGTGAGATCTACAACATGCGCATCCACCACGACGACGTGCTCCAGCCGGTGCTGCGCCACCTCAAGGTCCTCGAGATCGACGGCCTGGGCCCGGAGGGCCTCAAGGCGCAGGAGGAGCTCGGCCTCTACATGAACGGGCTGGACGCGGAGGCGCTCAAGTTCGACGAGAAGCTCGCCGCCCGCAAGTCCCGGATGGCGGCGCGCGCCGCCGGCTAGCGCGTCCCCGCGGCACCGCCGGTGCCGGTGGCCGTCGCTCTCCCGGGCGACGGCCTGCGACGACGTTGGACAGCGTCCGGGCCGCGGCCGTACGGGCGGGCCGAACCCGGGACTACTGGGGCGTGGGGCGGCACCGTACGCTGTCCCGCGTGAAACCCCTGACGCGCGTCGTCCTCTTCGGCGCCCCGATAGCTGTTGCCGTCTCCGTCTACTTCGGCGGGGGCGGCGAGTCGCTGCGCCCCAAGGACGACCCGAGCCTGCGCGTCAGCCCGACCGCCTTCGCGCCCGACCCGCTCAAGGCGGGCAGCCCGGCCCAGCAGCGCGAGCGGGACGACCGCATCGACGCGCTGCCGCCGGGCCTCGCGGATCCCGCGAAGAAGGAGATCGCCGCCCAGCTGGTGGCGAGCGCGGAGAACTCGACGCTGGACTGGAAGAGCCAGTACGGCGCCATCGAGGACATCGGTGACGGCAACGGCTACACTGCCGGGATCATCGGCTTCTGCTCGGGTACGAACGACATGCTCCAGCTCGTCGAATACTTCACGGACGAGCACCCGGACAACCCGCTCGCCGGGTACCTCCCCGCGCTCCGCAAGGTCGACGGCAGCGACTCGCACGAGGGGCTGGGCGCGCCCTTCGAGGCGGCGTGGGCGAAGGCCGCGGAGGACCCGGAGTTCCGCAAGGCCCAGGACGTGATGCGCGACCGGATCTACTTCGACCCGGCCGTGCGGCTGGCCAAGATGGACGGACTGTCCACGCTCGGCCAGTTCATCTACTACGACGCGATGGTGCTCCACGGGCCCGGGCTCGGCCCGGAGGGCTTCTACGGCATCCGCGAGGCCGCCATGAAGGCCGCCGACACCGCCGCGGAGGGCGGCGACGAGAAGGCCTACCTGAATGCCTTCCTCGACGCCGGCCGGACCGTGATCGGCCGCCAGAAGACCGAGCAGACCAGGGACTCCTCGCGGATCGACACCGCTCAGCGCGTGTTCCTGCGCGAGGGGAACACCGGGCTGGACACGCCCCTCACCTGGCGGGTGTACGGAGAGACGTTCCGCATCGGCTCATGAGCCGATGCGTCGCCCGGTGACCCGCCGTGCCGCCCGGCGCCGCACTCGACCTCGTGAGCCGCGCCGCCACCTCGTGGAGCGCGCCATCTGTGCGCGGCACCGCCGGGGTCGGTCAGCGGGCCGTGCGCTTGAGGCGGTGGCGTTCCTTCTCCGAGAGGCCGCCCCAGACGCCGAACCTCTCGTCGTGTGTCAGCGCGTACTCCAGGCAGGCCACCCGGCCCTCGCACGCTCCGCAGAGCTGCTTGGCCTCACGGGTGGAGGAGCCGGGGGCGGGGAAGAAGAACTCGGGACCGGCCTGGGCGCACAACGCGCTCTCCTGCCAGGCGAGTTCGGGCTCGGTCGTGATGGTGGTGTTGATCGGCATGCTGGACACGCTGCCCGCCGCCGATAAACATCGTGTCAACGAACATTCAACGGCCGCTCGGCGGGCGGGTCCCACCGGTCGCTCCCGCGGCAGTGAAGCCCTGGACGACGGCGAACCGCGCGCCCGCCGGATCGGCCAGCTTCGCGAACCGGCCGACACCCTCCACGTCGACGGGTGTCCGCTTGATCTCCGCGCCCAGTTCCTGCGCCCTGGCCACCGAGGCGTCACAGTCCTCGACGCCGAAATACGCCAGCCAGTAGGGCCCGCCCGACGCCTCGAGCCGATCGGCGCTCATCTGGAGGACGCCGGCGAACGTGGTGTCCTGCGCCGCTCCGCCGGGGCGGACCATGGTGTAGTAGCCGCTGCCGTCCGGCATGGGCATCTGGGAGGCCTCCCAGCCGAAGACGTCGCCGTAGTACGTCAGGGCGAAGGCGAGATCGGGGGTGAACAGCTCGAGCCAGCCGAGCGCCCCGACGTCGCTGACCCGGTCGAGCCCCTTGTTCCTGCCCGGTTCCCAGCCCGCGAAGGCCGCTCCCGCCGGGTCGAGGCAGATCGTCATCCGCCCTTGGTCGAACACGTCCATGGGCCGGACCACGACGCTCCCGCCGCGCTGTTCGACGGCTTTGACCATGGCGTCGGCGTCGGGCGTCTGGAAGTAGACGTTCCAGCCCGGCGGGCCCTTCTCCGGCGGCACGGTCATCGCGGCCGCGACCGTCCTCCCGTCGAGCTGGAACATGCCGTAGCCGCCGGCATCCGGCCCCGCCGACACGAACGTCCAGTCGAACACCTGGCCGTAGAAGGCCTTCGCGCCCTCGACGTCGGGCGTTCCGAGCTCGATCCAGTTCGGGGAGCCGGTGACGTAGGGAGCGCTGAGCACGGGTCCTCCTTCGGATACGGCCGCGTCGGTCCCCGAGTCTCCTACCGATCCCGCCCGAAACCTTCACGGCGCGCCCGGCGAAATCGCCGTACGCCGCTCCGACGCCTGTTGGATCCACAGCGCCCGCCTCACGGACTTGGCCCGTCAAGTCGGTTGGACCCCAAAGTGTGTGACGGAGCGGCTGCTGAACTCGCCGGCCTTCCGCCGCGTCACCGGGGATCAGGGCGAGGCGTGCGACGTACGGTTCGCCGTGCAACTCCGACGGGAGCTCCTTCGGGTTCCGGAATACGGCCGAGCGCGCCGAGCGGGCGCCCGTGATCCGGCGCCCGTGATCCGGCGCCCGGAAACGTACGTCTCACAGGAAGACGGCCCCCTAAGAGCGGCGAACGTGGCGCTGGGTATCGCGGTCGAAGTCGAACCCGCCCAGCGAGCATCCCCCTTGCGCCCGCGCCGCGACAGGCCTGGTCGTCGTCGGTGAGGCTTGGCGTCTTCAGCCGCGTGTCCCGATGTCGCGCCAGAAGGCATCGACGCGGGAATTCCATTCGTCCGGCACTTCCTGGAAGGGTTGGTGGGCCTCCTCCTCCATGACTTCGAACCGGGCGTCGGGGATCAGTTCCGCCACGGCGCGACCGAGCGGCGGACGCGCGGTCGGGTCGAGGGCGCCGGCGAGGACGAGCGTCGGTGCTGCGATCCGTGGCAGGCGGTCGGTGGTGTCATGGTCGATGAAAGCATCGAGAAATCGTTGGACATCCTCGGTGGACTGCTTATGGGGGAAGGCGAGGACCTCTTCGATGATCCGGTCGACGCTTCCGTCGTTGTGCGCCCGCGCTGTGTAGATGTCGAGATAGAAGCCCTCGAGGAACGCGCGCTCGCTCGGAGCGACCGCCACCAGCCACCGGATGAACCGTGCCCAGGAGCGCAGGTACGGGTCCATCACCGGCCATGTGCTCTGCAGGACGAGGCTGCGCACCAGTTCCGGGTGGCGGAGCGCCAGCTCCTGGGCGATGATGCTGCCGCCGGAGAAGCCGGCGACGTGAGCAGCGGAAACGTCAACAGCCCGCAGAAGGGCGGCGGCGTCGTCCGCCATCATCTCCACGGAGACGGGACCGTCGGGCATCGCGGTCCGGCCGGCCCCACGATTGTCGAACGCGGTCAGGCGGTAACGGTCCGAGAGCCGGTCGAGCTGGAACTGCCACGATTCGACGGTGTCGCCCAAGCCGCCGATGAGCAGGACGTCCGGCCCTTGACCGACCCGTTCCCTCCAGATGTCCAGGTCACCGGCACCGACGTGTTGACCCATGGCCGGCCGCCTTCCTCTCTGGCCTGCTATGTCTCCATGACTCCATCCTCGCCCAGTGGCCGAGGGTTGCAACCTGCGGAGCGAGACCCCCGGGCCGCCGGGAGAACGGGGCAGCCTCAGGCTCGTCCGGGTGTTGTCCGAAACCTGACGGGGCCTGGCCGACCGGCCGGCCACGGCGGCGCTACGGCCTGATCTCGTACACGAGATTGAACGGTGTCTGCGCCGCTCTGCGGAACCGGGTGAAGCCGGCGTCCCTGATCACCTCCCGGATCGCGGTCTCCCCGGCCTGTGCGCCCAGGGAGTAGCCCCCGGGCTGGGACATGCTGTTCGGCACGCACAGGAACGTGGAACCGCTGTAGTACAGCCGGCCGACCGGATTGAAGTTCTCCTCGACCTTGTCGGACGAGTACGGCTCCACCAGCATCCATGTGCCGTCCGGGTCCAGCGCCTCCCGCACTTGCCTGGCCGCTCCGAGCGGATCGCCCATGTCGTGCAGGCAGTCGAACATCATCACCAGGTCGTAGTCGCCGCCGGTGAACGTCTGCGCGGTCGCCACCTCGAAGGTCACGCGGTCGGTCAACTCGGCCGCCTCCGCCTTCTGCCGCGCCAGTTCGATCGACTCCGCGTGGTAGTCCGAACCGACGACGGTGGTGCGCGGGTAAGCCTCGGCCACGAGGAGCGACGAGGAGCCGAGTCCGCAGCCGAGGTCCGCCACCCGCGCTCCGGCCGCCAGCTTCTCGTGGACCCCGTCCAGCGCCGGGATCCAACTCGGTACGAGCTCCGCCGCGTATCCCGGGCGGTAGAACGCGTCACAACCGACGAACACGTCCTCGTCGTGCTCGTGCCAGGCCACGCCGTCACCGTTGCGGAACGCCTCGGTGATCCGCGGCTCTGCGCGCAGATACCCCAGCACGATCAGAAAGGCGGCCGGAACATTGGGACCGTCCGGGTCGGCCAGGCAGAACGCCTGCTCCTCGGTCAGCCGGAACGCTCCGGTCTGCGGGTCATAGCTGACGTACCCGCCTGCGGCCTGGCCGAGCAACCATTCGGTCAGGTAGCGGGGATGGCATCCGGTGCGCTCCGCGAAGCGCTCCGGCGTCGCCGGGCCTTCCGCCAGTGCCCGGTACAGGCCGAGTCGGTGACCGATCACCACCGAACCGGCGGCACCAGCGGCACCCAGGTCCGTCACGAACCGCCCCAGAAACTCGGTGACCTTGTTGTGATCCATTCCCGGTCTCCTTCCTGCGCGACCGGCTTCCGCCGTCACCACGGAAGCACCCCGCCGCGGCTCGGCATCTGCGGTGTCCCGGGGCAGTCGTCCAGGCCAAGCGCCGCGTGGCCCTCACTCTGCTCGCGCTCGTCAGGGTGCAGGACCCGCTCGGTGGAGCACCTCCTGGACACCCGCCGGCCTCCAAGGTGCTGTACCCGGGCCGTCAAGCCCACAGAACCACATGTTCCGGCTACGCGCGCACCACGGCCCGGCAAGCCACGGCTGGAGAGGTGCTACGGCGGCTACCCCCTGTCATCGGGTTCGACGACCTGGCCGCAGCGCGGGCCCGGGCGGCAGCCCGGCGACGACTCGTGCCACGGCTCAACCGGCGCCCGGGCAGCGCCCGCTTCGGGGACTCACCGGCCGGCGCCACCACCTCTCCGCCCTCGTGCGCTTCCTCGTCGGCACACTCAACGGCTCCCGCAAGGCATCACTCGTGGGCGTGCCCCTCTCCCGAGGCGGGATGGTGCGGTTCGTGGCCCGGGATCGTGCCGTCCTCCTTGGCAACGAGGAACAGACCGGCCATGCCCATGTCCGAGTGGCTCTGGACGTGGCAGTGGTACATCCAGGCGCCCGGGCCGACGTGTTCGCCGGCGATCACCTGGAAGCCGAAGGAGTCGGCCGGGCCGGTGATCTTGTTGTCGATCACCCGGCTGACGTCCTCGGGGCCGGACAGCAGGCCCGTCCGGTTGTCCGCCCAGCGATGACCGTGCATATGGAAGGTGTGGTAGTACTCACCGTGCGTGATCATGATGATCTCGACGCGGTCCCCCACCGTGGCCAGGAAGTTGGGCGGGTCGGCCGCGGGCCGGTTGTTGATGGTCATGTCGTTGAAGACGATCGTGAACTGCTTGTCGGGAAGGATGTCGTCCTTCCTGCGCACCACCATCGGGCCGTAGAGGCCCTTGCGGATGCCGCCGGTGCCGTGATCGGTGCCGACGACGTGGTCGTGGTAGTGCCAGTAGCCCGCACTGCCCGGCCGCCAGGTGCCGTCGGCGCGGCGGCCGGGGGCGTGGGTGCGCCAGGTGTAGGTGCGGGTGGCACCCGGTTCGACATGACTGCGGCTCATCCTGGTGCCGTCGTTGGAGATGTCGTAGTCGACACCGTGCGGATGCAGGCTGACCGGCACGTCCATCAGGTTCTCGAACTGGATGTGCAGCGTGTCGCCTTCGACGAGTTCGATCAGCGGCCCGGGGACGGTCGCCTTGCCCTTCTCGAGGCCGTAGCCCATCGACCCGTCGGCCCGTTTCTCGGCGTACATCTTGAGGTGTCGTACCTGGCCGCCGGCCGGTGCGATGCGAACCGCGCCCTTCGCCGGGGCCGGTGCCGCGTTGGAGGCGGAAGTGATCGACAACGATGTCACACCGGTGGCCGCCGCGGCCGCGCCGCCCGCCAGCAGGCGCCGGTTGAAGCTCCGTCTGTCCATGTCGAACTCTCCAGTCGTCGGCAGAGGTTGACGGGGCGAAGAGACCCCGGGGACGGCCACACGGTAGCCGGGTGATCTACGTTTATCCACGGTCAGGACAAAGTTCGTCGTATTGCAGTCATACCTATTGGCGAACCGCGAAAAGAGGTCTAGCTTCAACGGCTGTTGTTGTGACCACAGAGGGGTGGGTGACCCATGCAGCGCGCACCACATCACAGGTCTGGAAGAACGAGATCCCGAAAGTACCTCCTGGCAGCGGCACTTGGCGTCGGAGCCATGACCGCGTCGCTGCTCGGTGGTGGCAGTCCCGCCGGCGCCCAGCCGTATCCGGGGCCACCGGCGACAACGTTGTCCCTACCGTCACCGCCCGGCGGCGCGAACGTGAAGGTACTCGTCTTCCACGGCTCCGCCACGGCGGAGTCACCGGCCGTCGAGGCCGGTATCGCCGCGATCGAGACGATCGGACTGACCGGCCCCGCCGCGAGCCGGTTCAGGACGGAAGCCACCGACGATCCCGCGGTGTTCACCAACGCCAGGAAGCTCGGCCGGTTCAACGCGGTCGTGTTCCTGACCGGCGGCGGCGATGTGCTCGACCCCGATCAGGAAGCGGGCCTCGAGGCCTACCTGGAGGCGGGCGGCGGATTCGTCGGCATCCATGAAGCCGCGCGCACCGAGCCGTACTCCGACTGGTTCACCGGTCTGATCGGCGCCCGGCCGACGGGCGCCCCCAGCAGCACACAGCGCGCCGTCGTCGAGGTGGGCGACCGCGTGCATCCGGCCACCGCGTCGCTGCCTCTGCAGTGGAAGCGCCCGGACAAGTGGTTCAACTGGGCGGAGAACCCGTCGGGCAAGGTGCACACGGTGGCCCGGGTGAAGGAGAGCTCCTTCACGCCGGCCGCGAAGGGCAACGGCTGGGACCATCCGATCTCCTGGTGCCGTGACTACGACGGCGGCCGCTCCTTCTACACCGGCATGGGCGGCACGGCCGACAGCTTCGCGGAGACCGACTTCCGCGACCATCTGCGGGGCGCGCTCGCCTGGACGACCCGGCTCTCCCAGGCCGACTGCAAGGCGACGATCGACGCCAACTACACGGCCGAGCGGGTCACCCAGGCCAACCAGCCCGGTCAGAACGACCAGATCGGCGAACCGCACGGGCTGGTCGTCGCACCCGACGGCCGTGTGCTGTACATCGGGCGCGGTGGCGCCGACTCCTCACGGCCGGTCGTCACCGACTGGAACAACCCCGACATCGGCAAGGGCCAGGGCGAGATCCACGTCTACGACCCGAAGACCGGGAAGGTCTCCAAGGCCGGTGCGCTGACGGTCTTCGGCAACAAGGGCGGCGGCGACGAGCTGGTCAAGAACGAGGAGGGGCTGCTCGGTATCGAGCTGGACCCGGACTTCATGACCAACGGCTGGGTGTATCTGCACTACACACCCCACTCGGAGATCGACCGTGACACGCACATGGCCGAGCGCAGGGTCTCCCGCTTCACGCTCGACCTGGCCACCGACCGGCTGGACCTGGCGAGCGAGAAGGTGCTGCTCGACTGGCCGGTGCAGATCCACAGCTGCTGCCACTCGGGCGGCGGCATGGCCTGGGACTCCAAGGGCAACCTCTACATCGCCACCGGCGACAACAACTCGTCCGGCTTCAGCGGCGGCTACTCGGGCAACAACCCACAGCCGAACTTCAAGGGCGTGTCCTTCGCCGACGCGCGCCGCACCGCGGGCAACACCAACAACCTCAACGGCAAGATCCTTCGGATCCACCCAGAGGACGACGGCACGTACACCCTCCCCGAGGGCAACCTGTTCACGGGCGAGGAGACGGCCGAGGGCGGCGGCAAGACCCGCGGCGAGATCTATGTGATGGGCGTGCGCAACCCGGCACGCATCTTCGTCGACAAGAGCACCGACATCCTCTACGCGGGATGGGTGGGTCCGGACGCAGGCGCCCCCTCGACGACCTGGGGTCCGGCCAAGTACGACACGTTCGCCGCGATCACGCAGGCCGGCAACCACGGCTGGCCGTACTGCATGGGCAACAACCAGCCCTACCGCGACCGTAATCTGCCCGATCCGGCCCAGCCGCTCGGATGGTACGACTGCGACGCACCGAAGAACGAGTCGCCGAACAACGACGGCCTGGTGAACCTGCCGCCCGTCACGCCCAACACCATCTGGTACTCGCCGCAGGGCGGCGGCGTGGACTACCCGCGTGACGCGAACGGGGTGCCCAGCTACAAGCAGGAGGAGCAGAAGCTGCTGCTGCCGTGGCTCAAGGGCGGCGGCCAGGCCACCATGAACGGCCCCGTCTACCGCTTCGACGCCACGAGCGACTCGGCGGTCAAGTGGCCCGCGTACTGGGACGGCAAGTGGTTCGTCGGCGACTTCTACGACGGCGACCAGCCCAGGCACGCGGTGCTGACCGATCCGAGGACGGTCGGCAAGGGCGGGCTCCCGGTGCACGCCGAGTCACTGAAGAAGATCATCCCGACCGGCACGGGCGGTGTCCGCAACCTCATGGACTGGAAGTTCGCGCCCGACGGGTCGCTGTACGTCCTGGACTACGGGCGCGGCTTCTTCACCTCCGACTCCAACTCCGCGCTGTGGCGCGTGACGTACAAGGGCGGCGGGGCGACCCCGGCCGCGGACCAGCTGGCGAGGAAGGCGGCGCAGTGACCGTGAGACACAGAACCGCGAGCGTGTGGACGGCTGTGCTGGCCGCCGTGGCGATGGTGGTCGGGCTGATGTCCGCCGCCGCGTACGGCAAGAGCGACGACGGCCCGACGAACGCCCCGCAGGCCGCCGCGGAACAGGTCCTGACCTGGACCGCGGGTGACCCCATCGACCGCTATCTGTCGTTCCCGACCACCGCGGTGGCCGGTCCGGCGACGATCGTCTTCGAGAACAGCACGGCAACCGGGAACACCACCGGGATGCCGCACACCCTGACGTTCTCGGTCTCCGACGTCGAGTTCAACAACGACGTCCAGCTGAACGTCCTGGCCAACCCGAACGACGACATGGGAGGCAAGCACACCGCCCAGGTCAACCTGACCGAGGGCCGGTACTTCTACCACTGCACCATCCCCGGCCACGGCTCCATGCAGGGCATCCTGACCGTCACCGCGGGCAGCGGCGAGGACACGACCGCGCCCGTGAGCACGGCGAAGGTGGAGGGTGACCGGAACGCCGACGGCGCCTACATCGGCCAGGCCTCGGTCACTCTCGCGGCGACCGACGAGGGCGCCGGCGTCGACAAGATCGAGTACGCGCTCGGCGCCGACGGTCCATGGCAGCCGTACACGGCGCCCGTCGTCGTCGACGAGGTCGGTGCGCACACCCTCCGCCACCGGGCGTACGACAAGGCCGGCAACGTGGAGGCGGAGAAGTCCGTCGACTTCACCGTCGCCCCACCGCCCACGGACGACACCACCGCACCGGAGACCTCGGCCACGGTGAGCGGCGAGCAGGACGACCAGGGCCGGTACCTGGGGATGGCCACGGTCACCGTGACCGCCTCCGACACGGGCTCCGGCGTCAACACCGTCGAGTACGCGGTCGGTACCGGCGCATGGCAGCCGTACACCGCCCCGGTGATGGTCCACGAGACGGGCACGCACACCGTCAGATACCGGGCCACCGACAAGGCGGGCAACGCCGCGGCCGAGAAGTCCGTGAACTTCACGGTCGTCGCACCGCCGGCCGAGGACAAGGAGCCGCCGCAGACCACGGCGGGGATCTCCGGCGAGCAGAACTCCGACGGCGCCTACATCGGCCGGGCCACCGTGACGGTCGTCGCGGTCGACTCCGGCGGCTCGGGCGTCGACAAGGTCGAGTACTCCCTCGACGGCGGCCCCTACCTCGCCTACGCGGCTCCGGTCGTCGTCGACCGGGTCGGCTACCACACGGTCCTGTACCGGGCCGGCGACAAGGCGGGCAACACCTCGCAGGCCAAGAGCCTGGCGTTCTCGGTGGCGGAGGGCGGCGGTGTCCCCGCGCCCGCGTGCCCCGAGTACGACGAGCGGTCGACGGTCATCGTCGGCACGGTCGACACCGGCATCCCCAACCGCATGACGGGCAGCCGCTGCACCGTCAACGAGCTGATCGAGGACGAGAAGGACTGGTCGTCGCACGCGCTGTTCCTCAAGCACGTGGACGAGGTGCTCGACCGACTTCTCGACGAAGGCGTCATCGACAGCCGTGAACACCGGACGATCTACCGGGCGGCCAAGCAGTCCGGTATCGGCAGGCCGGGGCAGACAAGCGGTTACCGCGACATCTTCGACGGCACCGAGGAGACCTTCGCCAAGTGGCAGCACGTCGGCGGCGGCAAGTTCTCGCTCAGCGGGGACGGCGCCATGACCAGCAGCACCACGGTGCCGGGCATGGGCATGCTGTGGTTCCCGCAGCGGCAGTACGGCAACTTCTCCCTGAAGCTCCAGTGGCGGGACGACGCCCCCGGCGCCGGCAACGCCAACGGCGGTGTCTTCGTACGCTTCCCGTACGTCCACGACAACCCGGAGGAGTCCCGGCCGGAGTGGGTCGCCATCAAGTACGGGCATGAGGTGCAGATCCTGGACCGTCCCGACGGCGACATGTACAAGACCGGCTCGATCTACGGCTTCGACCGCGTCGGCCTCGGCGGCGCGGGTGTGACGCCGAAGGGCACCTGGAACGACTACGAGATCCGGGTGGAGGGCCAGCACTACTCGGTCTACCGCAACGGCAAGCTGATCAACGAGTTCGACAACACCGGCGGTCAGGTCTTCCAGCCGCCCCGGTCGGACGACCCCGGCACGGACGGCCGCCGCTACGCCACCGGCTACGTCGGCCTCCAGGTCCACGGCACCACGGACGTGATCTCCTACCGCAACATCAGGATCAAGGAGTTCTGATCCCCGACGGGTGAGCCATGGCGGCTCCCCGAACCGACTGCCCCACCGTCCGAGGCGGTGGGGCAGTCGGCCGTTCCGCCCGCCGCTACTGTGTCCGAGCGCCCGGGTGATCCGGCGCGGGCCCGGAGCCGGGCCCGGCAGGACACGGGCGCGGTCTCCGCGCCGACGGGACGGACCACGAAGGAGCATGCACGGTGACAGCGGTTGTGACCATGAGGACCCCGCCGGTGAGGCTCAAGGACAGGGAAGGCGGCGGCCTCCCCGCGTGTGTCCGTGACGTGGTGGAGTTCACCGACGGCTCCGGACCGCCCCGGCCGGTCGCCTACGTGGAGCGCGAGCTGCCGCCCGGCGGCATACCCGCCTACCTCGCGGCGCGCGCCGGCGGTGCCCGCTCGTTCGTCCTGTGGGCCGACGAACGCCGCGGGAGCCGGGTGGCCACCGTGGTGACCGGGTCCGCGCAGGGCGGAGTCACCACGTTCCAGGTGCTCGGTGCACACGGTGAGCTCATCGGCACGCTCGTCCACAAGAAGGCGCTTCGAGGCTGGGGCGTGCGGACCCGCTGGACGGTGCGGCAGCCCGGTCTGCCGGAAGCGGTCGGCTACAAGGGCCGGGTCTTCTGGTGGCTCGTGTGGTGGCTCCTGTCCCCTCTGCTGCCGGTGCTCCTCGTGGCCGCCCTGATCGAAGGCAGCGGCGACCTGCCGCGCGGGCCTCGACGCGTCATGTGGCGTGCGAGCGGGCAACTGCTGCTGGAATTCAAGGCGTTCGGGGACAAGCTGCGACTGTACGCACCCGGGCTGGACTGGCGGCTGGGAGCCGCTCTGATGGCCCTGATCCGTTCCTTCGACGGCTGGCTCGGCACACCGTGGGACGCCCGCAAGCAGTGAGTCCGCCCCAGGGGCGAGGCGAGCCTTGCCGGGGGAAGCACCGGGTCGACTACTCAGCCCGGCCTTCCCGTAATTGAGCAGGCGTACTCAGGCGACGCCGATCACTGCCTGAAACCATCGCCGCATGCTCAAACAAACGAGCGATCCGGGTCCGCGGGTCGGTATCATCGGCGTCGGCAGCGCTCTTCCCGACACGGTGCTGACATCGCACAGCCTGCAGCGCGAGGCGACCCGGCACATCGCCAAGTCCCTGCCGGGCACGCTGCTCGCCCAGGCCACCGGCATCGAGAGCCGGCATGTCGCGGCCGACGACGAGTACGCCTCGACGCTCGCCCTGCGCGCCGCGCGCAGGGCGCTGGCGAACGCGTCGCTCGGTCCGCACGACATCGACCTCCTGCTGTTCGCCTCCGCGTCCCGCGACATGGTGGAGCCCGCGACGGCGCACATCGTGCAGGCCGAGCTCGGCTCGCGGGCCCACGCCCTCGATGTCACGAACGCCTGCAACAGCTTCGTCAACGGCATCGACGTCGCCCGCAGCACGATCCTGGCCGGCCGGGCACGGCGCGCCCTCGTCGTCACGGGTGAGACCCCGACCCGGGCGATACGCCGCTCACCGGCCGACTTCGCCGAATTCCGGGACGGCTTCGCCGGCTACACCTTCGGCGACGCCGGCGCGGCCGTGGTCCTGGAAGCGGTGGAGCGCGGAGGCATCCTCGACGTGGACACAGAGACGCACTCCGAGCACTGGGAGGTCGGCGGCATTCCCGGCGGTGGTTCCCGGCACCCGCGCGGGGACGAGCACACCTACTTCCGCGGCGACGGCCACGAACTGCGCGGTGTCTTCGAGAAGGTTGGCGCCTCGGTCGTGGAGCGGACACTGCACCGCGCGGGCCTCGCCTGGGACGGCTTCGCCAGGGTGCTGGTGCACCAGGTGACCGTGCCGTACCTCGAGCGGTTCGCCGAACTGACCGGCGCCCCCTCGGACAAGCTCGTGGTCACCGTCCCCGAGCTGGGCAACATCGCCAGCGCGAGCATCGGCGTGCAACTGGATCGGGTGTACGGGGAGCTGACGGCGGGTGACCGGGTGCTGTTCGTCGGTCTCGGTGGCGGCATCAGCATCATGACGATGATCTGGGAGAAGTCATGACCGGCGAGGACTTCTGGGTGATCGTGCCCGCGCACCAGGAGGAGGAACGGATCACCGGCACGCTGCGGGCGCTCGCTGCGCAGCGGGACCGCGACTTCACCCTGCTCGTGGTCGACAACGCCTCTTCGGACCGTACCGGCGCCATCGCCAGGGGCTTCGCAGCGGGCGCGCCGTTCCCCGTGGAAGTCCTCGACGAGCCGGAGAAGGGTGTGGGCTGCGCCGTGGACTCCGGCTTCCGCCACGCCATCGAGCGGGGTGCGACCCTGCTCGCCCGCACCGACGCCGACTGCTTTCCCCGGCCGGGCTGGACGGCCGCCGCCCGCGCCGCGATGACGGACCGGCCGGGACCGACACTGGTGTGCGGGCGTATCGTCGCCCGCCGCGACGAGCACGGCCCGCTCGGGCGGGCCGGCTTCTCGGCCCTGGTCCGGCTGGCCGCCCTGTTCGGCCGGCTCCGGCCCGCGCACGCCCGCAGGAACGGATACCTCGCCCCGTACCGCATGCACGCCGGGAACAACATGGCCGTCACCGCCGACCTGTATCTGGCCTGCGGTGGCATGCCCCGCCGGCCGTCGCCGACGGACCGGCTGTTCCTGAACCGGGTGCGGCGGCAGACGGACCGGATCGTGCGCAGCCGGGCCATGGTCGTGGAGAACTCCACTCGCAGGCTCCGGGCGTACGGCATCCGGGGCACGGCCCGCTGGTATCTGGACCAGGGCAGCGGCGGACGCGGGGACGACCCCCGCTGACGCGGCGCCGCCGCGCATCCCGACGTATCGTCACCTACCGCTGGACGGCCACTGATGCTCGACCTCCTCGACCACGCCCTGCGATCCTCGCCTGAGAAGCCCGCCGTGCTCGGCGCCACGCGCACCGGGCGCCCCCGGGTCCGTGCCACCCGCGGCGAACTCGCGGGCCTGGCCGACGCGTACGCCTCGTCGCTGCACGCGCACGGGCTGCGCCCGGGCGACACCGTCGGTGTCGCGGTGCGTCCCGGACCCCGTGCGCTCGCCGTCCTGCTCGCCCTGTGGCGGCTCGGGCTGCGGGGCGCGGTGCTCGATCCCGGCGCGGGTCCCGATGTGCTGCGCGCCCGGCTCGCGTCGGCCCGGCCCTCGCTCGTGCTCGCCGACGCCGCGGCGCAGGCGGTCGCGGGGTGGGCCCGGCCACTGGCGGCGCGGGCACGGCTCGCCCTGCCCTCCCTCGAGGAGTTCGGCACGGTGGCGACGGTCGGCCGCAGGCTTCCCGGCTGTGCGCCCGCGCTCGGTAGGGCCGATGTCCGTGTCCCCGGGCGGGACCACGCCGACGGTGACGCCGTCATCGTCTTCACCTCCGGCACGACCTCCCGGCCGAGGGCCGTCGTGCACACCCGCTCCGGGCTCGCCGCAGGGATGGAGACGGTCTCCGCGCTGATCGGCGCCCGGCCGGGCGAACCGGTCGTCGGCGGGACCTTCTTCGTCCTCGTCCCCTCGCTCGCCCAGGGAGCGCCGGTGGCGCTTCCCGCTCGTGCGCCCAAGGTTCTGGCGCGGCAGCTGCGGCGGCTGCGCCCCCGGGACACCTATCTGACACCGCCCCAGCTGCGGGACGCCCTCCGCGCGGGGGCGCGGTTCACGGGCCGGGTGTGGACGGGGTCGGCGCCGGCGAGTGCCGACCTGCTGGGCCGGGTCCGGGACGCGGGCGCCGCGGAGGCCTGGGGGGTGTACGCGCTCACCGAACTGTTCCCCGCCGCGGCCGTCGAGTCACGCGACAAGGCGGCCTTCGAGGGGGCGGGGGATCTCGTCGGCCCGCCGCTGCCGGGCGTCGAGGTGCGGACGGAGGGCGGCGAGCTGCTGCTGACCGGTCCGGCGGCCAGGCACCGCTACCTCGGGGAGGCTCCCGACCCCTGGGTGCGCACCGGCGACCGGGCGCATCTGGACGCCACTGGCCGCATCGTGCTGGAGGGGCGCTGCAAGGACATGGTGCTGCGGCGCGCGGAGAACATCTACCCGGGCCTGTACGAGCCCGCCCTCCAGGTGCCGGGTGTCGAGCTCGCGGTACTCGTCGGCGTCCCGGCGGGCGACGGCGACGAGCGACTGGTGGCCGTCGTCCAGCCCCGATCCGGCCATGGGGAGGCACAGGTGCGTTCCGCTCTCGCCGGGCCGCTGCACAGGATGGGCTCCGCCCGCCCGGACGCGGTGGTGTTCGCGGACGTCCCGCTGTCCGGCCGGTCCCGCAAGCCGGACCGGGCGGCGACGGCGCTGCTCGCGGCGGAACGTCTCGCGGAGAAGGCGGCGGCCCGATGACCGCTGCACGCTCGGGACCCGCACGGGCGAGGCGTCGTGACCGCCGGGTCTATCTGCGCTCCCACCCACTCCTCTTCGCCCTCCTCGCCGCCACCCGCGGCCGTGCCGTCCGCAGGATCGGCCGCACGGTGCTCGTCCACGACGCCGACGCCTACCGCAAGGTGCTGGCCGGCCTGCCCCTCGACCGTACGGCCGGCGGGACGACGGGGGGCGCGGCGCGATCGGCGCTGCGCGCGGCGGGCCACCACGATGCCGGAGTGCTGTTCGACCAGGAGGGCGCGGGACACCGGGCCGGACGACGGGCTCTGGCCCAGGGGCTCGGCGCGGCCGGCGTCGAGGAACTGCGCGGCCTCTGGCGGCCGTTGCTCGCCGGACGGCTCGAACCACTGGCCCAGGGCGGCGAGGTGGACCTCGTCACCCTTGCCCGCGAACTGTCGGGCACGGTCGTCTGCGCGCTGCTCGGTTCCCAGGCGTCCCCGGTCGCGGTGGCCGCCGCCGCTGCCGATCTGGCCGCCGCCTCCGTCCGCAGTGAGCTCCCCGGCCTCCGCCGGCCGGGAGCGCACGCCGCGTCGGCCCGTGCGACCCGGCGACTGCGGCAGCTGCTCGGCGACGGGGACGCACTGTCCGCGATGGTGGCGGTCGCCGCCGTCAACACGACCGTTGCCGCGCTGCCACGCGCGGTGGCCTGGTGCGCGGACGCCGGACTGTGGGACCAGGCGGCGGACGAACGACTGCGGCTGCCCTTGGTGGACGAACTGCTGAGGGTCACCGCCCCGTCCCCCCTGCTGCCGCGGGTCGCCGCGGCGGACGGGGTGGTGGCGGGCTGCCCGGTGCGCTCGGGCGACCGTCTGGTGCTGGTCGCCCGGCACGCGGTGGACGCGCACGGCAGCGGCCCCGACGCCGAGCGGCCCGCCGCCCCGGACCTGGCCCGTCTCGTCTTCGGCGCCGGCCCGCACACCTGCCCGGGAGCCCGACTCGCTCGTCTTCAACTGGCCGACGTGCTGGCGGCGTTGTCGCCACATCGCCCCGTCGTCGTCGGGGCCGTCGTGGACCGCGGCGCCGCTCTGCCCAGCTGGCGGAAACTGGTCGTCCGCGCCTTGGTGGAGGTGGCTCGATGAGCCGCCCTCGGATCGCGGTGACCGGCGCCTCCGGCTTCTGCGGCGGCCACGTGGCACGGGCCGCCGCGACGCGGGGCGCCGACGTGGTGTGCCTGGGCCGGCGCCCGGGACCGGTGGGCGCATTCCGGTTCTGGGACGCCACATCGGGCCCGCCGGACCTGTCCGGCGTCGACCGGGTCGTGCACTGCGCGGCCGCGGTGGGCGACCCGCTGCCCGGTTCCGGCGCGGAGGCACAGATGCGGGCGGTCAACGTGGACGGCACCGCACGGCTGCTGGCGGCGGCCGGGGACCGTCCCGTGGTGTGGGTGAGCAGCGCCAGCGTCTACGACCCGCGCCTCGACCGTGGCCTGGTCCGCGAGGACCATCCACGGACCGGGCACCTCAACGCGTACGGACGCACCAAGGCCGACGGTGAGGAACTCGCCCTCCGGGCAGGCGCGGTGGTGCTGCGTCCTCGCGCCGTGTACGGCCCGGGTGACACCCAGCTCCTGCCGCGTCTGCTGTCCCGGGTCAGGGCGGGCACGCTGCTGCTCCCGGGCCCGGACGTACGGCTGAGCCTCACGGCGGTCGAGAACCTGGCCGACGCGTGTCTCGCGGCGCCCGCCTGGCCTCCCGGCGCGTACAACATCGCCGACCCGCAGCCGTACGCCCGGGACGCCGCCCTGCATCAGGTCCTGCGCGCTCATGGGGTGACTGCCCGTCTCCGCCGTCTGCCTCTGGGACTCGCCGAGATGGCGGCCCGTACCGCGGAGGCCGTCGCACGCCGAACCGGCGGCGAACCGTCCCTCAGCCGCTACGCGGTGGACCAGCTCGCCCACACGGTCGTCCTCGACGTCTCCCGCGCCCGTACCCAGGGCTGGACCCCGCACCGTTCCCTCCACGACTACCTCGCGAGCTGCACCGCCTGACACGCGCCTTTCCTCGGGCCTGCCCGCGCGCTCCCTGGGCCCCGACCGTCGCCGTCAAGACGGTGCACCGGCCCCCGCGAGGCAAGCCGAGCGGACGGTGAGAGCCACCCGGACCGGAACGGGCCCCAGGGGCGACACGCATCGAGCCGGACCGGGCCCGCCCCGCACGGGCGACGCACAACGAATCCGGACCGGGACCGCCCCGCCAGGGGCGCACGCGATCGCTCAGCCCGCCGGCTTCTTCGCGCGGCTCGGCTGCACCCGCTTCGGCTCCCCCGGCATCTTCGGATAGTCCGGCGGGTACGGCAGGTCGCTCAGTCCGTGTTCGCGCTCGTCCTTGCGCGACAGCTCCAGCAGGCTGTCCAGCGAGAACGCGTGGTCGTCCATGTCGGCATGCACGTCTCCCAGTTCCGCGAACCGCCCCGGCATCGTGGCCAGGTCGAAGTCCGAGGGCGACACGTCCTCGAGCTCGTCCCAGCGCAGCGGGGCGGACACGAGCGCCTTCGGGTTCGGGCGTACGGAGTACGCGGAGGCGATCGTGCGGTCGCGGGCGGTCTGGTTGTAGTCGACGAAGATCCGCTCGCCGCGCTCCTCCTTCCACCAGGCCGTGGTGACCCGCCCCGGCATCCGCCGCTCGAGCTCTCTGGCCACGGCGATCGCGGCGCGACGTACGCCGGTGAACTCCCAGCGGGGTTCGATCGGCACGAAGACGTGCACGCCGCGGCCGCCGGAGGTCTTGGGCCAGCCGCGCAGGCCGTGCTCCTCCAGCAGGGGGCGCAGTTCGAGGGCGGCCTTGACGGCGTCCTTGAAGTCGGTGCCGGGCTGCGGGTCGAGGTCGATGCGCAGTTCGTCGGGGTGGTCGACGGCGTCCCTGCGCACGGGCCAGGGGTGGAAGGGCAGCGTGCCGAGGTTTGCGGCCCAGATCACGGCGGCGACCTCGGTGGGGCAGATCTCGTCCGCGGTGCGTCCGCTGGGGAAGGAGATGTGGGCGGTCGGGATCCAGTCGGGAAGGTACTTGGGGGCGCGCTTCTGGAAGAAGGACTCGCCCTCCACGCCCTCCGGGTAGCGTTCGAGGGTGGTGGGCCGGTTGCGCAGCGCGCGCAGGATGCCGGGCCCGACGGACAGGTAGTACTGGGCCACGTCCAGCTTGGTGTACCCGCGCGCGGGGAAGTAGACCTTGTCCGGATTGGACAGCCGTACGGTCCGCCCGCCTGCTTCCAGTTCCACCGCTGCACCCATGTGGGCCACGGTAGGCCGAGCACGCTTATGCCGCATATCGGGCAGAATCGACCCATGGATCTGCCCGTGATGCCGCCCGTGAAGCCGATGCTCGCCAAGGCCGTGAAGAAGATTCCGCCGGGAATGCACTACGAGGCGAAATGGGACGGCTTCCGGGCGATCGTGCACCGTGACGGCGACGAGCTCGTCATCGGGTCCCGCACCGGCAAGCCCCTCACCAGGTATTTTCCGGAGCTCGTGACATCGCTCGCGGACAATCTGCCCGCGCGTTGCGTCATCGACGGGGAGATCGTCATCGCGCACGAGGGGCGGCTGGACTTCGACCGGCTCACGGAGCGTATCCATCCGGCGGACTCCAGGGTGCGGATGCTCGCCGAGCGGACCCCGGCGAGCTTCGTCGCCTTCGACGTTCTCGCGCTGGACGACGAGTCGCTCATGGACGCCCCGTTCAGGGCTCGTCGGGAACGGCTGGAGGAGGCCCTCGTGGGCACCCGGCCACCGGTGCATCTCACGCCGACGACCACCGAAACCGAGGTCGCGCAGCAGTGGTTCGACCAGTACGAGGGGGCGGGGCTCGACGGCGTCGTCGCCAAGCCGCCGGACCTGCCGTACCGGCCGGACACCCGGCTGATGTACAAGATCAAGCACGAACGCACCGCCGACGTCGTCGTCGCCGGCTACCGCTTGCACAAGAGCGGCCCGGTCGTCGGCTCACTGCTGCTCGGGCTGTTCGACGACTCGGGGGCGCTCCAGCACGTCGGCGTCTGTGCGGCGTTCTCGATGAAGCGGCGCGAGGAGCTGGTGGCGGAGCTGGAGCCGCTGCTCATGGACCCGGTGACCGGTCATCCGTGGGCCGCGTGGGCGGAGGAGAGTGCCCATGCGAGCGCCCGGCTGCCCGGCGCGCCGAGCCGCTGGTCGGGCAAGAAGGACCTGTCCTGGGTGGCGTTGCGGCCGGAGCGGGTGGTGGAGGTGGCCTACGACCACATGGAGGGCGACCGGTTCCGGCACACCGCGCAGTTCCGGCGGTGGCGCCCGGACCGGGACCCCTCCAGTTGCACGTACGCGCAGCTGGAGGAGCCGGTGAGCTACGACCTGGCCCAGGTGCTGCCGCCGTCAGGCGGGTGAGCAGGGGTCGTCGCCGGGAGTCGGGCCGTCGCTCGGACCGGGTGGCGGCGTGACGGGCGGAGCGGGTGACTCGCCCGGCAGCTCGGAAGGCGACGGGGACGGTGTGGGGCAGTCCGGCTCGGAGGGACCGGGGTCGGGGGACGGGTCCGGCGACGGATCCGGTGACGGATCGGTCGAAGGATCCGGTGACGGGTCGGGCGACGGGTCCGGTGAGGGGTCCGGCGAAGGATCCGGACCGGGGATGCTCGGCCGCGGCCGGGGAGCCGGGTCGCGCGTCGGCGTGGGCACCGGCGCGGGCGGGCCGCCCGGCGGCCCGATGATGATCTCGCCACCGCCCTCTCCCCCGTCGTCGCCGCCGTCGCCGACGGGCCGCTCGGCCGGTGTGTCGCCGCCGGCACCCGGGCTGGTGGGAACCACGCCCCCGCCGTCGGCCACCGGGTGGACGCCCCTGCGGTAGAAGTCGAGCCATGCGAGCACTGTGCGCAGGTATTCCTGCGAGTGGTTGTAGCTGAGGATCGCCCGGTCCAGGTGGGCCTTGACCGCGAGGCTCCGCTCGCCCGCGCAGAGGTAGCGGCCGGCTGTGAGCGCGGCGTCGTGGATGTTGTTGGGGTCCCTGCGGCCGTCACCGTTCGCGTCCTGCCCCCAGTTCGCCCAGGTGGACGGTATGAACTGCATCGGCCCCACCGCGCGGTCGTACCGGGTGTCGCCGTCCCAGGCGCCGTTGTCGGTGTCGGCGATGTGCGCGAACCCGTTGCCGTCGAGGACCGGGCCCAGGATCGGCGAGAGCGTGGTGCCGGCGGCGTCGACACGGCCGCCGGATGCCTGCCCGGACTCCACCTTGCCGATGGCGGCGAGCAGTTGCCACGGCAGCCGGCAGCCGGGGTCGCTGCGCCCGATCCGTGCTTCGGCGCCGCGGTAGGCGGCGAGGACGGTGGCCGGGATGCCCGACTCGGCGCGGACCGGGTCCAGCCGTACGGCCGGTCCGGAGCCGGGTACCGGTGCGGGCGGGACCGGTACGGGCAGCGGCGGCAGCTCGACATGGTAGGAGTCGTCGTTGGGTGTGACGGGCCACGTACCGGCATCCGCCGCTCCGTCTGCGTCGGCGACGGGACGGGGTGGTACGACTCCGGGCGCCTGCGAGGCGGTGAGCGCCGTCATGGCGGCGACGGCCGCCGCGGTCCCGGCCAGTCCCCGGCGCAGCCGCCTCCTGCCGGGCCTCATGAGCCGGATCCGAAGGTGTCGATGCCGGCGATGCGCCAGGTGCCGTCCTTGTGGACGGCGTCCACGGCGAGCATGGCGGCGGCGTACGTCGTCTCTTCCTTGGTCGCGGTGCGCGTGTTGCTCTGGTCGGCGTAGACGAGGACACGGGCCCGGTCCTCGTCGATCTGTTCGACACCACTCCCTGTGACGGTGGTGGTCAGCACCAGCTTCTGCTTCGGGCCTTCCTTGACGACGGCGGCGAGCATCTCGGCGTGCTGCCGGACCGCCCGGCCGGTCAGGTGGGTCTTCGCGGCCTGGTCGAGCGCGCCCGCGTCGGCGAAGTTGTAGGAGAAGACGGCTTCGACGGCCGTGGTGACCTGCCCCTTGACCTCGCTGGTGCGGGCGATGTCGGTGAGGGCCGTGTTGCGCGCGGCGGGCCGGTCGCGCAGGTCGGCGGCGCGTCCGGCGGTGAAGGCGCCGAGGCCGCCGAGGAGGACCGTCAGCACGGCGAGCACGGCCAGCAGCCTGTTGCGTCGGTCCCCCGCCCTGCGCGGGGAGGCTTCGCCGTCCGGTTCCGCACGGCCGGGCGTCCTTGTCACGGCGGCGGGTGCCCGGCCCGGGGCCCGTTCGCCGCCCGCCCTGCCGGCGTCGCGGGCAGGGGCCCGCTCCCGGTCCTGGTCCGTCGGCGCGCCACCGGGCGGCGGCGCCGCCGTGGGGCCGGCGGCGCGCGAGGCGGCGCCGGCGAGCCGGCGCTGTCTGTTGATGAGGTGCCGGGTCGTCGACATGTCGGGGGTCCTCTCGGTTGTTACTCGGCCGCGGTGTTGCCGACGGGTGCCTGACCGAGGGCGCTGAGCTTCCAACCCTGCGGTGTGCGGGTCAGCTCGCCGAGCATCCGGCTCTCCTTTCTGGCCGGTTCGCCCTGAGGAGCGGTCACCGTGATCCGCAGGGCGACCATCAGGCTCGCCCGGCCGGCCCTGTCGTCGAGTTCCGTCACCGCCGCGGAGAGCACCTTGGCGCTGGTGACCGTCCTCGCCTCCTGGATCTGCCGCTCGAACTCCCCGCGGCCGTCGACGAGTTGCCGGTGCAGGCCGCCGGTGGCGGAGTCCTCCCATGTGTCGAGGCCGCCCTTGAGGTCCCGGTGGTCGAGGGTGTTCATGTTCTGTACGGCCTGACGGCCGGCGGCCAGGGCCTCGTCGCGTTTCTGCGCGAAGGCCAGGGAGTCGTCGTGCGCGGCCCCGTACCAGGACCAGCCTCCCCAGCCGGCGAACGCGGCCGCCACGACGGTCAGTGCGAGAGCCGCCGCGACCACCGGGTTCCTCGTCGTCCGTGCCATGTGCCCTCTTCCTTCCCTGTCGGTGCACCGCTGTCGGGTCCACCGCTGTCGTGCCGCTCGTGGGGTGTCACCGGGACGTGATGTCGACGATCCGCCAGTGCCCGTCGCCGAGTTCGGCCGTGACGGAGAGCTGGGCGGGCGCGGTCGTGGGTGCTCCGCCCTGCCGCTGGGCGACCTGGTCGAGGAAGACCAGGAGCTGTGCGCTGCTGCCGTTCAGCCGGGTCACCCCGGCGCGTACGACATGGGTGGTGAGCGTCAGCTTCTGGTCGGCGGCGCGCTTCTCGACCTGGCCGAACAGCTCCGCGTACTGGCGGGCCGCCTTCCCTGCGAGCAGGTGGCGCGCCGCCTCGCGGGTGGCTTCGGTGTCGCCGGGGGTGTAGGAGAAGACCGACGTCAGCGCGTTGCTGACGTCGCCGGTGACGCGCGCGGTGGCTGCGGTGTCGGAGAGCGCCCGGTTGTCCGCGGACGGGGCTCCGGTCAGCTGCCCCGCCTTCAGCAGGAACAGGGTTCCGCCGGCCAGCAATGCGAGTACCAGGGCGGCGACCGCCGGGGCACGCCATCGGCCGTGTCCGGTGGGACGGGCGTCGGCGAACGGCCCGGCCGGCGGTTCGCTGTCCCGCGCGGACCGGTGACTCGGCCGGGGCACCGCCGTGGTGACGTCCTCGCCGGTGCTCATGACCGCTCCCGCCTCGTCGCTTCGCATGTCACACCCCTCCGACCGGAACCGCCGCCAGGGATCGGACCCTCCAGCCCTCGGCGGTGCGGGCGAGGGTGGCTTCCAGCCGCTTGCGTTCGGTGTTCGGCGCCCCGCCGCCGGCCGTGTCCGTCTCCACCTCGAGGGTGGCGATCAGCTCGGCGGTACCGGCCCGGTCGTCCAGCGCGGTCAGGGCCGCGTCGGTGATGCGGGCACGCGCCGTCGGACCCGTCTTGGTCTTTGCCTCGCGCAGTTCCTCGCGCAGCGGTCCGGTGGAGGCGTCCAGCCACCGCCGGAGCGCCGCTTCGGGCTTGCGGCCGTCGAAGCCGGTGAGGGCCTCGACGTGCCGCTTCCCTTCGGCGAGGGCCGCGTCCCGGGAGGCGGCGAAGGTCAGGGACCCGTCGCGGTCGGCCTGCGCGTAGCTCCAGCCGCCGAACGCGCAGAACAGCAGGGCCAGTACGACCGAGGTCCGGGCGGCGAGCCCCGCTCTGCCTTTCGTCATGGCGCTACCTCCAGCCCCAGCAGCCCGCTCATGCCGGAGGCCGAGCCGGTCACCGCCGGCAGGCCGAGGGCCCCCGGCGGCCTCGCCGACCTGTCGCCGCCGCCGGTGCCCGTACCGGACGTCGAGGACGCGGTGGCCGGGCGTGCGGGGTCGGGTACGGGGCCGCCGGTGGGCGCGTTCGCGCTGCCGCGGACGTTCTTGCCGCTGCTCGGCGGTGAGGTGCAGCGCGCGGTGGTGTTCGTGGCGGTGGCGGGCGAGGTGTCGAGGCCGTTGCGGTAGACGGTGGAGCCGTATCCGTCGGTGCACGGCAGCGGCTCGAAGAATGTGACGGACATGCCGAACCGTGCTCCCTCGCCGGTGACGGCGGTGGCTCCCGCGGCGGCGACCGCCGGCAGTTTCACCAGGAGTTCCTCGATGCCGTTCTGCCGGGTGACGGCGACCTCGGAGGTGGTGAGGAGGTTGGCCACGACGACACCGAAGGCGGGGTCGAGGTCGCGGAGCAGTCCGCTGATCTGTCCTGCGGCCCCCGGCGCGGCGGCGATGAGCTCGCGCAGGTCGGTGTCCGAACTCCTCAGCTCGGCCGCGAGTTCCTTGGCGCCGCCCGCGAAGTCCTTGAGCGCCCTGCCGTGTTCGATCTGGGTGCGCAGGACGGTCTCCCCTTCGATCATCAGCCGGGTGGTGACGGGCAGTGCCTCGTCGGCGGCGAGGACGAACTCGTTGCCGTTGTCGAGCAGCACCTGGAGGTCGTCGCCGCGGCCGTTCAGCGCCGTGCCGAACTCGTCGACGACGGTGCGCAGGGACTCCAGGTCGACCGAGGACGCGAGATCGTCGACGCCGGTGAGGACGTCGGTGACGGGTGCGGGCAGTCGGGTGGAGGCGCGGGCGATGACCGAGCCGTCCTCGAGATAGGGTGCGGCGTCCCTCGCCGGCCGCAGGTCGATGTACTGCTCGCCCACGGCGGAGAGATTGGCGACGACGGCTTCGAGGTCGGTGGGAATGCGCGGGGCGTCGTCGTTGATCCGCAGCTCGGCCTCCACGCCGTCCTGCGTGAGCTCGATGTCGCCGACCCGTCCGACTGACACGCCCCGGTAGGTCACGTCGGAGTGGGTGAACAGGCCACCGGTCTGTGCCAGTTCGACCTTCACGGTGTAGTGGTCGCGCATGCCGACGAGGTGGCCGAGGTCGGCGTAGCGGACGCCGACGAATCCCAGCACCAGGACGGCGATGACCAGGAACGCGACGTTCTTGAGGCGGATGGCGGTCGTGAGCATCAGCGGGTCCCTCCGCCCTGGCCGGTGGTGCCGGTGACCGCCGGGAGCGGCAGGGGCGCGGTGCCCTTGGCCGGTGCGGCGGCCGGCTCCTCGTCGTCGGGTACGAACTCGGAGATGATCGTGGTGCCGGGTGCGGCCGTCACATCGAGGTAGACGTTGAGGTAGTCGCCCTTCACTCCGCGCAGCACCTCGTCGGTGAACGGGTAGGTGAACAGCACCTGGAGGGAGTCGGGCAGGTCCTGGCCGGAGTCGGCGAGCGCCTTGAGGGTCGGCGCGAGGGCCTTGAGGCTCGCGATGGTGTCGGCCTTGGACGTGTTGACGGTGTCGACGGCGACGGTGGACAGGGTGCCCAGCGCCCGCAGCATCGTGAGCAGCGAACCGCGCTGTTCCTCCAGCACCTTCAGTCCTGGGCTCAGGCCGGTGAGGACGGCGCCGACCTGCTGCTTGCGGGTGGCGAGGGTGGCGGCGAGCCGGTTGACCCCGTCGAGGGCGGCGGTGATGTTCTCCTTGTTGTCGTCGAGGCTGGTGACGAGCGTGTCGAGTCGCTTCAGCAGGGAGCGGACCTTCGGTTCACGGCCGCCGATCGCCTTGTCGAGCTCGGTGGCGATGGTCTTGATCTGGTGGACGCCACCGCCGTTGAGCAGCAGCGACAGCGCGCCGAAGACCTCTTCCACCTCGGGGTTGCGGTTGGTGCGGCTCATGGGGATGGCGGCCCCGTCGGCGAGGGTGCCCTGTGCGGCCGTGGCCTTGGCGGGCGGGGTGAGCTGGATGTACTTCTCGCCGAGGAGGCTGGACTGTTCCAGATGGGCGTAGGCGTTCGCGGGCAGCTTCACGTCTCCGGCGACCCGCATGGTGACCTTCGCCGACCAGTCGTCCCGATTGAGCGTGATCTTGGTGACGCGGCCGACGGCGACGTCGTTCACCTTCACCGACGACTGGGGGACGAGGCTGAGCACATCGGCGAACTCGGCAGTGATCTCGTAGGGGTTGCTGCCGAGGTCGGCCCCGCCCGGCAGGGGCAGTTGCTCGATGCCGGAGAACTCGGGCACCGAGCAGCCGGCCGCCGACAGGGTGAGGCCGAGCGTCAGCGTGAGGGCGACGGCGCCGACGCGCCGCCGGGTCGGTGCGGCGGCGGGGCGGGCGGCGGTGCCGGGCCGAACGGTCCGGGTGAGGTTCAACGGGGCTCCCCCTTCCGGTTCTCGGGGGTGCCGTAGACCGTGCCGACGGGCGGCAGCGGCAGGGCGGGCAGCGCTTTTCGCCGTGCGCCGTCCACCGGCACGAGTCCGGCCGTGGACACGGTGTCGGGCGGGACGGTGATCTCGGGGCCGTAGCTGAGTTCGTTGATGTCGGCGCGGCCGTTGAGGGTGCGGTGCACCGGGTCGTAGGCGTTCAGGGCGTTGCCGGCGGCGAGCGGGGCGGTGTCCATGGCCTCGGCGAGGGACGCCCGCTGGTCGACCAGGGTCCGGGTCAGCGGCACGAGCGCGTCGACGTTCTTCTTCAAGCTGCCGCGGTTGTCCTGGATGAAGCCCTTGACCTGGCCGAGCGCCGTGCCGAGTTCCTTGAGCGCGGCGGCCAGATTCTCCTTGTCGTCGGCCAGGAACCCGGTGACGGAGGCCAGTTGCTTCTCTGCCTTGGCGACGTTGCCGTCGTTCTTCTTCAGCATGGTGGTGAAGGACTGGAGGTAGGAGAGGGTGGCGAACAGGTCGCCGCTGCTGCCGTCGAGGGTCCTGGCGGCCTTGCCGAACTGCTCGATGGAGTCGCCGATGGCCTTGCCGTTGCCCTCGAGGTTGGCCGCGCCGGTGTCGAGGAGGCCGGCGAGCGCGCCGTCGGCGTTGGCGCCGTCGGGCCCGAGGGCCGTGCTCAGTTCGGTGATCGACGCGTACAGCTGGTCGACCTCGAGGGGCATCGCGTTCCTCTCGGCGGGGAGCACCGCGCCGTCCTCGATCCGTTCGCCGCCGGTGTACGCGGGGGCGAGCTGGATGTAGCGGTCGGCGACGACGCTCGGTGCCACCACGACGGCGTGCGCGTCCTTCGGGACATGGACGTCCTCGTCGAGCAGCAGGGTGACTTTCACCTTGTCGCCCTCGGGCCGCACGGAGTCCACGGTGCCGACCTTCACTCCGAGGACGCGCAGGTCGGATCCTTCGTAGACGCCGGTTGCCCGGTCGAAGTAGGCGGTGATCCGGGTCGTTCCTGACTCCTTCAGGGCCATCGCCCCGGACGTCCCGGCGACGGCCACGAGGGCCAGGCCCGCGCCGATGCCCACGATGCGCTTGAGGTTCACGATCCTCCGCCCTTCGCGGTCGGCTTCGGGGCATGCAGCCGGTGGCCGGCGGCGTGCCGGCGGGCAGGTAGTTCTTGGGGACGAGGCCGCAGACGTAGGTGTCGAACCAGCGGCCGTTGCCGAGGGTGTTTCCGACGAGCCGGTAGTACGGCCCGGCGAGGGCGAGGGTCCGGTCGAGCTTCTCCCGGTTCTTCAGCAGGACGGCGGTGACCTTGTCGAGCGCGTCGAGGGTCGGCTTCAGCTGCCGTTTGTTGTCCTGGACGACTCCGGTCAGTTGGATGCCGAGGCTCTTGGTGCCGGTGAGCAGCGCGTGGATGGCGTCGCGTCTGGACCTGATCTCGCCGAGGAGGTCGTTGCCGTCCTCGAGCAGCAGCTCGAAGCTGCTCTTCTTCCCGTCGAGGGTCTTGGTGAGCTGTCTGCTGCCCTTGAGGAGTTCGGCGAGCTGCGCGTCGCGTTCGGACACGGATCTCGACAGGGCGGCGAGGCCGGTCGCCGCGTTGCGGACGTTCGGCGGGGAGTCCTTGAAGGTGTCGGTGATCGTCCGGAAGCTCTCGGCGAGCTTCGCCGTGTCGATCTTCCCGATGGTCTCTCCGAGCCCGTTGAAGGCCTGGGTGACGTCGAACGGCGAGGTGGTGCGGCTGCTGGGGATGGGTTCTGAGGGGTCCTGGGTGCGTGTTCCGAGCGGGTCGACGGCGAGGTACTTGTCGCCGAGGAGGGTCTTGATGGCGATGGCCACGGTGCTGGAGTTGCCGATCCAGGCGTCCTTCACCGAGAAGTCGACCCTGACCCGGGCACCGGCGAGCGCCACGGCGGTCACTTCGCCGACCTTGACGCCGGCGATGCGCACCTCGTCGCCCTCGTCGAGGCCCGCCGCCTCCGTGAAGTCGGCTCTGTAGGTGGTGCCGCCGCCGACGAAGGGCAGGGCGTCCGCCTTGTAGGCGGTGATGCCGAGCAGGGCGAGGACGAGCAGGCCCACGAGGGCGACGGCGACGGGGTTGCGTTCCTTCACGGACCGCGGGCGGAAGCGGAAGCTTTTCATCCGCGACACCTCGACTCGGTGATCCCGATCCCGGTGGGCGGCGGGCTGCCGTCCCACGTGGCGACATCCCTGACCTTCGCTTCGCAGAGGTAGAGGTTCAGCCACGATCCGTAGGAGGCCAGGCGGGTGATGGCCTGCATCTTGGCGGGCGTCCGCTGAAGGAACTCCTCGACGCGGGGTGCGCCCTTGTCCAGCTGCCGGGACAGGCGGCCCAACTCCGCGATGTCCTGCTTGAGGGTTGCCGGCCGTCCTTCAGGAGGTCGGCGGTGACGGTGGTGAGGTCTGCCATGGCCGCGACGGCCTCCCCGAGAGGTTTGCGGTCGCCGGAGAATCCGCTGACCAGTTTCTGGAGGGTGACCACGAGTTCGTCGAAGCCCGCCTCGCGGTCGTTGACGGTCTTCAGGACGGTGTCGAGGTTCTTGACGACCTCGCCGATGACCTTGTCCTTCGCGGCGACGGTGCCGGTCAGCGAGCCGACGTGCCGCAGGATGCTGTCGACGGTGCCGCCCTCGCCCTGGAGCACCTGGACGATGGACCCGGCGAGGTCGTTGATCTCACCGGGCGACAGGCCTTCGAACAGCGGCTGGAAGCCGTTGAACAGCTGGGTGAGGTCGAGGGCGGGAGTGGTGCGCTCCAGCGGGATGGTGCCGCCGGCGGCGAAGGCGCGGCCGACCGGCCCGGTCCCCTGGTCGAGATCGATGTAGCGCTGCCCGACCATGTTGAGGTACTTGATCGACGCGGTGACCGAGGCGGGCAGGGTGCGGCCCTTCCGGACGTTGAAGGCGACCTCGGCGACCCGGCGCTCGACGACCTTCACCGACTCGACCTGGCCGACCTTGACCCCCGCGATGCGCACGCTGTCACCGGGGACGAGTCCGGTAGCGTCGGTGAAGCGCGCCTTGTAGGGGGACGTATCGCCGACAGACGTGTTGGCGATGCCGAACGCGAGGGCGGTGGTGGCGAGGACGGTCACGACGATGAACGCGAGGGACTTGACCAGCGGTCCCACGAGAGAGCGGCGTTTCACTTGAGCGTCACCTCCGCACCGCGGTAGACGGGGCCGGTCAGCACACTGCTCCAGTCGGGCAGCTTGTCCGGGGTCTGCTTCAGCTCCGGCGCCATCAGTTCGTTGACGAGCCGGTTCTCCTGCGGCGAGTTGGGCAGACCGAGGCTCTCGGCGGCCGCCCGCGCGGCGGAGGGGGCGGGCCTGCCGGTGTACGGGACGGCGTAACAGTGCGGTCCGCCGCCGCTGTCGTAGACCGGGGTGTCCCTGCCGGGCACGTACGTGCCCAGCGAGGGCACGGCGGTCACGTCCACGTGGAGCCCCGGCTCGTCGGTGCCCTTGCCGAGGGCCTTGTCCATGGCGGGTACGAACCCGGCGAGGGTGCGAAGGGTGCACGGGAAGGAGGACGAGTACTCGGCGAGGAGTTCGAGGGTGGGCCGGCCGGCGGCGGCCAGCCGGATCAGGTTGTTCCGGTTCTTTCGCAGGAAGGCGGTGAGGTCCTGCGCCGATGTGGTGGCCGAGCCGTACAATCCGGCGAGCTGTGCCTGCTGGTCGGCGATGGTGCCGCTGGTGGTGGTGAAGTCGGTGAGCGCCTGGAGCACGTCGGGCGCGGCGTCCGCGTAGAGATGGCTCACCTCGACGAGGTGGGCGATGTCCCGGTTGAGCACCGGGAGTTGCGGATTGAGCTTCTTCAGGTGGCCTTCGAGGGTGACGAGCGTTTCGCCGAGCTGGTCGCCGCGGCCCTGGAGTGCCTGGGAGACGGCGGTGAGGGTGGCGGACAGCTTCTCCGGCTTGACGGCGGTCAGCAGCGGCAGCACGTTGTCGAGGACCTGTTCCAGTTCGACGGCGTTGCTGGAACGGTCCTGGGTGATGGTGTCCCCCGCGCCGAGCGTACGTGCGGAGGAGTCTCGGGCGGGCGGCACCAGGGCGACGAAACGCTCTCCGAAGAGAGTCGTCGGCAGCATCTGTGCGGTGACGTCGGCGGGCACCCGCCGGAGCTCGTCCCGGTCGACGGCGAGGGTCAGCCGGGCTCCGGTGCCGTCGGCACGGATGTCGCGGACCTCGCCGATGACGACGCCGCGCAGTTTGACCTCGGCGCCCCGGTGCATCTCGTTGCCGGCCGCTCCGGTGAGGACGGTGACGGTGGCGTCGTCGGTGAACTTCTTGTCGTAGACGGCCACCGAGAGCCATACGAGCAGCACGGGCACGAGCAGGAAGGCCACGCCCGCGAGCCGTCTTCTTGCCGTGTGCGCGGTCATCCGGCCACCTTCACCGTCGTGGTCGCGCCCCAGATGGCGAGCGAGAGGAAGAAGTCGGTGAGGCTGATCAGCACGATGGCGTTGCGCACGGAGCGGCCGACGGCCACGCCCACACCGGCCGGGCCGCCGGAGGCGCGGAAGCCGTAGTAGCAGTGCGCGAGGATCACCATCACGCTGAAGATCAGCACCTTGAGGATCGACAGCAGGACGTCGTCCGGGGAGAGGAAGAGATCGAAGTAGTGGTCGTACGTGCCCGCGGACTGGCCGTTGAACAGCACGGTGACCCAGCGCGAGGCGAGGTAGGAGCTGAGCAGTCCGATCGCGTACAGCGGGATGATGGCCACGACGCCGGCGATGATCCGGGTGGTGACCAGGTACGGCATGGACCGCACGCCCATCGCCTCGAGCGCGTCGACCTCCTCGTTGATGCGCATCGCGCCGAGCTGGGCGGTGAAACCGGCGCCCACCGTGGCCGAGAGCGCGAGGCCGGCGACGAGCGGCGCGATCTCCCGGGTGTTGAAGTAGGCGGAGACGAAGCCGGTGAAGGCCGAGGTGCCGATCTGGTTGAGGGCCGCGTACCCCTGGAGTCCGACGACGGTGCCGGTGAACAGGGTCATGGCGATCATCACGCCGATGGTGCCGCCGATGACGCCGAGGCCGCCGCTGCCGAATGCGACCTCGGCGAGCAGGCGTTGGACCTCGCGCAGATAGCGGCGCAGGGTCTTCGGGATCCACAGGAGGGCCCGTACGTAGAAGATGAGCTGGTCGCCGCCGCGGTCCAGCCGGCCGAGCACGGACATCGCTCAGCCCCCTTCGGGGGACGATCTGGAGATAGATCGCCGTGAGGACCATGTTCACGAAGAACAGCAGCATGAAGGTGATGACGACGGACTGGTTGACCGCGTCGCCGACGCCCTTGGGGCCACCGCGCGGGTTGAGTCCGCGGTAGGCGGCGACGATGCCCGCGATGAAGCCGAAGATCAGGGCCTTGAGTTCGCTGATGTAGAGGTCGGGCAGTTGCGCGAGGGCGGAGAAGCTGGCGAGGTAAGCGCCGGGGGTGCCGCCCTGCATGATCACGTTGAAGAAGTAGCCGCCGAGGGTGCCGACGACGGAGACCATGCCGTTGAGGAGTACGGCGACCAGCATGGTGGCCAGCACCCGCGGTACGACCAGGCGCTGGACGGGCGAGACGCCCATGACCTCCATGGCGTCGAGCTCTTCGCGGATCTTCCGGGAGCCGAGGTCGGCGCAGATCGCCGAGCCGCCGGCGCCGGCGATCAGCAGGGCGACGATCAGCGGGCTCGCCTGCTGGATGACGGCGAGGACGCTGGCGCCGCCGGTGAACGACTGCGCGCCGAGCTGCTGGGTGAGCGAGCCGACCTGGAGGGCGATGACCGCACCGAACGGGATGGACACGAGGGCGGCCGGGAGGATGGTGACACTGGCCACGAACCAGAACTGCTCGACGAGCTCGCGGAACTGGAACGGCCGGCGGAAGATCGCCCGGGTCACCTCGGCGGCGAGCGCGAACAGCCTGCCGGTCTCGCGCATCGGGGCGAGCAGCTTCGAGGGCCTTCCCGGCGTCGGCACGTGGGCCGCTCTGTCGTCGGACGGTGCGGGCGGCCGCACCGGCAGCGGGGCGGTCATCCGGGGACTCCGCGGCCGGCCGGACCGTAGCTCCGCATGATCGCGGTGCGGGCCGCCTCCGGCAGCTGGGCCATCATGCCGAGCACCCGTTCCCTGCGGCGCAGCGCACCCTGGCGGACGGGCATCCCGGGTGAGGGTTCCAGCTGGGGGACGACGGTCCGCGGCTGCCGGACGTGGTCGCCGACGCCGGACCGCTGCTCCTTCGCCAGGGTGGCGGCGTCCTTCTCCTCCGACATCCCGATGGGGCCTTCGCGCCGCCCGCCGAGGAACTGGGCGACGACCGGTTCCTCGCTGGTCAGCAGCACCTCGCGGGGCCCGAAGGTGACGAGGTTGCGGCGGAAGAGCATGCCCATGTTGTCGGGAACGGTGGCCGCGATGTCGAGATTGTGGGTGACGATCAGCATCGTGGCGTCGATCTGCGCGTTGAGGTCGATCAGCAACTGCGACAGGTAGGCCGTGCGCACGGGGTCGAGACCGGAGTCGGGCTCGTCGCAGAGGATGATCTGCGGGTCCAGGACCAGGGCGCGGGCGAGCCCGGCGCGTTTGCGCATACCGCCGGATATCTCGCCGGGGAGTTTGCCCTCGGCGCCGAGGAGTCCGACGACCTCGATGCGCTCCATCACGATGCGCCGGATCTCCGACTCCTTCTTGCGGGTGTGTTCACGCAAGGGGAAGGCGATGTTGTCGAAGAGTGTCATCGATCCGAAGAGCGCGCCGTCCTGGAACATCAGGCCGAACAGCTTGCGCGTCTCGTAGATGTCGCGTTCGGGGCTGCCCACCATGTCGACGCCGTCGATGAGGACGCGGCCGCGTTCCGGCTTGAGCAGTCCGATGATGGATTTGAGGAAGACGGTCTTGCCGGTTCCCGAGGGCCCGAGCATGACGCTGACTTCTCCGGCCGGGAGGGTGAGCGTGACGTCCTGCCAGATGTTCTGTTTGCCGAAGGACTTGGTGAGTCCTTCGACGACTACCTCGATTCCCATTTCACCTCCCGTTCAAGGTCCGTGGGCAGCGGGCTGCACACAGGTGTCGAATGTGGCGGAAGTGCACCGGGCGCCCGCACGTTACGTTCGGGTACGCAGCCGGGGCAATGGCTGTGACCAGCGCTTTCAGGCCGAACTCAGTGGTTTGTCACGCCATGACAACGCGGTGGGGAAACCTTGTCCCCGGGTGCGTACGGTTGCGTACGGGTGCCTGGCGGGGGCGCCGGCCCGGCCGCGGCCGGGCGGTGCGGGAACGCGGTCATCGGGAGGACGGCTCCTCAGGACTCCTGGCCGGGTAGCGACGGGATCGTGGGCGGGCACTCGTTGTTCGGGCTGTTCGGGATGCACAACGGGCCCTGCCTCATGGCGATCAGGTTCTCCGGCCCGGACAGTGACGCGCTGAACAGCTGGTCGAGGTCCTCACCGCCCGTACCGCAGCCGGAGAACTCGGGGATCGTCACGGTGCCTCGCATCGGTCCGCCCTTGAAGACGTTCTCGTAGTCGGGGAACTTGCCGTGCAGGACGACCCTGTAGGGGCGTGCCGTCCGGCAGGCGGGGCCGACGTCCAGCGGTGTGCCGTTGACCTCGACGTCGTAGACGCGCAGCGACTGGTAGAAGCCCGCTTGGGCGAAGTTGACCCTGTTGGGCGGTGAGCCGATGGTTCCGGTGGAGATGGTGACGGGGCCGTTGGTGAACTCGACCTTCGCGGTGACGGGCTGGAAGCCGAAGGTGAGGAAGGTCGATGTGGCGTCCGGCAACGGCAGTTCGCCGTAGGAGTCGGCGCGGAAGTAGCTGCCGCCGGGCCGGGTGCCAGGACGGGACACCGAGCGGGTGACGGCCAGCACGTTGATGAACCGCGGAGCGTCGGAGGGGTCATTGACGATCATGGCGCCGCCGAGCTTCTCGACGTTGGCGAAGCCGACGGCGTACGCGCAGCCGAGCCTGCCGGGCAGGACGGTGACGCGGGGCGGTTCGCCGCCGGGCGGGGGCTGGGGCACGAAGCTCTCGTCGATCCCGCCGGCGGGCTTCTCCGTCGGGCAGGGGCTCCGGGGCTCGGACGGCGAGGGTTCCACGGCGATGTCCTGCGGCCGCACGGGCTCCTCGGCGGTGGGGGACGCGGAGGGGCCCGGCTCCTGCGAGGGGTCGGGCCGGGTGCCGCCGGGCACGGGCACGGTCGCCAGCAGGGCGTCCTGTCCGTCGGCCGGCCGGCAGTCGACGGGGGGCAGCGCCGCCGGCTGCGTCTCCTCACCTGTCTGCGGCCGCAGTTCCAGTCTCATGGCGCCCGCGGTGAAGGTGATGTCGCCGGGGGCGGTGACGGTCACGGAGGGGACGGCGCCGCTGTGTTCGAGCACCAGGTCACCCGAGGCGTCCGGTACGGGGACGGCCGGCGCGGCCAGAGCTCCCCAACGGGCTTCGGCGGTACGCCCTTTCTGCGCGACCAGCACGGTGAGATCGGCAAGACCGGCGACGGCCGTCGTGCCCTCCGGCAGCACGCCTTCGAGGGCGGCCGGCCCGATCGTCAGCCGCACGGCCGGTCCACCGGGCCGGACGGGCCGGTTCACCACGCCCGCGTCGGGAAAGGTGCCGATGATCGCGGCGGTCACGGTATGTGTTCCCGACGGGAATGCGCACTCGTAGGCCACGCTTACATCGGTGTCCTGCGCCCGGGCGGCAGAACCGGGACCTGCCAGAATTCCCGCGACCAATCCCGCGGCGCCGAGAAAGGCGACACGGGAAATGCGAGGAGGACGTTTCGCAACGCCCGTCATGGTGCCCCCCATTGACTGGTGTTCGGCCTTTGTTGCCGGGGATATCGATCCGCTCGGAGATCCGCCGCGGGAACCCCGCGCCCGGGGGACCGGGTCACGGGGCGGGCCGCGCGGCTGCCGGCGGGTGTCAGTCCGGGGAGATCGTGTGGCTGCCCGAGACCGCGTAGACGGCCTCGTACAGCGCTTCGTCGCCGTCGTTGATCAGGCCGAGGCAGTCGGCGCCGGAGGCGACCAGGCTGCCGCCGTTGATCACCAGCTGCTTGGTGTCGTTCTTGTAGTGGCCGGTGACGGTACCGGCGAAGTCGGCGGTGCAGCCGGAGCCGCTGATGCTCGCGTCGACGCCGGTGATGGAGCCGTCGACCGCGTTCGGCACCGCGCTGACGCCGGTGGCGTTCAGGCTCCAAGGGAAGTTCTTGCTGGTGACGTCGAACGGGATGCCGATGACCGAGCAGTCCTCGAACGTCAGGCTCGCGATGGTGCCGATGCCGTCGCCTGCGTTGCCCGAGCCGGAGACGAGCGAGCCCGAGGCGTTGGAGGAGGCACAGTCCAGCGTGGCGGCGGGCACCGTGAGGGTGGGGTTCGTCGCTACGGCGGTGAACGCACCGCCGGGGGTGACCGTCCATGTGACCAGTGACGTGGCCGAGGCCTGCGTCACCGTCATACCGAGTGCGGCGGTGAGCGCCGCCGTGGCGATCATGGCGCTTCTGGCAATTCTTCGCACGGGTAGTTCCCTTCAGGGGGATGGGCTTGCCTGATGGACCCTTTTCGGCCCTGGCGGCGGGCCGAAAAGCGTTGCGGCTCAGTTCTGGAACGCGGGTCGAATTCTCATGGCCACCCGGTCGTGCATCTTTCCGAAGTGACGCTACGAGCGGGTAACCAGACGCGCAATACCGGTTCGGCAGATTCCCGCAATGCCGCTACCAGCCGGTATTTTCTTGTCGCCGGCGCCACAGACCGCCCCGGATTCTTGTCCGGAAGTGAGCACTCCTCTCCCGGCGCCACGTGGCGAACCGCCCGCTCCCCCCGACCGGTACGCGCACATGCCGACCCGTCCCGACCGCTGTGCAGGCGCTCCGCGCTGGACTATGTTCAGCCCCCACGAAGTCGTCACGCCTGTCGGTCCGTGGGAGCGCTTCCCCCACAGCCCCCACCCCCACCGGACACCCGGAGATCGAGGGGACAACCATGCCGAGAACGACCACCCAGCCGTCGGACGCCGGAGAGCCGCTCGGGCCGCTGCCACAGGAGTTCGCCGCCATCATCAGGCCCGAACTGCCCAGCCTGATCCAGGAGATCGGCATCGAGGTGACCCGCGCCTATCCGGAGTACGGAAGGTTACTGAAGGGCCCGTACGGGCACGCCATCCAGATCGGCGTCGAACAGAACATCTCCGTCTTCGTCGACCAGGTGGCGTCCCCCTCGGCGCCGTCACCGCTGCGCGACGAGATGCTGCGCCGCTTCGGCCGGTTCGAGGCGTACGAGGGCCGGAGCCTCGACTCCCTCCACGGGGCCTACCGGCTCGGTGCCCGCGTGGCCCTGCGCCGCGCCAAGCGGATCGGCCGGCGCTACAACCTCTCCCCCACCCTGATGCTGAGCTTCGCCGACGCCCTCTTCGCCTATGTGGACGAACTCGAGGCGCTCACCAGGGAGGGCTATCTGGAGGTGCAGGCGAGAACGGTCGCACAGGAGGCGACCGTCCGCCGCAGGCTGCTGCACCTGATCATGGCCGGACCGCCGGTGCCGCGCTCCGCGATCGCGGAACTGTCCGAGCAGGCGGGGTGGCCGCTGCCCGAGAAGGTCACCCTCGTCGCCCTGCGGACGTCCCCGGAATTGGCCGGAACGGAGCTCGACAACGATGTCCTGGCGGAACTCGGCGGACCGCACCCGCACTTACTCGTCCCGGGACCGGTCGACGACCAGCGAAGACACACGCTGGAGAACGCGCTGACCGGCCACCGGGCCGCCGTGGGACTGACCGTACCGACCGCCGAAGCCGCGGACTCCATCCGATGGGCCCGCCGCCTCCTCGACTTCGCCGACTCGGGTGTCGTGGACGACGCCCCGCTCACCTTCTGCTCCGACCACATGCTCACGCTGTGGCTGCTGTCGGACCCGGCCTTGCTGAACCAGCTGGCGGAGCGCGAACTCGCCCCTCTCGCCCGGCTGACGCCCACGCGCCGCAACCGGCTGATAGAGACTCTGCGGATCTGGCTGGACACCCGTGGCACCGCCGCACAGATGGGTGAGCTGCTCGATGTGCACCCGCAGACCGTCCGCTACCGGCTGCGCAATCTCGAATCGATCTTCGGTGATCAGCTCACCGACCCCGAGAGCCGGTTCGCGACCGAGGGTGTGCTGCGCGCACTCCACCTACGGGAGCGCCGCGACGGCGGGGCGCGCTGAGACCGGTGCCCCGCTCCGTGAACGGCGTGTCCCGCGACTGTTCCGGACCGCAAACCGCGCCGCCGGTCCACTCCGGGCGCGGGCGGCGCGTCCTGATCGCCGAAGGCGGCACGAGGACGCGCCGCCCCGGGCCGGTGATCATCGGGTGTCCGTCACCGACGGCTGGCCACGGGAGGGCTCATCAAAGCCGGACGATCTCCTCGCGGGGGCGTCCGGGCGGAGTGTGGCCAGTGTCACCATCGGGTCCGCGCCCGAGGGGGCGGGCGCGGTCCGACGGGTACGTACTCCGGTCGGCCCCGTCGGCGGGCGTGGCGCATCACGCCCTGCCCGCACAGCTCTGACCTGCCCTTTTGCCTCACTGACCGCCGAGGCTCCGGGCCGCGAAGGAGACACTGTAGATCGACAGGGGGCGGCCGCCGGCGGCCCCGACGGCGGGAGCGGGCACGGTGGCGCCGTGGCCGGAGCAGGGCGGCAGGGCGGCGCGGTGCGCCCTCCGCAGCCCCGCAGAGATCAACCCGCTCACGGTTTCACCCACTTGAGCTGCGCATTCGGTTCCAGCGGCCCGGATTCCGGCCGTCGGAGTCCCTTTTGCGCCGCAAGGCCGCCGATTCGGGTGCTTCGGCGGCGTTCGCGTAAGGTATGTCGGCGGTGCCGCTGGGGACGGACGGCCGGGCGAAGGGTGCGGTGCGCGCCTCTCGTACGGCACCCTCGTCCTTCCTGGGCGGCTCGGCCGGGACGCGGTCGACTCACTCCCGCGTAACGAGATCACGGGGCGACCCGTACGGTAAAGAAGGACTTCACGTGACCGCCTCCCCCCTCGTCCCGGTGCCGATCCCCGACCGCGTCGCGGCGCTGATCGGGTCCTGCATGCCGGTCCACATCCTCCAGGCGGAGATCGACGCCGAGTGCGCGGCGCGCGAGGTGAGCCTGTTCCGCGGGCCGCTGTGCGCGGAGGACCGGGCGGACCGGGAGCACGCGCTCGCCACGCTGGCGCGGGCCAACAAGGTCCTGGCCGCGTACGACCCCCGGCTCACGGTCATGCCGCGCCGGCACCGCTGACCGCCGTCCCCGGCTCACGGTCATGCCGCGCAGGCACCGCTGACCGCCCGCGGCCTCACTCGATGAAGGTGCCGTCGACATACACCCAAGCGCCGCCCTCACGTGCGAATTTGCTGTGTTCGTGCAGCTCGCCCCGGCTGCCGTGTTGGCGGTAGCGGGCACGGAAGGTCACGGTGCCTCTCGAGTGGAAGGCGCTGCCGTCCGTGGTGGCGACGATCTCCAGAGAGGTCCACTGCATGCCCGGGTCCAGCTCGAGATGCCGGGGCCTGGTCGACGAGTGCCAGGTGCGCAGCAGATACGCCGCGTCATGGGCGACGAAGGCGCTGTAGCGCGAGCGCATCAGCAGCTCGGCCGTGGGCGCGGACTCCTCCCCGCTGTGGAACCGGCCGCAGCACTCCCCGTACGGGGCGGTCAGCCCGCAGGGGCAGGGCGATTCGGCGGTGAGGGTGGGAGGCGTGGTGCCTCTGGTGCGTTTGGTTCGTCGGGCCATGGCTTCATTTTCCAGCCATTGAGCAAAGGCGGCGCACGCGTGGCTTCCGCGTCGTGAGGGACCTCCGTATGCTCCAGCGCCGGACGCGAAAGTTACCGTCGGTAAGGGGCTTCGGATGGATCGTTCCGGCACGTCACGACGTACCTCACGGCCTACCTCACGACGTACGTTCATGGCGGGCGCCGCAGCCGTGGGCGGCACCGCGGCGCTCGCGACCGCCGCGGCCACCGGGACCGCGGCCGCCGCTGCCGCGCCGGCGCCCTCCGTCGCCGTCCTCGGCGGCGGTGTCGCCGGGCTGACAGCGGCTCATGAACTCGCCGAGCGCGGGTTACGGGTCACCGTCTACGAGCGCCGGGCGCTCGGCGGCAAGGCCCGGAGCATGGACGTGCCCGACAGCGCCAGGGGCGGCCGCAGACCCCTGCCCGCCGAGCACGGCTTCCGCTTCATCCCCGGGATCTACCACAACCTGCCCGACACCATGCGCCGCATCCCCTTCCCGGGGAAGCCGGGCGGCGTCCGGGACAACCTGGTCGCGCCGGCCGAGATGTCGTTCAGCCGCACCGGCCGCGAGGACCTGCGCATCCCGCTCCCCTGGCCCGGCCACCGGCCGCCCGGCCTCACCCTCGACGACATCCGCCGTGCCCTGACCGCGATGCTGGACACGGCCCTCGGCATCCCCTTCCACGAGACCGCGTACTTCGTGAACCGCCTGCTCGTCTTCCTCACCAGCTGCGACGAGCGCCGCGACCGGACCTGGGAGGCCACACCCTGGTGGGAATTCATCAGGGCGGAGGAGATGGGCTACGACTACCAGCGCATCCTCGCCGTCGGGCTCACCCGCAACATCGTCGCGACCAAGGCCGAGGAGGCCAGCACCCGCACCGTCGCCACGCTGCTCGAGGCGTTCGTCCTCAACGCGCTGGGCCGCGGGGCCGACGGCCCGCTCGACCGTATCCTCGACGCCCCCACCAACGAGGCGTGGATCGACCCGTGGGTGACCCATCTGCGCTCTCTGGGCGTGGAGTTCAAGGTCGGCTGGACCGTACGGGAGGTGAAGTACGCCACCGGGCGGGTCACCGCGGCCGTGATCGAGAACCCGCAGGGCGGGCACGAGTCGGTGACCGCCGACCACTACATCTCCGCGATGCCGGTGGAACACGCCCGGCGCACCTGGGGACCCGCGCTGCGTGCCGCCGACCCGCAGCTCGCGCGCTGCGACAAGCTGCGGACCGACTGGATGACCGGCATCCAGTTCTATCTGACCGAACGCGCCCCGCTGCTGCACGGCCACCTCAACTGCATCGACTCGCCCTGGGCGCTGACCGCGATCCAGCAGGCCGCGCACTGGCCCGGCCGTGACTTCCCGGCCGACTACGGCGACGGGGTGGCCGTGGACTGCCTGTCGGTGGACGTCTCCGAATGGGACCGGCCCGGCATCCTGTACGGCAGGACCGCGAAGCAGTGCACCCGCACGGAGGTCGCCAAGGAGGTGTGGGCCCAGCTGAAGGCGGCACTGAACGACACCGGCAAGGTGGTCCTCAAGGACAGCGCCCTGCACTCCTGGTTCCTCGACCCCGGCGTCGACGGCCTCGGCACCCCGCACCCCACCAACGACGACGAACTCCTCATCCACCCTGTGGGGACGTTCCACAACCGCCCGCAGGCGGCGACGCGGATCCCGAACTTCTTCCTCGCCGGCGACTACGTCTCGGTCGACATCGACCTCGCGACCATGGAGGGCGCGAACGCCTCCGCCCGTGCCGCCGTCAACGCCCTGCTGGACAACGCCGGCTCCACCGCGCCGCGCTGCACGATCACACCACTGTTCCGTGCCCCGGAGATGGAGCCCTTCAAGCGGCACGACCGCACCCGCCACCGGCTCGGCCTGCCCAACGCGTTCGACCTCGGCTGACGCTTCCCTCTCCGCTCGGACGCGCTCCACCTCGGCCGACGCTTCCACCCGTAGGACGGGCCCGCCCGCGGCCGCCGAGTAGCGTACGGGCATGAAGCTCACCATTCTCGGCGGCGGCGGATTCCGGGTCCCTCTGGTGTACGGGGCACTGCTCGGCGATCAAGGAGAGGGCCGGATCACCCGCGTCACCCTCCACGACGTGGACGGCGGCCGGCTGGACGCCGTGTCCCGGGTGCTCGCCGAGCAGGCGGCCGGGCACCCGGACGCGCCCGAGGTCTTCGTGACCCTGGACCTCGACGAGGCCGTGCGCGGCGCGGACTTCGTCTTCTCCGCCATCCGGGTCGGCGGACTGGAGGGCCGTGCGGCGGACGAGCGGGTCGCCCTCGCCGAAGGTGTGCTCGGACAGGAGACCGTCGGCGCGGGCGGCATCGCCTACGGGCTGCGCACGGTGCCCGTGGCCGTGGGCATCGCCCGCCGTATCGCCGCGCTCGCCCCCGACGCGTGGGTCATCAACTTCACCAACCCGGCCGGCCTGGTCACCGAGGCGATGAGCCATGTCCTCGGCGACCGCGTCATCGGGATCTGCGACTCGCCCGTCGGGCTCGGCAGGCGGGTGGCCAAAGTGCTGGGCGCCGACCCCGCGAGCGCCTGGATCGACTACGTGGGCCTCAACCACCTCGGCTGGCTGCGCGGACTGCGCGTCGGCGGACGCGACCGACTGCCGCGGCTGCTCGCCGACGACGACGCCCTGGCCTCCTTCGAGGAGGGCAGGCTCTTCGGGCCGGAGTGGCTGCGGTCCCTGGGGGCGGTGCCCAACGAATACCTGCACTACTACTACTTCAACCGCGAGACGGTACGCGCCTACACGGAGGCCGAGCAGACCCGGGGCGCGTTCCTCGGCCGCCAGCAGGGCCGCTTCTACGCGGAGATGCAGCGTCCGGAAACGCCCGCCCTGACGGCCTGGCGCCGTACGCTCGCCGAGCGGGAGGCCACGTACATGGCCGCCAACCGGGACGCGGCGGGCGTCGGCGAACGCGACGAGGACGACCTGGAGTCCGGCGGCTACGAGAAGGTGGCACTCGCCCTGATGCGTGCCGTCGCCCGCGACGAGCGCACCACGCTGATCCTCAACGTCCGCAACCGCGGCACCCTTTCCGTGCTGGACTCCGACGCCGTCATCGAGGTCCCGTGCCTGGTCGACGCCGGGGGCGCCCACCCGGTGAGCGTCGACCCCCTGCCGTACCACGCGGTCGGGCTCGTCACCGCCGTCAAGGCGGTCGAACGCGAGGTGCTCGCCGCGGCGGAGAGCGGTTCGCGGGCGAGCGCGGTGAAGGCCTTCGCCCTGCATCCGCTGGTCGACTCCGTGAGCGTGGCCCGCCGCCTCCTCGACGGCTACCGGGCCGAGCATCCGGGGCTGGCGTACCTGACAGCCCCATAAGGCGGAGCGGGGCACCTGACCGGAGCAGTGCACTCCTTACGTACCTGTGACGGCCCGGCGCGGACCGGCGATCCGCGGGTCCGCGCGTCGTAGCGTCGCAGCATGCGTGTACTAGTCACAGGTGGCGCGGGCTTCATCGGCTCGCAGATCGTCGCGGCGCTCACCGCGCGGGGCCACGACCCGGTGGTCCTCGACGCCCTTCTCCCCGCGGCCCGTTCCGCGGCCCGCCCCCGGCCGCCCCTGCCGCCCGGCGGCGCGTGGATCCACGCGGACGTGCGGGACCCGGCGGCGGTGGCGGACGCACTGCGCGGCGTGGACGCCGTCTGCCACCAGGCGGCGATGGTCGGCCTCGGCACCGACTTCTCCGACGCGCCCGACTACGTCAGCTGCAACGACCACGGCACGGCCGTGCTGCTCGCGGCGATGGCCGAGGCGGGGGTCGCCGACCTGGTGCTCGCCGGGTCGATGGTCGTCTACGGCGAGGGCCGCTACGACTGCGCCCGGCACGGCCGGGTACGGCCCGGTCCGCGCGCCGCGGCCAACCTCGCGGCCGGCCGGTTCGAACCGCTGTGCCCCACCTGCGGCAACGCGCTCGTCCCCGGCCTCGTCGGGGAGGACGCGCCCGTCGACCCCCGGAACGTGTACGCCACGACGAAGCTGGCGCAGGAGCACCTGGCGGCGGCCTGGGCCAGATCGACGGGCGGACGCGCCGTCGCCCTGCGCTACCACAACGTGTACGGCCCCGGGATGCCGCGTGACACCCCCTACGCGGGCGTCGCGGCCTTCTTCCGATCGGCGCTCGAACGCGGCGAGGCGCCCCGGGTCTTCGAGGACGGCGGCCAGCGCAGGGACTTCGTCCACGTGCGGGACGTGGCGGAGGCGAACGCCGTCGCCCTGGAGGCGGTCCACGGGCGGGAGCCGGGCGTTCTCACCGCGTACAACACCGGCAGCGGCACCCCGCACACGGTCGGCGAGACGGCGGCCGCCCTGGCCGCCGCGCACGGCGGGCCGGAGCCGGTCGTCACCGGCGAGTTCAGACTCGGCGACGTACGGCACATCACCGCCGACTCGGCCCGGCTGCGCGCCGAACTGGGCTGGAAGCCCCGCGTCGGCTTCGACGAAGGCATGGCCGAGTTCGCTGCGGGCGGGCCGGGGGACGCGGCATGCTGACCGCCGACGTGGTCCTGCCCTGTCTCGACGAGGCGGAGGCGCTCCCCTGGGTGCTGGCCCGCATCCCGACCGGCTGGCGGGCGATCGTCGTCGACAACGGCTCGACGGACGGCTCCGCGGAGATCGCCCGCACGCTCGGCGCCGTCGTCGTCCACGAGCCCCGGCGCGGCTTCGGTTCCGCCTGCCATGCGGGGCTGCGTGCGGCCGAGGCCGAGTACGTGTGCTTCTGCGACTGCGACGCGTCGCTCGACCCGGGACTGCTGACCGGGTTCGTCCGCCGGATCGCGGACGGCGAATCGGACCTGGTGCTGGGCCGGCGGCGACCGCAGCGGCGGGGGGTGTGGCCGGCGCACGCGCGGGCCGGCAACGCCGCCCTGTCCCGGATGCTGCGCCGGCGCACCGGCCTGCGGCTGCGCGACCTCGGCCCCATGCGGGCCGCGCGCCGCACCGACCTGCTGGCCCTCGACCTGACGGACCGTCGCAGCGGCTACCCCCTCCAAATGGTGGTCCGCGCCTGCGACACGGGCCTGAGGGTGACGGAGGTCGATGTCCCCTACCTCCCGAGATCGGGGAGATCGAAGGTGACGGGCACATGGTCGGGCACCTGGCACGCCGTACGGGACATGAGCGCGGTGCTGGCGGAACCGCCGCGTTCCCTGGTGAACGGCGGGACGCGGTGAGCGGCACGCTGCTGGTGATCGCGAAGGCGCCGGTGCCCGGCCGGGTCAAGACACGTCTCACTCCCGCCTACACCCCGAAGGAGGCCGCCGGGCTCGCCGAGGCCGCGCTGCGGGACACCCTCGACGCGGTCCTCGCCACCCCCGCCCGGCGGCGGATCCTGGTGCTCGACGGCGAGCCGGGAGCGTGGCTGCCACCGGGCCTCGAGGTCGCGCCGCAGTGCGGCGGCGGCCTCGACGTGCGGCTCGCGGCCGCCTTCGCGCTGTGCGGGGCGGAGGGGCCGGCCCTGCTGATCGGGATGGACACCCCGCAGGTCTCCCCCCGGCTCCTCGCCACCGGGCTGGAACCGGGCCCCGGCGAAGCCGCGTTCGGCCCGGCGGACGACGGCGGGTTCTGGGCGCTCGGTCTCGGCTCTCCCGCGCTGCACGGCCGGCTCGTGCTCGGTGTGCCCATGTCGTCGCCCGACACGGGCGCCGCGCAACGGGAACGGCTCGTCGGAGCCGGGCTGACGGTGCGTGAACTGCCGACGCTACGGGACGTCGACACGCCCGACGACGCCCGTGCGGTGGCCGCCGCCGCGCCGCACACGCGGTTCGCCGCCGCGCTGGTCGCGACGGCCGGGGCCGGATCCGGGGCGGCGGCGCGGTGACCGCGCCGCCCTGGCAGGCCGACCCGTACACGGACGCCCTGCGCACCGGCCGCGGCCCGCTGTTCCTGCGCCGCCCCGACGGCTGGCTGCTGCCCCTGGAGGTCGAACGCTGGTGCGCGGAACCCGACGACGCCGACCGTACGGTCCTCTCCCACAGCCACGGCGCCGTCCTGGACATCGGCTGCGGCCCCGGCCGCCTGGTCGCCGCGCTCGCCGCGCGCGGGCGGACCGCGCTCGGCATCGACATCAGCCCGGAGGCCGTGGCCCGCACGATACGGATCGGCGGCAGCGCGCTGCACCGCTCGGTGTTCGACCCCCTGCCACGGGAGGGCCATTGGGACACGGCGCTGCTGATCGACGGCAACACCGGCATCGGCGGCGACCCTTGTGCGCTGCTGTCCCGGGTGGCCGAACTCGTCCGACCGCGCGGCCTGCTGATCGCCGAGGCGGCCCCGCTCGACGTGGACGAACGCACCGTCGTCCAGGTCTTCGACGGCACGACGGCGGAGGGCTCTGCGTTCCCCTGGGCGCGGGTCGGCACGGAGGCGCTGCTGCGGTACGGGCGGGCGGCGGGGTGGGCGCTGAAGGACGTGTGGGCGTGCGGGGAACGACGCTTCGTGGCGCTCCGGCGGGGGGTGGGGGCGGAGGCATAGCGCCTGCGGCGGGCGTTTCCCCTACCCTCCCCTACGGTTTGGTGGCCGTAGGGGCTACCCCCTTCCAGAACCGGGCTCCACCCCGACCCGGTTCCGCGCTTCGCGGGTGCTCTCCATGGCCGGAGGGGCTGATGTCGCGGACCCTCTCTGCCTGACCCGTCGGCAGGAGGGAACACCGGCCATGCACATCGCCGTTCGTGCGTAGGCCGCCTCCGCGCGCAGCGGGACCGTGCGGCCAGTGGCCCGCAGGAGACCACGCGAGTCACGGCGCCCCAGGCCGAACTGCTTCCAGGTCGCGCCGCCCCGGCGGGCGTCAGTGGGTGGCGGGTCCGCTCCTCACGGTCGCCCAGGAGCCGTCGTCCACCGCGTACACCGTCAGCCGGCGGTTGACCGTGTCGCCGTTCCCGTCGAAGGCGACGCGGCCCGTGACGCCGTCGAAGGCCAGCCGCGCCACGGCCTGCGGCAGTTTCGCCCGGGCGTTGCCGGGGAGGGTGCCGCCGTTGGCCGTCACGACGGCCTTCACCGCCTCGATGATGGTCCAGGTCGCGTCGTACGCGTAGGGGCCGTACCAGCCGGCCGCCTCCTGGTACCCCGCCTTCCCGTACCGGGCGAGGAAGTCCTGCCCTGCCGCCGACACCTCGGCGGGAACGCCGATGTTGGTCGCGAGGTCACCCTCGGCCTTCGGGTTCGCCGTGAGGTACTGCTGGTCGAAGATGCCGTCGCCGCCCATCAGGGGGACGTTCACCCCCGCCTGCTCGAGCTGCCGGGAGAGCGGCGCCGCGGCGTCGTAGTAGCCGCCGAAGTAGACGGCGTCCGCGCCCGAGGACCGGACCCTCTCGGCGAGGCCCGCGAAGGCGCGTTCCGCGGGGTCGACCTGCTCGGTGCCGACGACGGTCCCGCCGAGCTTCGTGAACTCCGCCGTGAAGCCGAAAGTGAGGGCGGCGCCGTAGGCGCTCGCGTCGTCGACCACGTAGAGCTTGGTCTTCTTCGCCTCGCCATGCAGGTACCGGGCGGCGAACGGCCCTTGGTCGACGTCCGTGGCGACGGTGCGGAAGTAGGTGGAGTGCGGACGGGTCTTGGTGCCCGCGGCCCAGTCGGGGCCCATCGTCAGCACGGGGTCGGTGTTGCCCGGCGACACGTTGACCATGTCCGCCCGCGCGAGCGGTGGCACCAGGGCCTTGGCGACGCCGGAGTTGAGAGGGCCGACGACTCCCAGCACCTTCTCGTCGGACACGAACTGGGCGGCATTGGACCCGCCCTGGGCGGGGACGGCCTCGTCGTCCAGGGCCATGATCTCGAAGTTCACCCCGGGGACGTGCCGGGTTTCGTTGGCGGTCCTGGCCGCCAGGTCGGCCGAGTTCCTGATACCGACGCCCATCGAGGACAGCCCGCCGCTGAGCGGTGCGTCCACCCCGATCACCACCGTGACCGAGGAGGCTCCCGAGCCGCTGCCGGCCGCCCCGCCGCCGCCGCCGGGCGCGTCATCGTCCCGGGTGAGGGTCCAGGTCAGGACGGAGCCCGCGGCGAGCGTGGCCAGCGCCGTGCCCAGGACCACGGAGCGCCGGGTGAGGGCCCGCCGCCGGGCGGACGCCCGCCCGCCGTGTTTCATCTCGGGCGTCGCCCCGAGCGTGACCGGGCCCTCGGCCGGGGGCTCGGGCACGGGCGGGCCGGTCGGACGGTCCGGCACGGGGCGCCGCGGGCTGCCGGCCGCGGACCCGGAGTCCAGGACGGTGGGGGTCCGCGGTGACGGCGTCGTCGAAGGTGCCTGCTCCGGCGCGGGGGTCCGCGGTGACGGCGTCGTCGAAGGTGCCTGCTCCGGCGCGGGGGTCCGCGGTGACGGCGTCGTCGAAGGTGCCTGCTCCGGCGCGGTCGAAGCGGAACCGTGCTCCGCCGCCGCGTCCGGTGCCGGTACGGGGGTCGCCCTCGGACCGGGCGTGGGTGTGGGAGCGGGCTCGGGTTCGGGAGCGGACCCGTGCCCGGCGGACGAGTCGGCCCGGGGCGGGGAGGACCGCAGCACCGACGCCAGCATCTCGGCCGCTTCCGCGGCGCCCACGCGCCGCGCCGGGTCCTTGGTGAGGAGCGCGTCCAGTACGGGCGCCAGCGGGCCGGCGTGGACCGGCGGCCGGTGCGGGCGGGTGAACACGGCCACGGCGAGGGCGTGGAGCCCCTCCGCGTCGAACGGCGGGTGCCCCTCGACGGCGTGGTAGAGGGTGGCGCCCAGCGCCCACAGGTCGTTGGCGGGGGTCGGGCGCTTACCCTCCAGCTGCTCCGGCGGCATGTACTGCGGCGTGCCGATGACGATCCCGGTGTGGCTCAGCTTGGTCGTGGCGTCCGCGAGGTGGGCGATACCGAAGTCGGTGAGGACGACACGGTCCTTGGTCAGGAGCACGTTGTCCGGCTTGATGTCACGGTGGATGATCCGCGCTCCGTGCGCCTCGGCCAGCGCGTCGAGCATGGCGGCGCCGATCTCGGCGACCCGCTGCACGGGCAGCCGGCCCCGGTCGCGGATGGTGGCGGCCAGGGACTGCCCGCGGATCAACTCCATGACGATGACGGGGGCACCGTGGTGCTCCACGACGTCATGGATGGTGATGATCCCGGGGTGGCTGAGAGTGACCGCCGCGCGGGCCTCGCCGGTGAACCGCCGGAGCAGCGCGGCACGGTCGGCGTCGTCCATGCCCGGCGGGAAGAGGATCTCCTTGACGGCGACCTCGCGTCCGAAGAGCTGCTGGTCGAGTCCACGCCAGACCCTACCCATACCGCCCTGGCCGATGCGTTCGACCAGTTGGTACCGGCCCGCGATGAGTTCGGGATTCTGCTCGGTCACGCGCACACTCTAGGTCCTTCTGAGCCGATCAGGTGACGGAAGGACACCTTGATCACGCCCACTGTGCGCGGCGCCGCTGGGGACCACATGTCCGGCGCCCTGCGAGGCGAGTGCAGGAGCCCGGCTTTGTCCCTCGGCCGGGCTTACCGTCCCCTGCGACGGGCCGCATCGCCGCGGAGGTAGTGCTCACCGCGCACGACGACGGTTCACGGCCACCGGCACAGGCATATGTTCCGGTCATGTTGCCAACGTGAGGGTGAACACAACCAGCGGCCCCTCACCGCAAATTCTTCGCCTCCTGACCGCATAGACGGTGGAATCTCCGCTCACGGTCGAGGTGAAGGTGATCTGAGAACAAGATCAACTTCATTCAAGTCTGTACCTCTCATGGCGAGTTGTCCACTTGGCGCCCAACCCCGTTCCGCCGGTTTCGGCTCACCGGCCGGACCCAGGTAGGCATGGCGACTGCGGTGCCGATCGCACTGCAGTCCCGAAACACCTTGCACCTGCGGAGACCATCCATGTCCCGATTCACCCGCCGCCAGGCTCTCAGCGCCGTCGGCGCCGCCGCCGGCCTCGCGGTCATCGGCGCCGCGCCCGCCGTCGGCAGCGCACGTGACCGAGCACCGAAGACACCGGCCACGCCGCACGCCCACGCCGCCTCCGGTGCCTTCGACGAGGTCTACCTGGGCCGGCGCATCCAGGGCGCACCCGGCCACGGCGGCGGCCACCACGACCACCATGGCGGCGGCTGGACCGTGCATATCGACGGCGAGGAACTGCACCTGATGCGCAACGCCGACGGCACATGGATCAGCGTCATCACCCACTACGAGCCGCTCTCCACGCCGCGCGCCGCGGCCCGCGCCGCTGTCCGGGAACTTCAGGGCGCAGCCCTCGTCCCCCTCGACCTCTCCTGAGCCCGGAGCACCAGCCACCATGACCGTACGCAAGAACCAGGCAGACCTGACCGGCACCGAGAAGCGCGCCTTCGTCGACGCACTCCTCGAACTCAAGCGCAGTGGCCGCTACGACTCGTTCGTCACCACCCACAACGCCTTCATCATGGGTGACACCGACAGCGGCGACCGGGTCGGCCACCGATCCCCGTCCTTCCTGCCCTGGCACCGACGCTTCCTCATCGAATTCGAGCAGGCTCTCCAGTCCGTCGACCCGTCCGTCGCCCTCCCGTACTGGGACTGGACCGCCGATCGCACGCCCGCCGCCTCACTCTGGGCGGCGGACTTCCTCGGCGGCAGCGGTCGCAGCAGGGACGGACAGGTGGTGGACGGGCCGTTCGCCGCCGCCGCGGGCGGCTGGGGAATCTCCATACGGGTCGACGGACGCGGCTACCTGCGCCGGACGCTCGGCGCGGGCGGCCGTCAACTCCCCACCCGCGCAGAGGTCGACACCGTCCTCGCGATGAGCACCTATGACATGCCGCCCTGGAACAGCGCGTCCGACGGCTTCCGTAACCACCTCGAGGGCTGGCGTGGAGTGAACCTCCACAACCGCGTGCACGTCTGGGTCGGCGGTCAGATGGCCACCGGAGTCTCACCGAACGACCCGGTGTTCTGGCTGCACCACGCCTTCATCGACAAGCTCTGGACCGAATGGCAGGCGCTGCACCCGGACTCCCCGTATCTCCCCGGGACAGGTACCGCGAACGTCGTCGACCTCCACGACACCATGCGCCCCTGGAACGATGTCACCCCGGCCGACATGCTCGACCACACCCCGCACTACACCTACGATCGAGCCGCGTAGCTCGGCCCAGGGAACGGGCCGGATACAGCGCGGTCCGGCTGCCCGTCGCCAGGCCCACCTCCCAGGGCGGTCCGGGACGGCGGGTCGGGGCGACGGCGCGGGCTGCTTCGCCCCGTGCAGAGGGCCCGTCAGTTGCCCGACACCGCCCGCAGTGCCCCCGGCCGACGCCCCGTCAGCGCGTCCAGTGCCGCCGCGGACGCCGCGTCCGCGGGTACATGGACCAGCAGGCGCTGGTCGTCGTCCGCCGGCAGTTCCAGCGTCTCGTACGCGAGCCGCAGCTCCCCCGCGTCCGGGTGCACCACACGCGTGACGCCGCTCGCCCGCGGGGGCCCCGGCAGTCGTTCCACCCGGTCGGTGAAGACCGTGCCGACCGTCACGGTCAACTCGTCCGCCAATGCGGCGACGTGCGGGTCCGCGCGGAACGGCCCTTGCTTCAGCGAGGCGACCTGTTCGTCGGCGACGTGTTCCCAGTCGGGGTAGGCGGCGCGGGCCCGGTCGTCGGTGAGGACGAAGCGGGCCGCGTTGGGCGGGGCGCCGTCGAGCATGCCGAGCGGGCCGACCAGCCGCTCGTACCCTTCGGTCCAGGCCAGCAGCTCGCTCAGCCGGTTGACGAGCACCGCGGGCGCGGGCTCGAGCCGTGCGAGCAGGGCCCGCACGGTGGGGCGGACGTCACGCGCGGGCCCCGCGCCGCCCATGCAGGTGAAGCCGCCGTCGGCGGACTTGGTGAGCCGGTGGAGATGGACGCGTTCGCCGGCCGAGAGCCGCAGTGCGTCGGCGAGCGCGGACAGCACGGGCGGGGAGGGCCGCCGGTCCCGGCCCTGTTCGAGGCGGGTCACGTATTCGACACTCACGCCGGCGAGCGTCGCCAGTTCCGATCGGCGCAGGCCGGGTGTGCGGCGGCGGGGGCCGGCGGGCAGGCCCACGTCGGCGGGGGTGACCGCCTCGCGGCGCGTACGCAGGAACAGGCCCAACTCGTTGTCGCTCACCGTTCGAACGTAACAGCCCGGACCGCCGGGACGGTGGCCCTGTCACTACCAGTCTCGGCCCGGCCTTCCTCGGTGCCGCCCAGGACGGCAGGTTGGGACGCGCCGGCCCCGAGGGGGGCCGGCCCTGTCCCCTTGAGGAGTACACCCGTGTCCGAGAAGAACACCGAGAAGAGTTCCGAGAAGAATCTCGAGCTGGTAGTGATCATCGGCAGCGTCCGCCAGGGCCGCTTCGGTCCCGTGGTCGCCGAATGGTTCGCGGAACAGGCCCGGCAGCACGGCCGGTTCGGTGTCGAGGTGGTGGATCTCGCGGACACACCGCTGCCGCTGGACCTGCCGCCCCTGCCGCCGGCGCTGCAGCCCGACATGGAGCGGCCCGCCGACATGGCACCGATGACGCGGCGGCTCGCGGCGGCCGACGCGATCGTGGTGGTGACGCCGGACTACAACCGCAGTTTCCCGGCGTCCCTGAAGGCCGCGATCGACTGGCACTACACCGAGTGGCAGGCGAAGCCGATCGGTTTCGTCGGGTACAGCGGGGGCAGCGGCGGTCTGCTGGCGATCGAGCAGCTGCGCCAGGTGTTCGGTGAGCTGCACGCGCACACGGTCCGCGACATGGTCTCCTTCCCCCGCTACTACGAACTGTTCGCTCCTGACGGCACGCTCATCGACCCCGACGGCCCCACCGGCGCGGCGAAGACGATGCTCGACCAGCTCGACTGGTGGGGTTCCGTGCTCCACGACGCGCGCCGTGACCGTGCGTTCGGAGCCGCGTGACGGCGCCCGTGCCGCGCAGCCTCCGCACGAGTACCACCGCCGCGGTGGCGAGGGCCACGGCGGCGAGGGACAGCAGCCAGTTGCGCGGATAGTCCAGCGGAAGCACCGAGGGGTTGTGCGGCGTGCCCGGGGCGAAGAGGACCGGCACGGCGATCAGTGTGAGGCAGCCCGCGGTGACGAGCGCCCCGCGCAGCGGTCCCCGGCCGGGGAGCCGTGCGAGCAGCAGCCCGGCGACAAGCACCAGCGGGGCGAGCAGGAGGTCGTGGACGACGACCGCTCCCGCCAGCCAGAGGGCGACGTCCCAGGCCTGCCCGCCGCGGAGGAGGAGGAAGACGCCGACGCCCATCAGGGCGACACCGACCGCCCCTGTCGCGGTACGCATCACAGCACCTCGATCCTGCCGACCCACTTGGTCTGCCATACGCCGGGACGGTCGGGGGCGATGATCCGTGCGGGGAAGCCGTGGTCGAGGGAGAGGACCTCGCCGTTGAGGCGCAGCGCCAGGAGGGTGAGCGGGTCGTCGGTGTATCCGCCGCCCATCTCCATCACCCGGTAGGCGCCGCGCCGCTCCAGCGAGACGACCCTCAGCGCCGCGCCGGGTGGGGCGCCGGCCCGTTCCACCAGGTCCTGGACGCGTACGCCGGTCCAGCGCGCCGACTTGCTCCAGCCTTCGACGCAGGCGATGGGCAGTGTCACGGTGTGCTGGGGCAGTGCGGCCAGCTCGTCGAGGGTGAGCGTGTACGGGCGGGGGCCGGTGACATCGAGCCGCCAGCCTGCGAGGGCCGGGGCGCTCACCCGGGCCGCGACGGCGGTGCGGTTGACGGGCAGATGCTGCGGTCCGTGGTCGGGGTGGCGGGGTGCGAGCAGGTCCAGGCGCCCCAGTGGTGTGAGGGACTGGCCGACGGTGGTGAGGGTGACCGCCCCCACGGCCGCGGCGACGCCGGTGAGCAGGGAACGCCGATCCGGTCCGTCCGCGGCGGGCAGTTCCAGCGTTCCTGGCGAGCGCCGCCTCCAGTGGGCCCTGATCTGCGGGTACTTGACGGCGATGTGCAGGACCAGGGCGCCTGCCAGCAGCCAGGCCACCGCGAAGTGGACGGGCACGAAGGAGAAGGGCCACGGATACCACTGGGCGGTGTTCAGCAGTCCCGTGGTGAGCTGGAAGAGGGCCGCGGCGACCAGCACACCCACCGACAGCCGCTCGAGGGCGTGCCGCAGGGACCGCAGCGCGGGACGGACGAACAGCCTCGGATAGACCGTCCACAACTTGGCGAGCAGCAGCGGGACGGCCGCGATGCCGCTCGCGACGTGGAGGCCCTGGGTGAGGCGGTAGCCCCAGTACGGCCGGCTGGGCAGCGAGCCGGCGAGCCAGTCCGGCGGCCGTTGCAGGTAGTGGCTGATCACCCCGGTCACGAAGCACACGGCGATCGCGGCTCCGAGCAGGCGGCCGACGGCAGTGGCCGTGCGGGGGTCGTGCAGCCTTCCGGTGAACGTGGGCGGCCGGAGGGTGATCGGTGGTCGGATCCTCATGGTTTCCATGAGACCTCCGACAAGGGCCCGTGGGTGGGATCCGACACCTTACGGAATGCGGACGTCAGGAGGCGTCTCCCCCGTTCGGGCCGCTGCGGCTGGAAGGCTGGTGTCCGTGATCCACACACGCACACTCACCGCTTGCCTCCTCGTCGCCGGCCTGACGGCCGCGCTGGCGGTGACGGTCCTCAAGGACGGCTACGTCACCGATCCCGGCGGCCTCGCGTGGTGGTACGCCGCCTGCTGGCTGCTGTTCGCGGCGGCCGTGCTCGCCGTGCGCAGGACGCCCGCGCGGCACGCGGTGGCGCTGGTCCTCGCGGGTGGTGTCGCGGTCGCGGCGACGGGCCTGCTCGCCCCGCCGCGGACGAGCACCGACTCGTACCGCTACGCCTGGGACGGCAGGGTGCAGGCGGCCGGGATCTCGCCGTACGACCATCCGCCCGCCGATCCGGCGCTCGCCGGTCTGCGCGACGACTGGCTGTTCCCGCGCGGTGCGGACTGCGCGGTGCCGGAACGGTCGCGCATCGACGGGCCCACGGGCGAGCGGCACTGCACGCGGATCAACAGACCGCAGGAGCACACGATCTATCCGCCGGTGGCACAGGGTTACTTCCTGGTCGTGCACGCGCTGTCACCCGAGGACGCCCGGCACAAGGCTCTGCAGACGGGCGGAGCGCTCCTGGCGGCCGGCACCACCGTCGTGCTCGTGCTGGTGCTGCGGCGCCGTCGCGGTGATCCGCGGCACGCCGCTCTCTGGGCGTGGTGTCCGGCAGTGCCGGTGGAGGCGGTGAACAACGCGCACGCCGACGTGCTGGGGGTGCTGCTCGCGGTGCTGGGGCTGTGGGCGGTGGTCCGGCGGCGCGTCGAGGGCGGAGTGCTGCTCGGCGCGGCAGTGGCGACGAAGCTGCTGCCCGCCGTGGTGCTGCCCGGTGCGCTGTCGGGCGTCCGGCGATGGCGGGACGCGGCGGCCGTGCTGGTGCCGGCTTCGGCCATGGTGGCGGTGACGTACCTGCCTTACGTGCTGCTGTCGGAGAGCTCCGTGCTCGGCTATCTGGGCGGCTACACGAAAGAGGAGGGCTACGACGATCCGTCCGCCCGCAACCGCTACGCGCTGCTGCGGCTGGTGCTGCCGGACGCGTGGGCGCTGCCCGCGGCGCTCCTGGTGACGGCAGTGGTCGTCGTGCACGTCCTGCGCCGCGGCGACCCCGAACGGCCCTGGAGCGGCGCCCTGGCGGTGACTGGCGCCGTGTTCCTGCTGATGACGCCGGGATACTCGTGGTACGCGCTGCTGCTGGTGGCGCTGGTCGCACTGGACGGCCGGTGGGAGTGGCTGGGAGTCGCGGCGGCGGGCGCGGCCAAGTACGTGGTGGTGCACCTCGACGGGGACAGCTCGGTGGTCGGCACGACGGCGTACGCCCTCGCGGCCGCCGCGGTGGCGGCCGGGGTGCTGGTCCGGCGGCGCCGGACCCTGCCTGCGCGTGCTGCCGGCGGACCGTGGTCCGCGCGAAGGGAGTCCGGGCGTGTCCCGGTGGGCAGTAAAGAGGAATGACCACCTCCGCCGAACGGTCCAACGCCTCGCCCGTCCGCTCCCGCCGTGCGCTGCTGGCCGGTTCGGTCGGCAATTTCGTCGAGTGGTACGAATTCGGTGTCTACGGCTACTTCGCCACGATCATCGCCGCGAACTTCTTCACGCCCGAGGGCGGCAGCGACGTCGAGGCGCTGGTGAAGACCTACGCGTCGTTCGCGCTCGCGTTCTTCTTCCGGCCGGTCGGCGCCGCGCTGTTCGGCCGGATCGGTGACCGGATCGGGCGCCGGCCGACGCTGATCCTGGTCATCGGCCTGATGACGCTCGCCACCACCCTGATCGGCCTGCTGCCGACGTACGCCACCGTGGGCGCCCTGGCGCCGTGGCTGCTCACTTTGCTGCGCATCCTCCAGGGGTTGTCGGCGGGCGGCGAGTTCGGCGGGGCCGTGTCGTTGATGACGGAGTTCGCGCCGCCCGGCAGGCGCGGCCTGTACGGGTCGTGGCAGTCGTTCACGGTGGCTCTCGGGCTGCTCGGCGGCGCGGGGGCGGCCGCGCTGCTGGCGACCGTGCTGTCGGAGGCGGCGCTGAACGACTGGGGCTGGCGGCTGCCGTTCCTGCTGACGCTCCCCCTCGGCGCGGTCGCCCTGTGGCTGCGGCTGCGTCTCGAGGAGACGCCCCGTTTCCGGGAGGCGGAGGCCGAGGCGGTCGCGCCACCACCGACCCGGGAGGTCGTGAGGGCGATCGTGCTCGGCGCGGGCCGGATCATGGGCTGGGCGGCGGCCGGTTACACCTTCCTGGTGGTGCTGCCCTCGTATCTGCAGTCCAGTCTGAACGCGTCGTTCCGGGAGGCGTTGATCGCCACGGTCCTGGCGAACCTGGGCTTCGCGGCGTCGATCGTCCCGGCGGGACTGGTCAGCGACCGGGTGGGACGGCGTCCGGTGATGCTGACGGGTGCGGTGCTGGTGGTGCTGCTGGCCCTGCCGCTGATGAACCTCCTTCAGGACGAGGGCGCTTCGGCGACCGCCAAGGGTGCCGCGGTCTTCGCCGCCGGCGCCGTGGTGGGCCTGCTCGCCGGACCCGGACCCGCGATGCTGGCCGAGATGTTCCCGACGTCGGTGCGCTGTACGGGACTCGGCCTGGCGTACGCACTGTCCAACGCGGTCTTCTCGGGCTGCGCGGGCATCGTCATCACCGAACTGATCAAGCGCACCGGCAGTGTCGACATCCCCGCCTACTACGCGGCCGCGACCTGCGCGGTCAGCGTGTTCGCGCTCCTCACGCTGCGCGGCGACGACCACCGCAGGGCACTGCGGTGAGGGTCGTCGGGCTGATGTCGGGGACGTCGTACGACGCGATCGACGCCGCGGCCGCCGACATCGTCCTCGAGGACGGCACGCTGAAGTTGTCCCTGCTCGGCCGGATCGGGGAGCGGTACGACGACGAACTGCGGGCGACCCTGTCAGGAGCGCTGCCGCCCGCCGCGACCACGCTTGAACGGGTTTGCCTGCTGGACACCCGCATCGGGCAGGCGTTCGCCGCGGCGGCGGTCCGTGCGGACCGCGAACTCTGCGACGGGAATGCGGAGTTGGTGGCTTCACATGGTCAGACCGTGTACCACTGGGCGGAGGCCGGGCAGGTCCACGGCACGCTCCAGCTGGGGCAGCCGGCGTGGATCGCGGAGGCGACCGGCTGCACGGTGGTGTCCGACTTCCGTCCGAGGGACGTGGCGGCCGGCGGTCAGGGCGCCCCGCTGGTCAGCCTGGTGGATCTGCTGTGGCTGCGGGGCCGGCCGGGCGTGCCCGTGGCACTCAATCTGGGAGGGATCGCGAACGTCACCGTGGCGGGCGGGGCGGGCGACCCGGTCGCGTTCGACACGGGGCCGGCGAACGCCCTCGTGGACGCGGCGGTTGCGGAACTGACGGGTGGACGGCTCGGCTACGACGTGGACGGGGCGCTGGCCGCCGCGGGCCGGGTCCATCAGCCGCTCCTGGACCGCCTGCTGGCGGAGCCGTACTACCGGCTGCCTCCACCGAAGACCACCGGCAAGGAACTGTTCCACGCGGGCCATGTACGCGAAGCCCTGGTCGGCGCCGGCCCGTTGCCGCCCGAGGATGTGATCGCCACGCTCACCCGGCTGACCGCGCGGACCGTGGCGGACGCGCTGCGGCCGCTCGGCGCGACCGAGGTCGTCGCGTCGGGAGGCGGCACGCACAACCCGGCCCTGATGACTGCGCTGCGGGCCGAGCTGGCCGGGACACCGCTGCGCACCTCCGACGAGCTGGGGATGCCGGCCACCGCCAAGGAGGCGTACGCCTTCGCCGTGCTCGGCTTCCTGACCGTGCACGGCGTCGCAGGCACCGTACCCGCATGCACAGGTGCCCAAGGGGCGCGCGTCCTCGGGTCGATCACCCCGGGCGGCCGTGGTCCGGTGTTCGCGTCCCCGGCGGAGCGCCGGGTCGACTCCCTGGTCTTCATGGACGGTTGAACGTGGTGGTGCGTTCCGCCCGCACCACCACGGCCTCGGCGAGCGTGTTCCGGGCCGCCGGAGCGCCGCTCCCGTGCCTGTGGTCCTGATGCGGTGCCGGCCTGCCGCCCCCGCGGCAGCAGGTCAGCCGACCAGGAAATCCGCCTTGCCCGCCTTCGCTCCCTGTATGAAGGCCTCGATCTCTCCGGAGGTGTAGATCAGGGCAGGTCCGTCGGGATCCGCGGACTGGCGCACCGCGATCCTGCCGTCGGCCAGCTTCATGGTCTCGACGCAGTTGCCGCCGTTGCCGCCGCTCCAGGGCTTGTGCCAGCCTTCCTCACCCAGCTCGGCGGCCGGCATTCCGTTGTATATGCGTTTCATTCACAGCTCCTTGCGGAGATCGTCGAGGATCTCCTTCGTGCGTTGTACTGTCGCGGCCTGAGCCGCCATGCGGTCCATGACCTCGAGGTGCGTGGCGACCTCGGGGCGCGCGTCGAGATAGACGGCGCCGGTCAGGTACTCGCTGTAGACCATGTCCGGGAGCTCGGCCACAGCGAACCGGAAGAGGACGAAGGGCCCGTATGTGCCGGGGTGGTGGCCGGCCGCGAACTCGGCGACCTGCAAGGTGACGTTCGGCAGCCGTGCGCCCTCGAGCAGCTTCTCGATCTGGGCCTTCATCACGCCCGGCCCGCCGACGGGTCTGCGCAGCACCGTCTCGTCCATGATCACCCAGAGTTTGGGGGCGTCCGGCCGGGTGAGCAGGGACTGGCGCTCCATGCGCAGCGCCACATGGCGTTCGACGTCGTCCGGCTCCGTGTGGCCGATGGCTCCGCCGAGCATGATGGCCCGGGCGTAGTCCTCGGTCTGGAGCAGGCCGGGCACGAAGTGCGGTTCATACGCACGGATGAGGCTTGCGGCACCCTCCAGGCTGACGTACATGCTGAACCAGTTGGGCAGGACGTCGTGGAAACGTTGCCACCAGCCGGGCCTGTTGGCCTCTTCGGCCAGCTCGACGAAACCGCGGGCCTCCTCGTCGCCGATCCCGTAGGCGCCGAGGAGCAGTTGGACGTAAGGGATCTTCAGCGCGACCTCGGCGGTCTCCATCCTGCGGATGGTGCCGGGGGCGACGCGGAGGACCTTGGCCGCTTCCTCGCGTTTGAGGCCTGCGCGCTCCCGCAGATCCTGCAGGCGCTTGCCGAGAACGACCTGCCCCACAGTGGGGGCGGACCGCGGTTCACTCACTTCGAGACCTCCCCACGTGCTTGTTTGCGAGCAGTGTGCCACGGCACCCAGTCGATGAATATGCCCACTCTGGATTTTTCATAGTGGGGGTTGCCAATGTGATGGTTGCAGCGGGAGAGTGGTCGTGTGAACCGTGACGCGCTCGCCACCGAGCTCCTGGACTCCCTTGCGGGGACCGAACTCACCCGGTATGCCTTCGAGTTGCCGGCGCGCGCCGAACAGGTCTCCCGAGCGAGAAAGATGGTCTCCGCCCGGCTGGAGAGCTGGGGCGTCGAGGGTGACGCCCACGACACCGCACTGCTCGTCCTCTCCGAGCTGTTCACCAACGCCATCGTGCACACCGGCGGCCATCTGGTCGGCTGCGAACTCCTCGCCGGCGCCGACCGGTTGCGCGTCACGGTGCAGGACCAGGGCGCCGCCACCACCGGCCCGCGCGTGTGCCGCGGCGCGGAGGGCGAGCGCGGGCGGGGGCTGCTGCTCGTGGAAGCGGTGAGCCGCGCCTGGGGCACGTACGACTCCGCGCCGGGAGTGGGCCGCGCCGTCTGGGCCGAACTGCCCTTCGTACCGGGTGCCGCGGCCAGGGAAGGGGCGTCGGCGTCGGAGTGGCCGTGCTGAGCAACCTGGCGCCGCTCCGGTCGCGGGGCGTGCGCCACGACGACGCCGACCGCCTGAGCAGACTCGAGGTCCCCGCCGCACTCCCCACCACGCTGGGGTGCGACGCGGTCGGCGTCCCCGCCCACTACGGGATCCGCCTGCTCGCCCGGATGCGGAGCACCGGCTGCGTGTTCGCCGACGGCGCCTGGTGGTGGTGGATCGTCCCCGCGGGCTCCGACCTCGACCTGACCTGGCCGCTGCCGTCCCACTACGCCCGCGGGGCCCGGGTGCCCGCCGGCGGCGCCCGGCTGATCCGCCGGCCGGACGGCCCGAGCCCCTACACGCCGCCCATCCCGCTGTACCTGATGGTCTGTCAACTGACCGGTACGGCCCCGCGTTGGCCGGCCGGCCTGACCGGCTCGGCACAGGGCTGAGCGGAGCGCCCGCGGAGGTCCGCCGGACTGCCGGGCGAGTCGCCGGGATAGGCTTCTGCGCATGTCAGAAGCGAATACGGGCCCCGAACGGCAGGGCCTCACACCGCGCCAGGCCCGCCGTGTCCGGATAGCCCTGTCGGCCGTCATCATGATCGCGGTGGGTGCCACCCTGGCGCTGCGACTGGGCAGCACCCACTCGGTGCTCACCGTGGGCTTCTACGGCATCGCCCTGATCCTCTCCGGCAGCGCGCTGGTCCTCAGCCGCGCCGGACGCACCCGGTGGGCCACCCTGGTCCTGGGCGTCGGCGTGGCGGTGGCGCTCGTCGCGGAGTGGGCGATCGCCTCGATGCGCTGAGCGGCCGGTCCGGTCCCGGCAACGGCCACGAGGGCCCGGCCGCGGGGCACGGGACGCCCGGTGTCCGAGGCCTGAGCGGAACTGCGCCGGTTCCTGTCACAGCACGGGGACGAGCACGCCGGGATTGAGGATTCCGGCGGGGTCGAGTGCCGCTTTGGCGGCGGAGAGCGCGGCGGCGAACGGGTCCGGGCGCTGGACGTCGTACCAGGGGCGGTGATCACGGCCGACCGCATGATGATGAGCGATCGTGCCGCCGTTGTCGGCGATCGCCTCGGAGACAGCTGCCTTGATCTCGTCCCACTGGGCGACCGTGCTTCCCCAGCGGCCGGGCGCGTAGACCCCGAAATACGGTGCCGGGCCGTCCGGGTAGACGTGGGTGAACCTGCAGGTCACCACACCGTCTTGGCCGGTGACCCTGCGGATGGCGTCCCGTGCCGCCTGCGTGACGGCATGGTGCAGTTCTTCGTACCGGTCCCAGGTGCACGCCGTCTCGAAGGTCTCGGCGATCACCGAGTGCCGGGCGAGCGCGTCGCGCTGATAGGGCATCCGCAGGAAGGAGGAACGCCAGGTGTCGCCCGTGTTCTCCGTGGCGGCATCGGCGATCTCGCCGCCGTGGTCCCGGCACAGTTCCTCGGCCCGGTCCAGTGACGTGCGCACCGGGTGGTCCGCCGACTCGAACCCCAGGATCAGCACGCCGCCTCCGACGGCGACACCCGCGTTGATCAGCGCTTCGGCGGAATCGAGCAGCCGGCAGTTCGCCGGGTGCAGCCCGCTCTGCGCGATCGCCCGGGTCGCCGCCACCGCCGCCGTGCGGTCGGCGAAGTGCACAGAGGCCCTTGCGCGCCAACGGGGCCGTTCCTGCAGGCGCATCCACGCCTCGGTGATGACGCCCAGCGTGCCTTCGCTGCCGAGGAAGAGCCGGTCGGGCGACGGACCCGCCCCGGAGCCCGGCAGCCGCCGCGACTCATTGATCCCCCTCGGGGTGACCACACGCATCGACTCGACCAGGTCGTCGATATGTGTGCGCAGCGTCGCGTAGTGGCCGCCCGCCCGGGTGGCCAGCCAGCCACCCAGGGTGGAGAACTCGAACGACTGCGGGAAGTGCCGCAACGTCAGGCCGGAGGGCCGGAGCCGGTCCTCCAGACGCGGGCCGAACACGCCCGCCTGGATGCGCGCCGCCCGGCTCACCGGGTCGATCTCGAGCACGCGGTCCAGACGCCCGAGGTCGATGGTGACCGCGGCACGGTCGTCGTCGAACCGGGGCTCGATTCCGCCGACGACCGAACTGCCGCCACCGTAGGCGATCGCGGCGATCCCGTCGCGGGCACACCAGTCGAGCAGGTCGACCAGGTCACGTTCGCATCGGGGCCGCGCCACCAGATCGGGCACGTGCTGCAGGTCCCCCTGCAGATTGCGCACCACGTCCCGGAACGCCTTGCCGTGGGCGTGCCCGGCCCGGTCGGCCGGGTCGGCGGAGCAGAGATCCGCGAGGGCGGCGGGGGCGGACACCCGGGGGGCCGGCAGCCCGAGCGCCGAGACGTCCGGAGGTCGACGGCCCGTCATGTCGCCGGGCGCCAGCATCCGGACCCTGCCCAGCAAGGCTTCCAACTCCGCGCCGGTCACGGCCTCCTCGACCGTGCCCCAGCCCCACCATGACCGTGTCATTGCCCACCGTCCGTATTTGACTTTCAGGTAAATTACCTGCCGGTCATAACGAGCGCTAGAGTGAGCGTGTGAACAAGGCCGGAACCAAGGGCGTTGCCCGCGCCGAACGGGAACAGCAGATCATCGCCATCGCGATCGAAGAGTTGGGCGAAAGAGGCCACGCCCGCGCCTCCGTCATCGACATAGCCCGGCGCGCAGGCATTTCCAAGCCGCTTATCTACGGCTACTTCGGCTCCAAGGACGGCCTGTATCTGGCCTGCCTCAGCCATGTCGGTGACATGCTGGTCGAAGCCGTCGACGCCGCTCGAGCCCGCAGCGGCTCGCCCGATCACGCCCTGGACACCCTCGCCGCGATCTTCGACGCCGTCGGCACGTGCCGCCACGCCTGGTCAGTTCTCTACGACCCGACGCTTCCGCCCGACGGCGAGACGCACGACGCCGCAGTGCGCTACCGGGCCCGGCTCGCCGACATCGGTGCGGCGGGCAGCACGGACCCCCTCCGCCGCGCGGGGCACCGCGACCCGCTCGACCACGCGTTCCTCAACCACATATGGCAGTACGCCGTCACAGCCGTCATGCGCTGGTGGACCGACCACCCCGAACAGTCACCTGCGGACATGACGGCCCGCTGCGCACGCGTCCTGTCCGCACTCGCTCCGAACTGACGGAGCGGTATGCGCAGGGCCTGCCCCCGGCAGCCGGATCAGCCGCCGGAGACGGCGCGCAGGTGGGACTTGCCCCGGCGCACGCCGGGCACCGCGCTCGACTGGTTCTCCTGGAGGACCAGCGTCATCCGGGTGTACTCCTTGTCCCGCAGGGTCGTCGGCGTCTCGTCGATGATCCTGCACCGGGTGTGTCCCCAGCGCGGGTCCGGATGGCTCACGGGCCGCACGGCTCCGTCGTGGTGGATCGCGAGCGCGCCCACGGCGCTCATCCAGTGCGGCAGCCCGCACCGGTAGGCGGCGTCCATGATCGGGTCGTCGGCGATGTCGTCACGAATGGCTTGAAGCACATCGTCGTCGCCGTGCTTGTCGAGGGCCGCGGCCAGCTGCGCCATCAACGGCAGGCACCAGCTCGTCTCGTGCTCGCCGAGCACCGTGCGCGCGTCGGGGTGGAAGAGCACGAACCGCAGGAAGTTGCGGTCAGGCGTGGCGGTCGGGTGGGGTCCGATGCCACGGAAGAGGGCATCGAACGCGGGATTGGTGTGGGCGACGTCCCAGTGCCGGTCGAAGAGCACCGATGGCAGCGGCACCGCGTCCATCATCGAGGCGTAGTCCCGCAGATAGGCCAGCGTCTCAGGATCCGAGGGTGCCTCCGGCCGCGACGGCGGCCGGGGCTCCGGCGGACGTACGGGCACCGGCGGCGGGACGGGCGCCGCGGGCACGGACGGTGCCGGGCGGCGGGACGGGCGCGACGGCGGCACGGGACCTGACGGCCTGACGGGCGTCTCGCCCCCGAAGGAGTCGTACCGCACCGGCGGCGCGTCCCGGTCGACGGCGAGGCGCAGCAGCCGCCCGCCCTGCTGGTCGTTGAGCTCCAGGGCGTCGATCAGGGCGCAAAGGGTGTCCTCCGACCACTGCCGGCCGGGGGTGCGTTCCCACGTGGCGTAGGTGTACGCGCTGATACCTAGGCGGGCCGCGACCTCCTCGAGGCTCAGTTCCAGTTCCTCACGGCGTCGCTTCAGGGCGTCCCCGAGTCGCTTCGTGCGGGCCGTGGCCCGCGCGGCGCCGACGGGGCTGAGGCGCCCGTGGACACCCCGGCGTTCGACGCCCGCCTCATGTGTCATCGAGAACGCCACCCTTCTCGGAGCCGGCCGCAAGTCCCGCTGCGCCGGCACCCTTTGGATCTTCACACCGCTTGGCGATCCTGCTACCGCGAACACGGGGATGTCAACTATCGTGGCATTCCACGCCGCTGAGCGCTCAATTCGCGCCACAGCTGTGGCAAGACCTTGGCTGCCGTGACCTGAATAGGGTTAACTTCCGGCAGCCCCATAGGATGCGGGGCTATCTCGCGTGATCTAGGAGACCTACTGGTGACAGACGGCTTCTCGGTTCCGGGTCCGACGGCCACAGGCCCTCTGGCGGCATCGGTTGCCCGGGTCGCCGAACTTGCGGACAAGCTCGGAATGAGCCACAGCGAGGTCTTCGACGTCCAGAAGCTGTCCGAGGCGTCGGGGGTTCCCGCCGACGTCGTGCGGGCCCTCCTCGACGGATGGCCGGCCGGCGAACCGGACCTCCAGGCACGTTTCCTGCAACGCTTCGACCTGCTGCGACGTACCCGGCTCAAGGCCAACGGCCGCCGGTACACCCAGCAGGAGATCGCCGACGGCGCGGGGATGTCGCGCCAGCAGGCGGGCGCGCTCATCAACGGCGACCGCCGGCCGACGATGGAACACTGTGACGCGATCCAGCGCTTCTTCAAGGTGCACGCCGGGTTCCTGACCGCCGACGACGCCGACGCGCTCGACAGCGCCCTCCAGCGCACGGAGCAGAGCCTGCTCCAGGACTACGCGGGCGACGGCGACCCGCTGGAGCGGCTGCTCCAGGACCACGGCGTACGCGGTATCGCCTGGCGCGCGGCGCAACTCCCCACCGACAAGCACCGGGACAAGGTGACCGAATGGCTCGACATGCTTCTGGAGAGCGTGAAACCGGCACCTGACACCCCTACGGAGCCCTGATTTCCGGTCAGGCTTGGATTTGTACGTGTCTCAACAGGTTCTGACGGGGAGGGGAGAGCGGTGAGCATAGGCAAAGAGATGCGCCGGCTGTGCGGCGAGCTGGTCGGCGGAATCGATCTGCCCGCACCGGCAGAACCCACAGACCTCTACTCCGCCCTGTGCCGGGGCATGAGCAAACGCCGTGGCAGGCCCGTGCGTTACCGCATGGCGTCCTTCCCTCCGGGCACCGCCAGCGGGCTGTGGCTCGACATGGCCGAGCAGGACCTCGTGGTGATCGAGGAGCGCACCGCTCCTGACCATCAGCTGGTGATTCTCGGCCATGAGCTGTGGCACATGAAGGCCGGACACTGCAGCCACCACGTCGAGGGCGCCGCCGTCGCCGCACGGCTGCTGTCCGACGAGGCCGACCTCCAGGCGACCGTACTCAAGGTCGCCGCCCGTACCCGCTTCGACCAGGCAGAGGAGAACGAGGCCGAGAGCTTCGGCCTGCTGCTCGGCAGCAAGTGCCGTGCCTGGCTGGCCGGTTCGAACGGAAGAGGTCCGGTCCGGCGCGACGGGCTGGCCGGCCGCATCGAGGCGTCGCTGGGATACCGCGGGCCACAGGGCTGAGGCGTGAACGGACCGGACTACTACATCCCCGCAGCCGCCCTCGGAATCGCACTCGCGTTCAAAATCCCGGGAATGCGGCGCGACTGGCGCGACCCGCTCCTCCGGTCCGTCTGCGCCCTGCTCGTCCTCGGCGCGTCCACGTTCTTCTTCGCCGCGCCGCCCACCATCGCCGAGGTCAACCGCATCACCGGCGTCCCCAACATCTCGGCCCCGCTGGTCTACTGCATCCTCTCCGCGTTCAGCGCGTCCTGCCTGGTCCTCCTCGTCAACTGGCGTGGTGGACCGCCCGAGGAGACCCGCCGGATCTCCCTGCGCTGGATGGGCGCGTACAGCGTCGTCGTCGTGGCGCTCATCGTGCTCTTCGCCCTGGGCGACGCCCCGGTGGAACGGCTGCGGGACCTGGACACCTACTACGCCAGGACGCCCTACATCCGCGAGATGATCGCGCTCTACCTCGCCGCCCACAGCGTCGCCGCCGTGGGCATGACCGTGCTGTGCTGGCGCTGGTCGCTGAAGGTCCGCGGCTGGCTCCGCGGCGGGCTCGTGGTCATCGTCGTCGGATCGCTGTTCAACCTCGCCTACGGAGTCACCAAGTCGTCCGCCGTGGGCGCCCGCTGGGCCGGACACGACTGGGACCACCTGTCCACGCTCGCCGCGCCGCCGCTCGCCTCGGTCGGCGCGCTGCTGAGTGCCGTCGGCTTCGTGCTGCCACTCGCGGGCCAGCGGCTGTCCGACAGCTGGCACGCCTGGACCGCCTACCGGCGGCTCGGGACGCTGTGGCGCGAACTGCGCTCCGCCGCCCCGGACCACAGCCCCTCGGTGCGGATCTCGTGGCTCTCGCCGGTCGAGCTGCGGGTGACGCAGCGGGAGTCCGACATCCACGACGGCATGCTGCAACTCGACCCGTACTTCGACCGTGTCCTGCGGACGAACGCCTACGACCAGGCTGTCGCCGAAGGGGCGGACCCCCGGCAGGCGGACGCGATCGCGGACGCGGCGATGGTCGCCGCGGCCCTGCGGGCACGCGCCGCCGACCCCGAGGGGCGGATAGTCAGGTCGGCAGAGGCCTACACCTCCGTCGCAGCCGCGGGACCGCGTGATCTGGTGCGCATGTCCCTCGCCCTGCGTCATTCACCCGTCGTCGCGGCAGCGCGCCTGCGTACGGCCAGGTCAGAGAGCGGCACCCTATGAGCAGCGATCCCGTGAGAACCAGCAGGAACAGACCCCGCAGAGCCGTGGTGATCGGCGGCGGCCTGGCCGGCATGCTGACGGCCGGCGTCCTTCGCGAGTACGCGGAGGAGGTCACCGTCGTCGAGCGCGACGTCCTGCCGGAGGGGCCGCTGTCCCGCAGGAGCCTCCCCCAGGCGCACCACGCGCACCTGTTGTGGTCGGGCGGGGCGCGGGCGATGGAGTCGCTGCTGCCGGGCACCACGGACCGCTGGCTCGCCGCGGGCGCCCGCAGGATCCCGCTGCCGACCGGGCTGGTGTCGATGTCGGCACAGGGCTGGTTCCGCCGCTTCCCGGAGATGCAGTTCCTCATCGCCTGCAGCCGGGACCTGCTCGACTGGGTCGTACGGGACCAGGTGCTCACGAGCCCCCGGGTCACCGTCCTGCGGCGGACCGAACTGCTGGGCCTCGAGGGCGGCGCAGGCCGTGTCACCGGCGTACGGGTGCGCGGCGAGGAGACAGGCGAGCGGGTGCTCTCCGCCGACCTGGTCGTCGACGCGAGCGGCCGGGGATCGCGGGCGCCCGAGTGGCTGAAGGCCCTGGGCGTGGGCGACGTCCGGGAGGAGAAGGTCGACTCCGGGCTCGCGTACGCCAGCAGGATCTTCCGCGCCCCGGCGGGCTCGGAGGAGTACCCGGTCGTCAACGTGCAGGCCGACGCCCGTGAGCCCAGACCGGGCTGCACGGCCACGATCGTGCCCGTCGAGGGCGGCCGGTGGCTGGTGACGCTGTCCGGCACGCGCGGCGGGCAGCCGACGAACGCCGCCGACGAGTTCGAGGACTTCGCCCGCTCCGTCCGCCACCCCGTCGTCGCCGAGCTCATCGCCCACGCCGAACCCCTGACGGACGTCGTCGTCTCCCGCAGCACCGTCAACCGCCGGCGCTACTACGAGAAGCTGCGTGACTGGCCGGAGGGCTTCGTCGCCGTCGGCGACTCGGTCGCCACCTACAACCCCGTCTACGGGCACGGCATGTCGGTCGCCGCCCAGGGCGTCCTCGCGCTGCGGCGGGCGCTGGCCCTGCACGGCATGGACTCCCCCGGGCTCGCGCGCCGGGTGCAGCGCTCGCTCGCCGGGCCGGTGGGCACGGCGTGGGACCTGGCCACCGGACAGGACATCCTCTACCCCGGGGCGATCGGCAAGGACCCCGGCGCCGCGGCGAACGTGCTCCGGCATTACGTCGACCGGCTGATGCTCACCGCGACAGGACGGCCGCTCGTCGCCAAGGCCCTGTTCGACGTGATGACGCTGTCCGCGCCGACCAGTTCACTGCTGAAGCCGGAGATCGCGCTCGCGGTGCTCCGCGGCCCGGCACTGAAGCCGCTGGCCGGGCCGCCGCTGAGCGACGACGAGCTGCGCATCGCGAAGGAACCGCGCGGCGAGCGGGAGGCGGACCCGGCCGACGCCTGACGCGGCGGGGATCGGCAAGTGGCACGTCACAGGCATCGCCTAGGCTCAGCGGCAATATGAACGGCAATCACTCAGGCAGCACCCGCGCCGGGACGGGCGGCCGGACTCCGATGGAGCCGAAGGCCGACCGCGAAACCGTGCGCCGGCACAACCTCAGCCTGGTCCTGCGGACGGTCCGCGACCAGGTCGAGGCCACCCGCGCCGGTGTCGCGGCACGCGTGGGGCTGACCCGTGCCGCCGTCTCCTCCCTCGTCGAGCAGCTGATCGACAGCGGCTTCCTGTCCGAGTCGGGCAAGACCTTCAGCGGCCAGGCGGGCCGGCCGGGCACGGTGCTCAAGGTCGCGCGCACCGGCCTCGCGGGCATCGGCGTCGAGATCAACGTCGACTACGTCGCGGTGTGCGTCGTCGACCTCGCCGGCACCGACCGGGTGCGGCTCGTGGAGCATCTGGACAACCGGGGCGCCGCGCCGGCCGAGGTGTTCGGCCGCGCCGCCCGGATCGCGGCTCGCGCGCTGGCGTCGGCGACCGAGCAGGAACTGCGGCCGGTCGGCGCCGAGCTGGCCCTGCCGGGACTGATCTCCGGCGGCTCGGTGCTGCAGGCGCCCAACCTGGGCTGGACCTCCGTACCGGCGGAGATCCCGTTCGCCGAGGCCCTCGCGGCGCTGCGGCCGGGCCTGCCCGCCCTGCCGGTCCGCTCCGAGAACGAGGCGAACCTCGCCGCGCTCGCCGAGCTGTGGTTCGGCGGCCTCGGCGACGTACGCAGCTTCCTGTACCTGACGGGCGAGATCGGGGTCGGCGGGGCGCTGGTGCTGGACGGCGAACTGCTGCGCGGGGCGAACGGGTTCGCCGGCGAGATCGGCCACGTCTCCGTCTCGGACGACGGCCCGCTGTGCCGGTGCGGGTCCCACGGCTGCCTGGAGCAGTACGCCGGCCAGGCCGCGCTGCTGCGCGCCGCCGGCCTCGACGAACGCGCCGGAGCGGCGGGCATGGCGGAACTGGAACACCGTGCCCGCACGGGCGACGACGCCGCGCTCGCCGCGCTGGCAGGGGCGGGCCGGGCGCTGGGTCGCGCGGTGTCGGGCGCGGTGAATCTCTTCGACCCGGACGCGGTCGTCCTCGGCGGCGTCTACCGGCCCCTGATGCCGTGGCTGGGCCCGCCGACGGGCGCGGAACTGGAGGCCCGCGTGGTCTCCGGCCTGTGGTCCCCGACGAGCGCCCGCCTGCGGGCGTCCTCCCCCGCGGCGGACGCCGCCCGGGGGGCTGCGGCCCTCGTCGTCCAGGACGTCCTGGCCGACCCGGTGGCGTACGCGCCGCGTCCGTCGGCCTGACGGGGCCCGGCCCGTGGCGCAGCGGTTCGGCGACCGGGTTCCGCCTCGCGTGGTCTGCCCGGTCGGATCCGACTTTCATGATCGCTGACTCAGGCGAGCCGGTCCGGCCGCGGTGCAGGATGTGCCCGAGGGCCGGAAAGAGAGGCTCCTGCCGGTCCCCCGCCGCCGGGCCCCCACGCGAGGGAACGACATGGACGACATGACGGCCACGAGAAGGTCACCGTGGCAGGTGATCGGCCTGGCCCTGGTCCTGTCGGCCTCCACGGGCGCGGGTCTGCTCGCCCTGGTCGCCCGGCACTTCGACGCCGGAACGGGTCGGCGCCCTGTCCGGCGTCACCTCGCGGCGTGCGGCGGCGGTGCCCCCGCTTCCGTCAAGGGCAGGCCGAGCTGGGCCCGTTCGGTGACCCACCGAGTCGGGCGGTAGCGGGGATCGCCCGTCGTCCCGTACAGGGCGCGGTGCAGCGCCAGCATCCGGGCCGCGCCGGTCCGGTCGCCCCAGGCGAGCGGGCCGTGGGGGTAGCCGAGGCCGGCTGTCACGGCGAGATCGATGTCGGCGGGCGTGGCGATCGCGCGCTCGGCGATCGACGCCGCGACCGAGACGATGGAGGCGAGCAGCCGCTGGGCGACCGATCCGGCGGTGTCGCGCACCACGGACACGGGCACAGGCACGGCCGCGTCGTGGGACCGGGCAAGCACCGCGCGTGCGTCGCGTACCGCGTCCGGGTCACAGGCGGGTGTCATGGCGAGCACCCGCCGGCGCGTGTCCAGGGAGAGCGGGTCGACACCGAGCGTGCGTCCCGAGGGCAGGCCGAGCTCCGCGACGGCCGCCGCGACGGTGGTTCCCCACACGGGGACGAGCGTCACGGCGCGGTCGCCGGGCCGTTCCCCCTCGTCGAGGACCGCGCCGGCTGCGCGCAGGACGCGGCGTACTTCTCGCGCGTCCGGCGTGTCGCCGGGCACATGGACCGGCCGGGCGGCGTCGCCGGTGACCGGCGGCTCCGCGGGGACGCCCGGCGCGTCGGGGCCGTGGTCGTAGAAGCCGCGGCCGGTCTTGCGGCCGTGCAGCCCGGCGGCCACCCGGTTCGGTGTGAGGTACGACGGGCGGAGGCGCTCCGAGTGGCGGAATCCCTGCCAGACGGTGTCGATGACGGAGGCGGTGACGTCGAGCCCGGTGAGGTCGGTGAGTTCGAAGGGGCCCATGCGCAGCCCGAGTACGTCACGGGCGATCCGGTCGATGCCGGCGGCGTCGGCGACGTCCTCCTCCAGCAGGGCCAGCGCCTCGGTGATCAGGCCCCGCCCCGCGTGGTTGACGAGGAAGCCCGGGGTGTCGGCCACGACGACCGCGCGGTGTCCGCTCCTCTCCACGAGATCGACGAGGAACGGCACCACGGCGGGGCGGGTGGCGGCGCCGGGGATCACCTCGGCGATCCTCATCAGCGGTACGGGGTTGAAGAAGTGCAGCCCCGCCAGCCGCGGCGGGTCGGCCAGCCCGGCCGCGATCCGGGTGACGGACAGCGAGGAGGTGTTGGTCGCGAAGACCGCCGACGCCGGCAGGACCTTCTCCAGGCCCGTGAAGAGCTCGGTCTTGACCGCCAGGTCCTCCAGCACCGCCTCGACGACGAGGTCGACGCCGTCGCCGGGAGCCAGCGGGGAGCGCAGCGGCACCAGCCGCTCCGCCGCGGCGGCGGCGTCCTCGGCGGAGGTGCGCCCCTTCTCGACGGCGCGGCCGAGCATCCCGGTGACGAAGCCGACGGCCTCGTCCACGGACTCCGGCCGGGCGTCGGCCAGTTCGACGGTGTGTCCGGCGGTCACGGCCCACTGGGCGATCCCCCGGCCCATGACCCCGGCCCCGACGATCCTGATGCGCATACGGTTCCCTCGTCCCTTGTTACTCGTGTCCGGCCTGTGCGGGCGGCGCGTGCGCGTGTACGTGGCGCGTGTGCGCGTGTACGTGGCGCGTGTGCGCGTGTACGTGGCGCGTGTGCGCGTGTACGTGGCGCGTGTCGGCGTCTGCCCGCCCTGTCCGCTGCATGGCCCGCGCTCCGTCCCGCCGTGTCTCAGCGCAGATAGACGCGTCCGGGGTCGACGTCCTCGCGGAGCAGCCGCAGTTCGGCCGCGGTGGGCGGTTCGACGGTGGCGACGTCGTCGGCGACCTGGAGGTCCCAGCCGGTGGCGGCCCGGACCTGGTCGACGGTGACACCCGGATGCACGGCGACCAGCCGCAGCTCCTCGCCGGCGCCCGCCCGGGCGAGGATGCCCAGGTCGGTGATGACGCGGGTGACTCCCGCGCCGCGCGGCGTGATGCCGTCGGCGAGCGCCCGGTCGGGGCCGGGCGAGGTGCAGAAGTCGAGTTCGGCCATGAACGAGCGGGGATCGTGACGGCGCATCACCACGAACACCTCGCCCGAGTTGGCCATGACTTCCATGGCTCCGCCGGAGCCGGGGAGGCGTACCTTCGGGCTGTCCCAGTCGCCGATCACGGAGGAGTTGAGGTTGCCGTGGCGGTCGATCTGGGCGGCGCCGAGGAAGCCGACGTCGATGTGCCCGCCCTGGAGCACGGAGCCGAAGAGGGTGGCCATGGACAGGACGGCCTCGGCGCCGGTGATGAGGACGGCGTCGGCGATCGTCTCCGGCAGCTGCGAGGGGTGCGCGCCGCAGACCCCCGACTCGTAGACGATCTCGAGGCGTGGCGCGACGGTGAGGTGGGCGAGCGAGGCGGCCAGGGTGGGCAGGCCGATCCCGGCGAACACGGTCCGTCGCCCGGCGAGTTCACGGGACGCGACGACGGAGAGGAGCTCCGAGGAGGTCGCGGTACCGGCGGCTGTCATCTTCTTGTCTCCGTCGTTCGGTCCGTCGGTCGGTGGCTCGGTCACAGCCGTCGTCCGTAGTTCACGGGCAGGCTCATCGCCTCGCCCACGGCCAGCCCCGCCCAGAACTCCTCGCCCTGCTTGGCGACGTACTCGGCGTGGTCGCGGGTCCCGTACACCCACTCGGCCATCCAGTCCCGCAGCCGGGCGGGGTCCTTGCTGATGTGCGACCAGGACCGGTAGAAGGCGTTGTCCCGGTCGTAGTAGCCCTGGGCGAAGGACGGGTGGGCGCCGCGCGGGCAGGCGACGACGGCGTGTACGGCGTGCGAGGGGATGACGGTCCGGTTGGGGTCGGAGCGCACCACCTCGTCCTCGACGATCTCCTCCACCACCACGACGGCCTTCCTGGCGGCGTAGACCGCTTCTGCCTGGACGCCGGTGAGGCCCCAGACCTGGGTGTTGCCGGAGCGGTCCGCGCGCTGCGCGTGGACGATGGTCACGTCCGGGTTGACCGGCGGGACCACGTAGATCTCCTCCGTGGCTCCGTCAGGGCCGGGGTAGGGCGAAGTGACCTTCCGGATCCCGGGGTTGACCGAGGGGAGGTCGCTTCCGGCGTAGGAGCGCAGCGGGTGGAAGGGCAGGCGCTGGGCACCGGCGAGATAGCGGCAGATCATCCCGTAGTGGCTGTACTCCTCGAACTCCAGCGGCTCGGGGTCGGCGGACTCGATGCGCCGCCGCAGCTCTCCGAGCGAGCCGGCCGAGGAGTTGCCGACGAAGGAGGAGACCAGCTTGGTGACGCAGCCGCCCGCGAGCAGTTGGTCCACCACGATGTCCGCCGTCATCCGCACCACCGTGAGGTTCCTGCGGCCCTGGCGGATGATCTCGTGGCCGGCGGCCGTCGGGATGAGATGGGTGAAGCCTTCGAGGGACACCGTGTCGCCGTCGTGCACGAACGAGGCGATCGCGTCCTTCATTGTCATGGTCTTGTCCACGGCCCACACGCTGCCAGCACCATTGATTACTGTCCAATACCAAATTAAGGTCGCATTGAGACGTCAGGCGACATAGCCGCCGGGCGTCCGGTGAAATCCGACGGAACGGAACGGGACGGCCGTGGAACTGCGCTATCTGACCTCCTTTCTCGCGGTCGCCGAGGAACTGCACTTCGGCCGCGCCGCCAGACGGCTCCAGATGGCTCAGCCGCCGCTGAGCCAGCAGATCCGCCAGTTGGAGCGGGAGCTCGGCGTGCAGCTGTTCGAGCGCAACACCCGCTCGGTACGGCTCACCAGCGCGGGGCAGTCCTTCCTCAAGCCGGTGCGCACGGTGCTGGACGATCTGGACATCGCCGTACGGGTGGCGAAGGCGGCGGGCCAGGGAGAGTACGGACGGGTCACCGTCGGCTTCGCCGGCGCCTCCTCGCACCACACCCTGCCCCTGCTCACCCGGGCGGTCCGCGCCGCCCATCCCGGCCTGGAGCTGGTCATGCAGGGTCAGACCTACGCCGATGTCGCCCTGGCCAAGGTCGCGGACGGCTCGCTCGACCTGGGCTTCGTGCGGCTGCCCGCCGGCCGGCCCGGTGTCGAGACACGGGTGATCGGAGAGGAGGAGCTGCTGTGCGCGCTGCCGCAGGACCATCCCCTCGCGAGTCGTGAGCGGATCGCGGTGGCCGACCTGGCCGCGGAGCCGTTCGTCAGCTTCCCCGCGAATGCCGGCTCCACGCTGCGCGACGCCACGTTCCGGGCCTGCGAGGACGCCGGGTTCCATCCGCGGGTGGTGCAGGAGGCCCCCGACTCGTACACGATCCTGGCGCTGGTGGCCGCGGGCGTGGGCGTGACGCTCACACTCTCCTCCTGCCTGCACATCCAGCAGACGGGCATGGTGCACCGGCCGCTGGCCGGCCCGCCGACCCGCCTCCAGGCCGCGCTCGCCTGGCGCACCGACAATCCGTCGGCGGCCCTGCGCAGTGTGCTGGCGGTGGCCGACGAGGCGCTGCCGACACCCGCCGGACCGGCCGGCGTGCCGCGCGACTGATCCCCCACCGCCCTGTGCGACTGATCTCCAGCGCCCTGAGCGATTGATTCGCCCGCCGTCTCAATCGGCCCCCGATCGGATATTGGACCGGACACGGCGGCCGGTGGAAGGGTCGGCAGAGCATCACCCCGCCCCTACCCAGGAAGGCCACCGCATGTCCGGTCAGCCCGATGTCGTCATCTGCGAACCGCTCCGCACCCCCATCGGCAGGTTCGGCGGCGCCCTCTCGAGCCTGCGTCCCTCCGCTCTCGCGGCGCACGTGATCGCGGAGGTGGTCCGCCGCACCGGCATCGCCCCCGACCAGGTCGACGAGGTGATTCTCGGTCACGCCTATCCGACGTCCGACGCCCCGGCGATCGGCCGGGTTGCCGCACTGGACGCCGGGCTGCCGGTGTCCGTGACCGGGGTACAGGTCGACCGCCGCTGCGGCTCGGGCCTTCAGGCGGTACTGGACGCGGCCATGCAGATCCAAGCCGGTTTCAGCGACGTGGTGATCGCAGGCGGCGTCGAGGTGATGAGCGCGGCGCCGTACTACACGCACGACGGCCGCTGGGGCATCAAGGGCCCCGGCCTTCAGCTGCACGACTCGCTCGCGCGGGGCAGGGTGACCGCCGGCGGCGTCAACCACCCGGTGCCCGGCGGCATGATCGAGACCGCGGAGAACCTCCGCCGCGAGTACGGGATCAGCCGGGAGGACCAGGACGCCCTGGCGCTCCGCTCCCAGCAGCGGGCCGGGCGGGCCATGGGGACCGGACTGTTCGACCACGAGATCGTGCCCGTGCCCGTACGCGGCCGTAAGGGCGAGACGCTGGTCTCTGCCGACGAGCACCCGCGCCCGGACACCACGGCGGAGAAGCTCGCCTCGCTGCGGCCGCTCACCATCGGCTCCGACCCGGAGGCGACGGTCACGGCGGGCAACGCGAGCGGGCAGAACGACGCGGCGGCGGCCTGTCTGGTGACCAGCGCCGGGACCGCGGAGCGGCTGGGGCTGACCCCGATGGTGCGCCTGGTGTCCTTCGCCCGGGCCGGTGTGCCCGCCGGGACGATGGGGATCGGCCCCGTGCCGGCGACCCGGGCGGCGCTGGAGCGCGCCGGGCTGAAGCTCGCCGACCTGGACCTGATCGAGCTGAACGAGGCCTTCGCCGCGCAGGTCCTGGCCTGCACCCGGGAGCTGGCTCTGTCGGAGGCCGACCACGAGCGGATCAACGTCAACGGCTCCGGCATCTCACTGGGCCACCCGGTGGGCGCCACCGGAGTCCGCATCCTGGCGACCCTGGCCCACGAGATGCGCCGCCGTGAGGCCCGCTACGGGCTGGAGACCATGTGCATCGGCGGCGGGCAGGCTCTGGCGGCCGTCTTCGAGCGCGTGCCGGCCTGACGCACGGAACGGCACAGAGAACGGCACCCCAGCGCCCACGCGCACCGGGGAGGCCCGGGTGACACGGTCACCCGGGCCTCCCCGGTGTCAACGTGGAACGATGCGTTCCGGCCGCCCGATCCAGACGCGGAGCCTCTCACTGCGGCAGCTATTCGGTATTGGACCCGTCTAGGTTCCGCCTGGCAGCGTTACGCCCGTCACGACGGGAGGCCCCACACGCCGGGACGGCGCCCCCTCCCGCTCCCCCTGATCACTGTCCCCTGGGAGCCGCAGCATGAGTGCGTCCACCGCACGCGAGCAGAAGAGAACCGCCAACCGCGCGGGGCTGGGAGCCTTCATCGGCTCCACCATCGAATGGTTCGACTTCTACATCTACGGAACGGCCGCGGCCCTCGTCTTCGACGAGGTCTTCTTCCCCGAGCTCGAAGGCCCCTTGGGCACCCTGGTCGCGTTCGCGACGTTCTGGGTGGGCTTCCTCGCCCGCCCGCTCGGCGGCATCATCTTCGGCCACTTCGGCGACCGGCTCGGCCGTAAGAAGACCCTCGTCATCACCCTGCTGATGATGGGCATCGCCACGACCCTCATCGGTCTGCTGCCCGGCTACTCCTCGATCGGTGTCGCGGCGCCGATCCTGCTGGTGTGCATCCGCATGGTGCAGGGCATCGGACTCGGCGGCGAGTGGGGCGGCTCCGTGCTGATCGCCTCCGAGCACGCCCCCAAGGGCAAGTCCATCCTCTACGGCGCCTTCGCCCAGCAGGGCTCACCCGTCGGCAACACCCTCAGCACCATCAGCTTCCTGGCCATCAGCCAGCTGCCGAACGACGACTTCGTCGCCTGGGGTTGGCGCATCCCCTTCCTCGCCTCCGCGGTGCTCGTCTTCGTCGGCCTGTTCGTGCGGATGCGGGTCGCCGAGTCGCCGGCCATGGCCAAGGCCATCAGGACCAAGAACGTCTCCAAGCTGCCGCTCACCGAAGTGCTGCGCACCCAGCCGACGCTGATCCTGCTCGGCATCGGCGCCTGCACGATCGGCCTCTCCGCCACCTACTTCAAGTCGACGTTCGCCCTCTCCTGGGCCACCAGCAGCCTGGACTTCGACCGCAGCTCGTTCCTCACGATCATCCTGGTCGCCAACGTCGTGCAGGTCCTGGTGCAGCCCTTCGGCGCCGTGCTGGCGACGCGGATGAAGAGCATGACCCGCGCGGTCTGCGTGATGCTGCTCCCCGAGATCGCCCTCCTGCCGCTGATGTTCGTCCTCATCGGCACGGAGAACTACACCCTCGCGATGATCGGCGTGTCCGTCGCCACGATCCCGCACTGCCTGTACTACGCGGCTCTCGCCGGAATGCTCGCGAGCCGCTTCCCCGCGAACGTCCGCTACACCGGCATCTCCCTCTGCTACCAGCTGTGCGGCACGATCCTCGGCGGCACCACCCCGATCGTCGGCCAGTCCCTGCTGAACTGGACCGGCTCGATCACCGCGGTCATCTTCTACGCGGTCTTCCAGGTGCTGCTCACTCTCGGCTGCATGGTGCTGATCCTGCGCCGCCCCAACCACGACGAGCTCGCGGACGAAGCGGCGGCGCAGCCCGCGCCGAACGCGACCGCCGCCGTCACCACGACGGTCTGAACGGGAGGCGGCAGACAGCATGACCCCCCTCATCGTCGACGGCATCCCCGAGATCAGCGCACTGACCGGCCGGGACCTCGGCCACTCCCGGTGGCGGGAGGTCACCCAGGACCTGATCGACATGTTCGCCGCCGTCTCCGGCGACCACCAGTGGATCCACACGGACACCGAGCGCGCGGCGCACGGCCCCTACGGCGGGACCATCGCCCACGGGTACATGGTCCTCAGCTGGGGCATCCCGATGTTCGCCGAACTGCTCCAGGTCACGGGAGTGGGCATGGCCCTCAACTACGGCGTCAACAAAGTCCGCTTCCCCTCCCCCGTCCCGGCCGGCAGCCGGGTCCGCCTCCACGCGGCGGTCACGTCGGTGGTGCCGGTCAAACGCGGCGGGGTGGGCATGACGCGGGCGTTCACGTTCGAACTGGAGGGCTCGCCGAAGCCGGCGTGCGTGGCGGAGTCGCTGACGCACTTCTATCCGTGACGGTGCGTTACGTCGGGTGCGGGCGGGTGGCCGCTGCGCGGGCGCTCCCCCGCCCCGCCCCTTCCCGAAACCGGGCTCCGCCCGGACCCGTACCGCGCTTCGCGCGATGTCCTCGAACGCCGGACGGGCTGGAATTGCCGTGCAATTCCAGCCCGTCCGGCGTTCGAGGGTGGCAGGGGTCCTGGGGCTCGTCCCCCACGCCTCCAGGCGTGGGGGGGCGAGCCCCCGGAGAAGGGAGGCCGTCAGCCCCCCGCCGCCGCCTCCACCGCCGACGACACCCGCTCCCACGTCTCCATGTCCCGCTCCACCGCCTCCAGTGCCGTCCCGGAGCCCGCTCCCCAGTCCGCCGCCAGGGCCACCGGGTCCGCTCCGGTAGCCGCCGCAGCGGCCAGCGCGGAGGCCCCGAGGGCGACGAGTTCGCCGCTGGCGGGGATCAGCAGGGGTCGGCCCGACAGGCGGCGCACGGTCTCCACCCAGTGGCGGCCGTTCGCCCCGCCGCCCACCAGCCGGAGGGGGCGCGCGGCGGTCACGGGGTCCGCCGGGTCCTGGCCGCAAGCGCGCATGACCTCGTCGAGGGCGCGCAGGACGGTCACGGCGGCCCCTTCGTAGGCCGCGCCGAGGATCTGCTGGCGGGTGGTCGTGTGGCGCAGGCCGGTCAGCATGCCGGACGCGCCCGGCAGGTCGGGTGTCCGTTCGCCGTCGAGGTACGGCAGCAGGACGACCTCGCCGCCGGCCTCCGCGGCCTCCCGGTCCAGGCCGAGCAGGGACGCGACCTTGTCGACGGCGAGGGTGCAGTTCAGGGTGCAGGCGAGCGGCAGGTACGTGCCGTCCGCCGCCGCGAACCCGGCGAGCGCCGGTGACGCGGGGCGGGTGCGGCTCGCGGCGAACACGGTGCCCGACGTGCCGAGGCTGAGGGCCGGGTGGTCGAGCAGTCCCGCTCCGCCGAGCCCGAGGCCGACCGCCGCGGCCATGTTGTCACCGGTTCCGGCGGCGACGGCGATCCCGGCGGGCAGGCCGAGCCGCTCCGCGGCGGCCGATGTGAGCGAGCCGACGCGGGTGGCGCCGGTCGGCGCGACGGTCGGCAGGAGCGCCGGGTCGAGGCCGACGATGTCCAGCAGGGCCGGGTCGTACGCGCCCGTGGCGGTCGAGTACCAGCAGGTTCCGGAGGCGTCGCCGGGGTCGGTGGCGGCGACGCCGGAGAGGCGTTCGGTGAGGAAGTCGTGCGGCAGGCGCACCGCCGCCGCGGCGGCCGCGGCGGCGGGCTCGTTCTCCCGCAGCCACTGCCATTTGGCGGCCGTCATGGAGGCGACGGGGACGGAACCCGTGCGGGCGGTCCATGCGTCGGGGCCGCCGAGTGCCTCGGTGAGGGCGGCGGCCTGCGGCGCGGAGCGGGTGTCGTTCCACAGCAGGGCGGACCGCAGGGGGGCGCCGGCGCGATCGAGGACGACGAGGCCGTGCTGCTGTCCGGCGACCGCGATGCCGGTGACGGCGGCCGGTTCGATGCCGAGCCCGGCCAGTTCCTTGAGGCCGGCGGCGACGGCGGCCGCCAGGGCCTGCCACCACACCTCGGGGTCGGTCTCCCGTGCGCCGTTCTCGCCGGTGACGTGGTGGGACGCCCTGCCGACGGCGAGGAGCCGCCCGCTGGTGACGTCGGTGAACGCCGCTTTCGTGGACTGTGTGGAGCTGTCCACCCCGATGACGACCGCGTTCGCCGGCATTGCCGCACCTCTCCCATGAGCCCGTGCGCGGCCATTTGGCCGAGCTGGAAACAAATTACGTCACGCGCCCGCGCGACAACAGTGCTCGGGGGCTTCTGTGATCGGGGGTCGGCATGCATTATTAGTAAGGTCAGAAAACAAACCAGTGATCCAAGGCGGACATGGCCATGACGGAACGCTTCACCCCCACCCCCGAGGACAAGTTCAGCTTCGGCCTCTGGACGGTCGGCTGGCAGGGCCGGGACCCGTTCGGGGACGCGACCCGGCCGCACCTGGACCCTGCGGAGTCCGTCCGGCGGCTCGCCGACCTCGGTGCGTACGGTGTGACCTTCCACGACGACGACCTGATCCCCTTCGGGTCGAACGACAGTGAGCGCGAGGCGCACATCAAGCGCTTCCGCGAGGCACTGGACGCCACCGGCCTGATCGTGCCGATGGCGACGACCAACCTCTTCACCCACCCGGTCTTCAAGGACGGCGGCTTCACCGCCAACGACCGTGACGTACGCCGGTACGCGCTGCGCAAGACCATCCGCAACATCGACCTGGCCGTGGAGCTGGGCGCGCAGACGTATGTCGCCTGGGGCGGCCGTGAGGGCGCCGAGTCCGGTGGCGCCAAGGATGTGCGCGTCGCGCTGGACCGGATGAAGGAAGCCTTCGACCTGCTGGGCGAGTACGTCACCGAGCAGGGCTACGACCTGCGCTTCGCCATCGAGCCCAAGCCGAACGAGCCGCGCGGCGACATCCTGCTCCCGACGGTCGGCCACGCGCTGGCGTTCATCGAGCGCCTCGAACGCCCGGAGCTGTACGGCGTCAACCCGGAGGTCGGCCACGAGCAGATGGCCGGGCTCAACTTCCCGCACTCCATCGCGCAGGCGCTGTGGGCTGACAAGCTCTTCCACATCGACCTGAACGGCCAGAGCGGCATCAAGTACGACCAGGACCTGCGCTTCGGCGCCGGTGACCTGCGATCCGCGTTCTGGCTTGTCGACCTGCTGGAGACGGCCGGTTACGCGGGCCCGCGGCACTTCGACTTCAAGCCGCCGCGGACCGAGGACTTCGACGGCGTATGGGAATCGGCGGCGGGCTGCATGCGCAACTACCTGATCCTCAAGGAGCGTGCCGCGGCCTTCCGCGCCGACCCCGAGGTCCGTGAGGCACTGCGTGCCTCACGCCTGGACGAGCTGGCGCGGCCGACGGCCGAGGACGGGCTGGCGGCGCTGCTGGCGGACCGGACCGCGTTCGAGGACTACGACGTGGACGCCGCCGCCGAGCGCGGGATGGCGTTCGAGCGCCTCGACCAGCTGGCGATGGACCACCTGCTCGGAGCGCGCTGAGCCGCACGCGCACACGGGGCCGTTCCGGATGATCCGGCACAGCCCCGGGATGTCTCACAGATGTGCGTCGAAGGCCTGGAGCGGGTCACGCACGAAGGGCGGCCTGGTGTGGAGCGCGATCTCCGCGAGCACCACACTGCCCAGCTCCATCCGGTGCGTCATGATCCGTGTCGCGTAGGCGTCGACGAGGCGCAGACCGCGCCCGCAGGGGACGTCGGCGTCGAGCGGTTCCTGCCGGCGGGTCACCCGGTGTTTCCAGCAGCCGCCGTCCATGACCTCGACCGTCAGCGCGTCGCCCCGGACGCTGATCACCGTGGACACCCATGGGCTGCCGCTGTGCAGCACCACGTTCGTGACCAGTTCGGTGACGATGACGGACAGCGCCTCGTCGAAGTGCTCGGCCAGTCGCCATCGGCGTGCGACTGCCCGGGCGAAGCGCCGGAGTGCGCGTGCGGCCTCCGGCGTGGCGGGCATGGCGCAATGGGCCAGGCTTCGCAGCGCGGAGGTGGGCCCGGCCCGCCCAGGGGCAGGGCTCGGTGCACGTTCCATGGCAATCACATGGGCTCCTGTTCGGTCGGGCGGCATCGCCCTGACTCAGGTCCAGCGGCCGGGGAGTCCTTCTCCAACCTGGCCGTCGAAAGCCACGCAGCTGTTCTGCGGCAACCCCAACACTCGTATCCGGACACCTCCCGTTCAATCAGGGACACTGAAACCCGTATACGTAAAGAATCGAAATGCCTTGGAATCTCCGAGGAGAGTGATTCGGTGGACACGTGGAGTGACGAGACGGCCGGGCGGTGGCTCGAGCGCGTGCTCGCCGGGCCGCCCGCCGACGAGGCCGCACTGCTGCTGGTCGACGGCCCCGCCGGGACGGGGAAGACCCGCCTCGCGACGCGTCTGGTGGACGGCGCCGCGGCCCGGTCCGTGCGCAGTGTGACCGTCTCGTTCTCGTCGTCCGGAGCCACCGTCGTGTGCCGGCCCCGGGCGAAGACGGCCGAAAGGGCGGCGGCCGGCAGCGCGCCGCAGCAGCAGCCGGCCCCCGCCGATCTGCCGGCCGCCCTGGCCCCGCTCCTCGAACGGGGCGAGCGCTTCCTGCTCGTCGCGGAGGACGTCCACCGCGCCGACCGCCCGGCCCTCGAGCTGCTGCGCGGACTGCTTGACCGGCCGCCGGACCGGCTCGCGGCGGTCGTCACGTACCGCCCGGAGGAACTGCGCGAGCCCGGCCTCGCCCTGGGCCGGGGGGCGCACTTCCCCGCCTCCCTCGCCGTGCTGCGGCTGCGGCTCGGCCCCCTGGACGCCCAGCAGGTCCGCGAGCTGGTCGAGGAGGGACTCGGCCCGGGGCGATGCCCGTCCGACCTGGTCACCCGTGTCCAGGAGCGGTCCGGCGGGGTGCCGCAGGTCGTCGCCGACGTGGTGCGGCTGCTGCGCGAGTCGGGCGACGGGCGGGAGCGCTACTCGGCCAGGGACCTGGAGGCGGCGGGCGTCCCGCCGCGTCTCGCCGAACTCGCCCTCGGCCGTACGGCGGCGCTCACGGACCGGGCCCGGCACGTCGCCTGGGCCGCCGCCGTGCTGGACGAGCCGGTGGAGGCGGACGAGCTCTCCGCGGTCGCCGGGCCGGACGGCGGCGACGGCACGGCGGCGCTGGTCGAGGCTCTGCGCGCGGGCGTGCTGCGGGAGGACACGGAGGGCCGTTACGGCTTCTTCGTCCCGATGGCGGCGGCAGCGGTGTACAGGCAGGTGCCGGGCCCCGTCCGCCGGGAGATGCACCGCAGGGCCGCCACGGCCCTCGGCCGCAGGCACCCGGTGCCGTGGGTGCCGCTGGCCCGCCACCGCCGGCACGGCGGTCAGACGAAGGCGTGGCTGCGGGCCGTGGAGCACGCGGCGCTCCAGTGCGCGGCCGACGGCGAGCACCAGGCAGCGATCGACATCCTCGAGCAGGCACTGTCCCGTCCGACGGCGCCGCCCGCCGCGAGGGCCCGGCTCGCGCCGCTGCTGGCGCACAGCGCCGTACTGGGGCTGCGGAGCGACCAGACGGTGACGGTGCTGCGGCAGATCCTCGACGAGCAGTCCCTGCCGGCCGCTGTACGGGGACAGATCCGGCTCGACCTCGGCCTGCTGCTGTGCAACCAGGCGGTCGCTGGCATGCAGGGCTGGCTGGAGCTCCAGCAGGCGGTGGAGGAACTCGAGGAGCGGCCGCTGATGGCGGCCAGGGCCATGGCGGCGCTGGCGATGCCGCTGCTGTCGACGGTGCCGCTGGAGCGGAATCTGTACTGGCTGGAGCGCGCGGAGAAGGCCGGCGCGGACAGCGGCGACGAGGAGGCCCGTACGGCGGTCGCCGCCAACCGGGCGGGCACGCTGATGTACATCGGCGATCCGGCGGCCTGGCAGGTGCTGGAGCAGCTGCCGAGGGAGACGGACGACGCCGCCTGCCGTCAGCACGTCGCCCGCGGACTGTGCAACGCGGCGGACGGCGCACTCTGGCTGGGCCAGCTCGGCCCCGCCCGCGGACTCATCGCCGAGGGTGTGGCCCTCGCGGCCCGCAGCGGTGCGACGTACGTCGAGCAGGGTGCCCGCGGCACCTCGCTGCTGCTGGACTGGGCCGAGGGCGACTGGTCGGACCTGACCGGCCGGGCCCGGGCGTTCGTCGCGGAGGCGGACACCATGCCGGGCCAGGGCGTCGACGGCCGCACCGTTCTCGGGCTGATGGCGATCTCCAGGGGCGAGTGGCAGCAGGCGACGGCGTGGCTGGCCGGCGACGGCTCCCGGGAGACGGACGGTTCCGCCGTGCCGCATGTGGCGGCCGCGTCAGGGGCGCTGATACGGATGGCGCTGGTCCGCGACGACGTCGAAGCGGCGGTCGCGGAGGCGTCGATGGCCTGGGACCGGATCAGGGACAAGGGCGTGTGGGTGTGGGCGGCGGAGCTGGCGCCGTGGGCCGTCGACGCGACGTTGCGCGCGGGCAGACGCGACACGGCCCAGGGGATGATCGACGAATACGAGGCGGGCCTCGAGGACCGCCAGGCGCCCGCGTCGTCGGCGGCGCTGAACTGGTGCCGCGCGCTGCTCGCCGAGGCGGACGGCGACCCGCGGACAGCGGCCCAACGGTACCGCCGGGCGGCCCTCGAATTCGCGGGCATGCCACGCCCGTACGCGACGGTGCTCGCCACCGAGGGGGCCGCCCGCTGCCAGTTGGCCTCGGGGGCGGACACGGCCGCCGGGGTAGCCGAACTGACCTCGTGCGTGGAGCAGTTGACCGAGCTGGGCGCGGTCTGGGACGCCGCACGGATCCGTGCCGAGCTGCGGGCGCACCAGCCCGCCGACGAGCAGCGGCCGCGTGGCCGGCCGAGCTACGGCGACCGGCTCTCGCCGCGCGAGCAGGAGGTGGCGGACCTGGCGGCGACCGGTCTGACCAACCGGGAGATCGCGGCGACGCTGCATCTGTCGCCGCGGACGGTGGAGCAGCACGTCTCCCGGGCCCGGCGCAAGCTGGAGTCGCAGTCCCGGCAGAATCTTTCACGGACACGCGGCCAGCGCCCCGAATGAGCCGGGGCGGCCGACGGGCCGGCTCGCGGGCGGGACCGCCGGGGGCCGTGGGGCACATGGGGCCCGGTCGATTCTTTGCGTATAGGTAGATGAGCGGGTCCCTATAGGCAGCACCGGTCCGGCGGCCCTAGTTTCCAGGTGTGCCCGGGGCTGCCGGGATGCCGACCGACCACGCCGCAACCCCACATGCGGCCGTTGTCGGGACGGATTCCCGGCCCCGGGCACGACATGTCTCCCGCGTACGGCGTACGCACCCGGCTGCCCGCGTCCCTCCGCGGCCCCTCCAGGCTCGGGTCACGCCGCCACCAGCAGCACTCCCGCGTAGGACAGCCCGGCCACGACCAGCCACGCCGACAGGCCGAGCGCCGCCACCCGGCCGCCGGTGCGGGTGAGGGAGGGCAGGTCGACGGCGCTGCCGAGTCCGAACAGGGCGGCGGCGAGCAGCAGTTCCTGCGCGACGTGCGCCCCTTCCAACACCGCCGTGGGCAGCAGCCCGGTGCTGCGCAGGGCCACGGCGGCGAGGAAGCCCACGACGAAGAGCGGCACCAGCGGCACCCGTCGCGCACCGATTGCCCCCTTCATGGCCCTGTTCCCGCGGCGGGCGGCCAGCGCGACGACGGCGACGAGCGGGCCGAGCATCGCCACCCGCATCAGCTTGACGAGCACCGCCTCGCCGAGTGCGGCGTCCCCCGCGGTCTGCGCGGTGGCGACGACCTGGCCGACGTCGTGGACACTGGCGCCGGCCCAGCGGCCGAACTCGGCGGCGCTGAGCCCCAACGGCCCCTGGAGGAGGGGAAGTACGGCGATCGCAAGCGTCCCGCAGAGGGTGACCAACGCAACGGAGGTGGCCGCGTCCCGTTCGTCGCTGTCCCGCACCTCCCCCACGGCGCCGATGGCCGACGCGCCGCAGACGGCGTATCCGGTGGCGATGAGCAGCGGCTGGTCACCGGGCAGTCCCAGCCGTCGGCCGAGCCACCAGGTCCCGAGGAGTGTGGCCGTCACGACGCCGAGCACCATGGCGACGGTGGTCCAGCCGAGGCCGCGTACGTCGTCGAGGCCGAGCCGCAGGCCGAGGAGCACGATCCCGGCCCGCATCAGCCGTCGCCCCGCAAACGTCAGTCCCGGGCGGGCGGCGCCGCGTACGGTCGCCCGCAGGTAGGGCAGGTGCGCGGCGGCGACGCCGAGTACGACGGCGGCGGTGAGCATCGGCACGGCGGGCAGGATCCGGTGGACGGACCAGGCGAGGGCGACGCCGAGGGCCGCCAGCGCGAGTCCTCGCACCCGGCCGACGCCGAGGGCCGCCAGCGCGAGTCCTCGCAGCCGGGTTCCCTCTGCGCGGGGCCGGGGAGGTGCGGCGGGCCGGTCCCGCAGGAGCGCCATCAGCAGTCGGCCGGCAGGGCGTAGACGCGGCGGACGCTGCTGCCGAGCCGGGATATGTCGGCGCCGTAGACGTGCAGGGACACCGTGGTGGAGGGGCCCGGGTTCCAGACCCGGTGGATGTCGCCGGGTGGAGCGAAACCGCAGAACTCGCCCTGCCCGCTGACCACATCGGCGGTGGCGACGAGCCGCGCGGTGCCGTCCGCGCGGGCGGCGGGCACGAGCCGGTAGCGCCGCTCCTGCTCCCGGCCCTCGTGCACGCCGGTCGTGCACCAGGAGACGTGGTCGTGCACGGAGGTCCCCTGTCCGGGCAGCCAGACGAGCGCGACGACGGAGAAGCTGCCGTCGTGCTCGGCGTGCAGGAGGTGCTGCCGGTAGCGGTCCGGGTCGCTCTGCCGCTGTTCCGCGGTGAGCAGGTCGGGGGCGCCCAGGTGCGGCGCCAGGCGTTCGCCGACCAGGTAGGCCGTCGGGTCGGGCGGCAGGCCGCGTCCGACCACGTCGCGCACGCCCGCTATGAGGGCGTCGAGGCGTTCGGTGGTACGGGAGGCCGTGAATGCGCTCTGTGCGGTCCGGGCCGGAGTCATACCGGCAAGCCTCGGACGGCGGAACCATTACGTCCAACGAACGTTTCTTCGGTTTCCCCAAGCCCTGCTTATGTACGGCCCTTGGGGGCTGCCCGGCCGCCGGTCCGGTTCAGCAGCCGGTCTTGTTCGCGGCGACCGTCGTCAGTTCCTCGAGGACGACCGCGGTCGCGGGGATGCGCAGATGCTCCTTCAGCACGTACGCCGAGATCTTGCGCCGGGACGCGGGCTGGAGCGGGCGGCCGGCGACCTTGGCGTGGCGCATGAAGTTGAGCACGAGCGACGGGATCATGGCGACGCCGAGCCCTTCCGCGACGAGGCTCTGCACAGCGAGGTTGTCGTCCGTCATGAAGGCGATGTCGGGGACGAAGCCCGCCTCCGCGCACTCGTGGAGGAGGTTCGCGCGGCAGCGCGGGCAGCCGGCTATCCAGCGTTCCCCCGCCAGGTCGGTGAGCCGGACGACCCGCCGCCGGGCGAGGTGGTGACCGCCCGGGAGCAGCACGGTCAGCTGGTCCTCGAGGAGCGGGATCTCCACCAGCTCCTCCGGCACCTCCTCGTGCAGCCCCGGATAGGTGAACGCGAGCGAGATGTCGCACTCGCCCCGCGCCAGGCGCCGCAGCGACTCGGGCGGCTCGTTCTCGAGCAGGTCGACGCGGATGCCGGGGTGCGCGGCCGTGAGGCGGGCCAGCGTCTCGGGAACGAGGGTGGAGTTGGCGCTCGGGAAGGCGCAGACGCGGACCCGTCCGGCACGCAGCCGGGTGAGGGCGTTCACCTGCTCCTGCGCGGCCGACATCGAGTCCAGGATCGCCGTCGCGTGCCTGGACAGCGCCTCGCCCGCCTCCGTGAGCCGCATGCCCCGGCCGACCCGGACGAACAGCGGTGAGCCGACGTCGCGTTCGAGGGCCTTCATCTGCTGCGTGACGGCCGGCTGGGTGTAGCCGAGGGCACGCGCGGCCGCCGAGTACGAGCCGGTCCTGACCACTTCATGGAACGTCTTGATGTGCCGGGAATCGAACACCGGTGCATCATAAGCGGATTTTGGGGGGTCGTGAACTGCTGCCGTTTGGCTTCGTATGAGTAGTTCTGCCGTGTGCGGGCGAGTTGTTGTGGGCTGTGGTGGATGAGGTGTCGCGGGGCGGATGGGGGTTCGTCTGTCGAATGGGTGACCTTTGCGGGTTGTGGTCGTTGGGGGTGGTGGCGGGTGTGTGTGGTCCGGAGGGGGTGGACACTGCGGGTGGTCTGCGGGAGTTGGTGGTGCCGTTCGTGGTCACCGGCCCTTCGGGTGTGGCAGTGCGTACGCGGCTCAAGTGCCTGACGGCCGGGGACGAGGAGGTGTTGCGCCTGGTGGGTGCGCATCTCGGGTCGCTGGCCTCGTGTGATCTCAAGGCGCGGTGTTTGGAGGGTCTGGAGCACTCCGGCCTCGAGCCGTCCCGTCCGGCTACGGCTACGGCTTCCGGGCCACCGCGCCGTACAGCGAGATGACGGCGCTCTCGTCGACGCTCTCGCCCACGGCGAGCTCGGGATGCCAGTCGGTCAGCTGGACGATCCCGGGTTCCACCGGCTCCAGGCCGTCGAAGAAGCGGGAGATCTCGTCCCGGGTGCGCGGCGCGAGGGTCACGCCGCCGGCCGCGTACATCGCCACGCCCCGCCCGACGGCGACGGGATCGAAGTCGGCGGTCAGCTGCGACAGTACGAGGTAGCTCCCGGAGGGGAGCGCGCCGACGAGCCGGGCCACCAGTTCGTAGGGGCGGTCCTCGTCGCCGAGGAAGTGCGTCAGAGCCACCAGGGAGAGCGCGACGGGCCGCGTGAGGTCCAGGTCCTTGCGGGCCTGCTCCAGAATCCGCCCGGGATCGCGCACATCGGCCTGGACGTAGTCGGTGATCCCCTCGCGGCTGCTGCGCAGCAGCGCCTCCGCGTGGGTCAGCACGATGGGGTCGTTGTCGGTGTAGACGATCCGGGCGTCGGGGGCTATGCCCTGGGCCACCTGGTGCAGATTGGGCTCGGTGGGGATACCGGTGCCGATGTCGAGGAACTGACGGACCCCGGCCTCGCCGGCCAGCCATCGGGTGACGCGCTGCATGAACCAGCGGTTGGTCCTGGCGACATGCCGTGCCGTCCCGTCGACCCCCATGATCTGCCGGCCGAGCTCCTCGTCGACCGGGTAGTTGTCCTTGCCACCGAGGAACCAGTCGTACACCCGGGCCGGGTGCGGCCTGCTGGTGTCGATCCGTGCTGCGGCCGGCCCGGTCCCGGTCATGCGGGGCTCCCTCACTGCTCGACGCCCGTTCTTCCCGGTCACGGGACGATCGCACGATCTTCGCAGTACCGGCTTCCCACGGCAAGCAACTCCCGGCTCAGGAAGGCCGGTTGTCTCACAGAAGGGCGTCCCGGAAGCCCTGCCGCCACGACGGGTACCGCAGCTCCCAGCCGAGCTCCCGCTTGGCCTTGGCGTTGGAGAAGCCGCGCCCCTCGGTCATCATCGTCACCGCCACGTCCCCGGCCAGCAGCCGTGCCAGCCACTTGGGGGCCCGCATGGGCGGCTTCGCGCCCGCGCACGCCGCCAGGTAGGGCAGCCACTCGGCGGCAGGTGCCGGTTCGTCGTCGACGATGTTGAACACGCCCTTGGCCTCTTGCTCCACGGCCAGGACGGTGGCGCTCGCCGCGTCGTCGACATGCACCCACGAGCTGTAGCCGGTGCCGCCCCCGACGAGCGGGAACTGCCGCTTGCGCACGAGCTCGACCTGGTCGTCGGTGGCACCCGGCCCGTAGAACCCCCCGTACCGCAGGGCAGCGCCGCCGGCTCTGACGACCACGTCGTCGACGTGACGGATCGCTTCCATCCCCGGGCGCGCCGTCGTCCCCGTCATCGGGTCGAGCGGGTCCTCCTCGGTCTTCACCCAGCCGCCCTCGCGGATACCGTTCCAGCTGGCATAGCTCTGTGCGACGACGTTGGACACGCCGGCCTTCTCGGCGGCGGCCAGCAGATGATCGGTCCCCTCGGTGCGCAGACGGTTGGTGGTGGCGAACCAGCGGTCCATGTGTTTCATGTCGGGCTTTCCGGCGTGCGCCGTGGAGATCGCGGTCATCTGGTGCACGATCGCGTCGGGCCGCGCCCCGGCCACCGCCTCACCGACCGCCGCCGCGTCCAGCCCGTCCATCACGACAGCGTCCGCGCCCAGCTGCTCGAGCAGGCCCAGCTTGGCCGCGCTCGTCGTCGTCGCCGTCACCACATGGCCCTTGGCCACGAGCTGGGGCACCAGGCGCCGCCCCAGGACGCCGGCCCCGCCTGCCACGAACACTCGCACGATCATCACCCTTCCTGATTCCGGAACGGACTCTCACACAACAGACGAGACGGCCGGCACGTCTGTGACATGGGACCGCGGCACCCGCGTCCACCGGTGCAGATCCTGCGATCGCCTCCGGTACGGCGTCGCGCTCCTTAGACTGACGACGATCCCGAAACGGTACAAACCTCTGTATAACTGTCCAGGACGCATCCTCTCCTCGGGGAGCCGCTCCCGGGAGGCGAGCATGACCACCCGTCGCACCCCCCTGCCAGGCGTCGGCACCCAGTTCGACTTCAGTACGGAAAGCGGCCACCACGTCTCGGTCGTCGTCCACAACGACGGGCGCCGCTTCCTCGGCTTCTACGGCGCCGACGATCCCGACGCCTGCCTGCTCTCCGTGCCGCTGGGGCCCGAGGAGGCCACGGCGCTGGCCCATCTCCTCGACGCCGAACCCATCGACGCCGTACGGACCGACGGCATCGACCTCGTCACCGAGCACATCCCCGTCGGAGCCCGGTCCCCCTACTCCGGGCGGACACTCGGCGACACCCGCGCCCGTACGAGTACCGGCGCGTCGATCGTCGCGGTGCTGCGCCGGACGGGTGCCCATCCGTCGCCCGGCCCCGGCTTCCGGCTCGCCACCGGCGACACCCTCGTCGCGGTGGGCACCCGGGAGGGCGTCGACGCCCTCGCCGAGATCATCGCCGGAGGCTGACCGTGCACGACACGACGATGCTGCTGATCGAGCTCGGCGCGATCCTTCTCGGGCTGGGCCTGACCGGCCGCTTCGCGGGCCGCTTCGGTCTCTCTCCCGTACCCCTCTACCTGCTCGGCGGACTCGCCTTCGGCTCCGGCGGTCTGCTGCCGCTGAGCGCGAGCGGCGAGTTCGTGGCCGTCGGCGCCGACATCGGCGTCATCCTGCTCCTCCTCATGCTGGGCCTCGAGTACAGCGCGTCCGAACTGGTCGACAGCATGCGCACGCAGTACCCGTCCGGCGTCGTGGACTTCGTCCTCAACGCCCTGCCGGGGGCGGGCGCGGCCCTGCTGCTCGGCTGGGGGCCGGTGGGCGCCGTCGCCCTCGGCGGCGTCACATGGATCTCCTCGTCGGGAGTCATTGCCAAGGTTCTCGTCGACCTGGGCCGCCTGGGTAATCGCGAGACGCCGGTCGTCATCGGCGTGCTCGTCATCGAGGACCTGTCGATGGCCCTCTACCTGCCGCTGCTCACCGCTCTGATCGCCGGGCTGGGCCTGGCCGGCGCGGGCATCGCGCTGCTGATCTCGCTCGGCACGGTCGGCCTCGTGCTCTATGTGGCCCTGCGCCACGGCCGGCTGGTCAGCCGGGCGGTGTCCTCCGACAACCCGGAGATGCTGCTGCTCGTCGTACTCGGTCTCACCCTGCTGGTCGCGGGCATCGCCCAGGAACTCCAGGTGTCCGCCGCGGTCGGCGCGTTCCTGGTCGGCATCGCCCTGTCCGGCGAGGTCGCGGAGGGGGCACGGAAGATCATGGCGCCGCTGCGGGACCTGTTCGCGGCGGTGTTCTTCGTCTTCTTCGGCCTCTCGACCGACCCGAACGAGATCCCGCCGGTCCTGCTCACCGCGCTCGCGCTCGCCGCCGCCACCATGCTGACGAAGATCGCCACAGGCTGGTACGCGGCCCGCCGCGCCGCCATCGGCCCACGCGGCCGCTGGCGGGCGGGCGGCACGCTGGTGGCCCACGGCGAGTTCTCGATCGTGATCGCGGGCCTGGCGTCCGTGACCGAGCCGAGGATCGGCCCGCTGGCGGCGGCGTACGTCCTCATCCTCGTGCTCATCGGCCCACTCGCGACCCGCTGGACCGAACCCCTGGCCTCCCGGCTGCTCCGCCGCCCCTACGCGGCGCCAGGCCAGGCATCCGACCGGCCTACGGGCGCTCCCGCCGACGCGGCGACGGGGGCGTCCACCGGCCCGGAGGCGGGGGATCCGGCCGACCTGGCGTCGGGTGACCCGGCGGCGGGCCGGGAGGTGGGCGCGACGAGAAGCCCGGCGGCAGGCGCGGCTGCCGACCGACCTGGCGCTCCGGCCGACCCGGCGACGAGGGCTCCGGCCGACGCGGCGACGGGGACTTCGGCCGACCCGGAGGCGGGCACGTCTGCCGGCCCGGAGGCGGGCACTCCGGCCGAGCCGGAGGCGGGGGCTCCGGCCGATCAGGCGGCCGACCAACCTGGCACGCCGACGGACCCGGCGGTGGACGCTCGCGCCGACCCTGCGACGGGCCGGGACGCGGGCGCGCCGGCCGACCCGGCGACGGGGCAGGAAGCGGACGCGGCGGCTGGGGCGTCGGCCCATTCGGCGCTTGGCCCGGAAACAGGCGCGCCGGCCGACCCTGCGGTTGGCCCGGAAGGGGGCGCTGCCGAGGGGATCACTCGGTTGACGAACGGGCGGCGACGCAGGGACGACCGGTCTTGAGGGGGCTCGCTCCGAGCACCGGAAACCCGGGAACGCCACAGCGCCGTGGGACCGTCGGAGCCGCGGACGCCGCCGCGCCGCGAGGCCGCTGACGCGCCTATTCGTCGGGCGTAGGCCGGCGCGGGCGCCAGCGCGGGCGGGGGCGACGGACGTCGCGCACGAGGGTGTAGACCGCGCTGGCGAGGACAAGGACGCCGAGTCCGACCCACAGCGCCGAGGCGCCCGCCCGGTACTGGACGACGGCGCCGATGAGCAGCATCACGGCGGCGAAGACGCCGAACGCGGAGATCAGGGTGCTGATGCGATGGGCCACCCGCCCATCCTCGCCGACGGTGACGGCCGCCCATCGACCGGGTCCGCACAGGGTGCACTGCCGGGCGGCACGCGGCGGTGGCGGTCGCGGTGGCGCGCGGACGCCCGCAACTGCACGGGGCGGGCGCCCGGCCCGGGCGGACGCCCCGGCGCGAGGCGGTCCGATTCAGGCAGACGATCCGGCCGTGGCGGTCCGGTCCGGACGAACACCCCGGCCGTCCGCGAGCGTCGAACCGCCGACCGGCCGAGGTCCGGTCCGAGGGACACCTGGGCCAACCACGATCCGCTCCAGGCAGCCGTTCCGGGGCCGGCTGCGGGTGGCGAACACCCGACGCCCGGCCTCCGGTTCAGACGGACGCCCCGGCCGACTGAACCGGGTCCAACGCGGCGCAGAGCCAGTCGTGGGCGGCGCCGGGCGTCGGCTGCGACGGGCCGAACAGCTCGGCGGCGAGCTGCCAGTAGCGGTCGATCCTAGGGTCCGCGGCGAGCTGGCCGGCGAGCAGCCGGCGGAAGTCCGGAGTGTCGCGCGTGCCGCACGAGTGGGCGTAGGCGGAGACGAAGCAGTCGAGCGCTTCGCCCTCGTGCGGCGGTCGCCGGTCGAGCATCTGCCGCGCCGCGAGCCCGTACGCCTCACCGAGACCGTCGTAGAGCACGGCCGGGCGGTACCCCGTGTCCGGCTGATGCACCGTGGGCCGGCAGTCCTCGTTGCCGTGGCAGGGCCCGGAGACGAGGGCGTGCAGCCGGGCGAAGGCCAGGACCTGCGCCGGGGCCGGGTCGGGCGGCGGCTGCGGAACGGCCTGTTCGATGATCGCGGACACCACGCGCGCCGGGAGCCGTGCCGGCAGCCAGCGCCGCCAGAAGCGCGCCAGCGCGGCCGTGCTGGGCGGGGCGGCCACGGAGCCGATCAGCCGCAGCCGGTCCACGCGTTCCTCGGGGGTGCAGTCCTGGAGCAGTCGGAGGGCGGCCTCCCGCCAGCGCAAGGCGGTCATCCGGGCGCCGATCTCCCGCAGTTGCTCCGCGACGACGTCCTCCAGCGCGTCCTCCTGGTCGAGGACCCTGCCGACGTCGGGGACCGGCAGGTCGAGCGTGCGCAGCGAGCGGATCAGGCGCAGCCGTTCGATCGCCTCCGGGCCGTAACGCCGGTGGCCCCCGCCGCTGCGGGCCGCTTCGGGCAGCAGTCCGCGGTCGGAGTAGAAGCGGACGGTCTTGACGGTCACGCCCGCGTGCTCGGCGAGCTCTCCGATGCTCCACATGCCGTCAGGGGACAAGGTTGAACCTCCCTCAGGGGGAGTTCCTACGGTACCGGCGAGCGCGGACGGCCTGGTCGGCCGGTCGTGCGGACCATGTATACGAGGAGACGTGATGACGGTTTTCATCCTGGTGTCGGAGGCCTTCACCGGCGGTTGGATCTGGCGCGACGTGGCCGTGGGGCTCCGTGAGTCGGGCGCCGAGGTGCATCCCGTGACGCTCACGGGCATGGGCGACCGCCGCCACCTGGCGGGCGCCGAAACGGATCTGGAGACGCACATCCTGGACCTGGTGCAGCTGATCGACCATCTGGACCCTGCTCCGTCGGAATCGGCGGAACCGGCGGAACCGGCGGAACCGGCGGTCCCGGACGTGGTGTTGGTCGGTCACGGCTACGGCATCCACCCCGTACTGGGCGCCGCCGACCGCCGGCCAGGACGCGTCGCCCGGATCGTCCACCTGGATGCGGGCATGCCGCAGGACGGCGACGCTGCCCTCGCGTTGGTGCCCGACCGGACGGTCCACGAACTGCTGGCGGACGGGACGCATGAAACGGGGACGACGGCAGAAGGAGCGCCCGTCGCCGGCGCGGTGGCGGAGGACGGGCTGATCCCTCCGCCACCGGCCGACGAATGGCAGCGCTGGGGCAGCACCGCCGGCGTCCCGGCGGACGCGCTGGCACGGCTGGTCCGTCTCGCCGCCCCGCAGCCGAAGGGCACGTTCACCCGGCCGCTGCGGCTCTCGGGCGCGCTGTCCGAGGTGCCGACGACCGGCGTCCTGTGCACCGCCAACGGCTCGAGCATCGGCATGGTCGAGGGTTTGGTCGGGTTGGGCGACCCCCGCTTCCAGGTGCTCACCGACCCCCGGGTGACGTTCTTCGAACTCCACACCGGTCATTGGCCCATGCTCTCCGTACCTGGCGAGCTGGCCGAGGTGCTGCGCCGGGCCGCCGCGGGAGAGGGCCACCGGATCTCCCCGTCCGTGAGCGAGCAGCCCTCGCATCTGCGGCCGTTCGTCCTCGACGTACCGGAGCGGCACCGCGAGCGCACGGGACGGGTGGACCTCTACCTGCCCGACGCCGACGAGCCACGCCCCGCGGTGGTCTTCGTCCACGGCGGCCCGCTCCCCGCCGAGGTACGCCCGACCCCGCGGGACTGGCCCGGCTTCGTGGGTTACGGCTCGTACGTGGCGTCGCTGGGTGCGGTCGGCGTGACGCTGGACCACCGGCTGCACGATCTCACCGGCTACGGGCGGGCCGCGGAGGACGTCGCGGAGGCGGTGGAGCTCGTACGGGCCGATCCGCGCGTCGACGCGGAACGCGTGGCGCTGTGGTTCTTCTCCGCCGGCGGGCTCCTGTCGGCGGACTGGCTCGCGGCGCCCCCGGCGTGGCTGCGCTGCGTCGCGGCGACGTACCCGGTGCTCGCGCCCTTGCCCCAGTGGCCGCTCACCGACTCCCGGTTCCGCCCGGCGGTCACGGTACGCAAGGCGGGCCGACTGCCGGTCGTACTGACCCGTGTGGAGCTGGAACGGCCCGAGATCGCGGCGACGGTCGAGGAGTTCCTGACCGCGGCGCAGGACTGCGAGTCCGCTGTCGAGATCGTCGACGTGCCGCAGGGCCACCACGGCTTCGAGACGATCGACCACACGGAGGAGGCACGGGAGGCGGTGGCCCGGGCGGTCCGGTCGGTGCTGGGGCATCTGGGGGGCTGAGGCGCGCACAGCCGCCGGCCGTCGGAGGACACGGCGAATCATGGGGCCAGAGCTCCGAGACACGGTCACCGGCCGGCCGGTGGCCGTGACGCGGTGGGCAACGCCGGACTCAGTCACGGGAGTCAATCGCGCGGAAGCAGCGTCCCAAGGGGCCCCAGGTCGAGGTTCAGGTCCTCGGGCGACAGCCCGTGGTGGTCACGGAGCTCGGCCATCCGTTCGTCCAGCAGCATCAGCGTCCGGCCGATGCGCTCCACCTGGTCGTCGGTGAGGTCCCCCTCGTCGATGCGGCGGATCGCCTGCCGTTCCATCAGTTGCCGCAGCAGTTCGACCACGGTCAGCACGAGTGCGACGAGGTCGCGTCCCACAGTGTCGGCGTCGAGGTCGAGCCGGTCCGCCGTCACAGCGGTCCACCGTCCTTCCAGGGCGCGGGTACGCGCTCGTTGACCGAGGACAAAAGCGCGTGCAGCGAGACGCGCACCAAGGGCACCTCGGCGATGGCGATCACCAGGTCGCCGCTGACGACCACGCCGGTGCCCAGTACCCGGTCCAGGAGGTCCACCAGGGGCACGCCGAGCGGGCCGCCCTCCTCCCAGGCGCCCTCCCACGGGACGGTCTCAGCCGTCGAGGTCATCGGAGTCGCCCCCGTCCACGAAGGAGTACGGCACCCACGGCCCGGAGACCTCGATCCGGACGCCGTCCGCCTCCGCCTCCTGCCGCAGCCGCCCGACGGCCGCGGCCAGCTCCCCCTCGCGCCCCTCGGCCACCAGGTAGGCGGCGTTCAGCACCTGGGTACGGCGGTCGCCGTCCGGCCCGGGGCCGTGCAGGCGCAGCCGGCGGGCGGCCACAGCGAGATCCCGCAGGGCGGTGTCCACCCTCTCGGCCGCGCGAAGTGCGGTCTCCTGCCGGTGGTCGCGGGCCTGTTTCCGGCTACGCACCCGCTCGAGGTAGGCCCGCCCGGCACCGCCTCCTCCACCGGCACCAGGACCGGCGCCGACACCGGTGGAGGAGGCGGCGGGGGCCGTGTGCGCGGTGGTCCCTCCTGGACGCCCGGCCGCTGCTGGTGCGTCGGGCCGCACCGGTACGGCGTACGCCTTCACGCTCCACTCGGCGCGGCCCTCGATGCGGTCGAGCGCCGCTTGCAGGCGCCGCTCGCGCTTCCCGAGCGCGGTGCGGGCGCGTTCGTCGTCGAGGTAGAGGGTGGCCAGCGGCAGGGGGACGGTCGGGGCGCAGCGCGCCGCCGCGGAGACCACGGCGTGGTGCGTCCGGGCGCAGCGCTCGAGTTCCGGGCCGTCGGAAAGCCGTTCCCGCACGGCCTCCTCGGAGAACCGGTCGGCCGGCACGTGCTGCACCACGGCGGTGAGGGAGCCGACGGGCAGCAGCCGGACGCGCGCGCCCTCCGTGTGGCCAGCCAGTCCGTCGAGTGCGGCCGGGTCGCCACCGCGGCAGACGGCGAAGACGTAGGTGGCGGTGGGGACGTCGGTGGCGGTGGGGACGTCGGTCGTGCACGGGGCCGCCGTCATCGGGGTGCTCCTCACGTGGACGGTCCGGGGCTCGCCCGGGGTGTAGGGGGTGGGGGAAAGGAGGGGTCAGGTGCCGGCCGGTTCCCCGGCCACGCCCGCCTCCGCTGCCGGGGGCTCACCACTCCCCAGCGCTTCGAGCCGTTCGCGCAGCCGCTGGTTCTCCTCGGCCAGCGCGTCGCGGGCGGCGCGTGAGGAGAGCGCCGGATCGGTCTCCCACCAGTCGATGCCGGCCTTCCTGGCGGTGTCGACCGAGGCGATGAACAGCCGCAGGCGGATGGTCAGCAGCTCGATGTCGAGAAGGTCGATCTTGATGTCGCCGGCGATGACGATGCCCTTGTCGAGAACACGTTCGAGGATGTCGGCGAGGTTGGCGGTTCGCGGCCCGTAGGGGGCCGCCGTCGAAGCGGGGGCGTCCCAGGACGTGGTGGTCCGAGCCCCCGCCGCTGCGAGGGCCGTCCCGGTGCTGTCGTTCATCGGTGCGCTCCCGGTGTCGGTTCGATGGCGGTCGGCGGTGAGCGGAACAGCCGGTGCTCGAGCAGGTCGAGCAGCCGTTCCTCCTCGCGTTCGAACTCCTCGGCGCCGATCTCCCCGCCCTCCAGCGCCTCGTTCAGGGCCGCGAGCCGCGCCCTGATGACCGAGGGGTCGTACAGCTCGTGCTCGGCCGCGTCGTTGACGCGCTCGGCAAGCCAGGCCACCCCCCTGACGGGTGCGAGCGGCAGCAGGAGGATCCCGGTCAGCAGACCCATGCCGCTCAGGCCCCGGCCGGTGCGTGTTCGGGGCCGACGAAGCTGTAGCAGGGCATCGGCCCCGTCAGCTTCAGCTCGACGCGGCCGCGATGGCCGGCGGCCAGGCGCGAGACGGCGGCCGTGAACCGGTCGTGTTCGGAACCGCCGACAAGGAACGATGTGTTGAGGACGCACCCGGCCACCTCCGGCCCCGCGGCGGTGCCGTCGGCGAATGCGGACAGTTCGCGCAGCAGGTGCGCCGCCGCTTCCCGGGCCCGGCGTTCCAGGCCCGCCGTCACCGCCTCGCCCAGTCGCAGGTTCGCCTCGTAGCCGGGGCGGCGGCGGGCATCGTCGCGCAGCCGCCGTACGTGCGCGTCGTCCCTGAGGAGGTCGGCCAGCCCGTCCTCCTGGGCCGGCAGCACCTTGAGATTCATCTCCACGCGGCCGTCGATGCGGTCCAGACAGGTCAGGTGGTGGCGCTCGGCCGCGGCCAGCCGCTCCACAAGGACGTCCTCGCCGCCGCACACGGTGCCGAAGCGCATGGGCACCACCGCGCCGGTAGCGGCGAGGGAGGTGAGGAGGCCCTGGTGGGCCATCAGGTCGCGCCTGCGGGCGCGCAGTCCCTCGGGCACGTCGCTGACCACGGCCGCCAGTCGGCCCGCCGGGAGGCCGCGGACCGGGGCGGGCGGCGAACCGACGCCGAGACTTCCGGGAGGGAGCCGGTGGCCGGCGCGGACGATGCCGTAGACGTAAAGGTCCCGTGCGGTCACCGATCAGTCCTCCTCTGCGCGCCGGGCGGTGCGCGGACGGCTGCCGCGGGTCTTGGTGGCGGTCCGGCGCCGCGGCCGGGGCGCCTCCTCCACGGCCTGCTCCTCCGCCAGGGCCTCCTCCTCCGCCAGTGCGTCCTCCTCCGGCTCCACGTCCTCGTCGCCGTCCCGGGCCCCGACGGCCCTCCTGACCTTGTCGCCCATCGACCTGACGGCCTTCCCCGCCGCCTTCTTGCCGACGGCCCTGGTCACGGCCCCGCCGCCGAAGAGCTCGGGCACGGTCTTGCTGCGGGTGTCGGTCTCCAGGTCCAGGCGGTTGCAGGCCTCGGCGAAGCGGAGGTAGGTGTCGACGCTGGCGATGACGATGCGCACGTCGACCTTGAGGATCTCGATGCCGACCAGGGAGACGCGGGCGAAGATGTCGATCACCATCCCGCGGTCGAGGATGATCTCGATGACGTCGTAGAGAGTGCCCGCGCGGGGCACACACGCGACCTGCTCGTTGTAGGTGGTGGTGGTGGTCATGGCAGGGCCGTCCTTTCGGGTACCGCTGCGCGGTGGTCGGCTGCGCGGTGGTTTCAGTCGTCGGCCGCACCGCGCCGGTAGCGGCGGACCCTGCGGTAGCGCAGGAGCTCGCCGTCCCGGTCGAGTTCCACCTCGTACGTGGCGAGCAGGCTGGTGGTGTCGGGGATGCGCGGCACCTCCAGCACGTCGACGTCGACGTGCCATCCGTCCTCGGAACGGCTGATGGCGGACACACCCTCCGCCGGGTGGCCCGTGAGTCCGGTGAGGCACCGACAGGCCCGGCCGGCGGCCTCCTCGGGTCCCTCCACCGGCGGTGGGGAGGAGACAGCGGTCCCGGTCGCGGCGCGGCCGCGGGGTGCACGTTGCTCTGCCATGCGCACAGTGTGTTCACTCCGAGCCGCGGGCTGCGCGTGCTGATGGGCCGGACGGACCACCTGCGCGGCGGAACGGACCACCTGCGCGGGGGCCGGTGTCGCCCCGCAGTCCGGTGGGGACGGTGTCCGTGCTTCGCGACTCGGGGGGACCGAGGTCGGCGCCTCTTCTCGGTCCCGCTGACGGGGCGAGCGATGACTCCTTGTCGCAGTGGCAGTCCCACTTCTGACCGCACACGCGAGAAGGTGGCCCGATGACCGATCTGCACAACGTCCTGAGCGAGCACGTCGATACCGAGTCCCTCCCCGGCGCGGTGGCCATGGTCGCGCGGGGCGATCAGGTGGATGTCCAGGCCGTGGGCCACGTCGACGCCGAGCGCACGGCCCCGATGGCGAGGGACACGATCTTCCGTATCGCCTCGATCACCAAGCCCGTCGTGGCCGCCGCGGTCATGATGCTCGTCGAGGACGGCAGGATCGCGCTGGACGACCCGGTCGGGACGTGGCTGCCGGAGCTGGCCGCGCCGATGGTCGTCCGCACGCCGGACAGTCCGGTCGACGACGTGGTTCCGGCGGAGCGGCCGATCACCGTGTTCGACCTGCTGACCTCGCGTGCCGGGTACGGCTTCCCGTCCGACTTCTCACTGCCGGCGGTCGAACCGCTGGTCAGGGAGCTGAAGCAGGGCCCGCCGCAACCGCAGGCCGTCCCTCCGACGGACGAGTGGATGGCGGCGCTGTCGCGGATCCCGATGCTCTACCAGCCGGGCGAGGCCTGGCTGTACAACATCTGCTCCGACATCCAGGGCGTTCTGGTCGCGCGGGTCTCGGGCGGTTCGCTGCCGGACTTCCTGACGGAACGGCTCTTCGAGCCGCTGGGCATGACCGACACCGCCTTCGCGGTACCGCCGGCCAAGCTCGGCCGCTTCACCAGCTACTACCGGGTCGACCCCATGGGCGCGCTCGAGTTGGCCGACACACCGGACGGCCAGTGGAGCACCCCGCCCGCCTTCCCGTCCGGCGCGGGCGGTCTCGTCTCGACGGTCGACGACTACCATGCCTTCGCCCGCATGCTCCTCGGCCAGGGCGCCACCGAGTCCGGCGGCCGCCTGCTCACCGCCGAGTCCGTGGGGCGGATGACCACCAACTACCTGACCCCGGCCCAGCGCAAGGCCAGCGGCCTGTTCCTGGAGGGGATGGGCTGGGGCTTCGGCGCCGCGGTCGACGTGGAACCGGTCGAACCCTGGAGCGTCCCGGGCCGCTACGGCTGGGTCGGGGGCACGGGCACGGCCGCGCACATCACCCCGTCCACAGGCACCGTCACGATCTTCCTCACCCAACTCCAGATGTCCGGCCCGTCGTTTCCGGAGCCGATGCGGGACTTCTGGGCGTACGCGGCGCGTGTGTGATCGACCGGGGGCGTTGGATGTAGAGCCCGCGCGAAGCACCAGGAAATCCTGGCCTGACCGATTCGGATTCGACGGTCAAGGACGACGGAGCGAGCTTAGTTGTTGCGTGATTGAGCTGTGCCGGCATTTGGCACGAAGCCGTCCCCGTGCCACACGCCGCGCCCAGAACGCCACGATTCGGCCACCTCTTGTGCACTCATGGCGAGGCTACGCCTCCCGATGTCGGATGCTGCTCTGTAGGTTTGCGTGGAAGTGATCAATCGGGGGAGAGACCATGGCTTGGGACGAGTGGGAGCAGATCAAGACTGACGCGGTGGATCGTCAGGCCACTCAGGTGCAACTGAATCAGTTGGCTCCGGCCGGTGGCAGCAGCAGCCCGCCCGACCTTGCCGCCAGCCCAGCGGCAAAGAAGAAGGCAGCGCAGGCTATCGAGGAAGAAGTGGAGCCCGGCGTCCGGACCGGCGGCAAACACGCCGACGAAAGCACCAACGCCGCAGTCAAGGAGTTCGGTGCGAGGGACGGCTACGGCTGGGACACATCCGGAGCACTGAAGAAGGCGCATGAGACGTGGGGGAAACAGGTCAAGGTGCTTCTCGACCGCCTGGCGTCCGAGAAACAAGCATTGAGCAAGACCGGCATCGACTTCAAGAGCAACGAGATCGACATCACCGCACAACTCGCCGGACGATCCAGGATCACCGGCAGCTGACGACTCGTTGCAAGCGGCTTGAGGGGGATGTGTGCCCACCTATCACGAAATCATGTCCACGGATGTTTCCAAACTCACCACTGTCGCCGAGAAGTGGGAGGAGATGGAAGGCAGCTTCAACAAGATGGAGCGCGTTTACAGGCGGGATGTCCACGGTGTCTCGACCGGCGGCTCCTGGGTGGGCCTGAGCGCGCAGGCGGCGAATGACCGGTTCTCGGTGACGCTCAAGGAGCTCGAGGGTGCGCAGCGGGAGGCAAAGGCGGTCGCCTCCCTTCTCCGCGAGGCCTACACGCAGCTCGTTGACCTCCAAGGCAAGGTCAAGGCGTTGTGCGCCGATGCTGTCAAGAACGGAATGAGGATCTCGGATCAGGGCGTCGTGGCGTTCGACACGGAACGGCTCACCCAGGGCGAGCGCACTGCCTACATGCACGATCCTAGCTACCAGGAGAGTGCTCGCGCCAAGGCGTCCGAGTGGGCACAGCGGCTCGAGCAAGCGGTCAAAGCGGTCAGCGACGCCGACGACGGTCTCCGGCTGGCGCTGAATACTGCCGTCCTCGACACCGACTTCCTGGACGGCACGATCGGAGGCTTCAACAGAAATCCCACAGCAAGCCCCTACCCATCACTGGAAGCGGCCGGCAAAGCGGCCAACATGCCCCAGGACAGGAAGGCCGTCGCCGAGTGGTGGGCCGACCTCGACCCAGTCACCCGGGCCGTGCTGCTCAGGGAGCGTGGGGATGAATTGAGGGCAGCGGGAATCATGGACCCCCAGTACGAATGGAGGTCTCCTGACGTGGGTTCGGGCCCCTTCAACGTGGAAGAGCCCACGCCCCGGGACCTGGCATTCCATGCAGTGGCCCTCAGTATCGCCACGTCCGGCGATGTCATCGGACAAACCGCAGCCTCCCGGAACATGCTGCACTACCTGGGTGCCACCGGTGACACGTTGCATCTGGACGTGGACCGGATGCTGCACGACGACGGTGCGCTGAGGTCCGACATCGAGAACAACCACATCACCCCCAACAAGGAAAAGTGGCGCGAAGAAGCTCTCGCCGAGTTCACCAAGGCCGGAGGCAACAGACCGGTTGTCGTTCTCGTCGAAAGCGAGCCGTTCGGCGGCACGTTCACGCCGGACACCGACTGGTACAACGCAGTGGGCTCGCACCAGCAGACTGTTTCCGGCCTGGTCACCGTCAGGCCCGGCGAGGACGGCAAACCCGACGTGTCACTCGAGTACCAGGTCAACGTGTGGGACCGCTACAACTGGGACAAGGGGAAGTCCGCTACGTTCCCCGGAGGAATCGTCATCGAGGATGCCGACATGGGGCGCCTTCACACGGTCGGCATCGGCCAGGAGTTCGACATGCGCGGCAGCAGCTCGACTTACACCCAGGACATGAACGGCGACACGGAACCCGCCGTGAAGCCGGCTGATCCGGGCCGCGAGGGCGGTCGCGGGGACGTCTCTCGGGGCGATGAGGAGAACCGGTGAGCACCCGGCACAAGCACTGGAGCGTGCTAGCCGCCCTGTTCTCCGCGCTGCTGATCGCTTCCTGCTCCACCGGCGACCCGGGCAGGGTCACTCGCAACGACCCCTACCCGTACTGGAAAAAGGGTGCCGGCGCAGCTGAGGCAGCCAGCTTCATGAAGATACAGATTCCAGAGGGCGCCTCGGAGGTGAAGGGCGCCGTGCAGGTCAATCCTCAGGAGGACAGCTACATCCTCACCTTCCGCACCGACAGAACTACCGCGGCACAGATCGCGAAGGACCTACGGTCAGAAGACCCACCGGCTCCGTGGAAGAGCAGTTTCTCGCCGAAGCGTGAGCTCTTCCGACACCTTGGCCTCGCGGAGCCACAGACACTGAAGGGCCCTCTCCGGGCCAGCGTCTGTCCGCCGTGCGTGGAGGACGACCGGCGGCGCAAAGTCGCATGGATGGAGATCTACATCGAGAACTTGAGCTCCGAGCATGCCCGGGTATATCTGCACGCGTTCTGACCTAAGACCCATCGCGGTTGCGAGGATGGCCCGGCAGCAGACCGGCCTGTCCCGTACCTGCCCCGGCGGTTCCAGGTGGCCGCAAGAACTGTAGTGACCCCACATGCCGAATCCGAGCTCTCACGAGGACCAGATCCACCGGTGTGTGCCCCCTTGCATGGCGACGTGGGGCGGCGCCACGCTACAGGGCATCGAAAGGCATGTCGGTGAGGAGGCAGGGAGTTGTGTGCGGATCTCTCTGGCGGCGTACTGAGAGCTAAGGATGTCGGCCTGTGGCAAAGATCGGGTAAGAACGAGCGAACGGCCCTTGTCGGCCGCGCGTGCCGCCAGCAGAGGCCCCGGACCACCCGCCAACTCGCCGGTCATCACGGAATCTTGATCACCTAGGCGCCGACTCCCCTTAAACTCGGTGACAGGTGTTCAAGACTTCCGGGGGCCGGCGAAGTGACCACAGCGTTGGGCGCAAGCACCATCACTCTTGCCCTGGTGGCGGGCTACGCCGGCTCCGGCAAGTCCGAGGCCGGGAAGATCCTGGCGTCCGCCACCGGCTGGGCGATGCTCGACAAAGACACGCTGAGCCGGCCGATGACGGAGCGGCTCCTCGAGGCCCTGGGCGGGGACCCGGACGACCGGCACAGCCCGATGTATCTCGAGCACGCCAGACCGTTGGAGTACGCCTGCCTCATGAAGTCTGTCTGGGAGAACCTCGAGTGCGGCATCTCCGTGGTGGCGGTGGCGCCGTTCCTCGCCGAGAGTGCGGACGCCCAGTGGACGGCACGCGTCCGGCGCAGGTGCGGGAGGATCGGTGCCCGATGCGAAACGCTCTGGGTGGACAGCGACTTGGAGTCCATGCGTGACCGGCTCATCTCACGCGACGCCACGCGCGATACGTGGAAGCTCACTCACTGGCCCGAGTACACGAGCGGCATCGACATCGATCGCCGGCCGGTTGTTCCCCACCACGTGATCGACAACCGTATCGGCGCTTCTCGCCCGCTGGCCGAGCAGGTCGAGTCCGTCGCACAACGGCTTCTGGGGGATGCATGAGCGCAGTCGTCCTGTACGGGCCGCCCACCTCGGGCAAGGACACCGTGACGGCAGCTCTGCAGGCCGTCGACCCCCGCTTCCGGTTGGTGACGAAGCTGAAGCAGGGATCCGGACGGTCGACGGGATACCGATTCGTGTCGGCCGAGGAGCTCGAATCGCTGCGCCGCCAGAACCGGATCGTCGTGGCGACCCGGCGTTACGGCAACATCTACGCTGTCGACCGCCAGTCCTTGACAGAACCTCAGGACCACGGTCTGGTCCCCGTCACGCACATCGGCAATGTCGCGGACATGCGCACGCTGCTGAGCGGTGCGCCGGCGCAATGGCTGCGCGTCCTGCTCTGGGTGCCGAGGGACGTGTGCGAAACACGCTCACGGCAACGCGGGGACGCCGACACGGCCAAGCGGCTCACCGCCTGGGACGAGACAGCCCAGGACCTGCTCGACTCCGATCTGCGGAATCTCTTCGATCTCGTCGTCCGCACGGACAGGGCGGACGCAGAACGCACAGCCAAGGACATCACGGCAGCAGTGGGACGGGCGCCGGCAGCCCTGTCCCCTGAGGACCTGCTGGCGACGCTCGGCCTCGAGCCTGGCCCACCGGCTCGAGTCCACATGTGACTTCCCACCGGCACGGGCAGGCCGTGGAAGCGAACGACCACCGCCACACGCAGCAGGGGGATGCTCGTGGGAACCATCAGAACGCTCGAGGACCTAGCCAGAATCGGCCGGCAGCGAACCGTCGCCGACCGCTGTGTACACCTTCGTCATGACGAGGTGACGACCGACCTCCTTCTGGACAGCGTGTCCGGCGACCGCATCTTCCTGGACCGCCTCAGCGTGGACGGGACCCTGACCGTGCGGTCATGCCACATCGACGAGCTCGTCATCGACCACGCTCAGGCGGACGCCGTGCTGGTGGTCAACTCCCGGATCGGGCGCCTGACCATCAGAAACGCCTCGATGGGCTGTGACGTCACCGTCACGGACACCGCATTGGACTTCCTGGCTCTCCACTCCTGCGGCGGCATCCGACTGGAGCGGTTGCGTGTGGAGGAACTGGTGCAGATCAACGCCCTCCGTGGGCCCGTCAGGATCAGCAACACCCGCCTTTCGGCACTGACGGTCCGAAGCCAGGTCACCGGCGGCCGTCGCGGCCGTCCACGCGTGGAGGTCCGGGGCCTGCGCGCCCGCGAGGACATCACCTTCGACGACCTGTGGCTCTCCGCCCTCGAACTTGACGGGGTCGACACCCCGGAACTCACCCTGCAACGCGTCCGTCTGGACCAGCCGCTTCGGGCGAACGAGCTGCGTTGCAGCGAGACCGTGCGGGTCAACGGTCTGGTCATCCCCGCCGAGAACAGCACGATCACCAACAGCACCGTCCGTGGTCCGGTCGACGTCCACGGTCTGAAGACCGACGACAGCGGCGGCACGGACGCCGGCGGGGGCATCGCCCGCCTCTCCCTTCACAACACGACGGTCCTGTCCCTCACTTCGTCCTCCGAGACGTCGTCGGTGATCAGCCTGCACGGTTCCTCGGTGACCGGAACCCTCGGGCTGCCCGCCGGCGCATCCCGCTACAGCCTCGACGACTCCTCCAGCATCGGAGACATGGAGTTGGCCGGGCAGGTGTTCCGCGACGGGCGCCAGATCGTCTCGTTCCTGGAGCGTTCGTTCACCGAAGTGAGCGCCGTGGCCCTTGAGTCCGTCCGGTCCGCTCTGGTGAGGCGGAACCGCAATCGTGAGGTCGATCAGCTCTACTACCTCGCCAGACAGCGCGAGGCCCGGCTTCTGCCGCCGTTCCGTCGAGGCGTCACGCGCGGCCTTCTCGGGGGCGTACTCGGCTGGGGTGTGCGGGCCCGAAATCCGGCCCGCGTACTGGCCGCGGGCGTGCTGGTGACGGCGGTCGTGCTCCACCTGGCAGGCGCGTTACGCGAACCTGGGCAGGGGCTGGCGGACGTCACCCTCGCGGGGAAGTCGTTCGTGCTGGCCCTGGCATTGTGGCTGAACGTCGGCACCGGGATGCCCTCGGAGTTGAAGACCGCCGAATGGTCGGCGCTCGCCGTCTCGTTCACGGCCGCGGGGATGCTGTTCACCACGCTCATCGTCGGCATCGTCATCCGCAAACTGGTGCGTTGACGAGCTGGAGCAGCCGGATGGCAGAGTGACCTCATGGAAGAGAGCACAGCACCTGCCGTCTCCTACGGCCTGCGCGGGCGGACGTTCCTGGTGACCGGAGGCAGTCGCGGCCTCGGCTACGCGGTCACCCGCCTGCTCGCCGCGGAAGGGGCGTCGGTCGCGATCTGTGGCCGGGACAGCGAGACTCTGGCACGCGCGGCTTCCTCCGTGGAAGAGGACTTCGGCGGCACGGTCGTCACAGGATCCGTCGATGTGCTCGCCCCGGACGAGCTGGAGGACTTCACCCTCGAGGCAGCCGCCAGGCTCGGCGGCCTCGACGGCCTGGTCGCCAACGTCGGCGGCAAACGCGGGGGTGGTCTCCTCGACTCGACACGGGAGGACTGGCAGGCGACGTGGGAACTGAACGGGGGCCATGCGGTCCGGGTTGTAAGGTCGGCGCTCGAGGCCTTCCGACCCGGCAGCTCGGTGGTGCTCGTCTCCTCCATTTCCGGTTGGAAGCCACGATTCCCCGCTCAGTACGGTGCGGCCAAGGCGTCGGAGATCTACCTTGCGGGCGCGCTGTGCCAGGAGTTGGCGCCCCACCGGGTGCGGGTGAACACCGTCAGCCCCGGCTCGATCCTCCTGCCCGGCAAGAGCTGGGACCGGCTCCGGCAGCGGGATCCGGAGGCCTTTGCCGCCTATGCGGCCCGCAACCCCAGCGGGCGGCTGCTGAATGCCGAGGAGGTGGCCCGCGTCATCGCGTTCCTCCTCTCCCCCGCCTCTGAGGCCGTCAACGGCGCCCACATTCCCGTGGACGGAGGACAGCCGCAGGCGGGGCTGGGGCCGGGAGGGTCGGAGCAAACCGGTGCATGACGTCAGGTGGCCCCAAGGCGGACGCGTCCGCCCGCGAGGAGCCACCTGTCGGATCAGGGCTGCTCATTCAGGTCCGGTCGGAAGAACGGGCAGGTGGCCGGGGCGTCGTACTCGTGGACGACAGTCCGGTCCGAGTCGGCGGCTATGGTGAGAAGATCGACCGCGTCACCACGGAGCGTGTCCTGAGGTCTGTTGCAGTGAAGCCGCAGAAGTGGTGACTCACCAGGTTCCGAGGGCCGGTCGCTCTCCCAGGTTCCGGAGCCGTCGAACGAGTCGCCCAGTTCGTCCTGGTAGTAGTCCCCGATGGGCCGAACCGAATCAGAAGAATTCTTTTCATCACTTCGTCAGCGGCCTGAGCACTCCGTGCTGTTGCAGCGACACCATGTACTCGGCGGCGCGCTGGGGTGCGTCCCCGCCCCGAATGAGCACCCCTGCTTCGATGTTCCGCCGCGCTGCGGACTCGGTGAGGTTCGCGCTGCCGAGGAACAGGCCGACCAGGGGCGCGTGAAGGCGGTCCGGACTGGGAGGCGTTGTCGTCGTTCGTACTGGGAGCCGTCGCCGAGCTGGACAGACCCGAAGCGAAGCTGCCGGAGGGCGCCGTACGCGTCCCACTGCTCGATCTGCTGGACGACGAAGTCGACGTCACTCCTGGCCGCTACACCGGTTCCGGCACCGAAACGAGCGGCGTCGAGCTCGCGGCTTCGTGGGACGAGCTGGCAGGGGCACTGGGTGAACTCACCCAGCTGACGCAGCTCCTGTCGAAGCTGGACTTCGAAGAGGGTGAATCGCGCACCGCTGTCAACGTCGGCGACCTGGTCAAGGCCGGCGCCTTGACGCTGCGGGCGGGACAGCAGCCGACAGAGCCGACCGGTTCGGTACCGGGCGAGGGCGTTCCTCTGCTGACCGTTCCCGACCTGCTCATGGACGGCACGCCCCGCACGGTGGCAGCAGGCGTCGAGCACACCGTGGTCGAGGAAGGCGACGTCGTGGTGGCCTGGGTGGTCCGCGCATTCTGCGCGTGGGTGCACCAGGGGCCTCCTCTGGCGCTCGGACCACAGCTCTACATGCTACGGATGGATCCGGAGAAGCTGGACGCCCACTTCCTTGCCGGATGTCTGCGGGCTCCCCTCCAACGGGCGCCAGGCCGGCACACATGCCTCCAGTTCGTCACGTGTGGACATCCGACGACTCCAGGTGCTCCAACTGCCCTTGGAGGAGCAGGCCACCTATGCGGAAACCTTCCGCCGCCTGAGCTCCTTCCAAGAATTGCTGACGCAGGCGCAGGGTTTGGGAACCGGGCTGATCGACGATGTACGCGACCGTCTGGCGGCGGGCGGATGACGGACCGACGGACCGACGGCAGGGCGTACACACGGTGCCCGCGGCTCGTGTCACAGGGCGCGAGGAGTTCGTCGGCAGGAGCTCCCGAGTGTCTGCCGCTCAGCTGGGCGCGGAGGTGGTCGATGAACTCGGAGCTCTGCAGTGAGCAGTTGTCCGTTGCCGCCCCGATCGATCTCGCGGAGGCCCAGGGCGCACTCGAGCAAGACTGCGACGTCCCCGAGACCCGCGTCGTTGAGGGCACTGGTGAGCGCGGGGATGCTTCGTTGCCAGGAGCGGACCTCGGAAGGGCCAGGACCGTATTCATGCACGTGGAAGAACTGCTCGGTCAGGTACAGGAACAGCGAAACTGTCAGTGCCGCGACCGACGTGGCTGACGCCCGGCACAACAAGGTGTGCTAGTTCGGCCCGACCCACCGCACCGCCGCAACCATGCCCAGGACCAACGGCGGTGCCAGCCACCACCTGGCCAGCGCGCGTCGCGCCGATGGGGTGAGGGTGATCAGCAGGGCAAGACCCGCCGCGGCGATGGTCAGCACACAGGACAGGACGATCCCGGCGCGGGCGTCGTCGTCCCACGGCCCCGAGGGCCGGATGGTGAGCGCGGTCCAGCAGAACCACCCGGCGACGAGGTACAGCATCACCAGCGGCACGCCGAGGAACCACCGGAGGCATCCCTGATCTTCGGCGATGGTCGACTGCGACGACCGGTCGTGCATCAGCACGGTGCTTCCCTTGCCTTGTCGAAGTTGTCCACCAGCCGGTTCCCGTAGCGCTGGGCCCTACGGCTCCCTGTGTGGCCGCCGCTGAAGCGGGCAGCATGCCGCGGGAGTGAGGGCCAGTCGCCCGGTACGCATTGGTGGAACATACCCTTCGGCTCCAGCTTGGCTTGGCCATGGATCACGCCGGTTCCAGCAGAACGGCCGGCAGAGTGCCGTGCACGATCGGGTCTTTCGGCAGCGAGAGCCCGAAGAAGCGCTCAACGATGCCCAGTGCGGTGCGGTGCACGTCCTCTCTGTCCCGCTCCGGGTCCGGCAGGCCGGCGGCGGCCATCAGGTCCTGCAGCCGGGCGGCCGTGGCGGGGTCGCCGACGACCCCTGGTAACCCCACGAGGCGTCGAGATGCATATTGAAGGCACTCACCGGGCGGGCGGCGTGAAAGTAGGCGAAGTGCGGCGGGACCGGCTTGCCGTTGTCCTCGTCGTACTCCAGGAGGCAGACGTGCACGCCGCCGCGCGAGACCGGTTCCGGCGAGTCGAACTCGCCCGGCCGACCGCCGTACGCCACCGCGTAGGTCCAGTCCCCGTTGCGGCCGAGGCGCAGGCCGATGCCGTCGTAGTAATCGCCGTACGTGTCGTTGATGAGCTCCGACAGAGACTCCCCGGTGTGGTCCCCGACCGTCACGGCGGTGTGCTCCGTGTCGTACAGGACGGTCGCCGCGAGGCGGTCGGCGAGCTCGTCCGGGGACACCCCGCGGGCGAGCACCACATAGTGGCCCCCGAAGGCGATGGATTGGCGGGCAGCGAGCCAAGTCGTTCCGTCGGTCATGACGACCATCCTGACCGGTCCCTCCGACACCGACGTGCGAGTTCGCGCTTCCGTTGGCAAGCGCGGATCAAAAGCGCAGCACACGTGGAGCACCGCGTCGCGACGTCGGCCCTGGACGCTTGGTTCGGCGCCCCCGTCCACCTGACTGGCTGTCCAGCCTGCGACTTGCAGCGCCACACCGTGGGCTTCGGAGCACCAGGTTCGTGCCCGGTAAGAGGGCAGTCGACCCGTACACCGGGAATTTCCGATGTAGTCCACCGTCTTCTGCCCGACACCCTTCACCGCACGCAGGGCGGCACGATTCGCCCGGCGGTCGAGGCACGCGTGGAAGTCGTTACGGGTGCCGACGCCGCTCGCCATGAGTTGGTAATGATCCCGTGGGCGGTTGCCACTTGTTGTCGAAGTTCATGACGGCAGCGAGTGGTTCGGTAGCGAGACGCACCCGGAAGTCGCTGCCTGCTACCCCCTGCGGTGTCCGTCAATGAGGAAGTGGTCCAGGTGCGTACCTGCACTCAGCACCAGTGTCTTCTCCACCACCTGTGCCGGTACGAGGGCCGGCCGGCACCTGGGGCGGTGCCCGGTGTTGTCGTCCAGAGCTTCTGGTTCGGTTACCGATCCCGGTGGCTATGCGAGTTTGCCCAGGAGCGGAACTGCTGCTGTTCCGAGGCACTGAGCAGACGGCTGGTACCGGGCGCGGGCGGAATGGGGTCGGCGAAGGGTATCCCCGGGTCGACGGGATTGACGGTCGGCAGCAGCATCGGAGGCGTCCCGGTGAAGGATGCCAGCCTGAAGGGCACGGGTATGGGCACCCGGATGAACGGCGGCAGGAACGGCACTTCGGGCAGGCCCCGAGATGTCGGCCCTTCGGGTTGCGGCAACCTGACACGCTCGGCCGACGAGTCCAGCGCGTGTGCCACGTTGCCCAGGTCCTGTATCCAGGAGTCGCTCAGCACCGCGTCGTGCAGCCCGCCGTCGTACCCGTTCGCCCCGAACATCGGCTGGTCCCACGGCATGTCGACGGCGAAGAGATCATTGTGGTGCTGCTGGATCTTCTCCTTGGCCGCCTCGACGTGGTCCGCGTACCGGTCGCACGCCTTGGCGAGTTGCGAGCATGCGGCGACCAGATTGGTCACCAAAGGCTCGTCCACCTCTGCCTTCGCCGGAGGGCAGGTGAGACCGATGAAGTATTTGACGTAGGTCCGAAAGGCATCTGCGGCCTCACCGGAGTGAGCCTTGCCAGCAGTACCGGAGTAGGTCTGCGCGTCTTCCAGGAACCGCTGCATCAGGGAACCGGCCTGCCGCCAGGACCCGGCGACGTCCCGGAGCGGACGGGAGCATCAGCGGTGGGCCGGTACGAGGGACCGTCCCACCGCACGCATTCGGCAAGGCGGCGCAGCACCTCGTCGACGTGGGGCGGGCTGGGGCGGGGTGGCACAACCCGGCCAAGGCCGAGGCCGATTACCCAAGGGCGGGATCGGTCAGGCGTCGCCGTTGGGTTTGGCGAACTCTTCGATCAGCACGGGATACTGCTCCGCGCCGTGTCCGGCGGCGATCGCACGGTCGGCCATCGCCTTGAACAGCTTCGGCAGTTCGGCGTTGACCCCCACCGCCTCGCTCTCCTCGATCAAATGCACCATCGCCCGGGCGTCGGTCTCCAGCGCGGACACCTCGGCCGGGAAGGAGCCTCTGTCGATCTGCTCGGCATAGCCGGGCAGCCATTCGGCCACGCCGGCAGCGATCTGCTGCGCGAACGGCGCATACGTCGCGGCGTCGACACCGGCCGTCCTGAGCAAGGCGGTGCCCTGGAGCCAGGCGTTCAGGACGCTCCACATCATGGCGAGGCCGGCCACGTCGTACAGGGACGCCAGCCCATGGTCCGCACCGAGGTAGGTGACGGTGCCGAGGCTCTCGAGTGTCGACTTGTGCGCCTCGAAGTCCGACTGCGGACCGCTGTGCAGAATCACCGCCTCCGCTGTTCCGATGGCAGGCGGGACGGCCATGATGGCGCCGTCCAGGTAGCGGGCGCCTCGCTGCTCGGCCCATCGGGCGGCTTCCCGGGCCTGGGCCGAGTCACCAGAGGTCAAATTGATCAACGTCGTGCCGTTCAGGTCGACATCGCTCGCGCCGAGCAGTTCCCGCACGGCGTCGTAGTCGGTCACGCAGATGATCGTCAGGGAACCTGCCCGGATCGCGTCGCCTACCGTCGGCGCCAGCTGTGCGCCGTCGGCCACCAACTGGTCCGCCTTGGAGGCCGTACGGTTCCACACGGTCGTGGGGTGCCCGGCTTCCAGGAAGGCGCCGGCGAGTGCCTGACCCATGAGTCCGAGTCCGATGACTGTTACAGGTGTGTCGGGTTCGTTGTTCATGGCAGCATCGTCAACGTTGATACCGGTGTGAAGGTCAAGCGAGGTTTCGATGCGGATCGGGGAACTCAGTCGCCGGACGGGCGTCAACGCCCATCAGTTGCGCTACTACGAGGCCCAGGGCCTGCTGGAGGCAGACCGCGGCGCGAACGGCTACCGCGAGTACGACGAGAGCGCCGTGCTGCGGGTGAGGCAGATCCGGCACCTGCTCGGTGCCGGGTTGTCCTCCGAGGACATCGCGTACCTGCTGCCCTGTGCGGTCGGCGAGGTCCCGGAACTGCTCGGCTGCCCCGAGTTGCTGGCCGCGATGCGGTCACGGCTGCAACGACTGGACGACCAGATGGCCACGCTCGCCCGGTCCCGCGACGCTCTCACCGGCTACATCGACGCGGCGGAGCGCATGGGCGGCGAAAGCTATCCGCCCATTGAGGACACCGAGTTGCAGTCCGTTCCCGCCTGAACGGCCGGGTTCCTCGGTCCTGGTTCTGCGCTTGACCGCCTTCCACGGTCCTGTGTGAGCCGGAGGTCTGCCGAGCGAGCCGGACAGCTGCCGGCGCCTCAGTGCTGGATCAGGCCGCCGACAGGGACGGGAGCGACGTGGCCTGTTGCCGGAACCGTCAGCGCCAGGGCGACGCCGATGTCCACCAGTGACGAGCGGCGCAGGCAAGCGACGTCGGGAACGGGCGTCCAGATCGACTCGGCGGTTTCACCGGTCGGCTCAGGGCGGAGTCGGCCGCCGGTGACGCGGACCTGGTAGAAGATGCCGACATTCTGGTGCTCGACCCCAGCACGCGCGGCTGCCGCGGGGATCACCCTCGAGTCCACGCCCAGCAGGCGTTCGACCATGGCGTCACAGCCGGTCTCCTCAGCAAGTTCCCGGATCACAGCGTCGAACGGATCTTCCGCATGCTCGACCCTGCCGCCCGGAAGAGTCCACGTCGACTCGCCCTTCGGTGACACGTGCCGCGCCAGCAGCACCCGTCCGTCCTCGATGCACACGGCGTAGGCCGCCAACCGGAAACTCATCTCCGCGCCTTCCGCCGGAACTTTCCCAGCGCCCAGATCTACCAGGCGCCACATCTCCACGTGCGTCGTGTCGAGTTCTCTATGGCCGGATGAGGCGCAGCGGCGCTGACCGTGCCGAGGGAACGGCCCTGCCCGGTCCATCCGGTGAAACGGACGGGCCGGGCAGGGATGTCCCGGTGCACGGCGGCAGGTTACGGCGTGACCGCCCGGCCCCCGAAGGTGACCACCAGGCGGCCGTCGGAACCGTACGACCAGTTCAAGGCTCCCGCGTAGGAGGAGCAGCGGGATCCGCTGGAGCCGGTCCAGAACTGGTTCGTGCTGTCGGCGTTACCCACGGTCTTGTCGTTCGACCCGTCGCCGCTGCGGCACGAGACGTTGTTCCGGAACACCGAAGTGCCCGCGTCGAAAGAGAAGTTGCGCTCGGCGTTGTCGATGCTGATGTTGTCCGAGACCGTCATCGTGCCCGGGTTCCTGTTGTAGGTGAACCCGTGCTTGCCGTTGTCGTAGGCGATGCTGCGCCGAACGACGTGGTCGACCTCGATGTCCTCGCCGCCGAGCTTGTAGCCGTTGCGGTCGCCGCTCGAGTTCTGCGTGCCGTCGGAGAGGGTGCCGTTCTCGTAGGCGAGAGAGTCCTCGATGGTCACGGCGCCGATGGGCCCGGTGTCCGTCTTGGTGTAGAGGTCCCAGCCGTCGTCGATGTTGTTGTGGGCCACGGCGTAGCGGAAGACGTTCCCTGGGCCGGAGGTGAGCTTCGCGGCGAAGCCGTCGGCGTCCTCGCCGTCGGAGTCGGCGTTGTCGTGCGACTCGGCGCTCAGGACCAGGTTGTTGGACGGCCACTGGTCGCGCGGGGTGCTGGAGAGCATGCGCGAGAGCTGAAGCCCGGTGTCACGGTTGAAGCGGGTCACCGTGCGCTCGAAGACGTTGTTGCTGCCGCCGACGAAGATCCCGTTGTCACCGGCACGCTCGACGACGATGCCCTTGACGTGCCAGTACGACCCGTTCACGGCGAGCCCGCGGTTCGCCGGGTCCTCGCTCTGGGCCGAGAAGTTCAGTACGGGGGTCTCCCCGGGTACGCGGCCAGTTCCGTGCGGTCGCCCGACGTGCCGTTGTTGCCCTGGGGGACGGTGACCGTCTGCGAGTGGCGGTAGGTCCCGCCGCGCAGGTAGATCGTCCCGCCGGGGGTGATCCGGCCGATCGCCGAGGTGAGCGTCGTCGGGTCCGACTGAGTTCCGGAGGCGCTGTCACTGCCGTTCGGCGCCACGTACAGCGCCGAGCCCGACGGCGGCGGAGTGGTGGTGTCGCCGCTCGTCTCGACGTCGAGGTGGTCGATGTTGGGCAGGCCGGCGGAGGTGGTCGGGCTGAGTAGGACGGTGTTGCTGCCAGCCCGGACCGGCACCGTGAGCGTCTTCGTCGCCCACGTGCCCCACGCGCCGGTGCTCTCGAACGACGCCGATGTGGCCGTCGAGCCGTTCATCGTGACGGTGGCGGGTCGTGCGGTACCGCTGCCGTTGGCGAAGCGCACGCCCAGTGTCGCCGTACCGGCAGAGGGGGCGTTCACGGTGAACTGTACGTAAGCGCCTGACGCGTTGGTGGCGTTGCAGAAGCCGCTGCCGGAGTAGCCGGACCAGTCCGAGTCGATGGTGCCGGTACAGACCGCAGAGGCGTTCTCGGCCTCGTAGCGGATCGACGCGGCCTGCGCCGGGTTGCCGGACAGCGCGACGAGCGCACCGGCGAGCAGGCCGGTGCACGCAAGGGCGGGTCGTAATTGCATCGTTCGTCTCCAGGGTGGTCGGCTCGTGCGACACGGGGTCGATGAAGAGGGGGGTCGAGCAGTTGCGCGGGGCTGACGTTCGATCGGTCGGAGCGCGATAATGGGCAGCAGGCACGTTCAACTCCATGAACTACACGGTGAGTTCGGAGTCATAACGTTCACGGGGTAAGCGCTTTCCTCGGAACCTAAGCGTCCACCGTACGGGCGTCAATAGACATGTACTTGATTGTTCTTCATACACATGAACCAGCCATTGGCAGTTCGACGAGAGGCGCGGCGTAGGCCTGTGCAGCAAGCGGTCGGTCCAACTGCCGCTGCGGAGGCGCGCGTTCGGCACCACCCGGCGCCTGGCCTGCGCGCGGGATGCACTCACTTCGAGACGGACGAGGACCTGGCGCAGGTGGCCGTGCGGAGAGCGCGTGGACTCTCTATCGCGATCGACCCTTGACGGCGCGGGACCCCGGACATGGTGCGGAACCAACGGGCCGGCCGGCGTGAACCCGGACGGCGGCTTCTTCGCCCCACTGCCCGCTACAGGAGCGGGTGGACGGCCGTTCATGATGACGGGCACCGAGGCCGTACACAGCCCTGCCGCTGAGCGGAGCGACTGGCCGGACGCGTGGGCGACGCGCTGAACGGCTGGAAGCGCTGGCTGACGGTGGCGGGCTCCGAGTACTTCTCGTTCACGGACCTGCCGGTGCCGGCCCGGTAAACCGGACCTCACCGATCCTGCGGCGCCGCTCCTCCGGGCAGCGCGCGCGGCAACTGACGCGTGACGGCACAGCCGCCTTCTTCGGCCTGCATCTACGCGGCCTCGAACAGCCGCTGCTCGACGGCCACGCAGCCGAACGCCCGGAGGTCACCTTCCAGCAACCGTGAGCGGGGGCGACGGACGGGCAGGCAGCCGGGCAACGTGGGCAGCCGGTCAGGCGGGCACGCGGGCACGCGGGCACGCGGCGGATCGTCGTCCGCGAAACGCTGCTGTCCCGCCCTCTGCCCGCAACCCGCTCCGTCGCCCCGCGCCCGCCCTGGCCCTGGGGCTCTGGCCCTGGCCCTGGCCCCTCAGCGCTCCACGTACAGCACCTCGCGGAGAGCCTGCGCGAACTCGGCCGGTGCCCCGTGCTGGCCGTACTCGCCGCCCATGAAGCCGCCGTGGTTGCTGGGGAAGATCGCCGGTTCGGTGCCCAGCCCCGCGGCGACCTCCGCTGCGGCGCGGGCGCAGAACTCGCCCTCCGACTCCTTGCCCGCCGCGACGACGATGCGCGTGGAGGCGGCGCGCAGCGCGCCGAAGTCGGGCCGGTAGCCGGTGCAGCCGCGCATGTTCTGGCCCAGGAGCGGGTCGTCGCGTGAGCCGTCGTCCTCGGTCGGCAGCCCGAAGGCGGCGGGGTCGGGAGCCGGCTCGTCGGCCCAGTCGTCCGGGAAGGGCCCCTTGCGGCCCGCCATCGCGATGAACTTCGCCATCGCGGGCCCCAGTCCGTCCCGCATGTACGTCGCATGGATGTCCGCGCAGACCGCCAGCGCCGCCTCGCTGTCCGGCAGGACCGGCGCCGCCGGCGGCTCGTGCGCGACGAGTGTGCGCACCAGTTCCGGGTGCCGCGACACCAGGGCGAGCGCGTTGACGGCCCCACCGCTGCTCGCGAACATGTCCACCGCCCCGGCATCGAGCGCCTCGATCACCCGCCGCAGATCGTCGGCGTGCTCCTCGGGCACGATCTCCACCGCCCCGTCCTCACGGATGCTGCGGCCGGCGCCGCGCGGGTCGTAGGTGACGACCGTCCGGTCGGTGAAGTGCGACGCCAGCGTGACGAAACCGCTCGCGTCCATCGGTGAGCCGACCAGGAACAGGACAGGGTCACCGGCCCCGGCATCGGCCCGGCCTCCCCGCACGTCGTACCAGATCTTCGCGCCGGGGGTCTCCAGCGTGCGGGTCTCGATCTCGACCATCGTCGTCTCCTCGTATCTGTGCCGTCACGAGAGCAGACCGGTGGCCCCGCAGGAACTCATCGCTCCCGTGCGCATCAATCGGTGGAAGGCAAGGCGCCCTTCGCCGGCTCTGGTCTCGATCAACGGCCCGGCCGCGCGACAAACCCCTGGACGTCGGTTCGGCCACCGGCGAGGATGCCGGGTGATCGTCCTGTTCCCAGGGTCCACCGTTCCACCGTGACCAGGACGATCCGCCTTGGCGGTGACCGCGCCGGAGGCGGATACGCCACTCGAAGCAGCGGTGCCGGCCGACTGCCGCGAGAGCCCGGCGCCTTGCGTGCTCAGGACCGACGGTCACGGTGCGTTGTGAGACCCGGGGGGATTGCGTGCAGCCGACAGCCACGTCCGTACGTGCCGTGAACCGGCTCACCGAGCGGTGGGCGGGCAGCCTGCGGGGGGCGGGCGGGACCGTCGTCTCCGCCACTAGCCTGTGGCCGCTGCTCGCGTTCCTTCAAGACGCCGCCGGCGGACCGGCGCGGGACGAACTAGGGGACGCGACCGGTCTACCTGCGGCCGAGGCGGCCGGAGCCGCGCGCGGACTCCTCGAGGCGCTCGGCGCGGTCCGCGGCACGCGTAACGCGCTCGGTCTCTGGACCCGAGCCGATCTGCCGCTGCACGCCGACTGGAGGGCACGACTGCCCGCCGGAACGGTCGGCACCATCACCGGAGACCCGGCAGCCGACCGCAGGACGCTCGACGGATGGGCCGATGAGCGCACCGAAGGCCTGATCCGCAGCATGCCGGTGGGCATCGACGACTCCACTCAACTCGTGCTGGCTGCCGCGCAGTCGGTGCGGACGCGATGGCTGCGGCCGTTCCACGAGACAGAGGTGGTCCCGGAAGACGGCCCGTGGCAGGGGCAGCTGCTGCTCGGGCTGCACCGCACCACCTCGCTGTTGGACCGGGTGGCCGTGGCGGAGACCCCGGACGGTCCTGTGACGCTGCTCAAGATCCTCGGCAGCACCGGCGTCGACGTCCACCTCCTCCTGGGGTCCGTTGATATGCCGCCCGCTCAGGTGCTGAGTCACGGAATCGGCACTCTCGCAGGCGCAGGCGCAGGCGCAGGCGCCGGCCCGGTGCCCGGTGACCGCCTTCCCCTCGGAGAGGCCGGCCCGGGTCTGAGGGTGTCGACCGTGCGCCGCCGAACCCCGCGGCCCGTTCTCGAAGTCCTCACGGTCGCGTACCGCGTCGAGGCGGACCACGATCTGCTGAAGGTACCCTCGCTGTTCGGCCTGTCCACGGCCACGGACGCGAGCCACGGCCACTTCCCGGGCATCAGCCCTTGTCCGCTGGCGGTCGGTTCGGCCGGCCAGGGCGCCGTTGCCGTGTTCGACGCCAAGGGCTTCGAGTCCGCGACCGTGACCGCGATCAGCGTCATGGTCGGCGGTGCGCCACCCCCGCCGCGGTACACCGTCCGCCACGTCGAGGCGGTCCTCGACCGCCCGTTCGGCTTCCTGACCGTTCACCGCACCTCCCGTCTGGTCCTGTCGGCGGGATGGGTGACCGAGCCCCTGCCCTTCCCCGAGGACCACGAGCACGACGAGAACCGTGGGTACGACGAGGGCCCCCGGCTCGACGAGGGCCGCGGGCGCGACGAGGCGGTCAGGCCGTGACCGCACTGCTCGAGGGCCTGGCCGTCAACCCGGGCGCCCCGGCCGGCCCCGGTTTTCGACCGCTCACAGGCCCGGGGCGTGGCACCGACCCGGGCGACACGGCAAAAGGATGTGCGGATCAGGATTCCGGTTGACACGCTGAGGTCATGGACCACCAGCCCGATCCCCGCCCCGCCGCCCCCACCACGCCCCGTACGACCGAGTGGGTCACCACACCCCTCACCGAGGAGCTCCTGCGCGGCGCGCTCGATCTGGAGCGCACCGAGCAGGGTCTGTTGCCGCACCGGCTGCCCGCGCGTGCCCGGGCGCAGTTCCCCGACGGGCAGGTGGCCCTGGCGGAGTCCCAGCCTTCCGGCGTGCGGGTGGTGTTCCGTACCCGGGCCACCGCCGTCGAGCTGGACACCCTCCGCACCAAGGTGGCCTACGAGGGCGCTCCGCCCCGGCCCGACGGTGTGTACGACCTGCTCGTGGACAGAGAGCCGGCCGGGCGTGCCAGTGTCACCGGCGGCAACGTCCTGATGACGGACATGGCCACCGGGTCGGTGGAGAGCCGGCCCGGCCCGGTCGGCACCGTCCGCTTCACGGGGCTGCCGGACCGGGTGAAGGACGTCGAGATCTGGCTGCCGTACAACGAGATCACCCAGCTGGTGGCCCTGCGTACCGACGCACCCGTCGAGCCCGTTCCCGACCAGGGCCGCAGGGTGTGGCTGCATCACGGCAGTTCGATCAGCCACGGCTCCGACGCCGAGAGCCCGACGACGACCTGGCCGGCGCTGGCCGCTTTGCGCGGCGGCGTGGAGCTGACCAACCTCGGCCTGGGTGGCGGCGCCCTGCTCGACCCCTTTACGGCCCGCGCCCTGCGGGACACCCCCGCCGACCTCATCAGTGTCAAGATCGGCATCAACCTGGTCAATACCGACCTGATGCGTCTGCGTGCCTTCACCCCCGCGGTGCACGGCTTCCTCGACACGATCCGCGAGGGGCATCCCACGACGCCGCTGCTGGTCGTGTCGCCGGTGTACTGCCGCATCCACGAGGACACCCCGGGCCCCACCCTCCCGGACTTCAGCGAACTCGGCACGGGGACACTGCGGTTGCTGGCGGCGGGCGACCCGGCGGAGCGCGCCGCGGGGAAGCTGACGCTCAACGTCATCCGGGCGGAACTGGCCCGCATCGTGCAACAGCGGGCGTCCGACGACCCCCACCTGCACCACCTCGACGGCCGCGACCTTTACGGCGAGGCGGACTTCGCCGACCTGCCGCTGCCGGACGAGCTCCATCCGGACGCCGCGACACACCGCCTCATGGGCGAACGCTTCGCCGAGCTGGCCTTCCGTGACGGAGGACCGTTCGCCGTCGGCGGGTCCTGATCGCCGCGCCGGCGGTTCTGCAGCCCGCTGCCGAGGGCGATCGACCGCCGGCGCCGAGGACCGGCCGGGGCGGGAGCGGCAGGACGTGGATCCGCATGTCCTCGTCGTGATGCCCTCGAAGCCCGTGCCCCTCGTTACCCATGCCCTGGTCACCGAGTAGAGGCGCAGGCTGTTGCGGCCTGCCGCCGCACGGTCAACTGCCTTACCACCTGGCGAGGTTGAGCCCTGGGGTCACGCGCCGTCCGAGCCACCCACACCCCCGCGCGACCCGTATCCTGGGCCCGCCCGTAATGATCACCGGTTTCCCGTATCGGAGGCGTCCCCCCGTTGGCCACGGATCTCAGTTCCGTCATCGGCGTCCGCCAGACCCTCGTCGTCATCGTGCCGGTACGGCTCACCGCCCGTCCCCTGTGGCAGGTCGGGCCCATACCTTTCGACCTGGGCAGCCGCCGCACCGACGCCGCCACCCGGGAGACGTACTTCACGCCGGCCGCCGCACGTGCCCTGTACGGGACTCCGGAACGGCCCTGCCGCTGGCACCGGTTCATGGACGTACGGCACGAGGCGCTGCATCTGAAGGGCATCGAGCTGCTGCGCATCGCCACCGCCCGGCATCCGGACCATGCGCTCGCCGTCCTCCACTTCGACGTCGAGGGCCCTGCACTGCTGGAGACACTGCGCGCGATCGGTCGCCGCGACGCCGCCGTACCGGATCCGCTCGAAGGGCCCCTGTCCCCCGCCGCCCTGCTCGACGGCATCGCGACGCCGCGCGGAGCCTCCGCGCCCTTCGCGATCGCCCGCCCGTACACGGTCGCCTTCCTCACGCCCGACGTTCACCACACGCCCGTCCTGCGGGACGACGAGGGCCGGCTGCCGGAGAGCGCCGACCGGTGGCTGTGGTCCCTCGCCTCGCGGTCGACGGCCGCCGACTTTCCCACCCCGCTCGAGGAGTGGCCCCGGCGGACCGAGCACGCGCTGCGGATATCCGCCGACTGGAGCGCCTTGGTACTGCGACACGGCGCCGCGTTCCTCGGCCACCGGGCCGACCCGGGCGGCAGCGACTTCTACGCCTTCGCCGAGCTGCATTCCCGTACCGTCTACCTCGACGCGCTGCTCCTCGGCACCATCCAGCGCGACCACATCGACGAGCTCACCGACGGCCTGTCCGGCGTCTTCGACGGGCCCGAGCTCGCCCGCCGGGTGTCCGCCCTCGAACGGCACATCGCCACGTTCCGCAGTACCTACTGGCGCCAGCACCTCACCGCCCATGGCCCCGCCAATGAACTGCTGCTGACCTTCCAGGCCCAGCACCGCCTGCCGGTCAGGTTCGACGAGATCCTCGCCGAGGCGGCCGACTACGCCCGCCTGGTGCAGACCCAGGAGAGCCAGCAGATCGCCGGCGCGCTCGGCGTCCTGACGATCCTGGGCCTGCCTCTCGGCACGGCCCTCAGCATCCTCCAGGTGCTGGGCGCCAAGGGACTCACCGCCCTCGCCGTCGCCCTGGTCGGCGCCCTGGCGGCGACGGCCTTGATCCTCACCACCCGCTACGGCCGCCTGGTCCTGTCCTCGCTGCGGGGCCGGAGCACGCGCGGCGACCGCTGAGGGACGGCGGCCCCGCCGGTGCCCGTCCCGGCACGTCTGACGTGCGCGGAAGCGGGTATGCGAGCGGGCGACCACCCCAACGGATCGAGGAGTCGATATGTCGTCAGCGACCACCGATGTCGTCGAGCTGATTCTGCGGGACCACCGCACAATGGAGGAGCTCTTCCGCACCCTGCGCAGCGCCGAAGCCGATCGCGCCGCCGCTCTGCGTGAGTTCTCCGCTCTTCTCGTCGCCCACTCGGAGGCAGAGGAGGACGAGGTCTATCCCGCACTACGGCGCTACAAGAACGTGGACGGCGACGATGTCGAGCACGGGGTCCACGAGCACGAGGAGGCCAACGAGGCCCTGCTCGCGCTGCTCGAGGTGAAGGACACCATGTCGGAGGAGTGGGAGGAGAAGCTCGAAGCGCTCGTCGCGGCGGTCAACCACCACGTCGACGAGGAGGAGCGGACGCTGCTCAACGACACGCGCGAGAACGTCGCCGACGACCGCCGGGCCGAGCTGGGCAAGGCCTTCCTCGAGGCCCGGGCCAAGCACCTCGACGCCGACTGCGGCAGCGTCGACCACGTACGCGAACTGGTCGGCTGACGCGCCGGGGCCCGGTGGCTCGTACCACCGGGCCCGGCCGGTGAAAGCCGGCAGGCGGGGCATACGGCCTCCATGAGTGATCTTGTTACAGCCGCCGAGGGCGGTGACCGGCACATATGACCGTTCACTTCAGGAGCCCCGGGCGCGAGAGGCGGAAACCGGCTTTCAGCATCCGGCAGTTGGTCCTCTTCTTCGGACTCGTCGCCATCATTCTCTGCGCCGTCGGGCTCACGCTGAAGCTCATCGTCAGAGCGGCCGAGGAACGGCCCGCGGCGGCGGTGGCCGTAGCGGTCGCCCTGTGTTCGGCAGTTGCGGGGCTGGGCAGCGCCCGCCGTCGCCGGACGGCCAAGCGGCTCGCCGAGGACCTCTCGGACCTGACGCACCACGCCGCCGGCACGAGCGCGGCGGAAAAGGTGCGGACACCTGCCCCGGTGTCCGAAGGCGAGGAAGCGCCGGCGACGTTCGAGGCGGACGACCTCGCGGCCATGGACCCCGCCGACTTCGAACAGGCCGTCGCCGCGCTGTGCGAACGCGACGGCTGCCGGGACGTCCAGGTCGTCGGAGGTGCGGGCGACCTCGGCGCGGACGTGATCGCCACCACACCGGACGGCAGGCGTGTCGTCATGCAGTGCAAGCGCTACGGCCCGATGAACAAGGTCGGATCCCAGGAGGTTCAACGCTTCGGCGGCACGTGTTTCGCCGTGCATGAGGCGAGTGTGGCGGCCGTCGTGACCACGGGCGAGTTCACGCAGCCTGCGGCCGAGTACGCCGAACAGTGCGGGATCCGCTGCTTCGACCATCAGAGCCTCGTCGCCTGGACCGACGGCAGCGGGCCGGCCCCGTGGGAGGCGGAACCGCCTTCGGCGTCCGCCGTCCCCGGCACCGGACACGCGGCCGAGGACGGCATTGCCGGCAACTGAACGCGTGCCGACTCCTGCCGCGGGCAAACGGCAGAAGACCTACGACCCTTGGAGTTCCCATGATGATCGCCGGAATCATTGCAGTGTGCGTCGTCCTCGCCGTGCTGGCGTTCCTCCTGCCGCGCCTGTCGCGCCACCCCGAGCGCGGTACGCAACGCACCCTCGGCCTGGGGTCCCGTGCGGGCAGCAAGGCCCCCGGCTTCCTGGGCCGGATATTCAGCAAACCGTTCCGCAGCAGCTCCCGCGCCGTGAGCCGCAGCGGTTCCGCGGGCCGCCGCACCCGCGGACGTATGCCCTTCTAGGGGCCCTCGGTCACAACGTCCGTCGCATCGTCGGGGCGGGACGGAATTCGTGGACGCGGCTTGACCCTCACGTTGCGTGAGGCTGAAAGGTGGGGTGCATGAGCGACTACTACAACGCGTTCGAGACGAGTCCCGTGCCCGCTCCCGGCCCGGATGCGGTTCCGCCGGAGCTGTTCCGCGGCATCTACGGAATGCCCGCGTTCGTGACGATCCCCACGAGCGACCTGGCGGCGTCGGTGGACTTCTGGATTCGCGGGCTCGGGTTCTTCGAGCTGTTCAGCATCCCCGACAGGCTGGTCCATCTGCGCCGGTGGGCGTTCCAGGACGTACTCCTCGTCGCGGCGGCGAGCGCTCCGGAGCAGGCGCCTGCGATGAGCGTCAGTTTCTCGTGCGTGCTCAGCCAGGTCGACTCCCTTGTCGACTCCTGTCGTGCGTTGCGCCCGCACTCGGTCGACGGTCCACGGGACACCCCCTGGAACACCCGCGATGTGGCCGTGATCACCCCCGAGAACGCACGGATCGTTTTCACTGCGGCGAAGCCCTTCGATCCGGCCAGTGAGGAGGCGCGGAACCTTGCAGCCATCGGGATCACCCCACCGGGCGTCGTTCGCGGCGACAATGAGGAGCATGCCTGATGCCACTGACACCGATGGCCTGACGGTCGGTCAGGTCTCGACGCGTGTGGGCGTGACGGTCCGCGCGCTGCACCACTGGGACGAGATCGGTCTGGCGCGACCGTCGCTGCGCACGGCCGCCGGATACCGGCTCTACACCGCCGGCGATCTGGAACGCCTGCACCGCATCGTCGTCTACCGTGAGACGGGTCTCGGCCTGGACAGGATCCGGGCCGTCCTGGACGACTCGACCGCAGACGTGCCCGGCGCATTGCGCGCGCAGCGCACCCAGGTTGCTGAACGGATCGACCGCCTCCAGCAACTCGGTGCCGGACTGGACCGGATGATCGAGGCACACGAGCGCGGCCTGCTGCTGACCGTCGAGCAGCAGGCCGCGATCTTCGGTCCCCGGTGGAACCCGGACTGGCCCGCCCAAGCCCGTCAGCGCTACGGCGACACGACGCAGTGGCAGCAGTACGCCGAACGATCGGCCTCTCGCGGTCCGGAGGAATGGCAGGCCGTCGCCGACGAGGTCGCCGACTTCGACCGCGCCCTCGTCGATGCGATGGACGCCGGCGTCACACCCGGTAGCCCGGAAGCGAATCAACTCGTCGAGCGGCACCGCGAGGTCTTCGCTTCGTACTTTCCCCTCACCAGGCAGATGCAGGTCTGTCTCGGCCGCATGTACGAGGCCGATCCGGGATTTGCCGCCCACTACGACGGCATGCGCGCCGGCCTTGCCGCATGGTTCCGTCGCATCATCGACGCCGGCGCTCGCGCTCACGGCGTCGACCCCGACACCGCGACCTGGCAGTAGAGCGCGGGGCCGCACCGTCTCACTGCCCTTGACGGGTAGGATCCGGGAGTTTCAGCGGCCTCGAACGGGGCGGCGGGCGCAGTTGCGTGACCGTTCGAGGGGGACGACATGACTCAGCAAGGGACCATCGCGATGGAGCGCATGGATGGACCGGCCGCGGTTCAGGCCGAGGACGCGTTCAAGCTGATCTATGCCGAAGCGTTCGCCGAGCCTCCTTACAACGAGACCGAGGACGACGTCGCCTCCGCCTTCCGACGCTTCCCCGTAATGGCTCGGCACCGCACCTTCCGCGCCGTGTTGGCCCGTACCGACGACGGCGAGCCGATCGGCATGGCGTACGCCACCCGCTCGCGCCCGACGCGGTGTGGTGGGACGAACTGACCGAGCCGGTGCCCGACGACATGCGGCGCGAGGACGGGCACCGCACCTTCGGGCTCATGGAACTCGCCGTGCGCGGACCGTGGCGCGGCCAGGGTGTTGCGCGGCGTCTGCACACGACGCTGCTCGACGTCATCGGGGCCGAGCGGGTGCTGTTGAACGTCCACCCGGCGAGCGAGGCGGCGTCGGCCGCTTACCGGGCGTGGGGATACCGCAAGATCGGCGAGGCGCGGCCGCGGGGCGAGGGCGCGGACCTCCATGACGTGATGCTGCTCGACCTGCGCCGACCAACGCTCAGGCCGGCCCGAAGCGCTACGGGGTGTCCGGTGTCTCGTCCCACGCCCGCCTCTCGGCGTGCCGTAGCCAGTGCAGAAACCACTCCGTGAACGACAAGGGGCCCGTTCGGCCGACCAGTTGTATCGGCACCACACCTTCGCCGACGGCCCGTACGTCTTCCCACACGGTGCCACGATGAGGGCCCGTGACCACGAGGAGCGAGTAGTACCCGCAGCCCCGGTTACTGATGCCGAGCGTCCCCTCGGTCAGGGCGTCGTGGAGCTCGTATCCTCCCGGGCCTGCCAGGCGGTGTACGCGGCGGCGAAGGCATCGTCGTCGGGGTGGTCGTCCCGCCGGGGCTCCGCGCACCGATGCTCGTCGAACTCGGCGGTCAGCTCGAACGTGTGGCCGTGCCCGTGGCTTTCGGCACCGAACACCGCCCGCCACTGCGGCGCCCTCCGCAGCCCCAGCACCCGCTCCCGCACCCCTGCCCAGGTCCCGCCCATCTCTCCCCCTCCGGGATCACGTCCACCGATCACCGTACGTGGAGGCCCTTGAGGGTGCGGACGGCGGCGACCATCTCGAGCTGAGGGCCGGGAAGAGCGTCCTGGGCTCTCCAGACCGTCACCCCCCTGACCTGCACGAATCGTGATCCTTCCGTGCTGGTGCGGTCCCGCCCGCAGCGAGAACCACGGCTGCACATTGCAGGCACATGGGGTGGGGATCGTGAAGACCGCAAGACACTGGAAAGCCGTGCTGGGACTGCTGCCGGCGCTCATCGGCACGGCAGCGTGCGGCACGGGCAGCACCGCGGAGACCGGAGAGGCGGTGTACGGACGGCCGCTCGCCGAGCAGTTCCACGCGGCGACCGAGGCCACACAGCAGGCCGGCACCGCCCGCTTCGTCTCCACGCTGACGTACGCCTCGGCCGGCGGAGAGGCCGTGCACCGGACCAACGGCGGCCAGGACTACGCCGCGAGGACTTCCCACGCCGCCCTCGTACTCCAGGTCGCCGAAGGCTTTCCTGAAGACGCCGCCAAGTACATCGGCGAACCGGGCAAGGCCGTCCAGCAGACCCTGGCCACCGCGGCAGACGCCGTTTACGTCCGGCGCGAGGACTCCTCCTGGCTCCGCTACACGCCCGCCGCGTTCAACGAACTCGGTGCTTCCGCCAATGAACTGGCCGCGCACACCCCCGGTGAAGTGGCGCCGTACAGCGGCACCCTCGCCGATCTCGTCCCCCGCACCGTGCCACGCGAAGAACCGAAGCGGGAAGCGGACGGTGGCCGCGTCTACCGGGTGACCGCTCTTCCCGAGGTTGCGGCCGAACTGCTCCCCTCGGCCGTGAAATCCGGTGACAACGGCTGGGGCTCGAAGCCGGTCCAGATGTCGGTCCGGCTCGATGCCGAGGGACGACTGTCCGAAGTGAGCGCCGACCTGGGCCCCCTGCTGGAGAGCCTGCACAAGGACAGGATCCTCGTCGGCGTCACGAGCCTGAACGCCTCGTACAGACTCAGCGCTTTCGGCGAACCGCTCCGGTCCCCGACGCCGGGCAAGGACGTCGAGGACGCCGAGAAGGTCCTGGCCCTCATCGGCACGCTCAAGGGCGGCGAATGCGCGTCTTTCACCACAGGACTCACCGCGAAGAACGTGGTACGCCCTGTCGACTGCAGGGGGAAACACGACCTCCGGGTGTTCGCCCAGACCTCTTTGGACCGGTCGTTCCCGGGCCAGGTGGCGATCAAGGACGGGACGGCGTACGCGCAGGAACAGTGCGGCGAGGCATACGCCAAGGCGCCGAGGAACTGGGTACGCGACAGCAGCCGGCCGGGCGCGGTCCATCGGGTCGTCATCGGTGTCCGTCTCCCACGGTGCGGGAGTGACGAAGACTTCGTTGACCGGCGACTACACCTGCTTCGTGGTCACTTCCTGAGCCGCCGGGGCGGCGGCGCCGCGGATCCCGGCTCTCGTGCGCGGCGGCGGCAACCGTCTCAACTCCCGTAGAGCCAGTCGCCGTACGCCGCGTCGTCCACGAGGTGGTAGAGGCCCCAGGCGCCCGGGAAGAGAACGAGGGCGAGCACCCCGGTCCGCACGAGCGCAGGCGCCATGATCGTCACCGCGTCCGTCTGACCGACGAGGGTGCGCCGGTCGCGCCAGCGCCTGATGTCACCGGAGCACACCGCCCAGAAGAAGGCTCCGAAGACGATGCCGGTTCCGGCTGACACGGCGGAGAACCCCGCCACAACGGCCAGGAACGTCTCGCGGTCATGGTGGTCCGTGACGAAGAGCATCGTCGCGGCGAGCAGAACGATCGCGGCGATCCCGTGCGCGGCGCCGCGCACGAGGACGTCCTTGAGGCGCAGCCTCGGCAGGCGGACGCCGTCCTGATCCGTGGCAGGTCGAAAGGCCGGCGAGGAACCGGTCCGCCGGGTGTCTGCTGTCATGGCCGGCACGCTACCGGAGCGCCTCGGCAAGCCTGTCGTGCGGTTCGACGACCGCTCGGCGGAGGGGTGTCGCGTGGGTTACCTCGCGACTCGTCGCGTCGTCGCGTCGTCGCGTCGCCCCGGCTGGACGGTTCGGTTCCGGCCGTCAGCGGAGCCGCTGAGGACGAAGGGCCGTGAAGTGCACGTCCGAAGCGTGTGCCGTGATCTCGACGTCGCTCCCCAGGGCCCACTCGGCGACCCGTGAGACCGTGGCGGCGGGAATCGCGTCGCTGATTCCGGGCGCTGCCGGGATGTTCTGCGTCGCATGCGCGTCGTGCGGCAGGACGACCCGGTAGCCGAGCGCGAGGGCCGTGCGCGCGGTCGCCTGGACGCACATCTCCGACATCACACCGCAGACGGCGAGCGACTTGACGCCCGAGTCGGTGAGCAGGCTCCCCAGCGAGGTCCGTACGAAGCCGTCGTCCTGGGGTTTGCGGATCACGACCTCTGCGGCGCAGTTGCGGACGGGATGGTGAAGCTCCCAACCGGGAGTGTGCGGTTCGTCCTCCGACCCGGCGGGCCCGTCGTTCTGCAGATGGACGACGAGCGCCCCGCTCTTCCTCGCCCGGGCTATCAGGTCGGTCGTCCGGTCCACCAGGCGGGCCGCGTCGGGGACTGCTCCGCCGCCGGTGACGAATGCCGACTGGACGTCCACCACGATCAAGGCCTCCACGGGGAGGAGGAGATGAGTCATGCGGCCCATCATGTCCGTCGCCGGCACGCACCTCCACCGGATTGCGGGCCGCCCTCGCGGGCACCGTCGCGGCCGGACCGTCGGGTCCGGCAAGGGCTCCGGCCAGGGGTCGTTGTCGGACCCCGCCGATAGAGTCGGTGGAGATCGTCCGCGCTGTCACGGCGACCGGACATCCCTGGGCGGAGAGGCGCGCTGCCTCCCCGAGTTCGAACCACCCACCACAAGGAACACCGCGTGAACGACACCAGCACCCCGGCACCCTTCCAGCTCCTGCCCGGAGCGGCCGACTCCCCCGTGATTCTGCACGTCCCGCACTCCGCCCGGGCCGTGCCCGACGACGTACGCGCCGGCATAGTGCTGGACGACACGGCGCTCCAGCTGGAGCTCGACCACATCACCGACTCCCACACCGCCGAGATCGCCGCGGGTGCCGCCGGGTCCGCGGCCGTCGCACCCTGGCGCTTCGTCAACGGGCTCTCGCGTCTCGTCGTCGACCCCGAGCGCTTCCCCGACGAGCGGGAGGAAATGCTCGCGGTCGGCATGGGCGCCGTCTACACGCGGACCACGCACCGGGAGCAGTTGCGCCCGTCGGCCTTCGACCCGGCAACGTTGATCGCGAACTACTTCGTTCCGTACGCGCGGGCCGTCGCCGAGGCCGTGGACGCCCGGCTGGACGCCGTGGGACGGGCGGTCGTGATCGACGTGCACTCGTATCCGACCGAGCCCCTCCCGTACGAGCTGCACGGCGACGGACCCCGGCCCCCGGTCTGCCTCGGCACGGACTCCTTCCACACGCCCCCGGAGCTGCTCGCCGCGGCGCGGAAGGCGTTCTCGGGCTTCGGCGGCACCGGGCTGGACAGCCCGTTCGCGGGGACGTACGTCCCGTTGAAGCACTACGGCCGGGACCGGCGGGTCGGAGCGCTGATGATCGAGATACGCCGCGACGTCTACATGTCGGAGCCGGGCGGCCCCGCCGGCCACGGCCTCGAGGCCCTGGCCGCGGCGCTCGCCGAACTCGTGGACGCGGTGGGGGCGTCGGCCTGAGCGCAGGTCCCGGGCCGTCGGGCGGCCCGGGACCCCGCCGCCCTCACCTCCCGAGGAAGTAACTCGGGTGCGGCGGCTGGTTGTACGCCGTGTTCTGCCAGGCCAGGCCCGTGCGGTACATGCGGTCCTGGAGCAGGGTGGTGAACCGCTTGTCCGTCTCGATGGGTGTGGAGTAGATCCGCAGGGCGGTGTCGCCGGCCGTCGGCCAGACGACTTCCTCGCGCCAGTCGCCCAGGATGTCGCCCGAGAGCGACGGAGTGGACTTCGTGCCGTTGTTGGAGTGGACGCCGGACGCCGTCAGCAGCCTCGTCTCGCCGCTCGTGCCGTACTTGTCGATGCGGGTGCCGTCGAGCAGTTCACGCGTCGTGTCACCGTCCCACCAGGCAAGGAAGTTGACGGACGACGGCTCGCGGCCGCGGGTGCTGCCGTTCTTGTCGCGGACGGAGGAGTCGGCCGCCGACCACATCTCGGCGCCGGAGTTGCCCGCCCAGATGTCGCCGGCCACCCCGCGGCCGTTGTCGCTGCCCGATCCGGTCTTCCAGCGGACGCTGCCGTTCGCCGGGTCGATGTACAGCGAGGACGGCCGGCTGGTGGACTCGGAGACCTTGAAGTACTCGAGGCCCGGGTCGTCAGGGTCCAGGTCCGCGAGGTGCTGGGCGTCGCCGTGGCCGGTGCGGGTGGTCCACAGCCCGCTGCCGTTGTCGTCGACGGCCATCGCACCGTAGACGATCTCGTCCCTGCCGTCGCCGTCCACGTCGCCGATGGACAGGCTGTGGCTGCCCTGCCCGTCGTAGCCCTTGCCCTGGTTGGTGGAGCTGTTGGTGTCGAACGTCCAGCGTCGGGTGAGTTGCCCGTCCCTGAAGTCCCAGGCGGCGATGACGGACCGGGTGTAGTAGCCGCGGGCCATGATCAGGGAGGGAGTGCTGCCGTTGAGGTACGCCGTGCCGGCGAGGAAGCGGTCGACCCGGTTTCCGTAGCAGTCGCCCCAGTTGCACACCGTGCCGCGGGCCGGCACGTAGTCCACGGTGGAGACCGCCGCTCCGTCCGAACCCCGGAACATCGTGAGGTACTCGGGACCGGTCAGGATCCGGCCCTCGCTGTTGCGGTGGTCCGCACCGGAGTGGCCGATCACCGTGCCCTTGCCGTCGCGGGTTCCGTCGGCGGTCTTCATCGCCACCTCGGCCCTGCTGTCGCCGTCGTAGTCGAAGACCTGGAACTGCGTGTAGTGCGCGCCCGACCGGATGTTGCGGCCGAGGTCGATGCGCCACAGGCGGGTGCCCTCGAGGGTGTAGCCGTCGACGATGGTGTTGCCGGTGTAGCCGGCCTGGGAGTTGTCCTTGGAGTTGGTGGGGTCCCACTTGAGGACGATGTCCAGGTCTCCGTCGCCGTCGAGGTCGCCGACGGAGGCGTCGTTGGCCGCGTAGGCGAAGCCGGAGCCGCCGGCCGGTGCGGAGATGGGTACGTCCAGGTATCCGGCGCGCAGTTGGACGGCGTGTGCGGAGAGGCCCTGCTCCTGGCCGTTGACGACGGCCTTCACCTGGTAGTCGGCGTGGGACGGCGCGTTCTTGTGCCGGAAGTTCGTCGAGCCCGTGATCGGCTGGTCGTTGACCTTCGTACCGGCACGGTAGACGTTGAACGCCACATCGGCGGGGTCGCTTGCCAGCAGGCGCCAGCTGACGAGGTTGTCCGCCCCGTCGTGGACGCTGACCGGTCCGCGGTCCAGGTTCTCCGCCTGCACGGTGGCGGCGGCCGTGACCGGACCGGTGGCGCCGGCGGTCGAAGCCGGGGAGGCGGACGGGGACGAAAGGGCGAACGAGAGCGTGGCCGCCCCGCCGAGGACCAGGCCGCCCGCAAGGCCTGCTGCCCCGATCCTGCGCAGAAATATCGGGCGCCTGTGGCGGCCGTAGAGTCCGATTCGCACGTGTCCTCCTGAGGTCGGCGGTGGAAGTCCGGGCCGTTGCTGCTCTGTCGGTCGCCGCCGACTGTGGGAAGGTTGCCGCCTCCTTCGTGAAGAAGTCCCTTCGGTACGGCAGGTGTTGGGGCGCACCGCCGATCGCCGTACCCGCATTCCTCGCGTGTCGCGTCGCCGTTTGACGTGACGGGTAGGGTCGGGCCGACGTGTCGCGTCGCCGTTTGACGTGACGGGTCGCGCCGGGCCGGGTCGGGTCGGGTCCGGGGGGCGGCCCGACGCCGTGGTGGTCGCGGCCTTCCGGACATCGTTGCTCTGCGACAGACTTGGGGCTTGGGCAACCACAGGCTCCGGCGCCGCCGCCCGGCGGGTGACCAGGCGCTTCCGTGGAGGGGGACTCTGCGATGGCCGACGAACCGACCGACGCACTGCCCGACGACGAGGTGCTCGCGGCCGTCGCCGAGCACCGGGGACGTTCGGGCGACCCGGAATCACAGCGCTTGGCGCACAGCGCAAGGATCGAGCACCAGCCTCTCCTCGACTGTACTGTGACCCGCTGCATCGAGTCGCGGACGACGGGCGAGCAGACCCGCCCCGCACCGTTCGACCTGTCGGGACGCCCGGTCGTCGACGACCTGGACGCCTATCGGCCGGATCTGCCGAAGAACCCGCGCCGGCGTGAGACCGTGCACGTCGTTCTGGACGGTTCGGTCCGTGAAGTGCCGTGCCGCGATTGCAGCAACGGCAAGCAGCAGTGCCCCAACTGCAAGGGAACGGGGCGCCTGCAGTGCGAGCCGCAGGTGCCGTGCACGGACTGCAAGAGCGTCACGTCCTGCACCAAGTGCCGCGGGCGGGGAGGATCACGCAAGGCTCCCGTGACACCCGTGGCACCGCAGAAGGTGAAGCGGCCCGGCGTACGTGTCGACTGCGCCCTGTGCGAGGCGACCGGCACGGCGTGCCCGCGCTGCCTGGGCTGGGGGAAGACCCTGTGCACCGACTGCGGTGGGGACGGCAAGGTGAAGTGCCGGCACTGTGAGGGGCGGGGACGGTGGAGCTGCGACACATGCTCCGGCAAGGGGCGCCTCACCGCCTGGCGGGGTGCGACCATCACGCGGGCGCCGGAGGACGAGGACGTGACTCCGCCGCCGCCGCGTGCGCCGTGGATCATCCGGTCACGGTTGAAGGACAGGGGTGCGTGGCGGGAGACCGTGATGGGGGCGAAGGACCGGTTGCCCGAGGATCTCGCCGCTCACCATCGTTCCGCGATCGAGCGGAGCCTCGTCAGGAAGAAGGGTGAAGTGACCCGGCAGGTCTCGATCCGTCACCTTCCGCTGGCGCGCGTGGTGCTGGCGGAGGAACAGGACCGCGTCTATTACGTCTACGCGGGCGTGACCCGGCCCCAGGTGACCTGGATCCCGTCGCGCCGCTGGGTCTCACGTGTCGCTGCGGGGGCCGCCGCCGCCATGACGACGGCCGTGCTCCTGTTCGTCACGCTGCGCTGAGAGCGCGGCTCCCCCGGCTCCCCGGTCCCCGTCGGGTCAGGTCGTCGTCGCCTCGAGGGCCCACGACCTGCCCGGAAGGCCGCCGCCGGCGCCGGGGCAGATCCACGCCCAGCTCACCGGATCCGCTCCGCGCAGCCCTCGGCCGACCTGGCCGGCCAACGGGGCGGACGGGGGTCACTGTCGGGGTCGCGGGCCTGCGGCAAGATCAACGTCCATATGCTGGTGATGGAACGAGAGTTGGGCGTCCATTCCTCACGGCGCGCACGCGCGCGTTCCGACTCGACGTACCCGCAGTCCGACCCGCAGCCTCATCCTTCTCACAGAATCGACAGTCGATGCGAAAGCTGACCTATTACATCGCCACCACCCTCGATGGCTTCATCGCGGGCCCGGACGGCAGTGACCCCACCGGTCCGAGCGGCTTCTGGCCCATACCGGAGGACTACATCCAGCACCTCGTGTCCGAGTACCCTGAGACGCTGCCCGTCCAGGCCCGGCAGGCACTGTCCGTCACGGCGGAGGGCACGCACTTCGACACGGTGCTCGAGGGGCGGCGCAGCTACGAGATCGGCCTTGCGGCCGGTCTCACCGACGCCTACCCCCACCTGCGTCACCTGGTATTTTCCCGGACGCTGACCGAGAGCCCGGACCCGGCCGTCGAACTGGTCGCCGACGACCCGGTGTCGACCGTGCGCGAGCTCAAGCAGCAGGCCGGCAAGGACATCTGGCTACTCGGTGGCGCCGAGCTTGCGGGCTCCCTGTACGCCGAGATCGACACGCTGATCCTCAAGGTCGGCCCGCTGACCATCGGCGACGGGATCCCGCTGTTCTCCCACAAGGCCGTCTTCGACCCGCACAACTGGACACTCCAGGACCACACCGTTCTCAAGAGCGGCGCGGTGTTCCTCACCTACGGGCGCGTCAGCAGCTGAGCGCTCTCTGCCACGCGCCACGCGTGGCGGGTGGCGCGTGGCAGAACCCGGCCGTACCCGGGACGGTCGGTCCGGCCCAGAAATCCTTGAGGAAACAGGAGATCCAAGAAGTGCGTGTGCTGTTGTCGACGTACGGGTCGCGCGGGGATGTCGAACCGCTGGTGGGGTTGGCCGTGCGGTTGCGGGAACTCGGCGCGGAGGTGCGGGTGTGTGCGCCACCGGACGAGGACTTCGCGGAGCGGCTGGCCGGGGTCGGTGTGTCCATGGTGGGTGTCGGGCAGTCGGCACGCGCGCTGACGACTGCGGCGCCACCGCCGTCGAAGACCAATCTGCCGCAGCGCGCGGCGGAACTGATTGCCGGTCAGTTGCGGGTCGTACCCGCGGCGGCCGAGGGGTGCGACGTGCTGGTGGCGACGGGCGCGATGCCGGCCATCGCCGGGGCGCGGTCGGTGACCGAGAAGCTGGGCATCGGGTACGTATCCGCGATCTTCCAGCAGCTGACCCTGCCCTCGCCGCAGCGCCCGCCGCTGGCGTACCCGGGGCGGCCGTTCCCGCCGGAGGTGACCGGCAACCGGGCGCTGTGGGACCTGGACGCCCAGAGCATCAACGCGCTGTTCGGTGAGGCGCTCAACACCAACCGGGCGTCTATCGGCCTACCCGCGGTGGACAACGTCCGTGACTACGCCTTCGGTGACCGGCCGTGGCTGGCCACGGACCCGGTGCTGGACCCGTGGCTAAAGACGCCGGACCTCGACGTCGTACAGACCGGCGCGTGGACGTTGCCCGATGAGCGGCCGCTTCCGGCGGAGCTGGTGGCCTTCCTGTCTGCCGGCGCGCCACCCGTGTACGTGGGCTTCGGCAGCATGGCCGTGCGCGCGGGGGCAGATGCGGCCCGGGTCGCCATCGAGGCGGTGCGCGCGAACGGCCGCCGGGTACTCGTCGGGCGTGGCTGGGCGGAGCTGGGCCTCGTCGACGACCGGGACGACTGCTTCGCCGTCGGCGAGGTCAACCATCAGCAGTTGTTCGGGCGGGTGGCTGCCGTCGTGCATCACGGTGGCGCGGGTACGACGACGACGGCCGCTTGGGCCGGCGCTCCACAGGTGGTGGTGCCCCAGTTGGCGGACCAGCCGTACTGGGCCGGTCGGGTGGCCGAGCTGGGCATCGGCGTGGCCCACAACGGTCCGGTGCCGACCGTCGAGTCCCTGTCGAGCGCGCTCAAGACGGCCCTGGACCCCGAAACCGGCGCCCGGGCGAAGGCTGTGGCCGGCATGGTCCGCACCGACGGGGCGATGGTGGCCGCGCGGCTGCTGCTCGACGCCGTCAGCTGAGCAGGGTCGGGACGAGTCCGCGCGAAACCCGCGGACTCGTCCTGCCAGGGACAGTGCCTGCGCCGGGTCGAACCGCCGACTCGGCGCGAGCTCGACTTCGGCAACCCGGGCACCACCAATGCGGACGGCACCACCCGCGTGGCCCGGTCCTTGATCCACTGGGACAAGCCTGCTCAAGGTCACCTCGTACGTCATCATTCCGGATCTACACGATCGCCGATCCTGCGGGTGCCTCTGTCCCCTTCGAGGAGGACGAGTCCCGAGGCCCGCTCCGCCGACGGGAGTTCCTCTTCCCTCATGAGCCTGACGCGTACCGAGCCGTCCCGCCCCAAGCCGGGCGATACGCCGTCCGCCCTGATGTCTTCCACCCTCAGGCCGTCCCCCGGCGCCTCGTCCGTCGGTTCCAAGTGCGCCCGTTCTGCTTTCGCCGGTGCCGAATCCATCGGCGCTGACCACGCACCGTCGCCGCTCGTACGCGCCCCGATCGCCGGCCCGCCGTCGTCCCGGCCGCCCGCCTCAGCCCAGCCCTCCCGCCCACTGCGTCAGTTCCGCACGGGCCGCCCGCAGCAGGTCGGCGGAGGGCGCCGTCGCGCCGTCCGTCACCAGCGCGACGTGGAGGTCCGGGTCGCCGCCCTGCGCCGTGAGAAGGAGGCGGCGGCTGCCCGTGCCGCCCGGTTCGGGGGCCACCGCCACCGGCGTGCCGGGTTCGTACGAGGGCAGGCCGTGCAGCGCTCCCAGGTCGGAGACCACCGTCGTGCGTGCCGGGTCGAACGACGCCGGGAGGTGGAGCTCCGTCGGGGCGGGCGTGCCGTCCGGGCGCCACAGCAGTACCCCGTACCGGCCCGTGCCGACCAGCTCCGCGAGGCGTGGCAACGAAGGGGGTACCGGGTTCCAGGTGAGTGTGGTGGAGCCGTCGCGGGATCGGTCCTCGTAGCTGAATCCGACGACGCGGCCCGCCGTCGCGCTCGGATAGAGGCGGTCGAGGAGCCGTGCGTCCTGGCGGAGCACGGCGGCGCCCGAGTCGTCGAGACGGACGGCGGACAGGTCCTCGTCGTTCCAGGCGTCGCCCTCGGTCAGGACCTTGTCGGGGTTGCCGTTCATGAGCTCGTGGTGGCGGCCGTTGTAGATGTCCCACTGCCACTGCGTACCGGAGAGGACCTGGCCGGAGTCCTGCGGCCGTGACCACCAAGTGCCGCCCGGGAGCCGGGAGTCGAGGGCCTGGTACATCGCCTTCAGCACACTCGGGGCCTTGTCGGCGACCGCACCCGCCAGGGGGTGGCCGAACTCGCTGACGATGCCCGCCGTGCCGGCGCCGGCCGCCCGGTCACGCACGGTGGTGAAGTCGCCCGCGTACTGGCCGTTCTTCGCCTTGCCCCACATGAAGACGCCGGAGATGGCCTTCTGGTCGTAGAAGTGTGTGTTGAAGACGTAGCGGGGGCCGAGGGAGGAGCCGGCGTCGAGGAGGCCGCCTTCCTGCCGCTGGAAGTCAAGATTGGCGTTCCAGAAGAGGTTGGGTTCGACGAAGGCGGGTTTGTCGCGCCAGCCCGCCTCGTCCATCCGGGCGCGGAACTTCTCGTAGAACGGCCAGAGCAGGTCCCGTTCCCAGGCGCGGCTGCTCTGACCCGGTTCGTACGTACCCGGGTGCGGTTCGTTGTACGGGTCGAATCCGGCGATGCCCGCGAACTCCACGGGGGTGAGGTGCTCGGCGAGGTACTCCATCACCGTCCGGGCCGTGGTGAGGAAGGCGTCCTGGACGCCGCCCCTGTTGTGCCAGAAGTCGTACGTCTCCCGGGTGACGGCCTTGTTCTGCGTGATGTTCTGGCCCCAGAACAAGCAGACTCCACAGGATTCACGCGGGTAGTTCCCCTGTTCCACGGCCCAGGCGGGGGCTCCGTCGCCGGTGTACCAGCTGTCCTCGTGGAAGAGGTGGCGGGAATAGAGGTCCTGGTGGAAGTCGGGATAGACGCGGATCCCGGTCTTGAGGAAGGCGCGTAGCTGTTCGGTGACGGCGGCGAGGTAACGCTCGTCGACGTGGCCGCGGACCGGTTCCGCGTAGGCCCAGGAGAGCAGGAACCTCGCGGTGTTGGCGCCGCCGAGTCCCCGCATCGCGGCGGCGGACTTCTGGGCGTCGGCGACGGAGGCGAAGGGCAGGCCGCGGTTCTCGTCGAGCTTTGTCCCGCCGGAGACGTTGTAGCCGCGCAGCACGACCTCGCGGCCGAGCCCGTCGGTGAAACGACCGTCCTCGACGGTGAGAGTGGTGGCGGCGCGCTCGTCGAACCAGAGGACCCCGGGCGGCCGGTCGGCGGCGGTGGCCGTGGCCCGGGACGCTTCGGCGCTCGTCAGCGAGGCACTCACAAGAACCGCGGCCAGGAGAACGAGCAGACGCGCACGCATCTTCGCCATGCCCCCACCGTGGCTGACGATGCGTCAGCTTGTCAACGCCCGATGCCGTCGGTACTCCCGACAAGGGAACAGGCGTGCCCCGCGCCATGAGGGGCACCCGTATGCAGGACACAGAACAACAGGAAGGGTACGATCATGGAGATTTCCGGCATCATCAGCGCGATCCTCATCGGCACCCTGATCGGTGTGCTCGGACGGCTGGTGGTACCCGGCCGGCAGCACATCGGCGTCCTGTGGACCATCGTCGTCGGGATCGCCGCCGCCTTCCTCGGCACCGCTCTCGCCGCCGCGTTCGGCGTGGCGAACACCGACGGCGTCGACTGGGTCGAGTGGCTGTTCCAGATCGCACTCGCCGCGGTGGGCGTGGCTGCGCTGAGCCGCGTGAAGGCGCTTCGCTGACCTGGAGTCCCTGACGTCGCCCGTGTGAAGTCTTCACCGCCACTGACGTGAGGACCCGAGCGACAGACGCCCGGACACCCGACGCCTCGCTCAGCCCAGCTTCCGGCACAGCAGCGCGTCAGGTGTCCGGGACGAGCCCACGCGGCCGGTGTAAGCGATACCGGCCGCGTACTCGTCGTCCGCGCACTGGCCCTTGAACCGGCCGTGGGCGAAGTCCCCACCGCGGGCCTGGGGCGGACGGTTGTCGCCCCGGTCGAACCAGACGGTGCGGCCGTCGGCGCCGAGCGGTGTCCGGGCCTCGACGCACAGGGCGGCCGAGACGGCTGCTCCGCGAACGCTGTAGCCGGTGAGGAAATGGCCTGTGGGGCACTGGAGCTTGGTGTAGCCCGACGCCCAGTCGCCGCCCGGCGGGACATGGCGCTCGTCGCGCACCACCTCGTACCGTCCGTCGACCGCCCAGAGGTCACGGACTGCCGCGTCGGTGCACAGGCTACGGCCTCCGGTGTGGGCCAGGCCGGCAAGTCGCTGGCCGTCGGGGCACGCCGCCTTGCGGGCGCCCGCGTCCCAGTCACCGGCGGCCCGCATCCGCAGCGACTGCACGACATCGCCGTGATCGGGGCCGAGCATCGACCAGCGGTCCGTCGACGGGACGGGACCCGTGTGCCCCTCCGCGGCGACGAGGCGGCTCCACGCACCGGCGCGCCAGTCGTCGCCGTCGAAGACGCCGATGCGCCGGCCGGCGGAGTCCCAATGGAGCAGGGCCCAGCCGTTGCCCTTGCCTTCCTCGTGCCAGCCGACCATCGGCCAGTACGCGAAGTCGGCGTCCCTGGCGATGAGATGGTCGACGAAGTTCTCGAACCAGGCGCGTGGCTTCTCGCCGTGTTCGTCCCGGCCGCCGATCCCGAACTCGCTGATCCACACGGGCGCGGTGAAGTGCCGTCCGGCCTGGCCGGACACGTAGAAGGCCTGCCGGTCGAGCACGTCGAACAGTTCCTCGCGGCCGAAGTCGCGGTAGCGGTTGTCGGAGGTCTCGCCCACACCGGTGGCGCCGGTGTGGTGGGGGCCGGTGTAGTCGTAGAAGTGGGCGGAGTAGACGAGCTTGCCGGACCGTACGAGCGTGTGGGACAGCCGCTGGACGGGCTCCAGAGTGGGGCGCCCGTGCGGAAGGCCGTCGACGGGGACGCCGGTCCAGTTGATGCCCTCGACGACGATCAGGAGGTCGGGATCAGCCTCCTGGAGGATGCGGTCACCGACGCGCTGCGAGGCGGCGAACCAGTCATGGCGGTCCCCGAGCCCCCAGTTGGGGTCGTCCCAGACCGAGCGGCGCACCTCGTTGTAGAGGTCGGCGCCGACGACGCGTGGCTCGTGGCGGTAGCGGCGGGCCATGAAGAGCCAGTCGGCCTCCCATTCCGCGTCGGTGCGGCCGGCGTTCCAGCGTTCGTTGCCGTCGACACCGCAGCACCAACGGGTGGTGTTGGTGTGGTTGTTGAGGACGACGGCGAGTCCCGCGCCGGTGAGGGCGGCGACGACGGCGTCGTAGACCTGGAGGGGGGTACGACCGCGCAGGGCCGGATTGGCGGCCACCGACGCGTCGGCGACGGGGCGCGGGTCGTGCACCATCTCGTTGGAGAAGGGCAGGCGGACGCTGTTGAGCCCCAGCTCACGGAAGCCGGCGACGATCTCGGACATGGGGGCGCGGTCGAGTCCGAGCGGAACACGGTCCGCCTTCTCGCCCGCGTGGTGGTTCGCGGGGTCGTCGCGGTCGCCGGTCCCGGTCCAGGTACCGCTCGCGCCGTGCCAGTTGCCCGACTTGAGCTTGAAGCGGTTGCCGTCGGCGTCGACGATGTAGCGGCCACGGGTGCTCAGCGGCGGGGTCCAGGCAGGGGCGGCCGGCGGGACGGGGCCGGCGGCGGGAACGCGGCCGGAGGCGAGGGCGGCGGGCGTCGAGACGTGGCCTGGAAGAGGAGCGGCGGCCGACGGGACGGGGATCGCCTCGGGCGGTACGGCCGCGGTCGATGTCGTCGCCGGTGGTCGCGGCGGCGCCGTCGCCTCTGCCGGGATCGCGGCCGCCGTGCTCGCCAGGAGCGCGGCCAGCGCGGTCGCGACGAACGCCTTCACCGTGCCGGGGGATCCGTTCATGACCGACCGTCCGTTTCCGACGCGCGCGTCCCGCGCCGGCCGGTCGACGTGCGCCGGAGCCGGCACGGGCCATGGCTGGGAGGGGTTGAGGGCATTGACATGGCTCCGCCATAGTGGCGGGGTGCGGTCCCCGTGAACAGAGGCATGCCCGGCCAGTCCGTCGGCGGGCCAGGACGGGCGGTGGGGCGGGCCTCCACCCCGGTCGGCACCGAACGGCCGGAGTCCGCAGCCAGGTAGGAGCGCCTCAGCGGGGCGTGCCCAGCTGCCTCCTGGGACCGCGCGCGGCGGACTCCCGCTCCTTCTCCTGCGCACCCTCGGCCCAGAGCGAGCGCACATGCCCGAGGTGGCGGGCCATGCACTTCTCGGCACCTCTCGCGTCACCCGCCAGCATGAGGTCGAGCAGCTCGATGTGCTCCTCGGCGGACGGGATCAGTTGGTCCCGCTCGTCCAGTGCGGTCAGCCCGTACAGCCGCGAGCGCTTGCGCAGATCGCCGACGGTCTCGACGAGCCGGTCGTTCCCGGCGAGCGCGAGCAGGGAGAGATGGAACCGGCGGTCGGCCTCGAGGTAGCCGATGAGGTCGTGCTCGCGCGCGGCGCGCACGATCTCCTCGGCGACCGGCCGCAGCGCCTCGAGGTCTTCGCGGGAGGCGCTGCCGGTGATCCGGCGGACCATGGGGACCTCGATCAGGAGGCGGATCTCGGTGTACTGGTCGAGATCGCGCTCGTTGACCTCGGTGACGCGGAAGCCCTTGTTGCGGACGGGCTCGACGAGGCCCTCCCTGGCCAGGTCGAGCATCGCCTCGCGCACCGGTGTCGCGGAGATCCCGAAGTCCTCGGCGAGGCCGGGCGCCGAGTAGACCTCGCCGGGGCGCAGTTCGCCGGATATGAGCGCGGCGCGAAGGGCGTGGGCGACCTGGTCACGCAGCCGCTCCCTGGCGGTGACGAGGTTGCGCTGCTTCAGGTGGCCCATGGTGGTGGTGTTCCCTTCGCCCTGTGGCCTCGTGGCCGAGAGAGGATCACCAGCGTACAATGTCACGTTGTTTTCGCAGGTGGCCATGGGTCGGCGACCCCTGGGCGGCCACCGGTGCGAAGAAAAAAGGGGCGTTGACGGACAGGCCGGTGCCGAGACCGTCGAGCGGCCCCACGAGGACGTCGGAAGGGCGGGCCGGGTCGCGTGGGTCGGCCTGGCCGGGGCGGTGGTCACAGGAAGAATCCGGCGGGGAAGGGATCGTCCGGGTCGAGGAAGTACTGCGCGGTGCCCGTGATCCAGGCGCGTCCGGTGATACGGGGTACGACTGCCGGCACCCCGCCGACCTCGGTCTCCGCCACGAGACGGCCGGTGAACTCGGTGCCGATGAAGGACTCGTTGACGAAGTCGCGGTGCAGCGGCAAGGCGCCACGCGCGTGCAGCTGCGCCATGCGCGCGGAGGTACCGGTGCCGCACGGTGAGCGGTCGAACCAGCCGGGGTGGATGGCCATGGCATGGCGTGAGCGGTGCGCGTCCGAGCCGGGCGCGGCGAGATACACGTGCTTGACCCCCGCGATCTCGGGTTGCTCCGGGTGGGCCGGGCGGTCCGGGGACGCGTTGATCGCCTCCATCAAGGCGAGTCCGGCCGTGAGCAGTTCGTCCTTGCGGGACCGCTCGAACGGCAGGCCCAGCGAGTCCAGTTCGACAAAGGCATAGAAGTTCCCGCCGAACGCGAGGTCGTACGTCAGCGTCCCGTACCCCGGTACGTCCACCTTGCGGTCCAGGCCGACGCAGAATGCGGGGACGTTGGTGAGCGTGACCGCCTTGGCCTCCCCGTCCTCGACCTGCACGTCGACGGAGACGAGCCCGGCGGGGGTGTCGAGGCGGACGGTGGTGACGGGTTCGGTGACCGTGACCATGCCGGTCTCGACGAGGACGGTGGCCACGCCGATGGTGCCGTGTCCGCACATCGGCAGCAGGCCGGAGACCTCGATGTACAGCACGCCGTAGTCGGCGTCGGGGCGGGTCGGCGGCTGGAGTATCGCGCCGCTCATCGAGGCGTGGCCGCGTGGCTCGTACATCAGGAGCGTGCGCAGATGGTCCAGGTGCTCGATGAAGTGGAGCCTGCGCTCGGCCATCGTGGCGCCGGGGACCACCCCGACACCTCCGGTGATCACGCGCGTGGGCATGCCCTCGGTGTGTGAGTCGACGGCGTGGAAGACATGACGGGTCCGCACGAACGTCCCTTCCTGCGAGGCGGATCGGGGTCAGTGGTGGCCGTCGGCGACGGCCTTCTCGGTCGCCGCGCGTACAGCGGCCCCTGTCGCGGCGGGCAACGGCATGCGCGGCGGACGGGTGGGGCCGCCGCGGCGGCCGACGACGTCCATGGACGCCTTGACGGCCTGAACGAACTCCGTCCTGGAGTCCCAGCGCAGCAGCGGATGCAGTGACTTGTAGAGGGGCACCGCCGTGTCGAACTGCCCGGCGACGGCGGTGCGGTAGAGCTCGGCGCAGGTGGCGGGGAAGGCGTTCGGATAGCCGGCGATCCAGCCGACCGCACCGGCGAGGGCGAGCTCGAGGAGCACGTCGTCAGCGCCGATCAGCAGATCGAGGTCCGGCGCGAGTTCACCGATCTCGTAGGCCCTGCGTACATCGCCGCTGAACTCCTTGACGGCCACGATGCCGCCGTCGCCGTGCAGCCGTGCCAGGAGGGCGGGCGTGAGGTCGACCTTGGTGTCGACGGGATTGTTGTACGCAACCACGGGCAGCCCCACGCGGGCGACCTCCGCGTAGTGGGCACGCACCGCCTGCTCGTCGGCGCGATAGGCGTTCGGCGGCAGCAGCAGCACGCTTCCGCAGCCCTCCTCTGCGGCCTGTTCAGCCCAGCGGCGGGCCTCGGCGCTGCCGTAGGCGGAGACCCCGGGCATCACGCGCGCGCCGTCGCCCGCGGCCTCGACGGCGGTGCGAACCACGCGGGCACGCTCGTCGTCGGAGAGGGTCTGGTACTCGCCGAGGGAGCCGTTGGGCACGACGCCGTCGCAGCCCTCGTCGATGAGCCGGCGGACGTGCTCGGCGTAGGCGTCGAGGTCGACGGAGAGGTCGTCGCGCAGAGGGAGGGCGGTGGCGACCATGATGCCGCGCCAGGGGCGGTCGGTGGTCCAGGTGGGGGTGGCTCGGGTGGCTGTCATGCGGGGACCTCTTTTGTAGGTGTGACATGTCGTGGTGCCGTTCCGAGTCACACGAGGCCGGACCCCTCAGTGGCGGGGTCCGGCGTCGCCGTCCGGAAGGTCGGTGTCGGGCTGTTCGGCCGGGCGGGCCGGTGCGGCGGACGGCTCGCCCGGGTCGAGGGCTCCGAGCACGTCCAGTGGCACGGGTCCAGCGAGCGGTCGGCGTTCGGGAGACGGCAGCGGGGACAGGGTGGCCTCCCCCGCCGCGAGGCGAGCTACGGCAGCCCCGCACATCCGGCCCTGGCACCAGCCCATGCCCGCGCGGGTGAGGAGCTTGACCGTGCGGGCGTCACGGGCGCCGTAGGCGTCGACCGCCTCGCGGACGGCGCCGGCCGGCACCTCCTCGCAGCGGCACACTTCCGTGGCGTCGTCCAGCCACTCGGCCCAGCCTTTCCCCGGTGCGTGCACGGCGGCCATGGCATCGGCGAAGGCACGCATCCGTTCCCGCCTCCGCCGAAGCTCCCGCACCCGCCCGTCACGCGCCGGTCCGGGCTCGCCGCGCACCTGGGCGGCCACCGCGATGCCCGCGATCTCGCCTTCCACCCGGGCGAGTTGTGCACCGCCGATGCCACCGGTCTCGCCCGCCGCCCACAGACCCGGCACCGAGGTCCGCTGCAGTGCGTCCAGTGCCAGGGCGTGCGTCCCGTCCTCCGTCCGGCGCGTGGCGCACCCGAGGCTTGTGGCGAGCTCGGTCTGCGGGACGAGACCGTGCCCCACCGCGAGGGCGTCGCAGGCGATCCGGCGGCCCGTCCCCCGCACGGGCCGCCAGTCCCGGTCGACCCGGGAGACGGTGACCCCCTCCACCCGGTCCGTGCCGTGGACCTGGGTCACCGCGCTGCGGGTGCGCAGCCGCACGCCGTGTTTCAGCAGCGCCGCACCGTGGACCACGGCCTCGGCGAGCTTCTGCGGGTCGGCGGCGAGAACGGCCGGCCGGCGCGCGTATCCGAGATAGCCGGCTGCCTCCACCACCGCGGGCACGCGCGCCCCGGCGGAGGCGAGCGAGCCGGCGACGGCGAGCAGCAGTGGGCCGCTGCCCGCGACGACGACGCGTCTGCCGGGCAGGACGAGTCCGGCCTTCAGCATCGCCTGTGCCCCTGCCGCACCGACGACTCCTGGCAGTGTCCAGCCGGGGAACGGCAGTTGGCGTTCGTACGCGCCGGTCGCGAGCAGGACCGTGCGGGCCTGTACGCGCACGGGGTGCTCGCCGTCGCCGTCCGCTCCGGTGACCGCGTGCACCGTCCACCGCACCTCCGCCCCGTCCTGCCGCTCCACGGTCCAGACGTGGTGACCGGCGAGATGGACCACGTCACCGGCCTCGAGGCGGCGGCGAAGACCGGCGAAGGCGGACCAGTCGTGGTGCAGGGCCTCCGGGCGCACCGCGCCGACGGCCGGGTCGGGGTGGCGGTAGAACTGGCCGCCGATCCGGCCCGCGGTGTCCAGCAGGGCGACGGAGAGGCCCCGTTCGGATGCGGTGACGGCGCCTGCGAGGCCCGCGCAGCCCGCGCCGATCACCGCGAGGTCGTACACCGTGGCGTACGGGTCGCCGGCCGCCCCGTCAGACGGCGAGCCCGGCATGGCCGTGTCCTTCCTGAGTGGTGATCGTGTCACCGGGACGGGCGGGCACGAGACAGGCCCGCCTGTTGGGCCGCCCGTTGATGGTGGCGAGGCAGTCGTAGCAGTGACCGATGCCGCAGAAGGCTCCGCGCGGACGGCCGCCCCGGCGCGTGGTGCGCCAGGCGAGGATGCCGGCCGACCAGAGGACGGCGGCGACGGACCGGCCGGGGAGCGTGGTGATCGGGCGCCCGTCGAAGGTGATCTCGAACGAGGGCTGTTGGGGTGTCGCGCCGACGAGTCCGGCGGGGCTGCGGTCACGCGCCAAGGTGCGTCTCCTTCCGGGGTGGTGGGGGCGGGGGCGTCCGGGGCCGTCAAGGTGTCCGGGGCGCCCCGGGTGAAGCCCGCTCGAAACGGTCCGGCCTGAACGGCGCGATGTCCATGGGGAGTTCCCCTCCGGACACGATCCGGGCGACGATCAGGCCGGTGGCCGGGGCGAGTCCTATCCCCGCGCCTTCGTGCCCGCAGGCATGCAGCAGGCCGGGGACACGCGGGTCGGGTCCGATCGCGGGGAGATGGTCGGGCAGGTACGGGCGGAACCCGGCGTACGTCCGTATCGCCCGCACCCGGGAGAGCACCGGAAACAGGCGGGTCGCCTGGGCGGCGAGGCGGCGCAGGGCCTCCACAGAAAGAGTGCGGTCGAAGCCGACCCGCTCCCGGCTCGCGCCGATCAGGACGGGGCCCGCCGGGGTGCCCTCTACGACGGCGGAGGTCTGGAGCGCCGCCGAGCCGCTGGCGACATCGGCGACGTAGTCGGCCGTGTAGACCTTGTGCCGCACCACGCGCGGCAGCGGCTCGGTGACCAGGACGAATCCCCGGCGGGGAAGCACCGGCAGGTCCACTCCCGCGAGTCCGGCGAGCCGCCCGCCCCAGGTGCCGGCGGCGTTCACCACACAGGGGGCGTGCACCTCACCGGTCGCCGTCCGCACGCCCCGCACCTCGCCACCCGCGTCCTTGAGCACGCCGGTGACCTCCTCCCCCAGCCGCAGGAGGACCCGGCCGGAGCCCTTGCCGCCGGCGGCGCGCAGCAGGTGCGCCGCGGCGAGCGCGGGCTGCACCTGGGCGTCCTGCGGGTAGTGGAAGCCGCCCGCCAGATCCGGGGACAGATGGGGCTCCAGGTCGCGCAGCCGGTCACCGGCGACCTGCTGGTTCTTCACGCCTGCCCGCTCCTGCCGGGCGGCGAGGTCACGCAGGACCTTCAGGGACGCGTCGTCCGAGGCGACGACCAGGCCGCCCTTCGTCTCGTACTCGATCCGAGGCGGGAGCACATCGGACAGCTCGCGCCACAACTGTGCGGACACCAGGGCCAGTTCGAGTTCGGGGCCGGGCTCCTTGTCGGAGACCAGGAGGTTGCCCTCTCCGGCTCCCGTGGTGCCGCCCGCGACGGGACCGCGGTCGATCACGGTGACGGAGAGGCCGGAGCGGGCCGCGTAGTAGGCACAGGCGGCACCGACCACACCCGCTCCGACGACGATGAGATCCGGTGAGTTCCTCATGGGCACGGCGGTAATATTTCACATTGCACTGGGCGTTGGGAAGAGGTCCGCCGTCGAGGAACCCTGGACCTGACGTCTCATCAGCGCCCCTGTCCACGCCTCGACGACGTCCGGGGTGCACGGCTCTTTACAGTGCCATTTCACATTACTACGTTACGCATCACATGGCGCCGCCCTGGCAACCGGCGCCCGCGCCACGGCAGTTGACGGCCCGAGTCGCCTTCCGCCGGCACAGCGCATCTCTTGCCACCTCCCACACAGGAGCCGATGTGTTCCAGCCGAGAACCCCGCGCCGACCCCTGCGCCCCGCCGCGCGCAGGTCCCTGCGCGCAGTCCTGCTCACCACCGCGACAGCACTCACGCTCTGCGTGACGGCCGTCCAACCCGCCCCCGCGGCCGAGCAAGCCCCCGCGACGCCCGCAGCGCCTTCGGTGATACGGCCGGCCTCGCAGCCGGACCCCACCGACAGGGTCGACCGCCTCGCCGAGGCCCTCGACCGCCGAGCCGCCCGTCCGCTGCCGGCCCCGGGCGGCCTCACCGACGGCCGCGTCCCCGGACCTCGTACCCCGGAACAGAAGCGCAGGGCCGAGGTCGGCGCGTCGAAGGCACCCTGCACGCTCGACGGTGTCACGGGCCTCGCACCCGGGCAGTTCGCCGACTTCCTCGCCGACCCCGCCGTCACCGCCGACGACTGCCTTCGGTCGATCCTGTGGACCTGGGACCGGCGCCTCGTCCCGGTCATGTCGGACGCGCACGTCCAGGCCGTCTCCCGCCGCATCGCCGGCCTCGCCGACTCCCACGACGGCAGGAACGGCAGCCACCTGCTGGAGATGTTCACGTATCTCCACGCCGTCGCCTACCACGACTTCTCGCGCGACGAGATCGACGTCACGGACACGCCGACCCTGACCACCATGCGCCGTGCCGTCGCCCGCTTCGGCTCGGCGTCCCGCACCTTCGACGCCACCCGGACCAACGCTGAGACCCTGCGCGAAGCTCTCTACGCGGCCTCGGCACCCGGCCTGCGCCAGTTCCAACTCCGGCTGGTGGAGCGGGTGCTGGTCACCATGGACGCCCGGCACCCCGACACCGCCCAGGACACCTCCTGGGCCGGGGCCGCCCTCGCCGCGCTCAGCCTGAACTACCTCGGCGTGTACCCCGGCAACCAGGACACCGCCTTCCACGCCGCGGCGAAGGCCTCCCCGTCCTACCGAGCCGTCTTCCGGACCTTCGCCCGGCACGCGCACCTCAAGGACCGGCCCAACGCCTGGGTGGTGCGTGACGCGTTGAGCGAGTACGCCCGCTTCGGCCAGATCGACGGGCTGCGCGGCGGGATCGTCTCCGACCTCGGCACGCTCCTGGGCGTCACGGCACGCACCTTCGGCGACAGCAGTGCCCCCTGGGCGCAGGTCGCCACCTGGCTGGGAGTGTACGAGGCCTGCGCCCGGTACCACGTGTGCGCGTCCGACATCGAGAAGCGCCTCTTCCCGCACGCCTACGTCTACGGTGTCGACGGCACCGACCGCATCAGGGTCCGCACGGGTCTCGAGCGGGCCACCGTCGACCAGTTGTACTACGCGAGCAAGCAGGTCAAGGCACAGTTCCATCGTGTCGTCGGCAGCGAGGCACCCCTCGCCGACGACCCCAACTCCGCCCTGAACATCGTGCTGTACTCCTCCCGCAAGGAGTACGAGATCTTCCACCCGCTCCTGACCGGCATGGGCACCGACAACGGCGGCATCTACATCGAGAAGGGTGCGACCTTCTACACGTACCAGCGCCGAGTTCCTCAGGACTCGTCGCTGACCCTGGAGGAATTGTTCCGCCACGAGTACGGGCACTACCTCAACGGCCGCTGGGCGGTACCCGGCTTCTTCGGCGAGAGCCCCTGGTACGACGGCGACCGGACCACGGCCATGGACGAGGGCACCGCCGAGTTCTTCGCCGGCGCCAGCCGCAGTGACGGCGTCAAGGTCCGCAGGTCGCTCGTCCAAGGCGTCATCGACGACACGGCGAACGGCGGACCGCGTATGACGGTGAACCAGCTGCTGCACGCCACGTACGACGGCGACGGCTTCCGCTTCTACGACTACGCGGGCACCTTCTTCGAATTCCTCTGGACCCGGCGCCCCTCACTGCTACGGGAGATGTACCGCACCCTGCGCGCCGACGACCCGGCGGCGTTCGACGCCTGGCGCGACCGGCTCGGCAGGGACGCGGGGCTTCAGGGCGCGTACGACGCCTTCCTCGACACGCAGATCGCCCATGTCGACGAACTGTTCGTGCCCGACACGGCCTATGTCCCGCTGGACCAGCTGCGCGACGGCTCGGCCGACGAGGTTCGCGCGTCCTTCACCGCTGCGACCGGCAGCGCCCCCGCATGCCGCGGCAGCGGCACGGCCGAGCGCCCGCGGTTCGTCTGCACCGGCCGCATCACCGCCCGCCTGACCGACGCAGGCGACGCCGACCTCGTCTTCAAGGACATGTCCGAGACGGTCGACCACTTCCTCCTCGACCGTGCCGGGAGCGGCCACAACAACCTGACCGACATGAACTGCTCGTTCGGCGCCGTGAAGATATGGGACGACGGACGCGCGGGCACATCGGACTACACCTGCGAGGGCCCCCTCCGCGCCTGACCGGCCGAACCGGACCGCACCCGACCCCCGCGCGCGTCACCGCCCCACACGGTGGCGCGCGCGGGCCCTTCGCTCCCGGCCGCCACCCGATACCGCCTGGCGGCCGCCTCGCCGAGAGTCCGTCACGATCACGGTGACAGCGGATCCGGCTCCGGAGGAGGTGGGCGTGACCGGCCTGCCCCCCCTCGCCGGCCCGTCGGCGTCGGGTCACCACCGGGAGATGAGCGGCGTGTCCGGTTCGTGCTGCCGCCAGGCTTCCGTGAGGCGGACAAGGCGGGCGGGTGCGGCGATACCGCGGACGGTTGCGATCCTGCCGTTGGTGATGTCGAACGTCACGGAACCGACGACCTGGTCGACGAGCACGAAGAGAACGGCGGGGGCGCCGTTGACGAGCGCGTAGTGCACTGCGGGCGTGCCGCCGGCAAGGCGCCGTTTCGCGGGCGTCGGTCTGAAGCCGGCCCGGGCGATGGCGGCGATGCGCTGCGGGGTGTCGAACCGCAGCAGCGTCTTGGCCAGGCCGGCGCCGTCGGAGACCGCCGTCGCGTCGTCGGTGAGCAGCGCCACCAGCCGCTCGGTGCGACCCGAGGAGGCAGCGGCGAGGAATTCCTCGACGATCCTGCGGGCGGATGCCGGGTCGACCTCGCCGCCGCGGCGGCGCGCGGCCGTGATGCGGCGCCGGGCCCGGTGGAGGTGTTGCTGGCTCGCGGACTCGGTGACGCCGAGGATCTCGGCGATCTCGGCGTGGCCGTAGGAGAACGCTTCGCGCAGGACGTAGACGGCCCGCTCGAGGGGTGACAGGCGCTCCATGAGGGTCAGCACGGCCAGGGAGACCGATTCACGCTGCTCGAACGTGTCGGCCGGGCCGAGCATCGGGTCGCCGTCGAGGAGCGGTTCGGGCAGCCATGCGCCGGCGGTGCGTTCGCGGCGGGCCTGTGCCGAGCGGAGCCGGTCGAGGCACAGGTTGGTGACGACCTTGGTGAGCCATGCTTCCGGCACCTTGATCCGCTGCCGGTCGGCGGCCTGCCAGTGCAGGAACGCTTCCTGCACGGCGTCTTCGGCATCGGCCGCGGAGCCCAGCAGCCGGTACGCCAGCGAGGCCAGTCTGTTCCGGCCGGCCTCGAACCGACCGGTGTCGAAGCGATCAGTGGCAATGCTGTTGTCCACGCGAAACACCCTAGGCGGCTACGCGGTGCCCGGCGGACGCAACCGGCGCGGCGGCCAGGCGGCGCTTGCGTCGGGGCATGCCGAAGGTCGGGTGCGAGACGCCCCACAGAGACATTTTGACGATCCCCGCCTTGATCCGCGCGGCCTTCCGGCCGCCCACGTACTTCGGCTTCGCCTGCGCTTCGTCGTCGACCATCTGCAGGATCGCGTCCCGCCTGCCGAGGCTGATGTGGTTGCCCACGTAGAACAGCTTGACGTTCGCGACCGTGCGGCCGGTCAGGCGCCCGACGATCGCCGCCGTGGCCTGCCGGCCGGTGGAGCCGGCCGAAGCACAGGACATCGGCAGCGGCCGGCCGTTGTCGCCGACGGCGTAGGCGCCGTCGCCGGCCGCGTACACGTTCGGGTGCGAGACCGACCGCATGGTGCGATCGACGACGATCAGACCGCTCTCCGTGACCTCCAGCCCGCTGGTGGCCGCGATGGGGTGGACCGCGAACCCGGCCGTCCACACGGTCGCGTCGGACGCCAGGACGGTGCCGTCGGAGCACAGCACCCGCGTCGCTTCGACGGCTTCGACGCCGGTGTGCTCCACGACGGTGATGTCCAACCGGTCGCAGGCCCGGCGCAGGTGGCTGCGGGCTCCGGCCGAGAGCTGTGCGCCCAGCTCGCCGTGGGCGACCAGCGTCACCGACAGGCCGGGCCGGGATTCGGCGATCTCGGTGGCCGTCTCGATGCCGGTCAGCCCCTCGCCGACAACCAGCACCCTCCCGCCTTCGCCCCGCCTGCCCAGGCTGTCCAGTCGCTCGCGCAGTCGCAGCGCCGAGGGCCGGCCGGTGACGTCGAAGGCGTGCTCGGCCACGCCGGCGACGCCGTGGTCGGCAACGTGGCTGCCGAGCGCGTAGAGAAGCGTGTCGTAATCGAGTTCGCCGCCTCCCTCGGCGTCCGCCACGGTGACGACCTGGCGCTCGGGGTCGATGGCGGTGACACGGGCCAGGCGCAGCCGTATCCCCGTGCCCGCGAAGACGTCGGCGAGCTTCGGAACCTTGATCTCCCGGCCCGCCGCGAGCTGGTGCAGCCGCAGCCGCTGGACGAAGTCCGGCTCAGCGTTGACCACGGTGATCTCTGCGTCCGCCGGGGACAGCCTGCGGGCCAGGTTCCCGGCCACGAAGGCCCCGGCGTAGCCGGCGCCGAGGACGACGATGCGGTGCTTCATGTGCTGCTCCTGTCGGTTCGCTTGCTCCCGGTGAGTTGCTTGCTTCCGGTGAACTGAGCGGAGCAGCGACCGGATTACTGACAGGAACCTCGTGTGATGTGGGTCACACGGCGGCAGGGGGCCGCGGACGCCTCCACGAAGTCGACCGCGGCCCGCGGGAACTCCTCCGCGACGGGACCGTCAGGAGCCGCGGTGGCTCCTGTGTGCCCCGTGGTCCACGGACAGGAGACCGAGGCCGATCCGGTCTGTCAGGATCCCTCCCGATGAGCGAGAACGAGAGCTGCGTCCGGTGCGGCGGGATCGTCGCACCGGACGGCCACTGCTGGGAGTGCGGCCACGCACAGCCGGCCTTCCGGTCGCACGTCGAGGTCACGGCCCCGGACGGCGCGGCGGGCGTCAGCGACCGCGGCAAGCGGCGCGGCGTCAACGCGGACGCCATGGCCCTGACCCGGCGCGGCGACTGGACGATCGGCGTCGTCTGTGACGGTGTCTCCATGTCACCCCGGTCGGAGCGCGCCGCACAGGTCGCGGCCGAGGTGGGGGCACAGGCGCTGGCGGCGCGGCTGCCGGTGGGCGTGCTGCCGGAGACAGCACTCCGCGAAGCCGCGGCCCGAGCCGCACAGGCGGTGGCCGCCCTGGCCGGCCCCGCGGACACGGACGTGGCACCGGCCTGCACGTTCGTCGCGGGCGCGGCCGGCCCGGCGGGAATCTGGAGCGCGTCGATCGGCGACAGCCGGGCCTACTGGCTACCGGACGAGGGCACCGGCATGACGCTCACCGAGGACGACATCGGGGAACACGACGCCCTCGCCGCTTGGCTGGGCGCGGACGCGGAGGACACCCAAGCACGTATCCGGAGCTACCGGCCCTCCGTGCCCGGTCGCCTGCTGCTCTGCACGGACGGGCTGTGGCGCTACCTGCCCGACGCCGAATCCCTGCGGGACGCGCTCGCCCGCCTGCCCCGGGCGTCGGCCGAAAGGGTCGATCTGCTGCCGCACGTACGGGAGTTGGTCCGCCACGCACTGGACGCGGGCGGTCACGACAACATCACCGCCCTGCTCGTCCCCGTCGACGCGTCCGCTCCTCCGGGCCCGTCCGCCCGGTGACCGCCGACGCCGGGCGGCGAGCTGCATGCCCGCAACTCCGGTCGTTCCGTGGAGAGTCCGCCCATCAGAGGGCGGACTCGGTCGGCCATCGCAGATCAGGGCGTGGGCGCGGACGCTGCGGCCTCCCACGCGAATCCGTCGGGGTCGGTGAAGGATCCGGCGTCGCCGCCGATCACGAGCCGGTGCGATCCCGTCCCGTCGGGCGAGACTCCGGCCACCTTGGCCAGGCCACGTCGCTTGTACAGCGCCAGCTTGACGGGGCCCGACCCGGTGGCGAACTCGACGTACTTGCTGCCGAAGCTCTTGGCCACGGCGAGGCCGTGGTCGACGTAGAACTGCTTGCCGGCCTTCACGTCCTCGATGCCGAGCAGGAGCACGATCTCGTCGATCTGCCGGGTGGCCGGGCCGGTGTCCTTCTTCGACGACGACGCGATCTGCCAGATCGTCCCGTCCGGGGCCTGTACGACGCCCCCGTAGCCCCAGAGCGACTTGCTTGCGGGCTTCAGCGTCGCGGCGCCGGCCTCCACGGCGGCGTCGACGAGAGCATCGACGTCGGCCGGCTGGGACACCACGAGCGACAGCGTGAACCCGCGGAAGCCGGTCGTCGGTGCCTCCGAGGCACGCAGGCGCAGCTGCGTGCCCAGCCCGAACGCGGTGGTGTAGAAGCTTTCGGCGGCCGTGGGGTCGGCCACCTCGAGGGTGACGTACTCGATGGTTTCCATGGTCCTCACGCTAGTTCCGGCTCTGCGACCGGCGCTTCTTGATTCCTGACCGGTCTTGTCGACTGCCTCGCCACGAGCGGCGGCATTCCCTCCATGGCGCCCGTCGCACGGCGCCGGTAGTCGGTGGGCGGCATGCCGACCAGTTCGGTGAAGCGGGTGCGGAACGTCCCGAGCGATGGGCAGCCGACCGCGGAACAGATCTCGGTGACGCTGAGGTCGCCATGGCTCAGCAGCACCATGGCGCGCTCGGTGCGGCGTCTCGTCACGTAGGCGTACGGCGACTCGCCGTACACCAGCCGGAACTGACGGCTGAGGTGCCCGGTGGACAGGTTCGCGCCGCGGGCCAGCGCCTCGACGTTCAGCGGCTGCGCGTACTCCCGGTCGATCCGGTCACGTACGCGACGCAGTCGTGCGAGGTCGCTCAGGCGCTGCGCCGCGGTGAGTGCGCGCGCCCATGCGGGACGACACATGAGGGAACCCCATTTCTTGGACGAGCGGACCGGCGACGAGCGGACCCGCGACGAGCCGACCGCGACGAGCGGACCGCGACGAGCGGACCGCGCCGTGCGCACCGGTCAGCGCAGTTCCTGGATGCGGATCAGGTTGCCCGCCGGGTCGCGGAAGGCGCAGTCGCGGATGCCGTACGGCTGCTCGGTCGGCTCCTGGACGACCTCGGCGTCGCCGGCCTGCACCTTCTCGAACGTGCCGTCGAGGTCCGGGGTGGCCAGCAGGATCCAGCCGTAGGTGCCCTTGGCCATCATCTCGGTGATGGTGCGGCGCTCCTCCTCGGTGACCCCCGGGTCGGCGGCCGGCGGCGCCAGGAGGATGGACGTGCCGGGCTGACCGACGGGGCCGACGGTGATCCATCGCATCTTGCCCTGTCCGACGTCGCTGCGGACCTCGAAGCCGAGTGCGTCGCGGTAGAAGGCCAGGGACGCGTCCGGGTCGTCGTGGGGGAGGAAGCTCGTGTGAATGGTGATGTCCATGACGATCATGCTAGGGACAGCGGGGTGCCCCCGCTTCTCGATTCCTGACCGATCTGCCACGTGGTCCGATCCGGCCCTCGTACCGCACGCCGCTGCCCGCGACCGGGCCGAGGGCCGACCGCGACGGCCCCCGGCCTTCGTCGCCGCGTACGACCAGCGCGTCGGACGTCGGGGCCGGGTCAGCCGCCGACGACCGCGAACGCTCCCGGCCCGGCGGCGCCGCGCCGGGCCGTCGTGACGCCCGCCGAGGCGTGGAAGGTGCGGCGGTACGCGGCGGGCGGGACACCGACGAGTTCCCGCATGTGCTGGCGCAGGGAGTTGGCACTACCGAACCCGGCCCGGTCTGCCACCAGGTCGATGGACAGGTCGCTGGTCTCCAGCAACTGTTTCGCGAATTCGACCCGTTGGGCGGTGAGCCACTGACCGGGAGTGAGGCCGGCCTCGTCACGGAACCGCCGGGTGAAGGTCCGCACACTCATCCCGGCGTGTCCCGCCAGCTCCCCCAGCGTCAACGGCCGGTGCAGGCGCTCGAGCGCCCAGGCGCGGGTGGGCGCGGTGGTGGCGGCCGTGGGGGCGGGCACCGGGCGCTCGATGTACTGGGCCTGACCGCCGTCCCGCCAGGGTGGGACGATGCAGCGCCGGGCCACCTGATTGGCGAGCGCGCTGCCGTGGTCACGGCGCACGAGGTGCAGGCAGACGTCGACGCCGGCCGCCGCACCGGCGGAGGTCAGCAGATCGCCGTCGTCCACGAAGAGCACGTCCTCGTCGAACAGGACACGCGGGAACAGGCGCCGGAAGTGCTCCGCCTCCGCCCAGTGGGTGGTGGCCGGGCGGCCGTCGAGCAGCCCGGCCGCGGCGAGCACGAAGGCGCCGGTGCAGATCGACACGGTCCGGGTACCGGGCCGGATCCTGGCGAGGGCGGCCGCCACCGGCTCGGGCAGCACGCCCTGCTCGCCGATGACGCCGAGGCGGTGTGTGGCGGCCACGACCACGGTGTCCGCGCGTTCCAGTGCCTCGGCACCGTGCTGGACGTCGATGGAGAAACCGGCTTCGGTGCGCACGGGACGGCCGTCGGGGGTGCAGACGTCCACCGCGTACAGCGCCGAGCCGTCCGCGCCGCGGGCGGTGCCGAAGATACGGGCGGGAATACCCAGTTCGAAGGTCATTACGCCGTCGAGGGCGAGCACGGCGACCCGGTGCGGGTCGGAACCGGGCGGCACGACGCAGCCCTCCTCGGGGGTCCATTCCGTGAGCCGGGCGCGCTGCCTGTCGAGGGTCATGGCCAGATTCTGTCACATCATGGCCATCAGGCCAGTTCCCGGAGAGTGCCTGGGCGCGGAAGGTGGTCGGGTACATCGGACACGGAAAGGACATTTCATGAACGGCACCACGATGCGCGCGATCACCGTTCCCTCCTGGGGAGGGCCCGAGACCCTGACCCCCGCCGAGGTGCCCCGGCCGGTGCCGGGCCCGACCGAGATCCTGGTCAGGGTGCACGCCGCCGGGGTGAACCCGGTCGACTGGAAGACCCGGGCGACGGGTGGCTTCGGGATGCACGGCGAGCCACCGGTGCTGGGGTACGACGTGTCGGGTGTCGTCGAGCAGGTGGGGCCCGGCGTCACGCTGTACCGGCCGGGCGACGAGGTCTTCGGCATGCCCGAGTTCCCGCGGCAGGCCGGCGGCTATGCCGAGTACGTCACGGGCCCGGCCCGGCATTTCGCCCCGAAGCCCGCGAAGCTCGGCCACGTCGAGGCGGCCGCACTGCCGCTGGCGGGGCTGACCGCATGGCAGGCGCTGGTGGAGACGGCGGGCCTGACCGGCGGGCAGCGGGTCCTGATCCACGCGGCGGCGGGCGGCGTGGGCCACCTCGCCGTGCAGATCGCCTCGGCACGCGGCGCGCACGTCGTCGGCACCGCCCGTGAGGACAAGCACGCGCTGCTCAAGGAACTCGGCGCCGACGAGGTCATCGACTACACCCGCCAGGACTTCGTGACGGCTCTGGGCAGGACCGTCGACGTCGTGCTGGACTCGATCGGAGGGGACTACGGGCCGCGGTCGCTCGCGGTGCTGCGGGACGGCGGCACACTCGTCACCCTGCCGTCCCCCGACGAGGTGCCCGCCGACGCGGGGCGGGGTGTCCGCACCGGCTTCACGCTGGTGGAACCCGACTCCACGGGCATGCGGGCACTGGCCGGACTCGTCGAGGCGGGGCTGCTGCGTCCGGTGGTGGAGACCGTGCTGCCGTTGGAGCGGGCCGCGGACGCCCACCGGCTCGGCGAGGCCGGCCGCACGCGGGGCAAGATCGTCCTCTCGGTCCGCGAGGACTGACCTGTCCCGCGGTCCGGGCGCTACCCGGACCGCGGGACAGAGGCGGCGGGGCGGCGGACATCCGGATCGCCGGGACAGGGGCGGCGGACATCCGGACCGCCGGGAGGTCCCCGATCACCTGAAACGGTTCCCGTCAGGTGGTCGGCACCCACCCCGCTCGTGGCTCCGCCCAGGGTGGTGTCAGCGGTTGTGGCGGGCCAGGCTGTGCACAAGGACGGCCAGCGCCACCACGATCACCGTCACGTGCAGCCATCCGGAAGCAGCCGCGGCATCCGCGGTCGCCGTTGTCATCAGAGTCATCATGTCCTCCGGTTCGAGTCACGGAGCGAGCCGAACGGGCCGGTGCGAGCAACGGCACGAGGTATCGGCGAGGGGCCGTAAGGCTCTCAGCGCCGACGGGTCCGGCCGGACCTCCACGACGCGCCGACGCCTGCGACATGAAGTGCGAGCAGCATCAGACCCAAGAGCATCACGTTCGTCGACGCGAAGACTTCGTTCGTGTCGATCTCCGCGGCGTTGACGAGGAACGCGATGAAGAACATCACCGCGGCAGCCAAACCCAGCATCGGACAACTCCCTCACGGTCGTGGTCGCTTACGGCTCGTCTGCCCCCGCAACCCGAGGGCAGACCTCCCGCCGCCACAACCCGGTGCTGCGGACGCCACTGCCCGGTCCGCAGAACGCCGGGAGGCGGCGAAGACCCCGCATGCCCGGGGTGACGAAGGCGCCGTTCGTCCCCCCGCGCCCGCGGAAAAGTGCATGCTTTTTGGCGTTGTCGTGAAGAAGTATTCACCCGTCAGAAACGGAACCTCAGTTGCCGGTTGGCGCGTCGGCGTGATCTCATCCTCGGTAACGGGAGACCTGAACGTGGATGCCTGTTCCGGGCGTAAGGCGACATCACGTCGACCCGTTTCCCTTTGACGCGCGTACGGTCGGCGTCATTTCAGGAATCCCCCGAACGGAAAGGGAGAGACAGTGCGTAACGGCTTCACCCCGATCGAGACCGCCGAGATTTCCGAGACCGAGCTGGACGGCATTGCCGGCGGAATCGCCGGCGCCCACGCCGGTGTCAACGGCTACGGTGCCGCTGTGAACGTCGGTGACGTCGTCGGCGCCGTCCAGACCGTCGCGTCCGTCGTGCCGGTCGCCGCGGCCACCGGTCTCGTCTCGGTGCAGACCACCGGCATCTGACACCACCGGCAACCGAGAAGGACCGCTTTCGCCCTTGTCGGTCATGAGCATTGCCCGAACGGGCCCCGGAATGTCCCAGTCCCGGGGCCCGTTCGCATCCCCTTTCGCGCTGCGACATGTATTCACGTTCCGTCACGCATTCCGTCGCGCATTCCGCCGCGCCTCACCGGGGTGCGGCAACTCTGGCACGGGCCGGCGGGCCGAATCCGCGATCACTCTTCGCCCGGAGCACCGGCGAAGCCGGCGGCGGCCGCATTCCTGCGTGGCCATATCGCAAAGAGGGCGCTCAGATGAGCCGAAAGCCGGGGCAGATATCCGGCATCGGCCTCCCCCACCTACCCGCGGGCGGAGGCGGAAGGACACGGCGGGCCGGGCCGGCGTGCGAACGAGGCGTGGGCAAGCCCTCCCACGACAGCTCCCACGGCGTACCAAAGAAGGTCCGGCGGGTTGAAGGTGGACCCCAGGACGAGCCGGGCGACGACACTCCGCCCGGACAACTCGGCGGGTGCGCCGGTGAGTTGCAGGAACTCGACCGCCCAGCTGAACGCCAGCGCGGCCCCGGCGGCCGCGAGGGGCCGCGACCGAGGCGCCACGAGCACCACGAGAGCAAGGATCAGGACGGTGTACAGCGCGTCCCCCGCGTACTTCGCGACACTCCCCGGCGCCATTGCCCTGATCCCGAGCCCCACCACGACCGCCACGATCGCGGCCGCGGCGGCGGCCGGCCGGGTGCACACCGGTCCGCCGCTTCCACGACGCATCATGCCGATCACAGTAGGGGCTCCCCTCCCGGGTCGTACCGGACTCCGCCACGCGCTCACGGAAAAGCAAAAGGACCCCAGACGAACTGGGGTCCTGCTGGTGTCCGAGGGGGACTTGAACCCCCACGCCCGATAAAGGGCACTAGCACCTCAAGCTAGCGCGTCTGCCATTCCGCCACCCGGACTCAGGTGATTCGCCCCGGTCTCCCGCGGCGACATGGACAACAATACCAGGGGTTCGCGGTGCCCCTCACCTGCATATTGCGTGGTCAGTGGGGTGCGAACGGCACCATGAGAGAGGCGCTACAGCGTGTATCCGTGCAGACGCGCTGCGTTTGGTTACCGTCGGCCGGGTGAGTCAACGTCGCACCTACCGTCCACCCCGCGCCCTGTCCATGCTGCGCGAGCATCTGCGCGAGACCTTCTGGTTCGCCCCCACCGTGTCGATGATCCTCGTCTTCGTCGTCTGGGCCCTCGCAGACGCCGTCGACACCCTGATCGTCGACACGTTGCGCGAAGAAGGGGATTTCCGGAGTCTTCGCGCGCTCATGGCGATCGCCGACGACGCCAAGGTCATCGTCACCACGATCGCGTCCGCGATGATGACCTTCATCGGTGTCGTCTTCAGCATCTCCCTCGTCGCCGTGCAGATGGCGGCCGGCAACTACAGCCCCCGCGTCGTGCGCATCTTCATCAGGAGCCGCATCAGCAAGCTCACCTTCTCGGTGTTCCTCTCCACGTTCCTGCTGTCGCTGCTCGTGCTGTCGGCGTTCGAGAGCGAACGCAACCCCCGGATGGTCACGTCCGTGCCGGTGGTGCAGAGCATCCTGACGCTGCTCATGGTCGCGTTGAGTCTGCTGCTGTTCATCGCCTACGTGACGCAGACGCTCCAGCTGATGAAGGTGGGGCCCGTGGTGGAGCGGGTGACCCGGGAGGCGTTCGGGGCGCTGGCGCGTGTGCCGATGTCCGCCGCGCCCGGGGAGCCGCTCGGGGAGGAGACCGTCCGCATCAGTCACCAGGGACGGTCGGGAGCCCTGCGGGACGTCGAAGTCGTCCGGCTCGTGCGCGTGGCCCGGCGCCATGACGTGGTGCTGCGGCTCATCCCCCGGGTCGGGGACTTCGTGGTGCCCGGGACGCCCGTCCTCACGGTCCACGGCGACGCGGACCGGCCACTGCCGTTCGCGGCCCGGCGTGTGCTGCAGTCCGCCGTGTCGGTCGGCGTGGAGCGCACCTTCCAGCGTGACCTGAGCTTCGGGCTGCGGCAATTGACCGACATCGGGCTGCGTGCCCTGTCGTCGTCGGTGAACGACCCGACCACTGCCGTGCAGTGCCTGGACCGGGTCGTGCAGTACCTCGCAGTGGTCGCCCACCGGCCGCTCGGCACGGTGTACCACCAGGACGGGACGGGACGGGTGCGGCTGGTCCAGCCGGTGTCCGGGTGGGAGGACCTCGTCGACCTCGGCTTCGCCGAGCTGCGGGGGTGCGCGGTGGGCCACCCTCAGGTCACGCGGCGCATGATGGCCGGGCTCGAGGACCTGCTCCAACTCGTACCTCCCGAACGGCGTGCGCCGCTCGAACGGCACCGGGACATGCTGGTGCGCGCCGTGCGGCAGTCGGTACGGGAACCGGCCGAAGGCGACTTCGCCCTCGAACCGGACCGTCAGGGCATCGGCTGACCGGCAGGCGGGGCCCAGGGCATCGGCCGACCGGCAGCGGAGTCCGGGGCATCGGCCGACCGGCAGCGGGGTCCGGCGTGCTTCGGCCGGCCATCGGCTGCGGACCGCCACGGACAGCCCGCCGGGGCGGGCCATCAGGCCATCCCGCGGGCGCACGGACCGGCGGGCAGGCCGGGCGGGTGGCTACTTCACGGCGCTGAGCGTCGCGTAGACGACGACGTTTCCCTCGTAGCCGCCTTTCGAGGACCGGTCGCCGCCGCACGTGATCACCCGCAGCTCGGGCCGGCCGGAATCGCCGTAGACCTTCTCGTCCGGGAAGTCGTTCTTGTCGTGGACCTCCACGGCGTCGACGGTGAAGACGGCTGTGCGCCGGTCCTTGCGCACGACGTCGATGGTGTCGCCCTTGCCGAGCGCCCCGAGCCGGTAGAAGACTCCCCGTCCGGCGGGGGTGTCCACATGTCCGGCGGTCACGGCCGTGCCGTTCTCGCCCGGGGTCGCACCGTCGCCGTACCAGCCGGCGAGGGTGGGCGCCGCGGCCGGCGGCGGCTGAAGCGCGCCCTTTTCGTTCAACTCCAGGCGGGTCAGAGGGGCGTTCACACCGATGGCCGGGATCAGCAGGCGGACGGGATCCGCAGGGGCGAGAGGCCCGACGGCCGGGGGCTGCGGCGCACGCTCCGGGGCGGGCCGCGCGGCCGGGGGCTGCGGCATCGCGCGCTCCGGGGCGGGCCGCGCCGCGGCGGAGGTCCGCTGTTGCGCCGGCGACGGCTGCGGTGGGCGGTCCTCGTGCAGGGCGCCGCCCACCAGCACGGCCCCGGCGATCCCGGCGCAGACGAGCAGCTTGCAGGAGGGGAGGTGGGCCGCGTCGGTGGTCCGTGTCGTCGGGGTGTCGTCCATCGGGGTGCGGGCCTTTGCTCGGCAGCGGGGCGGAGGGTGGGTGGGACCCGGCCGGCCCCCGGTCACCGTGACGGTGTCCGGGGGCCGGTGGGAAGTGAGGCGGCGTCAGGACCGGACGCCACCGGAGCCGCGGCGCGTCCTGACCACCCCGCCGGCGACCGCTCCGGCGAGGAGCAGCCCGCCGAGTGCGAGCTGGACGCTGTTGCCGGTGGTGTCACCGAAGCCCGCATCGACCCCTCCGCTGGGGCGGTCGCCGATCCGGTGGGTACCGGTGACCTTGGTACGCGGAGGGCACTTCAGGGTCACCGTGTCGGTTCCCGGAGCGGCGTCGTCGGGCAGCTTGAACTCGCCCACCAGGACGCCTTTCCGGTCTCCCTCGAGGAGGTGGAACTGTCCACCCGCCTCCGACTCCCCCTTGCCGTAGGTCTCCTTGCCGCAGGCGGTGGTGGTGACCGTGACCGTGCTTCCCGGGGCGTTACGCGGGCTGATCTCGATGTCGCCGCCCTCTGCCGCGGCGACCGGCGCGGAGAGTGCGAGGGTGCCGACGATCACGGCGACCTTGAGACCGGTACGGGCGATGCGCATGTCTTCCTCCAGCGGAGCAGTGTCCGGCCCTCTGCGCGGCTCCTCTGCTGTGCTCCGTGTACGAGGCAACCCACAGTCGGTGATCATCGCAATGCGAGGTCCCCGCGCGAGGTCACCCGGTAGGGCGCAGGATCCGGCCTCCCTTCCGGCACTGCCGCAGGTCGCCGCAGGTCGCTGCGCCGGATACGCCGAATCGAATGTGACGACGTGAAAGGTGCGAACGGGCTAAGGGCACGCACCGGCCCGGGCGCGTCGTGCTGCCGCCCGGGACGTGTGCCCTTCCGGCGAAGGCGTTCAGACGCCCCGTCAGGCGTTGAGCTGGTAGTCGGGGAAGTTGCCCGGCAGCCGCTCCCCCGCCGGGCCTTCCGTCACGGCCCGCACCAGCAGCTCGCCGCCGACGAACGCGCCGCGCCAGGAGGCGCCGAATCCGCCGAACAGCTCGTCGCGGTCACCGCGCGAACGGGGCTTGTTGTGGCCGGTCTTGAAGGCGCGGATCTGCGGGGCGAGGCGCCGGAAGGTCGCCGGATCGTCCGTGGAGAGGGTGGCCACGAGCGCGCCGCCCGAGGCGTTCATCGCAGCCAGCAGTTCCGCCTCCGTGTCGACGAGGACGATGGTGTCGACGGGGCCGAAGGGTTCCGCGTGGTGCAGCGGGGAGGACGGGGGCGGGCCCAGCAGGGTGACGGGCGGCAGGTAGGCGGAGGTGTCCTGGCCGGGGAGGAAGCGGCCGTCGGCGAGCGTCCCCCGGTGGAGGGGTACGGCTCCGCGGTCGACGGCCTCGGCGACCTGGTCGGCCAGCTCCTTGGCCTTGGCCGCGTTGATGAGCGGTCCGAAGTCGAGGGCGGGCAGCGGGTCGTCGGGGTGTTCGACGGCGAGGGGATGGCCGGTGCGGATCGAGCGTACGGCGGGCAGGTAGGCGGCGAGGAAGTCGGCGAAGGACTCGCGCTGGACGACGAACCGGGGGTAGGCGGTGCAGCGCTGCTTGCCGTAGTCGAAGAGTTTCGGGATGACGGCGGTGAGGGCGGAGAAGTCGGTGTAGTTCCAGACGCCCCAGGTGTTGAGGCCCTCCTGCTCCAGGATGTGGCGCTTGCCGAGATCGGCCACGGCGGTGGCGATGCGGGCGCCGGTGTCGCGTCCTCCGACGAAGGAGACGCAGCCGATCTCCGGGGAGCGGACCAGGGCCTCTGAGAGCTCCCCGCCGCTGCCGCTGACCAGGGTCAGGGGCACGCCTTCGCGGGCGGCGAGCGCGCAGGCGAGGGTGAGGCAGGCGACGCCGCCGTCGGTCGGGGCCTTGGCGATCACCGCGTTCCCGGCCAGCGCCTGGACGAGCATGGCGTGGACGAGGACGGACATGGGGTAGTTCCAGCTGGCGATGTTGGAGACCGGGCCGGCGAGGGGTGAGCGGCCGTCCAGCATGGGTTCGACGCCCTCGACGTACCAGCGGACCCCGTCGATGGCGCGGTCGACGTCGGCCTGGGCGAGCCGCCAGGGCTTGCCGATCTCCCAGACGAGGAGGAGGGCGAGCAGTTCGCGGTGCTCGGCGAGGGCGTCGAGGGTGGCGGCGACCCGGGCGCGGCGTTCCGGCAGTGGGATGTGGCGCCAGGCGCGGTGCTGGTCGAGCGAGGCGCGTACGGCGTGTCGGGCGGCGGTCGTGTCCAGCCGGGGCGGGCCGGCTACGGGGCTCTGGTCGACGGGGCTGGTGGCGGGGAGGGCGCGGCCGTCCGCGTGCCACTGCGCGGCCCAGAGGTTGAGGACACGGTCGTCCCGGAACGCTTCGGGGGCGACGGCGATGCAGCGCTGCCAGGCGTCGGCCCAGGCCGTGCCCGGCTTGAGGGTGAGGATGGGTGCCATGAAGGGACTCCGCTCGGACGTGTCGTACGGGGCGGGAGGACGTTCGGCGACAGGGAGGGGCGGCCGGCTCGCACACGCCGGCCGCCCCGGGTACCCCGGTCGGCGGATGGGTTACCCGCAAGTAACCCGCTTACTCACAACTGGCCGTGAATGAGGGTGAGCCCTCAGCCCCCGGACACCGCGAGCCGCTCGCGCACCAGGCGTGACGTCTCGGTCGGTGTGGAGCCGACCCGTACGCCGGCCGTTTCGAGGGCCTGCTTCTTGGCCTCGGCGGTCCCGCTGGAGCCCGACACGATCGCTCCGGCGTGCCCCATGGTCCTGCCCTCGGGGGCGGTGAAGCCGGCGATGTAACCGACGACGGGCTTGGTGACGTGTTCGGTGATGTACGCGGCCGCGCGCTCCTCCGCATCACCGCCGATCTCGCCGATCAGCACGATGAGTTCGGTGTCGGGGTCCTGCTCGAAGGCGGCGAGGCAGTCGATGTGGGTGGTGCCGACCACCGGGTCGCCGCCGATGCCGACCGCCGAGGAGAAGCCGATGTCGCGGAGCTCGTACATGAGTTGGTAGGTGAGTGTGCCGGACTTGGAGACGAGGCCGATACGGCCTGGCTCGGGGGCGATGTCCGCGGGGATGATGCCGGCGTTCGATTGGCCGGGGCTGATGAGGCCGGGGCAGTTGGGCCCTATGATCCGGGTGCCGCGTTCGGCGGCGTACCCCTGGAAGGCGACGGCGTCATGGACGGGGACGCCCTCGGTGATGACGACCGCGAGCCCGATGCCGGCGTCGGCGGCCTCCATGACGGCGGCCTTGGCGAACGGGGGCGGCACGAAGACCACGGCGACGTCAGCGCCGGTGGCCGCCATCGCCTCTCCGACGCCCCCGAAGACGGGGACGGCACGCTCGTCGAAGTCGACGACCTGGCCCGCCTTGCGCGGGTTGACCCCCGCGACCACGTCGGTGCCCGACGCCAGCATCCGGCGGGTGTGCTTCATGCCCTCGGCGCCGGTCATGCCCTGAACGAGGACCTTGCTCTCCTTGGTGAGGAAGACTGCCATGGTTCCCGGTCCTTTCTGATGCAGGTCGGTCGGCCTCCGGGGCGCCCCGGTCGGCGTCGGCGGTCGATCGTGCTCGACTGCTCTCCCCCAGCTACCGCTGGGAGGTGCCCCCACTCGCAGCCTCCGCCCGTTCTCCCTTCGACGCCGCCGCGCCCCGTCGGCTCGATCAGATGGCGAGGTCGGCGGCCCGGCGGGCGGCGCCGTCCATGGTGGTGGACTGGTGGACGAGGGGGTGGGCGCGTTCCTCGAGGATGGCCCGGCCCCGGGCCGCGTTGTTGCCGTCGAGCCGCACGACGAGTGGTTTGGTCAGGCGTACGGAGTCGAGGGCCCGCACAATGCCTTCGGCGACGGCGTCGCAGGCCGTGATGCCGCCGAAGACGTTCACGAGCACGCTGTCGACGTCCCGGTCGGAGAGGATGACGGAAAGCCCGTCGGCCATCACCGCGGCGGAGGCTCCGCCGCCGATGTCGAGGAAGTTCGCCGGCCTGGCGCCGCATCCGGCGACGACGTCGAGGGTGGACATGACCAGGCCGGCGCCGTTGCCGATGACGCCGACGGTGCCGTCGAGCTTGACGTAGTTGAGGCCCTTGGCGGCGGCCACCGCCTCCAACGGGTCCTCGTGCAGGGTGGCGTCGTCGTTGCCCCAGCGGGCCTGCCGGAAGCGGGCGTTGTCGTCGAGAGTGACCTTGCCGTCGAGGGCGAGGATGTCGCCGACCGTGGTGCGGACGAGCGGGTTGACCTCGACCAGGAGGGCGTCCTCGCGGACCAGGACCTGCCACAGGTCCTGGAGTACGGGCGCGGTCTCCTGCGGCAGCCCTGCCGCCGCGGCGATCTCGGCGGCCTTGGCGGCGGTGACGCCCTCTGCGGGGGCGACGGGGATGCGGGCGACCGCTTCCGGCCGGGTGGCGGCGACCTCCTCGATGTCCATGCCTCCCTCTGCGGACGCGATGGCGAGGAAGGCGCCGGCGGCGCGGTCGAGGACGTAGGAGACGTAGAACTCGGCCTCGATGTCGACCGGCTGGGCGAGCATCACCGTGCGCACGGTGTGGCCCTTGATGTCCATGCCGAGGATCTGGCGGGCGGTCACCTCCGCGGCCGTGGCGTCGGCGGCGAGCTTCACCCCGCCGGCCTTGCCCCTGCCTCCGGTCTTCACCTGGGCCTTGACCACGACGCGGCCGCCGAGCCGCTCCGCGGCCGCGCGGGCCTGCGCGGCGGTCCGTGCGGTCTCTGCTTCCGGTACGGGGATGCCGTACTCCCCGAAGAGTTCCCTTGCTTGGTGCTCGTACAGATCCATGCCGGGCTCCCAGTGCTTCGTCCGAAACGAATGAAAGTGCCGCACGCCCCCTGGACACCACCCACCGGATGCGGGATAACAAGCTTCATACAGTATTCGTCGACTGTATGCAATCTACCGCGAAGTACACCGGGCGGCGCACCGGCGTCCCCTGACCAGCACACCGACTCCCCTACGAAGGGACAGGACTTCGCCATGCCCGACGACAACAGCCAGCAACTCATCTCGGGTGGACACCTGGTGGCCAAGGCGCTCAAGGCCGAGGGCGTGGAGGTCATCTACACCCTCTGCGGCGGCCACATCATCGACATCTACGACGGCTGCGTGGACGAAGGCATCGAAGTCGTCGACGTACGCCACGAACAGGTCGCCGCCCACGCCGCCGACGGCTACGCCCGCATCACCGGCAAGCCGGGATGCGCGGTCGTCACCGCAGGGCCGGGCACCACGGACGCCGTCACCGGCGTCGCCAACGCCTTCCGCGCCGAATCACCCATGCTGCTGATCGGCGGTCAGGGCGCCCACACACAGCACAAGATGGGCTCCCTGCAGGACCTCCCGCACGTCGACATGATGACGCCGATCACCAAGTTCGCCGCCACCGTGCCGGACACGGCGCGCGCGGCCGACATGGTCTCGATGGCGTTCCGCGAGTGCTACCACGGCGCGCCCGGCCCTTCCTTCCTGGAGATCCCGCGCGACGTGCTCGACGCCAAGGTCCCCGTCGAGAAGGCGCGCGTCCCGAAGGCCGGCCACTACCGGGCCTCGACGCGCAGTGCCGGCGATCCGGAGGCCGTGGAGAAACTCGCCGACCTGCTGGTCCAAGCCGAGAAGCCGGCGATCCTGCTCGGCAGCCAGGTGTGGACCACCCGCGGCACCGACTCCGCCGTCGAGCTGGTGCGCACCCTGAACATGCCCGCGTACATGAACGGCGCCGGGCGCGGCACACTGCCACCCGGCGACCCGCACCACTTCCAGCTCTCGCGCCGCTACGCCTTCTCGAACGCCGACGTCATCGTCATCGTCGGCACCCCGTTCGACTTCCGGATGGGGTACGGCAAGCGGCTGTCACCGGACGCCACGGTGGTGCAGATCGACCTGGACTACCGGACGGTGGGCAAGAACCGGGACATCGACCTCGGGATCGTCGGTGACGCCGGCCTGATTCTGGCGTCCGTCGCACAAGCGGTGTCCGGCCGCCTCAACGGCGGCGCCGTCAAGCGCAAGGCGTGGCTCGAGGAGCTGCGTGCCGCGGAGCAGGCCGCGCTCGGCAAGCGTCTGCCGCAGCTGCGTTCCGACGCCTCACCCATCCATCCGTACCGCCTGGTCAGCGAGATCAACGACTTCCTCACCGAGGACTCGGTGTACATCGGCGACGGCGGCGACATCGTCACCTTCTCCGGGCAGGTCGTCCAGCCCAAGTCCCCCGGTCACTGGATGGACCCGGGACCGCTCGGCACCCTCGGCGTCGGCGTCCCCTTCGTCCTGGCCGCCAAGCAGGCCCGCCCCGACAAGGAGGTGGTGGCCCTGTTCGGTGACGGCGCGTTCTCGCTGACCGGCTGGGACTTCGAGACGCTGGTCCGCTACAACCTCCCCTTCGTCGGGATCGTCGGAAACAACTCCTCCATGAACCAGATCCGTTACGGCCAGGCGCAGAAGTACGGCCAGGAGCGCGAGCGGGTCGGCAACACCCTCGGCGACGTCCGCTACGACGAGTTCGCCCGGATGCTGGGCGGCTACGGCGAGGAGGTCCGCGACCCCGCCGGCATCGCGCCCGCGCTGCGCCGCGCCCGCGAGTCCGGGCTGCCGTCGCTGATCAACGTGTGGGTGGACCCCGACGCGTACGCCCCCGGAACCATGAACCAGACCATGTACAAGTGAGGAGCGCCGGCCATGACCCAGACCACGACCATGACCAAGGCTCTTGAGGGCGTCCGCGTCCTCGACATGACGCACGTCCAGTCCGGGCCCTCCGCCACTCAGCTGCTCGGCTGGCTCGGCGCGGACGTGGTGAAGCTGGAGGCTCCGAGCGGCGACATCACGCGTAAGCAGCTGCGTGACATACCGGACGTCGACTCCCTCTACTTCACGATGCTCAACTGCAACAAGCGCAGCATCACCCTCAACACCAAGTCGGAGCGCGGCAAGGAGATCCTCACCGAGCTGATCCGCCGCAGCGACGTCATGGTGGAGAACTTCGGCCCCGGCGCCGTGGACCGGATGGGCTTCACCTGGGAACGGATCCAGGAAATCAACCCCCGGATCGTGTACGCCTCCATCAAGGGGTTCGGCGAGGGCCCGTACACCGACTTCAAGGCGTACGAAGTGGTGGCCCAGGCCATGGGCGGGTCCATGTCGACCACCGGCTTCGAGGACGGGCCGCCGCTGGCGACGGGCGCCCAGATCGGTGACTCGGGCACGGGCATCCACGCCGTCGCCGGGATACTCGCCGCGCTGTTCCAGCGCGAGAGCACCGGGCGCGGCCAGCGGGTCAACGTGGCGATGCAGCACGCCGTGCTCAACCTGTGCCGGGTGAAGCTGCGTGACCAGCAGCGGCTCGCGCACGGCCCGCTCGCCGAATACCCCAACGAGGACTTCGGCGACGAGGTGCCCCGCTCCGGGAACGCCTCCGGCGGGGGCCAGCCGGGCTGGGCGGTCAAGTGCTCGCCGGGCGGACCCAACGACTACGTGTACGTCATCGTGCAGCCGGTCGGCTGGCGGCCGCTCTCGGAGCTCATCGGCCGGCCCGAGCTGGCGGACGACCCCGAGTGGGCGACCCCGGAGGCGCGGCTGCCGAAGCTGGGCAAGATGTTCCAGCTGATCGAGGAGTGGTCCGCCACGCTCCCCAAGTGGGAAGTGCTGGAGAAGCTCAACGCCCACAACATCCCGTGCGGGCCGATTCTTTCGACGCGGGAGATCATCGAGGACCCGTCGCTGGCGGCGAACGAGATGGTCGTCGAGGTCCAGCACCCCGAGCGCGGCACCTTCACCACCGTGGGCAGCCCGCTGAAGTTGTCCGACTCGCCTGTGGACGTGGTCACCTCCCCGCTGCTCGGTCAGCACAACGCAGAGGTGTACGTCGGCGAGCTGGGCCTCGGCGACGAGGAGCTCAGCCTGCTCAAGTCGAACGGAGTCATCTAGTGGCGGAGCACGCGGAGCGGCAGGCGGCGGTACGGGCGATCCTGGCGGGCGCGCTCGCCGAGGGCCGCACGGCACTGACGGCCCCGGAGGGCAAGGCGGTCACCGACGCGTACGGGATCCCGACCCCGGCCGAGGGGCTCGCGGAGACGGCGGACGAGGCAGTGGCGCTGGCGGACCGGATCGGCTTCCCGGTCGCCATGAAGATCGTCTCCCCCGGCATCCTGCACAAGACGGACGCGGGCGGCGTGCAGGTCGGGCTGAAGTCCTGCGCCGAGGTGCGCGGGGCGTTCACCGCCATCGTGTCCAACGCGAAGGCGTACGCCCCCGAGGCACGCATCCTCGGCGTACAGGTGCAGCAGATGGTGCCGGCCGGGACCGAGGTGCTGGTCGGCACGGTCACCGACCCGACGTTCGGGAAGGTGGTGGCGTTCGGCCTCGGCGGTGTACTCGTCGAGGTGCTGAAGGACGTCACCTTCCGGCTGGCGCCCGCGTCGAGGGACGACGCACTGTCGATGATGGACGGCATCCGCGCCGCGGAGATCCTGCGCGGGGTGCGCGGCGGTGCGGCCGTGGACCGGGAGGCGCTCGCCGACGTGGTGGTCCGCGTCTCCGAACTCGCCGCCGACTTCCCCGAGATCGCTGAGGTCGACCTCAACCCGGTGTTCGCCTCCGCGGACGGGGCCATGGCCGCCGACGTACGGATCCTGATCGGCACCGAGGTCCCGGCCGAGCGCCGCAAGTACTCCCGCGAGGAGATGCTCACCTCGATGCGGCGGCTGATGCAGCCCCGGTCCGTCACGGTGATCGGCGCCTCCAACGAGCAGGGCAAGATCGGCAATTCGGTCATGCGGAACCTGATCGACGGAGGTTTCCCGGGCGAGATCCACCCGGTGAACCCCAAGGCCGATGACATACTCGGCCGTAAGGCGTACAAGAGCGTGATGGACGTTCCGGGCGAGCCCGATGTGGCGGTCTTCGCGATCCCCGCGAAGTTCGTGGCGTCCGCTCTCGAGGAGGTCGGCCGCAAGGGCATCCCCAACGCGGTTCTGATCCCTTCCGGTTTCGCGGAGACCGGCGAGCACGAGCTCCAGGCGGAGATAGTGGCGATCGCCGAGCGGTACGGCGTGCGTCTGCTGGGGCCGAACATCTACGGCTACTACTCCACCTGGCAGGACCTGTGCGCCACGTTCTGCACGCCGTACGACGTCAAGGGCGGTGTGGCGCTCACCTCGCAGTCGGGCGGCATCGGCATGGCGATCCTCGGCTTCGCCCGGACCACCCGCACGGGTGTCTCGGCGATCGTCGGTCTCGGCAACAAGTCGGACCTGGACGAGGACGACCTGCTCACCTGGTTCGGTGAGGACCCCAACACCACGTGCATCGCGATGCACCTGGAGGACCTCAAGGACGGCCGGGCGTTCGTGGAGGCCGCACGCCGGACGGTGCGGAGGAAGCCGGTCGTGGTCCTCAAGGCGGGCCGTACGGCGGCGGGCGCGAAGGCGGCAGGCTCGCACACGGGCGCGCTGGCCGGCGACGACGCCGTCTACGAAGACGTGCTGCGGCAGGCGGGGGTGATCCGGGCGCCGGGGCTCAACGAGATGCTGGAGTACGCGCGGGCGCTGCCCGTCCTCCCCGTGCCGCAGGGCGACAACATCGTGATCATCACGGGGGCCGGCGGCTCGGGGGTGCTGCTGTCGGACGCGATCGTCGACAACGGGCTGTCCCTGATGGAGATCCCGCCTGATCTGGACGCCTCCTTCAAGGCCTTCATCCCGCCGTTCGGCGCTGCCGGGAACCCGATCGACATCACCGGCGGCGAACCGCCCTCGACGTACGAGGCGACGATCCGGCTGGGTCTGGAGGATCCCCGGATCCACGCGCTGGTGCTGGGCTACTGGCACACGATCGTCACCCCTCCGATGGTGTTCGCGGAGCTCACCGCGCGCGTGGTGGAGGAGTTCAGGGCGCGCGGGATCGAGAAGCCGGTGGTGGCGTCGCTCGCCGGGGACGTCGAGGTGGAGGAGGCGTGCCAGTACCTCTTCGAGCGCGGTGTCGTCGCCTACCCGTACACGACGGAGAAGCCGGTCGCGGCGCTCGGCGCGAAGTACGCCTGGGCCCGGGCCGCGGGCCTGTCGGGGGGCGGTCGATGACCTGAGCGACGGCTCGAACCACGGGGTCTGCGGTGACCGCTCGCCGCGGACCCCGGTGCGAAGAGAAACGGACAGGGGGCGCTGGCCAGACTTCTTCGACGCGAGGGGTTCGATCACCATGACGACAACCGACATCTCCACATCCGTCCCCTTCAGGGAGGTGACGGACGCCAACGGGCGCATGTACCGGATCGGCGAGACCGATATCGACATCATGGGCCGCAAGCGCAAGTGGATGGTCATCCTGCCGTGGGTGGGCATGATGGGCATCAGCTCGGCGGAGTACGCGTTCGCGTCCGCCGAGGACACGCTGCACACCGCGCACAGCTGGAGCAGTTCGCACATCTTCTGGATGCTCGGCGTGTGGGTCTTCTTCCAGGCCGCGGTGGCCTTCCCGGCCGGCAAGCTGCGCGAGAGCGGCAAACTGCCGGCCCGGTGGGCGATGATGCTGGGCGCGGTGGGCACCCTGCTGGGCTATCTCTCGCTGGCGTTCGCACCCCATGTCGTGGTCGCCTACATCGGCTTCGGCATGTTCAGCGGCATGGGCGCCGGCATGGTCTACGCGACCTGCGTCAACATGGTCGGCAAGTGGTATCCGGAGCGCAAGGGCGGCAAGACCGGCTTCGTCAACGGCGGATTCGCCTACGGCTCGGTGCCGTTCGTCTTCATCTTCACCGGCTACATGGACCTGACGAACTTCCGCTGGGTCCTTGTCTCCGTCGGTGTGTTCCTGGCCGCGACGGTCGCCGTCGCGGGCTACTTCTTCCAGGACCCGCCGAAGAACTGGTGGCCTGCGGAGGTCGACCCGCTGCGCAAGCCCGACGACCCGCGGACGCGCCGGGCGCTGGAGAAGAACCCGCCGGCGGTGAAGCAGTACACGCCGAGGGAGGCGTGGCAGACCGGCCGGGTGGCGCTGATGTGGTTCTGTCTGCTGTGCACGTCCGGTGTGAACATCTTCGGTATCGCCTTCCAGGTGCCGTTCGGTGACGAGGCCGGTTTCGCGGGCGGCATCGTGGCGACGGCGATGTCCCTCAAGGCGATCGTGAACGGCACCGGGCGCGGCGTGATCGGCTGGCTCTCGGACCGTTACGGCCGCAAGCAGTGCCTGATCTTCGTCTGCATCGTGCTCGGCCTGTCGCAGTACGGCATCCTGTGGTCGGGCAACATCCACAACCTGCCGCTGTTCCTGCTGTTCTCCAGCATCTCGGGCTTCGGCGGCGGCGCCATCTTCCCGATGTTCGCGGCGATGACGGCGGACTACTTCGGCGAGAACAACAACGCCTCCAACTACGGCCTCGTCTACAGCTCGAAGCTGGTGTCGGGCCTGCTGGGTTCCGGCATGGGCGCCGTGGTCGTGGGCGCCTGGGACTACGCGGGAGCGTTCGTCCTGGCCGGTTCCATCTCGCTGTTCGCGGGCTTCGTGGCGATATTCCTTCATCCGCCGGGGCGGCCGCGCAAGGGCCGGATCGCGGCCAATCCGCAGCCGATCAGCCGGGACATGGGCTGAGCGGACCATGGTGGGACCGTGCGGCCGCGGCGGCCGGGAGACCGGTCACCGCGGCCGTCCGGCCGTCGTACGAGGTGTCTGCCCGAGGACCTACGACAACTGGCCGTCGTAGTCGGGGAGCTTGAAGGTCCGCTCCGCGTGCCCGCCGACGAGGTCGGTGGTGTTGTTGCCGATGTTGGCGATGATCGTGTAGCCCTTGGCCTCGATCTCCGCGCGCTTCTCCGTCTTGTAGGCGCTGACCTCGTGGAACAGGTCGGGCAGGTCACGGACGTAGAGCCCGTCGACCGGGTAGCCGGTCTTCTTCAGGTTCCAGTCGGTGAGGGAGTGGATGATGCCGGGGCGGGCGGTCACGAAGAAGACGGCGACGCCACGGGAGTCGGCGTAGCGGGCGAGCTCACGCATCTCCAGGATGGCGGGGGTGGGCAGCTTCCAGAACGGATGGAAGTGCGTCTCCAGCGAGGTGTTGTCGATGTCGAGGACGATGGCCTGCTTCTCGCCGGCCGGGTCGGCGGTGCGGTCCTCGATGTAGGGGCGGGCCTGGGCGACGACCGCGGCCACGTCACGCCGCCAGGTGTCGTAGTCGACGCTCTGGGCCTGTACCTCTGCCGGAGCGGGTGCGGCGGCGGTCGTGGCGGCCTGCGCGGTCGCGGCGGGGACGGCGACGGTGAAGATCAGCGCGACGGCGCCGGCGGCGGCGCCGGCTGTGCGGGTGCTGCGTGCATGCATGGGGGGTCTCCTGGTTTCGGGCAGCTCGAGGAGTGCCGTCCCGCTCTGACAGGGCGGAACGGTTTGACATGCTCGCGCTTAATGATGGCCGGGAGACGACATTCTCACTACTGGTCGGTAGCGTCTTTCTGCGGCGGTTCCGGACGTGACCGTTCCGCCGACGCCGGGCGCGCCGGCGGAACGATGACGTGCCGTCAGTGCCTGGCGCGCAGAGCCGCGAGGTTGTCGTAGCTCTTCCGGGCCACCTCGAGGGACTGCCCCGGAACCGTGGAGCTGGGAGCGCCGTCGTGCTCGATCATCGGGTTGTGGTAGTTCTTCGCCCCCACCCGCCTGAAGAACCTGCGGTAGTCGATGTCGCCCTCGCCGAACGTCACCATGTCGTAGCCCTGGCCGTTCTGGGCGTTGACCGTGCCGTCCTTGGCATGGAACAGCGGGTAGCGCACGTTGTGGCGGACCACCAGACCGGCCGGGTCGAAGACGTGCTCCACCGTGGAGCCGTCGTGCGCGGTGTACGTGTGGAACTTGTACTGCGCCACGTGCGCCCAGTAGATGTCCATCTCCAGCCAGACGTCGCGCGGGTCGGTCACCTCCAGGAAGTACTCGAGCTTGCGGATGCCTGAACTGCGGGTCGGCCGGCCCTGGGCGTCCAGCGGACCGCCGTCGAGCAGAAATCCGTACGCCGAGTCGTGGTTGTGGGTGTAGAGCTTGATGCCCTCGCGGCGGGCGATGGCGCCCAGCGCGTTCCACTTCTCCGCGGCGACGTCCCAGTCGGCACGGTAGGAACTGCCGGTGGGGTCGCCGCCGGTGCCCATGTGGCGCATGCCGAGGATGTTGGCGATCTCCAGATGGCGCTTGAAGGTGTCGAGGTCGGACGGGGTCAGCGGCCAGGAGCCGGGGATGAAGCCGTGGTTGCCCTGCGCCGTCAGCCCGTACTCGTCCAGCCAGGACCGCATGAGCTTCGCGCCCGCGACGGTCTCCAGGTCGGCGCCGCCCGGGGCGTTCGCGTGCTGACGGTAGCCGGCGAACTCGACCTGCTTGTAGCCGTAGCGGGACAGCTGCTTGAAGACCTCGCGGAAGCCCGAGGGCAGATCCGTGGCCAGCGGGTCGCGACCGGTCGCGTCACGGACGGTGTAGAGGATGATGCCGCGCTTGTGGGGCGGGACCAGAGCGGAACGGCCGTGGTCCACTGCTCTGTCGTCCGCCGTGTCCATGGCCAGGGCCGGCGAGGCTCCGAAGACGGGGGCGGCGATCGCCGCGGCTGCGGCGGCGGTGCAGGTGCTGAGGAAGCGGCGGCGGCTGACGCCGAGCGAGCGGCGCAGGCTGTCGCCGGTGACGGAATCGTCGTTGAACGCGGTCACGAGGATCTCTCTTTCCTTCACGGGGGTGCGGACGCGTGCGGTCGCCGCCTCAGTCGAGGCCGGCGAGCCGCAGCAGCAGGGACTTCACATCGGTGGCCGCGACGCGGCCGGTGACGGCGCGGGGGGTGGAGCACAGGAGGAGCGGACCTTCTTCGTCGCTCGCGGGGAGGCGGCCGTGGCTGCCGCGGATCGGTGACGGGTCGAGCGGCACGACCGCGAGGCGGTAGCGCATGCCGAGCTTCTTGCGGGCCACGGCCTTGGCGGCCTTGAGCCGTACGTACGGGTCGTGCGGGTCCATGAACAGCTCGACGGGGTCGTAGCCCGGCTTGCGGTGGATCTCGACGAGCTGCGCGAAGTCGGGGGCCCGGTCGTCGTCGAGCCAGTAGTAGTACGTGAACCACGCGTCGGGTTCGGCGACCGCGACCAGCTCGCCGGAGCGAGGGTGGTCGAGCCCGTGGGCCTTCTTGCCCTCGTCGTCGAGGAGTTCACCGATGCCCGGCAGCCCGTCCAGCGCCTCACGGACGGCGTCGAGGTCCTCAGGGCGGCGCACGTAGACGTGCGCGAGTTGGTGGTCGGCGACGGCGAACGCCCGCGAGGTCATCGGGTCGAGGTACTCCATGCCGTCCTGGGTGTGCACCTCCAGCAGACCGGCCCGGCGCAGCGCGCGGTTGATGTCGACGGGGCGGCTGACCCGGGTGATGCCGTACTCCGACAGGGCGACCACCGTGCGGCCCTCGCGCTCGGCGTCGTCGAGCAGCGGGCCGATGACGGTGTCGAGGTCGGCGGCGGCCCGCAGGGAGCGGGGGTCGTCGGGGCCGTAGCGCTGGAGGTCGTAGTCCAGGTGCGGCAGGTAGCACAGGGTCAGGTCGGGCCGGCGGGTGCGCATGATGTGGCGGGTCGCGTCGGCGATCCACCGGCTGGAGACGATGTCGGCGCCCGGCCCCAGAAGTGGAAGAGGGGGAACGTGCCGAATTGCTCGGTGAGTTCGTCGTGGAGGGCCGGCGGGCGGGTGTAGCAGTCCGGTTCCTTGCGGCCGTCGGCGTAGTAGACGGGCCGGGGGGTGACGGTGATGTCGGTGTCGGCGCCCATCGCGTACCACCAGCAGATGTTGGCGACCGTGTAGCCGGGGTGGGCGCGGCGGGCCACGTCCCAGATCTTGTCTCCCGCCACCAGCCCGTTGTGCTGGCGCCACAGCAGGACGTCGCCGAGTTCGCGGAAGTACCAGCCGTTGGCGACGATGCCGTGCTCGGACGGGAGGACACCGGTCAGGAACGTCGACTGGGCCGCGCAGGTGACGGCCGGCAGCACAGTGGTCAGATGGGCCTGCGAACCGGCGGCGGCGAGCGCCTTGAGGCGGGGCATGTGGTCCAGCAGCCGGGGGGTGAGGCCGACCACGTCGAGGACCAGCAGCGGGGTGGGGCGCGTGTCGCTCATGGCAGTTCCTTGAGGCCGAGGTCGGTCAGCAGGTCGCGGGCCAGGGTGAGTTCGGCGGCGATGCCGTCGGCGAGCTGACCGCGGGTGCGGGGCCTCAGCTCCGGCGGGAGGGCCTGCCAGGTGTACGTCTCGACCTCGAGGTGGCGGGTCCGCGGCTCCGGGCCGCCCACGAGCCGGGTCAAGGTGTCCTGGAGGACGGGCAGCGTCGAGGTGAGCGGCTCGGCGGGTGGCGCGTGCAGGGGGACGTGGAAGTGCGCCCGCCAGGGCCCGCCGTCCGGGAGCGCGCCACCGGCGACGGCCTGGTCCAGATCGTCCGTCCCGCGCAGTCCGGCGGCGGTGAGGGTCCGGGTCTGGTGCAGGAAGCGGGGTTCCGCGAAGGCGGCGAGCGCCTCGCGCACCTCCGGCAGGTGCGGGTTCTCCGCGTGCAGCGCGGCGGACAGCTGCGCCTTCGGAACGGTGACGCCCGCCGCGGCGAGGGCGGCGAGGGCGGCTTCCGGGTCCTCGAAGGAGGTGGCGAGATGGCAGGTGTCGACGCAGACGCCGATCCGGTCGCCCGGGACGGCGGTGAGCGGTCCGATCGCGTCGGCGGTGGTCTCCACGGTGCAGCCGGGTTCCGGTTCCAGGGCGATCCGGACGGACTTGCCGGTCAGCTCCTCGAGGGCGTCGAGCCGCTCGGCGAGGGTGGTCAGCGCGGTGCGGGCGGTGGCGGCGGCCTCGTCGTCGAAGCCGGTGCGCCAGGCGAGCGGGAGGGTGGAGATCGTGCCCTCGGTGACGTCGTCGGGCAGCAGCGCCGCGAGGAGGCGGGCGAGGTCGGTGGTGTGGGTCAGGCGTTCGGGATCGGTCCAGTCCGGTGTGTAGACGCGGTACTTGACCTCCTCCGCGCCGAAGCCCTCGTAGGGGAATCCGTTGAGTGTGACGACCTCGAGGCCGCGCCGCTCCAGTTCGGCGCGCAGTCCCCGCAGTGCCGCCGGATCGGTGACCAGTGCACGGGCGGCGTCCTTGGCGAGCCACAGGCCGATGCCGAGCCGGTCGCGGCCGAGGCGCTTGCGCACCGGTTCGCAGTGGTCACGCAGTTGCGCGAGGACACCTTCCAGCGTCTCCGCGGGGTGGACGTTGGTGCAGTAGGAGAGGTGGACGGTCGAGCCGTCGGGGTGACGGAAGCGCATCCTCGGCTCCCCTCATTCCCCGCCGCGGAGGATGGAGTTGCCCTCGTGCAGGCCCTCCGGCTCCGGGATGTCGAGCTGGAGGCGGCCGCTGAGCCCGTAGAAGGCCACCGGGTTGCGCCACAGGACCTGGTCGACGTCGTCCTCGGTGAAGCCGGCCGCGAGCATGGCGTCGCCGACCTTGCGGGTCTTCAGCGGGTCGCTCCTGCCCCAGTCGGCGGCGGAGTTGACGAGCACCTTCTCCGTCCCGTGGTCCCGCAGGATCGTGACCATGCGGTCCTCGTCCATCTTGGTGTCCGGGTAGATGGAGAACCCGAGCCAGCAGCCGCTGTCGGCGGCATGCTTCACGGTCGTCTCGTTGAGGTGGTCGAGGAGGACCCGCTCGGTGGGCAGGTTCGACTCGCGGATCACGTCGACGGTGCGGTGCAGGCCGGCGAGCTTGTCGCGATGCGGGGTGTGGACCAGGGCAGGCAGGCCGTGGTCGGCGGCCATCTGGAGCTGGGCGGCGAGCGCCGTGTCCTCGGCGGGGGTCATCGAGTCGTAGCCGATCTCGCCGACGGCGACGACCGAGTCCTTGACGAGATAGCGCGGCAGCGCGTCGAGGACGGGCGTGCAGCGGGGGTCGTTGGCCTCCTTGGGGTTGAGCGCGATGGTGCAGTGGTGGGCCATGCCGTACTGGGCGGCGCGGAACGGCTCCCAGCCGAGAAGTGCGTCGAAGTAGTCGAAGAAGCTGGCCGGTGAGGTGCGGGGCTGGCCCAGCCAGAACGACGGCTCGACGAGGGCGCGCACACCGGCGGCGTACATCGCCTCGTAGTCGTCGGTGGTGCGGGACGTCATGTGGATGTGGGGGTCGAAGATGCGCATCACAGCTCCTGGGGCCGCTGGGGCTTCTCGCCGGTCAGGGTCAGCACGCGGTCGAGGTCGTGGGGGATGTCGCGGCCGGCCGCGGTGCGCTCGGCGGCGTAGTCGGTGAGCATGCGGGCGAGTTCACCGTCACCGCGGGCCCGCCGTTCGAGGTCCGCGACGTCGTCGAGGGGCACCTGGGTGAACAGGCACTTGAGCACGGCGTGCCGCCAGGCGTGCGGGTCGAGATGGGCGGCGGCATAGGGACCGACGGCGGCCGAGACGAGCCGGGTGTCGTTGGTGCGCAGGGCGTCGTCGAGCAGGTGCACGGCGTGCGGTCCTTCGACGAGGGACGGCAACGCCCGGAGCACGGCGCGGCGTTCGGCGGCACTGCCCTGCCGGTAGAGCCGGGTCAGGGTGTCGAGGCCGGCACGCGCCTGTGTCAGCAGCAGGATCCGGACGGCGTCCGCGTTGTCCTGCCCGCAGTGGCGACCCGCGGCGGCGAACCGCAGTTCCCAGCTGTGCGCGGTGTACGGGGAAGGCGGTGCCGGCGGCGCCTGGGCGGCTTGGGCGGCCTCGGCCAGTGCTTCGCCGAGCCAGGCGCGGGCCATGTCGTCGGCCAGCAGGGCCTCGACTTCCCTACGGGTCCAGGGCGCGGTCTGCGTCATGATGCCGGTGCTCCCTTCGCGACTGCGGTACGGAGGAACTCGATGGACCGGCGGGCCAGTTCGGGGCCGGCATGGGAGTGGCGGGGCAGCTCGACGACGGTCAGGCCCTGGTAGCCGGTGGCCGCGAGGGCCTCGAGCACGGGCGGGAAGTCGATCTCGCCGTCGCCGAAGGGCAGGTGCTCGTGGACGCCGCGCCGCATGTCCTCGATCTGGACGTGCCGCAGCCAGGGACCGGCCGCGCGGACGCAGTCCGCGGGCGGCTCGGGTTCCAGGCACTGGCAGTGGCCGATGTCCAGGGTGAGGCCGAGGGGCGAGGGGTTGCCGAGCGAGGTACGCAGCTGGTGGAAGCCGGCGAGGTTCTCCAGGAGGTGGCCGGGCTCCGGTTCGATCGCGACGGGGACGCCGGCGAAGGCCGCGGCGTCGAGCACGGGCAGGATCGCCTCCTCCAGCCGCTTCCACGCGGTGTCCGCGTCGGTGCCGGGCGGGGTGATGCCGCTGAAGCAGTGCACGGCGTGCGCGCCGAGGTCCGCGGCCACCTTGACGGCGGTGACCAGCAGCCGGGTCCGGGCGGCGCGCGCTTCGGGGTCGGGGTCGAGGAGGGACGGGCCGTGCTTGCGGCGCGGGTCGAGGACGTATCGGGCGCCCGTCTCGACCGTGGCGGTGAGGCCGAGTTCGCCGAGTCTGCGGGCGACGTGGCCGGTGCGCGCGGCGAGTCCGGGGGCGAGGGGGTCGAGGTGCATGTGGTCGAGGGTGAGTCCGACGCCGTCGTAGCCGAGGTCCGAGAGCAGCCCGAGGGCGTCGTCGAGACGGAGGTCCGTCAGGCCGTTGGTGCCGAAGCCGAAGCGGAGCCGGCCGCCGGTCGCGTCGGCGTCGGGGGCCGGGCCGGCTCCCGGGCGGGAGCGGGCGCCGGGGCCACCGTTGTCCGCGCCCGGTCGGTCGTCGGGACATGGGCGGGTGCCAAGGCCGGTACGGGGGCCGGGCCGGTACCGGCGGCCGGTTGTGTTCCCGGGCGGGGGGCGGGGCTCATGTCGGGCTCACCTTCCGTGCGAGCTTGCGGGCGAGCGGTACGAGCCCCATCACCGCGAGCCCGGTGAGGCCCGCCCCGGACCGGGCCGCGAGGGCGGCCTGGAGCGGGATCATGGCGCGGATGCCGCCGCCGACGGCGCGCTGGGTCAGCGGCGGTGACGGGTTGAGCGCGGCGTGGAGGTAGGGGACGGCGGCGGTACGGGCGTACGCGGCGGCGAGCACCAGGGCGGCGGCCGGCGCCGCCGTCCCGCGAGGCCGCGCCGCGAAGGCGGCGACGGCACCGGTCGCCGCCAGCGCGGCGAGCGGGGCACGGGTCGAGCCGCCCTGCGTCTCGTTGCGGGACACGGTGGTGACGCCGTACGTGTGCGCGGCCAGCACGGCGGCGGCGGGCGCTGCGGCGCGGACGCCCCCTCCCCCTCGCCCTGCCGGGAACGCAGGACGGGACGGGGCGGGCGCCGGCCCCTGCCCGCGCGCGGCCGCCCCCTGTGCCGGGCGCGCGGCGGGCGCTGGTCCGCCGGCAGCCGCGGCGGCGTTCGTGGCGGCCCACCGGGCCCCTCGTACCGTCGGGTCCGGCCGTGCGGCCGCGGTGCCGCCGCCCGCCGCCGTGCGGCTGCCCGCCGCGGACAACGTTGCCGCCGCGCCCATCAGCAGGTCCAGGCCGCGGGCCGCCGCCATCGCCGCCGGGCCGGCCTTCGTGTGCTTGAGGTGGAGGTCGTACGCCCAGACCGTCGCCGAGAGTGCCGTCGCCACGGCGAGGGCGGGGCGGCCGGCGCGGGCGGCGAGGCCGAGGCCGGCCGCCGTCAGTGCTCCGGCCGCGCCCAGTGCGGCTCGAGGAGAGATCCGTCCGGACGGGATCGGGCGGTGGGGCCGGTCGATCGCGTCCTCGTCGCGGTCGGACCAGTCGTTGAGCGCCATGCCCGCCTCGTACAGGCAGAGCGAGGCCCCCACGGCCAGCGCCGTGCCCCGGTTGGGACGCCCTCCGGCCGACGCCGCTCCCGCGAGGGCGTCACCGGGCACGGTGAACAGGGCGGACACCCGCAGCAGTTCGGCCCAGTCGCGCGGCTTCACGCGGCCTCCCGCAGACGGTCCGCGAAGCCGAGGAGGGCGGCGAACTGCTCGGAGAGGCCCGACGGTCCGCCGTCCGGGTCCTTGAAGTAGAAGCCGAGTTCGGGCAGCGGCCCGGACAGGCCCGCCTCATGGGCCCGGGCCAGCAGCCGGGCCAGGTCCAGGACCAGCGGTGCGGCCAGCGCCGAGTCGCAGCCCTGCCAGATGGTCTGGAGGATCATCCGCGAACCGAGGAAGCCGTCGAAGGCGATGTGGTCCCACGCGGTCTTCCAGTCGCCGAGCGCGGGCACGTCGTCGATGTGGACCTCGCCCTGCGGTGTGTGCCCGAGGGTGTCGGCGAGGACGCGTTCCTTGCCGGCGTTCTTCGCCGCCGCGGCGGCGGGGTCGGCCAGTGCCGCCCCGTCCCCGCCGCCGAGCAGGTTGGTGCCCGACCAGGCCCGTACGTCCAGGGCCCGCTGCACGAACATCGGGGCGAGCACCGCCCGCAGCAGCGTCTGGCCGGTCTTGCCGTCGCGGCCGGCGTGGGGAAGTCCACTGGCCGCGACGGCGTCGGTGAGGGCGTCGGTGCGCAGTCCGGTGGAGGGGGTGAAGTTGACGTAGGGGCATCCGGCCCGCACGGCGGCGGCCGCGTAGAGGGAGCTCGGCGGCAGCCGCAGTGCGCCCGGTTCGGGCAGCGGCTCGGTGGAGGAGACGCCTACGACCACGACACGGGCGAGCGCGTTGCGTGCGCGGAAGTCCTCGATGTCGGCGGCGAACGCGGTGACGAGTTCCTCGTCGCCGCGGGTGTCGCCTGCGCCCGGTCCGCCGGGCCGTATCCCGGCGTCGGCGGCGGCCAGGTCGGCACGCACCGCGGAGGCGAGCCCGTGCGGCAGGACGCCCGCTTCGGTGAGGTGTTCCGCGCGCTTGGGCAGCGGGCAGTGGGCGGTGTCGTGTCCGCCGAAGACGAGGGAGGACAGGGGCGGCAGCCCGGCCCCGGCGAAGGCCGGGGTCTCTGTGACCATGCCGGTCGGCGGGTGCAGGCCGGCCGTGACCGCCGCACATCCCGCGACGGCTGTGGTGGCCACTGAGCCGCGTGCTCCGACGAACCAGACTCCGGTGCGTGCATTCCCGTCTGTCACGGGCTGCCTCCCTGCCAGTCGATGTTCCGATGTGGTGGAGGACGGCGGACGGGGGGTACGGCGCCTCCCCGCCCGCCGCCGGCAAATGGGCGGCCCTGGCCTGCGGCCTAGGAGGGCAGCTCCTTCAGCTGGATGTCCCGGAAGGACACCTGGTCGTCCGCCCCGTGGTTCTGGATGCCGATGTAGCCGTCATCGAGGCTCCGGACCGGGTCGGTGTTGGTGAAGTCGTTGATCTTCACTCCGTTGAGGAAGACCCGCAGACGCTCTCCCTCGACCCGGATCTCGTAGCTGTTCCACTGGCCGGGCGGCCGCAGTACCTGGTCGCGGGCCTTGGTGTTCGCGGACTTGAAGCCGTAGACGGCGCCGGTGGTGCGGTCGGCGGCGTCGGTGGCGTCGATCTGGATCTCGTAGCCGTTGTTCACCGCGGACCACGGGTCGTCGGAGGCGGGGAAGCCGACGAAGATTCCGGAGTTGTCGTCGCCGTCCATCTTCCAGTCGAGCTTCAGCGAGTACGAGCCGAGTTCCTTGGCCTGGTACCACAGCATGCCCATGCCGCCCTCGGTGCGCAGTTCGCCGTCGACGACGTCGAACCTGCCCGGCCCGGCCTGCTTCCAGCCTTCGAGGGTCTCGCCGTTGAAGATCTCCCGGTAGCCGGTGCGGGGCTTGCAGTCCGCCTTCACCTGGCCCGTGGCATAGCGCAGGCCGCCGAGCAGATGCTGCCGGAAGGCCGGCTCCGCGTAGGACTCCTTGGTGTGGCCGCCTCCGGTGTAGAAGGCGCGGCCCCCCTCGTAGGTCCGGCACCAGGCGATCGGGTGGTCGCCCTTCATCGTGCCGCCCTCGTAGGTGGTCTCGTCGAGGGTGGCGAGGACGCGGGCATGCTCACGCGGGTTGGTGCGGTAGTTGTACCACTCGTCGGTGCGCTCCCAGGGGCCGTCGACGTGCGAGGTGGCCGGGTGGTTGTGGTCCTCGACACGGACGGTGGCGGCCTGGATGTGCGGGTGGGACTGGAAGTGGGCGCCGACGAGGCCGCCGTAGAACTCCCAGTCGTACTCTGTGTCGGCCGCGGCGTGGACGCCCATGTAGCCGCCGCCGCCCGCGACGTAGTTCTCGAACGCCTTCTGCTGCTCGGCGTTGAGCACGTCACCGGTGGTGGAGAGGAACACGACGGCGTCGTAACGGGCGAGGTTGTTGGTGGTGAACTGGCCTGCCGCCTCCGTGGCGTCGACCGTGATGTTGCTGGTCCTCCCGAGCTCCTTCAGGGCCGCGACGCCGCTTTCGATGGAGTCGTGGCGGAAGCCGGCGGTCCTGGAGAAGACGAGGACACGCTTGGCGGTCCGGTCGACGGGGGTGTCGGAGAACTCGAAGTCGTCGACGTCGTAGAGCGCGCCGGCGCCGCCTTTGAAGACCAGGAACAGTTCGGTGGTCTTCTTGGTCACGCCCCGCAGGGGTACGTCGATGTCCTGGAAGGTTTCCCAGCTGCCGGTGACGGGGACGGGGGCCGAGCCGAGGATCGGGCCGTTCGCGGAGCCGGTGCGCACCTCGAGGAAGCCACCGGCGCCGCCGGAGGAGACCCGGGCGGTGAGTTTGGTCGATCCGGCGAGGTTGTACGTCTCGAAGGAGATCCAGTCGCCGTTGTCGATGTCGCCGACGGTCTTGCCGCCGTTGGCGGCCGCCTTGTCGTAGGTCCTGATCCCGGACTGGTTGTCGAAGTGCTCCGCCTGCCGGTGGCGGGGCTGCAACTGGGCCTGGTCGTGACCGGTCAGCGCGGCCTGGCCGCCGCCTCCGCCGTCGGTGTACTCGGCGTCGAGGACTCCGAAGATGTTGGCGTTGGGGTCGTGGCCACCGTCGGCGGAGGTCTTGATGGTGCCGGAGCAGCCGGTGGCCGAGGTGATGGGGTGACCGTGGCTGTCGTGGCCGAGGATGTAGTTCACCTTGACCTTGGCGCAGTCGACCGTGCCGTCCTCGGGATCCGTGACGGTCACCTTGAACGGGATCTCGTCACCGAAGCTGAACAGTGTTCCCTCTGCCGGGAGTTCGAGGGTCACCTTGGGCGCGGTGTTGCCCACCACTACGTGAACACTGGCGGAGCCGGTGCGGCCCGTGGGGTCCTTGGCGGTGACCGTCGCGGTGTAGGTGCCGTTCTTGGTGTAGCGGTGTACGGGGTCGGCCTCCGTGGAGGTGGTGCCGTCACCGAAGTCCCAGGCGTAGGTGAGGGTGTCGCCGTCCGCGTCCGTCGTGCCCGCGGAGGAGAAGGAGACACGCATCGGCGCCTGGCCCGACGTCCTGTTCGCGGAGGCCTCCGCGACAGGGGAGCGTCCGCCGGTGGCGTTCTCGATGCGGTACAGGCCGGCGTTCTCGTCGCCGCCGAACCATGCGGTGCCGTAGTCGAGGACGTACAGCGCGCCGTCGGGGCCGAAGGCCATGTCCATGATCTGGGTGCCGGTCCACGGGACGGGGTTGATCGAGCGGACCGAGCCGTCCTCGGCCGTGTCGATGCGCTTGATCCAGCGCCGGCCGAACTCGCCGGCGAAGAAGTCACCGTCGTACGCCTCGGGGAACTTCACCGGGGAGTCGAGCCCGGCGTCGTAGTGGTAGACCGGGCCGCCCATCGGGGACTCGGAGCCGCTGCCGAACTCGGGGACGGAGCCGCCGTCGTACGGGATCCAGGCCGGCTGGGCGGGCGGCAGGTCGACCAGGCCGGTGTTGTGCGGCGAGGTGTTCTTCAGGTTCGCGCAGTCGAACGTCGCACCGGAGGTCTTGGTGGCGAAGTCGTACTCGACGTACGGGTCGTTGTCGCCGGTGCAGAACGGCCAGCCGAAGTTGCCGGGGCCGGTGACGCGGGCGAACTCGACCTGGCCGGCGGGTCCGCGCTTCGGGTCGGCGGTGCCGGCGTCGGGCCCGTAGTCGCCGACGTAGAGGACGCCGGTCTTCTTGTCGACGCTGAAGCGGAACGGGTTGCGGAAGCCCATCGCGTAGATCTCGGGGCGGGTCTTGTCCGTGCCGGGGGCGAAGAGGTTGCCCTCGGGGACGGAGTAGGAGCCGTCGGCCTCGACCTTGATGCGCAGGATCTTGCCGCGGAGGTCGTTGGTGTTGCCGGAGGTGCGGCGGGCGTCGTACGCGGGGTTGCGGCCGGGCCGGTCGTCGATGGGCGTGTAGCCGTCGGAGGCGAAGGGGTTGGAGTCGTCGCCGGTCGACAGGTAGAGGTTGCCCTCGGCGTCGAAGTCGATGTCACCGCCGACGTGGCAGCAGATGCCGCGGGTCGCCGGGATGTCGATGATCTTCTTCTCGCTGGCGTTGTCCAGCGTGCCGTCCTCACGGAGCACGAACCGCGAGAGCCGGTTGACGCCGTCGAACTCGGCGAAGTCGGCCGCGGTGCCCTCGTTGGGTGCGTCGCCCGCGGGGGTGTCCATGGGCGGTGCGTAGTAGAGGTAAATGAAACGGTTCTGCGTGAAGTTCGGGTCCAGGCCGACGCCTTGGAGTCCTTCTTCGTCGTGCGAGTAGACGGGGAGGGTGCCGACGACGCGGGTGTTGCCGGCGGCGTCCGTCATGCGCAGCTCGCCGCTGCGGGAGGTGTGCAGCACACTGCGGTCGGGCAGGACGGCCAGCGACATGGGTTCGCCGGTCTCTTCACCGCCCTTGGCGAGTGTGACCTGCTGGAATTCCTCCGCGGCCGCTGCGACCGCCGTCTGGGGGTCGGCGGCGGACGCGGTGGTCGGCGCGGTGAGGGCGAGCGAGCCGGCGGCCAGAAGACCGCCGGTGAGGAGTGCGAGGGCCTTGCGGGCCCTGGGCCTTGTTCTGTGCACGAATGTCCTCCGGTAAGGCCGGTCGAACGGGGCGGTGTGCCGTGGAACCGGAGTGCGCCGTCACTCCCGAACCACCTATGTCGTGTACACGAGATGGGACCGTAGCCGGGTTGGTCCTGGACCGAAAGCCCTTGTGCAGCAAAGAAGTTGAACTTTTTCCCAGCACAGGACAAAGGCGTGTCCGGGCAGCCCTGACCGGCCCGGCGGCAGTCCTCGCCACCGGGCCGTATCTGGGCGTTCCTAGCTGTCGCCGCCCGAGAAGGCGGCGTCGAACGAGGCCGACGGCGGATCGAAGTCGAAGCGCTTCAGGTCGGCAAGCGCTTGCGGAGCGCCCATCAGGCGGTCCATGCCGGCGTCTTCCCACTCCACCGAGACGGGTCCCTCGTAGCCGATCGAACGCAGCATCCGGAACACGTCCTCCCAGGGAACGTCCCCGTGTCCGGCGGAGACGAAGTCCCAGCCGCGCCGCGGGTCGCCCCACGGAAGGTGCGAACCGAGCCGCCCGTTGCGCCCGTCCAGACGCTTACGGGCCTCTTTGCAGTCGACGTGGTAGATCCGCTCCCGGAAGTCGTACAGGAAGCCGACCGGGTCCAGGTCCTGCCAGACGAAGTGGCTCGGGTCGAAGTTGAGTCCGAAGGCCGGCCGGTGGCCGACCGCCTCCAGGGCGCGTTTCGTGGTCCAGTAGTCGTAGGCGATCTCGCTGGGGTGCACCTCGTGGGCGAAGCGGACGCCCTCGGCGTCGAAGACGTCGAGGATCGGGTTCCAGCGTTCGGCGAAGTCCTCGTAGCCGCGCTCGATCATCCGCTCGGGCACCGGCGGGAACATCGCGACGAGATGCCAGATCGACGAGCCGGTGAAACCGACGACGGTGTCGACCCCGAAGGCCGCGGCGGCCCGCGCCGTGTCCTTCAACTCCGCGGCGGCCCGCCGCCGTACGCCCTCCGGTTCCCCGTCGCCCCAGATCCGGGCGGGCAGGATGCCCTGATGGCGTTCGTCGATGGGGTTGTCGCAGACCGCCTGGCCGACCAGATGGTTGGACACGGCCCAGCACTTGAGGCCGTACTTCTCCAGCAGTGCGTGCCTGCCGTCGAGGTACGACGGGTCGGCCAGGGCCTTGTCGACTTCGAAGTGGTCACCCCAGCAGGCCAGTTCCAGACCGTCGTAGCCGAAGTCACGGGCGAGTGAACAGACCTCCTCGAGCGGCAGATCGGCCCACTGGCCGGTGAACAGTGTGAACGGGCGTGGCATGGCGCCTCCAAACCGGGTCCTGCCGGATCTGTGCCGGCCGTCAAGCCTGTACTGCCTCCACCGCCTGGACGGGGGTGTAGACGGAGTTCTTCTGTGCGCTCTCCTCCACCGCCGCCAGCACCCGCTGGACCTGGAGCCCGTCGGCGAACGAGGGGACCGGGTCTGTACCGGACGCGATCGCCTCGACCAGGTCGCGGGCCTGGTGCGCGAACGTGTGCTCGTAGCCGAGCGCGTGGCCCGGCGGCCACCAGGCCTCCAGGTACGGGTGCTCCGCCTCCGTGACGAGGATCCTGCGGAAGCCGGCCGTGGCGGCGGGCTCGTGGTGGTCGTGGAAGGAGAGCTCGTTGAGCCGCTCGAGGTCGAAGGCGAGCGAGCCCTGCTCGCCGTTGATCTCCAGCCGCAGGGCGTTCTTGCGGCCCGAGGCCATCCGGCTCGCCTCGAACGTGGCGAGCGCCCCGGACTCCAGCCTGCCGGTGAAGACGGCCGCGTCGTCGACCGTGACCGGCCCCCGCCGCGTGCCGCCCGACGCGGTGAGGCCGGCGGAGGCGCCCTGGAGCAGCGGGCGTTCCTTGACGAACGTCTCCAGCTGGGCGGAGACCCCCACCAGCGTCTCCCCCACCAGGTACTGCGCCAGGTCGACGATATGGGCGCCGAGGTCGCCGAGCGCCCCGGAGCCCGCGTGCTCGCGCTCGAGGCGCCAGGTCAGCGGGAAGTCCGGGTCCACCAGCCAGTCCTGGAGGTAGGTCACCCGCACATGCCGCAGCGTGCCGATCCTGCCCTCGGCGATCAGCCGGCGGGCGTAGGTGAGAGCGGGCACCCTGCGGTAGTTGAAGCCGACCATCGCCAGCTGGCCGTTGGCCCGTGCCCGGGCGGCCGCCGCGACCATGGCCTCCGCCTCGGCGACCGAGTTCGCCAGGGGCTTCTCGCACAGGACGTGCTTGCCCGCCTCCAGCGCCGCGATCGCGATCTCCGCATGGCTGTCGCCCGGTGTGCAGACGTCGACGAGTTGCACGTCGTCGCGGGCCACGAGGGCGCGCCAGTCGGTCTCCGCCGCGGCCCAGCCGTGTTTGCCGGCCGCGGCACGCACTGCGGCGGCGTCACGGCCGGCGATCGCGGCGAGGACCGGCCGCAGCGGCAGGTCGAAGACACGTCCCGCGGTGCGCCACCCCTGGGAGTGGGCGGCGCCCATGAACGCGTATCCGACCATGCCGACGCCGAGTGTCGGCGGAGCGGCCTCACTGTCCCTCTGTTGCATACGGAATCCTCCTCGTCGGAGTCGACGGCTCGTCGGTGTGCTCGGTGGGGGCGGGCGCGCCTCCGGTCAGTTGAAACCGGTGGGCAGGTACTCGTCGACGTTGTCCTTGGTGACGACGGCCGAGTAGAGGGTGAGGGAGGCCGGGATCTCCAGTTCGGCCATGCCGCTGATGCCCTTGCCCTGACCGAGTGCGCGGGCGAGGTCGATGGCGGACGCCGCCATCGTCGGCGGGTACAGGACGGTGGCCTTCAGCACGCTGTCGTCGGCCTTGATGGCGTCCATCGCGGACTTCGCGCCGGCGCCGCCGACCATCAGGAAGTCCTTGCGGCCCGCCTGCGCGATGGCGCGCAGCGCGCCCACGCCCTGGTCGTCGTCGTGGTTCCACAGGGCGTCGAACTGCGACTGCGCCTGAAGCAGTTGGGCCATCTTGGCCTGGCCGGACTCCACGGTGAAGTCGGCCGCCTGGCGGGCGACCTTCTTGATGTTCGGGTAGTTCTTCAGGGCGTCGTCGAAGCCCTGGGTTCGCTGCTTGGTGAGTTCCAGGTTGTCCAGCCCGGCCAGCTCGATGACCTTGGCGTTCGGCTTGTCCTTGAGCTGCTCGCCGATGTAGTTGCCGGCGTTGAGACCCATGCCGTAGTTGTCGCCGCCGATCCAGCAGCGGTATGCCTGCGGTGAGGCGAAGATGCGGTCCAGGTTGACGACCGGGATGCCCGCCTTCATGGCCTGGAGACCGACCTGGGTGAGCGCCTTGCCGTCGGCGGGCAGGATGACCAGGACGTCGACCTTCTTGTTGATGAGGGTCTGGACCTGCCCGATCTGGGCGGCCGTGTCGTTGGACCCCTCGGTGATCTCCAGGGTGACGTCGGAGTACCGCTCCGCGCGGGACTTGGCGTTCTGGTTGATGGCGTTCAGCCATCCGTGGTCGGCCTGCGGACCTGCGAAGCCGATGGTGACGGCCTTGCCGGGCTTGTCGTCGGCGACCGGCGCGTTGTCGGTGGCCGCCTCCTGCTTCTTGGGCTCGTTGCTGGTGCACGCGGTGAGCAGTGCGCCGGCGGAGATCGCGGCGGTGCCGAAGAGCAGTCCTCTGCGGCTGGTGGACGGGGTTTCTGGCATGGCGGGTCTACCCCTTCAACTGGGCGGTCTTGGCGGGTGCTGCGGACGGTACGGAGAGGGGGTGCGCGGCGGCGGTGTCAGGTCCTGTCGCCGCGCACGCTGCGGGAGGTCAGGCGTCTCCGCCGCGCAGGGTCCGGTGCTGGACCAGTACGGCGGCGACGATGATGGCGCCCTTGGCGATCTGCTGGACGGCGCTCTCGAGGTTGTTGAGGGCGAAGATGTTGGTGATCGTGGTGAAGACGAGGACACCGAGGACGGAGCCGACGATGGTGCCTCGGCCGCCGCTGAGCAGGGTGCCGCCGATGATCGCGGCGGCGATGGCGTCGAGTTCGTAGAGGTTGCCGTTGGTGTTCTGGCCGGAGCCGGCCAGCACGATCAGCATGAAGGCGGCGATGCCGCAGCACAGGCCGGACAGCAGGTAGAGATAGAGCCGCTGGCGGCGGACGTCGATACCGGCGAGCCTGGCGGCCTCCGCGTTGCCGCCGACGGCGACGGTGCGCCGGCCGAAGGTGGTGCGGTTGAGGACGAGCCACCCGATGACGGTCACCGCGGCGAAGACCAGGACCAGGGGCGGGATGCCGAGGATGTAGGCGTCCCTGATGCCGAGGTCCAGCACGGAGTCGACGGTGACGATCTGGGTCTTGCCGTCCGTGATCTGCAGGGCGAGACCGCGGGCGGAGGCGAGCATCGCGAGGGTGGCGATGAAGGGCACCATCCGGCCGTACGCGATGAGCAGGCCGTTCACCAGCCCGCAGCCGACGCCCACGATCACGGCGGTGAACAGGATGCCGGCGAAGCCGTACTCCTGGGTCGCCACCGTCGTCGCCCACACCGAGGCGAGCGCCACGATGGCGCCGACGGACAGGTCGATCCCTCCGCTGGTGATGACGAAGGTCATGCCGACGGTGACGACACCGATGACGGACGCCTGGGTGAGGACGAGCTGGAGATTGCTCGTCGCGAGGAACTCGTCCGGTTTGGTGATGCCGCCGACCGCCACGAGCACGGCGAGCACACCGAGCAGCGACAGATTGCGGACGTCGAGGCGCAGTCCGAGCGGACGGCGTGAACCCCCCTTGTCCGGTGCGGACTTGGCGGCAGGCATCGGCGCGTCCTGCTGCGCCGGGGTGGCCGGCTGCGTCATGCCGTCTCAGCTCCCTTCCATCACGAGGTCGAGTACGCGGTGCTCGTCGAGCTCCCGGGCGTCCGCCGTGTGCACGACGCTGCCTTCGCGGAGCACCAGCACCCGGTCGGCGAGGCCCAGGACTTCGGGCACTTCGCTGGATACGAGAAGTACGGCGAGGCCTTCGTCGGCCAGCCGGCGGATCACTGCGTAGAGCTCGGCGCGGGCGCCGACGTCGACGCCGCGGGTCGGCTCGTCCAGCAGCAGCACCTTGCAGCCGCGCAGCAGCCAGCGGGCGAGGACCGCCTTCTGCTGGTTGCCGCCGGAGAGGGTGCGGATGCGGGCGTCGGGGTTGTCGGGGCGCAACGACAGTTCCCTGGTGGCCTGTTGTGCTGCGGCCCGTTCGGCACGGTGGTCGAGCCAGCCCGAGCGGGAGAAACGGGAGAGGGTGGAGATGGAGACGTTGCGGGTGACCGACTCGAGCATGAGCAGGCCCTGCGCCTTGCGTTCCTCGGGGGCGAGCCCGATGCCGGCGCGGACGGCGGCACGGACGCTGCCGGGCCGCAGGACGGTGCCGTCGACGATGACACGGCCGGCGTCGGCCCTGCGCGCGCCGTAGACGGTCTCCAGGATCTCGCTGCGCCCGGAACCGACCAGCCCCGCCAGGCCGACGATCTCTCCGGGCCGCAGCTCCAGGTCGACGGGCGCGAACTCGCCGTGCCGGGTGAGTCCTTCGACCCTCAGCACGGGCTCCTTGCCCGCGGCCGCGCCGGCGTCGGGACGCTCGGGGAAGACGTACTCGACGTTGCGCCCGGTCATCAGGGCGACCACGTCACGGGTCGGGGTGGACTCGGCCGGCAGGCCGACCGCGACCGCCCTGCCGTCCTTGAGGACGGTGACCCGGTCACCGATCCGCCGGATCTCCTCCAGACGGTGGGAGATGTAGACGACGGCGACCCCGTCCGCCGTCAGGTCGCCCACGATGCGGAAGAGGTTGTCGACCTCGTCCGGGTCGAGCGCGGCGGACGGCTCGTCCATCACGATGAGCCGTACCTCGTGGGAGAGGGCACGGGCCATGGAGACGATCTGCTGCTGCGCCGCGGAGAGGTCACCGACGAGCCTCGAGGGGTCGATCTCCGGGTGGCCGAGCCGCTTGAGGAGACGGGCGGCCGCGGAGCGGGCGGTCCCGCCGCGCACGACGAATCCGGCTGTGGTGGGCTCGTGCCCGAGGAAGACGTTCTCCGCGACGGACAGTCCTTCCACCAGGTCGAGTTCCTGGTAGATGGTGGCGATGCCGAGACGCATGGCGGCGATGGGGGACTTGAGGGAGACGGCGTCGCCCCGCCAGGTGATCTCCCCGCCGTCGGGCTGGTGGGCCCCGGCGAGGACCTTGATCAGGGTGGACTTGCCGGCGCCGTTCTGGCCGAGGAGGCAGTGGACCTCACCGGCCTGGACCTCGAGGTCCACGCCGTCCAGGGCGCGGACGCCCGGGAACGACTTGGTGATGCCGGACATGGTGAGCAGGGGTGGTTCTGGTGCCATGACGAATCCCCTCGGCGGGTGCGGCCGGTGAGCGGGCAGGGCGGGACGGGGGTACGGAAGCGGTTACGGGCGGCTCTGGGGCACCCCTGGCGTCATGCGTGCCGGGGCGTACGGGTGGGAGCGGGCGTGGCCTGGATGCCACGCGACCAGTGCGGGGCGCCGTTCACGGCGCGGTGTACCGGGGTGGTGCGGGGGCGTGCGGGTGGTGCCGTCGTTCCGGAGCTACGGGTCGTGCGGGTCGTGCGGGTCGTGCGGGTCGTGCGGGTCGTGCCATTGGGTACTGCGACGGTGCTGTGGTGCGTGACGAGTCGTCCGGCCCTGTCAGGCCGGCGAGAACAGGTGGTCGCTGATGAGCCGGGCCGCGCCGATGACGCCGGCGGTCGGTCCCAACTCGCCCAGCACGATGGGCAGATTCCCGGTCGCGAGCGGCAGGGACTGCCGGTAGACCTGGGTCCGTACGCTCGCGAGCAGGGTGTGGCCGAGGCCGGTGACCCCGCCGCCGATCACGACGAGACCCGGGTTGAAGAAGCTGACGAGCCCGGCGATGACCTGGCCGAGGCGGTTCCCTCCCTCACGGATGAGGTCCAGTGCCGTGGCGTCACCGGCCGCGGCGGCCGCCGACACGTCCACGGCCGTGAGCTGCCCGGCCGCCTCCAGCCGGGCGGCGAGCTCCACCGACCGGCCCGCCCGTGCCGCGTCCTCGGCGTCGCGGGCGAGGGCGGCGCCGCTGAAGTGCGCCTCCAGACAGCCCCGGTTGCCGCAGGCGCAGGCGCGGCCCTCCGGTGTGACCTGGATGTGGCCGATGTCGCCGGCGCTGCCCGTCGTACCGCGGTAGACCTCACCGCCGACGACGATGCCGCAGCCGATACCCGTACCGATCTTGATGCACAGGAAGTCTCCGACGGAACGCGCGACACCGGCGTGCTGCTCGCCCATGGCCATCAGGTTCACGTCGTTGTCGACCATGACAGGGCAGCCGAGGTCCTGGCTGAGGGCTTCGCGTACGGGAAAGCCGTCCCATCCGGGCATGATCGGGGGCGCGACGGGCACGCCCTCGGGGTAGCGGACCGGGCCGGGAACCCCGATGCCCGCGCCGTCGAAGCCCTCAGCGAGACCGGAGGCCTTGAGCTTGGCCGCCATCGACAGCACCTGCTCGAAGACGGCGACCGGGCCCTCTCGGACGTCCATGGGGTGGTTGAGATGCCCCAGGACCTCCAACTCGGCGTTGGTGACGGCGACATCGATCGAGGTGGCGCCGATGTCCACACCGAGGAAGCGGAGCGCGGGCGCGAGCCTGATGTTGTGGGACCGGCGGCCGCCGCGGGAGGCGGCGAGCCCGTCGGCGACGACGAGTCCGGTCTCCAGCAGCCGGTCGACCTCGACGGCGAGCTTGGACCGGGACAGGTCGACCTGGTCCCCCAGCTGCGCGCGCGAGTTGGGCCCGCCGTCACGCAGCAGGCGGAGCAGTCGCGCCTGATGCGCGTTCGCGGGTCGAGCGGTCATCCGTCTCACGTGCCCCTCCCCTCCCCTGGCCTTCGGCTGGGGACCCGGTCGGCTGTTCCGTCGGGCTTTCGAGGGGAACGTAGCAGCGCTTTACCGAACTGGGAAGAACTTGAGCGCAGTTCCGGTCCAACTTTCTCCACACCCGGGACAAAGGGAGGCCGTCAGGTCGACACCGACCCCTTTCGTCCCTGTTCGCGCCGGGGTCCGGTGGACGGGCGCGCCGCGGGTTCAGACGGGCGGACGGAGGCGTGTGCACGGGGGCGGGCACCCGGCGGTGGTGGTGTGGAGGCGGGCGTACGGACGTCAGGCGTCCCGGACGAGTTCGTACGTGAGGTAGGCGAGGCCGTCACCGACGGTGCGGTTGTCGAGGAGGCGGACGGGCTTCTCCTCGCTGGTCGCGCCGAAGATCGGCTCGCCTGCGCCCAGGACGACCGGGTGGACCATCAGCCGCAGCTCGTCGACGAGATCGTGCTCCATCAGCGTGCGGGCGAGCTGACGGCTGCCGTAGACGACGATCTCCCCGCCGAGCTCCTGCTTCAGTTTCGACACCGCACCCACCACCTCACCCTTCAGGACCGACGAGTTGTTCCAGTCAGGGTCCTCGAGGGTCGAGGAGACGACGTACTTGGGCATGCTGTTCAGCCGGTCCGCCCACGCGCCGCTCCGGGAGGGCCACCGCGCCGCGAACCACTCGTAGCTCCGCCGCCCCAGCAGCAGGGCATCGGCGCGCAGCGCCTCGTCGAACTCGACCTCGGTCCACCTTCCGCGGTCCTCGTCCCCGATCCGGGCGAACCAGCCGCCGCGCTCGAAGCCCTCGTCACCGGTCGGGTCCTGGACGACCCCGTCGAGCGAGACGTTCTCGCTGATCACGATTCTTCCCATGACGGCTCTCCTTCGTCGGCGCAGTCAGTGCTACCACCGATACGGAGACCTCGGCACGGCGACATGCGGCAGCGCGCCCTGACCTCCCGCGTGAACCGTGCGCCCGACCGACCAGGCGCCGGTCAGGACTGCTCGTGCTGGTGGTAGGTCTTGCGGGTGTGCTCCGTGTGCGCCCGCATGACCTCCGTGGCCCGCTTCTCGTCACGGGCGGAGATGGCCGCGATCAGTTCGCGGTGCTCGATCCACGACTGGCGTCCCCGCTGCCGGGCGACCGGGGTGTAGTACCAGCGGACACGGCGGTCGACCTGCCCCGCGAGCTCCGCCAGGACCAGGTTGCCGGCGAGCTCCATCACCTTGGCGTGGAAGGCGGCGTTCGTGGCGACCGCCAGGTCGACGTCGTCGTCCGCGACGGCCTGCTCCCCCTGGGCGCACAGCTCCTCGAGTGCCTCGATGCCCGCCGTGCCCGAGTTCGCGGCCGCGAGCCTGGCGGCCTCCGCCTCCAGCAACGTGCGCACGGACAGGAGTTGGTCCGCCTCCGACTCGGTCGGCTCGTGGACGAACGCGCCCTGGGCAGGGCGAAGGTCGACCCAACCCTCTGTGTTGAGCCGTTGCAGCGCCTCGCGTACGGGCTGCCGGGAGACGCCGAGATGACCGGCGAGCTCGCTCTCGACCAGGTGCTGGCCGGGCCGCAGCGCACGGGTGGTGATCAGTTCCAGCAGCGCCTCGTACACGCGCTCACGCAGTGGGCCGGGCCGTTCCAGTTTGGGCACGGTTCCCTGCGGCAGTCCTGCGGACAGCATCGGCGGTCCCCTTCCGGGCGATGGGGCGGACGAGCAACGGACGACAACAGCGATCTAGGAATTGGCTATCGTCTACAGTCTACCGAGCGCAATCGTGACCGACACCGAGATGCCGGTCACGTCGACGGCTCCCGAACCGGTCACGTCAACTGTCCCGCCCGACAAGCGGCATCAGCCGCTCCAGGAAGATCCGCTGGCCGCTGACCAGCTTCTGCCGCGCCTCGTCCAGCCCGTGCCACTCGGCCCGGTCGATCTCCGGGAACTCGCTGAACCGGCCCGAGCCCCTCGGCCACTCCATGGTGAAGGTCCCCGGCACGACGAGGGACGTGTCGAGATCGCCCTCCAGCGCCCAGGCCGTCACCAGCTTGCCGCTCGACTGGCGCGCCTCACCGAGCGGATGCCACTCCCCGTCCGGCGCCTGGAGCCCGAGCTCCTCCTCGAACTCCCGCCGCGCGGCGGCCATCGGCTCCTCGTCGGGGTGTACTCGCCCTTCGGGATCGACCATGCCGCCTCGTCGCGCGTCTCCCAGAACGGGCCGCCCATGTGCCCGATGAGGACCTCGACACCGGCTTCCCGCCGCCGCCACAGCAGCAGCCCGGCGCTCCGCTTGTTCACCATGCCGTTCAGTGTGCCGCCCGGCGTCGTCAGGGGCAGCGGACGACCTGGCCCGCGTACGAGAGATTGCCGCCGAAACCGAAGAGCAGCACCGGGTCGCCCGACCGGATGTCACCCCGCTCGACCAGCTTGGACAGCGCCATCGGGATCGACCCGGCCGAGGTGTTGCCGGAGTCGACGACATCGCGGGCGACGACGGCGTTGACGGCGCCGATCTTCTGCGCGAGCGGCTCGATGATCCGCAGATTGGCCTGGTGCAGGACCACCGCCGCGAGGTCCTCGGGCGCGACCCCCGCACGTTCGCAGACCTTGCGGGCGATCGGCGGCAGCTGCGTGGTGGCCCAGCGGTAGACGGCCTGACCCTCCTGCGCGAAGCGCGGCGGGGTGCCCTCGATCCGCACGGCGTGCCCCATTTCGGGGACCGAACCCCACAGCACCGGGCCGATGCCCGGCTCCTGCCCTTCGGAGACGCTCTCCACCACCGCCGCGCCGGCGCCGTCACCGACGAGGACGCAGGTCGAGCGGTCCGTCCAGTCCACGATGTCGGCCATCTTGTCCGCCCCGATGACCAGCGCCCGGGAGGCCGCCCCGGCCCGCAGGGTGTGGTCGGCGGTGGCGAGCGCGTGGGTGAAGCCGGCGCAGACGACATTGAGGTCCATCACCGCGGGCGAGCCCATGCCCAGCCGTGCCGCCACCCGCGCCGCCGTGTTGGGCGAGCGGTCGACGGCGGTCGACGTCGCCACCAGCACCAGATCGATGTCGGCGGCCGTCAGGCCGGCGGCGGCCAGCGCCTTGGCCGCGGCGTGCGCGGCGAGCTCGTCGACCGGCTCGTCGGGCCCCGCGACATGGCGGGTCCGGATGCCGACACGGCTGCGGATCCACTCGTCACTGGTGTCGACCATGGCCGCCAGGTCGTCGTTGGTGAGCACCTTGGAGGGCTGGTAGTGCCCGAGCGCGACGACACGTGAGCCGGTCATGGATGGCGTTCCCCTCGATCTGTAAGGCAGAAAGGCCCAGTCTTGGCTGCTACCGGCCGGTACGACGGCATGTGATCCCACAGCTTCCCGCCCCGGACTTTGGAGCTTCCGGAAGGGTGCGGGGCACCGAAGGGGCTCGGCATGACAGGACCCTTGACCCCCGGAAAGGCATACTGTAGACAATATTCTGTCGACTCACCCTCATCACCTTCCTCCCTCGCTCGGTCGTCAACCGAACGGAGAGCCCCGTGAAAGTCGCAGTTGTCGGCGCCGGAGCCATCGGCGCGTATGTCGGGGCCGCGCTCCACCGCGCCGGCGCCGAGGTCCATCTCATCGCCCGCGGTGCCCATCTCGCGGCCATGCGCCGCGACGGTGTCCGGGTACTCAGTCCCCGCGGTGACTTCACCGCTCGTCCCGCCGCCACCGACGACCCGTCGTCCGTCGGCCCCGTCGACCATGTCTTCCTCGGTCTCAAGGCCAACTCGTACGCCGCCTCGGGCCCGTTGGTGCACCCGCTGCTGCACGAGCGCACCTCCGTCATCGCCGCCCAGAACGGCATCCCGTGGTGGTACTTCCACGGCCTGCCCGGGCCCTACGCCGGCCGCCGCATCGAGAGCGTCGACCCGGGCGGCACCGTCAGCGCGACCCTGCCGCCGGAACGCGCCATCGGCTGCGTCGTCTACGCCGCCACGGAACTCGAGGCGCCCGGGGTCGTACGGCACCTGGAAGGCACCCGGTTCTCCATCGGCGAGCCGGACCGGACCGTGTCACCGCGCTGCGTCGAGTTCAGCGACGCCATGATCGCCGGCGGGCTCAGATGCCCGGTCGAACCGGATCTGCGCAACGACATCTGGATCAAGCTGCTCGGCAACATCTCCTTCAACCCGATCAGCGCGCTGTCCCGGGCCACGATGGCGCAGATCTGCCGCCACCGGGACACGAAGGCGCTGGTCGAGACGATGATGCACGAGACGCTCGAGGTCGCGGCCGCCGTCGGCTGCCGCCCGGAGATCTCCGTCGAGCGGCGTCTCGCCGGCGCGGAGCGCGTGGGCGACCACAAGACGTCCACCCTCCAGGACCTGGAGAAGGGCAAGCCGCTCGAGCTGGACGTGCTGCTCGCCGCCGTCGTCGAACTGGCCGCGCTGACGAAGACCCCTGTACCGAAGCTGTGCGCCGTGCACGCACTCGCCGACCTCCTCGCATCGACCTCGATCCCCTCCACAGGGAGCGCAGCATGAAGAAGAAGCCGCAGAAGCGGTACCCGAGGCTCACCCATCCCCTGGTCCGCGGCGACGACGGACAGTTGCGCAGGGCGAGCTGGGACGAGGCGCTGGAGCGGGCCGCGGCCGGCTTCCGGCGGACCCGCGAGGCGCACGGTCCCGATGCCTTCGCGATGCTCTCCTGCGCCCGCGCCACCAACGAGATGAACTACGTGGCGCAGAAGTTCACCCGAGTCGTGATGGGCACCAACAACGTCGACTCGTGCAACCGCACCTGTCACGCACCCAGCGTGGCGGGTCTGTCCGCGGTCTTCGGCTCCGGCGGCGGCACCTCCTCCTACGAGGAGGTCGACCACACCGACCTGATCGTCATGTGGGGCTCCAACGCCCGCTTCGCGCACCCGATCTTCTTCCAGCACGTCCTGAAGGGAATACGCAACGGCGCGAAGATGTACGCCGTCGACCCGCGCCGCACCTCGACCGCCGAGTGGGCGGAGAGCTGGCTCGGCCTCAACGTCGGCACCGACATCCCGCTCGCCCACGCCGTCGGACGCGAGATCATCCACGCCGGCCTGGTCAACCGGGCCTTCGTGGAGCGCGCGACGACCCGCTTCGAGGAGTACGCGGAGCTCGTCGAGCCGTGGACGCTGAGCGCCGCCGAGAAGGTGACGGGCGTGCCGGCCGCGGCGATCCGGGAACTGGCGCACGCCTACGCCACCGCCGAACGCGCCCAGCTCTGCTGGACCCTCGGCATCACCGAGCACCACAACGGCACCGACAACGTCCGGGCGCTGATCAATCTCGCCCTGCTCACCGGCCACGTCGGCCGGTACGGCGCCGGCGTGCAGCCGCTGCGCGGCCAGAACAACGTGCAGGGCGGCGGCGACATGGGGGCGATCCCCAACCGGCTGCCCGGCTTCCAGGACATCCTCCACCCCGGAACGCGGGAGAAGTTCGAACGTGCCTGGGGCGCGGCCATCCAGCCCCGCTACGGCAAGACGCTGACCGAGATGTTCGAAGCGATGGAGAGCGGTGAGCTGCGTGCCGTGTACTGCATCGGCGAGAACCCGGCCCAGTCGGAGGCGGACAGCGGGCAGGCCGTGCGGCGGCTCGAGACGCTCGACCACCTGGTGGTGCAGGACATCTTCCTGACGAGGACCGCCGAGCTGGCGGACGTGGTACTGCCCGCGACGGCGGGCTGGGCGGAGACGGACGGCACCACCACCAACAGCGAACGCCGGGTGCAGCGGGTGCGGGCCGCGCTCGTGCCGCCGGGCGAGGCCCGCGAGGACATCGCCATCATCTGCGACGTCGCGGAACGGCTCGGCCACGACTGGAAGTTCGACGACGCGGAGGCCGTCTGGAACGAGTTGCGCTCGCTCTCCCCCGACCACTACGGCATGACCTACGAGAGGCTGGAGGAGCACCAGGGCCTCCAGTGGCCGTGCCCCGACGTCTCCGAGCTGCCGTCGAGCTTCCTGCACGGCAGGCTCTGGGAGAAGGACCCCGCCGAACGCGGGACGCCGGCCGAGTTCGGGCTCGTGCGGCACGACCCGCCGGTCGACCTCACCGACGAGTCGTACCCGTTGCGGCTGACGACCGGGCGACGGCTCGACTCGTACAACACCGGTGTGCAGAGCGGCAGTTTCGCCTCGCCGCTGCGGCGCGGCGAGTACATCGAGCTGTGCCCGAGGACGCGGAGGCCTACGGCGTCCGGGTCGGCGAGGAGGTCCGTGTCACCTCGCGTCGCGGCTCGGTGACCGCCCCGGTGTGGGTGGATCCCGGGCTGCGGCCGGGGCTCGCCTTCATGACGATGCACTTCCCCGACGAGGTCGACACCAACTCCCTGACGATCGAGGCGAACTGCCCGATCGCCGGCACCGCGGAATTCAAGGCCTCGGCAGTCCGGATCGAGAAGCTGGTGCCCGCATGGACCTGAAGTTCACCGGAACCGTGAAGGCGACGGACCAGGAACGGGACGCGGTCGACTCGCTGCTCGGCGCTCCGGAGACCGGTTGGGAGGGGGGCTCGGACCGCTCGTCCGACGAGCTGCGCTGGGCGCGCGGCGGCGCGGCGGCCAGGGACCGCCGCGACCTGCTGCTCCCCGCGCTGCACGCGGTCAACGACCGGGTGGGATGGCTGAGCGAAGGCGCACTCGACTACATCTGCCGGCGTCTGACGGTGCCGCCGGCGGAGGCGTACGGGGTGGCGACGTTCTACTCCATGTTCTCGGTGCGGCCACGACCGGCGAAGGTGCTGCACGTGTGCACGGACCTGGCGTGCGCGGCGCGCGGCGGCTCCGTGTCGGCGGCGGAAGCCCTCGGCCCGGACGTCTCCGTCCGGCCGAGCCCATGCCTGGGCCTGTGCGAACGCGCCCCCGCGGCCCTGCTGATCCGCGCGGGGGCCCGCCCCTCTCCGGCACGGGGCCAGGCCCCGGCCCCCGGCTCGCCGCTGCGGGGCGGTACTCCTGGCTCCGCCCCCGAGCCCCGGGTCGGGGAGGGGCGGGGTGGGGAAGTACCCGCCTACGCCACCGCCGTCATCGCTCCCGCCACCCCCACCGCCCTCGCCACCGCCACCGCCGCCCCGGACCTCGCCCCCGCGGAGCCCTCGGCCGGCGCCGCCGTCCCCCAGGCAGGGGACCCGGCGCTGATCCTGCTCGCACGCGTCGGCGTCGTCGACCCGGCCTCCCTCGACGACTACCGCGCCCACGGCGGCTACGCCGCCCTCCGCCGCGCCTTCGCCCTCGGCCCCGCCGGTGTCGTCCGGGAGGTCACCGACGCGGGACTCCTCGGACGCGGCGGGGCCGCGTTCCCCACCGGACGGAAGTGGCAGGCGACCGCGTCGCAGGCCGACCATCCTCACTACCTGGTCTGCAACGCGGACGAGAGCGAGCCCGGCACCTTCAAGGACCGGGTGCTGATGGAGGGCGATCCGTACGCCCTGATCGAGGCGATGACGATCGCGGGCTACGCGATCGGCGCCCACAAAGGCTTCCTGTACCTGCGCGGCGAGTACCCCCGCGCGCTCACCCTCCTGGAGAACGCCATCGCCTCCGCCCGCGCCCGCGGGCTCCTCGGCGAAGACGTCCTCGGCCAGGGCTACGCCTTCGACATCGAGATCCGGCGCGGCGCGGGCGCCTACATCTGCGGCGAGGAGACCGCGATCTTCAACTCCGTCGAGGGGTACCGCGGTGAGCCCCGCACCAAGCCGCCGTTCCCGGTGGAGAAGGGCCTGTTCGGCAAGCCGACGGCCGTGAACAACGTCGAGACGCTCGTCAACGTCCTGCCGATCCTCACCGGCCGCACGGAGGAGACCAAGCTGTTCTGCCTGTCCGGCAACGTCGCCCGTCCCGGCATCTACGAGCTGCCCTTCGGTGTCACCCTGCGTGAACTGATCGAGCTCGCCGGGCCGCCGGACACGATGCGCGCGGTCCTGCTCGGCGGGGCCGCGGGCAGCTTCGTGCGCCCCGACGAGCTGGACATCCCGCTCACCTTCGAGGGCACCCGCGCCGCCGGTACGACGCTGGGGTCCGGTGTGGTGCTCGTCCTCGACGACACCGTCGAACTGCCGCACGTCCTGCTGCGCATCGCGGAGTTCTTCCGCGACGAGTCCTGCGGCCAGTGCGTCCCCTGCCGGGTGGGCACGGTCCGCCAGGAGGAGGCACTGCACCGCATCAAGGACCGTACGGGCGCCGACGCGGCCGGTGACATCGCCCTGCTGCGCGAGGTCGGCCGAGCCATGCGGGACGCCTCGATCTGCGGCCTCGGGCAGACCGCCTGGAACGCCGTCGAATCCGCCATCGACCGGCTGGGAGCCTACGAATGACCGCCATCCCCCTGCACATGCCGCGCCGGCTGGTCGACTTCACCCTCGATGGCCAGGAGGTCAGGGTTCCCGAGGGCGACACGATCCTCGACGCGTGCCGTGCCGCGGGCAAGGACATACCGACGCTCTGCCAGGGCGACACGCTGACCCCCAAGAACGCCTGCCGGGTGTGCGTCGTGGAGGTCGAGGGCGCACGGACCCTCGCGCCCGCGTGTTCCCGCCGCGCCGAGCCCGGCATGACGGTGCTGACCGACACGGAGCGCGCCCGGCACAGCCGGAAGGTCGTGCTGGAGCTGCTGGCCTCGTCCACGGATCTGTCCACGACGCCCCGCGCCGCCGAGTGGATCAAGGAGTACGAGGCCAAGCCGGACCGCTTCGGCCCGGAAGCGGCCCGGATGAACGAGGAACCGAAGATCGACAACGACCTCTACGTCCGCGACTACGACAAGTGCATCCTCTGCTACAAGTGCGTCGACGCCTGCGGCGAGCAGTGGCAGAACACGTTCGCCATCGCCGTCGCGGGGCGCGGCTTCGACGCCCGTATCTCCACGGAGCACGACGCGCCGCTGACCGACTCCGCGTGCGTGTACTGCGGCAACTGCATCGAGGTGTGCCCGACGGGGGCGCTCTCCTTCAAGTCGGAGTTCGACATGCGGGCGGCCGGGACCTGGGACGAGTCGGCCCAGACCGAGACGACCACCGTGTGCGCGTACTGCGGCGTCGGCTGCAACCTCACCCTGCATGTGCAGGAGAATGAGATCGTCAAGGTCACCTCGCCGCACGACAACCCGGTGACCCACGGCAACCTCTGCATCAAGGGCCGTTTCGGCTATCAACACGTACAGCAGCGCTGATCGAACGAATGGGACTGATCGCCATGGGACGGGTCACGGAGCGCCGCCGCACCATCCGCATCAGGGACGGGGTGGTCACGTCCCGTCCCGACACGCTGGTGGCCGAGGAACCGCTGGAGATCCGGCTGAACGGCAAGCCGCTCGCCATCACCATGCGCACCCCGGGCGACGACTTCGCGCTCGCGGCGGGTTTCCTGGTCAGCGAGGGCGTGCTGCACGCCGGCTCCCAGGTGCGGTCGATCGTGTACTGCGCGGGCGCCAAGGAGGACGGCACCAACACGTACAACGTGGTGGACGTCGCGCTGGCCGACGGCGTCCCGGTCCCGGACATCACCCTCGAGCGGAACGTCTACACCACGTCGTCCTGCGGCCTGTGCGGCAAGGCCAGCCTGGACGCCGTACGCACCTCCGCCCACTTCCCGATCGCCGACACTCCCCCGGTCCGCGTCGAGCCCGCTCTGCTCGCCGGCCTCCCGACCGGCTTCGGGCGGCTCAGCGGGTCTTCGACCGGACCGGGGGCCTGCACGCGGCGGCGCTGTTCTCGCCGGAGGGCGAGCTCCTCGACATCAGGGAGGACGTCGGCCGGCACAACGCGGTCGACAAGCTCGTCGGCCGGGCGCTGACCGACGACCGTCTGCCGCTGTCCCGGTCGATCCTCCTGGTCTCGGGGAGGGCGTCGTTCGAGCTGGCGCAGAAGGCGGTGATGGCGGGCATCCCGGTGCTCGCGGCCGTCTCCGCGCCGTCGTCACTGGCGGTGGACCTGGCTGCGGAAACCGGTCTGACGCTGGTCGGCTTCCTGCGCGGCAACAACATGAACGTGTACGCGGGCGACGAGCGCATCGCCCTGCACACCGGGGTCTGACGCGCCCCGCTGCACGGGATACGGACCCGGCCGGCGGGGAGCGCCCCCTGCGCCGGCCGGGTCCTTCCGTGTGCTCGGCCGCTCAGCGACCTGCCGGGGGCCGCTGATCAGGGGGCCGGGGCACGGTGCGCGGGCGACAGGCCCGAGACCGCCGGCGGCCACACGCTGTGCGGCAGCGCCCCCTCGGTCGCAGCGCCCGGCAGCCGGCGCTCGGACGGCGTGCCCGCCGACACGGTCGGCGCCGCCGGATCCGCGACCCGCTCGACGAACGGCGGAAGGTCCTGGGCACAACGGGCGCCCTCCGGCGGCAGCGCACCGGTGAGGAAGTAGCGCACCACATGACGCGCCAAGGCGGCAACGCCGCTACCGCGTGCGGACGCCGCCGGACGGCGGCGGAATCATCTGGAGCGTGAGCGTCGCCGGCGGTTCGGCGATCCCCGGCCCGCCGGCCGCCGCCCACTCCAGCACGTCGTCGGTGGCGTCGTCGTCGAGCGCCCAGCCGATCCACGCGGCACGCGCCCCGCGGCGGCGGCCCTCGGTCGACGGCTGCACGACGATCACGTTGGCCTGACCGCACGGCCCGAGACAGTCGCTGGTCCGCACCGCGAGCCGCCCTCCGGACGCGGCGGCGGCGTCCCGCAGTCTGGTGAGCTGCCCGGCGTGATCGGTACCGGGGTTCTTGCGTGCGTCACCGCAGCAACAGCCACGGCAGACGACAAGGGTGCAGGGGCGGGCGCCGAAGGGGCGTATGGCGAACGTCGTCACCGGGTGATCTTCCCAGCCGTTCGCCCTACACCCGCGCCGGGGCCGCGGTGACACCGGACACGTCCAGGAGGTCGCCCTGAGCCCATGGGTCCGGCCGCCCGCCGGGTCGGCGGGTCGGCCGGACACCGTCACTTGATGCCGTCCCACGACGCGCCATCGGTCGCAAACACGGCCCCGTGCATGTCCGCGACTCCGTGGACCGGATCCGGCCGCATCTCCGCGTCGGCGCGGCCGGTCGGGCCGCGTTCATCGGGTTCGCAGCGCCGCAGGCCTGTCGGGCGCCGAAGTGGCACGGCGCGGGGCCGGCGCGGCGTGGTCCGGGTCGTGGGCGCGGCGCTTCGCGATCACCGCGCAGACCATCAGCTGCATCTGGTGGAAGAGCATCAGCGGCAGCACCGCGAAACTCGCCTGCGCCCCGAACAGCACGGTCGCCATGGGCAGTCCCGCCGCGAGGCTCTTCTTGGAGCCCGCGAACTGGATCGCGACCCGGTCAGCACGCCCGAAGCCGAGGCGCTTCGCGCCGAACCAGGTGAGCGTCAGCATCGCCGCCAGCAGCACCGCCTCGACGGCGAGCAGCGCGCCGAGCCGTACCGGGGTGACCTGGTGCCAGACACCCGCGTTCATCCCTTCGCTGAAGGCCGTGTAGACGACGAGCAGGATCGAGCCTCGGTCGACGTGTCCGAGCACCTTCTTGTGGCGGACCAGGAAGCCGCTCACCCAGCGGCGCAGCAACTGACCCGCGAGGAACGGCACAAGGAGTTGGAGCACGATCCGCAGCAGCGAGTCCGCGGAGAAGCCGCCGGCGCCTCCGCCCAGCAGCAGGGCCGCCAGCAGCGGCGTGAGGACGATGCCGGCGAGGCTGGAGAAGGAGCCCGCGCAGATCGCCGCGGGCACGTTGCCCCGCGCCATCGAGGTGAAGGCGATCGACGACTGGATCGTGGAAGGCACCAGGCACAGGAAGAGCAGTCCGCTGTAGAGCTCGGGCGTGAGCACGGCCGGTTCGAGCCCGCGGGCGGCGAGCCCCAGCAGCGGGAAGACCACGAACGTGGCCGCGAGCACGGTGACGTGCAGCCGCCAGTGCCGCAGCCCGTCGAGCGCCTCGCGCGTGGAGAGCCGCGCGCCGTAGAGGAAGAACAGGAGGGCCACCGCGCCGGTCGACGCCCCGCCCGCGACGTCGGCCGCCCGGCCGGAGGCCGGCAGGAGTGCCGCGAGAGCCACGGTACCGAGCAGCGCCAGGATGTACGGATCGATCGGCAGCCAGGACGGCAGGCGCGGGGTAAGGCGGCGGCTCATGTGCTCCACTTGCTCTCGGTTCAGGACGTGCCCTCTCCATGCTCCTCTCCGGACAGCCGATCGGGAATCCCGTACACCGCACTCACTGTCATCACGTTCCGCGATGATCCGAGGTCGGCGCGTCAGCAGTCGGCTGAGTCCGCCCCCTGGCGTGGTGCTGCTCAAGCGCGCGCAGAGTGGGCCGGCTGGCGCGGCTCGCTCCAGGGAAGCGCAGGTCCAGCGCACCGGGAAAGGTCTTCTCCCAGAAGTCGCGCAGCGGAACCAGCCAGTGCGCACGTGCAGGAAACCGCTCGGCCAGTTCCCTGATCAGCGCGAGCTGTCTGGGCGCCACCTCGTGCACCAGCCGCAGGAAGAGCGTCGAGGGTGCCTCCGGCGTGGTGTCGAGCCCCTTGGGCCGTGCGCTCATAAGACGCCGGCACGCCCCCTCGATGATCCGGCCCTCATCGAGCAGTGCGCACTGTTCGTACGCCCGCAGTAACCCGGCCCAGCTGGAGATGTTGTCCTCGAAGGCCTCCAATCGCAGTGTGATCGCCGCCGCATCCTCGTGCTGGACACGGATGCGTATCTGCTCCGGAGAGTGCGGGGCACCCGTGATATCGACCTGACCGTTCCACATTGCGCACAGGACATGGTGCAGGATCCGACGCCGGTCGGCTTCCGTAGCCGCAAGCGAGTCATCCCGGTAACCGAGGCGCTGCCGCCACGCCAGGAAATCCTCCCCGGAGGGGTCGTCACGAGCCGCAGCCCACGTCTGCATGAGCCGCCGCACTTCTGGGACGTCACCGAGGCTCATGCCGCTGCGGAGCAGGACCACAGTGATCGAATCGGTATCGACGGCACGGAACTCGGGCACATCCGGGGGCAGCCCGAGGTGCTCCCGCAGGAAGGCCGCAGCACGATCGTCGTCCTGGGTCTGTGGGTGTACCACGAGCGCGGTCAGCCGTCCGCTACCCTCCGGTGCGAAACCTTCGGGAACCAACCCTGCCAACTGGGACCGGAACTGGTCCAACCAAGGGGACCCGGCCAGCTGCGAGGCCCCGTCGTCGCCGGCTGCCGTCTCCAGCAGAAGCTGCAGTGACGGCAACAAGGGGCCCGCGCCGGAGCCCTCGGATTCGTTGATCGCTTCTGTCACCTGCTGCCGGACGATGTCCTCAATCTCGGCGAGCACGGCCTCTGGGGTCCGTGTGCCCTTATGCGGGGAACGCATCCAGCCGTCCGGCTCGAGCAGACGCTTGATCAGGTCAGCGGCTCCCCGGTTGTTTGCCTGGCCCTCTCCAGGGAGCAGCTTGGCCAGGACCTGGTCGCAGAGATCACCGAGCGTATTCACCGGCGGAAGCAGGTACCGGGTTCCAATACGGTGGCCGGCATAGAGTTGCGTGTGGCGCTCGGTGAAGCGTTCTCGCTCGCGCTCTGCGTACCGGCGCAGGTGCTCGACCAGCGCGCTCAGGTCCTTGGCCGCGCGGTCCATGACCGGCCGCCAGATCGCCTCGCGATCCTTCCACTTCTGGTGCCACAGCTGACGGCCCTGCCAGCTGTACCACATGTCCTGTGCGTGGACAACCTGTTGCACTCCGGGATCGCTCCAGCGCGCCGGCCTCATGCCCCCGGCCGTCCTTCTGATCAGGGGAAGCTGAGGAGCATCCGAACCGACTCCCTCCGGCGGTTGCGGAGCGCTGCTCAGCAACTCGAGCATGCCCAGGAACCCCATCTCCGCGGCAGCGTGCCGATGACCAGGTAGCCCGGTCATCTGTTTCTCCAACTGGAAGGGGTCTACCGCACGGAGCAGATCGCGGGCCCGCCGGCCCGGTCGGAAGTGGTCCAACAGGCTGGCCATCACCGCGTCGATATGCCCCTCGAGGCGTGAGAGCTCGGTCTCCATACTTTCGAGACGGTCGAGCAGAGCTCGCCTGATCGCGCCGGCTCCCTTGGGCAAAGGATCCGGCGGGGGCAGAGCAGGCACCTCGCGAGTCCACAACGGGCCGAGGTCGAAACGTTCGAACATCTCACGGACGAGCAACTCGCCGTCGTCGTCCTGCCTCCGCGCCATTCCGTCGAGGTCCGTGATCGCCTCGGCCAGAATCCGCCCCGCCACAAGATCGGCCAGATCATGAACGGGGGCCACGAGCGAGGCGGACACGACCGTGGACAACGGCCGCTGCCCGATACCCGACGCACTGGGCATGAAACGTTCCGAGGCCTGGTTGGCGAAGCTCGCCCAGAACCACTGATGGTCCGGTCCTCCACCCCCTGGGACCGCGTCCTGCGCAGATTGCCCGACAATCGCGATCACCGTCGCAGCGATCGAGCGGCGTAGATCATCTGGTGCCATGCCGGCACTCCGGCTGAACAACAAAGCGGTCTGCACCGTCGAGGGGGCAGCGTGACGAACCCCTCACCGGGATACCGCACGCCGAGCAGGCCGTCCTCGGCCGCGCTGCCGAAATCTGCGTTCCCCACTTGCCGCGCGTTCTGCTGATCGATGAGGCGGGCCAGATCGATCACGGCACCCGCCGCGTTCAGTTCCGCCTCGCGACCGCCGCCGGCTCCCGGCGGGAAAGCGGACGGCATGACCACGAGCGGATGGATCCTCACGCCAGGGAAACGCAATCTGCGGAACTCGTGGCTGATCAAATGTATGACGTCGTAGAAGATGCCTGCGCCCGTGCCGCCCGCTACCGAGAACGCAACGAACACGTCGCAGCCACGGATTCGTCCGCCGCCCACCTCCAGCAGGTCGCTCTGCGAGCGGCCGATCGCGGAGATTGCCTCACTCAGCTGACGCATCACCGGCCCGAGCCCACTGCGCAGCGTCGCGAAGAGCGCCGCCCTGGCCACTGTGGGCAGCTGACCGGCCCCGAGGTGCAGGGGTGCAACCTTCGGCTGCCGGTCCTGCGGCGGCAGCCAGGCGCGGGTCTCCTCGTGCATCGCGACCCGCAGCATCCGGGTCACCTCCGGCGAACTGTCGTAGCCGGCGGGGGACAGAGGGTGGAGAATCCGTGAAGTGGCATCGAAAGCTGCCGGGTCAGGGCCCTGGTACGCCTGCCGTGGCAGGTCGAGTTCGGACTCGCTGATGTCCGCATAGACGAACTGCAGGCAGTTCGGCAGTTGGAACGGCAGCCGACGTCCGTCGGTGATCAAGTTGCGCCCGTCGGGACCGCACACTCCACTGCGCAGTCCACGCTCCAGGTCTGCACCGATTCTGATTCCCGTACCCCCGAGACCCACGAAGAGCACGGGCTGGTGGATGCGGCCCACCGTCGCGACCGTGCAGGGCCCGCCCGTGGCCGGCCCTGTCGGCCGACTGGACCGCGAGGGCCCGCTCTCGGAAAGAGTCGCCTCCAGGCTGGACGGCTCGTGCTCGTCGCCGTCCGTGGCGTCCCTTGAGGAAGCGGACCCGCCCAGCCTTTGGGCGACTTCGGCAGGCACCTGGGCGAAGGGCTCCCGCGTCGTGTCGAGAAGCTGGTCACCCGATCCTGTGAGCGACGCCATCAGCGACGTGGTGTCGCGGGACTGACCGGCTCGCTCCGCAATGTAGGCGGACACCTCGTCATGGACGCGAGCCGTCTCGGACAGGCGGATGCTTCCGAGCAGTACGTCCCTGACTCCGGGCAGGAAATCGTACGGGATATGGCCGAGCGCCTCGTGGCCGCCGGCTTGTCGCATGAGTCCGCTGACGAACACCTCTGCGAGGTGGGCAGGGCGTGATGCCGGGAGCATGACTCGCTGCACCAGGCGCATCGTGGGCAGGGTCAGCGGTGCCGCGGCCAGGTATCCCGCCAGTCTGAAAGCCTCAGGAGAAGCCGCCGACCGGAAGGCTACGACCAGGTCGGCGGCGTGCTCCGGGAAGGAGCCGCGTCCTACCGCGCCGTGCGTGCTGTCCCGCACCGTCGGCGCCGCCGCAGCCACCACCCCGTCGACTCCGCCCTCGGCTGCACCGCTGATGAGCTTGGCCCACGAGCCCAGCCACTCAGGCTGAATTTCAAGTAGGGGAACGGGCATGCTGTCGCGCTGGTCCGTACCGGTCACGCCATCGGCCGGTACGGCTGTCAGCAGGGTGTTCGGAACTCCCGGCGTGGAGGAATAGAGGCGCACGGGTACGGGCGTGACGCCTGTCCGGTTCCACAGACGTTGCGGCAGCGGCTGCAGAATCGCCACCGGCCCGCTCCGCCCCCAGAGTGCGAGCGTCCTGCCCGCCTCGCCCGACCACCAGATGTCATCGACACAGTCACTGACCACCAGCATGGCCTGCCGCCCCGACGGGTCCACCAGCTCCCGTGGCGAGTGCATGCTCCCCGTCGTTGCACGCGGGGTGACACCGAGCGTCCCGTCCTGTGCCTTGCGCAGATACCAGACCCGAACGTCACGGAAGGCGCCGAGACGTCCCAGCAGCTCGCGCAATTCGTCGACAAGAGGCCGCCACACGGCCATGGAAGGACCGACGTCCACCACCAGGACCAGGCTCAACCAGCGTTCCGGAGCCGGCTTCAGGAGCGGCAGCACCAGTCCTTCGTCAGCGATGCGGTCCGCAGTGGCCACCTCGTCGAGCAACAGCTGCCGAGCCGAAGGAACCGTGCGTTTGAGCGGTCGCAGCGCACGCAACAGATCCAGTCCACCAGGCAGCGCCGCCGTCACCGGAGAGCGGACCACTTCAGCCGTCGCCGCCGACTGCCGAACCGGGGAGTCGGGACTCTGCGGCGTGTACAGCAACGCATGGTCCGGCGGGCCTGGGCTCGGTGGGGAGTCCTGCCCCTGAGGCCAGATACCGGCGTGCGCGTCGCTCTCCGACTCGGTGTCCCCGCGCCACTCGGCCTCGTCACCGGTAGAAGCGGAGGCTGCCGGCAGATCCTCCGCGGCTGCACTCGCGTCAACGCCGCTCTTGCCCGCGTTGCCACCCTCGACCTCGATGATACGGGCCGCCAACCAGACGGCTTCAGCGACTTCCATGGCTGTTACGTCAAGGTCTGCCGTACCCAGTGCGGCGACGATGCCCTCCATAGACACGGCTAAGCCGACGGCGCCCGTAGGTACTGCAGCAACTGGTCCGCGAGCTCCTCCCGCCCCAAGCCGCCTTCACGAGCGGCGTGCGCGGTCAGATAAATGGCATTGAGCAACTGGTCCGTCGCCAGATCACCATGCCTTCGGCGCTCCAGGAACCGTTCGACGAGGTCGTCGGCCAGCGAGTCGGCCCCCTGACCGAGGCGGGCACGCACGATGTCGGTCAACTGCTCACGGGTCGGTGGGCCGATCTCGACAGTGATACAGCGGCGGAGGAACGCTGGGGGGAATTCACGCTCACCGTTGCTGGTGAGAATCACAACGGGAAAGGCGCGGCACCGCACCCGCCCTTCCTGCACCGGAACACGCGTCGCACCGTCGGCCGTGCTGACATGCACGGTCGACTGGCTGGTCGCCGCTCGAACAAGCTCCGGAATCTGGTAGTCGCCTGACTCGAAGACGGTGAGCAGGTCGTTGGGCAGGTCGATGTCCCCCTTGTCGATCTCGTCAATGAGGAGGGCTCGCGGGCGCTGGTACGGCAGCAGAGCGGTGCCCAGGGGCCCCAGGGTGATGTAGCGGCCGATGTCGCTCTCGACCTTCTGGTCCTTCAGGTTCACATCGTGCAGCCGGCTGATGGCGTCGTATCTGTACAGGCCGTCCCCAGGGTGGTCCTGCTGGTGATCGGCCAGCGCAGCAGGGGGCCGAGGCGCAGCTCGTAGGCGATGGCGAGTGCGAGAGTGGACTTGCCGACACCCGGCTTTCCGGTCACCAGCAGCGGCCGTCTCAAGTACAGGGCCGCATTGACGAGATCCAGAATCGCCGGATCCACCTGGTACGAGGCGGCACGTTTGATGTCGGCCGGTTTCCACGCCTCCGTGACGGGTTCGACCGCCGTCTCCTCGTCGAACGAACGCCAACTCGGCGGAGCGGGGAGGCGGTCGATGCCGTCGTGTTGATCGTTCGTGCCACGGAAGATGTGCCACTCGCTCACTGTCGTACCTCCTTCGTCCTGACGTCTTCTTTCGTGACGGACCCGGCGCGGACAGCGTCGTCATGGCCAGGATGGGGCGACAAGGGCCCTTGCGCCGCCGTCCGGGACCTCGCGGGTCGGGTCGTCCCACAGCAGTGTGAGCGCCCGTCCGCAGTGATCGCTGTCCTGGGGCCGCACTCTGGCGTCGATCCTCAGTCTCTTCACCAGCTTGGGCAGTTCGGAGAGCGGCTGCCCGGTCATTTGGCGTTCGACGGCCCGCTGGAAACGGTCACCGGTGCACGCGGGGGCAGGTTCTTCGGACACCACCCCACACGCGTCCACTGCTCGCGCACGACCGGCCGGCGCGTGCTCGGGGCACGTCGCACGAGGCCACACCGCAGCGGGGATCCCGGCATGAATCGCCGCCTCGAGCGCTTGCCTGCCCGTGCCGTTGTCGGGTTGGTAGGAAATCCCCAGCACGGCCAGCGAGTTCGCCTGCTGGAGGGAAGCGAACAGCGTGCCTATGTCGCCGCTGCTCCGACAATCGACCCAGTTGACCGACGCGGGGTCATCCGCCTTGGCACCGGTCTCGATGTGTCTCCAGCGGTGCAACCAGCTTCCGCGTGTCACCGGGGTGCGGTCCAATGCTCGCAGCACGACGACGAACAGCGTTCCAAGCGGCGCCCACTTGTGGCCGAGGTCCCATTCATCCACCACTGCCTCTGTCAGCAGCTTGCGCGGCAGGGTGAACTCGACGACGATCTCCTCCGCTTGTCCCTTCAACTGCTGCAGGACCAGCGGTAGTTCTTTGCGCACATGGTCACGGGCCTGCGCCAGCGTCACTGCTTCGTCCATACAGACGGCCTGCACAGGGCAGCCAGGCGGGTCCATGTGTTTCCATATGCTGAGCAGGTACCGTCGCCGGTTGGAACCCGACGGTGTCAATCGCACTTCGATCGCAGAGCACTGGGTTCCGCCCGTTGTCCTCCCATCGAAGGCCTCTTCACACGGCGCATACGGCTCACCGAGCCTATCGGCGATGATTCCCGGCAGTTTCCTTAGCCGGCGGGTGGAAGGCTCGTGGTTCGACGCCTGCGTGTGGTAGCCGCCGCCTGCCCGTCGGGCGTGCTCAACCGCCACGATCTCGGCGAGACGCACCAAGGGATGGGGTGCGCCCACGCGGGCGGGCTGGGCATCTGCGCACTCCCGGACCAGAGCGGTGCTGTTCTCCAGCGGCTTGTCCGGTGCCCGGCCGAGTTCGCCGACCGCCCGCCAGTACAGGGCGTTGGGGTTTACGGCCAACTGGTCGGCGGCGGTCGCCAGCTCGCGGCACTCGGCCTCGGACAACAGCCCTCGGTACGCCGATTCATGCCGGAGGTCGCCGAAGAGCGCCCACAAGTCGTCACCCGGGGGACGCGCCGCCCACTGATTCGAATCCCATACGTCATGGAACCGGCGGCTCACCACAGAAGCGGGGAGCGCCAGGCCCCCCATGTCCGATCCTTCCTTCCGGGTTGTGGTCACCAAGCCGACGACCCTTCCAGACTTCAGATCGAGCAACGGCCCTCCGGACATACCCGGCGCCAACTCTCCGGCTTTGACCTTCAGCATCTCCTCATCACAGAAGCCAGCAGGTCCCTCGCACTCAACTGTGCTTGCGCCGAGTTGGGGCGTGCCACGCTGATAGAGAGCGCTGAAGCCGGCGGCGAGGAGCTGGGCCCCCGGCGCAGGTTTCGCGGTTGTCAGCGAGAACCATGAGTGGTCACGAGGCAGGTACGGCAGGGTGATGACGGCGAGGTCCGGGTACCCCCAGAGTCCCGCTCCCTCATGGGCGTTCGGAACGGCTTCCACCAGTCCTTCGTAGTCCTCCCCCTCCCAACGCACCTGCACGCGATCGACGGTGCGGATCACACCCAGCGTGTCAGGAACTTTGGCGGCCACTACATGAGCACACGTCAGGACACGTCCGGGCGCGGCGAAGAACCCCGTACCGCCGCGTACTCCCGCCCCATGGACATGGACCACGAAACGACCCAAACGACCGAGGAAGTTGCCGGCGTCCAAGGGCGTTCACTGCCCTGCCGCGGAGGCGTTTTTCTGCCACTCGAGACGCACCCTGATCGTGGCCTTCGTCTCCGCGTCCGCCAGAAGGCAGACCAAGCGAGATCCCTTCAACGCCACTTCGAAGCCGAGCTCGACCTCGGCCACGTCCGGTCCGACCGATGCGACGGCCCTGTGGACCTCGGCGGCGACTCCCCGGATCGCCGTGCTGACAGTTGAGAAGGACAGAGCGTCGCGCAGACCGACATTGCTGGGACCCTGGTCGTCCTCCTCGTCCTGTGCGCGGTGCAGATGCTGCGCCCTTACCAGGACAGTCCCGCCGTCGGGCAGATCGAGTTCGACCACATCTGCATCCTGCATCCGTCCCCCTCGACTTGTGCCGCCCCGCAGCAGACGGCCGTACCAGACGACGATTGTGCCCCATCAAGCTCACGCACGCCGTCGTGTTGGCGGATGCACCACAGCGGAGGCAGGCGGACCCGCGGCCGGCGTCAGCTGCCGTGTCACCGACGCTGCCGAGGTGCCTCGTACGTCTCCGCTCCCCTGCTCGGCATACCCTCGGCACATGTACGACCCGACCCAGTTGCGTACGTTCCTGGCCGTGGCGCAGACGCTGAACTTCACGCAGGCCGCCCGCCGCCTGGGGCTGCGCCAGTCGACGGTCAGCCAGCACGTGCGCCGGCTCGAGGACGCCACCGGCCGGCCGCTGTTCAGCCGCGACACCCACAGCGTGGAGCTGACGGAGGACGGCGAGGCCATGCTCGGCTTCGCCCGCACGATCCTTCAGGCGCAGGAGCGCGCCGCCGCCTGGTTCACGGGCACCCGGCTGCGAGGGCGGCTGCGGTTCGGCGCGTCGGAAGACTTCGTCCTGACCCGGCTGCCGGAGATCCTCGAGGCGTTCCGCCGCGACCATCCCGAGGTGGACCTCGAACTCACCGTGGAGCTGTCGGGCACCCTGCACAAGCGGCTGGAGGCGGGCCGGCTGGACCTGGTGCTCGCCAAGCGCGGCCCTGGCGCCACGCACGGCGAGCTGGTCTGGCGGGACCGCATGGTGTGGATCTCGGCCGAGGGACTGCGGGTGGATCCGGAGCGCCCGCTGCCGCTGATCCTCTTTCCGCCACCGGCCGTCACCCGGGCCCGCGCCCTGGAGGTGCTGGAGCAGTCGGGCCGGTCCTGGCGGATCGCCTGTACGAGCGGCAGCCTCAGCGGACTGGTGGCCGCCGCCCGCGCCGGTCTGGGCGTGATGGCCCACTCCCGCGGGCTGATCCCGCCCGGCCTGGTGACGGTGCCGGACCGGGCAGGGCTGCCCGAGCTGGGCACCGTCGACTTCGTGCTCCTCCAGGGCCGCCGCAGGGACGCGGCCAAAGAGGCCGCTGAGGCGCTGGCCGCCTCCCTGCTGGCAGCGGGCGACCGGCTGCACGGCACCGTGCCCCGCTGACGCCGGCGGCAACGGCAGCCCCGGCAACGGCGACGGCGACGCCCCGGCGACGGGACGAGGCGCAGCGCAAACTCGACGGAAGCGTTCCATCCGGTACGGACCGGGACCGTCGGCCGTAGAGCGCCGGTGATCACGCCGTACAGATTCGGTGGAGATTGCAGACGGGACTCCTTACCGGCCGGTCAGTAATCGGCTCCCACGCGGCCGTCCACTCCCCGGTCACCGCCGCTGACCTGTGCCTACGTCTTTCGTCCACAGTTCACGAGGACCCTCCCGCCCGACGAAATCGTGGGGTACGGTCACGGCGCTGTGCGGAGCGCCACAAGGAGCAGCCATTGCGCGAGTTCACTGTCCCACCCATGGCCGCGGCGCCTCAGGTCGGCGGACTTGCGGACGCGGTCTTCGACCATGCCCTCGACGACCCCGACCATGTCGCGCTCGGCCGCAAGGACGGTGAGGGCCGCTGGCAGGACGTGACGTCGGCGCAGTTCCGTGACGAGGTGCTGGCGCTGGCCAAAGGGCTGCTCGCGCACGGCGTCCGGTTCGGCGACCGCGTCGCCCTGATGAGCCGTACGCGCTACGAGTGGACGCTGTTCGACTTCGCGCTGTGGACCGTCGGCGCCCAGTCCGTGCCGCTGTACCCGACCTCGTCGGCCGAGCAGGTCTTCTGGATGCTGCACGACTCGGAGGTCTCCGCGTGCATGGTCGAGTACGAGGACCACGCCATGACGATCGGCTCCGTGATCGACCGGCTGCCGCTGATGAAGCGGCTGTGGCAGTTGGACGCGGGCGCGGTGGAGGAACTGGTCGCGGCAGGCGCGCACATCGACGACGACGTGGTGCACCGGCACCGGCGGGCGGTGACGCCCGACTCGGTGGCCACGATCATCTACACGTCCGGCACCACGGGCCGCCCCAAAGGCTGCGTGATCACCCACTCCAACTTCATGTTCGAGGCGGACACGATGATCGGCCGGTGGGAGCCGGTGTTCCACTCCAAGCCGGGCGACGAGGCCTCCACCCTGCTGTTCCTGCCGCTGTCGCACGTCTTCGGCCGGATGGTCGAGGTGGCGGCGATCCGCGGGCGGGTCAAACTGGGCCACCAGCCGGTGCTCCAGGCGAGCGCGCTGCTGCCCGATCTGGCCGCGTTCCGGCCCTCGTTCATCCTGGCCGTCCCGTACATCTTCGAAAAGGTCTTCAACGCCGCCCGTCGCAAGGCGGAGAGCGCAGGCAAGGCGGGCGCCTTCGACAAGGCGGCCGAGGTGGCCGTGAGGTACGCGGAGGCTCTGGAGCACCGGGCCTTCGGTCTCGGCCCGGGCCCTTCCGCGGGTCTGCGGATGCAGCACCAGCTCTTCGAGAAGCTGGTGTACGGGAAGGTCCGCGACGCGATGGGCGGCCGGGTGCGCCACGCGATGTCCGGCGGATCCGGCATGGACCGGCGACTCGGGCTGTTCTTCGAGGGCGCGGGCGTCACCATCTTCGAGGGCTACGGACTCACCGAGTCGACGGCCGCCGCCACCGCGAACCCGCCCGAGCGCACCCGGTACGGCACCGTCGGCCTGCCCGTCCCCGGCACGACCGTGCACATCGCGGAGGACGGCGAGGTGTGGCTGCACGGGGCAAACATCTTCCAGGGGTATCTGGGTGACCCGAAGGCCACCGACGCGGTGCTGCACGACGGATGGCTCGCCACCGGTGACCTGGGCGCCCTCGACGAGGACGGCTATCTGACCATCACCGGGCGGAAGAAGGAGATCCTGGTGACCTCCGGCGGCAAGAGCGTCTCGCCCGCCGGACTGGAGGAGCGGGTGCGCGCGCACCCGCTGGTGGCGCAGTGCATCGTCGTCGGCAACGACCGGCCCTACATCGCGGCGCTCGTCACCCTCGACCAGGAGTCGGTGGAGCACTGGCTGGCCATTCAGGGCAGGCCGCTGCTGCCACCCGCGGAGATGGTGCGCGACCCGGACCTGGAGATGGAGATCCGCCGCGCGGTGGTCGCCGCGAACACCCTGGTCTCCAAGTCCGAGTCGATCCGTACGTTCCGGATCCTGGCGCATCCCTTCAGCGAGGAGCACGGGTTGCTGACGCCGTCGCTGAAGCTGAAGCGGAAGGCGATCGAGAACGCCTACTCCGCCGAGGTCGACGCCCTCTACGGCTGAGCGGGCCTCAGACGAGCTGGTAGGCCCGCATGCGGGTGAGCAGCATGTGGCAGTTCTGGAGCGAGCCGGAAGTGTCCCCGAGCGAGCGGTAGATGCCCCACTTGGGGCGGACCCGGTCCGCGAGGAAGGTGTCGACGCCCGATTCGGACGCGTCGATCAGCGTGGCGCCGCCGCTCTTGAGGATCCAGCGCACGGTGCCGGACGTGCCGTTGCCGATCTTCATCCGCAGGTCGACGTCGGTCCACCTGTCGTGGAGCGGTCCGAGGTCGGTCCGGCCCACGAGCACGTCCCCGGTGAACACCTTGAGCTCGATGGTCTGCACGCCGCCGACGCGACGCAGCGACTGGACGACGATCGGGGACGTGCCGGTGCCCGGCTGCTTCATCTGCATGATGTGGGTGAAGGTGCTGGTCGCCTTGAGCGAGCTGGGCAGGAACATCGAGTAGGTGATCCGCCAGGTCTGTCCGGACGTCCAGCGGAGGTACCCGTCGCCGTTGCGGCAGCCGGTGACCTCCTGGCGCTGCCGGTCGGTGTGCGTGTCACGGTCGGCCGTGTGCATGGTGAAGCGGAAGTTGTCGCCCTCGGTGCGGATGTGGGGCGCGCCGGACGGGTGCGAGCCGGCGCGGTCGTCCTCGATCGTCTCGAAGGCCCGGAGCCCGTCGCGGCTCGCGGAGGGCGACCAGCGCAGCTGCCAGGAGGCGGCGCTCGCCGGTGTCGCGGGAAGTCCGGCCGCGACCGCGCCGCCGAGTGCCGCGCCGAGCACCGCCCTGCGGGATGCGTTCATGTTCTTGGTCCTTCCTTGCGGTGGAGGTGCCCGGGTACTGCCGGCAGCACGCTGTCCGGCCGGTCGACGAGGCCGCACACGAGCGTGCGGTCGGGCGAGAGCCGGCAGGCCGGGTCGGTGCGCGTGGCGTCGCCGGTGAGGGCGTGGGCCTGCCACCGGTAGCCGCCGAGGTCCTTGATGTGGGGGTCAGGAGTCCTGCTGGGCCGAACAGACCGAGACGGTGTTCATGTCGGTGTGCATCGTTCAGCGATCTGAAGCAGAGTCCCGCGTTGACGGGTTGCGGTCAATGGTCTGGACCGAGGACGAGGGAGCGGTATCGCGCCAACTTCGAAGGCGGGAATGCGTCCACCGCGATGATCGTTGACGATGGGAGTACCCAACCGACGACGTAAGGATCGACCGCTCGTGAGCAAGGTCCCCTTCATCACCCTCAACAACGGCGTCGCGATGCCGCAACTCGGCTTCGGTGTCTGGCAGGTGCCCGACGACGAAGCGGCGCAGACGGTCACCACCGCCCTGGAGGCGGGATACCGCAGCATCGACACCGCCGCCATCTACGGGAACGAAGCGGGCACCGGCAAGGCCGTCACCGGCTCCGGGATCGCCCGCGAGGAGCTGTTCGTCACCACCAAGCTGTGGAACTCCGAGCAGGGATACGACTCGACGCTGCGCGCCTTCGACGCCTCGCTCGGGAAGCTGGGGCTCGACTACGTCGACCTGTACCTCATCCACTGGCCGATGCCGGCCATGGACACCTACGTGGACACGTACAAGGCCTTCGAGAAGATCCTCGCCGACGGCCGCGCCAAATCCATCGGCGTGTCCAACTTCCGCGTCGAGGACCTCGAGCGCCTCATGGGTGAGACGTCCGTCGTCCCCGCTGTGAACCAGGTCGAGCTGCACCCGCAGCTCCAGCAGTCCGGGCTCAGGGACTTCCACGAGAAGCACGGCATCGCCACCGAGGCCTGGTCACCGCTCGGACAGGGCAAGGATCTCCTCCAGGCGCCCACCGTCGTCGCGGTCGCCCGCAAGCACGACCGCACACCCGCCCAGGTGGTGCTGCGCTGGCACCTCCAGGTCGGGAACGTCGTCATTCCCAAGTCCGTGACCCCGTCCCGGATCCAGGAGAACATCGACGTGTTCGACTTCGAGCTCGACGCCGACGACCTGGCGGCGTTCACCGCGCTGGACGAGGGCCGGCGGCTCGGTCCGGAGCCGGCGGACGTCAACTCCTGAGCCGTCCTTCCACGGGGACGAGGAGCCTTCGAGAACGGTGAACGGCGGGCCGGGGAACCGGCCCGCCGTTCGCTGTCGCGGGTGGGGCGACGCCGCGGCGGGCCACTGTCGGTGGCGGGTGCGACGATGATCCCCGCCTCACACCCGGAGGCGCCGGACGGGAGGCGGGGAGCGTGAACGGGCCACTTGAGCCAGGGGTCTACCTGGTGCGCAACGTCGGCAGCGGGCTGCTGCTGGAGGTGCTCGGGGGACGCGGCGGCAGCGGCGTCAACGTCCAGCAGGGCAAGGAGAACGGTTCGCCGGCCCAGCAGTGGCGTATCGAGCCGGTGCCCAACGGCAACGGGCTGTACCACTTCGTCAACGTGGCCGGCGGCAAACGCCTCGACGTGGCGAACGCCTCGACGGAGAACGGCGCCAACGTCCAGCAGTGGAAGGCGAACAACTTCGGCGCCCAGGAGTGGATCGTCGAACAGCATCTCGACTCGCCGGGCACGGTGACCATCGTCAGCTTCATCAGCGGACTGCTGCTTGAGGTGGCCGGCGGTTCGAGTGAGGACGGGGCGAACGTCCAGCAGTGGGAGGACACCGACTCCCCGGGCCAGTGGTGGCGGTTGGAGCCGGTGCCCTCCTGACGGGCCGGACCGGATACGGGCCGCAGCGCTCGCGTCCCCTTCGACCGCGCATCCGGTTCGGTCCCGGAGTCCGGTTCAGTCCTTGCGGGCCGTGAACACCGTGCGCGCGGCCAGCATGTACGCGTCGGACCGCCGCAGCAGCCCTTCCGGGTCCTCGGGGTCGAGCAGCCGGTCCAGGGTCGCGATGTCCTCGTCGGGCAGCAGCCCCTCGACCAACCGGCGCTGCCACGCGAAGGCGGACACCAACTGCTCCCGCACCGCCGCCGGCGCGGGCGCCGGGATGTCGAGGAGGAAGGAGCGCGTACCGCTCGGCGTCAGCCCCGACGCGGCGAGCAGTGCCCGCCAGTCCTCGGCCTCGTCCTTCGCGCCGGGCAGTTCCGACCGCATCCGCGCGAACCACTCGTCGACGGCGGCACCGACCCGGCTCTCCAGGCCGGGCCTGCCGATCCCGAAGTCGCGCGGCAGATGACGGGCCGGCAGCCCGCCCTCGAGGACGGCGACCAGACCGCCCGGCCGCACGAGGCGGGCCAGCGCCCCGAGCGCGGCGCGCTGGTCGCCCAGGTGGTGCACGGATCCTGCCGCCCAGACGAGGTCCGCCTCCCCGAGGTCCTGGATGCCGTCGGGCAGTTCGGCACGATGCGTACGGACGCGGTCGGCCTGGCCGTTGCGGGCGGCGCGCGCCTGTGCCCGTTCCAGCAGCGGTGCGGCGGCGTCCACGGCGACGACCTCGGCGTACGGGAACGCCTCCGCCAGCAGGCCGGTGATCACTCCGGGGCCGCTGCCGATGTCGAGTACGCGCCGGACGCCGCCGGCCGGCACCAGCTCGCGAAGCCAGTCGGCCGTCTGCCGGTACATGGGGCCCTGCAGTTCCGCGCCCTGCTCCAGCAACTGCGCGTGCTCGTCCCAGTCGATGTGGGTGGAGTCGTGGTGATGGCTCATGGCCACAGAGTGGACCGCGTCCTGCGATTACGGCGAGCTTTGTTGCCGTTCCGGCAAAGCACCACCCGTTCGGTGCTCCTGCGGGCTGATGCCCCGTACCCGCTTGAAGGCGGCGCTCAGCGCGAACGAGCCGCTGTAGCCGACCTTTCTGGCCACCGCCTCCACCGTCGTGTCGCTCTCGCGCAGCAGATCGGCGGCGAGCGCGAGCCGCCAGCCGGTGAGGTACGCCATCGGTGGCTCGCCGACGAGATCGTTGAAGCGCCGGGCGAGCGCCGCACGGGAGACCCCGCACTCGGCGGCCAGCGTCGCGACGGTCCATGGGCGGGCCGGGCCGTCCTGGATCAGCCGCAGCGCCTGCCCGACCACCGGGTCGCCCATGGCCCGGTACCAGGCGGGGGCCTCGGCGTCCGGGCGGGAGAACCAGGTGCGCAGCACCGCGATCAGCAGCAGGTCCAGCACCCGGTCGAGCACCACGCTCTGGCCGGGGTCGTCACGGGCGATCTCCTCGTCGAGCACGGTCATCAGCGGGTGGTTCCACACCTCTGCCGACAGGTGCAGCAGCGGCGGCAGTGCGTCCAGCAGCCGGCCGCTGACCTCGCCCTTCATCTGGTAGGTGCCGATCAGCATGGACGTCGAGCCGTCGGGCGCGTTGCCCCAGGTACGCACGCCGAGCCGCATGGCCTGGGCGAGCGGTTCCCCCTGGAGCGTGTGGCACGTGCCGCCGGGTCCGATCCTCGCCTGCGGCTCCGCACCGGGCGCGTGGGAGACCGTGTACGGCTCCGGTCCGCGTGCGACCGCCACGTCGCCGGGCCGCAGCAGCACCGGTTCGCCGGAGGCCGGGGCGATCCACGACTCCCCCTGGGTGACGCACATGAGACAGAGCGGGGCCTCGTCGTCGATGTGCACGGACCACGGCGGCTCCATCACCATGCGCAGCAGAAAAGCCCCCCTGGCCCGCGGCCCGTCCAGAAGTCCGGCGAGAGCGTCCATGGCCACCAGCGTAGACGGACGCGTATGCCGGCACGGCCGCGACACCTGCCGACGGCACCGGCGACGGCCTGCGGGGAGCCGGCCGCGTCAGCCTTCCTTGCGGAACGCGCGCAGGGTGTACGACGGATCGGGGCGGCGGCTGTCCTGGCCGGGCAGCAGCGCCAGTTGCGCGGCGAGCGCGCGGGCCGTCGCGCCGTCCGTGCCGGTGAACCAGGAGCGGAAGCGTCCCGCCGAGAGGGCGGTGGCGGCGTCGCGAGGTGTGCGGCCCTGGCCGTGTCCGGCGAACCGCGTGCCGCCTACGGGCCGCAGGCCGTGCGCAGCGGCGTACTCCTCGACCCTGTCGGAGCGGTCGGAGGCCGCGGCGAAGGAGCGATGGGGGCGCAGGACGGTGTCGATGTCGCTGTCCACGTCGTGACCGGCGTCCTTGTCGACGGTGGTGACGAACACCCCGCCGGGCCTGAGCACCCGGGCGGCCTCCGCGACGACCGCGGCGGACCGGGGCACGAGGTGCAGCAGCCACACGGCGCTGACCGCGTCCACGGCCGCGTCGCGCAGCGGCAGCCGCCGTACGTCGCCGAGGACCACGGCGCCGCCGATGCGGCAGGTGGCCTTGCGGGCCATCCCGTACGAACCGTCGCAGCCGAGCACGCGCAGCCCGGGGCGGCGCAGCCGTTCCGTCACCAGGCCGGTGCCGCAGCCGATGTCGAGCAGCGTGCGCGCCCGGTCCGGCACCAGGCCGAGGACGGCCGCGGCGGCGGCCTCCGCCCTGGGCACGCCGCCGCGGGTGGCGTCGTACGCGTCGGCCTCACGGTCGTAGTCGAGCATGACCAGGAGCATGCCGGACCGGCGGGCGGACGGCCGCTCATTTCGCGACCCGGGCTAGTTCGCCCCGTGGGCCGGGGCGATCTGCTCGACGCGCTCGGCCAGGGCGAAGTCGCGTTCCGTCAGGGCGTTCACGTCGTGCGACTGGACGGTCAGGGCGACCGTGTTGTAGCCGAGGGTGAGGTCGGAGTGGTGGTTCAGCTCCTCCTGGATCTGGGCGACGTGGACGACCAGGGCGGTCGCCGCGAAGTGTGAGTCGAGGCGGTAGGAGCGGGCGATCCTGTCGCCTTCCAGGGACCAGCCGGGAAGCTCCCGGAGCCGGTCCTCGATCTCCTTCTGCGACAGCGGCTCTGTGGGCATGGCCAGGATCCTTCCGGCAGGGGCGGCGGACGGGAACACCATAGATCCGATGCCCGATAAATCGGGTGCCTGCACGGGCCACGCTGTGTACGTTCCACCGAGTGGAACCATTGACCGACAAACAGATCCGCGCCTGCTTCGTGAACTGCACCAAGGGTGAGGCGACGCGTCTGCGCCTGCCCGCCGACTTCGCCGAAGTCCCCTGGTCCGACCTGGACTTCCTGGGCTGGGTCGATCCAGGAGCACCGCTGAAGGCGCATCTGGTGCTGCCGCGGGAGGACGGACCGGTCGGTATCACCCTCCGTGTCCCGTCCACCGGACGGACCAGTGCGGTGAAGTCGAGCATGTGCCAGGCGTGCCTCACCGCCCACGCCTCGTCGGGGGTGACCCTGTTCGCGGCGCCGCTGGCCGGCGCGGCGGGACGGGAGGGGAACACGGTCGGCACGTATCTGTGCGCCGATCTGGCCTGCTCGCTGTACATCCGCGGCAAGAGGCAGCCGAAGCTGCGCCACGGACGTTACGAGGAGAACCTCACGCTGGAGGAGCAGATCGACCGGACCACGGGCAACCTGTGGGCCTTCGCCGACAAGGTGCTCGGCCTGCGCTGAGCAGACGGGCAGGGCGGGTCGCCGGCTGCTGATCCGCTGCCGGCAGCGGATCAGCGGCCGGGTTCGTATCAGCGGCCGGCGGCCAGGACCTGTTCGATCGTGTCGGCCTCCGCCGCGGATTTGTCCGGCCGGTGGCGCAGCACCCGCGCGAACCGCAGGGCGACGCCCGCGGGGTAGCGGGTGGACCGCTGAAGCCCGTCGTAGGCGATCTCCACGACCAGTTCCGGCCGGACGCGCACGGTGAAACCGTCGTCCTCGACGGCCAGTTCCCCGAGCATGTCGGTCTGCCGGCGCAGCATCTCGTCGGTGAGTCCCTTGAAGGTCTTGCCGAGCATCACGAAGCCGCCGTCGGACGAGCGGGCACCGAGGTGGAGGTTGGAGAGCAGTCCGGTGCGCCGGCCGTGGCCCCGTTCGACGGCCAGGACCACCAGGTCGAGGGTGTGGACCGGCTTGACCTTGAGCCATGAGCGGCCGCGGCGGCCGGCGCTGTACGGCGCGTCCAGTGCCTTGACGAGGACGCCCTCCTGTCCCCGGTCCAGGGTCGCGGTGAAGAACTCCTCCGCGGCGGCGACCTGGGCCGGATCGGACGGGTCCTCGACGACCGTGCGCCGCACCCGCGTCGGTTCGGGGACGAGCCGGGCGAGGATCCGGTGCCGTTCACGGCCCGGCAGGTCGAGCGCCGGCTCCCCGTCGGCGGCGAGGACGTCGAAGTACACCGGGTACAGCGGCAGAGTGGTGCGGGCCGCCTCGACGTCGAGACGCGAGCCCACGCGGGAGGCGATGTCCTGGAAGGGGACGGGCCTGCCGTCGGCGGCCATCGCGATGACCTCCCCGTCGAGGATGAACCGGTCGCCCGTCATCTCCCGTGTCCGCTGGGCCACTTCGGGCAGCCGGTCGGTGATGTCGTCGAGGGACCTGGTGAAGATCCGGACATCGGACCCGTCCCGATGCACCTGCACGCGGATGCCGTCGAGTTTCTCCTCGACGACGCAGGCGGCATCGAGGGCCTTGACGGCCTCGGTCACGGATTTCGCGCTGTGGGCGAGCATGGGCTGTACGGGGTTGCCGACCCGCAGCCGGAACTGCTCGAGTGCCGCCGGCCCGCCGGCGAGCAGCGCCGCCGCGACGCGGGGCAGTGATCCTTCCAGCATGACGGCGCGGCGCACGTCCGCCGACGGAGCTCCCGCGGCCTTCGCGACGGCCTCCAGCGCGACGGCGTCCAGGGCGCCCTGACGGACCTCTCCGGTGAGGAGCCGTACAAGGAACTCCTGCTCCTCTGCGGTGGCCGCCGACATCAGCCGGTGCACCCGGGTGCGGCGTTCCGCCTGGGCGCCGGGGCCGGAGACCTGGGCGAGGGCCGCGAGCGCGGCGTCGGTCCCGCCGACGGTGAGGGACGGCACGGCGGCGGGCGGCACGGACTCCTTGAGGACGCTCCAGCCGATGCCGATGCGGCCCTGGGGCACCCTCCCGGCCAGGTAGGAGATGACCAGGGCCACGTCCTCCGGCCAGGCCTCCGCGAAGAGGTCCGCCAGCGCGGCGATCTTGCGCGAGCGGGCCGATGTGGCGGCCACCTCACGGGACACTTCGGCGACGCGGGCGAGCAGCATGCGGCCATCGTGCCCCGGCCGGGCGACGCACGCACCCCCGGCGCCGCGCCATGGCCCGCCGGCCCTCGGCGGCCTGCCCGCACCGCACACCGGAGGCGTCCGCAACGGCCGGGTTCAGTCTCCCCATGGTTCACCCAACTCCCCTAATGTTCCGTCGATTTGACCGATCGACGCACAGACAGGGGCCCCATGGGCACGTTCTCTCGCGCCGCTACGACGACGGCCGTAGCGGCCGGACTGCTGGCAGCCGCACTCGCTCCGGCGCAGGCGTCCACCACCGGCCCGGCGGACACCGGGCAGCTGCCCTACTCCGCCACCACCGGGGTCGGCGTCCACAACGCCTACGAGAAGTCGAAGTACCCGTACTTCGCGGACGCGCTCGACTCGGGCGCGGCAATGCTCGAGATCGACGTGTGGACCAACGCCTTCGGCAGATCGTGGCGGGTCTCGCACAGCAACCCGGTGGGCAACGACAACAACTGCGTGAACGCCGCCGTCGCCGCCGAGCTGCGCGCCAAGTCCCGCAACCAGGACCTGGGCGGCTGCCTCGCCGACATGCGGGCCTGGCACGACGCGCACCCGGACCACCGGCCGATCCTGATCAAGCTGGAGTTCAAGGACGGCTTCCAGGGCGGACAGGGCCGCGGGCCGGCGGGATTGGACGCCCTGCTGAGGGCGCGGCTCGGTGACGCCCTGTTCCGGCCCGCGGACCTGGCCGGCGGGCACCCGGATCTGGACACCGCGGTGCGGACGGACGGCTGGCCCGCGCGTTCCGCGCTGGCCGGGAAGTTCGTGGTCGAGCTGATCCCGGGCACGCTCGAGGAGGACAACCCGTTCGACTCGCTGTGGACCGACCGTGAGTACGCGACGCATCTGCGCGACCTGCGGTCGGCGGGCCGTCTCGGCGAGGCGGGCGCCTTCCCCGCCGTGCACCACGCCGCGGCGGGCGATCCGCGCAGCCGGTACGCGGACGCCTCGATCCGGCCGTGGTTCGTCGTGTTCGACGGAAACGCGGGGGTGTACGCGGGCGGGTCGGTCGACACCTCCTGGTACGACCGCAACCACTACCTCGTCGTGATGACGGACGCGCACGGCGTCGCGCCCGCGATCGACGGGACGAATCCGACGGAGCAGCAGGCCCGCGACCGTGTGGCACTGCTGGCGGGGCGGCACGCGAGCGTGGTGTCCGCCGACTGGTACCCGCTGCCGCAGGTGCTGGGTTCCGTGGTCGCGCGGGGCGGCGGGTGAGCCGGAGGTGCGCGGCGAGCGGGCCAGGGGCCGGAAGCCACCTGGGGTAACGGCGAGTAACACTCGTCACAACCAGGGCCGGGATTCCACGGTACGCCGTTCGATGGTTTATCGTTCATCTACACGTGGATGTGAAGGGGACGCAGTCCCCCGCGCTCGCCATCTGCGCACCGGGATGACCGTCGGACCGACACTCCCGAGGAGCGCGCCGTCCGGCGACGACCGCCGTTCGCACCACGCCCAGTGACTGCCCCGGCCGGAAACCCCCGTCCGGCCGGGGCCTCCCCTTCCCCGCCTGCCACACTCCCGGCCGACGCCGCACGGATCCGCCCTGCGGGGTACCCGCCCGTAACCCGCCGCCGGTCCGAATTACACGGATATGCGGTGGCGCAAAACCCTAGCCATCCTGGCTCAATCGTTTCAGTCTTGGTGATGCAGGTCACACGCGCCACTGGCGTCGCTCGTGGGCCCACTGCCCGTGACGACGTTCGTGCACGAGAGCGGAACCGCGCAGCAGCAGAGGAGCGAGCGATGTCATCGACCATCGAGCAATCCGTCCGGGCCCGTCTCATCAGCGATGCGCCCCACTCCCTGGCCGTGCCGGTGGTTCTGCGCTACTGCGACGCCGACCCGTTCGCCGTCCGCATGGTCTTCCCCCCGGAGGCCTGCCTGAACGACACCGGCGTGACCTGGACCTTCGCCCGCAGCCTGCTCGACGCCGGACTGCGCGCACCGACCGGCGACGGCGATGTGCACGTCTGGCCCTGCGGACGCGTGCAGACCATGATCGAACTGCGCTCGCCGGAGGGCGTCGCGCTGCTCCAGCTGGACACGGCCGGCCTGCGCCGGTTCCTCGTCCGCTCGTACGCGGCCGTACCGGCCGGAAACGAGGCGGCGGCGCTGGACATCGAACGGGCCCTCGCAGCGCTGCTGGGCAACGCCCGGGGCTGAGCCGGCCGCCACTGCCGGTCCGGCCCCGCGCGGGCCGGCGGGTGGGTCGGCGGGTGGGTCGGCGGTGGCCGGCGTACTACGGTCTGGTTATGACAACTGTCGCGTCCGGTAAGGGAGTAGGGCCGCTGCTTCGCGGATGGCGCGAGCGCCGGCGGTTGAGCCAGCTCGAACTGGCTCTGCGCGCCGGTTCCTCCGCCCGCCACATCAGCTTCGTCGAGACGGGCCGCTCCCGCCCCAGCGAGGACATGGTCCTGCGCCTCGCCGAGCATCTCGACGTCCCCATGCGGGAACGCAACTCCCTTCTTCTGGCAGCGGGTTACGCCCCCGGTACGCGGAGACGCCGCTGGGCGACCCGGCGATGGAGGCCCTGCGTGAGGGCATGGAACAGCTCCTGAACGGCTACGAGCCGTACCCCGCGCTGATCGTCGACGGCACGTACAACGTGCTCGCCGCGAACCGGGGCATCGCGATGCTGCTCGACAGCCTGCCGGAACACCTGCTCGCCCCGCCGCTGAACGCCATGCGGATCACGCTGCACCCCGAGGGCCTCGCGCCCCGGATCCGCAATCTGCGCCAGTGGCGTGCCCATCTGCTGGCCCAGATGGAGCGGCAGATCGCGCTGGCCCGCTCCGACGCGCTGCGAGCGGTGTACGACGAGGTCGCCGCCTATCCACTTCCGGAGGCCGGCGACGCCGGACACACGGGCCGGGCGGGCGACGGCAGCGAGGCGGGGCAGGAAGCGCCGTTCCCGTACTTCGCGCTGCCGCTTCGGATCGAGCACGAGGGCCAGGTCCTCTCGTTCGTGTCGTCGATCTCGACCTTCAACACGCCCATGGACGTGACCGTCGCCGAGCTGGCCATCGAGACGCTGCTCCCGGCCGACCCGGCGACGGTGAAGTACCTCCAGTCGCTCACCCCGTAGCGGTGGCGCGCAGCGCGGACCACTGGGCGACGGCGAAGCCGGCGACGGTCAGCGCCTGGATCACGGCCCAGGCGGCGCCCGCAGCGTTGGGATCGAGCCACAGCACGAGGGCGGCGATGCTGAGCACCGACCACAGGATGTTCGTGTCGACGACCAGGGTGACGGCAATCCTCGGCGGCCGGGGCCGGGCGGCGAGCAGGCCGACGCACGCCGCGTACGCGGTCAGGAAGAGACCGAGGCCGAGCAGGAGGGTCCCGTCGACTCCGAGGAGCCGCCCGAGCGGCCCCGAAGCGACCACGTAGGCAAGGCCGTTGGCGCCGGTCACGACGGCGTCGGCGGCGAGGAACCGGCGCAGCATGGTCTGCGGCTCGGTGCTGCGGGAGATCCCGGCGAGCAGGGTGGCGGACATGGCGGATCAGCCTCCGTCGAGGTTGCGGGCTGGTCGTGGACCCGGAGCCCGAGCGGAGTGCGCCGCCCGGGTCCCGGTACCCACAGACTGCCCCGCGCCTGCCATGAGGTCGATTACGCGTGAGGTCATGCCGGTCAGGCGCCCGGGACGATCACCGTGACCCCGGTGCCGGACGCGGTGCCGAGCGCCGTCAGGGCGTCGGGTGCGGCGTCGAGGCCGATCTCCTTGGTGACCAGGAGGTCCGGCCGCAGCGCGCCGGAGGCGACCATGGCCATCATCTCGGGGTAGGCGTGGGCCGCCATACCGTGGCTGCCGAGGATCTCCAGCTCGAGGGCGACCACCCGGTCCATGGGCAGCCCGACACCCGACGGGAGGAGGCCGACCTGCACGTGCCGGCCCTGCCTGCGCAGGCTCTGCACGGAGTTCACGCAGGTCACCGGGGCGCCGAGGGCGTCGAGTGAGAGGTGGGCGCCGCCGCCGGTCAGATCACGCAGCGCCGCGCCGACCTCGCCCCCGGCCGGCGCGGAGGCGTCCAGACAGACCTCCGCGCCGAAGGTACGGGCCATTTCCAGCGCACCCGGCGAGACGTCCACGGCGACGACCCGGGCCCCGCAGGCCGCGGCGATCATCACAGCGGAGAGGCCCACTCCGCCGCAGCCGTGCACCGCGACCCACTCCCCCGGCCGCACCCGGCCCTGGCCGGCCACCGCGCGGAACGCGGTGGCGAAGCGGCAGCCGAGGCTCGCGGCGGTGGTGAACGACATGGTCTCCGGCAGCGCCACCAGGTTGGTGTCCGCGTGGCGGAGCGGGACGTACTCGGCGAAGGAGCCCCAGTGCGTGAACCCCGGCTGCTCCTGCCGCTCGCACACCTGCTGGTTGCCGTCGGCGCAGGCGGCGCAACGCCCGCAGGCGCAGATGAACGGCACGGTCACCCGGTCCCCAGGGCTCCAGCGGACGACGTCGCGGCCGACGGAGTGGACGACGCCCGCCAGTTCGTGACCGGGGACGTGCGGAGTGGCAATGCCTTCGTCGTGGCCCATCCAGCCGTGCCAGTCGCTGCGGCACAGCCCCGTCGCCCCGACCCGGACGACGACGCCGTCGGGCGACGGCTCCGGGTCCGGGACCTCGCGAACTACGGGCTGTCCACCGAACTCGTCGAATACGACTGCGCGCACGTGCCACTCTCCTCGGTTCCTGCGGCCCTGGTCCTGCGGGCCGACATACAGGCGTACACCAGCACCCCGGCGAAGAGGAACAACGCCCCCTGGTAGACGGCCGCGTAGCCGGAGCCGGCGACCAGCCACATGGAGAACCCGAAGGCCGCGGCGGCGAGGACCGCGTCGCGCACGAGGCGCCGCCGGTCCACACGGTCCGGCCGGCCGGACAGCAGGTAGTAGATCTGGGCGGCGGTGGCCAGCAGGTAGGGCACGGTGGCGGTGAAGGTCGTGACGAGGACCAGGATCTCGAACACCCGCTGGGATCCCGCGGTGTAGTTGTAGACGGTCAGCAGCGACGCGAGGACGACGGTGACGAGGACGCCGACGGTCGGCACACCGCGCCGCTTGGTGGCGAACACCTGCGGGAACAGGCCGTCCTTCGCCGCCGCGTACGGGGTCTGGGCGCTGAGCAGGGTCCAGCCGTTGAGGGCGCCGACCATGGAGACGAGGGCTGCCAGGGCGACGACCGTGCCTCCCCAGCTGCCGCCGAACATGGAGTCGACCGCGTCGCTGAAGGGCGCGGTCGAGCCGACCAGCTCCTCGTGGGGGACGGTGCCGAAGACGGAGAGGGTGCCGAGAAGGTAGATGCCGGCGGCCGCGGCGGTGCCGAGGATCGTGGCCCGGCCGACGTTCCGCGCGGGGTTCTTGACCTCGCCGGCGCTGACCGCGGCGGACTCGACGCCCAGGTAGCTGAAGAGCAGGATGGCGGCCGACGCGGAGACCGCTCCGGCCGCGCTGTGGTCACCGGCCTGGAAGGGGCCGAGGTTGTCGGTGTCGAAGAAGAACAGCCCGCCGACGGCCACGAGCAGCAGTGGCACGAACTTCAGCACGGTGGAGACGAGCTGGACGGCGCCGACGTAGCGGGTGCCCGCCAGGTTGGCGAGCGCGGGCAGCCACTGCAGGACCAGCGCGGCGGCGATGGTGGCCACCGTGGAGTGCCGGACGGGTATCAGCACGTCGAGGTAGCCCACGGCGGCGACGGCGAGGGCCGCGTTGGAGACCCAGGTGGTGATCCAGTACGACCAGGCGGCGAGGAAGCCGGCGAAGTCGCCGAACGCCTCGCGGGCGTAGACGTACGGGCCGCCGGTCCTGGGGTGCCGCTCCGCGAGCCGGCCGAAGACGAGGGCGAGCGCGATCGCTCCGGCGGTGAGGACCACGAACGCGACCAGGCTGATGGTGCCGAACGGGGCGACGGACGCGGGGAGCAGGAAGATGCCGCCGCCGATGATGTTGCCCATGACCAGGGCCGTGGCGACGGGCAGCCCGAACCTGCGGGCATGCCTGTTCTGTGGTGCTCGGGTGGTCATGGGGTGTGCGGCCTCTTCCGGGTGCGTGCGCGGCGATCGGGAACCGGGACATGTTCCGGCACGGGAGTGGCTGCGGAGAAATCACCCGTTTTTGTCCGGCGCGACTCCACCATCAACCGGAATTTCTTCTTCCGTTTCGCCTTCCGGCCGGGAAACCTTCACCGGCCCGACCGGGATCTGCGGCCCTTCCCCCTCCCGCAGCCAGCGGCGCAGCACCCGGTGCACCTGTTCCGCTCCGATCAGATCGACGCCCGGGGGGACCGGCGGGGACAGTTCGAACGGCGACAGCAGAAACGCCTGCGACTGCTCCCCGCCGAGCCCTCCGTGCGACCCGATCTGCTCCTCGAAGGCGTGCACCACACCCGTCCTCGGATCGTGCATCGAGTTGACCATGATGTCCGCGACGTGCGGGAACGAGTCGGTGCGGCGCACGGCGTCGGCCGCGCCGGGCCCGAAACCGGCCAGCGGTCCGTCGTCGTCCTTCAGCGCGTCGACGGGCACCTCCGTGCCGTCCGCGCCGAGCACCACGGAGCCGTACACCTCACTGCGCACCAGCAGGAAACCGATGCCCGGATGGTTGGCGAGGGTCGGCAGCAGCGCCGGGTGGCGGCGCCGGATCTCCTCCTGGCTCATGCGGTACGGCACGTCGGGGAACGAGATCAGGGCCAGGTTCCCCGAGGCGAGCACGATCGGGTCGGAGCCCGACGCCGGACGTTCCTCACCGTCACCGGCCGGCTGCCGGTGCAGCGCGGTCCGCAGCGCGTCGCGCGCCGCGTCGCGGGCCTCCGCACCGCTCTTGGACCGCTCGGCCCGCCGCGGCACCGGCAGCCCGCAGCCCGCCCGCACCAGATCCTTCAGCGTCAGCCCGTACGCGCCCTCGAAGGTGTCGCCCGGACTCTGGCCGTGGTCGGAGAGCAGCACGATCCGGTAGGCACGCGGCGCGTGCTCCGCGACCTTGGCGATCAGTGCGAGGGAACGGTCCAGCCGCTCCAGCACCGCGAAGGCGTCCCCGCTGTGCGGCCCGGAGTGGTGGGCCACCTCGTCGTAGGCGACGAGATCGGCATAGACCACCCTCCGCCCGGCGAGCATGTCCCCCACCACGGCGGCGACCACCACATCCCGCTCGACGACCGTGGCGAAGGCTCGGATGAAGGGATACAGACCGCCACGCCCGACGCGTGGCGTGTCCCCGCGGAGCCGGGCCCTGGTCGACTGGCCGATCTCACGGCAGACCTCCGCGACGAAGGACAACGCGGTGCGCACCGCGTTGGCCGGATCGGAGAAGTACGCGAAGTAGCCCGCGCGGGAACGGTTCGCCCTGCCGCGCCGTGCCGCCATCGACAGCACCAGGGCGAGCTGGTCCGCGCCACCGCTGAACAGGTTGCCACGGCTCGCGCCGTCCACCGTCAGCAGCCCGCCGTCGCCGGTCAGCTCGATCGCCCGCCGCTGGAGCTCCCCGGCACTCGCCGGACGGTTGCTCACCACGATCCGGCGGGTGTCCTTCTCGTACCAGCGGAAGGCGGGCACGTCGTGGTTCGAGCCGTGCAGGATGCCGAGCTGGCTCGCACCGGTCTGGCTCGACCAGTCGGTGCGCCAGGGCGTGAGCCGGTGCGTGGCGCCCACCCAGCCCGCCACGGTCGGCATCACACCGGTCTCCGCCGCGCGGCGCAGCACCGCGTAGCCGACGCCGTCGAGCTGCAGGAAGACCGTGCCCGGGGGGCTCGGTCGGCCCTGCGAGGCGTTGCCGCGCCCACGGCGGTGGGCGAGCCGGTACAGCCTTCGCCGGTAGGCGTTGTCGTCGCGGACGGCGAGCGCCGTGGAGGTCGCGGAGGCGACCGCCGACATCACGGCCGCGACCACCACCGCCGTCTCCGGATCGGCCGTGCCGCGTCCGTCGGGAACGATCCACAGGGCGATCAGCAGCAGCGAGCCGTTGAGGAAGAACACCAGCAGGCCCAGCACCAGGGCGGGTACGAGCAGCAGGGCCCGCACCACCACGGGCCAGACGAGACCCGTGAGAAGACCGAACGCGCCCGCACCCGAGGCCGCGGTGACCGCGGTCCGGGTGGCACTGTCGCCGTCGTCGGACTGGAGCCGGAAGTCCGGCAGCAGTCCGGCCAGCGCCAGCATCGTCAGCGTCGAGACCGCCCAGACGACGGCCACACGCACGACGGCGCTGCCGGCCCTGCGCCACCGCCCTTCGCCCACGCCCCTTCACCTCACCCTTCGAGCAGGACTCCAGCGTGGCACAGCGCGAAGCCGGGTCCGGCGGGGTGGCCGCACCGGCCCGGGACCGCCCCGAAGGCCCTAGGCTCGTACGGTACGGGGGGTTCGAAGGAGGAGGCGTCGCGTGCCGGTGGAGGTCACCTGGTGGGGTCATGCCACCTGCACGATCGAGGACTCCGGGGTCAGGGTGCTGACCGACCCTCTGTTCGTGCGGCGGCTGGCCCATCTGCGCCGACGCCGCGGCGAACTTCCGCCGGCGCAGGCCGCCGACGCGGACGCGGTCCTCGTCTCCCATCTGCACTCCGACCATCTGCACCTCGCGTCGCTCGCCCGCCTGGCGCCCGGCACGCGCCTGATCGTGCCGCGCGGTGCGGCCCGTTCCGTGCCGCGGCTCGGCCGGCTCGTCCGCACGGCCGCCCTGCGGATCACCGAGGTCGGGCCGGGCGACGAGGTGCGGGTGGGCGAGGTTCTCGTACGGGCCGTACCGGCGATGCACGACGGGCGTCGGCTGCCGCTCGGGCCGCACCGCTCACCGGCGCTCGGCTTCGTCGTCAGCGGCGAGTCGCACACGTATTTCGCGGGTGACACCGGCCTGTTCGACTCGATGGCGGACGAGGTCGGCCCCGTCGACGTGGCACTGCTCCCGGTCGGCGGCTGGGGCCCGTTTCTCGGCCACGGTCATCTGGACGCCGGCCGTGCGGCGCAGGCCGCGGCCGCGCTCGCGCCGCGGGCCGCCGTGCCCGTCCACTACGGCACGTACTGGCCGATCGGGATGGACGGCATCCGGCCGCACGAGTTCTACGCGCCCGGGGACGAGTTCGCGCGCAAGGCGGCGCTGCTGGCCCCGAAGGTGACGGTGCACCGCCTCGGACACTGCGAGCGGATCCGGCCGGAGGGAACGCGGTGAGGACCCAGCTCGCCGAGGCGTTCGGCCAGTTGTCGGAGCTCGTGCGGCAGCTGCCCCCCGAGTCGACCCAGCAGGCCGTGGGTTACCCCTCGCTTTTCCTGCTGGTGGTGCTCGGCGCGCTGGTCCCGGTCGTGCCGACCGGAGCTGTGGTCTCCTCCGCCGCCGTGGTGGCCTTCCACCAGATGGCGCCGCTCGCCCTGCTGTACGTCTTCCTCCTCGCCTCCGCGGCCGCGTTCCTGGGTGATGTCACCCTGTACTGGCTCGGACGGCGCGGGTTCCGCTCGAGGAACGGTTCACGCTGGCTGGCCGCCCTGCGCAACCGCGCCGCGCCGGACCGGTTGGAGCAGGCACAGCGCAAGCTCGACGAGCACGGTGTGACGGTGCTGGTGCTCTCGCGGCTGGTGCCCGCCGGACGCATACCGATCATGCTGGCGTGCCTGCTGGCCAGGATGCCGCTGCGCCGGTTCGTACGCGGCGACGTCCCGGCCTGCCTGGCGTGGGCCGCGACCTACGGGCTGATCGGCATCGTGGGCGGTTCGCTGTTCGCCGAGCCGTGGCAGGGAGTCGTCGCCGCGGTCACGCTGACGCTGGTGGTCGGCGCGGCGCCGGCCGTCTGGCGCAGACTGCGGACGGCGTACGGCTCCGGCAGCCGGCCCGCCTGACCACCCGCTCCCCGGAGCTGCCTCCTCGGGGCCCGGACCGGGCGGCGGCCCAGCTGCGACGGGCTGTCAGCGGAGGCCGTCGAAGACCGAACGCAGATGCTCCAACGCCTGGGCGACATGCGGCAGTTCCAGCGGCTCCGTGGAGGCGAGCGACTCGAGCCGCTGCTCGGCGGTGGCACCCAGGAACGGCGCGGTGTCCAGTCTGACGTGCAGGGCACCCAGTTCGTCGCCGAACCGGTGGCCGCCGGGCACCGGCATGCCGAGGCGCTCGGTCAGCTGCTCCTCCAGCTCCATGGAGTCGCTGACGCCCAGCTCCCCGAGGCGGCCGCGCAGCGGCCCCAGGTCGGCGTAGAGATGCCGGCCCGCCTGCGGGGGCCGGGAGACAGCACCGGCCTCCACCACAGTGCGGTGCACGGCGGCCGCCGTCCGCGCGTGCAGCGCGACCGCTTCCGACGCCCGCTCGGTGATCTCCGGGGGCTCGTCGAGCGCGTGCGCCGCGGCGGCGGCGACCGGAGCGGGGACGACGGCGCCGAGGGCGGTGAGGATGTCGAGGGTCCTGGCCCGCCGGGCGGCGCCCTGCTCCCCCTGCGGGAAGCGGGCGACGGAGACCGGCCAGGACGACGGAAGGAGCGCTCCGGCCAGGTCGCTCATGACCGTCACCTGCTCCGCGTACATCTCGGCGGGGCTGACCAGCATCGTCTCGTGCGGCTCGTGCACGGTGTCGCGCCAGGTCTCGTCGCTGATGATGTGCAGACCTTCACCGACCGCCGCCTCGCACACCTCACTGAGCATCTCCGGCGGGGTGACGGTGGCGGTCGGATCGTCGGCGACGGACAGCAGGAGCAGCCGGGGCCGGCCGCCTTCCAGCCGCACCCTGCGCACGGTCTCGAGCAGCGCGACCGGGTCCGGCACTCCGCCGCACTCCGCGGGGACGGGCACGTGGTAGGCGGGGCGACCGAGCAGCCGCACCTGCGGGGTCCACCAGGCAGGGCACGGACGGGGCATCAGTACGTCGCCGTCGTACGCGCCGAGCAGCGCGAACAGCAAGGACTGCGCGCCGGACGCGGCGACGACCTCGCCGGGGCGGCTGCGCAGTCCGCGCCGCGACCAGTATCCGCAGGCCGCCTCCCGCAGCGTCGGCCCGCCGCCCGGCGGCTCGCCCTCCGCCGCGTCCGCGGCGGCGGCCAGGACGGCACTCAGCTCGGGCAGCACGGGAAGCCCCCCGTCGGGGGCGGGCGGCCCGTAGCGGACGGGGCCGTGGCCCTCGCGATCGATTTCCGTCATCCCGTCCACCTCCACCGTTCGCGCCCCGGGCTCGTCTGCCCGTCCACGAGCCCTTTATACGGAGGATCGCCGCCCGGCGCCCCGTGGGAGGTCCGTACGCCCGGGCGGCGGCGTGGCGGGAGTGGCATGCTGCGGCGTACGGCACGGATCGCGTGCGGCCCGGCGTGGTGGCGGCGGTCCCGGGGTAATCGCGGAACATGTCGGACGCTCACGCACCTCACGTACCAGGCACACGGTCGATCGGCGGGCAGCCGCTCCGCGGGCGGATCACGGCGCTCCTGTCCCGATGGGACCGCAGCGTCTTCCACGCCGTGGCGGCACGGGAGTGGCCCGGCGCGGAGCCGGTGCTGCCTCGGCTGAGCCGCGGCGCCAACCACGGCCTCCTGTGGTTCGGCGCCGCCGCCGGGATCGCCGCTCTGGGCCGTGACGCGCGCTCGCGGCGCGCCGCCGTACGGGGAGTCGCCTCCCTGGCCGTCGCCTCGGCCGTCATCAACACCGTCGGCAAGCGGTCCGTGCGCCGGGCACGGCCGCTGCTCGACGCGGTACCCGTGATACGGCAGTTGAAGCGGCAGCCGTTCACCACGTCCTTCCCTTCCGGGCACTCCGCGTCCGCCGCCGCCTTCGCGACCGGTGTCGCCCTGGAGTCGAAGGGATGGGGTGCTGCGGTGGCGCCCATCGCGGCGTCGGTCGCCTTCTCCCGCGTCTACACGGGTGTCCACTATCCGAGCGACGTCCTGGTCGGCGCGGCGCTGGGCGTAGGTGCGGCGTTCGCGGTGCGCGGCGCGGTCCCGACGAGGTCGCAGCTGCCGACCCCCGGCACGCCGCACGCCGACGCTCCGGAGCTGCCCGACGGTGAAGGCCTGATCGTGATCGTCAACCGGGAGTCGGGCTCCGCCTACATGGCGCCGGTGGTGCAGGAGGCACTGCCGCGGGCGGAGGTGGTGGAGTGCGCCCCGAAGAGCTGCGGGCCGAGCTGGAGAAGGCCGCCGGGCGGGGACGCGCGCTGGGCATCGTCGGCGGGGACGGGTCGGTGAACAGGGCGGCGGCGGTGGCCGCGGGCCGGGGCCTGCCGTTGGCCGTCTTCCCCGGGGGCACACTCAACCACTTCGCGTACGACCTGGGCATAGAGTCCGTCGAGGACACCTGCCGGGCGCTGGCCGCGGGTGACGCGGTGCGGGTCGACCTGGGCAGGTTCACGCCGGGTCCCGACGGCAGCACGGAGCCCGGCCACTTCCTCAACACCTTCAGCCTCGGCGTGTACCCGGACCTGGTGAGCGTCAGGGAACGCTGGTCGCCACGGATCGGCGGCTGGCCGGCCGGTGTACTGGCGGCGGTGCTGGTACTGCGCGGCCGGCGGCCACTGGAGGCGGAGGTTCAGGGCAGACGGCGTCCGATGTGGCTCCTGTTCGCGGGCAACGGCGTCTACAAGGGCGTCGGCCCGACGCCGGGCCACCGAGAGAATCTCGTGGACGGCCTGCTGGACGTCCGCGTGGTGCATGCCGGCCGGGCGCCCGGCTGGCGACTGCTGGGCGCGGCGCTCGTCGGAAAGCTGCGCCGCTCCCCCGTCCACGCGACACGGCACCTGCGGCGGCTGCACATCGGCGGGCTGGCTCCGGGGACCCTGCTCGCCTACGACGGTGAAGTGGCCCCGGCGCCGTCGGAGTTGGTCCTGGACAAGGTCCCGGAGGCGCTGACTGTCTACCGTCCGCAGGCCCTGTTGTAGCGCTTGCGGGCCGCGTCCCGTCGCGGCGGGCGGGGCGTCTCCTGCGCGGGCCGTGTCTCCCGTCGCGGCGGGCGGTGTCTCCGGTCGCGCGGGCGGTGCGGCCCGTCGCGGCGGGCGGTGCGTCGCGCCGCGCGGGCGGCGTGTCAGAAGCGCAGGACGTACCGCCGTTGCCAGGGCGTCTCCACGGCGCCCCGGTGGTAGTGCTCGCGTACGTACGCGACGGCGTCCTCGGCCGGGACGCCGTCCAGGACCGCAAGGCAGGCGAGTGCGGTGCCCGTTCGGCCACGGCCCCCGCCGCACGCGATCTCGACCCGTTCCGTCGCGGCGCGGGCCCATGCCTGTTCCAGCAGTCCGCGCGCCTGCGCCGGGTCGGCCGGCAGCCGGAAGTCGGGCCAGCGGATCCAGCTCCCCTCCCAGTCGGTCGCGGGCGGCCGACGACCCAGCAGATAGACGCCGAACTCCAGGCGGGCACCGTCCGGCAGGGGCCTGCGCAGGCCCCTGCCGCGTACCAGCCGGCCACTGGGCAGCCGCAAGATCCCGTCACCGTCGGATGGCCATGTCTCTGTCACCCGGCCAGCCTATCCACCCGCGACTCGTCCACACTGCGAGACATGGGTCTTGAAATACGGGACGCGGGCGTAGCGTGGCGGCATCGCCTCAGCAGAAGGAGACACGTCATGCCGCAGGAGAGAGCCGTCTACACGCACGGGCACCACGAGTCCGTGCTGCGCTCGCACACCTGGCGCACGGCGGCCAATTCGGCCGCCTACCTCCTCGGTGAACTCCGATCAGGGGCAGAAGTGCTGGACGTGGGCTGCGGGCCCGGCACCATCACCGCCGACCTCGCGGAGCGGGTCGCGCCGGGGCGGGTCACGGCGGTGGACGCGGCGGAGGGCGTGCTCGAGCAGGCACGGGCGCACGCGGGGCAACGCGGCCTGGACGACGTGCGGTTCGCGGTCGCCGACGTCCACGCGCTGGACTTCCCCGACGACTCCTTCGACGTGGTCCACGCCCACCAGGTGCTTCAACACGTCGGTGACCCGGTGCAGGCACTGCGCGAGATGCGGCGGGTGTGCCGGCCGGGCGGGATCGTCGCGGCGCGCGACAGCGACTACGACGCGTTCGCGTGGTATCCCCGGCTCCCCGCCCTGGACGAATGGCTCCAGCTGTACCGGCGCGTGGCCCGCGCCAACGGCGGCGAGCCCGACGCCGGCCGCAGACTGCTCTCGTGGGCCCGCGCCGCCGGCTTCACCGACATCACCCCCAGCGCGGCGGCATGGTGCTTCGCCACACCGGCCGATCGCACATGGTGGAGCGGCCTGTGGGCCGATCGCACGGTCGCGTCGGTGTACGCGGAGCTCGCAGTGGAGGGCGGGCACACCACGCACGAGCAGCTGCGGACGATCGCCGACGCGTGGCGCACCTGGGGCGACCACGACGACGCATGGTTCATGGTCCCGCACGGCGAGGTGCTCTGCCGGGTGTGATCCGCCCGGGCGCTAATGCCCGCCGGGCCCGATTCCGTCGGGCGGGATCGCCAACTACGCTCGCCCGTATGGAGATCCTCGGAACCACGCTCCGCATCTGCGTCGACGACCTGGAAGCCTCCGCCACGTTCTACGAACGCCTCACCGGCGCCCCGCCGCTCCGGTTCGAACGCGGCGGGGTCTCCGTGGCGGCCGTCGGCTGCTTCCTGCTGATGAGCGGCCCGGAGGCGGAACTGGAGATCCTGCGGAAGGTGTCGGCGACGATCGCCGTGAAGGACGTGGACGAGGCGTACGCCACCCTCACCGGCATCGGCGCACGGGTGCTCGCCGGCCCGGTGGAGACCCCCGTAGGCCGCAATCTGATCGCCGTCCATCCCGACGGCTCGGTCTTCGAGTACGTCGACCGCAAGCCGGCAGCCTGAGCTGCTGAGGACGCCTGCTCCCCGGGGAAGGGCGCGCCGCCGGTCAAGCCACCGTCTTCTCCTGCTGCCGGCGCACCATCTCGGTGATCCAGATGGGCGCGAACGGGGACGTGCAGCCAGGGGACGTCGGGTAGTCCTTGAGCACCTCCAGGCGCTCACCGATGTCGAGGGCGCGGGCGCGGTGCTCGGCGTGCTCGATCCCGATCTGGGCCAGGCAGTGGTTCATCGCCCACTGCAGGCGGTCCGGGGCGTCCTGCATCTCCGCCTCGATGACGTCCAGCAGTCCGGGGAGGTCGAGGCCGTCGGGCCTCTTCGCCACGCGTTCGGTCGTCAGCGCCCAGCCGGCACTCGCCACCACCGGGTCCGGATCGGCGGACCAGGCCGTACGCAGCTCTTCGGAGTGCGGGTTCTTCTTCACCACGTAGTTCACGAGCCAGTCGTGCACCTTGGGCGTCCGCGCCTCACGCAGCATGACGTCCAACTCGTCACGCCCGAACGCCTTCGGGCGGCAGATCAGGAGCGCCAGCAGCCTCGCCGCGGTGTCGCCCGTCTCCCAGAGCCGGCACGCGAGTTCCTGCTGCGTCTTCAGCCGCTTCGCGAGGGCGCGCAGCTTGCTGAGGTTCACGCCGTGATCGTCCCCGTGTCGCTCGTTCACCGCGCGTGCCTTCGGGTCCTCGAGCGCGGCCAGCTCGGCCATCACCTCGGCGAGCGTCGTCTCGGCCACCGCAGTCCTCCTGTCCGTCACGTGCGGCATTCAGCCTACGCCGGAGGCCGGCCTCCCGGCCGGACACCCCACCGGACGCGGCCACCTACCGGTACCAGCCGTCCCCCTCGTCCGCGAGAGACCGGCCGAGGTAGTCCCGCAGGTCCCGGGCGACCCAGCGACGGCTGTCGTCCTCGTGTTCCCACACGAAGATGTCGGCTCGCGAGGGCCTCCGGACGAAGGCGAACTGGTCGCCGCCCCCGTTGTCACCGAAGAAGAGCAGCGCGTCGAACGGCATGTACAGGTCGGCAAGCGCGCCGTCCGACCAGAAGCGGAGGTTGTCCTCGACGATCCGCTCCAGGGGCCAGACCGTCTCCACCCCGTAGTGCCCCACGATGCCGTCGGTCTCCAGCAGCAGACGCCCCAGTTCGGACGGCAGCGAGCAGCTGAGCCGTTGCTCCGCGGCAGCCACCAGGGCCGCGTCGACCGGCTCGCTGAACTCGGCCTCAGGGAATGCCTGCCTTGCGACGTCTCTCCACATGCGGGCAGCCTATGACCGTGTCCGTGCCGGCGGTTCAGCCCCGGGTCGGCATCTCCCGGGTGATCGCCCAGCGCTCGTGGTCGCGCCAGGCACCGTCGATGTGCAGGAAGTCGGGCGAGTAGCCCTCGAGGCGGAAGCCGACCGACCGTACGAGGCCCAGGGAAGCCGTGTTTCCGGGCTGGATGTTGGCCTCCAGGCGGTGCAGCCCGAGGCCGCTCCGGGCGAAGGCGTACTCGACCAGGAGCCTCAGGCCCTCTCCCATCAGGCCGCGGCCCACGGCGTGCGCGAAGGCCCCGTAGCCGACGGCACCGCTGAGGAACGCGCCGTGGACGATGTTGTTGATGTTGATGTACCCCGCGATGCTGCCGCCCGGGCGCTCACATACCAGGAAGCCCGCACGGGCCGGGTCCTCGATGAGCCGCCGCGCGTACCCGGCGTAGTCGTCGGCGGTGAGCGGCGGGAAGAGCCAGGGCCGGTGGTGGTCCTTGCTCCGCCGTGCGGCCGCGGTGAATTCGGCGGCGTCGTCGTACGTGAGGTGGCGCAGGGCGACGCTGGTGCCGGTGGCGACGTACGGGTCGCCTGCGGAAGGCCGGGGCTCGGGCTCGGACATGGCGTCAGCTTGTCATGCGGGCCGCCGCCGAAGCCGCTCCGGTCCCAGGGCGATCCCGTCTGCCGCGCAGCATCGGTGAGACACTTGTCAGACAGGGTCAGTGCCTCTCGTACGGGATCGAGAGGCACCGCACCACGTGGTGAGCCGAGGAAGGGCCGGTCCAGTGGCAGTCAGCAGGCAGCAGCGCAGACCCGTCGTCGTCCTGTACGAGCGGATCGCGGACGCGATCCGCGAAGGCGTCTACCCGCCCGGGTCCACCCTGCCCTCGGAACCCCGGCTCGCCGGCGAGCTCGGCGTCAGCCGCCCCGCCCTCCGGGAGGCGCTGCTGCTGCTCCAGGAGGACGGCCTGCTGTCCGTACGCCGAGGCGTAGGACGGACGGTCAACGCCCATCCACCCCGGCGCGGCTACGAGCACCTCCAGCCGCTGGAGCAGCTCCTTCCCGGCGGCGGACCGCCGCTGCGGGTGCGGCCGCTGGTGCGGAGCACGGAGGAGCCGACCGACTTCACCACTCAGCACCTGCTCGCACCCGCCGGGTCCGAGCTGCGCTTCTGGGAGTCCCTGCTGAACGGCGACGGTACGACGGGGGTACTGAGCCACGAGTGGGCCGCTCCGGAGGAGACGCTGGAGACGGCGCATCCCGCGTTCGCGGCGGCGCTGCGGGAGGCGGCTCCCGCGGTCTCGATGCTCGCCGCGTTGACCGGGGCGTCCCGCGGCATCGCCCTCACCGCGCACAGCGGCGTGACCGCGACGCTGCTCGGCACCCGCCGCGGTCACCAGCTCGACCGGGCACCGGACACGCCGGCGGTGCTGGTGACACAGGTGGTGCGGGTGGGGGAGGTTCCGGTTCTGGCGGCGAAGCACGTGCTGGCGACGGGGGCGGGGGCGTTGCCGGTGCGCCAGTCGAACTGAGCGGGGGCGGCCGCTGCGCGGTGCTGTTCCCCCACCCCGCCCCTTCCCGAACCGGGCTCCGCCCGGACCCGGTACCGCGCTTCGCGCGGTGTCGTCAAACGCCGGACGGGCTGGATCCCGCCCGCGAGATCGGCCTCGCTGGGGGCACCTCCCACGGCCGCCGGGCAAGGGACGGGGAGGCGGGAACGCCCGCCGCAGGCGCAGCGGACAGCGTCCCGTGCCGTACACTCCCCGGATGCACTTGTCTGACATCTTGCGCGCGCCCAAGGCCGTCCTCCATGACCACCTCGACGGCGGTCTGCGGCCTGGGACGATCATCGAGCTGGCTCGCGACTGTGGCTATCAGGAGCTGCCGACCGAGGACCCGGCCGCTCTCGCGGTCTGGTTCCGGGACGCCGCCGACTCGGGGTCGCTGGAGCGTTACCTGGAGACCTTCGCCCACACCTGCGCGGTGATGCAGACCCGCGAGGCGCTGGAGCGTGTCGCCGCCGAGTGTGCGGAGGATCTGGCGGCGGACGGTGTCGTGTACGCCGAGGTGCGGTACGCGCCCGAGCAGCACCAGGAGCGGGGCCTCGGGCTCGACGAGGTCGTGGACGCGGTCAACGCGGGGCTGCGGGAGGGTGAGCGGCGCAGCGGCGGGAGGATCACCGTGCGTGCACTGCTCACCGGCATGCGGCACACCGAACGTTCCCTGGAGATCGCCGAGCTGACGGTCGCGCACCGCGACCGCGGTGTCGCCGGGTTCGACATAGCGGGCGGTGAGGTCGGCAATCCGCCGGCCCGCCACCTCGCCGCGTTCCAGCACCTGCGGCGCCACAACTGCCACTTCACGATCCACGCCGGCGAGGCGGTGGGCGCGGAGTCGATCCATGAGGCCGTGCAGGTGTGCGGCGCCGAGCGGATCGGCCACGGTGTCCGTATCACGGACGACATCCAGGTGCACGACGACGGCACGGCCACGCTCGGCCGTCTCGCCTCCTACGTGCGCGACAACCGCATCGCCCTGGAGGTCTGCCCGACGTCCAACCTCCAGACGGGTGCGGCGAAGTCGTACGACACGCATCCCGTCGACCTGCTGCGTCGTCTCGGCTTCCGCGTCACGCTCAACACCGACAACCGTCTCGTCTCGGGCACCACCATGAGCGAGGAGTTCCGGCACATGGTGGACGCCTTCGGCTACGGACCCGCGGAGTTCGAGGAGTTCACCGTAGCGGCGGTGGAGTCGGCGTTCCTGCCGCTGCCGGAGCGGCAGCGGCTGATCGACGAGGTGATCCGGCCCGGGTACGCGGCTCTCGCAGCGTAGTCGGGACAGCGAGCCACGGACGACGGGGAGTTCGATCACCCCGGTGCCGCCGGGCTCACTGCGCCGGCCCAGGTGGGTGCCCCTCATGTCGTAGGGCTGAGGTCGGGCACGCCGATGTGCCGGAGAGCGAGGATTCCGAGTGGCTGGTCGGGCACGGGCAGGTCGGACCGGGCCGGCGGTGGATCAGACCAGCGCCGGCACGTCCAGCGTCAGCGTCCCCGCGTCCGCGTCCAGTACGGCCGGGACACCGAGCGGCATCGTGAGGTTCGTGGGGCCGTGACCGAAGCCGAACTCCTCGACGACCGGGACGCCCAGCCCGCCGAGCCGGTCGACGAGGACCGCTCGGATCTGCTCGTAAGGGCCGCACTGCGCCCACGAACCTAGGACGACGCCCGCGACGCCGTCGAGCCACTCGGCACGCAGGAGCTGGGTGAGGATCCGGTCGAGGCGGTAGTTCTCCTCCTCCACGTCCTCGATCAGCAGCAGTCCGCCCCGCGCGGACGGCCGGGCGTGGGGTGTGCCCAGGTCCGCGGCGATCAGCGAGACGCAGCCGCCGAGGGTGACGCCGTGGGCACGGCCGGACACCATGGGGCGGACGCCCGCCAGGCCGTGGAGCCGCTGCACCGTCTCCGGCTCGAAGAGCGTGGCGCGCAGCGAGTCCTGGGTGCGGGCGTCCTTGAGGAAGGTCTCCGCGCCGGCCATCGGGCCGTGCAGGGTGGCGAGTCCCATCCGCACCGCGAACGCCTCGTGGAGCGCGGTGATGTCGCTGTAGCCGACGAAGACCTTGGGTGCGGCGGCGCGCATCGCGTCCCAGTCGGCGAGGTCCACCATCCGCTGGACGCCGTACCCGCCGCGCGCGCAGATCACGGCGGAGACCGACGGGTCGCACCACGCCTGGGTGAGATCGCGGGCACGGGCCTCGTCCGTGCCCGCGAGATACCCCAACTCCGGGTGCGTCTCGCGGACATGCGGCATGACGACGGGGTCGAGGTCCCAGCCGCGCAGGATGTCCAGGCCGGCGTCGAGACGCTCGTCCGGTACGGGACCGCTGGGCGCGACGACGGCGACCCGGTCCCCGGCCCGCAGGCGCTTCGGACGTGTGAGCGGCTCCAGGTTCATTTCCTCAGCTCCAGCAGGGGGACATCGGGACGTGCGATGCCGAAGGTCTGTGCGTACAGCGACAGTTCGGCCTCGAGCGCCCGGACCAGTGTGTCGGCCCTGCGAAATCCGTGGCCCTCGCCCTCGAAGGCGATGTACGCGTGCGGGATGCGGCGTCCGGCCATCTGTTCCAGGAACCGTTCGCACTGCACCGGCGGGCAGATCACGTCGTCCAGGCCCTGCAGCAGCAGGAAGGGCGCGGTGATGTGGTCGACGTGGTTGATCGGCGAGCGTTCCCGGTAGCGGGCGGGGACCTCGTCGAGCGGGCCGACCAGCGACTCCAGGTACCGCGACTCGAAGTCGTGGGTCTCCCCCGTGGCCCAGGCGCAGAGGTCGAGGATCGGGAAGATGACCGTGCCGCAGGCGTACACATCGGTGGTGGCGAGCGAGGCCGCGGCGGTCCAGCCGCCCGCGCTGCCGCCGCGGATCGCCAGCCGGGCCGGGTCCGCGGTCCCCTCGTCGGCGAGCGCCTGCGCGACGGCCGCGCAGTCTTCGACGTCGACGACGCCCCACTGCTCCTTGAGCCGGTCGCGGTACTCGCGGCCGTAACCGGTGGAGCCGCCGTAGTCGACCTCGGCCACCCCGATGCCCCGGGAGGTGAAGTAGGCGATCTCCAGGTCGAGCACGAGCCCCGCGCGGCCGGTCGGGCCGCCGTGCGCCCGGACGACGAACGGCGGCAGCTCCTCGTCGGGCGCCACCCGGTCGGGGCTGTGCGGCGGGTAGATGTGTGCGTGGATCTCCCGGTGCCCGGGCCCGGTGAAGGTACGGATCTGCGGCTCGGGGTAGTACGCGGGGTCGACCGGGTCGTCGTGCGGGCTGCCGATGACCCGGGCGCGGCCGGTACGGGTGTCGAGCTCCACGATCTCGTACGCGCTGCGCGGGCTGGCCGCCACGCCGAACACCCGGTCGCCGTGCACGGCGAGGGTCGGCGCCCACTCGCTCCACGGCCCCGGGGCGTCAACGAGTTCGCCGGTCTCCGGGTCCAGTATCCCGAGCGCGGTCGCCCCCTTGCCGTGGATGACGGCGATCAGTCCGCCGGGGAGCGGCCGGAACCACTGGGAGCCGATCTTCCACAGCGGCCCGCCGAACTCCTCGCCACGGCCCGGGCACAGCGGTGTGCGCCGCTCGGAGTCCGGGGAACCGGGCCTGATGCGCTGGAGTTCCCACCATCCGCCGCCGTCGGCGCTGAACAGGAGAGAGCCGTCCGGGGCCCATTCGACCTGGGCGACCGACTCGTCGCTCTCGCCGGCCACCGGCCGGACGTTCCGGTACGGACCGTGTTCCGTCACGTCGCCGACCATGACGACGGTGCCGTCCCACGGCATCCGCGGGTGGTCCCAGGCGATCCATGCCGCCTCGCTCCCGTCCGGCGACAGCCGCGGCCCGGTGACGAAGCGGTGCCGGCCGTCGCTGAGTTCCCGTACCGCGGACCGGTCGCCGGCCGCGGATCCGTCCAGCGGTACGGCGGCGATGACCCGGCGGACGTCGGTGGCCGAGGGTCCGGTGAACTCCTCGAGGACGCACCACACCTCGCCGCGCTCCGGCCGCAGTTGCGGGTCGACCCAGCGCAGTCCGCCGCCGAGGTCCGACACGGGGGTGAGGGGCCGCGGCTCGGCGCCGGGCCGGTCGGGCTCGTAGGCGTAGAGCCGCTGGTCGGGGAAGTGGACGAAGACGACGAGCGGGCCGTGCTCCGCCCGGTCGACGCCGGCCCAGGGGAGGCCGCCGTACTCGATGACGCGGCTGCGGACGTTCCACGGGGCGGGAAGCACCGACTCCTCGGCGCCGTCGGGCCGCCGGCGCACGAGGGCGCGCCTGCCGCCCTCCGCCGGTCGGGGCGCGGTCCACCACACCTCGTCGCCGACGACGCCGAGATACTCGGGGCGTCCGTCGTGCGACGCGGCGAGGGCCGCGTCGATCGGCGACGGCCAGGTTCCGTAGGCCCCGGTGGGCACCATGTCCGATCCCCCTAAGCGGTCTGCAGATAGTGGTCGAGGACCCGGACGCCGAAGTGGAGGGCGTCGACGGGGACGCGTTCGTCGACGCCGTGGAAGAGCGCCTGGTAGTCGAAACCGGGCGGCAGCTTCAGCGGTGAGAAGCCGTATCCGGTGATGCCGAGCCGGGCGAACTGCTTGGCGTCGGTGCCACCCGACATGCAGAACGGGACCACATGGGCGTCCGGGTCGAACGCCTCGATCGCGGCCCGGAGTTTGGCGAAGGTCGGAGAGTCGACCGGCGCCTGCAGGGCGATCTCGTTGTGGTAGAAGTCCCAGTGGACGTCGGGGCCGGTGAGCGCGTCCATGGTCGCGCGGAACTCCTCGTCGGTGCCGGGCAGGATCCGCCCGTCCACGTACGCGGTGGCGTTGCCGGGGATGACGTTGAGCTTGTAACCGGCGTTCAGCATCGTCGGATTGGAGCTGTTGCGTACCGTCGCCTCGACGAGCTTGGCGGCCGGGCCGAGCTTGGCGAGCAGCTCGTCGACGTCGAAGCCGGTGGTCTCCAGGTCGGCACGGGTCACATCGATGTCGTGGAGCGCGGCGAGTTCGAGCAGGGCCGCCTTCACGGTCGGTGTGAGCCGTACCGGCCAGTGGTGTTCACCGATCCGGGCGACCGCTGAGGCGAGCCGGGTCACGGCGTTCTCGCGGTTGACCTTGGAGCCGTGGCCCGCCCTGCCGTCCGCGGTGAGTCTCATCCAGGCCGTGCCGCGTTCACCGGCGGCGACGGGGTAGAGCGCCATGCCGGGGCCGGCGTGGAAGGTGTAGGCGCCTGATTCGCTGATGCCCTCGGTGCAGCCGTCGAAGAGGTCGGCGTGCTCGGCGGCGAGGAAGCCGGAGCCGTCCTCGGCGCTGGCCTCCTCGTCGGCGGTGTACGCGATCACGATGTCGCGGCGGGGCCGGATGCCGTGCCGGGCCCATGCCCGTACGACCGCGAGGACCATGGCGTCCATGTTCTTCATGTCGACTGCGCCACGGCCCCAGACCACTCCGTCGCGGACCTCGCCCGAGAAGGGGTGGACGGTCCAATCGGCGGGCTCCGCGGGGACCACGTCGAGGTGGCCGTGGACGAGGAGCGCGTCGGCGCCCGGGTCCCAGCCTTCGTAGCGGGCCACCACATTGGTGCGGCCGGGGCTGCGCTCCAGCAGCACCGGATCGAGCCCCGCGTTGACCAGCCGCTCGGCGACGTACTCGGCGGCGGGCCGCTCGCGGCAGTCGCCGCCACCCCGGTTGGTGGTGTCGATGCGGATGAGCTCGGAGGTGAAGGTCACCACCTCGTCGAGGGCGCGGGCGTCGATGGGGGTGTCTGTCACGTCAGCCATACTGCTCCTCCACGGCGGCGGAGACGATCGTCGTGACCGCCTTGAATGTGCGGATGCCCTCGTACATCGTCCCGCTGGTGTACACCACCCGCCTCTCCCCCGGGCCCTTGCCACGCCCGGGACGACGGTGGCCGCCGCCGCGAGGTGCTCGGCGTCGAACTCGAGCTCGACGGTGAACGGTCCGTCCTCGGCGGGCGCGTGGCGTACGGCGAGGCCGGCGGCCTCTTTGGCCGCGGCGCGGATGTCCGCCGCGGTGCGGGCAGGGGTCCGGCAGACGGCCGCGTACCGCGAAACATGGTCCTTGACCGCGACCTTGAGCGCGCCGGGGGCGTAGCCGAGCGCGTCCTCGCAGGTCAGGTCGTCGCCGGTGACGAGGACGACGGGTACGCCGTACTCGGCGACGACATGGGCGTTGAGCAGGCCCTCGCTCGCGCGGACGCCGTTCAGCCAGACGCCGGTGATGGAGTTGGCGAGGTAGGTGTGGGCCAGGACGCCCTCGGCGCCGGCGCCGGTGTGGTAGCCGACGAAGGCGATGCCGTCGACGTCGCCGTGCTGGACGCCCTCGACCATGGACAGCGACTTGTGACGACCGGTGAGCATCTCGGCGCGTTCGTCGAGTTCCTCGAGGAGGAGGTTGCGCATCGTCCAGTGCGCCTCGTTGATCAGCACCTCGTGGGCGCCGCCGTCGAAGAAGCCGAGGACGGCCGCGTTCACGTCGGAGGTGAACATGGAGCGGCAGCGTTCCCACTGGGGTGTGCCGGGCAGGACGTCGGCCGGCCATGTCACCCCCGTGGCACCCTCCATGTCGGCGCTGATGAGGATCTTCACGGCTCTCTCCGTTCCACCACGGCCACGCTGCCAGAAGTGCACCTTACGACAGCGTGGCCGTGGAGCGGAGGGGCTGGTCACCCCGCGTCCCGGCCGCTCCGGGGAGCGGCCGGGCACGGCCCGTCAGCCGAGGACCTTCTCCAAGGAGGCGAGGGCCGACCCGAGTTCCTCACGGGTGATCGTCAGCGGCGGCGCGATCCGGATGGTGGAGCCGTGGGTGTCCTTCACGAGGATGCCCTCGGCCATCAGCCGTTCGCTGATCTCGCGGCCGCTGCCGATGGCCGGGTCGACGTCGACGCCCGCCCACAGCCCGCGGGAGCGGAAGCCGACGACGCCCTTGCCCACCAGCCCGGTGAGGCCCTCCCGCAGCACCTCGCCGAGCTCGGCGGCCCTGCGCTGGAACTCTCCGGTGGCCAGCAGGTCGACCACGGCGGAACCGACCGCGGCGGCCAGCGGGTTGCCGCCGAACGTGGAGCCGTGCTCGCCGGGACGCAGCACGCCCAGCACGTCCCGGCGTGCGACGACCGCGGAGACGGGGACGATGCCGCCGCCGAGGGCCTTGCCGAGCAGCAGCATGTCGGGGACGACCGACTCGTGGTCGACGGCGAGGGTCGTACCGGTGCGTCCGAGACCGGACTGGATCTCGTCGGCGATGAACAGGCAGCCGGCCCGCCGGGTCAGCTCGCGCACGCCCGCGAGGTAGCCGTCGTCGGGGATGAGGACGCCCGCCTCGCCCTGGATCGGCTCGATGAGCACGGCGGCCGTGGTCTCGTCGATCGCGTTCTCGATCGCGGCCAGGTCGTTGTAGGGCACGATGCGGAAGCCGGGCGTGAAGGGGCCGAAGCCGCCGCGCGCCGACTCGTCGGTGGAGAAGCTGACGATGGTGGTGGTGCGGCCGTGGAAGTTGCCGTCGGCGACGATGATCGTCGCCCGGTCGGGGGCCACACCCTTGACCTCGTAGGCCCATTTCCGGGCGACCTTGACCGCGCTCTCGACGGCCTCCGCTCCGGTGTTCATCGGCAGGGTCATCTCGAGGCCGGTCAGTTCGGCGAGACCTTCCGCGAAGCCGGCGAGCCGGTCGTTGTGGAAGGCGCGCGAGGTGAGGGTGACCTCGTCGAGCTGGCGGTGCGCGGCGGCGACGAGGCCGGGGTGGCGGTGGCCGAAGTTGAGTGCCGAGTAGCCGGCCAGCATGTCGAGGTAGCGGCGGCCTTCGACGTCCTCGACCCAGACGCCCTCGGCGCGTGCGACGACGACGGGCAGAGGGTGGTAGTTGTGCGCCAGCGCCGTGTTCTCGGCGCGGATGAGCTCCTCGGAGGAGCGCTGCGTGCGTACGGGGGTGAGAGTCATGCGCGGATCTCCTGAGTGCAGCACTTGATGCCGCCGCCGGCCTTGTGGAATTCGGACATGTCTACGGGGACGGGCTCGTAGCCGTGTTCGGCGAGCTGTCCGACGAGCGCCTCGGCCTGCGGGGCCACGAGGACGTGCTGGCCGTCGGACACCGAGTTGAGGCCGAAGGCCATGGCGTCCTCCCGGGTGGCGACCACCGCGTCGGGGAACAGCCGCCGCAGCACCGCGAGGCTGCCCGGCGAGAACGCCCCCGGGTAGTAGGCGATGTTCGCGGCCTGCCCGTCGCTCCCGTCCTCGAGGACGAACAGGGCGGTGTCGAGGTGGTAGAAGTACGGGTCGACGAGCTGGAGGCCGATCACCGGTACGCCGAAGAACTCCTGCACCTCGCGGTGGGCCTCGGTGGTCGTACGGAATCCGGTGCCGGCCAGGATCTGGCCGTCGACGGGGACGAGGTCGCCCTCGCCCTCGCACACCGACACGGTCCGGTGCACGTCGAACCCGGCGACCTTGAACCAGGCCGCGTAGGCCTCTTCCTCCGGCCGGCGCTGCGGCGCGTGGAAGCGGGAGCCGAAGACCTTGCCGTCGAGGACCAGTGCGCAGTTGGCGGCGAAGACCATGTCGGGCAGTTCGGCCTGGGGCTCCACGGACTCGACCTTGTGGCCGAGAGCGCGGTACGCGTCGGTCAGGGCGTTCCACTGGGACCGGGCGAGGTCCTGATCGACCTCGGTGTTCTCGCTCATCCACGGATTGATGGCGTACTTCACGTCGAAGTAACGGGGTTCGCAGACCAGGTAACGCCTGGGGCGAGGCACGCGGCTGGGTGGCACCCGGGGTTCCTCCCGATTCCTGAGATGGCCGGTGACGACCGGTGACGACCGGTGACGTCTCAACGGTAGGAATCGGGAGGTTCGGGCGACAAGGAACAAGCGCTGCGTGTATACGCAGCAATCCTGCGTCGTGCGGCCCATAGGCGGCGTTTCGCGTCGCCCGCCGGTCCCACACCACCCGTTCGGGCTACGCGCGCGGCGCGCCGTGCCAGCGCCAGGTGGCGGAGCGTGGCCGTCCGGGGAGGTCGGCGCGGCCGGTGCACCAGAGCAGCGCGGGCCAGGGGGCGGTGTCCGCGGGGGCGTCGGGGAACAGCCGGACGAGCACCCGTGAGCAGATGCCGGCGGGCGGGTCCCAGGTGAGGCCGAGCCCTGCGGCGACGTCGTGGGTGTGCACCAGGGTCTCCACGATGCCCATCGCGGCGAAGCCCTCGGGGTCGGACGCGCCGAAGACATGGTGGGAGCGCACCTGCGGCGGTGTCGTCAGCACCATGGCGACGAGCAGCGCCCCGCCGGCTTCCAGCACCTGGAGCAGCCCGTCGGGCCCCGCGGCGCGATCGGCGTGGACGGAGTTGGCGGGGCCGCCGGGCCGGCGGCTCTCGTAGGCGAAGGGCACCTCACGGTCCAGCGGCGGGGTGCGGGGGCCGAGTTGGACGGCGTAGGCGAAGAGGTCGTCGGCGAGGTGCTCGACGGTCTCCCAGCAGGTCCACTCGAGGGTGCCCGCGTTGCCGTCCCAGGCGGTCGCGGGGACCTCTCCGAGGGCGGCCACTGCGAGCTGTACGGCGTGGGCGAGGTCGTCGGCGGTGACGGGCGGGCGGCCGTTCACCGGAGGAACCCCGAACTCCCGGTAGGAGAGCCGCGTTCCGTCGTGCGCGGAAAGGTAGGCATGGGCCGAGACCTTTCACCGGCGGTCCGTCGGGGCAAACGGGTTGTCCGCGCCTGCCGGAGACGGGGTCACATGCCGGCGTCGCCACTCGTCGCGGCGCGGCCGGCGCCCGCCTCCGGGCTGCCGGTCAGCAGGTGGGAGAGCACCATGTAGCTGATCGTCTTGCGGATGAACGGTTCGGCCCGGATGCGTTCGAGGACCTCCTCGAAGTGCTCGACGTCCGTCGCCCGTACGTGCAGCAGGGCGTCCGCGCCACCGGTCACCGTCATCGCGGCCGTGATCTCCGGGTGGTTGCGGACGACCTCGGCGAGCCGCCGGGGCGGGGCGGCGCCGTCGCAGTACACCTCCACGTAGGCCTCGGTGGCCCAGCCGAGCGCGGCGGGACGCACCGTGGTGGTGAAGCCGGTGATGATGTCGTTCTCGCGCATCCGGTCGACCCGGCGTTTGACCGCGGTGGCCGACAGGCCGATCGCCGCGCCGATCTCCGTGAAACTGGTCCGCGCGTTCGCCACCAGGGCGGCGACGATCTTGCGGTCGAGCTCGTCGAACGGCGCGGATCTGTTCGTCATGTCAAGGTTCCTCCGGACGGCCCTGTCGCGCGCGGACCCTATCGGAAGATGGCCATGGCCTGCACTTCCAGCACCGCTTCCTCGGAGTTCCAGTCCTGGACCTTGCCGAGGCAGCGGGCGGAGAAGGTGCCGCTCGGAACTTCGGTGCGCAGCCCTTCGGTGGCGCAGGTGACCCGTACGCGCGGCCCCTGGGAGAGATCGTCGGGGTCGCCGTAGGGCGCCAGGAGCACCGTGGATCCGTCCGCCCTGCTGCTCCTGCGGAACCGGCCGCGGATGAGGACGAAGTCCTCCACGTCACGCAGTCGTACCGAGCTCTGCGGAGGGTCGCCGGCCCGCGCGTGGTCGGTCAGGGCGCGGGTGAGTGCCGCGTTGCGCCGGACCGTCCCGTTGACGAGGTCGACGTGCACGATGACGTCCTTCTGCTCGAGGACGTCCATGATGACGCCGATCACGGAGATCGGTTCCGCGACCTCCATGTACTTGCTGACGATCTCGCTGTTGTCCCGCCGTCCCGCCCCGGCGCCGATCCCGAAGACACTGGCCCGGATCGTGCCGTCCTTGCTGTCGCTCGTCCGCTGCTCCACCTCCTTGCGCAGCGCCGCCGCGTAGCCCCGCATCTGGTAGTGGTCCATGACGGAGCGGTCGTGCAGGTAGAAGCAGATGCTGTACGTGATGTTCCGCGCGCGGCTTCTTCTGCGGCGCATCAGCCGCGCGACGGTCAGCACGATCAGGGCTCCGGCGCCCGCCGCCGTCAGCAGCCACAGCAGCATCCAGGGCCACCGGACGCTCCACCACATCTCAGTGAACACACCCACGGATCTCCTTGAACGCACTGAGGAGGGACCGGTCGGCGGCGTCGACCATGCGGCCGCCCGTCGCCCTTGCCCCTCGGTCGAGTTCGCCGGTGTCGGCCTCGCCGTAGCGGATGGTGTAGGTGCGCACGGCTCGTACGTCCTTCGGCAGTCGTGCGTGCCGGCGGACGAACGTGTCGAGGTCGATCCCGGCGTTGCTCTCACCGTCGGTCATCAGGACCACGGACACGTCCTGGCCGGGGCGTTCGCGCAGCAGGTCCGAGACCGTGCCGTAGGCGTGGTCGAGCGAGGACCAGACGGCGGTGCTGTCGGCGAAGTCGTCCGCGGCCACCAACCCGCGCAGCCGGTCCAGGTCCCGCTGCCCGTCGTAGACGACGGTCCGTTCGTCCAGGACGCGGCCGCCGAACCGCATCACGGTGATGGACTCGCCCCGGTAGAACCGGACGAACTTGCCCGAGTGGGAGTCGTCCGCGCCGGCGAGACCGTCGAACGTGGCCCGCAGCCGCTCGATCCGTTCGCCGCGCATCGAGGTCGAGAAGTCGAGCAGGAAGATCACCCGGGCGGCGCGGTCCCGGTGCGGGTCGCCGTAGTCGGCGAGGAGGCGGTCGACGACTTTCTGGTCGTCGGGGAAGTAGAGCGCGTTGCCCACCGGCTCCCGCAGCCGGTCGATGCGGGCGACGCCCGGGTCGATCGGTCGGCGCAGGGTCCTTTCCATGATCCGTTTCTGGACCGGTTCACTGCGCAGCCATTCGACGAGCCGGTCGTAGGCGTCGCGCCGGGCCGGGTCGAGCAGCAGTACCGGATAGTCGGACAGGACCATGCCGTCCCGGGGATAGACGATCTCCAGGGGCTCGCGCAGCCGTCCGCTGCTGTTGAGGGCGAGGAGTTCCGACTCGTAGGTGATCAGGGCGTTCAGCCCGTCCTGCCGCGCCACGAAACGGTCGGCGAGACCGGCCGAGGAGTCGCCGGTGAGTTCGTGTCCGGCGAAGAAGCCGCGCAGCCGTTCGCAGGAGACGTCCTTCGGGCGCAGGGCCGCCCCGGTGCCGGCGGATGCGGTGGCGACTCCCACGAGTGCGGCGAGTCCGCTGTTGGTGTGCCGGGGGTCGGCCATGCCGAAGCGCAGCGACCCGTCCGCGGCGGCGTCGGCCGCGTCGGCCCAGGTGATCTGCCCGTCGGCGGCGGAACCGCGCAGCCGCTCCGCCGTCGCACGCTTCATGCCGATGACCACGGGCGAGCGCATGATGCTGGTGGCGAGCGGCTTCTCGCCGCTCAGCCCGTTCGCCTTGGCCCTGAGGAGGTAGTAGCGGTCGGAGGACAGCCAGGCGAGGTCGTGCCGCCGCTGTCCGCCCGGAGCGGCGAGCTCGTTGCTGGCGTCCACGGTGCCCCGGTGGTCCATCTCCAGCGTGATGCCGGTCTCGCGGCGCAGGTCGGCCAAAAGCGGAGCCATGTCGGCGAGTTCCGAGCTGGCGAGCACCTTCAGGGTGATCCGGTCGGGACTGTCCGTGGCGCAGCCCGCGGCGGGGAAGAGCAACAGGCACGCCAGGCAGAGGGCGATCAGTCCGCGGAGACGGGTGTGCCGCCTCATCAGGGCTGCCCCGACACGGCTTCTGCGGTGGGGCAGTCACCCACGACGGAGATCATCCTCTCCAGGTACCGCAGCCGGGGCATCGCCGACCTGGTGTCGTCACCGTCGATCGCGGGGACGGGCACGTCACGCTCGTCGAGGAACCGGGTGAGCTGGTCGCCCGCCACCTGGCCCGTCGGATCGAGGATCCGGAAGCCCAGCTCCATGGCACGCTGACGCAACTCCGGGTCGTGCGTGATCAGTTCGCCCAGCCGGTCGCCGTCCTTGTTGAGCGCGATGAACTGCGGCTGGGTGACGAACTGCCCGGAGGGGTACAGCAGCACCCGCTGCGGGTCGGGCTTCTTGGACCGGGCCTGGTAGTGCACCTGGTAGGCGAGGTACTGGTGCTCGTACGCCACGACCACCGGGGCGATGTTCTTGCCCTCGGGGAGATGTAGGTGCGGAACACGTCGGCGCTCGGCAGACCCTGCTCCATCAGGTGCCTGATCGCCCGGCCCCGCTCGTCGGCCTCCTGGTCGGTGTCGGGCACCTCGTCGCCGTTGCCTCGCCAGGTGAACGCCACCAGCGCCAGATAGGTGCCCGCGGAGTTGGAGCCGCAGACGTCGGGGCTCTGCGCGACGATCCGGTTGGCGTTGGTGATGCCCTGGCGCTGGATGCCGATGTCGTTCCAGCGGCGCTTTTCGTGGATGTGCTGAAGGAACTTGGGCATGTCCAGCACGTAGTAGTACGGCTGCCCGCCGTCACCGGAGCCGCGCTGTGCGGTGGCCGTGCCGGCGTCGACCAGCGCCTGTGCGTACTCGCGGTAGGTGGCGAGCACGATCGGGCTGACGAACGGCCGGTGCACCTTGGCGTAGCGGTTCAGGGCCGCGCGCTCCGCGGTGACGATGTCTCCGGCGGGCTGGCCGGACGGGAAGACGAAGTCGTAGGACGAGATGTCCCTGATGGCCACCTCACGCGACCCCGAACTGGTGATGTGCACCCGTATGTGATGCTTCATCAGGATCCGCTGGACCTCCTCGTCCTCGAAGAAGTCCCGCTTGGACGCCATCTTCCCTTCCAGCGTGATCACGCCCTGGAAGGGGAGCAGGATGTTCCCGGACACGGCCAGCACGCCGACGCCTGTCAGCACGGCCGCCAGGAGGGGCAGAACGACGAGCAGGAAGCCGCGCCTCGACCATGAAGAGCGCGACTCACGCCGGATGCCCAGCCGCGGTTCCGCTGTGACCCGTCTCTCTCCGACAGCCACGGGCGCTCCCCCTTCGTCCCCCGCGTCACCTCGGGAACAGCCTTACCTTCCCGGAAGGCTCCCACCTGACGACCCGGCCAACATCCGGTGAACAACTCCGTTGCAGGGAAGCCCTGTTGGCCGCCGGGCGCGCCGGTCAGCCGCCGGCAAGGCGGACGGTGCTCAGGACCTTGCGGACGACTCCGTCCGGCACCTCGTCCCCTACCCCCTTCGCTCCGACGAACGTCCAGGAGACGATGTCGCCCTTCGGGTTCTTGAAGGCGAAGGCGGTCGCCTTGCCGTCGGTGTCGCACTTGCCATCCGGTTCGACGCCGGTCGAGGAGGCGGTCGCCACACTGCCCGTGATGCCGGCGGCGGTGGTGTACGGCTCCGCCGGGCCCTTGGTCACCTTGGCCTTGTCCGGCTGGGTGTAGCCGCCGTACACCCACAGGGAGGCATTGTCGCGGGCGGCCTCCTGCGGCGTCCTCGCCCCGCGTTCGCCACGGGAACCGGCGGCGGCGAGCCAGGTCTCGTCCGACGAGCCGTCCAGGTCCGCGTCGGAGACGCACCACTTCTCCTTGAGCAGCGCCGGGGCGGAGAAGCCGACGAGGGGGGTCTCCTCCGGGTCGCCGTCGTCGGCGACGTAGCTCGCCCATGACGCCGGCTTGAGGCCCCACTCGGGCGGCACGTCGAAGACGATGCCGGTCCTCGGGTTCGTCACGGTCCGCCAGCCGGGCACGGTCGGCTGCTCGCCGGCGTCCGTACGGGCGTCGTCCGCCGCAGGTGCGGAGGAGGCAGTGACGGGCGGGCGGGCGCGGTCGTCACCGTCGCCGCCGAGGACCAGATATCCGGTGACCGCGGCGGCCACGACGACGACCGCGGCCGCGACCACGGCGACGACCGTGGCAGGGCCGCGGCGCTCACGGACGGAAGCGGCGGGGCCGGCGGGCTGCGTGGGCATGTCCCACGGCTGCTGGGGGCCGCCCGGCGGCCCGTAGGGACCGGGCTGCGGGTGGCGCGGGCGCTGCCCGCCTTCCGGGTGCTGCTGTCCAGGCCTCATGTGCAGCAACCCTAGAAGAGGCCACGAACCGCCTTACCCGAGGGGCAGCTCGAACCAGACCGTCTTGCCGCCCGCCGTGCGGCTGGTGCCCCACTCCCGCGCCAGGGCGCTCAGCACCCGCAGACCGCGACCGCCCTCCTCTTCAGGGCGCGCGTCCAGCAGGGTCGGCAGGGTGTGGTCCTCGTCCGCCACCTCGCACAGCAGCGCATCGGCCTGTACGAGTCGCAGTTCGGCGCGGTGGCCGGAGGCGTGCCGCACCGCGTTGGCGACGACCTCGCCGACCAGGAGCTCCGCCGTGCCGGTGAGTTTCCCGAGTCCCCAGGCGTTCAGCTGTCCGCGCACCAGTCGCCGCGCCCTCGCCGCCTCCCGCGGCTCGAGCGAGAGCTCCCAGGTGGCGACGGAGCCGGGGGCGATGCCGTTCAGCCGCGCCATCAGCAGGGCGACGTCGTCCTTGCGCCCGCCTCGCGTGTTCAGCGCGCGGATGATGGTGTCGCAGGCCTCGTCCATCGACGCCGCGGGATGCGCGGCGGACTCGCAGAGCGTCGCGAGACCCACGCCGATGTCCTCGCCGCGCATCTCCACCAGTCCGTCGGTGCACATCACGAGCCGGTCGCCGGGCGACACCGCGACGCGGACACTGCGGAAGGGGACCCCGCCGACCCCGATGGGCGCCCCCGACGGCAGTTCCAGCAGTTCGCTGCGGCCGTCGGCGGCACGGACGAGCACCGGGGGCACATGGCCGGCGTTGGCCAGCTCCAGCTCGCCGCGGACCGGGTCGTACACCGCGTAGACGCAGGTGGCCAGGTAGTGCTCGCCGAGGCGCTGGGCGAGGTCGTCGAGATTGCGCAGGAGCTGGGCGGGCGGCAGGTCGAGCGCCGCCATCGTCTGCACCGCGGTACGCAACTGCCCCATCATGGCGGCGGAGTTGAGCCCGTGTCCCATGACGTCGCCGACGACGAGCGCGGTGCGCGAGCCCGGCAGTTTGACGGAGTCGAACCAGTCGCCGCCGACGCGGCCCAGCATCGTGCCCGGCAGATACCGGGTCGCCGTGTCGCAGCCCGCCGTGCGCGGGGCGACCTGCGGCAGCATCGAGTCCTGGAGCGTCTCCGCGACGTTCTCCTGGTAGGTGTACATGCGGGCGTTGTCGAGCACCAGCCCCGCACGGGCGGCCAGTTCGGCGCCGGTGAACCGGTCCATGTCGTTGAACAGGGGCCGTTCGGGGTGACGCAGGAGGATCATGCAGCCGAGGACCACGTTGCGGGCCTTGAGCGGTGCGACCAGCATGGACCGGCCGTTGATCAGCGGGCGCATGTCCCGCTTGTCGAACTGCTCGGCCATGGCGGTGCCCATCTCCGCCGTGATACGCGGCACCAGGACCGGCTCGCCGGTGACCATGCACTGGAAGAACGGGGTGTGGGCGGGGAACGGCATCGACTCGCCGACGGGGACGATGTCGTCCCAGCGGCCGGGCTCGTCGACGTGCTCGAACGCCACCCGGTGCCACATGGTCGTCGCGTCGGGGTCCCCGTCGCAGAAGCCCTCGCCGGCGACGACCTCCTCCCGCAGATAGGTGCAGGCCACGTCGCTGAACCGGGGCACGATCGCGGAGCTGATCTCCCGGACCGTCCGACCGAGGTCCAGCGAGGAGCCGATCCGCCCGCTGACCTCGTTCAGGAACTCCAGCCGCTCACGGACCGCGGCGTATTCGAGGTCCTGCTCGAGGTCCGCCTCCTGCACGGGATGCCCGGCCGCGCGGGCCTGCTCGGCCGTCTGCTGCCGTGCCCTGCGCGCGGCGCGGCGGGGCACGCCCCAGTCGGGAGTGACGGGCACCCGGTCATGGTGGCTGAACTCGAGGACGGGATAGCCGAGGTCGAGGATCCGGGAGACGATCCGCGTGGACTCCCGCACACTCATGCTGGGCAGGATCTCGGGGAGCCGGCGCGCCAGTTCCTCGGCGCCGGGGAATTCGGTGTGCAGGGCGAAGCCCGGCGCGATCCGTTCGACGCTCCCCTCGTCGGTGCCGAGCCGTCCCGCGTCCGCCGCGAGGACGAGCAGGCGCTCCTCGCCGGGGCCCACCATCGGATAGGCCCACCAGAGCACGTCGACCCGGTCCTGGCCCGGCTCGGAGACGCGGGCACGGCCGGCCGCCGGGTAGGCGGTGAGCCCGTCCGGACACGCGTCCAGGCCCTGTCCGAGTGCGCTGTACGCGCGGCATCCCTCGCAGGGGCCGATGCCGCCGCCGTGGTCCGCCTCGTGGTCGCAGTCCTGACCGGCCAAGGCGCCGGAGAGCGGCAGCAGTTCGACCGCCGGACGCCCGACGGCCTCCGCCCTGGCGGGGCCGAAGAGGCGGCGCGCACCGGTGGACCAGTGCGACACCAGGCCGTCCCCGTCCACGACGATCACGGCAAGCGGAATCCGTCCGGCGACCGGGTACCGCTGCCGGGGCACCCGCGGAACGCCACTGTCCATGGGTGGATTGCTCCTTCCCCGCCGCCGGGAGACAACGGCCTCGTTCACCACGGTAGGGGTACCTCCGCGCCTGCCGCCGGGCGTTGGCGGAATAGGTCGTGCGCCCCGCGCGAAGCCGACGGACGGTCGAGCGGGCAATGGCCCCCAAGGCGCCGGCGCGCCGCGACGCGTGCGCCCCCTCACCCGGCCGGGGGAAGGGGCGCCGCGGTCCTGGCGTCAGTCGGCGTGACCGAGTTGCAGATCGCGTTCGGTGCGTCCGCCGCCGGCGACCTGGAGCACGGTCGCGACCGGCGGGTAGCCCGACGCGATCACCGTGTACTCGCCCGACGACAGGTCGACGAAGCGGAATGTGCCGTCGGGCCCGGTGGTGAGCGTGTCGACCACGTTGCCGGCCGCGTCCAGAAGGGTCACGCGGGCGTCGTCGACCGGCCGGCCGTCGCCCGCCCGCACGGTGCCGCGCAGCACGGCCCCGCCGGCCAGCTCGATGTCCTGGCGGGTCTCCCGGGACGCCTGCACGCTGACGGGGTGAGCGGCGGGCCGGAAGGCGGGGGCGCTGGCCGCCAGGGTGTACTCCCCCGCCACCAGTTCGCTGATCACATAGCTGCCCTCGCGCCCGCTGCGGGTGGTGGCCACGACATCGCCGCGCACGTCGGTGAGGGTGACGGCAGCGTCGCGTACGGGGCTGCCGTCGGCGGTGACGACCGTCCCGGCGAGGCGGCCGGCGCCGCCGAGGACCACGTCGAGGTCGACGGGCCGCTCGCCGACGGTGACCGTGACGGCCTGCGGCTGGTGGCCGCCCGCCGCCGCGATCATCACGTACGCCCCCGGGCCTGGGGCGCTCAGTGCGTACCGGCCGTCCTCGCCGCTCGCGCCACGGCCGATCTGCGTGCCCTGCACGTCGATCAGGGTCAGTGCGGCGCGCGGGACGCTGGTGCCGTCGTGGTGCTGGACGGTGCCGCAGACGGGCACACCGGCCTGGTGCGGGGCGGCCGGCTGCCCGGCGGCGGGCGCGGAGGCGGGGGCGGTGCGGGCGTGCGGCACGGCGGCGTCGGCGGGGGCGTTGTGGGACACCAACGGTCTCTCCTTGAGGAAGAAGGCGATGAGCAGGCCGAGGACGAGCACCGGCACGAGGTAGAGGAAGATCCGCGGCATCGCGTCGGCGTAGGCCTGGACGTACGCGTCGCGCAGTGCGGGTGGCATGGCGTGCACCAGCTGCGGAGTGATGGCGGCCGGATCGGGCAGGCCCGCGCCGGCCGGGACGCGGTCGGCGAGCGCGTCGGTGAGCCGGTCGGCGAAGAGGGTGCCGAAGACGGCGGCGCCGACGCTGCCGCCGATCTGCCGGAAGTAGTTGTTGGCGCTGGTCGCGGTGCCGAGGTCGGCGGGCGGCACGGCATTCTGCACGGCGAGGATCAGGACCGGCATCACCAGGCCGATGCCGACACCGAGGACCGCCTGCCCGACGCTGTACTCGAGCCGGGAGGTGTCCACCTCCAGCCGGGACAGCAGCCACATGCCGACGACCGAGATCGCGCTGCCGAGCACCGGGTAGGCCTTGTAGCGGCCGGTGCGGCTGATGAGCTGGCCGGAGACGATCGAGGCGACGACGATCCCGCCCATCATCGGCAGCATCAACAGGCCCGACTCGGTGGCGCTGGCCCCGTCGACCATCTGGAGGAACGTCGGCAGGTAGCTGGCGGCGCCGAAGAGGGCGATGCCGACGACCGCGCCGACGAGCGAGGTGATGGTGAAGACGGAGTCCTTGAACAGCCGCAGCGGGATGACCGGTTCGGGTGCGTAGCGCTCGACGACGAGGAAGAGCACGGTGCTTGCCGCGGCGCCGGTCCCGAGTCCGAGGATCACGCGGGACCCCCACGCGTACTCGGTGCCGCCCCAACTGGTGAGCAGCACCAGGCAGGTGGAGGCGGCGGCGAGGAACAGCGCGCCGAGGACGTCGAGGCGTGCCCGGCCCTGGGGCTTGGGGAGCTTCAGGACGACGCTGACGACGACGAGGGTGATCAGTCCGAAGGGGACGTTGAAGTAGAAGCACCAGCGCCAGGAGGCGTGATCGGTGAAGAACCCGCCGAGCAGCGGACCGGCGACGGAGGCGAGCCCGAAGGCGGCGCCGATCAGCCCCATGAAGCGCCCGCGTTCACGGGGCGGCACGATGTCCGCGATGATCGCCTGCACACCGATCATGAGCCCCCCGGCGCCGAGCCCCTGGACCGCCCGGAAGGCGATCAGCTCGTTCATGGTGCGTGACCAGCCTGCCAGGGCGGAGCCGACGACGAAGACGACGATGGCGAACTGGAAGACGCCCTTGCGGCCGTAGAGGTCGCCGAGCTTGCCGTAGACAGGCAGTCCGATGGTGGCCGTGAGCAGATACGCGGTGATCGCCCACGACATCCGGTCCAGCCCGTGCAGCTCACCGACGATCTTCGGGAGCGCGGTGGCGACGATCATCTGCTCGAGCGCGGCAAGCAGCAGCGCGAGCATCAGGCCCATGAAGACGAGCCGTACGCGGCGGGGACCGAGCGGCGCGGGCGCACTCTCGGCGTGCGGCGGCGGGTCCGCGGGTCCGGCGGCGGCCGGCGCGGCCTGCTCGTCCTTCACCAGAGTGATGCCGCCCACGTCCTGCTCCCCTCGTCGCACTGCGCGGCGTCATTCTTCGCATTGCGCGCGAAGGGGGAGCAAGTCGGTCACGGCCCCGGCCAGGCGTTCGAGAGCCCCCTCAACACGCCCCGTACACGGCGCATTTGGGGTGCCCACCAGCGGCTTTCCTCCGACCCGGCGCGCGCCGGGCGCACCACCGGGCCACAGGGAAGACCACTCGAACCGGTGAGGTTACTTCTCCACGTTCGCGGCGAGATTGGCGAGCACGGCGTCGTAGATCCGGCCGAGCCCCTTGGGGGCGAAGGTCCTCTCGAAGAAGCCTCCGATGCCGCCCGCGCCGTCCCACACGGTCCGCACGACGACCCGGGACCTCCCCTCACCGGCCGGGGTGACCGTCCAGGTGGTGACCATGGAGGAGTTGCGGTCCTTCTCGACCAGTTCCCCGTCCTTCGGCTCCGTGACCTCGAGCAGACAGTCCCGGACGCGCTTGCTGGTCGCCTGGAGCTTCCAGTGGACGAGGGTGCCCTCGCCGTCGCCGCCCTCACGGACCTCGTACTCGCTGAAGTGCTCGGGCAGGAGCTTCGCGCGGGTGTTCTCGTAGTCGGCCACGGCATCGAACACCGTCTCCGCGTCCGCCGCGACGATCCGTTCCGTGGTGGCTTCGACCTGCGCCATTTCGTTGCTCCTCCAGCACTAGCTCCAGCGGGACGCGGCTAGCCAACCACCTCGGGCCCGGGCCCCCAAATCGCGCTTGCGGCGATCATGGGAACAGGTGTTCTATTCTGGGGTCAGTGCGAACGAGGAGGCACCCATGCGCTGGGACAATCTGGCCGAAAGCCCCGCCACACCAGGGGACGCCGCCCTGTTCGGGACGTCGGCCGTCACCACCCGGACCTTCGACACCCCCGAATTCAGGGGCATCACCTTCCACGAGGTGCGCGCCCGTTCGATCCTGAACCGGGTCCCCGGAGCGTCCCGGATGCCGTTCGAATGGACGGTGAACCCGTACCGCGGCTGCTCGCACGCCTGCGTGTACTGCTTCGCCCGCAAGACCCACAGCTATCTGGACCTCGACACCGGCATCGGCTTCGACTCCCAGATCGTCGTCAAGGTCAACGCCCCCGAGCTGCTGCGCCGCCAGCTCGCGTCCCGGCAGTGGCAGGGGGCGCACATCGCCATGGGCACCAACGTCGACTGCTACCAGCGCGCCGAGGGCCGCTACCGGCTGATGCCCGGCATCATCTCCGCGCTGCGCGACCACGCGAACCCGTTCTCCATCCTCACCAAGGGCACCCTGATCCTGCGCGACCTGGACCTGCTGCGGCAGGCGGCGGACGTCACCGAGGTCGGCGTCTCCGTCTCCGTCGGCTTCACCGACCGGGACCTGTGGCGCACCGTCGAACCCGGCACCCCCTCCCCCGAGCGCCGGCTCGACGCCGTACGCACCCTCACCGACCACGGCATCGGCTGCGGTGTCCTGATGGCGCCGGTCATCCCGTTCCTCGGCGACCGTCCGGACCAGCTGCGGGCGACGGTCCGCGCGATCGCCGACGCGGGGGCCACCTCCGTCACCCCCCTCGTGCTGCATCTGCGGCCGGGCGCCCGCGAGTGGTACATGGCCTGGCTGCGCGAACACCATCCGCACCTGGTGGCGCGCTACGAACGTCTCTACGCCGAGGGCGCCTACGCGCCGCGGTGGTACCAGCGCCGGATCACCCGGCATGTGCACGAACTGGCCGCGGAGTTCGGCATCGGCCCGTCCTCCCGGCCCGGAGGACACCGACGTCTTCCGGTACGCGGCGAGCCGGAGACCCTGCCCGCCGGGGACGAACCGACCCAGCTGACACTGCTCTGACCCGCCGTCACCGGTGGGGTGACGGATTATTGGTGGCGACGGCGAGAGCCGGCGGGCAGTCTGCGGTGCAGAACGGCGAGGGAGGGCGCGTACCGATGACGGTGAAGGTGCGGGACATGACCGTCGACGACTGCGAGGCGGTCGCAGCGATCCGGGTGGGCGGGTGGCGCTACGCGTACGCCGGGCTGATGCCTCAGTCGTATCTGGACGCCATGAGCGTCGAGGAGGACGCGGTACGCCGCCGCCGGTACCTGGCCGACGGCACCGAGGTCACCGACGTGGTCGCGGAGCGGGACGGGGACGTGATCGGCTGGGGCTGCTTCGGACCGGCCAGGGACGAGGACGCCCCGCCAGGGGCCTGCGAGCTGTACGCCCTCTACGTCCTGCCCGAGCGGATATCCTCCGGCGTCGGCCACGCGTTGACGGCCGAACTCACCGGGCGCGCAAGGGCGAGCGGCTTCACGCTGATGCAGCTGTGGGTCCTCAAGGAGAACGCCCGCGCCCGCCGCTTCTACGAGCGGGCCGGCTTCCTGCCGGACGGCAGGGAGGAGCCCTTCGAGGTCGACGGCGTCGCCGTCCCGGAAGTGCGCTACGCACGGTGGCTGGCGGCCCCCTCGGCGGCCTCCGGGGCTTGAGCCTTCGCCGCGTGCGCCGCAGGGTCACGGTTGAAGGAGGCCGCCCGGGCCGGGGCTCCCTTGCTGGGTGCAACCACGCTCACCAAGGACACCCGCCCACACCCCGGGCCGGTCCCCGCCGGCACCCACCACACCCACGGCACCCTCCTGCGGGCGCGATGCGTGCGGTGACCTGCCGACGGTTCGTCCCCGACGGTCGAACGGGTCAGCCGAGGCCGTCGAAGACGTCGTGCGGCCCGGGAGCCCGTGCGTCGTGACGGCCGTCGCCGGCGGGGTTCGACCACGTCGGCTCATGGTCGTGCGAATCTTGGAGCGGGCCGGCCTCACGGCGGGCGGTCCCACCCACGTACGCCTGCTCCCACTCACCGACGTCGAACTCCTCCGTCGTGGCCGTACCGGTGAACTCCCGTCCGGTTGCGAAGGGTTCGAAGTCGGGACTGCCCGGCGTGGCCATCCGGCCCGGAGCGGACCGCGCCGTGCGGTACGGGAGGTCAGGCAGCTCCTCCCCCGCCGCCCCGGGCACGCCGTTGCCGGGCGGCGGCCCACCGGGCTGCACCGTGGGAGCACCGCTCGGGCCGCCCGGGAGCAGCAGTTCCACCCGGACCGTTCCGCTCCTGCGCTGCTGGGCGACGAACTCGTCGATCTGCGTGCGGCAGGCGTGGTCGAGGTGGGTCATGGCCGTGAGGTCGAGACGGATCCTGGGGCTGCCGGCCGCGGCGACGGCGTCGAGCGCGTCGAGCAGTTGCGGAAGCCTGATGAAGGTGGCGCTGCCGGTCATCGTGAGTTTCGCCGTGTCCCCGTCGGTGCTGTGCCGCACGGTGGTCCGGGACATGCGGAGCACGGCGAGCACGACACCCGAGGCCAGACCGATGAGAACGCCTTCCAGCAGGGCCGTACCGAAGATGGCGAAGGTGGTGACCACCATGACGACCGCCTCTCCCTTGTCCTGCTTCCACAGCCGCGGGAACTGTTCCGGCGCGAGGAGCTTCCAGCCGCTGTGCACCAGCACCCCGGCCAGCACCGTGATGGGGATCAGGGCGAGGAGGCCGGGAAGCAGCAGGGCGAAGCCCAGCAGCCACAGACCGTGCAGCGTGCGGGAGAGCCGTGTTTTCGCCCCCGCCTGGACGTTGGCCGAACTGCGCGCGACCACGGCCGTCATGGGCAGCGCGCCCAGGGAGCCGCACACCGTGTTGCCGACGCCCTGGGAGAGCAGTTCGCTGTTGTAGCGGGTGCGGGGGCCGGTGTGCATACGGTCCACGGCGGCGGCGGTGAACAGGCTCTCCGCCGAGGCGATCACCGTGAACGTGAGCACGGTGGCCAGCACGGCCGGGTCGGCCAGCGAGGCGAACTCGGCGGCGCCTGGAAGGTGCACGGAGGCCGTCAGATCGCCCACTCGGAGGGTGTCGATCCGCACTCCCGGCAGCGCGGCCACCGCCATCCCCACGGCGACCGCGACCAGCGGGGCCGGCACCTTCGCCACGGGGCCGGGCACCTTCTTCCAGAGGAAGCACAGCGCCACGGTCGCGAGTCCGAGCACCGTGGCGATCAGCGCGTCGGTGGTGCTCAGGGCCGTGGTGACCAGGCCGGGCAGGCCGAGCGCGTTCTCCACGGGGGTGCCCGGGGCCTTGCTGTCGGCCAGCACATAGGACTGACTGATCATGAGGGGCAGGCCGATGCCCGCGAGCATGCCTTGGACGACGGCGACGGAGATCGCCTGGAACATCCGGCCGAGCTTGATGAGCGCGAGGGCGATCTGGAGGACTCCCGTCGCCAGCACGATGACGCCGAGGGTCGCCGCTCCGTGCGCGGCGATGGCCTCCGCGACCAGCGCGGCGAGTCCTGCCGCGGGTCCGCTCACCTGGAGGGTGCTGCCGCGCATCAGGCCGACGAGCAGCCCGCCGACCACACCGGAGATGATGCCGAGTTCGGCAGGCGCGCCGGAGGCGACAGCCACTCCGATGCACAGGGGCAGGGCGACGAGGAAGACGACGAACGACGCCACGATCTCGGTGACGAGCGAGGCCCCGCGCAGTTCATCGGCGAGGGTGGGGCGTCGGTCCGCGGGGCGGCCGGCCGGGCGGTGCCCTTCAGCGGGGCGGGTGGCGAAGGTCCTGTTCGGGGGGCGTGCGTGACGGGCACGTTTTCGGGTGGGGGAAGTCATGAAGGAAGTCCTTTGGGGGGAGCCGTTCGGTGCGACGGGGCCGAGCGGCGAACGTCAGCGGGCCTCGAACGTCCCGTCGTCCCCGAGCTCCAGCAGCGCTCCGGTCTCGACGCGGTAGTACCAGCCGTGCAGGCGGAGTTCGCCCGCGTTCATGAGCCGGCGGGCCATCGGGTAGGAGCCGAGCACCGCGAGCTGGTGCACGATGTTGCGCTGCACGATCCGCTCGAGCCGCGCGTCCTTGCCGGGGCGCGTGCCGAGGTACGGGGTGAGGTACGGGGTGAGCGCGGGCCGCACCAGTGAGAGCCACGCCTCGACGCCCGGGAGCCCGGACAGGTCGCTGCCCGAGGCCAGGGCGTCCATCGCCCCGCAGTGGGAGTGGCCGCACACCACCACGTCCCGCACGCCGAGCACCTCGAGCGCGTACTCGATGGTGGCGGCCTCGCCGGAGGGGGCGCCCGAGCCGGGCGGGGGCACGATGTTGCCGGCGTTGCGCAGTTCGAACATCTCGCCGGGTCCGGCGCCGGTGATGAGCGCGGGGACGACGCGGGAGTCCGAGCAGCTGATGACCATCGCGTCGGGCGACTGGCCGGCCGCGAGGGCGCGAAGGGTGTCGGCGTCCCTGCCCGGATTCCGGTGGAAGGAACGCGCATGGTCGAGAAGAGCCTGCATGGTTGCCTCCTGGGGCGTTCGCAGCGGCGCTCGCCCCGGGGGGCGGCGCCTGCGGACTGTGGCAACGACCGTAGGGACGCGGTCGTCAGAGCCAGGCCAGCAGCACGTCAAGGTGCGCCCATGATCCGGCCAGTTCTCTGCGACGGCGGGGTGTGTACGAAGAACAGGCCCCGGAACGCGGGTCGTCGGGCGTGGGATGAGTCACGATCTTCCCGGCAACCTCCTGTTGTACCGTGCAGATGCCGAACTCGCCCTGCGTACAAGGCACTTGAGGCGCGCGCAGGTCGCGCGCCGGCAGGGCTCCGACGTGTCGCCGAGAACGGACGGACGGGAAGACGACCATGCGGGTGTTGCTCATCGAGGACGACGACACCATCGCCGAGCCCCTGGCCGAAGGACTGGCGCGCTACGGGCTGGCGGTGGAACGGTTCGCCACCGGCGCAGAGGCGCTCGGCGCGTCCTACGGGGACATCGTGCTGCTGGATCTCGGCCTGCCCGACATCGACGGGATCGACGTCTGCCGGCGCATCCGTCAGGTCTCCGACGTGCCCATCATCATGCTCACGGCGCGGGGCGGGGAGGCCGACCGGATCGTGGGTCTGGAGATCGGGGCCGACGACTACCTGGCGAAACCTTTCAGCATTCGTGAGCTGATCGCACGGGTCCGTGCGGTCACCCGGCGCACGGCCGTTGCCGCCCACGGCTTCACGGGTCCGCCGGGACCGGCCCGCCCGGCGACGGTGACCGCCCTGCCCGAGCCTTCCACCGGGGCCCCGGGCACGGACCCGGCGGCCGGCGCCCGCGGCGGGCGGCCCTCCGGGGGCGCGGAGGCCGCCCGGTCCGGAGGGCTCGTCGTCGACCGGCGTACCCGCCAGGTCCGGCTGGGCACCGGACAAGTGGCGCTCACGCCGAAGGAGTTCGACCTGCTGGCACTGCTGGCGGAAGACCCCGGAGCCGTCTACACCCGCCGGCAGATCATCGACCAGGTGTGGGACCCGCACTTCCACGGCCCGACCAGGACGCTGGACGTGCATGTGGCGACCCTGCGGCGCAAGCTCGGTGACGCCCGCTGGATCGAGACCGTGCGGGGTGTGGGCTTCCGGCTGACCGACCGCGTCTCCCATCCCGGCCCGGCCGGCGCCGGCGGCCGAGGGCCGGTGGCCGACCGGGTCCGGCCGGTCCTCGACCGCGTGCCGCCGGCCCCTGGCCGGGTGCCGCCGCCGTGACCCGCCGCCTGCGGCTGAGTTACCTCACCCTCGTCGTGCTGGTACTGCTCAGCCTCGAGGTACCGCTGGGCATCGTCTACGGCGGCGCGGAACGACAGCGGGTGGTGCGGGCCGCGGAGGACGAGGCCGAGGCCCTCGCCGCGTACGCCCGGCTCTCCCTGCGTTCCGACCAGACGGCGGCACTCGCCCGGCGGGTGCTCCACTGTGCCGAGCGGATCGACGGAGAGGTGTTCGTCCTCGACCGCGACGGCAGGGTCCGCGCGGCATCCCGCCCGATGAGCGACCGCGAGGCCCGGGACATGCTGGACCGCAGGCACGTGCGCGCCGCGATGGGCGGGCGGGCCGCCACCGACGTGCGGACCGGCGGCTACGGCCGGGTGGAGGTGCTGGCCGCGGCCGCCCCGGTGACTGCCGGAGCCTCTCGCTCCGGTGCCGTGCACCTGACGCTGCCCACGAAGGTGGTCTCCCAGCGCGTGCACCGCGTCTGGCTGACGCTCGCCGTCGCGGGACTGCTCGTGCTGACGGCCTTCGCCGGGCTGGGCCTCGCCGTGGCGCGCTGGACCGGCCGCCCCATCATGGAGCTGGAGGCCGTCACCGCCCGGCTGGCCCGCGGCGACCTCTCCGTCCGCGCGACGCTGGCGACGGCCACGGGCCCGCCCGAGGTCCGCCGGCTGGCCGGCACCTTCAACGACACCGCCGCGCGCCTCGAGCATGTGATGCGGTCGCAGCGGGCGTTCGCGGGCGAGGCGTCCCACCAGCTCAAGACACCGCTCGCCGCACTGCGGCTGAGACTGGACAACCTGGAGCCCGGCATCGCTCCCGGCTCCCGCGCCAATCTGACCGCCGCGATGACGGAGACCGAACGGCTGGCCCGGATGGTCGAGACGCTGCTCGCCATGGCCCGGCTCGAGGAGCACGCGACCGCCCGCGAGCCGGTGGACCTCGACCGCTGCGCCCGTGAACGGGCCGCCACCTGGGGCCCGCTGTTCGCCTCTCGCGGATGCCGCCTGACCCTCGGCGGCGAGCGCGTGGGCCATGCGCTCGCCGTACCGGGCGCGGTGGAACAGATCCTGGACAACCTGCTCTCCAACGCCCTGCGGGTCTCCGGGCCGGGCGACGAGGTCCGTCTCGAGACCCGCCCGGTCCGCGCTTCCCGCCGCGCGTCGCGCGAAACGGGCTGCTCTTGGGCCGAGTTGCACGTGGTCGACCAAGGCCCGGGCCTGCCGCCCGAGCAACGCGCCCGCGCCTTCGACCGGTTCTGGCGCGCCCCCGGCGCTGCCGCCGGCGGCAGCGGCCTCGGCCTCGCCCTGGTGCAGCGGCTCGCCGTCGCCGGCGGCGGGCGGGCCACGCTGGAGGAGGCCCCGTACGGCGGTCTGGACGCGGTGGTCCGCCTTCCCGCGGTGCCGCCCCGGCCGTCCGCACCGCCGCCGCGCCCGGTGGACGGCCCCCGCACACCCTGGAAACCGCGCCGCATGGCGGACGCGGCCCGCGCCCGCCTGCGCCCCGGCGGCGCCCGCCTCCGCCGGCCCGGGGCACCCCCTGCCGCCCCGGGTCCCACCGACGACTTCCCGGAGCACCCCGCACCGCCGCGGACCACGGGCAGGGCCGGGCCCTCTCCACGGACGTGCGCGTGACGAAGGCGGGAGCCGCGAGGGCGGCACACGCGGGGCGCCGCAAGCGCAGCGGGGGTGTCTCCCCCATCGCTCCGACGACCGCACCCACGGTCGGCCTGCCCGGCGTCGCACTCCCCCCGTTTCTGCCCTGCGCGGCAGCGGGCAGTCTCGTGCGAGGGCCACGCCAGTCCGGTCGCGGTCGCATCGGACGTGGTCAAAAGCAAGGACACGCCTGCGGACCGTGGCGATGCCGGCCCGGTCCCGGAGCGCCTCATTCCACTGCGGCTGATCCTTCCAGCCGTTGACTGCGGGTGACGGACATGAACGCGAGGATGTCGCGGACCGCTTCGCGCAGGGTGCCGAAGTGGCGGTGCACGCCGTCCACCGCCGCGGGGGCGTTGACCCCCCGCACCGTCATTCCGGCACTCAGTCCGGACCGCACGCCGGTTGGGGCGTCCTCGATGACCAGACAGTCCGCCGGTTCGGCGCCGAGTCGCGCGGCGGCCCGTAGATACGGCACGGGCGACGGCTTGCCCTCGTCCACGGCGGCCGCGTCCACGAGGACCTCCGGGACCGGCAAGCCGGTCCGGGCGAAGCGGCCGCGTACACGGTGCTCGTAGTTCGAGGTCACCAAGGCCCAGCTCCCTGGCCGCAGCGCACCGAGCAGTTCCAAGGCCCCGTCGAAGGCCGCGTACGTGCCGGACCGGACGTCCTCGTCCTCCAACTCGTGCAGTGCGGCCAGGCATGCTCGAGGGTCCTCGCCCGGAGCGACCTGCGCGAAGGTCTCCGACGGCCGCGTCCGCAACGCCACCCGGTAGACCTCATCGGCGTCCAGTCCGTACCGCTCTGCCCAGGTCCGCCAGACACGGCGCTGATTCTCCACGGCATCGATCAATGTGCCGTCGACATCGAACAGGACGTACTTCATGGCGCCGGGACGCACGGCTTCGCTGATCACACGGCGATCATGCCAGCAGGCTCCGAACAGTCGGTCTGCGGACCGGCCTGGCTCCTCACACCTCCAGCCTGGCCAGTGCCGCCGCCGCGGCGGCCGTCAGGCGGGGGTGGGGCAGGGCCGCGCGGACGATCTCGGCCGCGCGTTCGTCGCCGAGCGCACCGAGGCCCTCCACACAGGCCAGGGCCACGCGCCAGTGAGGGTCCCCCGCGGTCAGTCTGCGACGCAGGACCGTCATCAGGGCCGGCGCTGATTCGGGGGCGCGCAGCCTCGTCAGCAGGCGGACCGGCAACAGGGCGTAGGCGACGCGGAGTTCGTTGGTGGCAAGTGCCGCCGCCGCGCGGGGGGTTCTGGGGTCGCCCAGCAGGAACAGCGCGTGGGCCGCGGAGACGCAGCGCTCCGGGTCGCGGTGGTTGAGGAGCAGGACCAGGGACTCGAAGGCGCGGCGGTCACCGGCGCAGCCGAGGCGGAACGCGGCGAGTTCGCGGGCCCACAGGGGGCGTTCACGTTCGGTGAGGACCGCGGCGAGTTCGTCATGGTCGGCGGTGGCCAGCAGGCGCTCGTACACCGGCCCGCCGCGCGCCTCGTTTCGTAGCCGGCTTGCGAGCGACCGTAACTCCTCGTCCATGGGAGCAGGGTATCGAGGGGGCGGAGGCGCGATCCAGATCACATCACTTCAGGGCTGGCGCGCTCGTTACCCGCGAGTTAACCTCAGGTGAGCGGGTAACCCCCGCGCTTTCGGCGGCCTGGTGACGCAGCCGCCGAGAGGTTGTCGGTTCGGCTTTTCGAAGCCCGCAGTACGACGTGGCCCGGGACAGGCCCGTCGGTTCAGCACCACGACCGCGTTCTCCGCGCGCCGCACACCCTTCGGTGTCCGGCCTGTGCGCATTCGGCGCTCCTCGGCGTTTCTTCCGTTCCGCCCCGCGCGCTCCTCATTCAGTCGTCACTCATCCCTGGAGTCCCGTGATGGACACCCCTCTCCACACCATTGCCGTCGTCGGCCTCGGCACCATGGGCACCGGCATCGCCGAGGTCCTCGCCCGCGCCGGCCGTGAGGTCATCGGCATCGACGTCAGCGACGCCGCGGCCCGCCGCGCCGTCCTCGCACTCGAGGCATCCACCGCCCGCGCCGTGGAGCGCGAGCGGATCACCGAGGAGGAGCGCCGCAACACCCTCGCCCGGTTCCGCACCTTCTCCGACCTTCAGGCCGCGGCGGAGGCCGACCTCGTCATCGAGGTGGTGCCCGAGTCGTACGAGACCAAGCTCCAGGTCCTGCGGGAGCTGGACGGCATCGTCCGGCCGCAGGCCATCATCGCCACCGGCACCAACGCCCTCTCCGTGACCCGGCTCGCCGCCGATTCCCAGCACCCTGAGCGTGTGCTCGGCCTGCACTTCTTCAACCCGGCGCCGGCGATGAAGCTCGTCGAGGTGGTCTCCTGCGTGCTCACCGCGCCGTCGGCCGTGGAGGCCGTCACCGCGCTCGCCAAGGAGCTCGGCAAGGAGCCGGTCGCGGTCGGCGACCGGCCCGGATTCGTGGCCGACGGCCTGCTGTTCGGCTACCTCAACCAGGCAGCGGCGATGTACGAGTCGCGGTACGCCTCCCGTGAGGACATCGACGCCGCGATGAAGCTCGGCTGCGGTCTGCCGATGGGGCCGCTCGCGCTGCTCGACATGATCGGCATCGACACCGCCCGTACCGTCCTGGACGCCATGTACGCGGAGTCGCACGACCGGCTGCATGCCCCGGCGCCCGTCCTGAAGCAGCTCAGCGAGGCGGGCCTGACCGGCCGCAAGGCCGGCCGCGGCTTCTACACGTACGCCGCGCCGGACACCGCCGAGGTGGTCGACGACGCGCTGACCCCCAAGCCGTCCGCGGAGGCGGCCGCCGGCCGCGAGGTCCGCTCGGTGGGCGTGGCCGGCTCGGGCACCATGGCGAGCGGTATCGCCGAGGTCTTCGCCAAGGCCGGTTACGACGTCGTCCTCGCCGCCCGCAGCCTGGAGAAGGCGGAGGTGGCCAAGGCCCGGATCGGCAAGTCGCTGGCCCGCTCGGTCTCCAAGGGCCGGATGACCGAGGAGGCCCGCGAGGCCACCCTCGCCCGCATCGCGCCCGCCGGTTCACTGGAGGCCTTCTCCGACGTCGATCTGGCGCTGGAGGCGGTGGCCGAGGACCTGGAGATCAAGCAGCAGCTGTTCGCCACCCTGGACAAGATCTGCAAGCCGGGCGCGGTGCTCGCCACCACGACCTCGTCGCTGCCGGTCGTGGCCTGCGCCCGCGCCACCTCGCGCCCCGAGGACGTCATCGGGATGCACTTCTTCAACCCGGCGCCGGCGATGAAGCTCGTCGAGGTGGTCCGTACGGTCCTCACCTCCGACGAGGTGCACGCCACCGTCCGCGAGGTCACCGCGAAGATCAAGAAGCACCCGGTGGACTGCGGTGACCGTGCCGGCTTCATCGTGAACGCGCTGCTCTTCCCGTACCTCAACAACGCGATCAAGATGGTCGAGGAGCACTACGCCACCCTCGACGACATCGACGCCGCGATGAAGCTCGGCGGCGGCTACCCGATGGGCCCGTTCGAGCTGCTCGACGTGGTCGGGCTCGATGTCTCGCTGGCGATCGAGAAGGTGCTGCACAGCGAGTTCCGCGACCCGGGTCTCGCCCCGGCGCCGCTGCTGGAGCACCTGGTGGCGGCGGGCTGCCTCGGCCGCAAGACGGGACGCGGCTTCCGCGAATATGCCCGGCGCTGAGTCCGACGCCGGATGGGGCGGGCTGCTCGGTCCGGGCGGCCCGTCCCCGGCTCCGGCCCCGTCCGACGCCGGCACCGCCCCGTGGGCGCATTCAGCTGCTCGAATGCAGTACGTTCAGATCATGCCCCAGCCCGCTGATCCTTCCCGCCGCACCGGCCGCACCGGCGCCCAGGCCGACGCTCCGGAGAGCGCCGCAGGCTCCCGCGCAGCCGCGCAACGTCTGAAGATGCGCCGTGAACTGGCGGCGGCGGCCATGGAGTTGTTCGCGACCAAGGGCTACGAGGCGACGACCGTCGACGAGATCGCCGCCACGGCGGGTGTGGCACGGCGGACCTTCTTCCGGCACTTCCGCTCCAAGGAAGAGGCGATCTTCCCGGACCACGACGACACGCTGGTGCGGGCCGAGGCGGTGCTGAACGCCGCGCCGCCCCACGAGCACCCGCTGGACACGGTCTGCCGCGGCATCAAAGAGGTCATGCGGATGTACGCGGCCTCTCCCGCGGTCTCCGTGGAGCGCTATCGCCTGACCCGCGAGGTGCCGACGCTGCGGGAGCGCGAGATCGCCTCGGTGGCCCGTTACGAGCGCCTGTTCACGCGCTATCTCCTGGGTCATTTCGACGAGCGTGACCACCACGACGGCAATGACGACCCGCTGCTGGCGGAGGTGGCCGCCTCGGCGGTCGTCACCGCGCACAACCACGTGCTGCGCCGCTGGCTGCGGGCCGGCGGCCAGGGCGACGTGGAGGCCCAGCTCGACCACGCCTTCGCCATCGTCCGCGACACGTTCGGTTCGGGCATAGGGGCCGGCCGCAAGAGCGGCACGGTCATGGGCGAGACCACGCCGGGGGCAGAGGAGCCCGCGGCCACGGCCCGCACGCACGGCGAGGTGCTGGTGGCCGTGGCCCGTACGGACGCGCCGCTGAGCGAGGTCATGCGGACGATCGAGCAAGCCCTCAAGAGCGGCTGACCAGCCTCAGATTTCACCCGTCCGGCGGTACCCCCCGTCGCGAGAGTCACCTCACAACCCCCTTACTCACACGGCTCACATACGCACACAACGTCACGGCCGCCCCCCTCGGGGCGGCCGTTCGCGCTGCTCAGGGCCCCATTCGATCGATCATCGCTCATATGTGTCCAGCGGATTGCATCTGAGAAAAATTCTTGGCACGCAGTGTCTTGTCACCTGGCACGGGGTGCCATACGTTGATGTTGTCCGGGCGGCCGGCGTGCAGAGACCATTCGTACGCCGGCTGTCCCCGCAACCATCGCGCTGCGCGCCCGGACGCCTGCGTCACAGGCACCTTCAGCGCACACCAGCGCCGCCACTGAGCACCACCCGCCGAACCGACGGCACACCTCCACAGCAGCAGCACCACCCGACGTACCCCTCAGCGTCCCCCTCAGACGCTCTTCGCCGGAGGCAACACCGTGAAGGAAATCCTGGACGCGATCCAGTCGACGGAGTCCACGTCCGCCGACTTCGCCGCTCTGACCATCCCCGAGTCCTACCGCGCGGTCACCGTGCACAAGGACGAGGTCGACATGTTCGAGGGCCTCTCCACGCGGGAGAAGGACCCCCGCAAGTCCCTCCACGTCGAGGACGTGCCGGTGCCGGAGCTCGGCCCCGGCGAGGCCCTGGTTGCGGTCATGGCCTCCTCGGTCAACTACAACTCCGTGTGGACCTCGATCTTCGAGCCGCTGTCGACCTTCGGGTTCCTGGAGCGCTACGGACGCCTGTCCGAGCTCACCAAGCGCCACGACCTGCCGTACCACGTCATCGGGTCCGACCTCGCGGGCGTCGTCCTGCGCACCGGCCCCGGCGTGAACGCCTGGAACCCCGGGGACGAGGTCGTCGCGCACTGCCTCTCCGTCGAGCTGGAGTCCTCCGACGGGCACAACGACACGATGCTCGACCCCGAGCAGCGCATCTGGGGCTTCGAGACCAACTTCGGCGGCCTGGCGGAGATCGCGCTCGTCAAGTCCAACCAGCTGATGCCGAAGCCCAAGCACCTCAGCTGGGAAGAGGCCGCTTCCCCGGGCCTGGTCAACTCCACCGCGTACCGCCAGCTCGTCTCCCGTAACGGCGCCGGCATGAAGCAGGGCGACAACGTCCTCATCTGGGGCGCCAGCGGCGGACTCGGCTCCTACGCCACCCAGTTCGCGCTGGCCGGCGGCGCCAACCCGATCTGTGTCGTCTCCAGCGACCAGAAGGCGGACATCTGCCGGAAGATGGGCGCCGAGGCGATCATCGACCGCAACGCCGAGGGCTACAAGTTCTGGAAGGACGAGCACACCCAGGACCCGAAGGAGTGGAAGCGCTTCGGCAAGCGCATCCGCGAACTCACCGGCGGCGAGGACATCGACATCGTCTTCGAGCACCCCGGCCGCGAGACCTTCGGCGCGAGCGTCTACGTCACCCGCAAGGGCGGCACCATCACCACCTGCGCCTCCACCTCGGGCTACATGCACGAGTACGACAACCGCTACCTGTGGATGTCGCTGAAGCGGATCATCGGCTCGCACTTCGCCAACTACCGCGAGGCGTGGGAGGCCAACCGCCTCATCGCCAAGGGCAAGATCCACCCGACGCTCTCGAAGGTCTACTCCCTCGAGGACACCGGCCAGGCCGCGTACGACGTGCACCGCAACCTCCACCAGGGCAAGGTCGGCGTCCTCGCCCTCGCCCCGCAGGAGGGTCTGGGCGTCAAGGACCCGGAGATGCGCGAGAAGCACCTCGACGCCATCAACCGCTTCCGGAACGTCTGAGGGGCCGGGTTCCCAGATGACAGAGCGCAAGAAGGACCGGCCCTGGCTCATGCGGACGTATGCCGGTCACTCGACCGCAGAGGCGTCCAACGAGCTGTACCGGCGCAACCTCGCCAAGGGCCAGACGGGTCTGTCGGTGGCCTTCGACCTGCCGACCCAGACCGGTTACGACCCCGACCACATCCTCGCCCGCGGCGAGGTCGGCCGGGTCGGCGTGCCGGTCTCCCATCTGGGCGACATGCGCCGGCTGTTCCAGGACATCCCCCTGGAGCAGATGAACACCTCGATGACCATCAACGCCACGGCCATGTGGCTGCTGGCGCTGTACCAGGTGGTCGCCGAGGAGCAGGGTGCGGACATCACCAGGCTCCAGGGCACGACCCAGAACGACATCGTCAAGGAGTACCTGTCGCGCGGGACGCACGTCTTCCCGCCCGGTCCTTCGCTGCGCCTGACCACCGACATGATCACCTACACGGTGGCCAACATCCCCAAGTGGAACCCGATCAACATCTGCAGCTACCACCTGCAGGAGGCCGGGGCCACTCCGGTGCAGGAGATCGCGTACGCGATGTCCACCGCGATCGCCGTGCTCGACGCGGTGCGCGACTCGGGCCAGGTGCCGGCCGAGAAGTTCGGTGACGTGGTCGCCCGTATCTCGTTCTTCGTGAACGCGGGCGTCCGCTTCGTCGAGGAGATGTGCAAGATGCGCGCGTTCGGGCGCATCTGGGACAAGGTAACCCGCGAGCGCTACGGCATCGAGAACGAGAAGCAGCGCCGCTTCCGCTACGGCGTCCAGGTCAACTCCCTCGGACTGACCGAGGCGCAGCCGGAGAACAACGTCCAGCGCATCGTGCTCGAGATGCTGGCCGTGACGCTCTCCAAGGACGCCCGGGCGCGCGCCGTGCAGCTGCCCGCGTGGAACGAGGCGCTGGGTCTGCCCCGGCCCTGGGACCAGCAGTGGTCGCTGCGCATCCAGCAGGTGCTGGCGCACGAGTCGGACCTGCTGGAGTACGAGGACATCTTCGACGGGTCGCACGTCATCGAGGCCAAGGTCGAGTCGCTCGTCGCGGAGTGCCTGGCGGAGATCGACCGGATCCAGGAGATGGGCGGCGCGATGGCGGCCGTCGAGTCCGGCTACCTCAAGTCGCAGCTGGTCTCCTCGCACGCCGAGCGGCGGGCACGGATCGAGGCGGGCGACGAGAAGATCGTCGGCGTCAACATCTACGAGACCACCGAGGAGAACCCGCTCACAGCGGACCTCGACACGGCGATCATGACGGTCGACCCGGCGAACGAGGCCCGGGTCGTGGCGAAGCTGCACGAGTGGCGCGCGGACCGCGACGAGTCCCGTGCTGCAGAGGCCCTCGCGGCGCTGAAGAAGGCCGCGGCGGGCACCGAGAACCTGATGGCGGCCACCGTCGAGTGTGCGCGTGCGGGCGTCACCACCGGCGAGTGGGCCTGGGCGCTGCGTGACGTCTTCGGCGAGTTCCGTGCGCCGACGGGCGTCAGCAGCGCCCCGGTGGCCGTCACCGCGGAGGCGGGCACCCCGCTCGCCGTCGTTCGCGAGAAGGTGGCGCGTACCGCGGAAGAGCTGGGCTCCGGCCGGCTGCGGCTGCTGGTCGGCAAGCCGGGCCTGGACGGGCACTCCAACGGCGCCGAGCAGATCGCCGTACGGGCCCGCGACGCCGGGTTCGAGGTGGTCTACCAGGGCATACGGCTCACGCCCGAGCAGATCGTCTCCGCCGCCCTCGCGGAGGACGTGCACTGCGTCGGCCTCTCCATCCTGTCCGGCTCGCACGCCGAGCTGGTGCCGGACGTGCTCGCACGGTTGCGCGAGGCGGGCGCGGCGGACATTCCGGTGATCGTCGGCGGGATCATCCCGAACGCCGACGGCGCCGCCCTGAAGGAGGCGGGCGTGGCCGCCGTCTTCACCCCGAAGGACTTCGGTATCACGGAGATCATCGGCCGTATCGTCGACGAGATCCGTAAAGCGAACAAGCTCGACCCTCTGGAGGTCCCCGCATGAGCACCCCTGTGCACCCGGTCAACCGTCTTCGTCCGCGCCGTTCCTGCCTGGCGGTGCCCGGCTCGAACCCGCGGTTCCTGGAGAAGGCCCAGGGTCTGCCCGCCGACCAGGTCTTCCTGGACCTGGAGGACGCCTGCGCGCCGCTCGCCAAGCCGGACGCGCGCCACACCATCGTGAAGTTCCTCAACGAGGGCGACTGGACCGGCAAGACGCGGGTCGTGCGGGTCAACGACTGGACCACGCACTGGACCTACCGTGACGTCGTCACGGTCGTCGAGGGCGCCGGCCAGAACCTCGACTGCATCATGCTGCCGAAGGTGCAGGACGCCCAGCAGGTCGTGGCGCTGGACCTGCTGCTCACCCAGATCGAGAAGACGATGGGCTTCGAGGTCGGCAAGATCGGCATCGAGGCGCAGATCGAGAACGCCCAGGGCCTCAACAACGTGAACGCGATCGCCCAGGCGTCGCCGCGCGTGGAGACGATCATCTTCGGCCCGGCCGACTTCATGGCCTCCATCAACATGAAGTCCCTGGTCGTCGGCGAGCAGCCCCCCGGTTACGACGCCGACGCGTACCACTACATCCTGATGAAGATCCTGATGGCGGCCCGCGCCAACAACCTCCAGGCGATCGACGGCCCCTACCTGCAGATTCGCAACATCGACGGCTACCGCGCCGTCGCGCAGCGCGCCGCCGCGCTCGGCTTCGACGGCAAGTGGGTGCTCCACCCGGGTCAGGTCGAGGCGTCCAACGAGATCTTCTCCCCGTCGCAGGAGGACTACGACCACGCGGAGCTGATCCTCGACGCGTACGACTACTACACGTCGGAAGCGGGCGGCAAGAAGGGCTCGGCGATGCTCGGCGACGAGATGATCGACGAGGCCAGCCGCAAGATGGCCCTCGTCGTCTCCGGCAAGGGGCGCGCGGCCGGCATGCAGCGCACCAGCAAGTTCGAGATCCCGGAGGCCTGAGCGACATGCAGTTCGGACGCACCTACGAGGAGTTCGAGGTCGGGGCCGTCTACAAGCACTGGCCCGGGAAGACGGTCACCGAGTACGACGACCACCTCTTCTGCCTCCTGACGATGAACCACCACCCCCTCCACATGGACGTCAACTATGCGGAGAACACGACGGACTTCGGCAAGAACGTCGTGGTGGGCAACTACATCTACTCGCTGCTGCTCGGCATGTCCGTGCCGGACGTCTCCGGCAAGGCCATCGCCAACCTGGAGATCGAGTCGCTGCGGCACGTGGCGCCGACCTTCCACGGCGACACGATCTACGGCGAGACCACCGTCCTCGACAAGACGCCCTCCAGGTCGAAGAACGACCGCGGGATCGTCTATGTGGAGACCAAGGGCTACAAGCAGGACGGCACCCTCGTCTGCGTCTTCCGGCGCAAGGTGATGGTCCCGACGGAGACGTACATCAAGGAGCGCGGCGGCGAGCAGCCCGGCCGGCCCGAGCTGAAGTCACAGGAGAAGTAGTCATGGCGCGACTCGCCCAGACCCACGGTCTGACCGATGTTCAGCAGGAGATCCTCGCCACCGTGCGGGACTTCGTCGACAAGGAGATCATCCCTGTCGCGACCGGGCTGGAGCACAAGGACGAGTACCCGACGCAGATCGTCGAGGGCCTGAAGGAGCTCGGCCTGTTCGGCCTGATGATCCCGGAGGAGTACGGCGGCCTGGGCGAGTCCCTTCTCACGTACGCGCTGTGCGTGGAAGAGATCGCCCGTGGCTGGATGTCCGTCTCCGGCATCATCAACACGCACTTCATCGTGGCGTACATGCTCAAGCAGCACGGCACTCAGGAGCAGAAGGACACCTTCCTGCCGCGCATGGCGCTGGGCGAGGTGCGGGGCGCGTTCTCGATGTCCGAGCCCGGCCTCGGCTCCGACGTGTCGGCCATCACGTCCAAGGGCGTCAAGGACGGCGACGAGTACGTCCTCAACGGCCAGAAGATGTGGCTGACGAACGGTGGCACGTCCACTCTGGTCGCCGTCCTGTGCCGGAGTGACGAAGGACACCCCGAAGGCACGGCCCCGCACAAGTCGATGACGACCTTCCTGGTCGAGAAGGAGCCCGGCTTCGGAGAGGTCCGCCCCGGCCTCACCATCCCCGGGAAGATCGACAAGATGGGTTACAAGGGCGTCGACACGACCGAGCTCATCATGGACGGACTGCGCATTCCGGCCAATCGGGTGCTCGGTGGGACCACCGGCCGAGGGTTTTACCAAATGATGGACGGCGTCGAGGTCGGGCGCGTGAATGTGGCGGCGCGTGGCTGCGGCGTCGCGCAGCGTGCCTTTGAGCTGGGCGTCTCCTACGCTCAGCAGCGCCACACCTTCGGCAAGCAGATCGCCCAGCACCAGGCGATCCAGTTCAAGCTGGCCGAGATGGCTACCAAGGTCGAGGCCGCTCATGCGATGATGGTCAACGCAGCTCGCAAAAAGGACTCCGGGGAACGAAACGACCTGGAGGCAGGGATGGCGAAGTACCTCGCCTCCGAGTACTGCAAGGAAGTCGTCGAGGACGCCTTCCGCATCCACGGCGGCTACGGCTTCTCCAAGGAGTACGAGATCGAGCGCCTCTACCGTGAGGCCCCGATGCTGCTGATCGGTGAGGGTACCGCCGAGATCCAGAAAATGATCATTGGTCGTCGGCTGCTCGAGGAGTACCGATTCCAGGGTTGATTGTCGCTTTTGAGTCGGTTACGGCCGGAAGATGATCACACCCTGTCATCATCTTCCGGCCGCCGACTCGGCTTCTGCCTTTCCCAGTTGCGGGTCGTAACCGATACGATCGCGGGAAAGCCGCCGTCCCCCGTTGCCAGCGCGGCATCATCCGCTACGAAGGTCATCCATGCCCCACAGCCAAACCTCTGCACCTCGCGACAGCCTCCTTGGCGTACGTATCGCTCGCGGAGCATCGCCGTGGCTTCTGCCGACCGTCGCCACCGCTGCACTCAGCCTGGCCCGTTCGCGCCGCTCCCGGCGTGCCGCGGCCATCGCCGTGCCCACCACCGCGCTCGCGGCGGGCATGCTGTGGTTCTTCCGCGACCCCGAGCGTGAGATCGCACACGGCCGGGTCATCTCGCCCGCCGACGGTGTGGTGCAGAGCATCATGCCGTGGAAGGACGGACGTACCCGCGTCGCGATCTTCATGAGCCCGCTCAACGTCCACGTCAACCGCGCGCCCCTCTCGGCACGGTGACGTCGGTCGAGCACATCCCGGGCGGCTTCGTCCCCGCGTTCAACAAGGAGAGCGAGAACAACGAGCGCGTTGTCTGGCACTTCGACACCGAGCTCGGTGACATCGAGATGGTGCAGATCGCCGGCGCGGTCGCGCGGCGGATCGTCCCGTACATCCCGCAGGGCACCAAGGTCGAGCAGGGCGACCGCATCGGTCTGATCCGCTTCGGATCGCGCGTTGACATCTACCTTCCGGAAGGTGTCGACGTCGCTGTCGAGGTCGGTCAGACCACGACTGCGGGGGTGACTCGAATTGACCGTGATTGATCCCGACACACAGGCCGCGAACTGGGTCGCCGAGGACGAGGACGACGCGGAGGAAATGCCGCTGTCCCTTCGGCTGTCGATAGCGGACACACTCACACTCGGTAACGCGACGTGCGGATTCATGGCGGTGTACTTCACCACCACCGGCATCCTCATCCCGCACCTCTCCGGCGACGAGTCGGGCATGGCCCGCAACAGCGCGGCCACGGCAGTGATACTGATGCTGTGCGCGGCTGTCTTCGACCTGTTCGACGGCCTCGTCGCCCGCAAGCTGCGGTCCTCGCCGATGGGTGCGGAGCTGGACAACCTCTCCGACCTGATCAGCTTCGGCCTGGCGCCCGCGTACTTCGTGCTCGTGTACGGCATGGTCGCGAGTGACGCGCATGAGCGGGTCGCGGCGGTGGGCGCGATCGTTGTGCTGTTGGCGGTGGTGCTACGGCTTGCCCGCTTCTCGTGCGTCACCGTGAAGGACGGCACGTTCCAGGGCATGCCCTCCCCGTTCGGTGCGCTCACGGTCGTCTCGATCGTGCTGCTCGAGCTGCCGTTCGAGGCGACACTGCTGGCGGTCGTCGGTACCGCGTGGCTGATGGTGAGCCGGGTCGAGTACCCGAAGCCGCGGGGCGTCCTCGCGGTGGCGGTGCTCTGCTGGATCGTGGCGGCCATGGGCATGCTGGCGGCGTGGGCCTTCGACGCGCCGGGCGGGCAGGTGCTGCTGCAGATGGGCTGCGCGCTCCAGATCGTGATGGCGGCGACGATTCCGCTGTTCGCGACGGCACGCCGGGTGAACACGTTCCGTGACAACCGACGCGAGAGCCGCGAGGCGCGGGCGGCGCAGCTGCCGTAGCGAGTCTCGTTCACATACGTCTGAGGGCCCGGATGCGAAAGCATCCGGGCCCTCAGACGTATGAGGCCGGCACGGGGGGCGTGTCGCCCCTGCGGGGCGGGCCCCGCACCGGCGTGTCGCCCTGGAGGCGGGTCCGTGCTGGTGGGGGACTGGCACGGGGGGCGCCTCGGGGCTGGCTCGGGGGCGCCCCTTGCGGGGCGTGGCTGCGCCGGTGGTGGGTGCCGGGTGTCGGGGCCTCCGGAGGGGGTGTCCGGAATGGCTGTCCTCACCGCGCTGCGCGCGAGTTGCGACGCTTTACTTCCGGACACCCCCCTCCTACGACCCCGCCCCCCTCACGCCGGTGGGGCCAACTCGGGCCGGTGGCCGTTTGCATGGGGGGCGACGGTCCGGCCTTGGGGCGGGGACAGCCCGGTGGGACGGCACGCTGCCGGTGTCCCGTCCGAGCGGGCAACTCGTGGTGCGGGCACCTGAGCCCGGACCGGTGCCCCCTGCCACGGGCGTGCGGCAGGTGCTTGTCGCGGCGCGAAGCTGCCGTCCTGGGGGTGTGGGGGCGTCAGCCCCACCAAACCTTCCCCCTGCCGGGGAGGGGCCGGGTGCGTCAGCCCCCTGGGGCCCGGGGCTTGCCCCTCACGCGGCGGAGCCGCACATCGATACAGCGGGAAGGGGCGGGGTGGGAAACGCCCCGCGCAGCGGCACGAGGCCGCCCGGCGCCAGGTCGCGGTCGGCGGCGTGGCGTCGCCGCCGGAGCGGTCGGGCCGGTTCCCGCGCCGGCAGAGCGCAAAGTCGCCGGTCCGCTCGGACGCCGCACATCGAGAGGCCCCCGCAGGCATGGCTCGGCCCCCGGGCGCATGCGCGCCCGGGGGCCGAGGGGCGGGAGCCCCGGGGTCAGCCGGCGGAGGGCTTGAAGGCCTTCGCCGCCTCCGACGCCGTGCCCGGCCGGACCACCTTCAGGCCCCCCGGCACGGACTTGTCGGGCTTCATGATGTAGCTCTCACGGGTCGACGGCGCCGCCGGGTCCGAGAGGTCGTGGGTGATGCCGAAGTCGCTCTTGTACGCGTTGAGCGTCAGCAGCGCCTTGTCGACGCCCTCCCGCGTCAGGTCCTTGTCGGCGCACGCCTTCTTCAGCGCCTCGCCGAAGACCGTCGCCGCCGTGTAGCCGGCGACCACACCGTTGTCGAGGCCGTCCTTCGGGTACTCGGCCGCGTACTCCTTGGCCAGCTTCGACGGGCCGGGCTCCGGCGCGCCGATCGGGAGCGTGGAGGAGGCGATGTAGAAGTCCTTGGTGAGCGCCGGACCCGCCGGCGTCGCCAGCAGCTGCGGCGCGAACGCGGAGTTGTTGCCGACGATCGGGACGTTGAAGCCGCCCGCCGCCGCCACACCGGCCAAGGACGCCGCCTGCCGCGGACCCGCGCTGAGCAGGATCGCCTTGACGCCCGCCTTCTTCAGGGCCGCGACCTGCGCCGACATGTCGTTGTCCGTCGGCTTGATCTTCTGCTCTACGACCGTCAGTCCCGCCTTCTGGGCCGCGTACTTGGAGCCGGCCAGCGCGTTCTCGCCGTAGTCGCCCTCGAAGAAGACGTGACCGATCTTGTCGCCCTTGGCGATGCGCTTCTCCGCGAGGAGGTAGTCGACGGCGTTGATCGTCTCGACGTCGTACGTGGCGCCGAGGACACGGACGTAGGGGCTGCCCAGCAGGTTCGCGGACCACGCCTGGGGCAGGACGAGCCCCTTGTCCTGGCCGTTGACGCGCTCCTTGACGGCCGCGACGAACGGTGAGCCGATGAACTGCGCGAAGCCGAGCACCTTCGGCTCCAGCTCGGTGTAGCCGGCGACGGCCTTCTGCGGGTCGTAGCCGTGGTCGCGGATCGTCAGCGTGATCTGCCGGTCGCAGATGCCGCCGGCTGCGTTGGTCTGCTTCGCCCACAGCTGCTGGGCCTGGGTGACGCTCTTGCCGAGGGAGGCGTAGACGCCCGTCATGTCGGTGAGGACACCGAGCGTGATCGCCTTGTCGGTGACCCCCTTGTCGGTCTTGACTCCCCCGGCGCCGTTGGTGTCACCGTCGCCGCTGGTGGCCTTGCTGCTGCAACCGGCCGTCACCGTCAGCGCGAGGACGGCGAGGACCGCCGCGTACGTTCTTGACTTCATTTCTTCTCCCGAGGGGACGGAACGAGGCGGGTGAGCCCGCCGGGCAGGAACAGCACGACCGCGACGACTGCCGCGCCGTACAGATAGCGGGAGGCCTCCCCGGGGGACACGCCGCCGGTGCCCGGTGCGGAGACCAGGGGCAGGGCGTCGCTCCAGCGGGTGAGGACCTGGGGGAGCAGCGAGACGAAGATCGCGCCGACGACGGCTCCCGCGACCGTGCCGAGACCGCCGATGACGATCATGGCCAGGTACTCGAGGGACAGGATCATGCCGAAGTACTCGGGCACGGTCCGCTGGAAGATCAGAGCCAGCAGGACGCCGGCGAGACCCGCGTACATCGAGGACAGGACGAAGACGGCGGCCCGGTAGCGGGCGACCGGTACGCCCATCACGCCGGCGGCGATGCGGTGGTCCCGCAAGGCGTTCATCGCCCTGCCAGGCCGGCCGCGGAGCACCCCGCGGGCGAAGAGGCCGCACACCAGGAGGGCGACGAGCGCGGCGTACCAGAGCTTCTCCATGGACTGGAAGGGGACGGCGGCGACGAGGAGCTCGCTGTCGTCGAACTCGAATCCGAAGATGGAGAGCGGAGGCACCGCGCGGCCGTTGAAACCGCCGGTCAGATCGCGGGCGTTGAACAGCACATGCTGGCCGACGAAGATCAGCGCGAGCGTGGCGATACCGAGGTACGCCCCGCGCAGCCGGCCGGCGATGGGGCTGAACACTCCGCCCGCCAGACCCGCGAGGAGCACCGCGAGCACGGCAGCCAGCCACGTCGGCAGGCCGAGACCGGCCAGCTCGTGACCGCTCTCCACGTCGTTGCCGCCGGCCAGGACGCAGTATCCGTACGCACCGATGGCCAGGAAGAAGGCGTGCCCCATGGAGAGCTGACCGGTCGCGCCGGTGAGCAGGTTGATACCGATGGCGCCGATCGCGGCGGCCATGGCGAACAGGCCTGCCTGGAGCCAGAAGCGGTCGAGATAGAAGGGGAGCGCGAGGAGCAGGAGCGACAGGGCGCACCAGACGTACGCGCGGGGGCGCCGCCATGGCGGCCCCTGCCGTACACCGGCCACCCGGCCGGGCCGGGCAGCCTCGGACGCCGGCTTCGCGGGCTCCGTACCGCCGGGCGGTACGGGTGCGGCATCGGCGGGCTTCGCCGGCGCGGCGGCCTCGCCGGCAGGGGCGGGGACGGACGGCTTCGCGGCCTCGCCCGAGGGGGCGGGGACGGACGGCGCCGCGGTCCCGACGTGCTCTGCGCGCTCCTCGGAGCCGGGGCGGTCGGTGTCAGACACGGGCGAGCTCCTTCGTGCCGAAGAGTCCGGCGGGCCGCGCCAACAGCACGAGCAGCATCACCAGATACGGGGCGAGATCCCCGATCCCCCCACCCAGGAACGTCAGTTCGCTCTGGTAGCCCGTCGCGAACGACTCCGTGACCCCGACGATCAGACCGCCCGCCAGCGCACCCGTGGTCGAGTCCAGCCCGCCGAGGATCGCGGCGGGGAACGCCTTGAGAGCGGCGAGGGAGGTGGCCCGTTCCAGGCCGGGCGTCGGGAAGACGGTCAGAAACAGCGCCGCGACCGCGGCGAGCGCGCCGGCGACCGCCCAGGCCGACATCGAGACCCGTCCGAGGCGTACGCCCATCAGCGCGGCCGTCTGCGGGTTCTCGGCCGCGGCCCGCATCGCCACACCCCAGGAGGTGTAACGGAAGGCGAGCAGGAACGCCGTGATGAGCAGCGCGGCGGCGACGAACGCCGCGATCCGCGTCTGCGCGATCGTGATCTCGCCGAGGTTCACGACCCGGTCGCCCCAGGGGTCGCCGAGCGCCATCACGTCCGTGCCGATCAGCCGGGTGAGCTCGGTCGTCAGGAGGATGTCCACACCGATCGTGACGATGGCGAGGACGCTGTGGTCGGAGCCGCGGTAACGGCGCATGACCAGGAAGTCGACGGCGGAACCGACGACCGCGGCACCCGCGATCCCGACGGCCAGCGCCGGCCAGAAGCCGAGGTCGTCGTGGAGGACCGCGGTGATGTAGCCGCCCGCGAGAAGCAGCGAGGCATGGGCGAAGTTGACCACCTCCGTCGCCTTGAAGATGACGACGAAGCCGAGGGCGATCAGGGCGTAGACGGAGCCGATGGACAGCCCGCCGAGGAGAAGTTCTGTGAACGTGGTCATGGCGTGGCCTCCGTACCGAGGTACGCCTGCACTACCGCCGGATCACCCTGTACCTGGGCGGGCGTGCCGCCCGCGATACGGCGTCCGAAGTCGAGCACGGTCACGGCGTCCGCGAGCCGCATCACCACCCCCATGTCATGTTCCACGAGCACGATCGATATGCCGAGGCTGTCGCGTACACCCGCGACGACCGCGGCGGTCTGCCGCCGTTCGTCGGCGGTCATGCCCGCGACGGGCTCGTCGAGGAGCAGGATCCGCGGCTCCATGCACAGGGCGCGGGCCAGTTCCACGAGCTTCTGCTTTCCGTAAGGGAGTTCACCGGCGGGCCGGTCGAGGTCGTCCGCGAGGCCGACGAACTCGGCGATCTCGGCTACACGTTCGCGGTGCCGGCGTTCCTCGCGGGCCGCCGACGGCAGCCGCAGTCCCGCCGCGACGAACCCGGTACGGGTCAGCCGGTGCCGGCCGAGCAGCAGGCTGTCGGCGACCGTGACGTGAGGCGGCAGCGCGATGTTCTGGAACGTCCGGGCCACGCCGAGGGCCGCGATGCGGTGCGGCGGGAGGCCGGTCAGCTCGTCGTCGCCGAAGCGGACACTGCCCTCCGTCGCCCTGTACACGCCCGAGAGGACGTTGAACGTGGTGGACTTGCCGGCCCCGTTCGGCCCGATGACGGCGTGCACACTGCCCGGCTCGACGGTGAAGGACACCCCGTCCAGTGCGGTGAGGCCGGCGAAGCGGACCGTCACCTCGTCGACGACGAGGGGTGCGACCGCCGTGGTCGTCGTCGCGCTCATGCGGACCACCTCCGCAGCGTCGGCGCCGCGTGCTGCGCCTGCACGGCGTCCTGTGCGGCGTCCTCGTCGACGACCCCGAGATAACGGCGCCGGACCTCGTCCGAGGCCGCCAGCTCGTCGGCCGGTCCCTCGAGCGCGACCTCGCCGACGTCCAGGACATAGGCCCGGGAAGCCAGTCGCAGGGCGATCGCGGCGTTCTGCTCGACGAGCATCACGGGCGTGCCGGCGGCGTTGATCTCCTTGATCGTCTCGGCGATCCGCGCCGCCATGAGCGGGGCGAGGCCCAGCGATGGCTCGTCGAGGAGCAACAGCCGGGGACGGGCCATCAGCGCCCGCCCCATCGCGAGCATCTGCTGTTCACCGCCGGACAGGAGACCGGCCTTCTGCTGGGCGCGGTCGGCCAGCACGGGGAACAGCTCGTGCACGCGGGCGAGCGCGGCGGCCGACTCCCGCCGGCCGCGCACTCCGAGCGTGCCGGCCCGCAGATTGTCCGCCACGGTCATCCGTGCGAAGACCTGGCGGCCCTCCGGCACCTGGACGACTCCGGCCGCCACGACCCGGGCGGCGCTGAGGCCGTCCAGCGGGCGGCCCTCGAAACTGATGCTTCCGGCGGTGACATGCCCACGCTGGAACGGCAGTGTGCGTGACACCGCTCGCAGCAGGGTGGACTTGCCGGCGCCGTTGCCGCCGAGCACGGCGACGACTGCACCCTCGGGCACCTCGACGGAGACGTCCCGCAACGCCCGCACGGGCCCGTACCCCACGGACAGCGCCCGCACCTCCAACGCGGCGGCCATACGCAACCCCTTGTCCGGCTCGCCAACGGTCGGCTCGCCTCTCGGGGGCCAACACCAGCACCGGGCGGTGTGCGGGGTCCACGGCTGTCACGGGACTCGCTGCGCCTGACCAGCGGCGGGACACCCACGTTGTGCACCGGCACAGCCGACACGCCGTGCCCGGGGCGTCGCGCTCCGCGGGGCGTGCGCCGCACATGGGCGGGGGGTGCGGCCCGACACGGGGCGGGTGCGCCCTGCGGGCGGGCCCGGGCACCGGGCTGGAGCGCCCTGCCGGCGTCCGGGACGGGGCGCTGCGGCCTGAAGGCCGGCCCGGCCAGGAGCGTGCCGCCCAGGGGGTGGGCCCGGACCGGGGGGTGCGCTTCTCGCAGGGCGTGGCCGGCGCGGGACGCTTCGGCCCGCGGGGCCGGCCCGGCCGGGGGTGTCGCCCATGCGGGGCGTGGCCCGGCAAGGCGGTCGCCTCGCGCTGAGGTGGCCGGCTGGGTTGCGTGTCGCCCCTGTGGGGCGGGGGCGCCGGCCCGGTGGGGGGGTGCCGCGGGTGACGGGGCCTCCGGAGGGGGGTGTCCGGAATGGCTGTCCTCACCGCGCTGCGCGCGAGTTGCGACGCTTTACTTCCGGACACCCCCCTCCTACGACCCCGCCCCCCTCACGTCCGGTACCGCCCGTACCGGCCGGTGGCCGCTCCAAGCTGGGACGGCCGTCCGGCTACTGGGCGGGAACAGCTCGGTGGGACCACACGTGGGGTGCCCGCCGGTGTCCGATCCGGGGCGGGCCCCTGAGCTCGGCCGTGTCCGTTCCCGTCGGGCGTGCTGCTGGGGCGGCCGGTGTCGCGGCGCGAAGCTGCCGTCCTAGGGGTGTGGGGCGGCGCCAGCCCCAACCAACTTCCCCTCGCCGGGGAGGGGCCGGCGCGTCCGCCCCCTGGGGCCCGGGGCTTGCCCCTCACGCGGCGGAGCCGCACATCGATACAGCGGGAGGGGCGGGGTGGGAAACGCCCCGCGCAGCGGCACGGCCGAGCCCGCGCACGGACAGTGGGGCGTCCCTCCAGAACTGATGCGCCCTCCCCGGGAGGGGCGTCCGCCCCTACGGGGCCCGGGGCGGAGCCCCGGTTCGGGAAAGGGCGGGGTGGGGAAACGTCCCGCGCAGCGGGACGCGCCCCCGGCGACGGTCAGGTCAGGAAGTCCCGCGCGATCGACTCCGCCACGCGTTCCAGGAGGGGGCCCGCCCCGGCCATGGACTTCGCCGGGTCCGGTTCGAGCGCCGACAAGGCGTACGCGCGGCGGATGCCCGCGTGGCCCAGGGCCTCCGGGGGGAGGGCCAGGCGGCCGCAGACCGCGACGACCTCGATGCCGCGAGCGCGGGCCGCCGCCGCGACGCCCGCCGGGGCCTTGCCGTGGAGGGTCTGCTCGTCGAGGGAGCCCTCGCCGGTGATGACGAGGGTCGCCCTCGCCAGCGCGGGGGCGAAACCGAGGACGTCGAGCATGACCTCGATGCCGGGCCGGAAACTCGCGCCGAGCGCGACGAGCGCGCCGTAGCCGATGCCGCCGGCCGCGCCCGCGCCGGGCGAGTCCGCGTGTTCGGGGCCGAGGACGGCGGCGTAGTGCGCGAGGGCCTCGTCGAGGAGGGCGACGTCGTCCGGCGTGGCGCCCTTCTGGGGCCCGTACACGGCGGGCGCGCCCTTCGGACCCGTCAGCGGGTTGTCGACGTCGCTGGCGAGGATCAGTTCGACGTCCTTGAGGCGGGCGTCGAGTCCGGACAGGTCGGCCGTCGCCAGTTCGCGCAGGCCTCCCCCGCCGGGCGGCACCGGCGCTCCGGACGCGTCGAGGAAGCGCGCGCCGAGCGCGGCGAGCATTCCGGCGCCGCCGTCGGTGGTGGCGCTGCCGCCGACGCCGAAGACGATTGTGCGCGCGCCCGCGTCGAGCGCGGCGCGCAGGAGTTCCCCGGAGCCGTACGTCGTGGCGGTCAGCGGCGCGAAGACACCGGCCGGCAGGTGCTGGAGGCCGGAGGCCTCGGCCATCTCGACCACCGCGGTGCCGTCCCGGAGGGCGTACGCCGCGGTCAGTGACTCGCCGCGCGGCCCCGTGACCTGCACCTCGCGGCGTTCGAAGCCCGCGGCGACCGCCGCCGCGACCGTGCCGTCGCCGCCGTCGGCGACGGGCAGGGCCTCGACCTCCAGCCCGGGCAGGACCCGCCGCAGGCCGGCCGTCACCCGCTCCGCGACCTCTACGGCCGTGAGCGAGCCCTTGAACTTGTCAGCCGCGACGAGCACTCGTGCGGGCTGAGTAACTGCTCCGTCCGTCACCTTGTATCCCTTGCTATCGAACAGGCAGTCGCGCCGCCCCGACCTTATCGGCAGCACCGGAGGGCATGCCAGTCCCACATCGTCCGCCTCCGTACGCCGTATGGCCTACGCTGCGTGCCGTGACGACCTCCGACTACGCCGCGTACATCGCTGCCCTCCCCCGCGTGCTCGCCGGTGCCGCCGTGCTGCTGCGGAACGACGAGGGTCTCGTGCTGCTCGTGGAGCCCAACTACCGCGAGGGCTGGGGGCTGCCGGGCGGCACCATCGAGTCCGATCTGGGCGAGACTCCGCGCCAGGCCGCCCGGCGGGAGGCGGCGGAGGAGATCGGGCTCGACGTCGAGCCGGGGGCGCTGCTCGCGGTCGACTGGGTGCCGGGCGAGGGCCGGCCGCCGATCACCGCGTACGTGTACGACGGCGGCGTGCTCACCGAGGAACGCCTCAAGACGATCCGGCTCCAGGAGGAGGAGCTGCTCTCCTGGCGGCTGGTGGCCAGGGAGGACCTTCCCCGGTTCCTGCTCGGTTCGCTCGGGCACCGGGTGCTGGCCGCCCTCGACGCGCTGGAGGCGGGCACCGGGACGGTCGAGCTGGTGAACGGACTGCCGCCCGTGTCCTGACCGGTCGCCCCCGCGGTCACGCCTGGGGATCCGGCGGCTGGACGTCGCGCTTGCCCTGGGGCTCGTCGCGTGCGGCCACCCGCGCCTCCGTGCGGTGGCCCCGTGCGATGTAGTCGCGCACGACCAGCTCGACGGCGTCCTGCGGGCTGCCCACGCCCGCCAGCACCATGACCTCGACGACGAGTTCGGCATCCAGACTGATCGTGAGCTTCGCCATGGGCGGGACGGTAGCAGCGGCGCGCAAACGGTTCGCCACAGGTGGCGCCGTCTACGTACATTCGGTCATATGACAGCCCTCGCGATCCGGGCGCGGCATCGGCAGGCGCAGGTGTGAGGGGACGCCGGCACTTTGTGGAGCAGAGCAATGGCAGAAGTGACCTCGCACCATGACCGGCCTCTTGTCGCCATCCTCAGCGGTGCCGGTATCTCCACCGATTCCGGAATCCCTGACTATCGCGGCCCCAACGGGCTGTGGCGGCGGGACCCGGAGGCGCAGAAGCTCGTCACGTACGAGTACTACATGGCTGATCCGGAGATCCGTCGGCGTTCGTGGCAGATGCGGCGCAAGAACCGGACGCTGAAGGCGGAGCCGAACGCGGCGCACCGGGCGGTCGTCGCGCTCGAGCGGGCCGGGGTGCCGGTGCGGGTGATCACTCAGAACGTGGACGGACTGCACCAGCTCGCCGGGCTGCCCGCCCGCAAGGTCTTCGAACTGCACGGCAGCGCACGGAGTTTCGTGTGCACCGAGTGCCACGCGCGGGGACCCATGGAGGACGCCCTCGCCCGCGTGGAGTCCGGTGAGGACGACCCGCCGTGCCTGGAGTGCGGCGGGATCCTGAAGTCGGCGACCGTGATGTTCGGCCAGCGCCTCGACCCGGTGGTACTGGGTCAGGCCGTCGCGGTCACCAAGGCCTGTCAGGTCTTCGTCGCCGTCGGCACCAGCCTCCAGGTCCAGCCGGCCGCGGGCCTCGCCGGTGTCGCGGCCGAGCACGGCGCCCGGCTGATCGTCGTGAACGCCGAACCCACGCCTTACGACGAGATGGCCGACGAGGTCGTCCGGGAGCCCATCGGGACGGCGCTGCCCGCGCTGCTGGAGCGGCTCGCGGGCTGAAAGAGCGCGTCGTCGAAGCCTCCGCGCTCGAAGGAGAGCAGCCGCTGTTTGCGGTCGAGGCCGCCGCCGTAGCCGACGAGGCTGCCGGACGAGCCGATGACGCGATGGCAGGGCACGATGATGCCGATCGGGTTCTTGCCGTTGGCGAGACCCACCGCGCGGGAGGCCCCCCGGTTGCCGAGGATCTCCGCGAGTTCGCCGTAGGTGCGGGTCTGCCCGTACGGGATCCGGCGCAGTTGCTCCCACACGCTGCGCTGGAAGGGGGTTCCCGCGCAGTGCGTCGGCAGGTCGAACTCGGTGAGTTCGCGGGCGAAGTAGGCGTCGAGCTGGCTGATCGTCTCGCCGAACGGCCGCTCGTCCTCCTCGCCGAAGGTCTCCTCCGCGGGGCGGTGCCGCTGCTCGGTCATGTACAGCCCGCTGAGCACGCCGTCGGTGGCGACGAGGGTGAGCGGGCCGTACGGGCTGTCGACGACGGTGTGCTGCCGGATCGTCATGTCTGTTCGGTCTCCTTACGCGGGAAGGTGGTTGATGGGGTGGTCGTCCGACGCCCACAGGTACTGGACCGCGTAGGCCCGCCACGGCCGCCAGGCGGCCGCGCGTGCGGTGAGCGCGGCAGGCGTGGACGGCAGGCCGAGTGCGGCGGCGGCGCGGCGCATGCCGAGGTCGGTGGGCAGGAAGGCGTCGGGATCGCCGAGGGCGCGCATTGCGATGACCTCCACGGTCCACGGTCCGAAGCCGGGCAGGCCGGCGAGCTGGGCGCGCGCCTTGTCCCAGTCGCTTCCGGGGTCGAGCTTCAGCGTGCCGTCGGCGAGGGCGGTGACGAGCGTGGTGAGGGTCGTCCGGCGGCTGCGGGGCAGCGCCAGGGCCTCCGGGTCGAGCGCAGCCAGCGCCTCCGGCACCGGGAAAAGGTGTGTCAGGCCGCCTTCCGGGTCCTCCACGGGCACGCCGTGCGCCCGGACGAGGCGCCCCGCGTGGGTGCGGGCCGCGGCCGTGGAGACCTGCTGGCCGAGCACGGCCCGTACGGCGAACTCGGCCGCGTCGACCGTGCGCGGCACGCGCCGGCCGGGTGCCTTGCCGACCAGCGGCGCCAGCAACGGATCGTCGCGCAACTGCTCGTCCACGGCGACCGGGTCGGCGTCGAGGTCGAGCATCCAGCGGCATCGGCTGATCGCGATGGTGAGATCGCGCGGGTCGGTCAGCGACAGCCGGCAGGCGATGTGGTCGGGATGCGGGGTGAGGGCGACGATGCCGTGCCCGTACGGGAGCGAGAGTGTGCGCCGGTAAGCGCCGTCCCGCCACTCCTCCACGCCGGGCACGCCGGTCGCCGCGAGGTGCCCGAAGAGGTTGCCGGGCTCGAGCGGTGCGCGGTACGGGAGCCGGAGGGCGATCACGCCGGGCGTCGGCGCGGGAGCAGAACGACCGCGGCCGGCCCTCGCCCGCAGCTCGCCCGGGGAGAGCGCGAAAACTTCGCGGACGGTGTCGTTGAACGTGCGGATCGAGGAGAAGCCCGCCGCGAAGGCGACCTCCGCCATCGGCAGCGGCGTCGTCTCGATGAGCAGCCGTGCCGTCTGCGCGCGCTGCGCCCGGGCCAGGGCGAGCGGCCCCGCGCCGAGCTCGGCGAGCAGCTGGCGCTCGACCTGCCGGGTCGAATATCCGAGCCGGGCCGCCAGGCCGGGCACTCCCTCACGGTCGACGACCCCGTCCTGGATGAGCCGGACGGCCCGTGCGACGGCGTCGGCGCGGGCGTTCCATTCGGGCGAGCCGGGGCTGGTGTCGGGTCGGCAGCGTTTGCACGCCCGGAAGCCGGCCTGCTGGCAGGCGGCGGCGCTCGGGTAGAAGACCATGTTCTCGGCCTTCGGCGGCACCACCGGGCAACTGGGACGGCAGTAGATCCGGGTGGTCAGCACGGCGGTGAAGAACCATCCGTCGAACCGCGCGTCCTTGGAACGGACGGCGCGCACGCAACGCTCGGTGTCGGTGTGCATGACTCAAGGATGGCGGGTGCCGGGGACAGGTGGCTGGCAGGAATCCGACATCAGCGTCCGGCTGCCTGGGCCTCGGCGCGGCTCAGACGGGAGATTCGAGGGCGGATGCGAAGGCCGCGTAGGCGCTGTCGTCGAACAGGACGAACCGCACTTCTTCGACCGGCGTCACGGCGGCCTCGCGGACGGTGCGGACGGCGATCCGCGCGCCGTCGTCGATGGGCCACCCGTAGATGCCCGTGGAGATCGCCGGGAACGCCACGGTCCGCGCGCCCAGCTCCGCCGCGACGCGCAGCGACTCGTGGTAGCAGGAGGCGAGCAGCGCCGAGCGGTCCTCGGAGGCGCTGTGGACCGGCCCGACGGTGTGGATGACGTGTTCCGCGTCGAGACGTCCGGCCGTGGTGGCGACGGCCTGCCCGGTCGCGAGCCCCTTGCCGTAGTGGGAGGCACGCAGGGCCCGGCACTCGGCGAGGATCTCGGGGCCGCCTCTGCGGTGGATGGCGCCGTCGACTCCCCCGCCGCCGAGCAGTGAGGAGTTGGCGGCGTTGACGATCGCGTCGGCGTGCTGCTCGGTGATGTCACCGCGGACGAGGGTGACGGTCGGGGCGCTCTGCGTCATGGATCCCATCATCCTTCCCGGCGCCCGCCCTTGACGATCCGGCGCGCGAGTCGCTCCCGCGGCCCGGCCAGCTCGTCGGCGACCGAGGCGAGGCGCGCGTCGTCGGGCACGACACGCGCCGTGAGCGGCTCACCGGTGAGCAGGCAGGCGCGTCGCAGGTGTGTCGGCGGATGGGTGGCGTCGACGGTGTGGCCGCGCAGTGCGCTCGCCCGGCGCTGCCGTTCGATCTCGCTCTCGGGGATCGCCTCGATCTGGGCGGCCAGCCGCTCCCAGAGCCCGCGCCATGTCTCCAGGTACGACTTGTCCCCGGCCCGCCGCATCTGGCCGGCGTTGGACTCGCGCAGCAGGGCGGATTCGGCGGAGTCCGCGACGAGGAGCCGGTCCATCAGCCCGACGGCTGCCTCCGTCGATCCCGCCCTCGCCGCCGTGGCGTCGGCGAGGTACTCACCGCGCTGAGCCGCCCGCAGTGTCAACTGGTCGAGCAGCATGAGCAGTCCGAGGACCGCGCAGCGCGGCAGGAAGTACACGGCGTTGAGGAACATCTCGCCGATGGTCGGGCTCGGCACGCGTCGGAGCAAGAAGTGCCAGAGGCCGAGGGAGCGGAGGGCGCTGTAGGTGATCAGGCTGCGGCGGGTGTCGCCGCCCGCGTAGTGGCCGAGTTCGTGGCCGAGGAGGGCGATCCTCTGCTGGGGTGTGAGGATCTCCCAGAGTCCGAGCCCGATGTTCAGCGTGCGGCGCTGCCGGATCCCGTACGTCGTGACGCTCGCGTTGACCTCGTCGCTCACGACGACCGCGTGCACCCCTGCCGTGCCGGCGACGTCGGCGACCTCGTCGATCATGGCGAAGAGCTGGGGCGCGTCGGCCCTGTGCAGCACCGGCAGATCGTCGGGCAGTCCGCCGAACCGGGGCCGCAGGAGCCAGGCCAGCAGTAGCGAGAGAACGCCGAGCAGCGGGGCCGCCGTGCCCCATCCGAGCACGGTGAGCAGGACGCCGGTGACGAGCAGGGCGACGGTGGTCCCGTGAACGGCGAGGGAGAGGGCGTACGCGAGGAGGGTCGCGGCGTCACCCTGCGGCTTCAGCGTGGCCCCGGACGTGACCTCGGCGAGCAGCTTCTCACCGTGCCGCAGCGCCAGGTCGCGCCGCAGCCGCTCCAGCGCACCGTGCTGCTCGTCAGGACCTCGGGGGTCGACGTTCCAGTCGCACGCCGCGCACCACGCGGTGAAGCGGTGGTCCGTCCGGACCTCGGCCCCGCACCCGGGGCATGGCTGTACGGTCTCCGTCGTGGTGCCCACGCCGTGGTTCCCCTCCCGCGGCCACTCCCCAGAGGCCGCCGCATGTGCGACGCGACCGGACCCGCTCCTCGAACGGCGAGGAGTGATCACGTCGGCGCCGCAGCGTAAACCGTGCACTACCGCGCTGACCAGCCCCGTTCCGCTCAGCGCTGCCGCAGCCGGCGCCACACCGCCTTCGCCGCGTGGTGGCCCGGCATACCGTGGACGCCGGGGCCGGGCGGGGTCGCGGAGGAGCAGATGAAGACGGCGGGGTGGGCGGTCGCGTAAGGGACGCGGGCCAGCTTGGGGCGGATGACGGTCTGGAGTCCCGAGAAGGCGCCGCACGCGATGTCACCGCCCACGTAGTTGGCGTTGCGCGCGGCGATCTCGGGAGGGCCGGCGACGGCGCGGGCCAGGACCAGGTCGCGGAAGCCCGGTGCGAAGCGCTCCAGTTGACGCTCGACGACCTCGGTCGCGTCGCCTTCCCAGCCGGCCGGGACGTGGCCGTACGCCCACAGGACGTGCTTGCCTTCGGGCGCCCTGGTCGGGTCGATCACGCTCGGCTGGGCGGTGATGAGGAACGGGACCTCGGGGGCGCGGCCGGAGACCGCCGCGCCGAGGGCGCTCTCGATCTCGGCCGCCGTGGGGCCGATGTGCACGGTCCCCGCTGCCCTGGCCTCGGTGGCCTGCCACGGCATCGGCCCCGACAACGCGTAGTCGATCTTGAACGCGGAGGCGCCGTACCGGTAGCGCCAGTACGCCTGGCCGAGCCCGGCGATCCTGGCGAGCGCGGTCGGTGAGGTGTCGAAGACGTACGCCCGGGCCGGCGGCAGCTCGTCGAGCCGCCGGACCGCGGCGCCCGTGTGGATGGTGCCGCCCTGGGAGCGCAGGTAGGACGCGAGGGCGTCGGCGATGGCCTGTGAGCCGCCGCGCGGGACGGGCCAGCCGACCTCGTGCGCGGCCAGCGCGAACAGCAGGGCGATGCCTCCCGTGGCGATGCCGCTGGTGGGGGCGATGGCGTGCGCGGCGAGCCCGGCGAGCAGCCCCCGGGCCTTCTCCCCGCGGAAGCGGCGGGCGAGCATGCTCGCGGGCCGGATCGCGTCCAGGCCGAAGCGTGCGTAACGGTACGGATCGGTGGGCAGCCCGTCCCAGGGAGTGCGCAGGAAGTCCGCGGCGATGCTGTCCCAGTGGCCGAGGTAGGGGGCAAGGAGACGGCGGTACGCGCCGGCGTCCGCCGCGCCCAGAGACATGGCGCTCTCGCCGACCGAGCGGCTGAGAACGGCCGCCGTTCCGTCCGGGAACGGATGGGCGAGCGGCAGTTCGGGGTGCAGCCAGGTCAGGCCGTGCCGCTCGAGCGGCATCCGGCCGAACGCGGGTGAGCCGATGCCGAGCGGGTGGACGGCGGAGCACGGGTCGTGACGGAAGCCGGGAAGGGTCAGTTCCTCCGTCCTGGCACCGCCACCGACGGTGTCCATGGCTTCGTGGACGGCGACCGAGAAGCCGCGGCGGGCCAGTTCGACCGCGGCGGTCAGCCCGTTGGGGCCGGCTCCCACGACGACGGCATCGAGCATCGACGGCACCTTCGGACTCCTTTGTCAGCCGACGGCCAAGAGACCCAAGGATATTCCCGGGCACCCCCATCGTGGGCGGAGTACCGTCCGTGCGCGATGAACAACATGATCGAGGACATGGCGGCGCGGCTCGCCGAAGTGCCCGGGGTGCGGGCTGTGGCGCTCGGCGGCAGCCGCGCGCGGGGCACCCACCGGCCCGACTCCGACTGGGACCTCGGCGTCTACTACCGGGGCGAGGTCGATGTCGCGGCCCTGGTGGCGCTGGCGTCGGACGTGACGGGAGAGCCCGTGGAGGTCGCCGGGCCCGGCGGCTGGGGGCCGTGGGTGAACGGCGGCGCATGGCTCTCGGTGAACGGCGTGCCGGTGGACTGGATCCTGCGGGACCTGGACCGGGTCGAACGGGTTTGGGCCGACTGCCGGGCCGGGCGGTTCGAGACGGGCATCCAGCCCGGGCACCCGCTGGGCTTCTGGTCGCCCGCGTACGTGGGCGAGGTCGCGCTGTGCCGCGTACTGGCCGACCCGGCGGGCGAGTTGACGTCGTTGCGGGAGCGGACGCAGGAGTATCCGGAGCCGTTGCGCCGCGCGCTGGTCGACGCGGCGTGGGAGGCGGACTTCTCGGTGGCCGCCGCGGCGAAGTCGGCGGGGGCGGCGGACACGCTGCATGTGGCGCTGTGCCTGTCACGTTCGTTCGGTGTGCTGGTCCAGGCCGTGCACGCCCACCACCGGGTGTGGTGCCTCAACGAGAAGGGCGCGCTGAGGGCGGCCGCGGCGCTCCCTGGCGTGCCCGCGGACTTCGCCGCCCGTGTGGCCGCGGCGCTGACCGGCCTGGGCACGGCCGCGGTGGCGTCTGCGGGCACGCTGGTCCGGGAGACCAGGACCCTGCTGACAGCAGACAGCCCGTCCTGAGACGGCCCGGCCGACGGCGGCACGCCGCGCCTTACGATCGGGCGCGCTCGCGGGCCGCGCAGGGGGCGCGCTTCGGAGCCGGGCCGGCCACCGGCGCAACGTACATGAGCGGCGTCGGCCTTGCGGCCGCCCGCAGACAGGCGGTCTCAGGCGTCGGCCGACCCTGCGACCCGACGCGGGCAGAAGCCACCAGGGGGCGGCCGGCCCGGCAGGCCCCGCGTCAGCGGGCGGGGGCGACGGGTCGCCCAGCGCGCGGGCGACCGGGACCGGACCACGACGCTGCGCAGCCCCGACGGTCCCCGCCGGGGCGTGCCCCGTCCCGGACCGGGCCGGCCGGGCGGGGCGGTGCGGTGCGGAGGTCCAGGGGTCGCGATCCGCCGTGTCAGGTCAGGAGTTCGCGGATCCGGCGGGCCGTGGCCTCGTCGCGGGCCGCCGTGAACGGGAGGACGTTGGGGCCCGTGATGCGGAAGGGCTCACCGGCGACGGTGAGATGCGCACCGCCCGCCTCCGTCACCAGGAGCAGACCGGCAGCGTGGTCCCACGCGAGCTCCCAGGAGAAGGCCACCGCGTCCAGGTCGCCACGTGCGACGCCCAGGTACTCGAGTCCCGCCGAGCCGCACGGTCTGGCTTCGACGCCGGGCTCGGCGAGCCCGAGCAGCGCAAGCTTCTGCTCCGGAGTCGTGTAGTCCGGATGGGACATCGCGACCCGCAGCACCGAGCCCGGAACGGGCGAACCGGATGTCAACGGCGCGCCGTTGAGCCGGGCGCCGCCGCCGCGCACGGCGACGGCGAACTCGTCGAGCACCGGCGCGTACGTCCAGGACGCGAGCACCTCACCGCGCACGGCGAGCGCGACGAGCGTGCAGAACCCCGGCTCGCCGCGCACGAACTGGCGAGTGCCGTCGACCGGGTCGACGATCCACACGGGCGCATCGCCGTGCAGTGCGTCGGCGACCGCCGGGTCCGCGTGCACGGCCTCCTCGCCGACGACCACGGAGCCCGGCACGAGCGCGGTGAGCGAGGCCGTGAGGTGCTCCTCCGCGCTGCGGTCGGCGATCGTGACGAGGTCGTGCGGGCCGGTCTTCTCGTCGACCTCGTGCGCGGCGAGCCGGCGGTAGCGCGGCACGATCTCCGCGGCCGCCGCCTTGCGGACCGCCTCCTCGACATCGGACAGGTCCCCGGTCAGAAAGTCATCGATCATGTCTCCAGACAATCATGCCCGGCCGACATCGAGGGAGGCGTTCAGCGTCCCACCGCGTAACCCTGCATTCCCCTGGGGTTCGCCGCGGCGGAGAGCACTCCGGTGCGAGGGTCGCGTGCCACCACGCAGAGCCTGCCCTCCGACCAGGGCCCGCCGACGGTGACGTCGTGTCCGCGCTCACGCAGCCCGGCGATCACCTCCGGGGGCGTGCGGGACTCGACGGTGAGGCTGCCGGGCCGCATGCCGCGCGGATGGAACGAGCCGGGAAAGGCGTCGTTGTGCCAGTTGGGAGCATCGACGGCGCCCTGGAGGTCGTAGCCGCCGCGGACCGCCGGCCGCAGCGCGACGGCGAGGAAGAAGTGGAGCTGCCACTGGTCCTGCTGGTCACCGCCGGGGGTGCCGAACGCCATCACGGGCACGCCGTCGCGCAGCGCCAGCGTGGGTGTCAGGGTGGTGCGCGGGCGGCGGCCGGGGGTGAGGGAGTTCGGCAGGCCCGGCTCGAGCCAGGTCATCTGGAGGCGCGTGCCGAGGGGGAAGCCCAGCTCCGGCACGACGGGATTGGATTGGAGCCAGCCCCCGCTGGGGGTGGCCGCGACCATGTTGCCCCAGCGGTCGACGATGTCGAGATGGCAGGTGTCGCCCTGGACCGCGCCGTCCCGTGCCACGGTCGGCTCCCCCGCACCCGGTGCGCCGGCGCCTGGGCCGTCGCCCAGCACGTCGGCGGCGCGGGGGCTCATGACGGGGATGCGGCCGCCGGGGCTGCCGGGCCGCAGGTCGTAGGAGGCCTTGTCGCCGACGAGCGCGCGGCGGGCCCTGTTGTAGGGCTCGGACAGCAGATCGCGGAGGGGGACCGCGGCCGCGTCGCCGTACCAGGCCTCCCGGTCCGCCATCGCCAGTTTGCAGCCCTCGACGAGCAGGTGGACGTACTCGGCGGAGCCGTAGGCGGGCAGTTCGGGGGCAGCAGGGCCAGCTGCTGGAGGAATGCCGGCCCCTGGCTCCACCCGCCCGCCTTGCACAGGGTCCAGCCGTTCCAGTCGAAAGTGACCGGTGCCTCGTACGTGGCCGACCAGCCGGCCAGGTCCGCCGCCGTGAGGGTGCCGGCGTGGCGGGTGCCGCTGGTGTCCATGGTGGGCCGCCCGGACTGTCGGACGAGCGCCTCGGCGACGAAGCCGGCGCGCCACACCTCCCGCGCGGCCTCGATCTGCCCGACCCGGTCGGACGCGGCCGCTTCCGCCTCCGCGATCAGCCGCCGCCAGGTGGCGGCGAGCGAGGGGTTGCGGAACAGCGTGCCGGGGACGGGGGCTGCCCGCCGGGCAGGTACACCGCGGCGGACGAGGTCCATTCGGTCTCGAAGAGCCCGCGTACGGTCTCCACCGTCTCGCAGAGCCGTTCGACGGGAGGGTGCCCGTGCTCGGCGTAGCCGATGGCGTAACTCAGCACCTCGGCAAGAGCTTTGGTGCCGTGGTCACGCAGGAGGACCATCCACGCGTCGAACGCGCCCGGCACGGCGGCGGCCAGCGGACCCGTCCCTGGGACGAGGTCGAGGCCCAACGAGCGGTAGTGCGCGACGGTGGCCCCGGCGGGCGCGACGCCCTGGCCGCACAACACGCGTACCTCGCCGCCGGCCGGGGCGACGATGACCGGCACCTCGCCGGCCGGCCCGCACAGATGCGGCTCGACGACGTGAAGCACGAACCCGGCGGCGACGGCGGCGTCGTAGGCGTTGCCGCCGCGCTCGAGCACGGCCGTCGCGGACTGCGAGGCGAGCCAGTGCGTGGAGGACACCATCCCGAAGGTGCCCTGGAGCGTCGGCCGGGTCGTGAACATATCGCCCTCTCACCTCGTGTTCGTCCGGATCGGTCGCAACCGCCCTGGTCGGACTCGCGGTTCGCGGCGGCGTTGAACACGTCGCCCCTCCCGCGCGTATGGAACTGGACGTGCCCCTTTCCGGACACCGTCATGCCCACTTGGCCATGCAGCAGATGGAGTTCTCCATGGGACGAACAACGCGAAGACGTCCGAGAGCAGGCAGACGCACGGCTGCCGCCTCGATCGCCCTCATCCTCGCCGGCGGCGGTCTCATCGCGGTCAACTCCTATGCCGCCGCCGGTGAGGGACAGGGCCCTGGCCGGGCGGGGCCGGCCAGGCACAGCCGGGGACCCTGGGCGCCGGACCGGTCCCGGCGACCGTCAAGTGCCCGGAGGTGGCGAACGGGCTGCCGGAGGTGCCGGAAGCGGCCAGGGCGGAGGTCGACCGCGAGCTGGCGACGATGGACAGTGGGATCACCGAGGCCTACCAGCGGTTCGCCGACGAGAAGGAACAGATCGAACGGGATCCGCAGTTCGCGCAGAACGCGATCCTCGGGCCTCTCCGGAGCAAGCGGGAAGCGGGCATCGACCGCATCGCGGAAGCCATCGGCCGGATCACCGGGCAACGGCCGCAGGACCTGCGTGCGCTGGCTCCCTGCACCCTGCAGACCGATGACGCGGACGGCGGGAACGGGGGCGGCCCGGGCGGTGACGCGGGAGGCGACGCCGGGCAGGACGGCGGCGGGCAGGGAGGCAGCGGCGGCCAGGCGGGCAACGGCCCCGAGGCGTCCGACTTCGCCGACATCCGCACCGTGTCCCCGAACGTGCAGGATCCCCCGCGACTGCGCGGCGCCTCCCGCGGCACTTTCACCACGGACTGCGGGGTCAACGCGAACGGCAAGTTCAATCCGGACAACGTCATCGTCGCTCCGGGAGTGAGCAACGGCGCCCACCACATGCACGACTACGTGGGCAACCAGGCCAACGACGCGTTCGCATCGGACGAGGATCTCGCGGCGGGCGCGACGACGTGCCGCGACCAGGGCGACCGGTCCACCTACTACTGGCCCGTGCTGCGGCTCCAGAACGGTCAGGCGGAGAACGACGCCCAGGCGGACGGCGGCGGCAAGGACCAGAACGTCGGCGAGATCCTGACCCCGTCACAGGTGACGCTCGACTTCGTCGGCAACCCGCGCGGCAAGGTCACCGCCATGCCGCGCTTCCTGCGGATCATCACCGGGGACGCGAAGGCCTTCGTCAACGGCAATGCGAACGCCAACGCCTCCTGGAGCTGCACCGGCTTCGAGGACCGGCAGCTGAAGGACAAGTACCCCGTCTGTCCCCAGGGCAGCAAGGTGGTGCGCAGTTTCAAGTTCCAGAGCTGCTGGGACGGCCGGAACGCCGACAGCGCCAACCACCGCACCCATGTGGCCTTCACGGACGCGAGCGGCCGTTGCCCGGGCGGTTTCCTCCCCATTCCCCAGCTCGTCCAGCGGATCGTCTACGACGTGCCGCCACCTGTCTTCGAGGGCGCGGACGCCGTCGTCTTCGCGCTCGACTCGTTCCCGGAGCAGTTGCACAAGCCGATCACCGACCACGGTGACTTCATCAACGTCTTCGACGAGGAGCTCATGCGGGAGTTGGTGAGCTGTCTCAACGAGGGGCGCCGCTGTGGCACCGGCGATCCGGCGCAGGCACCGGGCGGCGACGGCCCGGAGCCGAAGGACGCCCCGGCGACGGCCACCGCCGCCCCGACCGGCTCGCCGGCGCCCGCTCCCGCGGAGCCGAAGCCGGAAGCCCCCGCGCAGGCGAAGCCGGAAGCCCCCGCGCGTCCGGCCGCGCCCACCGCCGATCCGGCGCCGGTACCCCCGGCGGGCGATGAGCCTGCGACGCACCCGGCGACGCCCGCGACCCGGCAGCCCGCCGTGGAGCAGCCCGCAGCTGAGCAGCCCGCCGCGAGGCCCACGGCCGAGGCGGAGCAGGCGCCCGGAACATCCGACGCGGACCGAGCACGGCCCGAAGCGGCAGAGGCACCCGCCCCGCCGGCCGCCCCCGCCGACCAGGCCGGCCCACGCGCGCCCGCGCAGAGCGCGCCGGCCACCGCTGCCGACCGGCAGAGTCCGCAGGCCCCGGCCGGGACAGCTGCCTCCGCACCCGCGGCGGGCGGGTCGAACGTCCCGGTGCCGAACGGTGACGCCGATCCGCAGGCCGTGGAGGGCGGGCTGGCCGAGACCGGCGCCCAGTTGTGGCCGTCGGCCGCCGGAGCCGTGCTGCTGATCGTGGGTGTGGTGCTCCTCCGCATGCGCCCGCGCCCTGCGGTCACGCGTCGACGATGACGTGGTCCCCGGCGCTCCGCCTCATGTGAGTACCGTCCGGTCGCGGTCGCGCGGCACACGCCGCCGACCGCGGTCGGGTCCGTGCGTGCACGAGCCCGGGCGGCCGGTCGGGCTGCCTCAGGCCAGGACGGAACGGAGCGCCAGCTCGATCCAGCGGTCGCGGGCCGCCTCCGGCAGCGAGTCGTCGGGCGCGGTCGCGGCAATGAGGGCGAAGTCCGCCGTGGTGATGTCGGGGCGGAGAAGTCCGCGGGCGTGGGCCACGGCGGTGATGCGGTCGAGCTCGGCGAAGCCGCGGCTCTCCATCTCCTGAAGGGCGTCCGCCGCCAGGCCGGTGGCCGCCGCCTTGATCGCCTTGTCGGAGGCAGGCTTCCGGATGAGCCATTCGAGGAGCCCACGCAGTTCCGCGACCGGGTCGGCGCCGTCGTCGACCCGGTCCGCCGCTGTCCGGACGTCGGCGACGAGCCGCTCCGTGAGTTCGGCCAGCGCCGCGGCGATCAGGTCCGCCTTGGTGGGGAAGTGGCGGTAGAGCGTCCCCACTGCCACTCCGGCCGCTGCGGCGATCTCGTCCATCCCGACCCCGTCGCCCTGCTCGGCGAGCAGCGTCCCCGCGGCGTCCAGGATGCTCTTCCGATTGCGTGCCGAATCGGCGCGGACCATGGCCGCTCCTCGTCTCCACTTGACCAAAGATGAACCCAGGTTCACTATAAATGGTGAACCGATGTTCATGTTAGGGGAGATGTGCCATGACCGGCTGGACAGAAGAAGACGTGCCCCCCGTCACCGAGGGGACCCTCGCCGTGGTGACCGGAGCCAATACCGGGCTGGGCCTCGACACGACACGCGTGCTCGCCCAGCGGGGCGCCACCGTTGTGATGGCCTGCCGCAACCAGGACAAGGCCGCCGCTGCCCGCCAAGGGCTCATCGACCGCGGAGTCGACCCCGGCCGCCTCCGCACGGCGTCCCTCGACCTGGCGGACCAGGGGTCGATCGCCGACTTCGCCGACGGACTGCCGGACGGCCGGATCGACCTGCTGATCAACAACGCGGGCCTGATGGCGGTCCCCCGGTCCGTCACCGCCGACAGCTTCGAGACCCAGTTCGGCGTCAATCATCTCGGCCACATGGCTCTGACGCTCCGCCTGCTCCCCCGACTCAACGCGACGCCGGGCGCCCGAGTCGTCACCCTCACCAGCATGGGACACCGTCCGGGCCGGATCCGGCTGGACGACCCGAACTTCCGCCGCGGCCGCTACAACCGCTGGACGGCATACTTCCAGTCCAAGCTGGCGAACATGCTCTTCACCGCCGAGCTCGCCAGGCGCAACGAGGGCCGCGGCGCCCTGTCCCTGGCAGCCCACCCCGGGTACGCCGCCACCGAACTCGGCAAGGACACCGGAATCCAGGCACGGCTCCTCTCCGTCGCCGACAGGCTCGCCGCGCAGCCCTCCGCCGCCGGGGCCTGGCCCACCCTGCGCGCCGCGACCGACCCGGCCGCGGTCAACGGCGCCCTCTACGGTCCCCGGCGGCTCGTGTCGGGCGCGGCCGTCCATGAGACGCCGAGCCGCACCGCGCGCCGTACCGACCTGGCCGTCCGCCTCTGGGACCTCTCACTCGACCTGCTCTCCCCGGCGAAGGTCACCGATCCGCTCGCGTAGGCGGAGCCACCGTCCCGGGCCCGGCACCGCCGGGCCGCCCGGTCAGGTGCCGTCGGCGGAGAAGTGGTGGTAGTCCGGGGGCGACCAGCGGCCGCCCCACTCCCAGCCGGCATCGTCCATCGCCGTGGTGACGGCGTCGCCCGGAGTGATCACGCCTTCGGCGGGACGGTCACGGTCGAGGTGGTCCTCCGCGCCCGGCGGGTGCACCCGTCCCGAGCGGTCGACGTACGGGTTCTCCGCGGGGTTGATGTCGACCGCGTCCCCGAAGGAGTGGCGCGACAGGTTGCGGGCGTCGCCCGTCACCCGGCGGCAGTTGAAGGCGGAGGTGTTGTCGGCCGCCATCGCCTTGGTGTCGTCGCCGCCGTACTCGCCCATGACCCGCATACGGCGGATGGGGAAGCGTTCCTCGAAGGCCTTCTCGAAGACGTGCAGCACGGGCCGGACCTCGTCCTGATGGACGATCAGCTCTCCGCGGTGGACACGGCCGTCGAAACCCCAGTGGTTCATGGTGAGCAGCCGCAGCCGGGACGGCGGCACCGGGCAGCCCGGTTCGTAGCTCGCGCCGAGTTTGGACGGGGGAACGTCGCTGACGGTGGCCCTCAGCCCCGGGGCGGCGGCCGTGGCACCTTGAGCGGGCACGGCGCCGAGTGTGAGCCCGAGGGCCAGGACGGGCGCGGCGGCCCGGCGCGCGACGTTCACCCTTTCAGGTTAAGGACATCGCCGATTCTCGGCCGCTCCGCGCGCGGGGCCCAGGTCAGCGCCGGGGCGTGCCGAGGCGGCCCTCCAGCTGGACCAGCAGGTCACTGAGGTGTGCGGCGAGGCCTGCACGTGCCGGTTCGTCGAGGCCGGAGAGGACGGCGCTCTCGTACGCGAGCTGCTCCGGCAGCAGCCGGTCGACCAGTGTGCGCCCGTCGTCGGTGAGCCGGACATGGGCGACGCGCCGGTCCCGGTCGTCGCCGCGGCGGTCGATCAGGCCGCGTTCCTGGAGTGCGCGCAGCCGTTTGGTGACGGCGGCCCCGGAAGAGAACGTCTCGCGGGCAAGCTCGCCGGGGGTGAGCTCGCGGGCGTTGCGGCGGACCGCGCCGAGCAGGTCGAACTCGGCCCGGGTGAGCCCTGCCGAGCGCAGCGGCGCGTCCTCCGCCTGTTGCAGGAGCGCGGCGCAGCGGTTGATGCGGCCGATGAGTTCCATGGGCCCGGTGTCCAGGCCGGGGTGCACTGCCTGCCACTGCCGTACCACCGAGGCGACGATGTCGTCGGTCACACCGCTCCGATCGTGGGGGCGGGGCCGTGCAGCCCACGCCGTTGTGCTGTCGCCGCGAGCGTACGGTGTCCTGCCCGCTCGGCCTCGAGGACCTCTTCCTCCGGGAGGGTCCGCTGCCACCATTCGCCCGCCGCGGCGTCCTGTGCGTCGCGCAGGTCCACGAGGGCGGCGGCCAGCCGGCGGGCGTCGGCGTCGAGGGCGGCAACGGAGGGGGCCGGTCCTGCGAGGGTCAGCTCCGCGGCGGCACGGGCGACCGCGGCGGCGGCAAGTGCCCTCTCCACCCGGCCGGCCGCCCGGCGGTTGGTGACGGCGACGGCGGCGAGGAGTCCCAGGGCGACGCCGATCAGGGTGTCCAGCACCCGGTCGCCGATGAGTGTGCCCGCCGGGTGTGCGCCGCCCGCCTCGACGAGGAGGAGCGCCATCGGTGTGACGGCGACGGAGCCGAGCCAGTAGTTGCGGGTGATCAGCGCTTCCGCACCGAAGCTGAAGAACAGCAGGCACCCGAGGAGGGCCGCCGGTCCGGTCCTGATCAGCGGGACGACGGCGGCGAAGGCGAGGACGCCGAGCAGGTTGCCGAGGGTGCGCTGCAGGGCCCGGTTCCAGCTGAGGGTCACGTTGACCTGGAAGACGGAGGCCGCGGTGACGACGGCCCAGTACGGCCGGTCGACGCCCAGCGCGACGGCGGCGTAGCCGGCGAGCGCGCAGCCGACGAGGGTGCGCAGGGCGATGGGCATGTGCGGTGAGCGTGGGCCGAGGCCGCGCAGCAGGGTGTGGCGGGCCGCGCGGCGACGGGCCCGCCGCGCGGCCCGCCAGGCGTCGACGCCTGGCGCCTCGGCCGTTCCGCCGGGGGTCGGCGGCACATCGGGTACGGGTCCCCGGGCTCGGGTGAGGGCGGCCCAGGCGCGCAGCCGGGCTGCACGGTCGGTGTCCGCCCGGCCCTCGGCGACCGCCCCGCCGGTGAGGGCGGCCTCCGCGTGCAGGAGCAGGTGGTCGAGCTGTCGGCGTACGGGGGTGGGGCGGCCGGCGTCGAGGAGGGTCTGCCGGGCGGCGTGCACGGCCGCCGCCGCGGTGTGCCGGCTGCGGTGGCCGGGGTCGGCCGCGCAGGCGGCCGCGGCGTCCAGTGCGCGGGCGGTGGCACGCCGTTCGGGGCCCTCCCTCCGTAGGAGGGCGGGGCCCGCGGTGACCAGCCAGGCGATGGTTCCGGCGCCGAGGGCCAGTGCGAGATGGCCGGGGACCTGGGTGAACCGCTGCGGCACGAACAGGGCGGCCGTGGCGACGAAGGTGAAGATCACGTTGCCGGGCGGCCCGATCCGGCCGGCGTCGCAGAGCATTTTCTGCACGGCCGCGATCAGGGCGCCGACGGCGACGAGCACGGCCACCGAGCCGGTGAGCGAGGCCGTGACCAGGGAGACGGCCAGGCCCGCGACCATGCCGAGCACCACGCGGGCGACGGTCCCGGCCCGGCGGGCGTACGGGAGGCTGTGGCCGTAGAGGGCGCAGACCGATCCGGCCATGGTGTACATGACCAGATCGAGCCGCCCGAGGGCGAGGAGGGTCAGGTTCGGCACCAGCGCCGCGCAGACGACGCTCAGGGCCGGTTTGAACCACTGGTCGGAGGGCTGGGCGAGGCGCAGTGCGGCGGTGACGGGGAGCGGAGGGGTCAGCGACCTCCGGAGGGGGATGGTTGTATCGCTCACCCATTCAATTTAGCAAGTATTACACCTGTAAACGAATTGGCGATGGGCGATCCGGGAGCCGCAGTTCTCAGCGCAGCGGGTCGCGCGGTTCCACCAGCCCCGATTCGTACGCGAACACCACCAGCTGGGCGCGGTCCCTGGCGCCGAGCTTGGTCATCGCCCGGCTGATGTGGGTCTTGGCGGTGAAGGGGCTGATCACCATGTGGGCGGCAATCTCCTCGTTGGTCAGTCCACGGGCCGCCAGCGCGGTCACCTCCCGTTCCCGCCGGGTGAGGTTCTCCATGCCGGGGGCGGTGGACCGGTCCGGCGGCCGCGCCACGAACTCACCGATCAGACGACGGGTGACGGCGGGCGACAGCAGCGCGTCACCCCGGGCGGCGACGCGTACGGCGTGCAGCAGTTCGGCGGGCTCGGTGTCCTTGAGCAGGAAGCCCGCGGCCCCCGCGCGCAGCGCTTCGAAGACGTACTCGTCGAGACCGTAGTTGGTGAGGATCACGACGTGCACGTCCGCGAGGAGCGGGTCGGCGGCGATGTGCCGCGTGGTCTCGATCCCCGTCATCACCGGCATCTGCACATCGACCAGGGCGACGTCCGGGACATGGCGACGGGCCTGCTCGAGGCCTTGGCGGCCGTCCGCGGCCTCGGCCACGACCTCGATGCCGTCCTCCGCGTCGAGCAGGGCACGGAAGCCGGCCCGCATGAGCGCCTGGTCGTCCACGATCAGGACCCGGATCACAGCGCCTCCACGGCGGCAGGGTCCGCCGCCTCCGCCGGACCGGCGCGGTCCGCGAGGCCGGCCCGCTCGTCGGGATACGCCCGGCGCCCCTGAAGCGGGATACGGGCGTGCACCGAAAAGCCGCCGCACGGCCGTGGCGCCGTGTCCAGCGTGCCGCCGAGGGCGGTGACCCGTTCCCGCATGCCGGTCAGGCCGGTGCCCGGCACGACGGGCCCGCCGGGTGCGGCGGGGCCGTCGTCCTCGACGGTGACGGCCACCTCGTCGGCGCCGTAGTCGAGGCGGATCCCGGTCGGGGCCCGGTCGGCGTGCCGGGCCACGTTGGTCAGCGCCTCCTGCACGATCCGGTAGGCCGCGCGGTCCACGTCGGGCCGCAGCTCACGCTGCTCGCCGATGACGGTCACGGAGACCGGGATACCGGCCGCCCGGGCGCGGCCGGCGAGTTCGCCGACGCGCACGAGGCCGGCGGCCGGCTCGCGTTCCTCCGTCCGCAGGACCTCGAGTGTCGAGCGCAGCTCCCGCATGGCCTCCCCGCTCGCCTCCTGGATGGCGAGCAGCGCGGGCGGCACGTCCTCGCCCCGTTTGCGGGCCAGGTGCACGGCGACCCCCGCCTGGAGTTTGACGATCGAGATGGAATGGGTGAGCGTATCGTGCAACTCCCGGGCGATCCGCAGCCGTTCCTCCCCTGCCCTGCGCAGCGCGGCTTCCTCCCTGCCGCGTTCGGCCTCGAGGGCCCGCTGTTCGGTCTGGCGCAGATACGCCTGCCAGTTCTTGTCGATCAGACCGGTCACCCCGGCGCACAGGAACCAGCCGAGCAGCAGCAGCGAGCGTTCGACGCTGCCCTCGGGGGAACCGGCGGTGTCGGCGGCGAAGAAGACCGCCAGGAACAACGCGCCCGCCACCACACCCGCCCTGCGCCGTCCCCCTCGCGCCGCCGCATGCACGGCGACGAGCACCGGGAAGGCCGCCCAGGAACCGGGCCGGTCATGGACGACGTAGCCGGTCATGCAGAGCGTGGTGACGACGAGGACGGTACGGGGTGCGCGCCGGTGGCCGGCGAGCGCCAGCGAACCCGCCGCGATCAGCAGCACGTCCGGCACACCGGGGGACGGGCCGCCGGCATACGCCGCGAGGGTCACCGCCCCCGCGATCAGTGCCGCGAGCACCGTGTCGAGCAGGGCGTGCCTCAGCCCCGGATCCGCCTGCATGGACGGCAGCCTATGACGGTGCGCCGGGCCGGCGCCTCGTCCCGCGAGACCCCTTTCGCGCTACTCCCTGCGCAGTAGTCGCCGCCCGTTCCCACCCGCCGGGACCGGCCGCCGATGCCTTCGGACGTACGACGACGGGGACACCGCTCCCGGGCCAGCATCGGGGCATGACCAGAGCCTTCCGCTTCACCGAACCCCTGCCGCCCACCGCGGCCACCGGCGTGACCGCCGACGTGTACGCCCAACTCGCCCGCGACTTCGGCATCGAGCGCGCCGCGACGTTCGTGGTGCTGTCCGACTCTCCCCCGCTGCTGACCGGCGCGTGGGCCCTCCTGAGGGAATCGCTGCTGGCCGGCCGGGTCTCCCGGACGGACAAGGAGATCGTCGCCGCGGGCGTGTCACTGGCCAACCGCTGCCCGTTCTGCGTCGACGCGCACACCGTCCTGCTGCACGCCACCGGCGACCACGCGCTCGCCGAGACCATCGCACGCGGCGAGGAGCCGGCCGACCCGGCGCACCGGCGGCTGCTGGCCTGGGGCAAGGACATCCGCGGCCCGCGGCCTTTCCCGGCGGAGCGGACCCCCGAACACCTGGGGACCGCGCTCGCGTTCCACTTCATCAACCGGATCGTCTCGGCACTGCTGAACGAGAACATGCTGCCCGGCGGTGCGCAGAAGTACCGGCTGGTGCGCAGCGCGGCGGGCCGTTCGCTCGCCCGCACGGTACGCCGGCAACTGCGGCCGGGTGACAGCCTGGAGCTGCTGCAGACCTCCGGCGCCGAGCCCACGTGGGCGGCGGGCACGCCCGTCGGCAGGGCGTACGGGGCGCTGCGTGCGGCGGCGCTCATGGGTGCCGGGCTGCTGTCGGAGGACGACCGGGCGCTGGTGTGCAAGACGGTGGCCGCCCACGACGGCGTGGCCCATCCGCCGCTGACGGCCGACTGGCTGCCGGCCCGCGAGGACCGCCCCGGGGCCCGGCTGGCGCTGCTGGCGGCCCTCGCCCCGTACCGGATCACGGAGGAGGACGTGCGGGCCTGGCGCACCCAGCGGCACACGGACCACTGCCTGGTCCATCTGACCGCCTACGGGGCGATCACCGCCGTCGAACGGATCGAGGAGCAGCTGTGAGCACCATCGTGAACACCGGTCAGGCCGACGCGTGACGCCGGCGACGCCGTGGACTTCTACGTCTCGCGCAGACCGGGCGCCGAGGTCCCCGAGGAGACACTGCACGCCATGCGTGCCGCCCTGCGGCCCTACGAGACGGACCGAGGCGTCCTGTTGAAGGCGGGCGTGTGGGTGGTCACTGCCCGCCGGGAGGGCTGAGCGACCCGGGGCCGACCGCGCCACGCGCCAGCAGCAGCAACGCGTCCACCAGGTCCTCCGCCGGACTTCCGGTGGCGAGCCGGCGGAGCTGAAGGCCCATCACCAGCGCCACCGTCGTCGCCGCGAGGCCTTCCGCGTCGGGCACGCCGAGGCCGGTGAGGATCTGCGTGGCGAGCAGGTCGTACGCGGCGAAGGCCTCCGACGCCGCCTCCCGCAGCCGCTCGTCCCTGCCTGCCTCGACGTACAGCTCGAACGTCGCGATGTGCCCGCTGTCGAAGCCGGTGCCGCCCGCCACCTGACCGGCGAGGGCGGCGGCGCCCGCGATGTCGATCCCGTCGCTCCGGCACGCGTCGGCCATCTCGGTGAAGCGCCGGGTCTCGTCCCGTACGAAGTGCAGCAGGCTTTCGCGCAGCAGTTCGTGCTGCGTCGCGAAGTGGTACGTGACGGAGCCCAGCGACACGCCCGCCTCCTTGGCGATCCGGCGATTGGTCACCGCGGCCACGCCGTCCCTGCCGATGATGTGCAGGACGGCTTCTATGATGCGCTGCCTGGTGGGCGCGGAACGGGCGGCGGTGGACATGGCCTCATTGTTCCATCGGGGCACTTCCGCTGGTCACATGGGTGGGCGGACGCTTCTCGTACCAGCGCAGCTCCGCCTCGAGCTGGGCGGCGAGGGAGATCAGGCGTTCCTCCGTGCCTTCGGGGCCGAGCAGTTGGGCCCCGACCGGCAGTCCGCCGGGGGTGAGGCCGGCCGGGACGGCGACGCCGGGCCAGCCGAGGACGTTCCACGGCCAGGCGTACGGGCAGGCGGCGGCGATGCCGATGTCCGTGGCCCCTGCGGACTTTCCGTCGAAGGCGCCGACGGGCGGCGGCGGCGTGGCCGTGCTGGGAGTGAGCAGGACGTCGAAGTGGTCGAAAAAGGCGCCGATCCTGCTCTGCTGGGCTGCCTCACGGGCGCGGGCGGCTCGCACGACGCGTCCGCCGAGCCGGTGGCCGGAGCGGGTGGAGGCGCGGGTGCGCGGGTCGAGGAGCGACGGGTCGGGGTGCCGGTCGGCGTACTCGGCGATGCCGGTCGCGGCGCGTGGCAGGAAGCTCAGGCCGATGAGGCCGTAGCGGGGGCGGGCCTCTTCGACGTCGTGCCCGAGTTTCGCGAGCGTCTCGGCGAGCGCGACCACCGCCCCGCGCACCTCGGGGTGGGGGCGGGTCCCGGTGAGGGTGAGCGGCGGGCGCAGGGCGAGCGCGATGCGCAGCCTGCCCGGTTCGCGGCGCGCGGCGGCCGAGGCGTCGATGGCGTCCGGGTGGTACCGCTCGCCGGGGTGCGCGCCGGAGGCCGCGTCCAGCAGCAGGGCGGCGTCGGCGACGGTCCGCGCGAGGGGGCCGTTGACGGTGAGGCCCTGGAAGCAGTCTGTGTAGGGGTGGACGGAGACCCGGCCGCGCTGGGGCTTGATGCCGACGAGATGGGTCCAGGCGGAGGGGATGCGGATGGAACCGGCACCGTCGGAACCGAGCGCGGCGGGCACGAGCCCGGCGGCTACGGCGGCCGCCGAGCCGCCGGAGGAGCCACCCGGGGTGTGGGCGGTGGACCAGGGGTTGCGGGTGACGCCGAAGGCGGGGCCCTCCGTGAAGGGCCACTGTCCGAGTTCGCAGGAGTTGGTCTTGCCGACGATGACCGCTCCGGCGGCCCGGAGCCTGCGTACGGCCTCGCCGTCGGCCGTGGCCGGCGGAATGTCGCCGGGGCAGCCGAAGTAGGTGGGGACGCCCGCGACATCGGTGTCGTCCTTGACGGCGATCGGCACACCGAGCAGCGGCAGCCTCTCCCCCGCCGCGAGCCTCCGGTCCGCGTCCCGTGCCTCCTCGAGGGCCTGTTCACCGCGGACGGTCCTGAACGCGTTGATGCTGCTCCGGGTCGCCTCGATGCGGGCGAGTGCCTCCGCGACGAGCGCCTCCGAAGTCGCGTCTCCAGCCGTCAACTCTTCACAATATCGGGTAAGTTCGCCCGTCTCGTCCCTGGACACGCCGCATCCGCCTCCCTATCGTTCGTTCGAACGAACAGGACTGGAGGGTAACCAGATGCGGATCAGCGGAGCAAGCATTCTGCTCACCGGGGCGACCGGCGGCATAGGTGGTGCACTCGCCGCGGAACTGGCGGCCCGTGGCGCCAAGTTGACCGTCAGCGGTCGGCGCGCCGACGCTCTCGGACCGCTGGCGGCGCAGTACGGCGCCCGCACGGTGGTCGCCGATCTGGCCGATGCGGCCGATGTGGAACGGCTCGCCGCCGAAGCCGCCGGCACGGACATCCTCATATCGAATGCCGCCCTGCCCGGCAGCGGCGATCTGCTGGACTGCACCCCCGAACAGATGGACCGCGCCTTCGCCGTCAACCTGCGCGCTCCCGCCATGCTCGCCCGGTTGCTCCTCCCGTCCATGGTCGGCGCCGGCGGCGGCCACCTCGCCTTCGTCGGCTCCCTGGCGGGGAAGGTGACCACGAGGTCGATGTCCCTCTACAGCGGCAGCAAGTTCGGCCTGCGCGGCTTCGCCCTGGGGCTGCGCCAGGACCTGCACGGCACGGGCGTAGGCGTGTCGATCGTCCAGCCCGGCTTCGTACGGGACGTGGGCATGTTCGCCGTGACCGGCGCGAAGCCCCCGACGGGAATACGGACGGTGTCGCCGCGTCAGGTCGTCGAGAGCGTCGTGCGGGCAGTGGAACGTGACGTCGCGGAGATCAACGTCGCGCCGATCGAGATGCGGCTGCTGAGCGCTGTCGGGGGCCAGTTCCCCGGCTTCGCCGAGCGCCTCCAGCGCCGCGGACCGGGCGAGCGGACTTTGCACGAGGTGGTGGCGGCCCAGCGCGACCGCCGCTGAGGCGGCGGCGTTGCCGGTGGGCGTCGCCACGGTCTCCCCTTGTCCGGGGAGGAGGTCACCGTGCACGGCGCCCGCCGGGCTGCCCTCGACCACGTGCCGGGCCTGGTCGCCGAGCCCTCTGGAGCGGCGTCCTCGTGCTGCGCGGCTCCGTGACTCTGGTGCGGGGGCCGCGGCGACCTGGACTTCGTCGTGCTGGAGCCGGGCGGGCGTACGACGCCGGACCGGCTCACACATCGGGGCGGCGCGGATCACCGGCGCGGGCGGCTGGTCAGCGCCCTCGAGCCGCTGTGCGGGGCTGTCCGCCGACCCGCATGAGCACCACGTACAGCACCAGCGACGCCGCGAGGCCCACCGCCCAGCCGTAGTCCGCGAGGGGCCGCAGGAACGGGATCAGGCCGTCCTCCGGGAACGGGCCCTTGCCCGGGGCCGAGTGGGAGCCGCCGACCGCGAGCACCCCACCGACCACGAAGGCGGCCACGGCACGCAGGTTCCAGCCCGAGGTGTACCAGTAGGGACCGCCGGGTGTGTAGAGCGCGGTCAGATCGAGGACGGTCCGGCGCACCAGCCAGTAATCGGCGATGAGGATGCCGGCGACGGTGCCGAGCAGCCCGCCCACGAGCCCCAGCCAGGTGAAGATGTACAGCTCGGGCGACTCCGTCAGCTTCCACGGCATGATCAGCACGCCGACGACGCCGGTGATCAGCGCCCCGGTACGGAAGTTGATGAACCTGGGCGCCAGGTTCGCCAGGTCGTACGCCGGTGACACCACGTTGGCCGCAATGTTCACCGAGATGGTCGCGACGAGCACGGTGACCAGGGCGAAGAGCAGTCCGAAGACGTTGTCGGTCTTGGCCGCCAGCGCGACCGGGTCCCACACGGCGGCCCCGTACACCGCCTGCGAGCCGGACGTGACGAACACCGACAGCAGCGCGAACAGGGTCATCGTGGTGGGCAGGCCCAGCGTCTGGCCCCGGATCTGGGCGCGCTGGCCCGCCCCGAACCGGGTGAAGTCGGGGATGTTCAGCGAAAGGGTCGCCCAGAAGGCGATCATGCCCATCAGGGACGGGAAGAAGACCGGCCAGAAGTCCGCGCCCCAGCCCAGCTTCGACGGCTGGTCGAGCAGCGGGCCGACACCGCCGGCCTTGGCCGTGACCCACACCAGCAGCACCACCGCGCCGACGATGACGAACGGCGCGGCCCAGTTCTCGAACCGGCGCAGCGCCTCCATCCCGCGGTAGATGATGGCGAGTTCCAGCACCCAGAAGAGGACGAAGCAGACCCACAGCGTCCACGGCTGCCCGCCGACCTCGGCCGCCTCCGCCCAGCCACCGAAGATCTTGCCGAGCAGGACGAAGATGCCCTGGCCGCCGATCCAGGTCTGGATGCCGAACCAGGCGCAGGCCACCGCGGCACGGACCATCGCGGGCAGGTTCGCGCCGCGCAGCCCGAACGAGGCGCGGGCGAGCACGGGGAAGGGGATGCCGTACTTGGGGCCGGCGTGCCCGGTCAGCAGCATCGGCAGCAGCACGATGACGTTGGCCAGGGCGATGGTGAACACCGCCTGCTTCCAGTCCATGCCGAGCGCGACGAGCCCGGAGGCGAGCAGCCAGGAGGGGATGTTGTGGGCCATGCCCACCCACAGGGCGGCGAAGTTGTACGTGGTCCACCGGCGGCGGGCGACCGGCACGGGCAGCAGGTCGTCGTTGACGAAACGACTGTCCGCGAGGGTGGTGCCCGGCGGGAGTTCGACACGTCCCGCCGGGTCCGGTATCGGTTCTTCCGACGGCACGTGCGGGACGGTCGCGGTCATGGCGGCGAGGGCCCTTCGGAGGAGGTCAGCGGTTCAGTGCCGGGATGATCTCCGCGCCGTACGCGTCGATCGTCGTTTCCTTCGCGTCGTGCATGTTGTAGAGCGCGAACTGGTCGACGCCCAGGTCGCGCAGCGCCTGGAGCTTCTCGATGTGCGCCTCGGCCGGCCCGAGCAGGCAGAACCGGTCGACGATCTCGTCGGGGACGAAGTCGGTGGACGGATTGCCGGCGCGGCCGTGGTGGCTGTAGTCGTAGCCGTGCCGCCCCTTGATGTAGGCGGTGAGCGCCTCCGGGACCAGGTCGGAGTGCTCGCCGTAGCGGGAGACGAGGTCGGCGACGTGGTTGCCCACCATTCCGCCGAACCACCGGCACTGCTCCCGGGCGTGTGCCAGGTCGTCGCTCACGTACGCGGGCGCCGCGACGCAGACGGTGACGGAGGCCGGGTCGCGTCCGGCGTCGGCGGCCGCGGTGCGCACGGCCTTCACCATGTACTCCGTCAGATACAGGTCCGCCAGCTGGAGGATGAAGCCGTCGGCCTTCTGCCCGGCGAGAGCCAGGGCCTTGGGCCCGTACGCCGCCATCCACACCGGCAGCTTCCCGCCCCTGACCCACGGGATCCGCAGCGGCCGGCCCTCGACGGCGGTCTCGCGCCCTTCCGCGAGGTCGCGGATCACGTCGATCGCCTCACCGAGCCTGGCGAGCGTGTTCGGACTGCGGCCCGCCACCCGCATGGCGGAGTCACCGCGCCCGATACCGCACACGGTGCGGTTGCCGTACATCTCGTTGAGGGTGGCGAAGGTGGAGGCGGTCACCTCCAAGGTGCGGGTGCCGGGGTTGGTCACCATGGGGCCGACGGTGAGTTTCGTCGTGTGCTCCAGGATGCGGCTGTAGATCACGAACGGCTCCTGCCACAGCACCGCGGAGTCGAAGGTCCAGCCGTAGCGGAAGCCGTTGCGTTCCGCGCGCCGCATCAGCCCGACGACCGCGGACGCGGGCGGGTCGGTCTGCAGGACGAGTCCGAAGTCCACGGCATGGCCTCCTAGTTCAGGTACTGGCAGGTGGAGCGGGGGGTGTACACGCCGTGTCCGGCGCGGCCGGTGAACGTCCGTCCGTCGATGACCACTTCGCCCCGGGACAGCACGGTCTCCACCTGGCCGGTGATCTGCTTGCCCTCGTACGCCGAGTAGTCGACGTTCATGTGGTGTGTCCGGACGGACAGGGTCTGTTCGGCGTGCGGGTCGTAGATGACGATGTCGGCGTCGGCGCCGGGGGCGATGGTGCCCTTCTTCGGATAGAGGCCGAACATCCTGGCGGGCGTTGCGCAGGCGATCTCGATCCAGCGGCGGCGGCTGATGTGCCCGTCGACGACCGCCTGGTGGAGGAGGTCCATGCGGTTCTCCACGCCCGGGAGACCGTTGGGGATCTTCGAGAAGTCTCCGCGGCCGAGTTCCTTCTGCCCCGTGAAGCAGAAGGGGCAATGGTCGGTGGAGACCACCTGGAGGTCGTTGGTGCGCAGGCCCCGCCACAGTGCCGCCTGGTGCTCGCGCGGCCTGAGCGGCGTGGAGCAGACGTACTTGGCGCCCCCGAAATCCGGCTCCGCGAGGTTCTCGGTGGACAGGAAGAGGTACTGCGGGCAGGTCTCGCCGAAGACGGGCAGTCCCTTGTCGCGGGCCGTGGCGAGCTCCGCCACGGCCTCCTCCGCGGAGACGTGCACCACGTACAGCGGGGCGCCGGCGACGCGGGCGAGCTGGATGGCCCGGTGGGTGGCCTCTGCCTCCAGCAGGACCTTGCGGACCTCGCCGTGGTACCGCGGATCGGTGCGGCCCTCGGCGAGCGCCTGCTCGACCAGCACGTCGATGGCGATGCCGTTCTCCGCGTGCATCATGATCAGGCCGCCGTTGACGGCGGAGCGCTGCATCGCGCGCAGGATCCGGCCGTCGTCGCTGTAGAAGACGCCGGGGTAGGCCATGAAGAGTTTGAAGGAGGTGATGCCCTCCTCCACCAGCAGGTCCATCTCCTTCAGCGACTGCTCGTTGACGTCGGAGAGGATCATGTGGAAGCCGTAGTCGATGGCGCAGTTGCCGTCGGCCTTGGCGTACCAGGCGTCGAGGCCCTCCCGCAGCGCCCGCCCCACCGTCTGCACCGCGAAGTCGATGATGGTGGTCGTGCCGCCCCAGGCGGCGGCGCGGGTGCCCGTCTCGAACGTGTCGGAGGCGAAGGTGCCGCCGAACGGCAGCTCCATATGGGTGTGGGCGTCGACGCCGCCCGGCAGGACGTACTTGTTGGTCGCGTCGATCGTGCGGGCGGCCGTCCACGTCTGCGAGACGGGCGAGTTGTGCGCGGCGAGCGCGGCGATACGGCCGTCCTCGACGAGCACGTCGGCGTGCATCTCGTCGGCGGCGGTCACGACGAGTCCGCCGCGGATCAGGGTGCGGTTGCTCATGGTCTCCTCGCGTGGGAAGTGACGGCGGTCGCGTGGCAACTACAGGCGGCGCAGCGCCCGTTCGAGGACCAGGGCGCCCTCTTCCGCTTCCGCGACGGTCAGGGAGAGCGGCGGCGCGATGCGCAGGACGCTGGTGTCGTGGCCGCCGCCCTTGCCGATCAGCAGCCCGCCCTCGCGGGCCGCCTCGAGGACGGTCGCCGCCGCCTGGGGGTCCGCCTCGTCGGTGCCCGGCCTGACCAGCTCGATGCCGATCATGAGTCCCCGGCCCCGTACCTCCCGCACCGCGGGCACGCCCGCCGCGATGCCGCGCAGCCGCTCGATCAGCAGCCCGCCGACCCGGCGGGCGTTGCCCTGGAGGTCGTGCTCCAGGAGGTACGAGAGGTTGGCCACGCCGGCGGCCATGGTGACGGGGCTGCCACCGAAGGTGGAGATGGAGTTCGCGTCGAGGCAGTTCATGATCCCGGCGCGGGCGACGACCCCGCCCACGGACATGCCGTTGCCGATGCCCTTGGCGAAGGTGAGGATGTCGGGCGGACCGCTTCGGCCGTGGGCCTGCCAGCCCCAGAAGTGCTCGCCGGTGCGGCCCCAGCCGGTCTGCACCTCGTCGGAGATCCACAGGATGCCGTGCCGGTCCAGGACCTCGCGGAAGGCGGCGTACAGACCGTCGGGCGGTGAGGTGAAGCCGCCGACGCCCTGCACCGGCTCCGCGATCAGCGCGGCCACGTCGTGGGTGTGTCCGAGGAGGTCCTCGAGGTCGGCGACGCAGGCCTCGATGAACTGCGCGTCGGAGAGTTGGGCGAAGGGGCCGCGGCTGCGGACGCCTCCGTGCACGTACAGCGTCTGGAGCGGCGAGAGGCTGGTCGGCGACCAGGCGTGGTTGCCGGTGACGGAGACCGCGGAGAACGACCGGCCGTGGTAGCTGTTGCGCATCGCCAGGATCTGGTTGGAGCGGCGGTGGCCGGTGGCCAGCAGCAGCGCGGTGTCGTTGGCCTCCGTGCCGGAGGTGGTGAAGAAGACGCGGGCGTCCGGGATGCCGGAGAGCGCGGCGATCCGTTCCGCGAGCTCCACCATGGGGCGGTTGAGGTAGAGGGTGGAGGAGTGGATGAGCCGTCCGGCCTGGTCGCTCACCGCCTTGGTGACCTCGGGCAGCGCGTGCGCGGTCATGGTGGTGAGGATGCCGCCGAAGAAGTCCAGGTAGCGGTTGCCGTCCGCGTCCCACACATGGCGTCCCTCGCCGTGGGTGATCTCGATCGGCTGCTTGTAGTAGAGCGCCACCCAGTCGGGGATGACGGCACGGTGCCGCTCGTAGAGGTCGGTCACGGCTGCACCAGCCCCTCGTAGGCGTCGGGCCGGCGGTCGCGGTAGAACGCCCACTGCTGTCGCACCGTCTCGATCAGGTCGAAGTCGAGGTCCCGTACGACGAGTTCCTCCTCCTTGTCGCTGGCGACGTCGCCGACGAACTGGCCGCGCGGGTCGACGAAGTAGCTGGTGCCGTAGAAGTCGTTGTCGCCGTACTCCTCGATGCCGACGCGGTTGATGGCGGCGACGTAGTACTCGTTGGCGACGGCGGCGGCGGGTTGCTCCAGCTGCCACAGGTAGGAGGACAGTCCGCGATGCGTAGCGGACGGGTTGTACACCAACTGGGCTCCGGCGAGACCCAGTTGCCGCCAGCCTTCCGGGAAGTGGCGGTCGTAGCAGATGTAGACGCCGACCTTGCCGACCGCGGTGTCGAACACGGGCCAGCCGGCGTTGCCGGGCCTGAAGTAGTACTTCTCCCAGAAGCCCTTGACCTGGGGGATGTGGTGCTTGCGGTACTTGCCCAGGTAGCTGCCGTCGGCGTCGATCACGGCGGCGGTGTTGTAGTAGAGGCCCGCGCCCTCGACCTCGAAGACCGGGACCACGATCACCATGCCGGTCTCGCGGGCGAGCTCCTGCATCCGCCGGACCGTCGGACCGTCCGGGACCGGCTCCGCCCAGCGGTAGTGCTCGGGGTCCTGGACCTGGCAGAAGTAAGGGGCGTTGAAGACCTCTTGGAAGCCGATGACCTTGGCGCCCTGCCGGGCCGCCTCCCGGGCGTGTTCCTCATGTTTGGCGATCATGGATTCGGTGTCGCCGGTCCAGGTGGCCTGGACGAGTGCGGCGCGTACGACAGTGGCCATGAGCTGCTCCTTCGACAGGACGTCCGAGAGCTTCTACGCACGTAGACACAGTGCGTAGGAGGAGAACGTAAGCCGCGTCACACTCGGGGGCAAGACCATCGTCGTGAACCCGCTGAGTCGATCTTGTTTCGTACCCGAGCGGTCGACATCGATCATTTTCAGCCGCGGAGGTGGCCGGCTACGCGCAGTGCATGGACGACGTCCCGCTCCCTGGCCGGCGAGACCCCCCGGGCGGCGTCGAGCAGCATCGGCACCAGCCGGCCCGGGTCCCGTGTAGCGCAGGCCGCGGCGTCCGCGGCGGTGCGGACCTGCACGAACGCGGCGAGCAGCGTACGGGCGCGGTGCGGCGTGCCCGCCTCCTCGAGCGTGAGGACGGCGTCCGCGATCTCGTCGGCGGAACGGAACACTCCCTGACGCAGCAGCTGCCCGCCGTCGTCGCCCCGGCCCGCCGCGACGAGCGCCTCCGCGGCGGCGGCGAGCCGTAAGGCCGGCTGTGACGCCACCTCCCAGAGCAGGGTGGCCCAGTCCGCCGCCGGCCCGGAGCGGTTCAGCTCGTCGGCGAGCGCCGGCAGCCAGGCCGCGGGCCGTGCGGCGGCCTCGCAGATCAGGGCGTGCGCCTCGCCGCCGCGACCCTCGGCGCGGAGCCGGCCGAGCGCGGCGACGGTGTCCCTGGCCGCGAGGTACGCGCCTTCCGGGACAGGCGGCGCCTCGGGGACGGCTTCGGCAGCGGCGCCGCCGTAGCGGGCCCCGCGCGGCACGTCGCCGGCGACCGGCAGCAGGGGCACGGCGACGGCGTCGTCCCCCGCGTCCTCCATGCCGGCGAACCGGGCCCCGCCGCGAGCACGGCGCTTCTTCCCCGCGCCGCGCCTTTTCCCGTCGCCCTGCGGTGCCTCGGGCGGCTGCGGCTCCCCGGACCGTGTCCCGGCGTCGGCGGACGCCGCGGGCCGGCGCGCCGGATCGTATGCGGACCCGTTACCGCGCGGGACGAAGTCGGCCAGGCGGGAGTCCAGTTCCGCGAGGCGGCGCACGGCCCTGGTGTGGTCGTCCCTGGTCCATGCCAGCTCATGGGTGAGGCGTTCCGCCTCCGCCGAGCCCTGCCCGCACCCGGGCAGCAGCCGGAGCAGCTCCTCGGCCCGGCCCTGTGCGCGCAGACGCTCGCGGCGCATGAACTCGACCCGTTCCTCCAGCCTTTCGTGACCGCCCGGCAGCCGGTCGTGCGCGGCGGCGGCCGCCGCGTGCAGCCCGGCCGCCCGCGCGGACTCCGCGGCGTGCTGCGCCGGCAGGTCGTACAGCAGGGACTCGACCACGTCCCAGGGCGGGATCTCACTGCCGTCCAGACAGGCCCGCATACCCTCCGGGTCACGCCGCAGGAAGATCGCGTACCAGCCCCCGGCCGGGTCGAGCCGCTCCACCAGCTCCCCGAGGTACCGCGCGAACGTCCCGATTTCCGCCGGGAGTTGATGCACCGTCATCGCCGCCCCTGCCACACTACCGAATGGAGCCCTCCGCTCCGAGGGCACCGCAGGCATTCGACCGCAGGGGTGTTACAGGGCTGCTACGGCGTCTTTTCAGAACGTGACCGCGATACCGGTGTGCGGGCGCTTGCCGAGTCGCACGATCATCGCCGGCCAGTCGACGGCCCAGAACTGCCAGGTGTACTTGCGTGACAGGAGCCGGCGGACCACGCCCAGTTCGGCTCCGTCCAGGAGCCGGGCGGTGCCCTCCGCGGTCGGGGCGCCCTCCTCGACCTTGCCCCGTACGTCGCAGACGGTGACGACGACCCGGCTGTCGTTCCGCAGGCGCTTGACCTTCCACGAGTCCGTGCGGGTCCAGAGGAACAGCTCACCGCCGTCCACCGCGAACCACACGGGTGTGGCCACTCCGGTCCCGTTCTTGCGGAACGTGGTGACACTGACGTACCTGGCGCTGGCGAACATCTCGGCACTCACGCCCGCGAGACTACGCCCCCACCGCGGGCTCACGCCGCCGGGACCGGCACGGGCGCCTGCACGGGCACGGGGGCCGGGGCGCAGTGGACGGCGAGGTCGTCCATGGACAGGCCGAGCGCCACGGCCAGCGCGGCGACGGTGAAGAACGCCGGCGTGGGGGCCCGCCCCGTCTCGATCTTGCGCAGTGTCTCCGGGGAGATGCCCGCGACGGCGGCCACCTCGACCATGCTGCGGTCGCCGCGCGCCTGCCGGAGCAGCCGGCCGAGCCGTTCGCCGCGTTCGCGCTCTTCGGCGGTGAGAGGGGTGCGCACCATGTCCCGCATTCTACTACCGGTATTAATATCCCGGTATTCACAAACGGTGTCGCATCGGGCGACGTGGCCGCCGGCTTCACCATGCACCGGGCGCGGCCGGAGGACGCGCGGCGAAACGCACGGCGGAGATTGCGCGGGAGGTCGCCGTCACGGCGGCCCGGATGCTCACAGCGCGGCAGGCCGCCGCGGAAGCCCTGTCCGCCGGGGCCCCTCAGTTTCCGCCGACGAACCGCCGGGCCAGCTCCTCGCCCAGTTTCTCCGCCGCGGCACGGCTCTCGATCGGCGACACCTTCGAGTCCTTGAAGACGATGTAGGTGACTCCGGAGGGAACGCCGCCCGTCGCCGGGTCCGGGTCGATCCCGAGCGCCTCCGCCGCCGCGTAGGACGCCTCCCCGATGATCCCGCTCGGCCCGGTGTCGCCGACCACGCCGTACACGACCTTGCCGTCGTGGACGATCGCGGCCGCGGAACCGCCTCGGATGCCCGACGCCCTGTAGTCCCAGACCGGGCTGGGGCCGGGCACGACGACGAACGGCAGCTCCGCCGCGTCGAGATACTCGCCGTCCGAACCGGTGAAGGCAGTGGCCGCCTGGAACGAGGGGTCGGTGCGGCTGTTGCACCGGGTGCTGGTCCGGCCGTCGCAGTCGATGTCCATGTCCGCCTGCCAGAAGACGGCACCGTTGTGCTCGCAGACGGGAATGTTCGCCGCCTTGCCCCGGTCGGTGCTGTAGTTGCCCTTGGAGATCTGGGTGCAGTGCTCCACCTCGGCCAGCAGCTCCGCCGCGTCGACACCCGCCGCGGGTGCCGTGCGGTAGTGGCCGGGCGCGGGCGGCGGCGGGACAGGGCCGGGCTGAGCTGCCGCCGGGAGCGCCGCCGTTCCGATCATGACCGAACCGACTGCCACGGCGAGAGCGGTGTTTCGAATGCGCACTGGGAGCCTTTCTGTTCGAAAGGCTCCCTACCCTTCCGTGCGCGAACAGCCACAGCCGCACCGCCGGACGGGTTACCCGCCCGGGCTCCCGGGGCAGGTCAGCGGGACGGGCGGACCACCATCGCGGAGCCGCCGCCGCGCCGTTGCTTCTCCGCCGCCGCGAGCCACCGGCCGTCCGGCAGCCGTTGGACGCCCGTGGCGGCACCGATCTCCTGGTTCAGCCGGAACTGGTGCCCGATCGCCTCGAGACGCTCCCTCAAGGGGCTGTTCCAAAGGGCCGGTTCCAGCTCGGTCGTCGGCTGGTTGCGTTGGCTGGCCCGGGGCGCGGCGATCGCGTCCACGAGCGGCAGTCCGCGGTCCAGGTGGCCCGTCAGGGTCTGAAGGACCGTCGTGATGATGGTCGCGCCGCCCGGTGAACCGAGCGCCAGCACGGGACGGCCGTGGTGGTCGAGCACGATCGTGGGCGAGATGGACGAACGCGGCCGCTTGCCGGGGCCGGGCAGGTTCGGGTCGTGGACCGCGGGGTCGGCCGGCCGGAAGGAGAAGTCGGTCAGCTCGTTGTTGAGCAGGAATCCGCGCCCGGGGACGGTGATGCCGCTGCCGCCGGTCTGCTCGATGGTGAGTGTGTAGGCGACGACGTTGCCCCACTTGTCGGCGGTCGTCAGGTGCGTGGTGTTCTCTCCCTCGTACGTCGTCGGCGCCGCCGCCCCCGCCGATCCGCAGCGCTCCGGCCGGCGCGGGTCGCCCGGCGCCAGCGGGCTGGTGAGCACCGCGTCGTCCTTGATCAGGCACTCCCGCGAGTCGGCGAAGCGCTGGGACAGCAGACCGGCCGTCGGAACGTCCTCGAACGCCGGGTCGCCGACCCACCGCCCCCGGTCCGCGAACACGATGCGGCTCGCCTCGATGAACCGGTGCAGATACCGCTCCTCGGAGACGTCCGACAGGTCGGTGCGCTCCAGGATGTTGAGCGCCTCGCCGACGCTGGTACCGCCGGAGGAGGACGGGGGCATGCCGTACACGTTGAGGCCCCGGTACGACACCTTCGCCGGTTCGCGGCGCACCGTCTCGTACGCGCGCAGGTCGCGCTTCGTCAGGTCCCCCGGCCGGACCACCCGGGTGGCGTCCTCGTCGACGGGCGGGGTGCGTACGGTGTCGACGATGTCCCTGGCGAGGGCGCCCTCGTAGAGCGTGCCGGCGCCCTTTCTGCCGAGTTCCTTGTAGGTGCGGGCCAGATCGGGGTTCCTGATGACCGATCCGACGACCGGGAGACGCCCGTCGGGCAGGAACAGCTCGGCGGAGGCCGGGAAGTCACGGAAGCGCGCCTCGTTGGCCGCGGTCTGCGAGCGGAAGGTGTCGTCGACGACGAACCCGCGCTCCGCCAGGCGCTCCGCGGGCTTCAGCAGCTCGCCCAGCGGACGGCTGCCCCACTCCTCGAGCGCGGTGTCCCAGGTGGCGGGGGTGCCGGGCGTGCCGACGGCGAGGCCGCTGGTCACGGCCTCCGCGAACGGTACGGGCGTGCCGTTCTCGAGGAAGAGGGAGGCGTCGGCCGAACGCGGGGCGGTCTCCCGGCCGTCGACGGTGTGCACGGTACGGGTCCTGGCGTCGTAATGGACGAAGTAGCCACCGCCGCCGATGCCGGCGGAGTACGGCTCCGTCACGCCGAGCGCCGCGGCGGTCGCCACCGCCGCGTCGACGGCGTTGCCGCCGTTGCGGAGCACCTCGATACCCGCCGCCGACGCGTCGGCGTCGACGCTCGCCACCGCCCCGCCGTGGCCGACGGCCACGGGGCTCTTGGCGGGTGGCGCCGCGGGAGGGGCGGTGCGGGACGTGGGCGGGGATGCGGCGCCGATCGAGACGACGGCCGCGGCAAGGGCCACGACCGACACTTTCCGTGCGGTGGAGCGACGCATTCGTACCTCCAGTCAGCCGGTGTCGGCGCAGCGTAACGGTTCCCGGGGCGGGAGTCCTGGGTGCCCTCCGGCGCGTCGCCGGCTCAGCCGGCCGCCCGGTGCGAGCTGCGCGCCTGCGGCACGGCGGTCCGGGCCGCCCTTGTCACATCGGCGACCATCTCGACCACATCGGGGCCGTACGCCTGGGAGTTGACCACTTTGAGCAGCAGGCAGAAGGAACCGTTGCCGTGCTTGCGGGCGAGCTTCTCGTGGTGCCGGGCAAGATAGCGGGTGGCCGCCTGGTTGGTGATGGCCCGCTGGCCGCAGAACAGGAACACGGGCCGGGCCTCCTCGCCTGCGGTCAGCCGCGCCAGCAGCACGTACTCGGCCGCGCCGGGCTCCATGCGGTAGCGCTCGGAGCCGATCTGGAACGCGCCCTGGTCCGGACCCGGTTCGGGGTCGGTGTTCACCTTCACCCCGGGCAGCATGGAGTGCAGGTGCGCTGCCATGCGACGGTTGGACACCGGCCCGCCCACGCAGAACTCGGTGCGCTCGCCGAAACCCTGCTGCGCGGTGTCGTGCCAGACGATCTGCGCGTTCGCCCCGCAGTCCTTGATGAGCGCGGACAGTTCCAGCAGCGCGAAGACGTCGAAGCGGTGCACCGAACCGTCGCGGCCCGCCTCGCGGTTGACGACGAGCAGGGACTCCGAGTTCCCGGGCAGGCCGAAGAAGCCCTGCTTGCGCCGCAGCCGGCGGCGCCAGAGGTAGGTGCGGGCGAGCCAGCCGATCGCGGCGCTGATTCCCGCGGCCACCACACCGAGCACGATGTTGCGTACGTCGTCAGTCATGGGCGCGCATGTTAGCGGTGCCGCAGACGCCTGTTCGAGCCGGTCCCCTGCGGCGACCGCCGCGCATCTCGCTGACACGACGTCCAATAATTGTTACGGTGGCGTAACTTACCGGGGAGTTACCTCAGGTAGCTCCCCGACCTTACCGTCGGGTCACTTCGTTGGGACAGATGAGTCAGGAGTGACCCGTGGGACTTCCTCGCAAGCCTCTGCGCACCACCGCCATCGGTACGGTCTCTGCCGCACTGCTCGCCGGTTCCGCCACCGCCGCGGCTCCCGCCGCCCTCCCGGCGTCCGCGCCGACCGCGACCCCGCAGAACAGCGCCGCCTCCGCCTCCCCCGACGTCCGCTTCGTCGACATCGAGGGCGACGGCGGGATCGTGCTGAAGGCCAACGTCGTCACCCCCGCCGGCGCCGACGGCGGGCGGACGTATCCCGTCGTCGTACTGCCCACCAGCTGGGCGATGCCGCAGATCGAGTACCTCGCCCAGGCGAAGAAGCTCGCCGACTCCGGCTACGTGGTCGTGAGTTACAACTCCCGCGGGTTCTGGCAGTCCGGCGGCGAGATCGAGACGGCCGGACCGCCCGACATCGCCGACGCGTCCAAGGTGATCGACTGGGCGCTGGCCAACACCCCCGCCGACCCGGACAAGGTGGGCATGGCGGGCGTCTCCTACGGCGCCGGCATCAGTCTCCTCGCCTCCGCGAAGGACAAGCGCATCAAGGCGGTTGCCGCGCTCAGCGGCTGGGCGGACCTCATCGCCTCCATCTACAGCGGCCGCACGCAGCATCTGCAGGCCGCGGCCCTCCTCAGCGGCGCCGGCCACCTCACGGGCCGCCCCAGCGCGGAGCTCCAGGAGATCATGAACGCCTTCCTGACCTCCGACCTCACCAAGGAGCAGGAGATGATCGAGTGGGGGCGCAAGCGCTCCCCCGCCACCTACCTCGACGAGATCAACGCCAACGGCGCCGCGGTCATGCTCGGCAACGCGTGGGGCGACTCGCTCTTCCCGCCCAACCAGTACGCCGACTTCTACGAGCGGCTCAGCGGCCCCAAGCGCCTGGAGTTCCGCCCCGGCGACCACGCCACCGCCGAAGGCACCGGCCTGCTCGGGCTCCCCAACGACACCTGGACCAGCGCCCACCGGTGGTTGGACCACCACCTCAAGGGCGTCGACAACGGCGTGGACCGTGAACAGCCCGTACGCATCCGGACGCGCACGGGCGGCGCCGTGGAGACGTACCCCGACTGGAAGTCGGTGGGCGCGGACCGTAGGAAGATCGCACTCAGCAAGGCGCAGAGCATCCGCACGGGCGTCGACTCCGGGGCGAACGGCGGGCTCATCTTCCTCTCCAGCATCCTCGACCAGTTCGCCCAGCTGCCGCCGATGGCGTCGATCCCGCTGCTGCCGCGCTCCTTCGCAGCGGTGTGGCAGTCCGAGCGGTACTGGACGGAGCAACGGGTGCGCGGCACCGCGAAGCTGCACACCACGGTCACGAGCACCAAGGGGAGCGGCACCCTCGTCGCGTACCTCTACGACGTGGGCCCGCTCGGCCTCGGCAAGCTGGTCGCAAGCGCGCCCTACACGTTCCACGGCAGGACACCGGGTCAGCCGTTCGCCGTCGACCTGGAGTTGTGCTCCACCGCCTACGACGTACCGGCCGGCCACCGTCTCGCCGTGGTCGTCGACACCGTCGACCCGCTCTACATCGAGCACAACCCGACCGGCGCGCAGCTGACCTTCTCCTCGCCCGCGGCCGACCCGTCGTACCTCTCGGTCCCGCTGCGCCAGAAGTGATCACCGGCCGCTGCCGGCTTGGCCCCTCACTCAAGCAGGGGCCGAGTGGTGCTCCATGTGCCACTGCGCCGGCCCGCTCGTGCCCGCCAGGGGGCTCGGGAAGCATTCGGCAGCGGCGTTCCCGGCCGAGCCCACCCGCACGCGGCATCTCCTGGCGCCGTGCGGGCGGGTCCGGACCCGGTGTTCCCTGTGTTCCGTGAACGGCCCCATCGGTGCGGGCGGCCCCATCAGTGCTTGAGGATCTTGGAGAGGAAGTCCTTGGCACGGTCGGTCTCCGGACGCGTGAAGAAATCGTCCGGGGAGCGGTCCTCGAGGATGCGGCCGTCGGCCATGAAGACGACGCGGTTCGCGGCGGAGCGGGCGAAGCCCATCTCGTGGGTGACGACGACCATGGTCATCCCCTCGGCGGCGAGCTGCTGCATCACCTCCAGCACCTCGTTGATCATCTCGGGGTCGAGGGCCGAGGTCGGTTCGTCGAAGAGCATGACCTTGGGGTCCATGGCGAGCGCCCGGGCGATCGCCACGCGCTGCTGCTGGCCGCCGGAGAGCTGGGCCGGGTACTTGTCCGCCTGGTCGGCGAGCCCGACCCGCTCGAGCAGTTCACGGGAGCGACGGTCCGCCTCGTCCCTCTTGCGGCCACGGGCCTTGACCGGCCCGAGCGAGACGTTGGCCAGCACGGTCTTGTGCGCGAAGAGGTTGAACGACTGGAAGACCATGCCGACGTCCGCCCGGAGCTTCGCGAGCTCGCGGCCCTCAGCCGGGAGGGGTTGTCCATCGATCAGGATGTCGCCCGATTCGACGGTCTCCAGTCGGTTGATGACCCGGCACAGCGTCGACTTCCCCGAGCCCGACGGACCGATGACCACCACCACCTCCCCGCGACCGACGGTGAGGTGGATGTCCTGGAGTACGTGCAACTGCCCGAAGTGCTTGTTGACCTCGCGCAGCTCGATCAACGGATCGACGGCCATACGCTGCTCTACCCACTCTCAGCTGTGTGTCGTGGCCAGCGCAAACTAACCGGCCCGCCAAAGGGGTTCACCTCCGACACGCACAGGCGGATCAAAAGCCGTACTAATACGGAATCTAGGCCTCCGACGCCTCCGCGTACACCTGTGAAAGCTCGGGAGCCCCGTTGAACGCCCACTCCACACCGGCCTCGACCACACCGATCTCCCGTCCGGAGGCGAGCCGCACCACCGGATGGCCGCCGGGCCAGATGTGCCAGGCCGCTCCGCGCACGGTGCGCACGATCACCGTGCCGAGGTAGAGACCCGCGTCGTTCCCCAGCCAGGGAAGCTCCTCCGGATCGTCGCGCCAGCGCGGCGGAAGCTGGTCCAGCGCGGTCAAGGACCCCGGGGAGTCGTCCAGTTCGAGTCCGGCCTGAGCAGCTCTGGAACGCAGCAGTTCGCACTCCGACAGCAGCTCGGTAATGGCCGCCGCGCGCTCCGGGTCGTGCCCGGCGGCGGCCGCATCGCCCTTGTCACGTTCGCCGTGGCGTCCCAGCCAGTGATCCAAGAAGGGGATGTTCATACTGCAAAGCCTCGCATCCCTGCACCCGAACGCACCACAGGGCGCGCGTCGACCAACGTCAGATGTCGAGATCGACAACAACCGGTGCGTGGTCGGAGGCACCCTTGCCCTTGCGCTCCTCGCGGTCGACGAAGCTGTCCTTGACCGCCGTGGTGAAGGGTTCGTTGCCGTAGACCAGGTCGATACGCATACCGCGGTTCTTGGGGAAGCAGAGCTGGCGGTAGTCCCAGTACGTGAACGGGTGCTCGTACTTCAGCGGGCGCGGCACCACATCGGCCAGTCCGCGGTTGCGCAGTGCCTCGAGGGCAGCTCGCTCGGGCGGCGTCACATGCGTCATGCCCTCGAAGAAGGACGGGTCCCACACGTCGTCGTCGGTCGGGGCGATGTTGAAGTCGCCGAGGACGGCGAACGGACGACCGGCGGCGGCGTCCTCGGTCACCGCGACGGACAAGGCCTCCAGCCAGCGCAGCTTGTAGCCGTAGTGGTCATGGGCGACCTCACGGCCGTTGGGCACATAGACCGACCAGACGCGGGCGGAGCCGCAGGTCGCGGAGATCGCCCTCGGCTCCTGCACGCCCTCGTAGTCCGGGGCGCCGGGCAGCCCGCGCACGACGTCGTCGAGGCCCACCCGGGAGATCACCGCCACGCCGTTCCACCTGCCGGACGCGTTGACCGCGGACTCGTAGCCGAGCTCACGCAGCTCCGCGGCAGGGAACTGCTCCTCGGTGCACTTGGTCTCCTGGAGGCACAGCACATCCGTGCCGCTGCTCTCCAGCCAGGCCAGCAGCCGGGGCAGCCGGGCGGTGATCGAGTTGACGTTCCACGTGGCGATACGCATGACCCAAAGCCTAACGGCGGGGTGTGACAGTCGTCCGGCCCCGCCGCGGGACCCTCACAGCTCCATCGTCTGTCCGGCGGCCAGGCGCCCGTGCCCGGCGCCGCCGAGCCCGCCGATCTGCCGGTCGTAGATGGGCCGGGCGAGGTCCGTGAGCAGGGCGTCGTGGACATCGACGGCCCGGCGCGGCGCCACCTCGCGGACGTAGTCGATGACCTCGGAGATCTTGTTCCACGGGGCGTGCACCGGCAGCATCAGCGTGTCCACCGGCCGGTCGGGGACGGTGAGCGCGTCGCCGGGGTGGAAGACGGAGCCGTCCACCAGGTAGCCGACATTGGTGATCCGCGGGATGTCCGGATGGATCACCGCGTGCAGCTCACCGTGCACCTGGACGTCGAAGCCCGCCGCGGTGAACGTGTCGCCGTGCCCGACGGTGCTCACACGCCCGGGAAACGCGGCGGACAGCCGCTCGGCGACACTGCGCAGGGTCCACAGCCGGGCGGACGGGTTCGCCTCGAGCGCCGCCCGCAGTCTGCCCTCGTCGAAGTGGTCGGGGTGCTCGTGCGTGACGAGCAGGACGTCGGCCCCCACTGCGGCGTCCTGCTCGCTGAAGCCACCGGGGTCGATGACCAGACGCCGCCCGTCCTTCTCGAGCTGGACGCAGGCGTGGATGCGCTTGGTGAGCCTCATGCCACCATCCTGCTACGCCCGGGGCGTCGTCTCCTCCTGTATCACCGCCTGCGCCACCCGGAAAGCGGAGTTCGCCGCGGGGACGCCGCAGTAGACGGCCGTGTGGATCAGGATCTCCCTGATCTCCGAAGGGGTCAGTCCGTTGCGCAGCGCGGCCCTGGTGTGCGAGGCCAGCTCGTCCAGATGTCCCCCGGCGACCAGCGCGGTCAGCGTCACACAGCTGCGCATGCGCCTGTCCAGGCCCTCACGGGTCCACACCTCGCCCCAGGCGAAGCGGGTGATCAGCTCCTGGAAGTCGCCGGTGAAGTCGTCACCGTCGGCCAGCACGTCGTCGACGTGCGCGTCGCCGAGCACCTCACGGCGCACCTTCATCCCCGCCTGGTACGGATCGGCCCGGCCAGGCCCGGTGGCCTGCGGCTGCTCCGTGGCGGCGGGCGCGATCTCGGCGACCGGCGCGACGGGCGGCGAGGTCACGGGAGCCGACGGGGCCGGGAAGGCGGCGAGCGTGTCGTGCCAGGCGGTGGCGAAGTGGTGGGCGAGCAGATCCGTGACGGCGGCGGGCTGCTCGACCGGGGCCAGGTGGGAGGCGCCGGGGACGAGCGCGAGCCGGGCGTCCGGTATCCCGGCGACCAGGGTGCGTGCCTCCGCGGGTCCGGTGACCTGGTCCTCGGAGCCGACCACGACGAGAGTGGGGACCTGGATACGGCCGAGGCCGGCGCGCACGTCGAACGCGGCGAGCGCCTCGCAGGCGGCGATGTAGCAGCCGGGGTCGGTGGTGCGGACCATCTGGACGGCCCACTCGACGATTGCCGGCTGGGCGGCGGCGAACGCCGGGGTGAACCAACGCTCCGGCGCGCTGCGGGCGATCGGGTCGAGCCCGTTGGTGCGGACGACGACACCACGCTGGCGGAACTCGTCCGCGGTGCCGAACCGGGGGGACGCCGCGACGAGCGCCAGCGTCGCCACGCGCTGCGGGTGGCGCAGCGCCAGCTCGATGCCCACCGCGCCGCCGATCGAGCAGCCGGCGTAGCCGAACCTCTGCACGCCGAGCTGGTCCAGAGTGCCGAGCAGCCGCTCCGCGAGGTCGCCGACGGACGCGGCGGGGTACGCGGGCGCGCCGCCGTGGCCGGGCAGGTCGTACCGGATCACTCGCCACCGCTCGGAGAGCTCGGCGATCTGCCGGTCCCACATGTGCCAGGTGGTACCGAGGGAGGGTCCCAGGACCAGGATCGGTGCGTCTTCGGGCCCGTCGACGCGGTATTGCAGGGTGTTCGGTGGTGTCTCGCTCACCCGTCAGACCCTCTCATCTCTCACGGACGCCCCTATGACCGGGGTTCTGTGGATACCGTCCCGACCAGGTCGAAGACCTCTCGGGCGACATGTCGCTCGAGGCATCGGATGATCTCACGTCGGGTCCATCCGAGAGCTACCGCGGCGAGGGCGAGACGGACGCCAAGGACGCTGCCGTCATCGCCGACCAGATCCGCGTCCGCCGCGACCTGCACCTCTTATTACACGCCGGCGACGACACCGTCACCGACCTCAAGATCCTCACCGGCCGGCGCATGGACCTGGCCGCCGACCGCACCCGCACCGTCAACCGTCTCCGAGCCCAGCTCACCGGCGTTCTCCCGGGCTTGGAAGGGGCGTCGGATCTGACCAACACCGGCCCGCTCACCTTGCTGACCGGCTACCAGGCCCCAGCCACCGTCCGCCGAATCGGCGCCAAGCGGCTGGAGACCTGGCTGCGCAGCCGCCATGCCGTCCGCCCCGACCGACTGGCCGAGGCCGCCGTGCAGGCCGCCGAACGGCAGCACACCAGCATGCCCGGACAGAAGCCGGCACCCGGCTGGTGCGCACGCCGGCGAAGGAGGTGCCGGCGCTCAACCAGCAGGTCGGTGAACACCTCGCTCAGCGTGACGCCGCCTGCGGTCGAGGATGTCCGGAAGCCGTCTCGGTCAGGTGGACCCGGTGCTCGTACGCGCGTGCGACGACGTCCTGTGGTGTGCGTCCGGCACCGGGTCGGCCGGTCCGGGCAGCCCGTTGGGACCGGCTCCTGGGACCGGGCGTCCGGGGGCCGAGTCGGTGGTCTCACCGAGGAAGCCGCCCGACTGGTGCTGCCACAGCTTGGCGTAGGCACCGTTCGCCGCGAGCAGTTCCTCGTGGGTGCCCTGCTCGACGACGCTGCCGCGGTCGAGGACGACGAGACGGTCCATGCCGGCGACGGTGCTCAGACGGTGGGCGACCACGAGAGCCGTACGGCCGTCCATCAACCGCCACAGGGCGTCCTGGACGAGGAGCTCGCTCTCCGAGTCCAGCGCGCTGGTCGCCTCGTCGAGCAGCAGGACCGGGGCGTCGCGCAGGATGGCCCTCGCGAGGGCGACGCGCTGGCGCTGGCCGCCGGAGAGTTTGACTCCCCGCTCCCCCACCAGGGTGGCGAAGCCGTCGGGGAGTTGGTCGGCGAACTCCGTGACGTGCGCGGCCGCGGCGGCCGCGTGGATCTCGTCGTCGCCGGCACCGGGCCGGGCGAAGGCGATGTTGTCCCGCAGGCTGCGGTGGAACATGGCGGGTTCCTGCGGGACGTAGGCGATCAGTGAGCGCAGGTCGGTCTGGCGCAGCCGGCTGATGTCGTGACCACCGATCAGGACACGTCCGGCGTCGATGTCCGACATCCGCAGCAGGAGCCGGGTGAGTGTGGTCTTGCCGCCGCCGGACCTGCCGACCAGACCGATCCTTGCGCCTGCGGGCACATCCAGGTCAAGGCCTTGGAAGATCGGCTTCGCACCCGCGTGGGCGAAGGTCACCGCCTCGAAGCGGATGCCCGTGTCCTGCGGTGCGAGCGGTTCGGGTTCCGTCGGGTCGAGCACGGTGGGCGGATCCAGCAGCAGCTCCGTGAACTGCGCGGCCTCGGTCATCGAGCTTTCCAGACGCCGGTAGATCTGGTTGAACTCGAACATGATCTGGGTCGCGTTGGAGTAGTAGGTGAAAGCGACGACGACCTCCTCCACTCCCTGGCCCGGGCCACCGAAGGCGATGACGACCAACAGGCCCAGCACATTGGTCAGCACGGACATGGGGGCGATCAGGGTGTCGACGCGAAGATTGCCGTAGTCCCACGACTTCAGCGTCAGGCGCCGGGAGTCCGCGACACGGCTGCGGTGTTCGTCGGCCTCCCGCCGCTCGGCCGCGAACGCCCGGATGGTCTCCATGTTCGAGAGGCTGTCGGCGACATGGCCGGACACCCGGGCGATCGCCGCCTCACGGTCGTTGACGAGCCTCTGCCGGCGACGGATCAGTGGTGTCGCGGCCACCACGGTCAGCACGATCATCACAAGAAGGCCGGCGACGAGCATCGGTTCGTAGCTCCACAGCACCACGGCACCGAACAGCAGGGGGACGAGACTGCCCACGATCCGGTACGTCACCGTGTCGACGAAGTCCTCGAAGCGCTTGCCGAAGCTCAGCACCCGTTTGGTCAGGGAGCCGGCGAAGTTGTCGTGGAAGAATGCCGCGTCCTTCGCGAGGAGTTCGTCCATGCCGCTCACGTACAGGTGCTCCATGCCGAGGGCGTCCACGCGGTTCAGGCAGTGCTGCCCGACCCGCCACACGGCCTCGGCGAGCAGCAGCGTCACGCCGAAGCCCAGCACGTACGGCAGCGCCGAGCTGAGGGTGAGCCCGCCGTCGTCGGCAGCCTGTCCTGCCAGTTTGGCGATCAGCAGGGGGGCGACGTAGCGGATGCCGATGTTGCCCACGGCCGGCAGCAGCAGCGCGGGCAGGGCCAGTCGTCGTAGGCGCAGCAGTTCCCGGCCGTAGCGGCGCAATGCCAGAACGACCGCGCTCCTGCCCGGCGTCGGCCCTCGCGTATCTGTTGTCCCCATCACACTCCCGGAGGTTCGGAAGTCGGAAGTGTCCCGTCGGGGACGGTTCTCGGTCCAGGCATTTACCGCGGACCGGCGAGAACCGGACACCGCTGCGTTCAGCGTACGCAGCGGACGTATCCGGCGGTGTGCCTGCGGTTGTTGGGGTCGCCGTCGTCGTAGTTGCGGGACTTCTCGGACCTCCTGACGTCGGCGTGACCCGCCCCACCGGCCAGGACGCGCTCCGCGACACCGCTGCCCGAGAGCCGGCCGAGCACGAGGCGCCGAGCCGCCTCATCCGCGCCGGCCCCGTAGCCGGTCACGGCAGCCTCGCGCACACCTGAGCGAACCGCCGTGTGAACACCGACCACCCCGCCACCGCCGCACCCTCGTCGGCCACGGCCTGGGCGTGCAGCCGGTCCCTGTCGAAGCCCTGCCGGGCCAGCCCCTCCCGGTCCCAACCGGTGATCCGCTCGGCCTCCGCCTCCGGATGGAACTGCACACCCCAGGCTCGCGCGCCGACCCGGAACGCCTGGTGAGGACAGGCCTCGCTGGAGGCCAACCACACCGCTTCCGGCGGGAGTTCGGTGATCGCGTCGACGTGCCGCTCGATCGCGGGAACCGCCGGGCCTAGCCCGTACAGCAGCGGATCGTCGGCGGCTTCGGGGCGCAGCCGGATCTGTGTGCTGCCGAACTCGGGCCGGCCGTGACGCGCCCGCACTACGCCGCCCGCGACGTGTGCGAGCAACTGGCCCCCGAGGCAGATGCCGAGGACGGGCGTGCCCTCGTCCAGCGCTTGGGCGACGAGGCGTCGGGTTGCCGGGAGCCAGGGCGCGCGCTCGTCGTCGTCCGGCAGGAAGCCGCCGCCGAGCACGAGGAGCGGCCTGCCGTCGAGCGTCCGGGGCAGTGCCTCACCCTCGTAGGGACGCAGCACGTGGAGGCGGATTCCCGCCTCGCGCAGCCAGGCCCCGACCCGGCCGGGACCGCCGCTCCTGGTGTTCTGTACGACCACGGCAGTCGGTCGGCCCGGTGCGTGCGAGGGCGTCATCGTCTCAGCTCCCCTGCTCGGCATCTGCGATCGCTGCGTCGATCTCTACGTCGATCAAGGCAGCAGATCAGGGCGGGACACACCACGTCAACGGTCCGTCGGCCGCCGTACTCGGAGGGGCCACGTCCCACCTGCAGCCCCGGTGACACGCTCCACGGGCCGACCGGCCACCACCGAGCGCTGCCTGCCCTCGCGCCTCGGGGTGCTCACCGTCGATGACGGCCGCGTCGTGACGATGCAGGCCGCCGGCGACCCTGCGGCGGTGCGCACGGAGGCGGCCGGACTTCGAGGTTCGCGGCGGCGGAACCGGTCGGGTACGAGCTCAACCGGACCACTGTGAGAGCCCCTTTCAGACGTGCCGGACCCACCGTCCCCCAACTCACCTTGCTGCAGCCGAGAACCCCTCCCGGGGAGGGGCAGCAAGGGCCGACCATCCTCATATAAAGGCAAATTCAGGGAAGTTGCGCTCGACCCATCCTTAGTTCTTCCAACAGAAAGCAATCTTTGTCCTTGACGAGGCAAAAGCCGGACCCTAGCGTCTGCTCCGGTTTTCAACAGTGCACGGGCGACAACCCCCTTGCACTGCGCGCGGCATGTCCCATGTCTCGCGGCAGCCGTCCAGGACCAAGGAGTTCTGAGTGCGCAAGAGAAGGATCGCCACCCTCATGGGAGCAGGGGCGCTCGCCCTGACAGTCGGGTTCCAGCCCACGGCCAACGGCCAGACCGTGCAGGCGGATTCGGACCCGCCGGTCACCTCCGCCTTCCAGAAGGTCACTCTCAACGACCGCCCGGGCGAGCCCATGGCCCTCGCCGTCCTGCCCGACCTGCGCGTGTTGCACACCGCTCGCACGGGCGAGGTCCGGATCCACGATCCGAAGAGCGGAGTGAATTTCCTCGCCGCCGACCTGAAGAAGAGCCCTTCGGGTCTCTACCAGCATGACGAGGAGGGCGTGCAGGGCATCGCGGTCGACCCCGACTTCAGCAAGAACAAGTGGGTCTACCTCTACTACTCGCCCCGCCTGGACACCCCATGGACGACCCGGCCACCCCGGGCGTCAACGAGGGTGACGCGCCGCAGGCGGGCACGGCCGAGGACTTCGCCGAGTACAAAGGCTTCACACGCCTCTCCCGCTTCAAGCTCAAGGGGAACCAGCTCGACTTCACCAGCGAGCAGAAGATCCTCGACGTCCCCGCGGACCGCGGCACCTGCTGCCATGTCGGCGGCAAGATCGACTTCGACCACAGGGGCAACCTGTTCCTGTCGACCGGCGACGACACCAACCCGTTCTCCTCCGACGGCTACAGCCCCATCGACGACAGCCCCCGCCGCAACCCGGCCTACGACGCCCGCCGCACCTCGGGCAACAGCAACGACCTGCGCGGCAAGGTCCTGCGCATCAAGGTGAAGAAGAACGGGGGCTACACCGTCCCGGACGGGAACCTCTTCGAGCCGGGCACGCCGAAGACCCGTCCCGAGATCTACGCCATGGGTCTGCGCAACCCGTTCCGCTTCGCCGTCGACGACAGGACCGGCGAGGTCTACCTCGGCGACTACTCGCCCGACGCCGGCAAGGCGGATCCCGACCGCGGGCCTTCCGGGCAGGGCCGCTGGATGGTCATCGACCGTCCGGCGAACTACGGCTGGCCGTTCTGCGTCACGCAGGACATGCCTTACCAGGACTACGACTTCGCCACGAAGAAGTCCGCCGGCCCGTTCGACTGCGCCAAGCCGGTCAACGACTCGGCCCACAACACAGGCCTTCGCGAGCTGCCGCCGGTGACCGACGCGGAGATCGTGTACGGCTACGGCGCCTCCGAGGAGTTCCCGGAGCTCGGCACGGGTGGCATCGGCCCGATGGGCGGTCCGGCTTACCGCTACGACCGCCGGAATACCGCGGAGAACCGCTGGCCCGCCCACTTCGACGGCAAGCCTCTCTTCTACGAGTGGACCCGGGACCAGATGAAGGCCATCACTCTCGGCAGGAAGAACCAGGTCGAGAAGATCGAGGACGCGATCCCGTCGATAGCCACCGACGGCCCGATCGATGCCGAGTTCGGCCCGGACGGCGCGCTCTACGTCCTCGAGTACGGCACCGGCTACTTCGCCGAACTCCCCGAGGCCCAGCTCGCCCGCATCGACTACACCAGGGGCAACCGGACCCCGGAGCCCAAGGTCGCCGCCGACGTGACCAACGGCACCAACCCGCTGACCGTCCAGTTCTCCAGCGCCGGCACCACGGACGCCGATGGTGACGCCCTCAGCTACGCGTGGGACTTCGACGCCGACGGCACCGTGGACTCCACCGAGCCGGACCCGAAGCACACGTTCACCAGGAACGCCGTCTTCGACGCCACGCTGAAGATCACCGACAGCACAGGCCGCTCGGCCGCGGCCTCGGTGCCCGTGGTCGTGGGCAACAAGGCGCCGATCGTCTCCCTGACGACCGACCCTGCGCCGCACGGCGGCACGGCGTTCCACTGGGGTGACACGGTCACGTGGAAGGTCAATGTGACGGACGATCAGCCTGTGGACTGCTCAAAGGTGACCGTCTCGTTCATCCTCGGTCACGACAGTCACGGACATCCGCTCTCCACCAGCAACGGCTGCAGCGGATCGTTCGAGACCTTCGTGGACGGCGGACACGCTGGTGCCGACAACCTGAAGGCCGTGTTCAACGCCTCCTACACGGACGCGCCCCCGAACGGCCTGCCCGCCCTCTCGAGCAGCGCCGAGGTAGCGCTGACACCGGCCGACTGACAACGGACACGACGATGTCGGGGCGCCGCCCGCCGGGCGGCGCCCCGACCGCGGGCCGCGGGGAACGGCCGAGATGTCTGCGGCAGCTCGGTCCCTACGGCTTCACGGGAAAGGCCCTCAGCCTGTTTCAGCAGGTCGGGTCCGGCTCAGTCCGTGGACAGCTCCGAGCCCGGGGAACAGAACCGGATGCTCGCCGCCGCGCCGCGAGTACCCCCGAGCCGGGCAGCCGGCCGCCGTCTCAGCCCGGCCCGGCACCCGCCAGGGCGGTGAGGACGCGGCGGGTCTTCGTCTCGGGCTGCTCGGAGAGGGTCAACCCGCGACTCCGCACCGCGTCTTCCAGCTTTCGCTGCTTGCGCTCGGCCCGCGCAGCGAACTCCTCGGCGTTCTCCTCGTTCTTGGGCTTCACCCGGATCGAGCTCTCGAGGAAGTGCAGACCCTCGACCGACCACGCCTCCAGGTCCACCTCCAGATCGTCGAGCGGTACGTCGTCGGCCTTCGTCGAACGGACCGGCCCCAGGGCGACCAGCCCGTCGAGCCGGGCGGCGGGCGCGCAGGCGTGCAGGAACTGGTCCTGCACCGGATCGATCGACGCTACGGGATCGGCCCCGGGCTCCACCGCGTCCGACAGCGCCCCCGGCGGGTGATCATGCGTCAGAGAAGCGGCCGGCATACGACGGCTCCCCGACCAGTCCTCCGTGATCTTGTAGGCGAACGGCTCGGCGTCGAACGGGACGGAGAACCGGCCGACCAGCTGCTCCAAGGTGCACGGACGCAGCTTGACGGTCAGGTCGTCCCGGCCGGCGCCGAGCCTGAACCGCACGATCACGCCGCTGTCCAGGAGCGGCACCCGGCCCTCGGCGACGCCGTCCTGGTCCTCGGCGAACCAGATACGACGCGTCGCCATCCTGCCGTGCGCCCCACCGAGGGCCGACAGCGCCGCTGCCACGTCGCCCTCGATATTGACCTTGATCTCGACCGGCAACAGGTGCCTCATCGCTCCTGCCCTCTTCCTGGAGGTTGTCGCGGACGTCCCGCAGGTACTGCTGGACGAAGGCGTTGCACACGCTCTGCTGGTCCTGCTCCTCCTCCGGCTCCGCGTCGGCCCCGTCCATGTACTCCCCGCACGTGCCGGGGCCGACCGTCAGCACCCCGGCATGATCCGAACGAGAGGCCCTAGCTCCAGTCGATGTCGGACCGACGCTCCAGCGGGGCCCGGTCCTCCACGGACTCCGGGACCACCAGTGTGTCCGCCGCGGTCATCGCGTTGGGGAAGCGCAGGTGGGTCCGTGTGCGGATCTCGGACAGCTTGACCTGGAACACCCGGAACTCGTCGAGTTCGAGGGCTTCGGGCACCTCCAGGTTTTGCGTCAGCAGGAACGCCTTGCACTTGAGCTTGCCGCCCTCGGAGAAGACGAGCACCTTCCAGAACTCGCGCGGGAGCTTGACCCCCCGGAAGACACGGTCGTCCTCGTGGAAGATCGGGCCGCCGAACACACTGACCTTGAGCTCGTCGACACGGACGTCTTCGAAGACCGCGTCCTCGAGGTGGCCCCAGATGCCGTTCCGCCCGCTCTGATTGAAGTCGTCCATCTGCGGAGTGATGTTGGTGTAGAAGAACGAGTCCTTGTTCGCCTTCTTCGCCTCGGGCAGCGAGCCCCACACCACGTCGGCGCGGCGCGCGATGTGGCCGCGGTCGAGCCGGTTGTTGCGGCCCTTGTACAGCTCGTTGCTGACCTGGGCGGCGGCCGGAAGGCGCGGGTCCTTGACGAAGTCGATGCCCTTCCGGTCGAGCTTCTTGAGGGTGCCGCCGTCGATGTTCCAGGCCACCCAGACGGCGAAGCGCCGCGACGTGCTGAGGGCCAGCGAGAAGTGCGTGTAAGGGATCACCTCGGACCCGTCGATCCGGACGGCGTCCTCCTTGATCGACGGATTGAGCTGCGGGGTTCCGATCGGTACCGCGAGGAAGCCCGGGTCGTACCCGGTCAGGGCCTCCAGCGATTCGGGGTCCGGTGGTGCGAGGGTGATCTTCAGTTCGTCGAAGACCGCCTGCGGGAGACAGGCCAGAGCCCGGTCCTCGGGATCCTCGTCCCCCTCACCACCGAAGTGCAGACCGGCCATGACGTCCGTGGGCCTGCCGGAGCGGGTCGTGAACATCCAGACCGATCCGGAGTCGCCGGGCAGGCTGATCTCGTCGCCGTCCGCCGGATGCTTGGGGTCGGGGCCTATCTCGAAGCATTCGATCTCGCGTACTCCGACCGACCCGCCGTAGTTGATGCCGACGAGTGCGAAGGGCCTGGTCACCAGGCCGTGCGTGACCCCGGTGGTGCGGCCGCTCTTGACGACCTTGTCGTCGATCTGCGGTTCGCCCAGCTTCGTCGGCGTGACATCGAGGTCGAGGATGTCTCCGGCGAAATCCCGATCGGTGACCGTCGACACGGCGCAGTCGCCGACCCTGCCGAGGTGGGCACGCTTGAGCCTGCCGAGACGGTTCATCGCGATGCGGCTGTCGTCGGCCTTGCCGGGCTGCACGACCACGTCGCCGAGCTCGCCCTTACGGCCGTTCAACACGTGCCAATTGCTCAGCAGGCAGGGTGAGCCGTCGTTCCTGTCGAAGGCGACGCACCCGAAGGTGCCGGCGCTCACCTTGACGTTGCCGACGCTCACCCCGGGACGGACCGGATTGACGCGCTTCTGCCGCTGCGGCGTCTCGCCCTCGGCCACCACGAGGAAGTGCGGCTTGTACGAGCGCTGGACGACATCGGTGGGCACCGTGACGCCGTCACCTATGTCGATGGCCGTGGGGATCTCGGCTGTCTTCAGTTCGTCCAGCTCTTCCGGCCGGGCCTTTGTGTCGACCGTGAACTGAAGGGCAAGTTCCTTGCCCCGTTTCCCGTTCTTCTCCTTGTATCCGATACCGATCGAGGAAACATTCGGGTCGCTGAGGAAGCCCGGTCCCCGGGTACGGATGAACTGCTTGAGGCCGCTGATCAGCTTGTCCTGGCCGCTCGGGGAGGGGCCGGGACCGGCGGACGCACGATTCTTGGCAGCCATGGAAGGCTCCCTTCACGCATGGAGTTCAGGCGTGAGAAGCCGTACCGAAATCATGCGGATCCAGCGGTGGTTGAACCCGAAGCGACCGGCCTGGGCTTCCCGCTCTGTCGTGCATGTCCAGGATACGACCGGGCCCCGGACATGTAATGCCATGCGCAGTGCGGAAAACAGAGGAATATTCAACGACATTGGTTGCATCGCCTACAACTCTGCATCAGTTTAGTGTTGTTCAGGGGGCACAAAGCCGGCCGCGAGTGATGGGAGCAGTAGCCATGGGCAGGCACATCAATGACCCCTTCGAAACGTACAGGGCAGTCGCCGACAGCGGCCGCGCCGTAGAACTCGCCGCGACCACGTCTCCGTTCCAGATCGAGGTGCGGTTCCTCGGAGGACTCACGGGCAGCCAGAAGAGCGTTTTCGCCGAGGCCGCGGACCGCTGGGCGCGCGTCATCGTGGGAGACCTGGAGACCGCCGTCATCAACGATCTCACCGGTAGGGTCGTGATCGACGATCTGTTGATCGACGCCGAAGGCGTGCCGATCGACGGTGTCAACAACGTTCCCAACGTCCTCGGACAGGCCGGCCCGACGCGGTTCCGGAGGGAGGACGCGGCCAGTGGAGCGGGACTTCCCGTGAAGGGGCGCATGATGTTCGACAGCGCCGACCTGGCCCAGATGGAAGATGAGGGCTCGCTCCTCGACGTCATCACGCACGAGATGGGGCACGTCCTGGGAATCGGGACCGTCTGGGACGACTTCGGCTTCCTGAAGGACTTCCCCGGCCACGACCCGACCTTCGTCGGACCGGGCGCCATGAAGGAGTTCGGCACGCTCACCGGAGAAGGGCCCGCCCCGGTGCCGGTCGCCAATGTCGGCGGCCCCGGGAGCGCGGGCGGCCACTGGCGTGAGAGCGTCTTCGACGACGAGCTGATGTCGCCGAACATCGACGGCAACAGCAACCCCTTGAGCCGGCTGACGGTGGCGAGCCTGGGCGACCTCGGATACACGGTCGACCTCGACGCGGCACAGGACTACGAGCTGCCGAATCTTCTCGAGATCGCACGCTCCGGCCGCGTTCCGGCAGCGATGGCGGAGCATGTGGTGCTCCCGACGATCCCGACCCGCATCCCGGCCGAGAGGCCCTGACGGACGGCCCGATCGGCATCCGCGCACTGCTGACCAGCTCGCCGGCAGCGAGCTGGTCACCATGCCGATCGCACCAATCCCCCTGAGCGCGTTGACACCTCGAGCGACGGACGACTCGACAGCCACCCGGCGACCGCCGGGACCCATTCGGACCATGGAGGTCCCGTCGGCGCGGAGGGCCGCCGGGCCGGCCTTCCGGCGTTCAGCTCTCGGTCGGGGTGAGCACGACGAAGTCCGCGTTCGACGGGTCGAGGCAGACCGCAAGTCGACCGACGCCCTCCGCGTCCTCCGGCCCCATCTGCACGCTGCCGCCCTTCTCGTCGACCTGGGCGACCGCGGCATCGCAGTCGGCGACGGCGAAGACCGGGTGCCAGTACGGCTGCCCGTTCGCCAGAGCGAGGTCCTCCTTACCGAGCTCCATGAGGCCACCGTGCATGCGATCCTCGGAAAGCCCGGCAGGAGTGATGAGGGAGTACGTGCCCCCGCCGCCGGGCAGGTCCATGTCACTGAACTGCCAGCCGAAGACCCGGCCGTAGAACTCCTTCGCAGCAGCGACGTCGCTCGTGTACAGCTCGGTCCAGGAGAGCGAGCCCGGCTGGTCCACAAGCTCGACGCCCTTGTTCCGACCGGGCTGCCAGACGGCGAACTGGCCCCCCAGCGGGTCGGTGAACTGCGCCATCCGGCCCCACTCGTCGAGGTCCCTCGGTGGCACCCGCACCGTGCCGCCCGCGCTCTCCACGGCCTGGGTCGTGGCATCCGCGTCGGCGACGCAGTAGTAGATCATCCAAGCCGGACGTGCGCCCTTCTCGGTAAGCTTGCCGAGCCCGGCGACGATTTTGCCGTTCTTCCGGAACATCCCGCCTTCCATGTCCTCCCCCTCCCCCATGGACTCGTAGTCCCACCCCAGTACCGCGCCGTAGAAGGCGGCGGCGGCCGGGACGTCGGTGGCTCCCAGGTCCAGCCAACAGGGAGAGCCGGGGACGAAGTCAGTGGTGATCACGACGATTTCCCTTTCGCAGATCAGGTTGCACCTCAGACTGACAGCCGGCACCGGCACTCGCCCGTCGGCCCGGCCGTCACATCCCTCGACCAGATCCGTGAATACAGCCCTCCCCCTGTCCGGCCCGGACGCTGTCGGCACACGACTGCAGCGCAACTGCAGCGGGACCAAGATGGTTTCGCGCGCCCCGATTGCCTAGTCTCCTGGTGACCTCTTGGCACGGCGACGCAAAGGACACGGGGATGAGCGGAAGCGGCGGCGCCGGGGCGCCGTGGAACCCGTACGGCGGCGGGCGACCGCCGGGGCCGGGCGGTCCACCCCTACCGCCGCCGGGCCCGTGGCCGCCTGCCCCGGCGCGCCGGCTGACCTTCGGGCGACTCTTCAACCCGATCGCCGTGGGGCGCGCGGTGTTCACGCCGTCCCGGCCGGACCGGGTGCACGATCCGATGGTGAAGAGGGTCCAGGTCGTCCGGACGATCGTCGGCCTGGTCGCCATCACGTGGATGCTGCTGTCCTACGGGCTGGCCTCCGACGCCGACGCCGTGGTGGACGACCGCTTCGCCCAGATCCGTACCACCCTCATCGTGCTGGGGGTGACCTTCCCCGTCGCCGTCGCCGTCTTCATCGCGGCGGCCCGCCCGCCCAACCGGCGTGTGTTCCTGCGCCGCGTGGGCAAGCCCGCCGGGGCTCTGCTCGCACTGGTCGTCACAATCGCCGTGCCGAGGCTGATCACGGGGCTCGGCTACGTGACCGAGGAGACGAACTGGACGGCTTCCGCAGGGCGTGTGGTGCTTCTGTTCGCCCTCGGTGCCTTCGCGTTGTGGCTCGCCCCCTTCGGTCTCTACGGCATCGCGCAGTCGCTCGTGCACGTCTTCCGGACCGCGGACCTCCACGAGACGGTTCCGCCGCTGCTCGCGACGCTGCTCGTGTGGGAGGTCGCCCTCTTCGACCTGTTCCGGGGCGCCTACGACAGCGTGCCGTTCTGGGTGCGGATGGCCTTCACCCTGGGAGCCCCCCTGTCCGTCACCCTCGTGGCGTTGTGGGAGCTGCGGCGACTGCGCACGCGGCACGGCATCACCCTGCGCGGAGCGCTGCTTCGCTGAGCCGTCGCGACGAAGGAGTCCTTCGGGCCGCTTGCTTGTCTCCGCCGTTCCGGTGTCCGCCGTTCCTGTGTCCGCGTCCCGGCCGCGCCGTCAGGTCCATCGGGTGACCGTCAGCCGGATCCGAGCCTGCTCGCCGAGGATCGGTTGCGCGGAGGCGGGCAGTGGGATGTTCGCCACCCACGTCCCCGCGCGCGCGTCCTCGTCCTGCAGTGAAGTGCCGCTGGGCTCATGGCTCCGGATGGTGCCCGGGATGAGGGAGTTCCATGCCGCCCATGTGCCCTCACCGATGTCGACCACGAGCGTGTCGTCGAAGTCGGCGGTCTGCTCGAGGTGGTCGCCGAAGCTCAGGAACCCGCTCTGTTCCCGCAGCGACAGGATGCGCAGTTGCAGCGCGTAGCGCATGGTCGTGTCGCTGCCGTGCGGGCGGAGGCCGCTGCACAGGAAGGCGGTGGTCAGCGGCACGTCCGCCGGGTCGCCCGACGACGGCAGTTGCACAGGGCACCAGTGCTCGGCCGTCTGCTCGTGCATGACGATCGGCAGACCTCGTACGGAGAACCGGACCTCGGCCTGCCAGGTGGTCCCCTCGGTCGACGGAGGTCGGCAGTCGGCGAGCGTGGCCTCGACCTTGCGGTCACCGAAGAGGAACCGCCGTAGGTTCTGGTAGCCCTCCTCCGAGTTCACAAGGCCGTAGCGGCCGCTGTGGCTGCGGTGCACGAACGCCCTGTGCGCGCCGGGCACATAGGCGTTCTCGATCTGCACCAACCCGTCGCTGTGCGCGCCGACGGCGGCGGAGGAGAGGCCGAAGGCGACGTCGTAGTCCTTCGGGTTGGTGCCGACCAGGCAGAAGATCCGCGAGCGAGGAAACACCTTCGGGTGCGCACTGTCGCGTTCCGGCATGTTCCGTGCGCGCCAGTCCGGTGGGCGTCCCTGCGGATCGTGGTCCGCCGTCGGGGTCAGGTACTCGTACATGCGCTCCGGCCCGAACACCTCGGCACCGTTGAGGCCTGTCGCGTCCCGCACCCTCTCGAAAAGGCCGAACCCGGCGTCGAAGGTGATGCCTCCGTGCGGCGACCCGTACGTGAAGACCTTGTCCACGCAGTCGGCCGGGTCACGGCCGGCGTCGGGGAGCACCTTCTGCAGGAGGCAGCGGCAGATGAGCCCGCCCATGGAGTGGGCGACCAGGTGGACGTGCGTCGCACCGGACTTCTCGCGCAGCTTGTCGATCAAAATCAGAAGGTCCGCGGCGGCATCCTCGATCCGGAATTTCTTCGGCTCGGCGCCCCATGTGGTGGCGGAGACGTCGTAGAAACGCAGGATCCAGATCGAATTGGAGGGGATGCTTTCATGGCTGTCCAGATAGGCATCCTGTCCGCCCTCGACCAGAATCTTGTAGTTCTCGTCGAGGATGAGCCGTAGCAACGGGCTTTCGAACTGGTGGAAGCTCGGTACGTTTCGCGCTCCGACCCGGACATGGGTGGAGCCCTCGTTGAAGCCGTAGAACGGGTCCTTGACGGTTTTGTCTATCCCTTCGGTGTCACCGGCGAATCCCCGGACGTACACGATCGGGAGCCTGGTCTCGTCGGGCATGGGAACCTCGCTGTCCCTGGGTGGCACCTGCTGCCCGGATGCCACCCGTCTCGCTCCTCGCCGCCGATCAGTCGATCAGTCGATCAGTCGATCAGTCGATGAGAGTGCTGCGGTGCGCCACCGCGCCCTGTGCGGGCGACCAGCTGATGTGGCCGTGCTGGAAGCGGCTCGAGCGGCTGTCGCCCGTACCGATCTCGTCGGTCGCCGGGTAGCCGAGGAAGCTGGTCTCCCAGCCCATGCTCTCCCAGAGGTCGCGAATGGCTCCGTGCACCTCGTGCGCGCCCGTCGACGGGGTCCAGTAGATCGAGCCGCCCTGGAAGTGGTTGAACCGGCCTTTTCCGTCGGGGCACCCCAACTCGTCCGTCACCGGATACCCGAGAAACCCGCCGGATCCCCGGACCTGGGCGTACTTGATCCGGATGTCCCCGTGCACTTCGTGCGCGCCGCTCTCCGGTGACCAGTAGATCGACCCGTGGACGAAGTCACGCGAGGTGCCCCGCCCGTCGGGGTTCGATCCCTCACCGCTTCCCGCGCCGGCGTCGAACGGGGCGCCGATCCACTGGATCTGCCCCCACTTCTCGTCTATGGCAGTCACTTCCGCCTCCAACTCGTTCCGCCGTGCGAACTCCGGATCCGCGGCGCGATGGGTCAGGCGAACAGAAGCCGGTCCTGTTGTCCGGTTCCACGCGCACACGCGGAATCTCGTGGGAAACCGCAGTACGGATCGTGGACGACACGGTTGATCCGTGAACCGTCATCACCGATCCCTGCGTGCGCACGGCAAGGCGCTGCGCCTGCCGTTCTCGTCCCTTCCAGGGCTGCCCGGGGACGGCGATACCGCCTTCAGTTTAAGCGCGATCAACGGGGCCGACTACCGGAGTTGTGCGGATGGAGTGCCCCGACCATCGGTTCGCGTTCAACGAACCGGGCCTGAATGGCTGCGCATTCAACGACCGGACCGAATGGAGAGCGAAAGGAGGGGTGGTCCGTCCGCTCGGCACCGGTCTACAGTGGAATACGAGTTGGTCCGCACGACTTCGGACGTCTGACGACACCACGAAGTTCGTCACTTTACCGAAGGTGACCGGTCGCGCCGTTCGGAATTCCACGGCCCCGGCCATCGGTCGGCCGCCCTACACGTCGGGACTTCACGGCTCCTCGGACTCGATACAGGAGCCGATTCGAGTTCCCGCGAGGAGAATCATGGCCATTCCACTGACACCGGACCGGTTGCTTGCCGCGTTGCGCGCCGAAGGGCTCACCGTCGTCGAACACCGGTCATGGCGAACACACAACCGCAACCACAAGGGCGCCTGGGGCCCTCTGCACGGGGTGATGATCCACCACACGGTCACTTCAGGCACCAAGAGCAGCGTGGAGCTCTGCTACAACGGGCACTCCGCACTGCCAGGCCCGTTGTGCCATGGAGTCATCGCGAAGGACGGCACGATCCACATGGTCGGCAACGGCCGTGCCAACCACGCGGGGAAGGGTGATCCTGACGTCCTGCGGGCGGTGATCGACGAGGTCTCGCTGCCTCCGGACAACCAGGCCCAGGCCGACGGGAACGCTCACTTCTACGGCTTCGAGTGCGTGAACCTCGGCGACGGCCGGGACCCCTGGCCGCAGGTCCAGGTGGAGGCGATCGAGAAGGCGGCCGCCGCCATCTGCCGGGCGCACGGCTGGAGCGAGCGCAGCGTGATAGGTCATCTGGAATGGCAGCCGGGCAAGGTCGATCCCCGAGGGATCGAGATGGCGGCAGTACGCCGTCGGATCGCCGACCGCCTGGGCGTCGCGGCAGCCGGCACCAAGTGAAGAACTCGGGGGCCGTACCCGGACTTCCGGCCGACCCCCGCGGCCGCGGACTTCGCCGGTCACACCCCCAGCACGGTGAAGCCCGACCCGGAGAGCCGGGAGCTCAGCGCGGCGAGGGTCGCCGGATCGGTGGACGATCCGTTCTGGGCGAGGCCGGTGTCACCCTGGAACGTGTGGACCGCCCCCTGAGTGCGGGGCCCGTCCGCGCCGTCCTGGGGCCCCGGGTCGTATCCGAGGGCGAGCAAAGCGCCCTGCACGCCGAACACGTCCGACAGATCGAGCGCCAGTCGATCGGCAGGAAGGCCCCGATCGTCGACGGTCCGGGCCAGCAGGAAGTGCGCCCGGTCGAGTTTGTTCCGGATCTTGATGGTCCCTTCGTCCGGGGTGAAATGGCATTCGTCGGCCGCGCCGTTCCAGTCCCGCAGGGCCACGTGGCCCTGGAGCTTGGGGAACCTGAACGCCGGTCCCAGCGCCCAGCACATGCTCATGGTCGCGAGCTGTGCGTTGGCCGGCCACGAGGTGAATTCGGCGAACTCGGGGCGCTGCGTGAGGAACGACTCCATCTGATCCAGCTTGGCGAACACATGGCGGTCGATCTCGTCGTCCCCCACATGCAACGAGGTGAACGGAGGCTCGAAAGCTCTGTGTCCCTGCGGGGCGAGATCGAGATGCGCCTTCACCTTGTCCCAATCCGCGGCGACGAGGTCCACCGAGGCCGGGGCACCGCTGCTGTCCAGCCATCGCAATTCGGTGGCCAGAGCCAGAGAAGCGGACCGCTCTGCCTGAGTCGGGGGAGAGTTGGCCGCGGCGGTCTGATCGATCTTGTTGCCGATCCCGGTGCTCACCCATCCCTTCTGGTCGAGGTACATGAAGTCGACTCGGCCTTCGAGGGGATTGTTGAATGCAATCCAATGGTCGCGAACGATCTGATGCATGGCGCCTGCCTCTCGGACCGCGGAGTTCCGGGAAATCGGTTCTCAGCGTCTGTCCGTCCCGGGCTACCTGCAACTCGGTCCCTGATTCCGACTCATGCCCGGTCCACCGGCGCCGCATCGCACGGTCGGCTGCCTGAGTTGCTCGTCAAACCCCGCAGGAGTTCACTGAAGTTGAGTTATCTGCCGAGGAGGGCGGGCCCATGATGGGTGGCAGAGGTGATACAGAGCCCGACGTTACGGTCAAGGGATCCTCCTGGTATCAGCGCGCAAATGCTCACGTGGCACATCTCCAAGGTCAGCTGAACAAGTTCGAAGAACGACGAAAGGCCGGGGGTCAGGTATCTCCCGTGGATGCCAGGACCGTGGCCACAGCGAATGCCCATCTTGCCGCGGCTCGGAATACGTTGCGGGACTGTTCCTGGTGGCAACGCATTTTGGGCGCATCGGCGGACAGGGCTCTGGCGAATGTGCACGAAGCAGAAGTGGCTCTGCTCAGGATAGCCCCGGAAGCCGAGCTTCACGAGAAAGGCCTGTATGCCCTCTCGCACGCCAGGCTGCACCTCACACATGACGACGTACTCCTGCAGCAGCTCAGCGACGCGCTGCACAGTCCTCGGCGAAAAGTACTCGGCTTCAGCCGGCAGCAGAAAACGCTGGGCCCGGACGACAGGGAACTGGCGGCCCTCACGCTGCACGCCGCCTACCAGGCGGAAGAAGCAGAGAGAGCACGAGTCCGGAGCTTTACTCAGATAGTCGTCATGGCCGCAGGAGCTCTCTGGCTGATAGCCGTTTCCCTGGGCATATGGGGGGCCCTCGCCCCGGATGTCGCCGAGCGAGTGTGCTTCACGAACATGGAGGGGACGCAGGGCGAGCAAAGCATGACCAGGGTCTGCCCTTTGGGAGAGACACCGAAGGCGGCAAACATCTTCTTTCTCGAGTTCATCGGACTGTTTGCGGCAGCCGTAGCGGGGGCCGTGTCGCTGAAGGGAGTCAGAGGCACGTCCGGGCCCTACCATGTGGCAACAGGACTGATAATCCTCCGGCTCCCCGTCGGAGCGCTGACGGCAGTGGCGGGGATACTCCTGATGAGTGGCGAGTTCCTTCCCGGCCTGACCAATCTCGATACGGCGACACAGGTGTGTGCGTGGGCCTTCGCCTTCGGAGTCCTGCAAGAGTCCGTCACTCGCGCCGTCGACCGGCAGGGCCAGCACCTGATCGACAACGTCAAGGCGCCGGGCAGTAACCTCGGGGACGCCGAAAGGGAAAAGGAAGAGAAACGCGTACGAGCCAAAGGACCGGAGAGCAGATAGGCGCAGTCGGAAACCGTTCGGGCGCGGGTAGGGCTTCGCCACTTGCACCGCTCGGTCGGCAGCCGGAAACTGAAAACGACAGGCTCCCTGGGGAACAGGGTGGCGGTCGCACAAGGAACTGTTGAGCGAGGCGATCAAACTGGCATCCCCTCCCCCTCGATTGTGGCTGCTCGGCCAGTTCCGACTGGAATTCGGTGCCGAGCCCGTGGAAGTGTGCCGGAACGCCCAGCGACTGCTCGCATTCGTAGGACTGCGGGGAAGGGTCTCGCGCACGGTACTCGCCGGCATTTTGTGGCCGGAGGTCACCGAAGAGCATGCGCGGGGCAGTCTGCGTACGGCTCTGTGGAAAATGCCGCGCAATGACGGGCCCCTAATCCGGTGCTGCGGGGACTGGCTCGTGGCCACGGAGGCCATGCAGGTGGACGTCCACACCTTCACCGAGACGGCACTCGGCGTCGTACAGGGCTACGGTTCCCCACTTCCCGCGCACCTGCCGTTGGGGCTGCTCGGAGGAGAGGATCTCCTGCCCGGCTGGGACGAGGACTGGGTGCTGTTGGAACGTGAACGCCTACGCCAACTGCGATTGCACGCGCTCGACGCCCTGGCCGAGACACTCGTCAGGCAAGGAAAGCCGGCCCTGGCGCTGGAAGCGGCGTGGGCGAGTGTGCGCACGGAACCGCTGCGGGAAAGCGGTCATCGGGTCGTCGTGTCGGTGCACCTCGCGGAGGGCAACCTCAGCGAAGCGGTCCACCACTACCAGGCGTTCCGCCGGCTGTTGAACGAGGAACTGGGAGTGGAACCGTCCCCTCAGTTCACCCGGATGCTGCCTGTGCACCGGCCGGGCCGCGCCCTTCGTGACCGGCCGTGAGCCGTGGTCTCCCGAGCGGACGACGGCGGTTGACGCTGGGCTGACGGCACGTCCGTAGCGTTGGATGCGAAGGCGCACCCGGCATCGATCGTCCTACCGTGCCCGGTGGACGACCGGGCGCCGGGCCGAACATCGACGAGGAGGCCGCCATGTCGTGGCGCGTCGCGAACAGCCTGGAAACCCTTCGGCGGCAGCTCGACGCCCGCTTCCCCGGACGCAGCATCGCCTCCGACGGCGGCATAGGAGACGAGGCCCACTGGGTGCGCGGCAACGCCAGTGACCACAACCCCTGGTACGGACCCGGCATCGTCACCGCCCGCGACTTCACCCATGATCCCGCGCACGGTCTCGACATCCAGCAGGTGGCCGACCAACTGCTCGGCTCCCGAGACCCGAGGATCAAGTACGTCATCGCCAACAGCCGGATCGCCACCAATCGGAGCTGGCAGTGGGAGCCGTACGACGGTGCCAACCCGCACGACAAGCACTTCCATCTCTCGGTGGTCGCGGATCCGCGCTGCGACGAAGCGCAGGACTGGAGCGCACCCCTCCTGGGAGAGGCTCCGGTCGACGGGGGCGGCGACGGCGTGGAAGGCAACTTCGTCACCTGGGGCACCGGAGTCAACGTGCGGGCGGAGCCCCGGCTCGGGGCCCCCGTCGTCGCGGTGCTGTCCGGGCCGACGCGCGTGCTGGTGCAGTGCCAGACACAGGGCGACACGGTCAACGCCTCTGGCCACACCAACAACGCCTGGTCCTTCGTGCCGGCGCTCGGCGGCTACCTCTCGAACATTTTCATCGACCACCCGGACGCCTGGCTTCCGGACATCGGTGAGTGCTGAGCCGGCGGCGGATCGTGTCCCGACACCCTGTCCCACGGCCGCACGCCCGCACCGGCTCACCGTACGACCCCCCGGAACCGAAGAAAGGAGGGGAGCAGTCATGGTCGCTCTGTCCAGCGTTCGCTTCGGTCTGAAGAACGAGGACGTGCGGATCGTACAGAAGGCGCTGATCGCCCGGGGTCGCAAGATCCCCGACGGAGCCACCGGGCTCTTCGGCGAACAGACCAAGGCCGCCTACGGTGCCGAACAGATCGCCCAGGGCTTCAAGGGCGCGGACGCCGACGGCGTACCCGGCTGCACGTCCCTCACCACCCTCGGCCGTCACGCCGGCTTCACCGTCGACTGCCAAGGTGCCCGACCCGCCGCCCGCAACGGCGGGATCGGTCTCAGCCAGGTGACCTACCACGACCCTGACGACGACGACGGGGAGGCTGCCATGCGGCGCTACGCCAAGGAGGCGTGTGAACTGACGGGCATGGATCCGCGGTTCGGCGTACCGGCGCTGACCACCATCACCCGGCGCGAGTCCATCCACAACCACCCGAGGTTCCGGGTGAACCTGGTGGACGTCAACGCGCGGGGCCGACTCGCGCCGGACGGCCACCCGCAGAACTGCTCCCGCGGCGCCACGCAGTGCATCCCGGCGACATTCGCCACCTACCACCAGGCGGGCACGGCCACCACACCCTACGACGTGGTCGCGGACATGTGCGCGACGATCAACTACGTGCGCGACCGCTATCACGTGAACCGGTCGGGCTCGAACTTCGCCGCCCTTGTACAGCAGGCGGACCCGAACCGGCCTGCCCGCGGATACTAAGGAGACCGCCATGGTCGCACTCTCCAACGTCCGGTTCGGCAAGAAGAACGCGGACGTCCGCACGGTACAGAAGGCCCTGATCGCCCGGGGCCGCAAGATCCCTGACGGAGCCACCGGGCTCTTCGGCGAACAGACCAAGGCCGCATACCGTGCCGAGCAGATCGCCCAGGGCTTCAAGGGAGCGGACGCCGACGGCGTTCCCGGCTGCAAGTCCCTCACCACACTGGGCCGTCACGCCCGCTTCACCGTCGACTGCAAAGGGGCCCGACCCGCCGCCGGCCGCGCAGGCGCCCCCGGCAAGGGACGCGTGTCGTCCCCCGTGCCCGGCCACAGGGTCACCTTCGAATTCTTCTCACCCGGCCCGTACGCATGGAAGCCGGCGCCGGACCGCATCGGCCGGCACACCGGCCAGGACTTCGCCGCCCGGTCGGGCACCCCGGTGGTCGCCGTGCGCACCGGCACCATCGCCTGGTCCAACGGCGAGGGGGGCGCGTACGGCCAGTGGATCGGACTGCGAGGGGACAACGGTCACGTCTACACCTACTGCCACCTCTCACAGCGGCAGGTGAAGCCCGGCCAGAAGGTCGCTGTGGGCCAGCAGATCGGGAAGGTGGGAAACACAGGGAATTCCACCGGACCGCACCTGCACTTCGAAATGTCGAAGGGCCGTGAATGGGCCTACGGCCAAGTCGCCAAGCCCCGCTACTGAGGCCGGGCCGCGGCCCCTCCGGCTGCGCTGGACGGTCCAACCTGGTTTGCACGCACCCGGGGCGAATCTGATCGTGGCCCCATGAACAAACCCAAGGTGGTGGTGCAGCCACCGGACGACCGCGGCCTGCGCGAGGTCACCATGGGTGGCAAGACGGTAGGCAGCGCCTGGTCACTGCGGGGGTTACGAAAGGTTCTCCGTCGTCTCGGTCATCCGGAGGACGTGGATGTCGAAGACAAGTCATTCATAGTCTGGCTCGGCGGTGACAGCGGGACGTGGCCGGCCCCCGTCGGGCGGAGACGCGCGACCATCGCGCTCATGATGGCCGGTCTGCTGGGCTCCATGGTCCTGCTCATCATCGTGGGGATGCCTGACGCCATCGGGGCCCTGACTTTCGCGGGGCGTGTCACCGGCTTCCTCTTCGCCTTCGCGGGAGCGGTGCAGGGCGTGGCGGCACTGGCGGTGCTCGATTACTGGGGAAGACGAAAGCTCAGACTTTCCGGAGCGCTGATCCTGCTCGGCGCGTTCATCGCACTGGTCACCAACGGCCTGCTGCTGTTCATGTGGCTCGAGGAGAGAGAATACACACCCTATGTGCTGACGTACCTTCCGCTCACCGGCTGGTCCCTCTGGGCACTCCAGCTGCTCCTCAGGGAAAGGGCATGGGAAGGAATTCCTTACCCCAAACAATTTGCGGCCGGGGTGACAGCCACGACGCTTCTGGCCACCTTCAACCTGGCGTATTCCGCACTCTATCAACCAACATCCGCCCCGGTTATGTTCGACCTCGAAGTGAAATTCGGGACACCGCAAGCGGATACGAAGCGGCCGGTCATCCTTCTCCCCGTGACCTTCCGGGCACGTAATTCCGGTAAAGTGCCGGCTTACATCACGAGCGATGGTTACGGGATCTACGGATCTTCCACGAAGCACGCGAGTGACGGGAGCGGTCTCCTCGAGTGGAGAAAGTTGGTGGATGCCAAAACGGACGAATCAAGAGTAGGACGCTACGAAAAGCATCCCACCCGGGAGACGATCAGCGCCGCACGGTTCTACGGACCGGGCAACTGGCTCGAGCCCGGCGAGCAGTACGTGAAAGAACGAGTGGTTCAACTGCCCAGGTCCGCCACGTACGACGTGATCGAGGCCGACCTGACCTTGACCATCATGCGGAAGGATCGCGGAAGAATCGACGATGAATTCAGCGTCCCGCATTACTCCTGGCGTCCGGAGGACAAGCAGTTCTACTGCCCTCCCTATGAATGCGATGAGCACATCATCAACCGCGCCAGAGTCCTGCACAACAACAACATGATCAATGTGACTCGCAGGCCTCGATACGTGGTCTCCTACTACGGGTGGACCGGATCGAGCGCCGAGATCCGGTCATATGTCCTGTCGCACAAGCCCAGGGAGGCCCTTCAGCTCAAGAGGGATGCAGCGGAAGAGGATGAGCGAGAAAGAGAAAGATATGGCGTCGCTCTGACCAGAGCCACGGCCGCAGTCCCCTTCGCGCAGGTCTTGAAAACAAGCACTATCTAACCTCCCCTCTACGGGAAGCGCGACCGGACCGGACGCCGCCGGACCGCTTGATCGCGACACGTTTCACCACTCACACACTTGCCGCTTCAAACACTCCGCGTTGCAGGATGTACTGTTCGGGTAAAGAGTGGAAATTGGATCGCTTATGCATTGCTGAACTCCAGACCTCCTGGGGGAGCCGTTCTTGCTCCCAAGGGGCCGGTCCGCAACGGACAAGCCGATACCACCGAGAAGCGCATCTGGAACGCATCATGGCCATAGTCGCCCGGCGCAACCTCTACCGCATGGTCGGAGCATCCGCCTTGGCCGCCTCGCTCGCGCTCCCGGCCGGAATGGCGAGTGCCGCATCAGCGCCTCACCTCGGCGGCGCAAGCGCGGCGGCACCAGCTCAGACGACGCCTCCTCCCCCGACACCGGACGACCCGCCCCCGACGCCGGATACGCCTCCCCCCGGCACTCCCACAGGGCCACCGTCGGATCCGGAAGACCCTCCCCCACCGGGCGACACGCCCCCTCCGGACGAGAACGCCACACCCGGCGACACAGCCACACCGGGAGACACCGCCACGCCAGGAGAAACGCCAGGGCCTGACGGGACGCCAGAAGGCGGAGAGTCGGACCGACTGGTCTCCGGACAGCTGGCTCAGCAGAACAAGGAGATTGAAACGGCAACGGCGAGCCTGAAGGAGGCAGGGGAGAACGCCCCTGCGGAACTCGCGCCGGCCGTGGAGCAACTGACTGCCACACTCAAAGCGATTCAGGACCCGAGGACGCCACCACAGGAGCGCGAAGAGGTCACCGACATCGCACAGCAGGTGACCTCCACGCTGGCAGTGATCACCAACCCTGAGACACCCCCTGAGCTGCGGGAGCAGCTGACCGCGATCGTGCGGCAGGTGGCCTCCGCGCTGGAGGGCAGTCATGACCCGGGGGTGCCGCCCGAACTGCGGGCAGGCACCATCTCGACGGTGGAACAGGCAACTTCGGCCCTGGACATGATCGGTGACCCCGAGACGCCCCCCGAGCTCCGCAGGGAGCTGGTCCTGATCATTGACCCGCTGACCGCCGCACTGGCTCAGAAAGGCGCAGGTGGGTCCGGCCGATCAGCGGGTTCCGCCCCGGTATGGAATCAGCTGACAGGGCCTAAGGCGCAGGTGGCCGGAGCGGCAGAAGTGGCCAGCGCTCCGAAGACCCCTCCGGCTCAACGGCTCGCGCTGGCGAAGGCCACAGCTCAGGCCGCCTCGTCGCTGCCGAAACTGAGTGATCCCGGGGGATCGCAGGAGGACGGGGCCAAAGCTCAGGAGGTCTTCCGTGAGCAGACCGCCGAGATGAAGAAGCGGAAAGAAGCGGCCGTTTCCGCTCAAGCCATGCCGGACGTACCGCTCGGCGAGGCTGCCGAAGTGTGCACCAATGCCATCTTCTCCATCGCCTCCGATCGCGCTCTCGGATGGGCTTTGAAAAGCATCCTCCCCCGAAATGGGAAATCGCAGGAGTTCAGGACTTCTGGAAGGCACAAGAAAAGGGGGACGACTCCCTCGATGTCCTCGCGCAACTGCGGAACGGAGATCACGCCGATGAACCGTTCAAGGTGGGCAAGCTCACCACTCGTCTTGCCGAACTCGTTCCGGCACGCGATCTGTTCTGGGCCATCGGCAATCCCGCACTCCATTGCCTGCAGGCCGCTTGGCACCTCGAACAGGCAGGGATCGCGGCGGGGACCTGGGTCGAGAAGGCCCACGAGGAGAAGGGGGACGGCTAGTACTCCAGCCGTAGTTCCGGCTTGGTGGCGAAGGCGGTGTCCTGGTCGAGTCCGGCATCCCGGCAGCGGTCAGGGTCGGAGGTCCATGAACGCGGCACGTACAGTTCCCGGTCCACTGCCGCATCCCCGCGCCGGCCGGCGTAGACCAGGTAGACGGCGGCCTGGGCATTTTCGATCCTGCCCGCGGTGCCGGTGTACTGGCGCTGGACGCCGACCGTGCCGGTGCCCTTCTTCACGTCCCCGGTCTCGTCGACCACCAGTACCGCCTGGTCGTCGTGCAGGTGGTCCACCACGTAGTCACACACATCGTCGCGGACCCGGTCGGCGTCCCACTTGGCCCGCCCCAGCAGGTGCTGCATGCCGTCCGGGGTCCTCTCCCCGGCCCATTCGGCGATGGTCCAGCAGTTCTTGCGCGGCAGGCCCGACAGCAGTCCGAGCACCAACTTCCGGACCTGGAACTGGGGTTCGACCCGTGTGAACCGTCCCGCTATCCGGCTCATCAAGCCCTCGAACGCCTCCTGCCAGCGGGCAGGGTCTACGCTGTGACCTGCGACCACCGCGTGAACGTTTGTCTTCACACACCGATGATCAACGGGTGGCCGCACCCGTCTCCACAGCGCGTCGGGGTCGCGCAGCGTCCGCCCGCAGTCCTGTGTCAGGAGGACATGTGCAACGTGGCGAAGTCTGGTGGGTGGAGTTCGACGAGCGGCGGCCGGTCGTGCTGCTGTCGGGAGACGACGCGTCCGGGATCCGGGTGATGCAGGTCGTCGCTCGGGCGGGTGTCGACATCACCGGTCTCGGCGTCGAAGTGGCAGTAGGCGCCGTGGAAGGACTGCCCTTTGAAGGCGTGCTTCGGTTCGCGTTCCCGCGTCCGGGCTTTACCCCTTGCACGTGGCTGACCACCGTGTCCCGGGACGACCTGATCGAGCGGGCGGGCGCCCTGTCCTCCGCGAAACTCAGCGAGATTGACAACGCCCTCCGTCTCGGTGAGCAGGCGAAGGAGTGGACCCCGGCGACGACCGCGAAGCTCAGCGAGATAAGGAGCGCCCTCCGTCTCGGTGGACTCGGGTAGACGGAGAAGGAAACGGACGCCCGCGACGGCGTGGTCGGTCTCATCCAGATGATCGACGCTGCCAGCTGCCTCTCGGCGCCCCTCACGATCGAAATCACCTCGCCGCCGTCGTGCCCTGCATCTAGGCGCACGACTGTGAGTGACGATTCTGAGCCGGCCTCGACCGGCGGGCTGCCCGCGTACGGGTGCAGACCGTGGTGCCCGACTTCTGGATCCCACTCGTCCCGGAGCCGGTCCGGACCTCGGTGATCCGGTTCCGGCTGACAGACTTGACCGGTCCCGGCCTCGACTCCCGCCCGGAGGGTCTGTTGATCACGCCAGGACTGATGGGGCACGAGGAGGAGGTACCGCGCGACGGGGTGACCGTGACACGCCGCCCGGTGCGTGCCCGCTGGTTCGACGGCTCCTGGCACAGCTGGGTGCGCAGGGAAGAGGCCCCCGGTACCGGGGAGAGCTCCAGCGGGCTTGCGTTCAACACCGTCCGGCCCACCGAACCGTGGCCTGCATCAGGAGCCACAGGCACGCACCGGGAACCGACTGTCGGACGGCGGTGCGGGCTCCTACGGGTTGGCCGTGGAGACCACGTACACCCACGGGCGGTCCGGTTCGGTCAGGTCGACCGTGATGTCCTTGCTCGGCCGTGGGTCCTTCTGGTTGTGGACGGTCCCGGCCCAGGCACGGCCCTTCAGCTTGAAGTTCCAGCCCACCACGGCGGAGTCCCGGTCGCCGATGGTGACCTTGCCGTTCTCGAGGGCCGCGCGGCTCGTCCCCGCGCCCTTCAGGAAGGTGTCGAGGCCCTTCGGGGAGGTGCGGAACTGGACGTACAGCCGGCTGGTCTTCCAGTTGCTGGTCTCGAAGTAGGAGACCCGCGTGGCGCCTTTGGGGACCGGCACCTCGAAGATGCGGCGCTTCATGATGGAGGGCCAGAAGTCACGCAGGCCCTGGGCGGCGGACTCCGCCTCCTTGTCACGGCCGCTGGCGCGGCTCTGCCCGGCGGAGATCACGAGATAACCGGCCGGGATGCCGATCAGCAGCACGATGACGATCGCGGTGATCCAGCGGCGCACGATCATGTGGCGCCGGCCCTCGGGGGTCGGCGGAGTCGGCTGCGGCGTGGGCTGGCGGGTGGTCAGCGTTGTCATGACGGCGGTTCCTGGGTGGGGCGTACAGAACTCGGGTTGCGCAGGGCCTGTGCGTAGCGCTCGTAGCGCTCGTGGCGTTCCACACGGCGCCGGTTGGCCCGTCGGAAGCGTCGGGCCACCAGCCGCGCGAGGTCGGCCGCGCCGACCATACCCGCTTCGGGGCCCAGCTGGGCCTTGGCGATCCGGGCCTCCGGGCGGTAGCCGCGGCCCGTCAGGTGACGGCGGAACGCGTCCCTGGCGGGACCGATCAGCAGGTCGTCGGCGGCGCTGACGCCGCCGCCGATGACGAAGCACGACGGGTCGAGGGCGGCGGCGAGGTTGGCGATGCCGACACCGAGCCACTGCCCGATGTCCTGGAACAGCTCGACACACATCGCGTCGCCCTCGCGGGCCAGCTCGGTGATGAGCGGCCCGGTGATGTCGCCGACGTTGCCGCCGACCCGGTCGATGATGCTGTAGGCGACCGGTGAGTCGGCGGCGGCGAGCTCGCGGGCCTCACGGACCAGTGCGTTGCCGGAGCTGTACTGCTCCCAGCAGCCGCGGTTGCCGCACGGGCAGCGGTGGCCGCCGGGCACGACCTGCATATGGCCGAACTCGCCGGCGACGCCGAACTTGCCGCGCTTGACCTGGCCGTCCTCGAGGATCGCGCCGCCGATGCCGGTACCGAGCGTGATCATGACGATGTGGTCCTCGCCACGTCCGGCGCCGAAGCGCCACTCCGCCCAGGCGGCGGTGTTGGCGTCGTTGTCGACCAGTACGGGCACGGCGAGACGGGCGGAGAGGGCGTCGCGCAGGGGCTCGTTCCGCCAGGCGAGGTGGGGCGCGAAGAGCACCTTGGACCGGTCCGCGTCGACCCAGCCGGCCGCGCCGATGCCCACGGCGTGCACATCGTGCCGGTCGGAGAGGTCGAGCACCAACTCGCAGATGGTGTCCTCGACGACCTTGGGGCTCTTGGACTTGTCGGGGGTCTCGGTGCGGATCTTCTCGAGGATGATCCCGTCGGCGTCGACGACGCCCGCCATCACCTTGGTGCCGCCGATGTCGATGCCGACCGTGGGTACGCGGGGCGCCGTGAGGTGCGAGCGCCGCTCGCGCGTGCCGACCGTCTTCAGGACGGTGGCGCGTGCGGTGCCTCGGTTCGTGAAGTCGCGGTACGTACTCAAGTCGTCCCTGCGGGTCGTGGTGGCCGGTCCGGGTCCTCGGCGGGTGGTGTCCGGGGCGGGTGGGGGTCCGCCCCCATGCTAGTAGGCCCGCGGGCTCAGTCCTTCCCGCGCGCCTCGCCGGCGGGCTCCCCGGTGTCGACGGCGTGGCCGCCGAGGTGGGTGGGCGCGGGGGCGCGCTCCAGCTCGTGGCGGAGGTCCTCCAGCTCGCTGCCGCCCGCCATCTGCCGGGTGAGTTCGTCGAGTGTGACGCTCTGCTTGGTGTGGCTCCCGGACATGACACCGCGCTTGAGGAGCACGAAGCGGTCGCCGACCAGATAGGCGTGATGCGGGTTGTGGGTGATGAGCACCACGCCCAGACCCGCGTCGCGGGCCGCGGCCACATACTTCAGCACCACACCGGACTGCTTCACGCCCAGCGCGGCCGTCGGCTCGTCCAGCACCAGCACCTTGGCGCCGAAGTAGACGGCGCGGGCGATGGCCACGCACTGTCGCTCACCGCCGGACAGCGTCCCGATGGGCTGGTCGACGTCGCGCAGGTCGATACCCATCCGCAGCAGCTCGGCGCGGGTGGTGCGCCGCATCGTCTCCACGTCGAGTCGCTTGAAGGGGCCCTTGCCGCGGGTCGGCTCCGAGCCGAGGAAGAAGTTGCGCCAGACCGGCATCAGCGGGACGACCGCCAGATCCTGGTAGACGGTGGCGATCCCCCGGTCCAGCGCCTCGCGCGGGCCGGCGAGCGAGGTCTCCTCGCCCTCGATGCGCAGGGTGCCGGCGTCGTGCCGGTGCAGTCCCGCGATGATCTTGATCAGGGTCGACTTGCCGGCGCCGTTGTCGCCGAGGACACAGGTGATCTCACCCGCGTGGCACTCCAGGGAGACGCCTTCGAGGGCCCTGATGTTGCCGTAGTACTTGCTGACGTCGTCGAGCTCGACAAGGGCACTCATCAGGTGGTCGCCTCCGCACGCTTGCGTACCCATGCGTTGAGCAGGGTGGCCAGGAGGAGCATCGCTCCGAGGAAGAACTTGAACCAGTCCGGGTTCCACTCCGCGTAGACGATGCCCTTGCTGGTCATGCCGAAGATCAGCGCGCCGACGGCCGAGCCGATCGCCGAGCCGTAGCCGCCGGTGATCAGACAGCCGCCGATGACCGCGGCGATGATGTACGTCAGCTCGTTGCCGACGCCCTCGCCGGACTGCACCACGTCGAACGAGAACAGCAGGTGCTGGCCGGAGACCCAGGCGGCGAAGGCCACACCCATGTACAGAAGGATCTTGGTCCGCTTGACCGGGACGCCCACCGCGCGGGCAGCGTCGGCGCCGCCGCCCACCGCGAAGATCCAGTTGCCGAAGCGGGTGCGGAGCAGGATCCAGGTGGCCAGCGCGATCAGCACGACCCACCACACGATGGTCGCCTTGATCGTCGTACCGCCCACGGTGAACTCGCCGAAGACGCTCTTGGCGGACGGGAAGCCCTCCATGTCGCCGATGGACTTGGTCGAGACCGTGCCGCTGATGAGTTTCGTGAGGCCGAGGTTGAGGCCCGTCAGCATCAGGAACGTGCCGAGCGTGATGATGAAGCTGGGCAGTTTCGTACGGGTGAGCATCAGGCCGTTGAAAGCGCCGAGCCCGAGGGTGACCACCAGGGAGACAAGGGCCCCGACCCAGACGTTGGCGGTCATCTGGTAGCTGAACATCGAGGAGATCAGCGCGGAGCTGGTCACCATGACACCCGCGGAGAGGTCGAACTCCCCGCCGATCATCAGCAGCGCGACCGGTACGGCCATGATGCCGAGGGTCGAGGCCGCGTACAGGACGGTGGCGAGGCTGGACGTCCGGAGGAAGGCGTCCGCGACGACGGAGAAGAAGACGAAGACGGCCACGGCGCCGACGACCGAGCCCAGCTCGGGGCGGCCCATCAGCTTGCGCAGCGGCGACGTGCGCAGCAGCCGCTCGTCCGCCCTGTCCGGCGCCTTGTCGGGCGTGGCTGGTGGTGCGCTCGTGCTCATCGGGTCCCCCGCTCCGTGAATTCCTCGAGCTCGGCGGCGTCCTTCTCGGTGATGATCTGGGGTCCGGTCAGGACGGGCCGCCCTCCGCCGAGGACGTCGGCGTTGTACTTGTAGAGCCACAGCAGGTCCACTGCCTGGTAGCCCTGGAGATACGGCTGCTGGTCGACGGCGAAGCCGAGCGTGCCCTCCTGAAGCGCCTTGGCCACCTTGGGGTTGAGGTCGAAGGTGTCGATCTCGGCCTCGGACCCCGCGGTCTTCTTGGCCTGGACGGCGGCGTCCGCGAACGGCGCGCCGAGGGTGACGACGGAGTCGATGGACCGGTCGGCCTGGAGCTTCGCCTCGATGGATGCCTGTACGTCGGGCATGTTGGTGCCGTCGACGTACAGGTTCTGCATGTCGCCGCCGAAGGTCTTCTTCGCGCCCGCGCAGCGCTGCTCGTGGCCCACGTTGCCCTGCTCGTGCAGGACGCACAGGGCCTTCTTCTTGCCGCGCGCGTCGAGCTCGTCGCCGACGGCCTCTCCGGCGATGGTCTCGTCCTGGCCGATGTGGGTGAGGGCGCCGTACGCCTTGGACTGCTCGGAGCCGGAGTTCACCGTGATCACGGGGATGCCGGCCTTGCGGGCCTTGGCGACGACGGCCTTCATGGCGTCGGGCTTGGCGAGTGTGACGATCAGCGCGTCGACCTTCTTGGAGATGTAGGAGTCGACGAGCTGCGCCTGCTGCTGTCCCTCGTCGCTGTGGGCGTAGAGGAAGTTGATGTTGTCCTTGGCGGCCGCCTGCTCGGCGCCGCTCTGGACGATGTCCCAGAACGTGTCGCCGTCGCCCGAGTGGGTGACCATGGCGAACGTCCAGCGCGGCGTGTTCACCGCGGCCTTCCCGGCCGCGGCCTGGGCCTTGCGGGCATCCTCCGCCCGCTTGCCGCCGGTGCTGCTGCATCCCGCGAGGGACACTCCGAGTACCGCCGCCAGCACCGCGCCGAGCGCGCGTACCCCTGTCCTTGCCCTTGCCACGACGTGGTGCCCTTCTTGCCGTACTCGCTGTCCTGCCTGCTGCGGCCGGCCCCGGGGCGGACCCGGCCGGCCGCCCAAGTATCGGTCATCGCTGGTCGCGGGGTCGGCAGCGGGGGCGGGCAGGCGGCTGCGAGGGCCGCTTCGGGTGCGTTCACCGCGTGCCGTCGGCCGTGAGCTTCTCGAGCGCGGGGACGTCCTTCTCCGTGACGAGGGCGGGGCCGGTGAGGATCGGCTTGCCGCCGCCGATCACGTTGCCGTTGACCTTGTTCAGCCACAGCTCGTCGACCGCGAGATAGCCCTGGAGGTAGGGCTGCTGGTCGACCGCGAAGGCGATCTCCTTGGCCTTGAGACGGGCTACGACCTCCGCGTTGAGGTCGAAGGTGCTGATCTCCGCCGCCGACCCGGCGCCCTGCTTGGCCTTCACCGACGCGGCGGCGAACGGCGCGCCGAGCGTGACGACGGCGTCGATGTCCTCGGCGCTCTGGAGTTTCGCCTCGACGGAAGACGTGGTGGCGGGCATGTTCGTGCCCTCGACGTTGAGGTTCTCGACCGTGCCGTCGAAGGTCTTCTTCACGCCGGCGCAGCGCGCCTCGAGGGAGACGTTGCCCTGTTCGTGGATGACGCAGAGCGCCTTCTTCTTCCCCTGGGCGTTGAGCTCCTCACCGACGGCCTCGCCGGCCACCGACTCGTCCTGGCCGATGTGGCTGAGCGCGCCGAGGCCGTCGGAGAACTCCGCTCCGGAGTTGATCGTGACGACGGGGATGCCCGCCGCCACCGCCTTCTTCACCACGTCGCTCATCGCCTCCGGCTTGGCGAGGGTGACGATGATCCCGTCGACCTTCTGGTCGATGTACGTCTGGACCAGCTGGGCCTGCTCCTTGCCCTCCGGGTTCGCCGCGTAGAGGAAGTCGACGTTGTCCTTGCGCGCCGCGACCTTGGCGCCGCTCTGGACGATGTCCCAGAAGGTGTCGCCCTGACCGGAGTGCGTCACCATGGCGATCTTCATCCGGGGGGTCTTCGCGGCCTCGCCGCCCGCGCCGTCCCCCGTGGGCTTCTCGTCGGCGTCCTTGCCGCCGGAACTGCTGCATCCGGCGACGACGACCAGGGCACATGCGGCGAGCAGGGCTGCTGCCGTGCGGGGGCTACGCATGGTGGGGTCCGCCTTCTCTCCCGGCCGCCCGGTTGCGGCTGGGAGAGTTTCTACGGCTGCTCCGCGACCCCGTCAAGACTTTGTCCGAACATTCTTACGCGAGAGCTCCGGCCTGCGGCCCGGACGAGGCGTGGCCTACGGCCGTACCAGGAGCTGGAACTCGAAGGCGTAGCGCGAGGCGCGGTAGACGTGGGAGCCGAACTCGACCGGCCGGCCCGTGTCGTCGAAGGTGGCGCGTTCCATCGTCAGCAGCGGCGCTCCGGCCGCCTCGCCGAGCAGTTCGGCCTCCTGCTCCGTCGCCGCGCGGGCGCCGACCGACTGGCGGGCGCTGTGCAGGGTGATGCCCGCGGCGCGCATCATCCGGTACAGGCCGGTGGACTCCAGCCGCTCGGTGTCGCACTCCAGCAGACCGGCCGGCAGATGGTTGCGCAGCCGGGCCATCGGCTCGCCGTGGGCGTAACGCAGCCGCTCGATCAGCCGCACCTCGCTGCCCTCGGGGACGCCGAGGGCGGCCGCGACCTCGGCGCTAGCGGGCTCGGTCTCGTTGGTGAGCACGACCGTCGCGGGCCGCTGGCCGGCCGCCTCCAGGTCGTCGTAGAGGCTGCTCAGCTCCAGGGGGCGCCTGACCTGGCTGTGCACGACCTGGGTGCCCACGCCTCGGCGGCGCACCAGCAGCCCCTTGTCGACCAGGGACTGGATGGCCTGGCGGACCGTCGGCCGGGACAGCCCGAGCCGGCCCGCGAGTTCTATCTCGTTGCCGAGCAGACTGCCCGGGGTGAGCACCCCCCTCTCAATGGCTGATTCCAGCTGCTGCGAAAGCTGGAAATAGAGCGGGACCGGGCTGGTCCGGTCCACGCTCAGCTGGAGCGACAGCGACGGTCCCGTCTCGTGTCTGGGCTGCTTGGGCACGTGAGGGAGCGTAGTCGCACGCCATGTTGACGGGAAGTCGTGAGGTTCGGTTGTCAGGACAAAGTCTTGACAGCGCGGTGGCCCCACCTCCACCTTTGGGCCATGCGCATCGGACTCATCGGAACGGGACGTATCGGCAGCTTTCACGCGGGGGTGCTCAGCCGCCACCGTGAGGTGGGTTCCCTGGTCGTGGCGGACACCGACGCCGTCCGCGCGGCGGAGGTGGCGGACCGCTGCGGCGCCACCGCCGCGCCCAGCAGCAACGAGGTCTTCACGTGGGGCGTGGACGCGGTGGTGATCGCCTCCGCGACCGCCGCGCACGCCGAACTGATCGCGCGTGCCGCACGCGCCGGCATCCCGGCGTTCTGCGAGAAGCCGATCGCCCTGGACCTTCCGGGCACCCTGGGGGCGTTGCGGGCCGTCGAGGAGGCGGGGACCCAGCTCCAGCTGGGCTTCATGCGGCGGTTCGACGCCGGGTACACGGCGGCACGCGAGCTGGTTCGCTCCGGCCGCCTCGGCCGGCTGCACACCGTCAGGGCCATCACCTCCGACCCCGCGCCGCCGCCGGCGGCCTACCTGCCGCTGTCGGGCGGCCTGTACCGGGACTGTCTGGTCCACGACTTCGACATCCTGCGGTGGGTGACCGGCCGAGAGGTCACCGAGGTGTACGCGACCGGCTCGGACGCGGGCCATCCGATGTTCAAGGAGGTGGGCGACATCGACACGGCGGCGGCGCTGCTCACGCTCGACGACGGGACGCTGGCCACGGCGACCGCCACCCGCTGCAACGGCGCCGGCTACGACGTACGGATGGAGCTGGCCGGAGAGCTCGACCAGGTCGCCGTCGGCCTCGACGACCGTACGCCGATCAGCTCCACGGAGCCGCACGGCCTGCCGCCCGTCGACAAGCCGTGGCCGGGCTTCCTCGAGCGTTTCGCCCCGGCGTACGAGGCGGAGCTGGACGCGTTCGTGCGCATGGTGGCGGGCGAGGCGGAGAATCCGTGCGACGGCCGGGAGGCACTGACGGCGCTGCGGATCGCGGAGGCCTGCGAACTGTCCCGCCGGGAGCACCGGCCGGTCCGGCTGGAGGAGATCCCGGCGGACTGACACTTCGCGCCGGCCGCCCGGCCCGAAGACGTCACGGTGTCCCCGCGGACAGGACGGTGCCCTGCGCGACGGCGCAGAGGGTCTCGTCCCCGTCCGCGCCGACGGTGAGCAGATCGCAGCGGACGACGGCCTGCCGTCGCCCGGTGTGCACGACGGCGGCGCGGGCGATCAGTGTGCGGCCGGTGGCGGGCCGCATGTACTGCACGGAGAAGGCACCGGTCAGCACGGCCGGCCCCAGGGTGGTTCCGGCGGCGAAGGTGATCGAGTTGTCGGCGGCGTACGCGAGGACACCGCCGTGCAGATACCCGTTCTGCTGGCGCAGGTCCTCCCGGACGTCCACCTCGAGCACGGCCTCCCCGTCGCCGAAGGCGGTGATCCGCGCGCCCAGCAGCCTGCTGAACGGCTGGCTGTCGAGCACCTTGCGCGCGGTGTCGAGATCAAGTCCGGTCATGTGCGCACTCCGTGGAAGTCGGGTCGAGAGCATCGAGTACGGCACGCAGCGCGGCTCGCGCCTCGCTCTCCGTGCCGTCGGCCGGCCGCAGTTCGTCGAGCCGCGCGGTCCAGGCCCGGACTCCGGCGGCCGGGTCGGGCGCGGCGAAGGCGAGCGTCCCGGCGCTCGCCTCCTGCTGCCGCTCGTAGGCGTCGTACCAGCAGGTCCACTCCCAGCCGGGCCAGCGGGGCAGCCGGTCGGCGGCCGCCGCCCCGCCGAGGAAGTTCCCGCGGGTCCAGGCGGCGACGCGACGGGCGGGCACGTCGATGTGCACCCCTCCGTAGGGGATGTGGGGCAGCTTCGACACCCGGGTGCCGGGCAGCAGTTGGCGGACGACGCCGGGGCCGTGCGCCAGCACGTCGGACACGTTCTCGCCGGAGACGGCGTGCGCCTGCGGACCGTCCCGGTAGGTCACCGTGACGGCGATGGTGAAGTCCGGTTCGTCGGGGAAGGCGGCCTGGAGCAGACCGCCGGGCCGGGTGCCGAGTTCCGAGCGCACGGACTCCCGTTCCACGCCCACGTGGGCGACGACGTCCTCCAGCCCGTCGTAGGCCCAGCGGACCTCCCAGCCCGGCCAGGTCCTGGCGAGGACGGCGAACAGGGTCCGCCGCTCCTCGTACGTCTCCAGGTGCCAGGTGAACAGCAGCAGGACGCGTCTGTCGTGGTCGACGACCGCGGCGGCCTCGCACGAGATGTCGTCCATCCAGTTGCGGGGCCCCACGGGCTCCAGGCCGGCGATGAAGCGGCCGAACTCCTCGGGCCCTTCCGCAGCATCGACGGCCAGGCGCGGCCCGCCCCATCGGAAGTAGTACTGCTGCCAGGACCCGTTTCTGACCACCGCATAACGTGCCCGCTCGGCCACGGCGGGGCCTACCAGCGCACCGGCAGCCGGCGGACACCGCGCATCAGGAGGCCGGGCAGCCAGTCGTACGTGTCGGCCGGGGCGTCCAGGGCGAGGTCGGGGCAGCGCTCCAGGAGGGAGCGGACGGCGATCCGTGCCTCCATGCGGGCCAGCGGAGCACCGAGGCAGAAGTGGATACCGTGGCCGAAGGCGAGATGGCCGCGGGCGTCCCGGCGGATGTCGAAGCGGTCGGGGGCCTCGTAGCGGGCCGGGTCGTGGTCGGCGGCCGCCAGGCCGATCAGCACCATTTCGCCCTGCGGGACGACCTGGTCTCCGACCGGTACCGGCGCGGTGCTGAAGCGGACCGTGGCGGTCTCCACGGGCCCGTCGTAGCGCAGCATCTCCTCGACGGCGCCGTCGAGGAGAGAGAAGTCGGCCCGCAGGGCGGCGAGTTGGTCGGGGTGGGTGAGCAGGGCGCGTACGCCGTTGGAGATCAGGTTGACGGTCGTCTCGTGGCCGGCGACGAGCAGGAGGTAGGCGAGGGCGCGCAGTTCGGCCGCGGAGAGCCGGTCGTCCTCGGCGGCGGGACCGCCCGCTTCCGCGGGGCCCGGGAGACTGCGGACGAGGGCGGAGAGCAGATCGTCCGTCGGGGCCGCGGAGCGCTTGTCCTCGATGAGTTCGTCGAGGTAGACCGCGAGCTGCCGGACGGCGTCCTCCCCCGCTTCCTGCGAGGTCGGGGCGACCACCTCGTTCGACCACGCGCGGAAGGCGTCGCGGTCGGCGGCGGGAATGCCCAGGAGTTCGCAGATCACGACGATCGGCAGCGGGAAGGCCAGCGCGTCGACGAGGTCGGCCCGGCCGGCCGGCAGCATCGCGTCCAGGAGGTCGTCGGTGATCCGCTGGACGCGGGGCCGCAGCGCCTCCGCGCGGCGCGGGGTGAACTCACGGCTGACCAGCTTGCGCAGCCGGGTGTGGTCGGGCGGGTCGAGCACGAGGAGGTTGGGACCGATGACCTGCTCGTCGAGCATGGTCACGCCTATGGTGGCCGGCGATTTCGACAGCCGTGCGTCGGAGAACGCCGCCCGTGCCTCCTCATGGCCGACGATCAGCCAGAACTCCCCGCCGTCGGCGCCACGCACGCGGTGCACGGGGCCCGATTCCCGCAGTCGCGCGTAGAACGGATACGGGTTCACGGTGAAATCGGGCCCGTACTTGTCCAGATCAACAATGGTCACCGGATCACCCTACGTGCGTTCCTCGTCGTCGAGCAGGCCCGCATCGTGCGCCAACAGCGCGATCTGGACACGGTTGTTGAGGTCCAGTTTGGCCAGGATGCGGGACACGTGCGTCTTGACGGTGGCGACGCTCATGTACAGCGCCGTCGCGATCTCCGCGTTGGAACTGCCGCGGCCGACGGCGAGCGCCACCTCCCGCTCGCGGCCGGCGAGCAGTTCGAGACGCCGCAGGGCCGCGGCCCTGCGGGTGTCGGCGCCACTGCCCGCCACATGGGTCATCAGCTGCCGGGTGACCGCCGGGGACAGAACCGGATCGCCGGCGGCGACTCTGCGCACCGCGGCGACGATCTCCGCGGGCGGCGTGTCCTTCAGCACGAACCCCGCCGCGCCCGCCCGCATGGCCCGCAGCACCTGCTCGTCGGCGTGGAAGGTGGTCAGCACCACGACCTCCGGCGCGTCCGGCCGACGACGCAGCCGCTCGGTGGCGGCGAGGCCGTCCATGACCGGCATGCGGATGTCCATCAGGACCACGTCCGGCCCGTGCCGGTCGACGAGTTCCGCCACCTGGGAGCCGTCGGCCCCCTCCCCCACGATTTCGATGTCGCCGGCCCCGCCCAGCATGAGGGCGAGGCCTGCCCGTACGAGCGGGTCGTCGTCCACGACGATCAGCCGGATAGTCATACGGACCACGGTAGCCAGGCCCGTACCCGGAATCCGCCGTCGCCCCGCACACCGTGCTCCAGCCGTCCGCCCGCGAGCGTGGCCCGTTCGGTCAGGCCGATCAGGCCCTGGCCGGAGCCGGGGACCTTCGGCACCTCGCCGGCCGGGGCCTCGTTGTCGACCTGCACGGTGATCCCCTCCCCCGGGCCACCGCTCAGGCAGAGGGTGACGTCGGTGTCCGGCGCGTGCTTGCGGGCGTTGGTCAGACCCTCCTGGGCGATGCGGTAGGCGGTACGGCCGGTTGCGGCGGGCACGCTCTCCGGGTCGGCGACCGCGTTGTCGAGGGTGACCCTCATGCCGGCCTCCCGGGACTCGCCGACCAGCGCCTCGAGGGTCGCGAGCGTGGGCTGCGGCCGCTCAGGTCCGTCGCTGTCACCGGGCGTGCGCAGCACGCCGATGATCTGACGCAGATCCTGGAGCGCCTCGTGCGCGCTGTCGCGGATCACGCCGGCGGCCCTGCCGACCTCCGCGGGGGGCGCGTCCGGCCGGAACTCGAGCGCTCCGGCGTGCACGCTCAGCAGGGTGAGCCGGTGCGCGAGCACGTCGTGCATCTCGCGGGCGATGGCCTCCCGGGCGAGCCGCTGTGCCTGTTCCGCACGCAGGGCGGCCTCCGCCTCGGCCCGCCGGGCGCGTTCGTGCAGGGCGAGGACGAGCTGACGGCGGGAACGCACCAGCATGCCCCAGCCGACCATCAGGAGCACCAGCACGACCCCGGCGACCGTGGAGACGAGGAAGGAAGTGCTCGGGTCCGGCCGCAGGAAGGCCTGGACCGCGCCGGACACCATCGCCAGCACCCCGATGACGGCGACGGGCCGGAACGGGCGGTGCACGGCGAGGCTGAACAGGCCGAGCATCAGGGCGCCTCCGGCCGCCGGGGCGACCGCGGAGACGGCGACCAGGGACGCGGCGAGCGATACGGGCGCCCGCCGGCGGACCCACAGGGCGCAGCAGGCGGCGGCGCCCAGCAGCTGGTCGGCGAGGATCACGGCTTCGGAGTTCCCGGCCTGGGCGCTGGCGTCGGCGGCCAGCGCGCCGATCACGGCGGCGGCCAGGAACACGAAGGTGTCGACGACCCAGTCGCGTACGGTGCGCCGGGGCCTCGCCCTGCCGTGGTTGCCGGGCAGGTCGGGGTCGGGTGGGTCGGCCATGGCCGAGGGCAGCAGCCATGGGTATTCCGCGCGGGTCATGTCGACAAAGCTACGAGGCCCGTGCCCCGGATGTGCCCGTCCGGGCGTCGGAAGCGACGAAAGTCGCGGGACCGGATACTTTCGTCGGCCGTGGTCGGTGCCGAAGCCGGACGCGCGCGGACGCCGCGCCGCGCGAGGCTGCCGGCATGAAGAAGATTCTCGAGGTCGGCGGGTTCCTGCTGTTCTTGTGGGGCGCGGCGGGTGTGGCGCACGAGCTCACGGGCTGGTTCAGGCTCTGGGGAGTCGTGCGGCGTCTGAGCTTCCTCGACGGCCATGAGCTCTACGCGAGCATCGTGCTGGCGGTGCTGGGCGGGGTGATGATGGTGGCGTCGGACCGGTTCCGCTGAAGGTGCGACGCCGACCCGAGCAGCCACGCCCGCGCACCGGACCTCGACCCCGCGCCGTCGCCGTCGGCAGGCCCTTCGCGGGCCGCGCCGCCCGCCGTGTCAGGCATTGTCCTTCGCCGGCCGCTCCGCGTCCATGAGCCGGGCGACCTCCGCCGCGTGCTCGCTCAGCCGGTTCCCGACGCTTCCGCTGGTGTAGAGCGCGGTGCCGACGACCGCGACCGGCACCGACAGGCCGAGGACGCCGAGGAGTTCGGGCCAGTCACGCTCGGACTCGCAGGTCGCGTCCTCGCCTCCTTCGTTGGCGGTGCCCCACTCGGTCAGCAGCCGGGACTCGCACTCCCTGCCCTCGCCGTACTTGCTGTCCAGGGTGTAAGGGAGGAGCAGCAGCACGCCGAACCACACCCACAGCAGCGCCGCCACGGACAGCAGGGCGAAGCCCCAGGTCTGCGTCCGCTTGGCGCGGGCGCGGAAGGCCATGTCGTACTGAAGCGATCGCATGGGCGTCGAAACTAGCAGTCGGCCCTGTCGGCGGCGCGGCGCCCCCAGGTCGTCCCCGCGAGCACGAGGGCCGCGCCCACCAGGCCGATGGCGCCGATGTGTTCGCCGCCGATCGCGATGCCCGCGGCGGCGGCCCACAGCGGCTCGGTGCCGAGGAGCAGGCTGACGCGGGACGGCGAACTGCGGCGTACGGCCCACATCTGCACGAAGAACGCGAACAGGGTGCAGAAGACCGACAGGAACACCAGCCCGGCCCATTCGCGTGGCCCGAAGCCGACGGCCACCGCCCACGGTGACGCCCCGCTGCCCGGCAGGACGGCCAGCACGGTGAACACGGCGACGGCCGTTCCGAGTTGGACGGTCGTCAGGGAGAGGGAGTCCGCGCCGCGGACCGCCTTGGTCCTGGCCATGGCGAGCACATGGACGGTGCGGACCACGGCGGCCAGCAGCATCAGCAGGTCACCGGTGGAAGGGGTGGTGAAGCCCGCCCCTGGGTGAGCAGCACCACGCCGGCGACCGATACGGCGGCCGCGGCGAGGAAGGACGACGGGGGCCGGCGCCGGGTCACCGCCGCCTCCGCGAGCGGCGTGAAGATCATGGTGAGGCTGATGATGAGGCCGGCGTTGGTGGCCGAGGTGTGGACCACACCGTAGGTCTCGAGCAGGAAGACGGCGCTCAGGATCAGTCCGAGCAGCCCGGCGCCCCGCCACTGCGCGGCGGTCAGCGACCGCAACCTGCGCCGCCCCGCCACGGCGAGCGCCGGCAGTACGAGCGCGAACCGCAGGACGAGGACGGCCACGACGGTGTGCGTGGTCGTGATGCCCTTCGCCGCGAGATAGCTGGCGCCCCAGACGACGGCGACGAGCAGCACCGGCAGGTCGGTGAGCCAGTCCCGGCGGGGTGCGAGTGCGGGTGCGGGTACGGCGATCGACGACACCTGGTCTCCAGCGGACACGACGGGGTGGAGACTTCAGCGGCTCGCACACGGGAGCGATCACCGTACCGGGACACCCGCGGGGCTGCATCTCCTATACGTAGCTGCCGTACTCGGGGCGGCCGGCGAGCTCGTAGGTGTGGATCGCCGCACCGGTGCCGGTGGTCCGCGCCTCGAGGTGCTTGAACGCCGTGGGCGTCGCACCCTCCGGGAAGAGGCGCATGCCCGTGCCGAGCACGACGGGGAAGACGACCAGGTACAGCTTGTCGACGAGGTCGTGCGCCATCAAGGTCCGGGCGAGCTTGCCGCTGCCGTGCATCTGGAGTTCCCCGTCGGTGCGCTCCTTGAGTGCGGCGACCTCCTTGACGACGTCACCGCGGACGACGGTGGTGTTCTCCCAGTCGGGCGACCGGAGAGTGGTCGAGACGACGTACTTGGGCAGGGAGTTGAGCTTGCCGGCGACCGGGTCGGCGGGGTCGGTCTGCTTGGGCCAGTAGCTCGCGAAGATGTCGTAGGTGCGGCGGCCCAGGAGAAACGCGCCGACCCGCCCGAAGACCTCGTTGATGAACTGTCCGAAGTCCTCGTCCCCGTACGGCACGGACCAGCCACCGTGCTCGAATCCGCCGGTCGTGTCCTCCTCGGGCCCGCCGGGGGCCTGGTAGACGCCGTCGAGGGTGAGGAACTGGGTGAGGGAGAGCTGCGCCATGGTTCTTTCGCCTTTCATCGCTTTTCGGCGGGTTTCGATGAGTCTCACAGCTCTGACCGCGCCGGGTCCTGGAACTCATCGGCGTGCCGAGCGCGATGTCCGATCGCCGCCGGCGCGGGGGCGCCGGCAGCGATGTGATTGAAGCCGCAACCACTTGAACGCATGTTGGAGGCTTCGATGAACGGCAAGGTGGCTCTGGTGACCGGCGGCAGCCGTGGGATCGGCGCGGCGACCGCACTGCGGCTGGCCCGCGGCGGGGCGGATGTCGCGATCACCTACGTGGCGGGGAAGGAGGCCGCGGAGAACGTCGTGCGGCAGATCGAAAAGGCGGGCCGGCGTGGGGTGGCCCTGCGGGCCGACTCGGCCGACGCCAGGGAGGCGGCGAATGCCGTGGACCGCACCGTGGACGCCCTGGGCGGGCTCGACATCCTCGTCAACAACGTGGGCGTGGGCGTGCTCGGGCCACTGGAGAGCATCACGCCGGCCGATGTGGACCGGGTGCTGGCCGTGAACGTACGGGGCGTGTACCTCACATCCCGGGCGGCCGCCGCGCGCATGGGGAGCGGCTCGCGGATCGTCACGATCGGCACCTGCATGACCCAGCGGGTCCCGGGCCCCGGAGGCACCCTCTACGCCATGAGCAAGTCGGCGCTGATCGGCCTCACCAAGGCGCTGGCCAGGGAGTTGGGCGGGCGGGGCATCACGGCGAACATCGTCCACCCGGGCCCGGTCGACACCGACATGAACCCGGCGGACGGCCCGTACGCGGACCCGCAGAAGGCGGACACGGCCCTCGGCCGCTTCGGCCGGCCGGCGGAGATCGCGTCGATGGTCGCCTACCTGGCGGGCGGCGAGGCGGCGTACATCACCGGCGCCGAGTTCTCCGTGGACGGCGGGCACGCCGCGTGAGACATGCGCGCGGGGCGCACCGTTGCTGTCGGCCGGTGCGCCCCGCGGGGCAGGGAGGGTGTCGTACCTCCCCGTTCTGTGGCGGCTGCGCCCCTCCGGGTTTCCGGCGGGCGCCTGCCCGCCGGTCCCGGTGGTGACTGTCAGCCGCCGAGCTCCTGGTGACGGGCCGTCAGCCGCGCCGCGCCCTGCTCGGTGAGGGAGCCGAACAGGCGCAGGCGGGAGATGCCGCCGTCGGGGTAGATGTCGATCCGCACATGGGTGCCGACCGCGGGGGCCTCGAGCACGAACCGGTGGTTGGTGTCGGGCTGGAGGCGGGTGCGCGGCAGGACCCCACGCCACTCACCCTCGGCGCCGTCCCGCACGGACAGCGCCGCCCAGCCCGCGCTGTTGCCCTTGAGGTACGCGGTGTCGATCTCGACGGCGCGGATCTCCGAGTGGCCGGCCAGCTGGTAGCGGATCCAGTCGTTGCCCTTGTCGCGACGGCGGCGGGTCTCCCAGCCGTCGTCCATCTTGCGGGAGCGGCCGGGCTGGACGGTGTTGGTGGCCGGCGAGTAGAAGCGGTCGGAGGCGTCCTCCACCTGGCCGCCGTTCTCGAGCGCGACGAGGTCGAAGGTGCCGAGCGCGCCGAGCCATGCGGGGTCGGGCACGACCTCGCCGTGGACGCGCAGGCGGGCGATGCCGCCGTCGGGGTGCTGGTTGACGCGCAGGTGTGTGAAGCGCTGTTCGACGTCGACGGCGAAGCCGTTGGCGGCGTGGCCGCCGACGGCGGTACGCGGGACGAGCGTCGTCCACTTCACGTCGTCGCCGAGGAGCTCCTCCGGGGAGGGCGAGCCGGCGACCGAGGCACCCTCGATCGACACGGCCTGCGGGTAGTTGCCGCGGAAGTGCGCGGTGTCGACGACGATGCCGCGTACGACGCCGGGGGCGCCGAGGCGTACCAGCGCCCAGTCGTGGTCCTCGTCGGTGGGGTGGGGCCGCTCGGCACTCGCACCGCGGCGGCGGCGGGTCTCCCAGCCGTCCATGATCTTGCCCTTGTGGCCGAAGTGCTCGGGGTCGAACTCGGCCGGCTCCGGCTTCAGCAGGTTCTCGCGGTCGGCGAAGAACTCGTCGTTGGCGGCGACGACACCCGCGCCGAGGCGGCGGTCCGCGAGGTCGGCGTACTGCGTGAACGGGAAGTCGGCTGCGCGGTAGTCGGCGTACGGGTCGCCGCCGCCGTAGGGGCTGGCGTCACCGGCGAAGGAGGGGATGGAGGATGCAGACACGGTTCAGTTGTTCCTTTCGAGCAGCCGGCCCGTCGGCTCGGCCACGTTGCCGTTCTCCACGATCCGCCTGCCGCGCAGCCACGTCGATCCGACCACCCCGTACAGCGTCCTGCCCGCGTAGGCGGTCACCTGGTTGCGGTGGTGCAGTTCCGCGGGGTCGACGGTGAAGGTCGCGTCGGGGGCGAGGACCGCGAAGTCGGCATCGCGGCCGGCCTCGATGGCGCCCTTGGCGCGGAGGCCCGCCAGGTCGGCGGGGGCCTTCGCCATCCAGCGGACGACGTCGTCGAGGGTGTGGCCGCGCTTGCGGGCCTCGGTCCAGATCGCGGGCAGGCCCAGCTGGAGCGAGGAGATGCCGCCCCAGGCGGATGCGAAGTCGGGGGTCTTGAGGTCGCTGGTGCAGGGAGAGTGGTCGGAGACGATGCAGTCGATCGTGCCGTCGGCGAGGCCCTGCCAGAGCGCGTCCTGGTTCGCTGCCTCCCGGATCGGCGGGCAGCACTTGAACTCGGTCGCCCCGTCCGGGACCTCTTCCGCGGTGAGGGTGAGGAAGTGCGGGCACGACTCGACGGTGATCGCGACGCCCTCCCGCCGGGCCTCGGCGATCAGCGGCAGGGCGTCACTGGAGGACAGGTGCAGGACGTGGACGCGGGCGCCGAGCCGCTTGGCGTGCGAGATCAGGTTCCCGATCGCGGTGTTCTCGGCGTCCCGGGGCCGGGAGGCGAGGAAGTCGGCGTATCTGGGCCCGCTCCGATGCGGCGCGGAGGCGAGGTGGTGCGGGTCCTCCGCGTGCACGATCAGCAGACCGCCGAAGCCGGAGATCTCGGCCATGGAGCGGGCGAGCTGCTCCTGATCGAGCTCGGGGAACTCCTCGACGCCCGACGGGGACAGGAAGCACTTGAAGCCGAAGACACCCGCGTCGTGCAGCGGCCGCAGGTCCTTGACGTTGGACGGAATCGCGCCGCCCCAGAAGCCGACGTCGACATGGGCCTTGGAGCGGGCCACGTCGCGCTTGACGGCGAGGTGGTCGACGGTGGTGGTGGGCGGCAGGGAGTTGAGCGGCATGTCGAGCAGGGTGGTGATGCCGCCGGCGGCGGCCGCGCGGGTGGCGGTCCAGAAGCCCTCCCACTCGGTGCGGCCGGGGTCGTTCACATGAACGTGGGTGTCGACGAGGCCGGGGAGGACGACGTCGTCGCCGAAGTCCTCGAGCCGGGCCGTCGCCGGCACGTCGGCGTCGTACGGACCCACCGCGGCGATCCGCCCGCCGGCGACGGAGACCGTCGCGGCGCGCGTCCCCTCGGGGGTGATCACGCGCGTCGAGCGCAGCACCAGGTCCACTTCCACGTCGGACACCCGCTCCCCTCACTTCCACTGCTCAGCGAAAAATTCAACGAACTGTTGAAGGAGTCTTCCCCTCTCTTCGGTACCCGTCAAGACCCGCCCGGGTCGGAAGATCACGCTTGTACGTTTCCACAAAGTGGAAGTACAATTCCACTGCGACATGGTCGCTTCAGCCAGGAGCAGGCCCCCGCATCACCGCAGACACACGGACAAACATGCCCTGACCGGCCACGACGCGACTCTGCGGGCGATGTGTCCCGGACCCGCGCCCGGTAGGCTGCAGCCTTGCCCTGCCTGCCCGAAAGGACCGCCGACGTGCCGACGTCCAGCGCCAGCGCCACCGACGCAGCCAAGCCCGCCGCCAGCGGCGGCGTGCAGTCCCTTGAGCGCGCCTTCGACCTGCTCGAACGAATGGCCGACGCAGGTGGCGAGGTCGGCCTCAGCGAGCTCTCCGCCAGCAGCGGTCTGCCGCTGCCCACGATCCACCGCCTGATGCGCACGCTGGTCGCCTGCGGCTACGTACGCCAGCAGCCCAACCGCCGCTACGCGCTCGGCCCCCGGCTGATCCGCCTCGGCGAGTCCGCCTCCCGCCTTCTCGGCACCTGGGCCCGCCCCTACCTCGCCCGCCTCGTCGAGGAGACCGGCGAGACGGCGAACATGGCGCTGCTCGACGGCGACGAGATCGTCTATGTCGCGCAGGTGCCCTCGAAGCACTCCATGCGCATGTTCACCGAGGTGGGCCGCCGGGTACTGCCCCACTCCACCGGCGTGGGCAAGGCGCTGCTCGCGCACACCCCGCGGACGAGGTGCGGGCGCTGCTGGCCAGGACCGGGATGCCCGCCGCGACCGACAAGACGATCACGACGCCGGAAGGCTTCCTCGAGGCGCTCGAGCAGGTCCGTCGTGCCGGCTACGCGGTCGACGACAACGAGCAGGAGATAGGAGTCCGCTGCCTCGCGGTCTCCGTACCCGACTCCCCCACCGCGGCGGCCGTCTCGATCTCCGGTCCGGCGGGCCGGGTGACGGAAGCGGCGACGGAGAAGATCGTGCCCATCCTCCAGGAGGTCGCGCTCGACCTGTCCGCGGCACTGGCCAACACCAACGCCCAGAGCTGACGACGGCGAAGGGCCGGAGCGGGGCCCGGGACCGGTAAGGCACCCTCTGGGGGAGCCTCGCCGCTGCGACGCTCATCTCCGGCACCGCCGTCGCCACCGTCGCCACCGTCGCCACCGAGAAGGATCAAGGCACACGGCTCAGCGCCGGCTGTCCCAGGACGCGAGCGGGCTCGTGAACCGGCAATCGCCTCCGGCGACGGTGCAAAGCAGCCGCGGACGAGAGGCCAGGACCGCGTGAACGCGGCCCTGGCCTCTCGCCGTGACCTCAGACCAGCGTGAGCGCGTACACCTCCACCCGCGGGTCGTCCGGCAGGCTCAGCGAACGCACCGTCTTCGCGGCCTCGAGCGGCGCCGAGTCCGCGAACAGCCGTACCGAAGGCCCGTCGACGCCCTGGCCCCGCCGGATCCGGTGGTGCATGTCGAGGGCGACGGTGCTGCCGCCGGGTGCGGAACCCGCCCAGTCGCCCACGGTGACGGGCAGTTCGGCGCTGGTGCCGTCGGTGTAGCGGACGGTGAGCGTCGTGGACACCGTGCCGCTGTGGGCGGCCGCCACCAGCCGGAGCGTGCTGTGCCGACCGGCCGGCAGGAGCATCGACTGGCCGCGTGCCTCGGTGAAGTTGGCGGCCGTACCGGACGCGTCGGGCGCCTGGTACGTGACGCCGCCCCAGGTCACGGGGCCCGCCTTCGGCAGCAGTGCGGCATCGTAGCTCCAGCCGCCGCCGTCGAAGTCGCCCTCGTCGGAGGCGGCCACGGTCGCGGTGCCGTCGTGGTTCGCCTCCCGGGAGAGGTCCACCGCGCACTGACCGCCGGTCGCCGTCGCGCACCGGTTCGGCTCGCGGACCTCGACGGTGGCCTCCCGCACCACGCTCCGCACGCCGGTGCCGGTCACTTCGATGCGCACCGGGTAGGAGCCCGGCGCGGTCCCGGCGGGCACGCTCAGCTCGGCATCCACCGTGCGCTGCACGGGCAGTCGGCGGGAGTCGAGCGTGAACGAGGACGGCATCCGCACCTTCCAGCCCTCAGGGGTCCGCGCCCGCACGGTGACCCGCAGCGCGCCGGGCACCTGGCCCAGCACGTCGAGGGTCAGGTGAGCGGTCTGCGGTGTGTCTGCCTGCGGTACGACGTCGGAGCCGGCCCGCAGGGAGGCGTCCAGCCGGCTGCGGGAGTCGGCGGCCGCGCGGTTCACCGACGGCGGCTCCGCGCTCCTGCCGGTGCCCCAGGAGGACGGCTCGTCGCCCAGTTCGTGGGCGAGGGTGCCGCCGTGGGCGACGGCGTCCCAGTCGAGCCAGGTCCGGCGCAGGTCACGGCCGTCGAACGCGGACCGCTGGATGTAGCGGGCGGTGTCGCTCGCTCCCGGCGCCTTGATCGTCAGGGTGCCGCCCTGCTCCTCGCCGTACGTGCCGATGCGGACCACGGCGGAGGAGAACTGCGGGCTGGAGACGGCGAGGAAGTCGCCGCCGCTCATCGTCGGATAGAGGCCGAGGGAGGAGAAGACGTACCAGGCGGACATGGTGCCCAGGTCGTCGTTGCCGGTCATGCCGTCGGGGCCGTTGGTGAACAGGGTCATCGCCGCGCGGACGACGGTCGCCGTCTTCGCGGGGGCGCCCGCCCACAGGTACATGTACGGCGCGTGCAGGTCGGGCTCGTTGTTCGGGTTGTAAGTGGGCTTGCCGTAGTAGTCGTACGGCGCGGAGATCCAGTCCTCGCGGGCCGTGCGCTCCGGGTCGGTGAGCAGCTTGTCGTACGCGAAGAAGGAGTCGAGCCGCTTCTCGGTGGCGGACCTGCCGCCCATCAGGGCGACCAGCCCGGCCGGGTCCTGCGGTACCAGCCACTGGTACTGGTGGGCGCCGCCCTCGTGGAACTGGTGTGCCGCCTCGACGGGGTCGTACGGCGTCAGCCACGTCCCCTGGGCCGTACGCGGCCGGAACTGCCCGATCCCCGAATCCCACAGATTGCGGTACCACTGGCCGCGCGCCGCGAACGTCCGGGCGTCCTCCGCGTGGCCGAGTTCACGGGCCATCAGGGCCAGCGAGGCGTCGGCCGCGGCGTACTCGAGGGTCGCGGAGGCGGGGTGCTTGCAGTCGTTGTCGCCGCCCTTGTCCGCGCAGTCCTTGCCGAGCTCCAGCCCGGAGGGGACATAGCCGCGCTCCTTGTACTGCTCCACCCCGGAACGGCCGTTGTACGGCGAGCCGGCCGGCGGCGTGCTGGTCGCGTTCTTGCGCAGGAGTGCGTACGCCTCCTCCTCGTGGCCCGCGAGCAGCCCCTTGGACCAGGCTTCGACGAGGAACGGCGTCACCGGATCGCCGGTCATGATGTTGGTCTCGCTGTTGGCGAGCGCCCAGCGCGGCAGCCAGCCGCCGTCGCGTCCAGCGGCGACGACCGAGAGCGCCACGTCCCGGGCCACCTGCGGCTGGAGCAGCTCGAGCAGCTGGTTCTGCGGCCGGTAGGTGTCCCACAGGGAGAGGTTCTGGTACGGCGTGAACCCGTCCGCGGTGTGCGCCTTGCCGTCGAAGCCGGCGTAACGGCCGTCCACGTCGCCTGCGAGGTTCGGGTGCAGCTGGGCGTGGTACAGCGCCGTGTAGAAGGCCCGCTGCCGCTCCACGGTGCCGCCGCCGACCTCGACGGAGCGGAGTTGACGCTGCCAGACGGCCCGCAGACCGGCACGGGTGGCGTCGAAGTCGTACGAGTCGCCGGTCTCGGCCGCCAGGTTCTTGCGGGCGCCCTCGATGCCCGTGTACGACAGGCCGACCTTGACGACCACGTCGCGGTCGTCGGCCGCGTCGAACGTCACCCAGGCGCCGTTGCCACCCTCGCCCCCGGCGTCACGGCCTCCGGCAGTGCGGGTGTCGCCACGCCAGGTGCCGTGCGAGGCGAAGGGCCGGTCGAACGTGGCGGTGAAGTGGACCGTGTGGCGGTCCTTGCCGGCGCAGAAGTTCCCGGCCTCCACGCGGCCTTCGACGGTGCGGTCGCCGACGACATGCACCTCGGAGTCGTACACGCGCTGGTTGGCCTTGCCGGTGTTGAACAGGACGTTGGCCTGACCGGTCGCGGGGAAGCTGTAGCGCTGCCAGCCGGTGCGGGGCGTCGCCGTGAGCTCGGCGTCGATGCCGTACGTCTTCAGCCCGACACGGTAGTAGCCGGGCTCGGCCTCCTCGTCGTCGTGCGAGTAGGCGGACCGGTAGCGGGACGGATCGACGGTGTCGACCGCTCCGGTGGTGGGCATCAGGGGCAGTTCACCGGCGACGGAGCAGCCGACGCCTGACAGGTGGGTCTGGCTGAACCCGTGGATCTTGTCCTGCTGATAGTCGTAGCCGCCCTGTCCGCCGGTGTCGGGGCTGACCTGCACCATGCCGAACGGGGCGCTCGCCCCGGGGAAGGTGTTGCCGAAGTTCTGTGTGCCGACGAAGGGGTTGACCAGTGCGGCGGGGTCCTCGACCACCGGCGCGGCGGCCTGTGCGGCGGGGGCCGGTGCGAGGAGCCCGCCCCACGCCAGTGCGGCCGCCAGCGGAAGGGCGGCGGCCCGCGTCGTGCGCGCCCGTATTCTCCTGAGCAGTTGGTGCATGGGCGTCCCTCTCCTGAATCCTTTGACCGGCGCGGAGACTTGACCACGGGTCTGACATCGTTGTCAACGCCCTGGACCGTTTTCCCGTTCCGCCGGGAAACCGATCCAGGGCCGTCCGTCAGCGGTATGCGGCAGGCTCGGGCGTCAGCCGGCCGGGCGTCGATTCCCGCACGTCCGCGACGGCGACGGCGCGGAGGCTGATCCGGCGGTGAGCCCGCACGGTCCCGCACGGTCCCGGCACCGGAGGCGCGAACACGACGCGTCCGGGGCCTGCGGCGTTCCCCACTCACGCGAAGCGATCGGTTTCCCCCGTTGAGGCTCGGGCAGCCGCAGGGGTGGAGACTACGAAAGGACCGACATGAGTGCCGGAGAGAAGGCCAAGGCCAAGGCCGAGCAGGTTGTCGGCAGGGCCGTGCGGAAGGCGGCCCACGCGATGGGCAAGGAGACCACCGCGGCCAAGGGCGCCGCCCTGGAGACACGGGGCAGGGCCCGCGAGACCAAGGAGAACTCGAAGCACGGCTTCAGGCGCTGACCGCGTCTCCGCGTGCGCCGGGACAGCCGCCACGGCGGCGGCACGGCCGGAGCCGGGACACCCGCCGCATCGTTCCCGCCGTCGGCGGACCGGATCCGTGCGAAGCGCGGGGAGCGGCGAGATGCGCGTGATCCCGTAGGTCGTGAAGGCGGGCGGCCGGGCGGAACGGACGACAACGGGTGGAGGCTCCGTGGTTTCCCGGTCCACCCCGTTCGCCGGCCCGGCGCCGCCCGTACCGTGTGCCCCACCGACCGGCGGACGCCCGTCTCCTGCCACCCTCACCGGCAGGCGGAGGCGGGCGTCCGCCGGATCAGCGGCGCTGCGGCGGTACCTCGCCGAAGAGGTCGACGGCGGCCCGAACCTGCATCAGCGCGGGCGACAGTGCGCTCACCGAACCGACGGCGCCCGCGATCAGCAGCAGCGAGCGGCGCATGCGCGGGATCTCGGGGTCTCCCGCCGCCACCATCGCAGCCAGCACCGCCAGTTCGTCCTCCGCTATCCCCGGTCGCTGAACTCGGCGGGATGGCCCGCCAGTTCGCGTCGGAGCCTGGCGACGGCAGCCCGTAGCTCCGCCGCTCTCGGCTCCTCGCCACTTCCCCTGCCTGTCACCCGCGTCTGCCCCACGCTCCGCAACAAAGCCAGCCCCTCGCACGTCCTTGTGCACTCCACGGTCCCGCCGGGAGTCGTGGTCAACGCCCGAGGGGTGCGGGCCAGTTAACGCCATCCGGGTGACCGTGCGCCACCGTGCGGACGCAATTCAGGACGTCGGAACGACGTCCATCGCGTTGCGCCACACCGTCACATCGACGGAGATGAACTTGCTGGGGTCGTTCTCCGGCGACTTCCCCTGGTAGGTGAGCAGACCGACATGGCCTGAATCCGTCAGTACGCAGATCTGGGAGCCCTTGGAGAGCAGTCCCGTTTCGATGGTGGTCGTGTAGCGGGTGTCGCTCCGGCAGGTGTCCAGGTCACCGGTCTGCCCGGTGCGGAGCAGGATCATCCGGCCGGTCTCGGTCTCGACCTGGTTGAGGTCCCCCTCGTACTCGAAGTCCGCGTTGGAGTCGTCGTTGACGGGCTTGACCGGATCGTGGTCGAGGAAGACGTGGTAGTTGTTCACGATGTCGAGCCCCGTGTAGGTCTTGGGCTCGGGGTCGGGGACGACGTCACCGGGCGCGGTGTCGAGTCCGTCGCCCTCGTTGCCGGGCGTCGAGGCGCCACCGGACGGGGTGCTGCCGGCGGGCTTGGACGATTCGGGGGCGCTCTTGTCCTGACTCTCGGTCTTCTTGCCCGGGTCCTTGTCGGAGAGCGCGATATAGGCGCCACCTCCCGCCGCGCCGCCCAGCACCAGGGTGCCCACCAGCGCGATGGCGAGAGTGCGGCCCTTCTTCTTCTTGGGCGCGGCGGCCGGTCCCGGCTGTGCGACGGTCCCGTACGGCTGGGGGCCGGTGTGCTGGTGGTGCGGCGCCGTCTGCGGGTAGCCGTAGCCGGGCGCCTGCTGCCCCGGCTGCGGATAGCCGTACGTGGGCTGCTGCGGCTGGGTCCCGGGCTGCTGGTGAGCCGCCTGCTGCGGCTGCATCATGTGCTGCTGCGGCTGGACCGGCGGCTGCTGGTGCGCCTGCGGCTGCGGGGCGGGACCGAATCCGGGAGGCGGCGTCGACGGCGCGGCGTGCGCGGTCGGCTGGTGGGTCGGGGCGGGCGCGGCCGGGGCCTGGGGGCGGCCGGCGGCGGGGTCACGGCCGGCTGACCGGCGGCGGGGGTGACCGGCGGCGCCGGCGCCGCCTTGCGCGTCGTGATCTCGGCGGCCACTGCGCTCGGCAGCCACTCCTCCGGGCGCCGCAGCACCGTCTCCGCGTTGGCCGCCTGGCAGATGCTCAGGATCTCGGCGACGGAGGGCCGGTTCTCCGGCTCCTTGACCATGCAGCGCGTCACCAGCTCGCGCAGCTCGTCCGGGAGGCCGGTGAGGTCGGGCTCCTCGTGCACGATCCGGTAGAGCACGCCGTGCGAAGTTCCTTCGCCGAACGCCGCCTTGCCCGTCGCCGCGTACGCCGTGAGCTGGCCGAGCGCGAAGATGTCGGTGGCGGGGGTGACATGGCTGCCCGCGGCCTGCTCGGGCGCCATGAACGAGGGCGTGCCGATGGTGACCCCGCTGCTGGTGAGCGAGGTGGCGTCGGCGGCGCGCGCGATGCCGAAGTCGATGACGCGCGGGCCGTCCGCGGCCAGAAGGACGTTGGCGGGCTTGAGGTCACGGTGGACGATGCCGGCGCCGTGGATGATCTGCAGCGCCTCGGCGATGCCCGCCACCAGCAACAGCACCGTCTGCACCGGCAGTTTGCCGTGCTGGGCCACGGCGTCCGCGAGGGACGGGCCGGGGACGTAGGCGGTGGCCAGCCAGGGCTGCTCGGCGTCGGCGTCGGCGTCGATGACGGGCGCCGTGAACAGGCCCTGCACCCGCTGCGCGGCCTGTACCTCCTGCGCGAAACGACGCCGGAACTCGGCGTCCTGGCCGAAGTCGGGCCGGATCACCTTGATGGCGACGGCACGTCCTCCGGGCGTGTAGGAGAGGTAGACCTTGCCCATGCCGCCGGCGCCGAGGCGAGCGGCGAGCTTGTATCCGGCGACGTGCTTCGGATCGTCCTCACCCAGCGGCTTGAAGACCGTTCCCTGGTGTGCGCGGCCACTCATCGACTCTTGATCCCCCATGGCGAACCTCAGTATGGAAGGTGCACCTTATCCAAGTCGCACCCCGCTCTACACGTCGGACGACGCACGCCGCAGGGACGGTTGCAGGAACGGGCGGGCAACCCCTGTTCGGAGCAGCACCGCACGGGGCGGTTGTCCCCGTATTCGCCCTCCTATGGGATAAGGAGTCCTCATGTCATCCCCTCGCACTCCGACGGAACGTCACCGGCCGGTCGTCGCCGGATTGTTGCTTGCGGCCGGCGGCGGCAGGCGGCTCGGCGGCAGGCCGAAGGCGCTGCTGGAACACCGTGGCAGGCCGCTCGTCGAGCACGCCGTACGGACGCTGCGCGAGGGCGGCTGCGGTCCGGTGCATGTGGTGCTGGGCGCGGCGGCGGACCGCGTACGGGAGGAGGCGGACCTGAGCGGATGCGTGGTGCGGGACAACCCGGCGTGGGAGGAGGGGATGGGGTCGTCGCTGCGTGTGGGGCTCGCCTCGCTGGGCGCGGTGGACGCGGCGTTGGTGCTGCTGGTGGACCAACCGGGGATCGGCGCGGAGGCGGTGGCGCGGGTGCGTGCGGCCTACCGGTCCCGTTCGTCGCTGGCGGCCGCTGCGTACGGGGGGCGGCGGGGCCATCCGGTGCTCTTCGGCGCTGACCGCTGGGCCGGGATCGCGGCGGGGGCCGAGGGCGATCAGGGGGCACGGGCATATCTGCGCGCCCACGCCGACGTGATCACGCTCGTCGAGTGCGGTGACGTGGCACAGGAGTACGACATCGACACCCCGGAGGACCTCCGGCACCTTCGGTGAACGGCGTGGCACGGTGCGCCACGGTCTGTCGACCCGGAGAATCTCGATATCAACAAACCATTGAACTTCCACCATGCGGTAACTAGTATCCACTGATCAGAAGCGCCTGACTGCTCGGACGGCGCCTTCGGCCGTACCCCGGAGCCACTGGCACTGAGTGCCGTCCCCGGCGACCCGGCGGCCGCACGGCGCCCCCGCACCGCCCGCGAAGCATGCGAAGCATGTGAAGCTCGCTGAAGGAAGTGACAGCTCATGTCCGCACCAGCGCCGTCCCCGCTGGCCATCGTCGAAGCCGAGCCCCTGCCCCGGCAGGAAGAGGTCCTCACCGACGCGGCCCTCGCGTTCGTGGCCGAGCTGCACCGGCGCTTCACCCCGCGCCGTGACGAGCTGCTCGCCCGCCGCGCCGAGCGCCGCGCCGAGATCGCCCGCACCTCCACGCTGGACTTCCTCCCGGAGACCGCCGCGATCCGCGCGGACGACTCCTGGAAGGTCGCAGAGGCCCCCGCTGCCCTGAACGACCGTCGCGTGGAGATCACCGGACCGACCGACCGCAAGATGACCATCAACGCCCTCAACTCGGGTGCGAAGGTCTGGCTCGCCGACTTCGAGGACGCGTCCGCCCCCACGTGGGAGAACGTGATCCTCGGCCAGCTCAATCTCATCGACGCCTACGAGCGCCGGATCGACTTCACCGACCCGAGGTCGGGCAAGACGTACGCCCTGAAGCCCGCGGACGAGCTCGCGACCGTCGTGATGCGCCCGCGTGGCTGGCACCTCGCCGAGCGCCACCTCACCGTGGACGGGACCCCGGTGCCGGGCGCGCTGGTCGACTTCGGCCTCTACTTCTTCCACAACGCCCGGCGCCTGCTCGACGTCGGCAAGGGCCCGTACTTCTACCTGCCGAAGACCGAGTCGCACCTGGAGGCCCGCCTCTGGAACGACATCTTCGTCTTCGCCCAGGATCACGTCGGCGTCCCGCAGGGGTCGGTCCGCGCGACCGTGCTGATCGAGACGATCACCGCGGCGTACGAGATGGAGGAGATCCTCTACGAGCTCCGCGACCACGCCTCCGGTCTGAACGCCGGCCGCTGGGACTACCTCTTCTCCATCGTCAAGAACTTCCGTGACGGCGGCGAGAAGTTCGTCCTCCCGGACCGCAACGCGGTCACGATGACCGCCCCCTTCATGCGGGCGTACACCGAACTGCTGGTGCGCACCTGCCACAAGCGCGGCGCGCACGCGATCGGCGGCATGGCCGCGTTCATCCCGTCCCGCAAGGACGCCGAGGTCAACAAGGTCGCGTTCGAGAAGGTCAAGGCGGACAAGGACCGCGAGGCCGGCGACGGCTTCGACGGCTCGTGGGTCGCCCACCCGGACCTGGTGCCCATCGCGATGGCCTCGTTCGACGCGGTCCTCGGCGACCGGCCGAACCAGAAGGACCGCCTGCGCGAGGACGTCTCCGTGGCGCCCGGCGACCTGATCGCCGTCGACTCCCTCGACGCCAGGCCCACGTACGAGGGCCTGCGCAACGCCGTCCAGGTCGGCATCCGCTACATCGAGGCGTGGCTGCGTGGCCTCGGCGCCGTGGCCATCTTCAACCTGATGGAGGACGCGGCGACGGCGGAGATCTCCCGCTCCCAGATCTGGCAGTGGATCAACGCGGGCGTCGTCTTCGAGAACGGCGAGCGCGCCACTCCGGAGCTGGCCAAGAGGGTCGCGGCGGAGGAACTGGCCGCGATCCGCGAGGAAGTCGGCGAGGATGCCTTCGCGTCCGGCAACTGGCAGCAGGCGCACGACCTGCTGCTGAAGGTGGCCCTGGACGAGAACTACGAGGACTTCCTCACGCTGCCCGCGTACGAGCAGCTCGTCGGCTGACGCCTGCGCCGCCCGCGCCGCGCTTGCACCACTCCCGCACCGCCCCCGGTACCGCACAGCACCGGCGGCGGTGCGCTGCGCTGTCCGCGGGCGGGGGGGCGGAATGGCGCACTCCATCTGAGGGTGACTATCGGTCAAATTCTGGCCGGAAAACCTTTCGTTGCCACCCTTCCTTCACAGGAGTCACACAGGTAACACCGACGATGAGCACGGGATTTGCACAGCAGGTTCGACCAGAACTCCCGCACATGCTGCCGTGGAATCCGGCCCGAGCGCTGAAGTCGGCCCTTGCACACCCACGTTGACCTGTGCCTATGGTGATCGCCGCGCACGTGGTGGATCTTGACCGCTCCACCGTGGCGCGCACACCAACCGGCGGCCGGGGGAACAGTGCCGCCACGGGGAGGGATGAACCGTCATGCCGCGACACCGGGTCACCACGCAGGCCGGCTCCGACCGGGTCGCCTGCCACACCTGTTCCGACGCCGGGACAGCGGCCTGATCCGCACGCACCGGTTCCGCCTTCTCCGACGGGCCACCCCCTACTGCCCTCGTTCACCACGAAGGATGCCTTGTGCGCCCCAGACCAGGGTTGCTCAGACCCCGAGCACGCAGATCTCCGGTACTCACCCCCCTCGTCACCTCCTTGGCGGCGCTCGCCGTCCTCGGCGGCCTCGCCGCCCAGCCTGTTCCGGCGCAGCAGTTCGCCGGGCAGCGCACCGCCGCGGCGAGCGACTCCTACGACTGGTACAACGACACCCCCGCGGAACAACTGCGGCAGGACCAGTGCCTGATGTCCGACGTGCTGCGCCTGGGCGGACCGTCCATGGCCGCCGTCGCACAGGACGGCCTCAACCAGCCGCAGGACAAACTCCACGCCCTGGCCGACCGGCAGCACTGGGAGAACACGCCGCTCGCGCAGGCGTACACGAAGGACCGGGAATCCGCCAAGAAGGACCTGGACGCCCTCCACGCCGTCCGGGACGGCTGGCAGGCGCCTCTCCAGGGGCTGACCACACCTGCCGGTTTCACCGAGACCGGCTTCCACTGGCCGCCCGGCACACGTGAGGGCGAGGACTTCTACGCGCAGACCGGTCTGACCAAGTGGACCGCCGACCGGTTCTGGAAGGAAGAGAGCGGCTTCTACGAGGACCCGACTCCTCCGGCGGACGACGCGACACGCAAGGCCGTCAGCGATCTCGGCACCCCCCTCTACCCGGAGGACACCGACCCGTCGCTCCCCTCGGACGAGTGGAACCGCGCCCTCGTCGAGCGCGCCGCCTTCGAGTGGCTGAACGAGTCGGGGATCGACCCCACCGGCGCGGACGACGCCCGCGTCTTCCTTTCCTCCGGAGGCTTCCCCCGCACCGCCCCCGCCGCGGGTTCGGCCGAGTTCCGCATCGCGGTCGAGGACCTGAAGACCCGGTTCGCGTCCTGCGCCTGGCGTGACCCGCTCGACCCGAACAAGGTCCTCGAGCCACTCAGCGCCACCGCCGCCGCCGAGTGGCAGCAGGAGATCGCCTCGCAGACCGTGCAGCGCAACCAGCTGCTGGACGCCAACAAGGACGCGACCCAGGCCCTCGCCGCCGGTTCGAAGGCGCTCGGCGAGATGCTGGGGCATTCGTGGGTCGCCGACCACCTGGCCCGCTGGCAGGACTTCTGGTCCCCGGGTGGTGTCGGCTGGATCGGTGACAGCCCGGTGGTCGTCGAACTGCGCGGCACGACGGGCAAGTGCCTCGACGTCGAGGGCGCCAAGAAGACCAACGGCACACCGGTCCAGGTGTACAGGTGCAACGGCTCGGCCGCGCAGCAGTGGCTGGTCGAGGGCGACGACCGGGGTCTGCATCTGCGCAACGTCAACTCCCAGAAGTGCCTGGACGTGTCCGGCACGAACTCCGCCGACGGCACGAAGATCCAGATCTGGACGTGCAGCAGCAGCCCGGCGCAGACCTGGGAATACAACGTCCGCGCGACCACGCCCCTGAGGAACGTGGGCACGGGCAAGTGCCTCGACCTGCCCAAGTACGACGACAGCGTCAACGCCCGGCTGTGGACGTGCAGCGGCGCCGCCCCCCAGCGGTTCGGCATCGAGCCGTCCGGCCACAGCGGGGAGACCATCCCCAAGGCGCAGTTCGACAAGGCGAAGAAGGGCATCGCCGCCGCCCAGGCGGGGGCGAAGGCGCAGCTCGCCGTCCTGAAGAAGCACGCCGCCGCGGCGAAGGCGGCGGCCACCGCCTCCGACACCGCGGAGCAGGCCGCCTACGCCGTCGCGGACAAGAACGGCGCGCCGCGTGGCCGCGGCCTGCTGGTCGGTCAGCAGAAGGCACAGGTCACCCAGGGCGCGGCCGCCGCGCTGGAGGCGATGGTGAAGGCCGGCGAGACCGCCGAGGCCGCCACCCGCGCGTCAGCAGGCGACAGCCACACCATCGCGCAGCGTGCGCTGGCGCAGGCCGCGCAATCGAAGGCGGAGTTCCGCAAGGAGGCGGCACACACCGCCGAACTGCAGGCCAAGGCGGCGGCCGACGCGGCCAAGGTGCACCGGGACAACGCCAAGAAGGACAAGGAGATCGCCGAGGCCAAGCTGGCGGTCGCTGTGCAGGCGGAGGCGGACGCCAAGGCGGCCGCTGCCGAGGCGCACGCCAAGCGGTTGTCGGCGGAGGCCGAGGAGAAGACGGCCGAGAAGGAGAAGGCGACCGCGGCGGCCAAGCGGGCCGAGGCGGCGCAGCACCGTAAGACCGCCGAGGCCGAGGCGTCGAAGGCGCAGTCGGCCAAGGAGGCGGCGCAGTCGGCCGAGGGCACTGCGGTCGAGAAGAAGAACGCGGCGGAGAAGGCCCGCGACAGAGCGCGTGATCTGCGGGACGACGCGTGGGACGCGGAGCAGAAGGCGAACGCGGCGCGTGCCAAGGCGATCGCGAAGGAGGCGTTCGCGCAGGCGCACGAGTCCGATGCCAACGCCAAGGAGTCGAGGGCGGCGGCCGACGCAGCGGCGGGGCACGCCGATGACGCGGAGGCGGCGGCGGGCCGGGCCCGTACCGCGGCCGACGCCGCGACGCAGGCAGCGGCCGACGCGGACGCGGCGGCCACCCGTGCCGAGGCGGCCGCGAAGCGGGCCCGCTCGGACGCGGATGCCGCGCAGGCGGCGAAGCTGAAGGCGGACGCCGCGGTGCGGACCGCGACGAGCGCCGCAGCGGACGCGATCGACGCCTCCGAGCACGCCTCCGCGGAAGCGGCGGCGGCGGTCAAGCTGGCGGAGGAGGCGGAGAAGGACGCCAAGGCAGCCAAAGCCCACGCGGACGAGGCGAACAAGGAGGCCGGCAAGGCTCTGGCGGCCGCGGCGAAGGCAGCGGGCTTCGCCCATGTCACGGCCCAGGCCGCCGTCGACGCCGGGAACGCGGCCGCGCAGGTCGCCAAGCCGGCGAACGACGCCATCCAGCTCGGCTCCCCGTACGTCACCACGGACTCGGCAGCCGGCCTGGTCGTGCTGACGGGCCAGGCGTCGAAGTCGATCGCCGAGCAGCAGAAGGCGGTCGCCGACGCGCACGCCAAGAACGCGCAGCAGGAGGCCGCGCTCGCCCAGAGCCTGGCCGAGGCCGCGCAGGGCGACGCGAAGGCCGCCTACCAGCACGCCGCGAACGCAGCGGGCCACGCGGCCCGCGCCCGTACCTACTCCAAGGAGGCACTCGGCCACGCGGCCGACGCCGCCAAGGCCGCGTCCCTGGCCTCGGCGTCGCTGGCCCGCACCATCGAGTACGACCGCAAGGCCACCGAGGACGCCACGGCCGCCGACAAAGCTGCCGGCCGGGCCGAGGGCCACGCCGCCGACGCCCGCGCGTCCGCCGACGCGGCCGCGCTGGACGCCCAGGCCGCCCGCGACGCCGCAGCCGCGGCCGAGCAGGCCGCCAAGGACGCCCGCGCGGCGGCCACCCGCGCCGACGCCGCCGCCTCCGCGGCCGAACAAGCGGCGAAGGACGCCCAGAAGTACGCCGAATCCGCCCAGCAGGCCGCGGAGTCCGCCGAGCGCAAGAAGGCCAACCAGCAGGTCTCCTCGGGAGCCGGCACCGGCATCGGCGGCACCTGGTACGTCGTCGACGAAGACACGATCAAGGTCACCGACGCCGAACAACTCAACGACTGCGTCATCGAGATCGGCTTCGAAGGCTGCACCGTCACCTTCGACGTGACGTTCACGGCGACCGTCGACTTCTATCTCTGCACCGACCCCGAGGTGCCGGCGACGGCGTCCGGCTGCCCGTCGGAGAACACCCTGCTTCTCGAGACCAAGACCTTCCCGGGTCTGAAGCAGGAGGTCACCCGGTACTTCAGCAAGCTCGACCTGATACAGCAGACGGTCGTCTACCAGCTCATCAAGGCCGTCCTGGTCCAGGACTTCGTCGACTGCTATCACGGCAGCGCAGGCGCCTGTGCCTGGGCTGCTTCCAACTTCATCCCGGGCAAGGCCTTCGCCAAGATCGCCGACGGCATCCGTGCCCTCGACGCCGCCATGCACACCGGTGTCGGCGTCGCCGACGCGTTCAAGGCGCTCAAGACCCTGGACCTGGACCCGGCGACCCTTGCCAAGCTCCAGAGCACGGTCAACACCTACGAGGACGTGGCCACCGCCTGCAGGGTCAACAGCTTCCCCGGCGACACACAGGTCCTGATGCCGGACGGCACCCGCAAGGCCATCCGCGACGTCCGCACCGGTGACCTCGTCCTCGCGACGGACCTGTCGTCCGGACGGTCCGTCGCCCGGCCGGTGGTCGACACCTTCCGGCACGACACGGAGAGGCTCGTGGACATCTCGGTGGCGGGCGGTGTGCTGACCAGCACCGTCGGCCACAGGTTCTACGTCGAAAGCCGCGGCTGGGTCCTGGTCTCCGACCTCCGGGTGGGCGACAGGATGCGCACACCGGACGGCTCGCTCCGTCCGGTGACCGGACTCGCGCAGCGGGGCGACCTCTCCCCACCGAGGTGTTCGACCTGACGGTCGACGGTCTGCGCACGTTCTACGTCCGCCCCGAGGGGTCCGCGCAGGACCTCCTCGTCCACAACTGCACCAACATCGTGGCCGACGAGGGCGTCGGAGGGGCGCACACCCTGGAGCAGCACGTCAACAAGACCGATGCCCAGATGATGGAGAAGGCCAGGAAGGCCCAAGGCGGGGTCGCCGGCAGGTGGACCGACGAGGCGACCGCGGCCCGTGCGGTGGACGAGGCCATGCAGCAGTGGATCCGGGAGCCCCGCAATGCGGAGCGGCTGGACGCCTGGGTGAAGAAGGAGGCCCAGAAGCAGGGCAAGCCGGGTTACATCTTCGACGCGAAGCGGGACGCCCTCCCCATCGAGTGGACGCTCAGGAACGAAGGGTCCCTCGGTACCGTCTTCAAGGTCGGTGGCCCCGCTGCCGGTGAAGCGGCGAGCAACAAGGTGAGGATCCTGCTGAAGTACGTGGGCAAGCAGCACAAGCCCAGCAAGTACGTCGTCTTCACGGCCTACCCGCTTCCGTGACCGCACCGCACTGATCCACACCGACGAGAACCGCGGGCACCCCTCCGGGCGGAGGGGTGCCCGCACCCATCAGGAGGCCCCATGACCCACGGGTCACGCCCGATCCACTACGTCGACCATGAAGCGGACTTCGGCCTCAGCGGCCTGGCCGGGACCGTCTGCTCCCGTTCGACGCTGCGCCTCGACGGGCCGACCGTGCTCGCCCTCGCGCGGCGTGCCGCGACCGAGGACGAGGACGAGCAACTGGGCAGGGACGCCCGGCTGCTGCTGGACTCTCGGCTTCCGGACACGGTCGTCCACACCGTGTGGCTGGCCGCCACACGCGGCTGCTTCGACCCGGTGGAGGAGGGCACGGACATGCGGGCGTGGCTGCGCCGTGTCGCCGGCGTGTGCCCGGCACCGGGAGCGGAGCCGGGCGGGTTGGACGGCGGCGCACCGGTGGAAGCCGGGCCGGTGGTGCCGGAGGAGGAACTGAGCCGTGCCGTCACCGCGGAGATCGACCTGGCCGCGGCCGGTCTCGAGCGCCGCGTCGCCGTACCCGGCGTCGTCGCGGCCCTGCGCCGGCTCGTGCGGGATGCGGACGCGGACCTCGGGTTCCGCATGTTCCTGCGTGCCGCGAAGGCCTACTCCGTTCCGATCGAAGCGGATCGGTACGACCGGCTCCTCGCGATCGGCGACCGCCTGGCCTACCCGGGGTCCGCCGTGTACGAAGGGCTGACCGTGAGGTGGCCCCCCGTCGACCCCGGCCGGCGCGACTTCGCGTACGGGCGTTTCGGGCTGCCCGTCCTCGCGGCCGTCTTCTACGGGTCGGGCCGGCCTCACGAAGGGACGCTGCGCGAGAACATCGAGCGCGTCGCCCATGCCGACGCCGGGCTCGTCCCGGGGTCACAGGCGGCGGTGCTTCTGGAGGACGTACAGCGACTGTCGCGCTCCGCCCTGCCGGACGACGCGGTGACCGCGCTGTGGCGAGCGGCGTCGGGACGGTGGAACGACACCGACGACTTCGACGCCGACGGTCGGACGTGGCTCGAGCAGATCGCCGAGGTGTGCCAGCAGCGGCTGGAGGACGTGGACCCCGCCTACGTCCCCCACGTGTCGCCCGCCCGGACGGAGTCGGCGGACCTGGTCATGCGCGAGGTCCGGCAGGCCGCCCCGGAACTGACGGACCGCCCGGAGCACGCCGGAGCCCCGGCGCTCCGCAGCGCCGTGCCGGCGTTGGAGGCGTGCGTCACAGCCGTCGACCCGGACCTCGCGTTCCGCCTGCTCCTGCAGACTCTCGGCACCTGCGACGTCACGATCGACGGAGACCGCCGGGCCCGCTTCGAGGCGATCGCCGAACGGCTCGGCTACAGCGAGGACCATGTCGAGGACCGGTTGCCCGTCGATCCGTGGTGACGCCCAGGCCACCGGGCGGGCGCGGAACAGCGGAACCTCGACGCCACGGCGCGCCGATCGCGCGTTGCCCGGCACTCCGACGCGGTCCGGACCCGCTGCGGCGAGCACCACCACGTGTCCCGACGCACCGGAGCAGTTCGTCGAGCGCGGCTGACCCCCGGGCAGTGACGCGTACGGCGGGACGGAGTCCAGGGGACGGGCGCGATCACGGCAGAGTCGGGAGCGACCGAAGCGCCCACGGCCCCTGCCACCCCGGCTGTCACGGAACCCCCCTGCCGGTGCGGCCCGTTCGGCACAGGGCAGCGGCCGCTTGACCCTCCCGGAAGGTGCTGACAGGGTCGGGCCATGCCCACCTTCCAGGCCCCCGACGGGACCGTTCTCGCCTGCCATGTCTCCGGTGACGGCCCGCCGTTGATCTGCCTGCCGGGCGGCCCCATGCGGGCATCCGCCTACTTCGGCGACCTCGGGGGCCTCGCAGCGGCCGGCCACCGTGTGATCGGGCTCGACCTGCGAGGGACGGGCGCGTCCGCGGCCGCCACCGACCCCGCCTCGTACCGCTGTGACCGGCTGGTGGACGACGTCGAGGCGCTGCGCCTGCACCTCGGTCTCGACCGGATGCGTCTCCTCGGACACTCGGCCGGGGCGGAGCTGGCGACGCTCTACACGGCCCGGTACCCGAAGCGGGTCTCCGACCTGGTGCTCGTGACGCCCGGCGGCCAGGCCGTCGGCGAGGAGGCCACCGCGGAGGACCGCCTGGAGACGGCCCGGCTCCGGCGTGACGAGGAGTGGTTCCCGGCGGCCTACGAAGCCCTGGAGGCGGTCACCCAGGGACGCACGACGGAAAGCGACTGGGAGGCCGTCGCACCCTTCACCCACGGGCGCTGGGACCCGGCGGCCCGCGCCCACCGGGCGGCCGGCCCGCAGCAGCGCAACCAGGAGGCCGGGGCGCTGTACGACGCGGAGGGCGCCTTCGCCCCCGCGGCGACCCGCGAGGCGCTGTCGGCCTTCGAGGGCCGCACCCTCCTGCTGGCGGGCGAGTTCGACGTGGCCGCGCCGCCGCGCGCGGTGACCGCGGCCGCCACGGCGTTCCCCGACGCCAGGACCGTCGTCCTGCCGGCCGCGGGCCACTTCCCCTGGCACGACGACCGCGAGGGCTTCGTGCGCGCGGTCACGGACTTCCTGGGCTGAGCGGGCGAGGGCTCCTGGGGGCGCGTACGCGGCCGGGCCGGGTGCCCCGCCGCGTAGGCTCGGGGATACGTACGCCCGGAAGGAACAGACGCATGACCCGCCCAGCACCCCGCCCCGCCGTGCCGCAGTCGGTCGACCGCGCGCTGGAGATCCTCGACGCCGTGGCGGACGCTCCCGGGCCGGTCGGGGCGAAGGTCCTCGCCCGGCGGCTGGGGTGCTCGCTGTCGACCGTGTACCACCTGCTGGGGCCGCTGACCGCCCGCGGGCACCTGGTCCGCACCGGTGCCGGGTACGCCCCCGGGCCGCGGCTGGCCGCGCTGCACCGGTCGCACCGGAGGCACCTGGGGCTCGGGCCGCAGATCGCCGAGCTGCTGCCCCGGCTGCGGCGGGCCACCGGAGCAGAGGCGTACTTCACCGCGTACCGGGACGGCCGGATCGTCATGATCGACAGCACGGTGCCGGTGACGGACGTGGCCCACCCCTTCCTGCCCGGACCCGAGACCCGCGCACACGCCACCGCCCACGGGAAGGTGCTGCTCGCCGCGCTGCCGAGGACGGCCCGGCGGCGGTATCTGGCCGAGCATGGCATGGCCCGGTTCACCGACCGCACGATCACGACGGCGGAACGCTTCGAGGCGGAGGTCGCGCAGGTGCGGGGGCAGGGCCTCGCGGTGTCGATGGGCGAGGCGGACCCCGGGTTCACCTGCCTTGCGACCACGCTGCCGCAGCCGGCCGACGGCCCGGAGGGCGTGGTGCGGGCGCTGTCGGTGTCGCTGCCCACCGCCGACTTCCGGCGGCGGCACGGGGAGATCCGGGCGGCGCTGGCGCGGGCCGCGGCGACGGCGTCGCTCTGACCGGACGGCCGTTTTGCGGCCGCTTTCCGGCTGTTTTCCGGCCGCTCTCGGACCGTTTTCGGGCCGTTTTCCGGCACAGCCGGAATCGGGCGCGCCGCTAGTGGCTCCGCGCGGCCGGTGGCGGCACCGTGGACGGCATGATCTTCATCGCCGTCAGGTTCACCGTCCGCCCCGAGTACAGCGACCGCTGGCTCGAGATCGTCGACGACTTCACGCGCGCGACCCGCGCCGAGCCCGGAAACCTCTTCTACGACTGGTCGCGCAGCGTCGACGACCCTCACAGGTTCACGCTCCTGGAGGCCTTCGCCGACGCCGACGCGGGCGCGGCACATGTGGCCTCCGACCACTTCCGGGCCGGCATGGAGTCGATGGCGGCGGCCATCGCGACCACCCCGGAGATCATCCACGTCGAGGTCCCGGGCCAGGGCTGGAACGAGATGGCGGAGCTCAAGCCGGTCCGGTAGGTCCGCGGCCCGGGGGCGTACGACAGGGGCGGTTCGGGTGACTCCCGGACCGCCCCCACGCGATGCCGTGTCTCAGGACCCGCGGTGGATGGCGGGCGCCGGGTCCGGGGCTGGAACGCGGGCACGGTCGCCGTCCTGGTCGCGGGCGCGCTCGAGGCGCAGCAGGGCGGCCTCGCGCTCCGGTGCCGCTTCCTCGCGTTCACAGCAGGCGCGGGCGAAGAGACGGAGGAGATCGTGGTAGCGGTACCACTGCGGACCCACGGACTCGAGCAGGGAGGCGTCCACCAAACCCTCCAGCAGGTCCTCGGCGTAACGCTGGGGCAGGTCCAGGACGGCCGCCGCGGCCGCCAGGGGGATGTCGGGGCCGTCGGCGAGGGCCAGGAGACGGAAGGCGCGTGCGCCGGCCGGGTCCAGTTGCCCGTAGCCGAGTTCGAAGGCGCTCTTGACCGCGAGGTCACCCGCGCGAAGTTCCTCCAGCCGCCGGCGCTCGTCGGCGAGTCTGGCCGCCAGCACGCGGACCGTCCAGGTGCGGCGGGCGGCCAGCCGGGAGGCGGCGATGCGGATCGCGAGCGGCAGGAAGCCGCAGGCCGCCACCACGTCGAGAACGGCTTCGTGCTCGTCGGCCACCCGTTCCGCACCGACGACGCCTGTGAAGAACTGGACGGCCTCCGCCGGGGACATCACGTCCAGGTCCACGAGGTGCGCCCCCGCCAGATCGACCATCCGGCCACGGCTGGTGACCAGCGCCGCACACCCTGCCGTCCCCGGCAGCAGGGGCCGGACCTGGGCCGCGTCCCGCACGTCGTCCAGCACCACGAGGATCCGGCGGCCGTCGAGGGCGGAGCGGTACAGCGCGGCCCGGGCCTGCCACCTGTCGGGCAGTTCGGAGCGCGGGACACCGAGGGCCTGGAGGAAGTCGCCCAGGACGTCGTGCACGTCGGCAGTCCCTTGCCGGGGCCGGTCGAGATGCGCGTAGAGCTGGCCGTCCGGAAAGCAGGGCCGGACTGCGTGCCCCACCTCCAGCGCGAACGCCGTCTTGCCCGCGCCCGCCATGCCGGACACCGCGACGACGGGCGTCGCCGTCTCGTCCTCGGCCGACGTCAGCCGCCGGACGGTCTCGTGCACGGCCGCCACCCGGCCGGCGAAGTACGGTTCCCTGGCCGGCAGTTGGGCCGGACGGTACGCGGCGGAGGCGGGAGCGGCGCGCGGCGCCCGGAGCCCGGAGGTGGCCAGCGTCACGTCCGCCGCGAGGATCCGCCGTTGAAGCTCGGCGAGTTCGGGTCGCGGATCGACACCGAGCTCGTCGGCGAGGAGCCGTCGGGTGTCCGCGTACACGGCGAGCGCCTCCGCCTGCCGCCCGCTGCGGTACAGGGCGAGCATCAGCAGTTCACGCAGCCGCTCACGCAGGGGATACGCGTCGGTGAGCGCGGTCAGCTCGGAGACGGCTTCCGCATGGGCGCCGATCTCCAGGTCGGCGTCGAGACGTGCCTCCAGGAGTTGCAGGCGCCACTCCTCCAGGCGGGCGCGCTGGCTGTCGGCGAACGGGCCCGGGACCGCGGTGAGCGCCTCCCCGTCCCACAGGCCGAGCGCCTCGTTCATCCGGGCACGGGCTTCGCCCGCGTGGCCGGCCGCCAGCAGCTTCTGAGCCTCGTCGGCCAGCCGCCTGGCGATCCCCAGGTCCACCGCGCCTTCGGGGACGCGCAGGGCGTAGCCGCCGGATTCGCTGTGCAGGACGTTCACACCGAGGATCTTGCGCAGCCGTGAGGCGTAGGTCCTCGTGACCGCCAGGGCCTGGGTGGGCGCATCCTCGCCCCAGATGGCGTCGATCAGCTCCTGGGCGGTGGCCGTGCGTCCGTTGCGCAGCAACAGGGCTGCCAGGAGGGCGCGTTGCTGCGGCGACCCGGAAGGCAGCACCTCTCCGTCGTCGCGCCGGATGCTCACCGGCCCGAGCACCGAGAACCGCAACTGCGGCGCGCCTGCCGCCTCCTCGCCGCGCATCACCGCTCCCGACCTCGTCGCGCCCTGTGCGGGCGTATTCAGGACGTCCATCATTCGTATATCGCCGGAGCCCACCATAGTTGAACTGACGTCCGCCACCAGACTGCCCAGTCCGTTGGACCATACGTCGCGAGGGTAACCCCGGGATGGCCTCCCGGGGCCCTTGGCGTTTTCGGAATATGCCAACTCTGTTGCTGCGACCGCCTTTTGGGCTACGGTCATACCGCTGTCACGCCGTCGAGACGACACCGAGGGCCTCCTAGCCAGAAGCCTGCCGACGTTCCTCTCGCACGCCGTGTGCAGTCATCACGGACTGGGCAAACGGACGTTAGGAGAGTGCTCTCACCATGCACTTCACAAGCTCATCGATCGGGCTGCTGGCCGGCGTGACCATCTCGCTGGCCTACTTCGTACTCGTCGGCTATCTGGCGAGGTCACTGCGCACCACCCACCGGCTGCCGGTCGTCATCGGGGCGATCTCGGGCATGCTGGGGGCACTGCCCGCGATCCTGTACTCGATGCAGTACGTGCTCGACGTGACCGCCTGACGGTCACCCGGCCCCACGGCCACGGCGTCACCCGGCCAACCGCACTGCGGAACTCCGGGCCGGGGAGCGGGGCTGCGGCACCTGGGGGCGCCGCAGCCTTCCCACTGCCTCAGCCGCGCTCGTTCCCGGTCCCGGTGAGGCCGTGCCGTGTCGGCCAGAGAAGTGCCTGAGCGACCACGACCCGCTCGCCGTCGAAGGTGACGGCGGGGCCTTCGTGCAGTCGGTAGCCCTGGCCGAGCGCCTCGCTCACGCGTCGGCAGAACGCCTCGTCGTCGGGGCCGGTCAGCACGCGGTACACGGGCAGCCCGTCGGGTGGTGTGCTCATGGGGCCAAGGATCTCAGAGGTCCTGGATACGCCGGAAGGGAGCGCCGGCCTCCAGCGCGTACGCGACCTCCAGCAGCATTCGCTCGTCTCCGGGGCGGCCGGAGAACATGACACCGATGGGCAGCCCGTCCTCCGTCGCGCTCGTGGCGGGTACCGAGATCGACGGCGTTCCGACGACGTTGTTGACCGGTGTGAACGCGACGTACGCCAGGATCCGTTCGATCAGCGTCGGGTACGGAACGCCCGGGCTGAGGTGACCGATCGGCGGCGTGGTGTGGGCGAGCACCGGGGAGAGGACGAGGTCGAGCCCGCGGAACGCCGCCGCGTACGCCTCCCGCGTGCGCTTCAGCCGCCGCAGCACTCCGGGCGTGCGCAGCCAGTCCTTCACGTACGCCTCGCGCAGTCCCCGGCTGAGGCCGTCCATGCGGCGCCGGTCGAAGTCCGCGCCGAGCGTCCGGCCCGTGACGCCGATCAGGAACGACAACAGGCCCCAGTAGGCGAGGAAGTCCTCGGTGAAGCGGGGGTCAAGCGCCAGCTCCACCGGTTCCACGGTGTGCCCGAGCCCTTCGAGCGTCGCCGCCGTCTCCGTGACGGCGGCCCGGGTGGCGGCGTCGGATCGCACCCCGTTGGGCGAGTCGAGCAGCAGACCGATGCGGAGCCGCCGCCGAGAGGGGCCCTCGACCAGGCCGAGCGGGGGCAGTTTCGGGTTGCGCCAGTGCGTCTCGGCGGCGGCAAGGAATGCGGCGGTGTCCCGCACGGACCGGCTCAGGACGCCGTCGGTGACGATGTCGAGCGGCAGTTGACGGCCCTGCGCGTTCGCCACGACCCGGCCACGGGTCGGCTTCAGCCCGACGAGGCCGCAGCAGGCGGCGGGGATCCGGATCGAGCCGCCGCCGTCGTTGGCGTGCGCGACCGGCACCGCGCCGGCCGCGACGAGCGCCGCGCTGCCGCCCGACGAACCGCCCGCCGAGTGGGCGGTGTGCCACGGGTTGCGGACGGGCTCGGCGTCCTCGTACTCCGTGGTCGGGCTGAACCCGAACTCGGGCAGCCGGGTCTTGCCGAGCACCGTGACACCGGTGCTCAGGAGCTGCCGCGTGAACGGCGCGTGCCGGCGGGCGCCCTTCGGCACGAACGCGGCGCTGCCGTGACCGGTGGGCAGCCCCAGGTAGTCGGTGTTGTCCTTGACGAAGGTCGGCACCCCGGCGAACACCCCGCCCGCGCCCACGCCTGCGCCGCGCGCCGGTACGTCGAGCCGCACCTGAACGGCGTTGAGCCGCGCCTCCACGGCGCTGACCCGCGCCGCCGCGTCCCGGGCGACCTCCTCGACGCCGACCTCACGCCGCCGGATCGCCTCTGCGAGCCCGACGGCGTCGTGCTCACCGAGGGCGTCGTCGCAGAAGGCGTGCACCGTGGTCTGTTTCCCGGAAGTCGTCACCGCTGGCTCCGCCCATGAACGCGTGGATGGTTGCCGGCCATCATCGCTTACCGGCGAGTAACACGCGAGGGTTCCAGGGCCGCGATCTCGGGAATCCGTGCGGCGCGAACTCTCTTGCTGCGCAGAGTCGGCGCGCCCGGCAGCCACCCTCTCGTATCGGCCAGACCGACACGATGAGACGAATCCTCCTTGTTCTCGCTGCCGTTGGCGCGGTCCTCCTCTCGGGATGCTCCGACGACGACGCCTCGGCAGGCCCCCCGACGGCCACCGCGTCGCCCGGCCCCACCGCCACCGACCTGGCCGCGCGCTACCGAAAGGCCGGCGGAGACGCCGCCGTCCGAGGCATCGACCACACGCGGCGGGCGGACGGTGCCGCGCTGCTGACGGTGTGGACCGACAAGGACGACGGTTACGTGCCCTTCGAAACATTCGCCGACGCGCTGAGTGCCTTCCTCTCCGGCGAGGACGTCCGCCTCGACCGCGGTTACGTCCTCACGGTCTACGGCGCTGACGGCTCGCTCATGCACAAGTACGACACGGCCCCGGGCCCTTAGGGTCTTTCGTTTGGATCAGGCCGGATCAGGGAGCGGGGTCTGGTGCGTGCGATCGCAAGGCGGAGGAGGGAGGCATGGCGGAGCCATGCCGACCGACGACAACGCGGCGAGCGTGCGTGCCAGGGCCCGCGAGCCCGGCATGATCCAAACGAGAGGCCCTAGCCCGATGACAGGCCGGGGCGGCGCCGCCCGGCCGGGTGCGGGGAGCGTCGCGGCCCTCGGTAGCCTGCGTCGTCATGAAGCGCCCCTGGATCCTGCCGACGCTGTTCGTGCTCTGCGGCTCAGCCGTCGCGACCGGGATGTTCCTCAAGGGGAGCCCCGGCGAGGCCGTGGTGCTCCTGCTGGTGTTCGGGTTGCTGGCAGCTGTGAACTCGCCGCTGATCTTCCCGAGGTCGATCGGTGCGCTGGAGGCACAACGCCTCAGCGCGGTCGACGGCCGGCCGGTCGTCTTCTGGCGGCCGGGCTGCACGTACTGCCTGCGACTGCGCATCCGGTTGGGCCGCAACGCCCGCCGGCTGCACTGGGTCGACATCTGGCGCGACCCGGCGGGAGCGGCAGCGGTGCGGGCGGCCGACGACGGCAACGAGACCGTACCGACCGTCCTCGTGGCGGGCCGGCCGCACGTGAACCCGGACCCTGCGTGGGTGCGCGAGCAACTCCCGCCTTCTTGACGGCGCGCCGCCGCGGTATCCACGGTGCCGGTGTGCACCGGCAAGTGGGTGGCGGTAGTGGGGCGGTTCCCAAGCGCCGGTCATGGCGCGTGAGCCGGTCGCGGGTCGGGCCGCAGACGCCGGGCTGCCACCCCGACGCGGGATACTGCATCCCGACGCGGGGTGGCAGCCCGGCCGGTCAGTCGGCCAGCAGTTCCCGAAGTTCGCCGACCGCCTCCCGGAGGCGGTCCGCGAACGTCCGCATCTGGTCGGCCACCCCAGCGGTGTGCTCAGGTAGAGGTTGAACCGCTCCGGCAGCAGCACGTACGCGACGCCGATGCACCGGTCACTCGTGGCCCCGAAGCCGAAGTACTGGATGTTGGCGGACGGTGCGGAGCTGGTGCTCAGGTAGTCGTCCCGCATCGTCAGCCAGCCCGGAGTGCGGTACAGCGCGGGCTGCTCGGTCACTCCCAGCTCGGCCCCGCGCCGTCGCTGGATCAGTTCCAGTTCCCACAGGTGCTGCTCGGGTGCCTCTCCCAGCCGGCATTCCTTCGCGCGCGTCACATGCTTCTGGGCGGCGGCCCGGAACGCGGTGCGCCGGGTGGCGGCGTCGGCTGCCGGATCGGTCATGGCCGCGACGAACTCGTGCATCTCGGGGGTGACGACGCGCATCGCCTCGGTCCGCCCGTGCCGGTACTGGCGGGTGGCGATCGACTCGTACGTAGCGCCCAGGTGTCCCTTGGCGCGCTGGTGGGCGAGCTGGTAGGCGACCTGGACGAACGCGTCCGGCGAGACGCCCAGGGCCTTGGCCGCGCTGCTGCCGAAGTCGTCGAAGGACACGATGCGGGTGGCGGTGGCGGCTCCGTACGCCGCGAACGCGTCGGCGGCCGAGCGCACTTGGGCCCGCAAGGCGTCGTCGAGTTCGAAGACGAGGGGCTCCAGTGCCGGCAGCCCCTGGGAGCGTGCGCCGGACCGGCGGGAGTGCTCCTCGGCCGAGGTCGTCAGCAGGGCGTCGGTGAAGCTGAGGATGGTGGTGCCGTCCAGCTCGCAGTGCTCCACGTTGATGCCCGCGCGGCCGTCGGCGAAGACGATGAAGGACACCGCCTTGTCGAACCAGCGGTTGCCGCGGTCGCCGTACAGCAGCTGGTCGCAAGCCTCCTGGGTGTCCGCGGGGGCGAAGTCCTCCAGGCAGACGCAGAACAGGGCGGTCTCGACGTCGTCGAGCGCGTCCGCGTTGCGGGGGTGGCAGGCGAGCAGGGACTCGCGGGCTGCCGCCCACTCAGCGCGAGCCATGGTGGTGAGGTGGCCCACCGAGGAGTCCGCGGCGGCCGGTTCGGCGCCGGCCTTCATCACCGCGTGCAGGCCTGCCTCGAGGTCTTCAAGGCTGTGCGGGACGCCGTCCGCGCCGAGCACGTCCAGGCGGAACATGCCTCCCCGGAAGAACACCACGATGTGCCGGGCCCGGGACGGGCCCGGCCACTGGTCGGTGTAGGGGCTGCGCACGGTGTCCTGTTCCGCGCCGGGAATACGCGTCGCGGAGAACAGATACTTGTTCTGCTCCATCGACTGGGGCTCCCCGCGCTGCATCACCGGAGGGATGAGCTCCCGGTCGAGCTGCCGCTTGTAGTCGACGGCCCCGGCGATGAGCCCGGCAGCGCGCTCCACCTGTGGCCGGCCGGTATCCTTGAACAGGAAGAAGAAGTTGGCGTTGAGCGCGATCCGGTCCCGGCGGCCCAGGTAGCGGTACGGCCAGAAGGTGTCGAGCCAGCTGTGTACGCCCTCCGCCGCGTCGTACTCCTCCAGCGCCGCGTGCAGCACCCGGCCCGGGCCGTCCGGCCGGAGGAAGGCTGCCACCTCGGCCTCCGTCGCCGCCAGTTCGTCGGCGGTCAGCAGCGGCTCGCACCAGGCGAGGAACCTCTCACAGCTCGCCTCGAGTGTGGGCAGCGGCACGCGCGGCAGACCGGCCTCCTGGGAGAAGGTCGTCATGGCAGTCACGTCCTGACTGGTGTTCAATTCCGCTCTCGATTCAGTTCGTTGGGCCGGTGGCTTCCCCGTCGGCGGGCCGGGAGAGGTAAAGCTGTGCGTACAGCCAGCCTTCCGCCTCCAGGCCCCGCACATTCACCCCGACGGCCGACATCCTGTCCAGCACGAGCGCCTGCTCCTCAGAAGAGGCGAACCTGCGCTGTCTGAAGAACCCTTCGGCACGGACGGTCCGGTAGCCCAGCTCGGCCAGCGCGTGCTCGACGGGGTCGAACGGGAACATCCGCAGGACGAAGTGCGCCATCCAGGGCCGGCGGGTGCCCTGTGCCTGGACGACTCGGGTGAGCGTGCGCTCCGTGACGTAGCCGAGGCAGCCCGTCGAGATCACCAGGTCCGTCCCGGCGAACTGGGCGCGCTGCCGCGGCGTGGGGTCGCGCTCCTCCAGGTCGGCGTGGACCGCGTCGTCCAGGAACTCGGCGTCGAGCGCGTAGGACAGCGCGCTGCCGGAGGTGTCCAGGCCGACGAAGCGGACGGGCTGCGCGGGGCGGCGCGACCGGGCCAGCTCCCGGTCGTGGGCCAGCAGGGCTTCGCGGCTCTCTCCCGCGCGCTCCTGGCCGGCGTAGCGCGCGTACAGCTCGTCCATCGTCGCGTCGTACTTCAGCAGGGCGGCGTTGATTCCGTAGGAACAGCCGATGTCCAGCACCTTGGGGACCGCGACACGTTGCGAGTCGCGGTATTCCTTGATGAGTTTGGCGAAGTAGGGCTTGGCCTGCTGGGGAATGCGGTAGCCGAGCGGGTTCAGCGCGCTGAAATAGCTGCGCGGATCGGGCTGGGTGTAGATGTGGTCGAGAGAGACTTTCCCGGTGGCGTCGAATCGCACAGGGCCTACTCCTCCATTGATCGCTTGGTGCGGATCGCGCAGCGGGGGCTCGCGCAGCGCCGGATCGCGCAGCGGGCATCGCGGAGCGGGGGATACCGCTAGTCCAGCAGCAGGTCGCCCCGCACGGCCCGGCCCTCGGCCGCCAGATGCTCGGGCAGTACTCGGCCGAAGAGCTGCTGGGTCCGTGCCACGCTCCCGATGACGCCCGGGTGCTCGCTGTAGGCGAATATCGCGGAGTGGCGGGCGACCTCGCCGCGCACGGGGCTCACCCGGTGCAGCGAGTAGCGACCCTTGAAGAGCTGCAGGTCACCGGGTTGCAGGGGCAGGCTCCGAATCAGCCGCTCGCCACAACCGTCCAATACGTCCCGGACGTCGTCGAAGCGCTCGTCGTGCGCGGACCTGATGTTCGGGCAGTACTCGAAGTCGCCGCCGGCCTGTGCCTGCTGAGTGAGCATGCTGACGGTGAACTCATTGGTGTCGAAGTGCCAGGGGTGCTCCATGCCGGGAGCGACGACATTGAGAACCAGCCCGGAGAGCGGGTCCGCCAGCTCGTGGAGCTGCGGCAGCCCGAAGCAGCGGGCGATGAAGTCCTGGAACACCGGGTGGGAGTAGAGCCTGCTGATGAGGGAACTCTGGGGGACGCGGTCGCGCGCGACGAAGGCGTTGCCCCGCTGGAAGGTGCGCCGACCGGGGTGGTCCTCGTGCAGCGCCGAATCCACCGAGATGTTGTAGACGTTGACGGTTTCGACGTCGTAGTGGGCCCGAGGGGCGATGGCCGAGCACTCCTGCCGCAGGACTTCGCGGAGCGACGGACGGATGAAGTCCGGCAGCACGGTGCAGCCGAGAGTCCGCAACTCGAGCCGGGCGCGGGAGACCACGGCCTGTGCCTCGGCGCTCCCGGGTTCCGACAGGGGATAGCGAGCCGTGTCGACCACCTGGTCGAGCGTTGCGGTTTCCAAGGTTCTCAATCGATCCTCTCCACATGCGGGCAGACCGTCCCGGGCGGAACGCTCCCGGCGCGGCTCCTCATCAACTCCTCTGAGACACGGGAGCGTTGAAGCTTGCGCCGAAGCTGCCACAGAGCCGCCCTCGTTGTCTGTGACACGTCACACGAAGCCGGGGCGGCATACTCGGGGCCGCACCTGGTAAGCCACTGGATTCATGGGACGGATGCGGGTTCTGCTGTTGGACGCGGCTCCTAGGGAGCGCCTGCTCGGGCACGGAGCGGCCGTCACGCTGAACCTCCGGCGGGTGGCCGACCGGGCGAGCGCACGGGCCGCGTGGACGGACCGGGTGGAGTTCCGACTTCGACGCCTTCGACGAGTCGGTGCTGATCGCCGAGACCGTCCGCGACGGGCTTGACGGTGACGCCGTGGCGGGCGGCGGCGGCCAGGTCGACGTGGTCGGTGCCCGCCCCGCCCCGGCCCGACCGATCACCCGGAGCCGGGATCGGCCGGATCGGCCAGGCGCTGGCGAAGCGGGCGGCCGCCCTCGGCATGACCGTCCACGGTCTCTCCCGCCGCCCGGCAGCGGCGGCGGTGCCCCGAGCCGAGTCCCTCCGCACCCTGCTGGCCGGCAGCGACGTGATCTCCCTGCACCTCCCGCTCACCCCGCAGACCCGTGGAATGATCGGCCAGGCGGAACTGGCGCTGATGCGGCCCGGTTCGATCCCTGCTGAACGCCTCCCGGGGCGGAATCGTCGACGAGCAGGCCCTGGCGGACGCGCTGCGCGACCCGGCGCACCCCCTGGCGGGCGCCGCCGCCGACACCTTCGCCCACGAGCACGCCGCTTTCAGCTCGCCGTTGTTCGGCCTGTCCAACGCCCTGCTCACCCCGCACATCGCCGGGATGACCCGGCGCGCGATGGCCGAGCCGCCCTCCGCTGCGCCGACCACATCGCAGCGCTGCTCACCGGCCGCCCGGAAGGCGTCCCCGTGGTGACGCCGTAACGTAGGCGGTTGCCGGTGACGCCATTGCGGTCACCGCCGTATCGGCTGGTCCAGCAAGCCGGCGAGCTCCGCGTCGGTGGCCGGTCTGAGGGTCGACAGGATGCGGTTGACGGCGTCGCTCGGCCTCACCTGCGACGCCTCGTCGAAGATGACCACGTCGAAGTGGTAGTCGGCGGGCAGGAGCCGGCTGACGCTGAGCGGGCTGAACATCTGGCCGGAGCGCTGCCGCAGTCGGCACAGGGCGCTGTTCAGTGCTGTTTGCGTGGTCTTCCGGGTGACCGGTCCCGCCCGGTCGCCGACTGCCGCACCGGCGTCGCGGCCGTACGGGACCCCGTCGCCGTGGACATCGTCGTCATCGAGGTGCCCCGGCACGCAGGAGTCGACCTGCACGATATGCATTTGTTGTGAAGATCGATCGAAACAGCGCGGATCGGGCGCCTCTTCGAAGGCCGTCCGCAGGCCGTCCGGTCGACGTCATCGAGGTTCGCGGCCATGGCGCGAATCTACCGGGAAATCACCGGTAGATCGCCGCTGCGACGGGGAAGAGTTCGTTCCGTGTTCCTGGTTCGCCGGGATAGCCTCCGGTCATGCAACTGGGCGTCAACGTACCCAACTTCGGACCAGGAACGGATCCCGGCGTGCTGCGCGAGTGGGCACGGATCACCGAGGGGCTCGGCTTCGACCTCCTCATGATGTCGGACCACGTGGCCGTCACCCCGGACGTGGCCGAGCAGTACCCGGAGCCGTTCTACGAACCGTTCACCACCCTGTCCTGGCTGGCCGGTGTCACCACCGGACTACGCCTCGGCACGACCGTGCTCGTCATGCCCTACCGGCATCCGCTGCTGCTCGCCCGTATGGCAGCCAACCTCGACCTGCTCAGCGGCGGGCGGCTCGTGCTCGGCGTCGGCGTCGGCTGGGCACGTCAGGAGTTCGACGCGCTCGGCGTGCCGTTCACCGAACGCGGCAGGCTCACCGACGAGTACCTGGCGGCCCTGAGGAACGCCTGGCGCGAGGAAGCCGACGGCCCCACCACATCGGTACCCATCTGGGTCGGCGGCAACAGCGAGGCCGCCGTGCGGCGCGCCGTCAGGTTCGGCGACGCCTGGCATCCCCTGAGAAACACGATGCCCTGGCTGCGCTCGGCCGTGGCGAACCGCTCGCTGCCGGGATTCACGCCTCGCATCGCACTGCGGCTGACCACGACGCCGGTCGACGACCCTGACCGGCTCGCCGGCGTCGGAACCATCGAGCAGGTCCTGGAAGATCTCGACGAGTTGCGCCGGCTCGGCGCCGACACCGTCGTGCTCGACCCATACGACGGAGATCCGGAGGAGACCCGCCGGCCCCATGTGGCCTGGCAGGCGCTCACGGCCGTGGCCACACACTGGAGGACACCATCATGATCTCCCCCGCCGACGCTGTGCACCTGCGGCGGTCCATCGCCCTGGCGGCCCACGCCGTCACGCTGGGCGACGCGCCGTACGGCTCCCTGCTGGTCGGCCCGGACGGCGCGACTCTCGCCGAGGCGCACAACACGGTGCGGCGCGACAACGACATCAGCGCCCACCCGGAACTGAAGCTCGCCCGCTGGGCGGCCCGCGAACTCGATCAGGAGACGACCGCACGCACCACCCTGTACACCAGTTGTCAGCCCTGCGGGATGTGCGCCGGCGGCATCGTCCGCTCCGGTCTGGGGCGCGTCGTCTACGCGCTCTCCACCGAGCAGCTCATCGAGCTCAACCCGGCCGGCGCCTGGCCGACGGTCACCGAACTCGGTCCGGCCCTGTTCGACGAGGCCCGCGTCCCCATCGACGACTACTACCGGTCGTGACCCCGTCAGCACGCGTACCGCGCAAGCTGTGGGCGGCTGCGCGACCAACTCCTGCTTGGGCGTACATCGTCGAGGCACGCACGTCCCAGACAGTCGCACGTTCCCGTGCAAGCAACGCGCAGCTGGTCGTCTCGGCGGGGAGGAAGGGGAATCCGACCGCGGCGCAGGCGGGCTGAGCCCCAGTACCCCGCCCGCGCCGCCGCAACCGCTCAGTCGTCACCCGGACGGGGTGGCGGCGCCCCTGCCCCACGCTGCGCCTGCACCCGCCGCCGCGCGTCCAGCGCCCATTCCTCGACCCCGTCGCGCAGCTCGTGCAGGCCCTCGTCGAACCGCCGCCACGCCGGAGTGGGGTCCCCTGCTGGAAACGCGCCCGCGTAGTCGTCGAAGTCCTCCAGGAGCCGGCCGGCCAGACGGGACAGCCGTTCCGCGTCCGTCACTTCGGGATCGTCCGCGGACAGGCGCAGAGCGGAGTGGCGCAACAACAGGTTCTGGTACTGCTCCCGCGCATGAGTGAGCCCCTCCCCCACCGCGCTCCCACGTCCGAGCCCTTCCTCGAAGTACCGAGGCCCCGCGACCGCCAGGTGGACGAGCGCCATGCGCACGTTCTCGATGCCGTTCAGGAACTGCGCGTACGCATCCCGCCGCGCCTGCCACAGCGCGTCCTCGCGATGCCCGTCCAACTGGAGCCGCACACCGGCCAACGCTGCCTCGACCTGGGCCCTCCCAGCCTCGCGCGCTGCATCGAGTGCGGCCTTGTTCGCACGGCGGCCTGTGTGCAGGGCCGCCAGCGCCATGACGAGCGTTGCCCCGACGCCGATGCCCGCGGCCCAAACGGCCGCTTCCCCCTGATCCATGGCGGGATTGTGGCACCAACTGCCGCGCATCCGGCCGGAGAACTGGGCGATCACGCAAGAACTGCTCGGCCCGCATCGGGCAGGGCTGCACCCGGGGTGTGCACCCGTGCAGCCGCCCATGATGTCGAATTCGGCTCGAGGCGCGTCCCGACCGGCCAACGACGGCAACGAGACCGTGCCGACTGTCTTCGTGGCGGGACGGCCTCATGTCAACCCCGACCCTCGGTGGGTGCGCGACCAGCTCTCCCGCTCCGTGTGATCGGGAGCGGCGCCGTTCGGCAAAGGCGGTTCCAGGCCCGCGGGCGCGTCAGCCGGTTCGTCGCGGGAGGGGGCCCGCCCGGCCGGCCGGGCGCCGCTCGAGCGGGCACCCCGGGCTGTCAGCAGGGCCGTGAGCGGAAGGTGCGGCGGTAGGTGTCCGGGGGCACGCCGACCGTGCGGTTGAAGTGCCGGCGCAGCGTCGTGGCGGTGCCCATGCCCGTGGCGGCCGCGACGGCATCGACACTGTCGTCGGTCTTCTCCAGCAGTTCCTGGGCGTGCCGGATCCGCTGGGTCAGCAGCCATTGCAGAGGGGTGGTGCCGGTCGCCGCCCTGAAGTGGCGGGCAAGGTGGCGTGAGCTCATCCGTGCCTGACGGGCCAGATCCTCCACGGTCAGCGGCTGGTCGAGCCGTTCGACGATCCAGGGAAGCAGGGCGGCGAGCGGATGGTCGTCCTGGGCAGGCACCGGGGTGGTGACGAACTGGGCCTGACCGCCGGCCCGGTGCGGCGGTACGACCAGGCGGCGGGCGACGGCGTTGGCGATCGACGAGCCGTGGTCGAGGCGCACGACGTGCAGGCACAGGTCCAGCGCGGCGGCCTTGCCTGCGGAGGTGAGCACGCTCCCGTTGTCCACGTAGAGCACGTCCGGGTCGACCTCCACCCGGGGGTGACGGGCGGCCAGAGCCTCGGTGTGTGCCCAGTGCGTGGTCGCGCGCTTCCCGTCCAGCAGGCCGGCCGCGGCCAGTACGAACACGCCCGTGCAGAGGGAGATCACGCGCGCGCCCGCCTCGTGGGCCGCGCGCACGGCGTCGACAAGGTCGGCGGGCGGCTCCTCGTCGACGTCCGCCCAGCCGGGAACGATCACGGTGTCGGCGTACTGGAGCCGGTCGAGCCCGGAGTCGGGTGCCAGCATGAATCGGCCGACCGGCACGGCGACCGGTCCGCAGACGATGACGTCGTACCAGGGAACCGTCACGCCGGCCGGGGCGGCGGCGAACACCTCGTGCGCCAACGACAGTTCGAAGTGCAGCATTCCGTCGGTGACGGCAAGCGCGACAGTAGGCATGTCGGGAATTGTACGGGTCATGTCGTTCCAGACACTCACGATCGGTCGTCCCTGCCCGCCAGGATGTACTCAGTGGATCACTCGAGCACAGGAGAATCGATGGGATCGGGACAGTTGGTCACGGTGTACGGCGCCTACGGGCACACCGGGCGGTTCGTGGTGGCGGAGCTGCGGAGGCGCGGGTTCGTCCCCGTACTCTCCGGCCGCGACGCCGGCAAGCTCCAGGCACTGGTGGCGTCCTGTCCCGGCCTCGAGGCCCGGCCGGCGTCCGTCGACGATCCGGCGGCGCTCGACCGCGCGCTGACCGGAGCGACAGCGGTGATCAACTGTGCCGGACCCTTCGCCACGACAGCCGCGCCCGTGATCGAGGCGGCGCTGCGGGCCGGGATCCCGTACGTGGACGTGGCGGCCGAGATCGAGGCCAACGTCGACACGTTCGCGCACTTCGCGGACCCTGCCCGCGCCGCGGGAGCTGTGATCGTCCCCGCGATGGCCTTCTTCGGCGCCCTCGGCGACCTGCTGGCCACCGCGGCGATGGGCGAGTGGACGGCGGCCGACGAGGCGCACATCGCGTACGGACTGAACAGTTGGCAGCCCACCGGCGGGACGCGGGCCGCCGGCGCGGTCTCCCGGCAGCGGCGGGGCGGCGCACGCGTCGTCTACAGGAACGGGCGGCTGGACCACCGCCACGACGAGGCGCAGACCCTCAAGTGGCCCTTCCCCGACCCCCTGGGCTCACGGGAGGTCATCGGGGAGTTCACGATGGCCGACGTCGTCACCGTCCCCAGCCATCTGTCCGTCCCCGAAGTGCGCACCTACATGACGGTCGAGGCGGCCCGGGACCTGTCCGCCCCGGACACGCCGGCCCCCACCGCGGTCGACGAGGACGGGCGGTCCGCGCAGACCTTCCTGGTCGACGTCGTCGTGCGCTCCGGCGGCACCGAGCGGCGGGCCGTGGCGACGGGCCAGGACATCTATGCCGTCACCGCGCCGCTCGCGGTGGAAGCGGTCGACCGCATCCTCACGGGCCGGACCAGGACGGTCGGCGTCGCCTCGGCCGGCGAGATCTTCGACGCGTCCGACTTCCTCCGCGCGATGTCCCCACACCTCACCGTCGAGCTGCCGTCCGCAGCGGTCGGGCCGGTGGGCAGGCACCTCGACGCCGTCGAAGGGCGGTAGAAGCAGGGCCGGTGTGCGTGCACGCCTGCCGGTGGATGTCGTGCGACGCACCCCGCGGAAACACGCGTACGAGTGCCCCGCGTCGGGGAGACCGTGACCATGGCCACGATCCCCCCACGAAAGACTCCCCCGCAAGAGACGGCCCCCGCCCCGGTGATCGCCACGGCCCCCGCCGGACACCCCGTACGGCAATTGCTCGCGGCCTCCGTCGGCAACGCGGTGGAGTGGTACGACTGGTACGCGTACACCTTCCTCGCCACCTACATCGCCGATCAGGTCTTCCCAAGGAGCTCCGGCAACTCGCTCGTGCCGCTGCTGTCGACGTTCGCCGTCTTCGCCGTCGGGTTCTTCATGCGCCCCGTGGGCGGGCTGATCATGGGCGCCGTGGCCGACCGGCACGGCCGGCGCGCCGCGCTCACGGTCACCATCCTCCTCATGGGCGGCAGCAGCCTGCTGGTCGGCCTGACACCGACGTACGCCGCCGCCGGGATCCTCGCGCCCGTGGTGCTGGTGGTGGCGCGGCTGCTGCAAGGCCTGTCCGTCGGCGGCGAGTTCGCCGCGTCGACCACGTTCCTGGTGGAGTCGGCGGGCCCGGGGCGGCGCGGGCTGTTCTCGTCGTTCCAGTACGTCTCCACGTCGATCGGGCAGCTGGCGGCGTCCGGTGTCGCCGCCCTGCTGGTGAGCGCGCTGGCGCAGGGTCAGATGGACGGGTGGGGCTGGCGCGTGCCGTTCGTGATCGGCGCGCTGCTCAGCCTTGTGGGCTTCTGGATCAGGCGCAGCGCGCACGAGACGCGCAGCACCGAGCAGCAACAGGGCCCACGCCCCGGCCTGTTCGACGCACTGCGGCACCATCCGCGCGAGTCGCTGCTGATCTGCGGCATCACGGCCGGCGGCACGATCGCGTACTACACGTGGACGTCGTACCTGCCGACGTACGCGGAGCTCACCACGGACATCGACAAGGCGGACGCCCTGCTCGCCGGGACGCTGTCACTGGCGTTCTTCACTGTCCTCCAGCCGGTCGGCGGGCTGCTGTCCGACCGCTTCGGCCGCAAGCCGTCGCTGCTGTTCTTCGGGGTCGGCTTCGCGGTGCTGAGCGTGCCGCTGCTGCGGGCGGTGAACGGCTCGTTCCTGTCGCTGCTGCTCGTGCAGTGTGCGGGCATGGTGCTGCTGACCGGCTTCACGTCGATCTCGGCGGCCGTGAACGCGGAGGTGTTCCCGGCGCGCGTACGGGCGGCCGGCATCGGCTTCCCGTACTCCCTGACGGTCGCCGTCTTCGGCGGCACCGCCCCGTACATCGGCACGCTCTTCAAGGACCTGGACCGTCCGGGCCTGTTCCCCTGGTACGTCGCGGCGCTGTGCCTCGTCTCGTCCGCGGTGTATCTGCGGCTGCCGGAGAGCGCGCACAAGCAACTGGAGCGGTGAGCACGCGGGCCGTGGTTCCTCGCCGGGTCGCTGTGACGCGGCCCGGCTCAAGCGCCCTGTCGAAGGATTCCGGTGCCGTGTACGGCGAAGGTGGCGTCACCGGTGGGGCACGAGTCCCGGCGCCAGGTGCCCGTATCCGTGGGCGTCGTGGAGGGCCGATACGCACCCGCAGTCCCTCCGGAACAGCCGCGATGACGAGCCACGAAGGGAGTGCTAATAGGGTGATCCCATGTCTGTCACGTTGAGTTCCACGAGAACCCGCGCCGCGCTCAGGGCATCGGCGCGCATCTCCGCCGAGTTGCTGCTCGTCCTCGTGGCGACCGCGGTGGCCCTGTGGGTTCTGGGCCGGATGTGGTCGGTCGTCTGGCCGCTCATCGTCGGCCTGCTCCTCACGACGCTCACGTGGCCCTTGACCCGTTTCCTTCGGCGGCTCGGCTGGCCTCCCGCCCTGGCCGCGTCAACGGTGACCGTGCTGTTCCTCGCGGTCGCCGCAGGCGTCGTGGCACTGATCGCGGTGCCGGTGGCGTCGCAGTCCGGCGAGCTGAGCGACGGCGTGGTCGAAGGCATCCAGAAGCTGCGCGAGTGGGCCGCCGGGCCGCCGCTGAACATCGGCGACGCCCAGATCAACCAGGCCTTCGACAGCGCGGTCGCCCGCGCCCAGGACGGCGTCGGCAGCATGGTCTCCGCCGTGGTCACGGGAGTGGGCACCGTGGTCAACGGCGTGGTCACGGCCGTCCTGGCGCTCTTCCTGATGTTCTTCTTCCTCAAGGACGGCCCGCGTTTCCTGCCCTGGCTCGCGCGTCAGTTGCCCGGCCGGCTCGCCACCGACGTCCCGACCGTGGCGGAGCGCGGCTGGGAGACCCTGGGCTCGTTCGTACGTTCCCAGGCGGCCGTCGGTCTGCTCGACGCCGTGCTGATCGGCTTGGGCCTGTGGGTGCTCGGGGTGCCGCTGGTGCTCCCGCTCGCGGTGCTGACGTTCGTCTCCGCGTTCGTGCCGATCATCGGCGCCCTGTTCGCCGGTTTCGTCGCGGTGCTCATCGCGCTCGTCTCCAACGGCCTGACGGACGCGCTGATCGTGCTGGCCGTCATCGTGGTGGTGCAGCAGCTCGAGGGCAACGTCTTCCAGCCCATGATCCAGAGCCGCGGGCTCGGGCTCCACGCGGCCGTGATCCTGCTGGCGGTGACGTTGGGCGGCAGCCTGGCCGGCATCGTGGGCAGTCTGCTCGCCGTACCGGTCGCGGCGCTGATCGCGGTCGTCTGGAACTACCTGCGCGAGCAGCTGAGCGAGCCGCCCCAGGAGCCGGAGACCGACGAGCCGCACACCGCTGCCGCCGTCCCGTCATAACAGCCACGCCCGAAGGGGCTGTTACGACGGGCTGCGACGGGGCGGCAGGTCAGTGCGCGGGGAACGAGTCCGCGCGGACCTGCGGCGCGGGGGTGCTGGACACCCGGTAGCGCCCGTTGGGCAGGTGCGCGGAGGCGGTGTCGGTGATGTGCACCGTGAGCGGGCCTGCCCATTCATAGCCCTTCTCGTCACCGTGACGGGCAAGTGTGTCGATCAGCTCCTGCCCCAGTTCCTCTTCCCTGCGCGCGAGTTCTCTGTGCACGGTGTCGGCGAGCTCGATCTCGTAGGCGTTAGGCACCACCACACGGCTTTCGCTGCAGACCACGGCGTGGTCGTCGCATTCGCGCCGCAGGGCGTCGAGCAGTTCCACCGGCTCCCTGCGGAACACCTTGTCGAGCAGTGCGCCCTGCTTGCGCTCGAGGGCGAGTTCCCATCGGCTCAGCGTTCCCATGGCCTTCTTGTTGCCCGAGGCCGCGTCGTCACGCCTGCCTGATGCGGTCGTTCAGGCGGTGAGAAGGGAATCGTCCTCCGGCCGGGCGCCGGGCAGCCGATGGCGGGCGGCGATCAATGCCGCGTCGATGTCCCGGGTGCCGGTGGAGACGCACAGGGTGTACGCGATGTCGTCCATACGCTGCCGGCTCTCGGCGCTGCCGTTCTCGGCGTGCAGGACCTTCAGCGTCTCGTACTGCTCGACCAGGTTTCCGAGGATGACGGGGTGAGCCATCAACACAGTCGTCTCCTTCCGTTGGCGCCCTTCGGGGCTCTGGGAGCTTGGTGAAGCAGCGCTTTCCCTCTCTTCCGCCACTCATGCCTCAGGAGAATCGGCGAACTTCGGTCCCGCCCTGCCGAGCAGGAGCAGCGGGCGAGTGCGGCGGAGGAAGCGAAGGGCTGCGGGGCCTGTCCGGGGGAAACGCCTGGCACGAGTTGCGCGGCTCCCTTTCCCGGCCGATGCGGCCGGTTACAGTTCGACGCCCGTCCGCACCTCGCCCGGACCCGGCGAACGAGAGGGAGAGACAATGCCGCTCTATCTGTCGAGATTCAGTTACACGCCGGAGAGCTGGGCCAGGATGATCGGCAACCCGGAGGACCGCAGAGGGGCCGCTCAGGCGTACATCGAGTCGGTCGGCGGAAAGCTCCACGGGTTCTGGTACGCCTTCGGCAGACACGACGGCTACACGCTGTGGGAAGCCCCCGACAACGTGTCCATGGCAGCGGTCGCCCTGGCGATCACCGGCGGAGGTGCGCTGAGCTCACTGGAGACGACCGTCCTCGTGACCGTCGACGAGACGATGGACGCTCTGCGCAAGGCCGCGAACGTGCGGTACAAGGCTCCTGGCGCCTAGGAGTTGCCAGGCGGGAAGATACGGCTCCGACCTGCGCACCTGCTGCCGCAGCAGCGTAGCCGTCCTCGGCGGGACGTCCCTGCCGACGACACCAGGAGTCGGCCGGGCCGCGCCTCGCGGGCGCTGCGCCCGTCGAGCACGGGGCAACCGTATGAATCTGCCGGAACGGGTCGGAGCCGGCCTCTGCGGGGCCGCCCGGACGCCGGCCTGGAAGCGGGTCTCCACGCCCAGTTCGGCCATCAGCTCGGTGAGCCTGCCCCCACTGTCCGCTCGGACACGCCGAGCGACCGGGCGATGGTGCCCGCGCCACAGTCACCGGCGGTCACCACCTTGCCGACGGCAACGGGATCTGGCGCCTGTGGGAGCTGAGCCGGCTCTGAGGCCGGTCACGGCAGGGCGCTGACGACCCGGCCGGCGGACCCGCCCGGCGGACCCGCCCGGCAGGGGCCGGTCCGTGGTCCGTGATCTGTCGCACACGATGTCACAGCGGTCGACCGCCCGGTGTCTTGAGGCCGAACCCCTTGAAACGAAGGAGACACCATGACCGGGAACACCGAAGTGGTCGTGATCGGCGGCGGATACTCCGGCGTCATGGCCGCCAATCGCCTGATGCAGCGCGACGACGTGACAGTGACGCTGATCAACCCGCGTCCGACCTTCGTCGAGCGGGTACGCCTGCATCAGCTGGTGGGCGGGTCCCATGAGGCGGTCGTCGACTACCGGGAAGTCCTGGCCGAGGGGGTCCGGCTGGTCGTCGACTCGGTGGCACGGATCGACGCCCCCGGACGGAGCGTGACACTGGCGGGCGGCGGCGCGGTCGGCTACGACTACCTGATCTACGCGGTGGGCAGTGGCAGCGCCGACCCCAGCGTGCCCGGCGCGCCCGAGTTCGCCTACCCGCTCGCCGGCCTGGAGGAGGCGCAGCGGCTGCGGTCGGTCGTCGACGAGGTACCTGCGTCGGCCGCGGTGACGGTGGTCGGAGCCGGCCCGAGCGGCATCGAGACGGCGGCCGAGCTCGCGGAGGGAGGCCGCGGCGTGACTCTGGTGTGCGGCGGGGTGCTCGGCCCGTACCTGCATCCTCGGGGCGGCGCTCGGTGGCCAGGCGGCTGGCCGAACTCGGTGTGACCGTGGTGGACGGGCCCGGCACGTCGGTGACGGGAGTGACCCGCGATGCCGTGCGGCTCAGCGACGGCCGCGTGCTGCCGAGCGCCGTGACGATCTGGACCGCCGGGTTCGGCGTACCGGACCTGGCCGCGCGCAGCGGGCTGAGCACCGACTCATTGGGCCGCCTGCTCACGGACGAGACGCTGACCAGCGTGGACGACGTACGCATCGTCGCGGCCGGCGACTCGGCGGCCCCGTCGGACCTGCCGCTGCGGATGAGCTGCCAGGCCGCCATGCCCTTGGGCGCGCGGGCCGCCGACACGGTGCTCAGCAGGATCGCAGGGGAGCAGCCCTCGCCCCTCAACCAGGCGTTCGCCGGCCAGTGCATCAGCCTGGGCCGACGGGCCGGCATCTTCCAGTTCGCCCACAGGTACGACGTCGCGCTGTGGTTCCACATCGACGGTCGTCCTGGCGCGAAGCTGAAGGAGTTCGTGTGCAAGGGCATCGTCAAGCATCTGGCCGACGAGGCGCACAAGCCCGGTTCGTACGGCTTGCACCGCGTCTCAGGTGGCGCCCAGCGCCGGCAGTTGCTGGAGGCCAAGCGCGGCGGGGCGCCGGCCGTCGCTGAATCCTTGGCCTAATGGATGTCTCGCCGATGCGAGCTGATGTTTGCCGCTGAGCAGGCGACAGCGGGTGGACGGGCCGGGACTCATCCCATTGCCGGCACGCCGATCCGGCCCGGGCCTCCCTCCAGGCGGCGTTGCCGGTACAGCTCGGCGATGTCGGCGGCCAGGCAGGCGCGGATGTCCTTCCCGATCCGTTGCCAGCCGAAGAAGTCGCACGTCTGCTTGACGAGTTCGTCCTCCGACATGCCCGGGCACTCGGCGGCCAACTCGCAGAGGGCCAAGTGCCGTTCGGCAGGAGCGATGTACGAGATCTTCCGCGGGGTGTCGCCAGGGGCGGGCCTGCGTGCCTTGAGGACGCTGCCTTCGGCCAGGTCGAAGAACGATCCGCCGGAGGTGACGAGTCCCGACCGGACAAGTGTCTGCGCGACCTGCCTGACGTTGTCCCGGATGCGGTTTCCGGCCCGGGCGACGCCCCACGCCTCACGTGCCCGCTGGACGAGCAGGTCCTCGTGGACGGGCCCTTCCGTCTCGATGATCCGAGCCAGTGCGTTGCGCAGCTCCCGCCTGGCTTCGGGGGTGTGGAGTTCGTAGGCCGAAGAGACGGTGAACGCACTGGCCCGGTATTCGGCACTCCACTCCCGGTCCGCCTCGACCTCCACCGGTACGCGCTCGTGCTCGATGTCCAGACCGCCGGATCCCGTCGCCGGGCGGCCCGCCGCCGTGGCGACCCGGCCTGTCCCGCCGCCGGCCGAACGTGTTTCCGCTCCCGGTCCTGCGGTGCCGTCCGACGACCGGTCGGCGCCGCGAGGCGCCGGCAGGGTGGCCGTGAGGGGCCCTTGGGCGACGGCCTGCTCCACGGCTTCCCGCAGGCGCAGCTCGGCGGCGGCCCTCCCCCGGTACCAGTCCGTTCCCCAGATCCGGTAGAGGCGCCAGCCGAGCCCGTTCAGGATCTGCTCCCGCAGCCGGTCCCTGTCGCGGGCGGCTCGGGACGAGTGGTACATCGCTCCGTCGCACTCGATGCCGAGTGCGTAGGAGCCCGGCAGCTCCGGGTGGCGCAGGCCGAGGTCGATGCGGTAGCCGGCGACGCCGACCTGCGGTTGGACGGTGTAGCCCCAGCCTTGCAGGACGTCGAGCACCGACTCCTCGAAGGGGTTGTCGGGTTCGGCGTCGAACCGGACGGCGTCAGCGGCGAGGACGGCGGGCCCGCTCTCGGCGTACTCGAGATAGCGCTTGAGGTGCTGCACGCTCTCGTTGGGGCTGTCGGCCAGGTTCGTACCACGGAAGGAGGCGACGACCTCCATGCGGTAACGGGCACGGGTGACGGCCACATTGAGGCGCCGCCAGCCTCCGCCCTTGTTGATGGGACCGAAGTTCAGCCCCAGCTTCCCGTGCTCGTCGCGGCCGTAACCGACGGACATGATCATCACGTCTCGCTCGTCGCCCTGCACGGATTCGAGGTTCTTGACGAAGAAGCCGTCGAGGCGGTCCTCGGTGGATACGGCCCTGTCCGTTCTTGCCGTGCAGGGCTCGTTTCTTCAACGGGCTCGATTCCGCCAGGCGTTTCCACGACGTGCCGATCGGCTGGAAGTATCCGGGACAGCGATCGGCGGGCATCCCCGTGCCGTCGTCCGCGACGACCACGCTTTCGACGCCACCGAGTTCGTTCGTACACAGCTCGATGACCACGTTTTCGGCGTCCGCGTCGAGCGCGTTCCACACCAGTTCCTCGACGGCACCGATCGGATCATGCAGCCGCGCCAGTTTGGCGACATGCTCCTGTCCCACTTTGAGCGGCAGTTTCACCATCGCCTGCCTCCTTCTGACTTCTGCGACCGGATCGGAGGCCGGTGGTTCCTCCCCATGCTGCATCAACGCGTCGGCTCCCCCGTCGGTTACGAACATGTACGCGATGGTCTCACCACGAGTAGGGCCCGGCGAGTCCGCGTACACCGCCCGGACGTCCGCGCGTCCAGGCTGGTCAACGGGGATTTGGCGGCAGCAAGGTGATCGACATGAGGCCAATGACCGTTCCACCCGCAGGGCTTGTGCACGACCCGGATACCACCCACGAGTTCACGATGCAGTTCACTTCGACGCCCCGCGGAGCGCGGCTTGCGCGGCGCCTCGTATCGCACCGACTGCACGGCTGGGGGCATCCCTACGACTCGGCCGCCAACGAGACCATGACCCTGATCGCCGCCGAACTGGTGGCGAACGCCGTGCGTCACGGGCACGTGCCGGGGCGGGACTTCCATCTGCGGCTCGCCGCCTCGCCGGCGCGGCTGCGGATCGACGTCACCGACGCGCGCACGGAGAAGCGTCCGGCCAAAGGGACGCGGCTTGATTCGGGAGGCGCGGAGTCGGGGCGAGGGCTCGTACTCGTTGAGGCGCTTGCTGCCGACTGGGGTGTCTCGCCGCGCAGCGCCGCGCCCGGCAAGACGGTGTGGGCGGTCGTCGACCTGCCGTGAGGCGGACGCCGCTCAGACCCTGTCACCGCCCACCAGACAGCGGGTGATGTACGTGAGGTGCTGCGTGTGGCCGACCGTGCCCAGGTCTCGGGGGTGCCCGTTCCGGCCGGCCCGGTGCCGTACGCGCAGGACTCGAGCCATGCCTCGGCAGAGCCGCGGTGGGCCGACGGCTCGCGGCGGTACGACTCGTGCTCGACGATGCGGCGGGCCGTCGAACGGACCCGGTCGGCGCGTTCGGGGCCGCGGCTGGGTGCCCGGGCGACGAGGAAGCGGTCGGGGAGGGTGTAGCGCAACAGGCTCCACGGGGGTCTGTACCGGCCGGAGTCGGCGGGCCGATCCGCGCTCCGGACGTGCTCGACCGAGTAGTCGCCGTAGTGCACTCGCTGCCGGGGCCGTGCGGCGAGGACCTGCGCGTGGAGGGCCCGGTCGAGCCGGGGCGGGGTGAAGAGCGCCGGTTCGTGGGCCGGGTCGTGATCAGGGAACGCACTCGACAGCAGGGTCACGCTGCGCCAGGGCATCAGGGTGCCCAGCAGGTCCAGGGCCATGAGGGACCGCTTGCCCGCCTCGGCGAGGTCGTTCACCGCGCCGACGTCAAGGAGCAGGTCGAGCTGCGACGGCGGCGCGCACAGCCGGGAGACGCCCGGACGAGATCGAGTTGGAGTTCGGAGTGCGCCTTAGCACCGAAGCCGGTGCCGTCATCGCCAAATCCGGTCTCGAGGGCCACCTGACGTTCAGGCTCAGCTGGGAGGGCGGACAAGCCGCCTATGAATGAGCTACTTCGCCGGCGCGGGCCGTAGTTGCGGCGGCAGGGCTCGGCGGCAGGAAGGGGAGCACCCGGGGGTACCCGCGGCACGCCCGCCTACAGCGCGGCGGCGTGCTCATCCGACGTCATGTTGATCCCGCGATCACGCGCGGATCGGGCCACCTCGGCCGCTGGTGCTGCGAAGTGCCCTGCCGAGATCATTCGGTACCCGGGGCTCACCGCCGTGTCGGCAGGTCCAGCAGGCCGGCGAGTTCGGCGTCGGTGGCCGGCCTGAGTGTCGACAGGACGTGCCGGGCCGCCGACAGGTCCGTGTGACGGCCCTCCACTGTCACGGTGAAGACCAGCCCGTCGCGGCGCAACCGCAGTTCCTGATGCTCGTAGCCGCCCTCGTAGGTGAGCAGTTGGCGTCCTTCGCCGTCGTCCACGCAGTGGATCGGGTCGCCGAACGGAACGGGGCAGCCGCGCGCGTCGGCGCGCCGGGTGTCGTGGCCGGCGCGTTCAACGCCGAGATGCAGGCGTACCGATCGGGGACGCTCGTACTCGGCACCGAAGGTGTCCTCGCCCGCGCCCAGGGCCCGCAGCCTGTAGCCCGACGGCGGATCGCCGACCCGAAGCAGGCCGCGGTCCACGTCGTTGGCGGCGAGATGCTCGTCGAGGGTGGGAGGCTGCGCGGCGTCCCGGTAGGCGTACGCACCGCCGCCGACGAGAACGGCCGCCGCCCCGAGGGATCCCAGCCTGGTCCGGGTGCCGGGCAGGAACAGCGCGGCCGCGAGCGCATAGCAGCAGCCTCCGGCCGCGTAGAGCAGAAGGGCGTTCTCCAAGCGATTGATCTCGAAGTTCACCACGGCGGCAACGGACGTGCCGGCCGTGCCGGACACGTAGACGCTCACCGTCCATGCCCACCGGCCGCGTGGCCGGTGGGCGAGCGGCACGATCGTGCGGGCGGCGCGCGCGACACCCGCGAGCGCCCCCAGCCCGAGAACGGCCCCCAGGACGAGGAGGCCCCCGCGGACAACCGCCCCGTCGACGAATAGGGCGATGAGCACCACCTGAAGCTGCACAGCGGTCAGCACGCCGCCGACACACCAGACGGCCGCCAGATGGGCCGCCCGGCGCCCCGCTTCGTTCATCCCTGCCATTCTCGTGATCACGCCGGATCGGCCGGTCGCGGTTCCCGGGCCGCAGTGTTCAGCGTGCTGCTCGGATGCCGTCGATGATGCGGGTCCAGTTGTCGCCGCCGTTTCCGTCCTCGATCGCGCGCCGGTAGTGCGCCTGGACGGCCAGTGGCAGAGCGAGGTCGAGGCCGAGGGACCTGCTGGTTTCGACGATGTGGTCGGCCGTCGCGCCCATCATGGTGACCGTGCTGAGGTCGCCGGGGTGCTCCCCGGCATCGAGAGCTGCACCCGGGCTTGCTTCGCCGGCCCGCAGCATCTCGCCGATCGAGTCGGTGAGAACGAGCAACTCCGGTAGCGCTTCCTGGGCCTTCATCCCTGCGTTGCCCAACATCGCGGTGGCCTGCATCAGTCCGGACAGGGCGGTGAGGAACACCGTGAGGTTGGCCTGGTACATCATCTGGGCGAGGCCCGGATCCTCGCCGAGGTACTTGGGTGTACCGAGCGGTGTCAACGCCACCCGGTGGCGCTCCATAACCTCCTGGGGGCCGCTGTAGTAGACGTAGGCCGCCTCTGTGCCGACCATGGGCGCCGGCGTCATGACGCCGCCGGTGAGGAACGCGGCGCCGTGGTCCGCTGCCCAGGCCGCCGCCTGGCGGCTGCGGTCGGGGGTGTCCGAGCTCAGGTTGACGAGCGTGCGGCCGGCGAGCGATCCGGTGGCGCTGTCGAGGATGTCGTACATCGCCTGGTAGTCGGTGAGGCTGAGGATGACGAGGTCGCTCGCCTCGACCGCCTCGCGGGGCGTGGCCGCGAGCGTCGCTCCGTCGGCGACGACGCCGTCGGCCCGGGCGGCGGTGCGGTTCCAGACGGTGACCGGGTGGCCATCGGCGAGGAGGGTACGGGTCATGGCCTGTCCCATCGGGCCCAGCCCGATGACGGTGACGGCGCCGTCTTGCGTGGGGTCGGGGTTCTGTCGTTCGTTCACTCCTCCATGCTGGGAGAGTGCCACTATTCTCGGTAGTACCCACTATTTACTGCGGTACTTACCTTTTTGTAAGGGGCGATCAGTGATGGCCAAGGCGCCGAGGTGCGGGCCCTACATCTGCGGTGTCGACGCCGCGCTCGACGTGGTGAGCGGCAAGTGGAAGGGGCTGATCCTCTGGGAGCTCGACACCCATCGCGTACGCCGGTTCGCCGAGCTCCGTCGCGGTCTGCCGGGAGTGAGCGAGAAGATGCTGACCCAGCATCTGCGGGAGATGGAGGCGGACGGTCTCGTGCACCGGGAGGTCTACGCCGAGGTGCCACCGAGGGTGGAGTACTCCCTGACCGAACACGGGCACACGCTCAACCAAGCGCTCGGGCCACTGGGCGCGTGGGGGACCGAGCGCATCCGCCGCGAAGCCATTGACGTGGTCGACGTGGCCGAGACCTCACGCCGCTAGCGGCGGACTGCCGATGCTCGAGGCCGACGCGGTGAGCGCGCGGCCTCGATCGTCCACGGCGCAGTCACCGTCGCCGCGATCCGGCTCCGGCTGCCGGGTTCCGTCCGGCGGAGCCGGACGGAACCCGGCGGTAAGGCGCTCGAAAACCGGTGGAGCAGCGCCGCTGTGCCCATTACCGTGCTGCCGAACCGAGTCGTCTGGGTAAGGACGTGCCGTTGTACACCGTGTGAGACATCCCGAGTGCTGATCTGTCGCGCGTCGCACCTGTGCGCCGCGCTGCTTTTTGCTGCGGACTTCTCACTGAAACCGGTGTACTTCTGTGCTCAACAACTGGGTGGTCGCGCCCACCTGCCTGCCACTCGTCCGCCGCCGTTGCCACACGTGCGCGTCCGAGCGCTTCCGGGCAAGCGGTAAATTCCGCGTCAACGCCAACCACAAGCTCATCGACGCCTGGCTCCTCGTGCTCTGCACCTCATGCGGGGAAACTGCGAAGCTCACGGTCCTGGAGCGGATGAACGTGTGCTCGGTACGACCTGAGCTGCTGGACCTGCTGCATGACAACGACCCTGGCCTGACAGCGGAGTTGCTCCAGGACCCGGTCGTGCAGCACCGTAATCGCACAGCCCTCGACTGGGACGGCGCCTGGCGCCTCGACACCGGTGGGTCGGATCACCTGGACCGCGAAGTGATCGACGTCTCGGTCCGCTTCGCGGCGCGGATCCCCGTCCGGCCGGTGCGACTGATCGCTGAAGGGTGCGGTCTTTCGCGGGCCGAGGTCGAAAGACTGGTCACGGAGGGGAAGCTCGTTTCGGCAGTCAGGCTGAGCGGCAAGCTCTCCGGCGACTTCACCTTCACGCTCAAGCGCTGAGCCTTCTCGGGACCATGGGGCCTGTCCGGCGTGATCCGCCGGACAGGCCCCTCCTATGTGCGTCGGCCCGCAAGGTTGTCCAAGTGGGTGATGGGGGCCGGCCGCCGGAGCCGCTGCGGCGCGCAGGCGGGCGGTCGCAGGTGCTGCACCGCCTGCTATGCGGCAGAGTCGACCCACAGGTCGGTGCTGTGGGCATCGACGAGAGCACTGACGCGGGCGAGTACGTCGCTGATGGGCTGCGGGTCGAGTCGGCGTCCGTCCCGCAGACGCAGTGCGACGTGGTCGTCAGCGGCCTCCTTGGCGCCGATGACGGCTTGGTAGGGAACCAGGCGGGCCTCTCGGACACGGGCGCCCAGAGTGCCCCGTTCCGGTCCTGCGATCTCAGCACGCAGTCCGAGGGCGGTGCATCGCCGGGCGAGGGCCACCGCGTTCGGCAGTTCGGTGTCGGAGATCGGGAGGATCACCAGTTGGGTGGGGGCGAGCCAGGCGGGGAACGCACCGCCGTGTTGTTCGATGAGATGGGCAACGGCTCGTTCCACGCTGCCGATGATGCTGCGGTGGACCATGACCGGGCGATGTTTGGCTCCGTCCGCACCGATGTAGTGCAGGGCGAACTGCTCGGGCTGGTGGAAGTCGACCTGGACGGTGGACAGGGTGGACTCCCGGCCGGCGCCGTCGGTCACCTGGACGTCGATCTTGGGGCCGTAGAACGCCGCCTCGCCCTCGGCCGCCTCGTAGGGCAGGCCGGAGCGGTCGAGGACGTCGGTCAGCAAGGCGGTGGACCGTTGCCACTTCTCGGGGCGGCAACGTACTTACCACCGGGGCCCGGGAGGGAGAGCCGATAGCGGGTGGGGGTGATGCCGAGCGCCTCGTACGCCCGACGGATCATCTCCAGCGCGGCCTGCGCCTCCTCGGCGACCTGGTCCAGAGTGCAGAAGATGTGGGCGTCGTTGAGCTGGATCGACCGCACCCGGGTCAGCCCGCCGAGCACGCCGGAGAGTTCGGAGCGGTACATGCCTCCCAGCTCGGCCATGCGCAGGGGAAGCTCGCGGTAACTGTGCGAGCGGGAACGGTAGATCACCGCGTGATGGGGGCACAGGCTCGGCCGCAGGACGACCTGCTCACCGCCGAGGTCCATCGGGGGGAACATGTCGTCGCTGTAGTGCGCCCAATGCCCGGAGATCTCGTACAGCTCCCGCTTGCCGAGGACCGGTGAGTACACATGGCGGTACCCGGCTCGCCGTTCGGCGGCACGGATGTACTCCTCCAGGGTGTGCCGTACGACCGCGCCGTCGGGCAGCCAGTACGGCAGGCCCGCACCGATCAGCGGGTCGGTGTCGAACAGGCCCAGCTCACGGCCGAGCTTACGGTGGTCATGCATGGCGGTCTCCTCGCGGGCAGCGGGCGAGTGACCAAAGGCGAAGCCCCGGGGCACTCGCCCCGGGGCTTCGACTCAGACATCTGTCAGCGCGCCGGGACACTCTCCGGCGTCGTCGTCATAGCAGCGCGCTTCATGCCCGAGACGCTAGCAGGCGGTAGCCATGTCCACGCGGTCATTTCTCATCAGCGGTTCCCGGACCGCAGCGGGCGAGAGGTCAGCCGGCCTGGCGACGCCGCCGCGGACAACACATCCTCTACGCAAGGCCGTTGGACCGACGGCCGTCAGTCACGGCGTTTGGGCGCCCAGCTATACCGTGTGACCATGTCCGCGTTCATTCAACAGCTACCTGCCCTGATCGGTGTGGTGGTCGGCGCCCTCGGCTCGTAAAGTTGATGCTGGGCAGTCCGGACGTGGTGGAACAGGCTCGCGAATGGGTCGTCGTGGTGATGGACATGGAAGCGTTCCTGCGCGACCGGACCGTCGACCCGGAGAAATGGTCAGCCCTGCTCGAGCGCCAGCGCACCGCGCGCGAGAGGTACTACACGGCCGTCCGGAGTGACCTGGCGCTCCCGCCCGGTCACTCCGGGGAATGGCCGGTCCCGCCGGTCCGAAGTTGATCGGCATGGGAACGGATCGATGTCACGATGCACCTACCAGGGGAAGGGCCCGACCGGTCAGCGTCGTCGGCGAGCCGGTTGTGCTTGGCGCTCGCGTGGAACCCTGCGCCACCGACGTGAGCTTCAGCGGGCACGGTCGTCGCTGCTCATCGTCGCGGCGACCCGTGCTCGCGACAGCCTGGACATCTTCTGGCACGCCGCCCCGAGCCGGCTCCGGCAGTCGCTGCCGGCGGCCTGACGTCCCCTTGCGTGCCGGATGGTGGGGCGGGCTCTCATCAGTCGTCGAGCAGCCGCCATGCGGTGAGCGCGAGCGTGGCCCGGATCAGCCCGGCCGGTGCGGTGAGTTCGATGCCCAGAGCCTTGCCGATCTGTTCGAGCTGGCGGGCGACGCTGCTGTGATGGCGGTGCAGCATGCCGGCTGCCCGACGCTGGAGCCGGTGGCGCGGTAGGCGTCCTCGGAGGCCGTTCAGCGGCCTTAACGTCAGTGCCTGACCTGGGAGTTAGCTTGATCACTTCCGAGCGGATGGCAGCCGGAACGCGGTGACAGCACTGCTACAGTCACGCAGCCTTTCGGTCTCCAGTTCGAGGGAGGGGCCTCGACAACCGGAAGGACAGGGAGGGCTTTTCCTCTGTCCGTACGACGTTTGCGTAACCTCTGTGTCGTGACCGGCACCGCCGCTGCCTTGACGGTCGCCACCGCCACGGGCGCCTGGGCCAACTGGAGCAAGGCGCCTTTCAGCTTGACTCAGGGCACCACTTCCCAGCAGTGGGTCGATGAAAGCTACAACGAGTTCCATTTCACCGGCTGCTTCCAGTCGGGAACCTCGAAGAGTGTCGACGTGGCACTGTGGCAGCAGATCGACTGGGGCTCTGACAAGAAGCACGACACGTCGACTCTCACCAACTGCTTCAGGGGAGACGGTTACACGAGCACGGCTACCCAGTCGAGTCTTCCTTACGACAGCTACTACCTCGAAGTCACGAAGCTCGGCACAGGGTGCGGAGCTGCACAGGAGTGGCTGACAAAGTCAGCGTAGACACGACCAAGGCTGACTGATCCTGCTGGGCCGCCGCACATACGGCGCGGCGGCCCGGTTTTCTCCATGCGAGGCTCCATGCGCTTCTCCTCCGCTCTTCGCACGCATCCGGCCGTGCTGGCCTTCCCCGTGATCGGCCTCTTCTTCGCCTACGTGTTCCTCACGAGCACCCGCAACATCGATCGGCTCATTGCCGTGCCGTGGCCGGCACAGGCCGCGTCGTACGCCGTGCATGCGCCGGTCCCGATGGCCGCCGCGGCCGTCGCGGCGCTGGCCGCGGTGGAGGCGACCCGGCTTCGGGCCCTCGGCGCCTGGGACTTGGGGGCCGCACGGGCCACGTGGCGCATCGCGCTCCAGCCCGTCCTCATCGCCGTGCTGTCCCTGTCGGTCCTGACCGCCGGCGTCACAGCAGGTGGCCTGTGGGTGGTCGGAGTCCTTCCCGACCTGTATGTGCTGCAGCTGATGGGGATCGTCGTCGTGCTGCTCACCGCGCACGCGGTCATCGGCTTCGTCGTCGGGCGCCGGCTCCATGCGCTCTACGCCGCGCCGCTCGTAGCTGTGGTGATCTTCGTCGGCATCAGCTTCCCACTGGGGACGGACAGCTACTGGGCCCACCATGTCACCGGGTCCATCGGCTGGCTGGGATTCGGTGAGGCGTACTCGTTGCCCATGACGGTGGCCGCGGTTCTGCCGACGGTCTGTCTGGCGCTGGCCTGTGTAGTGCTCGCGGGCCCCCGCCGTGTCCGCGTCACCTCTGTCGCCGCGTCCGTCGTGATCGCGGCCGGCGGTCTGCTCGGTGCCTACAGCATCACCAAGGACTGGCGTTCCATCGCACCGGCCGCCACGGGCCTGGCCCCGATCACGTGCGAGGGGCGCGCGCCTGAAGTCTGTCTGCCGTCGGCCGGCTCCGGGCACATCGGAGAGATCCAGGACGAACTCGCGACAATGACCGGCCGGTTGCAGGCCAAGGGGATCATCGCCGAGAAGCCCGCCCGCATCACCGACCTCACGGTGGCCGGTGTCCAGCAGAGCGGCACCAGGGGGGAACAGTGGACGCTGGACCTCGTGCCCGGCGACGCGGACAGGGCTCTCCGGGAGAACATCGCCATCGAGGTGGTCGGGATGCCCTGTCGGGAACCGAACTGGAACACTTTGCACTACAACACCCTCTGGGTCGCCCGGACGATCGGGGTGGAGAGCGAGTACCTTGCCTGGTTGTCCCGTGAGACCCGGGGGTTCGGCCGAGGACAGAGCAAGCAGCAGCTTCTCGCCGAGATGACGAGGGTGGACGGTCTTCCGACACAGGAGCAGAAGACCTGGTACGCCGAGCGGCTTCAGCAGGCGTGCCTGGCAGGTCGGTGACCGTGATCTGGTGGCTGCGCCAGCGTGGCGCGCTGGGGATGCTGCCCGGTGCGCTGCTCGGTTTCGCTCTGGGCATCGGACTCACCCTGAACGTGGTCCTCGTCTTTCCGGCGTTCGTGGGCAACTACGCGACGGCGACCGAGCTCAGCAATTTTCTCTGCCTCGTCCCCTCTGTCGCCCTCGTCGTCTGCCTCGAAAGGCGGATGCCGTCGGTGGAACGATCCGCCGTGCGCCGACTCGACGCGAGAGACATCGCGTTGGTGTCCGGCTTCGCGCTCCTGGCGACCGTGATCGCCATGGCGATGGCCCTTCTCGGCCCGGAGGCGATGTGGACGGCGGCGCGAAACAACCTGCTCTTCTGTGGACTCGCCCTGGGAGCCTGGCCGTTGCTGGGACACCGCGCGCCCCTGCTTCCCGTCTTCTGGATGATCCACTCCATGTTCCTCGGGGGCGCAGTCGCAACGACCCTTACCCCTGGGTGATCGTCGCGGAGGAAGCCGGTGTCGTGCATGCCGCCGTGGGCGCCGCTGTTGTCTTTCTGGCCGGAGTTCTCTCGCTCATCTGCTTCGCACCAAGGACCGACCGATGACTCTGCTGCTCGACCGTGTCACCTTCAGCTACCACCGCTGGATCCGCCCTGTCCTGAACCGCTTCACCTACGAGGTTCCCGGTGAGGGCCTGACGATCCTCCTCGGCCCCAACGGGGCCGGCAAGTCCACCACGATGGCGCTTCTCGCCGGCACGGTCGAGCCGAGGGCGGGCAGGGTCCTGTTCAGCGGCTCGGACCTCGTCTCCACCAGCCGCGAGTACCGCCGCCACGTTGCCTGGCTGCCGCAGCGGGTGCCCAGCTCCCGGCAGTTGAGCGCGCGCGAGTACGTGGCCTACGTCGCCTGGCTGAAGGGCGAGAGCCGCTCCACCGCCTGGGAGCGCGCCGGAGCCGCCCTCGACCAGGTCGGCCTCGCCGAGCAGAGCGGGCGGAAGACGGCCAAGCTCTCCGGCGGACAGCTCCGCCGTGTCGGCATCGCCTGCGCCCTTGCCCATGACGCACGCGTCATCCTGTTGGACGAGCCGACGGCCGGGCTCGATCCCCATCAGCGCACGGTCTTCCGTGACGTGCTGCGGGAGGTCGCGGCGAAGACCCCGGTGCTCATGTCGACGCATGACATCGCCGATCTCGCCGACGAAGCGGACACCGTCACTCTCATGGACGGCGGCCGCGTTCTCCACCACGGCGGGACCCAGAGTTTCCTCGACCACGCACACGATGACGCCGTACCCGCCCGCCGGGCCGAGTCGGCGTACTCCGTCCTCATGCGCCTGGACGGCTCGCGCTGAGCGCGCAGTAGCGCATGCGGGAGGTCGCCGGTCGCATGCGGTCGGCTCTCCGACACGGCCGTCCGCCCCGACGCCCGGTGCCCCTGCGGCCGACCGCCGGGTGACGTGGGGTCCATGTCGGCATCCGCCGGGTCTCAGCCGGCGCCCCGGGCCGAACGCGCTTCCCCGCCCCCGCGCAAAAGTCCAAGCCTGTTGCGGACGCATCCATGGACAGCCCCGGACACTCCGCCGGTACGGTGTGCCGCAGTTCGCGGTCTAGACCACTCTGGAGGTCTCGTGAGAAGGCACGGAAGAACGGTCCGCCTGTCCCTCGCCGCAGCAGCATCGGCCGCCGCCATGACGGTGGGCGTCCTCTCCCCCGCCCCGCAGGCCGAGGCGGCGTCCACCGCCCCGCTTCCCCCGTCTCCCCCACCCCCGGTCGATCGACCGCGCCGGCGCCGACGCGGTGGTCACCGACCGGGTGCTCGTCGTCGCCGACGCCCGCACCGACGCCGCCGCCCGCGACCGTCTCGTCGCGGAGCTGAGGGGCCACGGCGCCGGCCGGGTCGACGTCGTCGCCCCGGGGCGTGAACCGGCGGCCGCGAGGGGGCTGCTGACCGTACGGCTCGGCCCGGGCGACCGCCCCGACATCGCCGCCGCCCTTGGCGACACCGCTGTTCCCGGCCGTGCGGAGGGCTACGCCGTGCACGTCGCGGGAGCCGGCCGGGCGGGTCACCGGATCGCCCTCGCGGGCAAGGACGCCGCAGGCCAGTTCTACGCCGTGCAGACGCTGCGTCAGCTGTTCGTACGCGGTGACGACGGCTGGAAGGTGGCGGGTGCCGAGGTCGGCGACTTCCCGTCCATGCCGTTGCGCGGCACCATCGAGGGCTTCTACGGCACGCCCTGGACGCACGCCGAACGCCTCGACCAGATGGACTTCTACGGCGACGTGAAGGCCAACACGTACATCTACGCGCCCAAGGACGACCCCTATCACCGCGGCAAATGGCGCGAGCCCTACCCCGCCGACAAGCTCGCCGAGCTAGGTGAGCTGGTGCGGCGGGCGACCGCCAATCACGTCCGCTTCACGTTCGCCGTCTCCCCCGGCGAGTCCATCTGCTACTCCGACCCGGCACACCGCAAGGATCTCAAGGCCAAACTCCAGGCCATGCACGACCTGGGCACTCGGGCGTTCTCCGTCCCGCTGGACGACATCAGCTACACCCGCTGGAACTGCGAAGGCGACAGGGCCGCCTACGGCGAACCCGGTCGGCAGGCCGCCGCCAAGGCGCAGGTCGACCTGCTCAACGATGTGCAGCGCACCTTCGTCGCCACCCGTCCCGGCGTACAGCCCCTGCAGATGGTGCCCACCGAATACGGCGATCTGACGGACACCGCGTACAAGCAGACGCTGCGGGCCACTCTCGACCCCACGATCGAGGTGATGTGGACGGGCACGGACGTCGTACCGCCGAGCATCACCAACCAGCAGGCGGAAGGCGCGGCGGAACTGTTCGGGCGCAAGGTCTTCGTCTGGGACAACTATCCCGTCAACGACTTCGGCAACACCCGGGGCAGACTGCTCCTCGCCCCGTACGACAAGCGTGAAGCGGGCCTGTCCGCCCATCTCACCGGCATCGTCGCCAACCCGATGAACCAGCCGTACGCCAGCAAGGTCGCGGTCTTCGGCGCGGCCGACTTCGCCTGGAACGACGCGGCGTACGACGCGCGGGTGAGCTGGCCGCGTGCCATGGCATACCTCGCGGGCGGCGATCGCGAGGCGACCGAGGCCCTGCTGGTCCTCGGCGATCTCGAGCACATGGCGCCCACGTTCGGGGCCACTCCCTGGCAGGAGCAGGCGCCGGAACTCGCGCGCCGGGTGGCCGAGTTCTGGACGTCGTGGGACGACGGGAACCGTGCGGAGGCGATCGCGTCCCTGCGCGGCTACGCGAAGAGGGTCGAGCAGGCGCCGGCCGTCATCCGGGGCGGCTCAGTGGAGCGCGGATTCACCATGGACGCGGCGCCGTGGCTCGACGCCACCGAACTGTGGGGCCGGGCGATGGTGCGGATGCTGGACGCGCTCGACGCCCGGCAGGCCGGTGACCGGGACAGGGCCGACGAGTTGCGGGGCGAGTCGGTCGAGCTCCAGCGGCAGGCCACGGCCGTACGGGTGCACCCGCCGCGCAACTCCTGGGGCGCCGCGCAGCCCCAGGTGGGCGACGGTGTCCTCGACGTGTTCCTCGTGCAGGCCGAGGTCCGGCTCCAGCTGTGGGACGTCGCCGGCGGTGGCAAGAACCTCGCGCCGAAGGGGAAGGCGACGGCGTCCAGCGTCGAGCAGAACCTCGACCGCCTGGCCGCCCGTCATGTCAACGACGGTCTGATGGGGACACGTTGGTCGTCCGGCTACGCCGATGACGAGTGGGTGCAGATCGAACTCGCCGCCCCCTCGAAGGTCGCCGCGGTGACGCTCTCCTGGGAGAGCGCCTGCGCGACCGCGTACACGATCCGGACGTCCGTGAACGGCACGGACTGGAAGACGGCGGCCACACAGCACCCGGAGGAGTGCGGCAACGACGTCGTCCGGCTTCCCACTGACGACGAAGCCGTGCGTTACGTGCGGATGCAGGGCGTCGAGCGCAGGACGACCTGGGGGTACTCGATCCACGAGATGGGCGTGTACGGGGTGCCCGCGGCCTGAGGCGTCGGCATCGGGCGGCCTCCTTCGCCACCGGGCCGTCCGATGCCGCGTCCTGACTCCGGCAACCGGCTGCGTGGCAGCGCTCGCCGTCAGGCGATCCGTTCCAGCAGCGGCTCCCGGTTGCTGCGCCGCAGGTAGTGGCCCCGCCACCCCGCGGCCAGGGTGATGACCGTCCAGCCGGTGACACCGGTGATCAGGCCGCTGAGGCGGCCCTCCGGGTCGACGTCGTCGGCCTCCGCCGGCGGCACGACACCTTCGGGGTCGCGGATCACCTCGAGCCTGTCGCCGACCCGGATCCCCGGGTTGCTGCCCCGGTAGCGCAGCGTCTCTTCGAGCTCGCCGTCCGGGCCGACGAGTGTGAAGCGGTGGTCCTTGCTCGACGTTCCCTCGGCGCTGTCCGCCGTGACGACGACGCTCTCCCGGACGCCGCGGCGCTCGAGCGCCGCCTCCGGCGCGTACTGGACCGTGCCGACGAGGAGGAACAAGCCCGGTACGACGGAGAGGAGCGCGAGCCACCATGCGTGGTGGAGCACCCGCAGCACCACGACGAAGACGAGCACGGCCAGGCAGCCCGTCACGATCGGTACGACGTCGTTGCCGAGGGTCACGTACGCGATGCCGGTGTTACCGGCGGCGATCGCCCAGGCGAGGAGAAGCACCCCGAGGGTCGCCAGGAGCGACGTACCCACCCGCCCCCGCGGGGGCGGCGGTGCGGCCGGTCCGACTCCTCCGGCTATGACATTCGGGCCCGCTGCGTTCATGAACGCAGCATAGGTGGCTGTCCGGTCGACGACGCACGGTGGCTACCGGCCCCGAGCCGCGGTCCTCGAACCACGAGCCACGAGCCACGAGCCACGAGCCACGAGCCACGAGCCACGAGCGGAACCTGCCACCTCAACCCGGGAGTTCCGTGCGCTCCCACCATTCGTAGACCGGCAGTTGCCCCTGGTCGGTGTTCTGCGTGCGCGTCGTCGACCTGAAGTGCTCGTATCCCCCGCGGAACGGGACCTTGAGCTCCTGCCCCGGGTCGTCCACGGGCACGATTCGCTCGGGGAGGTCATCCGGGCCGCCCTCCAGGACGGCCTTCATCGCGTCGCTCATGGAGGCCAGTTTCCCCGTGCGGCTCTCCCTCTCCGCCACGACGCGCCGAGGCCCGCGGGCCCGGCGTCAGGACGGGGAGGAGCTGCGGGCGTTTGGCCGTGCGGCCGTCGCCGGACGAGCGGCCGCGCAGCCGGCGGCCGAGCCACGGGCCGAGGAAGGCCGCGGCCCAGCGCAGTTCGGCGGCGACCCTCCCGCGCGTGGGGGTGGCCGTCGCGAACGGCGGCAGGGGGTACGTCCAGGTGTCGTCGCTGCCGGGCAGTGCGAGGGCGTGCGCGACGGCGGCGGCGATCCGGGCGTGCCCGAGCGGGCTCGCGTGGAGGCGGTCAGGGCTCCACAGCCGGAGGTCCGTGACCACCGCATGGCGGCCGGTCTCGGCCACGACGACACCGTGACGCCGGGCCGCGTCGCGTATCCGGTCGTTCAGCGCCCCGACGCGGGGGCCGAGCGGCCTGGCGAGCGGGGTGATGAGGGTGACGTCGGGGAAGGTGACGGTGGCGACGCGGGCTCCCTGAGCGGTGAGCGCGGCGAACACCGCCTCCAGGTGGGCGCCGACCTCGTCGGCGTCGAACCGTGGCCGCAGCAGGTCGTTGACCCCGGCGACCACGGTGGCCAGGTCGGGCCGCATCGCGAGGGCGGGGGCGAGCTGCTCGGTGTGGACGTGGCGGGCCAGGCGTCCTCGTACGGCCAGATTGGCATACCGCGTGCCCGGGTGGTGGCGTGCGAGGTGTTCGGCGAGCCGGTCGGCCCACCCGCGCAGGCCCACGGTGTCGTCGCCGTCGCCGAGTCCTTCGGTCTGGCTGTCCCCCAGTGCGACGTACCGCAGGATTTCCCCCTCACCTGCGGACATCGGCGGCCGCCCTTTCCCGCAGGACGGCGATGGTGCGTATGCACCAGTCGTGGTTGCCCTGCTCGAAGGCGAGGCCCCGCAGGCATGTCAGGTAGGGGCCGACGCGTTCCCCGTGGCGGAGGAACTCCTCCTCCGTACGGTCGCCCCGCATGGTGTGCAGCAGGTTGCCGAACAGTTCGACCTTGGCCTCGGCCATGGCCGCACGCTCGGCGAGCCGGCCGATGAGTGTGTCCGTGTCGACGTGGTCGGCGGCCTGGACCTTGACGACGAGGTCGTCGCGCATGAACGACGGCTTGGCGGCCGTGCCGGTGAAGTGGTCCAGTTCGGCCAGGCCGGCGTCGGTGACCTGGAACAGTCGCTTGTTGGGCCGGTTCTCCTGGACGACCTCACGGCCGGTGATCAGCCCGTCCTTCTCCAGGCGGGTGAGCTCGGCGTAGAGCTGCTGCGGCTTGGCGTGCCAGAAGTTCGCCACACCCAGGTCGAACGCCTTCACCAGCTGGTATCCGCTCAACTCCTCGTCGAGCAGCGCCGCCAGAACAGCGTGCCGCAAGGCCATCGGGCCCGCCCCCTTCTTGCGCTCGTGCACGGACACCGACCATGATACTCATGAATCTGACTAGTCACTTTCATGAGTAGAGAAGAATCTCGACGACCAGGCAGGAATGAGAACCCATGGCTACCGCAGCAGAGCGCTTCCGTACCGCCGTCGACACCGGTGACCTCACCGTTCTGGACGAGCTGTTCACCGACGACATCCGCTTCTACAGCCCTGTGAAGTTCACCCCGTTCGAAGGGAAGCCGATGCTCCTCGGCCTCTTCGGCGTCCTGATGCGCGTGTTCGAGGACTTCCGCTACATCGGGCACTACGACGGCGCGGCCGAGACCGGCGCGGACGGCGTCGAGGCCCCGTCGGTGATCCTGCCTTTCCGGGCGTCGGTGAACGGCAAGGACATCCACGGCATCGATCTGCTGCACTTCGACGACGACGGCCGGATCAAGGAGTTCACGGTCATGGTCCGGCCACAGTCCGCCGTCCACGCGCTGGGCGAGGCGGTCCTCGCCGGACTGGTCGCCGACGGCCTCGTCCCGGCACCGACCGGCCGATGACCGGCCGCTCCGACCGATGCCGGACCGCGTCGGCGGGGTAGCGGGTTCCACCGACCGGTCACGGGCGTCGGCCACACCGGCGTGCGCCGTCCGGAGCACATGCTCAAGGAGCTCGCAGAAAGGCCCGGACGGCGGGGCACGGGCCACCGGCCGGCGCCCCGCCGTCGACGGTCCGCCTCCCGGATCAGGCCGGGCCGCCCGCGGCAGCGGACTCGCTCACCGCCAGGGCCGTTGCCATGATGGTCAGTTGTGGGTTCACCTCAGGACAGCTCGGCAGCGCCGATCCGTCCGCGACCAGGACGCCGTGCACTCCGCGCAGCCGGCCACGTGGATCGGCGGGCGCGGTCTGCGCGTCGGCGCCGATGGCGACCGTCCCGGTCGGGTGGAACGCCGACAGGTGCAGCTGCCGTGCCGTCACGGTGCTCAGCAGTTGGCGTAGTTCGTCCAAGGAACCGGCCCGTGGCGCGGCCGCGATCCCGGTCAGGACCTCCTCGGCGCCCGCGGCGAACAGCAGCTCCCCCATGGCCTCGACCGCGCCCAGCAGCCGTCGGCCGTCACGCGGATCGAGGTCGTAGCGCAGCACACCGCGCCGAGCGCCCAGGACCCTTCCGGAGGGCCGGTCGGCGATCATCGCGCCCAGTGTGGCGAGGTTGCCCGCTTGCTCGAGCTCCGTACGCAGCGCGCGGCCCACGCCGGGGAGCACGAACGACCCCATGCCCGGAGGCCCGGCCGTGGCCTCGATGAGGACGCCGTCGTCGTGGTGCTGCTCGATGCCGACGCTCTGCAGCACTCCCTGCCACGCGGTGATCCGCTCCGTGAAGCGCCCGGCGACGCTCGTCGCCGGGTGGACGGCCAGATTGCGCCCGAGCCGGGGATGACGGCCGAGGCCGGAGCGTCGCAGCAGCGGCGGAGAGTGCAGCGCCCCGGCCGCGACGACGACGAGCGGTGCGAGGATCTCGAAGTCCGTCCCGTCCGGCCGCCGTACGCCGACGCCGCAGGCGCGCGGGCCGCCGGGCCGGTCCGGATCGGTCAGGATCCGGCGCGCGTAAGCGCTGGTGACGATGCGCGCCCCGGCCGCGCATGCGTCGGGCAGCACGGACAGCTGAACGCTCTGCTTGGCACCGGTGGGACAGCCGACGACACATTGGCACGAGCCCTTGCAGCCCGGCGCGTTGCGCCGCAGCGGTCCGGCCTTCCAGCCGAGGATCTCGGCACCCGCCAGGGCCGTGCGCCCGTTGCGGCCCAGGACGTCGAGCGGCTGGGTCGCCACCCGCAGGGTGCGTTCGACCTCGTCGAGGTGTGCCGCGAACGCGGTCGCGTCGGCGAGGTCCACTCCGAACGTCGCGCGCCAGCGCGCGAGCACATGGGCCGGAGTGCGATAGCACGTACCGGAGTTGACGACGGTGGTGCCTCCCACCGCGCGGCCGACGGGCAGCACCACGGGCGGGTTGCCGAGTGCTACGGTCGCGCCTCCGTCGCGGTACAGCTCCGCGAAGCGGTCCAGGGGTGTCCGTCGCCCGAAGTCGGCGGTGGTGTGCCGGCGTCCCTCCTCCAGGACCACGACGCGCATCCCGGTGCGGGCGAGCGTGCGCGCGGCGATCGCGCCGCCGGCACCGGAGCCGACCACGACGGCGTCGGCCGTCGAACGGTCCGGCCACTCGGCCGACGGCACGCAGTCCAGCGGCGGATCCTCGAACGGTGGCGCGGAGGGTGCACGGCCCGGCTCCTCATGGAGCATCCGTTCCGTGCCCGCGGCCAGCATCACCGGGACCTTCACGGCGTCCAGCACAGGCACCAACGCGGGACGGGCGGCCAGCGAGGCCAGCACGCGCTCCCGCTCGCCCGGCGTGAGACGGCACAGCCGCCGGCCCATGCGCACCGCGGCGTACGCGTCGATGGCCGCGGCCGCTCCGTGCACCCCGGCGCGGGCCGCCGAGGGCATCGCGTCGAGCATCCTGCCGAGCCGGTCGGGCACCGCGCCGGGCCAGGGGGCTCTGCCGTCGTCGGCGAGCAGAGCGGCGACGAGGCCGTCGAGCCTGCTGCTCATCGGTCTCCCACCTCCGCGTGCGCCGTGCCGTCGAGGAACCACTCGGCTTCCGTACGCCACCGGCCCCACCACCGCTCCAGCAGGACCCGGGCGTCCGCGCTCTCGCTGTTGCGGCACACGGCGGCCCCGCCGTCGGGGTCGGTGTAGTCGAGCGCCAGGCTGCGTTCCTGAGGCTGGGTGACCTCGACACTGATGCGGCGAAGTCCCGCCGTTCCGCTCACCGTCCATACGGGCAGTCCGATGCGCGTCCGGAAGCGGCCGAGGCCTGCCCAGCCGACGGCGCCGCGCTCCGCGCGGCGCGGCCAGGTGCGACCGTTCCTGCGCAGCCGCAGGAAGGTGAGTGGCGGCAGCTTGTTCAGTCCGGGCCGCATGGACACGGCGGCCACGATCTCGAGGACGTCCCCACCGCCGAGGTCGGCGTGGAGCCAGGCCCAGCGGCGGGCGTTGCCGTGTCCGTAGATCCGGGCGGAGGCGCCCGGGGCGGCGTCGAGGTGCAGTTCACCGCCGGGATGCGCGATCGTGCCCGTGTAGGTGGCGCGCGCGGACGGAAGGATCTGCGCGGCCGGCAGCAGCGGACGCCGCCAGGACCAGCGCGGAAAGGTGAACAGGGGCTCGCCCTGCGGGTGTTCGGTGACGTCCCATCGGAAGTCGCCCGCCGACCCCCGCAGCCGACCGGGCCCGGCTTCGACGCCGTCCACGCTGAAGCCGACGGGATCCGGCTCCCAGGGTTCGGGGCCGAACCGGGCGTGCTCGACGGGACCGTCGGGTTGGAAGAGGGCGATCCAGCCGTGCCCGTGGGCGCGGGAGCCGTCGGCCGGCGCGGTCAGCTCGTGGTGCAGCCACACTCCGGTACGGGTCCTGGGGTCGGTGAGCGTGGTGTACCAGACCTCGGTGCGGCCGGGGCTGCCGTTCCAGCGTGGTGCCAGATGCTGCGCCGTGTCCTCGGCCTTCCGGGCGCGCGGGAAGCGGAAGCTGCTCAGGAACGGCATCAGTGCAGTGGCCACGGGGAAGCGCAGGGTGCCCTGCCCGGCCTCCTCGCCGTCCGTCAGCAGCGTGAACGGCAGTACCGTCATCGACCTCACCGGCCGCAGCGCCGAGACGGACTTCCACCCGTCGAGCGAGTAGCGGCGACCGTCGGCGGTGAAGTCCAGCCTGTAGCGGATCCGGCGCCGGGCGATCGGCGAGATCTCCAGCTCGCCGCGGACGTCACGGTCGTCGGCCAGTCCCGCGACCCGTACCCGGCCGGTCAAGGTGGCGTCGGTCGTCCGGTGCGGGAGCATCAGCTGCTCGGCCCGGACGGCCAGATCGAGCCGCATTGCTCGCGGCCCGCTCTCGCCGGCCAGCCGCACCGAACCGACCATCGTCTCGGTGAACTCCGTTCCGCGCGCGGCCGTCACTCGAGTCCCGGCCCGTCGAGCATGATCCGCTCGGTGGCGCTCATGTACGCGTCGGCAGCGGCGCGGGCCGCCGCGCCGTCGCCTGCGCAGACCGCTTCGACGACCGGGGCCAGCCGGGCATGGGCTGCCTCGGGATCGAGGAACGGGCCGACCAGATGGGACCGCATCGGCACGTAGGCGTTGAACAGGGTGTTGGTCAGCAGGGTGTAGACGCGGTTGCCGGTGGCACGGGCCAGCGCGCGGTGCACCTCGACGTCGGCGAGCTGGACCGGGTCCCCGCCCTCGGCGGCCGCCACGTCGGCCAGCAGCTTCCCCAGCTCGGCGCATTGCGCCGCCGTTGCCTTCTCGGCTGCGCGGCCTGCGATCAACGCGCCGATGCCGCGCCGTACTTCGAAGATCTCGCCGAGCCAGCCGGGGCTGTGCCGCACCAGCATCGGCAGCAGATCCGCGCCGCCGAGCCGCGCGTAGTCCCGCACCCGGGTGCCGACACCGTGCCGGGTCTCCAGCAGTCCTGCCTGCACCAGGCGGCCGAAGGCGTGCTTGAGTGTGGTCCGGGTGACGCCGTAGCCGTCGGCGAGTTCACGCTCGGGGGCAGATAACTGCCCGTGGGATGGCGGCCGGTGAGGATGTCCTCCCTCAGGCGCATCTCCAGTGCGTCGACGATCGTCTCGCGGGGCAGTGTCTCCACAACTCTCCTCAGTGGCTGAGTGGATGAGCCACTGAACCACGCCGCGGGATCGGGAGGCAAGGTCCGTGCCGAGGAGAACGGGCAACAGGACGACCGCGTCCTGCTGCGATCCGTCAGGTACGGCCGGCGAGAGCGTGACCGGGACCTGGGCAAGCGCCAGGACACCCGCGGCGATCAGGGCGACACGCCGCCGACCTGCCGGCCCCGTTCAACTCGCTTTGATACGACGGACACTGTGACCGGGGCGCCATGCCGCTGGGCGGACAGCTCCCGGCACGGTTCGAGTCCGCCTGAAGGCAAACGAAGAGGATCGCTGTGGCAATCTCCCGTCGTGCGTCGCTCACCGCGCTGGCCGCCCTCGCCGCCGCCCCGATCGCCGGATGCGCCGCCCCCCGGGCCGACGCCGCGCCGCCGAATGCGTCCGCGTCGTCAAGGACGTCCGCAGCACCGAGGCCGTCCGCGGCACCGGCGGGCCGAGCCTTCGCCCGGTTGGAGCGGGAGTTCGATGCCCGGCTCGGCGTGTACGCCGTCGACACCGGGAGCGGGCGGACCGTCACCCACCGGCCCGACGAACGATTCGCCTACTGCTCCACCCACAAGGCACTGACCGCTGCCGCGGTGCTCGAGCAGAACTCCCTGGCCGGCCTCGACAAGGTCGTGCGCTACACCCGTGACGACCTGGTCGACCACTCGCCGGTGACGGAGAAGCACGTCGACAGCGGCATGACGCTGCGCGCCGTGTGCGACGCCGCCGTCCGCTACAGCGACAACACGGCCGCGAACCTCCTCTTCGACGAGCTCGGCGGCCCCAAGGCGTTCCAGGCCACGCTCGCCGCCCTGGGGGACACGATCACACACGCCGACCGTCTCGAGACCGACCTCAACGAAGCCACTCCGGGCGACATCCGCGACACCAGCACCCCGCGTGCCCTCGCCGGCGATCTGCGCGAGTACGTCCTCGGTGACACTCTCGACGCCGACAGGAAGGCGCTGCTGATCGACTGGCTCAAGCGCAACACCACCGGCGACGCCCTCGTCCGCGCCGGTGTCCCGGGCACCTGGGAGGTCGGCGACAGGAGCGGCGGCGGCGATTACGGCACCCGCAACGACATCGCCGTCGCCTGGCCTCCCGGGGGCGCCCCCGTCGTCCTGGCCGTCCTCTCCAGCCGCGCCGCCCAGGACGCGGAGTACGACGACAGGCTCGTCGCGCGAGCCGCCGAGGTCGTCGTGGCCGCTCTGGCGTAGGCGGCCCCTCCAGTCACACCACCGTCACCCCGCATCCCGGGGCGGGGCCGTCGGGGCAGGTCAGCACCTCCCCCGACGGCACGACTCCCCGACGGTCCGCGTCGCACGACGGCCCGTCACACCTCGATCCGGGGGAACAGCGGAGCGGCTGCCGGAAGGATGCCGCCGACCGCCGTGCACTGCTCCCTGATACGGGCCGCGGCTCCCGGCAGGAAGGGGTCCAGCCGGTCATTGAGGACGAGACAGGCCTGCAGCAGGGCGTCGAGAGCCCGGTCCAGGCGCTGCTGGGCGTCAGGGTCTCCCGCCCGCTCCGCCTTGGCCGACTCCCAGGGCCGCGTGGCGTCGATGCAGCGGTTGGCCTCCTCCACGATCGTCCACACCGCGGCAACCGCCCGGCGGAAGTCGAAGCCGGCGAGGGCGGCCGCGATCAGCCGGGGGCTGTCGTCGCACGCCTGCGCCAGTGGCTTCGAGGTGAGCGCGAGGGGGCGCGACGCCGGAGGACGGCCGTCACGGTAGCGGTGGACCATGGTGACGACGCGGTTCACCAGGTTGCCCACCCCACCGGCGAGGTCGCTGTTGGCGCGGTCCACGAGACGGTCCCGCGTGAAGTCGGCGTCACCTACCCTCGGTACGTCTCTCAGCAGCCACCAGCGGACCGCGTCCGTACCGACATCGGCGGCCAGTTCCACCGGATCGACCGTCGTACCGCTCGACTTGCTGATCTTGCGGCCGTCGACGGTGAGATAGTCGTGGACCAGGATGTCGGTCGGCAGCGGCAGCCCCGCCGACAGCAGCATCGCCGGCCAGTACACGGCGTGGAACCTCAGCACGCCCTTCCCCGCCAGATGGACGCGCCTTCCGCTCCCGCGCCACCAGTCGTCGAACGTGTCCTCCCCGGTGCCGTACCCGAGGCTGGTCACATAGTTGCCGAGCGCGTCCCACCACACGTAGACGACCTGGTCGGGGTCGCCGGGGACGGGGATGCCCCAGCCGCGGGCGCGGCTCTGGGAGCGGGAGACGGAGAAGTCGTGCAGACCGCCCTCGATCAGGCCGAGGACCTCGTTGCGGCGTGAGGCCGGCTCGATCCGCAGCCGACCGTACGTGATCAGTTCCCGCAGGGTGTCGGCGTAGCGGGAGAGCCGGAAGAACCAGTTCTCCTCGGACACGCGCCGGGGCTCCGTCCCGTGGTCCGGACATCGGCCCTCTTCGAGGTCGGCGGAAGTGTAGAACTGCTCGCAGCCGACGCAGTAGAGCCCCTCGTAATGCCTGCGGTACAGGTCGCCCGCGTCGGCGCACCGCTGCCACAGCCGCTCCACACCGGCGCGGTGCCGTGGGTCGCTGCTGGTGCGGATGAAGTCGTCCGACGACAGGGCGAGCGGTTCCCGCAGGGCGGCGAACGCGGCGGCGTTGCGGTCGACCAGCTCCTGGACCCCTACGCCTTCAGCCTCCGCCGCGAGGACGTTCTTCAGGGAGTTGTCGTCCGTGCCGGTCAGGAAACGGACCTGCTCGCCGGCCTGCCGGCCGTGCCGGGCGAGCACGTCGGCCTGGACCAGCTCCAGGGCGAAGCCCAGATGCGGCCGGGCGTTGACATACGGAATGGTCGTGGTGATGTAGGTACGCGTAGGTGTCATGGAAGCCTCCTCCTGTCCCGGGCGGGGCTTCCACCTGCACATACGCGTAAGGCCCCGTTTCCGGGGCCTCGGTACGTCACACGTCCGACTCAGCAGCCCCGTCTGCGGGGCATCATCGGGAACGAGTGCGTGGTCATGCGGGGAGGCTAGCAGAGCGCGACGGAGCAGGTCCGGGCATTTCCGTCGGCGGCGCCGTACGGCGGTCAGGCAGCCAGGGCGCGGTCGATGCGCCGCAGGACCGTCTTGTGGGTGACCTGCCTGCGGAGCCCGTCCAGTTCCAGCCGGGCGTCCGTGGTGCCGATGCGCGCGAGGGCCACCACGCCGGCTTCCGCGACCCTCACGGGGTACGCACCGGAACGCGGCAGCCCTCTCAGTGATGTCGCGACCAGGCGGGCGAGCGCGTCGCAGGTGTCGTCACGGGGTGGCAGCAGCGAAAGCAGCCAGGCGAGGGCGCGCAGCGCCTGGACGTTGTACGGGTCGTAGGCAGCAGGGCCGAGGGAGCCGCGCAGCGGCACGGCGCGCTCCCGGCCGACGAGTTCGAACCACTGGTGCGCGCGGCGACGGACCGACTCCGGCCCCGCCGCGTCGAGCAGGTCCCGGCCGGCGTCCAGCCACTTCGCCGACGGGGCGCCCGCGCTGATGGGGGCCCGGTGGCCGAGCAGGCGGTGCCAGGGCTCACCGCCCGCCGCCGCGTCCTCGAGAGCCTGATCGGCCCACGCCTCCCCCGGGTTGAGCACCGGGCCGGGGAAGCGGGTCAGCAACTCACGCAGGGCCGGCTCGGCGTGGTAGTCGACCACGGTGCGCCGGAAGGCCGCCAGCACCGCCGGGCCGGGTATGCGTCCGGCTTCGATCTCGGCCTCCGCGAGCTCCCACTCCCGATGCCCGAACGCCACGTGTTGGCCGGCCAGTTCCGCGAGCACGGCCTGGCGCTCCGCGGCCATCAGGTCCGGATCGAGGCCGCGGGCCACACCGGTCGCCACCACCAGCAACTCGGCCTTGAGGTACGAGGTGTTCCTGCGGAAGGCCTCGGCGGAGGGCGTCTCCGCCGCCACCGTGCGCGCATGCCACTCGGCCCAGATGCCCGCCAGCTCCAGTCGGTCACGGTCCGGCAGCTGCCGCAGCCACGTCATCGCCTCGGCGCCCGGCCCGGTCATGCATCCGTTGTGACAGGCGGCCTCGATCACCGACCGGGCGAGCCCGGCGAGGTCTCCTCGCTCCGCGAACCCGCGGTGGACCGCACCCTGCTCCAGCAGGATGTCGGGGTTGCTCAGCCATCTGCTCATGATCAGGAGCGTAGACGTCACCACTGACAGGAGCACGGTTGAGCACTGCCAGGTAGCTTCCACCACGGCGACCGGATCGCCCGCACCCCCGACAGCCCGCTCGGCCTGGACTCCCTGGCCGCCCTGGCGTCCGGTGTCCGGGGCCGTGTCGTGGCGATCGGGGCCGTCCGGGACGGCGACACGGTCCACGACTGGTTCGTGGTGCTGCCGGCCGTCACCGCCGACCCCGCAGGGGACCACGCGCTGGCCGTGGTCCATCGGGACGCGGCCGTGCGGCATCTCGGTGACGAGGACCTGCGCAGGCGCCATCCGTCAGCGGTGGCGGCCGAGCGGGCGGGCAGTGCCCTGGCGGCGCACCGGGCGGTTCCGTTCCGCTTCGCGAGCCCGCACACGCCGGACGACGAAGCCCCGCGCCTGCACGCGTGACCGACCAGGGTTTCAGGGCGGGTTGCCGCCTTCCTGCGCCGTGAGCCGCGCGACCTCCCGCATGGTGCGCAGGATCTCCGGTCGCGCCGCCGGGCGGGAGGCGAGGCCGCGGGGGCTGGGGTGCCAGGTCGCCAGGGTGCGGACCGCAGGGGCGTAGCGGGCGACGTACGCGGCCCAGCCGGCCTGGGCGCTGCGGCCCATGGGCACGACGACCTCCAACTTCGGGAGCAGCGAGATCACTTCGTGGAGGAACGGCGCCGCGCGCTGCACTTCCGTACGTCCGTCCGCGGCGATCCGGTCGGCCGTGCCCAGGTACCACGGCACGATGTTCCAGTGCAGGGAGTGCTCGTAGGGCAGCCCTGCCTCGCGGCGGAGCAGCCAGCAGTTCTGGGCGGTCGGGTCGTTGTTGTCGACGGAGATGATCCCGCTGCCCGTACGCCGCATGCCCGCCTCGCTACCCACGGCCGTCCGGCCGGGCGCCTCCAGCAGGAAGAGACTGCGCGCCTCGACTCCGCCGGAGGCCGGGTCGAACCAGGGAACGGACTCGCCCTGACCCAGGCGTTCACGCAGGTCGGCCACCCAGTCGTTGAGCGGCCGCACCGACGGACCGGTACGTACTGCCTTGAGCCGCGCGGTGAGGAAGACGGGATCCCGCAGGCTGCGGGGAGCCGTGGTGGGCGCGAAGCTTTTCGGAGACATGTCGCGAAGTATGCCGCTCAGGGGCGCGATTCAGCGTGAATTGCCCGCGCGCGCCGTCGAGTTGACCGTCCCGTCCGACCCGGCGGCCGCCACGGCATCGAGCTCGTCGATCACCTGAGCTGCTTCCGCGCGTACGGGATCCGGTGGTGTCGAGACGTGGCCATGCGCCCCGGCCTCGCCGCTCACGTCGTGGGCACGCCGTCCGGGAAGGCCTGTTCCGTCCAGATGGTCTTGCCGGAGCGGGTGTAGCGGGTGCCCCAGCGCTGGACGAGCTGGGCGACGATGAACAGGCCGCGGCCACCCTCGTCCTCGTCCGTACTGTGCCGCAGGTGGGGTGAGGTGTGGCCGGTGTCCGCCACCTCGCACAGGAGCGTCCGGTCGCGGATCAGGCGGAGTTGGAGCGGCCCCTCAGCGTAGCGGACGGCGTTGGTGACCAGTTCGCTGACGACCAGCTCCGTCGAGAACGCCAGTTCCTCGAGGCCCCAGGTGCTGAGTTGTCCGGTGATCAGTTCCCGCGCGCGGCCGGCCGCCACCGCTTCCGCGGGCAGCTCCCACACCGCGACCTGGCCGGCGTCGAACTCGCGGGTACGGACCAGGAGGAGGGCGGTGTCGTCGACGGTCGTGCCGCCCGGCAACAGCTCGGTGACCACCCGGTCGCACAGTTCTTCCAAGGGCATGTCCCGGTGGGCGGCCAGCACGTGGCCCAGCATGTCGAGCCGCTCGTCGATGTCGCGGTCCCGGGCCTCGACCAGGCCGTCGGTGAACAGGGCCAGAAGGCTGCCGGCGGGCAGGCCGATCTCCATCGACTCGAACGGCAGCCCGCCCAGTCCCAGCGGCGGCCCCGCGGGCAGCTCCGGGTAGTGGTACGAGCCGTCCATTGCCACGACCGCCGGCGGCAGATGCCCGGCACGTGCCATCGTGCAACGGCCCGAGACCGGGTCGTAGACCGCGTAGATGCAGGTCGCACCCGTCGTCACGTCGGGATGCGGGCCCGCTGCGACGTACGCTCCCGGCGCCTCCCCCTCCCGCTCCTCCCCCGGCGCCTGGAACGCGTCGGAGGCGGGGACCACCAGGTCGTCCAGCCGGGCGAGGAGTTCGTCGGGCGCCATGTCAAGCTCGGCGAGGGCCTCCACGGTGGTACGCAGCCGTCCCATCGTGACCGCCGCCGGCAGTCCGTGGCCGACGACGTCGCCGACGACGAGCCCGACGCGCGCGCCGGAGAGCGGGATGAGGTCGAACCAGTCGCCGCCGACCCCGGTGGCCCCGTCGGTCGGCAGGTAGCGGTGGGCGACCTCCACTGCGGAGTGCCACGGAAGGTGCTGCGGGAGGAGCTCGCGCTGGAGGGTGAGGGCCGCGGCGTGTTCGCGGGTGAAGCGGCGGGCGTTGTCGATGCAGACGGCGGCCCTGGCCACCAGTTCGTCGGCCAGGGCGATCTCTCCGTTGTCGAAGACCGCCGGCCTGCCCTCACGGGTGAAGGTGACGAGGCCCAGGGTCTCGGAGCCGACGCGCAGCGGTACGACGAGCGCGTTCTCGTCGAGTACCTTGCCGCCGGAGGACAGGCTGCGGAGCTGCGGAGTACCGGGCGCGTACTCGAGGACCGTGCGGGCGGCCCGCGCCGGCGCCCTGGCGACCCTGACGAAGCCGCCTCTCGGTGGCCAGCCGGTACCGGGGTCGCCGCCTTCGAGGATGCCCGGCGCGATGTCGACCTCGACCGCGGAGGCGAAGCCGGGCACCGCCATGTCCGCGAGTTCCTGAGCGGTGACCGCCGCGTCGAGGGTCGTGCCGATGCGGCGCCCCGCCTCGACCAGCAGGGCCAGCCGGTTCTGGGCGTCGTAGCGGTCGGTGATGTCGAAGGCGTCCTCGCACACGCCCAGCACCCGGCCCTCCGCGTCCTCCAGCCGGTAGTACGAGCACGACCACAGATGTTCCGTGCCGGGATCGCTGGGCAGCTGCCCGAGGAAGTGCACGTCGAGTACGGGTTCGCCGGTGTCGAGGACCTGGCGCATGACGCTGTCGAGAGTGCGCGGGTACCCCTCGGTGACGAGCGTGCCGCCCGGGTACAGCTCGTCCACGTGCGTGCCCCGGTACTGGGCGAACGGCCGGCCGATCTCCGCGCTGTAAGCGGCGTTCGCCCAGGCCAGCCGGAGATCCGTGTCGTAGATCGCAAGCCCTATGGGTGACTGGGTGGCCAGGCCGTCGAGCATCGCCAGGCGGGACTCCCACACCTGCAGCCGCTCGGACTCCGCGAGGACGAGGACCCGCGCGGCCGTCCCACCGTCGGCCAGTTCGGACACCGCCGCTTCGACCGGGACGCCGTGACCGTCGCTGTGCCGCGCGAGCCGGGGCTCGTGGCCGTGGAAGGGCAGCCCCGGTGCGCCCGCCGGCGGGAGGGTCGGGGGCGGGGGCGCGGGGGGAGGGGCGTCCGGGGAAGGGGCAGCGGCTGGTGCAGCCTCTGGCGGGCCGGCCGGAGGGCCGGACCCCGCTGCGATCGCGGTTTTGCACAGGAACGCGTCGACAGGTCGGCCGAGGATGTCCTCGGGCCCGTATCCGAGCAGTGCCTCGGCGGCCGGGCTCCACCCGATGACCCTGTTGCGGGCATCGAGGACCACCGTGGCGGCGACAGCGACGTCGAGCGGGCCACGGAGATCCTCGCCCTCCACCGGTCTCCATGTCCGCCGGGCGCTTGCCGCGTCCCACGTGCCCGCAGCCTGAACAGACCCGTTCATCCTCTTCAGAATCTGCCTGCCCCGCCCGATGCACAAGCGTTGCCGGTGAGGCGGGAGGACCAGGAGTGTGCCGCCGGGTACCCCCGGGGTGTGCGTCTCCGGTCAGGATCGGCAGTCGTGCCCCTCGTCGGTCACCCGGGCTGCGCGTCCGTCTCGACGAGCCTGGCGAGGTTGTCGAGTGCCATGCGGGTGCCGGTCTCGTTGTCGGCGGCCGGGACGACGGCGGGAATGCCTTCATGGACGATGACGACATCGGTGCCGCCGTCCGCGTCGGTGAGCGTGGTCGTCATCGTCATCTCCCCGCGGAGCGCCGGGTCCGTCGTCTCGAACTCGAGCACTTCGACCACCCTCTCGTCCTGGACCAGCCTGGTGAAACGGCCGTGGTACGTGTCGGTGTGCGGGGCCGATTTGCCGGTGCCGGCCGGCGCGTCGTACGTGAGCGAGACGCGGAACGTGCCGCCTTCGCGGGCGTCGAACGCGTGGACCTGGCCGCTCATGCCCTGGGGCACCCGCCATTTCGCGACGGCGTCCGCGTCCAGCAGCGCCCGGTAGACGACCGCGCGCGGGGCTCTCACATGCCGGGACACCTGGGTCGAGTACGTCGCATGCATGAACGGCAACGTATCGCTCCGGCGGCCGGGCAGGCCGTGGACCGGTCGACGCGTGTACCTCAGCGGATTCGGAGTCGTTCGGACCGGTATCCGGCCTGCCCCGATCACCTCCCGAGGGGCGGACGACACGGTGCGGACGCGCTCGGTCGGTCGGTCGGTCGGTCGAAGGGAACGGAAAAGCCGCCCCCTGACGCGGAGCCCCGCCTTGCCGGCCGGGGGTCCGCTTCCTTCGCGTCAGGTTCTAGCCCGGTCGGCGCTCGCCCTTGCCGGGTTCGTCGGGGTCCACACCGGTGAACGCGGAGTCGTCCTTCGTTCCACTGGGGCGTTGCGAGCGGCCCTTGCGGCCGGTGTCCCGCATGCCGTTCTCCGAGTCGCCGCCGTACTCCTCGCCGCTCCCGGTCTCGCTCTTCACGGTGTCGCCGGGAACGGATCCCTTCTCTTCCTTGGAGACCTTCCGGCCCTCGCCGGGGCTGCCCGCATGCTCTTCGGCGTGGAAGGAACGCCGGGCGCTGGGGTTGTCCTGCTTGCTGGTCCCGTCCACGTCCGGGGACCAGCCGTGGTGCTCGCCGCCCTGGTGACGGCTCGGGCCCTCGCCCTGCGGGGGCTGTGAGGACTTGGGTTTCTTGGCCATGGCCCGACCTGCCTGTCCGAAGTCGTGCGGGCACTCCTGTGGTGCCCAGGTGTAGTGCGATTCTCCCACCGACAGACAAGTCCGGCATACAGGATGAATCTCTCGCGCTCGCGCGACCCGGCCCCGGCCCGGCCCCGTCGGCCGAGAAACCTCTGTCGCCGCTCGGGTCCGCAGGCATCCGGCGAGTCGCACCCGCCGCTCCCGGCCATGTGGCCCGAATCGTGATGCTTACGAGTGAAGTGGGGGCTCAATGCCCGCACCCGCGTACGGATGTGCTCGACCATCGCAGGCAGTCGGCTGTGCCGAGCGGCCGAAAGGGCAGCACCACTCGCGGGAGGGCCGCCATGCGTATCTTGCTCGTCGCCAGCGCGTACAACAGTCTCACCCAGCGGGTCCACGCCGAACTGCGTGACCGCAGGCACGCCGTGGCCGTGGAGGTGACGCCGGACAGCGCAGCGGTGCGGGCCGCGGTGCAGCGGCACCGGCCCGACCTCGTGGTGGCGCCCCTGCTGAAGGCCGTGGTCCCCCGGGACGTGTGGTCGGCGTGCACCTGCCTCATCGTGCATCCGGGACCGGTGGGGGACCGCGGACCGTCCTCGCTGGACTGGGCGATCGACGAGGGCGTCGACGCGTGGGGTGTCACCGTGCTCCAGGCCGACGAGGAGATGGACGCGGGAGACGTCTGGGCGACCGTCGGGTTTCCCGTCCCGAGGGTCGCCAAGAGCGACCTCTACCGGAACGAGGTTTCCGACGCCGCGGTCGAAGCCGTCCTGCTGGCCGTCGACCGTTTCGCGTCGGGCCACCACGTTCCGCAGCCGCAGAGCGGCCTTCCGCGGACGATCGCGGCGCGGACCCGACCGTACTTCCGTCAGGCGCTGCGCCGGATCTCCTGGCACGACGACTCCACGGAAACGGTCCTTCGCAAACTGCGCGGCGCGGACTCTCAGCCCGGTGTGCTGGACGAGCTGCTCGGCGGCGAGTGGTTCCTCCACGGCGGGCATGCGGAGGACGCGCTGCGCGGCCGGCCCGGCGAGCTGTTGGCCACACGTGCGGGTGCCGTCTGCCGGGCCACGGCCGACGGCGCGGTGTGGATCCCCGAACTGCGGGCCCGCCGGGGCCCCGGGCTGCCACGCGCCTGCAAACTGCCCGCCACCGTCGCGCTGGCCGACCGGTTGCCGGCTCTGCCCGAGATTCCCGCGCCCCTGCTCCCGGACGAGGGCCACACCACGTGGAGCGACATCCGCTACCGGGAGGAGGGGCCGGTCGGGCTGCTTTCCTTCTCGTTCCCCGGCGGGGCCATGAGCACCGGTCACTGCCGCCGGCTGCTGGACGCCTATCGGGCGGCGTGCTCCCGCCCCACCGCCGTGCTGGTGCTGGGCGGCAGCCGGGACTTCTTCTCCAACGGCATCCACCTGAACGTGATCGACGCGGCGGCCGATCCCGCCGCGGAGTCCTGGGCCAACATCAACGCGATGAACGACCTGGTGGAAGCCGTTCTGACCACCACCGACCGGCTCGTGGTCAGCGCGATCGGCGGCAACGCCGCCGCCGGCGGCGTCATGTTCGCCCTGGCCGCGGACGAGGTCTGGTGCCGGTCGGGCTCCGTGCTCAACCCGCACTACCGGCGCATGGGTCTCCACGGGTCGGAGTACTGGACCTACACCTTGCCCCGCCGAGTGGGCGCCCCCATGGCGGAGCGGCTCACCGAGGAGGCCCGCCCGGTGTCCGCTGCCGCCGCGCAGAGCATGGGGCTCGTCGACCGGGTCGTCGACTGCGCTCCGCAGGACTTCACGGCCGAGGTCACCCGACTGGCGGTACGGCTGGCCGCCCTTCCCGCCGCTCAGCTGCGCGTCGCCACCAAGAAGGCGGAGAGCGAGCGCCGTGCGGCCACGAAGCCGCTGGCCGCCTATCGCGCGGAGGAACTCGCGCACATGCTGCGCACCTTCTCGGATCCCGAGGCGCCGTACCACGCTCTGCGTCGTGCGTTCGTGCGAAAGCAGGAGGCCCCGGCCGGCTTCGACGGCCCGGGCGCGGTGGCGGCGCACCCGGCCGACTGTTAGCAAGACCGGAGGCCCGTATGCGGTTTTTGCCGCGAACCTCCCAGGAGGCGTACTCATGAACGCAGGAACGCCGACCACGGTCGAAGAGCCCGCCGCATCCGGTACGCCCGGCAGCGACGAGTCGCCGATCCACATCCTCTGGATCAACGCCGGGCTGAGCTGCGACGGCGACTCGGTCGCGCTGACGGCGGCCATGCAGCCCAGCATCGAGGAGATCGCGCTCGGCGGTCTGCCGGGCCTGCCCAAGATCGCCGTTCACTGGCCGCTGATCGACTTCGAGTGCGGGCCCGTCGACGGGGCGGACACCTTCATCGAGTGGTTCTTCAAGGGCGAGCGCGGCGAGATCGACCCGTTCGTGCTGGTGATCGAGGGGTCCGTGCCCAACGAGGCGATCAAGCAGGAGGGGTACTGGTGCGGCTTCGGTGACAACCCCGAGACGGGCCAGCCCATCACCACCAGCGAGTGGATCGACCGGCTCGCACCCAAGGCCCTCGCAGTGGTCGCGATCGGCACCTGTGCCACCTACGGCGGCATCCACGCGATGGCCGGCAATCCGACCGGTGCGATGGGCGTGCCCGACTACCTGGGCTGGGACTGGAAGTCCAAAGCGGGTATCCCCATCGTGTGCGTGCCCGGCTGCCCCATCCAGCCCGACAACTTCGCCGAAACCCTTACCTACCTGCTCTACCAGGCCGCGGGGTCCGCGCCGATGATCCCCTCGACGACAAACTCCGGCCGACGTGGCTGTTCGGCGCCACCGTCCACGAGGGATGCGACCGGGCCGGCTACTACGAGCAGGGCCAGTTCGCCACGACCTACGACTCGCCGAAGTGCCTCGTGAAGCTCGGCTGCTGGGGCCCCGTCGTCAAGTGCAACGTACCCAAGCGCGGCTGGATGAACGGCATCGGCGGCTGTCCGAACGTCGGAGGCATCTGCATCGCCTGCACCATGCCCGGTTTCCCGGACAAGTTCATGCCGTTCATGGACGAACCGCCCGGCGGCAAGGTCTCCAGCACCGCCAGCGGCGTCTACGGCTCCGTGATCCGCAGGCTGCGCACCATCACCGCGAAGACGGTGGACCGGGAACCGAAGTGGCGGCACACCGGCCAGAAGATCACCACGGGCTACCGGCCGCCGTGGTGACCCCTCCCCATCGGGCCACCACTCCCCCGTCCTGCTCGAAGAACTGACGAAGGGCACCGCACACACAATGGCATCCTCGACGACGACCGGTGACGGCACCGGCCTGGTGGAGATGGCCTGGGATCCGATCACCCGGATCGTGGGAAGTCTCGGCATCCACGCAAAGATCGACTTCAAGCAGAAGCGCGTCGCGGAGTGCTACAGCACCTCGTCGGTCTTCCGCGGCTACAGCGTCTTCATGCGCGGCAAGGACCCGCGTGACGCGCACTTCATCACGAGCCGGATCTGCGGTATCTGCGGCGACAACCACGCCACCTGCTCCGTGTACGCGCAGAACATGGCGTACGGCGTGAAGCCGCCGCACCTCGGCGAATGGATCATCAACCTCGGCGAGTCCGCCGAGTACATGTTCGACCACAACATCTTCCAGGAGAATCTGGTCGGGGTCGACTACTGCGAAAAGATGGTCCGCGAGACCAACCCCGGCGTCCTCGAACTCGCCGAACGCACGGAAGCGCCGCACGCCGCCGACCACGGCTACCGCACCATCGCCGACATCATGCGGTCCCTCAACCCCCTCGAGGGAGAGTTCTACCGCGAGGCCCTCCAAGTCAGCCGGTACACGCGGGAGATGTTCTGCCTGATGGAGGGGCGCCATGTGCATCCCTCCACGCTGTACCCGGGCGGCGTCGGCACGATCGCGTCGGTGCAGCTCTTCACCGACTACCTCTCCCGACTCATGCGCTATGTGGAGTTCATGAAGCGTGTGGTCCCCCTGCACGACGACCTCTTCGACTTCTTCTACGAAGCACTGCCGGGATACGAGGAAGTGGGCCGCCGGCGTGTGCTGCTCGGCTGCTGGGGAGCGCTCAACGACCCCGAGTACTGCGACTTCACCTACGCCAACATGAGCGACTGGGGCCGGCGCATGTTCGTCACGCCCGGCGTCATCGTGGACGGCAAGCTCGTCACCAACGACCTGACCGAGATCAACCTCGGGATCCGTATCCTCCTGGGCAGTTCGTACTACGAGGACTGGCAGGGCCAGGAGCAGTTCGTCACCCACGACCCGCTCGGCAACCCGGTCGACCCGCGCCACCCCTGGAACCAGCACACCATTCCCGCGCCGCAGAAGCGGGACTTCAGCGACAAGTACAGCTGGGTCATGTCGCCTCGCTGGTTCGACGGCAAGGAGCACCTGCCGCTGGACACCGGCGGTGGTCCGATCGCCCGCCTGTGGTCCACCGCCCTGTCCGGGCTCGTCGACATCGGTTACGTCAAGGCCACCGGCCACAGTGTCGTCATCAACCTGCCCCGCACCATGACCAAGCCGGAGACCACCTTCGAGTGGAAGATCCCCCGGTGGAGCAACGCGCTGGAGCGCAACCGCGCCCGCACGTACTTCCAGGCCTATGCCGCGGCCGTCGCGCTGCACTGCGCGGAGAAGGGACTCGAGGAGGTCCGCGCCGGACGCACCCAGACCTGGGAGAAGTTCGAGGTACCGGACGAGTCCATCGGCGTCGGCTTCACCGAGGCGGTGCGCGGTGTCCTCTCGCACCACATGGTCATCAGGGACGGCAAGATCGCCAACTACCACCCGTACCCGCCGACGCCGTGGAACGCCTCCACGCGCGACACCTACGGCACTCCTGGTCCCTACGAGGACGCTGTGCAGAACACACCGATCTTCGAGGAGAACCCGCCGGAGAACTTCAAGGGCATCGACATCATGCGCGCCGTGCGCAGCTTCGACCCCTGTCTGCCGTGCGGCGTCCACATGTACGTGGGCGCCGGCAAGACGGTGAAGTCGATGCACGTGCCCACCGGTCTGAGCGGCCTCGCCGGATGAGCGCGCCGACCGCGGAGCAGGCGGGCCGGCAGGTCGAGGAGATCCTCGACCGGCTGGCCGCCACCCGGGACGCCGAAGTCTGCACGGCGGCGGAGGAACTGGTGCGGGTACTCATGGAGTTCTACGGCTCGGCGCTCGGCCGGGCGGTCGATCTGCTCCAACGTCCCACCGCCCAGCCGCCCGGCACTCCGCTCGAGGGACTCCTGGGCGACGAACTCGTCGCCAGTCTGCTGAATCTCCACGGCTTGCACCCGGAAGACCTGCCTGCCCGTATCGCGCGGGCCCTGGACGGCATTCCGCACCCCGTCGAGAACGCGGGCTTCGATCCGTCGACCGGTGTGCTGCGCCTGAGCGTCACGGCCTCGACGGGCTGCGGCTGCCCCAGCACCCAGGAGTCGGTCCGGCAGGCGGCTGTCGACGCGCTCGCTTGCTTCGCGCCCGAGGTGACCGGTGTCGACATGGAGGCGGCGGCCGCCGAGCGCGAGCCGGCGCTGCTCCAGATCGGCAGCGGCCCGCCGCACGCCGTTTCAGGTGGCCGCTCATCGGCCACGGCGCCGTGAGCGCGCACCGGGTCGGCCCGGGAGTGCCGTCGCACCCTCCGGGCCGGCGGGGCCTGCACCGCTTCACCACGGCACGCCGCCCCCGCGAAGAGCAGTGCGAACTGTGCGGGACGGCTCTCGCCGGTGAACGCCACCGGCACCTGGTCGACACGGAGAAGCGAGCACTGGCCTGCGCCTGCGGCCCGTGCTCCCAGTTGCTGGACCGCTCGGGCGGGCCGAACGGCCGTTTCCGGGCGGTCCCCGGCCGGTATCTGAGCGACCCGGGCCACCGGCTCGACGACAGCGCCTGGGAGTTGCTGCGCATCCCCGTCGGCGTGGCCTTCTTCCTGCGCAACTCCGCCCTCGACCGATTCGTCGCGCTCTACCCGAGCCCGGCCGGAGCCACCGAGAGCGAACTCGAGCCGTCGTCGTGGCAGACGGTCCTCGAAGGAACGCACCTGGGCGCGCTGCTCGAACCGGACGTCGAGGCCCTGCTGCTGCGACGCGAAAGCGGTCGCACCGAATGCTATTTGGTGCCGGTCGACATCTGCTACGAACTGGTGGGCCGTATGCGACTGCGCTGGCAGGGCTTCGACGGCGGCGCGGAGGCCCGGGCAGACCTCGACGCGTTCTTCGGCCATGTCCGCGACACGGCGCGCGACGTACAGAGGAGCCGGTCATGACCGAGTTCTCCTTCAGCTGCACCGGCGTGCGTGCCGACGCGTACGCCGCGGGCCCGACCCTCGTGTTCCGGCTGAGGATCACCGCTTCCGAGGGCGTACGGGTCCACGCCCTCGCGCTGCGCTGCCAGATCCGTATCGAACCCGCCCGGCGTGGATACGACGACGCGGAGGCCGGGGCGCTGACCGACCTGTTCGGCGAACGCTCCCGATGGGGCAGCAGCCTCAACCCGGTGCAGTTCGCACAGGTGTCCGTCATGGTCGCCGGCTTCACGGGGGAGATCGAGACGGACCTGGTCGTGCCCTGCACCTACGACACGGACATCGCGGCATCCCGCTACTTCCGGGCCCTGAGCGACGGGGAGGTCCCGCTGCTCATGCTGTTCTCCGGTACAGCCTTCACCGGCGCCGGTGGTTTCCATGTCGAGCCGGTGCCCTGGGACAAGGAGATCGCCCACCGGATGCCCGTGAAGGTCTGGCAGGAGATGATCGAGCAGCACTTCCCCGGCTGCGGCTGGATCCGGCTTCCGCGGGACACCATGGACGCGCTGCTCGACTACCGTTCGCGGCGCGCGCTGCCCTCCTGGCAGACGACCGTCGAGACGCTCCTCGAAGAGGCGGGGGCGAGGACGGCATGACCACCGCCACCACGTTCACCCCCGACACGCAGACCCGGCTCGCCGTGGCCCGGCAGGTCGCGGACGCGGTGCTCTTCGAAGGCTATGTGCTCTACCCGTACCGGGCGTCGGCCGCCAAGAACAGGTTGCGCTGGCAGTTCGGCGTCCTCGTACCTCCGGCTTGGAGCGCCACGGGCGAGGAACACGACTTCCAGCACACCGAGTGCCTGATGGAACCGAAACGGGACGCGACACTCGCGCTCGAGGTCCGCTTCCTGCACACCCAGCGGCGCGTCGTCCAGGAAGCCCGGCCGGACGGGACGTTCGAGACGGTACGCGAACTGCACCTGGACGACCGCGTCCTGGTGCCCTGGGACGAGGGCCAGGAAGAGCACGTCGAACTGACCGTCTCCGTAACGGAGTTGGCCGGGGAGGGTGTCGTCTTCCCCTTCACGCGTCCCGCGTCGGAGGAGACCGAACCGGTCACTGACGCCGCAGGGCGGGTCGTCGGACGGCTCGTACGCCGCCGAGAGGAGATCAGCGGCGCCGTACGACTCTCCACGACCGAACTGGACGGACCGTACCGCGTCGAACGGCTGTGCGTGGTGGTGGAGAACACGAGCTCCTGGACGCCCGACAGCGGCGGCGACCGTGATGCTGCCCTGCCGTATTCACTGGTCGCCAGCCATGTGCTGCTACGCCTGGATGCCGGCGCGTTCCTCTCGATGACCGACCCGCCGGAATGGGCGCGAGGCGCTGTCGCCGCCTGCCGGAATCTGCACACCTGGCCCGTCCTCGCCGGTGAACCGGGCAGCGGCGACCTGGTGCTCTCCTCTCCGATCATCCTCGAGGACCACCCGGCCATCGCGCCGGAAAGCCCTGGGGCTCTGTACGACGCCACGGAGATCGACGAGATCCTGGCCCTGCGCACCGCTGCGCTGACCGATGAGGAGAAGCGCGAGGCCAGGGGAACGGACGCCCGCGCGGCGGCCGTGATCGACCTCGCCGACACCATGCCACCGGAGGTTCTGGAGCGCCTGCACGGAGCGGTGCGCAGCCTGCGGGAGGTGACCGGGCGACAGGAACCCGACGAGCAGGCGGTCTTCCGGCCAGAAACCCCCTGGTGGGACCCGGGCGGCGACGCGAGCGTCGATCCGGACCGCGACCATGTCCTGGTCGACGGCCGGACGGTACGCGCGGGTAGCAGGGTCGTGCTGCGGCCGGGCCTGCGCCACACCGATGCCCAGGACCTGTTCCTGCACGGCCGCAGCGCACTCGTCGAAGCCGTGCTGCACGACGTCGACGGAGGGGTGCACATCGCTGTCACCGTCGATGACGACCCCGGCGCGGACATCCGCCGCGAGCAGGGGCGGTTCCTCTACTTCCAGCCCGACGAGGTCGAAGTCCTGGAGGACGCGTGACCAGTCCCGTACCGCCCGGTCCCCGCACTCTGGTCGCCGGGGTGGGCAACATCTTCCTCGGCGACGACGGCTTCGGCGTCGAGGTGGCCAGAAGACTTGCCCAGGAAGACCTGCAGCCCGACGTCGAAGTGGCCGACATCGGGATCCGCGGTGTCCACCTCGCCTATCAGCTCCTCGACGGCTACGACACGCTCGTGATCGTCGACGCGACAGCGCGCGGGGGCGAAGCGGGAACGCTGTATCTGATCGAGGCGGGAGCGCCTGGTGACCGGTCCCCCGCGGAAGATGTCCCGCTCGACGGGCACCGGATGTCACCCGACGCCGTCCTGGCACTGCTCGACACGCTGTGCGCAGGGATCGGCGCCACACCCCGCGCCGAACGCTCGTGGTCGGCTGCGAACCCTCCGTCATCGACGAAGTCATCGGGCTCAGCCCACAGGTGGACGCCGCGGTGCCGGGAGCGGTGCGGATGGTGACCGACCTGGTCCGGAAGGAAGCCGTCGTATGAAAGGCCACCGCGTGACAAGCCGCCGCATGACAAGCCGTCGTAGGAGAGGCGCGGAGAACCCCATGAAGAAGACCCTCATCGGCGGCGCCGCCGCCGCCACAGCCGCCACCGCGGTTGCCGCCATCGTCAGGGGCGTCCTGCCCGACATCATGCGGTACCTGCGCATCCGCAGGATGTGACGCCCGGAGTGCTCACCCGGGCCGGCGGGGCGGCCCGGCTGAACCGAACGGCGTACGCAACGGTGTGACCCCGGCGCGCCGGACGCCGGGCGCCCACGGCGCCGCCCTGTAATGGGCGCCGGAGACACCACCGGCACAGGACGGAGAGCGATGCACGAGATGTCCGTCGCGCTCGCCGTCGTCGACCAGGTCGAGCGGGCAGCGCGCTCCGGTGGGGCCGTGGGTGTCGAGAGCGTGCGCCTCGAGGTGGGGGAGCTGGCCGGGGTCGTTCCCGACGCGCTGGCCTTCTGCTTCGAACTCGCCTGCGCCGGCACGGTCCTCGAGGGCGCCGAACTCGTCACGCGGTCCGTCACGGGCACCGCACGCTGCGGCGCGTGCGCGGACGTGTGGGACGTCGGCATGCCGCCGCAGTTGATCTGCCCCGCCTGCGGCGATGCCGCCGCGGACCTCGTTTCGGGCCGTGAGCTGCGGATCTCCGAGGTGCGGTGGACCGACGCCGCGGCCGGGACCGATGCCGACGTGACACACGCACGCATCCGCGAACCGATTCCCGAGGAGAGCTGAGCATGTGCCGAGTAGTCGACCTCCAGCAGGCCGTCCTGGCGAAGAACGAGGCGGCGGCACGGATTCTGCGTGCCGAGCTGACCGCCCGGGGCACCACGGTCGTCAACCTGCTCTCCAGCCCCGGCAGCGGAAAGACCGCCCTGCTCGAACAGGAGCTGCTGCTGGCACGGGAACGCGGCGTCCCCACCGCCGCCCTCACCGCGGACCTGGCCACCGAGAACGACGCAGAACGCCTGGCCCGCTCCGGCGTCCCCGTCAAGCAGATCCTCACCGACGGGCTGTGCCACCTGGAAGCCGACATGCTCGCCGGGCATCTGCACAACTGGCTGCCCGAGGACACACGGCTGCTCTTCGTCGAGAACGTCGGCAATCTGGTGTGCCCCGCCTCCTACGACCTCGGTGAGTCGCTCCGGGTCGTCCTCGCTTCCGTGACCGAGGGGGGGACAAGCCGCTCAAGTACCCCACCGCGTTCGGGCTGGCGCACCTGGTCGTCGTCACCAAGACCGACATGGCCGAGCCCGCCGCTTTCGACGAGGCGGTCTTCCGCAGCAATGTGCAGCAGGTCAACCCGGGCGTGGAGGTGGTCCTCACGTCCGTACGCAACGGAGAGGGCGCCGGCTGCCTCGTCGACCGGGCCCTCTCGGCGGCCGGGGGAAGCGCCGTCCACGCTCCGGTGATGGCTCAGGCACGCGCGTGATCACGCCGCAGTCCGGTGCGGCCCTGGCGCCGGAAGTGGTGCGCAGCAGGGTCGTCGTGCGCGGCGTGGTACAGGGTGTGGGATTCCGGCCCTACCTGTACGCGCTGGCCACAGGACTGCGGCTTTCGGGCCATGTGACCAACACGGTCGACGGCGTGGTGGTGGAGATCGAAGGGGAACCGGCCGACGTCGCGCGGTTCTGCGCGCGCATCGCCCCCGAAGCGCCGCCCCTCGCACTCGTCGAATCGGTGGAGGCCACCGAGGTGCCGGCCCTCGGGGGAACGGCTTCGTCATCGTCCCGTCCCTGGCCGGCGGCCCCGTGCGCACCCTGGTGTCCCCGGACACGGCCACCTGTGCCGATTGTCTCGCGGAGCTCTCCGATCCGGCTGACCGGCGGTATCGCCATCCGTTCATCACCTGCACGCACTGCGGGCCGCGATTCACGATCGTCACCGGTCTGCCCTACGACCGCGACCACACGACCATGGCCGGGTTTCCCATGTGCCCCGACTGTGCACGGGAGTACGGCGACCCGGCCGACCGCCGCTTCCACGCGCAGCCGGTCGCCTGCCCCGCCTGCGGCCCCCGCCTGCGGTTGATCGTCGCGGGGAGCGACGGCGCAGGAGCACTCCCGGCCGAGGCATCGAACACCGACCCGGTCGCCGCAGCGCGCAGGTTGCTCGCCGGGGGCGCGATCGTCGCCGTGAAGGGACTCGGCGGCTACCACCTGGCCTGCGACGCGAGCAACTCCGCGGCGGTGGGCGAGCTGCGGCGGCGCAAGGCCCGTGGCGACAAGCCGTTCGCCCTGATGGCCAAGGACATCTCCGACGTCGAGCACCTTGTCCGAGTGGGCTCAGCCGAGAGGGACTTGCTCACCGGGAAGGAACGGCCCGTCGTCCTGATGCGACGCCGTCCCGGCGCGCGCCCTCGGCCCGGCACTGCCGTTCCCTGTGAAGGCGTCGCACCGGGCAGCCCCGACCTCGGCGTCATGCTCCCCTATACGCCGGTGCACCATCTGCTCCTCGGCACGCAGGAGGACGACGCGCCCAGGCTGTTGGTCATGACCAGCGGCAACATCGCCGGCGAACCCATCGTCACCGACGACACGGAAGCACAGACACGGCTGGCCGGCCTCGCGGACGCCTGGCTGCTGCACGACCGCCCCATCCATGTGCCGTGCGACGACTCGGTGATGCGTGTCTGCGACGGCGAGCCCCTGATGCTGCGTCGCTCCCGTGGACACGCCCCGCTGCCTCTCACCCTGCCCGTGCCGGTGGTACCCGCCCTTGCCGTCGGCGGAGACCTGAAGAACACCTTCTGTCTCGGCGAGGGCCGCAAAGCCTGGCTCTCGGCCCACGTCGGGGACATGGACGACCTCGCGACGCAGCTGGCGTTCGAGCGCGCGGAGAAGCAGCTGGAGTCCATCACTGGAGTGCGGCCCCGCATGGTGGTCGCCGATCGGCACCCGGCCTATCGATCGGCGCAGTGGGCGCACCGCCATGCCGACGGGCGGCCGGTCGTGCGGGTCCAGCACCATCACGCCCACGTCGCGGCCGCCCTGGCCGAGCACGGCCTGGACGGCAGCCGCCCGGTGATCGGAGTCGCCTTCGACGGCACCGGCCACGGGGACGACGGCGCGGTGTGGGGCGGCGAGTTCCTGATCGCGGACTACGCCGGCTACTCCCGGTTCGCGCATCTCGCCTACGTACCGCTGCCCGGCGGGGACGCGGCCGTGCGGCGTCCTTACCGCATGGCCCTGGCGCACCTGCGTGCGGCGGGCATGCCCTGGAGCGACGACCTGCCGTGCGTAACGGCCTGTCCGGCCGCTGAACTGGAACCGCTGGGCCGGCAGTTGACGCGCAACCTGAACTGCGTCCCCACGTCGAGCATGGGCCGTCTGTTCGACGCCGTCTCGTCGCTGGCCGGAGTCTGCCATCTCGCGGGCTACGAGGCGCAGGCCGCGATCGAGCTCGAGGCCGCCGCTGTCGGCGCGGAGTCCGAGGACGACGCACGGTACGCGTTCCGGCTGGTCCGGTCGGCCGGGTCGCCCGTCGCGTGCGACCCCGCACCACTGCTCGGCGCAGTCGTCGAGGACCTGCGGCACGGCACCCCGGCGCCCGCCGTCGCGGCGCGCTTCCACCGGGCGGTGGCGCGGCTCGTCCGCACGGTGTGCGCCGCTGCGCGTGACGAGGCCGGCCTCGAGACCGTCGCCTTGACCGGCGGGGTGTTCGCCAACGTCCTGCTCTCCTCCCTCTGTGCCCGCGGTCTGCGCGATGACGGCTTCACCGTCCTGCGCCATCAGCGGATCCCGCCGAACGACGGAGGGCTGGCCGTGGGCCAGCTCCTCGTGGCCGCCCACGCCGCAGCCGAGGCCGGATGACGGGCACAGGCCCACCAGCCCAACGTTAGGAGACACACATGTGCCTTGCGGTACCCGGCAGAGTGCTGGGCGTCGAGGACAGGGACGGCACCCGCATGGCCACCGTCGACTTCGGCGGAGTGGTCAAGGAGGTGTGCCTCGAGTACCTGCCGGACCTGCAGGTCGGTGAGTACGCCATCGTCCATGTCGGCTTCGCCCTGCAGCGGCTGGACGAGGAATCGGCCCGCAGAACGCTGGAGCTGTTCGAGAACCTCGGCATGCTCCAGGAGGAGTTCGGCGACCCGTGGGAAGCGGCCGCCCACATGGAAGAAGCGGAACGGCCGGCGCAGGACGGCGTGGCCGAGGAGGTACAGCGGTGAAGTACATCGACGAATTCCACGACCCGGACCTGGCGGCAAGGCTGCTGGACGAGATCCGCGCCACGGTGACGCGGCCATGGGCGCTGATGGAGGTCTGCGGCGGCCAGACCCACACCATCATCCGGCACGGGATCGACCAGCTCCTGCCGGACGAGGTCGAGTTGATTCATGGGCCGGGCTGTCCGGTGTGCGTGACACCGCTCGAAGTGATCGACAAGGCCCTCGAGATCGCCTCACGCCCCGGGGTGATCTTCTGCTCCTTCGGTGACATGCTGCGCGTCCCGGGCACCGGGCGGGACCTCTTCCAGGTCCGAGGGGCCGGCGGCGACGTCAGGGTGGTCTACTCGCCCCTCGACGCTCTTCGGATCGCCGAGCAGAACCCGGACCGTGAGGTCGTGTTCTTCGGCATCGGCTTCGAAACCACCGCGCCGCCCAACGCGATGACGGTGCATCAGGCGCGCAAGCTCGGGATCCGCAACTTCAGCCTTCTGGTCTCGCATGTACGCGTGCCTCCGGCGATCGAGGCGATCATGCAGTCCCCGAACTGCCGTGTGCAGGCGTTCCTCGCCGCCGGACATGTGTGCAGCGTGATGGGGACGCAGGAGTACCCGGAACTCGCCGAGCGCTTCCGGGTGCCCATCGTCGTCACCGGATTCGAGCCACTGGACATCCTGGAGGGGGTACGGCGCACCGTCCTGCAGCTGGAGCGGGGCGAACACTCGGTGGACAACGCCTACCCGCGCGCCGTCAGGGCCGAGGGAAATCCCGCCGCCCGAGCCATGCTCGACGACGTGTTCGAGGTCACGGACCGGCCGTGGCGCGGCATCGGCGTCATCCCCGACAGCGGTTGGCGGCTGTCCGAGCGCTATCGGGACTACGACGCCGAGTACCGCTTCTCGGTCGACGGCATCAACACCCGGGAGCCGGCCGAGTGCCGCAGCGGGGAGGTTCTGCAGGGGTTGCTGAAGCCTCACGAGTGCGAGGCCTTCGGCACGACCTGTACACCCCGCACGCCGCTGGGCGCCACGATGGTCTCCAGCGAGGGCGCCTGCGCCGCGTACTACCTGTACCGGCGGCTCGAACTGAAGGCCCCGTCCTCGGGAGCCCCGTCCCTGGAGGGCAGTGCCGTTGTCTGACACCACCAGCGCTCCCCGTCCTGCGGACCCGTCCACCGCTGCGGGTGACCGCGTAGGGCCGGACATGCTCTCCTGGACATGCCCCGTCCCGCTGAGCGACCGGCCGCGGATCGTGATGGGCCACGGCGGAGGCGGGGTCATGTCCGCCGAGCTCGTCGAGCAGGTCTTCGCCCCGGCCTTCGGCGGCCCGCTGCTGTCCGCCCTGACGGACTCCGCCGCCCTGGAACTCGGCGGGGCGCGGCTGGCCTTCTCCACCGACTCCTTCGTGGTGCGGCCCATGTTCTTCCCGGGTGGCAGCATCGGTGATCTGGCCGTCAACGGAACGGTGAACGACCTCGCCATGAGCGGGGCCCGCGCCGCCTACCTGTCCTGCGGCTTCATCCTCGAGGAAGGCGTCGGGATCGACGTCGTCGGTCGCGTCGCCGAAGCCCTCGGGGCGGCGGCGCGCACCGCCGGGGTCGAGGTGGTGACGGGCGACACCAAGGTGGTGGAGGCCGGTCACGGCGACGGCATCTACATCAACACCTCCGGCATCGGACTGATCCCGCAGGGGGTCGATCTGCGTCCCCAGCGGGTCGTGCCCGGCGATGTCGTGATCGTCAGCGGCGCCATCGGTGTCCACGGGGTGGCGATCATGAGCGTGCGCGAGGGACTTGAGTTCGGGGTCGAGATCGAGAGCGACTGCGCGGCGCTCGGGGGCCTCGTCGAGGCGATGCTCGCCGTCACGCCCGACCTGCACGTCCTGCGTGATCCGACGCGCGGGGGACTGGCCGCCTCGCTCAACGAGATCGCGGCCGCGTCCGGGACGGGGGTCGTCGTCCGGGAACGGGACGTGCCGGTCCCGCAGCCCGTTGCCAACGCATGTGCCGTTCTGGGCCTGGACCCGATGTACGTGGCGAACGAGGGGAAGCTGGTCGCTTTCGTCGCGCGTCAGCACGCCGAGGAGGTCCTCGCGGCCATGCGCGCCCATCCCCTGGGCGCGGAGGCCGCCGTGATCGGCGAGGTGGTCGACGAGCACCGCGGGATGGTGGTCGCCCGCACCGGTCTCGGCGGCACACGGGTCGTCGATCTGCCCGTGGGGGAACAGTTGCCGCGGATCTGCTGAGGCGCACCGGCCGCGCGGGCGCCGGGCGCAGGTGCCGTCGCGGCCGGCGGATCACGCCTCAGGCGGTCCGTCGACCGCTGTCGGGACGCGTGTCCCACGTCCATGTGTGCGCACAGGCCGGGCACTGCAGATGGACCCTGGCACCCTCGTTCGAGATGAGATAACGCCAGTGCTCGGAGCAGTTGCGCCGCTCCGAGCAGGTCACGCAGCCACGCGCGTCGTCGCAGCCGGGGCAGGCGACCCATGCCCGCCGGGCGCGGTCCGCCTGGGGATCAATCGGAAGCCGCATCGCCCGGCTCCCGTCCCGGCAGCACACCCGCAGCCACGAGCCGTCGGTACACCTGCTCCTGTTCCGCGTCCAGGCCGGAGTAGAGGAGCGCATGGGCCGCCTCCTCCGAGCGGAGTGCGGCCACGGGATCCCAGTCGGGCCCCAGGGCCGCCATGACCTCGGCCCGTCGGCGGGCCTCCTCGAGCGTGAGGTCGATGGTGAAGTTCACGTGGTCGGGTGCGGAGCCCTGGTCCATGGGGGTGCTTTCGTACGAAGGTGCTACAAGCCGGACCCGGCCACGTCTACCAGAGCGGCGGACGTGCCGTGAAGGCGGTGTGACGCACTTCATCGCTCCGCTCCTCGACCCTCCCGGGCGCCTGCCCTGTCGGGGGTCGAAGGCCACCGCGATCGCCACCACTCCGGAGACCGTCGATGTCGCGATGCCCGGCCAGGGGTGGAACGAGACGGCCGAGCTCAAGCCCGCGCAGTAGCCCCACCCGCCGGCAGGGTCGGCGACGTCAGGTCGGCTGTCGGTGACGTGTGCGAGGGTGCTGCGTATGGAGACGACACCCGACGGACGCCCCATCCCGCCCCCGTACGCCGGTGAACGGGGCATGCTGGAAAGCTGGTTGGACTTCCACCGCGCGACACTGGCACTCAAGTGCGCCGGCCTCGACGACGACCAGGTGCGCCGCGCCGCCGTGACACCGTCGTCGATGACGATCCTCGGCCTGGTCCAGCACCTTACCGAGGTCGAACGGAACTGGTTCCAGCGCGTGTTCGCGGGCCAGGACGTCCCGCTGGTCTACGGCGAGGACGGCGGATTCGGCTACGCCCTCGCCGCGGACCGCGGGATCGACGAGGCCCTGGCCGCGTGGCAGGCCGAGGTCGACCGGAGCCGTGAGCTGATCGCGGACGCTTCGCTCGACGACTCCGGCACGCTCTCGAAGGAGAACGCGGCGGTCCTCGGCGGCGACGGGGTGTCGCTGCGCTGGATCCTGGTCCACATGATCGAGGAGTACGCGCGCCACAACGGCCATGCCGATCTGCTGAGGGAGAGCATCGACGGCGTCACGGGCGCGTAGCGGTGACCGTCCCCGCGCCACGAGGCCCATGCCCTCCGCCTCAGCGGACCACCACCGTCCGCTGGGCGGAGAAGTCGCCCCACTTGCCGTCCGGCAGCTTCGCCCGGAGCTTGATGCTGTAGCGGGTGCCGGGTTCGTCGGTGACGGTCATGGTGTACACGGCCGTCCCGGCGGGCGGCTGCGCGCCCCAGACGATGGTGGTCGCCAACCTGCCGTTCAGATACAGCTGGTGCTCCTCGACCGGGGCGCCCGTCCGCGGCGGGATCCATCGCAGCTCGACGGTGCCCTTGCGGGCGCTCGCCTCGAGATCGGTGGGCGCCGTGCTGCCGCCGCTGTCGCCCGGCGCGGAAGGGGTGGTGAGATCGACGGGGTCGCTGTCGGGCGACGAGTTCTCCGCGGCGTCGCGGGCCCGCACGGTGAAGGTGTAGACGGTGCCGGGCCGCAGACCGGTGACGCGTGCGCCGGTCTCCGTGCCGCTCACGCTGTGGATGCGTGAGTCCTCCTGGTAGATGTCGTACGCGGTGACGCCGGTGTCGTCCGCGGCCCGCTCCCAGGTCAGGGTCACCGCTGTGCTGCCGTCCGTACGTCCCTCGACCTTTGCCGGCCGGCTCGGGGCCCGGCGGTCGTCCGGGGCGGGGGCCGGGGTGGTCACGGATATCGGGGCGCTGGGCGCCGACAGGTTCCCGGCCGCGTCCCGTGCCCGCACGGTGAAGCTGTACGCGGTCAGCGGCGCCAGTCCGTCGACGTCCACCATGTGCTTGCTGCCCGGCAGGGACGTGACCTTGGTGCCCTTGCGGTAGACCTCGTAGCCGGTGACCGCCGTGTTGTCGGAGGACTTGTCCCACATGACGTGCACGGACGTGGCGCTGCCCGCCTGGGCGGTCACTCCGGAGGGCGTGGACGGCGGCTTGTCGTCCTCGGCCTCGCCGGCGCAGGCGGTGAGGGTCGCGAGGGCGGCGAGGGCGGTGAAGGCCGTGAGAAGGAGGGCGGCGGAGCGGTGCGGCGTGACAGAGGTGGGGGGACGGTGCACGGTCGGGCCTCCGCGTGACGGACGACGGGCATTGGTCCAGACCTGTATGCCACAGTCTGGTGTCCCCCACAAGACACCCGCGGCACCGGCCCGCCCGGAGCGGCCGCGCCGCCTTCGTACCTTGCGTGAGCCTGATGCCTTCCTTATGGCTTCTTGAAGAAGCCGTCAGCGCGGTACGGCACCGTTCGAACCGGCTTACGATCTCGGCAACCCCCCACCGTGATCCCGGTGGGCGCAGCGGCGCCCCCCGGGATCACGACTGCTCAGCCGTCTTCCTTCCGAGGTGTCGTAAGCATGGGTTCTCGACGAGCCGACCGCCCCAACGCCCGCTCGCATGCCCGTCCGAAGACCGGTCTGCGGGCACGCAGCGCCGTGCTGGCCATCGGTGTGATCACCGTCACCGCCGGGGTCGGGGTGACTCTGGCCACCGGCGGCGGGGACGAGGGCGGAGCGAGCCGGGTGGAGACCAACGCCGCCGGGGACGCCGCCGAGGCGGGCGGCGAGGAGACCGCGGCAAGCCCGTCGCTCCTCGCGTCGCCCTCCCCCTCGGCGAGTGCGAGCGCCTCACCGAGCCCGAGCGTCACCGCCTCCGCAGCACCGAAGCGGGCTCCGAGCCCGACGGCGTCCACGACGAAGCCCCGGCCGCGGACGACGACGCAGGCGGCGACCGGCGCTCCCACGGGCGGCGACCGGCCGGCCTCCTCCTCCGGCGGGTCCGGCTCCGGCACTTCGGGCGGTTCCGGCGGCTCGGACCCGAGCGGTCCCGAGGCCCAGGTCCTGTCGCTCGTCAACAAGGAGCGCGCTTCCGCGGGATGCTCGCCGCTCACGGCCAACGCGAAGCTGACGCAGGCCGCCGACGACTACAGCGACGTCATGGCCCGCAGCGGCGTGATGTCGCACACCGGGCCCGACGGCTCCACCATGACGAGCCGCGTCGAGGCCGCCGGATACGTCTGGTCGACGCTGGGCGAGAACATAGCCAGGGGGCAGGCGGACGCCGCCTCCGTGATGAATTCATGGATGAACAGCCCCGGTCATCGCGCGAACATACTGAACTGCTCGTTCAAGGAGCTCGGCGTCGGCGTCCACTTCGGTGACGGCGGCCCGTGGTGGACGCAGAACTTCGGCGCCGGCCGCTGAGGCCTGCCCGGAGCATCATGCGGCCCCGAAGGTACGACCCCCGGGGCCCTGCGCGTTGCCGGTGAGCGGGACTTCCACCAGCTTCGCAACGCGGGACGAATGTCCGACACGTCCCGTGTCACCCGGGCGACGCATCCGCCCCCGAACCGGGCCGAATCGGGTCGGGTCGGGTCGGGTCGGGTCGGGCTGAATCGGGTCGGTGAGGTCACAAGGAACGTCGTCGCACGGCCCGTAGACGCGTCACACAAGACCGAAGGACACCCGCACCCGCGCGCCGCCCATCGGGGAGCGGATGATCTCCAGGTGTCCGTCCGCGGCCTGCGCCGCTCGTGCCACGATGTCCAGGCCGAGCCCGGTGCTGCCCGCGCCGCCCACGCTGACGCCGCGGGTGAGGGCCGCCTGCGGATCGGCGACGCCGGGGCCGGCGTCGTCCACGGTCAGCACCACGTGCTTGTCGTCCCGTTCCACCCGTACGGCGAAGGCGGTGCCCTGCGGGGTGTGCCGGAAGACGTTGCCGATCAAGGCGTCCACCACCGCGGCGAGGTCGTCCTCCAGGAACCGCACGGGCGTCCGCCGTGGCGTGAAGGAGCGTTCGCAGATCCGGTTCTGCTGCTTGGCGAGCACCGACCAGAAGTCGAGTCGCATCGCCACGACCTCCGTCACCTCGCAGGGCCGTACCGGCGCCTGGCCGCTGCCCTGGCCCGCGGCCAGCGGGGTACGGGCGGCGGTGATGATCGAGTCGAGTTCGCTCTCCAGCTGGGAGACGGCCGCGGTGATCCGCCGGGCTCCCGGCGAGGGGCCCATGAGGTCCGCCTCGAGGTACAGCGCGGTCAGCGGGGTGCGCAGACGGTGCGAGAGGTCGGCGACCATCTCGCGTTCGATGGCGAGCAGCTCCACGACTCGGTCGGCCATGGTGTTGAACGCCGCGCCGGCGTCCTGGAGCTCCGGCGGACCGTCCGGTTCCACCCGCACGTCCAGGTCGCCGGAGCCGAGCGCAAGTGACGCGCGCTTCAGGCTCTGCGAGGACCGGACGACGCGGGCGCCGAGCCGGTCGGCGACGAGCACGGAGCCGCCCACCAGCCCCAGGGCCAGCAGCGACATCACGCCCCAGGAGGCCCACACTCCGCGGGTCAGGTCCGCTGCCGGCACGTACGCCTCGACGACGGCGACCCGGTCCCCCGGCAGGACGACGGGCTGGAGGTAGACCCACCCTTCCGCGGTGTCCATGGCCAGCGTGCCCCGGCTGCGCACCGCCCGGTCGAGCGCTTCCCGCGGTGCGTGCGGGGTGCCGACGAAACCGCCGTCCGGGAGCCGTACGGCCAGCCGGTCGTGGGAGTCCAGCTCCACGACGGCCTGCTGGACGTCGCTCCGGCGGGTGGTGAGGGCGAGGACCGGGGACAGGGCGGACGCCCGCTGCTCCGCGGCGGTGGTCACCCGGTCGCGGGCCTGCTCGCGGACCAGTAGGGCGAGGGGGATGAGGAACGAAAGCGCGACCATCGACGTCACGGCCAGCGCGATCCCGGCGAGGGCGCGTCTCATGAGGCCGAAGCGACCAGTTTGATGCCGATTCCTCGCACTGTATGGAGATATCGGGGGTCTGACGCCTTTTCGCCCAATTTCCTGCGGAGAGCGGAGAGATGGACGTCCACGGTCTGGTCCTCCAGGTACGGCTGCTGCCACACCTCGGCGAGGATCCGCTTGCGGGACATCACCTGGTCCGCGTGTGCCGCCAGATACGCGAGGAGATCGAACTCCCGCCGGGTGAGAGCGAGTTCACGTCCGGCGAGATGGGCGGTGCGGGCCCGAGGGTCGATCCGCAACTCCCCGACCTGCACGACGGGCTGCCGGTCGACGGCGTCCACAGCCGGCCCGGACCGGCGCAGCACGGCGGCCAGCCGGGCGGCCAACTGGCCGCCGGAGAACGGCTTGACCATGTAGTCGTCGGCCCCCGCGTTGAGCAGCCTGATGGTCTCCGTGTCGTCGTCGCGAGCGGTGGCGACCAGGACGGGAACCCGGGATATGCCCCGGATCATCCGCAGAACGTCGAGCCCGTCCAGGTCGGGCAGCCCGAGGTCGAGCACCACGATGTCGGGCGGGCACTGGGTCACTTCGCGCAGCGCCTCGAAGCCCTGGTGGGCGGTCTTCACCGCGTACCCGTGTCCGGTGAGGACCTCGATGAGCGCGGCCCGGATGACAGGGTCGTCCTCGACGACAAGTACGGAGGCCATGAGCAGGCACGTTAGCCGGTCCGTCAGTATGGTGTCGTGTCCCGCCTTCCGCGTTATCTGCTCATCTGGCTGTCGTGCACCGCGGCCAGCGTCACGGCCGTGATGATCACGGTCCATTTCGTGGTGGGTTCGACCAGACCGACGGCACCGGTCGCGCAGTCCGCGCCCAGGGACTTCGCGGCGTCGCCCCGGTCGTCCTCCCCCGCGGCCCGCCCCTCCCCCTCACCCAGCCCCGAGCCGACGCCGAGCGTGCGCACGCGGTCACCGGCGCCGTCCCCGACGACCGGGAAGCCGCGTACGGCGACGCCGACACCGGCGGCCCGCACGACGCCGCCCCCGCCCGGGGACCAGCCAGCCACCCCGCCGGACAGCGGCCAGGGCTGCGAGGAGGGCGGCTCCGGCGTGCACACGATCTCCTCCCAGGGCGGCAAGGCGACCGTGCGCTACGGCAGCGGCGGTGTGTGCCTCATCTCGGCCGTGCCGAACGAGGGCTTCACGGTCAGCACGTCGCAGACCGCGCCGGAGACACTGACGGCGACCTTCTCGGCCGCCCGCCACCGCTCTGAGATCACCGCCACGATCGAGCCCTCCGACCGGGCGAGCGTGCGCGAGACGTCGTTCTGACCGCCTCGTTCCGACCGCCCCGTTCTGACCGCCCCGTTCCGACCGCCTCGTTCCGACCGCCCCGTTCTGACCGCCTCGGACCGGAGACTTTTTCCGCAGGCCGGGCGGCATCCGCGTCAGGCGATCCGTGTCCCGGCCCCCGACACCCTTACCCGCTTGTCGCCCGCGCGCAGTTCCACGGTCAGCACACCGGGGCGGCCCATGTCCGCGCCCTGGTGGAGGGTGAGCACCGACGCCTCGGGGACCAGGCCCAGCTCGCGGGCGTACGCGCCGAACGCGCCTGCCGCCGCGCCCGTCGCCGGGTCCTCGACGACGCCGCCGACCGGGAACGGGTCGCGTACGTGGAAGACGGTCTCCGACTCCCGCCACACCAGCTGGACCGTGGTCAGGTCGAGACGGCGCATCAGGGCCTCGAGGCGGTCGAAGTCGTACGCCAGGTCCGCCAGCCGTGCCCGGCTCGCGGCGCCGAGCACCAGGTGCCGGGCGCCCGCGAAGGCGATACGCGGCGGCAGCGCGGGATCCAGGTCGGCGGCCGGCCAGTCCAGCGCGGCCAGCGCCTCCGCGACGTCCGCGTCCGCGATCTCCTCGCTGTGCGGCTCGACCGTGGTCAGTGTCGCCCGCAGTGCGCCGTCCTCCTCGGTCACGGTCACCGGGACCGTCCCGGCGCGGGTGGCGAACACGAGGTCGCCGGGCCCGATCCGCTCGCCGAGGGCGACGGCGGTGGCGACGGTTGCGTGCCCGCAGAACGGCACCTCGGCCTTGGGGCTGAAGTAGCGGATGGTGAACACCCTGCCCGGCTCCCCCGCGAGCCCTTCGGGCGGCGCGGTCACGAACGCGGACTCGCTGTACCCGACCTCCGCGGCGATGGCGAGCATCCCCGCGTCGTCCAGTCCCGCGGCGTCGAGGACGACCCCGGCGGGATTGCCGCCCGCGGGGTCGCCGGAGAAGGCGGTGTAGCGCAGGACTTCGTTCTTCGTCGTCATGATCGTCGGAACTCCCGGGCAGGGCAGTCTTGTTCCCGGCCGTGCCCAGGGTCCGGGATCGACAACCCAGCTGCGTCAATCGGGGTGATCTTGGTGTTGGTGCCCGCGGCCGGTGCGCTGGGATGCTGGCCCGCGGGAGCCGGCCGGGAACGCGGCCGGCTCGATACGGCGAGACGGGGGTTGCGTTTCCGTGGTGGTGTTCCGGACGAACGACGGGCCTGTGCGCGGGCGCGGGGTCGCGGACGATGTGGTGGCCGTGCTCGGGATCCCGTACGCCGCTCCTCCCTTCGGGGCGGCGCGATTCCGCGAGCCGCTGCCCGTCGAGCCCTGGACGGAAGTGCGGGACTGCACCCGTTTCGGGCCCGTCGCCCCACAGTCGGCCGAGCTGCCGGGGGCGCCGTCGTGGTCGCCCGGCGACGAGGACGTCCTGACGCTCAACGTGTGGGCCCCGGCGGGCGCCACCTCGCTGCCCGTGCTGGTGTGGATCCACGGCGGGGCGTACACCTTCGGATCGTCGGCGCAGCCCGACTTCGACGGGACGGCCCTGGCGCGGGACGGCGGGCTCATCGTGGTGACGATCAACTACCGGGTCGGCTTCGAGGGCTTCGGACACGTACCGGCGGACGGGGACGGCACGCTTCACCCGGACAACCGCGGGCTGCTCGACCAGGTCGCGGCGCTGCGGTGGGTACGGGAGAACATCGGCGCGTTCGGCGGCGACCCGGAAAACGTCACCGCGGCGGGACAGTCCGCCGGCGCGACCTCGGTGGCCGCTCTGATGGTGATGGACCGGGCCCGGGGGCTGTTCCGCCGAGCGATCGCGCACAGCGCGGTCGGCCCGTGCTGGTCGGCCGGGCTGGCGCGGGAGATCACCGCGCGGGTCGCCGCAGCGGCGGGCGTCCCGGCGACGGCCGCGGCCCTGGCAGCGACCCCGCCGGAGACGCTGGTCGCCGCCTCCGACACGGTCGCGGACGACTACCGCCGCGACCCCGCGTCGGGACACCTCCACTACGACCCGGTGCTCTACGCTCCGGTCGCCGACGGAGACATCCTGCCGGCGGACCCGCTCGCCGCCGTGACCGCGGGGGCCGGGAGGGAGGTGGACCTGCTGGTCTGCCACACCACGCAGGAGTACTGGCTGATGGACGCGGTCGGCAGCAGTGCGAAGATCACGACCTGGGACGGGCTGAAACGGTTCGCGGCCGATTTCGGGCTGCCGGACGACCTGCCGGACCGCTACCGGGCCCTCCTGCCGGACGACGCGCCGGTGCTCGACGTGTACCTCTCGGTCTTCGGCGACCTGCTGTTCGCCGAGTACAGCAGCCGCCTCGGCGAGGCGCACGCGCGGGCAGGCGGGCGGGCGTTCATGTCCCGCTTCGACCGGCGGTCGCCCGGAACTGAAGAAGGCGTGCGCGCCTGGCACTGCGCCGACGTGCCCTTGGCGTTCGGCAACCACGGCCTGGCCCCGGTGGAGTTCCTCCTCGGCGGCCCACCCTCCCCGGCGGACGACCACCTGTCGCGGCGCATGCTCGCCGCCTGGGCGGAGTTCGCGTCGACCGGCGATCCCGGATGGCAGTCCCTCGATTCGTCAGGGTCCGGCCCCGCCCGGATCTGGGCGCCGGACGACGGCGAGGCCCGCACCCCGCTGCCAGATACCCGGCCGCTGTGGGGGGACTTCGAGTACCGGCCGCTGGAGCCGTGACTCGGAGCGCCCTGAAGAACGCCTGGGAGACATTCAAGAGCGACCCGGCCGAGGGGATCGGCCGTCTGTTCGCCGAGGCGGTCGGCACCAAGGGCGCAGGCGCGGCCAAGGGGCTGGTCACCGCCGGCAAACACCTGCCCGACGCCAACAAGCCGGGCGGCTCCCGAGGAGATCACGAGAAGAACCCGGACAGCAACGGCAAGAAGTGCACAGAGACCAAGTGTGACCGGGACCCCATTGACGTCGCTACCGGCCGCATGCTCCTGCCGCAGACTGACATCGCCTTGCCTGGTTCTCTGCCACTGGTGTTCCAGCGCACGCATGATTCCTCGCGCCGGTCCGGCCGCTGGTTCGGTCCCACCTGGTCGTCCACCGTCGACCAGCGACAATGGGTGGAGTGATGGAAGAAGAAGCGTCGGCAATCCATATCGCACCGTGGATGCACATCGTCACAACAGGCGGTGGTGTACCTCTCGATGAACTCCTACCCGCGTCGGGCAGTGTTTACGTTGCACGCCTCAATGGCCAAGAGATGCCCGATGAGATGTCAGTGTTTCAGAAATTTCGGGAAGACCTTGAGTTTCCTGAATATTTTGGCTGGAATTGGAATGCGTTCTATGATTGTCTTCGCGACCTGCAATGGCTTTCGTCGGATCATCACATCCTGATTATTGAATCTGCCGAGAGTGTACTTTGTGAGGATGGCGTTGCTCGTGAGGAGCTTTTCAGGACCCTATGGCGCGCTGGTCAGCGATGGTCCTATGTCAAGCGACCCGAGGGTGTAACGCGCAGCAATCTATCCGTCGTCCTTACATGCAACAAGGAGTCCGCATACAGCCTCGCGGCACACCTTGGAGAACTTCAGGAGCGCCCCAACCTATAGTCCCGCCGCAGTGGCTACCGTAGGAAAAGGGAGTGCCTGCAATCGGAAAGGAGGCACTCCGCAGCACTTCTGCCCTTTTCCGTCGCACTGGCATGCGGGACCGCGCCGGCTGAAGGAACGGGCAGATCGGTGATTGCAGGCTCGTCGTGGATTCCAACGACGGGAACCGTATTATCACCTTCTTCCCGGTAGGAAAGAGTTACACCCCGTGATTAATTGGAAGTTTTCGGTTCGCCCTGGGCAAGGTGCGCCCAGTGGATTTGACCTTGGCGATATTCTCTGCGAAGGGGACTCCGGAGCAGCTGGAACGACAGGCCGCATTCCCGACCAAGGCATGATGATCTATCCCTCGGTAACTCTTCTGCTCGACTGCCTCGGCCCACTCCTCACCGGCAAACAAAGGGGGGTGTCATTCACGGGGATCGACACATCCTTCGGGCTCGACTTCAGACGTGACAGTAAGGGCATAGTGAAAATTTTAGAGAAGGGAAGGGCCCTGGGTACGCGGAGTTCGAAGTGACTACCTTGCTGCCTTGAATGATATCCGCGCGTTGCAGGCATGATTCACCAGGCCGCCTTACAAGCCGACACGTCGGCGTTGTCGAGCTCAAGTATCCCCGTTCTGACCAAGCCGCGGTAGGAGCTGACAAGGCGTCCACCCTGTTCGGTAGGTGAACGCGTTCGTCCGAGTTGCAACCCGCGGGGCGCGGCGACGCTACATCTGGTCGTCGACGCGTCCGAGCTCGCGTGGGACCGGCCACGAGGGGTCGGTGCTGTCCGCCCCCTTGACGCGGGTGCAGCAGGGACCGAAGAGCAGAGTGAGTCCATGCCGTCCCCCACGGCTCGAGCTCGGTACTGTGCGACAACATGACATCCCAGTCCAGCAGGACCTGGATTGTGCAGTCCTCGCGAGCATGAACAGCGGCTCGTCGCTGACCTTTCCGATGCGGAGCCGGGTCCTGTTCTCCAATCGAGACCCAAGCGTCCGGGTAGGGAGAAGGTCGCGGGCAGCGGCGAGCAGCTCGGCACTTCGCTGACGGTCAGGCCTTCGATCTTGCCCAGTCCGGCACCGTCACCAGCCATTCTCGTCCTCCGTAGTCAAGCAACGAGTGGACCGGTCCTACCTCGCCCAAGAGGCAGGGGGATGGCCCGCAGTCGTGCCTGAGCTCAGGAGGCCCAGCAGCCATGCCGTCGCCGAGGCGTGTGACGGGTCTCCACCGCGTTCATGGCCACCACACGGTGGGAGAAGCTCACTTCGCTGGCCGCTCCCGGTGCTGCCGTGGCAGGCTTGTACGGGCAGTCGGTCGCTCGGGGCCAAGCGGCAAGCAGGCCCGTCCGAGGACGAGGCACCGGCTCACGACGATCCGGGGGGATCACGCACATGCGCATCGGGGTCTATCTTGCCCACCCACGGCCGGGCAGCTTCAACCACGCCCTCTTCGACGCGGTCGTCGGCGAACTGCGGTCCCACGGGGCCGAAGTGCTCGCGCACGACCTGTGTGCCGAGGGCTTCCCGCCGGTGCTGAGCGCCGGCGAGACGGAGACGGTCCGGGCGTCGGACGAGGCGCCCGAGCCCCAAGTGGCCCTGCACCGCGCGGAAGTGGCCTCGCTCGATGCCCTCGTGTTCGTCCACCCCAACTGGTGGGGCATGCCGCCGGCCGTCCTCGCCGGCTGGGTGCAACGCGTGCTGGTGCCCGGCGTCGCGTACAAGCTCGGCAGCGCCGACGGCGAGCCCGTCGGTCTGCTGACGGCGGGCAGGGCGCTCGTGCTGAACACCTCGGACACCCCGGCCGACCGGGAGGAAGGCGAGTTCGGGGACCCGTTGCAGCTCGTCTGGGCCGCGTGCGTGCTGCCGTACGTCGGTGTCGACGACGTACGGCGGGTGGTCTTCCGTACGGTCACCGACTCGACGGGGCGGGAGCGTGCGGAGTGGCTGCGACGGGCACGGAGCGAGGCCGCGGCGCTGGCGTCCGGCTGACCGTACGCCCGCGTTCGCGCCACCGGGCAGCCGCATTCGTGCCACCGTACGGCCGCGTTCGCGCCGCCGGGCGGTCGGCGTCAGCGTGGTGGCGGCGCCGGCCTGTCCAGGAAGCGGTGCAAGGACGCCTTCATCGCGGTGACGAAGGCGTCCCGCGTGGCCTCGGGGAGCAGATCGAGGGACAGGTACGGGTTGAGGTCCTCCAGCTCGACCAGGAGCAGCTCGCCCGTCCTCGTGCGGCAGGCGTCGACCCGCTGGATCCCGTGATCGAGGGTGTTCCAGTCGACGAACCTCTTCGCGAAGCGCAGATCCGCCTCGGTGGGCGCGTACGGCTCGAGGACCCACCGCTGCTCGGGGTCGGGGGCGTACAGCGCGTACTGGAAGGCGTCGTCGACGAAGTAGAAGGACACCTCGTACCGGAAGTCCACCCGAGGCTGGACGAGCAGGTCACCACGTGCGGCGAGCTTGGCGAGGTCCTGGCGCGGAACGAAGTCCAGACCTATGGAGTCGGCGCCCGCCTTCGGCTTCACCGCGTACTCGGCGGTCTCCGGGAGCCGTGCCAGGTGCTGCGGCCGGTCGACGGTGGGGATGACCGGGTGACCGGCCACCGTCAGGTCCAGCAGATACTGCTTGCCCGCCATGTCGCCCCGTCCGTCAAGCGGGTTGTACACGCGGACGCCAGTCGCCGTGGCCCGCTCGCGGAACGCGTCGTACTCCTTCTGGTAGTGGAGCACGGGGCCGCTGTTGCGGACGACGACCGCGTCGAAGGCGTCCATCAGCTCGGCCGCGTCGAGCGGGTGGCACAGCGCGAGACGGAACTCGTCGCGCAGGCGCGACGTGAGGAAGACGTCCTCGTCGCCGTAGCGCCGTCCCCTGGCCGGATAGGCGAGGTCGGTCACGAACAGCAGGCGGGGGCGGGCGGGCACGGGCATCTCCTCGGACGGTGGGCCGGCGGCCAACCTATCCGTCGGGCACCCGGCGTCCGGACCCGGCCGGGAGTCAGCGCCGGCCGGACAGCGTGCGCTGCGCGGATTTCCTCGCACGGCCCGCCGCGGCCGCCACCGTGCGGTCCGGGTGGTGGGTGTGCAGGCTGTCGAGGACGCGCAGGGAGGTGGCGGGGTCGGCGGTGGCCAGGGCCTCCAGCAGGGCGGTGCCGCCGCCCGGCCATGCGGCGGCCGCCGCGTCGAAGGCGGGGAGGAGGGACGCGGGCGGGATGTCGGCCGGTCCCGGGATGCCGTTGTCCCCGGAGTCGTCGCGGCGCTTCACATGGACGAGCATGTCGTCGATCCAGCGCTGGTCCAGCTCCTCGACGAGCACCGTGGCACGTGCGCCGAGCGGGACCGCGTCCTCGGGGACGCTCTCGCCACGGGACAGCAGCAGCCGCCGGGCGGCGGCGCCGGTGACCGGGTCGCCGAGTGCGGCGCGCAGCGCGGTGGTGGGGACACCCGCGCGGTCGAGCTGCGCGAAGTATTCGGCCGTGCGGGCGGCGTTGGCGTCCTCGGACCTGGCCGCGGCGACCGCGGCTAGGAGTTCGCCCCATGCCTGGTCCGTGCCCCCGTGCCGGTCCGCGAAGGCGGCGAGGGCGGAGGCGGCGAGCTGGGTGGGCCAGTGCCGGACCGCCGCGACGGTCCGTGCCGCGTCCCAGCCGGCGACAGTCTCCTGGTCGGGGGCGGCCACGTGGCCGACCGTGATCACGTGCCGCATGACGGCGGCGCCGAGGGGGGTGAGCCCGTAGGTGTCGCCCGTCCTGAAGAGGCAGCCGGTCAGGGCCAGTCGGTCGACCACGGCCGCCAGTCCTCTGGCGGGGGCGTCGATCTCGGCCCGGTCCTCCTCGGTGCGGCCGGGCATCCCGAGCAACGCGGAGAGCTCCTCGGGCGAGGGGGTCTCGTAGGCGGCCGGGGCGCTGCCCGGGACGGGGGCGGGCGCGTCCTCCAGTTCGGGGGCCACCCCGTCGTCCTTGGCGTCGCAGATCTTGCGTGCCACCGAGTCCGGGGTGCTGCCGCGTTCGTAGAGCGAGTAGAGGATGTGCGCGGCGTCGAACGAGTACGCGTCGTCGGGGCCGGTGACCGGCGGCAGCCGTTCGGCCTGGGCGGCCAGGATGTCGGCGGCCAGTTCGAGGAGTTCCTGCGGGGTGCCCCCGGTCCACACGTCGGAGGCGGGGCCGGGGAGCCCGCAGCGCTCCGATACTTCCCGCAGCTCGTCCTCGAAGGTTCCGGACGCCAGGGCGGCGGGCAGGGGCGCGGCGTGCAGCAGGCCCTGGATCTCGTCCGGTGCGGGGACGGCGGCCGGGGGCGGCAGCGGGACGGCGGAGTCGCCGTAGTAGTCGAGGTGTTCGTCGAGCATGTGGTCGGCGAGGGACGCGTGCGGCACGGCCTCCGGGCCGGGAGCGAGGGAGGCGTGCCGTCCGGTCAGTGCTCCCTCGAGCCCCGCCGCGGTCCACCGGTCGGTCAAGTCGGCCGCGATGTGATCGAGTTCGCCGGTGAGCGCGTCGTCGGGTCGGTCGGCGTCCAGTGGTGGCGCGGGCAGCAGCCGGCCGGCCGGTGACGCCGCGCCGGTGTCGCGGGCGAAGGCCTCGAACAGCGCTTCGGTGAGCCGGGCGCGTACGGAGAAGGTCCGGTCGGCGAGGTCCGAGCGGTGCAGCGGCTCGGGGAGGGCGGGCCGGTCCGCGTGCGGCGTGCTCTCGTGCGCGTCGAGCCAGGCCCGCACCGCGTCGGCGTCGTCGCGGTCGACGCCGTCGGCACGCATCAGCGACGCGTACCAGCGGGGCCAGGTCAGGTTCAGCGGGTCGGCCATGGCGCGGCGGAACTCGGGGACGGCTTCTTCCACGGCGGCGATCAGCTTCGCGTGGCGTTTGGCGTTGAGGCGGCCCGCGGCCCGTACCCGGTCGGCCAAGGCGGTGAGGAGGACCGGTACGGCGTCCAGCTCCTCGTCGTCCGCGGACAGCAGCTGCGGCAGATCCTCGTGCAGGACCTGCCGGACCAGCTGCGGCGTGGGCTCGGGCACGCCCGCCCTGCGGTCCGCGCCGCGCAGCGCGAGCATCGTCAGCACCGCGTCGGCGGTGCGCACGGGCAGCGCCGCGCCTCCTTCCCGGGACACCCAGGTGAGGAAGTCGTCGCGGCCGGTGTTCAAGGCGTTCGTACGAGTCACTCGTGGAGCGTATGAGGGCGGGCGGCGCCGGAGATCCTTCCGGGCCGGGTGTTAGCCCGATCGGGCGAGCGATCACCTCCGCAGGGCGCGGGGGCGGCGTCCGGGCGATGAGTTCCGGCTGCGCCTCCGGTCACCCCTGCATGAACACATCCGACGTGACACCCGTGCCCGACCTCACACCCGCCGCCCGCGCCGTGGCCGACCTTCTCGACGCGATCGGTGACGATCGGCTGGGCGCTCCGACGCCCTGCCCCGACTACTCCGTGCGCGAGCTGCTGGCCCACATCGACGGCCTGTCCCTCGCGTTCCGCGACGCGGCGCGCAAGGACTTCGGTCCGACGACGGGCACCGACCCGGGCAGCTCGCTCCCGGTGCTCGACGAGAAGTGGCGCACCGTGCTGCCCCGGCGGCTGGACGAGCTGGCGGAGGCCTGGCGGCAGCCGTCGGCGTGGGACGGCATGACACAGGCCGGCGGGGTGGACCTGCCGGGGCAGGTCGCGGGGCGTGTCGCGCTGAACGAGCTGGTGATCCACGGCTGGGACCTGGCGCGGGCGACGGGGCAGGAGTACGACCCCGGTGAGGCGAGTGCGGCGGTCTCCTACGAGATGGTGCGGCCGTCGGACGACGACTCCGTGCGCGACGAGATCTTCGGCCCGCCGGTCGCCGTGCCGGACGACGCGCCGCTGCTGGACCGGGCCGTCGGGATGAGCGGGCGGCGGCCCGACTGGCGGCCGGGCGGCTGACGGCGCGGCCGGGCGGCGTGGGGCAGGGCCGGCGGACGGCGGCGGCCCGGGCGGCCGACGTGCGGCGGGCCCGGCAGCGCGGCCCGGTCCCGCCCCGCGACCACGTCCGTCCTCCTTCATGTCCCCCTCGGCCGGGAGACGGAGGCCGGCCGCATACCCGCCGGCTCAACGATCACCGACGCGCAGGACGGACACCATCGGGGCCCGCACCCACATCGGGGGGAGCCGACCGTGTAGCTGACGCCGCTGCCGTGGGGGCGAAATGGGTACCGGCCCGGATGGACGGAGCCCCGACGCTTCGCCAGGCTGGCAGTGGAGAACATCGGCGACGGCCACAGGACGGGGTGCCGATGCACGCAGATGCCGGACCGAGCGGGTCATAGTGGGAGATCGCTACCGAGGAGGCCGTACGACTGTGTCTCTGTTCTGGCGGATCTTCCTGCTCGACGCCACGGTCCTCGTCGCGGCCACGGCCCTGCTTCTGCTCGGCCCCGTAACGGTCTCGACCCCGGTCCTGCTCACCGAGGCCGCGATCCTCACCGCCGGTCTCGTCACCCTCCTCGTCGCCAACGCCGCCCTGCTGCGAGTGGGTCTGGCCCCCCTGGCCCGGCTCACACGGTCCATGAACACCACCGACCTGCTGCGCCCCGGCCCTCGCCCCGCGGTCACCGGACACGGCGAGATCGCCGACCTGATCCAGACGTTCAACACCATGCTCGACCGCCTGGAGACCGAACGTGCCACGAACAGCGCCCGGGCCCTGTCCGCCCAGGAGGCCGAGCGTCGGCGCATCGCCCAGGAACTCCACGACGAGATCGGACAAACCCTCACCGCGGTCCTGCTCGAACTGAAACGCGTCGGCGACCAGGCCCCCGAGCCGCTGCGCACCGAGCTGCACCAGGTCCAGGAGACGACCCGCGACAGTCTGGACGAGATCCGCCGTATCGCCCGCAGACTCCGTCCCGGCGTCCTGGAAGAACTCGGCCTGGCCAGCGCCCTCAAAGCACTGACCACCGAGATTCCCGCCCACTCGGGAATCACCGCTCGACGGCAACTGGAACCCGACCTGCCGCCTCTTGAGGAGGAGGCCGAGCTGGTCCTCTACCGCGTCGCCCAGGAGAGCCTCACCAACATCGTCCGCCACGCCGGCGCCAGGAACATCGAACTCACTCTCCGCCGCACTCCGACCGGGGTCGAACTGCGTATCCGCGACGACGGCCGAGGACTCCGAGGAGCACCCGAAGGCGCCGGCATCCGGGGCATGCGCGAACGTGCCCTGCTCGTCGGCGCGGAACTTACCTTCGGCCCCGCCCCCCAGGGCGGCACCGAGGTACGCCTCGACGTGCCCACCCGACCCGGGAGCCGCTGATCATGCCCGAGCCGACGAAGACCCGGATCCTGCTCGCCGACGACCACGCACTGGTCCGCCGCGGGGTCCGGCTCATCCTCGACAACGAACCCGACCTGACCGTCGTCGCCGAGGCGGGCGACGGGGCCGAAGCTCTCGACAAGGCCCGCGCCGAACGGCCCGACCTCGCCATCCTCGACATCGCGATGCCCCGCCTCACGGGGTTGCAGGCCGCCCGCGAACTCTCCCGCGACCAGCCGGACGTGCGCATCCTCATCCTGACCATGTACGACAACGAGCAGTACTTCTTCGAAGCACTCAGAGCCGGAGCCGCCGGCTACGTCCTCAAATCCGTCGCCGACCGCGACCTCGTCGAAGCCTGCCGCGCCGCGATGCGCGACGAACCCTTCCTCTACCCCGGAGCCGTCACCGCCCTCATCCGCAACTATCTCGACCGCGCCCAAGACGGCGACCACCTGCCGGCCAAAGCCGTCACCGACCGGGAGGAAGAGATCCTCAAGCTCGTCGCCGAAGGCCACTCCTCGAAGGAGATCGCCGGCCTTCTCGTCATCAGCGCCAAGACCGTCGAACGCCATCGCGCCAACCTGCTGCAGAAACTCGGGCTCAAGGACAGGCTGGAACTCACCCGCTACGCCATCCGGGCCGGTCTGATCGAACCGTGAGCCCACGGCATCACGCCCCCACCGGGCCGGTCGGACCATGGTCGGCGGCACGGGGGCCCGCGGACAGGGCGGACGGCCCGCACCGGCCGGAAAGGTGATGAACCGGGAGGGACGCTGATGCGATGCTCCTGGCATGACACGCCGAGTGAAGCCCAGCCTCTACTTCTCCGTCGACGTCGAGGCCGACGGGCCGATTCCGGGCCCGTACTCGATGCTCAGCTTCGGCGCCGCCGTGGCCGGCCGCCAGGACGTCGCCGGGTACGAGCCGGCCGACCCGGAGAAGAACACGTTCTACCGTGAACTGCGGCCCATCAGCGAGGACTTCGTACCCCAGGCACTGGCCGTGAGCGGCCTGGACCGGGATCGGCTGACGGCCGAGGGCAGCGAACCGGCGGCGGCCATGGCCGCGTTCGGCGACTGGGTGCGCGAGGTGTGCGAGGCGTACGGAGGGGCGCAGCCGGTGATGTGCGGCTACCCGGCCTCGTACGACTGGACGTTCCTGTACTGGTACCTGCTGCGGTTCACCGGGGCGAGCCCGTTCGGGCACTCCGGGTGCTTCGACATGAAGACGCTGTACGCGGTGAAGGCGCGGCTGCCGCTGCGGGCGGTGACGAAGTCCGCGATGCCGCGTGAGCTGCTGTCGGCCCGGCGGCACACCCACCATGCCCTGGACGACGCGATCGAGCAGGCGGAGCTGTTCAGTAATCTGATGGTATGGCCGGGGGCGTGACCCCGGGAGGGGGTCCGTCGTGAAGTCTGTACTGCGCATGCTGCTCGCGTTCCTGATCGCCGTGGGGGCGTGCACCGCCTGCACGGGCGACGACTCCGGGAGCGGGGACGGACTGGAGGACGCCGCGAAGATGGACATCGCGATGCGGATCGTCTCCAGTGCGGAGAACTCCACGCTGGACTGGAAGGCGCAGTACACGTACATCGAGGACATCGGCGACGGCCGCGGCTACACCGCCGGCATCATCGGCTTCTGCTCGGGCACCGGCGACATGCTCGCGGTGGTCGAGCGCTACGCGCAGGCCAGGCCGGGCAACGCCCTGGAGCGTTTCCTGCCCGCGCTGCGGGCGGTCGAGGGCAGCGACTCGCACGAGGGACTGGGCAAGCCCTTCACCAGGGCATGGGAGCGGGCCGCGACGTCCGACGCGGCGTTCCGGGCGGCCCAGGACGCCGAGCGGGACGAGACGTACCTGCTGCCCGCCGTCCGCCGGGCCGAGCAGGACGGGCTCGGCGCGCTGGGGCAGTTGATCTACTTCGACGCGTACGTCATGCACGGTTCCGACAGCTCGGAGAGTTCCACGGGCTTTCGCGCACTGCGGGAGAAGGCCCTGGCCGGCGCGGAGTCGCCCGCAGAGGGCGGCGACGAGGAGGAGTACCTGAACGCCTTCCTGGACGCCCGCGTCGAGGCGATCCGCAAGGAGCCGTCGCACACCGACTCGAGCCGGGTGGAGACGGCCCAGCGGGTGTTCGTACGGGAGGGGAACTTCGACCTCGAGCCGCCGCTGAACTGGCGGGTCTACGGCGACAGTTACCACATCGGCGCGACGGCGGCCCCGCCCGCGGAATGAACAGCGGCCGCCCGGAACCAGGCGGGCCGGACCTCTTGACGGACGACGTTGGGACCATCACAAGCAGTTACATTGTGCGCAACTGAATTGAGCACTATATTGAACGCATCGAGGCAGGGACGCGGCGAGCGGCGCGGCGCACCGCTTCGCGCGAGGAGGAGAATCTCCATGGAATTCGTCAGGTTCGAGACCTACCAACCCGTCGAACGACCCACTTACCAAGAGGAACTGGACGAAGTCGTCCAGCAGGTCGCGGACCGCACCCGCGGGTCCGTCGACCGGCAGAAGGCCGGCCGGGCCGTCAGGACGGCGCACGGCAAGACCTACGGACTGATGAAGGCCACGGTCACGGTGAGTGAGATGGAGGGCCCGTACGCTCAAGGCGTCTTCACCGAGCCGGCGACCTACGACGCCGTGGTCCGCTACTCCAACGGGCTCGGTCACCTGCGGGCCGACTCGCTGCTGGGCGCGGCGTGCGGCATGGGGATCAAGATGTTCGGCGTGCCCGGCACGTCACTGCTGACCGACGAGTCCGAGGCCACCACGTTCGACCTCAACCTGATCAACAACAACGTCTTCTTCGCGAACACCGCTTACGACTACATGGTGATCGAGGAGCTGTTCTCCGAACTGCCGGACGCCCTGGTGGACCCGGCGCGGCGCAAGTCCTGGATGGGCGAGTTCCTCACCCGGCGCGGGACGCTGGGGACGGCGGACGAGTGGCTGTGGGACGAGCTGTTCGCGATGTTGTCCTTCACCAAGGTCCAGCGGCAGAACCTGCTCTCGTACACCTACAACAGCATGGGCGCCTTCCGTTACGGCGACCACATCGCGAAGCTGCGCACCGTGCCCGTCACGCCGGTCGGCAACCTCGACGTCGACGTCCTGGCGGACGGCGAGTCGTTCCGCAACACGCTGGTGGCAGAGGCGGCCGAGCGCGACCACGCCTTCGAGCTCCAGGTGCAGCTGAACACCGACCTGACCCGCATGCCGGTCGACAACACCTCGGTGGAGTGGCCCGAGCAGCTCTCCCCGTGGGCGAGCGTCGCCAGGATCGACATTCCGCGCCAGGACATCGGCGGCGCGGACAACCTCACGGCCGCGGACGGCACTTCGATCACCCCGTGGCGCGTGCGCGAGGACCACCGGCCGATCGGCGAGATCCAGCGGGTCCGCGAGGAGGTCTACCGCCGCTCCTCCGTCGAGCGCCACCGCATCAACGGGCAGCCGCGGGTGGAGCCGCGGAGCAGCGCCGAGCTGCTGGGCTGAGCCGCGGAGCAGCGCCGAGCCGCTGGACCGAGCCGTCGCAGGGAATGTCCACGAGGCCGGCAGAGGGGGCGCCCCCGAGGACGGAACGCCCGGCGCACACAGCTCGGCTGACCGTAAGCCAGCTTCACGCTCTCTTCGCGCAACCACTGCGCCGTCTTCATGTCTCCTTGCCCGGCCACGGGCAGACTCTTCGCAACCGAATGAGAGTTCGGTCGTGCCGCCCGTGTTCTACGCGCGTTGCCGTGGGCGGTGCAGGCCCGAGAAGAGGACGTACATGCCCCCCACACCAGTCACCCGCTGGAAGCATCTCGCCCTGGTCATAGGCGGCTTGTCGCTGGCGGTCGCCGCGACCGGCTCGGCGACGGCGATCTCCGCGCCCGCAGCCGACGGGACAGCCGACTCGGCCGCGCCCACGTCGGTGTACGACGACACCTACTACCAGGACGCTATCGGCAGGACCGGACAGGACCTCAAGGACTCCCTCCACACCATCATCAGCGACCAGACCAAACTGTCCTACTCCCAGGTCTGGGACGCGCTCAAGGCCACCGACGAGGATCCCGCCGACTCGGCCAACGTGATCCTGCTCTACACCGGCCGCTCCCAGAGCAAGTCCTCCAACGGCGGCGACCCCGACCAGTGGAACCGCGAGCACACCTGGGCGAAGTCGCACGGCGACTTCGACACCGCCACCGGCCCGGGTACGGACATCCACCACCTGCGGCCCACCGACGTGTCGGTGAACAGCACCCGCGGCAACAAGGACTTCGACATGGGAGGCTCCCAGGTCGGGGAGGCACCGGGCAACTACACCGACAGCGACTCGTTCGAGCCCCGCGACGCGGTCAAGGGCGACGTCGCCCGCATGATCTTCTACATGGCGGTGCGCTACGAGGGCGACGACGCCTTCGCCGACCTTGAGGTCAACGACCAGGTGAACAACGGGTCCATGCCGTACCACGGCCGGCTGTCCGTACTGAAGCAGTGGAACGAGCAGGACCCGCCGGACGCCTTCGAGGAGAGGCGCAACCAGGTGATCTACGACGACTTCCAGCACAACCGGAACCCGTTCGTCGACCACCCCGAGTGGGTCACCGCGATCTGGGGCTGAAGCCTTCCCTCTGCGGGGCCGGGGCGCCTGGGGTGATACCCGGGCGCCCCGGCGCGGCTGCGTGCGCAGGCACTGTGGATCGGTGCGTGGCCGCGGGATGCGGCACCCCGCCACCACGTCCGGCGGTTGCTCTGGTCAGCGGCGTGCCGCCAAACATCGGCGCGAGGACGGGGAGCAGTGGTCCTCCACGATCCTGAACCGAACGCAAGCCGGCCCCCGCCCTCGGCGGTCGAGGCGCGGGCGATGAGAAGGCGGTGACCTGCGAAGTCCTACTGGAGGCGGACGACGATCTTGCCCTTGGCGTCCCCTCGCTCGATGCGTTCGAGGCCGTCGGGGACAAGCCTGTCCAGGGAGATGACCTCGTCGAGCGCGGTCGTGGCGATCTCCGGATGCGCGGTGAGCAGGGCCAGTGCCTCGGGGAGGTCCTGATCGCAGACGTGGACCTTCGAGGTGTCGAGCGTGATCTCCTCCAGGACCAGCCGGGTCAGATCGAGCGGCGAGGGGTCGCGGTGGAGGCCGACCAGGCGGACATGCCCGCCCCGGCAGACCGCGTTCATCGCGGTCACGAGGCCGGCAGTCGCTCCCGAGGCCTCGATCACCACGTCCGCGCCGACCCCAGCCGTCGCAGCTCTGATCGCGGTGGCCGCGTCCTCACGCGAGGCGTCGATCAGCAGCCCCGCGCCGGCACGGCGCCCCGTCTCCCGCCGGGCGGCCGAGACGTCGACGCCGATGGTCGCGACTCCCCGGGCCGTGCAGGCGGCCACCGCAAGCGATCCGATGCCGCCCAGGCCGATCACCACGACGGTCCTGCCCGGCTCGGGAGCGATGCCGCGTACCGACCGCAGGGCCACGGCGAGCGGCTGCGCCATGATCGCGACATCAGGGGCGAGCCCGCCCACCGAACGGCTGATCCCGGCCGGGACGTTGACCCGCTCGGCGAGCCCGCCGTCCACATGCAGCCCTAGCGTGTAGTACCGCCCGCAGATGTTGGTCCGCCCCTGCGCACACCAGCGGCAGTTTCCGCACGAGACCCCGGAGCCCGGAACGACCAGATCACCTGCTGTGAAGGCGTCGACGCCGGGGCCGGTCGCGACGACCTCGCCGACCATCTCGTGGCCGATGACCAGCGGGCCCTGGTGACCACTCGCGAAGTGCGGCTCGGCGAGCGGGACGAGGTGCGGGCCGGAGGCGTACTCCTCGACGTCGGTGCCGCAGATACCCGCGCGCACCACGGCGAGCTGGATCTCCCCGGGCCCGGGGGCCGGGGGGTCAGGCCACTCCTGGACCCGGACGTCGCGCCTGCCGTGGAATACAGCGGCTCTCATGACAGTGATCTCCTTGGGACGGTGCCGGAAGCGCTTCGGTACGAGGGGCGGTGCGGTCGTTCGGGCGGCGGGTGCACGCAGAGTGAGCCGGCGCCTCGTGGAGCAGCACATCGACGTGGGCGCCGATGGCGACGCCACCACGATCTCGCGGGCAGTGGAGGGGCGGTTCCGGACACTGCGCCCCGATGAGCCCGGTGACGCCCGTGATGATCCGCCGCACCTGACTGTCGCATCTTGTTCTGCGGTACTCCTCGGTCGATGTGATGCGGTCCATGTCTTGTCTCCATGACCCTGCGTGTGCGGGGTAGAGGCCCGGGATCACTTGGCGGCGGTCGTGGTCGTGGTCCCGGCAGCGGGGGTGGGGACGAAAGCGACGGCGTCGGCCGGAAGGTGGCGCTCGACGCGCACCAGCAGGAGCGAGCCGAGTGCCGCCGTGGTTGCCACGAGCAGCCACGGCAGCCGGCCGTCGACGGTGAGCAGCGAGGTGAAAACCGTCGGGCCCAGGGCGTACGCCAGTGACCAGGACAACTGGTAGGTGGCGAGATAGCGGCCACGCAGCCGCTGGGGGCGGCGAACTGCGACAGCGCTCCGGCTGAGGGGGTGTACACCATCTCACCTACCGTCATGACGAGAACCGCACCCAGTAGTCCTGCGAGCAGGAGCGGAACGCCGTGCGGCCGGACGGTGCCGAGCGCCGCCTGGGCAAGGAAAGAGAGGGAGAAGAGTGCGGCACCGACGGCGGCGGCCCGGGGGCGGGTGGTGAAGCAGCGCCGAGTGAGGGCGGCGACGGGGACACCCAGGACCGCGCACACCACGGTGTTGAGCAGGAAGGCGCTGCCGACGAGCCCTTCGGGCACGTCCAGCCAGCCCGTCGCGTACAGCGGGAGCAGCGTGGTGAGCGCCGAGAAGCCGAGGACGACGAGCAGGTTGGCGCAGACGAGGCCGAGGAAGGGCCGGTCCTTGGCGACGACCCGGTAGCCACCGCCACGTACCCGCGGGCCCGCCGGGCGGCGGGGCGGCGCGGCCGGTAGGCGCGCGGCGAGGAAGCCCGCGACGAGGAAGCTCGCTCCGTTGAGCCACGCGGTGACCGTGTAACCGAAACCGCCCGAGGTGGCGATGACGACGGAGGCCAGCAGAGTGCCCGCGCCGAGCCCGGCGTTGCCCAGGCTGCGGCTGAGAGCCTGCAAGCGGTCCCGTTCGGTACCTTCGGCGAGTTCGGCGATCCGCGCTTCCTGGACGGGGGAAAGGCGCGTGTTCCCACCGAGGTGAGGAGCGCGACGACGGCGAAGACCGGCAGTGCGTCGGCGAGCGGGAAGCAGGCGAAGCTCACCCCCCGCACGACGTACACGGAGATCTGCATGGTGCGGGCGCCGAAGCGGTCCACCGCAATGCCCACCACGGGGACGGCGGCGATGCCCACGAGCCCGGTGACGGTGAGCACCATGCCGATCACCGGTAGCGGCAGTCCGGTCACATGACGGAAGAACACCAGGCTGAAGGGGATGTACATCCCGGAGCCGACCGCGTCCACGGCGATTCCGGAGACCAGGGCGCGTTCGCCCGGGAAGCGAGGGCGGAGAAAGGACATGCGTCCCCCATTTCGAGCCGGTACACCGCCGGCTCCCAGTAGGTGCGAGTCAAACAGGGGGGAAGGACGCGGCCACCGCCAGGAAAGCGTCGTTGTCGGCAGGCAGGCCCAGGGTCACACGAACCCCGGCGCCCGCCACGGCCCGTACCGAGACACCAGCGGTCGCGCAGTGCGCGCCGAAGGCGGTGGCGCGCTCACCGAGCGGCAGCCACAGGAAATTGGCCTCGCTCGCAGGTACGCGCCATCCCCGTGCCTCGAGCGCGGCGGCGAGGCGCGTGCGTTCTGCCGCGATGATGTCCGTCCTCCTCGCCACCTCGTCCCCCGAGCGCAGCGCCGCGATCGCAGCCGCCTGCGCGACACTGCCCGCGCTGTACGGCAGGTAGGCCTTGCGTAGGGTGCCGATCACCTCGGGGTGGCCGGCCGCGTAGCCGATGCGCAGCCCTGCCAGTCCGTACGCCTTCGAGAAGGTGCGCAGGACGACGAGGTGAGGGCGGCCGGGCAAGAGGGAGAGCCCGTCGGGGACCTCCTCGCCGCGCACGTACTCGTGGTACGCCTCATCCAGGACGACGAGGCAGCCGGGAGGCACGCGTCCCAGAAACTCCTCCAGCTCCGCGCGGCCGACGACCGTCCCGGTCGGGTTGTTCGGGTTGCAGACGAAGACCAGCCGGGTGCGGTCGGTGAGGTGCTCCGCCATCGTCGAAAGATCATGGACGTTCTCACGCAGCGGCACCGCGACGGGAACCGCCCCGGCGAGCCGGGTGAGGAGCGGGTACGCCTCGAACGAGGGCCAGGCGTAGAGGACTTCGTCACCCGGGTCCGCGACGGCGGTGATCAGCTGCTGAGCGACGCCCACCGAACCGCAGCCCAGTGCGATGCCGTCCGGTTCCACCCCGAACCGCTCCGCGAGCTCTGCGGTGAGGGCCTGGCCGCTGTTGTCGGGGTAGCGGTTGATGCCCTCGATCTGCTCCTGGATCGCCCGTGCCACCTTCGGCAGTGGGCCGAACGGCGTCTCATTGGCGGCGAGGGCGTAGGAACGGCCCTCCGGGGAGAGCGCCGGCTTCTCGGGCCGGTAGCTCACGAGTCCGCGCACGGCGGCGCGGAACCGGGGCAGTTCTTGCTGGGTGGTCATGAGAAGGGTCCCTTCGGGGTCGTTCATGGTGCGCGCAGGGCGTCGCGCAGCGGGGTGCCGGGGTCGGTGGCGGCCGAAAGGTCGACCACGCAGCCGGTGGTGAGGGCGCGGCGTGCCTGCACCAGGTCGCGGGGGCGGTTCACGGCGAGGATCGCGACGAGGCGATCCCCTTCCAGCCACAGGACCGCCCACTCCGTGTCCTCCGGCGAGCCGCGCAGCACCACCTGGTCGGCGCCCTGGTGGTCACCCGCGTATTGCACCATCCGGCCGAACTGCTCCGACCAGAAGTACGGAACCGGGTCATGGCACACGTCCTCGCCGAGCAGCGCGGCGGCGGCCAGTTCGCTCGCCTTCAGCGCGGTGTCCCAGTGCTCGACCACCATGTGCCGCCCGTACCGCGGTGACCACCAGGCGGCGCAGTCGCCGAGAGCGACCACCTCGGGCCGCGCGGTACGCAGGGACTCGTCGACGACCACGCCGCGCGCGATCTCCAGACCGGAGTCCCTGAGCCAGCCGACCGCGGGGCGGGCGCCGACACCCACCACCACCACGTCCGCCGCGATGAACTCCCCATCGGTCAGGCGCAGTCCGCCGGAGTCAACGGAGGTGACGGCCGTTCCACAGCGCAGGGCGACCCCGGCCTCCGCGTACCAGGGGGCCGTCCATGCGCCGATCCGGGCGCCGACCGCGGCGGCGAGCGGAGCCCGGTCAGCCTCCAGGACCGTGACCCGGCATCCCTTCGCGGCCGCGATCGTGGCGACCTCGGCGCCGATCCAACCTGCGCCGACGAGCGCGAGGTGCTTGCCCGGCCGCAGCAGCGGGCGCAGCGCCCGCACGTCGTCCACGGTGCGGACCACGTACTGCTGCCCCTCGCCGGGCAGCCGGACAGGCTCCGCGCCGGTCGCGAGGACCAGCCCCCCGAAGGCGAGTGCGCCCGCCGTCGTCTTCAGAACGCCGCCTGGCAGGTGGTCATGCAGGTCGAGGGCCTCGGCGCGTTCACCGAGGCGCAGGTCGATTCCCAGGTTCGCCCAGTCGGTGGGGAATGAAGTGTCCCCTTCATCGCCGGCCAGCACCGACTTGGTGAGCGGCGGGCGGTCGTACGGCGGGTGGGGTTCCGCACCGACGAGAGTGAGCGCCTTCCGGTAGCCGCGGGCGCGGAGTGCCGCGGCGACGTGCGAGCCGGCGAGTCCGCCGCCGACGACGAGGACGTTGTCCAGGGTCAAGGTGCTAGTTCTCCGGGCAGATTGAGGGAATGAGGGAGAGGGGGCAGGCCCCAGGGCGGTCCTGTGAAGGGGCCGAGAGGCGCTGCTGCTCGGTCAAGGCCGAGCGCGGCGCGTATGGCCACGGCGAACTGCCCCTTCCTCTCCGCGCCGGCGCAGCCGGCCGCGGTTTCGCCGCGACTGTGCCCCTCGGCGCGGCTCATCGGTCACCGGCGGGCGCGGGGTCAGCCGGAAGGCGGCGAGGGCGGACAGGCTCAGGACCACGATGACCAGGACCATCGGGACCGAGGTGTCGGAACCGCCGAGGCCGGCCATCGGGGCGGCGAGTCCGCCGAGGGCGAACTGGGCCAGCCCCATGAGAGCCGAGGCGGTGCCCGCCATCCGCGGCGGGCGCCCGGACAGCGCGAGAGCCATCGAGTTCGGCAGGATGAGCCCGATCGGCGCAACCACCAGGAACAGGCCGGGGAGCAGCGTCCAGAGCCCGGCCGCCAGCGAACTCAGCACGGTCAGACTGCCCACGGCGGCGATGGCCAGACCGATGCCGAGCAGCCGGCGGGAACCGTGCCGATCCAGCAGCCGGGCGCCGACGCGGCCGGCTATGACGATGCCCACGCCGTTCGCCGCGAAGATGCCGGCGAACGCCAGCTGGGGAAGGCCGTAGACCTCCTGGATGACGAACGGCGAACCGGAGATGTAGGTGAACATCGCGGCGAAGGCCAGCCCGCCGGTGAGCATGTATCCCGCGAAGGCCCGGTCGGCGGCCAGCTTGCCGAACGTCACGAGTACGGCCTTCGGCCCGTCGCCGCGACGGTCCTCGGGGGCCAGCGTCTCGGGCATGGAGCGGTACACGACGACGACCAGTACCGCGCCGAGCCCGGTGATGACAGCGAACAGCCCGCGCCAGGGCATGACCTGGAGCAGCGCTCCGCCGGCCAGTGGCGCCACGATCGGCGCGAGCGCGCTGACCTGGACGAGGCTGGCGAAGAAGCGGGCAGCCGCGGCCCCTTCGTTCCGGTCCCGGACCACGGCGCGGGCGATCACGATCGCGGTGCCGCCGGCGGCGCCCTGGAACAGCCGGAACACGATCAGGAGCCAGACGTTCGGCGCGATGAGGCACAGCAGCGACGCCGTGGTGTAGCCGATGATGCCGCCGAGCAGCAGTCGGCGCCGTCCCAGCAGATCGCTTGCGGGGCCCGCCAGCGCCTGGCCGAGCGCGAGCCCGACCAGGCAGGCGGTGAGGGTGAGCTGGATCAGTGAGGCGCCGCCGCCAAGGTCCCTGCCCAGCTCGGGCAGCGCCGGGAGGTACATGTCGATCGACAGTGGGCCGAGCGCGGACAGCGCGGCCAGGGTCGCCACAAGAGTGAACGGAGGTGCCTCGCCACGGTCTTGTGCGGTCTTCGTCACGCTGTTCCCTTCAGGGGGACGGGGGCCGGCGGGTCCGGCCGGGGCCGACGGCGAGGACGCCCCGGCCGGACCGTCCGGTCAACTCGGTGTTGTTCAGGTTTCGATGAGGGCGACCGGGTCACCGAACCTCATCAGGTCGCGGTACAGCTCCGCCCGGGAGTGCCGCATGGTTCGCAGCACACCGATCGCGCTCTCGGCCGAGGCCTCACCCTGGACGATCGAGCGGTCGTCACCGACCAGAGCGGCCGTCACACTGATGTGCCGCTCGATGTCCTGCAGATCGGCCTCGAGCAGCGCGTCGCGGGCGAGCGCCAGCTCGGGGTCGGTCGCCGCCATTTCCGCGAAGGTCTGCGGGGAGGCCTTGACGAGGTTCCGCATGGCCTTCCTGAACGCCTTGTGCTCAGGCTGAGTCCGGCCGGTGAGTGCCACCGGCACGGCCGGCGGCTGCATGGTCGGCCGGACCTTCGCGTCATAGCACGGAGCCGACATGTCCCCGGAGTGGATCATGGCCGCGGTGAAGCCACGGACATAGGCGATGGACTCCTGGAGGGCGTCGAATGCCGCGTCGCGGTCCCCGTCCGCCAGCCCGGCGGTCGCCCGGGAGACGGCGTCGGCCGCCGCAAGGTTGAGCACGAAGTAGAAGTGGTGGGTGATGACCCACCGCGTCAGCTCGTCGTCGCCCGGAACATACGGGGCCTCACCCCCCACGGGGGCTTCGTCCCACTGCGCCGCGGCGCCGTCGCTCGGAACCAGGCCCTCCAGAATCTTGGCCATGGCGTGGACCTCGTAGGCCTGATCGTTCAGATCCAGCCGCGCGTTGCGCAGATCGCGCAGCGACCGCGCGATGATCGTGGTCACTTCCGAGACCAGGCGGGCGTCGTCGACCGGCGCCGTGCGGACCCCGAAGTACTCGTGGTTGGGAACGATCGGCTTCAGCGCCGCGGCATCCATCGGGACGACCATGGCCTCGACGGCGAGCCGGTCGTTCTCCTCCACCGCCGCGTCCATCGCCTTGCGGGCCGCGTCGCCGGCTCCCGCCGGGTTCAACAGCTCGCCATGCAGACGCATCAGCGCGTCGGTCGCCGCGGTGAGAGCGGCAGCGACCGGTGCGGCGGGGCGGGTGCGGCCGCGCACCATGTTGTTCTCGGGAAGGACGACGATCGGGATGTCGGGACAGGCAGCAGACATGTCAATCACCTCACTGTCTTCGGAATGACCTGGGAGCGGTCGGTCAGGGGCAACGCTGGTTTCACGATCCGGCGAAACCACGCGCCTCCATGAGGAACTGCCCGAGGTACCCGTCGTGCGGCAGATACGGATCCCGCCACCAGCGCGGGACCCTGCCGTGCAGGACCGTGCGGATGCCGGGGGTGTCCAGGGCCTCATCGACGAGCGCGGCGTTGTCGGTGAGCAGGGTCAGGGCCAAGGAGTCGTCCAGCGGGCCGATGCCTTCCGACGGCTCCCAGGGCGCCACCCATACGCAGGGGAACGGCAGTTCCGTGCCCAGCCCAGGGTGGTCGGACCGGTCCACGCACATCACCGCGGGCCGCAGCGCCGCGGCATCCTCGTCGACGACGGTCACCGGACCGCCGTCCGCCTCGTAGTACCGCTCCGTCAGATCGACGGCACCCTGCGTGGCCCGGTGGAGAGCCGCCCGCAGGCCTTCGGCCTCCTTGCGCGGGCGGACGGGGAGGACCGCCCGGTCATCGGTGACCGGAAGGCCCGGCAGCGCGGCCAGTCTCTCGGCCAGCGCTTCGGCCAGGGCGCGGTGGTCGCCCGAGGTGAAGACGGCGGTGGTGTTGGTGCACCGCACTCCACCGTCGGCGGAGATCTCGGCGACAAGGTGGTCCAGTCCCGCCTCGTCGACCGGGCCGTCCACGAGGATCTTGCTCCGGCCGGGACCGCGGACCAGCACCCGGGCGTTGCCGCGCAGCCGGGCCACCGTGGCCTCGCTGCCGTAGACCAGGGACAGATCGGCCGCGTCCATGAGAGCGTCGGCGGCCGCGTGGGGACCGGGCAGCAGACTGATCCACCCGGGATCGAGCCCCGCCTCCAGCAGCGCCCGTATCAGACGCAGCGGGGTGACGGGGTCACGGGTGCCCGGACGCACCACGACCCGGTACCCCAGCGCCACGGCCTGGAGCCAGGCTCCGTGTGTGGCCGGGTGGTTGCTGGGGGCCACGACACCGAAGACCGAACCGCGGCGCACCCAGCGGGCCGTGCGGCCGGCGCCGACGGGGCACTGTTTCGCCACGACGTCGCCGAGCAGCCCGCAGTCGTCCCGCATCCGACCGAGGGTCTGGCGAGCCACCCGGATCGGCACGCCGGAGACGAGTGCCTGGACGCGGCAGTACTCCTCCGGGGTCTGTCCGCCCAGGGTGGCCTCGGCGAACCGGCGGCCCGCGTCGGCCAGCACCGCGAGGCGCTCGTCTCGTGCCATCCGCGGTGCTTCGCGCATGCGCTTGACCGTGAGTCCGGTCACCAGGGCGGGAGCTTCGTGGACGGTCGCGAGAGGGACGCCGTTCACGCCGTGCAGGACACGCGTGTCGCGGGAATTCCGCTCCTCCCCGTCACGGAGCACGGGTATGGACAACACGTCAGACCAACTCCTCTGATGCCGACCAGGAAAGGGGACGGGAATCATCCGAGAGCCGGGTCGTGACCCGGAACCGGGTGCGCTCCTGGACGTCATGGCCCATCGAATAGCGGATTCCGGTCGTCCGGATCGCCTGCGGAGGGAAACCCTCCAGATATACGTCGGCTTCGCGATGTCCATGGAGGGCGTCGAGTCTTTCCTGCAAAACCTCAGTGCGCTCGGCAATCAACACTTCGAAGCCGCGCGCGGACGCGCGCGCTGCCGGAAGTTCCGGGCACGCCCGGAGACCCGGTGCCCGCCGGAACGTATCCGCCTTGACGACGACTCGGTCGCTCTCGCCGATGTCCTGTAATCGAGCCCCGAGCCGATTCAGCGCCGCTTCTATTTCTTCGTCGACGGCGGCAGCCGTTCGGCTCCCTACCTCTTCAAGACAAACGGCTGTCAGTTTTCCAGCCATGTGAACCCCCTTGTGTGCGTGTTCCGCCGAGGGCGTCAGACCGGCCACCCGTCGAACACCACAGCGCGCGCCGGAGCAGCTTCCACTCCGGAAATCTTGACCGGGAGCGCCATCAGATGAGCGACCTGGCTGGTGATCCGGTCAAGGTTCTGGATGTTCTCCAGGATCGGGATGTTGGCGGCCAGAAGCCGCCGGTGCACCTGCCCACTACGGTCGTCCGGCCGCTCGGTGATGCAGTCCATGCCCACGAGGGCGACGTCGTTCTCGACCATCCAGTCCGCCGAGGACAGGGTGAGATAGGGCGGTTTGTCCCAGTAGTCCTCGCGGCCCAGGTACCGGTTCGGGTGGTCGGTACGGATCAGCAGGCGATCGCCGGCCTGCCATACGTCGCGGACCGCCTTCTCCAGTTCGTCGCCGGTGACGGGGTCGAGGTCGCGGTGGTCGGAGAGGTCCGCGATGACCACCCGGCCGACGAAGGTCTCCAGCGGGACCTCGTCGATTTTCGCGCCGTTCTCGTAGAAGTGGAATCCCGATTCCACATGAGTCCCGTTGTGCGGGAAAATCTGCAGGTCGGAGAAGGTCCGACCGACACCGGCCGGGTCGGTCTCCGGGGACATCGCCTTACGTATACCAAACTTCGGATACCACGAGGCGTTGTAGGAAGGCATACCCTCGTACCAACCCTGGCTGATATCGACCATCTTCATGCTGTACCCCCGCTGTTCATTTCGTTCAGTTTTCGGCCAACGGCATACGCCCTGCCTGAGGACGGCACGGCGATGACAGCACAGGAACAATGCGCTTGGCAATCCCCTCACTTCTGAACTACTGTCCGATTGCAGATCTTTCCGGGGGGACAAGACTCAGTGATGGCGATGCCACAACCGCGACTGGGCGGCACCCCCCTGAGCTCTACCGGAGCAATCCCGACAGTCCCTTGGAAGGCTTTCCATGATCGTGGTAATGAGTCCGCAGGCTGCCCGCGAACAGGTTGAATCCGCAAGTGAATTACTTCGGAGCCGTGGCCTGATTCCGATATCCAGCACTGTGGCGGGGGTCACAGCGCTAATCACCGAAGGAACCGACGGGCCTGAATTGGCAACCATTCTGGAAACTGCGCCCGGCGTCGACCGGGTGGTGACGGTGTCCGGATCGCAACGGTTGACCAGCCGTGTGTTCCGTCCCGAGGACACCCAAGTGACGCTCCGCTCCGCCGGCGGAGCGGTGTTCGGCGGCACCGGATTCGCCGTCATCGCCGGTCCCTGCGCGGTCGAGAGCCCGGCGCAGATGAACGCCGTGGTGGACTCGGTCGTCGCGAGCGGCGCCGTCATGCTGCGCGGCGGCGCGTTCAAGCCCCGGACCTCCCCGTACAGCTTTCAGGGCTGGGACTCGCAGGACTGACCCTCCTCGCCGAGCAGCGGAAGCGGACCGGCCTGCCGGTCGTCACCGAGGTCGTGACCCCGGAAGACGTGGAAGGCGTCGCCGAGGAGAGCGACATGCTCCAGATCGGTGCGCGGAACATGCAGAACTTCGAGTTGCTGCGCGAGGCGGGAGCCTCCGGACGGCCCGTCCTGCTCAAGCGCGGAATGTCCGCCACCATCGAGGAGTGGCTGCTCGCAGCCGAGTACGTGCTGCACATGGGGAACAGCGACGTCGTCCTGTGCGAGCGCGGTATCCGCAGCTTCGAGCGTGGTACCCGGTTCACCCTGGACCTCAGCGCGGTGGCCGAGGCCAAGCGGCTCACCCATCTGCCGGTGATCGTCGACCCGAGCCACAGCACGGGCAAGCCCCACCTCGTCGCGCCGATGTCCCTGGCGGCGGCCGCGTGCGGTGCCGACGGGCTGATCGTCGATGTCCACACGGACGCCTCGAACGCGATGTGCGACGGCGCTCAGGCTCTCGACGGTGAGCAGTTCAGCACCCTCATGGACCGGCTCAAGCCGGTCGTGGAGGCCGTCGGGCGCACCCTGTCGCCGGCCCTCACCCACTCCCTCGCCTGATCCCACATTCCTTGGAGTCACCGCATGTCCGAGCACATCATCGACCCGTTAACCGCCGACCTCGCGCCGGAGGACTTCATCCACGCCGCGATGCGGTGGCACTTCTCCCCCGCCACCGGCTCGCCGTACTGGGTGAAGCGCGCGGCGGAACTGGACTTCAACCCGCTCACCGACGTCCACACCTGGGACGACCTCGACCTCTTCCCGGACGTCAGCGACGAATGGAAGGACGTTCCCGTCGACGCGCTGGTCCCCGCGGGAATCGGCAGGGAGGGCTGGGACTTCCAGGTCTTCGACAGCGGTGGCACCACAGGGCGGCCCAAACGCATCGTGGAATCGCGGTCGCGCCGCAACGGCGTCCACTGGGTGAGCGAGGTTCTCGCCGATCACAAGGTTCCCGGCGAGGGCGAGGGCCACTGGCTGCATCTCGGCCCCACGGGGCCGCACATCGTCGGCCGTTCCGTCGGGCTGCTGGCGCAGATGCGCGGCACGTTCTGCCACTACATCGACTTCGACCCGCGCTGGGTCAAGAACAGCGTGAAGCAGGGGCGGACCGATGAGGCCGCCCGCTATGTGAAGCACATCCTGGCGCAGGCCCGCGACATCCTGTCCACCCAGCCCGTCTCCGTCCTGTTCGCCACCCCGCCGGTGCTCGAAGCACTGGCCGCCGACGAGAAGCTGCTGGATCTGGTGCAGCGGAAGGTGCGCGGCATCATCTGGGCCGGCACCAGCGTGAGCCCCGAGACACTCCGGGCCTTCGAGGACGAACTGTTCCCCGATGCCGCCGTAGTCGGCCTGTACGGCAACACCATGATGGGTATCGCCCCGCAGCGCCCCCGTGAGGGCGGCCAGGACGACGAACGCTGTGTCTTCATCCCCTTCCACCCGTTCAGCCGGGTCAAGGTGGTGGACCCCGAGAACACCAGCATCTCCGTCGCCCACGGCGAGCGGGGGCAGGCGAAGATCAGCCTCGTCTCCCGGGACCTGCTGCTCCCCTGGACGCTGGAGCGCGACTCCGTGCTGCGCATCGCGCCCACCGAGAAGTACCCCCAGGACGGGCTGGCCGACATCAGGCCCCTCATCGTGGCCGACGGCCAGACCGCTGTCGAAGGGGTGTACTAGGCATGACCTCCACTGCCACACCGGTGGTCACCCCTGAGCGGCCCGTCACGGCGCTCGAACGTACCGACCGGGACAGCCTGCTGGCCACCTGCCGGCGCGCCCTCGACCAGGCCCGCCGCAGTCAGCGTCCTGTCCTCGCCAGCTGGGCCAAGCCGCTCTCGCTCGCTGACCCTGTCGCGATCTGGAGTCGGGCCCGTCGCGGTACGCCGCGTTCCTTCCTGTGGCAGTCGGCATGGGACCGCGGATCCGTCGTCGCGATCGGATCGGCGCGTGATCTGCGGGGACGGGGCGCGAACCGTGTCGCATCCGTCCGCGACGGTTGGCAGGCCCTGACCCGGGACCTCGTCTCAGGAGGAACAGCGGTCACCGAACTGCCCGCGGGCGAAGGCCCCCTGGCCATCGGCGGTTTCGCGTTCAGCCCCGAGGACGCCTCGGATAAGGAACGCCTTCCCGACGCCCTGATGTGGGTGCCCGCATTGCAGTTCCGTGGCACGGTGCCCGACCAGGCCGCCACCGACCGTCCCGGCCCGGCCGAACTGCGCCTCAACGCGATGCTGTTGCACGACAGCGACCCCGAGCAGGTGGCCAACGGCCTGATCCATCTGGCCGACCTCTGCCTTCCGCCGGAGGCTGCCGCCGAAGCGCCGAAGTCCGCGTACGCAAGCGGACGGACGTACACCAGGACCGAGTTGCCGGACGCCGACCACTGGAAGGGGCTGGTCGACCGCGCGACCGGCCGGATCCGGGACGGCGCTTTCGAGAAGGTGGTGCTGGCGCGCGAGCTGCGGGTCACCGCCTCCAGCCCGTTCGACGTGCCGACCGCGGTGAACAGGCTGCGCAGCGCCTATCCCGACACCACCGTCTTCGCGGTGGACCACGAGGAGTACACCTTCCTCGGCGCAACACCCGAATACCTCGTACGGGTCGACCGGCGGGCGGTGCATGCGCTGGGACTGGCCGGCACGGCGCCCCGCGGGCTCACCCCGGAACAGGACGCGGCACTCGCCATCGAACTGGCCGGGAGCGCCAAGATCCAGCACGAGCACGACGTCGTGGTGCAGATGCTCCGCGACGCCCTGCGGGACTCGTGCGTCGATGTCGCCTCCGATGCGGAACCGAGCGTGGTCAAGCTCGCCAACGTCCAGCATCTGTCCACGAAGGTCCGCGGCGAGCTGGCGGCGGACTCCACCGCGGGAATCCTGGACTTCGTCGACCGTCTCCACCCCACCCCGGCCCTCGGCGGGCACCCCCGCAAGGAGTCGCTGAGCTGGCTCTCCGACAACGAGGGGCTCGACCGGAGCTGGTACGCGGGAGTAGTCGGCTGGGCCGACCGCTCCGGACAGGGCCAATTCGCGGTCACCATACGATCCGCCCTGGTCGACGGTCCCTCCGCCTCGCTGTATGCCGGCTGCGGCATCGTGGCCGACTCCGATCCCGAGGCGGAGTACGCGGAGTCCTGCGCGAAGCTGCGCCCGATGATGTCCGCCCTGGGAATCGAGTGACCGGTATCCCGTCCGAGTCCTCCCTCACCAGGGTCGGCCCCGGCCGGGTCCTGGAGGTCACCGGGGACTCCGCGAGCCTGTCGGGCACGGGAGGAAGCCGCCGGGCGGGACCTCACACAACAGCTGGGGACGCGGCATTCGTTCGTGACCACCCATGAACCGGCGGCGGGCGGGTGCGCGGAGAACACCCCGCCCCGCTGCCGGTTCCGCAAGGACGATCACCTCGGTCGTCCGGGTCGGTCCTGGAAACTCCGGCCGCCGCGGAATTCGAGACCGGTGAACGTCCACCCCGCCCGGTACGGGAGACGAATGTGATCGAGACCCCCACCTTCGGGACCCGTGAACGCCGCGTGGGCAAGCAGGGGTTCGCCGCGGTCGCGGTCGTCGACGCCGCCGTGCAGGTCGGGCTCGCCCGCTACAGGCAGCGGATGGTCACCGCGCAACCGGGGCACCGGGCGTCGTCGCCACGCCTGAACAGCCCGGCGTTCCGGTCAGAACGGCCTCGACGAGATCGACCGTCACCGCCGAACGCATCAGTCCACAATAAATAGTGAGGTAAGAATGACCGTCAAGCCTGCCGCCCCCCGCGTCGTCATCGTCGACGCGTATTCGAGCGCACGATCCCTTGCCCCGCTCTTCCGGGAACGCGGCTATGAATGCGTCCACGTCCAGAGCACCCCGGCGATTCCGGCGGGGTACGAGAAGAGCTTCCGGGCATCGGACTTCACCGCCAACATCGTGTACACGGGGGATGTCGCCGCAACGGTCGCGGCCCTCGCCGCGCACGCGCCGGTGAGTCTGCTGGCAGGCATCGAGAGCGGGGTCGAGGTCGCGGACCTGCTGAGCGAGGCGCTCGGCCTGCGGACGAACGGCACGGCGCTCAGCCCGTCCCGCCGGGACAAGTTCCGCATGATGGAGACGGTCAAGGAGGCAGGGGTGCCCGGCGCCGGCCAGATCCTGGCCACCGACCTCGACACGCTGCTCGCCTGGTACCAGGAGGCCGAAGGCCGGGTGGTGCTGAAGCCGTTGAAGAGCGCGGGAAGCGACGGCGTCTACTTCTGTGACGACGCGGACCAGGTGCGCGCTGCGTTCGAGGCGTTGATCGGCACCGAGAGCGCGCTGGAACTGCACAACCACGCGGTGCTGGCACAGGAATACCTGGTCGGCAGTGAGTACATCGTGAACACCGTGAGCCTGGACGGCAAGCACCACGTCACGGACATCTGGAAGATGCACCACCTCGGCGCCAACGGGGTGCACGACATGGCGGCCGGGGCGCAGCTGATGCCCCGTCATGGTTCGGACCAGGACGCGCTGGTCGAGTACAACTGCCTGGTCCTGGATGCCCTGGGGGTGCGCAACGGTCCCGCGCACACCGAGCTCAAGCTGACGCCGCAGGGCCCACGGCTGGTCGAGAGTGCCGCCCGGATCTGCGGTGCGGACGTGCATGTCCCGACCAAGGGCGCGATCGGCGAGAGTCAGCTGGACTGGACCGTGGACGCGTACGTCGACCCCGAGCGCTTCCTTGAGCGCTGGGAGAGCGGCTACGAACTGACCCGGCACGCCGGGATCGTCAACATGGTCTCGCCGGCGGCGGGCAAGCTCGTCAGTTATCCGAAGATGGCCGAACTCCGCGGGCTGGAGAGCTTCCACGACATCACCCTGAACGTGCACCCGGGCGACGAGATCCATCGCTCGATCGACGACTGGACCTACCCCATGCGCGTGTACCTCGTGCACGAGACCGAGAGCGTCGTCATGCACAACATCCTGTCGGCGCGGTACATGGACGGCGAAGGCTTCTACGAGGTGGTCTGATCTGGTCGTCCGACTGGCGGTTCGATGCGCGGTGAGGCGTCGGCTCGTTTCCTGACAGGGACGCCCACGACGGCACCGACCCCCTGCACCGACGTGTGGCCGTGGGGCGGCAGCCGTCGTCCGCCGGCACCAGGGCCGTGTGATGGGCCTCTACATGATGGTGTTCATGGGCGGCGCACCCCTGGGCGCGCCGATCGCGGGCTGGATCACCGACGCGTGCGGCGTACGGGCGGGCCTGGCGGTCGGCGGCGCGATCGCGACGACCGCGGCCGTCGCGATCGGCCTGGTCCTGGCGCGGTGGGGGCCCTGCGGCTGTCGGTGGGCCGGAACCCGGGCATCCGCGGGTGCGCTTCGTGCCGCGGGAGCGGCGGGATGAGCAGCTGCTGACCGTGGCCCGACCGTCGTAACCGTTACGGCTCCCGCCTCCCGGTACCGGCAAACCTCCGACTTGCCTACCAGGAAAGCCGAGAGTAACTTTCCTCGTAGGAAAGTAACCGGGGACGGGAGGGCGATGGCCGTGAGCATGCCGGTGGATGCCGAACAGGCATGGAAGGATCTCCAGCGCATCCGAGTGCCGCAGGAGCGGGTGTACGACGAGTTCGAGCGCTCCGCGTCCGGCGGGCGCGGCATGACCTACGGCACGGCGGCGCTCATGTGGGTGTTCCTTGCCGGCGTCGGCATGGACCTGCCCCAGTGGGGCGTCGGACTGTTCGTAGCCGCCTACGTCGGCCTGTTGAGCATGCTGATCGTGATGAGCAGCCGCCGGAGCCGGATGCAACTGCACCACACTCACTGCCCCGGGCGTATGTGGGCCGCGTTCGGTGCGGCGGCGGTGCTGGTCGGCGGGACGATCGTGCTGTCGGACCACCTGACCGAGCCACTGGAGCCGATCCATGGCGGCCTCATCCAGGCCACGGCCGCGGTGGCCGTGTACCTGCTCACCCTCGGTCGCGCCAACCGCTGGGTGGCCGACTCGGTGCGGAGCGGCGGCGCACCGGCGGCCGACGAGGAGGCCGGCCGATGAGCACCCCCGCCGGATTCGACGAGCTGATCCACCCCGCCACCCGGCTGTCGGTGGTCGCGCTGCTCGCCGCCACCGAGTGGGCGGACTTCGCGTTCGTCCGCGACAGCCTCTCGCTCAGCGACTCCGCGCTCTCCAAGCAGCTGCACACCCTGGAGGGGGTCGGATACCTGGAGGTCCAGAAGGAGGGCGGCGGCCGCAACCGCCGTACGAAGGTACGGCTGACGAACCGGGGTCGCACCGCCTTCGAGGGACATGTGGCGGCACTCCGGGCCATCGTCGACAGCGCCGGACCCGCGACCGGGGCGGCACAACAGCAGCCCCACGCGGAGGCGGGCCGATGACGACGTTCGGGCCTACCGACGTCCAGCCCGTCATCCGGGTACGCGATCTGACCATGGCGTACGGCGCTGTCGACGTCCTGCGCGGCGTCGATCTGGACATCCACCGCGGCGAGGTCTTCGCGCTGCTCGGGCCCAACGGCGCCGGGAAGACCACCACCGTCGAGGTCCTGGAAGGCTTCCGGCAGCGCTCCGGCGGGGAGGTGAGCGTCCTCGGTACGGATCCCGAGCGGGGCGGCGACGCGTGGCGGGCCCGGATCGGCCTGGTCCTGCAGTCCTGGCGCGACCACCGCCGCTGGCGGGTCGCCGAGCTGCTGACCCACTTCGCGACCTACTACCCCGACCCGCGCGACCCGGCCGAACTGCTGGCCCTGGTCGGCCTCACCGACCAGGCCGGCCGGCAGGTGGACCGGCTGTCCGGCGGCCAGCGCCGGCGCCTCGACGTCGCGCTCGGCATCGTCGGCCGCCCGGAACTCCTCTTCCTTGACGAGCCGACCACCGGCTTCGACCCTCAGGCGCGGCACGAGTTCCACGTCCTGGTCGAACAGCTGGCCCGCGACGAGGGCGTCACCGTCCTGCTCACCACCCACGACCTGGCGGAGGCCGAGCGGCTCGCCGACCGGATCGCCATGCTGGTCGGCGGCCGGATCCGGGCCTGTGGCACACCCGCGGAACTGGCCCGGCGAGCCGCCGCCCAGGCCGAGGTCCGCTGGACGGCCGACGACGGGACGCCCCGCCGCGAACGCACAGAGGGCCCCTCACGGCTGGTCTGGGAACTGCACCGGCACGCGGACGGCCCGATCGCCGACCTGGAGGTCCGCCGCCCGACGCTGGAGGACACCTACCTGCACATGGTGCACCGGGAGGCCGACGGCACGGACGGGGCCGACGGCACGGACAGGGGCGCGGACGAGGAGGCACCGGCCGCATGAGGGGGGCACACATGACGAACGGGACGAACAGCCGGCGTGCCGGGCTCCAGCGCGGCGGAATCGAGCTGCGCCACCTCCTGCGCAACGGCAAGGAGATGTCCGGCCATCTGACCAACGTGGTCGTCGCGTTGCTCGTCGCCGCCTACGTCAGCGACGACGTACCAGGGACCCGAACCCCGATGACTCATCTGGTGCTGGCGGGCTTCGCCGCCTACCTGCTGTTCCAGGTCGGGCTGATCAACCTCCCGCAGATCCTCGTGACCGAGCGGGAGGAGGGCACCCTGCTGCGGCTGCGCGCCACGCCCGGCGGGATACCGGCCTACCTCGTCGCCAAGTGCCTGCTGGTGGTCGTCCTGGCGGTCGGCACCCTGGCGCTGCTCCTGGTCGCCGGGGCGCTGCTGGCGGACGGGCCACTACCGCACGGGCCGGGCGACTGGCTGACGCTGCTGTGGGTCACCACACTCGGGCTGCTCGCCGTCGTACCGCTCGGCGCGGCCATAGGCGCCGTACTGCCCAACCCCCGCGAGGCCCTGGCGTTGATCATGCTGCCGACGATGGGGCTGCTGCTCACCTCGGGGACGGTGTTCCCGATCACCGCACTGCCCGTGCCGGTCCAGCAGGTGGCCGCGTTCTTTCCGCTCAAGTGGATGGCGCAGGGCCTGCGTTCGGCGCTGCTCCCGGACTCGGCACGGACCGCCGAGGCGGCCGGCTCCTGGGAACTGCCCATGGTCGCCCTGGTCCTCACGGCCTGGGCGGTGCTCGGGTTCCTCCTCGCGGTACCGCTCTTGCGCCGCGCCGCCCGCCGCGAGTCCGGATCGCGGCTGACCGCCCGTCACCGCAAGGCGGCACAGAGCGGCGCGCCGGCCGCGTAGGCAGCCCGCGACCACCGGGCTGCGCCGCGGCCTGCCTCGACGGCCTTGGGTCACCCTGCCGAACGTGAATCGGGAGCCGCCACCCAGCCGCCATCCCCCATGGCGGCACCGCCCTCGCCGCTGAAACTTGCCGTGCCGCAACGGGCGTTCCCCCAGGTCCGCCGAAGCGCCACAGGTCTGGGCCATAGGGACTTCGGACCGCCCCTTTACGCCCGGGCGTCACAGTGACTTACTCATATGACGTGTCCATGACTTCCTGCGGAACCCCCTGGGGAGTCGTGCGCCTGACGCTCGTCCGCCGATCCCCCACCCAGCCAGGAGGCCGTCATGCCTGTGTCACGAATTGGATTCGCGCGTCGCGGAAGACCGAGGACCGCCACCGTCATCGGCGCCCTGGTCTCGGCCGGTGCCTTGCTCATGACCACCACCGGTACGGCCGCCGCCGCCCCGCCCCCGCCGGACATGCCCGTCAAGGCCGGTCAGGCCTGGATGGGTTCGGGAACCCGTATCGAGCAGCCCGGCGCCGCCGAGGCGGGCGGCCCGATCACGCCGATGGACACGAGCGGCGTCCAGGGGATCGACGTCTCCCACTGGCAGGGCGCGATCAACTGGGGCTCCGTGAAGAGCGCCGGGATCGACTTCGCCTACATGAAGGCCACGGAGGGCACCAGTTTCAAGGACTCGCGCTTCGGCGCGAACTACACCGGCTCCTACAACGCCGGCCTGGTCCGCGGGGCGTACCACTTCGCCCGGCCGAACTACTCGAACGGGGCGACCCAGGCGAACTTCTTCGCCTCCAACGGCGGCGCCTGGTCCCGGGACAACAGGACGCTGCCCGGTGTCCTCGACATCGAGCACAACCCGTCGGGCGCCATGTGCTACGGCCTGTCGACGACCCAGATGCGCACCTGGATCAACGACTTCTACAACACGTACAAGGCGCGAACGACCCGGGACGTCGTCATCTACACGACCGCGAGCTGGTGGAACACCTGCACCGGCAACTGGACCGGTATGTCCACCAAGGCGCCCCTATGGGTCGCCCACTGGGGCGTCAGCAGCCCGAACATCCCCAACGGCTTCCCCACATGGACCTTCTGGCAGTACACCGCGACCGGCCGGGTCAGCGGCGTCGCGGGAGACGTGGACCGCAACAAGTTCAACGGCTCGATGACACGGCTGATCGCGCTCGCGAACAACACCGCCTGACGCGACGCGTCCCCGGCACAGCGGAACGCCGCCGGGTGGAGCCGTGACGGTACGGCTCCACCCGGCGGCGATGTGGGTGTCTCAGTGCACGGCGGCCGGCTCCGCGACCGCGCTCCCCTTCTCCACCGACGAGGGGTCCTCCTCCGTCGCGCTCCCCCGCTTGCCGAGGTGGTTGAACGCCAGGTTCAGCACGATCGCCACGATGCAGCCCGTGGAGATGCCCGAGTCGAGCACCACGAGCGCGTCCTCGGGGAACGCGTGGTAGAACTCCGGCGCGGCGATCGGGATCAGTCCGATACCGACGGCCGCCGCGACGATCAGCGCGTTCTCGCCCTTCTCCAGTGCCGCCGTGGCCAGCGTCTGGATACCGCTCGCAGCGACGGAGCCGAAGAGCACGATGCCGGCGCCGCCGAGGACGGGCAGCGGGACGAGCGCGATGACGGACGCGGCGACGGGACAGAGTCCGAGCAGGATCAGGATGCCGCCGCCCGCGGCCACGACGAACCGGCTGCGAACCTTGGTCATGGCGACCAGGCCGATGTTCTGGGCGAAGGCGCTGCACATGAACCCGTTGAACAGCGGGCTGATGGCGGAGCCGAGGGTGTCGGCGCGCAGGCCGCCCTCGATCGTCCGCTCGTCCGCCGGGCGGTCCACGATCCGGCCCAGCGCAAGCATGTCGGCCGTGGACTCGGTCATGCAGACCAGCATCACGATGCACATGGACACGATCGCGGCGATCTCGAACTGCGGTGCGCCGAAGTGGAACGGGGTGGGGAAGCCGACGATCCCGGCGTCCTTGATGGCGTCGAGGTTGGTCATGTCCAGCGGCACGGCGACGACCGTGCCGGCGACGAGGCCCAGCAGGATGGCGATCTGCTGCATGAAGCCGCGCAGCAGTTTGCGCAGCGCCAGCACGATCACGAAGGTGAGGGCTGCCATGCCGATGTTCTTCATGGAGCCGTAGTCGTCCGCCGTGGAGTTGCCGCCCTGAGACCAGTTGAAGGCGACGGGCAGCAGCGACACACCGATCAGGGTGATGACGGTGCCGGTGACGACGGGCGGGAAGAAGCGGACCAGTTTGGAGAAGTACGGGGTGAGCACGAAGCCCAGCACGCTGGCGACGATGATCGCGCCGAAGATGACGGCGATTCCGTCGTAGCCCCGGTCCCTGCCGATGGCGACCATCGGCGTCACGCCGGCGAAGGAGACGCCGTTGACGAACGGCAGCCGGGCGCCGACGCGCCAGAAGCCGAGGGTCTGGAGCAGGGTGGCTATACCGGCGGTGAACAGGCTCGCGCCCATCAGGAACGCGGTGTCCTTGGCGCTGAGACCCACGGCGGGTCCCACGATCATCGGCGGGGCGACGACTCCCGCGTACATGGCGGCCACATGCTGCAGCCCGCTGGTGAACATCTTGAAGGGGGGCAGGGTTTCGTCGACCGGATGCTTCCGGTCCTCTGCTTCGGCGGTCGAGTTGTGCACGGCCACGGCGGTGCCTCCGGTCGGGTTACACGTCGTCGGTGGACGTGTGGTGTCAAGGAGGTGGTGCAGGTGGTGCGGTGGTGCACGTACCGGGTCGCCCGAGCCGGTGTGCGGGCGGCGTCCCCGTGCCGGAGGGCAGGGGGCGCCACCACCGGGAGGCACGCACCTTTGTCGTACGCGCCTCCCGGCGACGGCCGCCGTGGACCCCGCTCGGGTCCACGGCCGCCGGTCGAGGGCCGTCCCCCTCGACCGGACTACCGGGTTCAGCCCTGTGCGGCGATCCGCGCCAGGCGCTGCGCCTCGTCCCGCGTGGAGCGGGCGATGGCGTCTTCGTCCACCGTGGTGAGGTGGTTGCCCTCGACGACGGTCCTGCCGTCGACCAGGGAGAGGGTGACCGGCGCGGCCGCGCCGAAGACGAGCGCGACGACCGGGTCGGCGATGGAGGAGTGGGCGAAGGTGTCCAGCTTCCACATCACCAGGTCGGCGAGCTTGCCCGGTTCGAGGGATCCGATCGCGTCCGCCCGCCCGAGGACCTGAGCGCCGCCGTAGGTGCCGAGGCGCAGTGCCTGGCGGGCGTTCAGGGCGGCCTCGCGGTGGGCACCGAGCCGGTTGATCAGCAGCGCGTTGCGCAGCTCGGTGTGCAGTTCACCGGACTCGTTGGAGGCGGTGCCGTCCACGCCGAGTCCCACCGGCACACCGGCCCGCAGCATGTCGGGGACGCGGGCGATGCCGGCCGCCAGACGGGCGTTGGAGGAGGGGCAGTGCGCGACGCCGGTGCCCGTGCGGGCGAAGGCCGCGATGTCGGAGTCGTTCATGTGGACGCAGTGCGCCATCCACACGTCGGAGCCCAGCCAGCCCGTCGACTCGAAGTAGTCGGTGGGGCCCATCCCGAAGAGCTCCTTGCAGAACTCCTCCTCCTCGACCGTCTCGGACCCGTGGGTGTGCAGCCGCACGCCCTTGCGCCGGGCCAGCTCCGCGCCCTGCCTGAGCAGTTCGGTGGTGACGGAGAACGGCGAGCACGGCGCGACGGCGACCTGCGTCATCGCGTCGAACGAGGCGTCGTGGTGCTTGTCGATGGTCTCCTCGGTGGCGGCCAGCGCGCTTTCCAGGGACTCGACCGCGAAGTCCGGCGGCAGGCCGCCGTCCGACGTGCCGCGGTCCATGGACCCGCGGGCGAGGGTGAACCGTACGCCCGTCTCACGGGCGGAGCCGATGATCGCGCCGGACAGGTCGCCCGAGCCGTGCGGATAGACGTAGTGGTGGTCCATGGCGGTGGTGACGCCGCCGCGGGCCATCATCGCGAGCGAGCCCTGCGCGGCGGCACGGACCATCGGCTCGTCGATGCGCGCCCAGGTCGGATAGAGCGCCACCAGCCAGTTGAAGAGGTTGTGGTCGGTGGCGAGACCGCGCGTGATCCACTGGTAGTAGTGGTGGTGGGTGTTGATCAGGCCGGGAGTGACGAGGTGGCCCGTGCCGTCGATGCGGCGTACCACGTTCGTGAGGCCCTCTGGTGCCTTGCCTGCTCCGACGGACTCGATCCTGTTGCCCGCGACGACGACATGGCCGGAGGCGTACTCGGTGTCGTCGGCGTCGACGGTGGCGATCGCACAGTTCTCGATGACGATGCGGTCGACCGTTCCGGTCCGGGCTGCCGAAGGTGCCATGGTGCTTCCTTCTTCTGTGGGCGGCGTGGTGGGCACGGCAGGACCCTAGGAGGATTTGAGTGCCACAGCCGGGCGGCTGCGGGTGCCGAGATGGTGGAAGAAGAGGTTGGGCAGGACCGCGACGAGCGCTCCGGCGCCGATGCCGGAGCCGAGCACGGTCCGTGCCCAGGCCGGGAAGTCCGCGTACAAGGTGGGCGCGGCGAGCGCGATGATGCCCGCGCCGAGCGCCACGGCCACGGCCACGGCCACGGCCACGGCCACGGCCACGGCCACCAGGATGATGTCGGAGCTGTCGTCGAGTCGGGCCTCGGAGAGGGTGCGGATTCCGCTGACGGCGATCGAGCCGAACAGGACGATTCCCGCACCGCCGAGGACGGGCATCGGGACGAGCGGGACGACGGCGCCGAGGACGGGCAAGGCACCGAGGACCAGCAGGGTGCCGCCGGCGACGGCGACGACGTAGCGGCTGCGGACCCGGGTGAGGGTCACGACGCCCCCGTTCTGGGCGAACGCGGAGGTGGGGAAGCCGCCGAAGACGGGCCCGAGGAACGTCGCGATGCCGACGGTGCGCGGGCCGCGGGTGATCGTCCTGCCGAAGCTGCGGCGGTCGCAGATCTCATTGAGGGCGAGCATCCCGGCGCTGGACTCGGCCATCAGGACCAGCATCACGATGCACAGGGACAGGATCACGGCGGGCCGGAACTCGGGGGCGCCGAAGGCGAAGGGACTCGGCAGCGCGGCGACCGGCGCCTCCCGCAGCGCCGAGAAGTCGGCCATGCCGAAGGGGATCGCGGCGAGCGTGCCGATGAACAGGCCGAGCAGCAGCGCCACTTGTCTGAGGAAGCCGCGGCCGAAGCGCGGGAGGAGCAGGATGACGGCGAGGGTGACCGTTCGGGGCGCCCCGTCGAGAAGAAGGGCACTCCGGCCCGATGACCAGGAACGGTGACCACACCCGCGTACACACGGGCGGCAATGAGGAAAGCGGCCACATCGAGCCGCCGGACGAGGCCCCGTGCTCCCCATGTGGGCACGGGACCCTTCCACCGTCTCCAGTACGAGCTGTGCCATGAGAGTCCTCCGGTCCGGCCGGCCCCCGCCCGGCTGCGGGCGGGCGGGGGCAGGTCGGTCCCGCGTCAGAGGTTGGTCATGTCGACCGGGATCTTCGGCTCGACGCCGTCCCGCAGGATGGTGGCTTCGATCAGGCCGTACGGGCGGTCGGCCGCGAAGTAGACCTCGTTGTCGTTCTTGAGGCCGAACGGCTCGAGGTCCACCAGGAAGTGGTGCTTGTTGGGGAGCGAGAAGCGGATCTCGTCTATCTCGCTGCGGCTGTTGATGATGCGCGAACCCATCTGGTACAGGGTCTGCTGCAGCGACAGCGAGTACGTCTCCGCGAAGGCCTCGAGCATGTGCTTCCTGGCCTGGTCGTAGGACTTGTCCCAGTTGGGCATCCGGTCCTCGTCCGAGGTCCAGTTGTAACGCCACTGGGCGGCGACCTGGGTGGCCAGGATGCGGTCGTACGCCTCTTTGAGGGTCGTGTACCGGTCCTTGACGTAGCCCCAGAACTCGGAGTTGGTCGAGTTCATCACGGTCAGGTCCTTGAGGCCCGAGACGACCTCCCACTGCTCACCGTCGTAGGTGATCTGGGTGGTCCGGGTCTCCTGGCCCTTGCGGACGAAGGAGTGCTTGACCTCGTCGGCGCCGATGAACTTCGAGTTGCCGTCGGATGTCGCGATGCGCTCCCAGGCGTACTCCTCGATGCGGATGCGCGCCCGGTGGATCGGCTCCTGGCTCGACACGAAGTGCCGGGCGAGGTGGATGCCGAACTGCTCCGCCGACTCGATGCCGTACTCCTTGGCGAACGCGTACACCGTGTTCTTGGTGGTGTCGGTCGGCAGGACGTTGGCGTTCGAGCCGGAGTAGTGGACGTCGTCCATGTCGCCGGAGAGGGCGACGGAGACGTTCAGGTCCTTGATGTGGTGGGTGTCGCCGTCCCGCGTGATCTTGACGACTCGGTTCTCTGCTTTGCCGTACTGGTTCTGGCCGAGAATCGTGGGCATGTCTGCTAGCTCCCTCGGTAAACGGAGTAGCCGAACGGGTTGAGCAGCAGCGGTACGTGGTAGTGCTCGCCCGGCGCGACGGCGAACGTGATCGCCACCTCCGGAAAGAACACACCGGCCGCACCGCTGTCCCGATTCGCGGGGGCGTCCTGCTGCGCATCGGCTTGCTTGTTCTCGAAGTACGCCTCGGTCTCGAATTCGAGACGTACGTGTGTCGTTCCTTCCGGCAGCGCCGGCAGGTCCTTGCAGCGCCCGTCCGCGTCGGTCTTCGATGCGCCGAGCGCCACCCACCGCGCCTCGGTGCCGCTACGGGACGACAGCGAGATGGCGACGCCCTCTGCGGGGCGTCCCACGCTGGTGTCCAGGATGTGCGTGGACACCGATGCGGTGGTTTCCGTGCTCATGCTTCTTCCTGCTCTACGAGACGGGTCAGACGGATGCGGTTGATCTTGCCCAGCTCGGCGCGGACGATCTCCCGCTCCTGCTCGGGCGAGTTCTCGATCCGTGTCCGTACGGCGTCCCGCATCTGCTCACCGGTGCGGCCGGTGGCGCAGATCAGGAAGACATGACCGAACTTGTCCTGGTAGGCCAGGTTCAGCTCGAGCATCTCCGCCTTGAGCGCTTCGGACGCTCCTGCCATGCCGCTCTGTTCGCGGGAGGACGTGGGGTCCCCTGGCTCGGGCCGGCCGATCGGTGGGTGGCCGGCCATCGCCTCGGCCAGATCCTCCGCGGTCAGTTCCGCCATGGCGGCGTCGCCGGCCTCGAGGAGGGCCTGGGTGGTGGCGTACGGTCGCTGGGCGAGCAGTTTGCTCCCCCAGGCCGAACTGGCGCACACCTCGTGCAGTGCGGCCAGGGCCGCACTGTCCTCGGAGGCGTTGAACCGGGCAAGGCCCGGGTTCGGAAGTGCAGTCACGGGAGCCTCCGTGGCTTGTTCATCGCGGTGCGTCGGACGGGCTGCGGACAGCTAACGCCCTTCGACAACGCGACGTCAACACTTTGTTGAAAACTTGGGGTTATAAATACGGCGCCCCGGCGGCGGGCCTGTTCCGATGCCCACCCGGCCCGCGCCGTTCGACCCGGGGCCTCCTGTCGAGCCTTACACCGTTGCAGCAGCACACCGGGACGGGCGCGCGCGACACAACCTAATGTCGGAAATGTCCTCAGTCGATCGGAGCACAGCCTCCGGTCGCATCTACAGCCGACAACGATGTCGGAATCGCCAGGAGTATGCACATGAAAAGCGTTCGTCGCTTCGCCGCCTGTGCGGCAGCAAGCGCCCTTCTCGGCCTGGGCACGATCGCCCTCGCCACTCCCGCGCAGGCCGGAGCCGTACCGGCACGGACCGTGGCGGCCGAACCCGCCGACGACATCGCGTCGGCCGTCAACGACCTCCTCGGAAGTCTGCTCGGCACCGTCAGCGGCACCCTCGGCACGGTGACCGGACTCCTGAACGGCCTCCTCGGCGGCCTGGTGCCGGGGCTCGGAGACCTCCCCGCGGCCGGCCTGCCCACGGCGGACCTCCCCGCGACCGGTGAGCTGCCGGCGGCCCAGCCCCCGGCAGCCGGCGAAGCTCCCGCCACAGGGGAGCTGCCCGCGACGAGTGAGCTTCCGGCGACCGGCGAACTGCCCGCGGCCCAGCCCCCGGCAGCCGGGGAGACCCCGGCCGTCGGCGCTCTCCCCGGCCTGGCCGACATCCCGGGGCTCGCGGACCTGCCCGCGCTCGGGGAACTGCCGGCGACCGGTGACGTCCCGGCGGCGGACCTGCCCGCGGCCGACCTGCCGGCCGCGCAGCCGCCGGCCGCCGACGAGCTCCCCGTGGCCGCCGATGCGGCGGGCACGGCCGGCGACTCCTGACGGAGTGAGCCCGGCACACCACGGCGCCGCACTCGACCAGCAGGCGAGGGCGGCGCCGTGACGTGCCGGGCCGCACCTTCCCCGAGGCCGGCGGACCGGCGTCAGCCGTCCGAAGGGCTCTTCTCGCGGTTCAGGTAGTTGTAGACGGTGAAGCGGCTGACGCCGAGCGCGCCGGCCACCGTCTCCACGCCGTGGCGGACCGAGAACGCGCCGCGCGCCTCCAGCGTCCTGACGATCGACTGCTTGGTCCTGCGGTCGAGTTCGGCGAGCGGCCGGCCGTGCTGCCGCTCGAGTGCCGCGAGGATGTGGTCCAGCGAGTCCGCGAGCTGCGGAAGGCGCACCGCGAGGACCTCCTCGCCCTCCCAGCTGAGTACGACGTCGTCCTCCGCTGCTTCTCCGGGCTCGATCAACACCCCGCCCATGGCGTCGACGAGAGGCTTCACCGCTTGGGCGAGCGCGTGGTCGAGCGCCGTCATCCCTGGCCCTCCACCACGTTGACCTGGAGGGAGACCCGGGTCGCGCCGTTCTCCAGCGCCTTGCGCAGCAACGCGTCGACAGCGCCGAGCACCTGCTCCGCGCCGCCCTCCGCGGTGTTGCCGAACGGTCCGACGTCCACCGCGTCCAGATCCGCCCCCTGCACGACCTCGCGCACCGCCACGGCGTGCGGCGGCGGCTCGTCCAGGTCGAACGGCTCCGTCGTGAACTCCACTCTCAGTCGCACCATGCCTCCACGTTAGGGCCTGTCCCGTAGGCCTTGACCCGCTCCCCCTACACCGGCGCCGGACGAGAACGCGCGTCGCGGCGCGACGGACCGGCGGCGGTCCCGCGTAGAGCAGACGACGAGAGCCACGCCGGTCCCGGTTCCGTCCGGACCGGTGGCACAGGGAGGGGTCTGCATCATGACAGGACGCGTAGGCAGAGGTGTCAAGGCGACGGCGGCCGCCGCCGTGGCGGTCGCGGCACTCACCGCCTCGCAGGGGCCCGGGACCGCCGTCCCGGCCGGGCAACGGCAGCCGCTGCCTGCGGGAGGACCCGTTTCCGGCGACAGTGTGTACCGCACCGAGCTGCCGCCGCTGCGGACGCCCGGTCCGGCGGACATCGCGGCGCCGGGGGTCTTCGCCGCTCCGGCGGTCGGGGCGCTCCCGGCGACGGTGTTCGCCGCCTACCGGGCCGCGGAGGCCGCACTCGCGCGCAGCGCTCCGGCCTGCGGCCTGCGGCTGCAACTGCTCGCCGCGATCGGCCAGGTCGAGTCCGGGCAGGCGCGCGGCGGACGTGTCCTCGCCGACGGCACCTCGCTCTCCCCGATCCTCGGCCCGCGGCTGGACGGCAACGGTTTCGCACTGATCAGGGACAGCGACGGCGGGGCGTACGACGGGGACACCGTGTACGACCGTGCCGTGGGGCCCATGCAGTTCATCCCCTCCACCTGGGCGCACCGGGGCGCCGACGGCAACGGCGACGGCCGGGCCGACCCGGGGAACATCTTCGACGCGGCGCTCGCGGCCGGGCGGCACCTGTGTGCCGGAGGGCGGGACCTGTCGGAGCGGTCGGACCTGGAGCGCGCCGTCCTCGGCTACAACCACTCCGCGGCGTACCTGCGGACGGTGCTGGCCTGGTACGCGTACTACCTCGGCGGCCACCGGGTGGTCCCGGACCACCGCGGCCCGTCCGCCGGACCCGCCCGGTCCGCCCCGGCCGCTCCGGAGCCGCGGCGCACCGGCGTGCCGCGCCCCGCGGCGGCCCCGTCGTCCACGGCGGAACCGGCCGCGATCCGGCCGGCAGCCCGGCCCTCCGCCTCGCCCTCCCCGCGGCCGAGCGCCACCGCGCCGGCCGGTGAACCGGCAGAGCCGTTGCTGCCGCTTCCGGACGTGCTGCCGCCCGGCGACGGCCTGCTGCCGGGCGGGCCGCGCGGACTGACCAGCAACGGAACGGACTCGATGGACGCAGGCCCCTCCACAAGCCCGGATACCGGGCGGTAATGTCGCCACCCGCCGGGCAGGGACGCGACCGGCGGTGCGAGCGAAGGGGCCCTCATGGCTACGGACATGCAGCCTGCCCGGCCCGACGGGCCGGGCCCGGAGTCCGAGGAACGCTGGCAGCGTGCCTGGAGCCACCGTGAGGACCTGCTCAAGGTGGCCCGGCGCCGGTCGGTGAGCGCCGAGGACGCCGAGGACGCCGTGCACGAGGCGATGCTGCGTGCGGCGGAGCACCCGGACCTCGACGACGAGCGGCTGGGCGCCTGGCTGACGACGGTGACCATGCGGCTGTGCGTGGACCGCCACCGCCAGGTCCACCGGGAGGCCCAGGTACGCAGCAGCCCGAGGCTGCACCACCCGGGTCCGGTCCCCGTCGAGGAGGCGGTCTGCGACCGGGCGGAGGCGAACTGGCTCGCGGTACGCAGCTCGGAGCTGCCCGCCCGGCAGGCCGAGGCCCTCTGGCTGAAGTCGGAGGACCTGGACGTCGGACAGGTCGCCACCAAGATGGGCCTGAGCTACCGCACCGTCGAGTCCCTGCTGGCACGCGCCCGCCGTACCCTGCGCAACTCGCTGGCGGCGACCCTCGGGCTGGTGCTGTGGCTGTGCGGCCGGGGCAGGCCGGGCAGCGGAGGCAACGCCCAGGCGGTGGCGCTCGCCTCGACGGCGGTGACGCTCGCGGTCGCGGGCCTGGTCCTGCCGTACGTCCATGACGGCGACACCCCCCGGCCGAGCCCCGTGCCGCCGGCCGTGACGGAGGCGGCCGGGTCCGGGGCACCGGAACCCGGCCGTTCGGGTGCGCCGGCCGCCCCGTCGCCCGCCCCCACGCAGGGCGCGCCGGACGGGGCCCGCCCGGCCGGCGAGCGCGGCCTGCCGCTGCCGGCACTGCCCGGCGTGCCGCTGCCGGCGCTGCCCCTGTCGACGCCGCCGGTCTCCGGGCTGCCGGTGCCGGGGGCGGCGGAGGATCTGGTGTCCTCGCTGCCATCGGTTCCGGCGTCGGTACCGACCGTGGCGCCGTCGGTTCCGACCGAGCCGTCCTCGGTCCCGGCTGTGCCGGCCCCGTCGACGTCGGTCCCGAGCGCGCCGGTCCCGCCGGCCGTGCCGGCACAGCCGTAGCCGCTGCGCGGGGCCCTTTCCCCACCCCGCCCCTTCCCGCCGTACCGATGTGCGGCCCCGCCGCGTGGGGGCTCCGCCCGGACCCGCCACCGCGCTCCGCGCGGTGTTTCGGGGGCTCCGGCCCCCGCAACCCCCGCGCCTCAATCGCCGGCGAGGCTGACAAAGTCAGCCCGCCCGGCGATTGAGGGCACCGAGCGGAGCGAGGTACGCCGCCCGTAGGGCGGCACGGGGGCCGGGGGCGGAGCCCCCGGTTACGGGAAGGGGCGGGGAGGGGAAAGGGCCCGCCGCAGGCCGCATCCGCACCCGCCCCGACACCCCCACGCAACCCCGCCGAAAAAAACTTCACCCCGTCGCGACGGACGCCCCTTCCCTCCCCGTAGAGCAGGTGTCGGACCGCTCCACGGCTGAAGGGTGTACGGGATGGGTGTCGAGATCTGCGTGGAAGGGCTCACCAAGTCCTTCGGGCGCCAGGTCATCTGGCAGGACGTCTCCCTGACGCTGCCCGCCGGGGAGGTCTCCGTCATGCTGGGGCCCTCAGGGACCGGCAAGTCCGTGTTCCTGAAGACGCTCGTGGGACTTCTGCGGCCGGAGCGCGGGTCGATCCGGATCGCCGGGCAGGACATCACCACGCTGCGCGAGCACGAGCTCTACGAGGTCCGGAAGCTGTTCGGCGTGCTGTTCCAGGACGGCGCGCTGTTCGGTTCGATGAACCTCTACGACAACATCGCCTTCCCGCTGCGCGAGCACACCCGCAAGCCGGAGGGCGAGATCCGCCGGATCGTGCTCGAGAAGATGGACATGGTCGGTCTGATCGGCGCCGAGGACAAACTGCCCGGCGAGATATCCGGCGGAATGCGCAAGCGGGCCGGACTGGCTCGGGCCCTGGTGCTCGACCCGGAGATCATCCTGTTCGACGAGCCGGACTCGGGTCTCGATCCGGTGCGCGTGGCGTATCTCAACCAGCTGATCGTCGATCTCAACGCGCAGATCGACGCCACGTTCCTCATCGTCACCCACGACATCGCCTCCGCCCGCCAGGTCCCGGACAACATCGGGCTTCTGTTCCGCCGCGAGCTGGTGATGTTCGGCCCGCGGGAGCAGCTGCTGACCAGCGAAGAGCCCGTGGTGCGGCAGTTCCTCAACGGGCGGATGCAGGGACCGATCGGCATGGCGGAGGAGAAGGACGCCGCCCAGGTCGAGCAGGAGCTCGCGCAGCTCGGTGAGGCGGCGGACGCCGCCGTACCGGGCGTGCTCGAGCTGACGCCGCGGCTGCTGCCCACCGAGGGCATCGAACGGCCGCCCCGCTGGGCGGAGATCGCGGACCGTGAGGCGCTGCGGCGGCTGCGGGCGTCGGTGCGCGGAAGGGCGGGCGACGCATGAGCCTGTCGCCCGTCGGGGCGCTGCGGCAGTCGGGCAGCCTGTTCGCCATGGGGCTGGACGTGCTGCGCACGATCCCCAAGCGGCCCTTCCAGGTCAGGGAGTTCATCCAGCAGGCGTGGTTCGTCGCGAGTGTGACGATCCTGCCGACGGCGCTGGTGTCGATCCCGTTCGGAGCGGTGATCGCGTTGCAGATCGGCTCTCTGACGAGGCAGCTGGGCGCGCAGTCGTTCTCGGGCGCGGCGTCGGTCCTCGCGGTGCTGCGGGAGGCGTCGCCGATCGTGACCGCGCTGCTGATCGCGGGTGCGGGCGGCACGGCGATCTGCGCCGATCTCGGAGCGCGCAAGATCCGCGAGGAGATCGACGCGATGCAGGTGCTGGGCATCGACCCGATCCACCGGCTGGTCGTGCCGCGGGTGCTGGCCACGATGCTGGTGGCGGTGCTGCTCAACGGCCTGGTGTCGGTGGTCGGGGTGGCCGGCGGCTACTTCTTCAACGTGGTGCTCCAGAACGGCACCCCCGGCGCCTACTTGGCTTCGTTCACCACGCTCGCCCAGCTCTCCGACCTGTGGGCGGCGGAGCTCAAGGCCCTGGTGTTCGGGGCGATCGCGGCGATCGTCGCCTCGTACAAGGGGCTGACCGCGAAGGGCGGCCCGAAGGGCGTCGGCGACGCGGTGAACCAGTCGGTGGTGATCACCTTCATGTTGCTGTTCGTGACGAACTTCGTGATGACCGCCGTGTACTTCCAGATCGTTCCGCAGAGGGGCTGAGCGATGCCGCTGATGAATCGTCTGCTGCCGCCGCAGCTCGAGGAGCTGGGCAGGCAGCTGGTCTTCTACGGCCGTTCGCTGGCCTGGACCGGCCGGACGCTGCGCCGCTACAAGAAGGAGACCCTGCGGCTGCTCGCGGAGGTGAGCTTCGGGCGCGGTGCGCTCGCCGTCGTCGGCGGGACCGTCGGGGTGATCGCGTTCCTGTCGTTCTTCACCGGCACCGAGGTCGGCCTCCAGGGCTACGCGGCGCTCAACCAGCTCGGCACGTCGAACTTCGTGGCGTTCCTCTCCGCGTACTTCAACACCCGGGAGATCGCGCCGCTGGTGGCGGGCCTGGCGCTGTCCGCGACGGTCGGCGCCGGGTTCACCGCGCAGCTGGGAGCGATGCGGATCAGCGAGGAGACCGACGCGCTCGAGGTGATGGGCGTCCCGTCGCTGCCGTTCCTGGTGACGACCCGGATGATCGCCGGTTTCGTCGCGGTGATCCCGCTGTACGTGGTGGGCCTGCTGTCCTCGTACTTCGCGGCCCGCACGATCACCACCGGCTACTACGGGCAGTCGGCCGGCACCTACGACCACTACTTCCAGCAGTACCTGCCACCGGTCGACGTCCTGTGGTCCTTCGGCAAGGTGATCGTCTTCGCCGTCGTGATCATCCTGGTGCACTGCTACTACGGCTACTACGCGAGCGGTGGACCGGCCGGTGTCGGGGTCGCCGTGGGCCGCGCGGTGCGCACATCGATCGTGGCGATCAACCTTCTCGACTTCTTTCTCAGCCTGGCGATCTGGGGCGCCAACACGACCGTACGGATAGCGGGGTAGGGCCGATGAGCATGAAGGGAAGCGCCGCGGCGAACGCCGGTCGGCTGCGGCTGTACGGGCTGGTGTTCCTCGCCGTCATCGCGCTGCTGCTGTCGCTCTCCGTGGCCACGTACCAGCAGGTGTTCACCTCGGTCGTGCGCATCACGCTGGAGGCGGACACACTGGGCAACCAGCTCGACCCGCGGGCCGACGTCAAGATGCGCGGGCTGCTCGTCGGCGAGGTCCGCGAGGTGCGGGCCGACGGGGAGAAGGCGACGCTCGACATCGCGCTGAAGCCGGAGCACGTGTCACGCATCCCGGCCGACGTGCACGCCCGGCTGCTGCCGAAGACTCTGTTCGGCGAGAAGTTCGTCGACCTGGTGGTGCCGAGCGGCTCCTCGGGCCGGCACATCCGGGCCGGTGACGTCATCACCCAGGACCGCACCCGGGCCGGCATCGAGGTGCAGCATCTGATGAACGACCTGCTGCCGCTGCTGCGCACCGTGCGGCCCGCCGACCTCAACGCGACGCTGCACGCCTTTTCCACCGCGCTGGAGGGGCGCGGAGACCGTATCGGCGACAACCTCGTCCGGCTGGAACGCTATCTGAGCGAGCTCAACCCCCATATGCCCTCCCTTCAGGAGGACATCTCCCGCTTCGCCGACGTCGCAGAGGTCTACGGGGACGCGGCACCGGACCTGATGAACATCCTGCGCAACTCCGTCACCACGAGCCGCACGATCGTGGAGAAGCGCGAGCAACTGGCCGCTGCCCTGACGGGGACGGCGAAGGCCGCCGGCACGGCGGAGAAGTTCTTCGACGCCAACGGTGAGCGCCTGATCACCCTGGGCCGTGTCTCCCGCCCCACCCTCGACCTCTTCGCCCGCTACTCGCCCGAGTACCCGTGTCTCCTGGCCGGCCTCGAGCGCCAGAGCAGGGAGTCGGAGAAGGCGTTCGCGGGCGGCGAGATGCGCATCACCCTCGAATTCGTCCACCCGCGACCCGCGTACGAACCCGGTGAGGAACCGCGCTATGCCGAGCGCTCCGGCCCCGACTGCAGAAACGTCCCCGACCCCCGGTGCCGGCGGGTCACACCAAGCTCGACGACGGGACGAAGGAGGTCTCCGCAGGGGGACCGCCCGGAGCCGGACCGGTCTCCGCGACGGCGGCCGAGCAGCGGGCCGTCGGCTCGCTGGTCGCGCCGGTCCTCGGGGTCCCTGCCGACCGGGTGCCCGCGGTGGCGACGCTGCTGTTCGGGCCCATGGCCCGTGGGACGGCGGTGAGTGTGGCATGAAGGCTTCACGAGCCACCGCGACCGCGGCACCGCTGGTCAAGTTCCTTCTCTTCGCCGCGGTGACGATCCTCGCGACGACGCTGCTCGCGGCGACGATCGTCAATATCTCCTTCACCCCTGAGCACACCTACCGTGCGGTGTTCAGCGATGTCACCAGCCTGGAGGAGGGCGACGACATCCGCGTCGCCGGCGTCCGCGTCGGCGAGGTGCAGGACATCCGCATCAAGGACCGGACGCTGGCGGAGGTCACCTTCTCCGTCACCCGCGACCGGCCGCTGCTGACCAGCACCGGTGCGGTCATCCGCTACCGCAGCCTGGTCGGGCAGCGCTACGTGGCGCTCACCGAGGGCGCGGGCGACGGGACGAGGCTCAAGCCCGGCGACACGATCCCGCTGGCCAGGACGCAGCCGGCGCTCGACCTGAACGCACTGCTCGGCGGCTTCAAGCCGCTGTTCGCGGCGCTCAGCCCGAAGGACGTCAACCAGCTCGCCACAGAGATCGTCAAGACGCTGCAGGGCGAGGGCGGAACGGTCAACAGCCTCCTCGCGCACACCGCCTCCCTGACCACGACCCTCGCCGACCGGGACGAGCTGATCGGGTCGGTGATCGACAACCTCAACACCACGCTGCAGACCCTCGACAAGCGCGGCGCCCGGTTCTCCGGGCTGCTCAAACAGCTCCAACGGCTGATCTCCGGACTGTCCGCCGACCGCAAGCCGATCGGCTCCTCGCTGGAGAACATCGGCTCGCTGACCGAGGCGACGTCCGGGCTCCTCGAGGACGCCCGGCCGCCACTGAAGGGCGACATCGCCGAGCTGAGGGACCTCACCAAGACACTGAACGACAACGAGAAGACCGTGGAGGGCGTGCTGAAGCGGCTGCCGAACAAGCTCAACAAGCTGACGGGGACCGCCTCGTACGGTTCCTGGTTCAACTTCTACCTCTGTGACTTCGACGGCCGGATCGTGCTGCCGAGGACACGAGAGGTGATCACTCCGGAGCTGCACGTGGCACGGGCGAGGTGCGGCGGATGAAAATACGTCTCCTCCCCCGCATGACACCCTTCCGTGACCGCAATCCGGTCGTGATCGGCGCGGTCGGCATCACCACGCTCGCGCTGCTGACGGCCGCCGCGTTCAACGCCGACAGCCTGCCGGTGATCGGCAACGGCGACACCTACAGCGCGGCCTTCTCGGAGGCCGGCGGGCTCAAGCCGGGCGACGAGGTGCGCATCGCCGGGGTCAAGGTCGGCAAGGTCGACGAGGTCGACCTCGACGGCAGCCATGTGAAGGTCGTCTTCCGCGTCAAGGGGGACCCCCGGTTCGGCACGAGGACCGGCGCGGCCATCCGGATCAAGACGATCCTGGGCGCCAAGTACCTGGCCCTGCAGCCGAAGGGGTCCGGACAGCTGCGGCCCGGCAGCGAGATCCCGCTGGAGCGCACCACCCCGGCGTACGACGTCGTCCAGGCCTTCAGTGATCTGACGACCACCAGCGAAAAGGTCGACACCGAGCAGCTGGCGAAGGCCCTGGACACCATCTCGACGACCTTCGAGGACTCGCCGGAGGAGGTACGCGCCTCGATCAAGGGCCTGTCCGCAATCTCGAAGACCGTGGCCTCGCGTGACGAGGACCTGCGTGAGCTGCTGAAGCACGCCGACTCGGTCACCAAGGTGCTCGCGGAACGCTCCGGCGAGTTCACCACCCTGGTGAAGGACGGCGATGCCCTGTTCAAGGAGATCTCGCGGCGCCGGGCGGCGATCCACGCGCTGCTCAAGAGCTCGGCCGCGCTGGGCATCCAGCTCTCCGGCCTGGTCGCGGACAACGAGAAGGAGATCGGCCCGGCGCTCGCGGGGCTGAACCAGGTGGTGCGGATGCTGGAGCGCAATCAGGCGAGCCTCGACCGCAGCGTCGCGCTGCTCGCGCCGTACGTGCGGGTCTTCACCAACACCCTCGGCAACGGCCGCTGGTTCGACAGCTACATCCAGAACATGGTCGCCGCTCCGGTGGTCCCCGGACAGGAGGCTCGCGATGAAGGCCCGCATCCGTTTCGACCCGAAGAGCCGTACGGCCCGGCTGACGGCCGCCGCGGTCGCCACGGCGCTGCTGGTCTGCGTCGCGGTCGTGCTGTGGCCGCGCGAGGAACCGGTCCGCGTCACCGCGTACTTCCCGCGCACCGTGGGCATCTACCCGGGCTCCGACGTGCGGGTGCTCGGCGTACGCGTCGGCGAGGTCACCGAGATCGTCCCGGAGGGCGGCCGGGTGCGCGTGGAGCTCGAGTACGAACCCGGGCGCAGAATCCCCGCCGACGCACAGGCCGCCATCATCAACTCCTCGGTGGTCAGCGACCGTTACGTACAGATGCTGCCGGTGTACCGGAGCGGGCCCGTGATGCGCGACGGCGCGGTGATCCCTCAGAGCCGCACGGCCGTGCCGGTGGAGCTGGACCGGGTCTTCGACAGCCTGCACACGACGGCCGAGGCGCTCGGTCCGAAGGGCGCCAACAGGGACGGTTCGCTCGCACGGCTGCTGGGGGTGAGCGCCGCCAACCTCGACGGCCAGGGCGAACAGATGCACCGGACGGTGGAAGACCTTTCCCTCGCGGTCACCACGTTGTCCGACGGCCGGGACGACCTGTTCGGCACCGTGCGCAACCTTCAGGTGTTCACCGCGGCACTCGCCGCCGACGACAAGAGCGTGCGGTCGTTCAACGACTCTCTCGCCGCGGTCGCCGATCAACTCGCCGGCGAGCGCAAGGACCTCGCGGCGGCGCTCAAGCACCTGGGGGTGGCGCTCGGCGACGTCTCGAGGTTCGTGAAGAACAACAAGCAGGCGCTGACCGAGGACGTGGAGGGACTCAGCAAGGTCACCAAGGTGCTGGTCACCCAGCGGGCGGCGCTGGCGGAGCTGCTGGAGGTCGCGCCCACCGGCCTGTCGAACCTCCAGAACGCCTACAACCCCTCGTCCGGCACCCTCGACACCCGCAACAACCCCGACCATCCACAGGACCCGGCGGCGCTGCTGTGCTCGCTGCTGAGGACCACCGGCGACGCAGGGGCAAGAACCCCGACTGCGCGGAGCTGGACAAGCTGTTCGACTCGCTGCCCAAGGTGCCGAACTCCGGCCCCGTGTCGGGCACCGGCCAGGTCGACCGGACGCTCGGCGGAATCCTGGAGGCACGCGCATGAGCGCACCCCGCAGGCACAGGACCGTGGCCCTGGTGACGGCCATGGGCTCCGTGCTGCTCACCGGCTGCGACTGGGGCGGCCTGTACGACGTGAACCTACCTGGCGGCGCGGCTGCCGACGGCAACGCCTACCACGTGACGGCCGACTTCAGGGACGTCCTCGACCTGGTCCCGCAGTCGGCGGTGAAGGTCGACAACGTCACGGTGGGCGCGGTCGAGAAGGTGGAACTGGTCGGCTGGCACGCCCGCGTACGCCTGCGTATCGCGGACGACGTGAAGCTGCCCGGCAACGCCGTCGCCGAGCTGCGGCAGACCAGCATGCTCGGGGAGAAGTACGTGGCCCTGTCCCCGCCGGTGGGTATCGAGGCCAGTGGGCGGCTCATCGACGGCGCGCGCATCCCACTCTCGCGCACCGGGCGCAACCCCGAGATCGAGGAGGTGCTCTCCGCCCTCTCCGCGCTGCTGAACGGCGGTGGTGTGGCGCAGCTCAAGACGATCACCGTGGAGCTGAACAAGGCCCTGGAGGGCCGGGAGAACCGGGTCAAGGAGCTGCTCGGCGAGCTGGACACGTTCATCGGCGGGCTCGACAAGCAGCGCAAGGAGATCGTCCGGGCGCTCAAAGGCATCGACCGGCTGGCGAAGCGGCTGGCCGCCGAGAAGAAGACGATCGCGCAGGCCGTGGACACGGTCCCCGGCGCGCTGAAGGTCCTGGCCGATCAGCGCAGCAACCTGACGGCGATGCTGACCTCGCTCTCGGAACTGGGGAAGACGGGCACCAAGGTGATCAACACCTCCCGCGCGGACACGGTGGCCGACCTCAAGAGCCTGCAACCGATCCTGCAACAGCTGAACAAGGCCGGCAGCGATCTCCCCGACTCGCTGGAGCTCCTGACGACCTATCCGTTCCCCCGGAACGTGACGGGCGCCATCAAGGGCGACTACGTCAACCTCAAGATCACCGCGGACCTGGACCTCGCGAGCGTCTACGGCAACCTCGCGGAGGAGCCACCCGGACCGGGCCCGAAGGACCCCGGGCTGCCGGCGGTTCCCGGCACGCCCGACCTGCCCGAGGTGCCCGGCCTGCCGAAAGCGCCTCTGCCGACCGCGCCTCCGGAGGTTCCCGGCGCACCGACGCCGGGCGCTCCCCCGCCCCCCGGCGGTGACGGACCGCTGTGTCCGCCGGTGTGCACCGGCAGCCAGGTCGCCCACGGGGGCGGCGACGGACGCCGGCTGCCCGCGGGGATCGACCTGGCACTGGCCGAACTGATGCTGAAGGGGATGCAGCCGTGATCACTCGTACGGTCAGGGCCCAGTTGATCGCCTTCGCCGCGGTCACCGCGGTGGGGTGCTCGTACGTCGGCGCCCGCTACACCGGCGTGGTGGACGGCCTGCTGGACCGCCGATACACCGTGCGCGCCGACTTCGCCGACTCCGGCGGCATCTTCCAGGGCGCCGAGGTCACCTACCGGGGCGTTCCGGTGGGCCGGGTCGCGGAGTTGCGGCTCGCCGGCACGGACGGCGTCTCCGTGGCGCTGGACATCGAGGACGGGACCCGGATACCGGCGGACACGCTGGCCGTGGTGGCGAACCGTTCCGCGGTCGGCGAGCAGTACGTCGACCTCCAGCCGCGCCGCTCCGGCGGCCCGTACCTGGACGAGGGCAGCGAGATCCCGCGCGCCGACACCAGGGTCCCGCTGCCCACGACGGCGCTCGTCCTCAGCCTGGACCGGCTGGTCGACTCGGTCGGCAAGGACGACCTGCGGGTCACGGTCGACGAACTCGGCAAGGCGTTCGCCGGCACCGGGCCGCATCTGAGCAGGCTGGTGGACTCCGGGAACCTGCTGGTCGAGTCGGCCTCGAAGAACCTGCCGGAGACGACCTCGCTCATCGAGGACTCGCGGGTGGTGCTGAAGACACAGAGCGACAAGGGGTCGGCGATCACGTCGTTCTCCCGCGACCTGGCCGCGCTGACCGCGGAGCTGAAGGCTCGCGACGGCGATCTGAGGCGGCTGGTCGGCAATACCGCCCCGGCCGCGCAGGAGGTCGACTCGCTGCTGAGGTCCAACGAGACCCATCTGCCGGTGCTGCTCTCCAACCTGATCAGCGGCGGCCAGGTCACCGTGGCGCGCCTGCCCGGTGTGGAGCAGGCGCTGGTGACGTTCCCGGTGATCGTCGCCGGCAGCTACACCGTGATCCCCGGCGACGGCACCACCCACTTCGGCTTGGTCGTGAACGCCGACGACCCGCCGCCGTGCCGCCAGGGTTACGGCACCGACCGGCGCGACCCGGCGGACACCTCGCAGCGGCCCGCCGACCGTGAGGCGCGCTGCACCGAGCCGCGTGGCAGCGGTACGTCCGTGCGCGGCGCCCAGAACGCGCCGGGCCCCTCCGGGCCCGGTGGCGAGCGGCAGGCGGCACACGTCACCCCGTACGACCCGGAGTCCGGCACCCTCGCCGGTCCGGGCGGCACGCTCCTCGAGATCGGCTCGACGGGCGGAGAACAGAGCACGTTCGGAAAGGACTCGTGGCAATGGCTGCTCGTGGGACCGATGGCATGAGCGCGGGCCGTGTTTTCGCGCGCACGGTGATGCCGCTGCGGCGACTCGGCGGCAGGCTCGCCACCGCGGCGGGGCGCGGCAGGGTGACAGCGGTGACGCTGGCCGTGGCGACCGTCGCCGTGACGGCGCTCAGCGGCTGGCTGTGTCTCCAGGTGTACGAGCAGCGGGCGGAGGTCCGCCGGCACCAGGACATCCTGGCCGCCGCCCGCCGGTCCGCGCTGAACTTCACGTCGCTGGACCACCGGCACTACGACCGGGACAGCGCGAACGTGCTAAGGGGCGCGACCGGTGAATTCAAGGAGCAGTTCGCCTCGCAGACCGCCGAGTTGACGAAGTTGGTGGCGGCCAACAAGTCGGTCTCCGAGGGGCAGGTGCTCGAGGCGGGCATAGCGCGGGCCGACGAGCGCTCGGCACGGGTGCTCGTCGTCGCCGACAGCAAGGTGACGAACAAGGCCGCGCCCGAGGGGCAGTCCCGTACCTACCGGCTGCAGCTCGACCTCGTGCTCGAGAAGGGCCGCTGGCTGACGTCCCATGTCGAGTTCGTCGGCTGACCCGCCGAACGGCACGCCCGAGAGCACACCCGTACCAGCAGCAGTGAGGAGCAAGACCGTGGCGAACCCGACCATCCGGGGCCGTGGCTCCACCTCTCCCGGCCGTCGCGCCATGTCTGCGGCCGCGCGTGCGGCCGCCAAGCGGTCGGACCGCGTCCGGCCGGACACGGGCGGCTCCGCCGTGCCCGAGACGCCGCGCCCCGCCGGTCCCCGGCGGCTCGAGGCGCCCGACGACGCGTCGCAGGCCCGCCGGGACGAGAACCAGCATGTGGGGCCTGTCGTGCTGGCGGAGGAGGCCGCTGCGCTTCTGCCGGAGCGTCGCCGACGCCGGCGCCGGGCGCGGCTCTGCGCCCTGCTCGCCGTCCTGGTGATCCTCGGGCTGACCACCGTGGGCGTGCTGGGGTGGGAGTACGCCGAGGGGCGGCGTACCGACGCGGCCCGGACGCAGGCGGTCGCGGCGGCGCGGAAGGCTGCGCCGTTGGTGCTGTCGTACGACCACCGCAGGCTGGAGGCGGACTTCGCCGCGGCGCGCGGCCATCTGACCGGCGCCTTCGAGGAGGAGTACGGCAGGACCACGAGCAAGGTGGTGGGGCCCACCGCGAAGAAGTACCGCGGGGTCGTCAAGGCGAGCGTGGTCGCGCCTCCCGACGGCGGCGCGCCCGCCGCTTCGGTGGTGTCCGCGTCCCCGGACCGTGCCGTGGTGCTGCTGTTCGTCAACCAGGTCACCACCAGCACGCAGGTCACCGGGTCGCGGGTCGATCTGAACCGGGTCCGGATGACGATGACCCGTACGTCCGGCGGCTGGAAGGTGAGTGCCGTCGACGCGCTCTGAGGACCACCCCCACGACGCGGGGGGACGCCCCCGACCCCCCGCACGCCTCCCGAGCAGGGACGGAAGAAGGCCTGACCCGCCTTCCGACGGCCCGCTCGGGAGGCGCTTTTTCGTGGTCGCTCTTGACAGCCGTCACCCCGTCCGGAGATCATTCCGTCAGACAGAAAGAGACTTCCGCAATACGGAAGGGGCGCACAACCCCATGGGATACAGCGACCACCGCTACGACGTGAACCTCTCGATCCTCTTCACGGAACTCCCGCTGCTGGAGCGCCCGGCGGCCGCCGCCGCGGCCGGCTTCACCGCGGTCGAGCTGTGGTGGCCGTGGATCGAGACCCCCACCCCGCCGCAGGCCGAGCTCGACGCCCTCAAGAAGGCGCTCGACGACGCCGGCACCCAGCTGGTGGGACTGAACTTCTACGCCGGGCAACTGCCCGGCCCCGACCGCGGCGCGCTCTCCGTGCCCGGCGACGAGTCCGACCGCTTCCGCGCCAACATCGAGGTGGCGGCCGACTTCGCGGCGTCCGTGGGCTGCAAGGCCCTCAACGCCCTCTACGGCAACCGTGTCGACGGCGCCGACCCGCAGGTCCAGGACGCCCTCGCCCTGGAGAACCTTGTGCTCGCCGCCCGCGCCGCCGACCGCGTCGGGGCGATCCTGCTGGTCGAGACGCTCAACAAGCCCGAGTCGCCGCTGTACCCGCTGGTCAGCGCCCCGGCGGCGATCGAGGTGATCGACAAGGTAAACGCCGCGACCGGTCTCGGCAACGCCAAGTTCCTCCTGGACATCTACCACCTGTCCATGAACGGCGAGGACGTCGCCCGGGTCATCGAGGAGTACGCCGAGAAGACCGGCCACGTCCAGATCGCCGACAACCCGGGCCGCGGCGCCCCCGGCACCGGCTCGCTCCCGCTGGAGCAGCTCCTCGACGACCTCAGGAAGGCCGGCTACGAGGGCTGGGTCGGCCTGGAGTACAAGGCCGGCGACCGGCCGAGCGCCGAGTCCTTCGACTGGCTGCCGGCCGGGGCGCGCGCCGCCCGCTGACGTCCCTGACACGCTTTTCAGAGAGGTACCCCCCGATGAGCACCCTTCCCAAGATCGCATGGATCGGACTCGGCATCATGGGCTCCCCCATGTCCGAGAATCTGCTGAAGGCGGGCTACGCCGTCACCGGCTACACCCTCGAGCAGGACAAGCTGGACCGCCTCGCGGCGGCCGGCGGTACCGCGGCCGGCTCGATCGCCGAGGCCGTCAAGGACGCCGACGTCGTCATCACCATGGTCCCCGCCTCCCCCCAGGTCGAGGCCATCGCCTACGGCCCCGACGGCATCCTGGAGAACGCGAAGTCCGGCGCGCTGCTGATCGACATGTCGTCGATCACGCCGCAGACCTCCGTCGACCTGGCGGAGAACGCCGCCGACAAGGGCATCCGCGTCCTCGACGCCCCCGTCTCCGGCGGCGAGGCCGGCGCCATCGAGGCCGTGCTGTCCATCATGGTCGGCGGCGAGCAGTCCGACTTCGACACCGCCAAGCCGATCCTCGACGCCCTCGGCAGGACCATCGTGCTGTGCGGCCCGCACGGCTCCGGCCAGACGGTGAAGGCCGCCAACCAGCTGATCGTCGCCGTCAACATCCAGGCGTGCGCGGAGGCCGTGGTCTTCCTGGAGAAGTCCGGCGTCAACCTCTCGGCGGCGCTCGACGTACTCAACGGCGGCCTGGCCGGCTCGACGGTCCTGACCCGCAAGAAGGACAACTTCCTGAACCGGGACTTCAAGCCCGGCTTCCGGATCGACCTGCACCACAAGGACATGGGCATCGTCACCGACGCCGCCCGCAACGTCGGCGCGGCGCTGCCCGTCGGCGCGGTCGTGGCCCAGCTGGTCGCGTCGCTGCGCGCCCAGGGCGACGGCGGCCTGGACCACTCGGCCCTGCTGCGCGCGGTCGAGCGCCTCTCGGGCTCGCAGGCCTGACCCCGCCCCACCCGGCCGGCCCGGGGTGGCGGCCGGCTCCCTGACCGGCCCCTTCCGGGCCCACCCGGCCAACCGCGTGTGGGGGACCGCCCGTTGTCCACCACCCACGAGGCCCCTGCCCAGGCCGACCACGGCCCGGGTCACAGAAGGCCCACACCGCGGCCGGCCCTCACCGGGCAGCAACCACCCAGGGCCCCCGCCCAGGCCCACCACGGCCACGTAGAAGGGGCCCACCCCGTGATCGGCCCCACCGGGCAGCAACCATCCAGGATCCCTGCCCAGGCTGACCACGGCCCCCGCAAGCTTCCGGTCGGTGTCGGCGCTGACACCTGTCCTGTCGCGCCCAGGCGTCGGCACCGACCGGAACCCCTCCCTTCGTTTTCAACAAACTGTTGACGTTTCGTTCGGCTCGTATTTACGCTCCTCGAACCGTCCCCAGTGCAGCTCCCGTACGGAAGGTCACGATGTCGAAGCGCGTGCTTACGACCGAGTCCGGCGCCCCCGTCGCCGACAACCAGAACTCCGCCACCGCCGGCGTGGGTGGCCCCATCCTCCTCCAGGACCAGCACCTGCTGGAGAAGCTCGCGCGCTTCAACCGTGAGCGCATCCCGGAGCGCGTGGTGCACGCCCGCGGCTCCGGCGCGTACGGGTACTTCGAGGTGACCGACGACGTCACCGGCTACACGAAGGCGGACTTCCTCTCCCAGGTCGGCAAGCGCACGGAGACGTTCCTGCGCTTCTCCACCGTCGCCGACTCCCTCGGCGGCGCGGACGCGGTCCGCGACCCCCGGGGCTTCGCCGTGAAGTTCTACACCGAAGAGGGCAACTACGACCTCGTCGGCAACAACACCCCGGTGTTCTTCATCAAGGACCCGATCAAGTTCCCCGACTTCATCCACTCCCAGAAGCGCGACCCCTTCACAGGTCGTCAGGAGCCGGACAACGTCTGGGACTTCTGGGCGCACTCCCCCGAGGCGACGCACCAGGTGACCTGGCTGATGGGCGACCGCGGCATCCCCGCCTCGTACCGCCACATGAACGGCTACGGCTCCCACACCTACCAGTGGACCAACGAGGCGGGCGAGGCCTTCTTCGTGAAGTACCACTTCAAGACCAACCAGGGCGTACGCTCGCTCTCCTCCGAGCAGGCCGCGGAGCTGGTCGGCAAGGACGCCAACTCGCACCAGACGGACCTGCTCCAGGCAATCGAGCGCGGGGTGAACCCGTCCTGGACGCTGTACGTGCAGGTCATGCCGGCGGCGGAGGCGGCCGACTACCGCTTCAACCCGTTCGACCTCACCAAGGTGTGGCCGCACGCCGACCACCCGCTGCAGCGGGTCGGCCGCCTCGTCCTCGACCGCAACCCGGACAACGTCTTCGCGGAGGTCGAGCAGGCAGCGTTCTCCCCGAACAACATCGTCCCCGGCATCGGTCCTTCGCCGGACAAGATGCTCCAGGGCCGGCTGTTCGCCTACGCCGACGCCCACCGCTACCGCCTCGGCGTCAACCACACCCAGCTGCCGGTGAACGCGCCGAAGGCGACCGTCGCGGACAACTACGGCCGTGACGGCCTGATGGCGACCCGCAACGGCTCGCGTCACGACAAGAACTACGAGCCCAACTCGTACGCGGGCCCCGCCCAGACGGACGCGGCGCTCTCCGCCCCGCTCGCGATCCACGGCTGGACCGGCACACACGCGGCACCGGCTCACGTCAAGGACGACGACTTCTTCCAGGCGGGCGAGCTGTACCGCCTCATGTCGGAGGAGGAGAAGGGCCGTCTCGTCGCGAACATCGCCGGCGGTCTTTCCCAGGTCACCCGCGACGACGTGATCGAGAAGAACCTGGCCCACTTCCACGCCGCCGACCCCGAGTACGGCAAGCGCGTGGAGGAGGCGGTCCGCGCCCTGCGCGAGGACTGACAGCGAGACCGCGCCCGGGGACCGACGGGAGGTCGACCCCTGGGCGTGAGCCCGCAGCACGAACCCGGATGAGGGGTGGTGCGTGCAGCGGGCTGAAGCGAGGACCGCGGCGGCGTGCGATGCCAGTGCGGTGGTGAAGGCCCCCGGACCCGTTCTGACCTGAAGAACGCGCTCCGGTCTGCCGATCGCCCCGCCGCGGTCCCCTCTTCCATCTCTCCAAGACTCCGCCCGGCGGCGCGAACGTCCTGTCGCGCCAGCCTCGCACCGTCGGGCGGCCACAACGTCACAGACAGGGTGCACGGTCCGGTACGGTCCCGTGCCGCGCGCCCGGGATCAGGGTCCGGCCGTCGCACAGAGGCCGGGCCCTGATCCACGTCGTCGCCCTGCACCGCGCCCGCGTCCGCTCCGGCTCAGCGCACCTTCTCGCCGGCGGCCAGCGTGGCGATCATCCGGTCGAGGCGGGCCGCCCGTGTCCGGGGGGTCGTGGCCTTCAGCAGGTTCAGGATCACCATGTACCGGTCCGACCTGCCGAGGCCCTCGAAGGTCTTTCGCGCCGGGGTGTTCGCCTCGAGCGCGGCGGCCAGGTCCGCGGGCACCGTGGCGTCGCGCTGCGACGCGTAGGCGGCGTCCCACCGGCCGTCCGCCCGGGCCGCCGCCACCTCCGCGAGGCCCGGCTCGCGCATCCGGCCGGCGGCCGTCAGCGACTCGACCTTGTCGATGTTCACCTGCGACCAGGTGCTCCGAGGCCGACGGCGGGTGATCTTCTGGAGGTAGTACACGTCGTCGTACGAGCGCCTCAGACCGGTGATCCAGCCGAAGCAGAGCGCCGCGTCGTTGACCTCGTCGGAGGTCGGTGAGGGGATACCCGAGCCCTTCTTCGCGAGCTTGAGCCAGGCGCCCGGTGCCGTCCCGTGATGCTCCTCCAGCCAGGCCTCCAGCCCCTCCGGCTCGGCGAAGCCGAGCAGTGGCAGACCGTCCAGCGTTTCCATCGCCACCTCCTGACGGCCACGCTAAAGCACGGAACGCCGCACGTCCCGGCGCTTGTCAGGGCGCCTCAAGGATCACCGACGCGAGAGGTGGAGCAGTACGGGCGACGCAGCAGCGGACAGGCGTGGGTCGGCTCGGCGAGCAGCGCCGCCCACGGTTCGGCACGGCGGTCTCCGCAGCCGGACCTCCGCGCGCAGCCGCCGCAGGAACGCGGGAACGTCGGTGGTCACCGGCGCCCCGGGGAAGCGAGAGGTCCATCGCCTCGCCGCTGTCCCGCCGGCCCGGGCCGACACGGGTCCGGCAGTGGGCCGGCCCTTCGGCGTCGATCCACGGGTAGTGCCGTTCGAAGGCTTCGATACGCCGCCGCATGAGGTCGGGGCGGGAGCTCGGTGAGCGACGCTGCGACCGCCCCGACGTCGGCCGCAGCCGGCGGAAGTTGCGCGAGACATTCGACGTCCTCGAGCTCGCTCAGGACGGCACGAGGACACTCGTGGGCAGCGTCCCCGAGTCGGCGACCACCGGGGCCGAGGACGGTGTGCCGGGCATCGCGGTGTCGCCCATGCGGGAAGAGGACCGCCACCTGGCGTGGGACGCGGAGGGCCGGCTGTGGGCAACGGCTGTGGCGCATTCCCGTCGACGGCCCGGAGGCGGGCGCCCGGTGGCGTACTTCAAGGACACGTACGGGCGGCTTCGCACCGTCGAGGAAGGTTCCCGGCGGGAACGCCCTGTGGGTGTCCACGACGAACACCGACCGCAACGGCGGCGAGCCCGACGGTTCCGACCAGGTGTTCGAGGTGGAGTTGACGGCACCGGCGCGCTGAGCCGGCGGGCGGGTGCCGGGACATGACGGACGCCCGGTCCGAGGAGGCGGACCGGGCGTCCGGCGGCGTCAGACCTTCAGCGGCCTGATCGCGGTCGGGGCGTGGCCCGGCTCGGTGGCGATCTCCTCGAACTCGGTGACGTCACTGATGTCCGCGGTCTTGCTCATCGCGATGTTGGTGACGCGCTCCAGGATCGCCTCGACCACGACCGGGACCCGGTACTCGGCGGCGAGCTTCTTCGCCTCTTCGAAGGCCGGCAGCAGCTGGTCCGGCTCGGTGACGCGGATCGCCTTGCAGCCGAGGCCCTCGACGACCTTGACGTGGTCCACGCCGTAGACGCCGATCTCCGGGGAGTTGATGTTCTCGAACTCCAGGTTGACCTGGAAGTTGATGTCCAGGCCGGCCTGCGCCTGACGGATCAGGCCCAGGTAGGAGTTGTTCACCAGGACGTGGACGTACGGGATGCGGTGCTGCGCGCCGACCGCCAGCTCCTCCAGCATGAACTGGAAGTCGTAGTCGCCGGACAGGGCGACGACGGAGGCCTCGGGGTCGGCCTTGGCCACACCCAGCGCGGCGGGGATCGTCCAGCCGAGCGGGCCGGCCTGACCGCAGTTGATCCAGTGGCGCGGCCGGTAGACGTGCAGCATCTGGGCGCCCGCGATCTGCGAGAGACCGATGGTGGTGACGTACCGCGTCTCCGGCCCGAACGCGCGGTTCATCTCCTCGTACACGCGCTGCGGCTTGAGCGGCACGTTGTCGAAGTGCGTACGCCGCTGCAGCGTCGCCTTGCGCTCGTTGGTGGCGTCGACCCACGCCCGGCGGTCGGGCAGCCGGCCGGCGGCCTTCAGTTCCTTCGAGACCTCGACGAAGAGCTCCAGGGCGGCCTTCGCGTCGGAGGCGATGCCGTAGTCGGGGGCGAAGATCTTGCCGATCTGGGTGGGCTCGATGTCGACGTGGACGAACGTGCGGCCCTTGGTGTAGACGTCGAGCTTGTAGCCGGTGTGACGGTTGGCCCAGCGGTTGCCGATGCCGAGGACGAAGTCGGACTCGAGGAAGTTCGCGTTGCCGTAGCGGTGCGACGTCTGGAGGCCGACCATGCCGGCGTTCAGCTCGTGGTCGTCCGGGATGGTGCCCCAGCCCATCAGGGTGGGAATGACGGGCGTGCCGGTGATCTCGGCGAACTCGACGAGCAGGTCCGAGGCGTCGGCGTTGATGATGCCTCCGCCGGCGACGATCAGCGGACGCTCGGACTCCAGCAGGAAGCCGATGGCCTTCTCGATCTGGGCCCGGGTCGCGGCCGGCTTGTAGACCGGCAGCGGCTCGTACGTCTCCGGGTCGAAGTCGATCTCGGTGAGCTGGACGTCGATCGGCAGGTCGATCAGGACCGGGCCGGGGCGGCCGGAGCGCATCAGATGGAAGGCCTGCTGGAACACGCCGGGGACCTGCGCGGCCTCCAGCACGGTCGTGGCGGCCTTGGTGACCGGCTTGGCGATCGAGGCGATGTCGACGGCCTGGAAGTCCTCCTTGTGGATCACGGAGGTGGGGGCCTGGCCGGTGATGCACAGGATCGGGATCGAGTCGCCGATCGCCGAGTACAGCCCGGTGATCATGTCCGTGCCGGCGGGGCCGGAGGTGCCGATGCAGACGCCGATGTTGCCCGGCCGGGTACGGGTGTAGCCCTCGGCCATGTGGGACGCGCCCTCGACGTGGCGGGCGAGGGTGTGCTCGATGCCGCCGCCGGCCTGGAGGGCCTTGTAGAAGGGGTTGATCGCTGCGCCCGGCACACCGAACGCGTGGGTGACGCCTTCACGCTTGAGGATCTCAACTGCCGCACGGGCGGCGGTCATTCGAGGCATGGGGTGCTCCTGCTTCGGCCTGTCGGATCTGGTCGGAACGGGCTCTGTCGCGCCACCTGAGAGCAGCTATTCCGTATAGTGGAAGTTCAGTTTTGCTATACGGAAGCAATGTAGGGCGCGGTCCGGGCCACGTCAAGGGACGCCCATCACGACGGCCGACGGCCCGCCGAGTCGGCGAAGTACCTCGCCAACGAGGCGCGGTTGATGGACGATGGGGGCAACCGAGGAGAGGAAGAGAGGCCGCGATGACCGAGAGCGTGCCGGTGCGCTGCCCGGTCTGCCGCCGCGACCACCTCTTCGCGGCACCCGTCTACCCGTGCCCGTGCGGCGCTCCGCTCGCGGCGCCCCTGCTGCGAGCCGCCCGGCCGGAGCCCATAACGCACCGCACCTGGACGGACGAGTGGGTGACGGTCCGCTGCCCCGAGTGCGACCGCCAGGACCAGTGGCCCCAGCCCGAGCTGGGCTGCCCGTGCGGCACGGTCCTGCGGGTCCCCGTCCGGCCCGTCGGCACACGCCCGGTGCCGGCCTCCGCCGAGGGGCCGAGTCGTCTCCGGCGCCCCTGGCACATACCGCTGCCGCGCACGGCGGTCGCCTCCCGGCCCTCCTTCCGGCCGGTGACGATCCGCAACGCCCGCGACGCGGTCACCGCCGCGGCCCTCTACCTCAAGTGGCTGGGCTTCCGCGACGTGATCCAGCCCGAGGTCCGCCCCGTGTCCGGCATCGACCTCAGGGGCCCCGGCATCGTCGCCCAGGTCGATCCCACGACCAGACCGGCCACCCTGCGCGCCGTCGAATGCCTGTGGCTGAACGGCCTCAGCTCGTCCTCCGCGAGCGTCTTCTTCTCCCTCGCGGGCTACGCGGACGACGCACGCGCCCGCGCCGACCAGCTCGGCGTCCCCCTGTTCGTCATGGACCTCACCGGCTGCCCGCAGCCGGTCAACGCCCCTGCTGACGAGCTGATCTCCACGGGCGTGTGACGCCCCGCCGGCGCGGCCGGCGCCACCCTTCCCCCGCTCTCCTGGTTCTACGGTCCGTTCAGCGACCGGGGCGCCTCACCGGCCGGTCGACGGCGTGACGACGTTGATGTTGAACGTGTGGCCGCCCACACCGGCGGCGATCCCCATGAAGAGCAGCGCGAAGTGCTCCTGTCCCCGTGCGGTGGTGATGCCGCCGATGTCCATCAGGGAGGCGGACGGCCATCCGAGGTCGGCGAGGTCACGGTGGAGCCGGCTCGTGAGCTGCTTCGCGGCCGCGCTCTCACCGGAGAGGAAGACCGTGCCGGGACCGCCCAGGCCGTCGGAGTGCGCCATCACGGTGGAGTCCGGCCGGGTTCGTTCCTGTCCCGCGGCCGGTGCGACCCGAGAACCACCTCGTGTCCCGCGTCGGACCAGCCGGCCGCCAGTGCTCGGGCCACGTTGCCTGTGCCAAGAATTCCGATACGCATGGCGCGACGCCAACTGCGCCGCCGACCCGGCGGGATCGGGCTCGAGGCCCGGACGTGGTGGGCCTCATGACGTAGGTCCCGCCACGCCCGGACCGGCCGTGCACCGGACCCGGCCCGGTCCGGTGCGCGGCGCTGTCCGGTGCGCGGCGCTGTCTCAGGCGTCCCCGAAGCGGCGCCGCAGTTCCACCTTGCGGACCTTGCCGCTCACCGTCATGGGGAAGTCCGTGAGGACCTCCAGGCGGCGCGGGATCTTGTAGTGGGCCAGCCGCTCGCGGCAGAACTCGGCGATCTCCTCCAGCGTCGGGGGTCCGCCGGGTCGCGCGGGATCACGCAGGCGAGGATCTCCTCGCCGTAGCGCTCGTCCGGCACGCCGACCACCTGCACGTCGGCGATCTTCGGGTGCGCGTAGAGGAACTCCTCGATCTCCCGGGGGTACACGTTCTCGCCGCCCCTGATGATCATGTCCTTGATGCGGCCGACGATCTGCACGTAGCCGTCCTCGCGCATGACGGCAAGGTCGCCCGTGTGCATCCAGCGGCCCGCGTCGACCGACTCCGCGGTCTTCTCCGGCTCGTCCCAGTAGCCGAGCATCACGCTGTAGCCACGGGTGCACAACTCGCCCGCCTCGCCGCGCGGCAGGGTCACGCCGCTGACCGGGTCGACGATCTTGACCTCGATGTGCGGCATGACGCGGCCGACGGTGCCCGTGCGGCGTTCCAGATCGTCGTCGCGCCGGGTCTGCGTGGAGACGGGGGACGTCTCCGTCATGCCGTAACAGATCGACACCTCGGCCATGTTCATCTCGGCGACGACCCGCTTCATCACCTCTACCGGACACGGGGAGCCCGCCATGATGCCGGTGCGCAGGGTGGAGAGGTCGTAGGAGGCGAAGTCGGGCAGGTTCAGCTCGGCGATGAACATCGTCGGCACCCCGTACAGGGCGGTGCAGCGCTCCTGCTGCACCGCGCGCAGGGTGGCCGCCGGGTCGAAGGAGGGCGCCGGGATCACCATGCACGCGCCGTGGGAGGTGGCGGCGAGATTCCCCATGACCATGCCGAAGCAATGGTAGAAGGGCACGGGGATGCACACCCGGTCCTGCTCGCTGTAGGCGATCATCTCGCCGACGAAGTAGCCGTTGTTGAGAATGTTGTGGTGGGAGAGGGTGGCGCCCTTCGGGAAGCCGGTCGTGCCCGACGTGTACTGGATGTTGACCGGGTCGTCGCACGACAACTGCGCCTCCCGGGCTCGCAGTTGCTCGTCGGCGACGCCGGCGGCCGCCTCCAGCAGCATGTGCCATGAGCTGTCGGCGATGTAGTGGACGGCGCGCAGCCCCGCGCACTTGGGGCGAACCGCGTCGACCATGGCGCGGTAGTCGCTGCTCTTGTGCGTCTGCGAGGCGACCAGCAGCGAGACCCCGGCCTGGTTCAGTACGAACTCGAGCTCGTGCGCCCGGTACGCCGGGTTGATGTTCACCATGATCGCGCCGATCCGGGCGGTGGCGTACTGGATCAGCACCCACTCCGCGCAGTTGACCGCCCAGATCCCCACGCGGTCACCCTTGCCGATGCCCGAGCCGAGGAGTCCGCGGGCCAGCACATCGACGGCGGCGTCGAGTTCGGCGTAGGTCCATCGGGCGCCGGCCGCCACGTCGACCAGCGCCTCCCGGTCGGGGTGCGCGGCGGCGGTACGCGCCAGGTTGCCGCCGATCGTCTCGCCGAGCAGCGGAGTGCTGCTGACGCCGTGTGCGTACGAGAGTGTCATCGCAGGTCGCCTTCCGTGTACTCGGCGGCGGAACCCTGGGCCGTGCGCTCCCTCAGCTCGATCCGGCGGATCTTCCCGGACACGGTCTTCGGCAGCTCGGCGAACTCCAGCCGGCGGATGCGCTTGTACGGGGCGAGCACCGCGCGCGAGTGCTCGAAGATCAGCTTGGCCGTGTCGGGCCCGGGCTCCCAGCCCTCCGCGAGGACGACGTACGCCTTCGGGACGGCGAGGCGCACCGGGTCGGGGGCCGGCACCACCGCGGCCTCCGCCACCGCCTCGTGCTCCAGCAGCGCGCTCTCCAGCTCGAAGGGACTGATCTTGTAGTCGGATGCCTTGAAGACGTCGTCCGACCGGCCCACATAGGTGATGTAGCCGTCGGCGTCGCGGGAGCCGATGTCGCCCGTGCGGTAGTGGCCGCCTGCCATCGCCTCCGCCGTGCGCTCCTCGTCACCGTGGTACCCGGTCATCAGGCCCACCGGCCGGCCCGACAGGTCCAGGGCGATCTCGCCCTCCGCCGCGCCCGGTTCACCGGTGACCGGGTCGAGGAGTTCCACCTGATAGCCGGGGCTGGGCCGGCCCATCGAGCCTGTCTTGAGGAGCTGGCCGGGGCTGTTGGACACCTGCACGGCCGTCTCCGTCTGGCCGAACCCGTCGCGGACGGTCACGCCCCACTCGCGTCGCACCGTCTCGATGACCTCCGGGTTGAGCGGCTCACCGGCCGCGACGACCTCCCGCGGCGGCTTCCGCAGCCGGCTCAGGTCGGCCTGGATGAGCATCCGCCAGACCGTCGGCGGGGCGCAGAAGCTGGTGATCCCCTCCCGGTCCATCTCGGCCATCAGCCGGCCCGGGTCGAAGCGCGTGTAGTTGTGGATGAAGACCGTCGCCTCCGCGTTCCACGGCGCGAACAGGTTGGACCAGGCGTGCTTGGCCCAGCCGGGCGAGGAGATGTTCAGATGCACGTCGCCGGGCTTCAGGCCGATCCAGTACATGGTCGCGAGATGACCGACCGGGTACGACACATGGGTGTGCTCGACGAGCTTCGGCCGCGCGGTGGTACCGGAGGTGAAGTACAGCATCAGCGTCTCGTCCGCGCGGGTGGGGCCGTCGGGCTCGAAGGTTCGCGGACTGTCGTACACACCGCTGTAGGGCAGCCAGCCGGGGTGCTCGCCGCCGACCACGATCCGGCCGTAGTCGCCGGGGACGTCGTCGAACTTGCCGGTGTCCTCCAGGCGCACCACGACATGCCGCACCCGGCCGCGCTCGATCCGGTCGCGCAGGTCCGCCGGGCCGAGCAGCGGCGTCGCCGGGATCATCACGGCGCGCAGCTTCATCGCGGCGAGCGCGGTCTCCCACAGCTCGACCTGGTTGCCGAGCATGACGAGGATCCGGTCACCGGCCCCGACCCCCTGGGCGCGCATCCAGTTCGCAGCCCGGTCGGACCGGGCGGACATCTCGGCGAACGAGAACCGGCCGCTCGTCCCGTCCTCCTCGACGATCCGCAGGGCGGGCGCGTCGTTGCCCTCCGCGATGACGTCGAACCAGTCCAGCGCCCAGTTGAAGTGCTCGAGGCGGGGCCACTCGAAGCCCTCGTACGCGCGTACGTAGTCCTCCCGGTGCTTCAGCAGGAAGTCCCGAGCGGCCCGGAACCTCTCCGTCGCGCTGCCAGACGTCATGTGTCCTCCTCGTTGCGGGACCGGCCGTCCACATCGTGTAATCGGTGACCCAGGGCTCACTACCGTTCCTATTCAGTGAGCAGGAGTGGGTCTTGGACCCGTTCCTGGTCGCTGCGGACATCCCGAACGGTTTTGGGTGTCCTGGTCGCCCGCGTTCGCTCCGTGTCCGGTGGCACGGATCGGGTCCGTGGTCCGGGAATACGGGGGCGGGGTCCCTCACGCCCTGGGGTGTCCGAGCCGGCCTGGACGGTCCGATGCCCGCATCCATCGCTCTGGTGAGTGCGGGGCAGTGCCGTCCGTCGCCGGACCGGATAGCCCTGGGCGCGTCGCCCGATCGCGATGCTCGCCGCATCGTGACGGGTGGTCTTACGGGTGGCGTGGGTGAGCGGCTTCTGCCAGTGCTGGGCACCCCACTTTGAGGTGTAGGCGGGGTCGACGGCGACGATGGTGATTCCCGTGGCGTCGGCCATGGAGGTCAGACGGGCGCGGAGCCGGCCGGTGGGCATGCCGGAGACCAGCTGCCTGAACCGTTTCCTGCTGCCGTGTTTCTCCCGGGTCTTCTCGGCGGTGAAGTCGAGGTCCTCGACGGCGATGGCCTTCACGCCGCAGGATGTGGCCCAGTGCAGCAGCCGGGTCAGGGCGTGGCGGACCTGGGCGTCCCGGTGGCCTGCGGGTCCGGTGAGGTCGTAGGGGAAGCGGCGCGGGCTGCCGCACGGGTTGCCGTGGGTGTCGAGGCGCCAGGCGGCCAGGTGGTCGGCGTTCATGTCGACCCCGATCACCCCGTCGGCCAGGGCCGCGGCCAGCGGAAGGGTCTTCGATACCGGGGTCTGCCAGGAGGCGGTCACATACCAGCGGCCGCGGTCCATGTCGTGGTGGATGCGGTAGGCGACGGCCCGGTTCGCCGCCGCCCGGTCGGCCCGTTCCTGCCCTCGGTGCGCGAACACCACCCGGCCGGTCAGGACGTACCGGCCATGCGGAGCGTTGGCCAGATGGGTGAGCGGGGCGGGGAGCCGGATGCTGACCTCACCCTCCGCACTGATGCGGATGGTTTCGTTCCCGAACCGCTTTCCGGACTCCCCGTCCGCCTGCGCGAACCAGCGTGCCGCCTTCCAGCGTTCACGCCACTGCGCCTCGGTGAGCCCGGCGGTGGGCAGGTGGTGCCGCATGCGGGACAGGCGCTTACCGCCCCGCACCACGTGCACGGTCCCCGCCTTCCAGGCGGCCCGCTCCCGCGCCAGCCGGTCCTCCAGCAGGTGCAGGCGCCGCGACTTGGCGTGCCACTCCCGCCGACTGCGGTAACCACCCGGAGCCTTCTTCGTGCCCTTCTCACCGACGGGCAGTGACAGCCGGTGCCGCAACGTCCGCACCCCCGCCTCCAGGGACTGGATGTGGGCGAGGGCGCAGCGGCGGGCCAGCGCCCACTGATCGTGCGTGGCTTTGGTGATCGCGCCCGCCCACCGGGCCGACGACTGCGGCGTCAGCTCCCGCTTGCGCACCGCCCACGCCTGCGAGTCGTGGGCCAGACCGTCACGGCAACGCACCTTCAGGTCACGACCGGCGAGCGCGCCCAAGTGGACGCCCACCTGGCGCAGCACCTCCACATCGCCGGCGGTGAGCTGTTTGAGCCGGGTACGGATCGCCACCCCCGACGGGCCCGGCGCGATGAACGGCGCCGCAAGCTCCCGCAGACCACCCACCCCCGCCCCCCGACACGTCCCGAACAGCCGCTCCCCCTACCCAACGAGCGCAACCCGTAGAGGTCACGCATTCGATCCACGGACTCCCGTTCCCTCCCCAGCCACAACAGAGCACAATCCCCCGACCACACACTTCAGCTCACTCACACACGCCAGAACACACTCATGGAGAGTCAAAAACCAGCAAGCACGCGTGACAGGAACCGGCGAAGCGGCCGAGATGCGGGCGGCGCTGCTCCGGCTGCGGTGGTGGCGGCGCGCCGCGCGGGCCTGCTGCCGTGACGGGCGCCGCCCGCCGCGCGGGGCGTTTCCCCCTCCCCGCCCCTTCCCGTTGCATCGATGTGCGGCTCCGCCGCATGGCGGGACAGGCCCCGGACCGCGTACCGCGCGGTGTCCTCGCCCCCTACGGCCTGGCGGCCGTGGGATGTGCCCCCAGGCGTGCTGGATGTCGCTCTGTGAAATCAGCCCCGCCGGCGGGAAAGGCAACTTCAGCCTCGCCGACGTTCGAGGCGCGGGGTCCGGGGGCAGAGCCCCCGGAATCACCGCGCGGAGCGCGGTACCGGGTCCGGGCGGAGCCCGGTTCGGGAAGGGGAGGGGCGGGGACCGGCCCGCCGTAGGCGTTACGCCACCCGCACAGGCCCGAACCGCACCTCGGGCGCCGCATCCGCCCGCATCGTCCGCAGCATCCGCTCCGCCTCGCCCGTCAGTTCCTCCCGCTGCGCCCTCGTCGGCGCGTCGAAGGGCTGCAGCGTCACCGTCGCTCTGTCCCCGGACTCCTCCAGCCGCCAGATCCCGGCGAGGAAACCGTCGAGGAGAAAGGTGCAGTGCGCCTGGTTGCCCCGCCAGGTGAGCCCCTTGTGCTCCGCGGACACCACCCGGCGCCGGTCCGCGTGCGAGAGCAGAAGGTTGTCGAACTCGGGCAGCAGACGAGCCGGTGCCGGGGTGCCGGCGTCGGGCCGGGGCGCGTCGGGGAGGTCGAAGAGTTCCATGCCGTACTCGTCCTGGAACACGACGAGCCCCGGCCGCAGCCGTTCGAAGACCTCTCGTGTACGCGTCAGCCCGGACCAGGTCTGGAAGTCCTTGACGGAGGCGGGCCCGAAGGCGGCGAGGTAGCGCCGTACGGCGTCCTCGGCGTCCGGCTCGGGCTCCGACGGCCGGTCGAACCACCGTTCCGCGGTGGTGAGCCGGACCTGGCCGCTCCTGCCCCACAGTCCCCGCGGGGTGACCTGCACCAGCGGCAGTGAGCACCGGGCGGCGACGGACAGTGCGAACGGGTCGGCGTCCGGCCAGTGCGCGAGCAGCGCTTCCCGCAGCTCCTTCATACTCTGCGGCTCCTCCTCGACGAGTTCGCGTGCGAGGGCGGCGAGCCGCTGGAGGTCGACGCCGACGAGCCCGGTGCGGAACTGCGCCAGCTCGCGGTCCCTGGCCGGCTGGACGAGGGGCCGCAGCAGCAGGCAGTCGTCGGCGGTGTGCGTGTGGATGGTGGACCGCATGGTCACGAGCCGCCCCACCTCGCGGGTCTCCATCAGCGTGGACAGCTCCTGCGGATCGAACGCCTCCAGCCGGGCGTCGAGCGCGTAGTAGGGCGGCTTCACGTTCTGCGCCTGGAGCCCGACGAGGTGCGCGACGGCCGCCGCGACGGGCATCTCGGCCCGGGGCGCGCGCCGCAGCAGGAGCTGCCGGGCGAGGGTGGCGCGGTTGAGCTCGCGGGTGCCGAGAACGGGGTGGGACGCGGTTTTCGAGGCCATGTCCGCACGCTACCGAGGGTTGCGGACAGTTTCTGTCCGCAATAGCGGGAGCTGTCGGGTCGCATCACGATGTATACGGATCGGCAGCCGGACCGGGCAGGTGGCAGCGATGGACGACATCAAGAGCAACGACAAGCGCCGTGGCCGCCTGGAGGCCATGCGCAGTTTGCTGTGGCGCATCGACTACGACAGCAAGGACCCGGACGCCGCCGGACGGCCGGACCCGCTGATCGTCGGGCCTGCCGACACGCTCCTGGAACCGGGTGAGGAGAACTTTCCCTGCCCCCGGCCCCGCTCGCCGGTCATGCCGAGGGGCCGGGCGCGCACCCGGGCGGTGGGACCGGCGCCTGAGCGTCCCGGCCGCCGCGGGCGGGCAGGTCAGAAGTCGACCGGATCACGGACGATCGGACACGTCATGCAGTGACCGCCGCCCCGGCCGCGGCCCAGTTCCGCGCCGACGATGGTGATGACCTCCACGCCCGCCTTGCGCAGCAGGGCGTTGGTCTGGGTGTTGCGGTCATAGGTGAACACCACGCCCGGCTCGAGGGCGACGGCGTTGTTCCCGCTGTCCCACTGCTGGCGTTCGGAGGCGTAGACGTCGCCGGCGGTCTCGATGATCCGCAGCCCGGACAGGCCGAGGGCCTTGGCGACGACGTCGGTGAAGGCCGCCGACCCCTCGTCGGTGATCTCCACGCCGGGCGCCTTGTCGGACGGGCGGAGCGAGAACGTGTGCACCGCGTCCATGATCTTCGGGTAGACGGTGACGATGTCACGGTCGGCGAAGGTGAAGACGGTGTCGAGGTGCATCGCGGAGCGTAGTTTGGGCATGCCGGCGACGACGACGTGCCGGGCGGCGCCGTTCGCGAAGAGCGCTGCGGCGACCTGGGTGATGGCGTGGCGGGAGGTGCGTTCGCTCATGCCCATGAGGACGACGCCGCCTCCTACGGGCATGATGTCGCCGCCCTCGAACGTGGCCTGGCCCCAGTCGAGTTCGGGGTCGCCCCACCACACGGTCGAGCCGGCGAAGTCGGGGTGGAACTCGTAGATCGCCTTCATCAGCAGCGTCTCGCCGTGGCGGGCGGGCCAGTAGAGGGGGTTGAGGGTGAGGCCGCCGTAGAGCCAGCAGGTCGTGTCGCGGGTGTAGAGGGTGTTGGGCAGCGGCGGCATGAGGTACTCGCGTACGCCGGTCGATTCGCGGGCGAGGGCGACGTATCCGGGGCGGAACTCCTCGGGCAGGTCGGCGGTCGCCAGGCCGCCGATCAGGTATTCGGCGAGCTTGCGGGGCTCGAGCGTCTCGAGGAAGGCGCGGGTGGAGTCGATGAGACCGATGCCGACCTCGTTGGCCGTGATCTTCCGGTCCAGTAGCCACGACCGGGCCTCGCCGATCGCCATGGTCTGCGTGAGCAGGTCGTACAACTCGACGACGTCGACGTCCCGTTCACGGAGCTTGTCGACGAAGTCGGCGTGGTCGCGCCGGGCGTTGTCGACCCACATCACGTCGTCGAAGAGCAGGTCGTCCGCGTTGGTGGGGGTGAGCCGGCGGTGCGCGAGGCCGGGGGCGCAGACCAGGACCTTGCGGAGTCTGCCGACCTCCGAGTGGACGCCGTACGACGTGCGGGCGCTGCTGGTGGTGTCGGTCGTCATGTGAGCCTTCCTGGTCTCCGGGTCAGAGGGTGATCCAGCCGGCGGCCAGGGCGACGACGCCCAGCACGGCACCGGCCACCGAGACGGCGCAGATGACGATCTCGGCGGGCGAGAACAGCTTTCTGCCCTGTTCCCTGCGGGTCTTCACGAAGAGGAACGTGGCGGGCGCGTAGATGATGAAGGAGACGAGGACGAACTTCAGCCCGGCGGCGTAGAGCAGGAAGGCCGTGTAGAGGGTGGCGACGGCGGCGACCGTCAGCTCCCGGCCGGAACCACGGCCGCCGGCGGTCCTGTCGTCGGGCCTGAGCCCGATCTTGAGCGCGAACGCCGCCGCGAGCAGGAACGGGATGAGGGTGAGGGCGCTCGTCAGGTCGAGCGCGAAATTGAAGGCGTCGTCGGAGAAGAGCGTGACGATCAGGACGACCTGGCTGAGGAGCGTCGTCATCACCAGCGCCGGTTCCGGCACGTCGGCCGCGGTGGACCGCTTCAGGAAACGCGGCATGTCGTCGTCCTTGGCGGCGACGAAGAGCACTTCGGCGGCCATCAACGTCCAGGCCAGATAGGCCCCGAGGACGGAGACGATCAGGCCGACGCTGATGAAGACCTTGCCCCACGGGCCGACCGCCGCCTCCAGGACACCGGCCATCGACGGCTGGCGGAGCTCTGCGATCTCGGCCATCGGCATGATCCCGTACGACACGATGGTGACGGAGGCGAAGACCGCGAACACGCTCAGGAAGCCGAGCACCGTGGCGCGCCCCACATCGGCCCGGCGCTTGGCGTGCCGCGAGTACACGCTCGCGCCCTCGACGCCGAGGAAGACGAACACCGTGGCGAGCATGGTCCCGCGGACCTGCTCGAAGAGGGAGCCCGCATAGTCGGCGCCGCCGAAGTTGTCGGCGAAGACGCCCGCCTTGAAGTAGAACAGCGCGATGACGACGAAGACCAGGATCGGGACGATCTTGGCGACGGTGACGATCCGGTTGATCGCGGCGGCCTCTTTCACACCGCGCTGGATGAGGAGGAAGAACCCCCACAGCCCGATCGAGGACAGCACGGCCGCGAGCAGGGTGTCGCCGTCGCCGAGCGCGGGCCAGACGGCTCCGATCGTCGACATGATGAGCACCCAGTACGTCACGTTGCCGACGCAGGCGCTGGCCCAGTAGCCGAAGGCGGCGAAGAAGCCGAGGTATTCGCCGAACCCGGCCTTGGCGTAGGCGTAGACACCTGCGTCGAGGTCGGGCCTGCGCAGGGCCAGCGACTGGAAGACGAACGCGAGCATCAGCATGCCGGTGCCGGCGACGGCCCACGCGATGAGCGCGCCGGCGACGCCGGTCTCCTCGGCGAAGCGCCGCGGGAGGGAGAACACCCCTGCGCCCACCATGGATCCGACGACCATGGCGGTGAGCGTCATGAAGGTCAGCTTGACGGCCGGCCGGGTCTCCGCGGTGGTGTCACCTTGGGTCGTCATGTCTCCCCGCTCCGTACGGCCGACCGTCACCGATAGCGGAATCTATCGCTTATCCACCGGTTCATGCCGAATGCCGGATACGGAGTGTCCCGGGCCGGGGCTCTCACGTCCGCGTGAGGCCGACGGCGCTCACGCCTGGGAGATGAGGCGGTCCACCGCCGCGGTGCCCGACGTGTAGCCCGTGGCTGCCGCCGCGCCGGGCCGGACGGCCTGAGCGGGTGCCAGGCCCCGGACGGGGAGCGGCTGGTGGGCGGTCGTCGTCCGGGTGAGCGCGAGCGGCGGGGCGTGCTGCGGCAGCGGCTGGGGCCCGGGTGGCTGGGTCTGGGCGGGCACCTGCGCCAGCATCGGGGCGGCAACCGGCTGCCTCGTCCGGGCCTGGGCCTGGGCCTGGGCCGGCACGGTCGCCACGGCCGGCTGCTGGGCCTGCGCCTGTACCGCCTGTGCCGTTGCGTCGGTCCGTGGCAGCGGCTGGGACCGTGACGGTATCTGCGCGAGCATCGGCTGCGGCGGCTCCGGAGCGGGCGGCGGGGCGGGCGCGGACCGGATGTGCTCGCCGTACAGCACGAGTTCCATCGCGGAGACCAGCCGCGCCACGTCCGGCTCGGGACGCACCACCAGACGGACGAACCGGCTGGAGCTGCCGATCTTGTTGCCGCACTCCCGCACCAGGACACCGTGCTCCGCGAGCAGCCGGTCCCGCAGGATCGCGCCGTCGGCACCTTCCGGGAGCCTCACGTACACGAAGTTGCCCTGGGAGGGATAGACGGTGAGACCGGGCAGCTGGGAGAGCCGCCAGATCATGTCCTGCCGGTCGCGTCCCACCTGCGCGAGGCTCTCCGCGTACTCCTGGCGGTGCTGCTTGAGCATGAACACCACGGTCTCCGCGAAGGAGTTGATGTTCCACTTCGGCAGCGCGGCGCGCACCTTCCCGGCAAGACCCGGGTTGGCGACGAGATAGCCGAAACGCACCCCGTGCAGGCCGAAGTTCTTTCCGAGGCTGCGCAGCACGATCACGTTCGTCCGCAGCACTGCCTCGGCCGCGACGCTGGTCTCCTGCCCGGCGTCGGCGAACTCGAGGAAGGACTCGTCGACGACGACCAGGTCCAGGTCCTGGAGCTGGTCGAGCAGCGACAGCACCTGCTGCTTGGGCAGCAGGCCGCCGTCGGGGTTGTTGGGGTTGCACACGACGGCGACGCGGGAGCCTCTGCTCCGTACGAACTGCACGAAGGACGCGGGGTCGAGGGCGAATCCGCGCGCCTCGGGCAGCAGCAGCATGTCCACCCGCTTTCCGGTCTCCATCGGCTGGTCCGTCCAGCGGCCGAAGGTCGGTACGGGGACCGCCAGTGACTCGCGGACGAGCAGATGGTCGATCCAGGTGATCAGTTCGGTGGAGCCGTTGCCCATGGCTACGGTCTGGGGATTGAGGCCGAGCAGTTGGCAGAGCTCGGCGGTGATGGTCTCGGAGCCGCTCGGGTAGTAGGTCAGGATCTCCCTGAGCCTGCTGCCGAGCTCGTCGAACATGGCGGGGGTGGGGAAGTACGGGTTGCAGGGGATGCAGAAGTCCACGATCTCGCCGGCCGCGCCGCCGCCCGCCCTGTCCAGCGTGAAGTACGACGGACTGTGCGCGGTGGACGCGCGGAAGAGCGCGGTGACATTGCTGCCGTTGCTGCCGGCCAAGACGTGCCTCCCTGCCTTGTGGCGGCCCGTGCGGATCCACACGGGCCGCCAGAAGGTACGGGCGGAGGTCACGCGCCGTTCAACGGCCCCGGCGCCTCGGCGGCGGACCCGGCCGGTGGACGGACGGGGCGTTCGAGCCGCGATCAGGTCGGTGCGGCCGTCGCCGGTGAGCGGCTCAGGTCATCGGCCGCAGACCGCCTGGGGTGCCGTGTTCCGGCGTAGGCGCGGCGCACGCCGGCCGTGCAGCAGCAGATAGAACTGCTCGACCGACTCGCCGGGGCCGTGCTCGAACCGCTTGACGACCTTGCCGAGCGGGTTCCACACCCGCCCGTCCGGCATCCGCACCCCGACCGGCTGGCCGAACATCTCGCGCTGTCCCGCGTCGAGGTCGACCCAGCACGCACCGGCACGTCTGACCATCACCTCGCCGGTGTAGGCACCGAGCCCCTGAAGGAAGCGGTCCACCCCGGTACGGACAGGTCTGTTGCGTCTGAGTCCGTCGACGACGACGTCGACCAGTCTCAGGCTCGTCACGCTGTAGTCGAGCGGCAGTCTGCTGCGCTCGCTCATCTCCGTGACGAACCGGGCGGTGTAGCTCCGCATGCCCCTGGCGTCCGGCAGTCCTGCTCCGTGATCTTCCACGGCATCCGCCTTTCCACAACGATGGCCTCACCGGACCCAGCGGAAACACGGGCGGGAGCATCACGGACGGCACAGGTGGCTGTTCTCACAAGAAAATCAGCGGCCGGCGTACAACCCTCGGCCGGGCCGGAGCGTCGCACGGAAGTCATGGTGAGGGAGCGAACGGGCAAGTGGGGCCCGTCCCGGCGAAGTTCGGGCACGTGGTGTCCCGAGCACGCTGCGTCCGGGGGGTGGACCGGCCGGCCGGTCTAGCCGCCGTACTCCCGGTCGTCGACCGGCGCGTCGGGCAACTGGGCCTGGAGGGACTCCCGGTAGCGGACACAGCCGCGCATGAACCGTGGCCACGGCGGTACCGCCACCTCGGGCTCCACGCGCTCCGGCAGCAGTCCCCACAACTGCGGGTGGTGCCAGCACAGATCGTGGCCCGAGCTGTCCCGGTGCGCGCGGATCCCCCGGCGCAGGGCTCTCACCTCGGCCACGAGTTCGTCGCGGCTCAGCCGGTTCAGATCATCGTCCAGTTCCACAAGGGGCACCCTAGGCACGGGCGGCACCGGACGGCGCCGGGCGCACCGCGTCGTCATGGCCGCATCCCTCTTACGGCGCCCTGCGGGCCTGTGCGTCGTGCACGTTCCGGGCGCGTACTGGGGTCCGCGGGTCGTGCACGCCGTGTGCGTCCTACTGCCGTGACGGCTTCTGTATCGGGGCGCGCCACTTGTCCGGCCCCGCTCGGGGATCTTCGGGTGACGGTGCGTCGGTGCCGGCGTTCACCCCGGACTCCGGGCCGTGCTCTTCGCCCGCCGGGCCGGCCGGCCGGTCCGCCTCCATGCGTGCGCAGTACGCCTCGATCCGGTCGGGGCCGCCGGCGACGGCGGCCAGCCGCTCGCGCACGGCACGTGCCTTGGCGCCGCCGTCGGCCTCTCGCCCGTCGGCCTTGCCGCCGTTCGCGTTGCCGCCGTTCGCCTTGCCGCCGTTCGCGTTGCCACCGCCCGGCTTATCGTGGTTCCGGCCTGCCGCTTGCGCCGCCGCATAGGCGCGGCAATGGCCGGTCAGGTCCTCGGCGGTGAGCGGGTGTTCGTGAGCGCCCGGGACGGTGGCAGGCGGGACGGCGGGCATCGTGGCGGGCGGGGTCACGCCGGTGGTCCGCTCCTCCGCCCCGGAGGGGGAGACGCGGGGCGCCGGGCGTGGCTGCTCGGCGGGCGGGTCCGCGAACGGGGCGGGGATCGCGCCGGCCGCCATCGCGACGCCGCCGAACATGACACCGGCGACGAGTGCGCCGACACCGGCCCGGATCCAGGAGACACGGGTCCGCGCCTCCGCCGGCCGCCAGTCGTCCTCGGGGCGGGTGGGCAGCGCGAGCGCCCCTTCGTCACGGGCGGCGCGGAACGCCGCCAGGGCGTTCTCCTCGGCATCGGGAGCGACGGGTCCGGGGCGCGCGGCGGCGGCGAGCAGCTCGTCGAGCGTCGGCTGCCGCGACGTAGCGGGCACCTGAGGCTGCGGTGAGGCCTGCGGCGGTGCGGCGGGGCCCACGGCGTCTCCGGATCGGTTTTCGGTCATCTCGCATCTCCCAGCGAAGGGGAGTCCGAATCTGTCACACCGCCGCGCGGCGGCGACGCCAGGAATCTCTCCAGCCGTCTGAGCCCCCGGTGGGTGGCGGAGCGCACGGCTCCCGCACGTTTGCCCAAAACGCGTGCGGCGGACGGCCCATCGAGTCCGATGACCGTCTGGAGGAGCACCGCCTCCGCCTGCTGCCGGGGCAGTTGAGCGATGAGGGCCAGGGCCTCCTGGGTCGAGGCGGTCTCGAACGCCTCCGCCGCCGTGTCCTGCGGGGAGGGCAGCCCGGAGAGCTCGCTCTCGAGGACCGTCCCGCGCGGGCGGCTCCTGATCCGGCGCAGGTGGTCCATGGCACGGTGGCGGGCGATGGTCGCCGTCCAGGCTCTGAAGCCGGCGCCGTCGCCGCGGAAGCGCCCGATGTCGCGGGCGATTTCAAGCCAGGCGTCGGAAGCGACGTCCTCGGCGTCGTCGCCCACGAGGCCGCGCAGATATCCGAGCAGCGGGGGTTGGACGAGTCGGTAGGCCGCGGAGAAGGCGGCCTCGTCACCCCGTTGTGCCCGCGCCACCGCATCGCCGAGCTCCTTGTCGTGCGTCACCGCACGCCGGCTGCCCCGCCCCTTGCCCACTCGGCCCTCTTCGTTCCCGTCGGTACGGCGCACCCGTGCCCATGTCCCCCGTAGTGTCAGCGTCACCGCCCACGGAAACGTCACAGCTCACCGCGTCGCGCGAACGGGGCCGGTGGGGAGCTACAGGCCGACCACGGTGACCTCGGTGGCCTTGACGCCCGTCCAGACCGACTCCCCCTCCGCGAGGCCCAGTTCGGCCGCCGCCTGCGGGGTGATCTCGGCGACCAGGTCCGGCGCGTGCGGTGAGGTGACGAGAACACGCAGCCGGCTGCCCACGGTGGTGATCTCGCGTACGGTGCCAGGCCAGGCGTTGCGGGGGCTGCCGCCGGGGCGTTCGCGGTGCACGGACACCGCTTCCGGAGCGATGATCGCGAGGACGTCCGCGCCCGGGGCCAGCGGGTCGGCCACCACGAGCCGTCCGCCGCCGGCGAGTTCGATGCCGCCCGCCACGGCCGTGCCGGGCCAGGCGTTGCGGCCGAGCATCCGCGCGACCCACGGCGAACGAGGATGGCGGGTGACCTCCGCAGGCGGCGCGTCCTGGACGGCGCGGCCGTCGTCGAGGACGAGTACCCGGTCGGCCAGCGACACTGCCTCCACCGGGTCGTGAGTGACGATCAGGCAGACGCCGCCGAAGTCGTCGAGATGGCCGCGCAGGGTGTGGCGTACACGGGCCCGGGTCGTCTGGTCGAGGGCGGCGAGCGGTTCGTCCAGCAGCAGCAGCCGCGGCCGGGCGGCGAGGGCGCGGGCGAGGGCGACGCGCTGGGCCTGGCCGCCGGAGAGCTGCGCGGGCCTGCGGGCGGCGAGTTGGCCGACGCCGAGCCGTTCGAGCCACTCCTGTGCGCTGCGGCGGGCCTCCGTACGGGCGACGCCCCGCGCACGCAGCCCGTACGCGGTGTTGCCGAGGGCGCTCAGGTGGGGGAACAGCGCGCCGTCCTGGGGCACCCAGGCCACACCGCGACGGTGGGGCGGCAGGGCGGACACGTCGGTGTCGCCGAGCCGCAGGGCGGCGTGGGCGCGCGGGGTCAGCCCGAGGAGGGCGCGCAGCAGGGTCGTCTTGCCCGCGCCGTTGGGGCCGACGACGGCGATGGTGGTGCCGGGGGCGGCGTCGAGGGTGAGTTCGTCGAAGCCGGTGACCTCCGCGTGCAGCGGCCAGCGTCCGTCCGCGGCCACCGACCCGGTCGCCGGGGTCGCCGGGGCTTCGGGGGATAGTGGGCCGGGTTCGTCCGGCTCGGGGACGGCGGCGGGCGCGGGGCGGGCCGCGGCAGGCGGTGCCCCGCCCGTCCATCGGCCCCGGAGGGCGATCAGCACGGCCATGGCGATGACGAGCAGCAGGAGCGAGAGCGACGTCGCCGCGTCCGGTTCTTCCTGGAGCAGCAGATACACCTGCAAGGGCAGGGTCTGCGTGGTGCCCGGCAGATTGCCGGCGAAGGTGATCGTCGCGCCGAACTCGCCGAGCGCCCGGGCCCAGGTCAGTGCCGCTCCGGCGATCAGCCCGGGGGCGACCATCGGCAGGGTGACGGTGAGGAAGACCCGGAGCGGCGAGGCGCCGAGTGAGGCGGCCGTCTCCTCGTAGCCCGGGCGCAGACCGCCCAGGGCGCCCTCGAGGCTGATGACGAGGAACGGCATGGCCACGAAGGTCGCGGCGAGAACGGCGCCGGAGGTGTGGAACGGCAGTGTGATGCCGAAGGTGTCGTCCAGCCAGGGCCCCAGCAGTCCGCGCCGGCCGAAGGCGAGCAGCAGCGCCACTCCCCCGACGGTGGGTGGCAGCACCATGGGCAGGAGGACCAGCGAGCGGACGAGCGTCTTGCCCGGGAAGTCGGTCCGTGCCAGCACCCAGGCGAGCGGCACACCGAGCAGCAGGGACAGCCCGAGCGCCCAGAAGGAGACAACGAGCGACAGCCGCAGCGCCTCGGTGACGCCGGGGGTGGTCAGATGGCCGCCGACGTCGCTCCAGGCGGTCCGGCCGAGGATGCCCGCCAAGGGGAGCAGCAGGAAGGCGACGGCGAGCAGCGCGGGTACGGCCAGGACCGCGGGCGTCCGCGCTCGGGGGTCCCCGCCGGGCCGGTCCCGCCTGCCGGGGAGGCGGGGCGGGGTCGTGTCGCGTAGGCGCTTCATGGTGCGTCCTGGTGATCGGGCGGGGACGGGACGGCCGGCGATGAGCGGCTACGGCTGCTGGAAGCCCGCGTCCCGGAGGATCTTCTGGGCCTCTGGGCCGGTCAGCCAGGTCACGAACGCCTCCGCCGCATCGGCGTTCTGCGACGACTTCAGCGTCGCGGCCGGGTAGGAGGCGACGGCGTTGTGGCCGTCGGGGATGTCGACGGCGTCGACCCGGTCGGCGGCGACGGCGGCGTCCGTGCGGTAGACGATTCCCGCGTCGGCCTCGCCCAGCTCCACCTTGCTGAGCACGGCCCGGACGTTCGGCTCCTCGGACACCGGACGCACGTCGACGTCACGGCCCTGGAGGATCTGCCTGCTGTAGCGGCCGACGGGGACCTCGGGCGCCGCGAGCACGACCTTGAGTTTGGTCCCGGCGAGGTCCTCCAGCGAACCGATCTTGTGCGGATTGCCCTTCCCGGTGGCGATGACCAGCCTGTTCTTGGCGATGACCACCGGGGAGCCGGTGTCGGCGGCGAGGCCGTCCATGGTCCTGCTGTCGGCGGTGACCAGGGCGTCGGCCGGAGCGCCCTGCCTGACCTGCGCGGCGAGCTCCTGCGAGCCGGCGAAGGAGAAGGCGAGCTCCGTGCCGGGGTGCGCCTTCTCGTAGGCGTCGCCCGCCGTCCTGAAGACGTCGGTGAGCGAGGACGCGGCGAGCACGGTCAGGCGGGTGGACGGTTCGCCGGAGGCGCTCTTCCCGCTCCCGGCGTCGTCGGTGCCGCAGGCGGCGAGCGTGGCGAGCAGGGTGGCCGTCAGGATCGCGGCCGCGGCACGGCGTCGCCCGGGAACGGGCGAGCGGCGGCGTCCGCCGGGGGTGGGGAACACGGGACGGGACTCCTCTGTGTCGCGGTGCGCCGCTTGACGCGGTCGGCTCCGTCTGCGGCCGGGCGCCCGGTTCAGGCGCGGTCGATGTGCACGTTCGTGGACTTCACCCGGGCGGTGGCCTGCATGCCGACCTCCAGTCCGAGTTCCTCGACGGCTTCGCGGGTCAGCAGGGACACGAGCCGGTGCGGCCCGGCCTGGATCTCGACCTGCGCGGCGACGTCGCCGAGCTTTACGGCGGTGACGATGCCGGGGAACGCGTTGCGCGCCGACGTGTAGGAGGTCTCCTCGTCGCCGACGCCGCCCTGGGCGACCTCGACGGAGAACGCGGCCAGGTCCCGGCCGTCGACGAGGCGCCGCCCGCTGTCGTCGCGATGGGTCGCGACCCGACCGGCGTCGGCCCAGCGCCGCGCCGTGTCGGCGCTGACACCGAGCAGCCGCGCCGCCTGACCGATGGTGTAGGACTGCATATGCGCCACGATAGGCGCATCGAGGTCGCAGGTACAGCCTGTTCGGCCGAACCTCCATGGCAGATGCGGCTCACTTGGGCGATACCACGGGGAGCGTTCCGCCGTGGGCGGCCCGCCGGTGCCTACGCCACCGACCCGATTCGCCCGGTGGGCGCGTCGGGGCCGTCGTGGTGGATGGGGGTGTGCGCGCCGGCCAGGGAGACACCGGTGCCGCCGCGGCGGTTCGCCACGATCTCCGCGCCGATGGACAGCGCGGTCTCCTCCGGCGAACGGGCGCCGAGGTCGAGACCGATCGGTGAGCGCAGCCGGGCGAGTTCGAGGTCCGAGACCCCGACCTCGCGCAGCCGCCTGTTGCGGTCCTCGTGGGTGCGGCGGGAGCCCATCGCGCCCACGTAGGCGACCGGCAGCCTCAGGGCGAGCTCGAGCAGCGGTACGTCGAACTTGGCGTCGTGGGTCAGTACGCACAGCACCGTACGGCCGTCGACCTCGGTCGACTCCAGGTAGCGGTGCGGCCACTCGACGACGACCTCGTCCGCCTCCTTGAAGCGGCTCGCGGTCGCGAAGACGGGCCGCGCGTCGCAGACGGTGACGTGGTAGCCGAGGAACTTGCCGACGCGCACCAGGGCGGCGGCGAAGTCGACGGCACCGAAGACGATCATCCTCGGTGCGGGGACGCTCGACTCGACGAGGAGCGTCAGCGGCCGGCCGCAGCGGGAGCCGTCCTCGCCGATGACGACGGTGCCGGTGCGGCCTGCGTCCAGCATCGCCCCGGCCTCGCGGGCCGCCGTGCGGTCCAGTTCGCGATGGCCGCCGAGGGTGCCGTCGTACGTGCCGTCGGGCCGTACGAGCAGGGCGCTGCCCGCGAGGCCGGCAGGCGCGTCCGTGATCCGCGCGACCGCCGCCGCCTCCCCTCGGGCGGCGGTGGCCAGCGCGGCCGCGAACACCTCCCTGCCGGGCGCGTCGGCGTGCACAGGAGTGACGAGGATGTCGATGACGCCGCCGCAGGTCAGGCCGACGGCGAAGGCGTCCTCGTCGCTGTAGCCGAACTGCTCGAGAACGCTTTCGCCGTCCTCGAGCGCCTGCCGGCACAGCTCGTACACGGCGCCCTCCACACACCCTCCGGAGACCGAGCCGATCGCCGTGCCCTCGCTGTCGACGGCGAGGGCGGCGCCCGGCTGCCTGGGCGCGCTGCCGCCGACGGCCACGACGGTGGCGACGGCGAAGCTGCGGCCCTGCTCGACCCACCGGTTCAGCTCGTCGGCGATGTCCAGCATGTCGGTCTCCTTCGGGTGTTCCGGGGGCGGTTACTTGACTCCGAGCCAGCCCTCGATGGGGTGCAGCGCGAAGTAGGCGAGGAAGACGACGGCCAGGACCCACATCAGCCAGCCCACCTCGCGTGTCCGGCCCTGGACGGCCTTGATCAGCACATGGGCGATGACTCCGGCCGCGATGCCCGCGGTGATGGAGTACGTGAACGGCATCAGCACCGTGGTCAGGAAGACCGGGATCGAGGTCGCGGAGTCGTTCCAGTCGATGTGCTTGGCGTTGGTCAACATCATCGAGCCGATGACGACCAGAGCGGCGGCCGCGACCTGGGTGGGGATGACCTGGGCGAGCGGCGTGAAGAACAGGCACAGCGTGAACGCGAGACCCGTGACGACGCTGGCGAGGCCGGTGCGCGCGCCGTCGCCGACGCCGGCGGTCGACTCGACGAAGACGGTCTGGCCGGAGGCGCCCGCGACACCACCGATCGCGCCGCCCGCGCCGTCGATGGCCAGGGCCCGGTTGAGGCCCGGCATCTTGCCCTTGTCGTCGGCGAGGCCGGCCTGCTGGCCGATGCCGATGATGGTTCCCATGGCGTCGAAGAAGCCGGCCAGCACCAGGGTGAAGACGATGACGCCGACGGTGATGCCGCCGACGCTGGCCATCCCGTCGAAGGAGACGGCGCCGAACAGCCCGAAGTCGGGGCTCGAGACTATGGAACCGGTGATCTCGGGTGCGTTGAGGCCGCCCCAGGCCGCCTTGTCGAGGCCGGCGAACTGGTGGACCGCGGCGGCGAACAGCGTGCCGCCGATGATGCCGATGAGGATGGCGCCGGGGACCTTGCGGACCTGCAGCATGAAGATCAGCAGGACGGTGACGGCGAAGCAGAGAACCGGCCAGCCGGTCAGCATGTCGCTGGTACCGAGCTGGATCGGCTTGGCGCCGGCGATGCCCCCTTCGCCGGGCATGGAGGTCACGAATCCGGCCTGGACCAGGCCGATGAGACAGACGAACAGGCCGATCCCCATGGTGATGGCGTGCTTCAGCGCCAGCGGGATCGCGTTCATGATCAGTTCACGGAGACCGGTGACGACGAGCAGGACGATCACGGCGCCGTAGATGACGCACATGCCCATCGCGTTTTCCCAGGTCATCTCGGGCGCGACCTGGAAGGCCATGACGGCGGAGACGCTGAGTCCCGCGGCCAGGGCGAGCGGCACATTGCCGACGAGGCCCATCACGATGGTGGTCGCCGCGGCGGCGAAGGCGGTTGCGGTGGTCAGCTGATCACCGTCGAGCCTGTTACCGGCCGCGTCGGGCACCGACAGGATCACCGGGTTGAGCAGGATGATGTACGCCATCGCCATGAAGGTGGTGATGCCGCCACGCACCTCCCGGCCGACGGTCGAGCCTCTCTTGGTGATGTGGAAATACCGGTCGAGCCAGGACCGCCCGGCGGGCTGACGCGTTCCCGCGCCGGCATCCTCCGCCGTGGTCCGGGGCTCGGTGGACTGCTGGGTCATGGTGCCTACTCCCAAGGTTCACAGGGGCACCCGCCGTGGAGACTGGTGATGGCGGGATTTGGGATGGTGCTTGGCTGCACGACCCGGGGGACGGCCCGAGACGAACTCGCTCTTCGGGGTACTGCGGTGCTGCTGCGGCCGCGAGCGGTGCGGCACTTGTTCTCCCCGGGCGGCGCGGGCCTGCGGGAAACCGGCTGGTTCCTTGGAGGCATGGCTCGCACCGCCCGGAGAAGTGGGGAGAGGATCAGGTGCCGGTGAGGTGCTCGGGGCGCACCGGCGTCCTGTCCAGTTCCAGTCCCGTCGCGTTCCGGATCGCCGCGAGGACGGCCGGGGTGGACGACAGGGTGGGGGCCTCGCCGATGCCGCGCAACCCGTAGGGGGCGTTGTCGTCGGCGAGTTCGAGCACGTCGACCGGGATGGTCGGCGTGTCGAGGATGGTCGGGATCAGATAGTCCGTGAAGGACGGGTTCCTGACCTTCGCGGTCTTCGGGTCGACGATGATCTCCTCCATGACCGCGACGCCCAGGCCCTGGGTGGTGCCACCCTGGATCTGGCCGATGACGGACAGCGGGTTGAGGGCCTTGCCGACGTCCTGGGCGCAGGCCAGCTCGATCACCTTCACCAGACCGAGCTCGGTGTCCACCTCGACCACCGCGCGGTGCGCGGCGAAGGAGTACTGGACGTGGCCGTTGCCCTGCCCTGTGCGCAGGTCGAACGCCTCGGTGGGGCGGTGGCGCCACTGGGCCTCGATCTCGACGGCCTCGTCGTCCAGCAGCTCCACCAGGTCGGCCAGTACCTCGCCGCCGTCGGTGACGACCTTGCCGCTCTCCAGGAGCAGCTCGGCGGTGGCCCAGGCCGGGTGGTAGCTGCCGAACTTGCGGCGGCCGATCTCGAGGACCTTCTCGCGGACCAGCTCGCAGGAGTTCTTCACGGCGCCGCCGGTGACATAGGTCTGGCGGGAGGCGGACGTGGAGCCCGCGGAGCCGACCTGCGTGTCGGCGGGGCTGATCGTGACCTGCGAGACGCCGAGCTCGGTGCGGGCGATCTGGGCGTGCACGGTGACACCGCCCTGGCCGACCTCCGCCATCGCGGTGTGCACGGTGGCGACGGGCTCGCCCGCGATGACCTCCATGCGCACCTTGGCGGTGGAGTAGTCGTCGAAGCCCTCGGAGAAGCCGACGTTCTTGATGCCGACCGCGTAGCCGACGCCCCGTACGACGCCCTCGCCGTGCGTGGTGTTGGACAGGCCGCCGGGCAGCGCGCGGACGTCCGAGCCCTCGGTGGACTCCCACTGGCGCTCGGGCGGCAGCGGGCGGGCCTTGACGCGGCGCAGCAGTTCGGCGACCGGGGCGGGCGAGTCGACCGGCTGGCCGGTCGGCAGCAGCGTGCCCTGCTCCATGGCGTTGAGCTGCCGGAGCTCGACGGGGTCCATGTCGAGGGCCTTCGCCAGCTTGTCCATCTGCGCCTCGTAGGCGAAGCACGCCTGGACCGCGCCGAAGCCGCGCATGGCGCCGCACGGCGGGTTGTTGGTGTAGAGGGCGATCGCCTCGATGTCGACGTCGTCGATGACGTACGGCCCGACGGAGAGCGAGGAGGCGTTGCCGACGACGGCCGGCGAGGCGGAGGCGTAGGCGCCGCCGTCCAGCACGATCCGGCACTTCATGTGCGTGATCTTGCCGTCGCGGGTGGCGCCGTGCTCGTACCAGAGCTTCGCCGGGTGGCGGTGGACGTGCCCGAAGAAGGACTCGAACCGGTTGTAGACGATCTTGACGGGCTTGCCGGTGCGCAGGGCCAGCAGGCAGGCGTGGATCTGCATCGACAGGTCCTCTCGGCCGCCGAACGCACCGCCGACGCCGGAGAGCGTCATCCGGACCTTGCCCTCGGGCAGGCCGAGGACCGGGGCGATCTGCCGCAGGTCGGAGTGGAGCCACTGGGTCGCGACGTACAGGTCCACGCCGCCGTCCTCTGCCGGCACGGCGAGACCGGACTCGGGTCCGAGGAACGCCTGGTCCTGCATGCCGAAGGTGTACTCGCCGGAGACGATGACGTCGGCGCGCCCGGCGGCCTCGTCGGCGTCGCCGCGCACGATCGGCTGGCGGTGCACGATGTTCGGATGCGGCACATGGCCGGCGTGGTGGTCGTCGCGGCCGGGGTGCAGCAGCGGGGCGTCCGGCGCGGTCGCGGAGGCCTCGTCGGTGACGACGGGCAACTCCTTGTACTCGACCTTGATCTTGGCGGCGGCGCGGCGTGCGGTCTCCGGGTGGTCGGCGGCGACCAGGGCCACGGGCTCGCCGTGGTGGCGTACGACGCCGTTGGCGAGGACCGGGGTGTCCTGGATCTCCAGACCGTAGTTCTTCACGTCGGTCGGCAGGTCGTCGTAGGTGAGGACCGCGTAGACGCCGGCCTGGGCGAGGGCCTCCGAGGTGTCGATGGAGACGATCTCGGCGTGCGCGACCGTGGAGCGCAGGAGCTGGCCCCAGAGCATGTCCTCGTGCCACATGTCGGAGGAGTACGCGAACTCGCCGGTGACCTTGAGGGTGCCGTCGGGCCGGAGCGTGGACTCTCCGATGCCGCCTCTGGTCTTCTGGGTGAGGTTCGTGGGTGTGCCGGTGGTGGCCATCGTCAGACCGTCGCTTCCTGGTTTCCCTGACGGGCGGCCGCGAGGCGCACAGCGTCGAGGATCTTCTCGTAACCGGTGCAGCGGCAGAGGTTGCCGGAGAGCGCTTCGCGGATGTCCTCGTCGGTCGGCGACGGGTTGTGCTCCAGCATCTCGTCGGCGGCGACCAGCAGGCCGGGGGTGCAGAAACCGCACTGCACGGCGCCGGCGTCGATGAACGCCTGCTGGATCGGGGCGAGCTCGGTGCCCTCGCCGGTGTGCGAGTCGGTTCCCTTCGCGCTCCACTGCTGGGCGTCCTGGAGGCTGGTGCCGCAGGCTCCCGTGCCACAGGCACTCTGCTCGCGCTGCCTGGCGTAGTCCGCGAGGCCCTCGACGGTGACGACCTCGCGGCCCTCGACCTGGCCGGCGGCGACCAGGCAGGAGCAGACGGGAACGCCGTCGAGTCTGACGGTGCAGGAACCGCATTCGCCCTGCTCACAAGCGTTCTTCGAACCGGGGAGACCGAGGCGCTCGCGCAGCACGTAGAGCAGGCTCTCGCCCTCCCAGACGTCGTCCGCTTCCTGCCGGCGTCCGTTCACGGTGAAATTGACGCGCATCGTTATGCAGCTCCTTCAAGCGTGCGGGCGGTGCCGCGGTACTGCTCCCAGGTCCAGCCGAGCGTGCGGCGGGCCATGATGCCGACCGCGTGACGGCGGTACTTCGCCGTGCCGCGCACGTCGTCGATCGGGTTGCAGGAGCCGGAGGCGAGCTCCGCGAACTGCTTGGCGATCGACGGGGTGATGATGTCCCCGCTCTCCCAGAATCCGCCCTCTTCGAGCGCGGCGTTCAGGAAGTCCTCCGCGGCCTCGGCGCGGACCGGTGTGGGGGCGGCGGAGCCGATACCGGTGCGCACGGTGCGGGTCTCGGGGTGCAGGGCGAGGCCGAAGGCGCAGACAGCGATCACCATGGCGTTGCGGGTACCCACCTTGGAGTACTGCTGCGGGCCGTCGGCCTTCTTGATGTGGACGGCGCGGATGAGCTCGTCGGCGGCGAGCGCGTTGCGCTTGACGCCCGTGTAGAACTCGTCGATCGGGATCAGGCGGGAGCCGCGTACGGACTCCACCTCGACCTCGGCACCGGCGGCGAGCAGCGCCGGGTGGGCGTCGCCGGCCGGGGACGCGGTGCCGAGGTTGCCACCGACACCGCCGCGGTTGCGGATCTGCGGGGAGGCGACCGTGTGCGACGCCAGCGCGAGCCCGGGCAGCTCCGCGCGCAGGTTCTCCATGATCGCGGTGTACGGGACGGAGGCACCCAGACGGACACTCTCGCCACCGACCTCCCACTCGGTCAGCTCACCGATGCGGTTCAGGTCGAGGAGGTACTCCGGCCGACGGTGGTCGAAGTTGATCTCGACCATCACGTCGGTGCCACCCGCGATGGGGACAGCCGTGGGGTGCTCGGCCTTGGCGGCGAGCGCCTCCTCCCAGCTGGCGGGGCGAAGGAAGTCCATGGGTGGCTCTCTTCTCGATCGGGGTAGTTCGTCGCGGTGGGCCCGGACGGCCGGCCCTCGACGTGTCATATGCCGTCGTTCATCTGCTGTTCACGCGATGTGGTCCAGTACACAAGGCCCGATCCGGACGGTGCAGTCACCGAAACCATGAAGGAGTTGGCTGGTCGCCTCCCTCGTCTTGTAGATTCGAACGAAAGGCGGAGATCAGCAACCTCACCGTTTCCCCCTGGAAACGCCGGCGACAGATCTTTGGCCATGACCGGCAACAACGAGACAGATCGGCGGCGACGAGATGCGGCTGCGCGCACTGCTGGACAACGACGCGCTGGGGCTGCGGCTGCTCGGCGGCGAGGACGAGCTCGACCGCGGGGTCCGTGGCGTGATGACCACGGACCTGCGTGACCCCAGCCGGTACCTGTCCGGCGGCGAACTGGTGCTCACCGGGCTCGCCTGGCGGCACGGCGCGGAGGACTCGGAGCCGTTCGTCCGGATCCTCGCCGCCGCGCAGGTCGCTGGGCTCGCCGCGGGCGAAGCGGAACTCGGCGACATTCCCGACGATCTTGTCCAGGCGTGTTTGCGCCACCGGCTGCCGCTGTTCGCAGTGAACGAATCCGTCGCGTTCGCGACGATCACCGAGTACGTCGTACGGCAGGTCTCCGGCGAACGCGCCGGAGACCTCGCGGCAGTCGTCGACAGACACAGGCGCCTGATGACGTCCGGTCCGGCGGGCGGCGGCCCCGACGCGGTACTGGACCTGCTCGGCTCGGACCTGGACCTCCGGGCATGGGTCCTGTCCGCCACCGGACGGCAGATCGCCGGCGTCGGAGAGGGGCTGCCGCCGGAGGTCGCCGCGACCCTCGCCGGCGAACACCTCGCCGCCGTACGCACCGGCCGGCGCGCCCCGCACCGGACCGTCGTCCGCGGAGCGGCCTACTCCCTCTTCCCGATCCGGAACACCGGAAGGGGCGCCGCGCCGGCCGTCAGGGACGTACGGGAGGGCGTGCTCTCCGACTGGCTGCTGGCCGTGGAGGCGGACGCCGCCGACTGGCCGGAGGCACGGCTCGACCTGCTCCAGGGCGTCACCCAGCTGATCGCCGTGGAAAGGGACCGGCGCGAGGCGGCCCGCACGGTACGGCGGCGGCTCGCCCAGGAGGTCCTGGAACTCGTACAGACCGGCGCGGCCCCCGCCGAGATCGCGGCACGGCTACGGGTCGCCGCACCCGTGCTGCTACCGGGCCTCGGCGCGGCACCGCACTGGCAGGTGATCGTCGCCCGCGTGGACTGGGGCGCCGACTCGACCGTCGGGACCGGGCCGGTGGCCCAGTCGCTCCTCGAGGAGATCCTCGTCGACCCGTCGGCCGCCGGGGCCGAATCCGCCGACCGGATCGCGGTCGCCCACACCGGCGACGAGGCGATCGCCCTCGTGCCACTGCCGGTCGTGGGCCTCGCCGGCCTCGAGGACGAGGACCCGCCCCCGGTCGACGCCGGACTGCACGCCGACGTGCTCCTCGAGTCCGTACGCGCCCCGCTGACCGCCGGTCTGGCCGACGACGGACGCCTCACGCTGGGCGTCAGCGCGGCCGTGCACTCGGCGGAGGCCCTGCGCGGCGCCCTCGAGGAGGCCCGCCACGCCCGCCGGGTGGCCGCGGCACGGCCCGGCCGGGTGTGCGCCGCGGGCCACCACGAACTCGCCTCGCACGTACTGCTGCTGCCGTTCGTCCCCGACGACGTCCGCCGGGCCTTCACGGCCCGCCTGCTCGACCCGCTGCGGGACTACGACCGCCGCCACCGCGCGGAGCTCATCCCCACGCTGGAGGCGTTCCTCGACTCCGACGGCTCCTGGACCCGGTGCGCGACACGCCTGCACCTGCATGTGAACACGCTGCGGTACCGGGTGGGCCGCATCGAGCAGCTGACGGGGCGTGACCTGTCGCGCCTGGAGGACAAGCTGGACTTCTTCCTGGCGTTGCGGATGAGCTGAGGGGGTGGCTGGGCGGGGAGGGGAACAGGCTCCGCCCGCCTACGCCCCCCGCGCCAGCACCCTCGCGAACGCGCCGCCCTCCGCCGTCAGTTCCGCCCACGTCCCCGTCTGCACGACCCGTCCCGACTCCAGCACCGCCACCCGGTCCGCGCTGCGGATCGTCGACGGGCGGTGGGCCACGACCACGGTCGTGCGCAGGGGCGCGCCGGACGTCAGCGCCGACGACACCGCCGCGTCACCCTCGGTGTCGAGGTTGGCCGTCGTCTCGTCCAGGACCAGCACACGCGGGCGCGTCAGCAGGGCGCGGGCGAGGCCGATACGGGCACGCTGGCCGCCGGAGAGGGTCGTGCCGCGTTCACCGACGCGCGTCTCGTGCCCGTCGGGCAGTTCCGTGGCGATCCGGTCGACGCCGGCCACCCGCACCGCCTCCTCCGCGAAGGCCGCCGCGTCCGCGTCGGGAGCATCTCGCCGCAGACCCGACCGGGCGGCTGCTCGCCGTCACCACCGGACTCGGCCGCAACTGGGAGGCGTGGAGCGACCTGCTGACAGCCGTGGACTCGGCGCACCGGGGGGACCGCGTTCGGTGCGGGTCCGCACACGCGTGGGCGAGCCCGGCGTCAACGTCCTCGGTGGCACCGGCGAGGAGGACGCGCTCGTCGTCCTGCGCCACCGCGAGCCGGGCTCGCTCACCGCCTACCGGCACGCCGATCTGATGAGCGCCGCGCCGGCCTGCCCGCCCGCCGTACCCGCGGCCGAACTGCCGCTCGCCGACGACGACGGGCACGGCGACGCCCACGACCCCGTGTCCGGTCGGCTGTTCGCGGCCACCGGCTCCGGGGTCCGGCGCGCCCGTCGCGACGACGGCGCCCTGGTGGCGGAGGAGCCGCTGTCGTGGGCCGGCGAAGGACGCGGCTACCTGCGTCTCGATCCCGCACGCCGGACGCTGTGGTCATGCGTACGGGGCGGGCCGGGCGGACCCGGGCCGCTGGCCGGAGTGGACCAACGACGCCTGGTGGCACTCGCTGGAGCACGACACCACCGGGCGCCTTCCGCTCGGCCCTGGGCTCGTCCTCCGTCTCGCGGTCTCCGCGCGCCACGCCGCCTACGCCCGCGTGCACCCCGACGGCGACGAACTCGTCCTCGTCGCGACGGACTCGGACTCCCCCGCCGTAGCCGCCCGGCTGCCGCTGCCCGCGATGGACGGCGCACCCCGGCCCGGCGGCACGCCGTGGGACGGGGTGCAGCGCCGGGCGATCGCCGCGTCACCCGGATCATCACTCGTCGCCGTCACCCGTGGGGGTCATGGAGAGATCCACTTGATTGACGCCGGCGCGACCCCTGGCACATCCCCCCAGGTGACGACCTTGCAGGTGCCCACACCGCTCAACGACGGGGGTCATCTCGCCCTGATCTCCCCGGGCGACGGCGCCCATGGTGACCCGGTCGGCCGCCGAAAGATTGTGAATTGATTCACCTGAACCCTTGGCCAGGCGTGCGGATCCGTGCTGAGATGCCGTCTGACTCAACAGCTCGATGGCGTGCTCGGGGAGGGCAAGTGGCGCATACCGCCATGTCTGGTTCCGGAACCACAGCAGGTGACGATCCACTCCAGACCGCGGTATGGCGGCTGCGTTCGCGCGGCTGTTGGACCGATGCGGCGGCGCTGCTCGCGCCCCGTGCCGCGGACCCCGCGGCGGCGCTGGAACGGGCCGGACTGCTCGTCGAGCGCTGCCTGTTCACCTGCGAGGGCTGGGCGGAGGCGGAGGACGCGCTGCGCACGGCGGAAGCCGTCGCCCGCGACGACGAGGAACGCGGTGGCGCCGCGAGCGAGCGCGGCCGACTGGCCTACGCGGCGACCCGTCTCGGCGTACGGGACCGGGCCGACGAGGCCCGCTCCGCGCTCGGCAGGGCGACCGCGCTGCTCTCCCCCGCCTCTCCGAGACGCCCGCTGCTCGACTTCCGGCGCGGACTGGTGTCCGAGCACATCGCGGACGCCCCGCAGGCGGCCCTCGCCGCCTACCAGCGTGCCCACGCCGGCGCGAAGGCGCAGAACGACCCGCTGCTGCTGTCGTTCACCTGGCAGCAGCAGGCCGGACTCGCCCTGCGGGAAGGCGAGTTGGCGCAGGCCCGGCACGGCTTCTCCGAGTGCCTGCGCATCCGGGAGGACCTCGGTTACCTGATCGGCACCGCGCCGGCGCTCGCCGGGCTCGCGGACTGCGAGCCGGAGCCGGAGGCGGGCCGCCTGCGTTCCGAGGCGCGCAGGCTGTTCCGGCTGCTGGGCGGCGTGCCGGTGTGGCTGGGCGCGCAGTTGTCGCCCGTGGTGCCTCCACAGCCGTCGGTGGCCGAGCCCGAGCCCGCGGGCCAGTGAGGACCCGCCGCAGGGAAGGCGACGTCCCCGAGCCGCGCAGCCGGTGGGACGAGATCACCACCGGCCTGTGGGTCGGCGGTCACGTCTGGGCGGACACCGGCGGCCGGCACCAGGACGTCGTGGTCGCCGACGAGTTCGACGTCGTGATCAGCCTCTACACCCGCGAGGGCCACGGCCCCGCCGAGGGTGTGGAGCATCATGTCGTCCCCATCCCCGACGACTGGCTGACCGCCGACGAGATCGACCGGGTGCGCCGGGTGGCGCTGACGGCCGCCGACGCCGTGCGGGCGGGCCGCCGGGTGCTGGTGCGCTGCTATTCCGGCTACAACCGTGCCGGGCTGGTGGCCGCCCAGACCCTCATCGAGCTGGGACATGACGCCGAGGGCGCCATCGACCGGGTCAGACTGCGGCGTTCGCCGTGGGCGCTGCACAATGCGGCGTTCGAGCAGTACCTGCTCACCGGACTGGACATCGCCTCGCTGCTGTCCGGACTGGAGCCACCGCCCGCAAGTTGATCACGTCACCCAGGCGAGGACCCGCTGCGGATTCATGGCGAGCAGCACCAGGACGACCACGACGCCCGCCCAGACGAATCCGCGCGCCCTGCTGCGCGGTTTCACGGTCGGCGGCCGGCCGGGCCACTCCCGCCACCCGTCCGGCCTCGCCTCCACCGGCTTCCCGCGGCGTGCCCAGCGCGTCAACCGGCCCTGCCGCCGGGCGGCCTCCTCGTCGGCCCGCCGCAGCCGTTCGGTGACCATTCGCGCCCTGGCGGACGGTTCCTTGGGCGCGGCCGGCCGCGCGGGCCCCTCGCTCTCGAGCTGGAACCTCGCCCACTCCTCGTCGGATATGGACGACTCCGGCACCTCCGGAGATTCCGCGGTCATGTCGGCCCCCACCTGTCGGACAACTCGAACGGACACCCTAATGCAGCCTGGCCGAGGCCCTGTTGGAGAGGTGGCCGTCGGCCGGGTCAGCGGGGCCGGAGACGGACCAGGGTCTCGTCCGTGCCGACCCACAGAGCTCCGTCGGCTGTGACGGCGACGGCCCGGATCGCCGGACCCGGGCGGAACGTGAGCACGTCGCGCCTCCGCTGGCGGTGCAGTTCCGCCAGGCCGTCCGCCCAGGCGACCGCGAGGGCCGGCCCCTCGGGCGTCGGTCCCGTGTGCAGGGCGACGACCGGCGCAGGCCGCTGCGACACGGTCGATCCGTACCCGCCGCCCGCGGGCGACCAGGCGCGGACTGCTCCGTCCGCGCCCCCGGTCCGGACCGCGAGCGAGGGTGACGCGGTGGCGGCAAGAGCGGTGACACGGCCGGAGTGCAGAGCCGCCTGGTGGAGGCCGTCCGAGCCGAAGGCGTGCACCGAGCCCATCCGGTCGCCGACCAGCACGACGTCCGCCGCCGCCGCGAGCGCCGTGCCCGGATGACGGGCGAGGGTGGCGGCGACGGCCTTCGTCAGCGCGGTCCCGGTGCCGCCGTGCCGGTGGAGCCGGCCGCGTTCGTCCAGGAGGAGGACCGTGTCCTCCCTCAGCACGGCGGCGGCCTTGACCCGGGTTGCCGTCGACTGCTGCCGGACACCGTCGGGAAGGACGCGCACCCCACCGCCCGGATCGGCCACGACCAGCGCGCCGTCCGGCAGGACGGTCAAGGCGGCGACCTTGCGGGGCCGGACCCACTCCATGCGCCAGGGCGCTGCCTCGGCGGACCGTGCCAGTGCCTGCCGTACCCGCGGCTCCGCATCCGCCGGCAGGGCGGTCTGCAGGACCAGGGCACGCAGGGCCGGGTCCTGGTCGCGGATCAGTGACTGGCCGGCCCGCAGCCAGGCACCGCGCAGGCCGCCGCACTCGTCGTCGGCCGACTCGTAGGCGGCGGTCACCCGCACGGGGTCGGCCGCGCAGACCGCTTCCGCGTCGGCCGTGTCCACGGGCCCGTCGTCACAGGGCTTGCTGACAGGGGTGTGGTCGTCGGGAGCTTCCACGACCACCCGTACGTGACCGAACTCCCGGAGCACGTCGGCCAGTTCCGACACTTGGGCGGGATCGTGGCCCGCGCCGCCGAGCCGCACGGTGCGCGGCGGAGCCGCCAGCAGCGCGGACAGCAGTTCGGCGGGGGTGCCCGCCACGACGCCCAGTTGGTTCGCCACCGCCCACACCGTGCCGCGCACGTCGTCGTCCCCTCGGGTCCCGGGGCGCGCTCAGATGTCCGAGCCCGCGAAGTGCTCCCGCACCAGCGCCTGGACCACCGTGAGGTCCTGGGCCGCCAGCGCGTCCAACAGCGCCGTGTGTTCCGCCGCGTCCGCGACAAGGTCCGCGCGGCGGGTGGTGGGCGCGCCGCTGAGCGGCCACTGGGAACGCCGGTGGAGATCGTCCGCCACCGTCAGCAGTTGCTCGTTGCCCGCGAGGGCGAGGACCGCCCGGTGGAAGGCGCGGTCGGTCTCCGCGTAGCTCGCCCGGTCGCCGGTCGCGGCCGCGGCGGCCGTCGCCTCTGCCAACGGGCGCAGCGCGCTCCAACGGTCGGCCGGGACGGTGCGGGCCAGCCGCAGCATGACCGGCACCTCGATCAGCGCGCGGACCTCCGCCAGCTCGGCCAGTTCGCGGGCGGTACGCCGGGCGACGCGGAAGCCGCGGTTCGGCACGACCTCGACGGCGCCCTCCATGACCAGCTGCTGCATCGCCTCGCGCACCGGTGTCGCCGACACGCCGTAGCGCTCGCCGAGGACCGGCGCCGAGTAGACCTCGCCGGGGACGAGGTCGCCGTCGACCAGGGCCGTACGCAGGGCGTCGAGGATCTGACCGCGCACCGAATGACGCTGCACGGGACGGGGGGCCGGGGGCTCGCTGTGGGTGTGCTCGCCGCGGACCTGTTCCTGGGCGGCCCCGGGACGGCCCTGCGCGGGCACGCGGAGGGAGGCGTACGGCTGCGGAACGGCGAGGTCACGCGCTCTGGCCTGTTCCACTCGGGTCCTCCTCCGGCAGTCCGCCCGGCCCGGCTGGCGGATGCGGGGCTCTGAGTGCACGATAGGCGGCCCGGGCCACAGTTCAAACATCGAGATCATCGGGTAAGGTAAGGCTTACCTGCTAACGATCGCGATGCGGTGGTCCCCAGCATGACCGTTCCTGCACTGATGCCCGGCCTCACCTCCCCCGTTACGGACGCCTACGCCCGTCTCGCCGAGGTCTTCCCCGGGCTGCGCGTGAAGGAGCTCACGGACGACCGCCCGACGCCCGACGGCGCCGGCTGGGTCCGGGCGGCCGACCTGGCGGCCGGCGGCGCCCCGCTCGACACCTTCCTCGCCTGGGACAACGCCCAGGTGCTCCGGGACTACGGGCAGCAGGCCCGCCCCGACGTCGTCGCCAGCTTCGGTCTGCACCGCTACGCCTGGCCCGCCTGCCTCCTGGTCACCGTCCCGTGGTTCCTGGTGCGCAGGGTGCCGAGGGTCCCGGTCGAAGACGTCTCCTTCCAGCGTGCGCTGGGTCACATGACGGTACGGATCCGGGAGTTCGCCTGCCTGCCGGACGACCCCGCCGCACAGCTGCCCGGCGCCCGCGTCGTACCGGACGAGGAGGCGCTGCGCGACGAGGTCCGCGCGGCCGTCGCCGAGCACATCGGACCGGTCCTCGACGGCTTCGGAGCCCGGATGCGCCGCGGCAAGCGGGCCCTGTGGGGGATGGCGACCGACGAGATCGTCGAGGGCCTGTGGTACGTCGCCCACCTGCTCGGCGAGGAGCAGCGCGCGGTGGCGGAGCTCGAGCAGTTGCTGCCGGGCACGACCAAGCCGTACGTGGGCACCGCCGGGTTCCGCGAGCTGACGGGTCCGAACGGCGAAGCGCTGCCGACCCGCGACCGGGCCAGCTGCTGCCTGTTCTACACGCTGCGGCCGGAGGACACCTGTGTCACCTGCCCGCGCACCTGCGACGCCGACCGGGTCGCCCGCCTTCAACAGACCGCGTGATTCCACGCCACCTTTTCGAGTGGCATCAATTCGAACGTAACTCGCGCTGCCCACGCGCCAGTTCGAGCAGATCGCACCTATTCGCGTACGGGACGGCCCCGTTGGCGTTCTCTTGCTCGGAAAGCCCCTGGGTGTCCCCCGCGTTCGGCAATATGGCGGCCGAAACGCCCTACCGCGATGCAAGGGACACCGCACATGAGACTGACCGACATATCGCTGGACTGGCTGCTTCCGGGCGCCGTGATGATCCTGGGAGTCCTGGCGGCGGTGGCGGTGCTCGCGCGCGGCAAGCGCGCCGGTGACAAGGCCGCGGCCGATGACTCGTGGGAGCGCAGCGAGGAGCGCCGCAGGCGCAAGGAGGCCGTCTACGGAACCGCCTCCTACGTACTCCTCTTCTGCTGCGCCGCCGTCGCGGCGGCACTCTCCTTCCACGGACTGGTGGGCTTCGGCCGGCAGAACCTGAACCTGACCGGCGGCTGGGAGTACCTGGTGCCGTTCGGCCTCGACGGGGCGGCCATGTTCTGCTCCGTCCTCGCCGTACGGGAGGCCAGCCACGGTGACGCGGCCCTCGGCTCCCGGCTCCTGGTGTGGACGTTCGCGGGCGCGGCGGCCTGGTTCAACTGGGTGCACGCGCCCAGAGGCCTCGACCACGCGGGCGCACCGCAGTTCTTCGCGGGCATGTCGCTGTCCGCCGCCGTCCTGTTCGACCGGGCGCTGAAGCAGACCCGCCGGGCGGCGCTGCGCGAGCAGGGGCTGGTGCCCCGGCCGCTGCCGCAGATCCGGATCGTACGGTGGCTGCGGGCGCCCAGGGAGACCTTCGCGGCCTGGTCGCTGATGCTCCTCGAGGGCGTGCGGACCCTGGACGAGGCGGTCGACGAGGTGCGCGAGGACCGGCGGCAGAAGCAGCAGAACCGGATGCGCCGACGCGACCGGGAGAAGCTGGAGCGCGCCCAGATCAGGGCCCTCAACCGGCAGCACCGCAGCTGGGGCCTGGGCCGGGCGGACCGGGGAACGCAACTGCCCGCCCTCGGACCGGCCACCGGCGGCTCCCAGCAGCCGGGGAGCTCGTCCTCGTCCGTCGTGGAGCCTGTCATAGCGGAGCCCGGACAACTGCCCCTGCGGGCCCGGCCGTCGCTCCAGGCGCTCAAGCCGGAACCCGTCACGGTCGACCTCACGGCCGAGGACGACACCCAGGCCCTGCCACGTCTCGACTCCCTGGAGCGCAAACTCAAGGATCTGGAGCAGCAGTTCGGCTGAAGCGGACCCTGCGGCCGGGAACGGCCTCGCCGGACCTGGCCAGGGCTCCTGGCGCGGCGTCCGGTCGGGGTCTGCAACGGGAAGCCGCCGGTCAGCGGTCTAAGGTCCAGGGGCCGCTGGTCAGGCCGCCTGCGCGTGCAGCTCGAACCAGATCACCTTGCCCACCCCCTGGGCCGTACGCACGCCCCACGCGTCGGCCAGGCGCTCCACCAGTACCAGCCCCCTGCCGCCCGTACCGAGCTCGGCGGTCGGTATGTCCGGCACGGGCAGCCCTGCCATGAAGTCCTGGACCTCCACGTGGAGGCGCGAGTCCTCGACGGTGGCCGTCACCACCGCTCCGTGGTCGGTGTGGATCAGGGCGTTGGTCACCAGCTCGCTGGCGAGCAGCTCGGCCACGTCGGCCGCATCCGCCGTGCCGTCCTCCGCCCGCTCCGGCCACTTGCCCAACAGGTCGCGTAACGCGTGCCGCACTTCGGGCACGGCCGTGAGATCGCCGTTGCCGAGTCTGCGATGCAGTCGGCCCCGGACCGCGCCCCCGTGACGTCCAGTCATCTTCCCCCACCCACATCGGAACGAGCTTTGGCTTCGTAGCGTCACCGGATGCATGCCCCGCCGGGGGGACACCACTCATGCCGATTGCGTCAGTTCCCCGACCCGGACGCCGATGCCTGGGGCCGCTAACAGACGTAAGGACGGTCACCCCGAGGCGTTCACCTGCCCGGTGAGCGGCACGGACGCGGCACCCCCGGGCCGCCCGCCGCCGACGGCATGCCGATGGCCGGATACGCACGCTCCACCGGTCCTCGTCCCGGCGACCGGCAGTGCTGGACGGGCGCTTGTCCCCGGCCCGCCCTCCGCCGGCGGCCTTGCGCGGTCAGGGCCTCGGCACGTTCCGCAGGTTCGAGCGGGCCATCTGCACCATCCGGCCCACCCCGCCGTCCAGCACGATCTTGCTGGCCGAGAGGGCGAAACCGGTCACCATCTCGGCGCTGATCCTCGGCGGGATGGACAGCGCGTTCGGGTCGGTGACGACGTCGACCAGCGCCGGGCCCTTGTGCCTGAAGGCGTCCTTGAGCGCGCCCGCGAGCTGCTTGGGTTTCTCCACCCGTACCCCGTAGGCACCGGCTGCGCGGGCGACCGCCGCGAAGTCCGGGTTGCGGTAGGAGGTACCGAAGGACGGCAGGCCCGCCACCAGCATCTCCAACTCCACCATCGACAGTGCCGAGTTGTTGAACAGCACGATCTTCACCGGCAGGTCGTACTGGACCAGGGTGAGGAAGTCGCCCATCAGCATGGTGAACCCGCCGTCGCCCGACATGGAGACGACCTGCCGGTCACGGTCGACGAACTGGGCGCCGATGGCCTGCGGCAGGGCGTTCGCCATCGAGCCGTGGCTGAACGAACCGATGATGCGACGGCGGCCGTTGGGTGAGATGTAGCGGGCGGCCCATACGTTGCACATGCCGGTGTCCACGGTGAACACGGCGTCGTCGTCGGCCAGTTCGTCGAGGACGGCGGCGACGTACTCGGGATGGACGGGGACGTGCTTGTCGACCTTGCGGGTGTAAGCCTTGACCACGCCCTCCAAGGCGTCGGCGTGCTTCTTCAGCATCTTGTCCAGGAACCGACGGTCCGCCTTGGCCCGCACCTTCGGGGTGAGACAGCGCAGGGTCTCGCGTACGTCGCCCCACACGGCGAGATCCAGCTTGGAACGGCGGCCGAGATGCTCCGGCCTGACGTCGACCTGTGCGATCTTGACGTCGTCCGGGAGGAAGGCGTTGTACGGGAAGTCCGTGCCGAGGAGGAGGAGCAGATCGCACTCGTGAGTGGCCTCGTAGGCGGCGCCGTAGCCGAGCAGGCCGCTCATGCCCACGTCGTAGGGGTTGTCGTACTGGATCCACTCCTTGCCACGGAGCGCATGACCGACGGGCGACTTGATGCGCTCCGCGAACTGCATGACCTCGGCGTGCGCGCCGGCCGTGCCGCTGCCGCAGAAGAGCGTGACGCGCTCGGCGTCGTCGATCATCCGGGCCAGCTTGTCGATCTCCGCGTCGCCGGGGCGGGCGGTGGGGCGGGTCGTGACCAGGGCGTGCTCGATCGACTTCTCGGGCGCCGGGCGGTCCGCGATGTCGCCCGGCAGGGACACCACGCTCACCCCGCCGCGGCCGACGGCGTGCTGGATCGCCGTCTGGAGCAGCCGGGGCATCTGCTGGGGACTGGAGATCAGCTCGCTGTAGTGACTGCACTCGCGGAACAGCTGGTCGGGATGGGTCTCCTGGAAGTATCCGAGGCCGATCTCGCTGGAGGGGATGTGCGAGGCGAGAGCGAGGACGGGCGCCATGGACCGGTGCGCGTCGTACAGGCCGTTGATGAGGTGCAGGTTGCCGGGCCCGCAGGAGCCGGCGCAGGCGGCCAGCTTTCCGGTGATCTGGGCCTCCGCGCCGGCCGCGAACGCCGCGGCCTCCTCGTGCCTGACCTGGATCCAGTCGATGCCCGCGGTGCGGCGGACCGCGTCGACGACGGGGTTGAGGCTGTCGCCGACGACGCCGTAGAGCCGCTGGACTCCGGCGCGGACGAGGATGTCGACGAACTGCTCCGCCACGTTCTTCCTGGCCATGGGGTGCGCGCCCTTTCTCCGTGGAGGTCCTGGACGTCTGCGGGACGTCCGCCCGGGCCCCTCCGTACGTCGAGGCCCGTCGCTCCATCAACCCATGGCCGGGCCGGTCGCGCCCGTGCGGTTACGCCTGCGCGGTCATGCCTCCCACACCGCGACCGCCGTCCGGTCGTCGGCGTAGCCCTTCACCCTGAGCTGTGTATCGGCGAGGAACTGCGCCATCCCGGGCGGCTCCGGACCGCGCCAGCGCTCGGCGAGCTCCTTCACGAGCGCCGCCTCGCCGCGCACCGGGGCCGCGAGGCCCGGGCTGCAGAGCAGCAGCGTGTCACCCGGGCGGGCCACGGACGCACGGAAGCGGAACGGCTCGGCCACCGGGGGCGGCGGGGCCTCGATGTACGGAGCCGGACCGGTGGGGATGCCGAGGTCCATGGTGAGCCGGTCACCGTCGGGCGTGGCTTCCGGCACGGCGGACCCGAACCCGACGACGGGTGCGCCGGTGACGTCGGCCCGGTCGGGGACGGGCGGCTCGAGATCCTGCCAGACACCGTCCCGCAGCCGGAACAGTCCTCCCCCGCCGACGCCGAAGAAGACGCGGGTGCGGCAGGCGGGGTCGGCGGAGAGCAGCAGACACCGCAGCCCGGACGTGTACGCCTCCGGCTCCACTCCGAGCTCGGCGGCGCGGGCGCGGAGCCTGCCCAGGCTGCGGTCGGTGAGCCGGTGCAGTCCGGACTTGAGGTCCCCGCGCCGGCCGGCCCTTATGTCCTCGGCCAGCCGGGCGTGACTGCGGCCGACGGCCCGGCCGATCCACCGGCAGGCGTCGGCGGCGGCGAGATGCGCGGTGTCCGAGCCGCGGATCCCGCCGGCCACGGCGACGAGTACCAGCGCGGCGGGCCCGGTGCCGAACCGGGCGGTGAGCAGGGCGTCGCGGCGCGGCTCACCACGGAAGCGTGCGGAGTCGCCCCGTACGGAGGCGGCCCGCAGCGTGTACGTGCCGTACGTGGCGCCGTCGAGCACCGTGTCGGCGACGAGTTGGTCCAGTGCGTCCGTCTCGGCGGCGGGAAGCGCGGTCGGCTCCGCGTCGTAGGTGGGCGGCCCGTCGCCGACGACGCCGCCGCGCGGCGCCTGCGCAGGTACGACCGCCCGCGGCGCCGCCGCCGCGGACCTGCGTGCGTCGTCCCCGGCGGGGGCCGGGCGGCGTGGCGGCGGACCTTCACGTGGATCGCTTCCGGCGGCCGGCTGCGCCTGTGCCGACCCGGCCGGCCGCGTTGGGGGCCCACCGGCGGGACGGTCCCCGGCAGTGGATCCGGACGCCGCCCGCCCATTGTCGCGCGGATCGCCGGCCACGGCCGACCGGCCTGGCCGCCTGTCCGGCCGGGGCGGCGCGCCGGCGCCTTCCAGGCCGGACGGCGGGCTGTTCATGGGCGGGGTCCGGGCCGGCGGTGCGACGGCCGCCCCGCGCGGGTCTTCACCGGCCGGCGCGGCACCGGAACCGGTGTGCGCCGAGGCTGCGCCCGGGTCAGGTGGTCGCGTCGCCGGAGCGGGCGGCGCGCCTGCGCCGGGTGGCGCGTGTCGGACAGGCGGCACCGGGTCGTCCGCGGCCACGTCCCCGGGCAGGCCCGTCGCGGTCGCAGGCGCTGCTGAAGCCGCTCCTGACGCCTCGTCACGAACAGAGCCGCCGCCAGGGACCACGTCCCCGGGCAGCCGCGTGGCATCGGCCGGAGGCGCGGGAGCCGCGCCGGGCGGAGGGTCGCCGGGTAAGCGCGTCGGCGGCGCGGGCGACGGGAGGGCCGCACTCTGCGGCGCGTCCCCGGCGCCGGGTCCGCGCGTCGCGGGGGACGGCGGTGGTCCCGCCGGGCGGTCGGGGACCGAGGGGGTCCGCGCCGGGCCGCCGGTCGCGGGGCCGTCGCCACGGACACCCCGCTCCCCCACGCGCCCCGCGGGCGGTGGCGGTGGGGGGTCCCACCACGCGTGCGGGCGGGTGGTCACCGTGCCCGATGCCGAGACGAAGCGGTCGTCCAGAGAATCGGCGGACGCGGTCGGGCGGCCGGTGTCCGCGGCGGAGTCGTCGTACAGCCGGCTCCACCAGTCGTCCTCGGTGGTAGGCCTGTTGGGCCTGTCCCCCTGCTCACTCATGCCCTTATTGTCGACCGCACTCAGGGCCAGAAAACGGGCATTGACGAAAAGACACCCGCCAAAGGTCCGCCGGGCGGCCCAACCCCCCACGGGAAGGACGCCCGGCGGACCGGTCGTGATCGGCGCTTCTGCGCGTCAGCGCACCGCGTAGGCGTCGACCACGAGCTGGGTGACGGAATTGCCGTGGGCGTCCGTCAGTTCGGTTCTCAGGGTGACCGCCTTGCCGGATGTGCCCGCGTGGTTCACGGTCGCGTTCCAGGCGCCGTCGCCCTGTCGTTCGGTGGCCGCCTGGGTCCAGGTCTGCCCGCCGTCGTACGAGTACGACAGCTTCGCGCCGGTGAGCGCTCCCGGCCGGTACCCGGCGTGCCCCGTGGCGCTCAGGCCGATCCGCAGGCCGTCGCTCGCGGTGACGGTCTTGAGGCCGTCCTCGGGGAGTTCGTAGCCCGGGAAGAGGAGCGGGATGCCCTGGGAGTACACGTTCTCGTCGAGCTTCGAACGGAACTTCCAGGTCGTCTCGAGATGGGTGGACCGCTTCCAGACCTCCGCCGGCGAGCCGACCTTCATCGTCATCAGGGTCAGTTCGTAGGCGGCGTCACCTGCGGGGACCTCGTAGACACCGAACGGGTACGGGGTCCGGCCGATCTCCTCGCCGTCGCGGACGAGACGGGTGTTGCCGATGTCGCCGAACGACCCCGCCGCGCCCACGTGTTCGCTGTCGCGCCAGAACGCGGGGGCCACTCCGATGAGGTTGCCCTGACGCTCGGCGGCGAGGGCCTGTCCGCCCGTGGCGTCGAGGGGTGCGGCCGGGGCGAGCACGCCGCCGTACCAGCTCTCCTCGCGCCGTTCGCCGGGCTCGTAGGCGCGGGCCGGGTCGGACATGTACTCGCCCCAGGGGAAGCTGGAGGAGACGTGGTGCTCCCATCGCGTGTCGCCGGGGGTGTAGAACTCGGCGCGCTCACCGGGGGCCGGCACCAGGTCGATGCCGGAGACGGACGCCTGGATGCCGCCAGGGCTGTGCGCGACGACGACGTCCCGGTAGTCGGCGGCGACGCCCATCGCGCGGTACGTGGTGTCGTTCCTGGCGAGCTTGCTGTCGCGTACCCGGTAGGTGCGGCCGGAGACGACGGGGCCGCGCTCGGGGAAGCTCAGGTTGTAGACGTACGGGCTCTTGGCGGTGGCCTTCCAGCGCAGGGAGACCGGGCCGTCGGCCAGCCGTTCGAGCAGGAGCCGCGCCTCCGCGGCCTCGATACCGACGACCGGGTGCGGGGCGGTGCCGAAGCCGGTGGTGGGCAGGTAACTGCCGGGCGCGTCACGGTGCGCGACGACGGCGAGTGCGCCGGCCGCCTTGGCGTTGCGTGCCGCAATCGCTGCGCCGGTGCCGCCGTCGGGGACGTGCACGAGGGCGAACCTGCCCTGGACGCCGGCCGCTTCGAGCTCCGCGGGTGTTCCGGTGCCCGCGTCGACGATGCCCGCGGTGCCGGTGCCGTCGAGATTGACCGATCCGGTACTCGCGGCAACGGCACGCAGTCGCGGGCCGCCCTCGACGGCGAGTTCCTCGATCAGCGGGGCGTAGGCGCGCCAGTAGCTGGCGAACTCGAAGTCGCCGTCCTTCGCCCGGCCTTGGACGTCGGCGTAGAAGCCGGTGACCGCGCGGCCGCCGCTGATCGTGCCGGAGTGCAGCCAGGTGTCGTCCCAGCTGCGGGCGAAGCCGAGCGTTCCGACGCGGACCTCGGAGCTGCGGTCGGTCTCGATGCCCAGCCGGTGCGCCTTGCGTGCGTCGAGCACGACGGTCGTGTCCTTCGTCAGTGCGATCTCGGGGCGGCCGAGGTAACTGACGGAGCCGTCGCCGGACGTGACGAAGGAGGAGAGGAGGTACGAGCCGGGGCGGAGCCGGTAGACCTGGTCGGCAGCGCCGTCGTTGAAGCGGCGTTCGCCGGTCGCGTCGTCGGTTCCGATGACGTCCAGCGAGGACGATCCGGCTGCCGGCTCACCCTCGCGGTCGACGAGCTTGACGCGCAGGCTGACCGTTTCGGGCTGCACGTACAGCGAGAACGGCGTGGAGACGCCGACGCCGTCACCGGTGGCGACGACGCGGCCGGTGATGTCCCCGTACTGGGCACGTTCGATGCGTGCCGACGGGTCCAGGGTGAGCGGGATCGCGACGGTCGCACCGGCGGGGACGGTCACCGAGCGGGCACCGAGCCTGGCGATGCCGGAGCGGACGGGCGAGCCGTCGTTGCCGGTCACCTTCCGTACGGCCAGGTCGAGGCGCACGGGCTCGTCGCCGCTGTTGGTGTAGGGGATCCGGACGGTGGTCCGGTCGCTGTCGTCCTGCGGCCAGTTGAAGGTGCCGCCCTGAACGGCGGGCGCACCGGTCACGGTCGTGTCGACGGCCGCCTTCACGTCGAGCCGGCCGCCACCGGTCTCGCGTACGTCGCCGGGACGGACGACTTGGCGGAGGAGACCAGCGCGGCCTTGATCTGCTGCGCCGTCCAGTCGGGGTGGCGCTGCTTGACGACGGCGGCGGCGCCGGCGACGTGCGGGGTGGCCATGGAGGTGCCGGACATCGACCGGTACGCGTACGGGCCCCGGCCGCCGGCCGCGGCGGCCGAGATGGCGACGCCGGGCGCCGCGATCTCGGGCTTCAGCGTGTGGGAGACGATCGCGGGCCCCCGGCTGGAGAACCGGGCCGTGCTGTCGTCGCGGTCGACGGCGCCGACGGTGAGGACACCGGGCGCGCAGCCGGGCGACGAGACGGTGTTGTGCGACGGGCCGGTGTTACCGGCGGCGACGACGAACAAGGTGCCTTCGCTGCGGGCGAGTTCCTCGGCGGCGGTGCTCATCGGGTCGGTGCAGTCGGTCGGCTGCGGACTGCCGAGGCTCATGGACACGACGTCGGCCTTCTGGTCGACGGCCCACTGCATACCGGCGATGATCCACGACTCGGCGCCGTTGCCGTAGTCGTTCAGGACCTTGCCGCTGAGCAGCTCGGCGCCGGGAGCGACGCCCTTGTTCCTGCCGTCGCTCGCGGCGCCGGAGCCGCCGACGGTGGAGAGCGTGTGGGTGCCGTGCCCATGGCTGTCGCCGGCGGTGGCGGAGTCGGTGAAGTTCTCCGCGGCGGTCACCCGGCCCTTGAGGTCGGGGTGCTCGGCGTCGACGCCGGTGTCGAGGACGGCGACCTTGGTGCCCTTGCCGTCGTATCCGGCGGCCCAGGCCAGGTCGGCCGCGACCTGCTGTGTGGAGCGGTCGAGGGTGGCCTCGACCTTGCGGTCAAGCCAGAGCTTCTTCAGCCCGGCGGCCGACCGGGACCGGGTGTTCGTGACGTCCGCCCAGAAGTCGGCCGCGTGCTTCTTGTCGGCCTTGAGGGCGACCCCGCCGACGGCTTCCAGTACGAGTCCGCGCTTCGCGCCGCGGGGGACGGCCGGGGCGGAACGGGCCACGTCGCCGCCGTAGGTGGCGATCAGCGGCAGTGCCGCGGTGTGCGCGTCGTCGTAGCCCTGGCGGACCAGTCCGGTGACGTTGAAGAGCTGCTCGTCGACGGTGCCTGCCGCCAGCGCGGCGGCGGCGTCCTCCGGGTAGACGTACAGGTCCTGACCCGAGCGCCGGGTCTGCGTCGTGGCCGTGGTGCCGTCGGGACGCGGCAGTACGGTGGCGGACGGCGCGCCTGAGGCGTCCCGGCCGACGAGGACACGGTCCCCGGTCACGAGCGTGACCGTGACCGGCCGCTCCCCCTGCCGTGCGGCGGTCTCGCTGCCGACCGGCGGTCTCTTCTCGGTCGCCTCGTCCTGCGGCCCTGCGGCCGCCGACGGTGCGATCGCCGTGACGGCCAGCACGGCGGCTGTTGCCGCCCCCAGTGCCGTACGCGATATCGGGCGCATCGCTCTCCCCATCTGAATCCGGCCGCAAAAGGACACAAAGGCCCCGCTGCCGGAGGCTGTTGGTGCTGCGGTGGCGGCCACATTGGCAGAGCGGCGGCCGATGCGGGGATGATGTCCGCGGCGGGTTCACGCCGTGGCCGATTTCCGCCACGGCGGCCGACAGACGCATGTCCGGGGAGGGTTTCCGTGCTGGGAGCGATAGGGCTCGACGAAAGACAGGAGTCGGCGTACCGCGCGCTGGTGGCGCTCGGGGCGGCGGAGATCTCCGATCTCGCGCACCGGCTGGCGATGCCGGAGCCGGACACGGAACGGGCCCTGCGCCGGCTGGAGCAGCAGGGACTGGCCGCGCAGTCGTCCGCGCGCACCGGCCGCTGGGTGGCGGCGCCGCCCGGCGTGGCGCTCGGCGCCCTGCTGACGCAGCAGCGGCACGAACTGGAGCAGGCGGAACTGGCGGCGGCGCTGCTCGCGGAGGAGTACCGGGCGGAGTCCGACGAGCCGGCCGTCCACGACCTGGTCGAGGTGGTGACCGGTGCGAGCGCCGTGGTGCACCGCTTCGGGCAGCTTCAGCTCGGCGCGACGGAGGAGGTCTGCGCGCTGGTCACCGGCAACCCCATCGCCGTCAGCGGCATGGACAACGACGCCGAGGAGAACGCCACGTCCAGGGGCGTGGCGTACCGGGTCGTACTGGGACGCGAGGTACTGACGGAGCCCAACAGCATCACCGAACTGTCGGCGGCCCTGAGCCGTGACGAACAGGTCCGGGTGGTCGACCGGGTGCCGACGAAGCTCGTCATCGCCGACCGCACCCTCGCGATGGTGCCCCTGACGGGCCGCGGCGCGGAGCCCGCCGCGCTGGTCGTCCACGCCAGCGGACTGCTGGAGTCGCTGATGGGTCTCTTCGAGGCGGTGTGGCGTGAGGCGCTCCCCCTGCGACTGGGGGCGCGCGGGGTCGAGGAGGACATCTCCGGCCCGGACACCACGGACCTGGAGATCCTCTCGCTCCTCCTGGCCGGCATGACCGACGCGAGCGTCGCCAAGCAGCTGGACCTGGGGCTGCGGACCGTGCAGCGCCGGGTCAAGGGGCTGATGGAGCTCACGGGCGTGACCACCCGCCTCCAGCTGGGCTGGCACGCCTACGCGAAGGGCTGGGTGGCGCGCGACCTGCACGACCGCCTCTGATCCTGCACGCTTGGCATGTGGGCGTATGGCAGCTCCTCATGGTCGGCGGGGTGATGCTGCTGGGTCTCCTCGGGGTGATCGTCCCGGGTGTCCCGGGGCCCTGGCTGGTGTGGGCCGCCATGCTCTGGTGGTCGCTGCACGTACAGACCGGGCCGGCGTGGTTCCTTCTCGTCGGCGCGACGGCGGTCCTGCTCGTCATCCAGGTCATCGTCTGGCTGCTGCCCAACCGCCGGCTACGCGGCCTCGGCATCAGCCGCCGGATGGCCGCGTCCGCGGGCCTCGGGGCGCTGGCCGGTTTCTTCCTGCTGCCCGTCATCGGCGCGGTGCCGGGATTCGTCGGCGGCATCTACGGCTCGGAACGCCTCCGGCTGGGCGGCCACGGCCCCGCGATGGCCTCGACCCGCGCGGTGATGCGCGCGGCGGGCACGAGCGTGCTGGTGGAGCTCATGGGCTGCCTGCTGGTGGTGGGGGCGTGGGTGGGAGCGGTCCTGTCGGGTGCCTGACCCGAACCGGGGCAGGCACCGGACCCTGTGGGGCCTGCCGCCGCTCCCCCTCCGCGACGGGGAGGCTTTGTGGGGGCTGACGCCTCCACAAAGCCTCCCCTGGGAGGGGGTTCCTGTTCGGGGCCGGCGCCCCCACGCCCCCGTGCCGGCCCCCGCCCCCCGCAGGGGCGCCCCCGTGCCGGACCCGCCCCGCAGGGCGACACGCAAGCGGGCCGGCCACGGCCCGGCTCAGCGGACGCGCCCCCGCTTGGCCTCCATCGCCGCCCGCCCCTGCGCGCCCTTCATCTTCCAGTCGCGCCGGATCTCCGCCCGCAGCCTGGCGTCCGTCTTGGCCACGATCCGCTGGTTCTCCCGGATCAGCTTGCGGTAGCTGTCGAGCCGCCGCTCCGGCAGCGTGCCGTCCTCGATCGCGCCGAGCACGGCGCAGCCGGGCTCGGCCTCGTGGGCGCAGTCGTGGAAGCGGCACTGCGCGGCGAATTCCTCGATCTCGGAGAACACCTGGTGCACGCCGGCTTCGGCGTCCCAGAGCCCGACGCCCCGCAGCCCCGGAGTGTCGATGAGGATGCCGCCGCCGGGTACGACGAGCAGGTTGCGGGTGGTGGTGGTGTGCCGGCCTTTGCCGTCGATGTCACGGGTGGCCTGGACGTCCATGACGTCCTCGCCGAGGAGCGCGTTGGCGAGGGTGGACTTGCCGGCTCCTGAGACGCCGAGCAGCACGCTGGTGCCGCCGGACACGATGGCGGTGAGGACTTCGACGCCTTCGCCGGTGGTGGAGCTGACGGGGATCACCTGGACGCCGGGCGCGGTGGTCTCCACGTCCTGCACGAGGTAGGACAGCCCGGTGACGTCGGGCACGAGGTCGGCCTTGGTGAGGGCGATCAGCGGCTGCGCCCCGCTCTCCCACGCCAGGGCGAGGAAGCGTTCGATCCTGCCGAGGTCGAGTTCGACGGCGAGCGAGACGCAGATGACGATGTGGTCGATGTTGGTGGCGAGCACCTGGCCTTCCGACCGCTTGGACGACGTCGACCGCACGATGGCGGTGCGCCGGGGCAGAAGGGTCCGTACGAACCGGGGGTCGCCGTCGGGGTCGACGGCCACCCAGTCGCCGGTGCAGACGACCCGCATCGGGTCGCGGGGGTGACGAATTCGGTGTCACCGCGCAGGAGACCTCGCGGCGTGACCAGGTCGCACTGGCCGCGGTCGACGCGTACGACGCGGCCGGGCAGCAGGCCCTGGGCGGCGTACGGTGCGAACTCGGCCTCCCAGGCCGGGTCCCACCCGTAGGGGGCGAGCGTGTCCTGGGCGGCAGAGGTGGTGGAAGACATGGAGGACTGCGTGTGGGACAAGGGGAACCCTTCGAAGGGCGGCCCCGGCAGCGCGCGCTCCGCGCGCGGACGTCGAGTGGGTGTCAGCCGGAGGCCACAGGGGTGGAAACGATGATGAACCTCTGAACGCGGGCAGCGCCCGCCACCGTGACAGTCATCAATGTCCTCACCTCCTGCTCGTCTTCATCTCGACGAACCAACACTGTTCCACCGGGCTCGGCCGACTGCCGCGGCCCGGAACGAGCAGAACGATAGCGGCGCCCGGGGGCGGGGCGCCAGCGATTAATTGCACCTGTCTTCCTACGCCGTTCCTGGCGGCCCACGGCCGCGGCCTCCGGGGTCGTCGACCTCGTCGTGCGGGTGGGAAATCGCCTTGACCGGCCTTCGGCCCGGCAGTTGGATCGACGCAGTCGGAGTGCGCCCGTCCTGGGGAAGCTGTGAATGACATCTTGATCTCCGGCGCGCTGGCCGGTTTCGGGATCGCGATGCCGGTCGGCGCCGTCACCGTCATGATCGTCACGCTTTCCGCGCAGACGTCGTTGCGTACCGGTCTCGCCGGCGCGATGGGGACGGCGACGGCCGACGGTCTGTACGCGCTGGTCGCCGCGTTGACGGGTGCCGCGCTGGCCGGGCTGCTCCAGCCCGTCGCGCAGCCCATGCGGTGGACGGCTGCGGTCGTGCTGCTCGCCCTCGCGACGAAGGGACTGGCGGACGCCGTCCGCCGCGCCCTCGACCCCGGGTCGGTACAACGGGTCGAGGAGACGCGGCCGCTCCACGCCTATTGGCAGTTTCTGGGGCTCACTGTTCTCAACCCGCTGACCATCGTCTACTTCTCCGCACTGGTGTTGGCGCTCCGCAACGACGACTGGCCTGCCACGGGTGGCTTGATGTTCGTCGCCGCCGCCTTCGCCGCTTCGGCGAGCTGGCAGGCGCTGCTGGCCGTGGGCGGGGCGCTGGTCGGCCGGGTTCTCACCAGCGGCAAGGGCCGTCTGGGCACAGCACTGGTCGGCAACGGGGTGATCATCTTCCTGGCTGTCCGTCTGGTGTCCGGCGGCTGATCAACCTGGGGCGGGCGGGCGCCGGGTCCGGGTCCATTCGAGGACCCGGTCCGCCGTCCAGGTGTTGACCACCCGCTCCGCCGGCACCCCGCACTCCTCCGCCCGGGCGCAGCCGATGATCTGCCAGTCGAGTTGTCCGGGCGCGTGGGCGTCGGTGTCGACGGCGAAGAGGACGCCCACCTCCACGGCGCGGCGCAGCAGCCGGCGCGGCGGATCGCGCCGTTCGGGGCGGCTGTTGATCTCCAGGGCGGTGCCGTGTTCGGCGCAGGCGCCGAACACCTCGTCCGCGTCGAACTGCGACTCGGGTCGCGTGCCACGGCCGCCGGTGACGAGTCGTCCGGTGCAGTGGCCGAGAACGTCGGTGAGCGGGTTCTCGACGGCGCGGACCATCCGCCGGGTCATCGCGGCGGATTCCATGCGGAGTTTGGAGTGGACGGACGCGACGACGAGGTCGAGGCGGTCCAGCAGTTCGGGATCCTGGTCGAGGCTGCCGTCGGGGAGGATGTCGCACTCGATGCCGGTGAGGAGCCTGAAGGGCGCCCATTCCTTGTTGAGTTCGCCCACCACCTCGAGTTGGGCACGCAGCCGCTCCGCGGTGAGTCCTTTGGCGACGGTGAGCGTGGGCGAGTGGTCGGTGAGGACGGCCCACTCGTGGCCGAGAGCGGCTGCCGCACGGCCCATCTCGTCGATGGGGCTGCCGCCGTCCGACCAGTCGGAGTGCAGGTGGCAGTCGCCGCGCAGCGCGGCGCGCAGGGCGCTGCCGCCGTCGGCGAGCGGCGCGCCTGCCTCGTCCTCGAGTCGCTGGAGATAGGCAGGGGTTCCGCCGGCGAGGGCTTCCTCGATCACACGGGCCGTCTTGGGTCCGATTCCCTTGATCTTGACGAGTGTTCCGGCCTCGGCATGGTCGGCGATCTCCTGTGCGTCGAGTTCGGCGAGGGCCGTGGCGGCGGTACGGAAGGCGCGTACGCGATAGGTCTCCGCACGTGAGCGTTCCAGGAGAAAGGCCACCCGGTTCAGGGCCTCGACCGGTTCCATCGCCACCTCCTGGGGTCCTCAGCTCAGTGAACCCCGATGCCCGCCGCTCGTCCAACGCGGGAGCGACGCAGGCGTGAAGACCGTCACACCTTTCAATCAACGGTTCAAGAATTCGCGCACCTTATATTCAATTGATCAACGACCTGGAACGTCTTTCTTCGGCCTATTCGGCGGGCTACTGAACCGCTGGTCAGCATCACCCACCCGGTCACCGCCTGCCCTCGGAGCATCACGGCACGTGACCGAAACCGTACGCAGGACCAAGCGTTCTTCAGCGCGGTGAGTAAGACTCCCGTCCGATTTCCGAAACAACGACCCCAGGGAGTGTTCGAAATGCGGTACATCGCCAGAGGCCTCGCGCTCGCAGCCACCACCACGCTGGCTCTCGTCGCGGCGCCCGCCGTGGGCAGCGCGAACACCGCGCAGCCCGGTCCGGACAGGCTGTACCCGCCGTCGGCCCTCGTGCTGACCGTCACCACGGGGGACGACGCGACGGCCGGGACGGTGATGCGCGCGGTGACGCTCAGCTGCATGCCCACGGCGACCGGTACCCACCCCGCCGCGAAGGCCGCCTGCGCAGAACTGCGCGCCGCGGAAGGCGCCTTCGACGCCATCACCACCAGGGACCCGAGCGTCGTCTGCACCAAGCAGTGGGATCCGCTGACCGTGACGGTGGACGGCGTGTGGAACGGCACGCGTGTCGACTACGCCCACACCTTCGGGAATGCGTGCGTCCGAAGCAGCGGCAGCGGCGTGCTCTTCGACTTCTGAGGCGGCCGGGCGGCCACGGCTGAGCGCCGTGGCCGCCCGGGGACTCACATGCCCGGCGGCATCCGCGAGGGGCGGCCGGCGCCCCGGGTGAGCACGTAACCGCCGACGCCCGCGAGCGCCGCGAGCAGACCGCCGGCGCCGGTCCAGATCCAGCGGTCGGACCACCGGCCGGACGACCGGTCCAGGACCGCTTGTTCCTCGTTGCGCCGCTCGTCCGCGGAGACGCCCGGCACCAGCGGCTCGGCGAGCGCACCGTCGACCGCGTACGCCCCGCCCGCTTCCTTGGACACCGCCTCGACCTCCGCGGCGACGGGAAGGCCGAGATCCTCCTCGGGGAGACCGGTCACGGTCAGGCGTATGTAGTAGCTGCCGGGCAGCGGGGCGTCGGCCCACGGCTCGGCCAGCGACCGGACGGTCCGCAGCGTGCACGACAGTTCCACCGACGTGGCGTCTACGGCCGCCGTCCGGGCCTGCATGCCGTACATGCAGGCCTGGCGGCGGCGCAGCCCGTCGTAGACGTCGATCCGCCACGTCGAGGCGCCGTGCCGCTCGGCCGACTCGGGCAGCGTGACCCTGGCCTTGACGGTGGGCCGCTGCTCCGCGTCGGCGGGGAACACCCAGTACAGGTAGTCACCGCTCGACGCGTTCGCCGTTGCCTTCTGGTCCTGCTCGATCGGGGTGGCCGTACGGAAGGTCGTACCGGCCTCCGTGGGGGCGCGGTCGTCGCCGTCAGGGCCGGGCGACGGGCCGGCCCCCAGCGCGAAGGCCGCCGGGCCGAACAGCGCGGCGGCGGTCAGCGCGCCGACCGTCATCATGCGTGGGATACGCATCAGTTGGTCCTCCAGACGGCGATGCGCCAGCGCGAGACCCAGCCCCAGAGCAGACCGGCCACGAAGCCGGCCGGCACCAGGACCCCCAGCAGCCACCAGCCGCGCCCGAGGCCGAACGCGGCCACGTCGGCGGCCGCTTCAGGTGCGTCGACGACGTCCACGGTGAGTTCCACGGGCAGTCCGGGCTCGGTCTTGACGGCGGGCGGTGCCGAGAAGGAGTTGCTCACCTGGAGGCACACCGTCTCCGCGGCGAGCTTGACGCCGTCGGCGTCCTCGAGCTCCGGCTTCGGGTAGCGAAGACCGGTCGAGATCAGATCGGTACGGCCGTCGCCGGCCTCGGAGCCGCGCACGATCTCACGGCCGTGGACGGTCACGGCGCGCAGCAGCACCCCGTAGTCCTTGTTCACCGCGCGGTCGGCACCGACGCTCACGGAGGCACGCAGTTCCTGGCCGGGCAGCACGTCCACCCGGTACCAGCGGTGCTCGCCGAACTTCTCCCGGTCCGTGTACAGACCCGGCTCGAGCTGCGGCGCGTCGCGGCACTGCCCGGCGCCCTGCGTGGCGACGGGCGTGACCACCGGTTCGGCGGCCCGGTCGACCAACTGGCTCACACGGTCGGAGAGTTCGTCGGTGTGCTGAACGGACGTGTACGTGCCGCCGGTGGCCTCCGCGATACAGCTGAGCTGGGCGCGGGTCTTGGCGTCGGGCACCAGGCCGAGGGTGTCGATCACGAGGTGGATGCCCTTGGCCGCGATCTCCCGCGCGACCTCGCACGGATCGAGCGGTGCGCAGGTGTCCTCGCCGTCGGTGATGAGCACGATCCTGCGGGTCGCGTCACCGCCCTCCAGATCCTCCGCCGCACCCAGCAGCGCCGGGCCGATCGGCGTCCATCCGGTGGGCGCGAGGGTGGCGACGGCGGTCTTCGCCTCCGTCCGGTCGAGCGGCCCCACGGGGTAGAGCTGCCGGGTGTCCTTGCAGCCACGCTTGCGGTCGTCACCGGGATAGTCGGCGCCGAGTGTGCGGATGCCGAGCCGCACCTCTTCCGGGACGGCGTCCAGCACCTCGTTGAACGCCTGCTTCGCGGCGGCCATACGGCTCTTGCCGTCGATGTCGCGGGTGCGCATCGATCCGCTGACATCGAGCACGAGCTCGACCTTGGGGGATTCCTTCGCCACCGGTTCGTCGGCGGCGGCGATCCCTGTCGGGAACAGCCCGGCAACCAGGACTGCGAGAAGGACGCAGGTCCGGGCCGCGGGCCGTCTTCTTATGATCATCCGCGGATCGTATTGACGATCTCCAAAGGAACCAAAACGGGGCGGCGTTGTCGCGCGACCGGGCCCGTCGCGAGCGGCGTGCGGGGGGCTCCGCCCCCCGCCGGTGGGGGTCTCGTGGGCTGACGCCCGAACAGCCTCACGCAGGTCGGCCCGTGCTGCCGCGCGGTGGCATTTCCCCACCCCGCCCCTTCCCGCAGTATCGATGTGCGACGCGTGGGGGCTGGCGCCCCCACACCCCTGCCCCTCCCCGGCGAGGGGAAGTTGGTGGGGGCTGGCGCCCCCACACCCCTAGGACGGCAGCTTCGCGCGCCGACACCCGGCACCACCCACCAGGCAGGCGCCCCCGCCCCCGCGGGGCGCACGCACCAGGACCGGGCCCAGCCCGCAGGGGCGACACGCAAGGGCGACATGCCAGCGGACCGGGCCACGCCCCGCCACGCCCCGCCGCGCCGCGGGCAACGCCACCGGACCCGACCACGCCCGCCCGGGCCGGACCGGGCCACGCCCGAGAGCGCCGCGCCCCCGGCCCTCGGCCCGGGTGGGTCAGGTCGGGGTCGACGCCGTGTCGGCCGTTTCCAGTGGCACGGCCGGCTCCTTCGGCGCCGGCGCCGGCGTCCGCAGGAAGCGGCGCCCGATCGGCTCCGTCCACCGCGCCGTCAGCGGCCCGATGATCACAAGGATCAGGACGTACGCGGTGGCCAACGGCCCGATCCGGGGCTCGACCCCGACCGCGAGGCCGGCGATGACGATGGAGAACTCACCGCGGGCGACGAGCGTGCCACCCGCCCGCAGCCGCCCCCGCGGCCCGATGCCCGCGCGACGGGCCGCGTACCAGCCGGTGGCGATCTTCGTCAGCGCGGTGACGACGGCCAGGATCAGCGCGGGGACGAGGACCGGCGGAATGTCCGCCGGGTCGGTCGACAGCCCGAAGAAGACGAAGAAGACCGCGGCGAACAGGTCCCGCAGGGGCGCGAGAAGGTTGTGCGCGCCTTCGGCGACCTCGCCGGAGAGCGCGATGCCGACGAGGAACGCCCCGACGGCGGCGGAGACCTGGAGTTCCTGCGCGATGCCGGCGACGAAGAGCGTCAGGCCGAGGACGACCAGCAGCAGCATCTCGGGGTTGTCGGAGGAGACGGCACGGCTGATGAGCCGACCGTGGCGGAGGGCGACGTAGAGGACGATGCTGACGGTGCCGAGCGAGATGAGCAACGTGAGGCTGCCGCCGGCGAGGCTGAGGCCGGCGAGCAGGGCGGTCAGCAGCGGCAGGTAGACGGCCATCGCGAGGTCCTCGATGACGAGGACGCCGAGGATGACGGGCGTTTCACGGTTGCCGAGCCTGCCGAGATCGCCGAGGACCTTGGCGATGACGCCGGACGACGAGATCCAGGTGACGCCGGCGAGCGCGACGGCGGCGACCGGTCCCCAGCCGAGTATCAGTGCGGCTGCCGCGCCGGGCAGGGCGTTGAGGACGAAGTCGACGATGCCGGAGGGGTACTGCGTCTTGAGGTTGGTGACGAGTTCGGAGGCGCTGTATTCGAGGCCGAGAAGCAGCAGCAGGAGGATGACGCCTATTTCGGCGCCGGTGGCTATGAACTCCTCGCTGGCGTTCATGGGCAGCAGCCCGCCGTGGCCGAAGGCGAGTCCGGCGAGGAGGTAGAGCGGGATGGGTGAGAACCCGATGCGTCCGGCGAGCCGGCCGAGCAGGCCCAAGGCGAGGATGATCGACCCGAGTTCGATGAGCAGCGCGGTGGTGTCGTGCACGGGTGGCTATCCTCCAGTGATCAGTTCGGCAACGGCGTCGACGCCTTCGCGGGTTCCGACGACGACGAGCGTGTCGCCGATGGCGAAGCGGAAGTCGGGCGTGGGCGAGGGGAACGCCGCGGTGCGACGCAGTACGGCGACGATGGATGCTCCTGTGCGGGTGCGCGCCTGGGTGTCGGCGAGCAGCCGGCCGGCGTACGGGGAGCGTTTCGTGACCGGGATGTGTTCGGTGACGAGGTCGATCTCGATGTGCTGGTGCAGGTGGGCGACGGGGTCGGGGATGAGCAGTTTGGACAGCGCGGTCGCCTCGTGCGGTGCGAGGGCGGCGGCATCCTTGCAGTTGTCGTCGTCCTCGGGGTCGTGGAAGGCGAGGATGCGGCGGCCGTCCTGGTGCACGACGACGGAAAGGTGCGCGCCGGCGTCGGTCTTGAGGTCGTACCTCGTGCCCACTCCGGGGAGGGGTGTTTTGCTGACGTGTGCGGTGGGTTCCATGGAGGGCTCCGTACGGGCGGTCGTCGGACGATGTGCGGCGGCTGTGTTGTCTGCTCCGGCGGTGCCGCGGGACGTCGCAGCGGCCACCGGACGACAAAGATTCTGACTCAACCGCCGCACACCGGCGCCGACCGGCCGTGGATCGGGTCGGGGGGCGGTCAGGTGAGTCGGGCAGGCCCGGTGGGGCCCGGCTGTCGGTCACTACGGGTGGGATCGGGAACACCGTCCCGCGCACGCGCGTCGATGCGCACGGTCCGGGCGCCGCGCGTGACGCCGCCGTGGCGTACGACGCCGGGACACACACCACCGAGGCGCGGCGAACCACAGGGGCGCGCGTAGCCGCCGACACGCGGCGAGCCACCGGGACACGCCGCTCCGCCGAGGCGCGGCGAACCGCCAAGACGGCGGGCACGGCTGATGCGCGCGTGCGCCATCTCGTACCCCTCCGCCCGGCCGGCACCGCATGGCGCCGGCAAACCCTCCTGCCACTGACGCGCATTGCGCCGCTCCAGGAGCATTGCAATGACTAGGTAAAGAATTCTACCGCAGGACAATCAGGCGGATTCACCCAGCAAACCTAGTAAAAGCCGCACCTTCTATCCACCCGGGTGCAACTGTCGCCGCCGTCCCAGGAGTTCGGCGGCGCCCCGCCGCGTCGCGGCGACGACCACCCGGTCCTGGGCCCGCAGCACGTAGCCGGGATGGAGGTCCCACACCAGCCCGGTCGGGTTGCCTTCATGGTCGCGGCGGGCGTTCGCCAGGTCGGGTTGCCGGTCGCCGGGGTCCGTGGCGTCGAGTGCGACGATCCGCCATGCCCCGGGCCTGAAAGCCTCGGCGACGGTGCGTCCCTCCAGTTGGGGGTGTCCGGCCACGTCGACGGCGGCGAAGAGCAGCACCTTGCGTTCCACCGGTACGGCGCCCAGGATCTGGCGCCCCATCATGGCGACGGCGAAAGCGGGCGCGGCGAGTGTGGACACGCTGCGGCTGCGGGTCAGGGCATCGGGGTGCGCGGCGCGCAGGCTGCGGTAGACGGCCGTCGCGAAGTCGTCGTCGTAGATGCGCAACGCCACGCGGAGGTCGGGTTTGGCGGAGCGGGCGTAGAGCGCCGCCTCGAGGTTCGTGGTGTCGACGCTGGTGAGGGCGAGCAGTGCGTGCGCCCGGTGGATCTTGGCGGCCTCCAGGACACCCTCCTCGGTCACGTCGCCCATCACGGTGGGCACCCGCAGCCGGCGGACGAGGGCGATGCCGCGGGCCTCGGGGTCCTCCTCGACACACACGACGGGGATGCCCAGTTCCCGCAGGCGCATCAGCACCCGGGTGCCGATCTTCCCCAACCCCAGCAGGACGACGTGTCCGGACAGGCCGCGCGGCGGGCGGCGCAGGGCGGACGCGGTGCGGAAGGTACCGAGGGCCTCCAGCGCCGCCGCGACCGCCAGCGGCAGCAGCATCAAACCGGCCAGGCCGGTGAGGAGTTGCAGGACCTGCCGGTCGGCGTCGGCGCCTGCCGCGGGGTCGCCCATGGCGAACAGGTCCAGCAGGACGAGGTACGTGGCGTGCAGCGGATCGTCGCCGGTGGTGATCCACGAGGCGACGGCCAGGGCGACGACGGCGGCGCCGAGCCCTGCCAGCGACCAGCGCAGCCGCCGGGAGAACAGCCGGCCGAGGGGGACGCTCCGGCCGGCGAGGGGGCCCGGTTCCCTTCCCCCCGCTCGGTAGGAGATGGCTTCGAGCACAACGGTGCCGCGTCCGGTGGCCTCCGCGACGCTCCGGTCGTCGGGCAGCAGGCGCGGTCCTTCCTGTCCGCTCCGGTCGGAACCTTCCGCGCCCGCGGGGTCGTTGGTGGTGGACGACAGCAGGGCGAGCGTGCACAGGCCGGGGTCGGCGACCTCGCCACGGGCGGGCGGGGTGCGCTCCACGGCCCTCAGCAGCAGACCGTCCGCCTGGACGATCTTGCTGGTGCCGGCGACGGCGGTCGCGGCCAGCGCGGGGGCCGCGGTGTCCGCGTCGGAGAGCACGGTGGTCGACGCGTCGAGTGCCTGAGCGGTGAGGCCGGGGAGGGACAGCGCGGCGGCCTGGTCGAGGAGTTCGGCGAGGTGCTGGCCGAGTTTGCGGTTGTAGAGCCGGATCACCAGGCGCAACTGGGGGTTGAGTCTGCGTGCGGCGAGGGCGGCCCGGATGTTCGTCTCGTCGTCGTCGTGGACCAGCGCCAGTGCGGCGGCCCGGCCGACGCCGGCTTCGAGGAGTACGTTCTCGTCGAGCTCCAGGGTCTCGACGACCCTCGGCAGATCGGGCGGCGGGGTGTCACCGGGAGCGGTGGGGGCGGTGGGGCCGACGGCCCTGGTCATGGCGGCGGACATCCGGCCGAAGAGCGCGGACGCCCTGACCCGCCCGGAAAGCGGCAGTTCAGGGCTCCGTGAAGCCTGGGCTGCCGGTACGACGAGGGTGACCCGTTCGCCGTACACCTCGCGGAGTTCGCCGGCCAGCCGGTGGGCGAGGGCGTCGTCCCCGCACACGATCATGTGGCCCTGGGCGGCGGGGTGTTGCGCCTGATGAGGGAGTGAGGAGGAGGACACACCTCATAGACTGCCCTGCTCCACCGGCCGGTTGCGCCGCGGGGTCTCCGGCTACTCGTGCGAGTGCCCGTCCCCGCTCCCGTCATGGCTCTCCCCCGTGTCCCCTTCCGTGTTCCGAGGCGTGTCCTCCTGCGTACCGGTTCCCTGGCCGGGGGTGTCCGCCGTGACGACGGTGAACACGGCGGTGCGGACCTTGCCTTCGTGCTTGAAGTCGAGGAACAGCCGGTACGCGCCGGGGCTCGGGGCCGTGGCGGTGAAGGTCACTTCGGGTCCGGGGCGGGTCGTGCCGTCACCGGGCTCGCCGCCGGGGTGGACGTGGAGGTAGGCGAGGTCGCCGGAGCGCAGTGCCACCAGGTGCCCGTACGCGCCGAGGTACGGCTCGAGGTCGGTGACGGGACGTCCGCCGCGGGAGACGTTCAACTTCAGCTCGCCGGCCTTCCCGGGGTGCAGTGCGCCGTCGAGGGTGACGGTGTAGCCGTCGACCTTCGCCACTGTGGCCGCGGCAGGCAGCTGGGCGGGCCGGTAGGCGCCGGAGACGGCGAGGTCCGCGCCGAGGGTGAGGTTCTTCGCGTCCTTTGCGGCCGGGGTGAAGTCGGCGAAGAGACGGTAGTCCCCCGCCTTGGGCAGGTCGGTGGCGATGGTCCACGTGCCGTCGGCGGCCCTGGCGGGGTGCAGATGGCGGTAGGTGCCGAGGTCGCGCGAGGCGAGGATCAGGTGGAGTTCCTTGTCGTGTTCGCGCTGATAGGCGGTGACGGGCCGGCCGTCGTCGTCGCGGACGGTGAAGCGCAGCTCAGCGGTCCGCCCGGCGGTGATGCGCGGGGTGTCGAGGTCGAGGGTGTAGCCGCCCCCGGAGACCTGCAGTCCACCGGCCGCGGAGGGGCCGTGGCCGCTCGGCTCCTCCGGCGCCCGTCCGGCCGCCGGATGCTCCGAATGCGCGGCGGGCGCGGGCGCCGTGCCGACGGGCGCGACCACGTTGCCCACTCCGTAGGCGGCTCCGAAAGAGGCGGCCAGCGCGGCGGCGAAGGCGGTGATCTTCATGGGGGTCTTCATGACGTCTCCTCGGGGAGAAATACCCGGCGGGGGTATGAAAACCACCGTAGCAGATACCCATGGGGGGTACCTACAGGACAGAGGAATGGCGCCCGCCTGGACCGGCGGGCGCCTCCTCCTGGGACGTCACCCCTCGGAGCGCGAAGCCGCCGCGGGCCCGTCAACGGCCGGCGCGGCGGCGTCGAGAGGGATCAGCGGGACGGATCGAGAAGGATCTTGTGAACACCGTCGGCGCGGCTGCTGAACAGTTCGTACGCCGCGGGGCCCTCGGAGAGCGCGAAGCGGTGCGAGACCACGACCTCCGGGGTGAGCCGGCCGGCCTGGGTGAGGGACATCAGGACCGGCAGCTCGTAGTGGACCGAGCACAGGCCGATGGCGAACTCCAGCTCCTTGACCTGCGCCAGCCCCATGTGGAAGGGGAAGGCCTCGTTCTGGCTGACCCCGACGACGCTGACCCGTCCGGCCTGCCGCACGGTCTTGAGGGCGAGCTCGATGGTGGCGTCCGAGCCCACGGCCTCCACCACGGCGTCCGGTCCGCGCCCCCCGGTCATGTCGCGCACGGCCGCCCGGGTGTCCTCGCCCTCGACCGGCTCGACGCCCAGCGTGGCGGCGAAGGTACGCCGCTCCGCGACCAGGTCCACGCCCAGCACCCGTGCGGCGCCCATGGCGAAGGCGGACTGGGCGGCCATCAGGCCGACCGGGCCGAGGCCGATGACGAGCACCGTCTCGCCGGGGCCGATGCGGGCGCGGCGGCAGCCGTACCAGGCCGTGGGTGCGTTGTCGGTGAGCACCACGGCGGCCTCGTCGGAGATGTCCTCCGGCAGGCGTATCAGGTTGATGTCGGCGTAGGGCACCGCGAGGGCCTGGGCCTGGCTGCCCGGGAGCTGCGGGCTCACGCCGTAGCAGAGGTCGGTCATGCTCTTGGCGCGCTCGCACCGCGCGGTGTAGCCGGCCGCGCAGGTCGGGCACAGGGTGCAGCCGACCGACGCGGGAAGCATGACCCGGTCACCGGGCCGGAAGCGGGTGACCTGGTCACCGATCTCGACGACCACGCCGACGCACTCGTGCCCCGGGGTGTAGCCGACCTCGGGACTGAACGGGTTGCCGCCGTAGATGTGCAGGTCGCTGCCGCAGATGCCGGCCGCGGTGACCTGGACGACCGCGTGCGTGGGGCTCGCCACGACCGGGTCGGGGACCTCCTCGTAGCGGATGTCATGACGGCCTTGGTACGTCAGCGCCTTCACCGGCTCCCACCCTCCCCTTTGGCTGTGCCTGTACCTTGCCCACCCGCGACCTCGAGAACCAGCTTTCCGTGGTTGGCACCGCGGAACAGCCGCATCAGGGTCTCCGGGAACGCCGCGACCCCTCCGGGGACCACGTCCTCCAGCGAGGTGAGCCGGCCCTCCGCCCGCCACTTCGCGAGCTGCGCGACGCCCTCCGCGTAGCGGTCGGCGTAGTCGAACACCACCATGCCTGTCATGGAGGCGCGGTTGACCAGCAGCGACATGTAGTTGGCGGGGCCCTGCGGCCGGGTGCTGTTGTACTGGGAGACCGCACCGCAGATCACGACGCGGGCTCCGCGCGCCAGCCGGAGCAGCACGGCGTCCAGGATGTCGCCGCCGACGTTGTCGAAGTACACGTCGACGCCGTCGGGGGCGTGCTCGCGCAGCGCCTTGCGGACGTCCTCGCTCTGGTAGTCGATCGCGGCGTCGAACCCGAACTCGTCGACCACCAGGCGGCATTTGCGCTCACCGCCTGCTATACCGATGACCCGGCAGCCGAGGATCTTGGCGATCTGGCCGACGATGCTGCCGACGGCTCCGGCCGCACCGGAGACCACGACGGTCTGGCCCGGCTCGGGACGTCCGATGTCGATGAGTCCGAAGTAGGCAGTCAGGCCCGACATGCCGAGCGTGCCGAGATAGGTCGGCAGGGGCGCCGCCGCCGGGTCGACCTTGATGACGCCGCGCCCGTCGGAGAGGCAGAACTCCTGCACGCCGAACGTGCCGGACACATGGTCGCCGACGGCGAAGCCGGGGTGCCGGGAGGCGGTCACCCGGCCCACCGCGCCGGCGCGCATCACCTCGCCGATCTCCACCGGGCGGATGTAGGACCGGCCGGCGTTCATCCAGCCGCGCATCGCCGGGTCGATCGACAGGTACAGGACCTGCACCAGGAACTCCCCGTCGGCCGGCTCACCGACGGGCTCCTCGACGTGCTGCCAGTCGGTGTCGCGCGGCTCGCCTGCGGGACGTGCGGCCAGGCGCACCTGGCGGTTGGTTGTGGTCATCTCCGGCTGCTCCTGCGTTCGGCGGTGGATCGGGCCGGCGGGCACAGCCGGCAGGCTGTTCGTCGCCGTGTACCGACGCACCACCGGGCATACCGGCTAGTCGGTACGTCGCCGTGAGCGTACGGCCCCGCCCCGTCGGGGGCAAGAGCCTCCAGGTGCGACGTACGCCGCAGCCGACATCACCCGGCCACCGAGGGCCGGGCGCGCCGCCCGCCTGCCTTCTGGGCCGCTACGCCCCGAGGACTTCGGCGGCCTCGTCATAGAAACGGGTGTGCGCCGGCGCGCTGGGCGGGATCTCAGGGTTCCACGGCAGGAGCCGCGCCCGGGCCCGGAGTTCGTCCCAGTGCGCCACCCCCCGCAACCGCTCGACGGGGAAGGCGTTGGCCCGCACATCCACCAGAACCACGTCCGGCTCCAGCCCGGCGGCGGCGGCCCAGTCGGTGGTGGACCAGTTGACCCCGGCGCCCGCTTCCGGCTCGGCCAGGCCGACGCCGCACGCCGACAGGGCCCGCAGATCGGACCAGGCACCGGGCCTGGCGAGATGGACGCTGTCCTGCCCCGCCGGCGACAGCGCCAGGACCCGCACCCCGGCCGCTTCGGCCGCGGCGGCGCCCAGCCGCGCCCGCGCCGCTTCGAGTCCGGCCGCGGCCGACGGGTCGGGCACCGCACCGAGGGAGAGCGCCAGCGCGCCGAACCGCTCACGCACCTCGTCGAACGAACGCCCTTGGCCGACGTCGAGCACAACGACCGGAACGCGTTCCTCCAGGTACTTGGCCGTGTCCGGATCCAGGCCGTAGATCTGGTCGGAGCCGTAGGTCACGGCCACCACCAGATCAGGATCGGTGGCCAGTACGGCGTCCGCGTCGACACCCGGGCCCGACCCGAGGTAGCTCACCTCGGTCAGCGGCAGGTCGCCGGCCTTGGCCGGATCGGGGCCCGCGCCGTCGTGGGCGGAGCCGAACACGCCCGCCGGCAGCAGCCCGTGGTCGAACAGTGCGGCGCCCGCCTGTATATAGGTGACCGTCCGGGCCGGGGTACGCGGTGCGGAAGCCAGCCGCCCGCGGTCGTCGAAGAATTCCCAGTGCGATTGTCGCGCCATGCGGCCAAGCCCCCCACGTCGAGCGGTCGTTCGGTGGTGTCGCTCCGGTCATCGACGTGTGACTGCCCCACCGCCCGCCGCCTCACGCCTCACGGGCGGCGCTGTTTCGGCTCCCCGGGACCGCGGCCGGTCAGCGCGGCGCTGCGGCGGGCAGGGACACCTCGAAGCGGCAGCCGCCGCTCACGTTGCTCACCTCGGCGCGGCCCGCGTGCGCCTCGACGATCCCGCGGACGATGGCCAGTCCAAGACCCGCACCGGCCGGCGGCGTACGGGCCTGGGAGCCCCGCCAGCCGGTGTCGAACACCCGGGGCAGATCCTCCTCCGGGATGCCGCCGCAGCCGTCGGTGACGGAGACGACCACCCAGTCCTGGCGCCGTTCCGCGGCTACGGCGACCGTGCCGTCGGCAGGGGTCCGGCGGATGGCGTTCACCAGCAGATTGGCGAGGACCCGGGTCATCTCCTTGCCGTCCACCTCGACCGGCACCGGTTCGACGCCGTCACCTACCAGCCGCACTCCGTGCTCGCGGGCCAGCGGGTCGGCGCCCGCGAGAGCCTCCCCGACCAGGTCGTAGAGCGACATACGGGTCGGGGTCAGCGCGAGGGCGCCCGCGTGGATGCGGGACAGCTCGAAGAGGTCGCCGACCATCGAGTTGAGCCGGTCGACCTCGGTGCGGATCTGGCGGAAGTAGCGGTCGGGGTCCTGGACGACGCCGTCCTCCAGCGCCTCCGACATGGCACGCAGTCCGGCGAGCGGGGTGCGCAGATCGTGTGAGATCCAGGCGACGAGCTCACGCCGGGACGTCTCGAGAGCGCGTTCCCGTTGCCGGGACTCGGCGAGCTTGTCGCTGGTGGCCGCCAGTTCCCTGCTGAGCGCCTCCAGTTCCGCCGTGGAGGGGACGCCGGGCGCGGCGAAGGAACCGCCGTCCCCGAACGACCGTGCCGCGAGGGCCAGTTCACGACTGCGTGCGACGACCCATCTGCCGAGCAGCAGCGCCGTGCCCAGGGAGACCACGGCCGCCATCGCCACGACCATCGTGACCACGGTCAGGTCGTGCGGCGACAGGAACATCGCCTGTGCGACCGCCAGGGTGCCCGCCAGCATGGCGGTCACGGTCACCGCCGCGACCACGGTCAGCGACACCGCGACGGAACGGTGCCGCAGCACCCGCAGTACGAGGGCGCCGACGATCCCGGCCGCGGCAGCGCCCATCAGGGCGTAGAACGCGATGAGCAGCATGTCCCGCACGGCGATCAGCCCTCTTCCGCCACGTCGAAGCGGTATCCGACCCCCCACACCGTCTGGATCAGCTTCGGCCGGGCCGGGTCGTCCTCGATCTTGCCGCGCAGGCGGCGCACATGGACGGTCACGGTCGACAGGTCACCGAACTCCCAGCCCCACACGTCCTGCATCAGCCGCTCACGGCCGATCGCCTTGCCCGGGTGCCGCATCAGATGGGCCAGCAGATCGAACTCCCTGAGCGTCAGGGCCAGTTCGCGCCCGTCCTTCGTCGCGCGCCGGGCACCCGGGTCCAGCACGATGCCCGCCGCCGCCAGCTCCGGCCCGGCGCGCCGCTCCCCCGCTCCCCCGCCGCCCCTGCGCAGCACCGACTCGACCCGCAGCACCAGCTCCCGCGGGCTGAACGGCTTGGTCACGTAGTCGTCCGCGCCCACTTCGAGGCCCAGGATGCGGTCGTCCTCGTCACCGCGCGCCGTGAGCATGATCACCGGTACGGGCGCCTGTTCACCGGCCCGCAGCCGGCGGCACACCTCCAGGCCGTCCATGCCCGGCAGCATCAGGTCCAGCACGACCAGGTCGGGTCGCCGCCCGGCCGCGAGCCGCAACGCCTGCGGCCCGTCGGCGGCACGGTCCACGGCGAAACCCGCGCGCTCCAGGTACCCGGTGACGACCTCCGCGACCGTCGGGTCGTCGTCCACGACCAGAATGCTCTGCATACAGCCAGTGTCCTCGCCCGCCGGGACGTCCCACCGGCCGGGCGCCTTACGAAACCGTGACGTCCGATTCGTTCAAGACCAGCGGCCCGTCCCGCCCTACTTTGGTGGGCATGACTCCACGATTCGACGCAATCGGCCTGGTCGTCAGCGACATGGCCGCCTCACTCGCCTTCTACCGCCGCCTCGGTCTCGACATCCCCGCGGAGGCGGACTCCGCGCCGCACGCGGAGGCCGTACTGCCCGGGGGCTGCGCCTGATGTGGGACACCGAGGAGACGGTCCGCTCCTTCGACCCCGACTGGACCCGCCCCACAGGCGGCGAACGCATGGCACCGGCGTTCCTCTGCGACAGCCCCGCGGAGGTCGACGCCCTGTACGACGAACTCGTCGCCGCCGGATATCGGGGCCACCTCAAGCCCTGGGACGCCGTCTGGGGCCAGCGCTACGCCGTCGTCCTCGACCCCGACGGGCTCGGCGTCTCGCTCTTCGCCAGCACTTCGTAGGCGCCCAGCGTGATCCCGGCCAGCGCGCGCATCTCCCGGGCGAGGTGCGCCTGGTCGGCGCAGCCGGCGCGGTGTGCGGCGTCCCCGTACGGGACGCCGTGGCGCACCAGCGCCAGGGCACGTTGCAGTCGCAGGATGCGGGCCAGCGTCTTGGGGCCGTAGCCGAAGGCGTCCAGCGACCGCCGGTGCAACTGCCGGGCGCCGAGCCCGGCCGCGTCGGCCGCGTCGGCGACCGTGCCGCCGGCGTCCAGGTGCCGTACGACGGCCCCCAGCAGAGGGTCCGGCGGAACGGCCCGCTCCAGGGCGATCGCCTCCAGCTCCACCGCCTCGTCGGGGCCTCACCGATCCGCTCGGCGAGCCTGCGCGCTTCCGCGTCGCCCCACAGGTCCGCGAGCTCCACCCGCCGGTCCCGCAGCTCGTGCGCGGGCACACCCAGCACGGCGGGCGCGCTCCCGGGCGCGAACCGCACTCCCGCCCAGGACCCGGCCGCGCCGGGGGTCTGCGCGTGCGTGTCGGGCCCGGCGACGAGCAGCCGCCCCTCCGACCAGAGCAGATCCATACAGCCGTCGGGCAGCACGGGTCCGGCCCCGGGACCGGCACTCCGCGTCCACACGACGGCCCCGGGGACGACCGAGACGCGCTCCGCGTACATACCTCCGAGGCTATGCCCCTGCGGGGCTTCCGAACCGGGGCAAGCCCCGGACCCCACGGGGGCCGGCGCCCCCGGCCCCTCCCCGGCGAGGGGAAGTTGGTGGGGGCTGACGCCCCCACACCCCTAGGACGGCAGCTTCGCGCCGCGACACCGCCCGCCCCAGCGCGCCCGACGGAAACGGACACCGGCCGAGCTCAGCGGCCGCCCCGGAACGAACACCGACGGGCACCCCACGTGCGGTCCCACCGAGCTGTTCCCGCCCAAGGCCGGACCGCCGCCTCAGCGTGAAGTCGGCCACCGGCCGGTACGGGCGGTACCGGACGTGAGGGGGGCGGGGTCGTAGGAGGGGGTGTCCGGAAGTAAAGCGTCGTAACTCGCGCGCAGCGCGGTGAGGACAGCCATTCCGGACACCCCCCTCCGGAGGCCCCGACACCCGCACCCACCACCGAGCCGGCGCCCCCGCCCCGCAAGGGCACACGCACCAGGACCGGGCCCAGCCCGCAGGGGCCGACGCGCACCGGGCCGGGCGGCCCCCGGAGAGGGCGACACTCACCCGGACCGGACCACGCCCGCAAGGGCACCCCGGGTAAGCCCCGCCCCGCCAGGGGCGCACGCACAGGACCAGCCCCGCCCCACCAGGGGCGCCACGCACCGGACCGGGCCATGTCCAAGCAGGCCGGCCGGGCCGAACACGGGCCACGCCCGGGCGCGCAGCGCCCAAGAGGAATCTACTCGCGGCCCTCCCGGCCGTTCTCCTTCGTCGAGTGCAGCCGCGCCCGCACGTCGTCCACCGGCAGGAACTTCGACCAACGCTCCGGGAATTCGGACGGCATGTCCCCGCCGCCCTCCTCGTCGTCCCCGTCGTCGTCCGCGTCGCCGTACATCTCCGCCGCGCGCGCCCGCGCCAGCAGCTGCGCCGCGTCGGCGGCGCGCGCCCGCTCGTTCGCGGCGCGGGCCGCCGCCGTGGCGACCGACGGCCAGACCCGGTCGATCGCGGCGTTGACGGCCGCGCCGACGAGGACGGCGAACGCGGAGATTCCCATCCACAGGAGGAAGGCGATGGGCGCGGCGAGCGATCCGTAGATCGTGGGGCCTTCGACCGTGCTCGTGAGGTAGATCCGCAGCAGGAAGCTGCCGAGGACCCACATGCCGAGGGCCACGAGCGCGCCGGGGATGTCCTCGACCCAGGGGGACCGCACGGGCACGGACACGTGGTAGAGCGTGGTGAGGAACGCGATGGAGAGCAGGATGACGACGGGCCAGTACAGGAGCCGGACGACTTCCGTGCCCCAGGGCATCAGTTCGACGACCCGGTCGGGGCCGACGACGGCGAGCGGCAGGACGACCGCGCCGATCAGCAGGGCGACGATGTACAGCAGGAACGCCAGGAGCCTGGTGGCGACGATGCCGCGGTGGCCGTCGAGCCCGTACATGACGGTGATGGTGTCGATGAAGACGTTGACGGCCCGCGATCCGGACCACAGGGCGATGGCGAAGCCGATGGAGATGAGGTCGGGCCGGCCGCCGTGGGTGACGTCTTCGAGGAGGGGTTTGGCGATGTCGTTGACGCCGCGGTCGGACAGGACGGTGCCGACGGCGGTGAGGATGTTCTCCTCGATGGAGGCGACGGTGGTGGTGTTGGTCCAGTCGTCGATGTAGCCGAGGAGGCCGATCAGTCCGAGCATCAGCGGCGGGACGGACAGCAGTGTGAAGAACGCCGCCTCGGCGGCCAGGCCGAGGATGCGGTACTCGATGCACGAATTGACGGTGTCTTTCAGCAGCAGCCATGCCATCTTCCGCTTCGAGACGTTGCGGTAGAGGACTCGGGCCCGGTGGAGCCGGCCCGACGGCCGCTCGGGTGTTTCGTTTGCTGCCTGCACCTCCTTACCGTATCGGCATGGCAGCCAGCACCCACACAGTGTCCAACCAGCCTCCGCCCCTGGTGGGGCACGACGTGTTCGCCACCGACCGGGCCCTCGCGGAGGCGGTCGACCGGCATGTGGCGGCGGAGGCCGGTGACGCGGCGCGCGAGGAGCTCTCGGTGCTCGGCCGGGCGGCGGGTTCGGTGGAGGCCCAGGAGTGGGGGGCGCAGGCGGACGGGTGTCCGCCGAGGCTGCGGACGCACGACCGGTACGGGCACCGGGTCGACGAGGTGGAGTTCCACCCGGCCTGGCACCGGCTGTTGGGCCGTGCCGTCTCCGCGGGTCTGGTGAGTGCCTGGGGCCGGCCGGGCGGGCATGTCCGCCGGGCGGCCGGCTTCCTGGTGTGGACGCAGGTCGAGGCGGGTCACGGCTGCCCGGTGTCGATGACGCACGCCGCTGTGCCGGCGCTGCGTACCGATCCGGTGCTGGCCGCCGAGTGGGAGCCGCGGCTGACGTCGACCGTGTACGAGGAGGGCCTGCGTCCGGCGTCGCTGAAGCGCGGGGTCCTGTTCGGGATGGGCATGACGGAGAAGCAGGGCGGCAGCGACGTGCGGACGAACACGACGCGTGCCGAGCCGCTGGCGCAGGACGGCGAGTACCTGCTGACGGGGCACAAGTGGTTCTGTTCGGCTCCGATGAGCGACGGTTTCCTTGTGCTGGCGCAGGTGGCCCCGGCCGCGGGACGGGGCGGGCTGAGCTGTTTCCTGGTGCCGCGGGTGCTGGAGGACGGCAGCCGGAACGTCTTCCGGATCCAGCGGCTGAAGGACAAGCTCGGCAACCGGTCCAACGCCTCGGCCGAGGTCGAGTTCGAGGGGACGTGGGCGCGGCGGGTCGGCGAGGAGGGGCGGGGGGTGCGCACGATCATCGGGATGGTGGCGGCGACCCGTCTGGACTGTGTCCTCGGTTCGGCGGCGTTGATGCGGCAGGCGGTGGCGCAGGCGATCCATCACACGGCGTACCGGAGCGCGTTCGGCGGGCTGCTGATCGACAAGCCGCTGATGCGCAATGTACTGGCCGATCTGGCTCTGGAGTCGGAGGCGGCGACGACGCTCGGGATGCGGCTGGCGGCGGCGTACGACGCGGACACGGAGCAGGAGCGGGCGTTCCTGCGGCTGGCGGTCCCCACGGCGAAGTTCTGGGTGGCGAAGCGGTGCACGCCGGTGGTCGCGGAGGCGCTGGAGTGTCTGGGCGGCAACGGCTATGTGGAGGAGTCGGGCATGCCGCGGCTGCTGCGGGAGTCGCCGCTGAACTCGATCTGGGAGGGGTCGGGCAATGTGCAGGCGCTGGATGTGCTGCGGGTGCTGCAGAGGGAGCCGTCGGCGCTGAACGCCTTCCTCCAGGAGGTGGGCAGGGCGCGGGGCGCGGATCACCGGCTGGACGGGGCGATCAAGGGCGTGCTGACGGAGCTGGCGGATCTGGACGGCATCGAGGCGCGGGCGCGCCGGCTGGTGGAGCGGATGGCGCTGGTGCTGCAGGGTTCGCTGCTGGTGCGGTGGGCCCCGCCGGAGGTGGCGGACGCGTTCTGCGCGTCGCGTCTGGGTGGCGACGGCGGGTCGGTGTTCGGCACGCTTCCGCACACTCTGGACCTGGCTTCGATCGTGGAGCGGGCCCGCGCGGTGGTGTGAGCCCTGGGCGGGGCCCCGCGTGCGGGGCGACCGGGGCGGACGCCCGTCGTGAGACACCGAACGGGTGCGGGCCGCTGTGAGACGGCCCGCACCCGCGACGGTTGACGGGTGGTGCTGCGCCGACACGGCACCACCCACACCGGCGAACCGGTGTTCCGTCACCTTCGTACACGCGCACGCCTCTTCGCGACGGTTGCAAAGGGTTGCATCCTTGTGTGGCATAACGCGGCGCGCGGCGGCCGCGCGGGTGGAGGATCAGGACGGCCACCCCCGCACACCGGACGCCGGCGTCGCCGAGGAGGACCCGTGAAGAATGCATCGCTCGACCTGGCCGGACTTGCGGCCATGGACACCGCCGAGGCCTTGCGGCTGCTGAAGGGTGTGCGGGACGCCGCCCTGTCCGGCCGCCGGCCGAAGGTCGGGCCACGCGCGGACATCGACGAGTCGTGGCAGCGGATGCTGCGCCGGGGCCTGGACCCGGAGCGGGACCGCCGGGCCGGGCTGCTGCCGCTGGAGGAGCTGGAGCGGCGCAGGCTCGCCTCGCCGTTGCTGGAGGTGCTGCCCGTGCTGCGCGAAGGCCTGGTCGCCATGGCGGAGGGCGCGCAGCACATCATGGTCGTCGCGGACGCCGAGGGCCGGCTGCTGTGGCGTGAGGGCAGCGCGGCGGTCCTCCGTAAGGGCGATTCGCACGGTTTCGTGGTGGGCGCCGACTGGAAGGAGGAGCTGGTCGGCACGAACGGTGTCGGTACTCCTCTGGTGTCCCGGCGTCCTGTGCAGGTGCACTCCGCCGAGCATTTCGTCTCCACGCACCACACGTGGACCTGCGCGGGGGCGCCGATCACGGACCCGCGGGACGGCAGGCTGATCGGTGTCGTCGACATCAGCGGCCCGCTGTCGACGATGCATCCGGCGACGCTGGCGCTGGTCACGTCGGTGGCCCGTCTCGCGGAGGCCGAGCTGCGCAATCGCCACCACGAGGCGCTCGACCGGCTGCGCAGTGTCGCCTCGCCGCTGCTGGGGCGGTTGGGTGGCCGGGCGGTGGCGGTGGACGCGAACGGCTGGCCGGCGGCGGTGACGGGCATGGCGCCGCCGGGCCGGCTGCCGCTGCCGAGGTCGGTCAGGGCCGGCCGGCTGTGGTTGCCGTCGCTCGGTCGGTGCATGGTGGAGCCGCTGCCGGGCGGTTGGCTGGTACGTCCCGACGAGGCATCTCCGGAGGCTTCCGAGCCGGGCCGGGTGGTGCTGGACCTGAGCAGGCCGCGGCGGCCGTGTGTCACCGTCGTGGGCGCCTCGGGGAGCTGGTCGCACGAGCTCAGCCCTCGTCATGCCGAGCTGCTGTACGTCCTGGCGCGTCACCGCGACGGGCGGTCGGCGGCGCAGCTGGCGCAGGACCTCTTCGAGGACCCGTCGCGGACGGTGACCGTGCGGGCGGAGATGTCCCGGCTGCGGCGGCATCTGGCGCAGGTCCTGGCCCACCGGCCGTACCGCTTCGCGGAGGAGGTGGAGGTGGAGCTGGTGCTGCCGGAGCGGCCGGCGGACCTGCTGCCGCACTCGAGCGCCCCGGCCGTGCGTCGGGGGCGGATGCCGTGATTCCCTGTCGCGCATGAGCACCGTCACCGTGACCACCTGGTCCCTCGAACAGACCTCCCGCGACGACCAGCGGCCGTCGGCCGCCCCCGGGAGGACATACGTGTCGTCCGCGCCGGGATCGCCTCGCCGGAGTTCAGCCGGTTCCTCTACACGGCGGTCGGCGGGGACGTCCGGTGGACGGACCGGCTGGGCATGACGTACGCCGAGTGGCAGAAGCTGCTGGACCGCCCGGGGGTCGAGACCTGGGTCGCGTACGAGAAGGGGACGCCGGCCGGTTACGTGGAGCTCGAGGCGCAGGACGGCGGCGTGGTGGAGATCGTCTACTTCGGGCTGATCCCGGCCTTCCGGGGCCGCCGGATCGGCGGTCATCTCCTGTCGGCGGGGGTGGCCCGCGCCTGGGACCTGGCGGAGCGGTGGCCGGGGACAGCGCCGACGGAGCGGGTGTGGCTGCACACCTGCTCCCTGGACGGCCCGCACGCGAAGGACAATTATCTGCGGCGCGGTTTCCGTGTCTTCGACGAGAAGGTCACGGAGGAGGCCGAGGTCTCCGCTCCGGGCCCTTGGCCGGGTGCCGCGGTCTGAGCGGTCGAACGGCCCGCCCGGGGGCACGGCGTACGTTCGCCGGTGACCCAGGACACACTGTCTCGCGATGCGGGACAGTGTTGTCCACATTTTGGATGAAGGTGGACTGGGTCCAAAGTCCCATGACACGCTTCCGTCATGTCCAGCACTGGAATTGCCTTGGTGAGTCGGCGGCACGTCGACCTCGGCCGCATGTCCAGCGCCATCTGTCCGGCCTGCTGAGAGCTCAGCACCGCCGCACTTCCGACTTTCTTCACCCCGCCCTGCGCACCGTCGCGCTTCTCCGCGAGTGTGCAGCTCAGAGCCGCCCTCCTGCAGTCTCGAAGGACTATCACCATGGCCGCCAGCCCTGAAAAGCCCGACTCCGTCACGCCCCGCCGCAAGGCCGGACGCCACCGTGGCGAGGGCCAGTGGGCCATGGGGCACCACACGCCCCTGAACGGCAACGAGCAGACCAAGAAGGACGACGACGGTCTCAATGTGCGGACACGCATTGAGACGATCTACGCCCACCGGGGCTTCGACTCGATCGACGGCGCCGATCTGCGCGGACGCATGCGCTGGTGGGGCCTCTACACCCAGCGCAAGCCCGGGATCGACGGCGGCAAGACCGCGATCCTGGAGCCGGAGGAGCTGGACGACGAGTTCTTCATGCTGCGCGTGCGTATCGACGGCGGGCGGCTGACGACCGAGCAGCTGCGGGTCATCGGGGAGATCTCGCAGGAGTTCGCCCGCGGCACCGCCGACCTCACCGACCGGCAGAACGTGCAGTTCCACTGGATCCGGATCGAGGACGTCCCGGAGATCTGGCGGCGGCTCGAGGCCGTGGGCCTGTCGACGACCGAGGCCTGCGGTGACACGCCCCGCACCATCCTCGGCTCGCCGGTCGCCGGGATCGCCCAGGACGAGATCGTCGACGGCACCCCGGCCATCGAGGAGATCCACCGCCGGTTCATCGGCAACAAGGAATTCTCCAACCTGCCCCGCAAGTTCAAGACCGCCATCTCCGGATCGCCGCTGCTCGACGTGGCGCACGAGATCAACGACGTCGCGTTCGTCGGCGTCGAGCACCCGGAGCACGGCCCCGGCTTCGACCTCTGGGTCGGCGGCGGACTGTCCACGAACCCCAAGCTCGGCGTCCGCCTCGGCGCCTGGGTCCCGCTGGACGAGGTCCCGGACGCCTGGGAGGGCGTTGTCTCGATCTTCCGCGACTACGGCTACCGCCGGCTGCGCAACCGCGCCCGGCTGAAGTTCCTGGTCGCGGACTGGGGCCCGGAGAAGTTCCGCCAAGTCCTCGAGGACGAGTACCTGAAGCGCAAGCTCGTCGACGGTCCGGCCCCCGAGCAGCCGGCGCAGCAGTGGCGTGACCACGTCGGCGTCCACCGCCAGCAGGACGGCCGCTTCTACGTCGGCTTCGCACCGCGCGTCGGCCGCGTCGACGGGGCGACCCTCAACAAGATCGCCGAGCTGGCGGAGAGCCACGGCTCCGGCCGGTTGCGCACCACGGTCGAGCAGAAGATGATCGTGCTGGACGTGACGGAGGACCAGGTCGACTCTCTGGTCTCCGGCCTGGAGGCGCTGGACCTGCGGGTCACGCCCTCGCCGTTCCGGCGGGGCACGATGGCCTGCACCGGCATCGAGTTCTGCAAGCTGGCCATCGTCGAGACGAAGGGCCGCGGCTCCGCCCTCATCGACGAACTCGAGCGGCGGCTGCCCGAGTTCGAGGAGCCGCTCACCATCAACCTCAACGGCTGCCCCAACGCCTGCGCCCGGATCCAGACCGCGGACATCGGTCTCAAGGGCCAGCTCATGCTGGACGACGAGGGCAACCAGGTCGAGGGCTACCAGGTCCACCTCGGAGGCGCGCTGGGTCTCGACCCGGCGTTCGGCCGCAAGGTGCGGGGCCTGAAGGTCACCTCGGCCGAGCTTCCGGACTACGTGGAGCGGGTCCTCAAGCGCTTCGAGGCGGAGCGCGCGGACGGCGAGCGCTTCGCCACCTGGGCGGCCAGGGCCTCCGAGGAGGCCCTCTCATGAGCGAGCGGGCAGCGCCGTTCTACTGCCCCTACTGCGGCGACGAGGATCTGCGTCCCAGCGAAGAAGGTCACGGCGCCTGGGAATGCGCGGCGTGCAACCGGGCCTTCCAGTTGAAGTTCCTCGGTCTGCTGACGCGAGGACTTCGGCGCAACGACGGTGGAGGGGAAGAGATATGACGACGGTTCAGGCCGAGCGGGATCTCAAGACGCTGGCCGAGCAGGCGGGCCGGGACCTCGAGGAGGCCTCCGCCCTGGAGATCCTCGAGTGGGCCACGAAAACCTTCGGCCCGCGGTTCTGTGTCACCTCCTCGATGGAGGACGCGGTGGTCGCCCACCTCGCCTCCCGGGTGCTGCCCGGCGTGGATGTCGTCTTCCTCGACACCGGCTACCACTTCGAGGAGACCATCGGCACCCGCGACGCCGTGGACGCGGTGATGGACGTCAACGTCATCACGCTCACGCCCCGTCGGACGGTGGCCGAGCAGGACGCCGAACACGGGCCGAAACTGCACGACCGCGACCCCGACCTGTGCTGCGCGCTGCGCAAGGTCAAGCCGCTCGAAGAGGGCCTGACCGCCTACGACGCGTGGGCCACGGGCCTGCGCCGCGACGAGTCCCCCACCCGGGCGAACACCCCGGTCGTGGGCTGGGACGAGAAGCGGCGGAAGGTCAAGGTCTCCCCGATCGCCCGCTGGACGCAGGACGACGTGGACGCCTACGTCGCCGAGCACGGCGTGCTCACCAACCCGCTGCTGACGGACGGCTACGCCTCCGTCGGCTGCGCGCCCTGCACCCGCCGGGTGCTCGAGGGCGAGGACGCGCGCGCCGGTCGCTGGGCCGGGCGGGGCAAGACCGAGTGCGGGCTGCACGGCTGATGACGTACACACCGGAGATTCAGGAGAAGGAAGTGACCGGAGCCACCATCTGGCTCACGGGTCTGCCGAGCGCCGGCAAGACCACCATCGCGTACGAGCTGGCGGGACGGCTGAGCGCGGAGGGCCACCGGGTCGAGCTCCTCGACGGTGACGAGATCCGGGAGTTCCTCTCCGCGGGCCTCGGCTTCACCCGGGAGGACCGGCACACGAACGTGCAGCGGATCGGTTTCGTCGCCGAACTGCTGGCGTCCAACGGTGTGAAGGTCCTGGTGCCGGTCATCGCCCCGTACGCGGACAGCCGGGACGCGGTGCGTAAGCGCCACCTGAGCGAGGGCACGCCCTATCTGGAGGTGCACGTCGCCACTCCGGTCGAGGTCTGCTCGGTGCGTGACGTGAAGGGCCTGTACGCGAGGCAGGCCGCGGGCGAGATCAGCGGCCTGACCGGCGTCGACGACCCGTACGAGGAGCCCGAGTCGCCCGATCTGCGGATCGAGTCGCACAACCAGACCGTTCAGGAGTCCGCAGCGGCGCTCCACGCACTGCTCGGCGAGCGGGGGCTGCTGTGAGCGCCGCATGCGCGGCAGCCGGGCCGCAGCCGACCATGATTGCCGCGCCTTCCCGCCGCACAGGCGGAGATGGGGGCACCTCCCAAGCGTCAGCTCTGGGGATCACGAAAGGGTCACCGTATGACGACCGTCGCCACTGTCCACGAGGGCACAGACAGCCCGTACGCGCTCTCCCACCTGGACGCCCTCGAGTCGGAGGCGGTGCACATCTTCCGCGAGGTGGCGGGCGAGTTCGAGCGGCCGGTGATCCTCTTCTCCGGCGGCAAGGACTCGATCGTCATGCTGCACCTTGCGCTGAAGGCGTTCGCGCCGGCGCCGGTGCCTTTCTCGCTGCTGCACGTCGACACCGGTCACAACTTCCCCGAGGTGCTCGAGTACCGGGACCGCACCGTCGCCCGGCACGGGCTGCGGCTGCACGTCGCCTCGGTGCAGGAGTACATCGACGCCGGCAAGCTGCGTGAGCGGCCCGACGGCACCCGTAACCCGTTGCAGACAGTGCCGCTGACCGAGGCCATCCAGCAGCACCGTTTCGACGCGGTGTTCGGCGGCGGCCGGCGCGACGAGGAGAAGGCCCGCGCCAAGGAGCGGGTGTTCTCGCTGCGCGACGAGTTCTCGCAGTGGGACCCGCGCCGTCAGCGGCCCGAGCTGTGGCAGCTCTACAACGGCCGCCACGCGCCCGGCGAGCATGTGCGGGTCTTCCCGCTGTCCAACTGGACCGAGCTGGACGTGTGGCAGTACATCCAGCGCGAGGAGATCGAACTCCCCCAGATCTACTTCGCGCACGAGCGTGAGGTGTTCAAGCGCTCCGGCATGTGGCTCACCGCCGGCGAGTGGGGCGGCCCCAAGGACACCGAGACGACCGAGAAGCGGCTCGTCCGCTACCGCACCGTCGGCGACATGTCCTGCACCGGCGCCGTCGACTCCGACGCCACCACGCTGGCCGCCGTGATCACCGAGATCGCCGCCTCCCGTCTCACCGAGCGGGGCGCGACCCGCGCCGACGACAAGCTGTCAGAGGCCGCGATGGAAGACCGCAAGCGCGAAGGGTACTTCTAGAGATGACCAGCCCCACCGAGCAGCTGGCCGAACAGCTCTCCGCCACCACCCTGCTGCGCTTCGCCACCGCCGGGTCCGTCGACGACGGCAAGTCCACCCTGGTCGGGCGGCTTCTGCACGACTCCAAGTCCGTCCTGGCCGACCAGCTGGAGGCCGTCGAGCACGCCTCCCGCAGCCGCGGCCAGGAGACGCCCGACCTGGCGCTGCTCACCGACGGCCTGCGGGCCGAGCGCGAGCAGGGCATCACCATCGACGTGGCGTACCGCTACTTCGCCACCCCGCGGCGGCGGTTCATCCTCGCCGACACCCCGGGCCATGTGCAGTACACCCGCAACATGGTCACCGGCGCCTCGACGGCGGAGCTCGCGGTCGTGCTGGTCGACGCCCGTAACGGCGTCGTCGAGCAGACCCGCCGGCACGCCGCGGTCGCCGCGCTGCTGCGCGTTCCGCATGTGGTGCTCGCCGTCAACAAGATGGACCTCGTGGACTACGCGGAGCCCGTCTTCGCGAAGATCGCCGAGGAGTTCACCGCGTACGCCGCCTCGCTGGGCGTCCCGGAGATCACCGCCATCCCGATCTCCGCGCTGGCCGGCGACAACGTGGTGGACCCGTCCGCGAACATGGACTGGTACGGCGGCCCGACCGTGCTCGAGCACCTCGAGACCGTCCCCGTCAGCCACGACCTGACCACCTGCCACGCCCGGCTGCCCGTGCAGTACGTGATCCGCCCGCAGACCGCCGAGCACCCCGACTACCGCGGCTACGCGGGGCAGATCGCAGCCGGCACCTTCCGCGTCGGCGAGTCGGTGACCGTGCTGCCCTCCGGCCGCACGTCGAAGGTCTCCGGCATCGACCTGCTGGGCCGGTCCGTGGACGTGGCCTGGACGCCGCAGTCCGTCACGCTGCTGCTGGAGGACGACATCGACGTCTCCCGCGGCGACCTCATCGTGCCGAGCGACGACGCGCCCGCCACCACGCAGGACGTCGAGGCGACCGTCTGCCACGTCGCGGACGAGCCGCTCACCGTGGGCCAGCGGGTGCTGCTCAAGCACACGACCCGCACGGTCAAGGCGATCGTCAAGGAGATCCCCTCCAGGCTCACCCTCGACGACCTCTCCCAGCACCCCGAGCCGGGCCGGCTCGTCGCCAACGACATCGGCCGCGTCAAGGTCCGCACCGCGGAGCCGCTGGCCCTCGACTCGTACGCCCACTCCCGCCGCACCGGTTCGTTCCTGCTGATCGACCCGGCCGACGGCACCACGCTTGCCGCCGGCATGGCCGGGGACGCGTTCGCCGCCGAGGACACGCCGACCACCGTGGACGACGAGGGCTGGGACTTCTGACGATGACCGACATCTACTCGACCTTCGCCAAGGAGGGCGGCCGCGTCGGCAGCGGGGCGCTCGGCGCGGGCACGGGCGGGGTGGCGCGATGTGCGCGATGACGTACGCGCACCGCATGCGCGCCCGCATTCCGCACCGCCGAAGACCCCGCCTGACCGCCGACGACCCGGCAGCGTCGCACATGACGTGAGACCGGGCCTACGAGAGGAAATCCTCCCGTGCCAGCCACCCGTACCTTCCTGAGGCGCGGCTTCGCCGCCGCCGCCGTGCCGCTCCTCGCCGTCGTCCTGACGGCCTGCGGCTACGGCTCCCAGGCGAAGGACGACTCGGTCGCTCCCGCCGCCAAGGGCGAGAAGACCGGCGGTCTCGACACCGTGAAGATCGGGTACTTCCCGAACCTCACCCACGCCACCGCCCTGGTCGGTGACCAGCAGGGCATCATCCAGAAGGAGCTGGGCGGCACCAAGGTGTCGGCCTCGACCTTCAACGCCGGTCCCTCCGAGATCGAGGCCCTCAACGCCGGGTCCATCGACATCGGCTTCATCGGCCCCTCGCCGGCGATCAACGGCTATGTGAAGTCCAAGGGCGAGACCCTGCGGATCATCGGCGGCTCCGCCTCCGGCGGGGTGAAGCTGGTGGTGAACCCGAAGAAGATCCGACAGGTCGGGGACCTCGAGGGTAAGAGGATCGCCACCCCGCAGCTCGGCAACACCCAGGACGTCGCGTTCCTCAACTGGATCGCGGAGCAGGGCTGGAAGGTCGACGCCCAGACCGGCAAGGGCGACGTCTCCGTGGTCCGCACCGAGAACAAGGTCACCCCGAACGCCTATCTGTCCGGTTCGGTCGACGGCGCGTGGGTACCGGAGCCGACCGCGTCGAAGCTGGTGAGCGACGGTGCGAAGGTGCTGCTGGACGAGTCGGACCTGTGGCCGGACAAGAAGTTCGTGATCACGAACATCATCGTGTCGCAGACGTTCCTCGCCGAGCACCCGGAGGTCGTCGAGGCGGTGCTGCGCGGCACGGTGCGGACGAACGCCTGGATCAACGCCCACCCCGACGAGGCGAAGGAAGCGGCGAACGCGAAGCTCCAGGAGCTGACCGGCAAGCCGCTGCCGCCCGAGGTCATCGACCCGGCGTGGAAGTCGATCCGCTTCACCGACGACCCGCTGGCCGCGACCCTCGACGCGCAGGCGGACCACGCGGTGCGGACGGGCCTGCTCCAGCAGCCGGACCTCGCCGGGATCTACGACCTGAAGCCGCTGAACAAGGTCCTCGCCGCCGAGGGCCGGCCCGAGGTCGGCGACGCCGGGCTCGGCGTCAAGTAATCCGTAACAGCAGCCGAGTTCCCAGGAGGTGACGACCATGGCCACTGCCATCGCCAAGGCCGAGGACCGCGTCGGTGTCGAGCACGAGTACGCGGCTCGCATCGGGCATGTCTCCAAGTCCTTCAACGGGCCCACCGGGCCGCAGCTCGTCCTGGACGACATCACACTCGATGTCGCGCCGGGCGAGTTCGTCACCCTGCTGGGGGCCTCGGGCTGCGGCAAGTCGACGCTGCTGAACCTGGTCGCCGGGCTCGACCGGCCGACCCTGGGGTCCATCGAGACCCCCGGCGGGCGGCCGGCGCTGATGTTCCAGGAGCACGCGCTGTTCCCATGGCTGACCGCGGGCAAGAACATCGAGCTCGCGCTGCGGCTGCGCGGGGTGCCGAAGGGCGCCCGGCGTCAGGAGGCGGAGCGGCTGCTGGAGCTGGTGCGGCTCGGCGGTGCGTACGGCAAGCGGGTGCACGAGCTGTCCGGCGGTATGCGGCAGCGGGTCGCGATGGCGCGCGCCCTGGCGCAGGACAGCCAACTCCTGCTGATGGACGAGCCGTTCGCGGCGCTCGACGCCATCACCCGCGATGTGCTGCACGACGAGCTCACCCGTATCTGGCGGGAGACGAACGTCTCGGTCCTGTTCGTCACGCACAACGTCCGCGAGGCGGTGCGACTCGCGCAGCGGGTGGTGCTGCTGTCGTCGCGGCCGGGGCGGGTGGCGCACGAGTGGACCGTGGACATCGACCAGCCGCGACGTATCGAGGACCCCGCCGTGGCGGAGCTGTCCGTCGAGATCACCGAAGAACTGCGTGGGGAGATCCGCCGACATGGCCAGCACTGACACGACCGGGACGGCCACCGGGAAGGGCGCCGCCAGGTCCGACGACCTGGCGGGACTCGAGGCGGGCCTCGACGCGCTCGACGCGGTGCAGGTGAACCGCACGCCGGTGCGCGAGGTGCTGCTGAAGAAGGTGCTGCCGCCGATCACCGCCGTGGCGCTGGTGCTGGTGGCCTGGCAGGTCCTCGTGTGGGCGGAGGTCACCCCGGACTACAAGCTGCCCGCGCCGTCAACGGTGTGGGACGGACTGTCCGACATGTGGCTTCAGGGCACGTTGTTCGAGGTCATCTGGACCAGCGTCTCCCGCGGTCTGCTGGGCTTCCTGCTGGCTCTCGCCATCGGCACGCCGCTCGGCCTGCTGGTGTCACGGGTGAAGTTCGTGCGCGCCGCGATCGGCCCGATCCTGTCCGGGCTTCAGTCGCTGCCGTCGGTCGCGTGGGTGCCGCCGGCCGTGATCTGGCTCGGTCTGAACGACTCGATGATGTTCGCCGTCATCCTGCTGGGCGCGGTCCCCTCGATCGCCAACGGCCTGGTCTCCGGCGTGGACCAGGTGCCGCCGCTGTTCCTGCGGGCCGGCCGCACGCTCGGCGCGACCGGGCTGCGGGGCACCTGGCACATCGTGATGCCGGCGGCGCTGCCGGGCTACGTGGCCGGGCTGAAGCAGGGCTGGGCGTTCTCCTGGCGGTCGCTGATGGCCGCTGAGATCATCGCCTCCTCGCCCGACCTGGGCCTCGGGCTCGGCCAGTTGCTGGAGAACGGCCGCAACAACGCGGACATGCCGGGCGTGTTCCTCGCCATCCTCCTGATCCTGATCGTCGGTATCGCGATCGACCTGCTGGTCTTCAGTCCGCTGGAGCGGTGGATCCTGCGCAGCCGCGGTCTTCTCGTCAGGAGCTGAGCGCCGATGCACAGCACTGTCCTCCTTGTCGTGGCGCACGGCAGCCGTGATCCGCGGCACGCGGCGACCGTCCACGCCCTGACCCGGCGGGTGTCCTCGCTGCGGCCGGGTCTGCGGGTGGAGACGGCGTTCCTCGACTTCAACGCCCCGGCGGTGCCGCAGGTCCTCGGCCGGCTGGCGGCCGAGGGGGTCCGGGACGTGGTGGCGCTGCCGCTGCTGCTGACCCGCGCCTTCCATGCCAAGGCCGACATCCCGGCGGTCCTGCGCCAGGCACCTCCGGCGCTGCGGATCCGCCAGGCGGAGGTCCTCGGGCCGTCGCCGCTGCTGCTGGCCTCCGTCCAGCGGCGGCTGTACGAGGCGGGCCTGACGCCGGCGGACATGAGCTCGACGGGCCTGGTGCTGGCCGCCGCGGGCTCCACAGACCCGGAGGCGAGCGCAGTGATCGCTCAGACAGCGCGGGAGCTGCGGCACACCGGTTGGTGCGCCGTGCGGCCTGCGTTCGCCTCCGCATCCCTTCCCCGTACCGAGGACGCGGTCCGGGCGCTGCGGGCGGACGGCTGCGCGCGCGTGGCCGTGGCCCCGTACGTGATCGCTCCCGGCCGGCTGCCCGACCGCATCGCGGCGGGCGCCGGGGACGCGGACGTGGTGGCGGATGTGCTGGGCGACTCGCCGGAGCTGGCGCGGCTGCTGCTGCGCCGCTACGACGAGGCCGCGGCGGAGCGCCTGCTGGCGGCCACCGCCTGACAGGCCCGGCGCCCGGCCGGTCGCCGTTCCGGGTTCGCGACAGCGCTGCTCAGTCGAGGACCAGGCGCCCGGTGCGGGCGCGCTTGAGTTCGTACAGGTCCGGGTGGTTCGCGAGGACGCGGAAGCTGTCGAAGAGGTGCGCCGCCTCCTCGCCGCGCGGTATCGAGCCCAGCACCGGGCCGAACCAGACCGTGCCGTCCACATGGATGGTGGGGGTGCCGACATAGCCGTCGGCGGCCGGGTCGTGCCCCCGTTCGTGGCTGCGGCGCACCGCGTCGTCGTACGAGGGGTCATGGGCGGCGGTGGCCAGTGCGGCGGGCAGTCGGAGCGCGGCCAGGGACTCCACGACGACCTCGTCGAAGTTCTCGTTCTTCCCCTGGTGGATCCGGGTGCCGAATTCGGTGTACAGGTCGCGCAGCACCTCGTCGCCGTGCCCGGCGGCCGCGGCTGCGGCGACCCGCACGGGCCCGATCGACTTGTCGACCAATGCGCGGTACCGGTCGGGGAGTTCGTTGCCGATGTTGTGGAGGTGAAGGCTCATCACCCGGAAGCGGAGGTCGAGATCACGCTCGCGTTCGACCTCCAGCATCCAGCGTGAGGTGATCCAGGCGAAGGGGCAGGCGGGGTCGAAGTAGAAGTCGACGACGGTCCTGCCGTCGGAGTCGGAAGCGCTCATGCCGAGGACCCTAATCAGCGAATGGCAGGTGCTTCTGGTCCATTCAGGCCGCGTTCGGGCGGGCCAATTCTGACGAGTCGTCCATGTCCTTGGGCGCGGACCGGCACACGCGGGTGGATCGATCCCGTCATTTGCCGTGGCCGTCGTGGTCGCCGCCGTCGTGGTCGCCGCCGTCGTGGCCGACGATCGTCCATGGGCGCATCAGGTCGTCGTCTTCGTGTTCGAGAATGTGGCAGTGATGGATGTACGTCGCCGGTAATTCTGTGCCGCTGTCCGGAATCGACGCGATCGTGCCCGTCGGCGGGCTGAACTCCTGAGTGATGATTCTGGTCACCGTCTCCGGATAGGACTTGACCGTGTCCTTGTAGGACCGTGCTTCGTCCGGGTCCGGAGGAATCGGTGGACCGGTGAGATGGTTCGCCAGCACCGGCCGGTCCTCCGGTCTGCGACCACCGTCGAGCCACTTCTCGTAATAGGCGAGCGAGCCGTCCTTGTGGAAGGTCCGGTCCTGCAGGATGAGGGGGACCTCGAATACACCTTGCTGCAGCCCCAGACGCTCGTCGGCAGGGTCACGAACGAAGTAGAGACCGGCGAGGCCGGCATAGACGTTGTCGGCGCCCGGCTCGGGCACCGGGTCAGGCGCTGGTCATCTCCACCAGCTTGACGACGGTGTTCCAGTTGCGGCTGGTGGCGACGACGCCCTTGAGCAGACCCGGCCTGGAGAGCGCCACCGCGAGCTTGGATCGGCCGAGGCCTTCCGGCGCGTAGAGATACAGCGCGCGGTCGCCCAGCCGGAACTCCTCCGGCAGGTGGGCCGCGGCGCGGACGGACGCGAACCGGTCGGGGGTGACCCGCTCGGAGAAGTACGTGACGTGCAACTGCTTGCCCTGGAGCGAGGCTGCGGGGAAAGGGCAGGCGTCGGCGACCGACCTCAGATACGCCCCGTCCCGCACCAGGACGTCGACATGGAAACCGAACGTCTCCTCGATCGCGCGCTCAAGACCGCCGGCGAGCGCGTCCTCGTCCTGTTCCTCGCTGTTGAAGACGGCGTTGCCGCTCTGGAGATAGGTCGCGACATCGCCGTGGCCCAGGTCGCTGATGAGCCCGCGGAGTCGCGCCATGGGGACCTGCTTGCCCGAGCCCACGTTGATCCCGCGAAGGAGTGCCGCGTACCTCGTCGTCATGCTCGAACAATAGGGCGGTCGCCGTGCCCCGTGGGGGAGGGCACGGCGACCGCCGGTTCAGCGACGTGGGCCGTCGGTCACTCGACGACCTTCAGCAGCTTGTTCGGCGTTCCCGCGCTCGGGTTGGTGATCTTGTCCGCCGTGGCGCCCTCGGTGAGCGCCGTGGCGACCTGCTCCGGGGTCGCGTCCTGGTGGCCCGCGAGGTAGACCGCCGCGGCACCGACGACGTGCGGGGTCGCCATCGACGTGCCGGAGATGCTCTTGGTGCCCTCGTCGCTGTCGTTCCACGACGAGGTGATGTCGGAGCCGGGGGCGTAGATGTCCACGATCTCACCGAAGTTGGAGAAGTCCGACTGGGCGTCCTCCTTGGTGGAGGAGGCGACCGTGATGGCCTCCTTCACCCGCGACGGCGAGCCCTGGGCCGCGTCCGAGGACTCGTTGCCGGCCGCGACGCCGAAGGTGACACCGGCGGCGATGGCCTTGCGGACCGCCTCGTCGAGGGCCTCGTCGGCGCCGCCGCCGAGGCTCATGTTGGCGACGGACGGGCCCTGGTGGTTCTGGGTGACCCAGTCGATGCCCGCGACGACCTGCTCGGTGGTGCCGGAGCCGTTGTCGTCGAGCACCCGGACGGCGACGATCTTCGCCTTCTTGGCGACACCGTGCGCCGCGCCGGCGATGGTGCCCGCCACGTGCGTGCCGTGGCCGTTGCCGTCGTCGGCGGAGTCGTCGTTGTCCACGGCGTCGAAGCCGTGGGTGGCGCGGCCTTCGAAGTCCTTGTGGGAGATCCGGACCCCGGTGTCGATGACGTACGCCGTCACGCCTTCACCGGCGCTGTCCGGGTAGGTGTACTTGCTGTCCCCGGCCGTGTCGGCCTGGTCCACCCGGTCGAGACCCCAGGACGGCGGGTTGTCCTGGGTGGCGTTGATGCTGAACTTCTTGTTCTGCACGACCTTGGCGACGGCCGGGTCGGCGGCGAGGCGCTTGGCCTCCGTCTCGGTCAGACCGCTGGCGGAGAAGCCGTTGATGGCGGAGCTGTAGTTGCGCTGCAGCTTGCCGCCGTACTCCTTGGCCAGACCCTTCTTGTCGGTCTTCTCGTCCAGCATGACGATGTAGCTGCCCGCGACGGCGCCTTCGGCGTTCGCACCGTAGATCTTGCCTTCGGCCGGAGCGGCCGCCCCGGCGAAGGACGTGTTGAGAAGCGTGACGCCTGCTGCGGCTGCCACGGCGGTTATGGCGGCGGTGAGCTTCATCCTGCTCGCGCGCTTGTGAGTTGCCATGAAGAGGGGTCTCCTCGTCATCAATTTTGTGGGGGGATCGCCCCACGGACGGAAGATCTCCGGGGGCTGGCTCGAAACCCTGACCGATTGACGCGCCCAGATCAAGACCTTCATGCAGCTGTGACTCAGTCAACAAGGTTTCGTAATAAGAAATCGGCCATGCCGTCCCAAGTCGGACCGGGCCTTCAAAGTGCCTTAGTTGTAAGGGGCTTCCATCGATCTCGTCAGGGATGCGCACCGTCCTGGAGGAGGAGGGAGCACGCGCCGCAAGTCACCGCCCGGCAGGACGAGACGACCTGAAGACGCCCATAGCTTCGAGGTGGGCGCCGGGCCTTCGCGCAGATTCCACACACACCTGCCTCACGCGCAGATCACGGATATGGGCATTCCCGCACGCCATTTACACATGCGCTCACACATTCACCGGACGAACGCACTCGCACAACGAGGGGACATGCCTGTCATGGGGAGAACAGGAAGTGGTCCGCGCGGTATCGCCGCACGGGCAGGCGGCTGGAGCGCCCGGCACCGCTGGGCCGCCGTGGGGATCTGGATTCTGTTCGTGCTGCTCGCCATGGTGGCGGGCTCGGCCGCGGGCACCGTCGAACTCAAGGACAGCGAACAGCTGTCCGGCGAGACCACGCAGGCCGCACGCATCACCGAGCAGGCCGGCATCGAGGAGCCTGCCTCGGAGAGCGTGCTCGTCCAGGCCAGGAGCAGGTCCGTCAAGGCGGTCGACCCCGAGTTCCGCAAGGCCGTCGACGACGTCGTACGGGCCGTCGAGGGAACGCATGAGGTCACGGCCGTGACGTCGCCCTACGAGACGAAGAGCATCTCGAGGGACGGCCGCAGCGCCCTGGTGCAGTTCGACGTGCGGGGCGACCCGGAGACCGCGAGCGAGCGGATCGACCCCGTACTGAAGGCCGTCGCGGACGTCCAGGACCGGCACCCGGACCTTCGGGTCGAGGAACTCGGCGGCGCCAGCATGGGCAAGACGTTCGACGAGGCGTTCGGCGACGACTTCCGGCGGGCCGAGTTCTCCGCCGTGCCCGTCGCGCTGGGCATCCTGTTGATCGCCTTCGGGGCGCTGGCCGCCGCACTGCTGCCGGTGCTGCTCGCCATCACCGCGATCATGGCGACGATGGGCCTGATGGGCGTCGTCAGCCATGTGATGCCGATGAGCGAGACGGCCAACTCCGTGATGCTCCTCGTCGGTCTCGCCGTCGGCGTCGACTACTGCCTGTTCTATCTGCGGCGCGAACGCGAGGAGCGGGCCGCGGGCCGCGACGGCCGCACCGCCATCATGATCGCGGCGGCCACCAGCGGCCGCGCCGTCGTCGTGTCGGGTGTGACGGTGTGCGTGGCCATGGCGGGCATGCTCTTCACCGGCATCGGGGAGTTCGAGTCGATGGGACTCGCCTCGCTGATCGTGGTGGCGGTGGCGATGATCGGCTCGGTCACCGTCCTGCCCGCGCTGCTCTCCCTGCTCGGCGAGCGGGTGGAGAAGGGCCGGCTGCCCTTCCTCAACCGCCGCAAGCGGGCCGCCGGTCCACACAGCGGTGAGAGCCGGGTGTGGAGCCGGGTGCTCGGCGGTGTGCTCGAACGGCCGCTGGTGTCCCTGATCGTCGCCGCCGGAGCGCTGGTCGCCATCGCCCTCCCCGCCCTCGGTATGAAGACTCAGAACTTCACCCTGGACCAGGAGTTCGGTGACTCGGTGCCGATCGTGGCGACGTACGAGCGGATCAACGAGGCGTTCCCGGGCGGCGCCGACCCGGCGCAGGTCGTCGTCAAGGCGGACGACATCGACTCCGTGCAGGTGCGGCAGGCCATCGCCGGATTCCAGGAGCAGGCCGTGAGCTCCGGGGCGTCCGAGGGACCGGTGGAAGTCGTCACCCACAAGGCGCAGAACGTCGCCTTCGTGTCCGTCCCCCTGGTCGGCGGATCCGACCAGGACCGGGCGGAGAAGAGCCTCGAGAAGCTGCGGGACGAGGTACGGCCCGCGACCCTCGGCAAGGTCGACGGCGTCGAGGCTCCGATCACCGGACAGGTCGCCGGCTCGAAGGACTTCAACGACCAGCTGACCGGGGCGGTCGCGCCCGTGTTCGCCTTCGTCGTCCTCTTCGCCTTCGTCCTGATGCTGCTGTCGTTCCGCTCCCTGACGATCGCTGTCACCTCGATCGTCCTCAACCTGCTGTCGGTGGGCGCGGCGTACGGCATCCTGACCGCCGTCTTCCAGCACGGCTGGGGCGCGTCGCTGGTCGGCGCGGAAGGCGTCGGCGCGATCATCGCGTGGCTGCCGCTGTTCCTGTTCGTGATCCTGTTCGGGCTCTCGATGGACTACCACGTCTTCGTGGTGTCACGGATCCGCGAGGCGAGGGCCAAGGGCCGCGACACCCGCGAGGCGATCACGCACGGCGTGGTGACGACGGCGGGCGTGGTGACGAGCGCGGCGGTCATCATGGTCGCGGTCTTCGCGATCTTCGGAACGCTGTCCATGCAGTCGATGAAGCAGATGGGCGTGGGCCTCGCGGCGGCGGTGCTGATCGACGCGACGGTCATCCGCGGGGTGCTGCTGCCCGCGATCATGGCGCTGCTGGGTGAGCGGAACTGGTACTTCCCGAAGTGGCTCCGCTGGCTTCCGGACATGACCCACGACGAGCCGCCGACGCCTGAACGGGAGCGGGCGGACGACGCGCGGGGGGTGGACCCGGTCCACGTCTGAGGTGGGCGGGGGCGGGTGCGTGTCGCTACGGCGGGCGCCTTGTCCCCCACCCTCCCCCTTCGGCCCGGGCGGCCGTAGGGGGACTTCCACTCCCCGAACCGGGCAAGCCCCGGACCCCGTACCGCCTTCGGCGGTGCCCTCAATCGCCGGGCGGACCGACGGAGTCGGCCCCGCGCAGCTCCGCCTCGATCAGGTCCGCCGCTCGTCGCGTGCCCCCCTCCACCGCCATCTCCGCGCGGATCGACGTGAGCCGCGCCGCGACCTCCGGGTCGGAGGTCAGCGACAGCACCGCCTCGCGCAACTCCGCCGCCGGCGCCTCCGTCGCGACGCGGCGCGCCACTCCGAGTCCCACCAGCATGTCGGCGTTGCCGAACTGGTCGACCGCCTGCGGCACCGCCACCATCGGGGTGCCGGTGGCCAGGCCCTCCTGGCTGCCGCCCGCCCCGGCGTGCGTGATGAACGCGTCAGCCTGCCGCAGCACCGACAACTGCGGTACCCATGAGTGGACTTCCACGTTGCCCGGCAGCTCGCCGAGTTCGGACGCCGCCACGTACCGGCCGATCTGGAGCACCATGTGCCAGCCGGGCAGGTCCCCGAAGGCCTTCACGCACTCGCGGTAGAAGGCGGGCTGCTTGGTGAAGGACGAGCCGAGGGAGACGAGGAGGACCTTCTCCGCGTCCGCGGGGCGCTTCCACTCCCCCTGGCTCGCACGGTCGCCCTGGCACGCGCCCACGAAGGAGTACACCGACTCGTCCACGCGGTCGGCGTTCGGCTGGAGCGCCCGCGGGATGAGGACGATGCTGCGGCGCGGCCGGCCGACGAACCGGTCGGGGTGCGTGGTGATCCCGTTCTCCGCGAGCCAGTCGGTGAAGCGCGCGTAGTACGCCTTGCCGCGCTCGGACGCCCTGAGTTCTGCGGTCATCGGTTCGGCGACCTCTTCCTCGTAGCCCTCCCAGGCGACGAGGTTGGGCGAGAGGGAGACGGCGGGCACACCCCAGCGGTGGGCGAGGACGATCGCCGGGTAGGAGGTGATGTCGTGGAGGACGAGATCCGGCTCGTCACCCGCGAACGCCTCGGCGAGCTGCGGCAGCACCTGGAGGGCGTCGTTCAGGAAGGGCTCGATGTTGTCGATCAGTTCGGTGCCCCAGGCCTCGGGCTCCTCCTCGGTGGGAAGAGTGGAGCGGTAGACGACGGGCTTCGCCCCCGTTTCCGCGATCCGGTCGGCGAACGACTCCGGAATCGCGTAGCTGACGCGGTGGCCGCGGGCGACGAGTTCCCGGATCACGTCCAGGCTCGGGTTCACATGCCCGGGGGCCGCGATGGAGAACATGCCGATGTGAGCACGCTGGGGTTCGGTCATGCGGTCCACGGTAGGCGAGACGAGACGTCTCGTGCAACCGGAATGAATTCCGAAACATTCGAATAGACAAGCACCGGCTAGTTCCGAATGCATACGATTCAGCCACCCCTGCATGCCCTTTTATCTGCAATGGCCAGCATCAATGCACCTCAGAGGCCCCAACAGGCTTTTTGAGCCAGCCAAATGTTTCGAGAAGTTTCGAGAAATTTTCTGTTGACGGCACATCAGGACCCTCGCATACTCTCCAGCGATCGCACCTCCCGCCGAGGCGGAATCAGAGCCTCGAGGCGGACGTAAGGCACCACGACAGGTCCATCCACCTTGCCCGGGCGGCAGTCCCGTTCGCCGCCCGGTCTCTGGCAGAAGAGGTCGCAGTGATCAGCAGATCCGCACGCCGACGTGCCCGCACGGCACTTGTGACGGGAGCAGCAGCCGTCATGGCAGCCGCCGGAACCGTCGCCATGGAGGGCACCGCGTACGCCGCCGGCACGCTCGGCGCCTCCGCGGCGGAGAAGGGCCGGTACTTCGGCACGGCCGTGGCCGCCAACCACCTGGGTGAATCGCCCTACGTCTCCACCCTGAACACCGAGTTCAACTCGGTGACGCCGGAGAACGAAATGAAATGGGACGCCCTGGAGAAGTCCCGCAACTCCTTCAGCTACGGCCCCGCCGACCAGATCGTCAGCCACGCCCAGAGCCGGAACATGAAGGTCCGCGGCCACACGCTGGTCTGGCACTCCCAACTGCCGAGCTGGGTGGGCTCGCTGAACGCGACCGAGCTGCGTTCCGCGATGAACAACCACATCACCCAGGTGATGCAGCACTACCGCGGCAAGATCCACTCCTGGGACGTGGTGAACGAGGCGTTCCAGGACGGCAGCAGCGGCGCCCGGCGCAGCTCGCCCTTCCAGGACAAGCTGGGCAACGGCTTCATCGAGGAGGCCTTCCGCACGGCCCGCACCGCCGATCCCGCGGCGAAGCTCTGCTACAACGACTACAACACCGACGGCCAGAACGCGAAGAGCAATGCCGTCTACAACATGGTCAAGGACTTCAAGCAGCGCGGTGTCCCGATCGACTGCGTCGGCTTCCAGTCCCACTTCAACAGCGCCTCCCCGGTGCCCGGTGACTACCAGGCCAACCTCAAGCGCTTCGCCGACCTCGGCGTCGACGTGCAGATAACCGAGCTGGACATCGAGGGCTCCGGTTCCTCGCAGGCCGACAGCTACAGCCGCGCCGTCAACGCCTGTCTGGCCGTCACCCGCTGTACCGGCATCACGGTGTGGGGCATCACCGACAAGTACTCGTGGCGCGCGAGCGGCACCCCGCTGCTCTTCGACGGCAACTACACCAAGAAGCCGGCGTACCACTCGGTTCTGGCCGCTCTCGGCGGCTCCGGAGGCACTCCTGATCCCGGCACTCCCGGTGGAGCCACCTGCTCGGTCTCCTACCAGCGGACGGCCGCCTGGGGCGACCGCTTCAACGGTCAGGTCACGGTGACGGCCGGGAGCACGCCGATCACCAACTGGTCCGTGAACGTCACCGTCGCCTCAGCCCAGGACATCGTGACCACCTGGAACGGCAGCCCGACCTGGGACAGCAGCGGCAACGTGATGACCATGCGGCCGAACGGCAACGGCAACCTGGCGGCCGGCAGCTCCACGAGCTTCGGCTTCACCGTCATGACCAACGGCAACTGGAACGCGCCCGCCCTGGGCGCCTGCACCGCCTCCTGACCCTCTTCCCGCACCGCCCCCGACCGGCGCGGCGACCACCTACCGGTCGCCGCGCCGTCCGCGCCGTGACCGCGCGTGCCGGCCGGAGCCGTGTGCCGGAGCACCGTCAGGGCCACGGCCTCAGCGCTGATACCTGGCCAGCACCAGATTGCCGTCCTTCACCAGCCGCTCCTTCAGCTCCTGCTCGTCGATCGCACCGCTGTAGAACTCCTGGTACGCAGGCGTCGCCACCTTGTCCTTCCACTCCGGGTAGCCGCGCACCGACTGGGCCGGGGCCGACCGCAGATGCCGGGCGAGATCCGCGCCGGTCGCCCAGCCGTCCTTCTCCGTGTGCAGGGACGGGTCCCCAAGGGCCTGGGTGCCCGTCGGCAGCATCCAGTCGCCCTTGGCCAGCCGCACCATGTTCTGCGGGCGCAGCATGAAGTCGATGAACTGCGCCGCTTCCTTCTTGTGCGCGCTGTCCTGCGCGACGGAGAGCGTCTGCGGGCTGACTCCCTGGGCGGGCCCGCCCGGCCCGGCGGGCGCGGGCAGGACCGTCCACCTGAATCCTTCCGGCGCCTGCTGGACGATCTGCTGCCGGTACGAGAAGCCCAGCGGCACCATCGCGTACTTGCCGCCGAAGAAGCCGGGCAGGGTGTCCGACCCGCCCATGCCCAGCGTGCTGCGTGAGGCGCTTCGGTCGACGGCGACCTGGTCGTGGATCGTGCCGGGCACGACGCCGTCACCGTCCCTGAAGTCGATGGTGACCTTGCCGTCCTGCCCCCGGTGGAACAGCCGGCCGCCCGCGGACAGGCCCAGGTTGAGCGTCACGGAGACGGGCTCCTTGAGCGGCCAGGCGACGGCGTACCTCCCCTTGCCCATCTTCTTCGTCAGGTCCTTGGTGACCTGACGGAACTCCTCCCAGCTCCACGGTTTCTCGGCCGTGGGAACCCGGGCCCCGGACGATTCGAGGATCTCGGCGTTGGCGATCAGCACCCGAGGTTCCTGGAGGAACGGGACGCCGTACACGCCGCCGCCGAATGTCGTCGTCTCCCAGCTCTGCCGCGGGATGTCCGCCCGCAGGCGCTCCGGCAGCAGCTCGGTCAGGTCCGCGAGATAGCCCCCGTAGGCGAAGTCGGCGAGGTCGTCGGAGGCGTCATGGATGATGTCGGGCGCCTCACCGCCCTCGAAGGAGGTGAGCAGCTGGTCGTGGACGCTGTCCCAGCTGCCCTGGACGTACTCGACCTGGACGTCGGGGTGGGCGGCGTTCCACTCCTCGACCAGTTCCTTGTTGGCGTCGACGGACTCCTTCTGCCAGGCCAGCGACTGGAAGCGGAGCCTGATCGTGCCGTCGTCGCGGGCAGCGCCGTTCGAGCAGCCCGTCATCAGCAGGGCGAGTGCGGCGGCGGCCGCGAGCAGCCGGCCCCGTGGTTTCCGTGTGCCCATCAGCTCTTCACCGCCCCGGCCAGCATGCCGCCCGTGATCCGTTTCTGGATGATCGCGAAGATGACGAGCGAGGGGATCGTCGCGAGGAACGCGGCCGCGGCGAGCGGCCCCAGGTCGGCGACACCCTCCGCGCCGAGGAAGTGGGTCAGCACGACCGGCAGGGTCTGCTTCTCCGGCGTCTTGAGCAGGACGAGCGCGAAGAAGAACTCGTTCCAGGCGGTGATGAACGCGAACAGCGCGGTGGCGACGATGCCCGGCGCCAGCAGCGGCGCGGTGACCGACACCAGCGTTCGGAGCCGTCCCGCGCCGTCGACCGCCGCCGCCTCCTCCAACTCGCGTGGTACCGCCCGTACATAGCCGACGAGCATCCACAACGCGAACGGCAGCGACCAGACGACGTACACCATGATCAGGCCGGACAGGGTGTTGATCAGCTGGAGGCTCTTCAGGACCAGGAAGAGCGGAATGATCACCAGGACGAACGGGAAGGCCTGACTGACCACGACCCAGCTCGTCGCCGCCGTCGTGAGCCTGCCGCGGCGGCGGGCCATCGCGTACGCCATGGGGGTCGCGATCAACACGGCGATCAGCGCGGCGGTGAGGGCCGCGACCAAACTGTTGCCGGCGGCCCGGAGCAGCGGCTGCTCGTCGAATGCCTGCCGGAAGTTCGCCAGGGTCGGGTCCGCCGGTATCCAGGTGGGGTGCAGCGACCCGAGCTCCCGCGGCGGCTTGAAGGCCGTGGAGATCAGCCACAGGAACGGGAAGGCGAGGAAGACCAGATAGCCGAGGAGCGCGGCGTACTGTCCGGCGCGTCCCGCCCTGCCGGTACGCAGAGCCGTCATGCGTCCTCTCCTCCCTTGAGCCGGCCCACCAGGTAGAAGGCGAGCATCACCGAGATGAGTGCGACCATGACGCAGCCCATCGCCGCCGCGTACCCGAACTGGCCGTAGCGGAAGGCCTGTTCGTAGGCGAACAGCATGGGCAGCCGGGTCCGGCCGCCCGGCCCGCCGCTCGTGAGCACGTACACCAGCGCGAAGGCGTTGAAGTTCCAGATGAAGTTGAGGGCGGTGACGGCGAGCGCGACCGGTCTGATCGCCGGCCAGGTGACGGTGCGGAACCGGCGCCAGGCGCCCGCGCCGTCGAGGGCGGCCGCCTCGTGCAGTTCGTGCGGGGTGTTCTGCAGTCCGGCGAGCAGGGCGACGGTGGTCTGCGGCATTCCGGCCCAGATCCCGACGACCACGACCGCCGGCAGGGCGGTGGCGAGGCCGGTGAGCCAGTCCTGTCCGCCGCCCAGGCCCAGGTCCCGGAGGGTCTCGTTGAGGATGCCCGCGTCCGGGTTGTAGACGAGCCGCCACATGATGCCGACCACGACCTCGGGCATCGCCCACGGGACGATCGCCAGCGCCCGGGCGAGCCAGCGCAGCCGCAGCCGCTGGTCGAGCAGCAGGGCGAGGCCGAGCGCGAGCAGGAACTGCGGGACGGTCACGCCGACCGCCCACAGCAGACCGATCCTGAACGACTCCCAGAAGAGTGTGTCGTGGAGCAGGTCCTGGAAGTTGAGGGTGCCGATCCACTCGGTGGGTTCGGTGCGCCCGGCCTGGGCGTCGGTGAAGGCCAGCGAGATGCCGTAGAGAAGCGGCCCCACGCTCAGCACCAGGATGGGTATCAGCGCGGGCAGGACGAGGAACCAGGCCCCGTGGTCCACCGTGCTCCCGGTGCTCCGGGCCGCCTTCCTCCCGGACCGCGCCGTTGCGGTCGTCGATATCACGTAGGCGACTCCTTCGGGCGGCTGGTCATGGATCGTCCGGCCGCCCCGGCGGCCCTCGCCATCGTGCTGACGGGCCGTCGGTTCGTCAAGGCGACCTGCACGGATGCGAGACTTTGTCGGATTCACGACGGTGCTGGGAGAGGACGATGGACGAGACACGGGCACGCGAGGTACTGACGGCAGCCGGTTTCCCGGCGGACGCGGCCCTGCTGGCGCTCGGCGAGAACGCCGTGTTCGCGGCGGACCGGACCGTGGTGAAGGTCGGCCGGGACGCCGAGACGCTGCCGCGGGCCGAGCGGGAACTCGCGGTCGCCGACTGGCTTCAGAGCGCCGGGGTGCCGGCGGTACGGGCCGCCGAGCCGGTGGCGAGGCTGGTGGACGGCCACCCGGTGACGGTGTGGCACCGGCTTCCCGACGCCGTACGGCCGGCGGGGCCGGCCGACCTCGCGGAACTGCTGCGCCTCTTCCACACGCTCCCCGCCCCTCCCTTCGCGCTGCCCCGCCGGGAGCTGCTCGGCGGTGTCGAACGCTGGCTGCGGCTGGCGGGCGACGCGATCGATCCGGCCGACGCCGCCTACCTGCGGGAGCGCCGCGACGGTTTCGAAGCCGCCGCGGCCGGTCTCACCCCGCACCTCACGCCGGGCCCGATCCACGGCGACGCGCTCCCCCGCAACGTCCTTGTGGGCCCGGACGGCCCGGTCCTGGTCGACCTCGAGACCGTCTCGTCGGACCTGCGGGAACACGACCTGGTGGTCATGGCCCTGTCCCGCGACCGCTACGGCCTGCCCGCCGAGGCGTACGACGCGTTCACCGGCACCTACGGCTGGGACGTGCGGGAGTGGGACGGCTGCGCCGTCCTGCGCGGCGCCCGTGAGACGGCCAGCTGCGCCTGGGTCGCCCAGCACGCCCCGGCCAACCCCAGGGCACTGGCCGAATTCCGCCGCCGGGTGGCCTCCCTGCGCGACGACGACCCCGGGGTGCGCTGGTACCCCTTCTAGGCGTTGGCCTGGCGATCCTCTCGGGCCCGGAAAGGATCTAGCCGACGGCCCGCGCCGGCTCCCGCATCGGCCAGGAGGTGTCGATCACCGCGTCGGCGGTGCCCTTGCGGCGCAGGAAGCTCTGGAAGCCGACCGCCCACTCCGCGTACCAGTCGATCTGCCGCTCGTGCAGCTCCGCCACGGTGAGGGAGGCCACCGTGGCGTGCCGCTCGGCTATCGCGCAGGCCACCAGGACCGCGGCGCGGGCGTCGGCGTCGGCGTGGTGCGCACTGCCGAGTACCACGCCGTATTCGACGCAGACCGCTTCGAGGGTGCGCTTGCCCTTGCGGTAGCGGTCGACCGCCCGGTCGATCGTGTACGGATCGACGACGGGGCCGATCGGGCGGCCGTCCAGCCGCTCACCGAGCGAGGGCAGGCCGTGCCGCTGCAACTCGGCGGCCAGCAGCGTCAGATCGAAGGCGGCATTGTACGCGACGACCGGGACGCCCTGCCGCCAGTGGGCGGTCAGTGTGCCGGCGATCTCGTCGACCACCTCGCGCGCGGGCCGGCCCTCCGCCGACGCCCGCTCGTTGCTGATGCCGTGGATCGCGGACGCCTGCGCCGGGATACTTATCCCCGGGTCGGCCATCCAGCCGTGGCTCCGCACCGGCTCGCCGGCCCGCAGCTCGACGACGGCCGCGGTGACGATGCGCGCGTCGAGCGGATCGGTCCCCGTCGTCTCCAGATCGAAGCCGACGAGCAGCTCGCGGTGCCAGGACATGGGTGCCCCCTTCTGTGTGGTGCGGTGTTGCTCCCCCAGTTGACGACCACTCTCGCACGGGCCACTGACAGCCGGTTCGGACCGGGCACTCAGGACACCGGGCGCGAATCGGTCCAGACCGACTCGAACTCCTCGCGGTATGTCTGGAAAAGCCCCGTCTCGCTGTCCTGACCGGCGCGCACCACCGAACGTCCGCCGCCCCGCAGCACCAGCACCGGGGCCTCCATGCCCCGGGCCCTGCGGAGGTAGGACTGGACGACGGCGAGGCCGTCCGGCCCGTCGCCGTCGACGAGGTAGGCGGTGAAGCGGGGGGTCTCGTCGAAGACCTGGATCTCGAAGGCGCCCGGGTCCCGCAGCCGGGACCTGACGCGCCGCATATGGAGGATGTTCATCTCCACCGTGCGGCTCAGCTCGCCCTTCTTCAGGCCGAGTTCGCGCTCGCGGCGCTTGACGGCGCTGCTCGCCGGGTTCAGGAAGAGCAGCCGGACCCGGCACCCCGACTCGGCCAGGCGGACGAGCCGTCGACCGGAGAAGTTCTGCACCAGCAGGTTCAGTCCTATGCCGATCGCGTCGAGGCGGCGCGCGCCACCGAAGAGGTCCTCCGCGGGCAGCTGGCGCTGGAGCCTGACGCGGTCGGGATGGACGGAGACGACGTCCGCGTACCGGTCGCCGACCAGGTCCTCCACCGCGTCGACGCGGAGCCGCTCCGCGGAGGGGACTCCGGCGCCGTTGCCGAGTATCTCCAGCAGCCGGGACGAGGCGCGCTCGGCCTGGGCGAGCACGGCCTCGTTGAGCGCGCGGTTGCGGGAGACGACGTTCCTGGCGACCTCGAGCTCGTCGAGCGCCAGCTCGACATCGCGCCGGTCGTCGAAGTACGGCTCGAAGCAGGGCCAGTGCTGGACCATCAGCTCGCGCAGCTGCGGCAGCGTGAGGAAGGACAGGACGTTGTCGTCCGCCGGGTCCAGCAGATAGCCCTTGCGGCGGGAGACCTCCCGGACCGCGACGGCCCGCTGCACCCATTCCTGGCCGGCCGGGCCGGCCGCGGCGACGACCCAGTCGTCGCCGTGCACCGGCTCGTAGATGGGACGCAGCACGGCGGCCACCACCGCCCGCAGCCGCTGTTCCACCAGATTCAGCCAGATGTAGGCGCGCCCGGCCCGCTGGGCACGTGTGCGTACCTCACTCCAGGCGTCCGCGCCCCAGTCCAGTTCCGCCCCGATCTCCATCGGCCGCGCGAGGGAGACCGCTCCTGGCGGGACCTCGGCGGAGTCTCCCCCTCGTGACCCGTGTCACCGGGGGGTAGCTCCAGCCCTCCCGAGCTCACCCACGCACCGCCTTCCCTGCCCCTCGAACGATCAAGGAAGCCTACTCCGGCCGCGGGAGCAGGTGCAGCCGGATCCGTCGGGAGTTTCCCCAACTCTCGTAACAATGCGCCTGGTTCCCTTCGGAGCCGGCTTCCCGGAGTGAGGGAATTCATGGCGTTGACGCTCACCGGCCCCTCACAGACCCGTGCCTATCCGGGCGGAGCGACCAGGTCGTCGGACTGGTCCGCGCGCCGCAGGGCCTCGGCGACGAAGCCGTCGGCCTTCAACTCCTCGACGACGTCGTGGAGGTAGCGAACGGTCTCCGGCCGGCGGGTCCTGGTGGTGCCGACGGCCTGTCCGATCTCCATGAACCTGCCGTCGACCAGCCGGAATCCGGGATGGGCGGCAACGAATTCGGTCATGGGCTGCCTGATTCCGGCGGCGGCCTCCAGGCCCTGGGCGCGGAACTCGTCGATCCCGTCCCTCCCGCGCACGACGCTGGCGTGCCGGAGGGTGCGGGAGAGGAAGAGGTCATAGGCGGACCCCTCCTTCACCCCGATCCGCACGCCGGGCCGGTCGACGTCGTCGGCCGTGGTGAGCTCCGAGTCGCCGGGCACCGCGAACACACCTTCGATGAGTACATACGGTGCGGTGAAGGCGACCTCGGCCTCACGCGCGGGGTCGACGGCCAGGAAGCAGAGATCGGCGTGTCCCTCGGCCATCGCCTGGTACGACTTCCGGGCCGCGTCGAAGCAGAGCAGTTCCACGGGTACGCCGAGCCGGGAGCCGATCTCGCGCGAGATGTCGACGGTGACGCCGGTCGGCTCGCCGGGCGTGCCCCCGGCCAGTACCGGGTTCCCCAGGTTGATGGAGGCCCGGAGCACGCCGCTCGGCGCGAGGTCCTGGACAACGGCAGCAGTCGCGGTCTTCATGGGCCGGAGTGTATTCCCGCCGCCGTCCGGGCCCGGCGGGGCCCTCGATCGGCTCATCTCCCCGCCCTTTTCGGTCCTTGTTCCGAGCGGTCACCCGGTAGGAGGGTACGAAGTCCTAGGAGCTTGCCCCACTTTGCGGGAGGATCTTGTCCGAGTAGCTCCCATTACCCGGATCAGAAATGGAAGAGTCGAATCTATGCAGGTCTGGCCGGGACAGGCGTATCCCCTCGGCGCGACGTACGACGGCGCCGGCACGAACTTCGCGGTGCACTCGGAGGCCGCACACCGGATCGAGCTGTGTCTGCTGCACGACGACGGTTCGGAGACGGCCGTCGAGCTGCGGGAGACCGATGCCTTTGTGCGGCACGCGTATCTCCCGGGCATCATGCCCGGCCAGCGCTACGGCTTCCGGGTCCACGGCCCGTACGAGCCGGCGCGCGGGCAGCGCTGCAACTCCGCGAAACTACTGCTCGATCCGTACGCGCGTGCGATCAGCGGCTCCATCGAGTGGAACGAGTCGGTCTACGGCTATCACTTCGGCCGGCCCGACTCGCGCAACGACCTCGACTCCGCACCGCACACCATGACGTCGGTTGTGGTCAACCCCTATTTCGACTGGGGTGACGACCGGCTGCCGCGCACCGACTACCACCGGACGGTGATCTACGAGGCCCATGTGAAGGGCCTGACCATGCTCCACCCCGAGCTGCCGCCCGAGCTCCGCGGCACCTACGCCGGGCTGGCCCACCCCGCCGTCATCTCCCATCTGACGGAACTGGGCGTCACCGCACTGGAGTTGATGCCGGTGCACCAGTTCGTCAACGACCACCGGCTGGTCGACGCCGGGCTGAACAACTACTGGGGCTACAACACCATCGGCTTCTTCGCCCCCCACAACTCCTACGCCTCCTGGGGAGACCGCGGCGAACAGGTCCTCGAGTTCAAGCAGGCCGTGCGGGCCCTGCACCAGGCGGGCATCGAAGTCATCCTCGACGTGGTCTACAACCACACCGCGGAGGGCAACCATCTCGGCCCCACGCTCTCCTTCCGCGGCTTGGACAACGAGTCGTACTACCGGCTCATGGAGGACGACCGCCGGTACTACATGGACACCACCGGCACCGGGAACTCGCTGCTGATGCGCAGTCCCCACGTGTTGCAGATGATCATGGATTCACTGCGCTACTGGGTGACCGAGATGCACGTCGACGGTTTCCGCTTCGACCTCGCCGCGACCCTCGCCCGCCAGTTCCACGAGGTGGACCGGCTGTCGTCGTTCTTCGACCTGGTCCAGCAGGACCCGGTGGTCAGCCAGGTCAAGCTGATCGCGGAGCCGTGGGACGTCGGCGAGGGCGGCTACCAGGTGGGCAACTTCCCGCCGCTGTGGACCGAGTGGAACGGCAAGTACCGCGACTGCGTGCGCGACCTGTGGCGGGGCGAGCCGCGTACGCTCGCCGAATTCGCGTCGCGGCTGACCGGCTCCTCCGACCTGTACCAGGACGACGGCCGGCGTCCGCTGGCCTCGATCAACTTCACCACCTGCCACGACGGCTTCACCCTGCACGACCTGGTCTCCTACAACGACAAGCACAACGAGGCCAACGGCGAGAACAACCGCGACGGCGAGAGCCACAACCGGTCGTGGAACTGCGGCGCCGAGGGCGAGACCGACGACGAGGGTGTGCTGGAGCTGCGCGAGCGGCAGATGCGCAACTTCATCGCGACGCTGATGCTGTCGCAGGGTGTGCCGATGCTCAGCCACGGCGACGAGTTCGGGCGCACCCAGGGCGGCAACAACAACGCCTACTGCCAGGACAACGAGATCGCCTGGGTCCAGTGGCCGGAGCCGGGCGAGGACGAGGAGGGGTCGCTGCTGGCCTTCACCAAGACGATGGTGTGGCTGCGGCGCGACCACCCCGTCTTCCGGCGGCGACGCTTCTTCCACGGCAGGCCGGTGGAGGGGACGCACGACGAGCTGACCGACATCGCCTGGTTCACCCCGCAGGGCGACGAGATGGTCGCCAGGGACTGGCAGGCAGCGCACGCCAAGGCGCTGTCCGTCTTCCTCAACGGCCACGCCATCTCCGAGCCGGGGCCGCGGGGCGAGCGGATCTCGGACGACTCGTTCCTGCTGATGTTCAACGCGAGCGCGGAGGAGCTGGACTTCACGGTGCCCGTGAGCCACGGCGAGGAGTGGCAGGTGGTGGTCGACACGGCCAGCAAGGTGGGGGTCCCGCCCGGCAACGGACCGATGGTGTCGGCAGGCGACGAGCTGCGGCTGGTCGGCCGGAGCATGACGGTGCTGCGACGACCCGCATAGGAACGGGGTACGGCGGCGGGCGGTCGCGACCACCGTGCCGCCGCCGGCGCACCCGCCCTCGGCGCCGGGCACGCCGCAGGAACGCCGGCCGGGCGGCACGCCCGCACAGGTCCGCCATTCACCCGATCGGCCTACACCGCCCCCGGGGACGGGCGCAGGAACCCCTCCGGCCGGGTACGTATGTTCGCATGACGCCCACCGCCACGTACCGGCTCCAGCTCCAGCCCGGTTTCCCGTTCTCGGCCGCCGCCGCTGCCGTGCCGCGCATAGCCGCGCTCGGCGTCTCCCATCTGCACCTGTCGCCGGTGCTGGAGGCGGTGCCCGGGTCGACGCACGGCTACGACGTGGTCGACCACAGCCGCATCCGCGAGGAGCTGGGCGGCGAGGCGGGCCTGCGGGAGCTGTCGCGTACGGCCCGGGACCACGGCCTCGGGATCGTCCTCGACATCGTCCCGAACCACATGGCCGCCGTACCGCGCCACAACCGGGCGCTCTGGGAGGTGCTGCGCGAAGGACCGAGGTCGCCGTTCGCGCGCTGGTTCGACATCGACTGGGAGGCGGGTGAGGGGAAGATCCTGCTCCCGGTGCTCGCGGGGCGCGTCGGCGACGAGATGGACAAGATGCACGTCGAGGGCGACGTGCTGCACTACGGCGAACAGCGCTTCCCGCTGCGCGGGACGACCGGCCACCTGCCGCCGGCCGAACTGCTCGACGCCCAGTGGTACCGCCTCTGCTGGTGGCGGCTGGCCCGCACCGAGCTCAACTACCGCCGGTTCTTCACCGTCTCCGAGCTGATAGGCGTCCGCGTCGAGGACCCGGAGGTGTTCGACGCGACGCACGCCAAGATCGTGGAGCTGGTGCGGGACGGCGTGGTCGACGGCCTGCGGGTCGACCACCCGGACGGGGTCGCGGACCCGGAAGGATATCTGCGCCGGCTCGACGAGGCGACCGGCGGTGACTGCTGGATCGTCGTGGAGAAGATCCTCACCGGCGACGAACCGCTGCCGCCCGGCTGGGCCGTCGCCGGGACGACCGGGTACGACGCCCTGCGGCAGATCGACGGCCTGTTCACCGATCCGGCCGGAGCGGCCGAACTGGCGACCGTCCACCGGCAGTTCACCGAGGTGCCCGAGGAGCTCGGCGGCCACTGGGAGGCGACGCAGCGGCACGCCGCGTACGAGGTGGTGACCCGTGAACTGGCCGCGGAGACGGCGATACTCGTCCGTCTCGCCGGGCTGGTGTGCGCGGCCGGGCCCGGGCTGCGCGATCACGCGCCCTGGGCGCTGCGGAAGGCTGTCCAGGAACTGCTCGTCCGCGTTCCCGTCTACCGCCCGTACGGGACCGGGGACGAGGAGGCGCTGACCGAGGAGGCCGCGGCCGGCGCGAAAGAGACCTTCACCGTGCCGGAGGAGGCGGCGGCCGTGGACGTGGTGCGGGACCTGGCCCTCGGACGCCTCGGCTCGGGCCGGACCATGAGGCGTTCCGCACCCGCTTCGCCCAGACCGCGTCGGCGCTGCGGGCGAAGTCCGTCGAGGACAAGGCGTTCTACCGGTACGGGCCGCTGCTCTCCGCGAACGAGGTCGGCGGCGACCCCGGTGCCCCTGCGGTCGCTCCCGAGGTCTTCCACGCCTACTGCGCGGGGCTCGCCCGCGACCGGCCCGCGACCGGCACCGTACTGACCACGCACGACACCAAGCGCAGCGCGGACGTCCGGGCGCGCATCGCGGTGCTATCCGAATGCCCGGAGCGCTGGGCCGACTTCCTGGCGCAGATCACCGAGGAGGCGGAGGGACTGCCCGGCGGCAGCGCGCCCGACCCGCAGGTTGCGTGGGCGGTGTGGCAGACGGCGGTCGGCTTCACCGTGCCCGACGCCGGCCGCCTGGAGACGGCGCTGCTCAAGGCCGTACGGGAGGCGGGGCTCCGGACCAGTTGGACGGAGCCGGACGCGGCGTACGAGAAGGCGGTCTCCGCGTTCGTCGACACGGGCCCGGCGGGACAGGCGCAGCACTCCGTCGCCCGGTTCGTCCACGAGCTGGCCCCCTACGCGCGGGCGAACGTGCTCGGCGCGACCCTGCTGCATCTGACGATGCCGGGGGTGCCGGACGTCTATCAGGGCTCCGAGCGTGAGTTCCTGGCGCTGGTCGACCCGGACAACCGCCGCCCGGTGGAGTTCGGCGGTCCGCCCCCCGACGGGCTCGACGCGGAGAAGGAGGCCCTCACCACGGCGGCTCTGCGGCTGCGCCGCGCCGCGCCCGAGGTCTTCGGCGCCTGCGCGACGTACACCCCGCTCACCGCGGTGGGTCCGGCGTCGGACCACTGTGTGGCGTTCTGCCGCTCCGGCGAGGTGGTCACGGCGGTGACGCGCCTGTCGCTCCGGCTGGAACGCGAGGGCGGCTGGCGGGAAACGGAACTGGCGCTGCCGGCGGGCCGCTGGGCGGATGTCCTGTCCCCGGAGCGAGAGTTCACGGGCGGCCGTGTCCGCGTCTCCGACCTGTTCACGCGCCGGCCGGTGGCACTGCTGGTGCGGGAAGGTGGTGTGCGGTAGGGGTCCGCCGCGCGGGCTCGGCCCCCGCAGCGTGCCCGCCCGTCAGCATGTCGACGAACGCCGCGGCCGCACCCGTCGGTTCCACCCGTGAGAACACCGTCAGCGCCCGCCGCCACGGCGGATCCGCGGGGAGGACCGCGCAGTCCTCCCCCACCGCCCCGCGCACCACGTGCAACGGCGCTGCCGCGACCCCCACCCCGGCCGCCGCCATCCGTACCGCGGAGGACGTGTGCTGCGTCCACACCGCGGTACGGGGGCGGAAGCCGGCCTTTCCGCAGGCCCAGTCGAGGAACCGCAGGCCCTCCACCTGCGGCTCCATCGCGCAGCGCACCCATGTGTGGTCCGCCAGTTCCCCGAGACGGACGGAGGCGCGGCCCGCGAGGCCGTCGTCGAAGGGGACGACGAGGACGATCTCCTCCTCGTCGAACGGGACGACCGGGCCCTGCCAGTGCCGTGGCGCCGGCCCCACCGCCAGGTCGGCGGTGCCGCGTTCGATCTGCTCCTCCAGGGCCTCGGTCGTGCCGTATTCGTGGAGGACGAGCGCCACGCCGGGGTGTTCGCGCCGCCAGCGGGCGAACAGGTCGGGAAGCACGCCCACGGCGACGGCGTGGAGCGCGGCGATGTGCAGTTCACCGCCCTCCGCCCCGGCCGCCGCCCTGGCCGCGCGCCGCGCCTGGGCGGCGCTGCGGACGGCGAGTTCGGCGTGCGGCAGGTAGGCCCGGCCCATCTGTGTCAGCCGGACTCCTCGCGGCAGCCGTTCCAGCAGCTCTCCGCCGACGGACCGCTCGAGCGCCTTGATCTGGTGCGACAGCGCGGGCTGCGTGACGTGCAGCAGTTCGGCGGCGCGGGTGAAGGAGGACTCCTCGACGACGGTGAGGAAGTACTCCATCTGCCGAAGGCTCACGCCGTCCTCCATGGACACTGCGAAACGGGCACCGCGCACAGCCGCCGCCATCTCCCATAGACGCTGTGCATCGATGTCACAAGAACATTGCCTTGGACTCATGGCAAGGGCCGAACGGACAGTGGGAGCCATGACACAGACCCGTGAGACCGACGTGATCGTGATCGGCGGAGGGACCGGTGGCTATTCGACCGCGCTGCGGGCGGCGGCCCTCGGTCTGGAGGTGGTGCTCGCGGAGCGCGACAAGGTGGGCGGCACCTGCCTGCACCGAGGCTGCATCCCCAGCAAGGCGATGCTGCATGCAGCCGAACTCGTCGACGGGATCGCGGAGGCCAGGGAACGCTGGGGCGTCAAGGCGAGTGTCGATTCCGTCGACTGGCAGGCGCTGGTGGCGACGAGGGACGACATCGTGTCCCGTAACCACCGAGGCGTGGTCGGCCATCTGGCACACGCCGGGGTCGAAGTGCTCGCCGGTGGCGCGCGGTTGACGGGCAGGCGGAGCGTGCGGGTGGAGGGGCACGGGGAGGTGACCGCGCGCCGCGGCGTCGTGCTCGCGACCGGCTCCCGGCCGCGTACCCTGCCCGGTCTCGCACCGGACGGGCGGCGCGTGGTCACCAGTGACGACGCCCTGTTCGCGCCGGGGCTGCCGCGGTCGGTGCTGGTGCTCGGCGGCGGGGCGATCGGGGTCGAGTACGCGTCCTTCCACCGCTCCATGGGTGCGGCGGTGGTGCTCGTGGAGGCGGCGGAACGGCTGGTCCCGCTCGAGGACACCGATGTGTCCCGCCATGTGACCCGTGGTCTGAAGAAGCGCGGCATCGATGTGCAGACGGGCGCCCGGCTGCTGGAGACGGCCGTGCTGGAGGACGGGATACGCGCGACGGTACGGACCGCACGCGGCGAGACGCGCACGGTGGAGGCCGAGCGTCTTCTGATCGCGGTGGGACGGGAGCCGGTGACGGACGGCCTCGGGCTGGCGGCCGCCGGTCTGGCCGCGGACGCGCGGGGCCATGTCGCCCCTGCCGACTTCTCACGCCTGGAGACGGCCGTCCCCGGGATCCATGTGGTGGGCGACCTGCTGCCGCCACCGTCTCTCGGTCTCGCGCACGCGTCGTTCGCGGAGGGCATGGTGGTGGCGGAGGCGCTCGCCGGTCTCCCCACGCGCCCCGTCGACTACGCGGCCGTTCCCCGGGTCACGTACTCCTCGCCGCAGACCGCGTCCGTGGGGCTGAGCGAGGCGGAGGCCCGGGCCGGCGGCTGCGAGGTGGACGTCAACACGATGCCGCTGACGGCGGTCGCCAAGGGCATGGTGCACGGCCAGGGCGGGATGGTGAAGATCGTTGCCGAGCGGGGCGGCCGGGTGCTCGGTGTCCATCTCGTGGGCCCGCACGTCTCCGAGATGATCGCCGAGAGCCAGCTGATCGTCGGCTGGGACGCGGAACCCTCCGACGTCGCCGCCCACATCCACCCTCACCCGACGCTGTCGGAGGGGGTCGGCGAGGCGTTCCTGACGCTCGCCGGCCGCGGACTGCACCAGCAGTAGGTCCCGGAGGTGCCGCCGGGTCAGCGGGCGGTGAGGCGGTAGCTGACGCTGCCGAAGCCGACCATGTCCCCGTCGTCGACGACGATCGAGCCGGTCACCCGGCGGCCGTTGACCGTGGTGCCGTTCGTCGAGCCGAGGTCGCGCAGGACCCACATCGTGCCCTGGTGGCTCAGTTCGGCGTGCAGGCGCGAGACGGTGTCGTGGCTGAGCCGCAGGCCGTTGGCCGGGTCACGGCCGATCCGGAGCGGGTACGGGCCGGGCTCGGGCAGGAGCAGCGGCGGCAGTTTCTCCGCCTGCCAGGCGCGGCGCAGCCGGACGGAGAACGCGGAGACCTTGCCGACCGCGCGGTAGAGCCGGCGCGACCAGCGGCCCTTGTCGACCAGGTCGGCGGTGAGGGCGTCCAGGTCCTCGGTGCGGCGTGCGGCGAAGGCCAGTTCCATGCGGTGCACGAACGTCTCGTGCGACAGCCTGCCCTGGGCCGCGCCCTCTCTCAGCACGTCGAGGACACGCTCGCGCTCGGCATCGGAGAGCCGCGCGGGGTACGTGTTGGACTCGAAGGAGGACGTCACGTTCCAGATTGTCGGCCCGAAGGCCCCGAGGTGTCCAGACGAAGCGGTTTCCGAGCCCGCCCTGACCTGCACGGAAGCATCAATTCCGGCACTGCGGCGGCCCGGTCGACTCCGTGTGCGGCCCCGAAAACGCTGGACGGGCCGCCGGCCGGCCTCTAATGTGACCGTTACGCCACAGACGACGGAAGGAGGCGAGTGCCGTGTACATCACACCGTTCCCGCGCTCCCGCCCCGTCCGCCCGGCGTCCGCAGTCTGACCGGGAGCGCACACATCTCTTCCGGAGGACATCCTCATGACCGACACGGTCATCCGCGCGCTCGGTGAGAGCGACGCACATCTCTTCGACACCCTGCCCGACCCGCTCGGCGTTGGCCGGGCCCTCTCCCGCGCGACCCACCGCCCCGACTGGAAGCGGGTCGCGCTGCGCGACGGCACAGTGGTCGCCAGGGCAGCCTGGTGGGGCGGCCCCGACGACGAATCACCCGTCAACGTCAACTGGTTCGACGTCGCGGAGGGCGAGGAGGAAGCGGGCGCCGAACTGCTGCGCACCTCCCCCTTCCAGGTCGAGTACGAGCTGATCCTCCCCGCGGGCTGGCGCGACGACGCGGCCGTCCTCGCGGCCGGTGAGGCCCGTACGAGGGCGGCGAAGGCCGCCGGCATGGAGGTGCTGGTCGAGCGGTACCAGTACCGGTGGACGCCCGATTGCGGGCTGCCGGAGCGGCCCGGGCGGCTGGTGTTCCGTCCGGAGCCGGACGACGCCGTGTTCTTCGACGCGCTGCGCCGCATCCACTCCGTGACTCTGGACGCCCACGCGCTGCGGGCGATCGCGGAAGGCGGCCTCGACAAGGCCGCGCAGGAGGAGCTGGACTTCTTCAACTGGTGCCCGTCGCCCCGTGAATGGTGGCAGCTCGCCCTCACCCCGGACGGCGACCTGGTCGGCATCCACATCCCCGCGCGCAACCCGTCGGGGCCGTGCGTCGGCTTCATCGGGGTGGTGCCGGAGCACCGCGGTCACGGATACGCGTACGACCTGCTGGCGGAGTGCACGCACTTCCTCGCGGAACAGGGCGCCGAGTTCATCGCGGGCGCCACCGACCAGGGGAACTTCCCGATGGCCGCGAACTTCACCAAGGCCGGCCATCCGGTCGTGCAGGAACGGGTGCACTTCGTGCCCGCTTCCCAGAACTGACCATGTGCCGCAGGGGTGTTCGCGACGCGGGCGCCCCTGCGGGGCAGGTCAGTGGTCCGGGCCGCGCTTCTGTGCGGCGACCATGTCCCGGTACCAGTGGTAGGACGCCTTCGGCGTGCGCCGCAGCGTCTCGTAGTCGATGTGGACGAGACCGAAGCGCCGGGACGCCCCCTCCACCCACTCGATGTTGTCGGTGAGCGACCAGGTGAAGTAGCCGCGGACATCGACCCCTTCGCGTATCGCCTGGTGCAAGGAGCGCAGATGCGCGTCGAGGAAGGCGATGCGGCGCCCGTCGTCGAGGCCGTCGTACGAGCAGCCGTTCTCGGTGATGATCACCGGCGGCAGCCGGTCGCCGTAGCGTCCGACGAGTGACACGAGCAGTTCCCGCAGCCCGTCGGGGACGACGGGCCAGCCGAAGTCGGTGCGTTCCTCGCAGTCGATGTCCCGCAGCGTGAACGGGAGTCCGGCGGGCATGCCGACGCCCGCGAAGCCGCCTGGGGTGTCGTCGGCGGGGGCGCCGACGAGCATCGGGTGGTAGTAGTTCACCCCGTAGAAGTCGAGCGGCTGGGCGATGACGGTGAGATCGTCGGCGACCGGACCGGGCATCAGCGCCGCGACGTTCTCGTCGGGGTAGGCGCCGGTGAGGATCGGGTCCGCGAACAGCCGGTTGGTGAGCGTGTCGTACAACTCGGCGGCGAAGCGGTCCTCCTCGCCGTCCCCCGCGGTCCACACCGGCGAGTGGGAGACGGCGAGCCCGACGCTGCGGGCCCCGGCGGCCCGCAGGGCCGTCACGGCGAGACCGTGGGCGAGCAGTTGGTGGTGGGCGGCCGGCAGCGCGTCGAAGAGCAGTTGCTTCCCGGGAGCGTGCTCGCCGAGCGCGTAACCGAGGAGGGTGACCTCGGCCGGTTCGTTGACGGTCATCCACACCGGCACGCGGTCGGCGAGCCGCTGCGCGACGGCGGAGGCGTAGTCGGCGAACCGCAGGGCCGTGTCCCGTCGGAGCCAGCCGCCGGCCTCCTCGAGCGGGAGCGGCGTGTCCCAGTGGTAGAGGGTGGGCGCCGGGGTGATGCCGTGGGCGCAGAGTTCGTCCACGAGCCGGTCGTAGAAGTCGAGGCCCCGCGCGTTGACCGGGCCGCTTCCGCCGGGCACGACACGCGGCCAGCTCACCGAGAAGCGGAACGCGTCCGCTCCCAGCCCGGCGAGCAGGGCGACGTCCTCGCGGTAGCGCTCGTGGAAGCCGGTGCCGCGGGCGGCGTCGGAGCCGTCCTTGATACGGCCCTGGGCGGCGAAGGCGTCCCAGCCGGACGGTCCCTTGCCGTCGGCGTCGGCCGCGCCCTCGGTCTGGAAGGCGGAGGCCGAGGCTCCCCAGAGGAACCCGGGCGGAAAGGCGGGCATCGGCTCCATCGGTTCCTGCGGCATCGACATGGTTCGTGACCTTAATGGCCCAAGCACACCGCCTGAAGACCTTGGTCTTGCCAGGATGTGGGGACAGAACATGGGCCGAGGAGCATCGACGACGAGGGGACGCCAGTGCTGCTGTTCGAGGTGTGGGCGCCGAACGCCGAGGAGCGGGTCACTCTGTGGCTGGAGGGTGCCGAGCACCCGATGGAGCGCGCGCAGGGGCGGGACGGATGGTGGGTCGCGGAGGCGCCGGCCGAGGACGGCGCACGGTACGGGTTCTCCCTGGACGGCGGCCCCGTACGGCCGGACCCCCGCTCCCGCCGCCAGCCCGACGGCCCGGACGGCCCCAGCGCGGTCTTCGGCCAGGACCGGTACGGCTGGCGGCGGGACTGGCCGGGGCGCGGACTGGAGGGCGCCGTCCTGTACGAGCTGCACATCGGCACGTACACCACCCAGGGGACGCTGGACGCCGCCGCGGACAGGCTGGGCGAACTGGCGGAGCTCGGCGTCACGCATGTGGAACTGATGCCGCTGTGCTCCTTCCCCGGTGTCCACGGCTGGGGGTACGACGGGGTGTCCCCCTGGGCGGTCCACGAGCCCTACGGCGGGCCGGAGGCGCTCAAGCGCTTCGTCGACGCCGCGCACGGGCACGGTCTCGGCGTGGTCCTCGACGTGGTGCACAACCACCTGGGTCCGTCCGGCAACCATCTGCCCGTGTTCGGCCCGTACTTCACCGACACCCACCACACTCCGTGGGGTTCCGCGGTGAATCTGGACGCTCCGGGCTCGGACGAGGTGCGCGCCTATCTGCTGGGCAGCGCCCTGGCCTGGCTGCGCGACTACCGTCTCGACGGGCTGCGGCTGGACGCGGTGCACGCGCTGGCCGACGACCGGGCGCTGACGTTCCTCGAGGAACTGTCGGCCGCCGTCGACGGGCTCGCCGGGGACCTCGGCCGCCCGCTGTTCCTGATCGCCGAGTCGGACCGGTGCGACCCGCGCACGACGACGCCGCGTACGCAGGGCGGCATCGGGCTGCACGCCCAGTGGAACGACGACTTCCACCACGCCCTGCACACGGCTCTGACGGGCGAGTCGCAGGGCTATTACGCGGACTTCGCCCGTGCGCCGATGGCCGCGCTGGCGAAGACGCTGACCCGCGGCTTCTTCCACGACGGCACGTACTCGGCCTTCCGCGGCCGTACCCACGGGCGGCCGGTCGACGTGGTCAACACGCCCGCGCACCGTTTCCTCGGGTACGCGCAGACGCACGACCAGATCGGCAACAGGGCTCTCGGCGACCGCCTTTCCGCCACCCTTTCCCCCGGTCTGCTGGCCTGCGCGGCGGCGCTGGTGCTCACGGGCCCGTACACGCCCATGCTCTTCATGGGAGAGGAGTGGGGCGCCACGACGCCCTGGCAGTACTTCACCGACCACACCGACCCCGAACTGGCGGAGGCCGTACGGGCGGGCAGGCGGAGGGAGTTCGCGGCGCACGGCTGGTCGGCCGAGCAGGTGCCGGACCCGCAGGACCCGGCCACCCGGGAGCGCTCGTGCCTGGACCGGTCGGAGCGGGAGCGGGAGCCGCACGCCATGCTCCTGGCGTGGTACCGCGAGCTGATCGCCATGCGACGCGCGCTGCCGGACCTGGCGGACCCTGACCTGGCGGCGGTGAAGGTCGCCTTCGACGAGCAGGCCCGCTGGCTGGCGTACCGGCGGGGCGATCTGCGGGTGGCGGTCAATCTCGCCAAGGAGGCGGCCGCGATCCCGCTGGGCGGCGGCGGCCGGATCGCGGCGGCGTGGGGCGACGTCGTCCCGCCGGAGGGGGACGGGGTGCTGCACCTGCCGCCGCAGAGCTGTGCGGTACTCGCCGACTCCTGAAGGCCGTTGCCCTCGACCGGGCCCGGGCCGCGGGCCGCGGCGCGCGGTCCGTACGACTGCGGCCGTCAGCGCCGGCCGGAGCCGTACGAGTCGCGGCACAGGGCCGTGACGTCGGAGTGCGTCACACCGTCGGAGGCCTCGCACAGGCTGCGCATGTCGTAGCTCGTGCGGGGCTGCGGCGGCCGCGGGCGGGACGCGGGGCGCTGCGTCCGCCGCTCGGGTACGGCGGCGCGGCGTTCGGGCCGGACGGGGACGGTACGCGCGGGACCCGCGGCGGGGCGGCGCGGCCGCACGCGCCGGCCGGGCTCCTCTGCCGCCTTCCTGCCCTCCCCTTGAGCCTTGGCACCGCCCTGCTGCTCCTTCACCTTGTCCTTCGCCCCGTCCTGCGGACCGGTGGAGGCAAGCGCCTCGCGCGCCGACGGCTGGACGACACGGCTCGGCACGACCGGTGCCGGCGGCCGGTCGCCGGCCGGGGCCGGGCTCGGCGCAGGTGCGGGCCGGGGGGCCGTCGGAACGGCGACACAACCGGTCACACCGAGCAGGAGAAGAGCGACCGAGGCCAGGATCCGGGGAGTGCGCATCCGCCAACTCTGCCGGACGACACGCCTGTGACCTGCGCAGGCGCCCTTGGAATCACCGACATGAGTGACCCGGTCGACAGCGTGGTCGGCCGGGCTCAGTTCTCGTCGCCGGGGGGCCGTTCCTCCTTGGCGACGAGCCGCTCGAGCAGTTCCTGGAACTCCTCGCCGATCATGATCTGCAGACCCTCGCCGTCCTCGTCGCGGTCGCTCAGCTGGGTGAGCGTGCCGTCGTGCCACCAGTAGACGTAGGGGCTGATGGCGCCGGGCGTGTCCTCGTATCCCGTGGCGGCGAAGGCGGCCATCGCGTTGAGGGCGGGGAGCATGCCGGTGTCGTGGATGGCGTGGAAGGCGAGCTGGTGCCGGAAGGGCATGGCCACCAGGGCTCCGTCCGCGGTCAGCTCCTCGCCGGTGACCTGCCGTACCAGCGTCTCCAGTGCGAGGACCCGGCTCGCCGTGTAGAAGGAGTCGCCGAGCACGACCTCGAAGCGCATGCCCTCGGAATCCTTGACGGTCTCGTGCGCCTCGACGGGCAGTCCGCGGAGGTTGTACAGCGCCTGGTCGCGCAGATAGGGCAGGTCACCGAGGGGTTCGAGCGCCTCGTCGGTGAGCATCATGACGCTCTCGGGGAGGTCGAGCGCGAGGATCTCGTACAGGCCTGGGGCGACGGCGCGGGCGTACGCGAAGTTCCGCGGGTCGAGTCCCTCGGCGCCGACGACGCGGGGGTAGAGCTGGGCGCGGATCTGTTCGGCGGGCAGGGTCTCCAGCGCGGACGGCGCGTCCATGGTGCGCAGCACCATGCCGACATGCTGGTGGATCAACTCGGGCCACACACGGGGTCCGCGTTCGTCGTTGTGGCACACGGCGGCGAGGTTGCCGAGGCCGAACTGCCGGCCGGCGCTGTCGGAGACCATGTCGGTGTAGACCGTCACCTCGAGGCCCTGTTCGGCGAACGCCTCGCGCACCTGTGCGCGGAACCTCGCCCCCTCGTCGGCGGAGAAGAAGGAGAACTCGGGGTCCCGGGGCGCATCGCGTCCGTCACGCTTCGGCCCTCGCCGGAACAACCCCACGTCAACCGCCCTCCGCTCGCCTGTCACTGATTCGAGCGTACCGACCCCGGATGAACTGCGGGGCTCCGCCTTTCGATCAGTTCATCGGCACGACGAGATCGGCCCGGTCCCGGCCGTGGCCGATCAGCCGGGCGTTGGGTTCGTCGGAGTCGTGGACCCAGCGCTCGGCGTGCGGGCGTTCCTTCCCGAAGCGCACATGCCGGTCGACCAGCCGGCGCAGCCGCTCGTCCTGGTCGAGCTCGAGGAACCACACCTCGTCGAGGAGAGGCCGGATCCGTGCCCAGGGCCCTTCGTCGTGCAGCAGATAGTTGCCTTCGGTGACGACGAGCGCGACGGCGGGGGCCACGGGGATGCTCCCGGCCACCGGCTCCTCCAGTGTCCGGTCGAAGGCGGGGGCGTAGACGACGGCGTCCGGATCGGGGTCGCGCAGCCTGCCGAGCAGCGCGGCGTAACCGGCGGCGTCGAAGGTGTCGGGGGCGCCTTTGCGGTGTTCGCGGCCGAGGCGCCGCAGTTCCCGCTGGGCGAGGTGGAAGCCGTCCATGGGGACGAGGACGGCGAGGCCGTCGAGCGCTTCGACGATCCGGCCGGCAAGGGTGGATTTCCCGGCGCCGGGCGCCCCGGCGATCCCGAGGAGACTCCGGTGCCCCGGTGCGGCGAGGGACCGGGCACGCTCGACGAGGTGGTGCGGCAGGGCGGCCATGCCGCCCATTGTCGCGAGTCATACGTATAACCTTGGTGGATGCCGAACATCGCCCTGATCACGCTCGTCGTCCGCGACTACGACGAGGCCATCGCCTTCTACACCGACGCGCTGGGTTTCCACCTGGTCGAGGACACCGACCGAGGGGACGGAAGCCGGTGGGTGGTCGTCCGCCCGGCGGGTTCCGGACCCGGCACCGGTCTGCTGCTGGCCCGCGCCGGCGACGACGAGCAGCGCGCGAGCGTCGGCGCGCAGACCGGCGGCCGGGTGGGATTCTTCCTGCACACGGACGACTTCGCGCGCGACCACACCCGGATGACGGCCGCAGGTGTGCGCTTCCTCGAGGAACCGCGGCACGAGGCGTACGGCTCGGTGGCCGTGTTCGAGGACCTCTACGGCAACAAGTGGGACCTGCTCCAGCCGCGGTGACCGGGGCCGTTCCTGTCGGCGACGCCCACCGTGGCCCTGGCGTGACGGGCCCCTCGGCCGCCCCGGCCTCCTCCTACGCCCCTACAGCGGCAGCGCGCACACCGCGACCGGTGACGTGAACGCCGGTCCCGCCGAGCGGAGTGCGCCCGTACGCCGGTCCACATGAAAGACCGTCACCGTGCTCGAGCGCTGATTCGCCGCGAACAGCAGCCCGCCCGACGGCGAGAGAGCGATGTGCCGTGGGAAGTCGCCCCCGACGGGAACGGTGTCGAGCAGGCGCAGACGCGACCCCCCGGCCTCGACGGCGTACCGGGTCAGGCTGTTGTGCCCCCGGTTGGCGAGGTACGCGTACCTGCCGTCGCCGGTCACCACGAACTGGGCCGGGTAGTTGGTGCCGGACCCGGTTCCGGTGGGCTGCGGCGCGCCCGGCCGGAGCCTGCCGGTCCGCGGCTCGTAGGCGCAGACGACGACGGTGTTGTCGAGCTCGTTCGCCACGTAGGCGTGCCGGCCGGAGGGGTGGAAGGTGAGGTGCCGTGGACCGGCACCGGGCCGCAGCGTCGTTCGCGACACCTCGGTGAGCGTGCCCGCCCGGGTGTCGAGGCGGTAGGTGTACAGGGTGTCGTTGCCGAGGTCGACGGCGAGCACATGCCCGCCGTCGGGGCTGGTGACGATCTGGTGGGCGTGCGGACCCTGTTGACCGGGTCCGGGCGGCGGACCGGCGTGGGTGACCAGGTCCGTACGCTCACCCGGCGCCCCGGAGGCGGCGAGCGGGTGGACGGCGACGCTGCCGGAGCCGTAGTCGGCGCTGAGCAGCCACCGCCCGGACGGGTGCACGGACAGCTGGCAGGGCGCGGGCCCGCCGGTGGGCTGGCTGCCGAGCACCTCGTGGGCGCCGCCCTCGTCGAGCCGCACGGCGGTCACGGCACCGGCATCGCGTTCGTTCACCGCGTACAGGGTCCGGCCGGAGGGGTGGACGGCGAGGTACGACGGGTCGCCGACGCCGTCGACGACGCCGGTGCCGCTGATCGTGCCGCTCGTCTCGTCGTACGTGGCCGTCGCGATCCCCGAGCCGCCCCCTTCGGCGGAGGTGTACGTGCCGATGAACAGGGGGCGCGCCGTGCGGGGCCGGGCCGTGGCAGTGGTGGCCACCCGCGATCTGGCCCGCGGCGCGGAGTCCTCCGCCTGCGAGCACGCCGCGAGCGCGCCGCCGGCGGCCAGCGCGCCCAAGGCGCCGAGGAAACGGCGCCGCCCTGCATGCGCGGCGCCGTCGGTCCGGTGGTCCCTGCCCGTGCCGGTGCTGATGCCCATGACAGGGAGGGTAGGGGCCGCGACCGGTCCAGCGGCGGTTCAGCGGCGCCGTCCGGCCCTTGATCCTGCCTTTGCCCGCTCCTTCTCCTCGTAGTCCTCGTCGTCCTCGTCGTCGTCCTCGCGGTCCTCGTACGCCTCGTCCTCGTACTCGGCGTCGTCCTCGTCCTCGTACCGCCGGGGGCCGCCTTCCTCGTCCTCTTCCTCGTCGTCCTCTTCCTCCCCCTCCCCGGCTTCGCCTCGGTCCTCGGCTTCGTCCTCGTAGTCGTAGTCGCGGTCGTCGCGCTCGTCGCGTTCCTCGTCCTCGTCGCCCTGGTCCTCGCGCTCCGCCTCTTCGCGCTCGAGTGCGTCTTCGTGGCTGACGACGACCTCGCCGTCACGCACTTCGCCGCGCCAGCCCTCCGCCTCTTCGTCCGTGAGGGTCACATGGCGCTGGAAGTGCTTGAAGTCGAGTCGCAGACGCCGGCCTTGGGCACGCCACAGGTTGCCCGTCTTCTCGAAGAACCCCGAGGGGTAGTACTCCACGACGAGCACGATGCGGGTCAGGGAAGGGGCCAGCTCGTGGAAGCTCACGCATCCGCGGGTGCTCCCCTTGGCGCCCTCCGACGTCCACACGATCCGGTCGTCCGGTACCTGCTCCTGGACCGTCGCCGACCAGCCGCGGGTGGACGGCCCCACCTTGACCTTCCAGTCGGAACTGACCTCGTCCTTCTGGGAGACGCTGCGCACGCCCTTGGTGAAGCCACTGAACGCCTCGTACTTGGTCCAGTGGTCGTACGCCGTGCGTATGGGTACGCCCACGTCGAGGGTCTCGACGATGTTCATGACCTTGGTGTCGCCGGACTTGCGCCCGCCCTTGCCGCCTCCGAGCTTTTCCTTCACCTTGCCCACGATGTTGTCCTTGGTGCTCTTGAGCTTGGCGCCGATCAGGGACTTCATCACTCCGCCGACGGGCAACTTTCCTCCGTTCTCGGCGACGTCGAGAAGCTTGTCCGAGAGGCCTGACACCTTGTCGCCTGCTGTGTCGGCGAGCCGTCCCGCGCGGGCGCCGACGTAGCCGGTGAGCTCCTCGCGCAGCTGGTCCAGGCCGGTACCGGCCTCACGTGTGGATCGCTGATCCGTGCTGGTCATGGCCCTACCTCCGCCGTGTGCCCGACCCGGACGTCGCGTCCGTGCCGGAGGGAACTCGCTTCGCGGACGCCTTCCCGGTCGTGGCGGCCTTCTTCGCGGCGGCCCTGGCGGTGGCCTTCTTCTCGGTGGAGGTCCCGGCGGAGGCCTTCTTCGCCGTCTTTCCGGCAGCGGCACCGCGGGACCGGAGCTCGCCCCGCGCCCCCTTCTGCTGCTTCTCGGGCTTGCGCTCCTCCTGCTCCTCCTCGGGCTCGTCCCCCCGGTCCGCCTCCGTCTCGCGCTGCTCCTTGTCGTCCCCCTCGTCCCGGTCCTCGAGACGCAGCGTGCGCTCGTGCAGCGCGTCGGCCAGCCCGGCCATCTTGCGGTCGGCGGTCGCCGCCAGCGCCTGGCGGCCGGCTTCCATGAGCTCGCCCCGCAGCTGGTCGCCCAGTCCCGCGAGCTGCGGGGCGTCCTTGAGCGTCTTCACGCCCTGGGTCAGCATTTTCTGCGGGTCGAGGCCGGCGCGCCGCCCGGCGAGGTACGTGCCCACCGCGAAGGCCATGCGGCCCTTCTTCGTACGGCCCAGCACGTAGCCACCTGCCACGGCGGCCGCGAGGGCCATGCGGTTGATGTCCTTCATGAGCTGCTCCCTGTGTGACAGGTCCTGGCCCGGCCGCTCGCTCCCCTGCGCGTGCCTCTCAACGTCCATGCCGGTGCGGGCCTGTTGGGGCCGGGAGAGCCGGTAGGTCCACGAGTTCCACAGCGAACCCGGAATATGCCTATATGCTGAAATTGTACGTTTCTGTGCGATGAACGGTCCTGTCGTGGTGAGAAGGGGCGATGACTTCCTCAGATCCCGCCGGACGGCGTCCCAAGATCAAGGCGGCGAGCGTCATGCGCTCCGCGGCGGACCAGCTGGCTGAGCTGCTCGGCCGCCCGCCCGAGTCGGTATCGGCGCTCAGACACACCGAGGACGGCTGGGAGGCCGACGTGGAGGTGCTGGAGGTCGAACGGATCCCCGACACCACGAGCGTGCTGGCCAGCTACCGGGTGACGCTCGACGAGGAGGGCGATCTGGTGGAGTACCGGCGTACCCGGCGCTACACCCGCGGTCAGATCGACCGACCGAACTGAACGACCTTCGAGGGCCCGCTGCGGGCTGTGCGACGAAGGGAGACACCATGACGGTGGTACCGCAAGGCGGAGACGGCGTTGCCAGGGGAGGCGGCGGCGGCTCCGGCACCCTCTACGACGTCCTCGACCTCATTCTCGACCGCGGACTGGTCATCGACGTCTTCGTGCGCGTGTCCCTGGTCGGCATCGAGATTTTGAAGATCGACGCCCGCGTCGTCGTGGCCAGCGTCGACACGTACCTGCGCTTCGCGGAGGCCTGCAACCGCCTCGATCTCGAGTCCGGCAGAAAGGCACCCGCCCAGCTGACCGACGTCGTCGGCGACACCCTCGAGAGCGGGGCGAAGGGGAAGTCGAAGGGGGCGCTCGGTGGCGCGATGGAGGCCGTGGCCGATTCCCTCACCGGCGGCGGCAAGAAGAGGCAGGCCGACGACGACCGCGCCGAACTCGAGGAGGGGACGGACGCCGAGGAACGGGAACCCGTGGAAGAGCGCAGGCCCACTCGGCGGACCTCCCGGCGGGAACGGGAAAGGTAAGGCGGGCGGGAGTGATCCCGCAGTGAGGAGCGACCATGGCCGTGTACGTCTACTCGATCACCGCCGAGGATCATCCGGTCCGTCTCGACGGCGTCGAGGGAGTCGGAGAACCGCCGGCCGACCTGCGAAAGGTGGTCGCCGGGTCGGTGTGCGCCGTGGTCAGCGACGCGCCGGAAGGACTGCGGCCCAAGCGCCGTGACGTCATGGCGCACCAGGCCGTCCAGGAACGCCTCATGGCCGACGGTGCGGTGCTGCCGCTGCGCTTCGGGCTGACGGCACCCGACGACGAAGCGGTGCGGGACGCGCTGGAGCAGGGATCGGCGCAGTACAAGCAGCGCATCGAGGCGGTACGCGGGTGCGCCGAGTACAACCTGAAGGCGTCGCAGGACGAGGACGCGATCCTGCGCGAGATCCTGCTCGAGTCGGAGACGGCCCGGGAGCTGAACGACCGGATCCGCAGGGGTGAGGCGACGCCCGATATGCCGGTGCAGCTGGGCGAGTTGGTGGCCGGAGAGGTGCAGGCGCGGCAGGAGGCGCTGGCCTCGGGCGTCATCGAGGCGCTCCGTCCCCACAGCCGCGAGGTGAGCACCGCGCAGCCCACGGGGGAGGACTTCCTCAATGTGTCCTTCCTGGTGGCCGAGGACCAGGAGGAGCTGTTCCTCGCCACCCAGCTCAGTGTCACCAACCAGTTGGGCGAGGGGTACACGTTCCGGCTCAGCGGACCGCTCCCTCCGTACAGCTTCGTCTGAAGGGCTGATGTGCCATGGGCCTGTTCACCCAGATCGTCACCCTGCCGCTGGCGCCGGTGCGGGGGGTCGTGTGGGTCGTGGACCGGGTGCGGGAGGCGGCGGAGGAGGAGTACTACGACCCCGCGCCCGTGCATCGCGCGCTGGCCGAGCTGGAGGCCCAGCTCACTTCGGGGGAGATCGACGAGGAGACGTTCGACCGGAGGGAGGACGAGCTGCTGGACCGCCTCGAAGAGATCATGGCGTACCGGGCCGACATCGGGCGGTGACGCCGGCCGAGCCACCCCGGTCGGGCTCCTGGCCGCGTCCTGGCGGCCGGGCTGCCGGCCGGGACGGCGCCGTGCACCGCACGCACCGCGAAACGTGAGGTTCCGATCGTGACCGAACCACTCGCCAACCGGACCGGCTCCTACCCTTCCCGGGCCGCGCCGGGCTACGCCCAGGGCTCGTCCTCCTCGAATCTCGCCGACATCCTCGAACGGGTCCTCGACAAGGGCATCGTGATCGCCGGTGACATCCGGATCAACCTTCTCGACATCGAGCTGCTGACCATCAAACTGCGCCTGTTGGTCGCGTCCGTGGACAAGGCGAAGGAGATGGGGATCGACTGGTGGGAGCACGACCCCTCCCTGTCGTCCCGAGCGTCGCAGGACGGCTCGGAACGCTCCCTCGCCGCGGAGAACCGGCGCCTGCGCGAGGAGATAGAAGCACTGCGGCGCGAGAGCTCGCTGCCCGGCCGGGCCGAGGAGCCCCTGGAGGCGCCACGCCCCACCGTGGAAGGCCGGGTGCTCGCGGAGAGCCGGGAAAGCCGGGAACCCGAGGAGCGTCGGGAAAGCAGGCAGCCCGAGGAGCGTCGGGGAAGCCGGGAACCCGAGGAGCGTCGGGAAAGCAGGGAACCCGAGGAGCGTCGGGAAGCCAGGGAAAGCAGGACAGGCAAGGAAGCCAGGGACCGGGGCGACGGCGAGCAACGCAGGGAACGCCGACAACGGCCCGACCGCTCGGATCGTGACGACCGCCCGGCCCCCCGCGCACGCCGCGAGACCCGTGAACGCTCCGACCGCCCGGAACGCCCCGCACGCCGAGGAACCCGCGCCGATGACCGCTGAGAAGACGACTCCTGAGGACACGACCGCCGCCGAGGGCCTCCCGCACGGCGGCGAGGCCGTCACCTACGTCTACGCCGTCGCCCGGGACTCAGCGGCGCTGCGGGAGTCCGCGGCGGAGCTGGCGGGCGTGGGAGGCGCCGCGGTGCGTGTCGTCGCGGGGACGGAGGGCGACGGCTCCGGCGGGGACGGAACCGCCGAGCCCGGGCAGGTGGCCTTCGTCGCGAGTTCCGTGAGCGCGCGGGACTTCGACGAGGACGCCCTGCGGCGCCATCTCGAGGACCTCGAGTGGCTGGAAACGGTCGCGCGTGCGCACCACGCGGTGATCGAGACGCTCGCCGGGGTGACGACGGTGCTGCCGCTGCGGCTCGCGACGGTCTACCTCGACGACGACCGCGCCCGGGAGGCACTGGACGCCGGCCGCGCCGAATTCGTAGAGCTGCTGTCGCGGCTCGAAGGACATGTCGAGTGGGGCGTCAAGATCTACGTGGATGCCCCCTCGGAGCCCCCGCACCAGACGCGGCCGCCACCGCCTCTCCCCGGGCACCGACGACTCCGGCCTCGGACCGGGGCGCTCGTACCTCCGCACCCGCAGGGCGCAGCGGAGCAGCCGTGAGCGGGCGCACGAGGCGGCACGGACGGCGGCGGACCGGATCGAGGCCGCGGGCCACGCGTACGCCACCGACCGGGCACGCCACCGGGTCCAGCAGGGCGAACTGGCCGGCTCGAGCGGCGAGAACGTCGTGAACGACGCCTACCTGCTGCGGGAGGACCGGTCGCAGGCGTTCCACGCGGAGGTGGCGCGGGCGGCGGAAGACCTGGCCGGAGTACGGGTCGAGGTCACCGGCCCCTGGGTTCCCTACTCCTTCACCACGCCACCCGACGGCATGTCCGACGCATCAGGCTCCTCCGCCGCGTCGAGCGCCGAGGACCGGCCGTCGTGACCGGGCCCGTGACCCCCCGCCACGACGACCCGCTCCCGCAGCGGCAGGTCGCCCTGATCGATCTGCTGGACCGTCTGCTCAGCGGCGGGGTGGTGATCACCGGTGATGTGCTGCTCTCCATCGCCGACATCGATCTCGTGCGCGTCTCGCTGCGCGCGCTGATCGTGTCAGTCGACGCGGAGACCCGGCCACTGTGGACGGGACCGGCACCGGAGGGCGGCCTTCCGGATGTCCGATGACGTACGCCCCGACCGGGCCGACCGGGCCGAGCGCCGGGTCGGACCTCCACCGCCCGCCCGGCAGCGGCTCGACGAGGTCGCGGACGCGGCCTCCCGTGCCTTCCGGCTGCTCCCGGCGGCCCCGCAGGACGTCCCTTCGACCACGAGCAGACCCTCGGCGCCCGCCCGGAGGATCCGTACCGACCGGGACACCGTCGAACGCGACCTGATGAAGCTCGTCCTCACCCTCGTCGAGCTGCTGCGCCAGCTCATGGAGCGACAGGCACTGCACCGGGTCGACCAGGGCGATCTCACGGAGGAGGAGGAAGAGCGGCTGGGGTCGACGCTGCTCCTGCTGCACGACCGCATGACCGGTCTGTGCGCCCAGTACGGGCTGACCATGGACGACCTCAACCTCGATCTCGGCCCCCTCGGGACGCTGCTGCCGCCCGGCGACTCCGCCCGGCCGCCCGACTGACCTGCGGGCACCGGACCGGCCGGCTCCGGTCACCGGGCCGCCGTCCCGGGCAGGTCGAGCTCCACGCGCACGGTCTTCCCCACCGGTACGCGGTCCAGCACCTGCCACCGGTCCGCGAGCGCCGCGACGAGCACCAGCCCGCGCCCGGAGTCGGCCAGGTCCGGGGGCACGGTGACGTGTCGCGGGGCCTGCGTTCGCTGCGTGTGTCGGACACCTCGATCCGCAGAGCGCCGGGGGTGCGGGTGAGCCTCAACTCGAAGTCCCGGCCCGGTACCCGGCCGTGCGTCACGGCGTTCGCCGCCAGTTCCGCGACGACGAGCGCGGCCGCGTCGGACGCCTCAGAGCCGTGCGGGACGTCCCAGGCCTGGAGCTGGTGCAGGGCGAGGTGCCGGGCGAGCCGCGCGCCGAGCGGCGTGGAGCTGAAACGCTGAGTGAACACACGTACGGTGCCCGCCTGTTGAGGCGTGATGGGTGGCTGCATACGGCCAACTTGGCGTTCGCGGGCCGTGTTTCCCCAGATCAGACGCCCGTACGCTGAGTCAGCGTACGGGTACGGGGGTGGACGGTACGGGTAACGGGCCGTGACGACGGCCGCGTTGCGGAGTTGAACGGGCACGGCACACGTACGCGGGAGGTGGCCGCACATGACGGAGACGGCGGGCGGGGCGGGCGGATCGAACGGGTCCGCGGCGGAACCGGAGGTGTCCGACAGCCTGAAGGCGTTCGGCGAGGTGGTCAAGGCGTTCCGGAAGCGGGCGCGCCTGACGCAGGAGGAGTTCGCGCCACGGGTGCGGTACTCGCTCCCGACGGTGGCCTCCATCGAGCAGGGCAGGCGCTTCCCGCCCGCGGACTTCGTGGACCGCGCGGAGGAGGTGCTCGACGCCTTCGGGACGCTGAGGGGCGCGGCACGGCACCTGTCGCGACGGCCGGGACTGGCGAGCTGGTTCCGGCAGTGGGCGGGGCTGGAGGCGGAGGCGGTGAGCCTCTACACGTACGAATGCCGCCTGGTCCCGGGACTGTTGCAGACGGAGGCGTACGCGCGGACGCTGTTCACCAATCAGCTGCCGCCGCTCGGTGACGCGCAGATCGAGGCCCAGCTGGCGGCTCGGCTGGACCGTCAGCGGCTGCTGCGGGAGCGGCCGAACACCGCGTACAGCTTCATCCTGGAGGAGCACCTCTTCCTTCGGCGCACGGGTGGGCCGCAGGTCACGCTGGAGCTGATCGACCACGTCCTTGAGCTGGCCGGACTCCGCAACATCGAGGTGCAGATCATGCCGCTCGTGCGGGAGGAACACGCCGGACTGGACGGCCCCATGCAACTTCTGGAGACCCCGGACAACCGCTGGCTCGGCTACTGCGAGGGGCAGAAGAGCAGTCAGTTCATCTCCGACCGGAAAGTGGTCAGCGAGCTCCAGATGCGGTATGCCAGGATGCGGTCACAGGCTCACACCCTGCACGACTCCCAGAGCCTGTTGCGGCAGATGCGAGGAGCGGTATGAGCACCCCCGAACTGGCCTGGTTCAAGAGCAGCTACAGCGGCGGCGACGGCGACTCCTGCGTCGAAGTCGCCCTGTCCTGGCGCAAGTCCAGCTACAGCAGCGGCTCCGGCGACGACTGCGTCGAGGTCGCGGCCTGCCCCACCACCGTCCACGTCCGGGACTCCAAGGTCATCGACGGCCCCCGGCTCGCCCTCTCCCCCGGCTCCTGGACGGGCTTCGTCGCGTTCGCCGCCCAGGGCTGACCCCGTTGTCAGTGGTGCCTCCTATCGTGGTGGTCGTAGGGAGATCACGGCACAGCACCACGGGGGAACCATGTCCGCGACCACCAGCGTCAGCGTGCCCACGCACGCGCTCCATCCGTCCGTCACGCACGAGGCGACCCGGCTCCGGCTGACCGGCCCCGGGCTGCCGGCGGACCACGTGCTGATGCGCTTCACCCCGCTGGCCCGGGCGGGCGCGGTGCCCGTGCCGGATCTGCTGGCCGAAGGGGCGGACCGGGCCGAGCTCGATCCGTACATCGCGGGCCTTGTGCTGATCGGCCACCTCCGGTGCGAGGACGACGACGCCCAGGAGATCGTCCTCGACGGCGCCACGGGGCGGGTCTTCACGATGTATCTCTTCGAGAACTCGCCCGGTTCGATCGACGTGCTCCCGCTCGCGCCGTCGGTCGACGCGCTGGCCCGGTTCCTCGCGCACGTGGACGACTTCCGGGCGTTGCGAGGCAGGTTCGCCGTTCTCGCCGGCCGGACCGGGCCCGACGTGGTGGCGGAGGCCGAGCGGTTGCTGACGGCCGGTTTCGCCGAGGAGGACTGGGGCGACGGCGACTGGGGCAGCGCTGGCCCGCGGTCGGGGTGGGACCACGACATCCCGGCGGTGTGGCGCATCGCCTCGACGATACGGCCATCCGCCCTGATCGCCCGGCCGGGGCGGGGCCTGCTGCTGGACCTGCCGGACGGGCTGCTGGACGCGGAGTTCGGGGCGGAGGAAATGGTCCGCGTCGACGCCGCCGAGTTGCCCGATGCCCTGACCCACGAGCCGACTCGGCGGTTTCTCACCGAGGTGGGTCTCCCGAAGGTGGAGCTCATGTTCGGCCTGTGGGGCGACGAGGACCTGCTGCAGACGCTGGACGGGACGGACCGGCTGATCAGCCTCGGCAGCCTGGTCCACGACTTCGAGGTCGTGATCGACGGGCGCACCGGCCTGCTCTCGTACCACGAGTACGGCGCCGACACGACGACTCCGGTGAACGCCGACATATCGACGCTGGCGTTCACGGTGTGGATGTTCAACCGCGAGCAACGGCTCGACCAGGAGCACGACTTCACCCAGGACTTCTACCACCAGCTCGCCGACACCATGATCGAGGTCCTCGCATCGGTCGACCCCGTGGCCTGCCTGCCGGCGCAGGACGCCGACGACTACCGCTACTGGCCGGAGGTGTTCCACGACGAAGCGGGCGGCGTCCTCTGACGCCCCTCTGCGCCAGGGCGGGGGAACCGCGCGCGCCGGCCGACCGGATCAGGCGGGCGGCGCGAGCGCGAAGCACACGCAGACGATGGCTGTCCCGTCGTCGACGGCCTGGCCGACGCTCTCCCAGTAGGCGATGTGCCCGGCACGCCACTCCGCGAGATCGGCGTCCCCCTCGCCCTCCGCCCGGGCGAAGTCCCAGGGGACGGAGCCCAGTGGCATGACGTCCACGGATTCCACGACCACTTCGGTCACCCGCTGCCCGTCGCTGCCGACCAGGACCAGCCGCTCCCCCACCGTCTCCGGCTCCTCGCCCTCGGCCCGGTAGTCGGCCTCCAGCAGCCCCGCCGTGGCCCGCTTACGCCCCGCGAGCACCAACGCGTTGAGCCGGTCACGCAGTTCACCGGGAACGCCGAGATCCAGCGTCCGCAGTCCGTCGATACGTGGCCACATGATCACGATGCTATCGCCGCCTCGGCCGGCCCGGCCGCCGGCGCCTGTTCCCACCGACGCACTGGCGCGTCCGGTCCGCCGCCGCCCCGGCGAACGGCCGTCGCGCCCCTGGGAGCCCTCACGTCAGGCGGAAGACCGGACCCCGGGGCGTGAACGGCAAGGACGCGCCCTGCGGGATCAGGAAGGCATGCTCGCGGCGGATGCGCAGTGTGTCGCACCAGCCGTCGGTGATGACCAGGACCGGTGCGCTCGCCGGGAAGTCGCCGGCCCGGTGGAGCAGGTCGATGCCCGGCTGAAGCACCGTCCCGCCGCGTCCCCTGACCCGTACCCGGCCGGCGATCTCCACCGGCGGCAGGTATCCGGCGTCGTACGCCGCCGCGTCGCAGAAGACGACGCGGGCGGCCGGCACGTCACGGGCCTCCGCGTACGAGGCGATGGCGCCGAGCGCCTTGCCGAGCAGCGCGCTGTTCATCGACCCGGAGGTGTCGAGGACGACGCCGAAGGTGCAGCGGGGGACCTCTTCCTGCGGGAAGTACCGCCCGGCGCGAGGGATGTCGGGGGTGGAGGCCTGCCGCCGGGCCGGGCGGGAGTAGGAGCGGACCGGCTCGGGCCGGGGCACGTACTCGTCGAACCAGCGGGCGAGCCGCGCGTCCCACGGCACGGGCGGATGGGCCAGCGCGCGGATCTCCTGCACCAGCCCGGCGGGCAGCAGGCCGCGTTCCCCGTACTGGTGCAGGTCGAAGCCCTGGACGAGACCGCGCCGGTAGAAGTCGTCCAGGTCGGCGTAGGGGCGGGAGGCAGCGTGCGGCAGCGGGTCGCCGAGGATGTCACCCACGCCCTTGCCCCGCAGGGTCGCGAGCCTGCGGCGGCGGCGCAGATCGGTGGCGATGCGGTCGTAGACCTCCTCCACCGACAGGTCCTTCAGCTCCGTGTCGTACAGCAGCCCCTCGGGCATCTCGCCGACGCGCATCTCCACCAGCCAGCCGTTGACGACGAAGTCGGCGGCGACGTTGAAGAGCAACGGGTCGCGCATGCCGCGGCGTTCACCGTGCCGCAGGGCGGCGTGCAACATCTCGTGGGCGAGGATGAACCGCCACTGCTCGTCGGTGAAGGTCCGCAGCGGATTGACGTAGATCTCGCCCGCGGCGGAGCTCACGGCGGCGACGGAGATGTCCTGCACACGAGCGAGTTCGGCGTCCGCGACGACGGTGAGGCCGGCCGCGATCCCGCCGAGCAGCGGGTAGGAGGAGACGAACCAGTTCAGCGCCCGGTCCCAGGGCCGCTGCGGCAGACGCTCGCCGGTGACCCGGTCACGCCGGCCGCCCGCCACGTCCATGGCGGCGGAGACACTGCGGGTGAGCGCGTGCGCGAAGGCGGTCTCCCAGTCCGGTACGGCGGTGTTGTCCCATGCCCGCCAGGTGGTCAGGACCTGGTCGGGGTGCTCGCCCGCGGTGCCGCAGTGCCGGTAGGCGGCGGGGATGCCGTCGCGGCGCCAGCGTGCCGCGAGCAGTTCCTCGTCGCCGCCCGGGTACGTCTCGGGGGCGTCACCGGGAGGGCTGCCCACCGGGAAGGTGAGCAGGAAGCGGTTGACGACCGTGCAGCGGGCCGCCAGGTCGTACCGGTCGGGCTGCTCTCGGAGCCTGTCCTTGGCCGCCGGCACATGGCCGAAGCCGAGGTGCAGCAGGCAGTGCGCGAGCGTCCAGGCCCACTCCTCGGGACGTGCCCGCTTGGTGGGGTGGACGTGGACGACGCCGTTCGAGTCGACGGCCGCCAGCCCGCCGGCCGGGGTGGCGGCGCACTGGCCCTGCCGGCAGAAGTCGGCCTCGACGGCGGCGAAGGCCGGATTGCGCTTGACCATGGCGAGCCCCGCCGCGAACGCCTCGGTGGCGGGGTCGTGCTTGTCGCCCTTCTTAGCGGCGCCCTTCTTCCCGGCGGCGGCTTTCATCGCCGGGCCTCGACCAGCCGCGGCATGTCGCGTGCGGCCTCGACGAGGAACCAGGAGGGCAGCACCGGCTGCCCGTCGGCGTCGTCGGCGATGACGGTCTGGGCGACCTCGACGGAGATCTCCGCCAGCTGCACGAGCAGCGACTTGGAGCGGTAGACGGTCTGCCGCAGCGAGGGCGACACATGTTCCTTCTGCCGGGGGAGCTCCTTCACCAGCCGCCCGCGGAACGCCTCCGCCAGGTAGTAGAGCAGGTCCCGGTCCTCGAGCCGCGAGGGCCACGAGGCGTCGCCCTTGAGGATCGCCTCGATGCCGAAGGTGTGGCGCACGATCTTCGCGTAGCCGCAGAAGGAGACGGCGTGCGCGGGCGTGAGGGTGCCGTGCACGACGACCTTGAGGGTGTTCTCGTCGATGCCCGGTCCGAAGGAGTGCAGCGCGTCGGACAGCATGTGCCAGGAGCGGGGCGTGGAGAACGGCTCCTCCGTCTTCGGCGGTGCCGACCAGAGGTGGTCGGGCCGGTCGGTGAGATAGTCGGTCACCCACGGGTGGATGCCGTGCTCGCCCGCCCAGACCAGCCAGTCCGCCGCCGACGCCTGAAGATGGACGTGCGTGAGCCGGTTGACCAGCGCGGACGCGATCGGCCTCGCCAGCGCGTTGTCCGTGGCCCGGTTGCCGGCCCCGATGACGATGGACCCGGCGGGCAGCTCGTACGCCCCGATCCGGCGGTCCAGGATCAGCGAGTAGAAGGCCTTCTGGACGTCGGGACTCGCGGCGTTGAGCTCGTCGAGGAACAGGCAGTACGGCTCGTCCCGGGCGATGGCCTCCGGCGGGCAGAACACGGACCGCCCGTCGCGGATCTGCGGCACCCCGATCAGGTCCTCCGGGGCGAGCTGCGTCCCCAGCAGGCTCACGCACTCCAGTCCCAGCGAGTCGGCGAACCTCCGCACCAGCGACGACTTGCCGATCCCCGGCGCTCCCCACAGGAACACGGGCCGCACGGTGGCGAGCCCGAGCAGCAGTTCGGGTATCTGGGCGGGGGTGACGGTAACGGCTGCCTGCACGCGGAGGTGTTCCTTCGGGGCTCGGAAGATCGGGCCCGCCCAGTGTGAGCGGCCCCGACGCCTCGCCGCAGCCCAATTTCGCCCGCGCGCCCGCCCGTCCGCCCGTGCGTCACGGCGTTTCGACGCCTCGTGACGTCGGACCCGCACGACACGGGTACGCCCAGCGTCCCGACCCGGCCGAGAGTTTCATCGCCACCGGGCATCCGGCCGTCGCCGGTCGCCCGGCCCACTCGGGGCGGCTCATGCCCGGCGTTCCCCGGCCGCGGAGGCCGGCTGTGCGGGGACTGCAAGCGGGACGCGCCGTGGGAGGAGGAGCGGCGTGGCCAGGACGAGAAGACCGGCGATCGCGATCGCGGTGCGAGGGCTCGTGACGGCGGCCAGCAGGCCCCACAGCCCGGTCAGGGCCGCGATGGTGGCCTTGCTGGTGACCGACCACGCGGACAGGGTGCGCGCCACCCGGTCCGACGGGGTCCGTTCGAGCCGGCAGGTGGCGAACACCGGGTTGAAGACGCCCATGCAGGCGATCAGGCCGAACTCGACGGCCATCACGAGCACGAGCCCCACGACGCCGGGGCCGACGAAGGCGAGCCCGAGTGACCAGCACGCTCGCAGCGTCCCGGCGGTGAGCAGGACCCTGTACTGCCCGAACCGCGCGACGAGTCCATGGGCCAGCCGGGAGCCGATCAGGCCGCCGACGCAGGGCACCGCGAACGCAAGGCCGTACTGCCACGGCGTGAAGCCGAGCCGGCCGACCATGAGGACGGCGAGCAGCGGTGAGGTCGCCATGATCAGGCCGTTGACGAGGGTGGTGTTGAGGAACAGCGGGCGCAGTACCGGGTCGGAGAGGATGTGACGCCATCCGGCGAACAGGTCGGCTCCACGGAGCCGTGGCGATGCGCCGGTGCGCGCGGGTGGGGGTTCGCCGCCTCCGATCGCACGGATGCCCAGTGCCGAGAGCAGGTAGCTGACCGCATTGGCCGCCAGGGACGTCACCGGGCCGAACAGGCCCATCACGGCCCCGCCGAGCGGCGGTCCGACGATCGTGGCGGTCCATGTCGTGGCTTCCAGCCGCCCGTTCGCGACGAGCAGGTGCCGCGGCTGTACCAGCGCCTTCAGGCACGCGCCGGCGGCCGCGCTGAACGTGATGTCCGCCGCGGCGGCGATGACGGACACGACGAGAAGCTGGGCGAGACTGAGCGCTCCGAGCGCGTACGCGACGGGGATGCTCATCAGGGCCGTGAACCGGAGCAGGTCCATGGCGATCATCACCGGCCGTTTGCGGCGGAACTCCACCCACGGCCCGAGCGGCACCGCGACGGCCACGCCCACCGCCAGTCCGGCGGCCGCCAGGAGAGACACCTGCGTGGGACCGGCGTCCAGGGCCAGGATCGCGATCAGGGCGAACGCGTCGAACGCCAGCCACGTGCCGAACGTGCTGACCCCGTACGCGGCCCACAGCCACCCGAACCGACTCCCCAGGGACTGCCGCCCGGCCCCCATACCCCGCTCCCCCCGCTCTCCGTCGCTTCGGCCGGGTCCGTGCCCGTCGGTCGGTCGCCCCGCGCACAGCACAAGGTACGTCGCCTCGGCCCGGTGCATGCCGGTGAGCACGGTCACCGACTCCGTCGCGTGGGAATGGCGTCATGCCGCCGGCGTGATCTCGCGACAGCCACCGCCGGGGGCCGGACATCACACCGGCCGGGCCGGTTGTGGGACCTACGTGAACGGTCAACTCCGACGTCAGGCTGGTCCATGGGAAGGACGCCGACGGAGCGACGCGCTACCGCGTGTACGTGCGGTGCAAGGTCGCCGGTACACCCGCTCAGCAGGAGAGCGAGGTCCCGATCGAGGGGCTGATGACGGACACGCTCACCGGTGACACCGACGCCCGGGTGCATCTCACTCATCTGCTGCACTCCGCCAAGGTGGTGGCGGACGCCTTCGACTGTGTGAACAAGCCGGTGGTCCCCCGGGAGCCGCCCGTCCCGCCGGCGTAGGCACGCCGGCGGGCTTCTCACGGGCGCACGGCGTGCCGACGGCGGGAGGCCGCACACGGTTGCGGTCACGGCCGCACGGCTCACTGGTCGCGGCGGTGCACCGTCGTCACCGCCACCGCGGCCGCCGCCAGTGCCCAGAGCGCGTACACCGTCCACGCCCCGCCGGTCGTCCAGGGGTAGGGGACCGCGCCCGGGTCGTACGGGCTGTCGCCGAGGCGCATCCAGGCCACGTAGGGCATGGCGTGGGCGAGGACGGCCGACCAGTGGCGGTCCTCGCCGAGGACCAGGGGAAGCAGCAGCAGGATCAGGACGCTGCCCACGACCGCTCCCGCGCCGTGCCGGATCAGTGTGCCGAGCGCGGCGCCGACGAGTGCGGCCACCGGGGCGAGCAGCGCCGAGGCGACGACCAGGCGCGGTGCGCCCGGGTGGTCGAGGGACACGCCGGCGTCCTCGGTGGACAGGATGGCCTGGGTGGCGGCGAACGACACCGCGGCGACCACCGCGCCGAAGACGGTCATGACCGCCGCTACGACACAGATCTTGGCCGCCATCACCGACCGGCGGGCGGGACGGCCGCGAACGTGGTGCGGATGAGCCCGGTGCTGTACTCGCCGGTGACGGTGAGCGCGCCGAACGCGCCGGCCGCGAGCATCATCACGGTGCAGGCGTCGGTGGTGAAGGCGTGCATCAGCGGAATGCCGTCGGCGACGAACTTCTCCGCGTACCCCGGCTCGTCCGGCCAGTACCGGACGTTGTCCCACGCCTTGCCCAAGTTGAACGCGAGGACCGCCGACGCGGCGACCAGCAGGCTCCAGCCGGTGGAGCGCAGCGACCACAGTTTGAGCCATTCGGCGGCGGCGAGATCGAGGAAGCGGGGGCCGGGTTCCGCCCTGTGCGGTGCGAGGGCGGTGGTCATCGGGTCTCTCCTGCCGCGTACTCGACGCTGTCGGCGGTGAGTTCCATGAAGGCATCCTCCAGTGACGCGCTGCGGGTGGTGATCTCGTGCAGCAGGATCCGGTGGTCGAGGGCGAGTTCGCCGACGCGTGCCGCCGGCACCCCGGTGACGGTCAGCACGTCGCCGTCCACGCGGACGGTCGCTCCCTCGCCGGTGAGCAGGGCTGCCAGCCGGTCGCCGTCCGGGGCGCGCACGGTGACGCCGGCGCCGCTCCCCCGTGCGGCGAAGTCGGTGAGGCTCTCGGCGGCGATGAGTTCGCCCCGGCCGATGACGACCAGTTCGTCGGCGGTGTGCTCCATCTCGGACATCAGGTGGCTGGAGACGAACACCGTGCGTCCCTCTGCGGCGAGTTCCCGGAAGAGCCCGCGCACCCACTTCACGCCTTCCGGGTCGAGCCCGTTGAGCGGCTCGTCGAAGAGCAGCACCGGCGGATCGCCGAGCAACGCTCCGGCGATCCCGAGCCGTTGCCGCATCCCGAGGGAGTAGCCGCCGATCCGCCGCCGCGCGGCGCCGGCGAGTCCGACCTGTTCCAGGACCGCTCCGACCCGTGCGCGCGGGATGCGGTTGGACCGGGCGAGCGCCGTCAGATGGGCGGCCGCGCTGCGCCCGCCGTGCACCTGGCCGGCGTCGAGCATGGCCCCCACGTGCCGCAGTCCTCGCTGCCTGTCCCGGAAGGGCCGGCCGTCGACGGTGACCGTGCCGGTGGTGGGGGCGTGCAGGCCCAGCACCATCCGCAACGTGGTGCTCTTGCCGGAGCCGTTGGGGCCGAGGAACCCGGTGACCCGGCCCGGACGCACGGTGAACGTCAGGTCCTTCACGGCCGTTGTCCCGCCGTAACGCTTCGTCAGTTCGTTGACCTCGATCATGCGGCCAACGCTCCCCCGGCCGGGCCGTGTCCGGCATCCGACCGGGGCGGGCATTCGCGGAGGCGCCGCGTCGACCGTGGTCGTACACCCGCGGTCCGATGCCCGGCCTGTGGGCTTCCGTCTACGATCACGACATGTCCGCGACACCGCGTTCCCCCTTGTCCGAGGGCACTTGGCCCCCGAAGCCGTGGTGGAACGCGCCGTCCGGCGTCTGGACGGCACTTGCCTGGTGCGCGGGCCTCGTCTTCACGTTCCTCGTCCGGCTCCGGCTGCCCGGCGAGGAGGAGCCCCTGGTACTGGCCGGAGTGGTCTTCTACCGCTGGGACGGCCTGACCTTCCTCGCGCTGGCGACTGCCCTGGCACTGGACGGCAGCCGTCTGCTGAGCCGCCGGCCACTCGCCGCGGTCGGCCGGCTGCTGGCCGCGGCGGTGCTGGGGACGATTCCGCTGAGCGTGGGCGAGATCCCGCTGGCGCAGTTCCTGGCCGTCGACGTCGCGTTGTACTTCGTCGCTGCCGCCCGGTCGCGCCGGACCAGCCGTATCGCCGTCACCATGGCGCTCGCAGTGCTGGCCGGTTTTCTGGCCACGCGGTGGCTGAGCGGCTGGAACACGGGCACCTCCGCCGAGCTGGCGGTGGCCCTGACGGCTGTCGTCGCCTGGCTCATGGGCACGTCCGCGCACGAGTCCCGGGCCCACGCGGAGCAGCTGCGCGAGCGCAGCACGGCCCAAGCCGTCACCGACGAACGGCTGCGCATCGCACGGGAGTTGCACGACATGGTCGCGCACAGCATCGGCATCATCGCCCTCCAGGCGGGCGCGGCCCGGCGCGTCATCGACAGCCGGCCCGAGCGGGCCGAGGAGGCGCTGGGCGAGGTGGAGACCACCAGCCGCGAGACGCTGGCGGGGCTGCGGCGGATGCTCGGCGCGCTCCGGGAAGCGGAACTCGTCGACGGCGGCCGTCGGGACGGGCCGGCCGGGACGCCGGGACTCGCGGACCTGGAGGGGCTGGCGGCCGCCACGACAGCGGCGGGCGTCCGGGTCGAGGTGCGCAGGGTGGGCGGTCAGCGGCCCCTGCCGCCGGAGGTCGACCTCTCGGCGTACCGCATCGTCCAGGAGTCGGTGACGAACGTGGTGCGCCATGCGGGCACCCGTTCCTGCCGGGTGACCGTCGAGCAGCGGGAGGACGAGCTGTCGATCGAGGTCGTCGACGACGGCCGGGGCCACGGCGCGACGGCGGACACCGGGTACGGACTCGTCGGGATGCGGGAACGGGTGGGCCTGCTGCACGGCGACTTCTCCGCCGGCCCGTGCCCCGGCGGCGGGTTCAAGGTCACCGCCCGGCTGCCCGTGCCGGCAGGTGTCCGATGAACATCAGGGTCGTACTCGCCGACGACCAGCCCCTGGTCCGGGCGGCGCTGCGGATGGTGATCACAGAGGCCGAGGGGATGGAGGTGGTCGGCGAGGCCCGTGAAGGCGCGGAGGCCGTCGCGCTGGCCGCGGAGCTGCGCCCCGACGTGGTCGTCATGGACATCCGGATGCCCGGCACGGACGGCATCGAGGCGACGCGTCGGATCGTCGAACGGCTCGAGGGGACGCATGTGATCGTCCTGACGACGTTCGACGACGACGATTGCGTGTACGGCGCGCTGCGCGCCGGGGCGGCCGGTTTCCTGGTCAAGGACATGGCTCTGGACGACATCCTCGCGGCGCTGCGGGTGGTGGCCGGGGGCGACGGTCTCATCGCTCCCGCCGTGACCCGCCGGCTGATCCGCGAGTTCGCCGGGCGCCCCGCAAGCACCGGACAGAAGCGGGAGCTCACCGGCATCACCGACCGCGAACGGGAGGTGCTGACGCTGGTGGGGAGCGGGCTGTCGAACACGGAGATAGCCGAGACCCTGTTCATCAGCGTCGCCACCGCCAAGACGTACGTGACCCGGCTGCTTTCCAAGCTCGACGCCAGGGACCGGGTGCGGCTGGTCATCATCGCGTACGAGACGGGTCTGGTGTCGGCGTCCGGATGAGCTCGGGCCGCCGATGGGAGGGGCGGATGTGCATCAGGGTGGCCCCGGATGCCAGGATGAAATAATGGCCAACAACGTTTTCTTCGACATCACCATCAACGGCGAGCCCGCGGGCCGGATCGTCTTCGAACTCTTCGACGACGTGGTCCCTCGGACCGCCAAGAACTTCCGTGAGCTCGCCACGGGCGAGCACGGCTACGGCTACGAGGGCTCCTCCTTCCACCGCGTCATCCCCGACTTCATGCTCCAGGGCGGCGACTTCACCGCCGGCAACGGCACGGGTGGCCGCAGCATCTACGGCGAGAAGTTCGCCGACGAGAACTTCCAGCTCAAGCACACCAAGCCCGGCCAGCTCTCCATGGCCAACGCGGGACCGAACAGCAACGGCTCGCAGTTCTTCATCACGACCATCGTCACCGACTGGCTCGACAACAAGCACGTCGTCTTCGGCGAGGTCGTCGAGGGCATGGACGTCGTGAAGAAGATCGAGGGCCTGGGTTCGCGCTCCGGCACCCCCTCGGCCAAGATCACCATCGCCAAGTCGGGTGTCGTCGAGGGCTGACCCCTTCACCTACGCCACAGGGCCCGTCGGCGCGTGCCGACGGGCCCTGTGCCGTTCACCTCACGACTCGTCCGGCTCCAGACGCAGTGAGATCGAGTTGATGCAGTACCGCTGGTCGGTCGGGGTCGGGTAGCCCTCGCCCTCGAAGACGTGGCCCAGGTGCGATCCGCAGCGCGCGCACCGCACCTCGGTGCGGACCATGCCGTGGGAGGTGTCGGGTACCAGCTCGACCGCGTCCGTGTCCTTCGGGTCGTAGAAGGACGGCCAGCCGCAGTGGGACTCGAACTTGGTGTCGGAGCGGAACAGCTCCGCACCGCACGCCCGGCACGAGTAGACGCCGGCCGTCCTGGTGTCCGTGTACTCACCGACGAAGGCGGGCTCGGTCCCTGCCTGGCGCAGCACCGCGTACTCGCCCGGGGTCAGTTCCGCACGCCACTGCTCGTCCGGCTTCTCGACGTCGTACGCCATGAAACGCGCCTCCTCAGCTCGACAGGCGGGCCAGGATGTCCGGACCCAGGTCCGTGACGTCGCCCGCGCCCATGGTGAGAACGAGATCACCGGGCTTCGCCATTCCCGCGATCACCTCGGGGACGGCGGCCTTGTCACCGACGGCCGTGACCTCCGCGCCGGCGGCGCGCGCCGCGTCGGTGATCAGCTCGCTGGTGATGCCGGGGATCGGGTCCTCACGGGCCGGATAGATGTCGAGGACGACGGAGGCGTCCGCGAGGGCCAGCGCCTGTCCCATCTCGGTGCCCAGTTCCTGCGTGCGCGAGAACAGGTGGGGCTGGAAGACGACCAGCAGCCGGGATCCGGCGGCCGCGCCGCGCATGGCCTCGAGGTCCGCGGTCATCTCCGTCGGGTGGTGCGCGTACGAGTCGACGACCTGGACGCCCGCCGCCTCGCCCTTCAGCTGCAGGCGGCGCTTGACGCCGGTGTACGCGCCGATCGCGGAGGCCAGGTTGTGCGCCGGGATGCCGAGGGCGACACCGGCGGCGAGCGCGGCCACGGCGTTGAGCGCGTAGTGGCGGCCGGGGACGGAGACCGTGAAGGTGAGCAGGCGGCCGTCGAGCAGGACGGTGACCTCGCTGGTCAGCCCGCGCGGGGTGATCTTGTGGACGCGGACGTCCGCGGTCTCCGACTCGCCGTAGGTGACGATCTTCACCGATGAGCGGTCACGGACCTTGGCCGTGAGTTCGACCGCGCCGGCCTGGTCGGCGGAGATCACCAGCGTGCCGCCGGAGACGATCTTGCCGGCGAAGGTCTCGAAGGATTCGTAGATCTCGTCCATCGAGGCGTAGTTGGCGTGGTGGTCCAGCTCCACGTTGAGGACGATCGCGACCTCGGGGTCGTACTTCTGGAAGCTGCGGTCGCTCTCGTCCGCCTCCGCCACGAAGATGTCGCCGTCGCCGTGCCGCGCGTTGGTCCCGGGCCCGGCGAGGTCGCCGCCGATCGCGTACGAGGGGTCGAGACCCAGCTCGGTGAGGGCGACGGCGAGCATCGAGGTGGTGGTCGTCTTGCCGTGGGTGCCCGCGACGGCGATCGAGCGCAGGCCGGTCATCAGGGAGGCGAGCGCGTCGGAGCGGTGCACGACCGGCACGGACAGCTCGGCAGCGCGCACCAGCTCCGGGTTGTCGGAGCGGATGGCGCTGGAGACGACGACGCTGGTGGCGTCGTCGGCGAGGTGCTCCGCCGCGTGCCCGATGTGCACGGTGACACCGAGGGCGCGCAGGGCCTCGGCGGTCGCCGACTCCTTGGCGTCGCTGCCGGCGACCTTCGCGCCGCGCCGGGCGAGGATCTTGGCGATGCCCGACATGCCGGCTCCGCCGATGCCGATGAAGTGCGGGCGTTCCATCGCGCCAGGGACGGCGGGTGCCATGGTCTTCTCTCCCCAAGATGTACGACTACGTGCGGCTGCCCACCCTATTGCCTGCGGCCTCCGCTCCGGACCCGCTCGCTGCTCACTCGCTGTGCGCGAAGAGCTTGAGCACCGGCACGCCAACCTTGTGCCGGGCTCTGGACGCCCAGTCGCGGTGGAAGAACTCCTCCACGTAGTGCGGCTCGGTCAGAACGATCACCTCGTCGGCGTCCGCCTCTTCGACCACCGACTTCAGCTTGTCCAACGGGTGGTCCTCCACCAGGTGGCCGACCGCCTCGCAGCCGGCCGCGCGCAGGGCGGCGACCGAGTGTTCCAGTGCACGCTGCGCGGGCGCCTTGGCCTCCGCGCCCTCGGGCTCCTCCCCTCCCGTACCGCGTCCTTCAGGTCGCCGACCGCCACGTCGTCGATGGCGCGCAGCAGGACGTCGGCCTGATCACCACGCGGCTGCATCAGCACGATGAACGAGGCGCCTTCCTCTCCGTGCAGCGTGGTGACGAATTCCACGTCCTCCGAAGTCAGGGGCTTCTCGATCATCAATACGCTTGTGAACACCTCAGGAGCCCTTCTGCGGAAACTGCGGAAACCGTCCTTCCCCGTGCCCGCACGGGGTGCGCAATCAAGTGTGCCCGCCGGGGGCTAAGTGGAACGGCAGATTCCGCTAATTGCCCGAAGTCGCCTTCCGAGCCACCTCGGACGGCACCGGCTCACAGCCGCCGGTACCGAGTGAACAGGAAGCCCGCCTCCTCCAGTACGGAATCCAGTGCGAACCGCGTGGGATCCGGCAGCACCGGTCCCCCGGCGATGCGCTGGGCGTCCCCCACCGTCATCGTCGGCGACACCGTCAGGCACAGCTCATCCAGTACCCCGGCTGCGGCGAACTGACCCAGCATCCTCGGGCCGCCCTCCGTCAGCAGCCGCACGAGCCCGCGCTCCGCGAGCGCGTGCACCGCCCTGGCCGGTTCCACGCCCGGCCCGTCACCCGCGACGACGACCTCCGCTCCGGCCCGCTCCGCCGCCCGGACGCGCTCCGGGGAGGCCGCCGCTCCGGTCAGCAGCAGCGTCGGCACCAGCGGCTCGGTGAACAGCGGCAGCGAGAAGTCGAGATTCAGCGAGGCGCTGACCACGGCGATCGCCGGAGCGGGGCCCTGACCCGCGGCGGCCCTGCGCGCGGCGAAGGCGTCACGGGCGCGGGCGGGCCGGTAGCCCTCCGTGCGCACCGTCTCCGCGCCCACCACCACGGCGTCGGCCAGACCCCGCAGGGTTCCGAAGATCCGCATGTCGGCGTCGGAGGAGATCGGCTGCGAGCGGCCGTCGTGCTGGGCCGCGCCGTCGAGGGAGGAGACCATGTTCGCGCGCAGCCACACGCCGGCGCCGGCGCTCCGCGCCTCGGCCGCTCCCGGTCCGGGGCTGCCGTGGGTGTCCCCCTCGCCGCCCGCGGCGAGGCCCCGCTCGGGGTACGCGTAGGCGTCGGCGAGGTCGTCCAGCGACCACTCCCGGTCGCCGGCTGCGGTTGTCTGGTCGGTCACAGGGAACAGGCGTCGCATACGGTGCAGTCTGGCACGCGGACCCGGCCCGGCCGGGGCGGCCGGGGCCCCGGCCGAGATCCGCGGAGCGGGCCCTTAGAGTTGGTTACTGTGCCGACCAGCCCGATGACCGAAGCCGTTCCCCTGTCGCTGTGCGCCCGTGAGCCGCATGTCCCGGCCGACCGCCTGGTCGCCGAGATGGTGCCGCCGCCGCGCTTCGACTCGGTCCGCTTCGAGACGTACGTGCCCGACCCGAACCAGCCCAGCCAGACCGAGGCGGTCAGGGTGCTGAGCGACTTCGCCGCGGGCCTCGGCACGGCGCGCCCCGCCGGCGGCGGGAAGCGGCGCTGGTTCGCCAGGAAGGCGGCGGCGGCCCCGGCCGGCCCCCGCGGTGTCTACCTCGACGGCGGGTACGGCGTCGGCAAGACGCACCTGCTCGCGTCCCTGTGGCACGCCACCCCGGCGGATGCCTCGCTCAAGGCGTTCGGCACGTTCGTCGAGCTGACCAACCTCGTCGGGGCGCTCGGCTTCCAGCAGACCGTGCAGACCCTGAGCGGGCACCGGCTGCTGTGCATCGACGAATTCGAACTGGACGACCCGGGCGACACCGTCCTCGTCTCCACGCTGCTCGGCAGGCTGGTCGACGCCGGCGTGGCGCTGGCGGCGACCTCCAACACACTGCCGGGCAAGCTCGGCGAGGGACGCTTCGCGGCAGCCGACTTCCTGCGGGAGATCCAGGGCCTGTCCGCGCACTTCCGCCCGCTGCGGATCGACGGCGAGGACTACCGTCACCGCGGGCTTCCCGAGGCCCCTCCCCCGTACTCGGACGAGCAGGTCACCAAGGCCGCGTACGCCACGAAGGACGCGTCACTCGACGACTTCCCGAATCTGCTGGAGCATCTCGCGAAGGTGCACCCCAGCCGCTACGGAGCGCTGACCCACGGGCTGCGGGCCGTGTGCCTCACCGACGTCCGGCCCGTGCCCGACCAGTCGACCGCACTGCGGCTGGTCGTGCTCGCCGACCGGCTCTACGACCGGGAGGTGCCGGTACTCGCCTCCGGCATGCCGTTCGACAAGCTCTTCAGTGACGAGATGCTGAACGGCGGCTACCGGAAGAAGTACTTCCGGGCGATCTCCCGGCTCACCGCGCTGGCACGCGACGCGAAGCCCTTGGTGGCGCAGTAGGTTGGGGCCGTAACCCGATCTGAAGGGAACCATCATGGCCACCACGCGTCAGGCTCACAACGTCTGGGAAGGCAGTCTCCTCGAGGGCAAGGGTGTCGTCACCCTCGACTCGTCCGGCATCGGCGAGTACCCCGTCAGCTGGGCAGCCCGGACCGAGCCCGCCGAGAGCGGCAGGACCAGCCCGGAGGAACTGATCGCGGCCGCGCACTCCAGCTGCTTCAACATGGCCTTCTCGCACGCCCTCGCCGGCGCCGGCAACCCGCCGACCCGCCTGGAGACCAAGGCCGAGGTGACCTTCCAGCCGGGTGAGGGCATCACCGGCATCCACCTCACCGTCGAGGGCCAGGTTCCCGGCCTCGACGAGGCCGCCTTCGTCAAGGCCGCCGAGGACGCCAAGGCGAACTGCCCGGTCAGCCAGGCCCTGACCGGCACGACGATCACCCTCTCGGCGTCGCTCGTCTAACACACCGACACCTCGAGGCACAGGGGCCCGCACGGTTACATGTCGGGTTTTCTGCGTGATACACACGTGCGGGTCACCTGTCCTCCCCCATCGCCTTCGGCATGGGGGTGCCCCCAACAGGGAGTTGCCTCATGTCTGCAACACGACGTCAAGTCCTGGCCGGAACCGGTGCGGTCGGCGCCGGGATCCTCTTCAGCGGTGCGTTCTCCGAGCTCTTCGCCGGCACCGCGGCCGCTCGTGGACACGACGGATACGGCCCGCTCGTGCCCGACCCCGACGGTCTGCTCGATCTGCCCAGAGGCTTCCGCTACAAGGTCCTGTCCCGTGAGGGCGAACCACTGCTCTCCGGCGAGGGACGCGTCCCCGGCAACCACGACGGCATGGCCGCGTTCGCCGGCCGCCGTGGACGGATCCACCTCGTCCGCAACCACGAGAACCGGCACACCGGCAAGATCGGCGTGCCCACCGTCGCGGGCCTGACCTACGACCCGGCCGCCAAGGGCGGCTGCACCGTGCTCGAACTGGACAGCCGGGGCGACGTCCGCTCCGAGCGGGTCGCCATCGCCGGCACCGCCGTCAACTGCGCGGGCGGACCCACCCCGTGGAACACCTGGCTGACCTGCGAGGAGAACGAGGACCGGGCCGGCACCAACGGCTACACCAAGGACCACGGCTTCATCTTCGAGGTCGACGGCGCCGATCCGCACCGCACCGGCGCCGTGCCGCTCACCGCGATGGGCCGCTTCCAGCACGAGGCGATCGCCGTCGACCCGCGGACCGGGATCGTGTACGAGACGGAGGACGCCTTCCAGCGCCCCTTCGGCCTCTTCTACCGTTTCCTGCCGAACAAGCCGCTGGGCGGCACCGGTTCGCTCCGCGCGGGCGGCGCGCTCGAGGCGATGCGCGTGCCCGGCGTGCCGGACCTGTCGCAGATCCAGGAGACCGGCGCCTCGTTCGACGGGGTCGAATGGGTGCCCGTGCCGGACAGCCAGGCGAAGGAAACGCCCATCAGGCTCCAGGACTTCGGGCCCAAGGGCATCACCCACGCGCAGAAGCTGGAGGGCTGCTACTGGGGCGGGAGGTCGGTGTACTTCGTGTCCAGCTACGCCCGCAGCTCGGAGGGGTCCGCCGGAGACCACTTCGGCCAGGTGTGGAAGTACGAACCGCACCGGCGGCGCCTCACCCTGGTCATCGTCTTCGGCCCCGACACGGACGTGCAACTGCCCGGCGAGTCCCCCGACAACATCTGCCTGGCGCCCAGCGGCGGCCTGATGGTGTGCGAGGACGGCGGCGGCGAACAGCACGTGTACGGCGTCACCCGACGCGGCAAGGTCTACCCGGCGGCCAGGAACGCGCAGAACATCGGAACGCCGGAGGACCCCGAATACGGCGAGTTCGCCGGCGTCGCGTTCTCACCGGACGGGGAGACGATGTATGTGAACTGCTACACGCCCGGCACGACGTTGGCGGTCACCGGACCGTGGTCCTGAGCGGCCCGTTCCCCGGCCCTGAGCGGGGCTGAGGCCGCCGTGGTCAGTCCGGTGGCGGCAAGGACTGTTCGGTCCACAGGACCTTGCCGCCGCCGGCGTAGCGGGTGCCCCAGTTCCCGGCGAGTTCCGAAACGATGTACAGCCCCCGCCCGCCCTCGTCGACCGTGCGGGCGTGACGCAGGTGCGGGGAGACCGAACTGGCGTCGTGCACCTCGCAGGTGAGCGTGTCGCCGCGGATGATCCGCAGGCGCAGCGGCGGCGTGCCGTAGCGCACGGCGTTGGTCACGAGTTCGCTGACGATCAGCTCGGTGCCGAAGGTCGTCTCGTCGTCGACGCCCCAGGCGCCGAGGAAATCACGGGCGAAGGTCCTCGCGAGGGCGGGTGCCGTCGGCTCGTGCGCCAGTTCCAGCTCGGCCACATGGTCGGCGACGACACTGCCCGTACGCGCGAGGAGCAGTGCCACCCCTTCGGGGTCCGCGTCCGCCGGCAGGGTGTAGGCGACGGCGTCGCAGAGTTCCGCGAGGTCGTGGTCCGGATGGGCGAGGGCCTTCCTGGCGGACCTCGCGAGGGTCCCGTCGTGATCGAGCCCGCCGGTGAAGAAGGCGAGCAGGCTGCCCGCTTCGAGAGTGACGGTGGTGACCGGGCACGGCGCGGTGTCGAAGGAGCCGAGTTGCGGCCCCTCGGCCACGTCGGGTGTCGAGGCACTGCCGTCCGGACGGACGACGAGCGGCGCCGGGTGTCCGGCGCGTGCGACGGTGCAGACGCGGGTGAACGGGTCGTACACGGCGTAGGTGCAGGTGGCCGTCAACGGCTGCCGGTGCAACGGGTCCCCGGGCGGCAGCGCCGCGCGTTCCCTGGCCAGCCGGTTGGCGGTGTCGTTGAGCCTGGCCAGCAGCTCGTCGGGCTCGAGGTCCAGGGCGGCGAGCGCGTTGATGACCATACGCAACTGGCCCATCGCCGCTGCGGCCTCGATGCCCTCCCCGCTGACGTTGCCCACGGCCATCGCGGTCCGGGCCCCGGACAGGCCGATCGTGTCGAACCAGCAGCCGCTCCTGTGCCCGGACAGGTACAGGTGCGCGGTCTCGACGGCCGGTCCCGCGGTGGTCCTCGGCGGCAGCAGGCGGCGTTGGACGGTGGAGGCGACGGTGTGGTCGTACTCGTACCTGCGGGCGTTGTCGATGCTGAGCGCGGTGTGGGCGGCAAGGCTGAGCACCAGTGCCCGGTCCGCCTCCTCGAACGGCTCGGCGTCGTCGCAGCGGTAGAGGGTGACCAGCCCGAGCGGGGCGCCGCGCACCGACAGAGGCGCCACGATCATGGAACGGGCGCGGGACGCGCGGATCGCCCGGGCCAGGCCGGGGTCCGCCCTCAGCCAGGGCGCGTCCCGGTCCAGGGCGACGAGCCGCGGCTGGAAGTCGGCGAGCACCCTGCCGTACGGCGTGAGGTCGGCCAGGCCCCGTACGTCGCCCACGGGCCGCGCCGGCACCGCGGCCTCGTCGCAACTGCGGAAGGCGGCCCGTCGCAGCGGCACGTCCCGCTCCGGCGGACCGGCGAGGGGGACGGTGCCGCGCAGTACGTCGTCCAGCACGTCGACCACGGCGATGTCGGCGTACGCCGGTACGACGGCGCCCGCGAACGCCTCCGCCGTCGCCGTCACGTCCAGCGTCCGGCCCACGGCCTCCCGCACCGCGGCGAGGGCGGCCTTGCGCTTGCGTGCCTTCTCACGCTGGGTGACATCGGACATGCAGGCCAGCACCCGCCCGAGTGGACGCCCGCGGGAGTCGTCGAGGCGGTGGGCCTCCATGAGGAAGCTGCGCGCGGGGCCCTCCTCGTCGACGCGGCGCCCGCGGAACACCTGCTCCGTCGCCGGCCTGCCGCTGATCAGCACTTCCCGGAGCAGGCTCTCCACCACGTGCGGCTCGTCGAGCCGGTAGACCTCGGTGAACGGCCGGCCAAGGAAGGCGCCCGCCACGTCCGCCGCCGCGTCCGGGCCGTCGGCCCGGACCACGGTCAGCTGGTCGTCGAGCACATGGAGGGCACCCGCCGATCTGGCGAACAGCACCTCCAGAAGGGCCGCGGCAAGGGTGTCCTCCGCGGGTGCGGCGTGGCGCGGGACGTCGGCATCCGACACGGTTTCACCACCTTCGGACGCTGCTCACGACAGCGCGGCCTGCTCTGCGGGTCCGGTCCACGCCAAGCTAGACGCATTCACCGGGCCGAGCACCTTTTGCCCTGCCCCCCAGCATGCGCCGTGGCCGCGGGGGTGGTCACGGCGCCGCCGGCGCGCCAGGCGGCGATCACGCAGGGCTACCGGCCGTGATGACCTGCGATCACTCGACGACGATCTCGACCGGCAGGTTTCCGCGGGTCGCCTTCGAGTAGGGGCAGTAGGCGTGGGTCTTCTTCAGCAACTCCTGGCCGACCTCGCCCTGAAGGTGGTCGGGAAGCTCGACCCGCATGATCACGGACAGACCGAAACCGCCGTCGGTGTCCTTGCCGATGCTGACCTCCGCGGTCACGGAGGCGTCCTTGACGTCGATCTTCTCCTGGCGGCCTATGGCACCCATCGCGCTGGCGAAGCAGGCGGCGTACCCGGCGGCGAAGAGCTGCTCGGGGTTGGTGCCCTGGCCGTTGCCGCCGAGGGCCGCGGGGAAGGCGAGCGGGAGGTCGATCTGGCCGTCGGAGCTGACGGCACGGCCCTCGCGGCCGTTGGCGGTGGCGACAGCGGTGTAGATGGCGTCCATGGGGTGCATCCCTCTTCGTCGTGGTCGGGAACCGATGACCCGAATCAAAGCACACAATTAAATTGAGCACAACTTAATTGGTCGCGGCTTGGTAGAGTGGGGGCATGGAGAAGACACTGGCGGACGTCCCGGACGAGGACTTCCTCCGCCTCGAACACCAGATCTGCTTCTCGCTGCATGCCGCGTCCCGGGCGTTCAACGGCGTCTACCGCACCGTCCTGAAGGACCTCGGCCTCACCTACCCGCAGTACCTGGTGATGCTCGTCCTCTGGGAACACGGCGAACTGCCCGTCAAGGAGATCGGCGAACACCTGCGCCTGGACTCCGGCACGCTGTCACCCCTGCTGAAGCGCCTCGAATCAACGGGCTACGTGGAACGCCGGCGCAGCACGGAGGACGAACGCTCGGTGACGGCCCGGCCGACGGAGGCGGGCCGTGCGCTGCGCGAGAAGGCGCTCGGCATGCCGCGGCGGATCGCGGAGGCGACGGGACTGACGCCGGCACGGATCCGCGCGTTGCGCGAGGAGCTGGACGAACTGACACGAACGCTGGACGCGGCGGGCGCGTGACCGGCACGCGTGACCGGCATCTCGAACGCCGGACGGGCCGAAGTTGCCCGGCAACTTCGGCCCGTCCGGCGTTCGAGGACACCCCGCGCAGCGCGGTAGGGGTCTCCGCCTTCTACTTCACCGAACCCGCCATGACCCCCTGCACAAAGTGCCTCTGGAACGCGAAGAAGACGACCAGCGGCACCACCAGCGACAGGAACGCCCCCGGCGCCAGCACGCCGATGTTGCTGCCGAACTGCCGCATCTGGGACTGCAGCGCCACCGTCAGCGGCTGCGACTCGCTGTCCGCGAAGAGCAGCGCGACGAGCATGTCGTTCCAGACCCAGAGGAACTGGAAGATCGCCAGGCTCGCGATGGCCGGGCGGCCCAGCGGCAGGACCAGGCGGGAGAAGATCCGCCACTCCCCGCCGCCGTCCATCCGCGCCGCCTCCAGCATCTCCCGCGGGATCTCCGCGAAATAGTTGCGCAGCAGGAAGATGGCGAACGGAAGCCCGTAGGCGACGTGGAAGAGGATGACGCCCGCGACCGTGCCGAACAGCCCGACCGCGCCGAACAGTTTGGCCACCGGCAGCAGACCGATCTGCACGGGTACCACCAGCAGGCCGACGACCACGAGGAAGACCGCGTCCCGGCCGGGGAAGTCCAGCCAGGCGAAGGCGTATCCGGCGAGCGCCGCGATGCCGACGACCAGCAGGGTGGCGGGGACCGAGATCAGGACGGTGTTCCAGAAGGCCGCGGCGATGCCGGAGTCCTCGAAGAGCGCGGTGTAGTTGTCGAGGGACAGCTGCGAGGGGTCGGTGAGCGCCGTCCACCAGCCGTCGGACGCGTTGTCACGTTCCGACCGCATGGAGGAGAGGAACAGTCCCGCCAGCGGGGTGATCCAGATGAGTGCGACGACGATCAGTACGGCCTGGACGGCTCCGCTGCCCAGCCATTTCGCGAGCCGGCCCCGGCGTCGGGGGCGTCCGGGCGGGGAGGGCCGGACGGGCCGGGCCGCGGCGGCCCGCTCCGCGGGCGGGCGCTCGACGGTGGTGCGGGCGCTCATGATCGGCTCCTTCTGAAGCGCCGGACGTTGAAGATCATGGCCGGTACGACCAGCAGGAGCAGCAGGACGCTCAGGGCGCTGCCGAGCCCCTGGTCGTTGCCGCCGCCGAAGGACACCAGCCACATCCGGGTGGCCAGCACATTGGCCTCTTCCTGGACCGGTCCGGGCGCGATGATGTAGACGAGGTCGAAGACCTTCATCACGTTGATGACCAGCGTCACGAAGACGACCGTGAGCACGGGCGCCAGCAGCGGCACGGTGATCCTTCGGAAGATCTGGCCTTCGGTGGCGCCGTCCATCCGGGCCGCCTCCAGCGCGTCGCGCGGGATGGCGGCGAGCCCGGCGCCGATGAGCACCATCGCGAAGCCGGTCCACACCCACAGGTAGGCGCCGATGATGGCCGGGGTGACGAGCGCGGGGCCGAGCCAGTTGACGCCCTGGTAGGGGGCGGCGAAGTTCGAGGCGGGCAGCCGGACGGTGTACTCGCCGTCGGCCAGGCCGTCGAAGCGGAAGGACCCGTCGGCGGCGGTCGTGGCCGTGGCGGCGACCTTGCCGTCGTGGACGGCTTCGACGGTCATGCCGGGCAGGCCCTTCTCCGCCGGATCGACCTTGCCCTGCGTGCCACCGCCGCCCGGTACGAAGTCGAGGTAGGCGACGCCGCCGACCCCGTCCCCGCCGGCCGGCGCCTTGGCGGGCCGTGCGTCCGCGGGGACCGCGTCGGGTGCGACGCCGACGAAGCCGAGGCTGACCGGGCTGCCGGGGCGGACGGTGCCCTCGGTGCTGTACGGGCCGCCGGCCTTACCGGTGAGGCCGGACTGCTCGCGGACGCGGGCGGTCGGGTAGGCGGCCGGGTCCTCGAACGCGTCGTGGGCGGCGACGACCACCGCGTTGAGGACGCCGCGGTCCGGGTTCTGCTCGTAGGCGAGCCGGAAGATGATGCCCGCGGCGAGGAACGACACGGCCATGGGCAGGAAGAGCACCAGCTTGAAGGCGGTCGCCCAGCGGACCTTCTCGGTGAGGACGGCCAGCATCAGGCCGAGGCCGGTCAGCAGGACCGGTGCCACCACGACCCAGATGGTGCTGTTGCGGATGGCTTTGAGGGTGGCGGGGTCCTGGAAGATCTCCGTGTAGTTCGCCGCGCCGACGAACTGCTCGCCGCTCGCGTCGAACAGGCTCCGTCCGACGGAGAAGAGGACGGGGTAGACGACCAGCGCACCGAGCAGCAGCACGGCCGGCAGGACGAACAGGACCGCGAGGCGGCGTTTTCTGCGCTGGGCCCGGCGCCGCGCGTCGAGCGCGGCACCGGCCTTGGGAGCGCGGGCCCGGGGGGCCCGTCCCTTGAGTGTGTCGGCCATGGCGACTGCCTCAGTTCCCGTACGCCTTGGCGGCCGCGGCCTCGAGCTTCGCCGCGGTGGCCTTCGGGTTCGACGGGTCGCGCAGGAAGTCCTGGAGGAGCTTCCACTCGCCCGCGCCCTTGGTGCCGCCGAACGCCGCGGGCGCCTGGTCGGACATGTCGAAGCGGACCGAGTCGCCCGCCCCGACGAGGGACTCGGCGGTGGAGCGGGTGGTCTCGTCGACGTAGGCGTCGAGGCTGACGTCCTTGTTGGGCGACAGGAACCCGCCGGCGCCGGCCCAGATCTCGGCCGCCTCCGGCGTGGCGAGGAACTCCAGGAGCTTCATGCCGGCCTTGCCGTTCTTGCCGTCCTTGAGGACCACGGCGGCGTCGCCGCCGCTGACGACCGGGGCCTCACCCCCTCCGACGGCGGGGAACGGGAAGAAGGCGGCGTCCTCGCCGAGCTTGCGGCCGAACTCGTCCTTGGCTATGCCGCCGACGAAGTCTCCCTCGTAGACCATGCCCGCCTTGGGTTCGGGGCCGAAGACCTGCTCGACGGAGGACGGGAAGTCGGTCTGCAGCGCCGCCTTCGCGCCGCCCGCGACGAGCTGGTCGTCCTTGAACAGTTCACCGAGCGTGGTCAGCGCCTTGACGACGCTCTCGTCGGTCCACTTGAGCTCGTGCCGTGCGAGCTGGTCGTACTTCTCGGGTCCGGCCTGGGAGAGGTAGATGTTCTCGAACCAGTCGGTCAGCGTCCAGCCGTCCTCACCGGCGACGGAGAAGGCGGGCTTGCCGGAGTCGGCGAGTGTGCGGCCTGTCTTGAGGAGGTCCTCGTAGGTCTTGGGGGCGCTGACGCCGGCCTGGGTGAACGCCTCGGGGCTGTACCAGACGGTGGACTTGTGGGCGGCCTTGAAGTAGAGGCCGTAGTACGTCTTGTCGACCGTGCCGTAGTTCTTCCACACCGGGGCGAGGCCCGCGGTGGCCGTCTTCGCGGTCTTGTCGGACAGCGGCTCGAGCCAGCCTTCCTTCGCGAACTGCTGGAGGACGCCGACCTGGGGCACCATCACGACGTCCGGTGCGTTGCCGCCCTCGATCTTGCTGCCGACGAAGGTGGAGACGTTGTCACCGGAGGGCACGAAGACGGTCTTGGCGCCGGTCTTCTCGCTGAAGGCGTCCAGCACCTTCTTGAAGTTCTTCTGTTCGCTGCCGGTCCAGACGCCGGCCACGGTGACGGTCTGGCCGCTGAGCTCGCCGCCGCTCGCGGTTCCGGTGGTGCCGCCGCAGGCGGTGGCGCCGAGGGCGAGGCCGAGCACCGCGGAGGCGGCGGCCGTCGTACGCCGGGTGGTGGTGCTGCCGATTCGTCGCATGGTGAGTCCTTCCGGGGGAGAGCGGGGGTCAGGAAGCGGGGTGGTCGCCGGTCCACCAGGCGGCGGTCGCTCCGGGGAGCACTCCGTCCGGGCAGGGACCACTGGACAGCAGGGGTGTTCCGGTCACGGGCGCGGGTACCGGCTCGGTGCCGAAGTTGACCGCGCAGATCAGGCCGTCGCCGCGGGCCATGGCGAGGACCTGCGGGGGTGCGTCCAGCCAGCGCAGCGCGCCCTCGCCCAGCTGTGGGAGGGAGCGGCGCAGTTGCAGGCCGTCGCGGTACAGGTGCCAGAAGGAGCGGGTGTCGGCCAGGGCCCGGTCGGTGGCGTGTTCCGCGAACCACTCGGGCTGCGGGAGCCACGGCCGGGCCCCGGCCGCGCCCTGGCTGAAGCCGAACGGGGAAGCGTGGCCGGACCAGGGCAGCGGGACCCGGCAGCCGTCGCGGATGCGCTTGCGGCTGCCGGTGCGGTGGAAGATCGGGTCGGTGAGCACCTCGTCGGGCAGGTCGAGCACCTCGGGCAGGCCGAGCTCCTCGCCCTGGTAGACGTAGGCGGCGCCGGGCAGCGCGAGCATCAGCAGGGCGGCGGCGCGGGCGCGGGCGGCGCCGAGTCCGCTGGCCTCGACGCCGGGCTCGCCGGCGTAGCGGGTGACGGTGCGGACCTGGTCGTGGTTGTTGAGGACCCAGGTGACGGTCGAGCCGGTGCCGGCGATGTCGCGTATCGCCTCGTCGATCGTCGAGCGGAAGGCGTCGGCGTCCCAGGGGGCCGACAGCAGGTCGAAGAAGAAGGCCTGGTGCAGTTCGTCGGGGCGGACGTACTCGGCGTGCTCACGGGCGGTGGGTACGGAGACCTCGCCGACGAGCAGCCGGTCGTGTCCGTCACGCGCTGCGTACTCCTCGCACACCGACCGCCAGCGGCGCCACACGTCGTGGACCTCGGGCTGGTTCCAGGCCAGCGGGTTGACCGAGTCGCGGGCGCGCTCGTCGGCGAACGGGTCGTCGGAGTCCGGGAGCGCGGGGTGTTTGAACAGCCCGGCGGCGACGTCGATGCGGAAACCGTCGACACCGCGGTCCAGCCAGAAGCGCAGCACCTGCTCGAAGTCGTCGCCGACGGCCGGGTCGCGCCAGTTGAGGTCGGGCTGCTCAGGGGTGAAGAGGTGGAGGTACCACTCCCCCGGTGTGCCGTCGGGTTCGGTGACACGGCTCCAGGCGGGGCCGCCGAACATGGCACGCCAGTTGTTGGGCGGCTCGGACCCGTCGGGGCCGCGGCCGGGCTCGAAGTGGAAGCGGGAGCGGGCGGCGCCGCCGGGGCCCGCGGCGAGCGCCTCACGGAACCACGGGTGCTCGCTGGAGCAGTGGTTGGGGACGATGTCGAGCAGCAGTTTCAGTCCGAGGCGGCGGGCGTCGGCCACCAGCCGGTCGAACTCGGCGAGGTCGCCGTAGACGGGGTCGACGCCCTGGTAGTCGGCGACGTCGTAGCCGTGGTCGTGCTGCGGCGACGGGTAGAAGGGGCTGAGCCAGATGCCGTCGACGCCCAGCTTCCGTAGGTAGGGAAGCCCGGCCCGGACGCCGGCCAGGTCGCCGATGCCGTCCCCGGTGCTGTCGAGGAAGCTGCGGACGTAGACCTGGTAGATCACCGCGTCGCGCCACCACGGGTCAGGTGTGGAGGCAGGGCGGGAGGGCCGGCCGATGCCGGCCGGAAGCGTGCTGAGCATCTCGCGTCGACCTGTTTCTGCTGAATGCGAGAGCGCCCCGGACCGGGTGCGCTGTTATGCATGCATGTTAAGTAGCAGTGACTGGAAGGTGTCAACGATGCTTCCTGAAACCGTCGAAAGCTGGGGTGATTTGTACGGCAATGCGCAGGTGCCAGAAAGAGGGCCCCTACTTAACATGTAAGTAGAGGCTCTGGTGAACGGACAGGAGGTGGGACGTGAGCGGATCAGCCCCTGCGGGAGATCGTCCCCAGTTCGCGCGCGAGCCGCGCGACGGCCTCGGCGGGCGCCTGCCGCAGCGCCATCACGTCCTGCGCCACCGCCTGGACCGCCAGACTGACCTGGTCGTAGCGCGGGCTCTTGGGGCGCGGCACCGCCGACAGCACGCTCTGGCGCAGCGTCGGCAGATAGGGATGGGCCTTGATGAGCTCCGGGTCCTCGTACAGCGCGGCGCGCACCGGCGGCAGCGAGCCCTCGGTGAGCACCTGTCGCTGCACCCGCTCACTGGTGAGGTAGGCGATCAGGTCCGCGGCCGACGCCGGGTGCCGCGAGTGGGCGCTGACGGCGAGGTTGGAGCCGCCCAGCACGCTGGTACCGGGCCCGTCCGGCCCGGGCAGCGGCACGGCACCGAACTTCCCGGCCACCTTCGAGTCCTCGGCGCCCGCGTCCGCGTACACGTAGGGCCAGTTCCGCAGGAAGAGCAGCCGGCCGTCCTGGAACGCCTGCCGCGACTCCTCCTCCTTGTAGCCGAGAGCCTCCCGGGGGATCCACCCCTGGCGCACCCCGTCCGCGAGGAACGTCAGCCCGGCCCTCGCCGCGGCGGAGTCCACGGTGACCCGCTCCCCGTCGTCCCGCAGGATCGACCCGCCCGCGGAGTGCACGGCTTCCGCGACGTTGACGGTGAGCCCCTCGTAGGGCAGGAACTGGCCGGCATAACCGTCCATGCCGTACTTCGGGGCGATCGTACGGGCCTGCCGGGCCAGCTCGGCCCAGGTGCGCGGGGGCTCGACCCCCTCCCGCTCGAGGATGTCCTTGCGGTAGTAGAGCAGTCCGGCGTTGGTGACGTACGGGACCGCGAACAGCCGCCCGTCGAAGGTGGCCGTGTCGACGACCGGCCGCAGGAAGCTGTCCAGCGGGAACCGGTCGCGTTCCAGCGGGGAGATCCACCCCGCCGCGGCGAACTCCGAGGTCCACGCCACGTCGATGTTCAGTACGTCGAAGCGGTCGCTTCCGGAGCGCAGCTCGCTGGTCATCTGTGCCCGGGTCTCGTCCGCGGAGTCGGGCAGTTCGACCAGGGTGACCCGCTCGTCGGGGTGGGCGCGGTTCCAGTCGTCGAGGAGCGGCGAGAGATAGTCGGTGAGATCGCCCGCCGTCGCCAGGGTCATCGGCCCACGGCCCTGAGGGTCCACGCCGCCGGCCGGGGCGCCGAAACCGGCATACCCCGCCAGCAGCACCGCCACGACCAGGAGAGCTCTACCCGCGGCACGCATCCACCGCATAGGTTCCTCCCGGTGCACGATCCGGCTGCGTCGCCGACCATCGGGCCCTATATATACCCGTTAGGCATGGGCGATACTAGACGTCCAGGCGGACCGGAGAGGTGCCATGGGCCACATGCCCGACGCCCGGTCAACAGGAAACCACGTCAGCGGGAGAGAGGGGGGAGTGTGCGGCTGCCGCTCCTGGCACTGCTCACCCGTGGCCCGGCGCATGGATACGAGCTGAAGCAGGACCTTGAGAAGCTCCTGGGCGCCGCGTACCCTCAGCCGAACGTCGGCCAGGTCTACGTCACCCTCGGCCGCCTGGAGAAGAGCGGGCTGATCGACGGCGAGGACGTCGAGCAGTCGGGCCGGCCCAACAAGCGCACGTACCGGCTGACCGACGCCGGGCGTGAGGCGGTGCAGGCCTGGTTCGAGGAGACCACCGACGAGCCACGCGTGCGGGACGAGTTCTTCATGAAGCTCGCCCTGGCACCCGAGTCGGGGCTCGCCGACCCGGTCGCCCTGATCAACAAACAGCGGCGGCAGTACCTCAACACCATGCGGGACCTGTCGAAGCTGGCCGCCGCCGAGGACCGGGACAACCGGATCTCCCAACTGCTGATCGAGGGCGCGATGCTGCATCTGCAGGCCGACCTGGACTGGCTGGAGCGCTGTCAGGAGGAGCTGGAATGAGGCACGACGCGGCTTCCGGCGACCGCCGCGGGCACGACACGGCGCCCGTACCCGGGCCGGACACGGCCGCGGGGACGGCGGGCGACGGACCCGAGGGTGCGCCGATCGTGCGCGCGGAGGGTCTGACCAAGACGCACCACGGCGAAGGCGCGCCGGTCCACGCGGTCCGGGACGTGGACCTGACCGTCCGGCCGGGCGAGTTCGTCGCCGTCACCGGGCCCTCCGGCGCCGGGAAGTCGACACTGCTGCATCTCATCGGCGGCCTCCAGCGGCCCGACAGCGGAAAACTCTGGCTCGACGGTCAGCGCGTCGACGAGTACCGCGAGGCCCGCTGGGCGGTCCTGCGGCGGCGCAGCATCGGCGTCGTCTTCCAGTTCTTCAACCTGGTCTCCAACCTGACCGTCGCCGACAACGTCGAGCTTCCGGCGCTGCTCGCCGGCGCCTCGCCCAGGGCCGCCCGCGAGTCCCGTGCCGAACTGCTCGCCGAGCTCGGTCTCGAAGGCCGGGAGAAGTCCATGCCCGGCGAACTCTCCGGCGGCGAACAGCAGCGTGTCGCGCTGGCCCGCGCCCTGGTCAACCACCCCGCCCTGCTCCTGGCCGACGAACCGGCCGGCAGCCTCGACAGCAAGGGCACCCGCGAGGTGCTGCGGCTGCTGTCCCGTTTCCACCAGCGAGGACAGACGATCCTGATGGTCACCCACGACGCCCGGATGGCCAGCGCCGCCGACCGCGTCATCAGCTTCTTCGACGGACGGATCGCCGACGACGCTCGGCTCGGCGGCGGCCACCGCGGCCCGGCCGGCGGAGTGTCCGGCGTGCTCGAACTGAAGGAATGAGCATGCGGGCCACTCTGCGCTGGGCTCACGCCGACTTCCGCGCGCACCGCGGCGAGGCCCTCTTCGTCGTCCTGGCCAGTGCCGGGATCATCGCCTCCCTGCTGCTGGCCGGCGCACTGTTCAGCTACGCCGCCAACCCCTGGCAGCGGATCTTCAACCAGTCCCAGGGCGCCCACATCTGGTTGCAGACCCGGCCGGGCGCCGACCCGGCCGCCCTGTCCCGGCTCGACGGCGTCGAAGCCCTCTCCGGCCCCTACCGGACCGCCGCCACCACCGTCGAGTCACGCGGCGCACGGGCGGCGGTCGCGCTACGGGCGACCGCCGCCCGGCCGCCCGAGACCGCGCGGCCGCTGGTCACCTCGGGCAGCTGGCTCGCCCCGCAGGACGGTGGCGCGGCCCGCGCCGTCGTGCTGGAGAGCTCGGTCGCCCGCTCGCTGTGGGCGGAGCCCGGCGACACCGTGCGGGTCACCGGGCCGGACGGGGCCGTGCGCACCCTGCGCGTGACCGGCGTCGCCGAGGCCGCGGAACCGCCCCACCGGGCGGGCGGCGGGCCCGGGATCGGCTGGGTCCTCCCGGAAACCCTCGACGGGATCGCCTCGGGCGACACCGGCCAGAGCGTGGGTCTGCGGCTCGCGGACCCCGGCGACACCGACTTCATGGTCCAGCGGGCGGTGACCCTGCTGGGCGCCGACCGGGTCGCGCAGGTCACCAAGTGGCAGCAGGCGAGGGCGGAGGCGGGCGGCGACGACCGGCTCCTCGGCCAGTTGTTCGCCGTGTTCGGGCTCGGGGCGCTGCTGGCGGCCGCCCTCGCCGCGTCCGGGGCGATCGGCGCCCGGGTGCGAGGCCAGCTGCGGGACATCGCCGTACTCAAGGCGATCGGCTTCACACCGGGACAGGTCGTACGGGGCTTCCTCGTCCAGCACCTGGCGTTCGCCCTGCTCGGGGTGGCGCTGGGTACGACGGCCATCGCGTTCCTGGGCGCGCGGATACCGGGCCGGATCGGCGACGCCGCCGCCCTGTGGCAGGACCTGCCCGGATACACGGCGCTCATGATCGGTGTGCCGTGCGGGGCCGTCCTGCTGATCGCGGCGGCGACCGGGCTCGCGGCCTGGCGCGCCGGGCGGGTGCCGCCGGTCCCGGTGGCCCGGGCGGCCCAGCCGTCCGCGGCGCCGATGACCGCACTGGGCCGCAGGGCGCTCGGCCTGCGGATGCCGCCGGCGCTGGTGCTGGGCTGGCGCTCCGCCTTCCCGCGCCGGGGCCGCACCGCCGTCGCCGTGGGGCGGCTCGCACTGCCGCTCGTACTGATCACCGTCGCGCTGGTGGCCTGGTCGACGCTCGACCAGTTCCGCGGCCGTCCCGCGCAGATGGGCCTGCCCGCCGCCCTGACCGTACGGGCCGAGCAACCCGGCGGGCCGTCGGAGGAGGAACTGCGGCGGATCCTCGCCTCGGTTCCGGAGGTCGCAGCCGTCCATCCCGGCGCCGAGATGGCGGCCCTGGTGCCCGGGCAGACCGGGACCATCACTCTGCGCGGGCTCGGCACCGCGGAGGACCCCTATCCGTCGGCCGTGGCCGAGGGCCGGGCGGCCCGCGGACCGGACGAGGCGGTGGCCGGGCAGGGCCTCCTCGACCTGCTGGGCGTACGCGTCGGCGACTGGGTCCGGACGACCGTCGAGGGCCGGCCGCAGATCCTGCACATCGTGGGACGCAGCATCGAGCCCGAGTCCGGCGGACGGATCATCTCCACGACGGTCGACGCCCTCCAGGAACGCGACCCGGGACTGCGGCCGGACTTCCACGCGCTGGTGCTCACCGACGGATCGGACCCGCGGGCGGTGAGCTCCGCGCTCGACGGGGCGGCGGGCGGCACGCTGGAGATCCGTGAGACGCCCAACCCCGCGGACCGGCTGGAACCGGCGCGCGGTGTGATCGCGGCCTTGATCGCGGTACTGGCCCTGATCGGTCTCACCGAGCTGCTGACACTGATCGGTACCGGGGTGCGCGACCGCGGCCGGGACCTGCTCGCGCTGAAGGCGATCGGGCTGACGCCCCGGCAGATCGGCTCCGTGATCGTGACGGCCGCCGGGCTGACCGCGCTGGCGTCGGCGGTGACGGGAACGGCGCTCGGCGCACTGTTCGGCATGTGGCTGGTCGACGCCCAGGGAAGCTCGAGCGGGATGGGGGCGGGGATCGCCCATCTGCCTCCGTGGCCGGTGCTGGTGTCGGTCGTGGCCGGCGCGGTCGTCGGGGCGGTGGCCGCCGCCTCCCTGCCCGCGACGCGGACCGCCCGCCGACGGCTCGCGGACTCGCTGAGCGAGACGCTCTGAACGCGGCCGGGGGCGGGCGGAGGTCCGCCCGCCCCCGGCCGGTGGGGGGAGGGGCCCGCCGGCGGGGGGAGGGAGAACCACCGGCGGGCCAGTGACTACGGGTCAGTTGCCGTCGAAGCCTCCTTGCTGCTGGTCCTGGCCGTCCTGGTCCTGGCCCTGACCGTCCTGCTGCTGGCCTTGGCCGTCCTGGTCCTGGCCCTGACCGTCCTGCTGCTGGCCTTGGCCGTCCTGGTCCTGGTCCTGGTCCTGGTCGGCCGCGCCGCCGCCGGCGCCCGCGATGATCTCCGCGCCGACCGCGGCGAGCGCCGTCGTCACGGGCTGGAAGAACGTCTCGCCGCCCGACGTGCAGTCACCGCTGCCGCCCGAGGTCAGGCCGATCGCGGCACCGTCGCGGGTGAACAGGGCGCCGCCGCTGTCACCCGGCTCCGCGCACACGTTCGTCTGGATGAGGCCGGTGACCGTGCCCTCCGGGTAGTTCACGGTCGCGTTCAGGCCGGTGACCTGACCACTGTTCAGGCCCGTGGTGCTGCCCATGCGGAACACTTCCTGGCCGACCGCCGCGTCGTCGGCACCCACGATGTCCAGGGTCTGACCGTTGCCGAGGTCGACCGTGCCGGGGGCGTCGGTGGCGGGGTCGTCGTACGTGACGAGGGCGAAGTCGCCTTCGCCGGGGAACGTCGCCGCCTGCACCGTACCGATGGGCGCGCCGTTCGGTTCCTCGGACCACTGGTCGTCGGCGACGCCGCAGTGTCCTGCGGTGAGGAAGCCGGGTTGCCCGTCGCCCGTGGTCACGTTGAAGCCGAGGGAACAGCGTGACCCGCCGCCGAAGATGGCGTCGCCGCCCTCGAGGAAGGGCCTGAACTCGCCCGCGGACTTCTGGATCCGGGCCATTCCGGAGCCGAGCGACTTCACGGTCGACTCCAGACGGTTCCAGCCGTCGCCCGCGACCGTGCGGTCGGCCGTGACCAGGAGCTGGTTGGTCCTCGGATCGACGGCCCAGGCCGTGCCCGGGACCGCGGCCTTACGGGCCAGGGTGTCCGCCGCCGCTTTCAGCTGCCCCATGCTGTTCTCGACGGGCCGCGCGACGGCGCCGGCCTCGTTGACCTGGACGATGACGCTGTTGCTGTCACCGACGACGTTGACGACGACCTGCTGTTTCTGCGCGTCGTAGTACGCACCTGCATACGCGTCGCCGAGCTGGGGGCCCAGTTCCGAGACGAGATCCTGGGCGGCCGCGGCGCTCAGGGTTCTGGGGTCGGCCTCCGGTCCGGAACCGGAGCCGGACTGCGATGCGTTGGCGTGCGGCAGCAGCACGGCGGCTGCGGCGATGCCCACCGCCCCGGCTCCTGCAAGCACGGCCTTTCGCTTGGGTATTCGCCTGTGACTCAACTCGCCGCCTCCTGCGGGGATACGGAATCCGGTTGTCGACGACAGACCGGGGGACGCGTCCGACCGTTGATACGGATGGGGCGGGAGTTGTACTCATCGCGATCGCGAAATCGCGGACCGACTTCTCGTCAGCAGGGGGCGGGTGTACGGCTCATGAGGGCAGCCGGGCGCCGCACCTGCTGCAGTAGCGCGCGCCGGAATCCTCCGCGGGACGGTCGCACTCGGGGCAGATGCGGCCGAGCATGCAGGCCGGCTCTCCCGCAGGTGTTCCGCCGGCGGCGACCGCACCGGCACCGCCGGCCGCCTCACGGTTCGCGGTCACGTTGCCGATGGCCAGGCCCGGCCGGCGCCGGTGCGTCGTGACGTAGACCAGGCCGTCCGGCCCGGCCGCGACGGAGCGTTCCATGCCGTGCGGCAGCCAGGCCACACATCCCGGTTCGAGCTCCTGCCGCACGCCCTGGGTCACGAGCTCGCCACTGCCGTGGACCACGCAGAGCAGTACGTCGAGGTCGGGCTCGACATGACCGGGGCGCCGCGTCCCGGGCGGCAGCCGTACCAGGTTGGCGTCCAGCTGCCGGGCGGCCGGCGTCAGCCGCCAGACGGCGCCGCCGCGGTCGTCCGGTACGGCGAGCGCGTCCGCCGTCGTGGCGAGCACACCGGCCGTCAGGGGCTGCTCTGCCATGCCGTTCCTCCGGAGCACGCGGGCCAACATTCGCTCGCATGATTGCACAGTGCAATGCACGTGGTGGAACCGCGCCCGGCCGACCGGACGAACGGGCGGCCCCCGTGCGACGCACCCGGACGCGGAGCCCTGGTGACCGTACACAGAGGCACCGATCACTTACTTTTCGTAGATGATCAGATCTGTACGACAATTTACGGGTTTGACGGCTGCGGGTGTCGTACTCGTCGGCTGCGGCGCTTCCGGCAGCCCTCTCCCCACGCCGGCGTCGCCCAGCCCTGAACCGTCCGCCACCCGCGACACCGCTCCGACCATGGCACCCGGGCCCGGCGGCCACACGCCGGTGTTCATGCGCGCGAAGGCGGCAGAGGGCGCCGCCGACAGGACCGTCGCGCTCACCTTCGACGCCGACATGACCGCCGATCAGGGCCCGCGCGCCGAGCGCGGCGAACGGTTCGACAACCCCGCCCTGATCCAGGCCCTGCGCTCCTTGAAGGTGCCCTCGACCGTCTTCATGACGGGCCGCTGGGCCGACGAGTACCCCGCCCAGGCGAAGGCCATCGGCTCCGACCCGCTCTTCGAGATCGCGAACCACTCCTACAGCCACCACGCCTTCAGCTCCCCCTGCTACGGGCTCCCCGGGATCGGCGCGGAGGACATGCTCACCGATGTGCGACGGGCCTTCGCCGCGTTCGAGAAGGCCGGCGTCCGCAACGTGGTGCCCTACTTCCGCTTCCCCGGAGGCTGTTACGACGACGCTGCGCTCCGGGCCCTCGCGCCGGCCGGGGTCACCGCGGTGCAGTGGGACGTCGTCAGCGGTGACGCCTTCGCCACCGACGCGGACGCCGTCGCCGAGCAGGTGCTCGGCGGGGTGGAGCCCGGCTCGCTCGTCGTCATGCACTGCACCCGGAGCGCCGCCCCCGTCACCGAGGAGGCGGTCCGCAGGATCGTCCCGGAACTGCGCCGGCGCGGCTACCGGTTCGTCAAGGTCTCGGAACTGATGCGATAGCTGCCCGGCCGTGAGCCACCGACGGCGGCCACGGACTCCCCCGCCCCAGGCACACCACCGCGACCCCGGCACACCACGGAGGCCGATCACGTGCACACCCTGCTCCCGGTACTGTTCGCGCTCGGCGCAGCGCTCAGCAACGCGTTCGCCACCGTGCTCCAGCGCAAGGCCGCCCTCGACGTCCCCCGCTCCGAGGGCCTGCGCGCCGGTCTGATGCTCGATCTGCTGCGCCGGCCCGTCTGGCTGCTCGGCATGCTCGCCGTCGTCGTCGCGGGCCTGTGCCAGGCGGTGGCGCTCGGGACCGGGCCGCTGACGATCGTTCAGCCGCTGTTCGTGCTCGAGCTGCCGCTCGCCCTGATCCTCGCGACCATGATTCTGCACGGCAGCCTTCCGCGCGTCGGCTGGACGGCGGTGGCGGCCGTGGTGACGGGTCTCGGCGTCGCCCTCGCCGCCGCCTCACCGTCCGGCGACCGCACCTCTGTTCCTCTCGACCGCTGGATCATCGCGCTCGCCGTGTGCGGTGCGGCCGTCCTCGCGCTCACCGCCGTCGCGCTGCGCCGGCCCGAGGGCCGCGCCCGCGCGGCCTGCTTCGGCACCGCCACCGCGATCAGCTACGCACTCACCGCGGCCCTGATGAAGTCGGCTGTGCACACGCTTGACGACCACGGCATCGGCGCCTTCTTCACGGCCTGGCAGACGTACGCGTTCGCGGCGACCGGGGGGTGTGCGCTCTTCCTGCTGGAGAACGCGATGCAGGCCGGCCCGCTGGTCGCGTCGCAGCCCGCGCTCACCCTCGGCGACGCTGCGGTGAGCCTCAGCCTCGGCATGCTGCTGTACGAGGAGGACGTCCGCACCGGCTGGTGGCTGGTCCCACAGGCCCTCGGCGTGGCGCTGGTGGTGGCGGGTGTCCTCGCACTGGCCCGGATGCCGCTGGCCCGTTCCCTGGTCGCGTCCGACGAACCGGACCGGGCGGTGCCCTGACACCCCGTCAGCCGTCGTCGTCGGAAGCGCGGTCCTCGGCCGGCTTCAGTGCTTGCCGGACCGACCAGAGGACGGCCACCAGCGGCACTGCGGCGATCGCGCCCACCATCCCCGCCGCGACGGCACCGCCGACGACCGACAGCGCGACGACCACCGGATGCAGCCGGACGGCCCAGCTCATCACGAGGGGATGCAGGAGATGGCCCTCGATCTGCCCGATCACGACGATGAGCGCGACGACCACGGCCGCCGTCAGCGGCCCCTTGGTCGCCAGAGCCACCACCGCTGCCACCGCGAGAGCGACGGGGGAGCCGATGAGCGGGACGAAAGCGGCGAAGAACTCCAGCAGGGCGAGCGGCAGGGCGAGCGGGACGCCGAGAGCGAAGAGCGCGATGCCGACGAGGATCGCGTTGGTGACGGCCACCAGGAGGATGCCGTGCGTGTAGCCGGTGAAGGTCCGCCAGGCGGCCCGCCCCGCCACCGTGGCGCGCCGGCGGGCTTCCGTCGGCAACTGACCGCAGAACCAGGCCCACTGGCGGTCTCCGGAATGGATGAAGAAGACCGAGCAGAACAGTGCGAGGGCGAACACCGTCAGCACCTCGACCAGCCTGCGACCACCGCTCACCGCCTCGCTGATGACGGCGGACCGGTGGCTGGACAGCCACTGGCCGATACGGGACTGGATGTCGGTGAGCGCCTCGGGGTCGACGCGGAACGGAGGCCGCTCCAGCCAGTTCTCGATCCTTTCGATACCGGTACGGAACTCCCGCACCAGAGTCGTCCGCTCGCCCGCGACCGCCTCGCCGACCAGGGCGAGCACGCCCAGGACGACGGCGATGGTGGCGAGCAGCGAGACGGCGACGGCGAGCGGGCGCGGCAGGACGCGTGCCACCAGGTCGGCCGCCGGCCGGAGCACGGCGGTGACGACGAGGCCCAGGAAGACGGCCACGCCGATCTCGTGGAACCGACCGAGCACGGCGAAGACGCTGTAGACGGCGGCGGCGACGACGATGATCCGCCAGGCGTACGCGGCGGCCGTCCGCAGGGCTTCGGGCACCCGCGCCGGGGCTGCGGGCACTTCCGGGGGACGCTGCTGCGGTTCCGACGGCCTTGGGGGCATGCACATCGGCGTACCACCGGAAGGGCCCGGTGCCACGCTCGAGACGCCTTGTTCCCCCGAAGGCACCCCGGACCGCCCGGCCGGCAGGCAGGACACTCGGCCCGGCGGTCAGGGGCGTTCGCGGGTCACCCGGTCAGCCGGAGCAGGCCGTGCGCTCCGCCTCCCGCCACTCGCACACCGGACACAGCGTCGCGCCCTTGACCGTCTCCGGGTACTCGGTCGGCGCACGGCACAGGACGCATTCGGCGAAGGGCCCTTCGGCCGGGGTCCGCGCCTCCTGCCCTGCCGCCTCCCTCTCCGGGGTCTCGCAGTACGGCTCGTACTCGTCCATACATTCGACTCTAACTCGCGGCTCTGCCGCCGTCCGCACCCCGCAGCGGCGTCAGCACGGACGCGACGCCGGCTGCCGCGGCGGCGATCAGCGCCGCGGCGAGGAGCGGCAGCAGCGGCAGTGTCACGACGCCGTCCCGTGAGCCCGCGACCAGGCCGGCGACGGCGTACCTCGCCGGAGAGCCACTGCTGACCAGGGCCAGCAGCGCCAGCAGGACCGTCGCCGCCAGCGACCAGCCCCGCGCGTGCAGCAGCGGCCGGGTGCACAGCGCCCCGACCGCCAGTCCGAGCAGGACGCAGACGGCGCCGGCGACGAGCCCCGCCCCGGCCGCGGCCGGCCGTGGCACCGCCACCTGGTGAGCGGCGCCGGAAGGGGCACTGATCAGCGCGACGACGATCACGGCGACCGTGCCCAGGACCGCCGCGAACAGAGCGGCGGCGAGCAGTGAGGCCAGGTGCGCCCGGGGCGCCCCGGCGGCCGCCGCCGTGACGCTCCGCGCTGCCTGCGGCTCCTGCGTGGCGCAGATCCGCACGAGCCACGCGGTGACCGGGAGCAGCGCGGCGGCGGTGTAGCCGAGGGAGTCCAGGACCGGTCCGCCGCCCTGGACGCCGACGGCCAGGAAGGCACCGTAGAGCAGAACGGGCGGCAGCCAGCGCTGGGAGCGCAGCAGGAGGTCCGTGTGGTAGCGCAGAAGTGCCGTCATGCCGTCGTGCCGGTTCCTGTCGGGTGCGCTGTCGTCGCGGTCGTCGCTGCTTCCTCGGAGGCGTTCGGGGACGGTTCCCCGGCCTCTTCCAGGTGCCGGATGTGCCACGGCGGCCGGGCGGTGAGCAGCACACGCAGCAGGGCGTCGGAGTACCCGGTCGGGACGGTGAACACAGTGCCGCCGTCCTCCCCCGCGATGTGCTCCGGATCTCCCGGCAGCGCGTCGGGCGGCAGTGCGCCCGGAGGACCGACCGCCACGATCCGCGCCCACCGGGCCGGCTCCCGCCCGGCGCTCGACGGGATTCCGGCCGGCAGTTCCCCGACGCGGCCGTCCCGTACGACGAACACCGTGTCGGCCGCCCCCGTCGGCCGCCGGGGGTCGTGGTCGACGTGCACGACCGAAGCGCCCGCCGTGACCAGCTCGGCGACCGCGAGGTCGAGCTGCTCGCGCGCCGGGGTGTCGAGGCCGGTCCATGCCTCGTCGAGCACGAGCAGTTCCGGGCGGGCGAGCAGCGCCTGGGCCACGGCGACCTTCTGGCTGGTGCCCTTGGACAGCTCACCGAGAGGCGTACGGGCATAGGCCGCGGCCCCGAAGCGTTCGAGCCACTCGGCGGCCCCGGCGGCGGCCGCCCGCCGCCCCAGTCCGTGGATACGGCCCAGACGCGTGAGATAGCCGGCCGCGGTGAACGGCAGGGCGGCGGGGAAGCGTTCGGGGACGTAGGCCGTGCGGGGCCGGCCGGTGATCCGGCCCTCGGAGGGCGCGTCGATGCCGGCGAGCAGCCTCAGCAGCGTCGACTTGCCGCTCCCGTTGGCGCCCTGGACGCGGAAGAGGGTGCCCGGGCGCAGGTCGAGGTCGACCCCGCGCAGCACCCACGGTCCGCCGAGGCCGTAACGACGGCCCACCTGCCGGAGCTTCAGTTCTGTGACGCCTTCTGCGGCGTGAGCTCGCTGGGCCGGACGATGACGAAACCCTCGCCCTCCAGCTTGAGTTGCACCGCTTCGCCCGAGCCGCCGCGGATCATCGAGCCGACTGACTGCGAGCGGTGCAGCGACGTGTGCAGCTGGGCGCTCCAGCCGACGACGGCGTCCGTGTCGACGAAGACCGGCTGCTGGTGGCTGACAGGGATGACGATCGGGCTGCCGTCGCAGATGACGCCCAGTTTCCCGTAGCCGGTGAAGAGGCTGTTGAAGAGACCGCCGCCGGTCATGCCGGCGCCCTTGACCGTCTTGATCTCGTACGACAGCGTCGCGTCGAAGCAGAGCACGTTGCGGCCGTTTATCGTCAGCGCGTCGCCCTGCTCGATGTCGACGATGAAGCAGTTGGCCGCTTCGTGCGCGAACCACGCCTCGCCCTGGCCGCGCACGGCCATCAGCGGCAGGCCCTCGCCGGTGACGGCGCGCTTGAGCATGCCGCCGATCCCCTGTCCCTTGCGCTCGAACTGCAGATTGCCGCGGAAGGCGATCATCGAGCCCTGTCGCGCGTGCATCTCGCCGTTGACCGCGTACTTGATCGACTTGGCGTTCTGCAGCGTCATTCCGGGCACGGTGGCCTGCTGTGCCATGTTCTCTGTGGAGAAAAGATCGCTCTTCATGGGGTGCATCGTCGCCCGGAGGGGCCCGTTCCGCCAACAGCCCCCCGTCGGGCGGCTGGCAGACTGGCGTCGTGAGCAGCGAAGACCTCCGTGAAATCCGGTCCGACAGTCCCTTCAGGCACCGGGCAGAAGCCCGCGACGCGGCACCGCAGTTCGTCCTGCCGCTGGTGGTGCGGATGGAGAAGTCGGCGCCGCCGTCCCGCACCGACGCCCTGGAGGCCGCCGCGCGTGCGGTCCTCGAGATCCTCGCCGACGAGCGCTCCACGGGAGAGGGCGAGTGGGCGCAGGCCGTGCGGGACTGGCAGGACGCCCGTATCCGCAAGGTCGTACGCCGGGCCCGCGGCGCGGAGTGGCGCAAGGCCGGGACGCTCCCGGGCATCACGGTGACGGGCGCCGGCGGCCCCGAGGCCGGGTCCGGCGGGGCGACCGCGACGGACCCCGCGACCGGGGCGGTCCCGACCGCCGTGGCAGACACTGCGGACGCGGCCACCGGCTCCGCGTCGGCAGCCGCTCCGCCTCCGGCCGAGGTGCGGGTCTTCCCGCCGGTCCCGCTGGACGGCTGGCCGAAGGAGCTGGCCAAGCTCCAGGTGTCCGGTACGGAGCTCGACGACCTCCACCCGCCCGCCGCCCCCGACCGGAGCCGTCCCGTGCTGTGGCTGAGCCCGGAGCTGGAGATGTCCGCGGGCAAGGCCATGGCCCAGGCCGGCCACGGAGCCCAACTCGCGTGGTGGGAACTGTCGGACGCGGACCGGGAGGCATGGCGGGAATCGGGCTTCGCGCTCTTCGTGCGCACCGCGGACCCGGCGGACTGGCCGGCACTCACGAAGAGCGGGCTGCCGGTCGTGCGCGACGCGGGCTTCACGGAGATCGCCCCGGGCTCCTGCACCGTCGTGGCCGACCACCCCTCGCTGCGCGGCGGCACCGCGCCTGGCTGACCCGTCAGGACCTGCTCCGGGACGGCAAGGCTGTCGGTGCCTGCTGATATACGTGAGCCATGACCGTCTTTCGTGACTTCAACTTCAAGCTCCTCGTCGTCGAGAAGCTCATGTACTGGGACGAGACGCTGACCCCGGCGTTCAGCCTGGAGCAGCACATGCGGGCGCGCGGGGTCGAGGACCTCGCCGCCTACGTCGAGGAGAACGAGCTGGAGTACACCGTCCTGGACGAGGCCCGCACGTACTTCGAAGACCTGGACATACCCGCGGAGCTGCTCGCCACCGTGGACGAGCTGACGTTCGACGGCGGCCACCAGGTCTTCATGGAGTGCGCCCCGGTCTGGGACGGCGAGGACGACCTCTTCGACGTGCATGGTCTCGACGACCTGGACCTGCTGCCGAACCTCAAGCTCTTCACCGGGAGGCTCGAGTTGGAGCACATGGTCCCCGGCGCGCTGGAGATTCTCGCGGCCCGGGGTATCGCCGCACGCTGACGCCGGGGCGGCCCTCTGCTCAGGCCCGCCTATGAGGGCGGTGCGTGCTCCGCGGTGCGGGGGCGCACCGTCCGGCCGGGACTCGTGCGGGCCGCGCTGCGGGCCGCCGCCGAGGACGGCACGCGCAACGCCTCCATGTGCTCGGGCGCCTTTCCACTGGCCGCCACCGGGGTCCTCGACGGCCTGCGGGCCACCACCCACTGGGTCGCGGCGGACCCGCTGGCCGCCCACCCGGACATCGAGGTGGACCCGGACGTCCTGTACGTCGACAACGGGCGATTTTCACCTCGGCAGGCGCGGCTGCGGGTCTGGACCTGTGCCTGTGCCTGTGCCTGTGCCTGTGCCGGCACATGATCCGTCGCGAGTACGGCTCCGCCGCCGACGCCGCCCGCCTGTCCGTGATGCTCCTCGAGCGCGAGGGCGGCCAAGCCCGGTTCATCGTCCATGAACACGCCCCCACCCGCAGGGTTCCGCCCTGGAGCCCTTGCTCACCTGGCTCCGGGACAACCTGGGCTGCGACCTCACGCTCGCCGGCGTCGCCGAGCACACCGGCACCAGCACCCGCACCCTGAGCCACGGCTTCCGCGAGCAAACGGGCACGACCGCGGTCCAACGGCTCCACCGGGCCCGCATCCGCCGGCCCCCGCACCTTCTGCAGACCACGCCGTCGAGCGGCCGAGGTTCCGCTCCCCCACCGCCTTCCGCGACCGCTTCAAACGCACCACCGGGGTCTCGCCCCGGACCTGCCGACGCACTTTCGGCCGAGGTCCGGGGCAACCCGGCAGCGGGAGCGCCCGTCCTCGCCGGCACGGTGGCGCGCAAGCCGGAGTCAACTACTCCGATTTTCGTCCTTTTTGGGGTGGCAGACGCTACGGTGAGCCTTCACACAATCTGCACAAGGGGGGACCTTGAGCAATCCGTACACCACCACCCCGCCGGCCGGCCCCGTGCCGGCCGGGACACCGCGGCCGCTGTGGAAGATGAAGCGCACCTGGGCCGGCGGGCTGCTGATCATGGCGCTCGGCTTCGGATGCGGTGGCGCCGCCGCGTCCGACGACGCCCGGCCGGCCGTGGCGGCCGCCGAAACCAGCCCCGATCCGACCGTCACCGAGACGGTCACCGCGACGGCGACCACCACCGCGACGCCCGCCCCCAAAGCCACGGTCACCGAACCAGGGCCCACCGTGACCGTGACGGTGACCAGGACGGAGACCGCCGCTGCTTACGACAGCGGCGCCGGCGACTCCGACAGCGGCGGTGACGCGGACGTGTACTACGAGAACTGCGCCGCCGCCCGGGCCGCGGGGGCCGCGCCCGTCCGCCGGGGCGAGCCCGGCTACGGCAGCCACCTCGACCGGGACAACGACGGCACCGGCTGCGACTGGGGCTGACGGACGCACGCCCGCCCGGACCGCACCCCGAGGCGGGCACCCGTGGTCGGGCCGCACGACGGAGTCCCACGGCGGGCATCCGTTGTCGGTCCTCGCGCAGGGCCGAGACCCGTGGCGGGCACCGGTCGTCGGCGCCTTCCCCACGACCGGTCGCCCACCGCACGCGTCCTCCACCGGCACCGAACGGGCGGGCCGTTGAACAACCGGGGCCCCGGCTGCGTACTTCCTGGTACCGCCCAGTAGTTTGACCGGCTAAGTTCGACCGGCAGGCGGCCGGCGGGCTGACCGGCCATTCAGCAGGGCGGCTGGTTGCCGTGTAACGCATCGGCTCTGGAGGCACTTTGTTGCGGCGCATCAACGGAACAGCACTCATCATCGCGGCCCTGGTCGTCACGGTCGGGGCGCTCGCGTTCCCCGTGTGGTCCTACGCCGACCGTTCCGGCACCGGGCAGGACAATCTCAACGCCTCGAGCGTGGCGACCCAGTGGGGGCCGCTGTCGGCCACCGACCGCGACTTCCTGGTCAAGGTACGGCTCGCCGGCCTGTGGGAACTGCCCGCCGGGCAGCAGGCGATAGAACGCGCGCCCACCGAAGCCGTCAAGGCGGCCGGTGACCACCTCGTCGTCGGTCACACCGACCTCGACAAGCGCGCACGCAACGTGGCGGCGCAGCTGGGGGTCGAGCTGCCGAACCAGCCCACGGAGCAGCAGCAGGGCTGGCTGCGTGAACTGTCCGCCGCGCAGGGCGAGGAGTACGAGCGGAAGTTCGCACAACTCCTGCGGAACGCGCACGGCAAGGTCTTCGCGCTGATCGCCCAGGTCCGCCACACCACCCGCAACACGCTGATCCGCCAGCTCGCCTCGGACGCCAACCAGACGGTGCTCGACCACATCACGATGCTCGAGCAGACCGGCCGGGTCGACTTCGACGCCATCGCCAACGAGGCGGCGGCGGGAGCCACGGCCAGCCCGAGCGGTCCGCCGCCGCCGGACGGCAATCTGCCGCCGGCGCCGTCCGCGGCCGCCCCGACCGGGGACCAGTCGTTCACGTCCCGGCCGTCACCGCAGCCCGGCGCGCCGACCGCGGTCAACACCGACCGCCCGGCACCGCAGGAACCCGTCCCGGCAGGGTGACCGGACGGCCGTGAGCGAGGCAGGGGGTTCCGGTCCGGCCGGGCCGGAACCTCAAATCAACCTCTGAACGTCCCCTCCTTCGGGTTCACCCGCTCGTTCGGGGGCCATGACCCTGGCACGTCACACGTCGGGCGTGGAGGAGGGGACCATGGAACTCGGCATCGGAATCGGCTGGCGGCCGGAGATCGCGGACACGGTGGAGCGGCTGCCGCACCTCGACTGGGTCGAGGTCGTTGCGGAGAACGTCTGCCCCGGCCACCTGCCGCCCGCACTGCTGCGGCTGCGCTCGCGCGGCGTCCGTGTCGTCCCGCACGGCGTCTCGCTCGGACTCGGCGGCGCCGACCGCCCGTCGGAGCGGCGCCTGGCCGATCTGGCCGAGCGGGCGGAGGCACTGGACGCACCGCTGGTCACGGAGCACATCGCGTTCGTGAGGGCGGGCGGCGCGCTCACCGCCTCCTCCGTGCTGGAGGCCGGCCACCTGCTGCCCGTCCCCCGCACCTGGGACGCGCTCGCCGTGCTGTGCGAGAACGTGCGCATCGCGCAGGACTCGCTGCCGGTGCCGCTGGCGCTGGAGAACATCGCGGCGATGTTCTCCTGGCCGGACGAGGAGCTCACCGAGGGCCAGTTCCTCGCGGAGCTCGTGGAACGCACGGGGGTACGGCTGCTGATCGACGTGGCCAACCTCCACACCAACCACGTCAACCGCGGCGAGGACCCGTCGGCCGCGCTCGACGAACTGCCGGTCGAGTCGATCGCGTACGTCCATGTCGCCGGTGGCGTCGAACGCGACGGCATCTGGCACGACACGCACGCGCACCCGGTGACGCAGCCGGTCCTGGACGTCCTGTCGGACCTGCGGGCCAGGGTGAACCCGCCGGGGTGCTGCTGGAGCGCGACGACGACTTCCCGGCGAGTGCGGAGCTGGAGGGGGAACTGGCGACGATCCGGGCGACGTTGGAGGCGGCGGGCGGTCGGGCTGCGAGCACGCCTGCGGCAAGCCTGCTCTCCTCCCCGCACCGCCCCACGGCCACCGCCACCACCGCGACCGCCACCACAGCCACCACAGCCACCACAGCCACCAGCGTCGCCGCCGCCCCCACCACGGCACCATCCTCCGTCCGCCAGCACGTCGCGCTCACCCAGGCCGCACTGCTGTCCGCACTCGTCGCGGGCACGCCCGCGCCCGAGGGGTTCGACGCACGCCGGCTGCGCGTGCAGAGCCGTGCGCTCGCCGCGAAGCGCGCGGACGTCGTTGCGAAGATCGCGCCCGAACTCCCCGAGATCCTCGGGACCGGCTACCGGTCCGCCTTCCTCGCGTACGCCAAGAACCGCCCCATGCACGCCGGTTACCGCCGCGACGCGCTCGACTTCGCCGAGCATCTGCTGGCCTCGAGGCGACCGCAGGACGTCGCCGCCCGGCGAAAGCTGACCCTCTGGTGGCAGGAGCGCAGCGCCCCCCGTCCGCCGCGCGGGGCGACCCGCCTGGTCCGTGTGGCCCGTGCCGCGCTCGCGGCGAGGTGAGCGCCATGGGTCTTCTCGCGCTTGTCGTGCATCTCGCCATCGGCCTGTCGTCCCTCTTCCTGATCATCCGGGTGTCCGCCGCCCGGCCCGCCTCCCCCCTCGGCGGGGCGAACGTCCACGACGTGTACGAGGCGGCGTTCCTCGCGGGTGGCCCGGGCCGCGTCGTCGACGCCGCGCTCACCGCCCTGCACAGTGACGGGCGGATCGCCGTCGGCTGGCCCGGAGTTCTGTCCGCGATGCGGCCGGTGGCGCGGGACCCGGTGGAGCGGGCCGTCTTCTCGGTGCTCCCCTTCGCCCCGAACGGCGCGCTGCACACCGTGCGCCTCCACACGATGCGCAGCCCCGCCGTGCAGGAACTCGGTGACGTGCTCGCGGCACGCGGCCTGATGGTGCCGCCCGGCCACGGCACGGGGCTCGCCAGGTGGGGCGTGGTCCAGAGCGCGGTCTGCTTCCTCGGCCTCCCGGTGGCGTTCGTCCTCACCGTCGCCGCATTCGTCGGTGACACGTCCGGCGGGTCGGTGTCACCGTTCGTCTTCCTGCTCTTCCCGATGCTGATCACGGGCGCGCTGATCGGCTCGTTCCAGGCGGCCCGCGCCCGGCGGCGTGTCACCCCGGCGGGGCGCCGTGCGCTGCGGGCGTACCGTCTGGCGCACTCCGGTACGCAGGATCCGGCCGGCCTGGTCGCCCTGCACGGGGTGCGCGGCGTGCCGGATTTCGCTCTGCGGAGGCAGCTGGGTGCGGCGGTCAGGGTCCGCGGTGCGGCGGGAGGCGTGGCGGGTGACCCGTCGTCGTACGCACTCCCGTACGCGGGTGAGGCCGTGTGGTGCGCCGGTTCGTCCCCCGGGTCGGGAGGTGGTTCCGGCTGCGGTGGGTCCGGCGGGTCGGGCTGCGGCGGATCAGGGGGCGGTTCCTCAGGCTCCTCCTGCGGCGGCTCCTCCGGCTCCAGCTGCGGCGGGAGTTCCGGCAGCAGCTCCTGACCGGACGGCATCGGGGTCATTGGCCCCGACACCGCCGAGCGGTGCTTTACTTCACGAACCGCCCCTGCTCAAGATCCCTTTCGTCCCGTGGCCGCCGCCCGGCCGCCCCGCGCACGAAGGGAACGCGATGAGAACAGCCGCGAAGTACGGGGCCGTGGCGGGCCTCGGTTCCTTGCTCCTCACCTCCGTCGCCGTCGCCCCCGCCGGCGGCACGACGACCACCGACGCCGCCGCCCGCGGCACCGCCGTGGCCGCCGAGCGCGCCGCGGCGGCCGGCATCGACTTCGGCCGCTGCCCCGCCGCGGAGAAGCTGCCCGACACGGTCCTCTGCGGCACCGTCGAGGTCCCGCTCGACTACGCCGACCCGTCGGGCCGCCGGATCGAACTCACCGTCAGCCGGGTTCGGGCGAGCGGCGAGAAGTCACAGCGGCAGGGCGCCTTCGTCTACAACCCGGGCGGTCCCGGCGCCTCCAGCATGTCCTTCCCGCTGGCGGCCGGGCTGCCCGAGTGGAAGCGGATCGCCGGGGCGTACGACATCGTCGGCTACGCGCCCCGCGGTGTCGGCCGGTCCGCCCCGCTGTCCTGCCAGGATCCCGAGGACTTCCTCAAGGCCCCCACCCAGGCCCCGACGCACCCTTCCCTCTCCTACAAGAAGGAGCGCATCGCGCAGGCGCAGGCCTACGCGAAGGGATGCGCGGACAGGACCGGCGCGGCGCTGCGCCACTACACGTCGCTGAACAACGCCCGTGACCTGGACGTGCTGCGGGCGGCGCTCGGAGAGAAGAAGCTGACGTTCATGGGCGCCTCCTACGGCACCTACTTCGGCGCCCTGTACGCGACGATGTTCCCCTCCCATGTGCGTCGCATGGTCTTCGACTCGGCGGTCGACCCCGCCCCGAGCAGATCTGGTACCGCAACAACATGGACCAGTCGGAGGCCTTCGAGAGCCGTTGGGCCGACTTCCGTGCCTGGGTGGCGAAGCACGACAAGACGTACGGGCTCGGCGCGACGCCCGACGACGTGGCGCGCAGCTACGAGGACGTGCGTGCCCGTCTGGAGAAGGAGCCCGCCGGCGGCACGGTGGGTCCGGGTCAGCTGCACGCGGCGTTCCTGGGAGCCGGTTACTACGACGACTACTGGCCGCTGCGCGCCGGCGCGCTGTCGGAGTATCTGAAGGGCAACCCGGAGCCGCTGGTCGAACAGGCCGCGCCCGAGCCCGGGGACGCGAAGGCGGCGGAGAACGGCAACGCCGTCTACACGGCGGTCGAGTGCAACGACGCCCCATGGCCGCAGGACTGGCTCACCTGGGACCTCGACAACTCGCTGCTGGCGAAGCGCGCGCCGTTCGAGACCTGGGACAACGTATGGATGAACCTGCCGTGCGCGTTCTGGCAGGAGCCCCGGCAGCAGCCGCTGGACGTCCGTGCGGAGCCGGGGCAGCTGCCGCCGACGCTGATCCTGGCGGCGGAACGGGACGCGGCCACCCCGTACACGGGAGCGCTCGAACTTCAGCGGCGGCTGGCGGGCTCGGTCCTGGTCACGGAGGAGGACGCGGGGACGCACGGCATCGGTGGCGGCAGCAACACCTGTGTCAACAAGCACCTGGAGGACTATCTGCTGCGGGGTGAGACGCCGGTGCGGCGCGCATCGTGCGCGCCGCACCCGGAGCCCGACCCGGTGTCGCTGGACCGGCGGGCGGAGCAGCGGAAGCTGCCGCACGCCGTCTGATCTTCCGGGCCTTCTGGACGGCTGGGTATCCGCTTCGCAGAAGCGGAAACCCGGCCGTCAGGTCGTTCGCCGACGGAGGTTACGCGAGACCCGCGACGAGGTCCGCCACGTCCTTGCGGCGTCCGGTGTAGAACGGGACCTCCTCGCGGACGTGCATCCGCGCCTCGGAGGCACGCAGGTGCCGCATCAGGTCGACGATGCGGTACAGCTCGTCCGCCTCGAAGGCGAGCATCCACTCGTAGTCGCCGAGCGAGAAGGAGGCGACCGTGTTGGCGCGCACGTCCGGGTAGCCGCGGGCCATCTTGCCGTGGTCGGAGAGCATCCGGCGACGGTCCTCGTCGGGGAGCAGGTACCAGTCGTAGGAGCGCACGAAGGGGTAGACCGAGACGTAGTTGCGGGGAGTCTCGTCGGCCAGGAACGCCGGGATGTGCGACTTGTTGAACTCGGCGGGGCGGTGCAGCGCCATGTTCGACCACACCGGCTCGAGTGCGCGGCCCAGACGGGTGCGGCGGAAGCGGTTGTACGCGTCCTGGAGCTCGTCCGCGGTCTCGGCGTGCCACCAGATCATCACGTCGGCGTCGGCACGCAGCCCGGACACGTCGTACGTGCCGCGCACGGTGACGTCCTTGGCGGCGAGCTGGTCGAACAGCTCCTGGACCTCATCGGCGTAACCGGAACGGTCCTCGGGCAGCACGTCGCGCAACTTGAAGACGGACCACAGCGTGTACCGGATGACCTCGTTGAGGTCCTTGGCCTTCTTGCCTGCGTTCGGGATCTTTTCTGGCGCACTCATACGGCTATTGTCCCGCCTCCCGATCGGTGCCCCGCGCCAGGGTCGGCGTGGCGAGGATCTCGTCGGCGGCGCGCTGTCCGCTCGCGATGCAGGCCGGGATCCCCACGCCTTCGTACACGGCGCCGCAGACCCGCAGCCCCGGCAGCGCGGCGACCTCTTCGCGGATGCGGGCGACTCGGGCCAGGTGGCCCACGGGGTACTGCGGCAGGCCGCCGGTCCACCGGGTGACCTCGGTGGCGACGGGACGGGCCGTGAGCCCCACGGCCGCGCGGAGGTCCGTCAGCGAGACGTCGACGAGCTCCGCGTCCTCGCGCTCGAGGGCCTGCTCCTCGCCGTAGCGGCCGACGGAGGTCCGCAGCACGAACAGATCGCCGGCGCCCCGCGCGACCCAGCCCCACTTGTGGGAGGAGAACGTGGACGCCTTGATGGTGCGCCCGTCCACCGGCGGGACGAGGAATCCGCTGCCCGCCGGCATTCCCGCCACGTCGGCCCGCCGGAACGCCATGGTGACCAGCGCCATGGACGCGTACTCGACACGGCCGAGCTCGGCCGCGGCGGCCGGCGACTCGGCCGCCAGCAGCGCGGACGCGGACCAGGCCGGCGTCGCGAGCACCACGGCGTCGGCGTCGAGGGTCCCGCGGTCGGTGCGGACCCGCCAGCCGTCCGCGGCGCGGGTCAGGCCGAGAACGGGCGTCTCCGTGCGGATGTCGCCGCCCTGGGCGCGCACATCGTCGGCGACGGCGCCCGGCAGGGTGCCGATGCCGCCGTCGAGCCCCATGAAGACAGGCCCGCCCGTCTGCTGCCCGGCCGCCCTAGCCTGGATGTCCCGCACTCCCTCGAGCAGCGAGTCATGGGTCCTGGCCGCCTCGAAGAGCTGGGGGACGGCCGCGCGCATCGAGATGCGGTAGGCGTCGCCGGCGTAGACGCCGCCGAGCAGCGGCTCCACCAGCCGGTCGACGACCTCCCGCCCGAGGCGCTCGGCGACGTACGCGCCGACGGCCACGTCGTCGCCCACGGCGGTCGGCGCGAGGTCCTTCTCGTGCTCGATGCGGGCGAGGCCCTCCGCGGAGAGCAGCCCGGCCAGCGCCGACGCGTCGCCCGGTACTCCCATCACGTGGCCCTTCGGCATGGGCCGCAGCGCGTCACGGGTCCAGACCGCCGAGGTCGCCGTGGCCGGCGGTTCCAGCCGGTCGCCGAGACCGACCGCGCGGGCGAGGCCGGTGCCCTCGGGGCGGCGGGCGAGCATCGACTCGGCGCCCAGGTCGACCTGTACGCCCTCGATCTCGCCCGACTGCAGTTTGCCGCCGAGCCGACCGGTCGCCTCGAGGAGGGTGACGCGTACGCCGGAAGCGAGCAGCCGGTGCGCGGCGGCGAGACCGGCGATGCCGCCGCCGATGACGACGGCATGGCGCGCTTGTGTGTCCACGTTCATGGTCCAACTCTCTCAAACGCCGTTCCGAGTCCTGACCGTGACCGCTTCGGAACCGGGGACCGGCAACCTCCGCCGGGGGCACGGCGTCGAACTCGCAACAAGTTCACAACCCATCCCCGGGGGGCCGGTATGCGTGCACGGCGTGCGTTCGCGGTACTACTTCTCACTGCCTCACTCGGCCTCGCCGGGTGCGGCGCAGGCGGTTCCGACTCCGGCGACAAGGCGCAGAGCGTGGCGAAACCGGCCGCGCGTGACGCGGAGGGCGCGGCCGGCTCGGGACAGGCGGCCGACGAGGCGGCGGGGGCGCCCGCCGAGGACGGCGCGGATCGTGACGGCGCCGCGAAGCCGTCGGCGCTGCCGAGCACCCACGTCATCCGCACGGCCACGCTCGAGGTGGAGGTCGAGGACGCCACCAAGGCGCTCGCCGCGGCCCGCAGGGCGGCGGGGAACGCGGGCGGACACGTGGAGAACGAGAGCACCGAGCGGATCGACGACACGCACGTCACGTCGAACGTCGTGCTGCGGGTGCCGCAGGAGCGTTACGAAGCGGTGCTCGCCGAACTGGCCGGAGCCGGGAAGCTGTTGTCCCGCACGGCCGACGCGAAGGACGTCACCGGCCAGGTCGTGGACGTCGAGAGCCGTATCGCGACCCAGCGGGCGAGCGTCGCCCGGGTACGGGCGCTGATGGACCGGGCGACGAAGCTGTCGGACGTCGTCACGCTCGAGGCGGAGCTGAGTACCCGTCAGGCCGACCTGGAATCGCTGCTCGCACAGCAGGCGACGCTGAAGGACCGCACGTCGCTCGCGACGATCACGCTGACGCTGTCGGAGAAGGAGCGCGAGGAGACCGAGAAGGAGGACGACGGCCCCGGCTTCCTCGACGCGCTCGGCGGCGGCTGGGACGCGCTGGTCGCGACGCTCCGCTGGGTCGCGGTGGCGGTCGGCGCGGTCGCTCCCTTCGCGGCCCTGGGCGCGGTGCTGTACGCGGTGTGGCGGTGGCTGGTACGGCCCCGGCTGCCCCGGCGTCCGGCCGGGCCCACGGCTCCCGCGTCCACTCTCCCGGCCGCGCCCCCGGTCACGGAGGACTGAACGGCCCCTCCCCCGTAGCGTGTTCCCCATGACAGCGACCGAACGGCTGGTGATCATCGGGGGTGACGCGGCGGGCATGTCCGCCGCGTCGCAGGCGCGCAGGATGAAGGGACCGGACGAGCTGGAGATCGTCGCGTTCGAACGCGGCCACTTCAGCTCGTTCTCGGCGTGCGGCATCCCGTACTGGGTGGGCGGTGATGTAGGCGAGCGCGACGAACTGATCGCGCGCACCCCCGAGGAGCACCGCGAGCGGGCCATCGATCTGCGCATGCGCACCGAGGTGACGGAGATCGACGTCGCGGGCGGCCGGGTGCGCGCTCGCGACGCCGGGACGGGCGCCGAATCGTGGACCGGCTACGACAAGCTGGTGATCGCGACCGGCGCCCGGCCGATCCGCCCCGCGCTGCCGGGTATCGACGCGCCCGGTGTGCACGGCCTGCAGACCCTCGACGACGGCCAGGCACTGCTGGACACCCTCTCCCGCACGGAGGGCCGGCGCGCGGTCGTCGTCGGCGCCGGCTACATCGGCGTCGAGATGGCGGAGGCACTCCTCAAGCGCGGCTACGAGGTGACGGTCGTCAACCGCGGCGAGCAGCCGATGGCGACCCTGGACCCCGACATGGGCCGGCTGGTCCACGAGGCGATGTCCGGCATGGGCATCACCACCGTCTCCGGTACGGCCGTCACGGGGATCCGCACCGATGACGACGGCCGGGTCCGGGCCGTCGTCACCGACGGCGGCGAACACCCGGCGGACGTCGTGGTCCTCGGCATCGGCGTCGAACCGGAGACGGCCCTCGCCCGCGCGGCCGGCCTGCCGCTCGGTAGCCACGGCGGCCTGCTCACCGACCTCGCGATGCGGGTCCGCGGCCACGAGAACATCTGGGCCGGCGGCGACTGCGTCGAGGTCCTCGACCTCGTCTCCGGCCGCGAACGCCACATCGCGCTCGGCACGCACGCCAACAAGCACGGACAGGTCATCGGCGCGAACGCGGGCGGCGGGTACGGCACGTTCCCGGGCGTCGTCGGCACCGCGGTGAGCAAGGTCTGCGAACTGGAGATCGCCCGCACGGGCCTGCGGGAGAAGGACGCCCGCGCGGTGGGCCTTCAGTACGTGACGGCGACCATCGAGTCGACGAGCCGCGCCGGCTATTACCCGGCCGCCGCTCCGATGACGGTGAAGATGCTCGCGGAACGCCGCACGGGCCGCCTGCTGGGCGTCCAGATCGTGGGGCGGGAGGGCGCGGGCAAACGCGTGGACGTCGCGGCGGTTGCGCTGACGGCCGGTATGACCGTCGAACAGATGACGGCGCTGGACCTCGGCTACGCCCCGCCGTTCTCCCCGGTCTGGGACCCGGTTCTGGTGGCGGCCCGCAAGGCGTCGGCGGCGGTGCGGGCGGGAGCGTAGACGGTCGTGGGCGGGGGCGCCTCCTCGGTGCGACGAACGGCCCCATTTACCCAGAGTGATAAATTGCGCCAAATGCATCACCGTGCGTAACTCGGGACATGATCCGACACACAGTGCGAGCGCTCTGCGCCGCCTCACTCGTCATCGCGCCTCTCGCGATGAGCACCCCCGCCCACGCTCTGACCACATGCACCGTCAACGGCAGGACCGTCACGGGCACGACCGTGAACGGCACCGCCGGCAGCGACTTCATACGCTGCGGGGCCGTCGACGCCGGCGACACGGTCAACGGCCTCGGCGGCAACGACTACATCATCACGGGCCCGGTCAACGGCACCGTCCTCGGCGGCACCGGCAGCGACTACGTGCGGACCGGCGCGAACGCCGGCCTCGTGGACGGGGACGGCGGCTTCGACTACTGCGTCGTGGCGTCCGGCAACGAGCCCGTGAACTGCGAATACCCCTTCTGACCCGACGGCTCGCCGCGGTGCCGGCCGGCACCGCGGCGAGCCGCGTGTCCGGGCGGAATCAGCGCGCGGTCTGCTCGTGCACGTACGCCACCAGCCGCGTCAGCGCGTCCGGGTCCGTCGTCGGCAGCACCCCGTGCCCGAGGTTGAAGACGTGCCCCTCCAGCCCCGCGGCCGCGTCCAGCACCTCACGGGTCTTCGACTCGACCGCTTCCGGCGTGGAGAAGAGCACAGCCGGGTCCAGGTTCCCCTGGAGCGCCTTGCCGGGGCCGACCCGGCGCGCGGCCTCGTCCAGCGGGACGCGCCAGTCGACGCCGACCACGTCCGCGCCCGCCTCGCCCATGAGGCCGAGCAGTTCGCCCGTACCGACGCCGAAGTGGATCCGCGGGACGCCGTAGGAGGCGACGGCCTCGAAGACCTTGACCGACGCGGGCATCACCGAGCGCCGGTAGTCGGCGGGAGCCAGCGCACCCACCCACGAGTCGAAGAGCTGTACCGCGGACGCGCCGGCCTCGATCTGGACCTTCAGGAATGCGGAGGTGATCTCCGCGAGGCGGTCCAGCAGGTCGGCCCACAGCTGCGGGTCGCCGTACATCAGGGCCTTGGTGTTCTCGTGGTTGCGCGAGGGCCCGCCCTCCACGAGGTAGCTCGCGAGGGTGAAGGGCGCGCCGGCGAAGCCGATGAGTGGGGTCCCGCCGAGCTCGGCGGTGAGCATCCCCATGGCCTCGGTGACGTACCAGACGTCTTCCGGTGTGAGATCGCGCAGCCGCGTGAGGTCGGCGCGGGTGCGGATCGGCTCCGCGACCACCGGTCCGACGCCCGGTTTGATGTCGAGGTCGATGCCGATGGCCTTGAGCGGCACGACGATGTCGCTGAAGTAGATCGCCGCGTCGACCTTGTGCCGCCGGACGGGCTGCAGCGTGATCTCCGCGACGAGGTCGGGCCGCATGCACGACTCGAGCATCGGGATGCCTTCACGGACCTTCAGGTACTCGGGCAGTGAGCGGCCCGCCTGACGCATGAACCAGACCGGCGTGTGCGGCACCGGCTCGCGGCGGCACGCCTTCAGAAAAGCGGAGTCGTACGTCGTCTGGTGGCCCGGGGGGCGGTTGTTGGCGCTCACGCACTGAATCTTCGCATGTACGCGGGAAGTGCCCGCCCCGGCCCGGGTGTCCCTCCCTGCACGGAGCCCCCGTTCCGCCTACTCTTCCCCGCATGGCTGCGGCTCAGGGACATTTTTCCGATCATTCCAAAAGCGCTGACGAGAAGGGGAACCCCGAACCGAGCAGTGACCCGGGTACCGAAGCGGGGGCTGTTCCGCTTGCGTTCCGTCATGCGGTGGAGGCGCTGCGGTCGGCACGGCTGCGGCCGGAGATCGAGGTCGAACCGACCCGGCCTCCGCAGCGGCTCGCCCCGTACTCGTACGCACTGGAGGCGGCGGTCGTCGACGGCGAGGACGATCTCGCGGACGGCCGCCTGGTGCTGCTGCACGAGCCTGCCGGCCACGACGCCTGGAACGGTACGTTCCGGATGGTGACCCTGGTGCGGGCGGAGCTGGAACCGGAGATGGCGGCCGATCCGCTGCTGCCGGAGGTGTGCTGGTCCTGGCTGACGGGTGCGCTGGAGGCGCGCGGGCTGGCGTACGGGGAGCCGAGCGGCACCGTCACCCGTGCGGGGTCTCACTATTTCGGAGGACTCTCCGACCGGCGCCCCGCGACCCAGATCGAGATCCGTGCGTCATGGACGCCCGCGAGGGCCCTGGCGGCGCACCGGACACCGCCGCACACCTCGCGGCCTGGTGCGATCTGCTCTGCCAGATCGCCGGACTGCCGCCGTCCCCGGTCGGCCCGGCCGACAACGCGACGGGCGTGGTGACCCTTCCGCAGCGCCGCGGCCCCCAGCAGACCTGACCCTGCGGGGCCTCGGCGCGGGGAGACTGGCCGGGGCCGTGCGCCGGAGCAGCGGGCTCTCACACCGCCCGTGGACCGCCCGACTGAACGGTTCGCTCGTAGGATGATCGATCGCCTGTCCGAATTGCCCCGATTATTACTCACCAAATCGTGATCATTCTCTAAAGGCGGACGGGTTCGGTGCCGAAGAGGTCAATGACCCAACTGCACGGTTCGCCCCGGCTTCACCCCCCCGAGCCGGCTCCGTCCCGCACCTTTCCAGGAGGCCTGGTGTCCGTTCTTCTCGAGCAGCCCGCAAGCCTGGTCGCCTACCGCCCGAACAAGCCGACGGCCATGGTCGTCGTGGCCGACCCGCGCGTCCGTTCCACCGTCACCCGCCACCTGTGGGCACTCGGGGTCCGTGACGTCATCGAGGCGTCGTCCATCGCGGAGGCACGTCCCCGCGTCGGCAACCCGCGCGACATCTGCGTTGCCGACGTCCATCTGCCCGACGGTTCCGGGCTGACCCTCCTGTCCGAGACCCGCGCGGCGGGCTGGCCCAACGGCCTCGCCCTCTCCGCCGCCGACGACATCGGCGCCGTGCGCAACGCCCTGGCCGGCGGCGTCAAGGGTTACGTCGTCACCGGCACCCGAACCAACATCGGCCACCCGACCCGCCCCGGCGCCGCCCCCATCGGCGCCGCGGCGAACCGTATGCACCGCCGCCCCCCGGGTGCCCCGAGCCACCCGGGCGGCTACCGCGAGCTGTCCGGCCGCGAGGTCGAGGTCCTTCGCCTCGTCGCGGAAGGCCAGTCCAACAAGGCCATCGGCGTCTCGATGGGCCTGTCCGCGCTGACCGTCAAGAGCCACCTCGCCCGTATCGCCCGCAAGCTCGGCACGGGTGACCGTGCCGGAATGGTGGCCGTGGCACTGCGCACCGGAATCATCCACTGACCGCTTCGTCATTCCTTCCGCGCCTGTCGACGGAACGTTCCGTCGACAGGCGCGTTCCGTTCACAGATACCCTTGACACGTGACCGACGCCCAAGAGACCGCAGCAGAGACGACACTGCATACCACCGGGGGCGCCCCCTCGGACGACGAGGTCCCTGCCGCAGGGCTGCCGATCCCGTTGCTGGAGCCCCGTGAAGGCATTCCCCCGGTGGTCGCCGACGAGGCCGCGCTGGCCGAGGTGATCGCCGCCTTCGCCGCGGGCACCGGCCCCGTGGCCGTCGACGCGGAGCGCGCGTCCGGCTACCGCTACGGACAGCGCGCATACCTCGTACAGCTGCGCCGCGAGGGTGCCGGCACCGCGCTCGTCGACCCCGTCGGCTGCCCCGACCTGTCGGCGCTCGGCGACGCACTCGCCGACACGGAGTGGATCCTGCACGCCGCCACCCAGGACCTCCCCTGCCTGCGTGAAATAGGCATGGTGCCGGCGCGGATCTTCGACACGGAGCTGGCCGGGCGGCTCGGCGGTTTCCCGCGGGTCGGGCTCGGCGCGATGGTCGAAGGCGTCCTCGGCTACGCCTTGGAGAAGGGCCACTCCGCCGTCGACTGGTCCACCCGCCCGCTGCCCGAACCGTGGCTGCGGTACGCGGCGCTCGACGTGGAGCTGCTGGTCGACCTGCGCGACGCGCTGGAGAAGGAACTGGACCGGCAGGGCAAGCTCGACTGGGCCCACCAGGAGTTCGACGCGATCGCCTCGGCCCCGCCCCCGCCGCCGCGCCGCGATCCCTGGCGGCGTACGTCGGGGATGCACAAGGTGCGCCGCCGCCGCCAGATGGCGGTCGTGCGGGAGATGTGGACGGTGCGCGACCGGGCCGCCCAGCGCCGGGACGTGTCGCCCGGCAAGGTGCTCGGCGACGCCGCGATCGTGGAGGCCGCGCTCGCCCTGCCTGCGAACGTGCACGCCCTCACCGCCCTGCCCGGCTTCGGGCACCGGATGGGGCGGCGTCAGCTCGAGCAGTGGCAGGCCGCGGTCGACCGGGCCAAGGCTCTGCCGGACTCCGAGCTCCCGCAGCCGGGCCAGCCGCTGAACGGTCCCCCGCCGCCGCGGTCGTGGGCCGACAAGGACCCTGCCGCCGCGGCCCGTCTGTCCGCCGCGCGTGCGGCGGTCTCGGCGCTGGCGGAGGAGCTGAACATGCCGCAGGAGAACCTGATCACGCCGGACACCGTGCGGCGGGTGTGCTGGGAGCCACCCGTCGTGGTCACGGTCACATCGGTGGCCGACATGCTGGAGTCCCTCGGCGCGCGTCAGTGGCAGCGGCAGCTCGTCGCGCCGCTGCTGGCCGGGGCGCTCACGGCCGGCCCGGCGTAGCGGCCGCGTCCCCCGCGGGCCTGCCGGCCCGGTGAAGGTTCCGCGGCAGTGGGCGCTCAGCGCCCGCACCGCGGGGTCGCCCGTCCGCCGCCGGGCCAGGGCGAGCAGCGCGGGTGTCCTGACGTCGTCGGTCAGCCGGGCAGTCAGTCCGTCCTGATGCCCGGCGGCCATGGACTCGCTGAGCACCGCGACGCCGAGTCCGCGCCGGGCGAGGTCCGCCACGGCGTCCGCGGCGCTCGCCTGGAGCGCGATCCGGGGTTCGAACCCCGGGAAGGCAATACACCCCGAGGACATCACCCGCCTCTTCTTCGAACGCTCCAACGCGGGCGACGCGGCATGGGTGGCCGCGCTGTACGAGGAGGACGCGGTCCTGGCCTGTCCGCCGGGCCGGCAGACCGTGGGCCGCGAAGCGATCAGGGCCCTGTGGGAGAAGGCGCTGGCGAACGTGCCCAGGTTCCGTCCCGAGGCGCCGCTGCCCACACTGATCAGCGGGGATCTCGCGCTGACGTCCACCCCGCCGCCGGACGGTGCCGGGGCCCGGGCGCAGGTCGCCCGCCGCCGGCCGGACGGGAGCCGGCTGCGGGTGCTCCACCAGCCGGAGTTCGTGCCCCCGACGCACTGAGCGACCGCCGGACCGGGGCGTTTCGCGCCTGACCGGGGCGGGGAAGTGCTCGGCGCAGCCGCCTGCGACGTGTGACCTTCACCGCTCCCGGCCCAGGGGGTGGGCAGCCTGGTTACCCACAAGTAGCATGGGGCGAGCAAGCGCACGCTCAGCCGTGTGCCCGCAGCAGTGCAACCCCGCACCCTGGAGGAGAGCCATCGTGCCTCGTACCGTCAGGGACGTCGTCTTCGTCGACGGCGTCCGCACCCCGTTCGGCAAGGCGGGCCCGAAGGGCATCTACCACGAGACCCGCGCCGACGATCTCGTCGTGAAGGCCATCCGGGAACTGCTGCGCCGCAACCCGGCCCTCGACCCCGCGAAGATCGACGAGGTCGCCATCGCCGCGACCACGCAGATCGGTGACCAGGGTCTGACCCTCGGCCGTACCGCCGGCATCCTCGCCGGTCTGCCGCAGTCCGTGCCCGGCTACTCCATCGACCGGATGTGCGCCGGTGCGCTCACCGCCGTGACGAGCGTCGCCGGTTCCATCGCGTTCGGCGCGTACGACGCCGTCATCGCCGGTGGTGTCGAGCACATGGGCCGCCACCCCATGGGCGAGGGCGTCGACCCGAACCCGCGCTTCGTCAGCGAGAAGCTCGTCGACGAGTCGGCCCTCTTCATGGGCATGACCGCGGAGAACCTGCACGACCGGTACCCGCAGATCACCAAGCAGCGCGCCGACGAGTACGCCGTGCGTTCGCAGGAGAAGGCCGCCAAGGCGTACGCCGACGGCAAGATCCAGCAGGACCTGGTGCCGGTCTCCGTCCGCCGCACCAACCCCGAGGCCGGCGAGACCGGCTGGGGCCTGGTCACCGCCGACGAGCCGATGCGCCCGGGCACCACGCTCGAGTCCCTCGCGGGCCTGAAGACGCCGTTCCGCGTCCACGGCCGCGTCACCGCCGGCAACGCCGCGGGCCTGAACGACGGCGCCACCGCCTCGATCATCGCGTCCGAGGAGTTCGCCCGCGAGCACAACCTCCCGGTCAAGATGCGTCTCGTCTCGTACGCCTTCGCCGGTGTCGAGCCGGAGGTCATGGGTTACGGCCCGATCCCGGCGACCGAGAAGGCCCTCGCCAAGGCCGGCCTGTCGATCGAGGACATCAACCTCTTCGAGATCAACGAGGCCTTCGCCGTCCAGGTGCTGGCGTTCCTCGAGCACTACGGCATCGCCGACGACGACGCGCGCGTCAACCAGTACGGCGGCGCCATCGCGTACGGCCACCCGCTGGCCTCCTCCGGCGTGCGTCTGATGACGCAGCTGGCCCGCCAGTTCGAGGAGCAGCCGGAGGTCCGCTACGGCCTCACCACGATGTGCGTCGGCTTCGGCATGGGCGCCACGGTCATCTGGGAGAACCCGCACCACAAGGACGCCGGAGGCGACAAGTGACCACCACCGCTGAACTCCTGAAGGGCGCAGCCGAGCTGTTCCCCGACGAGGTCGTCACGCAGGCGCACGTACGCCACCTCGACCTCCCCGGCGGCGCCGGGCGCTTCGCGCTCGTCACGCTGGACAACGGCCTGGACCACACCAAGCCGACCACCTTCGGCCCGCAGTCGCTCGCGAACCTGAACACCGCGATCGACCAGGTCGAGGCGGAGGCGGCGAACGGCGACATCGTCGGCGTCGGCGTCACCGGCAAGCCGTTCATCTTCGCCGTGGGCGCGGACCTCAAGGGCGTGGAGCTGCTCAAGGAGCACTCCGACGCGCTCGCCATCGGCAAGGGCGGCCACGACGTCTTCAAGCGTCTCTCCGGCCTCGCGGTCCCGACCTTCGCGTACTACAACGGCGCGGCCATGGGCGGCGGCGTCGAGGTCGGTCTGCACTGCTCGTACCGCACCGTCTCCAAGGCGATCCCGGCCTTCTCGCTGCCCGAGGTCTTCCTCGGGCTCGTCCCCGGCTGGGGCGGCTGCGCGATCCTGCCGAACCTGATCGGCGCGGACCGCGCGGTCTCGGTCATCATCGAGAACTCGCTCAGCCAGAACAGGCAGCTCAAGGGCGCGCAGGTCTTCGAGCTCGGCATCGCCGACGCGATCTTCGAGGGCGCGGACTTCCTGGAGCAGTCCCTCGTCTGGACGGCGTCCGTCCTCAAGGGCGAGATCGCCGTCGAGCGTCCCGAGGTCGACCGCGGCGAGGCCTGGGACCAGGCCGTCGCCAAGGGCCGGTTCATCGCCGACTCCAAGGTGCACGGCGCGGCCCCGGCCGCGTACCGCGCCCTCGACATCATCGAGGCCGCCAAGGACGGTGACCTGCAGAAGGGCTTCGACGCCGAGGACCAGGCCCTGGCCGACCTCATCATGGGCGGCGAACTGCGCTCCGGCATCTACGCCTTCAACCTGGTCCAGAAGCGCGGCAAGCGCCCGGCCGGCGCGCCGGACAAGAGCCTGGCCCGCCCGGTCACCAAGGTCGGCGTCGTGGGCGCCGGTCTGATGGCCTCGCAGCTGGCGCTGCTGTTCCTGCGCCGCCTCGAGGTGCCGGTCGTGCTGACCGACATCGACCAGGAGCGCATCGACAAGGGCGTGGGCTACGTCCACGCCGAGATCGAGAAGCTGCTCGGCAAGGGCCGCATCAACCAGGACAAGGCCAACCGCCTCAAGGCCCTGGTGACCGGTGTGCTCGACAAGGCCGAGGGCTTCGCGGACGCGGACTTCGTCATCGAGGCCGTGTTCGAGGAGATGAGCGTCAAGCAGAAGGTGTTCGCGGAGGTGGAGGCGGTCGCCCCGGCGCACGCGATCCTCGCCACCAACACCTCGTCGCTGTCGGTCTCCGAGATGGCGTCGCAGCTGAGGCACCCCGAGCGGGTCGTCGGCTTCCACTTCTTCAACCCGGTCGCGGTCCTGCCGCTGCTGGAGATCGTCCGCGGTGAGAAGACGGACGACGCTTCGCTGGCCACCGCGTTCGGTGTCGCGAAGAAGCTCAAGAAGACCGCGGTGCTCACCAAGGACGCCCCGGCGTTCGTCGTGAACCGCATCCTGACCCGCTTCATGGGCGAGATCCAGAACGTCATCGACGAGGGCACCCCGGTGGCCACCGCCGAGAAGGCCATCGAGCCCCTCGGCCTGCCGATGTCGCCGCTGGTCCTGCTGGAGCTCGTCGGCCCGGCCATCGGCCTCCATGTCTCCGAGACCCTGAACCGCGCCTTCCCGGAGCGCTTCACGGTCTCCGAGAACCTGGCCGCGGTCGTCAAGGCCGGCAAGCGCGGCTTCTACGTCTACGACTCCGGGAAGCCGGAGCTGGACCCGGAGGTCGCCGCGCTCCTCAAGCAGGGCGACACCGTCCTGACGGAGGAGCAGGTCCGCGACCGCGTCCTGGACGCCGTCGCGCAGGAGATCGGCCTGATGCTCGAGGAGGGTGTCGTGGCCGAGGCCCAGGACATCGACCTCTGCCTGATCACGGGCGCCGGTTGGCCCTTCCACCTGGGCGGCATCACGCCGTACCTGGACCGTGAGGGTGTCTCCCAGCGGGTGAACGGCAAGCCGTTCCTCGCTCCGGGCGTGGCGAGCGTCCCGGCGTAACGCACACAGCTCCGCCCCGGTACCGCTCACGCGGTGCCGGGGCGGAGGCGTTTTCGGGTCCGCGTGCGGCGGGCCGTCACCAACTCGGTTCGTGCGGGAGGTGCTCGCACGCGGAACCGCAGTCACGCCGGGCCCCCGCGGACCCGCTGAGCCAGTTGTCCTGAGGGATGCCGTGGACCTTGATCGTCAACCCTGCCGGGTCGGAGCGCAGGGCGCTGAAGACGGAGACGAACTCGAGGTGGTGGACGCCCGGTTCCCAGTCGTGCGGGTGTCTCAGGCTCCAGGTGCCGTCGTCCTTGACGGGCGCCTCGGCGATCAGCCGTCCGCTCTCCAGGACGACGACCTTGCGCACGCCCTGGGCGGCCGTGCCGGAGAACTTCGGCCGAGGGCCGCTCCACACGCCTTCCTTCGGGCCGAGGACGACCGGCGCCTCCACCTGGTCGCGGACGACGAAGGCGACGGCGGAGACCGGCGACATGCCGTGGTCATGGAGCCCGACGGCCTGCAGGACATGCTCCCCCGCCGGCCAGCCGACCACCCGCCGCCACAGCCATGTGCCCTCGGCGTTGACGGAGGTACCGCCGACGTATTCGCCCGCGCCGTCGAAGAACAGGAGGTACGAGGTGCCGGGGTCGGCCTGGCCCGTGAACTTCGGGTAGGCGCTGACCATCTGTCCGTGCGCCGGCGAGGAGACGACCGGCGGGGCGCCCGTGCGGTGCTGCTCGGCAAGCGCCCCCTCCGGGTGCTGGACGGTGAACTCGGGCAGCAGCGGCGGGTAGTGGCCGGGTGCCAGCCGCGCCGGGTCCACCACGCCCGGGGCGATACCGGGGGTGCCCTGGAGCGCTTCGGCGAACAGCCTGGCCACTTCGCGGGCGCCCAGGTCGTTGAAGTGCGCCGAGTCGATGATGCCTTCGGGGTGGTTCGGGTGCGCTCCGGCGTCCTCCCACCGGAACAGGCCGCGCGCCCTGGAACAGCCGAGCTGTTGCAGCAGCCGGGTCGTGATCAGGTTCAGATCGATGAGCGCGGCCCCGGCCTCCGCGGCGGCCTCCCGCGCGTACTGCGGATAGCCGCCGTGGGTGTCCACCACGTTGCCGTGCACGTCGAAGACACAGCGTGCGGCCGGGGTGAGCACGAGCGGAATCGCGCCCTCGCCGCGGATGGCCTCCACGTAGAGCTTCAGGTACTCCTTGAACTCACGGGGTCCGTGGAAGCGGAGCGCCACGTTGAGGCGCTGTTCCACGGCGCCGAAGTCGATGGCCACGAAGTCGCCGGGCTCGAGAAGGTTCAGGAGTTTCACGAACCGGCCGGTGAAGTAGGAGCGCAGCGTCATCGCGTCGCGGGCGTAGTTCTTGACCTCGTACCCGGGCCCCAGGAATTCCTGGACGTACTGGCCCCAGCCGGCCATCGGGGACTCCTCCGGGCGGCGTGAGGTCGCGACGGAATTACCCAGGATGCAGAACTTGTTCACGTCTGTCCTTACAGAGGCCAGCCGGGCAGGCGGCCGGCATGGAAGAGTTGGTTGCGCGCCGATCCCGCCTCGAACTGGCTCGCGATCGGGAAATAGCTGGGGAGGAAGGCGGCGAGCGTCGCGTCCTGTTCGTCCTCCGAGACGTCGCCGTCATGGAAGTCGTTCAGGCAGAAGACGTCGTTGGAGCGTGCGGCGAGAAGGTGGTTGAGCTTCTTGACCTGCTCGCTGATACCCACGTTGACGAAGCCGCTGGAGATGCTGCCGGGCACGCTGCGTGCGGTGTAGTAGCCGAAGTAGTGGTGCAGCGAGGAGGCGACCGACACGTCGGAGCGGTCCCTCAGCTGGCTCGCGGCCGTGGCCCGGAAATGGTCGGGGAAGGTCCGTTCGAGGTCGTACATCACACTGCGCCGCAACGGGTGCGGTGCGTGGATGAACGAGTTGACGAGGAGCCGTCCGAACGCCCAGGAGATCAGTTCCCTGTTGTTCTTCGCCGCGCTGCGGCTGTACTCGTCGGTGAGCTGGACCGGGTTCATCGGAATGGCGTTCGACGACATGAAGTGCTTGGACTGCCCGTTACCGAGGAAGAAGAGGCTCGGCTGGATCGGCTTGGCCACGAAGACGTCGTCGTTGAAATACAGGAACTGCTCCGAGAGATCCTCGATGTGGTGCATCCGGCTCTCGATGGCATGCGAGTTGTACGTGGGCAGCACGCCGTCGTCGCCGAATATCTCGGTGTGGTCCACCACCCGTACACGCGGGTGGTCCGGGTCGAGCCAGGCCGGCACCTGTCGGTCCGTCACGATGTAGATGGTGCGGATCCACGGTGCGTACATGTCGAGCGAGCGCAGGGAGTACCGCAGTTCGTCGCGGTTGCGGAAGCGGGCGGCGCTGGCCGCCGCGTCCTCGGTGTCCATGCCCTTCGCGGCGAGCACCGCGTTCTTCCGCTCCAGCCAGTCGACGTCCGATCCGTCGACCCAGGTGTAGACGGCGTCGATGGGGAAGGCGACGTCGTGGTGCAGGGTCTGCTCGAAGGGTGTGATCGTCGGATACCGCCGCCCGCCCAGAACGGTGGGAACCCGGGTCAGGGCCTCCTTGGGGATCCGGGAGCCGATCAGAGTGCGCAGCGGGGAGGTCATGTGGTCCGGCTCCTGCGCATCCTCCTCCCAGAAGGAGATCGTGCACCCGTACGCCGCCCCGAGCCGCAGCGTGCGCGCCGGGGTGACCACGTTCTGGTAGACCCGCACACCGGCACAGGGCGTGGTCACGTGATCGGTGGCCAGCGAGGCCAGCGTCGTCGTCATGGCGGCGTCGGAGTCGTTGAGCAGGGCCATGTACACCGCCTGGCCCTGGCAGCTGTCGGCGAGTGCCTTGAGCGCTGCCTCCCGCTGTCCCACGAAGACGGCGAGACTGTGCCTGATCTTGGACGTACGCGTCACGAAGTACGGGATCCCGCCCTGCTCGAGGGCGTTCGCGGCCAGGGCGAGGTTGGCCTGCATCACGTCGAACGGCGTCTCTGTGTCGGTGACCCGGCAGATCTGTCCCCCGTCACGCACCAGCCCGGTCCCGCCCTGCAGAACCCGCTTCTCCGCGTTGGAGAGCCGGCGGGAGTGCTGGGTGCTCGGCGGGGCGGCGGCGGCCGGCCGGCCCTTGCCGTCGACTCCGCAATGCAGGGCGTACGCCGCCACCCGCTCCGCCTTCATCAGCTCCCGGCGGCCGGAAAGCAGATCGGCACGCAGCGCGGCGAGCAGCGTCTCCCACCCCTCCGTAGGCCGGAACCTGGCGGCGCAGGAGGCGGCCGACCGGCCCAACGAGTGGCGCATCTCCTGCTGCTCGATCACCGCGAGCAGGACCGACGCGAGGGCCTCGACGTCCCCCGGGGTCACCAGCAGGCCGGTCTGGCCCTCCATCACGACGTCGCGGGAGACACCCGGCGCGTCGTAGGCGATGACCGGGACCCCTGCCGACTGGGCCTCCATCAATGAGAGGCCGACCGCGTCCTCGTCGGCGGTGCTCACCGCGATGCTCGCCTTCGCCCACTCCTCCGCCTGGTGGGGCGCTTCACCGATGAACTGCACACTGCCCTGGAGGCCCAGCTGGTCCCGGCGCTGCCGCAGCGCCCTGCCGTACGGCCCGTCGCCGAGGATCCGCAGCGTCCATGTGGGGTGGAGATCGCTGACCTTGGCCCAGGCGCCGAGCACGTCCCCTATCCGGGACTCCTTCTCCAGCCGGGAAGCCATGGTCACCATCCGCGTCTCCAGGGTGGAGCGCGGCCGGAAGCCTTCGGGCAGGCCCGGCGGCAGATGCGTCAGCCTGGCCGCGCCAGGGCCGAAGGTGTCGGCGAACCACTGCTCCGAGCGCGCGCCGGAGAACGTGAGGGCGTCGCACCGCGCGCCGTGCAGGGCCAGCGGCTCCCGCTCCGCTCCCCCGCTCTCCACGGCACGCAGCTCGTGGTGGACGGTGAGCACACTCGCGGGCGCGAACCGGGCCACGTACGCGAGCAGCGCCGGGGAGGTCGGGACGACCACGTCGGCGTCGAGGCCCTGGAGGAAGTACTCGAGTTCGATGTCGGCGAGCCGGTGGTACTGGCCGTCCCAGCGCCGCTCGACGATCTCGCTGGGCATGGCGGCCAGGGCCGCCCCGGTCGCGGCGTCCGGTCCCGTACGGCGCACGGCCTGATGGACCGACTCCGCCGCCTCGACGAGGAACTGGACGGCGACCCGTTCGTCCGGGGACACGAAACGCCTGCGCCGCGCCTTGAAGACGCTGACCACACTGACCTCGTGACGGTGGGCGAGCAGGGACGCATGCTGGAACACGGCGCGTTCGGCATCGCTCATGACATCCGCACGCGCCAGCAGGAACGCGATCTTCATACAGAACCCTCTACTTGCCCTCTGCCTCGCGGCTGCAGGTGAGCCGGAAGTTGCCCGCCGGGGTGTAGCGGGGCTCGACCACCATCAGCCGCTCCCGCTGCGGAGCGACCGTGATCCTCCGCATCCCGAACACCTTGCCGGGGTCGCGCACGTCGTGCAGCCGCCTGGCCAGGCGCAGCGGACGCTTGGCACCCCCGGTGTGCACCATGACGTCCCAGTGCACACGCCGGCCGCTGTCGGGGACCATCTCGGACAGCGGCACTTCGACCCGCCACAGTCCCGGGACCGTCTCGGACAGGGGCCGTTCGACGCTGTGTCCGGCCGCCACGAACTCGGCCACCGGGCGGTCGGCGCGCACGCCGAAGAGATAGAGGTCCAGCTCCACGCCGGAATGGGCCGAGTGGACGTTCGCGACCTCGGCCGCCGGACCGGCCTTGCTGCACACGATCCGCGCGTCGCCTCGCAGCGTGCGGCCCACGCGGTAGCGGTCGCCGCTGACCGGCGAGGCGCTCATCGCACCGGTCGGGCCGCCGGTGGGGGTGGGGAGCTCACGGAGCAGCAGGGGCATCCGGCGCGACCTGTTCCCGATGCCGACCCGCAGCCGCAGCTTCCAGCGCCCGTGCCCGACCGGCAGTCCGCCGGCCCGCGCCCCGAAGAGGACGGCCGCGTCCATCAGCAGCCGGCCTCCGCTCTCGTACACCGTCGCCGGCACCCGATGGCGGCTGCCCCGGCGCCGGACGAGGATCTCCGCACTGTCCGCGGCCCTGACGGACGGCGGCAGCACGGCGTGGAGGTTGAGCGTCTGTCCGTCGAGCAGTGCCGCGTAGCGCAGCACAGCGGTACCGCTCTCCCGCCGGGGCAGGAAGAAGCGGGTCATCACGCGCAGGCGGACGGCGCCGAAGCGGGCACGGACGCCGCGGCGGGCGGCGCCCAGGCGTCTGCGGACACGGCTCATGCGCTCAGCCCCAGGCCGTCGGTACGCGGGGCCGCGAGCGCCTCGGCGCCGGCCTGCTCGTACGGGCTGGGAACCGGGAAGTACGTGCTCAGGAACGTGTCGATCATGCGTGCCTGGGCGTCGGGATCGTCGGCCACGACGGTGTCGTTGATGCAGAACGTGTCGAAGTCCCGCTTCGCCAGCAGGGAGTTGAGACGCCGCTGCGCGAGCTTGTCCGCGAGATCGATGTAGACGTACCGGATGTCGCCGACGGTCGCCCGGGCGGAGTGGTACGCGTAGTAGTGGTGCAGCGACGAGGCGATGGGCACGTCGTGCGGCGAGCGGAAGCGGGAGTGCTGGGTGACCCGGTGCGCCTGGGCGTAGACCTGCTCGATCTCGTCGAGGACGCTGCGCCGCAGGGCGTGCGGGGTGTGCTTCATCTTCTGCGAGATGACCGTGCCGAACTGCTGGGCGATCAGGCCTCGGCTGTTCTTGCCGGCCGCGTTGACCGGCAGGTCGTCGGGGCCCGCGCTGCCCGAGGGGATCAGCGCCTTGGACATGAAGAACTTGGTCAGTCCGTTGGGGTGGAAGAACTGCCCGGGCCGGACGGGACGGCCGAAGAAGACGTCGTCGTTCAGGTACAGGAAGTGCTCCGCGAGGTCCGGTATGTGGTGCAGCTGGCTCTCGATCGCGTGCGAGTTGAAGGTCGGCAGCGCGTCGGGGTCCGAGAAGATCTCGCGGTGGTCCACGACCCGCAGTCCGGGGTGGTCGGTGTTCAGCCACCACGGCACCTGGCCGGCGGTGACGAGGTGGATCCGGCGTACCCACGGGGCGTACTGGTGGAGTGCGCGGAGGGAGAAGAGGAGTTCGTCGCGGCTGGTGTAGCGGGAGTCGTTGGCGGCCTGCTCGTGCAGCGGCGTCGCGTCGGCCGCCCCCTTCCCGTCGCGGACCGCGTCCCTGCTGGCGCGCCACTGCGGGTCGTCGCCGTCGACCCATGTGTAGACGACGTCGATCGGGAAGAGGTGGTCCTCGGGGAGCGGTGCCGCGAACTCGGGCAGAGTGCGGGCGTAACCGGTCGTGTAGGCGGCCGGGACGGTGCTGAACAGGGTCTGCGGGGCCCAGCCGGTCTCCCGTGCTGACGGCACCTCGGTGACCACCCGGTTGGGGCGCGGAGCGACGAGCCGGCCGTCGGCCTCCGTCCAGAACTCCAGGTCGCAGCCCGATTCCGCGCCGAAGACGAGTTCGCCGGTCGGGTCGCACACGTACCAGGCCAGACGCAGGACCTTCTGCGACGTCAGCCGCCGCCAGGTCTTCGCGGAGGCGCCCGGGTGCATCCGGGCGCCGGTGGTGCCGACGTAGCCGGGGTTGCGCCCGAACACCAGCCGCAGCACTTCCTCCACGTCGCCTCTGGAACCGGAGGGCACCGCCACACAAGGAAGGGGGCCGGACACTCCGCGGACGCAGAAGTAGTCGATGTCCGCGGCCTCGAGTGCGGCGACGACGATGTGCAGGTTCCGCGCCCGGGCGGCCCAGGCGGTGGCTCCGGGCACAAGAGTGGCGCGGGCGTGCCTGCCGCCCACCTTCACGACCTTGAGCAGCGCGGCGGCACTGTGACGGGCCGGCTTGCGGCGCCCGCCGAGCATGCGGACGACTGCTGCGGTACGCATCGCGTCGGCGAGCGCCAACGCGGCCATGACCGCGTTGCGCAGCGGCTGCGGGACCCGCCGGACAATCTTCCTGCGGGCACGGACCGGCACGAGAGATCGATAAGTCGACACAAGCGTGCTGGCCTCGGGATTCTCGAGGCTGACCACTGAACTACCGCACCATCCCGGACAAGGAACGCCGCACCCCTGCCAGCGGCGCTGCTGCAGATTGGCGGCCCGGCGCGGTCGTCACGGCCCCCCATGAGACGCACACCCAAGATCGACAGGTAAACCGATCACTTCAGCCTGAAGTGATCGATCACGCGCAGGATCTTCACATTTTCTTTCTCCATTTGTCCAGCAGAAAACCTTCGTCCGACACCTTCTGTCGTGTAAGCCACAGTTGTTGTCGATCGGCCAGGGCGGCGGCGACCATGCGGCCGTCGGCGCCGGTACACACGGCCGGCACCACGGAAGGCGCCCCGGTGTCGGTCTCCGACCACCACGCGCCCGCCGACTCCTGCTCGGTGGGATGGGCCGTGAAGGAGACCCGCCCCGGCCCGGACTCCTGCGCCAGGACCGTGCAGTCGTATCCGCCGATCATGGCGCGGGTGGCCACCAGCGGCCCGGCGCCGGCAGCCTGCACGAGCGGCTGCGTGTAAGGCGAACGCGCCGGGGCCCAGACGTTGACGACCCCCGTGGCGTCGAGGAAGTACAACGAGACGGAGCCGGAGCTGGTCGCCAGGGCGGTGAACGCACCCGGCGCCGCGACGGCGTCGAGCTGACCGCTCAGGACGAACTTTCCGCCGCCCTGCTCCTGCGTGAACCAGCGGATCGCCCGCGCCCCCGGCACGAAGAGCTGCACCCGGCCCGCGCCGTCGGCCGCGGCGGCCAGGCAGTCGCCGGTCCGCGCGCCGCCGAGGTCCTGCCATCCGCCCCACCCGCGACTGTTCTGCACCCGGCAGCTCACCCCGCCGCCGCCGTTTCGCACGAAGACGCAGAGCCGCCCGTCGGAGTCGACGGCCGACGCGGGATGCCCCGTCCACGGACCGGTCCTGTTCGGATGCCCCAGCGAGGTCCACCCCAGCACCGGCCGCCCGGTCTGGAACTGCACGGCGTGCGCCAACTCCACCTCGTCGCCCACGCCCGTGCGGCGCACACCTACGAGATGGACATATCGGTCCACTCCTTGAGCGACCGTCAGGTCGGCGGTCAGTCCGTCATGGGCCAGCCGGTCCGGCTCCGACCATCCGGAGCGGCTTTCCGTCCAGCGCAGCACCGCACCCTCGGCGGGCGCATAGGCACTGAAGAGCCCTTCTTTTCCGCAGGTCAGCCACGAACCTGTCAGAAGGGAGGCACCGAGTGTGCCGTCCTCGGGGGACGGGCGGGTGCGTGCAGTAGGCATGTCAATCCAGTGCGTAAGATAGGACCGGTTGGGTTTTCATTCACCCGTTGATCGTTGGATCACCATAGTCCGTTCACTGTACGATCACTTCCGCCGCTGCCCTGCTCGGGGTACGCACCTCGGACCACACAAGCCGTCCCCACCGGCCCCCGATCGTGCACCTTCGCGACAGCAGCCTCCCCCATGAACGGCCATCACGGCGACGCGATGACACATGCCCGGACGGGCTCAGCACGAAGGTTGGACGACCATGACTGACGAAGGCGGCCGCAGGAAAAAGGGCCGGTCCCGGAAGCGACCCGTGCTCCGGATCGTTCTAGGGGCGCTGCTCGTACTCGTCCTCGCAGCGGCCGGCACCGGATACTGGCTGTACAGCCGCCTCGACAGCAACATCGAGTCGATCGACATCGACGACGCCGTCAACGGCGAGCGTCCGGAGAAACTCGCCACCGGCGCCCGGGACATCCTCGTGCTCGGCTCCGACTCGCGCTCGGGCGACAACAAGGACCTGGCGGGCGGCAATGTGGGCGGCACCGCGCGTTCCGACACGGCGATGGTCGTCCACATACCCGAGGGCCGGCAGCAGGCCGTCGCCGTCAGCATCCCGCGCGACACCCTGGTGAGCCGGCCCGAGTGCACCAAGAAGGACGGCTCCACGCTCCCGGCGGCGGAGCGGGTGATGTTCAACTCCGTCTACACCAGCGCCGGTCCCGCCTGTGTGATCAGCACCGTGGAGAAGATGTCCGGCGTCCGGATCGATCACTACATGGAGATCGACTTCTCCGGGTTCAAGGAACTGGTCGACGCGATAGGCGGCGTGACCGTCGACGTGAAGGAGCCCATCCGCGACAAGGAGTCGGGCCTCGACCTCACGGCCGGCTCCCACAAGCTCGACGGCACGCAGTCACTGGCGTTCGTCAGGACCCGGCACGGCATCGGTGACGGCAGCGACCTCGGCCGCATCGGTCTCCAGCAGCAGTTCATGATGGCGCTCCTCAGCGAGGTCAAATCGCAGGACCTGCTGGGCAGCCCGGCCAAGTCGTTCGAGATCGCCGACTCGCTGACCCAGTCGCTGACGACCGACTCGGGGCTCGACTCCCTCACGAAACTGGCCGACTTCGCCCGCAGCATGGACGGAGTCGACCCCGCCTCGATGAAGACGATCATGCTGCCCGTCGCCTACGACAAGGTGGACCCGAACCGGGTCGTGGCCGCCGAACCCCAGGCGACGGAGCTGTGGAAGGCGATCCGCGAGGACTCCTCGATCCCGGACTCCGCGAAGAAGTCGCCCGCCACGGGCGGCTGACGGACCACCGCCCGGAGGCCACGGCCGCGCCTCGCGCGCCGTGGCCTCCGGCTTGCCGCGCGGCCCGCTCCGTCGGCGGTTCACAGGACTCCGTGGCCCGGCAGCCTCACCGCAGCGGCTTCCAGCTCCCCAGCGCGAACCCGCCCGCCTCGGTCTTCTGTCTGCTGATGATCAAGTTGCCGTCGCGCGCGCGGGCCATCGCGACCAGGCCGTGCCCACCCTGTTCCCGCAGGGCCGGCGGAAGGTGGCCGGCGCCGGTGACGGCCGTGCGGGTCCACCAGCCGCCCGCCGATTCGTCCTCGGTGGGATACGCGGCGAACGCCACCTGCCCCTGGTCCGCCTCCTGGGCGAGGACCGTGCAGTCATGGCCGTCGATGACCAGCCGCGAGAGCACCACGGGCCCCGGCCCCGCCGCGTCCATCAAAGGGCGGGGCTCCGGCAGCCGGCCCGGTGCCCAGACCTGGATCACCCCGTCGCCGTCGGTGTAGAAGAGCGAGACGGTCCCGGAGACCGTGGCGATCGCGGAGAACGCTCCCCCCGGTGCCACCTGGACCTCCAGCCTGTCCGCCAGGGCGAATGCCGCGCCCGGCTTCTCCTGGGTGTACCGGGTGATCTGCTTGCGTCCCGGTACGAAGAGTTCGACCAGACCTGCCCCGTCGGTGGCGACCGCCAGGGCGTCCGAGGTCCCGTATCCGCCGAGGTCCTGCCAGCGGCCCCAGCCTCCGCGGACGCCCTGGACCCGGCAGCTCACACCGGTGCCGCCGTTGCGCAGGAACACACAGACCCGGCCCTCGCCGTCGACCGCGGCCACCGGGTCGCCTGTCCACCGGCGCACCTTGTTGGGGTGACCGAGCGAGTGCCAGCCGAGCAGGGGGCGCCCGGTCTGGAACTGCACCGCGTGCACCAGCTCCAGCTCCTGCTCCCCCTCCGCGTCGGTGCCGGTCCGGCGCAGGCCGATCAGATGGGCGTAGCCGTCCGCTCCCTGGGCGACGGTGAGCACCGGCATCAGGCCGGGTGCGTCGAGCCGGTCCGGCCCGCGCCATCCGGACGGCGCCTCCGTCCAGCGCAGCACCGCGCCGTCGGCGGGCGCGTACGCGGTGAGGACACCGTCCTTACCGCGGGTCAGCCATTCTCCCGACAGCCGTGTTTCATCGGCCGGGTCTGGGTCTCGAAGCGTGGTCGCACGCTCAGGTGGCATGGGAAGTCCAGTGCGTCGGAACGGCTCGGTGGGGCCGGTGAGTTGCTCACCGACCGGTCAATTCTGGCACCACCGGCGGGCCCCTGACGCCGCGGCCCCGCGCACCCTGCGACCCTGGTGCCATGGACGAGCTGCCCCTGCTTCTGATCGTGGACGGCGCCAATGTCGTCGGCTCCGTGCCCGACGGATGGTGGCGCGACCGCTTCGGTGCGGCGGAGCGGCTGCGGGACCGGCTGACCGTCATCGCGAAGGAGGGCATCGCCGGGGAGCCCGGGCCCGTGGAGGTGCTGCTCGTCGTGGAGGGGGCGGCCCGGGGCGTCGGCTCCGTGCCCGGCGTCACGGTGGAGACCGCGCCGGGGAGCGGTGACGACCTGATCGTCGCGAGAGTGCGGGAGACGGCGGGCCGGACCTGTGTGGTCGTCACGGCCGACCGCGAGCTCCGGAGAAGGGTCGAGGCGCACGGCGCGCGGTACGTGGGCCCGCGTGCCGTGCGCCCTGCGGAGCCGGACGGGGTCTAGTACTCGGCGTCGCGGCCCGCCTTGCCGAGGCGGCTGTGCCTGCGCCCGTAGAGCGCGTACACGACGATCCCGATCGCCATCCAGACGGCGAACCGGAACCACGTCTCGCCCGGCAGGTTGAGCATCAGCCACACCGAGGCCGCGACCGACAGGATGGGCACCAGGGGCACCAGCGGGGTACGGAACGCGCGGTGCAGATCGGGCCGGGTGCGGCGCAGGATGATCACGCCGAGGGCGACGACGACGAACGCGAAGAGCGTGCCGATGTTCACCAGGGTGGCCAGCTCGTTGATGCTGGTGAAGCCGGCGACGATCGCGATGATCACACCGAGCAGGATCGTCGGACGGTACGGGGTGCGGAACCGCGGGTGCGTCTTGGAGAAGAACCGCGGCAGCAGGCCGTCCCGGCTCATCGCGAAGAACACCCGGGTCTGGCCCAGCAGCAGGATCATGCACACCGTCGTCAGACCGACCGCTGCGCCGAAACTGATGATGCCGGCGAAGAACGGATGTCCGGTGGCCTTGAAGGCGTCCGCCAGCGGGGCGCTGATCGACAGTTCGCTGTAGTGCTGCATACCGGTCACCACGAGGGACACGGCGACGTAGAGCACGGTGCAGATGAGCAGCGACCCCAGGATGCCGCGCGGCATGTCGCGCTGCGGCAGCTTGGTCTCCTCGGCCGCCGTGGCCACGACGTCGAAGCCGATGAAGGCGAAGAAGACGATGGACGCGGCGGTGAAGATGCCCATCACGCCGAAGTTCGTGGGCTCGTAGCCGAACAGCAGCTGCACCAGCGGCGCGTCCCAGCCGGAGCCGGACTCCTGACCCTGCGCGGGGGGGATGAAGGGGTCGTAGTTGGCGGCCTTGACGAAGAAGAGTCCCGCGATGATGACGATCAGCACCACGCCGACCTTGATGGCCACGACGACAGCGGTGATGCGTGCGGAGAGCTTCATGCCGACGACGAGGATCGCCGTCAGCAGCAGGATGAGAACGAAGGCCAGCAGGTCGAAGGTGCCGCCCTCGACATCAGGGCCTTGCAGCCCGGCGGGTAGGTTCCACCCCACGTTGTCCATGAGCGAACGCACATAACCCGACCAGCCGACCGCCACCACCGCCGTACCGAGCGCGAACTCCAGCACCAGGTCCCAGCCGATGATCCAGGCGGGCAGTTCGCCGAGCGAGGCGTACGCGAAGGTGTAGGCGGAGCCGGCCACCGGGACGGTGGAGGCGAACTCGGCGTAGCACAGGGCGGCCAGGGCGCAGACGATGCCGGACGCCACGAAAGCGAGTGCGGTCGCCGGGCCGGCGTTGTTCTTGGCGACGGTGCCGGTGAGGACGAAGATGCCGGTGCCGATGATGACACCCACGCCGAAGACGGTGAGGTCCACCGCGGAGAGGGACTTCTTGAGGGCGTGCTCCGGCTCTTCGGTGTCCCGGATCGACTGCTCGACCGGCTTGGTCCGGAAGACACCTTGTCTGCCGCCGGACGGGTCAGTATCTGTGCTCACCCCTGCACCTCCACACTTGTCGTCCTCGCCATGATCGGGACGGTGTGTGGTCCACAGAGAGCCGGAACGGGTGGAGTTCAGCCGAATGGGCCGAAGGGACCACCCTTTCAGGGTTACCCTCCGGCCCGGGGTCGGCACGCCGTGCACACGATCCGTCCCAATCATCCACGGATCAGTCGCACAGGCCGAGGCGGATCAGTCGCGGGCGGGCTCGACCGCCTCGCTGTCGATACGGCCGTCGAGCTTGGAGACCAGACCGGTGACCTGACGGGCGATGTCCGGTGCGGTCAGGCCGATCTCCGCCATGACCTCCTTGCGGGAGGCGTGGTCGAGGAAGCGGGGCGGGATGCCGAAGTCGCGCAGCGGCACGTCCACACCGGCGTCGCGCAGGGCCTGGGCGACGGCGGATCCGACGCCGCCGACCCTGCTGTTGTCCTCGACGGTGACGACGACCCGGTGCTGCTCCGCCAGCGGTGCGAGCGCCTCGTCGACGGGCTTGACCCAACGGGGGTCGACGACGGTGGTCGAGATGCCCTGGGCATCGAGCAGGTCGGCGATCTCCAGGCACATCGGGGCGAGGGCGCCGACGGAGACCAGCAGGACGTCGGGCCGGTCGGCCTCCGGCCGGCGCAGCACGTCCATGCCGCCGGCCTTGCCCACGGCCTTGACGGCCGGCCCGACCGCGCCCTTGGAGAAGCGGACCACGGTCGGCGCGTCGTCGACCTCGACGGCCTCACGCAGCTGGGCACGGACCTGGTCGGCGTCACGAGGGGCGGCGATCCGCAGGCCGGGGACGACCTGAAGGATCGACATGTCCCACATGCCGTTGTGCGAGGCGCCGTCGGTGCCGGTGACACCGGCCCGGTCCAGGACGAAGGTCACACCGCACCTGTGCAGGGCGACGTCCATCAGGACCTGGTCGAAGGCGCGGTTGAGGAAGGTGGCGTAGACGGCGAAGACGGGGTGCAGGCCGCCGGTCGCCAGGCCCGCGGCGGAGACGGCGCCGTGCTGCTCGGCGATGCCGACGTCGTAGACCCGGTCGGGGAACGCCTTGGCGAAGCGGTCGAGACCCACGGGCTGGAGCATCGCGGCCGTGATGGCGACGATGTCCTCGCGCTCCTTGCCGAGCTTGACCATCTCCTCGCCGAACACCGAGGTCCAGTCGAGGCCGGAGCTGGAGATGGGCAGACCCGTGTCGGGGTGGATCTTGCCCACGGCGTGGAAGCGGTCCGCCTCGTCCGCCAGGGCGGGCTGGTAGCCGCGGCCCTTCTCGGTGAGGCAGTGCACGATGACGGGGCCGCCGAAGCGCTTGGCGCGGGCGAGGGCCGACTCGAGCGCCTCGATGTCGTGGCCGTCGATGGGGCCGACGTACTTGAGGCCGAGGTCCTCGAACATGCCCTGCGGGGCGATGAAGTCCTTGAGGCCCTTCTTGGCGCCGTGCAGCGTGCCGTACAGCGGCTTGCCGACGACGGGGGTGCGCTCCAGGAGGTCCTTGCCGCGGGCGAGGAAGCGCTCGTAGCCGTCGGTGGTGCGCAGGGTGGCCAGGTGGTTGGCGAGGCCGCCGATGGTCGGCGCGTACGAGCGCTCGTTGTCGTTGACGACGATGACCAGCGGACGGTCCTTGGCGGCGGCGATGTTGTTCAGCGCCTCCCAGGCCATACCGCCGGTGAGCGCGCCGTCGCCGATGACGGCGACGACGTGGTCGTCCTTCTTCAGGACCTCGTTGGCCTTGGCGAGGCCGTCGGCCCAGCCGAGCACGGTGGAGGCGTGCGAATTCTCGATGACGTCGTGCTCGGACTCACCCTGCGAGGGGTAGCCGGACAGTCCGCCCTTCATCTTGAGCCGGGAGAAGTCCTGGCGGCCGGTCAGCAGCTTGTGGACATAGCTCTGGTGCCCGGTGTCCCAGAGGACCTTGTCCTTGGGGGACTCGAAGACACGGTGGAGGGCGATGGTCAGCTCGACCACGCCGAGGTTGGGTCCGAGGTGCCCACCGGTCTTGGAGACGGCGTCCACCAGGAAGGTGCGGATCTCTGCGGCCAGCTGCTCCAGCTGCTCCGGGCCGAGCCGGTCCAGGTCGCGCGGTCCCCTGATACGGGAAAGCAGTGCCACCCGTGCCTCCTTGCATTCGAGCTGCATCCGAGCCGATCGACTCTGGCTGATCGACCTTGCCGATTGCCCGAGTCTAATGTTCCGTGCACGCGCTCCGTCATCGGGCGGTGGGTTCTGTGTCACGTCTATGACGTGACACAGCAGTGCCCGGCGCCGCTGTGCGGCACCGGGCACCGTCCGGTCGTACTAGGCGCGACCTGCGGTCTTCTGCGTCCTACGCGTGACGGAGTCGATCACGACCGTCGCCAGCAGAACACCACCGGTGATCATGTACTGGATCGGTGTCGCGATGCCTTCCAGGGCGAGTCCGTACTGGATCGAGACGATGACCATGACGCCCAGCAGGGCGTTCCAGGTGCGGCCCCGGCCACCGAAGAGGCTGGTGCCGCCGATGACGGCCGCGGCGATGACGTTCATCAGCAGGTCGCCGGCGCCGGCGCTCTGGTTGGCCGCCGCGATCTTGGAGGCCCAGAACAGGCCGCCGACGGCCGCGAACAGTCCGGCCAGCGCGAAGACCGAGACACGCACGGCGGTGACGTTGATACCGGCGCGGCGCGAGGCCTCGACGCTGCCGCCGAGCGCGAAGATCTTCCGGCCGTATGCCGTACGGCGGAGGACGAAGTCCGTGACCACGAGGACGGCCAGGAACAGCACCAGCGCCAGGGGCAGGCCCTTGTACTGGTTGAACATGACGGCCGCGGCGAACGCGATGACCGCGAGGATCACCGTGCGCATCACGATGTCGGACAGCGGCCGGGACGGGACGCCGGCCGCGGCGCGGCGGCGGTTGTCGAAGAACGACGACAGGAAGAAGCCGGCCACGGCGACGGCGGCGAGCGCGTAGGCGGCCGCGATGTCGGAGAAGTAGTACGTGGTCAGCTGTCCGACGACGCCTTCGCCGTCCAGGTTGATCGTGCCGTTCTCACCCAGCAGCTGCAGCATGAAGCCCAGCCAGAACAGCAGGCCGGCCAGCGTCACGGCGAACGCCGGGGCGCCGATCTTGGCGAAGAAGAAGCCGTGCAGGGCGCCGATGGCGGCGCCGCTGGCCAGGGCGACGACCAGCGCCAGCCATTCGTTCATCCCGTGCGTCACGCTCAGCACGGCGACGATCGCACCGGAGACACCGCTGACGGAGCCGACCGACAGGTCGATCTCACCGAGCAGCAGCACGAAGATGATGCCGACGGCCATCATGCCGGTGGCGACCATCGTGACGGCGATGTTGCTCAGGTTCTCCGCCGAGAGGAACTGCGAGTTCATGGTCTGGAAGATCACCGCGATGACGATCAGACCGATGACGACCGGGATCGACCCGAGGTCGCCGGCGTGCACCTTGCGCTTGAACTCGGAGAAGTAGCCCTTGAGCCCCTGCTCGCGCACCAGCAGACGGGGGTCGACCGCGGTCAGCGCGTCATGCGCGGCGTCCGGGTTGACCACCTTCGTGCCGGTCGACGTGGGGGTCTTTTCCGTGGTCACTTCGTAACCTCCGCGTTGCGCGCCGCACGGCGGGTCACGGCGTTGTCCGTGGCACCGGTGATGGCGGAGATGATCTCTTCCTGCGAGGTCGACTTGACCTCGAAGACACCGTTGTTCCTGCCCAGCCGGAGCACGGCGACCTTGTCGGCGACGGCCTTGACGTCGGCCATGTTGTGGCTGATGAGGACGACGGCGTGGCCGCGCTCCCGCAGCCGCTCCACGAGGTCGAGCACCTGTGCGGTCTGCTCGACACCGAGAGCGGCGGTGGGCTCGTCGAGGATGACGAGCTTGGGCTCGCCGAGCATCGAACGGGCGATGGCCACGGTCTGGCGCTGACCGCCGGAGAGCGAGGCGATCGGGATACGGACGCTGGGGATACGGATCGACAGCGTCTTCAGCAGTTCGAGGGCGCGTCGCTCCATCTCGACCTCGTCGAGCACGCCGCGCTTCTGCAGCTCCCGGCCGAGGTAGAGGTTGCCGACGACGTCGATGTTGTCGCACAGCGCGAGGTCCTGGTAGACGGTCGCGATGCCGAGGTTCTGGGCGTCGTGCGGCCGGTTGATCGAGACCTGCTTGCCCTCCCACTCGATGGAGCCTTCATCGATGGGGTGCACACCGGCGATCGTCTTGACCAGCGTGGACTTTCCGGCGCCGTTGTCGCCGACCAGGGCGACCACCTCACCGGCGTGGACCTCAAGCTCTACGTCGGTGAGCGCCTGGACGGCACCGAACCGCTTGGAGACCCCGCGCAACGCCAACACGGGCGTAGCGGACACGTGAACCATCTCCTTCGCCGCCTGACCGGCGGGGATGCCGCGCCGGGGGAAATGCGGCGCGGAGGTTGAGCAGACTGGAAATACAGCGTGTGTTCCGACCGGTGCCCCGACCGGCAGCGGGGGCTGATGGCGGGGCGGGGCACCGGAAGGTTTCTGCGGGGCGCGTGCGCCCGGGCAGAGGCCGGAGCACCGGGGGAACCGGGCTCCGGCGTGCGGCCTTACTTCAGGCCGAGCTGGTCACACGCGGCCTTGAACTTCGGGGTGCAGATCTCGTTCACCGTGTAGACGCCGTCCTTGACGACGGTGTCCTTGATGTTGTCCTTGGTCAGCGAGACGACCGGGACGAGGACCGACGGGATGCCCTTCTGGGAGGGGCTGTCGACCTTCTCCTTGGCGATCGAGTCGAGCGACTCGCCCTTGGCGAGCGCCACGGCCATCTCGGCGGCGGCGGAGGCCTCCGGCGCGTACGGCTTGTAGACGCTCATGAACTGCTCACCGGCGACGATGCGCTGGACACCGGCAAGCTCGGCGTCCTGACCGGTGACCGGCGGGAGCTTGGTGAAGCCGCCCGACTTGAGGGCGGTGATGATGCCGCCCGCCATGCCGTCGTTCGCGGAGTAGACGCCGATGATCTTGTCCTTGCCGAGGGACGAGATCGCGGCCTCCATGTTGGCGTTGGCGTTCTCCGGCTTCCACTCCTTGGTGTCGTACTCCTTGCCGACGTTCACCTTGCCGTCGAGCTCGGCATGGGCGCCCTTCTTGAACAGCGCGGCGTTCGGGTCGGTGACCGAGCCGTTCATCATGACGATCTGGCCGTCCTTGGCCTTGTCGCCCAGGGCCTCCAGCAGCGCCTTGCCCTGCACCCGGCCGACCTCTTCGTTGTCGAAGGAGGTGTAGGCGTCGATCGGGCCCTCGGCGAGACGGTCGAACGCGACGACGGGGATACCGGCTTCCTTGGCCTTCTTCACACCGCCGGCGATGGCCTTGGAGTCCACCGCGTCCACGATGAGCGCGTCGACCTTGTTGGTGATCATGGTGTCCACCTGCTGCGTCTGCAGTGTGGCGTCCTGCTTGGCGTTGGCGTAGACGACCTTCGCCTTGCCGTCCGTCAGCTCGCTGATCTTCTTCTCGATGAGCGGCTTGTCGAACTTCTCGTAGCGAGCGGTCTGGTTCTCCGGAAGGAGCAGGCCGATCGTGATGTCGTCGCCCTTCTTGGCGCGCGACTCTTCGGCGCTGTCGCCCGAGTCTCCAGCCTGGCCACAGGCGGCAAGCGATACGGCCATCGCAGAGGCGGCGACAGCAACGGCGGCACGACGCAGATGTGCGTTCACGATAAGAAACCTCCCTGACGAGGCCGCGTCGCTGCGGCCGAGGTGGCTGGAAGTCAACTCGGCCCCGTGGTCAGCGTCAAGGAGTAAATCCTTAACGAGATGACAACGGTGCCATTCGTTATCTAAGTGAAGGCGGGTGCGCCGACCGGCAACGCACTGTCCAGAAGGGTCGAATCACCCATTTCGCTGAGCACGAGGGCCAGCGCGCCGAGCACTTCCGCACGCCCGCCCAGAGCACCGGGAGCCACCGAAAGCTGCCTCGCCGCACTGGGAATGGCGTAACGGGAGACGGACTCACGGATGGGTCCCAGTACCAACTCTCCAGCCTCCGCCAAATCCCCTCCGAGCACCACCCGGCTCGGATTGAGGAGGTTGCACAGGTTGGCGACACCACTGCCGATGTGACGGCCCACGTCCGCCACCACACGACGGCAGCCGGGATCGCCCTCCCGCGCCAGCTGCACGACGCGCTCCATGGTCAGTTCGGCCCCATGACTCGACTGGAGCAGCGGCAGCACGTACCTGGCCGCCGTGAACGTCTCCAGGCACCCGCGGTTGCCGCAACGACACACCGGGCCCGACTCGTCCAGCGTGATGTGCCCGATCTCGCCGGCGGTACCGCCCGGACCCCGGTAGATCTGGCCGTCTATCACCAGGCCCGCGCCGACACCGCTCGCCACCTTGATGTACGCCAGGTCCTTCGCACCCCGGCCGCTGCCCCACACCATCTCGCCGAGGGCGCCCAGGTTGGCGTCGTTGTCGACGTACACGGGCACGCCCAGCCGGGCCGAGAGCTCCTCACTCGGATTGATGCCGGTCCAGCCCGGCAGGATCGCCGTCGAGCCCAGCGTGCCCGACTCCACGTCGATGGGGCCCGGCACGCCGAGCCCCACGCCGATCACCTTGCCGAGACCGATCCCGGTGGCCTCCACCAGCCGGTTGACCAGCGCCTCCGCCCGGTCGAAGCCCTCCGCGGACGACGCGTCCACATCGAGCGGCTCCGCCTCCTCCGCCAGCACCTGATGAGCGAGGTTGCCGATCGCCACGCGCAGATGCGTATGGCCGAAGTCCACGCCGATCACGATGCCGGCGTCGCCGCTGAGGGAGACGCTGCGGGCCCTGCGGCCGCCGGCCGAGGTCGGCGTCACCTCTACCGTGCCGCCGTCCTTGAGCTCACGGACGATGTTGGAGACGGTGGCCGCGGAGAGGCCGGTGCTCCTCGCGATCTCCGCCTGCGTCAGCGAACCCGCCATGCGTACGGCACGCACGACACGCTCGAGATTGGCCCGGTGCAGAGACGTCTGCGATCCCGGAGTCTCCATTGACCCATCCACTCCTGCCCCCGGTGGGCGACGCGACGGCCGCCCCCGGCCGGGGGCGCGTGTCGCGACCCCGGCGTCTCTCCAACTTATGAACCCTAAGCTCAACCTTTTGGGGCTTATCCCGTCAAGACCTTGAGCGGGGGCAACCTCTGATGAGCGCCGACGGGTGAGGTGACGGGGTGACCTCGGAGGGTGACGGTACGCGTGGCGTGGTTCGGGGCGTGGCGTGGTTCGGGGCGGGGCGGCGTGCGGCGGGCCTGGCCTGGCCTGGTGGGGCGGGGCCGCCGGCTTGGTGGTGGGTGCCGGTGGTCGGGGCCTCCGGAGGGGGGTGTCCGGAATGGCTGTCCTCACCGCGCTGCGCGCGAGTTGCGACGCTTTACTTCCGGACACCCCCCTCCTACGACCCCGCCCCCCTCACGTCCGGTACCGCCCGTACCGGCCTGTGGCCGCTCCACGCTGGGACGGCGGTCCAGGCCTTGGGGCGGAAGCAGCTCGGTGGTACCGCACGTCGTGCAGGCCGGTGTTCGTTCCGGAGCGGGCCGCTGAGCTCGGCCGGTGTCCGTTCCGTCGGGCGTGCTGCTGGGGCGGGCAGTGTCGCGGCGCGAAGCTGCCGTCCTAGGGGTGTGGGGGCGTCAGCCCCCACCAACTTCCCGTCGCCGGGGAGGGGCCGGGGGCGCCGGCCTCCATGGGGTTTAGGGCTTGCCCCCCACGCGGCGGAGCCGCACATCGATACAGCGGGAAGGGGCAGGGTGGGGGAAGCGCTCCGCGCAGCGGACGTTCGGGGGTGTGGGGGCGTCAGCCCCCACACCCCCGAACGTCGTGACGAGGGCCCCGGCCCGGCCGTGGAGCGGCAGGGGCCGGGCCCGGTCCGGGGGCGGTTACTTCAGTGCGCCCGCCGTCAGGCCCGACTGGACCTGGCGTTGGAAGATCGCGTAAACGATCAGCACCGGGAGCATCGCGATCATCATGCCTGCCATCAGCGCGCCCCAGTCGTTCTCGTAGCCCTGTTGGAGCGCGATCATCGCCAGGCCCTGGGTGAGGACGTACTTGTCCTCCTGCTGGTTGAGGACCATCGGCAGCAGGTACTGGTTCCACTGGCCCAGGAAGTTGAAGATGCCGATGCTGATCAGGCCGGGCTTGGCCATCGGGAGCATCACCTGGAAGAACGTCCGGCTGTGCGACGCGCCGTCGATCAGGGCCGCCTCGCCGACCGACGCCGGGAGCGTGCGGAAGAACGCCGTCATGAAGAAGACGGTGAACGGCAGCGAGTACGCGATGTAGACCAGGATCAGTCCGTGGTAGGTGGCCAGCAGCGAGCTGCCGGGGAAGTCCCGCATGACGAAGAACAGCGGGATCACCAGCATGAAGACCGGGAAGGACATGCCGGCCACGAACAGGTAGTAGATGAACCGGTTGCCGGGGAACTCGAAGCGGGCCAGCACGTACGCGGCCATGGATCCGAGGACCATCGTGCCGATCACCGAACCGCCCACGATGATGGCGGTGTTGATGAAGTACTGGCCCATGTTCGCGTCCTCCCACGCGTTGGACCAGTTCTCCCAGTGGAGGACCGTCGGCAGACCCCAGGGGTCGGTGAGGATCCCGTTGCTGTCCTTGAAGGCGCTCCAGGCCACCCAGAGCAGCGGCACGCCCACCATCAGCCCCCACACGATGAGGATGCCGTGGGAGAAGACGTTGAGGATCCCGCCCTCCGAGGACTTCTCCTTCGTCGGCTCGGGGGTGCGGTCGGCCTTGGCAGGGGTGTCCTGCTTGGCCACCGTTTCGATCTCTTCGGTCGTCATCCGCCCTACCCCTAGTACTCGATCCGCTCACGCCGCGCGAAGCGCATGGTGAGCACTGCGAAGGTCATCGTGACAATGAGCATCGCGACGCCCATGGCGGAGGCGTAGCCGAACTGGCTGTCGCGGAAGGCCGTCAGATACAGACGGAGCGGCATGACGTCCGTCGCGCCGTCCGGTCCGCCCATGTTCACCGACATGATCTGGACCAGGGCGAAGGCGTCCAGCGCGATGATGCCCATGTACACCCAGCCGGTCTGGACGGTGTCCCACAGCAGCGGGAGCGTGATCCGGAAGAAGGTGTGGAAGCGGCTGGCGCCGTCCAGGAGTGCCGCCTCGTAGATGTCCCGCGGGATGGAGGCCATCGCCGCGGAGAACAGGACCACGAAGAAGCCGACGTGTCCCCAGACCATGACGGCGCTGATGCACCAGAGGGCGAGGCTCTTCTCGCCGAGCCAGGAATTCTGCAGCCCGTCGAGACCGACGGCTCCCAGGAAGGAGTTCAGCATTCCGTCGTCGGGGTCGGGGTTGTAGATGTTGAACCAGATGACCGCGATGATGGTGACGGAGATGACCTGCGGGAAGAAGAAGACGAATTTGTAGACCTTCGATCCGCCGACGCCGGCGATGACTTCGTTCTTCCGGCGTTTGCCGCCGACGTTCAGCATGAAGGCGAAGAAGAGGCCGAGGCCGAGTGTGACCACCGGGACGAGCGCCAGCATGTAGACGTTGTGGCGCAGCGCGTTCCAGAAGTCGCTGCTCTCCCAGAGTCGCTGGAAGTTCTCCAGGCCGACGAATTCGGCGGTTCCGACCAGACCGGACCAGTTCGTCATGGAGATCTGGAAGGCCTGGACGAACGGCGAGATGACGAAGATCGCATAAACGATCAGGGGCAGGGCCAGGAAGCCCACGATGAATCGGTATTTGCCGTGTTGCACTGTTTGCTTCCCGGCCCTTCCCTCGAAAGCCGAACTGTCAGGTCAGGCGGTGCGCTTGAACTTGGTCACCGAGTCGTCCTTGGCGACCTTGTCGGCCTCAGCCTGGGTCTTCTTGATCCAGTCGGCGGCCTTCAGTTCACCGGTGAGCAGCTGCCCGGTGAGGCCGCCGATCTTCTCATCGGTCAACGCCGGGTACCACTCCTGCAGCTGCAGGCTGATCAGGTTGTCGCCGGCCTCGCCGAAGACCTTGCTGGCCGAGGCCAGACCCGGGGAGAGGCTCATGCCCTCGGTGGCGTCCATGACGCAGGTCAGGGACTTGACCTTGGTGGCGAAGTTCTGCGCGTGCTTCTTGGAGAGCATGATGCGCAGCAGTTCCATGCCGCCGGCCGGGTTCTTGCCCTTGGAGGCGACGATGTACGGCTCGCTCGGCTCGCCGCGCAGGGTGCCGTGCGGCATCTTGTCGCCGGTGCCGTCGAAGAGCGCGCCGACCGCCATGCCGAAGTCCTTCGGCGTGGTGGGGGCGGACTCGTTCTCGACCCAGGAGCCGTTCGGGAGGAAGACGGCCTTGCCCTTGTTCCAGGCGGTCTGCGACTGGATGTGGGTCAGGCCCTGGCTGCCCTCGAGGAAGTACTTCTTGGCCGCCAGCTCCTCGTAGTGCTCTATGACCTCCTTGACGGCGTCGTTGGAGGTCCAGGCGTTCGGCTCCAGGTTGTCGATCGCGATCCACTTCTCCATGCCGCCGATCTTGGCGATCTGGGCGAAGAGGTTGAAGTGGACGTAGTACGGATACTTGCCCGGGTACGTCCAGGGCGCGATGCCGGCCTTCTTGATCTCGCCGCAGAGCTTGACCATCTCGTCGAGGGACTTGGGGTAGGCCCAGCCCTTGTCGTCGAGCAGCTTCTGGGAGTACCAGGTGCCGTAGATGGTGAAGGCGTAGTAGAGCACGTCGAACTTGTCGCCGTGCTTGCCCTTCTCGATGGTGCTCGGGTGGATGGTGTCCCTGACCTTCTTGGCCGGGTCGTCCATCGAGGCGGCGTCCAGCAGCACGGTCAGGTCCTGGAGCTGGCCCTGGGTGGAGAGCTGGTTCATGTTGAGGTGGTCGGCGCCGGAGTTGTCGATGACGTCCGGCGGGTTGCCGCCCGCGAAGCGCGGGGTGAGCTTGGGGCCGACCTGCTGGGTGCCGGTGTGCTTGACATCGGCGCCGTAGGTGGCCTTGAAGTCGGCCTCCGCGTCCTTGGCGTACTGGTCGCCGAGACCGCCCTTGAAGATGAAGGCCTCGAGCGGGGCGCCCTGCTTCACACCGAGCGGGTTCTTCTCGGACTTCTCGCCCCCGGGGGCCTTGGTCTCCTTGTCGGTGCCGCCACCGCCGGTGGCGCAGGCGGACAGGAAGCTCATCGTCGGAATCGTGAGCAGGCCGAGCGCGGCAGAACGCTTGATCAGGTTGCGACGGCCGACGCCCTCGTTGTGGGCGGAGGTGGATCCCATGCTCAAGTCCTCGCCTTCTCCAGGACTCAGGCGGTGTACCGGTCGCCCGTCCTTCTCGCCTCAGGCGAAGGGCCCCGCCACCGCGGTCAGTTGCTGTGTTTTCCCGAAGGGAAACCCAGTGAAGCTCGGATCGTGCGGCTGACAGCGGGAACGGAGTAGCTGCGGTCGGCGGTCGCGTGCTCCGCACGTGTCCGCCGCCCCCGTCCCCCCTGGTCCACTGCCATACGAAACGGCTATGCGGACGCCGACAGGTATAGTCCACTTCCCGCCGAGTGAGCAAGATCAAATGCAAGGTTGGACGCCCATCTTTCCCGAGTTGAGACCTCGCGGACACATGGGACCCGAAAACACCCTTACGACCGCAGCACTCTTAACGGATCGTCCGATTTTGACCGGCACGTCCCGCCAACACCCTTGACACCGTAGGACACTTGCCTCCCTACTGGAGCCTGCGCCTCGCGCCTGACAACGTTGTCCAACGCGACTTCCCTCTGGAGGAAGACCCGGGATGCAGCCCAGAAACAGACCCCGGCCCAGAAAGATCAATCCGGTCACTCTCGTGGTGACCGCTTCCATGCTGGTGTTGACGGCTCCTTCCGCCGCCGTCGCCCTCCCCTCGGAGCCCGGGCAATCCACCTCGCCGGGCCGGGAATTCAGATCGTCCTTCGAATCGGACGAAGCCCAGCCGGACTGGCGGAATACCGTTGAAGTCGGCACCGACGGAAAGAAGCGGTCATCGGGTGTCGACGGCGGCTTCTCCAGCGGAATACCGGGCAATGTCACCGACAAGGTGATCGAGCTGCGGGCCAGCGACGAGAACACCGGCGGCGGCGAGACCAAGGAGAATCTGGTCGACCTGCTGCCGAGCAGCAAATGGCTGGGGTTCGAGCCGACCGCCTGGATCGAGTTCGACACCGACGAGCCGGTCAAGGTCTCCACCTACGCCCTGACGTCCGCCAACGACTTCGCCGCGCGCGACCCCAGGGACTGGACTCTCAAGGGGTCCGCCGACGGGGAGAACTGGACCGTCCTGGACAGCCGCTCCGACGAGACGTTCGCCGAGCGCTTCCGGACCAGGACCTTCGACATCGGCGCCCCCTCCGAGGTCACGGCCTACGCCCACTACCGCCTCGAGATCACCAAGAACAACGGCGCGCCCGACGCCACCCAGCTGGCGGACGTGCAGTTCTCCAACGGTGACACCAGCACCCCCGTCCCCGACGACATGCGCAGCCAGGTCGACCGCGGCCCCAGCGGCTCCCCCACCGCAAAGGCCGGCGCGGGCTTCACCGGCAAGCGCGCCCTGAAGTACGCCGGCACCCACAAGCCCGACGGCAGGGCCTACTCGTACAACAAGATCTTCGACGTCGATGTCGCCGTGCGCCGCGACACCGAGCTGTCGTACAAGGTCTTCCCCGCCATGGCGGAGACGGACCTGAACTACCCCGCGACGAACGTGTCGGTGGATCTCGCCTTCACCGACGGCACCTATCTGAGCGACCTCGGAGCCACGGACTCGCACGGCGGGCTCCTCACGCCCGCGGGCCAGGGCGCCGCGAAGCGCCTGTACGTCAATCAGTGGAACGCCGTCGCCTCCGGCATCGGCACCGTCGCGGCCGGCAGGACCGTCGACCGGATCCTGGTGGCCTACGACTCCCCCAAGGGCCCGGCGAAGTTCCAGGGCTGGATCGACGACGTCACCCTGGCGCCAAAGGCGCGACAGGAGCGGCTCGAGCATCTCTCGGACTACGCCTCCACCACCCGCGGCACCAACTCCAGCGGTTCGTTCTCCCGTGGCAACACCTTCCCCGCCACAGCCGTCCCGCACGGCTTCAACTTCTGGACGCCGGTCACCAACTCGGAGTCCAAGAGCTGGCTGTACGAGTACGCCCGCGGCAACAACGCGGACAACCTGCCCACCGTCCAGGCATTCAGCACCAGCCACGAGCCGAGCCCCTGGATGGGCGACCGGCAGACGTTCCAGGTGATGCCGTCGGCGGCCGAGGGCACCCCCGACACCTCGCGCGAGGCCAGGGCACTGCCCTTCCGGCACGAGAAGGAGACCGCCAGGCCGCACTACTACGGTGTCACTTTCGAGAACGGCCTCAAGGCCGAGATGGCACCCACCGACCATGCGGCGATGATGCGCTTCACCTACCCCGGTGACGACGCGAGCGTCATCTTCGACAACGTCACCAAGGAGGGCGGCCTCACCCTCGACGCCGCCACCCGCTCCTTCACCGGCTTCTCGGACGTCAAGAGCGGTCTGTCCACGGGCGCCACACGGCTGTTCGTGTACGGCGTCTTCGATGCGCCGGTGACCGACTCGGCGTCCGAGGGCGTCACCGGGCGGCTCCGCTTCGACGCCGGCGACGACCGCATCGTCAATCTGCGGATGGCGACCTCGCTGATCAGCGTGGACCAGGCGATGAAGAACCTCGCCGACGAGATCCCGGCCGGTACCCGCTTCGAGCGGGTGAAGAACCGGGCCCAGAACGCCTGGGACGACATCCTCGGCAAGGTGGAGGTCGAGGGCGCCACCCACGACCAGTTGGTCACGCTCTACTCCAGCCTGTACCGGCTCTACCTCTACCCGAACTCGGGCTTCGAGAACACCGGCACCAAGAAGCGCCCGGAGTACCGGTACGCGAGCCCGTTCTCGCCGATGACCGGCCCGGACACACCGACCCGTACCGGCGCGAAGATCGTCGACGGGAAGGTCTACGTCAACAACGGCTTCTGGGACACCTACCGCACGACCTGGCCGGCCTACTCCTTCCTCACCCCGAAGAAGGCCGGCGAACTGGTCGACGGCTTCGTCCAGCAGTACAAGGACGGCGGCTGGATCTCCCGCTGGTCCTCCCCGGGCTACGCGGACCTGATGACCGGCACCAGCTCCGACGTGGCGTTCGCCGACGCGTACGTCAAGGGTGTGGACTTCGACGCCGAGGCGGCCTACGAGGCGGCGCTGAAGAACGCGACCGTCGTCCCGCCGGCTTCCGGCGTGGGCCGCAAGGGCATGGAGACCTCGCCGTTCCTCGGCTACGCCTCCACCTCCACCCACGAAGGTCTGTCCTGGTCGCTGGAGGGCTACCTCAACGACTACGGCATCGCCGAGATGGGCGAGGCCCTTCACCAGAAGACGAAGAAGGCCCGCTACAAGGAGGAGTCGGAGTACTTCCGGAACCGGGCCCGCAACTACGTCACCCTCTTCGACTCCAAGGCCGGCTTCTTCCAGGGCCGGAACCTGAAGGGCGACTGGCGGGTGGAGAGCTCGAAGTACGACCCGCGGGTCTGGGGTCACGACTACACCGAGACCAACGGCTGGGGCTACGCCTTCACCGCACCGCAGGACTCGCGCGGCCTGGCGAACCTGTACGGCGGCCGCTCGGGCCTCGGTGAGAAGCTCGACACCTACTTCGCCACGCCGGAGACGGCGTCGCCCGAGTTCGTCGGATCGTACGGCTCCGTCATCCACGAGATGACCGAGGCGCGCGATGTGCGGATGGGCATGTACGGCCACTCCAACCAGGTCGCCCACCACGCCACGTACATGTACAACGCGGCCTCCCAGCCGTGGAAGACCCAGGAGAAGGTTCGTGAGGTCCTCTCCCGCCTCTACACCGGGAGCGAGATCGGGCAGGGCTACCACGGCGACGAGGACAACGGCGAGCAGTCGGCCTGGTACCTCTTCTCCGCGCTCGGCTTCTACCCGCTGGTGATGGGCTCCGGCGAGTACGCCATCGGTTCGCCGCTGTTCACCAAGGCGACCGTACACCTGGAGAACGGCCGCGAACTGGTCGTGAAAGCCCCGAAGAACAGCGCGAAGAACATCTACGTACAGGGCCTGAAGGTCAACGGCAAGAAGTGGAATTCCACCGCCCTGCCGCACGAGGCGATCGCAGAGGGCGGCAGGATCGAGTTCGCGATGGGACCGAAGCCGTCCGCGTGGGGTACCGGGAAGGACGCGGCGCCCGTCTCCATCACCCAGGACGACAAGACGCCCGCGCCGAGGCACGACGCGATCCCGGCGGGCGGCCCGCTGTTCGACAACACCTCCGCGACCACGTCCGCGTTCACCTCGGTGGACCTCCCTGTGACGTCCGGGACCCGCGCGGTGCAGTACACGCTCACCTCCGCGGCGAAGGACAAGGCACCGACGGGCTGGGTGCTGCAGGGTTCGGCCGACGGGCAGTCGTGGACGGACCTCGACAAGCGGTCGGGCGAATCCTTCGGCTGGGACAGGCAGACCCGCGTCTTCGGTGTGGCGGAGCCGGGTTCGTACCGGCACTACCGGCTGGTCGCGACGGGTGAGGTGACGCTCGCGGAAGTGGAGCTGCTGAACTGACTGACCCCGCACCACCAGGACGGGCCGCACTCCCCAGGGGGTGCGGCCCGTTCGCGTCGACGAGCCGGCGCGGGCCGCCGGCCGGCAGCGGCGGCACGCTATCCGGCTGTAGCAATTCCGGTACATGAAAACGAAATCGAACCGTGAAGGTTGTGTGGAAAGATCAGGACCAAAGCATGGCCTGCCCCGTTCGCGCGGCGGGCCACTTCTTCGACACACCGTTATGGAGACCTACGTGGCCGAACTCTCTGGCCTCAAGCGCGGCCGGACACGTGCCCGCCTCGTCGCCGCTGCGACTGCTGCGGCTCTGCTCATCACCGGCGCGGCCGCCGGCTCGGCGTCCGCCGCCGACCCGCAGCCGTCCGCGACGGCCGTGACCAAGGCGCCCGCACAGGCCGGCAAGTCCCTCGGTATACAGGCCGAGACCCAGGACTCCCCGGTCAACGCGCTGTACGGCGTCAACAGCTCCGGCACCCTCTACGGCTACCCGCCGAACGGCGCGGGCGGCATCGACAGCCGTATGTACAGCGGCGGCGGCTGGGGCGCCACCCAGCACATGACCCAGGTCGACCACGATGCGGACGGTTCGTCCGACGGCATCTGGTTCGCCGAGGCCGGCAGCCTCCACCACCTGTACTACGGTGAGACCGCCACCACGGTGGGCGGTGGCTGGGGGATCTACAACAAGATCTTCTCCGCCTCCAACCTCGCCGGCGCCGGCGCGGACGACCTGCTGGCCCGCGACAGCAAGGGCAACCTGTACCTGTACCTGGGCTACGGCAACGGCAGGCTGACCGGCCGCACCCTGGTCGGCGGCGGCTGGCAGGCCTACAACCAGATCACCGGCAAGGGCGACCTGACCGGCGACGGCAAGAACGACATCGTCGCCCGCGACGGCTCCGGCGTGCTGTGGCTCTACAAGGGCACCGGCGACCGCGCGAAGCCCTTCACCGCCCGCACGAAGGTCGGTAGCGGCTGGAACATGTTCAACTACCTGGTCTCGGTGGGCGACATCGACCTGGACGGCATCACCGACCTGGTCGCGCGCGGCACCGACGGGGCCCTGTACCTGTACAAGGGCACCGGCATGGCCTCTTCGCCCTTCAAGTCCCGGGTGAAGATCGGCACGAGCGGCTGGAACAGCTACCGCCTGCTCTTCTGATCCGGCAGCCGTCCACGGACGGCTTCGTCGGCACGGAGCCGCATCCCTGCCGGGATGCGGCTCCTTCGCGTTCCGCCGGGATCGCGGCCTGCCGGCGGCGCGGGGGTCACCCCAGCCGGCAGGTCAGGGCCGACGCCGTGTCGGCCGCCGATCCCGTGGCCACGTAGCCGAACGTCGTGGACTCACCGGGATCGAGACTGCCGTTGTGTTCGGCGTTGTGGACCATGACGGCCTGGCCCTGCGCGGTCATGGCGCCGTTCCACAGACTGTCGATCCGGTGCCCGGCGGGCAGGTTCCAGTCGACCATCCAGCCCAGCATCGGCACGGTGCCCGTGTTCTTGACGGTCACCTCCGACTGGTAGCCGCCGCCCCAACTGCCGGTGGTGATGCGGGTCGCGGAGCAGTCACCGGGCTGCGGCGGGTCGGTCGGGTCCGGCGGGTCGGTCGGGTCGGGGCCCGGGCCGCTGCCGTCACCCGGGTCCTTGACCCCGGTCACTTCGCCGTTGCCGCCGTCGAAGACGACGTCCGAGCAGGAGTAGAAGGTCTCCTGGCTGTCGGAGCGCTGCCACACCATGTAGATGATGTGCCGGCCCGACTTGTTCGCGGGCAGGGCGCCGCGCCAGGAGTAGTTCGCCTCCACGGTGCCCGGGCTGCCGTTGAGCGGCGGGTGGTCGACGGTCAGGAACGGCTGGTCCTCGACGTCGTCCCAGGCGAGCGGCGACTTCGGGTCGAAGCCGTCCTTGGTGATGTACACCTTGAACCAACCCGGGTGTGCGGCCCAGGCATTGTACGAGAAGTCGATGGTGGCGCCCGAGGTGAGATGGGTGAGCGGCCAGTCGTCACGGGCGGCGTCGAAGCCCGTGAAGTTGGTGTTGCCCCCACTGCACAGCTGCCCGTCCGGCACGAAGCCCCGGGTGCGGCCGGCGCCGTCGGAGCGCAGCACGGAGAACCAGTTGTAGAAGGGCGTGGTGCCGCTCTGCTGGGCCGCCGCGCGGCAGGCCGGGTTGATCGGCTTGATCTCTCCGGTGTCGGTCAGCCCGTCCTGCCAGCACAGGAAAGTACGGCTGGCCGGTTTCATGGGTGTGCCGTGTGCCTCGGCATCGCCGCCGGCGGTGACGACGAGTCCGACGGCGGGGATGGCGGTGAGCAGTGCGAGCAGGGTGAGCAGCAATGCCCGGGGGCGGCTCTGCGCCAGTAATCGGCGGATCATCCGGACGTCCCTTCCATGGGGGTGGGTGAGGGGGCGGACCGAACCCGTGGGAGCGCTCCCACAGCTTCACCAAGTGAAGCTAGCGCGGTGGGCGCCGGCTGTAAACGCTTCGCGCAACGCCATGGGCCCGCCCTCCGCCGGTGCGGAGGACGGGCCCATGGCAACTACCCGCGGCTGTACCTAGCCACGAATGAGGTTCCGCAGCACGTACTGCATGATGCCGCCGTTGCGGTAGTAGTCCGCCTCGCCCGGGGTGTCGATGCGGACGACCGCGTCGAACTCCACACCGGTGTCGGTGGTCACCTTGACCGTGCGCGGCGTGGTGCCGTCGTTCAGCTCGGTGACGCCGGAGATCGAGAAGGTCTCTTCACCGGTCAGGCCGAGGCCCTCGGCGGAGCCGCCCTCCGGGAACTGTAGCGGCAGGACGCCCATGCCGATGAGGTTCGAGCGGTGGATGCGCTCGTAGGACTCGGCGATGACGGCCTTGACGCCGAGCAGCGCGGTGCCCTTGGCCGCCCAGTCACGGGACGAACCGGAGCCGTACTCCTTGCCCGCCAGGATCACCAGCGGAGTGCCGGCGGCCTGGTAGTTCTGCGAGGCGTCGTAGATGAACGACACCGGACCGCCGTCCTGGGTGAAGTCGCGGGTGTAGCCGCCCTCGGTCCCCGGCGCGATCTGGTTGCGCAGACGGATGTTGGCGAAGGTGCCGCGGATCATGACCTCGTGGTTGCCGCGGCGCGAGCCGTAGCTGTTGAAGTCACGGCGCTCGACGCCGTGCTCCGTGAGGTACTTGCCGGCCGGGGTGTCGGCCTTGATCGCACCGGCCGGGGAGATGTGGTCGGTGGTGACCGAGTCGCCCAGCTTCGCCAGCACACGGGCGCCGGAGATGTCGGCGACCGGGGTCGTCTCCATCGTCATGCCCTCGAAGTACGGGGGCTTGCGCACGTAGGTGGACTGCGGGTCCCACTCGAAGGTGTTGCCGGTCGGGATCGACAGCGCCTGCCACTGGGCGTCGCCCGCGAAGACGTCGGCGTAGGACTTGTTGAACATGTCCTCGCCGATCGCGTTGGCGACGACGTCGTTGACCTCGGCCTCGGTCGGCCAGATGTCCTTCAGGTAGACCGGCTTGCCGTCCTGGTCGATGCCCAGGGCGTCCTTGGTGATGTCCACCTTCATGGAGCCGGCGAGGGCGTACGCGACGACCAGCGGCGGGGACGCCAGGTAGTTCATCTTGACGTCGGGGTTGATCCGGCCCTCGAAGTTGCGGTTGCCGGAGAGCACCGAGGTGACGGCCAGGTCGTGGTCGTTGACGGCCTTGGAGACCTCGTCCGGCAGCGGGCCGGAGTTGCCGATGCAGGTGGTGCAGCCGTAACCGACCAGGTTGAAGCCGACCTTGTCGAGGTACGGGGTCAGGCCCGCCTTGTCGAAGTAGTCGGTGACGACCTTGGAACCCGGGGCGAGGGTGGTCTTGACCCACGGCTTGCGGGTCAGGCCCTTCTCGACCGCCTTCTTGGCCACCAGCGCGGCGGCGACCATGACGTACGGGTTCGAGGTGTTGGTGCAGGAGGTGATCGCGGCGACGGTGACGGCGCCGTGGTCGATCTCGTAGGTCGAACCGTCGGGGGCGGTGACGGTGACCGGCTTCGACGGACCGCCGTTCGGCGTGTTCGCCGGGGCGTCGGAGGCCGGGAAGGACTCCTTGCTCGCCTCCATGTCGTCGTCCACGTAGTTGCGGACGTCCTGGGCGAACTGCTGGGCGGCGTCGGCCAGGACGATGCGGTCCTGCGGACGCTTCGGGCCGGCGATGGAGGGGACGACCGTGGAGAGGTCGAGCTCCAGCTTCTCGGAGAAGTCGGGCTCCGCGGCCGGGTCGAGCCAGAGGCCCTGCTCCTTGGCGTACGCCTCGACGAGCGCGACCTGCTGCTCGGAGCGGCCGGTCAGCTTCAGGTAGTTCAGGGTCTCGTCGTCGATCGGGAAGATCGCGGCGGTGGAGCCGAACTCCGGCGACATGTTGCCGATGGTGGCGCGGTTGGCGAGGCTCGTCGCCGCCACACCCTCGCCGTAGAACTCGACGAACTTGCCGACGACACCGTGCTTGCGCAGCATCTCGGTGATCGTGAGCACCAGGTCGGTGGCGGTGGTGCCGGGCTTGAGCTCACCGGTCAGCTTGAAGCCGACGACGCGCGGGATGAGCATGGAGACCGGCTGGCCGAGCATCGCGGCCTCTGCCTCGATGCCGCCGACGCCCCAGCCGAGCACACCGAGGCCGTTGACCATGGTGGTGTGCGAGTCGGTGCCGACGAGGGTGTCGGGGTACGCCTGGCCGTTCCGGACCATGACGGTACGGGCCAGGTGCTCGATGTTCACCTGGTGGACGATGCCGGTGCCGGGCGGGACGACCTTGAACTCGTCGAACGCCGTCTGGCCCCAGCGCAGGAACTGGTAACGCTCCTTGTTGCGGCCGTACTCCAGCTCCACGTTCTGGCCGAAGGCGTCCGCGGTGCCGAACTTGTCGGCGATGACCGAGTGGTCGATGACCAGCTCGGCCGGGGCCAGCGGGTTGATCTTGGCCGGGTCGCCGCCGAGTTCCTTGACGGCCTCACGCATGGTGGCGAGGTCGACGACACAGGGAACACCGGTGAAGTCCTGCATGATCACGCGGGCCGGCGTGAACTGGATCTCCTGGCTGGGCTGGGCCTGGGAGTCCCAGCCACCGAGCGCCCGGATGTGGTCGGCGGTGATGTTCGCGCCGTCCTCGGTGCGGAGCAGGTTCTCCAGCAGGACCTTGAGGCTGTAGGGAAGGCGCGCGGCGCCCTCGACCTTGTCCAGCCTGAAGATCTCGTACGACTCGTCGCCCACCTGCAGCGTGCTGCGGGCGTCGAAGCTGTTCGCCGACACGACAGTCTCCTTCATCAATATGCGCGTACTACCTCAATGCTGCCGCCACGGCTCCTCGCCGATCCGCTAAGGTAAGGCTTAGTTAGGTAACCCTTACCGACTGGCGGCTTGCGGTACGCCTTCGGCAGATATCTCGATGTCGAGATAACTCTAGTACATGACCGCTGCGGGGTCATGCCCGGACACCGTTCCTAATCATTGAGCAGGAGTGAGTCTTGGGCCCATTCCTGGTCACTGCGGGCACCCCGAACGGTTGTGGGTGTCCTGGTCGCCCGCGTTCGCTCCGCATCCGGTGGCACGCATCGTGTGCGTGGTCCGGGGATGCGGGGGCGGGTTTCCTCACGCCCGAGGGTGCCCGGGTCGGCCTGGACGGTCCGATGCCCGCACCCATCGCTCTGGTGGGTGCGGGGCGGTGTCGTCCGTCGCCGGATCGGGTGCCCTTGGGCGCGCCTGCCGATCGCGATGCTCGCGGCATCGTGACGGCTGGTCCTGCGGGTGGTGCTGGTGAGAGGTTTCTGCCAGTGCTGGGCCCCCCACCTGCTGGTGTAGGCGGGGTCGACGGCGATGATCGTGATGCCGGTGGCGTCGGCCATGGAGGTCAGGCGGGCACGGAGCCGGCCGGTGGGCATGCCGGAGATGAGCTGCCTAAACCTTCGCCTGCGGCCGTGCTTCTCCCTGGTTTTCTCGCTCTGGAAGTCGAGGTCCTCGATCGCGACGGGTGAGGGCGTGGCGTACTTGGGCGTCGCGGTGCTGGGTGGTGCCGGTGAGGGTGTAGGGGAAGCGGCGGGGTTCACCGCACGGGTTGCCGTGGGTGTCCAGGCGCCAGGCGGCGAGGTGGTCGGCGTTGGTGTCGACCCCGATCACACCCTGGGCGAGGGCGGCTTCCAGCGGCACGGCCTGCGACAGCGGGATCTGCCAGGAGGCGGTCACGTACCAGCGGTCGCGTCCGGTGTCGTGGTGGATGCGGTAGGCGACGGCCCGGTGCGCCGCCACCCGGTCCGCCCACTCGGCGCCCCGGTGCGCGAACCGCACCCGCGCGGCGAGTACGTACCGGCCGTGTGCAGCGTTCGCCAGATGTGCCAGCGGTGCCGGGAGCTTGATGCTGACATCGCCGTCGGGGGTGATGCGCAACGTCTCGTTGCCGAACCGCTTCCCCGACTCACCATCCGCCTGGAAGAACCAGCGCCCGGCCTCCCACCGCCGGCGCCACTCGGCCTCGGTCAGCCCCGCATCGGCAAGATGGTGACGGGTGCCGAGCAGTCGTCTGCCGCCCCGCACCACGCGCACAACACCGGCCGCATGATCGGCCCGCACCTTTCCGAGCCGGTCCTCCAGCACATGCAGGCGGCGGGTTTTGGCGTGCCACTCCTGCCGGGAGCGGTAGCCGCCCGGAGCCCGCTTCGTACCCTTCTGCCCGACCGGCAGCGACAGCCGGTGCCGGATCGTCGCGACACCGGCCTCGAGAGATTTCACGTGTGCGGCCAGCCCGCGCCGGGCCAGCGCCCCACTGATCATGCGTGGCCTTCGTGATCGACCCCGCCCACCGCGACGACGACTCAGCCGTCAGGCCCCGCTTCCGGGCCGCCCACGACTCGGCACAGTGCCCCAACCCGTCCATGCACCGCGCTTTGAGATCACGCGAGGCCAGCGAGCCCAGATGCGCACCCACCAGGCGCAACACCTGCTCGTCCTCGGCCGAGAGGTCCCGCAACCGAGTACGCACGGCGACACCCGAAGGGCCGAACACCACGAACGGCGCCGCCACCTCCCGCAGACCACCCACAGCGATCACCCCCTCCGGACCACACGCACCCGCCACCACTCCCAACGACCCACCACCCGCAGAGGTCACCCATTCGACAGGCGAACCCCCGTCCACCACGCCGGCACCTGCATGCAGCAGCCCAAAACAACTCACCCACACACGCCAGAACTCACCCCTACGAAGTCACACCACAGCAGTTCACAACCCCCTGACCGCCCTCGTCCCCGTCGAGGCGTCCGGTCGGCGAACCCGATCGTCCGGCATTCCGCGGGCGGGCACGCGCCGGATGGTGGAACCCGGCAGTTCCCTCGACCGTGGAACATATGAGGCGCGACGCATCGCCGGACATCGCCCCCGAGGCAGCTACGCCGGCCGGGCCTCCCTATACGTCGTCGACAGGACGGCTGGTCGGCCTGGATCTGGCCCGGGGGCTGGCGATCTTGGGCATGTACACCGCGCACGTCGGTCCTGACCCGTCGGTGGGCGGCGCCCTGGGCTGGGCGATGGAGGCAGCCCGTGGGCGTTCGGCGACCCTCTTCGCGGTGCTGGCCGGCTTCACACTGGTCATCCTCACCGGCCGGCCGCGGCCGAGAACCGGGCGGGCGGGGCGACAAGCGGTGGGCAAGGTCCTGATGCGCTCCTTCCTCCTGATCGCCCTGGGCTACGTCCTCACCGCCCTCGACACCCACGTCTTCGTGATCCTTTCCTACTACGGCGTCCTCTTCGTCCTCGCCCTTCCGCTGTACCGGCTGAGAGCTGCCACGCTGGGTGCCGTCGCCGCGGCATCGGCACTCGTCATGCCCCACGTTCTCTACGTGCTGCGGGCAGCGGTCGACGACGGAGGCTGGCCGGACACGTTCGTCGCCCACGACCCGCTGGCCCGAGCCACCGATACCGGCGGACTCGTCGAACTGTTCGTCACAGGCGCCTACCCGGTGCTCACCTGGCTGCCTTTCATCGTCACGGGAATGGCCGTGGCCAAACTGGACCTTCGGCGGCCTGGTGTCGTGGGCAGGGTGGGACTGCTCGGCTGTGTGCTGGCCGTCAGCGGGTACGGCGGGTCATGGCTGGCCCTGCACCTGGTTCCGGGGGCGCTGGAGGGGGTGCGGGAAGCCTCGCCCACCGGGACCGCGGCATCCGCCTGGTGGTCCGACGCCGTGGGCGCGTACCCGGTCTCCGGCAAGCCGGCATGGCTCCTGGTGGCCTCCCCGCACAGCCAGACGACGCTGTCCGTGCTGGCCAACACCGGCGTGGCCTTGGCGGTGGTGGCCGCCTGCCTCATCGGCACCAGCCGGTCGGCGCGTCTGCGGTGGGTCACCACGCCCGTCAGCGCTGTCGGGTCGATCGCGCTGACCGCCTACGTCGGCCACATCGTCGCCGTCAAAGTGCTGGACACCCGTGACCTGCCGGACTCCGCCTCATTGCAGGTCTTCCTCTGGTTCGCCGCGGCAGCCGCGCTCTTCGCCCTCGTGTGGACCCGCTTCTTCCGGCGCGGGCCCCTGGAGTACCTGATGCATGTGCTCACGATGCCCGCGCGCCTGATCCCATGACGCGGCTTCCGGGGAGCCGGTGTCACGCGCGCAGATACGTCAGGACAGCGAGCACCCGGCGGTGCGTCTGGTCCGCCGGCGGCAGGTCGAGTTTGGCCAGGATGGAGCCGATGTGCTTGCCCACGGCCGCCTCGGAGACGACCAGTTGGCGGGCGATCGCGTTGTTGGACTTCCCTTCGGCGACCAGGCCCAGCACCTCCCGTTCGCGCGGTGTCAGACGCTCCAGCGGGTCGCGGCGGCGTCGGATCAGCTGACGTACCACCTCGGGGTCGACGACCGTGCCGCCGGAGGCGACCTCCTGGAGGGCGGCGTGGAACTCCTCGACCTGGCCCACCCGGTCCTTCAGGAGATAGCCGACACCGGAGCCGTCCCCCGAGTCGAGCAGCTCGGAGGCGTAGGTGCGCTGGACGTACTGGCTGAGCACGAGCACGGGCAGGGACGGGCGCTCCGTCCGCAGCCGCACGGCCGCCTTCATGCCCTCGTCCTGGAAGCCGGGCGGCATCCGGACGTCGGTGACGACGACGTCCGGGGTGTGTGCCGCGACCGCCGTCAGCAGGGCGTCGGCGTCGCCGACCGCGGCGACGACCTCGTGCCCGAAGCGGGCCAGCAGCGCGATGAGCCCTTCCCGCAGCAGCACACTGTCCTCGGCCAGCACTACGCGCAGTGCTCGGTCCTCCACTCGCAAGGGATCTCCACACGCAGCAGGGTCGGTCCACCGGGCGGGCTGGACAGGGAGATTGTGCCATCGAGCACGGACACCCGGTCCGCGAGTCCGGTCAGTCCGCTGCCGCGCCCCGCGTCGGCTCCTCCCCTGCCGTCGTCGCGCACTTCGAGGGCCAGCAGGCCGCCCTCGTGGCGGCCGGTCACCCCGGCGCGGCTCGCACCGCTGTGTCTGCCGATGTTCGCGAGGGCCTCGCAGACGACGAAGTACGCGGCGGCCTCGACCGCCTCCGGCAGCCGGCCCGGGAGGTCGAGGGTGACGTCCACCGGGACGGCGGACCGGTCGGCGGCATCGGCGACTGCGGCCCCGAGGCCGTGGTCGGCGAGGACCTTGGGGTGGATGCCGTGGATCAGGTCACGCAGTTCGGCCAGCGCCTTGCCCGCCTCGTCGTGCGCCTTGGCGAGCTGGTCGGCGAGCGGACCGGGCGGCGTGTCGAGACGCGCGAGTCCGAGAGTCATGGAGAGCGCCACCAGGCGCTGCTGGGCGCCGTCGTGGAGGTCGCGTTCGATCCGGCGCCGCTCCGCCTCGAAGGCGTCCACCAACCGGACCCTGGAGCGGACCAGTTCGGCGACCCGCTCCTGCCGCTCGGGGTCCGCGGGCACGAGAAGGACCCGGGTCAGTTCGGCGCGCCCGGCGGCGACGGCGCCGAGGACGTAGCCGCTCACCGCGAGCAGGAGCAGCCCCACGGCCGCGGCGGCGAACGCCTGCGGCCACGAGGTCGCCAGCCACAGCTTGAGCACCCGCACCTCCTCGCCCCCGCCGACCGTGGCCATCACCAGCGGTGTGGCCAGCAGTCCCAGCGGCACGCCGAGCACCACCGCGGCCACCAAGAGGTCCAGCGGCCACAGCACGGTCGCGAGGACCAGCGCGAAGCCCAGCTCCCGCCAGGTCGCGGGCTCACGGAATCGGGTACGCGCCCACACCGCAGGACCGGGCCCGTCCGGCGTCCGGTGCGGACTGCGGGCCGGCCTGCTGTCGACGAGCCGGAGCCTGCGGCGCTCGACAGCCGCCACCGGCAGTCCGCAGAGCGCCAGCACGACGAGCAGCGGCAGCCCGACGAGCACCACCGCGAGCACCCCGCCGACGACCACGCCCACGAGCAGCACCATGAGGACGGCGAGGCCGACGGGCGCAGTGCTGAGCAGATACCCGGCCGCCCGCCAGGGCCAGGCGGAGAGCAGATAGCGGGGGTGCGCGAGGGCCTGCCGCACGGTGGGGAGACGCATGCGGATCACCGTAGAAGCCGGTGCCGTGCCGCGGCCATCCGCCCAGGCTGACAAGGAAGGTAGGGCCCGCCCTACCTTCCTTTTGTCCCGATTCATCGGGTATTTCCGGCATTTCCGCTCACTCGCGCGGCCGCCTTCCGGTTGCCGAAGACAGCCGAGCGGCTCACCCTGGAGACAGACTCTGCTCTTGACAGAGCGTCACTCGGACAGCCGACCCCGAGGCGACGTCATCTCATATGTGAGATAGCCTCACCCTCATGTCAGACGACTACCTCGTACGCATCGGCAAGCTCATCCGTGACGCCCGGCAGCATCGTGGCTGGACACAGACGCAGCTCGCCGAAGCGCTCGGCACCAGCCAGAGCGCGGTGAACCGCATCGAGCGCGGCAACCAGAACATCAGCCTTGAGATGATCGCCCGCATCGGTGAAGCGCTCGACAGCGAAATCGTCTCTCTCGGTTACGCCGGCCCGATGCACTTGCGCGTGGTCGGCGGGCGCCGGCTCTCCGGCTCCATCGACGTCAAGACGAGCAAGAACGCCTGTGTGGCGCTGCTCTGCGGTTCCCTGCTCAACAACGGCCGCACGGTGCTGCGCCGCGTCGCCCGGATCGAAGAGGTCTACCGGCTGCTGGAGGTCCTGAACTCCATCGGCGTCCGGACCCGTTGGATCAACGACGGACATGACCTGGAGATCGTCCCACCGGCCGGCTTCGACATGGACGCGATGGACGTGGAGGCCGCCCGCCGGACCCGGTCCATCATCATGTTCCTCGGTCCCCTGCTGCACCGGATGGACAACTTCCGTCTGCCGTACGCCGGCGGCTGCGACCTCGGGACGCGGACCATCGAGCCGCACATGATCGCCCTGCGCCGTTTCGGCCTGGACACCACGGCGACGGAGGGCATCTACCACGCGGTGGTGGACCGTTCCGTCTCCCCCGGCCGCCCCATCGTGCTGACCGAGCGCGGCGACACCGTGACCGAGAACGCGCTGCTGGCGGCCGCCAGGTACGACGGCGTCACCGTCATCCGCAACGCCTCCTCCAACTACATGGTCCAGGACCTGTGCTTCTTCCTGGAGGCGCTCGGCGTCAAGGTCGAGGGCGTCGGCTCGACGACACTGACCGTGCACGGCGTCCCGAACATCGACGTCGACGTCGACTACTCCCCCTCGGAGGACCCGGTCGAGGCGATGAGCCTGCTGGCCGCCGCAGTCGTCACCGAGTCGGCACTGACGATCCGCCGGGTACCGATCGAGTTCCTCGAGATCGAGCTCTCGGTGCTCGAGGAGATGGGCCTCGACCACGACCGCACGCCCGAGTACGCCGCGGACAACGGGCGCACCCGGCTGGTGGACCTGACGGTCCGGCCCTCGAAGCTCGAGGCGCCCATCGACAAGATCCACCCCATGCCGTTCCCCGGGCTGAACATCGACAACGTGCCGTTCTTCGCGGCGATCGCGGCCGTGGCCCAGGGCCAGACCCTGATCCACGACTGGGTCTACGACAACCGGGCCATCTATCTGACGGACCTCAACCGTCTAGGCGGCCGGCTCCAACTCCTCGACCCGCACCGCGTCCTGGTGGAGGGCCCGACGCGCTGGCGCGCCGCCGAGATGATGTGCCCGCCCGCCCTTCGCCCGGCGGTGGTAGTCCTGCTGGCGATGATGGCCGCGGAGGGCACGTCGGTGCTGCGCAACGTCTACGTGATCAACCGCGGTTACGAGGACCTGGCCGAGCGGCTCAACTCCGTGGGCGCGCAGATCGAGATCTTCCGGGACATCTGACGCGGACGACGCCCTCGCACCCCCCTTCCGGCCCGCAGAAAGGGGGGTGCGTCGTCATGCGGGTCAGCTCGAGATGGCTTCGAGCAGGTCGCCGACCTTGGGGTCCGGCAGGGCGCGTGCGACGTCGGCCTGGGCGACGATGCCGACCAGCGTGTGGCCGTCGATGACCGGGAGCCGGCGTACCTTGTGCCGGCTCATGGTCCGCAGGACCTCTTCGGCTTCGTCGTCGGCGCCGATGGTCACCACTTCTCCCTGGGCGAGGTCGCCGGCCTTCACCTGGGCCGGGTCCTTACCGGCGCCCAGAACCTTCACGACGATGTCGCGATCGGTGAGCATGCCCTTGAGCCTTTCGTCGGTGCCGCAGATGGGCAGGGCTCCGACGCCGAGTTCGGTCATCTTCTTCGCCGCGTCGAGGGCGGTTTCCTTGGCGCCGATGCAGGTGGCGTCCGGGTCATGATCTCGCGTGCGGTCGTCATCGTGGACTTCTCCTCCTTGTGCCCGGCGGATTCAGCGGTGGGTCGTGCGCCTGCGGTGGTGGCAGGCGGGGCGGCGAGAACGCCGTCGCCCCGGCGCAGGACGGCGTAACCGGCCCCGATACCGAGGGCGACGGGCCATTCCAGTACGTCCGCGGCTCCGAGGACGCCCAGGCCGAGGTAGAGCGGAAGGCCCTTCTTGGCAGGCAGTACCTGCCGGGCGACGGCGAAGGGGAGCATGGCGGCGTTCAGCGCGCCGCTTGCCACCCGGCCGGGCGAGGGCATGGTCAGGGAGACCCGCTGCTTCGCCGCCGACGATGGCGGGCCGGCCTCGGACGGCGGCCCGGCAAGGCGCTCACCTGGGGCGGCTGCTCCGGTGCCGGACGGGAAGTGCGTTCGGGGTGTGGAGGTCACTGGTATCGCCTCGACTGTTCGATCAGGACTTCTGGAACCCTTATCAATAGGTCTATCCCGTATCGCCCCGTTCATGGGTTTCGATGAGACTGCCTCTGAAGGTTCATCCGCAGCGACCGCTCTGATGCGAGGAGGCACGCCTCATGCCGCCGGAGCCTGCCTCGGCCCTCGGAACGCCGCCGTTCTTGCGTTCGGTCGTCTCCGGCGTCGCCTCATGTGCGGCGTCCGGGGCCCGGGCTGCGTGGGGGATGGCGGAAAGCCTTCTGGCCGGGTCCGGCCGTGAGGTGTGGTGGTCGTCCGAGCGCTGTTACATCGCGGTCTGCGGTGTCCACGGCGCGGGAGGCGAGGCCGTCGCCCGCCGTGTGGTGCGAGCCGTGGAGGGGCATCCGGGGGTGTTGTGGGCCCGGGTGAACGCGCCCATGGAGCGGGTGATCGTCGCGGTCGGTTCGCCCGCTCCCGCCGAGAGTGAGCTCGTCGCCCTGGTCGAGCAGGCCGAAGGCGACCATGCCGCCGACGCCGAGGCGTTCGACGAGTGGCAGCCGGAGCCGCATCACCCGGCGGAGGGTCCGCCTTCCCCGGCGGTGCCGGCCCTGGTGGCGGACACGCTGGGGCTGGCCCTGGTGACGTTCCGGCGGCTCGCTCCCTGGTTCGGTCTGCCGCCGGAGATCTCCGGTGCCATCGACGCCGTTCGTCACCATCCGCGACTGCGGCACCTGGTGGAGGACATCGGCCCGCCTGAACAGGCCGATTCGCTGCTTCCGGTGATCGGCGCGCTGGTGCAGGGCATGGCCACAGGGGGTGGAGGGCTTGCCCTGGACGTGCTTCAGCGGCTGGCCGTCTGGCGTGAGGCGGACGCCGAACGCACGGCGTGGCGCGAGCGCGAGGCCGTGCTCGTCCGTGGACCGGAGGAAGCCGCGGCCGACGCGGTCACGACCGGCCGGACGGGCCCGCCGCCGCAGGACTGCGCCGACCGGTATGCGGAGCGGTCGATGGCGGCGGGCATCGCCGCCGGCACCGCCGCCTTGCCGTTCGCCGGCATCCGCAAGGCGATCGCGCTCGGTGTGGCCTCGGTACCGAAGGCGCCCGGTGCGGGACGTGAGGGCTTCGCCACGGCTCTGGGCCGGTATCTGGCCCTGCGGGGCGTGGTGACGATGGACCGCACCGCGCTGCGACGCCTGGGGCAGGTGGACACCATCGTCCTGGACGAGAACTCTCTGCGGGGGGACCGGTACGAGCCGGTGGACCTGGAGTTGCTGGAGGGCGCTGATCCCGAGCAGGTCTCCGAGCGGCTGTTCGCGCTCTTCGACTCGGATGCGCCTCTGGCCGTCGGCCGCGCAGGTGACTGGGTGCTGGGGCCGCTGGACGAGCTGGACCTGGAAGGGCGGACCGGTCACAAGGCGGCGAAGCGGCTGCTGAGGCGGGGCAGCGAGAAGACCCTCGGCCTGGCTCAGGGCCGTCGGCTTCAGGCGGTGGCGGGGCTGGGCACCGAGTCGGCGCCCGGAGCCGAGGCCGTCGCCGCGGCGGCGCGACGGGCCGGCGCACGGGTCGTGGTCGCGTCCGACCAGGAGAGCCCCGGTCCGACGTTCGCCGACGCCGTGGTGCCCGCGGGCGAGCGCCTGGCGGCGGCGGTCCGTGACCTTCAGGCCGGTGGCGCGGTCGTCCTGCTGATCTCCGGCGAGCGCCGCGCGCTGGCCGCGGCCGACTGTGCGATCGGCGTGCAGCGCGAGGACGAGCACACTCCGTGGGGCGCCCACATCCTGGTCGGATCGGACCTGGAGGCAGCGGGCCTGATCGTCGACGCGGTGGGCGTGGCCGCGGTGGTGGACCGCGACAGCCACTACCTGGCCGCGGGAGGGAGCGGGGTCGGCGCTGTCGCCGCGCTGCAGGGACCGGCCTGGCGGGCGACCGCGAGGGTACTCGCCGTGAGCAACACGGCCGGGGCCGTGGCATTCTGCCTCGGCACCTGGCGCGCCCGGCAGTTGCTGAGCCGCCCTTTCACGCCGCCGGTGACGCGCGTCCCCTGGCACCTCATGCCGGCCGACCGCGTCATGGAGCGGCTGGCAACCCGCGCGGAGGGCCTCTCCGGGGAGGAAGCGGCAGCTCGCCGCCCCGAGGCGCACACGGGGGAACCGGCGAAGCTGACGCTGCCGTACGCCTTCGTCGAAGAGCTCTCCAATCCGCTCACCCCGATCCTCGCCGCCGGCGCCGCTCTCGCCGCGGCCGTCGGGTCCCGGACCGACGCCGCTCTGGTCGCCGCCATCACCGGCGTCTCCGCACTGGTCGGCGGCGTCCAGCGGGTGCGTACCGATCGCGCGCTAGCCGAGCTCTTCGCTCGGTCGGCCATCGGGGCTCGTGTGCGGCGTGAGGGGCGGGAGCGTCTGGTCGCGTCGGGGGACCTGGTCCCCGGCGACATCGTCTCTCTGGGGCCCGACTTCGTGGTGCCCGCGGACTGCCGACTGCTGGAGGCGGAAGGCCTCGAGGTCGACGAATCCTCCCTCACCGGGGAATCCCTGGCCGTCAGCAAGGATCCCGCGCCGGTGGTCGCCGCGCACATCACCGGACGCCGCTCGATGCTCTACGAGGGCACCACCGTCTCCGCCGGACGAGCCGTCGCCGTCGTCGTGGCGACGGGCTCGGCGACGGAAGCCGGACGCAGTCTCGCCACCGCCCGTCAGGCCGCACCGGAAACAGGCGTGGAGGCCCGGCTCTCCTCTCTCACCCGCGCCAGCATGCCGATCGCCCTGGGATCCGCCGTAGCTGTCGCCCTCTCCGGCCTCCTCCACGGCCGCCCGCTGACCGACAATCTCGCCTCCGCCGTCAACCTGGCGGTCGCCTCCGTCCCCGAGGGCCTGCCCTTCCTCGTCAACGCCGCTCAGCTCGCCGCCGCGCGGCGCCTGGCCGACAGGGGCGCCCTCGTGCGCAATCCCCGCACGATCGAGGCACTCGGCCGCGCCGACGTGCTCTGTTTCGACAAGACGGGGACCCTGACCGAGGGGACCCTGGAGCTCTCCGGCGTCAGTCATGGCAAGGAAGCCGCCGCTCTCGACCGGCTCGACAGCCTCCACAAGGACGTTCTCGCCGCGGCGCTGCGTGCCACGCCGCCCGCCCGTCAGGCCGAGCCGATGGCTCACCGGACCGACCGCGCGATCGTGGACGGCGCTCGCCGGGCGAACGTCACCACCCGTACCGGCGCTCCCCGTTGGCGGCGTACCGATGCCCTTCCGTTCGAGCCGGCCAGGGCGTACCACGCCACCGTCGGCCAGGCCGGCGGCGGTGTCCTGCTCAGCGTGAAGGGGGCGCCGGAGAATGTCGTCGGCCGGTGTACCCGGCGTCGGCAGCAGCACGGTGCCGTGACTCTCGACGACGCGGCACGGAGGGAGCTCGCCGGAGCTGCCGAGGAACTCGCGGCGGCGGGCCGGAGGGTCCTGGCCGTGGCCGAGCGCCGTATGGAGTCGGGTGAGGATCTCTCGGACGAAGCCGTGCAGGGGCTGGTCTTCCTCGGCTTCGTCACCCTCGCCGATCCGGTACGCGACAGCGCGGCGCCCGCGACGGCACGGCTGCGGGAGGCCGGCGTGCACACCGTCATGCTCACCGGCGACCACCCGGCCACCGCCGACGCCATCGCCTCCACCATCAGTGACGTCGCGCAGCCCAAGGTCTGCACCGGCCCGGAGATCGACGAACTGGACGACGCCACCCTGGACGAGTTGCTGCCCACGGTCGACGTCATCGCCCGCTGCAGCCCGGGTCACAAGGTCAGGATCGTTCAGGCCTACCAGCACATCGGCCGGGTCGTGGCCATGACCGGCGACGGGGCGAACGACGCTCCCGCCATCCGCCTCGCCGACGTCGGCATCGCACTCGGACGCCGCGGCACCCCGGCCGCGACCGCGGCCGCGGACCTCGTCGTGACGGACGACCGGCTGGAGACCATCGTCGCCGCGCTCATGGAAGGCCGGGCCATGTGGACCTCCGTCCGCGCGGCGCTCGCCATCCTCATCGGCGGGAATCTCGGCGAGGTCACCTTCAGCGTCCTCACCTCCGCGATCACCGGTGCCACGCCGCTGAACGCACGTCAGATCATGCTCGTGAACCTGCTCACCGACCTCGCACCGTCCCTGGCCATCGCGGTGCGTGAACCTTCCGGCCAGACCGGCGAGCGTCTCCTCGCCGAGGGCCCCCACCGCTCACTGGGCACCGCCCTCACCCAGGAGATGCTGGCCCGCGGCATCGTCACCGCCCTCGGCGCCGGCCTGGCCTGGACGGCGGCCCGCCTCACGGGCCGCGGTCGCCGCGCGGCCACCGTGGCCCTCGCCGCCGTCGTCGGCACCCAGCTCGCACAGACCCTCACCACCGGCGGCACCGACCGCAACGTACTGGTGGCCGGACTGGGCTCCGCGGCCGTCCTCGTCGCCATCATCCAGGTCCCCGGCGTCAGCCGGTTCTTCGGCTGCACCCCCCTCGGCCCCGTCGCCTGGGGCATCACCTTCGGCGCCGTCGCCAGTGCCACCCTCCTCGGCCACTTCCTCGCGCCGTGGGTCATCTCCCGTCTCGCTCCGGGCGACAGCGGGTGATCCGCCGGCACAGGGCTGCGGGGAAGGCGCCGTGCCGGGACACTCACGCGTCCGACGCGGTCAACCACTCCCTGATCCCCGCCAGCGCGCCCGGGCCGTAGTCGGAGCCGACGCCCTGGACGAGATCGGCGATCGAGACGGCGCGCAACGCCGCTCGCCATGCCGCGTCCGCCCCGGCCATCGCGCGGGCGATCGCGCAGGGCACGGTGCACGACTCGGCCGGGGTGGCCAGCGGACCCCTCTGGCGGATCTCGGTGCACGTGAAGGCCTGGCCGGGACCGTCGACCGCCTCGACCACGTCGAGCACGGTGATCGACGCGGGTTCCCGGGTGAGTACGTAGCCGCCCGCCTTGCCCTGCACCGAACGCACGAGCCCGGCGCGGGACAGGGCTTGCAACTGCTTGGCCAGATAGCTCGCCGAGACGTCGTGCAGCTCCGCCAGCCGGGTCGCGGGGACGGGCTCCTCGACGGAGGTGAGCACGACGCAGCAATGCAGGGCCCACTCGACTCCGCCGGACATCTTCACTCGGTCACTCTAACGACGCACTTGACTCGGACAGCACATGTCCAAGTATAGTCCCGGACAGAAAGTGTCCGAGTTTGACTGCACGGGACCTCCATGAGGTCGTATGCCATATTGCGGACATATCCCCGACGAAGGGCATGTCATGAAGTTCGCGGTCATCGGCGGTACCGGACTCATCGGGTCTCAGGTCGTCGACCAGCTGAACGCCGCCGGCCATGAGGCGGTACCGCACGCGCTGTCCACCGGAGTGGACGTCATCAGCGGCCAGGGACTGGACGAGGCGGTGGCGGGGCCGACGTCGTCGTCAACCTCACCAACTCCCCGACCTTCGACGAAGCCTCCCCCGCCTTCTTCCGGACCTCTATGGACAACCTGCTGGCCGCGGCCGAGAACGGCGGCGTCCGACACTTCGTGATTCTGTCGATCGTCGGCGTGGACCAGGTGCCGGAGCTGGACTACTACCGGGCCAAGCTCCTCCAGGAGGACATCCTCAAGGCCGGACCGGTCCCGTACTCGATCGTCCGCGCCACGCAGTTCATGGAGTTCATCGACGCGGTCCTGTCCTGGACCGCCGACGGCGACACCGTCCGGCTGCCCGCCACCCCGATCCAGCCGATCGCCTCCAAGGACGTGGCCCGCGCGGTGGCGGAAGTCGCCACGGGCACACCGCTGGGCGGCGTTCACAACATCGCCGGCCCCGAGATCTTCCCCCTGGACGAACTCGGCCGGATCACGCTGGCCCACCACTCCGACGGCCGCACCGTCGTCACCGACCCCGCCGCCGGCATGTTCGGCGCCGTCAAGGGTGACGTCCTCACCGACAAGGACGCCCACCTCGCCCCCACCCGCTACGCCGACTGGCTCTCCTGAACACCGTGGCGGCCGTCGGGGCGGCCGCTACGGTGTTCAGCCGGTGCGGACCGCCGTGACCGTGAAGCGTTCGACCTCCGCGATGTGGCCGCCCGTGGACGCGACGACCGTCAGCACCGGGTCGACGGCACCCGTGAAGGAGACGGACGACCTCCACGGCTGGCCCTTGCCGCCCGCCGACATGCAGCACGAGGTGCCCAGCAGATCCCGCGACGACGGCTGGCGCACGTCCACACGGACACTCTCGTCCACGCCGGTGATCCGGCCCCCGACCGTCATCGGGGAACGTGCGACGGAGCCGTAGGCGGGCGCGGTCATCGAGAACGTCGTGTCGTCGGTGCCCACCACCTCCCACGGGGCGTCCGGACCGGTGCCGAAGCGCACCAGGTGGATGACGGCCGCGGTTCCCGTGCTCTCCGCACCGCTCAGGCCGACGCCGATCCGGGCCTCCCTGCCGTCGACGGACCGTGAGGTGACGCGGTCGACGTCCTCGAAGCCCAGGTAGTGCTGGGTGAAGGAGAGGGCGGTCTGCTCCGGGTCAAGGTGCCAGGGCTGGTGGCCGCCGGAGCGGAACTCACGCTCCCAGTCGCGGGCCTGGGCGGGTGTGGCGAAAGGCCACAGCGGCTGGAGGTCCGAGAACCCGGGCAACGGCGCACTGCTCCCCGACGCCGACGCCGACGCGGAGGGCGTGCCCGGCGCTGTGGGGCCGACGGGTCGGGCGCGGGCGCGGACTGCGGCGGCGAGGACGTCGCCGGCCGGGACGACGGTGATTCCGACGCGCTGGCCGACCCGCCGGAGCCGGAGCAGCCGACGAGGGCCAGGACGGTCAGGGCCGTCGCTGCGACGAGACGGAACGGGAGACGGAACGGAAGCGGGAGCCTGGTGTTCATCGATCCCCCAGGAAACGAGTGACGGCCGCGCCTAGTGCGTGCGCCTTATGGTGCCACCCCTGCGAACCGCGTCACAGAGCGCGCGCCCCGGCGCCCGTGGATTCCGGCCCGGTTCTTTCGGGGAACTCGCGCCCGGGAACGGCTGAAACCGCTCGTATTCCGGGATTGCCGAACGATGACGGCAGAGATTTCCACCGATTGATCTTCACCCGTTCGGACATGCTCGCCGGACACCGATTCGACGTGCAGGAATGATGTCGTGGAATACGTTCGCACTCATCGCCGTCGTGCGGCGGATCTCATGTGCAGGGGACGGCGGTCAGGAAAATTCGCCAGTTCAGCGAAGGGACGTCGCTCCGATGCCGAGGATCGAACTGAACACCGGGAAAGACGCCACCGTCGAACTCCACTACGAGGACTTCGGAAACGGGAGACCGGTCGTGCTCGTCCACGGCTGGCCGCTGAGCGGGCGCTCCTGGGAGAAGCAGATCGCACCGCTGGTGGACTCCGGATATCGCGTCATCACCTACGACCGCCGCGGATTCGGGCAGTCGTCGCAGCCGTGGGACGGCTATGAGTACGACACCCTCGCGGACGACCTCGGCGCGCTGCTCGTCCACCTCGACCTCGCCGACGTGACACTGGTCGGCTTCTCCATGGGCGGCGGGGAGGTCGTCCGCTACCTCAGCATCTACGGGAACGGCCGGGTCAGGCAGGCCGTCCTGGCCGCCGCTGTACCGCCGTACCTCTACCGGTCCGCGAACAACCCCGACGGAGGCCTCGACGACGCCACGATCAGCCGCTTCGAGGTGGGTGTCCTCGATGACCGGCCGGCCTTCGTGGAGGGGTTCGTCACCGACTTCTTCCGGGTCGGCGAGCGCACCGATCTGGTGAGTGCGGCGCAGCACGCCTATAACGTCCAAATCGCCACGCTCGCGTCCCCCAAAGGCACGCTCGACTGCATCGCGGCGTTCGCGCGCACCGACTTCCGCGACGAGATCGCCGCGATGAACGTGCCTACCCTGGTCATCCACGGCGACTCGGATGCCATCGTCCCGTTCGAGGTCAGCGGCAGGCGGACGCACGAGAGCCTCGCCGACAGCAGCCTGGTCCTGATCGAGGGCGCGCCCCACGGGCTGAACGTGACGCACGCGGACCGGTTCAACCAGGCGCTCCTGGAATTCCTCGCACGCTGAGCCCTTCGCGGGCGGGGACGCCGCACGGGGAAGCCGAGTGTCGGACCCGCGCGCTACGTTGGCCGCCATGACGGAATTCGTACTCGTGGCGGGCGCGTGGCTGGGATCTTCGGCGTGGGACGAGGTGGTGCCGCGGCTGCGGGCGGCCGGGCACGGCGCCCATGCCGTGACGCTGTCGGGCCTCGCCGAGAGGCGGGGCGAGCCGGTGGGGCGGCAGACCCACGTCCAGGATGTCGTCGACGAGGTCGAGCGGCGTGGCCTGCGGGACGTCGTCCTCGTGGGTCACAGTTACTCGGGCATCCCGGTCGGGCAGGCCGCGGAGCGCATCGGCGACCGGCTGGCCCGGGTCGTCTTCGTCGACTCGGAGGTCCCGACCGACGGCGCGTCCTTCGCGGACGGCTGGTGGCAGGGCCGGGCCGACATGGAAGCCACGCTCGCGGAGAACGACGGCTTCTGGCCACCCCTGACGGCGGCCGACTGCGCCGGGCAGGGTCTCACCGACCAGCAGATCGGCCTCCTCGTGGCGGGCGCGACGCCGCACCCGGGCGCCACGCTGACCGATCCGGCCGCGCTGGCACGCCCGCTCGGCGAGCTCCCGGCGACGTACGTCAAGTGCCTGCTCGACGGCCCGGAGCCGAACGCGACGGTGGCCGGGCTCCTGGCCTCCGAACACTGGAGCCTGGTCGAGATGGACACCGGTCACTGGCCCATGTTCTCCCGGCCGCACGAGCTGGCGGAGATCCTGCACCGGACGGCCGACGGGTCCTGAGCCCGCCGTCCCACGCGGCCCCCGCTAGGGCGAAGGGCCCCGGTTCCTCGCACCGGAGCCCTTCGCCGTGAACCGAAGCGGTGGCTGTCAGGCGGGGCCGCGCCTGCGACCGCCGCCACCCCGTCCGCCTGCCGCAGCGGCCATGGCCAGGCCGCAGATCAGGGCGACCGCACCGACGATGATGTTGCTGACGACACTGCGGGTCGTGTCCATCGCACCGGCGACGACCCAGGGGGCGATGATCGTCCATGCGCCGATGGCACATGCCGCCCATGCCATGGCGTGGGTGCGCTCGTACGCGGAGCTGAAGCCGCCCATGCACAGGGCGAAGGCGATACCGGTGATCAGGTTGGACACGGCCAGGTTGGTCAGTCCGCTGAAGCCGACAATCCATGGTGATGCCGCCAGGAAGACGCCGGTGACAAGGCCCAGCGTCTCCACCGCCTGGGCGCGTGGAGTGCTGGTCGCCCGCTCGAAGCGGGAACGCATCTCGGCCAGGTCCGGGTGTTGCTCTATGTCTGCGTGGGTGGTCATGGTGGACGCCGCCTCCTACCAGCAGCCTTATGTGTCCTTTATATCCATAGAACGCCCATTAAGGCTGTGGGTCAATGGGCAATTTCTGCCGGTACCGGCGGACTTCGGCCGGACACAGGAGTCAGGCGCCCGGACCGGGCGTGACACCGCCCTTGAGCCGTTCGAGGTCGGACGGGCGGACCTGGATGACCAGCAGCGCGATCAGGGCCGCCAGCACCGCGAAGATCGCCGCCATGATGAACGCCGCGGACACACCCGAGGTCAGCACCTGGTCCGCCCAGGGCGACGGCAGTTCACCGGTGCGCTGGAAGGCGAGCCGCTCCGCCGGGGTCGCCTCCGCCATGAACCGCGGGATCAGATCCTTCGCCTCGTTCGTGCTCGCCGTGCCGAAGACCGTGACCAGGATCGACAGACCCAGCGAACCGCCCACCTGCTGAGTGGCGTTCAACAGGCCGGACGCCGCGCCGGACTCGTGCACCGGCACGTTGGAGAGCGCCATCAGCGTCAGCGAGACGAACTGCATGCCCATCCCGAGGCTGAAGACCAGCATCGGCCCCAGGATGCTGCCCGCGTAGGTGGAGTTGATGTCGGTCAGCGTCAGCCACGCCAGTCCCGCGGCGGCCAGTACGGCGCCGGTCACCATGAAGGGTTTCGGACCGTACCTCGGCAGCAGCTGGGAGGCCAGGCCCGCGCCGATGGTGATGACCACGCTGACCGGGAGGAAGGCCAGACCGGCGCGCAGGGGCCCGAAGCCCAGCACGTTCTGGACGAACAGGGTCAGGAAGAAGAACATGCCGAACATGGCGGCGGCGAGCGCCAGCATCATGCCGTACGTGCCCGCCCTGTTGCGGTCGGCGAACATGTGCAGCGGCGTGATCGGCTGTTTCGAGCGCCTTTCGACGGCGATGAACGCGCCGAGCAGCACCAGGGCGGCGCCGAAGGACGCCAGTGTCCAGCTGTCGCGCCAGCCCTCCTGTGCGGCACGGATGAAGCCGTAGACCAGTGCCACCATGCCGAGCGTGGACGTCAGCGCACCGGCGACGTCGAAGTGGCCGGGACGGCGCTCCGACTCCTTGATCCAGCGGGGCGTGGCGATGGCGATGAGCAGACCGATCGGCACGTTGACGAACAGCACCCAGCGCCAGTCGAGCCATTCGACGAGCATGCCGCCGGCGAGCAGGCCGATGGCCCCGCCGCCCGCGGACACGGCCGCGAAGACGCCGAACGCCCGGTTGCGTGCGGGGCCCTCGGTGAACGTGGTGGTGATCAGCGCGAGCGACGTCGGCGAGGCGATCGCGCCGCCGACGCCCTGGAGGGCGCGGGCGGCGAGCAACTGGCCGGAGTTCTGGGCGAGTCCGCCGAGCAGGGACGCCAGCACGAAGAGCAGCACGCCGAAGATGAAGACGCGCCGCCTGCCGAGGATGTCACCGATCCGGCCGCCGAGGAGCAGCAGACCGCCGAAGGTGAGCGTGTAGGCGTTGACCACCCACGACAGGCTGGTGGTGGAGAAGTCCAGGGAGCTCTGGATGTGTGGCAGAGCGATGTTCACGATGGTGATGTCGAGAACCACCATCAGCTGGCAGGAAGCGATGACGAACAGTGCCATTCCGTTTCCGCCACCGCGATCGGATGCGGCGGTCCGGACGGAGGAGGTCGGCTGCGGAGTCGTCATGGCGCATCGTGCCTCGTGAGGGGTCCCCCCGGCGCGGGGGATGAACGGGGCCGTCCACTGTTCGACGTTAAGCCTGTCGGGTGAATACCCACCAGTCGATCAAGGGGCGCCGGACCACCCGCTCAGGGCAGCACCGCCACCCCGTCCACCTCGACCAGGCACTGCTCGTCCCACAGCCGTACGACCCCGATGACGGCCATGGCCGGGTAGTCGCGGCCCGCCAGGCGCCGCCAGACGCGGCCCAGTTCGTGGGCGTGGAGCCGGTAGTCGGCGACGTCGGTCGCATAGACGGTGACCCGGGCGAGGTCGTGCGGGGTGCCTCCGGCGGCGGCGAGCGCGGTGAGGAGGTTGGACAGGGCGGTCTCGAACTGCGCGGGGAGCGTGTCGCCGACGACCTTGCCGTCCGTGTCCAGCGCGGTCTGGCCGGCCAGGAAGACCAGGCGGCTGCCGATGGCGGTGACGGCGTGGGAGAAGCCGGTGGGCGGGGAGAGCTCGGCCGGGTTGTGGCGGGACAGGGTCATGCGCGGGCCTCCTCGGCGTAGAGCTCCTTGGCGATGATGGTGCGCTGCACCTCGGTGGCGCCCTCGTAGATCCGGGGGCGCGGACCTCGCGGTAGAGGTGCTCGAGGAGATGGCCGCGTTGGAGGGCCCGGGCGCCGTGCAGCTGGACGGCGCTGTCGACGACGTACTGGGCGGTCTCCGTCGCGAGCAGTTTGGCCATCGCCGCCCGCTTGGGCACGTCGGCGGCCCCGGCGTCGTACGCCGAGGCGGCGGCGTGGACGAGCAGCCGGGCGGCCTCGGTGCGGGTGGCCATCTCGGCGACGGTGTGGGCGACGGACTGGAGTTCGCTCAGCGGGCCGCCGAACGCGCGGCGGGCGGCGGTGTGGGCGAGGGTCGCGTCGAGGGCAGCCTGTGCCATGCCGACGGCGAACGCGCCGACGCTGGGGCGGAAGAGGTTGAGGGTGCTCATGGCGACGCGGAAGCCGCGGTCCGGCTCGCCGAGCAGGTCGTCGGTGGTGACCGGTACGTCGTCGAAGGTGAGCGCGCCGATGGGGTGCGGTGAGAGCATCTCCAGTGCGCTGCCGTCGAGACCGGGGCGGTCGGCGGGAACGAGGAACGCGGTGACGCCGCGGGCTCCCGCGCCTTCGGTGGTACGGGCGAAGACGGTGTAGAAGTCGGCCTCCGGGGCGTTGGAGATCCACCGCTTCTCGCCGCTCAGCCGCCAGCCGCGGCCGTCGGGCACCGCTTTCAGGGCGAGCGCGGCGGCGTCGGAGCCCGCTTCCGGCTCGCTGAGCGCGAAGGCGGCGACGGCGCGGCCCGCGACCACCTCGGGGAGCCAGCGGCCGCGCTGCTCCTCGTTACCCGCCTGGACGAGCGGCGAGGTGCCGAGTCCCTGGAGGGCGAGGGCGGTCTCCGCCTCCGTGCAGCCGTACGCCAGGGACTCACGCAGCAGGCACAGTTCGAGCGCGCCGGCCGTGAACAGACGTTCCAGCAACCCGAGTTCGCCGAGTGCCTGGATCAAGGGGCGGTTGACGCGGCCAGGTTCACCCTTCTCCGCGAGCGGACGGAGCCGTTCTTCCGTCAGGGTGCGCAGCCGCGCGCACCAGGCGGTCTGTACCGGATCGAGCGAGAATACGGACATTCGTGCTCCCACTGAGAACGGCCTGGACGGTCCGCGGCCGGCCGGGGACGGCCCTGGCGGCGCCTTCGGAAAGCACGGTATCGCGAACTGTTGACTGTCGTCACTGTCACGATACGCTCGTTGGGCGACGCCGACCCGACAGGGGGCGAACCATGGAGCTGACACCCTCGGCCCACCTCGACACCTTCGCGCGCGACCATCTGCCGCCCATCGGCCAGTGGCCGGAACTCCTCTTCGAGCTGCCCGAGCTGCGGTATCCGCAGCACCTCAACTGCGGCGAGGAGTTGCTCGACCGTACGATCGAGCGCTTCGGCGCGGACCGCCCCGTCTTCCGTGCGGGCGCGGGAGAGGTCTGGTCGTACGGGCGACTGCGCGAGCAGGTGGACCGGATCGCGCACGTCCTCACCACGGAACTCGGGGTGGTCCCCGGCAACCGGGTGCTGCTGCGCGGGCCGACGACGCCGCATCTCGCCGCGTGCTGGCTCGCCGTGATGAAGGCGGGCGCCGTGGCGGTGACCGTCCTGGCGCAGCACCGGGCCGTGGAACTGGCCACGGTGTGCGAGATCGCCTCGGTCGGCCACGCCCTCTGCGACGTGCGGACGGTCGACGACCTGGTCAAGGCGGAGGTGCCGGGGCTGCGGATCACCGCCTACGGCGGCGACGCCCCCGACGACCTGCTGCGCCTGGCCGCCGCGGCCGGGCCGAAGCCCTACGAGCCGGTGCCGACTGCGGCCGACGACGTCGCGCTGATCGCCTTCACGTCGGGCACCACAGGCCGCCCCAAAGGGTGCATGCACTTCCACCGGGACGTGCTGGCGATCGCCGACACGTTCTCCGCTCATGTGCTGCAACCGGAGCCCGACGACGTGTTCGCCGGCAGCCCGCCGCTCGGCTTCACCTTCGGGCTCGGCGGGCTCGTCGTCTTCCCCATGCGGGCCGGGGCGTCGGCGCTGCTGCTGGAACAGGCCGGCCCCGGGCAGCTGCTGCCCGCGATCGCGGAGCACCGGGTGTCGGTGCTGTTCACCGCGCCGACCGCGTACCGGGTGATGCTCGACCAGCTCGACTCCCACGACACCCGGTCCCTGCGCCGCTGCGTGTCGGCCGGGGAGAACCTGCCCGCCGCGACCTGGCAGGCATGGCTGGAACGGACCGGGCAGCGGATCATCAACGGCATCGGGGCGACCGAGCTGCTGCACATCTTCATCTCCGCCGCGGACGGGTCGATCAGGCCAGGCACCACCGGTGTCCCCGTGCCCGGGTGGCAGGCGCGTGTGGTGGACGGCGAGGGTCTGCCGGTGCCGGACGGCGAGCCGGGGCTGCTGGCCGTTCGCGGCCCGGTGGGCTGCCGCTATCTGGCCGACCCGCGGCAGACCCAGTACGTGCGGGGCGGCTGGAACCTCACCGGTGACACCTATGTCCGCGAGCCCGACGGCTGGTTCCGCTACGTCGCCCGCGCCGACGACATGATCATCTCGGCCGGGTACAACATCGCCGGGCCCGAGGTGGAGGACGCTCTCCTGCACCATCCCGACGTCGCGGAGGCAGCGGTCGTCGGACGGCCCGACGAACTGAGGGGCCAGATCGCCGTGGCCTATGTCGTACTGCGGGAGGGCGCGACGAGCGACGAGGCGACGGCCGACGCCCTGCGGGACTTCGTCAAGGAGCGGCTGACGCCGTTCAAGTGTCCCCGGGAAGTCGTCTTCCTGGACGCTCTGCCGCGTACACCGACCGGCAAGCTGCAGCGCTACCGGCTGCGAGCTCTAGAGTGATCGCGTGGTCGAGCAGCACACCCCAAGATCCCTGATCGTCACCCTGTACGGCGCGTACGGACGCGAACGGCCGGGTCCGCTCGCCGTGGCCGAGCTGATCCGGCTGCTGGGCGTCCTGGGCGTCGACGCCCCGTCCGTGCGTTCCTCGGTCTCCCGGCTCAAACGGCGCGGGCTGCTCGTGCCGGAACGGACCCAGGAGGGCGCGGCCGGTTACGCGCTGTCCGAGGACGCCCGCCAGCTCCTCGACGACGGGGACCGGCGGATCTACGCGCCCTCCTCCGCCGACCTGTCCGACGGCTGGGTCATCGCTGTGTTCTCGGTGCCCGAGGCCGAGCGGCACAAGCGCCACCTGTTGCGCTCGCGGCTGGTCAGGCTCGGCTTCGGCGCCGCCGCGCCCGGGGTGTGGATCGCGCCCGCCCGGCTCTGCGAGGAGACCCGGCACACGCTGCGGCGGCTGCGGCTCGACACGTACGTCGAGCTGTTCCGCGGTGAGCACCTCGGGTTCGCGGCGACGGCGGAGGCGGTCTCCCGCTGGTGGGACCTGGCGGCGATCGCCAAGCAGCACGAGGACTTCCTCGACCGGCACGAGCCGGTGCTGCGTGCATGGGACGCCCGTGGCGAGACGCCCGCGCAGGACGCGTACCGGGATTATCTGCCGGCGCTGGACTCGTGGCGGCGGCTGCCCTACGCCGACCCCGGCCTGCCGGCCGAGCTGCTGCCCCAGGGCTGGCCGGGCGGGCGGTCCGCCGAGGTCTTCGGTCGGCTGCACGCGCGGCTGCGGGACGCGGGGGCGCCGTTCGTGACCGGGGAGTCACAGCCGTGACCGGGGAGCCGCGGGCCTTGGGCGAGGAGCTCGAACCCGTGTGGATGGTGGCCGCGAACGTCGTGCTGTGGCGCCGCTACGGGGACCTCGGGCAGGAGTTGCGGCCCGGCACCAAGTCGTACCGGGGCGGGGCGAAGGTGTTCGTCGCGTCCGCCTACCCCGGCATGGGGCACGAGCAGCTGACCACCATAGGGCGCGGCCGGCACACCGGCCGCTGGATCACCATCGACACCGCCACCCGCCATCTGCACGGCTTCCGCGCCAAGCTGGTGTACACGCCGGCCGTGCTGCGGCGGTATGCCCAGGTCACCTGGTGGCCGGTGCGGACCGAGGAGGATGCCGTCGCGTACGCTGCGCGGCTCGAGCGGATCGCCGTCGAGCAGCGCGCTTCGTACCACGGCGGCCCGCATCCCGATCCGTGCCTGTGCCACGAGTGCCTCAGCCGAGCGTGAGCCTCGGTTTCGGGGCGTCGGTGCGGCCGGTGGGCGGCTTGCGGCTGCCCGCCCGGTACGGCAGCGGCCAGGGCGCCCCGGCTCCGGTGTAGTTCTGGTCGGCCGCCGCGTGGAGCGTCCAGTTCGGGTCGTAGAGGTGCGGTCTGGCCAGGGCGCAGAGGTCGGCACGGCCGGCCAGCAGGATCGAGTTGACGTCGTCCCATGAGGAGATCGCGCCGACGGCGATCACCGGGATGTGTGCCTCGTTGCGGATCCGGTCGGCGTACGGGGTCTGGTAGGAACGGCCGTATTCGGGGCGTTCGTCGGCGACGACCTGGCCGGTGGAGACGTCGATGGCGTCGGCGCCGTGGGCGGCGAAGGCGCGGGCGACCACGACGGCGTCCTCCGCGGTGGTCCCGCCGTCGGCCCAGTCGGTGGCCGAGATCCGGACCGTCATGGGCCGGTCCTCCGGCCACTGCTCGCGCACGGCGTCGAACACCTCGAGCGGGAAACGGAGCCGGTTCTCGGGCGAACCCCCGTACGCGTCGTGACGCCGGTTGGTCAGCGGCGAGAGGAAACCGGAGAGCAGATAGCCGTGGGCGCAGTGGAGTTCGAGGAGGTCGAAGCCGCTGCGGGCGGCGCGGCGGGCGGCCGCGGCGAACTGCTGCCTGATCTCGGCGAGTCCCGTGCGGTCGAGGGCGTGCGGTACCTGGTTGACCCCCGGCCGGTACGGGAGGGGGGAGGCGGCGGACACCGGCCAGTTGCCGGTGTCGAGCGGCTGGTCGATGCCTTCCCACATGACCCGGGTGGAGCCCTTGCGGCCGGAGTGGCCGAGCTGGACGCCGATCGCGGTGCCGGGCGCGTGGTGGTGGACGAAGTCGGTGACGCGGCGCCAGGCGGCGGCCTGCTCGGTCGTGTAGAGGCCGGTGCAGCCGGGGGTGATACGGCCTTCGGGGCTGACGCACACCATCTCGGTCATGAGCAGGCCCGCCCCACCGAGGGCGCGGGCACCGAGGTGGACGAGGTGGAAGTCGCCGGGCATGCCGTCCTCGCCGACGTACATGTCCATCGGTGAGACCACGACACGGTTGCGCAGGGTCAGCCCACGCAGCCGGAACGGGGTGAACATCGGCGGCGTGCCCGGCGGGCAGCCGAAGTCCCGCTCGACGGCGTCGGTGAACGCGGCGTCACGCAGCCGCAGGTTGTCGTGGGTGACGCGGCGGCTGCGGGTGAGGAGGTTGAAGGCGAACTGTTGCGGCGGCTGGTCGGTGTGGAGGGCCAGTTCCTCGAACCAGCGCAGGCTGGCGGCGGCGGCGCGCTGGGTGGACTCGACGACCGGCCGGCGTTCGCTCTCGTAGGTGGCGATGGCCGTGGCGAGGTCGGGCTGCTCCTCGACGCAGGCGGCGAGGGCGAGGGCGTCCTCGACGGCGAGCTTGGTACCGGAGCCGATGGAGAAGTGGGCGGTGTGCGCGGCATCGCCGAGGAGGACGACGTTGCCGTGCGACCAGCGCTCGTTGACGACGGTGCGGAAGGCGGTCCAGGCGGAGGAGTTGCCGCGCAGCGGCCGGCCGCCCAGCACCTCGGCGAAGACCTTGGCGCAGCGTTCGGTCGACTGCTGCTCGTCGCAGGTGTCGAAGCCGGCGGCACGCCAGACCTCCTCGCGCATCTCGACGATGACGGTGGACGCGTCGGCCGCGAAGGGGTAGCCGTGCAGTTGCATCACGCCGTGCTCGGTCTCGGCGATCTCGAACCGGAACGAGTCGAAGGCGAAGTCGGCGGCGAGCCAGATGTAGCGGCAGCGGTGGGTGGTGACGCGTGGAGCGAAGACGTCGGCGTGCGCCTCGCGGGTGGCGCTGTGGACGCCGTCCGCTGCGATGACGAGGTCGTGCTCGGCGGCGAGTTCGGCGGCGGGCGGTGCCGGGGTACGGAAGCGCAGGCGTACGCCGAGGGACTCGCAGCGTTCGTGGAGGATCTCCAGGAGCCTACGGCGTCCGAGGGCGGCGAAGCCGTGTCCGCCGGAGGTGAGGGTCTGTCCGCCGTGGCCGATGTCGATGTCGTCCCAGCGTACGAACTCGCGCTGGAGACAGCGGTGGACGGTGGGGTCGGCGTGCTCGATCCCACCGAGGGTCTCGTCGGACAGCACGACGCCGAAGCCGAACGTGTCGTCGGGTGCGTTGCGTTCCCAGACGGTGATCTCGCGGGCGGGGTCGAGCCGCTTGAGCAGCACGGCCGCGTACAGCCCGCCAGGTCCGCCGCCGATGACGGCGATCCGAAGAGGCCTCGCCTTCCGCGCCGGCCGGGCCTCGGTGTCCGGAGCCGCGGACCGCTCGGGGCCTGCCGCGTGGGGTGGGGCCGCGGGCCCGGCCGGGGGCGGTGTCACGGAGGCCATGTCAGCGGCCCTGCCACTTGGGCGGCCGCTTCTCGGTGAAGGCCGCGTGGAACTCGGCGTAGTCGTCGCCGTTCATCAGCAGTGCCTGCGTCGCCGCGTCCAGCTCGACCGACGCCGCGAGCGGCATGTCGAGCTCGGCCGTCAGGAGCGCCTTCGTCTGGGCGTACGCCAGTGCCGGGCCGTCCGCGAGGTGGCGGGCGAGCTCGGCCGCCCGGGCGTCCGCCTGCCCTTCGTCGGTCAGTTCACTGATCAGGCCGATGCGTTCCGCCTCCGGCGCGCGCACCGGTTCGCCCAGCATGAGCAGACGGGTCGCGTGGCCGAGGCCGACGACACGGGGCAGCAGATAGGCCGCGCCCATGTCACCGCCGGAGAGCCCCACCTTGGTGAAGAGGAAGGCGAAGCGCGCGGACGGGTCCGCGACCCGGAAGTCCGCGGCCAGCGCCAGCACCGCGCCCGCGCCCGCCGCCACGCCGTGCACGGCGGCGATCACGGGGAAGGGGCACTCCCGGACCGCCCGTACGACCTGGCCCGTCATCCGGTTGAAGTCGAGGAGCTGGGCGGTGTCCATGGACAGGGTCGCGCCGATGATCTCGTCGACGTCACCGCCGGAGCAGAATCCGCGTCCTTCACCGCCGAGCACGAGGGCACGCACCGAACGCTCCCGTGACAGTTCGGCGAGCAGGTCACGCAGGTCGGCGTAGGCGCCGAAGGTGAGGGCGTTGAGTTTCTCCGGGCGGGCGAGGGTGACGGTCGCGACGCCGTCCTTCCTCGTCAGCCGCAGATGACGCCACTCCTGCGTACGTGGCACGGAACCGGTAAAGGGGCTCATGGAGTGGGGCCTCCCTCGGCACGGGCGGTCTGCTGCGTTGCCTCTGACTCGAAGCTATCACTCATTCGTGACTTCCGTCATGAGTGCGCGATACGAGTGTTGCGACTCCGCGAACGTCCCGTACCGGTTGTGGCACAGGTGCCGGCCCCGCCGGGTACGCGGCCCCGTTCCGGCGTCCCGTACTTCGTAGGGTCGTGCTCAGCAACTGCCACCGAACGGAAAGCCCGCCTTGTCCCCAGCCACCGACTCCGCCTCATGGCGCGTCCCGCTGCCGCACACCACGGCGGCCGTGCCCATCGCCCGCGCGCTGGTGCGCGCGGCGCTGGCGGGCGGCGACCACCCGCGCCCCCGGACCGCGACACCGCCGAACTGCTCACGGCCGAGCTGGTCGCGAACGCCGTGGAGCACACCCCCGGCGGATCACCCATAGAGCTCGTGGTGGAACTGCTGCCGACGGGCTGCCAGGTCGAGGTCCACGACCATGACCCCACGCCGCCCCACGGACTGTCCCCGTCCGCCCCGCTGCCGCAGCCCGACCCTGGCAGGAGCACGGCCGCGGCCTGCTCCTGATCCGGGCGCTGAGCACCGCGTGCGGTCATCGGCCCACGGCACGCGGCAAGGCGGTCTGGTTCACCCTCCAGGACCGGCCTGATCCCGGCCTGGATCGGGGCGCTACGCGTCGACGAGCGGCGTCGTTTCGGTCCCGGCCTGCGGCGGGCCGGCCGCGAGACGGGAGTTCCGGCGGCCGTAGAGCGTGTGGACGACGGCTCCGGCCAGCAGGAACACCGCGAAGGCGGTGCGCTCGCCGAGGGTGGCGTAGGCGAACGAGTAGGAACTGCCAGACACCGGTATCGCGCTGCCCGGCTCCGCGAAGGAGAAGGCGGTGGTCGTTCGGTGGTTCGAGTGGTTCGGTCGTGCGGAGACGCACGAGTGGGGTCCGGGCGTGCGAGCCCGGACCCCACTGATGGCGGACATACCAGCCCGCAGTGTGCATGATCACCCAATTCGGCACATGGCTATACGGATGCCGTACTCCCGCCCGCCGTGACACCCGTCAACGTGGCCACCATGACGGCCTTGATGGTGTGCATACGGTTCTCCGCCTCGTCGAATACCACCGAGTGCTCCGACTCGAAGACCTCGTCGCTGACCTCCAGCTCCGCCAGTCCGTGCCGCTCGTGGATCTCCCGGGCGACCTGCGTGCCCAGGTCGTGGAAGGCGGGCAGGCAGTGGAGGAACTTCACCTCCGGATTGCCGGTGGCGCGCAGCACGTCCATGGTCACGGCGTAGGGAGCCAGCGCCTTGATCCGCTCGTCCCAGACCTCCTTGGGCTCTCCCATCGACACCCAGACGTCGGTGGCGACGAAGTCGGCGCCCCGCACGCCCTCCGCGACGTCCTCGGTGAGCGTGATCCTGGCGCCGCTCACGGCCGCGGCCCGGCGCGCCTGCGCGACGACCTCCTCGGCGGGCCAGTACGCCTTCGGCGCGACGATCCGGACGTCCATGCCCAGCAGGGCGCCGGTGACCAGGTAGGAGTTGCCCATGTTGAAGCGGGCGTCGCCGAGGTAGGCGAAGGAGAGCGCCTCCAGAGGCTTGTCGCTGTGCTCCTTCATGGTGAGGACGTCGGCAAGCATCTGGGTGGGGTGCCAGTCGTCGGTGAGTCCGTTGTAGACGGGCACGCCCGCGTGGGCGGCGAGCTCCTCCACGACGTGCTGACCGTCGCCGCGGAACTCGATGGCGTCGAACATCCGGCCGAGCACCCGGGCGGTGTCCTTGGCGGACTCCTTGCTGCCGATGTGGGAGCCCGACGGGTCCAGGTAGGTCGTCGAGGCGCCCTGGTCGGCGGCCGCCACCTCGAAGGAGCAGCGGGTGCGGGTCGACGACTTCTCGAAGATCAGCACGATGTTGCGGCCGCGCAGCCGCTGCACCTCGGTGCCCGCGCGCTTGGCCGCCTTGAGCTCGGCGGCCAGGTCGATCAGACCGCGGAACTCCTCGGCGGTGAAATCGAGCTCCTTGAGGAAGTGGCGGCCTTCGAGATGTATCGCCATGGTGGCTGCTCCTGCGTGGCGGATGCGGTGACAGTGGAACTCTATACGATCCCCTGCATTGCTATACAGCATCCCGCTCGACGGGGCAGCTCATGCACCGTGGACCGCCACGGCCCCTGCCCAGTTCGCTGCCGGGGATCTCGATGACCTCGATGCCCTGCTTGCGCAGATGGGTGTTGGTGGTGACATTGCGCTCGTAGGCCACGACGACGCCCGGTTCCACGGCCAGGACGTTGCAGCCGTCGTCCCACTGCTCACGCTCGGCCGCGTGCACGTCCTGCGTGGCGGTGAGCACCCGGACGTCCTTCAGGCCGATCGCGGCCGCTATCGCGTCGTGCATCCGCTCCGGCGGATGGTCGCTGACCCTGAGCCCCCCGCCCTCGGCCGGTTCGATGGTGTACGAGCGGAGCATGCCGAGGCCCGCGTACTTGGTGAAGGTGTCGCCGTCGACCATCGTCATGACCGTGTCCAGGTGCATGAAGGCCCGCCGCTTCGGCATGTCGAGGGCGACGATGGTGCGGGCGGAACCGGCCGCGAACAGTCCGCGGGCCAGCATCTCCACGGCCTGCGGTGTCGTGCGCTCGCTCATCCCGATCAGCACCGCGCCGTTGCCGAGCACCAGGACGTCGCCGCCCTCGATGGTGGACGGGTAGTCGTCCTGCCCTCCGACCAGTGGTGGAACGGGCCCGCCTCGGGCCCGACGAAAAGCGGATGGTGCTTGTAGATCGCCTCGAAGTGCACCGTCTCCCGCCGGCGGGCCGGCCAGCGCATCGCGTTGATGGCGACCCCGTCGTAGATCCAGGCCGAGGTGTCACGGGTGAACAGGTGGTTCGGTAGCGGATGGAGCAGGAAGTCGTCCAGATCCATCACATGGAAACGTACCGACGTCGGCTCCGAATGGCCCGCGAGGAACTCCCGTTTGGTCATCCCGCCGACCAGGGCCTCCACCAGTGCCGCGGTGGGCAGTTCGTCGAAGGCCGCCCGCAGGTGGTCGGTGGCGAGCGGGCCGTACTCCTTCTCGTCGAAGACCCGGTCCAGCACGAGCTTCCTGGCCTCGGAGAGCTCCAGCGACTCGCGCAGCAGATCACCGAAGAGATGGACCTCCACCCCCCGGTCGCGCAGCACGTCCGCGAACCCGTCGTGCTCCTGCCGGGCGCGGCGCACCCAGAGCACGTCGTCGAAGAGCAGTGCGTCCTTGTTGCTCGGCGTGAGCCGCTTCAGCTCCAGATCGGGCCGGTGCAGCACGACCCGGCGGAGCCGCCCGGCCTCGGAGTCGACATGGAATCCCATGCCCCCATCCTGGCCGTGCGGGCCGCCGGACACACGCCGTACGGGGATCTTCGCCGCTCGTCCGTCGCTCTTCGGCCGCTCTCCCGCCGCGGCGGGCTCTCAGGACGTCACGGCGAGGACCACGATGAGGACCACCAGCACCGCGCCGAAACCGCCGAGGGCGAGGACGAATCCACGCCCGTTCCCGGCCGTCATGGACGAGCGGTGCCCGTTGCGGGACGACCCGCGGTCGTCGGTCCCGGGCCGCACCGGTTCGCCGGGCGGGTAAACGGTCCGGGTCTGCGGCTGGGCGGTGGCACCGCCCCGAGGCTCCGGGTCGCGGAGGGGGTACCGGCCGGTCTCGGGACGGTCCGGCGCCGCTGTGCGGCGGTCCTGCTCGGGACGGGGCGGCTCCGCTGTGCGGCGGGCGTGCTCGGGGCGGCGGGGCGGCACGGGATCGCGGGGCGGCTCGGGTGTGCGGCGGGCGTGCCCGCCCGGCCACTCGGGGTGCTCCCGGTACTCCGGGGGACCGGGAGGCCGCTCCGGGGCGAGAGGCCGCTGCTCGAGGCGCTCCGGCGCCCGAGCGGGGGGCTCCGGCGGCTCGTGCGTGACGTGCGACGGCGACAACCCGGGAGATGTCATCCACCGGCGCACCAGCGTCTGCCAGACCGGCAGCGTGATCCCGGGATCGGTGCGGCCTGTGAGGATCTGCTCGGCCGCCCCGCGCCCGATCGGGTCGACACCGCCGCACAGTTCGGGCAGCAGTCTCTCCAGACGGTGTCCGACATCGGCTTCGGCGGCGAACGGACGCACGGCCCATCGGTACAGCGATGCCGCGTTCGCGGCGCGGACCGCATGGTCCGGGCCGCCCCGGGCCGCCGAGGCGCCGGGAGCGAGATAGAGCCGCCGGCCGAGGACCGCGTCGCACATGCGCTTGCGCTCCCCCGCAGTCCAGTCCGGCCAGCTCTCCGCGATGCGGCGCACGACCAGGGTCAGCACGTCGTAGGAGGGGTCGCCCTCCAGTACCGTCAGCAGGTCGCCGTTGCCCGACTCCCTGATCGTGTCGGCGAGTTCCCGCTCGTCGCGGCAGTTGAGCAGCCGCGCCGGCAGTGAGCCGGTCTCCCTGGGGGCGGAGCGGCGGCCGAGGACCGGCCGCCGGCGCCGCTCCCCGTCCGGCTCCGGCCAGGTGGGACGTACGACGGGAAGCCGCCCCGACGGCCCGGGAGCCGGCGCCACCGGCGGTCGCGGGTCATGAGCGGGCGACGTGGCGAACGGCATCGCGGACGAGGCGGACGCGGACGGCTCCGTACGGTACTCCGCCGGCCAGGACGGCTCCGCACGGTACGAACCGGACGCCGATGCATCCCCCGTGCGGTACTCCGCCGGCGCGGACGGCTCCGCGCGGTACGGGTCGGCCGCGGACGGCTCCGGACGATACGGGCGGGGATCGGACCGGTCGCGCCCCGCGCGTGGCCCGGACCGGTCGGGTCCGGCGCGGCGCTCGAGCACGGCCAGGGCGTCCTCCGAAGCGGCCAGCAGGGCGTGGCTGTCCCCCACGGTGACGCCGCGGGGCAGCGCCGTCGACAGCGCGTCGGCGAGCTCGAACTCGTGCGCGTCGCCGCGTTCGACCGCGTACAGATAGGCGCGTACCAGGCGCTCCGCCACGTCCCGCGGCCGTCCGTCCGGCGCCTGGAGCGGGTCCGTGCGCACCCTCGGCCCGTCCTGGTCGGGCGAACTGGACCAGCGGCTTACGAACATGAACCTGATCCGGCGGCTCTCCGCGGTGTCGTGCGTCGCGAACGTCCACGGCTGCGGCAGGACCTTGCCGAAGATCCCGTACAAGGCCCACAGCAGCAGGCACGGCCCGTCGTCGCCCGCGCGGTCGAGCACGGTGTGCAGCGCGGCCGGGTCGCGCAGCACCTCCGCCGCGACCGCCGTCAGTTCGGCCTCCGTCCGGCGGAGCCCGCCGGCCAACCGCCTCCCGCCCTCGAGGGCCGACCGTTCGAGGGCGCCGAGCGGCACCGGGTCCAGCGCGCCGCGGACCTCGCCGAGTTCGATGCCGCTGCCCTCCCAGTCCCAGGTGCGCAGCCCGAGACAGGTCTCGGGGCCGAGGCTCCGCTCGGCCCCGTACAGGGCGTGGCACAAGGTGTCCTGGCGGCCTCCGAGGCCGCGCCCGGACGTCCTGTGCACCAGCAGCGCCGTCGCCGAGTCCTCGCTCACCAGGCGCACCAGCGCGGGGGACGTGTCGGGGCCCGCCGACCGCAGCAGGTGGGTGACGGGCCGGAACAGCCGTACGACCTCGCTGCGTTCGCCGGACCAGGCGACCGGGCCGAAGCCCGTGTTGCCCATCGGATTGGCGGCGTCCCAGCGGAAGACGATCTGGTCCACGGTCCCGGTGTGACGTGACGTCATACCCCTGTCTCCCTCAAATCGGCCCCGGGCAGAAGCCCGCACATCGCGAAAAGGGACAGCAGCGGGGCGAGGACCCGGCGCGGCCGCACGCCGTGCGGGAAGGTCTCGCCCCTCTCCTGGCCTCCGGTGGCCGCCACGAAGTGCAGCGTGCAGCGGGCGCAGTCGTCGAACGGCTTCAGCCATGCCTGGCTGCCGTGGTGCCGGACGAAGGCGTGGACGTCGCGGCTCTCCGCGCGCAGGGTGCCGTCGTCCAGCACCGCCGGCAGCCCGCGGGCCAGCCAGCGGTCCACCGACGGGTCGAAGCGGACCAGGTCGCTCTTGTTCAGTGCCACGGCCGCGGGGGCGGTGATGTACGGGCCGGTGCGCGGGATCCGGCCGAGCACGGTGGCGAACGCCTCGTCGCCGAGGTCACGCTGGACCAGTCCGGTGCGCTCACGCACCGGGTCGAGCTGGGGCAGCCGCAGCGCCCGCAGCGGGTCGAGCACGAAGATGAACGCGCCCACGCCCATGAGGAACCGGGTCACGTCGCTGTTCTGCGCGAGGTCCTCGCCGGCCAGGTCGAAGAAGACCACGGGCCGGGTCACCCCGTGCCCGGTGACCAGCAGACCGTCCGCGAACTCGGCGAAGCGCACCTGCCCCGTACGCCGCAGCACCTCCCCGCGGTGCAGCGGATGGACCGTCTCCGCGAGGTACTCGCGGTGCTCCTCCGGGTTGAGCGGCAGGCACTTGAGCCCGTACGGCTCGAGACCGCCCTGTTCGATCTCGCCGAGCATGGCGGCCAGCAGATGGGTCTTGCCGGCGGCGGAGCTGCCGACCATGGCGACCGTGAGCGGCTCACCGCTGGTGAGGTAGGGGACGGGGAGCCGGTGCGGCTGGTCCTCGTCCGCGTGCGGACACATCTGGAAGGCCTGGCGCAGGGCGTCCTGACGGTGCATCGGACGGTACTCCGCGCTGAGGTCGAGCTTTCTCGGCTCCTTCTTGCTGTCGAGCGTGAACAGCTGCGTCTCGTCGTAGTGCACCGGCAGCAGACAGTGCGGGCACAGCGGGGGCCTGGTGGGCAGGGGCACGTCCGCGGGGCCGTCCTGCCGGGGCTCGGCCGCCGGCCTGGGCGCGGGCGGGCGGCCGGCACCCAGCAGCCGCCGGAGCGAGCGGCGGGGCGGGGGGTCGACCAGTTCCACGTACACCTGCTCCTGGTCCGCCGGGGCTTCGAGCCCGAGCCGGTCGCGCTTCTCCGCGAGCCTGGCGTCGAAATCGGCGCGGGCGCGGCCGAGCGGGTCCGGGGCGGAGGAGACCACGGCGAGCGGATCGCCGACGTTCAGCAGGCGCATCAGCTCGGCCGGCGCCGCCCGCATCGCGGCCGGAGAAGCGAACGACCCACTTTCGCTGAGCGCGGCGAGCCTTCGGAAGTCGGCAAGGTCCTCGGGAGGCGCGGTCGCGTCCCCCGGGCGGCCGGACAGCAGGAAGTACATGAGCCGGGCCACCGACCACAGGTCGTCGCGCGGATCGGCGGTGCCCGCGCCGTCCCGCTGCTCCGGTGCGGCCCACGGCGCCGCACCGAACGCCTCGCGGGGCTCGCCGACCCGCTGGGTGCGGTACAGCTCGCCGAGCCGCACATGGGTGCCGTCCCAGCGGACCGTGTAGGGGTTGATGTCACGGTGCACCAGTTGGACGTCCTCCAGCAGGCGTACCGCGAGCGCCAGTTGGCTGAGCACCTTGTGCTGTTCCGCCACGGTCAGCGCGCCCTGCCGTTCTGCGACGGGCCGCCCCGCGTGCGCCTTGTAGAGGACGAACGGTTCCGGAGCGTCGAGATGGAACCCGACGAGGCGGGTGAACAGCTCGCTGTAGGGCTCGGCCCCGTGCTGCCGCTCCACCGCGACCGCCGCGCTGACCTCCCGCTCGAGCGCGCCGTAGGCGTCGGCGCCGCCGTGCGCGGAGCGCGGCAGCCGGTACTGGATCACCCGCCAGCCCTTGCCGAGGGTCACCTGCCGGGCCAGCAGCGGCTCCCGCTCCGGCATTCGGACGTCGTCGGAGAAACGGGCGGAGAAACGGACGGGGTCCTGGCGATGGGTGTAGAACTCGAGCTCTTCCACGTCCTCCGCCGGTGTCCCCGTGCTGTGCGGCACGGTCATCGCGTTCCGCCCTCCTCTCCCCTGACCGACCTGACCGTGTCCGGGCGCATGGGCACCAGCGTGAGCACCCCGGCGTGCCTGCCGCCCGCCGTCCACACGACGTCCTCCGCCGCGGCCGGCCACGCGCCCTGGCCGGTCTCCGGTTCGGCGCCGCGCCGCAGGGCCTCCGGCGCGAAGCGGAACCGCCGCGCGGCGTGCGGGTCCTTGGAGAGCAGCCGCCGGTGCTCTGCCCCGCACAGCGGGACGACGTGCTCCGTGCCGCCGTCGGCCATGAGACGGCGCACCCGGTCGGAGGAGACACCGAGCAGGCCGGCGATGCCGGGCCGGTTCCCCGGATCCGGGGCGTACGGGGGCGGTGCGGCGGCTGCGTCCCTGATCAGCCGCCGGTGCTCCTCATCGAGGAGTTCGTCCATCAGGGGGCGCAGCGGCACCCTGGCCGCGGTCGCCGGTTCACGTTCCACGGCGGCCCAGCGGGAGGCGAGGATCAGCGCGGCGCCGTGGGTCAGGTCGCCGACCAGCGTCTCGACCAGTTCCGGGCCGCCGTCGCCGGTCTCCCGTTCGAGCCAGGGCGGGCCGTCGCCGTCGGAGCGGGACGGCCACAGGCTGCGCAGGGCGTGCGGCTGCTCCTCGGCGGCCGGCGCCCGCGTCCCGGGGACGTGCGGTACGGAGCGGCCGATGCCGGCCGGGTCGGGGGCCGGGTCCGGGGCGGCGTCCGTGTCATGGTCGTCGGAGCCCGGGCGGAAGTCGGAACCGGCCTCCGGCGCGGCGTCGCGGCCGAAACCTGAGCCGAAGCCTGAGCCGAAGTCCGGTCCGAGGTCCGGTCCGAGGTCTCCGAGGCCCTGACCCGCGTCCGGGCCGAAGTCCCCTGCTCCGTAGGGGCCGTGAGCGGCCCGGCCGTCCGGGAAGGCCGTGTGTGAGGCGTTGCCCGGGACGGTCGGTCCCGGCCAGTCGTCGTCGGCGCCGTCTCCCCAGCTGTCCCAGTCGAAGCCGCCCGTCTGTCCGGCGGAGGGACCGCCCGGTTCGTCCACAGGCAGCGCCCGGTCCACGGACGGACCGGCGCCCAGCCTTTCCTCCACGGTGTCGGCCAGTGACCCCACCAGTACGGCGACGGCTCGCGCCGCGTCGGAGCAGTGGTAGCGGGCGTCGGCGAGCAGCCAGTCGTGCACGACCGTGTCGGCCAGCAGTTCGTCCACCCCCTCCACCGCTCCCGCGGCGAAGGCCCAGTCCGTCTGCCCCCACCAGTCGTCGACCGCCGCCGTCCAGTCGCGTATCGCCAGCAGTACCAGCGCGGTCAGCGCGACGGCCAGGGCCGGAGGGCCCGCCCAGGCCGGCAGGGACAGCGCCACGCCGGCGAACGCGCCGGTCACCCCACCGACGGCGCCCGCGGCGAGGCGGGTGAGGGCGCGGGTGTCCCCGCCCCCGTCCAGGCGGCCGTCGCGGGAACGACCGGGCCGGCGCCGCAGCATCAGTACGGCGAGACCCGCGCCCACCGCCGCGCAGAGCGGGCCGCTGAACCACCCGATTCCCGGCCACAGCCCGGCGACGCAGCAGATCAGCAGGGCCAGGGCCGCGTCGGCCGCCCATGGGCGGCGCATCAGGAACGGCGGCGGCAGTGGGAGTTCCGCGACCCGCTCCGGCGGACAGGTCTCGTCGAGTCGGCGCAGTCTCGCCGTGCTTCCTGCCGGCGCGGACCGGCCGGAGAGCGCGTTGAGCGTCGCCGCGACGGACCGCAGGGGCAGCCGCTGCCCGAGGAGGCGCTCCGTGTGGTCGCGCAGCGCCGGTCCCACGCTCGCGCGCGTCACCTCCGGCACCTCCGTCAGTTCGATGCCGCGCTCGAGCAGACGGGCGCGCTGCTCCGGGCGGACCCGGTCGCCGCCACCGTCGCCGAGCGCACCCGCGACCTCTGTGCGGTACGCGGCCAGCGCGTCGGCGAGGACCTCGAACCGTGCGGGGAGGTCGGCCTCCTTGCCGGCCCTGCCGAACAGACCTGCCCCGCCCCGGATCGCCTCGTAGGCGTCCCTGGTGTCGTGCAGGGCGTCCACGCACTCCTCGTGCCGGGTGTCGGTCCTTCCGCCGGGCGTCAGCCACGGCCGGTCGGAGAGACTGCGCGGTACCGACCGGCCGAGGAGGAGCGACAGTTCGGGGGTGAGGCCGTCCTGCCGGGTCCCGCCGGACGCGGCGCCGCCCTCCGGCGGGGTGACGGACACGGGCAGGTCCTGGCCGGTGAGGTGCTCCAGCGCCTGCCGCCACGCCCGTGACCGCGCCTCCTCCGTCAGGTCGTGCTCCAGTACGTGCACGGCGGGCACGGCGACGCCGTGCGGCACGTCCGCCAGCTGACCGAGGACGCAGTCGAACACGGCCGGTTCCGTGAGGAGTTCCAGCAGCGGCCGCAGCGACGCGTCGAACCTGTCGGTCCCCGGCGCGGCGCCCACGAGCGTGTCGGGCAGCCACAGCACACCGGCCTCCGGTGGGCCGAGCGGCAGCGGCCGGTGGATCTGCCGCTGCCCGGGGGCACCGGTCGCGAGGCAGAGCAGCCGTGCCGGTCCGTAGGAGTAGAGCTGTTCGTAGAGGCGCTGGTGGTCCACGAGGTCCGCCGCGTCGTCGATGACGAGGAACCGCCGCGTGCGGTCGTGTTCCGTCTCCTTCAGCGCCGCGGTCACCGACCCCCCGCGCCGCAGGTCCACGACGACGGCATGGGCCCGGCGGTTCTGTTCCATGGTCACCATCGGTCGCCGTCCTGGTCGTGGCCGTGGCGGCCCCAGTCGCCCTCGTCCCAGGGGTCGGTGGGGCCCGGCGGCCTGGTGCGGGCGGCGTCCTCGTCCCGGCGGGGGCCGGCTGCCGGTTCGTGGTCGTTGGGGTGCGCGTCGCGGTCGTGGCCCGGGTCCCGTCGGCCGTGGCCCACGTCGCCCCGTCCGTGGCCGTCGTCCTGTCCGTCCGCGTACGTCCGTTCGCGGCGGGGTTCCGAGCGCGGATCGGGTCGCGACTCCGTCCGCGGATCCGGGACCGGCGCACCCTCCTGGCGGCGTGCGGCTTCGCTCTGCGCGACGCGCTGGTCGAGCGCGCGCAGGTTGGGCCGGGTGGGGCGGGTGGCGCCGGGGAAACGCATGTCGAGCGCGCCGGGGAAGGTCTGTTCCCAGAAGTCGCGCAGTGGGACGAGCCATTCCTCGTCCTCGGCGCCGAACTGCCCGCTCAGCTCCTTGATCAGGGCGAGCTGGCGGGGCGCCACCTCGTGCACCAGCCGGCGGAACAGCGGCGAGGGGGCTTCCGGTGTGGTGGCGAGACCGACCGGCTGTGCGCTCATCAACCGCTCGCACACCTCCTCGACGATCCGGCCCTCGTCGAGCAGCGCCCACTGCTCGTAGGCCCGCAGCAGTCCCGCCCAGCTGGAGACGCTGTTGTCGAAGGCCTCGAGGCGCAGCGTCATGGTGGCCGCGCCGCCCTCCTGGAGGCGGATACGGATCTGCTCGGGCGAATCGGGTGACCCCTTGACCTCGACGAGGTCGTTCCAGACAGCGCACAGGATGCGGTGCAGGATGCGGCGCCGGTCCTCCTCGGTGCTGGCGAGCCAGTCGTCGCGGTAGCCGAGGCGCTGGCGCCAGTGCAGGAAGTCGTCGACGCCGGCGGCGTCCCGGGCCTCCGACCACAGCCGCAGCACGTGCCGAACCTCCGAGACGTCGGTGAGGCTCATGCCGCTGCGGAACAGCACCACCGTGATCGACTCCGTGTCCACGGCTCTGAATTCGGGGACCGTCCCGTACGGCAGGCGCAGTTCACGCCTGAGGAAGGCCGCGGCCCCGGAGCCGGCCTCGCTCTGCGGGTGCACGATGAGCACCTTGAGCGGGCCGCTGCCGTCCGGCTCGAAGCCGACCGGCAGCAGTCCGACGAGCTGGGAGCGGAACTGCTCCAGCCACCGGGTGTCCACCTTCGCGGCGGCGTCCTCGTCGCCGGCCGCGGCCTGCAGCAGCACCCCCAGCGACGGCAGCAGCGGACGGTCGCCGAGCACGCTCGACTCCACGAACAGTCCCTTGACCCGCCGCTCGATGACCTGCTTGATCTCCTTGACGCCGGCCTGCGGTGAACGACGCACGGACTCCAGGGCACGCATCCAGTCGTCCGGCCGGATCAGTTTGGCCACCAGGCGGGCGGCGCCCGGGTTCTCCGGCAGGTTCTCGTGCTGGTAGAGCCGGCGGATCACGTCGTCGTAGAAGGCGGCGAGGGTGTTCTGCGGGGGGAGCAGGTACAGCACGCCCTTGCGGTCCTTGCGGTAGAGCTCCTTGCGCCGCTCCGCGAAGAACTTGCGCTCGTCCTCCTCGTGCCCGCGCAGCGCCTTGACGAGCTCGCCGATCTCCTTGGTGGTGCGCAGCAGTGGGGGCCGCCATCGCGACTCCTGGTCCTTCCAGCCGCGGTGCCACTTCTGCCGGGCCCGCCACCGGTACCAGGCGTCCTGCTCGTCGAGGGCGTTCTGCACATCGGGGTCGCCCCAGCGGGCGGGTACGAGCCCGCCGACGGCCCGCTTGATCAGCGGGATCTGCGGCGGGTGGACGTCCACGCCCTCGCCGCGTTCCGGGTCGTTCCTGCGGTTGTCGAGCATGCCGACGAACCCGGCCTCCGCGACCCGCTGCGGATGGCCGGGCAGTCCGGCGAGCAGCCTCTCCAGCTTGAACGGGTCGATCGCGCCCAGCAGTTCGCGGCAGCCCGGGCCCGGCCTGAACTCCTCGACCAGCCGTGGGATCTCGGCGTCCAGTTCGCGCTGGAGTCTGTTGAGTGCGTCGTCCATGTCGCCGAGCCGGTTCCGCAGGGCCTGCATGATGGCCTTGGTGCCCTTGGGCAGCGGGTCGGGCGGCACCACCTCCGGCGCCTCCCGGGTCCACAGCCGGCCGATGGCGGAGCGGTCGAACAGGTCGCGGACCCGCTCGGTGCCGTCGTCGGCCGGCTTGCGCGACTCCTCGTCCATCGCCCGCACGGCCTGCGCCAGCAGCCGTCCCGCCACTATCTCGGCCAGGTCGTCGACCGGCACGGTCAGCGAGGCGGCCAGGCTGGTCGACATGGACCGGTGGCCGATGCCCGACCTGGACGGCTTGGAGCGCTCCACGCTCTTGTTGACGAAGCTCGCCGCGAAGGACTGGTAGTCGCCCTCGGTGCGGCCCTGGCCGTTGTCGTCGCCGAGTTCCGTGCCGATGAGGGACATCACCATCGCGGTGATGGAGCGGCGCAGGTCCTCCGGCTCGATGCCGGCGGTGCGGCTGAACAGGAACGCGGTCTGCACCGTCGAGGGGCGCAGCGTGACGAGGCCTTCGCCGGGGTAGCGGACGCCGAGCGAGCCCTGCTCCTCCACGTCGCCGAAGTCGGACCGGGCACTGGGCACGTTCTGGTCGTCGACCAGGCGGGAGAGGTCGACCAGGGCGCGGGACGAGTTCAGTTCCGCCTCACGGCCGCCGCCGGCCTCCGGCGGGAAGGCGGAGGGCATGACGACCAGGGGATAGATCTTGACGCCCTTGACCTTGGACCTGCGGAACTCGTGGCCGATCAGATGGATGAAGTCGTAGAAGATGCCGGCTCCGGTGCCACCGGCCACGGAGAACGCCACGAACACGTCGCAGCCGCGGATCTGCCCGCCGCCCATCTCCCGCAGGTCGCCCTGCGAGTTGCTGATCGCGCCGATCGCCTCCCGCAACTGGCGCAGCACCGGCTCGAGTCCGCTGCGCAGTGTCGCGAACAGCGCCGACCTGCCGACGGTCGGCAGCTGCCCGGCCCCTGTGTGCAGGGGTGCGACCCGGGGCTGCCGCTCCTGGGGCGGCAGCCAGTGGTGGGTCTCCTCGTGCAGCGCGACCCGCAGCATCCGTGCCACCTCGGGCGAGCTGTCGTAGTCGCTGGGCAGCAGGTCGTGGATGATCCGTGAGGTACGGGCGTGGGCTGCGCTCTCCCCGGCCTTGAGGCCGGCCGGCTGGAGCCTGTCCAGCTCGGACTCGCTGAAGTCCGCGTAGACGAACTGCAGACAGTCGGGCAGCTGGAACGGCAGCCGACGGCCGTCGGTGACCAGCTTGTTGCCGTCGGGTCCGCACAGCTCCCGGCGCAGTCCGCGCTCCAGGTCCGCGCCGATCCTGGCGCCCGTGCCGCCCAGACCGACGTAGAGCATGGGCTGGTAGATCTTCATGTCTGTCTCCCCTTGCGCCGCCGTGGACGGGCGCTCGTGGCCGAGAGGTGGGTCAGAAGTGGGGGTCGGGAGGGGTTGTGCCGCGTCGCGGCGGGGCGGCCGAGGCGTCGCCCCGGGTCCGTCCGCCGCGGGGGCCGGTGCGATCGGTGGAGCCCTGGGGACGCGGGCCGCGCGGTCCCGGCACGCGTCGGCGGCCGAAGGGGCCGCCGCCCTGGCCCCGGGCCTGTCCGTCCCGGCCGGGCCTGCCCGGTCGAGAGGCGGTACGGGCGTCACCGACGACGAGTTCGAACCCGTCGGCCAGGCCCGCCGGCTGGCCCTGCCCGATGGCCCGCTCCGGTCCGCCGGGCGGCTTGAGCAGCAGTTGCCCGGCCGCCGTGCGCCGCAGGCGGTACGCCTGGGAACCTCCGCCGCGCCGCAGCGCGGGTGCCCCGTCGCCGGCGCGGCCGACACCGAACAGGAACTCCCCGCCGGTGCTCTGGCCGGCCCTGATGGTCAGCGTGTCGGGGCGCTGCCCCTCCACCCGCAGTTCGAGCCGTACACCGGAGAGGTCCCGCCGCCTGGCCCCCGCCCGCAACCGCACGGCGACCACGGCGGCGAGGGCGCACAGCAGGAGCGCGGAGCCGGTGAAGGCCCACCACCACCTGTCCCACAGGGTGGGTTCGGCGGTGACGCGCACCCCGAGGAAGACGTTATCCACGACCCGGCCTCCGTCGCCGAGGTCGGTCACCGTGATCCGTCCGGACAGCTCGCCCAGGGGGACGCCCGGGCCGAGCGTGACGGTGAACGGGGTGGAGCTGCCGCCGGGTGCGGCGTTCACCGTCGCGGGGGTGATGCGCAGCGCCGATCCGGGCGGCTGGTCGGCGAGGGAGAGCCGCAGGGTGTGCGGTCCCGAGTCGTTGTTGGTGACGTCGAGCGTGCCGCTGACCGTCTGCCTGGGGTGGACGTCGCCGCGGTCGACGCTCAGGCCGGCCGTGAGCACCGGGGTGCCCTGCGAAATGCGGGCGTGCAGGGGCCGGCGGTCGCTGGTGATGCCGGGTGCGGTCATCTCGGTGGTGAGCCGCAGCTCCCCGGAGGCGGTGGCCGGGACGGTGAACCGTCCGGCGTAGCGGGCGTCCTCGGCCCGCTCGTCGGGCTTCCTGCCGCCGTCCGCCAGCGGTACGACGACCGGGTCGAACCCCGCGCCGGTCATCCGGGCCGAGACCCGGATGCCCTTGAGCTGCTCGGGGTCGGTGATCACCACACCGCGTCGGGTCTGCATGCGGACCTCGACGACGGCCTCCTCCCCCGGGCGGGGCGAGGCCGGGCTGAGCGTGACCGCGGAACGGAGCCGGCCCTGCCAGATGGCGCGCACGGCGACCTCGCGGTCGCGGTGTCCCTCCGGCGCCTCGATATGGACGCGCCACTTGCCCGGCAGCGGGTTCTTCACCCGCAGCGCCTCGACCGGCCCGTCCTGTCCGCTGGTCTCGAAGGCGGAACCGTCGAACTCGCCCTGGGTCGGCACCCGCCGGCCCTTGGGGTCGTAGTAGGTGACGGTGACCTTGGGGTCGTGCTTGCTGACCGTGAGGGAGCCGTCGGTGGCGATGGGCGGGATGGTGACGGACAGGTCGGCGGGCGGTTTGCCGACCGTGCCGTGCGCCACGCGGGCGCAGCGGGCCGCGGCGAAGGTCTCCTGGAGTGCCTTGTCGATCTGCGCCGAGCTGTCGACCACGCGCATCTTCGGGGCGGCGTCGGGCAGGTCGGCGCAGCCGCCTCGGAATCCGCCCTCGGCCATCCTGGTCAGCGCGGCCCGGTCGATGCTGTCGCCGAAGCCGAGCGGCCAGATCTGCACGGACTCCCGCCGTGCCCTGGCCAGTTCCTCGGTGAGGCGCTTCGCGCCGTTGGCCTGGCGGCTCGCCTGGTCGGCGCCGTACTCGGGGCTGTCGGACACGTCGAGGCGGCCGTCGGTGAGCAGGAAGACGACCTTGGGGATCTCCTTGTCACCCTTCTCCGCCAGCCGGTCGACGGCCTGCCGCACGGCCGCGGGGAAGTCGGTGCCCGGTCCGGTCTTGTGGTCGTCGCGGTGGGCCAGTTGCTGGACGCAGTCGCTCAGCCGCTGCCGTCCCGCGGTGTCGGCCGTGGTCAGGGCACACACTTCGCTGACCGGTGACTGGCCCGGTTTCTCCGAGCTGCCGAAGCCGATGACGGCCGCGCGGGAGCGCCCGGAGATCTCGCCCTGGGTGATCAGCGAGGCGGCCTCCACCTCACGTGCCAGGTCCTCCTCGGACAGGCTCTCCGACTGGTCCACGACGACCGCGAAGTCGATCGGGTCGGGCCCGTCGGACGCCGGCGCGGCCGCCCTGCCCGAGGAACCGGCGGCCTGTCCCGGCGCCGCGGCCGGAAGTATCAGGAGTGCGCAGACCAGCACCGGCACACCCGTCTTGCGGAACATTTGCATCGTCTCTCACCACAGCTCGCCGAAGAGGACCAGCAGCGCGCCGAAGGTCAGCGTGCAGACCCCCATGCGCAACCACCGGTATTTGGCGGCCAGGACCGCCCCGTGCACCCGTGCCTGGCCGACCAGCCAGCGCACGACGTCCTCGCCCGACTCCGAGAGCCGGACGAGCAGTTCATCGGTCGGCGTGCCGACCGCGAGATCGCGAAGGAAGGTGGTGTCCGCGCCGGTCCGCGTGCGCGGCAGTATCACGCCGACGAGCATCAGCACGCCCGCCGCGTAGAGCAGCAGCCCGGCGGTCACGACGGCCGCCGCCGCCCGGGACGACGGCAGCGGAAGTTCGTTGCGCGAGAAGGCGACGGCCAGCGCGGCGACCGCTCCGGAGAGCAGGATCGCCGCCTTGGCGTCGGCCCGGCCGATGTCCTCGCGTACGGAGTTGAGCAGCCGCTCGGCGACGAACCGCACGTCGCCGCCGGGGTCGGCACCCGCGGACCCGCTTCCGGGGCCGGTTGCCGGCACGGGTGCGGGACCCGCGCCGGGTACGGGGCCCGGAGGCACACCGGCACCGGTGCCCGGGCCCGGTGGTGCGCCGCCGTTCATTCGTCCCCCCAGTCGTCGAAGTCCGCGCTCGGGGGAGCGCCGCCCGACCCGGAAGCCGGCCGAGCGTCGCGGTCCCGCTCCGCGGACGACTGCACCCGGGTGGGTTCGTAGACGTGCCCGTCGTCGGGCGCCGGGGCGGCGTCCTCCGGCTCCTCGTCCCAGAACGGCCGCCGCGGCTCCGGGGTCTCCTCCCTCCGCGAGGAGAGCGCGGGCCGGCCTCCCTCGGGGGACGTGAGCACCCGGTCGGTGACCCTGCCGGTCACCCTGCTGCTGTTGTCCCTCAGATACCGGAGCACCTCGTACATCTGCTCGCCCACGTCGTGCCGCTCCAGCATTCCCGCGTCGAGCAGGCGGTTGAACAGGTGCAGATAGTCGGCCTGGCCCTCCCGCTTCTCCTGCCGGATCGCCTGGCGGATCTCCCACACCTTGTCGGGGTTGCTCGCCATCAGATGGGTGATCTCGGCCTCCTCGCCGCGCCGCAGGACCTCTTCCAGCTGGGCGGCGCGCTCCGCGACGCGTTCGCGCTCGTACCGGTCCTTGCGCCGGTCCGCCTCGGCCTGTGCCCGGTCCTTCTCCATCGCGAAGGCGACGTCGTCACGCTCGGCGACCCGGTCCCTGACCTGGTCGCTGAGGTCGATGAAGACATGCACACGGGTCCGCAGTCCGAGATCGGCGCCCAGATCCATCCGGCCGGCCCGCAGTTCGGCCTGGACGGCCTCCTCCGCGCGCTGCGCCTCCGTCAGCCGGAACCGGCGGGACACCTGGCGCAGCCCGTACAGCAGGTCACCGTGCAACATCTCGCGGACGTCCCAGACGGCCTTCTCGACCACCAGGCGCGGGTCGTCCACCTCCCACTGCACCTCGGCGCGCGTCTTGAACGACTGGGCGTCGCCGGCCGCGGGCAGGGCGAGGTCGAAGGCGGTGACATGGCGTCCGAGGATCACCTCGAAGACGGCGCGGGGTCCGCCGAACCAGGGCTTGTCGTGGTCCTCCCTGCGGCTCGGCCACAGCACGCTGTGGCCCCCGTTGGGGTACAGGTACACGGCCGCCACCTGGCCGCTGCGCGGCGTGTACGGCAGGACGCACTCCCGCAGCAGCGGCCCTTTGCGCGGCTCGGCGGCCCCGGCCTGCTCGTCGGCGCCTGCTTGCTCGTCGGGCCGGAACGGCTGCTGCGCGGGCGGTTCTCCGGCGCCTGACGGGGTCATCGTTCAGCTCCTTCCGCCGCCGCTTCCCACATCAGGCGGGCGGCGTTCTTGTCCAAGGGGTCGTCCTCGTCCCGGACCAGCCGGGCCAGCAGGTGCCGCACCCGGTCGCGGTCCCTGCGTTCCACGGTGATCAGCGGGAGGAAGCCGCGGACCACCTCCAGTTGTGCGGGGTCGTCCGCGCACTGGCGCAGGACCCGCCCGAGGGCTTCGAGCGCCACCTCGCCGGAGCGGGCGGTGCCGAGGGTGAGGGTCACCAGGTCGGCGAGCTTGCCGGCCAGGGGTTCGTGTGTGGCCAGCAGGGCCACGAGCAGCGGCCGGCGGGCGTGCTCCTCCAGCGCCTCGGTCTCGTCGAGGCCCCACAGATAGGTGGTGCGCGTGGTCATCGTGCCCAGCACGCTCAGCAGCACCAGGTCGGCGAGGTCCCGCTGTCCGCCGCGCAGCCAGGCGCCGAGGCGGGCGACGACCGTCGCCGGCTCCGCGCCGGCCAGCAGCCGGGTGACGCTGAACGCCGCGTTGGACAGCGTCGTCACATCGCCGGCCCGGACCGCCTTCGCCAGCGCGTCGAGGGAGGCGCGGACGGAACCGGCGGCCATGCCGTACCCGTGGGTCAGCAGGGCCGTCGTCACCAGCGCCTCGTCCCCCGACGTGGCCCACTCCTTCAGCAGCGCGCCGACCGCGGGCCGTACGGACGCGTCCCTGGACGCCTCCGCGAGCGCGGTCGCGGCCGACATCTGCTGGACGGGGCTGTCCACGGCGGCCATCGGGCCGATCAGTTCGCCCGCCCCGTGGACCCAGTCCCAGGAGCAGAGGACGCCCGCGGCGACGGAGGCCCGCACCCACACCTGGGGCCGCGGGTCGTCGCACAGGGTGCGCAGCCAGCGCACCACCGGGCCGCGCGCGTTGTGGTAGCCGTTCCACACCTCACGCAGCACGGCGGTCGCGAGGGCCTCGCCCTGGAAGCGGATGGCGCGTACCGGGATCTGGGCGTCACCGAGGTCGAACTCCGCGTCCTCGACGACCGCACGGGCCAGGACGGGGCGGTCGTCGGCGTGGGTGCCGAACAGCCGCCGTCCGACCGGCTGTTCGGGGTCCAGGGTGACGGCCATCTCCCAGGCGAGCTGCTCGGCGGCCTCCGCGGCCAGCCCGTAGGGCGAGCCGTTGAACACGGCGACGGCGATGCGGAAGGCCGCGGCGCCCAGCGCGGGACCCGCCTCGGGAAGGGTGCCGGGGCGGTCGGCGCCGGCGAACCATGCGCGGGCCTGCGCCCGTACGAAGGTGGTGCAGCCGTCGAGGAGTTCGTCGTCACCGAGTTCGCCGCGCCAGTGGCGGGCGAGCAGCTGCGCGAGACCGGCGGCCTCTTTGGGGCGCAGTTCGTCGAGTCCGAGCGCGCCCTTCAGGTCCTCTCGGCGGGCCAGTTCGCGGCAGGCGTCGAGGGCCTCCGGCGGTTCGCCGAGCAGCTGGATGCGCAGATGGCGGTGGAGGACGTCCTCGGTCCCCGGCGGGCGGAGCTGCATCCCGTAACGGCCGCGCAGCAGCCGGTCGGCCAGGTCCCCGCTCTCCACGAGGACGACGCCGAACGCCTTGGCGGTCAGCAGCTGCCTGCTGAAGCGGTCCAGGTGCAGTTCCGTGAGCCGGCCTGGGTGACGTCCCTCGTCCCGGCCGTCGCCGCGGGTGCTCCGGCCGCCCTCCCGGTGGAGTTCGTCGGACGGGAGTTCCAGGAGGTGCCCGTGCTCCTCCTTGAGCATGTCGCCGGAGATCCGGTGCACAGCCTCGCTCGGGTCCAGCCGGGTGACCTGGTGGTCGGTGAGCTCGGAGAGAAGGGCGAGGGCCGTGGCCGTGCGGCCGCTCCCCCGTTCCCCGCACAGGACCAGCAGCCCGCACTCGCGCAGCCTGGTCCGCATCCGGCCGTAGCCGGGGGTCTCGCAGTAGACCCCGGCGAGCCGGCGCAGCTCCTCCGCGGGGACGGGTCCGTCGAGCATGGCCGGGCCGGGGCCGGCGCCGAACTGGTTGATGAAGTAGTTGCCGTGGAAGTACTGGCCGTCGTCGCCGAAGGTGACGACCCGCTCCGCCTGCCGCGGTGCGAAGGTCCGGCGTGCCGCGTGGGCGGTGCCCGAACCGCCGGTGCCGCCGGCGGATCCCATCGGGCTGCGGCCCGCCGTGGCGAACGGGTTGGGCGGTTCCGGAGCCGGTTCGGCGCCGTCCTGCGCGGCGGCCTCCGCGTCCGGTTCCGCGGGTTTCCGGTCGGGGGCGGGGGCAGGCTTCTGCTCGTCCGCCGGGGCGTCGGGCGGCGGGGCCTCGTCGTGGTCGCTGCTCATGCGGCACCGTCCCCGTCGGGGGCGGCCGTGCCACGGCTCTTGCGGATGCCGGTCACCTCACCGTGGAACACGTTGTTCTCGAACGACGCCACGTCGCCCCGGGCGTCGATGTGCGTGACGGTCGTGCCGGCGGTGCCTGTCGTCCTTGCCCGGTCTGTCGTGCCGGTGGCCCCTGTGGTGCCCTTCGTGCCGGTGGTACGGGACCCTGGCGGGTCCGGAGGCGGTGGGCCGTCCCCCTGTACCGGCCCACCGCCGGTCTCGGCCCCCGGTTCGCCGGCTTCGCCCGTGCTCCGGTGCGCGGCGTCAGGCCCTGATGCGGGCCGGTCCTCGGGCAGCGGGGGCGCGGGTAACCGGGGGATGTGGAACCAGGCGGTCTCGTCGGTCTCCTTGAGCCGCACCCGCGCACTGCGGTACGTCTCCGGTTCGACGTAACGTCCGCCTTCGGCCACCACGTTGGCGTAGAGCCAGTCGGAGACGACCAGCAGCAGATCGCTGCCGGGGGCGAGTTCCATGGTCCGCCTGGCGACCGGGCTGTCGCAGAGCCGTGCCGCCACGTCCACGGCACGCCCCACCAGTCCCCTGCCGTCGTCGAGCACGGGGCCGGCGTTCATCCCGATCCGCAGCCGCAGCCGGTCGGCGCTTCCCGCGTTGTGCTCGCGCAGGCTCTGGAACAGCGTGTCGAGCCAGGTGCCGACCATCAGCGTCGGCGGTACGCCGGGGTCGAGCGCGGCGAGGATGCCGTCGCCGCGGTCCTCCTGGTGGACGCGGTCCACCTCGACGCCCACGGAGGCGTACGCCTCGGCGAAGGCCCCGTACATGGCGGCCCGCATACGCCTCTTCGCGTCGAGGCCCATGCGCCCCGAGCCGCAGGCGTCCCCGAAGACCACCAGTCTGTTCACGGCTGCTGCACTGCTCACTCGGACCCCCTGGGTGCTGTCGTCTCGGGAACAAGACTCGGTGCGTCGTGCGACGGGCGATGTAGCCGTTTACACAAGTGGCGGGCTTTTCTTCACCGGTCCGCGCTGCGGCGGTTGCTCGCGGCCCTGCGCGAGGAGCCGCAGCAGGTCCATGTCGGTGACGATCAGCCGCCGGTGCGCGGTGCGGACCACCCCTTGCTCCCGGAGCAGCCGCAGCACCTTGGCGACCGCTTCCCTGGTGGCCCCTATCGCCGCCGCCAGGTCGTGCTGCGGCAGAGGCAGGTCGATGACGGTGCCGTCGTCGTCGGTGCGGCCGACCCGTCCGCCGAGTTCGACCAGGCGGGCGGCGAGCCGCTGGAGCACGGAACCGGACGCGAGGGAGCGGCGCTCCCCGTCCGAGCTGCGCAGCCGGGCCGTGAGCTGACGCATGATCAGCGCCGTGGCCTGCGGCCTGGCGGCGAGGAAGCTGCGGAACCGCTCGCCGGAGACGGCCACGGTGCGCACCTGGCCCAGCGCGGTCACCGTGGCGCTGCGCGGACCGCGGTCCACGGCCGCGAGGTCGCCGACGACCTCGCCGGCCCCTCGCAGGGCGAGGATGAGACGGCCGCCGCGGTCGGTGCCCACGGAGACCACGGCCCAGCCGGAGAGCACCAGGAGCACGAAGGTGCTGGTGTCGCGCTCCTCGATCATGACGTCACCGGACGCGTAGACGCGGGGCGCTCCGAGTGCGGTGAGCGTGGCGCGGTCCTGGGGAGTCAGGGCGTCGAGAAACGAACGGCCCCCTCCGAACAGACTCATCGACTCGCCCCCCGCAGCGGATGTGCTGGCCCTTCGGGGGACCACGTCCTTCGCCGGTGTTCCTTCCCGCGCAGTGGACCCATACGGCACTCGGTGCCACAGAGTTGACCAACCGTCACACTGCGTCGGGGCAACGACGCTATGGGCCGGTCATTGGTCGGTCAATATGACCTCGATGGAGCGCGGGGGCACGAGGGGCGCATTCATCAACGGGCAGGCGCATGATCCTCAGCCGTACCTCTTGAACGAGCCCCCATGGACGAACGGTCTCGGGCGCCCGCCGGGCGCCCGAGACCGTCGCAAGGGGATCGAACTGCGCTGCCTGCCGCGGGGATCAGCGGCTCACAGCCGCGGGTCCACCGGTTCCGACTCCAGAGCCAGCACGGCGAACACGGCTTCGTGCACCCGCCACAGCGGCTCCCCGTCCCCCAGCCGGTCCAGCGCCTCGAGGCCCAGGGCGTACTCACGCAGTGCGAGAGAGCGCTTGTGGTTCAGGAACCTCTCCCTCAACCGCTCCAGGTTCCGCGGCCGGGTGTACTCGGGGCCGTAGATGATCCGCAGGTACTCGCGGCCGCGGACCTTGATACCCGGCTGCACGAGACGGCCCTTGCCGTCCCGCGCGAGCGCCTGGAGCGGCTTGACGACCATGCCCTCCCCGCCCCGCCCGGTCATCTCCAGCCACCAGTCGACACCGGAGCGCACCGACGCCTCGTCACCCGTGTCGACGATCAGCCGCCTGGTGACCTGGAGCAGGCCGGTGGCGTCGTGCTCCACCAGCTTGTCCAGCCAGGCCAGTTGCTCATCGTGCCGGACCGCGGCGAGCGAGCGGCCCTCGGCCGCGAGGATCTGGAAGGGCGCGAGACGCACCCCCTCCAGCCCGTCGGTGCTCCAGCAGTAACGCCGGTACGCCTCGGTGAACGCGGCCGCGTCGGCGGCGCGCTCGCGCTGCCGGTCCAGCAGTCCCTCCACGGCGGCGCCGCGGGCGGCGGCGGCCTCCAGGGCAGCGGTCGCCCTCGGCAGCACGGCTCCCGAGGCCGCCCCGACCGCGGCGTACTGGGAGCGCAGCAGCCCCGACGCCTTGAGCGACCAGGGCATCAGCTCGGCGTCCAGCAGCAGCCAGCCCGTGTCGAGTTCGTCCCACAGCCCGGCGTCGGTGACCGCCGTGCGCAGGCGTCCCAGGATCTCCTCCGTGACGGCCGGGTCGTCGAAGAACGGCCGCCCGGTGCGCGTGTGCAGGACTCCGGTGGGTCCTTCGACGCCGAACCGTTCACGCGCCGCGTCCGCGTCACGGCAGACCAGCGCGACCGCCCGCGAGCCCATGTGCTTCTCCTCGCACACGACCCTGGCGATGCCGTCGGACCGGTACTGGGCGAACGCCTCCGCCGGGTGCTCCAGGTAGCCGTCCTCCTTGGAGGTGGCCGTCGGGGCCATCGTGGGCGGCAGATACGTGAGCAGGCGCGGGTCGACGGCGAAGCGGCTCATCACCTCGAGCGCCGCCGCCGCGTTCTCCTCGCGCACGCCGATGCGGGCCATGTGCCGGGTCTCGACCACCCGCCTGCCCTGCACGTCGGCGAGATCCAGCGGACGGCCCTCACGGCCGCCCGGCGCCTCCGTGACGAGCGGCCTGACCGGCTCGTACCAGACCTTCTCGGCCGGTACGTCGACCAGTTCCCGTTCGGGCCAGCGCAGCGCGGTCATCCTGCCGCCGAAGACGGCGCCGGTGTCGAGGCAGATCGTGTTGTTGATCCATGAGGTGTTGGGGACAGGTGTGTGGCCGTAGACCACGGCGGCGCGGCCCCGGTAGTCCTCCGCCCACGGGTAGCGCACGGGCAGCCCGAACTCGTCCGTCTCACCCGTCGTGTCGCCGTACAGCGCGTGCGAACGCACCCGCCCCGACGTGCGGCCGTGGTACTTCTCGGGCAGGCCGGCGTGGCAGACGACGAGCTTGCCCTCGTCGAGCACGTAGTGGCTGACGAGGCCGTCGATGAACTCCTTCACCTGCTCGCGGAAGGCGTCGTCCTCCTTCTCCAGTTGCTCGATGGTCTCCGCGAGGCCGTGGGTGTGCTGGACGTTGCGGCCCTTGAGCCAGCGCCCGAGCTTGTTCTCGTGGTTGCCGGGCACACACAGGGCGTTGCCGGCGGCGACCATCGCCATCACCCGCCGCAGCACGCCGGGGCTGTCGGGGCCGCGGTCGACGAGGTCTCCCACGAAGACGGCGGTACGGCCTTCGGGGTGGGCGCCGTCCACATAGCCGAGCTTGCCGAGCAGGGTCTCCAGCTCGGAGCTGCAGCCGTGGATGTCGCCGACGATGTCGAACGGGCCGGTGAGGTGGCGGAGGTCGTTGTAGCGGCGCTCGAGGACGATCTCGGCGCTCTCCACCTCCTCCACGCTGCGCAGGATGTGCACCTTGCGGAAGCCCTCGCGCTCGAGACCGCGCAGCGAACGGCGCAGCTCACGGCGGTGGCGGGCGATGACATGGCGGGGCATGCCGGCCCGGTCGGGCCGGCCGGCGTTGCGCTCCGCGCACACGTCCTCCGGCATGTCGAGGACGATCGCGATCGGCAGGACGTCGTGCTGCCTGGCCAGCTGCACCAGCTGCCGGCGGCTCTCCGCCTGGACGCTCGTCGCGTCGACGACGGTGAGGCGGCCGGCCGCGAGCCGTTTGCCCACGATGTAGTGCAGGACGTCGAACGCGTCACCGCTGGCGCTCTGGTCGTTCTCGTCGTCGGCGACGAGTCCCCGGCAGAAGTCCGAGGAGATGACCTCGCTCGGCTTGAAGTGCCTGCGCGCGAAGGTCGACTTGCCGGAACCGGTGGCCCCGACGAGGACCACGAGCGACAGGTCGGTCACCGGGAGGCGGCGGCCGGGCGCGGTCGTGCCTTCGGGGAGTGTCGTGCTGGTCATGCGGCCTTCGCCTCCTTCTCGGTGATCTCGAACACGGCCATCTGCGTGGGCGGCCCCACTTCGGGGTCGTCGGGCCCGACGGGCACGAGCCGTACCGCGTATCCGTGGCGCTCCGCCACGCCCTCGGCCCAGGTGCGGAACTCCTGCCGGGTCCACTCGAAGCGGTGGTCGCCGTGACGGACGTGCCCGGCGGGCAGGCTTTCCCAGCGGACGTTGTACTCGACGTTCGGGGTCGTCACCAGCACCGTGCGCGGCCGGGCGGAGCCGAACACCGCGTACTCCAGGGCCGGCAGCCGGGGCAGGTCGAGGTGCTCGATGACCTCGCTGAGCACGGCGGCGTCGTATCCGGTCAGCCGCTTGTCCGTGTACGTGAGCGAACCCTGCATCAGCTTGACGCGGGACGCCTGCCGCTCCCCCATGCGGTCCAGCTTGAGGCGCCGGCCCGCGACGGTCAGCGCCCGCACCGACACGTCGACGCCGACGATCTCGGTGAACCGCGTGTCCTTCAGCAGCGCCTGCACCAACTGGCCCTGGCCGCAGCCGAGGTCGAGAACCCGGCTCGCGCCTGCCGTGTGCAGCGCCTCCAGGACGGCGGCTCTGCGCTGCTCGGCGAGCGGTACGGGGCGCTCCTCCGTGTCGGTGGTCTCGTCGACCGCGTTGTCGACGTCCTCGACGTCGAGGTCGTCGGCCTCGGCCAGCCGCACCAGTTCGAGGCGCTCCATGGCCTGGCGGGTCAGTCCCCAGCGGCGGGCCAGGTAGCGGCTGGTGATCAGCTTCTGTTCGGGGTGGTCGGCGAGCCAGCCCTCACCGGCGCGCAGCAGCTTGTCGACCTCGTCGGGCGCGACCCAGTAGTGCTTGGCGTCGTCGAGGACGGGCAGCAGCACGTAGAGCTGGCGCAGAGCGTCGGCGAGCCGCAGCTCCCCTTCGAGCACCAGCTGTACGTAGCGGGAGTCGCCCCACTCGGGGAACTGTCCGTCGAGCGCGACCGGTTCGGCCTCCACGGTGCTCCAGCCGAGCGGCTCGAAGAGCTTGCGGACCAGCTCGGCGCCGCCGCGGGCGGGCAGCGCGGGCACCTCGACACGCAGCGGCATCGGGGCCTCTGCCCGCCCGGGCAGTGCGGCGCAGACGCCGCGCAGGGCGCTCTTGAACACGGTGGTCAGGGCGACGGCCAGCAGTGACGACGCCGCGTAGGGGCGGTCGTTGACGTACTGGGCGAGCGCCGAGTCGGGGGCGCCGCCGCGGCCCTTGCCCTTGCCGCGCCGCACCAGGGCCACCGGATCCACCTCCAGGAGCAGGGCGGCCGTGCACCGCTCGGCGGACGCCTCGGGGTAGAAGACGTGCGCCGTGCCGTGCGAGGTGGAGAACGCCTGCGCCTTGTCGGGATGCTTGTGCAGCAGATATCCCAGGTCGGTCGCGGGGCGTTCAACGGTGCCGGTGGTACTGATCGTCAGGAACACGCGTTTGAGTATCGTCCGCATCGGCCGCCCCGACCAGGGGTTTTCGTCAGGGGACGGCTCGTGTTCGACGCGGCACCGCGCGTGTCCGGCCGGTGCTCATGGGCGCAGCAGCCGCGCGAGCTCCGCGATCTCGCCGGGGCCGACCCGGCAGCAGCCGCCGGCCAGGCGTGCTCCGGCCTCGCGCCATGCGCGCACCATGCCCGGGTCGTACCCGGAACCACCCTGCCAGGACCGGGAGGCGGCGTCCCACCGTTCGCCGCTGTTCGGGTACACGACGGCCGGCTTGCCGGTGACCTCCGAGGCGAGCGCGACCGCGTCCGCGGCCTCGCGCGGGTCGCAGCAGTTGACGCCCACGGCGATGACCTGGTCCCGGCCGGCGGCGAGCGCGAACGCCTCGGCGAGCCGCCGGCCGGCACGTGTGCGGCCGTCCGCGACGGTGTACGACAGCCACACGGGCACGCCGCACCCTTCGGCGGCGTCGAGCAGCGCCTGCGCCTCGTCCGTGTCGGGCACGGTCTCCAGCGCGAGCACGTCCGGGCCGGCGGCGGCGAGCGCCTCGATCCGCGGCCGGTGGAAACGCTCCAGCTCGCGCACGCCGAGTCCGTACCGGCCGCGGTACTCGCTGCCGTCCGCGAGCATGGCGCCGTACGGTCCGACGGATGCGGCGACCCACACCTCATGGCCGGCGGCGTCTGCCGCGGACCTGGCCAGGGCGACGCTCCGGCCCAGCAGTCCGGCCGCCTGCTTCCGGCCGAGTCCCCGCCGGGCGAACCCCTCGAACGTGGCCTGGTAGCTGGAGGTGATCAGCACCTGGGCTCCCGCCCGTACGTACGCCGTGTGCGCGGCCTCGATCTGCTCCGGGTCGTCGGCGAGCAGCCGGGCCGACCAGAGGCTGCCGGTCAGGTCGCAGCCCTGTGCCTGGAGCTGGTTGGACAGACCGCCGTCCAGGACGACGGGTCCTTCCTCGAGAGCGGCGGCGAGCGTACGTGCGGGTCTCACGGTGCTCTCCTCGTCAGCTCAGCTGCGAGCTGACCTGCGACGAGATCAGTTCCAGGTGGTCGAGGTCGTCGAGGTCGAGGATCTGGAGGTAGATACGGGAGGAGCCGGTGGCGGCATAGCGCCCGATCTTGTCGACGACCTCCGCCGGCGAGCCCGCCAGTCCGTTCGCCTTCAGCTCGTCCACCTCGCGGCCGATCGCCGCCGCGCGACGGGCCACCTCCGCGTCGTCCTTGCCGACGCAGACCACCAGCGCGTTGGAGTAGACGAGGTCGCCGGGGCCCGGCCGGCCTTCTCCGCGGCGGCGCGCACCCGGCCGAACTGCCGCTCGGTGTCCTCGATCGAGGCGAAGGGCAGGTTGAACTCGTCCGCGTACTGGGCGGCGAGGCGGGGTGTGCGGGTCGCTCCGTGGCCGCCGATCAGCACGGGGATCTTCCGCTGGGCGGGCTTGGGCAGTGCGGGCGAGTCGGACAGCTGGTAGTGCGTGCCGTCGTAGGAGAAGGTCTTGCCCACCTCGGTGGCCCACAGTCCGGTGACGATCGCCAGCTGCTCCTCGAGCCGGGCGAACTTCTCCTTCGGGAAGGGGATGCCGTACGCCTTGTGCTCTTCCTCGAACCAGCCGGCGCCGAGGCCCAGTTCGACCCGGCCGCCCGACATCTGGTCGATCTGGGCGACCTGGATCGCCAGCACACCGGGCAACCGGAAGGTGCCGGCCGTCATCAGGGTGCCCAGGCGGATGCGCTTGGTCTCACGGGCCAGTCCGGCCAGGGTGATCCAGGCGTCCGTCGGTCCGGGCAGTCCGTCGGAGGAGCCCATGCTCAGGTAGTGGTCGGAGCGGAAGAAGGCGTCGAAGCCGAGGTCCTCGGTGGCTTTGGCGACGGCCAGCAGGGTGTCGTAGCTCGCCCCTTGCTGGGGCTCGGTGAAGATTCGAAGATCCATGGCTCCATCCTGCACCCTGGACTCCCGGCCCGTCGCGGCCGAAGGTCCACGGTGGCCGTCAGGGCCCGGCGCGGCCGCGGACGGTTTCGGGAGGCCGGTCCGGTTCCCGTTCGGCGAGCCGGCGCAGCATGCCGCGTACCCGGTCGCTCGACTCGTCGGCGGCGTCTATCGTCTCGATGCACTGCCAGTAGAGCCCCTCGTCGTCCGTGGCGCAGGCGACGCCGACGAGTGCGATGCCGACGTCGCCGAGCAGCACGTTCAGACCGAGTAACGTGGCCTCCGGATCGGCCACTTCGGTCAGTCCCGTGGCCCGGACGGTGCCACTGCGCACCATCGGATGGTCGAGCACGCCGCATCCGCGACCGCCGATCTCGCTCAGCCCTCGTGCCTCGCCCCGCAGTTCCGGCGGGCCGACGAGCGCCAGCCGGGCGCCGATCGCCTGCGCGAGAGCCTGCGCCTGCCACGCCTCCGCGACGATCTCCGGCACCGCGCGGCTCTGGGCCAGCGCATGACGGCACATCCTGACGAGCCGTTCCGCATCCATGTACGCACCCCCGTTCGTACGAAATTCTGCCCACTGGGTTCATTACCCAGAGTGAAGCCCATTGAGCCGGAAAGCCAGGGGAATTCGGAAATCTGTGGACAGCAAGGCCGTTGTGGATAACTCGATGACTCCGGAGAGTGACGAAGTAGCGGTGTGTGCCCGGTGGTGCCCCGCTGTTCGTCCCGGTTCTCACTTCGGCGGGAAACGGATCTCGTTGCGGTCGATCTTCTCCGACAGAGCCTGAAGGGCGTCGATCCCGAGCACCTCACAGAACTGCAACAGGTACGCCAGCACATCAGCGACCTCGTCACGCACCCGGTGTGCCCCCTCCGGCTCCTCCATCACCCGCGCCGACTCCTCGGGCGTCAACCACTGGAAGATCTCGACCAGTTCGGCCGCCTCGACGCTCAGCGCCACAGCCAGGTTCTTCGGCGTGTGGTACGGCTCCCAGCCGCGCGCCGCCGCGAACGCGGCCAGTCTGCGCTGCAGCCCCTCGACATCCGGCCCGTCGTCTCTCGTCACGGCACCAGGTCTACCACCGTCACGCCGTCGATCCCCCGCGCGCACGACGCGTCCGTGACGGTCCCCACCAGCCTGATGTGCCCTCGCGCACACATCTCGGCCCCCAGCGCCACCAGTTGACGGGTCTGTTCGGGGTCGAGGCTGCGGTCGAAGCCGTCGGCGAGCACCGTGAGCGACTGGTAGGCCACGGGCACCTCCGCCACCTGGTCCATGGCGAGCACCCCCGGCCCGGTGAGCAGCACCAGGGCGAGCCCCAGATACCTGAGCTCCCCTTCGCCGAGCCGCCCCACCGGCGTCGAGCCCAGCGCGCCGCCCCGCGCGAGCAGGGCGCGTACCCGCCCGCCCGCCAGTTCCTCGACCGCGACGTCGGCCACCGCTCCCGCGCACCCCATCCGTGCCGCCGACGCGAGCCTCGCGTGCCGCTTGGCGCACTCACTGCGCGTGCGGTGCAGTACCTCGGCCAGGTTGTCGCAGCCGCGGCGCAGCCGCCCGGCCCCCGCCGGCACGGGCTGACGCATCCGCTCCGGTCGCGGGTCGCAGGCGAACACCGACCGCAGTGCCACCACGACCTGCTCGGCCGCGGCGAGCACCTGTAACTGCGCCTCGGTGCTCCCCGCCACGCGCAGGGGCAGCAGCGCGGTGCCCAGCCTGTCGTCGGGCAGCGGACCCCGGGTGACGGTCGCGGAGCCCGCGGTGTGCCACGCCGCTTCCACGACGGACCGGGCGGGGTCGCGCAGTGCGGTGGTCAGCAGGGTCCGGCCGCAGCCGGTGAGCCTTTCGCCCGCCACCCGCAGGCTCGGTTCGGTCTGCACGGCCAGGTCGAGCAGGACCGGGCCGGCCGGGCCGTCGACCGTGCAGCCGATACGGAATCCGCGCCGGCCCTGCCTGTCGGCGACCGCCCGCTCCGGGACGCACTCGGCCGGTTCGGGGAACGCGGTGGCCAGGTCGCGGCCGGCGCCCAGGAGCGCCAGCGCCTCGTACGCCTGGAGCGCGTTCGACTTGCCGCTGCCGCTCGGCCCCGCGAAGAGCGTCATGGGGCCGAGCGGGAACGCGGCGGCGCGGTGCGATCTGAAGGCGGAGAGCCGTAACTGCGTGACAGCGGGCCGGGTGTTGCTCCCCCGGCCGGGCGGCGTGTCCGGATCCACGCCCGGCGTGCGGCTCACGATCGGCGTTCTCGCGTCCATGACCTGCGTTTTCGCGTCCATGATCGGGACGGTACGCAGCCTTGGACACGCCGAACCGTTCCGCCTGAGGGACCTTCCTACGAATGAGGTACGGCGGCGGCCGTGGCCCCTTCGACCTCGGTGCCGACGGGTGCGAGCAGAAAGACGTTCCGGTCGACCCGGTGCATCTGGCACCCGAGTCCGAAGACCACACCGCTGCTGAAGTCGAGGATCCGCTTGGCGACGTCGCTGTCGGCGCCGGTGAGGTCCAGCAGCACCGGCATCCCGGCGACGAGGTACTCGGCGACCTCGCGCGCGTCGCCGAAGACCTGTACGCGCAGGACGATGAAACGACGGTGCTCGGCGGCCTCGTACTCCCGTGGGACCGTGACGTGGTCGACCCGCGACGGCCACTCGTTGCGGCCGCGCAGCGGGACCACCTGGGCCAGGCCTTCCCACTGCTCGTCGGTGACGTCGTACCTCTCGTACCTACTCATGGGTCCATCCTCACCCCCCTCACCCGTTCGGCCCAACACCGACACGGATCGAGGAACAGGAACCCGCTCCGCACCGTGTCCGGCACGGCCGGGAGCGGCGCTCTTCCGCGCCCCGACCACAGCGATCCCCTGGCCCGGGAGTCCCGGACCAGGGGATCAGCGGCAGAGGCTCAGCCGCGTTCGAAAACGGCGACCGTGCGTGCCGGGACCGTGAAGGTGCCCGAGCCCTTCTCGTACGCGGCCGCCTTGACGGTCGCGTCCGCGCCCGTGCGCTGGACCGGGTGGAGGGCGTAGTCCTCACCGGCCAGTGCCGCGACCCGCTGGGTCTGCTCCTGCGGACCGGCGTTGAACACCACGACCAGGTCGTCGAGCTGCATGGTGATCACACCGGGTGTCTCGTCCTTGCCCGACAGCGGGAAGGACAGCGCCGACTGGACCTGCCCGGCGGTGGCCAGGCCGAAGGCCGGCTCGCCGGTGCGGATCCGCAGCAGGTCCCGGTAGGCCGCGGAGGCGCCGTTGATCTCGGCGCAGCCCACGGTCAGCGACGGGTCGGTGAGCAGCGGCTTCGCGAAGCCCCACTTGGGCTTGTTGTCGGCCTCCGGCGGCAGTCCGCGGCCGAAGCCGTTGCCGTCGCGGCAGTCCCAGTGGATGGCGTTGAACCAGTCACCGCTGTCGTAGGAGTTGCGGTCCAGCGACTTGGACCGCAGCAGGTCGGAGCCGGCCTGGGAGAGCGAGGGCCCCTGCGACAGTGCCGATGTCGCCATCGCGAGCACCTGCATCCGGGCCCGGTCGGCCGGTGACGTGCCGGCCGGGAGCTTGAAGGCCAGTGCGTCGTACAGCGACTCGTTGTCGTGGGCGTCCGAGTAGGCCAGGGCGTCACCGGGCACGGCGGCGTAGCCGGCCGGGGCGCCGTTGTAGTCGACCTGCGAGCCCTTGACGGTACGGCCGCCGGTGTCGGTGAAGGAGTAGGACGCGAGGTTGCCGGACAGCCCGACCTTGATCAGGTCCTGGTAGTGCAGCAGCCGCGCCTTCTGCTCGGCCTGTGTGCCGTTGGCCTTCGAGGTGTTCGGGTCGGTGTAGAGACCGGAGGCGAAGCCCTGCACACCCGGGTCCTCGTCGAACGGTCCGCCGCCACGGACGGCGTCGCGCGCCCGGTCGGAGAAGGTGGCGATGCCGGTGCCCGCCATGTTCTTCTGCGTGGCCTGGACGAACCGGGCGTCGTCGGCGATCTCGCCGAAGTTCCAGCCCTCCCCGTAGAGGATGATCTTCTTGCCGTCCACGCCGTCCCGCTCGGGCGTCAGCTCGTCGAGCGCGGCGCGCACCGCCAGGATGTTCTCCTTCGGGTGGTGTCCCATCAGGTCGAAGCGGAAGCCGTCCACCTTGTAGTCACGCGCCCAGGTCACGACGGAGTCGACGACGAGCTTGCCCATCATCGCGTTCTCCGGCGCGGTGTTGGCGCAGCACGTGGAGGTGGCGACACTGCCGTCGGCCAGCAGCCGCTGGTAGTAGCCGGGCACGACCTTGTCCAGGACGGACTTGTCCGACTGCCCCGCGGCCACGGTGTGGTTGTAGACCACGTCCATGACGGTGCGCAGGCCCTCCTCGTTCAGCGCCTTGACCATCTGCCGGAACTCGACCGTGCGCTTCGTGCCGTCCGGGTCGGTGGCGTACGAGCCCTCCGGGACGGTGTAGTGCAGCGGGTCGTAGCCCCAGTTGAACGCGTCCTTCGCGGCCGCCGCGGCGACGCACGCCTGCTGCTCGTCCGAGTCGGGCGCGTAGATCTTCAGGTCGCACTCGGGCTGCTGCTGGTCCGACTTCTTCTCGGGGATGGTGCCGATGTCGAAGGCGGGCAGCAGATGGACGTACGAGGTGCCGGCGCCGGCCAGTTCGCGCAGGTGCTTCGAGCCCTTGCTGTCCTTGTCGGCGAAGGCGAGGTAGGTGCCCTTGTTCTCGGCGGTGGCGTCCGCGATCGAGAAGTCGCGGATGTGCAGCTCCTGGATCTGGGCGTCCTTCAGGGGCACGGCCGCCGGCTTCTTCAGCGTCGACCAGCCCTTCGGCGCGAGCGACCTGTCGGACAGGTCGGCGACGACGCTCTTCTCCGAGTCCGCCGTCAGCGCCAGCGAGTACGGGTCGGTGACCTTGTTGGTGACGACCTTCTGGACGGAGGGGGCCCAGACCTTCACGTTGTACCGGTACGTGTCCCCCTTCCAGTTCCTGCCGCCCTTGACCGACCAGACACCGCTCGCCTCGTCGCGGCGCATCGCCACGGTCTTCCCTCGAGTTCGAGGGAGACGTGCTGGGCGGTGGGCGCCCAGAGCCGCAGCGTCGGCACGCCCTTGCGGTCGAAGGTGGTGCCGAGGTCGGCCTTGGTGGCCCTGGCGGCGTACACGTCGTCGAGCACTCCGGCGATCTGCACCCCGGTGGCCGTGACCGCGGCTCCGCCGGCGGCGTACTGGGCCGCCACGAGCTGGCTCTTCAGCGCTTCCCGGATGCGGTCGCGGTCGCGCGGGTCGACCGTGTGGGCGGCGTACTTCGCCAGGTGCGGGAACTTCTCCTTCTGGGCGTCGGTGAGCTCCGTCCTGGCGAGGCGCAGTACGCGGCGGTCACCGGTGAGCGCACCGTCCTTGACCGCGATCGAGCCGTCGCGCGAGTAGAGCAGGGCGCTGGAGGCGGCGGCCTCGCTGCCGTTCCAGGCGACGGTGTTCTCGTCGATCCAGACCGCCTGCGCCTTGGTCAGGTCCAGTGCCGCTCCGCCGCCCTTGGGCTGCGGCAGCAGGTACTTCTCCTGGCCGGCGAGCAGCCACACCTCGTGGCCGTCGGCCTTGAGGTCGAGCGACTGGTCGGACGGCAGGTCCTTCTCGTCGCCCTTGTGGAGGATGTAGCTGAGGGACGTGGCGCCGGGCGCCAGCGGCACCTCGTAGACCGCGCCGTACGCGTCGGTCCGCACCGGCTCCAGCGGCTTCGACCAGTCGGTCGGGTTCGCGGCACCGGTCCAGGTGTGCAGGCCCCAGCCGGCGTGGTCGCCGTCGGCCCGCTTGTAGTGCAGGATCGCCTTGCCGGTGTCCTGGGGCGGGTAGGCGCCCTCGGGCGCCGTGTTCCGCACCTCCGGCTTGCCCTGCTCGATCCAGACCTCGCCGGTGCTGGACAGATCGATGCTGCGGTCGGCGTCGGTGTCCTTCACGCCGTCCTTGTTCACGGCAATGAAGCCGACGGAGGATGCACCGGGCTTGAGCTTGACGTAGGCGAAGGCGCCGTAGGCGTCACGTCCGGTGAAGGGCTTGCCCGCGGGCCAGGTGGTGCCTTCGCCCTCGGCGATGTCGCCCCAGGTGTACAGGCCCCAGTCGTCGTAGTCCCCGTCGGCGCGCTTGTAGTGGACGATCGCGTAGTCGCGCTGGGTGGCGCTCGGCGGCTGCTCGACGGCCGGGGCGCCGCTGGTGGTGGCGGCCGCGGCGCTCGCGGTACGGCCGGCGCTGTCGACGACGACGGCCTTGTAGCGCAGGGCCGTCCCGGCCGGGGCCGTGATGTGCTGGGTGACCTTGTAAGGGGCGTGGTCGGCGGAGCCGAGGACCTGCCACTTGCCGTTGCCGGTCTGGGCCGCGAACACGACACGGTTCAGCTGCCCGCCGTCGACGTCGGCGGAGATCTCGACGGTACCGGTGGCGTCGGCCCCGGGTGCCTCGAGCGTGATCGACGGCGCGGCGGCGGGTGCGGCCAGCGACCCGGCCGCCTTGAGGACGACGGAGGAGAGCGCGGGTACGGTCACCTCGATCTTCTTGTCGGCCCCGCTGCGGACGGTGCCGTCGGCGCCGTGGACCGCGGTGAAGTCCATGGCGGCCGAACCGGTCGGCACCTGGACGGTCTTCGCCTCCGTGGCGTTGTTGACCGCGACGACGTACTCGGTCGCCGTCCGGGCGTCGGTGCGGGAGAAGGCGTACACCGAGTCCTGCGCGTACCGCTGCTGCTGGATGCCGTCACGCAGCGCGGGGTGGGTCTTGGTGAGCTTCGCGAGCGCGGCGATCTGCCGGTAGAGCGGGTGCGAGGTGTCGTACGCGTCCTCGGCGTGCGTGCGGCCGGTGCCGATCTGGTCGTCGTCCAGGAAGTCGGCGGTCTTCGAGGCGAACAGCGTCTGGCGCGCGTCCTTGTCGCCGCCGGCCCCGGTGTATCCCTGCTCGTCGCCGTAGTAGACGACGGGGTTGCCGCGGCTGAGGAACATCAGCTCGTTGGCGAGCCGGTAGCGCTTCAGCAGCTCGGCGTCGTCGGCGTCCTTGTTGTCCTGCGCGAGGAAGGTGCCGAAGCGGCCCATGTCGTGGTTGCCGAGGAAGGGCACGGACTCGTAGGCGTTGGCCTTGTCCGTGGTGTAGCGGTAGTCCTGCGCGAAGAGGTTCGCCAGCTTCTCGGCGGACCCGCCCTGCGAGGCGAAGGTGCGTGCCGCGTCCTGGAACGGGAAGTCGAGCGTGGCGTCGAGGCGGCCCTGGGTGACGTACTTCGAGGTGATGGCCGGGTCGGCGGAGTAGACCTCGCCGAACATGAAGAAGTCGTCACGGCCGCGCTTCGCGGCGTACTCGTCCAGCGAGGTCGCCCACTGGGTCCAGAACCCGGTGTTGACGTGCTTGACCGTGTCGATGCGGAAGCCGTCGATGTCGAAGTCGCGGACCCAGCGCTGGTAGATCTTCTCCATGCCCTCGACGACCTCGGGACGTTCGGTCCACAGGTCGTCCAGGCCGACGAAGTCGCCGTGCTCGGAGGATTCGCCGGCGAAGGTCGAGTCACCGCGGTTGTGGTACATCTCCGGGTCGTTGAGCCAGGAGGGGACCTTGAGGTTCTTCTTGGCGTCCGGCACGACGGGGGTGCGCGGGAAGGAGTCCTCGTCGGTGCGGGGGAAGCGCCTGGTGCCGTCGGCGTAGTCGCTGTCGTCGAACGGCACGCCGCCCTCGGTCAGGTAGGGGAAGGCGCCCTTGGAGAGATAGCCGTACGACTTCTCCTTGTAGTCCACGACGTCGGCGGTGTGGTTGGTGATGACGTCGAAGAAGACCTTCATGCCCTTGGCGTGGGCCTTGTCGATCAGCCGCTCCAGGTCGGCGTTGGTGCCGAAGTGCGGGTCGACCTGGGTGAAGTCGGTGATCCAGTAGCCGTGGTAGCCGGCGCCCGCGTCCTTCCCCTCGCCCTGCACGGGCTGGTTCTTGAAGATGGGCGCCATCCAGATGGCGGTGGTGCCGAGCCCCTTGATGTAGTCCAGCTTGTCGGTGAGCCCCTTGAGGTCGCCGCCCTGGTAGAAGCCCTTATCGGTGGGGTCGTAGCCGGTGGTGAGGCGCGAACCGGTCAGTCCGCCGCGGTCGTTGTTCCTGTCACCGTTCGCGAAGCGGTCGGGCAGGACGAAGTAGAACTGCTCGCGGGTGAGGTCGTGGCGGGCCGGCTCGGCGGCGAGCGATCTGTCCGACGGCGGCTTCGGCGGTTCGGGCGCCGCGGCCGCCGGAAGGGCGGTCACGAGCGCCGCGACCGTCGCAGTCGCCGCGGCGGCGGCCACGAGGTGGCGCAGCGGGACACGAGGGCGTATCAAGGCGGGTCTCTCCTGGATGAGGGTTGTTGTGGTGCGAGTGCGGTGCCCCGCGCCCGGGGAGGGACGCGGGCAGCACGGGGGTGGCGTCAGTTGCGCCAGGTGTCGTTCAGCGTGACCTTGCCGGAGGACGGGACGGTGGCGGTGCGGTTGGCGCCGCTCTCCCAGGTGACGTTGCCTGCTCCGTCCTTGCGGATGTACTTGTACTCGAAGGACGTCCCGGCGGTGAGGTTCACGTCCGCCTTCCAGACGGGGTAGGCCGCCGGGTCGAGCTCGACCGCGCCGGCGGGGTTCCAGCCGCCGAGCGCCGGCTGGTTGCCGGTGACGTAGATGTTCTGGCCGACGACCGTGGTGGCGTCGACGGCGAAGGACGCGCCCGCGCTCACGGGTCCGGGATCGGTCGAACCGCCGCCGCAGTCCCGCGCGCCGGCGTGCAGTGCGAGGGCGGTGCCGGCGCCGAGCGTGGCCGTGAACCGGCCGGAGCCGTTGACGGCGACGCTTTTGCCGCTCTGCACGTCGCAGTAGGTGCCGGACGGGAGAGAGGTCTGGAAGGTGCGGGTCAGCGCGGCGCCCTCCTGGTTGATGGCTACGTACGCCTTGCCGCCCCGCCCGAAGGCGATCTGGTCGGCACCGTTGTCCCACCAGTTCGTGACGCTCTGGCCGCGGGCGGTGTTGCGGAAGCCGACCATCGAGGAGATCTCGCGCCAGGAGTGCTGGCACTTCCACCCGTCGCTGTAGCAGCTGCTCACCGCTCCGCCGTTCGGCGGGCCTGCGTCGTGATTGCCGAACTCGTAGCCGGAGTGGACGTCGGGCGAGCCGTACGGCCAGGCGAGCATGAAGACATGGGCCAGGGTGTAGTCGGCCCCGTCCTTGTAGGTGAGGGTGTCGCCGCCGCGCTCCGTGTCGTGGTTGGCGACGAAGACGGCCGACTTCACGGACTCCATGAAGCCCCAGCCCTCACCGAAGTTCTTCAGGTGGGCGAGGCTCCCGCCGGTGAAGACCTGCTTGAGTCCGCGTCCGTAGCGGAACTCCTGTACGTCGCCGCTGCCGAGGTATTCGCTCGGGGAGACGGCTTCGCCCGCGCCGTGGATGGCCTCGTGCTTCCAGTGGACGCCCGGGTTCGCGAGCTTGCCCTTGATGGCGGCCAGGTCGTCGGCCGGCATGTGCTTGGAGGCGTCGATGCGGAAGCCGTCCACGCCGAGCGACAGCAGGTCGTTCAGGTATCCGGCGATCTTGCCCCGGACGTACTCCTCGCCGGTGTCCAGGTCCGCGAGCCCGACGAGCTCGCAGTTCTGCACGTTCCCGCGGTCCTGGTAGTTGTTGATCTGCGAGGTGCAGTTGTCCATGTCGTACGAGGAGTACAGGCCGGGGTAGTTGTACTTCGTGTACGCGGATCCGCCTGTCCCGGTGCCGGAACCGGCGGACATGTGGTTGATGACGGAGTCGGCGACGACCTTGACCCCCGCCGCGTGGCAGGCGTCGACCATGCTCTTGAAGGCGGCGCGGTCACCGAGACGTCCGGCGATCCGGTAGCTGACGGGCTGGTAAGAGGTCCACCACTGGCTGCCCTGGATGTGCTCCTGAGGCGGCGAGACCTGTACGAATCCGTAGCCGGCGGGGCCGAGGGAGTCGGTACAGGCGCGGGCGACCGAGTCGAACTTCCACTCGAACATCACCGCGGTGACGTCCTTGTCGCCGGGTGGGGCGGCCTGGGCGGTGCTGGGGGCCGTGACGGCGACGGCGGCTCCTGCCACAACGGCGAGTGCCGCGGCCACGGTTCTGTTGGCCATGATTCCTCCTGGGCTCACAGGAAGGTGCGGATGCGAGGGGTCAGCCTCGTGCGGCAACGCGCCGTGCCCGCAAGGCCTTGGGGATTTCTTGCTGCAAGAAGTCTGAAACTCGTTGCGGACGAGACCGTAGGGCCCGCCCGGCCGCCGGTCAACCCTTCGAGGCACACTCCGGTGACATGCTTGAAAACCCGCCGTTTCGTGGCCGCAAACTCTTTCGCAAGCTATTGCAACGGTGTTACGTTCAACCATGACTCCGGTCCGGCCCCCAACCCGGGTCGTGGCGGGTCATCCGGGCACGAGCCGTTGACGGTCATCCCCAGTGGGTGCCTTCCACGGCCTTGCCCCGGCCGGGGGTTCCGGTGAAGACCGGGGCCCTGCACGCCCGGCCGGCCGGGGGTTCCGGTCAGCGCCGGGGCCCTACGCGCCCGGCCGGCCGGGCCGGTCACCGCACCGGCCCGTGAGCCGGAGCGCCTCAACAGGCCGCAGGATCACGGGCATCGGGCCTATCCGCCCCCGACCCACCGGCCGAGACCTACGAGCTGGAGGCCCGGGGCCGCCGAAAGACCCCGCCGCGCCCCGACCAGGGGCAGGCCCCGGGCCTCCCGAACAGCCGCACGGCACCGCCGCGTTCGCACCACGCGCCACGTCCGGGCCCGCAACCGACCAGGGCGCGGACCCGGCCCGCAGGCCCGGCGCCGCGCCCCTCACCGCCGGGCCCGTTCCCGGCCGATCGGCACTGCTGTCAGCGCCGCGGCGCACCCGTCGAGCCGCGCACCACGAGTTCCGGCTGGAAGACGAACTCCGTGCGCTGCACCGGGTTTCCGTCGATCTCCTCGACCAGCGCGTCCACCGCCGCCGTCGCCATGGCCTGTACCGGCTGACGCACCGTCGTGAGCGGCGGGTCCGTGAAGGCGATGAGGGGCGAGTCGTCGAATCCGACGACCGAGACGTCCCCGGGCACCTCTAGCCCCCGCGCCCGCACCGCCCTGATGGCGCCGAGCGCCATCAGGTCGCTGCCGCAGACGATGCCGGTGCACCCCTGGTCGAGCAGCAGGCCGGCGGCCGCCTGGCCGCCCTCGACGGAGAACAGCGTGCGCTGGATGAGCCCCTCCGCCTCGTCCGCGCTCAACCCCAGCATCGTCTGGAGGGCCTCGGTGAAGCCCTCGGCCTTGCGCAGCGAGGGCACATAGCGGGTGGGGCCGATGGCCAGACCGATGCGCTCATGGCCGAGTTCGACGAGGTGCCGCACGGCCATCCGCGCCGCGGACCGGTCGTCCGGCGAGACGAACGGCGCCTCCACGGCCTCGTTGTAGCCGTTGATCAGGACGAACGGGATGCCACGGCCCGCCAGTTTGAGATAGCGGGTGGGGTCGGCCGTCGTGTCGGCATGCAGCCCGGAGAGGAACACGATGCCCGTGACGCCGCGTTCCTCGAGCTGCTCGACCAGCTCGTCCTCCGTCGAACCGCCGGGCATCTGCGTGCACAGCACGGGCGTGTAGCCGTGGCCCGCCAGCACCTGTTCGATGACCTGCGCGAACGCCGGGAAGATCGGGTTCGTCAGCTCGGGGATGATCAGCCCGACGAGCCCGGCGCTGCGTTGCCGCAGGCGCACGGGCCGCTCGTAACCGAGCACGTCGAGGGCGGCCAGCACCTTGTGCCGGGTGGCGGCGGCGACGCCGGCCTTGCCGTTCAGCACCCGGCTGACCGTGGCTTCGCTGACCTGCGCCTGGAGAGCGAGATCGGCGAGCCTCGGGGCGCCGTTCCCGTCACCCCGAGGCAGCGGGATCGTCACACCGCCCACCAGACGGTCGTGTCGGCGGGCAGCTCCGCCATGTCGTCCACGATCATCACCGTCTCGTTGGCGAGCAGGGTGCGGCCGGGCAGCGGGACACGGACCGTCTCGCCGGTGGTGTTGGCGGTGCAGACGAAGCCGTCACGGCGGAACGCGAGCACACCCTCGGGGGACTCCAGCCACTCCACGGCCGTCCCGGCGCCGAGGCCCGGGTGCTCACGGCGCACCGCGAGCGCGCTGCGGTAGAGCTCGAGCGTGGAACCGGGGTCGCCGGTCTGCGCCTCGACGCTCAGACCGCCCCAGGAGGCGGGCTGCGGCAGCCAGCTGCCGCCGCTGCCGAAGCCGTACGAGGAGCCTGCCACGGTCCACGGGATCGGCACCCGGCAGCCGTCGCGGTATCCGTCCTGGCCGGCCGCGCGGAAGAACGACGGGTCCTGGCGCACCTCGTCCGGGAGGTCGGTGACGTCGGGCAGGCCGAGCTCCTCGCCCTGGTAGATGTAGGCGGAGCCGGGCAGGGCCAGCATCAGCAGCGTCGCGGCGCGGGCCCGGCGCAGACCGAGCTCGCGGTCCCCGGCCGTGCGGAGCTGGGTGCCGAGGCCCGCCGGGTTGGCGAAGCGGGTGGCGTGCCGGGTGACGTCGTGGTTCGACAGCACCCAGGTGGCGGGGGCGTCGACCGGGCGCATCGCGGCGAGCGAGCTGTCGATCACGGCGCGCAGCTCGGCGGCGTCCCAGGGGGTGCCCAGGTACTGGAAGTTGAACGCCTGGTGGAGCTCGTCGGGGCGCACGTAGTTCGCGGTGCGCTCCACGGTCGGTGTCCACGCCTCCGCGACGGCGATCCGGTCGTCCGGGTACTCGTCGAGGATGGTGCGCCAGCTGCGGTAGATCTCGTGCACACCGTCCTGGTCGAAGAACGGCATGACATCGTTTCCGAGCAGCTTGACCTGGTCGCTGCCGCCGAGGTCCGGCAGGCCCTCGGCCTTGACCAGGCCGTGGGCGACGTCGACGCGGAAGCCGTCCACGCCCATGTCGAGCCAGAAGCGCAGAATCGAGCGGAACTCGTCGGCGACGGCCGGGTTGTCCCAGTTGAAGTCCGGCTGCTCCGGGGCGAAGAGGTGCAGGTACCACTCGCCGTCCTCGGTGCGCGTCCAGGCCGGGCCGCCGAAGATGGACTCCCAGTCGTTGGGCGGGAGTTCTCCGTTCGCGCCCTTGCCGGGGCGGAAGTGGTAGCGGGCCCGCAGCGGGGACCCGGGCCCCTCGCGCAGCGCGCGCTTGAACCACTCGTGCTGGTCGGAGGAGTGGTTGGGGACGAGGTCCACGATGACGCGCAGACCCAGCTCGTGGGCGTCGCGGATCAGCGCGTCGGCGTCGAGGAGCGTGCCGAACATCGGGTCGATGGCACGGTAGTCGGCGACGTCGTAGCCGGCGTCGGCCTGCGGGGACGCGTAGAAGGGGCTGAGCCACACAGCGTCGACACCGAGGTCCTTCAGGTACGGCAGTCTGCTGCGCACGCCTTCGAGATCGCCCATGCCGTCGCCGTTCCCGTCGGCGAAGCTGCGCGGATAGACCTGGTAGATCACCGCGTCGCGCCACCAGCCCGTGTGCGTGCCGGACGTGGGGGCGGCGGGGGCAGCAAGGTGCTGGGTCATGTCATCCCTGGAGGTGATGGGGTGGGGTGCGACGCCGGCCCGGGGATCAGGCACGGACCGGCGTCGCCGCTTCATACGGGTGGTCAGCCCTTGACGGCACCGGCGGACATACCGGTCACCAGGTGCCGCTGGGCGAAGAGGAACACGAGCGCGGCCGGGATGGCGATGAGCACGGAGGCCGCCGCCATCGGGCCCCACTGGGCGCCGTACTGGTTGACGAACTTCTGCAGACCGCCCGCGAGCGTCAGGTTCTCGTCGCCGACCATGAAGGCGGAGGCGTAGGCCACCTCGCCCCAGGCGGTGATGAACGAGTAGAACGCGGTGACCGCGATGCCGGGCTTGGCGAGCGGCAGGATCAGCCGCCAGAACGTGCCGAACGGGGTGAGCCCGTCGACCTGGCCCGATTCGTCGATCTCCATCGGGATGGTGTCGAAGAAGCCCTTCATCATCCACGCGCAGAACGGGACGGCGATGGTCAGGTACGTGACGACCAGGCCCACGGGCTGGTTGAGCAGTCCCATCGTGGCCATGATGTTGTAGATCGGCACGATCAGGACCGCGACCGGGAACATCTGGGTGATGAGCAGGGTCCACATCAGTCCGCGCTTGCCGGGGAACCGGAAGCGGCTGACCGCGTAGCCGGTGGTCGCGGAGACGAAGACGCCGAGGACGGTGGTGAGGCCCGCGATCAGCAGCGAGTTGCCGAACCAGGTGAGGAACTCGGTGTTCTCGAGCAGGTCGGTGTAGTTCGCGAGGGTCGTTTCCTTCACGAAGTCCGTGGTGATCGCGTACTTCGCCGGCTTGAGAGAGGTCAGGAAGACCCACAGCACCGGGAAGACGGCGATCACGGAGGCCACGATCAGGGTGGCGTGCAGACCGACGGAGGCCAGCGGCGAACGGCGGTCGCGGCGGGATGTGTTCACGGCGGTGGTCACCAGACTTCTCCCTGCTTGCGGAGGACTCGCCGGTAGACCGCGGCGAAGAGCATCAACAGGACGAGGATCAGCACGCCCCACGTGGACGACTGGGCGAAGTCGCGAGGGCTGATCTCGAAGGCGAACTTGTACGCCTGGGTGACCAGGATCTGTGTCGCCTCGCCGGGCCCGCCCCGGGTGAGCAGGAAGATCACCGGGAACATGTTGAACGTCCAGATGGTGCTCAGCAGGATCACGGTGGTGCTCACGGAACGCAGTCCGGGCAGCGTGATGTTGCGGAACCGCTGCCAGGCGCTCGCGCCGTCCATCTCGGCGGCCTCGTAGAGCTCGCCCGGGATGGACTGGAGGCCGCCGAGGAGGGCGACCATCATGAACGGCACACCGAGCCAGACGTTGACGGCGATCACCGAGAACTTGGCCCAGGTCGGGTCGTTGAGCCACGGCACGGCGTCGATGCCGCCGCCCGCGAGGATCTTGTTGAGGAGTCCGTTGTCCTGGTTGTAGAGGAAGCGCCAGGCGAAGACGGATACGAAGCCGGGCACCGCCCAGGGCAGGATCAGCAGCATCCGGTAGAAGGAGCGGCCGGCGATCCTGCGGTTGAGCATGTTGGCGAGGCCGAGGCCGAGGACGAACGTGACCGAGACGCAGGCCACCGTCCACACCAGCGTCCAGCCGAGCGTGCCGAGGAACTGGTCGCCGGTCAGGGCCTCCGTGTAGTTGTCCAGACCCACGAACTCGTACGTCGCGGGGATCTCGTTGACGCCGATGCTCCGGGCGACGTTCCGCTCGTTCGCGTCCGTCAGCGACAGGTAGATGCCGCGGAACAGCGGGTAGCCGATGATCACGGCGATCACGACGGTCACCGGGGCGACCATCGCCCAGGCGTACCAGTGTGTGGAGAGGGAACGCTTGAGCTTCCGCTCGGGCTTGCCAGTACCGCGGCTCCGGCCGCGGGCGACATCGCCCGCGGCCTTCGCCACCGACTGGCTGCTGGTGTCCACAGCCATCAGCCGGCCAACCTTCCTGTTACTTCCAGTCCTTCAGGAGCTTGCGGTAGGCGTCGCCCGCCGCCTTCGCGCCCTTCTCCGGGGTGGTCTGGCCGGTGAGGACCTTGGTGTACTCGGTCACGAGCGGGGCGAAGAGGCTGCCGGTCTCGGGGATCCAGGGGCGCTCGACGGCCTTGTCGACGACCGGGCGGAAGAAGTTGACGATCTCGTTGCTGGCGACACCGGGCTGCGAGTAGACCGAGGTGCGGGTCGGGAGCAGGTTGAGCTCCTTGGCGACCTGGGCCTGGGTCTCGGCGGAGGTCATGTACTCGGTGAAGGCGTACGAGGCGTCCAGGTTCTTGGAGCCCGCGTAGACCGCGAGGTTGTGGCCGCCCTGCGGGGCACCCTGGCCGGCCGAACCGGCGGGCACGGGGGCGACGCCGAGGTTGGCCTTGTCGGTGAACTCCGGGCCCGCGTAGGTGTCGGCGACGGCCCACGGGCCGTTGATCATCATGGCGACCTTGCCTTCCTTGAAGGCGGTCTGCATGTTGTTCCAGCCGTCGGTGGCGTCGGTCTTGGCGGCACCGGAGGTGACCAGGTCCTTGACGACCTTCATCGCCTTGACGCCGGCCTCGTTGTCGACCGTGATGCTCTTGTTCTTGGCGTCGACCAGGTCGCCGCCCTCGCCGTAGAGGAAGGAGAGGAACCAGTAGGCGTCGTCGCCGCGCAGGTAGAGGCCGGTCTTGCCGGTCTTGTCCTTGATGGCGGCGGAGACGGTCTTCAGCTCGTCGATGGTCTTGGGGACCTCGACACCGGCCTCCTTGAAGATCTTCTTGTTGTAGAAGATGCCCATGGAGTCGATGACCTGCGGCGCGGCGTAGGTCTTGCCGTTGTACTTGGTGGAGGCCGCGGCCTGCTTGAGGAAGTCGTCCTCGTCCTTCAGCGCGGCGGTGCCGTCGAGCGGCGCGAGGTAGCCGAGGTCGGCGAACTCGGGGGTCCAGGCGACCTCGGAGCGGATGACGTCGGGGGCGCCGGAGCCGGACTGGGCGGCGTTCTTGAACTTGTTCTGCGCCTCACCGAACGGCACGTTGACGTACTTGACGGTGACCTTCGGGTGCTTCTTGGTGAAGTCCTCGGCGATCTTCTTGAAGACCTTGTCCTCGCTGCCGACCGTCGAGGTGTCCCACCAGGTGACCGTGCCGCTGAGCTCACCCGAGCTCGTCTTACCGGTGTCGCCGCTGTCGTCCCCGCCGCACGCCGTCGCCGACACGGCCAGTGCCGAGACCAGAGCGATGGCCGCTATGCCACGCCGCATGTGAACTCCTTCAACTGATCCCGGAAGGGCGGAGGCGAAGACCTGCCTCCCGCCGTCCGCTCCCTCGCGGTGCCGGGTTGCCAGGAACGTAACAGGGCTGAAAACCATCGGAAAGACCTTGCGGCAAATTTCTGCAAGGACGGGTGATCGTTACATCCGCGTGTCCTGAGAGTTGCCGAAGGATCGCTTGACACCCTTCCCGGAACCGGACCACGCCCAGGGTGCGTCCCTGGGCGGGCCCGTCGCAAGCGCTCCGCAAGGCTTTGCAGCGATGTGACAGGTTTCATGCCCCCGGACGCCCCGCCGACGGCGCCGGCGGCGACATGAGGCGGTGAAACTGCCGATTCCCGCACCTGGTGGGCAATCCGACGTACGCCCGGTACAGTCCACTTCCATGACCGCGCGGCTCGCCGACATCGCAGCCCAGGCGGGGGTCAGTGAAGCCACAGTCAGCCGCGTGCTCAACGGCAAGCCCGGCGTGGCCGCGGCCACCCGCGAATCCGTCCTTGCCGCCCTCGACGTGCTCGGCTACGAACGTCCGGTGCGGCTGCGGCAGCGCAGCGCGGGACTGGTCGGACTGATAACCCCCGAGCTGGACAACCCCATCTTTCCCGCCCTCGCCCAGGTCATCGGCCAGGCCCTGACCCGCCAGGGATACACCCCGGTGCTCGCGACCCAGACCCCCGGCGGGTCCACGGAGGACGAGCTCACCGAGATGCTCGTGGACCGCGGCGTCTCCGGCATCATCTTCGTCTCCGGACTGCACGCCGACACCACCGCCGACATGCAGCGCTACGACCAGCTGCGCGCCAAGGGTGTCCCGTACGTCCTGGTCAACGGATTCTCGCCGAAGGTGCAGGCCCCCTTCGTCTCCCCCGACGACCGGGCCGCGATGCAGCTCGCCGTGACCCACCTTGCCTCGCTCGGGCACACCCGGATCGGCCTCGCGCTCGGCCCCAGGCGGTTCGTGCCGGTGCTGCGCAAGATAGAGGGCTTCCAGCTCGCCATGGAGGAGCGGCTCGGGCTGTCCCCGGATGCGTCGCAGGAGCTGATCCAGCACTCCCTCTACACCCTCGAGGGCGGCCAGGCCGCCGCGGCGGCGCTGATCGCCAAGGGGTGCACCGCGATCGCCTGCGCCAGCGACATGATGGCGCTCGGCGCCATCAGGGCCGCCCGGCAGCAGGGACTGCACGTGCCGAGGGACATCTCGGTGGTCGGCTTCGACGACTCGCCGCTCATAGCGTTCACCGATCCGCCGCTGACCACGATCCGCCAGCCCGTGCAGGCGATGGGACAGGCGTCGGTGCGCGCGCTGCTGGAGGAGATAGGGGGCACACCCGCCCCGCACAGCGAGTTCGTGTTCATGCCGGAGCTGGTGGTCCGCGGTTCGACCGCCTCGGCGGCCAAGCGGACCCCGGACCGGGACGGAGCCGACGGGTGAGCGGTCGCCCTTACGACGTGCTGGTCGTCGGCGGCACCGGCGTGGACACGATCGTCCGCGTCGACGCGCTGGAAGTGCCGCCGGGCGACTCGCTGTTCGTCCCCCCGGTGCTCGACTACGTGGGCCACACCGGCAACGGGGTGGCGCTGGGATGGCGGGCACTCGGCCTCGCCACCAAGTTCATCGACTTCCTCGGCGACGACGTCCAGGGCAGGACGGTGCTCGCCGCGTACGAGGAGCACGGCCTCGACTTCAGCCATGTCGTCTCCCCGCACGGCACACCCCGCGGCATCAACCTGGTCGACCCGCAGGGCCGCCGCTTCTCCTTCTACGACGGCCGCCACCCCGCCGAGCTGCGGCTTCCGCGCGCCTTCTACCTGCCTCACCTGGAGCGCGCCCGGCACGTCCATCTGTCCATCGTCGGCCACAACCGCGACATGTACGAGGACATCCACCGGCTCGGGATCACCAGCTCCACCGACCTGCACGACTGGGACGGCCGCAATCCGCACCACCGCGACTACGCCCTCGCCTCCGACTACGTCTTCCTGAGCGCCGCCGCGCTGCACGGCCGGCTCGGGACGGTGATGAGAAGCATCGTCGACGAGGGCCGCGCGCGGATCGTCGTCGCGACCGACGGCGCGGAGGGCTGCCATCTGCTGGTGCGTGGTGAGGACAAGGTCCGCCACTTCCCCGCGGTCCGGCCCGAGCGGCCCGTCGTCGACAGCAACGGCGCCGGGGACGCGTTCGTCACCGCCTTCCTGCACACGCTGTTCGAGGGCGGCGACGTGGAGCGGTGCGTGCTCGCCGGTTCCGTGTCGGGCGCCTTCGCCTGCGGCTCGGCCGGCACGCACACCGAGTTCATCGGCCTGCCGGAACTACGCGCCGCGTGCGCGAGGGCGGCCTTCCCGGCCTGAACGGGCCGGCCCTGAACGGCCGCGCCGACCGGAGACATGCGCCGGGGCCCGCGGTGCGCCCCACGCGCCCCGCAGGCCCCGACTCCCCTGCGTGTCAGCTCTTGACCGCCCCCGAGGTGATGCCGCCGACGATGTGCTTGCCGAGAAGGGCGAAGACCAGCAGCAGCGGCACGGTGGCGATGAACGCGCCGGTCAGCACGATCGCGTGGTTGACGGTGTGGTTGCCGGAGCCGAGCCCGGCGAGAGCCACCTGGAGTGTGGGCGCACCGTCCGGCGTGAGGGCGATGAACGGCCAGAAGAAGTCGTTCCACGCCTGCACGAAGATCAGCATGCCGAGGACCGCCATCGCCGGCCGGGCGATGGGGAAGACGACGTGCCAGATGATGCGCAGGCTGTGCGCGCCGTCCATCCTGGCGGCCTCGATGAGCTCCACCGGCAGCGCCTCGAGCAGGTACTGCCGCATGAAGAACACACCGAAGGCGGCGACCAGGCTGGGCAGGATCACCGACTGCAGCTGGTTGACCCAGCCGAACTCGGTGATCAGCTGGTAGAGCGGGATGACGCTGAGCTGCGGCGGCACCGTCATCGTCGCCACCACGACCGCCAGCAGCACGTTGCGCCCCTTGAACCGCAGCTTGGCGAAGGCGAACCCGGCGAGCGTCGCGAACAGCACCGTGCTCGTCGCGACCGCGCCGGCGACGATCGTCGTGTTGATCAGCGCCTCTCCCATGTCCACCTGGTTCCAGGCGATGGAGAGGTTGTTGAACAGCTCCCGGCCCGGCAGCAGCGGGCTCGGGGCCTGCACGACGCGCTCACCGGTGTGGGAGGCGGCGACCAGGTTCCAGTAGAGCGGGAAGAGGGAGACGACCGCGGCGAAGACCAGCAGCGCGTACGTCAGCGGACCACCGTGGTGCTGACGGCCGGCCTTCTGGCCGAGCCGCCTCCGGCGACCCCCGCTCGTGGGGACGCGGCGGGCGCCGGGGTCCTGTTCAGCACATGGCTCATGAGCGTGCCGCTCCGTTCTTCTTCTGCGCGTTCGACCTGCTGAGCAGGCGCTGCACGAGTCCGATGGCCAGCAGCAGGAGCAGCATCACCCAGGCGATGGCGGAGGCCTGGCCGAGCGCGCCGGTGACCCAACCCTTCTCGTACATCAGCAGACTCAGCGTCTGGTACTGGTTGCCGCTGCCGCCGCCGATGCCGAGGCTGCCGCCGAAGATCAGCGGCTCACCGAACAGTTGGGTGGCGCCGATGGTGGAGACGACGATGGTGAACAGGATCGTCGGCTTGATCGAGGGGATCGTGATGCTGATGAACTGCCGGAAGCGCGACGCCCCGTCGAGTGCGGCCGCCTCGTAGAGGTCGTTCGGAACGGCCTGCATCGCGGCCAGGTAGATGAGGGCGTTGTAGCCGGTCCAGCGCCAGGTGACGATCGTGGAGATGGCGATCTGGGCGGGCCACTTCTCGGTCTCCCAGTTGACCGGGTCGATGCCCACGTAACCGAGCAGCTGGTTGATCATCCCGTAGTCGGTGTTGAACAGCTGGGCGAAGACGAGCGCGGCTGCCGCGATCGAGGTGGCGTACGGGGCGAGGATCGCCACGCGGTAGAAACCCCGGCCGCGGATGCGGTAGTTGAGCAGATGCGCCAGACCGAGTGCCATGAGCAGCTGCGGCACGGTGGAGATCACACCGATGGTGAAGGTGTTCGCCAGGGCGTTCCAGAAGAAGTCGCTCTCCGCGAGCCTGGTGTAGTTGCCCAGGCCCCGCCATTCGGCCTCGCCGCCCAGTTCGACCTTCTGGAGCGACAGCCAGCCGGTGTAGAGGAGCGGGAAGAGACCGAAGGCGGCGAAGACGAGGAAGAACGGCGCGACGTAGACGTACGGGGTCGCCTTGAGGTCGATGCGGTACAGGCGGCTGCGCCAGCCGGACGGGTCCCGGTGCTTGGGGGCCCTGGGCGCGCCGGAGGGGGCGTCGATCACAGCGGCGCCCTTGTCGGGCTGGAGGGAGGTGGCCATCAGGCGCCCTTTCCCTGGTGAGTGGTGACGGAACGGCGGATGGCTTCGACGGCACCCGCGAAGGGGCCGCCGGCTGCCGCGCGAGGCAGCCGGCGGGAGGCGGCGACTACTGGTCGATCTTGTCGTCGACCAGCTTCTTCACGTTGTTCCAGGCCTTCTCGGGCGAGGTGCCACGCGTCTCGATGTCGAGGATTCCGTTGTCCGTCAGGAAGGTCTTCACCTGTCCGTCCCAGCGGCCGATCGGAGCGGGCTTGATCTGCTGGGCGGCCTCGGAGTAGATCTTGCCGACCGGGACGCCGGGGAAGTACTCCGGTTGGGCGTTCTGCACGGTCTCGGACTTGAGGCCGTCCGTGGTCGAGGGGATGTTGCCGTTCACGGCGAAGACCTTGGCCTGCTGCTCGGGCGCGGTCAGCCAGGCGGCGAGCTTCGCGGCCTCGGCGGTGTGCTTGCCCGCCTTGGGCACGGCGAGGAAGGAGCCGCCCCAGTTCGCCGGGACGGGCGCCTGGGCGATGTCCCACTTGCCCTTGTTGGCGGGGCCGGCCTGGTCCTTGATGATGCCGGTCATCCAGGAGGGACAGGCGACGGTGGCGAACTTGGAGTTCTTGAAGGCCGCGTTCCAGGTGCCCTTCTCGTCGAACTGCCGCAGCTTGGCGGTGAGTCCGCCCTGCGCGGCCTTGACGGCGGTGTCCCAGGCCTTCATCACGCCGAGGCTGCTCTCCCAGCGCAGCCGGCCGTCCTCACCGGAGTACTGGTCCGGCTGGCTGGAGACCACGGCGTTGAACAGACCGCTCGCCGAGTCGTGGAACGCGGTGCCCGCCGGCGCCTTGGCCTTGTACTTCTCGCCCTGCTCGAGGAACTTGGCCCAGTCGCCCGCCCACAGCTTGCCGACCTCTTCGCGGTCGGTGGGCAGCCCCGCCTTCTGGAAGAGGTCCTTGCGGTAGCAGATGCCCATCGGGCCGATGTCCGTACCCAGCGCGACGGTCGAGCCGTTCGGGGCGGTGGCCTGCTTGACCTTCCAGTCGAGGAACTTCGAGGTGTCGACGCCCTCGGCCTTGCCCAGGTCCACGAACTTCCCGGACATCGCCTCGCCGGTGGCCTCCGCGATGTAACCGACCTCGATGGCCTGGATGTCGGCGAGTCCGCTGCCCTGCGAGAGCCGCAGCTTCAGCGCGTCCCAGTACTTCTGGCCGTCGGCGACGTTCGTCTCTTCGATCTTGATTCCGGGGTTCAGCTTCTCGTACTCGGCGTAGAGCTTGGCGCCGGTCTTGTCGTCGAACCCGAACGATCCGAAGGTGCCTACACGGAGGGTGATCGTCCCGCCGCCCGAGCCGTCGTCGCCCTCGTCGCCGCCGGAGCCGCCGCATCCGGTCACGAGGAGGCCGAGGGACAGCAGACCCGCGGTGGTGAGGGTGACTGCGCGGCGTCTGCGCGGGACGTCACCGGAAGTTATGCGCATTCGAGGCTCCTACGACTGTTTTCGGCTGGTGGCGGGCCCAGAGCGACAGAGTGGGGCTGACGGCGAACAGGACCGGTCACAAGAGGGGAAAGTGAGGAAGCGGTGCAAGGGCAGACCCCGAGCGGGCCGGCGGGCAAGTGGGAGCGCTCCCACTACTGCTTGGTTCGAAAGCTTCGCGGCGGCGACACCCTCTGTCAAGGTCGAGCAGCAGAGCTTTATTGCTCCGAGATGTCCCCGGCGTGAGAATCTCCCCCTTTCAGTGCGGCCAAAGACACCCAATCGTTTCAAAAGGGCCGCCCTGCGCGACCACGGCCCGGGGGCCGACCGCCCACGTCCGGTGCTCCTCGACAAGCCGGAGTGGATGGATCAATAATGGGAGCGCTCCCGAACTCTCTGTCACCATGGTCTCCAGGGAGAATCGACGGATACCGCACCATCCCCCTCCGGAGGTCACGCATGGCAGCACGGGGCCGTTTCGGCCAGCCCACACTCGAGCAGGTGGCCGCCCTGGCCGGCGTCGGGCGGGGCACCGTCTCCCGAGTGATCAACAAGTCGCCCGGCGTCCGCGACTCGACCCGGCACGCCGTGGAGCAGGCCATCGCCGAGCTGGGATACATCCCGAACCACGCGGCCCGCGCCCTCGCCGGCAGCCGCACCGACGCGGTGGCCCTGGTGATCCCGGAGACCGAGAAGCGGTTCTTCACCGAGCCTTACTTCTCCGAGATCATCCACGGCGTCGGAATGGGCCTCGCGGACACGGAGCTCCAGTTGCTCCTGACCCTGGTGCGCACGGAGCGTGAACGCGGCCGGTTCCTCCAGTACGCGAAGGCCCGCCGGATCGACGGCGTACTGCTCGTCTCCGTACACCGCGACGACCCCCTGCCGGACCTGCTCTCCGAGATGGACATGCCGACCGTCCTGGGTGGCCGCCGCAGCAGCGACGAGACGGTCTCCTACGTCGACTCCGACAACGCCGGAGGGGCCCGGATCGCCGTCCGCCACCTGGCCTCGACCGGCCGTCGCAAGATCGTCACCATCACGGGCCGTGCGGACATGTACGTGGCCCAGTGCCGGCTGCGCGGTTACGAGGAGGCGGTCCGCGGAGCGTGTGCGGACTTCGACCCCTCCTGGGTGGCCGCGGGCGACTTCACCGAGGAGAGCGGCCGCCACGCCATGGCCGAGCTGCTGCGGCTCCACCCGGACCTCGACGCCGTGTTCGCCGCCTCCGACGTGATGGCGGCAGGCGCCCTGCACACGCTGCGCGCCGCGGGACGCAGGGTGCCCGACGACGTGGCCGTCATCGGCTTCGACGACTCCCCGCTCGCCCAGCACACCGATCCGCAGCTGACCACCGTCCGGCAGCCGGTCGAGGAGATGGGCCGCACCATGGTCGGCGTCCTCCTCGACCAGATGGCCGCCCCCGGCGCTGCCTGGCGGAACGTGGTGGTGCGTACCGAGCTGGTGCGCCGGGACACCGCCTGACCGGCAGGTCCGCCGGCCGCCGCGCAGCAGCGACGGGCGGCCGGCGGACCGGCCCGAGCGGGCCGACGCCTCTTCGGGCATGGCCCCTGCCGGCCGGCGGCCGTGGACCTGGAAGCCGGTCAGCGGCCGTGGACCTGGAACTCGTGGAGCGAGATGCCGTACGGGGTGGCCCGGATACGGCCCAGCAGCCTGACGTACCGCCCCTGACCCGAGACCGTGAACTGCTGCGTGCCGCCCGTCGACGAGGTCGTCGCGTACAACTCCCTGGAGGTGCCGAAACCGGGGTCGTCGGAGACCTGGACCGTGAACGATCTCGCGTACGCCGCCTCCCACTTGAGCATCAGGCGCGAGACGGTCCGGGACGCGCCGAGGTCGACCGTGATCCACTGCTGGTCCTGGAAGGCGCTGCTCCAGCGGGTGTCGTCACGGCCGTCGACGGCCTGCCCGGGCGTGAGCCCGCTGTTCTCCGAGGACGACGCCCACGTGGGGCGGCCCTGCGAGAGCAGGGACTCCTCCGGCTGCGGGTCCGGGCCGCCGCTGGAGAGCCGGTCCGTCGTGCGGTCGAGGTACGTCGCCGTCCACGCCAGCGGCGCGTTCCAGTTGACGGTGTTCTCCTTGGATCCCCAGGCGTCCGGCGCGGTGTCGGGACCGGCGTAGGACTTCGCGGCCGGCCTCCCGGTGGGCGTCGCCGGGTCGTTGATGTTCTCGTTGTTGGGTCCGCCGGACAGCCAGCCCTTCGGATAGGGAGTGCCGGGGTACGCGCCCCAGGCGAGCCGGTCGTGCAGATCGGTCTCCGCGTACTCCCCGTAGCCCGTGATGTAGGACAGGCGCATCGCGTTGTTGCCCATCAGGTAGTCCATGGCACGGTGCATGGCCTTCAGGTACCGCACGTCGTCGGTCAGGTCGTGGGCGGTGCCGAGGAGCAGCATCCGGTTGGCGATGAAGGAGTTGGAGCCCCATGGGTACTTCGCCGAGCCGGGGATGAGGGCCGGGTAGCCCTCGCCGTTCAGCGTGGTGACGACGGAGTCGGCGAACGCCGTCAGGCTTCCGCGCATCCTGGCGATGTCGGCGGCGGGCAGGTCGGCCGCGACGGTCAGCAGGGAGAGCGTTCCCGCGGTGGCGACCTCCGCCCAGTCGAACTGGGCGACCTGGCCGTAGTGGGGTGATCCGGTGACGGCGGAGCGGTAGCCGGCGGCCGAGCCGTCGGCGCGCCGGTGGGCGGTCAGATAGAGCTCGGCCGCCGCGGCGTACCGGTCGTCGCTGTTCCTGGTGTCGGGGTAGTCCCCGCCGCCCTCCGCGTCGGAGTCCACCGCGTAGTCGACGTCGGGCATGGCCTCCGCCCGCTGCCAGGCGGTCCTGGCGCTCGCCCAGAGCGCGTCCGCGCGGGCAGGATCGTACCGCCGCAGCACACGGGCGAGTTGGGCGTTCGTGCGGGCCACCGCGTAGGTGGCGTTGGTGGAGGGCGGCATGGCGGAGCGGGCGAGGGCGTTCTCCGCGCCGACGTCGGTGACGGGGAAGGCGCTCCAGGTGTGGTTGTGCACCTTGTGGGAGGCGAGGCCGGTGGAGGGCAGCATCCCTGACATGAAGCGCGAGCCGTACTCGACCTCGTCGAGGATGTCCGGGCGGCCGTTGCCCTGCTCGGGGACGGGCAGGCTGCCGTCGCCGTAGGCCGCGGGGTCGCGCTCATAGAGGTTGAGCAGGGTCCAGGCGGAGATGGCGTGGTTGACGGGGTAGATGCCGAAGTCCCCGGCGTCGGCCCAGGATCCGGCGGTGTTCAGCCGCTCGCCCCGGCACCAGTCGTTGTAGCAGGGCACGGAGCTGTCGCCCGGGTGGAGCGCGGCGTGGGCGTGGGCGCTGTGCTGGAGGTACTGGCCCTCGACCGAGGTGCCCATGCGGTGGAAGTAGAAGTACTGCATGGCCTCGCGGCCCAGCTGGGGGTAGAGGGCACGATCCTGGATGGTGAAGGCCACGCTGGATCCGGCGCCGTCGACGCTGAGTCGGTAGTCGCCTGGGCGGGTCACGGAGGAGAAGTCCGCCTGGTGCACATGGTCGCCGGAGGCCGGGTCGCTGCCGTGCACACGGGTGGTGCCGGAGGCGACGACCGCGTTGTTCCCGGCGCCTCGCAGCTGCCAGGCAAGCGGCGAGGTCGAGGCGGCCACGACGGTGGCGACCTTGTCGGCCGCGGTGAGGTAGCCGACCTGGTTGACGCGGACGGGACTCGGGTCGCTGCCGGCCGCCGCGGGGGCCGCTGCTTCCGCCGCGATGCCTGAGGCCGGAGCGAGAAGGGTGGCGGTGAGCGCGGTCGCGAGGGCGGCTGCCGCGCCGGAACGGCTGAGGCGTCGTGGTCGCGGGTGCGGGGCACGGGGCATCGAACGGGCCTCCTGGGTGGGGGACGGAAGCGAACGCGTGCGGGTGGTTCACGGCGGCTCTTGGCGGCGGAGGAGCGGGAGCGCTCCCATCCACGGCGCCTCACCGGCCGAGTCAGGGCGACCGGAGGACACGTACGGGAGCGCTCCCATAGGAGCGCCGCGCCCCTCGCCGGAGTCCGGCCCTCCACGGCCGGACTCGAAAATGAGGGCCGGCACCACTGATGCGGCGCCGCGGACCAATGAAGCGGCTCCCGCGGCCCGTGTCAATGACCGCGGCAGAACCCCGCACTCTTGACAACCCGCGCCCGCTGGCCGAATCTCATGGGAGCGCTCCCATTCCGGCTGACTCCCAGCTCTGGTCTTTCGCCTGCCCCGCCACAGAGCTGCCGGTCGCCGGAGCGGGAGCGCTCTTCAGCAGCTCCACCCAGTTCGTGCCCGGTGGCCGCGGGCGCCCCGCGGCCACCGGCGATCGACCGATCAGAGGATGACGATGACCGCAGAGAACGATCCGGTTCCCGCAGGGCTGACGCGCCCGCCGGCCGCATCGGCCTTTCCACCGGGATTCCTGTGGGGAGTGGCCACGTCCGCGTACCAGATCGAAGGCGCGGTGGGCCAGGACGGCCGTGGAGCGTCGATCTGGGACACGTTCTCCCGCACGCCGGGCAAGGTGGCGAACGGCCACAACGGCGACGTGGCCGCCGACCATTACGCGCGCTACGAGCAGGACGTCGCCCTGATGTCCGAACTGGGCATGGGTGGTTACCGGTTCTCCGTGGCCTGGCCGCGCATCCAGCCGGACGGGCGCGGCCCGGCCGACGCCCGGGGCCTGGACTTCTACAGCAGGCTGGTCGACTCCCTGCTGGAGAAGAACATCCGGCCGGCCCTCACGCTCTACCACTGGGACCTCCCCCAGGCCCTGGAGGACGAGGGCGGCTGGCGGAACCGCGACACGGCCTTCCGGTTCGCCGACTACGCACAGCTGGTGAGCGAGGCGCTCGGCGACCGCGTGAAGCTCTGGGGCACGCTCAACGAGCCGTGGTGCGCGGCCTTCCTCGGCTACGGCAACGGCATCCACGCGCCCGGCGCGGTCGACCCGGCCGGCTCGCTGATCGCCGCCCACCACCTGCTGCTCGGCCACGGTCTCGCGGTCCCCGCGGTGCGCGCCGCGGCACCCGACGCCGAGGTCGGGATCACGCTCAACTTCTATCCGGTGGACGCCGATACGGAAAGCAGCGCCGACCTGGACGCCGCCCACCGCATCGACCTGCTCCAGAACCGCCTCTTCCTCGACCCGGTGGTGGAGGGCGCGTACCCGGCGGACGTGCGGAAGCACTTCGAGCGGGTCTGCGGCACCGCCCACATCGAGCCGGAGGACGAGAAGATCATCGGGGCGCCGGTCGACTTCCTCGGCGTCAACTACTACACGTCCTACCGGGTCGCCGGCGGCGGCGAGCCCTCCGGCCCGTCCCCATGGCCCGGCGCGGAGGACGTGCGCTTCCTCGACCGCGGTCTGCCGAGGACCGGCATCGGCTGGGAGATCGACTCGGACGGCCTGCGCCGTCAGCTGGTCCGGATCAGCCAGGACCATCCCGGCCTGACCATGTACATCACGGAGAACGGCGCGGCGTTCGACGACACCGTCGACGCCGACGGCCGGATCGACGACGCGGACCGGATCTCCTACATCGACGGCCACCTGCGGGCGGTGCACCGGGCCATCGACGAAGGGGCGGACGTCCGGGGCTACTTCCTGTGGTCGCTGCTCGACAACTTCGAGTGGGCCGAGGGCTACGGGATGCGGTTCGGCATCGTGCGCGTGGACTTCGAGACGCAGCAGCGCACTCCGAAGCAGAGCGCCCTCTGGTACGGGAACGTCGCCGTCGCCAACGGCCTCCCCCACTGACAGCCGTTCCCGTGCCGCGGCACGGGAACGGCCCCGCACCACCGCGGCCCGCGACACGGCCGCAGCACCACGGCACGGCACCCACCGACGAGGCCGCTCCCGCATGAGGGGGCGGGAGCGGTCCTCATGGTCGCCGGGACCGGTACGGCGCGGGTCCCTGCGTCAGGGCCGGCGCCAGGAGTCGTCCTGGAGGTGCGATCCGGCCATGGGGCCCATCCGCAGCATCCCGCCGTCGACCGACCACGACGCTCCGGTGACGTATCCCGCGTCCTGTCCCGCGAGGAAGGCGATCACCGCCGCGACCTCCCGGGCGTCGCCGGGGCGGCGCAGCGGGATGCCCGGCCGCTCCGCGGCGTGGACGTCCGCGTCCTCCTGGCCGGTCATGGGAGTGGCGATCTCACCGGGCGCGACGGAGTTGACCGTGATGCCGTGTTCGGCGAGTTCGAGAGCCATCACCTGGGTGAGCAGCCCGAGACCGCCCTTGGCCGCGCAGTAGGGGGCGGCGCCGACCCTCGGCTGATGTTCATGGACCGAGGTGACGTTGACGATCCTGCCTCCGCCTCCCTGGTCGATCATGCGGCGGGCGGCCCGCTGACCGCACAGGAACGGGCCCACGAGGTCCACGTCGACGACCTGGCGGACCGTGTCGAGGTCCAGGTCGAGAAACGGTGTGGCGGTGCCGGTGCCGGCGTTGTTGACGAGCACGTCCACCCGGCCCAGTTCACCGGCGAGCCGGTCGATGACGTCGGCGGCGGCGGGCAGGTCCGTGAGGTCCATCCTGGCGACGGCGGCACGCCGGCGGTGGCCGCGTACCTCCTCGGCCGTCTCCTCGGCCCCTGCCTGGTCGGTGTGGAAGGTGATGCCGACGTCCATGCCCGCCGCGGCCAGCCGCACCGCGGTGGCCCGCCCGATGCCGGAGTCGGCGCCGGTGACGATGGCGACCGGCCGGCCGGCGGCCGGCGAGGAGGCGGCCGGTGCTCCCGGTGTCACGGCCATGAGGGCTCCTTTCGGGGCACGACGACCAGCTCGGAGACCGCGCTGGTGTCCGGCACGGACAGCGCGTACAGGACGGTGTCGGCGACGATGTCGGGGCTCTGGAGCATGGTCAGGTCCGCGTCCGGGAAGCGGTCGAGGATGAACGGGGTCGCCATGCCGCCGGCGATGATGCCGGTGACGCCGATCCCGGGACAGTCGCGCTGCGCCTCCTGGAACAGGGTGTGGGTGAAGGCGCGCAGCCCGGACTTGCCCGCCGCGTACGGTCCCGCCTCCGTCCAGGTGCGGTTGGCCGCCGTGGAGAGGATGTTGACGATGTGACCGCCGCCACGCGCGACCATGCGGCGGTAGGTCTCCAGGCAGAGGTACATCGGGCCGAGCAGGTTGGTGCTGATCACCCGGCTCACCTCCTCCGCCGTCAGATGCTCGATCGGCTTGCAGACGTCGACGGCCGCGTTGTTGACGAGGAGGTCGACCCGGCCGCCGTCCTCGTCCAGCTCGCGGAAGACGTCGGCGACCGCGGCGGAGTCGCGTACGTCCAGCACCACGAACTCCGCCTTGCCGCCCTGCCGGGCCAGGTCCTCGCACAGTTCCTCCGCCAGGTCCCTGCGTACGTCCGCGACCAGGACGCTCGCCCCCGCGCCGGCCAGCCGGCGGCTGATCGCCGCGCCGAGGCCTCTCGCGCCGCCCGTCACCAGGGCCTGCCTGCCTTGAAGGTCGACCTGCACTCCGCTGCTCAATGCTCTGCCTTCCGTCCGCGCCCGTTCGGATGCCGCTCGGCGTGCGGCTGACACGGCATCGGCTCCGGTGGGTACCCCGCCGCACCGCATCCACTCCACTGTGACCCGCGCAACGGTGACCGGCACTCGCGCATGCTCGGCGCAACCGCTCGAGAGGGCCTGTGAGCAAGCACACCAGAAGTGCCCTGTCCCAGTGCCCGCAAGGGTTCCGGCCTCTCGCGGGCACCGTCGGCGGGGTCGCTCGAACCGCTTCTCCGAAGCCGTCTGCCACGATGGTCTGCGCCCTGCCAGGGAGCGCCCTCGCCGTCAACGGACGTGCGGGGAGAGAGCCTTCCGTGGCGGGTCGCCGTCAAGATCCGGTGGAGCGACCGCGCAGCGCAGCCGGTGTCACGAGCTTCCGCCGCATTCCGCCACATGGGTCCCTCGGGGACTCGTCACCCGAGTGTTCACCGTGCCTTCTTCTTCCTCCCGTTCCTCCGCCCCGTCCGCCTCCCCGGCTCCCTCCGGACGCCTCGCGCAGCGCCTGCTGGGCGACCGTTCGCCGTGGCGCTGCCTCAAGTACCGCAGCATGCGCTGGTGGTCCGTCGCGAACTTCGTGTCGAACGCCGGTACGTGGATGCAGCTCACCGTGCAGAACCTGCTGGTGCTCCAGATCACGGGATCGGCCGCCGCGACCGGGCTCTCGATGTCCGTTCAGGCCGCGCCCGGGCTGCTGATGAGCCTCGCCGGTGGCGCAGCCGTCGACCGCTGGCCCCGCAAGCTGACGGCGTCGGTGAGCCAGGCGCTGCTCGGCGCCGTGGCGTTCACGACGGCGTTCCTCGTGGCGACGGACCAGCTGAACCTGGGCGTCCTGATGGCGCTCGCCGCCGTCACGGGTGTCATCGCCACCGTCGACGGCCCGGCGTGCGCGCTGCTCGGCAACGACCTCGTCAGGACGGAGGACGTCCCCTCCGCGATCGGCGTCGGCTCGCTGGTGCACAACGCGGGCCGGCTGGCGGGCGCGGCGCTCGCCGGTGTGACCGTCGGCTTCCTCGGCACGGCCGCCGCCTACGCGGCCAACGGGCTCTCCTTCCTGTTCGTGACCGCCGTCATACCCTTCCTGCGGCCCGTGGCCGGAGCGGTCCGCGCCCGGTCCGAGCGCCCGGCCGAGAAGGCTGCCGCCACGGAGGATCCGGGCGAGGACATGAGCATGCGCGAGGGCCTGAGGTACTTCATGCGCAGGCCGCGGCTGGTCGCCCTCGCCGGGATCACCGGGCTGAGCGCCGTCTTCGGCCGGAACTACCAGCTCACGCTCGCCGTGCTCGTCGTCGGGCCGCTGGCCGGCGGCGCCGGGGCCTTCGGCACCGTGTCCACCGTGCTCGCCGTCGGCGGCATCCTGGGCGCCGTGCTCGGAGCTCGGCTGCGCAAGCCGTCCGTGCGGCTGGTGGGCGCCCTCGCGGCGGCCGGCGGTGTCCTGCAGATCGTCGCGGGTCTCTCGCCGTCGCTCGCGGTGCTGCTGGTCATCGTGCTGCCGATGGCCCTTGTGGAGTCGGTCTCCGACACCGCGGGCACCACCGTGCTCCAGACCGATCCGCCGCCGCACATGCGGGGCCGGGTGCTGGGTGTGTGGGGCAGTGTCCGCACGCTCTGGGGCCTCGCGGGTCCCCCGGCGCTCGGGCTGCTGATGGAGCTGGCCGGTGCGCGCGGCGCGCTGGTGACCGGCGGACTGCTGATCGCGGGCGCGATCGGCGCGGGTTACGTGCTCCGGGAACGCCGGGTCGGCGCGAAGCCGGTGGTCGTACGGACCGAGGAGCCGGTGCTGACCGGTCAGCCCGGTCTGAGCACGGCCGCCTGACCCGCCCGTGGTCCGGCCCCGGGCAGCGGCAGGGTGCGTACGGCGTCGAGTACCTCCTCGACGGTGATGCGCAGCAGCCGCTCGTCGGGCCGGTCTCCGTGGGCGTCTCCGGGGCGCGGCGGGTCGTCGGCGTCCGGGTGCCAGAGCACCCGGTGGCGCGGCCGGTCGGGCGGGCCCCACAGCCGGGGTGCCACCGGGCCGAACAGGGTGACGGACGGTGTGCCGAGGGCCGTCGCCAGATGGGCGAGCCCGGTGTCCCCCACCACCACGCAGCGGGCCTCCGCGACCAGTGCCATGAGCACGTCGAACGGGACGTCGCCGCCCGCGCCGCCGAACACCGCCCCCTGGGGCAGCCCGGCCAGGGCGGCCACCGAGGCCGCCGGCAACGCCTCCGCCGCCCCGGCCGTCACCACGACAAGATGGCCGGTGCCGTGCAGCTCACGCGCCACGGCGGCGAAGCGCTCCATGGGCCAGCGTCGGGCCGCGGCGTCGGCTCCCGGATGCACGACCACGGCTCCCGGCGCGGGTGAGCGGGTGGCGGGCGGCGGCACGGACAGGTCCTCGGGTCGGCCGGCAGACCGTGTCCTTCGAGCAGCCGGCACCATCGCTCCCGCTCGTGCTCGTCGTCCCGCCACACCGGACCGCCCGGCCGCCCGTACGCGTAGAGGTCGCGAGGGCCCAGCCCGGCGAGCAGCCCGCGGCTCGCGGGCCCGTTCCCGTGCAGGTCCACGGCGAGGTCCGGCGGGGGGCCGTCCCAGTCCAGGTCCGCCGGTACGGCCCTGCCGGGCGCGGACGCGGGCAGCAGCCGGTCGACGAGCCCCGTCGCCGCGGCGGCCGCGGCCAGCCGGGCGGGCGCGGCCAGCACGATGTCGTGCCCCGGCAGCCCGCGCCGCAGGGCCCGCAGGGCGGGTACGGCGGCCAGCAGATCTCCGAGGCCGAGGGCGCGCAGCACCAGGACACGGGGGCGCGGGCTCCTCGGCGTGCTCGGGCTCTCGCCGGTGCGAGTGCTCATCTGGTCTCCTTCGGCGCCGGGCCGTGCGGTCGACGACACGACAGGGTCCGCGCGGTGCCGGTAGTGGTCGATCAGCGCGGCGGGGTGCGGACCGGCTTCGCCGAGGCGGCCGCGCGGTGGGCGAGCAGCGTCGTCGAGCGGCCGTCGAGGTAGGGCAGGACGACCGCCTGCCCGCCCCAGGCGCGCACGACGTCGGCCTCCGGCAGGTCCTCCACGGAGTAGTCGCCGCCCTTGACCCACACGTCGGGCCGCAGCCTGCCGAGCAGAGCGACAGGGGTGTCCTCGTCGAAGACGGCGACGGCGTCGACACTGCCCAGTCCGGCGAGCACCCGCACCCGGTCCTCCATCGGATTGAGCGGACGCCCCGGCCCCTTGCGACGCGTGATCGACGCGTCGGAGTTGACGCACACGATCAGGCAGTCGCCGATGCGACGGGCACTCTCCAGCAGCCCCACGTGCCCGGCGTGCAGCAGGTCGAAGCAGCCGCCCGTGGCGACCACGGTGCCGCCGCGCGCCCGGACACTCTCCGCGAGAGCGAACGGGTCCGTCACCGCCCCCGGCCGGTCACGGCCGGTGAAGGCCGTCCGCCAGAGCTTCGGGTTGCCGGCGCCGCCCGCCGCCACGAACGCCGCCGCGCGGGCCACACCGCGCTGCACCGCCTCCTCGGGGAGCGCGCCGTCCGCCAGGGCGGTGGCGGTGGCCGCGGCGAAGCAGTCACCCGCGCCGCAGGGATCGCCGTCGGCGCGGTACGGGGCGGGGACGAGCATGGGGGTGCCGCCGCCGGGCCGGGTCAGCAGGACGCCGCGTTCGCCCAGGGTGACGGCGACGGTCGCCGCCAGCCAGCGGTCCGCCAGGCGTGAGCCGCGTTCGGCGAAGTCGCGCAGTGAGGGCTCCTCGTCGGCGGGAGAGCCGGTGAGCGATCGGACCTCTGCCGCGTTCGGGGTGACGATCCGGGCGCCGGGGACCGGGGCCGCGCCACGGGGGTGCGGGTCCCAGACCATCTGGGTGCGGTGGGCGGCCTCGGCCAGTTGCTCGCGGACGGCGTCGGCGGTGTGCCTGCCGTAGTCGGCGACGAGGACGGCCTCCGCCTGTGCCAGCGCCTCGCCCACGGAACCGTCGGGGCTGCCGGGTGTGCCGCCGCCGCGGTCGATGCGTACGAGGGGCCGTCCGCCCGCCAGGACGCGGGTCTTGACCGGCAGGGTTCCTCGTAGCGGCAGTTCGGCCAGCCGGACGCGGCCCTTCAGCGCCCGGCGTACCGCCTCGCTCGCCGGGTCGTCGCCGAGGGCGGTGACGAGGACCACCTCGCGGCCGTCCTGGGCTGCCAGCGCCGCGGCGAGACCGGCGCCGCCGGGCCTTCTGTGCTTTCCACGTACGTCGACGACGGGGGCGGGCGCGTCCGGGGCCAGGCGCTCGGCGACGCCTTCTATGTCCTCGTCGAGGAGCACGTCCCCGACGACGACCAGCGGCCCCGGGCCGGTCATGACATCCTCCGGCGGGCGGCGGCGGCCTGGGTGGCGGCCGCGCCCGGCGCGTGCCGCAGGGTCATGGCGGGCGGCACCGGAGCGGCCGTCGCCTCGTCGAAGGACTCGCACAGCAGGTGTACGGCGACGAGGTGGGCCTCCTGCACGGTGGCGGCGGTGTCGGCGTCGATGCACAGGGCGTCGTCGGCGATGTCCGTCAGCGGGTTGGGGCCCGGGCCGGTCATGGCCCACACGAGCAGTCCGGCGGCCCGTCCGGTCTCCGCCGCGCCGGTCAGGTTGGCGCTGCGGCCCGAGGTGGACAGCAGCAGCAGGACGTCGCCGGGGCGGCCGTGCGCGGCGACCTGGCGGGCGTAGACGTGCTCGAAGCCGTAGTCGTTGCCGATCGCCGTGACGCTGGAGGTCTCCGCGTGCAGCGCGATGGCGGAGTGGGCGGGGCGTTCGTCGCGGTAGCGGCCGACCAGTTCGGCTGTCAGGTGCTGGGCCTGGGCGGCGCTGCCGCCGTTGCCGGCGGCCAGCAGGCGGCCCCCGACGGGCAGGACGGCGGCGAGGTGGTGGCCCCACCGGGCGATCTGGTCGAGGCCGTCCCGGCGGAACCGGCCGAGGGCGTCCTGGAGCGACTGGCAGTGCCGGTGCGCGGCCTCCGTGGCAAGTGGTTCGCTCATGCTGGTCGGGCCGTGCGCGCGTCCCTGGGGACGGCGGCCGTACCCGCACCTCCTTCGGGCGTCGGTCTCTTCGGACGTCGGTGACGGCGGTCGCCGGTGGCGCCGGGTCCGGGCGGCACCCGGAGTGCGGGCGGGCCGGGGCGCGGCCGGCGGTGGTGTCAGACCACCCGTGTCCCGGTCACCCGGGCGAGGGCCGGCCGGGCGGCCAGGACCCCCAGGTAGGCGGCTTCGGTGGCCGCGGCGACCCGTGCCCAGCCGAACCGGCTCAGCACCCGGCGGCGTCCGGCCTCGCCGCAGGCCTCACGCAGTCGGGGGTCCGCGAGGAGGTCGGCCACCGCGCGGGCGAGCGCCTCGGGGTCGCGGGGTGGCACGAGCCGCCCGGTGGCGGGGTCGGCGACGGTGTCGAGCTGGCCGCCGACGGCGGTGGCGACGACCGGCCTTCCGCAGGCCATCGCCTCCAGCGGGACGATGCCGAAGGGCTCGTAGTCGCCGGGGCAGAGCACCACGTCGGCGGAGCGGATCAGCGGCGCCACCTCCTCGCTCGGTACACCTCCGGTGAAGTGGACCCGGTCGGCGACGCCGAGGCCGTGGGCCAGGTCGCGCAGCCGGCGCACCTCGTGGTCCTCGTCGAGCCGGCCGGGCGGGGGGCCGCCGACGACCAGCAGTTCCACGCCGGGCAGTTTGGTCAGCGCGGTGATGGAGATCGCCGCGCCCTTGCGGGGGACGAGCCGGCCGAGCTGGATCAGCCGGTGGGCGTGGGCACCGCGGGCGACGGCCGGGCCGTGCGGGGTGAACTGGTCGGTGTCGACGCCGCACGGCACGACGCCGACGCGCTCCGGCGGGATGCCCATGGCCGCCAGTTCGGCCACCTCGTCACGGCAGGTGGCCAGGATCCGGTCGCAACCGGCGCCGACCTCCTTCTCACAGGCGATCCGTGCCGGCGGGCTGGTGTCCGCGTGCCGCTGGTGCCTGCGCTTGACCGTGCCGAGGGCGTGGAACGTGTGCACCAGCGGCAGCCTCAGCTCGCGGGTGGCGTACAGGGCGGCCATCCCCGACATCCAGAAGTGCGAGTGCACCAGATCGGGCGGGTCGCTCTGCCAGTCACGCACCAGGTGACGTCCGAACCCCAGCATGTGCGGCAGGAGTTCGTCCTTGGGTATCTCCTCCGGCGGGCCGGCGGGCACATGGCGCACCTCGACGCCGGTGCGCAGCCGCACGCGGTCCGGCAGCTCCCGCGCGTCGCGCCGGGTGTAGACGGTGACCCGGTGGCCGCGGTCCGCGAGCGCGCCCGCCAGCCGGGCGACGTGGACGTTCTGACCGCCGGCGTCCACTCCGCCGAGTACGGCGAGCGGGCTGGCGTGCTCCGAGACGAGCGCGATCGACAGCGCTTCGGTTCCGATGGCATCGCTGTAGGTCATGCGCGCACCTCCGTCATCAGTCGCTCCCAGTCGTCCAGGAAGCGTTTGAGTCCGTAACGCTGCAGCGCCGCCTGCCGGGCGCGGGCGCCGTCCGCCGCCGCCGCTTCCGGGTCCTCCAGGTACCGGCGTACGGCGCGGGCGAGGACGTCGGGCCGGGTGGACAGCGTCCCGGTGCCGGCGGGCACCGCCTCGACGGCCTCCGTGGTGGCGAGGGCGACGACCGGCATCCCGAGATGCATCGCCTCCAGCAGCGAGAGACCGAGGGAGGTCCAGCGCACCGGATGCACATACAGACGGCGTTCGGCCATCGCACCGTGCAGTTCCCGCTGCGGCAGATCGGCGGTGCGGCAGCGGTCCGGCGGCAGGCCGAGATGTTCCGCCAGGCCGTCGGTGCGCATGCCGAACACATCGAGCGGGGCGGCTTCCGCGAGCCCGGCGAGCAGGTCCGTACCCGTCCAGCGGCCGCGTCGTACGGGCTCGTTGACCACGACGGCCGCACGGGCGAGCCGCCCGGTGTAGAGGTGTCCGGGGTCGACGATGCCGTGCTCGACGACCGCGGTCCTGGTCGAACCGTTGTCCCAGAAGAGCCGGTTGAAGTGCGTGACGTGAACCAGCGTCAGGTCGCTGCGGTCCGCGAACGGGTGCCGGGTGGCGGGTACGTCGCCGTCCGGCGCGTTGTGCTCGAGATAGACGGCCGGGATGTCACGGCCGGGCCGGCGTCCGCCGAGCCACCGCTCGGCGAGCTCCATCTCGTGCGGCCGTTGCAGCACGACGAGATCGACCTGCGCGTCGCGCAGCTGCTCCGGCGTCGTCTCCCGCACCGTGTCCGGCCACTCGAAGGTACGGGCCCGCCCCAGCCCGTCCGCGTCGCGGCCGGGTGTGACCGGAACGAGATACGTGTGGGGCCCCTGCACGAACGCCGTCGTCCAGGAACCGTGCACATGCCACAGCAGAATGTTCATCGTCGTGCTCCTCGCTCCTTGTCCGTGGCGCCGAGGGCCGCCACCGCTTCGAGCACCTCCGCGTTGCCGACCCCGTCGAGGCAGGGGTGCCCGGCCACGGGACACTTACGGGCGCGGCTGCCCGCGCACGGCGCCCGCTGGTCGCCCAGCAGCACGTGCGGGACGTTGTAAGGGCGCCAGCGGTCGGCCGGCACCACGGGCGCGAACAGGCATGCCACCGGCGTGCCGACCGCGGCCGCGAGGTGCCCTGGACCGGTGTTGCCGACCACGGCCACCCGCGCCCCGGCGAGCACGCCCGCCAGTTGGGGGAGGGACGTCATCCCGCCCAGGTCCAGCGCGTGGTCCGCCGCGACCTGGGCGGTCAGGTCCTTCTCCGCCCGGCCTCCCGTCACAACGACGCGGTGGCCGGCGGCGGAGAGCGCGGCGGCGGCCCGTGCCGCCCGTTCGGCACTCCAGGCCCGGGCGGGGACGGCGGCGCCCGGATGCAGCACCACGTACGGCTCCGGTCCGGTCAGATGCGCGGTCCCGGGCGGCGCGCTGACGCGCAGGGAGCCGTCGTCGCCGGGCGGCAGTGCGAAGCCCGAGTCCAGGGCGAGGTCCAGCGCGGCGCGGGCCTCGTGGCGGCGCGGCCTGCGGTGGTGCCTCAGGTCCAGCAGCGCACCGGGGTAGTCCTCGCAGTCGGCCGCGGTCCAGCCGACGCCCGCGAGCTTCAGCAGCAGCGCGATCGGCAGGGGGCTCTGATGGTGGGAGACGAGGATCAGGGCCCGGTCGTAGCGGCCGGCCCGCAGCCTCTCCAGCAGTTCCTGCGTCACCTCGTACGACACGGGCGCCGGCTCCAGCCCAACCCAGGGGGCGTCGTGGACCAGCACCTCGTCCACGCCGGGCAGCAGGTGGGCGGCGTGGACACCGAGCGGTCCGCAGAGCAGCGCGGTGTGCGAGGAACCGGCGGCGACGGCGCGCACGGCGGGTCCGGCCAGCAGCACGTCACCGGCGCTGTCGAGCCGCACGACCAGCGTTCTGGGCCTGCTCATGGCCACTCCTCGCGTATGAAGACCGGCAGGCACGTCGAGGTCGCCCTGCCCCCGCTCGCGCGACCGCCCCCACCGCCGGCGGTCCGGTCCGGCGTACGCACCGGGGCCGTCACCACGGCGGGCACCGGTGTCCCGCCGGCAGGAAGGAGGCGGGTCAGTCGGGCGGGACGCTGCTCAGGGCCGGTGGTCCGGTCCGCCGTCGAGGGCCGCGCGGCGGCCCGCGACGTCACGGCACGGCCTTGGAGGTCCGCCCCGGCCTGCGGTGCCGTCGGCTTGCCGCACCGTGCGGCCGGGTCCAGGACGAGGCGTACCGCGGACAGCAGGTCGGGCGCGGTCTCGGGTGCCGCCGCGATCTCCTCGGGCCGGGTGGCCGCGGTGGGCACCAGGACCCCCCGCGCGCCCGCGGCGATCGCGGCCGCCACGTCGGACCCGATGTCGCCGATGACGACGGTGCGCGAGGGGCACACGCCGAGGCGTTCGCACGCGGCGAGAACGAGTCCGGGCGCGGGCTTGCGGCACCGGCAGCCGTCGTCCGGCCCGTGCGGACAGACCGCCCACACGGCGAACGGCCCGAGCAGCGCGTCGATCCGCCGCTGCACGGCCGACACCTGACGGATGGTCACCTTGCCTCTTGCCACGCCCGACTGGTTGCTGACGACGCCCGTCGGCATGCCCAGCGCACGAAGGGCGGCGAGGGCCTCCCAGGCGGAAGGCATCGGCACGACCCGCGTCGGGTCGCCGTTGTAGGGGACGTCGACGACGAGTGTGCCGTCGCGGTCGAAGAGGACCGCGTCGGGCAGGTCGGCGGCGTCCGGCGGCAACGGGGCGCCGCGCGACGCCGGCGGGCCGTGGAAGAGCCACGGGCCGGTGCCGTGTCGCTCCGGTCCCCTGTGGGGCCGGGCCTCGGAGGAGCCGCTCATGGCAGCACCCGCTCCCGCGGCGCCGCCCGACCGGACCCCTCCGGGACCACGGCCGCTGCGGGCCGCGGCAGAGGGCGCGTCCGGCGGTGGCGCAGGTGTGCGCCGAGCCAGTGCCAGGTGGCGACGGGCGGAACGACCGCGCTGGTCACCGCCATCGAGATGATCTCGTCGCGGGTACGCGGGCCCGGCGCGATCCGGGCCCAGGCGAACTCGGCGGTGCCGGCGAGCCAGAGCGCGGCGCAGGCGGTGGCCGCGACGGGCCTGGCCAGGACCGCGCACGTCAGCGCGGCCGCCGCCGAGGCCGTCACGGCGAGGTGGCGGGGCAGGCGCCCCCGTGGCGCGTCCGCCCGCCGCCACCAGTCCCGGCCGTGCAGCCGGTTCATCAGCACGTCGTCGGCGTTGCCCGCCTGGAGGCGTACGGAGACCCAGCGCCCGGCCGGCCGGACCGGATGCGTGGTGGTGCGGACGCCGGCGGCCAGGTCCCACCCGGCCGCCCGGACGCGCAGCGCGAGGTCGGCGTCCTCCCGGAAGGCCCGCGGGAAGCGTTCGTCGAAGCCGCCGACGGCCTCCAGCACCTCCCGCCGGTAGGCCATGTCGGCGGTGATCCAGCGGGCGGTGGCCAGGCCCGCGGTGTTGCGCTCCCAGTCGGTGGGCGGGCGGTCCGTGGGCAGCGGGACCTCGATCCTGGCGGTGACGCCGCCGGTGCGGGGCCCGGCCGCCGCGAGGTCGCGGGCCAGGTCGTAGCACCAGGTGGGACCGGGCACCACGTCGTCGTCGAGGAAGACGATCCAGGGGACGGGGCCTGCCACCCGCAGACCGGTGTTGCGGGCGGCGGCCGGTCCCCGTGCGCGGCCCGGCACCACGGAGGTGACCGGCCGCAGCGTCGCGGGGATCTCGACCGGGAGGGGGGTGCGGGGGGCGCCGCGGCGGTCGTCGACGAGGACCACCCGCACCGGCCCGGGGCCGGTGGCGGCGGCCAGCGCCCGCAGGCAGCCGGTCAGGCTGGGCCTGCCGACGGTCGGTATCACCACGGTGTACCGCAGGGGCTCGTCCCCACGGGCGGTCATCGCAGGGCTCCCGTTCCAAGGTCGTCGGTGTCGTCGCTGCGCCGGAAGAAGTCGCCCCGCCGGATGGCGTACGGTCCGATCGCCAGCAGGTCGACGGGCGAGGAGCCGAAGCACTCGAGGGCGTCGCGCGGGTCGTCGACCATGGGCCGCCCGGCGGTGTTCAGGCTGGTGTTGACGACGACCGGCAGTCCGGTGAGCCGCTCGAACTCGCCGAGCATCCGGGCCACCAGGGGTTCGCGCGACCGGTCGACGGTCTGGATGCGGGCCGTTCCGTCGACATGGACGACGGCGGGGATGCGTTCCCGCCACGCCGGGGCGACGTCGTGCACGAAGAGCATGTACGGGCTGGGAATCGGCCCTTCGAAGATCTCCGCGGCCCGGTCGGCGAGCACCATCGGGGCGACCGGCCGGAACTGCTCACGGCCCTTGACGTCGTTGAGGCGTTCGAGGTTGCCCGCATGGCCCGGGTGGGCGAGCAGCGAGCGGTGGCCGAGGGCCCTGGGGCCGTATTCGGAACGCCCTTGGAACCAGGCCACGATCGCGTTGTCGGCGAGTGCCTCCGCCACGGTCGCGGCGATGTCGGCGGGGCGGTCGAAGGGCACGGCGGCGGTCTTCAGCCAGGCGCCGAGTTCCGCGTCGGACCAGTCGCGTCCGAGGTCGGCGCCGTGCATCGGCTCCGGGTCGTCCCCCGCGCCGGCCGACAACAGCAGAGCGCCGCCCAGGGCGGTGCCCGCGTCACCCGCGGCAGGCTGCACCCAGACCCGGGAGAAGGGGCCTTCGCGGGCGATACGGGAGTTGGCCACGCAGTTGAGGGCGACACCGCCGGCGAGTGTGAGCAGGCTGTCGTGGGTCTGCCCGTGCAGGTGGCGCACCAGGTCGAGCATGGTCTCCTCGAGGACCGCCTGGGCGCTCGCGGCCACATCGGCGTGTTCCTGGGTCCACGGCTCTTCCGGACCTCGCGGCGCGCAGAACTGCTGCCAGGGCACGCCGGTCGCCCGGAAGCCGCCGTCGCCGGTGGGGTACACGTACCTGCGCAGCTCACCGAGCATCCGGGGCGTGCCGTGGGAGGCGAGGGCCATCACCTTGAACTCGTCGCTGGAGCGCAGGAATCCGAGGTGCTCGGTCAGCTCCTCGTAGACGAGTCCGAGCGAGTGGGGCAGTTCCTGTGCGTGCAGGGCCTCCAGCCGGCCGTGTATCCGGCGGGCGGCGAGGTGCGAGGCCCGTTCGCCGCGGCCGTCGAGTACGAGCACCGATGAGGTGTCGGCGTCGGGTGCGGCAAAGGAGCCGGAGGCGGCGTGTGCCATGTGGTGCGGCACGAAGCGGACGATGTCGGGGTCGAGGCCGGGCAGCGCGGTCTGCAGGAAGCCGGGGGCCTCTCGTGCGTAGGCGAGGCGCAGGTGGTCCCAGGGGTCGTCGAGGCCCATGGTGTCGGTCGGCCTGGCGAGCGACGGGTCGAAGGAGTAAGCCACCGCGTCGAGGTCCTGGGGTCGCAGCCCGGCGCGCTTCAGACACCAGGCGGCGGCCTGTTCCGGCAGTTCCCAGGCGGAGAAGGGCAGCGGCCGCTTCCCGTGCTTGCGCCGGGAGAAGCGTTCCTCCTCGGCCGCCGCGACGGTCCTGCCGTCGATGACGAGCGCGGCGGCGGGGTCGTGGAACAGGGCGTTGATTCCGAGAATGCGCATGTCAGTCACAGGCCTTTCGACGAGGCGCGTCCAGGTGCGGGCGGTCGTGGCACGCCGTCAGTCCATGTGGTCGCGGAACCAGGCGATCGTGCGGCGCAGGCCCTGCTCGGCGCTCACGGACGGCTCCCATTCGAGCTTGTCGCGGGCCAGGGTGATGTCCGGGCAGCGCACGGCCGGGTCGTCCGTGGGCCGCTCGATGAAGCGGATCTCCGAGCTGGATCCGGTGAGTTCGATGATCAGACCGGCGAGGTCGAGCATGGTGATCTCGGTCGGGTTGCCGATGTTCACCGGGCCCCTCAGCCCGTGGGCGGCGGCTGCCAGGATGCCGCGCACGGTGTCGTCGACGTAGCAGAGGGACCGCGTCTGACGGCCGTCGCCGCTCACCGTCAGGGGCTCTCCGGCCAGCGCCTGGCGGACGAACGTCGGTACCGCCCGGCCGTCGTGGCCGCGCATCCGTGGTCCGTAGGTGTTGAACAGCCGCACGATGCCGGTGTCGGTGCCGTTGGCGTCCGCGTGGGCGGTGGTCAGGGCCTCGCCGAAACGCTTGGCCTCGTCGTACACGCTGCGCGGGCCGACCGGGTTGACGTTGCCCCAGTAGCGCTCGTTCTGCGGATGCTGCTGGGGGTCGCCGTAGACCTCCGAGGTGGACGCCAGCAGGAAGCGGGCGCCGAAACCGCGGGCGAGGGCCAGGGCGTTCCGGGTGCCGAGGCTGCCCGCGTCGAGCGTGTGCAGCGGTAGCCGGAGGTAGTCGGCCGGGGAGGCCGGGGAGGCGAAGTGCAGCACCAGGTCCGCGGGCGGCTCGACGGTGAACGGTTCGCTGACGCTGGCTTGCACGAGTCGGAAGCCGGGGCGGTCGCGCAGCGCGGATATGTTCTCCGGGCGGCCGGTGCTGAAGTCGTCGACGCAGGTCACCGAGGTGCCGGAGTCGAGCAGCTCGGTGCACAGGTGAGAACCGACGAAGCCCGCGCCACCGGTGACGACGGCGTGCTTCCACGTGCGCGAGAAGGCGGCGTTCATCGATTACCTCCGTACGTCCCGTGCGTCCTGCCGGGTCTTCCGGCCTGCGACCAGCGTCGGCCGCTCACGGTCACCGGGCCGCTTCACGTACTGCATTCGAGTGAGCTACGGAATGTGTCCACCGGACGGATGTCGCTCAGCCCGGTGAATGTCCGGCGTCTGGGTACCCGTCGCCGCATGACCTCTTCGAACCCTCTGGCCGTTGTCACGGGGGCGTCCGGTGGCATCGGTTTCGAACTGGCGAAACAGCTGGCCGAACGCGGTTACGACCTGATCGTCAACGCCGAGGACGACGCCCGGCTGCACCGGGCCGCAGAGCGGATACGCGCCGCCGGCACGGTGCAGGCGGTCCGTGCCGACCTGCGTGACCACGACGAGACCGAACGGCTCTACGCGGCGGTCTCCAGTACCGGTCGCCCGGTCGCGGTCGCCGCGCTCAACGCGGGCATCGGACGCGGCGGCGCGTTCCTCGACACCGACCTCGCCGACGAGCTCTCCGTCGTGGACCTCAATGTCAGATCGACGGTCCACCTGGCCAAACGCCTGCTGCGGGACATGGCCGACGCCGACGAGGGACGACTGCTCATCACCTCGTCCGTCGCCTCGACCATGCCGGGATCCTTCCAGGCGGTCTACAACGCCTCGAAGTCCTTCCTCCAGTCCTTCGCGCAGGCTCTGCGGAACGAGCTGCGGGACACCGGCGTCACCGTCACGTCGCTGATGCCCGGCCCCACGGAGACGGACTTCTTCCGCCGCGCCGGCATGGGGGACACCAAGGTCGGACAGCAGCCCAAGGACGATCCCGCGCTGGTCGCGAAACAAGGCCTGGACGCACTCATGGCCGGCACGGACAAGACCCTCGCGGGCTCGGCGAGGACCAAGGCGCAGGGACTCGCGGCCAAGGTGCTCCCGGACCGGCTCAAGGCGGCGGCACACCGCCGCATGGCCGAACCCGGCTCCGGCGACCGGCCGGGGAAAGCGGACGAGGAGACATGATGAAAGCACTGACCTGGCACGGAAAGCGCGACGTACGCGTGGAGACCGTCCCTGATCCCGAGATCCGCGATGCGACCGACGTGATCATCAAGGTGACGACGTCCGGGCTCTGCGGTTCCGACCTGCATCTGTACGAGCTCTTCGGGCCGTTCATCGACCCGGGCGACATCCTCGGGCACGAGCCGATGGGCGTGGTGGAGGAAGTGGGCTCCGAGGTCACCGCGGTACGGCCGGGCGACCGTGTCGTGGTGCCCTTCAACGTCTCGTGCGGCACCTGCTTCATGTGCGCGCAGGGCCTGCAGTCCCAGTGCGAGACCACCCAGGTCAGGGAACACGGCATGGGAGCCTCACTGTTCGGCTACACCAAGCTCTACGGACAGGTGCCCGGCGGGCAGGCCGAGTATCTGCGGGTCCCGTTCGGCAACACGCTGCCCATCAAGGTCCCCGACGGCCCGCCGGACGACAGGTTCGTCTATCTGTCCGACGTGCTGCCCACGTCGTGGCAGGCGGTCGAGTACGCGGCGGTGCCGCCCGGCGGCTCCGTGGTGGTGCTGGGACTCGGGCCGATCGGCGACATGTGCACCCGCGTCGCTGCGCACCGCGGCGCCGGCCTGGTGATCGGTATCGACCTGGTGCCGGAACGGCTCGAGCGGGCCAGGGCGCACGGCGTGCATACCCTCGACCTGGACGAGTACGGCGCCAAGGTCGCGGACGCGGTCCGTGATCTGACCGACGGCCGGGGGGCGGACGCGGTCATCGACGCGGTCGGCATGGAGGCCCACGGCGCGCCGGTGGCGAAGGCGGGGCAGCAGTTGACGACCCTGCTGCCGGGTGCGGTCGCCGCCCGGATGATGAAGCGCGTCGGCGTCGACAGCCTCTCCGCCCTGCACCTGGCGATCGAGCTGGTGCGTCGCGGCGGCACCGTGTCCCTCTCCGGCGTGTACGGCGGGATGGCGGACCCGATGCCGATGATGACCATGTTCGACAAGCAGGTGCAGCTGCGTATGGGGCAGGCCAACGTGTGGCGGTGGGTGGACGATCTGCTGCCGCTCGTCACCGACGGCGATCCGCTCGGCGCCGAACAGTTCGCCACCCACCGCGTGCCGCTCGAGAAGGCTCCCAAGGCCTACGAGATGTTCCAGAAGAAGCAGGAGGGAGCCGTCAAGGTGCTCTTCTCGCCCTGACCGGCGGCCGGTCGCGAGATCCGGTCATACGAGGCCCTGGGCGAGCATCGCGTCGGCGACCTGCTCGAAGCCGGCGATGTTGGCGCCGGTCACGTAGTCGCCGGGGGCTCCGTAGCGCTCGGCGGTCTCGTGGCAGGTGCGGTGGATGTCGCGCATGATCGCCGCGAGTTCGTCCTCGACGCGGTCCGCGGACCAGGTTTCGCGGGCCGCGTTCTGGCGCATCTCCAAGGCGCTGACGGCGACTCCGCCCGCGTTGGCGGCCTTGCCCGGGCCGAAGGCGACGCCGGCCTCCTGGAGCACGCGGACGGCTTCCGGGGTGGTGGGCATGTTCGCGCCTTCCGCGACCGCCTTGACCCCGTTGCGCACCAGGGTGACGGCGTCCTGTTCCGCCAGCTCGTTCTGGGTGGCGGAGGGGAAGGCGAGGTCGGCGGGCACGTCCCAGACCCGGCCGCCGGGCACATAGCGGGCGGAGGCGCCGCGGCGCTCTGCGTACTCGCTGACGCGGGCCCGCTCGACCTCCTTGACCTGCCTGAGCAGTTCGAGGTCGATGCCCTTCTCGTCGATGACGTAGCCGGCCGAGTCGGAGCAGGTCAGGGGGTGGGCGCCGCTGCGCAGGAGCTTCTCGATGGTGTGGACGGCGACGTTGCCGGAGCCGGAGACGACGGCGGCCCGGCCCTCGAGGTCCTCGCCGCGCAGGCTCAGCATCTCGGCCGCGAACAGCACGCTGCCGTAGCCGGTGGCCTCGGTGCGGACGGCCGAGCCGCCCCAGCTCTGCCCCTTGCCGGTGAGGACGCCGGCCTCCCAGCGGTTGGTGATGCGGCGGTACTGGCCGAAGAGGTAGCCGATCTCGCGCGAGCCGACGCCGATGTCGCCCGCGGGCACGTCGGTCTGCTCGCCGATGTGCCGGTGGAGCTCGGTCATGAACGACTGGCAGAACCGCATGACTTCGGCGTCCGACCGGCCGTGCGGGTCGAAGTCGCTGCCGCCCTTGCCGCCGCCGATCCCGAGGCCGGTCAGGGCGTTCTTGAAGACCTGCTCGAAGCCGAGGAACTTCACCACGCCGAGATTCACCGACCGGTGGAAGCGCAGGCCGCCCTTGTACGGGCCGAGGGCGCTGTTGAACTCGACCCTGAACCCCCGGTTGATGTGGACGGCGCCGCGGTCGTCCTGCCAGGGCACCCGGAAGATGATCTGCCGCTCCGGCTCGCAGAGCCGCTCCACGATCCGCGCCTGAGCGTACTCGGGACGCGCGGCGAGCACGGGTGCCAGAGTGTCCAGCACCTCCCGTGCCGCCTGGTGGAACTCCGGCTGCGCCGGATTGCGTTCCTCGAGCTCGGCGCGGAGCGAAGCCAGTCGGTCCTTCGGGGGTGACAGTGCCACAGTGTGTCCCTTCTGCCCTGACGTCGGGGTGACGGCCGTGCGCGGCGGCCTTCCGGGGGATTCGCCGCTGCGACTGGTACGGCCGGACACCTGCCCGCCGTTCACTTCCGCCCGGATCGACCTCCCGTCGGGCCCGCCGACGCTGCCGGACCCGGCCCCCAGTCTGTCGGACGTACTGCTTCCCGCTGTCGAGGGGGGACGCCCGTCAGGACGTGGCGCGGCGGCGAAAGCGGGCGGGAGCGGTCCGCCCAGCCGGGCGGACCGCTCCCGTTCCCGGGCGCCGTCGGCCTCAGCCGCGCCGCAGCACCGCCGCCAGAGCCTCGTACAGCGTGGTCTCCGCGTCGGGTACCGAGTGCACCTCGCGCCAGGCCACGAACCCGTCCGGGCGGACCAGCACCGCCCCTTCGGGCGTGGTGCCGTGCATCTGCGCCCAGTCGGCGCCGGCCTCCGCCACCAGGTCCGCCTCCGTTCCCTGGCCGACGCGGTACGCGACCAGCCCGACCGACAGGCGGTCGGCGACGAGTTCCGCCGCCGTGAGCCAGTCCTTGCCGCCGTGACCGGCCAGCAGGACGAACGACTTCTCGTAAAGGTCCAGCGTGGACAGTCTGTTGTGGTCGCCGGGTCGGTGGAGCCACATGTGCGGGGCACGGCTTCCGGGCGCCCCGGAGAAGTCGATCCGGTCGGGGACGGGCGGCAGTTCGGGGTCGGCGCCGAGGACCGCCCCGCGCGGGTAGCGGTAGCCGAGGACGACGGGGAGCAGCCCGCCGCGCGGTCCGGCGGCCACCGCCGCGGGCGCCGGCTCGTACCCGGGGTGACTGTGCTCGACCGACCGCGCGGAGGCGCGGGCGCTGGTGGCCAGCGCCACCGGCAGGCGTTCCTGCTCGTAGGTGTCGAGCAGCCCCGGCCCCGCAGAGCCGTCGAGGACGGCCGCGATCTTCCAGGCGAGGTTGTGTGCGTCCTGGATACCGGTGTTGGAGCCGAAGGCGCCGGTCGGCGACATCTCGTGTGCGGAGTCCCCCGCCAGGAAGACCCTGCCCCGCCCGTAGTGCTCGGCGACCCGTTCCGCGGCGTGCCAGGGCGCCTTTCCGGTGACCTCGACGTCGAGGTCCGGCACGCCGGTCGCCGCGCGCAGGAGGTCGGCGCAGCGCTCGTCCGTGAAGTCCTCGAGCGGCTCGCCGCGGTCGTACTGCCAGGGCGCGTGGAAGACCCAGAGCTCCTTGTTGTCCACCGGGAGCAGGGCGCCCTCCGCCTCGGGGCCGGTCAGGTAGCAGACCACGAAGCGGCGGTCGCCGACCACGGCGGCGAGTGCGCGCGAGCGGAAGCTGACGCTCACGTTGTGGAACAGGTCACCGGGGCCGGACTGCCCGATGCCGAGCCGCTCACGCACCGGGCTGCGCGGCCCGTCGGCGGCGATCAGATAGTCCGCGCGCACCGTGCTCTCGCGGCCGGTCCCCCGGTCGCGGACGACGGCGGTGACGCCGTCGTCGTCCTGCTCGAAGGAGACCAGCTCGGTGGAGAAGCGCACATCGCCGCCCAGTTCGACGGCCGCCTCGAGGAGCACGGGCTCCAGGTCGTTCTGGCTGCACACGCACCATGCGGCGGGGCTGAGACGGCCCGGCGCGCCGCCCTTCTCGTCGATCTGCTTGACCAGCCACTCGCCCGCGTCGGCGTCGCCCAGGTCCGGCGTCTGGAGGATGCCGTGGTTGTCCGCCAGCACGGACGCCGCGGCCCGGATCCGCTCCGCCACCCCGGCCGAACGGAACACCTCCATCGTGCGCAGGTTGTTCCCGCGGCCGCGGGGGTGGATCGAGGTGGCCGCGTGCTTCTCGACGAGCATGTGCCCGACGCCGAGCCGGCCGAGGAACAGGGATGCGGACAGGCCCACGAGGGAGCCGCCCACGATCAGGACCGGTACGCGGTGTTGTTCGGCTTTCTCTTCCATGAGTGCTCCAGCTCCAGCCGCCGGTAGGGATGTGGCGTTCTCCATGCCCGCGTTTCCTGCCCGCGCGGGAGGGGTTCGGCTCGGCCCTTCACCCGCGTGGTGCACACATCTCGCGCCACCCGTGTTACCGACACAGGATCGAAGCCGGACCACCACATCGCGTCATAGGTGGCCAGCCGTCCGCATACGCCGGATGCGTCGCTCGGAATTCCCGAGGCCCGGCGTCGTGCCGCAGGCGGCCTCACCGACAAGGAGATGCGTGGAACATGACAATGCTGTCCGAACGTGTGTCCCAGTCCGCATTCGACGGCTCCCGGCTCCGGGTCGTGCTGCTGCTTGACCTCCAGGACGGCGCCCAGCAGCGCTTTCTGACGGCCTACGAGCACATGCGCAACCAAGTGGCCGCCGTGCCCGGTCATCTCAGCGACCAGCTCTGCCAGTCGATCGAGAACCCGTCGCAGTGGCTCATCACCAGCGAATGGGAGAGCGCACCGCCCTTCCTCGCCTGGGTGAACAGCGAGGAGCACGTCGAGACCGTACGGCCGCTGCACGACTGCGTGCGCGACACACGGTCCCTGCGCTTCAGCGTCCTGCGAGAAACCGCGGGCGTGCACGCCCCCCAGGCGGCCGCTCAGCACGCAGGCGGGCTCCAACCGTCCCCCCGGGTCGGAGACGGCGTGGTCCGCCACGCCCTCACCTTCACCGTCAAGCGCGGCAGCGAGCAGACCGTGGCCAAGATCCTCGCCGGCTACACCTCGCCCGAGTCGCAGGTCGACGACACCACCCGGCTCCGCCGCACCACGCTGTTCATGCACGGCAACCGCGTCGTACGGACCGTCGAGGTGCAGGGCGACCTGCTCGCGGCGCTGCGGCACGTGGCCAGGCAGCCCGAGGTCAGGGCGGTCGAAGAGGCCATCAACCCGTACCTGGAGCAGGACCGGAACCTCGACGACCCGCAGTCGGCACGGCTGTTCTTCACCCGCGCCGCCCTGCCCGCGGTGCACCACCTCGCCCCTCCGGGCGAGCAGCACGCGGAGAGGGAGCGCCACGCGCTGCTCTACCCGGCCAAGCCCGGGTGCGGGATGGCCCTCGCCCGGCTGCTGGCCGGACAGGACGAGGCAGCGGCCGACAGCGCCGGCTGCCCCGTCGACAGCAGCACCGTCTTCCAGCGCGACGACATCGTCGTACGCCTCGTCGACGTGCGCGGACCGCTCGACACCGACCCGTCGGCCGTCATGGGCGCGCACGGCCTGCGCAAGGCCGGCGTGCTGGAGCGGCTGCTGGACACCGAGGCGCTCGGCATCGACGAGTCGCTCTCGGACGAGAAGGCGATGACCCGTCTGCTCGAGAGCGCCCAGATGCGCCTGATCACCGACCGCCGTGCCCTTTGAACCACGCACCCGGCCGCCGGCGGCCGTGCGACACCACCGAGTCACCGCGCCGCAAGGCCTTGTGGAGGAACCAGCCATGACCACAACCCATCGCATCGTCGACCTGAGCGAGACCCAGCCCAACCGCAGGCGCGGCGGCGACCTGCGCGCCATGCTCACCCCCACCGCAGTGGGTGCCACGAGCGGCTTCATGGGTCTGGCGCTCGTCGAGCCCGGCGACCGCATCGGCGAGCACTACCACCCGTACTCCGAGGAGTTCGTGTACGTCGTCGCAGGCGAACTCGAGGTCGACCTGGACGGCGAGCCGTTCGCCATCCGACCCGACCAGGGCCTGCTCATCCCCCTTATGTGCGGCACCGGTTCCGCAACGTGGGCAGCACGCAGGCCCGCATGGTCTTCCACCTCGGTCCGCTCGCGCCCCGGCCGGAGCTCGGCCACGTCGACACGGAGGACACCCCCGTGGCGGAGGGCACCGGCGCTCACCTGCCGCCTGAGCGAACGGGGTCGGTGTCGTGACCCGGCGTGTGGCGGTGACCGGCGTCGGCATCGTCGCACCCGGAGGTGTGGGCGCCCCGGCGTTCTGGGACCTGCTGTCGAACGGCCGGACAGCGACCCGCGGGATCACCCTGTTCGACCCGACAGGGTTCCGCTCCCGTATAGCCGCCGAGGTCGACTTCGATCCGGCGGCCCATGGTCTCGGCGCCGCGGACGCCCAACGCGCCGACCGGTACGTGCAGTTCGCCCTTGTCGCCGCCCGTGAGGCGATGGCCGACGCCGGTCTCGACGCGGCGAACCTGGATCCCTGGCGGACCGCCGTGTCGATGGGCACCGCCGTGGGCGGCACCACCCGGCTCGAGCGGGACTACGTCAAGGTCAGCGCTACGGGCAGGCGCTGGGACGTGGACCACAGCGAGGCGGCGCCGCATCTCCACCGGGCGTTCTCCCCCAGCACGCTGGCCTCCGAAGTGGCAGAGCAGAACGGCGTACAGGGCCCGGTGCAGACGGTCTCCACCGGCTGCACCTCCGGCCTCGACGCGATCGGCTACGCGTTCCACGCCATCGAGGAGGGCCGCGCCGACATCTGCGTCGCCGGCGCCTCCGACTCGCCGATCTCCCCGATCACGGTGGCCTGCTTCGACGCCATCAAGGCGACCTCCCCCAACAACGACGACCCGGCGCACGCGTCCCGCCCCTTCGACGCGAACCGCGACGGATTCGTCATGGGAGAGGGCGGGGCCGTACTGATCCTCGAGGAACTCGAGCACGCCCGCGCCCGCGGGGCCCGCGTGTACTGCGAGATAGGCGGCTACGCCACCTTCGGCAACGCCCACCACATGACCGGCCTCACCCGTGAAGGCCTGGAGATGGCACGGGCGATCGACGACGCGATGAACCACGCCCGGCTCGACCGGACGGACATCGACTACGTCAACGCACACGGCTCCGGCACCCAGCAGAACGACCGGCACGAGACGGCGGCGGTCAAGCGGTCGCTCAAGGACCACGCCTACAAGGTGCCCATGAGCTCGATCAAGTCCATGGTGGGCCACTCCCTCGGCGCGATCGGCGCGATAGAACTCGTCGCCTGCGTGCTCGCACTGGCCAACCAGGCCGTGCCGCCCACCGCCAACTACGAGACCCCCGACCCGAGTGCGACCTCGACTACGTGCCGCGCACCGCACGCCCCCTGAAACTGCGCAGCGTGCTGTCGGTGGGAAGCGGCTTCGGCGGCTTCCAGTCCGCCGTCGTACTCACCCGACCAGGCGGGAGTGCATGATGAGCCCCGGCAACCGGCAGACCAGGTCCGCCGTCGTCACCGGTATCGGTGTCGTCGCCCCCAACGGCGTGGGTGCGGAGACCTTCTGGAAGTCCACCGTCGAGGGCATCAGCGCCCTGGACGGTGTCAGCAGGGAAGGCTGCGAGCACCTGCCGCTGCGGGTCGCGGGCGAGGTACGCGGCTTCGACGCCGAGTCGATGGTCGAGCAGCGCTTCCTCGTCCAGACCGACCGGTTCTCCCACTTCGCGATGGCGGCGGCCGACCTGGCGCTGGCCGACGCGGGGCTCGGCGAAGGCGCGCTCGACGGTACGCCCTACTCGGTCGGTGTGGTCACCGCCGCCGGGTCGGGCGGCGGCGAGTTCGGCCAGCGTGAGCTGCAGCGCCTGTGGGGACAGGGGCCGACCTACGTCGGCCCGTACCAGTCCATCGCCTGGTTCTACGCGGCGAGTACCGGGCAGATCTCCATCCGCGGCGGCTTCAAGGGCCCCTGCGGAGTCGTCGCCAGCGACGAGGCCGGTGGGCTCGACGCCGTCGCGCACGCCGCCGGCGCCGTACGCCGGGGCACCGACACGGTCATCGTCGGCGCGGCGGAGGCACCGCTCGCCCCGTACTCGATCGTCTGCCAGCTGGGCTACCCGGAGCTGAGCACCTGCGAGGACCCGGACCACGCCTACCGGCCCTTCACCCCGCAGGCGTGCGGCTTCGTGCCCGGCGAGGGCGGTGCCATGCTCGTCGTCGAGGACGCGGAGACGGCCCGCCGCCGGGGCACCGCGATCCGCGCGACCATCGCCGGCCACGCCGCGACGTTCACCGGGGCATCCCGGTGGGAGCAGTCACGGGAAGGGCTGGCGCGGGCGATCGGCGGGGCCCTGGAGGCCGCGGGCTGCTCGCCCGAGGAGGTCGACGTCGTCTTCGCGGACGCGCTCGGCCTGCCGGAGGCCGACCGGGCCGAGGCCCTGGCGATCACGGACGCGCTGGGCGCGCACGGTTCCCGCGTGCCCGTGACCGCCCCAAGACCGGCACCGGGCGGGCGTACTGCGGGGCGCCGCTGCTCGACACCGCCGCCGCGGTGCTCGCCCTGGAGCACGGTCTCGTACCGCCCACCCCCCATGTCCAGGACGTGTGCCACGACCTGGCCCTGGTGACCGGCACCGCCCGGCCCGCAGAGCTGCGCACCGCCCTGGTGCTGAGCCGGGGACTGATGGGTTCCAACTCGGCGCTCGTGCTGCGGCGCGGCGCCGGCCCCTCATGAGACGGAGAACATCGCCATGCCCGACCAGCTGACCGTCGACGAACTGGCCGCCCTGATGAAGAAGGGAGCCGGGATCACCGTCGACCCCAACGAGATGGAGCAGCGGCCCGAGACGCCGTTCGAGGTCTACGGCCTCGACTCGCTCGGCCTGCTCGGCATCGTGGGCGAACTGGAGAACCGGTACGGCCGGCCTCTGCCGCCCGATGCCGACCGCTGCAAGACGCCCCGTGAATTCCTCGACCTCGTCAACACCTCCCTGATGGCAGGAGCCTGAGATGCCCGGACACACCGAGAACGAAGTCACCATCGACGCCCCCCTCGACCTCGTGTGGGACGTCACCAACGACCTCGACCACTGGCCGCAGCTGTTCAGCGAGTACGCGTCCGTGGAGGTCATGGAACGCGAGGGCAACCGGACCGTGTTCCGGCTGACCATGTACCCGGACGAGAACGGCCAGGTCTGGAGCTGGGTCTCCGAGCGCGTGGCCGACCGTTCCGCGCTCACGGTCACCGCCCGCCGGGTCGAGACCGGCCCCTTCCAGTACATGAACATCCGCTGGGAGTACGAGGAGACGCCCCGCGGTGTACGGATGCGCTGGACGCAGGACTTCGCGATGAAGCCGGACGCGCCCGTCGACGACGAGTGGATGACGGCCAACATCAACCGCAACTCGCCGATCCAGATGGACCTCATCCGGAACAAGATCGAGCAGCGCGCCCGGCTCGGCCGCGACTCCAAGGACGCCGCGGCGCCCGCTTCCGCGGTCTGACCGCACGCCCGACCTGTCGACGGCATCCGAAGGGACACCCCCGATGCACCACGCCCTGATCGTCGCCCGGATGGCACCGGGTTCCGCCCCCGACATCGCCGAGGTGTTCACGGCCTCCGACAAGGGGGAGCTGCCGCACCTCGTGGGAGTGAAGCGGCGCAGCCTGTTCCAGTTCGGCGACGTCTACCTGCACCTCATCGAGTCGGAGAAGCCGGCCGGCCCGGCGATCGCCAAGCTGACGGAGCACCCGGAGTTCCGGGACATCAGCGACCGGCTCTCCGCGTTCGTCAGCCCGTACGACCCGCAGACCTGGCGGAGTCCGAAGGACGCCATGGCGCAGCAGTTCTACTCGTGGCGGAGCGACTGACCGGTCAGAAGCCGCACAACCCTCGGCCCCGCGGGTCTCCCGCGGGGCCGACGGCTGTGCCGGTCGCCGGTCCTGGACGCTCCTCAGTCCGGGACCACGCTCTCGAACAGGTGCAGATAGGCGTTGACCGGACGAACCTCGCCGACGAGCAGCCCGGCGTCCGACATCCGGCTGATCATGCTCTGCCTGGTGTGCTTGGCGCCGCCGACGTTGAGGAGCAGCAGCAGGTCCATCGACGTCGTGAACTTCATCGACGGGGTGTCGTCGACCAGGTTCTCGATGACGAGCACGCGGGCGCCCGGGCGGGCCGCCGCGACGATGTTGCGCAGTGTCCTGCGGGTGCTGTCGTCGTCCCACTCCAGGATGTTCTTGATGATGTACAGGTCGGCGGCGACCGGCATGGCCTGCCGGCAGTCGCCGGGGACGATGTCGGTCCGGTCGGCGAGCGATCCGCCCTCGAGCAGCCGGGGGTCGGCCGCCGCGACGACACGGGGCAGGTCGAGCAGAGTGCCACGGACGCCAGGGTGCTTCTCCAGCAGCTCCGCCAGCACATGGCCCTGGCCGCCGCCGATGTCCGCGATCGTCTTCGCTCCGCCGAGGTCGAGCAGTTCGGCGACGTCCCGCGCCGACTGCTTGCTCGAGGTGGTCATGGCACGGTTGAAGACGTGGGCCGATTCGGGCGCGTCCTCGTGCAGGTGGTCGAAGAACTCCTTGCCGTAGATGTCGCTGAAGACGCCGCCGCCCTTCCTGACCGCCTCGTCGAGAAGCGGCCAGGCGTCCCAGGTCCACGGTTCCGTGCACCAGAGCGCGATGTACCGCAGGCTGTGCGGGTCGTCCTCGCGCAGCAGTCGCGACATCTCGGTGTGGACGAACCTGCCGTCGGCGTCCTCCTCGAAGATGCCGTAGCAGGCCAGGGCGCGCAGCATCCTGCGCAGTGCGCCGGGCTGTGCCTTGACTTCCGCCGCGAGCTCCTCCGCGGTCGCCGGCGCCTCCCCGAGCGCGTCGGCGACGCCGAGCCGGGCCGCCGCGCGCACGGCGGCGGCGCAGGCCGCGCCGAAGACGAGCTCTCTCAACCGCATGGCGGGCAGAGTGGTTTCGCTTGCAGTGGTCATGCCGCATCGGTCTTTCGTGAGTGGCCGGGGCCGGTCGGCACCGTCCGGAGGGTCAGCACAGGCCCGCGGGCTGGGAGAGTCCGCACATGTTCCGGCTGAAGACGTTGCCGGTGCCGTTCGTGTCACGGTTGGCGAGGTCCGCGGCTCCGTTGCCGAGGACGATGTTGTTCCGGACGACGTTGTCGGTGCCGGCCGCGCCCACGATGCTCTTGAAGAGGACGATCCCGCCGGACATCGGGGCGGAGCCCACATTGCCGCGGATCACGTTCCACTCCACCAAGGTGTCCTCGGTGCCGGTGAGGACGATGCCGGTGCCCTGGATCTCGGGCAGCCGTGCGGTCTTGTCGCAGTGCTTGTTGTTCTCGTGCACGCGGTTGAAACGGACCGTCAGGGCGCCCGCCCGCGGGGTCGTCTCGTCACCGACGAGGAACGCACCGGCGCAGTTGCCGGTGATCTCGTTGGCCTGGACGGTCAGGTTGCGCACGCGGCGGATCGTGGTGCCGATGCGGTTGTCGACCATCAGGTTGTCCGAGACGACCGTGCCCATGGTGTCGACGGCGCCGGACTCGGCGCTGACGGTGTTGGCCACGAAGATACCGGCGTCGCCGTTGCCCCGGACGAGGTTGCTCCGCAGCACCGACCGGGTGGACCGCTCCTGGGCGATGCCCCAGGTTCCGTTGTTCTCCGAGGTGACCTGCCGCACCGTCAGCCGGTCGGTCCAGGCGGCCCAGAGGCCGTTCTTGGCGAATCCGCTGAGGGTGAGGGAGCGGACCTGTACGCCCTCGAGGGGCTGCTGCTCGGTGCCGATGACGCAGATGCCGTTGCCCGCACCGGCGCAGGTGTCGGCGGCGGCCGCGGTCTTCGACGGCTTGAGCACGGTCGCGTTGCCCGCGCCCCGCAAAGTCAGGCCCGACTTGGTGATCCGGACGCTCTCCGTATAGGTGCCGGCCGCGATGTCGATGATGTCGCCCGGCTGTGCGGCGTCCACCGCGGCCTGGATCGACTCGCCCGGCAGGACCCGGTGGCTGACGGCGGCACTGGCGGGAGCCGCCGCGCCGAGGCCGGACGCGACGAGCAGAGCCGCGCATCCGAGCATGGTCGTTTGTCGCTTTGTCATAAACCGAAGCTATGCGCATTCGCGACGAAATCGACACAAACCACGCCTGGGCGGGCTTGTGTCGCCCCACCCAGACGCGGCCGGAGAGTGATCAGGCCTCTTCGAAATAGGCGTCGAGGACCGCGTCGAGCTCCTCGGTCCACTCCTTCAGTCGTCCCCTGGCCGGGGCCTCGACGTCCGCGTTGAACCAGCGGTTGGCCGCGACGTGGACGGTGACCGTGAACCGGCGCCCGAACCGCGCCGGCCGCACCTCGACCGCGCCGATCTCGTCCCAGCGGAAGTCCGCCTCCTGGTCGTCCAGGGTGAAGCGGATGCCGGCGGGACCTGCGCTGATCGACCCACGGCGGTCGCCGACCTCGAAGACGGGTCCGTCCCCCACGGCTGCGTCGACCTCGTCCGCGGCCTCGTCGTCGCCGTCGATCGCGGCGGCCGCCTCCGCGCCGCCGGCCTCGTCCGTCCCGCCGTCCGGGCCGGTCCCGGCATCGGACTCGGTGGCTGTGCTCTCCTCCTCCCTCTCCTTTACGGCGGGCGCCGGTCCCGAGAGGACGGGGACGAATGCCGGATCCGTCCCCACGGCGATATCGAGCTTCGTCTTCGGATCTATCTGCTGCTCCACGGCGGGCAGTATGGACGACGAAGCTGTACGAGACCAATGTGGTCGACCGTCGCGACGCGCTCCGTGACGGCCCTGCCACCCGACGGGCAAGTGGCCGACGCGGACCCTGCGTCGCACGGTCCCGCCGTCCGCCGCTCCGGCAACGGACCATGGGAACCATGGGAATCGAGGAAGTGACCAGGGAACGGGTGCTGGCGTACCGGGTGGCGGCGCAGGGGCTCGACCGGTCCTCGGACGCGCCGGACGTGCTCACCCTGGGGGTGCAGGACACGCCGAGCGGCGCCGCCCGGCAGGCGCTTGCCGCACGGGGTGCGTCGGGCGACGGGCTGGAGCTGGTGTGGTCGATGCGCGGGGCGCCGCATCTGCACCGCAGAGGGGACCTACGGGCACTCGCCACAGCGCTGTGGCCGCTCGACGACGCCGACGCGACGGCGCGGATCAGCACGGCCGTCATCAAGGACGGGGCGCGGCTCGGGCTCGAGGCCTTCCGTGTCACGGCGACGGCGTTCCGCGAGGTGGTGACCAGGCCGATGGCCAAGGGCGAGGTGAGCACCGCTGTGAGCGGGGCGGTGCCGCAGTCGCTGACGTACTGGTGCGAGACCTGCGGTGCGCAGCACGTCTCGGGGCTCCTGTTCCAGCAGGCCGGTCTGTTCGGCGCGGTGCGGGTCACCTCCCAGGGCGGCAGGACCGTGCTGTCGCCGCTGGCCGAGCGGTTCCCCGTGCCGGCCGCCGCGTCGGGGACTGCCGCTCTGGTGCGGAACTACCTGCGCCACCTCGGGCCCGCCGCCCCTGCCGACGTGGCCACGTACCTGGGCACGAGGCCGACCGTGGTCAGGAAGGTGTGGCCCGAGGACCTGGCCGAGGTGTCGGTGGAGGGACGCAAGGCGTGGCTGCCGGCCGGTGAACTGGGCGCGCTTCGCTCGGCGCGCTGCGGACGCCTCGTCCGGCTGCTCCCTCCGGGCGATCCGTTCCTCCAGGCGCGCGACCGTCAGCTGGTCGTGCCCGACAAGGACCGCCGGAAGGAGATCTGGCGTGCGATCGGCGGCCCGGGTGCGCTGCTCGTCGGCTCGGAGATCGCCGGGACCTGGCGGGTCAGGGCCGCCGGACGGAAGGTCGACGTGACCGTCACCCCGTTCGGGCGGCTTCCGGCCTTCGTACGTCGGGAGTTGGAGACCGAGGCCGGCACCGTGGCCGTGGCCCGTGGCGCGGAAGAGGCCAGGCTGCACGTCGGATGAGACGTCAGGAGGGCGCTGCGGTAAGCCGCTTCCCGCTCCCCGGCCGCGGCCGGGGACGCGCCTCGCGGACCGCCGCCCCCGCGGCCCTGCACCGGCGCACCGCGCTCGTGCCGCAGCCGCGCCACTGGTCCCGGGTGACGCGGGCGCGGTGGCCGCCGCTGGTGATCAGTGCGTTCACCGGGGTCATCGGGTCCGCGGCCATCGCCTTGGCCAGCAGGACGCCCGCCACGAGCGGGAGCAGCGTCACGGCGAGGGCCGTCCCGGCGGTGGTGGCGTTGCGGACGCGGGGGTGACGGAGTGCTTCAGGGGCCATGACCCCGATTCGACCAGTGCCGGGCCGCCGGTGTATCCGGCGGCGTACTCAGGTCGGACGCGCGCCGTACTCAGACGCGTCACACCGCCGCGGGGACCACGCTGCGGCCCGTCTCGTGCGCGTAGAGCGTCGCGCGGTCGCGGAGCGAGGCGTGGACCGCCATCTGTGCGTCGCGGCGACGCTGGGCCGGGCCGTCCGGGAGGTGGAGGACGCCGGCGTTGCCGCGGGAGCCGCGCTGGATCTCGGCGGTGCGGGGGATGCGCAGCGCCTCGTAACGGGCGAGGCCGGCCGCGATCTGCTCCTCGGGTGCGTCGGCGAGGCAGGCCGCCAGGTCCATGGCGTCCTCGATCGCCTGGTTGGCCCCCTGCGCCATGAACGGCAGCATCGGATGGGCCGCGTCACCGAGGAGGGTGATGCGGCGGCTCGACCACGTGCGCAGCGGCGGCCGGTCGTGGAGCGCCCACTGGTGCGTCACCTCGGTCGCCTCGACGATGTCGGAGACCAGACCGGTCCAGGAACCGAACGCGCGGCGCAGGTCCTCCGGATCGCCGGGCGCCGACCACGACTCGGGGGGCGCCTCGTCCATCGGGACCGTCGCCGCGAAGCTGAGGTACTCGCCGGCGGCGACCGGGTAGCACACGAAGTGGCCGCCGGGGCCGAGCCAGAGACGTACCAGGTGCTCCCTGGCCGCGTCCGGCAGCCGGTCGGTGGGGACGAGTCCGCGATAGATCCCGAGGCCGGCGAAGACGGGCTCGTCGCGCACGAACGCCTCGCGGACCGTCGAGTGGATGCCGTCCGCGCCGACCACCGCCCCGGCCTCGCGGACGGTGCCGTCCTCGAAGGTCAGCCGCACGCCGCCGGTGTCCGTCTCCCGTGCGCCTCGCAGGCGTTCGCCGAGCCGGAGCCGGTCGCGGTCGACAAGCGACAGCAGCGCCTCGTGCAGATGGGCACGGTGGATCGAGTAGTACGGCGCACCGAACATCCGCTCGCACTCCTCACCCAGCGGCGTACGGGCAACGGGCCGGCCGGTCCAGCCGCGTACCTCCATCGCGTCGATGCGTACGGCGTGCTCGCGCAGTGCGTCGCCGAGACCGAGCCGCAGCAGCGGCCGGACGGCGTTCGGAGAGAGCTGGACCCCCGCCCCCACCTCGGCGAGCCGCCGGGTCTGCTCGTGGATGACGTAATCCGTACCGTTCGCGGCGAGCGCGCCGGCGAGGGTCAGTCCGCCGATGCCCGCGCCGACCACCGTGATCCGCGGCCGTCTCATTTCGCCCACTTCCCCGAACCCCACGTCATGACCGCCTTCCGCGTCAGCTGCTCCGTCGGCAATGCCCTGCAGGATGTGCGGCCCGCGCCGCGCGCCGCAACGCCCGTCACGTCCGTGCTGACACCTGTCGCCGCTTGCGTGACGTCCGTCATCGGATGCCTCCCGTTCCTGCGGACACCGCCCTGACCCGGCCTAACGTCGCGACAGCGACCCGGAGTTCGGTCTTCGGGCGAACGGCAACACCGGACCCGACAACAGCACCGGGAGGCACACAGTGACCGAAGCGGAGGGACCGCGGTGACCGCGGTGGCCGTGGACGGCCTGCGAAAGCGTTACGGGGACCACGAGGCGGTGCGCGGCGTCGACTTCACCGTCCGCGACGGGGAGATCTTCGCCCTGCTCGGCCCGAACGGGGCGGGCAAGACGACCACGCTCGAGATTCTGGAGGGCTTCCGCGACCGTGACGGCGGAAGCGTGGAGGTGCTCGGGCGCGACCCGGGCAAGAAGGCGGACGGGAGGTGGCTGCGCGGGCAGATCGGGCTCGTGCTCCAGGACATCGCCGTCGAGCCGTATCTGTCGGTGCGCGAGACGATCGCGCGCAACGCCGGCTACTACCCCGAGCCCCGCGGCGTCGACGAGGTGATCGACCTCGTCGGTCTCGAGGAGAAGCGCGGCGCCAAGGTGAAGGACCTGTCCGGCGGGCAGAAGCGGCGGCTCGACCTGGCCCTCGGCGTCGTCGGCAACCCGCAACTGCTGTTCCTGGACGAGCCCACCACCGGCTTCGACCCGAACGCGCGGCGCGGTGCGTGGGAGGTCGTGCGGAATCTGCGGGACGCGGGCACCACCATCGTGCTCACGACGCATTACATGGACGAGGCGCAGGCGCTCGCCGACTCGGTCGCCGTCATCGCCGGCGGCCGGATCGTCGCCGCGGGCACCCCCGACACGCTCGGCGGCCGGGACAGCGCGCTGGCCAGGATCCGCTTCGCGCTGCCGCAGGGCGCCGCGATCGCCGACGTACCCCTGCCGGTCACCGACGCGGAGGACGGTCTGGTGACGGCGGAGGCCGAGGAGCCGACCGCCGCGCTGCACCGCCTCACCGAATGGGCGCTGCGCCGCGGTACGCCGCTGGAGCGGCTGACCGTCGAGCAGCCGACCCTCGAGGACGTCTATCTGAGCCTCACCGGCAAGTACGCGGAGAAGGAAGCATCCTCGCCGTCCTCGGAGCGGGGGCGCCGGCCGTCCCCGGGCCGGGGACGCCGACCGGGACGGAGCCGCTCATGACCACCCTGACCCCCACCACGGCCACCGGCACGGGGCGCTCGACGGCCCGCGCGGACGCCCGCGGCGACCTGGCGCTGCTGGCGCATCAGATCCGTTACGAGCAGCTGTCGTTCTGGCGCAATCCGCAGTCGATGGTCTTCACCTTCGTGCTGCCGATCGTGATCATCACGATTTTCGGCGCGGTGTTCAGCGGCGGCGCCGACGAGAAGTTCTTCTTCGGCCTTACCGGCATGCAGTACTACACACCGACGATCGCCGCGGTCTCGGTGCTGGGCGCGTGCTACGGCCAGTTGGCGATCATCCTGGCGATGCGCCGGCAGACGGGCGTGCTCAAGCGGCTGCACGCCACCCCGCTGCCGGCCTGGGTGTACTTCGCCGGGCTGCTGGTGCACTGCATCGTCGTCAGCGTCATCGACGTGGCGCTGGTCATCGGCATCGGTTCGCTGTACGGCGTGCCGCTGCCCACGCACTGGGCGGCGGTCACGGTGACGCTGGTGCTGGGTGCGGCGAGCTTCTGCGCGCTGGGCGTCGGCGTCGCCTCGCTGATCAAGAACTCCGAGGCGGCCCCGGCCGTCGTGCAGTTCATCCAGTTCCCGCTGGTGTTCATCTCGGGCAGCTACTTCCCGATCCACTCCGAGGTGCTGAACAACATCGCCGGGCTGCTCCCGGTGAAGCCGTTCAACGACGCGATGCTGGCGCCGTTCGCGCACAACGCCGGTTTCCAGTGGAAGGAGCTCGCGGTCCTCGCCGCCTGGGGCGTCATCGGCGCGCTGATCGCGGTCCGCAGCTTCCGCTGGGACCCGCGGCCCGAGTGACCCGCACCCTCCACCACGACGCACAGGCACGAACGCGCACAGAGACGAAGCGGTACGCCGCGCCAAGGCAGTGGCGCAGACGACAGGGGGCCTCCGTTGCGGGGCCCCCTCGCTGCCTCCTCCCCGACGACCCGAAGGGAAAACCCCACCATGTCCCTCACCGACCATTCACAGGCCGCCACCGGCCTGACCGCCGCCGCGGTCGACGGCTCCTGGACGCTCGACCCCGGCGCCTCCTCCGTCGAGTTCACCGCTCGGCACTTCTTCTTCCTGCCGGTCACCGGCTCGCTCCCCGTGCGCTCCGGGAGCGCCGTGTACCGGGGCGGGCTGCGGCAGTTGGAGGCGGAGGTCGACGCCGCCGGCTTCGGCACCGGCAACCCGAACCGCGACAAGGCAGTCCGCGGGCCGGGCTTCCTCGACGCGGACCGGTTCCCGTCGATCCGGTTCACCGGTGAGCGCCTCACCACCGGTGGACCGTGGCAGGTGACCGGCCTGATCGAGGTCAAGGGCCGGTCCGTGCCGCTCACCTTCACCGTCGACACCGAGGCGTGCGCCGTCTCGCCGGACGGCGCGCGGGCCGTCGTGCACGCGACGGCCGAGCTCGACCGGCACGCGTGCGGTGTGAGCGCGATGCGCCCGCTGGTCGGACCGCGGCTGAGGCTGCGGATCACGGCGGCGTTCGTCCGCACGGCGGAGTGAGCGGCGCGCATCTGACCGGCTGACACCGTGCTGCCACCGTGCTGCGAAAGGCGGGCGACCGGAGCGGTGCGCTACTCCGAGGCGTCGTTGCGCCGTGCGTAGGCGCGGGCCGCGCGGACGCGGTCGCCGCAGCGGGTGGAGCACCAATGGCGCCGGCCGTGGGTGCGCAGGAGGAACCGGTCGCAGGGCGCGGAGCCGCAGGCGGCGAGGAGGGAGGCGTCCGGGCCGGTGAGCAGGTCGGCGGCATCGGCGGCAAGGGTCGCCAGCGCGTGGTTCACGGCCTGGTCGGTGGGGTGCGCCCGGACCCGGCGCGGTCCCTGGGCCCCGTCCCAGGCGAGCAGGGGCGCCGTGGGTACCGCCGTGAGCGCCTGGTTCACCGCTCGCAGGGATTCCTCGGGTGGGGCGACGCCCTCGACGCGGGCGGCGAACACGGCCCGCACGTGGTCGCGCAAGGTGCGCATCCGCCGTGCGCACACCTCGTACAGCCGCACGTCCGGGGTGGTCAGCTCGTGTGCGGCGAGCCAGCGCATGGCGGAGCCGGGGGCGGCGAGCAGGTCGTAGCTCTGGCCGGCGGGCAGGGTCGCGGCGGTGTCGGCGAAGTCCAGGGAGCGGTACCGGTCGGCACCGGGCGCCGGGGGCAAGGCGGCTTCTTGGGTGCCGACGGCCACGGTCTCGTTCATGACCTCATGGTATCGCTTGCAATTTTCCGTGACGCCTGCCTAGCCTGACGTCACGGAAAACGACGATTTTTGCCGTGAGAAATGAGTAGCATGTCCCAGCACAGCACCGAGCAGCTCCAGGTCCGCACCTTCGGCGGTCCCACCGCCCTGTTCGAGTACGGCGGCCTGCGCTTCCTGACCGACCCGACCTTCGACGGCCCCGGCGACTACCCCTCGCAGGGACCGACGCTGACCAAGACCGCCCCCTCCGCCGCGGCCCCGGCCGACCTCGGCCCCATCGACGTGGTTCTGCTGTCGCACGACGAGCACGCCGACAACCTCGACACGTCCGGCCGGGCACTGCTCGCGGAGGTGCCCCTCACCCTCACCACACCCGGCGGTGGACAGCGCCTGGGGGAGAAGGCCAAGGGCCTGACCGACTGGGAGTCCGTCGAGCTGGACCGGCCCGACGGCGGCACGGTCACCGTGACCGGTGTCCCCGCCGTCCACGGCCCCGGACCGCGCGAGAAGGTCGAGCCGTTCACCGGTCAGGTTGTCGGCTTCGTCCTGACCGGGGACGGCCTGCCCACCGTCTACGTCAGCGGTGACAACGCCTCGCTCGACGCGGTCGAGGAGATCGCCGAACGCTTCGCCCCGGTGGACACCGCCGTCCTCTTCGCCGGAGCCCCCCGCTTCCCCATGCTCTTCGGCGGCGAACCGCTCGTCCTGGACAGCGCCCAGGCCGTCGAGGCCGCCCGGATACTCGGCGCCCGCCGCGTCGTTCCCGTCCACCACGACAGCTGGGCCCACTTCACCGAAGGCCGCGACGAACTCGAAGCCGCCTTCACCGCCGCGGGCCTGGCCGACCGCCTGGACCGGGACTGGGCCGGCCGCGCCTGAGCCGGCCCGCCACACGGGCACCGGGACACGGGACCCGTGGGGGCGGGGACCCGCACGCTTGGCGAAGGCGCGGCCGGGAACGTTCCGGCCGCGCCTTCGCACGGGCCCCGTGGGGGCGGCGGGGCGGGGGCATCACCCCGCCGGGGCCGGAACCCGTCCGGCCCCGGCCGGACGGACGGGCCCGGGAGCGGGCGGCACAGCGCCGTCCGTCCCAGGGGCAGGCGGCATCGCACCGTCCGTGTCGGCGACGGGGAAGACGTGTGCGAGCCACGCGTACGTGCGGAGTTCCTCGAGCAGGCTCAGTCCGAGGCGGTTGTGAAGCATGTGCGCGTGTGAGAACAGGACCATGCCGGGGTGTGTGGCCGACTTCTCGCGGAGGTCGCCGGTCAACGCGGCTAGCCCGTCGTGCCAGCGGGCGAACGGTCCGTGGTCCAGCGGGTCGACGGGCGCGGCCCCGGCGGCCCGGGTGACGGTGGTGACGGAGTCGAGCAGGTCGCCCGGGTAGCCCGCGTCACCGGCCCAGGCGCGCCAGGCGCCCAGGCCGTGGGCATAGAAGTACGTGCGCTCCGTCTCGTCGCCGAGGGCCGCCGCGGCGGCCATGGTGCCGCGCAGGGCGAGCAGAGCGCGGTGCCGCTCGGTGACGGCCTTGGGGACGAGGCCGAGGACCAGTTCGCTGGAGTGGTGGAAGAGGGTCTCGGTGGCCGGCATCAGCGCGGGGCCGCCGTAGCGGTCGAACTCCGGCTCGTAGATCGCGCGGTGGACACCGGGGGCGAGCATCTCGCGGACGTTCCGGTCCTCCCCCTGCTCCCCCGCGGACGCCAGCTGTCCTGCGCTCCGCCGGTAGGCCTCGGGCGCCAGGGGGTCCTCACCTCCGGTGAGCCGGCCGGAGTCCGCGAGCCGCTCCCGCAGGGCGTCCTCGACCTGTCCGTACGTCTTCCGGTCGAGGTCGGCGATGCGCAGCCGCAGATGGGGACCGGCCTGCCAGTAGCGGATGAAGAACCACGGCCGGTCCGCCGCCAGTTCGCGCACGGTCGGGCCGACGACCCGCGTCAGTACCCGGTCGTGGGCGGACCTGGCGGTGGTGGCGAGGTGCAGGTGCCACGAATTCCATGTCATGGAGCGCTCCTTCACAGTCTCAGGTCGAGCAGCGCGCCACCGGTGTCCTGCGGGACTCCCACCACCGCGGACAGGACGATCGTCTCGTCCTCCTCCAGGCCGAGGACGCGCTGTACAGGTATCTCCTTGAACGCCCTGACGGGGCGTGCGAACAGGCCGGACGCCGCGGCGGACAGACACAGCCCGTGCACGGCCCAGCCGCAGGCGTGCTGTGCCGCGCCCCAGCCGGCCGGGCCGAGCCGGGCGAACAACTCCCTGGGCCGTACGGACAGGAAAACGGTCATGGGTGCGTTCCTGATGCCGCAGCCGTTGACGGGCGAGACGCCGTATCCGTAGTGGTCCTCCAGCCGGGCCGAGGCCTCGGCGTCCCGGCGGAACAGGCGGGCCGTCGCGGCCTGCGCACGGTGCACGCCGTCCTCGTGGCCGTCGACGCCGTGGGTGACGACCGTGATCCGGACCGCGTCGAAGGCGGCCGCGAGTTCGGGGCCCGGCGGGGGGACGGCGAGCCAGCGCAGGGCGGTGTCCAGGGCCTCGGCCGGCACCCGCCGGCGTCGTCCCGTCATCCCGTGCAGGGCGCGCGGCATCCGCCCCGAGTGGCGCTGCCAGAGCAGTTCGGCCCAGTCGGGGGTCCGCTGCGACGCCGGAAGCCCGGCCGGGACGGCGGTGGTCAGCGGTACGGCGTCGCCGGCGTACGTCTGGGACCGGTTGACCCGGACGAGGTCGGCGAGTGCCGGGTCGCGCCGGGTGACGTCCGGAGGGACGGGGTCGGGTGCGGTCCCGGCGGCCGCGGCGGGCGGCGGCTCGCCCACGTCGAGCACGAAGGGCAACGACCACTCCCAGGTGCGGTCCAGGCCGATGCCGTCGAGGAGGGCGTGGGCGCCCGTGTCCGGCAGCCTGAGCCGGGCCGGCTGCCCGAACAGCTCCAGGCCGATGCTCAACGCCCGTAGCACGATGCCCAGTTCGATGGCGACGAGCGACCCGCGGAACCACTTGTAGGCGGCGGGGATCGCCGTGTAGCGCCCGGTGAGCGCGATCCGCCGGCCGGGTCCCGGACCGGGCGCGCCGGTCAGCGCGTGCCGGTCCGGTTCGAGCAGTCGCCAGGGGTCCTGGCCACCGCCGTCCACGAAGGCGTGGACGGGGAAGAGACAGCGCGGGGAGGCGTACGACCTGTGGTCGTTGTACGGGTTCTCCGGCTCGCGGCGCTGCGGCCCGAACGCGGTGACGAGCGCCCGGCCGAGCGGGTCGGTCACCTCGGCGGAGCCGGGCGCCCGGCCGAGCGGGTCGGTCACCTGCGGGCCGCGGAGGGCCGAAGCGCCGCCGGCCGGCCGGGGGCCGCCGCCGGGGACCTGCGGGAACGGCATCCGTTCCAGCAGCCCCACCGTGCCCGGCGGCAGCGTCGTGCGCGCGCCCCGTCCGCGCGGCGGCGGGGGCGGGACATGCTCGTCCGGCGGCGGCTCGGGCGTCCATGTCCAGTCCGGTGCCGCCGGTTCGTCGTCGCCGGCGCCGTACGCGTACCAGAGCGGCTCACGGGCGATGCTGTTGTCTCCCTCGGGCCCCGGCAGGTCGACCGGGCAGCCGCGGCCGGTCGCCGGTCCGCTCCGGGGTGCGGTCGGCGCGGTCACGGGAACGGGTGCGGGTCGTAGGGGACGGCCCGGTGCTCCTGGCCGGTGCCGCGCAACGCGGCCTCCAGCCTCGGCAGCCCCGCGAGACGCTGCTGGGCGTGCCCGAAGCACATGGGCAGGATGCCCGGCACGACCGCACGGGCGACCGAGATCCCGGCGTCGGCGTGCTCACGGCTGGTCTGGTCGACGAGGACGACCTGGTCGAGGCCGGCGTCCGCGAACAGGCTCCGTACGAAGTCGAGCGCGCCGCGGACGTCGCCGCCGGACTCCCGTGCCAGGCGCTCCGGCCAGCCGGGGAACGCCTCTTCCAGGGTGACCGGGGCGCCGCCGAGGGCGACCGTGGCCCGCTCGCGCGTCTCGGGCAGTGAGGAGAACCGCACATGGTCCTCCAGCTCCTGCACCAGCCAGGGGTCCTCGACCATCGGCTCCACCTGCTCGCGCGTCCAGTCGACGGGGTTGGTGACGAGCTGCGCCACCTCCCGCAGGGCCCCGCGGATCGCGGACTGCGGATCGGCGCCGGAGCCGGCGGAGGAGAAGGTCGCAGGGAACGGGTTCTCGCGGTTCACCGCGAGGACCCACACCACCGGAAGGGCGATGTCCCGGGTCGCGACCAGGAGATGCACGTCGAATCCCCTGGCGCGGACCAGCTCGATCATCGCCCGGCTGGTCGGGTCGGTGATCGACGATTCGGGGATGTACGGCAGCGGACGCGCCCGGTACCAGCAGGTGAGGAAGGCGTCGCGCTCGGCCAGCTCGAACAGCGAGTGGAGCGCGGCCTCCTCGAGGCCGGCGCCCACGGCGCAGCCGCTGGAGGACTCGTAGAAGTAGTGCTTGCGCTCGTGCGGGCCGACCGCGCGTGCGGCGCGGCGGTCCCTGCGGAAGGCGTACTCGTACTGGTAGAAGGCGTGGTCGGCGGGGACGAGCAGGGCCCGCCCGTCGGCGAGGTCGTGGCCCCACACCCAGTCCATCTCGGTGTGCTCGTCCGACGGCGTGACCCGTGAGGTGGGGTGGTCGAGCTGCTCCTGCGTGTATCTGCCGAGCGTGCCCGGGTCCACGGCGTGCTCGGCGATGTCCTTGTACGCACGGCCCGTGAGGACCGGAATGTCGTACGGGAAGCCGCCGAGGCGCTCGTACGCCTCCAGTACGGCGACCGGCTCCGTCTCCGCGAACGTCTGCGCGCGGCCGTGGCCCATGGCGGGGGCGTCGGCCACGACGGCCATGCTCATCGCGAACGGGGCGTGGGACTCGCGCAGGATCGCCCGGACCGGTCCGAAGCGCTCGTCGACGAGGCGGTCGCGCAGCAGACCGCGTTCGACGAGGCGGCTGTCCGCGGACCGGGTCGGGTCCACCGCGGAGGCGGGCCGGCCGGTGAGGGCCAGTGGCAACGGCCGTGCCGTGCCGTCGAGTCGCTCCGCGTCCGGCCCGCACAGCGGGCAGTGGAAGCTGCGCGCGACGCGGTGTCGTCTCAGCCCTTTCGAGGAGACGGCGTAGGCCTCTCCGGGCCCGAGCGGCCGCTGCGCCAGATACTCCAGGGTCGCCCGGAGCAGTTCGGGGAGCAGCGGCGCGCTCGGGGACGGGGCCGTGGTGGCCCGGTCGAGGTCGGCGACGAGGGGGTGTTCACGGATCGTGCGGTCGCGTACCTCGGCGCAGCCGGCGCAGCCCGCGGCGGTGCCGGGCCGCCACAGGGGGCCGATCATCACCTCGTCGTCGTGGAGCCGCACCGAGAGGTGGCTGCGGCCGGCGGCGGTGGCAGCGGCGAGCTGCCGGTGCTCCCAGTCGAGGTCCCAGCCCCTGTTGGCGGCCACCGTGCCGTCGCTCGCCTCGGCCATCTGCGCGATGACGGAGCGCCAGGTGCCGTCGTTGTAGGGGGAGGTGGGGCGCGAGGTGAGCCCGGGTCCGGTCGCGACGCCCGGTGTCCGGGTGCCGGAGGCCGTGTCAGTTGCCATCGTGGGTCTCCCGGGGGCGTGCCTCGGCCGCTACGGGCCCGTACCAGAGGGGGATCTCGCCGAGTACCGCGTCGCCGCGGGCCGGACGGCCGGCGTAGCCGCGGCCGGTCTCCGCCCCCTGCTCGGTGAGCTGCTTGCGCAGCGTTCCGAGGACCGTGCTGTCGGCGAACAGCAGGGCGTCGGTGGAGACCTCGTCGACGGGGCGGGTGCCGTCGGACGCGGGTCCCGTGTCGGTCGTGAGGGCGCGGGCCAGTGCGGTGCACAGGCCGTTGCGTACGGCCTCCTCCACGGTGGCTCCCCACGCCTGCCCGAGCACCTCGGCGCCGTCGGTCACCCGCGCCAGGCGCCAGTCGAGGCCCGGGACGTGGAGCAGGCCGACGGCCGGTCCGGTGGCGAGGAGCGGGCGCAGATGTTCCCGGATGCGGTGGGCCTCGTCGTCGACGGCGTCGTCCGTCACCTCCCCGAGCGGCCGGGCGTCCGGCGTGAGCAGGCGCAGAGCGCCGTCCAGGAGCCAGTGTTCCTCCGTGAGCCCGGCGGCCGGAGTGCCGTCGCCCTTCGGGCTCCTGGCCCGCAGCGCCGCCAGGGCGGCCGCCACCGTGGCGGTCTCCTGGTGCGCCGCCCAGGCGACGACGGTGCCCGGTCGGTCGCCGCGCTGCTCGGCCGCCCGCAGTGCGAGCGGCATCTGGGGCAGGTCCTCGCCGGCGGCCGACGCGATCAGCCCCGTCCATCGGCGGGCGACCGCGCCCGCCGCTTCGAGCGCCGTTCCCGGTTCCGGCATCGGCTGCGCCACGGCGTCCTGGAGGGAGCTCGGTCGGCCGGTCGCGGCCGCCACGTGAGCTCCCTCGACGGTCACCCGGTCGGAGACCAGGTCCGCCCCGTGCACGACATGGGCCTCGCCCATGGCAGCCGTACCCGTGAGGGTGTCGAAGACCAGTTGTCCGGCGAGGGCGCCGGCGAGGGCGTCCGCGACCGGCCGTGGTGCGGGCGTGACGCCCTCGGCGTCCGCCCAGGCGAGGGCCCGGTCCCGGAACGCCGCCCAGGTACGGGCCCGGCCCGGGCCGGTGAGGGCGGGGCCGACGAGGGTGACCCGCCCGCCGAGCAGCAGCGGCACGTAGTGGACGTGCTGCGGCAGTTCGGGCACCTCGGCCCCGGTGGCGTCGAGGACGGCGTCCATGCCGTCGTACGTGCCGCCGCCGAAGGCCGGCGATCGGGTGACCGTCACGTTCTCCACGCCGGCCCTGCGCAGTCCGCGGACGGCCGGACCGGTCGCCTCCGGCGGGCCTGCGACGGTCACCCGCGCCGTGCGCAGCCGCTGGAAGGCCGCGTAGGGGTCGTCGTGCAGGGACTCCAGGCGGGCCAGCGGTTCGGGGTGCCGCTCGCGCACCGCCGCGGGCGGTTCGGGTTCGGTGAGGGCCGCGGTGTCGAGGAGCATGCCGTTCCCGCGGAGCTGCGCGACCAGGTGGCGGACGGCGGGGCGGGCCCGTTCGGTGCCGATGGCGGCGACGAGTTCGTCCTCGGTGGCGCCTTGCTCCAGCAGGGGCACGCATCCTTCGGCGACCGCGTGGAGGACGTCGGATCCCCGGAGCACGAAACTGCCGCGGACGCCGCTGAAGTAGACACCGCCCGGGACCGGCGCGAAGTGGAGGTCCGGTCGTGCCTTGAGCTTCATGACTGCTTCCCCTCGTCGGCGCGGTGGTAGGTGAACCGCCCGCCCGCCTCGCGGCCGACCTCGACGACCCACTCGGTGGCGTGCGTGCCGTCGACGACGGCCGGCAGGGCCTCCTCCAGGTAGCTGCCGCCGGTGTCCGCGCCGCGGCGGTCGAGCATCCGGGGCAGTACGCGGGTGCTGAGGGCGCTCGTCAGGTCGACGTACTGCGGCTTCTGCTGGAGCCGCTTGGACTGCACGTCGGGTGCGCCCACGGACAGCGGGCCCTCGTCCTCGGGAGCGGTCTTGATCACGACCTCCTCCGCCACACCGTGGCGGGCGCGCCAGGCGTTGATGGCGAGGAGCCGGTCGTGCTCCTCGGGGCCGGCGGCGACGGCGGCGGCGAGCTCCTCGCCGCCGTACCAGCGCCGCCTGCCGATCAGCACGTCGCCGACGGCCATGCGGGGCGCGGTCCTTGTGGTGCGCCCGTCCCACGGGGTGGCCGCGTGCCAGCTGTTCGGCAGGCTGTTGAACAGCCGGCCGCTGATGACGAGACCGGAGGCCACCGACAGCGGCGGCGGGAACAGCCCTGGGTGGCCCGTGCCGAGCGGCAGGATCCGCAGCGGGGCGCCGTCGGCGTCCTCGACGTGCAGGGTGTCGGTCGTCGCGTCGTGCACCAGACGCAGGGTGAACCAGTCCTCCGGCGTGAGACCGCCGGGGAGGATCGGCGTGTGCGCGTTGACGTTCAGCCGGTGCAGGCCGAGGTCCTCCGTGACGCGGGCCCCGTCGAAGCCGTAGGCGCGCCGCAGGTGTTCCTCGAGGAGCGGCAGCGCCCGGCCGCCCTGGCGGCGGTCGGCCTCCAGGAAGCGGGCGTAGAGCATCCCGTGGCCGGGCAGGCCGTCGTTGAGGATCAGGTGCCGCCCGGCCTGCTGGAGGAGCACGCCGTAGATCAGCGGGTCCTGGCGGAAGCGTTCGGGCAGCGCTGCGGTGAGGCCCTCGACGTCGCCGGGCGTCAGGACGAGGGTGTCCTCCCCCGCCTCCGCGGCCTTGGACAGGCGGGCGTGGACGGCCTCCGTCAGCTCGCGGCGCAGCAGGTACATCCGCTCCAGTGAGCCGTCGGCGGGGCCGATGCCCGCGAGCGCGGACGGGTCGCCGGTGCCGTTCGGCCCGTACACGGCGTCCATGGCTGCGGCGCGGCGTGAGACCTCGCCGACGACGAAGGCGGCGTTGGCCGCCAGGGGCACGTCTGCTCCGGCGCCGAACCGCTCGACGAACGCGGCGGTCATCAGGACCCGTACGTCGTGCAGCCAGTCGAAGACGGTGAGGAGTTCGACGGCGGGGCCGAGGTCGGCGAGGGGCTGCCGCCACTTGTCCGTTGCCACCTTGAGCGGTGGCATGGCGTAGTCCTCCTCGACCGTGATCATGGCGGGCCGGCGGGCGAGGTGGCTGAGCCTGCCGAGATCTCCGCGCAAGGCGGCGAGCACGGCGCCGCGTTCGGCGGCGGGCGCGGCCGCGAGCTCCGGCAGGCCGGCCTTGATGCTGTCGGTGAGCCCCGTGGTGCGGGGGTCGCGGGGGCCGAGGAGGTCGTCGTAGTCGGCGGCCCCGTCCTCCGCCTCGTGGAACGAGCACAGCAGGCCCTGCCCGAGGGCGTGCCGCACCCGGCGCTCCGCGTCCTCCTCGGCACAGCCTGCGCGGTCCGCGACGTGCCTGACGACGGAGGGATACGGGCGGGGTCCCATGGAGACCGCGTCGAGCAGGTCGCCGGCGGGGCCGTCGAGGGGCACGGCGAGCCGGCGCATGCCGGCGTCGGTGAGCTTCAGGAAGAAGAGCTTGCCGGCCTCCGGGTCGGGTGCGGAGGTGGGCGGCAGGCCCACCCAGAGGTCGGAGAGCGCCGCGTCGTCGGGGGCGGGCAGGCCGCCGAGCACGTAGCCCAGCATGACCCGGTCCAGGCCCGGGAACGCGGTCGCGCCGCTGAACGGCACGTCGCCCGGATCCACCCCGTCCGGGTCGGGCTCCGCGATGCCGACGGCGGTGAACCGGGAGAGCGGGCTGGTGCGGACCATGGCCCGGGTGACGTACTGGATCAGTCCGCGCTCCGACTTACGGGTACGGGCGGAGACCTTGCCCGGGCCGAGGACGGCGGCGCGGTAGCGCTCCGCCTCCTGGTGCACCTCGGGTGCGACGAGCGCCAGAGAGCGCAGCAGGTCGTCGTCGCCCAACAGGGCGGCGAGGCGCTCGCGTTCACGGTCGGCCGCCGCCGCGTAGCCGCGGGTGATGTCGTCGCGCAGCCGTTCCCTGCGCTCACGCGCCTCGAGCCACCGCTCGACGGCGGGGGTGGGGGCCGGCGGCTTCTTGGGGGCGCGGTCGTTGTGGACGGTGCGCCGCAGGGCGATGAGTTCCCGTCGCTCCGCGTCGTCGGCCGCGTCGCCGATGCGGTGGTAGAGCTCGTCGGAGCACGCGCCGGCGGCTGTGCGCAACGCGCTTTCCGCGTCGGCGAGTTCGGCGAGCAGTCCGCGCTGTCCGGGGTCGCCCAGCCGGGTCCGGCGCAGCGGATTGACCCGCAGGAACCAGAGCGGCTCGGTCTCGGGCGCCTTGGAGGCGGACGCGGGGGCAGGATCGGGGACGGAGGCCGGGGCGGGCGCGGACCCGGCGAGGAGGCCGGCGGTGGCCCGCGTGGCGTGGGCGGCTGATGCGGTCGTGGGCGCGGTCATCGTGGGACTCCCGTGAGGTCGGCTGTGGTGGCGGCGCCCGCACCGGGCCGCCGGGCGTCCAGTCGCTCCTGCCAGGACGTGCCGAGGACGTCGTCGACCGTCTCCGCCATGGCGAAGCACATGTAGTAGCGCTGCATGGGAGAGACGGTCAGCAGCGGCAGCTGCTCGTAAAAGAGGTTCGTCAGCAGGCGGAACGCGGCGAACCACGGCGAGGGGTCGGTGACCGCTCCCGACGCGTCGACGGCCCGGTGGAAGTCGCTGTCCGGCTGCTTCCCCTGCGGCACGATGCGAGTCGCTCCGGGCGGGCCCATCTCCGTGCGGTCGACGCCCTCGGTGACGCCGTCGAGCAGTCCGAGCGTGAGGGTGCCCGCGGCCACGGCGCTCTCCAGCGCGCCGGAGCTGTACGCGAAGGCGGTGCGCCACTCCGCCGCGGCGGGCGAGACCTCGCCGCTCAGGCGCTGCTCGACGACGGCCCGCAGCCGCGGCGCGTCCTGGGCGAGTCGCTGCACGAACAAGGGCCTGACGTCCTTGGTCGGTGCGGCCCAGGCGAGGAAGGCCTCGACGTGGGAACGCGGCGAGAACACCCCGTAGGCGGGGCCGAGGTAGTGGGTGTCGGCCAGCGCGGCGAACGCCTCGGCGAGCCGGACGGTGGCGGTGCCGGGATCGCCCGCGATGCCGTCGATCATCCGCAGCAGCGGCTTGTTGAGCGCGCCGAGGACGACGGTACGGAAACGGTCGAGCCGGGGTTCGCGGGAGGCCGTGTCGCCGGGGGCGACGGCTTCGACCGTGCCGTGCTCCCGCAGCGGAAGGTACGGCGGCTGCACCGCCTCCAGCCGGCCGAACTCCCGCGCCTGCTCGAGATACGCCTCCTCGGTCAGGGCCCGCGGCGGATCCAGCGGCCCGGCGTCCAGCCGGCGGGCGACGCCGGCCCAGTCGGGGCCGCCGCCCGGCAGGCCGGGCGCCGACAGGGCGAGGATGTCGACGTGGGGCCCGTGCAGCCAGCCGCGGCGCAGCTGGACACCGGCCGCTCCCTGCTCGCCCAGTGCCCGGGCGACCGGCACGACGTGCCGGGACAGCCACGCCGGTGTGACCGGCATCCGTGTGTGGAGCCGCACCCCCGTCAGGCCGGCGGAATCCGGCCTCACGGCAATGCGCTCCGGCGCATCAACCCCCATTTTTTCGCACCTTCCGGGAAGTCGAGAAATGACTCGAGAAAATCGAATCCACATGTCGGCCCTGAATGCCTTGCGACCATCATGTGGCACGGAAAAGCGGCGAGAAAGGCGATGCGGGGCGGGCGCTTACATACGTCACCGCTTTCGTGACACCCGCGCCGTCGGCGGGACGGTACGCCCGTGGCCGAAACCCGTCAGGCGGGCGCGGAGATCGCTGTACCCTCCGGCCATGACTACGGACACGGAGTGCCTGGCACTCACGCAGAATCTGCGCCGCCGCGGGGCCATAGTTCTCGCGGTTTTTGCCCTGGTGTGGGCTTTTGCGGCGGGTTCCGGCATCGCCGCGATGCCTGTTTCCGTCACGGTCGGGGCGGTGGGCGCCGTACTGACCGCCGTGGCCGTGTTCCTGGCGTTCCGCGGGGCGGCGGGGCCGCCCGGCCGCATGGTGCGACTTCCGGAGAAGTGGAACCGCGGGGTGGGTCTGGTGAACGCCCTCGAGGTGGTGGCCGTCTTCGCGGTGATCGCCGCGTCGAACGCGACGGGTCACGCCGAGCTGATCCCGCCGGGGATCTGCCTCGTGGTGGGCCTGCACTTCTTTCCGCTCGCGCGCCTCTTCGACCAGTGGCAGTACAGGTGGACGGCGGTCCTGCTGACGGCTGTCGCGGTCGTCGGCGTCGTGGTGGCCGTGGCCGGCTCGACCGACGAGACGGTGCGCGTCGTGGTCGGGGCGGGGGCCGCGGTCGTGCTGTGGCTGTCTTCGTTCCATGTGGCGGTGCGCGGCTGAGATTCGGCCTCGGCGCCCGTCCTCGAAGCACAAAAGGATGTACCCATCCAGCTCCCGGCTGGATGGGCGCATCCTTTGGAACGTCCGATCAGGTACCTCGGATCAGCAGGCGGAGCAGGTCGAGGACGAGGAGGACGAGGTGCCGATCGAGCCGCTGGACGCGCCCATCTCGGGGAGGGCCACACCCTGCGCGACCTCAAGGGTCTCCAGCTCGTCGACGTCGAAGCTCTCGAAGGCCTTCGCCGCGTCGTCGCCGTTGTTCTTGATGTCGTCGATGCTCATTGTCTGGATCCTTTCGGGATTCGGTCGAGGGGTACTCAGCAGGCGGAGCAGGTGGAGGACGAGGAGGACGAGGTGCCGATCGAGCCGCTGGACGCGCCCATCTCGGGGAGGGCCACACCCTGCGCGACCTCGAGGGTCTCCAGCTCGTCGACGTCGAAGCTCTCGAAGGCCTTGTCCGCGTCGTCGTTCTTGATGTCGTTGATGCTCATGGTGAATTCCTTTCCGAATTATTCTGTGCAACCCGTCCGGCTGCACAACCAATAATGCTCAGCCGGCCATCCCGGATCCAGAGTTTCTGAGCCCGCGCTGACATTTATCACCGCACGAATAACTGCGGTCATGACGGAACCGGAGCCACCGGAATACAAAAATGCCGCCTCGCCTCGCCCGGAAGGGGCGGGAAAAGCGGCACTTTCGCAGGTCACGGCCGGCTCATGTGTCCGTCTGCAGAGACCATTGGGGATCGTTGAGCATGTGCCAGCCTTCCTCCGGTTCGCCGGCCACGGTGTCGTCCGGGCTGCGGCTGCCGAGCAGGAAGTCGCCCACGGACGACTCACGCAGGTAGTCGAGCCCGAGCACCCGGGCGGACATGTCGGCGTCGCCGTTGCCCAGCCCGCACGGGGCGAGGCCCATCGCCGTCGCCACCAGGTACATGGTCTGGTAGAGCACACCGGTGTGCCGAAGGGTCGTCGCGTAGGCGATGGCACGGTACTTCCACGACATGCGCTGGAAGCGTGCCGTCATGGTGATCAGTACGTCCGGCCTGGCTTCCATCCCGGTGGCCCTGGACGCGACATGGAACAGCGACTCGCGGTCGGCGGCCCCGTCGTTGACGAGGACGAGGCGGTGGGCGACGGGGTCGTAGTAGTAGATGCCCGCGTCGAGGCCCTCGCAGCGCCGCACGGTGACGTACAGCTCCAGCTCGTAGCCCTGGCCACCGCTGGGGTAGGGACGCGAGACCACCTCGTCGCGGCCGCTGCCCTCCTCCGGCGTGTAGTGGGCGCGTACCCGTGCCACGCGGTAGAGGAACTCGCCGAGCTGCCGGGCGGTCAGCGGGCGTCCGCCGTAGGAGCGGATGGAGCGGCGGGTCTCGATGGCGGCCGTCAGTGACGGGTCGCGGTCCGCGATGTCCTCGCGCGCCGGCCGGTGCAGCTCCACGCAGGGACCGCCCGGCGCCGGCTTGACCGCGGGCTGCGGGTCGATCTCGTCCCGGTAGGGGTAGACGGCGCCGAACACGTCGTCGTACCGGCCGGAGCGGACGCGGGAGTGGAACAGCAGGTCGTGGAAGTCCCACTGCCGCAGCGTCGGTTCCGTGTCGGAGACGAAGGCGCCGTCCGCGTCCGCCTGTTCGGCGAAGCCGGCGCCCACCAGGTGGCGGAGCACGTCCGTCGTCTCGTCCTCGGAGAGGCCGCCTGTCTTCGTCAGGCTCCCGGCCGTGACCGGCTCACCGAGCGCGGCCGCGATCTCCCGGGCTGCCGGGTCGGCCAGGACGGCCCGGAACTTCACCAAGGGCGACTCGAGCACCAGCGCACCGTCCCGTGAGCGCAGGAACGCGAACCGGGAGAGCCGTACCGGCAGTCCGGCGTCCACCTCCCCCACCCGGTACTCGGCGTCCCGGGCGGTCGGTTCGAGTCTGATCAGTTCACGGCGCCCGCCGGGGCCGCCGTGGGTGAGGACGCTGCGGGCGACGAGGTGGCCGACGCGGTCGAGGAACCGCTCCACCTGGACGCGTTCCGCGGGCCGCAGTCCTTCGAGCAGTTCGTGCACGGGTGTCGGCCCCTGGCTCAGCCGCCGCAGCGCACGGCGGATGCCGCCGCGCACCGGCCGCAGGGTGAAGGCGGTGACGGGGCTCGTCAGGGTCGCCGACTCGCCGTCGAAGGCGACGTGGACGTCGTGGCGGAACACGGGCGCGGCCCGGGGCGGTGACGGCGCCTCCCCGGTCTCCTGAGGTGAATTCGTCTGCATGGTGGTCTCCGCTTCGCGTGATGAGGACAGACGTCGGTCATCACTCTCGGGCCCGGACCGAGCGGAACCGCCGGCCGTGCGCAATTCCCGTGACACGCACCGGTGTCCGTCATGACACCCGTCATCACCTTCGCCGTGAAAGCCGCCCGGCATCCACCGAACAGCGCGGCGGGAATTCCGGCGTTCGGTTCCGGTGACCGAGGTCATGGAACGGGTGACACATGCCAGCGGACGAAGCCGTGCGCTCGGAGTTCGGCACTTCCACACGCATGCTCGGAACACGAATTCACCGCACATCACGGCTACTTCAGTAAGGAATCACCTCGTGCTCACTCGTCGTCATGCCATACGGCTCGGGCTCACCGCGGGCGCCTTCGGCGCCGTCGGCGCGGCGGGCGGGCTCTTCCAGACCCTTGCCACGGGGGACCGGCGAACGCCGCCCCGGCGGGCACCGGCGCGTCGGCCGGGGCGGCTGTCACGCCGTTCACGGTGCCGCTGCCCGTGCCGAAGGTACTGCGCCCCTATCGCAGGACGAGGTCCGCCGACCACTACGCGGTGGCCATGAGCCGGACCTCGCTCGAGATCCTTCCCGGGCAGCGCACCGAGGTCCTCACCTACAACGGGTCCTTCCCCGGGCCCACCATCCGGGCGCGCTCCGGGCGCACCGCAGTCGTCAGACAGATCAACCTGCTCGACATGCCCACCTCGGTCCACCTGCACGGCGCGAACAACCCCGTGGAGAGCGACGGCGGCATGATGGACACGATCGCGCCGGGCCGTTCCAAGACGTACGTGTACCCCAACAGGCAGCCGGGCGCGACGTTGTGGACCCATGACCACGCCCATCACATGGAGTCGGAGCACGTCTACCGCGGCCTGTCGGGCCTGTACCTGCTCGGTGACGAGGAGGAGGACGCGCTCGGCCTTCCGTCCGGGCGCTACGAGGTGCCGCTGGTCCTGCGGGACGCGCACTTCGACGCGTCGGGCCGGATGGTGTACACGATGGACGACGCGGAGAACCGGACCACGATCCTCGTCAACGGCCGGCCCTGGCCGTACATGAAGGTCGAGGGACGCAAGTACCGCTTCCGGATGCTCAACTCGTCCAACCTGCGCATCTTCATCCTGGCGCTGTCCGACGGCAGCCAGGTGACGCAGATCGGCGCCGACGGCGGACTGCTCCCGGCTCCCGCACCCACGCCCGTCCTGGTCCTGTCCCCCGGTGAGCGGGCCGACTTCGTCATCGACTTCTCCACGTACCCGCCGGGCACGCAGTTGGAGCTGGCCAACATGCTGGGGCCCGGGCCCGCCGACCTCGTCGGCCGGATCATGCGCTTCGACGTGGGCGAGAAGACCCCCGACGACAGCCGGGTCCCGCACGTGCTGACGACCCTGCCGGCGCTCCGGAAGCCCACGGTGGAGCGGAGCTTCGAGCTGCAGATGGACGAGCCGGGCAGCGGCGGACACCAGGCGTACATCAACGGGAAGACCTTCGACGCGAACCGCATCGACACCGAGATCAAGTGGGGCACAACGGAGGTCTGGACCGTCACCAACGCCAGTGTCACCGTGCCGCACAACTTCCATACGCACCTGGTCCAGTTCCGCATTCTCGAAAGGGACGGGCAGCCGGTCTATCCGGCGGAGGCGGGACTGAAGGACACGGTGCTCCTTTTCCCCGGGCAGACCGTCAAATTGCAGATGACCTTCGACACCCACCGGGGCGTCTATCCGTACCACTGCCACATGATCGACCACAGCGCCATGGGAATGATGGCGCAGATGAAGATCGTGTGACTTCTCCCGCAAGCCGATCCGCTCATTTCTTCAGGCATTTCCGACGGGAAAGGAAGGAGGAACATGACCATCACCCGATCCGTGCCCTACGTCCGCCGTATTCTCGACGCACTCGGCAAGGACCCCGCCCGGGCGGTCGTCCACCGCCGCGACGGGACCGTCGCGGCGGGCGAACTGACCGACTCGATCCTCGGCACGACGACCCTGCTGTACGACCACGGTGTCGGAACGGGCGACACCGTCGCCGTCCTGACCGGACCGAACCATCCGCTGATGCTCAGCGCCCGGTACGCCGTCCACCTCCTGGGCGCGACCTCCGTCTACGTACGGTCGATGAACCCGAGGACGGACACCGAGACATTCTCGATCAGCACCCAGACCGAGCTGCTGCGCGACCTCGGCGTGCCGCTCCTGCTGGTGGACGAGGAGAGCGCCGAGCGGGGGCGCTGGCTGTCCAACCGCCTGCCGGGGCTGACCGTACTGCCCATCCCGCGGGGCGCCCCCGCGCACGCCGTGCCGCTCGACCGGCTACGGGAGGGCCGGCCGGACGCCCTGGCCGTCGTCGACTTCACCAGCGGCAGCTCCGGCCGCCCCAAGATGGTGGCGCAGCGCTTCGGCACCCGTGACGAGCTCGTCGGCCGCCTCGCACATGGCCTCGATCCCCGGGGACCCGCGACGCTGCTGTCGGTCACGCCCATCAGCCATACGACGGCGCCGATGGCCGACGCCGTTCTGCTCAGCGGCGGGACGGTGGTGCTGCACGACGGGTTCGACGCCGACGACGTTCTGCGCGCCTTCGCCGAACAGCGGGTCACGGACGTCTATCTGGCCGTCCCGCACCTGTACCGGCTGCTCGACCATCCGGACGTCGCGACGACCGACCTGTCGTCGCTGCGCCGCATCACCTACAGCGGCACACCGGCGGCGCCGGCCCGTGTGGCGCGGGCGGTGGAGCTCTTCGGCGACGTACTGATCCAGGTGTACGGCACGACGGAGGCCGGCGGCATCAGCAGCCTGAACCCGCTGGACCACCGCGAACCGGAACTGCTCGGCTCCGTCGGCCGTCCCTTCCCCTGGGTGCGCGTGGAGATACGCGCACCGGGCGGGGGCCCTGTGGTCGAGCGCGGTGTCACGGGCGAGATCTGGGTGAACTCCCCCACGGTCACGGCCGGTTACCTCGACGACGAGCAGCTCACCGGCACGGCGCTCCAGGACGGCTGGCTGCTGACCGGCGACCTCGGGCACTGGGACCGGTACGGCTACCTCCGTCTCGACGGCCGTGTCGGGGACGTCATCAAGCACGGTGGTCTCAAGCTGGATCCGGCCGCCATCGAACGAGCGCTGCTCCAGCATCCGCAGGTACGCCAGGCCACGGTATTCGGCGTACGCGACCGGGACTACGTGGAACAGGTGCACGCCGCCGTCGAACTGCACTCCGGCGCCTCGCGGACCTCGAGCGACCTGCGGGGGTACGTCGCCGCGACGCTCACGCCGGAGCACGCGCCGGTCCGGGTGTCCGTGTGGCCCCGGCTCCCGCTCACGCCCTCGGGCAAGCCCGACCGCACCTACCTGCGCTCGGTCACGGCGCCACCGGACGAGACCCGTCCGCACGCCGGCCCGGGGCCGGCACCCCGCCCGGCGCACGACATCCGGACGCCCGTGCACGCCCACCGGCGCGGCGCGGTGCCCGGCACGAGCCCCCCGCGCGAAGCCACCGCGCGGGCCGATCCCGTCCGCGCAGGCGGCGCGGGGTCCTTGCCCGATCACGCAATCCCGCGAAGCAGAAAGGGCGTCACATGACCTCATACGGCCACTTCGCCCGGTCGCTGCGGCTGCGGCGGCTCTACCGCCACAGCACGGCCGGCCTGATGATCACCCCTCTCGACCATTCGATCAGTGACGGTCCCGTGGTGCCCAAGGGCACCACGCTCGACCACCTCGCCGGCCGGCTCGCGGCCGGAGGTTCGGACGCCGTCGTCGTGCACAAGGGCAGTGTGCGGCACATCTCTCCGGAGCGGTTCGCCGCCATGTCGCTGATCATCCATCTCAACGCGAGCACCAGCCGGGCGCTCGACCCGAACGCCAAGTACGTGGTGGCCGGGGTCGAGGAGGCGCTCCGTCTCGGCGCGGACGCCGTGAGCGTCCACGTCAACCTCGGCTCCGACGACGAGCGGGAGCAGATCGGCGATCTGGGCAGGATCGCCGACGCCTGCGACCGCTGGAATCTGCCGCTGCTCGCCATGGTGTACCCGCGCGGGCCGCGGATCACCGATCCCCGGGACCCGGAGATGGTCGCGCATGCCGTGACGATCGCCGCCGACCTGGGGGCCGACCTGGTCAAGACCGTGTTCCTGGGGTCGACCGCGGAGATGCTCGACCTCACCGCGGCCTGTCCCGTCCCGGTCCTCGTCGCCGGGGGTCCCGCCCTCGACAAGGAGGAGGACGTGCTCGCGTACGTACGCGACGCGCTGGCCGGCGGCGCAGGGGGAGTCGCGATGGGCCGCAACATCTTCCAGGCCGCCGACCCACGGCGGCTGGCGGCGAAGGTCGCCCGGCTTGTCCACCACTTTCCGGAACAGCACTTCGGTACGGGCCCGTTCGCCGGCGGCGACGCGCGGCTCGACGGCGAACGCCTCACCCCGCACCACCTGGACGACACGCACCTCGACAATCCACGCCTCGACAATCCACGCCTCGACGACACACGTCTCGACGACCTGACAGGAGGTCCGCATCATGACGGACGCCAAACTGTGCTGGCTTGACATCCGCGACGCCGGCTCCGCCACCGCCGCCATCCTGGAGGAGGCGGTCCACCAGCGCATCGACGGCATCGTCGCCGCCGACCCCGCCGCCTTCACCGGTCTGCCGCCGACCGTCCGCAAGATCCTGCTCTACCCGGACGGGAACGTGCCGGACGACATCGGCGGCGCCGACCTGGTGATCGTGCCCGGCGGCAAGGACCTGCGCGCCCCGCTCGCCGAGGCGCACCCGGACGTGGAGTTCGGCCGCTACGTCGAGATCGTCGACGCCGACACCCTCGAGGACGCCTGCCTGGCCGCCCGCCTGGAGGCATGGAGCGTCCTCGACTTCCGCGACCCCACGAAGATCCCGCTGGAGATCGTGATCGCGGCCGCCACCGGTTCGCCGGGGTCGATCGTCACGACCGCGGCCAACCAGGAGGAGGCCGAGATCGTCTACGGCGTCCTCGAACTGGGCTCGGACGGTGTGCTGATGCCGGGCCGCACCGTCGGCGACGCGACCGCGCTGCGTACGGCCGCGACCTCCCGCACCGGCGAGATCCCGCTGGTCGAGCTGACCGTGACCGCGGCGACCCACATCGGCATGGGCGAGCGGGCCTGTGTCGACACGACGACCCACTTCCGCAAGGACGAGGGCATCCTGGTGGGCTCGCACTCCAAGGGCATGGTCCTGTGCGTCAGCGAGACCCATCCCCTGCCGTACATGCCCACCAGGCCCTTCCGGGTCAACGCGGGCGCCCTGCACTCCTACACCGTGGCGCAGAACGGCCGCACCCACTATCTGAGCGAACTGCACGCCGGCAGTTCGGTCCTGGCCGTCGACGTCAAGGGCCGCACCCGGCCGGTCAGCGTCGGCCGGGTCAAGATCGAGACCCGCCCGCTGATCTCCATCGACGCGGTCGCCCCGAACGGACAGAGCGTCAACCTGATCCTCCAGGACGACTGGCACGTACGCGTCCTGGGCCCGGGCGCCTCCGTCCTCAACAGCACGGAACTGAAGCCGGGGGACACGATCCTGGGCCACCTGCCGACGGCGGACCGTCATGTGGGTTACCCGATCAACGAGTTCTGCCTGGAGAAGTAGCAGCATCCGCACCACGTCGACGCACCGCCCGAAGACGCCCCGCCCCGGCACCCTTTGTGCCGGGGCCGGCGCGCGTCCGGCCACGTACCGTGCCACCCCGTGCCCTCCCGCCCTCACAGCCAGCCGTGTTCGCTCGCGATGCGCGCGGCATCGAACCGGTTGCGGCCGCCGAGTTTCTTGATGGCCGCTGAGGTCAGATTGCGTACGGTGCCGGCGGCGAGATACAGCTCCCCCGCGATCTCCTTCACGCTGGCGCCCCCTGCGGTCAGCCGCAGGACGTCCATCTCCCGGACGCTGAGCGCGGTTTCCCCGGCGACGGCCGGACGCAGCAGCGCGGGATCCACCGTCAGACACCCGCCCGCGACCCCCATGAGGGTGGTCACCAGTTGCGGCAGCCGCGCGTTCTTCGGCACGACCCCCAGGGCTCCGGCCGCCACGGCCCGGTCCACCACCGCGGGTGTGGCCGCGCCGACCATCAGGGCGACCCCGCACCACGGGTGCGCGGAGCGCACATCGGTGGCGGCCCGCAGTGCCTTGCCGCCCATGGTGCTCTCCCCGAGGAGCAGGACGGTGGGCCGGTGCCGTTCGACGGCGGGCATGACGGCCTCGTAACTGGTGGCGAGTCCGACGACATCGAGCCCGTCGGTGCCGTTGAGCGTTTCCGCGAACGCTTCCAGGACGAGCTGGTGATCGCCGGCGACGACGACGCGAATGGACATGTCCTACCCCCGTGACGATGTGATGGATGATCAGGCGGACCGTCTGCGGTCCGGGGTGCGGGCCAGAGCGTCGACCAGCCGTTCGACCGCCGAACGGGCCGGCTCGTCGTCGCGCGGGGCGGCGGACGTGGCGGCTCTCGGGCCCGGGTCGACCTCTATGTGCGGTGCGCCCTCGGGCAGGGCCCGGGCGACGGCCGCCGACACGGCGTGGAAGGTCGCCACGAGCCGGTCGGACGCGCCGCACCGCGGGACGACGACGATCGAGGCACTGACGGGGCCGATGTCCGCGGAGATCTGGCCGGGCAGGCCGGAAACCGCGTCGGTGTCCTCGGCGTCCACCTGGTAGGGCAGTGCCACGTGTCCGATGCCGGCGAGCTCCTTGCACAGGAAGGCGGCGTTGGTGGCCGCGTCGTCACCGCGCCCCGGATGCCCGGCCCCGACCACGGCGACCGCCGCGCCCGCGGCGCAGAGCCGTGCGGTGATGGCCCTGCCGATGCCCGTGGTGGCGTCGACGACCAGGACGACGCAGCCGTCGAGCGGCACGGGCGCGTAGGAGGCTGCGATGGGCACGGCCGGCTCCTTCGGGAGTTCGCGACAGACTTGGGACGGTCCTGATTCCTGCCGCCCTGTCAAGAAGATCGATCAGCGGGTAACGTGCGGAAAGCGTGCAGAGGGTGAAAGGAACTCACAGTCGGCGGGTGTGTGCGGGCCTGCCGAAGGGCGTTCCGAGGGCCCTGAACACGTGGATGAATAAACGTTCAACCGTGGTCAAGGGGGAAACACCACGTGGATGAAGTTTCGTCATTGGATCAAGAGACCCTCGCGGTCTACCGCGCGATCCTGTTCCACAAGGAGTACGACCCGAAACGGCTCGCGGACCTTGTGGACAGCACCTCCGAGGAAGTCGAGGCTGCACTCGACCGGCTGTCCCAACTCTCCCTCCTCGCGCCGTCCCACGTCGCTCCCGGCCAACTGCGGGCGGTGAATCCGTCACTCGGCCTGAAGGTCCTGCTCCAGCGGGAAGAACGTGAACTGGCCTGGCGTCAGCAACGGATCGAACAGAACCGTGCCGCCCTCGCCGCGCTCGCCGCCGAATACACCGCCTCCGGCTGGGCCGGTAACCTCGACGGCACGGAGCTTCTCGACAACGTCGACGACATCCGGATCCGCCTCGAGGCCCTCGCCGAGTCCTGCACGCGGGAGTCCCTCGCGTTCCACCCCGACAACACCCTCACCGAGGGATCGGTCGAGGCGGGCCGGCCCCTCAACGAGCGGGCGCTCGCGCGGGGTGTGCGCTTCCGCTCCATCTATCTGGACAGTGTCGCCAACGACCGCGTCACCAAGGCGCACGCCCAGTGGATGGCGGAGCGGCAGAGCGAGATACGGACCTCGCCGACCCTGCCCATGCGGCTGCTCATCGTCGACACGTCGGCCGCGATCGTCGCCGGCCTCCCCGGCCAGGCCCAGCCCTCGGCACTGCTGTTCAGCAGTCCCCCGGTGGTCCTGGCCATGCGGGCGCTGTTCGAGGCGTACTGGGAGCACGCGAGCCCCATGGACGCCCCGGTCTCCCGGGCCGGCGGACTGACCCCGCAGGAGCGCAAGTTGCTCCAGCTGCTCGCGACCGGACTCACCGACGAGGCCGTGGCGAGGGCGCTGGGCATCGGCGTACGCACCGAGCGGCGCATCGTGGCCGAGCTGATGGAACGGCTCGGGGCCTCCAGCCGGTTCGAGGCCGGCGTGCAGGCCACCCGGCGGGAGTGGATCTGACGCCGGTCCCTGCGGGCCGTCGGCACGGTGCCCGCGACGGTCCTCGCGGAACCGGGGATCCTCGTCGTTGTCGTCATCGCTGTCGTCATCGTCGGCTCCGATGCGGTTACGGCCAGACGAAGTCGTCGGGCGCGCCCGGCCGCCCGGGGAGGCCGGGAAGCGAGGGCAGGGAGGGCCACACGACGTCGTCCGGCAGGTCCGGCGGCGTCGGCCAGACGAAGTCGTCCGTGGAGGCCGGCGCCGTCCGCGGCGCCTCTGCCGCCTGCGCCGGGGAGGCCAGCAGGATGCCGCCCAGGAACGCGGCGGCGACGGCGGATGCGGCGGCGGTACAACGGGTGGCACGGGACATGGAGTGTCTCCATTCGTGAGTACGGGTGCGGCGTACGTTCCGTTCCGGTGTCCTGTGGCGGCCGGTCCGTTGCTGCCGTCCGGCGCCTGACATGAGGTAATCACCGGGAGGGGCCGGCTGTCCGTATTCAGCCAGGCCAGGAAGCTGCACGGCAGGGAGTTGCCTGGCTCGGCACGACGCGCGTGCCGGAGCGCGGGGCGCGTCCCGTGCGCTTCCCGGACGCCTGCGACCTGCGCCTTCCGGCCGCACGGCCCTTGCACCGGGCCCGTCGCCGGTGTGTTCGCACCGCATCCCCTCGGCCCGGCGCGGACGCATCAACGCGCCATCGTCCGCCGGAGCCGTCACCTCCACGATGGCACACGGCACCTCGGGAGCCGCTCGAGAGCCGCTGGAGCCACCTCGGGCGGCCGTGACCGCGGTCCGGGGCGCCGCCCGAGCCCGGCCGCTTCCCGCCGGTGCTGCTCGCGTCGGCTTCCCGATGCCGCGCGGGCCTCTGCGTGCCGCGCGGCACCCTCACCCCACCGGCGAACGCCCGGGCGGGGACGCGGGCCACGGGCGGGGGCATGTGAGGGCGCGGCGTCTCGTGCGGCACATGCGGCCGCGGACCCGGACACGACCACAGGCCGGTGCCCGGGGCGCCGTGGGCGTCCCGGGCACCGGCCCGTCAGGTGGAGGCGGCTCATCAGTGGCCGCGCGGTCCCGTCAGTAGGGGCCGTTCACGTTGTCGATCGAACCGTACCGGTCGGCGGCGTAGTTGCACGCGGCCGTGATGTTGGCGACCGGGTCGTACAGGTCGAAGGACGTGCCCTCGACGTGATAGGCGTCGAAGGTGGGCTGGATGACCTGGAGCAGGCCCTTGGAGGGGGTGCCGTTGACGGCGTTGATGTCCCAGTTGTTGATGGCCAGCGGGTTGCCGGAGGACTCACGCATGATGTTGCGGTGGATGCCTTCGTAGCTTCCCGGGATGCCGTGCCGGCCCATGATGTCCAGCGACTCACGGATCCAGCCGTCGAGGTTGTTCGCGTAGGCCGGCTTCGCGGGGGCGGCAGCGGCCTGGGCCGCCGGGGCGCTGGTGCGCTCGGAGCGGTCCGCGCGGGCGGTGTCGGCGGCGCGCTCGGCCTTCTCGGAGGTCTCGGCCTCTTCCGCAGCCTTGGGGGCGGCCTTCGCCTTGGCCTGCGGCTTCACTTTCGGCTCGGCCTCGGCCTCGGCCTTGGCGCCGATCGTCAGCTCGAGACCGGGGTGAATCAGCGCCGGGTCCGCTCCGACGGCCTTCCGGTTGTCCTTGTAGAGCTGCTTCCAGCCGCCGTTCAGCGAATGGTCCTCGGCGATCTTGTAAAGCGAGTCACCGGCGACCACGGAATACGTGACGGTGCCGGCCTTCTGCGCGACGGCCTGCGCGGCCGCGGCGACGGTCGTGGCGGGGGCCACGGTCCGCTCCGCCGCGACGGGGGCCGCCTGAGCAGCGGTGCCGCCCAGGAGCGGCAGGGCGAGCGCGGCGCCGCCCGTGCCGGCAGCGACGAATCCCCGGGTCAGCGAACGGGACTTGGGACGACGGTGCTTACCCTTTGCGGGCATGGCGCTTTCCTCTCCGTCGCCTGCGAGGTGAGCTGTCGGGTTCGGGCGGGAGATGCCCGGCCACAGGTGAATGCGGCTTAACCCCGAGCCGTTCCGGATTCCGGTTCGGCGACTTACCTGGTTCCCCCGCTCCTGCCGTACGTGAAGTGAGTGCGGTTGCGGATTCCGGACGGCGGCAGGATTCGGCGGTCCACCCGGATTGACGGTGACCGTAAACGAGAGCGCCCTCGTGAAACAAGTGCCGAATTCCACATCACAATCCGAATAGGGCTTCCGCGCACGGCTTTTCAATTGTCAGTTCCGCGTCAAGAAACTCAAAGCCCTTCCCAGGAAAGGGAAGTACCCCTTCCGCCACCTCTCCCCGCCCGCCGGGCAGGTGACCGACATCACGGGCCCTCCGTGCAACCACTCGGACCGCCAAAGCATCTCAAGGACGCCAACTCGCAACAACGAAGCTTAATTGGACTTAACAAGCAAGACGGTAAAACAAGCCATACCGGACATGTTGGGGAGAAGGCTCCCTCCAGCGGACGCCGATCGGCCACGGGTCCTGGCCGGCACGCCCGCCGGCCAGGACCCCCGACCACCCCTCCTCAGCCCCGTATGGTGCAGGTCTCACCGCCCGAGGCGAAGGCGGCCGGTGCGGTGTTGCGGCCCGACCAGCTGCCGGTGAATCCGAAGGACACCGACGCACCGGCGGCCACCTTGCCGTTCCAGGAGACGTTCTCGGCCGTCACCTCGGGGCCGCTCTGCCGATGGGCGGCGTTCCACATCTGGCCGACCTTCTGCCCGTCGGGGAAGTGCCAGCGCAGCTGCCAGCCGTCCAGGGCGGCGCTGCCCGTATTGGTCAACGTCACATCGGCCTGGAAGCCGCCGGACCACTGGCTGGTGATCTTGTAGGCGACCGAGCATCCCGCGTCCCCGGGCGGGTCGGGGTCGGGACCCGGACCCGGATCGGTGCCGCCGCCGTCCGACGACTCGCCGTACTGGATGCCGCGCCCGTTGGTCGACACGTACACCCGCCCGTAGACCCGTGGGTCGCCGGTGATCGAGGCGCCGGTCCAGCCCCACTGGTGCGCGTCGTCGTTGATCCGCCTCCACTCGGCGCCGCCGTTCGTGGACCGGAAGATGCCGCGCACCCCGCCGATCTTCGCGCCGACGAAGATCGTCCGGTACGAGGCGCCGGGAGCCGCCTTGCCGAAGCCCACGGCGTCCGCCTGCTCGACCCCCTCGATCCTCCGGAAGGTCGCACCCGAGTCGGTCGAACGCCACAGTCCGTACGTCCCCGAGGCTGTGCCGCCCGCGAGCCACACGTCACCCTCCACGCCGGGCACGGCCTTGAAGCGGACGTTGCCCTCCTGCGGCAGACCGCTCGACGCCCTTGCGGTGAACGTGGCTCCGCCGTCCTGCGACACGTAGAAGGTGCCGGCCTTGTACCCGTAGAACTTCTTCGGGTTCACGCGGTCGGACTCCACCGTCGCCCCGGCGGGGATCCCCGTGGACGTAGTCCACGAGCTGCCGTACCCGGTGGTGTGGTGCACACCGGTGCCGTCCGGGCTCCAGACGAAGCCGCTGCCGTCCGCGGCGGCGGCGACCGTGCCTCCGCCCGTCACCCCCGAAGGCTGCGAGGCCTGGAACCAGTTGGCCCCGTTGTCCGTGGAAAAGCCGATGTGCGGGGCGGCGTCGGCGTTGCCGACCCGTACGACCGTGGCGGGCGCCGCCTCCGCGAAGTCCAGGCTCGTGGTCGACGAGAGGTTCGGCGAGGTGAACATCAGAGGCGGCACGGCGTCGAGGTCGGTGTGCCGGAAGCCGCCGATGTCACCGAGGGCGCTCAGCAGCGGCGCGCCCGACGGCGGGCTCGCCAGGTCGTTGACGGCCGTCTCCTCGAGCCCCTTCACCATGGGCGTGATGGTGATCCGGCCGCCGGAGTCCCAGGTCCGCAGATTCTCGGTGCCGTAGATGGTGGCTCCCGTGCCGTACATCATCCGGTCCGAGTCGAACGGGTCGATCTCCAGCGCCTCCGTCATCCAGCCCAGCTTGGGCGTGACCTCGGGCGGGGACGGGTTCGCGCCCCAGGAGAGCCAGGGCACGGAAGAGACGTCCTGCGTGTAGCGGAAGGAGCGATCGGGGTAACTGGTGTATTTCCAGCCCCTGGTCCAGGTCTCACCGCTGTCCGTGGAACGGAAGATCTGCGTGTCCGGCCACCAGGAGCTGTAGGCCGTGGCCATCAGGGTGCCGGGCCGCTGCCGGTCCACACTCAGCCCGCTGAAGCCGGAGTAGGTGTCGGCCTCGGCGGTCGGACTGGTGTCCTTCCACTCGCCGGTCGCCGTGTCGTAGCGCGCGATGCGGCCTTTGGCGCCGTCGTACGGGCCGCCGGTGTCGCTCAGGGTCAGATGGAGATGGCCGGTCGCGGAGTCCAGGACGCCCTTGTGGGCCAGATAACCCGTCGGCTGTCCGGCGATCCGCGACCAGGTGGCACCGCCGTCCGTCGAGCGGTAGACGGTGTTCTCCTTGTCGGCGACTCCGACGTAGATGTCCTGCGTGGCGCTGCCCGCACTGCCGGAGCGCTCGTCGAAGGTCACCCACACGACGCCCTGGTTGTCGTTCGCGTAGCCGCTGGTGTCGGTCGGGTCCTGGGCGTAGTTGCCGGGGTTCGGGAAGGCGGTCACCTTCGACCAGGTCACCCCCGAGTCGGTGGACCGCCAGAGCCCGTGGCCGCTGGGGGCGCCCAGATAGAGCACCGAGTTCTTGTTGGGGTCCACCGCGAGCCGCTCGCCCATGCCGCGGCCTGGCATGTTGCCGCCGAGCTTGAAGGGCAGGGTGGTGGCCTGCCAGCTGACGCCCCGGTCGGAGGAGCGCAGGACGGCGCCGTTGGTGGGGTCCCAGCTGTTGGTGTACGTGCCCACGGCGGCGTACACCTTGTCCGGGTCCACCGTGTCGGAGGCGAGGCTCACGACCCCGGTCCAGCCCCATCGGTCCCAGTCGATCCAGTCGAGCAGTGGGGTCCACTCCTTGCCCGCCTCGTTCCAGCGGTAGGCGCCGCCGATGTCGGTGCGGGCGTACGCGAGGTCCTTCTCCGAGCGGTTGAAGACGATGCCCGGCACGAAGCCGCCCCCGTCGATGCGCACGTTCTTCCAGGTGTAGGTGTCCGCGGGCGTCGACACATCGGATGCTTCGGCGGCGGTGGCGGCTTCGCCCGAGCGCGCCGCGGCCGGGCTGCCTGCGGTGAACAGCCCGGCCGTCAGGGCGAACGCCGCCAGTAAGGCAGCGAGTGGTCTGGCGCTTCTGCGCACGGAAACGTCCTCTCCGAGCAGACCGCCGAGGGCGGCGGCACGAGTGGTATACGGAGGTGGGAGCGCTCCCAATGCGGACGATGGTAGCGGGGTGAGCTCATCGGGAGAAGAGTGGTGCGGCGAACTCATCCGATGACTGACGTGTCCGATGGCACGGCGTTCCGGCAGATCGCCGTCAGTCCACGGGCCAGGTGTGGGCCGGCGCGTTCAGATGCATGTAGTCGATGTACTGCCGCGTCATCAGCCGCAGCGCCTCATGGTGGTCGACCCGGGACGTGGAGTCGATGTGGTGGTACATCTCCGCCTGCCACACGGCGCCGTTACGGCCGGCGACACAGCGCTGCTCGATGATGCCGAGCAGCGGCTCCCGCCACGCCGCGTCCATGCCGGACCGCTCCAGTCCCCGGTGGGCCATGGGGAGCAGCCGCCTCAGCACCAGCTCGGTCGCGGGGACCTCGCCCATCCCCGGCCAGTAAAGGGGGGCGTCGATGCCGTGCCGGGCCGCCGAGTGCAGATTGTCCTCCGCCGCCTGGAACGACATGCGCGACCACACGGGCCGTTCCTCGTCGACCAGTGCGCGGGTCAGCCCGTAGTAGAACGCTCCGTTCGCGAGGACGTCGGCGACGGTGGGGCCGGCCGGCAGGACCCGGTTCTCGACGCGCAGATGGGGCTTGCCGTGGGCCACGGCGTAGATCGGACGGTTCCAGCGGTAGATGGTGCCGTTGTGCAGAGTGAGTTCGGGCAGTTCGGGGACGTCGCCGCCGTCGAGCGTCGCTCGCGGGTCCTCCTCGTCGCACAGGGGCAGCAGTGCGGGGAAGTAGCGCACGTTCTCCTCGAACAGGTCGAAGACGCTGTTGATCCACCGCTCGCCGAACCACACCCGCGGCCGGACCCCCTGCACCTTGATCTCCTCCGGGCGGGTGTCGGTGGCCTGCTCGAACAGCGGGATACGGGTCTCCCGCCACAGCTCCTTGCCGAACAGGAACGGCGAGTTCGCCGCCAGCGCGACCTGTACCCCGGCGACGGCCTGCGCGGCGTTCCAGTAGGCGGCGAACTCTCCCGGCGAGACCTGGAGGTGGAACTGCGTACTCGTGCAGGCGGCCTCCGGTGTGATGGTGTCCGCGTACGTGCGCAGCTTGTCGACGCCGTCGACCGCGATCCGCAGGTCCTCGCCGCGTGCCGCGAAGACCTGCTCGTTGAGCAGGCGGTAGCGGGGGTTCTCCGACAGCGCCGCCTCCCCGACGTCCCGCTGCCGCAGCGTCGGGAGGATGCCGATCATGGCCAGATGCGCGCCGACCTCAGAGGCCCGCTCCTCGGCATGGTTGAGCGCGTCGCGGATCTCCCGCTCCCAGGAGTCCGGGCCGCCTGCCGTGAGGGTTCTCGGGGGATGTTGATCTCCAGGTTGAACCGGCCCAGCTCGCTCGACCAGGCCGGGTCGGCGATCGCCTCGAGGACGTCGGTGTTGCGCATCGCCGGCTCGCCGGCCTCGTCCACCAGGTTGAGCTCGATCTCGAGACCGACCTGAGGGCGCTCGGACTCGAAGCGCGCCTCGCGCAGCATCAACGCGAACGTGTCGAGGCAGCTCTGCATCTTCTTCCGGTACCGGCGGCGGTCCTCACGGGTGAAGACGAGCGCCGGGACATCACGCCCCATGGGCCCTCCCCGGGTCTCGTCGGGCGGGCACGGCTTCCCCTTCAATGTCCCACTCCCCGGCCGCGCCGACCAGCGGTGCGGGCCGTCACCCGCTCGGCGGGTGTTCCGGCCGCGCCGACCAGCGGTGCGGGCCGCCCGCACGCTCGGCGGGGACCTTGCCCCGCCCGCACGCCGGTCGAGGTCCGGGCCGGCCCGCACGCGCCGCCCGCCGCACCCGCTGCCCCACCACACGCCCCCGCCGACCCGCCGCTCAGCGCGGTGCGCCCGCCAGCAGGTCGTCCCCCAGCCGGGTCCTGCGGTGCAGCACGCGGACCCCCTGGCGGCGGGACGAGAGCAGGCCCGCGTCGCGGAGGACCGAGACATGGCGGCTCGCGGTCGAGGCTGCGAGCCCCAGCGCGGCGGCGATGCCCGTGGTGGTCATCGGACGGTCCAGTTGCCGCAGCAGCCGGGCTCGTGAGGTGCCGATCAGCTGGGCGACCGAGGACACGGGGTCGGCACGGCGCGATCGGGCGAGCCACTGCGGCTCGGGCGACAGCGGATGCACCAGCACAGGCGGCAGTTCCTCGTCGACCAGGGCGAGCGGGGCGCGGACGCAGAAGAACGACGGCACGAGCGTCAGCGACCGGCCTTGGAGGCCCAGTTCCCGGTCCACGGGGTACGGGGCCCGGAGCTGCCCGTTCTCGCACCGCCACCCCGGAAGCTCGTCGTACCCGGCGAGCAGCCCCTCGGCGCCGCGGGCCAGCGCGGCATCGGCCCGCGTGGCGCGGTCGTCGGCGGCCTGCGTACGCATGACGGACGGTACGGCTCGACGGCCGCGGTGTAGTACCCGCGCAGGGCGCAGGCTAGCCGCCGCAGCGCTTCGGGCCTGCCCTCGGCGAGCGGCCGCACGCCGGGCGGGACGGCGTGGCCGGTGTCGGCGTACAGCCGCAGGAGCTCGGCCGCCAGTCGTCGCCTGGGGGTGGCGAGCACCTGGTCGAGTGCCGTGTCGAGGTCCGTGTCGCCGCACCCGGGTGTCAGGAAGTCGGGGAAGTATCCGGTGGGCGGGCACAGCCTCATCAGCGCTCTGGTCGCCGGGACGAGTCCGGCGCGGGCCGGCGCGGCACGGGCCTCGCGCCGCCAGGGGTCGAAGGCCGGCGCGGCCTGCCGGTTCTGGAGCAGATGCAGGCTGAGCGCGGTCTCCCACAGCGGGTCGATGCCCGGCGCGACACGCAGCCGGGCCAGCTCCCCACTGCTGAAGTCCACTCGCAGCACTGGCCAACCCCCGGTGGTCGCCGGCGTCCCGCGCGCCGCCGAGCGGGAGTCTATGCGCGTCGCGTGATCGGCGCAGCCATGCAGGAACGACGGAAGGGCTCCGTGACCGGAGCCCTTCCTCGGCGGGTTGTCGCGCGCCGCACCGACGGCGGGTGACGGGTGGTCAGCAGAGCGGGACGCCGGGCAGCCTGGCGTCCGGGTGGTCGATGTAGATGTTGCTGATGAAACCGTTCTGGTCGCGGAGCTTGCTCCACCAGTTGTTCGTGTAGCCCTCGGCGCTGACGGTGTCGCCCTGCTTCTGGCACAGGACGTGTACGGCGGTCGGCCCGCCCAGCGTGGTGACGACGGGGGCGCTCAGGCGTGCGTCGGCGCGGACGTTGACGCCGCTGCCCCAGGTGTTGAACGGGGTGCCGGAGCCGCCGCAGCCGTTGTCGCTGGTCAGGTACGCCTGGTGGTAGCTGCCGGGGTAGGACAGTCCCGAGCCGTTGATGACGATGTTCTGGCCGACGCCGTTGTAGAGCTGCTCGTAATGGATGTGCGCGCCGGAGGAGTTTCCGGTGCTTCCGGTGGTGCCGATCTGCCGGCCCTGGCCCACGTATTCGCCGCTCGCGACGGAGTAGGCGGCGAGGTGGAAGTAGTACGTCTTCCAGCCGCTGCCGTGGTCGATGACGATGTAGTTGCCCGCGCCCCGGCCTGGTAGTGGCGGGTGGCGGTCCCGGCGGCCGAGGCGAGGACGGGGGTACCGGCGGTCGTTCCGCCGTCGGCGCGCACGAAGTCGAGGGCGCGGCGGACCTCGGCGGAGTGATGGCTGTAGGTCCATCGCTGGCCACAGGGATAGGGGGCCTTGAAGGCGGGGCCGGCAGCGGCCGCGGACTCGCCGGCGTTCGCCGGGACGGCGGACAGCCCCGTGAGCGCGAGGACTGCGGCGGCGACCACGGCGGGAAGGCGTCTGAGGAACCTCACGATTGCTCCTTGGTGGGGGAGGCGGCTCTGCGGGGTCACGTCGGGCCGCGGAACGCTGCGAGCCCCCGGGAACGTAACGGGATGTCTCGCTCATGACAAGAACAAGGCCCCACCGTTCGCCCAGGATCGAATGTCTTGCGCCTGACAATCCCGCCCGTCACTCTGACGGCCTCACCCTGACGGCCGAAGACCCGGGCCACCGGCTCGCCCGCGCCCCGAACGTGCCGAAGACACAGATGTGACAAGTCGACGCAACTCACGACGGAACGCGACCGGACACGACTCGACGAAGGGGAACGAGACCATGCGCTGGAGACGAACGAGCGCCAGGAACGGCGGCGGTGCCGCACGGCGCCGGCCGGTGGTCTGCATGCTGCCGCTGCTGGCACTGACCGCGGCGACACTGGGCACAGGCGCCGCCGCCGCCGATCCGCCGGGCGCCTCGGCCTGGTCCCCCGCCGTCCACCGGTCCGCCCCGGCCGCCCCGTCGGCCACCGACAACACGGCCCCGGCCCCGACATCAGAGTCTCCTGGAGCGTGGACCTGGCCGCCGGCTCCGAAGGCGGCTCCGACGACGACGCCAACGTCCGGCACGCGAACGGCACGCTGCGCATCCGCGACACCACACTCCCGTCCGCCTCGGCCGGAACGGGGCGCGGCCAGGGTTCCGCCGTACTGCCGGTGCACCACCTGGCGACCGGCGCCAACCGTGTCGCGGCAGAGGTCCGGGCGGAGCTACCGGCGGGGTCCGGGGTGGAGGTCGACATCCGCGGCCGCGACCGCAACGGCCCCTGGACCGAGTGGCGCGAGGCCCTCGCCGGCGTACCGGCCGAACTCCCCCGCACGGTCACGGAGGTCCAGGCACGGCTGGTCCTTCAGGGCGGCACGAACCGGTCCGGCCCCGCCGTGAGCTCTCTGCGGCTCACCGCCGACAGCGTGCCCGTCGCCGCTCCCCGCCCGGCCTCGGCCGAACCGTTCACCGCCCGCGTCTACGCCACCCGCGAGGGCCTGGTCGGCGGGACCACCGCCAACGGACATGTGATCAAGCCGAACGACCACTTCGTCGCCCTGCCGTCACGGCGCGGCCTCTCCCCAAGGGCAGCGCCGAGTACTCGGTACGGGTCTGCGGGCCCGCCCGCTGCGAGACGGCGCCGGTCTGGGACGTCGGCCCGTGGAACACCCGCGACGACCACTGGAACCCGTCCTCGGTACGGGAGACGTTCAAGGACCTGCCCCAGGGGATGCCCGAGGCGCAGGCGGCATACGAGAACGGCTACAACGGCGGCCTCGACGGCTTCGGCCGCCGCGTCCTCAACCCCGCCGGCATCGACCTGGCGGACGGCACCTTCTACAACGTCGGCCTGAACGACAACGGCTGGGTGACCGTCACCTACCTCTGGACCGGCGACGGAACCACCACCAAGTCCTTCCCGACCTGGGGGACGGACGTCAGCGTCCGCCAGTCGGCCACCACCACGTCCACCCGAGTCGCGGCGCTCGCCGGCCCGTCGACGGTACGGGTTCGCTGCCAGGTGCGCGGCCAGCTGGTGCAGACCGACGGCTACAGCAACGACGCCTGGTCCTACCTGCCCGACTACGGCGGCTACGTCTCCAACATCTACATCGACGTCGCGGACGCCTGGCTCCCGGGCGTCCCCACCTGCTGACCGGTCCCCCGCCGGCCGCCCCGGCGGCGTCCGCCGGCGCGCTGCCGGCCCAGCCGTGCGCCGGCCCGGGGGCCGGCCGGTCGCGACCGGCGACCTCGCGTCGATGCTTGCCGCCTCCCCCGACGCCTGGTGGTCGATCCACCACGATGCAGTCCTTCTGGTCGGTGGTGCACCGCGTCAGTCGACGCTGCATCAGGCGAGGACTACGGGTGCACCGTTGCAGCCGTGCACAGCGAATCCGTGGTGGCGCTCGGTATCGACCACCGTCCGCCGGCTGAGGACGTATCCGTGCGCATCGGGCTCGGCACCGTCGGGCCCCTCAGGATCTGTTCTGCGCGGGCGACCGCGGTTACTGTCCGTCGGACGGAGCGGCTGGCCCGGGAGGACGAGGAGCCGGCCGCGGACGGCGTTGGGGCTTCGTGGACGCGACTCACTTCAGCGAAGTTTTCGAAGAGGCATACGGAGTCTCGCCTCGAGTCTGGCGCGACCAGTACCACCCCGCTCCGGCACCCAGCACATCGACCCCGGGCCTGGGGCTCGCTGATCCACACCTTCCGCCACTGCTTGGCCCTCGGCCGCGAGGAACTGGGCCACGGCTTTCGTGCTGAGACGGCCACCTTGCGGCGGCAGGCCGACGGGGCGGCCGAGCCATGCCGGTGGCTTCACCACAGGCATGCTGAACCGCCGAGGCAATCGGCCGGGCAGGCCGGTTCCCACCGCCGTCGGCAGCAGATCGGGTCCTACTCGGCGGACGATGCGAGGTAGGCCCGGGCGCGAGAGAGTAGTGCGGTCCGTCCCTGAAAGGAGATCTTCCCAGAGGCGCTGTCCACGGACACCACGATGCCGCCGTCCTCTGAGCGAGACAGCTTTACCGATCCACCGGAGCCGCCTCCCCAGCCCGTGACGTGGAGGCCGGTGACCGACGTGAAGGTGATGGAGAACTCCAGAGCGTTCATCTGTGACTCGTCGGAACCGGGAATCGAGCTGTCCGGAACGCGCCGGGTGTCGAATCCCAGCGTGACGCTCGTATCCCGCTCATCGATGTGACATGAGACGATCCGGCAATCACCGAGTTCCGGTGGCGCGCTGAGCGTTTCACGCGTGTTCCACGGCTCTTTGAGCAGGTCGGTCCATTCAAATGCGTTCATAAAACGTCTTCTCGTCCAGGCTTGGGAGACTATTGAATTTACGGGAATCAAGTTTGCCGACGAACCGGTGAGGCCCGTCATCGGCCCCGGCCTGGCTCACCGCGAAGGCAGTCATATGACCGATGACCACAGCATCGGCGGCCTCGAAGGTCAGCCGGAGATCAGGTGACTCTACTGAAACACGGATGCGGTTGGCTCCGCATCTGTCGAGTCGCAGATCGGCAGTGACGGGCGGCCGCCACCCTTCCATCCCGAAATGCTCTACTGCAATGAAGCGCAACTGGCACTGGAATCGGTCGAATCCGGCTTCTCGCCACTCGGCGGGAGGCTTCTGTGGGAACTCCGGCAGGTCCATGCGGAGCGTCACCGCAGGTCCGTAGCGATTCAGGTGTACGGACCGGAGAGTGACGGCGTGAAGCGGCGGCGGAGCTGGGTAAAGGGCGCTGAGCTCCTTCAGGTTCTGGATCAACTCAACCCAATTCAGGGTCATAGTAGTAGTGCTCCTCACAGCCGGGGATCTGTCCGTTCCGCGTGTTCTCATAGGGACGAACATGCACATGCGGGCCCTGGTAACCGGGTTCGCCCGGTTTCTGATGGCCGAAATGGTGGTCCTGGAACAGAATGATGTCACCATCGGCCGTTTCGTACCATTCTTCTCTGTAGAAGATCGGCCTTCCGGTTTCGTCCAGTTGGGCGCCGCCGCCTTGCCAGTCGGGCTTGGTGGCCATGGCGTGATCCGTCGAGTCGAAAGGCTCCGCCCCTTCGGGGACGCCGGCGTCGCGCAGCGCTTTGGCCTTGGCATCGGCGAGGGTGACCGGCGGGCACGGATTGAGGCCGAGTGGGTCGGACCACAGGTGCGGATTGTGCACGTACGCCGAGGGATTCGGAGCCGGACTCAGTCCGAGCGGGTCCATCGATGTGTAGCGAGCGATTTCCGGGTCATAGAAACGCCGGAGATTGTAGTGGAGGCCACTTTCCGGATCGAAGTATTGGCCAGGGAATCGCAGCGGGGTATAGGCAGAGCTCTCCGCCGCCCAGGTGACCGTCCCCCACAGGGTGCTGCGGGTGCGCCACGCGATCTGCCCATCCTCGTCGACGAGTTCGGTCGGGGATCCAATGAGATCGGTGACGATCGCGAAGAAGCGCTCATCGAACACGCGCTCGGCATCGGTGTCCGAGCTGATGCGCTCCGCCTGGGTCAAGGGGCGCACTCCGTCGTGATCCCAAGTCAGCGTCACGGGGCGCGGCAATGTGTCCGCCTGGGACGTCTGTTCACAGAGCGTCGAGCCGTCCCAGGTAAAGGCGACGTGCTCAACCGGTGTCCGCCCGTCCTCGCCGAGACGTATCTTGTCCGTGCGACGGCCCAGTGCGTCGTACCTGTATCGCCATACGGTTCCGTCAGGCGTGGTGACCGCTGTCAGGCGGTCTTCGGCATCCCATGAGTATCGCCATGTATCGGGTTTACGGGACAGGCGTATCTTCTGACGCAGGACGATCCGGCCCTGATCATCATGCTGGTAGCGGACGCTCCCCGCCCTGCTGATGCGGGTGCCGGTGTACTCACGGGAGCCGGTGGCCTCCCACCCGGGGTAGCCGTCGGGCCATGCGGCATCCGTCTGGTTTCCGGCTGCGTCGTACGCGTAACGCTCCGACCAATTGGTGGCGTGCACTGCTGTGACGCGGCCTGCCGGATCCACGTCGAAGCGCCTGTCGCCCGACGTCTGGTCCTCGATTCCGACAAGGTTGCCGTCAGCTCGGTAGGAGTATCCCCGTCGCTGAATGCTGCGGCCATGGGATGTCACGTCCTGCACCACCACGCGGCCCACGGGATCGAGGAGGCTACTCAAGGTGACGCTGTCCCCGACGTGACATGCGACCTCGTGCCCCATGGCGTCACGCTCGAACGCCAGAGTGCGCCCGGATGTTCTCAGCTCAGTACGTCGCCCCGCAGCGTCGTACGACCACTGGCTGACGGCCCCACTCGGCGTCGTGCGGCCGATCCGTCGTCCGAGCCGGTCGTGCTGGAACAGCGTGGTGCGGCCGTTCGACGTCTCGGACGCGATACGGCCGAACCGGTCGCGGATACGAGTAAGACGTGAGTCCGGCGTGGCAGCGACAGTGAGCTGATCGAAGACGTCGTACTCGAACGTTGTGACCCGTCCGCCTGCATCCTTACCGATCACCTGGCCCAGCGCGTTGTACGCGTACTTGATCGTCTCGTCGGCTCCGTTGGTCCGGGACTCGAGGCGACCAGCCGCGTCGTAGGCATATGCAAGGACGCGACCGTCGAAGTCCGACTCCGCCATCAGCCGGCCGTCGGGGCCGTATGTGTAGTCCCATGTCAGACCTTGTGGGTTGGTCACCTGCTCAAGCTGGAGATTGGCGTTGTGCCGGAACTCGTGGCGCACTCCAGAAGGGCCGGTACGGGCCACCATCAAGTCGAAGTCCGTGTACTCGAACGTTGATGTCGCACCCATGGCATCCGTGTGGGAGAGACAGTTGCCCTCCCCGTCGTACGTCCATGACAGCGCAGTTCCGTCCGTCTCGATCCGGCGGAGCAGTCGGCCTTCGACGCTCCACTCGAAGCGGGTTACCGCGCCGAGTGGATTCATGAACATGATCAGACGTCCGAAGGGATCGCGCTCGAATGAGGTGGTTCCGCCCAATGCATCTGTCGTCTCGACCGGTAGCCCCCGCCCGTCGCAGCGAATCAGGACGCGGTGCTCGAGGGCGTCCGTGACCGACGTAAGGTGACCAGCCCCGTCATACACGTATTGAGTGGTCGCACCCGAAGGGGTGGTGACCGATGTGCGGTTGCCGCGTTCGTCGTACGTCTGGCGCGTCACGGAGCCGTCCGCGCCGAAGACTCGAACTGGGCACCCCAGTTCGTCGTACTCCGTACGGAGTCGCCGTCCGTCCGGGCGTTCCACTTCGGTCAGCCGCCCCGTTCGTCGTAGGTGAACCGACTGGTGTGGCCGAGAGGGTCGCTGCGCGAAAGCAGGCGGTTGTATCGGTCGTATTCGTAGCGGGTTACCGCCCCCAATGCGTCGATTTCGGCGACGACCTGGGCACGGTTGTTGATCACGAAGCGTTTGGTGTGGCCGAGGCCGTCGGTGATGGAGGTCATCCGCAAGCCGGTTTCGGGGTCGGTGTCGTCCCAGGTGAAGTGGGATTCCATGTGCCCGTTGGTACCGGTCTGGTAGGTGCAGCGGTCCTGGTCGTCGTAGACGTAGTCGTAGTGGCTGCCGTTGGTGTCGGTCCACGAGGTGATGCGGCCGTGTTCGTCGCAGCCGAAGTGCAGGGGGCGGCCGCTGGAGTTGGTGACATGGGTGAGGTGGCCGTCGGTGTAGCCGTAGCGGAGGATCTCCTGGTCGCTGCCATCGAGGGCGGCGCCGGCGAGGTGGAGGGCGGTGACCCGGCCTTCGCTGGTAGTGAGTTTGAGGTTGTAGCCGCCGTGGTGGACGATCGATGTCGGAGCGCCTGATTCGTCGTGTTCGAAGGTGATCCAGCGGCCGTTGCGGTCGTCGATCTGCGTCAGCAGGGCGACTTCGGCGGTGTGGTCGGTGAAGTGCCAGACCTGACCGGAGTCAGGGTCGGTGATCGTGTAGCCGTCGTCGACCCGGTCGAGTGGCCAGCGCCGTCCGTGGGTGGGCAGGACGGGGACACCCGGAGCGGGGTGGGGGTAGGCCAGCAGGCTGCCCTCGGCGCAGCTGAACACGATGCCTTCGGAGTCGATGTCCAGGCGTTGGTCGACCGTGCTCGACCACGTCGGGCCGAACCAGCGGCCTGACCGGTGCGAGGAGTCATGCGTGCGTTGGAAGACCAATGGCAGTGAGCCGGGCAGGACGATGTCGGTCTGAGGCAGGAGCATCCGGCCGGTCGCGACGTCGACGGGGTCTCCGTCGCACTTGGTGTCGGTGCACTTCTTGCCACCGCTGTCGGGGTCACGGTCGTGATCTCCTCGGGCGCCGCCGGGCTTTTGCCCGTCGGGGAGGTGTTTGCCGGCGGTGACCAGGCCCTTGGCCAGGCCGGTGCCTTTGGTGCCGAGGATTTCGGGGATGAGGCGGCCGATGAATTCTGAGGGGTCGCCCTTGGCTGCTTCCCAGGCGTTCTTCAGGGCGCGGTCGGGGTTGGCGGCGGTGGAGGCGATACCGGCGAGTGTGGTGTTGACGCCTTTCCAGTACTCGGCCGGGTGGGTGAGGTTGTACATGTCGAGCGGGTTGACGGAGCGGACGAAGTTGACGATGCCGGCTGTTCCCTTGACCACGCCGCCGGCCAGGTGCATGGATTCCACGCCCATGCCGAGGGCGTAGTCGGTGAACTCGGCCTGGAGTTTGTCCCGGCCCGTCGGTTCCTTCGGCGCGTGCGCCATCGCCGCCGTCACCGCGCTCTTGGCAGCCTCGGCGGCCTCGTTGCGGGCCTTGCGGGCGTCGGCGAGGATCTCCCGTGCCCGGGCCCGCTTGGCCTTGCCCGGGTCGGTGAACTCGCCCGGGTGCGGCAGCGGATTGTCACTGTTTCGCGCCGCGTCGTACGCCCGCCCCTTCTTGTTGTACGCCTCGACCGCAGCCTTGGAGTCGCTCTCACCCTCCTTGTAGAGGGCGATCGCCTCCTTCGCCTTGCCCTGCGCGCTGGTGATCGCCTTGGAGTAGGTTTCCAAAGCTTTGGCGGCGTCCTCGCACGCGTCCGCCGCGCGCAGCCAGTCCGTGGGCAGCGGCTCGAACTTCTCCCGGAAGGTGTTGGCCGCCTCACCCTTCCAGTGGGCCGAGTCCATCTTCTTCAGCCCGCCGCCGACCAGGTCGAACGCCTTCTGGAAGTCGCGCAGGTTCTTCACCGACTCGGCGATCTTCTCCGGCCGGCCATGGATCAGCTCGTTCGCCTCTTCACTCTGACCGAGCTGCTGCTCACCCACCTGAGCACCGAGAGACGAAGCGGTCTCGTCCCCCCAGTCCTCGACCGCCTCCGCCACACCGTCGTAGCCGTAGTGCCGCAGACCTTCGCCGGCCTTGTCGGTCACATAGTCGACACCCTCGCCGACCAGTTCCTTGCCCTTGTCGATCCCGTCGTCGACGATGTCGACGCCCTTGTCGACCAGCCCGCCCCAGTCCACCATCAGCGACTCTCCCCCACCGCGGCTGCTCAGCCTGATCGACCGTCGCCTGATCAGGGTCCAGATCCTCACGCAACTGCGCGTCCAGCCGCTCCCGCACCGCCGGGTCGAGGATCCCCGCCCGCTCCATCGCGTCGTTCTGCGCGTCCATCACGTCATACGTGGTGTTGGCCCACGTCTGCTTCACCTCGGCATGCGCCTGCGAGAACGACTCCCGGCTCCAGTCGGCGTTGTCCCACGCGTGCTGATCCCGGATCGTGTCCCAGCGCATCTGCTTGACCTCGTCCTCCGACAGATGCGGATTACCGTTCAGCGAGTTCACACCGATCTTGAGCGTGTCCTTGACGTACCGCTCCTGCTCCGCGAACGACCCCGCCGACAGACCCAACGCCTGAGCGACCAGATTCCCCTTCAACGTGAGCGCCCGGACGCCCCACTCCCACCGGTTGCAGAACGTCTCGAACTCCGACGTCAAACCCCCATGCCCCAACTCCAGCCCGACAGGGCCAGATCAGAAAACCCCCGGCCCGTCGTCGCCTCCCCGATCATGCCGAGCTCCTTCAGCTCCGCATGCGCCAGATCGATACCACTCGCTATCTCCACCAAAGCCGACGGCGGCGCCGCAAGATCCGGCTGCTCCCCACTCACCGCGTCCCCCGAGATCCACCACCGCCGCCTCGGGCACCACACCCTCGACCGGCGGAAACAACACGCCCTCGTCACTGCCCGCATCCAGCGCAACCCCGCCGGTCCCGGCAGCATCGGCACCATCACATCCAGCAAGCGCGCACCCAGCACCGTCCGGAACTCCCACTCACGCCCCGCATCCCGCTGCGCATGCGCGAACCGCGACAGCGCCTCCTCATCGGAGAACGCACAGATCCACCGCACCCCGTTGAAGTCCGCCGTCCACAAACTCCCCTGCGCATCGAACGGCACCAACACCGCCGCACGCCTGAACTCACCCAGCAAACGCGCAAACCGACGCCGACCCGCCGCCACCTCATCCACCACCGGTTCGGCCGACTTCACCGGCCGTGGTGTATCACTGGTCGCGACCGGCTGCTCCGGAGCAGGCCAATCGGCCAACTCAGCAAGTCTGGAGAGGCGGTCAGGCCCCGATATGTCATCCCCGTTGTCACTCACGAACCGCATGCTGTCACGGTCGTTTTCCCAGGAGCAACGCGGAAATGGGCCCGTTCGGTGCACTGTGACGGACACCTCCCCAGCTCTGCCGCTCGGACGCGTGGCGGGGCCGCGGCCTGGTGGGTGGCGTGGGCGGCACGCCCGACCCCGACGCGGGGCCGTCCCTCCCAGGACGGCCCCGCACCGGCGGCGTTACGACGACGCCACCCCGCCCGGCACCGTAGCCGGCGCGTAGCCGGCGGGCCGGGTGGTGAACGTGCCCCGGCCCTGCGTGCGGCTGCGCAGCCGGTTCGCGTAGCCGAACAGTTCGGCCAGCGGCACGGTCGCGGTGACGACCGCCGTACCGGACCGTGTCGACTGGCCCGAGACGCGTCCGCGACGCGCGGCGAGGTCACCGAGGACCGTGCCGACCGCGTGGTCGGGCACGGTGACCGTGACCTCGACGACCGGTTCGAGCAGCGCCATCACGCCGGTGCGCAGCGCCTCACGCAGCCCGAAGCGGCCCGCCGCCCTGAACGCCATCTCCGACGAGTCCTTGGAGTGCGTTGCCCCGTCGGTCAACGTCACCCGCAGCCCGGTCACCGGATGGCCCCCGAGGGGGCCCTCCGCCAGGGCGTCCCTGCAGCCGGCCTCCACCGCGCGGACGAACTCCTGCGGGACCCGTCCACCGGTCACGGTCGACGAGAACGCGAAGCCCTCCGCACGGTCGTCGTCCGGGTCCAGTGGCGCGACGTCGAGGACGACATGCGCGAACTGCCCTGCGCCTCCGTCCTGTTTGACATGCCGGTACACCAGACCGGCCACGCCGCGGACGACGGTCTCGCGGTACGCCACCTGGGGGCGGCCGACGCCGACCTCCAGCCCGTGGGCGCGGCGGATCTTCTCCACCGCGACCTCCAGGTGCAGTTCACCCATGCCAGACAGCACCGTCTGACCGGTCTCCGGGTCGGTCCGGACGGTCAGGGAGGGGTCCTCCTCGACCAGTCGGGCCAACGCCGTCGCCAGCCGGTCGGTGTCGAGGCGGCTGCGCGCCTCGACCGCCACGGTGACGACAGGGGCGGCCGCGGTGGGCGGTTCGAGGAGCAGCGGAGCGGCCGGCGTGGACAGGGTCGCACCGGAACGGGCGGACTTCGGTCCGACCACGGCCACGATGTCCCCGGCCTCGGCCCGGTCCACTTCGGCGTGCCGGTCGGCCTGTACGCGCAGGATCCTGCCGATCCGTTCCGAACGGCCTGTGCCTACGTCCAGCACCGTGTCCCCCTTCGTGATCGTGCCCGAATAGACCCGCACATACGTCAGCCTGCCCGTGGAGGTGGAGTTCACCTTGAACACCAGCCCTGCGAACGCCGCCTCCGGATCCGCCTGCCGCTCCTGCTCCGCGCCGTCCCGCGTGCCCCGCACCGGCGGTACGTCCACCGGCGAGGGCAGATACGCGACGACGGCCTCGAGCAGCGGCTCGATCCCGCAGTCGCGGTACGCGGCACCGCACAGCACGACGACGCCCTCACCGCTGAGGGTCAGGTCGCGCAGGGCGCCGGCGAGGGTCGGCTCCGAGAGGGCGGACCGTTCGCAGAACTCCTCCAGTGCGACGGGGTGGAGTTCGGCCACGGCTTCTTCCAGCAGCCGCCGGCGTCGTGCGGCCTCGGCCTGCAGGGCTTCCGGCACGGGGCCTTCCTCGTACGTGTCCCGGCCGGCGGTCCAGATCAGCGCACGCATACGCAGCAGATCCACCACGCCGGTGAAGCCGTCCTCCTGCCCGACGGGCAGTTGGACCACCAGCGGGGCCGTACGCAGCCGTTCCCTGATCGACCTGACGGCTTCGTCCAGGTCCGCGCCCGCGCGGTCCAGCTTGTTGACGAACGCGATCCGGGGCACGCCGTGCCGGTCGGCCTGCCGCCATACGGCCTCGCTCTGCGGTTCGACCCCGGCGACGGCATCGAACACGGCGACAGCGCCGTCGAGCACCCGCAGCGAACGCTCGACCTCGTCGGCGAAGTCGACATGGCCGGGTGTGTCGATGAGGTTGATCCGGTGGCCGTCCCAGTCGCAGCTGACGGCCGCGGCGAAGATGGTGATGCCGCGGTCGCGCTCCTGCGGGTCGAAGTCGGTGACGGTCGTGCCGTCGTGGACCTCTCCCCGTTTGTGGGTGGCGCCGGTGAGATACAGGATCCGTTCGGTGACGGTGGTCTTGCCGGCGTCGACGTGGGCGAGAATGCCCAGGTTCCTGACGCGGGTCGGCGGACTGGTGGAAACGGATCGGTGTCGCGGGTCGGTGCGCACGGCCCATGGCCTTTCAGGTGTGTCGGGAGACAGGCAGCGCAATTCCCGTACGAGGGGCCTCGGTTGCGGATCCCGCGCCGTCCCCGGCCAAGGGGCAAGGGCCATGTCCCTGCCCCGACCGGGGCACGGGCGCATGGCGGCGTGCCGGGCGGGCGACCTTGCGGTCGCGGCACCGGGCAGGCGGGATCAGGCGTTCGTCACGGGCTTCCGGTGGCGGCCGCGCAGCCGGCACCGGGTGGGCGTGGACATCAGGATCACGTCGTAGCGTGACCGGGGAACGACGACGGCAGTGCGGTAACGCATGGCCGTGCTCCCCTCGTTCCGACGCCGGACGGCGCTGCGATGCCGTGTGCACCGCGCGTCCCGAGTCTAGAGAGACGGGCCGGTCCCGGGACACCGGTTTATCCGCCGTGCAGGGTGCCGGGATCCGTAACACCGGCAGAGGGCGTGGGGGTATGCGTGGCGGCGGGTGCGGTAGGCGGCCGGTGAGAGCCCCGGGCTGCTGCTGCTCCGGGACCGGGGTGCGGGCGGCCACCACACCGGGTGGGTGCGGCGGCCGTCGGTGGAATCGGCTCGTGGTTCGAGTCAGTCGGCCGAGCGGTGGATCAGCCCGGCGTCACGACACCCTCTGGCACTCCGAACCACTCCTCCAGCGCCTCCGCCGGCCCGGCCGTCGACGTCGGCGCCTGCGCCCCGGCGTCGGCCGCCCAGGCGGTGAAGCCGTCCGGACGGACGAGGACCGCCGCCAGTTCGGGGCGGGACGGGCAGCCGGCCGTCAGGGTGTCGACGCGGTCGGCATACCCCGCAGCGAGGGCCCGGAGCTCCGGGTCGTCGGTGAGGTCGAGCAGGAGCGCCCGGCCGCCGTGGAGGTGGTCCGCGAGGCGGCTGCCGTCGGCGAGTTCGAGGTCCGGGGCGCTGCGGCCGGTCAGCGGGTGCTCGCCCGGCAGCTCGTAGCGCACCCCGGCGCTGTTGAGCCGGGCGGTGAGGTACGTGGTGCCCGTGACCGTCTCCGCCAGGTCGCTGACGATCCCGCGCAGCGCCCGGGACTGCGGGTCCGGGCGCATGGCCGCGACCTGGGAACGGGTCCAGTCAAGGATCCCCGCGCCGACCGGGTGCCGTTCGGCGGTGTAGGTGTCCAGCAGCCCTTCCGGCGCCCGGCCGCCGATCACCGCGGCGAGTTTCCAGCCGAGGTTCATCGCGTCCCCGAGACCCAGGCTCAGCCCCTGGCTGCCGAACGCGGAGTGCACGTGCGCCGCGTCGCCCGCCAGCAGCACCCGGCCTTTGCGGTACTCGGTGACCTGGCGGGCGTGGTCGGTGAAGCGGGTCGCGGTCCGCACCCCGGTGATCGTGACGTCCACGCCGGAGACGCGGCGCAGCCTCGCCTGGAGGTCCTCGGTGGTGACCGGCGCGTCCCGGTCGGCCGGCGGGCCGTCGAACTCCACGGTGACGATGCGGCCCGGCATCGGCCCGTGGGCGTAGACCCCGGTGTCCGTGGCGGCCCAGCCGACCGTCAGGTCCTCGGCACCGGTCATCTCCACGACCGCCTGGTGACAGGTGATCTCCGGGTCCGTGCCGGGGAATGCGAACCCCGCGAGTTTGCGGACCGTGCTGCGGCCGCCGTCGCAGCCCACGAGCCAGCCGGCGCGTATGGCCCCGTGGCTGGTCCACACCGTGACGGCCCCGTCGTCCGCGTCGAAGCCGGTCAGCTCCACTCCCCGGCGCACGTCGACACCGAGCTCGTCCGCCCGCCCGCCGAGCAGCCGTTCGATGTCCTGCTGCGCCACGAAAGCGATCTCGGCGGCGGGTCCGGCGTCGCCGAGGCCCGGCTCCGTACGGTCGACCAAATCCGCCCGCAGCATGACTCCGGCGAAGTGCCCGACGAACCCGAGCCCTTGGCCCGCGGCCCCGCCTCCGTCCCCGCCGTTCCGTTCGCGCATGAATGCCTGGAAGCGGTCCATCGCCTGCCGCTGCACCTCGGCCAGCGTGGGCAGCATGCCCCGGCGGTAGAGCGCCTCGGCGCCGGGCGTGGTGATCGCCCCGCCCTTGATCGTCGGGTCCACTTCGGTGAGGCGCTCCAGGACGGCCACCCGCGCGCCTCCGAGCCGGAGCTCGCAGGCCAGCATCAGTCCGACCGGGCCGCCTCCGGCCACCACTACGTCATAGTCCATGGCGCCGACTATGACCGAGGGCCGAGAAGGCCAAAAAGGCGCCGCGGTGTCAAGGAGCCAACCCCGCGAGGAGGGACGGGAAGCGGGCCATCCGCGCTCCTCCTCAGCCACCTCACCCACCCCCGTCGGTGTCCCGGCCGGTCCTCGATCGGCTCGATCAGGGGGGCCGACGACCTTGCCCGGCCCCGGACGGCGGTGGGTGACGAACACCGGTCCGCGGGTGCGGCCCTTGAGTAGCCGGGGCAGGAGCCGGGCGGTGCCGGCGTCCCTGCCGTGGTGGCTGCGGTCGGCATCCGGCGCTCCCCGGAGGCCGCCGGCCACTGAGGCGCGTGACGACGGCGGTGCCCGCCACCCCTTCGGCGGGCACCGCCGTCGTCATGCCGCAGGCTCGCTGCGAGCCGTCGACCGGCCCAGGTACAGGACAGGACCCGGGTCCGGCACCTCGATCTCCCGGAAACCAAGACGTCCGTAGAAGGCCCGCGCGGCCGTGTTGGCCCGCACCATGCAGAGGTGCACGGCCGGCACGCCCGCGGCCTCCAAGGCGGCCAGCAACTCCCCCATCAAGGCGCGTCCGAAGCCTCGTCGCTGCCACTCCGGCAACAGATCGATGTGCAGGTGTGCCGGGAAGGAAGCCAGTTCCGGCAGCACCATCCGTTCCGGCCGGTGCAGGAGAACCAGCATCTCCTCGACGGGCGTTGCCGGCTCTCCCGCCGGCTCGGGGAACCGTTCCGCCACGACCGGCAGCCACTCGGCGCGGAACCGCTCGGCGAAGCGCGGAGTGTCACCGGCGCCCAGGATGTACCCGACGGCCTGCCCGGTGCCGTCGTCCAGCACGAAGGCGAACTCGGGCTGCAACTCGACATAGGGGAAGGCGAACAGCGTCGGCATCAGCCCGGGATCCGGATAGAGCGACGTGGAGTCCCCGCCCTCGTGAGCCGTTCTGACGCAGATGTCCGCCAGCGCCGCCCTGTCCGACGGACGGTAGCGGCGCACAAAGGGAACAAGGTCCATGCGGCGCATGTCTAGCAGGGGCGGGAGCGCTCCCACAAGGCGTTTCCAGCCGCTGGTGTCCATCGCCGGGCACCACAGGCGCGACGCCGCACAACCATCCAGGAACCCGTACGCAGAGTCAGCGTACGGGTACGCACGGTGGACGGGAAGGGGGATTGCGCCGGACCATGGGCCGGTTGCGACACGGTACGTGGAAGGTGGCCGGTATGGCGGCGTGCGAGACCAGCGGTGAGGACGGGAACAGCGAGGCGAACGGCGCCGGTTGCGGACCGGCCGGTCCGCCCGGGGACAGGAACGGCGTCACGAGCACTGCCGAGCCGGAGGGTTCGGACAGCCTCAAAGCGTTCGGCGAGGTCGTCAAGGCGTTCCGGAAGCGGGCTCGTCTGACCCAGGAACAGTTCGCCCCACAGGTGCGGTACTCGGTGCCGACCGTCGCCTCCATCGAACAGGGCCGCCGGTTCCCCCCGGCGGCTTTCGTCGACCGGGCGGAGGAGGTACTCGACGCCTTCGGCGCGCTGCGGGGCGCCGCACGCCATCTGTCGCGGCGCCCGGGGCTGGCGAGCTGGTTCCGGCAGTGGGCGCAGTTGGAGGCGGAGTCGGTCAACCTCTATACGTACGAGTGCCGTTTGATCCCGGGACTGCTTCAGACGGAGGCGTACGCCCGAACGCTGTTCTCGGAGCGTCTGCCACCCCTCGGTGACGACCAGATCGAGGCCATGCTGTCCGCGCGGACGGAGCGTCAGAGGTTGCTGCGGGAACGGCCGAACACGGCGTTCAGCTTCATCGTCGAGGAGCATGTGCTCCAGCGCGGGATGGGAGCGAGCCCGGAACTGCTCCCCCACGTCCTCGAACTCGCGGGACTTCGGAACATCGAGATCCAGGTCATGCCCCGGACCCGAGTGATCCACGCCGGTATAGACGGTCCGATCCGACTGCTGGAGACACCGGACAACAAGTGGTACGGCTACTGCGAGGGGCAGGAGAGCGGGCGGTTCGTCTCCGACCCCAAAGTGGTCAGCATGCTCCAGATGCGGTATGCCAGGATGCGGTCACAGGCTCTCTCCTTGGAGGAATCCCTGAGCCTGCTGCGCCGGATGCGAGGAGCGACATGAGCACCACAGAACTGGCCTGGTTCAAGAGCAGTTACAGCGGCAGCTCCGGCGACGACTGCGTAGAGGTGGCGACGACCGCCGCGACCGTCCACGTCCGGGACTCCAAGGTCGAGCAGAGCCCTCAACTCGCCGTGTCGCCCGCGTCGTGGACGAGCTTCGTCTCGTACGCCGCCCAGGCCTGACACCGGAGCGAGCGCCCGCGCCGGTTCGAGCCGCACGATGCCAGGACTCAGCGGCGGTGGCGCCGCGGTACGAAGCGGACCGTCAGACCCGGCACGGCCTGCGCGGCCGGGGACAGCAGGCGCTCAGGGACGACCCCGATCACGGGATACCCACCGGTGGTGGGGCAGTCGGCGAGGAAGACCACGGGCCGGCCGTCGGGCGGCACCTGCACCGCGCCGACCACCATGCCTTCGCTCGGCATTTCACGGTGCACCGCCCACTCCAGCGGCGGGCCCTCCAGCCGCAGGGCGATGCGGTTGCTGTGCTGGGAGATCTCGTAGCGGCCCGTGGCCAGAGTGGCCACCGCGGCGGCGGTGAACCAGTCGTCGCGCGGGCCGAGCAGTACGGGCAGCACCAGTTCCTCCGGCGGCGCCGGCCACAGCAGCGTGTCGGCATGCAGCGGCGGGCCGGTCGCCTCGCCGAGGAGCAAGGCATTCCCGTCCTCGAGCGGGGCGGGACCGAGCCCGGACAGCAGATCGGTGGAGCGACTGCCCAGGACCGGGTCGACCGCGACGCCTCCGCCGACGGCGACATAGCTGCGCAGGCCACTGGTCGGCGCGCCCACGTCGAGCACGGCGCCGGCCGGAAGACGCACGGCGGTTCCCCACGCCGCCGGCCGGCCGTTCACCCGCACCGGCGCCGGCGCCCCCGTCACGGCGGCCACCACGGAGCGGTCGGTGCGCACGGCGACCCCGGTCAGCGTGGTCTCCAGGGTCGCGGCATCGGCGGGGTTGCCCACCAGCCGGTTCGCGAGCCGGTGCGCGGGCAGGTCGAGGGCACCGGCACGCGGCACGCCGAGCCCGGCGTGACCGGGCCGGCCGAGGTCCTGGACGGTGGTGAGGGCGCCGGCCCGTACGACGTCCAGCGTGCCGCCGCTCATGCCGTCCGCCCCCTCGTGGCCGATGCGGCTCCCGGCGCGGCTTCCTCGGGGACGAAGCGCACGCGCGTGGCGGGTGTCAGAAGTGCCGCGGGCTCACGCTCGAGGTCCCACAGGCGCACACGGGTCGTCCCGATCAGCTGCCAGCCGCCCGGGGAGGCACGCGGATACACACCGGTGTAGGGGCCGGCGAGCGCCACCGAGCCTGCGGGCACCGACGTGCGGGGCACGGAACGGCGCGGCACGTGGTACCGCTCGCCGAGGCCGAGCATGTAGGCGAAGCCCGGGGCGAATCCGCAGAACGCCACCCGGTGCTCCGTACCGCTGTGGATCCGTGCGACCTCGTCCTCGTGGACCCCCCACAGTTCGGCGACGGCGCCGAGATCGGCCCCGTCGTAGCGCAGGGGGATCTCCACCAGAGGGCCGCCGCCGGCCGCCGACAGGGGGACGGACCACCGGCGCAGCTCCGCCTCCATGGCGTGGACGTCGGCGACGCCGTAGAGGAGCACGGTCCGGTCGCCGGGCACGATGTCGCGCACCGGCGCCGGGGTTCCCCGGCCGCACCGGTCGAGGATCCGGGCGTGCCAGGCCTGTGCCTCTTCCGGCGTGTCCAGGTCCACGAGCAGGGAGTCCTCCCCGACCGGTCTCAGCCTCATACGAACGCCTCCACCCTGACCCCGGCCACGTCGAGCGCCGCGCGCACCTGCCCGGCCGCAGCGACCGCTCCGGGGGTGTCACCGTGCAGGCACAGGGAGCGCGCCCGTACCGCCACGGGTTCACCGGTCAGCGCGGTGACGCGGCCTTCCCGCGCGAGAGCGACGGCCCTGCGGACGACCTCCGCCGGATCGGTGATCACCGCGCCGGGGGTGCTTCGGGGGACCAGCGTCCCGGTCGCCGTGTAGGCGCGGTCGGCGAACGCCTCCGCGGCGACGGGGAGGCCGACCCGCGCCGCCTGCGCGTGCATGGCGGAGTCCGGCAGGCACAGCACCACGAGCCCGGGGTCGGCCAGCCGGGCGCCGGCGGCCACCGCTGCCGCCTGCTCATGGTCGGCCACCACCCGGTTGTAGAGCGCTCCGTGCGGCTTGACGTAGCTCACCGCCGCTCCGGCGGCGCGGGCGAACGCCTGGAGGGCGCCGATCTGGTACGTGACCTCGTCGGCGAGCTCGTCCGCCGGCACGTCCATGGCCCGGCGGCCGAAGCCGGCGAGGTCACGGTAGGAGACCTGGGCGCCGATCCGTACGCCGCGCTCCGCGGCCGTGTCGCAGACGCGGCGCATGGTGCCGGGATCGCCCGCGTGGAAGCCGCAGGCGACGTTCGCGCTGGTGACCAGGGACAGCAGGGCCTCGTCGTCGGTGAGGGTCCATCGCCCGAAGCCCTCCCCGAGGTCCGCGTTGAGGTCGATCACGAGGTCTGTCACCTGGGCTCCTTGGAACGGTCCATCGGTCAGGAGGTACCACCGCGCTGCTCCGGGTGCACCTGCGGCGGTCGGTCAGGTTGCGTTCACGATCACACCACACAACATAGAAAATCGTTGAACGATCCGACAAGCTCTCTGTTGTTTCGTTCAATGATTTCGGGTTGACTGACCCGGACCGACCGGCGCAAACCGTCGGACGGCCGCCGGCCGTGGGAGAAGGACGGACAGATGACAGCCGAGGTCGACCCTGCCGTGCTCGTCGGCGACCGCGCCCTGCTCGGACGCTCCAGCACCGCCGACCGGGTCGCGGACATCCTGCGCACACGTATCTCCGAGGGGTATCTCCCGCCGGGGAGCAAGCTGTCGGAGGACGCCATCGGCGGCGCCCTGGGCATCTCCCGCAACACCCTGCGCGAAGCGTTCCGCCTGCTCACGCACGAACGGCTGCTGGTCCACGAGCTCAACCGCGGCGTCTTCGTGCGCATGCTGACCGTGCAGGACGTCACCGACATCTACCAGGTGCGCAGACTCATCGAGTGCGCGGCGGTCCGCGGTCTAGGGGCCCCGCCCTACGACCTGAGCCACGCGGAAGCGGCGGTCGCCGAGGGCGAGAAGGCATCGAAGGAAGGCGCCTGGCGCGACCTCGGCACCGCCGACATCCACTTCCACCGCGCCGTCGTGGCCCTTGCCCGCAGCAGGCGCCTGGACGATCTGATGCGCGGCATCCTCGCCGAACTGCGCCTGGTCTTCCACGCGATGGACAATCCGCGGGGCTTCCACGAGCCGTATCTGGAGCGCAACCGCGAGATCCTCTCCGCCCTCGAGGCGGCGGACCGCACCACGGCCGAACTGCTGCTCGCGGCGTATCTCGACGACGCGGAGCAGCAGTTGGTCGAACGGTACTCCGAACTCCTCGGCCCGTAAGCCGTCCACAGGCCCACGCGGCGCTCAGGTCACCCGCCCCTCAGCGGGCCGGGGCCGACCTCCCGGCGAGCCATTCCTCGCGGGTGAGGGCGTAGATCACGGTGTCCCGCCAGCCGGTGTCGCCGTGGCGGTCCTGCCGGAACGTCGCTTCCCTGCGCATGCCGAGTCGAGCGCAGAGGGCCAGGGAGGGCTCGTTGGCCGCGTCCACCGTCGCGGCGATCCGGTGGGCACCCAGACCGGTGGCGAGATCGAGGAGGGCCGTGGCCGCCTCGCGGGCGTACCCCCGGCCCTGGAAGTCGGGGTGCAGGACCCACCCGACCGCGACCTGGGCGTGGGCGGCGCTGGTGAGGATGAGGGTGAGGTCGCCGATGACCCGTTCGTCCCCGCGGCCGCCGAGGCCCGGCTCACCGGGCAGCACGACGGCGAGGGCGACCGCTTCACCGTCGGCGGTCAACGTGCGCTGCTTCGCCCGCAGTTCGGTGTGCTCGCCGCCGGCTTCCCGGTCGCGCAGCGGCCAGGGCAGATGGACCACGACCTCGGGCAGCCGCTGGTAGGCGTGGATGTCGTCGGCGTCCTGCGGGCGGATCGGCCGCAGGACGAGCCGCTCGGTCCTGAGGGGGGACGCATCCAGGCCGGCGAGGTCGAAGGGCAGGCGCAGCCGCGGCGGAGTGCCGCCGGTCGTCGTGGTCATGGATCCCCCTACAGGACGGACAGAGCGGAAAGGGCGCACGGTTCGCCGCCCACCGCACGGTAACCGCCGCTCCGGCGACGCACCTCACCGGTCCGACATGCTCCCGGCGTCGGCGCCGCTACCCGGAACCCTGCGCGCCGCCGCTGGCAATATGCAGGCAGATGCCTGCATAATCGAGGAGTGAGCGACGAGGCGACAGCGATGGACCGGGTCTTCAAGGCGCTGGCCGACCCCACCCGGCGGCTCCTGCTCGACCGCCTGCGTGAACACAACGGCAGGACGCTCCAGGAGCTGTGCGAGCACCTCTCCATGGCCCGCCAGTCGGCGACGCAGCATCTCGACGTCCTGGTGCGGGCCGGTCTCGTCACCGTCGTACGGCGCGGACGGGAGCGTCTGCACTACCTCGATCCGGGACCGATCCACCGGATCGAGGAGCGCTGGATCTCAGAGTTCGACAGGCCCCGGCTGCAAGCGATCAGCGCCATCAAGCACCAGGCAGAGGAGTACGCCATGACCGACGCACCACAGCCCGTGCCGACCTACGTCTACGTGACCTACATCCGCGCGAGCGCGGAACAGGTGTGGAAAGCCCTGACGGACGCGGACCTGACGGCGCGCTTCTGGGGACACGCCAACGTCTCCGACTGGCAGCCCGGCTCGACGTGGGAGCACCGGCGCGTCGACGGATCGGACGCGGTCGACGTGGTCGGCCGGGTGATGGCGGCCGAGCCACCGAAGCGCCTGGTCATCACCTTCGAGGACCCGCTCTCCAGCGGGTCGCCGGGCGGAGGCTCGGTCGTCACGTTCCTGGTCGAACCGCATCAGGACATCGTCCGCCTCACCGTGACCCACGAGAACCTCCCCGACCAGGAGATGCTCGACGGGATCTCACAGGGATGGCCGGCCGTGCTCGCGAACCTCAAGTCCCTGCTCGAGACCGGTGAGGTCCTTCCGCAGGCGCCGTGGGACATGTAGCCGCGCCCGCCGAGGCGGTGATTGCCGCAGCCCGCTGGTGGACGGCGCCGGGGACCGGTCCGCGACGTGACATGGCGGGGGGAATCAGCCGGAGACCTCGCCGGAGCTCTCGACCGGCCGACCGGCGGCACGGCGGATCTCGGCGTTGATGCGCCGCGCTTCTTCGAGCTGGTCCTCGAGGATGACGATGCGGCAGGCGGCTTCGACAGGGGTGCCCTGGTCGACGAGTTCACGCGCGCGGGCGGCGATCCGCAGCTGATACCGCGAGTAGCGCCGGTGACCGCCCTCGGAGCGCAGCGGGGTGATCAGCCGCGCTTCGCCGATCGCCCGGAGGAAGCCGGGCGTGGTGCCCAGCATCTCGGCGGCCCGTCCCATCGTGTAGGCGGGGTAGTCATCGTCGTCGAGCCGTCCGCCGAGCGCATTATCCGCTGTCATCTGCACCTCTTCTTCGTGAGAACGCGTCGAGGGGCCCTGGTGCCGTACGGCACCAGGGCCCCGAAGGAAATTGAACACCATCTGTCGGCCCTAGTCCTGCGCCGACCTTCTGTTTCCGCGGCATCGCCCCGAAGAGGGACGGGAGCGCGGGGATCGCGAATGCGTGACCGGGGACCACCTTCCGTTCCGGGGTCTTGCGGTACCCGGGGAGTCTCCCTCTCCCGGGCGATCCTGATGGCGTCTGCTTCCTCCGTTCCTTCCTCTGGGCGACACCGGGCGGGCCCGCTGTCGCCGCTTGCCACTTACCTGGTACTCGGTACTGCTTCCGGTGGCCCCTGAACACCGCGGGCCACCCAGTGCGGGGTCAGCCCCGTCGCCATCCTGCGAAACCGGCTCCGGAACTCCACCACCGCACCGAACTGCGGGTACTGCGTACTGCAACGCTCGGCAGTTCGTCTCTGCCGGGCTTTCTCCGATCTCGGCTACAACAGGAACACTAGCCACCGCGGGGACGAATGTCTACTACGGCGAGCATAGATTTTTGGGCGCTCGGGACGGAGGAAACGTGAGATCGGCGATGGCCCCCCACCCGGCGCTGTCTGCCCTGCTCAGAGCGTGGCCCGGGCCGGAAGCGGCCAGGGCGGGGGCGAGTCGGCGTCGGGTCACCGACACCGCAGCCATGGAGAGGGCCCAGGTGAAATAAACTCGCCTGTCATGTCGAAACCTGACTCTCTGCTCGTCGACGTGGCCGCCCTGGTGGAGTCCGGGCAAAGCAATCTCATGTCTCTGACCGTGGTCACCGGTGGCGCTGTCATCACCGGCCGGCTGGCCCCCGAAGCCGTGTGGAGGCAGCGTGTGTCGGAGGTCCTGACTGATTCGGAGAGCCTCCGTGCGTTCTCCGGCGCCTTCAGCGCCTCCCCCGCCCGGCAGGGTCCGCCCACCCATCTGCACTTCCACGTGGCGCGGATCCTCCAGGGCACGGTCGGGATCCCCGAAACAGGCGGCATGTACCGCGTCTCCATCGAGGACGTCAGCGCCTGGACCGTCGGCGACTTCAGCTACTCCGACCATTGAACCCACCACTACGAGGCAGTGGCACCGCATGAAGAGGGCCCGACCGGCGCGCGCCGGTCGGGCCCTCTTCGTTCTTCGCCTCTCCGGTGCCTTGTCAGGCCCGGAGGGTGCCGTAGGTCAGCCGGCCACCGTGCTGCCGAGCGAGGCGTGCGCCTGCTGGAGCGGGGTGAGCACGCTCACGGGCGCCGCCTGGACGTGCGACCGGCAGGTGAAGCCGAGCCCCGTCATCGCCCGGACGACCTCGCCCGCGCTGAAGTCACGGCGATCCTGTCGGGTGATGACCGCGCCCACCTGCTTGACGGGGTACTGACGGCGGCCGATGACCACGAAGTCACCGGTGATCGGCTCGGGCTTGACGCCCTTCATCGACTCCAGCACGCCACTCTTGGTCAGATCGAAGGGGAAGCGAGCGATGACGCAGCGCATGAGACCTCACAGGGAGAAGTGGGGAAGCGGAAGGGGGTCCGCAAGGGGTGCGGCGGTTCAACGGGAGAGAGCGGCGACATCGCTCAGCCGGACCGTGTCCGTGCTGACGGCGCTGTCGCGTACGGCGACGAGCTGCGCCAGCGTGACGGATCCGGTGCACTGGTCGTCCGCGTCGCAGATGAGCAGATGCCCGGCGCGGGCGCCGGCCATCACGGACAGCGCCACCTCCACCGTCATGTCGCCCCAGACCTTCACGGTCGCGTCGCCACGGACCTGCGGACCGGCCGCCGCCTCGAGGCCGGCCGCCGTCCTGGTGCCGGAACTCGCGCCGACCGGACGGGGCTTCAGCTGAACCGGTGCCAAGAGATTCCTCCTGCGACGATGGGTAAGGGCCTTGATCAATGACGTCCAGGGCGCCCGGTGCCGTGACCGGCAAGGTACGCCCTAGGCCGCCGTGCCGACGGCGGACTGCCGACGGGGGGCGCGGCGCGGCGCCTGTGACGAGCCACGGCCGCGCCGGGCACGGGAGCCGGCGCTGCGCGCGGGCCGCTCGGTCACCGGTGCCGTGATGACGACCGGCGTTCCGGACGGGGCCTGCGCGCCGGTGATGCGGTTCAACTCGGCCCCGCCGGACCTGACCTGGGTGGTCATCGGGCGGACCCCTGCGTGCGACAGGAGGCGGGCCATGTCGCGGCGCTGGTTCGGGGTCACCAGGGTGACGACGCTGCCGGACTCGCCGGCCCGGGCGGTACGGCCGCCGCGGTGCAGGTAGTCCTTGGGGTCGGTCGGCGGGTCGACGTTGACGACGAGGTCGAGGTTGTCGACGTGGATGCCGCGGGCGGCGACGTTCGTGGCGACGAGCACGGTGACGTGCCCGGTCTTGAACTGCGCCAGCGTGCGGTTCCGCTGCGGCTGGGACTTGCCGCCGTGCAGTCCCGCGGCCCGTACTCCGCTGCTGAGGAGGTCCTTCGTCAGCCGGTCCACCGCGTGCTTGGTGTCCAGGAACATGATCACCCGGCCGTCGCGGGCGGCGATCTCCGTCGTGGTGGCGTGCTTGTCGGCGCTGTCGACGTGCAGCACGTGGTGCTCCATCGTCGTGACGGCGCCGGCCGACGGGTCGACGGAGTGCACGACCGGATCGTTCAGGTACCGACGGACCAGCAGGTCGACGTTGCGGTCGAGGGTGGCGGAGAACAGCATCCGCTGACCGTCCGGGCGGACCTGGTCGAGAAGTGCGGTGACCTGGGGCATGAAGCCCATGTCGGCCATCTGGTCGGCCTCGTCGAGGACGGTGACGGCGACCTGGTCGAGTCGGCAGTCGCCGCGCTGGATCAGGTCCTTCAGCCGTCCGGGCGTCGCCACGACGACCTCGGCGCCGCTGCGCAGCGCACCGGCCTGCCTGCCGATCGACATCCCGCCGACGACCGTGGCCATCCGCAGCTTCAGCGACCGGGCGTACGGGGTGAGCGCGTCGGTGACCTGCTGGGCCAGCTCACGGGTCGGGACGAGGACCAGCGCGAGCGGAAGTCGCGGCTCTGCGCGCTTCCCGGCGGTACCGGCCAGCATGGCCAGTCCGAAGGCGAGGGTCTTGCCGGAGCCGGTGCGGCCGCGGCCGAGCACGTCACGGCCGGCGAGGGTGTTGGGCAGCGTCGCACCCTGGATCGGGAACGGCACGGTCACGCCCTGGGAGGCGAGCGCCGCGAGCAGTTGCTCCGGCATGTCGAGGTCGGCGAACCGCTCGACGGCGGGCAGGGCGGGGGTCACGGTCACGGGGAGGGCGAACTCACCCTGCGCCGCGGCGGGCCGGCGGCCGTAACCGCCGGAGCGGCCACCTCCACCGGAGCGGCCGGAACCACCCGAGCGGGTGGGGGCCGGCGAGCCGAAACGGCTGCCGCGGCCGGAGCCACCGCCGCTACGGGTGCGGGAATAACGTTCGTCGGTACGTGTGCGGTTCATACGGAACCTTCCTCGATGTGGCACGTATCAAGGAATTACCGCAGCAGAAGAGCAGCACGGAGAATCGCGAGAACGAGCCAGGCAGAAAGCGAAAACGAAAGCGAATCGGACCGCTCGTGAGAAACCCCGGCAGGTCACCGGGCGGGCAGATCGATTCGGACGTCAAAGCCGGAATGAGTCCCTGCCGAATGTTCGTCCGGAGGCGGGAGGGACATCCGCCACGCGAGAAAAACGCGATCTCCGGAGAGGAGCCGCGGCACGATGGGCCGCGGTGTCGGGGCAGAGCCCCGTAACTGCAACGAGCCGGGGCCCGCACCCCAAGGTGCGGGCCCCGGCTCGATCACGCGTCAGCGTCAGGCCGGAACGATGTTCTCGGCGGTCGGGCCCTTCTGGCCCTGCGCAATGTCGAAGTTCACCTTCTGGCCTTCCAGCAGCTCACGGAAGCCCTGGGCGGCGATGTTCGAGTAGTGGGCGAACACGTCAGGGCCGCCACCGTCCTGCTCGATGAAGCCGAAGCCCTTTTCCGCGTTGAACCACTTCACGACGCCAGATGCCATGTCAAATCTCCTTCAGGGGCAGTACCCGGAGTCCACACCGTGCGGTCTCCGTGTCGCCGCAATGATTACCCCGTCCGGAAATGACCGGATACACAAAAGCGCTCACAACGACCTGAGGGGCCGCCGGGGCACTTGGATTTTTCGGGAACCACAACTGCAACTGATAACGACAGTAGCACGGTGAGATCGACCCCGCGCTGCAAGTAATTCTTTTCCGCCTGTTGCGCGAGATACCCTCACCGCGCGTCGCGCTGATTTCTCACTCGGCGGTCACAGATATTCGCTCGCCCCGGACTGATCTCTCCGCCGGACGACGGCCGTCCGCCCGCCGCGCGAGGGCGCCGGCACCGGCCAGGGGCCCGGATTGCGGCCAACGCGCCCCGGCGGCGACCGGGCGCACCGCCCGGCCCGACACCTGACCGGCCCCGGCCCGATCACCGTGGCGCAGATCACCGACGAGCGGTGGTCCTCGCAGTGACGCAGGCCATCGTCTGCGTCCGTGATCTCTGGGAAGGTCTCCGATACGGTGTCGAGCGCTTCGGGCCAAGGCCCCCCGGCACATCGCCGCCGCCCGTTTGACCACCGGATGCCGGCACCGGCGTCCCGTGCGACATCGCCCGTCCTGAGGCCGCCCGGCCCGAGACACGACTGGGGAGTTTGATGTTCGGCAAGGTATTGGTCGCCAACCGCGGCGAGATCGCGATCCGCGCGTTCCGCGCAGCGTTCGAGCTCGGAATCTCCACAGTGGCGGTGTTCCCCTACGAGGACCGCAACTCCCTTCACCGGGCCAAGGCCGACGAGGCGTACCAGATCGGTGAGCCCGGCCACCCCGTGCGGGCCTACCTCTCCGTGGACGAGGTGATCAAGGCCGCCAAGAAGGCGGGGGCCGACGCCATCTACCCGGGCTACGGCTTCCTGTCGGAGAACCCCGACCTCGCCGCCGCGTGCGCCGAGGCCGGTATCGCCTTCGTCGGACCGCCTGCGTCGGTACTCCACCTGACCGGGAACAAGTCCCGGGCGGTCGCGGCCGCGCGGGAGGCGGGCGTACCGGTGCTGAAGTCCTCCGAACCGTCCGAGGACGTCGACACGCTCGTCGCCGCCTCCGAGGACATCGGCTTCCCCGTCTTCGTGAAGGCCGTCGCGGGCGGCGGCGGTCGCGGCATGCGCCGGGTCGCGGAGCCCGGGGAGCTGCGCGAGGCGATCGACGCGGCGATGCGCGAGGCACGCTCCGCGTTCGGTGACGCGACGGTCTTCCTGGAGCAGGCGGTGGTCAACCCCCGCCACATCGAGGTGCAGATCCTCGCCGACGCCGAGGGCAACGTCGTACACCTCTACGAGCGGGACTGCTCGGTGCAGCGCCGCCACCAGAAGGTCGTCGAGATCGCGCCCGCCCCGAACCTCGACCCCGAGCTGCGGGAACGGATCTGCGCCGACGCCGTCGCCTTCGCCCGGCACATCGGCTATGTGAACGCGGGCACCGTCGAATTCCTCGTCGACGAGCGCGGCAACCATGTCTTCATCGAGATGAACCCGCGCATCCAGGTCGAGCACACCGTCACCGAACAGGTCACCGGACGCGACCTCGTCATCGGACAGCTGCGCATCGCCGCCGGCATGACGCTGCCCGAACTGCGCCTCACGCAGGACGACATCGTCCTCAACGGCTCCGCACTGCAGTGCCGCATCACCACCGAGGACCCGGCCAACGGCTTCCGCCCGGACACCGGCACCATCTCCGCCTACCGCTCCCCCGGCGGGCCCGGCGTCCGGCTCGACGGCGGAACCGTCCACACCGGCGCCGAGGTCTCCGCCCACTTCGACTCGATGCTCGTCAAGCTCACCTGCCACGGGCACGACTTCGCGAATGCGGCCCGCCGGGCGCGCCGGGCCATCGCCGAGTTCCGCATCCGGGGCGTGGCCACCAACCTGCCCTTCCTGGGCGCCGTGCTGGACCACCCCGCGTTCCGGGCGGGGCGCATCACCACCAGCTTCATCGACGAACACCCGGAGCTGATGCGGGCCCGTCCGTCGGCCGACCGAGGCAGCCGCATGCTCAGCTACCTCGCGGAGATCACCGTCAACCAGCCGTACGGTCCGCGCCCCGACGTCATCGACCCGGCGGACAAGCTGCCCGCCGTCCCGCTCGGAGAGCCGCCCGCCGGGTCGCGGCAGCGCCTCGCCGCTCTCGGGCCGGAGGCGTTCGCCGCCGAACTGCGCGCCCAGTCGGCCGTCGCCGTCACCGACACGACGTTCCGCGACGCCCACCAGTCCCTGCTGGCGACCCGGGTCCGCACCCGCGACCTGCTGGCCGTCGCACCGCACGTCGCCCGTAGCGCCCCGCAGCTGCTGAGCCTCGAGTGCTGGGGAGGCGCCACCTACGACGTGGCGCTGCGTTTCCTCGCCGAGGACCCGTGGGAGCGGCTGGCCAAGATCCGGGAGGCCGTGCCCAACATCTGTACCCAGATGCTGCTGCGCGGCCGCAACACCGTCGGCTACACGCCCTACCCCACCGAGGTCACCGAGGCGTTCGTCGCCGAGGCCGCGAAGACCGGGATGGACATCTTCCGGATCTTCGACGCCCTGAACGACGTGTCCCAGATGCGTCCGGCCATCGACGCCGTACGCGCCACCGGCACGTCGGTCGCCGAGGTCGCCCTCTGCTACACCGCCGACCTCTCCGATCCCCGCGAGACGCTGTACACGCTGGACTACTACCTGCGTCTCGCCGAGCAGATCGTGGACGCGGGCGCTCATGTCCTCGCCATCAAGGACATGGCCGGGCTGCTGCGCCCGCCCGCCGCCAGGACACTCGTCACCGCGCTGCGCGAACGGTTCGACCTGCCCGTCCACCTGCACACCCACGACACCGCGGGCGGACAGCTCGGCACCCTGATCGCCGCCATCGACGCGGGAGTCGACGCCGTCGACGCGGCGGTCGCCTCCATGGCCGGCACCACCAGCCAGCCTCCGCTGTCCGCGCTGGTCGCCGCCACCGACCACACCGAGCGCGCGACCGGCCTGTCCCTCCAGGCCGTCGGCGACCTGGAGCCCTACTGGGAGGCGACCCGCAAGGTGTACGCCCCCTTCGAGTCCGGTCTCGCCTCGCCCACCGGCCGCATCTACCACCACGAGATCCCCGGCGGGCAGCTGTCCAACCTGCGTCAGCAGGCCATCGCCCTCGGCCTTGGCGACCGCTTCGAACTCATCGAGGACTGCTACGCCGCGGCCGACCGCATGCTCGGCCGGCTGGTGAAGGTGACCCCGTCGTCGAAGGTGGTCGGCGACCTGGCACTGCACCTGGTGGGCGCCGGCGTCTCGGCGGCGGACTTCGAGTCCGACCCGGGCAAGTTCGACGTACCGGACTCGGTGATCGGCTTCCTGCGCGGGGAGCTGGGCGACCCGCCCGGCGGCTGGCCGGAGCCGTTCCGCACCCGGGCGCTCCAGGGCCGCCCGGCAAAGGCGGACACGCCGCAGTTGTCGGACGAGGACCGCGAGGGCCTGGCGCAGTCGCCGCGCGCGACCTTGAACCGGCTGCTCTTCCCGGGCCCGACCAAGGAGTTCAACGCCCACCGCGAGGCGTACGGCGACACCTCCGTCCTGCCGACGCGGGACTTCCTGTACGGACTGGAGACGGAGACCGAGCACACCGTCACGCTCGAGCCGGGCGTCACGCTGCTGATCGAACTGGAAGCCGTCTCCGAAGCCGACGAGCGCGGCTACCGCAGCGTACTGGCCACGCTCAACGGCCAGTTGCGGCCGGTGTCGGTGCGCGACAAGTCCGTCGCCACCGAGGTCAAGGCGGCGGAGAAGGCCGACCGCGGCAACGAGGGTCACGTCGCGGCACCGTTCGCCGGAGTGGTCACTCTCCAGGTGGAGGAGGGCGCGTCGGTGTCGGCCGGACAGACCGTCGCCACCATCGAGGCGATGAAGATGGAGGCGTCGATCACCGCCCAGGCCTCGGGCACGGTGCGCCGCCTCGCGATCGGCAAGATCCAGCAGGTCGAGGCGGGCGATCTGCTCATCGAGATCGGCTGACCCACCCGTCCGGCACATAAACAAGAGGGCCGGGCCCGGCGCTTCGGCGCCGGGCCCGGCCCTTTCCGGCGTGGCACTGCCGCGTGTCGTCCGGCCTGCCGGACGAGGCTCAGGCGTCAGCAGGCCCCGTAGGCCCGGGCGAGGGCGCCCACCGTGGTGGCCATCGCCTCGCGGAGTTCGGCCGGTGCGACGACCTCGACGTCCGTGCCGAGACGCAGCAGCTCACCGCACGCGTGCTCGGTGCTCTCGGTCGGGACGACCGCCTCGATCCATCCGTCGTCGTCCGCGGCGGACGCGGTGGTATCGACCGCCTGCACCACCTCCGGCGGGACGTTGTCGGGCAGGCGCCGGCGTCCCCGCGGGGACAGACGGACGGTGGCCGTGCCGGTGTAGCGACGGGCCTCGAAGTCGGCGAGGTAGGCGGCCCAGTACGTGCCCAGGTCGAAACCCTCCGGCCGGTCGAACCGCTCGTCGCTCAGCGCGGCGTCGAGGACCTGGGTGACCCGATAGGTCGCGATCCGGCTCCGCCCGGCGGCCACGAGGTACCAGACGCCGGACTTGAGCACCAAGCCGTAGGGGCGCAGGCGGCGATCCACCTCCTGCGGCGCACGCCAGCGCCGGTAGCGCACGTCCACCGCACGCCGGGTGAGCACCGCGTCGGCCAACAGGGGAAGATGCGGCGTCCGTTCGGGCTCCCGGTACCAGCCGGGTGCGTCGAGGTGGAACACCGCGGCGATTCGCGACGCCTCCTCACTCAGCCCCGCCGGAAGCGCGGCCAGCAGCTTCAGCCGAGCCGTCGTCACCTCTGTCGCGAGCCCCAGATCAGCGGCGGGCCCGGGCAGTCCGGCGAAGAACAGCGCGCGTGCCTCACCCTCGCTCATCCCGGTGAGGCGGGTGCGATAGCCGTCCAGCAGTTGGTAGCCGCCCCCGGGGCCCGGCTCCGCGTAGACCGGCACCCCGGCGGCCTGGAGCCGGGCCAGGTCGCGGTAGGCGGTCCGTACCGACACCCCCAGTTCACCGGCGATCCCGCGCGCGGACATGCGCCCACGGGATTGCAGCAACAGCAGTACCGACAGCAGTCGTCCGGCAGACATGGAGGCATTCTCCTCGGAAACACTGACAGCCCCTGGCACACGGCATGCCTACCGTCGGCCCGTGCCCGGCTCCGACCGGACGGGCCGCGACTCCGTACCCCGGAGATCGAACCGAAGAGGAGTTCCGCCGTGCCGGCCACCGACCCGACCGATCCCATCGACCCCACCGGCGCCGTCGGCCGCCTCGACGTGATCGAGCTTCGCCGGTACACACTGCGTCCCGGCAGGCGCGACGAACTCATCGAGCTGTTCGACCGGGAGTTCGTCGAGACACAGGAGGAGACCGGGACGGCCGTGCTCGGCCAGTTCCGGGATCTCGACGATCCGGATCGTTTCGTCTGGCTCCGGGGGTTCCGGGACATGGCGGCACGCCACCGCGCTCTGACGGCCTTCTACGGCGGGCCCGTATGGGCCGAGCACGGTCCCCGGGCGAACGCCACGATGGTCGACTCGGACGATGTCCACCTGCTGCGTCCCCTGTCGCCCGGGACCGGCTTCACCGTCTCGTCGTCCCGGCGGCCCCCGGTCGGCGCTCCGGCACCGGAGAGACTCGTGATCGCCACCGTGTGGTCCTTCCCTCCGGGACGAGAGGACGGCATCGCACTCGTCCGGGACGGTCTTCTGCCCGTGCTCCACGAGACGGGACCCGCGCCGCTCGCCGTCCTGACCACCGAGACGGCGCACAACACGTTCACCGCACTGCCCGTCCACACCGGGACGAACGTCGCCGCGGTCGTCTTCTCGTACCCCGACGAGAGCGCGTATCGCCGGCGCCTCGCCGCCGTACGATCGCTTCCCCTGGCACGGGAGGAGATCCTCCCGTGCATCGAGCGGGAACAGACCGCGGCTCCCCGGACGCTGCGGCTGGCGCCCACCGGCCGCTCGCTCATCTCCTGACCTGCACCGACGTTTCCGAGGTGACGTCGGCCCTCCGGGCGGCCGCGTACGACGGCGACCCGACGCCACGGCGGAGACCGGTGATTTGCACGATGCCGGGGTGTGCGGACCCCGGTGAGACTGCCCGGACAGTTTCCGCCCCCTTCGTACGGAGGTGCACGATGTCCGCTCTGCTCTCGAAGTGCCTGGCGAGAAGTCGCGCCGCGACGGTGCCGGCCGTGATCGGCCGGCAGGGACAGGGAGAAGGACCAGGGCGAGGCGACGCCGTGCTCACGAAGGGCGGTCGGCCAGCACCTCGCGTGCGGCACGGGTGCCGGAAGCCAGCGCTCCTTGGACCGACCCGGTCGCGCGGTGGTCCCCGCACAGGTATCGCGCGGATCCCTGGCGCGTGGTGCGGCTCAGCGGCCAGGGCGGTGGCATGGCGGGCAGCGCGTCCTCCACGGTGCAGGCGGCGATCAGTTGCCAGTCGGCGGTGTCCGTCCCGTACGCCTCGGCGAGTCCGCCCCGCAGGGACCGCTCACGGCCCGGTAGGTCGACGCCCAGGGCGGAGGTCGACACCAGCGCCGTGCCCCGCGGGGCGTAGGTGGGGGCGACCTCGCTCAGCACGCAGGTGTTCAGGAACTCGCGCCGGCCGTCGACCAACAGGACCGGTTCGCCCAGCGGCGAGCGGGCGGCGGCGTGGTAGTACGTCGTCACGGTGCGGCCGCCGGGTGCCTGTAGGCCGGGGAGGAGGCGGGCGGCGGCCGGTGCGGCCGTGGCCACCACGACCGCGTCGGCCCGTAGCTCGGAACCGTCACCGAGCAGGATGCCGTCGTCGGTCAGCGCGGTCACGAGCGTCTCGAGGCGCAGGGTGCCGGGCGGCAGCGACGCCGCCAGTTGAGCGGGCACCGCGCCGATACCCGCAGCGGGCAGACACAGACTGCCACGTGCCATGCTGCGCCATACGAGGTGGAAGAAGCGGGCGGACGTCTCCAGTTCGTCCTCGAGGAAGACGCCCGACAGGAACGGCCGGAGCAGTTCGTCGATCACTTCCGGGGACAGGCCGGCGTCCTTCAGGGCGGCTGCTGTCGTCCGGTCCCGCCGTCGCTTCAGGAACTTCGGCGGCAGCAACATGTCACGGGCGGTGAGCCCGGCGAGCCCGATCAGATCGCGGGGTCCGAAGTACCGTCCCGGCAGCAGAGCCGCCGCGGAACGCGGCTCCCTCGTCGGGTCGACGATCCGCACCCGCCCGGAAGGGGTGTTCACAAGGACGCCCGGCGTGAAAGGGCGCAGGCGCAGTTCTCGGAGATCCACCCGCCGCTTGATCTGCGGGTAGGAGGTGTTGAAGACCTGGAAGCCGCGATCCAGGAGGAAGCCGTCGCGCCGGTCCGTGCGCATCCGGCCGCCCACCTGGTCCGAAGCCTCCAGCAGGTGGACCCGCAGTCCCGCCCGGCACAGGTCGAGGGAGCAGGCGAGGCCGGCGAGCCCTGCGCCCACGACGACGACGTCAGGAGTGGCGTACCGCGTCGGTGTCATCCTCTTCATCGCCTCCAGGGCTTCGGCCGTGCCTGCCGATCCGCCCTACGTCCGGCCGAGTCCGACCGCGACGCTCAGCAGCGTCGGCGGCGAGCCGTGTGACGGCACCGACCGCTCCTCGTCGTTCCCGCCCGGGAACCGTCACTTCTCCGGGTCGTGGCCCCAGTTCATCAGCGAGTACCGCCACTTGCTGTCGGTGACGTCGCCGCTGGGCCGCTGGGCGATGTGCCGGTGCACGTATCCGACGACCTTGCGCATGTGCGCGACGTCGTCGTCGTCGAGATCCGCCTTCTTGGTACGCAGCAGATCCACGATCCGCCGCCCCGAGGCGTGTCCGACGCTCTCGCCACCGCCGGCGGACTGGCCGACGCTCTTCGACTCGTCCGTCCGGAGCCACTTCTCGAGGTCACCGGCCGTCATGTTGACCGCCTCCCCGAACTCGGCGACGGTCTTGTCGCGGTCCGCGTCGCCCGCGGCGCTCATGAGTCCTTAGTCCCGCTTGCGCAGCGACTGCGGCTTGTGGACGGCCCTGCGGCCGGACTTGTCGCTCTCCACCTCGTACTGCGGTTCGTCCTTCGACGCGTCGACGGTGCGGCCCGCCGCCTTCGTACGCTTGGTGATCTTCTTCTTGACCTCGCCCGGCACGTTCTTGCCGTGGCTGCTCCAGGAGACCTGGTCGCCCTTGCCGAGTTCTTCGTCCTTGGCCATGGGAATTCCCTCCTGCGCTCACCTCACCGGACCTGCTCATGTTGTGCCGGGCCCGGGAGGGCCGCAACCTCGGCCGGATCCGCCCCGCACGGTGTGCCCGAGCGGTGGCCGGCCCTGGACCGGCGGGCCCCGGCTCCGGTGCCTATGGTGAGAGAACGGCTCGCCGGACAGCTCGGCGTCGACCGCCGCTCCGGTGGCACCATCCCCACCGAGGAGGACCATGTGAGTGGCTCAGCACGTCCTCTGCAAGGCCGCACCGCCGTCGTGACCGGCGCCGCCCGGGGACTGGGTGCGGCGATGGCCAGGGAGCTCGCCCGGCGTGGAGCCACGGTCGCCCTCCTCGGCCGGGAGGAGTCGGCCCTCGCCGATGTCCGGGCGACGATCCCCGGACCTGCCCGGTGCTGGGAGGTCGACGTCACCGACGACGACGCGATGCGACGGGTGGCCGCCGACGTCCGGGACCGCCTGGGCCCCGCCTCCGTCGTCGTCGCGAACGCAGGAGTGGCCGAAGGCGGCCCCTTCGCGGAGTCCGACCCCGCGCTCTGGCGGCGGGTGATCGAGGTGAACCTCGTCGGCAGTGCCGGCACCGCCCGCGTGTTCCTTGCCGACCTCCGCGCGTCCCGCGGCTACTTCCTGCAGATCGCCTCACTCGCTTCGATCGGCGCGTCCCCCCTGATGAGCGCGTACTGCGCCTCCAAGGCCGGCGTCGAGTCGTTCGCCCACTCACTGCGGGCCGAGGTGGCGCACGAGGGCATCGACGTCGGCATCGCCTACCTGAACTGGACCGACACCGACATGATCCGCGACGCGGACGATCATCCGGTGCTGCGGGAGCTGCGGGCGCACATGCCGAGGCCGGCGAGGAAGGTCCATCCGGTCGAGACTGTGGCCGGCCGGCTGGTGCGGGCCGTCGAGCGGCGCAGTGCGGCCGTGTACGCCCCGGGCTGGCTCCGGGCCACGCAGGCCGTCCGCGCCGCGATGCCCCCGGTGGTCACCTTCGTGTCGAAGCGGGAGCTTCCGCGCTTGCAGCGGAGGACCGCCTTCGAGGCGACGGGGCTGCTGGGAGCCGGCGGACGAGCGGACACCGAGGGAGGCCACCGGGCGTCCGCCGGAACACCGGACCGCTGAGCGCCGCCCACCGGGGAGCGCCGCCCACCGGGGAGCGCCGGTGAACGCCGCCCCTTGCACGACCGGCGCTGTCCTACAGTGGTTCATGACGCGACAGACTTCGGAGTGAGCATGCGATCCCCCCGGTCGTCCGGCGCACCGGACGACGACGGCCCCGACGTGCTGTTCGGCCTCGACGAGATCCGGACCGGGCGGGAGGTCCGCGTACCTCTGGCCGGGCCGCTGTTCCGCGACTCCCCGCAGGCCCGGCGGATGCTCTCGGTGCGGGAGATCCACGCCGAGCCCGCGGCGGCGGCCTCGCCGCGAGGCAGGCAGGTGCTGGCGAACTTCCCCGACGCCGAGGTGGTCCGCACCGACTCCCACTGGCGCATCCCCGAGCTGCACGGCAACAAGGGGAACGCCGAGCGCTGGGTGCGGATCAAGAGCACGGTCCTGGTCGTCGGCGAGAAGAAGACACTCACCGTGCGGCCCAACGGCCGATCAGCGGACTGGATCGCCCCCGGGGCCGCCAACGGATGCGCCATGGCGTGCGCCTACTGCTACGTCCCGCGGCGTAAGGGGTACGCCAATCCGATCACCGTCTTCACCAACATCGACGGCATCATCGCCCGCATCAGGCACCACGTGATCGGTCAGGGCCCCAAGAAGGAGCCCAACCAGTGCGACCCGAGCGCATGGGTGTACGACGTCGGGGAGAACAACGACTGCTCGGTCGACGCGCTGATCAGCGACAACACCGCGGACCTGGTCCACGCCTTCGCCCGGTGGCCCACGGCGAAGGCGTCGTTCGCGACGAAGTTCGTCAACCCGGACCTGCTGCTGCTCGAGCCCCGGGGACGGACCCGTGTCCGGTTCTCGGTGATGCCCCCGGAGGACTCAAGACTGCTCGACGTCCGCACCAGCCCCGTCGAGGACCGCATCGCCGCCGCGGCGGATTTCCTCGACGCGGGCTACGAGGTCCACTTCAACCTGTCCCCCGTCGTCATCAGGCCCGGCTGGGAGCAGGCCTGGGCGGAGCTGCTGCGGCACATGGACGACGTCCTGCCGACCCGGGTGAAGGAGCAGGCCGCGGCCGAGGTGATCATGCTGACGCACAACAAGGAGCTGCACGAGGTGAACATGGCGTGGCACCCGCGCGCGGAGCAGGCGCTGTGGCGGCCGGATCTGCAGCAGCCCAAGCGCTCGGAGAACGGCAGTGCGAACGTGCGTTACCGCAACGGCACCACTGCTGTGGAGACGGTCCGCGGCCTGGTCGCGACGCACGCCCCGTGGCTGACGATCCGCTACGCCTTCTGACCGGTCGCCCGCTGCGGGCAGGGCCGTGCCCGAACATGCCCCACCGGTGCGGTCGCAGTGCGGCGACAGCACCGGCGGGACGTGACCCCGGACCGCGATCAGGACGGCGGCATCAGCACGGTGTCGATCAGGTGGACGGTCGCGTTCTTCGTCTCGACGTCACCGCAGACGATCGAGGACGAGTCGTTCACCTTGAACCGGTCCCCGGACCCGGACGTCGTCAACTGGCCGCCCTGCATACTCGTGAAGGTGCCGTTCGGCAGCTTGTCGACCGTCACCTTCTCCTCCACCACGTGGTAGGTGAGCAGGTTCGTCAGTTGGGCCTTGTCGTTGAGGATGGCGTCGAGATCCGCCTTGGGGATCTTCTCGAACGCGTCGTTGGTCGGCGCGAACACCGTGATGTTCTGGGCGTTGTCGAGCGTGTCGACCAGTCCCGCCTTCTCCACGGCGGTCGCGAGCGTGGACAGTTCGGGGTTGCTCGCCGCCGCCGTGGCGACCGGCTGGCCCGCCATTTCGGCGGGGCTGCCCGGGCCGCTGGTCGGCAGGGAGGCGCAGGCGGGACCGAACGGCTGGCCCGTACCTTCGGCCTGCGCGACCGGGGCGAGGGCGACGAGCCCGAGGGGGAGCAGGAGGCCGGCGGCACCGGCGAGGGCCGCACTCCTGAAGCGGTTGGTGTTCATGAGCTTTCACCTTTGCTGGGGGGCGACGGGCTCTTGCCGCTGCCCGTCACATCAATCCCTTCGGCCTGCGCGCCTTCGGCGGATGCCGTACAACCCGACTTTTTTGTGCCATTTCGTCGACACAGCCCGGGGTGGTGGCCGCGTCAGCCGACGAGGGTGCCCCGCACGACGCTGTGTCCGGAGTGGACCGGCTTCCCGTCGTACATCTGGACGGAGACGTCCACCACCGGGTAGGCGGGCAGGTCGAGCCCGTCGGGCACGGGCAGGGTCGACCTGCCGTCCTCACCCAGCGCGCCGACGGGGATGAGCCGGCGCCCCGCGTGGTCCATGAGCCAGACCTCGAAGTAGCCCTTGGTGTCCGGAAGGCCGTGCACGGTGATCTGGAGCACCCGGCCTTCGGCGGAGCTGTCCGCGAGAAGGGCCGTCCCGGAGGCGCTGTGGCCCGGTCGGGGGTCGAGCCGGTGCGGCGCGCCGACGCTCTGCACCGTCCGGGGCCGGCTCTCGTGCGCCTGCCACCATGCGACGCCGCCGCCGGTGGCCAGCCCTACAGCGAGGGTGAGAGCGGCAAGCGCACGGGAGGGCCGGTGACCGCCCCACGGGGGCCGCGGCGAGGAGGTCCCGGTCGGTGCGGCCGGTGGCTCGCAGGAAGGGGTGCCCGGGGGCGGATCAGCGGCCTCCAGCTCACGCTGGATCGAACGCCACACCCGGTCGGGCGGTTCCGTCATCGGATCGCCTGGGCCGGCGGAGCGCGCGGCGCGGACCACTGCACGCAGCGCCTCCAGTTCGCGTCGGCACTCCGAGCACACCGCGAGGTGCAGGCGCGGCCCGGCAAAGCGTGCGGAGTTCCCTCTCTCGCCGTTCTCTCCGCGGTCCAGCGCGATCTCGGCCAGGTCGGCGGGGTCGACGTGGTCAGCCACCCGGTCCTCCCTTCCGCGCTGTTCACCTCAGCCCCGCCCCGCCCTGTCGTGGGGGCGAAGGCGGCGGCCTGTGCACACAGAAGGCACACCACCACTTCGCTCGCGTGCCGGCCGGCGGATGCCACCGGCCCCGGCGGACACGCACGAAACGGGACGGAGTGCCCGGGGCGTGGCCGCGTGCGGCTGTCAGTACCGCAGACGTGCCTCCTCGACACGGCGGCGCAGCAGGTGCATTCCGCGCCGGGCGTGACTTTTCACCGTCCCCAGCGGCAGGCCCGTACGCTGCGCGATCTGGACCTGGGTGAGGTCGCCGTAGAAGGCCAGGGCGAGGATTTCCCGTTGCGCCGGAGGCAGCCTGCGCAGCTCGTCCGCGACGAGCACCTGATCGAGGACCGCCTCAGGGTTCGCCTCCCACCGCTCCACGGCCGGCAGCTCGGCCGCCGCGGCGCCGGCGATCCGGGCCCTGCGCGTGCGTGCCGCCAGCGCGTCCACGACTTTGCGCCGGGTTATACCGACCAGCCAGGCGCCCAGCGGTCCGCGCTCCGGGCGGAAGCCGGCCCGCCCCCGCCATGCCGCGAGGAAGACCTGCTGGGTGACGTCCTCGGCCTCTTTGGCATCACCGAGGGTGCGGGTGGCCATGGTGTGCACCATGGCTCCCCACCGGCGATAGATCGCGGCGAACACCTGCTCGTCCCCGAGCAGCAGCCCCTGGGCGAGCCGCTCGGACTCCCTCGTCTCCTCGACGGGCGCGTACAGGGCGCTTGCGGGCACCTTCACCGGCGTTGCACTCATGCTGCGCTCCCTCCGCCGGACCGTGCGTACCGCGGCGGTCCCGATCACGGTCCGGTGACCTCGTGGTTCGCGCCGTTGCGCGACGGGACCAGTGTTCGACGGCAGAAACGACGCAGGCAACATGCGTCGTTCGTGCGTCGTATGATGGCCGTGTGGACGGTACGGACGACTCGCGCCCGGGAACGGGCGCCGGTCTCACCACCGGCGCGGTGGCGCGTCGCTTCGGCGTCGCCCCCACCACCCTGCGCTCCTGGGACCAGCGGTACGGCATCGGGCCGGCCGCGCACGAGGGCGGCAAGCACCGGCGGTGGACCGCCGCGGACCTGGCGCTCCTGGAGCGCATGTGCGCCCTCACCAACGCGGGCCTGCCGCCGGCCGAGGCCGCTCGCGTCGCTCGCGCGGAGACACGTACCGCGCTGGAGCCGAAGGCCCCCGGCGTCGACGGCGGCCCGAGCGCCCCCGCTCCCGACGGTCCGGCCGCGCCACGTTCCACGGCACGCCGCCGCGCCGGAAGCGGGCTTCAGTTGGGGGACGCCCGGGTGGAGTGCAAGGGGCTGGCCCGCGCGGCGCTGCGCCTCGACTCGCACGCCGTGGACCGCCTGCTGGAAGCGGTGATCGCGGAGCACGGCATCGTGGCGGCCTGGACGGAGGTCGTCGTCCCGACGCTGAGGGCCGTCGGCCGCAAATGGGAGAGCTCGGGCGAGAAGTACGTCGAGGTGGAGCACCTGCTGTCATGGCACGTCTCCAGCGCCCTGCACCGCCGCCGGGCCGTCCCCGACGAAGGTCCGACCGCGGATCCTGTCGTGCTCGCGTGCGTCCCCGGCGAGACCCACACCCTGCCGCTCGAGGCTCTCGCAGCTGCCCTCGGCGAGCGGGGGCTGCCGGTCCGCATGTTCGGCGCCGCGCTGCCTGCCGAGGCCCTGATCGAGGCGGTCCGCAGAACCGGCCCGAGCGCTGTCGCGCTGTGGGCGCAGTCAAGGACGACGGCGAGCCGACCGCTCGCCCAGCACGTCGCGCACATGACCTGGGGCGTGAGGGGGGCCCGCCGGCAGCCGGCGGTGCTGACGGTGGGCCCGGGATGGACGGCGCCGCTCGTGCCCGGAACGCTGCACCCGCTCGGGCTCCGTGAAGCGGTGGACACGGTCGCCTCGGTCCTCGGCCGCTGACAAGACCCTGTTCGGAGCAGTGTCCCCCGCTCCTGACAAGGCGGCGCCCCGCCTTCGGTGGTTGCCTGGGCGAGAGGCAACAACCGAGCGAGGACCGGCCGTGACGCCCAAGGCACCTGACCCCACCCTTCCTGGAACGACGTCGCAGGACGACGGAACGGAAGGCCGCCGGCCAGGCTCGCGGCCGCCCCTGGGAGGACGACGGACAACTCAACGCATCCGGTGACGCCTTCCGAGCGGAAGTGGCGGTGTTCGAGGAGTCGCGAGGCCCGGAAGGGGGCTGCATGCTCGGTATCCAGGCGACCGAGGACGACATGGGCACAACCGGCGAAGAAGGCCTGCCCCGCAGAGGCACTTCCCCGGCGCGGCCCGGTCCTTCCGTGGTCGACGCCGTAGAGGCCGTTCTCCGCGATCACCTGGGCGAGCGCATGGATGAGGCCCGGCAGACCGACGCGGTCTTCGCCGAGGAAGTCGCCGGGCGCGTGCGCGACATCGCCCTGCGCGGCGGCAAGCGCCTTCGGGCGCAGTTCCTCTGGTGGGGGTGGCGGGCCTGCGGCGGCCCGGCCGAGGGCCCGGAGACGGAGAACGTGCTGCACGTCGCCGCGGCGCTGGAGCTGATCCAGACGTGCGCCGTGGTCCATGACGACGTGATGGACCGCTCATCGACGCGCCGCGGCGCCCGCGCCGTCCACGAGGACTTCGCACAGCAACACTCCGCGGCAGGCATGTCGGGGTGCCCCGCGTCCTTCGGGACCGCCGGGGCCGTCCTCGCCGGGGATCTGGCTCTCGCCTGGGCCGACGATCTGCTGACCGCCACCGCGCTGGCGTCGAGGCAGGGCGCCCGCCTTCAGCGGGAATGGCGCGCCATGCGGTCGGAGATGGTCGCGGGCCAGTACCTCGACATACGCGCGGCGGCCACCGGCTCCACGGCGGTGGACCAGGCCGTCCGTATCGCCTGTCTCAAGAGCGCGCTCTACACCGTCGAGCGTCCCCTCGCACTCGGCGCCGCCCTCGCCGGAGCCTCCGACCGTACGACGGACGTCCTGCGGTCGGCCGGCCGGTCCGCCGGCATCGCCTTCCAGCTCAGGGACGACCTCCTCGGTGTGTTCGGCGATCCACGGCGTACGGGCAAGCCTGCCGACGACGACCTGCGGGACAAGAAGCTGACCTACCTGCGCGCCGTCGCCCTGCGGCTGGCGGACGAGTCCGGGGACGCGGCGGCCGCCGCGGCCCTGAGAGCGCCCGGTGCGACGCTGACGGACGCTCAGATTCGTGAGGCGCGGGGCGCCCTGGAGAGCACGGGTGCCCGGCGGGTCGTGGAAGCGAGGGTCGGTCGGCTGGTCCACGCAAGTGAACGCCGCCTGGCCGCGCTGCCCGGTGAGCCGGCCGCGGTCGTGGCGCTCGGCAGTCTGATCCGTACAGCGGCGGGACCGGCCTCGCCGCACGAGGAGGACGCTCCATGAAAACCGTTCCCGGTCGCACCGACCGCGTGGTCGTCGTCGGTGCCGGGCTGTCCGGCCTCGCCGCCGCACTGCACCTGCTGGGCAGCGGCCGCCAGGTCACCGTGGTGGAAAGGTCGGACCAGGCCGGGGGCCGGGCGGGACGCGCGCGGCTGGGCGGCTATCTCCTGGACACGGGTCCGACGGTGCTCACGATGCCGCACCTCGCCGACGAGGCGTTCGCCGCGGTGGGCGACTCGCTCGCGGACCGGGTCGAGCTCGTCGCCCTGCACCCCGCCTACCGTGCACAGTTCGCCGACGGCTCGGGCCTCGACGTGCACACGGACGGGGAGGCGATGGCCGAGGAGGTCCGCGCCTTCGCGGGTCCGGCCGAGGCCGCCGGCTACCTGAGGCTCCGGCACTGGCTGCGGTCGCTCTACGAAGCACAGATGCGACGGTTCATCGACACGAACTTCGACTCGCCCTTCCAGTTGCTGCACCCCGATCTGGCGCGGCTGGCCGCCCTGCGCGGCTTCGGCCGGCTGGACGCGCAGATCGGCCGGTACGTCAAGGACCCCAGGCTGCGCAGGGTCTTCTCGTTCCAGTCGCTCTACGCGGGCGTGCCACCCGCCCGGGCGCTCGCCGCCTACGCCGTCATCGCCTACATGGACACGGTCGCCGGCGTGTACTTCCCCAAGGGGGGCATGCACGCGCTGCCCGTGGCGATGGCGGACGCCGCCCGCGACGCCGGAGCCGAGTTCCGCCACGGCACCGAGGTCACGAAGCTCGAGATGTCCGCCGGACGCGTCACCTCTGTGCGCCTCGGCGACGGTGAGCGGCTGCCGTGCGACGCGGTGGTCCTCACACCCGATCTGCCCGTCGTCTACCGCCTGTTGGGCCGCACACCGCGCCGGCCGGTACGGCTGACCCACTCCCCCTCCGCGGTGATTCTCCACGCGGGGACCCGCCGCAGCTGGCCGGGCCTGGACCATCACACCATCTCGTTCGGACACGCCTGGGAACGGACGTTCGACGAGATCACCCGCACAGGGCAGCTCATGAGCGATCCGTCGCTGCTCATCACCCGGCCCACGGCCCACGAGCCGCGGCTGGCGCCCGAGGGCCGGCATCTGCATTACGTGCTCGCGCCCTGCCCCAACACGACCGTCGGCCCGTCGGCGGACGAATGGCGTTCGCTGGCCCCCCGTTACCGCGACAGCATCGTCAGTCTGCTGGAGAAGCGCGGTCTGGACGGGTTCGGCGACGCGATCGAGGAGGAGCAGTTGATCACCCCCGCCGACTGGACGGCACAGGGGCACGCGGCGGGAACACCGTTCTCCGCGGCCCACACCTTCGCGCAGACCGGCCCGTTCCGGCCACGCAACCTGGTCGCCGGCGTCGAGAACGCCGTACTGGCCGGCTGCGGAACGACTCCGGGCGTAGGCGTACCCACCGTGCTCGTCAGCGGCAAGCTGGCGGCGTCCCGCATCAGCGGACAGTGAGAGGCGTTCATGACACGACGTGAACTGGACGCGGCACGGATCTCGGACCCGGGGCTGCGAGCGGCGTACCAGCACTGCCGGCGGCTCAACGCCCGTCACGGCAAGACCTACTTCCTCGCGACCCGGCTGCTGCCGGTCCACCGGCGCCCGGCCGTCCACGCGCTGTACGGTTTCGCACGCTGGGCCGACGACATCGTGGACGATCCGGCCCGCGCCCGCACTCCTGAGGCGCGTGACCGGCAGCTCGCGCAGCTGGAGAGCGAACTCGCTTCGGGGCTTCGGACCGGCCGGAGCAGCGAACCCGTCGTGCAGGCGGTGGCCGACACGGCCAGGGCCTACGCCATCCCCCACGAGCACTTCTCGGACTTCGTGGCCTCCATGCGGGAAGACCTCACGGTCACGGACTACGCCACCTACGCGGACCTCAGGTCGTACATGCACGGATCCGCCGCCGTCATCGGCCTGCAGATGCTGCCGGTGCTCGGCACCGTCGTGCCGAAGGAGGTGGCGGCACCGCACGCGGCCGCGCTGGGGGTCGCGTTCCAGCTCACCAATTTCCTGCGGGACGTGGGCGAGGACCTCGACCGCGGGCGGGTCTATCTGCCGGCCGACCTGCTCGCCGCCCATGGCGCGGATCGCCCTCTGCTGGAGTGGAGCCGCGCCACCGGCAAGCCGGACCCGCGGATCCGCGCCGCGCTCGAAGCCGCCGCTGAGCTCACCCGGAGCGTGTACCGGGAGGCCCGACCGGGCATCGACATGCTCGAGCCGCGCGCCCGGCCCTGCATCCGGACGGCGTACACGTTGTACGGCGGGATCCTCGACGCCATCGCCGACGACGGCTACGCCGTGGTGCAGCGGCGGTCGGTGGTGCCACGGAGGCGCCGCGCCACCGTGGCGCTGGACGGACTCGTACGGATTCTGACGGCACGCCTGAGCCCGCAGCCCCGGCCGTCGCCGGAGCACGCCCTCGAGACACCACCGGCCGCACCGGCACACAGGTCGCCCGCCACGGGCCCGGGGAGGTACGGAGCATGACGGGGCCTCGGGGACCGCGGCGGTACACCCTGCCCGTGCGGTCGCGTCGCCGGACCCGCTGGGAACAGCAGACGCCGACATGGCGCGAGGCCAGGCCGTCGCTCATCGCGGACGCGCTGAAGCGCTCGGCGGCACGGCCGTCCGGCAACTGGTACGTCATCGGCGCCTCTCGGGACGTCGGCAGCGAGGGACGCCCGTTCGGGCGGACGGTCGGCGGCGTGGAGGTCGTCGCCTGGCGCACCGCCTCGGGCGAGCTGAGGGCCGGGCCGGGCGCCTGCCCGCACCTTGGCGCTCCACTGCGGGAGAGCCGGATCGTGTGCGGCACCGTGGTGTGCCACTGGCACGGACTTTCCTTGGACGGCCGCCCGTTCGCCGGCTGGGACCCGTTCCCCGCCCACGACGACGGTGTGCTCGCCTGGGTGCGTCTCGACGACGTCGGCGGGGAGCCGCCGCTCGACCGGCCGGTGGTGCCGCCGCGTCCGAGCGGCGGCACTGTCGACGCCGTGTTCACCGCCGTGGGCCGCTGCGAGCCGGAGGACGTGGTGGCCAACCGCCTGGACCCGTGGCACGGGTCCTGGTTCCACCCGTACTCCTTCGTGGACCTGACCGTCCTGCGGGTCCCTGAGAGCGACGCGGACGAGGACGCCTTCACCGTCGACGTGTCGTTCAAGCTCGCCGGGCGGCTGGTCGTTCCCGTGCGGGCGGAGTTCACCTCGCCTGAGCCGCGCACGGTCGTCATGCGCATCACCGAGGGCGAGGGCGCGACGTCCGTCGTGGAGACGCACGCCACGCCGCTGGACCCCGGCCCTGACGGCAGTCCGCGTACGGCCGTGATCGAAGCCGTCGTCGCCGTCTCCGACCGCAGCGGATTCGCCGTGGCACGGGCGGCGGCCCCTGCTCTCCGGCCGCTGATCCGGTGGGCGGCGGGGCGCCTGTGGCGCGACGACCTCGCGTACGCGGAACGGCGCCGGCTGCTGCGCAGCACGGGCCGGTTCCCGGGCTGAGCCGGTCCGGCCGGCCCCCGGCTGCCCGGGGCCGGTGCTCAGCCGAGGTCCGCGAACCGGGCGGACATACCCCGGAGCAATCGCGAACGTCCCCTGCGCGGCACCGTCCACAGCGGGTGGCCGGCCGCACCCCAGCGGGCCAGCAGCGAGTTGGCGGCGAGGAACCCGGTGGTGGCGGCACGCTCCATGAGAGCGACCGGGAGGTCGGTGCGGACCAGGTCGCCGGCCATCGTCAGAGTGGGGTGGGGAGTGCTCACCGTGGGACGGGACAGGTAGCCCTTGACGGGGAACAGCGGGCAGTCCGCACGCCATTCGTGCCGGGCGTCGACGACCCGGGCCTCAGCGGTCTCCGGATAGACCTCGTGAAGCTGCCGCAGCAGTCTCCGTTCGACGGCGTGACGGTCGGCCGACTCGTCGACCGCGTAACCGTGCAGTTCCACGACAGCGCCACCGGTGCGCCGCGCCCAGCGGGCCGCCTCCCCCTCCCAGTGGTCCAGCACGCTCACGTTGTCCAGGCCGTCGAAGCCGCTCGTGCCGAGGAAGCCGGGCCGGGACCGGCCCACGGGGCGGTCGAGCCACAGCCGGGACACCAGGAAGGGCGGCGCGGTCCGCTGGGCCGCGATACCGGCCCGCCACGCCTCGTTCCCCAGTCCCGGCGACGCCTCGACCAGTCGCTGCAGACCCGTCACGTCCAGAGCGAGGACGACGGCGTCGTACTCGGTGGAGGTGCCGTCGGCGTCGACGATCAGCGCCGTGCCGCCCGTCGGACGGACGGAGTCGACGGGCGAGCCGGTCCGGACGTCCACACCCGAGCGTTCGAGATAACGGCCCAGCGGCTCCCAGAGCGCTTGCGGGAACGGATCTTCGGGCACGTCGAAGAGCAGCCCCTCCGAGGAGCCGAGGAAGTAGATGTGGAACATCAGCAGCAGTTCGGCCGCGGACAGTTCCCGCGGGTCGGAGAAGAAGCTGCGGGAGAACACCTCGAACGCGAGGTGGTGCGCCGCCGGGGGGAAGTCGACCGAGTCGAGGAAGTCGTGGGCGCTGACGGTGTCGAACCGCTCGTACACCTCGGGCACGCGCACGTCGAACAGGGGGAGGGCGGCCCTCGGCCGCATGGCGGCGAGGTCCCGCCACCCGAAGGTCGGGCTGAGTGCGGCGAACCCGACCGCGCTCCAGGGTGGTGTGCGGGGCACATGGGCGAAGCTGTCGGTGAGCCCGGAGCGGTGCCGCAAGGGGTAGTCCGGCAGCGGGCGGAGGACGGAGAGCGAGGGGTCCGCACGGCGGAGCAGGCCGCGCAGGTTGTAGTACTGGCGGAAGAAGGCATGAAAGCCGCGGCTCATCGTCACCCGGCTGCCGTCGGCGAGCTCGGTCCGCCAGCCTGCGAGACGGCCGCCGAGGCCGGGTCCCTGCTCATGGAGCGTGACCTTGACGCCTCTCTCGGCCAGCGCCGTCGTGGCCGCCAGGCCGGCGATACCGGCTCCGACGACCGCTGCCCGCGGCGCCGGTCCGTCGACCCGGCGCAGGCCCGGCGCTGCCATCAGTACCTGCGCCTTCCGGTCCCGCCCCCTGCGGGGAGCCGTCCCGCCCCGGGTGCCGAAGCCGGTCATCGGGCCCCTGCCTCGCGGTGCCCCGGGCCGGGTTGGGCGCGACGGCCCAGGAACGTGTGGACGATGCCGGTCTGCCATCCGGGGACCGGCAACGCGCGGACGTCCTTGAATCCGGCGGCGTCGAGCCGGGCCGCGAAGGCGGGCACGGTGTCGAACTCCAGCACACTGCGGTGGAGGTAGCGGTACAGGTCCCTGTCGCCGGTGACGGTGCCGGCCGGGATGATGACCGCCCGGCACACGGCCGACCAGAGAGCCCGGTGTCCGGCCGACCCGCTCAGGGAGTATTCGTGAATCGCGAGTCTGCCGCCGGGGCGCAGAGCCGAGTGGACAGCGGCCAGCACGGCGTCGGGGTCGGCCACGTTACGGAACAGGTAGCCGGCGAAGACGGCGTCGAAGGGCCCCGTGACGCCGGCGGCGGCCAGGCGCTCCACCGGCGAGTGCACGAAGGTCACTCCGGCGGGCCAGTGTTTGGCCGCTGCCCTTTCGAGCATGCCGGCGGAGGCGTCGACGGCGGTGATCCGGGCGAGCGGGGCCGCTCGCAGCAAGGCCGCCGTCGAGGCTCCCGTCCCGCAGCCGATGTCGAGGATGTGCCGGCCCGCGCCGCCGCCGGGCAGGCGAAGCCGCCGGGCCGACCGTCTGAGGTCCGCGTGGTAGCCGGCGTTGAGGCCGACGAGTCGGTCGTACCCCGGGGCGGCATGGTCGAAGGCCTCTGCCAGATCCGCATCGCGCATCAGCGTCATCCGGTGCTCTCTTCGCGTGTGAGGGGGAAGGGCTTCCGCGGCAGGAAAGGCAGTTCCACCGCGGTACGGAGCATGGGGCCGACGGGTGTGGCGAAGCCGAGGAGCATGTCCTCCCACAGCGCGCTGCGGCCGTCGAGGAAACGCAGTACCCGTTCGGCGGGCACGCGCCGGAACAACCGGGTGAAGAAGTCGGGGCCGTTGACGCGTCCGGAGTCCAGGGCGCGCAGCATCACGGCGTCCATCGCCAGGGCACGGCGCGGGTGTGGCGTCGGGAGCCGGACCGCCTTGCCGTCACGCAGTGCGGCGGCGACGGCCTTGCTCTGTCTCTGGACGGCGGAGAACGTGTAGCCGGTCGCCGGCCTCGTGGCACCTCCCACGGCGCCGATGCGGTGCACGGCGGGGCCGACCCGGCGGGCGAACCGCCCGTCCGTCATGGGGATGACACCCGCTTCGACGGAACGCACCTCGAACGGCCCGAGACGCAGGATGTCGCGGGTGTACTGCTCGAGGGCCGCCTCGTACTCCGGTTGCGACAGCGGGGTCCTGGAGAACTGGGTGTACTCGACGAGCGCGTCCCGCGGGCCGAGCGGGAGAACGTATCCGAACGCCAGCCCGTGGGCGGGCTGAGGGACCCGGAAGTCCATCAGCTCCACGACCTCGTCGTCGAAGGCCGGAGCCGCTGTGCGGACGAACCACCCTCTGAAGTGCTGCAACAGGGTGCTGCGGGCGGGGGCAGCGACCGGGCAGGGCGGGAGTCGAACAGGTGCCGGCCCCGCACGGTGATGCGGTCCCCTTGCGCCGTGACGCACAGGGCTTCCGCACCGCCGGCCACGTTGCGCACCGTCTCCGCCGTCGCCTCCACCAGCCGCACGTGAGGTAGCGCGGCCAGTCGCGATCCGACCAGGGCTTCGAAGGCGTCCGAGCGGAGCATCCGGTAGCGCAGTGTCCCGAGTTCGCCCTCGACGACCTCACCGTCCCGGCCACGGACGCGCAGGCGCCGCCAGCACGCGACCAGAGCGTCGTCGAAGTCGCCGGGGCCCTCATGCCAGAAGCACCAGGTGCGCTCCGCCGGACGCAGCGACGGCCGCGGGGTGTTCACCAGCGCCACCGGGACGGGGCGGGCGGAGCCGGGCGCCGTCAGCGCGTACGCGAGTGACAGCCCCGCCGCCCCGCCGCCGACGATCACGACGTCGGTGGCGATACGCGCGTGCCTCATGCGCCCTCCTTGCCGAGGACGTCGGTTCCGTCGGCTTTCGCGGAAACCATGTGCGCCTCGCCTGCCATCGCTTCGACCACCGTGTGCACTGCCGCGTCGAGTCTGCCCGGCGGCGGCGTCGCAGGCGGTGTTCCGGACACGGCCCGCGTGGCGAACCTGTGTCCCGACGTCCCGGCCGCGCCTCGGTGACGCGGTGCTCTCCGCCTCTCATGGCGCAGCCGCCCGGCGATGTCCATGCCCGCTCCCTGTCCGCGCCCGGGTCCCGGGCCGCCGCACTTCGGCACGCTCGGACTTCCGCGTGCCCGGCTTCTTCGGATGCAGAGCGGTGCACCGGGCCCCCTCGCGGCCCCCGAACCCTTTACACCGTTCTTTCAACGATGTAAAACCCCTGCAGGGTGCCCCGCCGGCTGACCCCCGACTGCTCAGTGGAGGCTCCTCAGCGCTGCTCCACCCGTTCGTCGCCCGTTCGGACGACGTTTCCCCGCACACATGACAGAGGAGCACTGATGCGTCCGTCGTTATCCTCATGGCCCCGGCGGTGGCGCCGCGTGACCGCACTGCTGGGCGCGCCGGCGATGCTGTGCGCGGGCCTGCTGCTGGCAGGCGGCCCGTCACAGGCCGCGGAAGCCGCGTGGACACCGAAACCCGCGCCCATGACCACGCCGTGGACGAACCAGGTCCCCGTGGACAAGCCGCTGAACGAGTACCCGCGTCCGCAGATGACCCGCGCCGACTGGCTCAACCTCAACGGCATCTGGGACTTCGCGGTCACCGGCGCGGAGGCGGGGCAGCCCGCCGAGTTTCCCGACCGGATCCGGGTGCCCTTCCCCGCCGAGTCGGCCCTCTCCGGGATCCAGCGCAAGATCACCCAGCACGACACGCTCTGGTACAAGCGCACCTTCACCGTCCCTGCCGGCTGGAACGGTCGACAGGTGCAGCTCAACTTCGGGGCGAGTGACTGGCGCACCACGGTGTGGGTCAACGGCCGGCAGGCGGGAGCGGTCCACAGCGGCGGCTTCGACGCCTTCTCCTACGACATCACACCACTGCTGAACGGCGGTACGAACACGATCGTCGTCTCCGTCTTCGACCCGACGGAGACCGGGAGCCAGGCCGTCGGGAAGCAGCGCATCCGGGAGACCACCCCCCGGCCCGGCGGTGGCATCTTCTACACCGCCGCCTCAGGCATCTGGCAGACGGTGTGGCTGGAGCCCACCGCGCAGGCCCACGTCACCCGGCTCGACATGGTGCCGGACCTGGCGGACAACACCCTGAAGGTCACCGTGCGCGGTGCCGGGGTCAGCGGCCACCGGGCACGCGTCACCGTCTCCACCGGCGGCGGCACCGTGGGCAGCGCCACCGGCCCGGTCGGCACCGAGTTCACCGTGCCGATACCGAACCCGCGCCTGTGGACCCCGGAGGACCCCTTCCTGTACGAAGTGCGGACCGAACTCCTCACCGGATCCGCGGTCGTCGACTCCGTCGGGAGCTACACCGGTATGCGCTCCGTCTCCGTCGGAAACGTGGGAGGCGTGCAGCGTCTGCTGCTCAACGGAGAGTTCGTGTTCCACAACGGCACCCTCGACCAGGGGTACTGGCCCGACGGGATCTACACCGCGCCCACCGACGAGGCCCTCCGCTTCGATCTGCAGAAGCACAAGGACCTCGGCTTCAACATGGTCCGCAAACACATCAAGGTCGAACCGCAGCGATGGTTCTACTGGGCCGACAGACTCGGCCTCCTGGTGTGGCAGGACATGCCGTCCATGGACCTGCGCACCCCGGACGCGGCGGCCCGCGTGCAGTGGGAGGCCGAATACGACCGCGTCATCGACCAGCACCGCAGCTCCCCGTCGGTGGTGATGTGGGTGAACCAGAACGAAGGCTGGGGCCAGTACGACCAGGCCCGTATCGCCGACAAGGTCAAGGCCTACGACCCGTCGCGCCTCGTCGACAACATGAGCGGCGTCAACTGCTGCGGCTCGGTGGACGGCGGGAACGGCGACGTGATCGACCACCACGTCTACGTCGGGCCCGGCGTCACCCGCCCGTCCGGCAACAGGGCCGCCGTTCTGGGCGAGTTCGGCGGGCTCGGCATCCGCGTCCCCGGCCACGAGTGGTACCCGGGCGGCGGCTTCTCCTACGAGAACCAGCCCACCCTCGCGCACCTCGTCGACCGGTACATCGGCCTGATCGACGCCATGCGCGAGACGCAGATGCCCCTCGGACTCTCCGCCTCCGTCTACACCGAGATCACCGACGTGGAGAACGAGGTGAACGGCCTGCTGACCTACGACCGTCAGGTCGTCAAGGTCGACCAGGCCCGGGTCAGGGCCGCCAACCAGGCCCTGATCAACGCCTCCAGGAACCCGGCGGCCCCCGTGACGCTGCCGACCGGCCAGAACCGGTCCCTGCGTGTGACCACCCCCGGCTTCACCGACCGGTACCTGCGCCATCAGGACGGCCTGGGCTTCACCGAGGTCGTCAACTCCTCCAGCAGCGCCCTGCTGAAGAACGACGCCACCTGGAAGATCGTCCCCGGCCTCGCCGACGACAGGTGCTACTCCTTCGAGTCGCGCAACTACCCGGGGCAGTACCTCCGACACCGCGACTTCCGCATCCACAAGGAAGGCGGCGACGGAGCGCTGTTCCGCGCCGACGCCACCTGGTGCACGGCGCGCGGCGACGGAGGCGTGCGACTGGCCTCGTACAACTTCCCCGACCAGTACCTGCGCCACTACAGGTCCGAGCTGTGGCTCGCCACCCCCGGCGGCGCCCACGCATGGGACAACCCTGAACGCTTCCGCGAGGACACCGTCTGGGCGGTCGAGAGCCCCTGGGCGCCGTGACGCGTCCCTGTTCCGGGGCGTCCGCGCCCCGGAACAGGTCGACCTCGACGGTGTGGGCACCGGCTTGGAGACATCGGGCGAGCGTGGTGCGCACGAGCGGGGCCGTCGCGAGATCGATCTGTCCCGCGAGGGATGTTCAAAGCTCGCGAGCCACGGCCGTGGCGCTGGACGCTCAGTCGCGGAGGGGCATGTGCGGCGGGGGCATGACTCCTCGTTCGAAGGGCCGCTCGGGGACGCGGCGCCCCCGACGGTGTCCGTGGCCCTCAGGCCCACTCCGGCCGGCTCGGCGTCACGGCGTGACACCTCGGGTCCGTGACGGCACGGCCGGAACCGGGACCGCTTGCCCTCGCCCGGAGTCGCGGACCGCTTCCGCGGCCGGGTCGGTCGCGGCGCTCGTCCGCCTCTGCGCCGCCTCCTCGATCAACCGGCTCGCGGTCGCGGTGCTCAGCGGGTCGCTCGCGGCCTCCATCAGCCACGCGGCCTGGGCGGGATCCGTCTGCGGCGGGACCACGAGGAGGTTCCAGCGGCCCACCTGGTACGAGAGCAGCAGCAGCTCGTGCGGATCCTGCTCGTTCCGGAACCAGCCCACCTTCACCACGTGCCCTGCGGCGGGCACCTTGCGCGGCACAACCGGCCACTGGTCGGGGTTCACCGTGATCCGGGTGATCCGCCCCCACAGCGGATCGAGCACCGCCACCAGAGCCGGGAGTTCGGCATCGAGATCGCGGGAGTGGGGCCACCACGCGCCGTCCAGCAGAGCCGGTGCGGAACCGGCGGGGGCGAGCGACAGGCGCGGAGAGGTGGAGGAGGGACGGCCTTCGTAGGCCGGCGGGCGGGAATTGGGCACAGTCATGACGCGAGCCCTGCCCCGGGCCGGTCGAAACCGGCCCAGCGTATTCGATCACCGAAAACGACACAGGCACGGAAGCAAGTGCTCAAAAATATCCTCGGTGCGATGAGCGTACTCCTCGGTTCGGCCGCACGGTCCGAACGGCCGACGGCCGAAGTGGTCCTCGCTCCACTCGCGCACAGGTCCGGGAGCGTCCACAGGGGAGCGTGCCGAGTCACCCGACGGGGTCATCGCCGCGGCTCCCGATTCCTCACGAGCGGTCCGGCGATCCTCTCTCCGTGCCGCCCGAGTGCTCCGTTCCGCCCGAGTGCTGCGTGCCGCCCGAGTGCTCCGTTCCGGTGTCGATGAGGATCTGCGCGGCCTGCGTGGGGCTGTGGGCGCGGACGCTTTCGGTCATCGCGGCGTGTGCCGCCTCGGGAGTGGCGTGCGGCGGGACCACGAGGAGGGAGAAGTGGTCCTGCTCGCCCCGGGTGACGAGGACGGTGTCGTCGCCTACCGGGAAGGAGTCGATGTGCACGACACGATCGTCCACGATCATCCGCATCGGCAGTCCCTCCCAGGCGTCGGCGTCCAGACCGACACGGGTGACCGGGCCCAAGTACCGGGACAGCGCGGCGATCAGGGCCGGAAGCTCGGCGGCGATGTCGCGGGACCGCGGCCACCACGCCCCGTCGAGCACGCCCTCCCGGTCGTGCGTCGTCTCCAGCCGTACGACCACCGTGCCGGGCACGACACCCTCGAACACGGCGTCCGGCAGCAGCCGCTTCGCGGTCGCGCGGCCGGGCTCGGAACCTTCGTCGGACATCGCGCTCGCCTGCCTTCGAGGAGTGCGTTCCACGGTACTCCTCGGTCCACGACCTGCGGATCGCCGCAGGTCGCGGACCGGAGCCGGGAAATCCCCGGAGGAGAGCGATCGGCGCTTCGGTCCCGTCGCACAGCGAGGTCGCCATGGGGTCCCAGGAAGCACCCTCGACCTCGCACGCCGAGGTTCGCACCGTCGCTGCGTCCCCGGAGGTCGCCCGGCGGACCGCGAAGGTGCTCGGGTGTTCCTTCGCCCCGCCACCGAACAGCGCAGCTGTCCCGCGGGCAGCGAGGGCGGGACCCGCCTCGAACTCACGGTGGACACGTCCCGGGCGGCGGAACCGGCCCGATCATGGCTGGTATCCAGTGGCTCCATGGGGCACGGCAGCCGAAAGCCTGACCGGGACCGAGCCCTGGACCGACGGTTTCGACCGATGGCGGGCGTTGCGGAAACGCGACCGGGCCGACGCCGGGACCTTCAGTGCGGCTACGCTTCCACGGCGCAGCCGACACCGAGCAGGACCGGGGGATCGTGAACCGACCACTGCTGTTCCTCGACGTCGACGGTCCGCTCAACCCCTACGCGGCCCAGCCGGAAAGGCGCCCCGACGGTTACTCCACGCTTCGAGTGCCCCGGAACAGCGGGACCCCGGAGGATCAGGCCGGACTCTCGCCCCGGCGGCGACCGTTGCGGGTCTGGCTCCATCCGGAGCACGGGCGGGCCCTGCTCCGGCTCGGCTATGAACTCTGCTGGGCCACCACGTGGATGGACGACGCCAACCGGTGGATCGCCCCCGTGCTCGGCCTTCCCGAACTCCCCTTCGTCGACTTCGGCGACGCCTTGCTCCGGGACCGCCCCGACGGTGTCCACTGGAAGACCGGCCCCTTGGTGGAGTACGCCGACGGCCGTCCCTTCGCCTGGGTGGACGACGAACAGAGCGATCGGGACCGGGCGTACGTGACCGCCCACCACCGCGGGCCCGGGCTTCTGCACCACGTCAACCCGCGGATCGGTCTGCGCGGGGACGACTTCCGCACACTGACCGACTTCGCCCGGTCCCTGGACACGTCACGAGCCGGCGGCAGAACCGCGCTCCGGCGCACAGACTGACGAGGCGTCAGGCACGCCTGTCATGGGCCTCGTTCATGGCCGAGCGGTCGGGGTGCGCCCGGCTGACTGCCGCTCCCCAACCACACACCGACGAGGTCGAGGGCCGCCCCTGGAAGCACTCCTGGGGCGGGCTCGGCCAGGCGCGGGTCCCCGGCCAAGCCGTTCCGTGCGCGGGCACCGGGCGGGGGCACCGGGCGGGGGCCGCAGGGCCGCGCGGACGCTAGGCGCGCCTCAGCGCGGGCATGAGGCGGAGCGCGTTGTCGCGGTAGATACCGCGCCGTTGGCGGTCGGTGAGGACGGGATCGGTCTCGATGGCCGGCACCGTGAAGTCGGTGACGAGGTCGGCGGAGGCGGCCGGCCAGTCGGTGCCGAAGAGGATCCGGTCGCCACCGGCGGTGGCGAGCAGAGTGCCCGAGGGGGCCAGTGGGCCTGCCGTGTCGTAGTAGAAGCGGCGGAGATGGTCCCGGACACGGGCAGCATCGAGGGGTGGGTCGCAGAAGTCGCCGAAGGCCTCCATGCGGGTGGCGATCTGAGGGAGGAATCCGCCGGCGTGCGGCAGGACGACCGACAGGTGCGGGTAGCGGTCGAGTGTCCCGGCACGGATCAGGTTCACGGCGACACGCGTGGTGTCCAGCAGGAAGTCACACATGAAGTTCGGAATTCCGGGGACCGTGGGCACGCCGGGTGGTCCGCCCGGAAGGTCGAGCGGGTGGGTGAAAAGGACCGCGGCGCGTTCGTCGAGTTCGGCGAGAAAGCGGTCGTACGAGGAATCGCCGAGGTAGATCCCGTTGTAGTTGGCTTTCACGCTGACTCCGACGGCACCGAGGTCGAAAGCGCGCTGAAGAGCCCACGCCGACACGTCGGGATGATCCAGGACAGCAGGGCCGAGGATGGCGAAGCGGCCCGGGTGCGCGGCCGTCACGTCGGCCAGCGCCTCATGGACGACAGCGAGACCTTGCCTGGCCTGCGCCGCCGAGCGGTACCGGTCCTGCATGGTCGGATTGAGGACCGCGGTCGCGATTCCCACCCGGTCCATCAGCGCCAGGGTGGAGTCCAGATCCCATCGCGCCCACCACGGGAGCTCCTGCCGCCGTACCAGGCCCTCGCGCTCGGCCCAGTCCACCCACGCCGGAGCCGTGAAGTGGTGGTGGACGTCGATCCTTGCCCGGCCGGCGTCGTCACCGCGCCCCGAGCCCCGTGGCACCGCTTCCCCACCGGTCAGAGCACTGGCCCCGGTTGTGGCAGCGACGGAGGCCGTCGCCACTCCACCAGCGATGAGCAGAGCGCGCCGGCCCAAGGCCCGGCTCGATTCCGGCATCCGCGTACCCCATCCGTAGCGCCATCGGTCTGCGGCTCCACGATGGCCCTGCGGCACGAACCTGATGACTACGGCGTGCCCTGTTCGAGTCCGGTTACCTCGTACGGACGCAGGCCGGAGCCTTCTGGCCTCCGGAACGGGACCCGTTGCGTCGTCGCAGTGACTGAACGGCATGGAGCACCCTGAAGGCCGTGGCCAGGGCGCCGTGCTGACGACGCCGCGGATCCACCCGCCCACTGCCGTCCACATCGCCGCAGGGGCCAGGACCCCATCTGCCCGCTCCTCACGCCCAGTTGGAGAGGGCCACCGCGCGCCCGAAGCCCGGACGACGACCGACGTGATCGGGGACCACGTGCGTGGCGCATTCCCTGCATTTCCCATCGATTTACTAGGGAAGCATTGACGGCCCGCCCGGCAGGTGCGCAGGATGATGCTCATGTCACACACGCAGCAGCGACTCGTTCGTCGTCGGCATGTCGACTTCGGTCACGTCGTCAGCGCCGCCTGCTGTCGCCGGTAAGCCACGCGGTTCACACACTGCACGTACCTCGGCTTCTTCTCCTTCCTCCCCGGTGATCAGGCGCCCCACCCACCGCGCCCGATTGGCCGACGCACCTCTGAAGGACGACCGCCGCACGGTGGACGTCCACAGCACGCGCCTGCGCCGCAAGCTCGGCACGGCTCACCGGCACCCGATCGTCACCTTACGGCGTGTGGCCGCACGTACGTGCCGGACCAGCTCGAGCGCCCCGACACCGCACCCTGCTACCGACCTTGAGGAGACCACGACCATGGGGGTTGCCACTGCGCCGTCCGGCCCCGCCACGGAATCCGACCGGACCGGGCCCGACGTCGCGCACTGGCTGCGTGTGGCCCGCGAGACGGCGGACGACCTGGCCACGGACGCGGTGGCCAGGGAGCAGGCAGGCAAGGCTCCGTTCGACGAGGTGTCCCGGTTGCGCGAGTCGGGACTGCTGACGCTCCTCGTACCGGCGGAAGTCGGAGGAGGGGGCGCGGACTGGCCCACGGCATACGCCGTCGTCCGGGACATCGCCGCGGCCGACGGCGCGATCGGTCAACTGCTCGGCTGTCACTACTTCCTGTCGTGGAGCGCCCGGTACTTCACCGAGTCCTCTCCCGCCGCTCAGCTCCAGCAGAAGTCAGCGATGGAGCAGTGGTGTTGGGGCGGTGGTTTCGCCCGTCAGGAACAGTCTCTGACGCTGACCGGGACGGCCACCGGTTTCGTGCTCGACGGTCGGCAGACTTACGCCACCGGGGTCCTGGTCGCCGACCGTCTCGCCGTGCGGGCCGTACGGGCCGGCACCGGCGAGCCACTCGCCGTCGTCGTCGATCCCGCCCGTCCCGGCGTGGGGATCGGCAGCGACGCCAACACGTTCGGCCAGCGCCTCGCGGCCGGCGGCAGCGTGGACTTCGACCGTGTACCGGTCGCCGCCGACGACATACTCGGCTCCCTGTCCGTGGACGAGGACCTCCTTTCGCCCCTGGCCGCGCTGGCATCGCCGGTCGGGCGTCTCCTCTCCGTGCAGCTCCGTCTCGGCATGGCCGAGGGAGTGCTCGCCGAGGCCCGTGAGTACAGCAGGGCGGGCCACTCACCCTGGCACCCCGACCGGCCCCTCGGCTCCCCCCAGGACCCGCAGGTGCTGACCCTCTACGGCGAACTCACCGTCCTGACCCGCTCCGCGTCCGCGCTCGCCGATCAAGCACGGGAAGCCGTGCACGGCGGACTGGCACGGGCCGAAGACCTCACCTACGACGAGTACGCCGAGATCTCGATACTCGTGGCCATGGCCGAAGCCGCAGCCTCCAGGGCTGCGGAGGAGTCGACCGCCCGCGCTCTCGACATCATCGGACCCCGCTCCGCCTCCTCGCTGCTGGGCTTCGACCGCTTCTGGCGCAATGCCCGGACCCACGTCTTGCGCGGGCCCGCCTCCCACACTCTGCGCGATATCGGGGACTACTTCCTCAACGGCGCGCACCCTGCGTTCGTCCCGCCCGTCTGACCGTCCGATGCCCCTCGAATTTCCCGGCCGGCTCGGCACGAGCGGCATTCGCCACGCGACCGGAATCGCGGCGATTATGAACGCCACACTTCACCCACATGTCGAGCGGTTCAGAATACGAGATGTACGCGCAGGGCACATTGACTCGGCCGGATTTCGCTGCCACGCTCACCAACGTGAGCAAGTCCGAGAACCTCGCCGCGCGCCTGCACGTCGATCTGCGACGTCAGGCCAGCGCCATCTGTTCCGTCGGCCGCTGAAGGCGCTGACGGGCGCCGGTCTCCGGCTTCCTTTTCACAGTCGGCCACCACGACCGTTTTCGGCGTAGCCGACGGATTCCTGGCAGGAATTCCCGGCGGGTCTCTGCCCCTTTCGGGGCCGACTTATTGCGCGCCATCGCCGAGCACCCTCTTGGCTACGGGTTCCTCATGCCATCGAATGCACGGTCCCCCCTCGTGCGAACAGAGCCTTTTCCGGCCGCGTCCCCGACGGTCCGAGGAAACTCCCCGCCCGTCACCCCTGACGACCTCCCGACCGTTCACCTACCCGCTGCTCATCCCCTGAAGGGAACACCCGCCCATGACCACCAGCACCGGCTTCGACATCCGCAGGATCGGCGGCCGTATCGGCGCCGAGATCCTCGGCGTCGACCTCTCCGCCGACATCGACCCCGCCGTCGTCACCGAGATCAACGCCGCGCTCCTGGAACACAAGGCGCTGGTCTTCCGCGACCAGAACCTGGATGACGCGGGCCAACTCCGCTTCGCCTCCCTGTTCGGCGAGCTGACCACCGCCCACCCCACCGTGCCTTCGGTCGACGGCCGGCCGCACGTCCTGCCCGTCGACGGCGACGAGGGCATCCGCGCCAACCACTGGCACACCGACGTCACCTTCGTCCGTACGCCCCGAAGGCGTCCACACTGCGCAGCATCGTGGTCCCGCCGTACGGCGGCAACACGCTCATCGCCGACGCGGCCGCCGCCTACCGGGACGTGCCCGAGCCGCTGCGCGAGCTGGCCGACAAGCTCTGGGCCGTACACACCAACGACTACGACTACGCCGCCCCGAAGAACGAGCAGGCGGCGGAGCATCGCAGGCGGTTCGTCTCCCGGAGGTACCGCACCGCCCACCCTGTCGTGCGCGTCCACCCCGAGACGGGGGAGCGCGGGCTGTTCATCGGTGGCTTCGCCCAGAGCATCGTCGGCCTCGGCCCCTCCGAGTCGCGGGATCTGCTGCGTATCTTCCAGTCGTACGTCACCCGCCCCGAGAACATCGTGCGCGTGGCCTGGACGCCGGGCGACCTCGTCCTCTTCGACAACCGCATCACCCAGCACTACGCCCCCGACGACTACGGCGACCTGCCGCGCCTGCTCCATCGGGTGACCGTCGCGGGCGATGTGCCCGCCGCTGTCGACGGCACCCTCAGCCACGTCGTCGAGGGCGACGACGCCGCCCACTACACACCCGCCGCGGCTTGAGCCCCGGGGCCGCCGGGCCAGGAACACCTGTCCGGCGGCCCCCGCACCGGACACCGGCCGAAGCCGTGCGGGATAATGTGCGCATGCGGATCTCAGCCAGGGCGGACTACGCGGTACGTGCCGCACTGCAGCTCGCCGCGTCAGGGGATGACGGGCCACTGAAAGCCGAGGCCATCGCCGACGCCCAGGACATTCCGCACAAATTCCTCGAAGGCATCCTCAACGACATGCGACGGGGTGGCCTCGTTCTCAGCCGGCGCGGCGGCAACGGCGGCTATCGATTGGCCAAGCCCGCCGAATCCATCAGCATCGCCGACGTCATCCGCGTGGTGGACGGACCGCTGGTGTCGGTGCGCGGGGTCCGCCCCCCGGAGCTCTCCTACACCGGCCCCGCCGAGTCGCTGCTCCCCCTGTGGATCGCGCTGCGATCGAACGTCCGCGAGATCCTCGAGGGCGTGTCGCTCGCCGATGTCGCGTCGGCCCAACTGCCCGATGCAGTCTCCGCCTTGACCACGGCGCCGAGCGCCTGGGTCAACCCCTGACACGCTGAGCCGGTCACCACGGGTCTCACAAAGCGAGATCGCTTCGTCCAGCATGCGAACCACCCCTTGGGGTGGACGCCATCTTCTGCCACGATCCCTAGCAATCAGGTAGGAAAACTAGGAATCAACGGGGGGGGGTGGCCATGGGAACGTTCGACCGCACAGCCCGATCGCGGCCCCTCCTGACCTCGCGTCGTCACATCGACCTCGCCCGCACGTCCAGTGCCATCTGTCGGCCCCTCTGACGCCGCAGATCCTGACTCGCTCAGAACCAGTGCCGCCTCCCGCCGCCCCACCTCTGTCGGCGGGACGGACACCCTCGGCCGACCACACCCCCCACGTTCCACTCCTCGCCTCACGCCGGCACGCCTGCCGCACGAGGAGTGGAGCGCTGCTGCGCGCCGAGAAGCAGTACACCTTGCCTCTTCGTACCCTCCTGCCGGCCATCCTTGAGAGGACACCGTCGTGTCTGCCGCAAGACCGCTCACCGCCCTGCGCACCATCGCCGTCATAGCCGCGCTTCCCCTCCTGCTCACCGCGTGCGGCTACGGTTCCGAGTCCACCGACGACGGCAAGCGGACCGAGGTCGCCGCGGACGCCGAGAAGCTGTCCGCCGACGAAGTGAAGATCGGCTACTTCCCCAACCTCACGCACGCCACCGCTCTCGTGGGCGTGCAGGAGGGGCTGCTCCAGAAGGAACTCGGCGGCACCACGATCAAGGCGTCCACCTTCAACGCCGGCCCCTCCGAGATCGAGGCGCTGAACGCCGGCTCCATCGACATCGGCTGGATCGGTCCCTCGCCCTCCATCAACGGCTACACCAAGTCGAACGGCACGAACCTGCGCATCATCAGCGGTTCCGCCTCCGGCGGCGTGAAGCTCGTCGTCGACCCGGACAAGGTCAAGTCCCTGGACGACCTCAAGGGCAAGAGGATCGCCACGCCGCAACTCGGCAACACCCAGGACGTCGCGTTCCTCAACTGGATCGCGGAGCAGGGCTGGAAGGCCGACGCACAGAGCGGCAAGGGCGACGTCTCCGTGGTCCGCACCGAGAACAAGGTCACCCCTGACGCCTACAAGTCCGGTTCCATCGACGGCGCGTGGGTGCCGGAGCCGACCGCGTCCAAGCTGGTCACCGAGGGCGCGAAGGTACTGCTCGACGAGGCCGACCTGTGGCCGGACAAGAAGTTCGTCATCACGAACATCATCGTCCGGCAGGCGTTCCTGGAGGAGCACCCGGACGTCGTCGAGGCCGTGCTGCGGGGCTCGGTGAAGACCAACGAATGGATCAACGCCAACCCGGACAAGGCGAAGGCGTCCGCGAACGCGGCGCTGAAGAAGGAGTCGGGCAAGGCCCTGCCCGCCGACGTCATCGACCCGGCCTGGAAGTCCATCACCTTCCTCGACGACCCGCTGGCGTCCACCCTCAGCACCCAGGCAGAGCACGCCGTCAAGGCCGGTCTGCTGGAGAAGCCCGACCTGAAGGGCATCTACGACCTCGCGCCGCTCAACAAGGTCCTCAAGGCCGAGGGCAAGGACGAGGTCGACGACGCCGGTCTCGGCGTCGAGTAACCACGGCCGGGTAGCGACAGTTCCGATGCCCCCAGGAGGTGACGACACCGCCCTCCTGGGGACCTCCGGCAGCAGGTCCAACCTGGCCGCAGGGCTCGACCTGCCCTCCGCCGGCTCGATCGACACGGACGGCCGTCCCGCCCTGACGTTCCAGGACCACGGCATTCATGTTCTCCGTCAGGAGGTGCTCGGCGTGTCCCGGTAGTCCGGTCACGACTTGTTGCCGCCTGGCGCAGCAACCGAGCGACACGTCACGACCAAGCGGGCGCTATTGACGGCTGAGGGTCCGAGTGATCCCGGCGGCGACGGTCGTGGCGAGAACCCAACCGGCGGCGATCAGTAGGTAGGACAACCACTGGTAAACGCCGGTTGGTGTGAAGGCACTCTGCTGACCGAAGTTGATGATCGGCAACAGGAGGTCCAGGGTGTAGATGAGGGCATTGAACTCGGGGCCCTTGCCGTGCTCGGCCGGGGGTGGATGGTGCATTCCATACGCGACTGAGCCCAGAAGGAGCAGAGCCAGGAGCCAGCCACCGGCACGGGTAGGACGAAAGCCGTAGCCCAGGGTCGCGTCCTGGAGATAACCCCATAGCCTGGCGTACCAGGGCAGAGCGACCCGGCGTCGACGCTGCTCGGCCAGTTGGACTGTGCGGGCGTCGGCGTCATCACCGACGCGGCGGTAGGAGGCCGCGAGCTGCTCGTAGCTGTGAGGGACGAAGCCGTCCGCATCACGCTGCAGCAAGACGAGTCGGTCCGCGGCGGGAAGGCGCGGGGTAAGCGCCTCGTACGTCAGTCCCTCCAGGCGGACCGTGGCCGGCCAGACCTGTGGTGCAGCCTCGATGACCTTGAAGCTGGCGTAGTGCATTTTGACGTCGCCGGAGACTGGCTGTGCATCTCGCAGCGTCAGCTGGGTGGCTTCGCAACTGCTGATGCCCAGTGCGACGCCGCCGGGGTTGCTGAGCTTGGCTTCGATGAAGGAGATCCAGCCCGCGACCTTGGCACCGGTGAGCCTGACCCGGCCCTCGGCAGTGAGGCCACCCGCGTTGAGGACGGTTCCGACGGTGAGCCGCGCGGCGTCGAGGGCATCGCCATTCGCGTTTTTGACCTGGGCATCTTCTAGATCGACAGCCCCTTCGACATGCGCCGTGCTGAGGCTGATCCCCCCAGTGTCACGAGGCCGGGTGCCCATACATCGGCGCCGACAGAGGCGTGATCGAGTTGGAGCGCCCATCCGCCACCGGTCCCGAGGTGCGCGTGGTCGAGGAAGATCCCGCTGGATATCTCCGCGTTGCTCAGCTGGACGCTTCCCGCTATCCGGCAGTTCGTGAGCCGGAGTGCACCGTCGATGCGAAGGGACGTGGCCGCCAGAGCGGGAAGGCAGGAGCCGCTGAGGTCGAGTTGGCGGGCCTGCGTCCCGTCGAGGTGCAAGGGGTGCTGGAAGTGGCAGGTGGTAAGACGGATTGGGTGGTGTATCTCTGCGTGCTGGAGCTCGAGGACGCCGGTGATCCACGCTCCGGCGATGCGCAGAGCGGGCGCTTCGCCGGGTTCGGATGAACTTCCCAGGAGGAGGGCCCGGATGACCTCAGCCCGAACAGTCCGTTCCGCGCTCTGAATCGTCGCGGGGTCCTCACCCTCGTCTCCGCGGACGTCGATCGCTACACCACGAGGGAACGCCTGCCAGATGCGACGTTCCAGAGGCGTCAGGTCTGTGATCTCCATCCGCAGGACCTTATCCATTGAGGCACTGCGATAAGGACCCCGACCGGAACCCCGGCCCCGGCGGCGGGCGACCTACACCCGTCCACACGGGGTCCGGCACCTGTTCGCCGCCTTGGACCTGGGCAAGGACAAGCTCTACGGCCACATCAAGCCGAAGAAGAACCGGATGAGGTTTCTTCAGTTCTGCCGCTACCTGCGCAGCCTCTACCCACCCAAGATCCGTATCGCGATCGTGCTCGACAACTTCTCCCCGCACTTGACCACGATGAAGGACACCCGGGTCGGCGACCGGGCCGCGGCGAACAACGTGGAATTCGCCTACACGCCGACCAGCGGTTCCTGGCTCAACCGCATCGAGGCCCAGCTCACCGCCCTGCGCTACTTCGCCCTGGACGGCACCGACCACTCCAGCCACAAGGAACAGGGCGGCATGGTCCGCCGCTACATCATCTGGCGGAACAAACACGCCGCTGACGAACGCCTCCGCGAGGTCGTGAACAGGGCGAACTTTGCCTGATGCGGCACTAGGGTCCGTCTTCGAACTGATCTTGCCCAAAGCGGGAGTGATGCGAGTGTGACCGCTGCTTCGTAGGAGGTGGCGGTCTTCTCGTAGCGGGTGGCGATACCGCGGAAGCCTTTGAGCTGGTTGAAGCAGCGTTTCGACGGTGTTGCGGCGGCGGTAGATCGCAAGGTCGAAGCCCGCGGGCCGACCGCCTTGACTACCACGGTTGCGGCGGTGCTGCTTCTGGTCATTCTTCTGTGGGATGGTGTGTCCGATGCCGCGTCGTCGCAGGTAGGCGCGGAAGCCGCGTGAACTGTAAGCCTTGTCGGCGATCACGCGGTGTCGGCAGCGGGGCCGCCCCATGCCGGTGCGGGGCACTCGGTATCAACGGAGCCAGCAACTCCCACTCGGATTCTGTCGCCGGTTCCACGAGGAACCCAGCCCGCTATGGTTGCCGACCAGATCACTCCGTTATGGGCAGGCACTCCGCGAGCAGGTCGACGACGTCCCGCCAAGCTCGCTGCGCATGCTGAGGGTGAAAACCGACCCCAGGAAGCACGATGTGGTCGACCGGTGGGTGATGGAAGGCGTGCAAGGCGCCGCCGTAGACCACGAGGCGCCAGTCAACGCCCGCAGCCTGCATCTCGGCAGTGAATGCGTCCCGTTGCGCGAGCGGCATGATCGGGTCTTCCGACCCGACCCCGGCCCACACCGGGCAGTGAATGCGCGCCGTCTCGCCCGGTCGGCCCGTGGTCAGTCCGTTGACTGTCGCGATCGCGCGCAGGTCGACGCCGTCGCGCCCGAGTTCCAGCGCGATTGCGCCCCCGGTGCCGTAGCCGACGGCGGCGATCCGGTCCGGGTCGGTCCGCGGCTCGGCGCGGAGCACGTCGAGCGCGGCGTGGCCGATGCCTCGCATCCGGTCGGGGTCAGCGAGCAGCGGCATGCAAAGGGCCAACATCTCCTCAGGGTCGCCCAAATAGCGCCCGCCGTGGAGGTCGAAGGCCAGGGCCACGTATCCCAGCTCGGCGAGCACATCGGCCCGGCGGCGCTCGACGTCGCTGAGCCCCACCCCCTCGGGCCCGACCAGGACCGCGGGCCGGCGGTCGAGACCGGCCGGGAGCGCGAGATGCCCGATCATCGTCAGGCCGTCGGCCGCGTATTCGATCGTGCGCGTTGTAACCGTCGTCATGAGCCTGGACTGTAGTGATCGTCGAGCCCGGTCGGGACGGTGTTCTGCCGCCGGCAGAAGGCAGGTCTCTGGCGTATTCCGGAACCACCCCGTCAGCGGTTCAGCTCAGAGCCTGTGAACAAGCCGCCGTCCGCCCGAACGGCTGGGCGCACCGGACGCCGCTGCTCGCAGATGGGGCTCGTTCACAGGGTCTGATCGACTGTCGCCGGTCCTCGAGGAAGCCAGCCTGTTGGTGACCTTGCGAGATCTCCCGGGGCGTATCGGCCGCCTTCACCGTGTTCTCGCGGCCCTCCACGGTCGTGCGGGCCAGATTACGGGCCAGCTGCTGGTCGGCGGAGCCGGTCAGCATCGCTGTGAAGACTTGTTGCTCCGGCCGCAGCAGCGCGACCCCGTCGACCAGATCCAGCCTCGCCGCCCCCGGCACCGACCCGGTGAACCCCACCGTTCCGCCACCCTCCGTCGCTCGCATTCGGTGCGAGAAAACCGCATCCGATGCGACTCGGTCGTAGATCCGCAGGCCGGCCAGCCATACGAGTGACGCGGCTGGCGTTCAGGTGCCACCACCCGCTAACGTCGCATGCCGCTTCAGGGCCTCAACCGCCCTGGTCACGCAGGGGAATTCGGCATCCTCCGACGCCGCATCGCAGACCGTCGCGAGTTCGCATCCGATGCAATTGGCGGTGCTTGAAACAACGGCACAGCCGTTAGCGCCAATGATGAATCGTTCCGGTTCGGTAGGGACTCGGGTCTACGAGATCACCTCGTCCCACATCGAGATCATCACGGCATGGGGCGAGTCACCCACCCGCGCGGAAGGCGATGGCAGGATTGCGGTCATGCCCCTCAGCGTTCCCCGCCTCTGGATCGGCTCGACCGAGATCATCGCCCTCGCCGACGGCGAGGGCCCGTTCTTCTCCCCGCGCGCCGAGGCCTTTCCCGAGGCCACGGCCGCTCAGTGGGCAGAGGCCGACCGCTACGACCCGGGCGCGGTCGACGCCGAGGGCCGCTGGCGGCTCCAGTTTCGCGCGTACGCCATCCGCGGCGACAAGGGCCTCACCGTCGTGGACGCCGGGATCGGTCCGGCGGACAGCCCGGCCGGCTCCTGGGCGCCCGTGCCCGGTGTGCTCCCCGCGTCGCTCGCCGCCGCGGGCATCGACCCGGCCGACGTCGACACCGTGGTGCTCACACATCTGCACACCGACCATGTCGGGTGGGCGGTCGTGAGCGAGGCGGCCGTCCCATCAGCGGGCGGAGCGGTGAACGGCAACGCCTCGACCGGCGGCCGCCGCCCTTATTTCCCGAACGCCGAATACCTGCTCCAGCGGGCCGAGTTCGACGCCCTCGACGCCCTCAACCCTCAGCTTCGCGAGACCCTCACCGATCCGCTCGCGGCCGCCGGCCGGCTCCGGCTCCTCGACGGGGACACGCCGCTGCGGACCGGGCGCGCGGTCGCCACGCCCGGTCACACGCCCGGGCACCAGAGCGTGCTGGTCGCCGACGGGCGCGAGTTGGCGCTCGTCACCGGCGACCTCCTGGTGCACGCGCTCCAGTTGCTCCGCCCCGAGCTCGCCTACGCGCACGAGGCCGACCCTGAGGCGGCCAGGCACTCGAGAGAGCGCATGCTCGGCCGCGAAGCCGCCACCACTCTGCACCTGGCGACGCCGCATTTGACGGAGCCGTTCCTCTCGGCGTGATCACGGCGGTTCTGGGCCGGTCAGGCCGCGAGGGCATGCAGACGCTCCAATTTCTCGGCAGTCTCGTCGTTTCGACGGCACTGAACACTGTGAGGCGGCAGCCGCTTCCGGACCGGAGCTACATCCGGTCGGCGTGCAGGCGCAGCACGCCGACCTCAGCTGCTGGGCGAGCGCAGCTTGGTCCGCGGTGAGCTTCGGGCGGGACGCCTTCGCGCCACTCGCCTTCTCGACGTGAATGTGGCGGTCGACGCCTGCCCGCAGCAGGGCGTCGATCTGATGATCGCGGTTCTGGTCGGCGGTCGAGACCCGCACGTAGCCGATGAGCATGTGTCGGAAAGCGTTGCTCGGAGCGTGCACCGGCGTTGCTTTCCCGTGCGTGTCGACAGTGCCGCCTGCTGGTTCGTGATCAGAAGTAAGTGTCGGCTGACGGTCGTTCGTCGACGCTCACGAGCCGTTCGGCCGGCTCGGGCGGATTGCGGCCTCGATGTGGGCGAGGTGGGCGGCGAGGATCTCTTCGAACGCGGCGCGGCGGTCCGCCCCGAGGGGGCGGACGTCGCGGGCGAAGTGGGCCAGGGCAGGGAAGCGTTCGGGGTCGGCGCCGAGTACCGCGACGCGGAACAGCTCCATGCCCTGTTCGTACTCTTCCGGAGTGAGGGTGCTGACTCCGGCCTCGGAGGCGATCAGCGCGGCGATGAGGACCGCGAGCCGGTGGTAGCACGCCGGGATCTCCTCGTCGGGCAGCCCCGACTCGCGCAGGGCCTGCAAAACCTCTTCCATGACCAGCCGGGAACCGGCGCCGCCTGACGCGTACCGTCCCCAGACCGCGGCGAGCTGGGGCTGCCGGCCGAACGCCTCTCTCACGCGCAGGGCAAGGGCGGTGATGCGCTGCTTCCAGTCGCCCTCGGCGCGGTAGCCGTCCATGGACGCCAGGAGGATCCGGTCGGCGACCGCGCGCAGCAGTTCGGTCTTGCTGCGGAAGTGCCGGTAGAGACTGGATGAATCGGTCCCAAGGGTCGCGGCGAGCTTGCGCACGCTGAACGACTCCGTGTCGCTCGTGCTCAGCAACTCCGCTGCCGCATCCAGGATCTCCTCGGTCGACCAACGCCTGCGACCTGCCATTTCGCCCCTCTCTCCGGGCTCATTCTAACCTATGCACTTGGTGTTGCACGCACCGCGTGCATAATGAGGACATGAGCGTGCCGAGCGACCCGGCAGCAGTCGGGCCGACGTGCCACGCGTGCCCTGTCACCCGGGTCGGGCAACCGATGTGGAGCCCACCCGAGCAATGCGAAAGGACGCATGTCGTGAGGAACTCGCTGGATCCCATGGCGCTGGACGCCGCCATCGAGAACGTCCACCGCGCCGGGATGCCGGGCCTGTTCGCCGAGGTGCGAGACGGCGACCGGGTCTGGCGCGGCGCCGCCGGGGTCGCCGATGTCGCCACCGGCCGCCCCGTCACCGCCGGCATGCGGCACCGGGTCGGCAGCATCACCAAGACCTTCACCGCCGCCGCGGTCCTGCGGCAGGTCGAGAGCGGTCGGATCGGTCTCGACACACCGATCGGCCGGTACCTTCCGAAGCTGGTTCCCGGAGAACGCGGTGACGCGATCACGGTCCGCATGCTGATCAACCACACCAGCGGCCTCGCCGAGTACCTCCCGTACGCCTACCCCTCCCTCAAGGCATTCCCCGACCTCGCGAACACCGGACCCCAGAGCCTGGACGACCATCGGCTCACGCGGTTCGACCCCACCGAACTGATCGAGATGGGGGTCACCGCACCCGCCGTCGGCACCCCGGGCGGCACTCCGGGGGTGTACTCCAACACCAACTACCTGCTCCTCGTCCAGCTCCTGGAACTGGTGACCGGCACCACGGCCGAGCAGGGCATCACCCGGAACGTCATCGAGCGCGCCGGGCTCCGGAACACCGGGTTCCCCGCCGGACCGGAAGTCGACGGGCCGCACTCGCAGCTCTACGAGGCGTGGTTCGGGATGATCGACCCGCCGCGCGACTACAGCGTCTACGACATGTCATGGGTGGGGCCGTCGGCCTCGCTGATATCGACCGTCACGGACCTCAACCGCTTCTACGGCATGCTCCTCGCCGGAGAGATCGTCAGCACGGCGTCACTGGCGCAGATGCAGCGCACCGTCCCGGTCGTCTCCCAGGAGGGGAAGACGATCGACTACGGCCTCGGCCTGCACCCGATGGAGAGTCCCGGTCAGGGCACCTTCTGGGGCCACGGCGGCACGGTCTGGGGTGGTGGAGCGCTGGCCATGACCCGTGCCGACGGCAAGCGGCAGATGGCGGTCGCGGTGAACCTGCAGAGGTGGAACAGGCTCGACTCCTCCGGCAAGCCGCAGCCCCATCCCATCGACGACGCGCTCGCGACTCTCTACCGCGTGGCGATGTACGGCTGACAGTGAGGACGCGACGTGGTGACGCTGCTGGTGGTCCGCCCCCTCGGCTGACTGACGCGTCGACCGTCCTGTTCGGGATCTGTCGGCCCATCGGGCGTCACCACGCACGCGGCCGGACGGGCACCGGGGCCTACGGAGCCGAGCTCGCCGCAGCCCTGCGCCGTGCCCTGGTCCAGTGATGTAGTCGCGGCCGCCCCAGGCAAATGGCCCATGCCCACAACTCACCCGATGAAAGACCACCGCAGAAAGGACGTCCTAGCATGACTGCCACCCGGATCGAACTCTTCGGATCCTTGGTCCACCTTCACCCAGGCGGCCAGGTGCACACCGAGCAGCCCACAACGGACACCGAGCTCGAGCGGGACGGCTGGCTGCTGATGGTCGCCCATGCAGAGACCGACGCCGACGTCCACGGAAATCCACACCGAGGCGGACGAATTCGTCTCCTGCCTGACCGGCGGAATACGCATCATCCTCCGTCCGGAACAGCCGGGAGACGACGAGGAGGAGATCGAACTGGGTCCTGGAACCGCGGCCATCGTGCCGCGGGGGCGATGGCACCGCCTCGCACTGGACGCCCCCAGCGACATGATGGCCGTCACCCTGCCATGCGGCACCCGCGAGGAGAAGCGGACCGAAGCCTAGGCCGAAGCCTCACACCCGGTCCTCATCCACAACAACACCCGGCACAGGCCGGCGCCCACGTCCGCTCCCACCCGTAGCGCGCCCGTCTCGCCGGGCGCGACCGGCGGCACGCAAATTCGCAGGTCTTCGGGCGGCTCTGTTCAGCCGCCGCCGAGGCGCCGAGCAGGTCTTGGGAACACAGCCGCATCCTCCTGTCGGTCGGCGAAGCCAAGTGGCAACAGGTCATGCACCTCGGCCACCTCGAACGGCTCCGCCGCATCCTGGAACTGCTCGCCGCGCGAGGCGTGGACACCAGCCACGCCAAGCCCGCCTGCTACAGCGGCGCGGGATTCACTCCGGAGCTGCGGGCATGGACCGCGGCGAGCGGCAGGTGCACATCGGCGGCCTGGTGGCCGACAGAAGCAGAACCACCGTCCTCGGAGTCCTGGGACCGCGTGGGGTGGGCCGTGTGGACGCCGATGCCCCTGGGCACCGGGCTCGCGTCGGCCAAGCCCTGCAAGATGGCGGCACTCTCGGCGTCTGCCGGGTAGTAGGACTCGATCGAGATCTCGTCGAGCGTGATGTCCTGAGGCGTCCCGAAGGTTGTGATGGTGGAGAACAGCCTCAACTCGTGTCCGCGAAGCCGGAAAATCATCGAAGTCGCCACCTCCAGCTCCAGATCCGGCCGGGCGAATGATCTGTCGGGCTCGCACTCGGCGAGGAACTCGTCGTACAGGGCGCCGAGCACCGGATCGCCGGTCTTGGCGACCTGGCGCGACAACCGGGACCGGAAGAGCGAACGCACCTCGGCCAGATTCACGATCCGGGAGGCGAGGCCCGCGGGTCGAACCCGAGCCGCACCATGTTGACCGGTTCGCTCAGCAGGTCGGGATCGACGTCCGCGAGGAAGTGCCTGACCGGTGCGTTGGCCATCACGATGTTCCAACGCCGGTCCACGACCAGTGCCGGATAGGGCTCATGCGCACACAGGACCCTGCGCACGCCGTCCCGAGCAGTAGACATGTCCGGCTCGTCGAGGGGCCGTTCGCGATACCGCGGCGCGAATCCGGCCGCCACCAGCAGGCGGTTGCGGTGCCGAAGTGGCACGTCGAGCTCATCCGCGAGCCGAAGCACCATGTCGGCGCTCGGCCGGGACCGGCCCGTCTCGATGAGGCTGACGTATCGCTGCGAGACGCCTGCCGCCAGCGCGAGATCGAGCTGGCTCAGCCGTCGGCTGTGCCGCCACTCGCGCAGCAGGCCGCCTACCGTGTCCATGGCGTCAACCTAGTCACCTCTGAAGCAGAGTCCATGAACTGGCAGTTCATCGACAGTCCTCGGCCGCGCCGCCACACTCCGGGGCATGAGCACTGACGCCAGGGAACTGGTCCTCACCTGTCTGAAGCTGTACGGCGCGGGCGACCTCGACGCTGTCGCAACGCTCCTGCGCGACGACTTCATGGATCACGGGCTGCCGTTCCGGACGACCACCAAGGCGGACTGGATCGCGACAGCGCGGGAACTGCCTCTTACCGAGATGCGTATCGACGTCCGCCGGCTCATCGCGGAAGGTGACCACGTGACGATGTTCTCCCGGCGGCGGCTGCCCGGAGGCATCGACATCGCGGTGGCCGATGTCTTCAGAGTTCAGGACGGCCTCATCGCCGAACGGTGGGAGATCGTCGAACAGATCCCGGCAGGCTCCCCGAACCCGGTGGCGACGTTGTGATCCCTCGGACCCGGTCCGGGTCCCTGTCCCGGTCCGGGCCCGGTCCGGGTCCCTGTCCCGGTCCGGGCCGCCGGGCCGGTCCCAGTCCTGGCCGGGCCGGGTCCCGAGATCCACGAACCAGCCACCACCGTGCGACCGGAGCGGCCGCGGATCAGCGCTACCGCGATGCGGTCGTCCCGCCCGGCCCGGGCGCGCCTCATGAAGCCCGGCGGCTCGCCCCGCGGCCGGCAGCAGATCACCCGCCGCTCTACGCCGTGCCATGCCTTCGATCAGCTGCTTTCCGTCAACGCCGCGCGCACGGTGCCGAGGATCTCCTCGGAGAGCGGGGAGCCCTTGGTGGCCCGGGCCAGGACGAGTGCGCCGAGCATGGTGCACAGCCGGGTGATGCCGTCCTGCTCGTCGGTGGCGAGCCACTCGGCGAAGTCGCCCACGCCCTCGGTGTAGACACGACGGGCCTCGTAGTCTCCGGTTTCGCGCGCCATGTCGGCGGCCAGCGCGGCGGCTGGGCACCCGGTCGCCGCGCTGTCGCGGTGCTCGATCGATAGGTAGGTGTCGATCAGTGCCCGCTGGGCGGCGTCGCGCTGCCCGGCGTGCCGCTCGAGTCCGTCGTCGCGGAGCCGGACGAGTTCATCGAACGCGTGAGTGGTGGCTTCGTCGATGAGCGCCTCCTTGGAGGCGAACTGCTTGTAGAAGCCGCCGTGGGTCAGGCCGGACGCCTTCATGAGGTGGGCGACGCTGACATGGGTGCCCTGCTCCCGGAACAGCCGGGACGCGGTTTCCACCACCCGTCGGCGATTCTCCTCCGCTTGCGCTTGCGATACGCGGCCCATCAGCCACCTCCCAATTGGATGACGCTTGACATCTATCATAGGGCAGAGGTTGGATTGCGGTCGTAATCTAAATGCCGTGAGGCGCTCGACGCCCGCACCCCTGGGAGTAGACATGGAACTGAAGGACGCGGTCGCGGTGGTCACCGGCGCAAACCGGGGGCTCGGGCGGGAGCTGGCCGCCCAGCTCGCGGAGCGTGGAGCGAAGGTGTACGCGGCGGCCCGCCGCCCCGAGACGGTGGACCTGCCCGGCGTGGTCCCGCTTCGGTTGGACGTGACGGACGCGGAGTCGATCCGCGCTGCGGCCCGCACCGCGTCCGACGCGACGCTGCTGGTCAACAACGCGGGCATCTCCACCGCCACGCCGCTGATCGCGGGCGGCCTGGACGCGGTACGCCTGGAGATGGAGACGAACTTCTTCGGCCCGCTCGCGGTGACGCGAGCTTTCGCCCCCGTCATCGAGGCCAACGGAGGCGGCACCGTGCTCAACGTCCTGTCCGTCCTGTCCTGGCTGCACCCGGCCGGCCTCGGGTCCTACGCCGCGGCCAAGGCCGGGGCATGGGCGCTGACGAACGCGGCCCGGGAGGAACTGGCGCCCCGCGGCATCAGCGTCTCGGCGCTGCACGTCGGATACATGGACACCGACATGGCCGTGGACATCCCCGCCGACCAGAAGATCGACCCCGCCGATGTCGCCGCACAGGCCCTGCACGGGATCGAGGACGGCCTGCCGGAAATCCTCGCCGACGAGACCACCCGGTACGTCAGGCGGAGCCTGGCCGCTTCGCCGAACGCGGCCTGAGGCACGCCCCGCCCCCACGCCTCCCGCATCGGCGAGGGGGGTCCGAAGAACCGAAGCGAAGACCACAAGGTGTCTCGAACCGGGAGAAGCCCGGGCTGGACACAGAGCCCGCCCCTCGCGGACGGGCAACGGAGACGACGATGAAGACGTTCATGATCGAGCGGTACGGCGACAAGGCCGGCGTGCGCGCCGCGGAGATGCCCGACCCGCAGGTGGGCGCCGACGACGTCCTGGTCCGGATCCACGCGGCAAGCGTCAATCCGCTGGATCTCAAGATCCGTGACGGGGACTTCAAGGCGATCCTGCCGTACCGTCTCCCGCTCGTCCTGGGCAACGACCTCGCCGGGGTGGTGGTCCGCGTGGGATCGGCGGTCACGCGGTTCGCGGTGGGAGACGAGGTCTACGCCCGGCCCGACAAGGACCGCATCGGCACGTTCGCCGAACTCATCGCCGTCCACCAGGACGACGTGGCCGTCAAACCGGCCACGCTCACCATGGAGGAGGCCGCGTCCCTTCCCCTGGTCGCCCTCACCTCGTGGCAGGCCCTGGTCGAGCGGGCACACGTGCAACCAGGCCAGAAGGTTCTCGTCCACGCGGGCTCCGGCGGCCTGGGCACCATCGCCGTCCAACTGGCGAAACATCTGGGCGCGCACGTGGCCGCCACCGCGAGCACGGCCAAGGTCGACCTGGTGAAGGAGCTCGGCGCGGACGTCGTCGTCGACTACAAGAAGCAGGCTTTCGAGACGCTCCTCCACGACTACGACGTCGTCCTGGACAGCCTCGGCGGCGAGACGATCGAGAAGTCCTTGCAGGTACTCAAGCCCGGCGGGCAGGTCATCAGCGTCGCAGGCCCTCCCGACGCGGCCTTCGCCCGCGAGCTGGGCGCGAACCCGATCCTCCGACTGGCGATGAGCGCGCTGAGCTTCAGGACCCGGCGCCGCGCCGAGCGCCGCCACGTGACGTACTCGTTCCTGTTCATGAAGGGCAGCGGCGAACAGCTGGGCGAACTCACGCCGCTCATCGAGGCCGGGAGGATCCGTCCCGTCGTCGACCGCGTCTTCCCGTTCGACCAGACCCGACAGGCCATGGAGTACGTCGAGAAGGGCCGCGCGAAGGCCGGCAAGGTCGTCGTGACGATGACGTGAGGGACGTCCCCCACCGGCTCCCACCCACGGACTGTGCAAGCAGCGCTGCACCCACCGCCACCTGTACCAAGGAGACCTGACAGCACGTCAGGACTAGCGACGTTTCGCTCCAGCCTCTCGATACCGCCCGTAACACCCGCACCACACATGGCGTGCACGGGCAGAACCGCAGGTCAGGCGTCCTTCTTCACCGGCTCCGGAATCGCCACGCACTCCACGTGGTCTGTCATAAGAAACGGTTCTACACACAACAGGTAAAAGCAAACCGCAGGTCAGCGGCGCGCGAGACGCGAAACGGGTGCTCAGTTCCTGGCCGTTGTCGGCCTGGCAGCGTGGGGGAGCAGTTCGCTGGAGCCGCGGATCACCAGACGAGTGGGGACCATGATGGTCCGGACGCGGCTGTGGTCGCCGTCCAGGCGGGCGAGCGCGGTCTTGGCTGCTGTCTCACCGATGGTCGCGGGGTCTTGGGCCACAACGGTCAATGCCGGTTCGAGGGTCTCGGCGAGTGGGAGGTCGTCGAAGGTGACCAGGGCGATGTCTTTACGGCGTGCGCGAGCGAGTTGTGCGATGACGCCGAGGGCCATCATGTTGTTTCCGGCGAAGATGGCGGTGGGCGGATTCGGCAGGCCCAGCATCGCAGTGGTCTCGGAGGCGGCCCCGTCCTGGCTGTGGGCGCCGGACACCAGGGTCCGGTCGTAGGGCAGTCCGGCCTCGGCGAGCGCCGAGCGGTAGCCGGCGAGCCGTTCACGCCGGGTATAGAGCTTGGCGGGAAGGTCTCCGATGAAACCGATCCTGCTGTGGCCGCGAGCGATGAGGTGGGAGACGCCCTCGTGGACGCCGGTCCGGTTGGAGCTGACCACGCAGTCGGCGGACAGCCCGACTCCCGGCCGGTCGAGGAAGACCACCGGCAGCTCTGCCGCACGCGGTGCCTTGAGGTGACTGTGATCGGCTCCGAACGCGGGGACGACCATCAGCATGCTGACGCGCCGGGCGAGGAAAGTCTGGATCAACGCCTTCTCGCGGTCCGGGTCTTCGGCCGACGAACCCATGAGCAGAGTGAGCCCGCGGCTGCGCACGACGTCTTCTATGCCGCTGGCGACGGTTCCGAAGAAGGGATTGCCCAGGTCCGGTACGACCAGGCCGACGGTGGTGTCGGGGCCTCCGACCCGAATGTTGCGGGCCATCAGGTTCGGCTGGAAGCCGAGCTTCGCGACCGCGGCGAGCACACGCTCACGGGTCTGCGGAGAGCTCGGCCCGTCCTCGTTCAGGACCCGGGACACCGTCTTGGCGCTGACGCCCACTTCCTTGGCGACATCGGCCAGTGTGGGGCGACGGTTCGCGGCCATGTACCACCGTTCCTGTGCGTTCGTCGGGCCCGACCCCCTGGGGCCGGGCCCGCTGTCCTGGCTATGCGGCACCCTGCGTTCTACGCGGCGTTGCCCCCGCGGTGACTCAGTGGGCGGACACGCCTGCCGCCTCGGCGGCATCCGCGTCGGCAACGACCGTACCTCCATCGTCGCTCACCCTGAGCGCCCCCGTCATGATGGCGACGACCTCCGCCATCGAAAAGTCGGAAGGCTTGATCAGCGCCTCGCGACGGCCGAGCCGGTGGATGTGGATGCGGTCGGCGATCTCGAAGACATGCGGCATGTTGTGGCTGATCAGGACCACGGGCATGCCCTTGTCGCGGACTCGGCGGATCAGGTCGAGGACCTGTCCCGATTCCTTGACACCCAGCGCGGCGGTGGGCTCGTCCATCACGACGACGCTCTTGGCCCAGGCGACGGACCGCGCGACCGCCACAGCCTGGCGCTGGCCTCCGGACAGGGTCTCCACCGGCTGCGTCAACGACCGCAGCCCGATCTTGAGGTCGGCCATGTGGGCTGCTGCCTCCTGGCGCATGCGCTTCTTGTCGAGCATGCGCAGCGCGCTGCCGAGGAGGCCCGGCCGGCGCAGTTCGCGTCCGAGGAAAATGTTGGAGGCGATATCCATGGAGGCGGCGACGGCAAGGTCCTGGTAGACGGTCTCGATGCCGTGCTGCCTGGCGCTCTGCGGTCCGGTGAACTTGATGAGTTCGCCGTTCAGCCGGATCTCGCCCTCGTCGGGGGTGATCGCGCCGGTGAGGGCTTTGATCAGGCTCGTCTTGCCGGCGCCGTTGTCGCCGATGACGGCGAGGACTTCGCCGGGCAGCAGGTCGAAGTCGGCGCCGTCGATGGCGGTGACATGACCGTACCGCTTGACCAGGCCGCGGGCCTGGAGCACGGGCGTGACATCGGAAGTGCTCATCGTGCCTTCCTCCGGGAGATCTGGTCGACGGTCACGGCGAGGATCACCAGGACGCCGGTGATCAGAGTCTGGTAGATGGAGGCGACGCCCATCAGTTGGAGACCGTTGCGGAACACACCGACGATGAGGACGCCGATGAAGGTGCCGAGGACGGCGCCCCGACCGCCGAAGAGGCTGGTGCCGCCGAGGACGACGGCGGTGATGCTGTCGAGGTTGTCGGTCTGTCCGGCCTGCGGGTCACCGACGCCGGTACGGGAGACCAGGAGCAGCGCGGCGATTCCGTAGACGGCTCCGGCCAGGGTGTAAAGGCCGATCGTCAGCCGGGAGGTGCGGATGCCGTTGAGGCGGGCCGCCTCAGGGCTGTTGCCCAGCGCGTACACGTGCCGGCCCCAGGACGTGCTGCTCAGCGCGTAGGCGAAGACCAGGAACAGAGCGATGGTGACGAGCGAGCCGTAGGTGATGTCGGTGTTGCCGAGCGGGAACGTCTCCCCAAGGGCAGTCAGCGGTCCCGGGAGGTTGGTGATCGTCTGTTCGGCGGAGTAGATGTGGGTCAGGGCGAAGGCCACGTTCAGCATGCCGAGGGTAACGATGAACGGCGGGAGCGGGATCAACTGCACCAGCAGACCGTTGACCAGACCGAAGCCCGCGCACACGGCCAGGCCGAGGGCGATCGCGACAAGCGGGGGCAGACCGCTTTCGGCCGCCGTCTTGGCGATGACGATGCTGCCGAACGCCATGACGGCACCGCAGGACAGATCGATGCCGGCGGTGAGGATGATCAAGGTCTGGCCGATGGCCAGTGTGCCCACGACCATGACCTGCTGGACGATCAGCGAGAAGTTGCCGCCGGAGAGGAACTGCTCGGTCGTCAGGGAGAAGAAGACACAGGCCAGCAGCAGGGCGACGAGCGGGCCCGTGGTCGGTGTGGTGAGCAGCCGGCGGACCGTGGTCGGTCCTTTCAGCTGATCGTAGGGCAGGGGTGTGGCAGTCATGATGGTCCTTGCCGGTGGTCGATGGTCGGCGGAGCGGCGTTCGTCAGAGGGATGGCGGAGGGCTGTTCGCCGGGGCACGCCGCGAAGGGGCCCTCCTACAGGTGCGGGTGGCCCGGCCTCACGGACGGGGAGACCGGATTCGGGCTGTACGACCGCAGACACACCCTGATGCCGGGCTCAGCCCCAGCACTTCTCCAGGCCGTAGGCGGTGTCCTTGGAATCGACCCCCGTCGTGGCCGCGTCGGTGATGAGCGTGACGCCGGTGTCGGTGTAGCCGGATGCCTTCTTGCCACTCTTGGCGAAGTCGGCAACCGCCTTGACGCCCTGGGACGCCATCTCGAGCGGGTACTGCTGCGAGGTCGCCGCGATCTTGCCCTCCTTGACGGCCTTCGTGCCGGTGCAGCCGCCGTCGACGGACACGACGAGCACCTTCTTCTCCAGGCCCTTGGCCTTGAGCGCGGTGTAGGCGCCCAGCGCGGCCGGCTCGTTGATCGTGTAGACGACGTTGATGTCCGGGGACTTCTGGAGACAGTTCTCCATCGCCGTCTGGCCCTTGGCCTGGTCGCCGCCGGTGTCCTGCATGCACACGATCGACGGGTCGCCCTCCGCGACGCCGAAGCCCCTGAGGAAGCCCTGGTGGCGCTGCACGCCCACCGCGACGCCGGGCGCGAGGTCCAGCGTGGCGATCTTCGCCTCCTTGCCGGCCATGGCCGCCTTGGCGTACTGGCCGATGAGCTCTCCCGCCTTGACGTTGTCGGTGGCGAACAGGGCGTCGGTGGCGTCCTGCGGATCGGTCGGGCTGTCGAGCGCGATCACCAGGACGCCCTTGGCGCGAGCCTTCTCGAGGGCGGGGACGATCGCCTTGGAGTCGTTGGGCGTGATGAGGATGCCCTTCACCCCGGAGTTGACCATGTTCTCGATGGCGGTGACCTGTCCCGCGTTGTCGCCGTCGAACTTCCCGGCCGCGCTGACGAGCTCGACGCCGTTGGCCTTCGCAGCCTGCTCGGCGCCCTCCTTCATCTTCACAAAGAACGGGTTCGTGTCCGTCTTGGTGATCAGCCCGACCTTGACCCCGTCGCCGCCCGAGCCACCCTGCGCGCCGGAGCCGCAGGCCGTCAGGGCCAGCGCCGAGACGGCGGCGAGAGCGGTGAGTCCGATGGAGGTGAAGGTGGTGCGGTTTCTGCGAAGCATGACTGATCTCCTGCTGGACGAAGGCGGAACGGCCGCGGATCGAGGTGCTGCAGAGCAAAGGAACTGCTGCTGGCGAACGCACTGGAGCGGTGTCATCGTTGACCGATGTCATCGTTGACACCGCTTGCGAAGGATGATGAACTCCATCACCCGGAAACGTCAATGCCTTCCCGCCGTCACAAATCGGCAACGCTGCCCGCCTGCACCGCCTCGCACCGAGAGCGCCGCTCTCCGTGAGCTTCCTCAAGGCCCCTTGAAAACGCAGCCTTTCTGCGCTGCCCACCTGGAGAGAACGAGCCATGCGCCTGCCTCTGGTCACCATCCTTGGAGAATGCGTCGCGGACGCCTTCACCGTCCCCGCACCCGTTCCGGGCGAGCTTTCCCTGCGGGTCCTGCCGGGCGGCGGTCCGGCGAACACGGCTGTGGCGCTCGCCCGCCTGGGCACGCCCGCCCGCTTCCTGGCGCGGCTGTCCGACGATGTTTTCGGGCGCCTGTTCCGCGGGCACTTGGAAGCCTCGGGCGTCGACCTCACGGCCGCGATACACGCACCCGAGCCCAGCACCCTGGCCGTCGCCGAGATCGACGCCCAGGGCCGGGCCGCGTACTCCTTCCACGCCCAGGGCACCGCGGACTGGCAGTGGACGGCCGATGAACTCGCAGCCGTGGACCTGACCTCCACGGCCTGCCTGCACTCGGGCTCCCTGACCCTGGTGCGCGAGCCCGGCGACACGGTCGTGGAGGACTTCCTCGCCCGCGCCTCCGCCAGCGCCACGATCTCCATCGACCCGAACGTGCGGCCGCTGCTCGTGGCGCCCGAGGTCTACCGCGAACGCCTGTCGCGCTGGTGCGCGACCGCGGACATCCTCCGCCTGAGCGAAGACGACCTGCAACTTCTGCTGCCCGAGTACACGATCGAGCGTGCCTGCGACACCTGGCACGCGGCGGGTGTGCCGCTCGTCGTGATCACCCGAGGAGAGCGCGGCGCGGTCGCCTCGCTGAACGGCGTGCGCACCGCCGTGCCCACACCTTCGACCGATGTGGTCGACACCGTCGGCGCGGGCGACTCCTTCACCGCGGGCTTCCTGCACCATCTCGGCGCCAAGGGGCTCCTCGGCGGGCGGCTGACGGACCTGCGGGTCGACGACGTCTTCGACGCCTGCGCTTTCGCCGCTCGGGTGGCGGCTCTGACCTGCGGGGTCGTCGGGCCGAACCCCCCGTGGGCCAGCCAGTCGCCGCAGCCGTCACCCGCGATCGGACACAGCGCCGGCTGAAACGGCGGCCTGAACGAACTCGGACCAAGCCATTGACGTGCGGCCCGGAGCGCGCACATCATCACTCCGCACGGGGTGTCATCGCTGTCACATGTCATCGATGACACCCGTTTCCGGGCCCTCCCCCATTGCCCGGCACTGAATCCCCCGGCGTCGTCCCACCGCAGCGGACGCGGGCACGACGACGCCCACGTGCAGGAGAAACCATGAGCCGAGCCCCCGCACTCCGCCGTGTCCCGCGGCGCCTCGTCGCCGCCGCGGTAGCGACATGCGCCCTCACCGTCACCGCCGTCGCCCCGCAGGCGGCGGCGGAAGACAGCCGGCCGTACACGGAGACGTACCGCCCGCAGTTCCACTTCAGCCCCGCGAAGGACTGGTTGAACGACCCCAACGGACTGGTCTGGTACCAGGGCGAGTACCACCTCTTCTACCAGTACAACCCGAGCGGCAGCACCTGGGGCAACATGTCCTGGGGGCACGCCGTCAGCAAGGACCTGGTGCGCTGGCAGGAGCTGCCCCTCGCCATCCCCCACGACGACCGGGAGATGGTCTTCTCCGGCAGTGCCGTCGTCGACCGCAACAACACCACGGGGTTCGGAACCCGTACGAACCCGGCGATGGTGGCCGTCTACACCAGCCACTACAAGGACAGCGGCAAGCAGGCCCAGTCCCTCGCGTACAGCACCGACCGCGGCCGTACCTGGACGAAGTACGCCGGGAACCCCGTGCTCGACATCGGGTCGAAGGAGTTCCGCGACCCCAAGGTCCAGTGGTATGCGCCCACCAAGAGCTGGCTGATGACGGTGTCGCTGTCCACCGAGCGCAAGGTCCGGTTCTACTCCTCCAAGGACCTCAAGACCTGGACGCACCTGAGCGACTTCGGCCCGCAGGGCGCGGTGGGCGGCGTGTGGGAATGCCCGGACCTGTTCCCGCTGCCCGTCGACGGTGACCCCCGGCGCACCAAGTGGGCGCTCGTCGTCAACATCAACCCCGGTGGCATCGCGGGCGGTTCGGCCGCCCAGTACTTCGTGGGCGACTTCGACGGCACGAAGTTCACTCCCGATAACGACGGCTCCTACACGCCTCCGCCCGGAGTGGTGATGCAGGACTTCGAGGGAGCCGACTACGGCAGCTGGCAGACGACCGGCACCGCCTTCGGCAGCGGACCGGTCCCCGCGCCGGCGCCCGACCCCTCGGGCACGAACGGCTTCGAGGGCAAGGGACTCGTCGACAGCTTCCGCGGCAGCGACTCCGAGACCGGCACCCTCACCTCCGCGCCCTTCACCGTCGACAGCCCGTACCTCAACTTCAAGGTGGGCGGCGGCCGTCACCCGTACGTCCCCGGCTCCGTGATGGGCGACTCCCCCGCACCCGCGGGCGAGATCCTCGCCGACTTCGAGCAGGACACCTACGGCTCCTGGACCACCACCGGCACCGCCTTCGGCACCAGCCCCGCACACGGCACCCTCCCCGGGCAGAACCCCGTGTCCGGACACACGGGCACCGGCCTGGTGAACACGTTCCTGAACGGCGACGCGACCACGGGCACCCTCACCTCGCCCGAGTTCACCATCACCGCCAAGCACCTCAACCTCCTCGTCGGCGGAGGCGACCACCCCTCCGGATCCGACGCGCCCACCGCCGTCCGGCTCGTCGTCGACGGCAAGACGGTACGCAGTGCCACCGGCGCCGACTCCGAATCCCTCAACTGGGTCTCCTGGGACCTGGGCGCCCTCGCCGGCCGGACCGCGCACCTCGAGGTCGTCGACGAGAACACCGGCGGCTGGGGACATATCCTGCTCGACCAGGTCATGCTGTCCGACACCCCCGCACGGCCCCGCTCGAGAGAGACCACGGTCAACCTCCTCATCGACGGCAAGGTCGTCCACAGCGCGACCGGCGCGGACAGCGGAACCCTGGACTGGGCCTCCTTCGACCTCCGCGCCCACCAGGGCAAGCAGGCCACTATCCAGATCGTCGACATGAACACGGCCGGCTGGGGCCATGTCATGGCCGACCACTTCGTCGCCGCCGACCAGCCGGCCCGCTCGAACCTGCAGCGAGCCGACTGGGTCGACTACGGCAAGGACTATTACGCCGCCGTCTCCTGGGAGGACAGTCCGGACGGCAAGCGCCGCATGATCGGCTGGATGAACAACTGGCAATACGGCAACAACACCCCGACCTCACCCTGGCGGGGCGCACAGAGCATCCCGCGAGAGATGGCCCTGCGCACGGTGAACGGCCGGATCCGGCTGACGCAACAGCCCGTGTCCACTGTGGCATCACTCCACGGACCCCTGACCAGCGTGCGCAGCACCAGAATCGCGGCCGGTTCCATGCCGCTGGCCGCGGGCCGGGCCGACGGCAAAGCACTCGACATCCGGGCCACGTTCACCCTCGGCGACGCCAAGCGTTTCGGGTTCAAGGTACGCACGGGGCAGGGCCAGGAAACCGTCATCGGCTACGACAGGGAGACCCAGGAGCTCTACGTCGACCGGACGCGTTCGGGCGCAGTGGACTTCCACCGCGACTTCCCCGGCATCCAGCGCGCACCGCTGACAGCCAAGAACGGCAAGGTCGAACTCCGGATCCTGGTCGACTGGTCCTCGGTCGAGGCGTTCGGCGGCCAAGGCGAGGCCGTGATCACGGACCAGATCTTCCCCAGCCCGGACAGCGACGGCATCCAGCTATTCGCCGAAGGCGGCTCTGCCCGCCTGGACAGCGCCAACGTCTGGCAGATGCAGTCATACCGCAGCTGACCATCTGCCCAGCCCCCTGACGGTGTGGAGGTGGGCACCGGTCCTCAACCGACCGCCTCCACACCGTTCCGCCCTGCCGGCACCACCGGCAACGGAACAGGAGTCAAAACATGAACAAGTCACTGCTGGCCGAGTTCACCGTGCGCCCCGGAAACGAGGAACGTGTCGCCGAGCTGGTCCAGGACTACGCTGCCCGCGTCCGCGAGGAGCCCGGCAACCTCGCCTTCGAGGTGTACACCAAGAAATCCAACCCCTTGGCGTACTGGATCTTCGAGGTGTATGCGAGCGAGGCCGCCTTCCAGACCCACTTGGCGGCCCCCTACGGCCCGCCGTTCAACGCGGCGCTCCAGCCCCTGATACAGGAGAAGGAGTCCCTCCTCACCTTCCTGAGCCCGCTCGGCTGAGGAATCGGCGCCGACCTCGCAGGTCGCGCACCACCAGCAGGCGGGTCGTCGGCCGGATCCGCCAAGGCCGAGCCTGGGTCCTTCATTCCCTGCAAGCGCCAGGTCAGCGGCCCTTTCCAGCAGGCTCAGGGATCGCCACGCACTCCACGTGATGCGTCATCGGAAAGATGTCACAGAGAGCGCGTCAACAGAAACCGCAGGTCAGGGCCGGGCTCTCGGCCCGGTGGACGACATCTTGGGACCCTGAGCGTCAAACGAGCGTCACGGTGCGGGCCTGCCCGTAGAGGCTCCCGCTACGGCGAGACTTCCTCAAGTGCGCGCCGGGCCCGGGCAACCGGTGACCGGTGGCCCGCTCAGCGAATACGCGGGTCGCCGGGGATCCGTCACCGCGGCCCGTGCCACTCCCGGCAGTGGCAGTGCGGCCCACCGAGCAGCGCTTTCGCCGTAACGGCGGCACATGCACAGCCGGTCAGGCACCTCGTCTGGCCTTGCGGTACGTCGCGCTCTTCGGGCCTCCGAAGCCGTGACCGTCGCCCCTCGTCCGACGCCGTGGGACGGCGGTTCGGCGCGTTGCCCCTCGCCTCCGTGATCGACCGGCTCGGGGGCAGGACGACGTACGTCTCCACCGAGGTCGTGAGCGGGAAGCCGCGGCGGCACTCCTGGCAGTGTCGTCGCCGGTTGTGATCACTGCGTGCCTGATCGTCTACGGCCTTTTCCCAGCGGTGGGAGGGCCCGCGCGCAATCTCCTTCGCCGCTGCTCCGGCCAGGGACGTCCCGTGTGGTGCACGCTTACTTGATCGTGGCGAACATGCCATGGGCATGATCGCGGCGGGCTCAGCCGCCGGCACGGTCGCACTCCGGGGAACGCGACCGCACGACAGGGTAGTTACGTGCCGAGCCCCACCTCGTCGACGACGAGCACGCCACGGCCGGTAGCGGTGTGGACGTTGTTGCGGGCAGGCTCGCCGCAGTGGTTGCAGACCACCACGGGCTCGAGCACCTTGCCGCAGGAATGAAGCCAGCGGACGGGTGGGTCATCGGCGTTCAGGTGCCGGTCACCCCACCGCATGAGGGTCAGCAGGACGTCCCCCACCTCGGTACCGGCCGGGGTGAGGTGGTACTCGAACCTGGGTGGACGCTCGCTGTACTGCTCGCGCCGGACGACGCCGCAGGACTCCAGCTTGCGCAGCCGTGTGGTCAGGATGTCGCGGGATGCCCCGGTGTTGCGGACGATCTCGTCGAAACGGCGCACACCGTGCAGGATTTCCCGGACGGCGAGCAAGGACCAGCGCTCACCCACCAACTCGAGCGCGTCCGCGATGGAACACGCTCGAGGAGCTGTTGACTTCGCCATGGCGCCACCTTAGGTCTACTCGCGTCCTGAACGCTACGCGGTGCACCTACTGCCCGCCTCAGGCGCCCGTCTCGGAGGCCGCCCGTCTCAGAGGCACTCGATGACGGTCGCGTTGGCCAGGCCGCCGGCCTCGCACATGGTCTGCAGTCCGTAGCGTGCTCCTCGGTCCTCCAAATTGTGCAGCAGCGTGGTCATGATCCGGGCGCCGCTGCCCCCGAGCGGGTGGCCGATCGCGATGGCTCCGCCGCGCACGTTGAGCTTGTCGATGTCGACGCCGGTCTCCGACTGCCAGGCCAGGACCACGGAGGCGAAGGCCTCGTTGACCTCGAACAGGTCGATGTCGTCCACCTCGAGGCCGGCCTTGAACAGCACCTTCTCGGTGGCGGGCATGATGGCCGTGAGCATGAACAGGGGGTCGTCCCCGGCCACGGCGAACGCCCGGAAGCGGGCCCGGGGGCGCAGGCCGAGCCTCTCGGCCACGTCCGATCCCATGATCAGCAGGGCCGCCGCGCCGTCGCTGAGGGGTGAGGTGTTGCCCGCCGAGACGGTCCAGCCGATCTCCGGGAATCGCTCCTCCATCCGCGGGTCGTAGTAGGCGGGCTTGAGCCCCGCCAGGGCCTCGGCGGTGGTCGCGGGCCGCACGGTCTCGTCCGGCATGCCGCTCCAAGCGACCTCCCGGTCGAACTCGCCCCGCTCCCAGGCCGATGCGGCACGCTGGTGGGAGAGCAGTGCGAAGGCGTCCTGCTCCTTGCGGCTGATCTTCCAGCGGGCCGCGATCAGGTCGGCGCTGATGCCCTGCCCGACCAGCCCGTCCGGGTAGCGCTCCCCGAGCTTCGGACCGAACGGATCGCTGCCCGGAAGCACGCTGGACCCCATCGGCACCCGGGACATCGACTCGACCCCGCAGGCCACCACCACGTCGTAGGCGCCGCTCATCACCCCTTGGGCCGCGATGTGTACGGCCTGCTGGGACGAGCCGCACTGGCGGTCCACCGTCATGGCCGGCACGCTCTCGGGGAATCCCGCGGCCAGCACCGCATTGCGGATCGTGTTCAACGACTGGTCCCCCACCTGGCTGACGCAGCCGCCGACGACGTCGTCGATGAGCGCGGGGTCCACTCCGGTCCGCTCCACCAGGGTGCCGAGCGTCCTCGCGAGCAGGTCGACGGGGTGCTCGCCGTGCAGCGCGCCACCTGGCTTGCCCTTGCCGGTGGGTGTGCGAACGGCCTCGACGATCACTGCATCACGCATGAGTACCTCCTGTGGCAATACTCGGTGCCGCGTCCAGCGGCCCCGTAGGAACGGAAGGGTGCGAGCACGGCCGACAGCTGCGCCCGCCCCGCGTCATGACTGTTGTGCGGCGGCCTGCGGCGCCCGCCCGGCCCGGCCGAGGAAGACGCTCGCGACCGCGGCGGCCGCGGTGGCCGCCAGCGTCAGCAACCAGCCGTCGTCGAAGGCGGCCAGCGTCTCGGTGGCGCCGCTCGGGGCACCCATGGCCGCGACGAACAGCGCGATACCGAGCACGGTGCCGACCTGGCGGGCCATCGTGACCACGCCCGAGCCTGTCGAGAAGCTCTGCGGCGGCAGCGCCGTGACCGCTGCGGTGATCAGGGTCGGCAGGGTCAGACCGACGCCCACGCCGGTGAGCAGCATGCCGGGCAGCATCCCGGTCAGGTAGTCCGCGGCCGGCTCCATCTGCACGTACCACCAGGCGATTCCGGCGGCGAACACCACGCAGCCGGCCACCGCGATCGGGCCGGCGCCGAGCCTGCGGGCGAGCGGTCCGATGCTGATGGCCAGCACAGGGGGCAGCAGGGTGCCCGGGAAGATCGCCAGGCCCGTCTTGAGCGGCGACCAGTTCCAGACGTTTTGGCACCACAGCACGGTGGACAGCAACATGGCCGCGAAGGCCACCGCGAAGAGGACGTTGGCGAGCGAAGCTGGGCTGAACGCCGGGATCTTCAGCAGCGGAAGAGGAAGCACCGGCGAACGGTGCCGGGCGGAGCGCGCCACGAACCACACCAGCAGGACGAGCGAGGCGGCCAGCGCACCGAGGAAATTCCCGGAGGCCCAGCCCCAGTCCTCGCCCTTGACCAGACCGAGCGCGAGGGCCGCGATGGCGATGGTGAACAGGGCCGACCCCAGTAGGTCGGGGCGCGGCAGATCCCGGGCGGGCACCCTCGGCAGCACCCGTGCACCGGCGACCAGGGCGGCGATGCCGATCGGCAGGTTCACCAAGAACACCCAGCGCCAGTTCAGTTCGGTGAGCAGGCCACCGGCGACCGGGCCAAGGGCGCTGGCCACACCGCTGATGGCCGTCCAGGCACGCACCGAGGACATCCTTCGCTCCGGCGGAGCGGAGGCCAGGAGCAGACCGAGCGAGGAGGGAATGAGCATGGCCGCACCGACCGCCTGCACCACGCGGGCCGCCACCAGGAACCAGACGTCGGGCGCCAGGGCACAGAGCGCGGAGGCCACGGTGAACGTCACGATGCCCGCCAGATAGGCCGTCCGGGGGCTGGTGCGGTCGGCGAAGTTGCCCGCCGGCACCAGCAGCGCGGCGAAGACAACGGCGTAGGCGTTGAGCACCCAGGACAAGGACGCGAGCGAGGGGCCGGAGAACTCACGGCCGATGTCGGGCAGGGCCACGTTCACGATGAACACGTCGAGGTTCGCCATGGCGACACCGGCTGCGACGACGGCGAAGACCGGTCCCAGACGTGGTCTTGGAGTCGTGGATCCGGTGACGGCAGCGGTCTGTTCGTCGGGGAGGCTCATGATCGTCCCGTTCTTCCCGTCATTGGGTTCGGAATTCCAACTGACTTGGTCGGCGAACGTAGCAACGGTTGATCGAGGCCTGCAACCAGCAGCGGACAGGTGTGACGGACAACGCTCAACTGTGGTCCACCAAGCGGTGGTTGCCAGCCGGAGCCGGCGTTGTTATGGTCACTCCGCCATGCGGGTTGGATATCCCAACCCACTCGGGGGCGGCCGTGAGCGACAGCGCAGTGGATCTTCTCGCGATCCCCAGAAGGCCGCGCCTCGGTACGCACCTGCATCGCCTCGCACGGACCCGAAGGCACGAACCGACACCCATCCGGAGTGAGAGTGAGCTCTACCGAAATCCTGGCCGATCCGCTCGATGTGATGGCCCGTCTGCTGGCGCCCGAGGGCAAGCAGAACCCATACCCCCTGTACGAGGAGATGCGCGCCCACGGTCCGGTGGTGGACGTGGGCGGTGTCCATGTCTTCGTCACCGGCCACGCCGAGTGCGCCCGGGCCCTGCGTGACCCGGACCTGCTCTCGACCGACGCGGCGGTCCAGGACGTGAAGCTGCCCGGTTGGCGGGATCACTCCTCTTGGTACTGGTTGACGAAGAACATGCTGTTCTCCAACGACCCGGACCACGAGCGCTTCCGGCGCTTCTTCGGCAGCGCCTTCGCCGCCCGGAGCGTGGCAGCGTGGCAGCCCATGGTGGAACGCCGGGCCGAGGACGCCGTGCGCAACGTCGCCGCACTCGGCGCGAGCGGCGAAACGGTCGACCTGGTACCCGAGTTCACATTCCGCATGGCCACCGGCGTCATCGGTGAGCTGCTCGGCATCCCCGACGAGGACCACGCAGGACTCCGCACCATCGTCGGCGACATCACGCTGGCCCTGGAGCCCATCGGTGACCTGGCGCAACTCGTGCCGGGCGACGGCGCCATGGACCGTCTGGCGGAGTACTTCCAGGAACTGGTCGCCCGCCGCCGCGCGACCCCCGGCCCCGATCTGACCAGCATGTTCATCAAGGCCCGCGACGCGGGCGGCGAACTGACGGACGAGGAGCTGGTCGCCAACCTGATGTTGCTGTTGGTCGCCGCGGCCGAAGCGCCGCAGGACCTGCTCAGCAACATGGTGCGACTCGCCCTGGAGCACCCCGCGGAAGGGGCCGAGCTGCGCGACGCCCCGCAGGCGGCCGCCGGGTTCGCCGAGGAGACGCTCCGCTACGACCCGGCGGTGCAGGCGCTCAACCGGGTGGCCTCCCGGGACCTGGAATTCTTCGGGGTGAAGGTCGCCGCCGGAGTCCCGCTGACCCTGCTCATCGCCGCGGGCAACCGCGACCCGCGTCGCTTCTCCGAGCCCCATGTCTTCGACCCGTCGCGCGAGGACAACCAGCCGCTCACCTTCAGCGGCGGCATGCACTACTGCCTCGGGGCGGCACTGGCCCGGATGTCGGCGGAGACCGCGGTGCCGAGACTGCTGAGCCGGCTGCCCGACATGGCCCTGGTCGGCACGCCCACATTCCGCAACCAGATCGTGCAGCGCGGACACGACCGACTGCTCGTCACGACCGGCTGACCCGGGCCGATCCCGCGGCTGAATCGATCCACACCGGGCGTTCCCTACTACTCGCAGCGGCAGGACCACGGCGGATCCGTCCGCCGACGGAGAGGAAGACACATGTCGACGAACACACCGTTCGGTGACCAGGAGCTCGCGGCCTCCCTGGACGGGGACTTCACGAGCGAGCACGCCGACGTCAACGGGGTCCGACTGCACTACGTGGCCGGTGGGCAGGGCGAGCCATTGATGCTCCTGCCCGGTTGGCCGGAAACGTGGTGGGAATACCGGAAGATCATGCCCTCCCTCGCCAAGCGCTTCCGCGTGATCGCCGTCGATATACGCGGAATGGGCAGTTCCAGTAAGCCCGAGTCCGGATACGACAAGAAGTCGATGGCGGGAGACATTCACGCACTGGCCGTTCACCTCGGTTACCAACGCATTAATATTGCGGGTCACGGAATCGGCTCGATGGTCGCATTCAGTCACGCCCTTAACCATCCGTCGGCGACGGCGAAGCTGGCGATGCTGAATACGACCCACATCGACGAGAACTACCACGAGTTCCGCATCATGCCTCGACCCACCGATCCGGGGCCGCACCGCTGGTGGCTCGCATTCAACCTTGTCCCCGATTTTCCGGAGAAGATACTGGCCGGCCGCTACCGCCACATGGTCGACTACATGTTCGGCCTCAGCCTTGTGAACCCGGACGCCATCGCCTCCCGCGACCGCGACGTCTACGCCCGTGCGTACGACTCACCGGAAGCCATCCGCGCAAGTCAGGCCTGGTTCCAGGCCTACCAACAGGACATCGACGACTTCCGCGGGTACGGCAAGGTGACCGTGCCCATGCTGGGGCTCGCGTACGGCGGCTTCTTCGAGTACATGCAGAAGGTGCTGCCCACCCAGGGAACCGACGTGCGCGTGTCCGAGATCAAGGACACACGCAACTATCTCGTCGAGGAGCAACCTGAAGCCGTCATATCGGAGTTGATCGAGTTCTTCGGCTAATGAGGCACAATTCCGGCCCACCCGCGGCTTCCTCTGCACAGGTGAAGTCGCGGGCATTCCACACCGGCTGACCCGAGGGTTCATTCAGCTGCAACACCGGCCCACAGATCTACCATTGTGGTGCTCCTCACAGATGGATATGCCTGCCGAATAACTAGGGACAGACTACTGTTGGGTACATGCCAAGTACCCACGACACAAACGGGCCAGGAGCGCTACTGGGGAATCCAGCCAGCGGGGGGTTCGAAGCAGAAAATCACCTGCAGGGATTCGGTGGATTTCACGGTGGCCTCGCACTAGCCCTGCTAACTTCTGCGACGCAGTCGCACGTTCCCGATCTGGAACTCCAGAGCGTCACCGGGCGCTTCGACCGGTCGATCGAGTCCGGTTTCACCGTGGCGAGTTCCCTCGTCCGTGCCGGCCGGACCAGCGCTGTGGTGACCGCCAGAGCGGAGAGCGACGAGGGGCTTCACATCGAGGCATCGGCCGTCTACGGACGTCCGGGTGAGCCCTCCTGGCAGCCGGTGGCACCGGCCGCGCCCACTGCCCCACCGCCGGACGAGTGCGAAGTGTTCGCCATTCCACCAGAGTTCGTGCCCATCTCCGCCAGCATGCAGATCCGGCCGGTGGGATCCGCGCGTCCGTACGCGGGCGGCCCGGATCCCGAACTCATCGCGTGGGTACGCCTCCTGGAGGACGACAACGCGCCGGACGTGCTCCGTTTCGTCTTCCTCATGGACGCCCTTGCTCCCTCCTACGCAGCCGTCCTCTCCCAGCTCGTCCTGGTGCCCACCGTCGAGTTGACGGTCAGGCCCGGCGCGGGACTCGCCAAGGCCTCCTCCCCCTGGATCCTGCTGCGCGCCAGGACGCTCGCCGCCTCCGCCGGCGGCTGGATCAACGAGCAGATCGACGCCTGGGACCCGGACGGCACATATCTGGGGGCCGCCCACCAGCTCCGGGTGGTCCGCGCAGGCTGAGTTGACGCGCACGCTTCCGACAGAGAACAGACCTGAAAGGCCGTTGGCTGTGGAACCGTTGGATTCCCCCTCCGGGACGTCGCTGGTGCACATCCTTGACCAGCGGGCCCGGCGAACACCAGACCGGCTCGCCTTCCGATTCCTTCCCGACGGAACGAGCGAGCATGCCATCGACTGGACCTACCGCGAACTCGCCGACCGGGCATCGGCGGTCGCCGCCCGGCTGCACGACAGCGGTCTCGACCGCGGACGTGTGGTCCTGGCCCTTGATCCCGGACTCGACTACGTGGCGGGCCTGTTCGGCATATTGCGCGCCGGATGCACCGCCGTGCCGTCGTTCCCGCCCTTCGGGCGACGGGCCATGGGGCGCTTCCTGTCCATCGTGGAGGACTGCGCCCCCCGGGCCGTCCTGACCCACCCGCGCTTCGCCGGCCAGGTGGACCAGCTCCACGAGCAGTTGCCCGGCTCAACGGAACGGCCGCAGTGGATCTTCCCCGAGGACGAGTTCTACCTGACCCGGCCGGAGCGGGACATGCCGCTGCGGGCGGTCGATCCTGCCCTGCTCCAGTACAGTTCGGGCTCCACCGGAGACCCGAAGGGCATCGTCCTCACGCATGCCAACCTGGTGAGCAACTGCCGGGTCCTCGACAGCCACATGGGCTTCGAGGAGAACCGCATCGGCTGCTCCTGGCTGCCCCGTACCACGACATGGGGCTGATGGGCACCATCATGCTGGCGTTGCACGGGGGCTGGCCCCTCGTGATGATGTCCCCGGTCCACTTCGTCCAGGACCCGTACCGCTGGCTCAAGGCGATCACCGACCACCGGATCACCATCACGGTCGGACCGAACTTCGCGTTCGACCTCTGCACCACGAGCATCGGCGATGAAGAGCTCGCCACGCTCGACCTGAGCTCCCTTCGGCAGGTCTTCTGCGGAAGCGAGCCGGTGTCCAGCACGACCCTGGAGCGGTTCGAGGAGCGCTTCGGCCCCGCCTGCGGCTTTGACATCGGTTCCGTCATCCCCTGTTACGGGCTTGCCGAGGCCACCCTGTTCGTCTCCGGTAAGCCCGAGCAGAGTTCCGAGATCCGGACCGAGTGGGTGAGCAAGGAGGCGCTGGAGCGAGGTGAGGTGCGCAGGACCGGCAGCGGAGACACCGACAAGGCGGTGGGCGTGGTCAGCTGCGGCGTGATCGCCACGGGCCACGACGTCATCGTCGTCGACCCCGAGTCCGGCCGCCCGGTGGCGCCCGGCAGCGTGGGCGAGCTGTGGGTCACCGGACCCAACGTGGCCGGCAGCTACCTCGGTCGGCCGGAGCTGACAGAGAAGACCTTCGGCGCCCGGCCGGAGGGCCGTGGCGACGGGCCCGAGTACTTGCGAACCGGCGACCTCGGCTTCCTGCTCGACGGGGAGCTGTTCGTCACGGGCCGGCTCAAGGACCTGATCGTCATCAGGGGCCGCAACCTCCACCCGCAGGACATCGAGTCGTCGGTCCTGGGGTCGCACGAAGCACTGCGCAGGACGGCCGCGTTCTCCGTGCGGAGCACCGCACGCGACGAGGAGGAAGTCGTGGTCGTCGCCGAATACCGCGGCACGGGCCGGGAGTTCGCGGCGGAGGAGAGCAAGCTGAGGGAGTTGGTGACCGCGGCGGTGACAGGAGACCACGGTGTCCGGCCGGCCGGCATCCACTTCGGCCCACCCGGCACCGTCCTGATGACCACCAGCGGCAAGATCCGCCGCAGGGCGACACGGGACGCCTTCCTCGCCGGAGGTCTCAAGGCGTTCGCGCCGGCCCCGGTGGCGGAGCGGACGGCCGTCTCATGAGCGCCGCCGACGCCGGAGCCGACCGGGTGATACCCGGCGGGACCGCGGCAGGGGGGTCCGAGGGCGGAGTCGACGTGGCTGCCCGAAGGCTCGCCTGGGTCACCGTGGGGGTGCCCACCCTCGGCATGGCGGCCGCCATCGCCTTCTCCGTCGAGTACGGATTCACCTGGTACGACGGACTTCTTCTCATGGTCATGTACCTGATCACTTCCCTGGGCGTCGAGGGTGGCTTCCACCGCTTCTTCTCCCACCGCTCCTTCTCCGCCGGGCCGGCCATGACCGCTTTCTGGGGCATCGCCGGCAGCATGGCCGCCCAGGGGCCGGTCGTCTTCTGGGTCGCCATCCACCGTCAGCACCACGCCTTCACCGACCGGGACGGCGATCCGCACTCCCCCCGGGCGCTCGCACCGGGGCTCTCCGCCCGGCTCCGCGGGTTCTGGCACGGCCATGTCGGCTGGCTGTTCACCGTGAGCCGGCAGAACTGGAGCAGGCGCGCCTCGGACCTGGTGCGGGACCGGTTGGTCATGCGGCTCAACCAGTACTACTTCGTCTGGGTGCTCGCCGGACTCGCCCTTCCCGCGATCCTCGGCTGGCTGCTCGGCGGCGGCACCGTGCGCGGCGCCGTCGGCGGCCTCCTCTGGGGCGGGCTGGCCCGGATCTTCCTCCTCGACCATGTGACCTGGGGAGTGAACTCCATCGGCCACACACTGGGGAACCGCGACTACCGCACGCGCGACAACAGCAGGAACGTTGCGCCCCTCGCGGCGCTGTCCGTGGGCGGGTCCTGGCACAACAACCATCATGCGCGTCCCGCTCTGGCCCACAACCGGCACGGGCTGTGGCAGATCGATCCGACAGGCGCCGTGATCCGGTCCTTCGAGAAGCTCGGCCTGGTCTCCGATGTGCGCTATCCCGAGCGCATGCGCAGCGATGAGAAGCGAACACGCACAGAAGAAAAGGGGATGTGAGCGATGTCATCGGCCAGTTCCTCCACCACCCCCGGCGCCGTCGCGAACGCGGTCGTCAGGCTTGACCCCGTCAGCCTCCGGACCAAGCGGTTCTCTGCGCTGACCACCATGACACTGCCCCTCGTCGGCACCGCTGCCGCGCTCTACTTCCTGTGGACCGGGCAGTTCACCGCGACGGACCTGTGGCTGTTCGGCGCGATGTATTTCGTCCACATGTTCGGCATCACGGTCGGATTCCACCGGTATCTCGCCCACAAGGCGTTCAAGACGTCGGCCGTGTTCGAGGGCATCATGATGATCACGGGCTCCATGGGCGCCCAGGGTCCCCTGATGTTCTGGGTCACCACGCACCGCAGGCACCACCGGTTCAGCGACCAGGAGGGTGACCCGCACTCGCCCAACCTGCACGGGTGGGAATTCAAGGCTCGTATGCGCGGCCTCTGGTACGCGCACATGCCGTGGATGCTCAGCGCGGAGACCACCAAGTGGACCGTCTTCGGGCCCGACGTGCTGCGCAGCCGACGACTGATGTACTACCACCGCACCTACCCGCTGTGGGTGCTCAGTGGCCTGCTGCTCCCGGCCGTCGTCGGTTTCGTGATCGAGCAGACGGCGATGTCCGCGCTGACCGGTCTGGTCTTCGGTGGGCTGGCACGCATCTTCGTCGCCAACCAGGCGGCCTGGTGCGTCGGTTCGATCTGCCACGCCTTCGGCGGACGCCCCTTCGACAACGAGGACCGCAGCGCCAACAACTGGCCCGTCGCCATCTTCACCTTCGGCGAGGGACTGCAGAACAACCACCACGCCTTCCCCGGTTCCTACCGGCACGGCGTCAGCTGGTGGGAGCCCGACCTGAGCGGGTGGCTGCTCGCGGGCCTCGGCAAACTCGGCGTCGTGTGGAGCCTGCGCGAACCCGACAAGGCGACCATCGCCAAACGCAAGGAACAGACACGGGTCGCGGCTTGAGAGAGCCGCGCCCAGCCGTCAGCAGCAACGAGACAGGAGCGCGCAGGTGTTCAAGAGGAAGAAGGCGGTTCCGCAGCCCCAGCGGCCGCTGACCGAAGCGGCACTCAAGCAGTGGCTCACCGATTACCTGGCGATCCACGCCGAGATCCCGCGAGACATCATCGACACCGAGAAGACCTTCGAGTCGTACGGGCTCGACTCCCGGGTGGCGGTCCAGGTGTCCGGAGCCCTCGAAAAGATCGTGGAGCGCCGGCTGTCGCCCGGCCTGCTCTACGAGTACCAGTCCATCGACGCCCTGAGCCAGTACCTGGCCAAGGAGCTCAAGCTCACCACCTAGACCCTGGGGCCCTTCCTTCTGATCACTGGGCACCGACCGTTCTCACAAAGGAGACGACATGGGTGCATTCGACTTCCCTTCGGCACCGGACGAACACTTCCAGACGTTTCTGGCTCAGGCGGAGCAGATCGAGGGCGAACGCCTCGCGGGCGCGATACCGAAGGAGTACTTCGAGCCGCGCGTGGGCCGGGGCATCGTCGGGTTCACTGTCAGCTGGCTGCTCTACGCGGGTGCGATCGCGGGGGTGGCCTGGGCTCCGCACTGGCTGCTCTGGATACCCCTGTGGATCGTGGCCGGTCTCGGCGGCTGGGGACTGCACTGCATCGCGCACGACTGCGGCCACGGCTCTTTCTCCCGTTCCCGCAAACTCAACTACGCGATCGGGCACGTCTCGCTGCTGCCGCTGATCTACCCGTTCCACGCCTGGCGGCATGTGCACAACATGCACCACAGCAGCACCAACCACCTCGAGCTCGACACCGACTGGCGCCCCCTGCCGGCCGGCATGTACGACCGGATGTCCCTGTGGCAGAAGGCCGTGTACATCTCGACCCGCACCTGGGCGTTCTGGGGCGGGACGATCAACTACTGGGTGGAATCCGGGTTCCGGCCCGGCTTCTACCCGAAGGCGGGGCAGCGGCGCGAGGTACGGCGCTCGATCATGTTCGTCGCCGCCGTGGCCGTCCCGTACTTCGCGACGCTGGTGTACTTCACCGGCGTCCCGGGGCTGCTGCTCTACTTCGTCGCCCCCTGGATCGCCACGCACGCCTGGTTCAGCGCGACCACGCTGATGCACCACAGCTCCAGCGACGTGCCGTACCTGACGGCTGAGTACTGGACGCGCAACGCCAGCCGACTGTTGGTCACCACGGATTACGTCTATCCCAAATGGCTGCTGTTCCTCACGCACAACATCTCGATCCACACGGCGCATCACGTGGCGCCGGTGGTGCCGTACTACAACCTGCCCAAGGCGCAGGCGATGCTCAAGGAGCGTTATCCGGGCATGGTGCGGGAACGCAAGTTCAGCTTCGGGCAGATGTGGAGCATCGTCCGCCATCTGCACTTCTACGACACGGAGTCCGGGTACTACTCGGACCTGTCCCGCAGCAAGGTGACGCCAGGGACCCCCACGTCCGTGGGGTCCGAGGGAAGCCGGTGAAGGCGCAGCTGCTGCGCAGGTTCGCCCACACCGCCATCGGGGTCATGACCCCGATGGCGGGGGTGCGGTGGGCGACCGACGCGTTCAGCAGCACGCGCACCCTCGGCCTGCGCCCGGACAACGTGCTGCCCTTGGGAGCCGACCGGTTCACCGTCACCGGCAACACCGACGTACCGAACGGCTTCCTCTGGGGCGAAGGCGGGGCGGCCGAGGGCACTGCACTACTGGTGCATGGCTGGGCCGCGGACAGCAGCAGCATGCACTCGCTGGTCCCGCCGCTGCGCGACCTCGGATTCCGGGTGGCAGCCTTCGACGGCCCCGCCCATGGGGTGCGCGACGGGGACCAGGCGACGATGACGCAGTACACCCGGGCCGTCGGCGCCGTATTGGACACGCTCGGTGACGTACGGGTCGTCGTGGCCCACTCGCTGGGCGGCATCGCCGCGATCGGCGCGGCTGTGGAGAGAACCGGACGGCCGCTCGACTGCCTCGTCCTCGTCGCCCCGGCCTGCACGCTGGGCGGAGTCCTGGAACGCTGGGACGGCGGGGGCCTGCGGCTGACGCCCGCCGTGGTGGAGGGCATCTACGGCGAGCTGCACCGCCGCAACGGAGTGCCGGTCAGCCACTGGGACATCGTCGGACTCGGCGCCTCCTTCGAACGGCCGGTACTGGTCCTGCACGACCCCGACGACCCGATGGTGCCGTACTCCGATGCGGAGGCCGTCGCCGCCGGGCTGAAGGACGCAACACTGGTGAGCAAGCCGGGGACGGGTCACATGGGCATCCTCATGTCGAAGGACGTGAGTACCGCCGTCTCCGCCTTTGTCACCGAGCACAGGAACAGGAACAGACAAGGAATCGTATGAGCAACCAGTCCGGCAAGCGGGCGTGGATGTGTCTCCTCTGCGGATGGGTCTACTACGAGGAACTAGGCCTTCCCGAAGAGGGGTTCCCGCCCGGCACCAAGTGGGAGGACATCCCCGACGACTGGGAGTGCCCCGACTGCGGCGCGGCCAAGGTCGACTTCGTCATGGAGGAGCTGTGACCGAGTCCGTCACGCCGCCCGCTGACGCCGGCTCGGCTCGCCCGGGTCCCACGACTCCTCACCGTGCCGTTGCTCACATGGCGTGACCCTGACATTACCGATGGGTAGGTTCGGCGGAGTCGGTGAACCACCTCCTACCCTCAACCTGGAGGAAGACATGGCACGTTCGGTGATTCTGGGGGAGCACGGACCCCCATGGGGAAGCTGCTCGGCTCCCTCAAGGACTTCTCGGCGGCCCAGCTGGGCACCGTGGTGATCCGCGCGGCGCTGGAGAGGTCCGGGGTGCGACCGGACCAGGTGCAGTACACGATCATGGGACAGGTGCTCACCGCCGGCGCCGGACAGAACCCGGCGCGGCAGGCGGCGGTGGCGGCGGGCATCCCCATGGGAGTGCCCGCGCTGACCGTCAACAAGGTCTGCCTCTCGGGGCTGGAGGCGGTGGCCCTCGCCGACCAGCTCATCCGCGCCGGTGAGTTCGACCTGGTCGTGGCCGGCGGGCAGGAGTCGATGACGCAGGCCCCGCACGTCCTGGCGACGGCACGCGCCGGCATCAAATACGGCGAGACGCCACTGGCCGACAGCATGGAGTTGGACGGTCTCTTCTGCTCCTTCGACGACGTCGTGATGGGCAGCGCGACCGACCGGTACAACACCCGCTACGGCGTGACCCGCGAGGAGCAGGACGCCTTCGCCGCCGCCTCGCACCGCAAGGCGGCCGCGGCTGTCGACGCGGGCGCCCTGGCCTCGGAGATCGTTCCGGTATCCGTGCCGCGCCGGAAGGGCGACCCGGTGCTCTTCGAGCACGACGAGTCGCTGCGCCCCGACACCACGGCCGAGATTCTGGGTAAGCTGCGCCCCTCCTTCAGCCCCTCCGGCACGATCACCGCCGGCACCTCGTCGCCGCTGTCCGACGGTGCGGCAGCGGTCGTGGTGTGCAGCCGACGCAAGGCCGAGGAGCTGGGTCTCGACTGGATCGCCGAAGTCGGCGCGCACGGCAACGTCGCCGGGCCCGACCCGAGCCTGCACGAGCAGCCGGCCAACGCCATCCGCGCCGCCTTGGCCAAGGACGGCATCGGCGTCGGCGACCTGGATCTGGTGGAGATCAACGAGGCCTTCGCCTCGGTCGGCGTCGTCTCCGCCGCCAGGCTGGAGCTCCCCGACGACATCGTCAACGCCGACGGCGGGGCGATCGCCCTGGGCCACCCACTGGGCGCCTCCGGAGCGCGGCTGGTGCTCCACCTGGCCCACGCCCTTGGGCGACGCGGCGGCCGGACCGCGGTCGCGTCGATGTGCGGGGGCGGCGGACAGGGAAGCGCGCTGGTGATCCACTCTCCAACCCCCTGACTGCCTGACTGCCTGTTACCGGCAGCACCGCACGGACGAAAGCACTCACGGGTTCCCCCGGCTCCCCTCTTCCTCCCCATCCCTTTCCGGACAGCGAAGGCCCAGCAGTGATCGTCGTACGTCCCGAGGTTCTTGCCGCCTACCCCGTGGGTGGCAAGCACTTCACCGTCATAGTTGAGAGCCCCCTGGCCCGGAGCATCCGGATCGAGGGACGCAACCCGGGCGGTGCGGAGCCGTCCCTGATCGCGGTCGAGCCGTCCGCATCGCTGGCCGCGCTGCTCACCACCACGGTGCCGGCCGATTCGGACGTGCTCGTCCTCGCCACCCGGGACCCCCTGCTGTCCGCCCCGCCCGAGGCGGTCGGACCGTCCCGGGTCGTGGTGGGCGCGCGTCTCTGCGAGGGCCCTCTGGCCCAGGAACGGCTGCGCCGCCTCCTGACCGCGATGGAGCGGACCCGTCCGGACGCGACGGCGCACCAGGGCCGCCGGATGCTCTTGGCGATGCGGGAGCCGGGCGGGCTGACCCTCCACGAGCCGCTCACCGGCTCGATGGCAGCACTGGACGGGTACGTCGAGCCGCACGAGGCCCGGAGGCGGGCGGCGTACACCTGGCGCCGGCAGGCCGGATGCTGTTCCGCTCCACCACTGGCGGCACACCGCTGTCCGGCACGGTCACCGTCAAAGGACGCCCCGTCGTCCACGGCACCCCGCACGGACGGCAGCGCCTGTACGAGCGACTGACCCCGCTGGTGTCCTATCCCGTGGTGCTCACCGTCGAGGAGGGCCGGGTCTGCGGGCTGAAGTCCGTCGAGGGCGGGTCCGACGGAGCGGCGGCGGCACTGGCGGAGTTGTTCCGGAAGAACGAGGCGTACCGCTCGGTGACCGGCGTGGTGTTCGGTCTGAACCCCGAACTGGCCCCGCTCCCCTACAACACTGAGGCCACCACGGCGAGCGCCGGCAAATCCACCGCCTCGTTCCACCTGGAGCTGGGCTCCGACACCGCACCGCACCGGCTCACCCTGCCCTGCGCCACGACGGGCGTGTACGCCACCGACGGCGGCACTTGGCTGGCGGGCGCGGCTCCCCGCCGCTCGGGTGTGCCCGCGTTCCGGCTCGGGGCGGGCGCGATCGGGGTCAAGGCAGGGCACACATCCTGACCGGCTCCGACGTGCGGACGGTCTGCGAGGGGGAGTCAGCCCGGACAGCCGGCACCCAGGCCAGCGCGACCACGGGGCGCTGTTCGATGCCGCGGACGGAACTGCAATACGTGCAGCGCTCTGACGCTGATTGCCGGCCTCTCGTCCGGGCAAACAGGCGGCCACGCCGACCTGCCCGCACCACCCACGCCGGCGGCAGATGACCGTACAAGCCGATCAGTTCCACCTCCGCGCAGAGCCGCGTCCACCACACCGGTCAGGGGCCCGGCCCCCCATCAGGTGGCCACGTTCCATTGCACAGGTGGGCGCCGCCACCCTACCCCTCCAACTGGCCCTCGCCATCGAGGAGGCCGGCTGCGTCCAGGGATGCCGGTGGCCCTGTTCGGCATGGCCGACGGAGCCAGTGGCGACGTGATGCTGATCGAGTGGTAGGCCACCAGCCGCGCCTCGGGCGAGCCACATCAAGACCTGATGTGGCCCTTGCGAGACCGACACCGGCCCCTTCAGGACAGTGCCTCTCGGCGACCTGGACGCCGCTGACTTCTGTCGAAAGCGCGGTGCGGTGGTCCTGGTCGGCGTCCCGGTCGAGGCGGTGGCCCGGGCAGCGCCGCACGGACCCGCCCTTGGCAAGCGGAACGGTGTCGCCAGCGAGGCGGGCTGGCCGGCGGTTGCGAGTGACGCGATAGCCGACGGCCACAGTGACCGGATCGTTCCCGAAGCGTTAGAGAACCTACGGGGCGCGCCCGACAACGAATTTCAGGGGAGCCGATGAAGCGCAAGGGCATCATGCAGATCAGGGCAGCTGCCTGGTCGCCGTACCGTCCATGGCCCTCGTGGCCGCCGTGAGCACTGCTGGTACGGCACAGGCAGCGCCCCCTGACCCCTATCCGGCGGTCGGCTCGGTGGGATCGAGCCAAGAAACGGCCTGAAGGTCAATTTCTGGCAAGGGATCTCGGTTACTGACGACTCAGGAGATGAAATCGAAGTCCTACCGGTGGGCCCTTCTGAAGTCTTCGGGCCGACGGGCTAGGGAGCGGCTACCGGTTCGCGCTCCAGCCAGGGCATCGACGCCGGAAAGAAGATCGTCAGCCGGGAGTGAAGCATCGTCGCGGAACGATCGAGGGGGCACGTCCGATACCCCTGCCGCACCACTGGCGTCTCCGGGACGCTCATCGACAGCCACAGAGCCCTCAAACAGGGGGTACCAGTCAGTGAACGTGCGGGGGTTTCCCAGGACCTGGCACATCGTGCCGCGCGACGTGCCTTTGAGGTATGTCGCGGAGCATGTTTGAGATGACTTGGTGTCTGTTGCCGGGGCGCGTGTCGGCTTGCACGAGCTGCCCGCCCCGTGCTCCGGCGCGCACAGGGGAGGTCCTGCCGGTGAGGAAGACTTTTATGACGGCAACCGCCCCGGGGGCGTTGCCTCTGCTCGGTCACACTCTGCAGTTCGGGCGACGTCCGTTGGAGTTTTTGGTCTCCCTGGCCTGTCTTGGTGATCTGGTCGAGATCAGGCTTGGCCCTCGCCGGGCGTACGTCGTTTGCGACCCGGCCCTGACGTATCAGGTTCTGCTCGACGACCGTACGTTCGACAAGGGCGGTCCGTTCTACGACAAGGGTCGCGAGATCGCCGGCAACGGCCTGGCGACGTGTCCTCACCGGAACCATCGAGGGCAGCGTCGGCTGGTTCAGCCGGCCTTCCGACGCGAGCGGATCGTCGGCTACGGCGCGATGGTGGCCGAGCAGGTGATGTCGCTCATCGAATCCTGGCGGCACGGTCAGGTGATCGACGTCCTCGCTGAAATGCACACCCTGATGATCAACGTCACCGCTCGCACCTTGTTCGCAGCGACGATCGACGGTTCCGACATCACCATGATCCGCAATTGCCTGGACGTGATCGCGGGCGGCGTCGCACGGCGGGTGTTGCTGCCGCTGCCAGTGCTGGAGAAGCTCCCCCTGCGGGCCAACCGCCGTTTCAACGACGCACGGCACAACCTCAAGCAGTTCACTGGCCGGATGATCGCCGACTACCGGGCAGCCGGAGTCGATCACGGTGACCTGTTCTCCGTCCTGCTGACGGCCGGCGCCACTGGCGGTGGCGGTCTGAGTGACGATGAGATCCACGACCAAGTACTTACCTTCTTCATCGCCGGGTTCGAGACCACGGCCACCACGCTGTCCTGGATCTGGCACTTGCTCGGCAGCCACCCCGCAGTCCGGACGGAGCTGCACACCGAAGTCGACACCGTCCTCGACGGCGCCGCCGCCGACCACACGGACCTCGCCCGCCTTGACGTCACCGGGCGGGTCATTACCGAGGCCCTGCGCCTTTGGCCTCCAGCCTGGTTGTTCACCCGAACCACGACGTCGGAAACCGAACTCGCCGGCCGCCTTCTGCCTGCCGGCACGACGCTCCTCTACAGCCCGTATCTGCTGCACCGCCAGGCCGATCTCTACCCTCATCCCGATCGGTTCGACGCCGACCGGTGGCTTCCCCAGAACATCGCGCCACTGGGTCGTGGTGCGATGGTGCCGTTCGGAGCCGGTGCCCGTAAGTGCATCGGAGACAAACTCGCCATCGCCGAGATCAGTATCGCCGTTGCCACCATCACCTCGCGATGGCAACTCGACCCCGTCAACACCGATGTTCGCCCCAAGGCCGGGCGGGCTGCTCTCGCTCCCCGCACACTGCACATGCGCCTGCGGCATCGCCGACCGTTTCACGAGCAGGCAAGTGTCGGGAGTGAATGACCGCCCCAAACGCTCCCTCCCACACACAAGTGGCACACGCGCGTACCTCCAGCAGCGACCTCTTCAACTGAGTGAGAAACAGATGGCAGCAGGCGGAGGCTTCGTCCTCAAAACGCACCTGCCCAACGGGTAACTCAGCCTGTGAGCGCGACCAGCGGCTCCCGCCCCCGACGTAGCCGGCCGGCATCGGCCGGGCGCGTGCGGCGCACTACGGCGGGCGCAGGTGCGGAGTGAGGCACGGGCGTGCGTCACGCGCTGGCAGTCACGCCCTGCCTCCTCGTTTCTTACTGCCTGATTCTGGCGTGGACATGGCCTGATCCTCGGAAGGGGCCCAGTGGGCGACTCACCTCGTGATTGCGCGACGATCCTGGCTCAGACTGCGACCCTCGTGAAGCCGCTGATCCGGACCCGGGTTCACGCTCTTCCTCCTCAGATCCGGCACGTCGCGGGGCTGCATTTCGGCTGGTGGACCGACGACGGCACTGCCCTGGACGCCCCGGCCGTCAGCAAGTTCGTCCGCCCGGCCCTCGCCCTGCTGGCCTGCCGGGCGGTGGGCGCAGACCCGCACGCCGCGCGGGCGGCGGCCGTGGCGGTGGAACTGGTCCACAACGCCAGCCTGCTCCACGACGACATCATCGACAACGATCCGCTCCGCCGAGGCCGGCCCGCCCTCTGGACGGCCAAGGGCATTGCGGCGGCAATCCTCGCGGGAGATGCTCTGTTCTTCGCCGCCGTCCAGGCCCTTGCCGAGGCGTCGGAGGCGGACCGGACGGTGCCGGTGCTGCTGGCGGCTGTGCAGGGGCTGATAGAGGGCGAGTACCTCGACACCCTCACTGAGTCGGGCGCCGACGCCAGTGAGGACCGGACTGCGGCGATCGCGGCCGGCAAAACCGGCGCACTGCTCGCCTGCGCCTGCGAACTCGGCGCGATCGCGGGCGGCGCCACACCAGAGCGCGCCCTGCTCCTGCGGGGCTTCGGCCAGCGTCTGGGCATCGCCTACCAGTGCATCGACGACGTCCTCGGCATCTGGGGCGAAGAGTCGGTGACGGGAAAACCCGCCCTGTCCGATCTGCGCTCCCGCAAGGTCACCATCCCCGTCGCGGCCGCCATGGCCGGCCGCACCCCGCAGGCCCAGGCCCTGCGCGCTCTGTACCGCGCGAACGGTCCGCTGGGCGAGGAGGACTTCGCTCGGGTCAGGGACCTGATCGAGCAGACCGGCGCACGGCAGGCCACGCTACGCCGCGCCCGCCGCCACACCGCCGATGCCCTGAACCTTTTGGACCAGGCCCGTCCGGAGCCGTCGGCAGCCGCCGAACTGGCGGCCCTTGCCGGTCTGATCACCCTTCGAAACCACTGAAGCTGGTGACTCACCCGACGCGGTGCCTGCGTCGGCTTCTCGCACCGTATCACCCGAAAAGGGAGAACCCAGAGATGAACCTTGCCGACCTCCCCGAGGGATTCTGGACCTTCTACTGCCCCCTTGATGAGGAAACCGGCGCCGACGCGGAACGCCTGAGTGCCAACAGCGCCGCCTGGGCGCAGAAGTTCGACCTGGGCCTCGGCGATGCGAACCTTGCCTCGCTGTACGGGGCGGGAGGGGCCAGCCTGATCACCCATGCGTTCCCCCACGCCACCACGGACCCCGACCTCGCGCAGGCCCTGGCCGACTACAGCGCCTGGGCCTTCATGACCGACGACTTCATCGTGCCCGACCCGAACGCCAGAGCCGACATCCTCCACACCGTCTACCGCTGGGCGCACACCATGCAGGTTCCGCGTTCCTGGGAGAGCCAGGGAACCCACCTCGACGACGCGCTGCGCAACGTCCTCGAGCGTCTGCGCGCCTGCATGAGCGATGTCCAGTACGAACGGTTCACCACCGCACAGGCCGGCTGGCTGCACGCCATGCTCTGGGAGAGGGCCTTGCGCGAACGCGGCACCGCTCTGACGGTCAACGACTACCTGGCCGTGCGCATCGGCGCCGTCGGCGTCCACGCCACTCTCGGCTACCTCGATGCGGTCGAAGGCACCGAGATCACCGCCCAGGAATGGTCCTCGCCCCCAGTGAAAGCAGCAGTCGAAGCAAGTCTCTTCGCTGCCGCTCTGGACAACGACCGCTACTCCTTCTGCAAGGAGAGCGACCTGGCGCAGGTCAATTACAACCTCTTCGGCGCACTCCAGCACGAACACCCTGACTGGACCCTTGCGCAGGCCATGATCGAGGGCATCGCGATCCGCGACACCATGCTCGCGCTATATCTCCGTCTGCGTGAGCAGATTCTTCCCACTGCCAGCCCGGACCTGCGCAAGTACCTCACCGGCGTGGAGCGGGTGGTCAGCGGCGACATCACCTTCGGCACCACCTGCATGCGCTACTTCGCCCCCGAAGCCGCCCCGCACATCCAGCGCACCTTCACGCCCCCCGCGCACCTGAGTGATGAGCCGCTGCCGTACCCGACCATCGCCTGGTGGTGGGAGCACATCACGCCATGACAGCGCCCTGGCGTGCCACGCACCCGCGCAGGGCCCTGGCAGTGCTGTGCACCGGACTGTTCCTGATCGGCCTCGACGTCACCGGCATGAACGTGGCCCTGCCCAGCCTCCAGTCAGATCTGGAGGCCGGTCAGCAGGGTCTGCTGTGGATGGCGGACGCCTACAGCCTCGCGCTGGCCTGCTGCGCCCTGACGGCCGGAATGTGGAGCGATACCCAAAGCCGGCGCCGCGCCTTCGCTCTCGGACTGGCCCTGTGCGGAACGGCCGAGGTGGCCGGAGCCCTGACCTGGGGACGATGTTCTTCCGGGACCCTGACGGAGGTGCGCCCCAGCTGTAGGAGGTTGACCCCTGATGGCGAATCCGATGAGCGCGAGTGCCTGCGCCGGCGGACCGCTCGGCCTCGGCGCGTCACTCCACCACCCGCGAGGGGCCACCGGCAGCCGGAGGACAGGAAGTTGCGTTGACAGGGGGCCAGCCCTTACTGGAGGCTGCTCACACTATGCACGCACCCAGTATCACAGCGTTACACGCTTTGGCCTCGGGGTTGGGCCGTTTCCGCTTTATCCCGCCCGATGCAGCGCACTACGACATGGGTGTAGCCGCTGCCGCCGCTCTGCTGAACACGCGGCCCGAGAACATCCTCGAGCTGGTGGAGCGCGGCATGCCCTTTCGGTATCAGCCGGGTGTCGGTCCGCTGTTCGACCTGGCGGATGTGATGAATGTGGGGAACAACAGCCGCTCGGGCAGGACGGCTCCGGAGCTCACCGCCATGTTCCTCATGCGCTTCTCCGCCGACCCTGGCCGCGGGTGGCTCGACGCCAAGAAGTGGATGGTGACGGTCAGTGTGCCGGACGACCGTCCGGGCCGGTATCAGTTGAGCGACGTGGACGCGACCGGTGCGGGGATCGCCTCTCTCACCCCTGAGGGCGTCGGCTGGGTGGTCGTCGGCTCCGGGACGGGGACCCTGCGCTATCAGACCGCGGTCCAATTGACCGGTACGTTCGACCGGGTGCGTGACGCGCGTGCCGGAGACGTGTACCAGCAGATGCTCGACGATCTGTACGGGGGCAGGGTCACCTATCAGGTCGTCAGCGAGGCTCTGCGGCTCGATCACCACCGGGCGTGGGAACTCGGCATGGCCGACTGCATGGTGGTGAGCCGGGTGATCGCCGACCGGCTTCGCGGCCATGGCCTGGCCGCTCGTGCCCGGCGGGGACTTCTGCTCGGTCCGGTCGGTAGCGAGCACGCTTGGTGCGAGGTATGGGAAGACGGCCGCTGGAAGGCCGTCGATGTGGGGTTCGCCTACAACCCCACCGGGCGGCCCTGGATGCACCGGCCGGCGGCAACGGATGAATTCGCGGCTGCTTGCTTCGGGAGCCGGTTCAACCGGCTTCTGCCGTGCGCGGCCCCGGACGCCGCTTCCCTGATCCTTGACCGGCTGGAGGGCCGGCCCCGCGCAATGAACAGCCTCATCAGCGCCACCGCCTGGAATGGAGCAGCATGACCTCTCCCGACGACTTCACCCGGGCGCGCATCCTCGTCAAGGAATGCCTGGACCTTCCCGCACTCGCAGACACCATCGGTGACCAGGAGGTCCTCGTACTGGCCGGTGTGAACTCCGGGGAGCTCATCAGGGTGGTGCAGCGGTGCGAGGAAGCCCTCGGCCGGACGCTGAACGATGACGAGCTGACCGGCATCGATTCGATCGCGGCCGTTGCCGCACTGCTGAGCGACGGAAGGGCCGGCTGACCGTGTGGCTCCAACAGCTTCTGCACCGCAAGGAGACCCGCTCGCCGCAGGCTTTGGCCCTGCGCGACCAGCGGCGTGACGTCACCTGGGCACGCCTCGGGGATGACGCGCGAGCCTTGGCCGGCGCCATCGGACAGCATGTCCCGCCAGGCGGCCGAGTCGTCCTGCTGACGGCGAACAGGGTGGAGCTGATCGAGGCACTGTTCGCCTGCGCCCTCACCGGCACGATCGCCGTGCCCGTCAATCCGGTCCTGGTCGACCGGGAGTTGGGATACATCCTTGACCGAGTCGGCGCCCAGTGCGCGATCGCCGACCAAGCCGGTCGCAGTCGTCTGGCCTCCATGCAGCCGGCCCTGGTGACCAAGCCGATCGAAGAGGTTGCCGCCTGGCCGCAAGCGCCGACAGGGCGAACCAGCGAGTTCGACGGTCACACGGGCGGCGCGCTGACGGACCCCTTCGTCATCCTCCATACCTCGGCAACCACGGGACTGCCCAAGGGCGCTGTCTGCGATCAGCGATACCTCCAGTTCCAGGCGCTGTCCTGGTTGGCCGAGGTACGACCGGACCCTGGTGCGGTGTTCCTCAACGCGGGGCCGCTCTCCCACGGCAGCATGGTGATCGCACTGAACTACCTCGCCGCCGACGGCACGCTGTGCGTGCTCGACCAGTTCTCGCCGCACACGTTCCTCGGTGCCGTCCGAAGGTGGCGGGCAGAGCACACCTTCCTCGTCCCGGCCATGCTGAAGCTGCTGTTGGAAAGCCGACGGCTGACCGACTCCGACCTGTCATCCCTGCGCCTGATCCTGCACGGTGGCGCGCCCTGTCCCAAGGACCTGGCCGACCGCGCCAAGGCGGTGCTCGGCATCCCGCTGCACACGATCTTCGGCATCACCGAAGCGAGCGGCCCGGCGCTCTCTTGTCGACCCGATGACCAGCCCGGCACTGCCGCCCTGCCCGGAGCGACGTGTGCCGGCCTCCCCATGCCGGGATTCACGGCTCGCATCGCCAACCAGGACGGAACCGTCGCACCGCCAGGTACGGTCGGCACTCTCCACCTGCGCTGCGACGGGCTGATGCAGGGCTACTGGAACGATCCGGAAGCCACCGCCCGAGCGCTGGCGAACGGCTGGCTCAACACAGGAGACCTCGGGTACCGCGACGAGCACGACTACGTGTGGCTGGTCGACCGGCGAAGCGACCTCATCCTGCGCGGCGGCCAGAATGTCTACCCCGCCGAAATCGAGCACGTCCTCAGGCCACTGCCGTGGGTGGCCGAGGTCGCCGTCGTCGCCTCCCCATCACCCCACTGGGGCCAGACCCCAGTGGCCTTCATCGAGCCCCTCGCGGGAGCCGCATTCAACGAGCGGCAGCTCATCAGCACCTGTGTACGCGAACTGGCCGGCTACAAACGGCCCAGCCGCTTCGTCCGGGTTGACGCGATGCCGCGCAGCAGCCAGGGCAAGCTGCTGCGCCGCGCGCTACGGGAGCGGGCGGCAAACGCCGAACTCACCGGCGAATCCCCATGACCGCTGTCGCTGGGACCGTTCGCTTCGAAGAGGCCGCGCGGGTGACGGTGGTGCCGTGCGCCGATGGTCGCATCGCTCTGTGTACAACCACTGCAATCGCAGCCGCAGAAGACCCAGGAGCCCGGGCTCGTGACCGGCGACGTGCCGAGCACGCGGCGGGACAGCACGCGCTCATCACGAGCCTCGCCGCTCTGGGCGTACACACCGGGCCACCGGATCGGCGGCCGGACGGCTCGCCCCGGCCACCGGCCGGCACGCTGGTATCCATCAGCCACCGCTTCCCCTATGCCGTGGCCGCTGCTTGGAAGCCACATGGCGGGCCTCCACGGCGCTGCCGGATCGTCGGCGTGGGCGTGGACATAGAACACGAGGGGACCATCCCGGAGAACGCCATGCATCTGGTGTGCTCACCGGTCGAACGCTCGGCATTGTGCGACAGCTCCGGATGGGCCAATCCCACACGCCTGTTCAGCGGCAAGGAAGCAGCTTACAAAGCCGACCCCCAATGGCGGTCCCAACGCTTCGCCCCCCGCCGCCTGCCGTTGAGCCCTCTGGGCCCGCGACTCGCACTGGCTCAGCCGGCGGCCGGTCGCGCCGCGGACGCCACCTCAGTAGTCGCCTCACGTGAGGTCGACGGCTACTGGATCTCTCTGTGCATCGCTCTCACCACAGCACGACCCGGCCGACCCTACTGGTAGCGCCAGGCGACGACCTCCTCGACACGTACGCGGACAACGACAGCGCCCGGCTTGGCGTGCGCCATGACCGCCACCTTGGCGCGGTCGGCACCGAGGTACCGCGTTCCCAGTACATGCAGCGACCTGCGCACCGCCACCGGGTCGCTGTCCACTGTGGCCCTCCCCCGCAGCATCACGTACCTGAACGGCGGTCGTTCATCGTCCACACAGACGGCAACCCGCGAGTCACGCAGCATGGCCTTCGCCTTGACCGTACTCATGTCCGTACTGAAGACCATGTCACCGCCCTCAAGCGTGAAGCAGACGGGTGTGACATGGGGACTGCCGTCCGCACGCTTCGTGGCCAGCTTGGCCGTCCGCGTCCCCTCCAGAACGAACGCCCTCCACTCGTCCTCCTCCATACGCATGGCACTCATGGACCGCCCCTCTCCTCGGAGTCAACCAGTCCGGCGGGGTACAAACGATCTCTGTTGGCCGACGGTCACGGCCCAACTCCACCCAGCGCCGCTCGCGCGGGACACCCGGCCAGCCACCATCCCCGGCTCACCACGACCCACTTCGCTACCGCCCGCAGCACGCCCGGCACCTGCCGGGCGGGTGGCCGCCAACTCCGACCGGGCACCGGATACCTCGGCGGCGTGGGAGCCACCGCCGTTACCCGGCTCGGCGGACGGCGCTGCTGAGCGCAGGTGACCCGAAGGCGCCCGCTCCCCGGCCACACCCCCAGCGCAGGGCGAGGGGATGCCCTCCCCGGTCCACGGATTCAGCCCAGCCGCGTCCCCGCAGTCAAAGGGGGTGGCCGGCGCACCGTCAGCGCCGCTCCGGTAGCGGGCAGATCCACTCCACCAGGCACGCCCCGGCCCCAGCGCCGGATGGGCGGCCCTCACCAGGAGGCCGGTCAGCGGACTCGCCGAAGCGCAGCGATCGCATGGCAGAACCAGCGGTTTGCTCAGTGGTGTCAGCACCGGGGGTGACCTGCGGCGGAGCGTCAGCGGTGCTGAGCTGGAGCCCGCCGAGCGGGTCGCGCTCGACCAGGGGAATGACCGTACGGCGCGGCCAGGGCTGCACCCTGCGCGTCAACGCCGTTCCTGCCGTGCACCGACAACTCCTTGCCCGCTGCCAGCCGCTCGACGGCGCCCAGCCTCCCGGCGGTCCCAGCACAGCGCAAGGCCCGACGCGAATACGAGAACCGGGTCAGCACACCCGCGCCCTGGCCATGATCGTTCTCAGCGCCAACCGCTGTACCGATGTTCCCCGTGGCCGACGCACGCAGAACCCGCAGGTCAGGCGCCCTTTGTGGCCGGTTCGAGGATCGCCACGCACTCCACGTGGTGGGTCATCGGGAACAGGTCGAACGCCCGCAGCGTCCGCGGCTTGTAGCCCGCCTCGGCGAAGTACGCCAGGTCGCGCGCCAGCGCCGCCGGGTCGCAGGCCACGTAGGCGATGCGGCGGGCGCCGAGCCCGGCGAGATGGCGGACCGTCTGCTTACCGGCGCCCGCGCGGGGCGGGTCGAGGACGATGAGGTCGACGCTGTCGATGCCCGTACGCGGAAGGACGGCCTCGACCTTGCCGTGCTCGACGCGCACACGGTCGAACTGCTGGAGGTTGTGGCGGGCGTCCTCCACCGCGCGCTTACTGGTCTCGATCCCGAGCACCGCGCCCTTGTCGCCCACCCGGTCGGCGAGCGCGCCCGCGAAGAGGCCGACGCCGCAGTAGAGGTCGAGCGCCATGTCGCCCTTGCGGGGCAGCAGTCCTTGCATCACGGCGCGCATCAGGGTGTCGGCGGCCTGCGGGTGGACCTGCCAGAAGCCGCCGTTGCCCACCCGGTGGGTGCGCTCGTCGGCGCGCTCCCGCACGAAGGCGCGGCCGTGGACCCGGTGCACGCCGCCGTCCTTCTCGTCGACACGCAGCACGGACACGGGCCTGTCGAGTTCGACGAGCGGCAACCGTGCGCCGGGGCGCGGGGTGAGGATGACCTGACGGTCACCGGAGCCGGAGGCGGCAATGGCCTCGACGGTCGCCATGCCCTCCCACAGGCGCTCCTCGATGCCGAGCTCGCTCACGCCCTGCGCGGCGATCATGCAGTGCTCGATCGGCTCGACCTCGTGCGAGCGGTGGCGGCGCAGGCCGACGTGGCCGGCGTCGTCGATGGCGTACTGGACGCGGGTGCGCCACTGCGGGACCTGGCCGGGCGGCAGCTTGTCGCCCTCGGCCGGCATGACGGTGCCGTCCCAGCCGGCCTCTTCGGGGGTCAGACCCGCGAGGCGCTGGAGCTGCTCGGCGATCACCTCGCCCTTGAGGCGGCGCTGGGCACCCGGCTTGGCGTGCTGCCAGTCGCAGCCACCGCACTTGCCCGGGCCGGCGTACGGGCAGGGCGCCTCGACCCGGTCCTTGGAGGGCTCGAGCACGCGCACCGCGTCCGCACGCAGGAAGCGGGAGCTCTCCTCGCCCTCGGTGACGCGGGCGACGACCTTCTCGCCGGGGAGCGTGTGCCGTACGAAGAGCACACGCCCTTCCTCGGTGCGGGCGATGCAGTGGCCGCCGTGCGCGACCGGGCCGACCTCGACCTCGTACTCCTGCCCGACCAGCGACGTCTCGGGTGCGTTCTGCATGGTGGGGTGACTCCAGAGATCAAAGGGGTGCGGCACTACGGGCGAAAGAACAACGACCGACCAGTCTACGTCCGCCGCGGAGTGCCTCACGCCTTGCCGCTCGGCTCCTTCGGCCGGCGGTCCACCGGACCGCGCCGCACGGAGCCCGGGGCGTTCCAGTCCTGACGCTTCCTGGCGCGCTGCTTCGCCGCCTCGGACGACGCCAGCTGGTACGGCACCGACGTCACCATCACGCCGGGCGTGAACAGCAGCCGGCCCTTGAGCCGCAGTGCGCTCTGGTTGTGCAGCACGTGCTCGTACCAGTGGCCGACCACGTACTCCGGGATGACCACGCTGACCACGTCGCGCGGGCTCTCGCGGCGCAGGCCCTTCACGTATTCGATGATGGGCCGGGTGATCTCGCGGTACGGCGAGTCGAGGACCTTCAGAGGCACGTTGATCCCGCGCCGCTCCCACTCGGCCTGCAGCTCCTTGGTCTCCGCCGGGTCGACGCTGATGCTGACCGCCTCGAGCCGGTCGAAGCGCATGGCCTTGGCGTAGGCGATGGCGCGCAGGGTGGGCCGGTGCACCTTGGAGACGAGCACGATCGCGTGGACGCGGGACGGGCGCACACTGTCGTCGCCCGGCTCCTCCGGTGCGGCGATCTCCTCGGCGACCCGGTCGTAGTGCTTACGGATCGCGCTCATGGTGCCGTAGAAGATCACCATGCCGAGCAGGGCCACCCAGGCGCCGTGGGTGAACTTGGTGGCGAGCACGACGACGAGCACGAGGCCAGTGAAGAAGGCGCCGAACGTGTTGATCGCCCGGGAGCGGATCATGTGGCGGCGCTTGGCCTTGTCCCGTTCCGTCTTCAGGTGCCGGTTCCAGTGCCGGACCATGCCGGTCTGGCTGAGGGTGAAGGAGACGAACACGCCGACGATGTACAGCTGGATCAGCTTGGTCGAGTCGGCTCCGTACAACCAGACCAGCAGGATCGCGGCGCCCGCCAGCAGCACGATGCCGTTGGAGAAGGCGAGGCGGTCACCACGGGTGTGCAGCTGCCGCGGCAGGTAGCGGTCCTGCGCGAGGATCGAGCCGAGCAGCGGGAAACCGTTGTACGCGGTGTTCGCGGCCAGGAAGAGCACCAGCGCGGTGGCGGCGGCCAGCAGCACGAAGAAGAAGGTGCCGTCGCCGAAGACGGCGGCCGCGACCTGCGAGATCACCGGGTGCTGGACGTAGTCGGGGCCGACCGGGACGCCGTTCGCGATCAGGTCCTTCGCGGGGAACTCCGCCATCTTGACGTCGGTGGCCATGGCCAGGCCGATGATGCCGCAGAACATGGTGACGGCCAGGGCGCCCATCAGCAGCAACGTCGTCGCGGCGTTCCTGCTCTTCGGCTTGCGGAAGGCGGGGACGCCGTTGCTGATGGCCTCGACGCCGGTCAGGGCGGCACAGCCGGAGGAGAACGCGCGCAGCAGCAGGAAGAGCAGAGCGAATCCGGCGAGGCCCTCGTGCTCCGGCTTGATCTCGTAGTCGGCGGTCGGTGCGCGCATCGATTCGTCGAGGACGATGCCCTTGAAGGCGCCCCAGGCGATCATGAGGAACACGCCGGCTACGAAAACGTATGTCGGAATGGCGAAGAGCTTGCCCGATTCCTTCACACCGCGCAGGTTCATCAGTGTGAGCAGAACGATTATCCCGATGGCGCAGAGCACCTTGTGCTCGACGACGAACGGAATCGCGGAGCCGAGGTTCTCCACTCCGGAGGAGATGGAGACGGCGACGGTCAGGACGTAGTCGACCAGCAGGGCGCTGGCGACGGTGAGGCCGGCCTTCGGGCCGAGGTTGGTGTTGGCGACCTCGTAGTCGCCCCCACCGCTCGGATACGCGTGCACGTTCTGCCGGTACGACGCGACGACCGTGAACATCAGCACCACGACGGCGACCGCGATCCACGGGCTGAAGTGGTACGCCGACACACCCGCGATGGACAGGACCAGCAGCACTTCGCCCGGCGCGTATGCCACGGAGGACAACGGGTCGGAGGCGAAGACGGGGAGGGCGATGCGTTTCGGGAGAAGCGTCTCCCCCAGCTTTTCACTGCGCAGCGCCCGGCCGATCAGGATCCGTTTGGGAACGTCGGTCAGTTTGGACACGCTGAGGATCGTAAGCGCTCGATATGAGCCAAGCCCAACCGGAGAGGCCCGACCTGCGGGATCTTAACGCTTCCCATTCGCCCGGCCCTCTCGGCGGACCGTGCGTACCCGGTCCGGGCCGGGGTCTGAGACCCTGTATTGCCTTGTAAGGCTTGTACCGCAACTGATTGAGCCGGAAGGACGGTCGTGCACATCGTCATCATGGGATGCGGGCGAGTGGGAGCCGCTCTCGCGCAGACCCTGGAGCAGCAGGGACACACGGTCGCCGTCGTCGACCGGGACCCCACCGCCTTCCGCCGTCTGGGATCCGGGTTCGGCGGCCGCCGTGTCACCGGAGTCGGCTTCGACCAGGACACGTTGCGTGAGGCGGGCATCGAGGACGCCGGTGCGTTCGCCGCGGTCAGCAGCGGCGACAACTCCAACATCATCGCCGCGCGGGTGGCACGCGAGATGTTCGGCATCGAGAACGTCGCCGCCCGTATCTACGACCCCCGGCGAGCCGAGGTCTACCAGCGTCTCGGTATCCCGACGGTCGCCACCGTCCGCTGGACCGCCGACCAGATGCTGCGCCGGCTGCTGCCGTCCGGGGCGGAGCCGCTGTGGCGCGATCCGAGCGGTGGTGTCCAGCTGGCCGAGGTCTACACGTCACCGGCGTGGATCGGCCACAAGGTCAGCAGGCTCCAGGAGGAGACCGGGGTGCGGGTCGCGTTCCTGACCCGGCTGGGAGAGGCGATCCTGCCGACCTCGCAGACCGTGCTGCAGGAAGGTGATCTTGTGCATGTGATGATGCGCACGGACGAGATCGCGAAGGTCGAGGAGGCCTTCACGGAGGGTCCTGAGGAGGGCGGTCACTGATGCGTGTCGCAATCGCGGGCGCCGGTGCGGTGGGCCGTTCCATCGCGGGCGAACTTCTGGAGAACGGGCACGAGGTCCTCCTCATCGACAAGGCGCCCACCGCGATCTCGGTGGAGCGCGTGCCGCAGGCCGAGTGGCTGCTGGCCGACGCCTGCGAGATCACGTCGCTGGACGAGGCGGCGCTTCAGCGCTGCAACGTGGTGATCGCGGCGACCGGCGACGACAAGGTCAACCTTGTCGTGTCGCTGCTCGCCAAGACCGAGTACGCGGTGCCGCGCGTGGTGGCGCGGGTCAACAACCCGAAGAACGAGTGGCTCTTCAACGAGTCCTGGGGCGTCGATGTCGCCGTCTCCACGCCGCGCCTGATGTCGGCGCTCGTGGAGGAGGCGGTGAGCGTCGGCGACCTGGTGCGTCTGCTGCGCTTCAGCCACGGTGACGCGAACCTGGTCGAGCTGACGCTGCCGCCGGAGTCGGCGCTGGCGGGGACGGTGGTGGGCGACGTGGCGTGGCCGGAGGACACCTCGCTCGTCACGATCATCCGTGGTTCGCGGGTGCTGACGCCGAGCCCCGAGGAGACGCTCGAGGCGGGCGACGAGCTGCTGTTCGTGGCGGCGCAGGCCCGGGAGGAACAGCTGGAGGACCTGCTGTCCGTCCGCCGCGAGGTCCCGCCGGCCTGACCGCACGTCCCGTTGACGCCCCGGGGGCGCGTCCACCCTGGTGAGGGTGGACGCGCCCCGGGGTGCGTTCGCCGCGTGGCCGCGCGGGCGGCGGGCGGTCTACGCCTCGCGCTCCGCGGCCTGCTTGCGGGCCTCCTCGGCCCGTTCCTCCGCCTCCATCTCCGCGAAGACGTCGATGGGCGGCGGGGCCTTCGCCAGGAAGACCCAGGTGAGATAGACCGCCAGCAGGAACGGCGGGATCTTCAGCGCGACCAGGACCCAGCCGAGCTGTGTCGTGTCGGCCCACCAGTACAGCGGGAAGAGGATCGCGCACTTGGCGAGGAGGATCAGACCCCACGCCCAGCTGGCCTTGGCATATGCCTTCTTACGGCCGGGGTTGCGGGTGCGCCAGGAGAGGTTCTCCTTGAAGACCGGCCCGAGCATCAGGCCGATCAGCGGGACGCCGGCCAGCGTGGTCACGATGTAGGCCAGTGCCAGGCCGAGCGTGTAGAGCATGCCCGGCAGGTAGAAGTCCTTCGCGTTGCCGGTCATCATCGCGAACACGACGCCGAAGGCCACGCCGAAGACTCCGCTGAAGGCGTGCTTGACGGTGTCCTTGCGGATCAGCCGGACGGCGACGAGCACCAGGGCGACGGCGAGGGCCGCGATCGCCGAGAGGTGCAGGTCCTTGTTGACCGTGTAGATCGAGACGAAGAGCAGGCCCGGCAGGACCGTCTCCACCATGCCGCGCACGCCGCCGAAGGCCTCGAACAGCGCGGCCTCCGTCACGGTCTTCACATCCGCGTCGGTGTCCTGCTGGTCGTTGGTCGTAGGGGTCGGCTTGTCGACAGACGCCACCGGCTACTCCTGTCCGAGTGGTCGGAGTTCGTATTTGGGATTGAACAGCACCCGGCGGCCGTGACTCATCGAGACCCGGCCGGAGGCGATCAGTCTGCGGCCCGGCTCTATGCCCACGATGGAACGGCGGCCGAGCCAGACCACGTCCAGCGGGGCCGTACCGTCGAAGAGCTCCGCCTCCAGCGCGGGCACACCGGCCCGCGGACGCAGGGTGACCGTGCGCAAGGTACCAGCGACCCTGACGATCTGGCGGTCACCGCATTCGGAGATGCGGGTACACCCCGATGCCTGTGCGTCCTCCTGGAGCTCCTCGGACTCGAGGTCCTGCTGTGAGCTGGAGAGCCGGTCGAGCATGCGCCGGAAGCGGCCGGCCGGTCTGGCCGCCGACTCCTCCTTCGCCGCCTTGGCGGAACGGGGTACAGCACTCATGCAGAAAGCCTACCGGCCCGCACCAGGGCCGGATCAACGTTCGAAGCGGTATCCCATACCTGGCTCGGTGACGAAGTGCCTCGGATGCGACGGATCGGCCTCCAGCTTGCGGCGCAGCTGGGCCATGTAGACGCGAAGGTAGTTCGTCTCGGTGCCGTACGAGGGGCCCCAGACCTCTTGGAGCAGCTGCTTCTGGCTCACGAGGCGACCGGTGTTGCGCACCAGGACCTCCAGCAGATGCCACTCGGTGGGCGTGAGGCGTACGTCACGGCCGTCCCTGTGCACCTTCTTCGCCGCCAGGTCGACGGTGAACCCCTCGGTCTCGACGGTGGTCATGTCGTCCTCGCCGCCGACGGGCTCCGCCCGTCGGACCGCGGCGCGCAGCCGAGCGAGGAGTTCGTCCATGCCGAAGGGCTTGGTGACGTAGTCGTCGGCCCCGGCGTCGAGCGCCTCGACCTTCTCGTCGGACGAGTGACGTGCGGACAGGACGAGGATCGGGACGCGCGTCCAGCCGCGCAGCCCCTTGATCACTTCGACCCCGTCCATGTCGGGCAGCCCGAGGTCGAGAACGACGACGTCGGGGTGGCGTGCCGCGGCCGTTTCGAGGGCACCGGCCCCGTCGGAGGCCGCGTCCACCTCGTACTTGCGTGCCTTCAAGTTGATCACGAGCGCGCGAACTATCTGCGGCTCGTCGTCGACCACGAGCACCCTGGTCATGTGCTGCCCGCCTTTCCGCCCCTGTGGGCTGCTGTCACTGCCGGTCGCCGGATACGGGCCGCTCATGACGTGACCTCTGCCGCGAGTCCAGCCGCGGTCGCGCCGTGGCCGGACACGGCCGTGAGGGTGAGGACCATGGTCATGCCGCCGCCGGGCGTGTCCTCCGCGGTCAGCGTGCCGCCCATCGCCTCCATGAACCCGCGGGCGACGGCGAGTCCGAGACCGACGCCCGCACCGCGCGGGGCGTCACCGTAACGCTGGAACGGTTCGAAGATCCGCTCCTTCGCGTCGTCGGGCACCCCGGAGCCGCGGTCGGCGACCCGCAGTTCGACCCGGCGCCCCAGGGAGCTGGCGGCGACCGTGACGGGGACGGTGTCGGGGCTGTACTTGACGGCGTTCTCGACGATGTTGGCCACGGCCCGCTCGAGCAGCCCGCGGTCCACGGCCACCATCGGCAGCGACTCGGGGATGTCCAGCTCCACGCTCTCCGCCGGGACGCCCACGAGCGCCAAGGGGATCACCTCGTCGAGCGACGTCTCACGGATGAGAGGGGTGACGGTCCCGGTCTGCAGACGGGACATGTCGAGCAGGTTGCCCACCAGGTGGTCGAGGCGGTCGGCGCCCTCCTCGATCCCGGCCAGCAGCTCGGCCTCGTCCTCGTCGGACCAGGCGACGTCGTCGGACCTCAGCGAGGTGACCGCCGCCTTGATGCCGGCCAGCGGGGTACGCAGGTCGTGGCTGACGGCGGCGAGCAGCGCCGTGCGTATCCGGTTGCCCTCGGCGAGCTCCCTCGCCTGTTCCGCCTCCCCCACCAGCCGCTGCCGGTCCACGACGACGGCCGCCTGCGTGGCGAAGGCCGCCAGCACCCGCCGGTCCTCCGCGGGCAGCACCCGGCCGGAGAGCGCCATGGCCATACGGTCACCGACCGGCATGTCCACGTCCGCGTCGTCGGGCCGGGTCGCGGGGCGGGGGCCGACGCTCGCCGTGCAGGTCCACGGGTCGACGTCGCTCTCGCGCTCGAGCAGGGCGACGGACTCCATGGCGAACGTCTCCCGTACCCGCTCCAGCAGGGCGTCCAAGGCGGTGTCGCCGCGCAGGACGCTGCCCGCGAGGAACGAGAGGATCTCGGACTCGGCCTTGAGCCTGGCGGCCTGGTGGGTGCGGCGTGCGGCGAGATCCACCACGGAGGCCACCGCCACGCCCACAGCGAAGAAGATCACGATGGCGACCAGGTTCCGCGGCTCCGCGATGTCGAGGGTGTGGGTCGGCGACGTGAAGAAGTAGTTCAGCACCAGGGACCCCACGGCGGCGGAGGCCAGCGCCGGCAGCAGCCCGCCGAGCAGGGCCGCGATCACCGTCAGGAAGAGGAAGAGCAGGACGTCGTTGGCGAGACCCGGCCCGTTCTCGAGGCTGGTGAGCAGCAAGGTGAGCAGGGCCGGGCCGGCCACGCCGACCAGCCAGCCGCCGACGATCCGGGAGCGGCCGAGCCGGCTCCCGCGGGAGCCCGGCAGCCCCCGACCCTTGCCCGCCTCGTCGTGGGTGACGATGTGGACGTCGAGGTCGGGGCCGGAGTCGCGGGCGACGGTGGCGCCGACGCCCGGCCCGAACAGGTACTGCCAGGCCTTGCGGCGGCTGGAGCCGAGCACGACCTGGGTGGCGTTGACGCCGCGCGCGAACTCGAGCAGCGCGGAGGGCACGTCGTCGCCGATGACATGGTGGAAGGTGCCGCCGACGTCTTCGACGAGGGTGCGCTGCACGGCGAGTTCCTTGGGCGAGGCGGACGTCAGTCCGTCGCTGCGGGCGATGTAGACGGCGAGGACCTCGCCGCCCGCGCCCTTCTCCGCGAGCCGGGCCGCGCGCCGGATGAGGGTGCCGCCCTCGGGTCCGCCGGTGAGACCGACGACGATGCGCTCGCGGGCCTGCCAGGTGGAGCGGATGTTGTGCTCACCGCGGTACTGCTGGAGGTACTCGTCCACCCGGTCGGCGAGCCACAGGAGGGCCAGCTCCCGCAGCGCCGTGAGGTTGCCGGGACGGAAGTAGTTCGACAGCGCCGCGTCGACCTTGTCCGGCTGGTAGATGTTGCCGTGGGCCATCCTCCGGCGCAGGGCCTGGGGCGCCATGTCGACGAGTTCGATCTGGTCCGCCCTGCGGACCACCTCGTCCGGGACGGTCTCCCGCTGCCGCACACCGGTGATCGTCTCGACGACGTCGCCGAGCGACTCCAGATGCTGGATGTTGACGGTCGATATGACGTCCGTCCCGGCCGCGAGGAGCTCCTCCACGTCCTGCCAGCGCTTGTTGTTGCGTGAGCCGGGGACGTTGGTGTGGGCGAGTTCGTCGACGAGTGCGACCGCGGGGCGGCGTTCGAGTACGGCGTCGATGTCCATCTCGGTGAGGACGGCGCCCCGATGGGTGATCTCCCGGCGCTCGATCTGTGTGAGGCCGTCCAGGAGGCGCGCGGTGCGGGGGCGGTCGTATGTCTCGACGAGCGCCACCACGCAGTCGGTACCGCGTTCCGCACGGCGGTGTGCCTCGGACAGCATCGCGTACGTCTTGCCGACGCCCGGTGCCGCGCCGAGGTAGATCCGTAGCTTGCCGCGTCCCATGGCCTCATTGTCTTTCGAACACTGCGTTGCGCAGCGTCGACCTTACGTCGAAAGAAACGAGCGAACCGGACGGTCCTGGACCACGGGGTGCGTATTGACGCGATTCTGATACGGCGCCGCGACCCGCTCCCGGCTCCTCCCGGGCCTGGTCAGGCTTCGACGATCTCGCCGTCGGCCAGTTCCAGTACGCGGTCGGCGAGGCCCAGGAGCTGAGGGTCGTGCGTGGCGACGAGGGCCGTCACGTTCTCGCTGCGGACGACCGCGCGCAGCAGTTCCATCACGGCCAGTCCTGTCTCCGCGTCGAGCTGTCCGGTCGGCTCGTCGGCGATGAGCAGCTTGGGCCGGTTGGCGAGCGCGCGGGCGATGGCGACGCGCTGCTGCTGTCCGCCCGACAGCTCGCCCGGGCGCTGGGCGGCGTGGTCGGCGAGGCCCACCAGGGCGAGCAGGAGCGCCACGCGCTCCTCCCGCTCACGAGGGTCCGCCTTGCGCAGCCGCATCGGCACACCGACGTTCTCCGCCGCGCTCAGGATCGGGATCAGCCCGAACGACTGGAAGATGAAGCCGATCCGGTCGCGCCGCAGCTCGAGCAGGCCGTTCTCGCCGAGCTCGGAGAGGTCGGCGCCGTCGACGGTGATCCTCCCCTGGTCCGGGGTGTCGAGACCGCCGACCAGGTTGAGCAGCGTGGTCTTGCCGGAGCCCGACCGGCCTTTGAGTGCGACCAGTTCGCCCCGCGGGATCTCGAAGGAGACACCGCGCAGCGCGTGTACCGCAGCGGCTCCCGTGCCGTACGAGCGGTGCAGGTTCTCGATCCGCACCATGGGCCGCGACGCGTCGTCGACGACGGCCGTGCCGGACTGTGCGCTGCTGCTCTCGGTCATCTGGACGTCCCCCCGTGCCGGATCGTGTCCGGCACAGTATGTGCAGGGGCCATGCGCCCGGGCAACGGTCGCGCGGGAACCCGAGGGGAGCCGTGCGGAACGGTCCGTGGGCCCGCACCCCTGGGGTGCGGGCCCACGGGCCATACGCAGTCGTACGAGGTCGCCGACGACTGTCAGCGCACCTCGGTGATCTCGGGGCCGCGCTGGAGCTGGCCCATGCCCCGGAGAACCGGGAACCTTCCTGCTCCTCCTGCTGGACGCCCTCGGGCACCATCTGCGCGTCGTCCGGCAACTTGAGGACGATCGGGTCGCGAGGCGCCATCGGGCCGTCGCCGCGCACCACGACGGTGTCCCTGAAGATCTGCTCGAGCAGACCGGCCGCCTGCGGCTGCACCGCGCCCTGCCCGGAGATCACTCCGCGCAGGAACCAGCGGGGGCCGTCGACGCCGACGAAGCGCACCAGTTGCACACCGCCGGTGCCGTCCGGGAGCTGTACGGGCACCTGGGCGCGCAGCTCCCAGCCGAGCGGGCCCTCGACCTCGTCGATGATGCCGCCCTGCTGGGTGATACCGGAGGCGATCTCCTCGCGGACCTCGCCCCAGATGCCCTCCTTCTTGGGCGCCGCGAAGGCCTGGAGCTGTACGGCGCTGTCCCGCAGCACGACGGTGGCCGCGACGATGGCGTCACCGGCGACCTCCACCCGCAGTTCCATGCCCTCGACCCCGGGCACGAACAGGCCGCCGAGGTCGACCCGGCCCTCGCCGGGCCTGGAGACCTCGGAGACGTCCCAGGGGCCGTCGGGCCGGGGCGCCGGCGGGAGGTTCACCCGGCGGGCGCCGCTGTCCCCGGCTTCCGTGCCGAGCTCGGCAGACTCGTCGGCGACTCGCTCGGTGCCGTCCGCTGCGTCCGCCGCGTCCCCGGCGGAACCACTCTTCTTGCGACGTCCGAACACGTCACTGTCCTTCCCGGTCGGATACGACCGAAGCGTATCGATTCCCACCCGTAGAGCCGTCCACGGCGGCATGACCGCCGGTGGACCCGAAGCCCCCCTCGGCCCGCGCAGATCCGGGAAGCTCCGCCACCTCGTGGAAGCGCACCTTCTCGACCTGCTGGACGACCAGTTGGGCGATCCGGTCGAACCGTTCGAACCGCACGCTCTCGCGTGGATCGAGATTGACCACGATCACCTTGATTTCCCCACGGTACCCGGCATCAATCGTCCCTGGGGCATTCACAAGGGCGACTCCGCAGCGGGCGGCGAGCCCGGACCGGGGGTGAACGAAGGCCGCGTACCCGTCGGGCAGGGCGATCGACACTCCGGTGGGCAGCACGGCGCGCTCGCCGGGGGCGAGTTCGGCGGCCTCGCACGTCACCAGATCGGCACCCGCGTCGCCCGGGTGACCGTAGGTGGGAAGCGGCACTTCGGGGTGCACACGGCGGATGAGCACGTCGACGGGATCACGCATCAGGGGTTCACCTCGAAGGCGCGTGCGCGCCGGACCTGGTCGGGGTCGGCCATCGCGGCCTGGATCTCGGCGGGGCGGCCGTTCTCGATGAAGTGGTCGACCTTGACCTCGATGAACAGGGCGGACGCCCGCACGGCCACCGGCCCGTCGGGGCCTCCGATGCGTCCGGTGGCGGTCGAGTAGATCTTGCGGCCGGCGACGGCGGTGACCTCGGCGTCGAGGTGCAGCACGGTGTCGACCGGCACGGGCCGCACGAAGTCGGTCTCGAGCTTGCCGGTGACCGCGATGACCCGCAGCAGCCAGTTCAGCGAGCCGAGCGTCTCGTCGAGCGCGGAGGCGAGCACGCCGCCGTGCGCGAGACCGGGGGCGCCCTGGTGCGCGGCCTTGACGGTGAATTCGGCGGTGACGCGGACGCCTTCCTGTGCCCGGGCCTCGAGGTGCAGGCCGTGGGGCTGCTCCCCGCCGCATCCGAAGCAGTGCCCGTAGTGCGCGCCGAGAAGTTCACCCGGGGCGGGCGCATCGGGGTGCCGCACCGGTGCCGTGGCGTCGGCCGGCGGGGTCAGGGCCGAGGAACCGGCCGGGGGTACGGGGGTCGCCCCCGGGAGTTCGCGTTGCTCACAGGCGCAGACCTTACCCGCGCGGCTACCCGCCGGTCGCACCGTGCCAAGCTTGGATTCATGCAGCCTTCCGCCCCGCAGTACGCAGAACGTCTGACCGCGCCCCGATCCTGGTGGGCCGTCACCGCCCTCGTCGCCGTCTCCGGCGGTCTGATCCTGCTGCCGCTGGGGACCCTGCCGATGCTGGGCGGGGTGATCGCCGCGGGCGCGCTGGCGTCGGCGCTGGTCAGCTCCTACGGCTCCGCCCGTATCAGGGTGGTGGCCGGCTCCCTCGTCGCCGGGGAAGCGAGGATCCCGGTCTCAGCGCTCGGTGAGGCCGCCGTGCTCGACGCGGAGGAGGCGCGGGCCTGGCGGTCCCACAAGGCCGACCCTCGGGCCTTCATGCTGCTGCGCAGCTACATCCCGACGGCCGTACGGATCGAGATCACCGATCCGCAGGACCCGACGCCGTACGTCTATCTGTCGACACGGGACCCGCAGGCACTGGCCGCCGCCCTGACGGCCGTCCGCGCGGCGTAGGGCCTGCTCCGCCGCCGGTCAGACCTGGTCCGGCCCCAGGGGCAGCTCCGGGTGCCGCAGGGGCTGCTGCGGCTGCTCCAGGGGCGGCAGCGGGGGAAGGGCGTCCCACGGGACCTGCCTGGCGCGCAGGTCGGCCCGGATGCGGTTGGCGAGCTTCCTGGTGTCACGGCGGTTCATCACCGCGCCGACGGCCGCGCCGACCATGAACGGCATCAGGTTCGGAAGATTGCGCACCATGCGCTTCATGATCTGCTGGCGCAGCTGGCGCTTGAGCTGACCGCCCATCGAGGCGTTGTACGTCGAGGGCTTGGTGACCTCGATCCCGCGCTCCTGCGACCAGGAGTTCAGATACAAGGTGCTGCGCTCCGTGAGTCCACCGGGCGGCCGCACCCCGTAGACCTCGTGAAGCTCGGCGATGAGCTTCAGCTCGATGGCGGCGACGCCGACGATCTCCGCCGCGAGCTCGGTCGGCATCGCCGGCGGCACGGGCATCATCGCGGCGGCGCCGATTCCGGCGCCCACCGTGGAACTGGCATTGGCCGCTCCCGCGACCAGCTTGTCGGCAAGCTGCTCGGGGAGAGGCCGGGAAACTGCCTGCGCAGTTTCTCCAGGTCACGCACCGGGACGCGCGGCGCGTTGTCGATCAGCATGTCGGCGATGTGCGCGAGCGCCGCCTTGGCGCTCTCCTTGCTCCTCACGAGCCTGGTGCGCGCGCCCTGTCCCCGCCGGACGAGGCCCGCCCTTGCGCTCTCGCCGCCCTTGACGACGCCCTTGGTGACCGTGGCCAGGCGTCGGGCCCTGGTCGGGGACCCTGCCTGACCGGCTGTCCCGAGCGAGGCCGGCAGGCCTCGCTCCACACCCTCGGTCGCGTCGTACGGCAGCAGAGCGGACGAGTCCTCCGCGGACGCCGCAGCGTCCGGTGAGGGGCCCGTACCGCCCTGGTGCGCCTCCGGCTGTCCATGACGCCGGAAGCGCCGCTTCCCGGACGGTTTCTCGCCTGCCACTGGCGGCCCTGCCTCAGTCGCAGTCGCGGCAGATGGGCTGGCCGTTCTTCTCGCGCGCCAGCTGGCTGCGGTGATGCACGAGGAAGCAGCTCATGCAGGTGAACTCGTCGGCCTGCTTGGGCAGGACCCGGACGGCGAGCTCCTCGTTGGACAGGTCGGCCCCGGGGAGCTCCATGCCCTCCGCGGCCTCGAACTCGTCGACGTCGACGGTCGAGGTGGACTTGTCGTTCCGCCGGGCCTTCAGTTCCTCAAGGCTGTCCGAATCGACGTCGTCGTCGGTCTTGCGTGGGGTGTCGTAGTCCGTTGCCATGTCGCTCTCCCCCTCTGGGTGGTTGCGGTGTCTCAGCGCACGTAACGCGTGAGAGGCCGGACTTGTGCCCGACCTGAGGCGGAGATTTTGCCTCACATCAAGGTCTGTTACTCAATCGACACCCAACCGGACCCCCGAGAGTGATCGGGTTGGATGGCGATGGGGACCGTACACGGTCCGCAGGCGTGCTTCACGGGCGCCACCCCGTGTACTTCCCGTGATGTCACCCCCGGAAACCCGGGCTTTTACCGGCTTTCCGCACGATCATCGATCACGGAGGGTAGACGGATCCGATTCCTCCCCTGTGATTGATCGCACATGGATTCGTCGGATGCGGTTTCCGAAAATTCCGCTTAAAGCGAACATCGGGCGGGAAACTCAGACCGGAAGAGTGACACGCATCACCAGCCCGCCTCCTTCGCGCGGCACCGCGGCGATACGGCCCCCGTGTGCGCGGGCCACCGATCGCGCGATGGAGAGGCCCAGGCCGACCCCCTTGTCACTGCCCGTGCGCTCCTGGCGGAGGCGCCTGAACGGCTCGAAGAGGTTGTCGATCTCGTAGGCGGGAACCACCGGTCCGGTGTTGGTCACCAGCAGGACCGCCTGGCCGTGCTCGACCTCGGTGGCCACCTCCACCCAGCCTCCCGGCAGGTTGTACCGGACGGCGTTCTGCACGAGGTTCAGCGCGATCCGCTCCAGCAGCACGCCATTGCCCTGGACGACCGCGGCCCGGCGCTCCCCGCGCACCTCCACACCCTTCTCGTCCGCCTCCGAGCGGACCTGGTCCATGGCGCGTGAGGCCACCTCCGCCAGGTCCACCGGCTTGCGCTCGACGATCTGGTTGTCGCTGCGGGCGAGCAGCAGCAGGCCCTCGACCAGCTGCTCGCTGCGCTCGTTGGTGGCCAGCAGCGTCTTGCCCAGCTGCTGGAGCTCCACGGGAGCTCCCGGATCGGACAGGTGCACCTCGAGCAGCGTGCGGTTGATCGCCAGGGGCGTACGCAGTTCGTGCGAGGCGTTGGCCACGAACCGCTGCTGCGCGGTGAAGGCCCGCTCCAGGCGGTCCAGCATCTCGTCGAAGGTGTCGGCGAGCTCCTTGAGCTCGTCGTCGGGTCCGTCCAGCTCGATCCGGCGCGAGAGGTCGGAACCGGCCACCTGGCGCGCGGTGCGGGTGATCCGGCCCAGCGGCGACAGCACCCGGCCGGCCATCGCGTAGCCGAAGGCGAAGGCGATGATGCTCAGGCCGAGCAGGGCGAACAGGGAGCGGCGCAGCAGGTCGTCCAGCGCCAGCTCGCGCTGGTGCTGGAGACAGGCGGAGACGGCCTGGTTGAACTGCTCGCCGGAACCCTCCTCCGGGAGGGTGCACCAGTCCGTGGTGGGCTGCACCTTGCCCTCGACGATCTTGAACGGCAGATCGGCGACGCCGACGTGCAGCGCCTGCGCGGTGAAGAGATAGATGATCGACAGCAGCAGGATGCCCGCGATCAGGAACATCCCGCCGTACAGCAGCGTGAGCCGTATCCGGATGGTGGGGCGCAGCCAGGGGCGGACCGGTTCCCTGGGGTCCCAGGTCGGTTTCGGGGGCGCCTCCGGCGGCGCGGGAACGCTGGCCACGCGCTCAGATCCGGTAACCGGAACCGGGCACCGTGACGATCACGGGCGGTTCGCCGAGTTTGCGGCGCAAAGTCATCACGGTCACCCGCACCACATTGGTGAACGGGTCCGTGTTCTCGTCCCAGGCCTTCTCCAGCAGCTGCTCGGCCGAGACGACCGCGCCCTCGCTGCGCATCAGGACCTCCAGGACCGCGAACTCCTTGGGGGCCAGCTGGATCTCCCTGCCGTCCCTGAAGACCTCGCGGCGGTTCGGATCGAGCTTGATGCCGGCGCGCTCCAGCACCGGCGGCAGGGGCACCGTCGTACGCCGCCCGAGGGCACGCACACGCGCGGTGAGCTCGGTGAACGCGAACGGTTTGGGCAGATAGTCGTCGGCGCCGAGCTCCAGGCCTTCCACGCGGTCGCTCACGTCCCCCGAGGCCGTCAGCATCAGCACCCGGGTCGGCATGCCCAGCTCGACGATCCTGCGGCAGACGTCGTCCCCGTGGACCAGGGGGAGGTCGCGGTCGAGCACCACCACGTCGTAGTCGTTGACCCCGATGCGCTCGAGGGCGGCGGCGCCGTCGTACACGACGTCGACCGCCATGGCCTCCCGGCGCAGTCCGGTGGCCACCGCATCGGCGAGCAGCTGCTCGTCCTCGACGACGAGTACGCGCACGTCGCTGTCCTCTCTCGGGAGCCCCGTCACGGTGACCGGGCAGGTCTGGGCACTGACTGTGCGGCTCCATCCTGCCCGTTACGCGCGTAAACCGGCTGTAAGGCGAACAGGCTCGACAACCGCATCGCGGAATAAGGAGGATTTCCGGGACAGTTGAGGTTTCCACCCGGGAAGGCCTGGGGAGGACGACTGCACATCCCGATCACGCCCTGTGTGTGGCGCACCACGACCTGTTCCAGGGTTGATCAACCCACCGTCGGCACACCCCCGTGCCACCGACCCACGACGAGGGGGCGCATCATGGACGCTTTCACTGCCGGACTGCTGCAGCGCATAAAGGCCGCCGAGGACGACCTGACGGTCGCCCGGGAGACTGGTGACGACTTCCTCGCTGACGTCGAGCAGGCGGAGCTGGACGATCTCCACCGCCTCGCCGCCGAGCACGGGGTGAAGCTCACCGCGGCCTGATCTCCGACCGTGCTGCACCGAGGCCCGGCCCCGCGAAGCGGGTCCGGGCCTCTGGCGTAGCCGGCGCGCCGCTCAGTCGTGCCACGCCCCCAGTTCCTCCAGCAACGCCTGCAACGGCTCGAAGACCCCCGGCACCGCCGCCACCGTCAGGTCCCCGGACGGTCCGTCCCCAGGCCGGCCCCCGGTCAGCGCGCCGCCCTCGCGGGCGATCAGGTCGCCCGCGGCGAGGTCCCACGGGCTGAGCCCGCGCTCGTAGTAGCCGTCCAGGCGGCCCGCCGCCACGTCCGCCAGGTCGATCGCCGCCGAGCCGCTGCGCCGGATGTCGCGCAGTTGCGGGATCAGCCGCTGGGCGACGTCCGCCTGGTGGGTGCGGACGGTGTGGACGTAGTTGAAGCCGGTCGAGACCAGGGCCTGGTCCAGCGGGGGCGCCGGCCGGCACCGTACGGGCCGGTCGTTCAGGAACGCGCCCCCGCCCCGCACCGCGTGGAAGGTCTCGCGCCGCACAGGGGCCTCGACGACGCCGACCACGGTCTCGCCGTCGAGCTCCGCGGCGATCGAGACGGCCCAGGTGGGCAGCCCGTACAGGTAGTTGACGGTGCCGTCGAGCGGGTCGATGACCCAGCGCACACCGCTGGTGCCCACCGTGGCCGCGCCCTCCTCGCCGAGGAAACCGTCGTCCGGGCGGTGCTCGGAGAGGAAGCCGGTGATCAGCTTCTCCGCCGCGATGTCCATCTCGGTGACGACGTCGATGGGGCTGGACTTGGTCCTGGCGACGCCCAGGTCGTCCGGGCGGCCGTCCCTCAGCAGGGCGCCGGCCTTCCGGGCGGCCTCCAGGGCGAGGGGCAGCAGTTCGGACGTCAGCGGGTCGGTCACAGGGGTCTCCTTCACGCGTACGGGCTGTCGGCGCCTGCCGCCGCGGGCTTCGGCGCGCGGGCCGGGCAGCATCCGACAGGGCAGAGGTCGTGGCTCGGGCCGAGCGCTCCGAAGGCGCAGCGTTCCGCCGGGATGCCGCGCTCGACGGCGGCCCGTTCGAGGAGGAGGTCGCGCACGGCGCCGGCGAACCGCGGGTCGGCGCCCACGGTCGCCGAGCGGCGCACCGGCAGGCCCAGTTCCGCGGCCTTCGCGGTGGCCTCCGTGTCGAGGTCGTACAGGACCTCCATGTGGTCGGAGACGAAACCGATCGGGACCATGACGGCGGCCGGCGCACCGGCGGCGTGCAGGCTCTCCAAGTGGTCGCAGATGTCCGGTTCCAGCCAGGGGATGTGCGGGGCGCCGCTGCGTGACTGGTAGACGAGCTCCCAGGGGTGTGCGACGCCGGTCTCGTGGGCGACGGCCTCGGCGACGGTCCGGGCCACGTCGAGGTGCTGACGGACGTAGGCGCCGCCGTCCCCGTGCTCGGCGGCGGGGCCGGAGGCGTCGGCCGCAGAGGTCGGGATCGAGTGCGTGGTGAAGGCGAGGTGCGCACCGGCGCGGACGTCTTCCGGCAGGTCGGCGAGGGAGGCGAGAACGCCGTCGATCATGGGCCGTACGAAGCCGGGGTGGTTGAAGTAGTGCCGCAGCTTGTCGACGCGTGGCAGTTGCCGCCCCTCCGCCTCCAGAGTCGCCAGCGCGTCCGCGAGGTTCTCCCGGTACTGGCGGCAGCCGGAGTACGAGGCGTAGGCGCTGGTGGTGAGGACGGCGATACGCCGGTGTCCCGCCTCGGTCATCTCGCGCAGGGTGTCGGTGAGATACGGCGCCCAGTTGCGGTTGCCCCAGTGGACCGGCAGGTCCGGCCCGTGCTCGGCGAAGTCCTTGCGAAGGGCTTCGATCAGCGCCCGGTTCTGGTCGTTGATGGGGCTGACGCCGCCGAAGAGGAAGTAGTGCTGCCCCACTTCCTTCAGCCGTTCCTTCGGGATGCCTCGGCCGCGGGTCACGTTCTCCAGGAACGGGACCACGTCGTCCGGGCCTTCGGGGCCGCCGAACGAGAGCAGCAGAAGGGCGTCGTAAGGCGCTGGGTCACGCAGATCGGACATGGGGTCGATCCTGCCACCCGGCTCCGACAGCGGAAAAACCGCGGTGCGCCGACAGAGGTTCGGCGCGTAATCTGTGAAGGCTGCCCTTACGCCTTACCGGAGTCCCCGTTGCCCAGTCCCTACCGCGCGATTTTCGCCACCCCCGGCTCTTTGGGGTTCTCCACCGCAGGCCTTCTCGGCCGGATGCCGCTGTCCATGCTGGGCATCGGGATCATGACCATGGTCTCCGAGCTCACCGGACGCTACGGCCTGGCCGGCACGCTCACGGCGACACTCGCGCTGTCCGCGGCCGTGCTCGGCCCACAGGTCTCCCGTCTGGTCGACCGCCACGGCCAGCGCAGGGTGCTGCGTCCGGCCACTCTCGTCACGCTCGCCGCCGTCACCGGGCTGCTGATCTGCGCCCAGCAGGGGGCGCCGGACTGGACGCTGTTCGCCTTCACGGCCGTCGCGGGCTGTGCGCCGAGTGTCGGCGCGATGACCCGGGCCCGCTGGGCGGCGCTCCTGGAGGGCTCTCCGCGGGAGCTGCACACCGCGTACTCGGTCGAGTCGATCATCGACGAGGTGTGCTTCATCTTCGGGCCGATCATCTCCATCGGATTGTCCACCCTGTGGTTCCCGGAGGCCGGTCCGCTGCTCGCCGCCGGGTTCCTGCTGGTCGGCGTCTGGTGGCTGACGGCTCAGCGGGCCACGGAGCCGAAGCCGCACCCCGCCTCGCACGACACCGGCGGCAGCGCGCTGCGCTCTCCCGGTCTCCAGGTGCTCGTGGCCGCGTTCGTCGCGACCGGGGTGATCTTCGGCGCGGTGGACGTGGTCACCGTCGCGTTCGCGGAGGAGACGGGCCACAAGGCCGCGGCGAGCTGGGTGCTCGCGGTCTACGCTCTCGGTTCCTGTCTCGCGGGCGCCGTCTTCGGCCTGTTGCACCTGAAGGGTGAGCCCGCTCGCAGGTGGGTGCTGGGGGTCTGCGCGATGGCCGTGAGTATGATCCCCCTCCAACTGGCCGGGAGCCTGCCGTTCCTGGCCGTGGCGCTCTTTGTCGCGGGCCTTGCCATCGCGCCGACGATGGTGACGACCATGGCCCTCGTCGAGGCGCACGTACCGCGCAGCAAGCTGACCGAGGGCATGTCCTGGACCGGTACCGGGCTCGCGGTCGGCGTCGCACTGGGTTCCTCCGCCGCCGGCTGGGTGGTCGACGCGCAGGGTGCCGCTGCGGGGTACGCGGTGCCCGGCGTCGCGGGAGTGTTCGCGGCCGTGGTGGCGTTCCTGGGGTACCGCCGGCTGCGCAGGCCGGTGCCGATGCGGGAGGGGCAGCGTGAGCAGCGTGATCAGGACCCGGAGCAGCGGGAGCAGCCCGTGGCGTAACTGGGCGGGGACCGTTGTCTCCCGGCCCGCGCGGGAGGTCCGCCCCGCGTCCGTGGAGGAGCTCGCCGACGCGGTCCGCTCGGCGGTCGCGGAGGGCCTGCGGGTCAAGACGGTCGGCACGGGCCATTCGTTCACGGCCATAGCGGCCACCGACGGGCTGCTGATACGGCCGGACCTGATGACGGGGATCCGCCGGATCGACCGCTCGGAAATGACCGTCACCGTCGAATCGGGCACCCCGCTCAAGCGGTTGAACACCGCCCTCGCCCGTGAGGGGCTGTCGCTCACGAACATGGGCGACATCATGGAGCAGACCGTCGCCGGCGCGACGTCGACCGGTACGCACGGCACCGGCCGCGACTCCGCCTCGATCGCCGCGCAGATCAAGGGCCTTGAGCTGGTGACGGCCGACGGGGCCGTGCTGACGTGCTCGGAGAAGGAGAATCCCGAGGTCTTCGCCGCGGCCCGGATCGGCCTGGGCGCGCTCGGGGTCGTCTCGGCGATCACGTTCGCGGTGGAGCCGGTCTTCCTGCTGACCGCCCGCGAGGAACCGATGTCCTTCGACCGGGTCCTGTCGGACTTCGACGCCCTGCACGCGGAGAACGAGCACTTCGAGTTCTACTGGTTCCCGCACACCGGGAACTGCAACACCAAGCGCAACAACCGCAGCTCCGGCCCTGCGGCGCCGCCCGGCAGGGTCAGCGGCTGGATCGACGACGAGCTGCTGTCCAACGGGGCCTTCCAGGTGGCCTGTTCGCTGGGCCGCGCGGTGCCCGCGGCCGTTCCGGCGATCGCCAGGCTCTCCAGTCGCGCGCTGTCCGCCCGTACCTACACGGACATTCCCTACAAGGTCTTCACATCGCCCCGCCGGGTGCGGTTCGTCGAGATGGAGTACGCGGTACCCAGGGAGGCCGCGGTCACGGCGCTGCGCGCGCTCAGGGCGATGGTCGAACGCTCGCCGCTGCGGATCGGGTTCCCGGTCGAGGTGCGCACGGCCCCCGCCGACGACATCACGCTGTCGACGGCCTCGGGCCGGGAGACGGCGTACATCGCGGTGCACATGTACCGCGGCACGCCGTACCGTTCCTACTTCACCGCCGTGGAGTCGATCATGACGGCGCACGGCGGACGGCCGCACTGGGGAAAGATCCATACACGGGACGCCCGTTACTTCGCGGAGGTCTACCCCCGGTTCGCCGAGTTCACCGCACTGCGCGACCATCTCGACCCTGACCGGGTATTCCAGAATCCGTATCTCCGGCGGGTGCTGGGCGACTGACCCGGCGCCGGCTGCGCCGCTCACCGCGGGCCGTTCGTCGCCTTTCTGATGTTCCATCCACGAACGAGGCTTCTGACGCTCCTTCAGAGGGCTGTCGTCATCTGCCTGCTGTGCACCGAGATAGGACATGTGACCTAAGGGAATAGTTCCGTTTCTGGTGTTTCCATGAAGCACAACACCTGGTCACCCCGCGTTCGAGCACCGATCCAGCGCCCCCCTACCGAAGTTCGGCGGCGCGGCTGTCCACCCGGATGGCCCGAATGGAGTACTGTGGCGAGCCCTGGGCCCGGCCTCCCTCGTGGTGTCCGGATCCCCAGGTTGGGGGCCGGAAGCGGCGCTCGATCCGGCGGCACCGCGGTGAAGCATGGAGATCTATCACTCGGAGTGACGACCGATCACGCTGAGTGGCAAATAGATAACCGTGCCATAACGGCGATCCAGGGCTCGCGCCCGACACGCCGGGCAACTCGGCAAGGTTGTGGCAGGCTGCACCCGGGCAGGCCACACTCGACTCGACTAGCGGAAGCAGCGACGCAGGTGACGTCGGCAGGCACCACCCGGGAGGTCCCCATGCCCGAACTGCGTGTCGTGGCCGTCTCCAACGACGGCACACGACTGGTGCTCAAGGCTGCGGACAGCACGGAATACACGCTTCCGATCGACGAGCGCCTGCGTGCCGCCGTGCGTAACGACCGTGCCCGGCTCGGCCAGATCGAGATCGAGGTGGAGAGCCATCTCCGCCCCCGCGACATCCAGGCACGTATACGTGCCGGTGCCTCCGCGGAGGAGGTCGCCCAGCTCGCCGGCATCCCCGTCGACCGGGTGCGCCGCTTCGAGGGCCCGGTCCTCGCCGAGCGTGCCTTCATGGCGGAGCGGGCCCGAAAGACCCCTGTACGCCGCCCCGGTGAGAACACCGGTCCGCAGCTGGGCGAGGCCGTGCAGGAGCGGCTGCTGCTGCGCGGTGCCGAGAAGGACACCGTCCAGTGGGACTCGTGGCGCCGCGACGACGGCACCTGGGAGGTCCTGCTCGTCTACCGGGTCGCGGGCGAACCGCACTCGGCGAGCTGGACCTACGACCCGCCGAGGCGGCTCGTCCAGGCCGTCGACGACGAGGCACGCGCCCTGATCGGTGAGACCGACGACACGATCGCGCAGGAGCCGAGCTTCCCGTTCGTCCCGCGCATCGCGCGCCTGCCCAGGGACCGGCCGCTGGACCGCGCCCTGGACCGGCAGATCGAGCGCCCTGCGGCGCCGTCCGCGGACGCGGACGACAAGGACGAGCGGGACTCGCTGACCAGCCTGCTGGAAGCCGTGCCGAACTTCCGCGGCGACATGGTCGTGCCCGAGCGGCCCGTGGTGTCGGAACCGCCCGCCGTCGAGCCCGGCCAGGAGGTCGAGGCAGAGGAGGAGCCGGTGGCGCCCGCAGCGTCGGCCGGCGCCGGTTCCGCGTACGCGGACGTGCTGATGCCGCGCTCCGTGGCCGGCCACCGGGACCGGCTGACGGGGACGACGGACCGGCAGGCGGAGGCGGACGGCGTCCGCCCCGGCCGCCGCGCCGCCGTGCCGAGCTGGGACGAGATCGTCTTCGGCACCCGCCGCAAGAAACAGGAGTAAGAAACGTTCCGCACAAGGGAGCCGGCCCCATCGGGACCGGCCTCCTTGTGGTGTGTGCGGATCAGCCCGGCTGCGAGCCGGTCGCGACCGGACGGTCCGGATTGCTCGACCACTCGGACCACGAGCCCGCGTACAGGGCCGCATCGAAGCCGGCGATCTCCAGGGCCAGCACCTGCTGGGCGGCCGAGACGCCGGACCCGCAGTAGACGCCGACGGGCCCCGAGTCCTCATGGGCACCGAGCTCCACGAACCGCGCCGCCAGCCACTCGGCAGGGCGGAAACGGCCCTGATCGTCCAGGTTCTCCGTGGTCGGCGCGGAGACCGCGCCCGGGATGTGCCCGGCGACCGGGTCGATGGGCTCCACCTCACCGCGGTACCGCTCCCCCGCACGCGCGTCGAGCAGCAGCCCGTCACGGGCCGTCTCCGCCGCGTCGTCGGCGTCGAGCAGAGCCAGCGCACCCGGCTTCGGCTCGAAGGCGCCCTCCTCCGGGACGGGAACCGTCGTCTCGAGCGGCCCTGTCCACGCCGCGAGGCCGCCGTCCAGCACCCGGACGTCGTCGTGCCCGGCCCAGCGCAGCAGCCACCAGGCGCGTGCCGCGCCCCAGCCCTTGTCGGCGTCGTAGGCCACGACAGGGGTGCCGGGACCGACGCCCGCCCGGCGCATCACCGCGCCGAACTCCTCGACGTCGGGCAGCGGATGACGCCCGCCGGCTCCGGGCGGTCCGGCCAGTTCGGCGTCGAGGTCGACGAAGACGGCGCCCGGGAGGTGCCCGGCCTCGTACTCGGGCCGACCGTGCGGCCCGCCCAGCCGGTAGCGGACATCGAGAAGGACCGGCGGGGTGGGGCCGGCGAGCTCGGCCGCGAGATCGGTCGCGGAGATGATCGGATTCATACGGCCATCCTCGCGCACCGACCTGGCGCACCGTAACGCCCCCGAAGGGGATGAGCCATCCCAAAACGGGCAACCTCCGGCGGGAACCCGCCATATCCGGCGCGGCCAGGGCGCACCAGGCCCCTGGTGATGACAACATCGGCTCGAGCGCAACGGTCTCGCAGAGCCTCCCCACGACCGTGGACGCGCCAGGTCCCCCCGTACGGCCACCACGATGGTCCGAGGAGAGAGTGACGATGACCGAGGCGACTCGGCGCCCCCGGGCACGCCCTGCTGGGTGAGCCTCATGGTGCACGGCCTTGACGCGACACAGGAGTTCTACGCGGCGCTGTTCGGCTGGGAGTTCTCCCCCGGCCCCACGCAGCTGGGGCCCTACGTCCGCGCGATGCTCGGCGGCAAGGAGGTGGCCGGCATCGGCCGGCTGCCGGCCGACCGCCATCTGCCGGTCGCCTGGACCGCCTATCTGGCGAGCGACGACGCCGACGTGACCGCTGAGGCGATCCGCAGCTGCGGCGGCACGATCGGCGTCGGGCCGCTCGACGCCGCCGACGCGGGACGGCTGGTGATCGCGTCCGACCCGGCGGGCGCGGTGTTCGGCGTCTGGCAGGCGTCGGCACACACCGGCACCGCTGTGTACGGCACGCACGGGACGCCCGTCTGGAACGAGCTGCGGACCAGGGACACGTCGTCGGTCGGCAAGTTCTACCAGGCGGTCTTCGGCCATGAGACCAAGGAGGACGGCTCCGGGCCCGACCGGCTCACGCTGCGCCTCGACGGCCGTCCCGTCGCCACGGTGCAGGGGCTGGGCCAGGACCTGCCGCGCGAGCGCGGTCCGCACTGGATGACGTACTTCGAGGTCGAGGACACCGACGCGGCCGCGCACCGGGTGGTGGAACTGGGCGGACATGTGATCGAGGCGCCCGGACCGGGCCCGCGCGGGCGGGCGGCGACCGTCTCCGACCCCGAGGGCGCGGTGTTCACGATCGTACGGTCGGACGTCCTGTGACATCACGGGCGTCACGGCCGCCAGCACCGGCGTCCGTGTCGGTCTCGACGGGCAGGACGTCCGGGGAGAGAGCGGCCGCGCGGGCAGAGGCGGCCGTCATCCGCCGGCGGTGGTGACGCCGGCACAGGACCTCGTAACCGACCTCGTCGGGTGACTGGTTGACGTCCCCGACGACGACCTGCGCGCCTTCGACGACCATCTCCCCGCCGACGGTCCGCGCGTTGTGCGTGGCCCGCGCACCGCACCAGCACAGCGCCTCGACCTGGAGCACCTCGACCCGGTCGGCGAGCTCGACCAGCCGCTGGGAGCCGGGGAAGAGCTTGGAGCGGAAGTCGGTCGTGATGCCGAAGGCGAACACGTCCAGCTCCAGGTCGTCGACGACGCGGGCGAGCTGGTCGACCTGCTCGGGCGCCAGGAACTGCGCCTCGTCGGCGATCACGTAGTCGCAGCGGCCGCCCTTGGAGAAGCGGTCGACGAGGTACGCGTAGAAGTCGAAGCCCTCGGCGGCCTCGACCGCGTCGGTGACCAGCCCGAGCCGGGAGGAGAGCTTGCCCTCGCCGGCCCGGTCGTCACGCGTGAAGATCATGCCCTGAAGCCCGCGCGCGGACCGGTTGTGCTCGATCTGAAGAGCGAGGGTGCTCTTTCCGCAGTCCATCGTTCCGGAGAAGAACACCAGCTCGGGCATAGGGAGATGAGACCTTTCGGGTCTGAGTGGAGGGGCTTTCAGGAACGTACTTCGAGGAGCGGGACGAGCTGCTCCGCGGGGGTCATGGAACCGTGCATGCCCACCATGGCGGACTCGTTCGGCTCGTTGACGGAGGCGATGATCACCACGTCGTCGTGTGCGGCCGCGACGACGTCGCCGATCCGCCCGTACACCCTGTCGTCGATCTGCGGGCCGAACCAGCCGGCGGCGACGGCCTCGTCGCGACTCGCCACCCAGAACTGCTCCCCAGCACCTCGCGCCACACTGCGAGGACGTCGTTCTCCGCGCCGGGCACGGCGTACACATGGCGTGCCCGGCCCTCGCCGCCGAGCAGGGCGACACCGGCCCGCAGTTCCCAGTCCTCGTCGAAGTCGATGCGGGACTGCTCGTCGAAGGGGATGTCGATCATGCCGTGGTCGGCGGTGACGTACAGCGCGGCGCGGGGCGGCAGCTGGTCGGCGAGCCGCTCCACCAGCCGGTCCGCGTACATCAGTTGTCCGCGCCAGGCGTCGGAGTCGATGCCGAACCGGTGCCCCTTGCCGTCGACCTCGCTGTAGTACGTGTAGACCAGCGAGCGGTCACCGGCGGCCAGTTGCCCGGCGGCGAGGTCCATACGCTCCTCGCCGGTCAGACGGCCGTGGAACGTGCCGCCGCTGAGCGCGACCTTGGTGAGCGGCGTCTGCTCGAACGCGGGCGACGACACCTGGGCGGTGTGCACCCCCGCCCTGTCCGCCAGCTCGAAGACGGTTGGATACGGCTGCCAGGCCTTGGGCGAGGTCCACGGTCTCCAGCGGAGCTGGTTCATCAGCTCGCCGGTCTCGGGGTTGCGCACCGTGTAGCCGGGCAGGCCGTGGGCGCCGGGCGGGAGGCCCGTACCGACGGAGGCGAGCGAGGTGGCGGTGGTCGCGGGGAACCCGGCCGTGATCGGCGCTCCGGTACCACCGCGGGACGTGCCGAGGAGCGAGGTCAGGAACGGGGCTTCGTCGGGGTGGGCCTTGATCTGCTCCCAGCCGAGGCCGTCGATCAGGAAGACGCAGTTCCGGTCGGCGGGCGTGAGTTCGGCGATGGACTGCTCGAGCCCCGGTACACCCTGGCCTGCGGCGAGGGTGGGGAGCAGGTCGGCGAGCGAGCCGCTGCCGTATTCGGGCGCGGGCGCCGCGTAGACATCGAGCGAGACGGGGTCGTCCGGCCACACTGCGGGCTGGGCCATCAGCGCGTGGCTGCCGTGGCTTCGGAGAGCGCCTGGGCGAAGACCAGGGTCTGGCGGACGGTGTCGGGTCCATCGCCGGCCTCGCTGACACGCAGGCTGAGGTCGTCGGCGGTGGAGTTGCCGGTGTAGCCGTGGTCGGCGTCGCAGTTCGGGTCGCCGCAGGCGGCGGGCTCCAGGTCGAGGCGCGAGACGGCGCCCCAGCCGATGGTCAGGACCACCTCGCGGGGCAGGGTGCCGGGGGTGTACGACTCCGGATTGGCGACCACCCGGCTGACCACGACCGACGAGATCCGGCCGAGCTTCACCGACTCGGTGGAGGTGGTGGCGTACGGCGTCGGGGAGCCGGAGTCGGCGGCCTGCTCGTCGGTGTGGCTGACGATGAACCGGTTCGCCGTCAGGACGAGAACGGTGACATGGCGGCGGACCTCGTTCGCGTCGAACGTGGTCTCCTGGTGCACCAGGTACGACGCGATCGGCTCGCCGCCGACGGCGGCTTCCACCGCCTCGGCCACGAGTGCCGGGTAGTAGCCGCTGCGCTCGATCGCGGCGCGCAGCCCCTGGGTCGTCGTACCGGTCTTCGCCATGCGGTCCATCCTACGGGGCCCCGGGGGCACCGGGCGCTCAGTAGCTGGGGAGCCGACGGGGTCCGAGATCGCTCCGGGGCGGCGGCGGCGCCAGCCGTACGGACGCGTCCAGCACGGTGAGGCCGTGCTGGGCGACGACGACGGGCTCGAGGCTGATGCCCACCACTTCCGGGTGGTCGTCGACCAGTCGGGACACGCGCAGCAGCAGTTCCTCGAGCGCCGCGGTGTCGACCGGGGCGGACCCGCGCCAGCCGAACAGCAGCGGCGCCGCGCGGATGGTGCGGATCAGGTCGGCCGCGTCGCGGTCGGTGGCGGGAACGAGCCGGTGGGCGGTGTCGCCGAGCAACTCGGAGGCCACACCGGCCAGCCCGAAGGAGAGCACGGCGCCGACGGCGGGGTCGATGGCGGCGCGCACGACGGTGTCCACCCCGCGCGGCACCATGGCCTGCACCACCGGCTGGAGCTCGGCGGGCCTGCCGAGCGTCTCCGTCAGCTCGCGGTACGCCTGGCGCAGCTGTGTCTCGTCCGCCAGGTCGAGGCGTACCCCGCCGAGATCGGCGCGGTGGCGCAGGTGGGGCGCGGTGGTCTTGAGCGCGACCGGGTAGCCGAGCCGCGCGGCGGCCCGCACGGCGGCGCCGGGGTCGGGCGCGGGCAGTGTCGGCCGCACATGGATGCCGTAGCGCGCGAGGAGCGCGTGGGCGTCGGCCGCGGCGAGGGTGGATCCCCTGTCGTCGTCCGCCGCCGCGAGCATCCGCTCGATGTGCGCGGCGGCTCCGGCCTCGTCGATGTCGTCGTACACAGGGACCCGGCCGGGCTCCGCGGCCTGCCGTCGCCACTGGGCGTACCTGACGGCCTCGGCCAGGGCTCGCGCTGCCCGCTCGGCGGCGGGGTAGGCGGGGATACGGCGGGTGTCGGCGCCGGGCGACGACGGGCCGCTGTCGTCGGCGGCCTCCGTGCCGCCGGGGGCCGCCGCGGGCGCGGTGGCCCCGGGCCGGCCGACGGCCGGACGGGACACCTCGCTCAGGGTCGCCGCGCCGGGGCCGGTCGGCCCGTGGTCCCCGTCGCGCTCTTCGGTGTCGGCCCGCCCGGGAGGGTCGGACGGCGGGGCCGTGCTGGCGGCCGCCGCGAGGGCGTCGGCCAGCGCGCCCATTTCCACATGCACGACCGCGACAGGTTTGGCCGGGGCCGTGGCCGACGCGTCGCGGAGGGCGGTGGCGAGGACCTCGCCGTCGCCCGATTCCGTGACGCCGTTCTCGCCGACCCAGGGGATAGCCGTGACGACCACCGCGTCGCACCCGTCGTCCTCCAGCGCTTCCGCTAGGGCTGCGCGGAAGTCCGAGGGGGTGGCCGCCGTCGTGAGATCGCGGGGCGGGAGCGGACGGAGGCCCTCCGTCAGGCAGGCGTCGTAGGTGAGCAGGCCGAGCGACTCGGAGTTGCCGAGGATCGCCACCCGCGGCCCGCGGGGCAGCGGCTGCCCGGCCAGCATCAGGCCCGCGTCCACGAGCTCGGTGACCGTGCCGACGCGGATCACTCCCGCCTGGCGCAGCAGCGCCCCGACGGTCGCGTCCGGGATGCGGGTGAACGGCACCGCGTGGCCCGGCGGCACGCTGCCGCTGTGCCGGGCCCCCTTGACCACGACGACCGGTTTGACGGCGGCGGTCCTGCGGGCGAGGCGGGTGAACTTGCGGGGGTTCCCGATGGACTCCAGGTACATCAGGACGACATCGGTGTCCGGGTCCTCGTGCCAGTACTGCAAAAAGTCGTTGCCCGAGACGTCCGCGCGGTTGCCGGAGGAGATGAACGAGGACAGGCCCGCGCCGCGCCGGTGGAGTCCCGACAGCAGCGCGATGCCGATCGCTCCGGACTGGGTGAACAGGCCGATCCGCCCGGGCACGGGTGCCTCGGGGGCCAGTGAGGCGTTGAGCCGCACGGCGTCCGAGGTGCTGATGATCCCGAACGAGTTGGGCCCGATGATCCGCATTCCGTACGACCGGGCCTGCCGCACCAGCTCGCGCTGACGCTCCCGCCCTGCCCGGCCGCTCTCCGCGTATCCGGCGCTCAGCACCAGGAGCCCTTGTACTCCGTGCTCGCCGCAGTCCGCGACGACGTCGGGCACCCGCTCCGCCGGGACGGCGACGATCGCCAGATCGACGGGCTCACCGATCTCGCCGACCGACCGGACGGCGGGCACGCCGTCGATCTCGCGCTGTTCCCTCGGGAACGCCCGGTTGACCGCGTACGCGCGGCCCGCGAACCCGCCGTCCAGGAGGTTCCGCAGCGCGGTGCGTCCGACACCGCCGGGCAGCCGGCCCGCGCCGACGACGGCCACGGAGCCTGGCGCGAGCAGCCGCTGGACCGAGCGTGCCTCCGCGCGCTGCTCGCGTCCGCGCTGCACCGCGAGGGACTCCGCCGTCGGTTCGAGGTCGAGGGTCAGATGGACGGATCCGTCCTCGAAGCTGCGCCGCTGGGTGTATCCGGCGTCGCGGAAGACCTTGATCATCTTGGAGTTGGCCGGCAGCACCTCGGCGGCGAAGCGCCGGATGCCCCGCTCCCGTGCCACCGCCGCGATGTGCTCGAGCAGCGCGGACGCGACGCCGCGCCCCTGGTGCGCGTCCTGGACGAGGAAGGCGACCTCCGCCTCGTCCGCGGGGGCGCTCGCCGGCCGGCCCTGCTCGTTGATCCGGTCGTAGCGGACGGTGGCGATGAACTCGCCGCCGATCGTGACCGCGAGTCCGACCCGATCGACGTAGTCGTGGTGCGTGAACCGGTGGACGTCCTTGTCGGAGAGCCGCGGGTAGGGGGCGAAGAAGCGGTAGTACTTCGACTCGTCCGAGACCTGTTCGTAGAAGCTGACCAGCCGGTGGGCGTCCTCGGGGGTGATGGGCCTGATCCGGGCGGTGCCGCCGTCGCGCAGCACCACGTCTGCTTCCCAGTGAGCGGGGTAGGCGTGCTCCTGCGAGGTCTGCATGGGGGAAAGCCTACGCGGGGCCACCGGTCGCGGAGGCGGTTGCGCGCGGGCAGTCTGAGGGGGCCGACGGCGGTCCGCACCCCCGGCAGGGTGGGGCGGGGAGCACGCCGGGACACATGAGAGACTGGTCTAGACAACCCGCTAAGACTTGAAGGGCAACACCATGGCTGAGCGCCGCGTCAATGTCGGCTGGGCCGAGGGCCTTCACGCCCGCCCCGCGTCCATCTTCGTCCGTGCCGCGACGGCTGCCGGCGTCCCTGTGACGATCGCCAAGGCCGACGGCAAGCCGGTCAACGCGGCCTCGATGCTCGCCGTGCTCGGCCTGGGCGCCCAGGGCGGCGAGGAGATCGTGCTCGCCTCCGACGCGGACGGCGCCGAGGCGGCGCTCGACCGCCTGGCCAAGCTGGTGGCCGAGGGTCTCGACGAGCTTCCCGAGACCGTCTGAGCCCGACGGGCCCTGTCGCCCGTCGCCATGCACAGAAGAGCCGCGGTGTTCCGGGTCCGGAGCACCGCGGTTCTGTATTTCAGGGCCGCATTCCGCATTTCATGCTCGGGGCCCTGGCGGAAAAAGAAGACAGAGAAAAGGCCGACCCCATCACGCCTTCTTTTGTATACGCCTTCTGTTAATTCCGGCCGCTCGTGGTGTTTACGGCATGTTGCGAAGTCCTCACCCGCACGGTGCGGCGCAGCCGGTGCGCGGCGGCGGCCCGCTCCGCGTGCGCGGCCGTCAGCGCGCGCGCACGCTCCGCGTCACCGCGCGCCACGGCATCGACGATCGCACCGTGCTCCGCCCATGACTCGACCGGGGCGAGAGGCTGCTCCACCGAGTACATCCAGGCGATCTTGTGCCGCAACTGGGTCAGCAGCGCGGTCAGTCCGGGGCTGTCGCAGGATTGGGCGAGTGTCTCGTGGAACCAGGAGCCGAGCGAGCGCAAATCCTCACCCTGTCCCCGGCGGGCCCGCTCCTGACCCAGCCTCACCAGGCCGCGCAGCACCCGCAGATGCGCTTCCGTGCGGCGCTGCGCGGCGCGCGCTGCGCCGAGCGGCTCCAGCAGCATGCGGATCTCCAGGAGGTCCGCGGCCTCCTGCTCCGTCGGCTCCGCCACGCAGGCGCCGGCATGCCGGCGGGTCACGACGAAGCCCTCCGACTCCAGGGTGCGCAGCGCCTCGCGCACCGGGACGCGGGAGACCCCGTAGCGGCGGGCCAGCTGCTCCTCCGTGAGCCGGGTGCCGCGCTCGTGGACCCCGGAGACGATGTCGTCGCGGATCGCCGTGCATACCGAGTGCGCGGGAATACGCATGACCGAACCTCCGCATTGATCCGAGCGAAACGCAGCCGATTGACGCGTGTTCCCGTGACTCTATTGCAATGAAGGCGGATTTCCGACGCCAGGGGGAAAACCATGGAAGTCTCTTGACGGAGAAGGCAATCATTCAATGGCCGAAACGCCATGGAATGCGCAGAAGACCCCCGGCGTGAGCCGGGGGCCTTCGGACAGGGCGCGGGGCGCGCCGAGGGTCAGACGTTGACGCCGTGCGAGCGCAGGTAGGCGACCGGGTCGATGTCGGAGCCGTACTCGGCGGTGGTCCGGGCCTCGAAGTGCAGGTGCGGGCCGGTCGAGTTGCCGGTCGAGCCGGACAGGCCGATCTGCCGCCCGGGGGTGACCTGCTGGCCGACGGAGACGCTGATGGACGACAGGTGGCCGTACTGGGTGTAGGTGCCGTCGTTCATCCGGATGACGACGTTGTTGCCGTACGCGCCGCCCCAGCCGGCCTCGACGACGGTGCCGGAGCCGACGGAGACCACGGAACTGCCGGAGGCGGCACGGAAGTCGACGCCGGAGTGGCTGCCGGAGGACCACAGGGCGCCGCCGGTCTTGTAGCCGGTGGTCACGTACGAACCGGCGATCGGGAGCCGGAAGGAGTTCAGCCGCTTGCGCTCCGCCTCACGGGCGGCGCGCTCCTTGGCCTCGCGGGCCTCCTTGGCGCGCGCCTCGGCCTTGCGTCTGGCTTCCGCCTTCGCCTGGGCCTCGGCCTTCGCCTGCGCCTCGGCCTTGGCGGCGGCCTCCCGGGCCTCCCTCTCCTGGGCGGCGGCCTGGTCGGCTATCTCGTCGGCGAGCGACCCCATGGAGACGATCTGGGTGAGGCCGGTGTCCTCGACGGACGCGGCTTCGGTGTCGGCGGCGAGCGCCGGGGAGGCGAGGGTTCCGATGACGCCGGTGGTGGCGAGGGCGGCGACGCCGGCCAGGTTCGCGCTCCTGCGCGTCAGGCGGCTCGGGGCACGATGCTTCCCGGTGGCACGGGTGAACGCCATGAAGAGGCTGGTCCTTTCCTTCCTTCTCGCCTACCGGGTTAGCTGACGGGTTCGGAGCAGGAAGGTCTCCTACGGCCCCCTCCGCACGGGCGAAGGAGGGCCGATTCACCCCAGGGACTGCGTGGGTCCCCGGCTCCCCAGGCTCGCGCCTGACGGGGACTCGGCGATGGCTGCCCGATGCCGCGGGCGCGACGATCTTCAGGCGGACAGCCGGACCGACGCTAGGCAACCCATTCGTCAATCGCCAAACAGACAGCCCGTTTTGTAGCGCATGCCACAGGGCAGACACGCACCCAACCCTGCAAATCGGACATAGAACAGAACCCCGGCAAACGATTCGAAGCCGGGGTCCTGTTCGCGCGCAATGCGCGTTCTGCTGAGTCGTCTTCCGCGGGCGGCTCCCGCTCAGCCCGTGACAACCCTCACTTCACCGATGCCGAGCGCCTTCACCGGCTCCTCGATCTGCGACGCGTCGCCGACGAGCACCGTCACCAGCCGGTCGACCGGGAAGGCGTTGACGACCGCCGCGGTCGCCTCCACCGTGCCCGTCTCGGCCAGCCGGACGTACATCTGTGCCTGGTAGTCGTCCGGGAGGTGCTGCTCGACCTGGTCGGCCAGCGTGGCCGCGACGGACGCCGCCGTCTCGTACTTCAGGGGGGCCACCCCCACCAGGTTCTGCACGGCGACGTCCCGCTCGGCGTCCGTGAGTCCCTCGGCGGCGAGCGTACGGAGCACCTTCCACAGGTCCTCGAGTGCCGGACCGGTGTTGGGCGTGTCCACGGAGCCGCTGATGGCGAGCATCGAGGCGCCGGAGCCGTCCGGGGCGGAGCGCAGCACCTGCCCGAAGGCGCGCACACCGTAGGTGTAGCCCTTCTCCTCGCGCAGCACCCGGTCGAGGCGTGAGGTCAGCGTGCCGCCGAGGCAGTACGTGCCGAGCACCTGTGCGGGCCAGACACGGTCGTGGCGGTCTCCGCCGACGCGGCCGATGAGCAACTGCGTCTGCACGGCACCGGGGCGGTCGACGATGACCACGCGGCCGGTGTCGTCGGCCGTGATCGCGGGCACCGGACGCGGGTCCGCCTTGTCGCCCGTCCACGCCCCCAGCGTGTCGCCGAGGACGGCGTCCAGGTCGATGTCCGTGAGATCGCCGACGATCACCGCGGTGGCGGTGGCGGGCCGTACATGCGCCTCGTAGAAGGCGCGTACGGCGGCCGCGTCGATACGCGCGACCGTCTCCTCCGTCCCCTGGCGTGGCCGGGAGACGCGCAGCGAGGCCGGGAAGAGCTCCTTGGAGAGCTGCTTGGCGGCCCGGCGGCCCGGGTTCGCCGTCTCGTGCGGGATCTCGTCGAGGCGGTTGCGGACCAGCCGCTCGACCTCGCCGGCCTCGAAGGCGGGTGCGATCAGCGCCTCGGAGAGCAGTCCGAGCGCCTTGTGCAGCCGGGAGACCGGCACCTCGAGGGAGACCCGGACACCGGGGTGGTCGGCGTGCGCGTCCAAGGTGGCGCCGCAACGCTCCAGTTCTGCGGCGAACTCCTCCGCGGAGTGCTTGTCGGTGCCCTCCGACAGGGCGCGCGCCATGATCGTGGCGACACCGTCGAGGCCCTCCGGCTCGGCGTCCAGCGGGGCGTCGAGCGAGATCTCGACGGCCATCACCTGCTGGCCGGGACGGTGGCAGCGCAGCACCGTCAGTCCGTTGTCCAGCGTGCCGCGGTCGGGGGCCGGGAAGGCCCAGGGCCGGGCGGTGCCCGGGGTCGGCTGCGGGTGGAAGTCCATGGTCACGGCAGCATCGCTCACTGGTCCGTCCCCTCCTGCTCGTGTCCGTCGGCCGCTTCGGTCTCTTCTTCGGCGACCGGTTCGTAGACCAGCACCGCCCTGTTCTCCGGGTGCAGCCGGGCCTTGGCGACCGCCTGCACCTCCTCCGCGGTGACGTCGAGCACCCGCTGGACGGCGGTGAGCGCCAGCTGCGGATCGCCGAACAGCACGGCGTAGCGGCAGAGTTCGTCGGCGCGGCCCGCGACCGTGCCCAGGCGGTCCAGCCACTCGCGCTCCAGCTGGGCCTGGGCGCGCTCCATCTCGCCCGGCGTCGGGCCCTCGGCCGCGAACCGGGCCAGTTCCTCGTCGACGGCCGCCTCGATCTGCGGCACGTCGACACCGCCGGACGTCTTCACGTCAAGCCAGCCCATCGACGGGGCGCCCGCCAGCCGCAGCAGGCCGAACCCGGCCGCGACGGCCGTCCGGTCGCGGCGCACCAGGCGGTTGTGCAGCCGGGACGACTCGCCGCCGCCGAGGACGGTCAGCGCCAGGTCGGCGGCGTCGCACTCGCGGGTGCCGTCGTGCGGGAGGCGGTACGCGGCCATCAGGGCGCGGGCGGGGACCTCCTCGACGATCTCCTCACGCAGCTGCGCGCCGATGTTCTCCGGGAGGGTGCCGTCACGCGGCGGCTGCTTGCCGCTGTGGGAGGGGATGGACCCGAAGTACTTCTCGATCCACGCCAGCGTCTGCTGCGGATCGATGTCGCCGACGACCGACAGCACGGCGTTGTTGGGAGCGTAGTAGGTACGGAAGAAGGCGCGGGCGTCCTCGAGGGTCGCCGCGTCCAGGTCGGCCATCGAACCGATCGGGGTGTGGTGGTAGGGGTGGCCCTCCGGGTAGGCGAGGGCGGTCAGCCTCTCGAAGGCCGTGCCGTAAGGCACGTTGTCGTACCGCTGGCGGCGTTCGTTCTTGACGACGTCGCGCTGGTTCTCCATCGACTCGTCGTCGAGGGCCGACAGCAGCGAGCCCATGCGGTCGGCCTCGAGCCAGAGCGCGAGCTCCAGCTGGTGCGTCGGCATCGTCTCGAAGTAGTTGGTCCGCTCGAAGCTGGTGGTGCCGTTCAGCGAGCCGCCGGCCCCCTGGACGAGCTCGAAGTGGCCGTTCCCCTTCACCTGTGCCGAGCCCTGGAACATCAAGTGCTCGAAGAGGTGGGCGAGTCCCGTACGGCCCTTGACTTCGTGGCGGGAACCGACGTCGTACCAGAGGCAGACCGCGGCGACCGGGGTCAGGTGGTCCTCGGAGAGCACCACGCGCAGGCCGTTGGCCAGGCGGTGCTCGGTCGCTGTCAGGCCGCCGGAACCGGCCGGCGCTGTGGCCGTGTGACCCATGGGCATGTACGTCCCTTCGATCGCGAAAACTTGGAGGTGCTGCCAGACCTGCCACTGTATGCAAGCGTGCTGACACCTGGCGAAGTTCCCGGGCCGCGATCTGCGCCGTTCCACCCGCGGGGCGGGGTCGAACATGGGTCGCGGTCGGTGTTGTCAGCGGGACGGTCCACAATGGTCGGCGTCAGATGCCCACCTGGTACGTGAAGGAGCAGCAGCCGCGATGGCCCGCCGCAGCACGAAGACCCCACCGCCGGACGACTTCGAGGAGCGCATCCTCGACATCGACGTGGTGGACGAAATGCAGGGCTCCTTCCTCGAGTACGCGTACTCGGTGATCTACTCCCGGGCCCTTCCGGACGCACGCGACGGCATGAAGCCGGTGCACCGCCGCATCGTCTACCAGATGAACGAGATGGGCCTGCGCCCCGACCGCGGCTATGTGAAGTGCGCGCGCGTCGTCGGCGAAGTCATGGGCAAACTGCACCCGCACGGCGACGCCTCGATCTACGACGCCCTCGTGCGCATGGCGCAGCCGTTCTCGATGCGCCTGCCGCTGGTCGACGGCCACGGCAACTTCGGCTCCCTGGGCAACGACGACCCGCCGGCCGCCATGCGGTACACCGAGTGCCGGATGGCCGACGCCACCAGCCTGATGACGGAGTCGATCGACGAGGACACGGTCGACTTCCAGTCCAACTACGACGGCCAGGAACGCGAGCCTGTCGCCCTGCCCGCCGCCTACCCGAACCTCCTGGTGAACGGCGCGTCCGGCATCGCGGTCGGCATGGCGACCAACATGCCCCCGCACAACCTGGGCGAGGTCATCGCGGCGGCGCGCCACCTCATCAGGCACCCGGGCGCGGACCTCGAGACGCTGATGCGCCACGTGCCGGGCCCCGACCTGCCGACGGGTGGCCGCATCGTCGGTCTGACCGGCATCAGGGACGCGTACGAGTCCGGCCGCGGCACGTTCAAGATCCGTGCCACGGTCTCCGTGGAGAACGTCACCGCCCGCCGCAAGGGCCTGGTTGTCACGGAACTGCCCTTCGCGGTCGGCCCGGAGAAGGTCATCGCGAAGATCAAGGATCTGGTCGGGTCGAAGAAGCTCCAGGGCATCGCCGACGTCAAGGACCTCACCGACCGGCAGCACGGCCTGCGCCTGGTCATCGAGATCAAGAACGGCTTCATCCCCGAGGCCGTCCTGGAGCAGCTCTACAAGCTGACGCCGATGGAGGAGTCCTTCGGCATCAACAACGTGGCCCTGGTCGACGGCCAGCCGCTCACGCTCGGGCTGAAGGAACTGCTCGAGGTCTACCTCGACCACCGCTTCGACGTCGTCCGCCGGCGCAGCGAGTTCCGGCGGACCAAGCGCCGGGACCGGCTCCACCTGGTCGAGGGCCTGCTCGTCGCCCTCCTCGACATCGACGAGGTCATCCGGCTCATCCGCTCCAGCGAGAACTCGGCCCAGGCCAAGGAGCGGTTGATCGAGCACTTCTCGCTGAGCGAGATCCAGACGCAGTACATCCTCGACACCCCGCTGCGCCGGCTCACCAAGTTCGACCGCATCGAGCTCGAGAGCGAGCGCGACCGGCTGAACGGCGAGATCGACGAGCTGACCGGCATCCTCGAGTCGGACGCCGAGCTGCGCAAGCTCGTCTCCTCCGAACTGGCCGCCGTGGCGAAGAAGTTCGGCACCCCGCGTCGCACGGTGCTGCTGGAGTCCGCGGGCACGCCGGCGCCGGCGGCCTCGCTCCAGGTGGCGGACGACCCGTGCCGGGTGCTGCTCTCCTCCACCGGACTGCTGGCCCGCACGGCCACGGGGGAGCCGCTGGTCGACGGCCGCAGCCGGCGCTCCAAGCACGACGTGATCCTCTCCGCCGTGCTCACGACGCAGCGCGGCGAGGTGGGCGCCGTGACGTCCGCCGGACGGCTGCTGCGTCTGTCGGTGATCGATCTGCCCCAGCTGCCGGACACGGCCACCACGCCGAACCTCGCCGGAGGCGCTCCGGTCGCCGAGTTCCTCTCGCTGGAGGCCGACGAGACCCTCGTCTGTCTGACCACGCTCGACGAGTCGTCGCCGGGTCTCGCGCTCGGCACGCTCCAGGGCGTGGTCAAGCGTGTGGTGCCCGATTACCCCGCCAACAAGGAGGAGCTGGAGGTCATCACCCTCAAGGAGGGCGACCGGATCGTCGGCGGCGCCGAGCTCCACACCGGCGAGGAGGACCTGGTCTTCATCACCTCCGACGCCCAGCTGCTGCGCTATCCGGCCTCCCAGGTGCGGCCTCAGGGCCGCCCGGCGGGCGGCATGACCGGCATCAAACTCGCCGAAGGCGCCGAGGTCATCTCGTTCACGGCGGTGGATCCGGCGGGCGAGGCGGTGGTGTTCACCGTCGCGGGTTCGCACGGGACGCTGGACGACTCGATCGCGACGGCGAAGCTGACTCCGTTCGACCAGTACCCCCGCAAGGGGCGGGCCACTGGCGGCGTGCGCTGCCAGCGTTTCCTGAAGGGCGAGGACGTGCTGGTCCTGGCCTGGGCGGGCGCGGCGCCGGCCAGAGCGGCCAAGAAGAACGGCGAGCCCGCGGAGCTGCCGGAGATCGACCCGCGGCGCGACGGCTCCGGCACGCCTCTCGCGTCGCCGGTGGCGGTGCTGGCGGGGCCGGCGAGCTAGGTCTTCCGTTTGGATCGTGCCGGATCAGGGGGCGGGGTCTGGTGCGTGTGATCGCAAGGCGGAGGAGGGAGGCTGGGGGTGCCCCCGTGCCCGGAGGGCTACGGGGGAGGAGCCATGCCGACCGACGACAACGCGGCGTGGGGGCACCTCCCATGCCCGGAGGGCTACGGGGGAGTGCGTGCCAGACCCCGCGAGCCCGGCATCATCCGAACGAGAGGCCCTAGATCTGTGCCGCCACGTCGTCGGACGGGGTGCGGCAAGGGGCCGTCCGGGCCGAATCTTCGGGGGTCAGTCCGGACGGTCGCTCACCAGGAGATCCTCGGACGGGTCGTCGAACGCCATGCCCGACCGGATGTCGGACGGTTCGTCGGAGGACTCTTCGCGTACGTATCGCAGGATCCCCCACAGGCTGTGTTCCTCTGGGACCTCCTGCGCGCCGGCGACCCGTGCGGCGTCCAACTCCGCCAGCAGGGCGGGGGCGTCGATGCCGGAGCCGATGAGCACCAACTGCGTCTGCCGGCCGCCGTCCCCCGGCGGCCAGGGCTCGGGGTAGAAGCGCAGGAACCTGCCGACGGAGTGGACGCCGTAGCGGTTACGGGGATCGAGCGCGCCGAAGTCGACGAACCCCTTGATGCGGTAGAGGCCCTCCGGCCGTGAGTCGAGGAAGTCCAGCAGCCGGCGCGGATGGAGCGGATCGTCCGAGGTGAACGAGGCGCTCTCGTAGGCGGCGTGCAGATGCCGGCCATGCCCGGTGCCGCCGCAATCGTGGGCGTGGGGTTCGTGGTCGTCGTCGTGGACATCGTCGAAGGAGAGCTGGCCCACGCGCTCCGACGGCGGCCGCGGTTCGAAGAACAGCTCGGCATCGACCCGCCCGTACGACGCCGGGATCACCGCGGCGCCGCCGGCGAGACCGGTGATCCGCTCACGCAACTCGCGCAGGGCGGCCTCACCGGCCCTGTCGGCCTTGTTCAGTACGACCAGGTCGGCGATGCCGAGGTGTCGGTCGATCTCCGGGTGCCGTGTACGGGTCTGCTCGAACTCGGCCGCGTCGACGACCTCGACGAGACCGCCGTACACGATCCGTTCATTCTCGCTGGCCAGCACCATCCGTACGAGCTCCTGCGGTTCCGCGAGCCCGCTCGCCTCGATGACGATCACATCGAGGCCGACGGCCGGGCGCGTGAGCTTGTCGAGGAAGACGTCCAGCTCACCGGCGTCGACGGCACAGCACAGGCAGCCGTTGCCGAGGGAGACGGTGGAGTCGCCGAGCTGTCCGGCCACCGCCATCGCGTCGATCTCGATCGACCCGAAGTCGTTGACGATCGCGCCGATCCGGGTGCCGCGGCTGGTCCGCAGCAGGTGGTTGAGCAGGGTCGTCTTTCCGGATCCCAGGAAGCCCGCGAGGACGATGACGGGGATCTGCGACGCGCTCAAGACGGTACCTCCGGGGCGTGACTGCACTTCGGGCCCCAGGATATGGGGCGGCCGGAACGGGGCCGGTTGCGCAAGATGCTGCGCGGTCATCGCAAATTCTGGCGGGGCCCGGTCGCGGCGGAAACTCGGTCGGGGGTCCGGACACAAGCCCGGTTGGGGCGGAAGCCCGGTCGCAGGACCGGGCAGGAGCCCGGTTGTGGGAAGGGCTGGACGGGCGAAACGCCCGCCGCAGGCGAACCGCCCCCCGCCGCTAAGGTCGCCGCACCTGCGCCGTCGATCCCCGGACCACCAGTTCCGGCTCGAACAGCAGCTCTCCCGGCGGCACCTCGCCGCCCTGGATCTGCGCGGTCAGCAGTTCGACCGCCGCACGCCCCATCGCCTCGATCGGCTGTCGCACCGTCGTCAGCGGCGGCTCCGTGCAGTTCATGAACGCCGAGTCGTCGAAGCCGACGACCGACACGTCACCGGGTACGGCGAGCCCGCGCCGCCGGGCGGCGCGTACCGCTCCGAGTGCGAGCGGGTCGCTCGCGCAGATGATCCCGGTGACGCCCCGCTCCAGGAGCCGCCCGGTCGCGGCCTGACCGCCCTCGAGGGAGAACATCGAGCGCTCGACGCACTCCTCCGGAAGCTCCGTCCCGGCCGCCTCTGCCACCGCCTGCGCGGCCGCCAGCTTGCGGCGGGACGGCACATGGTCGCCGGGGCCGAGGACGAGGCCGATGCGTTCGTGGCCGAGCGAGGCGAGGTGCCGCCATGCCTGTTCGACGGCGACGGCGTCGTCACAGGAGATGCACGGGAAGTCCAGGCCGTCGATGGAGGCGTTGACGAGCACGACGGGGATCCGTCGCTCCGCGAGCAGCCGGTAGTGGTCGTGCGGGGCGTCCGCCTGCGCGAACAGGCCCCCGGCGAACACGACGCCGGAGACCTGTTGCTGGAGCAGCAGCTCCACGTAGTCGGCTTCGGAGACGCCGCCCTTGGTCTGCGTGCACAGCACGGGGGTGAGGCCCTGCTGGGCCAGCGCCCCGCCGATGACTTCGGCGAAGGCTGGGAAGATCGGGTTCTGCAGTTCGGGCAGCACGAGCCCGACCAGTCGCGCCCGCTCACCCCGCAGCTGGGTGGGCCGCTCGTAGCCGAGGACGTCCAGCGCTGTCAGCACGGACTGGCGGGTGGCCTCGGAGACCCCTGGTTTGCCGTTGAGGACCCGGCTGACCGTGGCCTCGCTGACTCCCACCTTCTTCGCCACCTGAGCAAGTCGTCGCGTCATACGCGCAAGGCTAGCGCAAGCCACGCAAGTGGCTTGCGCTGACCTGATCGTCGACGAGGGCCACACCCCGCTCGCCGACGGACCTCGCCCTGTCCGCCCTACGGAGTGATGTTGATCTTGAAGGTGGAGGTGGCGGTCCTGATGTCCTGCGCGTTGCCGCTGAGCCTCAGGCCGTTGAAGGTGACCTCGCCGACCGCAGGGCCCTGTCCGCTCTCGGGCATCTCGTTCGCCCAGAGTCCGAAGCCGGACTTTGCGTCGAAGGCGTCACCGCTCTTGCGGGCGCCGGATATCGAGATGTCGGTGAAGACGGTGTCCTTGATCGGGAACTCAGGCTGTCCTCCTTCGTATTCGGTCTGGAACATGATGCCGCTGTACGTCGGGTCGACGATGTCGACATTGCTGACCCGGATGCCCTGGAACACCTTGTCCGCGGAGAACAGCCAGATGCCGGGGAAGGTCTGCGCCCCCCAGAAGTGGCCGCCGGCCCGGACGACGGAGACGTTCTCGACCGTCGTCGGTCGGGTGCCGAAACCGTTCATCGGGTAGCCGAAGTCCAGCGAACTGATGGTGATGCCGGAGTAGACCAGGGTGTCGGCGATGTGGATGTTGCGGAAGGTGTTGTCGTAGCCGCCGTAGACGGCGACGCCCGCCGCGCGCCACGTGAGGATCGAGGTCAGGTTCTCGTAGACGTTGTTCTTCATGTCCGCGCCGCCCGCGTCGATCGCCGAGAAGCGCGCGAAACTGTCGTCGCCGGTCGCTCTGGCCTCGTTGTTCGACACCAGGTTGTCGGTCGAACCGTTGGTCATGTTGATGCCGTCGGCGAACATGTTCCGGATGCGGGAGTTCTTGACGGTGATCCGGTCGGTGTCGGCGCCCCAGTAGAGGCACACCATGTGCTCGTTCCAGATGTTGTCGATGACGATGTCCGACACGTTGGAGAAGTCGAACACCTTGCCCTTGCTCGACGTCCGGTAGTCGCCCGCCGGCAGGTACACACCGACGAGCTTGCCGGTCGAGTCCATCCGCACCCGGTCCAGGGCGTTCTGCACGTCCTGGTGGGTGAATCCGGCGGGCACGGCGTACGACGCCGGATCCGGGTTCGCGACCGGAGCGACCTGCTCAAGGTTGATGAAGTCGATCGCGTACGACGATGTGTTGGCCGCGTCCCTCTGCAGCCTGATCGTGCTCCCCGCGGGGACGGTTCCGCCCCGCATGATGTGCGCCTCGTCGTAGATCTGGCGTGGAGCCCCCGCCCCGGGCGAGTTCCCCGGCGAGGCCTCGGCCCCGTACAGCCAGGCGTACTTGGACGTCAGGTCGATCGCCTTGCGGAAGACGCCGTCGACGTAGACGTTCAGGGTGGCGTCGATGCCGCCGCCCCCTGGCGCGTCCGGTATGGAGAAGCGGGTGACGAGGGTGTTGGTGCTCGCCCGGCTCCTGAATTCGACGTACTCGCCGGTGCTGTCGAGGGTGACCGCCCTGCGGCCCGACGCCTCACCCGCGATGTCGCCGACCGTCCGGTTAGGGCCGACGACCTGCGCGCCGCCGCCGGCCGTGCCGTCCTCGGCCTCGTACATGTCGAACGGCATGTCGGCGCCACGACCGACGAAGAGCGCTTGGGTGCTGGAGTTGTTCTCGCGCTTGACCGGCAGCTCGTTGGCGTCGTCGGCGACGGTCACCCTGAGCGTGACGGAGGCGGCCACGAGGTCCGAGCTCGCGACCGGTTTCACGACCAGCATCTGCCGACACCAGCGGCTTTCGTTCGCACTGGCAGGAAAATGAAAAGTGACCGCAAGCAGCGCAAGCTGTTTGCGCGGGGGCCACAATTTCGGAAAGCGGACCGCTGCCCTTACCGTTCCTAGGCATGAGTCCCGTCCCGACCGCCCCGCCCGGCGACGGCGGTTCGGCTGGCCGCAGCGGGTCTTCTCACAGGTCCTGCTGATGCAGCTGACGATCGTCACCGGGGTCATCGCACTGGCCACCGGCCTTTTCCTCGCCCCGCTCAGCGCCCAGCTCGACGACCAGGCGATGCGCCGCGCGCTCGCCATAGCGGAGACCACCGCGTCACCCGAGCTCGCCGAGGACCTGACCGACTCCCGGCCGACCGCCGACGGCCCGGTCCAGGCCGAGGCCGAACGGATCAGGCACGCCACCGGCGCCGAGTACATCGTGATCATGGACTGGCGCGGCGTGCGCTGGTCCCACACCTCCCCCGCGCAGATCGGCCGGATCGTGTCCACCGACCCGAGCGAGGCGCTGGCCGGGCGGGACGTGATGGAGATCGACAGCGGCACCCTCGGCCGGTCCGCCCGCGGCAAGGTGCCGCTGCGCGACGCGGACGGACGGATCGTGGGCGCGGTGTCCGTCGGCATCGAGTACGACAGCGTGCGGGCCCGGCTGCTGTCGGCGATACCGGGGCTGCTCGCCTACGCCGGCGGCGCACTGGCCGTGGGGGCGCTCGCCGCGTACCTGATCTCCCGCAGGCTCCAGCGGCAGACCCACGACCTGGCCTTCTCCGACATCTCCGCCCTGCTCGCCGAGCGGGAGGCGATGCTGCACAGCATCAGGGAAGGCGTCGTCGCCCTGGACGCGGCCGGGCGGGTGCGGCTGCTGAACGACGAGGCGCAGCGGCTGCTCAGGGTGGGGCCGGAGGCCGCCGGACGGCCACTGGACGAGGTGCTCGGCGAGGGACGCACCAGTGACGTCCTGGCGGGCCGGGTGAGCGGCGACGACCTGCTGACGGTACGGGGCAGCCGGGTACTCGTCGCCAACCGGATGCCGACCGACGACGGCGGCGCCGTCGTCACCCTCCGCGACCGCACGGAGCTGGAGCAGCTGGGCCGGGAGCTGGACTCCACCCGCGGGCTGATCGACGCACTGCGGGCGCAGGACCACGAGCACGCCAACCGCCTGCACACCCTGCTCGGTCTGCTGGAGCTGGAGATGCACGACGAGGCGGTGGAGTTCGTCACCGAGGTGGTCGGGGTGCACCGGGCCACCGCGGAGCAGGTCACGGAGAAGATCCACGACCCGCTGCTCGCCGCACTGCTCGTCGGCAAGGCGACGGTCGCGGCGGAGCGAGGGGTATCGCTGCGGATCGCCCCCGCCACCCTGCTGCCCGACCGGCTGGTCGACCCGCGCGGACTGGTGACGATGGTCGGCAATCTGGTCGACAACGCGCTGGACGCGGCAGCGGGCACACCGGATCCGCGGATAGAGGTCGAGCTGCACACGGTCGGCAGCACGGTGATCCTCCGGGTCGCCGACAGCGGTCCCGGTGTCCCGGTAGAGCACCGCGAATCGATCTTCACCGAGGGGTGGACCACCAAGGAACTGCCGGCCCATGGCAAGCGCGGCCTGGGGCTACCGCTGGTCCGCAGGTTCGCCGAGCGGCAGGGCGGGAGCGCCACGGTCCGCGAGTCTGCCGCCCAGGGCGCCGAATTCGTCGTCGTACTGCCCGACGCCCTGGCCGAGACCGGTCCGGACGACGACCCCCCACGGATTCCCCGACCGCTCGACGCACCGGATCCGGGAGAGGCCGGAGCTCCGGGTGGCGCGGGCGGCTCACGAGAGGACCGGCAGTCGCGATGATCGACGTACTGGTCGTGGACGACGACGTCCGGGTCGCCCGCATCAACGCGGCCTATGTCGCCAAGGTGCCGGGCTTCCGGGTCGTCGCAGAGGCCCACTCGGCCACGGAGGCGCTCGCGAGGATCGCCGAGGCGCCCGTCGATCTGATCCTGCTCGATCACTACCTGCCGGACGAGAACGGGCTGACGGTCGTCCGTGAGCTGCGCGCGCTCGGCCACCAGACGGACGTGATCATGGTGACGGCCGCCCGGGACGTGGCGACCGTCCAGGCGGCGATGCGCCACGGTGCCCTCCAGTACCTGGTCAAGCCGTTCAACTTCGCCGGGCTGCGCGCCAAGCTCGAGGCGTACGCGGCGTTGCGGCGTGCCCTGGACGGCGGTGGCGAGGCCGAGCAGGCCGAGGTCGACCGGATCTTCGGCACGCTGTCGGCCGGCTCGATCGCGCCGGAGCTTCCGAAGGGACACTCCCCCACCACGGCGGAGCTGGTCCGCCAGGTGCTGCTGGCCGCCGACGGCCCGTTGTCGGCCCAGGAGATCGCGGAACGGGCGGGCGTGAGCCGGCAGACCGCACAGCGCTATCTGAAGCTCCTGGAGCGGGCGGGCAGGGTGCGGCTGTCTCTCAGGTACGGCGAGACGGGCCGCCCGGAGCACCGTTACGTGTGGGTGGCGAGTACCTGACGCCGCCGGCCCGGACTGCGTCGGACGTCACGGCCCGCACGCCGGCGTCAGACGGCACCCGCTCCCGTCAGCGCGCGCACCTCGGTCTCGGCGTGCTTCGCCGCGTCCGGCGGCTCGGAGGAGACGACCGTGCCGACCCAGCCCGCCAGGAAGCCCAGCGGGATGGAGACGAGCCCTGGGTTCTCCAGCGGGAAGACGTGGAAGTCCACGCCCGGGAAGAGCGACCGCTCGCTGCCGGAGACGACGGGCGACACCAGCACGAGCAGCACCGCGGGCACCAGTCCGCCGTAGACGGACCAGACAGCGCCGCGCGTGGTGAAGTTCCGCCAGAACAGCGAATAGAGCAGGACGGGCAGGTTGGCGGAGGCGGCCACGGCGAAGGCCAGACCGACGAGGAACGCGACGTTCAGGTCGCGGGCCAGCAGACCGAGCGCGATCGCGACGGCGCCGATGCAGACGGCGGCGATCCGGGCGACGGCGACCTCGCTGTACCGGCCGTCGCCGTCCTCCGCGCCCGTCGGCCCGGCCGCGCGCCGGCGCCGCAGCGTCGCGTACAGGTCGTGCGCGACGGAGGCCGAGGAAGCCAGCGTGATCCCCGCGACGACGGCCAGGATGGTCGCGAAGGCCACGGCGGCCACGACCGCGAAGAGGACGGCGCCCCCGGTGGACCCGGCCCCGCCGCCGAGGTCGAGGGCGAGCAGCGGCACGGCGGTGTTGCCTGCGGCGTTGGACGCCCGTACCTCGTCGGTGCCGACCACGGCGGCCGCTCCGAAACCGAGCACGATCGTCATCAGGTAGAAGCTGCCGATGAGACCGATGGACCAGACGACCGAGCGGCGGGCGGCCCGCGCGGTCGGCACGGTGTAGAAGCGGGACAGGATGTGCGGCAGTCCCGCCGTGCCCAGCACGAGCGCCAGGCCGAGGCTGATGAAGTCCAGCCGGGCGGTCCAGTCCCCGCCGTACCGGAGGCCCGGCGCGAGGAAGTCCTTGCCGTGGCCGCTGCGTGCGGCAGCGGAGTCGAGCAGCTGGTTGAAGTCGCCGTGGAAACGCATCAGCACGAGCACGGTCATCGCGATCGCGCCCGCCATCAGCAGCACGGCCTTCACGATCTGGATCCAGGTGGTGGCCCGCATCCCTCCCATGGACACGTAGACCACCATCAGCGCTCCCACGCCGATGACGGTCCACGACCGGGCGGCCTCGCTCGTTCCGCCCAGCAGCAGCGCGACCAGGCTCCCGGCTCCCACCATCTGCGCCACCAGGTACAGGACGGAGACGGTGACCGAGGAGGTGCCCGCCGCGAGGCGGACCGGCCGTTCCTTCATCCTGGCGGCGACGACGTCGGCCAGGGTGAAACGGCCGCAGTTGCGGACGAGCTCGGCGACGAGCAGGAGCACGACCAGCCAGGCGACCAGGAAGCCCACGGAATAGAGCATCCCGTCGTAGCCGTAGAGCGCGATGAGCCCGGAGATGCCGAGGAAGGAGGCGGCCGACATGTAGTCACCGGCGATGGCGAAGCCGTTCTCCATCGGGGAGAACAGCCGCCCGCCCGCGTAGAACTCCTCCGCGGAACCGTGCCTGTTGCGGCTCACCCAGGTGGTGATACCGAGGGTGACCGCGATGAACGCGCAGAACAGCAGCAGGGCGAGCGCCTGGTGGTCCCCGTTCAACGCCCGGCCCCTCTCGTCATCTCCTGCGTGTCCCACCGAAGATCAAGCGCCGCCCGGTCCCTCCGGAGCCTGGCGTGGCGGGTGTACGCCCAGGTCAGCAGGAAGGTGGTCAGGAACTGTGCGAGTCCCGCGACCATCGCCACATTGACCGCCCCTGCCACCGGCCTGGCCATCAGACCCGGCGCGGTCGTGGCAGCGACCACGTACGCCAGGTACCACGCGAGGAAGGCGGTGGACGCGGGCACGACGAACCGCCGGTAGCGGGCGCGCACTTCCTGAAAGGCTTCGCTGCGCTGCACTTCCAGATAGATGTCGGCGGCGCTGCGTCCGGCCGTCGGATCCTCCCCGGCGAGCGGCGCACCGGGGGCAGGGGCTCCGGTGCTGTCCCGGTCGCTCCAGCCCGAGGCCAGTGCGTCGTACCACGGGTCCTCGAGCCGCACTTGAGCGGCGTCCGGGCCTTCCTGCTTCTCCACGCTCACCTCTCCTTGCCGACGAACCGTTTCGGCCGCCTGCCCAAGGATGGACAGAGTGGGAAGATCCAGGACTCCTCTCCGGGGTCTTCACCCCATCAGGTGACGTTTGTCCCCGGAGGCTTCGCGAGACCCTCCCGATAGGCGTACCGGACCGCCTGTGCACGGTCGTGCAGGTCGGCCTTCGCGAACAGGTTGTTGATGTGGGTCTTGACGGTGGCGGTGGAGATCCCCAGGCGCCGGGCGATGTCCGCATTGCCGAGGCCCTCCGCGATGAGGGTCAGCACCTCGCCCTCGCGTGCCGTCAGCCCGTCGGGCAGCCGGGGGCCGGCAGGCAGCGGCTCCGCGGTGACCTGCTCGAGCAACCGCTGCTGGACCACCGGGGACAGTCCCGCGCGCCCGGCGACGACGTCCTGGATCGCCCGTACGATCTCGTCCCCGTCGGCATCCTTGGTGAGGTACCCACGTGCCCCCGCCCGCAGCGCCGGAAAGAGCGAGTCGTCGTCCGCGTAGGTGGTGAGCACGACGACCTGGGTGGCGGGGTATTCGGTTCGGATCCGGCGGGTGGCCTCCACGCCGTCGACCCGGGGCATCCGCAGGTCCATCAGGACGACGTCAGGGGCCAGTTCGGCGACGAGCGCGATCGCCTCCGCGCCGTCCTTGGCCGAGCCGACGACGTCTATGCCCGGCAGCAGCCCCAGCAGCATCACGATCCCCTCGCGCACCACCGCCTGATCGTCGGCGACGATCACCCGGGCAACCTGCCCGGTCATGCCGGCACCCGAAGTCGCACCACGAACCCCTCCCCCTCCGGTCCCGCGTCCAGGGTGCCGCCGGCCAGTTCCGCCCGTTCGCGCATCCCCAGCAGACCGTACCCGGCGCCGGACACCTTGAGCTCACCGGCCTTTCCGCGTGCCCCGAAGTCGCGTACCTCCAGGCACACTTCGCCCTCCAGGTAGGCGAGTTCCATGCGCACCTCCGCTCCCGGCGCATGCTTGCGTACATTGGTCAGAGCTTCCTGGGCCACTCTCCGCACAGCTTGCGAAGCCTCGGCGGGAAGCGGCCGCCGCCGGCCCGTGACCTCGGTCCGCGCGCCGTCGGCGGCGGTCAGCTCGCGCAGAAAGTCCTCGACCGGTGCCATCTCTCCGCGCAGGGCCGACAGAGCCTGCCTCGTCTCGGCGAGCCCTTCCCTGGCCATGCCACGCGCCGCCACCACCCGCTCCAGGATCTGGTCACGGAACAACCCTTCGGGACTGCGCTCGATCTGCAGCCTCGCCGCCTCCAGGTGCACCATCTGAGCGGACAGGCTGTGCGCGAGCACATCGTGGATCTCACGGGCGATACGGGCCCGCTCGGCGAGCGCAGCGGACACCGCCTCGGCCTCGCGGGCGGCCCGCTCCTGCGCCAGGAGCCGGAAGCCGGCGCCCCGCGCCTCGGCGTCCAGGCGCAGCGCATAGCCCCCGAGCAGGACCGAGGCGAGCGTGGCGGCGGCTCCCCAGTCGCTCTCGTCGACCGTCGCGAACCCCGGGACCATGACCGCCACGACCGCGAAGGCCGCAGCAAGCGGGAGGCGTTCCATGGCCATGACGCAGGCACCGATCCACAGCACCATCGCCGCCACGGGCACGTCCGCCAGACAGGCTGCCCAGCCGACGGCCGCGAAGACGGCGACCAGGGCCATCGAGGGCAGCAGGCGGTGGGCGAGTGTCGTCAGGTGATAGCGGGCACCTGCGGCCGCGACGACCGCGAAGGCCGGCGGGGGCAGCACGGCGCCCCAGCCATGGAAGACGTCGGACGAGTACGCGCTGACGACGGCCCACAGGGACAGGGCGGCGAGAAGCGCCATGTCGAGCGCCATCCGGGCTCGGGGGATGCCGATGCGCGACAGCGCCTCTTGGCTGGGCCACTGGGTCCACCTGCCACCACGCACGTCCGTCCCCCTCCGTCACGGACCGATGCTACGGAGGAGGCCGGCGCCGCGGATCGGACCGGGGGTGGAGTCGTCGCCTCCACCCCCGGGTGGGCACCGCCCGAGCGATCGGGACCGTCAGGCGTCGATACGCGAGCGGTCCAGGGTGGCCGCGGAACTGGTGATGAACTCCTTGCGGGGGGCCACCTCGTTGCCCATGAGCAGGTCGAAGACGTGCTCCGAGGACTCCAGGTCACCGATGTTGATCCGGCGCAGTGTGCGGTGACGGGGGTCCATCGTGGTCTCCGCCAGCTGGTCGGCGTCCATCTCACCGAGGCCCTTGTAGCGCTGGATGGAGTCCTTGAAGCGGACACCCTTGCGCTGGTACTCGAGCAGTGTCTGCCGCAGCTCGTTGTCCGAGTACGTGTAGACGTACTTGTCCTGGCCCTTCTTCGGCTGGATCAGCTCGATCCGGTGCAGCGGCGGCACGGCGGCGAACACCCGGCCGGCCTCCACCATGGGCCGCATGTAGCGCTGGAAGAGCGTCAGCAGCAGACAGCGGATGTGCGCGCCGTCGACGTCGGCGTCGACCAGCAGGACGATCTTGCCGTAACGGGCGGCGTCGATGTCGAACGTCCGGCCCGAGCCGGCCCCTATGACCTGGATGATCGCCCCGCACTCGGCGTTCTTCAGCATGTCGGAGACGGACGACTTCTGGACGTTGAGGATCTTGCCGCGGATCGGCAGGAGTGCCTGGAACTCGCTGTTGCGCGCCAGCTTGGCGGTGCCGAGCGCCGAGTCGCCCTCGACGATGAAGAGCTCGCTGCGCTCCACGTCGTCGCTGCGGCAGTCGGCGAGCTTGGCCGGCAGCGACGAGGACTCCAGGGCGGTCTTCCTGCGCTGCGCCTCCTTGTGCTGGCGGGCGGCGATACGCGTACGGGCGGCCGCCACGGCCTTCTCCAGCACTGCGCGGGCCTGCGCCTTCGCGTCCCGCTTGGTGGAGGTCAGGAAGGCCTTGAGCTCCTTGGCCACCACGTTGGCGACGATCCTGTTGGCCGCCGAGGTGCCGAGGACCTCCTTGGTCTGGCCCTCGAACTGCGGCTCCGCGAGGCGGACTGTGACGACGGCGGTGAGGCCCTCCAGTGCGTCGTCCTTGACGATGTCGTCCTCGGCGACGCGCAGCATCTTGGCGGAGCGCAGCACCTCGTTCATCGTCTTGGTCACGGAGCGTTCGAAGCCGGTCACATGGGTGCCGCCCTTGGGGGTGGCGATGATGTTGACGAAGGACTTGAGCGTGGTGTCGTAGCCCGTGCCCCAGCGCAGGGCGATGTCCACGCCGAGCTCGCGGGTGACCTCCGTCGGGGTCATGTGGCCGCGGTCGTCGAGGACGGGGACGGTCTCCTTGAAGGTGCCCTGACCGGTGAGCCTCAGCACGTCGCAGACCGGCTTGTCCTGGGCCAGGTACTCACAGAACTCACTGATCCCCCCGTCGAAGCGGAAGGTCTCCACGCTCTTGCCCTCGCCGCCGGCGTCGGTCAGGCCGCGCTCGTCGTGAACGACGATGGTCAGGCCGGGGACGAGGAAGGCGGTCTGGCGGGCGCGCTGGTGCAGCGTCTCCAGGGCGAGCTTGGCGTCCTTGAGGAAGATCTGGCGGTCCGCCCAGTAACGGACGCGTGTGCCGGTCCTGGCCTTCGGGACGCGCTTGCCCTTGCGCAGGCCGTTCGCCGGGTCGAAGGGGGCGTCGGGGCCGGACTCGGTGAAGATGCCGGGCACACCGCGCCGGAAGCTGATCATGTGGGTCGCGCCACCGCGGTCGACCTCGACGTCGAGGCGGGCGGAGAGCGCGTTCACCACCGAGGCGCCGACGCCGTGGAGACCGCCGGACGCCGCGTAGGAGCCACCGCCGAACTTGCCGCCGGCGTGCAGCTTGGTCATCACGACCTCGACCCCGGAGAGTCCGGTCTTGGGCTCCACGTCCACGGGGATGCCGCGGCCGTTGTCCCGGACCTCGACGGAGCCGTCCTCGTGGAGGATGACCTCGATGTGGTCGCAGTGACCGCCGAGGGCCTCGTCGACGGAGTTGTCGATGATCTCCCAGAGGCAGTGCAGGAGACCGCGGCTGTCGGTCGAGCCGATGTACATGCCAGGTCGTTTGCGAACCGCCTCGAGCCCCTCCAGGACGAGCAGGTGCCGCGCGGTGTAGTTGGAGCCGTCACGGTCTGCTGTCAGCAGTGCGGTGGACGGCACGGACGATTCGGCGGTCACGCGGTTCGCTCCTCGCTGAATTTCAAATGTGGCCAAGGGGGGTACGGGCCCGGCGTCGGTCGCCGGTCAGAGCGTACCGAGGCCTGGTAGAGCCGATGTAACGCCACCCACCTGATTTCTCATGCTAGTCCAGCTTCGCATGCGTGTTCGATCCCTCGATGGAGTGACGTGCACATCACGTTCCCATCGGGGCATGAACCATTTAGGCTCCGGGCACGTCCTCATCAACAACCGGCAACCCGGCCGGGAGGGCCGAACGAGACAAGCAACGCGAAATCCGTAGAGCGAAGCAATACGGCTCATTCGCCGCCAACCGGCAGCAGACAGCCACCTCGGGAAAAAGTTTCGAGGAAAAGCCACGAGCGGGAACGTTTTCGGCCTGGTTGGATGTTGACCCTGGTACGACAGCTCGTCGAGCTAGAGAAGAGGCGACGTGACTACTGTTCTGACCCCCGCGAGCCCGCTGACGGCCGCTGACCGCTGCGACCGCTGCGGCGCCCAGGCTTATCTGCGCGTCGTACTGATCAGCGGTGGTGAACTGCTCTTCTGTGCCCACCACGGGCGCAAGTTCGAGCCGGAACTCAAGAAGATCGCCGCGGAAATACAGGATGAGACGGACCGCCTGACGGCCGTGCCGGCAGACACCGGCGAAGAGGATCACTGACACCTCACATCCCGACGAGCCAAGGGCCGGTCCAGGACCGGCCGATGGGCGGCTCCCCCGGCCACCGGGGGAAGCCGCCCGCTCTCGTTCCGTGACCTTTTTCCGGGTGTCGTCCGGTCGGACCGGTCAGCCGGCTCCGACCGCCCGCGACACCACAGCTGAGACCCGTGTGTAGACGCCAGGGCCGTCAGGGCGCCCGCATCCACTGCCCCAGGAGACCAGGCCGATGAGCTTGCCCCGGGCGATCAGCGGGCCCCCGCTGTCCCCCTGACAGGCGTCGTGCCCGCCCCGCGGGTCCCCCGCGCACAGCATCGTGGAACGTGTGTACCTGCTGCCCTGCCCGCCGGGATAGGCGTTGGCGCATGTCTCGTCCGGCAGGACCGACACCCGCGCCGCCCGCAACGACGACGCGTAACTGCCGTTTCCCTGCGTGTCACCCCAGCCGTAGACGGTCGCGGCCGTCCCCACCTGGTACGCCGGGTCCCCCTCTCCCGCCACCGGCAGCACATGATCCTCGGGCAGTGCCTTCGCGAGGGTCAGCAGCGCCATGTCGGCACTGGTCGTCGCCGGGTCGTACGCGGGCGTGACCCACGTATCCCGTACCGGCACCTCCTGACCGCCGTCACCGGCGAGCTCCGAGCGGCCCGCGATGACCCGCAGGTCCCGCACGGACGCCGCGTCCTTTCCGAGGACGGCGTTGCTCAGACAGTGGGCTGCTGTCATCACCTTGGTGGGCGCCACGACCACACCTCCGCAGAACTGTCCGCTCCGCGCTGGGCCGAACCGGTCACGGCTGGCCAGCGCGACCACCCATGGACTCTCGTCGGCACGAACCTCGTACCCTCCGACGACGACGCTGTCGGCGGCGGCGGGGAAGGACATCGCCGGTGTTGTCACGACCGCTGCTGCGATCAGAGCCGGCACCCCGGCGAGGCTTCGGGCAGTGGGGCGACGCATACGGTCTCCTGACTCTGCGTGAATCCGATCCCACCCAGAGTCGTCCAGCCGGCCGCCTCTCGCACCCTCGCGCCAACCCGAAGGGCCCGGCTCCCCCATGGGGATCCGGGCCCTTCGAAGCCGTAAGCACGCGTACCCGCGCCTCGATCAGGTGCGGCCTAGTCGAGGTAGTCGCGCAGGACCTGCGAACGCGACGGGTGACGCAGCTTGGACATCGTCTTGGACTCGATCTGCCGGATGCGCTCCCGCGTCACGCCGTAGACCTTGCCGATCTCGTCCAGGGTCTTCGGCTGGCCGTCCGTGAGACCGAAGCGCATGGACACGACGCCCGCCTCACGCTCGGACAGGGTGTCGAGCACCGAGTGGAGCTGCTCCTGCAGGAGGGTGAAGCTGACCGCGTCGGCCGGGACGACCGCCTCGGAGTCCTCGATCAGGTCGCCGAACTCGCTGTCGCCGTCCTCGCCGAGCGGGGTGTGCAGCGAGATCGGCTCACGGCCGTACTTCTGGACCTCGATGACCTTCTCGGGGGTCATGTCGAGCTCCTTGGCCAGCTCCTCCGGGGTGGGCTCACGGCCCAGGTCCTGGAGCATCTGGCGCTGGACGCGCGCGAGCTTGTTGATGACCTCGACCATGTGCACCGGGATACGAATGGTGCGGGCCTGGTCGGCCATGGCGCGGGTGATCGCCTGACGGATCCACCATGTGGCGTACGTGGAGAACTTGTAGCCCTTGGTGTAGTCGAACTTCTCGACCGCGCGGATCAGACCCAGGTTGCCCTCCTGGATCAGGTCCAGGAAGAGCATGCCGCGGCCGGTGTAGCGCTTGGCCAGCGAGACGACCAGCCGGAGGTTGGCCTCCAGCAGGTGGTTCTTGGCGCGACGGCCGTCCTCGGCGATGATCTCGAGCTCGCGCTTGAGCTTCGGCGCCAGCTTGTCGGAGTTCGCGAGCTTGTCCTCCGCGAACAGGCCGGCCTCGATGCGCTTGGCGAGCTCGACCTCCTGCTCGGCATTGAGGAGGGGGACCTTGCCGATCTGCTTCAGGTAGTCCTTGACCGGGTCGGCGGTGGCACCGGCGACCGCGACCTGCTGCGCGGGCGCGTCGTCCTCGTCGTCGTCGGAGAGGACGAAGCCCTTGCTCTCGCCCTCGGGCTCTTCCTCGTCGCCCTTGCCCGCGGGCTGGGCCTCGTCGAGCAGCTCCTCGCCCTCGGCGTCGTCGCTGTCCTTCTTGGCGGTGGTCTTCTTCGCCGCCGTCTTCTTGGCGGTGGTCTTCTTCGCCACCGTCTTCTTGGCCGTCGCCTTCTTGGCGGCCGCCTTCTTCGCGGGCGCGGTCTCCGAAGACTCGTCGGCCGGGACCTCGACGGTCTCGGCCGTCGGCGCCGCGGTGGCCGCGACGGTCTTCGCCGTGCTGGTCTTGGCGGCGACGGTCTTGGTGGCGGTGCGCTTTGCCGGGCTCTTCGCTGCGACGCTCTTGCGGGCGCGCTTCGGCGACTCCGCTGCACTGACCATCAGCGTCACACCCTCTTCCTCGAGGATCTGATTGAGGCTGCGCAGAACATTCTTCCACTGGGTTGGCGGAATCTGGTCAGCTTCGAAGGCACGACGCACGTCATCGCCGGCGATCTGCCCATCAGCCTTTCCCCGCTCGATGAGCGCCATCACAGACTCGGACTCGGCGATCTCCGGCGGGAGCGTACGGGATGTGCTGGCCGACACGAACAACCTCTCGGAACGATGGAAACGGCTTCCGGCCCCACCCATGATCGGGCCGGAGCCGACGACCACCGGGCTGCGGATGTGCCGGTGGCGCGGGCAAAACCAAGGAGCTGTCACAGCGCCATGTGCGGCGGCTGTATTCCCTCCTCGGCTGTCACCTCTTAGGTCATCGCGCTGTCTCGAGGAGTGTTACGCCCAATCCACGTGGCCCGAGTCACACCCCAAATGCCGCTTTAGGGTCAAAGTGGTGCGATCGGTGCAGAGCGAGTCGCCGGACCCCCTGGGGATCCGGCGACATGCAGCCCGAACACTGCGCACTCGCCGACCGCCGCCGCGGTCAGTGCTCACGCGGCGCGGGGACCACTCGCTCCACTTCCGGGTGAACGGTGAGCAGCCGGCGCATGGCGGACTCGGCGGCGTGGGCGTCTCCCGAGGCGAGCGCTTCCGCGATGTGGGCGTGGTGCGACAGGGACGCCTCCGTCGGGCGGTCACAGCCCGCGACCGGGCCGCCGGACACCTGAAGGGCGGCCGAGACGATTCCCGACAGGTGCTCGAGCATGCGGTTGCCCGCGAGCTGGATGAGCAGGGAGTGGAATTCGGCGTCGGCACGCGAAAAAGTGAGGCCGTCACCCTGAGCGAGGGCGTGGCCCATGATCTCGACCATGTCACCGAGACGCTGCTGGACGTCCTCACGGCCGTGACCGGCGGCGAGCCGGGCGGCGAGCGGCTCGATCGTCCAGCGCAGCTCGCTCAGCTCCCGGCGCTGGTCGTCGCGCTGCGGGCCGAAGGCGCGCCACTCGATGATGTCGGGGTCGAGGAGGTTCCAGTCACTGACGGGCCGGACGCGGGTGCCGACATTGGGGCGGGCGCTGACCAGCCCCTTCGCCTCGAGGACACGGAGGGACTCGCGCACGACCGTGCGGGAGACCTCGAAGCGCTGGCCGATCTCCTCGGGGACGAGCGGACGGTCGGCCCCGAGGTCGCCCGAGACGATCATCTGGCCGAGCTGCTGGACGAGTTGACCGTGCAGGCCGCGACCGCGGCTGCCTGCCGTACGGCGGCCCACCCGGCCCAACTCGGTGTCGGACGCTTCCCAGGCGGGAGGACCGACGCGATCGGCCGCGGGCGACTCCCCGTAGCCGTAACGGGCGAGTTCGCCCGGACCGGCCAGACCGGTCTCGGCGGGGCGGGCGGGGGGCATCATGGTGTGCGCAAGGGTACTCACGCATCCTTTGTCGGCTCAGCTTCCGAGCCCCTTGAGGTCTTTGGTGAAAAGCACACGAAAGGGTGATCGGCGCTCACCCCGCAATTGACGCCTTATCGGAAAGAAACGGGCATTCCCCAAGTTGGTGTGGGCAGTTCACGGACAGCCGGTCACCGTTGGTCACCAAAGGGCCCTCCGACGAAGGCCGGTGACCACATACGCGCAGATCAGGGCTACCAACGACAACACCAGTGCGAAGCCCACGGGTTGCGCCGGCAACCGCATCGCGGCGATCAGCCAACGATCCGCCTGCTGCGGAAGCTCGACCCAGGCAGGCTCCCGGAGCCTGCCTGGAAGCCCGGCGATCGAACGGACTGCCGGTACGACGAGCACCTTGTGTGCGAGGGGCGCCACGAGGACCGGCACGGCGAGGACCGCGGCGACTCCGGCCGCGGTGACCCGGAAGACTCCGGCGGCCAGCAGGCCCGACCATGCGCAGCCGACGCAGAGGGCGCCCCAACCGGCCACCAGAGCAGGCCAGTCGGGCGGCCGTGCCACCGTTTCCGGGCCGAACACCAGCCGGAGCGCCTGCACATCGAGGGCCACCACGAGCGCCGCGAGCGTGGCCGCGGCTGTCGCTGTCACACCCAGCTTGGCCAGAAGCAGGCCCAGCCGACGGGGCACGGTGCCCCGCGCGGACGCGAGAGCGGGGTAACGGAACTCCTCACCGAAGGCGAGCGCGCCGATCAGCCCGGCCCCGAACGCCGCCGGAGGCAGCGGCAGGAATCCGGGCCAGGCGACGACCGTGTGCGGCTTCACCGCGGTCTCGCCGGTCCGTGCGAGCAGGAGGCACAGGGCGAGCGAGGCGGCAACCGCGGCCAGGGCAATCAGCGGAGAGGTGCGCACACCGAGGAGCCGGCGGAGCTCGTAGCGCAGCGGCCACCGGGGACTGCGCACCGGTCGCGTCGCCCGCGGGACGGCTGCCACACCGGCGGAGCCGGTGGGGGGCGTGGGTGCGGGGGTACCGGCGGGCGTGGGGCGGGGATGTCGACGGGCATGGGGGCGGGGATGTCGACGGGCGCGGGGGCGGGGATGTCGGCGGGCGCGGGCGAGGGCGCTGACGCCGCGGGTCGGGTCGGGGCCGAGACCGGGGCTGAGGCTGCGGACGGAGCCGGGGCCGGCGCTCGGGCTGGGGCCGGGGAGGCCGTCGACGGCGGGTGGAGCACGGGACTCCGGGCGGGTGCGGCCACGGCCATGGACCCCGCCTCGGGCGCCGGAGCCGTGTCGCCGACCTCCTCGGTGAGGCGGTGGACGACTACGCCGTGCCGGAAGGCCGTCTCGCCCACCTCGGCACAGCTGCTGCCGAAGACGGCGAGCACACCGCTGCTCTCGGCGACCACCTCGACCGAGCGCCGCTCGGCGCGCGCCTCGCGTGCGAGGACGGCGGAGAGACGGGCCGCGTGCGGGGTACGGACGGCGACCCGGGGCCGCAGCCGGGTCCGCGAGAACTCTGCGGCCTCCTGGTCCGCGAGCAGGCGCCCCTCGTGCAGCGTGACGACGCGGTCGGCGATCCGGGCGGCCTCCTTGGGCTCGCGCAGCGTGCACAGAACCGTTCCGCCATGGGCGGCGTGGGCCCGCAGCAGCGCGAACAGCCAGCTTCTGTCGCGGGGCGACAGCCCCCGGACGGGGTCGTCGAGGACCAGCGTCTGCGGATCGCCGAGAAGCGCGGACGCCAGCCCCAGTCGGCGGTCCATACCGAGGGAGAGTCTCCCCAACTGCTCGTGCGCGAGAGCGCCGAGACCCACGACGTCGAGCAATTCGTCGGCACGGGACGCGGGCACCCCGACAGCGGCGCTCAGCATCCGCAGCTGACCTCGTACCGTCCTGGCGGGATGCCCCGGCACATCGCCGAGGAGAGCTCCCACCTCACACGCGGGATTGGCGATGCGATGCAAAGGTTTGCTGCGGAAGTACGTGAATCCGCGACCGGCCTCGAGTCCCAGAACGAGCCTCAGCGCCGTCGTCTTCCCCGCGCCGCTCGCGCCGAGCAAGACGGTGACCTGACCGGGGCGGGCTTCGAAGGAGAGATCGTCGACGGCGGGCGGGTGCTCTCTGCGACGGGTGCTGGTCAGCCCGATGGCCTGGAGCATCGCTTCTCTCGCCTCTCTCGCGGAAGGTGAGACCGCTCAGTGGCAGCACGGATACCGGAGCAAGATAACGCGACATTTCAGACTTCTTGCGCATCGCCGGAAGTCCCGGGTGTCAGACCGCGCCCGGGGGCCGCGCCACCGGCGGGACACCGGACGTGACCGAACGTGCCCGGACGCCGGTCGCCGGTCGCCGGTCGCCGGTCGCCAGACGTGACCGGTCGCCAGACGTGACGGGACGCCAGACGTGACGGGACGCCGCCCGCTCGCCGGTGCGGACCGGGCGCCGGTGCGGACCGGGCGCCGGAGGGACCGGACATCGGCCTGCGCCTCGGACCGGGCCGGACGCCAGGACGTGACCGGCCGTCGGCCCGCGCCACGGGCCGGGCCGGACGCCACCCGCGCCTCGACCGGCCAGGCCGGGCGGCCGGACCCGGAGCGCGCCTCAGGCCGTCTGCCCCATGGGCCGGCGGACGAGTCGTCCAGGACCGGATTCCCGCAGGCGCTTCATGCCGTGCCCTGCCGCACGCTCGCATGCGGGCCCCTGCGCGCGGCCCGGCCGGACACGAACAGGAACGGCGTCGGGTCGATGCGGTGCGGCCCTACGCGCGGCCAGGGCCGAGGTCAGACTTCGGGCCGCAGCATCGGCGGGTTCAGAATCGTGGCGCCACCGGCTCGGAAAAGCTGGGCGGGGCGGCCGCCCTGCCGGGTGGTCGTGCCGCCGGCCGGAACCAGGAAGCCTGGCGTACCGGTCACCTTGCGGTGGAAGTTGCGGGGATCGAGGGCGACGCCCCACACCGCCTCGTACACCCTCCGCAGCTCTCCGACCGTGAACTCCGGTGGGCAGAACGCCGTGGCCAGGGACGAATACTCGATCTTGGAACGGGCCCGCTCCACGCCGTCCGCCAGGATCACCGCATGGTCGAAGGCAAGCGGCGCCTGCTGTTCGTCCTCCCGTGCGAAAGCGGTGTCCCTGGCGAGGAGCTCCTCGACCGGCGCCCAACGGGCACTGTTCGCGTCGCCGCCCGCACGGGGCGCCGGCAGGTCGGGGGCGAGCACGAGATGCGCGACGCTCACCACTCGCATCCGAGGATCACGCTTGGGGTCGCCGTATGTGGCGAGCTGTTCCAAGTGGGCGCCGTTGGCCGACCCCGGGGAGGCCGGGTCGTGTGCGCACAGTCCCGTTTCCTCGGCCAGCTCGCGTGCGGCCGCCGCCGCCAGGTCCTCGTCGCCCCTGACGAAGCCTCCGGGCAGCGCCCACCGTCCCTGGAACGGCGGCTCACCGCGGCGTACGACGAGAGCGCAGAGCGCATGCCGACGCACGGTGAGCACGACCAGGTCGACAGTGACGGCAAAGGCCGGGAAGGCCGACGGGTCGTAGGGCGACATGCCGCGATCATAGTCGTCTGCCTGACGATAAACACACACTTCCCTGCCTGCGTCCCATCGTTTTCGGCCCGGCTCCGGAACTCCACCGCCATCGGCCCAACCACCTCCCAAGTGGAGTCCGCCTGCGGCCTGCTCGACCGTCGCCGGACCGCTGCGAATCGGTGTGGACTGCTGCTGATCGGTGTCCACTGCTGCGGACCGCTCGACCGTTGGTCCGGCCCCGCGCCGGATCACGGGGGTTGCCGGATGGCGCTCCCGACACCACGCCGTCGGCTGCCGCACCGGCACGCGGTCATCGGCCGGTCCTGGCACCGCGTTGCCCACTGCGCCGTGCGGCACGCGTACGTGCGCGAGCGGCCGCTGCTCCGGGGCGTGGGCGGCCGGGAGCCGCACCGCTTCGCGGGTGCGTCCGGTGCGCGCCGGCCTGGTCCGGCCCGGCGGCGGACGGCCGGGCGGGCCTGCCGCGACGCCGCCGGCCGGCCGGGGTGCGGTGTGCATCGGGGCAGGGGGCTGATGGTGTCGTCTCCGACGGGACGTCCCGTCGACTCCGCAGGCAACGGCGCACCGTTTCCGGGTCCAGCCCTTCGTTGCACGCCTGGTGCAGCAGGCGTGCGAAGACGTACTCGGGATCTGCCCGGAGGGCGAGTCCCAGTGCCACGCGTGCGCCGGGCTCGTCGCCGATGGACCAGGACACCCATCCGGCGAGGGTGAGCGTCGCGGCGGCGTGCTCCATGTACGGCCCGGCGCAGCGCCGCGACAGGACCCGCCAGAGACGCAGGGCCGGAGCTGCTTCCTCCCCCTCCATCCATTGCGCCGCCCGGTCCCTCGTCTCCCGGTCCTGCAGGCCGAGGATCACCGCGGCGGCCTCATCGTCCGAAACGAGCCGGTCGTCCTCGGCGTCGGCAGCGGGGCCACCGTCGGGACGAGGGGCTTCCGCCATCCGTTCCCGCAGGCGGCGGGCCAGCTCGACGGTCTCGTCGGCGACCTCCTGCCGGCCCTGCGCGTCGAGAAGCCTGGAGGTCAGGACGGCACCCGCCGCGTCCAGCGCTCGCATCTGGTCCTCCGCCTTCGGTCCGGGCCGCGGGGCGAACCGCCGCTCCATGTCACGCAGGCTTCCGCGCACCCGGACACCCGCGTACGCGGCTGCGGCGGCCATCACGGACGTGCCAGGCAGGGCGAGGGGCGTGCCGTCGGGCGGGCAGCAGCGGGCATCAGGACAGCAGTAGCTCCAGAAACGGCCGTCGGAAATGCACAGTGCCTCGTACACGGGCACGTCGAGGCCTCCGCAGGCGGTACGCAGCCGCTGCGCGAGCGGGCGCAGGCGTTCCATCACCCGGTCGCCCGTCTCGTCGCCGACCGGGTCCTGGCACAGGAAGACGACGATGCCGTCGGGCCGTGGGCCTCGGCGTCCGCTGCCCCGGATCAGACACTCCGCGAGCTGGGCCGCCACGGGCTCCCATTCCCGTGGCGAACGTGGGATTCCGAGCCGCAGCCGGCCGCCGAAGCGTCCGTTGCTGCCGTGCAGGGCGACGAGCACGATCGAATCGGTCGGGTGGAAGCCCATCATGTACGGAAGCGCGTCGGCGAGTTCGCCAGGGCCGCGCAAGGTGATCTGCTGGTCGGGGCCTGATCCGGTGAGGTCGTGGTGCTTGTTCATGCCCTGACGGTCCCGCGCCGACCTCAATCGCCGCGACCCCTGTGGATAAAGTTGTCCACAGGTCACGGGCTCGTTCGCGCTTTGTCGGTGCCATCAGGTTGCATGGGTGCATGACCAACGCAGACCGCGCGGAGCTTCGGGCTTCCGCCGATTCCGTACTGGCCCGGCTCGTCTCCGACACCTCTGGCCGTGCCCGGCTGCGTGAGGACCAGTGGCGGGCCATCGAGGCTCTCGTCGCTGACAAGCGCCGTGCGCTGGTCGTCCAGCGGACGGGGTGGGGAAAGTCCGCGGTCTACTTCGTCGCCACCTCCCTGCTGCGGGCACGTGGCAGCGGCCCCACCGTGATCGTCTCTCCCCTGCTCGCACTCATGCGCAACCAGGTGGAGGCGGCGGCGCGGGCGGGCATCCGCGCCCGGTCGATCAACTCGTCGAACACCGAGGAATGGGAGACGATCCAGTCCGAGGTCGCCGCGGGTGAGGTCGACGTTCTGCTCGTGAGCCCCGAGCGGCTGAACAACCCCGACTTCCGCGACCAAGTGCTGCCCCGGCTCTCGGCCGCGACCGGACTGCTCGTGGTGGACGAGGCCCACTGCATCTCGGACTGGGGTCATGATTTCCGTCCCGATTACCGCAGGCTTCGCACCATGCTCGCCGAGCTTCCCGCCGGCGTCCCCGTCCTCGCGACGACCGCCACCGCCAATGCGCGGGTCACGGCGGACGTCGCGGAGCAGCTCGGCACGGGGGCGGGCACGGACGCATTGGTGCTGCGCGGCCCGCTGGACCGGGAGAGCCTGAGTCTCGGCGTGCTGCAACTCCCGGACGCCGCCACCCGTCTTGCCTGGCTGGCCGACCATCTCGGCGAGCTGCCGGGCTCCGGAATCATCTACACGCTGACGGTCGCCGCCGCCGAGGAGGTGACCGCGTACCTGCGCCAGTGCGGTCACACCGTGACCTCCTACACCGGACGCACGGAGAACGCGGACCGCCAGCAGGCGGAGGAGGATCTCCTCGCGAACCGCGTGAAGGCGCTGGTTGCCACCTCGGCGCTGGGCATGGGGTTCGACAAGCCGGATCTCGGCTTCGTCGTGCACCTCGGCTCCCCGTCGTCGCCCATCGCCTACTACCAGCAGGTGGGTCGCGCCGGCCGTGGTGTGGAGCATGCGGAGGTGCTGCTTCTGCCCGGCAAGGAGGACGAGGCGATCTGGCAGTACTTCGCGTCCGTCGCCTTCCCTCCCGAGGAGCTGGTGCGGCGCACGCTCGACGTGCTCGCGCAGGCGGACAGGCCGCTGTCCCTGCCCGCGCTGGAGCCCTTGGTGGAGCTTCGGCGCACACGGCTCGAAACGATGCTCAAGGTGCTCGATGTGGACGGCGCGGTGCGCCGGGTCAAGGGCGGCTGGACCACGACGGGACAGCCGTGGTCCTACGACGCGGAACGCTATGCGTGGGTGGCCCGGCAGCGCGCGGCCGAGCAGCAGGCGATGCGCGAGTACGCCCGCTCCACCGGGTGCCGGATGGAGTTCCTGAGGCGCCAGCTCGACGACGAGGAGGCGACGCCCTGCGGTCGCTGCGACAACTGCTCCGGAGCGCGATTCAGTGACAAGGTGTCGGCGGGGGCTCTGGACGCGGCACGTGGGGAGCTCGGCAGGCCGGGCGTCGATGTGGAGCCCCGCAAGATGTGGCCGACCGGTCTGCCCGCCGTCGGCGTCACCCTCAAGGGCCGGATCCCGGAGAGCGAGCAGTCGTTCACCGGGCGGGCGCTGGGGCGGCTTTCGGACATCGGCTGGGGGAACCGCCTGCGCCCGATGTTCGCCCCGCAGGCGCCGGACGGCCCCGTTCCCGACGACATGACCGACGCGGTCGTCACCGTGCTCGCCGACTGGGCCAAGGGACCCGGCGGTTGGGCCTCAGGGGCCGTGGACTCGCCGGCGCGGCCCGTGGGCGTGGTCACGATCGCCTCCCGCACCAGGCCCCGCCTGATCGGCTCTCTCGGCAGCCGTATCGGGCAGGTCGGCAGGATGCCCGTGCTCGGCACCGTCGAGTATGTGCCGGAGGCTTTGGACGCACACGTCTCGCGCACCAACAGCGCGCAGCGGGTGAGGGCGCTGCACGAGACGCTCGTCGTGCCGCCGCAGCTGGCCGACGCCTTGGCCGCCGCCGGCGGCCCTGTTCTTCTGGTGGACGACTACTCGGAGAGCGGCTGGACTCTGGCCGTGGCGACGAGGTTGCTGCGCAGAGCGGGCGCGCAGGGCGTGTTTCCGCTGGTCCTTGCCGTCCAGTCCTGATGCGGAGGGGTCACCGGTGGCAGATAAGGGAAGGGATATGAGAGTCATACCCGCCGATTTCAGCCGGTCGTGCCGAATTGCTCGTTGCCGCATTCCCATGCGCCAGGAAGAATTGGACTGCTCCCCGCACGGCCCGTAAGCGGTCCAGAAGGGCCATGCCGCGGCGCGCCCTCACCCGATCCTGCCCGCACTGTGGGCGCGTATGCGAAGGGAGGACCGTGACCTTCGGATTCGCTTCGTCCGCAGCCACTTCGATCACCGCATCGGCCAACTCCGCCAACCGCCTTGCCCGGTTGCTCGAACCGGCCGAGTGGGCAGCGGCCGGAATCCCGCTGCTGCGCAACCCGCGCGAGGTCGTCGGCGGACTGCATGCGCGACACCGTCCCGCCCCGGCGACGGCCGTCGTCGCCGTGCTCGATCACGAGGAAAGGCTCGCGGCCAGCGCGTCGTTCTCCCGGCGCGCCGTCCCGTCGGACGGCTGGGAGTTCCGCAACGCGCTGCTGGCCCATCTGCGCCGCGTGATCCCTCATGATCTGCGTCGGCGTACGCCGGTGCGCACCGCTGTGCTGCTCTACTGCCGTGAGGGCGACGAGCGTTGGACGGAGGAGGACGGCGCCTGGATGTGGGGCCTGCGGGACGCCTGCACGCTTCACGGCCTGCGCTGCGGCGCGTACATCACGCTGACGCGCGGCGGTTGGCAGGTGCTCGGCGAGGGTCGGGGCGGCCGGCACCCCAACTCGACGTCCACACCCGGCCGTCTGGCCGACGCGGGAAGCGACACCGACCATGTGCCCCTGCGTACGGCGGGGGGCTCCGTGGACGCGCTCCGGCGCACGGCGGCCCGCTGACGGTGTCATCCACCGGCTGCCCAGGCCCTGGGCAGCCGGGTCACGACCGGGCCGTGCGGCCCGTTCCGCCGGTACGGATCAGACGCCCGCGCCGAGCACGGCGTTGATCCGCTCCGGGTCACCGCACACGATGAGAAGCGCCGAAGCCTTCTCCATGGCGGCCGGCAGCGCGCGGGCGGTGGTGTCGTCCGTGCCGCCGTTGACCGCGACAACGACCACGGGGCGTGCCGCAGCACGCTCCACGGATGACGCGTCCGCGTAGAAGACATCGTCGCGGGCATCGTGCTGGGACCAGTAGGCACCCTCGCCGAACGACAGCTCGTGAGCGGCCCACGGGTGCTGGTCACCGGTGGTGAACACCAGAACGTCGCCGGGGGCGCGACCGGAGTCCAGCAGCAGGTCGACCGCCTCGTCGGCGGCGTCCAGCGCGCCACCCGCCGGGGCGGGGACCAGCTGGACCTGCGGCGCGGAACGATTCTCCGGCCGTGACGGCTTCGGCTTGCCCGCAGCGCCGGACGCGCGCTGCGCGGGCGGGGCGGGCCGGGACGGGCCGGGGCCCGGGTGTCCGGGACGCGGCGAGGCCGCTGAACGCGGACCGGGGACGGGACGGGGGGTCGGCGCGGTGCGGCCTGCGGCCGGAGTGACGCGGGGACCCTGGGCGCTCTCGTGAATGTGAGGCTCCTCGGGAATGAGAGGCATGGGTGGATGTCTATCAAACGCCGCTGCGGATGGCATCGGCGGGTGGCACAAAACGTGCGACGGGCGGTGACGGCGGGGCGAGTTCAGAAGTCGAAGCCGAGCTGGCCCCCGCTTTCGAGTTCGGCCGCCTCCGGCGAGAGCCGGACCTTCTTGAGGTGCCGCCATTGGGGCAGGTAATCGAGATATGCCCAGGACAGCCGGTGGTACGGGGTGGGTCCGAGCTCCCGGAGGGCGGCCTTGTGCACGGGCGACGGATAGCCCGCATTGTCGGCGAAGCCGAACACGGAGAACTCCTCCGGCAGTTGAGCCATCATCGCGTCCCTGTGCACCTTGGCGATCACCGATGCCGCAGCCACGGCCACACAGGACTGGTCGCCCTTGATCACCGTGCGCACCTGCCAGGGCACTCCCAGGTAGTCGTGCTTGCCGTCGAGGATGATGGCGTCCGGGCGTACCGGCAGCGCTTCCAGTGCCCGGCCGGCGGCCAGTCGGAGTGCCGCGGTCATCCCCAGCTCGTCGATCTCCTCCGAAGAGGCGTGACCGAGGGCGTGAGCCGTGACCCAGCTCTGCAGAAGCTCCGCCATCTCCGCGCGGCGCTTGGGAGTGATCAGCTTGGAATCGGTGAGGCCGACGGGGGGCCGACGCAGACCCGTGACCGCCGCGCAGACCGTGACCGGTCCCGCCCACGCTCCTCGGCCGACTTCGTCGATCCCGGCAACGATCTTGGCGCCGGTCGTGGCCCGGATCGAGCGCTCGACTGCGTGGGTAGGTGGTTCGTAGGCCATGGCGCCAACAAGGGTACGCCGCCCCGGCGGCCGGATGACACCCGGCTCCGGGTCACGTCCCGCGGGGCTGCGGCGGAGAACCGTGGGGCCGGAGGAGCGGGACCATGACCTGGTCGATCATCTCGGCGATGTCCGGGTCGGGCCAGTGGCTTCCACAGATCTTCGAGCGGTACATCAGCAGGCCCGGGATCACGTCGAAGACGAGCTCGCAGGCAGCGTCCGCCCGCACGTCGCCACGGCGCACACCACGGTGGACGACCTCACGGAAGAGCTGGGTGGACGGTCCGATCACCCTGGTGGTGATCAGGCTCTGGAAGCGTTCCGCGGTGGCGGTGTCGCATTCGTAGAGCACCGAGCGCAGGGCGATCCCGGTGCGGGAGAACATCGCGTCACGCACCCGCCGGCAGACGTGGAGAAGGTCCTCCCGGACGCTGCCGCGGTCGGCGGCCTCGTCGAGGCTCGGCAGGCCCGCCTCGAGCGCGTCGGCGACAAGATCCTCCTTGGAGGGCCAGCGACGGTAGACGGCCGCCTTGCCGGTCTGCGCCGAGGCGGCCACCCCCTCCATCGTGAGCCCGCTCCAGCCGACCGTACTGAGCTGCTCCAGGGCGGCTTCGAGGATCGCACGCTCCAGCACGGGCCCTCGTCGGCGCAGGGCGACCGGCGGAACCTCCGCGGCACCGGTCCAGCGCGAAGTGGCCATCTTCATATCTCCGTTGGGGACGGGAGGTTCAGTGAACGCTTGCGTTCACTGACGGGGACTCTCTACGGTTGACGAAAGTGAACGCCTTCGTTCACTAACTCACGTGTGGGGGACTCATAGTGACAACCTCTCAGTTAACCGCACCCGCCCCTCCGGGGGCTGCCCGCCGGCCGGGGCGCCCGGGCATCGCACTCACCGTCATCGCAGCGCTGCAGCTCATGGTGGTCCTCGACACCACGATTGTGAATATCGCGCTCCCCCATATCCAGGGAGCTCTCGAGTTCACCACGACCCAGCTCTCATGGGTGGTGAACGCCTACACGCTCACCTTCGGCGGACTTCTGCTGCTCGGCGGCAGGGCGGGCGACATACTCGGCCGTCGCCGGGTGTTCGTCTCCGGCGTGCTGCTCTTCACCTTCGCCTCACTGCTGTGCGGCATCGCCCAGGAGCCTTGGCAGATGCTGGCGGCCCGCGCGCTGCAGGGGGTCGGCGGTGCCATCGCCTCGCCCACGGCGCTCGCCCTGATCACCACGACCTTCCGCGAGGGACCGGAGCGCAATCGCGCCTTCGGCATCTTCGCGGCCGTCTCCGCGAGCGGCGCCGCCATCGGGCTGCTGGCCGGGGGCATGCTCACGGAGTGGCTGGACTGGCGCTGGGTCTTCTACGTGAACCTGCCCATCGGCATCCTCATCGCCGTTCTCGCGCCGATGTTCATCAACGAGTCGGAGCGCAACCCCGGCCGATTCGACGTGACAGGCGCCCTCACCTCGACCGCGGGCATGGCGTCACTGGTCTACGGCTTCATCAGAGCCTCGGAGGACGGCTGGAGCGACGGGCTCACGCTCGGTGCGTTCGCAGCATCCCTGGTCCTGCTGACCGCGTTCGTACTGATCGAACGCAGGACCCGCGATCCGATCACACCGCTGCGGATGTTCGCCGACCGCAACCGTTCCGGCACGTATCTGATCATGATGAGCCTCGCGGCGGCGATGTTCGGCATGTTCTTCTTCATCGTCCTGTTCGTGCAGAACGTGCTCGAATACAGCCCCATCACCTCCGGACTCGCCTTCCTCCCGGTCACGGTGGCGATCATGACAGCGGCCGGCCTCTCCACGAGGCTGTTGCCGGTGCTGGGCCCGAAGCCCTTCCTGACCGCCGGCGCGGTCCTCACGGGCACCGGCATGGCCTGGCTGACGCTCATCTCCCCCGACAGCTCCTACCTGGGCGGAGTGCTGGGGCCGATGCTGCTCTTCGGCTTCGGCATGGGCCTGGTGTTCGTGACGGCTACACTCACCGCGGTCTCCGGCGTGGCACAGCACGAGTCGGGCGCGGCCTCCAGCCTGCTCAATGCCACCCAGATGGTCGGCGGTTCACTCGGCCTGTCCATCCTCATGACGGTCTTCGGGACGGCCAGCCGTGAAGAGGCCGAGCGCCAGATGCCGTCGTTCCTCGCGGAATCGACACCCGCTCAGCAGGAAGCCTTCGCAAAGACGCACGAACTACCACCCCCGTGGGGTCACCAGGTGCTGGCCGAAGGTATCGCCACCGCGTTCTGGGCTGGGGTGGGTCTGGTCGCTCTCGCCGTCGTGACGGCCGTTCTCGTGGTGCGGGTACGCAAGAGCGATCTGGAGGCACTGAGCGGAGCGGCGGGACCCGGCGGCCACGCCGCATGACGCCGCGGATACGTGCCGTATGCGGGGGACGGCCTGTATCCGCTTACGGTTTCTCGGCGTCAGTCGAGGCGGCCGGCGCCGGGCAGCCAGCCGGGCAGTTGCTCTGTCTGCTCCAGCCAGTGGGCCGGCGGCTGTCCACCCTTGCTCGCGGCGACGACTCCGCAGGCGATGGCGCAGGTGGTGTCGACGTCACCACCGACCTGGGCGGTCGTCCAGAACGCCTGCTGGAAGTCGCCGAGCGACCGGGCCGCGGACCAGAGCGCGAACGGCACCGTGTCATGGGCGCTGGTGCGCCGGCCGCAGCCCAGTACCGCGGCGACCGTACCGGCGTCGTCGTAGTCGAGCATGTCCCGGGCCCGGCGCAGTCCGGCGCCCACCGCACTGCGTGGCACCAGGGCGACCACGCCGTCCAGCAGGTCCGCCGGCGCGGGCGGACCGGCGGGGTCGGCGGCGAGCGCCGCCGCGGCGGCCACCGCCATGGCGCCGACCACCGCCTCCCGGTGCTGGTGCGTCGGATACGAGGAGATCTCGGCCTGGTGCGTGGCCTGCTCCGGGTCGTCCGCGTACCAGGCGCCGAGGGGGGCGATCCGCATAGCGGAGCCGTTGCCCCAGGATCCTTGGCCCTTGAACAGCGCAGCAGCCAGTTCCCGCCAGTCGCCGCCCTCCCTGACCAGCCTGAGGAGCCGGTTGACCGCAGGGCCGTAGCCACGGTCGAAGTCGTGGTGCTCGGCGAAGGACCGGGCGAGGGCGTCCTGGTCCACACGATGGTGGTCGATGAGCACGGCAAGGACGGAGCAGGCCATCTCTGTGTCGTCGGTCCACTGCCAGACGGACGGCGGCAGCTCGCGCCTCTTGAGCAGCGGATAGTTGGAAGGGACGAAGAACTGGGAGCCCAGGGCGTCTCCCACGGACAGGCCGTGCAGGCTGTCCAGAGCGCGTGCGAAGCGCTGGTCGGATGCGGATTCAGCGGTCATCTTCCTGCCACTCTATCCGGTGGCCCCGTACGGCTCCGGGGTCCTCCACTGCTCGAAGGGCCGGTCAAGGTGGTACCTGCCGTCGTCGCCGAGCTGCAGGGTGCGGGTCTCGCCGTTGCCCGGGTTGGACAGGGATTCGAACTCCGCGACGGTCCAGTGGAACCACCGCATGCAGAACAGCCGCATGGTCAGCCCGTGGGTGACCAGGAGGACGTTCGGGGGATGGTCCGGGGACTCGAAGCTCCGGTGCAGGCTCTCCAGAAAGGCGCCGACCCGGTCGTACACATCGGCTCCGGACTCGCCCTGAGCGAAACGGTAGAAGAAGTGACCGTAGGCGTCGCGGTACGCCTTCTGGAGCCTTACGTCCTCCCTGTCCTGCCAGTTGCCCCAGTCCTGCTCCCTCAGTCTCGGCTCTTCCCTGATCCGCACGAGCTCCGGGTCGAGCTCGAACGCCTGGAAGGTCTCATGGGTGCGGCGGTACGGGGAGACGTAGACGCTGACCCGCTCGCGGCCGAACAGGTCCCTCAGCCGAGCCCCGGTCTCCGCGGCCTGCGCCAGACCCGCTGCGGTGAGCTGTAGTGCATGGTCGGGCTCGCGTTCGTACACCGTGTCATCGGCATTGCCCACCGATTCTCCGTGCCGGACGAGGACGATACGTCGCGGTCGTGCCATACCAAGACCCTATGGCGACACCCGTTCAGTCGAGGAGCCGCCCCGAGGCCATCCGGCGGACCTGCCCGTCGAACCGACGGCGCAGCAGTCGGTCGTGGGAGACGACAACGAGCGCACCTGTCCACCGGGACAAGGCCTCCTCCAGATCCTCGACCAGGCCCAGTGCGAGGTGGTTGGCCGGCTCGTCGAGAAGCAGCAGGTCCGCGGGCCGGGCCAGCAGCCGGGCCAGGGCCAGCCGCCTGCGCTGCCCGGCGGAGAGGGATCCCACGGCGATGTGCAGGTCACGTGGGCGGAAGAGCCCGTAGGACAGCAGCAGTTCCGCGGACTCGTCGTCGGCGAGTGCGAGACCCCGCCGGAAGACCTCGAGCAGGGGCTCCGCCGGCCGGTTCACCGGAATCTCCTGGGCGAGGAAGCCGGTCCGCCCCCTGCGTGTCACAGATCCGGTGTCCGGTTCGACAAGGCCGGCCATGACCCGTAGCAGGGTGGACTTCCCAGCGCCGTTACCACCGTGGATCAGGATCTTCTGCCCGGCCGCGACGCTGAGCCCGTCCACCGAGAGCCGGTCGCCGACGCGCACGCCGGTCAGGGTGACGAGCTCGCCCGACGCGGCACCGGAAACCGGCCCCGCGGTGAACCGAAGCGGCTCCGGAGGCTTCGGGACCGGCTCGTCCCGGAGCCTGCGCAGCCGCTCCTGGGCGTTTCGGATCCGCCCCGAGACCGAGGCCTGGACCCTCCCGCCGGCCCGGTCGTAGGCCATCTTGTTGTTGTCCTTGATGGACCGGCCGACGGCGACGCTGTGGGCCGTTGTGTTCGCGAAGACCTGGAGCCGTGCCACTTCCTCCGTCCACTCCTCGTACGCCTGCTCCCAGCGCTTACGAGCGGCTGCCTGCTCGGCACGGAAGCCCTCGTAGCCGCCGCCGTAGCGCACGACGGTGCAGCGATCTGCGTCCACCTCGATGACCGCGGTGGCAACACGCTCGAGGAAGGTGCGGTCGTGCGAGACGGCGATCACCGTGCCGGTGTGGTTGAGCAGCGTGCTCTCGAGCCAGTCGAGGGCTGTCTCGTCCAGGTGGTTCGTCGGCTCGTCGAGCAGCATCACCTCGGGTGCCGCCGCGACGAGACAGGCGAGGCCGAGTCGGGCCTGTTCGCCTCCGGACAGAGTGCCGAGGACGCGCTCGCGGTCCACGTGGGCGATGCCCAGGCCGTTCATTGCCTTGTCGACACGGGCGTCGGCTTCGTATCCCCCACGGAGCTCGAAAGCTGTGAGCAGATCGCCGTACTCGTCGAGGACGTCCTGCTCCGCCGACCCGAGGTCCGCTTCGAGCTCGCGCAGCCTCGCTTCCATGGAGCGCAGTTCGGTGAGGGCGGCGTCGACGGCTTCACCGACCGTGCTCCCGGGCGGTAATTCAGGAGTCTGGGCCAGATGCCCCGACCCGTTCTCGGCAACGGTGACCACCTCACCGTCGGCCGGCCGCTCGATGCCGGCCAGCAGGCGAAGAAGGGTCGACTTCCCCGCGCCGTTCTCCCCGACGACGCCGATCCGCTCGCCTGGACGTACTGCCAGGGAGACTCCGTCGAACAGCAGCCTGTCGCCGCGGGACAGGGTAACTCCGCGCAGGGAGATCTGAGTGGGCAAGTGCACCTCCGGCGGAGATTTAACGCAACGGTTGTCGCGTTACGAGCAGTGTGGCACACTCGAATCCCCTAATGCAACGGGAGTAGCAATTGACTGAATCAGGATCCGCCCCCGGCACGCTCCGCCCCGGCGGTCGCACCGCCCGCACCCGGGCCGCCGTCCGCGACGCCGTGCTCACAGGCCTGGGCGAACACGGCTACCCCGGCCTCACCGTCGAGTACGTCGCCGAGCACTCGGGCGTACACAAGACGACCCTGTACCGGCGTTGGGGCGGCATCGAAGGTCTCCTCGCCGACACCCTCGACCTCGCCGGCGAGGACGACTGGAGCCCACCGGACACGGGCAGCCTCGAAGGAGATCTGCGGGCACTGGCACACGAAGCCGCTGAGTCCTTCACCGATCCTGGGCAGGCAGCCGCCCCGACCGCGATCATCGCTGCGGCCTTCCAGTCCCCGCGCGCCGCCGAAGCGCTTCATTCCTTCTACGCGGAGCGGTTCTCCCGCTGCGAGAGAGTCGTGCAGCGGGCGGTGCAGCGCGGGGAGGCACCGGCCGGGACCGACGCGGGGGCCGTCGTCCGAGCGGTCAGCGCGCCGTTGTACTTCAGGCTGTTCATCACCCGCGAGCCGATGAATCCGGCGCAAGCCGACCAGTCGGCCGCCGCCGTCCTCGCGGCAGTCCGGGCCGGCGCCTTCGCCACGGCCCGGACGGCGGGAACGCTCCTGACCAGCTGATCACACCGTCCAGGACGGTTCGAGCTCCACCACGTCACCGGCCAGTGCCACGACATCCGTCTGCGTCTGGGCGCGCAGCAGCAACCGCTCTATGCGCTCGTCGCGGTATTTGCCGTGCTCCGCCGACGACAACCACATCGACATCACCAGGAACTCGCAGCCGGGCGCCTCCCCGAACACCCCTCGCACCATGCCCGGCGACCCGGCCATGGCCGGGTTCCACACTTTCTCCTGCATCAGGGAGTAGTGCTCGACCCTGTCCTCACGCACCTTGCAGTGCGCCACCCTGACCACGTCGGCGTCCGCGAACCGCGGCTCGAACCCGGTCTTGACGTCGAAGCGGTAGTCGAAAAGCTTGGCCTGGATGTTTTTGTAGGTGCCCGACTGTCCGGCCGCGAGCCGATCATGGGAGCGGGCCATGAAGGAGTCGTAGAAGGCCCGGGTCTCCCAGAAGGCGAAGACATGGGCAACGTTCGGCCGTAGCCTGCTCCACCCTCCGCCCTGTCCCCGGAATCCCGGCTCACCCGGCAGCCCCGCCCATTTCCGCTGCCCGCGTTCGAACCCTCGACGGTCCACCACCGTGCAGCGAATCCACTTGACCAGCACCGCGCCATCGTACGGCGCGGAAACGTGGCCCGGGTCACTCTCCGCGTCAGTCGGTTCCCCCGGCTGCGATCGGTCCTTCCGACGGGCGGAGCGCCCGATGAGTTCACGCCGTACCGCACGCCGTCCGCGGCCCGCACAATGATCGCCATGACCGACCTGCACACCAACCCGCTCTTCGATCGCCTCCGGTCCGCCGAGCGCATCCTCGTCGCCGGCGCCGGCGGCGGATTCGATGTGTACGCAGGCCTGCCGATCGCGCTCTCCCTGCGCCACCAGGGCAAGGAAGTCCACCTGGCCAACCTCACGTTCAGCGCCACAGAGGGTCTGCCTCTGGATGCGTGGCTCGCCCCCGACGTGGCGGTGATCGGACCCGACACGGCACCGCATCAGACCTATTTTCCTGAGCGCTCGCTGGCCCGGTGGCTCGCCACCCACGGCTACCCCGACGCGGTTCACGCCCTCTCCCGCGTGGGCGTCCAGCCGCTGCGTGCCGCATACCGCGCGCTGATCGAGCGGTACGACATCGATGCGGTCGTGCTCGTGGACGGAGGCACGGACATCCTCATGCGCGGTGACGAGTCGGGACTCGGCACCCCCGAGGAAGACTTGACCAGCGTCGCCGCCCTGTACGGCATCCAGGGACCTGAACGCCTGGTGGTCTCCGTGGGGTTCGGTGTCGACGCGTATCACGGTGTCAGCCATGGACTCGTGCTGGAGAACATCGCGGCACTGGAGACCGACGGCGCGTACCTCGGCGCGTTCTCCGTGTCGCGCACCACCCGCGAAGGCGCCCTTTTCCTCGACGCGGTGGCCCACGCCCAGGCCACCACGCCCGATCACCCCAGCATCGTGAACGGCTCCATTGCCGCCGCAGTGCGGGGCGGTTTCGGGGATGTCCAGTTCACCTCCCGCACCCGGGGCAGCGAACTCTTCATCAACCCTCTGATGTCGATCTGCTTCGTCTTCGAACTCGAGGGGATCGCTCGGCGCTGCCTGTATGTGGACCGGATCGAACACACCCATCTGATGCGCCAGGTCAGCAGTGAGATCGCGGCATTCCGTGACGAGGTCGTGCGCCAGCGGCCGGCTCGCCGCATCCCGCACTGAGCGGATACGGTCAACGAACGCATTTCATCCGGCAGTTACGGGGAAGGAAAAAGCGGTGAGCAGCCTCAACAAGGGCGTTCGGAAGGCGGAGGTGACCCTCAGGTGGGATCCGAGTCCGCTGGGAGAGCCGCCCCATGACCTCGACATCGTGGCCGCGACGTACCCCGCTCAGGCGCCGTTCGGTGAGCCGGCGTACGTCGTGCACTTCGACAGCCGCTCGCCCGACGGCACGATCATCCTGACCAGAGAGAGCAAGACGGGACAGGGCTTCGGGGCCGACGAGGTCATGACTCTGGAGTTCGACCGGCTGGCGGCGGAGTACGGCCGTGTCGTCCTCGGCGTGGTGATCCAACAGCGCAACGGACGGACGGTGTTCGGTGATGTCGCGAACGCCTCGGTACGGATCCTCGAGGGGCACCAGGAGATCGGGCAGCACGACTTCACTACCGTCGCAGGCACCACGGCGGCCAAGGTCGGCGAGTTCGTACGAGGCGAGTCGGGAGACTGGGCGTTCAGCGACTCGCTCGTCGGCTTCGACGCGGACCCTCAGACGTTCGTCACGGTGATGGGCGACCCTACCCCCTGAACACGCGTCCGCCGTTCGGCGGGCGCAGGCCAGAGGTGCGCACGAGGGAAGGGGGACCGGCCACTGGCCGGTCCCCCTCCTTCTGGTCAGCTCCGTCTGCGGGCTACGCCGGATGCCGCATCGGCGTAGCCGCTCAGGGTCAGCTGCAGCCGCTGGTCGAGCCGCAGCCCTCGCAGATGTAGCACGAGCCTGCACGCTGCATCTTGGTCCCGCAGGAGAAGCAGAGCGGGGCGTCGGCGCTGATGCCGAGCTGCATCTCGACGAGCTCGGCGGAGGTGTGCGCCTGCTTCGGCGCCGGGATCTCCGCCTGCGGGGCGGTGACTGCCTTCAGCGACTCCTGCTGCCGGGGTGCGGACTGGGCCAGCGCCTCGACATCCATCTCGTCGTCCTCGAGCGACGGCTCGTAGGAGCCGGTCTCCAGGTGACGCTGGCGCTCCTCCGCGGAGTGGATACCGAGGGCGGAACGCGTCTCGAAGGGCAGGAAGTCCAGCGCAAGGCGGCGGAAGATGTAGTCGACGATCGACTGGGCCATCCGCACGTCCGGGTCGTCCGTCATGCCGGCCGGCTCGAAGCGCATGTTGGTGAACTTCGAGACGTAGGTCTCGAGCGGAACGCCGTACTGCAGGCCGACCGAGACGGCGATCGAGAAGGCGTCCATCATGCCGGCGAGGGTGGAGCCCTGCTTCGACATCTTCAGGAAGACCTCGCCGAGACCGTCGTCCGGGTAGGAATTGGCGGTCATGTAGCCCTCGGCGCCGCCCACCGTGAACGAGGTGGTGATCCCGGGGCGACCCTTGGGAAGGCGCTTGCGGACCGGGCGGTACTCGACGACCTTCTCGACCGCGGCGCGGATGGTCTCCTCGGTCTTCTGCGTGACCTCGGCCTTCTCCTGCTCCTTCTTCTTCGCGGAGAGGGGCTGGCCGACCTTGCAGTTGTCGCGGTAGATCGCGAGCGCCTTGACGCCCATCTTCCACGCCTCGAAGTAGACCTCTTCGACGTCTTCGACGGTCGCCGTCTCCGGCAGGTTGACCGTCTTGGAGAGCGCGCCGGAGATCCACGGCTGGATCGCGGCCATCATGCGCACGTGACCCATCGCGGAGATGGAACGCTCGCCCATGGCGCAGTCGAAGACCTCGTAGTGCTCGGTCTTCAGGCCGGGGGCGTCGATCACGTTGCCGTGGTCGGCGATGTGGGCGACGATCGCCTCGATCTGCTCCGGCTGGTAGCCGAGGCGGCGCAGGGCCTGCGGGACCGTGCCGTTGACGATCTGCATGGAGCCGCCGCCGACCAGCTTCTTGAACTTGACCAGGGCGAGGTCGGGCTCGAGGCCGGTGGTGTCGCAGGACATCGCCAGACCGATGGTGCCGGTCGGGGCGATGACCGACGCCTGGGCGTTGCGGAAACCGTTCTTCTCCCCGAGGCGGATCACGTCCTGCCAGGCCTCCGTGGCGGCGGCCCAGATCGGGCTGTCCAGGTCGTCCATCCGGACGGCCACGGTGTTGGCGTCGGCGTGCTGCTTCATGACGCGCTTGTGGGGCTCCGCATTGCGGGCGTAACCGTCGTACGGGCCGACGACAGCGGCGAGCTCGGCGGAGCGCTTGTACGAGGTTCCGGTCATCAGCGAGGTGATGGCGCCGGCGAGCGCCCGGCCGCCGTCGGAGTCGTACGCGTGCCCGGTCGCCATCAGGAGCGCGCCGAGGTTGGCGTAGCCGATGCCGAGCTGGCGGTAGGCGCGGGTGTTCTCGCCGATCTTCTGCGTCGGGAAGTCCGCGAAGCAGATGGAGATGTCCATCGCCGTGATGACCAGCTCGACGACCTTGGTGAAGCGCTCGACGTCGAAGGACTGGTTGCCCTTGCCGTCGTCCTTCAGGAACTTCATCAGGTTCAGCGAGGCCAGGTTGCACGAGGTGTTGTCCAGGTGCATGTACTCACTGCACGGGTTCGAGCCGTTGATGCGGCCGGACTCGGGGCAGGTGTGCCAGTGGTTGATCGTGTCGTCGTACTGGATGCCCGGGTCTGCACAGGCCCAGGCGGCCTCTGCCATCTTGCGGAAGAGCGACTTGGCGTCGACCTCCTCGATGACATCGCCGGTCATCCGGGCGCGCAGGCCGAACTTGCCGCCTGTCTCCACGGCCTTCATGAACTCGTCGTTCACGCGGACGGAGTTGTTGGCGTTCTGGTACTGGACCGACGTGATGTCGTCGCCGCCCAGGTCCATGTCGAAGCCCGCGTCACGCAGGGCGCGGATCTTCTCCTCTTCCTTCACCTTGGTCTCGATGAAGTTCTCGATGTCGGGGTGGTCGACATCGAGGATGACCATCTTCGCCGCGCGGCGGGTGGCACCGCCCGACTTGATCGTTCCTGCGGACGCGTCGGCGCCGCGCATGAAGGAGACCGGGCCGGAGGCGTTGCCACCGGAGGACAGCAGTTCCTTAGAGGAACGGATACGGGAGAGGTTCAGGCCGGCGCCGGAGCCGCCCTTGAAGATCATGCCCTCTTCCTTGTACCAGTCGAGGATCGACTCCATGGAGTCGTCGACGGACAGGATGAAGCAGGCGGAGACCTGCTGCGGCTGAGGCGTACCGACGTTGAACCACACCGGCGAGTTGAAGCTGAAGATCTGGTGCAGGAGGGCGTACGCCAGCTCGTGCTCGAAGATCTCGGCATCGGCGGGCGAGGCGAAGTAGTTGTAGTCCTCACCGGCCTTGCGGTAGGTCTTCACGATCCGGTCGATGAGCTGCTTGAGACCCGTCTCGCGCTGCGGGGTGCCGACAGCCCCGCGGAAGTACTTGCTGGTGACGATGTTGACCGCGTTCACCGACCAGAAGTCGGGGAACTCGACGCCACGCTGCTCGAAGTTCACCGAGCCGTCACGCCAGTTGGTCATGACGACGTCACGGCGCTCCCAGACCACCTCGTCGTACGGGTGCACGCCGGGGGTGGTGTGGACGCGCTCGATACGCAGGCCCTTGCTCGCCTTGGATCCCTTGGCTCGGGACCCTCGTGCCGGGCCGCTCGTCGTCTCGGTCATGCCGCCTCCCATATACGGGCAAAAACGCCCTGAAGTGCCCAGATCTTCCCGGGGCACGGTTTGTGTCTGTTGCCCTGGCGCCACGCACAGCACCCACGAGCAGGTCATTTGCCGCCTGAGCCGGCCGACGGACCCTTCACGGGGCCCTCGCCGTCCGGCCTCTGCCGTCAGTCGGCGGCGGTGGCGGGAACGGGGACCTCTGCGGCCCCGCGACTCCCGCCTTCCTCAGCAGGAGGCCGCCCGTCGCGGAGCTCCGCAATGGCAGCCTCGAAGTCTTCGAGTGAGTCGAACGCCCGGTAGACGGACGCGAAGCGCAGGTAGGCGACGAGGTCGAGCTCCTGCAGCGGGCCCAGTATGGCCAGCCCTACGTCATGGGTGGTCAGCTCGGCACTGCCGGTGGCGCGCACCGCCTCCTCGACCCGCTGCCCGAGCTGGGCGAGAGCGTCCTCGGTGACCGGCCGACCTTGGCACGCCTTGCGCACGCCGGAGATGACCTTGGTGCGGCTGAAGGGCTCGGTCACGCCACTGCGCTTGATCACCATGAGCGATGCGGTCTCGACCGTTGTGAAGCGGCGGGCGCAGTCCGGACACTGCCGGCGCCGCCGGATCGCCGTTCCGTCGTCGGTGGTGCGACTGTCGACGACTCGACTGTCGGGATGCCTGCAGAAAGGACAGTGCATGGCCCCCAACCCCTCCTTCACAGCACGACCGAATAGCCTCTGCGGGCCGGATCCCAGCCCTTCGAAGCAGCCCCAAGCATAGGCGATGCCCTCGGCCTCGGAGCACCGGGGACACAACTTCTGGGTGGCTAACCCAATCCAACCACTAGATCTGGGGGTTCGGCACACACACAGGTCGCTACGCGTGTCGCGCCGGACATCGCCGCATGAAGCCAATTGGAGCTTTGCCGCACAGCCTGTATCGACCCCTGCACAGTCAGCGCGGGGCAGCACGACCGGTGACGGAAAAGGCGACACAGGCGCACCGCATCCCGGCTTCGGGACGGCGGGAATGGGAGGATGCGACGGTCTCGACGGACCCCGCTCCGGCTGCCGCCGACGGCGAAGGCTACCGTGATGACACCGCAACGGCTCACCGCTCCAGGTTCGATCGTTCGCACATACACCCAGCAGAATGCCCAGGTAAGGCAATCTGCAATTTTTCACTCGAACGTGTGTTTGGCGCAACCTTTCGAAAGCAACTACCGTTGTCAAACTAGGGAGACCATTCGAGAGGGGCCGACGTGACCACCACCGCCGACAGTGCCACCATCACTGCCCAGGACCGCTCACAGAGCCGATTCGAGCCGGTGCAAGCCATGAATGACACAGGCACGACCCCGGAGGGGCCCAAGCCCGGGCGCTCACTGCCCGGGCGACCTCCTGGCATCAGGGCGGACAGCTCCGGCCTCACGGACAGGCAGCGGCGCGTCATCGAGGTGATCCGCGACTCCGTCCAGCGACGGGGCTACCCGCCGTCGATGCGTGAGATCGGCCAGGCGGTCGGACTCTCGAGCACGTCTTCGGTGGCGCACCAGCTCATGGCCCTGGAGCGCAAGGGGTTCCTGCGCAGGGACCCGCACCGCCCCCGGGCGTACGAGGTCCGCGGCTCCGACCAGCCCAGCACCCAGCCCACGGACACCACCGGCAAGCCCGCCGCCTCTTATGTCCCCCTTGTCGGCCGCATCGCGGCCGGTGGCCCCATCCTCGCCGAGGAATCCGTCGAGGACGTCTTCCCCCTCCCCCGGCAGCTGGTCGGCGACGGTGAGCTCTTCGTACTGAAGGTCGTCGGAGACTCGATGATCGAAGCTGCGATCTGCGACGGGGACTGGGTGACCGTACGACGCCAGCCCGTGGCGGAGAACGGCGACATCGTGGCAGCCATGCTCGACGGCGAGGCCACGGTCAAGCGCTTCAAGCGGGAGAACGGCCACGTCTGGCTCCTCCCCCACAACGCCGCTTACCAGCCCATCCCCGGCGACGAGGCGACCATCCTGGGCAAGGTGGTGGCGGTGCTGCGACGGGTGTGACCGCACCCGCCGGCTCCCAGACCGGACCCCGGGACCCACTGCGCCGGTCCCGGGGTCCTGCTCGTGTCCGCGAGCAGGACCCCTTCGGCCCTACTTCCCCTCCTGCTTCGCCACCGCGTCGATGGCGGCGAGTGAGCGGCGTACCTGATTGCGATCCGTCGTGTACCAGAAGTCGGGCAACGAGGCGCGCAGGTAACTGCCGTACCGGGCGTTCGCCAGCCGCGGATCGAGCACCGCGACCACGCCCCGGTCTCCTGTGGCACGCACCAGCCGGCCCGCGCCCTGAGCCATCAGCAGCGCGGCGTGGGTCGCCGCCACAGCCATGAACCCGTTGCCACCCGCCTCTTCGACCGCTTTCTGGCGGGCGCTCATCAGCGGATCGTCCGGGCGTGGGAACGGAATCCGGTCCATGACGACGAGCTGACAGCCGGATCCGGGCACATCGACGCCCTGCCAGAGCGAGAGCGTGCCGAACAGACATGTCTCCGCGTCCCCGGCGAATGTCTTGATCAACTCACCGAGAGTCTCCTCGCCCTGCAGGAGGATCGGCTTGTCGAGGCGGCCGCGGAGCTCCTCCGCCGCCGCCTGGGCGGCCCGCATCGAGGAGAAGAGACCGAGCGTGCGCCCTCCGGCGGCCTCCACCAGCTCGGCGAGCTCGTCCATCATGTCGCCCCGGGACCCTTCGCGTCCCGGAGTGGCGAGATGGCGTGCGACGTAGAGGATGCCCTGCTTCGGATAGTCGAAAGGCGACCCGACGTCGAGCCCCTTCCACTGCGGCACGTCCTCTCCCCCGCTGCCCTCAGGGGCGAGGCCCAGGGAGGCCCCGACGCCGTTGAAGTCCCCACCGAGTTTGAGCGTGGCGGAGGTCAGCACCACCGAGCGCTCGGAGAAGAGCTTCTCCCGCAGCAGCCCTGAGACGGAGAGCGGCGCCACCCGCAGGGACGCGCCGAAACGGTCGTGCCGTTCGTACCAGACCACGTCGTACTCCGAGCCGTGGCTGATCCGCTCGGCGACGGCGTGGACATTCTCGACGGCGGCCAGGGCCTGCTTGCGCACGGCGTTCTCGTCCTGGACCGACTTGTCCCTGGTGGCTCCGATCGCGGTGATCACGGTGCGGGCCGCGTCCCTCAGCGCCATCAGCGCATAGCCGAGATCCTCCGGGATCTCCTCGAGCCGCCCTGGGAGAGCCAGCTCCATGAGTTTCTCGAACGACTCTGCGGCGGTTTGGAGAGCGTCCGCCGCCTTCTCGTTGACGAGTTTGGCTGCACGGCGCACGGCGCGGTTGACCTGGCCGGGGGTGAGCTCGCCGGTGGCGACCCCGGTGACGCGGGAGACCAGCTCATGCGCCTCGTCGACGATCAGCACCTCGTGCTGGGGCAGCACCGGCGCGCCTTCGATGGCATCGATCGCGAGAAGTGCGTGGTTGGTGACGACGACGTCCGCGAGCTTGGCCCGCTCACGCGCCATCTCCGCGAAGCACTCCGCGCCGTACGCGCACTTGGAGGCTCCCAAGCATTCGCGCGACGAGACGGAGAGCTGGTTCCAGGCCCGGTCGGAGACGCCCGGGGTCAGGTCGTCCCTGTCACCCGTCTCCGTCTCGTCGGCCCAGTCCCGCATGCGGAGCAGGTCCTTGCCGAGCTTGCTCGTGGGTGCCGCCGCCTCGAACTGGTCGAAGAGACCCTCCTCGTCGTCCTGCGGCATGCCCTCGTGCAGGCGGTGGAGGCAGAGATAGTTCGACCGCCCCTTGAGCATGGCGAACTCCGGGCGGCGGCGCAGCAGGGGGTGCAGTGCCTCGACCGTCCTCGGGAGGTCACGCTCCACGAGCTGCCGCTGCAGCGCCAGCGTCGCCGTGGCCACGACCACACGCTCGCCGTGGGCCAGGGCGGGAACCAGATAGCCGAGCGACTTGCCCGTACCGGTGCCGGCCTGTACCAGCAGATGGGAATCGTCGTCGATGGCCTCGGCGACGGCCTCGGCCATGGTGACCTGGCCTGGCCGTTCCACCCCGCCGACGGCGGTCACGGCGGCGTGGAGGAGCTCGGGGAGGGATGGCTTCGTCATAGCCCGACCACCCTACGGGGCGCCACCGACAACAGGATCACGCGTCGGAGCATCAGGCCGGCGCCAAAGGGTTGGGCACCGTCCCGTGGACGGCGGCGTGCGGGCGCTCGGGCGGTCCCGGTAGCCGTCGAGATGCAGCCGATTTCGGTTGAGGCACAGCCGCTCGATACGGGGAGTGAGCAGGTCGAACGTCTCGTAGCGCTCCTTGAGCTCAGGGAAGCGCGCCTGGTACCGGAGGATCTCCGCCCTGACGAGTGAGAAGAACTGCTTCTCCGGAACGTTCAGTTGCTCCTCGCAGAGCGGGGCGAGAAAGCGGAAGACGCCCACGAAAAGACCCGAGTGGATGAACTGGGTGAGGAAGCCAGGATCCTCGGTGAGGAGGATCCGCCGGACGTCGTCCGGCATGGACGCGTGCTCGGGCACCGGCCGGGCGCTCACGTTCACATCGTCGACGAAGTCTTTGATCGCGAGGCGTACGGGAATGTCGTGGTCGTCGTAGACGACGATGGCGTTCTCGCCGTGCGGGGAGAAGACCGTGCCGTAGCGGTAGAGGAAGTGCAGCAGCGGGGGCAGCAGCGCCGCGAAGAGCCGCCGCAGCCAGACCGTCGGGCCGAGCCCCGACCGGGCGACCAGCTCGGCCGTGAACGCCCGGCCCTGCGGATCCGTGTGGAGGAGTGATGCGAGAGTGCGGGCCCGCTCGCCGGCTTCGAGCCGCGGCGGGAGCGGTTCCCGCCAGATGGCTCCCAGCAGTTCCTTGTACTGGTACGGCACCTCTGCCAGGTGGTCGTACAGCGGATGTTCGACCGTGACGGAGGCGACCTCGCCCAGCAGGACGACCCGGCACTCGTCGCGCAGGAACGGGTCGGCGTCACGCAGCCCGTGCACCCACGCGGTGACGGCGGGGGCGGCGAGAGTTCGCTCTGTGGGCAGGCCCCGCCAGACCAGGGTGTTAAGGATGGACAGCGGCAGTTTGACGGTGTGGCGATCGGGCCGGTCGACGTTCACGAAGGTCCGGATGGACTGCTGGGGCAGTCGCAGGTCACCGTCGCTGGGGAGGGGCACGAGGTCGCCGTCGGCGACGGCCGGCGCGTACAGGGGCAGGATCACCTCGTCCCACTGCCAGGGATGCACCGGGAGGAGCAGGTAGGCCGCGGGATCCAGTCCCTTGGCGCGCAAGGCGTCGGCGAAGAAGCCCCGGGTCGTCCCGTCTAGCTCGCGACGGTAGAGGTCCTCGGCCTGGTCGAGGCCGGCGACTCCGCGGTAGACGGCGAGGCCGGTCCGCACCGCTATCCACGGGAGGTGTACGGGGCGGCGGGCCTCTGGTGCCCACTGGGCGGCGTCTCCGGCGGAGAAGCCGATCCGGCCCTTGTTGAGAACCAGCCACGGGTGGCCTGTCTGGTGGCCCTCGAGCTCCGCGTACCCGAGGTCCGCGAGCTCGGCGGCGGTCAGCGCGGTGCCGTCGAGCCGGGTGTCGCTGCTCAGGGTGACGGACATTTCGCGCAGCAGGTGGCCGAGGGTCGCTCCGTCGAGACCCAGCGGGTCCCTGGCACGCGCGAGGAAGGCGAGCGGGTCGGTGAAGGGGCGGCCGTCGCATTCGACGGAGCCGGGATCTACACGCCAACTGCCGTAAGCCCCACGGCGGGCGCGGAAGGTGACCACGCCTGTGGCGTCGATGGGGAGGGTGTAGCGACGGGCCTCGCCGGTGGATCCGGATGTTCCGGACGACGGGTCCGGGACCGGGACCGGCTCGATGATCTCTTCGTAGGCGAACTCGCCGAGCATCTTCGCGAGGAGGCGGGCCCCCGCCCGGTCCCAGTTCTGCCGGGTCAGGCCGGGTGGCGTGAACGGCACCGCATGCGGCCGGGCCGTGACGCCGGTGGCCGTCGCATCAGTGCCGGTCCCGATGCCGCTCGCGGCCGCATCGGTGTCGGCGCTGCTACCGGCGGCATCGGGGCCGGTGGCATCGACGGGCCGGGGATCGGTGGAGCCGGTGCCGGCGGGGGCGGAGTCGATGGAGTCGTCGCTGGCGGGGGACTTCGGCACGGGGACTCCTCAGGTGGAACCGATGCGGATCGAGCGGTGTATGTAAGTCAGCGGGTGGTTCACAACAGGTTCCGCAGGGCGCGATCACGGACCATCAGGGCGGCTCGTTTGTCGGGAAGGTCGAGTTCGGCGGAGTAGCGGAAGCCGGAGGTGAGAAATGCGGAGACGGAGGGGGTGTTGCGCATGTCGGGTTCGGCGAGGACGCGGGTGCATCGAGGCCGATTGTCGAGAACGAGATCGGATACGGCTCGAAGGAGGACGGACCCGATGCCGCGGCCGCGGTCCACGACGCCGCCGATGAGCAGATGGATACCGGTGTCGTGCGGGCGCGCGGGATAGTGCCGGGCCAGCGGATCGAGGTCGGCCCGGTAGATCTCGAAGTAGCTCATGGGCTTGTCGTCGAGGACGCCGAGGCAGGGGATGCTGCGGCCGTCGCCGTCGAGTTGTGCGCGCAGGTGAGTGGCGGTGACAGAGTCGGGTCCCGCCAGTTCCCAGAAGGCGGCGACTGCGGGGTCGTTCATCCAGACGCTGATCAGCGCGAGATCACGTTGGACGATCACGGGGACGAGTCGGAAGACACCGACGGGCGTTGCCGCCGGCTCCCAGCCACCCAGGTTGTCGAGCAGGTCGCCGGCGGCCGGAGCCAGGGGCGCTGCCATTGCCCGGCCCGGGCCTGAACCGGGAGCCGTTGCCGCGGTCTGGCCGGCGGGCGGCGCCGACTCCCATGCCGGCGGCGGAGTCACGGTCGATGCCGGTGCCGGTGCCGGTGCCACCGTCGATGCCGGTGTGGGCACCCCCGCCTGCGTCGGCGGCCCGGCACCGTCGTTCCCGCGGAAGAGCCTGAGGAAGTCGTCCGGCAGCCGCAGGTCGAGCGTGTCCTCCGCGCCCCCTCCCGGCCGGGGCGCGGGTCCGGGTCCAGGCCCGCTGTCGGTGTGCACATCGGTGGGAGGCAATACAGCGCTCTCCTCTCGCGGTTCGGTCGGTTCGTAGTGCCTCAGGATCGGAGGGGGTTGGTGATGGTGACGTAGACGGACTGGGTGTCGACCGGGCCGACGAGTTCGTCGAGCCCGTGGAGTCGCGTGAGCAGGTTGGCCTTGCAGCGGAGCGTCTGCGTATCCAGAAGCCGGCCGGGCAGTGGGGATCCCATGTCGACCGCGGAGGTGAGGAACTGCCGGAAGGCGGCGAGGAGGACACGTTCGTCTGCGAGGCCCTGGGCTCCGAAGGCTCCGATCAGCCCCAGCACGTTGTTGATGCCGAGGTAATAGGCGAAGCGTTCGTCGGTGACCTCGTCGGACACGAAGGTGTCGCTGTGGGTTCCGATACCGGGGAGGCGGTCGGCGAGCCGCTCGCGGTGCGACTCGCGGAAGTAGTAGCCCTGGTTGTCGCGGTAACGGCCGCCGGTCGGCCAGCCATGGGGGTCGAGGAGAACGAGCGTGTTCTGTTGATGAGCCTCGAGCGCGATGCCCGCGGTGGCGTCCAGCCACAGCACCGGGCGCACGACGTGGTCCAGGTAGCGAAGGAACCACTCGGCGGCCACTGCCGTGACGGGCCGGCCGGTGTGGGCAGCGAGCCGCTCGACGACGGCGGCGAGGCGTGACTGCATGCCCACCCGCCCGGGCCAGGGCAGGGGGTTGGTCAGCGCCGCCACGCAGACCGCGTCGTCACCGGGGCCGAAGGGGTTGTGACGGATCATCACGTCGAGCCCTTGCAGGGGTTCGGCCTCGGGCGCGTCGACGGCGAGCCAGGCCGGGTCGCGCACGATGTCGAAGCCGGGGTGCGCGGCGCGCCACTGCTCGGCGAGGCCGGCACGGAGCAGTCGGTGCACCTCGACGCCGCGGTGCAGTTCTTTACGGAGGTTCTCCCGCCGCGAGTTGGTGATGCGCAGTCCGAGGGAGAGTTTGAGCATGGCGGGCGCACCCGGGCGGTGCACGGTGCGGACGGAGGAGGTGGGATACCAGAAGTCGCCACGGGGGCCCAGGTCGTGCAGCAGGCCCGCGTCCAGGAGTGCAGCCACCGCGGGACGCTGCCTGGCGTCCTGCGCCTGCCATGGGTGGAGGGGCAGGGCGGCGGTGTTGCCGGGGAGCGGGAGATCTCCAGCCAGCCGGGCGGTCAGCTGGTCGGCCGTGACGGTGCGGCCCTGCTCGGTCCAGGCGGATTCGGTGGCGAGGACGGACCGGTCGACAGCCATCCAGTGCAGTGGGAAGGAGCCGTACAACTCGGGCGAGTAGCGTCGTGCTTCGGACTCCGAGAGTCCTTCACGGCTCTTGGGCGTCGGGTGGAGCGGGTGGCCGAGCAGCAGCGACTGTTCGGCGGTGAGGAACAGGTCCGCCTCGGGCGGGGCAGTGGGGCGGGCACGCCGGTCGGCGATGAAGTCGGCGGTCCGCCGGACGGAGTCGGCGACGCGGCCCACAAGGTCCGTGCCTTCACCATGACCGGCTTCGCGGCCGAGGAGCGCGGCGACGGTCACGGCGTCGGCCCGCGTAGCTTCGTGCGGACTGCCTTGCAGGGTGGGCGGGCCGAAGCGGTGCCATCCGGTGGCCGACCAGTAGCGGACGGGGACCAGCAGCGCGGTTCCGCTTGCGTCGAGGGGGACGCGCAGGACGTCTCCCTCGGGCCGGGGCAGGCCGTTCTCCCGCACCCAGCAGCGGAGAAGGTTCTCCACGGTCGCCGTGTCGGCGGCACGGCGCGGATCGGGGTCGTCGAGGTGGTCCTGCCCCGCGTCCGGGTGGATGGAGGACTCCGACGGACAGGCGGGCGGGGTGCCGACTGTCGACCCGCCGCGCTGCTCGTCGTACCGCCCGGCCTGGCGTGGCACCGTCGCCGCTTCCATGGTGAGCGGGCCGCTCACGCCGACTTCGCTGCGGTGGTGGCCGGCGGGGCCGTCGAGGGACTCGGGCGCATCGGGTGCGGGGGTGGGGTTCACAGAGGGCTTCCTTGTGACGTTGTCCGGGTTCAGTGCGACTACCTGTTGGTGGTGCGGCGTTGCGTGGAGCGCTCTGCGGCGGCCAGGGCGTCGGCGAAACGGTCCAGGACGGCCACTGCCTGCTCGTCGGTCAGGGTGAGAGGAGGGAGCAGGCGTACGACACCGGCATGACGTCCGCCCAGTTCGACGATCAGGCCGCGGTGCAGACACTCCTGCTGCACGGCGGCCGCGAGCCGGGGCGAGGGAGGCGGTACCAGCGCGTCCGGTGCCGCGGAGTCGGCGTCGACGAGTTCGACGCCGATCATGAGGCCCCTGCCTCGTACGTCTCCGATGCAGGGGTGGGCAGCGGCGAGTCCCTGGAGACTCCCCAGCATGCGCGCGCCGAGCGTCGCGGCGCGCTCGGCGAGGCGGTTCTCCCGCACATGGGAGAGGGTCGCCGCACCGGCCGCCATGGCGAGCTGGTTGCCGCGGAACGTCCCGGCATGGGCTCCGGGCTGCCAGACGTCGAGCCCGGATCGGTACACGACGACGGCCAGTGGAAGGGAGCCACCGATGGCCTTGGACAGCACCATCACGTCCGGCACGATCCCGCTGTGCTCGACACCCCAGAAGGTGCCGGTGCGTCCCACACCGGTCTGCACTTCGTCGACGATCAGTGGAATGGAACGGTCGGCCGTGATGGCGCGCATCCTCCGCAGCCACTCGTCGGGCGCCGGGATCACTCCGCCCTCGCCCTGCACGGGCTCGAGGATCATGCCCGCGGGTGCGGGGACACCGCTCTTGGGATCGTCGAGCAGGCTTTCCGTCCAGCGGGCGGCGAGTTCAGCACCACGCTCGCCGCCGATCCCGAAGGGGCACCGGTAGTCGTGCGGGAACGGCAGCCGGGTGACCCTGACGTCCGTCGCGCCCCCGATGCTTCGAGCGCGCCTGCCGTCATGCCGTGGTAGGCGCCAGTGAAGGCAAGGAGGCCGCTGCGGCCGGTCGCGGTCCTGACGAGTTTGAGAGCTGCTTCCACCGCGTCCGTGCCGGCGGGGCCGCAGAACTGGATGCGCGCGTCCTCTGCCAGCGCCCTCGGCAGTGTGGCGAACAGTTCCGTGGTGAAGGCGTCCTTGACGGGTGTGGCGAGGTCGAGCACATGGAGCGGGGCGCCCGAGTCGATAACCTTCTTGATCGCCTCGAGGACGACAGGGTGGTTGTGCCCGAGCGCCAGGGTGCCCGCACCGGAGAGGCAGTCGAGGTACCGCCGGCCGTCGGCCCCCTCGATCGTCAGCCCCCTGGCCCGTACCGGCACGATGGGCAGTGAACGCGCGTAGGTACGGGCCGCCGACTCACGGAGTGACTGCCTGCGGAGAATCCCCTCATGGGTCGATGTCGGCGCCACCGGAGCGGGTTCGGTCACGGCCACGGCTGTTGATCCTCCGGCTGTCACAGTTGCGTTGCACATCGGTACGGCACTCCTGCGCGGCGTACCGGCGCTGAAGGCTGTCCTTGTGTCCCCCGCACCTACCAACGACACGGAGGGCCGGGGATCACGGCCGATCGGAAGATCCTTGCGGTGTCGGAACCGTGGACCTGCCGCACGCCGTCCCCATCGGCACCGGCATAGTGGGGGGCGCCTTCCGGCAGCGGACTCCACTGCGGCGGGCGGGAGCTTGCTCGTTCCATAAGTTCCGTGACATTTCCGACAGTTCAGATCAGTAGCACCGAAGTCCCAGGGGGATCAAGAGATGCGACCCATTCGCCCGACGCTGGCAGTGGCCTCCATGGCCGCGGTGCTCGCGCTGGCCGCCACCGCGTGCGGCCCGACCGAGGACAACGCCGGCGACAAGCCGAGCGCGTCGGCCGAGCAGCCGGCCGACGACAAGATCACTATTCCGGACGATCTCAAGGACCGCCTCAAGGAGCGCGGGATCGACCTGGACAAGTGGAAGAACGGCGAGTGGAAGAACTGGGACAAGGACAAGTGGCTGCGTGAGGCCCAGGACTTCGTCAACCCGATCATCGAGGACCTCTGGGACCCCGACCGGATGCGCGACGCCGAACAGCCGCCCGAGAAGCCGGTCGACAACGACATCTCCGGCGACGAGGGTGTCACCGACCCCACCCCGGCCCCGGTCGACGCCCAGGCCGTGAAGGCCCCGTACCACGCGAGCGCCGCGGAGGCCGGCAAGGTCTTCTTCGACGGCCCGCAGGGCTCGATGGTGTGTTCCGCGACCGTGGTGAAGGACCCGGCCAACCCCGGCAAGTCCAACATGGTGTGGACCGCCGGACACTGTGTGCACGCCGGCAAGAGCGGCGGCTGGTACCGCAACATCGCCTTCGTCCCCTCGTACAACGACGGGGCGAAGGAGACGGCGGAGCTGGAGAAGGCACCCAAGGAGGAGATCGCTCCCTACGGTGTCTGGTGGGGCGACTGGGCACAGACCTCCGACCAGTGGATCTCCCAAGGCGCCGCGACCGGCGGCCAGGGCGCCGCGTACGACTTCGCCGTCATCCACGTGACCCCGGAGAAGGGCAGCACCGGCAAGTCCCTCGAGGAGACGGTCGGTGCGGCCCTGCCGGTCGACTTCAACGCCCCCGCGGTGCCGAAGATCGACAACATGACGGCCACCGGCTACCCGGCAGCCCCGCCCTACGACGGCCAGAAGCTCTTCCAGTGCGCCGACAAGCCCGGTCGGCTGTCGCTCAGGGCCGAGGAGCCGACGATGTACCGCATCGGCTGCACCATGACCGGCGGTTCATCCGGCGGCGGCTGGGTCGCACAGGGCCAGAACGGCAAGCCCGCCCTTGTCTCGAACACCTCGATCGGCCCGGTGACGGCCGGCTGGCTGGCCGGTCCGCGTCTCGGCAAGGAGGCCGAGGGCGTCTACAAGGCCGTCAGCAAGAAGTTCGAGGGGCAGTAGCAAATCCGGGCGCACGGGTGCCCGGGCGCAGTGACACGGGCAGGGGTCCGGCCGTCCGGCCGGGCCCTTGTTCACCTCGCGGTTCTTCATCCTCGTGGAGACTCCGTGCAGTTGGGGCTCCCGCTCGGCCGATCGACCGCGCACCGGCCTAGAGTGGTGCCGCACCCCGAGGCGGCCCCGGAGGCCGCCTTTTTCCATGACACGCTCATGGCAACCAATCCGACGCCGCCGCATGGGCGTGCGTCGCGGTACCGGTGCGAACACTTTCCGCACATCTCGAAGATTCGAAGCATTCAGGGGGAATCGTTCCATGCGATCCATACGTCCGTTGCTGGCCGCGGCCGGTCTTGTCTCGGCCCTCGCGCTGACGGCGACCGCCTGCGGCCCGAGCGAGGACAACTCGGCCGACAAGCCGGCCGCTTCCGGATCCGCCGCGAACAACGGCGGCGCCGCGCTCCCTGCGGACCTGGCCGACAAGCTCAAGGAGCAGGGTGTCGACCTGGACAAGTGGAAGAACGGCGAGTGGAAGAACTGGGACAAGGACAAGTGGCTGCGTGAGGCCAAGGACTTCGTCAACCCGGTGATCGAGGGCCTGTGGAAGCCCGAGCGGATGACGACGGCCAAGGCACCCGCCAAGACCATGGCGGCCGGTGACATCTCCGGTGACCAGGACGTGACCGACCCGGAGCCGCGCCCCGTACAGGCCGAGCCGGAGAAGAAGCCGTACCACAAGAACGCCGCCCCCGTCGGCAAGGTGTTCTTCGACGCCCCTGAGGGCTCGATGGTCTGTTCCGCGACCGTCGTCAAGGACCCGAAGAACCCCGGGAAGTCCAACATGGTGTGGACCGCCGGCCACTGCGTCCACGCCGGCCAGGCGGGCGGCTGGTACCGCAACATCGCCTTCGTCCCCGCCTACAACGACCAGGGCAAGTCCCCGCTGCGCTGGAGAGCGCACAGCCGCACGAGGTCGCGCCGTACGGCGTCTACTGGGCCGACTGGGTCGCGACCTCCGCCGGATGGATCGACGAGGGTGGCCCCACGGGTGGCACGGGCGCTCCGTACGACTATGCCGTGATGCACGTGAAGCCGGAGAAGGGCACCAAGTCCCTCGAGGAGACGGTGGGCGTCGCCCTCGACATCGACTTCGATGCCCCTGAGGCGAAGAACATCAGCGCCATGGGCGCCTGGGGATACCCGGCCGCTCCGCCCTACGACGGCGCCCTCATGCACAAGTGCGTGGACCGGCCCGGACGGCTGTCCATCGCCCCCGGCACGCCGACGATGTGGCGGATCGGCTGCACCATGACGGGTGGTTCCTCCGGTGGTGGCTGGTTCGCGGAGCAGCCCGACGGCCAACTCGCGCTGGTCTCCAACACCTCGATCGGCCCGGTCACTTCAGGCTGGCTGGCGGGTCCGCGGCTGGACCAGGACGCACAGCAGCTCTACGCGATGATGAGCGAGAAGTTCGCCGGCCGCTAGCGCCGGCAGGGCCGATCCCGGCGCAGTCGTCAGGGAGACGTCCGCAGTGCACGAAGGCCCGCCCCCGGTCGGGGGCGGGCCTTCGTCGTGCATGTCCGGGAGCGGTCGTCCCGTGTGCAGGACCGGATCAGTGCGCGGCAGGCACGAACGGAGAGAGGGCCGCGGCCAGCTCCTCGTGCACCCGTGCCTTCAGCAGGGTTCCTTCCGTGGTGTGTTCCTCGGAGAGCACCTCACCGTCGGCGTGCACCCGCGAGACGAGGCCGCCCTCGGTGTAGGGCACGAGCGCCTCGATCTCGATCTGCGGCCTCGGCAGCTGGTCGTCGATCAGCTGGACCAGCTCGGCCATGCCCGCACCGGTCCGCGCCGACACCGCGATCGCATGCCGCTCGATGCGCAGCAGCCGCTGCAGCACCAGTGGATCGGCCGCGTCCGCCTTGTTGATCACCACGATCTCGGGCACGTCGACCGCACCCACATCGCGGATCACCTCGCGCACGGCAGCCAGCTGCTCCTCCGGTGCCGGGTGCGATCCGTCGACCACGTGCAGGATCAGGTCGGAGTCCCCGACCTCCTCCATCGTGGAACGGAACGCCTCGACAAGGTGGTGCGGAAGGTGCCGTACAAAACCGACCGTGTCGGCCAGGGTGTAACCCCTGCCGCTCGGCGTCTCGGCCCGTCGGACGGTCGGGTCCAGCGTGGCGAACAGTGCGTTCTCCACCAGGACGCCGGCGCCGGTGAGGCGGTTGAGCAGGGACGACTTGCCGGCGTTGGTGTATCCGGCGATCGCGACGGAAGGCACGCGGTTACGGCGGCGCTCCTGACGCTTGATGTCACGGCCGGTCTTCATCTCCGCGATCTCACGGCGCATCTTCGCCATCTTCTCGCGGATCCGCCGCCGGTCCGTCTCGATCTTGGTCTCACCGGGACCACGCGTGGCCATGCCGCCACCGCCGCCGCCACCCATCTGCCGGGAGAGCGACTGACCCCAGCCTCGGAGCCTGGGCAGCATGTACTGCATCTGCGCCAGCGCCACCTGCGCCTTACCCTCTCGGGACTTGGCGTGCTGGGCGAAGATGTCGAGGATCAGGGCGGTACGGTCGACCACCTTGACCTTGACGACGTCCTCGAGCTGGATCAGCTGGCCGGGGCTGAGCTCACCGTCGCAGACGACGGTGTCGGCACCGGACTCGAGGACGATGTCCCGCAGTTCCTGTGCCTTGCCCGAGCCGATGTACGTGGCCGGGTCCGGCTTGTCACGGCGCTGGATGACGCCGTCCAGTACCAGTGCGCCGGCAGTCTCCGCGAGGGCCGCCAGCTCCGCGAGGGAGTTCTCGGCGTCCTGCATCGTCCCGGTGGTCCAGACACCGACCAGCACGACCCGCTCGAGGCGCAGCTGCCGGTACTCGACCTCTGTGACGTCTTCGAGCTCTGTGGACAGGCCCGCCACACGCCGTAGCGCCGCACGTTCGGACCGGTCGAACTGGTCGCCGTCCCGCTCGGTGTCGATCTCGTAGCTCCAGGCGACGTCCTCTTCCATCAGGGCATCGGCCCGAAGGCTCTCGGTGCGCGTGTCAGCCAAGCTCTGCTGTTCCTGGGAAGTGGATGAAGAGGAGGTCATTGGATCCTTACGTCGATGTGGGAGCCCTCCCGGCGGGCGACCGCCGGAGTGCTCGGTTACAAGTCACAACGCGTGACAGTCCCGGAAGATTCCCCAGGGGATCCCGGTCCAGGCCGCGCCGCCGACCTGCCGATGGTCGCACGGGCGTAGCGGGAGCGTCACCCCGATTTCAACGCCCCTTGCGTTTCCCCGGCCGCCGTTGCACGACTCTCCGCTGCGGCCTGGCTGCGCCAGTCCGGGTGCCCCGGCATCGGCGGGGTCTTCTTGCCGTACAGCCACGCCTGGAAGAACGCCGACAGGTCACGCCCCGCGACGGCCGACGCGAGCCGCGTGAAGTCCTCTGTGGTCGCGGTGGCGTCCCGGTGCTCCGTGACCCATCGCCGCTCCAGGCGCTCGAAGGGGCCGTGCCGATCTCCTGCCGCAGCGCGTAGAGGACCAGCGCGCTGCCGTCGTACACGACGGGCCGGAAGAGACTCAGTTTCTGGCCCGGGGCGGGGGCGGCGGGCGCGGCGGGCGGCCCGCCGGTGGCACGCCAGGCGTCGGAGCGCGCGTAGGCCTCACGCATCCGGGTCTCCAGCGGCACCTCGGCCTTCTCCTGCGCGTACAACGCCTCGTACCAGCTGGCGTGGCCCTCGTTCAGCCAGAGGTCCGACCATGTGCGCGGCGAGACGCTGTTGCCGAACCACTGGTGGGCCAGTTCGTGGACCATGATCGAGTCGACGTACCACTCCGGGAAGGCGTCCGAGGTGAAGAGGGAGCGCTCGAACAGCGACAGGGTCTGCGTCTCCAGCTGGAAGCCCGTGTCCGCGTCGGCGACCAGCACGCCGTACGTCTCGAAGGGGTAGCGGCCGACCTTCTCCTCCATCCACTCCAGGTGGTCCGGCGTCTTCTTCAGCCAGCGCTCCAGCTCCTCGCGGTCGGCGGTGGGCACGACGTCGCGCACGGGCAGAGCGTGCGGCCCCTTCCGCTCGACGACCGTCGAGCGGCCGAGTGAGACCTGGGCCAGCTCGGTGGCCATGGGGTGACCGGTGCGGTAGACCCATGAGGTCTGCTTGTCGGTCGTTGCCCTGGCGACGCGGCGCCCGTTGGCGACCACCGTGATGTCCCGCGGCGCGGTGACCCGGAAGGTGAAGTACGCCTTGTCGGAGGGATGGTCGTTGGACGGGAAGACCCGGTGCGCGGCGTTTGCCTGGTTGGCCATCACCAGGCCGTCGCCGGAACGCACCCAGCCGCCGGCGTCCTTGGGTCCACGCGGATCACTCGTGTGAGTCACCGTGATCTGCATCCGCGACCCCTCGGGAATGGTCGCGGGCGGGTCGATGACGAGGTCCTCGCCGGCGCCGGCGAAGTCGGCCGGGGTGTCGTTCACCATGACCGAGCTGACCTCACCGTGGGTGAAGTCGAGGTTGACGCGGTCGAGCCTCCGGGTCGACCATGCGTCGATCTTGGTGACGGCGTCGAGGGGCTTGTCGTTGCGGCCCTCGTAGGTGAGCGAGATGTCGTACTCGAGTACGTCGTAGCCGGGATTGCCCAGCTCGGGGAAGAGCCGGTCCCCGATTCCGAGCGGTTCCGGCGACGGCAGGGTGGCGGCGACGAGGGTGGCCGAAGCGGCGGCCAGCAGGGCGGCACGCAGACGGCGCCGGGAGGTGTGCAGCATGCCCTACCGCTACCAGCGACCCCCGCACGGACAGTGTCGGCACGCGACACACAGTGACGTGCCCACCCGAACGGGGTCAGGCGGTGGCCGCCGGATGCTGGGTCCGGCTGACGTCGTACACGCCGGGAACGTCCCGCATCGCGCGCATGAGGGCCGGTAGTCCCGCCGCGTCGGGAAGCTGGAGTGTGTACGTGTGCCGTACCCGCTGCTGCGTCGGCGGCTCCACGGTGGCCGAGACGATCGCGGCCCCCTCTCCCGCGATGACTTCCGTGAGGTCCGCGAGAAGGCGGGGACGGCCGAACGACTCCGCGACCAGGGTGACCCGGCACTCGGCCGCGTCGCCCCAGCGCACCGGCACCGGCTCACGCCCCACGTCGGTCATTCGCGCCACTGCGGGGCACTCCTGCCGGTGGACGGTCACGGCTCCGCCGCGCACGGGGAAACCGGTGACCGCGTCCGGCGGCACCGGTGTGCAGCAGCCGGCCAGCCGGACCGTGGCGTCGGGGAGGTCCACCACGGCGTTCGCAGAGGCCGGCCGGCCGGCGGGAAGCGGGGCGGGCCGGCGGGGAGCGGTGGCGGGTGCCGCGGCCCCCTGCGGATGTGCGTCGAGCCAGCTGGTGATGGCGATGCGGGCGGCGGGGGTGCGGGCGTGCTCGAGCCACTGGGGCGAGGGGCCGGAGGCACTGTCCTGTGCCAGCAGGACGTGCACGGTGTCGCCGTCGCCGAGGACCGTGCTGAGCGTCGCCAGCCGGCCGTTGACGCGCGCCCCGATACAGGTGTGTGCCTCCTCGCCGTACTGGGCGTAGGCGGCGTCCACGCAGCTCGCGCCCGCCGGCAGTCCGAGGGCCCGGCCGTCGGCCCCGAAGACGGTGATCTCCCCGTCCTGCGCCAGGTCCGCGCGCAGGGAGGTCCAGAAGGTGTCCGGGTCCGGAGTGGACTCCTGCCACGCCAGGAGCCGGGAGAGCCATCCGGGCCTGGTCGGGTCCGCCCGCTCACCGTCCGCCGGCTCGGCCCCCTCCACGGGTACGTACGGGTTGCCCAGGGCGACCACACCCGCCTCTGCGACCTTGTGCATCTGGTGCGTGCGGATGAGGACTTCGGCGACCGCTCCGTCGGGACCTGCGACGGCGGTGTGCAGGGACTGGTACAGGTTGAACTTGGGGGCCGCGATGAAGTCCTTGAACTCGGAGATCACCGGCGTGAAGCAGGTGTGCAGTTCACCGAGGACGGCGTAGCAGTCGGCGTCCTCCCCGACGAGGATCAGCAGCCGGCCGAAGTCCGTGCTGCGCAGCTGCGACCGCTTCAGGCAGACCCGGTGGACGGAGACGAAGTGCCGCGGTCTGATGAGCACTTCGGCGCTGATACCGGCCTCACGCAACGCTGCGCGGAAGTCGTCCGCGATGGCGGCGAGCGCGGTGCACGCGGTGGAGTTCTCGGCGATGAGCGCCCGGGTCCGCTCGTACTCCTCGGGGTGCAGGATCGCGAAGACCAGGTCTTCCAGTTCCGTCTTGAGTGCCTGCACACCGAGCCGTTCGGCGAGCGGGATCAGCACGTCGCGGGTGACCTTGGCGATCCGCGCCTGTTTCTCGGGTCGCATCACCCCGAGGGTGCGCATGTTGTGCAGTCGGTCGGCCAGTTTGATCGACATCACCCGGACGTCGTTGCCCGTCGCAACGAGCATCTTCCGGAAGGTCTCCGGCTCGGCTGCGGCGCCGTAGTCGACCTTCTCCAGCTTGGTGACGCCGTCGACGAGATAGCCGACCTCGGTGCCGAACTCGGATCTCACCTGATCGAGCGTCACCTCGGTGTCTTCGACGGTGTCATGCAGCAGAGAGGCCGTCAGAGTCGTTGTCTCCGCACCCAGTTCGGCCAGGATCAACGTCACGGCGAGCGGGTGGGTGATGTACGGCTCGCCGCTCTTGCGGAACTGCCCGCGGTGGGACGACTCCGCCAGTACGTATGCCTTGTGCAGTGTGGCGAGGTCGGCGTCGGGGTAGTGGGCCCGGTGCGCGTCCACGACATGGCCGATCGCGTCGGGGAGCCGGTCACGGCCCGTGGGACCCAGCAGAGCGGCGCGGCCCAGCCTGCGCAGGTCGATCCGGGGACGGCCGCGCCTGCGGCTGTGGGCACCTGGGTTGGTGGCCTCTGCGCTCATGGGCACCTCCGGCAGCTTCGACCGGCGGTACGGAGAACTGGCATGCCTCCGGGCCGGTGCTTGATGCTACCGAGCCCACCACGTGGCGCAGTCCAGCTCTCGCCCAGCGTGAAACGGATCACCCATTCGAGCGAAGCCCTAGGCGGTCACGGTTTCGAGGAAACCGGGGTCGATCACACCCTCGGCGACGATCACGGCGGCGCCGGTCATCTCGATCTCCCCGTCGGGCCGCTCGGTGACAAGGAGCCGGCCACCGGGCAGATCCACCGTGTACGTGACGGGAGCGCCGGTGGCTGCCGGGTCCAGACCGTCACGGCGCGCCGCGGCCACGGCGACGGCGCAGGCGCCGGTGCCGCACGAGCGGGTCTCACCGGAGCCGCGCTCATGGACCCGCATCGCCACATGGCGCTCACCGCGGTCGACGACGAACTCCACGTTGACCCCGTCGGGGTAGAGGGACGCCGGGGCGAACGGAGGCACTGTCAGCAGGTCGCCCGCGTGGTCCAGCTCCTCGACGAAGGCGACCGCGTGCGGGTTGCCCATGTTCACGTTCCTCGCCGGCCAGCTGCGGCCGCCGACGGACACGGTGACGCCGTCCTCGGGCAGCACGGCCCGGCCCATGGAGACCGTGATGTCGGCGCCACCGCTCCCGGGAGCCGCCTTGGCGAGGTGGACCTTCTTGATACCGCCGCGGGTCGCGACGAAAACGTCCCCGGCGTCGATGTGGCCCGCGTGCTGGAGATACCGGGCGAAGACCCGGACGCCGTTGCCGCACATCTCGGCGATCGAACCGTCCGCGTTGCGGTAGTCCATGAACCACTCGGCCTCGTCGGCCATGTCCCGCGCCTCGGGGTGGGCGGTCGAGCGCACCACGCGCAGCAGCCCGTCGCCACCGATACCGGCCCGGCGGTCGCACAGCCGGGCGACGGCGGACGGGGCAGGTCCAGGGCGTTGTCGGGATCCGGGACGATCACGAAGTCGTTCTCGGTCCCGTGACCCTTGAGGAAGGGAAGGGGCGACGTCTGCGAGGTGCTCACGTGCTCCATCGTACGAGGACGGTCCGACAACGGCCGGAGCCGGTCACCTCAGTCGTGCCACACGCCACACGGCGAGTGCGACGAGCACCGCGGCGACGCCCACGTACAGGGCGATCACACGCCAGTCGGGGCGCTCGCCCGAACCGCGCGACGGGAGGCCCGGCCACGTGTGGCCGACACGGCGCGCCGCCATCACACCCCAGCCGGCGGCGCAGCAGCTGAGCAGCAGCCCGAGCATGGCCACGACTGCTCCCCCGTCGCCCGTACCGAAGGCGAGCGGGAAGGCGAACATCAGCGAGCCGAGGGCGGCGAGGACGACGATGGGGGCGAGCTGCCAGATCCTGAGCCGCCGCTGCGGACGCAGCTCGACCTCGACCTCGTCGGCGAGCACATCCTGCTCGTCGGGCCCGTCCGGGCTGAGACCGGACGCGCCGTCCGCCGCATCCCGTCGTTGCTGTTCCGTGTCGCGAGGGCCGGCCTCCATCGCCACGCGCCCTCCCAACTCGGACTCAACTGTCGATCGATGCTCGATGATGGCACGGTCCTACGGGCCTGAATGACGGCCGGAGCGTCCCGATGCCATCACGTGATCAGGCTGTGACCGCTCGTTCGATCAACGCCAGCGCACGGTGCGGAAGTTCCGTCCTGTCCGCGGCGGCACCGCTCAGCCAGTGCACCCTCGGGTCGCGCCGGAACCACGAGTCCTGGCGGCGCGCGAAGCGTTTGGTGGCGCGCACGGTCTCGTCGCGCGCCTCCTGTTCGCTGCAGTCTCCGGCGAGCGCCGTCAGCACCTGCTGGTAGCCGAGCGCCCGCGATGCCGTGCGTCCTTCCCTGAGCCCCAGCGCCTCGAGTGCGCGCACCTCGTCGACGAGGCCCGCCCCCCACATCCGGTCCACACGCACGGCAATGCGCTCGTCGAGCTCGGGCCGTGCCACGTCGACGCCGATCTGGACGGTGTCGTAGACGGCGTCATGGCCGGGCAGGTTGGCCGTGAAGGGCTTGCCGGTGATCTCGATGACCTCGAGCGCCCTGACGATCCTGCGGCCGTTGCTCGGAAGGATCGCCCGGCCCGCCTCGGGGTCGGCGGCGGCCAGCCTGGCGTGCAGGGCACCGGGTCCGCGCACCGTCAGCTCCTCCTCCAGGCGCGCCCGTACCTTCGGGTCGGTGCCTGGGAACTCGAGGGCGTCGATCGCACCGCGCACATAGAGCCCGGAGCCTCCGACGAGCACCGGGGTCCGGCCCTCGGCGAGCAGTCGGTCGATCTCCGCCCTCGCCAGTCTCTGGTACTCGGCGACGCTCGCGGCCTGGGTGACGTCCCAGATGTCGAGGAGCCGGTGCGGCACTCCGCCGCGTTCTTCGGTCGTCAGCTTGGCGGTGCCGATGTCCATCCCCCGATAGAGCTGCATGGAGTCCGCGTTGACGACCTCACCGTTCAGTTGCCGGGCGAGGAACACCCCCAGATCGGACTTTCCGGCTGCGGTGGGACCGACGACGGCGATGACCCGCGGGGCGGGAGCTGCACTTCTCACCGCCCCAGTCTCGCAAACCCTGGGGCGTGTCCCCGAACGAGCGAGGTGACGGCGGCGACTCGGGGTCGTTGCCTGTTGCGAGGTTCCGAACGCCGGTTTTCGGACCGGCGCCCGCGCGTGACGCAAGACGGCGCTCCGGGCGGCGCGGAACTTCGCCCGCACGAGTAGGGTATGGAGTAGATATGGGTGTTTTCTCATGGTTTCGCCGTAAGCCCGCAACGGCCGAGGAGGCGTCGGCACCGAAGGCAGCGGTCGGAACTCCCGCCGAGGAGTCCGGTGAGTCGGAGGAGTCCGGGCGGTCCGAGGTGAGCGACGGCACGGCCGAGGCCTCGGTTGCGGCGGAGCCGGCGGAAGAGGTGGCCCCGGCCGTCGAAGCCACCGGATCCACCGATGCCGCCGCCGAGACCGCGGTCCCTCCCGTCGACGGAGACACCACGGCCGCGGCGGTGGAGATCCCGAGGCAGCAATCGGCCGGGGAGGCGGCGGACAGCGAGGCCGGCGAAGGCGCCCGCACGTAGCAGCCGCGACGAGGGAAGGTGCCCCATGGGCTTCCTGGACAACCTGAAGACCAAGCTCGGCCCCGCGAAGGACAAGGTCTCCGGCCTTGCCCAGCAGCACGAGGGCAGGATCGGGCAGACGCTGGAGAAAGCTGCCAAGAAGGTCGACGACACGACCAAGGGCAAGTACAGCAACAAGATCGAAACGGGTACCGGGAAGGCGAAGCAGGCCCTCGGCCGCATCGCGCACAAGGACGACGGCGGGACGACACCGCCGGCGGCCTGAGGGTCACCGGGCCGGTTCGGCGGAGGGCGGCGGTGGAGCACAGGCTCCGCCGCCGCCCTCGCGCGTTCCGGAGACCCTCTCCCGGTGAGTCCCGGGCCTCAGGCTTGGGACCATGCAGCGACGAAGTAGCCGACACCGTACGGATCACTCTCGTGGAACAGCCGGCCCGTGAGCCCCGCGCCCTGCGCGGCTCCGGCGAGGACCTGCCACGGCGCGCGGCCCGACACCTTGAGCTCGCGGGCCATCGACTCGTCGAGCTCTCTGAGCCCTTCGATGTCGGCCGCGCCGAGGGCGTCGGCGGCCCGCCGGTCGAAGTCCGCGGCCCGCTCGTCGAGGTAGCCGGGCGCCTTGAGCGTGCGGCAGGCACTGCCGTCGCCCATCACCAGAAGCGCGACCCGCCCGGCGCGGGCGGCGAGTTCCTTCCCGGCCGTCATGCACCGGTGCCCGTCGAGGGGTTCGCCGACCCCGAGGCCTTCGACCGGAGCGGCCGCCCAGTCGGCACGGGCGAGAAGCCAGGCGCCGACGGCGAGTGAAGGCGGCAGTGTCCGCTCCTGCCCGGGGCCGTCGCCGAGCCGGACGTCGAGTTCCACGCCGAACTCCCGGAAGGAGCCGGTAGTGCCGGCGGCGTGCGGTCCGCGCCGATCGTGCTCCGCGGGTCCCACCACGATCAGCCGGTCCGGTTCCGCTGCGGCGAGGACGGCCACGGCGTCGGCGCACGCGGCGCGGGTCGCGTCCAGTTCGGGCGCGGCCCCGGAGGCGACCTCGGGGACGAGAAGCGGCGGGCACGGACACACGGCGGCGGCTACGAGCATGATCCGCAGCCTAGTCGGCGTGGTGCGCGAGTCGGGCACCTGCCGGGCCCGGGCGCCCGGACCCGTGCCACGCCGTCGACCGGCGAGGCCGGCGCCGACCCCCTGCGGCGTTCTTCAGCCGGCCGCGCAACCGCCCGTCGCCGGCGGCAGCGGCGCGGGGACGCCCAGCGAGGGCAGGCCCAGCATCACACCGGCCGGCTTCGCGGCCTCCGCCCCGTTGCGCTTCTCCCAGGCGTCTCCAGAGCGGGTGCGGCGCACCGATGTCACCGCGCCCTCCGCCAGGAGGTGGTGCGGAGCGGCGTAGGTGATCTCGACGGTGACCACGTCGCCGGGACGCACTTCGGCGTCCGGCTTGGTGAAGTGGACGAGGCGGTTGTCGGGGGCACGGCCGGAGAGCCGGTGGGTGGCTCCGTCCTTGCGGCCCTCGCCTTCGGCGACCATCACCTCGAGCGTGCGGCCGACCTGCTTCTTGTTCTCCTCCCAGGAGATCTCCTCCTGGAGGGCGACCAGGCGCATGTACCGCTCCTGGACGACCTCCTTAAGGATCTGACCGTCCATGGTCGCCGCCGGGGTCCCGGGGCGCTTGGAGTACTGGAAGGTGAAGGCGTTGGCGAAGCGGGCCTCGCGCACGGTGTGCATGGTCTGCTCGAAGTCCTCCTCGGTCTCTCCGGGGAAGCCCACGATGATGTCGGTGGAGATGGCGGCGTGCGGAATGGCCGCGCGGACCTTCTCGATGATGCCGAGGAAGCGCTCCTGCCGGTACGAGCGGCGCATCGCCTTGAGGATCGTGTCCGATCCCGACTGCAGCGGCATGTGCAGCTGCGGCATCACGTTCGGCGTCTCGGCCATGGCGGCGATCACGTCGTCCGTGAAGTCGCGCGGGTGGGGCGAGGTGAACCGGACCCGCTCGAGTCCTTCGACGGTCCCGCAGGCACGCAGCAGCTTGCTGAAGGCCTCGCGGTCGCCGATGTCGGACCCGTAGGCGTTGACGTTCTGGCCGAGCAGGGTGATCTCGCTGACGCCCTCCGCGACGAGTGCCTCGATCTCGGCGAGGATGTCACCGGGCCGGCGGTCCTTCTCCTTGCCGCGCAGCGCGGGCACGATGCAGAAGGTGCAGGTGTTGTTGCAGCCGACGGAGATGGAGACCCACGCCGCGTACGCCGACTCGCGGCGCGTGGGCAGCGTGGAGGGGAACGCCTCGAGCGATTCCGCGATCTCGACCTGTGCCTCTTCCTGGACACGGGCGCGCTCGAGGAGCACCGGAAGCTTCCCGATGTTGTGCGTACCGAAGACGACGTCGACCCACGGCGCCTTGGTGACGATGGTCTCGCGGTCCTTCTGCGCCAGGCAGCCGCCCACGGCGATCTGCATCCCGGGGCGCCGCGACTTCATCGGGGCGAGCCGGCCGAGATTGCCGTAGAGCTTGTTGTCCGCGTTCTCCCGCACCGCGCAGGTGTTGAAGACGACGACATCGGCGTCACCGTCGGCGCCTTCGGGCGCGCGTACGTACCCCGCGTCCTCCAGCAGGCCCGACAGACGCTCGGAGTCGTGGACGTTCATCTGGCACCCGTAGGTGCGCACCTCGTAAGTTTTCGCACTCATCGCGCCCACCAGGGTACGGGGTCGCACCGACAGCGCGACCCCTCCTCCGGCAAGGCCGGGCCTGGCCATCACCAGGAGTGAGCTGGCAGGATCGCGCCATGCTCCCGGCACTTCCCTTCTTCTCCCGCCTCGGCCGCCGCCGCGCCCTTCAGGGCGCCGCCGCTGCCCTGGTGGTCCTCGGGCTGATGCTGTGGTGGCTGATGCCGTTCGGCCAGTCGTCGCCGAGCGGGAAGCTGACGCTGAGCACGGGGTCGCACAGCGGTGTCTACCAGCGCTACGGCGTGCTGCTGAAGGACGCGCTGGCCCGTGACATGCCGGACGTGGCGATAGACCTGCGTACCAGCGAAGGGTCCCAGCAGAACCTCGAGCGGGTGGCGTCCGGGGAGGCCGACTTCACCATCGCCACCGCCGACGCAGTCGCGAAGTACAAGCGGGAAGGGCAGCCGGGCGCCGCCCGGCTGCGGGGCTGCGCCCGGCTGTACGACGACTACGTCCAGCTCGTGGTGCCCCGGGACTCGCCGGTCAGGTCGGTGGCCGACCTGCGCGGCAAGGTGGTCGGCGTCGGGCAGGACGGCTCGGGCATCCGGCTGGTCGCCGACCGGCTGATGAAAGGCGCCGGGATCGATCCCGCGCAGGACATCACCGCACGCCCGTCGGGCATCAACGTCGCCCCGGGCCAGTTGGAGAAGGGCCACATCGACGCGTTCTTCTGGTCCGGCGGACTGCCCACCAACACGGTGCAGAAGCTGTCGGAGCGCTTCCCGGTCCGGCTGGTCGCGCTGGAGCCGGGACTGGTCTCGAAGCTCCATGCGTCGGGCGATCCGACCAGCTACTACCGCTCCGCCGAAATGCCGGCCGACGCCTACCCGCAGGCCCAGGGCGGGCTGCCCGTCGAGACCATCGCGGTGGCCAACCTGCTGGTCACCACGGACCGGATGAGCGCGGCGCAGACGGAAAGCTTCACCCGCACGGTGATCAGGAGCCGGGACCGCATCGGGAACACCGTGCACCCCGCCCAGCTCGTCGACCTGCGGACGGCCGTCTACACCGACCCGCTGCCGCTGCACGAAGGCGCACGGCGCTACTACCGCTCGGTCAAGCCGTAGCAGCGGCGCCAGGGACTTGTCCGCTGCTGCCGTTGACCCGGTGGTTTCAGGCGTCCTCCGCGTGGGTCCGCGGCAGCGTGAGCGTCACCATCAGGCCGTGCGGCTCGTGGTGCGCGTACGCGATGGACCCGCCGCCGGCTGCCAGCAGCGCCCTCGAGATGGACAGGCCGAGGCCGGAGCCCTTCACGTTCTGGTGACGGCCGCTGCGCCAGAAGCGGTCGCCGATCCGGGAGAGCTCCTCATCGGTCAGGCCCGGGCCACGGTCGGTGATCAGGATGGTCGACGTGTTGCCCTGTGCCGCGACCTCGACGGTGACCTCCTCGCCCTGAGGGGTGAACTTCAGGGCGTTGTCGATCACCGCGTCGAGCGCGCTGGAGAGCGCCACCGGATCCGCCCAGGCGGTGACAGCCCCTGTCTCGTAGGACAGCACCACCCGCTTCTCGTCGGCGAGCGGCCGCCAGGCGGCCACCCGCTCGGCGGTCAGCTCGCCGATGTCGGTGAGCTGGAGCTCCGCGGAGGCGTGCTCGGCGAGCGCCAGGTCCAGCAGGTCGTCGAGGACCTGGGCGAGGCGTTTGCCCTCGGTGCGGACGGAGGCGATCTCGGGATTGCCCTCGGGGAGTTCGAGGGCGAGCAGTTCGATGCGCAGCAGGAGGGCGGCGAGCGGGTTGCGCAGCTGGTGGGAGGCGTCCGCGACGAAGGCCCGCTGCTGTTCGAGGACTTCCTCGACGTTGTCGGCCATCTCGTTGAACGAGCGCGCCAGCCGTCTGAGTTCCGGCGGCCCCCCGGCGGCGGCGACCCGCGAGTTCATCCGGCCGGTCGCGATGTCGTGGGTGGCGGCGTCCAGGATCCGTACGGGCCGCAGCACCCACCCGGTCAGCCGGAAGGCCGCGCCGACGGCGACGAGCATCGCGGCGGACTCACCGGCGACGATAAGCAGCCAGCCGCGCAGGACCCGCGAGCGCAGTTGGTCGGTGGGCGAGTCGGTGAACACGACGGCGACGACGTCCCCGTCCCGTACGACGGGCGAGGCGACGACGAGCCGTTCGCCGCGCTGCCAGGGCCACACCTGCGGCGGGTCGTCGCTGCGCCGGCCGGTGAGCGCCTCCTGGAACGCCTCGCGACCCTCGCCCTCGCCCGGCACGTACCAGTCGTGCGGGGCGCGGGCCATGGAGTTGCCGCTGCGGTAGAAGACGCCCGCCTTGATCCCGTACGTGTCGTGGTACCGGTCGAGCTGCTCCTGCAGCGTGGACCGCCGCTCGTCCGGGGCGGAGCCCTGGTCGGTGACGAACTGGGCCAGCGCCGCGAAACGCACGGTGTCGTCGATCCGGTCGACGACGACGCTCTGCTGCTGCGCCGCCGCGACGCTCACGGCCAGCGGAAAGCCGAGCGCCAGCAGCACACCGGCCATGAGCACGATGAGGAGCGGAAGGAGTCGGGTACGCACCGGAGCGAGGGGCCCTACGCCCCGGCGGGCGCGACGAGCCGGTAGCCGACGCCCCGCACGGTCTCGATCAGGGCCGGCATCCGGAGCTTCGAGCGCAGCGACGCCACATGCACCTCGAGCGTGCGGCCGGTGCCCTCCCAGCTGGTCCGCCACACCTCGCTGATGATCTGCTCACGCCGGAAGACCACTCCCGGGCGCTGGGCGAGCAGCGCCAGCAGGTCGAACTCCTTGCGCGTGAGCTGCACGTCCGCCCCGTCGACACTGACCCTGCGGGTGGGCAGCTCGATGGTGACCGGCCCGAGCCGCAGCGCCTCGTCGGCGGCGGGCGCACCGGCGTCCTCACCGGGGACGGTGCGCCGGCTGACCGCGTGGATCCGGGCGAGCAGTTCCCCCGTGTCGTACGGCTTGACCACATAGTCGTCGGCGCCGAGGTTGAGTCCGTGGATGCGGGAGCGGACGTCCGAGCGCGCGGTCACCATGATCACGGGCGTGGAGGTGAGCTTCCTGAGCTTGCCGCAGACCTGATAGCCGTCCTGATCAGGCAGGCCGAGGTCCAGGAGGACGACCCCGAAGGGCGGCTTGGCCGGGTCGGTGGCGGGCAGGACGGCACGGAGGGCTTCCTCGCCGTTGCGGGCATGGACCACCTCGAAGCCGTGCCTGGCGAGCACCGCCGACAGGGCGGCGGCGACATGGTCGTCGTCCTCGACGAGCAGCAGCCTCATGGCCCCCTCCGGTCGTGTGGTGTTCGTGGCACGGTCGTGTGGTGTTGGTCGTGCGGTGTTGTACGAATGGTTCGCGACACACCACAGGGCATCAACGCGGATATCGCGGCGCACAGTCAAGAGGCTTCCGCGTGCCGAACGGTTCCGTTATCCACCCGGTATCGCAGTGGACCACCCTGTTCACGCATAGTGTCCGGATGAGGCCGGATCGTTATGCTCAATTTCCCCTCAGATGTAATGACGCTGGTCGCGGTGGGTGACTAGGGTCCTCCCAACCGAGGAGGACGGAGCAAGAAGCCGATGAGCGGAGTGTCAGTGACCAAGGACGCCGAGGACGCGGTGCCCACGGCCGATCTGGTCGTGCTGAGCAACGTGAACAAGCACTTCGGCGCGCTGCATGTGCTCCAGGACATCGACCTGACCATCGCCAGGGGCGAGGTCGTGGTCGTCATCGGACCCTCCGGGTCCGGAAAGTCCACGCTGTGCCGCACCATCAACCGCCTGGAGACGATCGACTCCGGCGCGATCTCGATCGACGGCAAGCCGCTGCCGCACGAGGGCAAGGAGCTCGCCCGGCTGCGCGCCGACGTGGGCATGGTCTTCCAGTCGTTCAACCTCTTCGCGCACAAGACCGTGCTGGAGAACGTGACGCTGGGCCAGATCAAGGTGCGCAAGGCCGACAAGAAGGCGGCGGAGACCAAGGCGCGGGCCCTGCTGGACCGAGTGGGCGTCGGTGCGCAGGCCGACAAGTACCCGGCGCAGCTCTCCGGTGGCCAGCAGCAGCGTGTGGCGATCGCGCGTGCGCTGGCGATGGACCCGAAAGTGATGCTCTTCGACGAGCCGACGTCGGCGCTCGACCCCGAGATGATCAACGAGGTTCTCGAGGTCATGCAGCAGTTGGCACGTGACGGGATGACAATGGTGGTCGTCACACATGAGATGGGCTTCGCCCGCTCGGCCGCGAACCGGGTCGTATTCATGGCCGACGGCAAGATCGTGGAAGAGGCATCGCCCGAGGAATTCTTCAGCAACCCGCGCAGCGACCGGGCCAAGGACTTCCTGTCGAAGATCCTTCACCACTGAGTCCTGGATCAGTCGATCCAGCACATCGCGTCTGTTTCCAATACCTCGCGTCAACTCTAGGGAAGTCACCATCATGAAGCTTCGTAAGGTCACCGCCGCTTCGGCCACCGTCCTCGCGCTCGCCCTGTCGGCCACGGCCTGCGGCTCCGACAGCGGCAAGGACAGCGGCAGCGGCTCCACCGAGGGCGGCGGCGAGAAGATTACGGTCGGCATCAAGTACGACCAGCCGGGCCTCGGCCTGAAGACCCCTGACGGCAAGTTCACCGGCTTCGACGTCGACGTCGCCACCTATGTCGCCAAGGAGCTCGGCTACGACGAGGGTGACATCGAGTTCAAGGAGACGAAGAGCGCCGACCGCGAGACCGCGCTTGCCCGCGGCGACGTGGACTTCATCGCCGCCACGTACTCGATCACCGACGAGCGCAAGCAGAAGGTCGACTTCGCCGGCCCGTACCTGCTCGCCCACCAGGACCTGCTGATCCGCGCCGACGACAACATCGCCAAGGGCGACGACCTCAACGGCAAGAAGCTCTGCTCGGTCACCGGTTCCACGTCCGCGCAGAACGTGAAGAAGGACTTCGCGCCGAAGGCCCAGCTCAGGCAGTACCCGACGTACTCGCAGTGCCTCAGCGCCCTCCAGAGCGGCCAGGTCGACGCGCTGACCACGGACGACTCGATCCTCGCGGGCTATGCCTCGCAGGAGCAGTACAAGGGCAAGTTCAAGCTCGCCGGCCTCAAGCTGAGCAACGAGAACTACGGCATCGGCGTCAAGAAGGGCGACAAGGAGATGGTCGACAAGATCAACGCCGCCCTCGAGAAGATGGTCCAGGACAAGGCCTGGGACGAGGCCGTGAAGGCGAACTTCGGCCCGGCCAACTACAAGAACGAGCCCGCCCCGGAGATCGGCAACATCGTCAAGTGAAGCAGGGCTGACGTGGCGCGCCGCCGCTGACGGCGGCGCGCCGGGCCCTCCCACACGCGGAAGCGCGGGAGATCGTGTTCGACTTTCTTGAAGGTTACGACTTGCTCGGGGCGTTCTGGATGACGGTGAAGCTCACCGTCCTCTCCGGAATCGGCTCCCTGGTGCTCGGCACCGTCCTCGCAGGGATGCGGGTGAGCCCGGTGCCCTTGATGCGCGGATTCGGCACGGTCTACGTGAACGTGGTCCGGAACATTCCGCTGACCGTGATCATCGTCTTCTCCTCGCTCGGCCTCGCCGATGTCTTCGGCATGACCCTGGGCGTGGCCGATGACTTCGACGCACTGTCGTTCCGGCTGGCGGTTCTCGGGCTCGCCGCCTACACCGCTGCGTTCGTCTGCGAAGCCGTACGCTCCGGCATCAACACAGTGCCGGTGGGACAAGCAGAGGCGGCACGCGCTCTCGGCCTGAACTTCACCCAGGTCCTGATGACCATCGTGCTTCCGCAGGCGTTCCGCTCGGTCATCGGTCCGCTGACCAATGTACTGATCGCGCTTACCAAGAACACCACGGTCGCGGCAGCCATCGGTGTGGCCGAGGCGGCTCTCCTGATGAAGGAGATGATCGAGAACGAGGCGCAACTGGTCCTCATCACCGCGGTCTTCGCCTTCGGTTTCGTGGTTCTGACCCTTCCCACCGGACTCATCCTCGGCTGGGTCGGCAAGCGCATGGCGGTGAAGCGATGACGTCCGTCCTCTACGACGCCCCCGGGCCCCGCGCCAAGCGTCGCAACATCATCTACACGATCGTCTTCCTCGTCCTGCTGGTGCTGGGCATCTGGTGGGCCATCGGCGAGATGTCCGACAAGGGACAGCTCGAATGGTCACTGTGGAAGCCGTTCACCGAGTCCGAGGCCTGGACCACGTATCTGCTGCCCGGACTCGGCAACACGCTGAAGGCGGCGGCGCTCGCGATGATCATCGCGCTTCCGCTCGGCGCGATCTTCGGCATCGCCAGGCTCTCCGACCACCGTTGGGTCCGCGTCCCGGCCGGGGTCGTCGTGGAGTTCTTCCGCGCCATCCCGGTCCTGATCCTGATGCTGTTCGCGAATGAGCTCTACGCGGGCTTCGACGGCATCAGCAGCGACGTCCGCCCGCTGTACGCCGTGGTCACCGGCCTCGTGCTCTACAACGCGTCGGTCCTCGCCGAGGTCGTACGGGCCGGCATCCTGTCGCTGCCCAAGGGGCAGTCGGAGGCCGCGAAGGCGATCGGCCTGCGCAAGGGCCAGACGATGACGAGCGTTCTGCTGCCGCAGTCCATCACCGCGATGCTGCCGGCGCTGGTCAGTCAGCTCGTCGTCATCGTCAAGGACACCGCGCTCGGCGGTGCGCTGCTGGCCTTCGCCGAGCTGCTCAGCGCCCAGGGAACACTGTCCGCGAACTACGCGAACACCATCCCCAGCTTCATCGTCGTCGCGTTGATCTTCATCGTCCTCAACCTGATCCTCACTACGTTCGCCTCGTGGCTGGAAGGCAGGCTGCGCCGGGCCAAGAGGGGCACGGGCGCGGTGCTGACCGCACCCGGCGGCGCGGAGGAGCCCGTCGCCGAGCCCGGCCTCGGCAAGACCGATGACGGACGCGGCGCCTGACGGTTCATCGGATGTTCGACCGCTGAGGGGCGGTGGCCTGCGGGCCACCGCCCCTCGCCGCGTCCCGGTGGCGCTTGACGCAGGCACCGGCAGTGGGTTGCATACGTTCTGTGATCGCGCACCGGGCTCCAACCGCACTTCCCCGCACGACCCTACGGACCCGGGGAGTCACGCCGTGGACCCGGTGATCGTGGTCGGCGCGGGTCCCGTCGGACTGGCGCTGTCACTCGCCCTCGCGGCGCAGGGCGTCCCTTCGGTCGTGCTCGACGAGGGCAACGGGAAGGACGAGCCGCGCCCGGCCCGCACTGTCGTACTCCGCCCCGACACGGCCGACCTCATGGCGCGGCTCGGCTGCGTAACCGTGCGTCACGAAGGCGTCCGGTGGAGCGGCTGGCGGTCGATGCTGCGCAAGCAGGAGCTCCGGCAACTGCCCCTCGACGACGGCGGCCAGGACCACCGCCGGGACGACGGACACCACCGGGACAGGGACGACGGCTACCCCAGGGACCGAGACGACGGCGGCGACGGACGCGACGGCGCGTACGAGCGGGGCGCCGGATTCGACGGAGGCCCGGCCGCGCCCCTTCACATCCCGCAGCACAGTCTCTCTCGCGGCCTGCGCGAAGCCGCCGCGGAGCACCGGCTCGTACGGCTCGTGACCGACAGCCGCCTCGACTCGCTGGAACAGGACGCCGGTGGAGTCGGCGTGCACACGAGGGGGCCCTCCGCGACCTGGTGGCGAGGCAGCTATCTGGTGGGCTGCGACGGCGCGAGGTCCACGGTCCGCAAGCTCCTCGGCATCCGATTCCCGGGCCGTACGGCGGTGGAACGTCACGCCGTGGCCGCACTGCGCACCGAACTGCCCTGGCCGGGCGAGGCGGTGCTGCACCGTCAGCCACCGTGGAGCTCGGGCGGCGACGAGATCACCGCACGTCCGCTGCCGGACGGGATGTGGCGACTTGACTGGCTGCTTCCGCCCGCGGCGACCTGGTCACGCCGGAGGCCCTCGTGGCGCGGGTCCGTGACACTCTGGCCGGCTGGTGCGGCCGCACGCCGCCGTACGAACTGCTCGACACCGGCGTCTACACCCTGCATCACCGCCTCGCCCGGCGCTGGCGCGTGGACCGGGCCTTCCTCGCGGGCGACGCGGCCCACCTGCTGGGAGCGATCGGCGCGCAAGGGCTCGACGAGGGTCTGCGTGACGTGGACAACCTGGCCTGGAAACTGGCGCAGGCCTGGCATCACGGTGCGTCACCAACGCTGCTGGACAGCTATCAGGCCGAGCGGCGCACGGCCGTCGCCGCACGGCTGCGCGCCGCCGACCAGTCCCTGCCGATACTGCGCAGCGGCAGCGGGCTGCGCATGTACCTCCCCGGGGCCGCCCGGGGGCACGACACGATGCTCACCGACGCGCATCTCGGGCGGGGGGCCCTCGGCGCGCCGCCCGTCCACACGCATTCACCGCTCACACCGGAGCCCACCGGTCCGCAGACGCTGGCGGGCGCGGTACCGGGCTCGCCGGTCGCCGATGTACAGGTGACGGCTCCCGACGGCACATGCGCCCGCTTGCGGGACCGGCTGTGCCGGGGGCGGTTGCTGGTCGTACTGGTGGCGCCGGGCACCGGCGTGTGGGACCGGAGGCACTGGGCCGGCGCGGGCATCATGCCGCGGCTGGACACAGCGGTGTCCGGCCTGCCGGTGCCGGCGGAACTGCTGGTCACGGAGAGCTACCCGGGCGCCTCCGCGCACACCGTGCTGCTCGTACGGCCCGACGGACATCTGGTGGCCGCCTTCGCGGGGGTGCGGCCCGCCGAGCTGTACGCCGCCGCGGACATCGCGAGAGGAGGGGACCCGGCCACGACGGGCAGTGACCGCACTGCGGACATCGATTGATTCACGATGGCCGGCGTGGTGTACTCCCGAGCATGAACGACACCGATGTGCGCCTGTGGCGGAGGGTCCATATGGACCTCGTCCGCTACGCGGGCTGCGTGTGTCGGCCGTCCTGCTGAATTCGCCTTCCCTTCGCGCCGTGGCCTCTGGCCGGTGCGCTCACCAGCGAACCCCAGGACGGTTTCCGTGTCCCACCCTGCTCCGCTCTCCGTTGCCTCGGCGGCTTCGGCTCCCGGATCCTCCGCCGGTCCCGTTCCCCTCACCGGTTCGTGGCCTGCTCCGAGCCTGACGGGCGCGCCGACCTCCGCAGAGCTGCTCGACTTCGTGCGGCACGCCGCCGCCGACAAGGAACTGATCGCTTCGCTGCCCCTCGACCCCGAGGGACGCACCTGGCTGCGGCTCGAAGGACCGCGCGGCAGTGAGGCGTGGCTCATCGGCTGGCCGCCCGGCACCGGCACCGGCTGGCACGACCACGCCGACTCCGTCGGGGCGTTCGCCACGGCGGAGGGCGTGCTGAAGGAGAACTCTCTCGCCGTGCGGCTTCCCTCCGCCGGCTGGAAGACGCTCGAACTCGACGACGGTGTGGACCGGGAGCGGCTCCTGGCCGCCGGCCGGTCCCGCGCCTTCGGTACGCACCATGTGCACGAGGTGCTCAACGAGTCGTCCGTCGAGCACGCTGTCTCGGTCCATGCGTACTACCCGCCGCTGCCGTTGATGAGGCGCTACAGCCGGTCGGGGGCCGTTCTCCGACTCGAGCACGTCGAGCACCCGGAGGACTGGCAGTGAGCGGGCCTCCTGGGATCGACGAGTACCTGGAGCGGGTGCGGCAAGGGCTCGAACGGATCGGCCCGCAAGAGGCATTCGAAGCGGCGGCCGACGGGGCGCTGCTGGTCGACATCCGCTACCAGGCACTACGCGAACGCGACGGGCTGATCCCCGGGGCGCTGGTCGTGGAGCGCAATGAACTGGAATGGCGGCTGGACCCGCAGGGCAGTCATCGTCTCCCCGAGGCGGTCGCCCACGACCTGCGGATCGTGGTGATCTGCAACGAGGGTTATGCCTCCTCCCTCGCGGCCCTGTCCCTGCACCAGCTGGGACTACGGCGTGCGACCGACCTCGTCGGTGGTTTCCAGGCATGGAAGTCGGCGGGGCTGCCGGTCACACGGTAGTCCGCGGCGTTCCTGACCGGCCTGTCACCTGACCATTCTTGCTGTCCTTCTCCGGACAGGGGGCTGAGCCTGGGCGCCGCTTGTGAGACCAGGTAGCCATCTCCTCCCGTATCGCAGTGCCTCAATGGATAAGGTCCTGCGGATGGAGATCACAGACCTGACGCCTCTGGAACGTCGCATCTGGCAGGCGTTCCCTCGTGGTGTAGCGATCGACGTCCGCGGAGACGAGGGTGAGGACCCCGCGACGATTCAGAGCGCGGAACGGACTGTTCGGGCTGAGGTCATCCGGGCCCTCCTCCTGAGAGGTTCATCCGAACCCGGCGAAGCGCCCGCTCTGCGCATCGCCGGAGCGTGGATCACCGGCGTCCTCGAGCTCCAGCACGCAGAGATACACCACCCAATCCGTCTTACCACCTGCCACTTCCAGCACCCCTTGCACCTCGACGGGACGCAGGCCCGCCAACTCGACCTCAGCGGCTCCTGCCTTCCCGCTCTGGCGGCCACGTCCCTTCGCATCGACGGTGCACTCCGGCTCACGAACTGCCGGATAGCGGGAAGCGTCCAGCTGAGCAACGCGGAGATATCCAGCGGGATCTTCCTCGACCACGCGCACCTCGGGACTGGCGGCGGATGGGCGCTCCAACTCGATCACGCCTCTGTCGGCGCCGATGTATGGGCACCCGGCCTCGTGACACTGGGGGGATCAGCCTCAGCACGGCGCATGTCGAAGGGGCTGTCGATCTAGAAGATGCCCAGGTCAAAAACGCGAATGGCGATGCCCTCGACGCCGCGCGGCTCACCGTCGGAACCGTCCTCAACGCGGGTGGCCTCACTGCCGAGGGCCGGGTCAGGCTCACCGGTGCCAAGGTCGCGGGCTGGATCTCCTTCATCGAAGCCAAGCTCAGCAACCCCGGCGGCGTCGCACTGGGCATCAGCAGTTGCGAAGCCACCCAGCTGACGCTGCGAGATGCACAGCCAGTCTCCGGCGACGTCAAAATGCACTACGCCAGCTTCAAGGTCATCGAGGCTGCACCACAGGTCTGGCCGGCCACGGTCCGCCTGGAGGGACTGACGTACGAGGCGCTTACCCCGCGCCTTCCCGCCGCCGACCGACTCGTCTTGCTGCAGCGTGATGCGGACGGCTTCGTCCCTCACAGCTACGAGCAGCTCGCGGCCTCCTACCGCCGCGTCGGTGATGACGCCGACGCCCGCACAGTCCAACTGGCCGAGCAGCGTCGACGCCGGGTCGCTCTGCCCTGGTACGCCAGGCTATGGGGTTATCTCCAGGACGCGACCCTGGGCTACGGCTTTCGTCCTACCCGTGCCGGTGGCAGGCTCCTGGCTCTGCTCCTTCTGGGCTCAGTCGCGTATGGAATGCACCATCCACCCCCGGCCGAGCACGGCAAGGGCCCCGAGTTCAATGCCCTCATCTACACCCTGGACCTCCTGTTGCCGATCATCAACTTCGGTCAGCAGAGTGCCTTCACACCAACCGGCGTTTACCAGTGGTTGTCCTACCTACTGATCGCCGCCGGTTGGGTTCTCGCCACGACCGTCGCCGCCGGGATCACTCGGACCCTCAGCCGTCAATAGCGCCCGCTTGCATTCATGCTCTCCGTCAGGAGGTGCTCGGCGTGTCCCGGTAGTCCGGTAACAGCTCGTTGCCGCCTGGTGCAGCAACCGAGCGACACGTCATGACAGGGCGAACGTTGCCTGATGCGGCACTAGTCCCCCACGTCGTCCAGATCCGCCGTGTCCTCGCCCTCTTCCTCCAAGGCACGCCTCACCACCCGCAGGGCCATGCCCTCGGAGTAGCCCTTGCGGGCCAGCATCCCGGCCAGCCGGCGGAGACGACGGTCACGCTCCAAGCCCCTGGTGGCGCGCAGTTTCCGCGCCACCAGCTCGCGGGCCGTCGCCTCCTCCTGGTCGGAGTCGAGCTGCCCCACAGCCTCGTCGATCAGCGCGGAATCCACGCCCTTGGTACGCAGCTCCCGCGCGAGGGCCCGCCGGGCGAGGCCCCGGCCGTGATGCCGGGACTCCACCCACGCCTCCGCGAAGGCGGCGTCGTTGATGAGCCCCACGTCCTCGAAGCGGGAGAGGACCTCCTCGGCCACTTCCGGAGGGATCTCGCGTTTGTGCAGCGCGTCCGCGAGCTGTTTGCGGGTGCGCGGGGTCCCGGTGAGCAGGCGCAGGCAGATGGCCCGCGCCCGCTCCGCCGGATCCTTGGGTGACAGCTCCTTCTCGGCCCTCGACGAGTCGGGGCTGTCACCCGGCCATTCGGTACGCCGGGCGGCCATGCGCTACCCCTTGGCCGCCGCCGTCTTGGCCGCCTTCGCCTTGGACGCGGGGGCGGGCACGGACTTCGCCGCGTCCTCGGCCGGAGCTGCTCCGGCCGCGGCGTCCGTTCCCGGCTCCGCCGCAGGGGTCTCCGGCCTGACGCCGACGCCGAGCTTCTCCTTGATCTTCTTCTCGATCTCGTTGGCGAGATCGGGGTTGTCCTTCAGGAAGTTACGGGCGTTCTCCTTGCCCTGGCCCAGCTGGTCGCCCTCGTACGTGTACCAGGCACCGGCCTTACGGACGAAGCCGTGCTCCACGCCCATGTCGATCAGACCACCCTCGCGGCTGATGCCCTGGCCGTAGAGGATGTCGAACTCGGCCTGCTTGAAGGGCGGGGCGACCTTGTTCTTGACGACCTTGACCCGGGTCCGGTTGCCGACCGCGTCCGTGCCGTCCTTCAGGGTCTCGATACGACGGATGTCCAGACGCACCGAGGCGTAGAACTTCAGCGCCCGGCCACCGGTCGTGGTCTCCGGGGAGCCGAACATCACACCGATCTTCTCGCGGAGCTGGTTGATGAAGATCGCGGTGGTCTTGGACTGGTTCAGCGCGCTGGTGATCTTCCGGAGCGCCTGGCTCATCAGCCGCGCCTGCAGACCGACGTGCGAGTCACCCATCTCGCCCTCGATCTCCGCCTTGGGCACAAGGGCCGCGACGGAGTCGATGACGATCAGGTCGAGCGCGCCGGAGCGGACGAGCATGTCGACGATCTCGAGGGCCTGCTCGCCGTTGTCCGGCTGGGACAGGATCAGGTTGTCGATGTCGACGCCGAGCTTCTTGGCGTACTCCGGGTCGAGGGCGTGCTCCGCGTCCACGAAGGCCACCGCTCCGCCCGCCTTCTGGGCGTTGGCCACGGCGTGCAGCGTGAGGGTCGTCTTACCGGAGGACTCCGGTCCGTACACCTCCACCACACGCCCGCGCGGCAGGCCGCCGACGCCGAGGGCGACGTCGAGGGCGGTCGACCCGGTGGGGATGACCTCGATGGGCTCGTTCGGCCGCTCGCCCAGCCGCATCACGGCACCCTTGCCGAATTGGCGTTCAATCTGTGCGAGCGCGGCGTCGAGCGCCTTCTCGCGGTCGGTTCCTGCCATGGGTTCCACCCGATTTGCTTGTGTCGATCGCTTCACGTCAAAGACGCTAACCCCTGCCACTGACAATGGGCCCCGACGTCCGGCCGGCCTGTGGACAACTCGCGGGAGCGAGGGCCGGAATCCCATAAGAATGGATGTTCGATTTTACTGTCAAGCTCACCACGCGGGGCCGAAAACCTGTGTGGTCCGGCCCCGCGTCCGGCCCGGCCGGGCCCCTCGGCGGACGGGATCAGGACCCGGAGCCGGCCTGCGGGGGCACCCCGCCGGATGAGCGCTCGGATGTGGACGGAGCCTGCCGGCCGTTCCCCAGCGCGCTGCGCACCCGTGCCAGCCGGCCGCCACCGTGCCTGCTGTGGGCGTGGACCCGCGGGTCGTCGGTCACCGTGTACCGCTTCACGTACGCCCCGAGGAATGCCTGGAGGGTGGCGACCGCCGGGATCGCGATCAGCGCGCCGACCGCCCCCAGCAGGGCGGTACCCGCCACGACCGAGCCGAAGGCGACCGCCGGGTGGATGTCCACCGTCCTGGCGGTGAGCTTCGGCTGCAGCACGTAGTTCTCGAACTGCTGGTAGATCACGACGAAGCCGAGGACCCACAGGGCGTACCAAGGATCGATCGTGAACGCGATCAGCATCGGCAGCGCGCCCGCCAGGTACGTGCCGATGGTCGGGATGAACTGTGACACCAGGCCGACCCAGACCGCGAGGGCCGGGGCGTAGGGCACCCCGAGGATCTCCAGCAGGATGTAGTGCGCGACTCCGGAGATCAGCGCCATCAGTCCGCGTGAGTAGAGGTAGCCGCCGGTCTTGTCGACCGCGATCTCCCAGGCCCGCAGGACCTCCGTCTGCTTGGCAGGGGGCAGGACGGAGCAGAGCGCGCGGCGCAGCCGGGGCCCGTCGGCCGCGAAGTAGAACGAGAACAGGAAGATCGTCAGCAGCTTGAACAGTCCGCCGAGCACGGTCGCCGAGACGTCCAGCACACCGGTGGCGCTGTTCTGGACGTATTTCCTCAGCCAGTCGGACCGCAGCAGGCTGTCCTGCACCTCCACCCGGGAGAGTTCCGTCCGGAAGGTGGTGTTGATCCAGCGGATGACCGAGTCGAGGTATTGCGGGAAGTCCTCGACCATCTCGACGATCTGGCCGGCCAGCATCGAACCGAGCAGGACGACGAACCCCACCCCCGCGACGAGCACCGCGAAGAACACCAGGAAGGTGGCGATGCCCCGGCGCATGCCGCGGGCCGCCATCCGCCCCACCGCGGGCTCGATCGCGAGCGCCAGGAAGAAGGCGATCAGGACGTTGATCAAGAGGCCGATGAGTTGGTGGAAGGCCCAGCTGCCGAGCTGGAAGCAGGCGTAGAGCGCCAGAGCGAGTATCAGCGCGCGCGGCAGCCACCGCGGCATGCGGCCCGGACCGCCGCTGCCGGCGTCGGCCCCGGGAGGCGGGGACGCCGGCGGGGCTGTGGGCGCCGTGGTGCCCTGTGCGGGGATCCCCGCCGCGGCCTCGTCCGACGCGACCGCGTCCGGCGCGGTCCTCTCGTCAGCGGTCATGTCGTCAGGGGTCCGTCCTGTGCGGGGGCGTGTGCGGTCCGGCCGGTGCGGCCTCGTCCTGTACAGGCTCGTTTCCGTACGGGCCCGCCTCTGCGGCCCTGCCTCATGCTGTCGTGCGTGTCCTGTCGGTCCCGGGCCATCGGCTCAGTGTGGCTCACCCGGAGGACCGCGAGCTGCCCGCCCGGTGTCTCACCGCTTGTCCGCGGGAATGTCCATGGCGGCGCAGACGGCGCGCCACACGTCCTTCGCCTCCCAGCCGGCGGCCAGGGCCTCATGGATCGTGCGGCCGCCCAGCTCGGCCATCACATGGTCCCGTGCGAAGGAGTCGGCGTACGCCGCTCCGAAGTGGTCGGCCATGCGTTCCCAGAAAATCGTCAACCGCATGACCTCAGTATCCCGCCCCTGAGGGTGCAGCCCTGTCCGTCCGCCTTGCTGAAAGCCCTTTCCGCTCTACCGTCGGGACATGGCTGGAAACGGAGCAACCACCCACCCCTCCCCCGCGTCCGCACTCGTACGCGCCGAGCGTTTCATCTGGCTTACGGCCCGGGTGCTGGAGCAGCGGCGGTTCGCCTACCACTTCCTCGCCGGCGGCTCCGACGCGGTCGAGACGGCGCTGACCGCCTACCTCAATGAGGACGGCGGCTACGGCCACGCCCTCGAGCCCGACCTGCGCGGCCCGGTCAGTCAGCCCCTGCACACGGCGCACGCCCTGCGGGTACTGGACTCCATCGACCGCTGCGGCGGGCTCCGGGTGGAGCGGATGTGCCGTTATTTCACCGAGGTGTCCACACGGGACGGGGCACTGCCGGCCGTCCACCCCTCCCAGCGCGCCTACCCGGCCGCCCCGTTCCTGCCGATCGTCGACGACCCTCCGAGCGAGTTGCTCACGACGGGGCCGGTGGTGGGCCTGCTGCACCGCAATCAGGTGTGGCACGCATGGCTGTTCCGGGCCACGGACTTCTGCTGGTCGGCGGTCGACGCGATCGAGAAGTCGCATCCTTACGAGATCCAGGCGGCGATCGCCTTCCTGGACGGCGTACCGGACAGCACGCGCGCACAGGCAGCGGCGGACCGGCTCGGCAGTCTCGTGCGCGAGCAGCGGCTCGTCGCGCTGGACCCGGACCGGCTCGACCAGCAGCCGGTGGCCCCCGGCTATGCCCCGGGTGAGCACCATTTCGCCTACGAATACGCCCGCCGACCCGACTCTCTCGCCCGCCGCTGGTTCACGGACGAGGAGATGAATCGTGCCCTGGAGCACCTCGCGGCCGGGCAGCAGCAGGACGGCGGGTGGCCCATCACCTGGCAGGAGTGGGCCCCCGGCACGGCACTGGAGGCGCGACCGATCGTGACGATCGAGGCGCTGCGGACCCTGCGGGCGCACGGTCACCCCATCGAGTGAAACGAGTGCCGTTGCACGGACCGTGCGTGGCTGCACAGGGCCCTTGGCCGGCGCGCCGGCCGCGCAGGATGTCCGGCCGGCGTTCCGGCCGCGGCCCTTGACCGCGTTCCGGCGGCCGGCCCTGGCACCGGCGCGTTCCAGCCGCCGCGCGCGTCAGCCTCCCAGTGCCCGCACACCTGCCGTCACGGCCACCGCAACACCCACCACCACCAGGAACGGGGCGCGCAGCAGCAGCGCCAGCGCCGCCGCACCGACTCCTGCGGCTCGTGCGTCGAGGACCAGCGTCTGACCCGTGCTGAAGGTCTGCTGCGCGGTCAGTGCGGCCAGCAGGGCGACGGGCAGCAGGGCCGCCAGCCGCTGCACGAGTGGCCTTTCCAGGGTGTCGGCCGGCACCAGCAGCCCGACGAGTTTCACGAGGTAGCAGCCGACCATTGTCGCTGCTATCGCGATCCAGATGCTCATCGTTCCCGCTCCTTCCGCTGTTCCTTCTTCGTCCGGCCCGCGCCGTCACGGGTCGAGCCGCCCCCCCTCGCGCCGTCACGGGTCGAGCCGCCCCCGCTCGCGCCGTCGCCGATCGCGCGCCCCTTGAGCCACAGCACCGCGGGAGCGGCCAGCGCCGCCACGAGCACCGGCACCCCGGCGGGCAGCACCGGCAGGAAGCCGAGGCCGAGGAGGACCGCGAGGCCGGCCACCGCGCGTTCGGTGGCGGTCCGCAGCATCGGCGCGAGCAGCGCGAGGAAGACGGCCGGGCCCGCCGCGTCGATCCCCCACGCTTCGGTGTCGCCGATGGCTTCGGCCCCGAGCGCCCCGAGGAGCGTGGTCAGGTTCCACAGCACGTACAGCGTCAGGCCGGTGACGGTGAAGCCGAGCCGCGCACTGCGCCGCGTCGGCTGGGCGAGAGCTACGGCGGTGGTCTCGTCGATGACCCAGTGCGCGGCGAGAGGCCGTACGAAGCGGGGCAGTGCGAGCAGCTGTGACAGCCGCAGCCCGTAAAAGGCGTTGCGCACGCCGAGGAAGAAGGCCCCCGCCGCGGCGGCGAGAGGGTTGCCGCCGGCCGCGATGGCGCCCACGAGCGCGAACTGTGACGCCCCGGTGAACACGAGCAGGCTGAGCGCGCATGTCTGCAGAAGGGTCAGGCCGGAGCCTGCCGCGGTCACACCGAAGGCGAAGCCGGAGAGGCCGACGGCTGTCCCGACGCCGAGTGCGTCTCTGACGACGGCCGAGTCGGGCTTCGGTTCCTTCGGCGCGGGGGACGTCTCCCCGGGCGCGGATCGGGGTCGCGGCCCGGCCCCGTCCCCGCGTCCGGGCGTGGGCCCCTCGGTACGCGCCGCGAGCGCCGTGGACGGAGCGGCGGTCGCATAGGCCTCCCCGGCCGGTATGTCTGGTCGAGCTGTCTGTTCTGCCACGCCAGGGACGTTACGCAGAGCCCCCGCCTGCGGTCTTGTACGTTCTTGCGCGCTCCCGGCGGTAGGCGCCCGGGGGCACGCCGACGATCCGGGTGAAGTGGCGGTTCAGGTGCGGCTGGTCGGTGAAACCGACCGCGACGGCCGCCTCCGACGGGGTCGTACCGGCGTCCAGGAGGAGGCGGGCACGCCGGACGCGGGCGTCCGTGAGCCAGGTGTGCGGCGGCAGCCCGTAGGCGGCCTTGAAGGAACGGAGCAGTGCGAAGGGCCCGACCCCCACCTCGTGCGCCAGTTCCTCGAGCGACGGAGGGTCGGCCATCCGCTCCTCCAGGAGCTGCTTCGCGGCAGCCGCCGTCCGCGCACCCGCCGCCGACGATTTGCGCGCCGGGAGTGAGCGCCCGTGCCGGCGCAGCAGTGTGGCGACGGTGATGCGCAGGACGCTGTCGGCGGCGAGGGCGTTGCCCGCCTCCGCCGCCCGGTGCACCTCGTGCACCAGCCTGGCGGTGTCGGGGTCCTCGACGATCGTCTCCGCGAAGCCGGCCGTCCCGCGCAGGGTCGTCGTCTCCTCCGCGATCGAGGCGACGAGCCGCGAGGACGGGTAGAGCGTGGAGTACACCCAGCCCTCTGGCACACCTGCCTTGGCCGAGTGCGGCACCTCGGGGTTGATCATGACGACGGTGCCGGGCCTCGCCCGCACCGTGCCCTCGGGCAGGAAGACGTCCTCGATGCCGCGGCGGACGGCGCCCACGACGAACCCCTCATGGCTGTGCCGGGGGAAGGAATGGCGCACGTAGCGGGCCTGCAGCAGATCGAGACCGGGAACGCCCGGGTACTGCCAGTGCCGTGCCCACTCGCCGTCCCTCTCCGGCGCGGCTTCCTCTTCCATACAGCCCATTCTGCTCCCGCGCCCCGTCCGGCGGCCCGGCCGGTCCATGTCCTGGACAGGCGTTGTCAGTGGTCGGGTGCACGATGGTGGGCATGGCCAGGACTGCGCTCGACTCCTTCTCCCCCGCGACCCGAGGCTGGTTCTCGGGGGCGTTCAACGCGCCCACCGCCGCGCAGGAGGGGGCGTGGAAGGCCATCGGCGAGGGCTCGGACGTGCTGGTCGTGGCACCCACGGGATCCGGCAAGACGCTGGCCGCCTTCCTCGCCGCCCTGGACCGGCTCGCGTCCACGCCTCCGCCGGCGGAGGCGAAGAAGCGCTGCCGCGTGCTGTACGTGTCACCCCTGAAGGCTCTGGCGGTCGACGTGGAGCGCAACCTCCGCAGCCCGCTGACCGGGATCAGGCAGGAGTCGGTCCGGCTCGGCCTGCCGGAGCCGGAGGTGCGGGTCGGGATCCGCTCGGGCGACACGCCCCCCGCGGAGCGCAGGTCGCTGGTCACCCGGCCGCCGGACATCCTGATCACCACCCCCGAGTCGCTCTTCCTGATGCTCACCTCGTCCGCCCGGGAGGCGCTGGCGGGCGTGGAGACGGTGATCCTCGACGAGGTCCACGCCGTCGCGGGCACCAAGAGGGGCGCCCATCTCGCCGTGTCCCTGGAGCGCCTCGACGAGTTGCTGCCCCGCCCGGCCCGCCGGATCGGCCTGTCGGCCACGGTACGGCCGGTGGACGAGGTGGCCCGCTACCTGTCGCCGCAGCGCCGGGTGGAGATCGTCCAGCCGGTGTCCGGCAAGGAGTTCGACCTCTCCGTGGTCGTCCCGGTGGAGGACCTCGGCGAGCTCGGGGGCTCGCCCGCTTCGGACACCGGCGACGGGGTCGCCGAGAAGCCGTCGATCTGGCCGCATGTCGAGGAGCGCATCGCCGATCTCGTCCAGGCCCACCGTTCCACGATCGTCTTCGCCAACTCCCGCCGTCTTGCCGAGCGGCTGTGCAACCGCCTCAACGAGATCGCGTACGAACGGGCCACGGGCGCGCCCATGCCCGAGGACGGACCGCCGGCGGAGATCATGGCGCAGTCCGGGGCTGCCCGGGGCGCCCCGCCGCTGCTCGCCCGCGCTCACCACGGCTCGGTGTCCAAGGAGCAGCGGGCCCTCGTCGAGGAGGACCTGAAGGCGGGCCGATTGCCCGCGGTCGTCGCCACCTCGAGCCTGGAACTGGGCATCGACATGGGCGCGGTGGACCTGGTCGTCCAGGTCGAATCCCCGCCGTCAGTGGCGTCCGGTCTCCAGCGGGTCGGCCGGGCGGGCCACCAGGTCGGCGCGGTCTCCACGGGCGTGGTCTTCCCCAAGTACCGGGGCGATCTGGTGCAGGCGGCGGTGGTCACCGAGCGCATGCGCAGCGGCTCCATCGAGTCGTTGCGCATCCCCTCGAACCCTCTGGACGTGCTGGCCCAGCAGCTGGTCGCGATGGTCGCCCTGGACAGCTGGCAGTCCGACGACCTGCTGGCGCTGGTCCGTCGTGCCGCGCCGTTCGCCTCACTGCCCGAGTCGGCCTTCACCGCCGTTCTCGACATGCTCGCCGGCCGTTATCCCTCGGACGCGTTCGCCGAGTTGCGCCCACGCGTGGTCTGGGACCGGGTCGCGGGGACGGTCACCGGCCGTCCCGGGGCGCAGCGCCTCGCCGTCACCTCCGGAGGCACCATCCCGGACCGCGGCCTCTTCGGCGTCTTCCTCGCGGGCGCCGACCCCAAGAAGGGCGGCGGCCGCGTCGGCGAGCTCGACGAGGAGATGGTCTACGAGTCACGCGTCGGCGATGTGTTCACGCTGGGCACCACGTCCTGGCGGATCGAGGACATCACCCGCGACCGGGTGCTGGTCTCTCCCGCCCCGGGTGTGCCCGGGCGACTGCCGTTCTGGAAGGGCGACCAGCTGGGCCGGCCGCTGGAGCTCGGTCGGGCCGTCGGCGCTTTCCTGCGCGAGGTCGGCGGACTCACCCCGGAGGACGGCCGGCTGCGCCTGCTGGCCGCCGGTCTGGACGCCTGGGCCGCGGACAATGTGCTGGCCTACCTCGACGAGCAGCGCAGGGCCTGCGGCCATGTCCCCGACGACCGGACGATCCTGGTGGAGCGGTTCCGGGACGAGCTGGGCGACTGGCGGGTCGTGATCCATTCCCCGTTCGGGGCCCAGGTCCACGCGCCGTGGGCACTGGCGCTGGGCGCGCGTCTCGCCGAGCGTTACGGCATGGACGCGCAGGTGATGCACGCCGACGACGGCATCGTGCTGCGCCTGCCGGACGCCGACCTGATGGGGCTCGACCTGCTCGACCAGGACCCGGTGCTTCCGGACGGCTCACCGGACGGGGCGTACGACAGCGAGAAGGCGCCCGTCGGTGCCGCGGACGCCGTCTTCGAAAAGGGCGAGATCAGTCAGATCGTGACCGACCAGGTCGGCGGTTCCGCCCTGTTCGCCTCCCGGTTCCGCGAGTGCGCCGCCCGCGCCCTGCTGCTGCCGCGCCGCAGTCCCGGCAAGCGCACCCCGCTGTGGCAGCAGCGGCAGCGTGCCGCTCAGCTGTTGCAGGTCGCCAGCGAATTCGGTTCGTTCCCGATCGTCCTGGAAGCGGTCCGCGAGTGCCTCCAGGACGTCTTCGACGTCCCCGGGCTCACCGAACTGATGGGTGACATCGAGTCCCGCCGCGTCCGTCTGGTCGAGGTCACCACCCCAGAGCCCTCCCCCTTCGCCCGCTCCCTGCTGTTCGGCTACGTCGCCCAGTTCCTGTACGAAGGGGACTCGCCTCTCGCCGAGCGCCGGGCCGCCGCCCTGTCCCTTGACTCCCGGCTGCTGTCCGAGCTGCTCGGCCAGGCGGAACTGCGGGAGCTGCTGGACGCCGATGTGCTCACCGAGCTGGAGCGGGAGCTGCAGTGGCTGACCGAGGAGCGGCGGATCAAGGACGTGGAGGGCGTGGCCGACCTGCTGCGCGTCCTCGGTCCGCTGACCGAGGCGGAGCTCGTCGAGCGCGGGAGCGACCCCGGCTGGCCGCAGGAGCTCGCCGCGTCCCGTCGTGCCATCCGCGTCCGTATCGCCGGCGCGGACCACTGGGCGGCGGTCGAGGACGCGGGGCGGCTGCGTGACGCGCTGGGCACGGCGCTTCCCGTGGGCGTCCCGGAGGCGTTCACCGAGCCGGTCAAGGATCCGTTCGGTGACCTCCTCGCCCGGTTCGCCCGCACCCACGGCCCCTTCACCTCCGCCCAGGCCGCCGCCCGCTTCGGCCTCGGCGCGGCGGTCACCGACGGCGGACTCCAGCGCCTCGCCGCGAGCGGCAGGGTCGTGCAGGGCGAGTTCCACCCCTCCGGCATCGGCCAGGAGTGGTGCGACGCGGGCGTGCTGCGCCGACTGCGCAGGCGTTCCCTGGCCGCGCTCCGGCACGAGCTGGAGCCGGTGCCGCCCCCGGCGCTGGCCTCCTTCCTGCCCCAGTGGCAGCACCTGGGGAGCAGCAGCCTGCGCGGCATCGACGGCCTCGCCCGCGCCGTCGAGCAACTGCAGGGCGCTTCCGTGCCGGCCTCCGCCCTGGAGAAGCTGGTCCTCCCGTCCCGCGTCTCCCACTACAGCAGCACCCTCCTGGACGAACTGACCACGAGTGGCGAGGTGTTGTGGGCGGGTGCCGGCGCCCTGCCCGGCAAGGACGGCTGGGTCTCGCTCTATCTGGCCGACGCCGCCCCCCTGCTGCTGCCCCCGCCGCACCCGCTGGAGCTGACGGCGCTGCACGAATCGGTGCTCACCGCTCTCTCCGGTGGGTACGGCCTGTTCTTCCGCCAGATCGCCGACCAGGTCCGCGCCACCACGCATCCCGACGCCACCGACCCGCAACTGGCCGACGCCGTCTGGGATCTCGCCTGGTCCGGCCGGCTCACCAACGACACGCTCGCACCGCTCCGGGCCATGCTCGGCTCGGGTCGCACGGCGGGCTCCACGGCCCACCGGGCCAGGCGCACGGTTCCCCGTGGGCGCTACGGAAGCTTGACGGCGGCGGCCCGTCCCGCCTCGCGCACCGGTCCTCCCACGGTGAGCGGCCGCTGGTCGCTGCTGCCCTCCCCCGAGCAGGATCCGACCCACCGGGCGCACGCCCTGGCCCGGACCCTGCTGGACCGCCACGGCGTGGTGACGCGGGGCGCGGTCGCGGCGGAGGGCGTGGAGGGCGGCTTCTCCGCCGTGTACCGCGTGCTGTCGGCCTTCGAGGACAGCGGACAGGCGCGCCGTGGCTACGTCGTCGAAGGGCTGGGCGCCGCCCAGTTCGCGATGGACGGCGCGGTCGACCGCCTGCGAGCGGCGTCCTCCGCGCGGGACCGTGCCGAGGGCCAGGCCGCGCCCCGCGCGGTGGTGCTGGCCGCTGCCGACCCCGCGAACGCCTACGGGGCGGCGCTGCCCTGGCCGGAGCCGCCGGAGGGCGCCGGCCACAAGCCGGGCCGGAAGGCGGGTTCCCTGGTGGTCCTGGTCGACGGGGAGCTGACGCTGTACATGGAGCGCGGCGGCAAGACGCTGCTCGCCTGGGCCACCGACCCGGATGCACCGGCGCTGCACGCGGCGGCCGGAGCGCTCGCCGCCGCGGCCCGCGAAGGCGCCCTCGGGACGGTCACGGTGGAACGCGCCAACGGAGCTCCGGCGCTGACGGCACCGCTGGCCCGTGCCCTGGAGAGCGCCGGATTCCATGCCACACCGCGGGGGCTGCGCCTGCGCCCGTGACCGCCCCGCACCCGCCCGTCGCGCATCATGGGTGCCATGCCCGAAGGAGACACCGTCTGGCTGACCGCCCACCATCTGCACGCGGCACTGGCAGGCCAGGTCCTGACCCGTTCCGACCTGCGTGTCCCGCGCTTCGCCACGGCGGACCTGACCGGCCGGACCGTCCTGGACGTGACCCCGCGCGGCAAGCACCTCCTCACCCGGGTCGAGGGCGGGCTGACCCTGCACTCGCATCTCGGCATGGAAGGCTCATGGCGGGTGTACGACCTGAGTGCGCGCTGGAGCGGCGGCCCGTCGCACCAGATCCGGGCGATCCTGGGCAACGCGGCGCGCACCGCCGTCGGATATCGCCTGCCCGTCGTGGAACTGCTCCGTACCGCGGAGGAGGAGCAGGCCGTCGGCCATCTCGGGCCCGACCTCCTCGGCCCGGACTGGGACCCGGAGCGGGCGGTGGCGAACCTGCTCGCCGATCCCCTCCGACCGCTCGGGGAGGCCCTCCTCGACCAGCGCAACCTCGCAGGGATCGGCAATGTCTACAAGTCGGAGCTGGCCTTCCTTGCCCGCGTCACACCATGGCTGCCGGTCGGTGAACTGCCGACGGGCATTCCCGAGCGGTTGGTGGCCACCGCGCAGAGGCTCCTCGAGGCCAACAAGCGGCGCTTCGACCGGCGCACCATGACCAGCGGCCGCAATCCGTCGCAGAAGCTGTACGTGTACGGACGCAAGGGCCGCCCCTGCCCACGCTGCGGTACGCCCGTGCGTAAGGCCGACCAGGGAGAGCCGGGCCGTGAGCGTCCGACCTACTGGTGCCCGCGTTGTCAGACCGGCCCCACCACCTGACGAGCCGCACCTCGGTCAGGAATAGAAGCGAGCGGCGCCGCTGGTTGACGACCCGTCAGATACGGCCGTACGTTCCCCGTATGACCCTCACGGCGTACGACCTCACCGGCCGCACCGCTTTCGTCACCGGAGCGGCAGGCGGGATCGGCCGCGCCTGTGCCGTGCTGCTCGCGGAGGCGGGAGCGGTGGTCCACTGCGCCGACCTGGACGGGAACGGCCTCGCCGGGACCCGCTCCCTGATCGAGTCCACCGGGGGCAAGGCCCTTACGCACACCCTCGACGTCACCGACCGCACAGCCCTCGAAGCGGCGGTCGCGAGCGCGGACCGCCTCGACGTCATGGCCGCCGTCGCCGGGATCATGCACACCAGCGAGGTCCTCGAGACCCGGGATGAGGACCTGGACCGCGTCATGGCCGTCAATTTCAAAGGTGTGCTCTACGCGTGCCGGGCGGCGGCCGCCGCCATGATCCCGACGGGCGGCGGCTCCATCATCACGATGGCCTCCGGCGCGGTGGACGCGGCCAACGCCGGCCTGCTCTGCTACAGCGCGTCCAAGGCCGCCGTGGTCCAACTCACCAGGACGCTCGCGAGCGAACTCGGCCCGCATGGCATCCGTGTGAACGCGGTCGCCCCGGGCTGGGTCCGCACCCCGATGACCGACCGTCATGAGGCCGGTCTGCAGCAGAGGACGGAGACCGCGATGGCGCGGTTGTCACCCCTCGGACGCGTGGGCGAGCCCGCGGACATAGCCCACACGGTTCTTCATCTGGCTTGCGATGCCTCGTCGTTCACGACGGGTCAGATATGCCGCCCGAACGGGGGCGTCGTGATGCCCTGGTAGCCCGGCGGGCCGCCGTCGCGTGCACCGGGAGCAGGCTGAGCCCCCAACCACTCGCGGCCACCGCCCCTTCGACGACGCCGGAGTGCTCCGGGACCAGGGCAAGCCGAAGCACGGCCCACCACCACAAGCCGCCCACCACGAGTGCGAGCGCGACGACAGGCACGAGGACCGCCCCGCGTACTGCCATGGCTGCCTCCTCCGGCCCACGCTAATGCGACGCACCGGGCCGCGGGGAGGGCGCACGGTTGGGCGACCCGGCGCGCGGGGGCACCGATCGTGCGCTCGACGTCACGCGTTCTCCGCTTGGAACATCCACGCATGCTTCTCGAGGTCCGCGGTGAGCTGGATCAGGATGTCCTGGCTCACCGGGTCCGGCTCGGCGGTCGCCTCGATACGCTCCCGCATGCGTCCGATGACGGCCCCCAGGGAGTCGACCATGGTCCGCACGACATCGACGTCCTTGATCCAGCCTTCGGGAACGGAGCCGATGGCGCTCCGGGCGGCCACTGTCGCCGCCCGCCCGTCGGGTGCGACGCCGATCGCCGACGACCGCTCCGCGACCATGTCGGAGTGCTGCCGTGCGGTGTCGACGACCTCGTCGAGCTGCAGGTGAACGGACCTGAAGCGGGGGCCGACCACGTTCCAGTGCACCTGCTTGGCCACCAGGCCGAGGTCCACCAGATCCACCAGCGCACCCCTCAGCGCATCGCCGACCGTCTTGAGGTCCGCATCGGACAGAGTGCTCTTCACGACAGACATCCACGTCCTCCACTCGGTTCGCCGACTACCGTCCACGATTACATAACTACCGAAAAGAGCCATTCGGGACAGACGATCATGCGCAGTGCCCGCCCAAGCGAAAGGCCCTGACCGAGTACCGGTCAGGGCCCAGCTCAAACAGAAATGCCGTGCGGGATGGTGCAGGACCTGCGATCAAGCGGCGACGACGTCGACCGCTTCCGCGGGTGCCTTGATCGTCACGCGCTCCGTCGGCACACCTGCCACCGACGTCACGGAGACGGAGCCCAGCATGGGACGTACCGGTGCGGGCACCTCGCCGGCGGCTGCCGACTCGGCCAGTTCGGCCAGCGACAGTTCGTCGCTCACTTCACGCATGAGCTCGGACATCCGTACGTCAAGCGCGTCGCAGATCGCGGAGAGCAGCTCGGAGGATGCCTCCTTCTGCCCCCGCTCCACCTCGGAGAGATAGCCGAGCGAGACTCGGGCGGACGAGGAGACTTCGCGCAGAGTACGGCCCTGGCGCTGGCGCTGCCGACGCAGCACGTCACCAAGCAGGCGACGGAGCAGAATCATCGGTGGCTCCCTCCTCGGACCGCGTAGCCGCATCCTTCACGCCCCACCGTACCGCCTTGCGCGGCGGCCGTGCGGGGAGCGATGTCGTGTTCACTCAGGGCTGCAAACATCAATTCCCCCCGTTCTGTTCCGTATCCTGTGCCCGCGCGTTCTCGCGCAGTTCCTCGTGCAGCAGCTCCAGCACGCTCCGTACACTCTCTCTACGGATTTCCCCGCGGTCGCCGTTCAACCGCAATGCGGCCACTTTCCCGGTTCCCGCCGGTCCCGCGACAGCCACATATACCGTCCCGACCGGCCGCCCGTCCTGCGGATCGGGACCTGCCACCCCGGTGGTCGCGAGACCCCAATCCGCTCCCATGACGTCCCGGACACCGGCCGCCATCTGCGACGCAACCTGCGGATCGACCGCGCCGCGCTCCGCCAGAAGGACCCCGTCGACGCCGAGAACATCCCTCTTGAGGGTGGTGGCGTACGCCGTGACGGAACCGCGGAAGACTTTCGAGGCTCCGGGCACCGAAGTGAGCTCCGCGGCCACGAGACCGCCCGTGAGGGACTCTGCGGCGGCCAGGGTCTGACCACGCTCCGCAAGCAGTGCCAGGACTGCGGCGGCCCCCGTCACTTCGAGGAGCCCGCCCCGGCCCGCTCGGCGGCGAGCCCCTTGCGCCTCAGCACGATCGCCTGCCGCACGTAGTCGAGGCCCGTGACGACGGTCAGCACCACGGCGAGAGCCATGACCCAGAACCGCAGCGTCGCCAGCGGTCCGGTCAGCGCCAGGACGTACATGCCCACAGCGGTGCCCTGCGCGAGCGTCTTCATCTTGCCGCCGCGGCTGGCCGGAATCACCGCGTGCCTGATCACCCAGAACCGCATCAGCGTGATCCCGAGCTCACGGAAGAGGATGACTCCGGTCACCCACCAGGGAAGGTCGCCAAGCGCGGAGAGACTGATCAGTCCCGCCGCCATGATCGCCTTGTCGGCGATGGGGTCCGCGATCTTGCCGAAGTCGGTGACCAGGTTGTACGTGCGGGCGAGGTGCCCGTCGAAGATGTCGGTGATCATGGCGACGGCGAACGCCGCCCATGCCCAGGCCCGCCAGGCCGGGTCGTAGCCGCCGTCCTGCAGCAGCAGCACGACGAAGGCCGGCACGAGGACGAGCCGCACCATGGTCAGAATGTTGGCGATGTTCCACAGGCTGGCCTGATTGACGGCCGCAGCGCCCAGCTTGCCGCCGGGCGCCGGCCTTCCGGTCCCGCCCGCCGCGGATGCCGGCACTCCGGTCATCTGCCCGCCTCCTCGTCAGGGGTCCGGGAGCCCACCCCAAGGACCTCGCAGTACTCGGCCACCAGGTCGACACCCTCGGTACCCACGACCTTCGCCACGACCATACGACCGGCCTCGAGACCCTCGCCCGACGTGAAGACGACCTGGCCGTCGGTCTCCGGCGCCTGATGAGCGGCACGCCCCACCGCGCCGTCCTCGTCGTCGACGGACTCCACCAGTACCTCAAGGGTCTCACCGAGACGCTCCTCCGCCCGCTGCGCGGTGAGCTCGTCGGCGATGCGCGACATGTGCTCGAGCCGCTCCGCGATGACATCGGCGTCCAGCTTGCCGTCGTAGGTGACGGCCTCTGTGCCCTCTTCGTCGCTGTATCCGAAGACTCCGACGGCATCCAGGCGCGCGGCCGAGATGAAGCGTTCCAGCTCCGCGAAGTCGGCCTCGGTCTCGCCCGGGAAGCCGACGATGAAGTTCGATCGCACGCCGGCCTGCGGAGCCTTGCCGCGGATGGTCTCCAGCAGCTCCAGGAATCGCTCCGTGTCTCCGAAGCGGCGCATCGCCCGCAGCACACCGGGCGCGGAGTGCTGGAAGGACAGGTCGAAGTAGGGAGCGACCTTAGGGGTCGAGGTGAGGACGTCGATCAGCCCGGGACGCATCTCGGCCGGCTGCAGATAGCTGACCCGGACCCGCTCGATGCCGTCGACGGCCGCCAGCTCGGGCAGCAGCGTCTCGAGCAGACGGATGTCGCCGAGGTCCTTGCCGTAGGAGGTGTTGTTCTCGGAGACCAGCATGATCTCCTTGACGCCCTGCTCCGCCAGCCATCGCGTCTCGCCGAGGACATCGCTCGGACGGCGCGAGATGAAGGAGCCGCGGAAGGACGGGATGGCGCAGAAGGAGCAGCGCCGGTCGCAGCCGGAGGCCAGCTTCACGGAGGCGACGGGGCTCGTGCCGAGCCGCCGCCGCAGCGGTGCGCGCGGTCCGGACTCCGGGGCGACGCCTTCCGGCAGGTCCTCGGGCACCGGGGCCACCTCGCCGTGGCCGGGCAGTGCCACGTCGGTCGCCTGCTGCCGCTCGACGGGGCTCAGCGGTAGCAGCTTGCGCCGGTCGCGGGGGGTGTGCGAGGCGTGGACGCCGCCGCTGAGGATGGTCTGCAGGCGGTCGGAGATGTCGGCGTAGTCGTCGAATCCGAGCACGCCGTCTGCCTCCGGGAGGGCCTCGGCGAGGTCCTTGCCGTACCGCTCCGCCATGCATCCGACGGCGACGACGGCCTGGGTTCTGCCGTGATCCTTGAGATCGTTGGCTTCCAGCAGGGCATCGACGGAGTCCTTCTTGGCGGCCTCGACGAATCCGCAGGTGTTGACGACGGCGACGTCGGCGTCGGAGGCGTCCTCGACGAGCTCCCAGCCGTCCGCTGCCAAGCGGCCTGCAAGCTCCTCCGAGTCCACCTCGTTACGGGCGCATCCGAGAGTGACAAGGGCGACGGTACGGCGTTCGGGCATGAGCTCAAGACTACTTTGTCCCGGCGCGGGCCCCGGCCGCGAGGGTCGGGGCCCGTGCCGGGACGAACGGGCTCAGCCGACCTCGGGGTCACCCTTCGTGTAGGAGAGCCGTTCGACGCCGCCCATCTTGAATTCGTCCTGGACCTTCTTGCCGTTCACGAACAGCTCGATCGCCCCGGCGTTGCCGAGGATCAGGTCGACGCGCTCGTCGTCCTGGAAGGTCTTGGTCTCGCCCTTGAGCAGCAGCCCGTCGAAGAGCACCTTGCCGTTGTGCGATTTGGCGGAGATCCAGCTCTTGTCGCTGGATGCGGACAGCTTCACCGTGACCTTGTCCTTCGGCAGGGCCGCGATGGCACTGTCCGAGGGTTCGGGCTTGGGATCGGCGGGCTTGGTCGTCCGTGCGTCGGTGGGAGTGGGCTTCGTACCGGAGGCGGGGCCTTCCGCGACGTTGCCGCCGCTGCTCTCTCCGTCACTGAAGAGCGTGAAGCCGGAGAAGCCGACCACGGCGACGATCGCCGCGACCATGGCCGCGGTCCAGTTGGGGCGGCGCCGCTCGGGACGGATGCGCTCGGCTTCGAACAGCGGGGCGGCAGGCGTCGGGGCAGGGCGGCCACCGTGCTCGTCGTCGAACTGTTCGACGAGCGGTTCGGGATCGAGTCCGACGGCGCGGGCGAGCATACGGATGTGCCCGCGGGCGTACACGTCGCCGCCGCAAGGGGAGAAGTCGTCCTCCTCGATCGCGTGCACGATGGGCATGCGCACCCGGGTGGAGGTACTGACCTCGTCAACGGTGAGGCCTGCGCCGACACGCGCCTGCTGGAGCACGTGGCCGATCGAAGGCCGGTCGTCTTTGGCGGAAGGCCGGTCGTCTTCGGGGGAGTTGCCGATGGACACGGGGGCGCCTTTCGAGCGTGTAACCACCTGCTGGAGGTTCAGTCTATGGGTGGTACGAAAGGGTGGGGCAACCGGGCGGTGGAGCTTTGTACGCCATCGGAATGGCAGGGCGGTCCCGGGGTCGGGACATCTGTACATCCCTCCCTCCAACTTGACGTACGACCATGGGAAACGGTTGCCCGCCAAACCCTTACGAGTGAGTCTCTCCCCGGATCACGGCGAGCACTCCATCCAGTTCGTCCGGTTTCACGAGAACGTCACGGGCCTTCGATCCTTCGCTGGGGCCGACGATGTTCCGCGACTCCATGAGGTCCATCAGCCGTCCCGCCTTCGCGAACCCCACGCGCAGCTTGCGCTGCAACATCGACGTCGAGCCGAACTGCGTGGAAACGACGAGTTCGGCGGCCTGGCAGAGCAGATCGAGATCGTCGCCGATGTCCTCGTCGATCTCCTTCTTCTGCTTCGTGCCGACGACCACGTCGTCCCGGAAGACCGGGGCCATCTGGTCCTTGCAGTGGCGGACGACCGCGGCGACCTCTTCCTCCGTCACGAAGGCGCCCTGCATGCGGGTGGGCTTGTTGGCGCCCATGGGCAGGAAGAGGCCGTCGCCCTTGCCGATCAGCTTCTCCGCGCCCGGCTGGTCGAGGATGACCCGGCTGTCGGCGAGGGAGGAGGTGGCGAAGGCGAGCCGGGAGGGCACGTTCGCCTTGATCAGGCCGGTCACGACGTCGACCGACGGCCGCTGCGTGGCCAATACCAGATGGATGCCCGCCGCGCGCGCCAGCTGTGTGATGCGGACGATCGCGTCCTCGACGTCACGCGGCGCGACCATCATGAGGTCGGCCAGCTCGTCCACGATGACCAGCAGGTAGGGGTACGGCTGGAGCTCGCGCTCGCTGCCCTCCGGCGGCTTGACCTTGCCGTGGCGTACGGCCTGATTGAAGTCGTCGATGTGACGGAAGCCGTAGGCGGCGAGGTCGTCGTAGCGCAGATCCATCTCGCGCACGACCCACTGCAAGGCCTCCGCGGCCCGCTTGGGGTTCGTGATGATCGGCGTGATCAGGTGCGGGACGCCCTCGTAGGCGGTGAGCTCGACCCGCTTGGGGTCGACCAGCACCATCCGTACGTCCTCCGGCGTCGCTCTTATCATCACGGACGTGATCAGGCAATTGATGCAGGAGGACTTGCCGGAGCCGGTGGCGCCCGCGACCAGGACGTGCGGCATCTTCGCCAGGTTGGCCATCACATAGCCGCCCTCGACGTCCTTGCCGAGCGCGACCAGCATCGGGTGGTCGTCCTCCGCGGCGTCGGCGAGGCGCAGCACGTCGCCGAGGTTGACCATCTCGCGGTCTGTGTTCGGGATCTCGATGCCGACGGCGGACTTGCCGGGGATCGGCGAGATGATCCGCACGTCCGGACTGGCGACCGCGTACGCGATGTTCTTGGTCAGGGCCGTGATGCGCTCGACCTTCACGGCGGGGCCCAGTTCCACCTCGTACCGCGTGACCGTCGGACCGCGGGTGAAGCCGGTGACGGCGGCGTCGACCTTGAACTCCATGAACACGTTGGTCAGCGACGCCACGACCGCGTCGTTCGCGGCGCTGCGGGTCTTGCCCGGGCCGCCTCGCTCGAGCAGGTCGAGCGAGGGCAGCGAGTAGGTGATGTCGCCCGACAACTGGAGCTGCTCGGCCCGCGGCGGCAGGGGCTGGGACTCGTCGGGCGCCGGCTTCGTCAGGTCGGGTACGGCCCCCTTCGCCTCGGGTGCCTTCTGCCCGCGGCCGGGCGTCCCGGCTTCGCGCGCGGTGGGGACGGGCGAGGCGGCACGCTGCCGCTCGGCGGTGACGTCCCGGGTGAGGTCGGCGACGAGCGGCGAGGGCGGCATGCCGTTCAGTACGGCTCCGTCGAGCGCGGCTGCCGCGGCGGCGGCGACGTCGACCGCGTCCATCTCCCTGCCCAGGGCCGGCTGGGCCGACGGCCTGCGCGGGCGGCGGCGCCGGGAGAGGGCCTCCTCCTCCGCCGCGTCCGGTTCGGGTTCCGCGGCTGCGCCGCCGCGTCCGGCCGAGCGGCCCGGGCGGGCGGGCAGGGCCTCACGCCACTGCTCGTCGTACCGCTCGTCGTCCGTGTCGGCGTCGGGGGAGGGCAGCGGCTCGATGATGCCGAGCTTGGAGCCGAGCAGCCGAAGGCGCTGCGGGATGGCGTTGACGGGTGTGGCGGTGACCACGAGGAGGCCGAAGACGGTGAGCAGTACGAGCAGCGGCACCGCGAGCACCTCGCCCATGGCGAAGATCAGTGGTTTGGACACGGCCCAGCCGATAAGGCCGCCCGCGTCCTGGATCGCCTCGGTGCCCTCGCCCCGGCCGGGCGAGCCGCACGCCATGTGGACCTGACCGAGCACACCGAGGACCAGCGCGGAAAGGCCGATGACGATACGGCCGTTGGCCTCCGGTCGCTCCGGGAAGAGGATCAGCCGTACGGCGATCGCGCCCAGCAGTATCGGGGCGAGCAGATCGAGCCTGCCGAAGGCGCCGGTGACGAGCATTTCGACGAGATCGCCGACGGGACCGCGCAACTTCGACCAGGTGCCCGCCGCGACGATCAGCGCCAGGCCGAGCAGCAGCAGAGCCAGCCCGTCCTTGCGGTGCGCCGGGTCGAGGCCCTTGGCTCCACGCCCTATGCCGCGGAACATCGCTCCGACGGCGTGCGCGATCCCCAGCCAGACGGCGCGCACCAGGCGGTACACACCCCCGGTGGGAGACGGTGCGGGCTTCGGCGCGGCCGCTTTCCTGGCCGCCGCCTTTTTCGCCGGCGCCTTTTTCGGGGGCACGGCCTTCTTGGCGGCGGCCTTCTTGACGGGCGCTGCTTTCTTCGCGGCGCCGGTCGTACGGCCGGCGCGCGGCTTCGCGGTGCCCGCCGTGCCCTGGGAACCCTTGCCGGACGTACGTGAGGCCATGGTGGTGAGGTTACCGGTGTCGACCGCAGCGGACACGTGTGCCCACTGCTTCACCCGTTCGTGTCGTTGCTGATGATGCGCAGAACTGACGCGGCATCAAGCTCCGGTTCGACGCCGGTGGGTGTGTGACGCCTGGCGCCGAACCGGCGTCAACTCTGTGAGGGGAGGGTCGGCGAGCCGCCGCCCGTGCCGGGTTCCAGGGCGTCAAGAGCCCTGCGCAGTCCCGTGAGTTTGCGCTCGAGGTGGGCGGCCGTTGCCACGGCCGCCGCGTCCGCCGAGTCGTCGTCGAGCTGCTTGGAGAGGGCCTCTGCCTGCTCCTCGACGGCGGCGAGCCGCGCGGACAGTTCGGCGAGCAGACCCGCGGATTCCCGGCCGGCTCCCGTTTCGGCCTGGTTGCCGCCCTCGAGCTGGAGTCGCAGCAGCGCCGCCTGCTCCCGCAGTTGGCAGTTCTTCATATAGAGCTCGACGAAGACGGAGACCTTCGCGCGCAGCACCCACGGGTCGAACGGCTTGGAGATGTAGTCCACGGCGCCCGCGGCATACCCGCGGAAGGTGTGATGGGGGCCGTGGTTGATCGCGGTCAGGAAGATGATCGGGATGTCCCGCGTCCGCTCCCGGCGCTTGATGTGCGCGGCGGTCTCGAACCCGTCCATTCCAGGCATCTGGACATCCAGCAGAATGACCGCGAAATCGTCCGTCAGCAGCGCCTTGAGCGCTTCCTCCCCTGACGATGCCCGCACCAGCGTCTGATCGAGCGCTGAGAGAATGGCCTCCAACGCGAGCAGATTCTCCGGCCTGTCATCGACCAGGAGGATCTTGGCCTTCTGCACCATGCCCCGTCCTCCTCGCCCCGGCATGGGGTCTCCCCAGCTCGATGAGCCGGGGGACGCACCGGGCGCCGCCCCAGGGGACGACTCCCTTGCGCCGCCCGTCCTTGTGCCGGTCATCGTAGCCGCACCCCGCCCGTCGCCACACCCTGTCACCGTGATGTCACTGTGCACGTACCGCAAACGTGGGGGGAGACCGGATAGTTCCCCGGATACTCCCCTCTCACACGCCTCCGGCCAAAGTCGATCAGGGACTCGCACACAATCACACGAACTGCTGTCACTTGTCGCGCATCCACTGCTCCATCACCGTAAGAAGATGATCGGGGTCCACCGGCTTGGTCACATAGTCGGATGCTCCCGATTCGATGGCCTTCTCCCGGTCGCCCTTCATGGCCTTCGCCGTGAGGGCGATGATCGGCAGACCGGCGAACTGGGGCATCCGCCGGATCGCCGTGGTCGTCGCGTACCCGTCCATCTCCGGCATCATGATGTCCATCAGTACGACCGTCACATCGTCGTGCTGCTCCAGGACTTCGATGCCCTCCCGGCCGTTCTCCGCGTACAGCACCGACAGCCCGTGCTGCTCCAGAACGCTGGTGAGCGCGAAGACATTGCGGATGTCGTCGTCGACGATGAGGACCTTCTCGCCGTCGAAGGTGAACACCCGCCGCTGCTCCGGGCCCTCCTTCTCACCGGCCGCCCACGGCTCCTGTCCGCGCGTCTCCCCCGGCTGCCCCGTGCCCGGCGACGGCTCCTGGGCCGCCTGGGCCTTGCGGCGCCGCCGCAGCAGGGCCGCAGGGCCGGTGGAAGCCGCCTGGGTCGGCTGCGGCCGCACCTGCGCCCCGCCGTCCTCCGCGACACCTTCCTCGCCCGGACGGCTTCCGACGCCGCCCGGTCCGAGCTGCGGGTAGCCCTGCGGCGGCAGTTCGCTCGGGTGGAGCGGCAGATACAGGGTGAACGTAGAACCGCGCCCCGGCTCGCTCGCCGCGTGGATCTCGCCACCGAGCAGCCGCGCGATCTCCCTGCTGATCGACAGTCCGAGGCCCGTACCGCCGTACTTACGGCTGGTCGTCCCGTCGGCCTGCTTGAACGCCTCGAAGATCACCCGCATCTTTCCGGCCGCGATCCCGATGCCCGTGTCGGTCACGGAGAAGGCGATCAGATCGCCGTCCGGGTCGCGCAGCGATCCCGCCTCCAGCAGCTGCTCGCGGATCGACTGCGGCACATCGGCGCCGGCCGGCCTGATCACCAGCTCGACCGCACCGCTGTCGGTGAACTTCACCGCGTTGGACAGCAGATTGCGCAGCACCTGCAGCAGCCGCTGTTCGTCGGTGTGCAGCGTCGCCGGCAGCTCCGGCGAGACACGGACGGAGAAGTCGAGTCCCTTCTCCGCCGTCAGCGGCCGGAACGTCGCCTCGACGTAGTCCACCAGCTGCACCAGCGCGATACGGGTCGGGCTCACGTCCATCTTGCCCGCCTCGACCTTCGACAGGTCGAGGATGTCGTTGATCAGCTGCAGCAGATCGGACCCGGCGCCGTGGATCGTCTCCGCGAACTCCACCTGCTTCGGGGAGAGATTGCCCGCCGCGTTGTCCGCCAGCAGCTTGGCCAGGATGAGCAGGGAGTTGAGCGGCGTCCGCAGCTCGTGCGACATGTTCGCCAGGAACTCCGACTTGTAGCGCATGGAGACCGCGAGCTGTTCCGCCCGCTCCTCCAGCACCTGCCGGGCCTCCTCGATCTCGGTGTTCTTCACCTCGATGTCGCGGTTCTGCTGCGCCAGCAGCTCGGCCTTCTCCTCCAGTTCGGCGTTGGACGCCTGGAGCGCCTTCTGCCGGTTCTCCAGCTCCGCGGAACGCTCACGCAGCTGCTCCGTCAGCTCCTGCGACTGCTTGAGCAGCACCTCGGTCTTCGTGTTGACGCTGATCGTGTTGACGCTTGTCGCGATCATTTCGGCGATCTGGTTCAGGAAGTCCCGCTGGATCTGCGTGAACGGCTGGAACGACGCCAGCTCGATCACCCCGAGGACCTTCCCCTCGAACAGCACCGGCAGCACGATCACATAGGCGGGCGACGCCTCACCCAGCCCCGAGGAGATCCGCAGGTAGCCCGGCGGAACGTTGACCTGGATGGTCCGCTTCTCCTCGGCAGCCGTCCCGATCAGCGTCTCCCCCGGCCGGAACGAGGTCGGCATCAGACCGGCCGAGTATCCGTAACTGCCGCGCATGCACAGCTCGTACGTCTCGGCGCCCCCGGTCTCCGGGCCGTTGCCGGCGGGCACGGCCAGGAAGAAGGCGCCGTGCTGCGCCGAGACGACCGGGGTGAGCTCGCTCATGATCAGCGACGCGACGTCGTCGAGGTCGCGTCGGCCCTGCATCAGACCGGAGATACGGGCCAGATTGCCCTTGAGCCAGTCCTGTTCCTCGTTCGCGAGGGTGGTGTCGCGCAGGTTGGCGATCATCGTGTTGATGTTGTCCTGGAGTACCTGGATCTCGCCGGCGGCGTCCACATCGATCTTGAGGTTCAGATCGCCGCGGGTGACCGCGGTCGCGACGGCCGCGATGGCACGCACCTGACGGGTCAGGTTCCCGGCCATCTCGTTCACCGACTCGGTCAGGTCGCGCCAGGTGCCGTCGACGTCACGGACCCGTGCCTGACCGCCCAGCTGTCCGTCGGTGCCCACCTCGCGGGCCACCCTGGTGACCTCCTCGGCGAACGACGACAACTGGTCGACCATGGTGTTGATGGTGGTCTTCAGCTCGAGGATCTCGCCCCGCGCGTCGATGTCGATCTTGCGGGTCAGGTCGCCCTTGGCGATGGCGGTGGTGACGGTCGCGATCTGACGCACCTGACCGGTCAGATTGGACGCCATCGAGTTCACCGACTCGGTCAGGTCCTTCCAGGTGCCGGAGACACCGGGCACCCGCGCCTGACCGCCCAGGCGGCCGTCGGTGCCCACCTCACGGGCCACCCGGGTCACCTCGTCGGCGAACGACGACAGCGTGCGCACCATCGTGTTCACGGTGTCGGCGAGCTCCGCGACCTCGCCGCGCGCCTCCACCGTGACCTTCTTCGTCAGGTCGCCGTTGGCGACCGCCGCGGAGACACGGGAGATGTTGCGCACCTGGCTGGTGAGGTTGTTGGCCATCAGGTTGACGTTGTCGCTGAGGTCCTTCCAGATGCCGGTCACACCGCGGACCCGCGCCTGGCCGCCCAGCACGCCCTCCGTACCCACCTCGCGGGCCACCCTGGTCACCTCGTCCGCGAAGTCGGACAGCTGGTCGACCATCGTGTTGACGGTCGTGACCAGCTCCAGGATCTCGCCCTTGGCGTCGACGGTGATCTTCTTCGACAGGTCGCCCTTGGCGACCGCGGTGGTCACCTCCGCGATGTTGCGCACCTGACTCGTCAGGTTGTTCGCCATGAAGTTGACGGACTGGGTGAGGTCCTTCCAGGTGCCGGAGACGCCCTGCACCTCCGCCTGGCCGCCGAGGATGCCCTCGGTGCCCACCTCGCGGGCGACCCGGGTGACCTGCTCCGCGAAGTTCGACAGCTGGTCGACCATCGTGTTGAGGGTGTTCTTCAGCTCGAGGATCTCGCCCCGCGCGTCCACGTCGATCTTCTGCGACAGGTCACCGCGCGCCACCGCCGTGGCGACCTGCGCGATGTTGCGGACCTGCGCCGTGAGGTTCCCGGCCATGCCGTTCACGGAGTCGGTCAGGTCGCGCCACACACCCGCCACGCCCGGCACCTGGGCCTGGCCGCCGAGGCGGCCGTCGGTGCCCACCTCGCGGGCGACCCTGGTGACCTGCTCCGCGAATGCGGAGAGCTGATCGACCATGGTGTTGATGGTGTTCTTCAGCTCGAGGATCTCGCCCCGCGCGTCCACGTCGATCTTCTGCGACAGGTCACCGCGCGCCACCGCGGTCGTCACCTGAGCGATCTGACGCACCTGCGACGTCAGATTGCCGGCCATGAAGTTGACGGAGTCCGTCAGCTCCTTCCAGGTACCGCTGACGCCGTCCACCCGGGCCTGACCGCCGAGGCGGCCCTCCGTACCCACGTCCCTGGCCATGCGCGTGACCTGGTCGGCGAAGGAGGACAGCTGCGCGACCATCGTGTTGACGGTGTTCTTCAGCTCCAGCATCTCGCCCGCGACATCCACGGTGACCTTCTGCGACAGGTCACCGTTGGCGACCGCGGTCGTCACCTGCGCGATGTCACGCACCTGGCCGGTGAGGTTCCGGAACGCGGTGTTCACCGAATCGGTGAGGTCCTTCCACGTACCCGCCGCACCCGGCACCTCGGCCTGACCGCCGAGGCGGCCCTCGACACCGACCTCCCGCGCGACCCGCGTCACCTCGGAACCGAAGGACTGCAGCTGGTCCACCATCGTGTTGACGGTGTTCTTCAGCTCCAGCATCTCGCCCGCGACATCCACAGTGACCTTCTGCGACAGGTCACCGTTGGCGACCGCGGTCGTCACCTGCGCGATGTCACGCACCTGTGTGGTCAGGTTCCGGAAGACGGTGTTCACCGAATCGGTGAGGTCCTTCCACGTACCCGCCGCACCCGGCACCTGCGCCTGACCGCCGAGCAGACCTTCCGCGCCGACCTCGCTGGCGACGCGCGTGACCTCGTCCGCGAACGTCCGCAGCGTCTCGGTCATCTGGTTGATGGTCTCCGCGAGCTGGGCCACCTCGCCCCGGGCGTTGACCGTGACCTTCTGCGACAGGTCACCGTTGGCGACGGCCGTCGTCACCTCCGCGATGCCGCGCACCTGGGAGGTGAGGTTTCCGGCCATCGTGTTCACCGAATCGGTGAGGTCCTTCCACACGCCGGCCACACCGGGAACGGTCGCCTGACCACCCAGCTCACCCTCGGTGCCCACTTCCCGGGCCACCCGGGTCACCTCGGAGGAGAAGGACGACAGCTGGTCGACCATCGTGTTGACGGTGTCCTTCAGCTGAAGCATCTCGCCGGCCACATGAACCGTGACCTTGCGGGACAGATCGCCCTTCGCGACGGCCGTCGTGACGAGAGCGATGTCACGTACCTGCGCGGTCAACCGGTACGCCATGGTGTTGACCGAATCCGTGAGGTCCTTCCACGAACCGGACATACCGCGAACCTGAGCCTGGCCGCCGAGCTTGCCCTCCGTGCCCACCTCGAGCGCGACCCGGGTCACCTCGTCGGTGAACGCCGACAGCTGGTCGACCAGGCTGTTGACCGTACGCGCGACCTTCAGGAACTCGCCGCGCAGCGGGCGCACCGCCGCCGCCCCGTCCTGGCCGTCCGCGGCGGGCGAGCGCAGCTCCATGCGCTGCTCCAGGTCACCGTCAGCGACCGCGGAGAGCACCCTGCCGACCTCGGACACGGGCCGTGCCAGGTCGTCCACCAGCTCGTTCGCCGCGTCGACGGCCGCCGCCCAGGACCCCTCGCAGGCACCCGTCTCCAGCCGCTCCGTGAGCTTTCCCTCACGGCCGACCATCCTGCGGACTCTCGCGATCTCACCCGTGAGGTGGAGATTCCGGTCGGCGACCTCGTTGAAGACAGCCGCGATCTCGGCCATCACACCGTCGCCGGACACCGTCAGACGGCGCCGGAAATTACCGTCGCGCATCGTCACAAGCGCCGCCAGCAGCCTGTTCAGGGCCGCCGTATCGACTTCGGTTGTCCCATTGCTCCGGGACCGTCCGCCTTTCGCGCGCGTATCTTTCGCCCGCGCCGTCACGCCAGACTCCACCGTGTCCCTCCCGCAGGGGTTGACCGTTACTGCCTGGGCCGTCTCAGGAAGCCTGCCCAGTGTTTCACCATGCCGGAACCAGGCGATAACAGTTCGGCAGCTTCGCATAGCGTCCCCACCCCCGGAGGGCGGAAACAGCGGCAACCGGCATCCGCTCGGACAGCGAAGGTAAGTAACCTGGCATCCGGCTGTCCAACCGCCCCGGTCCGCCCGGCGGGGGCGGTGTGGTGCTCGTTCTACCACCGGGCACCGGGAGGGGTAGGCCGATCATGGCAGAGCCGGGCGTCGAGACGCGTACGAGGAGTTCTGTGATCACCGCGCGGGCGGCCGCCAGCTTCGACCCTGTCGGGCGGTCCGTCGCGACCGCCCGTGCCTTCGTCCGCGACACCCTCCAGGGGTGGGGATATTCCGACGTGGTGGACGACGCGGTGGTGCTCACCAGCGAGCTCGTCACCAACGCCGTCGTCCACGCGGGAACCTCCGCGGACGTGCTGTGTCTGCGCTCCGAGGACGGCGTGCGCGTCGAGGTCGCCGACCGCTATCCCGAGCGTGAGGTCCCGATACAGGGCGCCGGCAGCGCCATCGCGAACCTCGACAGTGAGAACGGTCGCGGGCTGCTGCTGTGCGCGGCGCTCGCCTCCCGGTGGGGCGTCGAGTACACCCCCACCCACAAGACGGTGTGGTTCCAACTGGATCTGCCCCAGCGGCCCGTGGGTACCAGGTCCGCCGGCCCGGTGCTGCCCACCGCGATGCTTCCGGTGGCAGAGGAACGGGTACGGGTCGCCGTCGCCCAGATCGACCGCACCGGCACGATCTCCGCATGGAACGAGGACGCCGAGCGGCTGTTCGGTTACGCGGCCGACCAGGTTGTCGGCAAGCCGCTCACCGACCTTGCGGCCTGGCCTCAGACACCGGGTATCGGCACCGGCATCGCCGAGGCCCTTCAGCTCTCCCGCTGGGAGGGCAGCTACGGAATCCGCGGCCTCGACGGCCGTGTCCTTCCGGTTTACGCCTCCCACCTTCGGGTACGAGACGCGGACGGCGAACCCTCCACGGTCTGCCTCCTGGTGCGCGACGACGAGCGTGCCGTACTTCAGACCCCTCAGCGCACCCCCGACAGCGGCGCGGAGCACCGCAGCACCGACCCGTTCGAGGTCTTCATCGGCTCGCCCGCCCCCGACGACCTCGACGGCCTGCTCCAGCGCACCGTCGAACGGGCCAGGGACATGCTCGACGGCGACGCGGCCTTCCTGCTCCTCGCCACGGACGACGAGACGGAGCTCGAGGTACGGGCCACGACCGGCCTTCCCTCCGCCCGCCAGCGCTTCGCACGCGTCCCCGTGGAAGCGGGCGCGGGGCGCTACGGCTCCGCCCGAATGCCGGCGGTCCACGAGGACCTCACGGCCGTCCCCGGCGCCGTCCCGCTCCTCAACTCCACCGGCATGCGCTCGGTGGTCACCGTGCCGCTGAAGGTCGAGGGCCGGCTCACCGGCTCGCTCGGCGTGGCCGCCGAATCCGCGGGCCGCTACTCCAACGAGGAGGCCCTGCGGCTCCAGTTCGCCGCCGACCGGATCGCGCTGGCCGTCGAATCGGCCCGCCTCGGCGAACTGGAACGGCTGCGCCGGGGCTCCCTTTCCTTCCTCGTCGAGGCCTCCGATCTGCTGGCCGGCACCCTCGACCGGGACCAGACGCTCGCCCTGATGGCGCAGATGACGGTACCCACACTCGCCACCTGGTGCGCGGTCTACACGATCGCCGACCAGTCGTCCGAGCCGTACCTCAGCTATGTGCTGCACGAGGACGAGGAACGCATCGACGGCCTCAAGGCCCTCCTGTCGAAGATCGACCCGCCGGACCCCGTCCCGACACCCGGCGCCCGCGTATGGAACGCACCCGCGGAGGCGGCCCAGCGCGCGGCTCTGCTCGCCTCCAAGCGTGAACTGGGCCTCGGCTCCACTCCCCCCGTCTCCTCCGGGATCGGCACAACCCTGGCCACGGCGGCCGCAGTCGGTGGCGAGACCGTCGTCCTGCCGCTCGTGGCCCGTAACCGTGTGATCGGCATGCTGACCCTCGGCAAGCCCTCCGACGACCACTTCCGTCAGGAGATCCTGGAACTGGCCGAGGACCTTTCCCGCCGAGCGGCTCTGGCTCTCGACAACTCCCGGCTCTACTCGGAGCGCGTGGCGATCAGCCAGTCCCTTCAGCGCAGCCTGCTGCCGCCGGAGCTGCCGCTGATCGAGGGCGTCGAGGTGGAGGTCATCTACCGCGCCGCGGGTGAGGGCAACGAGGTCGGCGGAGACTTCTACGACCTGTTCCCCATCCGGGACGGCGCGTACGGCTTCGCCATCGGCGACGTCTGCGGCACGGGCCCCGAGGCCGCGGCCGTGACGGGCCTCGCCCGCCACGCGCTGCGCCTGCTGGCCCGGGAGGGCTTCGGAGGCCCCGCGGTCCTGGAGCGGCTGAATGCGGCAATTCTCGACGAGGGTGCCCGCAGCCGGTTCCTGACGCTGCTCTACGGCGAGTTGTGGCCGCAGGAGGACGGCAGCGCGATCCTCAAGGTCGTGTGCGCCGGTCACCCGCTGCCGCTACGGCTGCGCCAGGACGGCACGGTCGAGCCGGCGGCCGAACCGCAGCCGCTGCTCGGGGTGATGGAGGACCTGGAGCTGTACGAGCAGATGGTGACGCTCGATCCGGGCGACGTCCTGTTGTGTGTGACCGACGGCGTCACCGAACGCCGCGAGGGCACGCGCATGCTGGGTGACGACGGCCTGAGCGATGTTCTGACGACCTGCACGGGGCTCACCGCCGGTGCGGTGGCTGCCCGGGTGCTGAGGGCCGTGGAGCGCTTCGCGGCTGAGCCGGCGTCGGACGACATGGCCATTCTCGCGATGCGCGTCCCGGAGCCCCACAACAGCTGACGGCAGCCGGTGGCTGCTGACCGCGTCAGCGAATCGGCACACGAAAAAGGCCCCCGCCTTTCGGCGGGGGCCTTTCTGTTGTCCGGAGCCCCCAAACGGAATCGAACCGTTGACCTTCTCCTTACCATGGAGACGCTCTACCGACTGAGCTATAGGGGCCTGCTGCCTGCGGCAACGGAATAAAGCATACCCTGCATCAGGGGATGCTCATAACCACCGGCCGAGGCTGACCCAGCCGCCCGGTTCGGGCCTTCCTGGGGCCGTTTGTACAGGAGACCCTGAACGCAGGAAAGCCCCGCACCAGAGGTGCGGGGCTTTCCCACAATGATTGTTCGGCGGCGTCCTACTCTCCCACAGGGTCCCCCCTGCAGTACCATCGGCGCTGAAAGGCTTAGCTTCCGGGTTCGGAATGTAACCGGGCGTTTCCCTAACGCAATGACCACCGAAACACTATGAAGATGTCCGAACTACCAGCCGGCAACCCCACACAGGGGTCGGGCGAGTTCGTTACTTCAGAACTAACACAGTGGACGCGAGCAACTGAGGACAAGCCCTCGGCCTATTAGTACCGGTCAACTCCACCCCTTACAGGGCTTCCATATCCGGCCTATCAACCCAGTCGTCTACTGGGAGCCTTACCCTCTCAAGGAGGTGGGAGTCCTCATCTCGAAGCAGGCTTCCCGCTTAGATGCTTTCAGCGGTTATCCTTTCCGAACGTAGCCAACCAGCCATGCCCTTGGCAGGACAACTGGCACACCAGAGGTTCGTCCGTCCCGGTCCTCTCGTACTAGGGACAGCCCTTCTCAAGACTCCTACGCGCACAGCGGATAGGGACCGAACTGTCTCACGACGTTCTAAACCCAGCTCGCGTACCGCTTTAATGGGCGAACAGCCCAACCCTTGGGACCGACTCCAGCCCCAGGATGCGACGAGCCGACATCGAGGTGCCAAACCATCCCGTCGATATGGACTCTTGGGGAAGATCAGCCTGTTATCCCCGGGGTACCTTTTATCCGTTGAGCGACGGCGCTTCCACAAGCCACCGCCGGATCACTAGTCCCGACTTTCGTCCCTGCTCGACCCGTCGGTCTCACAGTCAAGCTCCCTTGTGCACTTACACTCAACACCTGATTGCCAACCAGGCTGAGGGAACCTTTGGGCGCCTCCGTTACTCTTTGGGAGGCAACCGCCCCAGTTAAACTACCCATCAGACACTGTCCCTGATCCGGATCACGGACCCAGGTTAGACATCCAGCACGACCAGAGTGGTATTTCAACGACGACTCCACCTGAACTGGCGTCCAAGCTTCACAGTCTCCCACCTATCCTACACAAGCCGAACCGAACACCAATATCAAACTGTAGTAAAGGTCCCGGGGTCTTTCCGTCCTGCTGCGCGAAACGAGCATCTTTACTCGTAGTGCAATTTCACCGGGCCTATGGTTGAGACAGTCGAGAAGTCGTTACGCCATTCGTGCAGGTCGGAACTTACCCGACAAGGAATTTCGCTACCTTAGGATGGTTATAGTTACCACCGCCGTTTACTGGCGCTTAAGTTCTCAGCTTCGCCACCCCGAAGAGTGACTAACCGGTCCCCTTAACGTTCCAGCACCGGGCAGGCGTCAGTCCGTATACATCGCCTTACGGCTTCGCACGGACCTGTGTTTTTAGTAAACAGTCGCTTCTCGCTGGTCTCTGCGGCCACCCCCAGCTCACCGAGTAAATCGGATCACCAGTGATGGCCCCCCTTCTCCCGAAGTTACGGGGGCATTTTGCCGAGTTCCTTAACCATAGTTCACCCGAACGCCTCGGTATTCTCTACCTGACCACCTGAGTCGGTTTAGGGTACGGGCCGCCATGAAACTCGCTAGAGGCTTTTCTCGACAGCATAGGATCATCCACTTCACCACAATCGGCTCGGCATCAGGTCTCAGCCTTAACGTGAGGCGGATTTGCCTACCCCACGGCCTACACCCTTACCCCGGGACAACCACCGCCCGGGCTGGACTACCTTCCTGCGTCACCCCATCGCTTACCTACTACAAGTCTGGTCCGTCGGCTCCACCACTCCGACCTCGTCCGAAGACTCAGCCGGCGGCTTCACGGACTTAGCATCGCCTGATTCGATATTGGGCGTTTCAAAGCGGGTACCGGAATATCAACCGGTTGTCCATCGACTACGCCTGTCGGCCTCGCCTTAGGTCCCGACTTACCCTGGGCAGATCAGCTTGACCCAGGAACCCTTAGTCAATCGGCGCACACGTTTCTCACGTGTGTATCGCTACTCATGCCTGCATTCTCACTCGTGAACCGTCCACAACTCGCTTCCGCGGCTGCTTCACCCGGCACACGACGCTCCCCTACCCATCCCAGCGGGCGTTGGCCCTCATGCTGGAATGACACGACTTCGGCGGTACGCTTGAGCCCCGCTACATTGTCGGCGCGGAATCACTTGACCAGTGAGCTATTACGCACTCTTTCAAGGGTGGCTGCTTCTAAGCCAACCTCCTGGTTGTCTCTGCGACTCCACATCCTTTCCCACTTAGCGTACGCTTAGGGGCCTTAGTCGATGCTCTGGGCTGTTTCCCTCTCGACCATGGAGCTTATCCCCCACAGTCTCACTGCCGCGCTCTCACTTACCGGCATTCGGAGTTTGGCTAAGGTCAGTAACCCGGTAGGGCCCATCGCCTATCCAGTGCTCTACCTCCGGCAAGAAACACACGACGCTGCACCTAAATGCATTTCGGGGAGAACCAGCTATCACGGAGTTTGATTGGCCTTTCACCCCTAACCACAGGTCATCCCCCAGGTTTTCAACCCTGGTGGGTTCGGTCCTCCACGAAGTCTTACCTCCGCTTCAACCTGCCCATGGCTAGATCACTCCGCTTCGGGTCTAGAGCGTGCAACTCGATCGCCCTGTTCGGACTCGCTTTCGCTACGGCTTCCCCACACGGGTTAACCTCGCTACACACCGCTAACTCGCAGGCTCATTCTTCAAAAGGCACGCAGTCACGACTGACAGCACAAGTGCTGCCAGCGACGCTCCCACGGCTTGTAGGCACACGGTTTCAGGTACTATTTCACTCCGCTCCCGCGGTACTTTTCACCATTCCCTCACGGTACTATCCGCTATCGGTCACCAGGGAATATTTAGGCTTAGCGGGTGGTCCCGCCAGATTCACACGGGATTTCTCGGGCCCCGTGCTACTTGGGTGTCTCTCAAACGAGCCGTATGAATTTCAGCTACGGGGGTCTTACCCTCTACGCCGGACCTTTCGCATGTCCTTCGCCTATCCATACGGTTTCTGACTCGTCTCATTGCCGGCAGACAATGAAAGAGAGATCCCACAACCCCCACGACGCAACCCCTGCCGGGTATCACACGTCGTAGGTTTGGCCTCATCCGGTTTCGCTCGCCACTACTCCCGGAATCACGGTTGTTTTCTCTTCCTGAGGGTACTGAGATGTTTCACTTCCCCTCGTTCCCTCCACATGCCCTATGTGTTCAGGCATGGGTGACAGTCCATGACGACTGCCGGGTTTCCCCATTCGGAAACCCCCGGATCAAAGCCTGGTTGACGGCTCCCCGGGGACTATCGTGGCCTCCCACGTCCTTCATCGGTTCCTGGTGCCAAGGCATCCACCGTGCGCCCTTAAAAACTTGGCCACAGATGCTCGCGTCCACTGTGTAGTTCTCAAGCAACGACCAGCCACCCACCACCCCGTCACCTACGCGACGAGTTCACTGGGGCCGGCATCCCGAAGGACGAGCAACGCTCGCACCCTCAGACACCCAACAGTGTGCCCGGCCCTCCAGCCGTCCCCAAGTCTGTGTTCCACGCCGAAGCAGTACTGACAGACCAGAAACGGTCAAGAGTGCCGAATAATCAACGTTCCACCCATGAGCGACCGTGCGAGTCATTCGCTCGCAGTCGGCCATGTGCTCCTTAGAAAGGAGGTGATCCAGCCGCACCTTCCGGTACGGCTACCTTGTTACGACTTCGTCCCAATCGCCAGTCCCACCTTCGACAGCTCCCTCCCACAAGGGGTTGGGCCACCGGCTTCGGGTGTTACCGACTTTCGTGACGTGACGGGCGGTGTGTACAAGGCCCGGGAACGTATTCACCGCAGCAATGCTGATCTGCGATTACTAGCAACTCCGACTTCATGGGGTCGAGTTGCAGACCCCAATCCGAACTGAGACCGGCTTTTTGAGATTCGCTCCGCCTCACGGCTTCGCAGCTCTTTGTACCGGCCATTGTAGCACGTGTGCAGCCCAAGACATAAGGGGCATGATGACTTGACGTCGTCCCCACCTTCCTCCGAGTTGACCCCGGCAGTCTCCTGTGAGTCCCCATCACCCCGAAGGGCATGCTGGCAACACAGAACAAGGGTTGCGCTCGTTGCGGGACTTAACCCAACATCTCACGACACGAGCTGACGACAGCCATGCACCACCTGTATACCGACCACAAGGGGGGCACCATCTCTGATGCTTTCCGGTATATGTCAAGCCTTGGTAAGGTTCTTCGCGTTGCGTCGAATTAAGCCACATGCTCCGCTGCTTGTGCGGGCCCCCGTCAATTCCTTTGAGTTTTAGCCTTGCGGCCGTACTCCCCAGGCGGGGAACTTAATGCGTTAGCTGCGGCACCGACGACGTGGAATGTCGCCAACACCTAGTTCCCAACGTTTACGGCGTGGACTACCAGGGTATCTAATCCTGTTCGCTCCCCACGCTTTCGCTCCTCAGCGTCAGTAATGGCCCAGAGATCCGCCTTCGCCACCGGTGTTCCTCCTGATATCTGCGCATTTCACCGCTACACCAGGAATTCCGATCTCCCCTACCACACTCTAGCCTGCCCGTATCGAATGCAGACCCGGGGTTAAGCCCCGGGCTTTCACATCCGACGTGACAAGCCGCCTACGAGCTCTTTACGCCCAATAATTCCGGACAACGCTTGCGCCCTACGTATTACCGCGGCTGCTGGCACGTAGTTAGCCGGCGCTTCTTCTGCAGGTACCGTCACTTTCGCTTCTTCCCTGCTGAAAGAGGTTTACAACCCGAAGGCCGTCATCCCTCACGCGGCGTCGCTGCATCAGGCTTTCGCCCATTGTGCAATATTCCCCACTGCTGCCTCCCGTAGGAGTCTGGGCCGTGTCTCAGTCCCAGTGTGGCCGGTCGCCCTCTCAGGCCGGCTACCCGTCGTCGCCTTGGTAGGCCATCACCCCACCAACAAGCTGATAGGCCGCGGGCTCATCCTTCACCGCCGGAGCTTTCAACCGCAGACCATGCGATCCGCAGTATTATCCGGTATTAGACCCCGTTTCCAGGGCTTGTCCCAGAGTGAAGGGCAGATTGCCCACGTGTTACTCACCCGTTCGCCACTAATCCCCTCCCGAAGGAGGTTCATCGTTCGACTTGCATGTGTTAAGCACGCCGCCAGCGTTCGTCCTGAGCCAGGATCAAACTCTCCATGAATGTTTACCCGTGATCGGGTGCACATCCGAAGAGCGGAACAACCGGTCGGAATAAGACCGGTCGTTCACAGCGTCCTCGCTGTGATTGCCACCCCGCAAGCGGGATGGACTTTTTCAAAGGAACCTCGACCATCCGAAGATGGACGGGGTATCAACATATCTGGCGTTGATTTTTGGCACACTGTTGAGTTCTCAAGGAACGGACGCTTCCTTTGTACTCACCCGCAGAACATTTTCTGGGGCTTTCCTCCGGGCGCTTCCCTTCGGTCTTGCGTTTCCGACTCTATCAGACTCTTTCGTGTCCGATTCCCGGTCGGCGGGTTTTGCCTTTCAGTTCTCCGCTTTCGCGTTTCCCTTTCCGGCGGCTCCGACTTTATCAGAAGTTCTGAGTCGGAATTCCCCACCCCCTGCGGGCACCACACAGCACGCATGAGTGTGCGGGGTTCCCGTTCGGGCGGAGACGTAAACGTACTGGAGCGGAGCGCCCCGATGCAAATCGGGGGCTCCGCTCCGGAGTTGGCGCGTCGGAGGGCGTCAGACCTCGACGACGACCGGGAGGATCATCGGACGCCGGCGGTAGGTGTCGGAGACCCACTTGCCCACGGTGCGGCGCACGAGCTGCTGCAACTGGTGCGGTTCGGCGACACCGTCGGAGGCGGCCTTGGCGATCGCGTCCTCGATCTTCGGCATGACCGCCGAGAACGTCGAGTCCTCGATGCCCGAGCCCCGAGCGTGGATGTTCGGACCGCCCACGACCTTGCCCGTCGTGCTGTCGACGACGAGGAAGACCGAGATGATGCCTTCTTCGCCGAGGATGCGGCGGTCCTTGAGTGCGGGCTCCGTGACATCTCCGACGGAGAGACCGTCGACATACACATAACCGGCCTGGACCTTGCCGACGATCGTGGCCTTGCCGTCGATCAGGTCGACGACCACGCCGTCCTCGGCGATCACGATCCTGTCCTTGGGGACACCCGTCAGGGCGCCGAGCTCCGCGTTGGCGCGCAGGTGGCGCCACTCGCCGTGGACCGGCATCAGGTTCTTCGGCTTGCAGATGTTGTAGAAGTACAGCAGCTCACCGGCTGACGCGTGGCCCGAGACATGGACCTTGGCGTTGCCCTTGTGGACCACGTTCGCGCCCCAGCGGGTCAAGCCGTTGATCACGCGGTAGACCGCGTTCTCGTTCCCCGGGATCAGGGACGAGGCCAGGATGACCGTGTCGCCCTGGACGATGCGGATCTGGTGATCGCGGTTGGCCATCCGGGAGAGAGCGGCCATCGGCTCCCCCTGGGAGCCGGTGCAGACGAGCACCACCTCGTGGTCGGGGAGATCGTCGAGGGTCTTCACGTCGACGACCAGGCCGGCCGGGACCCGCAGATAACCGAGGTCCCGGGCGATGCCCATGTTCCGGACCATCGAACGCCCGACGAAGGCCACACGCCTGCCGTACTCGTGGGCGGCGTCGAGGATCTGCTGGATGCGGTGGACGTGGCTGGCGAAGCTGGCCACGATGATGCGCTTCTGCGCGTTGGCGAAGACCGTGCGCAGGACGTTCGAGATGTCGCGCTCGGGCGGGACGAATCCCGGGACCTCGGCGTTCGTCGAGTCGGAGAGAAGGAGGTCGATGCCCTCTTCGCTCAGCCGTGCGAAGGCGTGCAGGTCGGTGAGGCGCCGGTCCAGCGGAAGCTGGTCCATCTTGAAGTCACCCGTGTGGACGACCATGCCCGCGGGGGTGCGGATGGCGACCGCCAGGGCGTCCGGGATGGAGTGGTTGACCGCGATGAACTCGCAGTCGAAGGGGCCGATGCGCTCACGGTGCCCCTCGGTCACCTCGAGGGTGTAGGGGCGGATGCGGTGCTCCTGGAGCTTGGCCTCGATCAGCGCGAGGGTCAGCTTGGAGCCGATCAGCGGGATGTCCGGCTTCAGCCGGAGCAGGAACGGGACACCGCCGATGTGGTCCTCGTGGCCGTGCGTGAGCACGATGCCGTCGATGTCGTCGAGGCGGTCCCTGATGGTGGTGAAGTCCGGCAGGATCAGGTCGATGCCGGGCTGCTCCTCCTCGGGGAAGAGGACGCCGCAGTCGACGATGAGCAGCCGGCCGCCGTATTCGAAGACGGTCATGTTCCGGCCGATCTCACCGAGACCGCCGAGCGGGGTGACGCGCAGGCCACCCTTCGGCAGCTTGGGCGGCGCGGCGAGTTCAGGATGCGGATGACTCAAAAGACTCTCCTCACCATGTACGCCACCTGCCGCGGGGGCACGTGGCGTACATGACATTCGTGCACTTGCTGTTGTTTGTGTCCGGCCGGGTCCGTCGGCCGACCGCAGTGGGTCGGCCCGTCTCGGTCTCGTCGGCCGGTATTCGGCTATTCAGTTGTGAAGTCTGTTCAGAGCTCTACCCCGCCGGCTCCCAGGTCGACCTTGAGCTGCGCGGTTTCTTCCGGCGAGAGCTCGACGAGGGGAAGCCGGAGCGGACCGGCGGGCAGGCCCTGGAGGGTCAGTGCCGCCTTGGTCGTGATGACGCCCTGGGTGCGGAACATGCCGGTGAACACCGGCAGCAGCTTCTGGTGGATCTCCGTCGCCTTCTGGACGTCTCCGCCGCAGTGGGCGTCGAGCAGCGCGCGCAGCTCGGGCGTGACGACGTGGCCCACGACGGAGACGAAGCCGCAGGCGCCGACGGAGAGCAGCGGCAGGTTGAGCATGTCGTCGCCCGAGTACCAGGCGAGCCCGCTGCGGGCGATGGCCCAGCTGGCGCGGCCGAGGTCGCCCTTGGCGTCCTTGTTGGCGACGATCCGCGGGTGCTCGGCGAGACGGACGATCGTCTCCGTGTCGATGGGCACGCCGCTGCGGCCGGGGATGTCGTACAGCATCACGGGGAGCTCGGTCGCGTCCGCGATGGCGGTGAAGTGGCGGAGCAGGCCCTCCTGAGGGGGCTTGTTGTAGTACGGCGTGACGGCGAGCAGGCCGTGCGCGCCGGCCCGTTCGGCGGCGCGGGCGAGCTCGATGCTGTGGCGGGTGTCGTTCGTGCCGATACCGGCGACGACATGGGCCCGGTCTCCGACGGCTTCCAGTACTGCCCGTACGAGCTGGTCTTTCTCCGCGTCGCTGGTGGTGGGCGACTCGCCGGTGGTGCCGTTGACGACCAGGCCGTCGTTGCCTGCGTCCACCAGATGGGCCGCCAGCTGCTGGGCGCCCGCGAGGTCAAGTGCGCCGTCCGCCGTGAAGGGCGTGACCATGGCGGTGAGGACCCGCCCGAAGGGGGTCTGCGGAGTGGAGATCGGAGCCATGGGTAACACGCTACTCGCTGCTCATCGCCGGATGCCCCCTCGGGGGACGTGACGTACGACGTGGCATGCGGAGCCCGGCACTGCCTGCTCGGGGGTTCAAGCAGTGCCGGGTCCGTTTGATCAGCCTAGATGAACTTCTCGAAACGCCGCAATACGGACACCTCGTCCGGGCCCGCCGTACATGTGTGCCCTACTACGGTGCGATGCGTCCGTTGGCGTTGAATGCGGCGTAGGTGAGCGGCATGAGCTCGGCCCAGTGCTGCTCCATCTTCTCGCCGACCATTTCGATCTCACGTTGTGGGAAGGACGGGACCTTCGCCAGGTCGTGCTGGGTGCGCAGGCCGAGGAAGTGCATCAGCGAGCGGGCGTTGCACGTCGCGTACATCGAGGAGTACATACCGACCGGGAGAACGGCGCGGGCCACCTCGCGGGCGACGCCGGCGTCGAGCATCTCCACGTACGCCTCGTACGCATGGGTGTAGGAGTCGGCCATCACCCGGCCGGTCAGCTCCTGCTGGGCCTGGGTGCCCTCGACGAAGACGTACTTCCCCGGACGGCCCTCCTGGACGAGCTTGCGCTCGGCGTCCGGGACGTAGAAGACCGGCTCGAGGCGGCGGTAGCGGCCGGACTCCTCGTTGTACGACCAGCCGGCGCGGTGCCGCATGAACTCACGGAAGACGAAGATCGGGGCGCTGATGAAGAAGGTCATCGAGTTGTGCTCGAACGGGCTTCCGTGGCGGTCCCGCATCAGATAGTTGATCAGGCCCTTGGAGCGCTCCGGGTCCTTCGAGAGCTCCTCGAGGGACTGCTCTCCCGCGGTGGAGACACGGGCGGCCCACAGCACGTCGGAGTCTCCGGCGGTGTGCTTCACCAACTCGACGGTCACGTCGCTTCGGAAGCTGGGCTTGGCCATCTCTGCGGGGGTCTCACTCACCGGCGGGTCCTTCCATCTGCATCGCTCGGGCGGCGCCCACTCTACGGCGCGGCACCGACAGCGCCGACCATGCCGTCCGTTCGAGGTGTCCTTTGGTCAATTAGGGGAATTCGGGCACCGAATGACGTCTGCGCTCGTCTGTACGAGTAGCGGTGTCCAACCCCGCAGGCCGTTCCGTCACGAGTTACAGGAGAGTCCCTGATGTCCCTCCCCCAGCCGTCGCTGGGCGGTGCCCCCCGGCGTGAGGCCGTCCCCTTCGCGTTCGTCGCCGAGGCCGATGCCTTCCGCAGTAACGTCACTCCCCCTCCCCCGTCCGCCCCAGCCGTTCAGAGCTCGCGGGACGGGTGCTTGTCGGGCTGACCGTCGTGGCCGGCCTGGTGGGGTCGCTGATCTTCGGGCTTCCGGCGCTGGATGCGGGCAGCACGCCCTCGCATCCGAAGAAGTCCGAAGCGTCCCGGAACCGCTGAGACCGTCGCCGGGCGGCACGGAACGGCCCCCATGGCCCCCTGGGGTGGTCGGCGCCCGGCGGCCTCGGTAGCCTCACCGGGCACAGCCCAACCGAGTGTGCTGGTGAGTGAGGATCAGTCGTGCCCCTGCCCTTTCTGACGGCCGACCGTGCTTTTGACACGCAAGAGGACGACGTCGCGCTGCCTTTCGACGATCACGACCAGTGGCGGCGTCCGTACCGACCCGGCCCGTGGCGGGTCGGGGCTGCCGCCCTGCTGTTGCTGCTCGCCTCTTTCGTGCTGATCGCGGGCGTGATCATCGCCTTCGCGGGTGCCCTGCCGGGTGCCGGGGCGTGCTTCGTGCTCGGCCTCGCCCAGATCGCGGCCGCGCTGCGGCTCCTGCGCATGGGGGTCTGGGTCAGCCGGCACGGCCTGCGCCGCGTTGCCTTCTTCGCGACGACCACGGTCCCCTGGGGCCGTACCTCGGAACTGCGCACCGTGCAGCAGCCGGTGCGCTGGCTGGGCCTGCCCCGTACGGTGCAGGGCCAGGCTCTCGTGGCCGCCCGCCCGGGCAGGGAGCCGCTCACGCTGCTCACCGACCACAGCGCCGATTTCCTGTCACGGCCGGAAGCCTTCGACCGCGCCGCGGACACTGTGGAGGCGTGGGGCGCGGAGTACCGGGCCGGCTGACCTTCCGCTTCCCCGCCGCTCCTGTCGGCGCCGGATTCAGTTCGGGACGGGCCTGCCGTCGTGCAGCGCGATCGCGCGCTGCATCGCGCGGCGGGCCCGCGGTGTGTCACGGGCGTCGTGATAGGCGACGGCGAGACGGAACCAGCAGCGCCAGTCGCCGGGTGAGTCCTCCGTCTCCGCGCGCCGCTTGGCGAACACGGCGTCCGCGGAGTCACGGTCGATGCGCCCGCCGGGCGTACGGACCAGCTCGTCGACGGGCAGCCCGCCCTCCGCCTCCAGTTCGGCGGCCAGCTGGTTGGCGCGGTTGACGAAACGGGTGTTCATCCACAGGAACCAGACGCCGATCACCGGCAGGATCAGCACCGCGATACCGAAGGTTACGGTCAGCGCGGTGCCCTGCTTCAGCAGCATCACGCCCCGGCTGCCGACGAGGACGAAGTAGACGACCAGGACGGCAGCCGTGACGAAGTACGTGATCTTTGCGCGCATGGTCCGCTTCAGCCGAGGTCGAGGAAGTTCTCAAGGCCGAACGTGAGGCCGGGAGCGGACACCACGCGGCGGACGCCGAGCAGGATGCCGGGCATGAAGCTGCTGTGGTGCAAGGAGTCATGACGGATGGTCAGGGTCTCACCCTCGCCGCCGAGCAGCACCTCCTGGTGGGCCAGGAGCCCGCGCAGCCGGATGGCGTGCACCGGGATGCCGTCGACGTCCGCGCCCCGCGCCCCTTCGAGGGCGGTGACCGTGGCGTCGGGCTGCGGAGCGCAGCCCGCTTCGGCGCGGGCCGCGGCGATGAGCTGGGCCGTGCGGGTGGCGGTGCCGGAGGGGGCATCGGCCTTGTTCGGGTGGTGCAGCTCCACGACCTCGACCGACTCGTAGTACCGAGCGGCCTGCTGGGCGAACTTCATGGTGAGGACCGCGCCGATGGAGAAGTTGGGCGCGATGAGCACGCCGGTCTCCGGGGAGGCGGCCAGCGAGGTGTTCAGCTGCGCCAGGCGGTCGTCGGTCCAACCGGTGGTGCCGACGACCGCGTGCATGCCGTGGCGTACGCAGAAGTCCAGGTTGCCCATCACGGAGGCCGGGGTGGTCAGCTCGACGACGACCTGGGTGCCGCAGTCCACGAGGGTCTCCAGCTTGTCGCCGCGGCCGAGCGCCGCCACCAGTTCCATGTCCTCCGCGGCCTCGACGGCGCGTACGGCTTCGGAGCCGATACGGCCCTTGGCGCCCAGGACGGCCACGCGCAGCTTGCTCATCGCTTACTTCCCTCGTTCCTAGGAGACCGCTTCGTGGAGGCGGTCCGCCTGCTTGTCCTTGAGCGGGCCGATGACCGACAGCGACGGGCGCTGTCCCAGCACCTCGCCGGCCACCGCGCGCACCTCGTCGGGGGTGACGGCCGATATGCGGGCGAGCATCTCGTCGACCGACATCTGGGAGCCCCAGCACAGCTCGCTCTTGCCGATGCGGTTCATGAGCGCGCCGGTGTCCTCCAGGCCGAGGACCGTGGAGCCGGAGAGCTGCCCGATGGCGCGCTCGATCTCCTCGTCGGGCAGGCCGTCGGAAGCGACCCGGTCGAGCTCGTCGCGGCAGATCTTGAGCACGTCGTGGACCTGGCTGGGCCGGCAGCCGGCGTACACGCCGAACAGGCCGGTGTCGGCGAAGCCGGAGGTGTACGAGTACACGCTGTAGGCGAGGCCGCGCTTCTCCCGGACCTCCTGGAAGAGGCGGGAGGACATGCCGCCGCCGAGCGCCGTGTTCAGGACGCCGAGCGCCCAGCGCCGCTCGTCGGTACGGGCGAGGCCCGGCACGCCGAGCACGACGTGGGCCTGTTCCGTCCTGCGGTTCTGCAGCTCGACCTTGCCCGCCGTGCGCAGAGCGCGGCTGCCGTCGCGGGGCGGCGTGGGCACGGCGTCCGTACGGGACAGCGCGCCCGCCTTGTCGAAGGCGCGGCGGACCTGGCGCACGACCGTGGCGTGGTCGATGTTGCCTGCCGCCGCGACGACGAGGTGGGTCGGGTCGTAGTGCTTCTTGTAGAAGCGCCGCACCCGGTCCGCGGTCAGCGCGTTCACGGTGTCGACGGTGCCGAGCACCGGGCGGCCCAGGGGCGTGTCGCCGAACATGGTGTGCGCGAACAGGTCGTGCACGCAGTCGCCTGGGTCGTCCTCGGTCATCGCGATCTCTTCGAGGATGACGCCGCGCTCCGCGTCGACGTCCTCCTGACGGATCAGCGAGCCGGTCAGCATGTCGCACACCACGTCGATGGCGAGCGGCAGATCGGTGTCGAGCACCCGCGCGTAGTAGCAGGTGTACTCCTTGGCCGTGAAGGCGTTCATCTCGCCGCCGACCGCGTCGATCGCGGCGGAGATGTCGAGGGCGGACCGCTCGTGGGTGCCCTTGAACAGGAGGTGCTCGAGGTAGTGCGTCGCGCCGCCGAGGGAGGGCGTCTCGTCGCGTGAGCCGACGTTCGCCCAGATCCCGAAGGTGGCGGACCGTACGGAGGGCAGCGTCTCGGTGACGACGCGCAGACCGCCGGGGAGGGTGGTGCGCCGGACGGTGCCGATGCCGTCCTTGCCCTTGAGGAGGGTTTGGGTACGGGCGACGGCCCGCGCCTCCGAGGAGGTGCGGGCCGTCGCCTGTGAACTACGGGACGTCACTTGGCAGCGTCGTCCTTCGTCTCGTCGCCCTCTTCGCCCTCGACCACGGGGATGAGGGAGAGCTTTCCGCGCGAGTCGATCTCGGCGATCTCGACCTGGACCTTGGAGCCCACGGCGAGCACGTCCTCGACGTTCTCCACGCGCTTGCCACCGGCGAGCTTGCGGATCTGCGAGATGTGCAGCAGGCCGTCCTTGCCCGGGAGCAGGGACACGAACGCACCGAAGGTCGTCGTCTTCACGACGGTGCCCAGGTAACGCTCGCCGACCTCCGGCATGGTCGGGTTGGCGATGCCGTTGATCGTGGCGCGGGCGGCCTCGGCGGCCGGACCGTCGGCGGCACCGATGTAGATGGTGCCGTCGTCCTCGATCGTGATGTCGGCGCCGGTGTCCTCCTGGATCTGGTTGATCATCTTGCCCTTGGGGCCGATGACCTCACCGATCTTGTCCACCGGGATCTTGACGGTGATGATGCGCGGCGCGTTCGGGGACATCTCGTCCGGAACGTCGATCGCCTCGTTCATCACGTCGAGGATGTGCAGACGCGCGTCACGGGCCTGCTTCAGCGCGGCGGCCAGGACCGAGGCGGGGATGCCGTCGAGCTTGGTGTCGAGCTGCAGCGCGGTGACGAAGGTCTTGGTGCCGGCGACCTTGAAGTCCATGTCACCGAAGGCGTCCTCCGCACCGAGGATGTCGGTGAGGGCGACGTAGTGCGTCTCGCCGTCGATCTGCTCGGAGATCAGGCCCATGGCGATACCGGCGACGGGGGCCTTGAGCGGCACACCGGCGTTCAGCAGCGACATGGTGGAGGCGCAGACCGAGCCCATGGACGTCGAGCCGTTGGAGCCCAGCGCCTCGGAGACCTGGCGGATCGCGTAGGGGAACTCCTCGCGCGTCGGCAGCACCGGCACGATGGCGCGCTCTGCGAGCGCTCCGTGGCCGATCTCGCGGCGCTTGGGCGAGCCCACGCGGCCGGTCTCACCGACGGAGTACGGCGGGAAGTTGTAGTTGTGCATGTAACGCTTGCGGGTCACCGGGGAGAGGGTGTCCAGCTGCTGCTCCATGCGGAGCATGTTCAGGGTGGTGACGCCCAGGATCTGGGTCTCGCCACGCTCGAACAGCGCGGAACCGTGCACACGCGGGATGGCCTCGACCTCGGCCGCGAGCGTACGGATGTCCGTGATGCCACGGCCGTCGATGCGGACCTTGTCCTTGATGATCCGCTCGCGGACCAGCTTCTTGGTCAGCGCGCGGTAGGCGCCCGAGATCTCCTTCTCGCGGCCTTCGAAGGCCGGGAGGAGCTTCTCGGCGGCGAGCTCCTTGATGCGGTCGAGCTCGGTCTCGCGCTCCTGCTTGCCGGCGATGGTCAGCGCCTGGGCGAGCTCGCTCTTGACGGCGGCGGTCAGCGCCTCCAGGACGTCGTCCTGGTAGTCGAGGAAGACCGGGAACTCGCCGGTGGGCTTGGCAGCCTTGGCGGCGAGGTCCGACTGCGCCTTGCAGAGGGCCTTGATGAAGGGCTTCGCGGCCTCGAGACCCGCGGCGACGACCTCCTCGGTCGGCGCCTCGGCGCCGCCCTTGACGAGCTCGATCGTCTTCTCGGTGGCCTCGGCCTCGACCATCATGATCGCGACGTCGCCGTCCTCGAGGACGCGGCCGGCGACCACCATGTCGAAGACGGCGTCCTCGAGCTCGGTGTGCGTCGGGAACGCGACCCACTGGCCCTTGATCAGGGCGACACGGGTGCCGCCGATCGGGCCGGAGAAGGGCAGGCCGGCCAGCTGCGTGGAGCAGGAGGCGGCGTTGATGGCGACCACGTCGTACAGGTGGTCGGGGTTGAGAGCCATGATCGTCTCGACGATCTGGATCTCGTTGCGCAGGCCCTTCTTGAAGGAGGGGCGCAGCGGGCGGTCGATCAGGCGGCAGGTGAGGATCGCGTCCTCGGAGGGCCGGCCCTCACGGCGGAAGAAGGAGCCGGGGATCTTGCCGGCTGCGTACATCCGCTCCTCGACGTCCACCGTGAGGGGGAAGAAGTCGAGCTGGTCCTTGGGCTTCTTCGAAGCGGTGGTGGCCGACAGCACCATGGTGTCGTCGTCCAGGTACGCCACGGCGGAACCGGCGGCCTGCTTGGCCAGGCGGCCCGTCTCGAAGCGGATGGTGCGGGTACCGAAGGCGCCGTTGTCGATGACGGCCTCGGCGTAGTGGGTCTCGTTCTCCACCAGCGGTTTCTCCTACATTCGTCTTTGCGTCCCCGCGCCCGTGTGGCCGGGGACCGTGGCGGAGAAGCGCGCCTTGCGTGCGGGCCGGTCTTCGATCGAAGCACCCGGGGTGATCTGTCCGGGGGCCACTACCGAGGACCGGCGGCGAGGAGGCGGCTTCTCGCGCGTTCGTGTGTCGTTGTGCGACCAGACTAATTGGCGTCCGGTACATCGCGCACGTACAGCAAAGGGAGCGGCCCCCTAAGAGTGGGAACCGCTCCCTTCACGGCGTCTTACTTGGCACCGCCGGCAGCACCGCGGCGGATACCGAGCCGGTCCACCAGCGCACGGAAGCGCTGGATGTCCTTCTTGGCCAGGTACTGCAGCAGGCGGCGGCGCTGGCCGACCAGGATCAGCAGACCACGACGGGAGTGGTGGTCGTGCTTGTGCGTCTTGAGGTGCTCGGTCAGGTCCGAGATGCGGCGGGAGAGCATCGCAACCTGGACCTCGGGGGAGCCGGTGTCGCCCTCCTTGGTGCCGAACTCGGTGATGATCTGCTTCTTCGTAGCGGCGTCGAGAGACACTCGGTACTCCTCATGGTTTCGATGCGCCCGCGAGTGCCCCTGGTCTCTGTCTCAGGGGAGCTTCCGTGACTCGGAGGCGGAGGCCCGATGGGCGTTGCACTCCGGAATCCGCAGGACTCCGGGGATCGCATACACAATCGGCCGTTACACAGCGTACCAGCCTGCCGGACCCCGCCCGGCCGGGCGCCCCGGCGCAGCTAGCTGGTGAGCGAGCGGGCCGCGTTGTAGACGTCCAGGACGGCGAGGCAGAGCGGAACCAGGGAGAGCAGCACCGCGCCCTCGGTGATGTCCAGCAGGCGTCCCCAGAAAGGAGAGAGCCCCTTCTTGGGGATGACCAGTCCGATCGCCGTGATCAGCGCGGCACCGGCGGCCACGGCGGCGGTGAGCCAGATCGTACGGATGTCCAGGCCGCCCCGGTCGCCGTACATCAGGAAGTCCTTCATCAGGTCGACCGGCGGGTTCAGGGACAGACCGAGGACCAGCAGGGCGATGGCCGCGATGCCCGCCACCAAGGTGCAGGCGACCTGCGAGGTGTAGCGGAAGAGACGGGCGCGCAGCAGCATCGCGAGGCCCGCGGCCAGGGCCAGGAACTGCCCCAGACGTTGCTGGAGAAGCCGAGCACGGCGGCGCAGCCGACGACGACCGCGGCGCAGCCGCCGACCAGGCCGAGCAGCATCTCGTGGCCGCGGCGCGCCTGGGCGGCGATCCGCTCGGCGTCGACCGGCTCTGCTTCGGGCAGCTCGTTCGGGTCCGTGTAGCCGTCGCCCTCGAACTCGTCGGCGGCGCTGCGGGGCGCGGCGTAGCCGATGGGGAGGCGGGCGAAGCGGGCGGAGAGGCCGGGCAGGAAGGCCACCAGTCCGATGGCGACGGGCACCACGACGGCTGCCGTTCCGGTCGCCGACCACTCCGTCATGATCGCCAGGAAGGTGGCGGCGGTGCCGGTGACGGCCAGGAACGTGGCCGCGACGAACGGGGCGTCGCCACTGGGAGTGAGGGCGACGAGGGCCACCGAGGCGATCAGCACGGTCACACAGCCGAGGAGGAACTGCAGCCGGCCGGGGCCGTGGCCCGCGTCGGGGCCGATGATTCCGGAGCCGGCGATGAGCAGGAGCGGCAGCGCCCCGAGTCCGAGGGCCACGGCCGTGCCGCGGTCCGCGTAGACGCGTGCCCGCACACCGGCGAAGGCCGTGAGCAGCACGCCGGCGGCGCCCGCGATGATGCCCGGCAGGCTGTGCATGTCGTGGTGGACCGGGTCGGCGAACCACAGCACGAAGCCCATCAGGACGAGCAGCAGCACGCCGCCGACGAGGCCGGCTCCGCGCAGCAGGTCGTCGCTCCACAGGTGACGGTCGCGGACCACGGCCGACGCCACGGCGTCCGAGACGTCGTCGAAGACCGCCGGGGGGAGGGACTCGGCGAACGGACGCAGGCTCAGCACGTCGCCGTCGACCACCCGTTGGGCGGCGAGGGACCGTGCGCCGTCGAGGACCGTGCCGTCCCTGCGCACCAGGTGATACCCGGTGGGTGCGCCCGCCGCCTGCGTCTGGCCGGTCAGGCGCAGGATCTCCGGATAGACGTCGGCAACGGCGATGTCCTCGGGGAGGGCGACATCGATACGGCTGTCCGGCGCCACAACGGTGACGCGGCAGAAGCCGGTCGCTGCGGTCGTACTCACGTGTGTGGACCCCCTGATTCGCGGTTGCGCACGATGCGCGCGCCACCCTACCGGGACACGTGGGACCGGTCTGCAAGTAGGATCACCGTCGCGCGGAGGGGAGCGCGCCGATCACCCGGTCCCGGGGGCGTCGGTGGCGGAACCGGCCCATCCGTCTTCCGTCCGTCTCGAGGGATTGATGCTCCGGTGAGCCAGATCGTCGTGAAACGCCCGCCGAGGTCCCTGCCGCCCGAAGTTCCCACAGGGGAACTGGTCCTGGAGGCGCCTCCAGAGCTGCCGAGGGGCCAGCAGGAGGGCATGCTGATGCAGATCCTGCCGGTTCTCGGCATGGGCTCCTCCGTGGTCTTCTTCTTCTCGCCGCAGGCACCTCCGTTCATGCGCATCATGGGTGTGCTGATGCTGGTCTCGACGGTCGCGATGGTCGTGGCACAGGTCGTCAGGTACCGCCGCGGTACGCAGGGGCAAATGGCCGATGTCCGTCGTGACTACCTCAAATACCTCGCACAGACGCGGCGTACGGTGCGCAAGACCGCGCGGAAGCAGCGCGACGCGCAGCTGTATCTGCACCCCTCGCCCGAGCAGTTGTGGTCGGTGGTGGCCGAAGGGTCCCGTCTGTGGGAACGACGGGTGGGCGACAAGGACTTCGCCCAGGTCCGTGTCGGCCTGGGCGCGCAGCAGCTCGCGACGCCGCTGATCGCTCCGGACACGGCGCCGGTCGACGAGCTGGAGCCGCTGGCGGCCGGTGCGATGCAGCAGTTCCTCGCTGCTCACGGCTCGCTGGACGGCCTGCCGATGGCCGTCTCGATGCGTGCCTTCTATCACGTGACGGTCTCCGGCGAGCCCGAGTCGGCGCAGGCCGCGGCCCGTGCGCTCGTCTCCCAGCTGGTGACGCTGCACTCGCCCGACGACCTGATGCTGGCTGTGGTGGCGGCGCCCGGCGCGGTCGCCCGCTGGGACTGGACGAAGTGGCTCCCCCACACCCAGGTCCCCGGTCAGGTGGACGGCGCCGGCACCAAGCGTCTGTTCGGCGACGACCTCGGCGAGTTGGAGCAGTTGCTGCACAGCCGGCTCGACGGCCGGCCGCGCTTCAGCCGCGAGAACCAGCCGGTGATGGACCAGCCCCACATAGTCGTCGTGCTCGACGGCGGGATGGTGCCGCCGGACTCCCTGTTCGCGGCGGCAGAGGGTCTGCAGGGCGTCACCATCGTCGAGGTCGTCTCCGGCGATCTGGACGAGCCCCGCGGCGGCCTGTCCGTCGTCGTGCGGCCGGGCAGGCTCCGGCTGGAGTCGGGCTCCCGGGTGGCGTACGAGGGGATTCCCGACGGCATCTCGCTGCCCGCGGCGGAGGCGCTCGCCCGTCAGCTCGCGCCGCTGCGCATGGGCGGCGGGGACGACGACGAACCGCTGCTCTCCAACCTCGACTTCACCGATCTGCTGAACCTCGGCGACGCCGCCGGTGTCGACGTGGCCCGCACGTGGCGGCCCCGTTCCGTGGCCGAACGGCTGCGTGTGCCCATCGGTGTGGGTGAGGACGGCCAGCCGGTCATGCTGGACCTCAAGGAGGCCGCGCAGGAGGGCATGGGTCCGCACGGTCTGTGCGTCGGTGCGACCGGTTCCGGCAAGTCGGAGCTGCTGCGGACCCTGGTCCTCGGACTCGCGGTCACCCACTCGTCCGAGACGCTCAACTTCGTCCTCGCGGACTTCAAGGGTGGTGCGACGTTCGCCGGAATGTCGCAGATGCCGCACGTCGCGGCGGTCATCACCAACCTGTCCGACGACCTGACGCTGGTCGACCGCATGGGTGACGCGATCCGCGGTGAGCTGCAGCGCCGCCAGGAACTGCTGCACAAGTCGGGCAACTACGCCAACATCCACGACTACGAGAAGGCCCGCGCGGCCGGCGCCGCGCTCGAGCCGCTCGCCTCGCTCGTGCTCGTTCTCGACGAGTTCTCCGAACTCCTCACCGCCAAGCCGGACTTCATCGACATGTTCATCCAGATCGGCCGCATCGGCCGTTCGCTGGGTGTCCATCTGCTGCTCGCGTCGCAGCGCCTGGAGGAGGGCAAGCTGCGCGGTCTGGACACGTATCTGTCGTACCGGATCGGTCTGCGTACCTTCTCGGCGGCCGAGTCCCGCACGGCGATCGGCGTGCCGGACGCGTACCACCTGCCTTCTGTGCCCGGTTCCGGTTACCTGAAGTTCGGTACGGACGAGATGACCCGCTTCAAGGCGGCCTACGTGTCCGGCACGTACCGCACCGGCGGACCGGACCTCTCGGTGGGCCACCTGTCCGTCGAGCGGCGTCCGGCGCTGTTCACCGCGGCTCCGGTGCCGGTCGTGTACGCGGCCCCCGACCCGTCGGCCGCCGCACCGAGCAGTTCGGACGACGAGGCCCTCGCCGACACCGTCCTCGATGTGATCGTGCGCCGGCTGGAGGGGCAGGGCGTGCCGGCGCACCAGGTGTGGCTGCCGCCGCTGGACCAGGCCCCGACGCTCGACCAGTTGCTGCCGGGTCTCGCTCCCTCCGCGGACCGCGGACTCACCGCGACCGAGTACACCCGGCCGGGTGGCCTGGTCGTACCGCTCGGACTGATCGACAAGCCGTTCGAGCAGCGGCGTGAGGTGCTGTACCGCGACTTCTCCGGTGCGGCGGGCCACATGATGGTGGTCGGCGGTCCGCAGTCCGGCAAGTCGACACTGATGCGCACCCTGATCTCCTCCTTCGCCCTCACCCACACGCCGAGCGAAGTGCAGTTCTACGGACTGGACTTCGGAGGTGGCGGTCTGTCGTCCCTCTCCGACCTGCCGCATGTCGGCGGCATCGCCTCGCGTCTCGATCCCGAGCGGGTGCGGCGTGCCGTGGCCGAGGTCATGGGGGTCCTGAACCGGCGTGAGGAGTTCTTCCGCGCGAACGGCATCGACTCCATCCAGACGTACCGGCGCAAGCGCGCGGCGGGTGAACTGCCCGGCGAGGCCTGGGGGGACGTCTTCCTGGTCATCGACGGCTGGGGCGGTTTCAAGAACGACTACGAGATGCTGGAGCCCATCGTCTCGGACATCGCCGCCCGCGGTCTGGGCTACGGCATCCACGTCGTCATCACCGCCGCCCGCTACATGGAGGTGCGCGCGGCGCTCAAGGACCAGATGCTCGGCCGCCTCGAGCTGCGGCTGGGCGATGTGATGGACTCCGAATTCGACCGCAAGGTCGCGGCCAACGTCCCGGCCGGGGTGCCCGGCCGCGGCCAGGTGCCGGAGAAGCTGCACTTCATGACGGCGTTGCCGCGGATCGACTCGGTGAGCAGCTCCGGCGACCTCGCCGACGGCGTCTCCGCGTTCGTGCAGGCGGTGAAGGGCAACTGGTCGGGTCCGGCGGCTCCGACGATCCGGCTGCTGCCGCGCAGGCTGCCCGCGGAGCAGCTGCCGAAGGGCTTCGAGTACCCCCAGCACGGCATCGCGATCGGCATCGACGAGACGAACCTGGAACCGGTCTTCGTCGACTTCGAGACCGACCCCTTCCTGATGGTGTTCGGTGAGAGCGAGTCGGGCAAGACGAATCTGCTGCGCCTCGTCGCCAAGCAGATCGCCGAGCGGTACACGCCTGAGCAGGCGCGGATCGTGGTGGGTGACTACCGGCGCACCATGCTGGAGGCGGTCCCGGCGTCCCACCTGCTCGAGTACGCGCCTATGGCGTCGGCGATGGAGATGCACATGGAAGCCATCTCCACGGTGATGGAACGGCGTGCGCCGAAGCCGGACATCACACCGCAGCAACTGCGCGACCGCAGCTGGTGGTCGGGTCCGCAGCTGTTCGTCGTGATCGACGACTACGAACTGGTCGCGACCAACTCCGGTAATCCTTTGGCGTCGCTGGCCGAGAAACTGCCGTACGCGCGCGACGTGGGTGTCCGCTTCATCGTGGCTCGCAACGCCGCCGGAGCGTCCCGCGCGATGTACGAGCCGTTCATGCAGCGGATGAAGGAACTGGGCGGCCAGGGTGTCATCCTGTCCGGCAGCCCGGCCGAGGGCGACATCATGGGCAATGTGCGGGCCCGTCCGATGCCGCCGGGACGAGGCACGTTCGTGTCACGCAAGAGGGGCAACCCGCTGATCCAGGTCGGCTGGTACCCGGGGCAGTAGGGCGCGTGCGCCGGCTCCCCGGTCGCCTTGCACACCGCCCGGCCGTTCGTCAAGAACGGCCGGGCGCACGCAGTAGTGTGACCATCTGCAACTGCTGGGTGACATGCATGGAGGGACGCGCCGATGGCTGACGCAGTCGACAAGGAACGTCAGAAGGAAGAGCTGTACGCCCTCGACATCTCCGGTGTGGAGTGGGTCGGCGCTCCCGGCACAAGTCCCGACGAGGAGCGGGTCGAGATCGCCCACCTGCCGGGCGGCGCCGTCGCGATGCGGTCGTCACTGGACCACGACACGGTGCTGCGCTACACGGACGCCGAATGGCGGGCGTTCGTGCTGGGCGCGCGGGACGGCGAGTTCGACCTCAAGTAGAGGCGTCACGACGAAGGGGGCTGCCCGCCGATGCGGGCAGCCCCCTTTCGCGTGGGAGACGGGCGGTTCAGCCCATCATCATGCGGAACCGTGCGGCATTGCCCTTGTCGGTGTCCTGGTAACCGATGACGGCGTCGCCCAGCAGGCGGGCGATCGTCTGCAGGTCCTGGTTCATGCCGTCCATGTCGGTGGCGAGCTGCTTCTGGATGGCCACGTAGGCCTCCTTGGCCTCACCCTGCCACGCGCCGGCGACACGGTTGACGTGGCCCAGCAGGATGCGGAGTTCGTCCGCCAGGTCCGAGGCGGTCTTCACCGTGTCGCGCGCGGCCTGGGTCACTGTGTCGTAATTGACGGCAGTGGTCATTGATCTCTCCTGGTAGTGAAGTTCGGCGAACGGTCGATGCGGACGGGACTGTCCGGCTCAGACTTCGAGGATGGCGCTGGTGTTGCCCTTGGCGTTCTCCATGCCGGCGAAGGTCGACATGCGCTTGCGCTCTTCCTCGTCGAAGCCGTCGGCGCTCATCTTCACAATGTTCTGGAGGTTCTCGAGGCTCTGCTGCAGGTTGGCCAGACGGCGGTTCACCTGGGTCTGCACCTGGTCGTACTGCTGGCTCGCCGCACCCTGCCAGCCCGCCTGAATGCGGTCGACAACGCCGTTCAGGGAGGTGATCCGACTGTTCAGCTCGGTCGAAAAGTTCTGGATCTTGCCGCTGAGTTCGGTGATATCACCGGTGGTTACGTCGAGATTCTTGTCCGACATCGTGCCCCTTCTTCCTGCGACAGTGACTGTAGACGGAAGCCGTTCGGATGCCGCCCCCGTGCCGGACCATTGGTCCGACTGTCACTCTATCCACTTGGTACGACGGTTCCAACTGCAAAGCGGTTTACGGTCACTTGCTTCAGCGTGCCCGTTTCCGCGCGGTGTCCCTGATGACCGTCGCGGTCCCCGCGATCACCGCCACCAGTACGACGCCGATTCCCAGCGCGTAGGTTGCATAGCGTTCGTTGCGTTCCTGGACGGTCTCCGTCATGGCCAGGTGGGCCGGTTCCGGCGCGGGCGGTTTGGCCGGCCCGGGGTCCGGCCGGGGCGCGTTCTGGGGCTTGTCGTCACCGCTCAGGGCGCGTACGGGGTCGATCACTCCCCAGCCGACGAAGTTGTCGTGGCCGTTGATGCTGCGGGTCGCGGTCTGCTCGATCTCGGCGACGATCTCGGCCGGTGACCACCGGGGATGCTTGGCCTTCAGCAGGGCCGCCACCCCGGCGACGTACGGGGCCGAGAAGCTGGTGCCGTTGTCGATGCACTGGCCGTTGCCCGGAACGGTGGAGACGATGTCCACGCCCGGCGCTGCCACGCCGACGAATTCGCCGGCCTGGGAGAAGACCGCCCGCTCGTTGTTCCGGTCGGAGGAGGCCACGGCCAGCACACCCGGAAAAGCGGCGGGGTAGGTGTTCTTGACCTTGCCGTCCATGCCGTCGTTGCCGGCCGACGCGACGACGACGACACCCGCGGCTGTCGCCCGCTGCACCGCCTTGCCCAGCGCCGAATCGGGTCCGAGCGGCTTGACGGTGTCCTGGGAGATGTTGATGACATCGGCGCCCTTGGCGATGGCGTGGTCGATCGCCGTCGCCATGGTGCGGTCGTTGCCACTGTTGTTCTCGTCGTTCTGGCGGATCGGGATGATGGTCGACTCGGGGGCGATGCCGACGAAGCCGGTTCCCTCGCGGGGCCGTGCGGCGATGATGCCCGCCACCTTGGTGCCGTGGCCCACCAGGTCGACCGTGCCGTCCGTCTTGCCGCGCTTCTCGTCGCTGTTCTTCTTGTCGGGCTTGAGGAGGTCCTTGCCCGCCGAGGCGTCGACGGCCGGCTTCAGCTGCACGTTGTCGTTGTCGACGCCGGTGTCGATGACCGCGACCCGGACGCCCTTGCCCTTGGTGTCCTGCCACAACTCGTCGAGCAGGACCCGTTGAAGGGGCCACGGGGTGCCCGCGATCTGCTCCTTCATGGGGAAGGTGCACTCGCCGCTGCCGTCGAGGGCCGGTCCCCCCGCCCCTTCGGCGGCCACGGCGGCCGGGGTCGCGGCCGTCAGGGCGGTGAGCAGCGCGGCGGCGGTCGTGGCCGCGGCCCGCTTGAGCGGATACAGCATCGGCGCTCCTTACGAACCCTGCGGCTGGCGTGCGCTGTTGGTGTCCAGCCGCGGACCCTTGGACAGGAACTCGGACCAGGTGATCGGGACCAGCGACGGGACGATCTTGCCGTATCCGAGCCGGATCTGCGCCTGGCTGGGCTCGGGGCGGCCGTCCTGCTGCTGCCCCTCGCCGCCGGCGCCGATGTCGGAGCGGTCCGAGTCGCTGTCGCCGTTGGCCTGCACCGCGTAGCGCAGCCCGGTGTCGGTCACGAGGAAGAGCGACCCGTCGGGCTTGGTCTGGTTGCCCTGGACCTGGGTGTAGAGCAGCCCGGAGCCGGGGGTGACGTAGGTGCTGGTACCGCCGGCGGTGATCTCCGCCGGGTAGGCCGAGCCCGCCCAGGTGGACAGGGTGGTGCGGCCCTTGTCGTCGACCTTCCGGAGCACGCTGCAGACGGTGTCGCGCCCGCCGTCGGCGGAGTTGACGTGCTCGGCCCTCGGTTCGGGCCAGCGGTTCTGCGCGCCGAAGACGTCGGGCTCCGGGGTGAAGGAGGCCGCGTCGACGACGGTCGCCCGTCCGCCCATGTCGAGGTCGTCGGTCTGGGGAGAGTTGATCAGGAGCCACGCGGTGAAGTCCGACACCGGCTGGACCTTGCCCGCGAGGACGACGTAGTGCCGTGGTCCGGCACCCGTCTGGGCCTGGAGGACCATGCCCACCTTGTCCTGCTCGGTGGTCAGTCCGCCGCCGACGCCGGCCGGTGCGCCCACCTGGCCCTGGATCACGGGGAAGTCGATCGGGCTGCCGTCGTGGAGCGTCGCCAGCCACTCCTCCGTGACGGGCTGCGGCTCGGTCCGGTCACCGACCAGGGCGCGGGTGAGGAGGTCGGCGTCGTTCTCCGTCCCGCGGACCAGGTACTTGGTGCCTGCCGCGTCGACCAGGTAACGCCCGCTCTTCGCCTCGACGTACAGGACCTGTCCACCGGTCAGCCGGTTCTTCCCCTCGGTCCTCTCGAGGTCGCGGTCGGCGAAGATGAACGTCGCCTTCTGTGCGGACGCGCCCTGGCCGGCGCCCGGCTGTTCGCACACCGCCCAGCGCTTGGCCCGGCCCGCCTCCTTCTCGCTGGGCAGGCGGTCGGGCGCGTACGGGATGCCGAGGATCGGGCCACGGGCCGGCTTGCCCGAGTCCAGGATGTCGTCCGCGACCTGAATGACCTTGAACTGGTCCGGCGTGAGCAGCAGTCGGGCCGAGGCGAGGTTCAGCACCGGGTGCAGCAGGACCTTCTTGTTCTTGCCCTTGCCGGTCTCCAGGACCACGTAGCGCGTGGTGGAGTCCTTGCCGACGATCACCTTGGTACCCGGCGCCGCCCAGTCCTTGGGGGCCTTGGGCTTGAACATGCCGAACGCGCCGAAGCCGGCCAGGATCAGCACTCCCACGATCAGGCCGGGGACGATCGCGCGCAGCGGCCGCGGCGCCCCCTCCTCCGTGCCCGACGGGGAGGGTTGGAGGAATGCCGCCACCGTGCGCTTCTTCGCAAAGGTGTATGCGTTGAGCTCATCCCGCCGTGATGCCATGAGTCCCCATTGGTAAAGAAGGCACTGTCTCCCCGCGAGGCCCTTGTGGTGAGCGCGGCCCCGGGCCCTGCCGTTCGGACCGGCCCCCTACTATGCCTGTTGATCGGTGGTGCTCGTGGGGCGGGTAGGGTGATCCAGCCGCCGGAAGCCTTGCTGGGCGGGGCTGGACAGGGGTGATCGGGATGAATTGGGGCCTAATGAACCGGGGGGTGCCGGAGTGATGGCGTCCGCAACGCGCGCGCGGCCCGCGGCCCGCAGACAGTCCTCCGCACGACCGCCCGCCCAATCCTCCGGCCCGAGCACACCCCGCCTGCGGGCGCGGCCCGGCCACTTCGGAACATTCCGACTGCAACAACTCGTCCTGGTCGAGATCGCCGCCGCCGTGCTGCTGGTCGCCTGGATCGCCGACCCGCTGCTCCTCGTACCCGCCGGTGTCCTGGCGGCCGTTCTGGTGCTGCTGGCCGTGGTGCGCAGGCATCGCCGGTCGCTGCCCGAGTGGCTTGCCACCGTGTTCGCCCTGCGCGCGCGGACGCGCCGGGCGAAGTCGCTGACCATCGAGCCCGGGACGGAGCCGGGACTGGCGCCTGTCGTCGAATGCGACCCGGCGCTGCGGACGTACACCTACAGCGACCGGGACCGGCGGCCCGTGGGGATGATCGGGGACGGTACGTTCCTGACCGCCGTCCTCCAGGTCGAGGCGGACGCGACAGCGCTGCGGCCGGAGCGCATGGCACGTCCGCTCCCCATGGCCCTGATCAAGGACGTCATGGAAGTGGACGGGATCCGGCTCGAGTCGGTCCAGATCGTCCAGCACACCCAGCCCGCCCCGGCTCCGCACCTGCCTCAGCAGTCCGTCGCGGCACGCAACTACGCGCCGCTGCAGGCCCAGACCGGCTCACCGGCCCTGCGCATCACCTGGATCGCGCTGAAGCTCGACCCGGAGCTGTGCCCGGAAGCGGTGGCGGCCCGCGGCGGCGGCATCGAAGGCGCGCAGAAGTGCGTGGTACGGACGGCCGACCAGCTGGCCAGTCGCCTGACGGGCGCCGGCTTCCGGGCGACCGTGCTCACGGAGCAGGAACTGACCTCCGCCATCGCCACTTCGTCGTGCGCCAGCCCCATGGCCATCGCCCAGGCGGGCCGGGCGGAGGTGCCTGCGCGACGCACTCAGGAGACCTCCCGCACCTGGCGCGTCGACGACCGCAGGCATACGACGTACTGGGTGGGCCGGTGGCCCCAACTCGGTGGCGGCGGGGCCCAGATGCCCCAGCTGGTCGCCCTGCTCACGTCGATCCCCGCGCTGGCGACGACATTCAGTCTGACCCTCGGCCACGGCGACCGGCAGGGTGTGACGGTCACCGGACACGTCCGGATCACCGGGCGCAGTGACGAGGAACTGGTCACCGCACGCCACGAATTGGAGCGGGCGGCCCGTGGGGTCAAGACGGGTCTGGTGAGGCTCGACCGTGAGCAACTGCCCGGAATGCTCGCCACGTTGCCGCTCGGGGGAGCCCGCTGATGTCTGCACCTGCCGCAAAGCCGCGTATCGGTTTCGGCCTCGTCGGGCCCCGCAGGGACCGGCACGCGATGACCCTGGACCAACTGGCCGCCCTCACCCTGCCGGTCGGTGACGACGGCGTGGTCATCGGCGTCGACGCCGAGGGCAGGCCCGCCGTACTGGGCGTCAACCGCCCCACCCCGTACGACGTGACGCTGATCGGTGGCCTGTGGACGGCTCAGGTCCTCGCGCTGCGCGCCGCCGCGACGGGGGCCCGGGTCACGGTCGAGACGGGCCGCGCGCCGGCGTGGACCGCGCTCGCTCAGGCCGCGGGCGGCGGACAGCAGTGCATCTCGCTGCACGACGTGGGCCGGGTGCCACCGCAGGGCGCTTCCGCCGGGAGCCCCGTGGTCGTCGTACGGGACTGCGGAATGCGGCCGCCGCGCGGGCGGGTCGTCTCCGGGCCCTGGCAGTCGGTGCTGACGCTTCTGCCGTATCTGAGCCCGGTCGCGCCCCGGTTGATGGAAAAGTCGGGACTCGTCGGCGTCCAGCGCGTCTCCCCGGACGAAGCACGGCAGATCGGACGCATCATGCATCTGCCTCAGGCCGAGACAGAGGCGCTCTCCACCCTCGCCGACGGGGTCACCCTCTGGTGCACCCCACGGGACCGGCAGTTCGTCATGACCCAGGCCACCGATGCCGAGACCGGATTGTTGGGCAGCGCCCGGCGGATGGACTGAGCGGGCGGTTCCGTTCACGGTTGTCCCGGTTTGGTCTGCCGGATTTCTCACGCTCCGGTGCAGCGGGGTCACCTGTGGGCAGGGCGTGACGCACGGGACAGTGGCCGACGGCCTGACGGGCCTGCCGGAGTGGCGTTGTTGGCGATTAGGGTGGGTCGGGGCGCGGCACAAGAACCTACGGGTGTGCCGACAGCGTCCCCGGGGGAGAGCCGGGCCGATCCGAAGAAGGCGGTGGCCCCCACCCACGACGGCACAAGGGTGCTCGACCACACCAGGAGGCAAAGTGAACGGCGATCGGGACGACATCCACGGGGGCTGGAACATTCCCGTCGACGAGTCCGACGCGGAGCCCGCCGAGCTGACGGGTGAGTTCACCATCGACTACACCCCGCCTGCCTGGTACACACAGAACGCGTCGGGTGACACTTCGGGCGGGGGCGCCGGGGCACAGACGCCCCCGCCGCCCCCGCCGCAGGGCGCGCCGGTCGCGGTGCCGGGACTGCCCTCGGGCAGCGGGTTCGAGCCGAACTGGTCGCAGACGCCGCCTGCGCCCGCGCCCGCCCAGCAGGAGGAATCCACGCCGCAGGAACCCGCGCCCGCCGCACCTCCGGCTGTTCCCGCGCCCGCTCCGGCACCCACTCCCGCTCCCGAGGCCGAGGCGCCCGCCGGGGCCGACGAGCCCGCGCAGGCGTCCGCGACGCCGCAGGCACCGGAGTTGTCGTGGCAGTCCTTCGGTGACGGGGACGTGGAGAGCGGCGCCACCATGCGCTTCTCCCCTGCCGCGCTGAGGCGCGAGATGGCGGAGCGGGCCGCGGCGGATGCGGGCGGGACGGACGCCGAGGCGGCCGACGGCCCGCGGCCGGAGGCAGAGACGGAACCGGCTCAGGAGCCCGAGGTCCGGGCCGAGACCGAGCCCGAAGCCGAGGCCGAGGTCCCCGTGGCCGCGCCGGTGGCCGCCGTCGTGGACGCCGCCGACGACCCCCGACGTGCTGACGGCCCGGACAGCGACGCCTCCGAAGCGCCCGTGGCCGACGACGGGTCGCCCGCCGACGCCCCGGCCACCGACGCCTCGGCCACCGACCTGAGCAGCCATGAAGACAGTGCGGACGAGTCAGGCGACGACACGGACAGCGGCGGAGCCGCGGCCGTCACGGACTCCGGTCCGAAGGCCGACGACGAGCCCTCCGACGCAGCACCCGCTCCGGTGGCCGTCCCTCAGGACGCCACGTCTGCTCCGGTGGCCGCCCCCCAGGACGCCGCGCCTGCCGCTGCCGAACCGCAGGACGCCCCCTCGGGAGCCGCGCCTTGGGCCCCCGCTCCCACGACGCCGCCGCAGAACGGTGGCCTGCCGCCCCTCCCGCCCGAGTTCCAGCCCGCGGCGCCGACGGCCGCACCGCAGTGGACCGTGCCCGCACCGGCAACGGACCCGACCGCCCAGGCGCCCGCACCGGCCCCGGGCTACGGCTTCCCGCAGCCGGCACAGCACCAGGCACAGCAGCCGCCGCAGCAGGGGCAGCCCGGCGGCCCCGCGGCCCCTGCGCCGCAGGCCGGTTACGGCTTCCCGCACCAGGGCGCACCGGGACAGCCCCCCGCGGCACCCCAGGGCGGCGGCTACGGCTTCCCCCAGCAGACCGGTCCCGCCGCACCGGGGCAGCCCGCACCGGCCCCCGCGCCGCAGGGCGGTCACGGCTTCCCGCAGCAGGGCGGACCGGGACAACCCCCCGCGGCACCCCAGGGCGGCGGCTACGGCTTCCCGCACCAGGGCGGACCGGGACAGCCCGCCGCGCCCGTGCCCAATGCCCCGCGCCCCAGGGCGGTCACGGCTTCCCCCAGCAGGGCCGGCAGCCCGGTCAGCCGCCGCAGCAGCAGCCGGGCCACCCGGGACAGCCGCAGCCCGGGCAGCAGCCGGCGCATCCGGGTGCTCCCGTACCGCCGCAGAATCAGGGACAGCCGCCGCAGGGCCACCAGCAGCCCCCTCAGGGCCAGGCGCCGCAGGCGCCCCAGCCCGGTGGCGCCTACGCCTACCCTCAGCCGCCCGGTCCGGCCGTCGACCCGCGTACGGGTGCTGCCTGGCCCACGCCGGTCACGCACGACCAGCGAGAGCGTTCCGTACCGGGTGCTCCGCTCGGCTACACGGCCGCCGTCGAGCTCTCGTCCGACCGGCTCCTGCGCAACAACAAGCAGAAGCCCAAGTCGAGCCGTAACCCCTCCAGCGCCACGCGCTTCAAGCTCGGCGGCAAGAAGGAGGAGGCCGAGCGGCAGCGCAAGCTCGACCTGATCCGCACGCCGGTGCTGTCCTGCTACCGGATCGCCGTGATCTCGCTCAAGGGCGGTGTCGGCAAGACCACGACCACCACCGCGCTCGGCTCGACCCTCGCCACGGAGCGGCAGGACAAGATCCTCGCGATCGACGCCAACCCGGACGCCGGTACGCTCGGCCGCCGGGTGCGCCGGGAGACCGGGGCGACGATCCGGGACCTGGTCCAGGCGATCCCGTACCTCAACTCGTACATGGACATCCGCCGGTTCACCTCTCAGGCGCCCTCCGGTCTGGAGATCATCGCCAACGACGTGGACCCGGCCGTCTCGACGACGTTCAACGACGAGGACTACCGGCGCGCGATCGACGTGCTGGGCAAGCAGTACCCGATCATCCTCACCGACTCGGGCACCGGCCTGCTCTACAGCGCGATGCGCGGTGTGCTGGACCTGGCCGATCAGCTGATCATCATCTCGACTCCGTCCGTCGACGGTGCGAGCAGCGCGTCGACGACGCTCGACTGGCTGTCCGCCCATGGGTACGCCGAGCTGGTGCAGCGTTCCATCACGGTCATCTCCGGGGTCCGCGAGACCGGCAAGATGATCAAGGTGGACGACATCGTGCAGCACTTCCAGACCCGCTGCCGCGGCGTGGTCGTGGTGCCGTTCGACGAGCACCTGGCGGCGGGCGCCGAGGTCGACCTCGACATGATGCGGCCCAAGACCCGTGAGGCGTACTTCAACCTGTCCGCGCTGATCGCCGAGGACTTCGTGCGCGCCCAGCAGCAGCAGGGGCTCTGGACGGCGGACGGCAACCCGCCGCCCCAGGCCGCCCCGCCGATGCCGGGCCACGGTCAGGGACAGTGGCAGGGACAGCCCCAGCAGCCTCACCCGCAGCACCCGCAGGGCCACCGGCCCGCGCCCGGCGGACCGGTGCCCGGCCAGCCGTACCCGCCGCAGCCCCAGCAGCCCCAGCACCCGCCCCAGCAGCCCCAGCCGCCGTACGGCGCGCCGCAGCAGGGACAGCACCCGCCGCAGGGCTGGCAGCAGCAGCCGCAGCCCGGGCAGCCTCAGCCGCACCAGCAGCCGCCGCAGCAGCCGCATCCGCAGCAGGCCACGGGGCCGGCGAACCCCGCCGGTCCGACGCCTCCGGCAGCCGGCGGAACCGATCCGCAAGGACACGTTCCGCCCGACCGGTTCCCCCCCGCGGGATGGCCGCAGCAGCAGCCTCCGCAGGCACCGCCAGCCCCTCAGCAGTAACGCGACAGAGGTCTTGACCAATGAGGGCCCGCACCGACTCCACGGTGCGGGCCCTCGTCGCATTCCCGCAGCCCACACGGGGTTTGAGCGGCCGTTGACGCGGCATGACCACCCTGATAAACCTTCGCTTCACCAACTGGCGAACCAGAGATCACCAACCCGCCCTCTCCGTGCGAGTAATGACGCGAGGTCACTGTCCATGGTCACAACGGCTTCACCCCAGAGAACCCGGCAACGCCCCCGCTTCCGATTGGTCCTGGCCACTGGCGCCGCGGCCACGGCACTGGTGACGGCGGGGGCCGTGGCCCCCCAGGCCCAGGCCCAGTCGCAGGACCGTTCAGTCGCGCAGTCGCAGGCGCGGGCGGCGGCCGCCGACGACGGCAAGCAGGTCCTCACCGTCGCGGTGTCGCAGAGCATCGACTCGCTGAGCCCGTTTCTGGCGCAGCGACTGGTGAGCACCTCCGTCCACCGCCTGGCCTACGACTACCTGACGAACTACGACGTCAAGGACGGCCACACCGTCCCGGGGCTCGCCACAGCGTGGGAGCCGTCCGCCGACAAGCTGACGTGGACGTACACCATCCGCGACGACTCCAAGTGGTCGGACGGCAAGCAGGCCACCGCGGAGGACGCGGCCTGGACGTTCAACAAGATGATGACGGACGAGAACGCCGCCACGGCCAACGGCAGCTTCACCGCCAACTTCAAGAAGGTCACGGCTCCCGACCCGAAGACGCTGGTCATAGAGCTGAAGAAGCCTCAGGCGACGATGACGGCGCTCGATGTGCCGATCGTCCCGAAGCATGTGTGGGAGAAGGTCGACGACTTCTCCAAGTTCAACAACGACAAGCAGTTCCCGATCGTGGGCAACGGTCCGTTCATCATCACGGACTTCAAGGTCGACCAGTATCTGAAGCTGAAGCCGAACAAGGACTTCTGGCGCGGCGCGCCCAAGTTCGACGAGTTGGTCTTCAAGTACTACAAGGACGGTGACGCGGCCGTCGCGGCCCTGCAGAAGGGCGAGGTGTCGTTCGTCCAGGGCCTGACCCCGGCTCAGGCCGACGCGCTGAAGAGCGCCGAGAACATCAAGGTCAACGACGCTCCCGGCCGTCGCTTCTTCGCACTCGCCACCAACCCCGGCGCCCGGTCCAAGGACGGCAAGAAGTTCGGCAACGGGCACAAGGCGCTGCTCGACCCGGCCGTGCGCAAAGCGCTGTTCCACGCCACCGACCGCACCACCATCGTCGACAAGGTCTTCCAGGGCCACGCCGTAGAGGGCGAGGGATACCTCCCGCCCCGCTTCGAGTCGTACTTCTGGAAGCCGGAGGCCGGCCAGCAGATCGCGTACGACCCGGCCAAGGCGGCCCAGCTCCTGGACCAGGCCGGATACAAGAAGAACGCCGACGGCAAGCGCCTGGACAAGGACGGCAAGCCGCTCGACTTCCGGATCCTCTGCCACGCCACGGACCCGAACGACAAGGCGATCGGCAAGTACCTCCAGGAGTGGTGGGGCGAGCTGGGCATCGGGCTGAAGGTCGAGTGCCTCGACAACGTCTCCGACCCGTGGCTGAAGGGGGACTACGACCTGGCCTTCGACGGCTGGTCCGTCAACCCCGATCCGGACTTCGTCCTGTCGATCCACACCTGCTCGGCGCTGCCCGCCACGCCCAAGGACACCGGCGCGACGGACAACTTCATCTGCGACAAGCAGTTCGACGACCTCTACGCCAAGCAGGCCGTCGAGTACGACGCGGCCAAGCGCGCCGACCTGGTCAAGCAGATGCAGTCGCGGCTGTACGACACGGGCTACATGAACATCCTCGCGTACCCGAACGCCGTCGAGGCGTACCGTACGGACCAGATCAAGTCCATCAAGACGATGCCGGAAGCGGCCGGCAACATCTACGGTCAGGACGGCTACTGGAGCTGGTGGTCGGCGGAGCCGGCCGCGGCCGGCAGTGGTTCGGACAGCGGCTCCTCCGCGGGTGTGGTGATCGGCATCGGTGCGGTCGTCGTCCTCGCCGCCGCTCTCGGGCTGTTCGTCGCGATGCGTCGCCGTTCCTCCGCGGAAGACCGTGAATAGTCGATGAGCACCACAAGCACCACCGGCACGACCGCTGTGGCGCGGGCCTCGGAGGCCCGCGCCGCGCGCGGCAACGTACGCGCCTATCTGCTCTACGTGGCGGGCAAGCTCGGCGGAGCGGCGGTCTCGCTGCTCGCCGTGCTCGTCACCAGCTTCTTCCTGTTCCGGATCATCCCCGGCGACCCGGTGAAGGCCATGACCCATGGCATGCCGACGTCGGCCGAGCAGATGGCCACGTTGAGACGGCAGTTCGGTCTCGACAAGCCGATGTGGCAGCAGTTCACGGACTACTGCGCCGGCGCGCTGAGCGGCGATCTCGGAATGTCGTACCAGTTCCGAGCGCCCGTCGGCGATCTGATTCTCCAGAAGGTGCCGGCCACGCTGCTGCTCACGGGTGTGGCGGTCGTCATCTACTCGGCGATCGGGCTGTGGCTGGGTACCCGTTCCGCCTGGCGGCACGGAAGCCTCGGCGACAAGCTCAACACGGGCGTGGCCCTCACCCTGTGGTCGGTGCCGGGATTCTGGCTCGGGCTGCTGCTGATCATCACCTTCTCGGTGGGGATCGGCCCGATCCCGGGGATGTTCCCGACCGGAGGCATGGAGTCGGGCGACGAGAGCGGCTTCGCGTACGTGGCAGACGTGGCCCATCACATGGTCCTGCCGGTCCTCACCCTGGTCGCCGTCGGATACGCGCAGACGCTTCTGGTGATGCGTTCCTCGCTGCTCGACGAGATGGGGAGCGACTACCTGACGACGGCACGGGCCAAGGGCCTGCGTGACGATGTCGTGCGGCGCAGGCATGCCGTACCGAACGCGCTGCTGCCGACCGTCACCATGGTGTTCATCAACCTGGGCCATGTGGCCGCCGGTTCGATCCTGGTCGAGACGGTGTTCTCCTGGCCCGGGCTCGGTGGGCTCTTCTACCAGGCGCTCAGCGTGCCCGACCTGCCGCTCGTCCAAGGGCTGTTCGTCGTCTTCGCCGGCGCGATGATCGTGATGAACCTCCTCGCCGACCTCCTGTATCCGCTGCTCGATCCCCGGGTGGGCCGATGACGACGACACCTACGCCGCCGACCAAGACCACCGCCGCCGCCCCGGCCACCCCGGTCGGCAAGGACGCACGGACCGCGAGGTCCCTGACATGGGCGCGCCGCCGGCACTCCGTGGCCCGCTTCTGGAGCTCGTACCGCAGCCACCGGGCGGGGCTCTTCGGCCTCGCCGCGCTGGCGCTCATCGCGCTGACCGCGCTGGCCGCCCCCCTGCTCGTCGGCGGTGACGTCCAGAGCGTCACCGACGCGCCGGGCACGGCGATGGAGAAGCCGAGCGGCGAGTTCCCGCTCGGCACCGACCAGTTCGGCCGCTCGCTGCTGGGACTGCTGGTGTGGGGCGCGAGGATCTCGCTGACCGTGGGTCTGCTGGCCGCCGCGCTGTCGGTCGCCATCGGCACACTCGTCGGCATCATCGCCGGTCACTACGGCGGCTGGTTCTCCACCGTGCTGATGCGGATCACGGACTGGTTCCTGGTCATGCCGGCACTGGTGCTGGCGATCGTGCTCGCGACCGTGATGTCCCGCAACGTGTGGACGGTCATCATCGCCATCGGTATCACCAGCTGGCCCACCACGGCGCGGCTCGTCCGGGCGCAGACCATCGCCGTGGAGTCCCGCCCCTACATCGAACGCGCCAAGGCGCTCGGCGGCGGCCACGGGCACATCATGAACCGGCACGTCCTGCCCAACGTGATGCCGCTGGTCCTCGCCCAGACGACACTGGGCATCTCCAGCGCCATCCTCACAGAGGCGACACTCGCGTTCCTCGGGCTCGGTGACCCGACCGTCGTCTCCTGGGGCGGAATGCTCCAGGACGCGCGTGAGGCGGGCGCCGTCTCCTCCGGCCACTGGTGGTATCTCGCCCCGCCCGGAATCGCCATCGCGCTCGTGGCGCTCGCCTTCACCCTGTGCGGACGCACGATCGAGTCCGTACTCAACCCGAAGCTGGGAGTGGCGCGTTGAGTGTGCTCGAGGTCAGGAACCTCCATGTGACCTACGGCTCCGAGAAACGCGCCGTGCCCGCCGTACGCGGTGTCGACCTGTCCCTCGGCGCGGGGCAGAAGCTCGGTGTCGCGGGCGAGTCGGGCTGCGGCAAGTCGACGCTGGCCCTCGCCCTGCTGCGGCTGCTGCCGGCCTCCGCCCGGCTGACCGGCGAGATCATGCTCGACGGCGAGGACGTCCTCACGATGAAGTGGGGCCGGCTGCGGGCGGTGCGGTGGGCGGGCGCGTCGATCGTCTTCCAGGGCGCGATGCACTCCCTGAACGCCGTGCACCGCGTCGGCGACCAGATCGCCGAGCCGATCATGCTGCACCGGAGGTCGACGCCGGCCGAGGCGAAACGCCGTGTCGGTGAGCTGCTCCAGCACGTCGGGCTGCCGGCCGCGCGGGCCGACGCGTACCCGCACGAGCTGTCCGGCGGGCAGCGCCAGCGCGTGATGATCGCGATGGCTCTGGCGTGCGATCCGCAGCTGATCGTCGCCGACGAGCCGACGACCGCGCTCGACGTGATGATCCAGGCGCAGATCCTGCGGCTGATCGAGCAGCTGGTCGCCGAGAAGGACATCAGCCTGCTGATGATCAGCCACGATCTGGGTGTCCTCGCCGACACCTGCGACCGGCTCGCCGTGATGTACGCGGGCCGGGTCGTGGAGGAGGGCCCGGCCCGCGCCGTGTACGGCACGGCAGAGCATCCGTACGGGCGGGCCCTGTCCGCCGCCTTCCCGCGCATCGGCGACCCGGCCTCCCGCAGGGCCCCACGCGGACTGCCGGGCGACCCGCCCGACCCGTCGTCGCTTCCCGGCGGCTGTACGTTCCACCCGCGCTGCCCCGTCGCGCTCGACTCGTGCGCCGAGCAGGACCAGGAGCTGGTCACGGCGGGTGAGGGACACCGGGCGGCGTGCGTGCTGGTGGGGACGGAGAAGCAGCAGTGACACAGGAGCACGTCATGACCACCACCTCTCCCCTGCTCTCCGCCACCGGACTGCACGTCGTCTTCCCCGGCCGCCGCGGCGGGCCCTCCGCCAGGGCCGTCGACGGTGTGGACCTCGACATCGGCGCGGGCGAGATCGTCGCCCTGGTCGGCGAGTCCGGCTGCGGCAAGACCACGCTCGCGCGTTCGCTCCTCGGCCTGGTGCCGCCCACCTCAGGGCGGGTCACCTTCGGCGGGGAACCGCTCGGGTACGCCTCGCGCGCCCTGAAGGCGTACCGCAAGCGCGTGCAGCTGGTCCTCCAGGACCCGAGCGGATCGCTCAACCCCCGCCACACGGTGTACGACGCCGTGGCGGAGGGCCTCCGGATCCACGGCTACCCGGGCGACGAGCGCGCGGCGGTCGCCCAGGCGCTGTCCCGGGCCGGCCTGCGCCCGCCGGAGCGCTTCTTCCTCCGCTATCCGCACGAACTGTCGGGCGGCCAGCGGCAGCGCGTCGTCATCGCGGGGGCCCTGGTGCTGGAGCCCGAGCTCATCGTGGCCGACGAACCGGTGGCCTCCCTCGACGCGTCCGTGCGCGGCGAGATCCTGGCGCTCCTGCTGCGGCTGCGGGACGAACTGGGGCTCTCCGCGCTGGTCGTGACCCACGACCTGGGCCTTGCCTGGAACATCGCGGACCGGGTGGCGGTGATGTATCTCGGGCGGATCGTCGAGTCGGGACCCGTGGAGGATGTGCTGACGTCACCTCAGCACCCCTACACCCAGGCGCTGTTGTCGGTGCTGCCGGAGTCGGAGAGCGCGCCGGTGGTGCTCACCGGCGAACCGCCGGACCCGTCCCGCATCCCGGAGGGCTGCCGCTTCCACGCCCGCTGCCAGGTCCTGGCGTCGGGCGAGGCTTCCCGTGCCGGCGTGGCCGACCTGTGCCGTTCGCGGGAGCTTCCGGTCCTGGCGAACGCGCCGGGACCGCAGGTGGCGTGTCACTGGGCAACGGCGGCCGGCTGAGGCTCCTTCGGTGGGCGGCCGGGGGCGCCTCGCCCCCGGGCGTCCCCGGTCGGCGCGGGGCGGGTCAGTGACCGGTGTCGTACGACGCGGTGAGCTCGCGGCACTTCTTCACGTCGTCCGCCATCGCCACGAGCAGCGAGTCGATAGTGTCGAACTTCTCCTGGCCGCGTACGTACGCCAGGAAGTCCACCGTCACGTGCAGCCCGTACAGCTCGAGGCCCACCCGGTCGATCGCGTACGCCTCCACGGTCCGCTCGGTGCCGTCGAACTGGGGGTTCGTGCCCACCGAGATCGCAGCCGGCATCCGCTCGCCGGCCGCCGTGAGCCAGCCCGCGTACACGCCGTCGGCGGGGATCGCGGTGTGCGGCAGGGTTTCGACGTTGGCCGTCGGGAAGCCCAGCTCGCGCCCGCGCTGGGCGCCGCGCACGACGATGCCCTCGACGCGGTGCGGGCGGCCGAGGATCTCGGAGGCCCCCTCGACGTCGCCCTCGGCGATCAGCCGGCGGGTGAGCGTCGAGGAGAACGGCTCACCGCCGCCCGCCTCGCCCCGCACATACAGGTCGACGACCTCGACCTCGTAGTCGTACGTCCGGCCCATCTCCGCGAGGAAGGAGACATTGCCGGCCGCCCGGTGACCGAAGCGGAAGTTGGGGCCTTCGATGACCGCCCGCGCGTGCAATTTGTCGACCAGCACCTTCACGATGAAGTCGGCCGGTGAGAGCTGGGAGAACTCGGCGGTGAACGGCAGGACGAGCACCGCGTCCACGCCGAGCCCGGCCATCAGGTCCGCACGGCGGTGGTGCGGCGCGAGCAGCGGCGGGTGGCTGCCCGGGCGGACGACCTCGCTGGGGTGCGGGTCGAAGGTCACCACGACGGACGGCACGCCGAGCTCGCGCGCCCGCTGCACCGCACGTCCGATGATCAGCTGGTGCCCGCGGTGCACGCCGTCGTAGGAGCCGATGGTGACGACGCTGCGTCCCCAGTCCTCGGGGATGTCCTCCAAGCCACGCCAGCGCTGCACTGTGACCGCTCCTCGCCCGAACCTGTGTACGTGATTGCCGATTACGCAGGTCTAAGACTGCCATGCCCGGAGGCCCGGGTCGGCATCGGCACCGGGCTCCCCCGTATCCCGAGTGACCGGCAGGCCTCCACCGCGGCCCATTGCTGCGGATCCACGACCGGCCAGCTTGCCATGAGCACGGCGAATTCGGGCACCTCGCGGTCCAGCTCCGTGAGCCTCCGCTCGAAGCACGCCGCGCCCTTCGGGGTGCGGACGAGCAGCAGGCCCGTCCGGTGGACCAGCGACCGGGTCCGTTCCTCCTCGCGTGTCCCGCAGCCGTACGCGGCGGCACACAGCAGGTCGTCGAGGACGGTGAGGTCGCGGGCCTCGTACTGCTCGTACCGCAGCAGGACCTCCAGCAGCTCGGCGCGCAGCGGGCGGGAGCCGACGGCCCCGCCCGCTGCGAGCACGGGCGCGAGGGCGCCACGCACCCGGGCCGGGCGGCCGCGCACGAGGTGGGTGACGAGCGGGAACAGCACGTCCCGGCCGTCCGGCCCTTGCTCGAGGCGGCGGTGGACGTACGCGGCGGCGTGCACCGCGCCGTCCGGACGGTGGTCGACGTACTCGCACACGAGGGCGGCCGCCCGGCGGGCGACGGCGGGTGTGGCGGCGGCATCGGCGAGCGCGGCGAGTGTCTCTCCCGCTCGGTCGGAGGAGTCCGGCCGCAGAAGCCGGCTCCTGAACGCGGCGAGCACCGGACCGGGGTGGGTCGTCAGCGCGTCGGTGACGGCGTCGGCGGGCAGGCAGGGGTCGCCCGCGGCGAACAGTTCGAGCGCCCGCAGCAGGTGCCGGGGCCGGCTCACCGGGTCCCGGACCAGCAGGGTGAGCGCGGGTCCGTGCGCGCCCCGGGTGCCGGCAAGAAGGGCGCGGGCGGCCCGTCGCAGCAGTTCCCGGTCCGTGTCGCTGACGGCCGCGATGAGCGGCCCGTAGGCGGCGGCAGCTGCCCGTCGCCCGGGCCGCGGGTCGCGGGCCCAGCGGTCCACGGCCCGGCACATGGCGGACGGTTCGTCCGCCGCGAGCGCACGCAGAAGCTCGGCGGCGCGGGGGTGGGAGGTGTCCGCGAGGGCTTCGGCGAGGTCGTCGGCGGCAAGGTCCCTGCGTGCGTAGAGCAGCGCCTGTGCGGCCGCGCCCACCGTGGGGCGCACCGTGGCACCTGGCCCTGTGGCGAGGGGCGTGTCGTCGTCGAACCACCGGCAGAGCAGCGGCTGCACGGCCGCGGGGTCGGCCGCCAACCGCGCGTCGGCGAGCTCCAGGAAGCGGGGTGTGGCGGTGCCGCCCGGCGGGGAAGGGTCGCCGGGTACGAGCCGCCGCAGGAGGTCGAACCTCGCCGGGTCCCCGAGCCTCAGACCGGCCCAGAAGGCGGGCCCGAAATCGTCCCGCGGCCGTTCCGCCAGGCGTTGCAGGACGGCGAGACACGGCTCGGCGTCCGGCACCCGGCCGAGCACCTCGTGCAGCAGCCTGGAGGCCCACCAGCGAGCGTCCGGGTCCCGTCGGCCGCGGACGTCGTCCTGGACCGCCTCGGCCAATTCGGCGAGCCGGTGGGCCAGTCGGTGTGCTCCGCGCTCGCGGCCGAGATGCAGCAGGGCCTGGGCGACGGGACCGATGCGATGACGGGCCACGGGCGGCGGGCCGTCCTCCCCCGGCCCCGGGTGCTCGCGGCGGTGGACGAGCGCGTCGAGCGCGGCATCGACGTCGAGATGGGCGCCCTGGATCCAGTCGGCGAGCTCCTCATGGGCGAAGCGGTAGCCGTTGCCGGCCGGGACGAGGAGGCTCTCGGTGAGGGCGGCGGACGCCCAGCCGCCCGCCCAGGGGAACAGCTCCTCGAACGAGGCACGGTCGAGTTGGCCGTGAACGGTCCCGAGGCATCGCCGGGCGGCCTCGTGCACCCGCCCGGCGACCCGGGTGGCGAGCCGCCGGACGGCGGCGCCCCGGGGCGGGGACCCGGCCGTGGCGGCGACGCGTACCGCGATCCGCAGACAGAGGAGGTCGAGGTAGGCGCCGAAGACCTCGTCCCGCCCCGGTGTGCCCGGCACGATGCCGGGCAGGGCACGGTGCACCTCCGAAAGGAGCCTGAGCACGAGCGGATGCCGCTCGTCCTCGGCCGCCACGCTGCCGGGCCCCAGCCCGTACCTCTGCCGTGCCGCCCTGGCCTGCTCGGGTGTCAGGTCGCCGAGACGCACGCCGGGGGGAGGCTGCGGGTCCCGGACACCCGGCTGGGGGCAGCTGCCCCCTACGGCGGGCGGCGGCGACACCACGGCCGGGGAGCGGGGCCCCGGCAGCGTGCGTTCCGGCTCGTCCCCGATCAGCGGCGCCGCGTCCGCTGCCTGTGCCGTGTGTGCCGCGTGGTGTCCACGTGCTGCCTGGGTGCCATGGCTCCGGACCACGTGGGCTGCCTGCGCTGCAGAAGCCCGATGCGGTCGCGCCTGCCGCCGCAGCGGCGCGGCCGGGATGCCTTCGACGCCTGCGCGGCGCGCTCCGGCCGGTTCTTGCGCCGCCCCGCCGACCGGGCGGTGCAGCAGGTGCGGCGGGTAGAGCGCCCCGGTCTGCTCCCAGTGCTCCGGACGGCATGCCACGACCAGCCGGGTGCCGGACGAGGAGAGCCACGCCGCGGTGGCCGCCGACCAGCCCGGCAGGGCCGTTGCCGTCGCGGGCGGCATCTCCTCCGGGCCGTCGAGGACGACGAGCAGCGGCCGGCCCGCCTCGGCGGCCAGGCTCGCCACCCGGTCCGGGCTCGCCCCGCGCTCGCGGCCGTCCGCATGCTCCGGGACGGCGACGATGCGGGCGGCCCCGCGCAGGGTGCGGGCTGCGGCGTCGGCGAGGGAGGTGTCACCGGCCCGGACGTCGGCACCGCGCAGCCACAGCGTGGGCGCGGGGCCCGGCCCCTGGGCGCGGCGAGCGGCGAGCGCGCGCAGCTCCGTCGTACGGCCCGTGCCGGGCGCGCCGACGAATCCGAGGACCAGAGCCGGGGCGTGGTGCGCGGTGAACGCCGCGAACTCCTCCGCGATCTCGGGCCGCGGGACGGGCTCCGGCCATGTGTCCGCACCGGCGGCCTGCGCGAGCGAGGTCGCGGTCAGCTCCAGTACCGCGGCAAGGTTCAGGTCAGGTCCGTACGCGGGCGCGACGGCTGCGTTCCTGCGCAGGAGCTCGGCGTGCGGCTCGGAGCGGGGGCTGCACACGAAGTGCGCGAGCAGGGCCGAGGCGGTGGTGCCTGGCGGCGGTGGGGCGGCGAGAAGGCCGAGGACCGCCCCGGTCGCCGCGTCGAGCACCGGCCCGCCGGCGGCTCCGCCCACGAGGCGCAGGGCGTCGCTGCCGTCCGTGCCGATGGCGAGCTCCAGGACGCCGTGAGCGGCCGCGAGCACACGCGCCTCACGCCAACCGCCCGCCGGGAGACGCACATAGGTGCCCGGTTCCACCCGCTCGCGCGCCCCGATCGGCAGGGGCACGATGCGAAGGCCGCTCGTGTGCACGAGGGCGAGGCCGCTGGTCGGCAGCGGGGTGACGGAGTCGGCCTCGATCGCGGGTCCGCCGCCGTCCATCGGCAGCACGACGGGCCGGGCCAGGCCCGTGACCACGTCATGGCCGGTCACGACCGTGCCGAGGTCGTCGGCGACGAAGCCGGTGCCGTGCGTCCGACCGGCCGGATCGCAGATCCGTACCAAAGTTGCCAGGTCAGCGCGTCCCATACGGACGACGGTAGGCCGACGATGATCAAGAAGAGAAGCGCGGATCTCGAACGCGCCCCCCAGTGCACCCCGGTTCACTCCGAGCGCCTGCTCGAAGGGGTGAATCGAGGGGCCTGGGTGGATAGACACTGTGCGGGGGAATCGAGGGGGGATCGTGGAGCGGACGGCACAGCCGTCCGCTCCACGACGAAGCGAACATCCGCGAGGGGACGTCGGCAGGCTCGGGTCAGCCGAAGACGGCCAGGCTCTTCGCCTTGCCGTTCTGCTCCTCCACGAGCGCCAGGAAGCGTCCGTCGGGCCCGAAGACCGCCACCGGGGCGCGGTCGTGCGCCGGCATCTCGAGCCGCACGCCGTTGGTGAGCAGCTTGGCCCGCCGCTCGTCCACGTCCCAGCGGGGGAAGGCGGCGGCCGCCGCCTCGGCGATCGGCATCACGGTCAGCTCCTCCTGGAGCTGGTCGAGCGTCTTCGCCGCGTCCAGGCCGTACGGGCCCACCCGGGTGCGCCGAAGCGCCGTCAGGTGCCCGCCCACTCCGAGCACGGCGCCGAGGTCGCGGGCGAGCGCCCGGATGTAGGTGCCGGACGAACAGACCACGGACACGACCAGGTCGACGACGGGCAGGCCGTCGTCCGTGGTCGTCGGGCGGACGTCGTGCACGTGGAAGGAGGAGACGGTCACCGGGCGGGCCGGGATGTCGAACTCCTCGCCGCCGCGCACCCGCGCGTACGACCGCTTTCCGTCGATCTTGATGGCGCTGACCTTGGACGGCACCTGCATGATGTCGCCGGTGAGCCCGGCGACGCCCGCGTCGATGGCCTCGCGTGTGACGGCGGAGGCGGCGGTGGAGGAGGTGACCTCACCCTCGGCGTCGTCCGTGACGGTGTCCTGGCCCAGCCGGATGGTGCCCAGGTACTCCTTCTCGGTCAGCGCGAGATGCCCGAGAAGTTTGGTGGCCTTCTCGACACCCAGCACCAGTACGCCGGTGGCCATGGGATCGAGCGTCCCCGCGTGTCCGACGCGGCGGGTTCTGGCGATCCCGCGCATCTTGGCGACGACGTCGTGCGAAGTGAAGCCCGACGGCTTGTCGACGATGACAAGTCCGTCGGGCGTGACGGTGCGCTGCGTCATTCCGAGGCTTCGTCCTCGTCCTCGGGCTTGCGGTACGGGTCGGCCTCGCCGGCGTACGTGGCGCCGGAGGACACCTCGCGGACCTTGGCGTCGGAGGCGCGTGCCTTGTCGAGGAGGTCCTGGATCGTCTTGGCGTTCTCCGGGAGCGCGTCGGCCACGAAGGTGAGGGTCGGCGTGAACTTGGTACCCGCCGCCGCGCCGACCGCCGAGCGCAGGATGCCCTTGGCGCTCTGCAGGCCCGCAGCGGCACTGGCCCTGTCCTCGTCGTCGCCGTAGACCGTGTAGAAGACCGTGGCCTCCCGCAGGTCACCCGTGACGCGGGTGTCCGTGATGGTCACGTGCGAACCCAGGCGAGGGTCCTTGATGCCACGCTGCAGCTTCTCCGCGACCACCTCCCGGATGAGGTCTGCCAGCTTTTTCGCCCGCGCGTTGTCGGCCACTGGTCCGTCTCCTTCTCTGCCTTGCATTCAGTCTTCGTCGCTGTGGAGTCTGCGGCGTACCGACAGCAGCTCCACTTCCGGCCGGGCGGCGACGAGGCGCTCGCACCGGTCGAGTACGTCCGTGAGGTGCCCTGTGTCCCCGGACACCACGGCGAGGCCGATCTCGGCCCGCCGGTAGAGGTCCTGGCCGCTCACCTCTGCCGCGCTCACCGCGTATTTCCGCTGGAGTTCGGCGACGATCGGTCGGACCACGGAGCGCTTCTCCTTCAGCGACCGTACGTCGCCGAGAAGCAGATCGAAGGACAGTGTCCCCACATACATGTATGTCCGGATGTCCCGCCGGTCCGGGTTCGTCGCGCCGGGGTCCGGGGGCTTCCCGCCGGACCGGCACGGTCGGGTCCCCGCCGCACTTGGCAGGGACACCCAAACCGTACACGCAACGGCCGGGGCCGATCGACGGAATTACTTCCGCCGACCGGCCCCGGACGACTGCCGTGCGTCAGCCGCGCGGCTTCTCGCGCATCTCGTACGTCGCGATGACGTCGTCGACCTTGATGTCGTTGAAGTTTCCGAGGTTGATACCACCCTCGAAGCCTTCGCGGATCTCGGTGACGTCGTCCTTGAAGCGACGCAGACCGGAGATGGTGAGGCTCTCCGCGATGACCTTGCCATCGCGCAGCAACCGCGCCTTGGTGTTGCGCTTGACCTCGCCGGAGCGGACCAGCACACCGGCGATGTTGCCCAGCTTGGACGAGCGGAAGACCTCGCGGATCTCCGCCGTGCCGAGCTCGACCTCTTCGTACTCCGGCTTGAGCATGCCCTTGAGGGCCGCCTCGATCTCCTCGATGGCCTGGTAGATCACCGAGTAGTAGCGGACGTCGACGCCCTCGCGCTCCGCCATCTGCGCCGCGCGGCCCGCAGCGCGGACGTTGAAGCCGATGACGATGGCGTCGGAGCCGGTCGCCAGGTCGATGTCCGACTCGGTGACCGCACCCACACCGCGGTGCAGGACGCGGATGTCGACCTCTTCGCCGACGTCGAGCTGGAGCAGCGAGGACTCGAGAGCCTCCACCGAACCGGACGCGTCGCCCTTGATGATGAGGTTGAGTTCCTGCACCAGACCGGCCTTGAGGGCCTCGTCCAGGTTCTCCAGGGAGAACCGGACTCCGCGCCGGGCGAAGTTGGCGTTGCGCTCACGCGCCGCGCGCTTCTCGGCGATCTGGCGGGCCGTGCGGTCCTCGTCGACGACGAGGAAGTTGTCGCCGGCACCCGGGACGTTGGTGAGACCGAGGACGAGGACCGGAGTCGAGGGACCCGCCTCTTCCACGTTCTCGCCCTTGTCGTCGAGCATCGCGCGGACACGGCCGTACGCGTCGCCGACCACCATGGTGTCGCCGACCCGCAGGGTGCCTCGCTGGACCAGGACGGTCGCGACGGCGCCGCGGCCACGGTCCAGGTGGGACTCGATCGCGATGCCCTGCGCGTCCTGCTCCGGGTTGGCCCGCAGGTCGAGCGAGGCGTCCGCGGTGAGGACCACGGCCTCCAGCAGGCTCTCGATGTTGAGGCCCTGCTTGGCGGAGATGTCGACGAACATCGTGTCGCCGCCGTACTCCTCGGCCACCAGACCGAACTCGGTGAGCTGACCGCGCACCTTGGTCGGGTCGGCACCCTCGACGTCGATCTTGTTGACCGCGACCACGACCGGCACGCCGGCCGCCTTGGCGTGGTTCAGCGCCTCGATCGTCTGGGGCATCACACCGTCGTTGGCCGCCACCACGAGGATCGCGATGTCGGTCGACTTCGCACCACGGGCACGCATGGCGGTGAACGCCTCGTGACCCGGGGTGTCGATGAAGGTGATGCGACGCTCTTCGTCGTTGACGACGGTCGCGACCTGGTAGGCACCGATGTGCTGAGTGATGCCACCGGCCTCGCCCGCGACGACGTTCGTCTTGCGGATGGTGTCCAGCAGTCGCGTCTTACCGTGGTCGACGTGACCCATGACGGTCACGACCGGCGGACGCGCGACGAGGAACTCCTCGCCACCCTCGTCCTCGCCGAACTCGATGTCGAAGGACTCGAGCAGCTCGCGGTCCTCCTCCTCCGGGCTGACGATCTCGAGGATGTAGTTCATCTCATCCGCGAGGAGCTTCAGCGTCTCGTCGGAGACGGACTGCGTGGCCGTGACCATCTCGCCGAGGTTCATCATCACGGCGACGAGCGACGCCGGGTTGGCGTTGATCTTCTCCGCGAAGTCGGTGAGGGACGCACCGCGCGACAGGCGGACGGACTGTCCGTTGCCGCGAGGCAGCATCACGCCGCCGACCGACGGGGCCTGCATGGCCTCGTACTCCTGGCGCCTCTGCCGCTTCGACTTGCGACCACGACGCGCGGGACCGCCGGGACGACCGAAGGCGCCCTGCGTGCCACCACGGCCACCCGGACCACCGGGACGACCACCGAAGCCGGGACGGCCACCGCCGCCACCACCGGGACCACCCGGACGGCCGGCGAAACCGCCACCGCCACCGGGAGCACCGGGACGGCCGGCGAAACCGCCACCGCCGCCGCCACCCGGACGGCCGGCGAAGCCGCCGCCACCGGGACGACCGCCACCGCCACCGCCGGGACGACCGCCGCCGCCACCGCCGGGACCGCGGCCGCCGGGGCCACCACCACCAGGACGGGGACCGGCAGCGGGACGCTGCGGCATCATGCCGGGGTTCGGACGGTTACCGCCGGGCGCGCCACCGGGGCCACCGGCACGCGGGGCCTGCGGACGAGGCATACCGCCGGGGGTCGGGCGGGCGCCGCCCTGGCCCTGCGGACGCGGGGCGCCACCGGGGCCGCCCTGCGGACGCGGAGCGCCGGGACCAGCGCCACCAGGTCCGCCGGGGCCGGGACGTGCGCCACCCGGACGGGGCGCCTGCGGACGCGCCATGCCTGTGGAGCCACCGGACGTGAACGGGTTGTTACCCGGACGGGGACCGGCCGGACGGCCACCGGGGCGCGGGGCGCCCTGGCCGCCGGCGGGACGCGCCGGACGCTCGCCGCCACGGCCGCCGTCACGCTGACCACCGTCACGCTGACCGCCGTCACGCTGACCGCCGTCACGCTGACCGCCGGCCGGAGCCGGACGGGCAGGGCGCGGACCGGGCGTGGCACCCGCGGGGCGCGGGGCCTGCGGTGCGGCGGGCTGGGCCGGAGCCGGGGCCGAGAACTCGGCAGCGGGCACCGGAGCCGCCGGGGCGGGCTTGGCCGGCGCGGGCTTGGGACCCGGTGTCGGACGCGGTCCCGGAGCCGGGGCCGCGGAGGAGGGGGTGCTGCTCGCCGGGGCCGGCTTGGGGGCCGGTGCGCCGGGCTTGGGGGCAGCAGAACGTCCCGCCGGCGCCGAGGGCGCGGCAGGCTTCGAAGGCGTCGCCTTGCGGGGCGCGCCAGGCTTCGCAGCGGACTTGCCGGCGTTGCCGCCGGGCCCCTGCAGTGCATCAGTCAGTTTGCGTACAACCGGCGCCTCGATCGTCGAGGACGCCGAACGGACGAATTCACCGAGTTCTTGGAGCTTGGCCATGACGACCTTGCTCTCTACGCCGAACTCCTTGGCGAGTTCGTATACCCGGACCTTAGCCACTTCGCTCCTTTTAGGTCCGGGTTACCGCCGGACCGTCGCTACTTCATGGGCGTACTCATCGCGTACTCATCGAGTGCTCATCGCAATCTCGACCTACTTCCAACTCGCGAGGTACCTGACCGCACGGGGGTATCCGTGCCGTACTTCTTTCTCTTACGGTGCTGCCTGCTCGACATACCGCCGCGCCAGGGCGGTATCGAGCGGTCCCTGGGCCCGGAAGGCCCTCGGGAACGCCCGGCGGCGGACCGCCAGGTCGAAACAGACCAAGGCGGGGTGCACGTACGCACCCCGGCCGGGCAGCGTACCGCGATCATCGGGGACGCACTCGCCCTCGATCACCACGATCCGCAGCAGATCGCTCTTGGCCGCTCGCTCCCGGCATCCCACACAGGTTCGCTCAGGGCACACGCGGGCATGCGTCCGGCCAGACACGGTTAAGTCTACCTCCCCGCACCGACCTCACCCCTTGGGGGCAAAAATCGAACGGTTGTTGTCCTGATCCTTGTGAGATCTTGGTCGGCTCCCGTCCGCACTGCAACGGGATTCGGCCCCTGCCCATTCCTCAGCCCTGGTCGGGGCTCTGCTCGGTGTCGGGCCGGATGTCGATGCGCCAGCCGGTCAGACGGGCGGCCAGGCGGGCGTTCTGCCCCTCCTTGCCGATCGCCAGCGACAGCTGGTAGTCCGGGACCGTCACCCGGGCGGAGCGGGCGCCGAGGTCGACGACCTCCACCTTGCTGACCCGTGCGGGCGACAGGGCGTTCGCCACCATCTCAGCCGGGTCGTCGGACCAGTCCACGATGTCGATCTTCTCGCCGTGCAGCTCGGCCATGACATTACGCACACGGCTGCCCATCGGGCCGATGCAGGCGCCCTTGGGATTCAGGCCGGAGCGGGTCGAGCGGACGGCGATCTTGGTTCGATGACCGGCCTCGCGGGCGATCGCGGCGATCTCCACACTGCCGTCGGCGATCTCCGGAACCTCCAGCGCGAAAAGCTTCTTCACCAGATTCGGGTGGGTGCGGGACAGAGTGACGGAGGGACCGCGCACGCCCCTGGCCACACGCACCACATAGGTGCGCAGGCGCAGACCGTGCGTGTACTCCTCGCCGGGGACCTGCTCCTGCACCGGCAGGATCGCCTCGAGCTTGTCGTCCAGCCTCACCAGGACGTTCTTGGGGTCCTTGCCCTGCTGGACCATGCCCGCGACGATGTCGCCCTCACGGCGGGCGTACTCGCCGAAGGTGACGTCGTTCTCCGCGTCACGCAGCCGCTGCTGGATGACCTGACGGGCCGTGGTGGCGGCGATCCGGCCGAAGTCGGACGGAGTGTCGTCGAACTCCTTCGGCTCCTGCCCCTCCTCCAGATCGGCCGGGTCCTCCTTGGCCCACACGGTCACGTGACCGGTGTTCCGGTCGAGCACCACACGGGCGTGGCGGCGACTGCCCTCGGTGCGGTGGTACGCGATGAGGAGGGCCGACTCGATGGCCTCGACCAGCAGGTCGAAGGCGATCTCCTTCTCCTGGGCCAGGCCCTTCAGGAGCTTCACGTCGATGTCCACGGCTACGCCTCCTCTTCCTTCTTGTCCTTGCGGTTGAACTCGATCTCCACACGGGCCTTCACGATGTCGTCGAAGGCCACCCGGCGGGCGGTGGGCCTGCGCCCCTTCACACCGGGTACCTCGAGGTCGAGTCCCTCGTCGTCCACGGTCAGGAGGCGGGCCACCAGGTCCTCGCCCTCTTTCAGCTGCAGCTTCACGAGGCGGCCGGTGGCGCGCACGAAATGACGGCGCTCGGTCAGCGGGCGGTCGGCGCCGGGGGAGCTGACTTCGAGGACGTACTCGCCCTCGCCCATCGCGTCCGTCTCGTCGAGCTTCTCGGAGATGGCGCGGCTCAGCTCGGCACAGGCGTCCAGTTCCACGCCTTCGTCGGAATCCACGGTGACCCTCAGCATGCGGCGCCGGCCCGCCCGGGAGACCTCGATCTCTTCCAGATCCAGTCCCGCGGCGCTGACGAGCGGCTCAAGCAGCCCGCGCAGCCTCTCGCTCTGGGTGGTGCTCATCCGGGTGACTCCTCGGCCGCGTGTGCTGTTGTGGGATCGTCGCGTGTCGAAGAAAGGGTATCCGGTCGCGGGGGGTGTTGCCGTCCACCCGCCCGGTAGCCGCAGGTACGCTCGCCTGCGGCGATGATCACTGCGAGCCCGAGGAGACACGCGTGGGGCGCACGGGGACGACACGCAGACGTGCGCTGTTGGCGACGGGAGCGGCTGCTGCCGGCATGTTGACGGGCTGTTCGAGCGACTCCCCCGGGACGCGGCGCCCGTCCGGCAGGTCCGCCGACCCGGCTCGCGCGGAGGCCGCGCTGCGGGCACGGCTCGCGGCCAGGAGCACGGCGCTCGGCGACGAGTACGACGCCGTCATCGCCCGCCACCCGGAGCTCGCCGAACGGCTGACACCGCTGCGTACCGCGGTCTCCGCGCACGCCGCGGCTCTCGCCGGCGGCCCGTCAGGGCAGACGTCCGCCACTCGCTCACCGTCCGTCACGCCGTCCACCGCCCCGTCCGTCACGCCGTCCACCGCCCCGCCCGTCACACCGTCCGCCACCGCGGCAGGCTCCGTGCCCGAGGACCCCGCTGCCGCACTTCGGGCGCTGGCTGCGGCCGAGCGCCGCACCTCGGACAGCCACACCGCCTCCCTCACCGACGCTGAACCGGAACTCGCCCGCCTGCTGGCCTCCGTCGCCGCGGCCGGAGCCGCGCATGCGTACCTGCTGACGAAGGGGGACCCGCGTTGACCACGGTGGACGCCCGGGGCGACACGGCGCGCGAGCTCGACGCCCTCCAGGCCGCACTCGCGGCGGAGCACGCCGCCGTCTACGGATACGGGGTGGTCGGCGGCCGGGTCGGCGAGGACCGCGAGAACGAGGCCGCCGCCGCCCATGCCGCACACCGCTCACGGCGGGACTCGCTGACGCGGACCGTGCGCGACCGCGGCGGAAAGCCCGCGGCGGCCGCCGCGGGCTACGCCCTGCCCTTCCCCGTGCCGGACGCCGCAGCCGCGATACGGCTCGCCGCCGTCCTCGAGGAGCGGGTGGCGGCCGTCTACTCCGATCTCGTACGGGCCGCGGAAGGGCCGCTGCGGCTGGAGGCCGCGGGCGCGCTGCGCGAAGCGGCGGTCCGCGCGGTGCGCTGGCGCGGCAGCGGCGTAGCCTTTCCTGGGCTCGCCGAGCGGGCCGGCCAGGACTGACGGGGAAGGAACAACGGGCGTATGGCTTTCGAACCCCCGCAGCGGCTGGTCCGGGCACTCGGCGAGGACGACGCGTGGCTGTCGCGGCTGCCAGGAACGGTCCAGGAGACCGTGGACCGGCGGAAGCTGGAGGTCGAACGGACCGTGGTGCCGGGCGGCCGGAGCAGCCTGCTCCTTCTCGTACGGCAACCGGACGGCACACCCGCCGCGCTGAAGCTGGCTCCCCCGTCCGCGGCCCCCGGGGCCGAGGCGTCCGCGCTGGAGCACTGGAACGGCTGGGGCGCGGTACGGCTGCTGGACGCCGCCGACGGCGAACTCCTGCTGGAGCGGCTGCACACCGAGGTCTCGCTCCGATCCCTCCCTGAGGCCAAGGCTCTGCTGGAGGCGGCGGGCACCGTACGACGGCTGTGGGTCGAGCCGCCGGCCGGCCATGCCTTCGAGACGGTGGCGGACCGCACGGCACGGCAGGCGGCGACGATGCGGAGCTCCGCGGAGCCGCTCGTCGCGGCCGCGCTGGCGGCCCGGGACGAACTGGTCGCGGCAGCGCCGGAAGAACTGCTGCTGCACGGCAACTTCCGCCAGGGGAAGGTGCTTTCCGGCGACCGCGCGCCATGGCTGGCGGTCGGACCCGAGCCCGTGGTCGGCGAACGCGCGTACGACCTGGCCCGCCTCGCCCGCGACCGCGTCGAGGACCTCGTCGCGTCCTCCGCGGGCGCGTCGGCGGCCCGCCGCAGGCTGAACCGCCTCGCGGACTCCCTGGAGGTCGACCGCGACCGGCTACGGGGCTGGACGCTGTTCCGCGCGGTGGAGTCGGGCCTGCGTGCGGTGGCCGGGGGCGGCACGCGGAGGGGGAACTGGCGCTGGAGTTCGCTGGCTGGCTGTAGTCGTGGCCCGCCCGCTGCGCGGGGAAGCAAGCCCGCGCAGCGGCCGCCCCTCTGTCTACCCCCGCAGCCGCGCCACCGCGTCCGCCACCGTGAGCTCCTCCCGCTCCCCCGTCCGGCGGTCCTTCAGTTCCAGGACGCCCTCGGCCGAGCGGCGGCCGGCCACCAGGATCTTGGGGACGCCGATCAGCTCCGCGTCCGTGAACTTCACACCCGGGGAGACGCCCGCGCGGTCGTCGACCAGGACCCGCAGGCCCGCCGCGCCGAGCTGCTCGGCGACGTCGAGGGCGAGCTCGGTCTGCAGGGCCTTGCCGGCGGCGACGACGTGGACGTCTGCCGGGGCGATCTCGCGGGGCCAGCACAGGCCCTGCTCGTCGGCGGTCTGCTCGGCGAGCGCGGCCACCGCGCGCGAGACGCCGACGCCGTACGAACCCATCGTCACGCGGACGGGCTTGCCGTTCTGGCCGAGCACGTCGAGCTGGAAGGCGTCCGCGTACTTGCGGCCGAGCTGGAAGATGTGGCCGATCTCGATCGCGCGGTCCAGCTTGAGGCCGGTGCCGCAAGAGGGGCACGGGTCGCCGTCCTCGACGACCACGACGTCGAGGTAGTCGTCGACCTCGAAGTCCCGGCCGGCGACAACGTTCTTCGCGTGGAAACCCGCCCGGTTGGCGCCGGTGATCCATGCGGTACCGGGGGCGATGCGCGGGTCGGCGATGTAGCGGACCTTCTCGAGGCCCTGCGGGCCGACGTAGCCGCGGACCAGGTCCGGGCGGTCCACGAAGTCCTCCGCGGTGACCAGCTCGACCTCCGCGGGGGCCAGGTGGTCGCCCAGCTTGCCGAGGTCGACCTCGCGGTTGCCGGGTACGCCGACCGCGACGATCTCGCCGTCGACCTTGACCAGCAGGTTCTTCAGGGTGGCGGACGCCGGGACTCCCAGGTGGTCGGCGAGCGTCTCGATGGTCGGGGTGTCGGGGGTGTCCAGTTCCTCGACCGGGCCGTGCGCGGCGCCTTCGACCGGGGCGAGCGCGAAGGTGACGGCCTCGGTGTTGGCCGCGTAGTCGCAGGACGGGCAGTACACGAAGGTGTCCTCGCCCGCCGGGGCCGGCGCCAGGAACTCCTCGGAGGCGGAGCCGCCCATGGCCCCCGACACGGCGGAGACGATCTTGTGCTTCAGGCCGAGGCGCTCGAAGATCCGGACGTACGCCTCGCGGTGCAGGGCGTAGGACCGGGCGAGGCCCTCGTCGGAGGTGTCGAAGGAGTACGAGTCCTTCATCTGGAACTCGCGGCCGCGCAGGATGCCCGAGCGGGGACGCGCCTCGTCGCGGTACTTCGTCTGGATCTGGTAGAGGATCACCGGCAGGTCCTTGTAGGACGTGCACTGGTCCTTGACGAGCTGGGTGAAGATCTCTTCGTGGGTCGGGCCGAGGAGGTAGTCGGCGCCCTTGCGGTCCTTGAGACGGAACAGCTCCGCACCGTACTCCTCCCAGCGGCCCGTCGCCTCGTAGGGCTCCTTGGGCAGCAGCGCCGGCAGCAGGACCTCCTGCGCGCCGATGGCGTCCATCTCCTCGCGCACGACGCGGGTGACGTTCTCCAGGACGCGCTTGCCGAGCGGCAGCCAGGACCAGATGCCCGCTGCGTTGCGGCGGACGTAACCGGCGCGCACGAGGAGCTTGTGGCTGAGCGTCTCTGCGTCCGCCGGGTCGTCGCGCAGTGTCTTGACCATCAGACGGGACATGCGCTGGACCTGGGCCATGGTGAACTCCTGCTCGGAACGTGTGATGTGCAGGAGGTTAGCCGGGGCGCGGCCGCAGGCGGAAATCAGTTCGCTCGCCGCAGCGGCAGCGGGGCGCCCATCACCGCGTAGGGGCTGGGGGCGCTCGGGAACAGCACCTGGCCGGCGAGGTCCTGGTAGCCGAGCCTGCGGTACAGGGCGCGGGCCGGGCTCTCGGTGTCGATCGCGGAGAGGATCGAGCGGGGCAGGCGGCATCCGTCGGTGAGGGTGGTGATCAGTTCGCGTCCGACGCCGCGCCCCTGGAAGTCGGGGTGGACGTGGAGTTCGGTGATGACGAACGAGTCGTCGAGCCAGCCGTCGGCGCCGTTGCGGCGCAGATACGGCTCGACCACGGTGGACCACCAGTGACTGCGGTCGTTGGGCATGCCGTAGACGAATCCGACGAGCCGGCCCGCCTCCGTTGTCGCGCCGAGCGCCCGGGCTCCCGGGTTCTGCAGGTGGCGCAGCACGATGTAGCGGCGGATGTCGATCTCGTCGTCGCTGAGCCCGAAGGCGAGCGCCTGCACGGCGAGCGCTTCGTCGACCCGCGCGGTCAGATCGAGCGGTTCGACGACGACGTCGGGGGCCTGCGAGCCGTCCCCGCTGAGTGCTGCCATGGGCCGAACCCTACTTGGCGTCGTGGCCGCTCAGTACGGGGTGCCGGGAATCAGAACAGCACGCTCATGAAGGCGCCGACCTCGCGGAAGCCGACCCTGCGGTAGGACGCCCTGGCGGCGGTGTTGTAGTCGTTGACGTACAGGCTGACGATCGGGGAGACGTCCGCCAGGGCGTAGCGCAGGACGGCCGCCATGCCGGTCACCGACAGTCCCATGCCCCGGTACTCGGGGTCGACCCAGACGCCCTGGATCTGGCACGCCTGGGGGGTGGCCGCGCCGATCTCGGCCTTGAAGACGACTTTGCCGTCGTCGATGCGGGCGAAGGACCGTCCGGTGCCGACGAGTTCGGCGACGCGGGCCTGGTAGAGGAGTCCGCCGTCGCCGGCCATGGGCGAGACGCCGACCTCCTCGGTGAACATGGCCACACACGCCGGCATGATCACGTCCATCTCGTCCTTGCGGATACGGCGGACGTTCGGGTCGGGCTCGATGTCGTCCGGCATCCGCTCGGTGATCATGAGCGGCTGGTTGGCGCGTACGTCCCTGGCCGGACCCCAGTTCGGTTCGAGGAGCCGCCACAGCAGGGCGGTGGGCTCCGAGGGGCCGACGATGGACGAGCAGCGGCGACCGGCCCGGCGCGCGCGGTCGGCGAAGGCACGGACGGCTTCCGGAGAGGCGCAGATGGGCACGAGGTTGGCGCCGGCGTAGCACAGGGAGCGCAGATGCCCGTCGGCGTAATAGCCCCACATCTCGCCCCCGAGTCGCCACGGGTCGAGTCCGGCGACCTGCACACGCGCGGTGACGAAAGCATTCGTCACGGGCTCGCTCTCGAGGATGGCGAGCGCTGCGCCGAGGTCGCCCGGGCCGAGGACCCGGGTGGTGGTCTGCGTCAACACGAGGGCGCCTCATCACACGGTTTGCTGGTTCTGGCACTGTACCCGGCACGTCCACGGCGTGGCGCGTGCACAAGAAGACCCCGCCGACCGGAAGGGCGGCGGGGCTTTGTGGATCCGGGTGCCGGCGGGCTCTGGCGCGAGCCCTCCGGCGGGGTCCTGGTGGTGCGGTCAGGCGCCGGGTTCGCCCACGGCGACCACGTCCGGGGTCCCGGAGGCGACGCCGTCCTTCTCCATCTGCTCCGCGATCTTCATGGCCTCTTCGATGAGGGTCTCGACGATCTTCGACTCCGGCACGGTCTTGATGACCTCGCCCTTGACGAAGATCTGTCCCTTGCCGTTGCCCGAAGCCACACCGAGGTCGGCCTCACGGGCCTCCCCGGGTCCGTTGACCACGCAGCCCATGACGGCGACGCGCAGCGGGACCTCCATGCCCTCCAGTCCGGCGCTGACCTCGTCGGCGAGCTTGTAGACGTCGACCTGGGCGCGGCCGCAGGAGGGGCAGGAGACGATCTCCAGGCGGCGCTGGCGGAGGTTCAGCGACTCCAGGATCTGGATGCCGACCTTGACCTCCTCGGCCGGCGGCGCCGACAGGGAGACGCGGATGGTGTCGCCGATGCCCTCGCTGAGCAGAGCACCGAAGGCGACGGCGGACTTGATGGTGCCCTGGAAGGCGGGACCGGCCTCCGTGACACCGAGGTGCAGCGGGTAGTCGCTCTGCGCGGCGAGGAGCCGGTAGGCGTTGACCATCACGACGGGGTCGTTGTGCTTGACCGAGATCTTGATGTCGCGGAAGCCGTGCTCCTCGAAGAGGGACGCCTCCCACAGGGCGGACTCGACAAGCGCCTCGGGGGTGGCCTTGCCGTACTTCTCCAACAGGCGGCGGTCCAGGGAGCCCGCGTTGACGCCGATCCGGATCGGGGTGCCGGTCTCGCCGGCCGCCTTCGCGATCTCCTTGACCTTGTCGTCGAACTGCTTGATGTTGCCCGGGTTCACCCGCACCGCGGCGCAGCCGGCGTCGATGGCCGCGAATACGTACTTCGGCTGGAAGTGGATGTCGGCGATCACCGGGATCTGGGACTTCCTGGCGATGGTGGCCAGCGCGTCCGCGTCGTCCTGGGTCGGGCAGGCGACCCGGACGATCTGGCAGCCGGAGGCCGTGAGCTCCGCGATCTGCTGGAGGGTGGCGCCGATGTCGGACGTCCTGGTCGTCGTCATCGACTGCACGGAAACGGGCGCGTCACCGCCGACGGCGACGGAGCCGACCTGGATCTTCCTGCTGACCCTGCGGTCGGCGAGCTTCGTCGGAACGGACGGAATTCCGAGAGAAATTGCAGTCATCTGCTGTGCAACCCCAAGGTGTGGATCGTGGTCCCGGATCGGCGGGCTCCAGCCCCTGAGATTACGGCACTGGCGTTCGGCGGGGCACATCGGACACCGAAGTCCACCCAAAGGTGACGGCCGGGCACGAAGCGCGCCCGGCCGTCACAGGAGTCCTGCGGGAGGAACCGCTCAGCTGATCTTCACCGGGTTGACGATGTCCGCCACGAGTACGAGCAGCGTGAAGCAGATGAAGATCCCCGCCACCACATAGGCGACCGGCATCAGCTTCGCCACGTCGAACGGGCCCGGGTCGGGGCGCCGGAAGACCCTGGCGATCTTCCGCCGGACCGATTCCCACAGCGCGCCGGCGATGTGTCCGCCGTCCAGCGGGAGCAGGGGCAGCATGTTGAACAGGAACAGGGAGAGGTTGAAGCCGGCGAGCAGCATCAGGAAGGTCGCGACGATGTTGGTCGTCGGCACGTCGAGGTTGAGCACCTCACCGCTGATGCGGGCGGCGCCGACGACGCCGACCGGGGAGTCGTCCTTGCGCTCACCGTCGCCGAAGGCCGCGTCCCACAGGTCGGGGACCTTGGACGGCAGGGCGACGATCGCCTCCGCGCCGTTCTCGATCATGCCGCCCATGCGGTCGACCGAGTCACCGAACGACAGCGGAAGAATCTCCGTCTTGGCGGCGAAGCCGAGGTATCCGGCCGGGACGAACTCCTCGGGGACGACCTCCCCGTCCTCGTCCTTCTTCGCGACCGTGTTCTCGATGAGCGTGGCCTGGAGGACCTCCTCCGTGCCGCCGCGCTCGACGGTGATGGTGGCAGGGCCGATGGTCTCCCGGATACGGGTCGACAGCGTGCCCCAGTCGTCGACGGGCTTGCCGTTGAACGCGACGATCTTGTCGCCCTCCCGCAGCCCGGCAGCGAACGCCGGCGACTCGGGGTCGTTCGTCGCGCAGGTGTCGCGCTTCTCGCTCTGGGCGATGACGCACTTCTGCACGCCGGCGACCTCTGTGGTCTGCGTCGGCGAGCCGAAGGTCATCATCACGCCGAGGAAGATCACCACGGCGAGGACGAGGTTCATGAACGGGCCGGCGAACATGACGATGACGCGCTTCCACGGCTTGCGCGTGTAGAAGAGGCGGGTCTCGTCGCCGGGCTTCAGTTCCTCGTACGCGGCGGAGCGCGCGTCCTCGATCATTCCGCGCCATGGCGAGGTGGAGCGGGCCTCGATACGGCCGTCCTCACCGGGCGGGAACATCCCGATCATGCGGATGTAGCCGCCCATGGGGATGGCCTTGATGCCGTACTCGGTCTCGCCCTTGTGCCGTGACCAGATGGTCGGGCCGAAGCCGACCATGTACTGGGGCACGCGGATGCCGAAGAGCTTGGCCGTGGAGAGGTGGCCGAGCTCGTGCCAGGCGATGGAGAACAGCAGCCCGACGGCGAAGAGCGCGATGCCCAGAATGGTCAACAGAATGGTCATGCGCGAGCCTCCGCCGTTGCCTTCGCTGCCGTCTCACGGGCCCTGGCCCTGGCCCAGGTCTCCGCTTCGAGTACGTCCGCCACCGTCAGGGAAGTTCCCGACGCGGGGGTGCCGTGTGCGGCGACCACCTCGGTGACCGTATCCATGATGGCGTTGAACGGCAGCCGTCCGGAGAGGAATGCCTCCACGCACTCCTCGTTCGCGGCATTGAACACCGCCGGCGCCGTGCCGCCCAGTTCCCCGACACGGCGGGCGAGGCCCACCGACGGGAACGCCTCGTCGTCCAGCGGGAAGAACTCCCATGTCGAAGCGGTGGACCAGTCGAAGGCGGGGGCCGCGTCCGGAACCCGCTCCGGCCAGCCCACGCCGATCGCGATCGGCCCCCGCATGTCGGGCGGCGTGGCCTGGGCGAGTGTCGAACCGTCCGTGAACTCCACCATCGAGTGAACATACGACTGCGGGTGGACGACGACCTCGATCCGGTCGAAGGGAATGTCGTAGAGCAGATGCGCCTCGATGACCTCGAGTCCCTTGTTCACCAGCGTCGCGCTGTTCACCGTGATCACCGGGCCCATGGCCCAGGTGGGGTGGGCGAGGGCGTCCTCGCGGGTCACACCCGCCAGCTCCGCCCTGGTCCGGCCGCGGAACGGGCCGCCCGAGGCGGTCACGACCAGCTTGCGCACATCGCCGCGGGTGCCTGCGGCGAGCGCCTGGAAGAGAGCGGCGTGCTCGGAGTCGACGGGGATGATCTGCCCCGGCTTCGCCAGCGCCTTCACCAGCGGCCCGCCGACGATGAGCGACTCCTTGTTGGCCAGCGCGAGGGTCCGGCCGGCCTCGAGGGCGGCCAGGGTGGGGGCGAGACCGATGGAGCCCGTGATGCCGTTCAGGACGGTGTGGCACGGGGAGGCGGCGAGCTCCGCGGCGGCGTCCGGGCCGGCCAGGATCTCCGGCAGCGGCTCCGCCCCGTACAGCGCGGCGAGCGCCTCGCGCAGCGCGGGCACGGCGTCCTCACGGGCCACCGCGACCGTCCCGGCACGCAGCTTGCGCGCCTGCTCGGCAAGCAGACCGACCCGGCCGCCGGCGGCGGACAGGGCGGTCACCCGGAAACGGTCGGGGTTGCGCAGCACGAGGTCGATGGCCTGCGTACCGATGGACCCGGTGGAGCCGAGGACGACGATGTCCCGGCGGCCTTCGGAGGGATCGAAGACGATGTGCGGGTCCGCGAGGGGAGATGGGCTGTCGCTCATCCCCCCATTGTGGCCGTACTCCCTGTCCGTGTTGACAGGGAGTACCCGGCAGGCCGCCGCGGCGGTGGCCCGTCAGCGGATCGGGCGGTGCACGTTCTCCTTCACCGTCGGGCCCGGTGTGGCGTCCGCGATCCACGGTCCGTCGCCGCTCGCGTCGACGACGCCCTCCTCCAGCCAGCTGTACGTCCCGGAGAGCACGCCGTCGACGACCTTGCGGTCAAGGTCGTCCGTGTTCGACCACAGGCGGGTGAACAACTCCTCGACGCGGATCCTCGCCTGGCGGCAGAAGGCGTCGGCGAGCTGGTATGCCTCGCGGCCGTGGTCGTCGGACGCACGGAGCATGTCCGCGCGGACGCAGGCCGCGCTCATGGCGAACAGTTCCGCCCCGATGTCGACGATCCTGCCGAGGAAGCCCTGCTTGGTCTCCATGCGGCCCTGCCAGCGGGACATGGCGTAGAAGGTCGAACGGGCCAGTTTGCGCGAGCTTCGCTCGACGTACCGCAGATGTGTGGACAGGTCCTGGTACCCGGCGGGGTGGAACTCGGCGTACGTACGGGGCAGCTGGCCAGGCCCGGTGACGAGTTTGGGGAGCCAGCGGGCGTAGAAGGCGGCCGCGTTGGCCCCGGCCCTGGCCTTGGCGGACATCGGCTTGTCGGGATCGATGATGTCGCCGGCGACGGCGAGGTGCGCGTCCACCGCCTCGCGGGCGATGAGCAGGTGCATGATCTCGGTCGAACCCTCGAAGATGCGGTTGATGCGTAGGTCGCGAAGCAACTGCTCGGCGGGAACGGCGCGTTCGCCGCGCGCGGCCAGCGACTCGGCCGTCTCGAAACCCCGGCCGCCGCGGATCTGGACCAGCTCGTCCGCCATCAGGCAGCCCATCTCGGACCCGTAGAGCTTGGCGAGCGCGGCCTCGATACGGATGTCGTTGCGGTCCTCGTCGGCCATCTGGGAGGCCAGGTCGACGACGGCCTCCAGAGCGAAGGTGGTCGCGGCGATGAAGGAGATCTTCGCGCCGACGGCCTCATGCCTGGCGACCGGCTTGCCCCACTGCTCGCGCACCGCCGACCACTCGCGGGCGATCTTCAGACACCACTTGCCGGCTCCGACGCACATCGCGGGCAGGGAGAGCCGTCCGGTGTTGAGCGTCGTCAGCGCGATCTTCAGCCCCGCGCCCTCCGGGCCGATGCGGTTCTCCGCGGGGACGCGTACCTGGTGGAAGCGGGTGACGCCGTTCTCGAGGCCGCGCAGCCCCATGAAGGCGTTGCGGTTCTCGACGGTGATGCCCTCGCTGCCGGCCTCGACGACGAAGGCGGTGATGCCGCCCTTGTGGCCCTCCGACTTCGGCACCCGCGCCATCACGACGAGCAGGTCGGCGACGACACCGTTGGTGGTCCACAGCTTGACGCCGTCCACGACGTAGTGGTCGCCGTCCGGGACGGCCGTCGTGGCGAGACGGGCCGGGTCGGAACCGACATCGGGCTCCGTCAGCAGGAAGGCGGAGATGTCGGTGCGGGCCAGCCGCGGCAGGAACCGCTGCTTCTGCTCCTCGGTGCCGAACTGCTTCAGCGGCTGGGGGACGCCGATCGACTGGTGCGCGGACAGCAGCGCGCCGATCGCCGGGTTCGCGGAGCCGACGAGTGCCAGCGCCTTGTTGTAGTACACCTGGGTGAGACCGAGGCCCCCGTACTTGGGGTCGATCTTCATGCCGAGCGCGCCGAGCTCCCGCAGCCCGTTGATCACCTCGTCGGGGATCAGCGCCTCGCGCTCGATGCGGGCGCCGTCGATCTCCGTTTCGCAGAACCGCCGGAGCTTGGAGAGGAACTCCTCACCCCGCCGGGCGGCCTCGCCGGTCGGCATCGGATGGGGATGGATCAGGTCGAGCCGGAAACGGCCGAGGAACAGCTCTTTGGCGAAGCTGGGCTTCCGCCAGTCCTGTTCGCGCGCCGCCTCCGCGACCTGTCGCGCCTCGCGCTCGCTGATCTTCGGGGTGTGGGGCTGATGCAGGGGCTTGTCCGTTGGAGCGGACATTGAGGCTCACCTCGCCGCGAATCGGGGACCGCCGGATCGATGACCGGCCGGTGGCTACTCGTTCGTAGTACCCGATTCCCGGCACCTTCACCAGCCCACGTACGGCACCCGTGAACCGGCCCGGGCTGCCGGAGCCCGGGCCGGCGTGCTCTTCGTACCTTGTCTGACCTGCGGGGATACGGTGGGCAGCGAGAACCGGCCCGGATCTCGCCGCAGTCGCCCGCGTCTTCCGGCCCGTGAAGCCGTTCGGTGCTCCTCCCCCGGGCACGCGCCGCGGCCCGTCCTGGGCTTCGGCACAGCGGGTGTGCCCGGTGGGCAGCGATGAAGAGTCACCCCCGGCCTTTCAGAACGTGTTGCGCAGCCGCAGCCTCATCGGGCGGCCGTCCGGGTCGATGACGACGCGGTACAGCGGCATCGCGAGCAGCCGCTGCGCCCGCGAGAGCTCCGGCGGGCGATAGGTACGCAAACGTCCGGGCGGCCTGGGGCCGGAACGGCCCCTTTCGTGCCACGAGTCCAGAGCGGCGGCCGCCGACGCGAAGGCGTCGAAGACGCCGACCGGATCGCACAGCTCGTCGTGCGCCTGCGGGTCCCCGGGATCCTCCCGGTCCAGGTGCTCGCGCACGAGTCGCAGCCGCAGGTCCCTGGCGAAGCGGCGCGCGCCGTCGCCGAGGCCGGCGGGGTCACGCGGTTCCCGGGGGTCCCTCGACTCGTCCAGAACGGCGCAGCTGAGTTCGGAATCGTGCGTCCAGGAGCGCAGGTTGATGTTGTCGGAGCCCACCGCGGCCCACACGTCGTCGACCACGCACACCTTGGCGTGCACGTACACCGGTGTCCCGGCATGGTTCTCCAGCCCGTACACGGCGACCCGACCACTGCCCGCCCGCCGCAGTGTCTCCAGCGCGGTGATGCGGCCGATGAGGTTCATCGGCAGCGTGAGGGCGCCGTCCTGCTCGGGGAGGGAGGGGATGACGGCAATGAGGCGCAGCTCCGGGTTCATGCGCAGCGCCCGGGCGAAGTACCCCACGACCTGGGGGGACCACAGGTACTGGTCCTCCAGGTAGATGAGCGCCCGGGCCCGCCGCAGTGCCTTCAGGTAGGCACGCGCGATGCTGCGCTCCCCGTCGGGGGCGAATTCGTAGCCCCGCAGCAGCCGGTTGGGGTACGTGCGCAGCACCTGCACCGTCTGCGTGCCGCACGGCGCGGGATCGGGCAGTTGAGGGGGCAGCGGGTTCGCGTGAACGTCCTCCCGGTGCAGCAGTTCACGCAGCCGGGACAGCGGGCTGCGGGTGAGGGGCGCCGGATCCGTCCAGCGCTCCCGGAAGACGGTCTCGATGTCACCGACCGCGGGGCCCCGGATCGCGAGCTGGACGTCGTGCCAGGGTGGCTGGGGCCCATAAGCCTCGGCCATGGGCTGGGAGCGGTCGTCGCCGCCGTGGTCGATGTCGTCGTTGCGGCTGTGCGACAGGTCGATGCCACCGATGTACGCGATGTCCAGCTCGGGGCGCCCGGGGTGGCGCAGCACGACGCACTTCTGGTGGTGCGTCCCGCCGGGACGGACCCGCATGTCCAGCAGATACTCGCCGCCGCCCGCCCGGACCTCCTCGCCGAGGTGGCGGTTCTCCTCCTCGCTGAACCGAAGACTGTCCAGGTGGGACCGCCACACCAGACCCTTGACGACCACTCCGCGCTCGGCCGCCCGGCGCAGCACGGTGCCGATCTCGGTCCCGGGACCCGACAGACGCTCGTCGGGATCGCCGCGCCAGTCGGTGAACAGCATCAGGTCCCCGGCACGCAGAGCGCCAACGGCGGCGAGCAACTCGGCGAAGTACGTCGCGCCGTGGACCAGAGAGCGAACCTCGTTGCCGGCCGACCATGCGGCACCGTCGGGTCGCCGACGGTCCAAGCGGGTCGCGGGATTGCCTCGCTCATCTGCCGTCAGCAGCCAGTCGACGGATTCCACGGACGGCACCTCCGACCTGCGACCGCAGGGCACCAAGGGACGGTTTCTTCGTACCACTCACCGCCCGGTCCCGCAGCCGCTGCCTTTCATGTCGGCAGGAGGTCGGCTGCCCGTACGGGACCGCGTTCACGCTCGCCGGCTTCAGGGTGCGATCCGCCTCCGCGTCCGGCGTGCGGAAGCATCCCGTTCTCGCGAGGCCCGGCAGCGGCTGTACGGGAGCCCACCGGAATCCAGTCGTTCCAGCAAGTGGGTACGGGTAGAAGAAAAGCGGCCGGAGCCCCCGCACAGTCGGGCTCCGGCCGCCGGTCGTGGCGTGCGGCGTTACAGCGCCAGTCCGGTGAGGACCAGCACCCGCTCGTACGTGTAGTCGTCCATGGCGAAGGCCACGCCCTCGCGGCCGACGCCGGACTGCTTGGCGCCGCCGTACGGCATCTGGTCGGCGCGGTAGGACGGGACGTCGCCGATGATCACGCCGCCGACCTCGAGGGCACGGTGGGCGCGGAAGGCGGTCTGCACGTCGTGCGTGAACACGCCTGCCTGGAGGCCGTACTTGGAGTCGTTGACCGCCGCGAACGCCTCGGTCTCGCCGTCGACCTTGGTCACGGTCAGGACCGGGCCGAACACCTCCTCGCAGGCGAGGGTGGCGTCGGCCGGGACGTCGGTCAGCACGGTGGGCGCGTAGGAGGCGCCGTCGCGCTTGCCACCGGTGAGCAGCTTGGCGCCGCCCTGCACCGCCTCGTCCACCCACGCCTCCACGCGCTTGGCGGCGTCCTCGCTGACGAGGGGACCGACGTCGGTGGCGGCGTCGGACGGGTCGCCGGTGACCTGTGCCTCGACGGCGGCGACGATCTTCGGCAGCAGGCGGTCGTAGACCGTCGTGTCGGCGATCACGCGCTGCACGGAGATGCAGGACTGGCCGCCCTGGTAGTTGGAGAAGGTGGCGATGCGCGTCGCCGCCCAGTCCAGGTCCTTCTCGCTCGCGAAGTCGGCGAGGACGACGGCCGCGCCGTTGCCGCCGAGCTCCAGGGTGCAGTGCTTGCGCGGGACCGAGTCCATGATCGCGTAGCCGACCTTGTCGGAACCGGTGAACGAGATCACCGGCAGGCGCTCGTCCTGCACCAGGGCGGGCATCTGCTCGTTCGGCACGGTCAGCACGGACCAGGAACCGGCGGGCAGGTCGGTCTCCGCGAGCAGCTCGCCGAGGATCAGCCCGGACAGCGGGGTCGCCGGGGCGGGCTTCAGGATGATCGGCGCGCCGACCGCGATCGCCGGAGCGATCTTGTGGGCGCAGAGGTTGAGCGGGAAGTTGAACGGCGCGATGCCGAGCACGACGCCCTTGGGGAAGCGGCGGGTCAGCGCGAGACGGCCCTGGCCGCCGGCGTCGGTGTCGAGGCGCTGGGCGTCGCCGCCGTTGAAGCGGCGGGCCTCCTCCGCGGCGAACCGGAACACCGAGACGGCCCGGCCGACCTCGCCGCGGGCCCACTTGATCGGCTTGCCGTTCTCCGCGGAGATCAGCTGTGCGATCTCTTCCGTGCGCTCGACGAGGCGCTTCGACACGTGGTCGAGCGCGGCGGCGCGGACATGGGCCGGCGTGGCGGCGAACTCGTCGCGCACGGCGTAGGCGGCGGCGACGGCCTCCTCGACCTGGTCGGCGGTCGGTACGGAGACCTTGCCGACGAGGCGGCCGTCCCACGGGGAGGTGACGTCGAGGACGGTCTCGCCGGTGGCCTGGCGGCCGGCGAGCCAGAAGGCGTGGGTGGAAGTCATGCGGAGTCCCGGCCCTTCCGAAGTAGTGGGGTCTGCTCGGTTGCTCTCTCCACACGGTAGGGCCGCGCGTCCGCCGGGTCGTTTGTCCGGCATGGAGTGGTCGCCTGTCCCGGCTGGCCGGTTTGGCGAGTCAGCGGCGCCTTTCCGTGGACACGATCAGGCAGACCCCCGCCACGACCACGACGCCGCCCACCGCGATGGGCCAGGACAGCCGCTCGTCGAGCACCAGCGAGCCGAGCAGCACGGCGACCACCGGGTTGACGTACGCGTAGGTGGCGACGAGCGACAGCGGGGCGTTGTGCAGCAGCCACGCGTAGGCGGTGAACGCGAGGAGCGATCCGAAGACGACCAGGTAGGCGAGCGCGGTCCATGAGCGGGCGGAGACGTCTCCCAGGACGAAGCCGTCGTGCTCGCCCCTGCCGAGGGCGACGAGGGCGCAGCCGATGCCGCCCGCGACCATCTCGTAGGCACTGGCGGCGAACGGATCGGCCGGCATCGGGATCCGGGAGGACGAGAAGGACCCGATCGACCACATCAGGGTCCCGGCGACCACGGTGAGCACACCGGTGATGCGTACCTCGCCGCTGAGGCCGGGCAGGGTCAGCACCGCGAGTCCCGCCAGTCCGAGCGCCACACCGCCGTAGGCGCCGGTGCCGGGCCGCTCGCCGGAGGCCCTTCGCAGGACGACGACCCAGGCGGGCACCACGGCGACCAGCAGCGCGGCGAGCCCGGAGGGGACGGAGGTCTCCGCGAGGACGACCAGACCGTTGCCGCCCAGGAGCAGCAGCAGGCCGACGACCGCCGCGGAGGCGAGCTGGTGCCTGGTGACCTTGAGCGCGGCCGGGCCGCGCCGCCAGACGACCAGCGCGGCGAGGACCAGGCCGGCGACCACGAACCGGATCGCAGCGGAGACGAACGGCGGCATCGTCTCGACGACGATGCGGATGCCGAGGTAGGTGGAGCCCCAGACGACGTACACGATGACGAGGGCGGCCCAGACGGCTCCGGAGAGCCGGCGGCGGACGGGGACGGCCGGGCGCGCGGTGAGGTCGGGCGCGACGGACGCCGGCTCGGTAGCGGGGTTTGTCATGAGCAGGAGATTAGAGAGGGGGAGCCGCGAATCCAACAATCCTGCCCGGAAACGGGCAGGATCCGGCACGTTCGACCTTGCCTTCGAGCCCGACCCGGCTTCCGGCGGGTCTACGGGGACCGTTGCGGCTCGCCCGTCGCCTTGAGCGCCAGCCACAGCTCCATGCGCGCGTCCGGGTCGTCCAGCGAGCGGCCGAGGATCTCCTCCACCCGGCGCATCCGGTAACGCAGGGTGTGGCGATGCACGCCGAGGTCGGCCGCGGCGGCGTCCCACTGGCCGTGGCGCGACAGCCAGGCCCGCAGCGAGGCGACGAGGTCGCCGCGGCCGGTCGCGTCGTGCTCGTGCAGCGCGCGGAGCATGCCGTCCGCGAACGCGCGCACGGCGTCGTCGCCGAGCAGGGGCACGATGGACCCCGCCGCCAGCTCCTCGTGCTCGACGAGGGCGCGTCCGCGCCGCCGGGCGACCGAAAGCGCCTGCTCGGCCTGCTTGTACGCGCCGGCGGCCGCTGTCGGACCGGTGGGCGCGGAGAGCCCGATGTAGACCGCGGCCTCGTCGGCGTCCTTGTCCCCGTAGGCCGCCAGGCAGGCGGCGGCCACCGCGCCGCCGTCCACGGCGAGCAGCACCGTGCGGCCGTCATCCGTCCCGTCGGGGACGGCGAGGAAGGTCTCCCCCGCCCGGCCGGCTGCCGACTCGACCGACTCGGCGAACGCGCTCAGGGCCGCGGGCCGGTCGCCCGCGCCGGTGTCCGGGTCGCCGGCGGTCTCGGCGATGAGCAGCCGGAACGGGGCGTCGAGCAGCCCGCCGTACAGGTCGCCGGCGACGGCTCTGGCATGATCCGGCTGGCCCGACAGCAGCATCCGCAACACCGCCGCGCCGAGCCGCTGTTCGGCGGCCTGCAGCGAGCGGGACTGCTCCGTCGCCAGCGTCAGCAGGGCGACCGCCGAGTGCACGGCGTAGCGCTCCGCGGTCCCGAGCGGGGCCTCCGTGCCGACGGCGAGGGCGCCGCGGACCCGGCGTCCGGTGCCGAGCGACTGGAGCTCGACGCGGTCGTCGTCCTCGGTGCCGCCGACCACGGCGCTCGCGGGCGCGGCCCGCTCGCGCATCCGCTCGACGTCGGCGGTGAGGCGGGCCGCCCGCCGGGACGCCCAGTCGGGTGCGGCGGCGACGACGGCGCCGGAGGTGTCGTACAGCGCCGCCCATCCGTCGATGTGTGCGGCGAGCCGCGCGACGACGGCGCCGGGCCCCTCGGTGAGCGCGGCCCGGGTCAGCTCGCGCTGCACCTCGAACCCGGCGGTCACGGCCCGGTACTGGTCGGCGGCGATGGCCGCGGAGACGGCCTTGCTGATCGCGAGGAACGGGGTGCGGCGCGGCACTTCGAGGAGCGGCAGCCCCTCCTGCCCGGCGGCCTCGACGAGCGCCTCGGGAATGTCCTCGTAGTAGACGCCGACCGCGAAGCCCAGTCCGACCACTCCCGCGCCGACCAGCCTGCGCACATAGCGGCGCATGGCCTCGCGGTCCTCCGCGTCGAGGGTCATGGCGGTGACGAGCAGCAGCTCGCCGCCCTCCATGTACGGCACGGGGTCGGCGAGCTCGCTGACGTGGGCCCACCGCACCGGTGTCTCGAGCCGGTCCTCCCCGGCGCGCACGGTGAGTTTGAGCGCCGAGTGCTGGACGAGCGAGGCGAGGGTGGGCGGCATGGGACCTGGGGCCCTTCGAAAGGGGGACGGTTTCGGATTTCGCCGTCCCGTATGAACGGCGTACCTCGATTCTGCCAGGGAGTAGCAGTCGCCGGCCCCCGTCCGTCCCCCGCCGAGGTCACGGGCTGCCCCCTCGCAGGCCGCCGACGGCAACGGGTCAGGTCCGCAGGTCCACCAGCAGAGGCGGCGCGTGCTCCCCCCGTACGGACGTCAGTGACAGCACCGCGTGGCCGGCGGGCACCGAGTGGGCGAGGTCGGACGCCGACCAGCGGGCACGTTCGACCTCGCGAACGGTGACCGCCTCCGCGGTGGCCGCCTTGCCGGTGACCAGGCGGCGCATCATGTGCAGCGCCTTCGTCAGGGGCTCGTCGGAGATGATCTGCCGGTTGGTGACGTCACGGGTCTGGACCCACTCGGTGCCCCAGGTCTCGGCGAACCGGCCGCCGTCCCAGGGGGCGAGGCCGGAGAAGGCCATCCGACAGCCGACGGCGCCGAGCAGGGGGCCGCGCAACGGCTCGGGCACGTCCTCCAGGGTGCGCAGCGCGAGGACGACGCCCGCGTTGGCGGAGCGCAGCCGTTGCAGCGCGCGCACCGAGTCGGTGGTGACGGTGCTGGTCGCGTCGTCCAGGACGAGGCAGGCGAAGAGCGAGCGGTCGGAGCGGGTGAGTGCCGCCTCGGTGAACTGGGCGAGGACCAGCCGGGCGATGATCCGTGAGGCCTCGGCGTGGCCGCGCTCCGGCAGGTCGACGCGGACCCGCAGGGGGTGCTCGATGGCGCGCAGCGAGAACGTCCGCCCCTCGCCGTCGGTACGGAAGAACGAGGCGAACGCCGGCCGGTCGAGGAAGGCGATCCGTTCCGCGAGGAGCACCCCGATGTCGTCGCCGCGGGCCGACTGCCGTTCGCGGGCGTCCAGTTCGCGCAGCTGTGACGCCTCCCCCGCCTGCTCGAGGGCCGTGCGCAGCGCGCCGAGGGCGGCCGGCGCACCGCCGAGCAGTTCCCGTAGGTCGGCCACGGCGGGGAAGTGCCCGTGCACGCACCGGTAGGGGCCGATGAGCTGGGCCAGCGCGGTCGCGGCGCGCCGGCTGTCGCCGCCGGGCAGACCGGCGGCGAGGTCCCCGACGAGCGCCTCCGCGAGGAGCCGGGCGGCCTCGTCCGGGTCCTCCGCGCCGCCGTAGAGGTCGAGGTCGTGGGTCGAGTCCGGGCGGCCGACGGAGACCACGAGGTCGAAGTCGCCGTCCGTGGCGACGGCGGCGCCGTGGGCGGTGACGGCCACGACGGCGGCGCGGTTGGCCAGCGCCAGCAGGCACAGGGACTCGACGACGGGCCGTACGAGCCGCACGCTCTTGCCGGACCCGGAGGGCCCCACGGCGAGCAAGGAGGTGCCGAGCAGGGCGGGCTCCAGGGCGACGCCGGTGGTACGGCGGGCGTACGGGTTGCGTGCGTCGTCGACGGCGGTGCCGATCTTGACCTGGCCGGTCGCCAGGTCGTGCGTCGCGGTGCGCACCGGCAGGTCCCGCAGCCCCGACGGGTGGGCGCAGGCGGCGGGGCCGTGCCTGCGCACGGTCTCGGCGAAGGCCGCGAGCCGCTCCGGCCGGGCGTGGACGCCCTGCCAGGCGCGCCGGATCCGCGCGTAGTCCACGTCGCCGAGGGAGCCGGCCCGGGCCGCTTCGGCGAGGCGGTCGGCGGCCTCTCCGAGCCCGGCGCTGCGCAGCTCCGGCCACTCGGCGGGGTCCTGCGGCGGTGGCGGGGCGTCGGCCACCGGGCCGGCCGCCTTGGCGCGCCTGCGCTGCACGACCGGCCAGGTGCCGGCCCTGCCGACGGCGGCGACGACCGACGCGGCGAGGAGCACGTAGTAGATGTTCGACACCCAGGTGAGCCAGGTGACCGTGCGCGGGATCTCCCGCCAGACGCCCGGCAGGAACACGAACAGCGGCCACAGCGGCACTCCGTACCGCTGCCAGATCTCCTGCCAGTTGCCGACCCGGCCGAAGCCGACGGCGAGCAGGCCCAGGACGATGCCGTTGTAGAGGTAGCTGGCCAGGACGTACATCTCGAAGTTGGGGTCGGCGGGTGACCGCCAGGCGTCGGGCACGGCCCACAGCATGGGCAGCAGCCACCAGTCGTCGACGAAGAACCACCATCCCTCGAGGTAGCGGTTCCACAGCAGCGACCAGAGCAGCCAGCCGCACAGGTAGGCCACGAAGGCTCCGCCGAAGAGCTGCCGGGCGGGGACGAGGTCCGGTTCCTCTTCGGGGCGGTCACGGTGGCCCAGCCGCCAGATCCCGGGGGCGGCGGCGGGCCGGGGCACGCGCAGCCACTCCGCGACGCGGGGCCGGGTGGCGGGGGCGTGGCCGGGCCGGGCGGGAGTGCCGGGCGGCACGGACGGCACCTCCGCCGGTGGACCGGCGGGACGTGGCACGGGATTGGCGCGTGTGCCGCGTGCGTCGTATGTGCCTTCGGATTCCATGAACCGCTGCCCCCTGACCAGCCAGGCCCGCTCTCTGCACGGTCAATCTAGTGCGTGCGCCCCTGGGCGGACGGCACACCGGGCCATGATCCCGTGTCCCACGGGGCCCCATGCACTGTGTTCCCCGCGCGGAACCGGCCGGATTTCGCCCTCTCCTGTCCCTCCCGCGCCCCCGGGACCGGGCACGCTCGCGCGCCTATGGCCGTGGCGGACAACGACACACCCCCAATACTCCCGATCGGCGCATGCCCGCACCGGCGCGGCGCACCTAGCCTGCGGAGAAAGACAACAAGCGTCCGGATACACCCCCAGGAGCCCCTCATGACCGCAATCCCGCAGGAGCGCCGCGTCGTCACCGCCATCCCCGGCCCGAAGTCGATCGAGCTTCAGGCCCGCCGTACCGCGACGGTCGCCGGCGGGGTGGGGTCCGTGCTGCCCGTGTTCACGGCACGTGCGGGCGGCGGGATCATCGAGGACGTCGACGGCAACCGCCTGATCGACTTCGGCTCCGGCATCGCCGTGACCTCGGTCGGCGCCTCCGCGGAGGCCGTCGTACGCCGGGCGAGCGCCCAGCTCCAGGACTTCACGCACACCTGCTTCATGGTGACGCCGTACGAGGGCTACGTGGAGGTCTGCGAGGCGCTCGCCGAGCTGACCCCGGGCGACCACGCCAAGAAGTCGGCGCTGTTCAACTCGGGCGCCGAGGCGGTCGAGAACGCGGTCAAGATCGCGCGTGCCCACACCAAGCGCCAGGCGGTCGTCGTCTTCGACCACGGCTACCACGGCCGCACCAACCTCACCATGGCGCTGACCGCCAAGAACATGCCGTACAAGCACGGCTTCGGCCCGTTCGCGCCCGAGGTGTACCGCGTGCCGGTGGCTTACGGCTACCGCTGGCCGACCGGCCCGGAGAACTGCGGCCCCGAGGCCGCGGCGCAGGCGGTCGACCAGATCACCAAGCAGATCGGCGCGGAGAACGTCGCCGCGATCATCATCGAGCCGGTACTCGGCGAGGGCGGCTTCATCGAGCCGGCCAAGGGATTCCTGCCCGCCATCGTGAAGTTCGCCAACGACAACGGCATCGTCTTCGTCGCCGACGAGATCCAGTCAGGCTTCTGCCGGACCGGCCAGTGGTTCGCCTGTGAGGACGAGGGCGTCGTCCCCGACCTGATCACCACCGCCAAGGGCATCGCCGGCGGCCTGCCGCTCGCCGCCGTCACCGGCCGCGCCGAGATCATGGACGCCGCGCACGCCGGCGGCCTCGGCGGCACCTACGGCGGCAACCCGGTGGCCTGCGCCGGTGCACTGGGCTCCATCGAGACGATGAAGGAGCTGGACCTCAACGCGAAGGCGAAGGCGATCGAGGCCACGATGAAGGCCCGCCTCACCGCCATGCAGGACAAGTTCGACATCATCGGCGACATCCGCGGCCGCGGTGCGATGATCGCGATCGAGCTGGTGAAGGACCCCGCGACGAAGGAGCCGAACGCCGAGGCGGCGGGCGCCCTCGCCAAGGCGTGCCACGCGGAGGGTCTGCTCGTCCTCACCTGCGGCACCTACGGCAACGTGCTGCGATTCCTGCCCCCGCTGGTGATCGGCGAGGACCTGCTGAACGAGGGTCTCGACATCCTCGAGCAGGCGTTCGCCCGCGTCTGACCGGCGGCGACGGAGCCACTCTGTGAAGAAGCTGTGGGGGGCCGATGGCGGGATGGAGATCCGGCTGTCGGTCCCCTTCCGCCTGACGTACGGTCTCTGCAGATGAGAGAAACACCCCGCTCGCAGGAGACTGCGGGCGACCCCAGGCCGGAGCCTCCCCAGCCCCGACCTGGTCGTGCCCTCGCGCACACCACTGGAGCTGCAGGCTCCGGAACTCCTCACCGATCGGATGGCCGCCCGCCCCAAACCCCCGGGGCGCGCGGCAAACCGGTCCGGCCGGCCACCTCGGAACCACCCCCCCTGTTCCGAGGCGGCCGGCCTCTCGGCGTTCCGGGGCCGCCGTCCTCCTCTGCGTGACGCTCTTCGCACTGATCACCTGGCAGGTTGCCGTCGAGGGGCCGCTGCTCTCCTTGGACGTGCGACTGGGCCGGGCCGTGTTCGGCGCCGGGCCCGCCACCGTCACCGAACTCCTCGCCGATCTCGGCAGCATGGCCGTGGCGCTGCCCGTGCTCGCGGCGGCGGTCGGATACGCCCTGCTGCGTGAGGGGCGGCGGTGGGTGCCGGCACTGGCCGCTGTGGCCGCGATGGCGGCGGTGCCCGCGCTGATCGTCCCGCTGAAGCTCTGGATCGCCCGCCCGGCACCGTTGGAGCCGGGCACCGGCTGGTACCCGTCGGGCCACACGGCGACGGCGATGGTCGCCTACTGCGGGGCGGCGCTGCTCGTCACGCCGTATCTGCGCCGGAGATGGGCGATGCCCGCCGCCGGGGTGCTCACCCTGGCGACGGGCATCGGTCTGGTGCTGCGCGGCTACCACTGGCCACTGGACGTCCTCGGCAGCCTGTGCCTCTTCGGGGCCCTGCTGCCGTTCCTCAACTCCATCTGTAGGCGTCGAAGTTCCTCGAGAACTCGAACTGGTTGAAGCGGTCCCAGTTGATGGACCAGGTCATCAGGCCGCGCAGGGCCGGCCAGGTGCCGTGGGTCCGGTACGAGCCGCAGGCGGCGGCCACGTTCCTCGTCAGGCAGTCGAGCGCCTTGTTCACCTCGGCGGGCGAGGTGTGGCCGTTGCCGGCCTGAGTGGAGGCCGGGAGTCCGATCGCCACCTGCTCGGGCCGCAGGGCGGGGAAGAACTTCGCCTGGTCGCCGGCGACGGGGAAGCCGGTGAGGAGCATGTCGGTCATGGCGATGTGGAAGTCCGCGCCGCCCATGGAGTGGTACTGGTTGTCCAGGCCCATGATCGAGCCGGAGTTGTAGTCCTGGACGTGCAGCAGGGTGAGGTCGTCGCGCAGGGCGTGGATCACGGGGAGGTACGCCCCGGCGCGCGGGTCCTGGCCGCCCCAGGGGCCGGAGCCGTAGTACTGGTACCCGAGCTGGACGAAGAAGGTCTCGGGGGCCATGGTGAGCACGAAGTCCGGGCCGTACTCGGCCTTGAGGGTCTTCAGCGCCGAGATCAGGTTGACGATCACGGGCGAGGTGGGACTGCGGAAGTCGGTGTCGCCGGTGTTCAGTGAGAGGGAGTGTCCCTCGAAGTCGATGTCGAGGCCGTCGAGACCGTAATCGTCGATGATCTTCGACACCGACGTGACGAAGGCGTCCCGAGCACCCGTCGTCGCGAGCTGCACCTGCCCGTTGGCGCCGCCGATGGAGATCAGCACCTTCTTGCCGGCGGCCTGCTTGGCCTTGACGGCGGCCTTGAACTCGGCATCCGATTCGACGTTCGGGCATTCGGCGACCGGGCAGAGCCTGAAGCGGATGTCGCCGGAGGTGGCCGAGGTCGGTTCACCGAAGGCGAGGTTGATGACGTCCCACGAGTCGGGGACGTCGGCCATGCGGGTGTAGCCGGAGCCGTTGGCGAAGCTGGCGTGCAGATAGCCGACGAGGGCGTGGGCGGGCAGGTCGCCCCCGGTGTCGCCGCCGCCGGAGGTGGTCGTGGCGCTGACGGCCGCGGACTTGGGCGACTCGCCCGCCTCGTTGGCGGCGGCCACCTGGAAGGCGTAGGTCGTGGCGGCGGTCAGCCCGGTGACGGTGGTGGACGTGCCGCCGACGGTCGCGACCCGGATGCCGTCGCGGTAGACGTGGTAACTGGTCGCGCCGGACGAGGAGTTCCAGGTCAGCGGCACGGAGGTGGAGCCGGGGCTGCCGGCGCGCAGGCCCGCGGGCGCGGCCGGGACGGTGGCGGGGTCGCCGCCGGGGCCGAGGAGGGAGATGTCGTCGGCGTGGTAGGCCGGAGTGCCGTACCAGCCGTGGGTGTAGAGCGTCACGGAGGTGGTCGACGGCCCGGTGCGGAACGAGGTCGTCAGCTTCTGCCAACCAGGCGCGGACGCCGTCCAGGTGGAGACGTCGGTGGTACCGGTGCCCGATGCGCCGAGGTAGACGTAGCTTCCCTGGACCCAGCCGCTGAGCGTGTAGTCGGAGCCTGGCTTCACGGTGACGGTCTGGGCGCACTTCGCGTTGTCGCTGCCGGCCGGGGTGGCCTTGAGGGCGGAGGTGCCGCCGTGGGTGGGCGAGGAGACGGCGACGCCGCTGCCCGCGGTGCAGGTCCAGCCTGTGAGCCCGGCTTCGAAGCCTCCGTTGCGGGCGAGTTCGGTGTCGGCCGCCGCCGCCGGCCCGGTGGCGGTGACGAGCCCTGTGACGGCGAGGACGGCTGCCGCAACGGCAGCCGTAAGTCTTGTGCGGTCCACAACAGCCTCCGGGCATGGGGGATTCGAGTGCGGCGGCCACAACATGGTCCAGACCAATTAGGTTGTCAAGACCTCTGTCACTCCCGGACGGCCACGTCTCAGTCCCTGCCGCCTCGCGCGAGCCCCGCGGCGGCCTCGTGCATGGCGAGCTCCAGCAGTGAGGGATCAGTGAGTGTCCCGGAGCCGTCCGGGGGGATCAGCCAGCGCACCCGGCCCGCCGTCCTGCCCGGATACGGCACGACGATCCAGGTGCCCTGCCCCGCCGTCCGGATGCCCGTGCCCAACCACCGTCCCGCGGTGCCGGGCGGTACGAAGAAGCCCATGCGCGACTCACCGAAACCGGACAGGACCGGACCCGGCCGGTCGACCAGCCGGGTCAGCACATCCAGCGTGGGGTACCCCAGCTCGCCCGGCAGGATCAGTACGTCCCAGCGCCGGCCGGCAGGAAGGAGGGCGATCCCGTGCTGGTTCCGCTCCCATTCCCACCGGCAGGTCTCCGGATCCGGCGCCACCGCCGCCAGCCACTCCATCGCGATCCTGGCGCTCGCTCGGCTCATGATCCGGTCTCCGTTCGTGTGCACGAGAGTGCTTGCACACACAGAGAGCGGGGCGAGGCCCATCCATTACGCGACTTGGGAGATCAACCGTCGGTGAGCCGCACCGCGCGTCCGGGACGTGGCTGGCCGCGGCGGCCGGGGGCTCGTCAGCTGTCGAAGCCGAGGCCGAACCGGTCCATCGTCCGCAGCCACAGATTGCGCCGGCCGCCGTTGGCATCGGCCCTGGCCATGGCCCACTTGGTCAGGCCGATACCGGCCCACGCCACCGGCTCCGGCGGGAACGGGAGCGGCTTGCTGCGCACCATCTTCAGCTCGGTCCGTTCGGTCCGCTCCCCCGACAGCAGGTCGAGCATCACGTCGGCGCCGAACCGGGTCGCGCCGACGCCGAGCCCTGTGAAGCCGGCCGCGTAGGCGACCTTGCCGCCGTGCGCGGTGCCGAAGAAGGCGGAGAAACGTGTGCAGGTGTCGATGGCGCCGCCCCAGGCGTGGCTGAAGCGGAGCCCCTCGAGCTGCGGGAAGCAGCGGAAGAAGTGCGAAGCCAACTTCAGATACGTCTCCGGCCGGTGGTCCATCTCGGCACGCACCTTGCCACCGAAGGCATAGACGGCGTCGTAGCCGCCCCACAGGATGCGGTTGTCGGCGGTGATCCGGAAGTAGTGGAACTGGTTGGCGCTGTCGCCGAGCCCCTGCCGCCTCTTCCAGCCGACGGAGGCGAGCTGGGCGGCGCTGAGCGGCTCGGTCATCAACGCGTAGTCGTACACCGGGACGGTGTAGGCGCGTACCCGCCGGATCAGCGAGGGGAAGACGTTCGTGCCGAGCGCCACCCGGTGCGCGAGGACGCGGCCGTAAGGGGTGCGGACGACGATGCCCGGGCCGGAGGGCGTGAGCCGCAGGCCGGGGGTGTTCTCGTAGATACGCACCCCCAGGTCCAGACACGCCCGCCGAAGGCCCCAGGCGAGCTTCGCCGGGTGCAGCATGGCCACCCCGCGGCGGTCCCACAGCCCGCCGAGGAAGGTCGGCGAGTCGACCTCCGCGCGCATCGCGTCCGCGTCGAGGAGTTCCAGGCCGGTGAATCCGAGCCGGGTGGCCTCCTGGTGCATCTCGTGGAGCTCGGCGAGCTGGTAGGGCTCGGTGGCGACGTCGATCTCACCGGTGCGTTCGAAGTCGCAGTCGATGCGGTACCGGCCGACGGCCTCCTCGATGGCGTCGAGGTTGCGCCCGCCGAGCTCCTCCAGCGTGCTCAGCTCGTCCGGCCAGCGGGCCAGTCCGTTGCCGAGGCCGTGGGTGAGCGAGGCGGCGCAGAAGCCGCCGTTGCGGCCGGAGGCGGCCCAGCCCGCCTCCCGGCCCTCGATCAGGACGACGTCCCGTGCCGGGTCCCGCTCCTTGGCGAGCAGCGCCGTCCACAGTCCGCTGTACCCGCCGCCGACGACAAGGAGGTCGCACCGCTCGTCGCCGGTGAGGGCGGGCAGCGGGTCCGGCTTGCCGGGGTCTTCCAGCCAGAACGGCGCGGGCCGCGCGTCGGAGAGCGATCGTGCAGAGGTCATGGCGGCTGGGGCCATGGTTCCCACTCCTTCTGGGTGCTACCGGGTCCGGTTCTGGTGCCGCCGGTCCGGTCTACCGGGTCAGGGCGCGCTTCTTCCGGCGGCTGCTGATGATCTGACCGCCGGCCACGATCAGTACGGCGACGGCGAACATGGCCGTACCGATGACGTTGATCTGGACGGGCGTACCGCGCTGGGCCGAGCCCCATACGAACATGGGGAACGTGACGGTGTTGCCGGAGTTGAAGTTGGTGATGATGAAGTCGTCGAAGGACAGGGCGAAGGCCAGCATCGCGCCGGCGGCGATGCCGGGTGCGGCGATCGGGAGCGTGACCCGCAGGAACGTCTGCACGGGCCCGGCGTAGAGGTCCCTCGCCGCTTCCTCCAGCCTCGGGTCCATCGACATGACCCGCGCCTTCACCGCCACCACGACGAAGCTCAGACAGAACATGGTGTGCGCGATGAGGATCGTCCAGAAGCCCAGCTCGGCGCCGAGGTTGAGGAAGAGCGTCAGCAGCGAGGCGGCCATGACCACTTCGGGCATCGCCATCGGCAGGAAGATCAGCGAGTTGATCGTGCCGCGGGCCCGGAACCGGTAGCGGACGAGCGCGAAGGCGATCATGGCGCCGAGAACGGTGGCGCCGACCGTCGCCCACAGGGCGATCTGCAGTGAGAGCGCGAGCGAACCGCACAGGTCGGCGACGCCGCACGGGTCACGCCAGGCGTCGGTGGAGAACTCCCGCCAGGCGTAGTTGAAACGCCCGGCGGGCTTGTTGAACGAGAACACCATCACGACGATGTTCGGCAGGATCAGGTACGCGAGCGTGAGCAGGCCCGCGATGACGACGATGTTGCGCCTTGCCCAGCTCATCAGACCAGGTCCTCCGTTCCGGCCCGGCGGATGTAGACGGTGACCGTGATCAGCACGATCGCCATGAGGATGAACGACAGCGCGGCCGCCGTCGGGTAGTCGAGCACCCGCAGGAACTGCGACTGGATGACGTTCCCGATCATGCGGGTGTCGGTCGAGCCCAGCAGCTGGGCGTTGACGTAGTCACCGCTCGCCGGGATGAACGTCAGCAGCGTCCCGGAGACCACACCCGGCATGGACAGCGGGAGGGTCACCTTGCGGAAGGTCGTGGCGGGCCTGGCGTACAGGTCTCCGGCCGCCTCGTGGAGCCGCGGGTCGATCCGCTCCAGCGAGGTGTAGAGCGGAAGGATCATGAACGGCAGGAAGTTGTACGTCAGACCGGTGACGACCGCCAGCGGTGTGGCCAGCACGCGGCTGCCTTCGGTGAGCCCGAGCCAGCTGGTGACGTCCAGGAAGCCGACGGCCCCCAGCACTTCCACCACCGGCCCGCCGTCCGCGAGGATCGTCTTCCAGGCGAGGGTGCGGATCAGGAAGCTGGTGAAGAACGGCGCGATCACCAGCACGAGCAGCAGATTGCGCCAGCGGCCGGCCTTGAACGCGATGAGATACGCGAGCGGATAGCCGAGCAGCAGGCACAGTGCGGTGGCGGTGCCCGCGTACAGCAGGGAGCGCAGGAACTGCGGGTAGTACTCGCTCAGCGCGTCCCAGTAGGTCGCGAAGTGCCAGGTGACCTCGAAGCCCTCCTCCAGGGACCCCGTCTGCACGGAGGTCGACGCCTGGTAGACGAGGGGCAGCACGAAGAAGACGACCAGCCACAGGATGCCGGGGAGCAGCAGCCAGTAAGGGACCAGCCTGCGGCGCACCGGTGTTCTGTGAACGGGCGGCCCGCCGGGGGCGGGCGACAACGGCGGTGCCTGGGTGACGGTCATGGCCGCTCCCCCACCGTCTCCACGCCCGCGTCGATGGCCTGGGCGGCGTCGAGGCCGAAGGTGTGCTCCGGGTTCCAGTGCAGGACGACCTCGGCGCCCGGCTCCAGGCCGGCCCGGTGTTCGACGTTCTGTGCGTAGACCTCGAGGCCCTTGCCCGCCGGGCTCTCTACGACGTACTGCGTCGAGACGCCGATGAAGGAGGAGTCGAGGATCCGGCCCGTGACGGAGTTGCGGCCTGCGGGCACGGCGTCCGCGTCGGCGACAGGGGTGAGGGAGATCTTCTCCGGCCGGACTCCGACGAGGAGCCGGCCGCCGGTGGCGGTGGCGTCCGGGCAGCGCCCGGCGGGCAGCCGGAGCTTGCCGCCGCCCGCGGTGACGACGACCTCGTCGCCCGAGCTCCGGACCACCTCGGCCTCGATGAGGTTGGAGGTGCCGAGGAAGTTGGCGACGAAGGTCGTCCGCGGGTTCTCGTACAGCTCGGCGGGCGCTCCGAGCTGCTCGACCCTGCCCCCGTTCATCACCGCGACCGTGTCGGCCATGGTCATGGCCTCCTCCTGGTCGTGGGTGACGTGGACGAAGGTGATGCCGACCTCCGTCTGGATGCGCTTGAGCTCCAGCTGCATCTGGCGCCGCAGCTTGAGGTCGAGGGCGCCGAGCGGCTCGTCGAGCAGCAGGACCTGCGGGTGGTTGATGAGCGCCCGGGCGACGGCGACCCGCTGCTGCTGTCCACCGGAGAGCTGGTGCGGCTTGCGCTGGGCGAAGTCGCCGAGCTGGACGAGCTCCAGCATGTCGTCGACCTGCTTCTTCACGGACTTGACGCCACGGCGGCGCAGCCCGAAGGCGACGTTCTCGTAGATGCTCAGGTGCGGAAAGAGCGCGTAGCTCTGGAAGACCGTGTTCACGGGCCGCTTGTGCGGCGGCAGGTCGGTGACGTCCTTGTCACCGAGACGGACGGTGCCCGTGGTCGGGTCCTCGAGTCCGGCGATCATCCGCAGCGTGGTGGTCTTTCCGCAGCCGGAGGGGCCGAGCAGGGCGAAGAACGAGCCCTGGGGGACGGTCAGGTCCAGCGGGTGGACGGCCGTGAACGAGCCGTAGGTCTTGCTGATCCCGGAGAGGCGGACATCGCCGCCCGCTTGCTTGTCAGTCATGGGTCGCGATCCCAGGTGTCGGGGGAAGTGGGGGGCGGGTCAGGCGCCGATGAGCTTGGCGAATTTCTCTTCGTACGCCGTCTCTTCCTCGGAGGAGAGCGAGCGGAACGAATGGGACTTGGCGGCCATGGCCTCGTCCGGAATGATCAGCGGGTTCTTCGCCAGCTCCGGGTCGATCTTCGCGAGTTCGGCGCCGACGCCGGTGACCGGGCACACGTAGTTGATGTACGCGGCGAGTTGCGCGGCGACGGGCAGCTCGTAGTAGTAGTCGATGAGCCGGGTGGCGTTCTTGCGGTGCCGTGCCTCGGCCGGGACGAGCAGGTTGTCGGTCGCCGTGACATAACCGGCGGCCGGGATCGCGTACTTGATGTCCGGGTTGTCGGCCTGGAGCTGGATCACGTCACCCGCCCAGGCGAGACAGGCGGCGAGGTCGCCCTTGGCCAGGTCGGAGGTGTAGTCGTTGCCGGTGAACCGGCGGATCTGCTTCTTGTCGACACCCTTCTGAAGGCGCCCGACGGCGGCGTCGTAGTCGGCGTCGGTGAACGTGCCGGGGTCCTTGCCCATGTCGAGCAGGGTCATACCGACGGTGTCGCGCATCTCGGTGAGGAAGCCGACGCGGCCCTTGAGCGACGGGTCGTCGAGCAGCTGGGTGACGGAGTCGACCTTCCGGCCGCGGGTCGCCTTCGCGTTGTAGGCGATCACGCACGGGATGCCGGTCCACGGGTAGGAGTAGGCCCGGCCCGGGTCCCAGTCCACGGTGCGGAACTGGGACGAGAGGTTGGCGTAGGCGTGCGGCAGCAGCGACGGGTCGAGCTTCTGGGCCCAGCCGAGGCGGATGATCCGGGCCGCCAGCCAGTCGGTGACGTTGATCAGGTCGCGTCCGGTGTCCTGGCCGGCCGCGAGCTGCGGCTGGATCTTGCCGAAGAACTCGACGTTGTCGTTGATGTCCTCGGTGTACTTGACCTTGATCCCGGTCCGCTTCGTGAATGCTTCGAGGGTCGGGCGGCTCTTCCCGTCCTCGCTGGTGTCCATGTACTCGGTCCAGTTGGAGAAGGTGAGCTGCTTCTCCTTGTCCGAGTGGTCGTCCGAGTCGGCTGCTCCGCTCTCCCGCTTGGCGGGCGGGATGCCGCAGCCGCTCAGGATGCCCGCGCCGCCGACGGCGAGCGCACCGGCGCCCGACACCCGCAGCAGCGAACGGCGGGAGAGGGCCCCTCGCCCGTTCGTCAGGCTGCGCCGCATGGCCGCCAGCTGGGCCGCGGAGAGGCGCTCGGTCTCGTACTGCTCCATGACGCTCTGCCCTTTCGGGTGGATACGGCCGCGACGAGCACGGCCCGGCGGCTATCGGCCTGTGAAGATCGTGCGGTGCCAGTCCTTGCGGACCACGGCGGTGTTGTCGTACATCACATGCTTGACCTGTGTGTACTCCTCGAAGGAGTACACCGACATGTCCTTTCCGAAGCCGCTGGCGCGGTATCCGCCGTGCGGCATCTCGCTGATGATCGGGATGTGGTCGTTGACCCAGACGCAGCCGGCCCTGATCTCCCGGGTGGCACGGCCGGCGCGGTACACGTCCCGGGTCCAGGCGGAGGCCGCCAGCCCGTAGGGCGTGTCGTTCGCGAGAGCGAGGCCCTCGTCGTCCGTGTCGAAGGGCAGCACGACCAGGACGGGTCCGAAGATCTCGTTCTGAACGATCTCGCTGTCCTGTGCGGCCCCGGTGACCAGCGTGGGCCGATAGTAGGCGCCGTCGCGCAGATCCCCCTGCGGTGCTTCGCCGCCGGTCACCACGGTGGCGTAACCACGCGCCCGGTCGACGACCGCGGCGACGCGGTCACGCTGCACATGGGAGACCAGCGGACCGAGGTCGGTGGCCGGATCGAACGGGTCACCGAGCCGGACCGTCGCCATCAGATCGGCGACCGCGGCGACGAACGCGTCGTACAGGGGCCGCTGCACATAGGCGCGGGTGGCGGCGGTGCAGTCCTGGCCGGTGTTGATGAGGGATCCGGCGACGGCCCCGTGCGCGGCGGCCTCGATGTCGGCGTCGTCGAAGACCACGAAGGGGGCCTTCCCGCCCAGTTCGAGGTGGAGGCGTTTGACGGTGTCGGTGGCGATGCGGGCGACGCGTTTGCCGACCGCGGTCGAACCGGTGAACGAGGTCATGTCGATGTCCGGATGGCCGACGAGGTACTCGCCGGCGTCACTGCCCGCGCCGCTGACGATGTTGACGACGCCGTCGGGGACGCCTGCCTCGGTGGCCGCCTGGGCGAACATCAGCGACGTGAGCGGGGTGATCTCGGCTGGCTTCAGGACGATGGTGTTGCCCGCGGCGATGGCTGGCAGAACCTTCCAGGCCGCCATCTGCAGCGGGTAGTTCCAAGGGGCGATGGAACCGACCGTGCCGATCGGTTCACGCCGTACGTACGAGGTGTGGTCGCCGCTGTACTCGCCCGCGGACTGCCCCTCGAGGTGACGGGCGGCGCCGGCGAAGAACGCGGTGTTGTCGATGGTGCCGGGGACGTCGAACCCCGTACTCAGTCTGATGGGCTTGCCGCACTGGAGCGACTCGGCACCCGCCAGGTCCTCCGCCTGGCCGGCCAGCACGGCCGCGAAGCGGTGCAGCGCCTCGGAGCGCTCGCCGGGGGTGGCGCCGGCCCAGCCGGGCCGGGCGTCGCGGGCGGCGGCGACGGCCGCGTCCACGTCCGCGGGGCCGGCCAGTTCGTACGTGTGGATCGCCCGACCCGTGGCCGGATCGACGATGTCCTGCATACGCCCCGAGGTTCCGGGCCGCAGTTTTCCGCCGATGAACTGCGCGCCGGCAGCGAAGCGGTCCTGCGTCTGGAAGCGGTTGCCCATTGCGCTCTCCGTAGTCCCAGCTCGAATTGAGTGCCGATCCTGACAGAGGGTGACCCGTGCAACAAGGGATTCCGTTGTTGCCATTTGATTACGCGACGGAATCGGTCGACCATGTGTCGCGTCGCCGGCGTCGTCGCGGGACGGGATGTCAGTGGCGGCTGCCAGACTCCTGTGCATGGGGACGATCGATGAGCTGATCAAGACCACGGCGGCCGGTGGGCGGGTGAAGTTCCTTCACTTCTGGGGGCACACACCGCGCAAGGACGGCACCATCGGGCCCAGTTGCCTGAGTCAGTGGTGGCCGTCACCGTTCGAGGTCGACGGCGTGCGCTATGCGACGGCGGAGCACTGGATGATGGCGTCCAAGGCCCGGCTGTTCGGCGACGCGGAGGCGGAGCGAGTGGCGCTGGCCGCGAAGTCACCGGCGGAGGCCAAGAAGGCGGGGCGGCTGGTGCGCGGCTTCGACGACGCCATATGGAAGCGCGAGCGGTTCGGGGTCGTGCGCTCGGGCAGCGTGCACAAGTTCGGGCAGGACGCGGCACTGCGCGACTTCCTGCTGGCCACAGGGGACCGGGTGCTCGTCGAGGCCAGCCCGATGGACCGCATCTGGGGCATCGGACTGGCCGCGGACGACGAGCGGGCGCAGGATCCCGTTCGCTGGCGCGGGCTCAACCTGCTGGGGTTCGCGCTGATGGAGGCACGCGAGGAACTGCGGAGCGGCAGGGGCTGACAGCGGCCGGACCGGGGCCTCTCGCCTGAGCCAGGACGAAAGGCTCTAGCGGTTGACGTCGACGACCAGGTGGTTCGAGTAGCTGTCGTAGTCGTAGTCGTCCTGCTTGTTCTCCTCGTTGATCGCCGTGGTGATGCCCCAGGCGATCAGCGCGATGACGACGGCCCCGATGACGATGCCGCACACGCCGAGGATGATGCCCGCCAGCGCCATGCCGCCGTTGGTGGCCTCGCCCCGCTGGGCGCGCTTGCGGCCCAGGATGCCGAAGATCAGCGCGAGGATGCCGAGAACGATGGCGACGACGCCGTACAGACAGAAGAGGCAGACGGAGAGGATGCCGAGCACCATCGCGGTGATGCCCATGCCGTTGGCCGGCTGCTGCTGCCAGCCCGCGGCCTGACCGTATCCGGGATAGCCCGGGTACCCCGCGCCGTACGGGTCCGGGGCGCCGAAGCCGGCAGCGGGGGGCTGGGGCAGGCTCGGTGCCGCCGGGTAGCCGTAGGCTCCCGCGGCCGGCTGGGCGGGTGCGGGCCCGCCGGGCGCGACGGGCGGCGGTGGGACGGACCCGGTGTCCTCGGGGCCCGCGCCGGGCATCGAGATGACCGTGGGCTGGTCGTGCACGCCGGGCGGGGCCGCTGCCGGCTTGTCCAGAGGCACCTTGCCGGCGGCACTGCTGCTCTCCGGCGGAGCCCACGGGTCGTGCGGCTGAGGCCCGCCGGACGGCTGAGCCTGATTGTCGGACATCGTTCTCCCCCATCGGTGGTCCGGCCATGTTACGGCCTCGGTTCTCGCCACCGGGGGCCGCCTACCATGATCCCGGAGCACAACCACCGCCCGGCGAACAGGACCTGTCCCCGGCCCCGCAGGAGCGGCCCGTCCCACCTGGAGGAATCCGATGAACGATCTGCGCCCCTTCGTCGCAGGGCTGCCCAAGGCAGAGCTGCATGTGCACCATGTCGGCTCCGCCTCTCCTCGGATCGTCGCGGAACTGGCCGCGAACCACCCGGACTCGATGGTGCCCACCGATCCCGAGGCACTCGCCGACTACTTCACCTTCACCGACTTCGCGCACTTCGTCGAGGTCTACCTCTCGGTCGTGGACCTGATCCGCACCCCGGAGGACGTGCGGCTGCTCACCTTCGAAGTCGCCCGCGACATGGCGCGGCAGAACATCCGCTACGCGGAGCTGACCATCACGCCCTTCAGCTCCACCCGCCGCGGCATCGACGAGAAGGCATTCATGGCCGCCATCGAGGACGCCCGCGCCGCGGCGGAGCGGGAGCTCGGAGTGGTCCTGCGCTGGTGCTTCGACATCCCCGGCGAAGCAGGGCTCGAGGCCGCGGAGGAGACCGCACGGCTCGCCGTCGACCTGCGGCCGGAGGGCCTTGTCTCCTTCGGTCTCGGCGGACCCGAGATCGGCGTTCCGCGCCCGCAGTTCAAGCCGTACTTCGACCGTGCGATCGCCGCCGGCCTGCGTTCCGTGCCGCACGCCGGCGAGACGACCGGGCCGCAGACGATCTGGGACGCGCTGACCGATCTGCGCGCCGAGCGCATCGGACACGGCACCAGCTCGGTGCGGGACCCGAAGCTGCTGGCCCACCTCGCCGAGCACCGGATCCCGCTGGAGGTGTGCCCCACGTCCAACATCGCCACCCGGGCGGTCACCGACCTCGAGCAGCACCCGGTCAAGGAGATGGTCGCCGCCGGTGTCCTGGTCACGGTCAACAGCGACGACCCGCCGATGTTCGGCACCGACCTCAACAACGAGTACGCGGTCACCGCCCGGCTGCTGGACCTGGACGAACGCGGTATCGCCGGTCTCGCCAAGAACGCGGTGCAGGCGTCGTTCCTGGACCCTGCCGGCAAGGCCCGGATCGTCTCGGAGATCGACACGTACACCGCCGAGTGGCTCGCCCGCTGACATGCGCGCGGTGACGGTGGTCGCCCACCGGGGTGACCCGTACCGGTTCCGTGAGAACACCCTGCCCTCGCTGCGCTCGGCCATGGGGCGCGGCGCGGACGCGGTCGAGATCGACGTACGGCTCACCAGGGACGGCGTCCCGGTGCTGCTGCACGACGCGACGCTGAAGCGGTTGTGGGGTCATGACCGGCCGCTGGCGGGGCTCACGAAGGCGGATGTCGACGGCCTCACCCATGGCGGTGTGCCTACCCTCCGTGAGGCGCTGACCGGACTCGGCCCGCACCGGCTGATGATCGATCTGCCCGGCGCGACACCGGAGTCGGTGCGGCGCGTGGTGGACACCGTCCGCGACTGCGGTGCGGCGGAGCACGTCTATTACTGCGCCGGCCCTGCGACGATGCTCGCGGTCCGCGCGGCCGACGCCACCGCGGAGATCGCGATGACCTGGACGACCCTGGCCCCGCCGCGCCCCGCGCTGCTGGACGCCGTGAAGCCGCGCTGGCTCAACTACCGTTTCGGTCTGGTGGGGCGGGAGTTGACGGACCGTGTGCACCGGGACGGTCTGCTCGTCTCCGCGTGGACGGCGGACACCCGCCGTACGATGCGGCGACTGATCGGCTGCGGCATCGACTCGATCACCACGAACCGGGTCGACGCCCTCAGGGCCGTCCTCGCAGACTCGCGCTCTGTGAAGGGACCTCAGAGGTGACAGACCGGATCCGCCCCGGCACGGCCCACCACTCCCGTGTCCGGAACTGTGCGGAGGTGCCGCAGTCCGGCGCGCCGGGCCGCAAGCCGTAGTGGACGTGCGGCGGACGGCCGCCAGGGCACGGGCCCTGGCGCGGGCCAATCCTTGGTACGTCGACATCGGTGTCGCGCTTCTCGTGCAGGCGGCGATGACCATGCCGTTCGTGATGCCGCGTCCCGTCGGCTCGCCGCCGGCGACCTGGGCGGCGTACGGGCTCACCACCTTGACGGTGCTGCCTCTCGTCTGGCGGCGGCGGGCGCCGGTGGCCGTGCTGCTGGCCGTTCTGGCTGCGGGTGCGGTGAGCCTCATGATCGTGCAGGCGGAAGCGGGGCCTGTCACCGTCCGCACGGACCCGCAGAAGGCGGAAGCGGCGTTCGACGCGATCTCCGAGGCGGGGCGGGACGCCATGGCGCAGTTGCGCCGCATGCTGGGGGTGCTGCGGGAGAACGAGGTGCAGGGGGCGCCCCGTGCACCGCAGCCGGACCTCGGCGACCTGCCCACCCTGATCGACCGGGTCAGGACGGGAGGTCTGGAGGTCTCCTGCCGTACGGAGGGAGCGGCCCGGGCGCTGACGCCGGCGACCGGGGCCACCGTGTTCCGCGTGGTGCAGGAGGCACTGACGAACGTGGTCAAGCACGCCGGAGCCACCCGGGCGTCCGTCCGGCTCCACCACGGCCCTGGCGCCCTGGAGATCACCGTCACCGACGACGGCCGGGGGCCGGCTCCGGCCGGGGGGCCCGGCAGGACGGGCGGCCACGGACTGACGGGCATACGGGAAAGGGCGGCGGCGCACGGCGGTACGGCGAGCACCGGCGCGGGGCCTGGCGGGAAAGGCTTCGAGGTCAGGGTCGTACTGCCGGTCCCGGCCGGCACGTCCGGATCCTCGCCGGGAACGTAAACTCCGGCCGGGAGGTGGGAAGTTGCCGATCCGTGTGGTGGTCGCGGACGACCAGGAACTGGTCCGTCGAAGGGGCGGGAAGCCAACCCGGTCGTGACGGACGTCATCCTCACCACGTTCGGCACGCCGGACGACCAATGACCTCAGGTCGCTGACGGGACGGGTCCGGCCGCGGGCGCCGCCGCCGTCAGCGCCTCGAGTCGCTTGATCCTGCGGCGCACGAGGTACAGCGGGATCACCCCGAAGACGCCGAAGGACATGTCGATGACCGACCACCAGAAGGGGATGCCCCGGATCGGGCCGCAGATCAGGGCGAGCGGAATGATCGCGGCGCAGGCGATCATGCCGAACTCGACGACCCAGACGTTGCGCACGGGGTCGCGATAGGGCCCGTAGAAGGCGACGGCGATCACGAGGTGGGCGAAGGCGAGCCAGTCGGTGCCGTAGAGCACGAACGGGTACGTCGCTTCGGTCGCGTCGAGTCCTTCCCGTACCCGCCCGACCCACTCCATGAGGCCGGGCAGCTGTTCGGGGACGGGCGAGGCGGACGACCCCAGCAGGTCCTCGAGCAGGCGCACTTCCGTCACCAGGGGAAACGCGGTCACCCCGCTGAGCACCAGACACACGACGAAGAAGGCCAACCACACGCGTATTCCCCGCAAGAGGGCTGCTCGCTCGCTCATACGGGCACCCTACGGCAGAAGTGAACGCGTTCAAAACCCTTTCGCGAGGACCGCCCGCACGACAGCGCGCCCGGTGCACAAGTGCACCGGGCGCGCCGCGTCCTGAAACAGGGACTCAGCCGTCGAGCGACGTCATCACGTGCTTGATGCGCGTGTAGTCGTCGAAGCCGTACGCCGACAGATCCTTGCCGTAGCCGGACTTCTTGAAGCCGCCGTGGGGCATCTCGGCGACCAGCGGGATGTGGGTGTTGATCCACACACAGCCGAAGTCCAGCGCCTTGGACATCCGCATCGCCCGCGAGTGGTCCTTGGTCCACACCGAGGAGGCCAGCGCGTACTCCACGCCGTTCGCCCACTCGAGTGCCTGCGACTCGTCCGAGAAGGACTGCACGGTGATGACCGGGCCGAAGACCTCGTTCTGGATGATCTCGTCGTCCTGCTTGAGGCCGGAGACGACGGTGGGGGCGTAGAAGTAGCCCTTGTCACCGACCCGCTGCCCACCCGACTCGACCTTGGCGTGCGCCGGGAGGCGGTCGATGAAGCCGGTGACCTGGTCCAGCTGGTTCGCGTTGTTCAGCGGACCGTAGAGCACGTCCTCGTCGTCCGGGGCGCCGGTCTTCGTCTCGGCCGCCGCCTTGGCGAGCGCGGAGACGAACTCGTCGTGGATCGACTCGTGCACGAGGACACGCGTGGCCGCCGTGCAGTCCTGGCCGGCGTTGAAGAAGCCCGCCACCGAGATGTCCTCGACGGCCTTGGCGATGTCGGTGTCCTCGAAGACCACGACCGGCGCCTTGCCGCCGAGCTCGAGGTGGACCCGCTTGACGTCCTTGGCCGCGGAGGCCGCGACCTGGATGCCGGCCCGCACGGAGCCGGTGATGGAGGCCATGGCGGGGACCGGGTGCTCGACCATCGCACGGCCGGTGTCGCGGTCTCCGCACACCACGTTGAAGACGCCCTTGGGCGCGATGGCACCGATGATCTCGGCCATCAGCACGGTCGAGGCGGGCGTGGTGTCGGACGGCTTCAGCACGACGGTGTTGCCCGCCGCGAGAGCCGGCGCGAACTTCCAGACGGCCATCATCATCGGATAGTTCCACGGCGCGACCTGCGCGCAGACGCCGACCGGCTCGCGCCGGACGATGGAGGTCATGCCCTCCATGTACTCACCGGCGGAGCGGCCCTCCAGCATGCGGGCGGCGCCGGCGAAGAAGCGGATCTGGTCCACCATCGGCGGGATCTCTTCGGTGCGGGTCAGCCCGAGGGGCTTGCCGGTGTTCTCCGACTCGGCCGCGATCAGGTCCTCGGCCCGCTCCTCGAACGCGTCGGCGATCTTCAGCAGTACCTTCTGGCGCTCCGCGGGCGTGGTGTCGCGCCAGGCGGGGAAGGCGGCCGCGGCTGCGTCCATGGCGGCGTCGACGTCGGCCTGGCCGGAGAGCGGCGACGTGGCGTACACCTCGCCGGTGGCGGGGTTGACGATGTCGATCGTCCGGCCGTCGGCGGCGTCCTTGAACTCCCCGTTGATGTAGTTGCGCAGTCGACGCAGCTCGGTGGTCACTGTTGCCACCCCTCCTGTCGTGTCCGATGGGTGAGACACCCCACCCTAATCTCTTCGCAGAGGTTTTCAACAGGCCCGCCACCCTCCAACTTCGGATTCAGTGAAGTTCGGCCCGTTCAACAACGAATTTCATCGCCCAGGGCTTGCCAGACAGACGAGTCGCGGTGCAGAGTTCGGTTGTGGCCAGTCGTAGCGCAGAGTCCAGGAACGGGACCGCAGGTGGTTCGTCGACCCCGACGATCGATGCGGTCTCCCTCGCGATCATCGAACAGCTCCAGGAGGACGGTCGCCGTCCCTACGCCGCGATCGGCAAGGCCGTGGGCCTCTCCGAAGCGGCCGTGCGGCAGCGCGTCCAGAAGCTGCTCGACCAGGGCGTGATGCAGATCGTCGCCGTCACCGACCCGCTCACCGTGGGCCTGCGACGCCAGGCGATGGTCGGCATCAAGGTCGAGGGCGACCTCGACCCCGTCGCGGACGCGGTGACGGCCATGGCCGAGTGCGAGTACGTGGTGATGACCGCGGGCTCCTTCGACCTCATGGTGGAGATCGTCTGCGAGGACGACGACCACCTGCTCGAAGTGATCAACAAGCGGATCCGTGCGCTCCCCGGCGTGCGCTCCACCGAGAGCTTCGTCTACCTCAAGCTCAAGAAGCAGACCTATATGTGGGGAACCCGATAGCCGTGAGCAAGGACCTCTCCAAGACCGCCTACGACCACCTGTGGATGCACTTCACCCGCATGTCGTCGTACGAGCACGCGCCCGTGCCCACCATCGTGCGTGGCGAGGGCACCTACATCTACGACGACAAGGGCAAGCGCTACCTCGACGGCCTCTCCGGCCTCTTCGTGGTCAACGCGGGCCACGGCCGGCACGAGCTCGCTGAGACCGCCTACAAGCAGGCCCAGGAGCTCGCTTTCTTCCCCGTCTGGTCCTACGCGCACCCCAAGGCGGTCGAGCTCGCGGAGCGCCTCGCCCACCACGCCCCGGGCGACCTCAACAAGGTCTTCTTCACCACCGGCGGCGGCGAGGCCGTCGAGACCGCCTGGAAGCTCGCCAAGCAGTACTTCAAGCTGCAGGGCAAGCCCACCAAGTACAAGGTCATCTCACGCGCGGTCGCCTACCACGGAACCCCGCAGGGCGCCCTGTCGATCACCGGCCTGCCGGCCCTCAAGGCCCCCTTCGAGCCGCTGGTCCCCGGCGCGCACAAGGTGCCGAACACCAACATCTACCGCGCCCCGATCCACGGCGACGACCCCGAGGCCTTCGGCCGCTGGGCCGCCGACCAGATCGAGCAGCAGATCCTCTTCGAAGGTCCGGAGACCGTCGCCGCGGTCTTCCTCGAGCCGGTGCAGAACGCCGGCGGCTGCTTCCCGCCGCCGCCCGGATACTTCCAGCGGGTCCGCGAGATCTGCGACCAGTACGACGTGCTGCTCGTCTCCGACGAGGTCATCTGCGCCTTCGGTCGGCTCGGCACGATGTTCGCCTGCGACAAGTTCGACTACGTGCCGGACATGATCACCTGCGCCAAGGGCATGACCTCGGGCTACTCCCCGATCGGCGCCTGCATCGTCTCCGACCGCCTGGCGGAGCCGTTCTACAAGGGCGACAACACCTTCCTGCACGGCTACACGTTCGGCGGCCACCCGGTCTCCGCGGCCGTCGGCCTCGCCAACCTCGACATCTTCGAGCGCGAGGGCCTCAACCAGCACGTCCTCGACAACGAGGGCGGCTTCCTCTCCACGCTGCAGAAGCTGCACGACCTGCCGATCGTCGGCGACGTCCGCGGCAACGGCTTCTTCTACGGCATCGAGCTGGTGAAGGACAAGGTCACCAAGGAGTCCTTCAACGACGAGGAGACCGAGCGCGTCCTGTACGGCTTCCTCTCCAAGGCGCTGTACGACAACGGCCTGTACTGCCGGGCCGACGACCGGGGCGACCCGGTCGTCCAGCTGGCGCCGCCGCTGATCTCCGACCGGTCGACGTTCGACGAGATCGAGCAGATCCTGCGCGGCGTCCTCGCCGAGGCGTGGACCAAGCTCTGATTCCACCCCGCCCTCCCGCACGCGGCCCGGGTACCTCCATCCGAGTGAGATGGACGGTGCCCGGGCCGCGTGCTTCCCGGTACCCCGGCAATGACTCCCTAGCGTGCCCAGTGACCGATCGGCCCTGCCTTCGTTCCCCCGTACGGGGGGCCGGAAATCTGATCAGAACCGAGGTGTACGTCATGGTGGCCCCGCCCGACAACGATGTGATCTGGGCTCGCTCCCTGCACCACGCCCACCGCGGCTCCCCGGCCCTCGTGGGCGTGTCGCTCGGCGTGCGGGAGGGCGAGATCCTCGCCGTGCTCGGTGCGCGCGGCAGCGGCAAGACCACACTGCTGAAGTGCCTGTCCGGACAGCTCGTCGCCCAGCAGGGCGAGGTGTGGTTCAACAGCTCGCCCGTGCACACCATGCCCGCCCTGGTGCGCGAGCGGCTGCGGCGCGACCGCTTCGGCTGGCTCGACCCCGAGCCGACGCTCGTGCCGGAGCTCAACGCCTGGGAGAACACCGCCCTGCCGCTGCTGCTCGCCGGCGTCTCCCGCCGGGCGGCGCGGACCACGGCGATGGAGTGGATGGAACGCCTGGACATCGGCCCCTGCGCGCACAAGCGCCCCTACGCGCTGCTCCGGGCCGAGCAGCAGCGCGTCGCCGTCGCCCGCTCCCTGGTCACGACCCCGTCCGTGCTCTTCGCCGACGAGCCGACCGCCTCGCTGCACAGCCAGGACCGCGCCCAGGTACTGCGCACGCTGACGGCCGCCGTCCGCTCGCACCGGATCACCATGTTGCTCGCCACGCACGACGCGGACGTCGCTGCGGTCGCCGACCGTACGATCACGCTCGCCGACGGGCGGCGGGTGGGATCCCAGGCGACCGCCGGCGCGGAAGGGCGGGCCGCGTGCTCGCTCTCCGTCTGACGCGCGGGTCGCATCCTCTGGTACTGCTGCGCCGGCTCACGGTGGCGGCGGCATCGGCGGGTGTCGGCTTCCTGCTGTTGTGCACACTGATGCACGCGCTGTCGCATCCCGACGACCGTTCCTCCGTGGGGCGCCTTCTGTGGTGCGTGCTGCCGATCGCCGCCACGGTGTACCTCGCGGTGGCCGTGGCCCGCACGGACCCCGGCACCCGGCCGCGCTCCGGCCTCTCCGCGGTGGGCCTCGGGCCCGTACGCCTCGCCGTGCTCGCCGCGGCCTCCACCGCGCTCTCCTGCACGCTCGGCAGCATGCTCGCGCTGCTGTTCTTCCTGCACCTGCGGGGCGACCTGACGGGGCTGCCGTTCGACGGGGCCGCGGCCGAACTGCTCTTTGCCGAAACGCCACTGCCGCTGCCCGCCGCGCTCACCCTGCTGTCGCTCGTGCCGCTCATCGCCACCGCGTCGGCCGCCGTCGTCCTGCGGCCGCGCCCCGCGGCGCCCGACGCCGAGGAACCGGCCGGCGCCCCGGCCGGGCTGCCCTGGGGCGTCGCGCTGGTCGCGGTGGGCCTGGCGGTCGAGACCTACGTGAGCGGAACAGAGGCCGACAGCCGGCCGCCCGGCGTGCTGGCGGGCTGGGCCCTCACCGCGGCCGGCCTGTGGCTCGCGGGACCTGCCCTCACATACCTGTGCGGCCGTCTTCTCCAGTCGGCCGGGCCGAGCGCGCTCCGGCTGCTGTCCGGCCGCATCCTCATGGCGGAGTCACGGCGCATCGGCCGACCCCTCGGCGTGGTCTGCACGGTGGCCTCCGGAGCGGTGGCGGCCGTCGCCGCGTACGGCTCCGCCCCGCGCCCGTGGGGCCCGATGACGGCGCTGGGAACGACCCTGGTCGTCGTGTGCACCACGGCGGCGCTGCTGACGGCGGCGGTGGAGTCCAGACAGTCCCGCACAGAGGCGACCGCGGACCTGGTCCGGCTGGGCGCCCCGGCGACGGTCCTGCGACAGGCGGCGGCCCTGCGCGCCGGGGTCCTGTTCATGGTCTTCGTCCCCCTGACGCTGACGGTGGGCGCCCTGGCGGCCGCCCCTCTGACCCGCTGACCCGTTACCCCGGGGCGTCGGGCACCGAGGCACGCCGCCGCCGTCGAGCCGGCGGCAACGAGATGTCGGGTCACGGCGGGGCGGCCCGGTGACGGGCGGGTCGGGCGGCGGGGCCCGGCCCGCCTATCGTGGGCGCATGACGTCCACCCCGCACGACCGCGAGATCGAGTCCCTCGAAGAGTTCGACGACGTCGTCGCCCGCGGTTCGCTCGCCGGGCACCGGATCCAGTCCGTGGATCTCACCGGGCGCACCGCCGACCTCCTGCGCACGGACACGGCCTCCGCCGTGTTCCTCGGCTGCCCCATGGAGCCGGACGCCGCCGCCAAGGTCCGCGCGGACGGCGCCCTCGTCTTCCCGCCCGCGCCCGACCTGCCCTTCGACCCGTACCGCGGCCTGCTCTACTCCCCCGACGAGCTGTTCGAGGACCTCGGGGACGCCGGCTACGGGTCGACGCCCGACGCCCTGACCTACGCGTGGTTCCAGCGGACGAAGGCCGACAACGACATCTTCGCCTCGATGCTCCGCGCCGTCCACGACGACTCGATCTCCGACGCCTTGGACGAACACCTCGCCGGCGAGCGGGTCGTGGGCGTGATGGGCGGCCACGCGATGGGCCGCGGCACGGACGCGTACGCCGGCGCCGCTCGGCTGGGCCGGGAGCTGACCCGTGCCGGCTTCACCGTCGCCACCGGCGGCGGGCCGGGCGCGATGGAAGCCGCCAACCTGGGCGCGTACGCGGCACCTCACCCGGACGAGATGCTGGACGACGCGCTGCTGCTGCTCGCCAAGGCCCCGTCGTTCGTGCCGTCCGTCTCCGACTGGGCGCAGGCGGCCTTCGAGGTCCGTCACCGCTGGCCGCGGGGCGGCGGCTCCGTCGGCATCCCGACCTGGTTCTACGGCCATGAGCCGCCGAACGCCTTCGCCGGGCACATCGCCAAGTACTTCGCCAACGCCACCCGTGAGGACGGCCTTCTGGCGAGGTCCAATGCGGGCGTGATCTTCCTGCCGGGGGCCGCCGGGACCCTCCAGGAGATCTTCGACAACGCCACGCCGAACTACTACGAGTCGCGCGGCGAACCGACGCCCATGGTGCTCGTCGACCGGCACCACTGGACGGAGCATCTGCCGGCGTGGCCGCTGCTGCGATCACTCGCGGCCGGCCGGTCGATGGAGGCGCGGATCGCCCTCGTCGACTCGGTGGGGGAGGCTCCGGGCGCTCTGCGTCGGCTACTCGCGGACGCTCACTGAGAGGCCTCCGGACCGAGGACCACGACCTCGTCGGCGGCGAACACCACGCCCACCGCCTCGCCCGGCGCCGGGGCCTGTCCGAGGGAGCACTCCGCCTCCAGCGGGGGCCCGTCGTCGGGGCGCAGCCGCACGGCGACGTGGCTCCCGCGGAAGGTGCGGGACTCGACCGTGCACCGCAGGCCCTCCGACGGGTCGGTGAGCCGCACCCCGTCGGGTCTTACGAGCACCGTCCGCGCCCCCTGGGGGGACCCGTCCGGTACCGGCACCTTGCCCCACCCGGTGTTCGCGGCCGTGCCCTCGACGGTCGCCGCCACGACGTTGTCGAAACCGAGGAAGCGGGCGACGAACGGGGACGCGGGCCGCTGCCAGACCTCCAGCGGGGTCCCCGCCTGCGCGATCCGGCCGTCCCGCATGACGACGACGCGGTCGGCCAGCGCGAAGGCCTCGCCCTGGTCGTGGGTGACGGCGAGCACCGTCGTCCCCAGCCGCCCGAACAGTTCGCGCAGTTCGACGACGAGCCGCTCCCGCAGACCACGGTCCAGCTGGCCGAGCGGCTCGTCGAGCATCAGCAGTCTCGGCTCCGGCGCCAGCGCCCTGGCAAGGGCGACACGCTGCTGCTCGCCGCCGGACAGGGCCGCGACGGACCTCTGCTGCGCACCCGGCAGCCCCACCAGCCGTAGCAACTCGTCGGTCCGGCGGGCCTGTTCCCCGCGGGCGGCACCGTGCATCCGCAGCCCGAAGGCGACATTGCCGCCGACGTTTCGCTGCGGGAACAGTTGGTGGTCCTGGAACATGAGCCCCACCCCGCGCCGGTGCACCGGTACGCGCGCCTGGTCGGCCCCGCCGAGCAACACCCGCCCCGCGTCGGCCTCCTGGAGCCCGGCGACCACGCGCAGCAGCGTCGACTTGCCGCTGCCGCTCGGTCCGAGCAGGCACACGATCTCGTGCTCGGCGACCTCGAGGTCCACCGAGTCCAGCGCCGTACGCGGCCCGAACCGTACGGTCACGCCCGCCAGTTCCAGCAGCGCCATCAGAACTCCTCGGTGGTGGACTCGGTACGGATGCGTTCCAGCAGCAGCAGCGCCGCCGCGCACGCCACCATCAAGATGGTGCTCAGTGCCATCGCCTGCCCGTAGTTGAGCTCCCCGGGCCGCCCCAGCAGCCGTGCGACGGCCACGGGCAGCGTCGGGTTGTCCGGCCGGGCGATGAAGACGGTCGCGCCGAACTCGCCGAGGGAGACGGCGAACGCGAAACCGGCGGCCACCGCCAGCGCCCTGCGTACCAGCGGCAGATCGACCTCCCGCCAGGCCCGCAGCGGGGACGCGCCGAGGACCGCGGCCGCCTCCCGCAGGCGTTCGTCCACGGCGCGCAGCACGGGCAGCATCGTGCGCACGACGAAGGGCACACCGACCAGCGCCTGGGCGAGGGGCACCAGGATCCACGAGGACCGCAGATCCAGCGGCGGTTCGTCGAGGGTGATGAGGAAGCCGAAGCCGACGGTCACGGCGGAGACTCCGAGCGGCAGCATGAGCAGTGCGTCGAAGCCCCGGACGAGCCTGCCCGCACGACGGGTGAGGGCGGCCGCGGCGAGACCGCCGACGGCGACCGAGATGGCCGTCGCGGCCAGGGCGTAGCGGAGGGAGTTCCACACGGCGTCGATCGGCGGCACGAGGAACGCGCCGCCGGACGGGTCCACGGTGCCGAGCTCCCGGTAGTAGCCGAATCCGTAGCCGGCCGGGGTGTCGAGGGAGCGCTCGACCAGCACCGCGAGCGGCACCAGGAGCAGCACCACCACCGTGGTCAGGACGCCGCCGAGGAGCAGCCACCGAACAGCGCCGCGCGGCCTTCGCGCGGTGCGTGCCGGGTCGACGAGCCGCAGCGCGCTCTCCCGCCGCCGCACCGTCCAGGCGTGCACGGCCAGGACCGCGCCGACCGTCAGAAACTGCACCAGCGTCAGCACGGCCGCCGTCGGCAGGTCCAGGAACTCGGCGGTCTGCCGGTAGATCTCCACCTCGAGGGTGGAGAAGGCGGGGCCGCCGAGGATCTGCACCACACCGAACGAGGTGAAGGTGAAGAGGAAGACCATGAGGGCTGCCGCGGCGAGGGAGGGCACCAGCGCCGGCAGCGTCACCCGCCGCCAGGCGGCGAAGCGCCCCGCGCCCAGCACCCGGGCCGCCTCCTCCTGGCGGGGGTCGAGCTGCGACCACAGGCCGCCGACGGTGCGGACGACGACGGCATAGTTGAAGAAGACGTGCGCGAGGAGGATCGCCCACACCGTGGTGTCCAGCCGGATCCCCCAGAGCTCGTCGAGGAGTCCGCCGCGCCCCAGCAGCGCGAGGAACGCCGTACCGACGACGACGGTCGGCAGCACGAACGGCACGGTGACCACCGCGCGCAGCAGCCGCTTCCCCGGAAAGTCGAGCCGGGCGAACACGTACGCGCCGGGCAACGCGATCAGCAGGGTCAGTGCCGTGGACGCCAGCGCCTGCCAGGTGGTGAACCACAGCACCTCGCGGATGTCCGACCGGCCGAGCACCTCGCCGAACCGGTCGAAGTGCCAGGCCCCGTCGGCGTGGAGGCCGCGTCCGACGATCGCCGAGACGGGGTAGGCGAAGAAGAGCGCGAAGAACGCGACCGGACCGGCCATCAGGCCGAGCCGGGCCGCGTTCCCGCGCAGGGACCTGCCTACTTCACGACGAGCGAGGACCACGACCGGACCCACTGCTCACGGTTCTTCGCGATGGTGTCCGCGGCGACGGTCTCGGGCTTCTCGACCACCGCGCCGTGCCGGGTGAACAACTCGGGCAGCTTCGCGTCGTCGACCACCGGGTTGACGAACATGGTGAGCGGCATGTCCTCCTGGAACTTCTTGCTGATCAGGAAGTCCAGCAGCGCCTTGCCGCCCGCCTCGTTCTTCGCGCCCGTCAGCAGGCCGGCGAACTCGATCTGCCGGAAGCAGGTGCCGGTGGCCACGCCGGTGGGCGCCTCCGCCGGCTGCGGGTCGGAGTAGAGGACCTCGACCGGCGGGCTGGAGGCGTACGAGACGACGAGCGGACGGTCGGCCTTGGCCTTCTTGCCGCCGGCGGAGCCGGAGAACTCCTCGTTGTACGCCTGCTCCCAGCCGTCGACGACCTTGACGCCGTTGTCCTTGAGCTTGTTCCAGTAGCCCTGCCAGCCCGACTCGCCGTACGCGCCGATGCTGCCGAGGAGGAATCCGAGGCCGGGCGAGGAGGTGGCGGCGTTCTCGACGACCAGCATGTTCTTGTACTCGGGCTTCGCGAGGTCGGCGAAGGTCCGCGGCGGCGCGAGCTTCTTGTCGGCGAAGAACTTCTTGTCGTAGTTGACGCAGATGTCGCCGGTGTCGACAGGCGTCACGCGGTGCTTGCCGGCGTCGAGCTGGACCTGCCGCGCGACCTGGTCGAGGCCCTTGGCCTCGTAGGGCGTGAAGAGGTCGTTGTCGAGCGCGCGGGACAGCAGGGTGTTGTCCACGCCGAAGAAGACGTCGCCCTGCGGGGAACCCTTGGTGAGGATCTCCTTGTTGAGCGCGGTGCCCGCGTCGCCGCTCTTGAGCACCTTGACCGTGTATCCGGTCTGCGCGGTGAACTCCTTCAGCACGGCGTCGGACACCGCGAAGGAATCATGGCTGACGAGCGTCACGGTCTTCGAGCCGCTCGCCCCGCCGGACGGGTCCTTGTCCTTGGACTCCCCACCGCACGCCGCGAGTACGCAGACGCCGACGGCGCCGACGAGTACCGTACGGACGGCACGCCGAAGCTGGCTGTTCATGATGTTGCTGACTCCCTACGCCGGTATGACCCGGATCAGGTCCGAGGGTCTGCGGCCCGTGGCCGTGAAGGCCTCGCCGCACTCTCAGCGCTGTGGTGCGCTCCCCTGTCGGAATGTTTCGTTGTTCATTTGTGCGAACGCACAGGGCACAGTATCAGCCACGGCCGACGGCCCTGCGGGTCACCGCTCCTGCGCAGCCAGCTGCCCGCAGGCTCCGTCGATCTCCTGACCGCGGGTGTCCCGGACGGTGACCGGCACACCGTGGGCTGCGATGGCCTCCACGAACGCCTTCTCGTCCTCGGGGCGTGAGGCCGTCCACTTGGAACCGGGCGTCGGGTTGAGCGGGATCAGGTTCACATGGACCCTCTTGCCCTTCAGCAGCCGGCCGAGGAGGTCACCGCGCCAGGCCTGGTCGTTGATGTCGCGGATCAGCGCGTACTCGATCGAGATCCGGCGGCCCGACTTCTCCGCGTACTCCCAGGCGGCGTCGAGGACCTCGCGGACCTTCCAGCGGGTGTTGACCGGGACCAGGGTGTCGCGCAGCTCGTCGTCCGGGGCGTGCAGCGACACCGCGAGGCGGCACTTGAAGCCCTCGTCCGCGAAGCGGAGCATCGCCGGCACGAGGCCGACGGTCGAGACCGTGATCCCGCGCTGCGAGAGCCCCAGACCGTCCGGCTCGGGGTCGGTGAGACGCCGGATCGCTCCGACGACCCTCTTGTAGTTGGCGAGCGGCTCGCCCATGCCCATGAAGACGATGTTGGACAGCCGGGCCGGCCCTCCGGGCACGTCGCCGTCGCGCAGGGCGCGCATGCCGTCGACGATCTGGTGCACGATCTCGGCGGTCGACAGGTTCCGGTCGAGACCGGCCTGCCCGGTGGCGCAGAAGGGGCAGTTCATCCCGCATCCGGCCTGCGACGAGATGCACATGGTGACCCGGTCCGGGTAGCGCATCAGCACCGACTCGACCAGCGTGCCGTCGTGCAGACGCCACAGCGTCTTGCGGGTGGTGTCGTCGTCGCACGAGATGTGCCGCACGACGGACATCAGATCCGGCAGCAGCTCGGTGGCGAGCTTCTCCCGTGCGGCCGCCGGGATGTCGGTCCACTGGGCGGGGTCGTGCGCGTACCGCGCGAAGTAGTGCTGGGACAGCTGCTTGGCGCGGAACGGCTTCTCGCCGATCGCGGCGACGGCGTCCTTGCGCTCGGCGGGCGTGAGGTCGGCGAGGTGCCGCGGGGGCTTCTTGGCTCCGCGGGGCGCGACGAAGGTGAGTTCTCCTGGCTTGGGCATGGTTCATCCAGTGTCGCAGACCCCGCCGTGTGACCCTGCGGCCGATGATTCCGGCGGTGGCCGTCGAAGGGGGGCGTCGGTCACACCCGTGATCCGGAGGGACGCCGGTCGAGGGTCGAGAATGAACCCCATGGACCATCTTCTGCATCTCGACAGCACGCTCGACGACCTGGATCCGCCCCGCTGGACGCCTCCTGCCGCCGACGCGACCCACCTGGTCCGCAAGGTGCACGGGCTGCGGAGCGTTCCGCTGGGCCGGCTCGGTCCGGCGGATCTGCACACGCTCGTCTCGCAGCAGGTGGCCCTGCCGTACGTTCTGCCGCTCGTGGTGCGCCTGCTGCTCGAGGAGCCGCTGCTGGACGCGTACTACTACGAGGGAGACCTGCTGCTCGCCGCCGTGGAGGTCCCGGCCTCCGCCTGGGACCTGCTGCCGGACCTCGCCGACCGGCTGCGCACGGTGATCACGACACTTCCGGAGACAGCGGTCGCCGACCTGCCTCGCGGCGCCGCCGAGGAGCTCGCCCGCTTCGCGGCGCGTCCGGGATCCCCTCGCTGATCCGACGAGTCCGGGCTCCTCCCGCTGATCCGACGCAGAGGGCCCGCCGACCTGGTGGACGACGGGCCCTCACACGCAGATGTACGGGGTCAGCCCGACCCTACGAAGACCACCAGCAGCAGCCAGACCACCGGAGCCGTCGGCAGCAGCGAGTCGAGGCGGTCCATGATGCCGCCGTGTCCCGGAAGCAGCGTGCCCATGTCCTTGATGCCGAGATCCCGCTTGATCATCGACTCGCCGAGGTCGCCCAGCGTGGCGCTGACGGCGACCGCGAGGCCGATGAGGAGGCCCTGCCACCAGGTCCCGCCGTCGATGAGGAACTGCATGCACAGCGCCCCCGCGGCCATGGCGAACGAGACCGCGCCGAGAAGCCCTTCACGGGTCTTGCCGGGGCTGATGCGCGGCGCGAGCTTGTGCTTGCCGAAGCGCCAGCCGACCGCGTACGCGCCGGTGTCGCTGACCACGGTGAGCAGCAGGAAGGTGATCACCCGCTCCGGACCGTCGTCCGCCGTCAGCATCAGCGCCACGAAGGTCGCCAGGAAGGGGACGTAGAAGGCGGCGAACACGCCGGCCGTGACGTCCCTCAGATAGCCCTCCGGCCGCTCCGTCATGCGCCAGACGAGCACCGCGAGAGCCGTGAGCGCCATCGCCACCCACGCGCCCTCCGCCCCGCGGACATAGCCGGCGACGACCATCGCCGCGCCGCCCACCGCGAGGGGGACGAGGGGAGCCTTGATCTGCTTGCGCTCCTCGAGCCGGGAGGTCAGCTCCCACAGACCGACGACCACGGCGACGGCGATCACGCCGACGAAGACGGCCTTGACGAGGAAGAGGGAGACGACGATCACCGCGCCGAGTCCGACGCCGACCCCTATCGCCGCGCGCAGGTCCCGGCCGGCCCGCTTCTTCTGCGGTGGTCCGGGCCGGGCGGAGGGCTGCGGAGTGGGATCGCCCGACGGCGGCGGGGTGGGCATGGGCTCCTGCGGCATCTCGTCGCGGAACAGGGGGCCGCCCGGCCGAGCGGCCCCCTGGTCACGGTCCTCGCGGTGTTCGCCGCCGCTGTGGTCCTCGGCGTCTCTACCTGCGTCGGGAAGGTCCGGCACGATGGGCATGGGGCGAGTCTGCTGCGCGTCGCGCCCATCGTATGCGGGACCCGCCGGGAGGGGCCCCTGGTCGGGCGGCGGCCATGCTCCGGCGTATCCGGCGCCGTGCGGGGCCCCCCAGGAAGAGTCGTTCATCAGACCTCGAGCAGCTCGGCTTCCTTGTGCTTGAGCAGCTCGTCCACCTGCGCGACGTACTTCGCGGTGGTGTCGTCGAGCTCCTTCTCCGCACGGCGGCCCTCGTCCTCGCCGACCTCGCCGTCCTTGATCAGCTTGTCGATCGTCTCCTTGGCCTTGCGGCGCACGGAGCGGATCGAGATCTTGGCGTCCTCCGCCTTGGTCTTGGCGACCTTGATGTACTCCTTGCGGCGGTCCTGGGTGAGCTCCGGGAAAACCACACGGATGATGTTGCCGTCGTTGCTCGGGTTGACGCCCAGGTCGGAGTCGCGGATCGCCTGCTCGATGTTGCGCAGAGCGGTCTTGTCGAACGGCGTGACGACGGCCATCCGCGGCTCGGGAACCGAGAACGAGGCCAGCTGGTTGATCGGGGTCAGGGCACCGTAGTAGTCCGCCACGATCTTGTTGAACATCGCCGGGTGCGCACGTCCGGTGCGGATCGCGGCGAAGTCATCCTTGGCGACCAGGACGGCCTTCTCCATCTTCTCCTCGGCCTCGAGGAGGGTCTCTTCGATCACCACTTGCTCCTGCGTGTCTTGAGGTGGGCCCGGCTCGTACCACTGGGCCGGCGGGACCTGCGTCGCGTATTGCCTGCACGGTGTCCGACCGGCAGGACTTTGTCCATCCCTCGAGGGAGGGCCCCCGGATCAGGCTCGGGTGCCCCGGTCGCTCACGAGCGTGCCGATCTTCTCACCCTTGACGGCCCGGGCGATATTGCCCTCGGCGAGGAGCTCGAACACGAGGATCGGCAGGGCGTTGTCGCGGCACAGCGTGATCGCCGTGGCATCGGCGACCTTGAGGTTGCGCGACAGCACCTCGCCGTACTCCAGCGCGTCGAACTTGACCGCGTCCGCATTGGTCTTGGGGTCGGAGTCGTAGACCCCGTCGACACCGTTCTTGCCCATGAGGAGCGCTTCCGCGTCGATCTCGAGGGCCCGCTGTGCAGCGGTGGTGTCGGTGGAGAAGTAGGGCATGCCCATACCGGCGCCGAAGATGACCACGCGGCCCTTCTCCAGGTGGCGCACGGCGCGCAGCGGGATGTACGGCTCCGCGACCTGGCCCATCGTGATGGCGGTCTGGACACGCGAGTCGATGCCTTCCTTCTCCAGGAAGTCCTGGAGGGCGAGGCAGTTCATGACCGTGCCGAGCATGCCCATGTAGTCGGAGCGGGCCCGGTCCATGCCGCGCTGCTGGAGCTCGGCCCCACGGAAGAAGTTGCCTCCGCCGATGACGACCGCGATCTCCGCCCCGTCGCGTACGACCGCGGCGATCTCGCGGGCGATTGCGTGTACGACGTCGGGGTCGACGCCCAGACCCCCTCCTCCGGCGAAGGCCTCGCCGGACAGCTTCAGCATGAAGCGTCCGGACGTCTTGCCGTGGTTGTCGTCGCTTTGTGCGGCGCCCTGATTCATGGAGATCTCCTCGTGCACATGCGAAGAAGGCCATTGCCAGTGGGTCCTTGCGGTTTCCCGTACGGCAATGGCCTCCTCGTCAGATCTGCGATCGTCCGGCGCGAACACCGACGACGACTGCTTCAGACCCTATCGGGGTCCGGTGTCCGTAGCGTACGGACTCAGATGCCGACCTTGATGCGCGTGAAGCGCTTCAGGGCGACGCCGGCCTCGTCCAGAATCTGCTGGACGGACTTCTTGTTGTCGAGCGCGTACGGCTGGCCGAGGAGGGTGGCCTCCTTGAAGAAGCCGTTGACGCGACCCTCGACGATCTTCGGGAGCGCGGCCTCGGGCTTGCCCTCGGCGCGGGTGGTCTCCTCGGCGACGCGGCGCTCGGCCTCGACGACCTCGGCCGGGACGTCCTCGCGGGAGAGGTACTTCGGCGCGAAGGCGGCAATGTGCTGCGCGACACCCTTGGCGAGCTCGGCGTTCGCCTTGTCCAGCTCGACCAGGACACCGATCTGCGGGGGCAGGTCGGGCATGGTGCGGTGCATGTAGGCGGCGACGTACGCGCCGGAGAACTGCGCGAAGCGGTCCAGGACGATCTTCTCGCCGAGGTTGGCGTTGGCCTCGTCGACGTACGCCTGCACGGTCTTGCCGGGCTCGATCTCGGAGGCGAGCAGCGCCTCGAGGTCGGCCGGGGACGTCTTGGCGACGTGCGCGGCGAGCGCGCCGGCGACGGCCTGGAACTTGTCACCCTTGGCGACGAAGTCCGTCTCGCACTTCAGCTCGACGAGGACACCGGAGGTGTTGTCCTCGGCGATGAGGGAGACGACGGCGCCGTTCTCGGCGGAGCGGCCCTCGCGCTTGGCGACGCCCTTCTGGCCCTTGATGCGCAGGGCCTCGACGGCCTTGTCGACGTTGCCCTCGGCCTCGTCCAGCGCCTTCTTGCAGTCCATCATGCCGGCGCCGGTGAGCTCGCGGAGCTTCTTGACGTCAGCGGCGGTGTAGTTCGCCATGTCCTTGAATCTCTCTCGAAAGTCGAAAGTCGAAGATCTACGGGTGATCGGCGGGGCCGGTGCCCACTGGCACCGTCCCCGCCGTCAACAACCGAACCTGTGAGGTCAGGCCTGCTCGGCGTCCGCCGGCTTCTCCGCCTCGGCGGCCGGAGCCTCCGCAGCGTCGGCGGCCGGAGCCTCCGCAGCGTCGGCGGCCGGAGCCTCGGCAGCCGGGGCCTCGGCAGCGTCCTCGGCCGGCTTGGCCTCGGCAGCGTCCTCGGAGTCAGCCTTCTTCTCGCCCTCGAGGAGGTCCCGCTCCCACTCGGCGAGCGGCTCGCCGGCGGCCTTCTCGCCCGGCTTGGAGTCGCCGGTGGCGACGCCGGAGCGGGCGATGAGGCCCTCGGCGACGGCGTCGGCGATCACACGGGTGAGCAGGGTGACGGAGCGGATCGCGTCGTCGTTGCCCGGGATCTTGTAGTCGACCTCGTCGGGGTCGCAGTTGGTGTCGAGGATCGCGACGACCGGGATGTGGAGCTTGCGCGCCTCACCGACGGCGATGTGCTCCTTCTTGGTGTCGACGATCCAGACGGCGCTGGGCACCTTCTGCATCTCGCGGATACCACCAAGGGTCTTCTCCAGCTTGGCCTTCTCACGCGAGAGGACCAGGAGCTCCTTCTTGGTGAGGCCGGAGGCGGCCACGTCCTCGAAGTCGATCTGCTCGAGCTCCTTGAGGCGCTGCAGACGCTTGTAGACGGTGGAGAAGTTGGTGAGCATGCCACCCAGCCAGCGCTGGTTGACGTACGGCATGCCGACGCGCGTCGCCTGCTCGGCGATGGCCTCCTGGGCCTGCTTCTTGGTGCCCACGAACATGATGGAGCCGCCGTGCGCGACGGTCTCCTTGACGAACTCGTAGGCGCGGTCGATGTACGACAGCGACTGGAGCAGGTCGATGATGTAGATGCCGTTGCGCTCCGTGAAGATGAATCGCTTCATCTTCGGGTTCCAACGACGGGTCTGGTGACCGAAGTGGACGCCGCTCTCCAGCAGCTCCCGCATCGTGACGACGGCCATGGCCGTATCTCCTTGGGTTCTCGGTTATGTCCTGACGCCCCGACGCGCCGTGCCACAAGGGACCGAGGAGCGCGGCCACCGACCGATGAGGGTCTGGTGGCGGGGCGTGCGAAGTCGACCCGGTGACCCGGATCGCCAGAAGAAGTGTACGGGACCGCGGACGCACCGGGTGACGACGCTGTCCACAACGGACCGGTCGTCCACAGATCCTGACCATGATCAGCGGGAGCACCGGCTTCCGGGGCACGGTTCCCGCCATGAACTGTGCGTCTCCCACGTCTGCGATCTGCCGGATCTCCGCCGTGCCGGTGCTTGTCGCGCTGGCGGTGACGGGCTGCCGGACGCCGGCGGCTCCCGTTCCGGCCCGTGCGGGGCCCGCGGTCACGGCCGACGCCCCGGAGCTTCGTGCCAGGGCCGACGTCCCGGAGCTTCGTGCCGGCACCGGCAACGTCCCTTCGCCGCGCGAGCCCGACCCACGCCTCGTCACGGTCGGCGCGCCCGGCACCGGTGGCCTCATGTCGATGACGCGGGGTGCCTCGCCGCCCGGCACCCCGGCGGGGCCTGCCGCCGGCGGTGACGGGACGACCGCGAGCCCCGGGGCCCGGCACGCGGCGCCGGACCCGGACGCGCCGCGGCCCGCCGGCATCGGTGACGCCCCGACCGCGAAGGCGCCGGCCCCGGACGCGCCACGTAGTTGGCCGGTCGGTGCGCCGCGGCCGCTCGTCGTCCGGGGGTGGGAACCACCCTCGTCGCCCTACGGCCCGGGGCACCGCGGCGTGGACCTGGCAGCGGCCGCCGGCACGCCCGTGCGGGCGGCGGCGTCCGGCACGGTCTCCTTCGCCGGATCCGTCGCCGGTCGGGGCGTACTCACCGTCACTCTCACCGATACGGGTGACCCACCGTTGCGTACGACGTACGAACCGGTCCGCCCGCTGGTCGACGAAGGCACGGCCGTGACGGCCGGACAGATCGTGGCGACCGTCGAACCGGGGGCCTCCCACTGCCGAGGCTGTCTGCACTGGGGGCTGCGACGCGGCACCCAGTACCTGGACCCGCTGACCCTGCTGCCGCCCTGGATGCTGCGCCGCGGCCCGTCGCGCCTGCTGCCGGTGTTCGGCGTTCCCGGTCCCCGGGGCACGGTCGCGGCGCTCTCGTCGGCGGCCACCGCGGGGGCGGCGGACCTGCTCCACTCGGCTCTGATGCTGGCCGGTGGCGTGGTGGCGCACGGCGCCCTGCGCAGGCGGCCCCGCGGTTTCGCTCCCGGCACGCGGTCCGCCGGGCCGGGCACATCGCGACAGGGAACGCACGCCCCGACCGACACCGGTCGCGGCGGCCACACTCAGCCCAGCACGCCTCGCAACACCATGGCCACCGCCGCTTCCGCGATGGCGTCCGGCTCCTCGGCCGCGCCGAGTTCGATACGGCGGACCGCCGCGTCGACCACACCCTGAAGCAGCATCGCGGTCAGCCGGGGCCGGTCCTGGCCCAGCTCACCGAGAGCCTCGACGATCATGGCGATCAGAGCACCGTGTGCGGCGCGGATCTTCTCCCGGGCCCCGGCCTCCAGCTCGCTCGCCGAGATGGCGACGACGGCCCGGTGCCGCCGGTCACCGACCAGCTCGAGCTGCCTGCGCACATAGGCCTCGACCTTGCCCTCCGGGGTGTCCGCGCCGTCCATCGCGGTCTCCACCTCGGCCGCCCAGACGGGGAAGTCCGCCGCGCAGAGCTCCTCGACGACCGCGGCACGCGACCGGAAGTACTCATAGACGGAGGACCTCGCCAAGCCGGTGCGCTCGGCGAGGGCGGGGAAGGTCAGCGCCTCCGTACCGCCTTCGGACAGGAGGGAACGCGCGGCGTCCAGCAGGGCGCCTCGCTGCATCGTCCGGTGCTCGGCCACGGAGGCCGCTCGAATCCTGGGCACGCCTCCACTTTACGGATCCGGCCCGGGCGATCCCAGAGTCACCGTCCCACGTCGGCCAGCTTCGCCCGCAGCTGCAGCACCGACTTGGTGTGGATCTGGCTGACCCTGCTCTCCGTGACGCCGAGGACGTGCCCGATCTCGGCCAGCGTGAGGCCCTCGTAGTAGTAGAGCGTGACGACGGTCTTCTCACGGTCCGGCAGGGTGTTGATGGCCCGGGCGAGGAGTCTGCGCAGCTCCCGGTCCTCGGCCACCTCGACCGGGTTGTCGGCGGCGGTGTCCTCGAGCGTGTCCATGAGGCTGAGGCGCTCACCGCCTTCCCCTCCGACGTGCAGCAGCTCCTCCAGCGCCACCACGTTCGCGAGCGACAACTGACTGAAAACCGAATGCAGTTCGTCGACCGTGACGTCCATCTCCGCGGCGACCTCGGACTCCGAAGGCGTGCGCCGCAGCTGGGCCTCGAGCGTGGCGTACGCGCGCTCCACGGCCCGGGCCTTCTGCCGCACGGACCGGGGGATCCAGTCCAGGGCACGCAGTTCGTCGATCATCGCGCCGCGGATCCGGGTGATGGCGTACGTCTCGAACTTGATCGAGCGCTCGATGTCGAACTTCTCGATGGCGTCGATCAGTCCGAAGACTCCGGAGGAGACGAAGTCCGCCTGCTCGACGTTGGACGGCAGGCCGACGCTCACCCGGCCTGCGACGTACTTGACCAGCGGCGAGTAGTGCAGGATCAGCTGTTCCCGCAGCCGGCCGTCGCCCGTGGCCTTGTACGACCGCCACAACTCCTCGAGAGACGAGGGCGCGGCGGGCCGCACGGTGCCACGGGCAGCGGGTGGCGCTGCCGCGCGGTCAGACCCGGAGGTGTGCTGGGGCATGCGTTGCCTTGAGCCGTTCTGCTGTGAAGGGAGCGGGAGGCCGCCTGGGCCGGGAACCCGGTGAGCGTAGCGTGACTGCACGGTTGCGGTGGGCGAAGGCCCGGCTTACCGACCGGGGCGGTTATTCGCCCTCGTCCACACCTTCGAACCGGAGCGGGCATCCACCTTCGTCCACACCTTCGAACCGGGGCCGATGCCTCACGCACCGGCCCCTCCGGTCCCGCCGACTGGACTGCAGAGGTCATCGGCTTCACCCTTTCACCCGAATGCCCGAGGTCAAGTAGCGCCTCGCCGCGCGTTCGAACCGTGACGGGGCCTGCGCGTCAACTTCCATCCCTCTCCGTCCCGTTCCACGAATCCGAGTGAATGGAGTTCGTACAGCTTGCCGCGGGCCTCGTCCACCGTCGTACCGCCTTCGCGGGCGACTTGATGCACGGCGCACGCACCCCGCGCGGGGAGCGCCTCGAGCACCTGCCTGCCGAGTGGGTCCAGCAGATCCCTGGGCACCACGGGACCGCTGCGGTCCGGCGCCAGTTCCCCTATCCGGCCGACCAGTTCGACGACTTCCGCCGCGTCGGTGACCAGCACACTCTCCCCGCGCAGCAGTTCGTGGACGCCTGCCGACAGCCCGCTGGTGACCGGTCCAGGCACTCCTATCGTGTGTCGGCCGAGCCGCTGGGCGCTGCGCGCGGTGACCAACGAGCCGCTGCGGTACTCGGCCTCGACCACGACAGTGCCCCTCGTCAGCGCGGCGATGACCCGGTTGCGCTGGACGAACCTGCTCGGGGTCGGGTGGCCGCCCGGTGGTAACTCACCGATGACGAGCCCCTGTTCGACGATGCGTCCGATCAATTTGCCGTGACCGCGGGGGTAGGCGACATCGACACCGCAGGCGAGGACGGCCACCGTGGCACCCCCGGCGGCCAGCGCTCCGCGGTGCGCCGAGCCGTCCACGCCGAACGCCGCCCCTGACACCACGACCCAGCCGCGCTCCGCGAGTCCGGCCCCGAGACCGGTGGCCATGTGCGCCCCGTACGGTGTGCAGGCCCTGGCCCCGACCACCGCGACCGAGCGCAGCGCCCATTTCCTCAGGTCGGGCCTGCCCCGCACCCACAGCCCGACGGGTGAGGCGTCCTGGAGGTCGTCGAGCTGGCTCGGCCACTCGGCGTCGCCCGGGACGACGAACCGGCCGCCGACCGCGTGCACGGCGTCCAGGTCGCGCTCCGGGCGCACTCCCACGGCCCGGTCCCGCAGTCCCCGCACCCGCTGCTCGGAAACGCCCGTGAGTGCCCCGTCGGCGCAGTCCTCCGATGTCAGCAGAGCCAGCAGTCCCTCGGCGCCGAACTCGCGGAGCCACCGGCCGCCGTGCTCGTCACCCGGTTCGAGGATGCGCGTCAACGCGGCGCGCGCCATCCGCTCCCGGTCGTCGGCCGCGCGTTCTGGTGTCCGCGAGGTCATGGCCGGCCTCCGATCCCCGCGACGGCCCCTGCCGGTACGCCCCTCGCGATCCCGGTCCGCAGCTCGAGGGCCAGTGCGACGTCGGACGCCTCCGGCCGGTCCCGGCCGGCGAGGTCCGCGACGGTCCAGGCGACTCTCAGCACCCGGTCCAGACCGCGTGCCGTGAGCAGACCACGGTCCACGTCCCGCTCCGCCGCCGCCAGCGCCCCGGAAGAGACCGTCCAGCGGGTCCGCAGTTCGTGGCCGGGGACCTCGCTGTTGACGGACCACGGTGTGCCGTCCAGCCGGGCCGCCGCACGGGCCCTGGCCTCGCGCACCCGGTCGGCCACCACCGCTGTGGAGTCTCCGCGGCCGCCCTGGCCGAGCAGGTCGGACCGGCTCACCGGCTCGACCTCGATGCGCAGGTCGACCCGGTCCAGCAGCGGGCCCGAGAGCCGGGCCTGGTACCGCCGGATCGCCGACGCGGGGCAGTCGCATCCGGCACCGTGCAGGGTGTGCCGCCCGCAGGGGCACGGGTTGGCGGCCAGCATCATCAGGAATCGGGCCGGCAGACGCACCACTCCCCCGCTCCTGGCGACGACGACATGGCCCGACTCCAAGGGTTGCCGCAGGGCGTCCAGCGCCTTGCCGGAGAACTCCGGCGCCTCGTCGAGAAAGAGCAGTCCACGGTGCGCCAGGGAGACGGCTCCGGGCTTCGGCAGGCCGTTCCCGCCACCGACGAGCGACTGCATGGTCGCCGAATGGTGCGGTGCGCAGTACGGGGGCGTCCGCACCAGCGGCTGGCCCGGCGGCAGCAGGCCCGCCACCGAGTGCACCGCCGTGACTTCGAGGGATTCCCGACGGGTCAGCGGCGGCAGCACACCGGGCAGCCGCTCGGCGAGCATGGTCTTTCCGGCACCCGGCGGGCCGGAGAGCAGCAGATGGTGTCCGCCTGCCGCCGCGACCTCGAGAGCCGTGCGTGCCGTGTGCTGACCCGCGACATCGGCCAGGTCCGGTCCGCCTGCCGGGTCCGTGGCAAGGCCCGTGCCGACGCCCGCGCCCGGCACCAGCAGTCCGGCCAGCATGGGGTCGGGTCTGCCTTCCTCGACGGCCTCGTCGTCCGGCACCGGCTCGTCGGCGAGCACCGCGATCAGCTGTCGCAGGCTCCGCACGCCGAGGACCGAGATCCCCGGTACGAGTGACGCCTCACCGGCTGTCTGCTCGGGCACGACGACCTGTTCGTACCCGGCCTCGGCCGCGGCGAGCACTGCGGGGAGCACTCCTCGTACCGGTCTGACCCGGCCGTCGAGCCCCAGCTCCCCGATGAGCACCAGGTCGGCGATCTGCCGCGGGTCGATCCGCTCGGCGGCGCCGAGCACGGCGACGGCCACGGCGAGGTCGAAGCCGCTCCCGCCCTTGGGCACCGACGCCGGGCTGAGCCCCACGGTGAGCTTCTTCTGCGGCCACTCCGCGCCCGAGTTCACCACGGCCGCCCTCACCCGGTCCCGGCTCTCCACCAGGCTCTTGTCCGGGAGCCCGACGAGCGTGAACGCGGCGACCCCCGGCTCCAGATCCGCCTGGACCTCGACCACCACGCCCTCGACGCCGACCAGGGCCACGGAACACGCGCGTGCGAATCCCATCAGGCCACCCCGCGGGCGTGCTCGACGACCGCGGCGCCGCGCCTGGGCAGCAGCACGCCGACGAGGTCGATGCGCACGCCGCCCGGCGGTGCGCCACCGTGCCGCTCCAGCCAGCACTCGGCGAGCCGCCGCAGCCGCACCGCCTTGACCGGTGTGATCGCGGCCATCGGATGCTCGTACCCGCCGACCCTGCGGGTCTTGACCTCACAGACGACGACCGTGTCGCCGTCGCGGGCGACGATGTCGATCTCCCCGGCCCGCCCGCAGCGCCAGTTCCTCGCCAGCAGCCGCATGCCGGACCTGGTGAGCAGCCTCGCCGCCAGGTCCTCTCCGTACCGTCCCAGTGCCCCCGTCGCGTTCATTTCGGCACCACCTCCGGCACCGACTCTGACGCGTGGGACCCCTCAATGTGGATCTTGGTCGAAAGCTGTGGACAGCCCTCGGAGTGTGGACAACCGCGTCACCCGCGGGAGTGGCTTCAGCTTCCGGGAAGCTCGAGGTCGCTCTTGTTCAGCTCCTCGATGTTCACGTCCTTGAAGGTGAGCACTCGCACCTGCTTCACGAACCTCGCCGGGCGGTACATGTCCCACACCCAGGCGTCCGCCATCGAGACCTCGAAGAAGACCTCGCCCTGGACCGAGTGCACCTGCATTTCGTAGTCGTTGGTGAGGTAGAAGCGACGCTCGGTCTCGATCACGTATTTGAACAGCCCGACGACGTCTCGGTACTCCCGGTAGAGCTTCAGCTCCATCTCGGTCTCGTACTTCTCGAGGTCCTCGGCGCTCATGGCATGTTCCCCTTCAGCCTTGCGTCCCCCTATTGTGCGCCAGCCGCACTGGGGTCCTGGACGGTTTCCGTGTCCAGGACCACCGGCGCACCCGGGGGTCCCTCGTCGAGCAGCGTGCGCAGCAGCTCGGCGAGCCTGGTCGGATACACCGTCTCACGCGCCGCCGACAGTTCGGCGGAGGTCCACCATCTGAGGCCCGCGACGCTCCGCTGCTCGAGCTCCGTCAGCCCGCCGGGGGCGGTCCCGGTCTGTGTCGTACGCGCCAGGAAGTACCATTCGTCCTGGTCCCAGCGGCGGCCGTCGAACGGGAAGGAGCACTGGCGCTGCCACAGCACCGGCCCCAGTTCCACCTCGGTGATCCCGGTCTCCTCGGCCAGTTCCCGCAGCGCCGCCTCTTCCCTCGTCTCGTCGCCTTCGAGGCCGCCGCCCGGCGTGAACCACCAGTCGTCGGACGGGTCTCCCGGCTCGTACCCGTGCATGAGCAGGATCCGGTCCTGCGGATCGAGCAGCACGAGGCGGGAGACCTTGCGGAGCGGGGGCACGGCGCCCGGCCCGTCAAGCGACACGGGAGGCCTCCCTGCCGGCGCGCCGACTGCGGCCGAGACGACCCGCCACCGGCCCGTAGGCGGCCCCGCCGAAGATCAGAACGACGCCCGCGACCACCGCGCCGAGCATGAGTTTCACCGGTCCGGGCTGCGACACTCCGCCCGGCAGTGCCTCGAACCCTGCGGGCCGTTCGACCAGACCGCCGTCGAGCGGCCACGCCACGGCGTCCACCCGGGCGGAGACGGCGGAACGCGGGACCGAGCCGTGGCCGGGGTCCTGGAGGTGGGACCGCGAGTCGAGTGAACCCATCCGCTCGTCGCCGAGCAGGAACAGCTGCCCTTCGGGCACGCTCGCGGTGAACTTCTGCGACGCGGGCCCGTCGTTCTGGAGCAGATACGGTTCCTCGATGGCCTTGCCGTTCACGGTCAGCCGGCCGTTGTCCGCGCAGCAGGCGATCTCGTCGCCGCCGACGCCCACCACACGCTTGATCATGGGCATGTCGCCCCACAGTTTGTCGCGGAAGACCACGACGTCACCGCGGCGCACGTCCGCGCCGTCGATGCGCTCCGCGAGCACCCGGTCGCCCGCCTCCACGGTCGGCGCCATCGAAGCGGTCGGCACCGTGTACGGCTGGTAGACGAGGGCGCCCCACACGAAACCGCCGAGGAAGAGCACACAGCCGACGGCCACGGCCAGCCCCGACAGCGCATTGCCGAGCCGGCCGCGGCCGTCGTCGTCTCGTCCCGTTCCGCCCATCCCGGCGCTCCCCACCTCGGAGATACGACCCCCGGGACGTTCCCCGGGGATCGGCGATCTGGGCGGCACCCTACCCGGCGGTACGCCTGCCGGTCAGCCTCCTGCGCCACAGCGCGACCGGCAGCGCACCGGCCAGCCCGAGCGCCGCGGGGGCCGCGGCGGGCAGCGCGGCGGCGGCCGCGTCGATCCCGGGCTGGTCGAAGGTGCCCGGCACGGGGAGGGTGGACCAGCGGTCCAGCGGCCAGGCGACCACCACGGCGCGTCCCACGACCTTCTCGACCGGGACGAACCCGCGGTTCACGTCCTCCATGTGGTAGCGGGAGTCCTGGGAGTTCTGGCGGTTGTCGCCCATCACCCAGATCTTGTCGTCCGGCACCTTGAACGGCCCGAACGGCATGTCGTCGCAGGCACTGCTGCCCGGGTAGATGTAGTCCCGCTCGTCGAGGGCCTTGCCGTTGACCTTGACCGGGCCGCCCTTCTTGCACTCCACCGTGTCGCCGCCGACCGCGATCGTCCGCTTGATGAGGTCCTTCTCCTCCGCGGACGGCATCAGCCCGATGAAGCTGAGGAACTTCTGCACGGCGTTCGGTTCCGGCGTGGGCTCGCCCTCGAGCCAGCCGCCCGGATCGTGGAAGACAACCACCTCGCCGCGCTCGGGCTCCGACCCGAACCACGGGGTGAGCTTGTCCACCAGGACACGGTCGCCGCGCTGGAGGGTGTTCATCATCGAGTCCGACGGAATGGAGAACGCCTGCACCAGAAACGTCTTGATCAGCAGCGCCAGTAGAAGGGCGATACCGACCAGGAGCGGCAGTTCCTTCCAGAAGGACTTCTGCTTCTTCCGATCCGTACCGCTGCCCTCCGAGGAATCGCCGCCGTCGCCGGTCGCCGTCGCCGAGTCGTCCGTCATGTCCGAGGGCGTCTCAGGAGAGCCTTTCCGCTCCTCGGGATCGTCGTGCCCGGACCGTGCGCCGACCGCCACGTCCCCCACATCCACTCCTCACGCCGTGCAAACCGCCTGTGCCACAGCAGGTACAGGCCCACCACTCCCATAACGAGCGGGAGTTCCGCAGGGGTCGGGAGCAGGACCATCTGGTTCTGGTCCTGGGAGGACACACTATTCGACGGTGGCTGTGCCGCCGTCGCCCCGGCGCGCCTGTCGGGCACGGACGCATAGGTCTCCGGCTCCTCCAGTCGCCGCCAGTGGTCCAGCGGCCAGGCGATCACGACGGCCTGTCCGACGACCTGGTCCTGAGCCACCGTGCCGCTGCCCTGCTCATCGAGATGGAAGCGTGAGTCGGCCGAATCCGACCGGTGGTCCCCCATCACGAAGAACCGTCCCTCCGGAACCTGGACGTCGAACGTCATCGTCGACGGCACGTCCCCGGGGTTCAGATACGGTTCGTTCAGCGGTACGCCGTTGACGGTGACCCGGCCGTCCTTGTCGCAGCACTTCACGTTGTCGCCGCCGACGGCGACCACCCTCTTGATGAGGTCCCGCTCGTCGTCCGACGGCAGCAGCCCGATGAACGTCAGGGCCTGCTTGACCTGCTTGACCACGATCGGGTCGTCCTGCTTCGGCTTCTCCTCCGGCGGCAGCCAGCCACCGGGGTCCTTGAAGACGACGACGTCACCCCGCTGCGGCTTCGCGCCGAACCACGGGGTGAGCTTGTCCACCAGGACGCGGTCCTGGATCCTGATCGTCTGTTCCATCGAGCCGGACGGGATGACGAACGCCTGCACCAGGAACGTCTTCAGTACCAGGGCTATGAGCAGCGCCACCATGATCAGGAGAGGTATCTCCTTCACCGCGGAGCGGCGGCGCTTTCGTTTGACCTTCTGCGCGAGCCGGCGCCGTTCCGCACGGCCGGGCAGCGGCCTCGCGCCGTTCGTCGGCCGGGTCCCCGTCGGCAGCCGGGTGTCCGCCCGGTGGCTGGGACTGCGCCCTCGGTTACCCATGGGCGCCGCCGGGAGGCGCGTCGGGCACGCCGGAGAACGCCCCCGTCGGGTCGATCCCCGACCAGCGGCCGACCGGCCAGCCGATCCAGTCCGCTCTTCCGACGACCATGTCGACGGGCACCATGCCGCCGCCGGGCTGCCCCAGGTGGTCCCGGGAGTCGCGTGAGTTGCTGCGGTGGTCCCCCATGACCCAGAGGGTCGCCTCGGGAACGACGATGTCGAAGGCCACCTCGGAGGGCCCGCCGTCGGGGTGCAGATATCTCTCGTCGACCGGTACGCCGTTCACCTGGACCCTGCCCCCCTTGTCGCAGCAGACCACCCGGTCACCGCCCACGCCCACCACCCGCTTGACGAAATCCGTCTCGGCGGGCTCGGCGAGTCCGAGTGCGGCGAGCCCCTCTCGTACTACGGAACTGACCGGGTTTTCAGTCACTCCCTCCGGTACGAACGAGCCCGTGCCGTCGAAGACGACCACGTCTCCACGTCGGGGCTCCGTACCGAAACGGTACGCCAGCTTGTTCACCAGCACCCGGTCCCCGACCTGAAGGGTGGGCTCCATGGAGCCGCTGGGGATCTGGAAGGGCTGCACCACGAAGTGACTCAGCAGCAGTACGAAGACGGCGCAGGCCCCTCCGATCACTCCCGCCGTGCGAAGGGACATCGGCGAGCGGCGGCGCCCGCCGTAACGACGCGCGGAGCGCGACCCCTCTTCCTCGACCCCGTCCGCGGGGGTGGAAGAGCGGTCGCGCTCCGTGTGCTGTGCTTCGGTGTCCATCGAGGGCAGAGCCTATCCGGCCGCCCTGTGACCGGTTGAACCGAAGCGTCGTCGCGGCTGTGAGCTCAGGCTCAGTTGTCGCGCTTCTCCTTGATCTTCGCGGCCTTGCCGCGCAGCTCACGGAGGTAGTACAGCTTGGCGCGACGGACGTCACCGCGGGTGACGAGCTCGATCTTCTCGAAGATCGGGCTGTGCACCGGGAAGGTGCGCTCGACGCCGACGGAGAAGGAGACCTTGCGGACCGTGAAGGTCTCGCTCACGCCCGCGCCCTGGCGGCGGATGACGACGCCCTTGAACTGCTGGATACGGGAGCGGTTGCCCTCGATGACGCGAACGTGGACGTTCACGGTGTCACCGGGACGGAAGGCCGGGACGTCGCTGCGCAGCGAAGCCGAGTTGACGCTGTCGAGCAGGTGAGCCATGTTGGTCTGCTTCCTCGCCGATGCCACAGGTCATCAGCGGAATATCGGTATGAGATCCGGGGTGCCGGGTCGGGCGGGCGTCGTTCCCCCTGTGGCAGGGGCGCCGGCCGGACGTACAGCAGCGGCTTATTCTTCCACGGCCTCGGGTCTGCGCCAAAATCGGCCGCCGGGCTCGGGTGCCCAGCCGAGGATGGAGAGGGTCTCGCGGTCCTTCTTGTCGAACGCCGCGGGGTCGCAACGCTCGATCAGGTCGGGCCTGTTGCGGGCCGTTCGGCAGAGCGCCTGGTCCCGCCGCCAGCGTGCGATCTTCCCGTGGTGGCCGCTGACCAGCACGTCGGGAATCGCGCGTCCGCGCCAGGTCGGGGGCTTGGTGTAGACGGGGCCCTCGAGCAGGTTCGCCATCGCGCCGGGCGCGAAGGAGTCGTCCCGGTGGGATTCGGCGTTGCCGAGGACGCCGGGAAGCAGCCGGGCGACGGCCTCGGTGATCACCAGCACGGCCGCCTCACCGCCGGCCAGCACGTAGTCGCCGATGGATACCTCGTGGACCGGCATCCGGGTCGCGTACTCGTCGATGACCCGACGGTCGATGCCCTCGTACCGCGCGGGGGTGAAGATCAGCCACGGACGTTCGGAGAGCTCGACGGCGACCTCCTGCGTGAACGGCCGGCCGCTCGGAGTGGGCACCACGAGCACGGGGTCGTGGGCGCCCGCCTCGTAGCCGCTCGCCACGATGTCGTCGAGGGCGTCGCCCCAGGGCTCGGTCTTCATGACCATGCCGGGGCCACCGCCGTACGGGGTGTCGTCGACGGTGTTGTGCCGGTCGTACGTCCAGTCGCGCAGATCATGGACGTGGACGCCGAGCTGCCCGCGGGCGCGGGCCTTGCCGACCAGGGAGACGTTCAGCGGTTCGAGGTACTCGGGAAAGATCGTGACGACGTCGAGCCGCATCAGGACCCGTCCTCCGCGGCGTCACGCGCGGAGGCGACCTCGGCCTCGCCGTCGTCGATCAGCCCACGCGGCGGGGTGATCACCGCCCGCTGCTCCTCCAGGTCGATCTCGGCGACGATCTCCTGGACGAACGGGATCATCACCTCGCTGCCGTCGGGCCGTTCGACGATGAACAGGTCCTGCGAGGGCAGATGGCTGATCTCGGTGATCCGGCCGATCTCCGTGCCGTCCTCGAGCACCACGTCCAGGTCCATCAGCTGGTGGTCGTAGTACTCGTCGGGCTCCTCGGGGAGCTCCTCCGGGTCCACCTCGGCGATCAGCAGCGTGTTGCGCAGCGCCTCCGCGGCGTTGCGGTCCTTCACGCCCTCGAAGCGCAGCAGCAGCCGGCCGCTGTGCACCCTGCCGGTCTCGATGGTCAGCGGTCCGGCGGTCGCCGGGTCCGTGGCCAGCACGGCGCCCGGTCCGAGCCGCAGTTCCGGCTCGTCCGTGCGCACCTCGACGGTGACCTCGCCCTTGATGCCGTGGGCCCGGCCGATCCGTCCGACTACCAGCTGCACGCTCACCCCTCTTTGCGGCCGGACCGCCGCCGCTCTCGCGGGGTGGTCGCTTGCCGCCGTGGTTCCTCGGTTACTCGATTATCGGTTGTCGCGGTCTGCGGACAACGACACGACAAGGGCCGGGAAGAGCCGGAGCCCTCCCCGGCCCGAGCCGGTGTTCAACTGTTCAGCTGACCTGGTCCACGTCGACGAGGTCGACGCGGATGCCACGGCCGCCGATGGCGCCCACGACGGTGCGCAGGGCGCGCGCGGTGCGGCCGTTGCGGCCGATCACCTTACCGAGGTCGTCGGGGTGGACCCGGACCTCGAGCACACGCCCGCGGCGCAGGTTGCGGGAAGCCACCTGCACATCGTCCGGGTTGTCGACGATGCCCTTCACGAGGTGCTCGAGAGCCTCCTCGAGCATCCTCAGGCCTCGGTGGACTCGGCGGGCGCGGCCTCGGCCTCGTCCGCCTTCTTGTCGGCCTTCTTCGCCTTCGGGGTGATGGCCTCACCCTTGGCGTCGTCGCCCTCGATGGCCTTGGCGAAGGCGTCGAAGGAGGCGCGCTTGTCTTCCTTCGTCGCCGGGGCCAGCAGCGGCTTCTCGGGGCCGGCAGACCCTTGACCTTCTGCCAGTCACCGGTGAGCTTCAGGATGGCCAGAACCGGCTCGGTCGGCTGGGCGCCGACGGACAGCCAGTACTGGGCACGCTCGGAGTCGACCTCGATGCGCGAGGGGTTGTACGTCGGGTGGTACAGCCCGATCTCCTCGATGGCCCGGCCGTCACGGCGGGTACGGGAGTCGGCGACGACGATGCGGTAGTGGGGCTGGCGAATCTTGCCGAGACGCTTCAGCTTGATCTTGACTGCCACGGGAGTGGTGTCTCCTGGTCTTGACGTGGTTGGGCACATGAGATGCCACGTGGGGTTGCGGTACTCGGGTGCCCGATGGACGCGTCAGCCGGAGGCGAGAGGGTTCCTGTGCGGCTGTCGAGTACAGCTAGCCATTGTGCCACATGCCGGCGAGGGCTGTTCACCCGCCCGGGCGTCCCGGCGGTCCCGTCGGCGCACGGCCCACCGTCCGACGAGCATCGGCAGTCCGCCCCCGCGGGCGCGGACGATCAGCTGGCCGCGCCCACTGCCTCCGGGATACGGAAGGGCTTGCCGCACCCCCCGCAGACGATCGGCGCCTGCGCAAGGACGGACGGGACGACTCTGACGTTGCGGCCGCAGTCGCAGACGGCCTTGACCCGCACGCCGCCGCCCGAGGAACCGTGCCGTGCGGCAGGTCCGCGGAAGGTGCGCTTGGTGTCGGAGGCCGTGGCGACGGTGTGCGCCTTGAGGGCGCGCTGCAGCCGTTCGATCGTGGGACGGTACCGCCGCTTGGCCTCGGGGTTGAGCGCGACCAGCGAGAAGCCGCTGCTGGGGTGCGGCTCGTCCACGTGGTCGAGGCCCATCTCCTCGGCAATGGCCAGGAATCGGCGGTTGTGGTAGCGGCCGGCGCGCGAGGTGTCACGGACACCTCGCGCGGCGGCGATGCCGTGGACCGCTTCGTGAAGCAGTCGCTCGAAGGAGAGCTCGGCGCCGCAGGCGGACGAGGACTCTCCGATCAGGGATTCGGGCGCGGCAAGATCCGGCAGCTCGGGGTGGTGCCGCTGAATGTCGGCCCACGCCTGTGCCAGCTCTGCGGCGAGAACAGGTGGTGTCGTGCTCACGTCGTGATAACGAGCCGGACCGCCTGCGGGTTCCATTCCGGGCCATCCCAAATAATTTGCACGTACCAGTCAGTTGCTCTCAGTTGCCGTTGATGCATCCCGACGAGGGCGGGTGCGTCGATCTGCGGAGGATCTCCACAGCTCCCACCAAGGTGGTACGTAGCGACGTGCTCCTGCGGGGGCGGGGCAATCAGTACGCCCGGGCCACGATCGCGACAGTACCGGGTGCGTCGTCCGCCTCGGGCACCGACCCGTCCTCGGCCACGAGGCAGCGCACCGAGACCGCCTGCTCCGCCAGCGTGGCCTCGCCCTCCTGCCCCAGCGTCGCCCACGGAATGCGGGCCCATCCGCCGGCGGCCGCCGCTTCCGCGGCCTCCTCGATGGTGCTGACGTCACTCGTGCGCGACTCACGGCGCGACCGGGACTGCTCGAGCAGCAGCGCCTGGTCGTCCTCCAGGATCTTCGGCAGCAGGGCGGCGAGCGAGTCGAGGCCCACCGGCTCCTTGCCCCCCGGGATGCGACGGGCCAGCATCGCGGTGCCCGCTTCGAGGTCCCTCGGCCCGATCTCGATCCGCACCGGCACGCCCTTGAGCTCCCAGTCGACGGCACGGCGGCCGAAGGGGGTGTCCACCCGGTCGTCGACCTGGACCCGCAGGCCGGCGGCCGAGAGCTGCCGGCCGATCTCGCGCACCTTGGCGACAGCCTCGTCGCCCTTGATGGCCATGACGACGACCTGGACGGCAGCGAGCCGCGGCGGGACGCGCAGGCCGTTGTCGTCACCGTGGGACATGATCAGTCCGCCCACCATGCGGGTGGAGGTGCCCCAGGAGGTCTGCCAGACCAGTTCCTGCGAACCCTCCTTCGACAGGTACTGGGTGTTGAACGCCTTGGCGAAGTTGGTGCCGAGCTCATGGCTCGTACCCATCTGGAGGGCCTTGCCGTCGCCCATCATCCCTTCCAGGGTGAGGGTGTTGATGGCTCCGGCGAACCGCTCCCTGGGCGTCTTACGGCCGAGCACCACGTCGATGCCGAGGACGTTGACCATGAAATCCGCGTAGACGTCGCGGTGGATGTGGGCGGCGTAGTCCCTGGCGTCCTCGTAGGTGGCGTGGGCGGTGTGCCCCTCCTGCCAGAGGAACTCGGTCGTCCGCAGGAAGACCCGGGGGCGCATCTCCCAACGGACCACGTTGGCCCACTGGTTGATCAGCAGCGGCAGATCCCGGTAGCTCTGCACCCATTTGGAGAAGTAGTCGTTGATGATCGTCTCCGACGTGGGGCGCACCACGACCGGCTCCTCGAGCTCCTTGCCCCCGCCGTGCGTGACCACCGCGAGTTCGGGCGCGAAGCCCTCGACGTGCTCAGCCTCGCGAGTCAGGTAAGACTGGGGGATGAAGAGCGGGAAGTAGGCGTTCTGAGCGCCCGCGGCCTTGATGCGGGCGTCCATCTCCTGCTGCATCCGCTCCCACAGGCCGTAGCCGTACGGTCGGATGACCATGGTGCCGCGCACCGGGCCGTTGTCCGCCAGTTCGGCCTTGTTGATCAGGTCCTGGTACCAGCGCGGGAAGTCTTCCGACTGGGGCGTGAGAACGGGTGCCTTTGCCATGGCGGGCATCGTACGGCGACACGGGACCTACACGTGAATCGGCCAGGTTGCCCGAGGTGCACGCCTCGGGGCGCAAGCAGTGCCGCACAACCCCTGGACGTGGGGACGCCCGCGCAGTTCTCTGGCATACGGGGAAGCGCGGATCGTACGCACACGGGGGCTGACCTTCAGGGTATTACCGACCTCTCGGCGGATTGGGGCGCTTTCGATGACACCTACGCTCGTCCAGCACCGACCCCACAAGGCGTCGGCGACCTCTGCGGAAGCCGGTACACGGGCCCGGGACTGGGCCGAGATCCAGGAACGCATGCTCGTGCCGCTCTACGAAGCGGTCTACGAACGCCTCGAGGTGGGCGCCGGTTCACGGCTGCTGGCCCTGGGGTGCGGCTCCGGCCTCGCCCTGCTGATCGCCAGGACCCGCGGTGCCACGGTGACGGGCGTCGACACCGACAGCGACCGTCTCGCCCTCGCCCGGGAACGGATGGACGGCAGTCCTACGGCCAGGCTGGTCGACGGCGGACCGGGCGACGCGGGTCCCGCCCGCCCCGGCTACAACCTCATCACCGCTTTTCAGCCGATCGGGTGCAGCACGGGCGACGCGGAGGACCTGGAACAGGCGCTCAAGGACGCGGCCGGTCTCACGGAGCGCAGGAGCCTCGTGGTACTCACCGGTTGGGGTCCGCCGGAGCGGTGCGCCACGTCCGGGGTGCTGAGGGTGGCCGGGGAGCGCCGGCGTTCCGCCCACCGCGACGCCCTGGAGGACATCGCCGCGCGTGCGGGCCTGAACCCGGACGGCTCGGGCCGGGTGGCCTGCCCGTTCGGTTACGCGGACGTGGACAGCGCGGTGCGGGGCCTGATGTCGACCGGCCTCTACGACGCGGCCGTGCGCGAGACCGACCAGGCACAGGTCGGGAAGGAGATCGCGGAGGCACTCCACGACCACCGGCGGCCGGACGGGACGGTCTGGATGCCCAACGTGTTCCGTTATCTGATCGCCCGGACGCCCTGACGCGCGTACGCCGAGGGGCCCGCGACCGTGTCGGTCGCGGGCCCCTCGGCTGTCCCGGGGCAGTGGATCAGCCCATGAACTTCTTGAACTCGTCGGGCAGCTCGAAGTCCTTGCCCGGCTCACCGGCCGGCAGCCCGAAGGCGCCGCCCTGCGCCGCCGCCTGCTCGCGCCGCTCCGCGGCGGCCTGCTCCTCGGCCTTGCGCTTCATCGGGTTGCCGCTCTTGCGCTTGCCCTTGGCCTGCTTCTGCTGCTTCTTCTGCCGGCCTGGGCCGCCACCCATGCCGGGCATCCCGGGCATCCCGGGCATGCCTCCGCCCTGAGCCATCCGCGACATCATCTTGCGCGCCTCGAAGAACCGCTCCACCAGGCCCTTGACCGCGCTGACCTCGACACCGGAGCCCTTGGCGATACGCGCGCGCCGGGAGCCGTTGATGATCGTCGGGTCCTGGCGCTCACCCGGGGTCATCGACTTGATGATCGCGGCCGTACGGTCCACGTCACGCTCGTCGATGTTGTTGATCTGGTCCTTCATCTGCGCCATGCCGGGCAGCATGCCGAGCAGCTTCGAGATGGAGCCCATCTTGCGGACCTGCTCCATCTGGGCCAGGAAGTCGTCGAGCGTGAACTCCTTGCCCTTGCTGCTCGCCAGCTTGGAGGCCATCTTGGCGGCCTCTTCCTGGCTGAAGGTCTGCTCCGCCTTCTCGATCAGGGAGAGCATGTCGCCCATGCCGAGGATGCGGGACGCCATGCGGTCCGGGTGGAACGCGTCGAAGTCGTCCAGCTTCTCGCCGTTGGAGGCGAACATGATCTGCTTGCCGGTGACGTGCGCGACGGAGAGCGCGGCACCGCCTCGGGCGTCACCGTCCAGCTTCGACAGGACCACGCCGTCGAAGCCGACGCCGTCGCGGAAGGCCTCCGCGGTGTTGACGGCGTCCTGACCGATCATGGCGTCGACGACGAAGAGGATCTCGTCGGGGCTGACGGCGTCGCGGATGTCCGCGGCCTGCTGCATCAGCTCCTGGTCGATACCGAGACGGCCGGCGGTGTCGACGATGACGACGTCGTACTGACGGGTCCGCGCGTGCTCGATCGAGTCCTTCGCGACCTGGACCGGGTCGCCGACGCCGTTGCCCGGCTCGGGCGCGTAGACGGCGACACCGGCGCGGTCCGCGACGACCGAGAGCTGGTTGACGGCGTTGGGACGCTGGAGGTCACAGGCGACGAGCAGGGGCGAGTGTCCCTGGGCCTTGAGCCAGAGACCGAGCTTTCCGGCGAGGGTGGTCTTACCGGCACCCTGGAGACCGGCGAGCATGATCACGGTCGGCGCCGTCTTGGCGAACCGCAGACGGCGGGTCTCGCCGCCGAGGATCGTCACCAGTTCTTCGTTGACGATCTTGATGACCTGCTGGCTCGGGTTCAGAGCCTTGGAGACCTCGGCTCCGAGGGAGCGGGCCTTGACCTGCTTGATGAACTCCCGGACGACCGGGAGCGCCACGTCGGCCTCGAGCAGGGCGATACGGATTTCCCGGGCCGCGCCGTCGATGTCAGCCTCGGACAGGCGTCCCTTGCCCCTGAGGTTCTTGAAAGTCGCGCTGAGGCGGTCGGAAAGCGTATCGAACACGGTGGTCGCGATTCCTCGGGTCGGGGCCTGGTGGTCGCCCCAAGGGTATCGGGCGTCGGAACATTCATGCCCCCGCCCGCCGTAACGGCGGACGGAGGGCGATCCCCGCAGGGGCGGGGAGGAGGTCCCGGCTTCGAGGATCCCTATGAGCTCCGCCGGGGCATCCCTTGCCGGGGCGGGGAACACGCCTGGTCAACGAGCGGCCGGGCCGCCCGTCACCCCTCACCGCAGTGCCTCCTCCACGCTCTTCGCCAGGGCCGCCGCCTCCGCGTCGCCGAGCGGAGAGCCCGCCTCGTCCGTCACGTACAACGTGTCCACGGCGTTCGCGCCGAGCGTCGAGACATGGGCGCTGCGGACCCGTACCGCCGCCCCCTCCAGGGCCCGCCCGATCCTGTGCAGCAGGCCAGGGGCGTCGTGGGCGCGGACCTCGATGACCGTGGCGAGGCGCGATCCGGCCGCGGCCACCGTCACCCGAGGCGGCGGCGCCTTGACGCCACGCCGCCGGGGATAGGCCGCCTCCCGCTCCGCGAGGCGGCCGCGGATGTCCAGTGAGCCGTCCAGGGCCCGCACGAGGTCGGCGCGGAGCCGGGACGCCTGCGGCAGGGAGCCGTACTCGGCGGCGACCCGCCAGTTCAGGACCAGGACGGCCCCGTCCCCCACTTCGCTGGGCAGGTCGATCGCCCTGAGGTCCGCGGCACGGACGGTGAGCCGGTGCAGCGCGAGGACCCCGGCGACCGCGGGCAGCACGCCCGGCTGGTCGGGCAGCGCGATGAGCAGTTCGACGCCGACGGGTTCCGGGCCGCCGTCCTCGGCCGGGGCCTCCGGTTGGGCGTGCAGGGCGAGGACGGGTTCGCCGGTGCGCAGGGCCTCGATCGCCAGGCGTTCCTGTTCGGCGCTGGGGGCCGCCTGGTCCGGCTCGGCCGGGGTGTCGCCGGCGAGGACCGCAGCCACCCGCCCGACCAGATCGGCCACGAGGGAGCCGCGCCAGGAGGACCAGGCCGCCGGGCCGGTGGCGAGGGCGTCCGCCTCGGTGAGCGCGTGCAGCAGCTCCAGGGTTCCGGCCGAGCCGACGACGGTGGCCACGGAGGCGACCGTCGCCGGGTCGTCGAGGTCGCGCCTGGTCGCCGTCTCGATGAGCAGCAGGTGGTGGCGGACGAGGGTGGCGACGACGCCGACGTCCGCCCGGTCGAACCCGATCCGGGTGGCCACGTCGCGGGCGATGGTCTCGCCGGCGACCGAGTGGTCGCCCGGCCAGCCCTTGCCGATGTCGTGCAGCAGCGCGGCGACGAGCAGCAGGTCCGGGCGGCCGACGTGCCGGGTCAGCTCCGACGCCTTGACCGCCGTCTCGACGAGATGCCGGTCGACGGTCCAGGTGTGCACTGCGTTGCGCTGGGGCCGGCAGCGGACGCGTTCCCAGTCGGGGACGAGCCGGGTGATCAGCCCCTCGGCCTCGAGGGCCTCCCAGACGGGGACGGTCGGCTCCCCCGCGCCGAGCAGCGTGACCAGCTCCTCGCGTGCCTCCGCGGGCCAGGGCACGGGCAGCGGACCGGCCGTCATCGCCTGACCGAGGCGCCGGACCGCGTGCCGGGAGATCGGCAGGCCGGACTGGGCAGCGGCGGCGGCGGCGCGGAGCGGGAGGACCGGGTCGCGCTCCGGGCGTGCGGTACGGGCGAGGACCACTTCGCCGTCGAGTTCGACGACGCCCTCGGCCAGCGGGGTGCGCTCGGGCTGCGAAGGCCGCCCGCCCAGCATGGCCCGCAGCCTCGGCCGCACGGCGCGGGAGCGCAGGACCCGGCTGACCTCCCGCCACGTGACGTCGGTGGCGTACGAGACCGTCCGCGCGGCCTCGTACACCTGGCGCAGCAGGGCGTCGGCGTCGAGGAGACCGAGCTCGGCCGCGACCTGGTCCTGTTCCTGGAGGGCGAGCCGGTCGGTTGCGCGTCCGGTGGTGAGGTGCAGCGCGTCGCGGACGTCCAGGAGGACCCGGCGGGCTTCCGCGAGCCCTTCACGGGGTGCGTCGGCGAGCCATGAGGCGGCCACCGCGCGGAGCGCTGTGACGTCCCTCAGTCCGCCTCTGGCCTCCTTGAGGTCGGGCTCGAGGAGGTACTGGAGCTCGCCCTGACGGGCGGCACGCTCGCGACAGAGTTCGTCGAGTTCGGGCAGCCGCCGCGGTGCCTGGTTGCGCCAGTCGGCGAGCACGGCGGTACGCAGGGACGCGACCAGCCCGAGGTCACCGGCGACGGGCCGGGCGTCGAGCAGGCCGAGCTGCACCTTGAGGTCCTCACCCGCGGTCTTCCGGGCCTCCGCGGGTGTGCGGACGGAGTGGTCGAGGGCGAGGCCGAGGTCCCAGACCGGGTACCAGATCCGGTCGGCGATCGCGGCGACGGCCGCGGGGGACGCGCTGCCGTCGTGGAGCAGCAGGAGGTCGAGGTCACTGCGCGGGGATAGTTCGCCGCGGCCGTAGCCGCCGACGGCGACGAGCGCCGCGCCCCGGACGCCCTGTTCCAGCGCCGCGGCGGCGAAGAGGGCGGACAGCCATTCGTCGGTCAGCTTCGCCAGGGCCGCACGGCGCGGCGGCCCGGACCGCTCCTTCTCCGTGAGAAGGAGCAGCCGGGCCGCCGCATAGCCGCTGGGTCCGTCTTCCGTTTCGTCCGTCACGTCCAGGCTCACCCAGCAGCTCCCTTGTCCGTGTTCGCTCTCAGAGGGCGTCGGGGCCGCGCTCGCCGGTCCGGACCCGGACCGCCGTGTCGACCGGGACGCTCCAGACCTTGCCGTCGCCGATCTTCCCGGTGCGGGCGGCCTTGACGATCACGTCCACGAGCTGTTCGGCGTCGTCGTCCTCGACCAGCACCTCGATGCGGATCTTGGGGACGAGGTCGACGGTGTACTCCGCGCCGCGGTAGACCTCGGTGTGGCCGCGCTGCCGGCCGTAGCCGCTGGCCTCCGTGACCGTGAGGCCCTGGACGCCGAAGGCCTGGAGGGCCTCCTTGATCTCGTCCAGCCGGTGGGGCTTCACGACTGCGGTGATGAGCTTCATGCGTCCACCTTCTTGTTCTGTCCAGCGCCTGCCACAGCGTCCACAGCGGGGGGTACGGCCTTGCGGGAGCCCGTTCCGCCGCCGGCGCCGCTGAAGTCGTACGCGGTCTCGGCGTGCTCGACCTGGTCGATGCCGGAGACCTCGACGTCCTCGTCCACCCGCATGCCGATCGTCTTGTCGAGGACGAAGGCGAGGATCGCGGAGACGACCAGGGAGTAGGCGAGCACCGCGAAGACACCGATGGCCTGCTTGCCGAGCTGGTCGAGCCCGCCGCCGTAGAAGAGGCCCTTGACCTCGGACTGGACGCCGCCGGTGGCGAAGAGGCCGACCAGCAGGGATCCGACGACACCGCCGACGAGGTGGACGCCGACGACGTCCAGGGAGTCGTCGTAGCCGAACTTGAACTTCAGACCGACGGCCATGGCGCACAGCAGACCGGCGATGGCGCCGACGGCGATCGCGCCGAGCGGGGAGACGGCGCCGCCGGACGGGGTGATCGCGACGAGGCCGGCGACCGCGCCGGACGCGGCGCCGAGGGTGGTGAAGGCGCCGTGGCGGATCTTCTCGTACGCGAGCCAGGCGAGCATGGCGGCAGCGGTGGCGACCTGGGTGTTGACGAACATCACCGCGCCGACGCCGTCGTCGTTGCCGAGCCACGAGCCGGCGTTGAAGCCGAACCAGCCGAACCACAGGAGACCGGCGCCGAGCATGACCAGCGGGAGGCTGTGCGGGCGCATCGGGTCCTTCTTGAAGCCGACGCGCTTGCCGATGACGAGGATCACGCCGAGGGCCGCGGCACCGGCGTTGATGTGGACGGCCGTGCCGCCCGCGAAGTCGATGACGCCCATCTCGAAGAGCCAGCCGCCCGCGCCCCAGACCCAGTGCGCGACCGGGAAGTAGACGACCGTGGCCCACAGGGTGATGAACAGGGCCCAGGCGGTGAACTTGACGCGGTCCGCGAGGGCGCCGCTGATCAGGGCCGGTGTGATGATCGCGAACATCAGCTGGAAGACGGCGAAGACGTACACCGGGATGGTGTAGCCGTCCCACAGCTCGGTGATGCCGATTCCGCTGAGACCGACGTAGTCGGAGCTCCAGCCGATGATCGAGCCGGAGTCGGTGCCGAAGGCAAGGCTGAAGCCGTACAGCACCCAGAGGATGGTGACGATCCCGAGGCTGATGAAGCTCATCATCAGCATGTTCAGGGTGCTCTTGACCCGGACCATGCCTCCGTAGAAGAAGGCCAGTCCCGGGGTCATGAGCATCACCAGGGCGGAACAGATGAGCATGAACCCTGTGTTGGCGGCAGACAGCTCGGGAGCGTCTGCGGCAAGGGTCGAGATGCCTGGGGGCATCGGCGTCTCCTCGTCGTCGTGCGGCCGCGTGCGGGCGGAGCCAGTGCGGTGGAGGGGCGGGCCGGACAGCCCCTTTGCGCCATGAGGTTGGCGCAGCGCCGTTTCCGCAGATGCCGCTCGATGTTTCGCGGCCGTGACGAAGAGGTCCGGCGTGTTACGCCGTCATGAACAGGCTGATCGTCCGCGGTCACCGAGAGTATCCTCTGCGCACATCGGAAACCGGCCGCGACACTCACCCGGATGACTTGGCACGGGGGAGCCGAGTCGGGCAGTTCGGGGTGGGTGTCGCGGCCGGGGTCTGAGGTGCCGCCGGTCAGACCGCTTCGGCGGTCTCGGGCAGCTGGGCGGTGAGCAGGTCGGTGAACTGGACGACTTCCGCGACGTCGCCGAAGTCCCTGGCCGCCGTGTCGACGGTCTTGCGCAGCCGGGTGTTGACCCGCTCGGAGCGGACCCGCTTGGCGACCGTGAGCGCCTCGCCGGCCAGGGCGGTGGCTTGTTCCGGCTCCCTCTTGAGGAGGTGGACCGTGGCCATCCCGACCAGGTTGAGTGCGTACGACCGCTGGTGCTCGTCGTCCTGCCGGAAGAGCTCCACGGCACGCTCCATGATCGGCTCGGCGAGCGACGCGTAGGTGGGGCTGCGGCCCGCCACATAGGCGAGGTCGCGGTAGGAGTGGGCGTTCTCGCCGTTGAGCTCGGCCTCGGAGAAGAAGCGGATCCAGTCGGGCTCGGGCTCGGTGTCGAAGCCGATGTCGGCGAAGGTTTCCTCCGCCATCCGCACGGCCCTCCGGCACTTGCTGGGCTGGCCCATGTTGGCGTAGGCGCGGGCCTCCATCGCATACAGCATGGCCTGGGTGCGCGCGGTGGCGCAGTCGCGACTGCCGTACTGGGCGAGGTGGATGAGTTCGAGGGCGTCGTCCGGCCGGCCGAGGTGGATCATCTGCCGGCTCATGGAGGAAAGCACGTACGAGCCGAGCGGCTTGTCACCGGCTTCCTTTGAGGCATGCAGGGCGAGGACGAAGTACTTCTGCGCGGTGGGCTGAAGGCCCACGTCGTAGCTCATCCATCCGGCCAGCTCGGCCAGTTCGGCGGCGCACTTGAAAAGGCGCCGCAGGGTGGCGGGGGGCTGCGGCTCCTGAAGCAGGTCGGTGACCTCGTGGAGCTGGCCGACGACGGCCTTCCTGCGCAGACCGCCGCCGCACTGGGCGTCCCACTGGCGGAACATCGCGGTGGTGGCCTCGAGCAGGTCGAGCTCCGGCCCCGACAGCCGGCCGCCCCTGCGTGTCGTGGCGGGCGCCTCCTCCGTGGCCTCCACGGCCGGGGTGGGGACGAGCCAGCGCTGCATGGGCTCGACGAGGGCGGACCCCGCGGCGAGCGAGAGCGAGGTGCCGAGGAAGCCGCGGCGCGCGAGCATCAGGTCGCTTCTGGAGAACTCGCTGAGCAGGGCGACGGTCTGGTCACCGGCCCAGGGCAGGTCGACGCCGGACACGGAGGGTGCCTGGTGGGCGGAGCGCAGGCCGAGGTCCTCGACGGCGACGACGCTGCCGAAGCGCTCGGAGAAGAGCTCGGACAGGATCCGGGGGATCGGCTCGCGCGGCTGTTCGCCGTCCAGCCAGCGGCGCACCCGGGAGGTGTCCGTGCTGATGTGGTGTGCGCCCATCTGCCGCGCCCTGCGGTTCACTTGGCGCGCCAGCTCGCCCTTCGACCAGCCGCTGCGCATGAACCAGGAGTTCAGCTGTTCGTTGGGGCGCTTGCCGGTGTTCGTACCGTCTGCGCCGCTGCCGCTCACTGGAATGCCCCCATCCGTCGAAGCTCATCGCCCGAACCCGTACCAGAATGCCGCCTGTTGCGGCCTCCTGTGACCGGCTTGCACCCGTCGAACAGAGAGACGGGTTGCCCCCGGCATACCCGGAAGCGGACTGCAATTGCAGGTCGATGTACCGACGGTAATCCTACGATCACGCCTCCAGCGAGTGGGATTGCAGAATCGCCACCATTCGCCACCCCTCCGAGTGAACCCACTTGCCGCCAGGCGCGATTCACTTGACAGGCGGCAATCAGCAACAGATGGAGCGTTGCGCGTGCAGGCGCGTGCCACGTTCCACACTCCCCCGCGCACCACCGCACCCCGCCGACACCCGACAAGGGATGACGGAGAGTCACAGGGGGACTTCAAGTCGTAACCACCGGCGAGCAGGACCCGTTGGAGGGGGCATGGGCTTCACGATCGGCGGCACCCGAGGGATCAGTCAGATCCGGGTCGGCTCCCGGCGCCGCGGGCGCGCGACAGAGGCCACAGCGGTGGCCGAGTACACCGGACTGTGGGGCTGGGCGGTGGTCCCCGGCGCACGGGCCGCGTCCGGCAAGTGCTCCTGCGGCAGGGCGGAGTGCGAGGCGCCGGGAGCGCATCCCCTCGACTTCGCGCTCGAGGTCCCGGCCGGCGCCACGCTCGACGAGGCCGGCAAGGCCTGGGCGGATGTGCCCGGGGCATCGCTGCTGCTGCCGGTGGGCCGGAGCTTCGACATCCTGGACGTCGCCGCACCGGCGGGCCGCCGCGCCCTGGTGCGCATGGAGCGCATGGGCCTGCCGCTCGGTCCGGTCACGGTCACGCCGGACGGCCGCTGCCAGTTCTTCGTGGCTCCGGGCGCCGCGGCCGAGCTGCCCCGGCTGCTGTACCGGATGGGCTGGGACGACGCCGACCTGGACCTGCGCTGCCTCGGCCCCGGCGACCACATCACCGCTCCGCCGTCCGACCACGGCGGGCTGGGCCCCGTCCGCTGGCTGCGGCCCCCGTCCCTGGACACGGCGGCGGCCCCGCCGGAGGCCCGGCTGCTGCTCGGCACCCTGGCGTACATCTGCCACCGCAGCCGGCCCTGAACCGCGTACGAGAGCGCCCGGCCGTCCCCTGACGGCCGGGCGCTCTCGTACGCGCGGAAGGTGCGCTCAGTCGCCGATCAGGGCGTCGACGAACGCCTCGGGCTCGAACGGGGCGAGATCGTCCGGACCCTCGCCCAGACCCACGAGCTTGACGGGCACGCCCAGCTCGCGCTGGACGGCGACGACGATGCCGCCCTTGGCGGTGCCGTCCAGCTTGGTCAGCACGATGCCGGTGATGTCCACGACCTCGGCGAAGACCCGCGCCTGCACCAGACCGTTCTGACCGGTGGTGGCATCGAGGACGAGCAGGACCTCGTCCAGCGGGCCGTGCTTCTCCACGACCCGCTTCACCTTGCCGAGCTCGTCCATCAGGCCCGTCTTGGTGTGCAGCCGGCCGGCGGTGTCGATGAGGACGACGTCCGCGCCCTCGGCGATGCCCTCCTTCACCGAGTCGAAGGCGACCGAGGCCGGGTCGCCGGCCTCCGGCCCCCGCACGGTGCGGGCGCCGACGCGCTCGCCCCAGGTCTGCAGCTGATCGGCGGCCGCGGCACGGAAGGTGTCCGCGGCGCCCAGCACGACCGAACGGCCGTCCGCGACGAGAACGCGGGCGAGCTTGCCGGTGGTGGTGGTCTTACCGGTGCCGTTCACCCCCACGACCATGACGACGGCGGGCGTTTCGAGGCCGCTCTCGGTCTTGACCGCACGGTCGAAGTCGGTGCCCACGAGGTGCAGCAGCTCCTCGCGCAGCAGGGTGCGCAGCTGCTCGGGCGTCCGGGTGCCGAGCACCCTCACCCGCTCACGCAGCCGCTCGACGAGCTCCTGGGTGGGGGCCACGCCGACGTCGGCGGTGAGGAGCGTGTCCTCGATCTCCTCCCACGTGTCCTCGTCGAGGTGCTCGCGCGAGAGGAGCGTGAGGAGCCCCTTGCCGAGCGAGTTCTGCGAACGGGCGAGACGGGCGCGGAGCCGGACGAGCCGGCCGGCGGTCGGTTCCGGGATCTCGACGGCGGGCGCGGGCGCCTCGGCGACGACCGGGTCCTCGACGGCGACGGGGGTTTCGACGGCCTCATCGGCCGTCGGAAGGTCGACCTCCTCGATGGTGCGGCGGGGTTCCTCCCGCGGCGTCTCCGCCTCGTCGCCGACATGCGGTTCGGCGGGCGGAGCAGTGATGGTCGGCGCGGCCGGCGGCGCCTGCGGCGGCAGCTGCTTCTTCTTGCGGCTGCTGACCACGAGGCCGCTGATCGCGCCGATCGCGACCAGGGCGATGACTACGGCAAGGATGACGATTTCCATAACCCGTCCAGTATCGGCCACGGCCGCGCACACAGAAGGGGCCGGAGGATCGCACAAAGGCGGGCTCACCCATTTGGACCTTATGAGGTGTTCGTACGATGCTGGTGGCTTCCGGTTTCTCCGGCAGCCCCCACCGGCGTCCCCCACCCCGTACGGAGCCACTTCCATGCCCCACGCCTCCGAGTCCGAAGGCGCGATAGAGACCCGCGGCCTCGAACCCGTCCCCGACGCGGAGCGCACCGGCCGCGTCCGGGAGCTGTTTCCCACCTGGGTCGCCGCCAACATCAGTGTGCTGTTGCTGACGATGGGCGCGGGACTGGTCGTCTTCAACGGCCTGAACTTCTGGCAGGTGCTGACCGTCGCCGTCGCCGCGCCCGTCCTCTCGTACGGGCTCGTGGGCCTGATCTCCGTCGCGGGCAAGCGCGGGGGTTCACCCGGCATGGCACTGTCCCGCGCGGTCTTCGGGCAGCGCGGGAACCTCTTCCCCGGCTCGCTGATCTGGGTCGCCCGCTGGGGCTGGGAGACGATCAACGCGGTCACCGGCGCCTATGCCGTGCTCACCGTGCTGGACCTGCTCTTCGGGATCCGGAGCAGCACGGCTCTGATCATCACGACCCTGCTGCTCTTCGTCGCCTGCACCTTCCTCGTCTCGGGGCTCGGCATCAACGCCCTCCAGGTGTGCAGCAAGTGGTCGACGTACCTGTTCGGCGCGTTCAGCGTGCTGGTTCTGATCTACCTGGTCGCGAACACCGACTGGTCCGCCGTCTTCGACAAGCCGGCGGGCTCGACGGCGATGATGGTGGCGGGCATCGGCACCATCGCGGCGGGCGGCATCAGCTGGGTGCCGTCGGGTCCGGACTTCACGCGCTACCTGCCGCGCACGGCCTCGGACCGGGCGATGGTCGGCGCCACCGTCGGCGGCGCGGGCGTCGTCGTGCTGCCGATGGTGCTGATGGGCGCCGTGATGGCGGTGTCCACACCGGACCTGGCGAGCGCCCAGGATCCGGTCGCCTTCATCGGCGAGATCCTGCCGATGTGGCTGGCGGTGCCGTATCTGCTGATCGCCCTCGTCGGCATGCTGCTGATCAACTCCATGTCGATGTACTCCGCCGGCTTCACCGCCCAGACCCTGGGCGTGAAGGTGCCCCGCACCTGGGCGGTGAGCGTGAACGCAGTGATCAGCCTGGTCTTCGGCTTCCTGCTGATGGTGGTCGCCACCAGCTTCATCGGGTCCTTCATCTCGTTCCTGACGCTGCTCGCGGTGGCCTTCTCCGCGTGGATCGGCGTCTTCGGCGTCGACATGCTGCGGCGGCGTACGTACGACGGTGCGGCGCTGATGGACACCACCCGCACGAGCGCCTACTGGTACCACGGCGGTTTCGCCTGGCAGGCGATGGTGTCGTGGGCGTCGGCGCTGGCGGTGGGACTGCTGTTCACCCGGGTCGACTGGTTCGCCGGTCCGCTCGCGTCGTCGTGGGCCGGCGAGAACGGCCTGGGCTGGGCGGTGACGATCCTGGTGGCCGCGGGGCTGTACGCGGTGCTGCCGCGCACGACGACGACGGCCCAGGCGCACCCCGCACCCGCGGCCCTCGAAACCGAGGCGGAGACCCTGTCCATCTGACGCCACGTCAGCTAACGTCCCTCTTCGCCGTTCCCACATCCGGCGGAGGGGGACTTCCCATGGCCTTCACGGTTGCCCGGTTCAACATGGTCGACCCGGCCGCGACACCCGAGACCCTCGCGGCCCGCTACCGTGCCGCCCTGGAGATGGCCGTGTACGCCGACGACCGCGGCGTCGACACGGTCCAGACCGAGGAGCACCACGGTGCCGGGAACAACTGGCTGCCGTCGCCGCTGGCCTTCGCCGGCGCCGTCCTCGGCGCCACCCGCCGCATCGCGGTCACCGTGTCCGCGGTCATCGGCCCGCTGCACGAGCCGCTGCGGATGGCCGAGGACCTCGCCGTGCTGGACCTGATCGGCCTGGGCCGACTGGTGACCGTCGCGGGGATCGGCTACCGGCCGGAGGAGTACGCACAGCTCGGTGTCGACTGGAGCCGGCGCGGACAGCTCCAGGACGAGCTGCTGGAGACGCTGCTGGCCGCCTGGACGGGCGAGAGCTTCGTATACCGGGGACGTACCGTGCGGGTCACCCCGCGCCCGTACACCCGGCCGCATCCTCTGCTGATCGTCGGCGGGTCCTCCCGGGCCGCCGCGCGCCGGGCGGCCCGCTTCGGGCTCCCGTTCTTCCCCAGCGCCCACCTGCCGGAGCTCGAGGCGTACTACGAGGAGCGGCGGGCCGAGTACGGGACCGACGGCTTCTGCATGATGCCCGCGGAGAAGACGACGCTGCTGCACGTGTCGGAGGATCCCGACCGCGCGTGGGCGCTGTACGGCGAGCACTTCCTGCACGAGGCGCGGACGTACGCGTCCTGGCAGTCGCCGGACATCCGTTCCGCGGTGCGGTCCGCGGCCGGGACCGTCGGGGAACTGCGCGACGAGGGCGTCTACCGGATCGTGACTCCTGACGAGTGCGTGGCACTGGACGCGGAGAGCCTGGTGCTGCATCCGCTGTGCGGGGGGATGCCGGTGGACGAGGGATGGCGCAGCCTTCAGCTGCTGTGCGAACACGTACTGCCCCGGCTCACGCGCTGAGCCGGGGCAGTTTCCGTGACGAGGAGAGGGGCAGCGGGGATTAGCCCATCTCCTCCAACGCCTTGCCCTTCGTCTCCTTGACGTACCTCAGTACGAAGGGGATCGAGAGCACGGCGAAGACCGTGTAGATCACGTAGGTGCCGGAGAGGTTCCAGTCCGCGAGGCTCGGGAAACTGGCGGTGATGGCCCAGTTGGCGATCCACTGCGCGGAGGCGGCGACGCCGAGGGCGGCGGCGCGGATCCGGTTCGGGAACATCTCACCGAGGAAGACCCAGACGACGACACCCCACGACAGCGCGAAGAAGAGCACGAAGACGTGGGCTGCGATCAGGGCCACGACGCCCTGGGTCTCCGGCAGCTTGCCGTCGACGAGGTCGGCGGAGAAGGCCCAGGCCTCGAGGGCCAGCGCGATCGCCATACCGGTGGAGCCGATGAGCGCGAGCGGCCGGCGGCCGATCCGGTCCACCAGCACCATCGCGATCACGGTGCCGATGATGTTGATGATCGACGTGGTGAACGAGTAGAGGAAGGAGCTGGACGGGTCGACGCCCACCGACTGCCACAGGGTGGCCGAGTAGTAGAACGCGACGTTGATGCCGACCAGCTGCTGGAAGACCGACAGACCGATGCCGACCCAGACGATGGGCAGGAAGCCGAAGCGGCTGCCGAGCAGGTCCTTGAAGGAGGACTTGTGCTCCCGGCGCATGGCGAGCTCGATCTCGCCGACCCGGGCATCCAGGTCGACACCCTTGCCCTCGACCTCGGCGAGGACCTCCTTCGCCCGGCCGACCTTGCCGACCGAGATGAGGAAGCGCGGCGACTCCGGGATCGCGAAGGAGAGGAGCCCGTACAGCACCGCAGGGACGACCATGACGCCGAGCATCCACTGCCAGGCCTCGATGCCGGCGATCTCTCCGCGCTGATCGCCGTCGGCGATCTGAAGGATGCCGTAGTTCACCAGCTGCGAGACCGCGATGCCGATGACGATCGCGGCCTGCTGGAAGGAGGCCAGCCGGCCGCGGTAGGCGGCGGGCGATACCTCGGCGATGTAGGCCGGGCCGATGACGGACGCCATGCCGATCGCGAAGCCGCCGATGACCCGCCACATTGCGAGGTCCCAGAGGGCGAACGGGAGCGCGGAGCCCACGGCGCTGAGGGTGAAGAGCACGGCGGCGATCTGCATACAGCGGATACGGCCGATGCGGTCCGCGATACGGCCGGCGGTCGCGGCGCCGACGGCACAGCCGATCAGCGCGACGGCGATCACCTGGGCGAGGGTGCCGGAACCGATGTCGTAGCGGTCCCGGATGGCCTCGACGGCGCCGTTGATGACGGAGCTGTCGTAACCGAAGAGGAAGCCGCCCATCGCGGCGGCGGCCGTGATGAAGATGACATGCCCGAGGTGGTCGGGGTGGGCCGAGCGGGCCCCTGATGCCGATGGCGGCTGCTCAATGCTGGTCACGTGTACTCCTGTGGCCGTCCGGCAGCACCGCCGGACGTGGGGGGCGAGCCCTACAAGTGGGGCACAGGTTTGGGGCGCGCACCACTTGAAGGTAAAAGCAACGTTGCAGAGACTATTCCTTCAAGTTTCGAAGTCAAGACCCTGATCCAAATCAGTGAGTGACCACGCAGAGTCACATTAGCTTCAAGTCTTGAAGAGTCGCAGGGGTCAGCACCTCAGCGGAGGCGCTGGCTGATGACCTTGGAGACGCCGTCGCCCTGCATCGATACGCCGTACAGCGCGTCCGCGACCTCCATCGTCCGCTTCTGGTGCGTGATCACGATCAGCTGCGAACTCTCCTGGAGCTCCTGCATGATCCGGATCAGCCGCTGGAGATTGGTGTCGTCGAGCGCCGCCTCGACCTCGTCCATCACATAGAACGGACTCGGCCGGGCCTTGAAGATCGAGACCAGCATCGCCACCGCCGTCAGGGACCGCTCCCCGCCCGACAGCAACGACAGCCGCTTCACCTTCTTCCCGGGCGGCCGCGCCTCCACGTCCACGCCGGTGGTGAGCATGTTGTCCGGGTCGGTCAGCACGAGCCGCCCCTCACCGCCCGGGAAGAGGCGGGAGAAGACGCCCTCGAACTCACGGGCGGTGTCCCGGTAGGCCTCGGTGAAGACCTGCTCGACGCGTTCGTCCACCTCCTTCACGACCTGAAGCAGGTCGGCCCGGGTCTTCTTCAGGTCCTCGAGCTGCTCCGACAGGAACTGGTGACGCTCCTCCAGCGCCGCGAACTCCTCCAGAGCGAGCGGATTCACCTTTCCGAGCTGTTGGTACGCCCGTTCGGCCGACTTCAGGCGCTTTTCCTGATCCGCGCGGACGAAACGCCTCGGCTGGTTCCTGGGGTGCTCCGGGTCCTCCGGGAGTTCCTCGCCCTCGGCCGGCGGGGACGGGGGCACCAACTGGTCGGGGCCGTACTCGGACACCAGGCCGGCCGGTTCCACGCCCAGCTCCTCCAGCGCCTTCGTCTCCAGTTGCTCGATCCGCAGCCGCTTCTCCGCGCCCAGCACCTCGCCGCGGTGCACCGAGTCGGTGAGCTTGTCCAGTTCTGCCTTGAGGTCGCGGCCCGCGCTCCGGGCGGCCGTCAGCTCCCGCTCACGCTCTGCCTTGGCGGCCTCGGCCGCGGCCCGCTCGGCCTCCGCCCGGACCAGCGACACCTCGACATGCGCCAGCAGCTGCCGGGCGCCGGCCGCGACGGCCGCCGCCACCTCGGCCTCGTGGCGCATCCGGGCGCGCCGCTGCTCCGCTCGCGCACGCGCCTCACGCTCGGCGCGCGCTCCCCGGTCGAGCGCGTCCGCGCGCCCGGCCAGGCCCTTGACCCTCTCCTCGTGCGTACGCACCTGGAGACGGGCCTCCATCTCCGTCTGCCGCGCGTTGGCGCCGTCGGCCGCGAGCCGGTCCCGCACGTGGGTGTCGGGCTCCTCCTCGGCCGGGGCCTCCTCCGCGACGAGCAACCGCTCGGCCAGCTCCTCGGCCTCCTCGGCCGCCCGCTCCAGCGCCTCCTGGGCCCGCGCGGCCGCCGCGGCGGTCCGCTCCGCCTCACCCGCGGCACCACGGGCCTGACCGGAGAGACGGCCGAGTCTGCCGGAGACCGCCGACTTCTCCCGGTCGGCGGCGCGCCTGCGCTCCCCCAGCTCCTCGACCAGCGACGCGCATGCGGCACGGCGGACGGTGGCCTGCTGCTGTGCGGCCGCCAGCTCCTCGCACTGCCCCGCCAGGTCCTCGAGCTCGGCCGCCGCCTCGTCGACGGATGCCTGGACCTCGAGCAGACTCGGCGCCCCGGCGGACCCGCCCTGCGCGAAGTGCGACGCGAGCACGTCGCCCTCCGCGGTCACGGCGGTGAGTCCGGGCCGTGCGCCGACGACGTCCTCCGCGTCCTCGAGAGTTCCGACGACCACCGTCGTGCGCAGCAGCCTGCGCACGGCCGGCATCAACTCCTCGGGGCCCCGGACGAGGTCCGCGGCGCGCCTGCCGTCCGCTGCGGACAGGTCGGGTCCGGACAGGTCGGGCTCAGGGCCGTCGGCGAAGGAGGTGGCTGAGGCGAGCAGCAGGGCCGCCCTGCCGCCGTCCTGTTTACGCAGCAGCCGGATCGCCTCTGCCGCCGTGGACGCGTCGGTGACGGCCACCGCGTCCGCCGCCGCTCCGAGCGCCGCCGCTACGGGGATCTCGTATCCGGGTGTCACCGTGAGCAGTTCGGCCGCCGGGCCGAGCAGACCGGCGAGACGGTCACGGGCTCCGAGGAGCGCGCCCGTCCCGTCCTTGCGCCGCAGTCCCAGCGCGAGCGCCTCGCGGCGGGCCGCCACGGCGGCGCGCTTGCGTTCCGCCGTGGTGAGCGCCTCACGGGCCTCGCCCAGCGCGGCCTCCGCGCCGGCCAGTTCGCGCTTCGCCGCGTCGTGCCGGTCGGCCAGCAGGAAGTCGTCGGAGTCCAGCGCGTCGACCTCGGCCTTGAGCTGCTCGTACTCCTCCTGCGCGGCGACGGCCCGCTCCTGCGCCTCGTCACGGGCGGCGGCCAGCCGGTCGATCTCGGCCTGGGCGGACGCGGCGCGCGAACGGGCCGCGTTGACCTGGCCGCTCAGCCGGGCGAGCCCCTCACGACGGTCGGCGATGGCGCGCGCCACGTCCTTCAGGCGGCGTTCCTCGACAGCGAGCTCGCGCTCCAGTTCGGCGCGGTGCGCGACGGTGTCCTCCAGGGCCCGTTCCGCCGCTTCGAGAGCGGCCTCCAGCTCCGCCTCCTGCTCACGGATGCGGGCCGCCTCACGCTCCATGTCCTCCGGATCACGGCCGCGCCGCTCCTCCGCCGGCTGTGCTGTCGCGCTCTTGACGCGGGCGTCGGCCAGGGAGATCGTGCCGCGCACCCGCTCGGCGAGCTGGGAGAGCTCGTACCAGCTCTGCTGAGCGCGCTGGAGCCGCGGCGCGAGCCGGCGCACCTCGTCCTCCAGGTCCGCCTCACGAGCCAGCGCCGCCTTCAGCTCGGCCTCTGCCGCCTCCTTGCGCTGCTTGAGCGCGGCCTCGTCGGCGACCTCGGTGCGCAGCGCCTCCCGCATGCGTACGAGGTCGTCGGCGAGCAGCCGGAGCCGGGCGTCACGCAGGTCCGCCTGGATGACCGCGGCCCTCCTGGCCACGGCCGCCTGTCGCCCCAGAGGCTTGAGCTGACGGCGCAGTTCGTCGGTGAGGTCCTGCACCCGGGCGAGGTTGGCCCGCATCGCGTCCAGCTTCCGCAGCGCCTTCTCCTTGCGCTTGCGGTGCTTGAGGACGCCTGCCGCCTCCTCGATGAAGGCCCGCCGCCCCATGGGATCGGCGTGCAGGACGGAGTCGAGCTGGCCCTGGCCGACGATGACGTGCATCTCGCGCCCGATGCCGGAGTCGGAGAGCAGTTCCTGGATGTCGAGCAGCCGGCAGGTGTCGCCGTTGATCTGGTACTCGCTGCCGCCGTTGCGGAACATGATCCGCGTGATGGTGACCTCGGCGTACTCGATGGGCAGGGCCCCGTCGGAGTTGTCGATCGTCAGGGAGACCTCGGCCCGGCCCAGCGGCGGCCGGCCGGTCGTCCCGGCGAAGATGACGTCCTCCATCTTGCCGCCGCGCAGGGACTTGGCGCCCTGCTCGCCCATGACCCAGGAGAGCGCGTCCACGACGTTGGACTTGCCGGAGCCGTTGGGACCCACGACGCAGGTGATGCCGGGCTCGAACCGCAGGGTGGTGGCCGAGGCGAACGACTTGAAACCGCGCAGGGTCATGGCCTTGAGGTGCACGCCCCCGGACTCTACCTTTCGGTTGCGGTTTCACCCATGAAGGTGCAGGGCAGATCAGACGTTGAAGGAGACACTTCAGGAACTGCGGGGGGCGCGGGGGGCGAAGGACGGGGCAGGGGCGGGAGCGGAAAAGAAAGAAGGGACGCCGAGGGCGTCCCTTGCATATCTTGCTGCGCGATGCCCTGGCGGACGCCGTGCTCAGGTGAGCGCGGGCTCCGCCCTAGGTACGTCGATGTCCATACCTTCGAGCAGCGACTCTCCGGGGTGCTGAGCGACGGCGGCGTTGAGCGCGTCATTCTCGGACTGGATCCGTACAAGCTCGGATTCGAGGTCCTGGACGCGCTGCTGAAGCCGTCGCATCTCGGCGAGGAGTCGCGGGTCGGAACCGCCGACGTAACCGAGAAGCGCCTTTGCCATGATGGATGGTCCTCCACACTGAGTGACCGACCGAAGCGGTGTGGGTCGTGAGGGATTCGCACCCGCGGTGCTCGGCAGTCCTGGTTTTACTGCGTGCCGTGCTGCGGTTCTTGACTGCCGAACAGCTGAGGTGCGCGGGGCTTCCAGAGTCTCACCAAAAAGTTTGACGGTCAACACGATCACACCCCGTATCGACGGGCGGCCCGGGGGCATACGGCCGCTGAAGAGTGCGGCGTGCCTGACCTGCGGGGCCCTGGGGGCGTCACGATCATCTTTCCTGGCGCAGCCTGGCAGAGCAAGCCCTTCTTGGCAATCACCTGGGGTTTCTGCCGGCGGCCGGGCCTTCGGAGAGCATCGGGAGGCCGCCGGAGCGGGCTCGGCCGGACACCCGTCAGCGGATCGCGAAGTCCGGGTAGCCGCCGCGGGGCGTGTCCCAGATCTCAGTGACTCCGTCGACGCGGCCGGGTGTGTCGTCGGAGCGAAGCCACTCCAGCAAACGGTGGCAATTATCACGTGGTCCTTCGGCGACGACCTGCACCCTGCCGTCCTCCAGATTGAGGGCGAAGCCGGTGAGTCCCCCGATCTCCAGAGCGTTTGCCCTGGTGAACCATCGGAAGCCCACTCCCTGTACTCGGCCGCGTACCCAGGCGGTCAGCCGTGCGGTGTCGTTCATGGCTGCACGGTAACCGGCCGATTGCTTCTGCATCACTTCGGGCCCGGGCCGCATGGCGTACAGTCCGGACGCAATCAGCATCACTCGTACGGGTGAGTCCGTTGACGTTCCACGTCGCGCACCAGGAAGGCACAGCACATGGGTCGCCACCGACGCTCGGCCCCCGCGCCGGCCGTAACCGATCACGCGGCAGACACGGCAGGCAGGCACCGTGGCGGTGCACGCCGGGGCCTGCCCGTACGCACCGGACTTCTCGGGGCCTCTGCCGCCATGGCGGTCGGCGTCGTGGTCGTCACGACCGGCGGCCTGCCCGGCGGCGACGACAAGTACACCGTGGGCGCGGGCTCCGACGTACGGACCGAGATGCGCACCGAGGTGCCGTCGCGGCTGCAGGCCCAGGGCGATGCGAGCGCGAGCCCCTCCGTGAGCCCTTCCGTCTCGCCGAGCCGCAGCGCGGAGCCGTCGAAGAGCCCCTCGAAGAGCCCGTCGAAGAGCCCCTCGAAGAAGACGTCCCCGACCCCTTCCAAGACGTCGAACCCGGCGAAGCCGTCGAAGAAGCCCGTGTCGCCCGAACCCTCGGCGACGCCGTCCAGGGAAACGACGAAGAGCCCCGCGACGACCAGGAAGCCGGCCCCCGAGCCGACGCGCGAGCAGACGCGGACCCCGGAGCGCACCGTCACCCCGTCGAAGACGGCCGCCCCGCACACGTCGGCTGCCGCTGCCGCGGAGGCCGACGTGATCGACATGGTCAACGCGGAGCGCGCCAAGGTCGGCTGCAGCCCGATGAAGGCCAGCGGCACCCTGTCCGACCTGGCCCGCGCGCACAGCAAGGACATGGCGACGCGCGGATTCTTCGACCACACCAATCCCGACGGCGAGACGCCGTGGGACCGTGCGGAGCAGGCCGGCGTGAGCAGTCTCGGCGGCGAGAACATAGCCCGCGGCCAGGCCGACGCCGAGGCGGTCATGAACTCCTGGATGAACAGCGAGGGACACCGCGCGAACATCCTGAACTGCGACTTCACGTCACTGGGTGTCGGTGTGCACATGGCCGACGGTGGCCCTTGGTGGACGCAGAACTTCAGCTATTGAGATTTCCGCAGGTCAGCGACCTGTCAGCTTCCCTGGGCCGTCTCGGGGCCGTTATCGGCAACCGAGGCGGCCCGGACTGTATCTACGGCGGCCCGCGTACGGGTCTCGCTGGACGGCATCGGGTGCGTGTAGGTGCGCAGCGTGAAGCCGGGGTCATGGTGACCGAGGTGAGCCCTCAGGGCTCCGGAGGACGAGGGATGTCGGCCGCTGCACCGACCTTCGTTGCCGACATCAGGCAGGCGGGCCGTGCCCGGTGTGCCGACATCAACAAGTGATGTCGAGTCGTCCCCTATCTATGTTGTTCAAGTACACGGCCGCGAGTCGCAGTCCACGCGTGAGACGGACGTCGCACATCACTTCGACACGAACTGATACGGGGGCGAAGGGTTTGCACGGCACAGCGAACGCGGGCGCCTCTAGCGTGTACCAGCGGAACATGGCCCCTGGCACCCTGGGACCCCGCACGGCCCTGCTGACGTCCCTGGTACTCGCGCTGCTACTGGGTGCGCTGTCAGTACTGGTGATGTTTCCCGCGGCCCAGCATCTCCGCTCACTCCAGGACGGCGAACGGGCCTCCGCAACGCTGCACAGGAACGGCTCGTGCATGATCGGCCACTGCCAGGTCGAATTCGAGGTCGACGGACAGACTGTGGTATCAGAGCTGCCTGCGGGCAGCGGCGGCGGCAAGAGCTCCGTCGGTGACCGGATGATCGTCCGGTACCAGGCCGACGATCCGCAGGTGGCCGCCCGTGAAGACGATGTAGGTGGCGGCGGGGCAGCCGTCCTGGCGGTGATGTCGGGTGGGGCCGCCCTGCTCTTCCTGATGGTTTCGGTCGTAGGGGCGGTCTACGTAAGGCGGCAACGGCGCCAAGGCCCATGACATCACCGGTCGGCATCAACCTGTGGCAGGCGGGCCGCCCGTCGTCAGGAGACGGGGCGCGGGGTGCGCTGGCAGCGGGGACAGAAGTAGCTTGAGCGGTTCATCCACGGGCGGCGGCGCATCGCGGTGCCGCAGCGCCGGCAGGGTTCGTCCTCGCGGCCGTACGCGTCGAGGGAGCGGTCGAAGTAGCCGGACTCGCCGTTCACGTTCACGTACAGGCTGTCGAAGGTGGTGCCGCCGACGGCGAGTGCCGCGGTCATCACCTCGCGCACATGGCGGAGCAGTTCGACGGAGCGGGGCCGGGTGAGGGTCGCGGTGGGGCGTTCGTAGTGGAGTCTGGCGCGCCACAGGGCCTCGTCGGCGTAGATGTTGCCGACGCCGCTGATCAGGGACTGGTCGAGCAGGGCTCGTTTGATCGTGGTACGGCGGGCCCGCAGGGCGGTGTGGAACCTGGCGTCGTCGAAGAGCGGGTCGAGAGGGTCGCGCGCGATGTGCGAGAGGACGTCGGGCAGGCCGTCCGTCGCGTTCTCGTGGAGGGACAGACCGCCGAAGGTGCGCTGGTCGACGAAGCGCAGCTCGGTCCCCAGCGCATCCGCGAACCGGATGCGGATGCGCAAGTGCTTCTCGTCGTCCGTGTCCTGGGGCTGCACGAGGAGCTGACCGCTCATGCCCAGGTGGCCGAGGATCGAGGTGTCGGTGTCCGCAAGGGGCAGCCACAGGTACTTGCCGCGCCGGCACGCGCCGCCGACGGTCCTGCCTGTGAGCCGTGCGGCGAAGTCCTGCGCGCCGGGCAGGTGTCTGCGGATCGCGCGTGGGTGCAGCACCTGAACGTCGGCGATCGTGCGACCGCTGACCCAGCTCTGCAGACCACGGCGCACGACCTCGACCTCGGGCAGCTCGGGCACGGGTCGGATCTCCTTCTGCGAGTCACATGGTGTTGCCCGCAGGGTACCGCCAGGCCGTGGGGCGGTGACGGGCGGGAACAGCGGTGAGGCCCCCCGCCACAGGCGGGGGGCCTCACCGGAACTGCTGTCGTGCGACGGAGCTCCGCGAATCAGGCCGAAGCCCGGTCCGCGGGTGCCGGCCGATCTTCCGCCGGTACCGCTTCGTCGTCCGGTGCCGGCTGATCTTCCGCCGGTGCCGGTGCGTCCGCCGATGCCGGTTCGGAAGGGATGTCGGCGTCCCCTTCGTCCGTGGCGGCCCCGCTCTCGGCGGCGGCCTTCGCCGCTGCCAGGCGCCGGTCCGCGTCGGCACGGATCTCCCGCCACGCGGACTCCGCCGCCTGCTGCTCCGCTTCCTTCTTGCTGCGGCCGGTGCCGGTGCCGTACGAGACACCACCGACGCGGGCGGCAGCAGTGAAGGTCTTCTCGTGGTCAGGACCGGTCTCGGTGACCAGGTATTCCGGGACGCCGAGACCCTCTGCCGCGGTGAGCTCCTGGAGACTGGTCTTCCAGTCCAGGCCCGCACCGAGGTTCGAGGACTTCTCGATGAGCGGGTCGAAGAGCCGGTGAACCAGCTCGGACGCCGCATCGAGGCCCTGGTCGAGATAGACCGCGCCGATCACCGCTTCCAGGGTGTCGGCGAGGATGGATGCCTTGTCCCGGCCCCCCGTGCCCTCTTCGCCACGGCCGAGCCGGATGAAGGAGCCGAGTTCGAGGCCACGCCCGACCTCCGCCAGCGCACGCGAATTGACCACAGCGGCCCGCAGTTTGGCCAGCTGGCCTTCCGGCAGGTCGGGGTGGGTGCGGTACAGCGTGTCGGTGACCACCAGGCCGAGCACGGAGTCCCCGAGGAACTCCAGGCGCTCGTTGGTGGGCAGACCGCCGTTCTCGTACGCGTACGAACGGTGGGTCAGCGCGCGCACCAGAAGGGCGGACTCGAGCTGATACCCGAGCCGCCCTTCCAGAAGCGTGTGGGACGAGGCATTGTCCGTCTTGTTGGACTCAGACATCGCGCCTCTCACCAGCCGCTCAGACCTCGAGGACCTGGCGCTTGTTGTAGGTGCCGCAGCTCGGGCACGCGATGTGCTGCTGCTTCGGCTCCTGGCAACGCTCACACGAAACCAGGGTGGGGACCGCAGCCTTCCACTGCGACCGGCGGTGGCGCGTGTTGCTGCGCGACATCTTCCGCTTCGGAACAGCCACGGCTACTTCTCCTGCTTCTCGTCGACGCCCGCTTCGGCGCCGCCCATGTTGTCCTTCTCGCCGTCCTGAACGGTCTCGGCGAGTCCCTGCAGTGCCGCCCAACGGATGTCGACGGCGTCATGGTGGTGGTCCGGGTTCTCGTCCAGCCTGACCCCGCACTCGGGGCACAGGCCTTCACAGGTCTCCCGGCACACCGGCTGCATCGGCAGTGCGAGCACCACCGCATCACGCAGCACGGGCTCGAGGTCGAAAAGACCGTCCTCGAGAAAGAGCCTGTCCTCGTCCTCTTCGTCGTCGGCAGGCTCCGCAGTGCGACTGCGGCCCCTGTCGTCGGCGTCGGGGTACGTGAACATCTCCTGGAAGTCCGCCGCGACCTCTTGGCGCAGCGGCTCCAGACACCTTACGCACTCCCCCTCGGCGGTCGCACGGGCGGTGCCTGTGACAAGCACACCTTCCATGACGGACTCGAGGCGGAGGTCCAGCTCCACGGGCGCGCCTTCCGGCACACCGATGACATCGGCGATGCCGAGGTCCTGGGGAGCGTCCACCGTGCGGGAGAGCCGCTGGAGCGCACCCGGCCGCCGTCCCAGCTCGTGCGTGTCGAACACGAGGGGATTGCGATGGTCGAGGCGCGTGCTCAGGGGACTTCCTGCTTTCGGTTCGTGGGAGGGGCCGTCCCGGTTCGTGGGGCGAAGCGGACAGCCGGGATCGCGATCTACGCGCGACCGAAGAACCAGGGTACTTCAACAGCCGCGATTGGCCCAATCCGGGCCCCTAGCGCCCCTGCTCGTACCGGTTCAGCTGTTCCAGGTCGATCATGCTGGTGTCGAAGAGGCTGGTCTCGTCCAGAGCCGTGCCCTGCTGGGGCGGGGCCTGCGGCGGCGGGGGCGGCTGCTCCCCGTAGCCGCCGGCATGGGCGGGGGCGCCCGTGGCGTACGGGTCGGGCTGGGCGTACTGCTGGGCGTAGCCCTGGTCCTGATAGGCGGCGTAGGGGTCGGGCTGCTGGTACCCCGCGTACGCCTCCTGCGGCTGGTACGTGTACGGATCGTGCTGGGCCGGGATCTGCGGCTCGGGCTGCGGCGGGTAGGCGTACGCGTCCCGCTGCTCGCGCTCCGGCACGGCCGCGGGGACGGGGTCGGCGAGCTCCGCGAGGCCGGCGAGGTAGTCCGCGTCGCTGGTGTGCTGATGGCCGGCGGCGTCCTGCGCGGCCATGTGCGCGCCGAGATCGTCCGTGGCGATGCGTCCGTGCAGCTTCTGACGGCCGCGGCCGACCGCGTCGAGGGTCTTGGAGAGCACGGCCTCGAAAGCGCCGAGTTTGGCGTCGACGTACTGGTCGGCCCGCTGGATGAGGGTCTGCGGGTCGTTGCTGTGCTCCGGCGCGTCCTCGTCGGCGTAGCCGTGCTCGTCGAGTCCGGGTCCCCGGCCGAGGAGCTTCTCGCGGCCGCGGTCGACGGAGCCGATGGTCTTGGTGAGGACGACCTCGAAGTTGGCGAGCTTGGAGTCGACGTAGTCGTCGGCCTCGGCGCGGATCTCCTCGGCCTCGCGGCGGGCCTCGGCGAGGATGCGGTCGGCCTCGTCCTGGGACCGGCGGGCGACCTGGGTGTCGGAGATCAGCGAACCGCGCTCGGCGTGGGCGGACTCGATGATCCGCTCGGCCTCCCGGCGGGCCTCCTCGACGAGCTGTTCACGGCCGCCGATGAGCTCCTGGGCCTGGGCCAGGGAGCCGGGCAGAGCCTCGCGCACCTCTTCGAGCATGGCGAGCAGCTCGGCGCGGTTGACCACGCAGGACGCCGACATGGGCATGGAGCGGGCGTTCCCGACCGCTGCGACGATCTCGTCGAGCTTCTTCTGCACGTCCACCGTGGTTCGCCACTCTCTGCTGCGGGTTGGAGACGGACGGGACGACTGTACGGGCAGTCCGTCCCCGCCCGACACCGGGTGACGAGTTGTCAGCTCAGCCCTTTTCCGCGAGCCGGCGCACGAGCGCCCGGTGGACGGTGTCGGGCAGCAGGTGGGAGACGTCGCCGCCCCAGGCGGCGACTTCCTTGACCAGGCTGGAGGAGAGGAAGCTGTAGGTGGGGTTGGTCGGCACGAACAGCGTCTCCACCCCCGACAGGCCGTTGTTCATCTGGGCCATCTGCAGCTCGTAGTCGAAGTCGCTGACGGCGCGCAGCCCCTTGACGATCGCGGGGATGTCGCGCTCCTTGCAGAAGTCGACGAGGAGACCGTGGTGGGACTCCACCACGACGTTCCCGTACTCGCCGGTGACCTCGCGGATCATCGCGATCCGCTCGTCGACCGTGAAGAGTCCCTGCTTGGACTTGTTGATCATCACCGCGACATGTACGACGTCGTACAGCTTGGAGGCGCGGGCGATGATGTCCAGATGCCCATTGGTGATGGGGTCGAATGACCCCGGACAGACTGCGCGGCGCAACTGAAGTCCCTCGCTCTCCGGTCCGGTCATGGTGCGTCTTCGCACGTAGCGGCGGCGCGACCGTACCAAAGCGTCCCCTCGCCGTAGCGACGGGCCCGCAGTGGCGTGAAGCCCTTGGGCCAGCTGAATTCTCCGCCTCTGGTGCTGCGCTCCACGGTGACGATGGCATCGTCCGTGAGCCAGCCCTGGAGGCGGAGTGTGAGCAGAATCTCGCGAAGATCGTCGTCCGTGACGGCGTACGGCGGGTCGAGGAAGACCACGTCGTAGGGGCTCTCCGGCGCCGGACCTGTGACGATCTGTTCCGCTTTGCCGGTACGCACCTCGGCGCCGGGGAGGCCGAGCGCCCGCACGTTCTCCCGGACGACGCGGGCCGCGCGGGCGTCCGCCTCGACCAGCAGGGCGTGGGCAGCGCCGCGGGACAGCGCCTCGAGGCCGACCGCGCCCGACCCGGCGTAGAGGTCGGCGACGCGGATGCCGTCGAGGGTGCCGAGCTGCGACTCCCAGCTGGAGAACAGCCCTTCACGGGCGCGGTCGGAAGTGGGGCGGGTGCCGGTGCCTGGCGGGACGGCGAGACGGCGTCCGCCGGCAGCGCCGGCGATCACGCGGGTCATGAAGGGCCTCTCTTGAGCGGGCTCACATCCTCAAGTGTCTCAGCCCCGAGTCTCTCAGCCCTTCTCGAGGTACTGCTCGCGCTCCTTGTCCAGCAGGGCGTCCAGAGCGGTGCGCAGCTCCGGCAGCCGCTCGAGGTCGGGGTCAGCCGCGACGATCGCGACGGCCTCCTCACGGGCCGCGGCGATGACCTCCTCGTCCTCGATGACGGTGAGCATCCGCAGGGAGGAGCGCACCCCGGACTGGGCCTGGCCCAGCACATCGCCCTCGCGGCGCTGCTCGAGGTCGATCCGGGAGAGCTCGAAACCGTCGAGCGTCGAGGCGACCGAGGCCAGACGCTGACGGGCGGGGCTCGCCTCCGGCATCTCGGTGACAAGCAGGCACAGGCCCGGGGCGGAGCCGCGGCCGACCCGGCCGCGCAACTGGTGGAGCTGGGAGACGCCGAACCGGTCCGCGTCCATGATCACCATGGCGGTGGCGTTCGGGACGTTGACGCCGACCTCGATGACGGTGGTGGCGACCAGGACGTCGACGTCGCCGGCGCCGAAGCGGCGCATCACGTCGTCCTTGTCGTCGGGCGGCATCCGCCCGTGCAGGACCTCGACGCGCAGCCCGCTCAGTGGCCCCTTGGCGAGTTGGTCGGCGACCGCGAGGACGGCGAGCGGCGGGCGCTTCTCCGCCTCGTCCTCCGCCGTCTTCTTCTTCGGCTGCTCCTCGTCGTCGCCGATGCGGGGGCACACCACATACGCCTGGTGCCCGCCCTCGACCTCTTCGCGGACCCGCTCCCAGGCGCGCGCCAGGAAGTGCGGCTTGTCGGCGGCGGGGACGACATGGCTGGCGATCGGCGAGCGGCCGGCCGGCAACTGGTCGAGCACGGACGTCTCGAGGTCGCCGAAGACCGTCATCGCGACCGTACGCGGGATGGGGGTGGCGGTCATGACCAGCAGGTGCGGCGGCTGCTTCCCCTTGGAGCGCAGGGCGTCGCGCTGCTCCACGCCGAAGCGGTGCTGCTCGTCGACGACGACGAGGCCCAGGTCGTGGAACTGGACCTTGTCCTCGATCAGGGCGTGGGTGCCGATGACGATCCCCGCCTCGCCGGTCACCAGGTCGAGCAAGGCATGGCGACGGGCTGCGGCGCCCATGGAACCGGTCAGCAGCACGACCTTGGTGCCCTGCTCCGCGCCTCCCAGCATGCCGCCCTCGGCCAGCTCGCCCATCATCTCGGTGATCGAGCGGTGGTGCTGCTGGGCGAGGACCTCGGTGGGGGCCAGCATCGCGGCCTGGCCGCCCGCGTCGACGACGGCGAGCATGGCCCGTAGCGCGACCAACGTCTTGCCGGAGCCCACTTCTCCTTGAAGGAGGCGGTGCATGGGGTGGTCGGTCGCGAGGTCGTCGAAGATCTCCTTGCTGACCGACTGCTGGCCCTCGGTGAGGGTGAAGGGCAGTTCGGCGTCGAACGCGTCGAGGAGCCCGCCGGGGACGGGGCGGCGGGCCACCGCGGGGAGTTGGGTGTCCGCGTACCGCCTGCGGGCGAGCGCGACCTGGAGGACGAACGCCTCGTCCCACTTCAGCCGCTCCCTGGCCGCTTCGATGTCCGCCTTGGTGCGCGGGCGGTGGACCATGCGCAGGGCGTCGGGGAGGGTCGCCATGCCCCGCCCCTCGCGCAGCGCGGACGGCAGCGGGTCCACCGCCTCCGCGGCCCGGTCCAGCACCGCGTCGATCGCCTTGGAGATCTTCCACGACTCCAGCTGCTTGCAGGCCGGGTAGATCGGGATGAGCTGATTGGCGAAGGCGTCCACGGCGTCGGCCGCGCTCGCGCCGCCGCTCAGCGGTTCGTACGCGGGGTGGGACAGCTGGAGCTTGCGGTTGAAGACGGACACCTTGCCCGCGAACATCGCCCGGGTGCCCGGCAGCAGGTCCTTGTGCGGTTTGTGGACGCCCTTGCCGAAGAAGACCAGCTGGAGCCGGCCGCTGCCGTCCGTGATGGTCACCTCGAGGCGCCTGCCGCGGCCCTGGTTGAACGTGTGGATGCGCGCGTCGGCGACCTGGGCGACCACGGTGACGTGCTCGTCCAGCGGCAGCTCGGCGAGGGAGGTCAGCTCACCGCGCTCCGCGTACCGCCGCGGATAGTGGTGCAGCAGGTCACCGAGGGTGTGCAGATCGAGATGCTCGGCCATCACCTTGGCGGTGGCGGCGCCGAGCGTCTTCTTGAGGGGTTCGTCGAACGCGGACACGCGATCCATTGCACACCACTCCACCGACAGTCGTCGCACACCTGTTGATAACTCCTGGTCAACGCGGCGCCGCGAGCCCTACGATGGCCCCTCTTCCGCCCCTTCCGCGATCACCGCCGTACGGGATCGCCCGACCCGCGCCGTCGCCCGACCCCCCACCGGCGCAGCGACGATGACATCTGAGACGACACCGTCCGGCGGTACGACGACACCGCACACCTTCCAGGTCGATCTGCGCGGCCTGGTGGACCTTCTCTCCCACCACCTCTATTCCAGCCCGCGGGTCTATCTGCGCGAACTCCTCCAGAACGCCGTGGACGCGATCACCGCCAGGCGCGCCGAGGAACCCGGGGCGCCCGCGCGGGTGCGGCTGTACGCCACCGGCGGCGGCCTGCGCGTCGAGGACTCGGGCATCGGTCTGACCGAGACGGACCTGCACAGTCTGCTCGCGACGATCGGCCGCAGTTCCAAGCGCGAGGGGCTCGAGTCCGCACGGGCCGGGTTCCTCGGTCAGTTCGGCATCGGGCTGCTCGCCTGTTTCGTGGTGGCCGCCGAGATCCGGGTGGTGAGCCGCAGCGCCCGTACGCCCGGGGCGCCGCCCGTGGAGTGGTCGGCCCGCGACGACGGGTCGTACACGGTGCGGACGCTGCCCGACAGTGCCCGGCCGGAGCCCGGAACGACCGTGTACCTCGCTCCCCGGCCCGGTACGGCCGACTGGCTCACCGAGGAGCGGGTGACCACCCTGGCGAGGGACTTCGGCTCGCTGCTGCCGTACGACGTCCGGGTGGGCGACACCCCGGTGAGCGACCTGCCGGCGCCCTGGGACCGTGCGTACCCGGGGCCGGCGGCGCGGCGGGTGGCTCTCGCCCGCCACTGCCACGACGTCTTCGGCTTCACCCCGCTCGACACGGTGGACCTCACCCTGCCGGTCGCCGGTGTCCGCGGGGTCGCGTACGTGCTGCCGTCCGCGGTCAGCCCCGCTCAGCGTTCCGGGCACCGGGTGCATCTGAAGGGCATGCTGCTCACCGACCGGGCCGACGAACTCCTGCCCGACTGGGCGTTCTTCGTGCGGTGCGTCGTCGACACCGACAGCCTCCGCCCGACGGCTTCCCGCGAGTCGCTGTACGCGGACGAGACGCTCGCCGCCGTACGCGAGGCGCTCGGCGACCGTATCCGGGAGTGGCTGACGGGGCTCGCCGCCGGGGACCCGGAGCGGCTGGCACAGTTCCTCTCCGTCCACCACCTGGGCGTGAAGTCGCTGGCCCGGCACGACAGCGACATGCTGCGGACGATGCTGCCGTGGCTGCCGTTCGAGACGACGGACGGCCGGTTGTCGCTGGAAGAGTTCGCCCAGCGGCACCCGGTGGTGCACTTCGCCCGGACGGTCGAGGAGTACCGGCAGGTCGCGCCGATCGCCTCCGCGCAGGGCATCGGCCTGATCAACGGCGGTTACACCTACGACAGCGAACTGGTCGAGCGCCTGCCCGAGGTCCGGCCCGGCACGGTCGTCGCCGAACTCGACGCCGACACGGTCACCGCGCACCTCGACGCGGTCGATCCCGCGGAGGAGCTGGCCGTCGCCGGTTTCCTGTCCGCCGCGCGGACCAGGCTGGAGCCGCTGGGCTGCGACGTCGTGCTGCGCGCGTTCCACCCGCTGACCGTGCCGGCGCTCCATCTCGACGACCGGGCCGCACGGCACGAGCAGGCACGCGCGGAGGAGGAGGCCCAGGCGGACGACCTGTGGGCCGGGATCCTCGGGTCGCTGCGCGGCAGCGCGCCCCGCGCGCGGCTCGTGCTCAACCACCTCAACCCGCTGATCCGCAGGATCGGTTCCTTGGACGGGGAACTGGCGGGGACGGCGACCGAAGCGCTGTACGGGCAGGCCCTGCTGATGGCACAGCGACCGCTGCGGCCGGCCGACTCCGCGCTCCTCAACCGCGCGTTCATGGGCCTGCTGGAGTGGGCCACCCACGACCAGGAGAACGGACGATGAGCCTCGACACCCCCATGGACGCCGAAGCGTTGCGCCAGGCGCTGTGCGACAACGACCGTGAGCCGGAGGGGCCCGCGCGCAACGCGCGCGCGGAGCGGCTGTTCGCCCAGATCGAGCAACTGGGCGACACGTCGCTCGTCATCGACGGCCTCGACCATCTGATGCAGGTCTACAACTACAGCTCGGAGGCGGACAAGATGTTCGTCCCCTTCGCACGGCTGCTGCGGATGTGGGACGACCGGCCCGAGGACTTCGACCGGCGGCAGGTCCACTCGCTGTTCTGGATGTTCAAGTGGGTCTCCAGCGGCATGGTCGACCAGCCGCACATCCCGCTCGCGTCCATCGAGAAGTGGCAGGCGGAGATGGAGCACCGCTACCGCCTCGCGGGCCACTCGGAGCGCGCGGTGCGGCAGGGCGAGATGCGGATCGCCCGGCACGTCGGCGACCTGGAGCGCGCCCAGCGGGCGTACGACGCCTGGCAGGCCGCCGACCGGGACGACAAGAGCGACTGCCATGCCTGCGAACTGCGGACACAGGGCTCGTGGCAGGCCCAGCGCGACGACGACGAGGGTGCGCTCGTCACCTGGCGGCCGGTGCTGGACGGCGAGTTCACCTGCGCGCACGAGCCGCACGCCGTGCTCGCCGCCTCGCTGCTCCCCCTGCTGCGGCTGGGGCGCGCGGAGGAGGCCCGCGCCCATCATCTGCGCGGCTACCGGCTGGCGCGCTCCAAGGAGAGCATGCGCAGCGCCGTCGCCCGGCATGTCGAGTTCTGCGCGCTGACCGGCAACGAGGCGCGCGGCCTGGAGATCCTGGCCGAACGTCCCTCGTACTTCACCGACACCGGAGAGCCGAGCAGTCTGCTCAGCTACCTGGAGGTCACCGCGCTGCTCACCGACCGGCTCACCGCGCTGGGACACGGCGACATGAGCATGACCGGTCCCGGGGGCCGGGCATGGGCCGTCCGGGAACTGGCCGTCCACGCGCGCACGGAGGCGCGTGCCATCGCCGCCCGTTTCGACGCGCGCAACGGCAACACGTACTTCAGCGAGCAGAGCGCGGAACGCATGGACCGTACGCCGCTGCTGGACCGGCTGCCGCTCGGTGTCCGTTCGGTACGGCCGGTGCCCGCGCCGCGCGAGGCGCCGGCCGAGGCGGCCGACGCCACCGGTGCCGGTGCCGGCGCCGGTTCCGGTTCCGGTTCCGGTTCGGATCTGGCGGGCCTGCTGGTCGAAGCACGCCGGCTCTCCGAGGCCCAGCACCCCCACGCGACGGACGCCTGGGCAGCCGTCGCCGAGGCCGCCGACCGGGAAGGCACCGAACTCCCCGTTCTCGAGCGGGCGGAGATCGACGAGCACCGCGGAACGGCACCCGCCACACCGCCGGCCGAGGCGATCGGGCTGTTCACCTCCGCGGCCGGGCTGTACGAAGCGGCCGGCGAGCCCGGTCGCGCGGCCACCGCACTGGCCCGTGCCGCCTACTGCGTCAGCCTCGACGGGCGGCCCGCAGAGGCGCTGGAAGCCGTTCAGGAGCCCTGCGACCGGGCGCTGGCCCTGTACGCGGAAGGCCGGTCCACCGCACGGCAGACGGGCCGGGCGCTGCTCTGCCGGGCGCGGATACTCAACGACATGATCGGCGGCATGCAGGTCCAGGAAGCCGTGGAGGCGGCCGTCACATCCCTGGAAGAGGCGGCGCACGCGCTCCTCGGCCTCGCGGAGCCGGAGCAGGCTGAGCCCGGGGTCGGTGTCGTCATCGGCGAGGCGCTCGGCTACCTCGGTGACATCACCGCGTTCCGCGGCGACGCGCCCGGGGCGGCCGAGCTGTACACGCGCGCCGCCGACGCCTATGTCCGGGCGGGCCGGCCCTGGTTCGCCGTGGAGCCGGAGAGTCAACTGGCAGGCGTCAGCAGGCACCTCGGCGACCTGGAGACCGCGGAGCGGGCCTCCCGGTCGGCGCTGGAGCATGCGGCCCCCTTCGCCGGACCCGGCGGGCGGGCCCGCCTGCACCTGCAGCTCGTCGAGACACTCGCCGACACCGGAAAGCTCGGCGAGGCGGCCGACCACGCGCTCGAAGCGGCGCACTGGGCCGACGAGGCGGGGGAAAGCGCGGGCAACGGCGCGTACGCACGGCACCGGCTCGGCGGCTTCCTGCTCCAGCTGGGCCGCGCCGACGAGGCGGCGGCCGTGCTGGAGTCCGTACTGCCCGACCTGACTCGGCAGGACCACGGCGACGGCATGATCGTGCAGACCCTGTGGTGGCTGGGCGACTGCTGTACCGCACTGGGCGCACCACGGGAAGCCGCCGAGCACTGGCTGAAGGCGGCGGACATCGCACGCGGCTGGCCGGAACAACGGGACCACGCGATGCTTGCGAACCTGGCCGGGCAGGCCCTGTTCCGTGCGCAGCTGAACCCGCAGGCGGAACTGGCCTACCGGCGTGCGGGCGACCTGTGGCGGGACCTCGGCGACGTGCACGCGCTCGTGCGCACGCTGCGGGTCCGGGCCTGGATCGCCGTACGGGAGGGGCAGGCGGGCATCGACGCGGCGCGTGAACTGATGGCTGCGGCGGCGACGGAGTGCGAGTCGGCGCTCGCCGCGTCGGCGGACGCGGACGCCTGTGCCGCGCTACATGCCGAACTGGCGGACACCTACCGCCAGACCGGCGACCTGATCGCGAGCTCCTGCGACGGCGAGCCCGGAGACGACGACACGGACGGCTCGGCACGGGCCGCGTACGAGGAGGCGGTCGCCCTCGTCCTGCGGGCGGTGGCGGTCTTCGAGGAGGCGGGCGGGCAGTTCACCGACCTGCGCACGGGCGCGCAGCTCATGGCCTCCTGGCTGCACGCCTCGCTCGGTGACGCCTCCGCGGCGGTGGCGCTCGCGGAGGGGGTCCTGGCGACGTACGAGGGCTCCGGGGACGGCCCGGCCGACGACACCGCGGAATCCCGCCGCGCGGAGGCGCGGGCGGTGCTGACGGAGGTCGCCGGGGCGTGAGGGGGCGGGGGCGGGCCCGCTGCGCGGGGCCGTTCCCCACCCCGCCGCTTCCCGCTGCATCGTGTGCGGCTCCGCCGCGTGGCGGGGCAAGCCCCGGACCCGTACCGCGCTCCGCGCGGTGCCCTCGCTCCCCCTACGGCCTGGCGGCCGTGGGAGGTGGCCCCAGGCGGGCTGGAACTGCCGCTGCGCGGCATCCGGCTCCGCCGCAGATCCAGCTCCGCCGGCGTTCGAAGAGCGGGGGTCCGGGGCACAGCCCCCGAGACACCGCGCCGAGCCCGGTGCCCGGTCCGGACGGAGCGCGGTGCCGGGTCCGGACGGAGCCCGGTTTCGGGAAGGGGCGGGGCGGGGAACAGGCTCCGCGCAGCGGACCCCTACTCCACCCCGATCAGCAGCGGCGTCGCCCGGTCCCCGCCGCCCTCGTACGTGACCGTGTCCACCGCCAAGTAGCCCTCGCGGACATGGGCTTCCAGCCTGTCGGACAGTCCCTCCGGCGCCGTGCCGCCCAGGACCAGGGTGACCAGTTCGCCGCCGGAGGAGAGCATGCGGTCCAGCAGGGTCAGCGCCGTCTCGGTGAGGTCCTCCCCGATCACGGCGACGTCGCCGTCGATCAGTCCCAGGACGTCGCCGGCCTGGCACACGCCCGCCGAGGTCCACGACCGGTGTTCCGCCACGGCCAGTTCGGCGTAGCGCGTCGCCCCGGCCGCGGCGGTCATGGCGACGACGTCCTCGTCGAAGCGGCGGTCCGGTGCGTGGACGGCCAGGGCCGCGATGCCCTGGACCGCGGAGCGGGTCGGGATCAGGGCGACGCGGACACCGGCCGTGCGGGCCTGCTCCGCTGCTGCGGCGGCCGTGTGCCGCAGGGACGTGTCGTTCGGGAGGAGGACGACCTCGCGGGCGTGCGCCCGGCGGATCGCCTCGACGAGTTCGCCGCTGGCCGGCGGCTCCCCCGGCCGGGCCGGGACCGTGGTCGCACCGGCCTGCCGGTACAGGTCGGCCAGCCCCTCGCCCTGCACCACCGCGACGACCGCCCGCTGGGCCTGCTCCCGCGCGGGAGCGGCAGCGGTGTCGAAGTGCGTGATGCGGATCCGGTACGGCCGGCCCGCCTCGACACCGGCTTCCACGGCCGCACCGGCGTCGTCCACGTGGACGTGGACGTTCCACAGGCCGTCGCCGCCGACGACGACGAGGGAGTCGCCGAGCCCGTCGAGGCGTGCCCGCAGCCGGGCGACGGACTCGTCGTCCGCCTCAAGGAGGTAGATCACTTCGAAGGCGGGGCCGCTGTCCGCGCACGGCTCGGCGGTCGGGTCCTGCCGGGCGGGGCGGGCATGAGCGGGCGAGGAGGCCGGCGGGGCCTCGCCGGAGACCGCCTGCACCAGTGCTCCGAGGACGGTCAGCAGTCCCTGTCCGCCGGCGTCCACGACACCCGCACGTGCCAGCACGGCGAGCTGGCCCGGTGTGGCGTCCAGCGCCGCCCGTGCGCCCGCGTAGGCGGCTCTCAGGGCGTCGGTGGGGGCGTTCTCCGCAGCGTCCGCCGCGGCCCCGGCGACGCTGAGGATCGTTCCCTCGACGGGGTGCGCCACCGCCTCACGCGCCAGTTCCGCGGCCCGCCGCAGCGCCCCTGCCAGGTGATCCCCGTCACCGAGCCGCTCGGCCATGCCGCGCAGCAGCTGGGCGAGGATCGTGCCCGAGTTGCCGCGGGCGCCGATGAGGGCGCCGTGGGCCATGGCCCGGACGACGTCGGCGAGTGCGGGTGAGGTGTGTCCCGTCTCGTGGGCGGCGAACACGGCCTCCACGGCCTGGGCGGCGGACTCCACGGTCAGATAGAGGTTCGTGCCGGTGTCCCCGTCGGCGACGGGGTACACGTTGATGGCGTCGATGTCCTCGCGCTCCCGGCCCAGGGACTCCAGCGCCAGGGAGCACCAGTCGCGTACGGCCGAGGCGTCGAGACTCTGCGGCACCTGGTGATCCTCCTTGAGCGGCCGGGCAGATCCTGGTGGCCGGCGGGGCCTCGGGCTGCGGGTCGTCCCGCAGCGTAGACCCCGGCCGCCGCCGTTGAGCAGGGCGGGGGGCGGCGGCAGCATGCTAGTTTCGTCTCTCGGAAGCAGTGGATGTATGCTGCTCCAGTTGCCCGATGAGAGTCGGGCCATTCCCCCGGCAAGCCACTTCAGATCTACTGATTCCGGCGCGCCGGATTCACCGTAAGTGCATCTGAAGTCTTTGGAGTGACCCGTGGCTGCCAACTGCGACGTCTGCGGCAAGGGGCCGGGCTTCGGCAACAACATTTCGCACTCGCACCGCCGTACGTCCCGTCGCTGGAACCCGAACATCCAGCGTGTGCGTGCAGTGGTCGGTCGGACGCCGAAGCGGCTCAACGTCTGCACCTCGTGCATCAAGGCCGGCAAGGTCTCGCGCTAAGTGATGCTCCCCGCGTCAGCGGGGATGATCCCGCCGACGTCTCGTCGTAGCGCAGCCCTCCGGTTGCCTTGAAAAGCCGGTCCACCTCGGTGGACCGGCTTTTTGCCGTGCTCCGCGACCGGCCGGGTCCTCACCGGGCTGGTTCCGGTGGGCGCCGGGCGCTCTGACGGAAGCGCCAGCCGTGATCCACCGGACCGATCCCCGCGCCCAGCGCGAAGCCCGTCGCGATCGCCCCCGTGACGTACTCCTTGGCCGCGTGGACGGCCTCCGGGACGGTCAGGCCCTGTGCCAGACCGGAGGCCACGGCGGACGCGAGCGTGCAGCCCGTGCCGTGGGTGTGGCGGTTGTCGTGACGGGGAGCGCGCAGCCAGTGCTCCTCGCCGCCGTCCGTGAGCAGGTCCACGGCGTCGCCTGCCAGGTGACCGCCCTTGATCAGCGCCCAGCGGGGCCCGAATCCGAGTACGGCCTCCGCGGCCCGGCGCATGCCGGCCTCGTCGCGGACCTCGATGCCGGTCAGCTGGGCCACCTCGTCCAGGTTGGGCGTGGCCACGGTCGCCGCGGGCAGCAGCTTCGTCCGCACGGAGTCGAGCGCGGAGGCCGCCAGCAGCGGGTCACCGTGCTTGGAGACGCCCACCGGGTCGACGACCACGGGCGCGTCCGTGCCGGTGAGCAGTTCCGCCACGGTCTCGACCAGTTCGGCGGAGGACAGCATCCCGGTCTTCACGGCCTGTACGCCGATGTCGTCGACGACGCTCCGGTACTGGGCGCGCACCGCCTCGACGGGCAGCTCCCATGCGCCCTGGACGCCCAGCGAGTTCTGGGCGGTGATCGCGGTCAGCACGCTCATGCCGTGCACACCGAGGGCCAGCATGGTCTTGAGGTCGGCCTGGATGCCCGCACCGCCGCCGGAATCGGATCCGGCGACGGTGAGCACGCGAGGGGGTATGTCCATACCCGGAAATCTACTTGCCGTCCTCGATGCCCCCGAAGTGGTCCCAGCCACCCTTGCTCGTCCACGGCGCCCCGTCGACGGTCACCTGGGGCAGCGCCGACGGGTTCAGCACCTCGCCGATGACCTTCCAGCGGGCGGGGAGCTTCACGTCGGGCGGGAAGGTGGCGACGATCGCGTGGTCCTCTCCCCCGGTCAGCACCCACTGCAGCGGGTCGACGCCGACCGCCTGGCCGATGTCGCTCATCTGCGTGGGGATGTCGATGAGCCCCGACCGCAGATCGATCCGGACCTTGCTCGCCTCGGCGATGTGCCCGAGGTCGGCGACGAGTCCGTCGCTGATGTCGCACATCGCGGTGGCGCCGAGCCCGGCCGCCGCGGGGCCCGCGTGGTACGGCGGCTCCGGTCTGCGGTGTGCCTCGACGAAGGCCCGCGGGGAGCGGAAACCACGCGACAGGACGGCGTGCCCGGCCGCGGACCAGCCCAACCAGCCGGTGTAGGCGACGACATCGCCGGACTGCGCGCCCGCGCGGGTCACGGGTTCGTGGTTGCGCAGATCGCCCAGCGCCGTGATCGCGATGGTGATGGTCTCGCCGCGGACGACATCGCCGCCGACGACGGCCGCGCCGGCGACCTGGCACTCGTCGCGGATGCCGTCCATGAGCTCGGTGGCCCAGGTGACGGGAAGTTCGGCCGGGACGACGAGCCCGAGGAGCAGCGCGGTCGGCACGGCACCCATCGCGGCGATGTCGGCCAGGTTCTGCGCGGCCGCCTTGCGTCCCACGTCGTACGCGGTGGACCAGTCGCGGCGGAAGTGCCGCCCCTCCAGCAGGATGTCCGTGCTGGCCACGACCCGTCGGTCGGGTGCGGCCACGACCGCGGCGTCGTCGCCCGGTCCGAGCCGTACCGCGGGGGTGGTGGTGAGCTTGGCGGTGAGTTCCTTGATGAGACCGAACTCCCCCAACTCGCCCACAGTTCCCTTCACCGAGTCACCTCTCCTTGTCGTGGACGCCGCGCGTGATTGCTGCGGTCGCGAGCTGCCACTGCTGTCGGTATCGTCAAGAGATACGTCAACTTCTGTTCGCCGTACGCCACGCTGCGGGCGCCGTCCGCCGCGAGGGTCTCCCCGTGGCCCGTGACGACGCGATACCGTGGCGACCCCTCTCCCTGGGATCTCCCCACCGACGGTAGGGGACATGATCCTCGTGCCGCCCTGGAGGCTCCGTGGTACAGGCGTACATCCTCATTCAGACCGAGGTGGGCAAGGCGTCGACCGTCGCCGAGACCATCGGAAAGATTCCCGGTGTGATCCAGGCCGAGGATGTGACCGGCCCGTACGACGTGATCGTGCGCGCGCAGGCCGACACCGTCGACGACCTGGGTCGCATGGTGGTCGCCAAGGTCCAGCAAGTGGACGGCATCACCCGCACCCTGACCTGCCCGGTCGTGCACATCTAGCCCCCGTCTACCCTTGGCCGGTGACGTCTTTCGGCCGCCGGTCCCTGATCCTGTCCGCAGCCGCCGTACTGGTGGCCGCCGCGGGCTGCTCCTCCACGGACGCGTCGGCGTCGATCACGGTTCCCAGCCCCCCGGCCGAGGAAGCAGCCCTGTGCCGTGCGCTGGACGGGGAGCTGCCGGACTCGGTCGACGGGCACGACCGCGACGACCCCGAGCCGTCGTCCGAACTCACCGCCGGCTGGGGCGATGCCGCGATCGTACTGCGCTGCGGTGTGGCCCGGCCGGTGGGGATGAGCGATCCGCAGGGCCAGGGCGTCGAGGTGGACGGCGTCAACTGGCTGCTGGAGGAGCGGGACGACGGCCCCCGCTTCACCACCACGTACCGCGAGACGTACGTGGAGGTCACACTCGGCGGCCGGTACATGCACGACATCGGCCCGCTCACGGACCTGGCCGGGCCCGTCAAGGAGACGGTCCCGGCCACCCTTTGACCTGCGGGTCCTATCGAAGCCCCGTCGAACGGGTCAGGGCGGCCCGGATCAGCCGGTCCACCAGCTCGGTGTAGGCGACGCCGCTCTCCTGCCACATCCGCGGATACATGGAGATCGGTGTGAAGCCCGGCATGGTGTTGATCTCGTTGATGACGAACTCGCCGTCCTCCGTGAGGAAGAAGTCCGCGCGGACCAGGCCCTCGCACGACGCCGCGTCGAACGCCGCGACCGCCAGCCGCTGCACCTCGGCGGTCTGCTCGTCGGTGAGCGGGGCGGGGACCAGGCCGGCCGCCGAGTCGATGTACTTGGCCTCGAAGTCGTAGAAATCGTGGGCCGTCACCGGCGGGATCTCGGCCGGGACGCTGGCGCGCGGGCCGTCCTCGAACTCGAGCACGCCGCACTCGATCTCCCGGCCGCGCAACAGCGACTCCACGAGGATCTTGGGGTCGTGGCGCTGCGCCTCGGCGATCGCGTCGTCCAGCCCCGCGAGACCGTCCACCTTGGTGATGCCCATCGAGGAGCCGCCTCGGGCGGGCTTGATGAACAGCGGCCAGCCGTGCTCGCCCGCGAAGTCCACGATCTTCTTCCGGGCGGCCGCGGGGTCGTTCGCCCACTCGCGCGGGCGGATCACCTCGTACGGACCGACGGGCAGGCCGAAGGAGACGAAGACCCGCTTCATGTACTCCTTGTCCTGGCCGACGGCCGAGGCGAGCACGCCCGAGCCGACGTACGGGACGCCGGAGAGCTCGAGCAACCCCTGGAGGGTGCCGTCCTCGCCGTACGGGCCGTGCAGCATCGGGAAGACGACGTCCACCTCGCCGAGCGCCTTGGGCACGGAGCCGGGCTCGCTGTAGACGACCTCACGGCTGCCGGGGTCGACGGAGAGCACCACGCCGCCCTCGTCGGACTCGGCGAGCTCCTCGACGTTCGGCGTCCTGCGGTCGGTGATCGCCATCCGGTCCGGCTCGTCGGCCGTGAGCGCCCACCGGCCGTCGGCGGTGATGCCGATCGGCAGGACGTCGTACTTGGTGCGGTCGATGGCCCGCAGCACCGCGCCCGCGGTGACCACGGAGATCCCGTGTTCGGAGCTGCGGCCGCCGAAGACGACGGCTACGCGCGGCTTGCGGAGCTGCTGCTCGGGGCTCTGGGGGAGGTTCTCGGTGCTCATATCGCGATGAGACTACCCGCTGGTTCGAACGACGTCAGCGTCGCTCGGGCTTGGCGGCGCGGGACATCAACTCCTTGAGAGCAACGACCGGCGGCTTCCCCTCGTGGACGATGCCGACGACCGTTTCCGTGATCGGCATGTCCACTCCGTGCCGGCGGGCCAGGTCCAGCACCGACTCGCAGGACTTGACGCCCTCCGCGGTCTGCTTGGTGACCGCGATGGTCTCCTCGAGGGTCATCCCGCGGCCCAGGTTGGTGCCGAAGGTGTGGTTGCGGGACAGCGGCGACGAGCAGGTCGCCACCAGGTCGCCAAGGCCCGCGAGCCCGGAGAACGTCAGCGGGTCGGCGCCCATGGCGAGGCCCAGCCGTGTCGTCTCCGCGAGACCGCGGGTGATCAGGGAGCCCTTGGCGTTGTCGCCGAGCCCCATGCCGTCGGCGATGCCGACGGCGAGGCCGATGACGTTCTTGACCGCGCCGCCCAGTTCGCAACCCACCACGTCGGTGTTGGTGTAGGGGCGGAAGTAGGGGGTGTGACAGGCGGCCTGGAGACGTTGCGCGACCGCCTCGTCACGGCAGGCGACCACGGCGGCGGCGGGCCGGCGCTGGGCGATCTCCTTGGCGAGGTTGGGACCGGTGACCACGGCGACGCGGTCGGCCGGCACGTGCGCGACCTCCTCGACGACCTCGCTCATCCGCTTGGCGGTGCCGAGTTCGACGCCCTTCATCAGGGAGACGAGCACGGTGTCGGCGGGCAGTTTCGGCACCCACGCGGCGAGATTGCCGCGCAGGGTCTGGGACGGGACGGCGAGGACGGTGAAGTCGGCCTCGTGCAGCGCCTCCGCCGGGTCCGTGGTGGCCCGCAGCTTCTCCGGGAGCTCGATCCCCGGCAGATAGTCGGGGTTGGTGCGGGTGGTGTTGACGGCGTCGACGAGGTTCGCGCGGCGTCCCCACAGGGTCACCTCGCAGCCGGCGTCCGCCAGCACCATGCCGAACGCCGTGCCCCACGAGCCCGTTCCGAAGACGGCGGCCTTGACCGGCTTTGTCACTTCGCTTCCTCCCCGGCGGCCTTGCGGCGCTGCTCCGCGCGGACTTCGCGCAGATCGAACGGCTTCTCCGGCGCCTTCTCGCCGCGCAGCTCCTCGAGCTGCTCCGTGACCGCGGCCATGATGGCCTCGGTCGCGGCCTTCAGGACGTCCGGTGTGGGATCCAGGTCGTAGAAGCGCGAGAGGTCGACCGGCGGGCCGGCCTGGACCTGGAGCGTCTTGCGCGGGAAGAGCCGGACCTTGTTCTCCTTGGCGTACGGCGGCACCGCCAAGTTGGCGCCCCACTGGGCGACCGGGATGACCGGCGCCTTCGTCTGCAGGGCGGCCCGCGCCACACCCGTCTTGGCGGTCATGGGCCACATGCCGGGGTCGCGGGTGAGCGTGCCCTCCGGGTAGAAGGCGACGCACTCGCCGCGCTCGACCGCGTCGACGGCGGCACGGAAGGCGCCGACGGCGTTGGAGGACTCGCGGTAGACGGGGATCTGCCGGGTGCCCCGCAGCAGGAGCCCGACGACGGGCGTCTTGAACAGCGCGGCCTTGGCCAGGAACCGCGGGACGCGTCCGGTGTTGTACTGGAAGTGCCCGTACGAGAACATGTCGAGGTACGAGTTGTGGTTGATGGCAGTGATGAATCCGCCCTCGACCGGAATGTGTTCCGTTCCCCGCCAGTCCCGCTTGAACAGAAGCAACAGCGGCGGCTTTGAGATGACCGCGGCCAGGCGGTACCAGAAGCCGATTCTACGGCGGGACACTCGGACACCTTCCTCTTACGACCGGGCTATTGCCTGGCTGCTGGGGGTCAAGTGTCGCCCCAGGCCTCTGGTCTGTCGAGAACACGGTACGCCCCGGCCGCGCCCCCTCCCCTCGGGGCCTTCTGAGATCCGGGCGACAATGGGCCCGATGCCCATGGACCAAGAGTTCGCCACGGACACGGAGCCGGTCTTCGCACCTGCCGACCTCTGGTCCCTGGTCGTACCCCTGAAGCCGCTGGCCCTGGCCAAGAGCCGGCTGGCGGGAGCGGCGGGCGACGTGCTGCGGCCCCGTCTCGCCCTCGCGTTCGCGCAGGACACCGTGGCGGCCGCGCTGGCCTGCCCTGCCGTACGGGATGTGGCGGTCGTCACGGACGATCCGACCGCCGCTGCCGGACTCGCGGCGCTGGGGGCGAGGATCGTGCCGGACGCCCCGGCGGCGGGCCTCAACGCGGCGCTGGCGCACGGCGCCGAAGTGGTGCGTGCCGCGCGCCCCTCCGCGGCGGTCGCCGCGCTCAACGCCGACCTGCCCGCATTGCGTACCGCCGAATTGGCGAGGGCCCTGGCGGCGGCTTCGGTATTTACCCGGGCATTTCTGACGGATGCGGCCGGAATCGGCACGACTTTGCTCTGCGCCCGGCCGGGGGCGGAATTGCGCCCCGCTTTCGGCGGCCCTTCACGCCGTGCGCATTTGGCTTCCGGTGCCACGGAAATCATGTCCGGCGATCTCGATTCCGTGCGCCAGGACGTGGACACCGGCGACGATCTGGCGGCCGCGCTCTTGCTCGGCGTGGGCCGGCACACCGCGGACCGTCTGGCGGCCGGCGCTCCCGCCGTACCGAGGAAGCACGCCGGCCAAGGGCACTAGGCTGGCGGCCATGCAGGCGACCTCGTACACCTACGATCCCGAGACCCGCAGCGGCAGTGTGCTGCTGGACGACGGCACCCCCGTGGACTTCGACGCGGCGGCCTTCGACGCGGGCGGACTGCGGCTGCTGCGGCCGGGGCAGCGGGTGCGGATCGAGACCGAGGGCGAGGGCGAGAGCCGCCGCGTCACGCTGGTGACGCTGTACACGTTCTGAAGGGCGCCGCGTACACGTTCCGGGAACGCCGTCGGACCGCACGCCGCGGGCCGGTCTCCCATGGGGAGACCGGCCCGGCGCGTGAGTGGCTGTGCGGCGCTCGGCCGCTTGTTCCAGGTGTGCGCTCTCGGCGCTACTTGTTCCTCGAGGTCGTCTTCTTGGCGGTGGTCTTGCGCGCCGTGGTCTTCTTGGCCGGCGCCTTCTTGGCCGTGGCCTTCTTGGCCGGCGCGGTCTTCTTCGCCGTGGCCTTCTTGGCGGTGGTCTTCGCCGGGGTCGCCTTCTTCGTGGCGGCCGTGGTCTTCTTCGCGGTCGTCTTGGCCGTCGACTTCTTCGCCGCCGCGGTGGTCTTCTTCGCCGCGGTCTTCTTGGCGCCCGTGGTCGTCTTCTTCGCCGCGGTCCGCTTCGCGGCGGCCTTCTTGGCCGCGGACTTGGCGATGGTGGGCGGCGGGCCGGAGAGGCTGCCCTTGGGGGCCTTCTTGACCGCGACCTCGCCTCCCTTGGGGAGCTTCTTCGAGCCGCTGACCAGGTCCTTGAAGCCCTGCCCTGCCCGGAAGCGCGGTACGGACGTCTTCTTGACCCGGACACGCTCGCCGGTCTGCGGGTTGCGAGCGTAGCGGGCGGGGCGGTCGACCTTCTCGAACGAGCCGAAGCCGGTGACCGAGACCCGGTCTCCGGCGACCGTTGCGCGGACGATCGCGTCAAGCACCGCGTCGACGGCGTCAGCGGCCTGCTGACGCCCGCCGAGCTTGTCGGCAATCGCTTCTACGAGCTGCGCCTTGTTCACGTCTTCCCCTTCGGAGACATTTGGCCGGAACGATCGCGTCCTGGCTTTTTCGCACGTTAGGCAGATATATACCGCAAATCAAACACGAAACGGGCTAATCACCCTAGTGCCGCAACGAAGTCGACCTCGGCGGAGTTCTGAGGTCAGCCGCCTTCGGGGAATCGACCCTCTTCCAGGTCCTTCAGCAACCGGTCCAGACGCGTTGCCGCGCCCGGGAGATCGTGCTTCGCCGCTGCCGTGATGACCAGCAGCTTCCGGGACAGCGCCATCCTTACGCCCTCCGGGACTTGCAGTTCGCGCACCGCTGTGTGCGCTTCCTTCAACCGGGCCGCGACCGCCTCGTAGAGCTCGAGTTGGCTGTCGCGTTCCATGCACCGATTGTGCCATCTGGGGCGAGTTGTCGCCCCATGGGGCCTCAACATACGACTGCGCCCCCGCCGTCAGGCGAGGGGCGCAGTTCGGGAAAACCGCTGCTCAGGCGTCAATTGTCCGGGGCTTGAAGGCCGGCCGGCCCGCCTCGTACGCCGCGATGTCCGCTTCGTTCTGAAGGGTGAGGCTGATGTCGTCGAGCCCGTTCAGCAGTCGCCAGCGGGCGTTCTCGTCGAGCTCGAAGTCCGCGGTGATTCCGGGCGCGAGGACCTGTCGCTTCTCGAGGTCGACGGTGACCTCGGCCGTCGGGTCGGCCTCCGTCAGCTCCCACAGAGCGTCCACGACGGACTGCTCGAGGACCACGGTCAGCAGGCCGTTCTTCAGCGAGTTGCCGCGGAAGATGTCGGCGAACCGGGAGGAGATGACGGCCTTGAAGCCGTAGTTCTGCAGGGCCCAGACGGCGTGCTCGCGCGACGATCCGGTGCCGAAGTCGGGGCCGGCGACGAGAACCGAGGCGCCCTTCCGCTCGGGGCGGTTGAGGACGAACGCGGGGTCCTTGCGCCAGGCCTCGAAGAGCCCGTCCTCGAAGCCGTCGCGGGTGACCTTCTTCAGCCAGTGGGCCGGGATGATCTGGTCGGTGTCGACGTTGCTGCGGCGCAGCGGGACGGCCCGGCCGGTGTGCGTGGTGAAAGCTTCCATGGTGTTCAGACTCCGGCGGGCGCAGGGGTTTCGGACAGGTCGGCGGGCGAGGCGAGGTGGCCCAGAACCGCGGTGGCGGCGGCGACCTGCGGGGAGACCAGGTGCGTACGGCCGCCCTTGCCCTGCCTGCCCTCGAAGTTGCGGTTGGAGGTGGAGGCGGAGCGCTCCCCGGGCGCGAGTTGGTCCGGGTTCATGCCGAGGCACATGGAGCAGCCGGCGTGCCGCCATTCGGCTCCGGCCTCCTTGAAGACCTTGTCCAGCCCCTCTTCCACGGCCTGCAGCGCGACGCGGACCGAGCCGGGGACGACCAGCATCCGTACACCGTCCGCGACTTTGCGGCCGTCCAGGATCGCGGCGGCGTTGCGCAGGTCCTCGATGCGTCCGTTGGTGCAGGAGCCTACGAAGACGGTGTCCACGTTGATGTCGCGCAGCGGCTGTCCGGCGGTCAACCCCATGTACTCCAGGGCCTTTTCCGCGGCCAGGCGCTCCGACGCGTCCTCGTACGAAGCAGGGTCGGGGACGTGTCCCGACAGCGGCGCGCCCTGGCCGGGGTTGGTGCCCCAGGTGACGAACGGGGCGAGTTCGGCGGCGTCGATGAAGACCTCGGCGTCGAACACCGCGTCGTCGTCGGTGCGCAGCGTCTTCCAGTACTCGACCGCGGCGTCCCAGTCGGCTCCCTGGGGCGCGTGGTCGCGGCCCTGGAGGTAGTCGAAGGTGGTGCGGTCGGGGGCGATCATGCCCGCGCGGGCGCCGGCCTCGATCGACATGTTGCAGATGGTCATCCGGGCTTCCATCGACAGCTTCTCGATGGCGGACCCGCGGTACTCGAGGACATAGCCCTGGCCGCCGCCGGTGCCGATCCTCGCGATGATGGCGAGGATCAGGTCCTTGGCGGTGACACCGTCGGGCAGCTCGCCCTCGACGGTGATGGCCATGGTCTTGGGGCGGGCCATGGGCAGCGTCTGGGTGGCCAGCACGTGCTCGACCTGCGAGGTGCCGATACCGAAGGCCAGCGCGCCGAACGCGCCGTGCGTGGAGGTGTGCGAGTCACCGCAGACCACGGTGGTGCCGGGCTGGGTCAGACCCAGCTGGGGGCCGACGACGTGCACGACGCCCTGCTCGACATCGCCCAGCGGGTGCAGCCGTACGCCGAACTCCGCGCAGTTCTTGCGCAGGGTCTCCAGCTGGACGCGGGAGACCGGGTCGGCGATCGGCTTGTCGATGTCGATGGTCGGGGTGTTGTGGTCCTCGGTCGCGATGGTGAGGTCGAGGCGGCGCACCTGCCGGCCGTTCTTCCGCAGACCGTCGAAGGCCTGGGGGCTGGTCACCTCGTGCAGCAGATGCAGATCGATGAAGAGGAGGTCGGGCTCGCCCTCGGCGCGCCGGACGACGTGGTCGTCCCAGACCTTCTCCGCGAGTGTCCTACCCATCGCTTTCCCTCCGGCCGGCTGTGCCGCCGACTCATCTAGAGATCTTGTGCAGTGCCCGTTGGTCCGCGGGCCGCCACTACAGCGTGGCAAGTTCCGGAGAAAATTGAACTTGCGTTTCACAGAGTGAGACGCGAGTATCGTTGCATGGACAACTCTAGCGGCGTCGGCGTCCTCGACAAGGCGGCCCTTGTCTTGAGCGCCCTGGAGTCCGGTCCGGCCACCCTCGCGGGGCTGGTCGCGGCCACGGGACTCGCACGACCAACAGCACATCGCCTGGCAGTGGCACTGGAGCACCACCGTATGGTGGCGCGCGACATGCAGGGCCGTTTCATCCTCGGCCCGCGGCTGGCGGAGCTCGCCGCCGCGGCGGGCGAGGACCGGCTGCTGGCCACGGCCGGGCCCGTACTCACACACCTGCGCGACGTGACCGGCGAGAGCGCGCAGCTCTACCGCCGGCAGGGAGACATGCGGATCTGCGTCGCGGCCGCCGAGCGGCTGTCCGGACTGCGGGACACCGTGCCCGTCGGTTCCACGCTCACGATGAAGGCCGGCTCCTCGGCCCAGATCCTCATGGCCTGGGAGGAGCCGGAGCGTCTGCACCGCGGCCTCCAGGGCGCGCGCTTCACGGCGACCGCCCTGTCCGGCGTCCGGCGCCGGGGCTGGGCCCAGTCGATCGGCGAGCGCGAGCCGGGCGTGGCGTCCGTGTCCGCGCCCGTGCGGGGCCCCTCCAACCGCGTGGTGGCCGCCGTCTCGGTCTCCGGACCGATCGAGCGCCTGACCCGCCACCCGGGCCGTATGCACGCCCAGGCGGTCATCGACGCCGCGGCCCGCCTGAGCGAGGCGCTGCGCCGCAACGGCTGATCCTTCCTTTCCGTACGTCCACGTCCGGCCGGCCCCTTCAACGCCGCAGGGGCCGGCCGGAGGTGTTCCCGGGCCCGGGCAGGTGCAGCATGGAAGTACCTGCGAGCGACGGAGGTGCTGGAGCGATGACCGAGTTCATGGACGTACACCGCGGGATGAAGGGCATCACGAGTGATCAGCTGATGGAGGCGCACCGCGCGGACCTCGCGATCGAGGGTGAGGAGAACGTGCACTTCAAGAAGGCGTGGGCGGACCCGGAGACGGGCACCGTGTACTGCCTGTCCGAAGGCCCCTCCGCGGACGCCGTGCAGCGCATCCACGAGCGCACGGGCCACCCTGCCGACGAGATCCACCCGGTGCCCCTCACTGTGTGAAGCCGGTACCCGAGGCTCCCGTCGTCGCCTGACGACGGGAGCCTCTCGCGGTTTCACACGTCCGAACTCGTCCTGGACACACGGGAGATGGGGTGGGCCCGCGGTGTCGGTAGGGCCGCCGGAAGAAGCGAGGCCGGGAACGCCGAAGGGGCCTTCCGACTGCTCGGAAGGCCCCTTCGGACTCTGTACCCCCGACCGGATTCGAACCGGCGCTACCGCCTTGAGAGGGCGGCGTGCTAGGCCGCTACACAACGGGGGCATGCATCCTGCGACGCGCTGGGCTACCAGGACTCGAACCTAGACTAAATGAACCAGAATCACTCGTGCTGCCAATTACACCATAGCCCATGGTGGTTTAGACCAGTACCCCCGACCGGATTCGAACCGGCGCTACCGCCTTGAGAGGGCGGCGTGCTAGGCCGCTACACAACGGGGGCCCTAGCGATCCTCGCCCGGCGGTAGCCGGACGTTGTCACCGCATGAAGCATCGGGTGCGACCCGGATGATCACGCGGGAAGGATCTGTACCCCCGACCGGATTCGAACCGGCGCTACTGCCTTGAGAGGGCAGCGTGCTAGGCCGCTACACAACGGGGGCTTTGCAGATAAGCTCTGCGAGCTGGCCTACCAGGACTCGAACCTAGACTAACTGAACCAGAATCAGTCGTGCTGCCAATTACACCATAGGCCACCAAAACTCAACCCCGGCTGGGGGTCTCGTTCGGTCTGCGCTTCCGGCTCCCGGGCTTTGGGCCCGCTCTCCTTGGCGCAGGAAGAACATTACCCGAAGGTGGACGGCGCTCCAAAACGGGTATCGGCGCGGAGCAGGCCCGGAAGCTCGTCGAGACCGGTGATCCTGATCAGTTCTGGACGCCCGCCGAGCCCCGCGCGGTCGAGCCAGATCCCGGTGAGTCCGGCCTCGACGGCGCCCCGTGCGTCGATGTCCGGCTGGTCCCCCACGTACGCGACCTCGTGCGGAGCCAGTTCCATGGCCTCACAGGCGGCCAGGAAGGCCCCGCCTCCGGCTTGGAGACACCGATCTCCACCGCGCACACGACGGCCTCGAAACGGTCCCGCACGCCGAGCGTCCGCAGCTTGCGGTCCTGGTTGTGGATGCTCGAGTTCGACAGAATCCCGTGACGATAGTCATGGGCGAGCAGGTCCAGAACGGGCACCGCGTCCGGAAAGAGGGACCACGCCGCCTCGTAGTGCCTGACATGCCTGCCGAACCAGGCGTCCGCCTCCGCGTCGGTCATGTCCCAGGCGGCGAGGAACGTGCGCACACGGTCGCGGCGCTGCCCCTGGAAGTCGGTCTCACCGGCCGCGAACCGGGCCCACTGCACGTCGGTGATCGCGCGCCATGCGACGAGGGCCTGCTCGAGGCTCTCGTATCCCTCGGGCAGGCCCTCGTGCGCGAGGTGCTTGCTCATGCCGACACGGTCGGCGCTCGCGTAGTCGAAGATCGTGTCGTCGATGTCCCAGAGCACGGCTCGGATCGGCATAGGGCCGAGATTACGCGGCGGGGCAGGTCTCCGGAACGGCGCGCGTCACCCCGCCGAGCGCTCTTCCTCCGAGGGGACGACGAAGAAGTCGGTGACGAAACAGGTGACATCGCCGTCCGCGTCCCGGCCGACCCAGGTCGGGTAGGCGCCGTCGCCCCAGCCGGACATGAAGGCGATCAGGTTGTGGCCGCTGTCGGGAGCGGTGATCGTGTGCGGGCCGAGGCCGGCGTCGCCACCGGCGTCGAAGGCGTCCCAGAGCGGGCCCTTGTCGCCGACGCAGTCCGGGAACGACTCGTCGCAGCCGGCGTCGTAGAAGCAGCCGGTACCGGCGTCGACGCCGTAGGCGAAGAACTCGTCGTCGGCGAGGGAGGCGGGGTCCTGACCGGCCTGGTGGGCGATCTCCCAGGCGACGGGCGCCGTGTCCCCGATCAGCAGGCGGGCGGCGGCGATCCGCAGATGCGGCGGCTCGTCGTCCGCGGGCTCCTCCTCGCGTTCGGTGATCGTGGCGACGGCGCACTCGACGCGGTAACGGCCGGGCGGGACCTCCGCGGTGAACGGTTCGGACTCGCCGGTGCCGAGCGAGACGAAGGGGTCGCAGGCCACGACCCTGCCCGTGGGCAGCCACAGCTCGCCGGCCGGGATCACAGACATCGTGCCGGCCTGTCCGCCCTCCTCCTCGAACCGGTTGCCCGGTGTGAAGTGCCAGGAGAAGTCGGGGGCGGGCATCGGCATGGGGTCCTCCGGCGGGGCGGTGATCGGGATCGCACCGACCCTAGTGGTGCGCTCCGACAACGTCCGAGGGGGCGGTGGCCTTCCACGGCCACCGCCCCCTCGGACGCGAACAGAACCCTTACGCGGCGAGCTTCGCCAGCGCCGCGTCGATACGGGCCAGCGTCTTGTCCTTGCCCAGGATCTCCAGGGACTCGAAGAGCGGCAGGCCGACCGTGCGCCCGGTCACGGCGACGCGGACCGGGGCCTGGGCCTTGCCGAGCTTGAGGCCGTGCTCCTCACCGGCGGCCAGGACGGCCTCCTTCAGGGACTCGGGGCTCGTCCAGTCGGCCGCCTCGAGCTTGGCGCGCGCGGTGGTGAGCAGCGCCACCGGGTCGCCCTTCATCGCCTTGGCCCAGGACGCCTCGTCCTCGACCGGCTCGTCGAGGAAGAGGAAGTCGACGTTCGCCGTGATGTCGGAGAGGACCGTGAGCCGGGTCTGGGCGTGGGGGCGATGGCCTCCCAGGCGGCGCGGTCGAAGTTCTCCGGCGCCCAGGCGGCGTGCGGGGCCTTGAGCCACGGCTCGCAGGCCTCGGTGAACGCCTTCACGTCGAGCATCCGGATGTGGTCGGCGTTGATCGCCTCGGCCTTCTTCAGGTCGAAGCGGGCAGGGTTGGCGTTGACGTCCGCGAGATCGAACTTCGCGACCATCTCGGGGACGGTGAAGATGTCCTGGTCGGCGGAGAAGGACCAGCCCAGCAGGGACAGGTAGTTCAGCAGACCCTCGGGGAGGAAGCCCCGCTCCCGGTAGAGATTGAGGGACGCCTGCGGGTCACGCTTGGAGAGCTTCTTGTTGCCCTCACCCATCACGTACGGCAGGTGCGCGAAGGACGGGATCTCCTTGGCGATGCCGAGCTCGATCAGCGCCTTGTAGAGCGCGATCTGCCGCGGGGTGGAGGACAGCAGGTCCTCGCCGCGCAGGACGTGGGTGATCTCCATCAACGCGTCGTCGACCGGGTTGACGAGCGTGTAGAGCGGGGCGCCGTTGGCGCGGACGATGCCGTAGTCCGGCACGTTGTCAGGGGTGAAGGTCAGTTCGCCGCGCACGAGGTCCGTGAAGGTGATCGGCTCCTCGGGCATCTTGAAGCGGACGATCGACTCGCGGCCCTCCGCCTCGTACGCCGCCTTCTGCTCGGCGTTCAGCGTGCGGCACTTGCCGTCGTAGCCGGAGGGCTTGCCGGCGGCGCGGGCGGCGTCACGGCGGGCCTCGAGCTCCAGAGCCGTGCAGTAGCAGTGGTAGGCGTATCCGCCGGCCAGCAGCTTCTCGGCGACGTCCTGGTAGACGTCCATCCGCTGCGACTGGCGGTAGGGCGCGTGCGGTCCGCCGACCTCGGGGCCCTCGTCCCAGTCGAGGCCGAGCCAGCGCATCGAGTCGAGCAGCTGGTTGTAGGACTCCTCCGAGTCACGGGCCGCGTCGGTGTCCTCGATGCGGAAGACCATGGTGCCGCCGGTGTGCCGGGCGTAGGCCCAGTTGAACAGGGCGGTGCGGACCAGGCCCACATGGGGGTTACCGGTCGGAGAGGGACAGAAACGTACGCGGACGGAGCCGTTAGCCACGCTTGATCACCTTGTTGGTGAGAGTGCCGATACCTTCGATGGTGACGGCGACCTCGTCGCCGACGTTGAGCGGGCCCACCCCCGCGGGGGTGCCCGTGAGAACGACGTCGCCCGGGAGCAGCGTCATGGCCTCGGTGATGTGCACGATCAGGTCCTCGACGGACCGGACCATCTCGCTGGTGCGGCCCAGCTGGCGCTGCTCGCCGTTGACGGTGCACTGGATCGTCACGTCGGCCGGGTCGAGGTCGGTCTCCACCCAGGGGCCGAGCGGGCACGAGGTGTCGAAGCCCTTGGCCCTGGCCCACTGCTTCTCGCGCCGCTGCGCGTCGCGCGCGGTGACGTCATTGGCGCAGGTGTAGCCGAAGACCACGTCCTTGACGCGTTCGCGGGGCACCTCACGGCACATCCGGCCGATGACGACCGCGAGCTCGGCCTCGTGGTGCAGCTCGTTCGAGAACGAGGGGTACTCGATGGCGTCACCCGAGCCGATCACCGAGGTGGTGGGCTTGAAGAAAGCGACGGGGACGTCGGGGACCTCGTTGCCGAGCTCCGCCGCGTGCTCCGCGTAGTTGCGGCCGATGGCCACGACCTTGTTGGGGAGCACGGGCGGCAGCAGGCGGACCTTGCTCAGCGGGACCTTGGTCCCTGAGAGCTCGAAGTCGGCGTACGGAATGCCCTTGATGATGTCGAGGACAAGGCCGTCCGGCCCGTCCTCGACCGCGCCGAAGGCGACATTGCCGTCGATGGAGAACCTGGCGATGCGCACGGGATGCTGTCGCCCCTCTTTACTTGGTCGCTGGCCGGAGACTGACGCTCCAGGCTAACGCGGCGAGGGGCGCCCGACCGGCTGCGTCACCGCGTACGTGACGGCAGTGATGACGCCGGCGGTCAGTTGGCGGGCGCGTCCATGAGGATCGTGCGGCGGGGGTTGGCCGTCTGGGTGGGAAGATCGAGCGAGTGCTCCTGCTGCTCCGGCGTCTGCAGCTCCTCCGCGTCCTTGAGGTGGGCGAGGGTGGTGCGCCGGGGGTTGGCTATGTTGCGGAACATCATCGTCGTCTTCATGTGGTGTGTCTGACCTTGTCCGAGTGCGGGCGCTACGGAGAAGCGCGGTTGACGGATTGCCCATCCCTGTAAAGCGTCAGGCTAAACATCGGATTCCCGTCGAATGCCAGGAAGACTCAACGATCACCGTGTGAGTTTGCTCACGAGGAGACCGGCAAATCAGGCAATCCGGACCCCTGATCGCGCTTGCGGAACCGGACATTAGGCCACTGAAGCCCGCATTCCGCTCCTGATCATCGCGACTGGGACACCCCCTCCGCCTAAGCGACTCGTAGCAAGAAGTCCGTTTTACCCAGGAACGACCTCAACGAGTTGTGACCGCACGCTTACATCGTGTCATCCAGGTCACAGGCCGGTACGTGGCCCTTGTTGGAGATCCGGCACTGTGCTGGAATTCCACGAACCGCCGCGGGATTCGAACCGGCGCGCAAGGGCGCAACGCAGCGCCGAGTTGCGGCGGGGAAGGGGGAGCAGCGCCGGTCACTCACGACCACCATGGGGCTCGATCACTGCCCCACGACGCCGACACCGTCCCGCCGTGCAAGCGGAGGGACGCCTGGTCCAGAGGTTGCGACGCTAGTGCAGGGACGTTTCAAGAGGGATGGCAACAGCGCGGCGGAACAGGAGCCGCGCGGCGGGACCGACCGCGGCTCCTCGCCCCAGCACACCCACAACCAGGGACCGGCGGCCCCCGGCGACGGCGGTGAGCGCGCAGGCCGCACCGGCGCCAAGACGTCCGGTGCCAAGGCCTCCCCGGCCGACGGCGCCGGCTCACCGGCCAGGCCGAAGGGCCCCACGGACACCGGTTCGCGAATAGCGCTGCGCAACTGGCGCATCAGCACGCGCCTGGTGTCCCTGCTCACCCTGCCGGTCGTCGCGGCGACCACGCTGGGCGGACTCCGTATCAACGAGTCCATGGACGACATGAAGCAGCTGGACCACATGCAGCTGCTCACCAAGATGACGACGGAAGCGACCGAGCTGGCGCACGCGCTCCAGCAGGAGCGTGACCTCTCCGCCGGCCCGCTGGCCAACGGCTCCGTCGACACCGACTTCAAGGTCTCCGGCCCGCGCACCCAGACCGACCGCGCCCGCAAGGCCTTCCTCGAGGCCACCCGTTCCATCCCGAACAAGGACGACGACGAGGCGCTGGAGTCGATCCGCGCCAACGCGAACCAGATCGCCGTCCAGGTCAACAACCTCAACACCATCCGGAACACCGCCTACAAGGGCAAGGTTCCGAAGTCGCAGACGGTGGAGGGCTACAGCCGTCTGATCGAGTCGCTGCTGAGCCTGTCCCAGGACATGGCGCAGGCGACCAGCAACCCGGAGATGATCAAGCGCACGCGCGCCCTGTCGGCGTTCTCCTCCGCCAAGGAGTACGCGTCGATCCAGCGCGCCATCATCGCCGCGGCGCTGCCCGGCGGCGACGACTCCGATACGCCCGGCCTCACCGAGAACGACCGCCTCTACGGACAGGCGGCGCTCGAGAACGGTGAGACGGAGCTCAAGAGCTTCAAGGCGATCTACGAGTCCACCGGCGGTGACTCCGAGGAACTGACGGCGCCGCTGGAGAACGAGAACCCGACGATCACCGCGGCCGAGCAGTACGCCAAGCGCGTTCTGGAGAACGAGAACGGTCTCGCGCAGCTGCCGAGCCGTTCCCACCTGGACTGGACCGACGACTACTCGGTCCGCATCAACGCGATGAAGACCATCGAGCAGACGTTGCTCGGCCAGATGGAGGCCGAGGCACGCAAGCTGCGTGAGGCGTCCCAGCAGGACGCGATCATCAACGGTGCGTTGATCCTCATCGTCCTCGGTGTGTCCCTCGTCGGTGCGTTCGTCGTGGCCCGCTCCATGATCCGTTCGCTGCGCCGGCTGCAGGACACCGCGACCAAGGTCGCCCAGGACCGTCTGCCCGAGCTGGTCAAGCAGCTCTCGGAGTCCGACCCGCAGGACGTCGACACCTCCGTCGAGTCCGTCGGTGTCCACTCCCGCGACGAGATCGGCAAGGTGGCCGCGGCCTTCGACGACGTGCACCGCGAGGCGGTCCGCCTCGCCGCCGAACAGGCGCTGCTGCGGGGCAACGTCAACGCGATGTTCACCAACCTCTCGCGCCGCAGCCAGGGTCTTATCCAGCGCCAGCTCTCGCTCATCTCCGAGCTGGAGTCGCGCGAGGCCGATCCGGACCAGCTGTCCTCGCTGTTCAAGCTCGACCACCTCGCGACCCGTATGCGCCGGAACGGCGAGAACCTTCTCGTCCTCGCGGGTGAGGAGCCGGGTCGCCGGTGGACCCGCCCCGTGCCGCTGGTCGACGTGCTCCGTGCCGCCGCCTCCGAGGTGGAGCAGTACGAGCGCATCGAGCTGGCCTCCGTGCCCGCCACCGAGGTCGCGGGCCGCGTCGTCAACGACCTCGTGCACCTGCTCGCAGAGCTGCTGGAGAACGCGACCTCGTTCTCCTCGCCACAGACCAAGGTCCGGGTCACCGGTCACGCGCTGCCCGACGGCCGCGTCCTGGTCGAAATCCACGACACCGGCATCGGCCTCTCCCCGAGGACCTCGCCGCGATCAACGAGCGGCTGGCGTCCCCGCCCACCGTTGACGTCTCGGTCTCCCGACGCATGGGTCTGTTCGTGGTCGGCCGGCTGTCCCTGCGACACGGCATCCGCATCCAGCTGCGTCCCTCCGACTCCGGTGGCACGACCGCGCTGGTCATGCTGCCCGTCGATGTCGCCCACGGCGGCAAGAAGGCTCCGGCGAAGCCAGGTGCGGGTGGCCAGGGCGCCGCTGCGCCGGCCGGTGGTGCTCCGGCCGGTCTGCCCGGCCGTCCCGGTGGCCCCGGCGGTGGCCGTCCCGGCCTCGGCGGCGGCAACGCGGGCGGCAACAACAACGGCGGTCCGCTCGGCGGTGCTCCCGCCGGTGCGGGAAGTGCTCCCGGCAACCGGCTCGGTGCCGGTGCGGCTCGCGGCCAGGTCGGCGCCGGTTCGGCTCCGCGCGCCGCGCTGCCCCCTCGTGACGACTCCGGCCGTCCGGCGCAGGGCATGCACAGCGCCCCGGGCATGCAGGGACAGGGTCAGCAGGGCCAGGGCGGCAGGCCCGGCCAGGCGCAGGACGGCTCCCGTCAGGGCGGCGCGTTCGGCGGCGGCCGTGGTCCGCAGGCTGCTCCCGCGCGGGGCGAGGCTCCCCAGAACGGTTTCCAGAAGGGCGCGGCGCCCGGTGCGGGCGACCGCGGCCGTCAGCTGCCGCCGCCCGGCGGTCCCCGTGCCGAGCTGCCCGGCGGCCCCGCGCCCCGGCGTGACGAGCCCGTGCCGCCGCGGCCGCAGCGACCGCAGACCACCAGCTGGGGCAGTGACCAGCCGTCGCAGCCGCAGCGTCCGTCCGCGGACGCGCCGCGCGGTCACGAGGACCACGACAGCAACCGGGGTCCGGGTTCGACCGCCGAGTTCGCGCGGCCCGACTACAACGCCGGTCCGCCGCAGGCCGGCCTCCCGGCCGGTCCCTCCTCGACGGGGCAGTTCGTGCGCCCGGACGTGTACGGGGCGACGAACCAGTCCTCCGCCGGCCAGTACGGCCGTCCGGAGGCGCAGGACCCGGCGTCCACCGCCCAGTTCGCCCGCCCGGACTACGGAGCGCCGCAGCCGCCCGCTCCGCAGCGGCGTGACGAGTCGAGTTTCGCGCCGCCGCGTCCGGCGGCCGGACTGCCCGCCCCGCAGCAGCCGGAGGCCCTGCCCCCGGCCGGGCCCGGTGACGGCCGTACCCCGCTGTACGACACCCTGGAGACCAACTGGTTCCGCGGTGTGCAGGCCGGCGGCCGGCCCGACGACGAGCAGCAGGCACCGGCCGAGCGTCCCGCTCAGCCGGCCCCCAGCGCACACCCGCGCCGAGCCCGGCGACCCCGGGCAACGCGTCCCATGCGAGTGGTGCCTGGCGCTCCTCGCCCAACGACGAGTTGGTACGTCAGGCCGAGCGGGTCAGGAAGCCTGCGGCCGGCGGCGTCACCACCTCCGGCCTGCCCCGGCGGGTCCCGCGCGCCAACCTCGTGCCGGGCACCGCTCAGGAGCAGAACCACCAGGCCGGTCCGCAGGTTTCGCGTGCGCCTGACGATGTGCGCGGCAGGCTGACCAATCTCCGCCGAGGTATCCAGCAAGGCCGTCAGCAGAACAGCTCGACGACCGGAAGCTTCAACCTCGGCCCCTCTCACCAGCAGGAGCGTTAGTTGAGCCCGATGAGCCAGGCGGCGCAGAATCTGAACTGGTTGATCACCAACTTCGTGGACAACACCCCAGGGGTGTCGCACACGGTGGTGGTCTCCGCCGACGGTCTTCTGCTGGCGATGTCCGAAGGTTTCCCGCGCGACCGCGCCGATCAGCTGGCGGCCGTGGCCTCCGGTCTGACCTCGCTGACCGCGGGCGCCTCCCGGATCTTCGAAGGCGGTCCGGTGGCCCAGACGGTCGTGGAGATGGAACGGGGGTTCCTCTTCCTCATGTCCGTCTCCGACGGGTCCTCGCTGGCCGTGCTCGCGCACCCCGACTGCGACATCGGCCTCGTGGGCTACGAGATGGCGCTCCTCGTGGATCGTGCGGGCAGCGTCCTCACTCCCGACCTTCGCGCCGAACTCCAGGGAAGCCTTCTGCACTGAGCCCGAGCCGCGAGCCGAACCCCACGCACCGGCTCGCGGCAATTCAGTCACCGCACCGTCACCAGCACGGCCGCCACAGGCCCCCCACCGGCCCAACCAGACGGCACAGCCGACCACTTGCTGTCACGCCCGGAGGATTCATGACCCCGCCACCCGCCTCTCACGATCCGTACGGTGCGTCGGTAGACGCGTACGGGGACGAGGGCGACCAGCCGCTGGTACGTCCGTACGCCATGACCGGCGGCCGGACCCGGCCGCGCTACCAGCTCGCCATCGAGGCGCTGGTCAGCACGACGGCCGATCCGGCTCTGCTCGCCGGGTTGCTTCCCGAGCACCAGCGGATCTGCCATCTGTGCCGGGAGGTCAAGTCCGTCGCCGAGATCTCGGCGCTGCTGTCGATGCCGCTCGGTGTCGCGCGGATCCTTGTCGCCGACCTGGCGGAGGCCGGCATGGTGGCCATTCACCAGCCGGGCAACGGAGAGGCCGGCGGCACGCCGGATGTGACACTGCTCGAAAGGGTGCTCAGTGGACTTCGCAAGCTCTAGCGGCGGTGCTGCCCGCTCAACCACCAGCGCGAAGATCGTGGTGGCGGGCGGCTTCGGCGTGGGCAAGACCACGTTCGTCGGCGCCGTCTCGGAGATCAACCCGCTGCGTACCGAAGCCGTCATGACCTCCGCCTCCGCGGGCATCGACGACCTCACCCACACCGGGGACAAGACGACGACCACCGTCGCCATGGACTTCGGCCGCATCACCCTCGACCAGGACCTCATCCTCTACCTGTTCGGCACCCCCGGACAGGACCGCTTCTGGTTCATGTGGGACGACCTCGTCCGCGGCGCCATCGGCGCCGTCGTCCTCGTCGACACCCGCCGCCTCGCCGACTGCTTCCCCGCCGTCGACTACTTCGAGAACTCCGGCCTCCCCTTCGTCATCGCCCTCAACGGCTTCGACGGACACCAGCCCTACAACCCCGAAGAAGTCCGCGAAGCACTCCAGATCGGCCCCGACACCCCCATCATCACCACCGACGCCCGCCACCGCGCCGACGCCAAGAGCGCACTCATCACCCTCGTCGAACACGCCCTCATGGCACGGCTGAAGTAGAATGGTGAAGTAGACGACCCAATACGGCAGTTGTCGTAGTTGCCGTGCGGCGGGCTGTGTCTTTTGACACGGCCCGCCTCCGTGTTCATAACATTTCGACAGAGAATTCCGGCGCAGTGGACACCCGTTGCACACGGGCGGTACCACTGTGCTCACCTGAGCCTCGCCATTTGACGGGGCTCGTTCCTTATGCCCGTTTTATTAGAGGCGTACGCCACTCGGAATCACTGATTCCGAGTGTTTGGAATGCGGCCGGTCGACGTGCTGGAATTCCTCGAACTGCCGAGTAGTACGGCTCTGAACGAAACACGGCACAGCGTAGGTGCCGACGCCGAGAGGTTGTTGGTCGAGTGAGGCGAAGCATGACGAGCTCCGCAGAGCAACAGGCGCGGGGCAACTTCACCCCGCCGTCGCGCACAGCGGCGCCGCCTGCGGATGCGTCGGGAGCTTCCGGCTCTTCCCCGGCCGTCGGCGGACCGGGAGGCGGTTCCGGAGGCAGCACCAGCCGCTTCTCCCCACGCAACTGGCGGGTGCCCACCCGCCTGAACGCGATCCTTCTCATACCCGTGCTCGTCGGCCTGGTCATGGGCGGGTTCCAGGTCAAGCAGTCGATCGACACCTGGAGCGAGGCGCAGGACGCGGAGAAGACCGCGCTCATCGTGCGGGCGGCCTCCGAGTACGGCCAGGCGCTCCTCAACGAGCGTGACCTGACCGCACAGCCCCTGCTGCTCGCCACGAGCCAGGACGCCCGGCAGGCCGCTGTCGTCACCGAGGCGTACGACACCACCGACGCGGCGAGGGCCAAGTTCGACCAGGCCGTGCAGGACATGCCCTCCGGGCAGGGCCTCGACCGCCGCCTCCAGCTGTTCAAGCAGGAGGAGCCGAAGCTCGCCGATCTGCGCAAGGCGGCCTACACCAAGGCGCTCGACCCGGTGCAGACCGAAGAGGGCTACGTCAAGATCCAGCACGTGCTGATGGAGTTCGCCAACGAGCTCGGCCTCGGCACCGGCAACGTCACCAGCTACGGCCGTACCGTGTACGCCGTCCAGCTCGCCAAGGCCGCCGCGTCGCTGCAGCGCTCCATCGGCATGCACCTGCTGGTCCGGCCGAGCAAGGACGAGAACGTCCTCGCCAAGCAGACGATCGCCTTCAACTCGTACAACTACCTCGAGCAGATCGCCATCGGCGAGTACGTCTCCGGCGGTACGGAGGCCGACACCGTCCGGCTCAAGGAAGTCATGACCGGCAAGGCCGCCGAGGGCGGCAAGCGGCTCGCCGCCGCCGGCCTGAACCCGCCCAAGGGTCCCGACGGCTCCGTCTTCACCGGCATGGCCACCGCCATCGGCTCCGGCACCAGCCCCGAGAAGCTGAAGACGCAGGACGTCACGCCCGAGACATGGATGGGCGCGGCCACCGCCAAGTTCGACGGCTACACCGAGATCGAGACCGACCTCGTCGACCGGGCCGTGAACGAGGCCGCGGCGATCTCCGACGACGCCAAGACCGACGCCATCGTCAACGGCCTCATCGTCGTCATCGCCCTGCTCACCGCCTTCATCCTGGCCGGCCTCATGGCCCGCCAGATGAGCCGCTCGATGCGCCAGCTGCGCACCGCGGCGTTCGGCATCGCCGAGCAGCGCCTGCCGATGCTCGTCGACCAGCTCTCCCGGACCGAGCCGGGCCGGGTCGACACCCGCGTCCAGCCCATCCCGATCGACACCCAGGACGAGATCGGCGAGGTCGCCCGGGCCTTCGACCAGGTCCACCGCGAGGCCGTCCGGCTCGCCGCCGAGCAGGCCATGCTCCGTGGCAACGTCAACGCGATCTTCACCAACCTCTCGCAGCGGAACCAGTCGCTCATCGAGGGCCAGCTGACCCTGATCACCGACCTCGAGAACAACGAGGCCGACCCGGACCAGCTGGAGAACCTCTTCAAGCTCGACCACCTGGCGACCCGTATGCGCCGTAACGGTGAGAACCTGCTGATCCTCGCCGGCGAGGAGCCCGGCCGCCGCTGGAACCAGCCCGTGCCGCTCGTCGACGTGCTGCGCGCCGCCTCCTCCGAGGTGGAGTCCTACGAGCGCATCGAGCTCACCGGCGTCCCGGAGACCGAGATCCACGGCCAGGCCGTGACCGACCTCGTGCACCTCCTCGCCGAGCTGCTGGAGAACGCCACCACCTTCTCCTCGCCGCAGACCAAGGTCCGCGTCACCGCGACCCGTCTCCCCGACGGCCGCGTCATGGTCGAGATCCACGACAAGGGCATCGGCCTCACCGCCGAGGACTTCGCGGACATCAACCACAAGCTGGCCAACCCGCCGACCGTGGACGCCGCCGTCTCGCAGCGCATGGGCCTCTTCGTGGTCGGCCGCCTTGCCGACCGGCACGGCATCCGCGTCCAGCTGCGCCCCTCGGGCGAGCAGGCGGGCACCACCTCGCTGGTCATGCTCCCCGACGCCATCACCCACGGTGGCGGTGGCGAGGCGCTGCCCGAGGACGACTTCACGGTCTCGCAGATCATCCCGGAGCAGCAGTCCTTCGAGAGCGCCCCGATGCGGACCGCCGCGGAGCTCGGCTTCGACGACTCCCGCTACGAGCAGCCCTCCGACGGCTCCGCGACACAGCTGGACCCCGTGGGCCGCTCCCTGATGCGCGAGGAGCGCAGGGCGGCCCTGGAGGCCCAGGCGCACGGCGAACGGCCGCTGTACCGCGACGAGTCGCCGTACGAGCAGGAGCAGGCCCCGCAGCAGGGGTACGGCTCCGAGTACGGCCAGGAGTACGCACAGGCGGACCAGGGTTACGCGCAGAACCAGCAGCCGGCCTACGACGAGTACCAGGGCGGCGGCTACCAGGACGCGTACCAGCCGGCGAACGGCGGCTACCCGGAGCACACGGAACAGCAGGATCCGCTCCAGGGCGCATATGCGGAAGCCACATACCAGGACCCGCAGAGCACCCAGCAGCAGTACGAGGGCCAGTACGATGCCCAGCCCCACCAGGGTGAGTGGGCCGATCACAGCGGTTACCAGACCGCCTACGAGCCCGAGTACCGTACCGAAGCGGAATCTGCGGCCGGCGCTCCCGCGAGCGCCTCGGACCGCGTAGGCTTCGAGCGTCCGGGACCGTCTCCGAGCAGCAGCCACGAGCTCACCGATGCCGGTCTTCCCCGGCGCGGTGGCAACCAGAAGCCGTCGCCGGCACAGCAGGTGCCGCAGCAGCAGGCGTCGCAGCAGCAGTGGCAGCCGCAGTCCCCGGAACAGGCTCCGGCCGCACAGCCGAGCGGACAGGCCCCGGGCGGCAGCAGCAACGGCTCAGGCAGCTTCGGCGGCGGGAGCTCCGACACCGACGACTGGCGCTCGGCGAACGACGAGCGCTGGCAGCGGGCGGAGAAGCTTCGCGACCCGAAGGCGGGCGGGGTCACCTCGTCCGGTCTTCCCCGGCGGGTGCCCAAGGCCAACCTGATCGAGGGCACGGCCGAGCAGACCCCGCAGGGCGGCCCACAGGTCTCCCGCGCCCCTGAGGACGTGCGTGGCAGGTTGAGCAACCTGCGGCGCGGTGTCCAGCAGGGACGCAGCGCGGGAACGGACACGAACGGACCGGGCTCCGGCCCGGGCAGTACCTACAACCAGGAGCGTTAGTGTGAGCCCGATGAGCCAGGCGGCGCAGAATCTGAACTGGTTGATCACCAACTTCGTGGACAACACCCCAGGGGTGTCGCACACGGTGGTGGTCTCCGCCGACGGACTCCTGCTGGCGATGTCCGAAGGTTTCCCGCGCGACCGCGCCGATCAGCTGGCGGCCGTGGCCTCCGGTCTGACCTCGCTGACCGCGGGCGCCTCCCGGATCTTCGAAGGCGGCGCCGTCAACCAGACGGTCGTGGAGATGGAGCGCGGCTTCCTCTTCATCATGTCCATCTCCGACGGCTCCTCTCTGGCCGTGCTGGCCCACCCCGAGGCCGACATCGGCCTCGTGGGCTACGAGATGGCGCTCCTGGTCGACCGTGCGGGCAGCGTCCTCACTCCCGACCTTCGCGCGGAGCTGCAGGGAAGCCTGCTCAACTGACGATCTGCCGGGTTCGTCCCGGTACTTGCTCTTGACCAGTAGACAGACAGTGCGTTTCTCGCCACCGCACCGTTAAGGTGCGGTGGCGCGGGCTCCACAGGGACAGGAACCGGCGTACAGGCAGTCGGAGGAGGAAACGTGGCAACACCCCCAGGCGGGCGCCCTTATGAGGGCGGTCATCAGCCGCACGGTGAGCACACAGACAACCGCTACAACTTTCCTTCGACGCCGGGCAGAGCGGGCGCGCAGCAGCCCTACCAGCAGTCGCAGTCGCCGTACGACCCGTCGTACGACCCCTCTTACGGGCAGCAGCAGCCCCGCATCCAGCCGGTGGCCCAGCGGCGGCCCCAGGAGCCCGCGAAGGCGTCGCCCGCCGGTTCCGGCAGGCACAACCCGCTGGTGCGCCCGTACGCCATGACCGGCGGCCGGACCCGGCCGCGTTACCAGCTCGCCATCGAGGCGCTGGTCAGTACCACGGCCGACCCGTCAAGGCTGCAAGGGCAGTTGCCCGAGCACCAGCGGATCTGCCGGCTGTGTTTCGAGATCAAGTCGGTGGCTGAGATCTCGGCACTCCTCTCCATCCCCCTCGGCGTTGCCCGGATCCTCGTCGCCGACCTGGCGGAGGCCGGACTTGTCGCCATTCATCAGCCCGGCGGCGACGAGTCCGCCGGCGGCCAGCCAGACGTGACACTGCTCGAAAGGGTGCTCAGTGGACTTCGCAAGCTCTAGCGGCGGTGCTGCCCGCTCAACCACCAGCGCGAAGATCGTGGTGGCGGGCGGCTTCGGCGTGGGCAAGACCACGTTCGTCGGCGCCGTCTCGGAGATCAACCCGCTGCGTACCGAAGCCGTCATGACCTCCGCCTCCGCGGGCATCGACGACCTCACCCACACCGGGGACAAGACGACGACCACCGTCGCCATGGACTTCGGCCGCATCACCCTCGACCAGGACCTCATCCTCTACCTGTTCGGCACCCCCGGACAGGACCGCTTCTGGTTCATGTGGGACGACCTCGTCCGCGGCGCCATCGGCGCCGTCGTCCTCGTCGACACCCGCCGCCTCGCCGACTGCTTCCCCGCCGTCGACTACTTCGAGAACTCCGGCCTCCCCTTCGTCATCGCCCTCAACGGCTTCGACGGACACCAGCCCTACAACCCCGAAGAAGTCCGCGAAGCACTCCAGATCGGCCCCGACACCCCCATCATCACCACCGACGCCCGCCACCGCGCCGACGCCAAGAGCGCACTCATCACCCTCGTCGAACACGCCCTCATGGCACGCCTGCGGTAACCGTCCCTGCGGCCCCCGGCGGCGCTCGCGCGCTGAACGCCTGTGAGGAAGGCCCCGTGCTCCTGCCTGTGGAGTACGGGGCCTTCCTCGTGGCCGGGGCCACCGCCGCCCCCGGGGGCCGATGGCCCCGGCTCCGGGCCGAGTACGGGTGACCGGGGATGCGGCATGCGTCAGGCCCCGCACACGACCGTGTGCGGGGCCTGACGGCTCAGGGTCTCAGCCCTGCCAGCTGTGGGACGGCTGGAAGCCGCGCTGGCGCTCCAGACGGCGCCATCCTGCCGTGGTGCGGCCGCGGTGGGCCGGGGTCGCGTCGGTGGGCTGCGCCGAGGCGCGGGCCAGCAGGACCGCGGTGATGGCGGCCAGCTCCTCGGGGTCTGCGTGGCCCTTCTCGACGCGGAGGAGGGAGGACGTCGGATCGGTAGGAGTGCTCATGTGTGCTCCAGGGTCCAATCGCAGGGTCACTGCGGCGGGTTGCCGTGTTTGCGGGACGGCAGGTCGGCGTGCTTGGTGCGGAGCATCGCGAGGGACCGGATGAGGACCTCGCGTGTTTCCGCCGGGTCGATGACGTCGTCGACCAGGCCGCGTTCGGCCGCGTAATAGGGGTGCATCAGCTCGGCCTTGTACTCCTTGACCATGCGCGCCCGCATCGCCTCGGGGTCCTCGGCGTCGGCGATCTGCCGACGGAAGATCACATTCGCCGCACCCTCCGCACCCATCACCGCGATCTCGTTGGTGGGCCAGGCATAGGTCAGATCGGCGCCGATGGACTGCGAATCCATCACGATGTACGCACCGCCGTACGCCTTCCGCAGGATCAGCGAGATCCGCGGGACGGTCGCGTTGCAGTACGCGTACAGCAGTTTCGCGCCGTGGCGGATGATGCCGCCGTGCTCCTGGTCCACACCCGGCAGGAACCCGGGCACGTCCAGCAGCGTGACGATCGGGATGTTGAACGCGTCGCACATCTGCACGAAGCGGGCGGCCTTCTCGGACGCCTCGATGTCCAGCACCCCGGCCAGCGACTGCGGCTGGTTCGCGACGATGCCGACCACCTGCCCGTCCAGCCGGGCCAGCGCGCAGATGATGTTGCGGGCCCACCGCTCGTGGACCTCGAGGAAGTCACCGTCGTCGACGAGCTCCTCGATCACCTGACGCATGTCGTAGGGGCGGTTACCGTCCGCCGGCACCAGATCCAGCAACACCTCGGAGCGGCGGTCGGCCGGGTCGCCGGCGGCGGCGGTGGGCGGGTTCTCCCGGTTGTTCGACGGCAGCATCGACAGCAGGTAACGGACCTCCGCGATGCACGTCTCCTCGTCGTCGTAGGCGAAGTGCGCCACACCCGAGGTTTCCGCGTGCACGTCCGCGCCACCCAGACCGTTCTGGGTGATCTCCTCACCCGTGACCGCCTTCACCACGTCCGGCCCGGTGATGAACATCTGCGACGTCTCACGGACCATGAACACGAAATCGGTCAGCGCGGGACTGTAGGCCGCGCCACCCGCACACGGGCCCAGCATCACCGAGATCTGCGGAATCACCCCCGACGCACGCGTGTTGCGCTGGAAGATCCCGCCGTAACCGGCAAGAGCGCTGACACCCTCCTGGATCCGGGCCCCCGCACCGTCGTTCAACGACACCAGCGGCGCACCCGCCGCGATCGCCATGTCCATGATCTTGTGGATCTTCGTGGCATGCGCCTCACCCAGCGCACCACCGAAGATCCGGAAATCATGCGCGTAGACGAACACCGTCCGGCCCTCGACCGTCCCCAACCGGTGATCACACCGTCGGTGTACGGCTTCTTCGCCTCCAGACCGAACCCGGACGCACGATGCCGGCGCAGCTGCTCCACCTCACGGAACGAGCCCTCGTCCAACAGCAGAGCGATCCGCTCACGAGCCGTCAGCTTGCCCTTCGCATGCTGCGCCTCGGTCGCCTTCTCACTCGGCCCCCGCACAGCCTGCTCGCGGATCTCGTGCAGCTCGGCAACCCGGCCCCGAGCGTCGGTCGGCTCGCTGGTGGTCTCGTCCAAAACGGTCATGCATCGACCCTACGGAGCCGAACAAGGAAACCCTGCCGTCGACTCTGTACAGTCTCGCGCCCGTTCTCCTGTCGGGCTTGAACAGAACCATTCCACGTAGAGCGCCAACCACCAGCTCAGGACGGTGCGGCTTTGTGGAGGTCCAACAAGCTGGTGAGCTGAGAGTCGCCTCACAGCCCGGAAGGGCCCGGTACGCCGCTCGGGTCAATCCGGCGGGCGGCCCAGCGTACCGGGCCGCCCGCCGGAAGGTTCTCAGCTCCCGCAGTGGAAGCGGGCCGCGCCCCAGTCGGCGTGGTCGTTGCCGCTGCCGTCCCCGGCGTCGCCGGCGACCAGCTCGACGTGGTCTGCGCCGGTGACGTCGGCGGTCAGGGCCCAGGCAGGGTCGGCGGCCTTCAGCACCGGGGAGGCGGTCTTCTCCGTGCCGTCCACGACCACGCTGAACCGTACGGTCCCCCGTGACGTCTGGACGTCGTCCACACCCACCTGGGCGGTGAAGGACGTGCACTTCCCACCGAGGTAGTAGCGGATCTTCGCGGGAGCGTGGCTGCCGAGCCCCTTCTCGTACACCACTCCCCCGATCCGCAGCGGGTCACCGTCACCGGTGCCGGTCTCGCCGTTGGACAGGTCGCGCTCGACCGGGCCCCAGCCGTTGGTGGCGGACGTCCAGTCCAGGTCGCTCGCCCATGCGTCGGCGGCGGGCGGCGGCGGAAGGGTCCGCACGGAGGTGGCCGCGGTGAGCTCGCGGGCCGAGCCGCCCACGGTGTACGTGGCCGTGAAGCCGAGGGAGTACGCGCGGTACTCGGCATCGGCGGGCGGTGTCACCTGCCAGCTGCCGGTGACCTTCGCGCCGGGCGCCACCGTCTCGAACGACACCGGTCCCGCGGGCTCCGCCGTCCACCCCTCGGGCAGCCGGAGCGCCAGCCGCACATCCGCTGCGGCGGTCTGCTCGTCGTTGGTGAAGACGGCCTCGACCTCGTTCTTGTCGCCCGGTTCGAGGGCCTCCCCTGCGGTCACGCCGAGGGTGCCGCACGCCGTGGGTCGCGCAGCCGGGCCGAGGTCGGTGACCGTGAAGCCGTCCATGACGAAGTCGGCGCCGTCCGGTGCGTCCCCCCGCTTGCGCAGCCCGGTCCAGGTGTCGCCGCAGCCCGCGGTCACCGTCTCGGAGAAGTGGCCGGTGGTCCGCTGCTGCCCGAGGGGCGTTCGGCGTCGCTCGACGGAGCCGCCGGCGGCCCGGTCGTGGCCGGTCACCCACTCGTAGGCGCCGGCGTGAGAGGACTGGTAGTCGTACTCGACCCGGTAGCTGTGGCCGTCCTTCATCGGAACGGTCCAGGGCGCGGTGCGGTACACGAGTCCGGTGTTCTCGTCGTGGGCCTTGAGCGACTCCTTGCCGCCGAGCACGTCGTCGATCAGCTTTCCGTTCCAGCCGGCCTGGGTGTACGGGGCGTGCAGTTGGCTCACATGGGTGCGCGGGTCGGTCGTGCCGCCCGCGTCGCCCTTGAGGAACGGCCCCCAGCCCTGGTCGACGGCCTCGAAGTCCTCGTGGACGAGGGTTCCCGCCTTGGTGGTGGGGGCGTTCGCGACGATGCGTATGTCGTCGATCCGTACCCGGGCGTCGGTGCCTGCCGCGGCCTCGATCCGCAGGGTCGCCGTGTCATCCGGCGCGGTGAAGTCGACCTTGGCCCGCTGCATGTGGGTGCTGTGCCAGTCGGACGCGGCGACCTGGTTCTTCGCCGTGGAGCGTTCGACGGTCACGGACTCCCCCGCGATCGACAGACCGGTGCGGCGGGAGCTGCCGGGTTCGACCTCGATCCACGCGGACGCGGTGTACCGCTCGCCCGCCTCCAGCCCGGTGATCCGCTGGGACAGGGACGCGGCGCCGGGGCCTTCGAGTGCGGCACTGTTGCGGCCGTGGCCGTCGGTGTCACGGGTGACACCGCCGTCCTTGGTCCACGCGTCGAGCGAGACGTCGTTGAAACCGGGGTCGGCGACCGGGCCGCCCTCGCCCCAGCGGGGGTCGCGCTGTTCGGGAGCACGGTCGGGGTGGAGCACGTACGGCTGTCCCGCGGTGGCGGTGAGGGTGATCCGGCCGGCCTGCGGACGTACGGTGCCCGCCTTCACCCGGCCGTTGTCGGTGAGCCTGTAGACGGTGTACGGGCCGCTGCCCTCCACGGCCCAACTGCTGGTGCCGCCGCTCTTGTTGTAGTGGTACAGCTTCTCGCCGCCGACCCAGGGAAGCAGATAGCGGTCTCCGTCGAGGACCTTGCGGCCGTCGTCGTAGAACGTTCGGCGGCCGTCCTCCACGGTGCCGCGCAGACCGCCGGTGAAGCGGATGTCGTTGCCGTTCCAGCGGGTGATCCGCTCGTGCTGGAGGTACTTGGCGGGCAGGTCACGCTGCCAGACGTTGTCGTAGAAGGCGTTCCAGTCGGTCTCGCCGGTCCAGCCCTCGAAGTCCTCGAGGGCGGTCCGGCCGAGGACCGGGTGGTTGTTCCAGACGTCCTTCTCGCCGTTGCGGATGAAGCGGATGATCTGCGAGTTCAGGCCCTTGTTGGTGGCTCCGCCGTAGTCGAGGTCGTTGGCCCAGTGCGACCAGAGCGAGGCCCGCTCGAACTTGTCCGCCCATTCCGTGCCGACGGTCCAGCCCTGCCGCTGCACGGCCTGGATCGTCTTGTCGGCGATCCAGCCGTGCGTGTAGTAGACGTCGATGTAGAGGAAGTCGAGATTGCGGTGCGTCTCGTCGCGCAGTTGCTGGAAGCGGCGCGCGAGGTCACCGCTGTTGATGTCGCGGCGCTGGTCGATGTAGTAGCTCTGGTTGAGCCAGTTCCAGCCGGGCTTCGTGCTGTCGACGAGCTTCTCGTCGAAGGCGTTCGCCTCCGGGTAGGACTCGGTGGCGTTGACGTGCACGCCGAAGTCCGCACCCCACTTCTCACCCTCCTCGAGCAGCTTGTTGAGGTCGGTGAGGCCGCCGGCACGCTTGTTGTAGTTGCCGCCGTAGTCGGGGTGGGCGGAGTCGTGGCCCTCGGAGCCGTATCCCTTGAGCACCGCCAGCTGGCCGAGGCCGTCGGTGGCGAGCGAGATGCGCTTCACGTCGTCGAGGGTCCGCAGGAAGGGGTGGGTGGCCTGGCTGGCGAAGTTGAACGGGATGTGGGTGACGACGCGCTCCGGGGTGGCTTCGCTGCCGGGTGCGGTGACGCCGATGGCGCGGAAGGCCACCGCGCCGTCCTGCCAGTCGACCTTCCGGTCGCCGTTGGCGTCCGGGGTGACGACGACCTTCGCCCAGGGCAGGCCGTCGCCGCTCTCCGGCTGCGGTGCGCCCGCGCCGCGGTAGGTCCACTGACCGGACCGGACGCCGACGCGCACGGAGCCGTCCGCCGCCTTGCGGGCCTGGTGCCAGAAGCGGGCGTCGTCCCCGCCGGTCGGTCCGCTTGGCCTGTCGTACGAGGAATTGGACTCTACGGCGGCCGCCAGGGCCCCGGTGTTGACGATCGCGTAGGTGGCGCCGACGGGGGCCGTCTCGGTGGGGGTGCTGTCGGTGACGTCCGCGAACACGTCGGCGGTCCGGGTCGAGTCGGGGTCGAGGCGGGTGAACGCAGTGGCCGCCCCGCGCTCCGTACTGCCGACGGACACCAGGTCGTGGCCGGGTATGTCGATGGTGCCCACCCGGAAGGCCTCGGTGTCGCGTACGGCCACGACCTTGAAGGTCACCGCCCGGCCGGAGACCTTCAGGACGGCTTCCACCCCCACGCCGGGCAGTGCCGGGAAGACGAGCGCATAGCGCGCGGCGGACCGCTCGACGCGGGGTGCGCCGGCCAGACGGACCGCGTACGGCGTGCCGTTGAGGGTGACCTCGGTGACCGGCGCGGTGCTGCCGAGCAGCACGGCGCCGGACGCGCGGTCGGTGTACGACAGGACGCGGGGGAAGTCGTCGGCGACGTTGACCGAGAGCAGGCCGGAGCTTATGACGGGCCCGGCGCCGGAGGCGGTCACGGCGCCGGGCCCGTCGGCCGGTGATGCCGGGAACGCGGGCCCGGCCAGGGCGAACACGGCACAGGAGGCGGCGGCCAGCGCGCCGGCCGCACGGAATCTACGAGGCATGGGGCATGGGTAGTCCCCGGCTCTGCGGGCGTCAACGAAGTCGGTGGCCGGGGCGCCCGGCAGTCCAAGTACCACCGCTCTTTAGTCCAAGTCGCCTTCCACGGTGACGACTTGTGAACACGCCGACACTCTGAGAGCGCTCTCAGTCACAACTATTGACGTCTGCCCCGCCCGTCGCAAGAGTGGGACTCCCCCACGACAGCAGGAGTTCATCCCGTGATATCCCGCCGTATGTTCCTGACAGGCGCCGCCGCGACCGCGACCGCACTCACCTACCCCGCCTGGGGAAGCGCTCTCAGCCCCGGCGCGGGAGCCGCTCCCGCCACCTGCGAACTGGCCCTTGAGAACGAGTCGCTGCCCGGCACGGTCAACGCCTATGTGACCGGCCACGAGGACGGTTCCGGGGACTGGGTGCTGCTCCGTGCCGACGGCAGCGTCCACAAGCCGGCCGATCCGCCGGCCCCCCGGACCCCGCTGCCGGTCGACTGCGCCATCCCCCTCAAGGGAGCGGGCGAGGGACCGGTCGTCCTCACCCTCCCCCGGATGTTCGGCGCGCGCGTCTACTTCGTCCGCGACGACAAGCTGGACTTCTTCGTCAACCCCGGCCCCTCGCTGGTCGAGCCGGCGTTCGCCACCCCCGCCGACCCCAACTACGGGCGCACCTGGTCGTTCTGCGAGTTCACGTTCAACGCGCAGCAGCTGTACGCGAACATCAGCTACGTCGACCTTGTCACCGCGCTGCCCATCGGCCTCACCCTGACCGGCGACGCGACCCACGCCGTCGCCCCGCTCCCCCAAGGGGCCCTGGAGAAGATCGCGGACGACCTCGCCGCGCAGGCCGGCCGCGACGGGCAGCCCTGGGACAAGCTGGTCATCCGCTCGGACGCCGGCACTGTGCTGCGGGTGATCTCACCGCAGACGATCATGGCCCCGTACTTCGACCGTCCGGCGGAGATGCCGTTCCGGGACGTCTTCGACGGATACATCGACAAGGTCTGGGAGAAGTACCGCTCCGAGGATCTGCGGGTGGACCTCCAGGGCGGCCGCGGCGTGCTCGCCGGGCGGGTCAGCGGCGACGTGCTGAGCTTTCCGGGCGGCCACACCTTCACCAAGCCCTCGTCGCGGGACGTCTTCACCTGCAACCACGGCCCGTTCGCCAACAACCCCGCCGATCCCGACGACAAGAAGGCGCTGCTGGCGCGGATCTCCGCAGCGTTCAACCGCAGCACCCTGCTGACCCACCCCGACCAGCCGAACGGCGCGACGTCGGCCGACTACTACCGCGACCCCACCACGAACCACTGGTCGCGCATCGTCCACGCCAACTCCCCCATCGGCTACGCCTTCCCGTACGACGACGTCCGCCCGGACGGCCGGCCGGACGTCTCCGGCGCGGCACACGACGGAAATCCGAAGCGCTTCACGGTGAGCGTCGGGTCCTGATCGCACGTATCACCCGGTAGCACGTGCGGGCGTCCGGTCCGGGGGGCCGGACGCCCGCACGGCGTTTCCTGGGCAGGCCGGATCAGCAGCCGCCGCAGTTGTAGTACGTCACGTCCCAGTGGTTGCCCTCGTCGGCGTAGATGTTTCCGGAGCCCGACCGCCACTGGGGCGCGCCGTCACCGCGTACGCCGATGTACGTGAAGTTGTTCTTGATGTAGTTCCCGACGCACGTGTACTTGGAGTAGTCCAGCTTGTAGCCGTTCCAGTGCGAGTAGGTGCCGCCGGCGTGACCCGTCTCGGTGCCTCCCGTGATGTTGAGCGCGCAGCCGCTGGCGCTCTTGAGCGTCTGGGCGCCCTTCGCCGAGGCGAGGTTGAGCTGCTCGAACGACGTACAGGTCGGGTTGTTCCGGTTGGAGCAGCCGCCGGACGAGGACCAGGTGATCCCTGACGAGCGGAACATCGAGGTCGCCGTCGCATGGCTGATCTTGGTGACGGCGTGAGCGTCGGTCGCGGTGGCGAGGACGCCGAAGCCGGGCGCGAAGAGCGCGCCCGTGACGAGCGCGAGCGCGCTGAGGACGGAGCGGATTTTCATGGCGGGGGGATCCCTCCTGCTGATGACCGTGCTTCCGGTGGGACGGCAGTGCAGGTGGAGCAGGGAGATCGTGCCCGAGTTCTACGCGCGTCCGCCAGAGGGCGGCGGCATCTTTCGGATACAGCCCGGGGCGGACCCAGCGAAACCTTCACCAAGGATGTTGAAAGTTGTACGGAATAGGTCTACAGTCGAAGTCGTTGAAGCTTAAACAACAGCGCAGGGAGCTCCCCGGCGCCCGTCCCCAAGGAGCAGACATGGGCCTCTTCAACCGCAAGAACAGTGACACCGCCGTCGCCACCGCCACCGTCGCCGGCGCGCAGGTGGACCCCGCCCTGGCGGCACTGAGCGGCGAGTACACCATCGACCCCGCGCACACCAGCATCGGCTTCACCGTCCGGCACGCCATGGTCACCAACGTCCGCGGCAGCTTCGGCGAGTACGAGGGCACGCTGGTCCTCGACGGCACCGAGCCCGCCCGCTCGAGCGCCACCATCGACGTGGCCATCACCTCCGTCGACACCGGCATCGCCGACCGCGACGGCCACCTGCGCAGCGGCGACTTCTTCGACGCCGACAAGTTTCCGAAGATGACGTTCCGTTCGACCGGCGCCGAGCAGTTGGGCGGCGACAAGTACCGGATCAGCGGCGACCTCACGATCAAGGACGTGACGCGCCCCATCGCCATCGACCTCGATTTCCAGGGCTCGGCCACCGACGTCTACGGCAACGAGCGGGTCGGTTTCGAGGGCGGCACCGAGATCCTGCGCTCCGACTGGGGCCTGACCTGGAACGCGGCGCTCGAGGCCGGCGGCGTGATGGTCAGCGACAAGGTCAAGCTGAACTTCGACATCTCCGCGATCAAGTCCGCCGCTCCGGCCGCCTGACCACAGCGCACGCACCGCCACGGCGGGGCCGGGACCTCCCCGGCCCCGCCGGCGCGCGTCCGGAGCCTTCCTGCGGGTGATGTCAGAGACCGCCGGTGTGGAGCAGACGGTTCGGAGAGCCGGGGCTGATCCCCGTGATCACGTCCTTGCTGGACTTCTCGACGATCCAGGCGGCGACCTCGGCCGCCGTCGCCGTCGGATACTTCGACTTGTAGAGGGCCGCCACCCCCGCGACATGCGGGGAGGCCATGGAGGTGCCGTTCATGTCGACACTGCCGCCACCGAGTTCGGCCGAGACGATCGAGGCGCCGGGGGCGTAGACCGACAGGCAGGACCCGAAGTTGGAGAAGTCCGCCTCCTGGTCGGAGGCGTTGGTCGCCCCCACCGCCAGTACGCGCTCCGCCGAAGCGGGAGAGGCGTTGCAGGCGTTTCCCGCCTCGTTGCCCGCCGCGACCACCGGCAGGACCCCACCGGCCGCGAGCGCGTCCGCCGCGTCGTTGACCGCCGTGGACCTGCCGCCGCCGAGCGAGGCGTTCAGCACGGCGGGCTGCTCGGCGTTCGCCGCGACCCAGTCCATTCCGGCGATGACGCCCGAGAGCGTGCCACCGCCCTCGCAGTCCAGCACGCGGACGCTCACGAGCGAGGCCTTGCGCGCCACGCCGTACGACGATCCGCCGACGGTGCCCGCGACATGCGTGCCGTGGCCCTGGCAGTCCTGTCCGCGGCGGCCGTCACCGACGGCGTCGTAGCCGAAGACGGCCCGGCCGCCGAACTCTGCGTGCCCGTAGTCGATGCCGGTGTCGAGGATGTACGCGTTGACGCCCTGGCCGCTGCCGGCCGCGGTGAACTCGTCGTCGAGAGGCAGTTCACGCTGGTCGATCCGGTCGAGGCCCCATGACGCGGCGGGTGCCAGCGACGACGCGGGCGGAGTGCTCGCGGTGACGGTGGCGTCCTCCTCGACGGCCACGACGTCAGGCATCAGACGGACCTGCTTCAGCTGGTCGGCAGTGAGGTCGGCGGTGAATCCGCTCAGCGCGGTCCCGTAGGTGAACAGCGCCGTGACGCCGACCTCCCCGATCATCGCGTTGGAGTCCGCGGTCCGGGCGAGGGTCACGATGTAGCGCCCCGGTACGGCGTTCGCCGAGCGGTGCAGCGGCGCCATCTCGGGGCGGGGGCGGAGCGGGCGGTCGCGGACAGCGGGCCGGCTGCGGCCAGGACGGTGGTGACGGCGAGGGCAGAGAGGGCTCTGAACCTGGTTCGGTTGCGCATGCACCCGAGACAAGCACGGAGCGTATTGATTTCCTACGGTCGGTAACCGTTTCGAATCGAGCCCCCACGGTTGCCGTACACCAGGGCCACGCCTTCAGGCCTGCCCGTCCGGCGCGTCACTCCGCGCCGGACGGGATCTAGAAGCCTCCGCCGCCGAAGTCGCCGCCTCCGAAGCCTCCGCCGCCACCCCAGTCGCCGCCACCACCGAAGCCGCCACCACCGAAGTCCGACGCGTCGAAGTCGCCACCGGAGTAGTCGCCGCCGCCGTAGTCACCGCCGGCGAACTCGCCTCCGCCGTAGTCCGCCGCGTAGGCGGGCGTGGCGAGCATATGGCCGAGCATCGTACCCAGCAGCAGGCCGGGCAGGATGCCGCCGCCGAAGTAGCCGCCCGCCCAGGGACCGTAAGCAGGCCCGGCCTCCCAGTAGGGGCGGCGGCCGGCGCCCGTGTCGACGGTGCGCGCCAGCGGCTCCTGGCCTTCGTCGACGCGGGCCGCGTCGGCCGCGCAGACCGGGACGTCGCGCGCGGCGCCACCCGCCGGCGCCCAGGAGACGTCCTTGACCGACAGACCGTGGCGCGGGTCGAAGAAGCAGGGTGCCCGGCGTTCGGGAAGGGGCAGCCCCTCGCGGCGCGCGGCCAGAACGGCGAGCGCGAAGCGGCCGTCGTCCAGCGCCTCCGTGACCCCGCGGACGTCGCCGGGGTGCTGCGCGGCGGCCATGCGGGACTTCGCGGTGTCGTACGAGTCGAGGGCCCGCTCGTAGTCGGCACGCATGGCGTCGTCCGCGCCCTTCTCCGACGGGTGGAAGTCCAGCCGGTCGAGTTCCTCGCCGAACGCGGTGATGTCCTCGTCGACCACGACGCGGAGGCGTTCGAGGGCGGCCCGCTCCTCCTCCGCCTTCCGGCGGCGCTTGTTGCGGACCATCGCGTAGGCACCGGCGCCGCCTGCGGCCGCGACGGCGCCGAGGACGATCAGACCGCCGGCCCCGACGCCGTCCTCCTCACCCGATCCGGGGTCCCAGGAGGCGGGAGCGGTGCCGTCGACCTGAGGCAGTGCCTGGTCGACGAACTTGTCCAGCTGGACCGCGGCGTCGACAGGCGCGCCGCTCTCCACCGAGGCGGTCAGGTTCTCGACGGCCCGGTTCGGCATCACGACGGAGTCGGCGCCGGCGTCGAAGCCGTCGCCGAGCCGGACGGCGTACAGGCCGGTGATCCCGGTCTCCGTGCGCAGATTGCGCAGCAGATCGTCCGGCGGGAAGTCGGCGGTGGCGGGCAGTACGGCCACGAAGACCGGTTTGTTCGCGTCCTCGATCCGGTCGGCCAGCGAAGCGGCCTCGGTCTGCGAGAGCCGGCCGGTCATGGCCGGGTGGACGTACACCGGACCCTCTCTCAGGGCCGCGGCGGCGTCGGACAGTCCCGAAGCCCTGACGGCGGCGCCGGACGCAGGGGTCAGGATCATGAGCAGCATCAGCGTCAGCCCCGCGAGGGCCGACACGAGAGTGAACGGCCGTGTCCTCATACCCCCGACGCTACCCGAAACAGGGGTAAATAAGACATACGTCTGAGCCGTGGGCGAAACGCGCGCGGGGCGCAATGACCGACGCATACTCGACGGCGGCACCCGCCCTGCCGGGTGCCGCCGTCGAGCGATGTGGTCAGCCGGCCCGGTATGCGGCGGTCAGCTTGGCGACCGCACCCGCCGGATCGCCGGTGAGCAGCAGGTGGTCCGCCTCCGCGAACGGCTTCGCCGACGCCTCGGTGATCTTCCCGCCGATCTTCTGCTGGACGATCAGACGCGCCTTGCCGACCAGTTGCCTGGCCTGCTCGGACCTGCCCTGGCCGGCCGCCTGGAGGACCTTCGCCGCCAGGGAGACGGCCTTGAGTGTCAGCTCACCGCCGCTCGGCGTCCTGCCCGACGTGGTCAGGCCCCAGCCGTAGGGGAACTGCGGGTCGTACGCGGCGTCGCCGACGTTGATCGGCAGCTGTGCCTCGGACTTCGGCCAGGTGACCGGAAGCTGCCCGGTGAACGGACGGGTCCCGTACAGGACGTCCGCGACGCCGTCGCCCTCGGTGCCGGGCAGCCAGGACGCGACGAGCGCGTCGATGGCGTCCAGCCGCTCCCCGATCAGCTGCGGCCGGCCGGAGACGACCAGGACGGCGCACTTCATCGCGGCGCAGACCTTGTCCACGGCAGCCTTGTCGGCGGCGGTCAGCTCCAGGTCGTGGCCGTTGCCGACATCGCCGATGCCCTCGGCGTACGGCGTCTCGCCGACGACGACCACGCCGACGTCGTAGCCGTCGGTGGCGGCGGAGGCGTCCTTGGAGTAGTCGATGGTGGCGTCTGGGGCGGCCCGCTTCATGCCTTCGAGAATCGTGGTGCCGGTGGTGATCTCACCGGAGGAGCCCTGCCAGCTGATGGTCCAGCCGCCGGCCTGGTTGCCGAGGTCGTCGGCGTTGGAGCCGGCGACGTACACCTTCTGCGACTTCTTCAGCGGCAGCACGGCGCCGTCGTTCTTCAGCAGCACCTGCGACGCGGCGACGGCTTCACGGGCCACCGCGCGGTGCTCCGCGGAACCGACCTCGTCCAGGTTCCCGGTGTCCGCGTACGGCTTCTCGAAGAGGCCGAGCTTGAACTTCTGGGTCAGGATCCGGGAGACGGCGTCGTCGACACGGGCCTCGCTGATCCGCCCGGCCGTCACCTCGTCCTTCAAGGTGCGCGTGAACTCCTGGTAGTCGGTCGGGACCATGATCATGTCGAGGCCGGCGTTGACGGAGGTGCGCACATCGCTCGGGTAGTCGCCGGGAATCTGGTCGATGGCCTGCCAGTCGCTGATGACGAACCCGTCGAATCCCATCCGGTCCTTGAGGACCCCGTTGATCATTTCCGCGTGGGCGTGCATCTTCACCGGTCCGGCGTCGTCACCGATGATGTCCAGCGACGAGTACGAGGGCATGACCGTGCCCGCGCCCCGCTTGACGGCCTCGGCGAACGGCGCGAGGTGCACCGCCTCCAGTTCCTCACGGGTGACCTTGGTGACGCCCTGGTCGATCGTGTAGGAACCGGTGGACGACGAGCCGAACTCGGTGCCGCCGTCGCCGACGAAGTGCTTGGCGCTGGTGAGGACCTTGTCGCTGCGGTCCAGGTCCTTGCCGTTACGGGCGCCCTGCATGCCCTGGATCACCGTCTCCATGGCGGTCACCAGGGCCGGGTCCTCACCGAACGCCTCGTAGGAGCGCCCCCAGCGCTCGTCGCGGGTCACGCACAGGCAGGGCGCGAAATCCCACGGGATGCCGGTGGCCCGCACCTCCTTGGCGGTGACCGCGCCGGTCCGCTCGGCGATCTCGGGATCGCGGCCCGCTCCGATGCCGATGTTGTGCGGCATGATCGTCGAGCCGATCACGTTGTTGTGCCCGTGGACGGCGTCCACGCCGTAGATCAGCGGGATCTGGTACCGGGTGGCCCGGGCCCGCAGCTGGTAGGTGTCGACCATCTTGGCCCACGCCTCGGGCGTGTTCGGCGTCGGCACCGAACCACCGCCGGACAGCAGCGAACCGAGGTCGTAGGAAGCGATGTCACCGTGCGACTTGAGGGCGTTGCGCTCGGCCTGCGTCATCTGGCCGGCCTTCTCCGCGAGGGACATGCGCGAGAGCAGGTCGGCGACGCGTTTCTTCACCGGCAGCTTGGCGTTCTGGTACGGCAGGCCGTGGGCGTTCACGACGACCTGGGGCGTCTCCGCGGGGGCCTTCGCGCCGGTGACGGTCAGCCGCAGCGGCACGGTCTCCGCGGACTCGGCCGCCCGGTCCTTGCTCGTTCTCACGGCGACCGTACGGGACTCCCCGGATGCGGTGCCCGCCGGGAAGGTGACGGAGCCGGTGACCGGTTCGTAGTCCGTGCCGGCCTCCGCGCTGCCGCCGCCTGCCGTGTACTCGACGGTGACCGGTTCGTCGGTCGGGACGGATCCGGTGGTGGCGACGGAGATCTTCACCTGGGCGGTGCCGCCCTCGTCGACCGGGTACACGGCGGCGTCGGTGACGACCTTGGCCTTCAGGACCGGGTCGGCCTTCCCGTACAGCTCCATGCCGTCGACGGCGAACGCGCCGGGGGCGCCGGTGGGGAGGGTGAGCGCCCAGCCCCACATCTCGTTCAGGCCGAGGACCTGGTCGATACCGCCGACCGGCTGGTAGTCGGCGCGGTAGACGAAGTCGGCGAAGGGGATCTCGACGAGGTGCCAGCCCTCCCAGTCGTCGGTGAACGAGGTGGTCCACAGCTCGGACGCGCCGCCGTTCGCACCGCCGTCCTTGATCTCGAAGTTGATGCGCTTGCCCGAACCGGGCGGCAGGGGAGCGGTGTTCCGGCCGTACCACCAGAAGCGGATGCCCTTGGAGGCCGTCCAGTCGCGGGGCGCCTGGTCGACGGCGTACTCATGGCTGAGCCCGCCCCAGCCGCTGATGTCGTAGGTGCCTTCGAGGACCTTGCTGCCCTCGGGTGCGTCGGCGCGCTCCTTGAATTCCAGCTTCGGCTGGTCGTCGGCGTCGCTGCCCCAGGTGAAGATGCCCTCCGCGGGCGGGTTCGCGAACGGCACCTCGCCCTCGAAGCGGTCGACGAGGACAGGCGCCGGCTCGTCGGCGGCGGCGCTCGGCAGGGCTCCGGCGATCAGCGACCCGAGCACGGCGGTGGCTGCGAGGAGGGCCGTACCGGCCCGGCGGGGTCCGGGACGTGGTCGTGGCCGGCGTGATCCTGGCATTGCGGCTCCTTCGGTGCGACAGGGTGTGGCAGGGGTGTGGCGTGTAACGCCGTTCGGCAGGGCTGTGGCAAGGGGCGGCGCTGCGGCAAGGGGCGGCAGTGGACGGGACGGCGGGCCCGGGTGGTGCACCGTCCGGCACGGGGGCCGGACCGAGGGGCGGCCTGCGGCGGCGCGGCGGGCGGTGCCTGGCGGGGCGGGCCGGAAGGCGACGCCCGCAGGCGCGGACCGGTGGGGCGGGGTCAGCCGTCGGGCGCGGAGCCCCGGACAACGAGCTCGGTGGGCAGCACGACCGGCTCGTCCGGGATCGCCTCACCGCCGAGCCGCGCGAGCAGCAGCCGGGCCGCGGTCTCGCCCATCTCCCGCATCGGCTGGCGCACGGTGGTCAGCGGTGGCGCGGTGTGCCGGGCCATGGGGATGTCGTCGAAGCCGACGACGGCGACGTCGTCGGGCACGCTGCGGCCGGCGTCCCTCAGGGCGCGCAGCACCCCCGCGGCGATGAGGTCGTTGTGCGCGAAGACCGAGTCGAAGTGCGTCCCCTCGCCGATCGCCCGTTCGACGGCCAGCCGTCCGGACCCCTCCGTGAACTCGCCCTCCAGCACGAGAGCGTGGGGCAGAACGTCCAGGAACCCGTCCGTCCGGTCGCGTACACAGCCGAAGCCCGCCGGGCCGGTGGCGACGAAGGGCCGGGTGCGTCCGGCCGCGAGCAGATGGCGGGCGGCCGAGGCCCCGCCCTCCCGGTTGGTCGTGGCGACGGACGGGAACTCGGGGTGGTGCCCGCGGTCGTCGATGAGGACGACAGGGAGTCCGCGGCGGTGCATCGCGGTGATGGTGTCGAGGGTGTTCTCCGGTTCGATGACGAGCAGCCCGTCGAACGCCCTGGCCGAGACCTGGCTGGTGAAGTGGTCGACGGACTCCGCGCCCCGGTTACAGGTGAACAGCAACAGGCCGTATCCGGCCGCCTCGACGGTGTCCACGACGCCTTGCAGCACTTCGCCCATCCAGGGCCAGGTGAGCGGCGGCGTCAGCATGGCGACGGTACGGCTGCGGCCGCGGGCCAGACCGACCGCTCCCGAGCTGGGGACATAGCCGAGCGCTCCGATCACTTCGCGAACACGGGCGGCCGTGGTGGCGTCGACATCGGCCTTGGTGTTCAGCACCCGGGAGACGGTGGTCTTACTGACACCCGCCTCACGTGCGACGTCGGCGATGGTGACACGCATCGAAGGGCCTCCGCGTCGAGCCTCTGGTACCGGACCGGAACCGCTGCCGGAACCGGTTCCGGCATGGTGCGCAGAGTCAACCGCCAGGCGGTCATGTCGTCAATACTTCACACCGAAATCCGCTGAATCCCAAGTTCGGGGCAGGTGTGGGGAGTTCTGTGTTCAGGATCTGAATGCGAGAAGTCTTGACGGGTGACCCCTGCGGGAGTTCACTCACGCCCCGTCCCCCACACCTGAGCCGAGAGGTCATGCTCATGGCTAGACTGCTGGCAAGACGATCACGACGAGCGGCACGACGACCGATGAGAACCGTCCGCATCCTGCTGGCCGGCGCGCTCGCCACGGCGGGCCTCACCGGACTCACCACCGGCAGCGCCCAAGCGGCGGGTGAACAGGTGAACGTCTGGCTCACCACGACGGACGACAGCGGCGGCCGCCATGTCACCCGTGGACTTCAGCAGCAGGCACCGCTCACCTTCCAGTCGGGCACGGGCGGTGGCGGCACCAACATCACCGTCGACGAGAACACCCGGTACCAGACGTTCACCGGCGGCGGCGCGTCCTTCACCGACACCGCGGCCTGGCTGATGAAGGGCTCCGGCGCTCTGTCGCAGGCGACGCGCGACGCCACGATGCGCAAGCTGTTCTCGCCCACCGACGGCATCGGCCTGTCGTTCGTGCGCAATCCGATGGGCGGCTCCGACCTGGCGCGCTTCGGCTACACGTACAACGACCTGCCGGCCGGACAGACCGACCCGTCCCTGTCGAGGTTCTCGATCGCTCACGATCTCCAGGACGTGCTCCCCCTGACGAAGCAGGCCGAGCAGCTCAACCCCTCGCTGACGCTGGTGGCCTCTCCCTGGACCGCCCCGGCGTGGATGAAGGACAGCGGGCAGCTCAACGGCGGCCGGCTGAAGGCCGAGAACTACGGCACGTACGCCGACTACTTCGTGAAGTACCTCCAGGCCTGGCGCGACCAGGGCGTCCCGGTCGACTACGTCACCGCGCAGAACGAGCCGACGTGCTGCGGCGGATACCCCTCGATGAGCTGGAACGCCTCTGGGCTCGCGTACTTCACCAAGAGCGAGCTGCTGCCCGGGCTCGCGAACGCCGGCCTGCCCACGAAGGTGCTGGCACACGACTGGAACTGGGACACCTACGACGCGTACGCGGCGCAGACCGTGAACGACGCGGCGGTGCGCAGCCACCCGAACTTCGGCGGCGTCGCCTGGCACGGCTACGGCGGCAACGTCTCGAAGCAGACGGACGTCCACAACCAGTACCCGCAGCTGGACGCCTTCCAGACCGAGCACTCCGGCGGCACCTGGATCGCGAACCAGCAGCGCGAGGACATGATGAACATCATCGACTACACCCGTAACTGGGCGAAGTCGGTGACCAAGTGGTCCCTCGCGGTCGACCAGAACCGCGGTCCGCACAACGGCGGCTGCGGCACCTGCGACGGCCTGATCACCGTCCACAACGGCGACGCACGGCACGGCCAGGTGGACTACACGATCGAGTACTACACGATGGGCCACCTCACGAAGTTCGTGAAGCCGGGCGCCCACCGGATCGCGTCGACCGGCAGCTCCGCCGTCCCCAACGTGGCCTGGCGCAACCCCGACGGCTCGAAGGCCCTCATCGCCTACAACGACTCGCCGTCAGCGCAGACGATGACCGTCAACTGGGGCGGACAGCGCTACACCTACGCGCTGCCGGGCAAGACTTCCGCGACCTTCACCTGGTCGGGTACCCAGTCGGGCGGCTCGGAGCAGTCCGGCGCCCTGGTGGGCCTCGGCGGCAAGTGCCTGGACGTGGCGGGCGGTTCCTCCGCCGACGGCACGGCCGTCCAGCTGTGGGACTGCAACGGCTCCGCCGCGCAGCGCTGGACGCTCCGCTCCGACGGCTCGGTACAGGCGCTCGGCAAGTGCCTGGACGTGTCGTCGGGTTCGACGTCCGACGGTGCGAAGGTGCAGCTCTACACGTGCAACGGGTCGGGTGCACAGCAGTGGCGCCATGAAGCCGGCAGCGGGGATCTGGTGAACGTCCCCGCGGACAAGTGCCTCGACGCGTCGGACAACTCCTCGGCGAACGGGACGCGGGCACAGATCTGGTCGTGCACGGGGGCCGCGAACCAGAAATGGCGGTTGCAGGCCTGAGGACAGGCGAAGGGGGGCGGCCCGGTCACCCGGGCCGCCCCTCGCGCGCTACTCGGTCGGCTCGACGCCGGCGCGCAGCAGACCGTAGGTGTACGCGTCCTCCAGGGCCTGCCAGGACGCGGCGATGATGTTGTCCGCGACGCCGACCGTTGCCCATTCGCCGGTGCCGTCGCCGGTCGTGATCAGCACCCGGGTGGTCGAGCCGGTGCCGTGGCGGCCCTCGAGGATACGGACCTTGTAGTCGACCAGCTCCAGCTTCGCGAGCTGCGGGTAGATCCGTTCCAGGCCCACCCGCATCGCGCGGTCGAGCGCGTTGACCGGTCCGTTGCCCTCCGCGGTGGCGACGATGCGCTCGCCCTTGGCCCACACCTTCACCGTGGCCTCGTTGGCGTGCGTGCCGTCGGGGCGGTCCTCCACGATCGCCCGCCAGGACTCGGTGCGGTAGTAGCGGCGGGCCCTGCCTTCCGCCTCCGCGCGCAGCAGCAGCTCGAACGAGGCGTCGGCGGCCTCGTAGGTGTAGCCCTGGAGCTCGCGCTCCTTGACGCGTTCGACGACCCGGCCGACCAGCTCACGGTCGCCGCCGAGATCGATGCCGAGCTCCTTGCCCTTGAGCTCGATCGAGGCGCGGCCCGCCATGTCGGACACGAGCATCCGCATGGTGTTGCCGACCAGTTCGGGGTCGATGTGCTGGTACAGGTCGGGATCGACCTTGATCGCGGAGGCGTGCAGGCCGGCCTTGTGGGCGAAGGCGGAGACACCCACGTACGGCTGGTGGGTGGACGGCGTGAGGTTGACGACCTCGGCGATGGCGTGCGAGACGCGGGTCATGTCCGCGAGCGCGCCGTCCGGCAGGACCCGCTTGCCGTACTTGAGCTCCAGTGCGGCGACGACCGGGAACAGGTTGGCGTTGCCGACCCGTTCGCCGTAGCCGTTTGCGGTGCACTGGACGTGCGTGGCGCCGGCGTCGACCGCGGCCAGGGTGTTGGCGACGGCGCAGCCGGTGTCGTCCTGGGCGTGGATGCCGAGGCGTGCTCCGGTGTCGGCGAGGACGGTGGAGACCACGGCCTGGACCTGGGCCGGCAGCATGCCGCCGTTGGTGTCGCAGAGGATCACCACGTCGGCGCCGGCCTCGTGCGCGGTCCTGACGACGTTCTTGGCGTACTCCGGGTTCGCGCGGTATCCGTCGAAGAAGTGCTCGCAGTCGACGAATACCCGCCGGCCCTGTTCGCGCAGGTAGGAGACGGTGTCGCGGACCATCTCCAGGTTCTCCTCGAGGGTCGTGCGCAGCGCGAGCTCGACATGGCGGTCGTGGGACTTGGCCACCAGCGTGACCACGGGGGCGCCGGACTCGAGGAGCGCCCTGACCTGCGGGTCCTCGGCGGCCTTGCCGCCGGCGCGGCGGGTGGCGCCGAAGGCGACGAGCTGGGCGTGGCGGAAGGTGATCTCCTTCTGCGCGCGGGCGAAGAACTCCGTGTCGCGGGGGTTCGCGCCCGGCCAGCCGCCCTCGATGAAGCCCACGCCGAAGTCGTCCAGGTGCCGGGCGATGGTCAGCTTGTCCGCGACCGTGAGGTTGATGCCCTCGCGCTGGGCGCCGTCGCGCAGCGTCGTGTCGAAGACATGGAAACTGTCGTCGACCTGCGTGTCCTGGCCGTTGGTGGTCATGCTGTCCTGACTCCTGTCGGATGAGTGGCTCCGGAATGTCTGGCTCCACTTGCCCCCATCATCGCGCGCGGCTCGCATTCGGCCGTGGGTGAGGCCGTAAAACGAAAAAACCCCTCGCGGGTGCGAGAGGTCTGCGCGCGGGTCTGGGGCACGGTGCCGCCTGCCGCGGGATTGCTGTCCACGGGTCAGCGGTCACTGCGGACCGGCGCGCTGCTGCCGATAATCATGGCGAACGAGAGCACGGGGGAAGTCTGCCACAGGTGCGCCGCGGGCTGGACGAGCGTCTCACGATGCGGTCGGCCCTTGTGGGGCGGGGGCGCCGCTGCGGAGCGGGGCCGCTGCGCGGGGCCGTCTCCCCTCCCCGCCCCTTCCCGAAACCGGGCTCCGCCCGGACCTGGACCGCGCTTCGCGCGGTGCCCTCATCGCCGGGCGGGCCCACTTTGTCAGCCTCGCCGGCGATTGAGGCGCGGGGGCCCGTGGGCGGAGCCCCCGGTTTCGGGAAGGGACGGGTAGGGGCCAAGTCCACCCGGTCCGGGCGTCAGCGGAGCAGGGACTCCGACACGAACTCCCCCACGTGCGCCAGCACCTGCTCGCGCCCCGTCCCCGGTATGCCCACGGCGACGTGCACGCTGAAGCCGTCCAGCAGCGCGCGCAGGCGGGAGGCGAAGCGGTCGGGGTCCACCGGGCGGAACTCGCCGCGGGAGACGCCCTCCGCCAGGAGCGCCACCAGGTCCCGGTGCCAGGCGCCCTCGATCGCGGCCTGGCGGCCGTGCATGTCGGCGTCCGCGTTCTGCGAACGGTTCCAGACCTCGAGCCACAGCGTCCAGTGCGGGTCGCGCGGCCCGTCGGGGACGTAGAGGTCGACGTACGCCTCGAGCCGCTCACGGGCCGGCGCCTGCCGGGACAGCAGCGCGCCGCGTTCCGCGCCGAGGCGGCCCTCGCTCCACTCCAGCGTCTGCAGGAGCAGCTCGTCCTTGGTGCGGAAGTAGTAGAGGAGGTGCCCGCTGCTCATCCCGACCTGCCGGCCGAGCCCGGCCATGGTCAGCCCGTCGAGGCCGCGCTCCGCGATGGTGGCCATGGCGGCGGCGAGCAGCTGCTCGCGCGGTGGGGCGGACTGGTTCCGGCGGCGGGGGCCGGCAGGGCTGGTGCTGGTCACCCGTACGTTCTACCCGATCCCGTGCCGTCGGCGGCCCGGAGTCAGACCCGCGGCTGCTGCTGGGTGATGCAGTGGATGCCGCCGCCGCCCGCGAAGATCGCCCTCGCGTCCACCAGCGTCACCGTCCGGTCGGGGAAGAGCCGGCGGAAGATGCCCGCCGCGATCTCGTCGCGGGGGTCGTCGAAGGCACAGAGGACCAGGCCGCCGTTGCACAGGTAGTGGTTGATGTACGAGTAGTCGACCCACTCGCCGTCCTCGTCGCGGAGCTTCGTCGGGGCCGGGACCTCGACGACCTCCAGACGGCGCCCCTTGGCGTCGGTCCGGGCGGAGAGCAGCGCGACGTTCGCCTTGCACAGTTCATGGTCGGGGTGGGACGGATCGGGCTGGGTGTGGACCACGACGACGCCGGGTCGGGCGAAGGCGGCGACGATGTCGACGTGCCCGCGGGTGCCGTACGTGCCGTAGTCGCCGCTCAGGCCGCGCGGCAGCCAGATGGCCTTTGTCGTGCCGAGCCGGGCGTGGATCTCCGCCTCGACCTCCGCGCGGCTCCAGCCGGGGTTCCGCTCGGGGCCGAGCTGGACCGTGTCCGTGAGCAGGACGGTGCCCTCTCCGTCGACGTGGATCGCACCGCCCTCGTTGACCAGCGTTGAGGGGTGCACGGGGACACCCGCGAGGTCCGCGACATGTCGGGCGATCTTGGCGTCGTGCTCCCAGCGCGCCCATTCGGCCGCGCCCCAGCCGTTGAACACCCAGTCCACGGCGGCCAGTTCGGAGCCGTCGGTGATGAAGGTCGGGCCGATGTCGCGCATCCAGGCGTCGTCCAGGTCCCGTTCGACGATCTCGATGTCCGGCCCGAGCAGTTCCCGGGCCGAGGCCACCTGCCCGGTCCCGGCGACCACGGTCACCGGCTCGAAGCGGCGTACGGCCCGGGCCACGGACGCCCATGCCGCGCGGGCTTCCGCGAGTTCCGCCTCGTCGGTGAAGGTCGGATTGGGGCCTGGCCAGGCCATCCAGGTGCGCTCGTGCGGGGCCCATTCGGCCGGCATGCGGAAGGTCACGGCAAGTCCTAAGGCGTCGTTGGCTTGAAGGAGGGGCTCGAAGGGTGGAGCTCAGAGAAAGTAGAGACGGTTCAGCGAGACGGACTCGGCCGGACTCGAGCGCAGCGGGTCACCGTCGAGAGTGACCAGTCCGCTGTGTCCGTCCACCGAGACGTCCCCCAGCCGGGAGTTGAGCAGCAGGTCACCCGGGCCGATGCCGCGGGTGCCGCGCACGGCGACGCGGCGCCGGCGGGTGGGCATCAGGTCGGAGCCGAGGTCCACGGCCGCCTGAGCGACGAACGCCACCGAGATGTCGGCCGGGGTCGCCCCGTAGGCACCGAACTGCGGTCCGAGGACGAGCGGTTCGCAGGTGTCCGTCGCCGCGTTCGGGTCGCCGACGACGCCGTACGCGGGGAACCCCGACTTCAGCACCAGTTGGGGCTTGGCTCCGAAGAACTCGGGCCGCCACAGCACGATGTCGGCCATCTTGCCGGGCTCGATGGAGCCGATCTCGTGGGCGAGTCCGTGCGCGAGGGCGGGATTGATGGTCAGCTTGGCCATGTAGCGCAGGACGCGCGCGTTGTCGTCGTGCGCTCCGTCGCCGTCCAGGGGCCCTCGTTCGGCCTTCATCTTGCCGGCCATGGCGAACGTACGGCGTACGGTCTCCCCCGCGCGTCCCATGCCCTGCGCGTCCGACGACGTGATGCCGATCGCCCCGAGGTCGTGCAGGACGTCCTCGGCGCCCATCGTCCCGGCGCGGATCCGGTCGCGGGCCATCGCCGCGTCGCCCGGCAGGTCGGTCTTGAGGTCGTGGACGGAGACGATCATGCCGTAGTGCTCGGCGACGGCGTCCCGGCCGAAAGGCAGGGTCGGGTTGGTGGACGAGCCGATGACGTTCGGCACGCCCGCCATCTTGAGCACGTTCGGTACGTGCCCTCCGCCGCAGCCCTCGATGTGGAAGGCGTGGATCGTCCGTCCGTCGAGCACCCGCAGGGTGTCCTCGACGGACAGGCACTCGTTCAGTCCGTCGCTGTGCAGGGCGACCTGTACGTCGTGCTCCTCGGCGACCCGCAGCGCGGTGTCGAGGGCGCGGGTGTGGGCGCCCATGTCCTCGTGGACCTTGAAGCCGGACGCGCCGCCCTCTGCGAGCGCCTCGACGAGCGGTGCCGGGTCGGAGGACGAACCGCGGGCGAGGAAGCCGATGTTGACGGGCCAGGCGTCGAAGGCGCCGAAGGCGTGCCGAAGCGCCCAGGGCGAGTTGACGCCCACGCCCCACACGGGGCCGAACTCCTGGCCGATGACGGTGGTGACCCCGGAGGCGAGGGAGGCCTCCATGATGCGGGGCGAGAGCAGGTGGACATGGGTGTCGACGGCGCCCGCGGTGGCGATGAGCCCCTCACCGGAGACGATCGAGGTTCCGGTGCCGACGACGACGTCGACGCCGTCGAGGGTGTCCGGGTTGCCGGCCCGGCCGATGGCGTGGATGCGGCCCTCGCGGATGCCGACGGAGACCTTCCGGATGCCCAGCACGGCGTCGACCACCAGGACGTTGCTGATGACGACGTCGCAGGTCTCCCGGACGGCGGCGGCCTTGAGGTGCAGTCCGTCGCGTGCCGTCTTGCCGAAACCGGCCAGGAACTCGTCGCCGGGCTTCTGTGCGTCGGACTCGACCCGTACGACGAGGCCGGAGTCGCCGAGGACGACCCGGTCCCCGGCGCGGGGTCCGTGCACGGATGCGTACTCGTACGGGTCCATCAGTTCTCCTCCGCTCCGAGGTAGCCGCAGGCCGCCGCCCTGCGCAGGGCTTCTTCCTTCGCGCCGGGCGCGTCGAGCGGTCCGTCGACCAGGCCGGCGAAGCCGATCGCGATCCGGTCTCCGCCGATGGGCAGCAGTCCCACCTCCACGTCACCGCCCGCGTCGAAGCGGACCGACGAGCCCGCGGGGACGGCGAGCCGCATGCCGTAGGCCGCGGCCCGGTCGAAGCGCAGGCGCGGGTTGGCCTCGAAGAAGTGGAAGTGCGAGGTGACGCTGACGGGCACGGTGGCGGTGTTGCGCACCGTCAGCCGCACGGCGGGCGGTGTCTCGTCGTGGGGCGGGGCGGGAAGCAGCGCTCCGGGGGCGATCCCGTTCCCGCCCTGTCCGCCACCGATGGGATCGGAGACGACGGCCAGCCGGGACCCGTCGTCGAAGACGGCCTCCACATGGACCTCTCCCACCACGTCGGCGACGCCGGGGAGGACGTCGTCGGGGCCGAGGACCGAGCGGGCGGCCTCGATGGCCTCCGCGAGCCGGCGACCGTCGCGGGCCGCCTCGCAGACCGTGTCCGCGATGAGCGCGGTGGCCTCCGGGACGTTGAGCCGCAGACCGCGGGCCCTGCGTGCCCGCGCCAGCTCGGCGGCGCCGAAGAGCAGCAGCCGGTCGCGCTCGGTCGGGGTCAGTCGCATGTCACCACACCTCCATCTTTGAGTGCCACTCTAACAAGGGCACCCACCGAAGGATGCATCGACTTGGTACACGGCATGCCTCACATTGAGCAGCATTCAATTTGAACGTCACTCAAACTGTGAAGGTGAGGGACAGCCCATGCCGGTGGAGCAGCGCGGAGTCGACACCGTCCCCGAGGAGGAGCGCACCAGCTCTCCTCGCGATCTCGTCTCGATCCTGCTCGGGTCGAACCTCTGCCTGGGGGTGATCGTCTTCGGCTGGCTCCCGGTCTCGTTCGGCCTCGGACTGTGGCCGTCCGTCACCTCGGTCGTCGCCGGCACCGTCGTGGGCGTGGCCGTCACCGCCCCGCTGGCCCTCGTATCGCTGCGCACGGCGACCAATCTGTCGACGTCCAGCGGCGCGGCCTTCGGTGTCCGCGGCCGGCTCGTGGGATCCGTCGTCGGTCTGCTGCTCTCGCTCGGCTACACGGCACTGACCCTGTGGATCGGCGGCGACGTGGTGATCGGCACGCTGGCACGCCTCGCCGGCCTGCCCACCGGCGGCCTCGCCCACACCATCGTCTACGCACTGCTCGCCGCCTGCACCGTCGTCGGCGCCGTGTACGGCTACCGGCTGCTGCTGCGTCTCAGCAAGGTCCTGGCCGTGGGCATGACCGCACTCCTGCTGCTCGGGATCGTCGCGTACTCCCCGGACCTCACCACGGCGGCGCCGCCGGACACCCCGTACCTGCTGGGGTCGTTCTGGCCGACGTGGGTGCTGTCGGCGGTGGCCGCCGGACTCAGCGGACCGATCGCGTTCATCACCCTGCTCGGTGACTACACCCGCTACATCTCCCCGTTGCGCCACCGCCCGCGCCGCGTGCTCGGCGCCACCTGCGCCGGGCTGACGGCCGGGCTCCTGATCCCGCAGCTCTTCGGTACGTACACGGCACTGGCCGCGCGGGCCGGAGCCGACTACGCCGGCCCGCTCGTCGCCGCGTCCCCTGCCTGGTACCTCGTCCCGCTGCTGATCACCGCCGCGGCGGGTTCGGTCGGCAACGCGGGACTGATGCTGTACTCGATGGGGCTCGACCTCGACGCGATCCTGCCGCGCGCCACCCGCACCCGGGCCACGCTTGTGGTGGCCGTCGTGGCCACGGCGTTCGTGTTCGCCGGCCACTTCGGCTGGGACGCGCGGTCGGCCATGACGTCGTTCGTGCTGCTGCTCACCGCGGTGGGCGCCCCGTGGGCGGTGATCACGCTGATGGCGCACGTCCGCTGCGCGGGCGTGTACGACGCGGAGGCCCTCCAGGTCTACAACCGCCGTGCACGAGGCGGCGTCTACTGGTTCCGGTCCGGCTGGAACCTGCGCGCCACCCTGTCCTGGGCGCTGGGCGCCGCCGTGGGGCTGGCGGCGGTCTCCACACCGCTCTACGAGGGACCGCTGCTCGGCCTCACCGGTGGCATCGACTGCAGCTTCGTCCTGTCGGGTCTGGTGGGAGGCGTGACGTACGCGGCGCTGTGGACAGGAGCAGCCCCCGCCGCCGCGCCGGCGCCGGTCGCGGAGACGGCGACCTCGTGATCGCGACGTCCGCATGAACGCGACGGCCCGCCCCGGCCGGAGCCGGTGCGGGCCGTCGCGGTGACGGGGGCGTCAGCCGAGCTCGTGCATCCAGCCGTGGACGTCCTCGCCGGAGCCCGTCTGGATGTCGAGAAGCGCCTTGCGCAGCCGCATGGTGACCTCGCCCGGCTGTCCGCCGGACTGCGTCCACTCGCCGCGCGCGGACTTCACCCGGCCGACCGGGGTGATCACCGCGGCCGTGCCGCAGGCGAAGACCTCCTTGAGCGTGCCGTTCTCGCTGTCCGCCTGCCACTGCTCGATGGAGATGCGGCCCTCCTCCGACCCGTAGCCGAGGTCCTTGGCCAGGGTGAGGAGCGAGTCGCGGGTGATGCCGGCGAGCAGCGAGCCGGTGAGCTCGGGCGTGACGATCTTCAGGTCCTGGCCGGGGCCGGTCTCGTACACGAAGTACAGGTTCATGCCGCCGAGTTCCTCGACCCAGCGGTGCTCCACGGCGTCGAGGTAGGCGACCTGGTCGCAGCCCTTCTGCGCGGCCTCGGCCTGGGCGAGCAGGGACGCGGCGTAGTTGCCGCCGGTCTTGGCGTCACCCATGCCGCCGGGGACGGCGCGGACCCGGTCCTCGGAGAGCCAGATCGAGACGGGCTTGACGCCGCCGGGGAAGTACGCGCCGGCCGGGGAGGCGATGACCAGGAAGAGGTACTCGTTGGCGGGCTTCACACCCAGACCGACCTCACTCGCGATCATGAACGGGCGGAGGTAGAGGGACGCCTCGCCGCCGTGCGCGGGGACCCACGCCTTGTCCTGCTGGACCAGCGCGTCGCAGGCGGCGATGAACGTGTCGACCGGCAGCTCGGGCATCGCCAGACGGCGGGCGGAACGCTGGAAGCGCTCGGCGTTGGCCTCGGGACGGAAAGTGGCCACGGAGCCGTCGGGGCGGCGGTACGCCTTGAGACCCTCGAAGATCTCCTGCGCGTAGTGCAGGGTCATGTTGGCCGGGTCCATCGACAGCGGCCCGTAAGGAACGAGCTCACCGTCGTGCCAGCCACGCCCCTCCGTCCACCTGATCATCACCATGTGGTCGGTGAAGTGGCGGCCGAATCCCGGATTGGCCAGGATCGCCTCGCGCTCCGCGTCGGACAGCGGGTGCGAGGAAGGCTTGAGCTCGATCGTGGGCGTCGTCATGAGTGCAGTGTCCTTCACCGGTTGTTGTGACGGACCGCGCTCACGCCCACTGCTTGGACATCCGAGCATCGCCGTGCGACACGGCCCACGTCCGATTATCGCCCGTGGGGATCCGTGCAGGGAACGGCGTGAGTACGGCCCAGGTTCTGATGGTGGCACCCGGGGGCCGCACAGGAAAAGCCGCCGGGCGCGGTGGAGAATGCGACCCGGCGGCTTCTGGGGTGTCCGGGGGACGCCCCCGGAAGTCTGATGTCCCGGGTCAGCTCGCTACTCGTACCGCGAGCGCGTCGCCGATCTGGTCCGTGGTGCGGGTCGTGCCCGGCGCACGCTCCGCCAGGTCGGCGGCCACGGCCTCCTCGATGCGGACCGCCTCGGACTCGTGACCGAGGTGGCGCAGCAGAAGGGCGACCGACAGGATCGTGGCGGTCGGGTCGGCCTTCCCCTGGCCGGCGATGTCGGGCGCCGAGCCGTGGACGGGCTCGAACATCGACGGGAATTCGCCGGTCGGGTTGATGTTGCCGGACGCGGCCAGGCCGATGCCGCCGGTCACGGCAGCGGCGAGGTCGGTCAGGATGTCGCCGAAGAGGTTGTCGGTGACGATGACGTCGAAGCGCTCCGGCTGGGTGACGAAGAAGATCGTCGCGGCGTCGACGTGCAGATAGTCGGTGGTGACCTCGGGGTACTCCTGGCCGACCTTGTCGAAGATGTTCTTCCACATGTGCCCTGCGTAGACGAGCACGTTGTTCTTGTGGACGAGCGTCAGCTTCTTGCGGGGACGGGAGTCGGCCCGCTCGTAGGCATCGCGGACGACACGCTCCACGCCGTAGGCCGTGTTGAGGCTGACCTCGGTGGCGACCTCGGCGGGCGTACCGGTGCGCAGGGAACCGCCGTTGCCCGTGTACGGGCCCTCAGTGCCCTCGCGCACGACGACGAAGTCGATGTCGGGGCGACCGGCCAGCGGGGTGGCGGTGTTGGGGAACAGCTTCGACGGACGCAGGTTCACGTAGTGGTCGAAGGCGAACCGCAGCTTCAGCAGCAGACCGCGCTCCAGCACACCGGAGGGCACCGACGGGTCGCCGATGGCGCCGAGGAGGATCGCGTCGTGGTTCTTGAGGGAGTCGAGCTCCGCGTCCGGGAGGGTCTCCCCGGTGCGGTGCCAGCGCTGGGCGCCGAGGTCGTACTCCTTGGTCTCCAGCTTCACATCCTGAGGAAGGATCGCGGCAAGGACCTTCAGGCCCTGCGCCACGACCTCCTGGCCGATGCCGTCACCGGGGACAACTGCGAGATTGATGCTGCGAGACATGTCGGCACCCTACTCCGCGTCCCATCCAATGACATGGCACGTCCACCATATGGACGCGGATGATCGTGGTTCAGTGACCGGTGGAGCCGCCGTTGTCCCGGCGGTCGAGGGCGCGCTGCAGGGCGGCGGCGGCGTTCTTACGGTCGGACTCGCTGGTACGGGAGGCGTGACGGACTCGGCGGGCGGTCGCAGCGGACATGATGATCGACTCCTTGAGATCAGAAGAGATTTCGAGGCGCCGGAAGGGGCGGGGAGCGCGCCGCAGGGGTTGCCTGCCTGGGGGCGCGGACTCGGAACCGCCATTCGCTGGATCGAGCGAGACGTTCGGCTCCTACAAAGCTAGGTCAGCCGGGCCGCTCTGTCTCCACAATTACTCGGACTTCCTACTATCTGAGACGCGATCATGTTTCCGGGACGACAGCGCGCCCGCGGCGGGAGTCGGCGTCCCGGCGCGGGCCCGGGGTGTACCGGCCTCAGATTTCGCAGTCGGTCTCGAAGTCCGCCCCGGCCTCGCCACCGCAGTCGTCCGTGCCGGTGCCGCCGTCGAGCAGATCCCTGCCGGGGCCGCCCAAGAGGGTGTCGTTCCCGGCCCCGGCGTCGGTGCGGTCGGAGCCGCCCACGGCGCCGGCCGACACACCGCTCCGGTCGCGGTTGTCGCCGAACACCGTGTCGTCCCCGCCGCGCCCGTCGATGTGTCTCCCTGCGTGGTGGTGATCACTGGCGCGTGATCCCTTCCGGCGCAGGGCGACGGCACAGCACCCGGCACCCGTCCGGAGCAGGAGGGACGTGCCTCAGGGCCGGGGGCCCCGCGGTCGGTCAGAGCCTGCCGCCGGTGAGGCGGGACAGCGGGCCGCGCTGCTTGAGGCCCGCACGGCGTCCGAGCGCGTACGAACCGGCCACCGCGGTGGCTACGCCCGTCCCGGCTCCTGCCACGATCGCCTTGCGTGCCTTCACGAGCGTCCACACGACGCCTGCCTTGCCGACCGTCGCGCCGGCCGCGGTGGAGGCCGCCTGCTGGACCGTCCTGGCCGCCGTCAGTGCCTTCTCCGTGGCCGCACCGCCGATGCCCTGCGCCACCTCGCCGGTGCGGCGGGCGGTGTCCTGCGCCTTGGACGACGCCTTCGCCGGCGCCTCGGCGGCCGACCGGGCCCGTCCCTGTGCGGCGGCGGCCGTCTTCTTCGTCGTCGTACGTGCCTGGGTCGTCTTCTTCTCGGTCTCAGCCATGCCGTTCGGGTATCCGCCCTCGGCGCCCGCAAACTGAGCCGTCGTCACCACGCGTCGCGCCCGCCGTCCCGTTTCCGGGAGAACCGCCAGGGCATCCGCGTACCGGAGGTGGCCCATGAACGCACGCACATCGACGCTCCCAGGGCGGGCCCGCGCCCGCCGGGCGGCGAACGGTTCCGTCGTCGAAGCCGCCGCGCGCTGGGGGTTCGTGGCACGCGGGGTGATCTACCTGCTCGTCGGAGCGCTGGCTCTGCACATCGCCTTCGGCGGCACCGGCCGCCAGGCGGACCGCGGCGGCGCGCTCACCCAGCTGTCGGAACAGCCGTTCGGCTCCGCGCTGTTGTGGGCGCTGGGTGCCGGGCTGACCGGCATGGCACTGTGGCGGCTCTCCGAAGCGCTCTTCGGCGCCGCGGGAGCCGACGGGCACAAGACGCACAAGCGGCTGCTGTCCGCGGGCCGCTGCGTCTTCTACGGGTTCGTCGCCTACTCCGTCCTCGCGTTCGCCGCGGGTGAGAGCGGCAGCGGCAGCGGCTCGAGCGACCGGCAGTCGCAGGACGTGACGGCCAGGACGCTGGAGCTGCCCGGGGGCCGGTGGATCGTCGGTCTGGCCGGTGCCGGCATCGTCGTCGCCGGTGCCTGGGTCGCCGTGCGCGCCGCGCTGCGCAAGTACCGCAAGCACCTGAAGCAGGGCGGCATGACGCGCCGGACCCGGCGGCTGATCGACGTGACGGGCGTCGCGGGCGGTGTGGCACGCGGGGTGCTGTTCGCGGCGGTCGGCGTGTTCGTCGTGCTCGCGGCGCTCACCTACGAACCGGAAAGGGCGAAGGGGTTCGACGACACCCTGAGGTCCTTCGCCGAAACTCCCGCGGGGCCCTGGCTGTTGGTGATCGTCGCCGCGGGGCTGGTGCTGTTCGGTGTCTTCTCGTTCGCGATGGCGCGCAGGCGCCGGTTCTGAACAGGACCGGGCCAAGTCGACAGGGCGTGCGGCGGGGCCACATGGAAACCGCCCCCGTTCCGGCGTGGGGGCCGGGACGGGGGCGGAGCCTCGGGGGGGCGACCGGAAGGTCAGCCCATGTGCGGGTAGGAGTAGTCGGTCGGCGGGACCAGCGTCTCCTTGATGGCACGGGTCAGCGTCCAGCGCATCAGGTTCTGCGGGGCGCCGGCCTTGTCGTTGGTGCCGGAGGCGCGGCCGCCACCGAAGGGCTGCTGGCCGACGACGGCGCCGGTCGACTTGTCGTTGATGTAGAAGTTGCCCGCCGCGTAGCGGAGCTTCTCCATCGCGTGGGCCGCCGCGGCCCGGTCACCGGCGATGATCGAGCCGGTCAGCGCGTACGCCGACACCGACTCCATCTGCTCCAGCATCTCCTCGTACTTGTCGTCCTCGTAGACGTGGACGGCGAGGATCGGGCCGAAGTACTCGGTCGTGAAGACCTCGTTGGCGGCGTCGGAGCACTCGATGACGGTCGGGCGGACGAAGTAGCCGACCGAGTCGTCGTAGCTGCCGCCCGCGACGACCGTGCAGGACGGGTCCGACGTCGCGCGGTCGATGGCGGCCTTGTTCTTGGCGAAGGCGCGCTCGTCGATCACGGCGCCGATGAAGTTCGACAGGTCGGTGACGTCACCCATCTTGATGGCGTCGACCTCGGCCGCGAACTCCTCCTTGAAGCCGGAGTTCCAGATCGAGGCCGGGACGTAGGCGCGCGAGGAAGCGGAGCACTTCTGGCCCTGGAACTCGAAGGAGCCGCGGGTCAGCGCGGTCTTCAGCACCGCGCGGTCGGCGCTGGGGTGCGCGACGACGAAGTCCTTGCCGCCCGTCTCACCGACGATGCGCGGGTAGGACCGGTACTTCTCGATGTTGTTGCCGACCGTCTTCCACAGGTGCTGGAAGGTCTTGGTCGAGCCGGTGAAGTGGATACCGGCGAGCATCGGGTGCTCGAGGGCCACCTCGGAGACGGCGATGCCGTCGCCGGTCACCAGGTTGATGACGCCCTTGGGCAGACCGGCCTCCTCCAGCAGCTGCATCAGCAGCACGGCGGCGTGGGTCTGCGTCGGGGACGGCTTCCAGACGACGACATTGCCCATGAGCGCGGGCGCGGTCGGCAGGTTGCCGGCGATGGCGGTGAAGTTGAACGGGGTGATCGCGTAGACGAAGCCCTCGAGCGGGCGGTGGTCCAGACGGTTCCACACACCCGGCGAGTTGGCCGGGGGCTGCTCGGCGAGCAGGTCACGCGCGTACTTGACGTTGAAGCGCCAGAAGTCGACGAGCTCGCAGGGGGTGTCGATCTCGGCCTGCTGGGCGGTCTTCGACTGGCCGAGCATGGTGGAGGCGGCCATCGTCTCGCGCCACGGGCCGGCCAGCAGCTCGGCGGCGCGCAGGATGATCGCGGCACGGTCGTCGAAGGACATCGCGCGCCAGGCGGGAGCGGCGTCGAGGGCGGCGTCGATCGCGTCCTGCGCGTCCTGCCGGGTGGCGCCGGCGAAGGTGCCGATGACGGCCTTGTGGTTGTGCGGCTGTACGACGTCGACACGCTCGCCGCCGCCCATCCGCTTCACGCCGCCGATGGTCATCGGCAGCTCGATCGGGTTCTCGGCCAGCTCCTTGAGCTTGGCCTCGAGGCGGGCGCGCTCGGGCGAACCGGGGGCGTAGCCGTGCACCGGCTCGTTGACCGGGGCGGGGACCTGGGTCACAGCGTCCATGGGTTCCGTTGCTCCTTAGCGAGGGGTGGGAGGGCTCAGCCCTTGGTGATCATCGAGCGGAGGAAGAAGAGCAGGTTGGCCGGCTTTTCCGCCAGGCGGCGCATGAAGTAGCCGTACCAGTCGGTGCCGTAGGCGGTGTAGACCCGCATCCGGTGGCCCTCCGCCGCGAGGCGGACGTGCTCGTCACCGCGGATGCCGTACAGCATCTGGAACTCGTAGTCGTCGAGCTTGCGCCCGGCGCTGCGCGCCAGCTCCTGGGTGATGGCGATCAGACGCGGGTCGTGCGACCCGATCATCGGGTAGCCGTCGCCCTCCATCAGGATCTTCAGGACGCGGACGTACGCCTTGTCGATCTCGGCCTTGTCCTGGTACGCGACGGAGGCGGGCTCCTTGTACGCGCCCTTCACGATGCGGACCCGACTGCCGGCCTCGGAGAGGCGGCGGGCGTCGTCCTCGGTGCGGAACAGGTAGGCCTGGATCACGCAGCCGGTCTGCGGGAAGTCCTTGCGGAGCTCCTCGTGGATGGCAAACATCGAGTCGAGGGTGGTGTGGTCCTCGGCATCCAGCGTAACCGTGGTGCCGATGGCGGCGGCGGCCTCGACGACCGGTCGGACGTTGGCGAGGGCCAGCTCGTGGCCGCCCTCGAGGGACTGGCCGAACATCGACAGTTTGACCGACATCTCGGCCTTGGTGCCGAGGCCCAGACCCGCGAGCTGTTCGATCAGCTCGAGGTAGGCGTCGCGGGCGGCGGCGGCCTGCTCGCGGGTGGTGATGTCCTCGCCGACGACGTCGAGGGTGACCTCGAGGCCCTTGGCCACGGCCTCCTTGACGACCGGAACGACCTGCTCGACCGTCTCACCGGCGATGAACCGGGCGACGACCTGCTTGGTCCCCGGGGCGGCCGACACGAAGCGGCGCATCTTGTCGCTGCGCGAAGCGGCGAGGATCACGGGACCCAGCACGGGGCACCTCCACGGAACAGGTGTTGAAGTGGCCGAGACCGAAAGCTTGAGGAAACGGCACGAAGAACCACCCTGAACCTAAGGATGGCGCGGACGCCGGGCCATCGACAGCTGTCACGCATCCGTGTCCCGGATCTCAGACATATGTCTGAAGGGTGCGAGAATGGCGGCGTGAAGGGCGACTACCAGGACCTCGTCGACGAGATCTCCGCACTGCTGGCCATGCCCGCGACGCTGGAGAACCGGGACTTCGGCCTGATCGCCTTCGGCGCCCACGACAGCGACAGCGCCTTCGACGAGACCACCCTGGATCCGGTCCGCACCCGCTCGATCCTGACCCGACGGTCGACCCCGGCGGTGCGCGCCTGGTTCGAGGGCTTCGGCATCACCCGCGCCACCGGCCCGGTCCGTATCCCCGCCGCCCCGGACGCGGGCGTCTACCGCGACCGGATCTGTCTGCCCGTGCGCCACCGCGGCGTCGCCCTCGGGTACGTGTGGCTGCTCGACGCGGAGCCGGGGCCGTCGGCCGCCCAGCTGTCCGCCGCGATGGAGGTCGCCGACCGGATCGGCACCCTCCTCGCGGACGAGGAACGGGTCGGCGCGGACCTCTCCCGGGAGCTGCGGGCCGTGCTGGCGGCGGAACGGGGCTGGCAGTACGACATGGCGGTGGCCGAGCTGGCCACCGGGCTGGGCACCGATGCGGAGGGGCTGCACACGCTGGTGTGCGTGACGCCGTGGACCGCGGGCGACGCCCCGTCCGTGCGTTCGCTCCCCGGGGCCTCCGCCCTCTGCACGGTGCCCCTGCCCGTACGGTCCGGCGGTGGGCGTCCCGTGCTACCGGAGACCTCCGGCGAGGCACCCGGCGGTCCGGCCGGTGCAGTGGCCGCGCTCGTACGGCTCCGTTCCGCGGACAGCCTCTCCCCCGCGATCTCGGCGGCGTCCCGCCTGGTGGACACGGCGGGCGGCGGCGAGGCGGCCGCCGGCGTGGCGACACCGCTGCGCGGACTCGCCGCCCTGGGGCGCGCCTGGCACGAGGCGGCTGCCGCCGCCCGGGCCGCGCGGGCACAGACACGGCTCGGGCCCGTCGCCCGATGGTCGGACATCGGCCCGTACCGCCTGCTGACCGCTCTGCCCGCGGAGGCCGCGGAGGATCCCGCGGTGGGCGAACTGCTGCACCCCTCGCACCGCGAACTGGCCCGCACCGCGGAGGTTTTCCTCGACTGCGCCGGCCAGGCCGGGCGCACGGCCACGGCGCTGGGGATCCACCGCCAGACGCTCTACTACCGGCTCGGCCGCGTCGAGCAGCTCACCGGTCTGGACCTCGACGACGGCGAACACCGGCTCCTGCTGCACATGGCCCTCAAGAGCGCCCGGCTGTAAGCGGGTCACGACGTCCCGCCGGCCGCCTTCATGACCCGCCGCAGCCCCTCGGCGAGTTCATCCGCGCGGGTCGCGGTCGCCGGGTCGAACGACCACTGCGCGATGAGCCCCATCATCAGTGTCATGTAGAACTTCCCGAGCGTGTCGACGTCCTCCTCGGCGACGTCGGCCTCCGCACCACCCATGAACATGGGGATGATGCCCCGAGCGCCTTCACGCTGGGCCCGGGCCAGATGGTCGCGCACGGCGGGCAGTTGATCGCCCATGACGACGATCTCCATGCTCAGGTGCCACAGGGAGTCCGGGCCGGACATGGTGGCGATGATGTTGCTCCAGACCTCCTGGAAGCGGTCCGTCGAACCGGGGGGCGTCCCCGTGGTCGCCTCCTCCGTGGCGTCGAAGTGGTCGGCGACGCCCTCGACCAGGGCGACGTACGCCTCCGCCAGCAGCGCGTCCTTCGAGCCGTAGTGGTACCCGATCGAGGCCAGGTTGGTCCCCGACTCCCTGACGATGTCCCGCGCCGTGGTGCGCACGAAGCCCTTTTCCACCAGGCAGCGCTTGGCGCCCTCGAGCAGATCCTCGCGATGTCCCATGACGGGCAGCGTAGCGGCATGCCATACGAGCGTTCTATACGCATGTTTTAAACAAGCGTTCTAGACAGTCGTTTAGTACGCCCGTACATTGCTGCGCATGACCTCACCGAGTGCCACCGCGCCCCTTGCCGGCCGCCGCGAATGGACCGCCTTCGTCGTCCTTCTGCTCCCGCTCCTCCTGGTCTCCATGGACGTCTCCGTCCTCTACTTCGCGATCCCCGCCATCAGCCTCGAGCTGGACCCGAGCGGCACACAGCAGCTGTGGATCTTCGACATCTACGCCTTCGCCCTCGCCGGGCTGCTGATGACCATGGGGTCGCTCGGCGACCGCATCGGCCGCCGCAGGCTCCTCCTCGCCGGGGCGGTCGCGTTCGGCGTCGCCTCGATCGGCGCCGCGTACGCGCAGAACGCCGAGATGCTCATCGTCGCGCGGGCGTTGCTCGGCATCGGCGGCGCGACCCTGATGCCCTCGACCATGGCCCTGGTGCGGAACTTGTTCCGCGACGGCAAGCAGCGCACCAAGGCGATCGGCATCTGGTCCGGGTGCATGGCGGGCGGCATCGCGCTCGGCTCCGTGATGGGCGGCGTGATGCTGGACCACTTCTGGTGGGGCTCGGTCTTCCTCGTCAACGTGCCCGCCATGGTGCTCCTGCTGGTCCTGGTGCCGGTCCTGGTACCGGAGTTCAAGGACCCGGCCCCCGGCCGCTTCGACCTGCTGAGCGTGCCGCTGTCGATGGGCGCCGTACTGCCCGTCGTCCACGGGCTCAAGGAGATCGCCGCGAACGGCTACGGCATGGTCCCGGCGATGAGCATCACGGTCGGCCTCGCGATCGGATACGTCTTCGTACGGCGGCAGCGGGTCCGCGACGACGCGATGATCGGCAGGGAGCTTTTCCGGGCGCGCGGCTTCGGCCCGGGCGTCGCCCTCAACACCGTCGCCATGTTCGCCATGATGGGCTCCGCCTACTTCACCACGCAGTACCTGCAGTCCGTGCTCGGCATGGGGCCGCTGGAGGCCGCGCTGTGGAGCACCGCGCCCTCGCTCGCCGTCGGCGTCGCCGCCCCGGTGGCCGGCACGATCGCCGCCAGGACCGACCGTGCCAGGGTGATCGCCGCCGGCTTCCTGATCGCGGCGGCCGGGTTCGTCCTGCTGCTGCTGTCCGGCACCGACTCGCTGTGGATCGTGCTCGGCGGCGCCGCCGTCATCGGCTGCGGCATCGTCACCGTGATGGCGCTCGTCTCCGACCTGGCACTCGCCGCGGCACCGCCCGAGAAGGCCGGATCGGCGGCGTCGCTGCTCGAGACGGGACAGGAATTCGGCGGCGCGCTGGGCATGGCCGTACTGGGCAGCATCGGCGCAGCGGTCTACCGCAGGGACATCACCGCCTCGGCCCCCGCGGGCCTGTCGCCGGAGGCCCTGGACACCGCCCGCGAGACCCTCGGCGGCGCGAGCGCCGTCGCCTCGGAACTGGGCGGCCCCGCCGGGGCGGAACTTCTCGCGACGGCGCGTGACGCGTTCGTGCACGGGATGCACGGCGCGGCGATCGGCGGGGCGGTGCTGGTGGTGGCCGGCGCGGGGTGCGCGGTGCTGATGCGACGGGGCGTGCGGGGCGCCGGGGGCGGCGCGGAGGAGGGAGCGGCGGCGCGGGGCGAGTTGGTGCGGTAGCCGCTGCGCGGGGCGTGTTCCCCTACCCGCCCCTTCCCGGAACCGGGCTCCGCCCGGACCCGGCACCGCGCTCCGCGCGGTGTTTCGGGGGCTCTGCCCCCGGGCGCCCGCACCTCAATCTTCCCCTACGGCCTGGCGGCCGTGGGAGTGCCCCCAGCGGGGCTGAAGTCGCCCGGCAACGCCGGGGCCGCCGGCAGGGCTGAATGCCGCGCAGCGGCATGTCCGGCCCGCCCGGCGATCGAGGCCACCGCGCGAAGCGCGGTACGCCGCCGGCGGGCGGTACCGTCCGCCGGCGGCGTACCGGGTCTGCGGGGCGGTACGGTCCGCAGACCGGGACCGGGGCCCCCAGGGCGGTACGGCCCGCAGTACGGGACCGGGCCCGCAGGGCGGTACGGCCCGCAGTACGGGACCGGGCCCGCAGGGCGGTACGGCCCGCAGTACGGGACCGGGCCCGCAGGGCGGTACGGGTTCGCAGCGAGGTACGGTCCGCAGCGCGGTACGGTCCGCAGCGCGGAACCGGGGCCCGCAGCAAGGTACGGTCCGCAGCGCGGTACCGGGCCCACAGGGCGGTACCGGGCCCACAGGGCGGTACCGGGCCCGCAGCGCGGTACCGGGGCCCGCAGCGCGGGACGGGCCCGAGGCCCTTCCCGGTCCGGGAAGGCGGGGAACACGCCCCGCCGCAGGCGACACGCACCCGCCCGCGCACGGCGAAGGGGCCCGGGAGACCCGGGCCCCTTCGCCGTGCGTCGGGCTCCGCCGCGTCGAGACGCGAAACGGCGGATCAGTCCACCAGGTTCACCGACCGCGCCGACGTCGCGCCGATCTCGTCCGAGATCTCCGCCAGCACCGCCGGCGGCACCGTGTCGTCGACGGTCAGGACGACGAGCGCCTCGCCGCCCTCCTCCGCCCGCGACACCTGCATGCCGGCGATGTTGAGACCGGCCTCGCCGAGGATCCGGCCCACGGTGCCGACAACGCCCGGGCGGTCCTCGTAGCGCAGGACGGCCATGTGATCGGCGAGCGCCAGGTCCACGTCGTGCTCGCCGATCGCGACGATCTTCTGGAGGTGCTTGGGGCCGGCCAGTGTTCCGGAGACCGCGACCTCCTCGCCGCCGGAGAGCGTGCCGCGCACGGTGACGACGTTGCGGTGGTCGGGGGACTCCGAGCTCGTCGTCAGGCGGACCTCGACACCGCGCTCCTGCGCGAACAGCGGCGCGTTGACGTAGCTGACGGTCTCGTCGACGACGTCCTCGAACACGCCCTTGAGCGCGGACAGTTCGAGCACCTTGACGTCGTGCTGGGTGATCTCGCCGTAGACCTCGACGTCGAGGCGGACCGCGACCTCGCCCGCGAGGGCGGTGAAGATGCGGCCGAGCTTCTCGGCGAGCGGCAGGCCGGGGCGCACGTCCTCGGCGATCACGCCGCCCTGGACGTTGACCGCGTCCGGTACGAGCTCGCCGGCGAGGGCGAGGCGCACCGAGCGGGCGACGGCGATGCCGGCCTTCTCCTGGGCCTCGTCCGTGGAGGCGCCGAGGTGCGGGGTGCACACGACCTGGTCGAGCTCGAAGAGCGGCGAGTCGGTGCAGGGCTCCTTGGCGTACACGTCGAGGCCGGCGCCGGCGACGCGGCCCTCCTTGAGCGCCGTGTACAGCGCCTGCTCGTCGACGATACCGCCGCGCGCGGCGTTGACGATGCGGACGGCCGGCTTGACCTTGTGCAGCGCCTCGTCACCGATCAGCCCGAGCGTCTCGGGAGTCTTCGGCAGGTGGACGGTGATGAAGTCGGAGACCTCGAGCAGCTCGTCGAGGGACAGCAGCTTGACGCCCATCTGCGCGGCGCGGGCCGGCTGCACGTAGGGGTCGTACGCGACGATCTTCATGCCGAACGCGGACATGCGCTGGGCGACCAGGACACCGATGCGGCCGAGGCCGACGACGCCGAGGGTCTTCTCGCTCAGCTCGACGCCGGTGTACTTCGAGCGCTTCCACTCGCCGTTCTTCAGCGCGGTGTTGGCCTGGGGATGTTGCGCGCGGTGGCGACGAGCAGGCCACAGGCGAGCTCGGCGGCGGTGACGATGTTGGACGTCGGGGCGTTGACGACCATCACGCCGGCCTTGGTGGCGGCGGACACGTCGACGTTGTCCAGACCGACGCCCGCGCGGGCGACGACACGCAGCTTCTTGGCGGCGGCGATGGCCTCGGCGTCGACCTTCGTGGCGGAGCGGACCAGGATCGCGTCGACGTCGGCGATGGCGGGGATGAGCTCCGCGCGGTCGGCGCCGTTGCAGTGCCGGATCTCGAAGTCCGGGCCCAGCGCGTCGACGGTGGCGGGCGACAGCTCTTCAGCGATGAGTACGACAGGTTTCGAGCTCACGTGAGTCCTCACAGATGCAGTGCGGACGGCCGTCCCGACGGCCGCAGGCGGTGGAGGGGGCAAGCCGCGTGGAAGACGCACGACACTGTGGGCCTGACGCGATGGTGTTGTTGAGCAGTGTAGTGGTGCCGCACGGTGCGTCTTGCGCCTCGTTGGCAGGATCACTCGTCCGTGGATGGACGAAGTGGCGGAGGCGAGGGGACCGGGAACCGGCCCCCTCGCCCGAGGGCTCACGCCTCGTCGTTGTCGACCCAGCTCATGAGCTTGCGCAGCTCCTTGCCCGTGGTCTCGAGCAGGTGCTCGGAGTCCTGGGTCTTGTACTCGTTGTACTTCTTCAGACCGCCGTGGTACTCGTCCATCCAGTTCTTGGCGAAAGTGCCGTCCTGGATCTCGGCGAGGACCTTCTTCATCTCGGCCTTGGTCTGGTCCGTGATGATCCGCGGGCCGGTGATGTAGTCGCCCCACTCGGCGGTCTCGGAGACCGACCAGCGCATCTTCTCGAGGCCGCCCTCGTACATGAGGTCCACGATCAGCTTCAGCTCGTGGAGGCACTCGAAGTAGGCGATCTCCGGCTGGTAGCCGGCCTCGGTCAGCGTCTCGAAGCCCGCCTTGACCAGTGCGGAGGCACCACCGCAGAGCACGGCCTGCTCACCGAACAGGTCGGTCTCGGTCTCCTCGGTGAAGGTCGTCTTGATGACGCCGGCGCGGGTGCCGCCGATGGCCTTGGCGTACGAGAGGGCCAACGCGAAGGCGTTGCCGGTGGCGTCCTGCTCGACGGCGGCGATCGCCGGAACGCCGCGGCCCTCTTCGTACTGGCGGCGCACCAGGTGGCCCGGGCCCTTCGGGGCGACCAGGGCGACGTCGACGCCGGCCGGGGCCTTGATGAAGCCGAAGCGGACGTTGAAGCCGTGGGCGAAGAACAGCGCGTCGCCGTCCTTCAGGTTGTCCTTGACGGACTCCTCGTAGACCTGAGCCTGGATCGGGTCCGGGATCAGGATCATGATGACGTCGGCCTCGGCGGCGGCCTCGGCGGGCGTCACGACGCGCAGGCCCTGCTCCTCGGCCTTGGCCTTGGACCTGGAGCCCTCGTGCAGACCGACACGGACGTCGACACCCGAGTCACGCAGCGACAGCGCGTGGGCGTGACCCTGGCTGCCGTAGCCGATGACCGCGACCTTGCGGTTCTGGATGATGGACAGGTCGGCATCGTCGTCGTAGAACAGCTCGGCCACTGGGATATCTCCTTGGAGTGCTGGTGTTGCGTCCCACCGTACGGCGGGAGAGGACGGGGAGGTTTCGGGGTCTCGCCAGGCGAGAAGGGGAGTCAGGCGCTGCGGTCCAGGGCGCGCAGCGACCGGTCCGTGATGGAACGGGCGCCCCGCCCTATGGCGATCGTGCCGGACTGGACGAGTTCCTTGATGCCGAACTGCTCCAGCATCTTCAGCATCGCTTCCAGCTTGTCACTCGAACCGGTGGCCTCGATGGTGACGGCCTCGGGCGACACGTCGACCGTCTTGGCGCGGAACAGCTGGACGATCTCGACGATCTGCGAGCGGGTCTCGTTGTCCGCGCGGACCTTCACCAGCACGAGCTCGCGCTGGATGGCGCCACCGGGCTCGAGTTCGACGATCTTCAGGACGTTGACGAGCTTGTTGAGCTGCTTGGTCACCTGCTCGAGCGGCAGATCCTCGACCTGGACCACGATGGTGATGCGGGAGATGTCGGGGTGCTCGGTGACACCGACGGCGAGCGAGTCGATGTTGAAGCCGCGGCGGGAGAACAGGGCGGCGATCCTGGCCAGGATGCCGGGCGTGTTCTCCACCAGGACGGAGAGCGTGTGCTTGGACATGTGCGTCGTTCCTCTTCCTACAGCTCTTCCTGCGGCTCTCAGTCGTCTTCGTTGTCGCCGAAGTCGGGGCGGACGCCCCGGGCGGCCATGACCTCGTCGTTGGAGGTGCCTGCGGCGACCATGGGCCACACCTGGGCGTCCTCGTGGACGATGAAGTCGATGACGACCGGGCGGTCGTTGATCGCGTTGGCCTCGGCGATGACCTTGTCGAGGTCGTCGGGCGACTCGCAACGGATCGCGTAACAGCCCATGGCCTCCGACAGCTTGACGAAGTCCGGGACGCGGGTGCCGGCGCTCTTCTCCAGGCCGGTGGCCTCGGGGCCGGAGTGCAGCACCGTGTTGGAGTAGCGCTGGTTGTAGAACAGGGTCTGCCACTGGCGGACCATCCCGAGGGCGCCGTTGTTGATGATCGCGACCTTGATCGGGATGTTGTTCAGAGTGCAGGTGGTGAGTTCCTGGTTGGTCATCTGGAAGCAGCCGTCGCCGTCGATCGCCCAGACCGTGCGGTCCGGAGCTCCGGCCTTGGCGCCCATCGCCGCGGGAACCGCGTAGCCCATCGTCCCCGCGCCGCCCGAATTCAGCCAGGTGGCGGGCTGCTCGTAGTCGATGAAGTGGGCGGCCCACATCTGGTGCTGGCCGACGCCGGCGGCGAAGATCGTGCCCTCCGGGGCGAGTTCGCCGATGCGCTGGATGACCTGCTGCGGTGCGAGGCTGCCGTCACCCGGCTGCTCGTAGCCCAGCGGGTAGGTCTCGCGCCAGCGGTTGAGGTCCTTCCACCAGGCGGTGTAGTCGCCGGTGTTGCCGGTGCTGTGCTCGGCCTGGACGGCCTGGACCATGTCGGCGATGACCTCGCGGGCGTCCCCGACGATCGGGACGTCGGCGGCGCGGTTCTTGCCGATCTCCGCCGGGTCGATGTCGGCGTGGACGATCTTGGCGTACGGGGCGAAGCTGTCCAGCTTGCCGGTGACGCGGTCGTCGAAACGGGCTCCGAGGGCGACGATCAGGTCGGCCTTCTGCAGCGCGGTGACGGCGGTGACCGCACCGTGCATGCCCGGCATTCCCACGTGCAGCGGGTGGCTGTCGGGGAACGCGCCCAGCGCCATCAGGGTGGTGGTGACGGGGGCTCCGGTGAGCTCGGCGAGCACCTTCAGCTCGGCGGTGGCGCCGGCCTTGAGGACGCCGCCGCCGACGTACAGGACCGGGCGCTTGGCACCGGTGATCAGCTTGGCGGCCTCACGGATCTGCTTGGCGTGCGGCTTGGTGACCGGACGGTAACCGGGCAGCTCGGTCTGCGGCGGCCAGCTGAAGGTCGTCCTGGCCTGGAGGGCGTCCTTGGCGATGTCGACGAGAACGGGGCCGGGGCGGCCGGTGGACGCGATGTGGAAGGCCTCCGCGATGGTGCGCGGGATGTCGTCGGCCTTGGTGACCAGGAAGTTGTGCTTGGTGATCGGCATCGTGATGCCGCAGATGTCCGCCTCCTGGAAGGCGTCCGTACCGATGGCCTTGCTGGCGACCTGGCCGGTGATCGCGACCAGCGGCACGGAGTCCATGTGCGCGTCGGCGATCGGGGTGACCAGGTTGGTGGCGCCGGGACCGGAGGTCGCCATGCAGACGCCGACCTTGCCGGTGGCCTGCGCGTAGCCGGTGGCGGCGTGGCCCGCGCCCTGCTCGTGGCGGACCAGGACGTGGCGGACCTTCGAGGAGTCCATCATCGGGTCGTACGCCGGGAGGATCGCGCCGCCCGGGATGCCGAACACCGTGTCGGCCCCTACTTCCTCGAGAGAGCGAATGAGGGACTGCGCACCCGTGACGTGTTCGACGGTGGCGGACGGCTGGTGTCCGCCGTTACGGGCCCGCGGCTGCGGATGGTGGGCCCCGGAGGCCTGCTCGGTCATCGGCGTTCTCTTCTCGAAGCTGAGGGTTTTCGCGAGGTTTGATGCGGTTCTGATCTGGCTGCTGTCGGCGCCGGTGCAACAAAAAACCCCTCGTGCCGTGAGGCAAGCGAGGGGAGCGCGTCGGGAGGTGTCTGCAGAGCTGTCGGTGCGGCTCTGCTAGCCGACGCGCTTTCCAAGTACGAGAATTCGGGTGCGCATGGCAATGACCCTCCCCCCGGCGCGCTACCACTGTCAAGTGGGTGGGACGCGCGTCTCATTATTTGAGCCATTCCGTGCAGGCGGGACGCCCGCGGCCAGCAGCGGCACCCCCAGCCCGTCGGGCACCGGATACTCGCCCCTGGCCAGCGCACGGCGCAGCCGGTACTCGTCCAGCGGCCCGGAGAATGCCATGCCCTGGCCGTGGGTGCACCCCATGGCACGCAGCGCCAGCACCTGCTCCGGCACGTCCACGCCGTCCGCCACGGACTGCATGCCGAGGTCGCCCGCGATCCGCAGCAGACCGCTGGTGATCTTGTGCACTCTGGCGGACTCGACGACGCCCTCGATCAGGCCCCTGTCCAGTTTCAGCACGTCCACGGGAAGTCTGCGCAGCGCGTTGATCGCCGCGTAGCCGCTGCCGAAGCCGTCCAGCGCGATCCGTACGCCCATCCTGCGCAGGGCCGTCAGCCGCTGTTCGAGCTCGTCGAAGGAGATCCGCGGGTCACTGTCCGCGAGCTCGATGACGAGTGCTCCCGACGGCAGGCCGTGCCGCGTGAGCAGGGCCTCGATGGAGCCGAGCGGCAGCGCCCTGTCCAGGAGCAGACGCGCCGGCAGTCGCACCGACACCGTTGTCCGATGGCCGGCGCCGGCGCGTTCCGCGGCCTGGCCGACGGCCTCCTCCAGCAGCCAGCGGCCGAGCTCGGCGCTGCGGTCGCCGTCGTCGGAGACCCGCAGGAACTCGGCAGGGGTGAAGAGGATGCCCTGCGCGGAGCGCCAGCGGGCCTGTGCGGAGACCGCCGCGATCCGGCCCGTGGTGAGGCTCACCACTGGCTGGTGCAGCAGCGCGAACTCGCCCTCGTGCAGGGCGCTGCGCAGCCGGGCGGCCAGTTCGGTGCGCCGGACCACCTCGGCCTGCATCTGGGGCGCGTACAGCTCGACGCGGTCCTTGCCCGCGGCCTTGGCCCGGTACATGGCGAGGTCGGCGTTGCGCATCAGGTCGGTGGGGCTCATCGCGGGCTCGGCGAAGGCGACGCCGATGGAGGCCGCCACCCGCACCTCACCGCCGTCGATGCGGTACGGCTGGGAGAGCATCAGCCGCAGCCGGTCGGCGATCTCCAGCACCTGCGACTCGCGGGCGGACCTGTCCCCGGAGCCGTCGCCGACGATCAGGGCGGCGAACTCGTCGCCGCCGAGCCGGGCGGCCGTGTCCGCGGCCCGTACGGAATCGGCCAGCCGCCGGGCCGCCTGGATCAGCAGCTCGTCGCCCGCCTGGTGGCCGAGCCGGTCGTTGACGCCCTTGAAGCCGTCGAGGTCGATGAAGAGCACGGCGGTGCCCTCGTCGCCCGCCCTGCGGCCCGTCAGGGCGCCTCTGACCCGCTCGGTGAACAGCGCGCGGTTGGGCAGGTCGGTGAGCGGGTCGTGCTCCGCGTTGTGCTGTAACTGGGCCTGCAGTCGCACCCGTTCCGTGACGTCACGGCTGTTGAAGATCAGGCCGCCCTGATGCCGGCTGACCGTCGATTCCACGTTGAGCCAGTCGCCGGAACCGGACCGGAACCGGCACTCCATGCGAGTGGTGGGCTCCGCCGACGGCTCGGCCGCCAGGAAGCGGCGCAGTTCGTGGACGACGCGGCCGAGGTCCTCCGGATGGATGAGCGTGGCCAGCTCGGTGCCGACCAGTTCCTCCGCGTCCCGCCCGTAGACGCCGGCGGCCGCGGGCGAGACGTAGCGCAGGACCCCGGACGGCGCGGCGATCATGATGACGTCGCTCGACCCCTGCACCAGCGAGCGGAAGTGGTTCTCTTTCTGCGCCAGCTCGTGGGTGAGGGCGATGTTGTCCAGGAGCATGATGCCCTGCCGTACGACGAGGGCGAGGACGACGGTGCAGCCGGTGAACACGACGACCCGGTCGACCCGGCGCCCCTCGATGACGTTGTGGAGGATGCCGAGGGTGCACACGGCCGCGGCCAGGTACGGGGTCAGCGCGGACAGTGAGCTCGTTATGGGACGCACCGGATTCCTCGTGCCCCGTGGCGGACCCGCCGGCTCGCCGGTGCGTGCTCCCCAGGGGGCGTAGGCGAGCAGAAGCGAGCCCGCGAACCAGCCGGCGTCCAGCAGTTGGCCGGAGCTGTAGCTCTCCCGCAGCAGCGGTGAGGTGAAAAGGGCGTCGCACAGCACCGTGAGCGCGAGGCCGGCGATCGCGGTGTTGACCGCGGACCGGTTGGCCGGAGAGCGGCGGAAGTGCAGCGCGAGCACCATGCTGACCAGCACGATGTCCAGCAGCGGGTAGGCCAGCGCGAGCGCGGCCGGGGCCACGCTCTCGCCCTGCGCGTGCGCGGTGTGGGCGAGCGCGAGGCTCCACGAAAGCGTGAGCAGCGAGCCGCCGATCAGCCAGGCGTCGAGCGCGAGGCAGACCCACCCGGCCTTGGAGACCGGCCGTTTGGCCAGGACCAGGAGTCCGACGATGGCGGGCGGCGCGAAGCAGAGGAAGAACAGATCGGCCACGGACGTGCTCGGCACGGTGCGGTCGAGCACCACCTCGTACCAGCCCCAGACCGCGTTCCCCGCCGCCGCCATGGCGGAGGAGAACGCGAACAGCAGCCACGCGGGACGGAAGCGGCACTTCTGCGTGCGGGCGTAGAGCAGGCAGGAGACGGCGGCGATCAGGGCGGCCAGGCTGAGCCCGAAGTCGCCCATGATCAGAGCCAGTCGGTCCGAGCCCCAGCCCAAGGCGGCGCCCACTCCGTAGCCGGCGCAGACGAAGGCCAGGCCGAGCTGGCGCTTCACTCTCGAGCCGCCGCGCGGCAGCGCGTCCCGGAACGCCAGTGCCCCTGGCGCGCTCATCGCGCGGTCCGGGGTTGCGCCGCCGTCCCCGGGGGCGCGGGCGGTACGGAGGCCTGGGGCGCGGCCGTCGGAGTCGTCGCTCCGCGCAGCACAGTGCGCGGGGGTCGCCAGCGGCTGCCCTGCCGCGTCGGATCGTCGGTCCATCGGCCGTACATCGCCCGTCGCCCCCCTCACGTCTGATCGGCAATCAGTTCGCGCCACAGCACCACCCCTCGCACGGTGCAGCCCCCAGGTCGGGACGATACACCAATATCGTCACTCAGGGACATAGCCCCTCTACTCTGCGTGACGATCTCTGGCGATTAAGGCACGCGGTGCATTCGAGTGACTTCGAAGCGTGTGCGAACGGGGCAGCCCGAAGGTCGTTATCCGGTCGTCACGACGACATTGCGCAGGGCTTCGCCCGCCGCGAAACGGCTGAGCTGATCCGCCAGCAGCCGCTTGGCGCGCGGCATGAACGCCGAGGTGGAGCCGCCGACATGGGGGCTGATCAGTACGCCGGGGGCGTGCCAGAGCGGATGCCCGGCGGGCAGCGGCTCGGGATCCGTGACATCGAGAGCGGCGGTGATCCGACCGGTTTCCACCTCCGCGAGCAGCGCCTTTGTGTCGACGACCGGGCCGCGGGCGATGTTGACGAGCAGCGCGCCGTCCTTCATCCGCCTCAGGAAGTCCGCCCCCACCAGGCCCTTCGTCCGTTCTGTGAGCGGGGTGGACAGGATCACGACATCGGCGTCCGGCAAGAGGACGGGAAGGTCGGTGAGTGCGCGCACTTCGCCGCGCTCCGTTGTCCGGGCGGAGCGCGCGACGCGCGCCACCCGCGCACACTCGAACGGCGCGAGCCGGTCCTCCACGGCGGCGCCGATGGACCCGTATCCCACGATGAGTACCGACTTGTCGGCCAGCGACGGGTAGAAGCCGGACCGCCACTGCTCCGAGTCCTGCCCGCGTACGAACCCGGGGATGCCGCGCAGCGAGGAGAGGACGAGCGCGAGAGCGAGCTCGGCCGTGGACGCCTCGTGGACGCCCTTGGCGTTGCACAGCCGCACACCGGCGGGCAGCAGGCCGAGTCCCGGCTCCACATGATCGATGCCCGCGGAGAGCGTCTGCACGACGCGTACGGACTTCATGGCGGCCAGCGGCCGTATGGCCACCTCCATGCCCCTCATGTACGGGACGGCGTAGAAGGCGCAGTCGGCGGGGTCGGCGGGGTAGTCGGGTCCGCCGTCCCAGAACCGGTACGTCAGGCCCGTCGCGGAGGACGCGGGGAGGCCGTCGATCTCGTCGGCCGCGACGGGGAGCCACACATCAGCAGTCATGGTCAGGAGGCTATGCGAAGGCCGCGGGCGCCCATTGGTTAGTTTGGGGGCGGCCGAGGGAGAGGTACGGGGAGTTGGAGCGCAGGGCGATCGGTGCGGCGGGCCTCGAGGTGGGCGCCGTGGGGCTCGGCTGCATGCCGATGAGTTGGGCCTACAGCAGCTCCCAGCAGCGCGGGGACCGGTCGCTGCGTACCGTCCACAGCGCGCTCGACGCCGGTTCGAGCCTGCTGGACACGGCCGACATGTACGGCCCGTTCACCAACGAGCTGCTGCTCGGCCGGGTCCTCAAGGAGCGGCGCGCGGACGCCTTCGTGTCGACGAAGGCGGGCCTGCTCGTCGGCGACCAGCACATCGTCGCCAACGGGCGGCCCGGCTATGTGAAGCGTGCTTGCGACGCCTCGCTGCGGCGGCTCCAGACCGACGTGATCGACCTGTACCAGCTCCACCGCGCCGATCCCGAGGTGCCCGTGGAGGAGACCTGGGGCGCGATGGCGGAGCTGGTGGGCGCCGGCAAGGTGAGGGCGCTCGGGATGTGCGCCGTCGGCGCGCGGGCGTCACGTCGCTCGGGGGCCGACGTGCACGAGGGAACGATTCGCCAATTGGAGCGGATGCAGCAGGTGTTCCCCGTGAGCACGGTGCAGGCGGAGCTGTCGGTGTGGTCCCCCCAGGCCCTGGGACGGCTGCTCCCGTGGTGCGGGGCGCGCGGAGTGGGCTTCCTCGCGGCGACACCGCTGGGGAACGGGTTCCTGACGGGCACGCTCACCCCGGGGCAGGGTTTCGAGCCGGACGACGTACGGGCGCGCCACCCGCGCTTCACGGCGGAGATGATGGCCGCCAACCAGCCGGTCGTGGCGGGTCTGCGCCGGGTCGCCGCACGGCACGGAGGCGCCGTCACCCCGGCGCAGGTGGCCCTGGCCTGGGTGCTTGCCCAGGGACGGCACGTGGTGCCGGTGCCCGGCACGAAGCGGCCGGAGTGGGCGGTGGAGAACGCGGGTGCGTGGAAGCTGGAGCTCACGGCGTACGACCTGGCGGAGATCGCGGCGCTGCCGCCGGCACGGGGCTCGTGGGACTGAGCGGGGCCCCGGCTCTCCCGCGGACCGGGCGCGCGGGCGGCTGCCGAGGCGTCTCTGCAAACCGGGCGCGCGGGCGGCGGTCAAGGCTTCCTGTGCACGCGGGACCGGACCGCTGCCGAGGCGTCCCGACGGGCCGTCGCGCGGAAGGCTGCCGCGGCTTCTCCGGAAGATCGGGAACCTGAACGGCGGCGGCGGTGTAAGAAGAACAGGAAGGCAGCTCCAGCCGCCGTCGAAGGGATCAGAACCGTGCACCGTCCTGCAGTGACGGCCGTGATGGCCGCCGTCGCACTCATCTTTGCGGCCGGATGCTCGTCGGGCGACGGGACGAGTCCGACCGCCGGTACACCCGGCGCCTCCAAGGAAGCCGCCTCGCCCTCGACCGCGGCTCCGAGCCCCGCACCCAGCCCAGCAGGCCCTCCCGCGAAGGGCTCCGTGAAGGTCGTGTCCACCTTGGCGGAGGACCTCAAGTCACCCTGGGGCGCGGCCGTCCTGCCGGGCGGCGACCTGCTGGTGACCTCGCGGGACGAGGGGACGATCACCCGGGTCGACGCGGAGAGCGGAGACAAGACCGAGATCGGTTCCGTGCCGGGTGTCGCGCCCGGCGGGGAGGGCGGCCTGCTGGGCCTCGCGATCTCCCCCTCGTTCGCCTCCGACCGCCAGGTGTACGTGTACTTCACCACCGCCTCCGACAACCGCATCGCCCGCCTGCTGTACGACGAGCAGAAGCCGGCCGGCCAGCAGTTGGGCGCGCCGGACACGGTGCTCCGGGGCATTCCCAAGGGGATCATCCACAACGGCGGACGGATCGCCTTCGGCCCGGACAAGATGCTGTACGCGGGCACGGGCGAGACGGGCGAGACGGGCCTCGCCCAGGACAAGGAGTCGCTGGGCGGCAAGATCCTGCGCATGACGCCGGACGGCCGCCCGGTCCACGGCAACCCTGATGCCGATTCCGTCGTCTACTCGTACGGGCACCGCAATGTGCAGGGCCTCGCCTGGGATTCCGAGAAGCGACTGTGGGCGGCGGAGTTCGGGCAGAACACCTGGGACGAGCTCAATCTGATCGAGCCGGGGAAGAACTACGGCTGGCCGGAGGTCGAGGGCAAGGGCGGCCGGTCCGGCTTCGTCGACCCGGTCGCGCAATGGAAGACGACGGACGCCTCACCGAGCGGCATCGCGTACGCACGTGGCTCGATCTGGATGGCGGGGCTGCTCGGCGAACGCCTGTGGCGCATTCCGCTGTCCGGGACCGCGCCTTCCGCGGACCCGCAGCCCTTCCTCGAGGAGGAGCACGGCCGCCTGCGCACCGTCGTACCGGCGGGCGGGGACAAGCTCTGGCTCCTTACCAGCGAGACCGACACCCGCGGCACGCCGGAGTCGGGCGACGACCAGATCCTCCAACTGGAGGTCCGATAGGGAGGCCCGTCCGTGTTCAACGCCTTCGAGGAGATCTTCGCACCCGGCCGAAAGCACACCGACGACGAGCGCAACCGCCTCGCGCTGACCAGGGTCGACGTAGGCGACGGCGATCCCGGCCGTGGCCCGATCGACCTCGACTCGGGCAAGGTGACGGTCCACCCGCGTGCGCCGCACGCTGCCGACGTCGACGACGCCGCGGGCCGCGGAGGCCCGCCCGCGGAGTGGGAGAGCGCCGGGGCCGACGACGGCGGGCGTACGGGTACGCGAGCCACGCCCCGGCCCGGCACGGCGCCGGCCGCCGCTCCGGTCGGCGACGCGACGGGGCCGGAGTTCGAAACCCCCGGCGACGGCCTGAGCTCCACGGATCGCCGGCGCGGCCCGCAGCCCGGGCCCGGGTCCGCGAGCGAACGTGCGGCGGGAGGGTCCGACCCGGACACGCCCGGCTGAGGACGGGGCGCCCGGAACGGGCGCCCGGCATCTGTGCTGCCGATTCCCTCACGAGGTGAGGACGGGCACCGACCGGGTGCGGCAGGGCCGTTGTCTCGGGACGGACGTGGCAGACCTGACGGACGGGGAGGCGCACGTCCTCGCCGGGTCCGCACGTCCATGGGCCGGACGTGGCGCGCGTCGGCCTCAGGCCGGGGCGGCGTCCGTCAGGTCCTGGAAGAGGCGGAGGCGGTGGGCCATGGCGGCGGCTTCGCCGCGGCCGGAGACACCCAGCTTCGCGAGGATGTTGGAGACGTGGACGCTCGCCGTCTTCGGCGAGATGTAGAGCTCCTCCGCTATCCGGCGGTTGCCGTGACCGGCGGCGACCAGGCGCAGCACGTCCTGCTCGCGGCGGGTGAGGCCGAGGTCCGAACCGGCCTGCGGGCCGTCCGCCGGCGCGGCGGCCTCGGTGAGGTCGACGCGGGCGCGCCTGGCCAGCAGCTCGATCTCCTCGCTCAGGGGCCGCGCGCCCAGCTCCCGGGCAACCGTCCGGGCCCGGCGCAGCAGATCCGTGGCGTGCTTGCGGTCGGGGTCGCCCGCTCCCGCGGCGGCGGACCGCAGCAGGCGCTCCGCCCACTTCAGGCGCACTGCCGCGAGATCGTAGGGACGCTCCGATTCCTCGAACGCCTCTGCCGCCTCCGCCCAGTCGGCGCGCGTGTCGTTCCCCTCCGCACGCCGCAGCTCCGCACGGACCAGGAGTTCATGGGCCCGCCAGACCGGCACCCCGGTCACCAGTGCCTTGGCGGCCCCGCGGATGCGCTGGACGGCCTCCGGACGGCCCGGTTCCGCCGCCGGAAGCCCGCGTGTGTCGGCCTCCAGGGCGGCGGCCGCACGCAGCAGCGGCCAGGCGTACCGCTGGGTGCCGAGGGGAAAGCCGGCCGCGACGGCGCGTTCGAGCTCGCGGCGGGCGTCGAGGATCCGGCCCTGCGCGGCGGCGATCCGCAGGGCGACCGTGATCGCGGGAAGCGTCGCCTGCGGGACCGGATCGTTCGCGCCGAAGTGCTTGTGTGCCAGCGCCAGATGCTCGACGGCTCTCGCGACGTCCCCGCGCTCGATGGCGATCCCGGCGAGCAGCACGCAGGCGCGGCCGCTCGGTCTCGGGCTCAGAGCGACGCGGAGGGCGTGTGCCGCCGCCTCCTCGGCCTCGTCCCACCGGCCCAGGGAGAAGTGGGAAGCGGCCAGGTTGTTCCTGATCCAGGCACGGCTGTCCAGCAGTCCGTACCTGCCTATCATCCCGATGCCCTCTTCGAGGATCCGGATCGCTTCCTGTGAGCGGCCGACGCTCTCCAGCACGGACGGCAGGTTCGTGTAGATGCGGCCGATGTGCGCGGTCAGTTTGAGGCTGACGGCCCGGTCCTTGACCGCGTACATACCGGCCACGCCGCCCTCGATGTCACCGGCGTCGGCCATCAGACTGCCGAGGGTGAGGCGGGCCCGGAGCTCGATGTCCTCCGCGCCGACCATGCGCGCGTACGCGACAGCCTGCTCGGCCGTCGCGAGGCTCTCCGCGCCGGGGGCGTGCTCCTTGCGCCAGGCCGCCGCCTCCGCGAGCACTTCCGCGTGCACCGCGGAGGGCGCCAGCCCCCGTACCAGGTCCTGGGCGGCGCTCAGTTCGGCCCATCCGTCGCCGCGACCCAGGGCGGAGATCAGCCGGGAGCGCTGGACCGAGAACCAGGCGGCCCGCAGCGGATCGTCCTCCGCCTCCGCCAGCCGCTGGCCGCGCTTGGCCGTCTTCAGTGCCCGTTCGCGTTCGCCGCAGAGCCGCCCCGCGACCGCCGCTTCGGCCATCAGGTCGAGATAGCGCAGCGGTGTGGTCGCCGGGTCGCAGCCGCACGGGGGGTAGACCTCGGCATGGTCCAGGGGCCGCAGCTCCGAGCGGACGCTTTCGGGGGCGCTGTCCCACAACTCCATGGCCCGTTCCAGCAGCCGCAGTTGCTCGGCGTAGGCATGGCGCCGCCGGGCCCCGACGGAGGCCTTGAGCACGGCGGGCAGCGCCTTGGCGGCGTCGCCCGCGCGGTACCAGTAGGTGGCCAGGCGGGTGGCCCGCTCCTCCTCCCGTACGAGGGTGGGGTCGGCCTCCAGCGCCTCGGCGTAACGGCGGTCGAGGCGGGAGCGCTCGCCGGGCAGCAGGTCGTCGCTGACGGCTTCGCGGGCGAGGGAGTGCCGGAAGCGGTAACCGTCCCCGTCCGGCGCGGCGAGCAGGATGTTCGCGCCGACCGCGGAGCGCAGCGCGGCGATGAGTTCGTCCTCCGGCAGACCGGCGACCGCCTGCAGCAGGCCGTGCTCGACGGTGGAGCCGCCTTCGGCGACGATCCGCACCACGCCCTGTGCGTCCTCGGGCAGTGCCTCCACGCGTACGAGCAGGATGTCGCGCAGGGAGTCCGGCAGGGCGGGGCAGTTGCCGTCGCTGAGGCCGGTGGCGAGCTCCTCGACGAAGAAGGCGTTTCCGTCGGAACGGTCGAAGACCTGGTCCACCAGGGCGGGGGCGGGGTCGGCCGCCAGGATGCCGGCCATCTGACGCCGTACCTCGGTCCGGTTGAAGCGCGGCACCTCGATGCGCTGCACCGTGCGCATGCGGTCGAGTTCGGCGAGGAACGGGCGCAGCGGGTGGCGCCGGTGGACATCGTCCGAACGGTAGGTGGCGATCAGTACCAGCCGGCCGCGGCGCACGGTGCGGAAGAGGTAGGCGAGGAGGTGGCGGGTGGAGGCGTCGGCCCAGTGCAGGTCCTCCAGCACCAGGACCACGGTGCGGTCCGCCGCGACCCGTTCCAGCAGCCGCGAGGTGAGTTCGAAGAGGCGGGCCATGCCCTCCTCGTCATGCCGGCTGTGTTCGCCGCCCGGCGCGGCGAGCTCCGGCAGGAGCCGGGCGAGTTCCTGCTCCTGACCGCCGGCGGCGGCCAGGAGTTCCTCCGGCAGCCGCCGGTGCAGGGAGCGCAGCGCGGTCGAAAAGGCGGCGAACGGCAGCCCGTCCGCGCCTGTCTCGACGCACCCGCCGACGGCGACGACGGCGTCGCGGCGGCAGGCCTCGCTCAGCAGTTCCTCGACGAGCCGGGTCTTCCCGACCCCCGCCTCGCCCGCGACGAGCAGTGCCTGGGGCTCGCCCGGTCCGCCGGCCGGCGTCTGCGGGCCGGCGCCGGCGGCGCGGGTGAGCGCGTCGGTGAGCACTCCCAGCTCACCGGCGCGGCCGACGAATACGGGGCTGACGGACCTTGTCTCCACGCCGCCGAGCATCGCACAACCGTCCGGGGGCGCGGCAGACTTGATCGGTGTACCGGTCATGGCCCGAGTCATGCGGCCCGTGTGAAGTGACTGCTGTCGGGCCGGCTCACCCGCCCCTCCTTTTCGTCGCCGCCGGACGGGCGCGGGGCGCGGCCGAGGCGCTGCGTGCGGGGGAGGCGGCGCTCTGCGTCGGCCTCGCGGATCAGGTCGGCACGGCGCAGTTGCTGGATGGCGTAGTCGAACACGGTGTTCCTCCTGTGTCGAGGGCTCGCGGCCCCGGTGGGTGTGTCCACCCTCGTCCCTCGGTACGGTCGGCCGCATCGGGCGACTGCCGGATCTCCGGGCGGCCGGCGGCTTAGGGCCGCGGCCGGATGCCTTAGGCCTTGTCCGCAGGCCTTGGGCGGCCCTTGGTGAACCCCTCGCCACTGCGGACGGGTACGGCCACCGGCGCGGGGCGCCTCAGGCCCGGTGCCAGGGTGAGGGTGACCGCGGCGGAGGCGGCGGCCATCACGGTCATGGCGGTCGCGGGCGAGGTGAGCTGTGCGATGCCGCCCGCGATCGCCGCGGCAACGCCCTGCATGGTGAGCATCCCTGAGGAGTGAAGTCCCAAGGCGTGACCCGTCAGGTCGCTCGGCGTCAGCGACAGCAGGCGTTCCTGGAGCAGCAGATTGGCGGAGAAGCCGACCGCCCCCACGGTCACGGCGGCGAGCGCCACGGGCAGCGCGGGGTGCAGGAAGAAGATCAGATAAGGGGCGGCGAGCAACAGCAGCAGGGGCGGTGCACCGAATCTGTCACGCAGGCGCACGGGCAGGAAGCGGCCGGTCAGGATGTCCCCGGCCAGCATCCCCACCGCGGTGCAGGCGAACAGAAGCCCTGCGTGGCGTGGGGCGTAGGAGACGAAGAGGGACTCGCAGCCGACGACGAGTCCGTTCGGCACCCACAGCGCGAGGTAGACACGGCGCCGCGGTTTCGACGCCCACAGGCGCACGTTGGTCCCCCAGCTCTCGCGGGCCGACGGACGGCCCTTCGCGCGCGGCGGCCGCCTCGTGAGGCCGACGCGGGCGACGGCCGCGGAGACCACGTACAGGGCGGCTCCGATGAGCAGGGCATCGCGCGGCGTCAGGACGTTGACGAGTACGCCGCCGACGGCGTAGCCGCAGATCTGGAGGCTTCCCGCGCACATGTTGTGCACGGAGCGGCCGAGGAGGTAGCCCTCTGCGGGGAGGATCTCGGTGAGCAGTCCGTAGCGCACACCGCCGCCCACCGAGCCGACCGTGCCCTGTACCGAAAGAATCAGGAAGATGCCCCACACCGGCAGGTTCGGCAGGGCCAGGGCCGTGGTGGCCACGGCGAAGAAGAGCGCCAGGCCGACGGTCGCGGCGCGCGGTGGGAGACGGTCAGCCGCCGACAGCAGGACACTCGCGCCGATCATCTGCGCCAGCTTCGGGCCGAACATGCTGAGGGCCGCGAGGAGCGGCGAACCGGTCGCGTCGTGGACGAGCGTCCCCAGGGCGAGCCCGCTCACCGTCAGTGCCGCCACGTGCGCGGCGGAGACCGCCAGTAGCGGGGCGAACTCCGGCGCCTTGAAGAGCTCTTGGTAGGTGCGCATGGACGGAGTGTCGGCAGGCCTTCGGGCGCGGAGTTAATGTTTCGCGGGGAGGCGAAACCATTGGGCTGGTGGGAGGTCAACGCGGACACGCTCGCGGGCAGCCGCTTCGTCGTGTCCCCCCTCTGCGAGACGACAGCGAGCCTGAGGGTCCTGAAGAGGAACTCGCCCGCGCATCCCGCCGAGCGTCGGTGGCTGGAGCGTCACCGGCCCGCCTTCCTGGAGCGGCTGGCCGCCGACCCGGTCACCGCCCTGCTGGTGCCCGTCGCACTGGGCAGGCACCGGTGGACGGCCGATTTCCTGACGCCGGTGCCGCCACTCGAACGCGCGGCGCTGGACGGCGGGGAGTTCTACGACGAGTTGGCGCGGATCCGCGAGACGCCGGCAGACACCGCCCGCGCCGACCTCGAGGTCGCTCATCGCGGACCGCTGCCCGACGTGTTGCTGCGCCCCGATCTGCCGGAGCGCATCGCCGGCCTGCTGGAGTGGGTGTGGCGGGAGACCGTGGCGCCCGAGTGGCCGCGGCGGCGGCGCGTCATGGAGGCCGATGTGGTCGCGCGTACCGGCCAGTTGAGCCGGGCGGGCTGGGCGGCCGCACTGGACGAGATGCATCCGGAGATGCGGTGGCTGGGCGACAACCGGCTGCAGATCAACACCCGTGCCTTCCCGCCCCGGCGGCTGATGGGATCGCAGCTGCTGTTCGTGCCGGTCACGCCGCGTACCGGATGGATCTCCACCGACCGGCCGGACGTCGACGGCACGGTGCACCGCAACGCCGTGGTGTACCCGTGCTCAGGCACGCTGGCGGAGCCGGAGCGGGCCACCGCCCCGGAGGCGCTGGCCAGGCTGCTCGGCGCCGGGCGGGCGAGCGTGCTGGTGCTCCTGGCCAGTCCGATGAGCACGACGCACCTCGTGGCGCTGACGGGCCAGGGTCTCGGCTCGGTGGGCCGCCACCTCAAGGTGCTCCTGGACGCCGGGCTCGTGGACCGCCGCCGCGCGGGACGGTCCGTGCTCTACTACCGCTCCGCCGCCGGCGACGTACTGGCACGGGCCCAGAGCTCGTAACGACCGCGGGGCGTAACGGCCCATGGATCTCAACGCGTCAGTCCCTCACAGCCCGGGGCTCACGGCCCGGAGGTCGGAGTACGTCGCTCACGGCCCGGGCCTCACGGCTCGTAGACGTACGGCGTCGTGGTGCACAGCGCCGTGAAGCCGAGCCGTTCGAGGATGGGCCGGCTGTCGTCCGACGCGTCGACCTGCAGAAAGCGGACGCCCTTGGCCACGGCGAGACGGGCCCTGTGGGCGACCAGGGCCCGGTAGATGCCGCGGCCGCGCCACGCGGCGAGCGTGCCGCCGCCCCAGAGACCGGCGAAGTCCGTCCCCGGGTAGCGTTCCATCCGGGCCGAGCAGACGGGCAGGTCGCCCGCCATCGCGACGGTGATGTCGATCGTGTCGGGGTTTTTGGCCAGCTGGACGAGGAGTTGCTCGCGCAGCCGGTCGCTGCTGGTCCCGAAGGCCTGCTCGTGCACCTGTGCCACGAGGTCGACGCCCGCCGGTCCGGTCACCGGTTCCAGCCGTACCCCGTCGGGCAGTCCGGCGCCGGCCGTCAGGCGGGCGGCCTCCCCGACCATCACCGTCTCGTCGGGCTCAGGCGTGAACCCGGCCGCGAGCAGCCGCTCGCCGAGGTCGAGCGGAGTGTCGTAGCTGTACAGCTTCCACTCGAAGGGGCGGGCCGGTCCGGAGAAGTGCCGCACCTGCCCCTCGATCACCGCATCGGCGGTCTCCGGGCGCAGCGCGGACCACAGGACACCGCTCCAGTCACCGTCGGCTCCGGTCCGGCGCACCACGTCGCCGGCCCGCTCGCCCCCCGGGGCGTCCCGGCGCACCTGCTGGTCGAACAGGGCGAGCACGGCTTGCTGATCACGTGGTTCCATCCGGGCATTGGAGCACCGCCCGCCCGGGAGCACCAACGGATTTCCGCGCCGTGCGGCCCGGCGACCGGCTACGCGGCCCGCCGCTTGCGCCACTCCGGGGCCAGCACCGACCAGATCTGCTCGTCGTGCCGCTCGCCGCGGTACAGGTAGAGCTCCCGCCGGGTGCCCTCGTGGGTCATGCCCAGGCGCTTGGCGACGTTGATGCTGGCCTGGTTGGCGGAGGCGACGATCCATTCGACGCGGTGCATTCCGCGTACCTCCACCGCCCAGTCGATGATGACCGTCACGGCGCGCGTGACCAGGCCCCGCCCGGCCACGGTGGGTTCGAGCCAGCAGCCCGCCTCGCAGGTCCCCTGGGACACGTCCATGGTGCGGAACATGACTCCGCCGACAAGGGTGCCCTCCAGCCAGATGCCGTAGATGCGTCCCGTGTCCGCGGCGGCCTTGTCGGCGTACGACTGGAGGAAGGCCCGGGCGGCGGAGACGTCCTTGACGATGTCCGGCAGGCCGACGTGGCGGCCGATGTACTCGCGGCCACGGTCGATGTGGGCGAAGAACTCCTCCGCCTGCCAAGGCTCCAGGGGACGCAGTTCCGCTTCGTCGTCGCCGAGGCTTGTGGCAAACACAGTGCTCCTCCGATGGACCGCGGGCCGTTACTGCACGAGCTCGCCGTCCTCGCGCGCGCGTGCACCGGGGATCCTCGCATGCGTGGCCTCGCGGCACTCGGGCTTTTCGATGCTGATCCGGGGCAGCAGGCGGCCCATCCACCGGGGCAGCCACCAGTTCGCGCCGCCGAGCATGTGCATCAGGGCGGGCACCAGCAGGGTGCGCAGTACGAAGGCGTCCAGCGCCACGGCCGCGGCGAGGCCGATGCCGAACATGGCGATGACCCGGTCGCCGCTGAGCACGAAGGCGAGGAAGACGGAGATCATGATGACGGCGGCGGAGTTGATCACGCGGCTGGTCTCGGCGAGTCCGACCCGTACCGCGCGCCGGTTGTCGCCGGTCTCCAGCCACTCCTCGTACATCCGGCTGACCAGGAAGACCTGGTAGTCCATGGAGAGGCCGAAGAGCACAGAGACCATGATCACCGGCAGGAAGGGCTCGATGGGGCCCGCGCTGCCGAGGCCGAGCAGCTCGCTGCCCCAGCCCCACTGGAAGACGGCCACGACGATGCCGAAGGCGGACGCGACGGCGAGGACGTTCATCGCCGCGGCCTTCAGCGGGATGCCGAGGGAGCGGAATGCGAGCAGCAGCAGGAGGCAGCCGAGCGCGATGACGACGCCGACGAAGAGGGGCAGCTTGCCGACGATGATCTCGGCGAAGTCGTCGTAGCCGGCGGTGACACCGCCGACGTGCACCTGGAGCGAGGTGCCGTTCTCCGCGACCGGCAGGACCTCGGAGCGCAGGCGGTCGACGAGTTCGCTCGTCGCCTTCGCCTGCGGCGCGGACTCCGGGACGACGGTGAGCAGCGCCGTGTCCCCGCTGCTGTTGTAGGCGACGGGCCCGGCGGACGCGATGCCGTCGGTGGCCTGGAGGTCCTCCCGGAGCCGGTCCAGCGCCACACGGTCGTCGGGTCCCTCCAGCTCGGCGACGAGCGTGAGGGGCCCGTTGACGCCGGGGCCGAAGCCGTCGGCGAGCATGTCGTACGCCTGCCGGGTGGTGGCGGAGGCGGGGCCGTTGCCCTGGTCGGACGTGCCGAGGTGGAGCGAGAACGTCGGCAGGGCGAGCGCCAGCATGACGACCGCGGCGAGGGCGCCCAGCAGCTTGGGCCGGCGCTCGACGAAGGCGGACCAGCGGGCGGCGAAGCCGGTCGGCAGTTCGGGCTGCGGCCCCTGTTCGGTCAGCCGCCGGCGCTCGCGCCGGCTCAGCGCCCGCATGCCGATCATCGAGAGCAGGGCGGGCAGCAGCGTCACGGAGGCGGCGACGGTGAGGACGACGGTGAGGGACGCGGCGATCGCCACGCCGTTGAGGAAGCCGAGGCGCAGGATCAGCATCCCGAGGAGCGCGATGCAGACGGTGGCGCCGGCGAAGACGACGGCGCGGCCCGTGGTGGCCACGGCGTCGCGTACCGCCTCGTCCACCGGCAGGCCGCGCTTGAGCCCCTTGCGGTGTCTGGTGACGATGAAGAGCGCGTAGTCGATGCCGACGCCGAGGCCGATCAGGAGGCCCAGCATGGGCGCGAAGTCGGCGACGGTCATGACGTGGCCGAGGAGAACGATGCCCGCGTATGCGGTTCCGACGGACACGAGCGCCGTGGCGATGGGCAGCACGCTGGCGGCGAGGGAGCCGAAGACCAGGAAGAGGACGACCGCCGCGACCGCCACACCGACCATTTCGGCTAGATGCCCGTCGGGAGCCTCGGTCAGCGCGACGGCGCTGCCGCCGAGCTCCACGTCCACCCCGTCGCCCGCGGCCGCCTTGGCGGTGTCGACGACGGCCCTGGCCTGCGCCTCGGAGATGTCCTCGACCTGGTGCTCGAAGGCGACCACGGCGAAGGCGGTGCGGGAGTCGGGGCTGATCTGCGTGGCGCCGTCGCTGCCGTACGGGCTCACGACGGCAGCGATCCCGTCGAGCCCGGCGACGTCCTGGAGCATGTCCGACATGCGTTTCTCGAGGTCGGGGCCCGGACGCTGCCGCTGTCGGTGCGCCAGACGATGGTGTCGCTGTCGCCGGCCCGGCCCTGGAAGCCGTCCTGGAGGAGGGTGGTGGCACGGCCGGATTCGGTTCCCGGAACCTCGTAGTCGTTGGAGTAAGCGGCTCCGGCGAAGCCCGCAGCGGCCGCGACGCCGCCGAGTGTGACGAGCCAGAGCAGGACGACGACGAGGCGGTGCGTGACGCACCACCGGGCAATTGCTGCCAACGGACCGGCTCCCCTGGTGGTTCGTGGATCTTTGGTCGGGAACAGCCCGCAAAGAACTCATGACCTGCAAGAAAACACTCTGGCAGCCAATAGTGATCGTTTGTCCCTTTCGTGGGGTGAGTCACACACGATGCACAGCGGCGCATAACGGTGCACATCGCCGGCTCCGTGACAGCGATGTGCACCGTTCACCCCGGCGCCGTACGCGGCGTCAGCCCGAGACGCTCGGGCGGCCGTTCTCGATGTGTCCCATCAGCCGGCGCCGGAAGCCGGACTCACGTTCCGGCCCTTCGACGGTCACCTCGAGGTCGTACCAGCCGTAAGCGTCGGCCGCCGAGTGCACGACGGTGCGGCTGCGTCCGGCCTTCACGGTGATCCTGCGGGTCCAGCCGTGCAGGTCCGCCTCCTCGACGTAACCGAGGGGCCGCACGGTGAACGTGAGGGGCGCGCTGCCGCCGTTGCGCAGCCTGAGGTGCACGTCGCGGTCGTGGTGGTCGATGACGGAGCGGAGCTCGGCCGTGCCCCGCGCGGGGCCGGCGAACTCCCGGCGGAAGCCGTTCGGGCCGGTGACGGTGAAACGGTAGTCGGCACGCGTAAGGGGCACCGTCCACTGCGCCTCGCCCCTTACATCCCGGTGCTGCGGAGCGGGAAACTCACCCGCGTACGGATAGAGCGCGAAGTGCGCGCTCGCCCGTCCGCTGTTGCGGAGCGCCACGGTGACCGCGTCGGCATTCAGCGTCGCGTGGGCATCGGGCTGGTACGGCAGAGGACGCGCGGGGCGGGTGCCCGGCTCCTGGACGGGCATCGCCTGCACCTTGGGCGGCAGCGGCCGCCAGCGGCCCGTGAACGCGGGTGCCTCCCCCGGCTTCTCCACCTCCGGCTGCGGCCGTGCCCTGCCGAAGTCGAAGGCCGAGGTGAGGTCGCCGGTCACGGTGCGCCGCCACGGGGTGATGAGAGGCTCTTCGACCCCGGTCCACCGTTCCAGCAGCCGGATCACCGAGGTGTGGTCGAAGACCTCGGAACAGACGTAGCCACCGATCGACCAGGGCGAGACGACCAGCATGGGGACGCGGATACCGAGGCCGGTCGGGAGCCCCTGCCAGCGCTCGGCGGTGTCGTCGGCGGGCGGGACGGGCGGCGGCACATGGTCGAAGAAGCCGTCGTTCTCGTCGTAGGTGATCAGGACGACGGTGCGCCGCCAGACGTCGGGGTGCGAGGCGAGGGCGTCGAGGACCTTGTGGACGAGGGAGGCGGAGGCGACGGGCGACGAGGCCCCGGGGTGCTCGGAGTCCACGGCCGACGGCACGAGGTAGGAGACGGCGGGGAGCCGGCCGGCGGCCACGTCGGCACGGAAGCTGTCGGCGAGTGTGCCGGTCTCGACCCGGCGCAGTCCGCGCTCGAAGAGCGACCGCTCGCCCTTCGACAGCGTCGCCACACCCCGCTCGAGTGACGCGAGCAGCGCGGCGCGCTCCGCCGCGTCCTCGGTCTCGCGGACCTTCGCGTAGAAGGCCTCCATGTACGTGAAGCCACCGGTCGGGGCCAGCGCCTTGCGCGCGATCTTCTTGAAGCTCGTGAAGAACTCGATGCTGTTGTCGGTGAAGTTCTCCCACTCCGTGTACGTCTTCCAGCTGCGGCCCGCCTTCTCCAGGCGCTCCGCGTACGTCGGCCACGGGTAGCCGGGGTGGGTGCCCTCCGCGTACGCGGCGTTGGTGACCGCGCGCGTGCCGTCGGCCTCGTGTCCCGTCCAGCCGCTCCAGAGGTGGTTGCGGTTCGGGTTCGTCGAGGTGTGGATCGAGGAGTGGTAGGCGTCGCAGACGGTGAAGGTGTCTGCGAGCTCGTAGTGCAGCGGCAGATCGCGCCGGTCGTAGTAGGCCATGGTCGCGGCGGTCTTCGCGGAGACCCAGCCGTCCATCCAGCCGTCGCGCCACGCCTTGGCGCCGCCGCCCCACGAGTGGTCGAGGTCGCCGATGTACTGGAGGTCCTTCTGCTGCGCCGCAGCGGCCTCGCGCACGGGGAAGGGCAGCACCGGCCCCTTCGGCGCGGGCTGCTCGAAGACCGTCCGGCCGGAGGGGAGTTCGACGGCGTTACGGTCCCCGAAGCCGCGCACTCCGCGCAGTGTCCCGAAGTAGTGGTCGAAGGACCGGTTCTCCTGCATGAGGATCACCACGTGCTCGACCGCGCGCAGCCCGCCCGCCGGCGGATCCGCGGAGAGCACCGCCCGGAGGGACGGCGGCAGCAGAGATCCCACGGCCGCCGCGCCGAGCGCTCCCGTACCGAGCGTGAGCACACCCCTGCGCGAAATCTCCGGTGCCATCCCCGACCTCCCGTCGACGGCCAATGGTTCGTCCTTGAGCCATTGCTCCGCAGGGACGGTAATCAGAGCGGATGACGGCGGGAAGGCCTGGTGACATCCGAGTGGTGAACGTCCAAGAGCCCGGCCGGGCGGTCCGATCGACATCCGGCCAACGGCGGAACCGCCCGCTCCACCATACTCAGGGCAGGGGCATCCGGCCGCGAAGGGCGCACGACGGCGGGAATCGGCCGTGGTCCACAAGACGAGCGGATTTGTCGGCGCCGGCTGGCACGATGGCCGACATGGAATACAGGGGGATCCACCAGACAGCCCTGACGCCCGCGGACGCCGCGGAGTTCGCCCGCATGCTCCACGACGCGCCCGGCCCGCATCTGGGCCGCGCCCCCGTCCCCGTGCTCGTCCATGAGCCGGACACGACCCCTGCCGGGCGCCGTCGCGCGCTCCAGGAGGTGTACGACGCGATCGTGGCGCGGATCGGCGAGCCGACGCTGTACGGCGGCTCCGCGGAGGGACCGAGCGTCCGCTGGCGTGACGGCCGCAGAATCGTCCTGCTCGCCGGGGACCGGCAGCAGGTGGGGCTGTCGGTCCACGACACCTTGACCCTCGAGGGCGAGGAGCGGCGGGCCTTCGAGTGGGGCGGCGCCTGGTCCGGCGGCGAACCGTACGACCCGGCGTTCCTGCCGTACGTGTGGCTGCTCGACCGCAGCGGCCCCGGCGAGCGCCCGACGTCCCGTCAGGGCGGTCGGCCCGCCGCGGACCTCGCGCAGTTCCAGTACGGCCTTCAGCTGCTCCTCGCGGCGTGGGTGGAGCAGCTGCCGGTGCAGGTCGGCACCGACTGGGCGAGCTTCTGTCTGACCAGCGCCGTCGACAGGGGCCGCCAGCTGCTCGTGTCCTACAGCCTCGAGGACGGCCTGCAGGCCTCGATCGACGACCGCGACGGGGAGAACAACGACGACCGCGCCAGGACGATGCTCGCGCGCGGCTGGCAGAGCAGGGACCGCGGCTGGTGGCAGACGGACTTCCCCGATCCCGGACCGGAGAACGCCGCGGACCTGGCCGCCCTCGTCGTCACCGAACTGTGCGCCCGCGGCACCAGGGCGCCGGAGGAACTGCGTGCGAGGGACGTGAGCTGCAAGGACCGCGGCGAACTGTGGCTGCCGGGGCTGGGCGTCCGTCACTGACGTCCGCCCGCCGCCGTCAGGTCGCCGCACTGCCTAGGCGCTGAGCAGCCCCACCACGGGCGCGGCCTGGCTGGTGAGCGGGTCCAGCTCACCCGGCACCTCGGCCAGCCTGTTGAGACCGGAGAGCTGCTCGGAGGCGCTCGGCACCTGTCCGCGCTGCTCGGGTGCGACGGAGCTCTCGGTGAGGGTGTCGACCGTGTCCATGACGGACAGCGTTCCGACGGGAAGTGCTGGGGCGGCGGTCGCGGCGGGGGCCGCGAGCGCGGAGGCGCCGGTGGCGAGGGCAAGAGCGGCAAGTACACGGTGTGCTGTGGTCATGTGGTGACAACGGCCCGGCTCCCTGATCGGTAACGCGGATCCGACGCGGATGCCCGCCATGACCACGAAGGCGCATGCCGCGACGCCGACCTCCGCCCCCGCAGGCGACGTGGGCGCCGGGAACAGGGAAGGGCGGCACGCACCCGTGGTGCGCGCCGCCCTCGCCGTGCGTACAGCCGTCAGCCTTCGGTGACGCCCAACTTCTGGAGGATCAGTTCCTTCACCCTGGCAGCGTCCGCCTGGCCGCGGGTGGTCTTCATGACCGCGCCCACGAGCGCTCCCGCCGCCGCGACCTTGCCGCCGCGGATCTTGTCCGCGATCGCCGCGTTGGCCGCGATCGCCTCGTCGACGGCCGCGCCGAGCGCGCCCTCGTCCGAGACGACCTTCAGGCCGCGCTTGTCCACGACGGCGTCCGGGTCGCCCTCGCCCGCGAGCACGCCCTCGATGACCTGACGCGCCAGCTTGTCGTTGAGCGAGCCCTCCTTGACCAGTGCGGTCACCCGGGCGACCTGCGCCGGGGTGATCGGCAGCTCGTCCAGGGCCTTGCCCGACTCGTTGGCGCTGCGGGCCAGTTCGCCCATCCACCATTTGCGGGCCTGGTCGGCGGGTGCGCCGGCCTCGATCGTGGCGACGATCAGGTCGACCGCACCGGCGTTGAGGATGGACTGCATGTCGTGCTCGGAGACGCCCCACTCCTCGCGGAGCCGGTTGCGCCGAAGACGCGGCAGCTCCGGCAGGGTGGCGCGCAGCTCCTCGACCCACTCGCGCGTGGGCGCGACCGGGACGAGGTCGGGCTCGGGGAAGTAGCGGTAGTCCTCCGCCTCCTCCTTGACCCGGCCGGACGTCGTGGAGCCGTCCTCCTCGTGGAAGTGCCGGGTCTCCTGCACGATGGTGCCGCCGGACGAGAGCACCGCGGCGTGCCGCTGGATCTCGTACCTGGCCGCGCGCTCCACGCTGCGCAGCGAGTTGACGTTCTTCGTCTCGGAGCGGGTGCCGAACTTCTCGGTGCCGTTCGGGCGCAGCGACAGGTTCACGTCGCAGCGCATCTGGCCCATCTCCATGCGGGCCTCGGACACACCGAGCGCCCTGATGAGCTCGCGCAGCTCGGCGACGTACGCCTTGGCGACCTCGGGTGCCCGTGCGCCGGCGCCCTCGATCGGCTTGGTGACGATCTCGATCAGCGGGATGCCGGCCCGGTTGTAGTCGAGCAGGGAGTGGGACGCGCCGTGGATACGGCCGGTGGCACCGCCGACGTGGGTCGACTTGCCGGTGTCCTCCTCCATGTGGGCGCGCTCGATCTCCACGCGGAAGACCTCGCCGTCCTCGAGCTGGACGTCCAGATAGCCGTTGAAGGCGATCGGCTCGTCGTACTGCGAGGTCTGGAAGTTCTTCGGCATGTCCGGATAGAAGTAGTTCTTCCGGGCGAAGCGGCACCATTCGGCGATCTCGCAGTGCAGCGCGAGGCCGATCTTGACGGCCGACTCGACGGCGACCGCGTTGACGACCGGCAGGGAGCCGGGCATGCCGAGGCAGGTGGGACAGGTCTGCGAGTTGGGCTCGGCGCCCAGCTCCGTGGAGCACCCGCAGAACATCTTGGTCTTGGTGCCGAGCTCGACATGGACCTCGAGGCCCATGACGGGGTCGTAGGACGCGAGGGCGTCCTCGTACGACACCAGTTCAGTGACGGTCACGATGAAACTTTCCCTCTCAGCCCAGCAGAACGTCGTCGTCGCCGAGCCGCTTCAGCTCGCGGTAGAGGATGGCCAGGCCGGTGACGATGGCGGCGGCGGACACCGCGGCGTCGATCAGCCGCAGCACGTCCCCGTCCTCGCGGGCCAGCCTGGCCTGCTTGGCGACGCTGATCGCGCCGAACGCGGTGCTGCCGAGCGATACGTACAGCCCGGTCCTGGACTTCTTGAAGTTCTTGGCCTTCTTTGCCATGGCACTCATAGCGACGGAGCCTCCTCAAGCAGCGGGTGCCCCCAGCGTTCCACGAACGCCGCCTCGACGGCTGCACCGACCTTGTACAGACGGTCGTCCTTCATGGCCGGGGCGATGATCTGCAGGCCGACGGGCAGGCCGTCCTCCGGTGCGAGACCGCAGGGCAGCGACATGGCCGCGTTGCCGGCCAGGTTGGTAGGGATGGTGCACAGGTCCGCGAGGTACATCGCCATCGGGTCGTCGGCACGCTCGCCGATCGGGAAGGCGGTGGTCGGCGTCGTCGGGGAGACGATCACGTCGACCTGCTCGAACGCCTTCTCGAAGTCCCGGGTGATCAGGGTGCGGACCTTCTGCGCGGAGCCGTAGTACGCGTCGTAGTAGCCGGAGCTGAGCGCGTACGTGCCGAGCATGATGCGGCGCTTGACCTCGTCACCGAAGCCGGCCTCACGGGTGAGCGCGGTGACGTCCTCCGCGGACTTCGTGCCGTCGTCGCCGACCCGCAGGCCGTAACGCATGGCGTCGAAGCGGGCGAGGTTCGAGGAGCACTCGGAGGGCGCGATGAGGTAGTACGCGGACAGCGCCAGGTCGAAGGACGGGCAGTCCAGCTCGACGATCTCGGCACCGAGCTCCTTCAGCAGCTGCACCGACTCGTCGAAGCGCTGCACGACGCCGGCCTGGTAGCCCTCGCCGCGGAACTGCTTGACGATGCCGACGCGCATCCCGGCCACGGAGCCGTTACGGGCGGCCTCGACGACCGGCGGGACCGGCGCGTCGATGGACGTCGAGTCGAGCGGGTCGTGCCCGGCGATGACCTCGTGGAGGAGGGCGGCGTCGAGGACGGTGCGGGCGCACGGCCCGCCCTGGTCGAGGCTGCTGCTGAACGCGACCATGCCGTACCGCGACACTCCGCCGTACGTGGGCTTGACGCCGACCGTCGCGGTCACGGCGGCGGGCTGACGGATCGAGCCGCCGGTGTCCGTGCCGATGGCGAGCGGCGCCTCGTAGGAGGCGAGCGCGGCACTGGAGCCACCGCCGGAGCCGCCGGGGATACGGGTGAGGTCCCACGGGTTGCCGGTCGGGCCGTACGCGCTGTTCTCCGTGGAGGACCCCATGGCGAACTCGTCCATGTTGGTCTTGCCGAGGATGACGACGTCGGCCGCCTTGAGCCGCTGGGTGACCGTCGCGTCGTACGGCGGGATCCAGCCCTCGAGGATCTTGGAGCCGACCGTGGTGGGGATGCCCTCGGTGGTGAAGATGTCCTTCAGTGCGAGCGGCACACCGGCGAGAGGACCGAGCTTCTCGCCCTTCGCGCGCTTCTCGTCGACGGCGCGGGCCTGCGCGAGGGCGCCCTCACGGTCGACGTGGAGGAAGGCGTGGACCTTCTCGTCGACGGCCTCGATGCGGGCCAGGTGGGCCTGCGTCACCTCGACGGCCGTGAGCTCGCCCGCGGCGATCTTCGCGGCGATCTGGGCGGCGGTGAGCTTGATGATGCTGTCCGACATGGTGATTAGTCCTCCCCAGGATCTGCGGCACCTTGAAACGCTGCTGCTCCTGGGCCGGGGCGCCGGAGAGCGCCTGCTCGGGGGTGAGCGACGGACGGACCTCGTCCGCGCGCATGACGTTCGTCAGCGGCAGCGGGTGGGAGGTCGGCGGTACGTCTTGGTCGGCGACCTCGGAGACGCGGGCGACCGCGCCGATGATGTCGTCGAGTTGTCCGGCGAAGTGCTCGAGCTCTTCGCCTGACAGCTCAAGACGCGCCAGCCGTGCGAGGTGGGCGACCTCCTCGCGCGTGATGCCAGGCATGCAGCGATCCTCAGGGGTGAGTGTGATGGTTTTCGTCAATCCTATGGGGCTGGCGCCGCTGACCGTGAAACGGTTTGCCTTCCCCGTCCCGCCCCACCCCTGACGGAGCAGCCGGGCCCTCCCGGCAGCGGGGCCGCCGTCGGGTGGGACGCCGCCGTCCGAGGGCTACGTCACCGCGCGGCCAGAGGTGCGGTCCGCACGCGGCTGGGGCGGGGGGATCTCACCGGCCGCCGGGAGTGCCGGGCGGTGCCAGCCGTGCTCCCCACGGGCCAGCAGCCACGCCGTGGCCTCCTGCGGGGGCATTGCCGCGGCGACCAGCCAGCCCTGCACCGCGTCGCAGCGCAGGTCCCTCAGCCGTTCCCAGGTCTCGTCGTCCTCGACGCCCTCCGCGACCACCAGCAGGCCGAGCGAGTGGGCCAGGTCCACGGTGCAGCGGACGATCTCCGCGTCCTCGGCGTCGACCGCGAGCCTGGCCACGAAGGAGCGGTCGATCTTCAGCTCGCTGACGGGCAGCCGGCGCAGGTGGACCAGTGACGAGTAGCCGGTGCCGAAGTCGTCCAGCGACATCTTCACGCCGTGGTCGGCGAGCCCGGCCAGGGTGTCCGCGGCCCGCTGCGGGTCCTCCAGCAGCACGTGTTCCGTTATCTCCAGCTGGAGCGCGCCGGCGGGGACCCCGTGCCGGGCGAGCCTCGCGGCCACGGCCCCGGCGAAGCCGGGTGTGTGGACGTCGCGGGGCGAGACGTTGACGGCGACCGGCACCTCGAGTCCCTGCGCGCGCCATGTGGCGACCTGGGCGAGCGCCGTCTCGAGGACGTACTCGGTCAGGTGGGGCATCAGTCCGGAGGACTCGGCGATGGCGATGAACTCGTCCGGAGGGACTCGCCCCCGCTCGGGGTGGACCCAGCGCACCAGAGCCTCGAGACCGGCGACGTGCCCGTCGAAGCGGACCTTGGGCTGGTAGTGGAGTTCGACGTCTCCGGCGTCCAGCGCGCGCCGCAGGTCGCCCAGGAGGCCGAGCCGGTCGGGGGTGTTGCTGTCGCGCTTGGACTCGTACACCTCGACGCCTGTCCGGTCGCGCTTGGCCTGGTACATCGCCACGTCCGCGCGGCGCAGCAGCCCCTCGGCGTCCAGCGCGTGGTCGGGGAAGACGGCGAGGCCGGCGCTGGCCTCCAGGACGAGGGTGAGCCCGTCGAGGTCGAGAGGGGAGGACAGTTCGGCGACGAGGTGCCTGGCGATCCGTTGCGCGGACGTCGTGGAGTCGGCGGTGGGCAGCAGCACGGCGAACTCGTCGCCGCCGAGCCGTGCGGCCTCCGCGCCCCGCGGCAGGGCGAGCCGGAGCCGGTCGGCGATCTGCAGCAGCAGCCGGTCCCCGCGAGGTGACCGAGTGTGTCGTTGACGGACCGGAAGCGGTCGAGGTCGATCAGGACGAGCGCGGCGCGTGCGCCGCTGCTCTCCGCGTCCTCCAGTGCGGACCAGGTGCGCTCCAGCAGCCACTGGCGGTTGGGCAGCCCGGTGAGCGGGTCCCGTAGCTGCTCCTCCGCCCTGGCCCTGGCGATCCACAGCGTGGAGTCCAGCGCGATCAGCGGTACGGCGAACAACGGCAGCAGCAGCGGCATCGCGACGGCGACGACGCAGATCAGCGGCGCTATGCCGACGAGCGCGACGGCGACGAGTCCCTGCCGCAGCAGGGCCGTGCGGGCAACGGTCGGCAGACCGCCGGCCTGCGGTGCCAGCACGTACCAGAGCAGCAGCCGGGTGGCGCCCAGGTACGCGGTGGCGGCCAGGATCACCTCGGGCGCGGCCGCGGGCTCCCAACTGAGCGGGTCCCAGGGCCGCTCGACGGTGGGCACGACGTCGAACAGGGCGAGCGCGAGCGCCGCCGCTCCGATGCCGAGGAGGTCGACGGCGCCGTGCAGCACGCCCTGCCGCCAGCGGTTGCGGCAGGCGGCGCCGACGAGGGCCACGACGGCGAGGGAGACCAGGCCGGCCGCCACCCAGCCGTACAGGAGCAGGGTGGCGAGGGTCAGCGCGGCCCCCGATCCCGCGCCGCCCCACCAGCGGTCGCGGCCGAGGGCGACGAGATGCCCGACGATGATGCCGGTGAGCACGGCCATCGACCAGCCGACGGTGCCGGAGGGGAAGAGCGCCTGCCCCTCCTGGAGAGCCCGTACGACTCCAGCGCCCAGCACGAGCGCGGCAGTTGCCACGACGGCCGCGGGCAGGCCGGGTTTCCTGCCCACCAGGGCCGCGAGTGCACGCGGCCGTGAGACCGGGGCGGCGCTCTCGGTCGGTTTCATTCCCGTCCCTCTCACAGCCGGCGGTGCCTCGCGATGGCTCCCGTTGTCATGCCACCACGACTGAATCCCACCACGCAGCCGTGCACGACAGGCGCACATTTCAACAGTAGGCCGCGGGAGACCCGCACGGGCAGCGCTCTACAGCTCTTGCCCGAATGCGACCCGGCCACCCTTAACCATCTGGTATGCGATGAACGCGTGACCTGTACTGGGCGTTCCACCGGCGCTCCGGGCGTCCGGATCCTGCCCCTCGTGCCGCGGCGGTGCGCCTCACGCGCCCCCGTCGAGCGCCCGTCCGAGCCCCCTTTGTCACGCCTCCTCGGTCACAGCAGCCTCACGAGCCGCCTCCGGTCCCTCTTCGAGGAGGACCGCGAAGCCCGACTCGTCCAGAACCGGCACCTTCAACTGCACGGCCTTGTCGTACTTGGAGCCGGGATTGTCACCGACCACCACGAAGCTCGTCTTCTTCGACACGGAACCGGCCACTTTCGCTCCGAGGCCCTGGAGCGCTTCTTTTGCGCCATCCCTGGTGTGGTTCTCCAGCGTTCCGGTGACGACGACCGTGAGCCCTTCGAGGGGACGCGGCCCCGCGTCCTCCCCTGGGCCGTGCTCCTCCATCCGCACGCCCGCCGCACGCCACTTGCGCAGGATCTCGCGGTGCCAGTCCTCTTCGAACCACTGCTTGAGCGCGGCGGCGATGGTCGGGCCCACGCCGTCCACGGCCGCGAGCTCCTCCTCCGTCGCCTGCTCGATGCGGTCGATGGACCGGAACTCCCGGGCGAGCGCCTCGGCGGCTACGGGGCCCACATGACGGATCGACAGCCCCGTGATGATCCGGGCCAGCGGGCGCTCCTTGGCCGCCGCGATGTTCTCGAGCATCGCCACGGCGTTCCTGCGCGGCTCGCCCTTCTGGTTGGCGAAGACCGTCGCGATCTTGTCCTCGCCGGTCTTCTGGTCGCGCTTGGGAAGGCCGCTGTCCTGGTCGAGGACGTACGCCTTGATGGGAAGCAGCTGCTCCATGGTGAGGTCGAACAGGTCGCCCTCGTCGGCGAGCGGCGGCTCCGCGGGCTCCAGCGGCTGGGTGAGCGCCGCGGCCGCGACGTAACCGAAGTGCTCGATGTCGAGCGCCCTGCGCCCCGCCAGGTAGAAGAGCCGCTCCCGCAACTGGGCGGGGCACGAGCGGGCGTTGGGACAGCGCAGGTCCACGTCGCCCTCCTTCATGGGTCGCAGCGCGGTGCCGCACTCGGGGCACTCGGCCGGCATCACGAACTCCCGCTCGCTGCCGTCCCGTAGATCCGCCACCGGGCCGAGGATCTCGGGGATGACGTCGCCGGCCTTGCGCAGCACCACCGTGTCGCCGATGAGGACGCCCTTGGCCTTGACCACGTCCTGGTTGTGCAGGGTCGCGAACTCGACCTCCGACCCCGCCACCGTCACCGGCTCGACCTGTGCGTACGGCGTGACGCGGCCGGTACGGCCGACGCCGACGCGGATGTTGACCAGCTTGGTGTTGACCTCTTCCGGCGCGTACTTCCAGGCGATCGCCCAGCGCGGCGCACGCGCGGTCGACCCCAGACGGCCCTGCAGCGGGATCTCGTCGAGCTTGACCACGACCCCGTCGATCTCGTGCTCCACCGAGTGGCGGTGCTCTCCGAAGTAGGCGATGAACTCACGCACCTCGTCGAGCGAGCCGACCACCTTGTTGTGCCGGGCGGTGGGCAGGCCCCACTCGCGGAGCAGGTCGTACGCCTGGGAGAGCCGGTCGATCGTCAGGCCCGCGCGTGCGCCGATGCCGTGCACCACCATGCGCAGCGGCAGCGTGGCGGTGACCTTCGGGTCCTTCTGGCGCAGTGAACCGGAGGCCGAGTTCCGCGGGTTGGCGTAGGGCTGCTCACCGGCTGCCACGCGGCGGGCGTTGAGCTCCTGGAACTGCTCCATCGGGAAGTAGACCTCGCCGCGGATCTCCACCAGGTCCGGGATACGGTCGCCCTTGAGCCGGTCGGGGACACCGGCGATGGTGCGGGCGTTCGGAGTGATGTCCTCGCCCACCCGCCCGTCGCCGCGGGTCGCCGCGCGGGTCAGCCGGCCCTTCTCGTAGGTGAGGTTGACCGCGAGGCCGTCCACCTTCAGCTCGCACAGGAAGTGGTAGCCGGGGGCGCCGACGTCACGGGCGACGCGCTCGGCCCAGGCGGCGAGCTCCGCGTCGTCGAAGGCGTTGTCCAGGGAGAGCATCCGCTCTCGGTGCTCGACCTTGGTCAGCTCGGTCTCGTAGTCCCCTGCGACCTTCTGGGTCGGCGAGTCGGGCGTGCGCAGCTCCGGATAGCGCTCCTCGAGCCCTTCGAGCTCCCGGAGGAGCTTGTCGAACTCCGCGTCGCTGATGACGGGGCTGTCCTTCACGTAGTACCGGAAGCGGTGCTCCTCGATCTGCTCGGACAGGAGCGCGTGCTCCTCCCGTGCCTGGGCGGGCAGGTTCGTCTGCTGTTCGCCGGCCACCGTTTCGTCCTCCCGTTGTCCGTGCACCCGTTACTCAGGGTTGTCCGCGAGGGATCTCGCGGCGCGGACACAGTGGGCGAGCGCCGCCCGGGCGTACGCGGGCGAGGCGCCCGCGAGCCCGCACGTCGGAGTGATCACGATCGACTCGGCGAGAGTCCCCGGATTCAGCCCCAGCCTGCGCCACAGTGTCCGTACACCCTTGACGATATCGGCGCCCACCGACAATCCGGCCGACGCGGCGTCGGTGGAGGGGACGATGCCCGCGAAGAGCTTGGTGCCGCCCTCCACCGCCTCACCGATGGACTCCTCGTCACGGTCCGTGAGCAGTCCGAAATCGAACGAGATTCCCTGCACACCGGCGCGGCGCAGCAGCGCGAAGGGCACGTCCGGTGCGCAGGAGTGGACGATCACCGGCCCGTCCGCGGCGGCCATGACATCCCGCAGCGTGCTCTCGACGACCTGCCGGTCGACGGCACGGTACGTGCGGTAGCCGCTGGCGGTCCTGACCTGCCCGCTCAGCACGGCCGTGAGCGACGGTTCGTCGAGCTGGAGCACGACGCGGGCGCCGGGGACCCGGCGGCGCACCTCGGCGAGATGTTCGCGCAGCCCCTCGGCGAGGGAGGCGGCGAGGTCCCGGCAGGCGCCGGCGTCGCCGAGCGCGGCCTCGCCGCCGCGCCGCTCGAGGGCGGCGGCGAGCGTCCACGGGCCGACGGCCTGCACCTTCAGCGGGCCCTCGTAGCCCTGGGTGAACTCCTCGAGCGCGTCGAGGTCCTCGCCCATCCAGGAGCGGGCCCTGCGGGTGTCGCGACCGGGCCGGTCGCTGATCCGCCAGCCGCTGGGCTCCACATGGGCGTACATCTCGACAAGGAGGCCGATGGTCCGGCCGATCATGTCGGCGCCCGGCCCACGGGCGGGCAGTTCCGGCAGGTGGACAAACTCCTCGAAGGACCCGGTGACCGTCCTCGCCGCCTCGCGTGCGTCGCCGCCGGGCAGGGAGCCCACGCCGGTCGCGGGGCCCCATCGGAACTCGTTCTTCTCGCTCACCCCGGCAGCGTACGTGTCTCCGCGCTCAGCGCCCCGGGCGCACCGTCAGATCGTTGATCTCCGCGTCGCGCGGCAGGTCCAGCGCGGTGAGGATCGCCGTGGCGACCGACTCGGGGTCGATCCAGCGTGAGGCGTCGTACTCCTTGCCCTCCTGCGAGTGCACCTTGGCCTGCATGGGGCTCGCGGTGCGCCCCGGGTAGACGGAGGTGACCCGTACCCCGGCTGCGTGCTCCTCGTGCCGCAGGGAGTCGGCGAGGGCCTTCAGGCCGTGCTTGGAGGCGGCGTACGCGGCCCACTCGGCGTGGGCGGCGAGGCCGGCACCGGAGTTGACGAAAACGACATGGCCCTGGACGGCCCGCAGTTGGGGAAGGAACAGCCGGGTCAGTTCGGCGGGCGCGATCAGGTTCACGTTGAGCTGCTGGCGCCATGTCTTCGGACGCAGGTCGCCGACCGGTCCGAGGTCGACGATTCCCGCGATGTGCAACAGCGAGTCGACGCTCGAAGGCATGGACTGGTGCCCGAGGGCCCAGGAGATCCGGTCGGGGTCCGCCAGGTCGGCGACGAGCGTGCCCGCTCCCGGGTAGCGCGCCTCGAATTCCTTGGCCCGGCCCGCGTCGCGGGCGACGAGGACGAGATCGTCGCCCCGCTCGTGCAGACGACGCGCGACGGCCGCGCCGATGCCGGATCCTGCGCCGGTGATCAGATGGGTGGTCATGCCCGCCATGCTCGCACTACCGGATACCGGCGGACTCCTCGAGGTACGCCATGGCGCCGGCGCCGTCCTCGGCGAAGAACACCAGGTCGGTGAGCGGCAGGGGCAGGAAGCCCTCGTCGTCCATCCGCTGGAACTGCTGCTTGAGCCCGTCGTAGAACCCGGCGGCGTTGAGCAGGACGACCGGCTTGGTGTGGTGGCCGTGCTTCTTCAGTTCCAGGATCTCGGTCGCCTCGTCGAGCGTCCCGGTGCCACCGACCATGATCACAACGGCGTCGGACCTGGCAAGCAGCAGCGCCTTGCGCTCTGCGAGGTCCTTGGCGATCACCATCTCGTCCGCGTCCGCCCGCGCCTTGGCCCGGAGGAACTCGACGGAGACGCCGACCAGCCTGCCGCCGGCCTCCTGCACGCCGTCCGCCACGACCTTCATCAGCCCGCTCTCCGAACCACCCCACACCAGTGTGTGGCCGCCCTTGCCGATGAGCTCGGCGAACTCGCGGGCGGGGCGGGTGTAGCGCTCGTCGAGATCGGCGGCGGAGAGGAAGACGCAGATGTTCATGCGACCACCGTAAAGGGAGGTACCGACATCCCTCCTTCACGGAATTCTCCCGTCGGAGCGATGAGTTCTCGCGAGCGGCCCGGTCAGCCCTCTCATGGACACCACCATGAGCACGGCTGTGATGAAGGCCGAGTCCACGGACGGCACCCTCATCGCCTACGAACGGCGAGGCGGCGGACCGGCGTTGGTACTGGTGGGCGGAGCGCTGTGCACGGCCGCGTCGGACGCGCCGCTGGCCGAGCTGCTCGCCCCGCATTTCAGCGTGTTCACGTACGACCGCCGCGGCCGGGGAGCAAGCGGGGACACGTCCCCGTACGCGGTGCAGCGCGAGATCGAGGACCTCGCCGCCGTCATCGGTGCGGCGGGCGGCCACGCCGCCGTCCACGGCATTTCCTCGGGCGCGGCGCTGGCGCTGCACGCCGCGGCGGCCGGATTGCCGATCACTCGACTGTCCGTCTACGAACCGCCGTTCGAGACCGACCCGGCGGCAGCGCAGGGCAACACCGAGTACGTCGGCCGGATGACGGCCCTCCTCGCCCAGGGGCGGCGGGGTGACGCGCTCGCCGCTTTCATGACCGCGACGGGGATGCCTGAGGAGGCCGTCGACGGTCTCCGTCCGCTGCCGGCGTGGTCGGGCATGGAGGCTCTGGCGCACACCTTGGCGTACGACCACGCGGTGATGGGGGACGGCGTGGTGCCCACGGGGCTCCTCGCCTCCGTCACCGCCCCCGTGATGGTGGTCGACGGCGGCGCCAGCCCCACCGGGATGCGCGACGCCGCCCGCGCGGTGGCGACGGCCCTCCCCCGCGGACGCCACCGCACCTTGACGGGCCAGACGCACGAGGTGGCCCCGCACGTACTGGCGCCGACGCTGGTCCGGTTCCTCGCGGAGTGACGGCCCGTCCGTCAGGCCCCGGAGGGCCGCACCTCCCATGGACCGGGGCGTGGCCGGAAGTGCCGCCCGATCACGGCCGGTTGGCGCCGATCATGTCCCTGATCACGCTTGTAGAGTGCCGGTATGAGCCGAGTGACCGTCAACGGTGCAGTGATCCACTACAGCGACCAGGGACCGGCCGACGGGGTGCCTGTCGTCCTCGTCCACGGGCACCCCTTCAACCGCTCCCTGTGGGCGCCCCAGGCCGAGGCGCTGACCGGGGCCGGGTACCGCGTGATCACTCCCGACCTGCGCGGTTACGGCGAGAGCCAGGTCGTCCCCGGCACGACCCTGCTCTCCGACTTTGCGGACGACATCGCCGGCCTCCTCGACCATCTCGGTCTCCGGCGCGTGGTGGTCGGCGGTGTCTCCATGGGCGGCCAGATCGCGATGGAGTTCCAGCGTTCGTACGCGCCGCGCGTGCGGGCGCTCGTCCTGTCGGACACGTCCCCGCTCGCCGAGACGGAGGAGGGCAAAGCGTTCCGCAACAGCCTCGCCGACCGGCTGCTCGCCGAGGGCATGGACGGGTACGCGGACGAAGTGATCGACAAGATGCTGGCGGCGTACAACGTCACGGCGATGCCGGACGTCGCGGCGCGGGTGCTGACGATGATGCGGACGACCGCACCCGAGGGCGCGGCGGCGGCCCTCCGCGGCCGCGCGGAACGGCCCGACTACCGCGACACGCTGGCCGCGGTGCAGACGCCGGTACTGATCGTCGTCGGGACGGACGACGCGTACACCCCCGTCTCCGACGCGGAGGGGATGCTGGCTCTGGTCCCGCACGCCACGCTCACGGTGATCGAGGGCGCCGGGCACCTCCCGGGGGCCGAGCAGCCCGCGCGGTTCAACGCGGCGCTGCTGGCGTTCCTGGAGGAGCAGGCGGTCCAGGCCATTCCGCTTCCGGAGCCTGCCCGGGCCGCCCGGGCCGGCCGGGCCAGGCAGGGCCCGACCGGACCAGGACCGGCCGGCCCGGCCGGAGGCCGACCGGACGCGCACGGGAATGCCTAGGCGACCGCCGTCGCCCGCCGGGTCGTGGTCGCGATCGTCGCCGACCCGACCACACGCGTGCCGTCGTAGAGGACGACCGCCTGGCCGGGGGCCACGCCCCGGACCGGCTCGGTGAAGGTGACCCGCAGCTCGGAGCCGTCGACCAGCTCGGCCGTCACCTCCGTCTCACCCCCGTGGGCGCGCAGCTGCGCGGTGTACGTGCCGGGGCCCTCCGGGGCCGCGCCGCACCAGCGGGGCTTGATCGCGGTCAGGGCGGTGACGTCCAGGGCCTCGACCGGGCCGACGGTCACGGTGTTGTTCACCGGGGAGATGTCCAGGACGTAGCGCGGCTTGCCGTCGGGCGCCGGGTGCCCGATGCGCAGGCCCTTGCGCTGCCCGATGGTGAACCCGAAGGCGCCGTCGTGACTGCCGAGCTTCGTGCCCGACTCGTCGACGATGTCGCCCTCCGCGGTGCCGAGGCGGTCCGCGAGGAAGCCCTGTGTGTCACCGTCGGCGATGAAGCAGATGTCGTGGCTGTCGGGCTTCTTCGCGACCGCGAGCCCGCGCCGCTCGGCCTCCGCCCGGATCTCGTCCTTGGTGGTCAGCGTGTCGCCGAGCGGGAACATGGCGTGCGCGAGCTGCCTCTCGTCGAGGACGCCCAGCACGTACGACTGGTCCTTGGCCATGTCGCTGGCGCGGTGCAGCTCGCGGCTGCCGTCGTCCTTCAGGACCACGGTGGCGTAGTGGCCGGTGCACACCGCGTCGAAGCCCAGCGCGAGGGCCTTGTCGAGCAGCGCGGCGAACTTGATCTTCTCGTTGCAGCGCAGGCAGGGGTTGGGCGTGCGGCCCGCCTCGTACTCGGCGATGAAGTCCTCGACCACGTCCTCGCGGAAGCGTTCCGCCAGGTCCCACACGTAGAAGGGGATGCCGATGACGTCCGCGGCGCGGCGCGCGTCACGCGAGTCCTCGATGGTGCAGCAGCCGCGGGCACCCGTGCGGAAGGACTGCGGGTTCGCGGAGAGCGCCAGGTGCACACCGGTCACGTCGTGACCGGCCTCTGCCGCACGGGCGGCGGCGACGGCGGAGTCCACGCCGCCGGACATGGCGGCGAGGACGCGGAGGGGGCGCTGGGGAGTCTCAGTCATAGCGCTACCAGGGTACGGGTGCCGGGGAACCGAAAGCTCGTGAGTATGCGTTGTGGTCGGCATGGGGAGCGAGAGCAGGCACGGCGGCGGGAAGAGCGGCCGGAAGAAGAGCGGCGTGACCAGGCGGGCCGTACTGATCGGCGGCGGGGCCGCGGCGGTGGGCGGCGGCCTGCTGGCCGAGGAGGAGATCCGCCGGCTGTGGCGGGGCATGCCCTGGGTGCGCCCGCCGCGCAAGGAGGGCGAGCTCGACTTCGCAGCGGCCCAGTGGGTCTCGGCGAACGCCGCGAACTGGCGGCTGGCCTGGCGGCCCGACGACTACGCGATCGACCGGGTGGTCATCCACGTCGTGCAGGGCAGCTACGCGACCGCCCTGAAGGTGTTCCGGGACCCCCTGCACAAGGCGGCGACCCACTACGTGGTGCGCAAGGACGGCCACGTCGCGCAGATGATCCGCGAGTACGACGTCGCCTACCACTGCGGCAACCGGTCCTACAACGAGCGCAGCATAGGCATCGAGCACGAGGGCTTCGTCGACCGGCCCAAGGACCTCACCGACGCCATGTACCGCGGCTCGGCGAAGCTGACGGCGGACATCTGCGTGCGCCACGGCATACCGGTGGACCGGGAGCACATCGTGGGACATGTCGAGGTCCCGGGGACGGACCACACAGACCCGGGGCCGCACTGGGACTGGGAGCGCTACATGAAGCTGGTGAGCGAGGCGCTGCCCGAGGCGAAGCGGGCAGCGGAGCCCCGCAAGGCCTGAGGGAAGCCCAGCGCGGAGCGTTCCGGCGGCGGCTCGCCCCGCGGGGTCCAGGCTGGGTCGATCCGTAGCGGACCCACAGGACAGCCTGGCGCCGGGCGCCACGGCAACACAAGGTCTAGACCAATGGGTGGGTGCGGCGGCACGAGTACGCCCGGAGCCCTCACCGGCTCACGGCCGCGGCCGACGGCAAGCCGGCCGGTCACCCCACCCTCGTCCACTCGGCGCATCGCTGCGTCTGAAAGTACTCCCCCTTGTTGAGGTTCACGCGCCCCGGCCCCTTCAGGTTGTTGTTGGCGATGATGGCGTCGAACTCGCCGCTCGCGTCCTTCAGGCGCGCCCAGTAGCAGCCGAACTCCCCGTCGGATCCGGCGGTCTTGTAAGTACCGGGCTTGATGTCCGTGCCAACCAGGTATTCGCCGTCCCCCTCGAAGCTGGTCGCCGGTCCGGGCAACTCGGCCTTCTTCGGCGGCTCCGGCGTCGCCGTGACCGTCTCGGTGACGGTGGGCGCGGGCTCCGCCTCGGCGGTCACGGTCGCCGTCGCGGCGGGCTGGGCCTGCGCGTCGACAGCCGCCGTGTCCGCACCCCCGTCCGCCTCGCCTCCCCCGGCCACCGCCGCCCCGACGATCAGCGCGATGAACGCGGCCCCGCCGTGGGTGAGCCACTTCTTCACGCGGGACGGCCTGCCCTGCCGGCCCGCCGGCGGCTGCGGCGGGGGGCCGTAGGGCCACGGGGAGGAGCCGGACGGCTGCTGGGGCTGCTGAGGAGTGCTCATACGACGGCTCCTGCCGGACGAGAAGGACGACGGAAGGGGGGCGCGGCGACACCGCCGTGCGCCGATCGCTGCGGGGCCGAGACGATGACGATGCCGCCTCCGCAAGCTCCACCAGATAACCACGAGCGTGAAAGCATCGTCAATCCACATGTGGAGATTGACGCGTGCCGTAGGGTGTTCCCCGTCCGATCCACACACCCCCGGGGACGCCATGCCACAGCCATCCGCGCAGGTGACAGCCGCCGAGATCTCCCGTATCGCGGGCGTCACGCGCGCCACCGTCAGCAACTGGCGCCGTCGGCACGAGGACTTCCCGGCGCCCGCAGGGGGGACGGAGTCCAGCCCGCTCTACGAACTCGAAGCCGTGCGCGCCTGGCTGGAGAGCCGGGGCCAGATCTCGGCGGCCACCCCCTCCGAGGAACTGCGCACCCGCCTGCGCCTCCATCCCGCCGGCAGCGGCGCCGCCGCCCGGCTGCTCCCCCTCGTCCTCGCCGCCGCCCCCGCCGCCAAGGCGTCCGCGGGCTCGCTGCGGGACCTGCCGGACACCGAACTCGTCGGCCGTGCCGAGGCCCTCGCCCGCGACCTCGCCGCCGGTGTACCCGGAGCGGAGGAGGCCGGTTTCGACTCCGACGACACGGGCGCCCTGCGGGCGCTGCTGCGCTGCGTGGACGAGGAGAGCGGCCTCGCCGCCCTGGACGTCCTCGCCGAGCGCGAACTCGACGACAGCGCGTCCAGCGGCACCTATCCCACGCCCGAACCACTCGCGGATCTGATGGCCCGTCTGGTGGGGCCGCCGTCCGCCGGCACGTCCTACCCCGCCCACGTCCTCGACCCGGCCTGCGGCAGCGGCACGCTTCTCGAAGCCGCCGCGCGCCGGGGAGCGACGGACCTGTACGGCCAGGACGCGGTACCGGTGCAGGCGCAGCGCGCCGCTGTACGGCTCCGGCTGACCAGGCCGGACGCGGACCTGACGGCACGGATCGGCGACAGCCTGCGGGCCGACGCCTTCCCCGGCCTCGCGGCGGACGCCGTCCTCTGCAATCCGCCGTACGGCGACCGCGACTGGGGGCACGAGGAGCTGGCCTACGACCCGCGTTGGGCCTTTGGCGTACCTGCCCGTGCCGAGCCCGAACTCGCCTGGGTGCAGCACGCGTTGTCCCACCTCCGGCCCGGCGGTCACGCCGTGCTGCTGCTGCCGCCCGCCACCGCCGCCCGTGCGTCGGGGCGGCGGGTGCGCGCGGAGCTGATCCGCACGGGCGCCGTCCGGGCGGTCGTGGCGCTGCCCGCCGGCGCGGCCGTCCCGCTCCACATCGGCCTGCAGCTGTGGGTGCTCCAGCACCCCGACGCGGGCGCGGCCGGCCGCACGGCCGTCCTCTTCGTGGACACCGCCGGCACGGCGGACACGCTCTCCGACGACACGGGCCGGCCCCGGCGCAGACGCGAGCCGCTCGACTGGGCCGCCCTCACCCGGACCGTCCTGCGTCACTGGGACGCCTTCCGGTCCGCGCCCGGCAGCTTCACCGGCGAGCCCGGTGCGGCCCGCGCGGTGCCGGCCGTCGAACTCCTCGACGAACTCGTGGATCTCACCCCCGCCCGCCATGTCCGCGCCGCCCGCGAGGACGCGGACCCGGCCGAGGTCGCCCGGCAGGCCGGTGACCACCTGCGGCAGCTGGCTCTCCGGGCCGATGTCCTCGGTGAGGAGGCCCGGCGGGGCGCCTGGCAGCCGGCCGCGGACGGGCGGCGGCGCGAGTGGCGTACGGCCGCGGTCTCCGACCTCGCCCGCGGCGGCGCTCTGGAGATCCTGCGCGCGGGCCCGCCCGGCAAGGGAGGCCCGGCCGCGGCGGCCTGGCGCGAGGAGCACGCGGACCGGCCCGTCCTCACAGGCGCGGACATCGCCCGCGGCGAGCCCGGCTCCGGCAGCGTCGGCGACCTCTCCGCCGACTCGTCCCCCGTCGTCGAGGCGGGTGACGTCCTCATCCGGATCGTCCGGGGCGGCTCGGGCACGGTGACACGCGTCGCCGACGAGGGCGACCGCGGTGCCGTACTCGGCAGCATGGTCGTCCTCCTCCGGCCCGACCCGTCCCGCCTGGACCCCTCGTTCCTCGCGGGGTTCCTCGAAGCGGACGACAACCTCGCCGGCGCCTCCACGGGCAGCACCACCGTCCAGGTGCAGCCGGGACGTCTGCGCGTCCCGCTCCTGCCGCTGGAGCAACAGCGCCGCTACGGCGAGGCGTTCCGCCGAGTCCGGGCCCTGCGCCGGGCGGCCGACCAGTCCGCCGATCTGGCCCGCCGAGCGGCGGGCCTCCTCACCGGCGGCCTGACCTCGGGGGCGCTGGAACCACCGGAGGCCGCCGGAACCGGCAGCTGACCGGGGGCCCGTGGAACGGTCCGCCGATCCGGCCCGCCGAGCGGCGGGCCTCCTCACCGGCGGCCTGACCTCGGGGGCGCTGGAACCACCGGAGGCCGCGGAAGCCAGGACGTGGCCGGGAACGGTGCCCAGGGGACGGCCGGAGCCCGCGACGTGCGGCGCGGGTCACCGGCTCTGCCCGCTGGGGCTGCCGGACACGCAACCGCTGGGCTCGGAAGGGGCGTTGCGGGGGGCGTTCGGGGCCGGCCGGTCACCTGCTGCGCGAAAGCGGCGGACGGCCCCCGGATCGGCCCGCCGGCGTCCGCACCAGGGCGCGCCGCGCAGATGCCGGAGTGAGCGGTGGCCCCGGTCCGCCTCCTACCCGGGGAGCGCGGCCCCGCCGGCCGGAGCGGGCGAGGCCCCGGGCTCCGCTCCCGCACGGGCGGCGGCGAGCTCCGCCCACACCGTCTTGCCGTACGGCGGGTAGGGCAGCACGCCCCACGCGTCGGTGAGCGCGTCCACGATGACGAGTCCACGGCCGCCCTCACCGTCGGGGACGCCGCCGGACACGGCGGGCAGGCGTTCGCCGCGCGGGTCGGTCACCTCGATCCGCAGCCGGCCACCCGGCGGCAGCACCATGCCGAGCCGGAAGCAGCGCCCCGGCAGGCGTCCGTGGGTGACGGCGTTGGCGGCCAGTTCGGCGACGACCACGGCGACGGCTTCCGCGCGTTCGCCGTCGCGCGACCACCCCCATGCGGCGATCTGCTCGACGGCGAGCAGCCGCGCGAGGCGTGCGCCGCGCCGTGTGGCGCTCAGCAGCTGCGTGAACTGCGCGGGGTGCGTGAACTGCGCGACGGGTGCCGCCGGTCGCGGCGACGACGGCGGAATCTGGACGGAGTCTCTCTTCACACGGCTCAGCGTCGTGGTGCGCACCCCTGCCGACCAGCAGCGACAGGGGTACGCCGCCCTCGCGTACCGGGGCGGTCCCGCCCCGGTACCGGTCCCGGTCCGGCGGGTGCCCGATGCCCCGGGCCCGAGCACGGGACCGGGCCGGTCAGTCCGCGTCCCGGCTCTCCCAGCGGGCCCGGAACCAGGTCAGGGTCTCGGTGAGGAGGGCCCGGTTGCGCGGGTCGTCCAGCACCGACAGCCGGAAGGCGGGCCGCAGGTCGAGCTTGCCCTCCGGGATGTCGACGCCGTCCATCTGGTTGAGCCGGGCGAGGAGTTCGGCACGCAGCGCCCGCTCGGTGAACGGCTCGCGGGACGCGAGGTACTGGAAGACGACCTCCGCCGTGCCGCCGCGTCCGCTGCCCGGGTACAGCGTCATCGGCCAGATGCCCTTCCCCGGTCCGCCGGCCGCCCCGAGCATCAGATAGGCGCTGGTGGTGGTCTGGCCCGCGCCGTGGCCGATCCAGCCGCCGAGGGCTTCCCACGACGTGAGCACGTCCTCGACGGCTGCCACGGTCGCCGGGCCGTCGTCGGCTGCGAGCTGACGCCGGAACCGCGCGGCGCGCGTCTCCTCGCCGTCGCCCGCCCCGGCGCCGGAGTCGTCCGCGCCCCCGTCCTCCGGATCGGCGAGCAGCCGGGCGAGGTCGTCGGCCGACAGCCGCTGCGCGGGGTCGGCGGCCCCGGCGGCGGTGAAGGCGATGCCGTCCGCGGCGAGACGCGCCCGGACGTCGTCGCCCTCGTCACGGGGCGTCGCCCAGCGGAAGCCGTCGGAGACCCGCCCCTCGCTGTTGAGCACCCGGTACGCGTTGGTCACTCCGGGAGTGTTCGCCAGGTGGTTGCCCACGGCCTGTGCGCCGGAGCCGAGGAACGCGGCGAGGTCCCCGTACGAGGTCCAGGTGCCGGGCGGCAGCGCGGCGAGGACCTGGTGGGCGAGGTGCCAGTCCCGGGAGCGCTCCGCGCGGCGGACGTCCCGCAGCGGGGCGGGCCACAGGACGGCGGCGCGCTCGGCGAGGTCGTCGGCGCGGGCGAGGATCTCGGTAGCGCCCCACCGCTCGGTGGCGGCGATGCGCCGGTTCATCTCCAGATGGCTGGCCTTCAGCAGGTCCTGCTTCCGCTCGAAGGGGTGGTTCGACAGCTCCGCGTTGACCGCCGTGAGCGTCAGGTTCCCCAGGGTGTGCTGAAGGCGGGCGTGCACGTCCTCGACGCTCTCGCCCGGCTGCGCGTCCTCAGCGAGCATGCTCAGCCACGCGTCGCCGGGCGCCTGCGGCATCACGTGCTCGATGGTCAGCTGCGCGGCCGCGAAGTCGACCGGCTCCGGGTGCCCGTGGCTCTCCTCCAGCCGCTGCAGGACGAGCCTGCGCTGATGCGGGCGGCCGTACTGGTAGAAGGGCGCGGTGCGGATCTTGTCGCGGAGTTCGGCGTCGTCGGGCCAGAAGCGGTTGTCGGACGAGAGCAGCCGGTGCAGACCGTCCGCGACGGGGACGTCGCGGGGCAGCTGGGCGGGCACCGACTGGAAGATCCGGTTCAGGTTGTTCGTCGGCACCCGGCAGATCGTGCGGCGCACGAGGAAGCTCTCCACGTAGGAGAGGGCGCGCGCCGTCTCCGCGTCGTCGAGTTCCCCCCGGGCCCGCCGGTCGAGCACCAGCATCAGCGCCGGGTACGTCACCATCGCCTGCCAGTCGTGCAGCCGCTCCAGGTACGCGCGGACGACCGGTGAGGTCTCCTCCCGCGGATGGATCACCTTGCGGAAGTGGGCGCTGCGCCGGTGGAGCTCCCTGATGTACTCCTCGATCTCGGGATCCCCGGCCGCCCGCTTCTCGAAGTGCTGCTGCTGCGCGGTGTACAGGTCCTGGCGGCGGACGCGGTCGTCGCCGTCGAGCACCAGGTGCAGCCACATCAGCTGCTCCAGCTCCTCGTTGCTGAGGCTGTCCTGCAGCGGCAGCCAGTACGTCTCGTAGACGTGCTCGCCGCGTGTCCGCAGCTTCATGAAGAGGTAGTTGCGCAGCAGGTCGGCCTGGCTGAGCTTGAGACCGGTGTTGTTCAGCGACTCGAAGATGCGGTGGACGTTGTCGCCGCGCTCGGCCGTCACGGCGACGAGGGTGAGCCGCGTGGTGATCGCCTCCTCGATGCGCAGCGGGTCCACGGGCTCCGCCGGGTCCTCGGCCTGGACGAGCTTGGTGCGGAAGAACTGGTAGGCGGCGGCGACGCGGTCGCCCGCGCCGTGGTCGGCGGTGGTGCCGTTCACCTGTGCCGCGTACTGCGCGCGGTCGGCCTGCGTCGGCAGCAGGCGGAATCGGTCGGTGCCGCTCTTGCGCTTGTTGACGAGGTAGTCCTCCGCGATCCGCGCGGCCTCGTCGGGCTGGGCCTCGGCGATGTGGTCGCGGATCGCGGCCAGCGCGAGGGACAGCGTGGTGAGCCGCTGCTGGCCGTCGACGACGAGCCAGCGGTTGAACGTCGGCGCGTTCTGCGGGGACGGCGCGAGGACCACCGAGCCGAGGAAGTGGGTGCTCGCGCCGTCCCCGTCCCCCAGTAAAGTGACCTGTTCGAGGATGTCGCCCCACAGCTGGGCGAGTTGCCGCTCCGTCCAGGAGTACGTCCGCTGGTACAGCGGCACCTGGAACTGCTGCGTCTTGCCCTGGACGAGGTCCGCGAACAGCGTCTCTTTGGCCTGCATGGTGGATCCGGCTCCTGGTCTTCTCGTCGGGCGCGTACACCTGCGGACGACGATATGACCTCCTCACAGTCGGTTGCGGCGTTCTGACTCAATGCGTGCATCGGGGCCGCGGGCGAGTCCCCGCGGGCAACCGTGCGGTGATCGCCCGGGTCGCCGACTGCCCCTGCGAGGAAGCGCATGCCCCACGCCGGCACGGTTTCACGGAGGTCGGCGCACGCATCCTCGCCGCCGCACCGGGGGCGGGCACGGTGGGGACGCTGATGGGCCGGGCGACGGGCGCGGAGGGGCGGGCGCGCCACCGGCCGCCGGAGGCGGGCTGACGCGGACCGTTCCGGGGAGTGGAGACGCCGGCACACAGGCCGACGCCCGCCCGCACGACGGCCCGTGCTGCGGCGCCGCCGACGCCGGTGCCTACAGTCGTGCCGGTGAACGGGTCGACGGCATACGAGGGGGCCCCCGATGACGGAACCGGTGACGGAGCGGCATGCGCCGCCGAGCGCGGCGCCGGTGCTCGCGACGGTCCTGTGCGCGGCGGCGCTGCTCGTCCTGCACGCGCTCGGGGGCTACTTCCTGCTCAACGCCCTCCTCACCGAGTCCGAGGGGCCGTGGGACCACACGGTCACGGACACGGTGCGGCTGATGGGAGGCCTCGCGCTGGGAGTCGAAGCCGTCGCGGCGGCGGCCTCGGCCTGGTTCGTCGCGGCCGGGTGCCTGCGGCGGTGGTGGTACGCGGTTCCGGTGGCGCTCACCGCCGTGGCGGTGGTGCGGATGGTGTTCGCGCCGACGCCGTGACGTCCCGGCCGCGCGTGCCGGGGCCGCCCTCGTCACGTCCGGGCACACGATGGGGTGCAGTTCCCGCCCGATCCGGGTGACGCGGCGCGCACGCGCCGTAGCCTGCGGGAGGGCCCGGTACGCGGTGAGCGGCGTACCGGCGGGCGTGCGGGACGAACGGCGACTGCGGATCGGGGGCGGTGCGGATGGAGACGACGGGACCGGCGGACGGCGAGGACGAGGCGGAGGAGGCCGCCGACCTCTTCCGGGTCGTGGGGCGGCAGTTGCGGCTCCTGCGGGAGCGGGCCGGGCTGACGCAACGCGAGCTGGGCGAACGCCTCGGCTACAGCGAGGAGCTGATCCGCTCCCTGGAGCGCGGGCGCAGGACCCCGCAGGCGGAGTTCCTGGACGCGGCGGACGAGCTGTTGGCGGCGGGCGGGCTGCTGGCGGCGGCGAAGGAGGACGTGGCGCGGGCGAGGACGCGGGCGCGGGTGAGGCATCCGGCGTGGTTCACGGACTACGCGAAGGTAGAAGCGGTTGCCACGGAGCTCTGCTACTACAGCAACCACAACATCCCCGGCCTGTTTCAAACCGAGTCACACGCTCGCGCCCTCTACGGGATGCGGAAGCCACTGCTGGACGATGACTTGATCGAGCAGCGAGTGACAGCCCGCATGGCTCGGCAGGCCGTTCTGACGGACCGTCCCACGCCAATGGTGAACTGCGTGATCGAAGAGGCAGTTCTCCGCCGACCGCTTGGCGAATGGGATGTTCACAAGGAGCAGCTTTCCGAGCTGACAAGACTGGGTCGGCTACGTAACGTCGAACTCCAGGTCATGCCCTTCGACCGGCCCGAGCACGCAGGCATGGGGGCCCATTCACCCTCCTCATGCCGAAGGGCCGGCCACAAGTCGGCTACGTCGAAGTGCAGAACGTCAGCCGTCTGATCAGCGACACGGAGGAGGTCCGTATCCTTGCAGCTCGATTCGGATGCATCCGGTCGCAGGCACTCAGCCCCCGCGAGTCCCTGGCGCTGATCGAGAGGTTGTTGAACTCACCATGACGCCCGCAGAGAGCACGTTCGCAGTCGCCGAAGCATCCTGGCGCAAGAGTTCCTACAGCTCCAACGAGGGCGGCGAGTGCGTCGAGGTCGCGACGGTCGCCGGGCAGGCCGTGTTCGTGCGCGACTCGAAGGACACGAGCCGACCGCACCTCTCAATCGCTCCGGCCGGCTGGGCGGACTTCGTCCGGTACGCCGCCGGGAGCTGACGCCGCCCAGCACGGCGAGCCCCGCTACCTCGGCGCGACGTTCATCCAGCTCCAGTCGCGCCCCCGCTCCCGGCGCGTGGTCTCGCCCTGGACGTCCCACCCCCGCATCCAGCTGCCTCCGCCGTGGTTCCGGGCGCGGCACGAGCACGTGCACTCGTAGCGGCGCGCGTTCCGGCAGCTCGGATTGCACGCTTCCCCGCTGTCGAACTCGCGGCCCACGGAGATCCGCCCGTACCGGCGCAGCAACCCGGCCGTGAGGGCGATGAAGTGGTCCTTGGAGACCGACCAGCACGCGCGGTCCGGGTCCCAGGAGTGCGCGACCCGGCCGCCGAGCAGGAGGTCCACGAAGTCGCCGTGCTGGCGGTGGCTCTTCTCCGGCAGCCACACCCCGATGCGCCCCTTCGCCGGCAGGGCGACCGACGGCAGCGCCTCGTCCTCCCAGCGCGGGAACCAGCCCGGGAAGTCGATGAACGGGGCGCGCGGCTTCCGCACGCGCGGTGCCCGCTTCTCGGCGCTCTCCTCGCGACTGCGGTCGAAGTGCGAAAGGCGGCGGGGACGCCCCTCGGCTACGGACGCGAGGTCGTAGACCGGCTTGCCCGACATCGGGCACTGACGCGGGCTCCCGTGCGCGAAGACCTTGCCCGTGTACACGTGGATGGTGACCCGCTCCCCGCACTCCTCGCACGGGTGGCCTGTGTAGTAGCCGCTCGTCATCATGACGCCTCCCCCGGCGGGCAGCCCTGCCCGCCTCCCTTGGCGCACAGACCGTAGCGTCGCATTGAAAGCATCGTCAATCAGCTTGACGCGCGGAGGTGGGGTGCTAACGTTGGTTGAAGCGGCGACCCAACTGGCCCTTCGGCTGCCTTAGTTGAGCACGCGGTCGCATGTCTTGGGCGGATTTCGCACCTTCCCGCACGAGACCGATCGCCCGTCCGCCACACTTGTGCCTGTCCGTCCCGCATGTCCGGGGCAGCACGGAAGGAACCCGAGGACCCCTTGAACAGCAGTAAGCACACCGAGCTGGCGAACCACGCCTGGTCGGTCGCCGATCTCCTGCGCGGCGACTACAAGCAGTCCGACTACGGAAAGGTGATCCTTCCGTTCACCGTGCTGCGCCGCCTGGAGTGCGTCCTCGCGCCGACCCGGGACAAGGTCGTCGCGCGGCTGGAGGACTTCGCGGGCCAGGACATCGACACGGACCGCTTCCTGCGCAAGGCGTCCGGTCACGGGTTCTACAACAAGAGCGACCTCACCCTGAAGAAGATCGCCGCCGACCCGGCGCACGCCGCAGCGAACCTTCAGGCGTACGTGGGGCACTTCTCCGACAACGCGCGCGAGGTCCTGGAAAAGTACGAGTTCGCCCAGCAGATCCGGCGGCTCGACGGTGCGGGCCTGCTCTACCAGGTCATGGGCAAGTTCGCGGACCTGGACCTGCGGCCCGAGGTGGTCTCGAACCACAACATGGGCTACATCTTCGAGGAGCTGATCCGCCGGTTCGCGGAGCAGTCGAACGAGACCGCCGGTGAGCACTTCACGCCGCGCGAGGTCATCACGCTGATGGTCAACCTGCTGGTGGCCCCGGATTCGGACGTCCTGTCCGTGCCGGGAGTCGTCCGCACGGTCATGGACCCGGCCTGCGGGACGGGCGGCATGCTCAGCGCTGCCGAAGAGCACATCTTCAAGGAGAACCCGGACGCCACGGTGGAGGTGTACGGGCAGGAGCTCAACCCCGAGTCCTGGGCGATCTGCCGGTCCGACCTGATGATCAAGGGGCAGGACCCGGCCAACATCGCCTTCGGCAACTCGTTCAGCGACGACGGACACGCACGGAAGCGGTTCGACTACCTGTTGGCCAACCCGCCGTTCGGCGTGGAGTGGAAGAAGGTCAAGGACGACGTCGAGTTCGAGCACAAGTCGCTCGGCGACGCCGGCCGCTTCGGCGCCGGCCTGCCGCGCATCAACGACGGGTCGCTCCTCTTCCTCCAGCACATGATCTCGAAAATGAAGCCGGTGGACGTGAACGGCGGGGGCGGCAGCCGTGTCGCCATCGTCTTCAACGGGTCGCCACTGTTCACGGGCGCGGCGGAGTCCGGCGAGTCGAAGATCCGGCAGTGGATCCTGGAGAACGACTGGTTGGAGGCGATCGTCGCGCTTCCGGACCAGCTGTTCTACAACACGGGCATCTCCACGTACTTCTGGATCCTCACCAACCGCAAGCACGTGGACCACAAGGGCAAGGTCGTGCTGCTGGACGCACGCGACTACTGGCAGAAGATGCGGAAGTCACTCGGCGACAAGCGGAAGCAGTTCAGCGAGGAGCACATCAAGGAGATCACCCGGCTGTACGGGGAGGCTCTGGAGGTCGCGAAGGACCCTGAGCACCCGCTGCACGGCAAGGTGAAGGTCTTCCGCAACGAGGACTTCGGCTACCGGCGCATCACGGTCGAGCGCCCGCTCAAGCTGCGCTTCGAGCTGTCCGAGGAGACGCTGGCGGCGCTGCGCGCGTCGAAGGCGATCGAGAAGCTCCCGAACTCGGCAGCCCTGCTGGAGGCGTTCGAGGGCCTCGGCGCGCAGACGTGGGCCACCAAGCAGGAAGCATGGGTCGCGCTGAAGGACGCGGTGGTCGCCGCCGGCTCGACGTGGCCTACGGGCGCGCCGTTCAGCAAGGCGCTGCGCGAGGCCGTGGGCGTGCGGGACCCGGATGGCGAGGTGCAGCGCGTCAAGGGCGTGGCCGAGCCGGACACCGAGCTTCGGGACTACGAGAACGTGCCGCTGGACGAGGACCCGGAGGAGTACCTCAAGCGGGAGGTGCATCCGCACGTGCCAGACGCTTGGATCGACCACACGAAGACGAAGTTGGGCTACGAGATCCCGTTCACGCGGCATTTCTACGTGTACAAGCCGCCGAGGCCGCTGGCGGAGATCGACGCGGAGTTGAAGTCGCTGGAGGCGGAGATTCAGGCGCTGTTGGGTGAGGTGACGGAATGAGCGGAACTTCAATCGCCCCCTGGTTGGCGGCCTCCTCCTGGCCAACTGTTCCGATCCGCCTTGTCGCACGTCTCGGGACTGGGCATACGCCGAGCCGAAGCGTTCCTGAGTACTGGAACAACTGCACTGTCCCCTGGATCACACTAGCGGACGTCGGTCAGCTTCGGAGTGGCATCCAGACCACGATTTCTGAGACGAAGGAAAAGATCAGCCTTGCTGGTCTCGCCAACTCATCTGCGGTCAAGCACCCGGCAGGAACAGTAATCCTGTCTCGGACTGCATCCGTCGGCTTCTCCGCCATCATGGGCACCGACATGGCCACCAGCCAGGATTTCGCAACGTGGACATGCGGCCCGAAATTGCTGCCGCGCTACTTGCTGCACGCCCTGCGAGGCATGAGCCCCGATCTGAAGCGCGTGGCTACTGGGTCCACACATAAGACAATTTACATGCCCGACATCGAACAACTCAGGGTTCCACTGCCCACCCGTGAGGAGCAGCGCCGCATCGCCGACTTCCTTGACGGCGAGACCGCCCGAATCGATGCGCTCTCCAACGCACGAGACGCCCAGGCGCGATGCCTTCAGCAACTGTGGCACAGTCAACTGGCACAGGTAGCAAATCAACTGATCAAAGGTTACGGGTTGCTTCCACTGCGACGCATGACCAACTCTGTCGAACAGGGATGGAGCCCTCAGTGCGAAGAAGTAGCAGCAAATCCCGACGAATGGGCGGTGCTGAAGACTAGCGCCGTGAGTTCGGGCCTTTTCAGGGCAGCGGAGCACAAGCGGCTTCCGACCCACATGCTACCGGAGCATCGCTATCAGGTATTTGACGGGGATGTCCTGATGACCCGAGGAAGCGGTTCACCTGCGCATGTAGGTGTCGCATGCGTGGCGAGGACGGAGGGACGACTTCTGCTTCTGAGCGACCTGCTCTATCGCGTTCGCCTGCATCAGCCCTCGGGAGCGGAGTTCGTCACTCTCATGCTTGCCAGCGCACCCGTGCGGGGATTCATGAGCCAGCTCTTCCGTGGACAATCAGGTCAGACCATCAAACTCCGCAGTGAAGACGTGAAGTCCATCGCGATTCCTGCCGTCCCCGAGTCTAAGCAAGTCAAGGTGGCAGCGGCCCTTCTCCAGAAGCAACGCGAAATCGGCAACGCGCAGCAAGCGCTCACCAGATCATCAAACCTCCTCGCCGAGCGCCGCCAGGCCCTCATCACCGCCGCCGTCACCGGCCAGTTCGACGTCTCCACCGCCAGCGGCCGCAACGTCACCGAAGGGGTGTGACCGACCCGCCATGAGCCCCGTCCACGACGAGTCCCGCTTCGGCAACGCCATCGTCGCTGCCATGCTCGAACGCGGCTGGACCGAAGGCAGCCCCTCCGACTACGAAGCCGACCTCGGCCTGGACCCGACCCAGCTCTTCGCGTTCATCAAGGACACCCAGCCCACCGAGTGGGACGACCTCCTCGCGCTCTACGGCAACAGCCCCACCGAAGCCGAGCGCGGCTTCGCGCGCCGCCTGGATCAGGCGATCGCGACCGACGGGCTCCTGGACGTCCTCCGCAAGGGCGTCAAGGACCGGGGCGTCCGCATACGGGTCGCGTACTTCAAGCCGAACCTGATCGCCGACGACTCCGTCCTCGCGCCGTACCGGGCCAATCGCCTCACCGTCGTCCGCGAAGTCGTCTACGCCACCAAGCAAGCCGACTGGGGGCACAAGCTCGACCTGACCCTCTTCCTCAACGGCATCCCGGTCGCGACCGCCGAGCTGAAGAACGCGCTCACCAAGCAGGGCGTCGAGCACGCCAAGGAGCAGTACCGCACGCGCCGCGACCCCACCGAGCTGATCTTCACCCGCCGGGTCGTCGCGAACTTCGCGATAGACACCGACCTGGTCTTCGTCGCCACCCAGCTCCGTGGCGCGAAGACACGGTTCCTGCCCTTCAACACCGGGTCCGAGGGCCCCGGCCGCCCCGGTGGCGCCGGCAACCCTGCGCCCACCGCCTACGGCCGGTACGCCACCTCCTACCTCTGGGAGCAGATCTGGCACCCGGACACCTGGCTGGACCTGCTCCAACGGTTCGTGCACCTGCACAAGAAGAAGACGCCCGGCGGGGGCAGCACCAAGACGGTGATCTTCCCCCGCTACCACCAGTGGGACGTCGTCACGAAGCTCACCGCGCACGCGGCGGCGCACGGCGCGGGGCACAACTACCTGGTCATGGCGTCGGCCGGGTCGGGGAAGTCGAACACCATCGGGTGGCTCGGGCACCGGCTCAGCGATCTGCACACGCCGAACGACCCGCGCGAGCTCGCGCCCGAGGCGCTCGCCGCCGGGCTGAAGCCCGGCGTCCCCGTGTTCGACAAGGTCGTCATCATCACCGACCGCCGCAACCTCGACGCCCAGCTGCGCGAGACCGTCGGCAGCTTCGAGCAGACCGCCGGGCTGGTCGTGAAGATCGACGAGAAGCACGGGGCGAAGTCCGAGCAGCTGGCGCAGGCGCTCTCCCGGGAGACGGGGAAGATCGTCACCGTCACGCTGCACACCTTCCCCGCGCTGCTCGACTACCTGAAGCGCAACCCGACCGAGATCCACGGGCACAACTTCGCGATCATCGTCGACGAGGCGCACTCCTCGCAGTCCGGGGACGCGGCCACCGCCGTCCGCGCCGCCCTGCGTGACCTCGGGCTGGATGCCGACTCCGACGAGCCCGGCGCCGGGAAGACGACCGCCGCCGCCCCGGCCGAAGACGGCCCGGCGACCACCGAGGCGAAGCTCCTGAAGAAGGCCGAGCAGCGCGGCCGCGCGGCGAACCTCTCCTACTTCGCGTTCACCGCCACGCCCAAGTCGAAGACGCTCGAACTCTTCGGCACTCCGGGCGAGATCGTGGACGGCAAGGCGACGTACCGGCCGTTCCACACGTACTCGATGCGGCAGGCGATCGAGGAGGGCTTCATCCTCGACCCGCTGCGGAACTACGTCACGTACAACACGTACTGGAAGCTGGTCAACGAGAACCCGGACGAGCGGGAGGTGGACCCGTCGAAGGCGAACACCCTGCTCGCCCGGTTCGCGCTCACCCACGACTCGACCGTGGCGCAGCACGCCCAGATCGTGGTGGAGCACTTCGTCACCCACACCCGCGGCCGGCTCGGCGGGCGGGCGAAGGCGATGGTGGTGACCGCGTCCCGGAGGAGCGCCGTGCAGATGGCCCGCGCCATCCGCAGCTACATCGCGGACCGCGAGTACCACGTCAAGTACCCCGACATCGGCGTCCTGGTGGCCTTCTCCGGGACGCTCGACTACGACGGTTCGGAGACTTCCGAGTCGAAGGAGAACGGCGGCATCCCGGAGAGCGCGCTGCCGAAGGCGTTCGCCTACACCCGCGCCGACGACAGGTCCACGCGGTCGGGCGGCAAGGGGCAGCAGGAGTACCGCATCCTGGTCGTCGCCGAGAAGTACCAGACCGGCTTCGACCAGCCGCTGCTGACGACGATGTACGTCAACAAGAAGCTGGCCGGCATCTCGGCCGTGCAGACGCTGTCGCGGCTGAACCGGACCGCCGAGCGGAAGGCGCAGGCGGACCTGGCGGTGCTGGACTTCGTCAACGACGCGGAGGACGTCCGGGAGTCGTTCCGGCCGTACTTCGAGGAGGCGATGACCCTCCCGACCGACCCGAACCTGCTCTACACCGCGCAGAGCCGGGTGATGTCCGCGCCGGTCCTCACCGACGAGGAGATGCGGGAGTTCGTGGAGGCGTACCTCGCCGCCGAGGAGAAGGCCGCGGGCTCGCAGGCGAAGTGGGAGAAGCTGCACGCGGAGCTGTACCGGCACCTCTCCCCCGCCGTCGCCCGCTTCACCGCGCTCGTCGACAGCGAGGACGAGGACGACCAGGAGAGCGCCGAGGACTTCCGCGCGGACCTGAACGACTACGTCCGCAAGTACGGCTTCCTCGCGCAGATCGTGCCCTACCGGGACGCCGAGCTGGAGCGGCTGTACCTGTACGGCCGGCACCTGCTCAACCGCCTCCCGCGGCGGGCGGACGGCGGGGTGGACATCGGGGACGTCGACCTGAGCCATCTGCGGGTCGAGCAGACCGGCGAGCACGACCTCGGCCTGACGGCCGAGGGGCCGTCCGTAATGCCGGGGTTCGGCGACGGCACGGGCGGGGCGAAGGAGCAGGAGAAGTCGCTGCTGTCGGAGCTGATCGAGCGGTTCAACGAGAAGTTCGGCACCGAGTTCACCGAGCAGGACGTGATCGTGCCGTTCGAGGAGGCGAAGGCCGACCCGAAGGTCCGGCGCGCGGCCGTCGCGAACGACGACCCCGAGAACTTCGGCGTGGTCTTCGACGACGTCTTCGAGGACAAGATGGCCGACCACATCGACACCATCGCCGGGCTCGGCCGCCAGTACTTCGGCCCGGACCGGGACTTCCGGTCCTCCCTGAACCGCAGCGCCCGGCGCGCCGCCTGGCGGATGATCCGCCAGGAGGAGGGCGTCGACGACGCGGCCTGACGAAGACCCCGTAGCCGAGTTGCCCCACCGCCCGTGTCGCGGGCAACTGTCCGCCACAGTAGCGAATCAAAGTGCCGCACCAGCCTGAGGAAAGTCGAGCCATGACGTTATCCGCCTCGCCCCTTCCGGACGTGCCGACGCAGGTACGGCAGGTCACCAAAGCGTTCACGGACACCTACACCGAACTCATCGACATGAGCGACTGGGCGGGGCGCCCGGAGACCCAGTGGACCAACGCCATGCTGTCCCGTGCACTCACTGCCCATGCCGTGCGGATCGTCACCGGTTGCAGCCCGCGGGAAGCAGCGATGACGGTCATCGACGGCGGAGCTGACCAGGGGATCGACGCCATCGCGATCGTCGAGGAGCCTCCACACGTCTATCTGGTGCAGGCGAAGTGGAGCAGCAAGGGAACGGCCACGGCGAAGACGGACGCCGTGCACAAGCTCCTCGCCGGCCTGCGTCTCATAGACAGCGAAGAGTTCTCACAGTTCAACCCGAAGGGGCGCGAACTCGCGGAGAAGGCCAAAGCGCTCATGGGGACGGGTGCTGTCGCGGTGACGCAGGTCATCGCACTCATGGGGACCGACACGGTCTCGCATGAGGCCAGGGCTGCGATCGCCAACGGCGAGTCCGAGTTCAACAAGCACGGCAACATACTGGGGCACCGGATCATCCATGCGGCCGAGATCTGGCAGCAGGTGCGCGAAGACATCGCGATCCGTCCTGTGGACATGTCGGCGAGTCTCTTCCCCTGGTTCAGCATCAGCTCCCCCTACGAGTCCTATCAGGGTGTGGTCCACGCGGAAGAGGTCGCCGGCTGGGTTCGGGACCACGGCAGCGACCTGTTCAACCTCAACATCCGCAACCCGCTGGGGCTGACCTCCATCAACAACGAGCTGACGGCCACGCTGACCCAGGAACCGGCTCGTTTCCTGTACTTCAATAACGGGATCACCATCCTGTGCGAATCGGTGAAGAAGTCGCAGCAGTCCCTTCTCGCACCGGAGCAGCACCCTCTGGGACTCGTGCTGAACGGCGCCAGCGTGGTGAACGGCGCGCAGACGGTTCGTTCCATCGCCGACGCGGTCACAAAGGGATCAGGTGACGCGGCGTACGCCAAGGTCGGTGTGCGGGTCATCGTCACCGGCGAGGCCAGTGGCTTCGCCAAGCAGGTCACCCAGTCCACCAACCGGCAGAATCGGATCGAAGCGCGGGACTTCGTATCACTCGATCCCGTTCAGGCCTCGCTGATGGAGGAGATGAAGGCCGAGTTCGGACTGGATTACAGCGTAAGGCGGAGTGAGCTCGACCCTCCGGCGGATTCCGGATGCTCGATTGTCGAGGCAGCGTGCGCGTTGGCATGCGCTCATTCCAACAGCCAGTACTCAGCCCGGATCGCGAATTCGCTGGACGTGCTGTGGGAACGAGGAAGCCAAGGTGTCTACGACATTCTCTTCCACCCTCAGCCGAGCGTCTACCAGCTGTGGAACTCCGTGCGCGTGCTCCGCTCCGTCCGGTCGCGTTTGCACGAGCTGCGGCCTCAGTACGAGGGACGCGGTGCTGCCGCGGTGGAGCACGGTACCTATCTGATCGCGCACATCGTGTTCAGGCTCCTCGACCGTGACGCGATCTCCGGAGCCGACGCGGAGGCGACGGAGCAGGCCCTCGCGAACGTGCCCGCGTCGGTGGACCGGGTCGTTCCTGCGCTTGTCACCGCCATGGACGCCGTCGGGGAGCGCGCGCAGATTCGCGCCATGTGCACCGACACGAGGAAGTGCAAGGAACTGACCGCTGAGGTGCTCCGTCTGTTGGACGGCGGCGTGACAGCTCCGGCCGAGAACAAGTACCGGCGCTCCGCAAGGCCGCGCAAGACGCGGCGGCCCAACGCCGTACACGTCATCGTCGACAAGAGCGCGCTGGAGGAAGGGACCCCCCTCGCCCTCCACATGGTGCTCCAGCCCGAGATCGACGCGCTGACCGCATGGCTTGCAGAGGACCCTCTTCGCGCCCGTGCGACATGGGTGAATCACCGGAGCAAGCCCATCCTGTGGACCGCGGACGGACAGCGGTACTCGCCCTCGGGCTTGGTGGCGAAGATGTGGGAGCTCGCGGAATGGGAAGGACGCCCGGTGGCGAACCAGGGCACTGCCCGCTGGACCGTGCCCTCCGGCGAGACCCTGGCCAGGCTGGCGTGGAAGCTCCTCGCCGCACAGAGCGATGACGAGGACGAGGACTCCGTCGCGGAGCCCCTGGACTGACAGGTCCGTCCACGTCCGGTCCGCTGCCCCACGCACAAACGTCCCGGGCGGATGGACAGTCGCGAAGCGTCGACCCTGCTTCGGCCAGGTCGACTCCTTCTGGACCAATGATCATCGGTTCGCCACACTGGCGGCGCAGACAAGGAGCAGGTTGTCGTGGGTCAGACGGCTGGAAGTGAGGGCCGATCGTGCCGCCACAGGTGATCTCGGAGCGCTACGAGCTCGTCGAGGAGCTCAGCCACGGCGGCATGGGCGACGTCTGGCGCGGTTACGACACCGTGCTCGACCGGCCCATCGCCGTGAAAGTGGTGCGGCAGGAGTCGGTCACATCACCGCACCTCGCCGAGGAGTTCGCGCGGCGCTTCCGGCGGGAGGCGCGGGTCACCGCGCGGATCCAGCACCCCGGGGTGCCGCAGGTCTACGACGCGGTGCTCGACCCCGCCGCGTCGTACCGGCACCTGTACCTGGTGATGGAGCTGCTGGACGGCGTCTCGCTGACGAACTACATCGCCCCGGACGCTCCGCTGCCCCTCTCCTGGGCGGCGGCCGTCGCCGCGCAGGTGTGCACGGTGCTCTCGCACGCGCACGAGGTGCCCGTCATCCACCGGGACCTGAAGCCCTCCAACATCCTCGTCGCGCGCGACGGCACGGTGAAGGTGCTGGACTTCGGCATCGCGGCACTGCTGCGGACGGACGTCACGAAGATCACCTCCACCGGCAGCCCGGTCGGCACCACCGCCTACATGTCGCCGGAACAGGTGCAGGGCGGACGGATCACGCCGCAGAGCGACCTGTACGCACTGGGCTGTGTGCTGCACGAACTGCTCTGCGGACGGCCCGTCTTCGACGGGACGGTTCCGTTCCTGCTGATGCGGCAGCACGTCGAGGACGAGCCCGTACCGCTGACGGAACTGCGCGAGGAGGTGCCGTCGGCGCTGGAGGCGCTGGTGCTGCACCTGCTGCGCAAGCGGCCCGAGCACCGGCCAGCGGACACCCAGGAGGTGTACGAGCGGCTGCTGCCGTTCCTGCCCGCACCCGGGGACACGTCCGTGCCCCACGCCTCGGGCCCGGCGGACGCACCCGATCCGACGGGGGTGTTCCGGCGCCCGTACGCGCCACTGCCGCGCCCCGGGATCCGCCCGGCCGGCCTGCAGCCGACCGTGGTGGACCCCGGAGCCCGGCATGCCGCCCTACTGCCCGACGACGTGCGGGCGGCCATCAAGGACGCCTTGCTGCACGTCAAGGCCCTCTTCGAGGAGGAGCGGTTCGCGCAGGCAGTCGAGGTGCTCGGCGAGACCATCGACGAGGTGGCCCCCGTGCTGGGGGCCGAGAACGGTCACGTGCTGGGACTGAGGCAGCGCAGGGCCGCGGGCCGCCTCCTGAACGGCGACTTCCGGCAGGCGCTGCCCGAGTTCGACGCGCTCGCCGACGCCTACGCGCGCACCGGCGGGCCCACGAGCGAGCAGGCCCGCGGCTGCCGGGCGCAGGCGGCGCACTGCCGGGCGGAACTCGGGCAGGTCACCGTGGCACTGCGCGAGCTCCAGGACGTCCTGGCCGTGGTGCGCACGGTGGAGAGCGACGCCAGCGAGGAGGCGATCGACCTGCGGCGCAGTGTCGGGCTCCTGCTGCTGTCGGAGGGCCGGGCGGCCGACGCCCGCCAGATGCTCCTGCCGCTCCACGAGGACCTTCTCGTGCTCTACGGCCCCGACGACGAGGACACCGTCGAGATAGCCGACGCGCTGACCCGCATCCGCCTGGCCCTCGGCGGGCCCGACGCCGCCCCCCGTGCGCACCGGAAGGACTGACCGCGCATGCCGCAGCTCGCGTTCGACATCGGATTCCTCACCGGCCTGCACAAGCTCCAGCCGACGGTCCGCAAAGGGGTCATCGACGCCTGGGAGAAGTTCGACCGCCTCACCCTGGACCAGTTGTTCAAGGACCAGGGGCTGAAGCTGGAGAGCCTCGTCCAGGCGAAGGACCAGCTGATCCGGACCATCCGGATCGACCAGTCCACGCGCGGTGTGGTGCTCGCCCCGCGATCCGGGGAGACGTTCGTCCTGCTGCGGGTGATGCCGCACGACAAGGCGATCGCCTGGGCCCTGAAGCAGCGGTCCAGCATCAACTCCGTCACCCGGGCGGTCGAGATCCGCGACGCGGCGACCCTGGACGAGCTCACCCCCGCCTACGAGCGCGTCGCACAGGCCCAGGCCCCCGGCCGGCGGCTGTTCGCCAAGTTCTCCGACGGGGAGCTGGCCGCCCTCGGCATCGACGCGGACACCCTGCGGCAGGCCCGGTCGCTGACCGACAAGGAGCAGCTGGAGGTGTTCGCACCGCTGCTGCCGCAGGACCAGCGGGAGGTGCTGCAGTACCTCGCCGAGGGGTTCACCGTCGAGGAGGTGTGGCGGGACGTCGTCGCCCCCGCCCAGCAGACGGCGCCGGAGCCGGTGGACACCACGGACTACGAGACGGCGATCCAGCACACGCGGACCCGGTTCGCGCTCATCACGGCCTCCGAGGAGCTGCGGGACATCCTGGAGAAGCCGTTCGCCGCCTGGCGGGTGTTCCTGCACCCGTCGCAGCACAAGGTCGCCTACCGGGCGTCGTTCTCCGGCCCGGCGCAGGTGTCCGGCGGACCCGGCACCGGGAAGACCGTGGTGGCACTGCACCGGGTCAAGCACCTGCTCGGGCACCTGCGGGACGGCGAGCGCATCCTGCTCACCTCGTACACCAACGCCCTGGTGAACGCGCTCCGCTCGGGGCTCGCATCGCTCGTGGAGGACCCCCGGCTACGCGACCGCGTCGACATCACGACGGTGGACGCCTTCGCCGCCCGGGTCGTCGCCGAGCCGCCGGGCGCCGTCGCCCGCAAGCCGCTGCTGCACAACCAGGAGGAGAGCCGCTGGGGCAAGGCCGCGGCCGCGACCGGTTTCACCGGCACCGCGCAGTTCCTCGTGCAGGAGTACCGGCACGTGATCCTGGCGCAGGACATCACGAGCCTGAGCGCTTATGAGACGGCCGACCGGCGCGGGCGCGGCAGCCGTCTCGCCGCCTCGGAACGGCCCCTCGTGTGGCGGACGGTCGAACGCTTCCTGGCGGACCTGGACGAGGACCTGTCCCGCACCTGGACGCAGACCTGCGCGGAGGCGGCGCGGCTGCTGGAGACCAACGGGCCCCTGTACCGGCATGTGGTCGTGGACGAGGCGCAGGACCTCCACCCCGCGCAGTGGCGTCTGCTGCGGGCCGCCGTCCCGCCCCGCCCCGACGACCTGTTCATCGCCGGGGACCCGCACCAGCGGATCTACGACTCCAAGGTGTCGCTGAAGTCGCTGGGCATCAAGGTCACAGGCCGTTCGGTGAAGCTGCGCAAGAACTACCGCAGCACGCACGAGATCCTGCGCTGGTCGACCGCGCTGCTGGTGGGACGCCCGATCGCCCAGCTGGAGGACGAGGACCGCAACGAGACCCTGCTGGGCTATCGCTCGGCCCTGCACGGCAACGGGCCGGCGCTGCACGGCGCCGCCTCCGAGGAGGCGGAGCTGGACGCGCTGATGGAGCAGGTCCGCGCGTGGCTGGACGCGGGGGTCGCCGCCGGGGAGATCGGCGTCACGGCGCGCTTCAACAAGACGTGCGCCAAGGCGGTGTCCCGTCTGAAGGAGGCGGGCGTCGCGGCGGCACCGCTCAAGTCCGAGGCCTCTGACGCGGCAGCGGCCGTGCGGGTGGGGACGATGCACTCGTTCAAGGGGCTCGAGTTCCGGTGTGTGGCCGTCGTCGGCGTGAACGACGGGGCGCTGCCGTTCGCGAAAGCCGTCACACCCGTCGACGTGGACCGTCTCCAGCACGAGACGGACCTGATGTCCGAACGCTGTCTGCTGTTCGTGGCCTGCACCCGGGCGCGCGACAGCCTCTACGTGTCGTGGTCGGGGGAACCCAGCGCGTTCCTGGCGGAAGCCGGGTGCCCGGACGCGTGACCACGCCCCACGGACCCCTCTCACCCGCCGGAACCACACCTCATTCGGTACGAGCCATACAAGGAGCCGGCCATGGCCGACGAGATCCAGCTGATCAGTGACGGCGACGGCCTTGCGGTCATAGGGCACCCGACGGCGGTCGAACGCTTCCTCGTCTCCGAGGGACTGCCGTCGAAGGACCTCGGCCTGCGACGGCTCCGGTACGCTCTCGGGGACGTTGCCGCGGCCGCCCAGGCGGGTTCCGACATGGCCGCCGCATCGGGGCGCTGGGTGAAGCTGACCAAGGAGACCGCGCAGAAGATCGACGCCTACGGACTGCGGAAGAGCGCCGCGTCGGGACTCAGCACGGGTGTGCTGAGGGGCGAGAAGGGCCGGATCAAGGGTTTCGTCGAGTTCGCGCAGGGGCCCGCGTCGAAGCTGGGCAACCCGGCGCGTCTGGCCGGTGTCGCGACGGTCATGGCGCAGCTCGCGATGCAGCAGGCGATGGACGAGGTCACCGAGTACCTCGCCGCGATCGACCAGAAGGTCGACGACGTTCTCCGCGCCCAGCAGGACGCCGCGCTGGCGGAGATGATCGGCGTGGACTTCATGATCGAGGAGGCGATGACCGTCCGGGAGCAGGTAGGACGGGTCTCCGAGATCACCTGGTCGAAGGTGCAGGGCGCGTCGACGACGATCGCGACGACCCAGGCGTACGCGGTGCGGCAGCTCGACGCCCTCGCGGGAAAGGTGGAGAGCGGGACCAAAGTCGGTGATCTCGCCAAGGCGTCCAAGGAGGCCGAGGCCAAGGCCCAGGAGTGGCTCGCCGTGCTGGCTCGCTGCTTCGCGTTGCAGGACGCGATCGCCGTCATCGAACTCGACCGAGTGCTGGACACGGCCCCGGAGGAACTGGAGCTGCATCGCCTGGGACTGCGGACCGCCCGGCAGAACCGGCAGGAGCTGATCGCGCGGTGCACCGAGCGCTTGATCGCCTGCATGATCGCGGCTGCCGGCACGGCCAACGCCAAAGTGCTGCTGCACCCGACCGCGTCCCGGGACGTGGTGCACGCGAGCAACCACGTGGAGGGGAACGTCGTCGACTTCCACGGGCGGCTCGGCATCGAGCGCGGGCGGCAGGCGCTGGAAGCGCGGCGATGGCGTGAAGCGGCTGCGGAGGTGCGGGACAAGGTGCTCGTGAAGGGAACGGAGGGCGCCGACGCGGCCCGGCGCCTCCGTGACGGGACCCTCGACCGGGCCCGAGGGGCGACCGGCAGGCTCGCCAACGGGTTCGCCGAGCGAGCGCTCCGCCGGCGCGGGGACGGGGAGGACGACCGGGAGAGCGGCGACCGTCAGCCACGCGAGCTCCCGTCGGACTGACCGGTGATCCTCTCTGGCTGCCTCGACAGGCTTCACTCGGGCCGTTCCTGCTTGTTCAGCAGTCACCGCGTCCGAGCTCCATGCGCTTGGCCAGGACGGGCCGGTGGCCTTGTCCCCCCTGGCGGATCCGCTGAGCGGCTACCTCTGACACGAGCCCGAGCTGCTCGACGAGGCCAGGAGGCTGGTCCAGGTGCGCCTGATCCGAGGGGGTAACCGGCAATCGCAGGGGGCCTTGTTTGCGGAGAAGTGGTCAGGTCAGCCCCGCGTTGCGCGCCCGTTCGACCGCCGGGCCGATGGCCTGGGCGACGGCTTCCACGTCGGCCTTCGTCGAGGTGTGGCCGAGGCTGAAGCGCAGGGTGCCGCGGGCGAGGTCGGGTTCGGTCCCGGTGGCGAGCAGGACGTGGCTCGGCTGGGCGACGCCGGCGGTGCAGGCGGAGCCGGTGGAGCATTCGATGCCCTGGGCGTCGAGCAGCAGGAGCAGCGAGTCGCCTTCGCAGCCGGGGAAGGTGAAGTGCGCGTTGGCGGGCAGCCGGTCGTCCGGGTCGCCGCCGAGGATCGCGTCGGGGACGGCGGTCCGCACGGCGCGTACGAGGTCGTCACGCAAGGAGCCGATGTCGCGGGCGAACTCCTCGTGGCGTTCGGCGGCCAGCCGGCCGGCCACGGCGAAGGCGGCGATGGCCGGGGCGTCGAGGGTGCCGGAGCGTACGTGGCGTTCCTGGCCACCGCCGTGCAGGACGGGGACGGGGCTGTACTCGCGTCCGAGCAGCAGGGCGCCGATGCCGTACGGACCGCCGATCTTGTGGCCGGAGACCGTCATCGCGGCGAGTCCCGACGCGGCGAAGTCCACCTCGATCTGACCGAACGCCTGGACCGCGTCGGCGTGCAGCGGTACGTCGAACTCCTTCGCCACAGCGGCGAGTTCGGCGACCGGCATGACCGTGCCGATCTCGTTGTTGGCCCACATCACGGTGGCGAAGGCCACGTCGTCGGGATTACGTCCGACGGCCTCGCGCAACGCCTCGGGGTGGACTCTGCCGTACGCGTCGACGGGCAGGTACTCGACGGTCGCCCCTTCGTGTTCGCTCAGCCAGTCCACGGCGTCGAGCACGGCGTGGTGCTCGACGGGGCTGGCGAGTACGCGGGTGCGGGCCGGGTCGGCGTCGCGGCGTGCCCAGTACAGGCCCTTCACGGCGAGGTTGTCCGCCTCGGTACCGCCCGAGGTGAAGACGACTTCACTGGGCCTGGCGCCGAGTGCCTCCGCGAGCGTCTCGCGGGCCTCCTCGACGGTACGGCGGGCCCGTCGCCCGGCTGCGTGGAGTGCGGAGGCGTTGCCGGTGACGGAGAGCTGGGCGGTCATCGCCTCGACGGCCTCCGGCAGCATCGGAGTGGTCGCGGCGTGGTCGAGGTAAGCCATGGTGGCCTCGATTCTACGAGGCTCCCCGGGGGCGCGGACGCGGCGCAGGGGTGCACGGACCTCGGGCCTGCGCCCCGGGCGGGGCGGGTGGGGGGCCGGGAGCGGCTCTGTCCCGGCCGGGACCGGTCGGCGGTCAGCCGCCGAAGCCCCAGACGACGGTGCCATTGACGGTCACGAGCACGGCGAGCACCACGAGATCGGCGATGCCGAGGGCGAGGCCGAGCAGTGCGCGGCCGCGGCGTACCGTGCCGCGACGGAGGGCCAGTGCCGCGAGCACGACGGCGGTGGGTCCGAGCACGATGTTCATGACGAGCAGCCCGACGAGGCCGAGCACGAAGGCCGCGACGGCCATACCGTCGGCGTCCTTGCGGCGTTCCTTCACGGGGTCGTCCGCCGGGCCGTTCACGGCCGTCGGAGCCTCCGGGGTCTCTTCGGTGCCGACCGCGGCGGACGCGCGGCGGTCGTCGCCGCGGTGCCGGGGACGTACGAGTTCGGCGAGTTGCATGATGTCTCTCCTTCCGGTTCCGGTACGAGGACTGTGCGCGCGGTTCAGTCGCGGCGGGCCCGGCCGCGCTCACGCACGGCGAAGACGAGCAGCCAGCAACCGATGGCGGAGGCCGCCACCAGCGAGACGGACGCGGGGAGTTGGACCACGGCGCCCAGCATGATTCCCAGCAGAAGAAGTGCTGCTACAAGGGCGATCATCGTCATCCTTTCGGCGACTTCTTGGTGAACACTTGTTAGTACGACTGTTCACTGACTGGTGAGTCTACTCTTCCCTTCTTCGGAGAACGGTTGTTTACTCGATGTCATGAGTCACACCGTCGGCATCCGTCAGGCCCAGAAGCAGAAGACCCGTCAGGCCCTCCTCGACGCCGCGTTGCAGTTGCTGGAGGAGCAGAGCCTGAGCAGTCTCGGGCTGCGCGAGGTCACGCGGGCCGTGGGTGTCGCGCCGACCGCGTTCTACCGGCACTTCCGCGACACGGCGGACCTCGGCGTGGCACTCGTCGAGGAGACGCTGGGCAGCCTGCACCTCACGATCGGGGAGGCGCTGCGGGAGCCCCACGACGAGGCCCGCATCGAACGGACCGTGGCACTGGTCGCCGGGCTCGTGCGCACCTCCCCCGCCCATGTCCGCTTCATCGCCCGGGAGCGGCACGGCGGCGTGGCGGCGGTCCGCGCGGCGATAGGCGAGCAACTCGACCGGTTCTCCGAGGAGGTGGCGGCCGCGTTCGCCGGCGAACCGGAGTCGGCCGGCTGGAGCGAGGAGGATCTCCGGATGCTGGCCGGCGTGTATGTCGACCACATGGTGATGACGGCCTCGTCCTTCCTGGAGGCCGGCCCCGGCGGCGAGGCCAAGGTCCGCGCCTCGGCCGTACGGCAGTTGCGCCTCATCAGCCTCGGTCGCCGGCACTGGCTGGACGGCCCCTGACCTTCCCGCCGGAAACGCGACGGCTGCCTTCCACCACAGCGGGTGGGAGGCAGCCGGAGTCGTTCCTGAGGGCGGGATGCGCCGATGCGGCAGGGACCGCAGCGACGACTACCGGCCCCGAGGGGCCTTGGCCAGCTGGCGGGACTGGGCCACCAGGCGGTCCGAGGAGTCCCAGACGTCGGCGTCCTCCTCCAGGAAGCCGCCCGCCAGGTTCCGCGTCGTGATCGAGACCCGCAGCGGCCCGGGCGCCGGGCGGCAGCGGATGTGGGTGGTCAGCTCGACCGTCGGGGTCCAGCCGGAGAGCCCGAGCTCGAACGACGTCGGCGGCAGCGCGTCCACCGTCAGCAGCAGGGACAGCGGGTCCGGGTCACGGCCGTCCGCGAGACCGAACCAGCCGCGCATCTCGCCCTTGCCGGAGGGCGCGCCGATCGCCCATCCGACGGTCGCCGGGTCCAGCTTGATGTCGAGCCGCTCGGTGATCGCGGAGCTGCCGGGGATCGAAGGCTGACCGTCGGCCGGTCCGAGGCACTGCTCGAGCGGCGGGATCGCCGGGGGCTCGGCGGTGGTGCGCACGTCGTCGGGCAGGGAGTCGAGGTCGCCGTAGGTGGCCAGCACGCGGATCCGTTCGACCTCGGTGCCGTCCTCCTCGTACTGGAAGAGGGACGCCTGACCGGTGGAGAGCGTGCGGCCGGTGCGCACGGTCTGGGTGCGGATCACCGCGGGCCCCGGCCGGGAGGCCGTGAGGTAGTGCGCGGACACGGAGAAGGGGTCGGGGTGCGGCAGCGCGTCGCCGAGCGCCCGGCCCATCAGAGCCAGCAGATAACCGCCGTTGACGGCGTGGATGATAGTCCAGCCCGCCGAGAGTTCCACGTCGTAGACGCCGTCCGTGCGCCGCGTGATCGCCGTGTCCCGGTCGAATTCACTGTTGCCGACGGTCGCCTGAGTCGCTGCTTCTGCCATGGCGGTACGGTACAACAAGTAACTACTAAGCGGTAGCTTTGTGCACCGGGTCAGGGGGGTGGGGCCGGCCGGCTGCTGCCCTTCGGTCGCGGGACCTCACTCGCTCGTCTCCGAACGCCGGTTCCAGGCACGCGGCGCCCGCCAGTGGAAACGCATCGCCAGCAACCGCAGGACGAACGCCGTCACCGCGGCCAGTCCGCTCGTGAACGGGTTCAGCGTCTCGAAGCGGATGCAGAGCACGACCATCGTCGCACCCACCATCGCCGGCACGGCGTACAGGTCACGGTCCCAGCGCAGCAGCGAGGGCACCTCGTTGGCCAGCACATCGCGCAGCACACCGCCGCCGACGGCCGTGGCGAGGCCGAGGGCGGCGGAGGAGGTGAGTCCGAGACCGTACTCGTACGCCTTGGTCGTGCCCGTCACGCAGAACAGGCCGAGTCCGGCCGCGTCGAAGACGTTGACCGCGACCTGGATCCGCTCCACGTGGGGGTGCAGGAAGAACACCAGCGCCCCCGCGACCAGCGGTGTGACGAAGTACCCGAGATCGGCGAAGGCCGCGGGAGGCACGGCCCCGATGATCAGGTCGCGCAGCAGCCCGCCGCCCAGCGCCGTGACCTCGGCGAGGACCGCCATGCCGAACACGTCGAAGTTCTTGCGGACGGCGAGCAGTGCCCCGAGATCGCGAAGACGAAGATGCCGACGAGCTCGAGAGCATGCTGGACGGAGGGCGTGAACAGTTCTTGGAGCACCGGACAGTTCTACAACGCCCGGTGCTCCAAGATGTGCGGCGGTCCGTCAGCCGGTCCTGGCCGACTGCGCGCCGGAGGCGTCCGACTCCGGAGCGTCGACGTCGTCGGCGTCGTCCGCCTTCGCGGGAGCGTCGGCGGCGTCGTCCTCGACCGGAGCCTCGGCCTTCGCGGGAGCGTCGGCGGCGTCGTCCTCGACCGGAGCCTCGGCCTTCGCCGGCTCCTCGGCCTCCGCGGAGTCCTGCTCCTGCGCCTTCTTCTTCTCCGCCGGCTCGTCCCCGGACGGCTGCGCCGGGATCGCGACCTTGTCGGCGTCGGGGCCCTCCGCCGCGACGGCCTTGGTCTCCGTGACCGCCTCGATGCCGGTCGGGCGCGTCAGCTCCAGCGTCCCCGCCTCGATCTCGGCCGCGAAGTGGCACGCCACCTTGTGCCCGTCACCGACGTCCGTCAGCATCGGGCGTTCGGCCGCGCACCTGTCCTGGGCCCAGGGGCACCGGGTGTGGAAGCGGCAGCCGGCCGGCGGGTTGGCCGGCGAGGGCAGGTCCCCTTGGAGCAGGATCCGCTCGCGGCGGTCCTCCACCTCGGGGTCGGGCACCGGGACCGCCGACATGAGGGCCTTGGTGTACGGGTGCTTGGGCCCCGCGTACAGCGCGTCGCTCGGCGCCTCCTCCACGAGGGAGCCGAGGTACATGACCCCGATGACGTCCGAGATGTGCCGGACGACCGCCAGGTCGTGGGCGATGACGAGGTACGTCAGGCCCATCGATTCCTGGAGCTCCTCCAGCAGGTTGATCACCTGCGCCTGCACCGACACGTCGAGCGCAGAGACCGGCTCGTCGCAGATGATCACGTCGGGCTCGAGGACCAGCGCGCGGGCGATGCCGATGCGCTGGCGCTGACCGCCGGAGAACTCGTGCGGGTAGCGGGAGAGCGCGTTGGTGGGCAGGCCCACCTTGGCGAGGATCTCCTTGATCCTCTCCCGGCGCTCGTCCTGGTCCTTGCCGATCCCGTGCGCGGCCATGCCCTCGCTGAGGATCGACTCGATGTTCTGCCGCGGGTTGAGGCTGCCGAGCGGGTCCTGGAAGACCATCTGCAGACGCCGGCGGTACCGGCGCATCTCCTCCTCCGGCAGCTTCGCCAGGTCCGTCCCGTCGAAGACGACCTCACCGTCGGTGATGTCCACGAGCCGCAGCACACCGCGGCCGAGCGTCGTCTTGCCGCAGCCCGACTCGCCCACCAGGCCGTACGTCTGACCGGCCTCGACCTTGAGCGACACACCGTCGACCGCGTAGACATGGCCGACCGTGCGGTTGAAGAGGACGCCCTTCCTGACGGGGAAGTGGACCTTCACGTCGTCGAGTTCGAGCAGGCTCATGCCGAGACCTCCGCCTTGGGCTTGGGAAGGACCGGGTTGACGCAACGCACCTGGTGTCCGGCCGCGCGTGGTTCGGTCAGTTCGGGTGTGCCGGTGAGGCACTCCATCGTGTAGTAGTCGCAGCGCGGCGCGAACGCGCAGCCGTCCGCCCAGGCGATCCGGTCGTTGATGGATCCGCGGATGGGGCTGAGCGGTTCGCCGCGCGGCGCGTCGAGCCGGGGGATGGACCCGAGCAGACCGTGCGCGTACGGGTGGGTGGGGTGCGCGAACAGTTCGCGGCGGCCCGCGGATTCGACGGCCCGGCCCGCGTAGAGCACGTTGACCTGGTCGCAGAGGCCGGCCACGACGCCCAGGTCGTGGGTGATCATCAGCAGGGCGGTGCCCTCCTGGTCGACCAGTTCCTTGAGCAGTTCCAGGATCTGCGCCTGGATGGTCACGTCGAGCGCGGTCGTCGGCTCGTCGGCGATCAGCAGCCGGGGAGCGCACGCGACGGCCATGGCGATGAGCGCGCGCTGGCGCATACCGCCGGACAGCTGGTGCGGGTACTCCTTGAGCCGCCGGCTCGGATCGGGGATGCCGACCCGGTCCAGCAGGTTCGCCGCTTCCTTGCGGGCGGCCTCGCCCTTGAGGCCGCGATGGCGCTCGAGGATCTCGGTGACCTGGACGCCGATGGGGACGACCGGGTTCAGCGAGGACAGCGGGTCCTGGAAGATCATCGCCAGCTGGCTGCCGCGCATGTCCCGCAGCTTGCGCGGGCTCATGCTCAGCAGGTCCTGGCCGTCGAACTCCGCGCGCCCGCCGACCTTCACGCCCTTGCCGGGCAGCAGGCCCATCAGGGCGAGCGACGTCACGGACTTGCCGCAGCCCGATTCTCCCACGAGGCCCACGACCTGGCCCTGGTCGACGTCGAACGAGACGCCGTCGACGGCCGTGGAGTCCTTGCGGCCCTTGGCGGTGAAGGTGACGCTGAGTTCTTCAACTGAGAGCAGTGCCATGGGACTTCAGCCTCGCAGCTTCGGGTCGAGGGCTTCGCGCATGGCCTCGCCGAGCAGGGTGAAGCCGAGGGCGGTGATGATGATGCCGATGGCGGGGTAGGCCGCCATCATCGGCTCGTTGTCGAAGAACCGTTCTGCCTGGGCGAGCATGACGCCCCACTCCGGGATGGCCGGGTCGGGGTTGCCGAGGCCCAGGTACGACAGGGCCGCGGCCTCGATGATCGCGGTCGCGAGGCTCAGCGTCGCCTGGACGATCACCGGGCTGAGCGAGTTCGGCAGGATCTGGGTGAGGACGATCCGCTTCTTCCGGATGCCGAGCGCCTTGGCCGCGAGCACGTAGTCGCTGCTGCCCTGCACCAGCATCGAACCGCGCAGCAGTCGCGCGAAGATCGGGATCTGCACGACGCCGACCGCGATCATCACGGTGGTCAGCGACTGGCCCATCACCGCGGCGATGGAGACCGCGAGCAGCAGCGACGGCAGCGAGAGCATGATGTCGGTGAAGCGCATGATCACGGTGTCGACGCGCTCGCCGGCCCTGCCGCCGAGGGTCGCCGCGGCGCCGGAGAGAACGCCGACGAGCGCGCCCACGATCAGACCGATGAGCATCGACACCACGCCGACCATCAGGGTCTGCCGGGCTCCGACGAGGATCCGGGAGAACATGTCGCGGCCGAGGTGGTCGAGGCCGAACCAGTTCTCGCCGCGCGCGCCGACGAACTGTCCCTTGTTGGCGAAGACTTCGCCGCGCCACGTCTGTGCGGACGGGCTGTGCGGGGCGAGCCACGGTCCGATGATCGCCAGGAGCACGAACAGCGCGATGATGACGGCGCCGATGATGGCCATCTTGCTGGCCTTGAGCCGCCGCATGGCCTCGCGCCACAGGCTCGCGCCGCTCGTGACCTCGGACGTCTGCATCAGCTCGGCGAGCCGGTCGATCTTGTCGGCCTTCTTCGTCATGGTCGTCACGTCAGTGCACCCGCACTCTCGGGTCGATAAGGCTGTACGCGAGGTCGACCAGGAGGTTGATGAGGACGTACACCATCGCGATGAAGAGGATGAACCCGACGAGCACCGGGTAATCGCGGGCGTCGATCGAGGTGCGGATGAAGTTTCCGATCCCGTTGAAGGAGAAGACCGACTCGGTCAGCACCGCGCCCGACAGCAGGCTTCCGGTCAACAGACCCACGGCGGTGACCACGGGCAGCAGCGCGTTGCGCAGCACGTGCCGGCCGCGGACGACCCGCTTGTCGAGACCCTTGGACTCGGCCGTGCGGACGTAGTCCTCACCGAGGACCTCGAGGACGCTGGCCCGGGTCATGCGCACGATGACGGCGAGCGGGATGGAGGACAGCGCGACGGCGGGCAGGATCAGATGGTGGATCGCGTCCAGGCTGGCGTCCAGCTCGCCGGTCAGCAGGCCGTCGAGGACGGCGAATCCGGTGATGTCGGTGGCGTCCATGCCGGTGTCGAGCCGTCCGTAGCTCGGGAACATCTGCAGCTGGACGGCGAAGATCCCCTTGAGGATCAGGGCGAGGAAGAAGACCGGGATGCAGATGCCGATGAGCGACCCGGACACCGCGCCGACGTCGAGCCAGCCACCGCGGCGCTTGGCCGCCAGGTAGCCCATCGGGATGCCGACAACGATGGCAATGAGGATCGCGACGATGCTGAGTTCCACCGTTGCCGGGAACCGCGTCGCGAACTCGTCCCACACCGGCTGACCGGTCTGGGTGGACGTACCGAGGTCCAGCTCGAAGATGCGCTTGAGGAAGCGCCAGTACTGGACGTAGACGGGCTGGTCGAGCCCGAGGGCCCGGTTGATACGCGCCACTTCGGCTTCGGTCGCCCGCTCGCCCAGGATCGCTGAGGCGGGTCCGCCGGGAAGCCGGTTCAGCCAGAGGAAGAGCAGAACCGACAGGCCGAGCAGGGTGGGTATGAGCTGTAGCAGTCTTCGTACGACGAGTCGCAGCACCCCGCGTGCCCCTTTCTTACGTGCGTCGATGCGGGTCCGCCCGGCCACCGAGGTTCTGTGGCCGGGCGGACCCGCTGGGGTTTCGATTACTTGAAGGAGACCTCGGCGAAGTTCTCCTGCGTCAGCGGGGAGACCTTCGGCGGGTTGACGTTCTTGGCGAACGCGATCGCCGGCGGGGAGGCCGAGATCGGGACACCCGGGACGTACTCCATGATCGTCTCGTTGGCCTTCTTGTAGGCCTCCACGCGACCCGCGGGGTCGGTGACCTTCGACGCGGCGTTCACGGAGTCGAAGACCTTCTTGTCGTCGAAGCCCCACTGCTTGTCGGGACCGGCGAACCAGGTGCCGATGAAGTTGTAGCCGTCGTTGAAGTCACCGGTCCAGCCCAGCATGTGCAGGGCGCAGGAGCCGGCCTCGGTGGCGTCCAGGTAGTCCGGGGCCCACTTCATGGCCTTCGGGGTGACCGTGATGCCGGCCTTCTCCAGGTCCGCCTTCATGCGCTCGAACATGTCCTGCGGCGCCGGCATGTAGGGGCGCGTGACCTCGGTCGGGTAGCAGAACTCGATCGAGAGCTTCTCCTCACCGGCCTTCTTGAGGAGCTCCTTGGCCTTGTCGGTGTCGAACGGGTAGGTCTTCACCTTGTCCGAGAAACCGGCGACCGTGTCGGGCATGAACTGGGTCGCGGCCTTGCCGCCCTCGGGCAGCTGCGTCTTGACGATGCCCTCGCGGTCGATGGCGTGCGAGATGGCCTGCCGGACCTCGAGCTTCTTCAGCGCGGGGTTCTTCGACTGCGTCATACCGACGTAGAAGATGTTGAAGACGTCACGGGTCGGGACCTCGTAACCCTCCTTCTCCAGCGTCTTCACATCGGCCGGAGCGACCAGGTCGTAACCGTCGATGTCACCGGCCTGCAGCGCCTGACGGCGGCCGGCCTCGGTGTCGATCGTGCGGAAGACCAGGTTCTTGACCTTGGCCTTCTCGCCCCAGTAGTCGTCGAAGCGCTCAAGGGTGACTTCCTTGTTGCCCTTGTTCCACTTCGTGATCTTGTACGGGCCGGTGCCGGCGACCGTGCCGGCCTCCTGGCTGTACTTGGGGTACGTGATCGCGTCGCCCTTGGCGGTCGCGTCCTGCTTCGCGTACTCCTTGATGGCCTTCGGCGAGTGGATCGCCAGCGCCTGGAGGGAGAAGCCGCCGGGCAGGTTCGCCGAGGGCTCGTTGACCTCGATGACCGCCGTGTTCTCGTCCTTCGCCGTGCAGGACTTGTAGTTCGGCTTGGGGGCTTCCTTGTCCTCGTTCTTGGCGAAGCCGCCCATGATGGTCTGCCAGTAGTAGGAGACCGCGCTCGACTGGTAGGTGCCCTTCCAGTTGAACCAGTGGTCGTAGTTCGCGCAGACCGCGGCGGCGTTGAACGCCTCTCCGTCGTGGAACTTGACACCCTTGCGCAGGTTGAACGTCCACACCTTGCCGGCCGGGTCGCTCGACCACGTCTCGGCGAGACCGCCGACGAGCTTGCTGCCGCCCGACTCGTGCTCGAGCAGGGCCTCGAAGGCCTGACGGGTGACCCGGAAGGTCTCACCGTCGCTCGCGAGAGCAGGGTCGAGGGAGCCGGGGTCACCGGCGCCGGCGAAGACGAACGTGTCCTTGTCGCCCCCCTTGTCACCGTCCTTGCCCCGCTCGCTGGCGCAGCCGGTGGCGATCAGGCCGACGGCCACCGCCGCCGTGATCGCCCGGACAGCTCCGGACTTGAATATTCGCATGGGTCCACCCCGAGGTTCCGCCGTGGGAGAGGTCTTGACGGCCGAACACTACAGACGGGAGACACCTGGGAGAACAGTCCGGATAGCGGTGATACCTACTCGAGACCCGGACACTCAACAAACCGGGCAGATACGGGACATCCCCGCCAGGCGAGTTAACACCCCTGACATCCGGCGGAGTTCGTTCCCGTCATTTCCGCAGCGGCCCAGCTCAGCGGGTGTGCGGCGGAGGATATCCGTACCCACCGCCGGCGGCCGGCGCCCCCGCGTGGGCGTCGCGGTCGTAGAAGGGGCGGGCATTGACGCGCATCCACATGGTGACCGGGTCGTACTCGTCGGACATGGCCACGGTCGACACCGGCAGACCGTCCGGCACGGCGGCCACCGACTGCCGCATCATCACCCGCACCGTCTCGACCGAGTGCGGGCCGGTGTCGTAGAGATCCAGACCGATGGCCAGGTACGCGGGCCCCACCGCGGGCTGCACCCAGGCACGCCGCAGCGAGCGGACGGCGGGGGTGCGGTGGGCGTTCTGTGTGAGCAGGGCGTAGAACTGCGGGATCTCGATCGCCGGGTCCGACAGCCGCAGCGGTCCCGCCGGCATCCGGTCCAGGCCCGTGGCGATACGGCGCAGATCCAGCCACGGCACACCCACACCGCCGCCGGGAGCGTGCGGGTTCAGCCAGATGCCCCAGTGGTCCGGGTAGAGGGCGCGGGCGATGTCCCGGCCGGTGGTGACCTCGTGCGCACGGTTCCAGCCGGAGACGGCCAGCTCCTGGGCGGAGGTGACACAAGGGGCGTAGCAGACGCCGTCGATCTCCATGTTGCCGTACTGGGCGTCGGGCGAGCCGGGCTGTCCGTGCCACAGCAGCATCCAGATCCGGCCGCCCGCAGGGTCGGCGAGGGCGTGCAGCAGCGCCTCGTACGCGTCGTAGCGGCCGGGAGTCACCTGGCGCAGCATGTGCTCGACCTGTCCGGCCGCCGCGGTGCCTGACGCACTCACCCTGTTCCGCCCCTCGTTCGGTCCCACCGTTCCGCACAGCCTCTGTCAGGCTGGTCAGGCCATCAAACCAGCTTAATCGGCCCTCCTGGCAAAGACTTGACCACAGGGTCTCTCTTTCGTGTCGGGTCCGAGCCCTACACGTGCTGTCGTTGATAGAAGGGGCGCACGCGCTCGAGCATCCAGTCGGCCACCGGATCCTGCGCGACGTCGAGAAGCACCAGGTTGACCGGCCACGGCGGCCGGACCCGGCCCATGGCCCGGCCGAGGGCGTCCATGGGGGCGTTGCGCTCGACGCCCTCCCAGGACGAGAGCTGCACACCGATGAAGAGTGTCGGCGCGTCGCCCTCGATGGAGGCGAGCGCGCGGCGGCCGGTCAGCACGACTCCGACGGCCTCGAACTCGCCGGCCGCGGCGGCGAGGAAGTCGACCGGCTCCTCCTGCCAGTCCGGCTCGAAGAGCCGTACCCGGCCGCCGGAGGCCGGACCCTCGAGCGGCGTCCGCCCCACCCGGCACAGTTCGGCGACCGCGGCGGGCGGCAGCGGGGCGCCCACGGCGCCGCCCGGGTTGACGGCGATGCCGAGCTGCGGCGGCAGCCCGCGGGCGAAGTCCCTGGCGGGCGCGACGGTGAAGGGCATATGGGCGCCGACGCACTGGAGGAACTGCTGCTCCGAGCTGAAGACGGGGACGTACGCGGCGCCGTCGATCTCCATGGTCGGCAGATCGAGGTCCCGGCTCTCCTGACTGCCGCCGTTGGGCAGCGGGACCCATATCGGGCTGCGGCCGAGCACCTCGACCAGGCGGCCGCCGGCCGCGGGGTTGCCGAGGGAGGCGGCGAGCACCTCTTCGAGCTCGTTGCCGGGCCAGCCGGTGCGGGGTATGTCCATGCGATGTCCTTCGTGCGTGCCCCAGCCGTGGGCGGTGCGTGGTCGTGCGACGACCCTAGGGCCTCTCGTCCGGATCATGCCGGGCTGCCTGATCCGAACGAAAGACCCTGGTGCCGGGGACGCGACCGCCGCCCGGAGCGTTTCCCCCACCCCGCGCAGCGGACGACGCGCGCCCCGCTACCCGAAGCCCAGCCGCGCCAGCGCCCCCGCCGCCTCGCGGTCCAGGAGGACGGCGGACGCGCAGCCGGCCGGCAGTCGGCCCGCCTCCGCGTCGGCGACCAGGCGGGAGACGGCCCGACGGTGGCGGGCGAAGGCGTAGCCCGACACGCCGCGGCCCCGCTCGCGCTGGCCCGCTCTCGCGACCTGGGGCGTCACGTCCAGCAGCACCAGGTGGAGGGAGGCCCCGCGCCGCCGTGTCTCACGGGCGAGCCAGCGCCGGACCCACGCCTGTGTGCCGCAGTCGTGCACGACGACGCTCTCGCCGGAGCGCAGGGCACGCCGCAGCCCGGCGTAGTGGGCGAGCCGCACCAGCGGGCGGTAGACGGCGTACGGCAGGAAGCGTGGGGCGAGGGCGTCCCAGCGGTCCCGGGTGTCCTGCGAGTCGATGCCGAGGCCCCTCGCCGCGCGCCGGATCAGCGTGGACTTGCCGCTGCCGGGCAGGCCGGAGACGACCACCACGTCACCGGCGCCGAAGAGCAGGCTGTGCGGGCCGCGCCCGGCCCGCTGCCGCAGGTCGCGCAGGACGGGCAGGGCGGTCGTGGCCGCTCCGGCCCGGGACGGGACGGCGGACATGCCCGGTGGCGCGGGCACCCCCGTGGTCGTGGCGTATGCACCGGTCGGCTGCAACGTCGTCCCCTCCCCGTGTCGGGTCATCCCACACCCTTGCCCATGAAGTGTAAAGAATTGGTAATACGGCTCAAGTGTTTTCAGGGCGGCCTCACGCTCCACTCTTCCCCGATGCGTGCAATGATGTGCGCGCCAACTCCATACCGGCCGCTTGAATCCACGCGGGAGAGTCCCTGCCACCTCTGTGGCGGGCGCCGAAGGAGCAAGTTCCTCCCTTGAATCTCTCAGGCCCCGTACCGCGTGCGATGAGGCAGATCTGAAAAGCGAGCCGCATTCGAGTGGCTCCACCCAAGGTGCAAGTCACGACTACCCGTACGCGTAGTCGGGGCGAACCTCTCAGGTTCCGATGACAGATGGGGAGGATTGTCCTCGCAGCCATGCCCTGGGAGCCACACCTATGAGCAACGCCCCCCGTCTGACCGCACTCGACGCCCTGCACAGGTCGCTGGGCGCGACCATGACCGATTTCGCCGGCTGGGACATGCCCCTGCGGTACGGCAGCGAGCGTGACGAGCACGTCGCCGTCCGCACCAAGGCCGGGCTGTTCGACCTGTCCCACATGGGTGAGATCACCGTCACCGGTCCGCGAGCCGTCGACCTGCTGAACCACGCACTGGTCGGCAACATCGGCACCATCGGCCTCGGCCGCGCCCGCTACACGATGATCTGCCAGGAGGACGGCGGCATCCTCGACGACCTGATCGTCTACCGCCTCGGCGAGGACGAGTACATGGTCGTCGCCAATGCCGGCAACGCCCAGATCGTGCTCGACGCCCTCACCGAGCGCGCCCAGGGCTTCGACGCCACCGTCCGTGACGACCGTGACGCGTACGCGCTGATCGCGGTTCAGGGCCCGGAGTCCCCCGGCATCCTGAAGTCGCTGACCGACGCCGACCTGGACGGCCTGAAGTACTACGCGGGCCTGCCGGGCACCGTGGCGGGCGTCCCGGCGCTGATCGCCCGCACCGGCTACACCGGCGAGGACGGCTTCGAACTGTTCGTCGAGCCGCAGCACGCCGAGAAGCTCTGGCAGGCGCTGACCGACGCGGGCGCGCCCGCCGGTCTGATCCCGTGCGGCCTGTCCTGCCGCGACACGCTGCGCCTGGAGGCGGGCATGCCGCTGTACGGGCACGAGCTGACCACGGCGCTCACCCCGTTCGACGCGGGTCTCGGCCGGGTGGTGAAGTTCGAGAAGGAGGGCGACTTCGTCGGCCGTGAGGCGCTCACGGCCGCCGCGGAGCGTGCCGAGTCGGCGCCGCCGCGCAAGCTCGTCGGGCTGATCGCGGAGGGCCGCCGGGTCCCCCGCGCCGGCATGTCGGTGGTCGCGGACGGCACGGTGATCGGCGAGGTCACCTCGGGCGCCCCGAGCCCCACCCTCGGCAAGCCGATCGCCATGGCCTATGTGGACGCGGCCCACGCCGCGCCGGGCACGCCGGGAGTCGGCGTCGACATCCGGGGCACCCACGAGCCGTACGAGGTCGTGGCGCTGCCGTTCTACAAGCGCCAGAAGTGATCCTCCGGGTGCCGGAAGTGATCGTCCGCACCCTCTTCCCGTTCACCAGCACTCCCCCGCGTACAGGAGAATTCAGGTCATGAGCAACCCCCAGCAGCTGCGCTACAGCAAGGAGCACGAGTGGCTGTCGGCCGCCGAGGACGGCGTGTCGACGGTCGGCATCACGGAGCACGCGGCCAACGCGCTCGGCGACGTGGTGTACGTCCAGCTCCCCGAGGTCGGTGACACGGTGACCGCGGGCGAGACCTGCGGCGAGCTGGAGTCCACCAAGTCGGTCAGCGACCTGTACTCCCCGGTCAGCGGTGAGGTCACCGAGGCCAACGAGGACGTCGTCAACGACCCGTCCCTGGTGAACTCCGCACCGTTCGAGGGCGGTTGGCTCTTCAAGGTGCGCGTCAGCGAGGAGCCGAAGGACCTGCTCTCCGCGGACGAGTACACCGATTTCGCCGGCTGACCAAAACCTTAGGGACCGAGTGATGTCGCTTCTCAACACCCCTCTCCACGAGCTGGACCCGGACGTCGCCGCCGCTGTCGACGCCGAGCTCCACCGTCAGCAGTCCACCCTCGAGATGATCGCCTCGGAGAACTTCGCTCCGGTCGCGGTCATGGAGGCACAGGGCTCCGTCCTCACCAACAAGTACGCCGAGGGCTACCCGGGCCGCCGCTACTACGGCGGCTGCGAGCACGTCGACGTGGTCGAGCAGATCGCGATCGACCGGATCAAGGCGCTGTTCGGCGCCGAGCACGCCAATGTGCAGCCCCACTCGGGCGCGCAGGCGAACGCGGCCGCGATGTTCGCGCTGCTGAAGCCGGGCGACACGATCATGGGCCTGAACCTGGCCCACGGCGGTCACCTCACCCACGGCATGAAGATCAACTTCTCCGGCAAGCTCTACAACGTGGTCGCGTACCACGTGGACGACGCCACCGGACAGGTCGACATGGCCGAGGTCGAGCGCCTCGCCAAGGAGTCCAAGCCGAAGCTGATCGTCGCCGGCTGGTCCGCGTACCCGCGCCAGCTGGACTTCGCGGCCTTCCGGCGGATCGCCGACGAGGTCGGCGCCTACCTCATGGTCGACATGGCGCACTTCGCCGGCCTGGTCGCCGCGGGTCTGCACCCCAACCCGGTGCCGCACGCCCACGTCGTCACCACGACCACGCACAAGACCCTCGGCGGTCCGCGCGGCGGCGTGATCCTCTCCACCGCAGAGCTCGCCAAGAAGATCAACTCCGCGGTCTTCCCCGGCCAGCAGGGCGGCCCGCTGGAGCACGTCATCGCGGCGAAGGCGGTCTCCTTCAAGGTCGCCGCCTCCGAGGACTTCAAGGAGCGCCAGCAGCGCACGCTGGACGGCGCCCGCATCCTCGCCGAGCGTCTGGTCCAGGCGGACGTGACCGAGCACGGCGTCTCCGTCCTGTCCGGCGGCACGGACGTGCACCTGGTCCTGGTGGACCTGCGCAACTCCGAGCTGGACGGTCAGCAGGCCGAGGACCGCCTCCACGAGGTCGGTATCACGGTCAACCGCAACGCCATCCCGAACGACCCGCGGCCGCCGATGGTCACCTCGGGTCTGCGGATCGGCACCCCGGCGCTGGCCACGCGCGGCTTCCAGGACGAGGACTTCCGCGAGGTCGCGGACATCATCGCCGAGGCGCTGAAGCCGTCGTACGACGTGCCGGCGCTGCGCGCCCGGGTGACGGCCCTGGCCGGGAAGCACCCGCTCTACCCTGGTCTGTGACGGATCTCCCGTAACCGACCCGAACAAAACAAAAGGGGCACCGCGCACACTGGACCGTGCGCGCGGTGCCCCGCACCACGTAAGCACCACGCACACGCAATGCCTCTGCGCCACCGCCACCCGTACAAGAGGCGCTGCGCGCCGCTGCACTACACGGCAGACAACGGCGTCTACCACCCCACAAGGAGTTCCCCGTGGCCATCTCGGTCTTCGACCTGTTCTCGATCGGCATCGGCCCGTCCAGCTCCCACACGGTGGGCCCGATGCGCGCCGCCCGGATGTTCGCCCGGCGCCTGAAGAACGAGGGCCTGCTCGCCCACACCGCGGCCATACGGGCCGAGCTGTTCGGATCACTGGGAGCGACCGGGCACGGCCACGGCACGCCCAAGGCCGTCCTGCTGGGCCTGGAGGGCAACTCTCCCCGGACGGTCGACGTCGAGAGCGCCGACGCGCAGGTCGAGCGGATCAAGGCGGACGGGCGGATCAACCTGCTCGGCGCCCACGAGATCGACTTCGACTTCGACGCGGACCTCGTCCTGCACCGCCGCAAGGCCCTGCCGTACCACGCCAACGGCATGACGGTCGTCGCCCGCGACGCCGAGGGCACGACGCTGCTGGAGAAGACGTACTACTCGGTCGGCGGCGGGTTCGTCGTCGACGAGACCGTACTTTCTCAGGAGGGGGCGGGCGACAACCCGATCGTCCCCGACGACACAGTCCTGAAATACCCCTTCCGCACGGGTGACGAGCTGCTGCGTCTCACCAAGGAGACCGGTCTGTCGATCTCGGCCCTGATGCTGGAGAACGAGAAGGCCTGGCGCACCGAGGACGAGATCCGCGAAGGGCTCCTGGAGATCTGGCGCGTCATGCAGGCGTGCGTCTCGCGCGGCATGTCCCGCGAGGGCATCCTGCCGGGCGGTCTCAAGGTCCGCCGGCGCGCCGCCACCACGGCCCGTAAGCTGCGCTCCGAGGGCGACCCGCAGGCTCTCGCCATGGAGTGGATCACGCTCTACGCCATGGCCGTGAACGAGGAGAACGCGGCCGGCGGCCGGGTCGTCACCGCCCCCACGAACGGCGCCGCGGGCATCATCCCGGCGGTCCTGCACTACTACATGAACTTCGTGCCCGGCGCCGACGAGAAGGGCATCGTCGACTTCCTGCTCGCCGCGGGTGCGATCGGCATGCTCTTCAAGGAGAACGCCTCGATCTCGGGCGCCGAGGTCGGCTGCCAGGGCGAGGTCGGCTCGGCCTGCTCGATGGCCGCGGGCGCGCTCGCCGAGGTGCTCAGCGGCTCCCCGGAGCAGGTCGAGAACGCCGCGGAGATCGGCATGGAGCACAACCTGGGCCTCACCTGCGACCCGGTCGGCGGCCTGGTCCAGATCCCGTGCATCGAGCGCAACGGCATGGCGGCGGTCAAGGCGGTCACGGCCGCGAAGATGGCGATGCGCGGCGACGGCAGCCACAAGGTGTCCCTGGACAAGGTCATCAAGACGATGAAGGACACCGGCGCCGACATGTCGGTCAAGTACAAGGAGACCGCGCGCGGCGGTCTCGCGGTGAACATCATCGAGTGCTGACCGGAGCGCGTCCGGACATGGGAAGGCCCCCGGCGCGTGCCGGGGGCCTTCCCATGTCCCGTGGGATCAGGCCTTGTTCAGGTGGGCCCAGAACTCGTCGAACGACAGGAGCTTGTCCTTGTCGGTGTCCTGTGCGGCGATCACGGCCTCGGCCACCGACTCGGTGACGTTCCAGTCACCCATCTGAGCCATGGCCGTCTTGTACTCGGCCGCAGTGATGAAGCCGTCGCCGTCCGCGTCGTAACGGTCGAACGCCTTGCGTGCTGACTCGATGTCCGCCACCGGTCCACCCCTTCTTGGTGCATTACTGACGGGGGTCAGATTATCGGCCTGCGTCGTCGATCATGGAGGCGAGGCCTGTACCCACGAACGGGGAGAGATGTGATGAGCGACGAACTGGGACGGATACTCGCCGCCGCGACCCAGGGGCAGTTCCCGCCCGCGGACGGCGGTGTGACCGTGGTGGACCGGCCCGGTGCCCGTGACGAGGGCGTGGTGGCCTTCACCGCGCACTCGGTCGTCTTCACGGCCGAGGACCCGGAGTGGATACGGGCCGAACTGGCCGCCACCGCCTCGGACCGGCTGGCCGCCACCATGAACCCGGGCTTCCTGGCCGCGCTGATGCGGCGCACCGGCCGATCGATGGACACCATCGATCTGGTGACGGTCGCGGAGGCACTGCCAGGGGAGCCCGGCGTCGAACTGCGGGAGATCCAGGACCGCGAACACCCCCGGGTGGTCGGCGCCCTGAAGCGCCGCGACGAGGTGCGGGTGTGGGCGGCGGACGGGGGGCTGCTCGTCCTGGGCCGGGGGCTGGCGGGCCGCTGGGAGGTGTCCCTCGAGGTCGACGAGGAGGCACGTGGCCGGGGCATCGGCCCCCGGCTCGCCGTCGCCGCCCGACATCTGGTGCCCGGGCCGGTGCTGTGGTCCCAGCAGTCCCCCGGCAACGCACGCAGTGTGCGGGCGTTCCAGCGGGCGGGTTTCCGGCCGGTCGCCTCCGAGGCGCTCCTCGCCGCGCGGTGACGCCGCGCGAGCGCCGCCCCGGGCCGGTCGGCCGGGGCGGCCCGAACCGACCCGAGGCACTACTCAGACCCGCAATGCTCAGTGAATCTCACCCTGACCGGGATAGTTATGCATGGAATGCCAGGCAAGTGGGTGGGATCACCTACGATTCATTGACGATATCCCCTGTCTAATACCTTTTGCCCGCTTATGGGATTTTGGAGATGAGGCGTCCGTCTGTCATAGTCGATGACACGACCCCCATTGACCCGGGCCAGGTCGACATCAGCGGCCGTGGATACACCCCCCGATCCACGGCGCTCCACACAGAAGCCCCCGAGTCGCCGCCATCGCGGCGTACGGGGGCTTCTGTGCGTCGCGGGCACGCCGGCGTCCGGCGCGCGGTCAGCGGTCGGCGACCCGCATCTCGAACCAGGTGGTCTTGCCGCGCGCCAGCAGGTCCACGCCCCAGCGGTCGGCGAGCTTGTCGACGAGGAACAGTCCTCGGCCGCTGGTGTCCATCTCGGCGACGGGCATCAGACAGGGCAGCCCACGGGACGGATCCCGCACCTCGATGCGGATCCAGCCGCGGCGGCGCAGCATCCTTAAACCGAACACCCGCGCTCCGGTGTGACGTACCGCGTTGCCGACGAGCTCGGAGACGAGCAGGACCGCGTACTCGCCGGTCTGCGCCGGCAGTGCCCACTGGCGCAGCACCACGCACTGGGTGAGCCGGCGGGCGGTGGCGGCGGACTCGGGCCGGGAGGGGAGGCGCACCTCCGCTTCGGTGGGGTTGCCGTACAACTCGACGGCCTGAAGCGCCTGTTCGTCGTCGGCGGCCGGTACCCACCGTGCGGCGGTCGCGCTGACGCGCTGCCGCGGTTGTCCCACACCCTCGAGGCCCGCCATGTCTCCATCATGGCCCCTGCCGTCCGTCCATGTGGCCGTTCCCGCGGAACGGAGTCCCTCGGTGCAGGACGGCCCGACGGGCTCGACTCGAAGCAGGACGGCCCGACCGGCTCGAACGGCATCCGGCCTCGGCGCCACAAGGCGCGGCCCACCCGCCTGAGCTTGGGCGAAGGCCACTCTCACGAGTGATGCCCGACCCATGGCTGCCGCCCGACGCCGGCGTGCCGGCCCTCCGCCCACCGCTACCAGGTGCGTGGTATCAGGCCATTTGTCATGCGGCGCCCTCCTGAGGGGCCCTCGATGGCCTGCGCCGTCTCCACGGTCCGGGTACGCATCCGGCCAATCCGCCACCTCGTGCGCCCCTGTGCTTCCGAAAGCCCCGTTCCCCGGACGATCGCGGGGGCACTCAGAGGAGGGGCGGATCAGGAGCGTCACGCCGGACAGGTGTGACGGGTATACCAAGGGTGGGAAATGATACGGGTGACCGTGGTGTACGAGGCCGGGCTGCTGCGGGCGGCGCTCGGGGAACTTCTGCGCTGTGGAGGCGAGTTCGATGTCTCCTCCGTCGCGCACTGGCCGCAGAGACCGACCCCCGGCGCTCCTGTGCCGGACGTGTACGTCATCGACGCCGAGTGTCTCGAGCCGGCCAGGGCCGCCGACCGGACGGCGGCCGGCAGGGGCGCCCTCGTGGCACTCGTCCCGGCGCAGCGACCAGGGGTGCTGCGAAGGGCCTATGAGGCCGGTGCCCTCGGGTTCGTCGACAAGGACGGCTCCAAGAGCCGATTACTCACAGCGGTGCGCCGCGCGGCGAAGGGCGAGCGGTTCGTGGACGAGGCACTCGCCGCCGGATTCCTGGCGGCTGCGGAAATGCCCCTCACCCGGCGGGAGTTGAGCGTGCTGGCGCTGGCCGCCAAGGGACAGCCGATCGCCGAGGTCGCCGCGTCGTTGCACCTGTCCCAGGGGACGGTCCGGAACTACATGGCGAGCGTCATCCGCAAGGTGGGGGCCCGCAACCGGGTGGACGCGATCCGCATAGCGCAGGGGGCCGGCTGGACCTGATCCGGGTCTGCGGACCGGCCGCTGCGGCTCGTACACGGACGCGGCCGCTCACGGCGCGCCGGCCGTGTCAGCGGCCCGTGCCGTGCCAGTGCCCCACCAGGTCCCGGTACAGAGCGGAACGCACGAGCAACTCCTCGTGCGTTCCGCACCGGGCGTCTGTGCCGTCGAGGGCGAGGACGCGGTCCGCCCGGAGCGCCGACGACAGCCGGTGGGCCACCACCACCAGGGTCCCCGGCCGGGCAGCGAGAGCCCGCTCCGCCACCGCCTCGGTCGAGGGATCGAGATGGGACGTCGCCTCGTCGAGCAGCAGCACGGGCGCCGGGGAGAGGTGGGCACGGCCGAGGGCGATCAGCTGCCGCTCGCCCTGGGAGAGGGTCCGCGGTGCCAGCGTCGCGTCCAGACCGCCCACCCTGGCCACGAGCGGCTCCAGCTCCAGCGCCCGCACGGTCTCCTCCACGGCGGCTCGCGGAGCCTGCGGCCGCAGGTAGCACAGGTTGTCCCGGAGCGTGCCGGTGAACACGTACGCGTCTTGGGGCAGAAGGGTGCGCAGTCCCGTCAGGTCCGTGGGCGGCGCCGGCACGAGGGGCTGCCCGGCCAGCCGCACCGCCCCCTCGGAGGGTGCCAGCGTGCCCGCCACCACCTGGAGCAGTGTCGACTTGCCGATGCCGCTCGGCCCGACCACCGCGAGGTGCTCCCCCTCGGCGACGGACAGGTCCAGCCCGTCCAGGACGGGACGCGACCGCGCCCCGAAGGAGAGCCGGACGCCCCGCAGTTCCACCGCCGCCCGCCCGGTCAGGGGACCCGGCCCGGAGCCTGGGGCGGGTGGGGCGACGGCCGTGTCCGGGTACGGCTCGGTGAGCCGGCCCAGGACCACGAGCAGCCGGGCGCCCGCGGCGCCCAGCACCGTCATCAGCGAATGCAGGGCGGGAAGCAGCGCCTGGAGCAGATAGGTGAGGGCGCCCGCCAGCGCTCCCGCCGAGACCCCTTGCCCCAGCAGCCACGGCGTACAGACCAGGAGGAGGAGGACCGGCAGCTGACCGGCCACCGCCACGGCGAGCGTGCGCACGGCCGCCCAGCGGGCCATCGACCGTGCCGCGGCGGCGGCCTCGCCGACGTCGAGCCGACCCCGTGCGGCGGCCGCGTCCTGCGTGCCGCAGGCGACGATGTCGCGCAGGGCCGTCCGTACGCCCTGCGCATGCCGGCCGATCGCCTCGTCGGCGTCGAGGTAGCGGTGCTGGGCGCGGGCCATCGGCAGCAGCGACATGACGAACAGCGCGACTCCCAACAGCAGCGGCGGCAGCACGATCAGCAGGAACTGCGGTGCCAGTGACAGCAGGCCGACGACGGCCCCCGCGGCGACGAAGACGAAGGAGCGCGCGGTGAGCACAAGCCCCGCGAAGCTGTCCCGGGCGATCTCCGTCTGGCTGGTCAGCCGGGAGACGGCGGTGCCGTCGACCGAGCCGCCGGGGGCGGTGGCCTTGCGCAGCGCGTGCATCACCGCGCGGCGGACCAGAGCGTCGCGCAGCGGCTCCGTCAGGTCGGCGAGCAGGGCGAAGACCCCGCGGGTGACGGGGGCGCCGAGCAGAATCACCCCGGCCGCCAGCACCAGCCAGAGCAGACCCGTCACGGTGTCCGCCCGCAAGAAGCCGTCGTCGAGTGCTCTGGCGACCCCGTAACCACCGAGGAACGTCTGCACGGACTCGGCGGCGGACAGCGCCATGAGCCCGAACATGGTCCGCTTCCTGCCCAGGAGGAAACGCCGGGCCGGTGCCGCCAGGCGGCGGGCGGCCACCCGGTCGGTGACGGCGGGGCCGTGACCGGGCCGGGCGGCGTTCCGGCTCATCGCCCGGCCTCCCGGCCGCGGCGTGCGACCGGGGCGGCGGGCGGGCACCCGGTCGGTGAGGGCGGGGCCGCACCCGTGGCACGTGTCGGCTCCCGCGCAGGCACGCGGACCGCCTCGGCGGGCGGATCCGGCGCCGACGGAGGGCTCCCCGCTGTCGACGGGACGGGGGTGGCCGACTGTTCCGGCACAGGCCCGGGGGTGAACACCGCACGGTAGTCCGGGTCCCGCCACAGCGCGTCGTGCGGCGCGACGCGTCGGACGCGGCCCGCCTCCAGCCAGATCACCAGGTCGGCCCGGGCGGCGGTGGACACCCTGTGCGCGACGACCAGCCGGGTGCCGGTGAACGAGGCACGCGACAGCGCGAGTTCCACCTGCCGTTCCGTGGCGGTGTCGAGGCTGGAGGTCGCGTCGTCCAGGATCGTCAGACGCCCTCGCCGTACGAAGGCCCTGGCCAGCCCGAGGCGTTGCCGCTCACCTCCGGACAACGGCGCCTGGTCCAGCGGTGTCTCGTACCCCTGGGGCAGCAGGCGTACGAAGTCGTCGGCGTGCGCGAGGGCCGCGGCGTGCCGGACCTGCTCCCCGCTCGCGGGGACTCCGGCCGCCACGGCCTCGGCGACCGTGCCGCCGGGGAACTCCGGCCGGGCGAAGGCGTAGGCGACGCAGGCGCGAAGGTCGCGCCTGACCACCCGGGACAGCGGTACGCCGTCGAGGAGCACCTGTCCCGCGTCCGGATCCTCGAGCCGGCCGGCGACGGCGGCGAGGCTGGACTTGCCGGAGCCGGACCGGCCCACCACGGCGGCCGTCGCGCCTCCGGGCACCTTCAGCGTCACGTCCGTGAGCAACGGCACGCCGCCGCGCACCACACCGACTCCTCTGAGCTCCAGGGTGCCGGTTCCGTCGGCCGGCAGGACGTCGCCGCCGTGGGGCATCGGCTCCAGGTCCGCGAGCTCGGCCGTGCGACGGGCCGCGCTGCGGGCCCGCACGAGCGCGCCGAGCGGGGAAGCGACCCCGCCGACGCCCGCTGCGAGCGCCGCGTAACGCGAGGCTGCCATCAGTTCCCCCACGCTCAGGGCGCCTTGGGAGACGCGGACCCCGCCCACGGCGAGGACCGCGGTGACGAGCAGCGGCAGCAGCACGCCGCTGTGTGCCACGGCACGGCCGTGGACGGTCCACATACGCCGTCCGTGCAGGGCCAGTTCGTCGAGCGGGGCGAGGACGCGCCGCGCCTCGCGGCCGACGGTGCCTGCCGCGGCGACCGTACGGGCGCCCTCCAGGGCCTCCGCCAGCCGGGCGGCGATGTCGGCCTGCACCCGCTGGTAGCGGCCGACACTGTCGGACGAGTGACGGGCGAAGGCACGCAGCAGCAGAAGCAGCAGCGGAACACCGGCCAGGAACACGGCAGCGGTCCACGGATCGATGAGCGCGAGGGCCACGAGAGCGCCCGCGGGGGCGAGCAGGGAGGAAACGATGGTGGCGAGCGCCGCGGGCGCGGCGCCGCTGTCCGCCGCGTTCACACACAGCCGGGCGGCGACGTCACCGGAAGAGTACGCGTCCGCCTTCCCGATCGGACTGCCGAGCAGCCCCGTCAACGCCCGGATCCGTACCCAGGCGGTGGCGCGGGCGTTCGCAAGTTGGCTCAGCAGGACGCGTGCTGCCTCCAGGAGGACCTCACCCGCCAGCAGCACGGCGCTCAGCGCGAGCCATGGCCCAGCCCCTGGGCGTCGGTCCAGCATCAGGTCCAGCGCGTGCCCGATGACGGCCGGTACCGCGAGCGCGCACCCGGCGGCGGCCGTCGAACAGAGGCCGAGGACCGCGGTGGTGAACCAGGTGCGCCGCACCGTGCCGCGCAGGAGTGCGTCTCCTCCGCTCACCGGCGCCGTACGGCCGTTCTCCCGCCGGCCCTCGCCTTCGGGCTTCGCGGCCAGCTGCCCCTGGTCACGCCGTTCCTCGTCACGCTGCCGCCTGTCCCGCATCCGCTCGGCCCGTTCCAGCTCGTCACCTCTCTCCGCCATCCGGCGCTCGTCCCGGCTCTCTTTGCGAAAGACGCACCCCGAGGCCGCTCCGGGGCGCGGCCGGGCAGAACCGTCCGCCGCCGCGGGCCCGGCGTTCCGGACGCCGCGGCGCCCCCGGAGATGTGCTCCGGGGGCGCCGGGACTCCGCCGCGACTCCCGCCGCTCGCGGAGCCGCGCCGGATCAGTTGCAGGTGGTCACACTGAGGCTGCTGTCACCGCACAGCAGCAGACTGGCGCGGCTGCCGGTCTCGACGTCGCCGATGGCCTCTTCCTTCGGGGTCTCCATCGACTGCAGGTCGAGCAGGGTCATGATCTTTTCCTCTCTGTCGGGGACGGTGCTACTGACGACCCCGTGACGGGGCCGGTTCTTGGGGGTGCCGCAGCGGCGGCAGGAACGGCAGCTGCGCCGGGCGGTCGCCGAGCGCCGCCGCCAGTGCCAGCAGGCAGCCGGCCGTGCCGGTGGACAGGTCCATCGACAGCCGCATCATCTGCTCACCGGGAAAGGCCAGCCGGCCTTCGTAGGACATGGCGTGCCAGGCCAGCGAGCGGATCTGACGGCGTACGTCCTCCGCTGTGGTGCCGGGGCCGCCCGTGGTGGTGCGCGCGAGGTGCAGGACCATGCCGGCGGCACCGCGGAAGAGGCCGGGCTGTGCGTAGAACGTGGCCTGCGCCGCCCGGACGATCTCGCGGCGTGCCTGGTCGAAGGTGTCGTCGCGGCGGTGGGCCGCGTAGTCGTCGAGCACCATGCCGATGCCGACGCTGCCCGCTCCCAGGTAGGGCATCGTGCGCCAGCCCTCGTCCACCTGGAGGGTGCCCGCGGCACCGTGCACGCAACGGGACAGGTCGTCGCTCAGCGCCTCGGCGGCGAGGTCGAGCAGCGCGGTGTTCCCGGTGCGTTCGTGCAGCCGCACGAAGAGCAGCGCCCGGCCCGCGGACCCGTGCAGCAGCCCGGTGCGCCGTGGGCTCCGCCCGGTCCCGGCGTCCGCGGGGACCGGGCGGGCCGTCAGGTCCGCGCAGCGGAGGGCGGCGTCGTGCAGGGCCGTCTCCCCGGTGGCGGCAGCCAGTGCGTCGAAGGCGAGGCCGATTCCGGCCGTGCCGCTGTGCAGGTCGGGCGAGAGCGCCGACCAGTCCTGTTCGAGAATCCGATGGGCGAGTTCCAGGGCAGGGTCCGTGTGTCCCAGCCGGTGAAGGGTCCAGGCGATGCCGGCGAGGCCGTCGTAGAACCCGAGCGGAGTGCCCGAGCCGGGTGCCTTGGCATGGCGCAGCAGCCACTCCTCGGCGGCGGGGCAGGCCGGGGAGCCGCTCTCGTGGAGCGCGTAGAGCACTCCGGCGGCACCGTGGCCGAAGCCCGCCCCGCCGCCCGCGGTCGCGAACTGCGCGATGTCGCCGGGGAAGTACCGGTCCTCGCGCTCCGGGGTCGCCGACGCGAGGATCGCCTCGGCCATCGAGTCGCGGCTGCGGGGCCAGTCGTCGGGTTCCACGGGGAGGAACCGGACGGGTCGTCCCGCCGGCGCGTGGAGCGGCCCGGCGGCCGGGTCGCGGCCGATCTCCCGTACGGCCTCGTCGAGGAAGTCGCGGGGCACCGGGAAGTGCCGTGCCGCGAGGTCGGCCAGGTGCGCCGCCTTCTCCCGGTCGACGGCGAGCAGGCTGGTGAGCGGCAGGAACAGCGCGATCCGCAGGCAGGCCAGCGCGTAGCGGTCGACATCGGTGCCGCGCCGGTCGGCGGGTGCGACGAACGCCGGGTGGGCGACGATCTGCCGGCCGCGCTCCTCAACGGGGCGTGCCGCTTCGAAGTCGAGCAGGACGACGGACTCCTCGTCCTCGTCGACCATGATGTTGAACAGGTGCAGGTCGTTGAAGACCACTCCGCGCGCGTGGACGTCGGAGACCGCCCGTTCGACCAGGCCGTGCATCCGCATCGCCCACCGCGTGTACTCCTCCAGCCGTTCGGGCGAGGGGTCCGCGTCGATCAGCGGGTGCCTGCGGGCGAAGAAGGAGTTGAGCGGCCGGCCCGCCACATGCTCCAGTGCGAGGAAGTGGTGCTCGCCCAGCACGAAGCGGTCCACGACCTCCGGCGTGCAGGCGAGCCCCGACAACTGCCGCAGTGCCCGGTGTTCCCGGTCCAGGCGGGTGACCGCGTCGGCGCCGTCGGCGGCGAGGCCGGCGTACGGGCGGGCCTCCTTGAGCACGACCCGCCTGCCGGTGGCCTTGTGGTGTGCCTCGTAGACGCCGCCGCCGTTGGAGAAGTGCAGCGCCTTGTCGACGGTGTACGGCAGGTCGGTGACGGCCACCGCGCCACGGGCCTCGAGATGGGGCCGCAGATAGTCCGGCGGGGTGATCCATTCGGGTATGCGGAACACCGGTTCGCGCGGATCGGGCACGAGCGCGCCGGCACCGTTCTCGATCGCGGGGCGCAGTTCGCCGTGCTCGTCGTAGCAGTGGCGGCGGGTGAAGCTCCCGTAGCGCAGGTGCACCGGTCCCGCGCCCCAGCGCAGGTCGCTGAGGATGTACGGACCGGGCTCGCCGTCGAGGAGCGCGGCGAGGTCGGCCGCGATCCGGCCGCACCGGGCGTCGTCCGCCGGGTAGACCGTGATGAACTTGCCGCTCGCCGCCCGGTCGGCGTACTTGGCGTTGCGCTGGTGCAGCAGGTAGCGGCTCGGGACGAACTTGAACGCCACCTCGTGCGCCAGGCAGTACGCCCGGACCTTGGCGAGCACCGACTCCGCGTTGCCGAGAGAGGCGGAGACATGGATCTTCCAGCCCTGGGACGGCAGCGCCTGGTCGACGGGCCTCAGGGCGAGCCAGTCTCCGGTGCGGTGGCTGAGCCAGCCCTCGGGGACCGGCAGCCGTGCCGCCTCGTACAGGGAGCCGTGAGAAGTCTCCGCCGCGGACTCAAGGCGGTGCGGCGCGTCGTAGAAGCGCCGGTCGGCGTCGCAGAAGACCGCGTACCCCTTGTTCACGCGCACTCCCTCGGTCGGTGACAGGAGTGACGTTGTCACGCGCCGCCAGGCGCCCGACAGTCACCGCTGTCACCTTCCGGACGTGCGGTACGCACAGGTAACCAGGGCCGGACGGGGCGGGCCTGGGCGAGCCCACGGCCCCGGCACGGAACCGGGGCCCGAGTCCGACCGGGACGGTCAGAGGAACTTGGCCTTGCCCGGACCTTCCTCGACGAAGCTGCGCATGCCGCGCTCCCGGTCCTCCGTGGCGAACAGGCCCGCGAACCAGTTGCGTTCCACCGCGAGCCCGGTCTCGATGTCCGTCTCGAGCCCGGCGTCCACCGACTCCTTCGCCGCGCGCAGCGCCAGCGCGGGTCCCTTGGCCAGTGCCGAGGCCCATACGTGCGCCTGCTCGTACACCTCGGCGGCGGGGACGACACGGTCCACCATGCCGAGGGAGAGCGCCTCTTCCGCCTTGACCATGCGGCCCGTGAAGATCAGGTCCTTGGCGCGGGAGGGGCCGATCAGCCGGGACAGCCGCTGGGTACCGCCCGCGCCCGGGATGAGGCCCAGCAGGATCTCCGGCTGGCCGAGCTTGGCGTTGTCGCCGGCGATCCGGTAGTCGGCGCAGAGCGCGAGTTCACAGCCGCCGCCGAGGGCGTAGCCGGTGACGGCCGCGACGACGGGCTTCGGGATACGGGCCACGGCGGTGAAGGACTCCTGCAGGGCCCGGGAGCGCACGACCATCGCCGCGTGGTCCATGGCCTGCATCTCCTTGATGTCCGCGCCCGCCGCGAACACCTTCTCGCCGCCGTAGAGGATCACGGCCCGCACGTCGTCGCGGCGGCCGGCCTCCTCGGCGAGCTCGCGCAGCCGGTCCTGGACGGCGATGTCGAGGGCGTTCATCGGGGGCGGTCGAGCCTGATGGTGCCGACGCCTTCGGAGACTTCCAGTGAAACGGTCATGCAGCAGAGGTTAGTGCGCGTTAACGCGTCGGGGCCCGGTGCTGTTGCTCACAGCACCGGGCCCCGAGTCGCGTCCTACTCGGTCCACTCGGACCAGGACATGTTCCAGCCGTTGAGGCCGTTGTCCGGAGCGATCTGCTTGTCCTTGGAGTTCTTCACGATCACCACATCGCCGATGATCGAGTTGTTGAAGAACCAGGCCGACGGGGTGTTCTTGTCGTACGCGCCGCGCACGTCCCGCAGCCCGATGCACCCGTGGCTGACGTTCGCCGAGCCGAACGTCCCGGCCGAGGCCCAGTAGTTGCCGTGGACGAAGGTGCCCGACGTGGACAGCCGCATCGCGTGCGGCACGTCCTTGATGTCGTACTCGCCGCCGAAGCCCACGGTGGCGCCGTTCATCCGGGTCACCTTGTACTTCTCGCTGATGACCATCTGACCGTTGTAGGTGGTGGTCGACGGCGCGCCGGCGGTGATCGGGATGTTCTTGATCTCCTTGCCGTCGCGCACGATCTTCATGGTCTTGGCGCTCGCGTCGACGGTGGAGACCTGACTGCGGCCGATGGTGAACGAGAAGGTCTTGGCCTGCTTGCCGTACACGCCGGGGCGGCCTTCGACACCGTCCAGATTGAGCTTCACGGTGACCTTCGTGCCCGCGGCCCAGTACTTCTCGGGACGGAAGTCGAGGCGGTCGTTGCCGAACCAGTGTCCCTCGATCGGCACGGACGGCTCCGCGGTCACCGTGACGGCCTTCTCGACCGCCGCCGGGTCGGTGATGCCACGGGTGAAGTTGATGGAGACCGGCATGCCGACGCCGACGGTGGACCCGTCCTCGGGCGTGTAGTGGCCGATGAAGGTGTTCTTGGGCACCAGCGTGGTGAAGGTGGTGTCCTTGGCCGACTCGCGGCCGTCCGCGTCCTCGGCGACGGCGTGCACCTTGTACTTGGTGGCGGCCGCCAGGTGCTGCAGCGGCTGCCAGCCGGCGCCGTCCGCGGCGATCCGGCCCTCGATCCTCGTGCCCTTGTCGTCCTGCACGGTGACCGTCGTCAGCTTGCCCTTGGCCGCGGTCACCTTCAGGGCGCCCATGGTCGCGACCGCGTCCGCGCCGTCCTTCGGCGAGATGGTGACCACCGCCTGGGACGCCGCGTTCTCGACCTTGCCGCTGCCGTCCTTGCCGCCCGGGTCCTTGTCACCGCCCTTGGCGGAGCTTCCGCCTCCGCAGGCGGTCAGAACCAGCATCGCCCCCATGACCAGACCGGACAGCACGGCGCCCCCGCGCCCGCGTCCGGCTCTGGCCGATGCCCCCGATATCGGCTGCCCGTTCACAGTCGTGTACTCCCCTCGCACGGCCTGGCACCGCCACGGCCCCCACCCCGCGCGCCTCACGCACGCACGGCGATAGATAATCACACCGCAGGTCGTCAAATGTGCCCCCGAATGTCACCGTTCGGTCCCAAGTCGTCCATCGGACCGTGCGGGGGGCCGCCTACGGGCGGGCGAGAGGGTTCTGCCCGGTCAGCGCAGTGCCGAACCCGCCTTCCAACGCTGCCAGTCCAGGTTCCAGCCGCCGAGGCCGTTGTCCGGCGCGACCGTCCTGTCCTTGGACCCCACGACCTCCACCACGTCCCCGATCAGGGTCCGGTCGAAGAACCAGCCCGCCGGGGAGGCGCTGCTGCCGCCCTTGTCGTCCCTGAGCCCCACGCAGCCGTGCGAGACGTTCTCGGAGCCGAAGACGTCGGCGGGGGTCCAGTAGTTGCCGTGCAGGAAGGTTCCGGAGGTGGTCAGCCGGATGGCGTGCGGCACGTCCTTGATGTCGTACTCGCTCTTGCCGTCCTTCTTCGTGAAGCCGACGGTCGCGCCGTTCATCCGGGTCACGTCGTACATCTCGGTGACCACCATCTTGCCGTTGTACGTCGTGTACTTGGGCGCGCCGGCGGTGATCGGGACGGTCGCCAGGACCTCCCCGTCACGCACCACCTTCATGGTGTGCTCCGCCGCGTCGACCCGGGACACCTGGGACCGGCCGATCCTGAAGGAGACGGTCCTGTCCTGGATGCCGTACACGCCGGGCGCCGCCTCGACGTCCCGCAGCCGCATGTCGACGGTGACCTCGGTGCCCGGATCCCAGTACGTGCGGGGGCGGAAGTCGAGCCGCTCCTTGCCGAACCAGTGACCGACGACCTCCACCGGCGGCTGCGAGCTCACCCGGATCGCGCGCTCCACGGCGGCCCGGTTCTCGACCTTCCGGTTGAAGGCGAAGGACACGATCATCCCGGTGCCCACGGTCGAACGGTTCTCCGGCTTGAAGTAGCCGATGAACCGGCTGTTCGGGACCAGGGTCGTGAACGTCGTGTGGCGGGCGGAGCGCCGGCCGTGGGCGTCCAGCGCCACCACGTCCACGCTGTACTTGGCGGCGAGCTTCAGCCGGGTGCCCTTCTCGGGCGCCCAGCGCAGCCTGTCCCCCGAGATCCGCCCCTCGACCACGGTCTTCGTGGCGTCCTCGATCCGGGTGACCTCCACCCGCTCCAGCCGCCCGCTGGGCAGCCGCACCTCCACCGTGTCGTCGGGGTGCACCTCCTTCGCGCCGTCCTCGGGCGTGACCCGGATGGTTTCCTTGTTCGCCCGCGGTTTGTCGCCGATGCCCGGCATCCCGCCGGAGCAGCCGGCGAGGCCCGCGATCAGTCCTGCCCCTGCCAGGGCGACCGCGGCCCTGTGCCCTGCCCACTTCAGTACATGTCTCACGTACCGGTCAACGACGACCACCCGGCGGGGGCAACGTGAACGGCGGGCGATGTTGGGACGGGGGCGGCGCGGGAAGAAATGTGACAGGACCACGCGTGGGGTGCCGCGGCCGGGACGCCGCGGGCAGTGCTCCTTGCGGGACCTGCCGCCCGGGAGCATCTCGAGCGGGGGCCCGACGAGCCGCGGGAGGCCGGCAGGTGTCGAGCGCAGCCGAGCAGGAGACGGTGCGGGAGAAGGTGCCGGGCGAGCCGCCAGGCACCCGTTCGGCGGTGGCCGGCCCGGCCGCACGCCGTTCGAGGACGGATGCCCGGGAGACGGACGCGGGCTCCCGCAGACCACCCGTGTGGCCGGGGGCGCCGACGCCCCTGGGTGCGCGGTTCCGGGTGGGGCCCGACGGGGTGGCGGGGACCAACTTCGCGCTGTGGGCGGGCGGGGCGGAGGGGGTGGAGCTCTGCCTCTTCGACGAGCGGGGTGCGGAGACCCGGCTGCCGCTCACCGAACTGACCCACGAGATCTGGCACGGTTTCGTGCCCGGCGTGGGGCCCGGCACCCGGTACGGATACCGGGTGCACGGCCGCTGGGACCCCTGGACGGGAGCCCGGTGGAATCCGGCGAAACTGCTGCTCGACCCGTACGCGCGGGCCGTCGACGCGGGCGCCGGCAACGACTACGGCGCCTTGCCCCCTGAGGTCTACGGGCATGTGCGCGACTGGCCGGAGCAGCATGTCGCCGACACCGTCCGCGACGACCGGGACTCGGCCCCGTTCGTCCCCAAGGGGGTGGTCGTCCACGACGACCCCGGTGGCGACGAGTGGATGGACGACCGCAGGCCCAAGACGCCGTGGGCCGACTCCGTCATCTACGAACTGCACGTGCGGGGATTCACCCGGCTGCACCCCGGCATCCCCGAGGAACTGCGGGGCACGTACGCGGGGCTCGCCCACCCGGCGGCGATCGAGCACCTGGTGGGTCTCGGTGTGACGGCGGTCGAACTGCTGCCGGTCCACCAGTTCGCACACGAGGACCATCTGCTGCGCCGCGGGCTGCGCAACTACTGGGGCTACAACTCGATCGGGTACTTCGCCCCGCACGCGGCCTACGCGGCCACCGGCACCGCCGGTCAACAGGTCGGCGAGTTCAAGCGGATGGTGCGCGCCCTGCATGCCGCGGGGATCGAGGTCATCCTCGACGTGGTCTACAACCACACGGCGGAGGCCGGCGAGCTCGGGCCGATGCTGTCCCTGCGGGGGATCGACAACCGCGGCTACTACCGTCTCCAGGCGGACGCCCGCAGATACGCGGATTACACGGGGTGCGGCAACACACTGCATGTGGTGCAGCCCCATGTGCTGCGGCTGATCACCGATTCGCTGCGGTACTGGGTGACCGAGATGGGCGTCGACGGCTTCCGTTTCGACCTGGCCGCGGCGCTGGCCCGCTCGATGCACGACGTCGACATGCTGTCCCCCTTTCTCGCCGTCATCGCGCAGGACCCGGTGCTGCGCCGGGTGAAGCTGATCGCCGAACCGTGGGACGTGGGCAACGGCGGCTACCAGGTGGGGGCGTTCCCGCCGCTGTGGACGGAGTGGAACGACCGCTACCGGGACTCCGTGCGCGACTTCTGGCGCGGCGCGCTGCACGACGTGCGTGACCTCGGCTACCGGCTGTCCGGCTCCAGCGACCTGTACGCCTGGGGCGGCAGGCGACCGTACGCGTCCATCAACTTCATCACCGCCCACGACGGTTTCACCCTGCGCGACCTGGTCAGCTACGAGCGCAAGCACAACGAGGCCAACGGCGAGGGCAACCGGGACGGCACCGACGACAACCGCTCCTGGAACTGCGGTGCCGAGGGCGAGACCGACGATCCCGCCGTGCTCGCACTGCGCGGCCGGCAGCTTCGCAACCTGCTGACCACCCTGCTGGTGTCCACGGGCGTACCCATGCTGGTCGCCGGCGACGAGATGGGCCGCACCCAGGGCGGCAGCAACAACGCCTACTGCCAGGACAACGAGGTCAGCTGGGTGGACTGGTCGCTGCTCGAGCAGCGAGGGCCCGCCGGTCTGCTGCAGCTCACGCGGCGGCTGCTGGCGCTGCGGCACAGCCATCCGGTGCTGCGCAGACGTGCTTTCTTCTCCGGTCGGCCGCAGGCCGCCGACGGATTGCGGGACCTTGCCTGGTTCACGCCGCACGGCGACGAGATGACCGAGGAGGACTGGTACGCGCCGTCCGCCACCCTCGCCCTCTACCTCTCCGGCCGGGACATCCCCGGGCGTGACGCGCGCGGGTGCCAGGTGACGGACGACAGCTTCCTGACGGTGCTGCACGCGGCGGCGGAGCCGGTGGATTTCCGGCTGCCGGGGCCGCCGTGGGCGGCGGCGTACGAACTGGTCCTGGACACCTCGCTGGAGGACCAGAGCACGGCCCCGGGCACCGTGCACGAAGGCGGTCGCGTGGTGCGGGTACCGGGGAGGTCGGTGCTGCTGCTGCGGGTGCGGACCTGACGCGCCGCCGGGCCGGTGGGGCGGCCCGGCGTTCAGCCGAGGATGCCGCGTTCGTAGGCCAGGGCCACCGCCGCGGCGCGGTCCTTGGCGCCGAGCTTGCCGAAGACATGGGTGAGGTGGGTCTTCACCGTGGCCTCACTGATGAAAAGTTCGCGGGCGATCGCGCGGTTGGAGGTGCCCTTGGCGACGAGCTCCAGCACCTCCCGTTCGCGCGCCGACAGACCTTCGCCGCCGGGCGGCGGCGGGGTGCGGACATGCGAGACGAGGCGTGAGGCGACCGCCGGGGACAGGACCGTACGACCCTCGGCGGCGGCCCGTACCGCCGTGAACAGCTCCTCGCGGGGCGCGTCCTTGAGGAGGTAACCGGTCGCACCGGCCTCGATCGCGGGCAGCGTGTCGGAGTCCGTGTCGTACGTGGTGAGGACGAGGACCCTCGAGCGGACGCCGCGGCGGGCCAGATCGGCGATGGCCGCCACTCCCCCGCCGCCGGGCATGCGCAGGTCCATCAGGACCACGTCGGGGTCGAGGCGGGTGGCGAGTTCGACGCCCGCGGGGCCGTCGGCGGCCTCACCGAGGACCTGGAAGCCGGCCGCGGACTCGAACATGCCGCGCAGGCCGTCCCGTACGACAGGATGATCGTCGACGACGATCAGGGTGACGGCGTGCTCGTCGACAGGGTGTTCAGTCATGGCGGACCAACGGTACGCGAGCGGACACCGCCGTGCCCTGGCCCGGCTCCGATTCGAGGGCCACGGTGCCCGCGATCCGCTCGGCGCGCGCCCGCATGCCGTCGAGACCGAAGCCGCCGGAGCCGGAACGCGGCGCGACGGCGAGGGGGTCGAAGCCCCGGCCGTCGTCGCGGACGTCGAGGGTGACCTCGTCACCCATGTAGGACAAGGTGACGCCTGCACGTGCGGCGCCCGCGTGCCGGGCGGTGTTGGCGAGCGCCTCCTCCGCGATCCGCAGCAGGGTGGCGGCGACCTCGTCGTGCAGATGCTCCTCCGTGCCGGTGACCGTGAAGCGGGCCTGCACGCCGGTACGCCGCGACCAGTCGGCGACGGTCTTCTCCAGGGCCTCGGGAAGGGTGGCGTGCTCGAGGGCCGCCGGACCCAGGTTCTGCACGGAGCGGCGGGCCTCGCCGAGGCTGTGACGGGCCAGGGCGCAGGCCCGGCTGAGATGTTCGCCGGCGACGTCCCGGTCGTCGGTGGACGTGACGACCTGGAGCTGGGTGATGATGCCGGCCAGGCCCTGGGCGATGGTGTCGTGGATCTCGGCGGCGAGCCGGCCGCGTTCGTCGGCGATGCCCGCTTCACGTGCCTGGACGAGGAGTTGGGCGTGCAGGCCGGCGTTCTCCTCGAGGGCCTGCTCCAGGCGGGCGTTGGCGAGCTCCAGCGCCTGGATGGTGGCCAGACGTTCCTTGGCCCGCTCGGCCTCCTGGACGCCGAAGCGGGCGAAGAGCAGGCAGAGGGAGGCGTTGAGGACGTACAGGCCGCCGAAGAGGACCCACTGGAGCGCGGAGGCGGGCGGAAGGCCACCGGCTTGGGAGCCCGCCATGGTCACGGCGGTGGCCAGCAGCCCCGCGTACGCCCTGCGGCCGGGCAGCAGATGGCCGGAGTCGAAGTAGCCGAGAACGGCGTAGACGGAGAAGAGCGGATTCAGCCAGGCGAGGCCGAAGGCGAGGACGGTCCGCAGGGCGTAGTAGATCTGCCCGGCCCTGGCGTACTCCTCCTGGTCCGGCCGGCGCACGCCCCACCACACCTGGAGCGCGAGGGCGGCGAGGGCCAGTACGCCCGCGGCGCGCATCTCCGTACCGTCCATGAAGTCGCCGGCGACGGCACCGGCGATCACGGTGGCGAGCCCAAGGAGGGCGTAGGGGCCGTAGCGGTAGAACTGTGCCCAGCGCTCCTCGATCGGAACGGCCGTTCGAGGTCTCTGTACCGCGTCGGACAGCCTCATGCGCCAAGTGTCCCCCACACCGGCCACGGTGATCACTCCCAGCGGAACCAGCGGACGGCCGCGGCGGTGAGCAGCACGGCCCACAGCCCGGTCACGCCGAGGTCCGTCCAGGCGGGCCAACTGCCCGCCGCCGCCCGGTCCAGAGCCTGCGACGCCGCGCCCAGCGGCGTGAACTCCACGATGCTCCGGAGTGTGCCGGGCATGGTCTGGACGGGCAGCCACACGCCCGAGGTGAACATCGAGGGAAAGAAGATCACCGATCCGACGGCGGTGGCGATCTTCTGGTTACGGGACACGGCACAGACCGTCGCGCCCAGCGCCAGGGCGCTCGCGGTCGTCAGCACCATGGCGAGCACATAGCCGGCGGGCTGCCCCGGCAGGGCGACGCCGAACGCGATGCGGCCGACCGCCAGGGCCAGTACGGCGGACGCGACAGCCGCCGCTCCGTGCAGGGCGAGCTGGGCGGACAGCAGCACGAAGGGCCGGACCGGGGTGGTCGACATCCGTCGCAGGATGCCGCGTTCGCGGTAGCCGGCGAGGACGGGCGGCATGGCCTGCAGCCCGGCCATGATCACGGCGAGCAGCACGGCGACCGGGACGTAGAGGTCGATGACGCGGCGGCCGCCGATGTCCTCGGACGCCTCCCGGAAGGACGGGATCAGGCCGAGGATCGTCATGAGCAGCGTCGGGAAGAGAAGGATCCAGAACAGCGATCCGGGTTCCCGGGAGAAGAGGCGGGCCTCGGTCCGCAGCACGGCGGCCCACGCCGGGACGCGTGCGGGTGCCGGGGCCGTGCCGGGGGCGGGAGCGGCGGTGGTCATCAGAGCTTCTCCTCCGTGAGGTCGAGGAACGCGTCGTCCAGGGAGGTCTCGGAGACACGGAGCTGACGGGCGGTGATGCCGAGCCTGGCCAGCAGGGAGATCACGGCGGTGACCGTCTCGTCGGTGCCGTGGACGACGATCCGGCCGTCGGTGGTGGTGACGGAGGCGGCCTGCGGAAGCGCGGCCAGTTCCCACTCGTCGAGCGGGCCGGAGGGGGTGAAGGAGATGACGGTCGACGCGGCGGACCGGCCGATCAGCCCGGCGGGGGTGTCGAGCGCGGCGACCCTGCCCTTGTCGATGACCGCGATCCGGTCGCAGAGGCGCTGTGCCTCCTCCATGAAGTGGGTGACCAGCAGGACGGTGACGCCGGAGTCCCGCACCTCCTCGATCAGTTGCCAGGTGTCCCGGCGGGCCCGCGGGTCGAGTCCGGTGGTCAGCTCGTCGAGGACGACGACCCGCGGGCTGCCGATCAGGGCCAGCGCGATGAACAGGCGCTGCTTCTGTCCGCCGGAGAGCTTCGCGAAGCGGTCGCCGAGCTTGGGTCCCAGGCCGAGCCGCTCGGCGAGCGGCCGCCAGTCGGCCGGCCGCTCGTAGAAGGACGAGTACAGCTCCAGTGCCTCGCGCACGGTGAGCTTGGGCTGGAGCTCGCTCTCCTGGAGCTGCGCGCCGAGCAGCCGGGTGACCTTCTCGTGGTCGGTCACCGGATCGAGACCGGCGACCCTGACCGTGCCCGAGTCGGGGATCCTGAGGCCTTCCACGCATTCGACGGTGGTGGTCTTCCCGGCGCCGTTCGGACCGAGGATCCCGAAGATCTCACCCTCCTCGACGCCGAAGCTCACCCCGTCGACCACGGGCCGGCCACCGTAGGCCTTGTGCAGGCCGTTCACTCGGACTATCTCCATGGGCACGAGGCTCCCGCGCGGCCGGTGGCCGGCACATCGCCCATCACGCTCGAGCCGGCATCGGCCGATCGGTTGATACGGGCCTACGACTTCGGCCCTGCCGGCCCACGGTCACCTGGACGGCGGTGCCCCACCCGGCGGAAAACCACATGAGCGGTGTCAGTGGTCAACCGTAGGCTCGCACCTGATGCCCACTACACCTTCGGATACGTCCGACACCATGGACCGCTCCGCCGTGCGTTCGCTCGTGCGGCTGTGGCCCTATGTGCGCCCGGTCCGCGTACGCCTGTTCAGCGCGGCTCTCGTCGCCATAGTGGCCTCCTGTCTCGGCCTGGTCATCCCGCTGGTGCTGAAGTGGATCGTCGACGGGCCGGTCGCCGCGGGCGATCCGGGCGGGGTCTGGTTCGGGGCCATGGTCCTGCTGTTGCTGGGTGTCGCAGAGGCGGTGCTGTTCGGCTTCCGGCGGTGGCTGGTGGCGCGCCCCCTCGCGGGCGTGGAGGCGGCCATGCGGGCGGATCTCTTCCGCCATCTGCAGCGTCTTCCGGTGGCCTTCCACGACCGCTGGGCCTCCGGGCAGTTGCTCTCGCGCGGCACCACGGACCTGATGCTGCTCCGGATGTTCCTGGCGTTCCCGCTGACCTTCCTGCTCGTCAACGCCACCACGATCCTCGTCGGTTTCGTGATCCTGCTGGGGCAGGAGTGGACGCTGGGGCTCGTCCTCCTTGTTCCCGTACTGCCACTGGTAATCGTCTGTTCGCTCTTCGAGACGCGCTACTCACTGGTCGCGCGGAAGGCGCAGGACCAGGTGGGCGACCTGACGACGGTCGTCGAGGAGAGCGTCCTCGGCATCCGCATCATCAAGGGCTTCGGGCGGCACCGCAGCCAGGCGGAGGCGTTCCGGAGTCTTTCGGAACGGCTCCGCGGCACGGAACTGGGCAAGGCGCGTCTGCTGGGCGGTGTATGGGCGCTGATCACGATCATTCCCGAACTGGCCATCGGCGCGGCCCTGGTGCTCGGCACGATCCAGGTCGCGGACGGCACACTGTCGGCGGGCACGCTCGTCGCCTTCCTGTCGACGGCCCTGGCGCTGCGCTGGCCGGTGGACTCGATCGGTTTCCTGCTGGCCATGAGCCAGGAGGCGGCGACCGCGGCCGACCGTTACTTCGAGGTGCTGGACGCCGAGGAGGAGCGCGAGACGCACGACGGGCAGGAGACCGCGACCCGTCCGGAGAAGGGACGCGGGACGGGCGGCACCGCGGGGGCCGTCACGGCCGGTGTTCCCAAGGGTGGACTGCGTTTCGAGGGCGTCGGGTTCCGCTACCCGGACGCACCCGACGGCAGCGCCCCGGTCCTCGCCCGGATCGACCTCCATGTGCGGCCCGGCGAGACCATGGCCCTGGTGGGCGGTACCGGCAGCGGCAAGACCACCCTCACGGCGCTGGTACCACGGCTGTACGAGCCGACGTCCGGGCGGATCACCCTCGACGGGCAGGACATCACCACCATGCCGCGTGAACGACTGCGCGAGCTGGTGTCGGTGGCGTTCGAGGAGCCGACACTGTTCTCGGCGAGCGTCGCGGAGAACGTCCTGATGGGCGCCGAGGACGCGGAACTGCGCCGCTCGCTGGACATCGCTCAGGCCGGCTTCGTCGACGCCCTACCGCACGGCGCCGCCACCCAGGTCGGCGAGCAGGGTCTCAGCCTGTCGGGCGGTCAGCGCCAGCGCCTCGCGCTGGCGCGCGCCGTCGTCGGCGGGCCGCGCTTCCTGGTCCTCGACGATCCGCTCTCCGCGCTCGACGTGCACACGGAAGCCCTGGTGGAGGCGGCGCTGCGCCGGGTCCTGGAGGACACCACCGCTCTGGTGGTGGCGCACCGACCGTCGACGGTGATGCTCGCCGACCGGGTCGCGCTGCTGTCGGGCGGCCGGATCGCCGCTGTCGGCACCCACCACGAACTGCTGCGCACGAACGCCGAGTACGCATGGCTGATGTCCGGCGCGGAGGCGCCCGACGGCCCGGCCGACGTGGCAGGCCGGCCCGGGACGGGAGCCCCCGGGCCGGTGGCCGGGGGCCCGGACCGCCCGAAGACGCCGAAGGGCCGGACGGACGCGGACACGACCGCAGGGACTGAAGGGACGGCACGGTGACGACGGGGTCGACGAAGGGGCCGGCGACGGCGCACCCGGCGGGACAAGCAGAGGGCGAAGCGCCTACGGGCGAACCGGCGGACACATCGACGGCCGGGACGAACACGCCCGTGGCGGTCCGCCCCGCGACCGGGTCCGCGGCGAGCGGCCCCACCGCCGCCGCCGGCCCCCTCGACGGCACGGCTCCGCCCGGGAAGGGGGTGCCCGCGGGCGACCCGTTCGACCGGGACGCCCTGCCCGCACCGGCCGGCGCGACCGGCGCCCTGCTGCGTTCCCTCCTGGCGCCCCGCCGTGCCCGTGTCGCGCTCGCGGCGGTGCTGCTGCTCCTCCAGCAGGCCGCCGTCCAGGCGGGCCCGCTGCTGGTGGCGTACGCCATCGACCGCGGCGTCCCGGCCTTCCGCGCACGGGACCACGGGCCGCTGATCGCCGTCGGCACCGGGTACGCGCTGTGCGCGGTGGCCGCGGGAGCGCTCCAGTACGCCTTCATCCGCGCCTCCGCACGCGTCAACCAGGACGTGCTCCTCGATCTGCGGGGCCGTATCTTCCGCCACGCCCAGGCGCTGAGCGTCGACTTCCACGAGCGGTACACCTCCGGCCGGCTGATCTCCCGCTCGACGACCGACGTCGAGTCGCTGCGGGAGCTGCTGAGCGAGGGACTTCAGGAACTCATCGGCGTCGTGCTCGCCTTCGTGTACATCTCGGCGATGCTGCTCTGGCTCGACCTCGGGATCGGCGGCATGGCGGTCCTGTCGTTCGTGCCGCTCTACCTGCTGGTGCGGATCTACCGGCGGCGGGCCAGGTCCGTCTTCATGAACCGCTCCACGGCGATCGCGGCGGTCATCGTGAAGTTCGCGGAGACCATGAACGGCATCCGGCCGGTGCGCGCCTTCCGTCGCGAACGGGCCAACGACGCCGACTTCGAGGTGCTCAACCACCGCCACGAACGCACCAACGGCGACGCACTGCTCGAGATGGCGCGCTATGTCGTCGGCTCCCGGCTCGTCGCCAACACCGCTGTCGCGGCGATGGTCCTGTGGGGCGCGTACCGGGTGGCTCAGGGCACGCTCGCGTTGGGTGTGCTGGCCGCCGCCGTGCTGTACCTGCGGCGGCTGTACGACCCGATCGACCGGCTCGGGATGTTCCTCAACTCCTACCAGTCGGCGGCCGCCTCGCTGGAGAAGATCGCGGGACTGCTGGCGCAGGAGCCGACGGTCCCCGAGGCGCGCGAGCCGCGCGAGCTGCCTTCGCGCAGGTCCGGCACGCCGGGCCGCGAAGTGGTGTTCGAGCAGGTCGGCTTCGCGTACCGCACGGGCGGGGAGGTGCTGCCGCGGTTCGATCTGACGATCCCGGCCGGGCAGACCGTCGCGGTCGTCGGCTCGACCGGCGCGGGCAAGTCGACCCTCGCCAAGCTGCTGGCCCGCTTCTACGACCCCACCGAGGGCCGGGTCCTGCTCGACGGGACCGATCTGCGGGACCTGGCCGTGCCGGACCTTCGCCGGGGGGTCGTGATGGTGACCCAGGAGGCGTTCCTGTTCTCCGGAACGGTCGCGGAGAACATCGCGCTCGGGCGGCCGGAGGCGAGCCGCGCGGACATCGAGCAGGCCGCCAAGGCGATCGGCGCCCATGACTTCATCGAGTCCCTGCCCGACGGCTACGACACGGACGTGCGCAAGCGGGGCGGACGGATCTCCGCGGGGCAGCGGCAGTTGGTGTCCTTCGCGCGGGCGCTGCTCGCCGACCCGGCGGTGCTGATCCTCGACGAGGCGACGAGTTCGCTGGACATCCCCGGTGAGCGGGCGGTGCAGCGGGCGATGGACACGGTGCTCCAGGGCCGTACGGCTGTGGTGATCGCGCACCGGCTGTCGACGGTCGAGATCGCGGACCGGGTGCTGGTGATGGAGCACGGCAGGATCGTCGAGGACGGCGCGCCCGCCGAACTGATCGGCGGGGACGGCAGGTTCGCGGGGCTGCACAGAGCCTGGCGGGACAGCGTGGTCGGCTGAGCTTTCGGCGGGCCGGGCCGCCTTGCCCGGCCCGTCGCACGGGCGGACCCGGGGCGGTGCGGAACGCCGCCCGCTGCCGCTCATGCGGTCCGCCCGCCCGGTACGGAATGAGCCACGCCGGGAAGGCGCGCGCCGGACCATGAACAGCCGTGCCACTACGCCGCCTTCACAGATGCAGACTTCGCCGTGAACATCCGGTGGCTTTCCGGGTCGGGCCGGGGCGAATGCACGGGGCCTGCCCGGCAATGATCCGCGAAACGTCCGCTCACCGAACATGACCTATCGGGCAACGGACGAATTCCGGCCAAATTCTTGTCGCGCCCCTGACAGAACGCGCTCTCGGCTGCCAGTCTTCCCCCGATCCACGCACCACAGCTCCGCATGCTCTGCCCGGCCGGCCCACCCAGCCGACCGGTACCCCCTCGCAGAAGGAGTCCGCGTGAGACCCACGCATCGCCGGCGCGCCACCGCGACCGGAGCTCTCATCGCCACCGCCGCCCTTCTCGCGGTCGGCTTCCAGACCGGAACCTCCGCCGCCGCCCAGCCGGAGGCGCCCGCCGCCGCGAAGGCGGGCAAGGCCGACCCGGGTGCGCTGCCCAAGAGCCTGTCCCCCGCCCAGCGCGCGGAGCTGATACGCCAGGCGTCCGCCACGACGGCCGCCACCGCGAAGGAACTCGGCCTCACCGCCAAGGAGAAGCTCGTCGTCCGGGACGTCGCCCAGGACCGCGACGGCACCACGCACACCCGCTACGAGCGCACCTACGACGGGCTGCCCGTCCTCGGCGGCGACCTGGTGGTCGCGAAGACGGCCACTGGCGCGACCGCCTCCGTGTCCAAGGCGTCCAGGGCCTCCCTCAAGGGCGCCGACACCAGCGCCGACATCGCGCCGGCCACGGCGGAGAAGCAGGCCCTCGGTGCGGCCAAGGCCGAAGGGTCCACCCGGTCCAAGGCCGACCGCGCGCCCCGCAAGGTGATCTGGCTGACCGACGGCAGGCCCACCCTGGCGTACGAGACGGTCGTCGGCGGGATGCAGCACGACGGCACCCCGAGCGAGCTGCACGTCATCACGGACGCCACCACGGGCGAGAAGCTCTTCGAGCGCCAAGCCGTCCACACCGGCACCGGCAACACCCAGTACAGCGGGCAGGTCACCCTCGGCACGGCCCCCTCGTACACGCTCACCGACACGACCCGCGGCAACCACAAGACGTACAACCTCAACCGCGGCACGTCCGGCACCGGCACGCTCTTCTCCGGCCCCGACGACATCTGGGGCAACGGCTCGCCGTCGAACCTGGAGACCGCGGGCGCCGACGCGCACTACGGCGCGGCCCTCACGTGGGACTACTACAAGAACGTGCACGGCCGCAGCGGCATCCGCGGCGACGGCGTCGGCGCGTACTCCCGGGTCCACTACGGCAACAACTACGTCAACGCGTTCTGGCAGGACAGCTGCTTCTGCATGACGTACGGCGACGGGTCCGGCAACGCCAAGCCGCTCACCTCCATCGACGTGGCCGCGCACGAGATGACGCACGGCGTCACCTCCAACACCGCCGGCCTGGTCTACAGCGGTGAGTCCGGCGGCCTCAACGAGGCGACCAGCGACATCTTCGCCGCGGCCGTCGAGTTCCACGCGAACAACTCCCAGGACGTGGGCGACTACCTCGTCGGCGAGAAGATCGACATCCGGGGCAACGGCACGCCACTGCGCTACATGGACAAGCCCAGCAAGGACGGCTCGTCCAAGGACTACTGGTACGCGGGCATCGGCAACGTCGACGTCCACTACTCCTCGGGCCCGGCGAACCACTGGTTCTACCTGCTCTCCGAGGGCAGCGGAGCCAAGACCGTCAACGGCGTGAACTACGACTCGCCGACGTCCGACGGTCTGCCGGTGACCGGCATCGGCCGCGAGAAGGCCGCGCTGATCTGGTACAAGGCGCTCACCACCAAGTTCAGCTCCCGCACCGACTACGCGGGCGCCCGCACCGGCACCCTCGCGGTCGCGACCGAGCTCTACGGAGCGTCCAGCGCCGAGGTCAAGTCGGTCACCGACGCCTGGGCCGGCATCAACGTCGGCTCCCGTCCGGGCGGTGGCGACCCCGACCCGGACCCGGGCACCGTCTTCGAGAACGCGGCTGACGTCAGCATCCCCGACGCGGGCGCCGCGGTGACCTCCTCGGTCAACGTCACCGGCCGCACCGGCAACGCCCCATCCACCCTTCAGGTCGGCGTCGACATCGTGCACACATGGCGCGGTGACCTCGTCATCGACCTGCTCGCCCCGGACGGCACCGCGTACCGCCTGAAGGGCTCGAGCGGTTCGGACTCGGCGGACAACGTCAAGGCGACCTACACGGTGAACGCCTCGAGCGAGGTCGCCAACGGCACCTGGAAGCTGCGGGTGCAGGACGTGGCCCGCTACGACACCGGCTACATCAACAGCTTCAAGCTCACCTTCTGAGGCTGACCGCACATCCCTGATCCGGGGCGCTGCCCGGGACGCCGCGACGGCTCCCGGGCAGCGCCCTTCCACGTACGGGGGCCGTTGCGTCCGCCGTGCCCGACCAGCAGGAGCCGGCCGGGAGTTGATCCGTCGCGGCCGGCGGTATGTCTAGGCTGACGGCATGACCGTCTCCGCCGGCACGACCGACACCATCGCCGCTCCCGTACGGGTCCTGCTCGCCGACGACGAGACCATGATGCGCGCCGGGGTGCGGGCGATCCTGGCCGCCGATCCGGGCGTCGCGGTGGTCGCGGAGGCCGGTGACGGTCGTCAGGCCGTCGAACTCGCCCTGGCGCACCGGCCGGACGTCGCCCTGCTCGACATCCGGATGCCGCGGCTCGACGGGCTCGCCGCCGCCGAGGAGCTGAGCCGTGTGGCGCCCGGGACGGCGGTGGTCATGCTCACCACCTTCTCGGAGGACGAGTACATCGAGCGGGCCCTGGGCGCGGGGGTCAGCGGGTTCCTGCTGAAGTCCGGGGACCCCAGGGAGCTGATCGCGGGCGTGCGGGCGGCGGCCGAGGGCGCCGCCTGCCTGTCCCCCGAGATCGCACGTCGCGTGCTCGACCGGCTCGGTGCGGGACGGATGTCGCGGGCGGCGGAGGCCCGGACGGCGCTGGAGCCGCTGACCGGCCGCGAGCGTGAGGTCGTGGCGCTGGTGGGGGCCGGCCTGTCCAACGCCGAGATCGCGGCGCGGCTGTTCGTGGTGGAGGGCACGGTCAAGGCGCATGTCAGCGCCGTCCTCGGCAGGCTGGAGCTGAGGAACCGGGTACAGCTGGCGATTCTGGCGTACGAGGCGGGGCTGGTGGCCGACACACCGCGATCGTCAACTTCGGGTTGACGAGCTTTGTGCGTCAACCTAAGGTTGTCGCATGACCGATCCTGTGCGTCTCACGCATCCCGTGCGCCTCGACGATCTGATCGAGGCGATCAAGAAGGTCCACTCCCAGCCGCTCGACCAGCTGTCCGACGCGGTGATCGCCGCCGATCACCTCGGCGACATCGCCGACCACCTCATCGGCCACTTCGTCGACCAGGCCCGCCGCTCCGGCGCCTCATGGACCGAGATCGGCACCTCCATGGGCGTCACCAAACAGGCGGCCCAGAAGCGCTTCGTGACCAAGCAGTCCGACCAGCCGCTCGACCTCGACCCGAGTCAGGGCTTCGCCCGCTTCACCCCTCGCGCCAGGAACGTCGTCGCGGCGGCCGCCAACGAGGCGCTCGCCGCCCGCAACGCCTTCGTCGGCCCCGAGCACCTCGTCCTCGGCCTGCTCGCCGAGCCCGACGGCCTCGCCGTGAAGGCGCTCGCCGCCCAGGGCGCCGACCCCGAACGGATCCGCGCCTCGGCGACGACGGCACTCCCGCCGGCCGCCGACGAACTCCCGGAGATCGCCCCGTACGACGCGCGTGCCCGCAAGGTGCTGGAGCTGACCTTCCGCGAGGCACTGCGCCTCGGGCACAACTACATCGGCACCGAGCACATCCTGCTCGCCCTGCTGGAGGCGGAGGACGGCAGCGGTCCGCTGGCGTCGCTCGGCGTCGGCAAGGAGGCCGCCGAGCAGTGGGTGACCGACACCCTCGCGGCGTTCATGGCGGCGAAGCAGCAGCCGTAGGGCATGCGCCCCCACTTTCGCCGGGGGCCCCGGACGCGGGGTCCCTGACAGGGTGGAGGCATGCGCAGAGAGAACACCCGCGAAGTCCTCACCGACCTGGCGCTGTGGGCGGCGCTCGCCTTCTGCGTCCTGCTGCGCTCCGACCCGAACGACGGCGGCTCGTGGTGGTGGGTCGGCACCGGCGTCCCCCTGCTCGGCCTCGCGGTCCTGCTGTGCCGGTCGTGGCCGCTGGTGTCCCTGGTCGTCGCCGTCTTTCTCAGCGCATGGCAGACACCGGAACTGTTCACCGCCTCCTACGCACCCGCCATGGCCGCCTTCGGGTATCTCTCCGGCCGCCGCACGGCGACCGCCCGCCCGGCGCTGCTCACCTTCGCCGGCATCGCGGCGGCGGGGCTGGTCCTCGGCCTGGCGCTGGAGGACCTGTGGACCTGGTTCGCCCTCCTGATCACGCTGCTGTTCGCCGTCGTCGTCCCCTGGCTGGTCGGCCGCTACGTGCGCCAGTACGCCCAACTCGTTGCGACCGGCTGGCAGCTGGCCGACCGTATGGAACGCGAACAGCAGGCGGTGGCCGACCGGGAGCGGCTGCGCGAGCGGTCGAGGATCGCCGGGGACATGCACGACTCGCTCGGCCACGACCTGTCGCTGATCGGCGTACGGGCCGCGGCCCTGGAGGTCGACGCGAGCCTCGGGCCCCGGCAGCAGCAGGCGGCCCGCGAACTCCGCGAGGCGGCGGCGGAGGCGACCGCCCGGCTGCGGGACATCGTCGGCGTGCTGCGCGCCGACGGGGAGACCGCCCCGACCGCGCCCAACGGGGAGACGGTGGGCGCACTGGTGGAACGGGCCCGCGACTCGGGCCTCGACGTACACCTCCACGAGGACGGCCCGCGCGCCGGCCTCCCGCAGATGACCGCCCGGGCCGTGCACCGCGTCGTCCAGGAGTGCCTGACGAACGCGGCGAAGCACGCACCCGGCGCGGCGGTGCGCGTCGCGCTGTCCTACGGCGACGCCGGCGTCACCGTCCGCGTCACCAACCCCCTTCCGCCGTCCACCCCTTCCCGCTCCCCGGACGGAACGGGTCTCGTCGGCCTGGACGAACGGGTGCGTCTGACGGGCGGCACGCTCACCCACGGCCCGGACGCGGACGGCTTCACGGTGACGGCCCGTCTCCCGCTGTCGTCCGGTCCCGCCCCCACACCGCCGGCGGCCCCCACGGCGGCCCGCGAACTCGACGACGCCCGCCGCCGCGTACGGCGTGGCCTGCTCCAGGCCCTGACCGTCCCGGTCGCGGTCGGCGCGGTGCTGGCCCTGCTGATCCTGGGCTTCCGCTTCTGGAGCGACTCCCGCACCGTGATGGAACGTGCTCAGTACGACCGCATCCGCGTGGGCGACACCCGTGCGGACGTCCTCACCCGCCTCCCCCGCCTCTCCCTGGACGGCCCGCCGTCAGGTGTCCAGCCGGAGCCGGCGGACGCGGGGCGCTGCGAGTACTACCGCGCGAAGAAGTACGAGACGACGCCGGCGTACCGGCTCTGCTTCAAGGACGACCGCCTGACGTCGAAGACGATCGTGACGGACGTGGACAACGAGGAGGACCGCCCCCGGTGACACCGGGAGCGGTCCTCGCGCGCCGTCGCACCGCGCAGTCCTCGCGGACGTGGCCCGCCCGCGGCCGACGGCTACTTGATGCCGAGGAGCTGCTCCAGGGGATCGATGGCGAAGTAGACGAGGAACAGCGCCGCGGTGCCCCACAGCAGCCAGTGCACCTCACGGGCCTTGCCCAGGCACGCCTTGATGACCACGTAGGCGATGAAGCCGGCGCCGATGCCGTTGGTGATGGAGTAGGTGAACGGCATGACGACGATGGTCAGGAAGGCGGGGACGGCGACGTCGTAGCGGTCCCAGTCGATGTGCCTGACCTGGGTCATCATCAGGAACCCGACGGCGACGAGCGCCGGGGCCGCGGCCTGGAGGGGCACGATCGTCAGGACCGGGGCGAGGAAGAGGGCGAGAGCGAACAGACCGCCGGTCACGAGGTTGGCGAAACCGGTACGCGCACCTTCACCGACACCCGCGGCGGACTCGATGTACGTGGTGGCGGACGAGGAGGAGGCGGCGCCGCCCGCGACGGCGGCAGCACCGTCGATGAGAAGAACGCGGCCCAGGCCGGGGACCTGACCCCGCTCGTCGAGGAGGCCGGCTTCGGCGGTGACACCGACGACGGTGCCCATCGTGTCGAAGAAGTCGGACAGGACCAGGGTGAAGACGAGAAGGACCACGGTCAGCACGCTGACCTGGCCGAACGAGCCGAACAGATCGAAGTTGCCCAGTAGCGCGAAGTCAGGGGCGGCGAACGGCTCGTCGGGCAGCGAGGGCGAGGTCAGGCCCCAGGACTTGACGTCGGCCAACTCGTTGACGACGACGGCGACGACCGTCATCAGGACGATGCTGATGAGAATGGCGCCCTTGACCTTGCGCGCGAGGAGCACGATCGTCAGCAGCACGCCGAGGCAGAAGACGAGCATGGGCCAGCCGGTGAGCGCACCGGTGCCGAGCTGCACGGGCACGGTGGTGTTGGCGGCGTCCGGGATACGGGTGACGAACCCGGCGTCCACGAAACCGATGAACGCGATGAACAGGCCGATGCCGACGCTGATGGCTTGTTTGAGGGGCTGCGGAATGGCGTGCATGACGGCCTCACGCAGACCGGTCACCACCAGGACGCAGATCAGCAGACCTTCCAGCACGATGAGGCCCATCGCGTCGTCCCAGCCCATCAGAGGGGCGACCTGGAAGGCGACGACGGCGTTGATGCCCAGGCCCGCGGCCAGGGCGAGCGGCAGATTGCCGCCCACACCCATGATCACGGTCATGACCGCGGCCACCAGCGCCGTGACGGTGACCAGTTGCCCGGCGTCCAGCTGCTCACCGAACTTGTCCTTGGCGCTGCTCAGGATGATCGGGTTGAGCACGAGGATGTACGCCATGGTGAAGAACGTGGCGAACCCGCCGCGTATCTCCCGGCCGAGTGTCGAGCCACGTTCGGTTATGCCGAAGAACCGGTCGAGCGGGCCGCCGGTTCCGGTGGGCGGCGCGTCGGCCGGGCTGGTCGCGCTGGTCTGCATGACGGCGTCTCCTGGGCCTGCAAGTGGGAGAGGGAAGGATGTGGGGCGCCGGGGGGAAGAGCGTTCACGACCGTTGTGCGAACACACATGCGGCACCTCGCGAGCGGATCATACGTGGCGCGACGCGGTACACAACCAGGCCGTGTCGAACCAGGATTGGCCGGTCGGGCAAGCCCTGTGGCTTCCTACGAAATCCCTGACGACCTATCCCGCATAACGGGATGCAGACGACAGTGGCCATGGAGTAGCGCCGAGTAACTGCCTACTCTCGCACCGTGCATCCACCCCTCCCCTTCAACGCGCGCGCCGCCCGCACCCTGCGCGAGAAACTCGGGATGGCCCACGGTCACGTCGCCTACGGCATGCGCGCCTCCTACGGCATGGCGCACATCACGCCCGACCACATCGCGGCGTGGGAACGCGGCACGGCGCTGCCGACCGCCGACGAACTCACCGCCCTGGCCGGTGCCCTGTGGTGCGCCCCCGGTGAGCTCATGGGTCAGGCCCGTACCCTGCGCGAGCACCGCCTCGCCCGCGGACTTCCCGTCGAGGACGTCGCACGGGCCACGGGACTTACGCTCGACGCCTACCACCACATGGAAGAGACCGGCGTGTGGACCGGCGACAAGCGCCAGTCCGCCGCTCTCGGTAGCGTTCTCGCCCTTCCCCCACGCGACTTCATCGCCATCACCGGACTCGAGGACGAACTGGCCCGCCTCCTCACCGAGGCCGTCTCCACCCGCTGGCAGGCCCATATCCGCGCCATCGCCAAGCTCGTCGCCATCGACCGCCGCGACCTGAAGGACCCCCTGCGCACCATGCAGCAGGACTACCAGACCCTCCTGGCGGCCACCCTCAGCCGGGCCGGCGGCAGCACGGCCTCCGGCGAGGACGGCCGGCGCTACCTCGACGAGATCGTCGACCACTTCTGGGCGCTGCTCCCGGACCACTGAGGGCGGTCGCCGCCCAACCGGCCGGGACAGCGAGAAGGACCGCCCCCGGTGATACCGGGGACGGTCCTGATGGAGGCACTCCGACGCCGTCGGACTCCTGCCGGAGGTCCGGGCGGAGCCCTTACCCGGCAGACGTGCCCGTCAACTGCCGGGGAGGCAGCGTGCCGCGACGGCGACCGCCTCGTCCAGAGAGGCCACCACCTCTGCGGACTCGACCTGCTGCGTGTCGATCACTCGATACGGGCCGCCCCCCATCGGCACGACGTGCAGTTCTCGTGCGCCCTGCACACCGTCGCCGAAACTGAGCCTCAGCACACCGTGACTCAGATTCGGGAACAGCCGATGGAAGCGCCCGTCCTCGTGGAAGGCCGTGACCAGGCTCCGTTCGTCCGCGTACACCTCGGCGGTGCACAGCCGGTCCCACTGAGCGCGGGTGACGTCCCCTTCCTCGCGGGCCCGGGCGAGGCGCCCGGGGACCATGAAGGGGAATCGCCCGGCGAAGTCGCCCACCAGCATCCCTCCCCGCCATGCCGCGACGGCGTCCACCAGCGATTCCAGATCGTCCGTCGCGCCCTCGGCCCAGACGAACCTGCGCTCGTAGATACCCAGGAAGAACGTCCGGGACTCCGTACCGAGGGACACGTGCATCGTCCCCCGTCCGGATTCCAACTCCGCAGTGACGGATTCCCCAGCGGGTGAGGACGCCGGGTCGACGACCGCGCCCACGTCGATTCCGCGACGGCGGGCGATGGACACGATGGCATCCGTCAGCCCGCCCATCGCGGACACGTCCGGATAGAGCCCGGAATCGATGGCACTCACTGGGCCCGGAACTCCCTTCGCGTCCTGATCAGCACCCGCACGACGGCCCCGGTTCGTTGATGTACGGCCTGATCCGCCCGAAGGTCGACCAGTCGGGTTCCGGGATCTTCTCTTCCACAAGCTTCCCCTTGGCGTTGGGCTTGTAGAACTTGATCGAGTCCCAGGACCGCTTGCCGTGCACGACGGCTCTGGCGATCATGCCCATCTCGATGTCGGTGGCGTAGGGATGTGTCGGGTTGAGTCCGTCCTTCGCCGACTCCGCGAAGGACGGGATTCCCTTCATGTTGACATGGAGCCGGACATTCGAGTCCGCGATCGCGTTCTCCACAGGGCCCTGCCAGTCCGAGACGCCGTCGAAGTGCTTGTATCCCTTCTCGTTCGCCCAGGTGTACGTGCCCTCGTCCTTCATGCCGAGAGCGACGTCGCAGTTGTGCACCAGGACCGGAACGGCATCGGCCAGCACGTAGTACGCGTGGATGCCCGTCACGGTGAGGTCGTGCGTGCGCCGGCGCTCTTCGAAGTGACGCGTGTCCGTGACCTCGGCCGTGTCCCCCGACGGCGTGCGGAGAGTCATGCCGGGACGCAGGTCGCCCGCCTTGACCCACTCGCCCTCGGAGACCACCCAGAACGGGTGAGTCGTGGTGGCGATCAGCGCTTCCGGGGTGCCGGACCCACCGGTGATCGTGAGGTCGACGAAGTGCTTGTCGTCCTCGGTGACGATCGTGCCGGCGACCTCGCGGACCGTCGTCCCTCCGGTCTCAGGGTCGGTGACGGTCACCTTGTCGCCGAGCGCGATGTCCTCGATCGGCCTGGTGGTTCCGTCGGCGAGCAGGACCTTCGTGCCGGGCAGGAAGCTGTGGCAGTCCGGCTTCTTCTTCTTGAGGGCCGCCGCGGCCTTCTTCTTGGCCGCTGCCAGCGCGTCCTTCGCCTTGGACAGCCCGTCCTTGGCCTTGTCGACCGCCTTGCCGGCCTTCCACAGGTCCTTGACGCCGCCGACGAGGTCACCGACGAGACCGACCACCCGCTTGGCGAGCTTGGCACCCTTCGCCCAGTTCCACGGCGCGCCGTACTTCGCCAGGATCTTGCCGGCGAGGCCGCCGGCGAAGCTGCCCGCGATGTTGAGCAGCGTCTCGCCGCAGGCACCCATGTCCCCGCTGGAGACACAGTCGAGCGCGGCGTCCACGCCCAGGATGTCCCGGGCGATCTTGACGAGCGCCTTGCCCGCGGACTTGATGCGCTGCTTGGCCGCCGACTGCTGCTCCTGGGCGCCGGCCAGGACGTTCGATGCTCCGTCGACGTTGTTGGATGCGGTCTTCACCGGGTCCGACTTGCCGCCGGAGATTGGGAGTCCGCCCCGGCACTCGATGAGACCCTGCATGCACTCCGGAATGGCCATACCGCTCGGGTCGGCGTGAGTCACCGGGGTGTTGTTGGCGTAGGCGTAGCCGTTGATCTGCTGCGGCTGGGTGTAGTCGATGATCGGGTCCACCGAGACGAACTTGCCGATCACCGCGTCGTACTCGCGCGCGCCAAGATGGGTCAGGCCCGTCGACTTGTCGATCGTTCCGCCGACGAACCCCTTCTCTCCCGGCCAGGTGCCGGTCGCCTCACCCCGCTCGAGGCCGAAGGGATCGAAGCGGCGTTGCGTGACCGAACCGGTCACGGCATCGATGGCGAGCTCGCCGGTGCCGTGGTGGTCGGAGGCGAGGAACGAGACCATGCCGTTGTCCGTGCGCACGGCCACGGACTGCCCGGCGTGTGCGTAGTAGCGGGTGGCCTGCTTCCTGGCTCCGTCGGCGGAGAGCTTCAGCTCCATGCCGGGCAGGTAGACCGTCGTGCCGGTCGCGTCCTTGCGCTGGACCCGGTTGCCGTCGCTGTCGTACAGGTAGGTCGTCTCCGACCCGTCGGCCTCCTTCGCCCTGGCGAGCTTGCCGGCGTCGGTCCACTCGAGCACCTGGGCGTCTCCGCCGATGGTGCGCTTGGTGGTGTTGCCCGAGTCGTCGTACTCGTACGTCGACTGCCGGTCGCCCGTGGGCGTGTTCTCGATGACCTTGGTGACCTGGTGCGGCCCGTCACCGAGGACGCCCGCGCCGCCGTACGTGTAGGTGCGGGTGATGTTCCCTGCCGGGTTGAGGCCGGTGTCGTGGACGGTGTCGGACGTCCGGTTGCCGATCGCGTCGGTGACGTACGACTTCCAGTAGGGAGCCGGGCCGCCGAACGGCTTCGCCCCCGGCGCGGACTGGCAGGCGGACGGGCCGGAGCCCTCGACCGGGGCGACCGAACCCAGGGAGCCGCCGCCGGCCGCCTCGGCCGCCGTCGCCGCCGGGGTCCATGCCTCCGCGAGTCGCTGGCGCGCGTCGTAGCCGAAGCATTGGACGTCCGGGGACGCGGTGTTCGACGTGTCCGCGATCGACAGGACGTTGCCCGCCTGATCGTAGGAGTAGTTCGACCGCTTCACCGGCGCAGGTGCCCCGTAGACGTCGACCGTCGTGCTGCGCAGCCGGTCGGTGCCGGTCTCGTAGTCGAAGCTCTGCCAGACCTTCTTCCCGCTGCCCGTGGACAGTTCCAGTTGGAGCAGATGGCTGTTCCCGGAGTACACGGTGCCGGTCACGTAGGACGTCGAACCGGTCAGCGACGTCGGCCGCTGGAGATCGTCGTACCCGCTGACCAGCACCTCCGCCGGCAGACCGCCGGCGGCGGGCAGCCCGTTGGACTGCACGGTTCCGTCGCGGTTGTAGGCCGCGGTGAAGGTGTACGTCCCGGCGAGCGCCCCCTGGGACGCCGGCACCACGTAGTCCGTCCGCAGTGGCCGGTAGAGGTCGTCCCATGTCTGGGTGATGTTGGCGAAGTACTCGGTGGGCGAGACATAGCTGAGCGCGGCATACGCCCGGCCGAGCATCCCCGGCCGGTCGTACCGGGTCTCCGTGATCCGCGTACCGGTGTTCGCCTCGCCCTGCCAGGTGGACAGGGTCCGGCCGAGCTTGTCGTAGACCGTCGACATCTTCTTGCCGCGGCCGTCCGTCGCCGAGACCGGCCGGTCGAGACCGTCGTAGACCGTCGTAGACGTCCCCGCGTCCGGGTCGACGCTCTTCGTCTTCCGCCCCAGCAGGTCGTACTCGTAGCGCCACACGTTGCCCTTGGCGTCCGTGACCGTTTCGAGCTGGTTCTTGGGCGTGAAGGTGTACCTGGTGGTGTCGTAGCCCGACAGCGGGTTCGGCGAATCGCCCTTGTAGTGCCAGATCTCCTTGGTGTTGCCCTTGGCGTCCGTGATGGACGTCGTCGGCACGCCGCCCTTCGGCGGGTCGACCGTGGTGCGCTCTCCGTCGTACGTCGTGGTGGTGCGCCACTGCTCGACGCCCGAGACCGCCATGATCTGCGCGGTCGGACGGCCGAGGCCGTCGTACTCCATGAGGCTCTGCTGGCCGACCTCGCCGTTGCGGACGATCAGCAGCTCGCCGGAAGCCGCACCCGCCGCGTTGTAGGTGGCGTTGGTCTTCTTGACCTTGCCCGTGCCGTCGTAGAACGAGTCGGCGACCATGCGGGTGCCGCCCGGACCCTCGGTCTGGAGCTGGCGCGGGCGCAGCAGGCTGTCGTACAGCTGGTACTCGGAGCCGTACGAGCCGTCGTTCTCGATCTTCTCCGTCCTGATCGCCGTGACCTTGTCGCGGCGGACGTTGTACGAGTACTTGATGCTCGGCGTCTGCGTCTTCGCGCGGTCGGGGAGCCAGACCGAGGTCAGGCGGCCGAGGCCGTCGTAGGCGAGGTCCGTGCGCTTGCCGTTGGGATCCGTCTGGCCGGCCGACATGCCCCACGCCGGGACGTAGTCGGTGGTCGTGACGTGGCCCAGCGCGTTGGTGTTCTTCGTCTGCGAGATCAGGCCGTTGACGTCCGTGTACGCCGTCTTGGTCTCGGCGCCGGACGCGTCCTTCTGCGACAGCGGACGGCCGAAGGTGTCGTACGTGGTGGTGCCGGTGACCTGGTAGGTGGCGGTGGTGCCGTTGTGCGAGGTCAGGCGCTCGGTGGTGGTGGCGAGACCTCTGGTCGGGGCCGCTCCGAAGGCCAGGCCGTCGTACGAGGTGCGCTCGTCGGCGTGGACCTGGGTCCGGCGGTCCGGTGTGGCCGAGCACCTCACGCCCACCGACTCGCTGCGGGAGGGCAGCGTGAGGATGTTGGCGGCCGTGTTGTCGGCGTACCAGGTGCGGGTGCAGGTGTCGTCGGACGGCGTGGAGACGTCGCCCTGGTCGTCGACCTCCGTGACCCGGCCGGTGCCGTTCGCGGTGTCGTACTTCGTGACGGACCTGGACTCCAGCCAGGTCCCGCCGGACCGCAGCTCGAAGCCGCGCTCCGTTTCGGTGCGCACGATCGACGCGTGGGTGGTGCCCCAACTGCGCGTCTGTGTCGCGGTGTTCACCTTCCATGGGGTGCTGATGACCTTGGAGACGACCTTGCCGCCGTCCCAGGTCTGCGCCTCCAACTGGTGCCCGGTGAACTCCTCGGAGTCGGTCCACTCGGCGCCGGTCGAGTCCTGGACCTTGACCGAGCGGGTGCCGCCGTCGGGGTCCTTGTCGCCGTCCATGCCCTGGAGGTACGTGTAGTCGATGCGGGTGGTCTGCTTGTCGGCACTGCCGGAGGTGACGGTGACCTTGCCGTAGCCCTGCCAGCCGCCCCATGTGAGGTACTTGTCCTCGGTGATGCCGTCCGGCTTGGCCTTCCGCCAGGCGGCGTCACCGTTGTAGTCGTACCGGGTGACGAGAGAGTCGCCGCCGCCGGTGCGGTCGGTCTCGACGATCTCGGCGACGACGTACTTGTGGAACCAGTCGGTGATGGGCTCGATGGTGCCCGGCGGGGCCCACTTGACCGGGTAGCAGCGCTTGGTCGACTCGCCAGGGCCGGGCAGTGCGGCCCTGGTGCACTCGGTCGGCGCGTAGTTGATGTCGAGCTGGGCGCCGGTCTCGCTGAGTACGGCCGCGAGACGGTAGCGGTGGAAGGGCGCGATGTTGTCGCCGATCGCGTCGACGCGATTGACGAGCTGCACGCCGTAGAGCTCCAGCGCGGGCAGCTCGGCCGCCGTGCCGACCCGGCCCTCGTGCTCCAGCTTGGAGAGCCACAGCGTCTTCGAGTCGTCACCGTTGTCCGTGAACAGGTGCGTGAAGGACCACGCGTCCACGTCCTGGTACTCGGTGGCACTCTTGCGCATCTGGGTGGTGATGCTCGTCAGGCGCTTCGTGGTCCAGAAGGTCTGGCCGACGGTGCACTTGGTGGCGGCCTTGCACTCCTGGTCGACCGGAGTGTCCGGCCAGTGCGCCGCGTTCGCCTTGGTCCGCTTGTCTTCGGCGCAGTCGAAGTCCGTTGTGGGCAGGCAGCGCTCTGCGACGTCGAAGAGGACACGGGCGGGAGCCTTCGCCGCATACACGGAGCCGTCACGCTGGCCGTAGTCGATGCGCTTCAGATAGCCGCCGCGGTGGTACGCGGTGCCGTTGACGTCCGTCTTGCCGTTGAGGGCGTAGTGGTTCGTCTCGGGCGCGTAGAAGTAGGACATCACGTTGCCGTGGGTGTCCTTGACGTAGTCCAGGCTCCAGCGCCAGGCCTGCTTGCAGTGGGCACTGGTGAACGTCGCGTTGTAGCAGGGCTCTCCGGAGTCGTCACCGAAGACGGGGACGGTCCAGGCGGAGCCGGTGGTCTCGTTGCCCGTCGCGAAGCCGGGCAGACGGTTGAGCCCGAACCAGTACTGGGTGCCGTCGGCGGTGGTGACCTTCCAGTGCTCGCCGTCGTTGTCGCCGTTCGTGGCTCCGGTGAGCTTCTCGACCTTGGTGCCGTCGTCCGACGAGAACTTCCAGTCGCCGGTCTTGTCGTCCTTGATCAGCTCGGACGAACTGCCGTTGAGCATGATCGAGGCGTTGTCGAACGCCCAGCACTGCTCACCCGAGGTCGAGTGGCCGTCGTCGGCACACGGCTTGTAGCGGCGTTCGATATAACCGGCGTCGTAGGAGAAGCCCTCACCGATCCACGAACCCTGGTTGTTCGTCGCGGCGGTGCGGCCGTCGGCCGACTGGGACGAATAGCCGAGACCGACCGTCGGGGAGAGGCCGCCCGGCGTGGGCACCGTCCGCATCGGGTAGTTCCAGCTGAACCCGCCGGAGGAGTTGGCGACGCTCCAGCTGGCCGACGGGGCGAGCGAGGTCGCCTTGTACGAGCCCTGCGCCGAGGACGGGCCCGCCGCGAGCGCGACGAGCGGAGCGCTCTCGACGGCCATGGTCGACGGCCCGGTCTCCGGCGCGGGCGCCGCGACCACGGAGGCCGAGACCGTGCGGTCCTCGGGGTCGTTCACCGTCGGCAGCGGCTTAGGCAGCTCGGGGCAGGCCTTGCTGCCCGGGATGGCGACGGCAGCGCAGGCAGGTAGCTGGACCAGGTGAAGCCGTGAGGCGTACGACCCACCGTAGCCTTCGGCGAAGGACGCGTAGTCGACGGTCAGCCGGACCGTGGCGGCCTTCGCCTGGTCGTCCGCGCGCTCCACGCGTAGCAGTGCTCCGGCACCGAGATCGGCGGCCCGCTCCGAGGGCAGGACGTCGACGGTGACCTTGGCGGGTGCGGCCGGAGCCGCTTCCGCGGCACCGGCACGGGCGGACTTCCGGGTCTTGGGCGGCACGGAGGAGACCGCGACCGGCAGTCCGCCGATCTTCGTCTCCTTCGGCGACGAGGAGGCGACGGCCAGCTCGGCGCTGCCGCCGGCCGGCCAGACCGCCTTGTCCAGCGTCTTGACCGCGGACTTCCTTGCCGCGTCCGCGGGGCGCCCCGTCGCCGCGGCGTTCTTCCCCTCGACGGGATCGCCGAGGTCCTGCACGCCGGGCCTGCCCCGGCCTTGCTGCTCCAAGGGCAGCGGCATCGCCTGGACCGTACCTCCGGTCAGGGCGATGGTCACCCCCAAGGCGGTCGCCGCGAGCAACCCCCGGGGTATGCGCCGGTTCAGCAACCGGCCACGAAATGGCATCACGTGTCTCCGCACGTAGTAAGGGACGGGAAGGAGAACGGGCGGCTGGGGCAGCCTGGGAAGGCCGTCCAAGCCGCCCGTCCGGACTCACATGTCCGGCAGAGCCATCGGGTTGGACATCTGCTGGATCGCGGTCTTGTCCGCGGCTCCGCTGTAGACACGGACCTCGTCGATCGCGCCCGCGAAGTACTCGCTGCCGCCGCCGAGTGCCGAACGGCCCACCTGGAGAGCGCCGGTGGCGGCCCAGAGGGTGTCGTCGGTGCCGTGCGCGATGTCGGCGAGCATGCCGTTCACGTACAGCCGGATCTCGTTGGCGAACGCGTCGTAGACGACGGCCAGGTGCTGGCCCGCAGGGTCGGTGTCCGGCAGCTCCTGGTCGTCGGCGAACCTCTTCACCGGGGCCGTGGCCGAGTCGGACTCCGCGACCGCGAGCTCCCACATCGACGGAGTCTCGGCGTCCGGTGCGGGCCGGTAGCGGACCGCGAGGCGGTTGGCCGCCGTCCCCGGCAACGAGAGGACCGTTTGGGCCTTCTCCGGGTCGAGCGTCGTGAGCAGCGTCCGGGCGGTGAGTGTGAAGCTGCTCGCTCCGGTGACGGGTGCGGTGGCCGTAGACGCGTAGTCCCCGTCACCGTCGAGCACCAGGTGGCCCGCCCCGACGAGGGGGTACGGGTCCAGCGACAGCGGGTCGTCCGGCGCACTCTTCACGGCCGCGTTGCCCGCCAGCCTCAGCGCCTGCCCCGTCCCCGTGTCCGGGGACGAGCCGGAGGTGGCCGAGTCGAGCTGCCAGTAGTTCTTGCGCACCGGCTTGACCGTCATCATCTCCTCGACCTGCGCGGCGGGCAGGACGCGGTCGAAGACGCGGACCTCGGCGAGGTCGCCGTCGAAGTTGTCGCGGTAGCCGCTCTTGGCCGTGGTGCGGCCGAGCTGAAGCGGACCGTAGGAGCGCCACACCGACCGGCGGGAGGCGGTGCCCTTCGAGTCCTTGTTGATGTAGAGCCGCAGTTCGGACTTGGTGGCGTCGTAGACGCCGGTGAGCAGGACCCACTGGTCGGGGACGACGCTGACGCCGGTGGCGACGGCCTTCCACTCGCCGAGCGTGTCCACGTCCGTCACCGGGACGGAGAACGCCCAGGTGCCGGCCGTCTGGTCGTAGCCGAGCGTGAAGCCCGGTTCACCGGTGCCGTCCTGGCTGACGACCGCCATGTCACGGGTGGGCGTGCCCTTCGGGCGGACCCAGGCGCTGACGCTGAAGCTCTTCGAGGAGTCGAGGACCGTCTCGTTGACGTCGGCGTAGGCGGCGGAGGTGCCGTCGAAGCGGGCGGCGGCGTCGACCTTGCCGCCGGGGCCCTCCACCCGAAGGTGACACCGGTGCCGGCGGTCGCCGAGAAGGCTCCGGTCTCGTCGTGCGCCTCGGTGCTGGTCGGCGCGTCGGCGAGGTTCCACTGGGCGGCGACGGGCGTGCCCTCCGTGACGAGGAACTCGTAGTGCGCCTTGGTGCTCGGGTTCTCCGCCTTGTCGACGGCGATGACGTCGACCCAGTGGCGTCCGGCGCGTGTCGGCATCCAGCTCACCGTCGCGGGGCCGCCGGCCGAGGTGGCGTTGATCGTGGTCGTCGGCGTGGCCGTGCTGTCGAACGCGTAGCGGTACTTGACGACGTCCGTGTCGGGCACGGAGTCGTTCGGGTTGGGCGAGAAGGTGAACGAGCCGTAGGTGCCGACGCCGTCGTGGTAGACGCTGTCGGACGGGTACTGCTTGGACAGCACGTTCGGCCTGCCCGGCAGCGTCCTGTCGTAGATGAACTCGCAGCGGACGGAGTCGCCGTCGTAGCTCCACGGGCCGTAGCCGTCACCGTCGTAGGCGCGGGCGCTCCAGTAGACGACGGTGTTCTGCGGGATCGTCGACTTCACCGTGTGCGTGAACTTGGTGCCGGAGGTCGGTGCCAGCCAGGAGGGTGTGAGGTACGTGTAGCTCTTGGCCTCCTTGGTGACCGGGTCGGTCCAGTCGACCTTGAACTCGACCTTGACCTTGTCGGTGCTGCTGCTGGTGTGGTCCGGGTCGCTGGCGATGGCCTGGAGCTGCGGCGGGACCTCGGCGTACGGACGGCCGGCGCCGGAGGTGCAGACGCCGCCGGGGTTCTGCGACAGCGTGGTGATCTTCCGCGGCAGGTTGTTGTAGCTGATGGAGAGGTACGCGTTGCCGCAGATCCGCTTCCACTCGGGCAGCCGGGTCTCGTCGGCGGCGCGCAGGCCGAGCGTCATCGAGGACCAGCCCTCGGCCGCGGCGGTCTTCACCTCGGTGGTGAGCTCACCGGTGGCGCCGGCCTCGAAGTGCAGGTTGGCCTGGCTCGAGCAGCTCGTCGGCGAGATGGCCTTGTCGACCGTGCCGATGTGGTCCAGCCAGTCGTCCGAGGTGTTGGACCAGCTGGAGGACGACGTGATGCTGTAGTTCTTGCCGCCGATCCGGTAGAGCCGGATCGGCTCCGCGGTCGGCGAGGCGCTGTAGATGTGCTCGACGCGGGCGGAGAACGTCGCGCCGAGGATCTGCTTGCCCTTGTAGAACGACAGCGGCATGGTGAACAGCAGCCGCCGCACACCCACCCCGTTGCAGGACACCGGGCTGTAGTCGGTGGGGCACTTGCCGACACCGGCGCTGCCGGAGTACTTCCAGTCCTGCTCGCTCGGCATGCCCGACATCACACCGGTCCACGCGGTGCGCGACGTGGTGCGCTGGATCGGGTCGATCACGACCGGGAAGACGGTGTCCTTGCCCTTGAGCAGCTTCTGGTCGGGCACCAGGGACAGCTTGCCCTTGCCGACCTCGAGGCCGAGGGTGAGGTCCTGCCACCGCCGCCGGGACCGGCGAGCGCGGCCTCGGGTGCGACGGACGGGGCCGGGGCCGCGTCCGCGGACGCGGCGGCGACCGCCTTGGAGACGGCCTTCGGGCCCTGCTTCCTGGCTGCTGCCTCCTTGACGGCGGCCGAGTCCCACATCACGGGCCTGCCGGCCTCGAAGACGGTGCCGCCGACGGCGGCGTCCTCGGCCTTGAGGGCGCCGGTGGCGTCCTCCTTGACCTTGAGACCGTCGGTCCTCAGGCCGAGGTCGAGCCGGGCGAGGCGCGGATCGGCGGCGGCCTGCGGCGTCTTGACGACGAGGAGGTGGCCGAATCCGTCCGCCTCGGCCCGCACCGCGAGGTCGACGCCGGGCAGGGCGTCCTTGTAGGTGGCGGTGTCACCGTCGAGGACCGGCGCGGGAAGCTTCCCGTGCGGCCAGGTCAGCGACAGCTCGCGGCCCGCCTGGTTCATGGTGACGAACGGCTTGCCCGCCGTGCCGTCGGAGAACGACAGGCCGACCGCGGCCGCCTTCGGCGCCACACTGCCGTCGGCGCCGCGCACCAGGGTCCTGTCGATGTCGACCCATGAGCCGCCCTGGAAGGTGCGGATCGGGTCGGTGTACTCGCGGGCCGTGAAGGTGCCGTCGGGCTCGGCGTAGATCTCCCGGCGTGCCGTGCGCATGCCGAGGATCTCGATCTTCTTGTTGCTCTTCTTGGCGACCGCGAGGGCCTCGGCCTCCGTCTGTACGGGGCTCCCGGTGCCGACCGCGGCCTGCTCGGGTGCGGCGTCGCCTCCGTCCGAGGCGTCCGGCAGCGCGTTGAAGCCACCGGTCAGTACGGCGCCGGCCGCCACCGCGGCGATCGCGCCGCGCAGCACGAGGCCGCGTCGTATACGTCTGGACACGTGTCCGTTCTCCCTGTCGTTCATCAGCGGACCGCCGCACCGAATGCGGTGTCGCCGGCAGGAATTCCGTCCCAGCCGGGCTTGAAGGTCTTCGTGGGGGCGCCGCCGCCGGCCGTGCTCCACGGGAAGAGGTGCACGGCGTGGTCGACCGCCGGCCCGTACGGCATGCCGACGTACAACCCCGCGGTGCTGCCGGAGAGGCTCAGGCCGGCGAGTTGTGTGGGCGCGGGCTCGCCGGGGATGCCCCAGCCCGGGTCGATCCACGCGTCGGAGGCTCCGGGCGCACCGACCAGGGGGACGATGTGGACGCCGCCCTTCTCCTGGTGCTCCTCGGCGGACTCCTCACCGGGGACGCCGATGGCGAGCCGGGTGTTGGTGCCGGAACTGGTGCTGCCAGGGGCGGTGTTGACGGCCGCGAGGCGCTGGCCGAAGAAGTCGCCCGCCTCGCCCGCCTGCTCGACGTCGGCGGTGTTCTGCTCGATCCACATGTGTGTCGCGAACGAACCCGCGGCGGTGACACGGAAGACCTGGACCGCTCCGGCGTCGACCGTCGTGGAGAGGTCCTCGCCCGGCACGCCGACGGCGAGCAGCGACTCCGTGGTCGAGGTCGCTCCTGCCGGGCGGTAAGGGACCATGGCGAGCGCCGTTCCGAAGCCGTCACCGACCTCCTCGGCGCCCGCGACCGCGTCCTGGTCCTGGCCCAGCCCGAAGAGCGGCTTGGGGTGACCGGACGACAGGGTGTGGCTGAAGACGGCCACTCCGCCGGCGAACGCCACCGTGCCGAGGGCCTCGCCAGGGGTCCCGACGGCGAAGTGGGTGGGTGTGGCCGCGAGCGAGGCGCCGAACCGATCGTCGATCTCGGCGTCTCCGGGTACGGCTCCGCCGATCTCGACGTTCTGGCTGATGACGCCGACGACGGTCTGCGCGGTCCCGTGGATGTAGACGAAGCCTCCGGCGTCCTCCACCGTGCCGATGGACTCCCCCGGTGCTCCGGCGACGAGGTACGGCGACCCCGTGGACGTCTTGCCCGCGACGAGCGCGTAGCCGAGCCAGTCGCCGGGTTCGGCGGCGCCGCCGATGGTGGTGCCCTCGCCCTGGATGTGCTCCTTGGCGGCCTTGCCGCCGTTCAGGCCGGTGGCCGAACCGTAGACGATGTGCACCATGCCGGCGTCGGCGTTGGTGGAGATGTCCTCGTACGGGGCGCCGACGGCCAGGTCGGCGCATCCGTCGGCGTCGGCGTCGTAGACGGCGAGTGCGAATCCGTACTGGTCGTCCGGCTCCGCCCCGCCCGGGATTCCCGCGGTCTCCTGGGACAGCTCCATGGCGCCCTTGCCGCCGCCGTAGACGATGTGAACCTTCCCCGCCCGGGGAACGGTGCCGACGGTCGCCTCCGGGTCGGCGATCGCCGTGTCCCGGATGCCGTCACCGTTGAAGTCCGACTCCACGCCGGAGCAGGCGGCGGCGACGGCCGCGGCGGGCGTCACCGGCCCGGCGCCCAGGGCCGAGGCGGTCAGGACGAGCGCGCCGGCGGCGAGCGCCGTCCGTCGTCGCGTGGTGCGTCGTGGCCGACGCGTTGGACTGGTCACTGCGTTGGTTCCTCCCCTTTGCTGCCGGCTGCTTGCGCCGGAAGTTCTCGGCGTCGGCGCTTGTGCGGCGCCCACGTGTGTCGAGGGGCCGTCGGTCCGAGGGCGGAGCCGTTCACGGTGGGGCCCGGCGGAGGCTTCCGCGGCAGGGCACGTGGCCTAGGGCACGCCGGACCGGGGACACTGCCCTGTCGGGAACTCCGCCACGAGACAGTTCGTCGGTCCGGGGCGCACGAGGCCCACCGGCACGGCACGGCCTACGGGCGCCGTGGCCCCCTCGGCCACGGCGCGGACCGGCCGCCGGCCGTCAGCTCAGAAACGCGCCGAACGCGACGCCGTCGACCGGGATACCGCCCTCGCCGGGCCGCCAGCTCTGCGTGGGCGCGCCGCCGTTGGGTGTGTTCCAGGGGAAGGCGTGGACCGCCCGGTCGGCGACGGGGCCGTACGGGACACCCACATAGAGCGAGCCGGGGCTCGCGCCGAGGCCCATGCCCGTCAGCATGCGGGGCGCGCGGGCGGCGGGGATGCCGTTGCCGGGCGAGATCCAGCTGTCGCCGGCGCCGGGCGCGCCGAGCAGCGGCAGGATCTGCACGCCGCCTTCCTCCGGGTACTCCTCGGAGGACTCCTCACCGGGCACGCCCACGGCGAGACGCATCGTGGCCGCGGTGCCGGTGGCGGTCGGGGCCGTGTTGACCGCGGCAAGGCGCTGGCCGAAGAAGTCGCCGGCCTCGGCCTCGCCCTCCGTGTCGGGCTGGTTCTGGTCGATCCAGGCGATCGGCTGTACGGTGCCGTCCGCCTTGAGGTGGTACGTGTGCACGGCGCCGGCGTCGACGGTGGTCGCCAGGTCCTCACCGGGGACGCCGACCGCGAGGAGCGAGTCGGAGTTCGAGGTGGCGCCGGAGGGGCGGTAGGGCGCCATCGCCAGGGACGTGCCGTACTGGTCGCCGGCCTGTGCGGTGGTGTCACCGGTGCCGCTGCGGCCCTGGCCCATGCCGAAAAGCGGGTCGGGGATGCCTGAGGTGTTGATCGAGGGCCGGAAGGCGATCACGGCGCCCGCGAACTCGACGTTCGCGGAGGTGGTGGCGATGGACTCGCCGGGTGCGCCGACGACGAAGTGGCGGTCGGTGGCGGCGATCGACGCGCCGAAGCGGTCGTTGGGCTCGGGGTCCTCCCAGACTCCGGCGCTGTCCTGGGCCACGTGCGCGACGTTGTAGGCGGTGCCGTAGACGTAGTGGACCATCCCCATGTCCTTGCCCTCGGCGCCGTCCTCGCCGGGCGCTCCGATCACGAGGAAGGGGATGTTGGTGGCCGACCTGCCCGCGGCGACGGCGTATCCGACCCAGTCCTCCGCCTCGTAACCCCCGCCGAGCTTGCCGTCGCTGCCCTGGCGGAAGCCGATTGTCCCGAGCCCGCCCGCGGCCAGGCCGGCCGGTGAGCCGTAGATCAGGTGGACCAGGCCCGCGTCCTTGACGGTGCGGTCGGTCAGGTTGATGTCCTCGAAGGGAATGCCGACGGCGATGTCGCTGCAACCGTCGGAGTTGGCGTCGTAGACGGCGTAGGAGAAGCCGAACCGGTCGCCGGTCTCCGCCCCGTCGGACACGTTCGGCGAGTCCTGCGAGAGAGCGAATGTGCCCTTGCCGCCGCCGTAGACGATGTGGATCTGCCCGGCGCGCTCCTTGCCCGTGACCGTGGCCTCCGGGTCGGCGATCGCGATGTCGCGGATCCCGTCACCGTTGAAGTCGTGCTGCGCTCCGGCGCAGCCGTTGGCGGCGACCGCCTGGCTCGGCGGTGCCGCCCCCTGTCCCAGCAGGGTGACGGCGCAGGCGAGTGCCAGCGCCGTCACGCCACGGCTCGTTCGTGTGCCGATGTACGGCATTGCTCCCCCACCCCGCGCGCCGTGCCTCCGCGAGGAGCGGCGACGGCCTTTCTGTCGACCGGTCGTCAGACGTTCTCCGGCTCATGGCCGGAGAAGTCCCATGTGCTTCGGCAGACCGTGTCCGTGGGGAAGCGTTTCTGCGTGGCCACCCGGCCCCGCGGACGCTTCGCCGCCCGGTTCCCTGCCCCCACGGTCCACGGAAGCGGAACGGGACTATGGCATGACCGCGTCGGTCATCACAAGATCACAAGTCCGACATGGAGCCATCGGTCACGAACACAGGTTGGTCACAGGCCCTTTGATGAGGCGTCACAAGTTCTCCACAAAGGGATACGTGCCGCGTACCGGAACAACGGGGAACGGCCGCCCCCACGGGAGCGGCCGCACCACATCACCGGACGCGCGGCCTCGCCACGCCTCAGCACATCAGCGCATCAGCACGCCCGCGTCCTCGCCCGTCGTCTCCGTCGGCACGGCGACGAGCCCCAGGTCCGAGCCCGCCGGCAGCAGGCGGTGCGCCGGCAGGATGCGGACCGTGTAGCCGAACGGGCCCGTACGGTCCAGGGCGAGGGGCCCTTCGTACACCCAGCGCCCCTCGAGGTCCGGGCCGCTCGCCGGCTTCAGCGGGAAGCTCTGGGCGTCGCGGATGGCGTCGTCGGAGTCGACGCGACCGGCGACCACCTGTACCTCGACGTCGTCCGGCTGGAGTTCTCCGAGCGCCGCCTGCACACGGAGCGTGAGGGTCGAGCCGAGGCCCGCCGACGCCACCTGGCCCGCGGCCGCGTCCTGGTCGACGGCCTCCACATGGTCGACGGCCACCTGGCGCCAGGCGGAACGCACCCTGGCCTTCCAGGCCGCGAGGTCCTGGGCGCTGGTGGCGTCCAGGGCGCGGTGCGCCCGCGCCGCCGGGGCGTACAGCCGCTCCACGTACTCGCGCACCATGCGGCCCGCAAGCACCTTCGGGCCGAGGGTCGTCAGGGTACGGCGGACCATCTCGATCCAGCGGTCGGGCAGCCCGCCGGTGCCCCGGTCGTAGAACCGGGGGGCGACCCGCTCCTCGATCAGCGAGTACAGCGCCGCTGCCTCGAGCTCGTCGCGGCGGTCCTCGTCGGTGGACGCGCCGTCGGCGGTGGGGATCGCCCAGCCGAAGTCCGGCTCGAACCACTCGTCCCACCAGCCGTCGAGGACGGAGAGGTTGAGGGCGCCGTTGAGCGCCGCCTTCATCCCGCTGGTGCCGCAGGCCTCCAAGGGCCGCAGCGGGTTGTTCAGCCAGACGTCGCAGCCCGGGTAGAGCTTCTTCGCCATCGCCATGCCGTAGTCGGGCAGGAAGACGATGCGGTGGCGCACCCGCGGGTCGTCCGCGAAGCGCACCAGTTCCCGCACCAGCCGCTTGCCGCCGTCGTCCGCCGGATGGGCCTTGCCGGCGACCACGATCTGGATCGGCTGGGTGGGGTGCAGCAGCAGCTCCGTCAGCCTCTCCCGGTCGCGGAGCATCAGAGTGAGCCGCTTGTACGAGGGCACCCGGCGGGCGAAGCCGATGGTGAGCACGTCCGGGTCCAGCACGCCGTCGATCCAGCCGAGTTCGGCCGCGCCCGCGCCGCGCTGGCGCCAGGAGGCACGCAGCCGCTCCCGTACCTCCATGACCAGCTGCTCACGCAGTGACCTGCGCAGCTCCCAGATGTCGGCGTCGGGGATGTTCCCGACGGAGTCCCAGCGCCCGGAGCCGCCCACGGAGAGGGCGTCCTCCGCACGGCTGGTGCCGATCTGCCGGGCGCCGAGGCGGAACACCTCCGGCGCCACCCAGGTCGGGGCGTGGACACCGTTGGTGATGGAGGTGATGGGCACCTCCGCGGGGTCGAATCCCGGCCACAGTCCGGCGAACATGCTGCGGCTCACCGCGCCGTGCAGTTCGGAGACGCCGTTGGCGCGCTGGGCGAGCCGCAGTCCCATCACGGCCATGTTGAAGACCCCGGGCTCGCCGCCCGGATAGGTCTCCATACCGAGCTGAAGGACCTTGTCGACGGGCACGCCGGGCAGTTCCGCCCCCTCGGAAAAGTGGCGTGCGACGAGTTCGCGATCGAAACGGTCGATGCCGGCCGGCACGGGGGTGTGGGTGGTGAACACCGTCCCGGCCCGCACGGCCTCCAGCGCCGCGTCGAAGCCGAGACCGCTGCCACCGTGCTCGGGCGCCTCGCCCAGTTCGCGGATGCGTTCGAGGCCGAGGAAGCCGGCGTGGCCCTCGTTGGTGTGGAACACCTCAGGCGCGGGGCGGTCGGCGAGCCGGCAGTAGGCGCGGACCGCCCGCACTCCGCCGATGCCCAGCAGCATCTCCTGCAGCAGCCGATGCTCGCTGCCGCCGCCGTACAGCCGGTCGGTGACGTCGCGGGCGCCCGGCCCGTTCTCCTCGACGTCGGAGTCGAGCATCAGCAGCGGTACCCGGCCGACCTGCGCGACCCAGATGTGCGCGTGCAACGACCGGCCGCCCGGGAGGGCGAGGGACACCCGGGCCGGGGTGCCGTCCACCTCACGCAGCAGGCTCACCGGCAGCTCGTTCGGGTCGAGCACGGGGTAGTGCTCCTGCTGCCAGCCGTCACGGGACAGGGACTGGCGGAAGTAGCCGTGCCGGTAGAGCAGGCCGACCCCGATCAGCGGTACGCCGAGGTCGCTGGCCGCCTTGAGGTGGTCGCCGGCGAGGATGCCGAGACCTCCGGAGTACTGCGGCAGCGCGGCGGTGACACCGAACTCGGGTGAGAAGTAGGCGATGGCGGTGGGGAACGCGGGGGTGTCGGGGCCGCCGTCGCCCCCGTTGGACTGGTACCACCTGCGGCCGTGCAGATAGTCGTCCAGGTCGTCGGCCGCGGCGGCGAGCCTGCGCAGGAAGCGCCGGTCTTTGGCCAGTTCGGCCATACGGGTGGCGGACACGTTCCCGAGGAGCCGTACGGGATCGCCGCCGACGGCCCGCCACCCCTCGGGATCGACGGTCCGGAAGAGCTCTCGGGTCTCGGTGTGCCAGGACCAGCGCAGATTGCGTGCGAGGTCGCTGAGCGGCCCGAGCGGTTCGGGGAGGACGGGGCGGACGGTGAATCGACGAATGGCCTTCACAAGTTCACCTTCGCAGGGGAGGTACACATCCGAGCGGACGCAGGACGGTGCGTCCTTTTCCGTCATTTCCGACGGTATCGGTCCGCGCCCTCCGTAACCACGGCGCACGGGTGTCGCACCGGCGCGTTGGCGCATCCGGCGCGTAAACGGCCGTCAGAAAAGTCCGGTTCCCCATGCATGACGGGCCGGTCTCTTTTCGTGTGTCTTGTGCGACCCCGTACGTCCTAGTAGTTAACACATCACCGGATTGCCCACCCGAAGGGCGTGGGAAGGCTCACCCGGTACGCAGGCGAGCACCCTCGAACGGCCTCCCTACCGTCCACCCGAGTGAACGCGGACAGGAGCGGACATGCCCGCAGCCCGCCAGTCACCGTTTCAGCAGATACAAATAAAACTCAGTCAAATGAGACCCACCCCGCACAAACGAGACATCCCGCTCGATCCGACCTGCCCGCACAGCCCTCAGGTGATGTTGTGAACTCGCTCATCGGTCGCATCCCCGTCCTGGACGTCCGCCCACTCGTCGACTGCGGCAGAAGGCCCGCGAAGGCCGTGGCGGGTGAGACCTTCCAGGTCACCGCCACGGTCTTCCGCGAGGGCCATGACGCAGTCGCCGCCAATGTCGTGCTGCACGACCCGAAGGGCCGCCCCGGTCCCTTCACCCCCATGCGGGAACTCGCCCCCGGCACCGACCGGTGGGGAGCAGAGGTCACCCCCTCCACGGAAGGCCACTGGACGTACACCGTCGAGGCCTGGAGCGATCCAGTCGCCACATGGCGCCACCACGCCGGCATCAAGATCCCTGCCGGGATCGACACCGAACTGGTCCTGGCCGAAGGGGCGGAACTGTACGAGCGCGCCGCGGCCGGGGTCCCGAAGAAGGACGGCAGGGAGGCCGTGCTCGCCGCCGCCGACGCGCTGCGCGACACGGCCAGGCCCGCGGCGGCCCGGCTCGCCGCCGCGTTCGCGCACGACGCGGACGCCGCCCTCTCCCGCCATCCGCTGCGCGAGCTGGTCAGCTCCTCACCGCCGCTGGCGCTCCAGGTGGAACGCCGGCGGGCGCTCTACGGCTCCTGGTACGAGCTGTTCCCGCGTTCGGAGGGCGCGGTCGTCGCAGAGGGCGAGCCGCCCGTCTCCGGCACCTTCCGCACCGCCGCCGAACGGCTGCCCGCCGTCGCCGCGATGGGCTTCGACGTGGTGTACCTGCCGCCGATCCACCCCATCGGGACCACCCACCGCAAAGGCCCCGACAACTCGCTGACCGCCGGTCCCCACGACGTCGGCGTGCCGTGGGCGATCGGCTCCGCCTTCGGCGGGCACGACGCGATCCACCCGGACCTCGGCACGCTCGCCGACTTCGACCACTTCGTGACGGCCGCCCGTTCGCTGCGCATGGAGGTCGCACTCGACTTCGCCCTCCAGTGCTCCCCCGACCACCCCTGGGTCAAGGAGCACCCCGAGTGGTTCCACCACCGGGCCGACGGCTCCATCGCGTACGCGGAGAACCCGCCGAAGAAGTACCAGGACATCTATCCGATCGCGTTCGACACGGACATGAAGGGCCTGGTCCGCGAGACGGTACGGGTGCTTCGCTTCTGGATGGACCACGGGGTGCGGATCTTCCGTGTCGACAACCCGCACACCAAACCGGTCGTCTTCTGGGAGAAGGTGATCGGGGAGATCAACGGCAAGGATCCGGACGTCATCTTCCTGGCGGAGGCGTTCACCAGGCCGGCGATGATGCGCACGCTGGGCGCGATCGGCTTCCAGCAGTCGTACACGTACTTCACCTGGCGCAACACCAAGCACGAGCTCACCGAGTACGTCACCGAGCTGGCCGGCGACTCGGCCGCCTTCATGCGGCCGAACTTCTTCGTGAACACCCCCGACATCCTGCACGCCTACCTCCAGGAGGGCGGCCGGCCCGCGTACGAGGTCCGGGCCGTGCTGGCCGCCACGATGTCCCCGTCCTGGGGCCTCTACGCGGGTTACGAGCTCTGCGAGAACGTCCCGCTCAAGGTCGGCAGCGAGGAGTACCGGCAGTCGGAGAAGTACCAACTGCGGCCGCGGGACTGGGAGTCGGCCGAGCGCGAGGGCCGCACGATCTCACCGCTGATCACCACGCTCAACCGGATCAGGCGCCGCCATCCGGCGCTCCAGCAGCTGCGTGACATCCACTTCCACCACATCGACAACGACCGGATGATCGCCTACTCCAAACGATCCGGTTCCGATGTCGTCCTGGTCGTGGCGAACCTCGACCCCCACCACACCCAGGAGGCCACGGTCTCGTTGGACATGCCGCAACTCGGTCTCGAAGGGGACGAGACCGTACCGGTGCGCGACGAGCTCACCGGCGAGACCTATCACTGGGGCAGGGCCAACTATGTGCGCCTCGAGCCGGGTACCGCGCCCGCGCACATCCTCACCCTGCGACCGTCCCAGCAGACCGGAGGGTCACCCACATCATGATCGTGAATGAGCCCGTCCACGACACGTTCGAGGACACCCCCGCACGCGACCGCGACCCCGACTGGTTCAAGCGGGCCGTCTTCTACGAGGTCCTGGTCCGCTCCTTCCAGGACAGCAACGGCGACGGCGTCGGCGACCTCAAGGGCATCACCGCCAAGCTGGACTATCTGCAGTGGCTGGGCGTGGACTGCCTGTGGCTGCCGCCGTTCTTCAAGTCCCCCCTGCGGGACGGCGGTTACGACGTCGCCGACTACACCTCCGTGCTCCCCGAGTTCGGTGACCTGGCCGACTTCGTGGAGTTCGTCGACGCCGCCCACCAGCGCGGAATGCGCGTCATCATCGACTTCGTCATGAACCACACCAGCGACCAGCACCCGTGGTTCCTCCAGTCGCGCAGCGACCCGGACGGCCCGTACGGCGACTACTACGTCTGGGCCGACGACGACAAGCAGTACCAGGACGCGCGGATCATCTTCGTCGACACGGAGTCGTCGAACTGGACCTTCGACCCGGTGCGCAAGCAGTACTACTGGCACCGGTTCTTCTCCCACCAGCCGGACCTCAACTACGAGAACCCGGCCGTGCAGGAGGAGATCATCTCCGCGCTGCGGTTCTGGCTCGACCTCGGCATCGACGGGTTCCGGCTGGACGCGGTGCCGTACCTCTACCAGGAGGAGGGCACCAACTGCGAGAACCTGCCGCGCACCCACTCCTTCCTCAAACGGGTGCGCAAGGAGATCGACGCGCACTACCCGGACACGGTACTGCTGGCGGAGGCCAACCAGTGGCCCGAGGACGTCGTCGACTACTTCGGCGACTACACCGCCGGCGGCGACGAGTGCCACATGGCGTTCCACTTCCCCGTGATGCCGCGGATCTTCATGGCGGTGCGGCGCGAGTCCCGCTACCCGGTCTCGGAAATCCTCGCCAAGACGCCGGCCATCCCGAAGAACTGCCAGTGGGGCATCTTCCTGCGCAACCACGACGAGCTCACGCTCGAGATGGTCACGGACGAAGAACGCGACTACATGTACGCCGAGTACGCCAAGGACCCGCGGATGCGGGCCAACATCGGCATCCGCCGGCGGCTCGCGCCCCTGCTCGACAACGACCGCAACCAGATCGAGCTGTTCACCGCGCTGCTGCTGTCGCTGCCCGGCTCACCGATCCTCTACTACGGGGACGAGATCGGGATGGGCGACAACATCTGGCTCGGCGACCGGGACGCCGTGCGCACCCCGATGCAGTGGACCCCGGACCGCAACGCGGGCTTCTCGTCCTGCGACCCGGGACGGCTCTACCTGCCGACCATCATGGACCCGGTCTACGGCTACCAGGTCACCAACGTCGAGGCGTCGATGTCGTCGCCCTCCTCGCTGCTGCACTGGACCCGGCGGATGATCGAGATCCGTAAGCAGAATCCGGCCTTCGGGCTCGGTTCGTATACGGAACTCCCCTCCTCGAACCCGGCCGTGCTCGCCTTCCTGAGGGAGGCGCCCTCCAAGGAAGAAGGAGGAGACGACCTGGTCCTGTGCGTCCACAACTTCTCGCGGTTCGCGCAGCCGACGGAGCTCGATCTGCGGACCTTCAGTGGACGCCATCCGGTGGAACTCATCGGCGGAGTGCGGTTCCCGCCGATCGGCCAATGGCCGTATCTGCTGACCCTGGCGGGCCACGGCTTCTACTGGTTCCGTCTCCGCAAGGACGCGAAGAGCGCAGCCACCACGGCCTGACGTGTCCGCGAGGGGGACAGAACCGGTCCGAAAGGCGCCCCCTACTCCGGCGGGGCGGTTTCCACCGCCCCGCTTCGGGCACTCCCCCCTCATCCCCGCGCGCCGCCGGACAGCCACAGCTGCAATCCGGGACACTTTGCGCATTCGTGGTGTACCCGGGGAAAGGACGCGATGCCCATGTCGGAGGCTGCATCCACCCGGACTCCGCTCGGTCTGCTTCCCTCACTCGCCCCACTGCTGCGCCAATGGCTGCCCGAACAGCGCTGGTTCGCGGGCAAGGGGTACGCGGTCGGAGGCTTCTCACTCGTCTCCGCGACGGAGCTGCTGCCCCTGAACGGGCCCGGCCCCGGGCTGCTGCACCTGCTCGTGCGGGTCACACAGCGGGACGTGCCCGTGCGGTCGTCCGCAGACTGCTACCAACTGCTCATCGGCGTGCGCGAGACCCTGCCGCCGCCGATGGCACCCGCGTTGATCGGCCATCTCACCGACGGACCGCTCGCCGGGCGGACCGTGTACGAGGGGACCCGGGACCCGCGGCTCGCCGCGCTCCTGCTGGAACGGCTGCGCACACCGGGCCTGCTCGGGCCGCTGCGCTTCGAGCGGTTCGACGGCGCGCCCGCTCTGCCGGCCCAGCTGCCCGCACGGCCGCTGGACGCGGAACAGTCCAACTCGTCCCTGGTCTACGGCGACGCGTACATCCTCAAGCTGTTCCGCCGTATCCACCCGGGGCCCAATCCCGACCTCGAGCTGCCGCTCGCCCTCGCCCGGGCGGGCTGCGGGCGGGTGCCGGCACCGGTCGCCTGGTACGGGACGAACTCGCCGGAACCTTTCACCCTCGGCGTTCTCCAGCCGTTCCTGCCGGGCTCCCGCGACGGCTGGGTGCTCGCGCTGGAGGCACTGGCCGCCGACCGCTCCTTCCAGGGCGAGGCCCGTGAGCTGGGCCGGGTGACCGCCGAGGTGCACACGGCGCTCGCCGACACCCTGCCGACGGTGAAGCTCGGAGGCCCGCAGACCGAGCGGCTGGCGGCGGCGATGGTCCGGCGGCTGGAGACGGCCGCACAGTCGGTGCCCGCGCTGGTGCCGTACGTGCCGCGGCTCCGCGCCGCCTTCGACGCGGTGGCCACGCTCGGCGGCCGCGGGCGCACCTGGGCCGCCCAACGGGTGCACGGGGACCTGCATCTCGGCCAGATACTGCGAGGCCCGAAGGACACTCCATGGTCCGTCATCGACTTCGAGGGCGAACCGGCCAGGCCGCTCACCGAACGGTGCCGTCCGCAGCCCGCCGTGCGCGATGTGGCGGGCATGCTCCGCTCCTTCGACTACGCGGCCCGTACGCACCGCCCCTGGAACCCGGCGTGGGCGGAGCGATGCCGTGCGGCGTACTGCGACGGCTACGCCGAGGCCGGCGGCGACGACCCGCGCGAGGAGCCGGAACTGCTCCGTGCCTACGAGACCGACAAGGCCGTCTACGAAGTCGTCTACGAGGCCAGACACCGGCCGGACTGGCTGCCCGTGCCGATGGCCGCGATCGAGCGCCTTGCCGCACTCGACTGACCTGCACCGCTTCCCCCACCGACGCATCTGCCGCCCTAGGAGGCCGAATCCGTGACCGCCCGACCGTCGTCCCGCAAGCCCTCGGGACCGGAAGTCCCGCACCAGCCGACCGAGACGCACAGCGCAGAGACCGGACCCGGGCCGGCCGAGCCGGGCGCGGTGCGCGGCACGGAGAGGACGAGGTCCGGCTCCGGCCGTGCCCGTGGTTCCGCGGCCGTCCCCGTCACGCCGCCCTCCGGTGACGAGCCGTCCGTGACCGGGGCCCCGCAGCCGGCCGAGACCGGCTCCACCGCCCCGGAGGGCTCCTCGCCGGCCGGGAACGAGGCGGCGGGGACGGCCGACGCCGGGGCAGGTTCCGTGCCGCCCGGTGCCGGGGCCCGCCCGGCTCGCTCCGGCGGCAGGGCCGCACGCGCGAACACCGCCGAAGCGGCGGATCCGGAGACGGCGGCCGGGTCCGTGACCGTCACCACCGAGGTGGACGCGGCCGTACCCCAGCCGGCGGGCTCGAGCGGGACCGCGGCCCGGCCCGCACGGGCGGCGCGTGCCCGGGCCGGGGCCCCCAAGGCGGCGGGTGCCGGGACCGCACCGGCCGGGTCCGCCCGTGCCAGGGCGGGCACCACCCGCACGAAGAGCACCCGGACCGGCGGGACGGACGTCCCTGCCGCCGACACTCCCGCAGCGACCCAGGCCGCAGGGGCCGGGACCGCCGCAACGAGGGCTGCGGCGACCGGCGGCGGCGCGGCCGGGACGACAGCCGGGGCCACCGCCCGGTCGGCGTCCGCCGGTTCCGGCGACCAGGCCGGTCCCGGCGCCGCGTCCGCCGCCCAGGGCGGGTCCGCGTCCGGTCCTGGCAAAGCGGCCCGTGCCAAGCCGGCCGGCGCTCCCCGGCCGCGCGACGGGCGAGGGGTCCGCGCGGCGAAGCCGCTCGGCGACGACGACCGGGGCCGGCTCCTCAGCGGCGGCCATCACGACCCGCACGCCCTGCTCGGCGCCCGCTCGGTGCGCGGCGGCGTCGAGCTGCGCGTGCTGCGTCCGCACGCCCTGTCCGTGACCGTCCTCGCCAAGGGCCTGCGGACCGAGCTGAACAACGACGGCGACGGCCTCTTCTCCGGCGTCCTCCCCCTGCGGACGACCCCGGACTACCGGCTGCTCGTCACCTACGAAGGCCACGAGGACGGCTTCGAGGTCGAGGACCCGTACCGCTTCCTTCCCGCACTCGGCGAGCTCGACCTGCATCTGATCGGCGAGGGCAGGCACGAGGAGCTGTGGCGGGCGCTGGGCGCGCATCCGATGACGCACCAGGGCGTCACCGGCACCCGGTTCACCGTCTGGGCGCCCAACGCCCGGGGCGTCCGTGTGGTCGGCGACTTCAATTTCTGGGACGGTTCCGGCTTCCCCATGCGCTCGCTCGGCGCGACCGGTGTGTGGGAGCTGTTCCTGCCCGGTATCGGCGACGGCGCGCTCTACAAGTTCGAGATCATGCGCCCGGACGGCTCGTACACCCAGCGGGCCGACCCGATGGCCCGGCGCACGGAGGTACCGCCCGCCAACGCCTCGATCGTGACCGAGTCGCACCACGAATGGGGTGACCAGGAGTGGATGACGCGCCGCGGCGAGGTGCCCGTCCACGAGGCGCCGCTGTCCGTCTACGAGGTGCACCTCCCCTCTTGGCGCCCGGGACTGACCTACCGCCAGCTCGCCGTGCAGCTTCCGAAGTACGTGAAGGACCTCGGCTTCACGCACGTGGAGTTCATGCCGGTGGCCGAGCATCCCTTCGGCGGCTCATGGGGCTACCAGGTCACCGGCTTCTACGCCCCGACGTCGCGTATGGGCACCCCGGACGACTTCCGGCATCTGGTGGACAGCCTGCACCGGGCGGGCATCGGCGTGCTGGTGGACTGGGTGCCGGCGCACTTCCCGCGGGACGACTGGGCGCTGGCCGAGTTCGACGGACGCCCCTTGTACGAGCACAGCGACCCGGCACGGGCGGCGCACCCCGACTGGGGCACCCTCGAGTTCGACTACGGGCGCAAGGAGGTCCGCAACTTCCTGGTGGCCAACGCGACCTACTGGTGCGAGGAGTTCCACATCGACGGCCTGCGGGTCGACGCGGTCGCCTCGATGCTCTACCTCGACTACTCCCGCGAGGACGGCGAATGGTCGCCGAACGTGCACGGCGGCAGGGAGAACCTGGACGCGGTCGCCTTCCTCCAGGAGATGAACGCGACCGTGTACCGCCGCTGCCCCGGCGTGGTCACCGTCGCGGAGGAGTCCACCGCCTGGGACGGCGTCACCCGGGCCACCCACCACGTGGGCCACGACGGCTTCGGCGGGCTCGGCTTCGGCCTGAAGTGGAACATGGGCTGGATGCACGACTCGCTGGGCTACGTCGAGCACGAACCGGTGCACCGCAAGTTCCACCACAACGAGATGACGTTCTCGATGGTGTACGCCTACAGCGAGAACTACGTCCTGCCGATCTCGCACGACGAGGTCGTGCACGGCAAGCGGGCACTGGTCAGCAAGATGCCCGGCGACTGGTGGCAGCAGCGGGCCAACCACCGCGCCTATCTGGGCTTCATGTGGGCCCACCCCGGCAAGCAGCTCCTGTTCATGGGGCAGGAGTTCGCCCAGGGCGCCGAGTGGTCCGAGGGCCACGGCCCCGACTGGTGGCTGCTCGACCCGTCCTACGCGGCGGAGCCCGACCACCGCGGCGTGCGTGACCTCGTGCGTGAGCTGAACACCGTGTACGGCAAGGCTCCGGCGCTGTGGCAGCGGGACACCGTGCCGGAGGGCTTCGCATGGGTGGACGGCGGGGCGTGGGAGGACAACGTCTTCGCCTTCCTGCGCTTCGACAAGCACGGCTCGCCGCTGCTCGCGGTGAGCAACTTCTCGCCGGTGGTGCGGCACGGCTACCGGCTGGGCGTCCCCGAGACGGTCACCGCCTGGGCGGAGGTCCTCAACACCGACGAGGAGCGCTTCGGCGGCTCCGGCGTCCTCAACGCGGACCCGATGAAGGCGGAGCAGGTCGAGTCCCACGGTCGCCGTACGTCGATCGCCCCGACCCTGCCGCCGCTGGCGACGGTCTGGTTCCGTCCGGCCTGAGCCCCGCCGGAGCAGACGCGCGGCGGCCGCGGTCACCTTCACGGTGACCGCGGCCGTCGCGCGTTCCTGGCGACCGCTGCCGCTCGCCCGCGACGTCGGCGGCGGTTCAGGCCGCGGCGGTTCCGCGCCGGCCGCTGGTGCGCACCACTCCCAGTCGCTGCGTCGCCCTGGTGTACGCCACGTAGAGGTCGTTCACACCCTGCGCGGAAGCGGAACGGATGAGGTCCGGTTCCACCACGATCACGGTGTCGAACTCCAGGCCCTTGGCGGCCCTCGGGTCGAGCAGGACCACGGGCCGCGTGAGATCGGGCTCGCCGGTGGCGGACACGTCCGGAACCGCGTCCGCGATCGCGGCGTGCAGAGCGGTGGGGGCGATCACCGCGATCCGGCCCTCGCGCGGCGCGTCGGCCACCCGGACGGCGACGGTGGTGGCGAGCTCCGCCGGGCCAACGGTCACCTCCCACGGTTCGACCCCGGTCGAACGCACCGAACGAGGCGGTTCGAACCCCGGGTCCTTGCTGCGCCGGACCTCCGCGGCGAGGGCCATGATCTCCGCCGGCGTCCGGTAGTTGACGCCCAGCCGGGTGTGCTCGAAGCGGTCGCCGACGTACGGCTCGAGGATCTCCTGCCACGACTCGCAGCCGGCCGCGTCGCCGGTCTGGGCGGGGTCGCCGACCAGCGTCATCGACCGGGTCGGGCAGCGACGCATCAGCAGCCGCCACGCCATCTGCGAGAGCTCCTGCGCCTCGTCGACGATGATGTGCCCGAACGCCCAGGTCCGGTCGGCGGCGGCCCGCTCCGCGGCACTGCGGTGGTCCGCCTCCTCCTGGCGTTCGGCCATCCGCTCGGCGTCGATGATGTCGTGCGCGGCGAGGACCTCCGAGTCCTCGTCGTCCTTGTCCTCGAACTCGTACGTCCGCGAGGCGTAGGAGACCTCGAGCACGCCCTGCGCGTAGGCGATCTGCCGCGCGCGCTCGGCCTCGGCACGGGCGAGGGCCGCGGAGTCGTCCTCGCCCAGGAGTTCGGCGGCCTCGTCCAGCAACGGCACGTCGGCCGGGGTCCACGGGCCCGTCGCTCGCCTGAGGAGTGCGGCCTCTTCCGCCGGCAGATGGACCGGCTCCGCGAGGAAGTCCGCCAGGAACTCCTGCGGCGTGAGCGGCGGCCACAGCGTGGCGATCGCGGCATGGACGTCGGAGCTGGCGGCGACGGCCTTTCCGAGCTGCGCGATGTCGTCGGGACCGAGGAAGTTGGGTCCTCCGTACGGGTCGGCGCCGATACGGTCCGCGAGTTGGGTGGTCAGGTCGTCGATGATCCGGAACACGAAGTGGGGGCGGGCGAGATTGTGCGGCAGCCCCGTCTCGCGGGCCTTGTGCCGTGCCTCGACGGCCATGCCCCAGTCGATGACGAGGTCGCCGTCGTCGTGCGGCACGACGAGCGGCTCGTCCTTGTCGGGCACCTGCTGACGGTCGCGTACCGCCTCTGCCAGCACGTCCGCCATGTCCGCGCGGCCCTTGACGGCCGCGGCGGCGGGGCTGTCGGTCCCGGTGGCGTGCACCCCGGGGAAGAGCTCGCCGACCGTCGACAGCAGCACACCGGTCTCACCGAGAGAGGGCAGTACCTCCCCGATGTAGCCGAGGAAGGCAGGATTCGGTCCGACAATCAGCACCGCGCGCTTGGAGAGCTGTTCCCGGTGCGCGTACAGCAGATAGGCGGCCCGGTGGAGGGCGACCGCCGTCTTGCCGGTTCCCGGTCCGCCCTCCACGACGAGGACACCGCGCTGCGGCGCCCGGATGATCCGGTCCTGCTCGGCCTGGATGGTCGACACGATGTCGCCCATCCGACCGGTGCGGGCGCTGCCCAGCGCGGCGAGCAGCACCTCGTCGGCGTCGTGGGACTCGTAGCCCGTGCGGGTGGTGTCGGCGAGGTCCATGATCTCGTCGTGCAGCGCGGTGACCATCCGCCCCTGCGTGGTGATGTGCCGCCGTCGGCGCAGTCCCATCGGCTCGTGACCGGTGGCGAGATAGAACGGGCGCGCGACGGGGGCCCGCCAGTCGATCAGCAGAGGAGTGCGTTCCGCATCGTCACGGCGGATTCCGGTCCGCCCGATGTGGTGGGTGACTCCGTCGCGCCGGTCGATGCGGCCGAATACCAGACCGGTGTCGGCGGCATTCAGGGCCGCCAGCGACGCGGAATGCTCGACGACGCCGATGTCCCGCTCGACCCGCGCCTGCCTGCCCGTCCCCACCTGCGCGATCGTGGCGTTCAGGGCGGCTTCGGCCTCGTCGCGGAGCTGGTCGAGCCGCTCGTGCACGAGAGAGACGAATTGCTGTTCCCGCCGCAATTCCTCGGTTGACAATTCAGCTCCTGACGCGGTAAGGTACGTTTATTGAACTACTCCGTCCCAGTGATGAATCTCTTGGACGGAAACATTAAATATACCCAGGAAAATACCCCGGCCGTCAATTCGGTCGGGTTTTTTGTTGCCGTCGGCGGAGCGGCCGCGCTCTTGTGCGGATCGGCTCGGGACCCGTGACGGCGCGGGAACTCGCGGCCGACACGGTGACCGTCACCGTCGGCAGGTTGCGCCTCGAGCTGGGCGGCCCGCCGGTCGTCACGACGACGCCGGGGGTGGGTCATCGCATCGCCGACGCTCCGCCGGACCCACGGCTGTCAGTGGTGGGCCGTAGCGTTCATGGCAGTGGGAGCAGGCGGTGCACGGACCGCCGGTTCGGTCCTGGGGAGGGGTCTGCCATGTCTGCAACGACGTACCTGGAGCTGTCGCAGGACGGTGGAGGCGCGCACAAGTTCTACGAGGTCACCGTGGAGGGGACCGTCGTCTCGGTGCGCTACGGCCGGATCGGCGCCGCCGGCCAGCTCCAGACCTCCACCTTCCCCACCGGCGAGAAGGCACAGGCCGCCGCAGCGAGGAAGATCGGCGAGAAGGTCCGCAAGGGCTACGCGCCTGCCGTCCAAGGCCGGCGCTCGCCCCGGCCGGTGACTCGTCGCCAGGTTGCGTCGGCGCCGTCCACGGCCCGTTCGACCGCCCCGGTGCTCTGGCGGTTCCGCACGGGCTCGTCGGCGTTCGGCATCCACATCGACGAGGACCGCTGCTGGGTGGGCAATCAGGCGGGCGACGTGTACACCCTCAGCCACACCGGCGAGGTGCTCGCCCGCTACTCCCTGCCGGACGGCGTCAAGTGCCTGGTGGCGGACGACTTCTGGATCTACGCCGGTTGTGACGACGGCAAGGTGTACGACCTGTCGTCGAAGCTGCCCTTCGCCGCCTACGACATCGCCGCGGACGTCGACATCTTCTGGCTCGACATCCGGGAAGGCGTCCTCAACGTCTCCGCCGCCGACGGAGGACTGACCGTCATCGACCACGAGGACGAGTACCAGTGGTCGCGCCGTTCCGCGGGCGACCAGGCGTGGATGGTCCGCGCGGACGAGCACGCGGTCTACCACGGCCACCGCCGGGGAGTCACGGCGTACGCACCGGACGGCGGCCGGGAGTTGTGGCACACCCCGACGCAGGGCGGCGTGCTCTTCGGCTGGCAGGAGGACGCCTCGGTGTACGCCGGCACCGCCAGGAACGTGGTGCAGAAGCTCGGCAAGCACACCGGCGCCGTCGAGGCGACGTACCGGTGCGACACCGCCGTCTACTCGTGCGCGGCCTCGCCCGACGGGCGCCATGTCTTCGCCGGTGACTCCTCGTCGTCCGTGTACTGCTTCGACGCCGACGGCACCCGCCTGTGGAAGCTGGGCACCGGCGGCGGTTCCGCGTTGTCGATGCAGTACCGGGACGAGAAGCTCTACATGGTCACCACCGACGGCTCCCTGGTGTGCATGGACGCCGGCGAGAGTGCCGTGGGCGCCGCCCAGCGCGGCACGGTACCCGTCGCGAGGGACGTGAAGTCCGCGGCGGCGCTCCCCACTTACACGCCTCCGGCCTCGCTGTCGGCGGTGGCGACGATCTCCGAGCCGCCGAGCACGGGCGTCGTGGTCGAGTGTGTGCGCACCGGCGGCAAGCTCCGCGTCCACGTCGTCTCGAACGGCTTCGAGCCGTCGTGGAACGTGCAGTTCCCGCGCGACATACGGGAGGCCGGAGCGCGGTACGTGGTGGACGCGCTGCACCCCGCGCAGGGCGGCTTCTACCGCGTGCGGGGTGAGATCCGCCGCCTCGTCTGAGGCGCCGCCGCTGCCGCCGTCGACGTCACGCTCGGCGGAGCGCGTCCTCAAGCTCCTGGAGAAGGCGGCGCTTGGGGCGTGCGCCGACCATGGATTTCACGGGTTCACCCCCGTCGAAGACCATCAGCGTCGGCATCGACAGCACGCCGTAGCGGACCACCGTCTCCGGATTGGTGTCGGCATCGATCTGCAGCACCTTCAGCCGGCCGGCCTCCTCGCGTGCGACCGCGGTCAGCACCGGTGCGAGCTGACGGCACGGGCCGCACCAGTCCGCGGTGAACTCCACGAGAACCGGACGGTCCGCGCCGAGCACTTCGGTGTCGAAATCCGTGTCCGTCACCGCGGACACGCCCTCTGCCTGGATCATTCGTCAGCCTCCGAATTCGCATTGTGGGTCCGGGCCCTCGGGCAACTGCGCCTCCGCCCGCAACAACTGCTCACCGACCTGCGCCCGCACCGACCGCAGTTGCTCGATCAGCGTGTCCAGCTCGGCGAGCTTGGCCCGGTAGACGGCGAGCGAGGCGGGGCAGGAGTCACCGGCCGGATGGCCGGCGCGCAGGCACTCGACGAACGGCCTCGTCTCCTCGAGGCCGAACCCGAAGTCCTGAAGGGTCCGGATCTGCCGGACCAGCCGCAGGTCGCCGTCGTCGTACGTGCGGTAGCCGTTCACCGCGCGCCGTGCGGGCAGCAGCCCGCGGGACTCGTAGTAGCGCAGGGTCCGGGTGGTGGTGCCGGCCCGCTCCGCAAGCTCGCCGATTCGCATGTCGGAGACCGTAATCCTTGACGCCGACGTCAAGGCAACGCCTGGCGTACGACGACTGCCGGAAACGGAAAGCGGCGTGTGCCGGACCCAAGGGGGGAAGAGGGTCCGGCACACGCCTGGAAGGAAGGTCCGCGGGTGGTCAGACCTTCACAGGCTCACGCTCGTCGTCCCGGGGGGCCGGGACGTCCGCGTGGCCGCTGTCGCCGTGCGGCGCGTGGTCGTCGACGAGGGTCTTCTCGTCGAACGGGACCTTGCCGGCCAGCACCTGGGCGGCCCGCTCCTTGTCGATCTCCTTCGTCCACGTGCCGACCAGGACCGTCGCCACCGCGTTGCCGGCGAAGTTCGTCAGGGCGCGCGCCTCGCTCATGAAGCGGTCGATGCCGACGATCAGGCCCACACCGTCGACCAGCTCGGGCCGGTGCGACTGCAGGCCGCCGGCCAGCGTGGCGAGACCCGCTCCGGTGACGCCCGCGGCGCCCTTCGAGGCGATGATCATGAAGACCAGCAGCGAGATCTGCTCGGAGGCGCTCAGCGGCGCACCCGTCGCGTTGGCGATGAACAGCGAGGCCATCGTCAGGTAGATCGCGGTGCCGTCGAGGTTGAAGGAGTAGCCGGTCGGAACGGTGATGCCGACCACCGGCTTGCTCACGCCCATGTGCTCCATCTTCGCGATGAGACGCGGCAGCGCGGACTCGGAGGACGAGGTGGAGAGGATCAGCAGGAACTCACGGCCCAGGTACTTGAGCAGCGAGAAGAGGTTGATCCCGGCGATCAGGCGGAGCAGCAGGCCCAGCACCACGAAGACGAACACGGCGCAGGTGACGTAGAAGCCGATCATGATGACGGCGAGAGACTTCAGGGCGTCCAGACCGGTCTCGCCGACGACCGCGGCGATGGCACCGAAGGCACCGACGGGCGCGGCCCACATGATCATGGCGAGGATGCGGAAGACCAGGCGCTGGATGTGTCCGATGCCGCGCAGCACGGGCTCCCCGGCCGAGCCCATGGCCTGCAGCGCGAAGCCCGCCAGCAGGGCGACGAGCAGCGTCTGCAGCACCTCGCCCTCGGTGAAGGCGGAGACCAGCGTGGTGGGGATGATGCCGAGCAGGAAGTCGGCGGTGCTCTCGCTCGCGCCGGAGGCCTGCTTGGCGCCGGCCTCACGGGCGGCGTCGGTGAGGTGCAGGCCGGCGCCCGGGTCGAGCAGGTTGCCGACGAGCAGACCGATGGCGAGGGCGACGGTCGACATGACGAGGAAGTAGCCGAGTGCGAGACCGCCGACGGCGCCGACCTTGGCGGCCTTGCGGACCGAGCCGATGCCCAGCACGATCGTGCAGAAGATCACCGGCGAGATCATCATCTTGATGAGGTTCACGAACCCGGTGCCGATGGGCTTGAGCTCGACGGCCACCCCCGGGGCGGCGAAACCGACGATGATGCCGAGCACCACCGCGCCGATGACTGCCAGATACAGATAATGGGTACGGTCCCGCTTGCCTGCGGCTGTAGTGGCCACGGGGGTGCCTCCTCGTTCGAATGTTCGTCCACGTCCCGATGGATCTCAGCGACTATCCATCAGGCTGTGACACCGGTCACCCTTGCGTTCGTTTCGTTCATACAAATCCGGCCAGGCAGACTGGCGGCATGCGCATCCCCCGTCCCCGCAGCCTGGCGGCCCAGCTCTTCGCGATGCAGGTCGTGCTGGTCGCCGCGATCGTGGCGGGCTGCGCGCTCTTCGCCTACCTCACCGACCGGTCGCAGGCGGAGGACAGCGCGCGCCTGCAGTCCCGGGCCACCGCGGCAGCGGCCGCGCGCTCCCCCTCGGTCTCGGAGGCCGTACGGTCCAAGGACCCGTCGGCGTTCCTCCAGCCGTACGCGGAGGGCCTGCGCAAGGACGCCGGCATGGACTTCGTCGTGATCATGGACCCCCAGGGGCGGCGCTGGACGCATCCCGAGCCGGACCGGATCGGACGTACGTATCTCGGCCACATCGAGCCGGCGCTGGACGGTCGGGTCTACAGCGAGCAGTACGTCGGGACGCTCGGCCTGTCGGTGCGCACGGTGGCCCCGGTGTACGACGGCGGGCGGGTCGTCGCCCTCGTCAGCGCGGGCATCACCGTCGAGGAGATCACCGAGCAGGTGCGTGACCAGGTCACGGCGCTGCTCGCGATGGCCGGTGCGGCGTTGGTGCTCGGCGGGGCCGGCACGTATGTCGTCAACGCCCGGCTGCGGCGGCACACCCACGGGATGAACGCGGCGGAGCTCGGCCGCATGCACGACTACCACGAGGCCGCGCTGCACGCCGTACGCGAAGGCCTCGTCATGCTCGACGGCGGCCGCCGGATCGCGCTCGCGAACGACGGGGCGCGTGAGCTGCTCGGGCTCGGCGAGGACGCGGTGGGCCGGCATGTCGCGGACCTCGGCCTTCCGCGGCCGCTGACCGGAGCACTGCTGGCCTCCGAGCCGCGGGTGGACGAGCTCCATCTCTCCGCGGACCGGGTCGTCGTCGTCAACAGCCGGCCGGTGGTGGGCGGGGAGCAGCGCGGCACCGTCGTCACCCTGCGCGACCACACCGAGCTCCAGGCCCTCTCCGGTGAACTGGACTCCGAGCGGGGCTTCACCCAGGCCCTGCGGTCCCAGGCCCACGAGGCCGCCAACCGGCTCCACACGGTCGTGTCGCTGATCGAACTCGGCCGGGCGGACGAGGCGATCGTCTTCGCCACGGCCGAGCTGGAACTGGCCCAGGCCCTCACCGACCGCGTCGTCGACGCGGTCGGCGAACCCGTGCTGGCGGCGCTGCTGCTCGGCAAGGCCGCGCAGGCCAACGAGCGCGGCGTGGAGCTGGCCCTCGCGGAGGACAGCCGCATCGACGACGGCGTCATCCCACGCTCGCTCCCGTCCCGCGACCTGGTGACGATCCTGGGCAACCTGATCGACAACGCCGTGGACGCGGCGTCGGAGACGGGCACGGGCGCACCGGCGGCGGCCCCGCCCCTGACTTCCGCACCCCGCTCGCCCGAAGCGCCGGACGAGGCACCGGACGCGGACGCGGCCACCGCCCCGCCCGTGACCGCCGCGCCCCCTGCCTCAGCGGTCGTGCCGGACCCGCCCGCGCCCGTCGACAGCGCGGCCGTAGTGGGCCCGGCGGTGGCGCTGCCCGCCGCCCGCACGGCGGGCGAGTCACCGGCCCGCGCCGTACGCGCGCGGGTCACCGTGACCGCCCGGGTGGAGGACGGTGAACTGCTGCTGTGTGTCGGTGACACCGGCGCCGGTGTCGACCCGGACGACGCCGCCGAGGTGTTCCGGCGCGGCTGGTCCACCCACGGCGCGGGCCGCGGCCTCGGTCTCGCGCTCGTGCAGCAGGCGGTGCACCGCGGCCGTGGCACCATCGTGCTGGCCCAGGGCCCGGACGGCGGCGCGGAGTTCACCGTGCGGCTGCCGCTGCATCCCGCGGAGGTACCCGCGTGACCATCAGAGTTCTCGTGGTCGAGGACGACCCCGTCGCCGCCGACGCGCACGCCCTCTACGTAGGACGGGTCGCCGGGTTCAAGGTCGCCGGGATCGCCCATTCCCGGGCCGAGGCCGTACGCGCCCTGGAGCGCACCGACGTGGACCTGCTGCTGCTGGACCTGTATCTGCCCGACGGTCACGGTCTGGCGCTCGTACGGTCGCTGCGCGCGGCCGGCCACTCCGCCGACGTCATCGCCGTCACCTCTGCCCGCGATCTGGCGATCGTCCGCGAGGGTGTGTCGCTCGGTGTCGTGCAGTACGTCCTCAAGCCGTTCACGTTCGCCACGCTCCGCGACCGGCTCACCCGTTACGCGGAGTTCCGCGCCTCCGCCGGCGAGGCGAGCGGCCAGGACGAGGTGGACCGGGCGCTCGCGACCCTGCGCACGCCCCGCGTCACCACGTCCCTCCCCAAGGGCCTCAGTGGTCCCACCCTGGAAGCGGTCACGCGGACCCTGCGCGAGTCGGCGGAAGGGCTCACCGCCACGGAGGCGGCCGCGGCCGTCGGCATCTCGCGGATCACCGCGCGCCGCTATCTGGAGCACCTCGTCACCGCCGGCCGGGCCGACCGCGCCCCCCAGTACGGGCAGATCGGCCGCCCCGAGCTCCAGTACCGCTGGATCAGCACCGTCCGCTGAGCACCGTCGATTCCCGTGTTCCGCACGGGGATTGCTTTTGTCAACTGACCGGTCATACGGTCACCGGGCAGCAGCCCACGCGCCCCGCAGCACGCTTGCGGCAGCAAGCGGACCGCAGTCCTGCCCGGCGCCCCCGGCTCCGAGGAGGTCGTGCCCGTGCGCCCCACCGCCCCACTGGCCCTCACCATCGCTGTCACTGCCCTCGCGGCGACGCTCACCGCCTGCGGCAGCGGGTCCGGCGACGACCCGGACACCGTGGAGGTCGTATACAACCGGTCCACGGACAACAAGATCCGCTTCAAGGACGCCTATCTGGAGGCGGCGAAGCGGCAGTTCGAGAAGGAGAACCCGGGCAAGAAGGTCGAGCTCGTCCCGATCCAGGCTCCGGACAACGACTACGCCACCAAGGCCCAGCAGATGATGCGTTCCCCGAAGACCGCGCCCGACCTGGTCTACGAGGACACTTTCCGCATCAACTCCGACATCAAGGCCGGATACTTGAAACCGCTCGACGACCGGCTCGCCGGCTGGGACCAGTGGGATCAGTTCGTCGACACGGCGAAGGCCGCCGCCAAGGCCGAGGACGGAAAGACGTACGGCGTCCCGGACGGCACGGACACCCGTGGCCTGTGGTTCAACAAGGAGATCTTCGCGAAGGCGGGTCTTCCGGCCGACTGGCAGCCGAAGAACTGGGCGGAGATCCTCGACGCCGCCCGCACCGTCAAGGAGAAGGTCCCCGGCGTCGTCCCGCTCAACGTCTACACCGGCAAGGGCCCCGGCGAGGCGGCCGTCATGCAGGGCTTCGAGATGCTGCTGTACGGCACGGGCGAGGACCCGCTCTACGATTCGGCCGCAAGGAAGTGGGTGACCGGAGGGCAGGGCTTCAAGGACGCCCTCGACTTCGTCGGCACGGTCTACGAGGACAAGCTCGGACCGGACGTCTCCGACGCGCTCGACCCCAATGTGGGCACCCGCGTCGCCACCGAGTGGTTCCCCGAGGGGAAGCTCGCGATCTCGCTCGACGGCTCGTGGATGGGCCAGAACTGGATCAACAAGGGCCCCAAGGAGTGGCCCGAGTGGAGCCAGAAGCTCGGCCGGGCGCCGATGCCCACGCAGCACGGCCAGGCGCCGGGCAAGGTGTCGATGTCGGGCGGCTGGGCATGGTCGATCCCGGCGAAGGCCGAGAACCCCGACCTCGCCTTCGAGTTCGTGAAAACGCTGCAGACCAGGCAGAACGCCACAGAGTGGTGCGTCGTCGGCGCGCAGATCGCCGTGCGCAAGGACGTGGCGTCCGATCCGCGTTATCTGAAATCCATGCCGGGCATCGAGTTCTTCACCGGCCTCGTCCAGTACACGCACTACCGGCCCGCACTGCCCGTGTATCCACAGGTCTCGACGGCGATCGGCGAGGCGATGGAGCAGGTGACCACCGGGGACTCCTCCGCGGCGGACGCGGCGAAGGCGTACGACGAACAACTGAAGACCATCACCGACGGCGCCGTCGTCGCCAAGTGAGCGACCGGTGAGCGCCTCCCGAACGGGATGGTGGCGGTGGGTACCGCTCGCCCCCGCCACCATCCTGCTGCTTCTGTTCCTCGCCGGCCCGATCGGCTACTGCGTCTGGATCGCCTTCACCGACACCCAGCTCACGGGCAAGGCAGGGGCCGCGTTCGTCGGGCTGGACAACTTCCGCCGTGCCTTCGCCGACGACGACTTCCGCAACGCGGTCCTGCTGACCCTCGTCTTCACCTTCGTGTCCGCGATCGTCGGCCAGAACACCCTGGGCCTGGCCCTCGCCGGGCTGATGCGTGCCGCGTCCCGCCCCGTGCGGACGCTCACGGGCACGCTGGTGATCACCGCCTGGGTGCTGCCCGAGATCGTGGCGGCGTTCCTCCTCTACACCTTCTTCCGGCGCGAGGGGACGCTGAACGCGATCCTCGACTGGCTGCATCTTCCGTCGCAGAACTGGCTGTTCACCCTGCCCATCCTGGCCGTGTCCTTCGCCAACGTGTGGCGCGGCACCGCGTTCTCGATGCTCATCTACTCCGCTGCGCTGTCCGAGATCCCGCGTGAGGTGACAGAGGCCGCCGAGGTCGACGGGGCGTCCGGTCCGCGGCGCGTCCTGTACATCACCCTGCCGATGATCCGGCGCTCCATCGGCACGAACCTGATGCTGAACACCCTCTCGACCCTGTCCGTCTTCGGCCTGATCTGGGCGATGACCCGCGGCGGGCCGGGCAACCGCAGTCAGACACTGCCGGTGTTCATGTACGACCAGGCGTTCCTCAAGTCGTTGATCGGCTACGGCACGGCGGTGGCGCTGCTGCTGTTGCTGGTGGGTTCGCTGTTCTCGGTCGTCTATCTGCGGCTGATGAAGGTGGATCCGTGATGCGCCGCGCGACCCGGGTGCGCCTCGCCGCCGATACCGCGCTGCTGCTGACCGCGGCGGCGTTCGCGGTGCCGCTGCTGTGGCTGGTCCTCGCCGCCGTGGACGCGGAGGCGGATCTGCGGCTGCGGGTTCCCTCGTCGGTCACGGCCGGCAACTTCGACGCGGTACTCACCGACGAGATCACGTTCACGCCGATGCTCAACAGTCTGCTGCTGTGCGGTGGCGCGACGGTGGTCTCCGTGGTGTGCGCGGCGCTGGCCGCCTATCCGCTTTCCCGGCACCGGTCGCGCTGGGGCCGCTCGTACCTGCTGACCATCCTGTTCACGACCTGTCTGCCGATCACGGCGATCATGGTCCCGGTGTACGGCCTGTTCGTGCAGGTGGATCTGATCGACACGATGTACGGCACGGCGCTGTTCCTGGCCACCGCGCAACTTCCCTTCGCCGTCTGGCTGATGAAGAACTTCATGGACGGCGTCCCGGTGGTGCTGGAGGAGGCCGCGTGGACGGACGGGGCGTCGAACCTGCAGACCCTGACGCGGGTGGTGCTGCCCTTGATGGGTCCCGGCGTGGCGGTGGTGACGATCTACACCTTCATCATGCTCTGGGGGAACTTCTTCGTCCCCTTCATGCTGCTGCTGAGCCCCGAGCAACTGCCCGCGTCCGTCTCGATCTTCACGTTCTTCGGCAACTACGGCTCGGTCGTCTACGGGCAGCTCGCGGCGTTCTCGATGCTGTACTCGGCGCCGGTGCTGGTGCTGTACATCCTGATCTCCCGCAAGCTGGGCGGCGGCTTCGCCTTGGGCGGTGCGGTCAAGGGGTGACCAGCACGCCACGGCCGCCGCGCCCGGCGGCACGGTACGCTCCCGGTGCCGCAGAACCGCCCGGTAACCGCTGTGCCCCACGCCCCACCGGTCCGGCCATGGCCGGACCGACGGTACGGATGCGTGATCAGGTCGGAGCTTTCGACAAGCCGTGGCTTTGGGTGTACGCACCGTAGTCAGCGGACGACGACCACCCCTAGGTTGTGCGCGTGCAGCACAACCCCTCCCCTCCGTTCAACGCCCCCGCCGCGCGCCGACTGCGCGAGGCCCTGGGCATGGCCCCGGGTCATGTGGCGTACGGGCTGCGGGCCCAGTACGGGCTGCCGGTCACCCCCGAGACCGTGACGGCTTGGGAGCGGGGGCTCGCCGTGCCCGGCACCCGGGAGCTGACCGCGCTGGCCGGCGTGCTGTGGTGCTCCGCCGGCGAGCTCCTCTCCACCGCGACGAGCCTGCGCGAACACCGGATCGCCCGCGGTCTCGCGCCCGACGAGCTGGCCCGGCGGCTCGGCATGGACGCCTCCGCCTATCTGCGGATGGAGGAGTCGGGCAGATGGCGGGGCAACGAACGGCAGACCACGGCCCTCGCCGGGGCGCTCGGCCTGGCGCCGCGCGAACTGCTCGCCGCGACCGGCCGCGACAAGGAGCTGGCCGAGCTGTTGCGGGACGCGGTGACCTCGCGGTGGCAGGCGTACGTGCGCCCGGTGGGCAAGATGCTGCCGCTGGAACGCGGCCACCTCCAGGACGTCCTCCAGCAGCTGCACGCCGACTACCAGTCCCGGATGGTGGCCACCCTGAGCTGGGGCGCGGCCGTTGACGACACGGGCGAGCCGGGCCGAGAGTTCCTCGACCGGATCGTGGACCACTTCTGGGAGCTGGCCCGCGGCCCTGGGCATTAGGAGCGCCCATGCCTCGGATCGAACGAGAACAGCTGGCCCCCTCCGTCGTCGGTGCAGACGAGCTGCCGGATGTCGGCGCCCTTCTTCTCACGGTCGGCGGCTTCCACACCGGCACACAGGCCGCTGTGGACCGGGCGGAGCCGGTAGCCGCGTACGGGCTTGCCCACCGGTTCCACGCGGACGGCCTCCGCCGGGCCGCGTTTGCCGCACTCCTGGTCCTCCACCGGGGCGCCGGCCTCGGTGGACTTCTCCTGGACGCCGGTGCAGCCCCGGCCGAAGGTGGTGTGGAAGGTCTCGAGCCGCCAGTCGGTCCCGAGCCGTTTCAGGGAGAACCTGGGGACGGAGTCCGGCGAGCACGGCTGCTGGTGGAGCTGGCCGTTCTGCCCGCCTTGTTCCGCGAGGCACAGCCCGGAGTCCACGGCCCGGATCTGTACCGGCCCGACGGCGGGCCCGCTCACCGCGGACGGCTCGTCGTCCGCCTCCGTGTCGCCGCCGAAGTGCAGCACGGCCGCGGTGACCGACGCGGCGATCACGACGGCCGCCGCCGCCGGCAGCCGGGACCGCCGTCGGGGGCCGGAGGGCGCAGGTTCCGGCTCGTCCGTCCGCGAGGTCGTGCCGGGTAGGAGCGACACCCCGTCCGCCGCGGAAAGCGCCGCCTGGTCGCCGGCACGCGGTTCGCGTCCGGACTCCGTGAAGGCCGGCGCCGGTCCACCGTCTCCCGCGTCCGTCGCTTCCGACACCGCCATGGCCGGCCGTTCGCGGCGGGTCAGCTCCTTGCGTACCCGCAGCCACGCATCGAGTTCGCCGGGCCCCGCCCCGCAGGCCCGCACGAACGCGGCGACGAGTTCCTCGCGCGGAAGCGTGGTGCGGGCGAGCATGTTGGCGACGGTGGAACGCGGCAGCACGTCCCGACCGCCTCCACACGGGACGTCAACTCCCGGTAGGTCAGGCCCGAGCGGTCCTTGAGCGCCTGCAACGCAGCGACGAACTCGGCCGGGTCGCGTACCAGCCCCGGATCCGGGGCACCGCTCCCGGCGAAGTCCATCCGCTGCTCCCCCTCTGCCGCCCACCTGCTGGGACAAGGTGGGACACGTTCCGGACAGGGAACAGCCTTGCGAGCGGCGGCGGGTCACTCAAGAGTGGTCTTCGCCAACCACCGGCGGGGGAACGCCGAGCGGCCTTGATCGCCACGGGGGGACGATCAAGACCGCTCGGCCGGGGCGAATCCTCAGAAGACGGACTCGGCCTCGAACATCCGGTTCTCGGGGACGGTCTTGAGCCGGGTGACCGCGTGCGCCAGCGGCACCATCTTCACGTCCGTGCCACGCAAAGCGGTCATCATGCCGAACTCGCCCCGGTGCGCGGCCTCCACCGCGTGCCATCCGAAGCGGGTCGCGAGCACCCTGTCGTACGCCGTGGGCGTGCCGCCTCGCTGAACGTGGCCGAGAATGACCGGCTTGGCCTCCTTGCCGAGCCGGCGCTCCAGCTCGGCGGCGAGCCGGTTGCCGATGCCTTGGAAACGCTCGTGGCCGAACTGGTCGATCTCGCCCTTCGCGTACTCCATGGAGCCCTCGGCGGGGTGCGCGCCCTCCGCGACGCAGATCACCGCGAACTTCTTGCCGCGGGCGAAGCGCTCCTCGACCATCTTGACGAGGTCGTCCACCTCGAAGGGCCGCTCGGGCAGGCAGATGCCGTGCGCGCCGCCGGCCATGCCCGACTCGAGGGCGATCCACCCGGCGTGCCGGCCCATGACCTCGACGACCATGACCCGCTGGTGCGACTCGGCGGTGGTCTTCAGTCGGTCGATGGCCTCCGTGGCGACCATGACGGCGGTGTCGAAGCCGAAGGTGCGGTCGGTGGAGGAGATGTCGTTGTCGATGGTCTTCGGGACGCCGACGACGGGCATCCCCGCCTCGGACAGCATCCTGGAGGCGGTGAGCGTCCCCTCGCCGCCGATCGGGATGAGCGCGTCGATGCCGTACTGCTTCGCCAACTCCGCCGCGTTCTCCGCCGCTTCGCGCAGCCGGCCGCGCTCGAGGCGGGCCGAGCCGAGGATCGTGCCGCCGCGCGCGAGGATGCCACTGACGGCGTTGAGGTCGAGGGGACGGTAGTGGCCGTCGAGGAGACCCTTGAATCCGTCCTCGAAACCGATGACTTCGTCGCCGTGACCCGTCATGGCACGGTGCACGACCGACCGGATCACTGCGTTCAGACCCGGGCAGTCTCCGCCTGCGGTGAGCACTCCGATGCGCATCGTGCTGTGTCTCCTGCTCGTCAGTGGTCCTTGTGAGCCCACATCCGATTGTCCCACGGGCGGGGGAACGCCCGCGCTCCCTGCTACTCCGCGCCGCTGGCGGCCGCAGGCGCCGCCCTTCCCGCCCGGCGGGCGCCTTAGCCACCCCCGGAGGTATTGTCAAGAGGGCATTGCCGCCCCGAGCGGCCTTTCGGCGCGCCCGGTCCCGCCGTCCGTACGGCGGAGCACCGGGCGGGCCGGCGAAGCGGCGGGGGCCGGGGTTCGCCCCGTATCGCACCCATGGACTTGGACGGGAGAGTACGCGTGGCGCGCAGCGTTTACGTGACCGGGATCGACCGCGGAGACGGCCGACAGGTGGTCGAGCTGGGGGTCATGGAGCTCCTCACCCGCCAGGTGGACCGGGTGGGCGTCTTCCGCCCCCTCGTGCACGACGGCCCCGACCGGCTCTTCGAGCTGCTGCGGGCGCGCTACCGGCTCTCCCAGGACCCCGCCTCGGTCTACGGCATGGACTACGACGAGGCGGCCGCGCTCCAGGCGGAACAAGGTACGGACGAGCTGGTCTCGCGTCTGGTCGAGCGCTTCCTGGCGGTGGCCAGGGAGTACGAGGTGGTCCTCGTCCTCGGCACCGACTACGCGGGCACCCAGCTTCCCGACGAGCTGGCGCTCAACGCCCGGCTCGCCAACGAGTTCGGCGCCTCCCTGATCGCGGTGGTGGGTGGCAAGGGCCAGACCCCGGAGTCCGTACGGGCGGAGACACGCAACGCCTTCCGCGCCTACGAGGGCCTCGGCTGCAACGTCCTCGCCATGGTCGCCAACCGGGTCGCCCCCGACGAGCGGGCGGGCATAGCCGAGCGGCTCGCGGCCCGCCTCCCCGTGCCCTGCTACGTGCTCCCCGACGAGCCCGCGCTCGCCGCCCCCACGGTCGCCCAGATCACGCACGCGCTGGGCGGCACGGTCCTCCTCGGCGACGACTCGGGGCTCGCCCGCGACGCCCTCGACTTCGTCTTCGGCGGTGCGATGCTGCCGAGCTTCCTGCCCGCCCTGACCCCGGGTTGCCTGGTCGTCACCCCCGGCGACCGTGCCGACCTGGTGGTGGGCGCCCTCGCCGCCCACTCCGCGGGCACGCCGCCCATCGCGGGGTTGCTGCTGACGCTGAACGAGCGCCCCAGCGAGGAGATCCTGACCCTCGCGGCCCGCCTCGCGCCCGGCACCCCGGTCGTCTCCGTGAGGGGGAACAGCTTCCCGACCGCGGCGGAACTGTTCGCGATGGAGGGCAAGTTGAACGCCTCCACGCCGCGCAAGGCGGAGACCGCGATCGGTCTCTTCGAGCGTCATGTGGACACCGGCGACCTGCTGGCCAGGCTCGCGGTGGCCCGCAGCGGCCGGGTCACCCCGATGATGTTCGAACACGAACTCCTGGAGCAGGCCCGTGCCCACCGCCGCCGGGTGGTGCTGCCGGAGGGCACGGAGGAGCGGGTACTGCGCGCGGCCGACGTCCTTCTCCGCCGGGACGTGTGCGACCTGACCCTCCTCGGCGACACCGAGGTCATCCGCAAGAAGGCCGCCGACCTCGGCATCGACCTCTCGGCCGCCCAGCTGATCGACCCGCACACCTCCGAACTGCGTCAGCCCTTCGCCGAGCGGTACGCACAGCTGCGCGCCCACAAGGGCGTGACGGTCGAGCTGGCGTACGACGTGGTGGCGGACGTGAACTACTTCGGCACGCTCATGGTGGACAAGGGCCTGGCCGACGGCATGGTGTCGGGTTCCGTGCACTCCACGGCGGCCACCATCCGCCCGGCCTTCGAGATCATCAAAACAAAGGGCGACGGGAGGGCGAAGCCGAAGGCGTCGATCGTCTCGTCGGTGTTCTTCATGTGCCTGGCCGACGAGGTCCTCGTCTACGGCGACTGTGCGATCAACCCGGATCCGGACGCGGAGCAGCTCGCCGACATCGCGGTGCAGTCCGCCGCGACGGCCGCCCGCTTCGGCGTGGAGCCGCGGATCGCGATGCTGTCGTACTCCACCGGGACCTCGGGCTCCGGAGCCGACGTGGACAAGGTCCGCGAGGCGACGAAGCTGGTGCGCGCGTCGCGTCCGGACCTGCACGTCGAGGGCCCCATCCAGTACGACGCCGCCGTCGAGCCCTCCGTCGCCGCCACCAAGCTGCCTGACTCCGAGGTCGCCGGCCGGGCGACGGTCCTGATCTTCCCGGACCTGAACACCGGCAACAACACCTACAAGGCCGTGCAGCGCTCGGCGGGCGCCGTCGCGGTCGGACCGGTGCTCCAGGGCCTGCGCAAGCCGGTCAACGACCTGTCGCGCGGCGCTCTGGTCAGCGACATCGTCAACACGGTCGCGATCACCGCCATCCAGTCCCAGGCCCAGGAGCTCCCCGCATGACCGCCCCGCAGTCCCCCACGCGCGTCCTCGTCCTCAACTCCGGCTCGTCGTCGCTGAAGTACCAGTTGCTCGACATGAGCGACGCGTCCCGGCTGGCGGTCGGTCTGGTGGAGAGGATCGGCGAGGCGACCTCGCGGCTGGTGCACACGCCCCTCGAGGGCGGCGGTGAGCGGCGCGAGCGCACGGGCCCCATCGCGGACCACGACGCGGCGCTCAAGGCGGTGTCCGAGGAACTCGCACAGGACGGGCTCGGACTGGACTCCCCCGCCCTCGCCGCGATCGGCCATCGGGTGGTGCACGGCGGTCTGAAGTTCCACGCCCCGACCGTGATCACCGAGGAAGTGATCACAGAGGTGGAGCGCCTCGTCCCGGTCGCGCCGCTGCACAACCCGGCGAACATCACCGGCATCCGCACGGCCCGGGCGCTGCGCCCGGACCTCCCGCAGGTCGCCGTCTTCGACACCGCCTTCCACACGACGATGCCGGAGGCGGCCGCCCGGTACGCCATCGACGTCGAGACCGCGGACGCGCACCGTATCCGCCGCTACGGCTTCCACGGCACCTCGCACGCCTATGTCTCGCGGGCCACCGCGGCGCTGCTCGGCAAGGACCCGTCCGAGGTGAACGTCATCGTGCTGCACCTGGGCAACGGCGCCTCCGCTTCCGCGGTGGCCGGTGGCAGATGTGTGGAGACCTCGATGGGGCTGACCCCCTTGGAAGGTCTCGTGATGGGTACGCGCTCCGGTGACATCGACCCGGCGGTGACCTTCCACCTGAAGCGCGTCGCCGGCATGAGCACCGACGAGATCGACGCACTGCTCAACAAGAAGAGCGGTCTGGTGGGCCTGTGCGGGGACAACGACATGAGGGAGATCCGCCGGCGGATCGACGAGGGCGACGAGCGGGCGCGGCTGGCGTTCGACATCTACGTCCACCGGCTGAAGAAGTACATCGGCGCGTACTACGCGGTGCTCGGGCGGGTGGACGCGGTGGCGTTCACGGCGGGTGTCGGCGAGAACGCCGCCCCCGTGCGAGAGGCTGCCCTCGCGGGTCTGGAGGAGATGGGCCTCGTGGTGGACGCCGGGCTGAACGCCGCCCGGTCGGACACGGCGCGGCTGATCTCGCCGGAGTACGCACGGGTGGCGGTCGCCGTCGTGCCGACGGACGAGGAGCTCGAGATCGCGCGACAGACCTTCGAGCTGGTGACGGGAGACGTGAAGAAGGGGGTGCCCGAGAGCCCGACAGCCTGAAGCGCTGGAAGGCCGGAAGGCTGAACGCCTGAGCGGGCCGGCGCCCATTTGTACATTCCACCAGACGGAATATTCCGCAGGGAAACAAACCGATAGGATCCGCCTTATGCGCCGTTCCAAAATCGTCTGCACACTGGGCCCCGCCGTCGACTCATACGAGCAGCTGAAAGCGCTCATCGAGGCCGGTATGAACGTGGCCCGCTTCAACTTCAGCCACGGGACCCACGCCGACCACGAGGAGCGGTACCACCGCGTCCGCCAGGCGTCCGAGGACACCGGACACGCCGTGGGCGTGCTGGCCGACCTCCAGGGCCCCAAGATCCGTCTGGAGACCTTCGCCGAGGGGCCGGTCGAACTGGTCCGCGGCGACGAGTTCACCATCACGACCGAGGACGTCCCCGGCGACAAGTCGATCTGCGGGACCACCTACAAGGGCCTGCCCGGTGACGTCTCCAAGGGCGACCAGGTCCTGATCAACGACGGCAACGTCGAACTGCGCGTCGTCGAGGTCGACGGCTCGCGGGTCAAGACGATCGTCGTCGAGGGCGGCGTGATCTCCGACCACAAGGGCATCAACCTCCCCGGCGCGGCCGTCAACGTCCCGGCCCTTTCCGAGAAGGACGTCGAGGACCTGCGCTTCGCACTGCGCATGGGCTGCGACATGGTCGCGCTCTCCTTCGTCCGTGACGCGAGCGACGTCAAGGACGTCCACAAGGTCATGGACGAGGAGGGCCGTCGCGTCCCCGTCATCGCCAAGGTGGAGAAGCCGCAGGCGGTCGAGAACATGCAGGACGTCGTCATGGCCTTCGACGGCGTGATGGTGGCCCGTGGCGACCTCGCGGTGGAGTACCCGCTCGAGCGGGTGCCGATGGTCCAGAAGCGCCTCATCGAACTGTGCCGCCGCAACGCCAAGCCGGTGATCGTGGCGACCCAGATGATGGAGTCGATGATCACCAACTCCCGCCCCACCCGCGCCGAGGCGTCCGACGTCGCGAACGCGATCCTTGACGGCGCGGACGCGGTCATGCTCTCCGCGGAGTCGTCGGTCGGCGCGTACCCGATCGAGACGGTCAAGACGATGTCGAAGATCGTCACCGCGGCGGAGGAGGAGCTCCTCTCCAAGGGCCTCCAGCCTCTGGTTCCCGGCAAGAAGCCGCGCACCCAGGGCGGCTCGGTCGCCCGCGCGGCCGCCGAGATCGCGGACTTCCTGGGCGGCAAGGCGCTGATCGCGTTCACCAAGTCCGGTGACACGGCCCGCCGCCTGTCCCGCTACCGCGCCGAGCAGCCCATCCTCGCCTTCACGACGGACCAGTCGACCCGTAACCAGCTCACCCTGAGCTGGGGCGTGGAGTCCTTCCTCGCACCCTTCGTGGAGACGACGGACGCGATGGTCGAGATCGTCGACGCGGAGCTGCTGAAGCTCCAGCGCTACAACGCGGGTGACGTCATGGTGATCACGGCCGGCTCGCCTCCCGGCGTCCCGGGCACGACGAACATGGTGCGCGTCCACCACCTCGGCGGCGAGGTCCGCGGCTGACCCCGCTCCCCCTGTCGACAGGCGGCCCTCCGACCTTCCCGGTCGGGGGGCCGCCGCCTTGCGTCCGGTGCCACCGTCACCCGCTCCGGGTCCGGGTCCGACAGGCGTATCAACTCCTTGACACAGTCCGGGAGCTGAGCAATTGTGTCACCATCTTGATACACCCGACGGACGGAGAAAGGTGGTCGGCATGTCTGCTGCCTCGACGGCGGAAGGCACCTGGCGCACTTGGATCGACACCCCCACCCGATGGGCGGGCGCGGCCGCCGGCGTCGCGGTCGGCACACTCGTCGACTTCAACCCGGAGCCGGACGTCCAACTCCTCTACGCCTTCCCCGCGTTCGGGCTGTGCGTCATGGCCGGCGTCCTGGCGGCCGATCTGATCGCCCGCCCGCGGCACAGCTGGATACGGGTGGCGGAAGTGACACCCCGCCGCGTCCGCGACCACGTACCCCGCGCCCTGGCCACGTTCCTCGCCGCGCAGGCGCTGATCCTCACGGTACTTGTCGTCATTGCCGCGAGCACGGCCACTGCGGACTCCGAGGGCCGCTCCGGACGCGCTCTGGCCGTCGAATGCCCGGCCGGGTCCCAGTTGCTCGGCCCCTGGCCCGGTCTCTACTACGCCTGGCCGGCACTGGGCGGCATGGCCCTCGGCACCGTCGCCTGCGCGCTGCTGCTGCGCCGCGTGACCCTGCGCTCCCAGACGGACGACCAACGCCGGATCCAGGCACGCGCGGCGGTCGGCGCCTGGGGAGTCCTGGTAACGGCCCCGCTCTTCGCCGTCTCGTTCACCATGGCCGTCGTCGTACTGAGCCTGTCCTGCGCGGGCGTGGCGAAGGTCTTCGCCCTGGCGGCGCTCGCCCTCACCGCCTTCACCTCGGCACTGAGCGGCTGCCACTGCCTGGGCGTCCTCCTGATCCCCCAGGCCTACACGGAGGCGAGGTCATGACCGCGCACAGCGTCCGCATCACCGTCAACCACGCGGCGCCCGTCCCGCCCTACGAGCAGGTCCGGGCCCAGCTCGCCGACCTCATCTCCGTCGGCCGGCTCCGCCAGGGCGACCGGCTGCCCTCCGTCCGCCAACTCGCCGCAGACCTCGGCCTCGCCAACAACACGGTGGTCCGCGCCTACCGCGAACTGGAGACCGCCGGCCTGGTCAGAACCCGCCGCGGCTCCGGCACCCAGGTCATCGCGCCCCCGTCGATCGCCGACTCCAAGGAGAAACTCGCCGAACAGGCCCGCCTCTTCGCGATCGTGGCTCGCCAACTCGACGCGACGGACGAGGAGGCGTTGGCAGCGATCCGGCACGCGCTGGCGTCGACGGACAGCGTTTGAGCTTGTAGGGGTACCGTTTATATAAGCCCACCCCTATGAGCTTGCTCGTGATCGTCATCCCGCTCAAGCTCGCCGAGCTGAGGGCCCCGCGCTCGGCGCTCCAGCGGCCGAGCCCAGAGAAGGCAGCGACCGCCGTCAACATCGGCGAGCAACCGTCAAGCTGTCTGTGTCGAGGCAACCGAGCGGAACACTTTAGCCCGGTCCGCAGCACGGCCGAATCCTCATTGGCCTCGCCGCCGTCGGCGAGCGTCACCGCCAGATCCGCAGCGCCCCGGGCCATGCTCGGTCCCGCGAGACCGCAGCGGCCCGAGCGAATGAAGGTACGCGGCGGTCAACCCGGTGGCATCGGCAAGGTCCGCCACCAACCGCGCCGTGGCATGCCCGACAGCTCGGAACCATCGGGACGACACAACTCAATTGTCTGCATGCAGAAGGCGCTCTCCGCTTGGACCGACAAAACCCCGTGCGGACGAAACCGACACTTGGAGTCATCGGCGTCGGTGGTTCACCCTGCTGTTTGCCGGGTGCGGCGGCTATCGAGGCTCAGCAAGATGCGTCGTCCCCGGCCCAGGACCTGCAAACAAGTGAAGGGCGGCGCCGCGTCGTATCGTGGCGCCACCCTTCAGCTGTCCTACCCGGAGACGGTCAGTCGACCTGCCCTGATATCGCCGGGAAGTCCGGAGGCCAGGGCTCACGTGGGTCGTACAACGACTGCCGTTCGCCCATCAACGCATATTCCGCCTCACGCCAGTTCGGATTACTACCGACGACGAAACTGCCGCCACCCCGCTCCAGCATCCAGGTGTAAGCGGCGTCCTGGGCCGGAATGTCGTGCCGTTCGCTGAGAGTGGCGAACTCGGCAAGCGTCGCCCGCCGGACGTAGAGCCCCTTTCTGTAGTAGGGCTTGAGGAACATCAGCTCGACATGCCCGATGTAGACCTCGATCTGTGTCGTTGTCCGGTCCACCAGCGTGGCCTCACTGATCAGAAACAACTGCCGGTGTGAGGGATCGAACCCGCTGACTCTGAAGAGCCGCCCCTCCCGGATGAGATCTGTCATGGCAGCCATACTCCTCTCACTCTGGCACCGGTACTCCGTTGGCGTACCGGAAGCGCTCCGGGAAGACGCGTACGACGTTGCCCGCCTCATCGGTCATGTGCCACTCGATCGATGACCAACTGCGTTGCTCAAGCCTGACGGCGGTCCGGAGTTTGATCATTTCCCAGGCGGTTCCGTAGCCGGAGGCCCGGATCGTCGCCCAGTCGCTGTCCTTGATCGTTTCACCACGCTTCAGCAGCAGATCAAGTGCCTCGTCGGCGGTCCGGGCGCCTGCGACACCGTCCAAGGACACCGACAACCGGACGTTCGAGTTGGCTACCGCGCTCTCGACTCCTAGCGTCCATATGGGACGTACGCCCAACCCCAACGCCTCCGGCAGTTCGTTGCCGAAGTTCTTGCCATTAAAGGTCCGTCCGCCGAGGGCCTTGGCCAGATCGTCCGAGTAGGGGTTGACTCCGAGGACGATGTGATCGCCATTTCTCACCAGATCGGCAAGGATCGCGTCGACACACTCATTGTGTACGAGGACCGGAGTAGATCCGACGTACACGTAGTACGAATTGAGCTTCTCAACCTCGAAGTTGAAGACCTGGATGTGTCCCTTGACGCGGGACGTGCCGAGGATCGTCTCGGCAGTGCCGTCCTTCGCCCGGAAGGTGTCGCCAGCCAGGAGCTCGCGTGCCTGAACCCACCCCCGATCCTGCACCCAGAATCGGTGCGAGTCAGTTGCCTCGACTTCGCCCCCGGCTGTCCGGATCTGCACCAGCTCGCCGACCGTGCGGTTGAACAGCTTGAGAACGCGCTGCAGGGACTTCTTCCCGGTAGCCAGGTCGGTGGACCATACCCGGTCACCGACCCTGATCTGCTCGATCGGTTTCGGGCCGCCCTCGGTCGCTACCTTCGTGCCCGCGGGGAAGCACCGTCCGATCAATGCCTCCGTCCCGGCCCGTTCCAGATTGGCCACGGCTGATGCGCTCAGCCCAGATCCACGTAGTCCCCACAGTGCCTCGCTGAGCCTAGCTCCGTTCAACATCGCCACACGTACCGTGAGTGCGGCACTGACCGCACGCACAAGGAGCTCCGGCACGATGATGCTTCCCGCCAACCAGAGGCATCCGCTGAGCTTGCCGTGGGCGCAGTCGATGATGTCCCTGACCGCAGCGAGCGCCAGGGCCTTCAACACGGATGCCGTGAGTTCCAGCCCGTCGATATGCACGTCGTCCTGCTGGAAGGTCACATCCAGGGGAGAACTCATCAGGTAGTCGCGCTTGATGCTGCTCCCGCAGTCCTTGCGCGCGACACCGGGCAGCGAACACGTCTCGAGGTAGAAGTCCATCTCGCCGTAGACGTGGTACTCAAGGTCGATCTCGCAGCCGATCTGGTCGCCGGTGTGCGTGCCGACGCAATCGCTCTTGGGGTTGATGTCGACCAGGGTGTCGTCGCTGGGGCGCATGACGACGCCGTCGACGCCCACCGGCCCCGCTGTGGACCTCTCCCTCTCCTGCTCTGCCGCGCTCTCTGCTGTCTCCGTACGGATCGCCGCCTGAGCGGCCTCCACGGCAAGATTCCGCGAATTGGCCGCCGCCGCCTCCGCCACGGTGGCATCGGCTTCGGCTTTGTCGGCGGTGTCGCGCGCGGTGCTCGCGTCCTGCTCGGCCGCCGTGGCCGCGTCACGGGCCGCCGCTGCGTCGCGTTCCGCCTCCGTCGCGGCGGCATCCGCCTGGCTCGCGTACGAGCCCGCCGAGTCGGCCGCGTTCTGCGCCGCCTCGGCGTCCGCAACGGCCTGACGGTTGTACTCGACGGTGTTGGCCTCTGCCTTCTGCGCCGCCTTTGCCGAGGCATCCGCCGCCTTGGCGGAAGCCTGCGCCTCCGCGGCCGACTTGACAGCCCTCGCCGCCCAGTCCGCTGCGTTCGCCGCAGCCACAGCCGCTGCCTTGGCGTCGGTGTTGGCCCGGTCCGCCAGCGCCGTGGCCTCGACCGCGGCCTTCGCTGCCTGATCGGCCTTTGCCTTCGCCACAGCAGCCTGCTGCTCGGCCACTGTTTTCGCGGCTTGCCCCGTCAGCACGGCCAGACCCGCGGAAGAGTCGGTCTCCCTGTACGGGGACCCCAGCTCGATCGCGTCGTTGGCCGGCTTGACGACCTGAACCGCCGAGTCTCGAGCCGCCGTCGCCGCTTGTGCCGTGGCGTACGCGAAGCCCGCGGTACGCACGGCGTCAGCTCCTGCAAGCACTGCCTCCGACCGGGCCACGACGGCGTGCCCCTTGGCCTCCGCCGCCTTCTGCCGGGCGGTCTGAGCCATCGCCTTGGCAGTGAAGGCGTTCCATTTGGCGGCGTCGGCGGCATCGATGGCGTCAGCTGCCGCCGCATGGGCCTTCTTCACCGCGGCTTCCGTGACAGCCACGTCCGCCTCGGCACCGTCAGCGGCGGCCTGAGCGCGCTCGGCCGCACCCTGGGCACGGGTCGCTGCCGCACGGGCGTTGGTTGCCGCCTCGGTCGCATCGTCCGCCGCTGCACGGGCGTTGGTCGCCGCTGTGGTGGCATTGTTCGCCGCAGTCCGCGCCTTGGTAGCTGCCTCGCGCGCCTCGATGGCCGCGGCAGTGCCGTCCACCGCTGCGAGCAACGCCTCCGCTGCCTCGGCCTTGGCAACCAGCGTGTCCCTCTTGCGCTCTGCTTCCAGAGCACCGTCGCGTGCCTTCACTGCTCTACTCTCGGCGGCAAGGGCCTCGTTCTTCTTGGCGGCGGCAGTGTTCCCGGCCGTCTGCGCCTTGGCCAGCTCGTCGGCGGCCGTCTGCCGCTCGGATTGCGCCTTCGCCTCCGCAGCCTGTGCCTTGGCACGCTCCGCGTCCGCGAGTTCCTTCTGGGACTTGGCGTAGTCGCGCTCGGCCTCTGCGGTCTTGCGCTTGGCCGCCGCGTCGGCGGCCGCCGCCTTCGCGGTCGCTTCTGCTGCCTCGGCCTTCTCCTGCGCTGCCTTCGCCTTGGCGGCGTTTTCCGCGGCCTTCTTGGCCTGCAGCGCTGCGCCTTCGGCGGACGCCTTAGCCTGCGCCTCGGCCTCCTCGGCCGCCTTCCGGCGGAACTCGGCCTTCGAGGCATGTGCCTGGGTCTCGGCCAAGGCCATCAGCGTCTTGCTGTCAGCGGCCGAGGCACGGGTCGCGTTCGACGCCGTCTCGGTGGCCTTGAACGCCGCCTGCGCTGCCGCGGCGGAAGCCTTTGCCACCTGCACGGCCTGCTGGCCGTACATCAGGCCACGGCCACGGGGCTGACCGGCGGCGTCGGCGATGCCATACGCCTCCTGTTTGGCCGCCTCGGCCTTCGTGGCCTCTTCCTGCGCCGCGAGCGCCGCACGCCCGGCGACGAAGACCCTGCCCTGGGCACGGGCACGTGCGATATCGATGTTGTTCTTGACTGTCGTGAAGGTCTCCGGCTCCGGGTACGACAGCCCTGCCGACGCGGGGCTCTGCTTCAGCCAGTACGACTGCCACTCCGACAGGCGACTCGCGATGATCGATTGTCCGAGTGCCTCACCAAGAGCCTGGGCCGCAATCGAGAGGTGCCGTGAGGCTTCCGCCTCTGCCCGGAAGATCATGTCGCGCTGCTTCTTCTGGCCCGACAGTTCGGCCTGCCACTCCATCGAGGCAAGCGTCAGCTCCGGGCCCAGCACCTGATGCGGGTCAGGTGGATTGTGCGTGGCGCACGAGGCGAACCGCGCCTTGAGCGCCTCGACGTCGAGGCGGAATTCCATGGTGCCCGGCTCCGGAGCCGTCGTCGGGAACCCTCCGTGTTGGAGAAAGATCCGCGCGTCGTCGGCGTACATGGGGTGCATGAACGTCATGCCCTCCCATGCCCGCCGGTCCTCGTAGTCCTCGTACCGGTCATCCGAGTACCGCGTCGTCGCTATCTTCGTGACCGCATCGACGGACTCCTGGCTGGCCACCGGAGTCTGGTCCTCTTGGAAGAGGTCGAATTCCGACTCCCAGAAGCGATCGTGTACCCAAGTTGACAGCCCGGTCGACCTGAACGGATTGTCCTTGTCCGCGATCCGGTCGAAGACGCCGTCGACGGAGTGATTGGGTGGGGCAGTCCCGAAGGTCGGGCCAAGCGCCTCCTCCCACACCTCTTCGCGGCCGTTGAGCTCGTCGAGTTTGGCGTCCGCCCAGGCATGGTCCTTGTCGTACGCGATAGCAAGGGGCACCGGCTCCCAGAAATCCGGGTTCGCCACGACGTGCAACTCTTCATCGGTGCCGTTGAGGCCGGTACGTGCTACCGACTTGAGCTCCTTGCCGCCCTTGCGCAGCATCAGGTTGAGCATGCACTGGTCCGCACGGACCTGAGCGGCGCTCTCGAGGTCGTAACCGACAGGAGCGTCGGGGTCCGCCGCGGCCTGCGTCTGGTCGGGCAGGGTTGGAAATTGCTGCCCCGTCACCGTAACAGCCAGCGCAGTGATCACAGCCGTGGCCGTAACCAGCCGTGAGAGCCCGCCGAGACGGCCTCGTCTCCGGGTTCGCGTGTTCACACGCATGGTGGGTTAATCCGTCCGATGTGGGACGGCCGATGTCGGCCGCCGCGAGAGGTCAGAAGAGAGAGTCGAAGGCGGCCCAGCCCGCAGTACCGATTTGCACCCGGGGCGCGAAGGGGGCGCTCGCATTGCCGGTGCCGCTGAAAAGCCACAGCAGCCCGGCCACGTCGTTGGCGATCAGGTCGGTCCTGCCGTCGCCGTCGTTGTCTCCCGTGGAGACGATCGACTTATAGGCGCCCCAGCCCGCGCCCAGGGTGATCCGGCTTTCGAGCGCGGCGTCCTGAACGGCATTACCGGTCCCGGGGTAGATGTGGAGCGTGCCGTCTGTGCCGCGGGCGACGAGGTCTGCCTTGCCGTCCCCGGTGTAGTCACCACGCCCGGCAAGGGCGTTCATCCCGTTCCAGCCGCCGGTGCCGATGCGGATCCTTGGGGCGAACGTGCCGTCGGCCCTGCCCTGGTACAGCCAGAGTGTGCCGTCGGCGTGACGACCGACGATGTCGGGGTGGGTGGTCCCGCCCATGTTTCCGACTGAGACCAGCAGGGTGTAGATGTTCCAGCCGCGACCGATGGTCTTTGTGTCGCCTCCACGCTCAGCCGTGTAGTACAAGGTGCCGTCAGGCATACGGTGGTAGAGGTCGTTGCCTTGGCCGTTCTCGGAGACGTTGGACTGGACGAGCGCGGTCGCTTCCTCCCAGCCGCTGCCCAGGTCGCGGTATGAATGAACGCCGCCGGCGCCTTTGGGCTCATAGTCCCGAAGCCGGTCAACCGTACGACCGAAAAGTGGGAACATCACGGGTCCCGGGGCCGCTTGGGCGGCCTGCGCGGCCGCCTCGTCAGTGTGTTCGTCCCACAAGGAGGGCGCCGCCCTGGAGACCATGACGGTGAAGGCCGAGACAGCGACGAGCACCGCGTAGACCACCGCCCGACGTACCGGTCGGCTGAGTTGTCCGAACATGAAGTGGAGGGTCCTTACAGGTGGTAGGCCTGTGCGGACGCACGGAGGATCACCGCAGAATGGCCGCCCCCCCGACGCCCGCGCGCCGGGTCGGACGACCACAGCTTGATCACCTTATGTTCACAAGTTGCCGATGAGTAGCGGACTTTGCGACAGAAGAACGCCAAGAGGGGTCACATTTCAACAGGGCCCTGCCACGACTCCGCCCCGAAAGGCTCGTTTCTGAAAAAAGGGCACTCACCCGAGCACACCCTCACTCCGCGACCGGCGGCTATGGCTGCCCCATCGGCCAAGAACTGTGGGCCGCACCCCCCTGAACGGGTGCGGCCCACAGCCTTTTTCGCGGCTCCCGGTGGTTCGGGGGTCAGGCCTTCGCGCCGGTGAAGTAGTTGTGCAGGCCGGGGACCGTCAGCGTCCCGCCGAACTGGCCGGCCTGGGTGACCTTCACGTCGGTGAACATGGCGAAGGGGACGTTCAGCGGCGGCGGGGTCTCCGGGCTGAAGGTGATCGGGATGATGCCGAAGAGGTTGCCCTTCAGCTCCTCCGTGTACATGGTCACTTCACCGTCGCGGATCGTCGAGGTGGAGCCCTTGGCGGCCTCGACGTGCGCGGTCGTGCCGTTCGGGCCGACCACGAGCTGGTGCAGGTCCTTGATGTCCACGCCCGTCGCGGTGAACTTCAGAACCTTCTTGATCTTGCCGCTGCCGGTCTTGACCTCCACGATGCCGTGGTAGTCGAGGCCCGTCAGCGTGAGCATGGAGCTCTCGAGGATCCACGGGTCGTCCGGGAGCAGCGGCCGGCCGGGCTCGAGTTGGGCGTCGGCCAGGGCCTCCGGGTCCGGGGTGGGGCACGGGAAGCGCGGCTTGGCGCCGTCCGGGATGGCCTCGTCCTGCTTGGGGTCGAGTCCCTTGACGTCCTCGTCCAGCTCTTCGACCTCGGCGCCGGCCTTGTCAGCCGCGTCCTTGATCGCTTCCTTGGTCTTGTCGACCGTGTCGTCCACCGTGTCGCCCACCGCGTCGGCGGGCTTCTCCGCAGGCTCCTCGGCCGGTGCCTCCGACGGCGCCACCGAGGGTTCCTCGGCCGGCTGTGTCGCCGTCTCGCTCGGCGACGGCGTCTCGGACGGCTCACCCTTCAGCGTGTCGCCGATGCCGTCGATGAGGTCCTTGACCTTGTCGCCCACGCCCAGCGGGTCGAGCGGGTTGGTCGACTGGCTCGGGGACGGCTCCGGCGCGGGCGCCGCCTGCTCGGATCCGGCCGCGGGGGCGGACGGGCTCTCGGCCGGCTTCGGCTCCTGCGCCCCGTCATCCGTTCCGGTTCCGGACGTGGCACTCGGCGTCGGCTCCGGATCGGCCGTGTCCGAAGGGGACGGTGACTCGGACGGCTTCGCCGACTCCGACTCCGACGCGGACGGTGACGGCGACTCCGAAGGCTCGTCGGAACGGGTCACGCACGGGCCGGGAGCGAAGGGGATTTCCTTGTCGTCGGCCAGCGCCAGCTTCGGGGTGAGCCCCATGCCGACGAAGACGGCGGTAGGCATCGCGGCCAGGGCGATCGCCTTGCTCGCGGGCATCTGGAACTTGTGGAACAGGGACTTCCTGGGCGCGGCGTGGCGCGGCCCTCTTCTCTCCCGCGAGCCGTCGCCGCCCGCGTCCGCGGTCAGCGGTGGTGTCACGTCACCCGGCACTGTTCCTCCCGCCGTTGCCTTCGATGGATGTCTCGTGCGTGTCCGCTCCGAAGCCGTCACGCTGCTCCGGTACGGCGGGACTGTCGGACGACTGCCGGACCGCGGGCGCCTCGTCGGCGTTCACGGGCCTGCCGGGCACCCACGACAGCGAAAGCGCGCCGCCCGTGAGGGAGAGGACGAACCCGATGATGAAGCCGCCCAGGTTGGCGATCGGAAGGGACACCAGCGCCAGGAGAATCGTGGCGACGCCCGCGAACACCCGTACGATGTGCTGGAACCACATCGTGAGACCCAGCGTCACCAGCAGCACGCCGATGATCAGTGAGCCGGCCCCCGCAGTCGTCTGCATCGCGAGGTTCATGTGGCCGATTTTGAAGGTCGCATACGGGAAGTAGGCGATGGGGATCCCGCCGAGCAGGGTCAGCAGACCCGCCCAGAAGGGCCGCTGTCCCCGCCAGGTACGGAAGTTCCGCCGAAGGACGCGGATGTAGTGCTCGTCCCGCCCCTGTGACACTGCAGTCTCGGCGCTCATGGAAAACAGCTCCCTGGTACTGGCGTTGCTGTGTGAAGAGAGTGGCGGGCGGGCGAAGCTGCCAGAGTCTCACCCGCCCGCCCGGACGGGGCTACCGTCAGTAGCACTCGACCTTGGGGCCGTCGCCCTTGTGCAGGCGCATGCTCAGACCGCTGAGCTCGAAGGTGCCGGCGGTGGTCGCCCACGCCTTCTGCTCGACATCGGTCAGGACCGCCCGGTCGGCCTGCTGCGCGAACCCGTTGGGCAGGATCGAGGTGTCCTTGACCGCCGGGCCCTTGCCCGCGGGGCCGGCACCACCTTCCGGGTTGTCCGTGTCCTTGGCCGCGACGCCGATGTCGATGTTCTCGAACCTGGCGTTCGCGTCCAGCTCGGACACGTCCAGGTAGAGCTTCTCGGCCTGGACGTCGGTGCCCTTGTCGCCGGCCGTCAGCTTCAGCGTGATCTTGCCGACGAACGGGACGTCGGTGACCACCGACTGGCACATCTTGGTGATCGACGCGTTCTTGAACGTCGAGATCGCGACGGGGTGCGCGACCTTCTCGTCACCCTTGAGGTCCTTGTACCCCATGTCGACGCCGCCGTACTGGGAGAACCCAGTTCCGACGAGCTTGCCGGCCGTGACCTTGAACTCCTGGCCCGACACCGCGAAGGACGCGGCGAGCGCCCCCTGTGCCAGGCCGACGCCTATCGCAGCCGTCGCGGCCACGCTCGGCACCATGACCAGGGCGAACCGCTTCCATCTGGTTCCACCGCGAGCCATAGACTCCATGACTTTCCTCCTTCTCGGACGTACATCTCCGGTCCGGACCCGCGGGCCCGTCCTGGGATGGGAGAAGTGCTACGTCCTCGGGAAGGAGAGCGCCTGGTCTTCAGGCGCGACGTGCGTCCGAAGAACACCGGCGATCACCCCCGAGCGACAACCACTGGTCGCGCCTGACTCGTCACGCACAACCTGCCGGACAGGCCCTGCCGTTCTGTGGCAGGAACCCCCCTGTCCGCGACCGGCGCCTCTGACGCCGATCGGCCCGGTGGGGACCCAATGGGCCGCGGCACGACTGGGAGCCGGGCTGGTGCGGTATTGGACCGAGCGTCGCCGATCGTGGTCCATTCCACGCCAGGGCACAAGGGGGTTCGTTACTGGCTAGTAACGGCCTGATAACCACGCCACGACCGCACGATGTCGCGCGAGCACGCTGGGTGCCGTCCGGACCGCCGACACAGAGGGCGATAGCCATAGATAACCGGACAGAACAAGGGCGTTGTTGTACTCGGAGTAACCCGGGGGCCCGATTGCCAAGTTTTGGCAAAGCCGAGGCGCGTTTTGTCACTGTGTCGCCAAATCGGCGGTGACGCCGTGTCAGCGCCACCGCCGCAAATCCGTCAGAACGCCATCCTCAGGACACCCTTGTCATAACGGCTGTCAATGAACGTCCGGCCGGGGCTGGGTGGGACGCCGCCGAAACATCAGCGACATCACAGGAGTCGTCAGAAGAGCACCCGCGCGAGCGCCTGCCGGGCCGCCGTCACCCGCGGGTCGTCCTGACCGACCACCTCGAAGAGCTCCAGCAGCCGCACCCGTGCCGCGTCGCGTTCGTCCCCGGCGGTGCGCCGCACCGTCTCCACGAGCCGGCCGAAGGCGTCCTCGACATGACCGCCGACGAGATCCAGGTCCGCGGCGGCGATCTGCGCCGAGGCGTCGGCCGGGTCGGCGGCAGCGGCGTCACGGACCTTCTGCGGGTCCATGTCCTTCACCCGGCCGAGGAGTTCGGCCTGCGCGAGACCGAGCTTCGCCTCCATGTTGGCCGGGTCGTCGGACAGCACGTTCTTGTACGCCTGGACGGCGCCGCCGAAGTCGCCCGCGTCCAGGGCCTGTACGGCCGCTTCCAGCAGTGCGTCGTAAGGGCCGGCCGGGACGGGGGCCGGTGCGGCCTCCTCGGAGGCGTCCGGGTCGACCTCGATGCCGGTGAGGCCGAAGCGCTCCTCTGCCACCTGCACCAGCTGGTCCAGCGTCTGGCGGATCTGCGCCTCCGGCGCGGCGCCCTGGAAGAGGGGCAGCGCCTGGCCGGCCACCACCGCGAACACCGCGGGGATACCCTGGATCCCGAACTGCTGCATCAACATCTGGTTGGCGTCGACGTCGACCTTGGCGAGAACGAACCGGCCGTTGTACTCCGTGGCGAGGCGCTCCAGCAGCGGGCCGAGCTGCTTGCACGGCTCGCACCACTCGGCCCAGAAGTCGATGACGACCGGTACCTCGGTGGAGCGCTGCAGGACGTCGCGCTCGAAGCTCGCCTCGTCGGTGTCGATCACCAGGCCGGCAGGGGACACGGCTTGACCGCCACCCTGACGGGCGGCCTCGGCCCTCGCCTGCTCCGCCTTCACCTTGGCCTCGTTGGCCGCCTTCACCGCGGCGAGGTCGACGACGCCGCTCATGGACATGTTCCTAGGCTGCATGAGTACATCCTCCCCCCTCCGCGCGCACAAATGAAAAGCCGCCCACCGCTGCCGCCGGCAGGCGGCCCGAGGATGCGACCCCTCCGTCGACCGTGTTCGACTCCGCGGCCGGTCCTGCGATTCCGAGATGTCGGCGCCGGGTCCCCACCATGGCGCCTGTGGTTGTCGCGACGAGCCGGTCATGGCTTTCGCTACGGGTCGTAGCGTATCTGCGTGGGTCCGGCGGTGTGAAGCATTTTCCGGTGAGCTGCCTCACAGCCGCCTTTCTCCTTACCGGCGGGTATGGTCGCGGGCATGTCCAGCAGCACCCACCCCGAAACACCGCGTACGGGTCGTACAGGACGGCCCCGCAGCGCCGAGACCGATACGGCGATCCTGGAGGCGACCCGCGCCTCCCTCGTCGAGCTGGGGTGGTCGAAACTCACCATGGGGGACGTCGCCACGCGGGCGGGGGTCGCCAAGACCACGCTGTACCGCCGTTGGGCGAACAAGAACGAACTGGTCGTCGACGCCGTGGCCGTCCTCTTCGACGAGCTCGAACTCGCCGACCGGGGCAGCCTGGTCGCGGACGTGGAGGGTGTGGTGCTCCAGTTCGCCGAGTTGCTCGGGCAGCCCGAGACCAAGACGGCTCTGATGGGCGTCGTCGCGGAGTCCACCTGCGACGAGGCGCTGCGGACACGCATACGGTCGGCGATCGTCGAGCGGCAGAAGCGGCTCGTCGTCGAGGGCCGGGAACGCGCTCAGGCCCGCGGCGAGCTTCCGTACGAGGCGGACCCCGAGGCGGAAGCCCGCAACACGGACCTGATCTTCGACGTGGTCGCGGGCGCGGTGGTCCACCGGGCGCTGGTGAGCGCGCAGCCGGTGGACGCCGAGTGGGCGCGGCGGTTCACGTCCCTGCTGGTGTCGGGCCTCGCCGCCCTGCCCCGGTGAGCCGGGCGGCGAGGGGCCCGCGACCGGCTCAGAAGCCGGGCGGCTCCGTGTAGATGCCCCACTCGTCGCGCAGGGCGTCGCAGATCTCGCCCAGCGTGGCCTCCGCCCGTACGGCGTCGAGCATCGGCGCGATCATGTTGGAGCCGTCGCGCGCGGCGGTCAGCATCGCCTCCAGCGAGGACCGCACGAGCGCCTCGTCGCGGCCGGACTTGCGGTCGGCCAGCTCCCGCACCTGCTCGCGTTCGACTTCGTGGCTGACCCTGAGGATCTCCAGGTCGCCGGTGACGGAGCCGGTCGCCGTGTTGACGCCGACGACCTTCTTGTCGCCCTTCTCCAGGGACTGCTGGTAGCGGAAGGCGGACTCGGCGATCTCCCCGGTGAACCAGCCGTCCTCGATGCCGCGCAGGATGCCGGAGGTGATCGGGCCGATCGGGTGCTGCCCGTCGGGGTGTGCCCGGCGGCCGCGTTCCCTGATCTGGTCGAAGATCTTCTCCGCGTCGGCCTCGATGCGGTCGGTGAGCTGCTCGACGTACCAGGAACCGCCCAGCGGGTCGGCGACGTTGGCGACGCCGGTCTCCTCCATGAGCACCTGCTGCGTGCGCAGCGCGATCTCCGCGGCCTGCTCGCTCGGCAGGGCCAGGGTCTCGTCGAGGGCGTTGGTGTGCAGGGAGTTGGTGCCGCCGAGGACCGCGGAGAGCGCCTCGACCGCCGTACGCACCACGTTGTTGTACGGCTGCTGGGCGGTGAGCGAGACACCGGCGGTCTGGGTGTGGAAGCGCAGCCACTGGGCCTTGTCGGTCTTCGCCCCGTAGACCTCCTTCATCCAGCGGGCCCAGATCCGGCGGGCGGCGCGGAACTTGGCGATCTCCTCGAAGAAGTCGAGGTGCGCGTCGAAGAAGAAGGACAGGCCGGGCGCGAAGGTGTCGACGTCGAGACCGCGGGAGAGCCCGAGCTCGACGTAGCCGAAGCCGTCGGCGAGCGTGTACGCGAGCTCCTGCGCGGCCGTCGCGCCGGCCTCGCGGATGTGGTAGCCGGAGACCGAGAGGGGCTTGTACGCGGGGATGCCGGCCGCGCAGTGCTCCATCAGGTCGCCGATCAGTCGCAGATGCGGCTCGGGCTGGAAGAGCCACTCCTTCTGCGCGATGTACTCCTTGAAGATGTCGGTCTGAAGGGTGCCGTTCAGCACGGCGGGGTCGACGCCCTGGCGCTCGGCGGCGACCAGATACATGCAGAAGACGGGGACGGCGGGACCGGAGATGGTCATCGACGTCGTCACGTCGCCGAGCGGGATGTCCTTGAAGAGGACCTCCATGTCGGCGGCGGAGTCGATGGCGACACCGCAGTGGCCGACCTCGCCGAGCGAGCGCGGGTCGTCGGAGTCGCGGCCCATGAGGGTCGGCATGTCGAAGGCGACGGAGAGCCCGCCGCCGCCGGCGGCCAGGATCATCTTGTAGCGCTCGTTGGTCTGCTCGGCGTTCCCGAAGCCGGCGAACTGGCGGATGGTCCAGGTGCGGCCCCGGTAGCCGGTGGGATGCAGTCCGCGGGTGAAGGGGTACTCACCGGGCCAGCCGATGCGTTCGAACCCCTCGTAGTGGTCCCCGGGCCGGGGGCCGTACACGGGCTCGACCGGGTCCCCGGAGAGCGTGGTGAAGTCGGCGTCCCGCTTGCGGGCCTTGTCGTAACGGGCCTGCCAGCGTCGGCGGCCTTCCTCGATCGCGTCAGCGTCCATACCTCGAATTTACTAGGACGTCCTAGTAAATGTCGATGGCAAAGCGCCGCGAGCCGTGCTCGCGGCGCTTTGCGGGTGCTACGCGTCGGCCGTCGCCGGGGCGGCGTCGCCGGCGATCAGGGCGCGCGCCTCACGGGTGATCTTCGGCTCGACGAAGAACGAGGCGAAGGGGATGCAGCCCGCGGCCAGCACCCACAGCAGCTTGCCGAACGGCCACTTCGCCTTGGAGCCCAGATCGAAGGCGAAGACGACGTAGATGATGAAGAGCACACCGTGGACCTGGGAGATCAGCATGGTGTCGCCGGTGTCGAAGCCGTACTTGGCGACGATCGCCGCGGTGAAGACCAGCAGCCATACGGCGGTGACGTACGCCATCACCCGGTAACGGAAAAGCACATTCGCCTTCATGGCATCGAGCGTAACCGGGCGGCCGCGGCGATCCTCCCGCGGGGCGCGTGACCTACTTCTCGTCGAAGTCGCCGGCCGCGACCCGCAGCGGACGGAGCAGCGCGAAGATCTCCGCGCACTCCTCCGCGTCGTAGGTGCCCAGGCCGAAGTCCATGTCCATCAGGTCGCGGGTGGCGGACTCCACCACCTCCCGGCCCTTCTCCGTGATGGAGGCGAGCGTGCCGCGGCCGTCGTTGGGGTTGGGCCGCTTGTCGACCAGACCGGACCTGACCAGCCGGTCCACGGTGTTGGTCACCGACGTCGGGTGCACCATCAACCGCTCGCCGATCTTGGACATCGGCAGCTCGCCCGCCCGGGAGAAGGTGAGCAGCACCAGCGCCTCGTAGCGGGCGAAGGTCAGGCCGTACGGCTTGACGACGGCGTCGACCTCGGCGAGCAGGATCTGGTGCGCGCGCATGATCGAGGTGATCGCTGCCATCGAGGACACGGGCCCCCAGCGCTGCTGCCACAGTTCGTCGGCGCGGGCGATGGGATCGAAGGGAAGGCTGAGCGGCTTCGGCACGGCACCGACCTTACCGACTGGTCACATGCTGGTCAGCCCTGTCTCGCTCTTCGGTCGATTCATCCTTTCGGCCCACTGTCCCTCCGCCCCGGGCGGCCAAGCCGTGCGGTCCGGAATCCTCACCTGAGCACGGAGCGCCCGAGGCGGTACCGAACGGCGCGCCGCGCCACGGGTCCGAGCTCGTCAAGGGCGGCGACCAGGGCCGCGAGCTGCCCGAGGGCGTCCAGGGCGCGCTCCGCGCCGTCGGGGTCTACGCCCTCGTAGAGCTCGAGACCGACGAACGCGGCGGCGACGGCGCGGGCCAGTCCGGCGGGGTCGGTGAACTCGGCGAGCGGGGTCCCGGCGAGGATTCTCGCGAGCACTTTCTCGATCTCGGCGATCCACAGATCGAGGCCGGCAGCGGTGGCCGGTGCGAGACGGGGCTGGGTCTGAGCGCCTGCCAGCAACTGCGAGAGGACCGCGACATGACCGCCGGCGCGCTCCTCGTCGTGCATCCGGCGGCCGAATTCGAGCAGCTCCGACAGTGTGGTGACCGCGGCCAGACGGTCGCGGTAGCGGGCGACGCGCTGCTCCGCGCCGTGCCGGCAGGCAGCGGCGAGCAGTTCGTCGACGGAGCCGAAGTGGTAGAAGACGAGTGCCTGGTTCACGCCCGCCGCGGCGGCGACGGAGCGTGCGGAGGTCTTGGCGAAGCCCTGTTCCGTCAGGGTGCGCAGAGCCCCTTCCAGCAGCTTCTTCCTGGTCTCCTTGCTCACGCCCGTATCTCCTCGCGTACCGGGCGCAGCCCCGCGCGCACCCCGCGCGAGCGTACGTCGCTGTAGTGGGCGGTGAACGAGCCCTCGTATCCGAAGAGCGGCCCGAAGCGGCGGTTGGTCACCCGCACCCGGATGCGGAAGCGGCCGGTGGCATCGTCGTACGACTCGCGGACCTCGGCGTCGCCGCCGATCAGGCCGGGCACACGGACGTCGACCGGTCCTTCCCGGAATCGGTGTTCGCCGGAGCGGATGAGCAGCGAACCGTCCGGCTCCGCGGACAGGTGCAGATCGCTGGCCAGGTGTTGATGCGTTCCGAGGTAGTCGAGCACGCGGTCGCCCTCGGGGCCGAGGACCATGGTGGCGTCGAAGCGTCGCGGCCCGCCGGGGAGGGCGAAGGTGCGGACGAAGGTGACGGTCTCGCGCCCGTGGGAGTCCGCGTAGGGGACGTTCTCGATCGTGAAGGGTACGTCGCGGCCGGTGCGGGGGACGAGGATGTTGCGGCTGCCGCCCAGCGCGAGGAACGGTTTGACGAAGGCGGGACCGTGCCAGATGCGGTCCATGACCCCGTGCCCTGTGCAGGCTTCGCCGCTGTCGAGCCCGACGGAGAAGCGCCGCCGGAGCTGGGGGTGGAGCCGCTCGAAGGCCCCTCCCATGGCGGCGCGGAAGATCGAGGTCATGAGTGCTCCAGGGTGCCGAGGAGGGCGGGCTCCGAGGTGCGGGCCGGCGGGGTGCGCAGACAGCGCCGGGCCGCGGGTGTGACGGGCGAGGGCGGCAGGAGGAGGGCCGCGGCGGTCGTCACGACTGCGGCGACCAGGGGCGTGTGCACGGCGGCGAGGACGACGGCGAGCAGCCGTACGGCCGATTCCGCCAGGGCGTGGGCCAGCAGCCGCTCGGGGCGGATGCCCTTCTCGCACCAGAGCCGCAGCCGGTCGAACGACCATGCGGTCGCCCAGCCCATCAGGGGCCGGAGGACCAGCCGGTCGGCCGCTCTGCCGAAGCGCCCCCACCGTGGCCGGTAGTCGTAGCCGGTCAGGAAGCGGATGCCGTCGGCGGTGGGGACGTAGCGCCAGTAGCCGCTGCCCTCCTTCAACAGGGACAGCGGATGCGGCGAGGCGAAGCGCAGCGCGGAGACCCGGGCGCCGTCGCGGCGCCTTTCTCCGGCGCTCACGCCGGTGCCGGCGACCGTCAGGAAGGGCAGAACACGGGTCGCGTACCGGAAGCGCTGCGGTTCACCGTCGTGGCGCGGCAGGTAGGCGATCTCGGTGAAGCGCAGATCCCACCGCTGGTGCCGGGACGGCTCCTGCGTGCGGTCCCACAGCGTCTCCATGTCGGCGCGGACCCGCGTCTCGATGTACAGCCTCATCCCACCCCCTGGTCCAGTTTTGAGCGACTGCTCAAAACTCAGGTTAGCGGCGGGGTGAACGTTCACCGGCCCCGGGGTACGGGAAAGCCCCCGGCCGCTGTACGACCGGGGGCTTCGCGGCACAGAGCCGGGTCAGTCCGCCAGGTGGCGTTCCACCGTCTCGACCTTGGAGGTGAGCCCGTCGGTGACGCCCGACCGGATGTCGGCCTTGAGGACCAGCGACACGCGGGGGGCGCGGGCCTCGACGGCGGCGACCGCGCGCCTGACCACGTCCATCACCTCGCCCCACTCCCCCTCCACGGACGTGAACATCGCGTCCGTGCGGTTCGGCAGGCCCGACTCGCGCACGACACGGACCGCGTCGGCGACGTATTCGCCGACGTCCTCGCCCACTCCGAGCGGCGTGACGGAGAAGGCGACGATCACGCGTCGACCACGTTCTCGCGGCGGGCGCGGGAGGCGATGACGGCGTCGTCGGCCTCGCGCTTGAGCTTGCGCTCTGCGAAGAAGCCGCCGAAGGGCAGCACCGAGAGGACGAAGTAGAGCGCCGCGGTCTTCAGGTCCCACTTGGTGCGGTTCCACGCATCCAGCCAGAAGAGCACGTAGAGGACGAAGAGCAGACCGTGGATCGCACCCATGACCGGGACCGCGTTGAAGTCCGTCGTTCGCTTGAGGACCGAGCAGACGAGCAGCAGGAGGAACGAGACGGCCTCCGGCGCGGAGACGAGACGGAGGCGGTGGAGGGAGGAGGCGGTCTTGATGTCCACGGGTCACCTTCGGTGGCGAGAGGATCGGGCGGGGGGCATGGATCTTGTGAACGCATGCACAAGCTCGCGGACCATTGTGGCAGGCCGCTTTGCGAAGTCTTTGTCAGGGTCCGGATCCTCCCCGAGGACGCTGTTCGGGGGAGGTTTCACCGGATAACGTCGGCCCGTGGCAACGTTTCGGCTCCAGGGGAGCAAGGTGCTCGCGGTCGAGATGACCGGTGACGCCGTCAGAGCGAAGAACGGGTCGATGGTCGCGTACGACGGCCAGATGGCCTTCAAGAAGATGTCCGGCGGTGGTGAGGGCATCCGGGGGATGGTCACCCGCCGGCTCACCGGCGAGCAGATGACCATGATGGAGGTGAAGGGGCAGGGCACCTGTTACTTCGCCGACCGGGCGAGCGAGATCAACCTCGTACAGCTGCACGGCGACAAGCTCTACGTCGAGTCGAGCAATCTGCTGTGCACCGACGGCGGACTGCGCACCGGCACGACCTTCACCGGGCTGCGCGGGGGCGCGAGCGGCAACGGCCTGTTCACGACCACCGTCGAGGGCACCGGCCAGGCGGCCATCATGTCGGACGGCACCGCCGTGGTGCTGCGCGTGACGCCCCAGTACCCACTCTCGGTCGATCCGGGGGCCTACATCGCCCACCAGGGAAATCTGCGCCAGGACTTCCAGTCCGGCGTGACGTTCCGGACCTTCCTCGGCGAGGGCGGCGGTGAGGCGTTCCAGATCCGCTTCGAGGGTGACGGGCTGGTCTACGTGCAGCCGAGCGAGCGCAACACCGTCGGAGGGGACGTCTGATGCCGTTCCGTGAGATCAACTCCAAGATGGTCGAGGCGACCGTGACGCCCGGCCAGAAGATGTTCAGCCAGCGCGGCGCGATGCTCGCCTACCGGGGCGACGTCAGCTTCACGCCGAACATCACCGGAGGCCAGGGCGGGCTCGCGTCGATGATCGGCCGCCGAGTGGCGAACGAGGCGACGCCGCTGATGACCGTCGAGGGCAACGGCACGGTGATGTTCGGCCACGGCGGCCACCACATCCAGGTCGTGCAGCTGACCGGCGACACCCTCTACGTGGAGGCGGACCGACTCCTCGCCTTCGACGGCACACTCCAGCAGGGGACGATGTTCATGGGCTCACAGGGCGGCGTCATGGGCATGGTCCGCGGCCAGGTGACGGGCCAGGGCCTGTTCACCACGACCCTCAAGGGCCACGGCGCGGTCGCGGTGATGGCGCACGGCGGTGTGATCGAGCTGCCGATCACCCCCGCCCGGCCGGTCCATGTGGACCCGCAGGCGTACGTCGCCCACCACGGCGACGTACGGAACAAGCTCTCCACGGCGCTCGGCTGGCGCGACATGGTGGGGCGCGGCTCCGGTGAGGCGTTCCAGCTGGAGCTCAGCGGCAGCGGTGCGGTGTACGTCCAGGCGTCGGAGGAGAAGCTGTGAGCACGCCCGTGGTTCTCGACCCGACGACGCTGCCGAGCGACGACAACGTCAACGCGTACACCTTCTGCGTGGAGCTCAAGGGCTCCCAGTGGTTCCTCCAGAAGGGCAAGATGATCGCCTACTACGGGCGCATCGACTTCAACGGAATCGGCCACGGTCGCCTCGACCGGCTGCTGAGGACCTCGTTCCACTCCCCGCTGCACGCGAGCGACTGGGTGGTGGCGGAGGGCAGCGGCAAGATGCTGCTCGCCGACCGTGCCTTCGACGTGAACTCCTTCGACCTGGACGACGGCAACCTCACGATCCGGGCGGGCAATCTGCTCGCCTACCAGCCCACGCTGGCGTTGAAGCAGTCGATCGTCCCGGGCTTCCTGACCCTGATCGGCACCGGGAAGTTCGTGGCGGCGTCGAACGGGCCCGTGGTGTTCATGGAACCACCGGTCCGCGTGGATCCGCAGGCACTGGTGGGGTGGGCGGACTGCCCGTCGCCCTGCCACCACTACGATCACGGCTACATGACCGGCGTCATGGGCGGCGTCCGGGCACTGACGGGCATCGGTGGCGCGTCGGGCGAGGAGCACCAGTTCGAGTTCGTCGGGGCGGGCACGGTGCTGTTGCAGTCGAGCGAGGCGCTGATGCCGGAGCAGGCGACCGGAGTGGTCGGTGCGGAGCCTGGCGTTCCGGGCGGTCACGGGCCGGCCGGGGGCCCCGGCCAGCACGGTTCCGCACCGCGCCTTCCCGGCCAGCTGGGGGACCTCCAGCGTCGCTTCGGGCTGTGAGCGGTAGTCTGCGGAGTGTGACGTCGAACGTCTGCGCCCCTGTGCACCCCCAGGTGCGCGGGGTGCCAGGCGTCACACCCCCCGACTTCGTCCGATTTTCAACTTCTTAGGTAGAATCCATATATGGAGACCGAGACGGCCACTCGCTGGCTGACCGATGACGAGCAATGCACCTGGCGCACGCATCTGGAAGTCAACAAGCTGCTGATGCACCAGCTCGAGAAGGACCTCCAGCCGTTCGGCCTGACCAACAACGACTACGAGATCCTGGTGAACCTCTCCGAGTCGCCGGACCGGCGGATGCGGATGAGCGACCTCGCGGCGGCCACACTGCAGTCCAAGAGCCGCCTGTCGCACCAGGTCACCCGTATGGAGAGCGCCGGCCTGGTCCGGCGGGAGAACTGCGAGTCGGACCGGCGCGGACTGTACGCCGTGCTCACCGACGAGGGTGTCGCGACCATGCAGAAGGTGGCGCCGCACCACGTCGCGTCCGTGCGCAAACACTTCATCGACCTGCTGTCGCCGGAGGCACTCGCCGAGCTGCGGGAGTCCTTGACCCCGGTCGCCGAGCACCTGCGCGGACGGCGCGGGAAGCTCTAGCGGCAGCGTCCGGCGGCAGAGCCCCGCGCGCCCTCGCGCCGGGCCGGCCACCGGCCGGTGACGGCGCCGCTAGCCGCGGGCCGCGTCCGGCAGGGCCAGTTCGAACACCGCCCCGCCGGCCGGCGAACGGCCGACCGTAAGGGTCCCGCCGTGGCGGTGTGCCACATCGCGGGCGATGGCCAGGCCGAGGCCGGCACCGCCTTCGTCCCTGGTGCGTGCGTCGTCGAGCCGTACGAACCGTTCGAAGATCCGCTCACGCTGCTCCTCCGGCACGCCCCCGCCGTCGTCGGCGACGGACAGCACGATCCGGCCACCCTCCCGGCGGACGGAAGCGGTGACCGAGGCGACGGCGTGACGCTGGGCGTTGTCGAGCAGATTGCCGATCACCCGGCCCAGCTGGGCGCGGGAACCGGCCACCTGCAACCCCTGGGTCACGGCCATCTCTACCGGCACGCGGTCGCCGGACCTGCGCGCCACCTCCTCCGTCAGCAGCTGCGCCGGATCCAGAGCCGCCGATCCCGGCCGCTCCCCCGCGTCCAGCCGCGCCAGCAGCAGCAGGTCCGCCGCCAGCTGCTGGAGCCGCACGGTGTCCTCCACCGCGCCGGGCACGTCCAGCAACTCCGGGTGCGCCGCGCCCACTTCGAGCTGCGTCCGCAGCGAGGCGATGGGGCTGCGCAGCTCGTGGGAGGCGTCCGCGACGAAACGGCGCTGCCGCTCCACGGACGCCTCCAGGGCGGCCAGCGTCTCGTTCGTCGTACGGGCGAGCCTCGCCACCTCGTCCCCCGAAGCCGGCTCCGAAACGCGCCGCGAAAGATCCTCGGAGCGGGTGATGGCCGCCATCTCACGCCTGATGCCCTCGACGGGACCGAGCGCCCGGCGGGTCACCAGCCAGGTCACAGAGCCGACCACGGCGAGCAGCAGCGGCAGGCCGACGAGCATCGCGTCGCGCACGGTGGTGACCGCGTCCTGCTCGGCGGTCAGCGGCGCACCCGCGTGCACGGTCGCCGTCCGGTCGTCGTCCAGGCGGACCTCGACGGAGGCGAAACGGTAGTCGGCGCTGTCGCCGTCCACGGTGGCGGTGCCGGAGGCGAACCCCGGATCGTCGGAGGAGACCTCTCCCCGGCCGGGGTCGTCGTCATCGTCGCCGGCGCGGGGCTGCTCCTGGGGCCGGACGTCCGCGCTGCCGGTCCCGGAGACGGCCTGAAGGTGCTCGCTGACGGCGAGCACCCGGCCGTCGTCGCCGACTACCTGGACGGGGCGCTCGTCGTCCTCGTCGGGCAGTTCCAGCTTGCTGTAGGGCACACCGAGCGCGATCTGGGACGCCACGTCGCGGGCGGCGACCTCGGCCTGCAGATCGGTGCTGTCGATCAGGTTCGCCCGCAGGGAGAGCAGGACGGCGGTCCCGGCGGCGATCAGCGCCACGGCGACCACCAGGGTGGCGCCGAGCGCGGCCCTGGCCCGGACCGACCTCATGACGACTCCACCGCCACCAGGCGGTAGCCGGCGCCGCGCACGGTCAGGATGCGGTCCGCGCCGAGCTTGCGGCGCAGGGCGCTGATGTAGACCTCGACGATGTTCGGATCGCCCTCGTAGGCGAAGTCCCAGACGTGCTCGAGGATCTCGGGCTTGCCGACGACCTCGCCGACGCGTGTCGCGAGGTGCTCCAGCACCGCGAACTCCTTGGCGGTGAGGGTGACTTCCTCATCGCCCGTGTGGACACGGCGGGTGGCCCTGTCCACACGCAGGTCGCCCGCCGTCAGCACCGGCGAACCACCCGCCCTGCCGCGCCGCCGGAGCAACGCCTTGACCCGGGCGACGAGGACGACGTACGAGAAGGGCTTGGTCAGGTAGTCGTCCGCGCCGGTGTCGAGGCCCTCCGCCTCGTCGTACTCACCGTCCTTGGCGGTCAACATCAGAACCGGCACGTCGTGGCCGGCGGCGCGCAGAGCGGCGCACACGCGGTAGCCGTTCATACCCGGCAGCATGATGTCCAGCACGACCAGGTCATGGACGCCCTCGGTGGCCCGGTGCAGTCCCTCGAGTCCGTCGTGGACGACGTCCACGGCATACCCCTCGGCGGTCAGGCCCGCGGCGAGGGAGAGCGCGAGCCGCCTCTCGTCCTCCACGATCAGCAACCTCATGGGCCCAGGGTCCCAAACGGAAGCTGAAGATCTCTTCAGGCGGCTTCAGGCTGCGTTCAGCACGGCGCGGCAAGAGTGGATCCCGTTGCTGACACAGCAGCACGACTCGGCACAACGACTCGGGAGAACCTCATGAAGCGCAAGCTTGTCATCGCGACCGTGGCGGCGGCGGTGCTGATCGGCGGCGGTACGTACACGGCCGCGGCGGTGGCGGACGACGACGCGTCGGGCGCCGCCGGCGCGGGCTCGGTGCCCGTCACGGTCCAGGACCGCGACGACGACGCGTCCGAGGACAGGTCCGCGGGCCCCGCCGGGTCCGTCACCGCGGCGCAGGCCGTGGCCGCGGCCCTCAAGCACACGCAGGGCACGGTGAGCTCCGTCGATCTCGACGACGACGGGGACCGCCACTGGGAGGTGGACGTCCTCGGCAAGGACGACCGCGAACGCGAACTGCACGTCGACGTGCGGACCGGCGCGGTGCGGGAGGACAAGGCCGAGGCGGAGAACGACGACCGGGACGACGACCGCGCCGCCCTGCGCGCCGCGTCGGTGGACGCCCGCGAGGCGGTGGGGACGGCGCTCAGGTCCCACCCGGGCGCGACGGTTACGTCGGTCGACTTCGAGAACGACGGGGCGGGTCATTGGGAGGTCGAACTCGGCGACGACGCTGCCGACGAGCGCGAGCTGACGATCGACGCGAAGACGGCGTCGGTCTCCACCGACCCGTCGGACGACTGACCTTCCCGCACCCGGCCCCCTCCCGTGACCGGGGGGCACGCTCCCTCCGCCTGGGGGCGTGGGGCCCACCGGGCCCTCGCGCCTCAACCCCCTACGGCCCGACGGCCGTGGGATGCGCGCCCAGCGAGGCTGACTTCGCGCAGCGAAATCAAGCCCGCCCGGCGCTTGAGGGCACCGCGCGGAGCGCGGTACCGGGTCCGGCGGAGCCCGGTTTCGGAATGGTTCGGGTAGGGGAAACGCCCCGCGCAGCGGCAACCCCGCGAGACGAACCCTGGCCGAGCCGGACCCCCACGGCGGAGCCGACCCCCGGAGCGGTGCCGGTCCGGGCCGAGCCCTGGCCGGGGCCTGGGCAACAGCCCGGGCCGGGGCCTGGCCGGGGGAACGCCCCCGGTTACGACTGGGTCAGGCCCGCAACGAGCTCGTCCGCCGCCCGGTACGGGTCCAGCTCGCCCGCGACGATGCGCTCCGCCAGCGCACCCAGGCGCCGGTCGCCGTGCAGGTCGCCGATGCGTTCCCGCAGCGCCGTGACGGCGATCGTCTCGACCTCCGTCGCCGCCCGGCGGGCGCGGCGCTCGGAGAGCACACCGTGCTCCTCCATCCAGGCCCGGTGCTTCTCCAGCGCCTCGACGACCTCGTCGATGCCCTCGCCCCGCGCGGCGACCGTCTTCACGATCGGCGGGCGCCAGTCCCCCGGCCCCCGGGACTCGCCGAGGCCCAGCATGTGGTTGAGCTCGCGGGCCGTGGCGTCGGCCCCGTCGCGGTCCGCCTTGTTGACGACGTAGACGTCGCCGATCTCGAGGATGCCCGCCTTCGCGGCCTGGATGCCGTCGCCCATGCCGGGTGCGAGGAGCACCACCGACGTGTCGGCCTGGGAGGCGATCTCCACCTCCGACTGGCCGACGCCGACCGTCTCGACCAGGACGACGTCGCAGCCGGCCGCGTCCAGGACGCGGATCGCCTGCGGCGCCGCCCACGCGAGGCCACCCAGGTGGCCCCGGGTGGCCATGGAGCGGATGTAGACGCCGGGGTCGGAGGCGTGCTCCGACATCCGGACACGATCCCCGAGCAGCGCCCCGCCCGAGAAGGGCGAGGACGGGTCGACGGCGAGGACGCCGACCCGCTTCCCGGCCTTCCGGTAGGCGGAGACGAGCGCCGAGGTGGACGTGGACTTGCCGACGCCCGGCGAGCCGGTGAGGCCCACCACGTACGCGCCGCCGGTCAGCGGGGCCAGCGCCGCCATGACCTCACGGAGCTGCGGCGACGCCCCCTCCACGAGTGAGATCAGCCGGGCCACGGCGCGCGGCCGGCCCTCTCTCGCCTGGGCGACCAGCTGGGGGACGTCCACCATCGTGCTGCTCCGATCGTTCTGCGCGTACGGGCTTCGGCGCCCAGGTTGCTGCTACGCGTACTTACTTGGCGGGGACGCGGACGATGAGAGCGTCACCCTGGCCGCCGCCGCCGCACAGCGCCGCCGCACCGACGCCGCCGCCGCGGCGCTTGAGCTCCAGCGCCAGGTGGAGCACCACACGCGCGCCGGACATGCCGATCGGGTGGCCGAGCGCGATCGCGCCACCGTTCACGTTCACCTTTTCCGGGGTGACGCCGAGGTCCTTCATCGACTGGTGGGCGACGGCCGCGAACGCCTCGTTGATCTCGATGAGGTCCAGGTCGGAGACCTCCAGGCCCTCCTTCTTCAGCGCGTGCCTGATGGCGTTGGACGGCTGGGACTGCAGCGAGTTGTCGGGGCCCGCCACGTTGCCGTGGGCGCCGATCTCCGCGATCCACTCCAGGCCCAGTTCCTCGGCCTTGGCCTTGCTCATGACGACGACGGCGGCGGCGCCGTCCGAGATCTGCGAGGACGTACCGGCGGTGATGGTGCCGTCCTTGGCGAACGCGGGGCGCAGCCGGCCGAGCGACTCGGCCGTCGTCTCCGGGCGGATGCCCTCGTCCTTGGCGAACAGGACCGGGTCGCCCTTGCGCTGCGGGATCTCGACGGGCGTGATCTCCGCCTCGAAGAGCCCGTTCTTCTGGGCGGCCGCGGCCCGCTGGTGGGAGAGCGCGGCGATCTCGTCCTGCACTCCGCGCGGGATGCCCAGGCGGGTGTTGTGCTTCTCCGTCGATTCGCCCATGGCGACATTCTCGAAGGAGTCGGTCAGGCCGTCGTGCGCCATCGAGTCGAGCATCTCGATCGCGCCGTACTTGTAGCCCTCACGGGACTTCGGCAGCAGGTGCGGCGCGTTGGTCATCGACTCCTGACCGCCGGCGACGACCACGTCGAACTCGCCGGCGCGGATCAGCTGGTCGGCGAGCGCGATGGCGTCGAGGCCGGACAGGCAGACCTTGTTGACGGTGAGCGCGGGGACGTTCATCGGGATGCCCGCCTTGACGGCGGCCTGGCGCGCGGGGATCTGGCCCGCACCGGCCTGGAGCACCTGGCCCATGATCACGTACTGCACCTGATCTCCGCCGATGCCCGCCCGGTCGAGCGCCGCCTTGATGGCGAAGCCACCGAGGTCGGCGCCGGAGAAGGACTTGAGCGAGCCGAGCAGGCGGCCCATGGGCGTGCGGGCTCCCGCGACGATCACGGAGGTGTTGCCGGTCTTTCCAGACATGAGCACGATCCCCTTCCAGCCGCAGCTGAGGAGTGAACGAGGGTTTACTCAAATGTACTGAGCGGTACGGCTCCGGGTCACTGTGCCGCCGGTGTGATCGCGCGCACGTTGCGTAACCGGCCGCCGGGCGCTGCACTGGTCAAATGCTGACGCGAATCGACCACATCGGAATCGCCTGCTTCGACCTCGACAAGACTGTCGAGTTCTACCGGGCCACGTACGGCTTCGAGGTGTTCCACTCCGAGGTCAACGAGGAGCAGGGCGTACGGGAAGCCATGCTCAAGATCAATGAGACGTCCGACGGCGGCGCCTCCTACCTCCAGCTCCTGGAGCCGACCCGGGAGGACTCCGCGGTCGGAAAGTGGCTGGCCAAGAACGGCGAAGGTGTTCACCACATCGCATTCGGAACGGCTGACGTGGACGCGGACGCGCAGGACATCCGCGACAAGGGCGTACGTGTGCTGTACGACGAACCGCGTATCGGCTCGATGGGCTCGCGTATCACCTTCCTCCACCCCAAGGACTGCCACGGCGTACTCACCGAACTCGTCACGTCTGCAACGGAGCACTGACCCTAAGGATTCCCGGCCCGGTAGAGTGGGCCGTTCCGGGCCGGGGCCGGGTCGGGGCCGTGCCGCGTCTCCGTCGTTGATCTGTCACCATTCCCCGGGGGGCCGTTCGCCGGCGAACGGTGCTCGTTTGGAGACAGTTGCGACCAGGGGACGGATGGGACCGCGCAGTGCGGGGCTACGAACGCCAGGAGAGCCACCGAGCTGACGACGACCACCTCTCGCGGTTCGAAGCCGAGATGGATCGGCTGAAGACCGACCGGGAGAAGGCCGTCCAGCATGCCGAGGACCTCGGCTACCAGGTCGAGGTATTGCGCGCCAAACTCCACGAGGCGCGGCGCAATCTCGCCTCCCGTCCGGCATACGACAGCGCCGACATCGGCTATCAGGCCGAGCAGTTGCTGCGGAACGCGCAGATCCAGGCCGACCAGCTCCGGCAGGACGCAGAACGCGAGCTGCGCGAGGCCCGCGCCCAGACCCAGCGCATCCTGCAGGAGCACGCGGAGCACCAGGCCAGGCTCCAGGCGGAGCTGCACGCCGAGGCCGTCCAGCGCAGGCAGCGACTGGACCAGGAACTGGCCGAGCGCCGCCAGACCGTCGAGTCGCACGTCAACGAGAACGTCGCCTGGGCCGAGCAGCTGCGGGCCCGCACCGAGTCGCAGGCCCACCGGCTGCTCGAGGAGTCCCGCGCGGAGGCGGAGCAGGCACTGGCCGCCGCCCGCGCCGAGGCCGCCCGCATCGCGGAGGAGGCCCGCAGGCGGCTCGGCAGCGAGGCGGAGACCGCACGCGCGGAGGCCGAGGCGATCCTGCTGCGCGCCCGCAAGGACGCCGAGCGGCTGCTGAACGCCGCGTCGAGCCAGGCGCACGAGGCCACCAGCCACGCCGAGCAGCTGCGCTCGACCACCACCGCCGAGTCCGACCAGGCCCGCCAGCAGGCCGCCGAGCTCAGCCGCGCCGCCGAACAGCGGCTCCAGGAGGCGGAGGAGAAGCTCCGCGAGGCCCGGACCGAGTCGGAGAAGCTGCTCTCGGAGGCGAAGGAGTCCGCCGCCAAGCAGCTGTCTTCCGCCGAATCGGTCAACGAGCAGCGCACCCGCACCGCCAAGGCACAGATCGCCCGGCTCGTCGAAGAGGCGACCAAGGAGTCGGAGACCCTCAAGTCGGAGGCCGAGCAGGCGGTCGCCGACGCCCGCGCCGAGGCGGAGAAGCTCGTCGAGGCCGCGGCCGAGAAGGCCCGTGCGGCCGTCGCGGAGGACTCGGCCGCCGCGCTCGCCAAGGCCGCCCGCACCGCCGAGGAGGTGCTGACCAAGGCGTCGGAGGACGCCAAGGCCACCACCCGCGCGGCGAGCGAGGAGGCCGAGCGGATCAAGCGCGAGGCCGAGGCGGAGGCCGACCGGCTGCGCGGCGAGGCCGCGGAGCAGGCCGACCAGCTCAAGGGCGCCGCGAAGGACGACACCAAGGAGTACCGCGCCAAGACGGTCGAACTCCAGGAGGAGGCCCGCCGGCTGCGCGGGGAGGCGGAGCAGCTGCGCGCCGAGGCCGTCGCCGAGGGCGAGCGGATCCGCGGCGAGGCCCGCCGCGAGGCCGTCCAGCAGATCGAGGAGGCGGCGAGCACCGCCGAGGAGCTGCTGACCAAGGCACGCACCGACGCCGACGAGCTGCGCTCGCGGGCGAGCACCGACAGCGAGAAGGTGCGTACCGAGGCCATCGAGCGCGCCACGACACTGCGCAAGCAGGCCGAGGAGACGCTGGAGCGCACCCGCGCGGAGGCCGAACGGCTGCGGACGGAGGCCGAGGAGCAGGCCGACGGCGTACGGACGGCCGCGGAGGCCGCCGCGGCCGAACTGCGCGAGGAGACCGAACGCGGCATAGCGGCCCGTCAGGCGGAGGCGGCGGAGGAGCTGACCCGCCTGCACACCGAGGCGGAGGCACGGCTCGCCGCCGCGGAGGAGCGGCTCGCCGAGGCCCGCGCCGAGGGCGAGCGGATCCGCCGCGAGGCGGCGGAGGAGACGGAGCGGCTGCGCGCGGAGGCCGGCGAGCGGCTGCGCGCGATCCAGGAGCAGGCGGAGACGGAGGCGGAGCGGCTGCGCACCGAGGCCGCGTCCGACGCCTCCGCGTCCCGCGCGGAGGCCGAGGCGCTGGCCGTACGGCTGCAGAGCGACGCCGCCGCGGAGGCCGAGCGGCTGCGGACAGAGGCCCAGGAGACCGCCGACCGGGTACGCGCGGAGGCTGCGGCCGCCGCCGAGCGCGTGGGCACGGAGGCCGCGGAGGCACTGGCGGCCGCGCAGGAGGAGTCGGTACGCCGCCGTCGCGAGGCGGAGGAGATCCTCGGCTCCGCGCGCGCCGAGGCCGGCCAGGAACGCGAGAGGGCCCGCGAGCAGAGCGAGGAACTCCTCGCGTCCGCCCGCAACCGGGTCGAGGAGGCGCAGACCGAGGCGCACCGGCTGGTCGAGGAGGCCGACCGGCGTGCCACCGAGATGGTGTCCTCGGCGGAGCAGACGGCCCAGCAGGTCAGGGACGCGGTCAGCGGGCTCCAGGAGCAGGCCGAGCAGGAGATCGCCGGGCTGCGCAGCGCCGCCGAGCACTCGGCCGAGCGGACCAGGACGGAGGCGCAGGAGGAGGCGGACCGGGTCCGCGCCGACGCGTACGCGGAGCGGGAGCGGGCGGCGGAGGACGCCGGCCGGCTGCGGTCCCGGGCCCAGGAGGAGACGGAGGCCGCGCAGGCTCTCGCCGAGCGGACCGTCGCCGAGGCCATCACGGAGGCGGACCGGCTGCGGGCGGAGACCGCCGAGTACGTGCAGCGCATGCGCACGGAGGCGTCGGACGCCGTCGCCACCGCCGAGCAGGACGCGGCGCGGACCCGCGCGGAGGCCCGTGAGGACGCGAACCGCATCCGTTCCGAGGCGGCCGTACAGGCGGACCTGCTGATCAACGAGGCGACGAGCGAGAGCGAGCGGCTGCGCACCGAGGCCGCGGAACTGCGCGCGTCGGCGGACGCCGAGGCGACGCGGCTGCTCACGGAGGCCGAGCAGATCAAGGTCGAAGGCGAGGCCGAGATCGAACAGATGCGGGCGGCCGTACGGGCCGACCGCGAGCAGGTGCTGGACGAGGCGCGGCAGGCCGCCGACAAGCGGCGGGCCGACGCCGCCTCCCAGGCGGACCAGCTCATCGGCGAGGCGAGGGGCGAGGCCGAGCGGATCACGGCGGAGACCGCCGCGGAGACGGAGCGCCTGCGGGCGGAGGCGAGCAGCGACGCCGAGCGGCTGCGTGCGGAGGCCGCGGAGACGGTCGGTTCCGCGCAGCAGGCGGCGGAGCGGATCCGGGCGGAGGCCGAACGCTTCAGGGCGGAGACGGAGGCCGCGGCCGAGCGGCTGCGTGCCGAGGCCCGCGCGGAGGCCGACCAGCTGCTCGACGAGGCACGCGAGGCTGCCGCGAAGCGCCGTGCGGACGCCGCCGAGCAGGCCGACCAGCTCATCGGCAAGGCCCAGGAGGAGGCGCTGCGCGCGGCCACCGAGGCCGAGGCGCAGGCCGACGCGATGGTGGGCGCTGCCCGCAACGAGGCGGAACGGCTGGTCGCCGAGGCCACGGTCGAGGGCAACTCGCTGGTCGAGAAGGCCCGTACGGACGCCGACGAGCTCCTGGTCGGCGCCCGCCGGGACGCGACCGCCATCAGGGAACGCGGCGAGGAGCTGCGGGCCCGGGTGGAGAGCGAGGTCGAGGAGCTGCACGAGCGGGCCCGTCGGGAGACCGCGGAGCAGCTGAAGACGGCCGGTGAGCGTGTCGACAATTTGGTCAAGGCCGCGGAGGAGCAGCGCGCCGAGGCGGAGGCGAAGGCGAAGGACCTTCTCGCCGACGCCAACTCGGAGGCGAGCAAGGTCAGGATCGCCGCCGTGAAGAAGGCGGAGGGTCTCCTCAAGGAGGCCGAGCAGAAGAAGGCCGAGCTGATCCGCGAGGGCGAGCGCGCCAAGGCGGAGGCCGACCTGGAGGCCGGCCGGACGGTCGACGAGGGCAAGCGGGAGCTGGACGTCCTGGTGCGCAGGCGCGAGGACATCCAGGCGGAGATCTCTCGTGTCCAGGACGTGCTCGAGGCGTTGGAGTCGTTCGAGGCCCCGGCCGCCGGCAAGTCCGGGGCGGGCGGCGGCTCCGGCGGCGGCGTCAAGGCCGGTGCGGCAGCAGGGGTTACACGTTCGAGTGGCAAGTCATCCGACGGCTAGCCACTCAAAAGGCTGGACATTCTCCAGATCAAACCGGCATCCGCTCGATGACACGCCGCTCGGGCCCCTAGGATTCCCTCTAACACCTCACCGGTCTCATTGACAGGAACCCCATGAGCGACACTTCCTCCCCCTTCGGCTTCGAGCTCGTGCGGCGTGGTTACGACCGCGGTCAGGTGGACGACCGCATTACCAAACTCGTCGCCGACCGTGATAGTGCTCTGGCCCGAATCACCTCTCTGGAAAAGCGCATCGAGGAGCTCCACCTCGAGACGCAGAACGCCCAGGCCCAGGTCAACGACGCCGAGCCGTCGTACGCGGGTCTCGGTGCGCGTGTCGAGAAGATCCTCCGCCTCGCCGAGGAGGAGGCGAAGGACCTGCGCGAGGAGGCCCGTCGCGCCGCCGAGCAGCACCGTGAGCTCGCCGAGTCCGCCGCCCAGCAGGTGCGCAACGACGCCGAGTCGTTCGCCTCCGAGCGCAAGGCGAAGGCGGAGGACGAGGGCATCCGCATCGTCGAGAAGGCGAAGGGCGACGCCCAGACGCTGCGCAGCGAGGCCCAGAAGGACGCGCAGTCCAAGCGGGAGGAGGCGGACGCGCTCTTCGAGGAGACCCGCGCCAAGGCCGCCCAGGCCGCCGCGGACTTCGAGACCAACCTCGCCAAGCGCCGGGAGCAGTCGGAGCGGGACCTGGCGTCCCGTCAGGCGAAGGCGGAGAAGCGTCTCGCGGAGATCGAGCACCGTGCCGAGCAGCTGCGCCTCGAGGCCGAGAAGCTGCGTACGGACGCGGAGCGCCGTGCCCGTCAGACGGTGGAGACCGCGCAGCGCCAGGCCGAGGACATCGTGGCCGACGCCAACGCCAAGGCCGACCGGATCCGCAGCGAATCGGAGCGCGAGCTGGCGGCGCTCACCAACCGCCGCGACTCGATCAACGCCCAGCTGACCAACGTCCGCGAGATGCTGGCCACGCTGACCGGTGCCGCGGTCGCCGCGGCGGGCACGCCCGCCGACGACGAGCCGATCTCCCGTGGAGTCCCGGCGCAGCAGTCCCGCTGACGCTCCCTCCGGCGGTTCTCGACCGGTGCCCGGTGCCGTTCAGGCACCGGGCACCGGTGCGTCCGGCCCCTGCCCGTCACCCTGTTGCCCGGCGGTGTCACCCTGATGCGGAAGGGACTCGTTCCCTTCCCGGAACCCGGTGGCGGACGCTTCCTTGCCCCCGTAGCGTGAACGCATGATCGAGCTCGAGGGTCTCACCAAACACTTCGGCAGCAAGGTCGCGGTCGACCATCTCTCCTTCAAGGTGCGCCCGGGGATGGTGACCGGGTTCCTCGGCCCCAACGGGGCGGGCAAGTCGACGACGATGCGGATGATGCTCGATCTCGACAATCCCACCAGTGGCACCGTCAGGATCGACGGCCGGCACTACCGCGAGCTCGAAGAGCCGCTGAAGTACATCGGGGCGCTGCTCGACGCCAAGGCGATGCACGGCGGCCGCAGCGCGTACAACAACCTGCTCTGCCTGGCCCAGGCGAACCGCATCCCGCGGAGCCGGGTCGCCGAGGTCCTCGACGTGGTGGGACTGACACCGGTCGCGCGGAAGAAGTCGAAGGGCTTCTCCATGGGGATGGGTCAGCGGCTGGGAATCGCGTCGGCGCTGCTCGGTGATCCCGAGATCCTGATGTTCGACGAACCGGTCAATGGTCTGGACCCCGAGGGAATTCACTGGATCCGCAATCTGATGAAAGCCCTCGCGCAAGAAGGCCGGACGATCTTCGTTTCTTCTCATCTCATGAGCGAAATGGCCCTGACCGCCGATCACTTGATCGTGATCGGCCAGGGCAAGCTGCTGGCCGACACCTCGATGGCCGATTTCATCCAGCAGAACTCGCGCAGTTATGTGCGGCTCCGCTCCCCCCAGCAGGAAGAGCTGCGGGACGCCCTGCACCGGGCGGGTATGACGGTCGTCGAGACGGACAACGGCACGCTGGAGGTCGACGGCGCGAGCACCGAGCAGCTCGGCGAGCTCGCCGCCGAACACCGGATCGTGCTCCACGAACTCAGTGCCCAACGCGCCTCGCTCGAGGAGGCGTTCATGCAGATGACCGCCGGCTCGGTGGAGTACCACGCGCATTCCACCGGCGGGGGCGCACCACCACCGCCCGGCCCCCGAACCCCGCCGTCCGGCCACGGCGCCCCCCAGTGGGCCCCGCGCAAAGAGGGAGCCTGACCGATGGCATCCGTACCCGCCGTCCTCCAGTCCGAGTGGACCAAGATCCGTACGGTCTCCTCCACGCGCTGGACACTGATCAGTGCGCTCGCCGTGACCGTCGCGATGGGCGCGGCCCTGTGCGCCCTGATGAACGCCACGTTCGACGATCTGCCGGACGCCGAGCGGCTGACCTTCGACCCGACCCTCATCAGCTTCTCCGGGATGGTGCTCGGGCAGCTCGCGATGGTCGTCTTCGGTGTTCTCGTCGTCGGCACCGAGTACAGCTCGGGCATGATCCGCACCTCGCTCGCCGCCGTGCCGCAGCGCGGCACGTTCATCTTCAGCAAGATCGCGGTGGCCGGGTTGCTGGCGTTCGTGGTCGGGATGGCGACCAGCTTCCTCACGTTCTTCATCGGCCAGGCGCTGCTCGGCGAGCACCGCACCACGATCGGCGAGGAGAACGTGCTGCGGGCCGTCTTCGGCGGCGGCATCTACATGGGTCTGATCGCGCTCTTCTCGATGGGCGTCGCCACGATGCTGCGCAGCTCGATGCTCTCGCTGGGCATCCTGATGCCGTTCTTCTTCCTGGTCTCGCAGATCCTCTCCGCGGTACCGGGCGCCAAGGAGGTCGCACGCTACTTCCCCGACCAGGCCGGCGCCAAGATCATGCAGGTGGTCCCGAACGCCATGAACAGCGGGGACTCCCCTTACGGCCCTTGGGGCGGCCTGGGCATCATGCTGCTGTGGGTGGCCGCGGCGCTCCTCGGCGGCTTCCTCGTGCTGAGGAAACGGGACGCCTGAAAGGGCCCGTAGCCGTATCTGCTTGGGCGGAACCATCGGGGCCCGGCTATCCTCCTAGCACTTACGGGGGCGTACGGCTGCACCGCCTGTGCCCCGACGACCCGAAAGTCGATGGGGCTGGAGAATGATCGAGGCAGTCGGCCTGACGAAGCGCTATGGCGCCAAGACGGCCGTGTACAACCTTTCCTTCCAGGTGCGGCCGGGCGCCGTCACCGGATTCCTCGGCCCCAACGGCGCGGGCAAGTCCACGACCATGCGCATGATCCTCGGCCTCGACCGGCCGACATCGGGCCAGGTCACCATCGGCGGGCTCCCGTTCCGGCAGCTGCCGAACGCGCCCCGCCAGGTCGGCGCGCTGCTCGACGCCAAGGCGGTGCACGGCGGCCGCACCGCCCGCAACCACCTGCTGTCGCTCGCCCAGCTCTCCGGCATCCCGGACCGCCGGGTCGACGAGGTGCTCGGCGTCGTGGGCCTCCAGGGCGTGGCGAAGAGGCGCTCCAAGGGCTTCTCGCTCGGCATGGGGCAGCGGCTCGGCATCGCCGCCGCTCTGCTGGGCGACCCTCAGGTTCTGCTCTTCGACGAGCCGGTCAACGGCCTCGACCCCGAGGGCATCCTCTGGGTGCGCAACCTGATGAAGCAGCTGGCCGCCGAGGGCCGTACGGTCTTCGTCTCCTCGCACCTGATGAGCGAGATGGCCCTCACCGCCGACCATCTGATCGTGATCGGACGCGGTCAGCTCATGGCGGACATGAGCGTGAAGGACTTCATCTCCCACAACTCGGCGGACTTCGCCCGGGTCCGTACCCCGCAGACGGAGCCCGAGCAGCGCGAGAAGCTCCTCGCCGCCCTGACCGAGGCGGGCGGCCAGGTGATGCCGGAGCCGGACGGCGCGCTGCGGGTGACCGGCCTGCCGCTGCCCCGCATCAGCGACCTGGCGCACGACGCGGACGTACGGCTGTGGGAGCTGTCGCCGCACCAGGCCTCCCTGGAGGAGGCGTACATGCGGATGACGCAGGGTGCGGTGGACTACCGCTCGACGGCGGACGAGAAGTCCGGGCTCATGCAGCAGCCGCCGATGGGACACGTCCCGCCGCAGCCGCACATCCCCGAGGTGCCGCAGCAGGGGTTCTACGCCCCGCCGCCGCCCCACCCCGGCCAGAACCCGTACGCGGCGCCGGCGCCGGCCGCACCGCCCGCCGCCGCCCCGGCCGAGGCCCCCGCTCCCCCGGCGGCCGCCCCCGCCGACCTGACCAAGCCCGAGGACGCACGATGACCACTCCCTACCAGCAGCCCGGCTCGTACGCCTCCCCGATCCCGGTGCGCGGGGCCAGCCTCGGTGACGCGCTCCTGTCGGAGTGGACGAAGATCCGTTCCGTGCGCTCCACGATGTGGACGCTGGGCGTGATGATCGTGCTGATGCTCGGCATCGGTCTCGGGGTCGCCGCGCTCGTCGCGGCCGCCGGCGAATCGGCCGGCCTCGGGGACTCGTCCGCCCTCGGTATGGGCTTCTTCGGCGTCCTGCCCGGCTCGATCTGTGTGATGACCCTGGGCGTGCTCACCATCGCGTCCGAGTACAGCACCGGCATGATCCGTACGACGCTGACGGCCTGCCCGAGCCGCGGCCGGGTGCTGGCGGCCAAGGCCGCCGTCTTCTTCCTGCTGGTCCTCACGATCACCACCCTGGTCGCGGGCCTCGTCGCGGTCATCCAGAACGCGATGGTGGAGGCGGTCGAGCCCACCGGTGACGAATGGCTGCGCGCCTCCGTCGGCGTGGGCCTCTACATCGCCTCGCTCGGGCTGCTGTCGCTGGCCGTGGGCGCCATGATCCGGCACTCGGCCGGTGCGATCACCACCATGATCGGTGTGATGCTGCTGCCGCTGGTGGCGGCGATGTTCATGTTCTCCGAGTCGCTCCAGGACCTGCAGCAGTTCCTGCTGGAGTGGGCCATCCCGAGCCAGCTCATCGGCATCTACGGCGAGGCCGCGTCGGGCGGGTCCTCCGGTCCCCTCGGCTGGGAGCCGGTGTGGATCATGCTCGGCCTCTCACTCGTGGCGCTCGGCGGGGCGTACGCGACGATGAGCAGCCGGGACGTCTGACCGCGCGCGTTCAGTACTTCGGCGCGTTCCTGGACCGCTGCACCTTCGTGGTGCGGCGGTCCTTCGCGTTCCAGCAGGCCTTGTGCCAGTGGCGGCGGTCTTCCACGCCGCCGTGCTCGGGCCAGGCGACCACGTGGGGCATGCCCGAGGCGATCTCCTGATCGCATCCGGGGCAGCGGTACCGCTTGCCGGCGGCGCTCGCACCCGCGACATGGCGCACCGACCACTCCTCGCCCTGCCAGGACTCGCTGCCGCCGAAACCGCCGTACCGGCCTGCGGGGTCGCTCGCTCGCTCGATGGGCTTATCGCCGCCTCGGGGGCGGTTGCGGCGCGGGGACACGTGACACCTCACGGGGCAAGTCAGGACAGTTGCCCGTACAGCGTACGGGCCCGGGCCCGGGCGCCTGTCCCTCCCACGGGTGCGCTCGCGTCCTGCATCAGGGCCAGTTACCGGAAAATCGCAACAACTTCACGTCTGCCCGTGCCTTTGGCACGTGTCAGGCGTTGTTGCCTGTAGGGGGAGTGACGCGTCGGCCGCAAGGAGGCAGAAGGCGATGCGCGTTGGAACGTTCGTACTGGCGGCCCAGTTCCCGGGCCAAGGACAGGGGGAGGCCCTGCACCGGGCGGTGCGTTCCGCCGAGGTGGCGGAGGAAGCGGGCCTCGACGCCGTGTGGCTGGCCGAGCACCACTTCGTGCCGTACGGGGTGTGCCCGTCCGCCGTGACCCTCGCGGCGCTGCTGCTCGGCCGCACCCGCCGGATCCGTGTGGGCACGGCGGTGAGCGTGCTGCCGACCGCGCATCCCGTGGCGCTGGGCGAGCAGGCCGCACTGCTGCATCTCACGTCCGGCGGGCGGTTCACCCTCGGGGTGGGACGCGGCGGACCGTGGGTCGACCTGGAGGTGTTCGGCGCCGGCCTGGCCGCGTACGAGCAGGGCTTCCCCGAATCCCTGGACCTGCTGCTGCGGTGGCTGCGCGAGCCCCGCGTCGGCACGCAGGGCGAACGGTTCTCCTTCCGGGAGGTCCCGGTCGTCCCGCGCCCCGACGAGGTGATCGACGGGCCGCCCGAGGGACCCGAGGTGGTCGTCGCGTGCACGTCCCCGCAGAGCGTCAGGCTCGCGGCGGAGCGAGGCCTGCCGATGCTGCTCGGCATGCACTGCGGCGACCAGGAGAAGGCGGACATGGTCGCCCTGTGGCGTACGTACGCCCTCTCCGCGGGACACCCGGCCGAGCAGGTCGCCACGGCCGGGCATGTGTCGGCCGGCGTCGTCCAGATCGCCGACCGCGCCGACGAGGCGGCGGAGACCCTCGTCAAGGCGATGCCCGGCTGGCTGAAGCAGGGCCTGGACGCGCATGTGACGGTCGACGGACGGCACCGCGCGATGCGCGACCCCGTCGCGTACACGGAGCTGCTCTGTTCCTTGCATCCGGTGGGGCCGCCGCGCCTGGCCGCGGACCGCCTTGCGGCGACCGCGGAGCGCACCGGCATCACACGCTTCGCGCTGCTCGCGGAGGGCTCCGGTGACCTCGCCACCACCGAGGAGAACGTCCGGCGGCTGGGCACGGAAGTGCTGCCCCTGCTCGATTGACGCTCGACCGTGTCCAAGGTTGCGAGGTTCCGGTTCCGACGGTGCCGCCGCTCCGACATCTGTGCACCTCCAATGATGCGGAGCGGCAGCAGAAGACTTCAGCAGTCGCGAAGTTCGGGCGACTGATTGAGCAACTGGCCCCGTATCGAGGTGAAGCGGGCGAGCCGCTCGTCGACCGAGGGGTCCAGCGGGAACACCGCGACGCGGTGGCAGTTCTGGAATGCCAGTCGCACTCCGAAGTGCCGCTGGAGCGCGCCGCGAATCGCGTCACTCGCGAGCGCGCGCAGCAGCTGACCACGTGCCTGCTCGTCCGGCGGGGGCGTCTGGTTGTCGGCGAACTCGCCGCCGTCCACCTTCAGCTGAGCCACCAGAGAACTGATCATCTCCCATGCGTAGGGCAGGGAGGTCCGGACGCAGTCGACGAAAGCTGCTTCGTCGACCTCGCCTCGCTCGGCCTGTTCCAACAGCGCCGGTGAGACGTCGAGCGACATGGGTTCTCCTCTCGCGACCCCGAGAAACGGGGCCTTACGGGCAGGGAAGGAGGAAGTGGACCGAACGACGGCATACCAATGCTGTACGGCGACGCAGAGTGCACGGCCGACGACCTCCTGTCTTCCACGGTAAGTGCGCCGACTTGAGCGCACCAGGAGATTGGGCACACAACCGGCCAAATAACGAAGGGCGCTTCCGGGGCGAATCGCGCAGCGCGGCGTCCGTCGAGTAGCGTTGCGGACCATGCGTCTCGTCATCGCCCGCTGCTCCGTGGACTACGCCGGCCGGCTCACCGCCCACCTGCCCTCCGCCCCCCGTTTGATCCTGGTCAAGGCGGACGGCAGTGTCTCCATCCACGCCGACGACAGGGCGTACAAACCGCTGAACTGGATGTCCCCTCCCTGCACATTGAAGGAGGGCGACGACAGCGTCTGGACCGTCGTGAACAAAGCGGGCGAGAAACTGATCATTACGATGGAGGAAGTCCTCCACGATTCGTCGCACGAGCTCGGCGTCGACCCCGGCCTCATCAAGGACGGCGTGGAAGCGCACCTCCAGGAGCTCCTCGCCGACCGGATCGAGACACTTGGCGCGGGGTACAGCCTCATCCGCCGTGAATACCCCACGGCCATCGGCCCGGTGGACATCCTCTGCCGCGACGCCGACGGCGCGACGGTGGCGGTGGAGATCAAGCGCCGCGGCGAGATCGACGGCGTGGAGCAGCTCACCCGCTACCTGGAACTCCTCAACCGCGACCCGCACCTGGCGCCCGTGAAGGGCGTGTTCGCGGCCCAGGAGATCAAGCCCCAGGCCCGGGTCCTGGCGACGGACCGCGGCATCGGCTGCGTGGTCCTGGACTACAACGCGATGCGCGGCATCGAGGACGACAAGCTCCGCCTGTTCTGACGCCACCGCGCCCGCCGGGGCGGTGCCTGGAAGGCGCGCGCCGCCCTCGCGGGCCGACGTCCGGTGCGGCCCGGCCGTACGTCCCGCCGGGACGCACCCTCCCCCGGGAGACCGCGACGCCCTGCGCGGCCACGCCGGGCGTCGCCGAGCGGCGTGGAGCCCCCGTCAAGGGGGTGGTGGCGCAGCCCGGCCCCTGCGAGTTTCAGGGCCCGTCCCCGTTTCCTGGCGCAGCCCCGAGCCCATGCCGGAGCGCCCCGGGCCCATCGGGGGTTCCGCGGGCCCGGCCCCCGCTTCCGGGCGCAGCCGGCCCCGACAGGGTTGGGTGCTCAGCTCCAGCGCCTCTCCGGGCTTCGGGGCGCAGCCCGGCCCCGCTTCGCGGCACAGGCGCAGCCCCGGTCAAGGGTGCCGGGTGCAGCCCAGGCCCCGTCAGGGGGTTGCTGCCGGCTCCAGTCCTGTCCGGGCTTCGAGGCGCAGCCCGGCCGCGCTTCGCGGCACAGGCCCAGCCCGGTCAAAGGGAGGCGGGGCGCAGCCCCGGCCCCGTCAGGCTCCAGGGAGGGGGCGGGGGTGCCCCGCGCCGGCCGCGCCGCGGCGCGGCCGGGTCAGATGATCGACGGCGACGCGGAAGGCGCCCCGCCGCTCGTCATCGTCGCTTCGCTCGGCTCGCTCGCGGACGCGCTGCCGCCCGGGGCCGTGGACGTCTGCGAGGGCGTCGGAGTCGGGGTCGGGGTGGGGGTCTCGGACTCCGTCGGGAGCGTCGGCGGCTTCGCGGTCGGCGGAGGCTTGGGGCTCGACGGCGGCTTCGGACTCGACGGCGGCCGCGAGTCCGAAGGACTCGTGGGCCGCGACGAGCTCGGCGACGGCGCCTCCCCCGTTTCGGGCGGGCGGCCCGTCGACGCGGGCGTCGTGGCCGACGAGGACGACCCCGTCGGCTTGGCGTCGTCCTTCTCCTTCGACGGATCGTCGGAGACGTCGGCCGTCGGGTCCTCGGCGGTCCAGTCGTCGTCGACGTCGTCCTCGTTCACCGGCTGGCCGTTGCGTACGTCACTCGCGGGCGGCTCCTCCTGGTCGGAGGTCATGCCCAGGGTGACCACCGTGCCGAGGACCACCGCGAGCAGCGCCCCCGCTCCCGTGGCGACGAGGTTGCGGCGGGCGCCCATGAGGATGGCCGCGCCGCGGCCCGCCGGGCGCTCGGAGCCGTCCGCCGCAGTCTCCTGCTGGTGACCCGCCACCGGTGCGGCGGTGCCCAGGTTTTGCGCGCCGGTCCGCGGCAGCCGCTTCGTCAGCGCCGAACCGGGGAAGCCCCTCGGGGGCGACACGGGCCCCGCCCCGCCCGCGACAGCCGGCGCCGCGGGCACCAGCCCGGACTCACGGTCGGCGACGAGCGCCAGGGCCCGGCGTCCGGCGACGGTGCCGCTCTTGTCGGCGAGCGCGCCGCGCATGCCGATCGACGCCTCGAGCTCGGCCCTGGCCCGGTCCACGTTCCCGGTGCACAGCGCGAGGACGCCCAACTCGTGGTGGAAGTAGGCTTCTTCGGCGACCTCACCGGCAATGCGGGCGGCCTCGGAGCCCATCCGCAGGGCCCGCTCCCAGGCGGCCCACTGCCGTCCGGCGGCGAACGCGGGCGCGGCGCTGCGGGCGAGCAGCACGGCCGTACTGGGATGGCCGGCGTCCCGGCCGGGCACCAGGACACTCAGGGCGGCCAGCACGGCGTCCGCCTCCGCCACGGCCCGCTCGGGGGTGACGGACGGGTGCCCGGCCCACCAGGCGTAGTGCTGGGCGGCGGTGTGCGCGTGGCCGGCGGCGTCCTCGTCGTAGCCCTTCTCGCGGAGCTGGGCGAGCACACCGGCCGCCAGCCGGTAACGCGGGCCGGCCGGGGAGAGCAGTCCGCAGCTCATCAGTTCGCCGAGGGCGGCGTCGGCGTGGGTGTCCCCGACGAGGGCCGGCAGATGGGCCTGGTGCGGCACCTCGCCGCCGAGGGCGACCGCGAAACGCAGGGTCTGCCTCGCCGACTCGCTGAGCCGTGAGGCGAGCAGCGAGGCGGGCGCGGCACCCTCGCCGAGCGACGGCAGGGGTACGTCCTTGCCGCCGGCGGCCGCGAAGGGGGCGAACTCCTCGAAGGCCTCCGGGTCGGCCCGAAGCTCGTCGCACTGGCGCAGCAGCGCGGCCGCCTGGACGAACCGCAGGGGCAGGCCCTCCGACTCGAACCAGAGATCACCCGCCCAGTTGGATTCCTCCTCCGTCAGCGGCCGGTCCACGGCCTTGCGCAGCAGTTCGAGCGCTGCGGCGCGGCCGAGGCCGCTGAGGAAGACCTCTTCGAGGTGCGAGCCTGCGCCGGGTGCGGCGACGTCCGGGGTGGCAGCGACGAGGAACGCGCATTCCGGTGCGGCGTCGAGCAACTCGTCGAGGGACGCACCGCCGAACTCGAGGTCGTCCAGTACGACGACGGCTCCGATGTCGCGCACGAAGCCGGCGAGCGCGTTCCGGTCGGGGCGCAGGCCCGGCGAGTCGTAGACGACCGTGAAAAGTTCCTGGAGCAGCTCGGCCGGTGTGCGGCGGTGGCCGTTGAGCCGTACGACCCCGTCGGGCGCGAAGGCGCCGCACTTCGCGGCGACGGCGTCGAGCAGGGAGCTGCGACCGGAGCCCGCCGGGCCGGTGAGGCGGACGGACCGGCCGCTGCCGAGGAGCCGTACGAGACGCGCGAGTTCCTCGTCGCGTTCCAGCAGCGGCGGGCGGGGAGCGGCGGGGCCGGGGGGCACGGGCGGCTGCGCGGCTCGGAGGAGCTCCGCGCGTTGCGCGGCGTTCCGGCGGGTCGGCCGGCTCGGCTGCTCGCCCCCTTGGCCGTCGGCCAGGCCGGGCCCCCCGGGCGGGCAGGGTTCGATCTCGCTGCCGTCGACCGGGTTGATCGTGAGCAGGAAGTCGCCGGAGACGAGCTGGACCGTGCGCCGGGGCGCGGGCGTCGACTGTCCGGGCGTGATGGCGTCGCGCGGCGGTCGCACCGGTCCGGCGCCCTCGCCGAAGCTGTCGTTGTCCATGGTCAAAGCTCCCAGATCAGGTTCGCCCGGCCTTGTCGCCGCCAAGATCGCTGCCTTGGTGCCGAAGCCGCGTGCGGTGCCTCCCGGCATTCCTGCACGCCTTGTCGCCTCGGTCCGGAGCCCGCCTCATGGGTCCGTCGAAAGGGTAGGCGATCGAACCCTAGACGTTCGCCGCGCATCGCGAAACCTTCGGGGTGCCGCGCGTCCCCGACGTCACGGTCTCAGGAGGATTGGGCTGCTCGCCCTGTTCGTGCCCCCGTCACGCACGACGGGACGGTTCATCCGTGGCGGCCTTGACGGCCGTCGGCCGGCCGGCCGCGTCGCCGTACCCGCACCCACCCCTCCGCCGCCTGGCCGGCCTCGCGCCGGTCATCGTCGGCGGCGGGGATCACACCCGCGGAAGCGATTCCGCAGCGAGGCCGCCCTCGATCGCGAGAATGCGGTGCAGCCGTGTCGCCACGAGCAGTCGCTGCATCTGCGGCGGCACACCACGGAGCACCAGCCTGCGGCCGCATCTGCCGGCCCGCCGGTGCGCCCCCATGATGACCCCGAGCCCGGTGGCGTCCCAGGAATCCAGGTGGGTCAGGTCGAGCACCAGGTCGCCGGCTCCGTCGTCGACGGCCGAGTGCAGGACCGTACGGGCGTCCGCCGCGCTGCGGACGTCGAGGCGGCCCCCGACGACCAGCTCGGCGTGGTCGCCCCTGATGTGCATATGCGCTCCCGAGTGTGCTTACAGTGCCCCGTGTTGGCCCCGTGTCGACGTGCGGCTGACCGTTCTTCGGTTCTTCTCTGTCCTGCAACAACTGACTGCCGCATAGGCGCAGGGGTTGCTACTTGTAAGCGAACCGATACCGAATTCACCCCGCCGGGTGATGTCGAACCGGTCGATAACGCCTGCGGCGACGTCAGTGCTTGTAGAAGCCCTGCCCGCTCTTGCGGCCGATGTCACCGGCGTCCACCATCCGGCGCATCAGCTCCGGCGGCGCGAACTTCTCGTCCTGCGACTCGGTGTAGATGTTGCTCGTCGCGTGGAGCAGGATGTCGACGCCGGTCAGGTCGGCGGTGGCGAGCGGCCCCATGGCGTGTCCGAAACCGAGCTTGCAGGCGATGTCGATGTCCTCGGCGCTCGCCACGCCCGATTCGTACAGCTTCGCGGCCTCGACGACGAGTGCCGAGATGAGGCGGGTGGTGACGAAGCCGGCGACGTCGCGGTTGACGACGATGCAGGTCTTGCCGACCGACTCGGCGAACTCGCGCGTGGTGGCGAGGGTTTCGTCGCTCGTCTTGTAGCCGCGCACCAGCTCGCACAGCTGCATCATCGGGACCGGCGAGAAGAAGTGGGCGCCGACGACGCGCTCCGGGCGTTCCGTCACTGCCGCGATCTTGGTGATCGGGATGGCGGAGGTGTTGGAGGCGAGGACCGCGTCGTCCCGTACGAGCTTGTCGAGGGCGCGGAAGATCTCGTGCTTGACCTCGAGCTTCTCGAACACCGCCTCGACGACGATGTCCGCGTCGGCGACGGCGTCGAGGTCGGTGGTGGTCGTGATCCGCGCCAACGCCGCGTCGGCGTCGGCCGCTTCGAGCTTGCCCTTGGAGACGAACTTGTCGTACGACGCCTTGATGCCGTCCCTGCCGCGGGTCAGTGCCTCGTCGGTGACGTCACGCAGAACGACGTCCCAGCCTGCCTGGGCAGAGACCTGCGCGATTCCGGAACCCATGAGTCCGGCACCGATGACGGCGAGCTTCCTGGCCACTGCGGCACTCCTTAACGACTGTTTACATGTGCGCTCTCTGCCGGAGATTAGCGGGCGTGAGGGGCCCCTGTGACCGCGAAGAGATGCGCGTCACGTCTCAGATGACGGACATCACACCGGAGCGGCCCCTCGCGCTTCGCGGACCCCGCTCCAGGGTGTCCTCGGCGCCGCGGGCCGAACGGCGCCGCCCGTGACGGTGGGCACACGGGCCTGCCGCCGGCCCGGTGCCTAACTAGGCTGGCCACATGGTCAATCTGACGCGCATCTACACCCGCACCGGCGACCAGGGCACCACCGCCCTCGGCGACATGAGCCGCACCGCCAAGACCGATCTGCGCATCTCCGCGTACGCCGACGCCAACGAGGCCAACGCGGTCATCGGCACGGCCGTCGCCCTGGGGAAGCTGGACGAGGAGGTCGTGAAGGTCCTCGTCCGGGTGCAGAACGACCTCTTCGACGTGGGGGCGGACCTCTCCACGCCGGTCGTCGAGAATCCGAAGTACCCGCCGCTGCGGGTGGAGCAGTCGTACATCGACAAGCTGGAGGCGGACTGCGACCGCTTCCTCGAGCAGCTGGAGAAGCTGCGCAGCTTCATCCTTCCGGGCGGCACCCCGGGCGCAGCGCTGCTGCACCAGGCCTGCACGGTCGTACGGCGGGCGGAGCGCTCGACGTGGGCGGCGATGGAGGTGCACGGCGAGACGATGAACGCGCTGACGGCTACGTACCTCAACCGCCTCTCCGACCTCCTGTTCATTCTCGCCAGGGTGGCGAACAAGGAGGTCGGGGACGTGCTGTGGGTGCCGGGCGGAGAACGCTAACGCTCGGCGCGGACCGGTTCGCGTTCCTGCTCGTCCGCCGGGGCCTTCTTCGGCCAGATCACGTAGGTGAGCGCGATCAGGCCGTGGATGCCAGCCGCGCGCCAGGCGCCGTACATCCAGCTCCGCAGCGAACCGGTCCGGTCGGCGTCGCCGACGTACCAGATCGCGGTCTGGAGCAGCACGGTCGCGACGATCGCTCCCACCGCCGTGCCCAGCCAGATCCGGCCCTCGTACCGGGCGCGGGCCATGCCGTGGCGCGGCGGCTTCGCCGGCGGCGGCCCGCCGGCGAGGCGGTGCGCGGCATGGCCGTCGAGCCACTTGACGGTGCGGTGGCCGTGGCCGACCGTGTAGCCGATGTAGAGGGCGGCCAGGCCGTGTTTCCAGTCCGGCTCGGCGCCGTTCTTGAGGTCGATCACCGTGACCACCAGCAGCAGGACCTCCAGCAGTGGTTCGCACAGCAGCAGCGCGGCGCCTGTGCGCGGCATCCTCAGCAGGTAGCGGACGGCCAGTCCGGCGGCCAGCAGCACCCAGAAGCCGACCTCGCAGATCACGATCAGCGTGACGATCACGGCAGCTCTCCCTTCGTACGGTCCAAGCCTGGCCGCCGGCGGACACCGATTCGTCGTCGCCGGTGACGAACTGCGACTGCATCCTTCGATGTACTGCGGGCTCACCCCGTGCGCGGAGGCACGGGGGCGGTGGTGCCGTGTTTGATGGACGGGTGACCTTCCCCCGCCCTCACCGTGACGACGTGCTCATCGCGGTCGTCGGCCTGCTCGGTGGCCTGTTGCTGTGGTCGCTCGGAGTGCACACCAACGGGCCGAAGGCTCCGCTGCCGTCCTGGGTGACGCTGGTCCCCCTGGTGATGATCTCCGGATTGGAGCTGCTGCGGCGGACGATGCCGCGCACGGCCCTCCTCACGGGCACCGCCGCGGTCCTGCTCGACCCGTTCACGCCCGGCAGCATCGTGACGCTCCTGATGTTCGCGGACCTGGCGTACGCGGCCGTGCTCTACGGCACCCCCGGCTCCGCCCGGCGCATCCCGGTCACCACCGGGCTGATCACGATCGCGGTGACGATCGGTTTCCTGGCCTGGCTGCGGGAGCCCGCCGCGCTCCTGATCGGAATGGTCACCGGGCTCGTCTCGTTCGGTCCCGCCACCACCGGCGCGATCGTCCGAAACCACCGGGAGGCGGCGAACGCCGCCCGGCTGCGGGCCGAACAGACCGCGCTGCTCGCGGAGATGGACCGCGCACAGGCGATCGCGGCCGAGCGCGCCCGGATGGCCCGGGAGTTGCACGACATGGTCGCCAACCACCTCTCCGCGATCGCGATCCACTCCACGGCGGCCCTGTCGCTGGACGACGAGGCGACGACCAGGCAGGCGATGACCGTGATCCGCGAGAACAGCGTCGAGGGCCTGGCGGAGATGCGACGGCTGATCGGTCTGCTGCGCGACAGCAGCGGCGACGTGGAACCGGCCGCCGCGCCCACGCTGGCCGGACTCGACGCCCTGGTGGAGCAGGCGAGGACGAACGGCCGGCAGAGCGGGCTGAGCTTCGTGCTCCGTGACGACCGGGAGCAAGGCTCCCGGCTGCCGGCGCCCGTGGAGCTCGCCGGCTACCGCATCGTCCAGGAGTCGCTGACCAACGCGATCAAGCACGCGGAGGCCGGCGAGGTGCGTGTCGAGGTGTCCGGCGGGGCGGGCGACGCGCTGCGGGTGACGGTGACCAGCCCGTTCGGGCGGCGGCCGGGACCACGGGCGCCCGGCTCCGGTGCGGGCCTGGTGGGGATGGAGGAACGGGTCGCGCTGCTGGACGGGACGTTCGAGGCCGCTCCGGTGGAGGGCCCCGCCGGCGGGCCCGACAAGATCTGGCGCGTGCGGGCGGTGCTGCCCGTGACGGACGACAAGGAGCCATCGGCATGACGGCGCAGGCGGACGACTCGGGGACCGGGGCCCGGATCCGGGTCCTGGTCGCGGAGGACCAGAACGCGGTGCGGGCGGGGCTGGTCCTGATCCTGCGCAGCGCGCCGGACATCGAGGTGGCCGGGGAGGCGGCGGACGGCGAGGAGGCGGTGCGCCTCGCGCGCGAGCTGCGCCCGGACGTGGTGCTGATGGATGTGCAGATGCCCCGGCTCGACGGGGTCTCCGCGACGCGGCAGGTGGTCGCGGAGAAGCTGGCCGATGTGCTGGTGCTGACGACGTTCGATCTCGACGAGTACGTCTTCGGGGCGTTGCGGGCCGGTGCGGCGGGCTTTCTGCTGAAGAACACCGAGGCGGGTGATCTGCTCGAGGCGGTGCGGACGGTGGCGCGCGGCGAGGGAATGATCGCGCCGGCCGTCACCCGGCGGCTGATCGCGGAGTTCGCCGCGCCCGCTCCCGCACGGTCGGCGGACGCGCCTGATCCGGCGGTGCTGGACACGTTGACGAGGCGGGAGCGGGAGGTGCTCTCGTGCCTCGGCGAGGGGATGTCGAACGCGGAGATCGCGGTGCGGCTGTCGATGGCGGAGGCCACGGTGAAGACCCACGTCAGCAGGTTGCTGGGGAAGCTGGAGCTGCGCAGCAGGGTGCAAGCGGCCGTCCTCGCGCAGGAGTTGGGCATCTGAACCGAGGTCGGACGGCAGGGCGCGGACCGTTGGTCTGGACCTATTGACGATTGGTCCAGACCACCCTAATCTCACCGAGCACACTGCGGTGAGCCCCGCGGTGTGCACAGTGCACGGACCACCCCTGACATGTCCGCACTCAACTCGAGGAGCCTCCTTGAGCACCGAAGCGCCCCCACGCCCGCGATCACGGTTCAGAGCCAGGGCCACCGCGGGACTGACCGCCCTTCTTCTCCCCCTCGCCGCGATGGTGGGACTCGCCTCGCCCGCGGAAGCGGCCACCTCGGCGACGGCCACCTACGCCAAGTCCTCCGACTGGGGCACCGGCTTCGAGGGCAAGTGGACGGTGAAGAACACCGGCACCACGACCATCAACTCCTGGACCGTCGAGTGGGACTTCCCCTCCGGTACCCGCGTCACCTCCGCCTGGGACGCCACCGTCACCAACTCCGGCAACCACTGGACCGCCAAGAACGTCGGCTGGAACGGCACGCTCGCCCCGGGCGCGTCCGTCTCCTTCGGCTTCAACGGCAGCGGCCCGGGCTCGCCGTCCAACTGCAAGCTGAACGGTGCCTCGTGCGACGGCGGCAGCGTGCCCGGTGACAATCCGCCCTCCGCCCCCGGCGCCCCCACGGCCTCCGGCATCACCGACACGTCGGTGAACCTCAGCTGGAGCGCGGCCACCGACGACAAGGGCATCAAGAACTACGACGTCCTGCGCGACGGTGCCAAGATCGCCACGGTCACCGGCACCACGTACACCAACACGGGCCTGACCGCCGGCACGGACTACTCGTACTCGGTCCAGGCGCGGGACAGCGCCGACCAGACCGGCCCCGTCAGCGGCGCCGTCGCCGTCCGCACCACCGGCGGTGGCGGCGGGGAGCCCGACCCCGGCGACAAGGTCAAGCTGGGCTACTTCACCAACTGGGGCGTCTACGGTCGCAACTACCACGTGAAGAACCTGGTGACCTCCGGCTCCGCATCGAAGATCACCCACATCAACTACGCCTTCGGCAACGTCAGCGGCGGCAAGTGCACCATCGGTGACGCCTACGCCGACTACGACAAGGCCTACACCGCCGACCAGTCCGTCGACGGCAAGGCCGACACCTGGGACCAGCCGCTGCGCGGCAACTTCAACCAGCTGCGCAAGCTGAAGGCCCAGTACCCGCACATCAAGGTCCTGTGGTCGTTCGGCGGCTGGACCTGGTCCGGCGGCTTCGGCCAGGCCGTGCAGAACCCGGCCGCCTTCGCCCAGTCCTGCTACGACCTGGTGGAGGACCCGCGCTGGGCGGACGTCTTCGACGGCATCGACCTCGACTGGGAGTACCCGAACGCCTGCGGTCTGACCTGCGACACCAGCGGCCCCGCCGCGTTCAAGAACATGATGCAGGCCATGCGCACCAAGTTCGGCGCGAACAACCTGGTCACCGCCGCGGTCACGGCAGACGCCTCGTCCGGCGGCAAGATCGACGCGGCCGACTACGGCGGCGCCGCGCAGTACCTCGACTGGTACAACGTGATGACGTACGACTTCTTCGGCGCCTGGGCGGCCAAGGGCCCCACGGCCCCGCACTCGCCGCTCACCTCGTACCCGGGCATCCCGCAGGCCGGATTCAACTCCGCCGAGGCGATCGCCAAGTTCAAGGCCAAGGGGGTGCCGGCCAAGAAACTGCTGCTCGGCATCGGCTTCTACGGACGCGGCTGGACCGGCGTGACCCAGTCCGCCCCGGGCGGCACGGCCACCGGGCCGGCGGCCGGCACGTACGAGCAGGGCATCGAGGACTACAAGGTCCTCAGGAACAGCTGCCCGGCCACCGGGACGATCGCGGGCACGGCGTACGCCCACTGCGGAACCAACTGGTGGAGCTACGACACCCCGGCGACCGTCACCTCCAAGATGAAGTGGGCCGACAACCAGGGCCTGGGCGGTGCGTTCTTCTGGGAGTTCAGCGGTGACACGAGCAACGGAGAGCTGGTCGGCGCGATCAACAGCGGCCTCGGATAGCACTTCCGTACGATGACGCAGAAGCCCGGGAGAGTCACCTCTCCCGGGCTTTGTCATGCACTCCGACGCGGCGTCGGGCATCCGTACGCGCCGGGTGATCGCTACGCGACGTTGACCCTCTGGCCGGGCGGGGCCGCCTCCAGCCAGGCGAGGAAGCCGGTCAGCGCGTCCTCGCTCATCGACAGCTCCAATCGGGTCCCGCGGTGCCGGCAGGCCAGCACTACGGAATCGGAGAGGAGCGCCAGCTCCTCCTCGCCCTCCGGCGTGCGGCGGGCCAGCACCTCGATCGCGGAGCGCTCGAGCACCCGGCGGGGCCGGGGCGCGTACGAGAAAATCCGGAACCACTCGATCCGGTCGCCGCTGTACCGGGCGACGCCGTACACCCATCCCTTGCCGGAAGCATCGTGATCATCCGCGAGGTTCCAGCGCAGACTGCAGTCGAACGTACCGCCGGAGCGCTGGATCAGCCTCCTGCGCAGCCCGAAGACGAACAGTCCGATCAGCACCAGTGCGACGACAGAACCGCTCACAAGCAGAGCGAGGAACATCTCCACCGACCTCCTCGCATCGTCCCGTAACCGAATATCACGTGCACCTGCATCGCCTCAGCCGCGGCACGGCCCGAAGGAGATCCGGGCCGGCCGCGGCTGAGGGTCGAACTTCTCGTGGGGCGCGACTAGCGCACCGCCACCGCACGCAGACGGACGTCGGCGCGCCGCTCGGCGGCGTCGTCCGTGTCCGACTTGGCGCGCTCCAGCGCACGCTCGGCACGCTGGACGTCGATCTCGTCCGCCAGCTCGGCGATCTCCGCCAGCAGCGACAGCTTGTTGTCCGCGAACGAGATGAAACCACCGTGCACAGCGGCGACGACGGTCCCACCCTCGGTCGTGCGAATGGTCACCGGGCCCGATTCCAGCACACCCAGCAGCGGCTGGTGACCGGGCATGACGCCGATGTCGCCGGACGTGGTGCGCGCGACGACCAGGGTGGCCTCGCCGGACCAGACACTACGGTCGGCGGCGACCAGCTCGACGTGCAGCTCAGCAGCCAAGGTTGGCTCCTCGGGTCACCACCCGGCGGTCATGCCGGGTGTTGGGTCAATTCTAAGGGGCGTGAAGAAGGGGGCGGGACGTGCCCGCCCCCTTCAGCGAGTCATGCGACTCAGGAGACGCCGAGCTCCTTGGCGTTGGCCTTGAGGTCCTCGATGCCACCGCACATGAAGAACGCCTGCTCGGGGAAGTGGTCGTACTCACCGTCGCAGATCGCGTTGAACGCGGCGATCGACTCGTCGAGCGGCACGTCCGAGCCGTCCACGCCGGTGAACTGCTTGGCGACGTGGGTGTTCTGGGACAGGAAGCGCTCCACGCGACGGGCACGGTGGACAACCAGCTTGTCCTCCTCGCCCAGCTCGTCGATACCGAGAATCGCGATGATGTCCTGGAGGTCCTTGTACTTCTGCAGGATCCCCTTGACGCGCGTGGCGGCGTCGTAGTGCTCCTGCGTGATGTAGCGCGGGTCCAGGATGCGGGACGTGGAGTCCAGCGGGTCCACGGCCGGGTAGATGCCCTTCTCGGAGATCGGACGGGACAGAACCGTCGTCGCGTCGAGGTGGGCGAAGGTGGTGGCCGGGGCCGGGTCGGTCAGGTCGTCCGCGGGGACGTAGATCGCCTGCATCGACGTGATCGAGTGACCACGCGTCGAGGTGATGCGCTCCTGCAGCAGACCCATCTCGTCGGCCAGGTTCGGCTGGTAACCCACCGCGGACGGCATACGGCCGAGCAGGGTGGACACCTCGGAGCCGGCCTGGGTGTACCGGAAGATGTTGTCGATGAAGAAGAGCACGTCCTGCTTCTGCACATCGCGGAAGTACTCCGCCATGGTCAGACCGGCCAGGGCGACCCGGAGACGGGTGCCCGGGGGCTCGTCCATCTGACCGAAGACCAGCGCGGTCTTGTCGATGACGCCGGACTCGGACATCTCCTCGATGAGGTCGTTGCCCTCACGGGTACGCTCACCGACGCCCGCGAACACCGACACACCGTCGTGGTTGTTGGCGACGCGGTAGATCATTTCCTGGATCAGAACGGTCTTGCCGACACCGGCACCACCGAACAGACCGATCTTTCCACCCTTGACGTACGGGGTGAGAAGGTCGATGACCTTGACGCCGGTCTCGAACATCTCGGTCTTGGACTCGAGCTGGTCGAAGTTCGGAGCCTTGCGGTGGATGGGCCACCGGTCACCGATGTTGGCGTTCTCCTCGGGGACGTTCAGCACCTCACCGAGGGTGTTGAACACCTTGCCCTTGGTGAAGTCACCGACGGGAACGGTGATGCCGTTGCCCGTGTCGGTCACCGCGGCCTGGCGGACCAGACCGTCGGTGGGCTGCATCGAGATCGCGCGGACCAGGCCGTCACCCAGGTGCTGGGCGACCTCGAGGGTCAGCGTCTTGAGCGCGCCCTCCAGAGCCGGGTCGGCGACCTGAACGGTCAGCGCGTTGTAGATCTCCGGCATCGCGTCGACGGGGAACTCCACGTCGACGACCGGGCCGATGACCCGGGCGACGCGGCCCGTGGCAGCGGCCGTCTCAACTGTCGTCGTCATTACTTGTCACTCCCCGCGGTCGCGTCGGCCAGGGCGCTGGCTCCACCGACGATCTCGCTGATTTCCTGGGTGATTTCGGCCTGGCGGGCCGCGTTGGCAAGCCGGGAGAGGCTCTTGATGAGCTCTCCGGCGTTGTCGGTCGCCGACTTCATCGCGCGGCGGGTGGCGGCGTGCTTGGAGGCAGCCGCCTGGAGCAGCGCGTTGTAGATCCGGCTCTCGACGTAGCGCGGCAGCAGGGCGTCGAGGACGTCCTCGGCCGACGGCTCGAAGTCGAACAGCGGAAGGATCTCGCCCTTCGTCGCCGTCTCCTCCTTCGCCTTCTCGAGGCTGAGAGGCAGCAGCCGCTTCTGAACCGGCGTCTGCGTCAGCATCGAGACGAACTCGGTGAAGACGATGTGGAGCTCGTCCACACCACCCTCGGCCGTGTCCTTCTCGATCGCCGCGATCAGCGGGGCCGCGACCATCTTTGCGTCCGCGTACGTCGGGTTGTCGGTGAAGCCCGTCCACGACTCCGTGACCTTGCGCTCACGGAAGCCGTAGTACGCCACACCCTTGCGGCCGACGATGTACGCGTCGACCTCCTTGCCCTCGGCGCGGAGTCGCTCGGTGAGCTGATCCGCCGCCTTGAGGGCGTTGGCGGAGTAGCCGCCGGCCAGACCGCGGTCGCTCGTGATGAGCAGGATCGCGGCCCGGGTCGGGTTGTCCACCTCGGTGGTCAGGGCGTGGTTCGTCGTCGACCCCGTCGCCACCGCGGTCACCGCGCGGGTGAGCTCGGTCGCGTACGGCGTGGAGGCGGCCACCTGGCGCTGCGCCTTGACGATGCGCGAGGCGGCGATCATCTCCATCGCCTTGGTGATCTTCTTGGTCGCGGTGACGGATTTGATGCGACGCTTGTAGACCCGGAGCTGGGCTCCCATGAGTCAGGTCCCTTCCGTCGTCTACTTGGCGGTGCTGACCGGAACGTCCTCGCCCAGAAGCTTGCCGTCCGAGGTCTCGAACTGCTTCTTGAACGCGGCGATGGCGTCAGCGACGGACTGGAGGGTGTCGTCCGACATCTTGCCGCCCTCGGCGATGCTGGTCAGGAGCTCCTTGCGCTCACGGCGCAGGTACTCCAGCAGCTCGACCTCGAAGCGACGGATGTCCGCGACCGGGACGTCGTCCATCTTGCCGGTGGTGCCGGCCCAGACGGAGACGACCTGCTCCTCGACGGGCATCGGCTGGTACTGAGCCTGCTTCAGCAGCTCGACCATCCGCTTACCGCGCTCCATCTGCGCCTTGGAGGCCGCGTCCAGGTCGGAACCGAAGGCGGCGAACGCCTCCAGCTCGCGGTACTGGGCGAGGTCCACACGCAGACGGCCGGAGACCTGCTTCATGGCCTTGTGCTGGGCGGAACCACCCACACGGGAGACCGAGATACCGACGTTCAGGGCCGGACGCTGGCCGGCGTTGAACAGGTCGGACTCCAGGAAGCACTGGCCGTCGGTGATGGAGATGACGTTGGTCGGGATGAACGCCGACACGTCGTTCGCCTTGGTCTCGACGATCGGCAGACCGGTCATCGAACCGGCGCCCATGTCGTCGGAGAGCTTGGCGCAGCGCTCCAGCAGACGCGAGTGCAGGTAGAAGACGTCACCCGGGTACGCCTCACGGCCCGGCGGGCGGCGCAGCAGCAGGGACACGGCGCGGTAGGCGTCGGCCTGCTTCGAGAGGTCGTCGAAGATGATGAGGACGTGCTTGCCGTCGTACATCCAGTGCTGGCCGATGGCCGAGCCGGTGTACGGGGCCAGGTACTTGAAGCCGGCCGGGTCGGACGCCGGGGCGGCGACGATCGTCGTGTACTCGAGCGCGCCGGCCTCTTCCAGGGCGCCGCGAACGGACGCGATGGTCGAGCCCTTCTGGCCGATGGCGACGTAGATGCAGCGGACCTGCTTCTTCGGGTCGCCGGAACGCCAGTTGTCACGCTGGTTGATGATCGTGTCGACAGCCAGAGCGGTCTTACCCGTCTGACGGTCACCAATGATCAGCTGACGCTGGCCGCGGCCGATCGGCACCATCGCGTCGACGGCCTTGTAGCCGGTCTGCATCGGCTCGTGCACCGACTTACGGGCCATGACGCCCGGGGCCTGCAGTTCAAGGGCGCGCCGGCCCTCGGTCGCGATCTCGCCGAGGCCGTCGACCGGGTTACCGAGCGGGTCGACGACACGGCCGAGGTAGCCCTCGCCGACACCGACCGAGAGGACCTCACCGGTGCGGGTGACCGGCTGACCCTCCTCGATACCGTTGAACTCGCCGAGGACGATCGCACCGATCTCGCGCTCCTCGAGGTTGAGGGCGAGACCGAGGGTGCCGTCCTCGAACTTCAGCAGCTCGTTCGCCATGGCCGAGGGAAGACCCTCGACCTTCGCGATACCGTCGCCGGCCAGGCTGACCGTGCCGACCTCCTCGCGCGAGGCCGCGTCCGGCTGGTACGACTGGACAAAGTTCTCCAGCGCGTCCCGGATCTCCTCCGGCCGGATCGTGAGCTCCGCCATCTGGGTTCCCTGCTCTCCTTGTTGGGCCCGAAGTTTCTTTGGGGGTCTGGGGGCCGACCCCCAGGAATCTTCTGCAATCTCTGCACGGCCCAACCGGGCCGCTGGTCTTGCTCTTCTGTTCTGCGCTGCGCCGTCAGCCGGCCATGCGACGGGTCGCCTCTTCGAGGCGCTCCGCGACGGTGCCGTTGATGATCTCGTCACCGACCCGCACCGAGATCCCGCCGAGGACCGTGGGGTCCACTTCGAGGTTGAGGTGCATGTCACGGCCGTACATCCGCGCCAGACCCGCGCCGAGACGCTGCTTCTGCGCCTCGGTCAGCGGCACCGCCGACGTGACGACGGCGACCATCCGGTCCCGCCGCGCCGCGGCGAGCTTGGACAGGGACTCGAGTCCCGACTCCAGGCTACGTCCCCGCGGATGCGTGACGAGACGGACGACCAGACGCTCGGTGACCGGGTCGGCCTTGCCGCCGAGCAGGCTGCCGAGCAGCTCGCCCTTGGCGGACGTCGTGGCCGACTGGTTGGTCAGCGCCGACCGCAGGTCGTTGCTGGACGAAAGGATCCGGCCGAAGCGGAACAGCTCGTCCTCGACGTTGTCGAGCACACCGGTCTTCTGCGCCGCGGTGAGGTCGGCGGTGCTCGCCAGTTCCTCGAGCGAGTCGACCAGGTCGCGCGACTGCGACCAGCGGGACCGGACCATGCCCTTGAGCAGGTCGGCGGTCTCGCCGCTGATCTGACCGGCGAAGATGCGTCCGGCCAGCTCGGCCTTGGCCTCGGCGGCCTGCGCCGGGTCGGTGAGGACCCGACGCAGCGACACCTCTCGGTCGAGCAGCGCGGTGACGGCAGCCAGCTCGCCGGCGAGCTTCGCCGCGTCGACCGACGTGTTGTCGGTCAGCGCGTCGAGCGACTCGTGCGCGGCGGCCAGCGCCTCGCGGCTGGCTCCGTTCATCGGGTGGCCTCTGCCTTCGAAGCGCCGTCCTCGAGCGAGTCGAGGAAGCGGTCGATGGTGCGGCTCTGGCGGGCGTGGTCCTCGAGGGACTCGCCGACCAGCTTGCCGGCCAGGTCGGTGGCGAGCTTGCCCACGTCCTGACGCAGCGCCGAGGCCGCGGCCTTGCGGTCGGCCTCGATCTGGGCGTGGCCGGCCGCGATGATCTCCTCACGCTGCCGCTGGCCTTCCGCCTTCATCTCCTGGATGATCGCGGTGCCCTGCTCGGTCGCCTCCTGGCGGAGACGCGCGGCCTCGTGACGGGCCTCGGCGAGCTGCGCCTTGTACTGCTCAAGGACGCTCTCGGCCTCGATCTTGGCCGCGTCGGCCTTCTCCATGCCGCCTTCGATGGCCTCGCGACGCTCTTCCAGAACACGGTTGATGTTCGGAAGGAGCTTCTTCGCGAAGAAGAAGAAGACGATGGCGAAGGCGATCAGGCCGACGAGCAGCTCGGGACCCGGGGGCAGAAGCGGGTTCTGCTCCTCCGTGGCCGCCAGCTGAACGATGTTGGCGATCACATCAGTGCCTTTCGTCGAAAAGTGTCGTCAGTGAGACGTGATTACTGACCGAACACGAACGGCATAACGATGCCGATCAGGGCGAGCGCCTCACAGAAGGCGAAACCCAGGATCTGGTTGGCACGGATCAGGCCGGCAGCCTCGGGCTGACGGGCCAGAGCCTGGGTGCCGTTACCGAAGACGATGCCGACGCCGATGCCGGGGCCGATCGCGGCGAGGCCGTAGCCGATGGAGCCGAGCGAACCAGTGACCTGGGCGAGGGTCTCAGTGGCAGCCATGCTGATTCTTCCTTTTCATTCACGGACCGGTGGGGGTTGGCCACCGGACAGCTGTGGTGGTTGTGCGGGATGGCTCAGTGGTGCTCGGCGAGAGCGCCCTGAATGTAGGTGCAGGCCAGGAGGACGAAGACGTACGCCTGGACGGCCTGCACGAAGAGTTCGAAGACGATCATGGCCATGGTCATCACGAAGGAGACGCCGGCGGCCGGGATCATGTAGCTGTTGAGCAGGTACCAGGAGGCGACGGTGAACATCACCAGCATCAGGTGACCGGCGAACATGTTGGCGAACAGTCGCACGGCGTGCGTGAACGGCCGGACGAGCAGGTTCGAGAAGAACTCGATGAACGAGACGAGCCACTTGATCGGGCCGAGGCTCGGGTCGTAGCCGGTGATGTTCTTCCAACCGCCGGTGAAGCCGTGGCGCTTGAAGGTCAGCGACACCCAGAGCACGTAGACGATGAACGCCAGGACCGCCGGGTACGCGATGATCGACGACACCGGGAACTGCGCCAGCGGGATCACGGACCAGACGTTCATGATCCAGACGAAGAAGAAGATCGACACCATGAGGGGGACGTACTTCTCGCCCTCGCGCTTGCCGAGCGTCTCGTAGACGATGCCGCGGCGGACGAAGTCGTAGCCCGCCTCGCCGATCATCTGAAGCTTGCCCGGGACGACCTTGGCCTTCCCGAACGCCATCGTGAAGAAGGTGACGATGAGCAGCGTGGTGATGAGCGCGAGCAGCATCACCTTGTTGAACTCGAAGCCACCGACGGTGAAGATCGGCTTGAAGAGGAAGGAGTGCAGGCCCGGCGCCGGAAAGCCACAGCCGTTGTCGGCCAGGATGCGGCAGCTCCAGTCAAAGGCGAGCGTGGTCTGTTCAGCACTCACCGCGGGCTCCTTCGGCGTGACGCATGGGTTCGGCAACCTCGTTGTGTCGGAGCGGCGCGCAGCCGCGAGTCGGCACCGGACTGGTGTTTCGGATGTGGGGGCGGCAATCAGGCATCGAAGCCTCGCGTCGAGCAGGCGTCAGCTCGGATGCCCGCGCCCGCAGTGCCGCAGTTGGCACCGGACGATAGCAGGGTCTCGAACGGGCATTTATACCGGCCCTACCCCTCACGTCGCCGACCCCGTCTTTTCGCCCTGACGGGGAGCAGACGGTTCGGGTTCGACGTAAAGGACCTTCGCCTTCATGTGGGCACGGGCCTGCGCGGCCACCCAGACGACGGTGGCGGCGACGAGCGTCGCGGCGAACGCCTTGGGGTTGAACAGCGTCGTGTTCTTGAACATCGCGACGAAGACGAAGAGCACCAGCAACTGCGTCGTGTACAGCATCAGACCCATGGCCTGGAAGAGCTGCGGGAACTGCTTGGCCGTCCGCTGCAGGACCACGATGCCGATACCCATGAAGACGATGACCACCAGTGCACCGACGGCCGCGCCGAGTGCCCCCTTGCCACCGGCGACCACACCGCTGATCACAGCGGCGATCGCGCCGGCGGCAGCGGTGGGTACGGCGGTGAGAAGAAGTGAGCGTGCGTCGTTGGACGGCATGGCGGCAGCTCCGCTTGCTGGTGGGGGCAAAGTGGTGTCGTCATGGACGAGCGTAGGCCCGGTCCCGAGATGGGCCTCGGGGGCCAACGAACCGTCGCACTACGGTCCTTCGGCTCTGTCTCCGGGTCTCGTGAACGGTATCACAAACTATTTGATGAGGTCTTTACCCAGTGGTGTGCCAACTCTCACACATGAGAGTGAACGCGCCCGTGTGTGCACGACAACCGAGCGGTATGTCTGGTAATGCAACGGTCTGGCCGTCAGGAGTCATCCTACGACCGCGGAGATGCCTCCATAGGAGTACAAGGATCCGGGCGTCCCCGGACGCGCCGGGGCCAAGGAGCGGAGCGTCACGCGGCGGGACACAAGTCCATGGACGATTGGCGTCGCGTAAACCTCGGGGCCGGACGGCCTACACCGGCCGGGACCCGGTCAGCGGGTGGAGTCCGCCCTGTCCGCCCTGCCCCGCTCCGGGAAGCGGGCCCGTGGTCCCACGGCCGTCGCGCCGTTGACGCCGCTGACGCCCACCCCGACCGGGACGCGCTGCTCCTCCTCCTGCTCCGGAGCCGCCTTGCCGTGGTGGTCGGGAGCGCCGGCCGTGGCCGCCGCGGACCTCGAACGGCGGCGGTAGCGCGGCGGGACGACGCCCTCCGCCCAGCGCGGTGCCCGCGGTGTGAAGCGCGGCAGCAGCAACAGCACCAGGCCGATGGCGCTCAGGACCACCACGGCCAGCACGATCCACATGGACTTCGAGTGGATGGAGTACGCGACGACGCCGAAGGCGATCAGCGCCGACCAGAAGTACATGATCAGCACGGCCCGGCTGTGGGAGTGGCCGACCTCGAGGAGGCGGTGGTGGAGGTGGCCGCGGTCCGCCGCGAACGGGGACTGGCCCTTCCAGGTACGGCGGACGATCGCCAGCAGCAGGTCGGCGATCGGGATCGCGATGATCGTCAGCGGCAGCAGCAGCGGGATGAAGACCGGCAGCGCCGCGTGCGTGGCCTGGCGGGTACCGCCCTCGAAGATCCGCAGGGCGTCCATGTCCACCTGACCGGTCACGGAGATCGCGGCCGCCGCGAGGACGAGTCCGATCAGCATCGAGCCGGAGTCGCCCATGAAGATCCTGGCGGGGTGCATGTTGTGCGGCAGGAAGCCCAGGCACATGCCCATCAGGATCGCGGTGAACAGGGTGGCGGGGGACGCCGCCTCGATGCCGTAGCTGAACCAGATCCGGTACGCGTAGAGGAAGAATGCCGCGGCGGCGATGCACACCATGCCGGCCGCGAGACCGTCGAGGCCGTCGACGAAGTTCACCGCGTTGATGGTGATGACGACGAGGGCGACGGTGAGCAGCGTCCCCTGCCAGCTCGTCAGCGAGACGGTTCCCACGCCCGGGACCGGGATCCACAGGATCGTCAGGCCCTGTACGACCATCACGCCCGCGGCGATCATCTGGCCGCCCAGTTTGATCAGGGCGTCGATCTCGAACTTGTCGTCCAGGACGCCGATGATCCAGATCAGGGCGGCGCCGGAGAGCAGCGCGCGTGGTTCGTTCGACAGCTCGAAGACGCTGTTCAGGTTCTCCAGATGGTCGGCGACCAGCAGACCGGCACACAGGCCGAAGAACATGGCGATGCCGCCGAGCCGGGGTGTCGGCTCACGGTGGACGTCGCGTGCGCGGATCTCCGGCATCGCGCCGGTGGCGATGGCGAACTTCCTCACCGGCCCGGTGAGCAGATACGTCACCGCGGCCGTGACACATAGCGTCAGCAGGTAATCACGCACGGGCTGCCCCACAGGAATCGCTGGCCATCTCAGCCCCACACCTTAGCTGTGGTAGCCACATGCTTGAGGACACGCGGGGCTCTGTGATGGTTGCACGACGACGGCACAGCGATGCTGCTACCCCGCGAACGGCGGGAATCCCGCGACGAGACCCTGTACCTTTCCGCGGATGTCGTGCGGGTCGGACTGCTCCCGCAGCGCCGCCGTGAACAAGGTCGCGATCCGGTCCATCTCCCTGCGGCCCATCCCCTGCGTGGTGACGGCGGCAGTGCCGAGCCGGATGCCCCGGCCGTCCCCGTACGGCAGCGCGCAGGTGTCCAGGACGATGCCCGCGGCGGCGAGCCGGCCGCGGGCCACCCTGCCGTCGATACCGAGAGGTGCCGGGTCCGCGCCGACGATGTGGGTGTCCGTGCCGTCCGTCAGCACGGCGAAGCCCTCCGCGGCGAGCGCCCCGGCCAGCTCCCGCGCGTTGGCGACGACCTGATGCGCGTACGCGGTGAAGGCGGGCGTCGCCGCCTCCCCGAAGGCGACGGCCTTGGCGGCGATCGTGTGCATCTGGGCTCCGCCCTGCGTGAACGGGAACACCGCCCGGTCGATGCGCTCCGCCAGCTCCGAGCCGCACAGGATCATCCCTCCCCGCGGACCGCGCAGGACCTTGTGGGTGGTGGCGCACACCACGTCCGCGTACGGCACCGGGTTCGGCGCCGCGCCGCCGGCGACCAGACCGATGGGGTGCGCGGCGTCCGCGATCAGATAGGCCCCGACCTCGTCCGCGATGTCGCGGAACGCCTCGTAGTCCGGATGACGGGATAGGAGATCGACCCGCAGACGATCGCCTTCGGCCGGTGCTGCCGGGCCAGATGACGCACCTGGTGGTAGTCGATGAGCCCGGTCTCCGCATCCACTCCGTAGGCGACGAAGTCGAACCAGCGGCCGGAGAAGTTCGCCGGCGAACCGTGTGTGAGGTGGCCGCCGTACGGGAGCCCCATGGCGAGCACCGTGTCACCGGGCCGCAGCAGGGCCGCGTACGCCGCGAGGACCGCGGACGAGCCGGAGTGCGGCTGCACATTGGCGTGCTCGGCGCCGAACAGGGCCGTCGCCCGTTCGATCGCGATGCGCTCGGCGGCGTCGACGAGCTCGCAGCCGCCGTGATGGCGGGCGCCCGGATAGCCCTCCGCGTACTTGTTGGCGAGCGGCGAACCGAGCGCGGCGAGCACCGCGGGAGAAGTGAAGTTCTCCGCGGCGATGAGCTGGAGGGTGGTCGCCTGCCGCTGCGACTCCCCGAAGAGGATGTCCGCGATCTGGGGATCCTGGCGGCGCAGTGCCTCGAAGGACGTCGACGGCACGGAAGGCACTGCGCGGGCTGCATCGGTGACGGACATGACGGCTCCGGGGCCTCGGGGGAGCTGCGGCACATCCAATGTAGAACCGGCGGGGCGCGGCCGCGCGGCGCGCGCGACATGGTTACGGGCGGGACGTTCCGCTGCGCGGGGCTGTTCCCCTGCCCGCCCCCTTCCCGAACCGGGGCAGGCCCCGGACCCCGTACGGCCTTCGGCCGTGCCCTCAATCGCCGGGCGGGATGGACTTCGCTGCGCGAAATCAGCCCCGCTGGGGCACCTCCCACGGCCGACAGGCCGTAGGGGGAGATTGAGGCGCGGGGGTGGAGCCCCCGAACACCGCGCAGCGCGGTACCGGGTCCGGGCGGAGCCCGGTTTCATGAAGGGGCGGGTAGGGGAACAAGCCCGCCGCAGGCGCCACGCACCGCACCCGCACCCGCACGCACCCGTCAAGCCCGCGTCCCCGTCAGGACCGCGCCCGGACCCCCGTCAGCGCCGTGACGACCGGGTCCAGCGCCTGATGGATCTCGTCGCCGATCGAGCGGAAGAACGTGATCGGCGCCCCGTACGGATCGAACACCTCGTCCGCGTCGGGGCTCGGCGCCAGCAGCCACCCCCGCAGGGCCGCCGCCGCCCGCACCAGCGCGCGCGCACGCTCGACGACGCCGTCCTCGCGCGGATCGGGGAGGGTCGCCGGGTCTATGGCGCGTACGAGGCGGGTGAACTCCTTGAGCGTGAAGGTCCGCAGACCCGCCGAGTGGCCCATCGAGATGACCTGCGCGCGGTGGTCGCGCGTGGCCGTCAGGACGAGGTCCGCGCGGATGACGTGCTCGTCGAGCAGTTCACGCCCGACGAACCCGCTCGCGTCCGCTCCGAAGTCCGCGAGGACGATCTCGGCGTTGGCCTCCATCGGGGCGCCCTCATGGCCCCATGTGCCCGCGCTCTCCACGATCAGGCCGCCCGTGAGGGGATCGCCGAGGCGGTCGCTCAGGGCATGGCGGGTCAGCCGCTCGGTGATGGGCGAGCGGCAGACGTTGCCGGTGCTGACGTGGAGGATGCGGAAGGCCTGGCCCGTGCTGCTGGTTTCCGCTATGCCACGCCCCTCAGGGGCGGTCAATTGGCCACCTCGAGGTCTGGTACGACCTTGCGCAGCTCGTCCGCGGACAGGGCGCCCTCACGCAGCAGGACCGGCACCTTGCCGGTGACGTCGACGATCGACGACGGCACGATGCCGGGCGTCGGGCCGCCGTCGAGGTAGACGGAGACGGAGTCGCCGAGCATCCCCTGGGCGGCGTCGCAGTCCTCGGGCGAGGGGTGTCCCGTGAGGTTGGCGCTGGAGACGGCCATCGGGCCGACCTCGGTGAGCAGTTCGATGGCGACCGGGTGCAGCGGCATCCGGATCGCGACGGTGCCACGGGTGTCCCCGAGGTTCCACTGCAGGGACGGCTGGTGCTTGGTGACCAGGGTCAGCGCGCCGGGCCAGTAGGCGTCGACGAGCTCCCAGGCCTGCTCGGAGAAGTCGGTGACGAGCCCGTGCAGGGTGTTGGGCGAGCCGATGAGGACAGGGGTGGGCATGTTCCGGCCACGCCCCTTGGCCTCGAGCAGGTCGGCGACGGCCTCGGGACTGAAGGCGTCCGCACCGATGCCGTACACGGTGTCGGTGGGCAGCACGACGAGCTCTCCGCGGCGGACGGCCGATGCGGCCTCGCGCAGGCCGGTGGTGCGATCCGTCGCGTCGTTGCAGTCGTATCGCCGAGCCATCAGCGGGCCTCCTGGTACACGTGCTTGGTCATGTGCTTGGTCATGGCATGGCCTTGCGGGCGGTGGCGAACCGCGGCCGCTTGTTCAGGTCGGGGTGGTCGGCTGCGTCGGCCCAGCCGGATTCCTCGTTGAAGATCCACGGCACCTGCCCGCCCTGGGTGTCGGCGTGCTCGATGACGACGAGGCCGCCGGGCCGCAGCAGCCGGTGCGCGGTGCGTTCGATGCCGCGGATGGTGTCCAGGCCGTCCTCGCCGGAGAACAGGGCCATCTGCGGGTCGTGGTCGCGCGCCTCGGGTGCGACGTACTCCCACTCGGTGAGCGGGATGTACGGCGGGTTGGAGATGACGAGATCGACCTGGCCGTCGAGCTCGGGCAGCGCGGTGAGGGCGTCGCCGTGGTGGACGGTGACGCGGGACCCTTCGGCGTTCTTGCGGGTCCACTTCAGGGCGTCCTCGGACAGCTCCACGGCGTGCACGCGCGAACGCGGCACCTCCTGGGCCATCGCGAGGGCGATGGCACCGGAGCCGGAGCACAGGTCGATGATGAGCGGCTCGACGACGTCCATGGCGCGTACGGCTTCTATCGCCCAGCCGACGACCGACTCGGTCTCGGGGCGCGGCACGAACACTCCGGGGCCGACCTGAAGCTCCAGGAAGCGGAAGAAGGCACGCCCGGTGATGTGCTGGAGCGGCTCGCGCGCCTCTCGGCGGGCGACGGCCTCCCAGTAGCGCGCGTCGAAGTCCGCGTCCTTGACGTTGTGGAGCTCTCCCCGCTTCACGCCGTGCACGAACGCGGCGAGCTCCTCCGCGTCGAACCGCGGTGACGGCACGCCGGCGTCGGCCAGCCGCTGGGTGGCTTGGGCCACCTCGGCAAGCAGCAGGTTCACGTGCCTACCCTTCCTGTGACGCTCGTGCGGACGAATCTCTGACCTACGGGACTACGGGAACTGCGCCGGCTTAGCCGGGTCGCGGGCTACTGGGCAGCCGCGAGCTTGGCGGCGGAGTCGGCGTCGACGCACGCCTGGATGACTGCGTCCAGGTCACCGTCGAGCACCTGGTCCAAGTTGTACGCCTTGAAGCCGACGCGGTGGTCCGAGATCCGGTTTTCCGGGAAGTTGTACGTACGGATCTTCTCCGACCGGTCGACCGTTCGGACCTGGCTGCGGCGGGCGTCCGCGGCCTTGCTCTCGGCCTCCTCCTGGGCTGCGGCGAGCAGCCTGGAGCGCAGGATACGCATGGCCTGCTCCTTGTTCTGGAGCTGGCTCTTCTCGTTCTGGCAGGAGGCGACGATTCCGGTCGGCAGGTGCGTGATGCGCACGGCGGAGTCGGTCGTGTTGACGGACTGACCGCCGGGTCCGGAGGAGCGGTAGACGTCGATGCGCAGGTCGTTGGCGTGGATCTCGACGTCGATCTCCTCGGCCTCGGGCGTGACCAGCACGCCGGCCGCGGAGGTGTGGATACGGCCCTGGGACTCGGTGGCGGGCACGCGCTGCACGCGGTGCACGCCGCCCTCGTACTTCAGCCGCGCCCAGACGCCCTGGCCCGGCTCGGTCGCGCCCTGGCCGCCCTTGGTCTTGACGGCCACCTGGACGTCCTTGTAGCCGCCGAGCTCGGACTCGGTCGAGTCGATGATCTCGGTCTTCCAGCCGACGCGCTCCGCGTAGCGCAGGTACATCCGCAGCAGGTCGCCCGCGAACAGGGCGGACTCGTCGCCGCCCGCACCGGCCTTGACCTCGAGGATGACGTCCTTGTCGTCACTGGGGTCGCGCGGGACCAGCAGCAGCCGCAGCTTCTCGGTGAGCGCCTCGCGCTGCTTCTCCAGGTCCTTCACCTCGGCGGCGAACTCCGGTTCGTCCTGGGCCAGTTCACGAGCCGTCCCGATGTCCTCACCGGTCTGCTTCCAGGCGCGGTACGTGCCGACGATGGGCGTCAGCTCGGCGTAGCGCTTGTTCAGCTTGCGCGCGTTCGCCTGGTCGGCGTGGACCGAAGGGTCGGCGAGCTTCTTCTCGAGATCGGCGTGCTCGCCGATCAGTTCCTCGACCGCTTCGAACATCGATGGCTCCTGGTTTCGTACGCGAAGGGGTGGCTGCGGTGGCGGCTCAGAACGGACAAAGCGCCGGTCCCGGCCACCCTGGAAGGGGCGGCCGAGGACCGGCGCAGTGGCTCGCTACTTCTTGGCGGAGCCGGCAGCCTTGCCGAAGCGGGCCTCGAAGCGGGCCACACGGCCACCGGTGTCGAGGATCTTCTGCTTGCCCGTGTAGAACGGGTGGCACTCGGAGCAGACCTCGGCGCGGACGCTGCCGCTCTGGATCGTGCTACGCGTGGTGAACGACGCGCCGCAGGTGCAGCTGACCTGGGTCTCGACGTACTCGGGGTGGATGTCGCGCTTCAAGGTGTCTCCTAGGTTCGGGAGGGCGCCGGGTCGCACGGGCGGGGATGCTCGTACGTGAACCGGGGCCGACGTACCAGTCTGCCAGGACCGGCCGTATCTCCCAAAACCGGGGTGGTCGCTGAAGTATTCCTGACGGCCGACGTGGGTATTACGGGCTCTTCACGACGGTGGCGGCGTCGCCCTGGTCGCCTGCCGAACCCTGGACCGCGGAGGCCGGGATCGGCCTGTCCTGCTTGAGCGCCGTCCACACCTGCCGGGCGCCGGTCTCTACGGGAACGACGCGGTTGGGGTCGGCGGGGTCGTACTCCACCGGCATGGTGATCATGTTGACGTCCTCCGCACCCAGGGCGCTGAGCCCCTTGGCGAAGCCCATCAGCTCGTTCACCGAGTCCAGCTCGGAGTCGGGCGTGATCGCCCTGGTGCCGGCGTCGGCGAGGTCCAGGAGCTTCTTCGGGCTGCTGAACACGCCGACGTCCTTGACCTGCTCGATGAAAGCCTTCATGAAGGCCTGCTGGAGCTGGATGCGGCCGAGGTCGCTGCCGTCGCCGACGCTCTTGCGGGTGCGTACGAGGCCGAGCGCCTGCTCCCCGTCCAGGCTGTCGGTGCCGGGCGGGAGGTTCAGGTGGCTCTTGCTGTCGTTGATCGGCCGGGTGGTGGTGATGTCGACGCCGCCGAGCTCGTCGATGAGCTTCTTGAAGCCCGTGAAGTCGACCTCGATGTAGTGGTCCATGCGGATGCCGGACATCGCCTCGACCGTCTTCACGGCGCACGCGGGGCCGCCGATCTCATAGGCACTGTTGAACATCGCCCGCTCGTCGCCGGGAACATCGGTGCCGTCACGGCCGGTGCAGTCGGGCCGCCCCACCAGGGTGTCGCGCGGTACGGACACGACGCTCGCGGTCTTGTGGCCCTGGTAGACGTGCACGACCATCGCGGTGTCGGACCGGGCGGCGCCGTCGTCGTCGCCGTACCCGGAGTTCGCGCCGGAGCGTGAGTCGGAGCCGAGCACCAGGATGTCCATGGAGCCGTTGTCGACGTTCTTCGGGCGGTCCTCACCCAGTGCCGTCTTGATGTCGACGCCCTGGAGGTTCCCGTTGAGCTTGAAGTAGAGAAGGCCGAGACCGGAGCCACCGACGAGCACGAGGGCGGCCGCGACCCACGCCACGGCCGTCCAGGCCCGGCGGGCCTTCGTGGGCTGCTTGCGGCGTCTGCCGCCTCCCCGTATTCGGCCACCGCTGCTGCTCTGCTCGCTCATGCTCTCCTCGGCTCTCGCTGCTCCCGCTACCCCCGGGGTGATGTTCAGGCGCGGTTTGTCGTAGTTGCTCAGACGTCGGAGCAGCGAGAAGCGTTGCACGGCCCGGTGAGAACTCCCTGAGAACACCTTGGGCCCACCGCGCCGTGCGCGATGGGCCCGAGGGACAGCTCCAGGGACCTGGCCCGCCTGGTCACCAGCGGTTTCTGCCGGTGCCGGAGGCGGAGGGGTGGTCCTGCGCCGGGCCCGTGACGGGCCCGGCGGCTGTGGCGAAGCTCTCTCAGTCGTTGCCGTTGCCGGCCGACGGAGTGGTCTTCTGGATCTGAAGCAGGAACTCGCCGTTCGACTTGGTCTGCTTCATCTTGTCGAGCAGCAGCTCGATCGCCTGCTGCTGGTCGAGCGCGTGCAGCACACGACGCAGCTTCCAGGTGACGGCGAGCTCGTCGCTGCCGAGCAGGATCTCTTCCTTACGGGTGCCGGACGCGTCGACGTCGACCGCCGGGAAGATGCGCTTGTCGGCGAGCTTCCGGTCGAGCTTGAGCTCCGCGTTGCCGGTGCCCTTGAACTCCTCGAAGATCACCTCGTCCATCCGCGAGCCGGTGTCGACCAGCGCGGTGGCCAGGATGGTCAGCGAGCCGCCGTCCTCGATGTTGCGCGCGGCGCCGAAGAAGCGCTTCGGCGGGTACAGCGCGGTCGAGTCGACACCACCGGACAGGATGCGTCCGGAGGCCGGGGCCGCCAGGTTGTAGGCGCGGCCGAGGCGGGTGATCGAGTCCAGCAGGACGACCACGTCGTGACCCAGCTCGACGAGGCGCTTGGCGCGCTCGATGGCCAGCTCGGCGACGGTGGTGTGGTCCTCCGCGGGACGGTCGAAGGTCGAGGAGATGACCTCGCCCTTCACCGACCGCTGCATGTCGGTGACCTCTTCCGGACGCTCGTCGACAAGGACGACCATCAGGTGGCACTCGGGGTTGTTGTGGGTGATCGCGTTGGCGATCGCCTGCATGATCATGGTCTTACCGGTCTTCGGCGGGGCCACGATCAGGCCTCGCTGGCCCTTGCCGATCGGCGCGACGAGGTCGATGATCCGGGTCGTCAGCACGCCCGGGTCGGTCTCGAGACGCAGCCGGTCCTGCGGGTACAGCGGAGTCAGCTTGTTGAACTCGGGGCGGCCGCGGCCCGATTCGGGCGCCATGCCGTTCTGGGAGTCCAGACGGACCAGCGCGTTGAACTTCTCGCGGCGCTCGCCGTCCTTGGGCTGACGGACCGCACCGGTGACGTGGTCACCCTTACGCAGGCCGTTCTTGCGGACCTGGGCGAGGGAGACGTACACGTCGTTCGGGCCGGGCAGGTAGCCGGAGGTCCGGATGAACGCGTAGTTGTCGAGGATGTCCAGAATGCCCGCGACGGGGATCAGGACGTCGTCGTCGGAGACCTGCGGCTCGCCGGCCTGGAAGTCGTCACGGCCACGGCGGCCACGGCGGTCGCGGTAGCGGCCGCGGCGTCCGCGACGGCCACCGGCCTCGTCGTCGAAGTCGTCCTGGGGGCCGGTGTTCTGCTGGCCGCCCTGACGCTGCTGACGCTGGCCGCCCTGCTGCTGGTCGTCGCCCTTGCCACGGCGGTCACGCTGACGCTCACGGCGCTCGCCGCGGTCCCCGCGCTCGCCCCGGTCGCCACGCTCGGCACCACGGTCGCCGCGGTCGCCGCGCTGGCGGTCACGACGGCCTTCGGCGGTGTCCACGGCGGCGTCGGCCTTGGCCTCGGGCCGCTCGTCGGTCTTGACGTCCGTCTTGACCTCGACGGCGGTGTCCCCGCGGGCCTCGGTGCGGGTCTCCGGGCTGCCCGCCTGCGCCGTGGCGCGACGACGGCGGCGCTCACCGGCAGGCTGGTCGTCTCCCCCGGAGCCTGCGGCCTGGGCGGTGCCCCCGGCCGGCTGTCCCGGGATGTCGATCTGCTGCTGGGCGACGGCCTTCTCGGGCTTGTCGGCCTTCTCCGCCTTCTCGGCGGCGGCAGCGGCCTCGTCACCCGTGCGGGTCTTGGACGTGGCGCGGCGCTTGGGCTTGGCGGGGGCCTCGCCGGCGCCCGCCTCGGCGCTCTTCGCCGGGGAGGTCCCTCCGGCCTGCGCCTCCTTGATGACCTCGATCAGCTGGCTCTTGCGCATACGCGCGGTGCCCCTGATGCCGAGGCCGGACGCGACCTGCTGCAGCTCGGCCAGGACCATGCCCTCGAGGCCGGTGCCGGAGCGGCGGCGCCGTGAGGTGGTGCCCGAGGCAGCACCTGCGGCGGGCGCGGCGTTGTCGACGTTGTTGTCGGCAGTCACGCCCATCAGATCGGTGGTGTCGCTCACGAAGGGTCCTTCCCTGGAGCGGACGTCGGCCTTCTGGCTCGGCGACCGGTTGTGCTGTCCGGCTGCGGTCCTGGGTGTGGGCCGTGCCGGAGCGGTGGTCCCGCCGGAGAATTGACGGCGGAGAGATACATGCATACGTGCAAGGTCCGGCCCGAGGTCCCCCTGCTCGGCCCACTCCTGGAAAAAGCGAGGGGTGTCGTGCCGGTTCCGGAGCGTGCTCGAAACTGCTCAGGCAGGCTGCTCAGGCAGTTTGGGGAGGCTCACGGAAGAATCGTGGTCCCGATGAGGGACGCAAAGCGCCGCGTCGTGAGGACGACGGCCGCTGACTTGAGGTTAACACTACCGGCTCCAACAAACATTCCCCCTCTCTCTCACCGGCAATCGTGTGGCAATCGTGTGCCCCTAGGGCGCGAGCGGCAGAACGCTCGCACCCGCGGCGTCGAAGGCGAGCCGGTTGGCCGCCCAGCCCTCGCCCGCCAGCCGTGCGACCTTGTCGGCCGCACTGTCCTCGGCCAGCGCGAGCACCGTGGGGCCCGCACCGGAGATGACTGCGGGGACGCCGTCGGCGCGCAGTCGGTTCACCAGATCGACGCTCTGCGGCATCGCCGGTGCCCGGTACTCCTGGTGGAGACGGTCCTCCGTGGCGGGCAGCAGCAGCTCAGGACGCCTGGTCAGGGCCTCGACGAGGAGAGCGGCCCGGCCGGCGTTGGCGGCGGCGTCGACATGCGGAACGGTGCGCGGGAGAAGCCCGCGGGCCGTCTCCGTGAGCACCGGCTTGGACGGAACGAAAACCACCGGAACGACGGAATCGGCGGGATCCATCCTGATCGCGCGCGCCGCTCCCGATTCGGTCCAGGCAAGGGTGAAACCGCCGAGCAGACAGGCGGCGACATTGTCCGGGTGGCCCTCGATCTCGGTCGCGAGCTCGAGCAGCGCCACGTCGTCGAGCTTCGCGTCGCCCCCTATCGTCACGGCGCGGGCGGCGACGATGCCGGCGCAGATCGCGGCCGAGGAGGAGCCGAGACCGCGGCCGTGCGGGATGCGGTTGGCGCAGACGACCTCGAGACCGCGCGGCTGACCGCCGAGCAGGTCGAAGGCCGTGCGCAGGGCCCGTACCAGCAGGTGGTTCTCGTCCCGGGGCAGGTTCGACGCGCCCTCACCGGCGATGTCGATGTGCAGACCGGAGTCCGCGACCCGGACGACCACGTCGTCGTACAGACCGAGCGACAGCCCGAGGGCATCGAACCCCGGACCGAGATTGGCGCTGGTTGCAGGGACGCGCACCCGGACGGCGGCGGCACGGAACGCTGGACCGGCCATCGCTCGACGACTCTCCTTGGTTCTGAACTGCGGGATGTACAAGATTTGTTCGAGAAGCTGCAACACCCGTGGGCCTCGGCGGCGGCAGCAGCGCGACGGCAACGACACCGCGCATATGCGGCGGGCCGGGTTCGGGTACAGCCTATCGAAGGAAGGTTCACCTGCGACATAGGGCGCACAGGAGGCGCACGATGCGTGTCGCGAGCCTCCTGTGCCTCTACGGGTGACGTTGTCCGGGTTGCCATACTTTCCAGTAGGGCAACTGGACCGGTGCAAGCGGTCTTCCGGCCGGATCAGGGCCGAGAGCCGCGCGGTTCACGCCAGATGACCACGCCGGGCGGCTTACGCGAGCCCGAGGCGTTCCGCCGCCGCGGCCGCGTCGACCGGGACGGTGACCGGCTGGGGCGCTCCGGCGACCGCCCAGTCGGGGTCCTTCAGACCGTTGCCGGTGACCGTGCACACGATCTTCTGGCCCGGGTCGACCTTGCCCTGCTCGGCGGCCTTCAGCAGACCCGCGACGGACGCGGCCGACGCCGGCTCGACGAAGACGCCCTCCTGCGACGCCAACAGGCGGTAGGCGCGCAGAATCTCACGGTCCGTCACCTCGTCGATGAAGCCGCCCGACTCGTCGCGTGCGGCGATCGCCTGCGTCCAGGACGCGGGATTGCCGATGCGGATCGCGGTGGCGATCGTCGACGGGTCCTTCACGACCTCGCCCCGCACGATCGGCGCGGAACCGGAAGCCTGGAAACCCCACATACGAGGGGTGCGTCCGGCCATGGCGTCCGCGGCGTACTCCTTGTACCCCTTCCAGTACGCCGTGATGTTGCCGGCGTTGCCGACGGGCAGCACATGGATGTCGGGGGCGTCGCCGAGCGCGTCGACGATCTCGAAGGAAGCGGTCTTCTGACCCTCGATCCGGTACGGATTGACCGAATTGACCAGCGCCACCGGGTAGTTCTCCGAAAGGCTGCGGGCGAGGTTCAGGCAGTCGTCGAAGTTGCCGTCGACCTGAAGGATCTTCGACCCGTACACGAGGGCCTGGCCCATCTTGCCGAGGGCGATCTTGCCCTGCGGCACGAGGACGGCGCAGACCATCCCGGCACGCACCGCGTACGCGGCGGCGGAGGCGGAGGTGTTGCCGGTGGAGGCGCAGATGACGGCCTGCGCGCCCTCCTCCTTGGCCCGGGTGATGGCCATCGTCATACCGCGGTCCTTGAAGGACCCGGTGGGGTTGGCGCCCTCGACCTTGAGGTGCACCTCGCAGCCCGTGCGCTCGGAGAGGACCTGCGCCGGAACGAGCGGCGTGCCACCCTCGCGGAGCGTGACGACCGGCGTCGTGTCCGTGACCGGAAGGCGGTCCCGGTACTCCTCGATGATGCCGCGCCACTGGTGGGTGCCGTTGGTGGTCATGGGTCCCTTACTCCCCTTCAACACGCATGATGCTGGCGACACCGCGCACGGTGTCGAGCTTGCGCAGCGCCTCGACGGTCCCCGAAAGGGCGGCGTCGGGCGCGCGGTGGGTGACGACGACGAGAGAGGCCTCGCCGTCCTTGCCCTGCTGGCGCACCGTATCGATGGATACGCCGTGCTCGGCGAAGACCGTCGCGACCTGGGCGAGAACGCCCGGCTTGTCGGCCACGTCGAGGCTGATGTGGTAGCGCGTCACCACGTCGCCCATGGGGCTCACGGGCAGCTGGGTGTACGCCGACTCGCCGGGCCCCGTTGCCTCGGCGAGCTTGTTGCGGCACACGGCGACGAGGTCGCCGAGCACGGCGGACGCGGTGGGCGAGCCGCCGGCGCCGGGGCCGTAGAACATCAGCTGACCGGCGGCCTCTGCCTCGACGAAGACGGCGTTGTACGCCTCGCGGACGGACGCCAGCGGGTGGCTGAGCGGGATCATCGCGGGGTGCACGCGGGCCGTCACCGACTGCCCGTCCGCCGCCCGCTCGCAGATCGCGAGGAGCTTGACGGTGCAGCCCATGCGGCGGGCGGAAGCCATGTCGGCGGCCGTGACCTCGGTAAGGCCCTCGCGATAGACGTCGTCGAGCCGTACCCGGGTGTGGAAGGCGATCCCGGCGAGGATGGCGGCCTTGGCGGCCGCGTCGAAGCCCTCGACGTCGGCGGTCGGGTCGGCCTCGGCGTATCCGAGGGCGGTCGCCTCGTCCAGCGCCTCCGAGTACCCCGCCCCCGAGCTGTCCATCTTGTCGAGGATGAAGTTGGTCGTCCCGTTGACGATGCCGAGGACGCGGTTGACCTTGTCGCCCGCGAGGGACTCGCGCAGCGGCCTGATCAGCGGGATCGCACCGGCGACGGCGGCCTCGAAGTACAGGTCGCGGCCGTGCTGCTCGGCGGCGGCGTAGAGCGTGGCGCCGTCCTCGGCGAGCAGTGCCTTGTTGGCGGAGACCACGGAGGCGCCGTGCTCGAACGCGGTGGTGATGAGGGCGCGGGCCGGCTCGATGCCGCCGATGACCTCGATGACGACGTCGATGTCGCCGCGTTTGACGAGCGCCGTCGCGTCCGTGGTGATGAGCGCCGGGTCGATGCCCTCGCGCACCTTGGACGGCCGGCGCACGGCGACCCCGGCGAGCTCCACCGGGGCGCCGATGCGCGCGGCGAGGTCGTCGGCGTGCGTCGTCATGATGCGCGCCACCTCTGAGCCGACCACTCCACAGCCCAGCAGCGCCACCTTCAGCGGACGCGTACGCATCATCCGACCTCGCTTCTCATTACTTCTTGGGTGTGGACCAGTCTCACCCACCGAACCGGAGTTTCTGCCCTCCGTCCGGCATGCGAGACATCTATCTCAACTAGCCGACATCGAGACGCAGGAGATCTTCCTCCGTCTCACGCCGGACGATCACCCGCGCCTCGCCGTCCGCGACGGCGACAACAGGCGGGCGAAGTGCGTGGTTGTAGTTGCTGGCCATGGAACGGCAGTACGCGCCGGTGGCCGGCACGGCGATCAGATCGCCCGGGGCGAGGTCGGCCGGCAGGAACGCGTCCTTGACCACGATGTCGCCACTCTCACAGTGCTTGCCGACGACCCGGCTGAGCATGGGGGCGGCTTCGGAGGTCCGCGACACCAGGGCGACGCTGTACTCGGCGTCGTAGAGCGCGGTGCGGATGTTGTCCGACATGCCGCCGTCGACGCTGACGTACGTACGCAGTCCCTCGAGCGGCTTGACGGTGCCGACCTCGTACAGGGTGAAGGCGGTGGGCCCGACGATCGCCCGGCCCGGCTCGACGGAGATACGGGGCGACCGCAGCCCGGCGGCCTCACACTCACGGGTGACGATCTCGGTCAGGGACTTCGCGATCTCGTGCGGCTCACGCGGATCGTCCTCGGAGGTGTACGCGATACCGAGGCCACCGCCGAGGTCGATCTCGGGCAGCTCGACGCCGTGCTCGTCCCGCACTTCGGCAAGGAGCTGCACGACCCGGCGGGCGGACACCTCGAAGCCGGCCATGTCGAAGATCTGCGAACCGATGTGGGAGTGGATGCCGATCAGCTCGAGTCCGTCCAGCTTCAGCGCCCTCCGCACCGCCTCCGCGGCCTGACCGCCGGCCAGCGCGATGCCGAACTTCTGGTCCTCGTGGGCGGTGGCGATGAACTCGTGCGTGTGGGCCTCGACACCGACGGTCACCCGGATCTGCACCCGCTGCCGCTTGCCCATGCTCTGGGCGATGTGCGCGACCCGGACGATCTCCTGGAACGAGTCGAGCACGATCCGCCCGACGCCGGCGCTCACCGCCCGCTCGATCTCCTCCACCGACTTGTTGTTGCCGTGGAAGGCGATGCGCTCCGCGGGCATCCCGGCGGCCAGCGCCGTCGCCAGCTCACCGCCCGAGCACACGTCGAGGTTGAGCCCCTCCTCCTTCAGCCACCTGACGACCGCCCGGGACAAAAACGCCTTGCCCGCGTAGAACACGTCCGCGTCCTTGCCGAAGGCAGCGGCCCAGGCACGGCAGCGGGCACGGAAGTCGGCCTCGTCGAGGAAGTAGGCCGGGGTCCCGAACTCCTCCGCCAGCCTGGTCACTTCGATCCCGCCGACGGTCACGACACCGTCGGCGTTACGGGTGACGGTGTCGGCCCACACCTTCGGGTCGAGGGCGTTCAGGTCGGTGGGCGGTGCCGTGTAGTGCCCCTCGGGGAGGACATCGGCATGACGGGGACCGGCGGGGTGTGCGGATCGGCTCATCGGAATCTGGTCTCTCTCACGTCTCACAGATGGTCGGGCGCGCTGATACCGAGCAGGGACAGGCCACCGGCGAGCACCGTCCCGGCGGCTTCGGCAAGAGCGAGCCGGGAACGGTGGGCGGCCGAGGGTTTCTCGTCCCCGACGGGCAGCACGCTGTGCTGAACGCTGCTCTGGAAGGAGAGGAGAGCGTCCGCGGTGATCTCCAGATGCCGGGCAAGCCGGTCGGGCGCCCTGAGCCGGGCGGCGTCCGCGAGAACGGCGGGGTGATCGCCGACGGCGGCGGTGAGAGCGGGGGCGTCGACATGCTCTTCCGGGCAGCCGGCGAACCCGAGCTGCGCGGCGTTGCGGGAGAGGGCGCGGACGCGGGCGTGGGCGTAGCGCACGCGGAAGAGGGGGTTCCGCTCGTGCTGGAGGAGGAGGGGGTGGGGGTGGGCCCGGCGCCCGGGGTGGGCGGGTCGGGCGGGGTGGGGCGGTCGGGCGGGGTGGGGCGGTCGGCCGGGGTGGGGCGGTCGGCCGGGGTGGGGCGGTCGGGCGTGGCCCCAGTGCCCCGGGTCGGACAGTCGGTCAGGGGCCGGTCGTGGGCCGCGGCGGCGAGCAGGCCCCAGCGGGTGGCGTCCACGCCGAGGCGCCGTAGCAGCGTGGCCGCGTCGTCGGCGGCAGGGACGGGCGCGACGTCCGTGCGCAGCCGGCCGCGTGCATGCTCGGCCTCGATACGCACGCCCAGTTCGGCCCAGGCCGGGTCGACCGCGCCCTCGCAGAAGGTCCGGCTCAGGGTGCCCTGCGAGAGCAGGATCCGGCGCAGGGTGTCGGCCATGACGGCGGCCCGTACGTCGGCGCGGTAGGTGGGCTGTTCGACGCGCCCGGTCAGGTCGGTCCAGCCGTACTTCTCGCCGCGCTCCAGGACGTCCCGTACGAGCCGCTGCTGGGTGTCGGGCTCGAGGGTGATGTTGAGGAAGCCGGGCCCGGTGATGTCGACGCCTGCGATCCCGGGGGCGGCGGCGATACGGTGCCCCAGCTCAGCCGCCACTTCGGCGGCTGGCCGGCCGGCCTGCCGCGCCAGCCGCAGGGCGATCCCGGTGGCGTAGTCCCCGCGCCCGCCGGGGCGGGGTCGTTCGACCTTGACGTCCACGGGCGCGTCGACGCGCAGCGCACCGTCCTCCACGGCACGGCACACGGCGTGCCGCACGGTACGGGAGAGCTCTGCGGGGGTCACGGGACAAGCGTATGGGAGGAAGGGGGGCTCTCCGCGAACCGGTTTCGCGATGCGGGCACTGCGGGGGCGGTCGGGGGCCCGGAGGGGCGCCGTCCATCGACGGCCGGCGTCAGGTTCGGGCGTGCTGCGGGTGCGGGCGCGGCCAGGCCCGGACGTGCTGCGGTCGCGGACGCAGCCGGTTTCCGGCACGCGGTGGTCCCGGGCGCGGGGGTCCGGGCGGCCGCGTGCACGTAGATGCACGCGGCGGTCCGGGGCGCCGCCTGCCTCCGGCACGCCGTGGTCACGGGCCCGGTCAACCTCTGGCGCTCTCCGCCCGCCCGGCTTCGTGCCTGCCGTCGACGGACGGCGGGCCCCCCTCCCCGGACTCGCGGGAATCGCGAGGTCCCCTGGAGTCTCCGGGCTCCCGGTGCATCAACTGCCGCACGACCCGCACGAGCTCGGCGGGCTCGAAGGGCTTGGCGAGGAAAGCGTCGACCCCGGCGGCGACACCGCAGTCGACCTCGTACTGCGTACAGGCGCTGATGATCGCGAGGGGGATGTGCCGGGTGCGCGGATCGTCACGCAGCAGGGCGGCGGTCCGCAGGCCGTCGAGCCTGGGCATGACCACGTCCAGCGTGATGACGTCCGGCTGCACCTGATGCACCACATCCAGACACTCGGCACCATCGGCCGCGGTCACGACCTCGAAGCCCTCCAGCTCGAGGTTGACCCTGATCAGCTGCCGAATCACCCGGTTGTCATCGACAACGAGCACTCGGCCGGACACGCCGGACACAACTCGAGAGTAGGTCCGCGGACGGGGCTGCGTCCGGGTTTTGCCCACTTCCGACCCGTGCGGGCGAAGGGCGGGAAGGAGAGGGGCGGGTGGACGGTCGATCGTGTACGGGGCGGGTCGCTCCGGGCGGCAGGTCGGTAGGCGGCTCGGATCGGACTGCGGGAGGCTGCGGAGGTCACTGTCCGGGCAGCCGGCCTGGACCGGAGAAACCCGTTCCGCAGATCCTCGGATTCCCGTCCCCGGGGACCCGAAATACCTGTTCACGATGACCCTTCGGGAGCTGGTAGGGTTCTACCCGTCGCCACGCAGCAGCGCGGCGCACGCCCCCGTAGCTCAGGGGATAGAGCAACGGCCTCCGGAGCCGTGTGCGCAGGTTCGAATCCTGCCGGGGGCACCCTGTATGAGGTGCCCAAAGACCCCGTCACCAGCGGAAACGCTGAGGCCGGGGTCTTCTTGCGTGTGCAGCCGTATGCCGCTCGGAGCGGGCGTATGTCGGAGGCTGTGGACGAGGCGTGGACGGGATCTTGGGACGTAAGCGCAGGTCATGCCCGGGAAATGCGAAGGCCACCGGACAGGTCCAGGGGCCTCGATCCGTACCGCCTTGAGCGGGTCACTCGTACCAAGAGATCCTCAACGTGGAAGTCCCTCAGCCAGTGGCCTTGGCGATGATGCGGTCCATCTCCTCCCGGCCGAAGGCTCGCAGGGTCGTGCTACGGACGTTACCCAACGCGCCGACCTGCAGGAGCACTGCGGTGGCAGTCTCGTCGTCGGGCGCCTCTACGACAGCCACGATGTCGTACGGGCCGACGGTCCAGAAGAGGTTCAGGACCTTCACCCCGAGCTTCTGCGCCGCTGCCGTGAAGGCTTCAGCGCGTTGCGGAGTGTCCTTGTAGCCACGGACTCCCTGGTCGGTCCAGTTCAGCAGCGCAACAAACGTCGGCATGATCCTTTACCCCTGAAAGTAGACGCAACAAGTCGTGGTCAACTCTGGGCACCATGCGCGTAATGCGCATGAGAGGCGCATCTGAACGAGTGATAGAAGCCGGCCTGACTTCATGGCCCTGTCTGGACACAAACCCCGGAGCCACCGGCGCGGAAATCCTGAGGACAGGATCGCCCCTCTCGGCCAAGGCATGGCGATGCCCCCGGAACAAGTCCGGGGGCATCGGAGCTACCGTCTGCGATCACTCGTACTCGCGCAACAGATCCTCAATACGCCGGTTGGCGACGTCTTGCCGTCCGTCGAGGCACTTCGCGTAGCGGCTCAGCAGGACCTCAACGCTGTTGCCAGCGCGCTCGGCAACCTCGGTGGGGTCAACACCCGCGTTGAGCCACGTCGAGAGCGCCGAGTGCCGAAGGTCGTAGGGGCGCCGCGCGAGCGGCGAGGCCGCGACGGCCGGCGGAAGCGCGAGGAGCCGGGCCTCCTGCCACACGCGGTAGTAGGTCGAGGACGGGACGACCGAGCCCTTCTCGCTGAAGAAGAGCCGCCCGTCGTCCGCCGTGCCGAAGGTGGCCAGGTGCTCACGGAGCACGGCAACGAGGTGGGGCGGGATGGGCACTCGCCTGACGTCCTCGGTCGGCCGGTTCTTCAGCCCGCGGTCGTCATGGGTCTCCCCCGAGTCGGTCCACTGCTTGCCGACGGACGGACGGGTCCGGTGGAGCAGCGCCGAGCCCCAGCCCTGCCCGGGAAGGTTCAGGTCCGTCTCGACGAGGCCGACCGCTTCCGCCGGCCGGAGACCGCCGAAGTACATGGCAGCGAACAGACCCACGAGACGACGACCACGGGCGCGCCGGTATCCGCCCACGTAGGAAACCGCTGCCAGGAGGTTCCGTGCCTGCTCCGGATTGGCGACAACCCGAGGGTCAACCTGGTTGGACACCTTCGGCTTCTGCCAGCGGACAGCCGTGATCGGGTTCTCCCGCAGCTCCCCCAGGTCGACGGCGTAATTCGCCGCGTTGACGAGCGTCCGGCGTTTGCGCCTCACGGTCTCCGCTGCTGCTGCCGTGCCGTCGAGCTTGAGCTTCAGCGAGTCGAGGACCGCGCGAGCCATGGCGGGCTCAGCGAGATCGGCGAGCGGTCGGGACGCCTTGGAAACCCAGTGAAGAACGTTCTGCACGTCGTCCGGCACTTCCCGATCATCAGGCCCCGGTAGGACGAAGGCCCAGTTGCGCAGCGCTTTGCGGATTGCTTCGTCAGACGGCCGGCCGGCACGCTCGTCCAGAAGCTGCATCGTCACGCTGGTTAGGGATTCGTTGATGCCGTCCCGCGTATTGGGGGCGGCATGGGGCCACTTCATGGCGAGGTACCTGAGAGCGAAGGCGTACCACGACACGGCCGACTTCTTCTCTTCCATCGAGGCCGGAAGACCCGATTCCGTGTCGAACTCCTCGCCGTCGCGCATCGCGCGCATGAGCTTCGTGCGGTAGTGGTCGGCAAGCGCCTTGGTCCGGAAGGACTCTGAGAAGACGTTGCCCGCAACAGACCAGCGGACCCCGTACGAAGGCGTTTTGGTGTCCCGCTTTCGGACGCCCCAGACCTTCACGTCGAGAGACTTCACGCCGCCGCCTCCAGCTGCCGCAGCCAGGTGGCGAAGTCACTCCGCCAGATTCGGAGCTCTCCATTGGGGAGCTTGAACGCCTCAGGCCCCAGCCCCAGCTCCCGCCAGCGGTAGAAGGTCCGTCGAGAGACACCGCCCAGTTCGTCGAGCACCTGGCGGACAGTCATCAGCTCGTCGTGACGGTGGTCCATGTCGGTTCTCCTTCCGTTCCGATGGCAGGTTCGAGAGACGCGGCAAGCCAGCTCTCCGCAGCGCTGAGGCCCGTGCCAGCGAACACCCAGTGGGCGAGGATGAGCGTGCTGTCGCTGTCCTGCGGGACGGGCGGAGCCGTCTGGGCCCGTCGCCAGTCGGCGCGAGCGGTGCGGAGAGCACCGAGAGTGGTGGAGTAGCGGCGGGACTTGGTGGAGAAGTGGCCGCGGAAGCCGAGCATGTGGGCCCAGGCGCGCAGGCGGAGATGTTCGAGGTCCTTGCGAGCGCCGAGGGCCCAGGCAGTGCGGATCAGGCGGCGGGCGTGGTCACTGATGTCGAGCTGGGCCAGCTCGGCGGCGAACTTCAGCGGCCGGTCCAGAGCTCCCGTGGCCGTTTCGGCACCCTTGGTGGCGTACTTGGCGATGTACGCCGCTACTGCCCGCTCGGTCAGCTCCTGGCCGCCGTCGAAGTCTGCCGAGCGGATCGTACGAACGTCGAGTTGGCGGCCGAAGGCGAAGGTGTAGGCGCGGCCGTCGATCTCCGGGCCGTCGATGCGTGCGGCGGTCGCGGCGGCGCGGATGGCGTCCGTGAGGAGTTCGGCCGTCGCCCAGGCCGGTGGTGGGGTGTCGCCGCCTTCCGGGCCGTCGAGACGGATGACCGCGTGGAAGTGGACGGCTCCGCGCTTCTGGTACTCGGCCACCTTGGCGAAGGAGATCCGGGCGTGGTCGCGGAAGGTGCGTTGGGTGAGGCCGGCGCGCTTGGCAACCTCCCGGCGGAGGTAGATCGAGAAGCGTCGCCACAGGGCTCCGGCGTGCGCGTTCCAGAGCACGGCCGCCTCGTAGTCGTAACGGTCCGGGCCGAGCGGGGTGCCGAGGACGCTGTCGTCCTGGTCGTGGTGGGTGCCGCAGCGGCAGGGGCGGCCGTCGGTGCGGCGGTTGTGGACCGGGCCGAAGCCGGGGGCGGTGAAGGTGGCGAAGACACGGGGGTGGGTGGCGACCTGGTCGGGGGTGCCCTTGCCGCCGCGGAGTCCGGCGGTGATCAGCGGGTAGGTGTCGCGGCGGTAGACCTCGGCGCAAGCCGCGCACCGGGTGGCCCGGCGGTTGTTGCAGCGGACCAAGAGGTGACCGGCGGGCAGGGTGGCCGAGTCGAGGTGGTGCAGGACGGTGCCGATCTCGCCGGTCGCCGTGTCGATGTCGTATTCGGTGCGGTGGCCGTCGAGGCGGACGGGGTGGGTGCAGCCGCCCAGGCCGGAGAGTTGGCGGGCCAGCTCTGGCAGGGTGCCGAGGGAGGCCAGCGTAGAGAGTTCCGCCAGCGGGGGCGGAGTCTGCCGGGTGATGATGGGACTTCCTTTCGACCGTTTCGGCGGTCGGGAGGGACGGCCCCGGGGCGGCGGGATGCTTGGCGGCTTGTTGCCGCCCCGGTGGCCGATCAGCGCCTGTTGGCGCCGGTGACGAGGGAGCGCAGGACCACGGCTGCGATGGCCACGGACACGGCCGTGACGGCGACTGCGGCCAGGAGCGCGGTGAGGACGATGCCGACGACGACCACCGCGGCGACCGCACCCACATAGGGGGTGAGCGGGCGGCCGGCGGACGGCACCGGCGCCTGCCCCTGGTGCTGCGCGGTGAGGGTCGTGGGTGAGTGCGGGGATTCGGGGAGCTGGGGGCGGAACAGCACGGCATACCTCCTGGTCATTTGTCGGTGCCGTCGACGACGTCGACGCCGGTGCGGGTGCCGGTCTCGATGGCGGGTGCGAGGAAGGTGTGGGAGAGCCAGAAGCCGAACAGGGCGATCACGGCGGCGACCCAGAGGCGGACGCCGAGGAACTTGATCGCGGCCCAGGCGATGACGCCGAGGACGAAGACGAGCGGGAGCGAGACGGTCACGGTGTTCTCCTCAGCGGATCAGCGGACGCGGCAGCGGTGGGTGCGGGCGGCCAGCTCGGCGGCGGTGCGGCTGTCGTAGTCGGCGGAGAAGCCGCAGCGCGGAGCCGTGCAGACGGCGGCGTGCTTCTCACGGCCCCGGCCGTCGTGGTACGTGCCGACCTGGACGGGGCCGATACGGACGACCCGGCGGAAACGCGGGTTGGCGGGCATTAGGGCAGCTCCTTCGAGTCGGGGTGGTTCTCGCCGGTGAAGTCGGCGACGTGGTCGAGCAGCCACCGCCGGATCTCCTCGCCCTCGTACTCGTCGGCGGTGATGATCACGGGTTCGGCGATGAGCATTGCTTCGGTGAGGCGGTTCTGGCGGGTCAGCTCGGCAGCGCGGTTGAGGGCGCGGAGCGTGGACGGACGCATGGGCGGAAGTGCTCCCGGTTCAGGTGAGTTGGGTGGCGATGGCTTCGGCGAGTGGTAGGGGGACGCCGAGCCGGGCGCGAAGAGTCGGGGTGTCGATGGGGGTTCCGGTCCGGGCCCGGTGGTCGTCGGCGACCTTGCGGGCATGGGTGACGAGGGCCGGCGGGACGGGGGTGGTGGGCGACGGAGCCGGTTCGGGCACCGCTTCGACAGCGGGCCGCACAGGTGTCGAGGCCGAGGCAGGCGCAGGGGCCGTTTCGGGCTCTTCCGTCGAGCCGTGGGCAAGGAGCGTGCCGCCGAGGAAGGCCACCGCGGGCCATCCGGCTACGACGATGCGCAGCCAGGCGGGTACGGCGTCCATGTCGAGAAGGCCGGCCGTGGCGACGTTGGCGCCGAGCGACGCGGTCAGCGCGACGAGGAACCAGCACCACCCGGCCGCCTTCGACCCACCGGAGCGCAGTCGCCGCCAGGCCGCCACCAACAGCAGGTCGACGGAGACCGGGTAGGCCCACGCCTTCCAGCCGTCCTGTCCGGCGGCTGCGGCCAGGTCGTGCAGGTGGGCGAAGGACAGCGCGGCAGCGATCAGGGCTTGGACGAGTACGGCGTCGAGGCGGACGGGCAGGGAACGCACAGCGCCACTCCTTCCGGTTCCGGGCATGGCGGGGTAGGGACTTGGCGCGGTACGGCCACGCCGGCCGAGGGGTTGCGTACGGCTACTCAGTCACCGGGCGGGGAACAGTCGCCGTCCCGGACGCCTCTACGGGCACAGGTGGGACGTACGGCCGGAAGGGCGTGAGCGCCAGCACTTCCGGGGCGAGGTGCGCCGATTCCCGGCAGGTGGCCGCAGCGTCGGCGAGGGACAGGTACGGGGTGCGGATGCGGGACCAGCCGCCAGAGGTGTCGCCGACGACGGCGAGGCCGGGCAGTTCGGGGGCGATGGAGCAGGCAGCGTCGACCGCTTCGGGCGCGATGTCGCCGAGTGCCATCTTGGCGGAGGCCTCATCGTTCACGCGGTGGCAGACCCGGCCGGTGAGCTGGGCCCGGAGCATGGTCGCGCCCTTGCCCAGTTCGGCGCCGAAGCGCTGCCCGCACACTTCCAGGTAAATGCCGGCCGCGCGGCCGAGCTGGGCGAGTCGGATGAGGTGGGTGACCATCTCGTCGCGCCGTTCCTCGTCCTTGCGGGTGGCAACGAGGAAGAGTTCCGCGACCTCGTCGACGAACAGCACGATAGGAACAGGGCGTTCGCTGCCCGGCAGGCCCCAGACGTCAGAGGTGATCTCCTCGTCCGGAGTGCCGGGCTCGATGCCCTGCCGGGCCTTGATCAGGTCGTATCGGTCCTCCATTTCCTTGACCAGGACCGGCAGCAGCTCGGCCGCTTCGTCCGGGTCGGTCGCCAGCGCTGAGAGCCGCGGGGCGAAGGGCGCCAGCTCGACACCGCGCTTGCAGTCGATGCCGACCAGGGCGACGGGTTGCGCCGCGAGGCCGGCGACGAGGTGGCGCAGGTACATGGACTTGCCGGACAGCGTGGCGCCGAGGACGAGTTCATGCGGCACGGCGCGGTAGTCGCGGACGAAGGCGGTCGCGTCCTCCCGCAGGGCCACCGGCACCCGCAGAAGCCCGCCGTCGACGCGGCGCGGCATACGCACCTTGCGTAAGACGTCGTAGCCGACGAGCCGGAGTTCGACGACACCGGGCTTGACGTCCCGAACGTACACGGCGTGAACACCCCAGGCGTGCCGCAGCCGTTCGGCCGAGGCTGCCAAGTCCGCCGGTTCCTGCCCGGGGGCGAGCCGCAGCCGTACCCGGAGGCCCGTCGAGTTGGGCCGGATCACTCCACGACGCGGGGGAACCGGCCGGATCTCCCGCCGGGTGGTGGCCCGGACGGCCAGCGCCCGCCAGCGGGACGGCTCGACGGTCAGCCCACACGCGTCCATGGTCGAGAAGTACGAGGCCACCAGCCGGGCCACCGAGAGCGGCAGCCCGACTGTGGACCAGTACGCCGCCGGGTGGGCGTGCCGGGCGTAGGCCGCGCCGCCTATCGCAGCGAGCGGCCCGCCGAGCTCGGCCAACGTCACCAGGTCGGTCACGTCGATCAGCCCGCCTGAGCCATCTGGAACGCGCCGGGCATGACGGCCGTGGCCCGGTAGGCGATGCCGTGCCGCTCCCGCCCGTTGAACACGCTCTGCCAGGGCCGGGCGACGAGGCCAGGGAGGGAGACCGGAGCACCGACAGTCAGGCCGTCCGTCACACCGCTCTCGGGGAGGGTGACCTGGATCAACGACGACTCTCCCTCATCGATGTAGACGACGCCGATGGTCATCAGCGCCTCACCGCTCACGGCGTCCTTGGCGATCTCACCGGTCTGCCGGTCGCGCACCTTCGGCGCCGGGGCTTCGGTGAGCAGGATTGTGGCGGTCGAGGCGTCAACACGGATCACACGCACAGAGGTTGCTCCTTCTGAGTCGATCAACTCGCCACCTGACAAGTTGACTTAGCAAGTTCGAAGTTAGGGATGCCAAGTTGACTTGTCAAGCTAGAACGGTTGGGCGTCGTGTCGCTCCACAAATTCGGTTTGCTGGAGGAGCACGACCGGCCAAGCTGGGGCCATGCCTCGCCGAATCATGTTCGTACAGCTCAAAACGGGCTACGACACCGACCGCGGACCCTCGTGGATCGGGTGGGTGGACTTCTCCAAGAGCTGGAAGACCGCCTACTTCCACGGACGGACGCTGCGGCGCGCGACGGGCATCGGCTTGTTCGACGCCAACTTCTACGACGTTGGAACCGATGAGGCGTTCTGGATCTCTGGGCCGAAGCGCGACCGGAGCGACACGCGGTACGGGCCGACGGGTCCCACCGTGGAGGATGCCGCCGCAGACGCCTACCGAGCATTCCTCCGGGGCACGCCGCTTCCCGGCCGAGAGGACGGTTAGCCCTTGATCGGGCTCAGTTCAGGCGGTAGGTGTCTTCCAGCTCCTGCCGATCGGCAGGAAGCAGCACGTCAGAGACTTGCAGCGCCTGCCCGGAGGCGTCGCACGCGACGACGAGGACGCTGAGGACGGGCACACCCTCCGGAAGCTCCAGAAGCTCCGCTTCCTCGCGCTCGGGCAGTCGAGCCGAGACCCGTTCCGTCACGTGGTCGAAGCGGACCTTCTTCCGCGACTCAAGGTGAGTACGGGTACCGCCGCTCAAGAGGTCGGCACTCTCCAGCTCGGTGCCGTCGACGAGGCCAGCAGGGAAGTAGGACGAGACCAGCTCGACGGGTTCACCGTCCTCCTCGACCAGAAACCGGCGCATGAGGACCTTCGCCCGCTTCGGCAGCCCGAGCACGGAGGCGACCCGCACCGGAACGGAGACCCGGCCGACCTCAACGAGACGCCCCGCGGCCCGGGACTCGTCACGCGCGAGCGCTTCAATCCCCCGGCGGTCTTTCTGCTCAACCCCCGCCGGCCGCCCGCGCACGATCGTGCCGTAGCCCTGCCGGGACTCGAGCCAGCCGTCACGCTTCAGCAGCTCCAGCGCCCGGACGACGGTCGGGCGGGACATCCCGAAGGACTGCACCAGTTGGTTCTCACTCGGCACGCGGGCGCCGGGCGGGTACGTGCCGTCCTCGATGCGCTGCTGAATGGTCTGAGCGAGGCGGACATACTTCGGTGCCTCCACTTCATACGCCATGAACGCCGCCGCCTGTCGAGATTGGCCAAGTCAACTGGTCAACCAGACTAGCGACGAATCCGCCGATGCAGTACCAACGGAAGGTGTTCCCCTCCTCACGACGGCCAGGCATCGGCGACCACGAAGGAGACCACCGTCCCACCGAAGCGACTGGGGCCGGAGTGCCACGATGCGGCGATCGAGTCGACGAGGAGCAGCCCGCGCCCGTGCGCGTCGTTGGCGTCCGGGCGCCGAAGTCTCACGCTCGCGGGAAAGCCGGGGTTGTGGACATCGACACGAAGCGAGGTCTCTTCCCGGAACCACTCCACCCGCACGAGCCACGGTTCATCCGCCCGTCCGTACCGGATGGCGTTGGTCACCAGTTCCGAAATCATCAACACGCAGTCATCAACCGAACAAGCCGGGTTGTACGGGGTGATGAACTTGCGAAACCATCGCCGGGCCCGGGGTACGGACTCCGGGGCCGGCTGCAAGGTCATCGCACCGAGACGCGGCGACTCCTCGCAGGGGTAGCGGTCGATCGTGTACGCCATCCGCCCTCACTCCTTGCCGCTGCCGTCGCAGTCCAGGCAGCGCCGCTTAGATGTGGCGCGGGTGCGGTCGGCAGTGGCGGCGAGCGCCAGGGACGTACGCGAGCTGACACGCTTCCAGCCCCGTCCCCGGCAACCCCGACAAGGTAAGTGCGCTCCTTGATGCCGCTGCTGACTCGTCACCTCGTGCCCCCTTCCATCAGGTGGCCTTAGCCACTTACTGGATAGTGGCATTAGCCACTCGCCCCCTGCAAGCGATTCGCCGAAGTGACACCCCGTCAGCTGAGCGGGTACCCCTGCTCGAACGCCCAGCGCTGGGGCGGGTAGGTGGCTTCGGCGAACTCCAAAGGCCGGTCCTGAAGGTCGAAGACGACGTGATGCACAATCAGCACGGCCGACCCCTGATCGAGCTGAAGGTCTGCCGCCTCCTCGTCGGTCGCCTGCCGGGCACACATGCGGTCTTCCGCGTAACTCCCCTGCCGTCCCGTCATGTTCTCGACGTACAACAGGGTGCCCTCCTGAATCCGTTCCGGCTCCAGAAGCTTGGGCGCCTTCCGCCCGACGTCCGGCGCGAACCACGAAGTGGACAGCGTGATGGGCCCGTCCTGGTTGTTGGTGACCCGCCGGCGGTGGACGGCACGACGGTCCTGCACCAGGCCCAACGCCTCAGCAACGTGGTCCGGCGCATCCAGCCACCCAGCCGACGTGATCACCGCATACTCGCCGGGCGTGTAGATCTTGCCGGTCTGCCGAGCCCGCCCGTACAACTCACGTGCCCGCCGGTTCACTTCGAGGCTCCGCACGTAAGTGCCGGAACCCCGCCGCTTCTCGACGAGCCCCTGGTGGCTCAGCGCCTCCAGCGACCGTGCAGCCGTAGGCCGGGATACCTTCCAGTCAGCTGCCAGCTGCCGTTCCGAGGGAACCTCGTCCCCGGGCCGCAGGTCGCCCCGAAGGATCTGATCGCGGATGAAGTGCGCGATCTGGAGATACTTCGGCTGAGCTTCCTCGATCTGGGGCATGCCCCCTCCTCGTCCAAGTGGCTATAGCCTCTGGCCACTATAGGGCGACTGGTCAAGGGCCCACCCCGTAGTCTTGAGCCCATGACGCGGTTGATCGTCGCAGCAGGAGGAGGGGGCGACGCTGTCGCCGCCGCAATGCTTCACACCGCCCTGTACGGGGGCGGCGACCAGGCGGTGATCCTCACGTACTCGTGGGACCGCTTGCTGATCGACCCTCTACCGGGCCCACGAGGAACCGACGACTTCACCGGCCTCGAACCGCTCACCCCTGTTGTCTGGAAGGTGCCAGCGGAAGCCCACCCCATCGCACCGGCGGGTTCCACACTCCCCCGACTCGCGGCGGAGCTCCCGCACACCATCGCGCTGATCGACCCGCGGCACGGCGCCGACGGCATCACGCGCCAGCTCGAAGACTTGGTCACCCACCTCAGGCCGACTTCGATCGATCTCCTCGATGTCGGTGGCGACGTATTGGCCCGGGGCGATGAACCGACGCTGAAGAGCCCACTCGCCGACTCCCTGACCTTGGCGGCGTGCTGCCAGGTGAACGCCCCCGTACGCCTGTTGGTCGCAGGCCCCGGCCTGGACGGCGAGTTGTCGCACGAGGGCCTGCAAGGCATGCTCGGCCCCCTCGTCCATACCTTCACCGCCACGGACACGGAGCCGATCAGCCAGGTCCTGGAGTGGCACCCCTCAGAGGCCACCGGCATGCTCGCAGCGGCAGCCCGAGGCGTACGCGGCACCTGCGAAGTCCGAGATGCCGGCCTGCCCGTCCCTCTCACCGACGAGAGCCCCACGCTCCGCGAGGTCGACCTGGACGAGGCAGTCAGCCGCAACGAGTTGGCCCGCGCACTCATGTCAACCGCCACCCTGAACGAGGCGGAAGCGCTGAGCCGCGAGATCTGCGGCTTCTCCGAAATCGACTACGAGCGCAACAAGGCTCTCTGGCTCAAGGAACAGCGCCCGGCCAAGCTCGACGCCGAATCGGTGCTACCCCAGCTCGCTCAGTTCGAGGCAGAGGCCCGAAGCCGCGGAGTCACTCACACGACGTTCCGCCACCTCACAGAGGTTCTGAACCTCAGTGGCTCACAGCGCGATGATCTGCGCCGTCTACTCATCAACAGCCGACCTGAGCAGTTCACAGCTCCGCTGTGGCACATCCCTGCCGGTACTGAGTAACAACCTTCTTTACGGGTTCAAGGCGGCTCGCTCCGCTCGCCGCGCGCGGCCCCGGCTGCAGCGCCGGGCCCCGACGCTCCTGTCTCCGCCCCGCTCCAGGCCCCGGCTCCGCCGGCCGCGCGGCTAGAGCGAGTACACCTGGTGCGGTGGGCGGTAGCCCGCTGTGGCTGGGCCCGGTCGGCTCCACGGCTTTAGGCAGCCACCATGGGGCGAGCCTCGAAGATCGGGGCCCACATCGGGCCTTAACGGGCAGGTCCACAGACTGCCCGATTTCGCTGACCAGCGTACGGGCCCCGATCTCTCGCCCCATGGCAGCTCCCGCCCAAAGCCCCTCCACCGACCTCGAACGGATCAGGCAGGGAAGTTGCGAATAGCGGGCGCACAAGCCACGAGAGTGACATATCGGTCTCTACCCCCGATCGCGTCACTGGCGATCTGGTGCATTGCGAGACAAAACCCTTCAGCGACGCTAGGATCCGCGCATTACGGCCGATTGGAACTGGTGATGTCGTGTGACTGATTCTAGAGCTGCCCTCGACGTGAACTCCGCGCTATTCGCTGGCGACGATCCCATCCTCGATGTTCAAAACGATCTACTCAATCGTGATCGCCTCGCAAAGGTAATAGCCGACGAAGTGCAGAGGATGAACGCTGATCGCGGCGCCGTTGTGGCAATTACCGGGCGATGGGGAACGGGAAAAACTTCGCTGCTGAATTTGACGGCGAATCTCCTTCGAGAAGAAGAAGTGATTCAGGTTGTTGATTTTAACCCCTGGTTCTTCTCCGGTACCGATCACCTAATTCGCTTCTTCTTTGACGAGATGGCTCGACAGTTGAGCAGTGAGCGAAGCCGCAAGAAGAGGCTGCAGGATTCGGCTGCAAGCATTGCGGAGAAGTTTAACCGGTACTCGGCATCTCTTTCGCCTTTGAAGTTTATTCCCGGCGCCGGACAGATCCTCGATGCGGCACAGAAGGCGGCGGAAGGGGTCACCCAAGCGTTGGAATCCAGCATTCACGAGCAACGACTGGAAATATCCGAAGCCTTGGGGAATCTGAACGGAAGGATTGTGGTGCTTATTGACGATATCGATCGGTTGACGCGTCAAGAAATCAGGGATTTGTTTCGGCTCGTCCGCCTGAATGGTTCTTTCCCCAATGTGGTGTACATCCTTTGCTTCGATCGAGGTGTAGTTGAGAGCGCACTCGGTGAGGAAGGACTGGACGGTGCAGCCTATCTCGAGAAGATAGTAAAAACCTCGATCGAGGTACCACCTGCCGCCGACTACGCTCTTGCGTCCATACTTCAGAATGGTATGCATAGCGCTCTTGCTGATGTGGAAACGGGACCGCTAAGTGAAGATCGTTTTCCCGATGTCTTCTGGCAGGTGGTGCGGCCACTATTCAGTACGGTTCGAGATATCAAGAGGTTCCTCTCGTCGCTCACCCTAGCTGCCCGCGCTGTAGGGGATGAGGTAGCGCTGCCAGATCTCATTGCTCTCGAAACGATCCGCGTTCTGAGGCCTACAGCGCACGACCTAATAGCGCAGAGCGTGGACGCCCTGACAACCGTTCACTCATGGCAAGCGCAAAACCGGAACCAAAGACTGCTCGCAACTCACGCTACGGAGATCTCGTCACTCCTTGAGGCGCTACCCGAAGGTGTTGGCGGAGCGCTTATTCGCTACGTGTTTCCTGCGGCTCAGGCCCATACAGACAATATGTGGTTTGGCCACGAGTCGGCTCAGGCGTGGCGGCGTGATCGTCGGGTCGCACATGCCGCAGTTCTGCGGTATTACCTACACCAGGAGTTTCCGGAGGGGACAGCCCTAGCTGGCCAAGTTGATGCACTAGTTAACGCGATCCAAGATCAGGAAGAATTTAGGCGCGTCCTCTCTGTCGTTCCAGCCGAGCAACTCGAAGACGCGCTGGATCGCCTCCTCGCCTACGTTGATTCCGTGGATCAGGAGCAAATTAGCTCTGCCATAATTGTTCTCCTTGAACTATTTCCGCGCATCAGGGAAGAGCAGGTAGGAATGTATGATTTCGGAGGCGACTACACGGTTCTTCGTCTCGTCAATCAACTCCTCCGGCGCGTTGAGGCGGGTAACTTGGATCTGGTAGCCCGCTCCGTATGGAATGCTACCGCGAGTCCATATGCCCGTCTTAGGTTCCTTACTCTTGCTGGGCGGCAAAAGGAAGGGGCGACGGAAGAGTCTTTGATTACCGCGGACCTTGAGGCGGAATTCAGGGAAGAGCTCAAGCTGCACGTTAAGACGGCTTCTAGTGAGGTCTTGTCCCAGGAAAGAGAGCTCCTGAGGACCATAGTGCAAACCGTCGACTGTGACGGACAGTCTGGTGAATTCGCTATTCGCGAGGCCGCGACGCCATCGGTGACGGCTCGAATCCTTGAAACGGCGCTATCCACGGCTCGTTCGAACTCGCTAGGTAGTGTTGTCGTGCGCTCTGAGGATCGCCTCCCGTGGGAAGCGATGGTATCCGTGTTCGGGGGCGAAGAGCAGTTGATTACAGCCGTTGAGGGACTGAAAGGCCACATGGGCGAAGCTGATAGAAGTGAACGTCTTCAGCGAGCGCTCCTCGTCTTCGATCAATATGTCACTGGCTGGAGGCCTCGTGAATTCTGACGTCGGATCCTCGCTGACCTCAACTGAGACCATCCGCCGGCAGCATCGCGGAGCACCGCTGTCAGCCACCAGCCGTAGGAATACGACTCCAAGGCAGTTTTGTGGCAGCCAGCAGCACTTGCCTACCGGTCCACCCAGGCAGGAAATAGCCCGGACCGATCAAAGTCCTGCCTTTGGCATCAGCATCGAAGAGGGGTGATCGACAAGTCGCCCGCATGCAGGGATCTGATCACTTATTGCGCCTCACCTTTACTGAGTTCATCCCCAAAGAGGGTCGGAGCACGCGCAGTGTTCCTAGATTGCTGTCACGAGCGACCAGATGGGCCTTCTCGTTAAGTGCACCTCGTAGATAGTCGATTGCTTCACGAGTGACCTCATAACCCTCAAGGAGGATAGGAACCCCAGGCGGATAAAGCTCTACTGACTCGGCGGCTATAGATCCAACGGCGTCAGACAGCGGAACCTCCTGACTCAGGTAATTTGCGTAGCGGACGACCTCATAGGGCCTCATCTTCTGCCAGTTCCCTGCAGCACTAAACGGGTTATCAAGTAGCCTCTTCGTGCCCTTGATTTCTTTTCCTCGCAGCGCGTTCGTGATGGCGTTCACCGCACGATCGACAGCTCCATCATGCAGTTGGAAGGTTGTCACAAGAACAACGCTATTAAGGCCGGCGCGCTCGACAATCACTCCATTGTCGGCGAGTGTCTGTGCAAGCTCGAATCCTGACACGTCATATGCTGATAGTCCGAGCGTCGTTTTGGTGGGATCTATGCCTATGCACGAGTAGTCGAAAAGAGACTCATCGTCGGTCAGCCTTAGGATCTCAAGCCGCGGAAGATTCTGTGCCAGTCCCGCCCGCAGGGACTCACTGAGTTCAATACTGATTCCAAGGTATCTGGGGCCACGTTCGTCGAGAAGACGAAGTGCGGCATCAACGGAACCCAGGAGATGATAACTGGGGCTGGTTGTGACGTACTCGCGGTACGCCTCTTCCATTATCGCGTCGTTTACGCGACCGCTATGCCAGTGAAGGAGTGCTCCTTGCTGCAGCGAACCAGCCATCTTATGGGTGGACTGAACGGCTATGTCGGCACCCTCCTCCATGGCTGCCTTTGGTAGGTGCACATAGGAGGGAAAGAAGGGAAGGTGGCCACCCCATGCCTCGTCGACGGCGACAATGACATTGCGAAAGTCTTTGTTTTCGCGGATGTCGTGAATAATCCCCATCGTATCTGCGCCTAGACCTTCGTAGGTTGGCGAGGTGTATATCACGGCGAGCGTCTCGGGGTAGCGATTTAGACCGTCCCTGACGTCCTGCATTTTAGGCGGCAAAATGGCGTCAAAATGAGCATCGTATCGCGGATTTGGCAAGAAGCGAAAATCTATCGAAAACATCTTCAAGGCATTTATTATCGAATGGTGAACGTTTCGTGCCACGAGTACGAGAGCGTCGCGCCTTTCCAATGCCAGCATGCGAAGTACAATTGCGTTGGCGCCAGTCGACCCATGCGGCGACAGAAACGTACGGTCAGCACAGTAGGCCTTCGCGGCGAATTCCTCGGCTGTTCGGAAGTGACCGCTGTGTTGGAGTAGATTGCCGAGAGACCCCGCAGAGACTGAGACGTCGTCATATTCATCTATTACCTTATGCTGATCAGGCAGGATAGATGGTGTGCACCAGCGGTCTTGCGTCCTCACCAGGTTGTTGAGCGCATTTACCAACGGAGACCGTGGAGCTTCCTCAGGAAACGACGGTTCATCTGCGGAGTAAGTCATAAGTCACCTACCGGGCAGGTTTGCGATGCGATGCAACTACCGCCAGGGTTATTCGACACGCCTCATCAGCCTGCAGGCTCAGTGATGAATAGGCGTACGGTGAACTTCGAAGCGCATCATGCGGCATGATCGTGCGCCGTTGTCACCGCCCTTCTCCTCCAGGATAGGTGGCTGCCCTCCACACCGCATCGCGGCCGAACCACCCCTGCTGCGTGGACTGCTGTCTGGAGCCGCGCTTCCCACCCACGGGCCATAGGCCTGCTACGTCTGCGGCCAATCTGCGGGGTACTCGGGTTGGTGCGACAAAATCAGGCCGCTAAGCAGGCAGAAGTCCGAGAGTGAGGTTCCCCTGCGGGGACATGCGCGGCACCGGCATGATGGTCTCCATGACCTTGCAGCCGGCAGCGCCCCGCCCGAGAGTGCACAGATCACGGTCGACGTGACCAATGAGTCGCACAAATCTTCAATTGGCTGCATCCAGGCGCCTTCTAGCGGCCGACCGGTGGCAGAAGCACCGGGTGCCTCGATGCCTACGAGATGTCTGTACAGAGAAGTAGCCTTCCCACATTACGGTCGATCGGCTTCAAGGAGGCGTTAGTGCACTCTGCTCTCACCAGCCCAACGCGGTTGTGGTCAGCAGCCGAAGTGTTGACGCGTCCGAGTCCGATTCCTGCCGCCGCTGGCGTCTACGGCTGGCACTTTGACGAGGCCCCTGCTCCGGCCCTGGTCGCCGGGCGGCTGCTCTACATCGGTATCGCTCCGCGGCACATGTCCAACCGGCGAAGTACTCAGAACCTGCGGAAGAGGGTGCGGTACCACTTCCGGGGCAACGCCGCCGGCTCGACCCTTCGGCTGACCTTGGGCTGCCTCCTAGGGTTGGAGTTGCGTCGTGTCGGGAGCGGTGGGCGAATGACGTTTGGCCGTGCTGGAGAAGCCTCCCTGACGGAGTGGATGGCAGAGCGCGCTCGAGTGTGTTGGCTGGAGCACGAGGAGCCCTGGACCGTGGAGTCGGATCTGATAGCAAGGCTCGACGTGCCGCTGAATCTGGATCAGAACCGGCACAACGGCTTTCACGCCCCCCTCAGCAAGCTCAGACCTCGTGCGGTGCGCGAGGCATCTGGCGAACGGAACCTGGGTGAGTCCACTGTGATGTTCGCCGAAGCTTCTGGGCGCCTCCAGCCTCCAAGCCGCCCCAGGTAACTCAACGGCCTGCGTGGTAGGCCTTGCGAAGCCGGTGGGCGGTGCTCACGAGATCACTTACGAGAGACAGGTCCCTTCGGTAGCATGCCCCGAAGGGGGATTTCGGCTGGTGTGGGACAAGCAGCAACACGCCCACCACACAAGCCCCGAGAGGTCCTGCCACATGCTGCTCCGCGGAGCACGCAGACGAATCGACCGCACAGGACTCACCGGGTACGGAGCGTAAAAATGGACTTCGAGGTCGCCGCTCCCGACCCTGCTGGCATGGTGGCGTCGCTCAGTTCGCTCGGCTACTCGCTTCCCGCCGCCGTCGCAGACCTCGTGGACAACAGCGTCTCTGCAGAGGCCAAGAACATTGACGTCGACTTCACGTGGGACGGCCAGAGTTCGTGGATCGCAGTGATGGACGATGGCAAAGGGATGACGGAGCCTGAGCTCGTGACCGCCATGACGGTGGCGGCCCGCGGCCCGTCCACCGAGCGGAGTACCACGGATCTCGGACGTTTCGGTGTGGGGTTGAAGTCCGCTTCCTTCTCCCAGTGCCGCAAACTCACCGTCGCCACAGTCAAAGACGGAACCTGGCACATCCGGACTTGGGACCTCGGCGTCGTGGAGCACTATAAGGAGTGGCGGCTCCTCCGCGACCCCGGCGACACGACCACCACCCTCCTGCGTCGGATCGCGGGAAGCATGCAGCACGGGACCGTCGTCCTGTGGGAGCAGCTCTCTGGCTACCACAACACTGCCGTGACCAGGGAAGACGAAAAGACGCAGGCTCAGTTCTATGCGGAGGCAGAACGTACCGAAGCCCACCTCTCGATGGTCTTCGCCCGCTTCCTGATGCGTCCGGCCCGGTGTCGGATCCGAGTGCGCGGCTCCGACCTCTCCCCATGGGACCCGTTCCTGTCCACGCACCCGTCGGTGCAGCGGATCCCCAGGGAGCCTCTGCCGCTGGGATTGGAGTCGGTACGCGTGGAGCCCTTCGTCCTCCCTACGGCACAGCGTCTATCGGAGGCCGAGTACGAGTCGGCTGCTGGGCAGAGGGGATGGCTGGGACAGCAGGGGTTCTACGTCTACCGGCGTGACCGCCTGATCCTTGCCGGTGACTGGCTGGGGATCCGCGGCTTGCGGCGCGAGGAGAAGTACAACCTCGCGCGGATCGCGGTGGACATCCCTGCGGAGGCCGACGCCGACTGGCGCGTGGACGTGCGCAAGGCGAGCGTGGTTCCCCCCGTCTCCCTGCGTCGTCACTTGGAGAGGATCGCCAGGTACACCCGCGAGGCTGCCTCCCGTTCCGCACGACAGCGTGGTCAGATGGTGTCGCGGGTGCACGGTGACCCCCTGAAGTTCGCCTGGAGCGTGAAGCGCAACGACGGCCGGATCGTTCTGCGCATCAACAGAAAACACCCCTTGGTGAAGGCAGCGATGGACGGTCAGGGCGGCAATCCGGACGTCGTCCGCTCGATGATCCGCCTCCTTGAGGAGACGGTCCCGGTCACGGCACTCCGCATGCTCCACGAGACCGACACGGTCGACGACCCCGAACCCTTCGGTGGTCCCGGGCCAGCCGCTACGGAGACCGTCGACGTCGCCCGCCAAGTGTACGAAGCGCTCCTTGGGCAGGGCCGCTCGCCTGAGGACGCTCGGGAAGTACTCAGCTCCATGCCTCCCTTCGACGAGCAACAAGGTTTCTGGAACTCCTGACCCGCCTGGTCCCCACTCCCAACCGACCCAGCCTCAGGAGGTCGCTGTGAGCACCACCCCCGAAGACAGCCTCGAGAAGGCCGAGCAGACCGCGGTGATGCTCTTGCCAGGTGACCGCCAGGCAACGCCCGCCGAGGTGGACTTCGCCGTGAACACCGCGGTCAGCATCCTCGCTGCCCAGGGGATCACCGTGGAGCGGGGCCAGGTGCGGAAGGTACTCGAGGCCCGGGCCTCCGTGTTCCAGGCTGATTCCTCCGCAATGAAGGACGACGAGGGACACGTGCCCTGGCTTGCCGACGCGAAGGCCGATCGGAAGTGGGACTTCTGGGACCGATACCGGCGCTACCTCCTGAGCGTCGCCAAGCTACCGCCGCAGGTCGTGCGTCGACTCGACCAGAGCACCGACGACGTTCTCGGTGAGCTGGAAGACCCCCAGCGGGAAGGCACTTGGCGCCGGACCGGGCTCGTGATCGGGCAAGTCCAGTCCGGCAAGACGGGGCAGTTCATCGGGCTGGCCGCCAAGGCAGCCGACGCCGGCTACCGGCTCATCGTGGTGTTCGCCGGAATCCACAACGACCTGCGCAGCCAGACTCAGCTCCGTATTGACGAAGGGCTCCTCGGGTTCGACACCCAGTACCAGTTCCGCTCGGACGACGACGCACATCGTCATATCGGTGTTGGCGCGATGTCACATGGCAAGCGTTTGAAGGCCGCGTCGCTCACCACCAGTCATGAGAAGGGGGATTTCGCCCGGAAGACAGCGGTCTCCGCGAACGTACCGGTGGGCAGTGTTCCGGTGGTCCTCGTCGTCAAGAAGAACCGTCGGATCATCGACAACCTCCGGGACTGGGTGATCGACAACCACGGCGTGGAGGACCCGGAGACCGGCCGGATGGTCGTTCCCGACCTCCCCTTGTTCGTGATCGACGACGAGGCCGACAACGCAGGCGTGAACACCTCCAAGGACCCCGACACCAACCCGTCGGCGATCAACAAGGCCATCAGGCGGTTGGTCAACAGCTTCACGAAGGCCTCCTACGTCGGCTACACCGCGACCCCCTTCGCGAACATCTACATCAATCCCGACACCGACCACGACGAGCTGGGCCCCGACCTCTTCCCGGAGAGTTTCATCCGCACACTGCGGGCGCCGTCCAACTACCTTGGTCCCGAGCGTCTCTTCGGTCTGCAGACCGACGGAGACGAGGAGGACATCGAGCCGCTGCCGCTCATAAAGCACATCAAGGACACGGACCTCTGGGTGCCCGACAAGCACAAGTCCTACCACCGGGTTCCCGACTTCCTGCCCGAGTCGCTGCAGCGCGCCATCCGGTCCTTCGTCCTGACCTGCGCGGCACGTCGAGCACGGGGGCAGGTCGCCGTCCACAACTCCATGCTGGTGCACGTCACCCGCTTCACCGCCGTACAGCAGCAAGTCCGCGACCAGATCGACGCCCACGTACGACTACTCTTTGACGTCCTCCAAGACCGGTTCAGCAGTGCCCGCGAAGAACTCGAGGAAGAACTGCGCCAGCTGTGGGATGAGGACTTCGTCCCCTGCACCGAGGACATGAACGGGGACAGGCTCGACTGGGAGGACGTCGAACTCCACCTCCACGCCGCCCTCGCGAAGGTCACCGTGATGGCCGTCAACGGTGCCGCGAAGGACGCCCTCCAGTACTACGAGCGCCGGGAGACCGGCCTGTCGGTCATCGCCGTAGGCGGCGAGAAACTCTCCCGCGGTTTGACCCTCGAAGGGCTGTCGGTCAGCTACTACCTGCGTGCCTCCAAGACGTACGACACCCTGCTGCAGATGGGGCGTTGGTTCGGCTACCGCCCCCGTTACGAGGATCTGTGTCGGCTGTACACGACTCGTACCCTGCAGCGCCAGTACGCGGAGATCACAGCAGCGACCGACGAACTCCGGCGTGACGTCGAGGAGATGTCCGCGGTGGGACTCACCCCCCGCGAGTACGGCCTCAAGGTCAGGACCTCGTCGCTTGGCCTCGGCATCACGGCCTCCAACAAGATGAGGCAGGGCACGCGTGTCCGCCTGAGCTACTCCGGTGAGCTTCCCGAGACGACCATCTTCGATCTTTCCGAGAAGGCGGTTCGTAACAACTACGAGCTCCTCGAGTCGTTCGTCGCGCGCCTCGACGCGCTCTCCTCTGGGAAGGTGGACGAGCGAAGCGGGAGCATCACCTGGAGCGGCGTCTCCGCCTCGGTCGTCACCGAGGGGTTCCTCGACTCCTACGTGACCGACCGGCAGGCCCAGCGGGTGCGGCCAGCCTTCATCGCGGAGTACGTACGCCAGTGCGCCAAGCAGGGTGAGCTGGGCAACTGGACGATCCGCCTCGCCAGCCGACTGCCCGGTGGAAAGGAGGTCGGGATTGCAGGTCATTCCGTCGGCCTCATCACCCGCGGCCACTCCAAGGCCTCGGATGTCGTTCGCGGCCGCTACACGATCAAGCGCGTACTCAGCCCCACCGACGAACTCTGCGACCTGACCGACGAGCAGAAGAAGCGTGCGCTGGAGGCCACGAAAGAGGCCGCGAAGGGAAAGCTCAACAGGAAGGGTGAATCGCTCGACCCCGATACCCCACGCGGTCGGCCTCTCCGTCACCAGCGCCGGCCTGACCAGCCATTGCTTCTGTTGTATCCACTCAGCCCGGCCGAGGTGGCCAAGTCGCCGGAGGCCCCGGAGCCAGCCGCTCCCGGGAACCCCGAACAGGCCGCTCCGGTGAACCCCGAGCCTCCCGCTCCGCTGGTCGGGTTCGCCATCAGCTTCCCGTTCTCCCACCAACAATTGAAGACCGAGTACGTGGTGAACGACATCTGGTTCAAGCAGGACATGGAGTTCGACGACTTCGAGGACGAAGAGTGATCGACGAGAGTGTGTGGCAGGAGCTGGAGGCCCACCAACAGACCCCGGGCAGGTCCACCCGACGGCTCCACGCCGACTCCCCGCACGACATCCACGTATCGGTGACGCATCCCGCCCTCCGGCGGATGCTGCTGCTCGGCACCGACGCCAGGACCGCTGACGCCGTACGCCAGGAGATCCAGGGGCTGCCGGCCACCCGTGGTCTGCAGCTGAACCTGTCATCGGTGTCCGGCAACCACTACGAGCTCCAAGTCATGCTCACCGACGACGAACTCACGGAGGTGTTCACCCCTCTCGTCTCCGACATCGCAGAGGTGGTGCGGGACGCACCGACAACCGAGACGGCGGCAGAGGCGGCAGTTCGCCGCTACGTCCGGTGGCAGCAGCTCCTACGCTCCGTGTCGCGCGAGGGTCTGTCCCGACAGGCCCGGTGCGGCCTCTTCGGCGAACTCCACTTCCTCCTTGAGTACGTACTGCCGGCTGTCGACCAACGCATAGCTGTCAGCTCCTGGACCGGACCGCGGCAGACAAACCAGGACTTCCAGCTGCCCGGTGCCGCGGTGGAGGTGAAGGCGACAACGGCCCGTTCTCCCCAGACAGTCCAGATCGCGAGCGAGCGGCAGTTGGACACGGCCGACTCAACGTCCCTCGTCCTAGCCCACGTCGTCCTCGACGACCGGCAGCGGGGGCTCGGTATGAGTCTGAACGCCTTGGTGGACGAGATACGGGCCCTTCTGACCTCACCGTCCGCTTCCCAGCGCTTCGAGAGCTTGCTGGTCCAGGCTGGCTATCTGCCGAACCAGCGTGACCTCTACGATCACGATCGCTACACCCTGCGCCGCAGCGAGTTCTGGACTGTAGGGAAGGGGTTCCCCCGGATCACCGAGGCCCAACTGCCGCCCGGGGTCGGCAATTGCACCTACACAATCGACGTGTCGGCCTTGGCCGCCCACAGCGTGACCGCCGAGACAGTGCTTGACCTGATCCGAGGAACCCATGGCTGAGCACGATCTCTACGAGTACTCCCGCGCGCTGGTTGCAGACATCCAGGCGCTGACGGACGCTGACGACGGGTCGAACCCGAACACCTTCACCCAGTACGTGTTCGAGATCCTCGAGGAAGCTGGGGTCTCCAGCGACGCAGCACTCGCCTACTACTCCTCCCGGGGACTGGAAATCTACGGCTATGGCCTGCCCGGGGACGGGTCCAGCCTCGACCTCTACACCACGGACTTCAGCCTGACCCCGTTGAGTAGCAAGCTGACGAAGGCCGAGTCCGACGGGCTCTTCCGCAGACTGTTCGCGTTCCTAGGGAAGCACGGGGCTATCCGTCCCCATCAGGTGGACAACACCGACGTGCACGACATGTGCGTCGGAGCGGAAAAGGCATTGCCGAACGTTCCGAAGATCCGCCTCTTCGCCCTGAGCAACCGCGTCAGCACGACGAGCGCCCCGGAGCCCACGGAATTCCAGGGAATCCCCGTCTCCTACGAGCTCTGGGACCTCGCGCGGCTCCACAGGCACGAGACCTCCGGGAGCATCGGCGAGCCCATTAAGGTCACCTTCGCGCATCCCCTTCCCTGCCTTGCGGCTCACAGCGAGGAGCCGAACTACTCGGTCGTCCTGGCCGTGATTCCGGGTCGGCAGTTGGCCGAGCTGTACAAGGAGCACCGGACCCGGCTGCTCGAACTCAACGTCCGGTCATTCCTCCAGGCCCGCGGTGCCGTCAACAAGGGCATACGCGAAACTCTGCTGAACGCGCCGGGCAAGTTCCTCGCCTACAACAACGGTGTGACGGCCACCGCTTCGGACGTGGACTTCGAGACCGACGAGGCCGGCAGCCCCGTCGCCATCAGGAGCATGACCGGCCTCCAGATCGTCAACGGCGGCCAGACCACCGCCTCGCTGCACCACGTCCTGACCCGTGACAAGAAGGACCTGGATGGGGTCCACGTCCAGATGAAGCTCACGATCGTCGATCCCGCGTACTTGTCCGAGATCGTTCCGAAGATCTCCCAGTACTCCAACACCCAAAACAAGGTGACGCTGGTCGACTTCAGTTCGAACCACGAGTTCCACGTCGCCTTCGAGCGTGTCTCCCGCAGCCTGTGGGCTCCTGCTGCCGACGGCAGCGGCCAGGAGACGCGATGGTTCTACGAGCGGGCCCGAGGCCAGTACACCGACAAGTCCGCCGAGTACGAGACCCGCGCGGCCCAGCGGAAGTTCAAGCTGATCACGCCGACGCGGCAGAGATTGAGCAAGTCCGACCTTGCCACCTTCGTGCACTCCTGGGAACAGCTCCCGTACTGGGTGAGCCGCGGCGCCCAGAAGAACTTCGCCCACTTCATGGAGCGGATCGAGAAGTCCGATCCGGTCGTGGACGTGCAGTACTGTAAGCGCGCCATAGCCACCGCCCTCCTTTTCCAGGCTGCCGACCGGATCGCCCGTACACACTCGGCTGGCAGCCACAAACGGCTGATCACGACCTATACGGTCGCCCGGCTCTCGCTCGCCGCCGAGAAGCGGATCGACCTCGACAGGATCTGGAACGAGCAGGGCACCACGGACGCCCTGAGGGACGCCCTCGACGAACTCTGTCCCCTGATCATGGAGACGGTGATCTCCGCCGACCGGCACGTGTCGGAGTGGGCGAAGAAGCCCGACTGCTGGGACGAAGTGTCCCGCATCCCGTGGACACTCCCCGATGTCCTGGCCGCCGAGCTCACGGCCGAGCCCTTCGAGATCGCCTCCCCCGAGAGCACCGAGTCCGACGAGGCCGAAGCTGCCGTCGAGGACATTCCCAGCGAGGAGTGGCAGGCTCTTGCAGACTGGGCACGCGAAGGTCGGGTCCTGCGCGCCGTGGACAGGCAGGTCGCCGACCGTGTCGCGCAGCGTCTGTCCCAGGGGCGACGAGTCACCGGGGCCCAAGCCCGACAGGCGATGGAGGTCTACGAAGAGGCCCTGCGCCATGGATTCCACCCCGTGCCCGTCGACCTCGACCACGAGACGGCGTGAGCGCGGCAGTCCCGGGACAGGCTGGGACTGCCGTTACACAGACGCCGGATGGACCGTGGTGCGCATCTGGGAATGCGAAGAGGGCTGGCGCAAAGCCACAGCGTCCCCGTTCTCCTGAGAGAACACTGTCAGCCTGCAGTCAGCGCCGCATCGAAGGTGGCTGCGCTTCCTGCGTCCTCCTGCGGGCGGGTCGGGCAGTAGTCGCTCAGCGGGCAGCTTCCGCAAACGGGTTGCTTGTCCCGACACAGGTTCTCACCGATGAACCTGATGGCGGCCATGCGCACAGGCGCGTCACGGCCGGCGCCGAGAAGCTTGATGAGGTTGAGCCGCCCTTCGGTCAGTCGGTTGGTCAGGTGTGACTGGTTCTGCTGCACCCTCGCAGCCACCCGCAACGCACTCTGGGTGACCAGCATGATGTCGCCGCCAGCCAACAGCCTGAACAACGCGAGCTCAGCTGGCTTGAGCCCCATCACGTTGCTGTGGTCAAGGACCGAGTCCGCGTTCACCCAGACCTCGGCCTTGTCAACAACAGGACCGAGTCGCGCTTCCAGCCGCTTGCGGACTGCTGCTGTCGGCGCCGCGTTTAGGAGTTCGAGGTAGACGTCCTGAGTCAGTTCCTTGTGTCCAGCGACATCGTCCATCACGTTAGCGAGTTGCCTCGGGTGCAGCTTGCTTCCCGCAAGCACCGCCATGACGAGAGCCCCGAGCGGCTTCATCTTCCGGCCGCTGGGGAACTGGTACCACTGCTTACCAGCGCGCTGCTCCTTGGCCCACCGGGTGAGCTCCTCACGTACCTTCGGCCACTTATCCGCGGCCTCGTCCCCCGCGGGAACATCTTGCGGCAGGAGGACTCGGGCTGCGGCTTCGCCCAGCAGCGGGGGAACGGCATTGCCGATCTGCCGGAAGGCGTCACTTCGAGTACCCGCAAACCGAAAGCGGTCCGGGAAGGTCTGAATCCTGGCAGCTTCACGCACGGTCAGCGTTCGTGGCTCTTCAGGGTGGATGTACCAATAGCCGTCCTTGGCAATGTGCGCAGTGATGGTGCGGCTCAACTCGTTCCAGTCGAGCTTCTTGTACTTGTCCGTGAACTGCTCCGCGTCATACCTCTGGAATTCCTTCTCGTCGTCTCCCAGCTTCTCGTCAAGCTCGGAGTAGAGGGTTTTGGAATCCATGATGGTGAAGATTTTGAAGTCGTCGGTACGGACCCGCCTCGTCATGTGGTCATGGATTACACCTGCCTCCGCTTTCCTGCGCATCTCCTTAGCGAAGGGAGAAAGCCCCGGCTCCAGCTTCTCGTCGTAGTCGAGAACTCGGGCGCCCACCGACTCCAAAGCCTTGGGATTGAGCGCAGGGAGGTCGCCAATGGCATCGTGAAGCGTGGTCTGTTTCGTCGGCTTACCCCACGGAAAGCCGCCACCGTCTCTACGCGCGAGCAGGATCAGGCGCTTCCTGTGCTGCGGAACGCGATAGTTCCATGCGTCGACGAGACGCACTTGAGTTACGTACCCAAGACTCTCGAGCTTTGCTTCGATGATGCGGATCACACTGAAATCATCGCCGAGCCCCATGTCAGGGACGTTCTCCATGAGGACGGCACGCGGATGGAGCCGCTCCACCACATCGACATAGGCACGCCACAGTTCCTTGCGGATATCGTGTGGGTCACGGCTGTGGTATTCGACCAAGTGCCGGATCTTGCTGCGTCCGGCGCGACTGAACGGCTGACAGGGAGGGCCTCCCGCCACGATGTCGATCTCGGCTCCGGAGTCAAGGATTCGCTGGACGAACTCACCTCGCTGTTCGTCGTCTCCGAGGTCGAGACAAAGACTCATTCCCGGGAAGTTCGCTGCATGAGTCTCGCGAGCCCGCTCATCGAAGTCCACGGCTGCAGCGGTGGTCCAGCCGGCCCGCTCGAGGCCGAGGCTCAGCCCACCAGCGCCCGAGAAGAGGTCAACAGCCAGACGTTTACCTTTTCCGAAACCGGACTGGACCCATTTCCTGAACCCTTCCGGCTCACAGTGGTGCCTGTGCTGTTCCAGCTTGAGGTAGTCGCTCCGCTCCAAGGGCACGCCATAGGTGTTTTTCGCCCCCTCTTCCTTCGCCACGACCCAACCTCCGTACCTGCCGACCTGAACGAGCTCCAGGAGATCACGCACGACACCACGGAGGCAAGGCTTCCGGCCGGTCCGCGCCGCTGTAGAGCTCCGAGTGTTACGCGGGTGACCTGCCCGGCGAACACCGCGGTTCACTCACCGTGCCCCAGGTGTAACTCGAAGCGGTGTTCCCCCTCTTGAGGTACCCCATGCTAGAGGACACCCCCTGGGTCACCCCTCACCGCCGTCTCGTTCCGGGGCGACTAGTCCACGAACGCCACCTGCCCCAACGAACCCCGGAAGCAGGAGGCCATGTTCGATCATCGGGCTGCACCTTCCTCATCGACGCCGCAACCACAGCGTCTGCAGCCCCCACCCTCGCCGCACGTACTGCCTTCGCCTGGCCCAACGCTGCCACCGGTCAGTCAGCGGTTTCTTCGACCTCCGTAAGTCGGGCCGATGTCGTGGCTACCGTTCAAGCTGCACAACGATCACAGACTTGAGCGGAGGCTCAAATGGCTACCTAGGTCTGCGACTACGGCCCGTGCCGCGCGGGATAGGTGCTCACTCAGCCAGGTGCTGCAGAAGCCGTATCCCTGCTCACTGACGAAGGCGCGACAGGGCTTGAGCAGTCCGGAAGTCGAGCCACAAAGCCACGGATCAGATAACGGCTTGTGGACTATCCGTGGACGAGTGATCGCTAACCGACCGCCAAGTAGGCCGTGACCTGCTGCGTTGTCCGGATCTCATACGGCCTCCGGAGCCGTGTGCGCAGGTTCGAATCCTGCCGGGGGCACCCTGCATGAGGTGCCCAAAGACCCCGTCACCAGCGGAAACGCTGAGGCCGGGGTCTTCTTGCGTGTGCAGCGGTGTACCGCTTCGAGCGGGCGCATCTCGGGTCCGCGGCCTATTCGCGGGATGGATCACGAGGCACCGCCCCAGGGCAGCGCGCTATGCCACCTCGGTGGCGTCCACACCAGCGTTCAGTTACGTGGAGAGCGCGGAGTGCCGTAGATCGCACCGGCATGCGACCCACAGCTCGTGGGCGCCAGGCTGTCTCTATGGTGCCCCGTCGCCGCCTCCCCCGCCCCGGCCAGCGGTGTACGGCCTGTCCGTGGCGCCTGACGACCCGTTGGGTGCCGCTCCGCGGTCGCGCGGCCGAAGTACATGGCGCGGGACGGGAACGTGCGGGGGAACCCTCAGTCGATCGTGAAGCCCCAGAAGACGCCGACTTCCGTGGCGGAGAGAGCGATCACGCCACAGTCCATCACATGCCCGGTAAAGCCCTCGTAGGCACCCTCTCGACTGTACATATCGGCATGGGGATTCTGTCGCGCCGTTGCCGCGTTGGTGAAGAACAGCGCGTCTTCTCCGAATCTCGCAAGGATCACTCTCGCGTGCGAGGCCAATTCGGCCTCACGCTCAGCGAAATCAGGAATGTCTTCCGCTTGGAACCACTCGCCCTGAAGAGTGACCATGACTTGTTCAGCGCCCCTCTTGGACACGGGGAAAGCCGACTTGAAGTCCTCTTGGCGTGACGGCACTGAACGGGTTTTCCCGACCGGTGCCGTAATCACCTCCTCCTGGTGCCATGACGAGCTTCGACCAGCAACGCGGATCGTCCGTCTGCACATGCATGACGTCGAGGACCTCCAGTCGCCAGTCATGGTGCCGTCGAGCGCCCACGGCCGCGAACATGCCGCGCCCGAAAAGCGCCTGCAGGGAACAGCTCCACGACGCCTTTTCCGTATGAGTCACGGGCCGTACCCCATTTCATCAAGAGCGCGCACTACGGGTGCTGGGTCTTGTCGGTGGGCATAGAAGTAAGAACGACGAACGGCGGTTGCTCCCCCGGCTTAGGTCTCAGGACGACGTTGCCATCTGTCGTCACGTATCCGCCCCCCTTCCCGTGACCGCCTAAGTGATCACAAGTGATCAACGCATGCACCGCAACAAGCAGGAACGAGAGCTCCAGGCGCAACCTCTCCGCACACACCAGTCGCTACATCTCGCCGCAGGACCGGTGGAGTTTGCGGCCTCTGGCGCAGGTTCCATACGTCCGGCGGGAGCTCGACGTCGAGCACATGAACGTGGCGGAACCCGGGAGTCGTATCCAGCTCCCGGGTCCCTGGGGATGCCACCCAATTGCGCACGCCAGTGGCGTTTAAGGGTACGGATCAGTCATAAGGCCGACGTGTTCTTCCTTTGAACTACCGCACCGCGTGAGAGGTGCAGGCTGGATTCGAACCCGCATCCGCCGGCGTTCGTCCGTACCCGGTCGATCTGGCGATCGGTGGCGATGCTGAAGCTGGAGCGAGAGTCTGAGTTTGATCACGGCTGCCTCTGCCAAGTTGGGCCACCCCGGCGCGTAGTGCCGGGGGAAGGACTCGAACCTTCACTGTCACCGTGTCGTCAGGCTGAACCTCAGTTTCAGCTTGCGCCCATCGCGCGAGCCGGTCCTCATTCCCGGCCCGCGCCTGTTGCGCACCCCCGCGCTCGCACGCGGGGGCGATCGTGGGGCCGGTGCCTCGGGGCGCCGGCCGGTGTGCCGTCAGCCGAAGAGGTAGCCGAACACCGCGTCGCCGACCCGCTGGTCGGAGACGTCGGCGCTGTTGGCCTCCTCGCGGGCGAACTTGACCGCGGTCTGGAGCTTCTCGACACGTTCCAGGAGTTCGTTCACCCGCCGCGCGGGGAGCGCTCCGGAGAACTTGACCGTGGTCCAGTACCCGATCGGGACGTCCTCGTAGTAGACCTCGACCTGGGCGGGGTGCTTGTCCGTCGCCTCCGCCTTGACGTGGTTCCTCGGAACCTTCTTCGTCCGGATCGTGCGTACGGGGTCCGTCTTCCACCAGTCCGTCGACGGGTCGAGCGACCAGGACTCGGCGGCGTCCAGCACGGGCAGCTTCTTCACGAAGGTGTGCAGGTCGACGAGTTGCTTCTCCAGGAAGAGCAGGTAACTGACCGGGGCCTCGGCGACGATCGTCCGCCCGTCGACGACGACGTCCGCGCGGGCCGAGCAGTTGGCCCAGTCCTTGGTGGCGGTCACGTCGAACAGCCGGGTCAGCGACGCCGACATCTCGCGGAGCACGTCCTCGGCCTTGACCTGGACCCTGGTGGACTCGGGCGGCAGTTGCTCGCCCTCCTCGTCCTTGGGCTGGTACGTGCGCGAGATCCCGGCCAGCAGTGCGACCTTCTGCACTCGCTGGTGAGCCGTGGTGATGTCCTGGAACGACTTGCTCTTGACACCTTTTTCCACGGCGATGATCTGATTGAGCTTCGCCACTTCTCCCCCTTCGAACAGCAGTGAACGTACCGGAGGAAGCGGCGCCCGGTCCCCTGAATTTCGATGACACCGTCGGCCGGCGGGGGTCCGCTGTCGCGAGCGCCGCTGGTCGTCTCCCGTCGTGAGGGCGGTCGGATCGGTTCGCCGATGAGAGGCGGTTGCCGTCAGTTGCGGCGCCGACGCACGAGGGCCCTGCCGGGCAGCAGTGCTCGGCATGGCCCTCGTTCCTTCGACGGCAGGTCGGCGAAAGTCAGGCTCGGGCCGCCGCCTGGGACGAGGTCTCGGACGAGAACGCGGACAAGGTCGCGGTCGCCGTCGTCGTCGCGGAAGCCGAGGCCTGCCGCGGCCCGGCCGCCGCCCGTCGCGCCGGGATCAGGAACGCGACCACCGCCGCCGCCACGCCCACACCGCAGCCGATCAGCATCGCGGCGCGGAAGCCGTCCTCGGACGGGAGGGCGAAGCCGCCGAAGTCCGTGGTCTTTGGGCCAGGATCACGCCGGTCACCGCGGCCGACACCGAGCTGCCGATCGAGCGCATCAGGGTGTTGAAGCTGTTGGCGCTCGCGGTCTCCGACCGGGGCACCGCGCCCATGATGAGGGCCGGCATCGCGCCGTCCGCGAAGCCGATGCCCGTGCTGCCGACGATGGTCACGACCAGAGGCCCCAGGTGGAGCCGAGGAGCGGCAGGGAGATGCCGTAGCCGAGGGCGATGATCAGGCTGCCCACCGCGAGGGTGGTTCTGGGGCCGTACGCGGCCGACAGCTTCGCGCCGAGCGGTGACACGATCAGCATCATCAGACCGCCGCGATGCTGCGCGCGGAGGTGGTCGAGCGCATCCCGAACCCCGAGGGCGGGATCGCCCGCAAGTTCGCCATCACCGACGAAGGGCGGCAGCGGCTGGACGCCGACCGCGCCAGGAACATCAGCGGCCTTCAGAAGGTCATGGCCGAGTGGAGCCCGACGAGGTGGCCGACTTCGCCACCCACCTCAGCCGGTTCAACCGCGACATCGAGCGGCTCGACGGCCGTCCGTGGCCGCGTGACTGACCTTCGCGAAGGCCACCCGCGCTCCCGGCGCCGGATCAGCGGGACCGAGGGCCGGCGCACCGGGCGGACGGCCACCGGGCCGAAGCGGCGCGGGCACGGACCGGCCGCCCGTTCCGTGCCTCCTCGGGCGACGGATGCCCCTGATCCCGTGTGACAGGAGCTTCACGGCCGCGTCCCGGTTGCGTACTGCCCGGCCACCGGCCGAAAACCGATGGCTAGTCTGACCTCGCTCGAGACGTCCGAGAGGGGCGTCGGAACATCCGGGCGCAACGGGGACGGGGACGCGACATGGGCACACGTGACGGGAACGCGATGTCACGCCGGCAGGCGCTCAGACTGGCCGGTACGGGGATCGGATTGACGGTGCTGGGGGCAGGCGCCTGGGGATGCACCCCCGAGGAAGAGGTCGGCGTCCCGGGCGGCGGGGCGACAACTCCCGGCGGGGACAAGGGCGGTGACACCTTCACCACTCCACCACCGGGCACCGCGCCGAAGCCGCTGTGGCAGCAGAACGCCGCCAACGACGACCTCGCCGGGACGCACGCGCTCACGGTGGTCGGGGACACGGTCGTGGTGTCGGGCGACCCGCTCGTGGGGCGTGACGTCGTCAGCGGCAAGGAGCGGTGGTCGCGGCCGGGCATCACCGTCCCCGGTGCGCGGCTGATCATCGGCGGCGGGACGCTCTACCTCGCCAGCGCCGAGTACGACGGCGACGTGGTGGGCATCGATCCGGCCACGGGCAAGGAGACCTGGCGCAGTCGCCTGGGCAAGGAGTACGAACAGCCGCGCCCCATCGCGGCCGACGACCGTCACGTCTACGTCCTCGCCGGCATCCTGGAGAAGGACTTCTCGACGCCGACCAACGTGATCGCCGCGATCGACACCACCTCCGGCAAGATCGCCTGGCGTGAGCAGCGCGACAAGGGGACCGAGGAGTACGGCATCACCGCCGCGGTCGTCGGCGAGCGCCTCGCGTACACAGACTTCCGGGAGAACGTGACAGTCCGCGACACGACGACGGGCCGGCAGCTCTGGACGAAGAAGATCGGCAGGTCCAACCACCGCCGCTTCGCCGTTCACGAGGACCTGATGATCGTGGCGGACGGGCAGCGGCTGCGGGCGTTCGCGCTGGCCGGGGGCACGGAGCGCTGGTCGCTCGCGACGGAGGAGTTCAGCGCCTTCAACGATCCGCAGGTCCTGGACGGGGTGCTCTACGCCTCCGACAGCGTGCGCGGCATGTGGGCGGTGGACCCCGGTACGGGCAAGAAGATCTGGCACAACGAGGACCTCCTGGACACGGCGGCGGAGGCGTGGCAGTTCACCAAGGTGGGCGGCACGCTGTACGGCGCGACCGAGCACGACGAGGACGGCGGGGTGCACGCCTTCGACGCGGCGACCGGGAAGCTGCGCTGGACGTACAACGACAAGACCGGCGCCATCCAGCAGTGGTACGTGGCCGGCGCGGGCAAGCGGCTGGCCGTGATGCACGCGAAGCGGCTGTACGCGCTGCCGGCCGTCTGAGCCGACCGGGCGACGGGAACCGGACGGGACCCAACCCGGGAGCGCCGGGGAAACGGGCCGACCCCGCGGCGGGAACCGGACCGGCCCCACCCGGGAGCGCCGGGGAAACGGGCCGGGCTCGGGCGGCGGCCGGAACGGGTCTCCCCGGCAGGGGCGGAGCCGGAAGCCGCCGTCCTGGCGGGTCCCCGCAGAAGCAAGGCGCCGCCCGCCGGGCGCCCGCGCCTCCCCCATCTTCGACCGGCGTGTCCGCAGCGGCTGTTGCGGACGGCGGCGGCGCGTCTCCCGTCGTGCGCTACACCTCCTGCCAGACCTCCGCCAGACGGGCCACGTCGTAGATGCGGTCCGCCTCGTGGGCGGTGAGCTCGCCCGCCAAGGGGGCCAGGGCGGACACCTGGCGTTCGCGGTAGACGCGTACGTCGGTCTGGGTGGCCGCCACGTCGAGGGACGCGGCGTCCACGAAAACCAGCACGGGCTGGACGCGGACCGGGAAGTCGCAGTAGCTCGCGAGGACCTTCCGGACGAGGGCGGCCTCGGCCCGGCACTCGGCGATGTACGGGCGCGGGTCGCCGTCGTCGATGCGGACGGTGTCGTCGTCGGCCCGTACGGACTGCTGCGGGTGGTACTCGGTCCGGACCGTGAACACGCCGCCCGGGCCGATCAGCAGATGGTCGATGTCCGCGCCGTCGGCGAGCGGGATGGAGTGCAGGACGCGCCAGCCGTGGCGGGTGAGGCGGCCGAGTTCGGCGCCGGTCCGGCGCTCGCCGAGCAGTTCCTTGCGACGCGCCTCGTCCATGGGGCGACGGCGCAGGAGTCGGGAACTGAGGCGTTCCAGCCGGCCGGAGTCCGGGGCGGCGGAATCTCCGGACGAGGAGTTCGCTCGCAGCGTCGCGCCGGGCCGGCGGGAGGCGAGGTCGTTCTCGGGGGTCAGGCGGGGCAGCCGGTCCCCCGGGCCGTGGCCTGCGGACGGGCCCGTCCCCGCCGGTTCGGGAAGGCCCCACGCGGAAGCGGCAGGCGGCGCGACGACCGTACGGTGCGCCTCGGTGGCTCCGCCGGCCGCCGCAGGCCCGACGGCGTCGGCGTACGCCTCACCGCGGGGGTATGTGTCACCGTCGCCGTACGCGTCACCGCGGGGGTACGCGTCACCGTCGCCGTACACGTCGGCGTACGTGTCACCGTCGGCGTACACGTCCGCGTACGTGTCACCGTCACCGTCGGTGTCGGTGTCGGTGTCGGCGAGAGCGCCCGGGTGGACGAATACCTGCGGCTCGGCGCGGGTCAGCAGTTCGGGAGCTCTGCGGGCCAGTGCGTCGGTCACATCGTCGCGGTAGCGGGCGTGGACCACGGTGATGCCGCCGGTCCTGCGGTCCGCCCAGCCGATGGGCGTCCCGTCCGGCAGATTGACGTACAGGCGGTCGTGCCCGAAGTACTGCCAAGCGGTGACCGTCAGTTCCTCGAGCATGCCCTGCCTCCTTCGCCCCTGAGTGGAGCTCGACCGTGCGGTGATGTCCGGTGCCGCCGGACGGCGGCACCGGCCCCCGTACGACACAGACTCACCGGTGAACACGCCGCGCAGAAGGGCGCAGACCGGGCGCATTGGTCGACGGGGTGTCATTCAGAGGCCGGACCTGGGTCTATGCCGTCGGTACGTGCCCTGAGCGCGGGGCCGACGGCGCGGCGGGGCGCACGGGCGAAGGAGGTGGCCAGGTTCTCGAGCGCTGTGCCCCTGGGCCCACTGCTCGAAGTCCGCCCCTTGCCGCCCGCGGAGACGACGTCGTGCCGCGCCCCTGGCCTGCCGACGCGGCACGCCTCACAGCAGGACGCGGGACGAGCCTGTCACCAGGTCGGTGAGGGGCGGCAGGAACTCCGGGTCGCCGCCCAGGCCGGTGAGGATGCGCAGGGCGTGGTCGCGGAAGCCGCGGATGTCGTCACGGAAGCGGTCGAGTGCGGCAGGGGCGCGGAGCAGGCCGGTCAGCGTGGTGCGGGCGGCGGCGGAGTCGGGAGCGGCGGCGTGCAGGGCCGTGATCCGGTCGGAGTGTTCTGGGGTGGCGCCGTCGAGGGCGCAGGCGAGCAGGTAGGTGACCGTGCCGTTCCGCAGGTCCTCGTCACGGCCGGACAGCAGGTCCTCCTGGTCGTTGAAGAGCTGCCACAGGATGCCGAAGACGGAGCCGAACTCGCGCCAGCGGTCCACTCTTTCCGCATCCGCTCCCGACAGCGCCGCGGCCATTGCCGTGATCATCGCGAACGGTGCGCCGGACTTGCCCCGGTAGACCTCCGCGACCGCGTCACGCGTGGCACGCCCGGTCGCCCCGCCCAGGTCGGCCAGCTGCCCCCCGGCCGCCGCGGCGGCGCACCGGAGCGCCTCGTCCGTCAGGGCGCCGCGCACCGGTTCCGGGACGGGCAGCGAGCGCAGGACGCGCAGGGGCAGGACGTGTCCGGTGACGACGGAGGCGAGCAGCGCCTCGTTCGCGCCGAGGGCGCCGCCGGCCAGGATCGAGGTGTTGCCGTCGGCGATGTCGTCGAGGTAGCAGGCGGAGGTCCACCACAGGTCGTGGACGGCCGCTATCGGAACGGCGGGGCCGGGATCGCCCGTCTCCGCGCCGTGCACGAGCAGCGGCAGCGCGGACAGCGGGTAGGTGAACGTCTGGTGCCGTAAGAGGCCGGCGACCGCGGTCCTCAGTCCGCTCGGGACGGACCGAGGCTTTCGAGGGCGCTCTCCACCTCGGCGCCGATGTCCGCTGCGAACTTCTGGTGCAGGTCCACGTACGCGTTCGCGTTCCCTGCGGCGATCCCCGCGCCGGGCCGGTCCCGTACGCCGCGTTCCGCCGCCGCGGCTCCACCTCGGTACCCGCCGGCTGTGCGGTCTCCAGAGCTCGTCATTCTGTGATCGTAACCAGCTTGACACGGGGCGCAGTTGAGCCTTCGTAAGCGGAATGCCGGTGGAGTCCCTCAGCATGCGGCCGGCCTGCGCGACGCCGCCGGCCCGGCGGGGGTCGTCTTCCGGCCGCGCCGCGTCCCGCCGGAAGAATCAGCCCGACGGCATGGTGCGCCGTCCGTCGTCCGGGGAACAATGGTCGGTCGTCCCCCCGATCCGCGACTGGGGAGAACATGACACAGCGCAGTGACCTCCGGCGGCGCAGGGCCGCCCTGGAGGACGAGTGGTCCCGATGGGTACCCGGATCGAAGGCGGCCACATGGTCGCCGGCCGGCGGCGGGACGTTGCGGCCAGAGGTCACGGAGTCCTGGGTGCGTTCGCTCAGCAGCGTCGATCCCGGCCGGGACAGCGCCCCCGTCTCGGACGGTGGCACGGTGCACCACCGCTGGGCGGGGTCGCCGCTGCGCGGCCCCGTCGAAGGGCTGACGGACGAACTGCACAGCATCGCCGACGACGCCGGGTTCGTCACCGCGGTCACCGACGAGTGCGGCACCATCATGTGGACCTGCGGCGGCCGGACCATGCGGCGTCGCGCGGAACGGGTCAACTTCGCGCCGGGCGGCCGGTGGGAGGAACAGGCCATGGGGACCAACGCGCTGTCGCTGGCACTGCGTACGGGGCGCCCGAGCACGGTCTTCTCCGCCGAGCACCTGGTCACCGCCCTGCACGGCTGGGTCTGCTACTGCGCGCCGATCCGCGACGCCGGCGGACGGATCCTCGGCGTGCTGGACCTGTCGACCACCTGGGACCGCTCGCACCCGCTGGCCATGTCCACGGTGCGCACGCTGGTCTCGACGATCGAGGCCCGGCTGCGGGCGGACCCCCGGGGCCGCGCGGCACCGGGGGCGTGCGGCTGCGGTGCCTGGGGGCCCAGGAAGCCGTGCGGGACGGTACGCCGCTGCCGTTGCGGCCCCGTCAGCTGGAGATCCTTACCCTGCTCGCACTGGAACCCGACGGCTTCCCGCCGGAGCGGCTGCGTGAGGCGCTCTACGGCGAAAGGCCCGTCACCGCCTCCACCTTCAAGGCGGAGATCTCCCACCTGCGCCGCGCCCTGTCCGGCGGCGTCGCGACCCGCCGCTACGCGCTGACGACGCCCGTCGCCTGCGACGCCGTCGATCTGCTGCGCGCGCTGGAGACCGGCGACACCGCCGCCGCGCTGCGCCACTACCGAGGCCCGCTGCTGCCCCGTTCGGAGGCGCCGGGAATCGTGGAGTGGCGGACCCAACTGGAGGTCGCGGTACGGGAGGCGGTCCTCGCCGACGCCCGCCCGGAACACGCCCTCCGTTACGGCGAACGGGCACCGTACGACGCGGAGGTGCACCAGCACGCGCTGCGCCTGCTGGGACCGGGCGACGCCCGCCGGGCGCTCGCGGCCGCGCGGCTCAGCACCGCCCTGCGCGACGACTGACAACGGACCGGCGGTCCGGAACCCCGGTGGCAGCGCGGGGTCACGCCCTCGGCCCTCCGAGGCGGACGGGCCGCGCCAACCCCCGCCAACCTCACGCGCCCACAGTGAGCTCGGCACAGCGGCGTGACCGCCGACGTGCCACCGCACTCGCCAGCCACCGAGGAGAACCGCCATGGTGTACGCGCAGCCAGGTTCCGAGGGCAGCATCGTCGACTTCGCCCGGCGATACGACAACTTCATCGGGGGCGACTGGGTCGCACCCGTCGAGGGCCGTTACTTCGACAATCCGACGCCGGTGACGGGCAAGGTCTTCTGCGAGGTCGCCCGGTCGACGGGCGCGGACATGGACCTGGCCCTGGACGCGGCCCATGCCGCGGCCGGCACATGGGGCCGGACGTCCGCCACGGAACGGGCCAACATCCTCAACCGCATCGCGGACCGGATCGAGGAGAACCTCGAGAAGATCGCCGTGGCGGAGACATGGGAGAACGGCAAGCCGGTGCGCGAGACGCTCGCGGCCGACATCCCGCTGGCCGTGGACCACTTCCGGTACTTCGCCGGCGTCGTCCGCGCCCAGGAGGGCAGCATCGCGGAGATCGACGCGGACACCGTGGCGTACCACTACCAAGAGCCGTTGGGTGTGGTCGGCCAGATCATCCCCTGGAACTTCCCCGTCCTGATGGCCGCCTGGAAGCTGGCGCCCGCGCTCGCCGCGGGCAACTGCGTCGTCATCAAACCGGCCGAGCAGACGCCGGTCAGCCTGCTGCTGGTGGTCGAGCTGATCGCCGATCTGCTCCCGCCGGGTGTGCTCAACGTCGTCAACGGCTTCGGCGTCGAGGCCGGCAAGCCGCTCGCGTCCAGCCCGCGCGTGGCGAAGGTGGCGTTCACCGGAGAGACCACGACCGGGCGCCTGATCATGCAGTACGCCAGCGAGACCATCATTCCCGTCACGCTGGAGCTGGGCGGCAAGAGCCCGAACATCTTCCTGCCGGACGTGACCGCCGCCGACGACGACTTCCTGGACAAGGCCGTCGAGGGCTTCGTGATGTTCGCGCTGAATCAGGGCGAGGTCTGCACCTGTCCGTCCCGGGCGCTGATCCATTCCTCGGTCTACGACGAGTTCATGGCCCGCTGCGTCGAGCGCACCGAGGCGATCGTCAGCGGCGATCCGCTGGACCCGGCGACGATGATCGGCGCACAGGCGAGCAACGACCAGTACGAGAAGATCCTCTCGTACATCGACATCGGCACCCAGGAAGGCGCCGAGATCCTCACCGGCGGTGGGCCGCGCACGGTGGCAGGGCTGGAAGGCGGCTACTACATCGAGCCGACGATCTTCCGAGGCAGGAACGACATGCGGATCTTCCAGGAGGAGATCTTCGGCCCGGTCGTCTCCGTCACGACGTACGACTCGGTCGACGAGGCGCTGAAGATCGCGAACGACACGCTGTACGGCCTGGGCGCGGGCGTGTGGACCCGGGACGGGAACACGGCGTACCGCCTGGGCCGGGAGATCAAGGCCGGCCGGGTGTGGACCAACTGCTACCACGCCTACCCGGCGCATGCGGCGTTCGGCGGCTACAAGAAGTCCGGCATCGGCCGGGAGAACCACAAGATGATGCTCGACCACTACCAGCAGACGAAGAACCTGCTGGTCAGCTACTCGGCGAAGAAGCTCGGATTCTTCTGATGGCCGAGCGGGCGAGGCGGGTGGAACTGTCGGCTGCCGCCGAGGACCTGGTGGGGCGACTGGCCGCCCGGCACGGGCCGGTGATGTTCCACCAGTCCGGTGGCTGCTGCGACGGCAGCGCGCCCATGTGCTACCCCCGCGGCGAGTTCAGGGTCGGTGGGTCCGACGTGCTCCTCGGCGAAGTGGCCGGAGGCATCCCGTTCTGGATGAGCGCGGACCAGTACGCGTACTGGCGGCACACCCACCTCACCGTCGACGTGGTGCCCGGACGGGGCAGCGGTTTCTCGCTGGAGGCGCCGGAAGGGGTGCGGTTCCTGCTCCGGTCCCGGCTTCTCACGGATGCCGAACTGGCCCGGATCGAGGCGGAGCCGCGGTTGCCGAGAGGTGACGAGGTGACCGGCTGACCGATTCACCGGCCGCGCGGCTGCACGGCCGGCCACCGGGCCGCGCGGACGCGCGGCACGGACCGCCGGCCGGACGCTCCACGGCCCCACGCACGGGAGCCGGACCCGTGATGCCGGGTCCGGCTCCCGTGGGTCCGTCCGTGCGACGGCTCGGTCAGGCGTTGGGGCGCTTGCCGTGGTTCGCGCCCTTCTTCTTACGGGCGCGCCGCTTGTTGCCTCGCTTGGACATGCGGGTCTCCCTCGATTCGGGACCTTTCGGACGCCGTCAGTCTAGGAACCGAGCCTTTGGACCGCATCAGCTCGCCGGGGTCAGCACACGCTCCAGGTCCGCCAGGTCCTTGCCGATCGAGCCACGCACCTTGCGCGCCATCAGCGGGGCGGCGAGGCGGTAGTAGCCGCCCGTCCCGCCTCGCACGCGGATGCGGGCCAGGGTGCCGTTCCGCCGTGGCGCGAAGGTGTACGTGACGTGCATCGGCATGGGACCCGCCACGGAGACCATGTCGAGCAGCCGGAGCGGCTCGTAGGCGGCCACCCGCAGCACGTAGTCGATCCGCTTGCCCAGGAAGTAGGCCGTCCGTGTCACCTCGGCCCCTACTCCGAAGCCGCCGCCCTCGGCCTCCCGCGTCAGTGCGGCGCGGCGGATGCCCTGGGTCCACTCGTGGTCGTGACGCCAGTCCATGGCGTAGGCCGCGAGCGCTCGGGCGGCAGCGGGATCAGGCGCTCGGCCGTTTCGTCGATGCTCATGCCGCTCACCCGCTCCTCTCCTGGCCGGACGAGCCGCCCCGCCTGGCACCAGGATCGCGGCAGCGGGCAGGCGCCGCGACGCCGCCTCGGTCAGCGCGGGGCCGGTTCGGCCGGGCGCAGCGGGGCGGGCGCGGCCCGGCGGGCCAGCCGGCGGCGGGTACGGGCGAGCATCAGACGGGCCGCCAGGAGGTGGAAGCGGCGCATCAGGGCCCAGTACAGGCGGCCGCGCAGATTGTGGAACCTGACGACGGTCGTGAGCGTGGCCGTGTCGCCCTCGATAAGGAGGGAGGCACGGAAGTCGAGGTGTCCCGCGTCCTCGCCCAGGAGTATCTCGTTGGGCGCGGTCGCACGGACGGGGAACGGGAGGACGGTGCGCCAGGCATCGGGGTCCCGGGGCGTACCGGGATTCAGCGGGATCCGGCAGGCGTCCATGAAGTCCGGCTTCTCATAGGCCTGTCGGGCCAGGGCGGCCGACGCCGGGGGCGTGACCGCCTTCGCCCGGTCGCCGACGGCGCGGTGCAGCAGACGCGCCCTGCGGGTCCAGCGGGTGGGCCGCATCGGGGCGGGGGTGAGACGGAGAAGAACCGGGAGCGCAAGCGGCTGACCGCCGGCGACTGGGCGGACGCCGCTCTCGCGGCCATGGCCGAACGCGGACTCGCCGGAGTGGCCGTGGAGCCGCTCGCCGCCCGGCTCGGCACCACCAAGGGCAGCTTCTACTGGCACTTCACCAACCGGGACGCGCTGGTCGCCGCGGCGCTCGAGCGCTGGGAGGAGATCTGCACCGAGCAGATCATCGTCGCCGTCGAGGCCGAGGCCGACCCGGAGAAGCGGCTTCGTACCCTTCTGCACCACGCGACGACGTCGGCCGCGGACGATCCGCTCGAGGTGTCACTGCTCGCCACCGCCGCCGACCCCCGGGTGGCCGCGGTCCTCGAGCGGGTGACCGAACGCCGCATCGGGTACGTGGCCGGGCTCTTCGAGGAACTGGGCTTCGGCGCGCAGGAAGCGGCCCGGCTCGGCCTGCTGGCCTACAGCAGCTACCTCGGGCACACCCAGCTCAGCCACGCCGTCCCCCACGTCCTGCCCTCCGGCGCCGGGCGGGAGGCCTACCTCGAGTCGGTCATCGACACCCTGCTCCGCCGGTAGCGGCGCGCCGCACCGGACGGACCGTCGCCCACCGCAGCCGGGCCGGTAGCGCAGCCGGTTGCACCGCCCTCCGCCCCCAGTGGGCCGCGCGGCGCGCGCCACCGCGCCGGGCGGGATCGGAGCCCGGCAGCCGGCCCGCCCGATCTCGACCCGCGTCTGCCGCCCCCGCACTGGAGCGGGCCCGCGCGACGCGCACGCGGACACGGAGGACCGCTCAGGCCGACGAGCGCTTCCGCTGTGCGGACTTCTTCGCCGCCGGCTTCTTCTCCGCGGAGGACGTCGACTTCGCCGTCGACCTGGACGCCGACTTCTTCGCCGCGGTGGACGCCGACTTCGCCGCCGTCTTCTTGGCGGCCGTCTTCTTCGCCGTCGTCGAGGTCGACTTCTTCGTGCCGCCGGACGACTTCGGCGAGGCCGCGCCGCGCCGCCCCTCGATCGGCGTCACCCGCGCCTTTTCGCCGGAGGGTTCCTCCGCCCCGTCGCCGCGCGCCTCCTGCGCCGCCCGCACACTGCTCTCCAGCGCCGCCATGAGGTCGATGACCTTGCCGCCCTCGCGTTCCGCCGGGGCGTGCTCGGGGAGCTCGCCACCTCCCTCGACCTTCGCGGCGATCATGGACTCGACCGCCTCGCGGTAGTCGTCGTGCAGCGAATCGAGATCGACCTCACCGAGGGTGTTCATCAGCGCGTCGGCCAGGTCGAGTTCGGCTTCCCGTACGGCCACGTCGGTCTGCGGCGCCACACCTTCCGGCTCTCTGATCTCGTCCGGCCACAGCAGCCCGTGCATGGCGATCACGTCGTCCACGACCCTGAGCATGCCGAGCCGCTCCCGGCCCCGGAGCGCGAACTTGGCGATCGCGACCCGATCGGAGCGCTTGAGGGCCTCGCGGAGCAGCGTGTAGGGCTTGGCGGCCGGTACGCCGTTGGCGGAGAGGTAGTAGGCCGCGTCCATCTGAAGCGGGTCGATCGAGGAGGCGGGCACGAAGGCGACGATCTCGATCGTCTTCGCGGTCGGCAACGGGAGGGCCGCGAGATCCTCGTCGGTGATCGGGATCATCGAACCGTCGGCGTCCTCGTACGCCTTTCCGATCTCGGACTGCGAGACCTCCTTCTCCTCCAGTTCGCACACCTTGCGGTAGCGGATCCGGCCGCCGTCGGCGGCGTGGACCTGACGGAAGGAGACGGAGTGGTTCTCGGTGGCGTTGACCAGCTTGATCGGGATGCTGACCAGCCCGAAGGAGATCGCGCCGTTCCAGATGGATCGCACGTTTCATCCCTTTCGTCCGAGAAAATCCGAGTTTCGTGGGATTCTCATCGTATGACGCCGATCACGGAGGTGGAGGGGCGGCGCCTGACGCTCACCAACCTGGAGAAGGTCATCCATCCCGCCACCGGGACCACCAAGGGCGAGATCGTGCACTACTACGCCGTCACGGCGGAGGCGATCCTCCCTCACCTCAAGGACCGCCCGGTGTCCTTCCTGAGATATCCGGACGGGCCGGACGGGCAGCTGTTCTTCACCAAGAACCCGCCGCCGGGCACCCCGGACTGGGTGCGCACGGCACCGGTCCCCCGTTCGGAGGACCCCAAGGCCCGTCAGGTCGTGATCGACGACCTCCCGTCACTCGTATGGGCGGCCAACCTGGTGGTCGAGTTCCACACCCCGCAGTGGCGGGCGGACGAGCCCGCCGTCGCCGACCGCCTGGTGTTCGACCTCGACCCCGGCGCGCCCGCGACCGTCGCCGAGTGCTGCGAAGCGGCCGTGTGGCTGCGCGAGCGGCTCGCGCGGGACGGGCTGGAGGCGTATGCCAAGACGTCCGGCTCCAAGGGCCTGCATCTGGTCGTACCGGTGACGCCCACCCCCTCCGAGCAGGTCTCCGCCTACGCGAAGTCGCTGGCCGTCGAAGGCGAGGCCGCGCTGCCGAAGCTGATGCTGCACCGGATGGCACGCTCGCTGCGGCCGGGCAAGGTCTTCGTCGACCACAGCCAGAACGCCGCCGCGAAGACGACCGCCACCCCGTACACCCTGCGGGCCCGCACGGAACCCGCCGTCTCCGCTCCGGTCACCTGGGACGAGGTCGAGGAGGGCCGCGCGGACGGGGCCGGCCTCGTCTTCCGGCTCCATGACATCGCGCCCCGGCTGGAGCGGTACGGGGACCTCTTCGCCTCCGTGGACGACCCCGGCAGCGCCGGACGCCTGCCGTGACACTGCCCCGGCCGCCCCTGAAGGTCGCGCTCGCCGAGTCGGTGAACGCGCTGCCGCGGGGCGCCGGGCTGGCGTACGAGCCGAAGTTCGACGGGCACCGCATGGTGATCTTCCGCATCGGTGGCGAGGTGATGCTGCAGGCCCGTTCCGGTCGGATCGTCACGGCCGCCTTCCCCGACCTGGCCGCCGCGGCGCGGGAACTGCCCGACGACACGGTGCTCGACGGCGAGGTGGTGGTGTGGCGGAACGGGCGCACCGACTTCGCCGCCGTACAGAAACGCGCGGCCGCCACACCGGGCCGTGCGCCCGCGCTGGCGCGCGCCCTGCCCGCCTCGTACGCCGCCTTCGACCTGCTCGCGGAGGGCGGCGTGGACCTGCGCCCGCTCGCGTACGAGAAGCGGCGGGCGCGGCTGGTGGCGGCGGTCGGGCCGTTGGGGCCGCCGCTTCAGCCCGTACCGATGACGCGGGAACGGGCGGAGGCGGAGGGCTGGTACGAGAGCCTGCCCGGGATCGGCGTCGAAGGGCTGGTGATCAAGCGGCTGGACCAGTCGTACCGCGGCGGTGTTCGGCTGTGGCGCAAGCTGCGGCACACCCGTACCCATGACGCGGCCGTCGTCGGCTTCACCGGCAGCGGGGAGCGTCCGGCCGCCCTCGTCGTCGTACTGCCCGACGACGACACCCCGGTGGTGTCCGGGCCGATGGCGCCGGCGCTGCGGACGCAGGCGGGAGCCCTGCTCGCCGGGCGGGCGGGGGGCGGGAGCGGCACGGCGGTGGCGACGGGGATCGGCGAGGTCACCTACCGGGCCGTGGACCCGGGAGTGACGGCGGAGGTCGAGCTGGGCACGACACGGCACGCCGTGACGACGGTCGTACGGCTGCGGTCACCGGACGAACTCGATTAATCAAGTTTGACTAATCGGCTGTGCGGGCAGTATCTTCTGCGACGCACATGTGTGGCCCCTGTTGATGAACGGCAAGGAGAGAGTGTGACCTTTCTGCCCGACACCGGATACACCCCGAGCGCGGAGGAACTGGCGAGCATCCAGGAGTGGTTCGCCGCCTATGACGCGCACAGCGCCAAGCGTGACGTCGGGCGTATGGCGGACATGGCAGTGTTCCCGCTCAACCTGATCAGCGACGACGCCGCGGGCAACGGCGCCTCCGCCCAGTGGGACCGCCGGCAGTTCGTCGAGACCATGAGCCATGTGATGGGCGAGGGGAGCGACGACATCTCCTTCGAATCGGTGCGGACTCCGGTGTTCCTCTCCCCCGCGATGGCCGTCGTCTTCACGGACTCGACCATGACCATGGACGGCCGGACCCAGCAGCTGCGGTACGCCGACATCCTGATCAAGCAGGACGGCACGTGGGCGTTCCAGACGATGATGCAGGGCGGCTGGGGGGACAACCTCCGCCAGTAAACGACCCTGCCGACCGGGGGGCGTCGTCCCCCGGCATCTCCCCGGCCGGCAGGGCGCGAGCACCGATGGCGCCGTCGTCGCGGGCCGGTCCGCGGGCACCGCGGACCGGCCCGCGACGGCGGCAACAGGCCTGGATTCAACAACCCCGAGACAACCCCGTCGGATACCGGTCAGGATGTCGGATCCTTGGGGCACACTTCCCCCAGACACAGGGTTGAGACCCAAGGTTTCTTGGGAGGGGGACAATCGTGTTCGCGGGAATCGACGAGGTCGAGTGGGCCTCTCTGGAGCACGCCTACGGCCCGGCCGACGATGTGCCGGAGCTGCTGCGCGGACTGGCCTCCGGGGATCCCGCCGAGCGCGAGAGCGCACTCGACGCCATGTACGGGGCCGTGCACCACCAGGGCGACGTGTACGACTCGACGCTGGCCTGCATCCCGTTCCTGATGGAGCTGGTCGCCGACCCCGCGGTCGAGGACCGGGGCGGCATCGTCGAACTGCTCACCAGCATCGGCAGCATCGACCTGGACGGCGACGACGAGCTCGACCCGGAGGACGAGGAGTTCGAGGACGCCGCGAACTACGCCATGGCCGCCTCCGCGGTGACCGCGGGGGCCGACGTTTTCCTCGGCCTGGTGGACGACCCGGACCGCGGTGTGCGGCTCGCCGCGCCGCTCGCGCTGGCCACCCTGCACACCGACCCGGTGCGGGTCCTGCGCCTGCTGCGGGCCCGGCTGGACGCCGAGCAGGACCCTGAGGTGCGACTCGCGTGCGTGGAGGCCACCGGGCGGATCGCCCTGCGGCACCAGGGCCTGCTGCCCGAGGTGGTGGAGTGGCTCACCGGGCTCTCGGGGATGGCGTACGGAGCGGGTCTCCGGCTGGCCGCGATCGCGCAGCTGGCCCGCTGCGCCCCCGGGGCGCTGCCCTCCGACGTGGTGCCCGGGGTGACGGGGCTGCTGCGTGAGCTGCGCACGGACCCGGTGGCGGCGGTCCCGGCGGCCGAACGGCTCCCCTCGCCGACGCTGCTCGGCCAGCTGCGCCAGGTGCGGGCCGCCGACACCGGCGGCCGCCGCGCACCGTGGACGGCCGACCTGCTGCGCACCCTCCACTCGGGCCTCGGCGACCGGGTCGAGGACCGGATAGCCCTGCTGGCCGACCAGCTGTGCAGCCCGGACCGGGCGCAGCGGATCGACGCCGTACGGATGAGCAGCGCGCTGCTGCGGACATGGCGGGGCGCGTACGGGGAGCTGGTCGGCCTGATCGGCGACCAGCTCGCGGACCCCGAGCCGCGCCTCTCCGCCGCGGCGGCCTACGCCCTGGGGGACCTGTTCGGCCTGGCGGAGCCGGCGGCGGACGCGCTGGCGCGGCGGCTGGACGCCGGGCCGGGCGACTGGGTGCGCGAGTGGGAGGGCGGGCCGCCGACGCTGGGCCCGGCGGTCCTCGCACTCGCGCGGGCCGGCGACGCGCGGGTGGTGCCCGTGCTGGCGCGGCTCCTGGAGCGGCCCGACGTGCCACGGGACCTCGGGTACGCGCTCGACCGGCTGGGCGCGGCCGCCGACGCGCTCGCCCCGGCGCTGCGGGAGCGGCTGGACGCACTGGAGCTGGACGACCGGTCCTCCGAGGGCGCCGCGCCGCTGCTGCACGGGCTGTCCGTGCTGGGGGCCGGCACGGCGGCGGGCTCTGTTCCCGCGGTGCTGCGTGTACTGCGGGACGCGTCCGGCGAGCGGCGTGGCAGCCTGACCGACGCGTCGGTGCGGACGCTCACCGCTCTCGGGCCCGCCGCGCACCAGGCGGTGCCGTACCTGTGGAGGCTGCTGCGGGAGGCGGGGTACGAGCGGGCGGCGGACCGGCGGTCCGCCTGCGGCGCCGTGGCCTGCTTACCGCCGGCGGCGGCGGCCCGGGCCGCGGGCGCCCTGTGGGCGATCGAGGGTGACGATGCCGCGGTGGTGCCGGTGCTGCGCGCGGTGCTGAACGCGCCCGAGCAGGCGGCCCGCCGGTCGGCGGCCTCGGTGCTCGCCTCCATGGGGACGGCCGGCGCGTCGGCCGCGCCGCAGCTCGCCAGGCTGCTGCGGTCGATGGAACCGTGGACGCGGGTGCGGGCGGCGGAGGCGCTGTGGCGGGTGACGGGGGACCCCGAGGACGCGTGGCCGGTGCTGCGCGCGGCCTGGGAGACGATGCCGCGCACCCGGGTGCCCACCGCGGCGTGCCTGGCGGACATGACCCCGGCGGGTGCCGAGGGAGCGGTGGGTCTGGTCGACCGCGAGCTGCTGTCCGCAAGACGTCATAACGCGATCGACAACGGGGCGGACAGTCATGACATCGTGGAGGACGAGAGACTGCTGGCTCTGTGCCGGCGGGCGGTTCACCGCAGGCCATGACTTCGCATGTCGAGCGGAGCGTGACGGCGGACCATGAACGGGGAGGACCCGACAACATGATCATCTTCGGTACCAAGGGTTACATCTACCAGCTGGCGATACTGACGCTGGTGTGTGGCCACTGCGGCAACCCTTCCGCGCACACGCTCAGGAAGCGCGTCACGAAGTTCACGCTGTTCTTCGTGCCGCTGTTCCCCTTCTCCACCAAGTACGCCACCCAGTGCACCTTCTGCGGGGCCGAGCAGCAGATCTCCTCCGAGCAGGCGCAGCAGCTCCAGGCGCAGTCCGCGGGCAGCCAGGGCGTCCAGGGCGGTCAGCCGAACGGGCAGGCCCAGCAGGGCAGCACCCCTACCAGCGCTGAGCCGGCGGCAGCGCGGGGCGGCGGACGGAGAGCGTCTCCGCCGCCGGCCGACGCTGTGTGACGGCCCATCTGTTCGACGTCGGCGCACTATGACATAAAGGGACAAAAGAACCCGCCGCTTGCTACGTTGCGTGGCATGACCGCAACGACAGCGGGTACTTCGGCGCCCGAGCCGTCTCCCGCGCCCCGTCCGCCCAAGCGGCGGGGCGTCGAACTGTCGCTCCTCGTCGGCGCCGTCGTCATCTGCGTCCACGGCTACGTCGCCGTCGGTCTCGCCAGGAACGGCGCCGTGCCGCCGGACGCCGCCGGCTACGGAGCGGGCCTCGGCGTCCTGGCACTCCTCGCACATCTGGCCGTACGCCTGCGGGCGCCGTACGCCGACCCCCTGCTGCTGCCGATCGCGGTCCTGCTCAACGGCCTCGGCCTGGTGCTGATCTACCGGCTGGACCTGGAGACCCCGCTCGACCGGGCGGCCCCCGCCCAGCTCGTCTGGTCCACCTCCGGGGTCGCGCTGTTCATCGTGGCGGTCATCGTCCTGCGCGACCACCGGATCCTCCAGCGGTACGCGTACATCAGCGTCACGGCCGCACTCGCACTGCTCTGCGCCCCGATCTTCTTTCCGGCGGTCAACGGGGCCAGGATCTGGATCCGGATGGGGCAGCTGTCCTTCCAGCCGGGCGAGTTCGCGAAGGTGCTGCTCGCCGTCTTCTTCGCCGCATACCTCGCCGCCAACCGGGGCGCCCTCACCCACGCCAGCCGGCTGATCCGCCGGCTCCAGCTCCCCACCGGCCGGGTCCTCGGACCGATCGTCGCGGTGTGGCTGGTCAGCGTCGGCGTCCTCGTCCTCGAACGGGACCTCGGGACCTCGCTGCTCTTCTTCGGGCTCTTCGTCGTCATGCTCTACGTGGCGACCGGCCGGATCGGCTGGATCGCGGTGGGCCTGCTGCTGGCGTCGGCGGGCGCGTACGCCGTCGGCTCGCTCGAACCGCACGTCCACAGCCGGGTCGAGGACTGGCTCGACCCGTACGCCGGCATCGAGTCCGGGGAGGGCCCCGGCCAACTGGCCCAGTCCCTCTTCGCCTTCGCCGCGGGCGGGATGCTGGGCACCGGTCTGGGACTCGGCCACTCCGTGCTGATCGGCTTCGCGACCAAGTCGGACTTCATCCTCGCCACCGCCGGCGAGGAACTGGGGCTGGTCGGCCTCAGCGCGGTCTTCCTGCTGTACGGGCTGCTGGTCGCCCGGGGACTGACCGCAGGGCTCGCCCTGCGCGACCCGTTCGGCCGGCTCCTCGCGGTCGGCCTCTCCTCCATCGTCGCGCTCCAGGTGTTCGTCATCGCGGGCGGCGTGACGGGCCTGATCCCGCTGACCGGCATGGCGATGCCGTTCCTCGCTCAGGGCGGCTCCTCCGTGGTCACCAACTGGGTCATCGTGGCGCTGCTGATCCGGCTCAGCCACTCGGCCCGTATGCCTCCGCCCGTGCCCGTGGAAGTGGGCGTCCACGCCCCGGTGACGGCGGTGCGGCCGTGACCAGATGCATTCGGCACGCCGCCGTGTTCAGCCTGCTGCTCCTGCTCGCGCTGCTGGCCAACGCCGCCCGCGTGCAGGTGCTGGAGGCGTCGGCCCTCGAGAACAACCCGGCCAACCGACGGGCGGCGATCGCCCGCTACGCGGAGCCCCGCGGTGACATCCTGGTCGACGGGAAGCCGGTCACCGGGTCCGAGGACACCGGCGAGCAGCTCCGGTACGAGCGCACGTACCGCGACGGGCCGCTGTACGCGCCGGTGACCGGGTACTCGTCGCAGACCTACGACACCTCGTTCGTCGAACACGCGCAGGACCCCGTCCTCAGCGGCAGCGATCCGCTGCTGGCACCGTTCCCCCTCTGGGGCGACCTGAGCCGCAGCAGGCCGTCCGCCGGGGACGTCGCCACCACCGTCAAGGCGGCCGTGCAGCAGGCCGCGTACCGGGGTCTCGCCGGCAGGCGGGGCGCCGTCGCGGCGATCGAGCCCTCGACGGGGAAGATCCTGGCCCTGGTCAGCAGCCCGTCGTACGATCCGCAACTGCTCTCCGGCAACGGGCCGGAGGTCTCCCGGGCCTGGGCCCGGCTGAACGGCGCGGACGCGCAGCCGATGCTGAACCGCGCGATCCGCCAGACCTATCCCCCCGGCTCCGCCTTCAAGATCGTGACCGCCGCCGCGGCCCTGGAGAGCGGCGTCGTCGACGACGTGGACGCGCCGACGCACACACCGGAGCCGTTTCTGCTGCCCGGCACCCGCACCCCGTTGCCGAACGCGACGAAGGGATGCGAGGACGCCTCGCTGGCCTACGCGATCCAGTGGTCGTGCAACACCGTGATGGCGAACCTCGGGGCACGGGTCGGCCTGCGGAACATGGTCGCCACGGCGCGCGGTTTCGGCTTCAACGACCCCGGGCTGGGGATCCCCTCGGGCGTGACGGCCTCCAACTTCGACACGGACATGTCCCCCGACCAGCTGGCGCTGTCCTCGATCGGGCAGTTCAACACGACCGCGACACCGCTGCAGATGGCGATGGTCGCGGCGGCCGTCGCGAGCGGCGGCGACGTCCGCAGTCCCTACCTCGTGGAGCGGGTGACCAGGGCGAACGGTGACCTGCTCGCCCAGAACGGCCCCCGCGCCTACCGGCAGGCGATGACCCCGGTCACGGCGCAGCGGCTGCGTGAGCTGATGGTGCGGGCCGTCGAGGAGGGCACGGGCGGCAACGCGTCGATCGCGGGCGCCACCGTCGGTGGCAAGACGGGCACCGCGCAGCACGGCATCGACAACTCCGGGCTCCCGTACGCCTGGTTCATCGGTTGGGCACAGGCATACGACGCGCCCCGGCCGGCGGTCGCGCTGGCCGTGGTCGTCGAGGACGCGTCCGCGGTACGGGAGGACATCAGCGGCGGTGGCAGCGCCGCCCCCGTCGCGCGGGCCGTGATGAGGGCGGCACTGTGGGACTCATGAACATCGCAGCGTCGCTGGACGCCATCGGGCGGCTCGACCCGGAGGTGAGCGCCTTCGTCGAGGTGTGGGCCGAGGAGGCGCTCGCCCGTGAACGATCGACGGACACCGGACTCCCCCTGGCCGGTATGCCGTTCGCGGTGAAGGGCCCCTCGGGCATCCGGTCCTACGCGGCGCGGCGGCTCACCGCGGCGGGCGGAGTGTCCGTCGGCTCGACATCGGTGCCCGGCCCCGGCACCCCTTGGCAGACCTGGGGCCTCGGCGCGCACGGCCCGACCCGGAACCCCTGGCGGCCGGACCGCAGTCCGGGCGGATCCTCCGCGGGGTCGGCCGCCGCGGTCGCGGCCGGCATGGTGGGCCTGGCGACCGGCAGCGACGGTGCGGGATCCGTACGGATCCCGGCGGCCTGGTGCTCCGTGTTCGGGTTGAAGACGACGAACGGGTTGCTGCCCTCGCCCGACCGCACGGGACTCGCCTCCGCGGGTGTCCTGACTCCGACGGCAGCGGACGCCCGGGCATATCTGCGCTGCGTGCTGGACACCTGTGAGCCGGTGGCCCCGGTCCTTCCGCTGCCGGCGGAATGGTCGTCCGACCTGGGCTTCGCGGACACGGAACCAGAGGTGGCGGCGGTCGCGCTGGCGGCTGCGGAACGGCTGGAGTCGGCCGGTGTCGTACGGATCGCGGACGCCCGCCCGGTCCTGCTGGACCCGTGTGACGCGTGGACGGCGGTACGGGGCGGTCGGCCGGCGCGGGGAGCGGCGGTGCGGGCCGAGAACGACCGCCGCCTGGAAGCCCTGTTCACCGACGCGGCCGTCCTGCTGACCCCCGCCACCCCGAACCGGCCGCACGGTCACGACGGCCCCGGGGCGGAGGTGTACTCGACGTCGCTGACCTGGGCGTTCAACCTGAGCGGCCACCCGGCGGCCAGCATTCCGGCCGGCTTCACCAGCGACGGCTGCCCGGTGGGGCTCCAGCTGGTGGCGGCCCGTGGGGCCGACGTCTCACTGGTCGAAATGGCGGTGGCGGCGGAGAAGGGCCTGATTACTGTGCGGCCATGACCTCCTACGAGCTCGCCCAGGTGAACATAGGCCGCCTCAAACACCCGCTGGACTCAACACAGTTGAAGGACTTCGTGGACAACCTCGTCCCCGTCAACGCGGTCGCGGACGCCGCCGACGGCTTCGTCTGGCGGCTCCAGACGGAGGCCGGTGACGCGACCGATCTGCGGGTCTTCGGCGACGAGTGGCTGATGGTGAACATGTCGGTGTGGCGGGACACCGACGCCCTGACCGCCTTCATGTACCAGGGCACGCACCGGGAGCTGCTGGCCCGGCGCTACGAGTTCTTCGAGCGGATGCAGGAGGTGATGGCGACCATGTGGTGGGTCCCCGCCGGTCACCGGCCCACGGTCCGCGAGGCGGAGGAGCGTCTGCTGCACATCCGTGAACACGGCCCGACGCAGCGGGCCTTCACCCTCCGGAAGTCGTACCCGGCGCCCCAGGTGTGACCGGCGGAGGCGTGACCGGCGGCGCCGGTCGCCCCCCGGCGCTCGCCGAGCATGTCCTCCGGGGCGAGCGTCTCGGACCGCGTCGAGCGGTCCGCGCGGCCGGTCTCCCGGTGGCGCTCACGGCCGCCGTCCTGCCGGGCCCGCCAGGACGGCGTGCACCTGACTACGGTGCGTCCGCGCCCTCCGCGATGGCGTCCGCCACCTCCGCCACCCGCTCCTGCTCCTCGGCCGCGAACCGCTCCCGGTCGAGCTCTTCCGCGATCTTCTCGTCCTGGGACATCAGCAGGTCGAGGCTGGCGTCGCCCATCTCGAAGACCCCCATGTCGAGATACGCCTTCTGCAGCCGCTCGCCCCACAGTCCGATGTCCTTGACGCACGGCACGATGCGGCTGAAGAGCAGCTTGCGGAAGAGGTGGAGGAACTCCGACTGCTCCGAGTACTCCTCGGCCTCCTTCTTCGAGACGCCGAAGTTCTCCAGGACCTCGATGCCGCGCAGCCGGTCGCGCATCAGGTAGCAGCCCTCGATCACGAACTCCTCGCGTTCGCGCAGTTCCGCGTCGCTCAACTGCTTGTAGTAGTCGCGCAGCGCCATCCTGCCGAACGCCACATGGCGTGCCTCGTCCTGCATGATGTACGCGAGGATCTGCTTCGGAAGCGGCTCGGTCGTGGTGTCGCGGATCATGCCGAAGGCGGCGAGGGCGAGGCCTTCGATGAGGACCTGCATGCCGAGGTAGGGCATGTCCCAGCGGGAGTCGCGCAGGGTGTCGCCCAGCAGGGACTGCAGGTTGTCGTTGATCGGGTAGAGCATGCCGATCTTCTCGTGGAGGAAGCGGCCGTAGATCTCGGCGTGCCGGGCCTCGTCCATGGTCTGTGTGGCGGAGTAGAACTTGGCGTCGAGGTCAGGGACCGATTCGACGATCCTGGCCGCGCATATCATCGCGCCCTGCTCACCGTGGAGGAACTGGCTGAACTGCCAGGACGTGTAGTGCTTGCGCAGCTCGCCCTTGTCCCGTTCGGTCATCTTCGCCCAGTGCCGGGTGCCGTAAAGGGTCAGCGCCTCGTCGGGTGTGCCCAGCGGGTCGTACGGGTCGACCTCGAGGTCCCAGTCGATGCGCCTGGCGCCGTCCCACTGCTTGTCCTTGCCCTTCTGGTAGAGGGCGAGGAGACGGTCGCGGCCGTCCTCGTACTCCCAGCTGAAGCGGGCGGCCCCCGAGGCGGGGACCTGCCAGAGAGAGTTGTCCGGTGCGTGCGTGTAGCGGTCGTGGGTCGACACTGCCGGCTCCTTCGCCTCGTACTCCTGGGTACGCAAGGACAGTTGGCAGGCTCACACGCTGGTAGACGCTCAGTCAACAAGTCGTGCACAAGGGATTGACGAGCCTACTGACGGGGAGTCTCATAACACCGACGCCGGTAATCCGACTCGCGAGGTGCCCTCAGCCATGACGACAGTGACCGACCGCGACGTGCAGCTGCTCCGCGACGCACTCGGCCCGCTCCGGGACCGCGAACAGGTCGCCGCGCGCCTGCTCGAGTCCTCCGCCAAGCACTCCTTCGACCCCGACAAGGAGCTCGACTGGGAGGCGCCTGCCGAGGAGGGCAAGTGGTTCTGGCCCCCCGAGCTGGTCTCCCTCTACGACACCCCGCTGTGGCGGAAGATGTCCGAGGAACAGCGGATGGACCTGGCCAGGCACGAGGCCGCCTCGCTGGCCTCGCTCGGGATCTGGTTCGAGATCATCCTGATGCAGCTGCTGGTGCGCCACATCTACGACAAATCGGTGACCAGCAACCACGTCCGCTACGCCCTCACCGAGATCGCGGACGAGTGCCGGCACTCGATGATGTTCGCCCGCATGATCCAGAAGGGCGGGGCGCCCGCGTACCCGGTGCCGCGCGTGTACCACAACCTGGCCCGCGTGCTGAAGACGGTCTCGACCACGCCGGGCTCGTTCGCCGCCACCCTCCTCGGCGAGGAGATCCTGGACTGGATGCAGCGCCTGACCTTCCCCGACGAGCGGGTCCAGACGCTGGTGCGCGGGGTCACCCGCATCCACGTCGTCGAGGAGGCCCGCCATGTGCGGTACGCCCGCGAGGAGCTGCGCCGCCAGATGGTGACCGCGCCACGCTGGGAGCAGGAGTTCACCCGGCTCAGCTGTGGTGAGGCGGCCCGCGTCTTCAGCGTCTGCTTCATCAATCCGCAGGTGTACGAGAACGTCGGCCTCGACCGCCGCGAGGCCGTCGCCCAGGTGAAGGCCAGCGGGCACCGGCGCGAGGTCATGCAGACCGGCGCACGCCGGCTGACCGACTTCCTGGACGACATCGGCGTGCTGCGCGGGGCCGGCCGCAGGCTGTGGAAGAGTTCCGGCCTTCTCGCGTGATCGTATGAAGGCCGCCGCACATGCTGCGGTTACGCTGCGGAGCATGACCAGTCCCGCTCCCGCGACCCGCGCCTACCGACGGCTCAGTGTCGAGGAGCGCCGCACGCAACTGCTCGCCGCGGCGCTCACCCTCTTCGCGCACCGGCCGCCGGAGGAGATCTCGCTCGACGACGTGGCGGAGGCGGCCGGGGTCTCGAGGCCGCTCGTCTACCGGTACTTCCCCGGCGGCAAGCAGCAGCTCTACGAAGCGGCCCTGCGCTCGGCGGCCGACCGGCTGGAGCTGTGCTTCGCCGAACCGAAGGCGGGTCCGCCGACCGAGCGCCTGACCCGGGTGCTGGACCGCTATCTGGCCTTCGTGGACGAGCACGACGCCGGGTTCAGCGCGCTGCTGCGGGGCGGCAGCGTCGCCGAGACCTCCCGTACGACCGCGATCGTCGACGAGGTCCGGCGGGCGGCCGCCGAGCAGATCCTCGTCCACCTCGGCGTGGACGGCCCGGGGCCGCGGCTCCACATGATGGTCCGGACCTGGATCGCGGCGGTCGAGGCCGCCTCGCTGATCTGGCTGGACGAGGACAAGCAACCACCGGCGGCCGAGCTGCGCGAATGGCTCGTCGACCATCTGGTCGCGCTGCTGACGGTGACGGCGTCGACCGACGAGGAGACGGCCGGCGTGGTCGCGGACCTGCTCGCGCAGGAGACCGCGGCCGGACCGGTCGGCACGCTGGTGCGCAGGCTGGGACCCGTCGTGGGCGGCGCCGCCCACCTGCTGTGAGACTGGTGGGGTGAGAAGCCAGAACACCCCCTTCGAGGGCGGCCCCCTGGACGGGCGCGTGCTCCCCGTCCTGGTCGGCCCCACCGGCCACCCCCCGAAGTGGTACAAGGTGCCCGTACCGAACGACGACGGCTCACCGCCCACCGTGTACGCGTACCGCCGGATCCCCTCCGGCTACACGAAGCGCCTCGGGATCCAGCGTGGCTGGAAGTACGAGTACGCGCCCGGGGGCGTGGAGCGGCGCGAGATCAGGTGGCCCTGGTCGAAGCCGGGGGGCGGCGCGTAGCACGTCTCCTGCGCCCTGGCGGCCCTGGGACGTTCCCCCCTCCTCCGGCGGGGTTGCGACGCGACGACGCCCCGAACCCGGCCGTGGGGTGCACGCCCGCCAGGAGGCGGTGAACGGGCAGGGCCTAGCCCGGACCCGACCGGTGGGGCGTTCGGGGGCAAGCAGGCGCGCCGGGAGGGTAGGGATCATGCCCGGCCGGGTGACCGGGTTGCGCCGGCGCGGGGAGTTCCGGTGGCCGGTGGCCGGAGCGTGGCGCAGCCTCGGCACGGGTGGAAGAGCCGCCCGTACGGCCGGAGGTGATCGGGTGTCAGTCAATCGTGCACTGCGGACCGTCGGCGTGGGCGCGCTCGTCGTCGCCGCGCTGGCGACATCGGTGCCCGCGTCGGCCGAGGGGCCGGGCTCCGATCCGCGGGGAGCGGTCGACACGGTCCTCGGCGGGCTCGGGGACGCCGTCATGGAAGGGTTTGCCGGCGAGGCTCCGCCGGCCGCGCCCGGCAGCCCACCGCTCTCCCTCGGCGAGCTGACCGCCGCGCCCGACGTGAGCGGCGTGCTGACCCGGCTGCGGGAGCTGTACCGGCAGGCGGAGGCGGCGGGTGAGACCTACCGACGCACCGAGGGCGCGCTGCGCACCCAGCGCGCCGAGACGGCGCGGCTGAACAAGGCACTCACCAAGGCACGCGGCGCCCTCGTGCTGAGCCGTGCGCAGGCCGGCCGGATCGCCCGTGAGCAGTACCAGGGCGCGTCCGAACTCTCGTCGTACCTGGAACTGCTGCTCGCCCGCGACCCGCAGCGCGCCCTGGACCAGAAGCATCTGATCGAACGCGCGGCCTCCGGCCGCCTGGCCGCCATGGCCCGGCTGAAGGCCGGCGAGCGGCGGTCCGAGGAGCTGGCTGCCGCCGCGCGCAAGGCCCTGGAACGGGAAGTGGTGCTGGCCGCCCGGAAGAAGCAGGCCCGTGACCGGGCCGCGGCCCGGCTGAGGTCCGCCGAAGGGCTGCTAGCCTCGCTCTCCGCCGAGCAGCTCACGGTCCTCGCCACCACGCCCGGCACGCCGCCGGCCCCGCCCCGGCTGCCGTCCCGCGCGACGGCCGACAGCGCGGGCGAGGACGACGGCTCGGGCGGGGCATCGGTCGGCGGCCAGGACGGGAGCGAGGCGGCGGACAGCGGTCAGGCTCCGGACACCGACGCCAGGTAGGCCTGGGCCTTCTCCGGCTCGTAGAAGAAGTTCTCGAAGTCCGCAGGATTGTTGAAGCCGTTGGCGAAGCGGTCGGCGACCGGCTGGAGCACGCCGCCCGCGCCGATCAGGTTGAGCACGTGCTCCGGCGGGACGCCCAGCATCGCGTTCGTCCACTTGGTGACGTGCTGCGCCGTGTCCCAGTAGCGGTCGAAGGTGCCCTGCATCCACTGCTCGTCGAACGGCCGGTCACCGTGCTCGGTGATCGACGCGAGGTAGGAGGCGGCGCACTTGGACGCGGAGTTGGAACCCTGGCCGGTGATCGGGTCGTTCGCCACGACGACGTCCGCGACGCCGAGCACGAGCCCGCCGCCGGGCAGCCGGCCGATGGGGTTGCGGACGGTCGGGGCGTACCGGCCGGCGAGCGTGCCGCCCGCGTCGGTCAGCTCGACCTTGGTGGCCCGCGCGTACTCCCAGGGCGTGAACTTCTCCATGAGTTCGAGCGTCAGGGCAAGGTGCTCCGAAGGGTCCTTGACGCCCTGGAAGACGTCCAGCGGTCCGCCGGGGACGCCCTCCCAGAAGAGGATGTCGGCCCGCCCGGAGGTGGTGAACGTCGGCATGACGAACAGCTCACCGACACCGGGGACCAGGTTGCAGCGGACAGCGTCGTAGTCGGGGTGCTCAGGGCGCGGACCGAGACCGTGGACGTACGCCACGGCGAGCGCGCGCTGCGGCTCCGAGTACGGGGAGCGGGAGGCGTCACGGCCGAACATGGAGACCAGTTCGCCCTTGCCGGCCGACACCAGTACCAGGTCGTAGGTGCGGGAGAAGTAGTCGAGGTCGGAGACGGCGGCGCCGTGGATGACGACCTGACCGCCGCGCTGGGCGAACGTCTCCATCCAGCCGGCCATCTTCACGCGCTGGTCCACCGACTGCGCGTAGCCGTCGAGCTTGCCGACCCAGTCGACCGCGCGGCTCGCGTCGGGCGCGGCGACCGAGACGCCGAGGCCCTCGATCTTCGGGGCCTGGGACTCCCAGAAGTTGATGCCGAGGTCGCGCTCGTGCTCGAGGGCGGTGTGGAACATGCACTGCGTGGACATGACCCGGCCGGACCGGATCTCGTCCGCCGTGCGGTTCGACATCAGGGTGACCTCGTAGCCCTTGGACTGGAGGCCGAGGGCGAGCTGGAGGCCGGACTGACCGGCACCGACTATGAGTATCTTCCGCATGGCGGGTTCTCCGTGGTTCTGCGTCGCGGTTCGGGAGGCTATTCGGGGGTGGCGTCGAGGGCGTGGGCGACCAGCGCCAGCAGCGACTCGATCACCGTGATCCGGTTACGGGCGTCCATGATCACAACGGGTACGTGCGGCGGCACCGTCAGGGCCTCCCGTACGTCCTCCGCCTCGTACGCGGTCGTTCCCTCGAAGTGGTTGACGGCGACGATGTACGGCAGCCCGCAGCTTTCGAAGTAGTCGAGGGCCGGGAAGCAGTCGGGAAGCCGCCGGGTGTCGGCGAGCACGATCGCGCCGATCGCCCCGCGCACCAGGTCGTCCCACATGAACCAGAAGCGCTGCTGGCCGGGCGTGCCGAAGACGTACAGCACCAGGTCGTCGTCGAGCGTGATCCGGCCGAAGTCCATGGCCACCGTCGTGGTGACCTTGTCGGGCGTGGCGGTGAGGTCGTCGGTCTCCTCGCTCGCCCGGGTCATCAGCGCCTCCGTCTGGAGCGGCGTGATCTCCGAGACGGAGCCGACGAACGTCGTCTTGCCGACGCCGAAACCGCCGGCGACGACGATCTTCGTCGCGGTGGGCGCACGGGTGGTGTCCAGCTGCCAGGCCTGCACCGCCTCTTCGGTACGGGCCTCGGGCGCCGCACCGGGAGACGTGTCGAGGGGCGCGGCGTCGGGCCGTGCGAGCGTGTCAGAGGCGGCGGAGTCCACTCAGCACCCTTTCCAGCAGTGCGCGGTCGGGCTGGCCGGTGCCGTGACCGGTCCCGTACACACGGATCTTTCCTTGGTCCGCCAGGTCGCTGAGCAGCACCCGGACGACACCGAGCGGCATCTTGAGCAGCGCCGATATCTCGGCGACGGTACGCATACGGCGGCACAGTTCGACGATCGCCCGCAGCTCGGGCATCACCCGGGACGCGAGGGAACCGCCGGGCAGTTCCCGGCGCTCGGGCGGCGCCTCCAGCGCGGCGACGAACGTCTCGACGAGCAGCACGTGCCCGAAGCGGGTACGGCCGCCGGTCAGGGAGTACGGGCGGACCCGGGCGGGGCGTTTGCCGTCACCGCGCACGGGAAGTCGGGGGCCGGTCATCACAGACCACTCTCCATCGATTTGCGCAGTTCGCTGCGGACTTCGGGGGTGAGTACGTGTCCGGCGCGGCCGACGAACAGCGCCATGTGGTAGGCGACAACGCTCATGTCGCAGTCGGGGGTGGCGTGCACCCCCAGCAGGGAGCCGTCGCTGATCGACATGACGAAGAGGCTGCCCTCCTCCATGGCGACCATCGTCTGCTTGACGCCTCCGCCGTCCATCAGGCCGGCGGCCCCGGCGGTGAGGCTGCCGATGCCGGAAACGATCGTGGCGAGGTCCGCGCTGGAGCCCTTCGGGCCCTCGCGCGGGGCTACGGCGGCCGGGGCCGCGTTCAGCTCCGCGTCGGAGGAGAGCAGCAGCAGTCCGTCGGACGAGACGACGGCGACCGAGCGTACCCCTGGCACCTCCTCCACCAGATTGCCCAGCAACCATTGAAGGTTGCGGGCCTCGCTGCTCAGGCCGAACGTGCCGGTCGCAGTCAACTGCGTGCCTCCTCGACTGTGTCCCCCGTCTCCGCTTCGGTCTCCCCCCGGCCCTTCCGGTCCGGGTCCGTCCGGTGCGCCGGGTCTGCCGGTTCCGTCCGTGCTGTGGTCTCCGCGAGCTCGGCCTCCGCGTCACGGCGGCCGTCCTTGGCTCCCTGGTGGAAGCCGCCGAGCCGGCGGCGCAGGGCCTCCGCGTCGACGCTTCCGGTGCGTCCGGAAGGGGCGGCCGCGGGCTGGACGGACTTCGGCGTGCGCTTGGGCAGGCCCTTGTCCGTGACCCGGTCCCAGGCGGCGGGAGCCTCGGGCGTGCTTCCCGCGGGCTCCACCGCCTGGTCCCGCTCCGGCCCCTGCTGGGGCTCCCCCGGTTCCTCCGGCTGCCTCGGCAGCCGCATCGTGAACGTCTCCTGGTCGACGCCGGTGGTCACCGGGTCGCCGTCGGCCGTCCGCTCGTGCGTCTCCGGCTCCGCGGCAGCGGCGGCGAGGATCGCCCGCTCCGCGGCCTCGACGAACGGGTCGGGCTCGAGCCGCTGCTCGGCCTGCGGGTCGGGGTCCTGGCCGTACGTGTGGCCGTGCGCGAGGTCGTCGCCGTCGTGGCTGCCCAGGTGGCCCTGCGCGAGTTCGTCACCGGCGCCGGCCGGACCGTCGTCGAGCACGTCGGCGCTGTCGAACGCGGCGAGGAGATCGGTGTCCGGCGCCGAGGCGTCGGCCGGTGCGCTCTGTCCGGCCGGTGCCGCGGGCTCGGTCGCTTCGGTGGCTTCGGTCGCTTCGGCCTGGAAGGCACGTTCGGCCGGTGCGGCCGATACGGCTTGGGCGGCTTGGGCGGCTTGGGCAGCAGGTGCGGCCTCTTCTGCCGGGACGGCCGGTTCGGTCGCTCCTGCCGGGACGGCCGCGTTCCCCTCGTGGCCGGGCGCGCCGGGGCCTTCGGCAGGTTCCGCTCCGCCGGACGGGGCATCCTCGGGGCCGTGCGCGTCCTGGCCGGCGCCGTCGGCGTCCGCCGGGTCCGTGTCCTGCCGCCGCGGGCTCTTGGGCAGGGCGTTCGAGTTGGCCTCTGCCACCGAGCCGGGAAGGTTCAGTGCCGGCGCGGCCCCCGGCACCGGTACCTGACGCCCCGCCGTCGCGGGCGGTCCCGTCGGCAGCAGCGCCTGCGGCACCACGACGACGGCGGTGATCCCGCCCTGCTTGTGCTCACGGAGCTGGATCCGCACCCCGTGGCGTGCCGCGAGCAGCGCGGCCACGCGCAGTCCGAGGCCCTCTCCCTCACGGCCGGCCGGGGGCTCGGTCTCGTACGACTCGGGGTTTTCGAGCCGGGCGTTGACCTCGGCGATGCGGCCCGCGGTCATACCGATGCCCGCGTCCTGGACGGAGAGCATCACCTCGCCGCTCTCCAGCAGCCAGCCCGAGAGCTCGACCTGCGCGTCCGGCGGCGAGAACAAGGTGGCGTTCTCGAGGAGCTCGGCGACCAGGTGGCTGAGGTCGTCGGCGGCGAAGCCGGCGACCTGGGCGTGCGGCGGGAGGGACTGGATGACCACCCGCTCGTAGCGCTCGATCTCGCTGACCGCGGCGCGCAGCACGTCGACGAGCGGGACGGGGCCGACATGGCCGTGTCCGTGGTCGGTGCCGGCGAGGACCAGCAGGTTCTCGCTGTGCCTGCGCATGACGGTGGCCATGTGGTCGAGCTTGAAGAGCGTTGCGAGGCGCTCGGGGTCCTGCTCGCGTTCCTCCAGCTTCTCGATGACGCCGAGCTGGCGCTCCACGAGTCCGAGGGTGCGCAGCGAGAGGTTCACGAAGGTGTGGTGGACGGTGTGGCGCAGCCGGTCCAGTTCGCGCGCGGTCTCCTCGGTGCGCTGCCGCAGTTCGGTGCGGGCCTCGGCGAGCTCGGCCTCGAGCGCGGCGCGCGAGCCGAGGAGTTCCCCCCGGTCGGCGTCGAGCTGCGCGGCTCGGGTCCCGAGATCGCCGAGCTTGCCGTGGAGGGTGTTGAGGGACCGCACCACCTGGGCGAACTCGTCGTTGCGGCCGGTGAAGCGGACCGGCTCCTCCGTCTGCGGGACCGGGGCGTCGGCGAGCCTGGCGGCACCGATCCGCAGGACGGCGAGCGGGCGGGTGAGCGTGCGGGACATCGCGGCGAGCACGCCGACGGTGACGACGACCAGTCCGCCGAGGAGGGCGATACGGATCTCGAGCGCGGTGAGGTCGTCGTCGCGCAGCTGCTCGAACCGTTCGGTCCGTTCGGTGGCGAGGGAGGACTCCGCGCCGCGCATCTGCTCGATGCGGGCCGTGAGCGCGGCCTCCAGCTCTGCGGGGTCGGTGCCGCGTTCCGCGTCGGAGAGCCTGGGCTGGTCGGTCAGGCGGGACAGGTAGGTCTCTGCCGTCTTGACCTCGGGCCCGGTGACGGTGGCGGCGAACTTGTCCCGGGCGGCCGGTCCGGCGGCCTGGTCGAAGTCGGCGAGTGCGGCCAGCTCACGTACCCGTGCCTGCTGCGCGGCGGCGGTGAGGGCGTTGCGGGTGCGGGCGTCGGCGCCGGTGTCCTCGCCGGCGCTCTCCACGGGGAGCCCGGTGACGGGGTCGTAGGAGAGGACCGGGTCGGGCTGGGGTACGGCGAGCGCGGCGAGCAGCAGTCCGCGGGCGGCGGAGGCCTGCTCGACGGCGAGGCCGAGTTGGGCGGGAGCCCTGGTGGCGTCGGCGGCGCGGGGTGGCGTCCGGTCGGCGAGCTCGCCGGCCAAGGCGTGCAGCGCCGAGATGACGGCGGTGTAGGCCTGGTGGGTCTCCATCGCGGTGCCCTCGCCGGACAGCGCGGTACGGCGGACCGAGGGCACGGACGCGAGCGAGCGCCGGAGTTCCGCACGGTCGGTGGCCAGGGCGTCGCGCATCTCGTCGAGCTGCCGGTCGACGCGGTTGCCGAGGCTGTCGGAGACCTTGCGGCGGTCCTTCTTGTCGCCCTCCTGCTCCTCCCCGCCGGCCGCGATGTACGCGGTGAGCTCGTCGCGCTCGTCGGCGAGCGAGTGGGCGAGGGTGACGGCCTGCCGGTCGAGCGCGGCCAGGGTGACCAGCCGCTGGGACTCGGTCAGGTCGCCGGAGGAGGCGAGGATGCCGGGAGTGCCCGCGGCGACGACGACGAGGCCGGCGACGGCGACACCGGCGACCAGCCGGTTGCGTACCCGCCGGGAGCGGCCTGCCGGCACCTGCGCGGTCGAGGCCTGTTCGGCTGTGTCCTGCGCGGCTGTGTCCTGGCCACGAGGCGCCGGGATCTGCTGGGGAGGGGCCGGGGCCTGGGGGTCGCCCGGTGCTCCCGTGGACGGGGTTCCAGTGGGCCTGCCGCCGTTGCCCCGAGGCCGCTTCTTCTGCACCGGTGCTCGCAATCTTGCTTGACTCGTCCACCCATGAAGCAGAGATGACGACCGGTCACGCGCGTAAGCCCCACCCCTGGTACGGCTTCCGACCATTCCAGTGCGTTTGGGAGGGAGGCGCGCATCGGCCGCTCCGCCACCCGAACGAGTGAACAACACTCGTGAGTTGGCGAACAACTTTCCCGCGCGGCCCGCCGGGCCGCGCGGGGCCCGTGGGTTGGACCTTCCGGCCCCCCTTTGGCACTATGTGCGCCCGCACCTTCGCACAGTCGCCCATTCGGGGCGAAGCACACCCTCTGACCTGCTGGTACGGGTCGAACGCCGGTCCGCGAGGACCTTGTGAAGGTCTCATGCAGACTGGGTTCATGCGCATCGAACTCGCCACCTCCCCCGGCTCTCCCGAACGCCCCAACGAGGACTGGGTGTCCGTCGCCCTGCCCGCCTCGGGCCAGGGTGGAACCGTCGTGGCGCTCGACGGCGTGACGCCGCCGAGCGGGGATGCGGGGTGCGAGCACGGTGTGCCGTGGTTCACCGCCCGCCTCGGCGGCTCTCTGGTCGAACTGTCCGGTTCGCGGCGTGACCTGACACTTCGGGAGGTGCTCGCCGAGGCAATCCGGCGCACCGCGGACGCCCATCGCGGCACCTGTGACCTTTCTCACGTACGCACCCCTCAAGCGACGGTGGTGCTGGCGCGTTGGGGCGGGCCGCTGGAGGACGTCGAGTACCTGGTGCTCTCCGACTCGACGCTGCTGCTCCTGTCACCCGACGGGGCGGTGTCCGCGGTGCTGGACGACCGGCTGGACCGCCTGCCGCGCGAGGCACTGCGGACCCATGTCTCCGCGGACGCGCTGCGGAACGCGGAGGGCGGCTTCTTCACGGCCGCGGCGGACCCGGCGGTGGCCCTGCGCGCGGTGGCGGGCAGCGTTCCGCGCGAGCGGGTGAGCGCCGTCGTGGCGCTCACCGACGGCGCCTCACGCTGGGTGGACATGTTCGGTGCGGGTGACTGGGCGAAGTGCGTGGCGCTGCTGCGCGAGGAGGGCACTCAGGGCCTGATCGACCGGGTGCGGGAACTGGAGGCGGAGGCGGAGGCCCGTACGGGCGTGCGCCGTTGGAAGCTCCACGACGACGCCTCCGCGGTCTACGCGGAACTGTGACCGCGCGGGGCTCTCCCGCTCCGCCCCGTCAGCTCTCCGCGCGGGCGTTGAGCTGGTGCAGCAACCGAGCCAGCTCCGCGACCTCGTGACGGTCCCACCCGGCCAGCTTGTTGCGGTACCGGTCTCGGCGGGCGTCGCGCACATGGCGGAACCGGGCCGTTCCTTCTTCCGTGAGCCGTACGAGCGAGGCGCGGCCGTCCGCGGGGTCCGGTTCGCGGGTCACCAGGCCCAGTTCCTCGAGGGCCCGCAGTTGCCGGCTCATGGTCGCCTTGCCGACGCCGAAGTAGCCGGCCAGTTCGGTGGCCCGCTGGGCACCGGCCTCGTCCAGCCGTACGAGGAGCCCGTAGGCGGCGGGCTCGAGCTCGGGGTGGACCTCACGGGCCATTTCACCGGAGGACGCCCTGGCGCGGCGCAGAAAGACAGCCAACTCCCGCTCGAGCGCAAGGAATTCCTGGTCCACACCACTCCGGCCGTCCGGGCCCGCTCCATCCGTCGTACCGCCTTCGTGCACGTCAGCACCCCTCGCGCGCTTTCCGGGTCGTGAAAGTTTCTTACGGCGGCCGGTATTGCCGCAGCTCCGCCAGTATTTCGCAGGCGTAGACCAACGGCGGCGCCGAGTCCCCCTTCCTACGGTGGGTCTACGTGCGTAGCGTCCTTCATGGCATGTCCACACCATTCACTCCGCCACGACATGTCGACACGTCGTCAGCTCCCCCCACCGAGGCCTTCGGAGGCACGCCATGCCCGTGCACAGATCCGGAACGACCGGTCGTCGGCGCCTCGCCGCGGCCGGGACTCTCCTCGCTGTCCTCTCCCTCCTCCTCACGCTCCCCGGCAGCGCCACGGCCGACCCCAGGCCGGAGCGCGGCTCCGCCCACATGGGCATGGGCGTCGTCGCCCACGACGGCCAGGGCGGCCCCCCGCGCGACAACCGTGCCGTCCAGACGGAAGGCGTCGACGTCTCCAGCCACCAGGGGAACGTCAACTGGTCGGCCCTGTGGACCAGCGGCGTCAAGTGGGCCTACGTGAAAGCCACCGAAGGCACGTACTACAAGAACACGTACTTCGCGCAGCAGTACAACGGCTCGTACAACATCGGCATGATCCGGGGCTCGTACCACTTCGCCACCCCGAACACCACGACGGGCACCGCCCAGGCGGACTACTTCGTCGACAACGGCGGCGGCTGGTCCCGCGACGGCAGGACCCTGCCGGGCGTCCTCGACATCGAATGGAACCCGTACGGCGCCGCCTGCTACGGCAAGTCGCAGGCCGGGATGGTCACCTGGATCCGCGACTTCCTGAACCGCTACAAGGCACGCACCGGCCGTGACGCGGTCATCTACACGGCGACCAGCTGGTGGACGCAGTGCACCGGCAACTACGCCGGCTTCGGGGCCACAAACCCGCTCTGGATCGCCCGCTACAACACCACGCCGGGCACCCTCCCGGCCGGCTGGCCCTTCTACACGATGTGGCAGTACACCTCGTCCGGGCCGATCGTCGGCGACCACAACAAGTTCAACGGCGCGTACGACCGCGTCCAGGCGCTCGCCAACGGCTGACGTCGCTCACAGCGCCCGTCCCGCCGCGCCGGTCGTCACGACCAGTGCGCGGGGCGGGTGGACCCCTCGGGCAGCCGCGTGGCAGCGTCGCCCCTGGCCGCGTTGAGCTGCGGCTGGGTGAGGAAGATGCAGCCGGTCAGATCCGCGCCGGACAGATCGGCGTCCCTCAGGTCGGCGCCGATGAGGTCGGCGAGCCGCAGATCGGCACCCGTCAGGTCGGCCGCGATCAGATACGCGCCGCGCAGACTCGCACCCCGCAGATCGGCGTTCCTCAGGCGGGCGCCCATCAGGTCCGCTCCCCTGCGGTCCTTCTTCTTCCGCCCGGTCCCCGCTCGCACGAGTTCGCTGACGCGCAGCAGCAGGACGTTGACCTGCTCGCGTTCGGCGCCGACGTCCAGCTTCAGCAGTGCGCCGGGAGCGAGCCGGGTGAGCTCCTCGATGTGCTCCCGCCGCCGGCGCAGCTTCCCGTGGAGCTCACGGGCGGGGTCCAGCGTCAGCGCCTGGGTCACGTACCAGAGCAGTTCGTGCAGCTGCCGGACGACGGGGAAGACCTCGAACATCTGCCGGGCCGTGTCCGGGGCCTCACGCCAGCTCGTCCCGCCGTAGGTGACCTGCGAGACCTGCTGCCCCGCGCCGAAGCAGTCGTAGACGGTGCAGCCGGAGTAGCCGCTGTCCCTGAGACGTGTGTGGATGCCGCAGCCGAAGTCGGTGCGCAGATTGGTGCAGGGCTTGCCGGCGTCCTTGCTCACGGCGAAGTCGGCCGAGGCGGCGAAGGGCAGCGCCACGCAGCACAGGCCGAAGCAGTTCTCGCAGTCGGCACGCAGGGTCTTCATCCGTCCATTGTGCGGGACCTGCGCAGAGCCCCGGTGCGGCGGCCGATACGGACGGCCGAGGGGCCCGGCGGTGGATCACCACCACCGGCCCCTCGGTGCCGCACGGGTCAGGCCGCCGCGGTCACCGGCACGTCCGCCGAGGACAGCGCGATCTCCAGCACCTGCCGGACGTCGGTCACCGGGTGGATCTCGAGCTTCTCGAGGATCTCCGCCGGGACGTCGTCCAGGTCGGGCTCGTTCCGCTTGGGGATCACGACCGTGGTGATGCCCGCCCGGTGTGCGGCGAGCAGCTTCTGCTTCACGCCGCCGATGGGCAGCACCCGGCCGGTGAGCGAGACCTCGCCGGTCATCGCCACGTCCGTACGCACCTGGCGTCCGGAGAGCAGCGACGCGAGCGCCGTGCTCATGGTGATGCCCGCGCTCGGCCCGTCCTTGGGCACCGAGCCCGCCGGGAAGTGGATGTGCACGCCCCGGTCCTTCAGGTCGGCGACCGGCAGCTCCAGTTCGGCGCCGTGCGAGCGCAGGAAGCTCAGTGCGATCTGCGCGGACTCCTTCATCACGTCACCGAGCTGCCCGGTCAGGGTCAGTCCGGCCGCGCCGGTCTCCGGGTCGGCGAGCGACGCCTCCACGAACAGCACGTCCCCGCCCGCGCCGGTCACGGCGAGCCCGGTGGCCACGCCGGGCACCGCGGTACGGCGCTCGGCCGGGTCCTGGGCGGACTCGGGCACGTGGTGGGGCCGGCCGATGAGCCCGCGCAGCTCCTCGTGCGTGACGGTGAAGGGCAGGTCCCGGTCCCCCAGCTCGTGCTGCGCGGCGACCTTCCGCAGCAGCCGCGCGACGGACCGCTCCAGGTTCCGCACACCGGCCTCCCGGGTGTACTCGCCTGCCAGCTTGCGCAGCGCGGAGTCGTCGAGCGTCACCTCGCCGGCCTCGAGTCCGGCCCGCTCCAGCTGGCGCGGCACGAGGTGGTCACGGGCGATGACGACCTTCTCGTCCTCCGTGTAGCCGTCCAGGCGCACCAGCTCCATACGGTCGATCAGCGCCTCCGGGATGGCCTCCAGCACATTGGCGGTGGCGAGGAAGACCACGTCGCTGAGGTCGAGCTCGACCTCGAGGTAGTGGTCGCGGAAGGTGTGGTTCTGCGCGGGGTCGAGGACCTCGAGCAGGGCCGCCGCGGGGTCGCCGCGGAAGTCGGAGCCGACCTTGTCGATCTCGTCGAGCAGGACGACCGGGTTCATCGAGCCGGCCTCCTTGATCGCACGCACGATCCGGCCGGGCAGCGCGCCGACGTACGTACGCCGGTGGCCGCGGATCTCGGCCTCGTCCCGTACGCCGCCGAGCGCGACGCGGACGAACTTGCGTCCCATGGCGTGCGCCACGGATTCGCCGAGGCTGGTCTTTCCGACACCTGGCGGGCCGACGAGCGCGAGCACCGCGCCCCCGCGCCGCCCGCCGACCACGCCCAGCCCCCGCTCGGCGCGCCGCTTGCGCACCGCCAGGTACTCGGTGATCCGCTCCTTCACGTCCTGCAGGCCCGCGTGCTCGGCATCCAGGACGGCCTTGGCGCCCTGGATGTCGTACGAGTCCTCCGTACGCTCGTTCCACGGCAGTTCGAGGACGGTGTCGAGCCAGGTGCGGATCCAGCTGCCCTCGGGGCTCTGGTCGGAGGCACGTTCGAGCTTCTCGACCTCCTTGAGCGCGGCTTCCCTGACCTTCTCCGGCAGATCGGCCGCCTCCACGCGGGCCCGGTAGTCGTCGGACTCGTCCTCGCCGTCCTGGCCGTTGAGCTCGCGCAGTTCCTTGCGTACGGCGTCGAGCTGACGGCGCAGCAGGAACTCGCGCTGCTGCTTGTCGACGCCTTCCTGGACGTCCTTGGCGATGGACTCGGCCACGTCCTGCTCGGCGAGGTGCTCGCGCAGCTGCTCGGTGGCGAGCTTCAGCCGGGCGACCGGGTCGCTGGTCTCCAGCAGCTCGATCTTCTGGGCCGTGGTCAGGAAGGGTGAGTAGCCGGCGTTGTCCGCGAGTTGCGAGATGCCGTCGATCTGCTGCACGCGGTCGACGACCTGCCAGGCGCCGCGCTTCTTCAGCCAGTCGGTGGCGAGCGCCTTGTACTCCTTGACCAGTTCGGCCACCGCGCCGGGCATGGGGCCTCCCCTGGCCCCCTGGGGCCCGGGGGAAGGGTCGGGCACGGTCTCCTCGACCACGGTCCCCTCGACCCACAGCGCCGCGCCGGGTCCGGTCGTGCCGGCGCCGATGCGGACGCGGCGGACGCCGCGGATCAGCGCACCGGGGTCGCCGTCGGAGAGCCGGCCGACCTGCTCGACGGTGCCGAGCACACCCGTCGCGGCGTAGGTGCCGTCGACCCGGGGAACGAGCAGCACCTTCGGCTTGTTGCCGGAGGGCCGGGCGGCAGCCTGGGCGGCCTCGACCGCTGCCCGCACCTCGGTGTCGGACAGGTCGAGCGGCACGACCATGCCGGGCAGCACGACCTCGTCGTCGAGCGGCAGGACGGGCAGTGTGACCGGTGAGTTCGCCTTGATATCGGCAGCCATGATCTCCCCTTAGGCAGTCAAGTTGAGCTGTACCGACTCAATGGATATGAGCCCGTGATTGTTCCCCGGACGCTGTTCGCTCTGAGCGATCGGCGAAATCCTGTGGGCGACAGGGCGCGCCACGGGCGACAGTGACCCGATGGAGAGCAAAGGGCTGAACCCGGACGGGACCATCGCGCGCGAGGGCGCGCTCGCCCGCGTGACCCCGGCCTTCGCGCCGGTGGTGGCCGCCGCACACAGGGAGATCGCCGGCCGCTTCGGCGACGGCAGGCTGCACAGCGCCTATCTCTACGGAAGCGTTCCGCGCGGCACCGCCGTCCCCGGCGTCTCGGACCTCGACCTGCTGCTGGTCCTGCACGCGGAGCCCACGGCCCGGGACCGGACGGACGCCGACGCGGCGGAGGCGGTGCTCGACGGGGAGTTCGAGGCGATCGACGGAGCCGGCATCCTGCTCGTCGGCGTCCGGACGGCACTCGCCGAAGCGGAGTGGTACGACCTGGGCTTCTTCATCTCCTGCCTCTGCACCCCGCTGACGGGGGACGACCTCGCCGTCCGTCTTCCCGCCCAGTACCCCACGTCGCTGCTGGCCCGCGAGACCAACGGTGACCTGGACCTCGCCCTGCCGCGCTGGCGCGCCCGGCTTCGGGACGCCGCGACGGACACCGACCGGCGCGCGCTGTGCCGGGCGGTTGCACGGCGGCTCGTACGGTCGGGGTTCACGCTGGTCATGCCCCGCTGGGGCGGCTGGACCAGCGATCTGGAGGCGTCGGCGGAGCTGTTCGCCGGCCATTACCCGCAGCGGGCCGCCCAGATGCGGCTGGCCGCCGCGGCCGCCCGCAGGCCGACACCCGAGGAGGCGGTGATCCGCACGCTCGTCGAGGAGCTGGGGCCATGGCTGGCCGCGGAGTACACGGCGGTGCACGGGACCAAGGCGGCGCGGCCGACGCCGTGAGTTCCCGTGACCCACGTCACCCCGGAATCGGGTCGCGATCGCCCACCGATCCACTGTGTAATGGTCATAGTCGCTCCGCATCTATTACCCGATTGGCTTGAGGAGTTCTGGGATGCCCTTCCGGTCGACCGCTGAAATCGTCCACGCCTGGGTCCACGGCTGGGTCGTCTCGCGCGGCGCAGCGGACCCCGCGCCCAGACCCTGGGGCTTCACGGTGGACGTCGGCCAGGTCAAGCACGCCACCCGCCACGTCCTCACCGCTGACGACGAGGCCACCGTGCGCAAGGTCGCCGCAGAGGTGGCCGCGCCTACGGTCTGGCTGAAGGTCTTCGCCGATCCCGACCGCGTCGTCGAATGGGCGGGCCCCGAGTGGGCCGTCGACGAGCCCGGCTGGCTGATGTCCACCGAGCTGCGCCGCACCTCGACCACCGTGCCCACCGGTTACACGCTGAGGACCTGGACGCGCGGCGGTGTCGTGCGGGCCCTGGTCGTGGGGCCTGACGGTTCGTTCGCGGCGCGCGCGCAGATCGCCCCCACCGGGCGCACGGCCGTCGTCGACCAGGTGGAGACCGCACCCGAGCACCGTCGCAGGGGCCTCGGCCGGCTGGTGATGCACACGCTCCACAACGCCGCGCTCGACCACGGGGCCCGTGTCGGCGTACTGGGCGGCACACCGGACGGCCGGGCGCTCTACGAGTCCCTGGGCTGGCACACCCACGCACCCCTGGTCAGCCTGTACCACCGGCCCGCTTGAGCACTCCCCCGCGGGCGCGCCCCGCGGGGCGCGCCCGATCGGTTTGTCCCCTTCGCACGGGCCCCGCCAAGATGGGGCCCGATCCGTGTCGTCCCGCACAGCCGCCCGGAGGTCGAGAGCATGCCGTTCCCCGCCGCAGACGCCCCTGTCACCCTCGACCGACGGGAGGGATCCTGTGGCGAGATCGTGCTGCGCAGGCGGGGGTCCGGTGAAGAGTCGGTGTACGAGATCGTCGCGAACGGCTGCTTCCTGATGGACACCTCCGACGGGAGGTCGGAGCGGCTGCTGGTCGACGCCGCCCGCCGGGCGATCGGCACCGGGAACGTGGCGCCCCGCGTCCTCCTCGGCGGTCTCGGGGTCGGTTTCTCGTTCGCCCACGCCGCCGCCGACCCGTCCTGGCGCCGGATCGCCGTGGTGGAGCGGGAGGAGGCCGTCATCGACTGGCACCGCAGCGGCCCGCTCGCCGCGATCTCCGGCGACGCCCTCGGCGACCCGCGCTGCGTGATCCTTCACACGGATCTCGTGGAACACCTCCGCTCGACCACGGACCGTTATGACGCTCTGTGCCTGGACATCGACAACGGGCCCGACTGGACGGTCACCGAGGACAACGGTGATCTCTACTCGCCGTCCGGACTCGCCGCGTGCAAAGGTGCGTTGGACCCCGGTGGGGTGCTGGCCGTATGGTCCGCGAAGCCGTCCACCAGCTTCGAGGACGCGTTGCGGAATGCCGGGTTCACTGGGGTAAGGACCGAAGAGATCCGCCTTGCCCGGGGCGTACCGGACGTGGTCCATCTCGGCGTTCGCCCTGCGTAGCCGGGACGCCGTCGCTGCCTTTACGCTGCTGGACTACACACGGGATCCACCTTCGAACCGGATCCACATGCAGCTCGCAGAGAACGCGTACAAGGGCGGGGCGATGGAGCAGACACACACCACGCAAAACGGCGTCGCGGCCACACCCGGGGCCCAGCGCCGGGTGCTGGTGGTCGAGGACGACGCCACGATCGTCGACGCCATCGCCGCACGGCTGCGGGCGGAGGGCTTCCTGGTGCAGACGGCACTGGACGGCCCAGCCGCCGTCGACGCCGCGGACGCCTGGCAACCGGACCTGATGGTCCTCGACGTCATGCTGCCCGGCTTCGACGGGCTGGAGGTCTGCCGCCGGGTGCAGGCACAGCGGCCCGTCCCGGTGTTGATGCTCACGGCCCGTGACGACGAGACGGACATGCTGGTCGGGCTCGGCGTCGGCGCCGACGACTACATGACCAAGCCGTTCTCCATGCGGGAGCTCGCGGCCAGGGTGCACGTCCTGCTGCGCCGCGTGGAGCGGGCGGCGCTCGCCGCGGTGACACCGCGCAGCGGCATCCTGCGCCTCGGCGAACTGGAGATCGACCACGCCCAGCGCCGCGTACGCGTCCGGGCGGAGGACGTCCATCTGACGCCCACCGAGTTCGACCTGCTGGTGTGCCTCGCGAACACGCCGCGCGCCGTCCTCTCGCGTGAGCAGTTGCTCGCCGAGGTGTGGGACTGGGCGGACGCCTCCGGGACCCGCACCGTCGACAGCCACATCAAGGCGCTGCGCCGCAAGATCGGTGCCGAGCGCATCCGTACCGTCCACGGGGTCGGATACGCGCTGGAGACGCCGGCGCCATGAAACGGCGGCGGCCGGGCGGTGGACCGGGCAGGCGGCTGAGTACCGCGTCCATCACGATATCGATCAAGACCAAGCTCAGCACGCTCGTCGTGGTCTCGGTCTTCATCACCACCGGTCTGATGCTGATGGCGTTCCACAGCAAGACCGAGGTGCGTTTCATCACGGTCTTCACGATCATCGCGACCCTGCTGATCACGCAGTTCGTGGCGCACGGCCTGACCGCCCCGCTGGACGAGATGAACACGGTCGCCAAGGGCATATCCCACGGCGACTACACCCGCCGGGTGCGCGGCGCCGACCGCCGGGACGAGCTCGGCGACCTCGCCTCCACGATCAACCGCATGGCCGACGACCTCGAGGCCGTGGACCGGCACCGCAAGGAGCTGGTCGCCAACGTCTCGCACGAGCTGCGCACCCCCATCGCCGCGCTGCGCGCCGTGCTGGAGAACGTCGTCGACGGGGTCTCCGCCGCCGACCCGGAGACGATGCGCACCGCGCTGAAGCAGACGGAGCGCCTCGGCCGGCTGGTCGAGACACTGCTCGACCTCTCCCGGCTCGACAACGGCGTGCTGCCGCTGAAGTCCCGGCGCTTCGAGGTGTGGCCCTATCTGTCCGGGGTGCTGAAGGAGGCCAATCTCGCCTCCTCGCGGCGGAACCTGGCCTCCGGCTCCGGCCATCACACCCGCACCGACGTCCATCTCCACCTGGACGTCTCACCGCCGGACCTGACCGCGCACGCGGACGCCGAGCGGCTGCACCAGGTGGTGGCGAACCTCATCGACAACGCCGTGAAGCACTCGCCGCCGCACGGCCGGGTGACGGTACGCGCCCGGCGCGGCGCGCACCCCGAGTCGCTCGACCTCGAGGTGCTGGACGAGGGACCGGGCATTCCCGAGCAGGAGCGGCACCGGGTCTTCGAGCGTTTCAACCGGGGTGGCGTCCCCTCACCGCACGGGCCGGGCAGCGACGGCGGTACGGGGCTGGGGCTGGCGATCGCGCGCTGGGCGGTCGATCTGCACGGCGGCCGCATCGGGGTGGCCGAATCCGCACACGGGTGCCGCATCCAGGTCACTCTTCCGGGCCTCAGGACGGCACGCCCTTGACGTAGGGTTCGAACCGGAAGCGCAGATTCTCCGTGTAAGTGTTCGGTACACGGGAAGCCGATGTGCACAGCTGCGGAAAGCGGCCGGTCAACACGTCGCCGGGCATCCCTCGCGGTTGCGGGCCCAGGGCCCGTAGCCGCCGTCAGGCGTACCCCCACGCGACCGAACCATGTTTGTTTCCCGCCATTAACAGCCCCGAAACGCGCCGTTCGGTGTGACTTGCGCGACGTTGACCGGCCCGGCCTGCACCTCCCGGCCAGGGAGGCGTAGCCTTTATTTCCGCTGTCCATCACCTTGTGAAGCGGAAGAGGGCGGTTCTCGCCGTGTCGTCTCAGTCCCCCAGTAACTCGAGCATCTCGACCGACCAAGCCGGGCAGGGTCAGAACCCTGCCGCCGCCTTCGGTGCCAATGAGTGGCTCGTCGACGAGATCTACCAGCAGTACCTCCAGGACCCGAATTCGGTCGACCGTGCCTGGTGGGACTTCTTCGCCGACTACAAGCCGGGAGCGGCCGCCACGGCGGACACCCCCGCCGCCGGCGCGAAGCAGACTCAGAGCGACGCAGCCGCGGGTGCCGCGGCCGCACCCGCCCCGGCCGCCGCCGCTCCGGCCCGGCCGGCGACCCCGGCGCAGCCCGCGCCGGCCGCCCCGGCCCCGGCCGCACCCGCCGCTCAGGCCCCGGCCCCGGCTCCCGCCAAGGCGGCCCCCGCGGCCGCCCCTGCGAAGCCCGCCGCCAAGCCGGCCGCGAAGGCCGACGGTACGCAGGCCGACGGTCCCGAGTTCGTGACGCTGCGCGGCCCGGCCGCCGCGGTCGCGAAGAACATGAACGCCTCGCTGGAGCTGCCCACGGCCACGTCCGTGCGCGCGGTGCCGGTGAAGCTGCTCTTCGACAACCGCATCGTCATCAACAACCACCTCAAGCGCGCCCGTGGCGGGAAGATCTCCTTCACGCACCTCATCGGGTACGCGATGGTGCAGGCCATCAAGGCCATGCCGTCGATGAACTGGTCCTTCGCCGAGAAGGACGGCAAGCCGACCCTGGTCAAGCCGGACCACGTCAACTTCGGTCTGGCCATCGACCTGGTGAAGCCGAACGGCGACCGCCAGCTGGTCGTCGCGGGCATCAAGAAGGCCGAGACGCTGAACTTCTTCGAGTTCTGGCAGGCCTACGAGGACATCGTCCGGCGCGCCCGCACCAACAAGCTGACGATGGACGACTTCACCGGCGTCACCGTCTCGCTGACCAACCCCGGCGGCCTGGGCACCGTCCACTCCGTGCCGCGTCTGATGCCCGGGCAGTCGGTCATCATGGGCGTCGGTTCCATGGACTACCCGGCCGAGTTCCAGGGCACGTCGCAGGACACCCTGAACAAGCTGGGCATCTCCAAGGTGATGACCCTCACCTCGACGTACGACCACCGCGTCATCCAGGGCGCCGCGTCGGGCGAGTTCCTCCGGATCGTCGCCAACTTCCTCCTCGGCGAGGAAGGTTTCTACGACGAGATCTTCGAGTCGCTGCGCATCCCCTACGAGCCGGTCCGCTGGCTCAAGGACATCGACGCCTCGCACGACGACGACGTCACCAAGGCCGCCCGCGTCTTCGAGCTGATCCACTCCTACCGGGTCCGCGGCCATGTCATGGCCGACACCGACCCGCTGGAGTACCGCCAGCGCAAGCACCCCGACCTCGACATCACCGAGCACGGGCTCACGCTGTGGGACCTGGAGCGCGAGTTCGCCGTCGGCGGCTTCGCCGGCAAGTCGATGATGAAGCTGCGCGACATCCTGGGCGTGCTGCGTGAGTCGTACTGCCGCACCACCGGCATCGAGTTCATGCACATCCAGGACCCGAAGCAGCGCAAGTGGCTGCAGGACCGGGTCGAGCGCGCCGCCACCAAGCCGGAGCGCGAGGAGCAGCTGCGCATCCTGCGCCGGCTGAACGCCGCGGAGGCCTTCGAGACCTTCCTGCAGACCAAGTACGTCGGCCAGAAGCGCTTCTCGCTGGAGGGCGGCGAGTCCGTCATCCCGCTGCTCGACGCGGTCATCGACTCGGCGGCCGAGTCGCGCCTCGACGAGGTCGTCATCGGCATGGCCCACCGCGGCCGGCTGAACGTGCTGGCGAACATCGTCGGCAAGTCGTACGCCCAGATCTTCCGCGAGTTCGAGGGCAACCTCGACCCGAAGTCGATGCACGGCTCCGGCGACGTGAAGTACCACCTGGGCGCCGAGGGCACCTTCACCGGTCTCGACGGCGAGCAGATCAAGGTCTCGCTGGTCGCCAACCCCTCCCACCTGGAGGCCGTCGACCCGGTCCTCGAGGGTGTCGCCCGCGCCAAGCAGGACGTCATCAACAAGGGCGGCACGGACTTCACCGTCCTGCCGATCGCCCTGCACGGTGACGCGGCCTTCGCGGGCCAGGGCGTCGTCGCGGAGACGCTCAACATGTCGCAGCTGCGGGGCTACCGCACCGGCGGCACGGTCCACGTCGTCATCAACAACCAGGTCGGCTTCACCGCCGCCCCGGAGTCCTCGCGTTCGTCCATGTACGCCACCGACGTGGCCCGCATGATCGAGGCGCCGATCTTCCACGTGAACGGCGACGACCCGGAGGCGTGCGTCCGCGTGGCGCGGCTCGCCTTCGAGTTCCGCCAGACGTTCAACAAGGACGTCGTGATCGACCTCATCTGCTACCGCCGCCGCGGTCACAACGAGGGCGACAACCCGCAGTTCACCAACCCGCAGATGGTGAGCCTGATCGACAAGAAGCGCTCGGTGCGCAAGCTCTACACCGAGTCGCTCATCGGTCGCGGCGACATCACTCTGGAAGAGGCCGAGCAGGCGCTCCAGGACTTCCAGGGCCAGCTGGAGAAGGTGTTCGCGGAGGTCCGCGAGGCCACCAGCCACCCGGCCCCGGCCCATGTCCCGGACGTCGAGGCCAAGTTCCCGGTCGCGATCAACACGGCGGTCTCCCAGGAGGTCGTCAAGCGGATCGCCGAGTCGCAGGTCAACATCCCCGACCACATCACCGTGCACCCGCGGCTCATGCCGCAGATGCAGCGCCGCGCGGCGTCCGTCGAGGACGGCACGATCGACTGGGGCATGGGCGAGACCCTCGCCATCGGCTCGCTGCTGATGGAAGGCACCCCGGTCCGGCTCTCCGGCCAGGACACCCGCCGCGGCACGTTCGGCCAGCGCCACGCGGTGCTGGTGGACCAGGAGACCAACGAGGACTACACCCCGTTGCTCTACCTGTCCGAGGACCAGGCCCGTTACAACGTCTACGACTCGCTGCTCAGCGAGTACGCGGCGATGGGCTTCGAGTACGGCTACTCGCTGGCCCGCCCGGACGCGCTGGTCATGTGGGAGGCCCAGTTCGGCGACTTCGTCAACGGCGCGCAGACCGTCGTCGACGAGTTCATCTCCTCCGCCGAGCAGAAGTGGGGCCAGCACTCGGGCGTCACGCTGCTCCTGCCGCACGGCTACGAGGGCCAGGGCCCGGACCACAGCTCCGCGCGCCCCGAGCGCTTCCTGCAGATGTGCGCGCAGGACAACATGACGGTCGCCATGCCGACCCTGCCGTCGAACTACTTCCACCTGCTGCGCTGGCAGGTCCACAACCCGCACCACAAGCCGCTGATCGTCTTCACCCCGAAGTCGATGCTGCGTCTGAAGGCCGCGGCGTCCAAGGCGGAGGAGTTCACCACCGGCGGCTTCCGCCCGGTGATCGGCGACACTGCGGTTGATTCGGGCGTGGTCGACCCGGCCGCCATCCGCAAGGTCGTCTTCTGCGCCGGCAAGGTCTACTACGACCTGGACGCCGAGCGTCAGAAGCGCGGCGTCACGGACACGGCGATCATCCGCCTCGAGCGCCTCTACCCGCTGCCGGGTGCGGAGCTCCAGGCCGAGATCGCCAAGTACCCGAACGCAGAGAAGTACCTGTGGACCCAGGAGGAGCCGGCGAACCAGGGTGCGTGGCCGTTCATCGCGCTCAACCTGATCGACCACCTCGACCTGGCCGTCGGCGCGGACATCCCGCACGGCGAGCGCCTGCGCCGCATCTCGCGCCCGCACAGCTCGTCCCCGGCGGTGGGCTCCGCCAAGCGCCACCAGGCGGAGCAGCAGCAGCTGGTCAACGAGGTCTTCGACGCGTAGCCGGCAGCCCGGCTGCCTCGACGAATGCCTGGCCCGGCCCCGCGAACACCTCGCGGGGCCGGGCCATATTCTGTTCGTATGTACTTCACCGATCGCGGTATCGAGGAGCTGGAGAAGCGGCGCGGCGAGGAGGAGGTCACCTTCGAGTGGCTCGCCGAGCAGCTTCGGACCTTCGTCGATCTCAACCCGGACTTCGAGGTCCCCGTCGAACGCCTCGCCACGTGGCTGGCCCGCCTGGACGACGAGGACGACGAGGAGTAGCGGTCCGCCCGCGCGGGGCTCGTCCCCGCGCCGTCCGTTCCCGGGCCGGGGCGTGTGACCTGCCGCCTGTCAGGACCGCAGCCGTTCCCTTACCGGTGGCACCAGCCCCTGCACGATGAGCACCGTCCCCGCCGCCGCCCATCCCCCGCTGCGACGCCGCGCCCCGAGCGCCACCAGTGCCAGCCCCGCCGCCAGCTGGACCGCGCCCGCCGCGCGGAGCCGGGAGGCTCGCGGCCGGGCCGCCGGCTCGGGCGGGCCGGCGGAGTCGGTCTCCTCGACGGCCGCCGCGTGCGCGGCGGTACGGAGGGTGTCCGCCGGGGCGCCCGGCGCCAGACCCACGGGGAGGGCGAGGCCGTGGCGGGTGAGTACGGCTGTCAGGCCGACGAGTCTGACCCTCGCGTCGGACTCCGGGTCGGCGGCCGTCAGCGGCTCCAGGGCCTGGAGGTCGAGGACCGGGTCGAGTCCGAGCCGTGCGGCGAAGGTCCGCATCGCCTCGTCCTCGCCCACCGGGGTGCCGTCGGCGAGCCAGATGTATCCGACCGGGCGACGGAAGCCGGAGGCCATGGTGAACCCGGTCCCGTCGCCGTCCCACCAGAGCGCCAGGACGGGACGGCCGGTGCCGATCGACAGTGCTGCCGCCCAGCCGCCGAGCACCGCGTCCACCGCTTCGCCGTCCTCCTGCCAGGGGCGGCCCTCGGGGACGAGCACGCTCCACTCCTGCCCGGCGGGGGCGACGAGCATCGGTTCGCGCAGCAGGTGGGCCGGGAGCCGTACGGCCGCGGGCTCGGCACGGCAGAGCAGCAGGGCTCCCGCTGGCGTCGCGTTCATGTCCCCACGCTAGGGCAGTTCGCCCTGTAATCGTCGCCAATGGGGCGCGTCGCCGGACCTGGGCAGCCCGAGCGGGGCCACTCACGCTTGACATCACCCCACCGCGATATATCGTGTCGTCATCGAGACGCGATATGTTGCGTCGTGGCCGGCCCCGGGAGGTCAGCACCATGGCAGAGACGACGTGGGAAGTCGCCGAGCCCCAGAAGCTCACCTTCGACGACCCGTTGACGACGCTCAATGTGCGCATCGTCAACGGGACGGTCAACGTCGTGGGCACGGACGAGAGTTCCATCCGCCTCGAGGTCTCCGAGATCGAGGGCCCGCCCCTCGTCGTGACCAGGAACGGGTCCACCCTGACCATCGCCTACGAGGACCTGCCCTGGAAGGGGTTCCTCGAGTGGCTCGACCGCAAGGGCCACCGCCGCAGCGCCGTCGTGTCGATCGCGGTGCCTGCAGCGACGACCGTCGAGGTCGGCGTCGTCGGCGCTGGTGCGGTCGTCTCCGGCGTGCGGGGCACGACGGTGGTGCGCGGCGTCAGCGGGGACACCACCCTGGTGGGACTGGCGGGCGCCGTCCGCGCCGACACCGTCACCGGAAACCTCGAGGCCCAGTCGGTCACCGGCGACCTGCGCTACAACTCGGTCTCCGGCGACCTGACCGTGATCGACGGCGCGGGCGCCGGTGTGAAGGCCGACTCTGTGAGCGGCGACATGGTCATCGACCTCGACCCGGGCGAGAAGCCCACGGACATCCGGCTGACCACGGTCTCCGGCGAGATCGCGGTCCGGCTGCCGCACCCGGCGGACGCCCGGGTCGACGCGAACACGGCCGGCGGCGCGATCTCCAACGCCTTCGACACCCTGCGGGTCAGCGGCCAGTGGGGCGCCAAGCGGATCACCGGAACCCTGGGCGCGGGTACCGGGACGCTCAAGGCGACCACCGTCTCCGGTTCCATCGCCCTGCTCCGCCGGCCTCCGGCGGAGGAAGATCCCTACGAGGAAACACCCGCGGACGCCCCGAGTGGGAAGGTGGTCTGACATGCCCCCCGTCTTCGCCCACGGCCGGCTCCGTCTCTATCTGCTCAAGCTGCTCGACGAGGCGCCGCGCCACGGCTACGAGGTCATCCGCCTGCTCGAGGAACGCTTCCAGGGCCTGTACGCGCCGAGCGCCGGCACCGTCTACCCGCGGCTGGCCAAGCTGGAGGCCGAGGGGCTCGTCACCCACGCCACCGAGGGCGGCCGCAAGGTCTACTCGATCACCGACGCCGGCCGGGCGGAACTGGCCGGACGCAGCGGCGAACTGGCCGACCTCGAACTGGAGATCCGGGACTCGGTCTCCGAACTGGCCGCCGAGATCCGCGACGACGTCCGCGGCGCGGCGGGCAATCTGCGCAACGAGATGCGTGCGGCGGCGACCCGGACCCGCAAGACCGGCACCGGCACCGGCAAGGGCGAATGGAGCCCCGGCCGTGGGGACTTCGGCAACCTCGGAGATCTGGGCGACCTCACGGACAGCGAGTCGTGGCGGGCCGCGAAGGAGGAGCTGAAGCGCGCCAGGCAGGAGTGGAAGGAGCAGGCGCGCCGCGCGAAGGACGAGTCGCGCCGGGCCCGCGAGGACGCCCAGCAGGCGCGCCGGCAGGCGCAGGAGGCGCAGGAGACGGCCCGCGCCGAGATGCAGCGCATCGCCCGGCAGGTGCAGGAACAGGTCCAGGACCACTTCGCCCGCGGTGACTGGCCGACCGGCGTACGCGAGGGCCTGTCGGAGCTGACCGGTCAGCTCGGCGGACTGGCGCGGGGGACGGCCTGGCCACCGTTCGTCAAGCCGGAACCCGCGGGCGCGGACCCGGACTGGGCGAAGGACACCGTGGACCCGAAGGACTCGGCCGACCCGGCCCGTGACCTGGAGCGGCTGCTCGACCGCTTCAGGGACGACGTACGGGACGCCGCACGGGACCACGGTGTGACGGCGGAGCAACTGGGCGAGGCCCGCCGCCATCTGTCGACGGCGGCGGCCCACATCGTCGCTCTGCTGCGCAGCGGCAAGGACTGACCGGCGGGGCGGGGCGCGGTCGCCACGGCCCGGTCCGCCGGGGCCGTGGGCGCGGCCGGGTCAGCCGGCCCGCGCCGCGCCGCCGTCGGCCCCGCCGAACATCGCCCGTTCCAGCGCGCCGTAGGTCACCCCGTGTTCGGCGAGGACCTCCGCGACGACGCCGCGGCCCGAGGCGAGGGCCAGCAGGATGTGCTCCGCGCCGATGGCCCGGTCCCGCCGGCCCAGGGCGATCCGCAGCGACTTCTCCAGGGTCGACTTCGCCTCCCGGGTGAAGGCGCGGTGGCCCGACCACCAGCGCCGGTCCTTGCGGTCGCCGGCCAGTGCACCGGCCCCGTGGGTCTCCTCGACCCGGGCGACGATCGCGCCGACGTCGATGCCCAGTCCGGCGAGGGCCGCCTCGTCCGCCTTGGTCATCCCGCCGCGCCGGCGCACGTCGGCCAGGGACGCCTCGAGGGCTGCCCGCCGGTCCATGACGCCGAGGGCCGTGAACGCGAAGGCGGTGCGTGAGCCGCCGAGGTCCAGCAGGGCGAGGAGCAGGTGCTCCTCGGTGACCGTGGACGAATCGGCGCGTTCCGCGCATTCGGTGGCGCCGATCACCACCGCACGGGCGTCCTTGGTGAAGCGTTCGAACATCACAGCCTCCCGTGCTTCTTGTGGACCGCCTGGCGGCTGACACCCAGCTCCGCCGCGATCTCCTGCCACGACCAGCCCTGGTTGCGGGCGCTTCTGACCTGTACGGCTTCCAGCTGCTCCAGCAGCCGCCGCAGCGCGGCGACCGCCCGCAGCCCGACGCGCGGATCGCGGTCGCCCGCACGCTCGGCGAGTTCTGTTGCTTCGGTCATGCCTGTCAACCTACATTGACAGGCATGGAGTGTCAACCATGGTTGACATCAGGGGCAGGGGTGCTTCTCCGGTCCCCAGACGTCGCGCACGTCACCACGCGCCACGGTCCCGCACAGCAGCACCGTCCGCGACCCCTTCTCGCCGCCCTGCTCCACCGCCGTCAGCTTCTTCTCCGTCAGCCGGCCGCCGCCGGCCGCCCCGTGCGCCTCGATCCGCCCGGTGGCCCCGTCGAAGCCGCCTCCACCGAGCCCTTGGTAGAGCACCGCCTGAAGCAGTCCGCGGTCGAGTCGCTCGTCGTTGCCGCCCGTTCCACGCCAGGCCTGGTCGACGCCCTCCGCCAGATAGCGCATCGCGTCCCAGGCGAGCGCCACATGGGCGTCCTGCCGCATCGCGCCGGTACGGGCACCGTGGTCGTCCGCGTAGGTGCGGTCGTACGCCGAGAGGAAGGCACCGGCCTCGCCGCTCGCTCCGGACAGGGCAGGTGCCCTGCCGTGCGAGACGTAGTACAGCGTCAGCCCGGCGAAGACCTCCCACGGACGGCGCTCCTCCGTCAGCGCGTTGGTGACGTCGTCACCGCCGAGCACGCTGACCTCGGGGCAGTCCCGCGAGTCGCGCGCCAACTCACCGAGGAACAGCTGGAAGTGGCTGCCCCGCCCCGCCCACACCACCGCCGTGCGCGGCTCGGCCGCCACCGCGCGGCACACCTCACGCGCCAGATCCTCCACGGCCTGGACCGAGGTCCCCACCGGGCCGCCCGGCACCGGTGAGGGCTCGGGCGCGTCCGTCGGCGTGTAGAGCAGCATGTCGGTGCGTTCGTCGCCGTACGCGGAGCGGAACGCCGTCGCCAGGCTCGCGCTGTACGCGTCCGAGGGGTCGGCGATCAGCCGCACCCGCAGCGCGGTCCTGCCGTCCACCATCGCGGCGTGCTCGGCGAAGGACGCCATCACCTGGCCGGCCCGGTTGTCCGTCGGCGCGGTCTGGTAGTAGTGCTCGCCCTGGCGGAGCAGTTCGTCGGCGGTGCCGGAGGTGCCGACCATGGGCAGGCCCGCCTCGTCGAGGACGACCATCGCCTCGTAGGTGCGTCGCCGGCTCTGGCCGAAACCGACGACCCCGACGATCGAACGGTCCTTCTCCGCCAGGTCGACGATCCGCCGGGCCACCGCCGGGGCGTCCTTGAACCGGTCGCCGGCGTTCGCGGCGAGCACCCGCAGCGGCACCCGCTCACCGGTGCGCAGCGCCTGCGCGTTCACATACGCCTGCGCGAGGGCGAGGCCGCGCAGTTCGGCGAGCGTGCCGCCGCGCACCGGGTCCTCCGCGTCCTTGCCGCCGCTGAGCGGCCCGAAGTACACGACGGTCCGTGCACGCGGGCGCGGGTCGTCGGCGTCCCGGCCGGAGAGCTCCTGCTCCACCTGCTCGTTCTGCTGCTCTATGCGCTGCAGCACGTCTTGCACGGCCCGCTCGCTGTCGCCCGTGCCGAACGACGCGGCGCCTTCCGCGACACCGACGCACTGCCCGTCCGTGCCGAGGAAGGTGGAGCCGAGGCACGGGTCGGGCCCGACGCTGGTGAACGGCACACCGACGAGCAGACCGGCGGCGACCGCGAGGGCGAGCACCCCGGCGCCCAGTGCGCCGGCCACCTCCACGCCCGGGCCCCAGCGGTGCGTGGGCGGGGCGAGCGTGGGCCAGCGGCCCAGCCAGTACGTGGCGGCCTGGTCGTCCTCCGGGCCCTCCTCGACGGGGACCACCATGCCCGAGGGGCGGCCGGGCGGGGTGCCGCGCTGGGCGATGTTGGCCAGGTCCGCCCCGGCGGCGGACAGCCCCGGGACCTCGATGTCGGGGATCCGGCTGGCGAGAGTGCGCACTCCGGCGGCCACGGCCACCACCGAGGTGCACCTCAGGTCCTCCATGGCCGAGCGCAGCTCCCTCAGGAAGCGCTGGATGCGCGACTCGGCGGGCCCTGCCTCCTCCACCAGGAGCACGAAGCGGCTGACCCGGCGCCGCCGCCACGGGTCGAAGGGCCGTTTGCGCCCGGCGGCCTCCAGGTCGGCGAGCAGCGCGTGCACGAGGATCCGGTCGAGCTGCTCGGGGTCGCCCTCCGGGCCGCCCCCCACAAGGTCGAGGGCGGAGCGGAAGAACTCGGAGGGCGGGGTGCCCTGCTGCTGCCGTACCCACTCCGCGTACCACCGGCGGCCACCGGACCGGCCGCGGCCCAGCATCCGGCGGTTGGCCCGGCGGCCGTAGAGAGCCCGCGGCAGTCGCTGGAAGAGCGGGCCCGCGACGAAGTTCCACAGCAGCTCGAGCAGCGTGCCGCCGTTGGCCTGGTCCCGGCCCCCCAGCCACCACAGGCCGCGGGCGAGCCCGGAGACCTCTCGGTGCTGGGCGTAGCAGTGGTCCAGCAGTTCCCCGGGACGCCGTTCCATCAGGCCGCCGGCGGCGGGCGCACAGACGACGGCTCGCAGGAGCCGGTAGGAGGGCAGCCGCAGCCGCCCTGTGCCCGGCGGCATCGAGGCGTCGAGCTGGAAGGCGATCTGCTCGAACAGGTCGAGCGGCGGCTCCGCCGGGTCGGCCGGCGCCGCCGGTACGCAGGCGTGCGGGGCGAGGCGCCCCTCCCGGCCGCGTAACCGGGTGCGCAGCCCCGCGACGATCCGGCGGCCGGCCTGTCCGTCGCCCGGCTCGCTCAGCAGCACGACGGGCACGCGGCTGCGGCTTCGCCGCGGCTGGACGACGAGCTTGTCGAAGGCGTCGACGAAGCGTTCGACGCCCGGGTACGCCGGAATCCGGCTCTGATCCCCCGCTGACACTTTTGTTCCTCCCCCTTCACGCGCGACCGCGTGGTGTCAGTCCTCGTGCCCCGCATCAGAGCGCCGCAATCGTCACGGCGGCCCTCCCCGGCGGACCGGTGGGCCGCGTACGGTGGGCCACGTGATCGACTTCCGTACGGACACTCCCGTCGCCGGCAGCCTCGATGTCCGGTGGCACGCCGGCAGCCCGCCGCCCGGTGACGACACGGCGGCCGCGATCCAGGCGCACGCGTACACCGAGCACACACTGATCCTGCGTCAGAACAAGTCGGTGCACTTCGAGGCACCGTTCCTCTACCTGCTGTTCGGGAACGACCGGGCGCTGCTGCTGGACACCGGCGCGACCGCCGACCCCGCCGCGATGCCGCTGCGCGCCACCGTCGACACGCTGATCGGGCAATGGCTGGCCCGGCATCCGCGGGAGCGGTACGGGCTGGTCGTCGCCCACACCCACGGGCACGGCGACCACATCGCCGGCGACGCGCAGTTCGCGGACCGTCCGTACACCGAGGTCGTGGGGCCGTCCCTGGACGCGGTGACGGCGCACTTCGGCTTCGAGCAGTGGCCGCTGCGTCCGGCAGAACTGGATCTCGGCGGCCGGGTACTGGACCTGCTGCCCGGCCCCGGTCACGAGGAGGCCGCCGTCGTCCTCCACGACCGGCACACCGGTCTGCTGCTGACCGGCGACTCCCTCTACCCGGGCCGGCTCTACGTCACGGACGTCCCCGCCTTCACGGCCACGGTCGACCGGCTGCTGGCCTTCTGCTCGACGAACCGGGTGACCCATGTCCTCGGCTGTCACATCGAGATGACCCGCACCGCGGACACGGACTACCCGCGCGGTACGACTTACCAGCCGGACGAGCCGCCGCTCGAGCTGACGCCGGACCATCTGCTCCGGCTGCGCGACGCGCTCGCCCGCCGTCAGGGACCGAGCGGCGACTTCATCGTGGTGTACGAGGGCTGACCCGGACCGTGACGTATGCGCCGGGGCGGGCGTGCACGCGGACCGTGGCCGCCCGGCCGGCCTCCACGGTACGGACCTGCGGCCAGGCACGGCCGGTCACCTCGATCCGCCGGACGCTCGCGCCGGGCGGCACCGAGATCTCGGTGAGGCCGCGCGACGCGCGGTACTCCAGCCGGTACGTCCCGCTGTCCGGTGCGTACCCCTCGGCCGTCACCCTGCCCGCCACGGCCGGCGCGTAGGGGGCGGCTGTCTGCTCCTTGTTGGTGCGGAAGCGGCCCTCCGCGTCGACCGCGCAGTATCCGCCGCCGTAGCACCAGACGTAGCCGGCCCAGCCGGAGCTGTAGCGGTTGAGGGAGGCGAGTGCTTCCCGGTAGAAGCGGCCCATGTTCGGCAGCGCGTTGTTGAGCGGGCCCCACTCTCCGACCACGACGGGTATGCGGTACCGCGCGGGATACTCGGTCACCGCGCGCTCGTACGCCTCGATCCAGCCCGCCGACGGGTCGTAGTCGGCGCCCGCCTCCATGGCGGTGTTGTAGAAGTGCGGGGCGTAGACCGTCCTCGGATCATCGATCCGGCCCAGTCCGGTCGGCACGCCTTCTCCGACGATCGGCGTCGGCTCGACGAACAGCCAGCTGTCCGGGTCCACGGAACGGACCGCGTCCGCCAGCCGGTTGTACATCGGCGTGAGCTGCTCGGCCTCGATGCGCCGGGCGGCCGTGGCCAGGTCCTCGCCCTCCCGGATCTCGCCCATCGGCTCGTTGATCAGGTCGTAGCCGATGACGGCGGGGTGGTCCGCGAACCGGTCGGCCAGCACCCGCCACATCCCGGCCTGGGCGCCCCGCAGATCGGGGTCCTCGTAGAGATGGGTGAACGCGCGCTGCACGGCGGGCTCGAAGTACTCGGCGAACCAGTCGTCGGGGTGCGGGGTGAAGGGCAGCCCGTCAGTCCTGGTCGCCCACTCGGGGATGCCGCGGTGGCCGAAGGCCGGGCCGAAGACGTCCTGGTGGGCATCGATCAACACATGGACGCGGTAGGTGTGCGCCCAGTCCAGCACCTGGTCGATCTTGCTCAGGTACCGCTCGCTGTACCGGCCCCGCACCGGCTCCAGGTCGTCCCAGAAGACCAGCAGCCTGGCGAAGTTGAAGCCCTGGGCACGCAGGTCGCGGAAATGCCGCTCGGTGATCGCGGACAGGGCGGCCTCGCCCCGGTGGGTCTTGTCCTCGACGTTCCAGCCCCGCAGGGTGAGGACCCGGCCGCGGTCGTCGGTCAGCCGTGGGATGTCGTCCGGCGCGGCGCCGGCCGCGGCGCCGAGTGCCCCGGCGGGCGCGGCGCAGAGCAGCAGGAGCACGGAGAGAAGGACGGCGAGCAGTCGGCGGTACATGGGAACCTCCGGCACGGTCGTGGACCAGTGCCGGAGATCCCATCAGCAGAACTGACGCACCATCAAGAGCTGGTCAGGACAATCTTGCCGAACAGCTCACCGGTGGCCATCTTCTCGAAGCCCTCCCTGGCCCGGTCCAGCGGCAGCACCTCGTCGATGACCGGCCGCACGCCCGTGGCCGCGCAGAACGAGAGCAGGTCCTCGAGCTCGTCCTTGGAACCCATCGTCGAGCCGACGACCTTCAGTTCGAGGAAGAAGATCCGGGTGAGCTCGGCGTGGGCGGGCCGGTCACCGCTCGTCGCCCCGGAGATCACCAGGGTCCCGCCCGGCCGCAGCGACTTGACCGAGTGGGACCAGGTCGCGGCACCGACCGTCTCGATGACGGCGTCCACCCGGCGCGGCAGCCGCGCGCCCGGCTCGTACGCCTCCTCTGCCCCGAGCTCGACGGCGCGCTTGCGCTTGGCCTCGTCGCGGCTGGTGGCGTACACCCGCAGGCCCGCGGCCTTGCCGAGCACGATCGCGGCGGTGGCCACGCCGCCGCCCGCGCCCTGCACCAGTACCGAATCGCCGGGACGCACACCGGCGTTGGTGAAGAGCATCCGGTAGGCGGTGAGCCAGGCGGTCGGCAGGCAGGCTGCCTGCTCGAAGGTGAGTTCCTTCGGCTTCGGCAGCACGTTCCATGTGGGCACACTGACCTGCTCGGCGAAGGTGCCCTGGTAGCGCTCGGTGAGGATGGAGCGGGGCTCGTCGGGGCCGACACCGTGGCCGCTCTGCCCGATCACGGAGTGGAGGACCACCTCGTTCCCGTCCTCGTCGACACCGGCGGCGTCGCAGCCGAGGATCATCGGCAGCTTGTCCTCCGCGAGACCGACCCCGCGCAGCGACCACAGGTCGTGGTGGTTGAGGGAAGCGGCCTTGACGGTCACGGTCGTCCAGCCGGGACGGGCCTGAGGTGCCGGGCGTTCGCCCAGTTCAAGGCCGTTGAGCGGCTGGTCGCGGTCGATGCGGGCGGCGTAGGCGGCGAACATGACCTTGAGAGTAGGGCGGACCGGTGCGTGGCGGAACCACGCACCGGTGTGACACGCGTCCCGCTACTCCCGCCGCCACTGGGCCGGCGAGTTCTTCGTCGCCGGGTCCTCGTACGAACCGGTGCCGCCCCGGTCGACGTGGAAGCTCGTCAGCGTGGTGACGGGCGACGCCGGGTCCCGGCGGTCCGCGATCACCCTCATGTGGGCGCTGAACCGCTCCGGGGTCACCTCGTACACGTCGTAGCCGTAGCGGTTGCCCTCGAAGTACTTCAGGTGCGGGTTGGCCGCGCCCATCAGTGGGCCGTTCGTCCGGTTCCAGTCCGCCGAGTAGGCCCCCGACGTGACGGAGTGCGCGGTGAACTCCGTGCCCACGACCGGGGACGAGGGGTCGTCGAAGTCGGTCCTGATGTCGTCGACGAACGCGGAGTGCCAGTCACCGGTGATGACGACGAGGTCCTCGAGGCCACTGCTGTGCACATGGCCCAGCACCTCCTTGCGCTCCGCGAGGAAGCCGTCCCACTGGTCGGTGAACATGTACGGGCCGCCCGGCCGGCCCCTCAGCTGACTGAGCATGATCGAGTTGGCCCAGACGTGCCACGCGTCGGGCGCCCGGTCGATGCCCCGCTTCAGCCAGGACTTCTGCTCCTGGCCGAGGATCGTGCCGTCGGGAAGGTTCTGCGCGGAGCGGTGCGAACGCAGGTCGAGCACCGTCAGTTCCAGCAGGTCGCCCCAGCGGCGGACCCGGTGGATCTCCGGATCGGGAAGCGAGAAGGCGCTGTCGTCGCGGTGCGGCTGGTGTTCGTACCAGGCCTGGTACGCGGCGGCCTTGCGCTGCATGAACGGCGCGCCGCCGCCGGTGCCCGAGTAGTCGTTCACCACCTCGTGGTCGTCCCAGGTCAGGAACCAGGGGTGGGCCGCGTGCGCCTCACGCAGGGAAGCGTCGCCCTTGTAGAGGGCATGGCGGCGGCGGTAGTCGGCGACGGTGAAGACCGACGGGCCCTCGTGATCGCGGACGTGGTCCGCGGGGACGCCGCCGACCTGGCCGTGTTCGTAGACGTAGTCACCGAGATGGACCACGAAGTCGACGTCCTCGCGGGCGATCCCGCGGTGGGCGGCGTAGAACCCGTCGTGGAACGCCTGGCAGTTGGCGGCGGCGAACCTCACCGGGCGGGTGCCTCCGGCCGGCGCGGTGCGGGTGCGGCCGACCCGGCTGGTCCTGCCCAGCGCCTTGAAGGCGTACCAGTAGCGGGTGTCCGGGCGCAGCCCCGGGACGGGGACATGAACGCTGTGGCCGAGGGTCGCCGAGGCGGGGGCCGTGCCGCGGGCGACGACCCGGCGAAGTGTCCGGTCCAGGGCCACGGTCCACTCGACCTCGACGACCTCGGGCAGAGGCTGCTCGGCGGCCAGCGGTTCCGGCGCGAGCCGGGTCCACAGCAGCACGCTGTTCGGAAGCGGGTCACCGGAGGCGACCCCGAGGGTGAACGGGGCCGGGTCGTAGTCGGCGCCGAGCGCCTCCGCCGCCTCGCGGGCCTGCGCCGGGGACAGCCCGGCGCTCAGCGGCCACGCCAGGTTGAGGGCGCCCGCGACGGCCGCCGCCTTGAGCAGGTTCCGTCGGTCGATCCTGGTCATGTGAGTCCCCCCGTGCGCGTGGCCCCGGCCCTGGCCGTCAGACCGAGCGACATCCCGTCGGCGTACCCGTCATTGGACGTCCCGCCGCCGCTGCGGGTGAGGACGAGCAGCAGGCGGGCGCTGCGGGCGCCGGGCGGCACGGCGGCGGACGCGGTGCGCTCCAGCAGAGCCGTGCGTGCTCCGCGGTCCGCGGAGGTCACTGGCCCGAGCACGCTCAGCGCCACCGGCGTGCCCTTCGCGTCGCGGAACTCGACGGAGAGCCTGGCGCCGTCCTCCTGTGCGGCGTACCCGCCGAGCCAGGCGGTCAGGGTGTACCGGACCCGGCCCGCGTCCACGGCCACCCGACCGGTCGGACCGGTGCGGGGCAGCTCGATGTCCTGCACGAGCGCGGTACGGGGCGAGTCGCCCCCGCTGAAGAACCGGGAGCCGCGGCGGACGGGCCCGGGGTCGGCGGGGGTCGGATAGCCGCCGCCCACGCTGTACCCGACGAGCGCCGGGGCGCCCTGCGCGACGACCCAGCCGGTCACGCTGCCGACGGGCTCGGCGCTCCCTCCCGGCCCGCTCTCGGCATCGCCGTTGACGACCAGATTCACCAGTGCCTCCTGGGGACGTGTGTCGGCCGCCGACGCGGACCGCGGAGCATCACAGCAGCACCGGATGAACCCCGGAAGACCCCCACGGGAACACCCGCCCCGATTCGGCCACACGCCGCACCCGCCCCACCGCGTCACGCCGTCGGACGCGCCCGCCTCCCCGTGCGCCCCTCCACGGCCAGGGCAGGGCCGGGCGGAGGCGCCTGCGGACGCGAACGGGCCGTGTCGTACCCCCGCACGGGATACGACACGGCCCTGTTCGTTCAGCCGCGGTGCCGACTCGGGTCAGCGGCGGGCGACGCCCTCCGCCCGGGCTGCCGCGGCCACCGCCGCGGTCACCGCGGGGGCGACCCTCTCGTCGAAGGGCGAGGGGATCACGTAGTCGGCCGAGAGCGCGTCACCGACGACGGCGGCGAGCGCGTCAGCCGCCGCGATCTTCATGCCCTCGGTGATCCGGGACGCCCGCACCTGCAGCGCGCCCGCGAAGATCCCCGGGAAGGCGAGGACGTTGTTGATCTGGTTCGGGTAGTCCGAACGGCCGGTGGCCACGACCGCCGCGTACTTGTGCGCGACGTCGGGGTGCACCTCCGGGTTCGGGTTGGCCATGGCGAAGACGAACGCCCCCGGCGCCATGGACGCGACAGCGGCCTCCGGCACGGTGCCGCCGGAGACGCCGATGAAGACGTCCGCGCCGGCCAGCGCGTTCTCCAGGGAGCCCGAGAGACCCGCACGGTTGGTGAGCTCGGCGAGCTCACGCTTGACCGGCGTCAGGTCCTCGCGGTCACGGCTGACGATGCCCTTGCGGTCGGCGACCGCCACGTCGCCGAGACCGGCCTCCAGCAGGAACTTCGCGATCGCCACACCGGCCGCGCCGGCGCCGGAGATGACAGCGCGCAGGTCACCGAGCGTGCGCCCGGTCAGCTTGGCGGCGTTGCGCAGGGCGGCGAGGGTCACGACGGCGGTGCCGTGCTGGTCGTCGTGGAAGACGGGGATGTCGAGGCGCTCCTGGAGCTTGCGCTCGATCTCGAAGCACCGGGGTGCCGAGATGTCCTCGAGGTTCACTCCGCCGAAGGACGGCGCGAGACGCACGACGGTCTCGACGATCTCGTCGGCGTCGGTGGTGGCGAGGGCGATCGGGACCGCGTCCACGCCGCCGAACTGCTTGAAAAGGATCGCCTTCCCTTCCATGACCGGGAGGGATGCCTCCGGTCCGATGTCTCCGAGACCGAGCACCGCCGTTCCGTCCGTCACGACGGCGACGACCTGGGACTTCCAGGTGTAGTCGTGCACGAGCTCGGGCCGCTCCGCGATGGCGGTGCAGACCTTGGCGACGCCGGGTGTGTAAGCGAGGGACAGGTCGTCCTTGTTCCGCACCGGCACGGTGGCCTGGACGGCCATCTTGCCGCCGCGGTGCAGTGCGAACGCCGGATCGAAGGGCTCGTCGGCGCTCTCCGTGTCGGCGCTGTCGCTGCGAGGATTGACGATCTCCGCTGCCATGTGGTTGACCCCTTAGGTCTTCATCAGTTGAGGGTGGCCACTCCTGGTTGAGGAGGGGTGGGCGGGCACCGCGTCCGTTCCCTGCACCAGGGCGGTTGGCCCGCCCGGGCAGGGGGAGGTACGTACGCGCGGGCGCGCCGCACACGCGCCCTGAGCCCCGGATGAGGGGTGTAAGGATCCTTCTTACCGGACGGACCACACCACGGACGAGTCGATATGCGCTCGGTGACGCGGTTCATAGCCAGAAACCCGGACAAGCCCGCCAGGTGCAGCTGAACCCGTCCAGAAGGCATGACGACCGAAGATCTTCCGGCCGGAAGAAGGCTTTCCAGCGAATGGTCCGGCCTTGATGTACCGGCCCGCCGGGGTTCGGGGGTGACCCGTTATCCGATTTTGACATGCGTGGCCCCCTGAATGGGCTCGTCCGAATGGCAAGATGCCGAAAACAGACAAGGTCGCGACACTCGAAGATGAGTGCAGTACGACCTGGTAACTCCACCTTCACCCGCCGGAGGACCCCGATCATGACCGCAAGCACCAAGCGCCGCACGACCGCCGCGAAGTCCCGCATAGCCGCGGTCAGCGCCATCGCGGTCGCCGGCGCCATGCTGCTGACCGCCTGTGGCGACCAGACGGACAGCGGCGCCAAGGAGTCGGAGACCAAGGGGAACGCTTCGGCCGCGCCGCTGAACGACAAGCTCCCCCAGGCGATCCGCGACAAGGGCGTCATCAAGGTCGGATCCGACATCGCTTACGCCCCGATGGAGTTCATGGACGAGGGCAACAAGCCCGCGGGCGTGGACATCGACATCGCCAAGGCCCTCGGCAAGGTCCTCGGGGTCGAGTTCCAGTTCGAGAACTCCACCTTCGACCAGCTTGTCCTCGGCATGAACAACGGCCGCACCGACATCGTGATGTCGTCGATGACGGACACCAAGGAGCGCCAGCAGGGCGCGACCGAGGACGCCAAGGGCGGTGCCGACTTCGTCAACTACTTCAAGGCCGGCTCCGCGATCCTGGTCCAGAAGGGCAATCCCGAGAAGGTCAGCACGCTGGACGACCTGTGCGGCCTGACGGTCGCCGCCCAGCGAGGCACGGCCAACGAGGCGCTGCTCAAGGAGACGCAGAAGAAGTGCGGCTCCGACAAGATCAAGGAGTTCATCTCCGACCAGGACTCCGACTCGATCACGCAGCTCCAGACCAAGCGTGCCGACGCGGTGATCACCGACTTCCCGGTCGCCCTCTACAACGAGCTGAACGCGGGCGGCGGCAACCTCTTCGAGGTCGTGGGCGAGCAGATCGACGCCGCGCCGTACGGCATCGCGGTGAGCAAGAAGAACACGCAGCTGCGTGACGCTCTTCAGGCGGCCGTCCAGCAGATCATCGACGACGGCTCATACGGCGAGGTGCTGAAGGAGTGGAAGGCCGAGAACGGCGCCATCGAGAAGGCAACGGTCAACGCCGGCAAGTGACGCCACTCGCCGCCACAACCTCCCTCATGTAAGGCAGCAACTCTGTGACTGACCCCCTCGACAAGGTGCCGGCCGACGTCCCACCGGACGGCGGCCGGGACGCCTCCCCCGCTACTCGGGGCCCATCAAGGCCGTCCCCGTGCGCCACTACGGGCGCTGGATCAGCGCCGTCGTGGTGCTCGGACTCCTCGCGCTGCTGGTGCGGGCGTTCGCCGACGCCCAGATCCAGTGGAGCGTGGTCGGTGACCAGATCACCAACGGCACGTTCGCCTGGGGCGCCTGGGAGACCCTGAAGATCACCGTCTACTCGATGGTGATCGGTGTGGTCCTCGGCGCGATCCTCGCGGTGATGCGACTTTCGCCCAACCCGGTGCTCTCCTCGGTGGCCTGGGGCTACATCTGGTTCTTCCGCGGCACCCCGGTGCTGGTGCAGATCCTGCTGTGGTTCAACCTCTCGCTGGTCTTCCAGTACCTCGACCTCGGTTTCATCTACCGGGACGAGATGAACCAGGTCATGACGCCCTTCGTGGCGGCGCTGCTGGCGCTCGGCCTGAACGAGGCCGCGTACATGGCCGAGATCTGCCGGGCCGGCATCCAGTCGGTCGACTCGGGTCAGACGGAGGCGGCGCACGCGCTCGGCATGAAGGGCGGCAAGACGATGCGTCGCATCGTGCTGCCGCAGGCCATGCGGGTGATCATTCCGCCGACCGGCAACGAGTTCATCAACATGCTCAAGACCTCCTCGCTGGCGTTCGCCATCGGCTACGGCGAGCTGTTCCTGCGGGCCGTGAATTCGGCTCCCGGACGCTCGCCATCATGGAGGGCTACATCGTGATCTCGCTCTGGTACCTGGCGCTGACGACCGTGTTCAGCATCGGCCAGTACTACCTGGAGCGGTATTACGCGCGCGGTTCGAGCCGTTCGCTGCCGCCCACGCCGCTCCAGCGGCTGCGCAAACAGCTGTCGTCGTTCCGTGTCCAGAGCAACGTCGGAGGCGTGAAGGTATGAGTTCCCAGTCGACGCAGCCGATGGTGAAGGCCGAGAACGTCCACAAGTCGTTCGGCCATGTGAAGGTCCTCAAGGGCATCGATCTCGAGGTCGCGCACCGTGAGGTGTTCTGCCTGGTCGGCCCGTCCGGATCCGGCAAGTCCACCTTCCTGCGGTGCATCAACCACCTGGAGCAGATCAACGGCGGCCGACTCTCGGTCGACGGGCGACTGGTGGGTTACCGCGAGAAGGGCGACAAGCTCTACGAGCTGAAGGAGAAGGAGGTCGCAGCGCAGCGCAGGGACATCGGCATGGTCTTCCAGCGCTTCAACCTCTTCCCGCACATGACGGCCCTCGCGAACGTCATGGAGGCTCCGGTCCAGGTCAAGGGCGAGTCGAAGGCCGTGGCCCGCGAGCGTGCGCTGAAACTGCTGGACCGGGTGGGGCTGGCCGACAAGGCCAAGAACTACCCGACCCAGCTCTCCGGCGGTCAGCAGCAGCGCGTCGCCATCGCCCGTGCGCTGGCGATGGAGCCGAAGCTGATGCTCTTCGACGAGCCGACGTCGGCCCTCGACCCCGAGCTGGTGGGCGAGGTCCTCGACGTCATGCGAGGCCTCGCGGAGGACGGCATGACGATGATCGTCGTGACCCACGAGATGGGCTTCGCCCGTGAGGTCGGCGACGCGCTCGTCTTCATGGACGACGGCGTGGTCGTCGAGGCCGGCCACCCGCGTGAGGTGCTCGGGAACCCGCAGCACGAGCGGACGAAGTCGTTCCTCTCGAAGGTGCTCTGAGCTGCCGAGGGCACTCTGATGCGCCGGAAGCGCTCTGCGCGGAACCGGCAAGGGGCGGTACGGACCCGGTGGTCCGTACCGCCCCTGCGCGTTCCGCCGCTACTTGAGGGCCAGCACCAGCGCGTCCGACGGCGACGCCCACACCGGGCGCGCCTCGGCGAAGCCGGCCGCGCGCAGGGCCTCGGCGTGCCATTGGGCGGAGGGGGTGTCACCGTCGGCGTGCTCACCGTAGATGCGGAACCGCTCCGCGGTCGGCTCGGCCAGGACCGGGTCCTTTGCGGCGAGCGCCCACCACTCGGCCCAGTCGAGGGCGCCAGCATCCCTGGCCCGTTCCATGCCCGCGTGCCGGTGCGCCCGCTCCGCGGCGTTGATACGGGGTGTGGACGCGTCCTTCATGTGGTCGGCGTTCATGAAGACGCCGCCGTCGCGGACGACAGTGCCGATCTGCCCGTAGAGCGCGGCGAGCGGTTCGCTGTGGAGCCAGTGCAGCGCGGTGGCGGTGAGCACCGCGTCGTACGAGGTGTGCGGCAGGGACGCCGTCCATGCCGGGTCCTTGAGGTCGGCGGTGACGAGCGCGACGCGCTGGTCACCGGCGAAATGGCCACGGGCGATCGTCAGCAGGGCGGGGTCGAGGTCGACCCCGGTGCTGGTGGCCTCGGGGAACCGCGCGAGGAGCCGGTCCGTGATGCTTCCCGTACCGCAGGCGAGGTCGAGGACCCTCGGCTTCGGTCCGACCGTGGCCTCGACCATGTCCAGCATCACCCGGAACCGCTCCTCACGGTCGGGCATGTACCACTCCTGCTGCCGGTCCCAGCTCTCCTGCCAGGCCCGCCAGTCGGTGCCCGCCGCCGTGCCCTTGTCCGTCCCGCCCACGGAAGCCTCCCGTCCGTAATACCCTCGATTGATAAGCAGCCGTTACCCTCACCCTAGAACGCCGCTGTAAGGACTACAAGTGGAATTGGCCTATTACTCGGACTACGCCGTGCGGCTGGTCAACACCGAGGAGCCGGCTCGCGGCAAGGACTCCCTCACCTCGGTCGAGGCCGTCCGCGAGCTCTTCGGCGCGTCGTCCCAGGCCGCCCGCCGCGCCCACGACTCGGACGTCACCCGTTTCCGCTCGGTACGGGGCCGGCTGCGCGCGGTCTTCGCCGCGGCCGACGCGGGTGAGGAGACCCAGGCGGTCGACCTGCTCAACTCGCTGCTGCTGGAGTTCCCCGTCAGCCCGCAGATCTCCGGGCACGACCACCGGGACGAGGACGGCCGCCCCAAGTGGCACATGCACCTCGCCGACCACCCTTCGAACGCGACCGCGGGCTATGCCGCGATCGCCGCGATGGGACTGGCGTTCCATCTGACCGAGTACGGCGTCGACCGCCTCGGGCTCTGCCAGGCCGCGCCCTGCCGCAACGCCTACCTGGACACGTCCACGAACCGCTCGCGCCGCTACTGCTCCGACCGCTGCGCGACCCGGGCCAACGTGGCCGCCTACCGGGCGCGCAAGCGTCTGGAGAGCGAGCGGTCGGGTCCCACCGGCCGCACCGCGGATAGCAGCCAGGAGACGGCCCCGTCACGGACCGCTGATCCCGGGCGAGGGGACGGAAGCGGCTGCGCACCCGGCCGAGCAGCAGCTCGGGCGGCACCACCCGAAGACACGGCTGTCGCCGTCGGCGCCGGGGTTGTCGCCGAGCACCCACCATCCCCCGTCGCGCCGTTCGGCCAGCCGCTTGACGATGAGCAGGTCCTGCTGCAGCGGATGGCGGAGCACCGCAACGTCGCCGACCCGCAGCGAGGCCCGGTAGTCGACCAGCAGCTGGTCCCCGTGGACCAGCGTCGGAACCATCGACGGCCCGGTCACCTCGGCGACCCCGAACCGGGCCCTCGGCTCCCGCCCCTGCTCGGTCATCAGCCACCTCCGACTCCCACTGTATGTTCGGCCACCGGCCCGGCACGGACCCCGGACTTTTGACCTAAGCCCAAGGGGCACCCGCCAAAACGGGTCCCTCACGGAGTAATGTCCCACCTGAGAAGACGATCACGAGGAAGGACAGCTCAATGCTCTCCCGCCTGTTTGCCCCCAAGGTGAAGGTCAGCGCCCACTGCGACCTGCCTTGCGGTGTCTACGACCCGGCCCAGGCCCGCATCGAGGCGGAGTCGGTCAAGGCCGTCCAGGAGAAGTACCAGGCCAACGAGGACCCGCACTTCCGCGCCCGTGCCACGGTCATCAAGGAGCAGCGCGCGGAGCTCGCCAAGCACCACGTCTCGGTGCTCTGGAGCGACTACTTCAAGCCGCCGCACTTCGAGAAGTACCCGGAGCTGCACCAGCTCATCAACGACACCCTGAAGGCGCTGTCCGCCGCCAAGGCGTCCACGGACCCGGCGACCGGCCAGAAGGCCCTCGATCACATCGCCCAGATCGACAAGATCTTCTGGGAGACCAAGAAGGCCTGACCTCGCGTCAGCTTCCCGCACCCGGCCCGCGGGGCTCCTCATCCGGAGTCCCGCGGGCCGGGTGCGGCCGTATGAGGCGGCAAATGGACGTACCGCCTCCGGTCCCAGTGGTTGCGGCGTCGCGAGGAGGAGCCATCGAGCTTCGGGAACAGGCCACGGCAGAGGACATCCCGACCGGCGCTCCGGCCGGGATGTCCGCCCCGGTCGGGGGACAGCCCGCACCGGCGGACCGGTCCGGCCGCGTGCACTCCTTCCTCGCCCCCGCCGCCCTCGCCCTGGTCCTCGGGCTGTGGGGCATCACCCGGCAGGGCACGATGTGGCGCGACGAGTCCGTCACCTACCAGGTCGCGCACCGGAGCCTCCCGGAGATCTGGGCGCTCCTGCAGAACGCCGATGCCGTCCATGGCCTCTACTACGTCCTGATGCACGGCCTCTTCGCCCTCTGGGACGGCGGTCTCGTCACGCTCCGGCTGCCGTCCGTGCTGGCCGTGGCCGTGGCCGCCGGGCTGGTGGGACTGACCGGGTGCCGCCTCGCCGGGCGCAGGGCGGGCCTGTCGAGCGGCGCGGTCTTCGCGCTCACCCCCGAAGTGCAGATGTACGCCCAGGAGGGGCGCTCCTACGCGCTCGTCTGTGCGCTGGTCGCACTCGGCACGTATCTGCTCCTGCGCTGCCTGACCGAACCGTCCCGGCGACTGTGGATCCTCTACTGGCTCTCCCTGCTCGCCGCGAGCTGGCTCCACGAGTTCGCCGTACTGGCGCTGCCCGCGCACGGCATCACCGTGCTCGCTTCCCGCGCGGACCGGCCCGTCCGGCGCGCATGGGCGGTGGCGGCGGCCGCCGTGGCCGCCGGCCTGGTACCGCTGGTCCTGCTCAGCGCGGGCCAGTCCGGCCAGGTGTCGTGGATCAGCGGTCCGAAGCCCAGGGAGTGGCTGGAGATCACGGGCGTGGCCCTGGTGGCCGCGCTCTGCGCGCGGTACCCCGTCCCCGGCCGCAGACCCGTCCTCGTGCCGCGTCTCGCCCTGCCCCTGACGGTGCTCCCGACGGCCGTACTACTGCTGTCGGCACTCCACGAGCCCTTGTACGTGGACCGCTACGTCCTCTTCACCGACATCGGCTTCGCCCTGCTCGTCGGCACGTCGATCAGCGCGCTCGTCACCGCCGTCTCCCACCGTGGTCCGCTCCGCGCCCGGCTTCCCCGCACCGCGGCCCTGGCGGCGACGGCTCTCGCGGTCGTGCTCGCGCTCACTCCGGTGACGCTTCAGATGCGGAACCCCGACAGCAGGAAGGACGACGTGACGGCCGTCGCCGAGGAGGTCCGGCGCGTCTCCGCCCCCGGCGACGGGGTCGTCTTCGCGCCCTCACGCCGGCGCGAGTGGAGGCTTTCGTACCCGGAGGAGTACGACGGCCTCGTCGACCTCGCGCTCCGAACCGCCCCACAGGCCTCCGCGTCCCTCCAAGGCGTGGAGTTCCCCGCTACCGAGATCCGCACCCGCATGCTGTCGATGGACCGGATCGTGGTGCTGAGCGACCCGCCGGGCCAGCCGGAGGACACCGTGCCGCAGGAGGCGGTCAAACGCGACGTCCTGCGCTCCCACTTCCACGAATGCTCCCGCACCCGGGTGAAGGGTGCTCAGGTGACCCTCTACGCCCGCGGCCGGAGCTGCCCGCCGGTCAGGGCCGGCTGATGGCCTGACCGGTCACGTGCTTCCCCCTTGGTCCGCCCGCGGGCTGTCAGGCCGCGGGCAGCGGGGCCGGTTCCGCCTGGTGCAGCAGGGGGCTCTTGTGGCGGAGCAGCCATTGCCTGTAGGCGGCCGCCCGCAGGGCCGCCTCGCGGTAGGCGGCGGTCAGATCCGCGTACACCGACTCGTACAGCTCGCCCGAGGGCCCGGGTCTGGAGAAGAGCAGCAGGCGGACGGCGAGCGGGTCGCCGCGGAGCGGGCGGACGGCCATGTCCTCGCGGGGCATGGAGGTCGGCTGGCAGGGGGCGACGACCTCTCCGACCGCGATCAAGGAGGCGGCCGTGTGGTAGTCCCCGTGCAGGACGGGCGGATCGATACCGGCCGCGCCCAGTACCCGCCGCAACCCGTCCCACTCCCCGTCCACCGTCGGGTCGACCATCCAGCGGTCATGGGCCAGGTCGGCGAGGTCCACGACGGGGCCGGCCGCGGCGGGGTGGTCCCGCGCCAGAGAGACGAACTGGGGCTCCCGCTCCACGAGTACCCGCGCGCGCAGTCCGTCCGGCACCAGCAACGGGCACCCCTCCACCTCGTGCACGAAGGCGACGTCGAGCTGGCCGGCGGCGACCATCCGCAGCAGGGCATTGGCGGACACGTCCATATGGAGCGAGATGTCGGTGCCCGGCAGCCGGTCACGCAGGCGGCGCAGCCAGCCGGCGAGCGCCCGGCTGGCGGTCGACCCGATGCGCAGCAGCGGACCGCCCTCACCGGCCGCGGCGGCCTTCGCCTCCACGACGAGTGCGCCCATCTCCGCGACGAGCGGCCGTGCCCGGCTCAGCACGGAACGGCCGAGCGGGGTCGGCCGGCAGCCGGTGCGCTCCCGTGAGAAGAGCGCCGCGCCCAGAAAGTTCTCGATGCGTCGCAGTTGCGTCGTCAGGGACGGCTGGCTGACACCGAGCTGCCGGGCGGCTTTGTGCAGGCTGCCGGTGTCGGCTATGGCGCACAGCGCACGCAGGTGCCTCACCTCGAGCTCCATGCTCCCGAGCGTAGAGCTGCACCAACTGCCACACCAGACACCGTAGTCGGGGCAGGACGGGCGGATCGGGACAGGCTGCTGCGGAGTGGGTGATGCGCCGGCGCTATCCCCTCCTGGCATCATCCGCGCGGCGGTGCGCCTGCCCGAGACTTCGGCTACCGAACGTCGTTCATCGAACGAGTAGGAGCCCCCCATGCGTCACACCAGAACGTTATTCTCCGCCGTCGTCGGTCTGGGCCTCGCCGCCGTCCTCGGCACCGTGCCCGCCACCGCCGCCAACTCCCCTGCGGCCGCGGTGACATCCTCCTCGGCCTCGTACGCCGCGTACGAAGGCTCCGCCGAGGACGCGAAGGCGACCAGGGCCTTCTTCGACGCCGTGGTGAAGTCGGTCGCGGAGAAGCGCGCGGCGAACCCCGGCGCGCAGGCCGTGACCGTCGTCTACAACGCGAGCAACGCGCCCAGCTTCCGCACCCAGATAGCGCGCAGCACCCAGATCTGGAACGGCTCGGTCAGCAACGTCCGGCTCGTCGAGGGCTCGGGCGCCGACTTCGCCTACTACGAGGGCAACGACTCACGCGGCTCGTACGCGAGCACCGACGGGCACGGCCGCGGCTACATCTTCCTGGACTACCGGCAGAACCAGCAGTACAACTCCACCCGCGTCACGGCCCATGAGACCGGGCACGTGCTCGGGCTGCCGGACCACTACTCGGGTCCGTGCAGCGAGCTGATGTCGGGCGGCGGCCCCGGCACCTCGTGCCAGAACGCCTACCCGAACTCGGCGGAACGCTCCCGCGTGAACCAGCTCTGGGCGAACGGGCTCGCGGCCGCGATCGCCAAGGTCTCCTGACCCGACCCGGCCACAGGGAAGGGCGCCCCGCAGTGCACGGCGGGGCGCCCTCTCGCGTCAGCCGCGACCTGGTGGTGGTCAGGCCTGGGCCGGTTCGCGCCGGCCGAGCTCGGCGCCGGGCGGCAGTTGGCGGCGGATGCTGCCGAGCGCGTCGTCGAAGTCCCCGTCCGCGACACCCGCTTCGTAGGCCGCACCGCCGTAGTGCAGCGTCAGATTGAGGTCCGACCGGTCGAGGGGCGGCACTCCTCCTGTGGGCTCACCCAGTGTCAGCAGACAGCTGAGGGTCGCCTGCTGGACCGTGCCGTCCGCGTGGACGGGCAGGGGCATGTCCCATTCCAGGACGCAGGAGGCCAGCACCTGGGACGCCCCCACCGCCCTGAGGGTGGCGAAGGTGGCCCCCTCGTACACAACGCCTCTGATGGATGTGCGCAGTTGGCCGCCGCTCGCCGATATGGTGACCGATTCCGCGCCCTGCCGGTCGCGGTACCAGCCCGCCCAGGCTTCCGTAGACTCCGATGACATGCGCGGACTGTAGCGGTAGGGCCGAGCGGGCCGCGCCGCAGGTGCCCCTCAGGATGTGCCGGCCTCCCGGCCGGCGGCGTCGTCGGGCGCTTCTCCGGACGGTCCCGCCGCGGATCCTTCGGAGGCACCCGGCCCGCCCGGCTCCTCCGGCCGGCTCACGCCGCCGGAGGCGTCCGGCCCGCCCGGGTCGGACTTCGCCCCGCCCTCCGGTGGGACGTAGAGCGGACAGTCGGGATTGCGGCAGGGACCCGGCTCCCACAACGGGACGTACGTGCCCAGCGTCTTGTGCCGCTTCACCACCGACTCCACCGGTTGCCCGCACGCGGCGCACACCTGCTTCGGGTCGTGACTCGTCCGCGGTACTTCACGTCCTTTGCTGCCCATGCGGACAGAATATGTCGGTATGGGCGGCTCGGACAGCGCAGCCTTGCGTCAGCCCCTGCGGGCAGCCCTTCCCGTCGCCCTGCCTCACGACCACACCGTTGCCCGAGGCCCGCACGGACTCCGGCGAGAAGGCCGGCACCCGGAAGGGGGCACCGGGGCCTCTCCTCCCCGGGCTGCCGGTGAAGCCCGTCGATGGACACAGCGATGAAGTAGCTGAACTTCGGCAGACCGGCCCTCTGATCGTCGGACACCGCAAAGACCGCCGACGGCCGGGCACACGCCCGGACCCGGTCGGATCCGCAGCCCGCACCACTTCAATCACAGTGCTTCAGCTGCAGTCACGCTCGCCGGCGCTGTTGAGCGGATCAGTGGTTGCGGCGGGTGACGAACTCGGCCAGGGAGAGCAGATCGCCCGCCGCGGCCAGGTCCGGGACGGCTCGGGACAGCTGACCGACCGCCCGTGACATCCGGTCACCGGCGTGCATCTGGGCCCAGTCCCGCCCACCGGCCCTTTCCACCGCGTCGGCGGCGCGGCGGATCGCCGAGGCGCTCATCGGCCCCCGGTACAACTCGGCAAGCTCGGCCGCCGCCGCGGTGCCGGAGGCCAGCGCGGCGACCACCGGCAGGGACTTCTTGTGCGCCGCGAGATCCGCGCCGGCCGGTTTGCCCGTCTGCTCCGGGTCGCCCCAGATCCCGATGAGGTCGTCGATGAGCTGGAACGCCAGTCCGGCCTCTCTCCCGAAGGCGTCCATCGCCGCGGCCTGCTCCTCGTTCGCGCCCGCGTACAGCGCACCGAGGGCACAGGCGCAGCCGAGCAGGGCCCCGGTCTTGGCTGTCGCCATGGCGAGGCACTCCTCCAGGGTGACCTCGAGCGGCGGACGTTCCTCGAAGGCGCAGTCGGCCTGCTGGCCGGCACACAGCTCGATGACGCAGGCCGCCAGCCGCACCGACGCGGGGACGGACGCCGCGTGCCGGTCCTCCGCCAGCAGCCGCAGCGCGAGCGCCGACATCGCGTCCCCGGCGATGATGGCGTCGGCGGTGCCGAAGACGCTCCACGCCGTGGGCCGGTGCCTGCGCGTCGGGTCCTCGTCGATCACGTCGTCGTGCAGCAGGGTGAAGTTGTGCGCGAGCTCCACCGCGGCGGCCGCCCGCACGGCCTGCCGCGGGTCGCCGCCCAGCGCCCGGCACGCGGCGAGCACCAGCGCCGGCCTGACGGCCTTGCCGGTGGAACCGGCGGCCGGGGTGCCGTCGGACCGCTCCCAGCCGAAGTGGTACATGGCGATCCGGCGCATGGAACCGGGCAGCGACGCGATGGCTGAGCGGAGTTCGGGATCTACCGCACTACGGGTGCGTTCGAGGAGGGCGACGGCCTCTCGGCCGTCGACGGTGTCCGGCATGATCAACTGGCGTTCCTTTCCCGGTGTGGCTGCTCCTCGCGGGCGGGGGCGCGGCGAGCGCACCGCGCCCCCGAAGGTCACGTCGTCCCTGGGCAGGTCACCGCCAACGGCTCACCTCGACGTTCTCCAGGACGCCGAGCGCGTCCGGGACGAGCACGGCCGCCGAGTAGTAGGCCGTGACCAGGTAGGAGATGATCGCCTGCTCGTCGATGCCCATGAAGCGGACCGACAGACTCGGCTCGATCTCGTCCGGGATGCCGCTCTGCTGGAGACCGATGACGCCCTGCTCGTCCTCGCCGGTACGCATGCAGATGATCGACGTCGTCCGGGCCTCGGTGACGGGGATCTTGTTGCACGGGAAGATCGGCACGCCGCGCCAGGCGGGCACATGGTGGCCCGCCACCTCCACGCTGTCGGGCACCAGTCCGTGCCTGTTGCACTCGCGCCCGAAGGCGGCGATGGCTCGCGGATGGGCGAGGAAGAGCTTCGAGCCCCGCCGCCGTGAGAGCAGTTCGTCCATGTCGTCCGGGCTCGGCACACCGTCGTGCGGCTGCAGCCGCTGCCCGTAGTCGCAGTTGTTCAGGAGGCCGAACTCACGGTTGTTGATGAGCTCGTGCTCCTGCCGCTCGCGCAGCGCCTCCACGGTCAGCCGCAACTGCTGTTCCGTCTGGTTCATCGGCTGGTTGTAGAGGTCCGCGACGCGACTGTGCACCTTCAGCACCGTCTGGGCGACGCTCAGCTCGTACTCCCGCGGCGCGGCGTCGTAGTCCACGTAGGTGTGCGGCACGACCGCCTCGCCGACGTGGCCGGCCGACAGGTCGATCGCCGCTTCGCCGTACTTGTTGGTGCGCTGGTGGGGCAGCGCCGCCAGACTCGCCAGATGCGAGCGCAGCGATTCCGCCCGGTCCGCCAGGTTGAGCACGTCGTCCCTCGTCAGCACGAGGACCGTGCACGCGGTCGCGGCGCGGGCGGTGTACTGCCAGACCGCTTCCCGGTCCACCAGCGAATGGTCGCCGAAGTACGCGCCGTCGGCGAGGACTTCGACGACCGCCTCGTCCCCGTAGGGGCCCTCCCCCACCTTCTCCACCCTGCCGTGCGCCAGCAGGAAGATCCGGTCCGCCGCCTGGCCGCCGGTCGCCAGCACCTCTCCCGCCGCGAACTCACGCTGCTCGCACCGCTGCGCCAGCTCCGTCAGCGCCGCCTCGTCGTCGAAGTCCCGCAGCGCCGGCAGCTCCCCCAGCTCGGCGGGGATCACGGCCACACGGTTGCCGGTCTGGACGAACGTCACCCGGCCGTCCCCGACCGAGTAGCTGAGGCGGCGGTTCACCCGGTACGTACCGCCCTGCACCTGCACCCACGGCAGCATGCGCAGCAGCCACCGGGAGGTGATCTCCTGCATCTGCGGGACGGACTTGGTGGTGGTCGCGAGATTCCGTGCGGCAGCGGTACCGAGACTCTGTTGGGGTGCCTGGTCGCGAATGCCCTCGCCGACGGAACCAACCGAACCAACCGTCATGAGACTCCCTCTCGATCATGTTCTGACCTGCGCCCTCGAGCCTCTCATCGCGGTGTGTAAGTACGCCATTACACAAATGAGTGTGACTGGAACACCGTTGACCGGGGCAGTAGCCGGACCGGTTCGCACATCCGGCCAGAATGGGTTCATGTCCGAAAGAACCTCGTCCGATCCGGTAGCAGCGCTGCGGCCCTGCCTGCCGTCACCGCTGCAGCCGGTCGAGGACGAGCGCTTCTCCCGGCACGGTGTGCGGCTGCTCCTCAAGCGGGACGATTTGATCCACCCGGACCTGCCGGGCAACAAGTGGCGGAAGCTGGCCCCGAACCTCCGGGCCGCGGCGGGCCGGCCGGTGCTGACCTTCGGCGGGGCGTACTCCAACCATCTGCGTGCCACGGCCGCCGCGGGCCGGCTGCTCGGCTTCCGCACGATCGGCGTCGTCCGCGGTGACGAGCTCGCCGGCCGCCCGCTGAACCCGTCCCTGGCCCGTTGCGCGGCGGACGGCATGCGCCTGCTGTTCGTCGACCGCGCCACCTATCGCGCCAAGGACGACCCGGGGACACTCGCCCGGATCCTCCGGACGGCGGCGACGGACGACGTGTACGTGGTTCCCGAGGGCGGCAGCAACGCAGCGGCCGCGGCCGGCTGCGCCGCACTCGGCCGCGAGCTGCGCGGCCTCGCCGACGTGGTGGCCGTCGCCTGCGGCACCGGCGGCACCCTCGCCGGGCTGGCGGCCGGACTCGGCGACGGCCAGCGGGCCATCGGCTTCCCGGTGGTGAAGGGCGGGTTCCTCGGCGCCGCGGTACGCGCCCTCCAGGAGGAGGCCTTCGGCGGCCCCACCGGCAACTGGTCCCTGGACGAGCGTTCCCACTTCGGCGGGTACGCCCGTACCACTCCTGAACTCGAGGCGTTCGCGGCCGGGTTCGGTGCACGCCACGGGCTTCCCGTGGAGCGCGTCTACGTCGCCAAGCTGCTCAGCGGACTCGTGGAACTCGCCGCGGAAGGGGCCTTCCCGCCCGGCACGACGGTCGCGGCCGTCGTCACCGGACAGGAGGACGGCCGGGGGACCGGCGTCGCCGGGTGACGGCTCAGGCGGTTTCCTCCCGGTAGGCGGCCGCTTCCTCCAGGTCGAGCCTGCGCAGCAGTTTGCGGAGCATCTCGTCGTCGATGACCCGCCGGTTCCTCAGCTCCACGAACACCTCCCGTTCCGCCGCGATCATTTCCCTCGCGAGCCGGCGGTAGGTGTCGTCGGCCGATTCGCCGGTCGTCTCGTCCACCGAACCGAGTCTCTCCCACACCGAGTTCCTGCGGCGCTCCAGCACCGCGCGCAGCCGCTGCTCCAAGGGTTCCGGGAGCCTGTTGTGCTCGTCCGCGAGCAGTTCCTCCAGCCGCCGCTCCGCCGCCGCGGACGCCTGGCTCTGCGCCTGCGCCTCCGCCAGGGTCTCCGCCTGGACGTCGCGGCCGGGGATCTTCAGCGCACGGATCAGCGGCGGCAGCGTCAGTCCCTGCACCACCAGCGTTCCGATCACGGTGGTGAAGGTGAGGAACAGAACCAGGTTGCGGGCCGGGAAATCCGATCCGTCCGACATCGTCAGCGGGATCGAGAAGGCGATCGCGAGCGAGACGACACCGCGCATGCCCGCCCAGCCGACGATCAGCGGCGCCGTCCAGTTGGTGTCCGGCTCGCGTTCCCTGATCCGTCGGGACAGCATGCGCGGCAGGAACGTCGCCGGATAGACCCAGACGAAGCGCACCACCACGACGGCGAGGAAGACCCCTGCCGCGTACCAGAGGGACTCCCCTACGCCGTAGTCGCCCAGTTCCCCCACCACGATCGCCAGTTGCAGCCCGATCAGCGCGAAGACGGTGGACTCCAGGACGAACGCCACCATCTTCCAGACGGCCTCCTCCTGGAGCCGGGTCGCGAAGTCGACCTGGAACGCGTGGTGGCCCAGGTAGAGCGCGACGACGACCACGGCCAGGACCCCTGAGGCGTGGACCTGCTCGGCGGCGGCGTAGGCGATGAACGGGATGAGCAGCGACAGGATGTTCTGCAGCAGCGCGTCCTTCAGGTGCGTGCGCAGCCAGTGGATCGGGACCATCAGCGCCAGACCGACACCGACCCCGCCGACGGAGGCCAGCGCGAACTCCGCCAGCCCTTCGCCCCAGCTGGTGCCGGCTCCGATCGCGGCCGCGAGGGCGACCTTGAAGGCGGTGATCGCGGTGGCGTCGTTCACCAAGGATTCACCTTGGAGGATCGTGGTGATCCGGCTGGGCAGACCGAGCCTGCGCGCGATGGCCGTCGCGGCGACGGCGTCCGGCGGCGCGATCACCGCACCGAGCACCAGGGCCGTCGGCAGGGGCAGATCGGGCACCAGCAGGTAGGCGAGTCCGCCGACCGCCACCGTCGCGAACAGGACATAGCCCACGGACAGCAGCGCGACGGGACGGATGTTGGCCCGCAGGTCGAGGTACGAGCTGTCCAGCGCGGCCAGGTGCAGCAGCGGCGGCAAAACCAGCGGCAGCACGATGTGCGGGTCGAGGTGGAAGTCGGGAACGCCCGGCACGTACGAGGCGGCCAGCCCGGCCGCCACGAGCAGCAGCGGCGCGGGGACCGGTGTCCTCCGGGCCGCTCCGGCCACCGCCGCGCTCACGGCGATCAGCCCGACCAGCGGCAATGCTTCCATCACACCGACCTCACGTCCGTCGTCCCCGTCGTAATCTGGCAATCATGAGCGAGTGCCCCCACGTAGCAGAACTGCCGCGCCCCGAACCGGCGCCGCTGACGGACACGTGTCCGGAATGCCTGGCCGTCGGCAGTCACCCGGTCCAGCTGAGACTCTGCCTGGTCTGTGGACACGTGGGCTGCTGCGACTCCTCGCCGATGCGGCACGCGAGCGGGCACTTCCGCGACACGGGGCACGCGGTGATGCGCAGTTTCGAGCCGGGACAGGTGTGGCGGTGGTGCTTCGTCGACGGTTCGATCGTCTGACGCCTGGGTACGTCAACCATCCGCCGACCCCGCTCAATTGGGCGGCGCAGACCTCTAGCCACTGTGCGTACTCATAGGCTTACATTGAGTGACACCCGTCGGCATGGGGGTCCTGGCGACACGGCACCATGGATCGCGATAGCGTCGCCAGGCCAGACCTGGCTGCGTGACCGACCGCGTAACGCACGGCCGCGGGGCCTCTGCCCCCGGCCCGGAAAGAGCTTGTGCCACCTTGGAGGTGAGGGTGTCCCATATTGCAGGCGAGCCCGGGACCCAGGACTTCGTGGAAGTCCGGCTGCCCGCTGCGGGTGCCTACCTGTCCGTACTGCGAACGGCCACCGCCGGCCTCGCAGCGCGCTTGGACTTCACCCTCGACGAGATCGAGGACCTGCGGATCGCGGTGGACGAGGCGTGCGCGATCCTGCTGCAGCAGGCCGTCCCGGGGTCCGTCCTGAGCTGTGTGTTCCGGCTCGTCGACGACTCGCTGGAGGTGACGGTCTCCGCGCCCACGACCGACGGCCGGGCGCCGGAGCGTGACACGTTCGCCTGGACGGTGCTCTCCGCACTGGCCGGCAAGGTCGACTCGTCGGTCGCCGACGACCGCACGGTCGCCATCAGTCTGTACAAGCAGCGCGGCGCGGGACCCGGGCCGGCGTGAGCAGCGGAAACGGGGACGGTTCGATGCGGGAGGACGAGGAGCGAGGCCCGAGGTTGCTGAGCGCGTCCGCCGGCATCCCTGAGCAGCAGGCGCGGCCGCACCCGGTGGTGGACGAACCTGATGGCCGTACGGCCTCGGCAGAGCGGGCGGACCGTATGAGCGAGCACCAGCAGGATCATCACCCTCATGACCGCAGCGGCGCGCGGGCGATGTTCATCGAACTGCGCAAGCTGCCCGACGGGTCGCCCGAGCGGGCCGAGCTGCGCAACCAGCTGGTCCGGATGCATCTGCCGCTGGTCGAACACCTGGCGCGGCGGTTCCGTAACCGCGGCGAGCCACTGGACGACCTCACCCAGGTCGCGACGATCGGCCTGATCAAGTCGGTGGACCGGTTCGACCCGGAGCGCGGTGTCGAGTTCTCGACCTACGCGACCCCGACGGTGGTCGGCGAGATCAAGCGCCACTTCCGCGACAAGGGCTGGGCGGTGCGGGTGCCGCGCCGTCTGCAGGAGCTGCGGCTCTCGCTCACGACCGCGACGGCCGAGCTCTCCCAGCAGCACGGCCGGTCCCCGACCGTGCACGAGCTCGCGGAGCGCCTCGGCATCTCGGAGGAGGAGGTCCTGGAGGGCCTGGAGTCCGCGAACGCGTACTCCACGCTGTCCCTGGACGTCCCCGACACGGACGACGAGTCCCCGGCGGTGGCGGACACGCTGGGCGCCGAGGACGAGGCCTTGGAGGGCGTCGAGTACCGCGAGTCCCTCAAGCCGCTCCTGGAGGGCCTCCCGCCGCGGGAGAAGCGGATCCTGCTGCTGCGTTTCTTCGGGAACATGACCCAGTCCCAGATCGCGCAGGAGGTCGGCATCTCCCAGATGCACGTCTCCCGCCTCCTCGCCCGCACCCTGGCGCAACTCCGCGAACGCCTCCTGGTCGAGGAGTAACACGCGCGGCCCCCGCCCCGCGCCCTGCGGCATGGGGGCGACCACCGGCCGGAGACGAAATCGGACGTGAGGGGGGCGGGGTCGTAGGAGGGAGTGTCCGGAAGTAACAGGGGCGCCCCAACGGCCCGGGGCGACAAACCCCCGGGCCGGGCCACGGGCAAGCGGCCCGTGCCGGGCCACGCCCGGATGCGCCGCCCGCCCCAGGGCTACGCCCGGCTACGGATCCCCAGCGCCTGCGCCGTCGTCGGGTTTACGAGCAGCACCAGGCCCGTCACCACGACCGCCGCCAGCACCACGCCCAGCGGAATCAGCGCGCCGGACGCCCGCAGCAGCGTCCACGCGGGGATCATTCCGATCAGCTGGGTGATGATCGCCGGTCCGCGGCTCCAGCTGCGCTGCCGCAGCAGCCCTCGCGCCGCCGCCAGCGGGATCGCTCCGAGGGCTATCAGCGTCAGGCCGCCCATCTCCGCCTGGGAGGGACTGTCGGGCCGGCCGAGCAGACCCATCACAAGCATGTACACGCCGCCTACGACCAGCGCCAGCCCTTCGGCGGCGCACACCGCTGCCGCGGCGGTCAGTCGGGTGGGGCGGCCGGGGGCGGAGGTCTGGTCGTCACTGCTCACCCATGCAGGGTAGCTGTCACCTGTACAGGGCCGCCGTGGCCCAGAGGCAGAGCCGCCGTCACCCGGCCGTGCCACAAGTCACCACACCCGCCCGCACCCCCGCCTCGCACCAGCCGCAGGGCCCACCCCCGAAACCCGGACTGGGCCAGGTACCCCCCAGTAGGTACCCTGCATCGCATGCGCGCACTTCTCGTGGTCAATCCGGCAGCAACCACCACCAGTGCCCGCACGCGCGACGTACTGATCCACGCACTCGCGAGCGAGATGAAGATCGAGGCGGTCACCACCGAGTACCGCGGCCACGCCCGCGACCTCGGCCGCCGGGCCGCGGAGTCGAACGACATCGACCTGGTCGTCGCTCTCGGCGGCGACGGCACGGTCAACGAAGTGGTCAACGGCCTGCTGCACAACGGCCCCGATCCGGAGGGCCTCCCCCGTCTCGCGGTCGTCCCGGGCGGCTCCACGAACGTCTTCGCCCGCGCTCTCGGTCTGCCGAACGACGCCGTAGAGGCGACCGGCGCGATCCTGGACGCGCTCCGCGACCGGACGGAGCAGACCGTCGGCCTGGGTCTCGCGGCCGGCACGCCCGACACGGAGGACGAGGGCGTCCCGCAGCGCTGGTTCACCTTCTGCGCCGGGTTGGGCTTCGACGCCGGCGTGGTCGGCCGCGTCGAACAGCACCGCGAACGCGGCAAGCGTTCGACGCACGCCCTTTACGTCCGCCAGGTGCTGCGCCAGTTCCTGGACGACCCGCACCGCAGACGCGGCACCATCACCCTGGAGCGGCCCGGCGCGGCCCCGGTGGAGGACCTGGTGCTGTCCATAGTCTGTAACACCTCCCCGTGGACCTACCTGGGCAATCGTCCGGTGTACGCGTCCCCGAAGGCCTCCTTCGACACCGCCCTCGACGTGCTCGGACTGTCCAAGCTGTCGACCCCCGCGGTGGCGCGTTACGGCACTCAGCTGCTGAGGTCGAGCCCGGAGCGCGGGCCGCGTGGAAAGCACGCACTCACACTTCATGACCAGACCGACTTCACCTTGCATTCAAAGGTCCCACTGCCCTTCCAGATGGACGGTGACCACCTGGGGCTGCGCACGAGCGTGACGTTCACAGGCGTTCGCCGTGCACTGCGTGTGATTGTGTGACCGGAAGGACCGAAAGTCCTTTATCTCGAACGTACGGGCTGGGATCCACCCCATAGAAGTACGGCTGTGACCTAGTCGACACCGAGGAATCAAAAAAAACTTTCCGGAAGGGGTTGTATCCGCCGCCGAGGTTTGCGAATCTCTACATGGCGATCGGGACGGCCCGCAACATCGGCCCCACAGACCGCCGGAACCCCTCCACGAATCCAGGACCCAACGCCGGGCTAACTGGCGATCGGCCCTTCCCTTGCGGGGGATTCGTGAAAGCGTTCACATTCACAAGCAACCCACACGTAATACCAAGGAGAGGTAGCAGCCATGGACTGGCGTCACAACGCCGTTTGCCGCGAGGAAGACCCCGAGCTGTTCTTCCCCATCGGCAACACCGGTCCTGCGCTGCTGCAGATCGAGGAAGCCAAGGCCGTCTGCCGTCGCTGCCCCGTCATGGAGCAGTGCCTGCAGTGGGCGCTCGAGTCCGGCCAGGACTCCGGCGTCTGGGGTGGCCTCAGCGAGGACGAGCGCCGTGCGATGAAGCGCCGCGCCGCTCGCAACCGGGCGCGTAACGCCAGCGCCTGACGCCCCCTGCTACCGGCCTCCCGGCGGCGCGTACAGCGAGTACGCACTCACCGCCTTCGAGCCGCAGCGCGCAGTACCCCCGATGCGCATCGCACATGCAGCACGTGAGCTTCGAGCCCCGGACCGTGTCACACGGCCCGGGGCTCTTCGCTGTGCCCGTCGGGCCGCACGCCGTCGGCGCGGCCCCTGGCCGGGCCGGCCGGGCCTGCCGGGCCTGCCCCTGATCAGATTCGAGCGGAGAACCTCAACGCCGGTCCGGCACGGGGATGTCGAGCACGACCCGTGTGCCGCGCCCCGGCGCGGGGACCGGGACCATGTCGAACGTGCCGCCCAACTCCCCCTCGACCAGGGTCCGTACGATCTGCAACCCCAGGTTCCCGGTCCGCTGCGGGTCGAAGCCCTCCGGCAGGCCGCTGCCGTCGTCCTGGACGGTGATCAGCAGCCGGGCGTTCTCCGCCCGCGCGTCACCACGGACGGCCGCGACCTCCACCGATCCCTGCTCCCCTTGCGAGAAGGCGTGTTCCAGGGCGTTCTGCAGCACCTCGGTGAGCACCATGGACAGCGGTGTGGCGATTTCGGCGTCGAGGATGCCGAAGCGTCCGGTGCGCCGGCAGTCGACCTTGCCTGGTGAGATCTCCGCGACCATCGCGATCACGCGGTCGGCGATGTCGTCGAACTCCACACGCTCGTCCAGGTTCTGGGACAGCGTCTCATGCACGATCGCGATCGAACCGACACGCCGCACCGCTTCGTTGAGCGCCTCACGACCGCGCACGGAGTCCATCCGTCGCGCCTGGAGACGCAGCAGCGCGGCCACCGTCTGAAGGTTGTTCTTCACCCGGTGGTGGATCTCCCGGATGGTCGCGTCCTTGGTGATCAACTCCCGCTCGCGGCGGCGCAGTTCGGTCACGTCCCGCAGGAGCACCAGAGAACCGATGCGCACTCCCTTGGGCTTGAGGGGAATGGCCCTCAGCTGGATGACTCCGCCGTTGCCCTCCACCTCGGTCTCGCGCGGCGCGTACCCACTGGCGATCTTGACAAGTGCCTCGTCGACCGGGCCGCGGGAGGGGGCCAGTTCGGCGGTGACCTGCCCCAGGTGCTGGCCGACGAGGTCGGAGGCCAGGCCGAGACGGTGGTACGCGGAAAGTCCGTTCGGGCTGGCGTACTGGACGATGCCGTCCGCGTCGAGCCTGATCAGCCCGTCACCGGCACGCGGCGAGGAGTCCATCTCGACCTGTTCCCCCGGGAACGGGAACGTGCCGGCGGCGATCATCTGCGCCAGGTCGGACGCGGACTGGAGATAGGTGAGCTCCAGCCGTGACGGGGTGCGCACGGTGAGCAGGTTGGTGTTGCGCGCGATGACGCCCAGCACACGGCCCTCGCGGCGTACGGGGATGGACTCGACCCGCACCGGCACTTCCTCGCGCCACTCGGGGTCGCCCTCGCGCACGATCCGCCCCTCGTCCAGAGCGGCGTCCAGCAGCGGGCGCCGGCCGCGGGGCACCAGGTGGCCGACCATGTCGTCCTGGTACGAGGTGGGGCCGGTGTTCGGCCGCATCTGAGCGACGGAGACGTACCGCGTGCCGTCGCGGGTGGGCACCCACAGCACGAGGTCGGCGAAGGAGAGGTCGGAGAGCAGTTGCCACTCCGAGACCAGCAGATGGAGCCACTCGAGGTCTGACTCACTCAGAGCGGTGTGCTGGCGGACGAGTTCGTTCATGGAGGGCACGTCAGCGAGGGTACCCGCGGGCCGCGGCGCCGCGACGGGACCCTCAACCCGTCCGGCACCGCAGCCCGGAGTTGCGCGGCCGAAGGGTGTGCGGTCCCGGTCGGCCGTGGGAGGCCTCGGCGCAGTCAGGGCAGAGAGCGCCGGGGACCTCGTTCCACCCTCCTGTGCGGGGAGGGCGGAGGCTTGTGCAGTATCGATTGTGGACTAGACCATTCGGCTCTGTCCATGCCTGGGGCGCGTTAAGTTCCGCCACCATACTTATACACCGTCGTGGACGACGGGCGGGCCCCTCATCACACCCGCCCGTCGCGATCACGGCCCCCCGCCGCACGGTCCGGCTCAGCGTGTCTCCGTCACCTTCGCCAGCGCTCTCGGCGCGTCGGGGTCCTGCCCGCGGGCGATGGTCACCTCGTACGCGAGCAGTTGCAGCGGAAGGATCTCCAGAATCGGCTGGAGCTCTTCCGGCACGCCCTCCGTGGGCAGTACGAACCCCGCGGACGCGGCCTCGACCTGGGGTGCCGGGCCCACGACGAAGAGGTCCGCCCCGCGGCCGCGCAGCCGGTCGAGCACCGGCCGGAGCGCCTCGCCGCCCTTGCCGTCCGGCACCACCGCGATCACCGGGGAGACGTTGTCGACCATGGCGAGCGGCCCGTGCAGCAGGTCCGCGCCGGAGTACGCCAGCGCGGGGATGTAGCTGGTCTCCATGAGCTTGAGCGCCGCTTCCCTCGCCGTCGGATAGCCGTAGCCCGCGACGTGATGACCATGCGCTCGGCGAAGCGGTAGCGCGAGGCGAGTGCGCGTACCTCGTCCTGCCGGCCGAGGATCTCCCCGGCAAGCTCCGGCAGCCGGCCGGCCGCCGGGGCCTCGTCACCGCGCAGGCCCTCCACCAGCAGGTGGAGGGCCATCAGGGAGGCGGTGTAGGTCTTGGTGGCCGGAAGGGCCTTCTCCGGGCCGGCCATGATGTCGATCGAGAACTCGGAGACCGCGGCCAGCGGCGAGTCCGGGTTGTTGGTCACGGCCAGGGTGACCGCGCCGGCCTCCCGCGCCGCTTTCGTGGACGCCACCAGGTCGGGCGATCCGCCGGACTGGCTGACGGTGATCACGAGGACGTCGGCGAGCGAGGGGCGGGCGCCGTAGGCGGTGGTGGTGGACATGGAGGTGAGTCCGCACGGCAGGCCGAGACGGATCTCGATCAGGTACTTCGCGTACAGGGCGGCGTTGTCGGAGGAGCCGCGGGCGGTCAGCAGGACGAACCGCGGCTTCTTCGCCGCGATCGCCGACGCCACCTGCCGGATCGTCGGCGCACCCTCGTCGAGGATGCGCCGCAGGACCGCCGGCTGCTGTGCCATCTCGCCGGACATGATCCGGCCCGGGTGCTCCTCGTGCTCGGCCGACGTCGTGGCGGACATGCCCGTTGCCTCCAGGTGGCGCTCAGGGTGCCGGGCGGCGACGCCGACGGCGCCGGCCCGGCACTGCACGGTCCACGCAGGTCCACTCCCGGCTCAGCGGCCGGCGATGACCTCCGCGGCGGCGCGCCCGCAGACGCGGGCGGCGCCATGGGTAGCGATGTGCAGGGCCCCCCTGGGTGCCGCCCGGTTCAGGCCCATCTCGACCACGACCGTGTCGGGACGGGCCGCGAGGAGCGCCTCGAGGGCGTCCGCCATCCACGGGTGGCGGTGGACGTCGCGAACCACAGCGACGATCCTACGGTCCGCCGCCGCCTCCAGCACATGTGACACCAATTCGGGCGTATCGCCCTCCTCGGCATACGTGCCGGTCTCCGTACCGGGCAGCAGAGCCGCCAGCTCCGCGGCCACACCCCATGGGGTCTCGTCCCCGACCGCAATGTTGGCGACAGGGGTCAAGGCAGCCACGTACGGGGCCTCGGTGACCGGCTCGTACGGCCGACCGCCCGGAGTGACCCGCACCGCGCGACGCGCCGCGACGAGACCGATGTCGGTGTCGGAGCCGGGCGCGGTCCCCTCCTGTGAAGCCGCGCCCGGCTCTGCTGCAGCCCCCCTGGCCCGCCGCGTCCAGTCCGCGAGGGCACGCACACGTGCCGCCGCGTCGGCCAGCCGCTCCTCGGGCAGGTCGCCGTTCCGCACCGCATTGACCAGCGCGTCGCGCAGTCGCAGTACGGTCTCCTCGTCGGCCAGGCCGCCACCGACGCAAATAGCGTCGGCACCGGCGGCGATCGCGAGGACCGAGCCGCGCTCGATGCCGTACGTGGACGAGATGGCCTGCATCTCCATGCCGTCCGTGACGATCAGGCCCTGGTAGCCCAGCTCCTCGCGCAGCAGACCGGTGAGGATCTGCGGGCTCAGCGTCGCGGGACGGTCGGGGTCGAGCGCGGGAAGTAGGATATGCGCGCTCATCACCGCTTTGGAACCCGCTGCGATGGCCGCGCGGAAAGGGACCAGCTCACGGGCGTGCAACGTGTCGAGATCCACATCGATACGGGGCGCCGCGTGGTGCGAGTCCACGTTGGTGTCGCCGTGCCCGGGGAAGTGCTTGGTGCACGCGGCCACGCCGGCGGCCTGCAGGCCCTCGACGTAGGCGACGGTGTGGCGGGCGGCCAGTGCGGTGTCGGCGCCGAACGAGCGCACACCGATGACCGGATTGTCCGGGTTGGAGTTGACGTCGGCGGACGGCGCCCAGTTGAGGTCCACCCCGCACTCGGCCAGCCGTCGCCCCAACTCGTGCGCCACGGCGCGGGTGAGGTCCACGTCGTCGACCAGGCCCAGCGCGTAATTGCCGGGGAACGAGGAGCCGGTGCGCACCTCGAGACGGGTGACGTCACCGCCCTCCTCGTCGATGGCGACCAGGACGTCGTCGCGCTCCGCCCGCAACCGGGCGGTGAGCGCGGCGAGCTGGCCGGGCGAGGAGATGTTGCGGCCGAACAGACCGACGGCGCAGAGCCCTTCGCCGATCTGCCGCAGCAGCCAGTCGGGCGCGGTGGTGCCGACGAAACCGGGCTGGAGGATGGTGAGCGCGTCGCGGGTCAGGGTGCCTGACGAGCCACGTACCAGAGTGGTCATGAGGTGGCGTTATCCCTTCACTGCGCCCGAGGTGAGCCCTGCGGCCATCTTCTTCTGGATGATCATGAAGAAGACGACGACGGGCAGTGCGATGAGCGTGGAGGCCGCCATCAGCGCGCCGTAGTCCGTTCCCCGCTCGGTGGTGAACGTCATCAGCCAGACGTTGAGCGTGTACTTGGAGTTGTCGTTGATCAGGATGTACGCGAAGAGGTACTCGTTCCAGGCGTTGACCAGGGCGAAGATGGAAGCCGCGGCGAGACCTGGGGCGAGCAGCGGGAAGATCACGCGGCGGAAGGCTCCCATGCGGGTGCAGCCGTCGACCATGGCGGACTCCTCGAGCTCCACCGGGATGTTCACCACGAACCCGCGGATCATGACGATCGCGAACGGCAGCGTGGAGACCAGGTAGACGACGATCAGGCCCCAGTACTCGTCGAGCCCGCCGATGGCGTTGAGCTGCGCGTAGATGGGAATGAGCATCGCGGTCGGCGGCAGCATCTGGACGAGGATCAGCACCATCAGCAGCGCCTTGCGGCCGAAGAAGCGGAACCGGCCGATGGCCAGGGCCGCCAGCGTGGCGATGATCATTCCGCCGACCACCGCGGTGACCGAGACGATGAGGCTCGACTGGACGGCGGTGGCGAAGTTCTCCTGCTTCACCGCGCGGGCGAAGTTGTCGAAGGTCAGCGACGAGGGCCAGAGGGTCTGGTCGTAGGACCGGATCTCATGGTTGGGCCGCAGGGCGCTGATGACGAGCCAGTACACCGGAAAGGCCATCACGACGGCGGTGAGCAGGCCGATGACGTCGTAGTGCCAGCGGGACTTCTTGCGGTCCGGCCTCAGGTCCTGTCCGGCGCCGGCCGGGGAGGGAGCGGTGGAGGTGCTCATTCGACCTCTCCTGTCTTCAGCAGCTGACGCAGGTAGTAGACGGCCACACCGGACAGCAGCAGAACGGTGATCAACGCGATCGCGGTGCCCTGGCTGAACGAGGTGGACTCGAAGGCCTTGGAGAACGAGTAGAGGCCGAGGGTCTCGTACTCGGGCTCCGGCTTGTTGCCGCGCAGCAGCCAGATCTGCCCGAAGACGTTGAAGTCCCAGATCACCGAGAGAGTGGCGACCATGGTGAAGACGGGGCGGATCACCGGCCAGGTGACGAAGCGGAACACGGCGGGCGCGTTCGCGCCGTCGAGGGCGGCGGCCTCCTCCAGCTCCTTGGGCACCTGGGTGAGGGCCGCGTACAGGGTGATGACCACGAAGGGGATGGCGCCCCAGACGACCAGCAGGGCGATGATGGCGAAGCCCTGTTTCGGGTCGAGGAACCAGTTGTGGCCGAGGAAGTCCTCGCCCACGACCTTGGCTATCAGGGTGTTGATGAGGCCGTAGTCGGAGTCGGAGAGCCAGCGGAAGATGGAGGCGGCCACCATCAGGGGCATCGACCAGGCTGCGACGAGCGCCGCCGTCAGGACCAGTCGCACCCAGGTGGTCAGCCGGGCCATCAGCAGGGCGAGCAGCAGACCGATGCCCATGGTCAGGCCCACGCAGACGACCATGAACACGACGGTGCGGCCGGTGACCGACCAGAACTCGCTGTCGCCCAGGATGTTGGTGAACTGCTCGAAGCCGACCCAGGGCGGCGATTCGCCGGTCCACAGCTCCTTGCGCCCCATGTCCTGGAAGGACATGATCACGGTCTTCGCCAGCGGGAAGGCGTAGACCGCGGCGACCGCTACGAGCGCCGGGAGGATCAGCAGGTACGGGAGAAGCTCTCCCTTCTTCCGCTTCTTCCGGCCGGAGCCGCTGATCCCCTTGTCGGGCGCCGGCCTGGGGCCGGTGCCTTTCGGGGCACGTGGTACGGGTACCGGCGGGCCGGCGGCCTTGGTGTCGGCGGCAGTCACGTGGCTGACCTTCCGTTTGTTCTTCTGCACCGAAAAGGGCGGGGGCGGGAGCCGCGTGGTGCGGTTCCCGCCCACCGCCTGGAGAGCCCGTCGGGCGTCCTCGGCGGGGCGCCGGGACGCCCGAGGCCCGTCAGGACTCCTGGTTGATCAGCTCGTTGATCTTGGCGTCGGCCGCCTTGGTGGCCGCTTCCACGGAGTCACCCTTGAGGATGGCCAGGAGCATGTTCTCCAGGACCTCCTCCTTCTCGATCGAGGTCCAGCCCGGGGCGATCGGGGTGAACCACGCGTCCGGGACGGCGTTGGCGATCGGAGCGGTCTCCGGCTTCGCCTTCAGCGGCTCCAGCTGCTTGGTGTTGTTCGGAAGGATGTTCTTGGAGGCGAGGACCTCCATGGACTTCTCGCTGGTGAAGAGCGAGATCCACTCCTCACCCAGGTCCGCGACCTTCGACTTGCTGGTCACCGCGAGGTCGGAGCCACCGATGAAGGAGGGCAGCGCCTTGCCGTTCGGGCCGGGCATGCCGGCCGTGAGGATCTTGCCCTCGAGCTTGGGGTTGCCGTTGTTCTTGCCGTCGATGACGGAGCCGGACTCCCAGCCGTTGCCGTAGAGAAGGGCGGCCTTCTCGTTGGCCATCACGTTGGCGTGGTCCTGCTCGTCCTTGGTCTGGTCGGCCTTGTTGTACTTCTTGACCAGGTCGATGAAGTGCTGGATGCCCTTCTGCGCCTCCGGGGAGGAGAGCGAGGCCTTCCACTCCTTGGAGCCCTCGTCGTACTCGGCGATCTTGCCGTCGTAGGCGGCCACGTAGGACATGGCGGCGTACCAGTAGCGGCCCGGCAGGTAGAGGGACGAGAAGCGCTTGTCCTTCTTGCCGTACTCGGCCGAGACCTTGTCCATCGCCGCCAGGAGCTCGTCCTCGGTCTCGGGCAGCTTGTCGGTGCCCGCGCCCTTCTTGAGCATCTCGGTGTTGTAGATGGCGACACGGGCGCCCGCGTAGTAGGGCACACAGAACTGCTTGCCCTCGAAGGAGCAGGTGTCCTTCAGGCCCTGGATCCAGGTGTCGGAGTTCTGGTACTTCTTCGGGTCGATCTCCGCGAGAGCGCCGTTGAGGATGTACTGCATCGTCTCGGTGTTGCCGAGCTCGACGACGTCGGGGAACTTGTCGCCACCGAGGGCCGTGTCGAGCTTCTTGGCCTTGTCCGCCCACTGCTGGTACTGGACGTCGACCTTCACGCCCGGGTACTTCTTGTTGAACTGCGCGTTGACGTCCTTGACCAGCTCGGGCCAGGTCGACTGGGCGTCGACCATCAGCCAGACGGTCAACGTCTCCTTGCGGTCCTTCGGGCTCTTCGCCGATTCACTGCCGCCGTCGGAACCACAGGCCGCGACCGAGGCCATCATGGCCGCCGCACCCACCGCTGCTACGAGCTTGCGCTTCACGCCACCCTCCTCAAAGGGATGCAAGAGTTACCCCCCCACCACCCGGGAGTCGCGCAGCACTTGACGGACGCGCGCCAGATTCTGCCGTGGGGCTGGGACCTGATCTTTAATGGTTTAGACCAGTACCCGGGAGCTTGGCCTAGACCTTTAGGGGTGTCAAGGGTGTATAAGAAGGGCTGTCGTGTCCGTTATCGGACCGACACCTGAGGGAGGGCGACGACCCGTTACCGGTCCGTGCCACCATGTGAGCCGCAGCAGACGGAGGAGCCGGTGACGGCAGGAGCACAGCAGTCGGGAAGGCGGGCCATGGCCATGGACGGGGGCGGCACAGAAGCCGAGGGCGGGGCGCAGACCCGCACCGCGCGCGTGCCCAAGTACTACCGGCTCAAGCGCCACTTGCTCGACATGACGGAGACCCTGCCGCCGGGCACACCGGTGCCGCCGGAACGGACGCTGGCCGCCGAGTTCGACACCTCCCGCACCACCGTCCGCCAGGCGCTCCAGGAGCTGGTCGTCGAGGGCCGGCTCGAACGCATCCAGGGCAAGGGCACCTTCGTCGCCAAGCCCAAGGTCTCCCAGGCGCTCCAGCTCACCTCGTACACCGAGGACATGCGCGCGCAGGGACTGGAGCCCACGTCTCAGCTGCTGGACATCGGATACGTCACAGCCGACGACACCCTGGCCGGACTGCTGGACATCGCGGCCGGCGGCCGGGTGCTGCGTATCGAGCGGCTGCGACTGGCGAGCGGTGAGCCGATGGCCATCGAGACCACGCACCTGTCCGCCAAGCGCTTCCCGGCGCTGCGCCGCAGCCTGGTCAAGTACACCTCGCTCTACACCGCGCTGGCGGAGGTCTACGACGTCCATCTCGCGGAGGCGGAGGAGACCATCGAGACCTCGCTGGCCACCCCGCGCGAAGCCGGTCTGCTCGGCACGGACGTCGGCCTGCCGATGCTGATGCTCTCCCGCCACTCGCTGGACGCCCAGGGAGAGCCGGTGGAATGGGTGCGCTCCGTCTACCGCGGCGACCGCTACAAGTTCGTCGCGAGGCTCCAGCGCCCCAACGACTGACCCCGGTTCCCTCTTCCGGCCGCATGGCACCGCAACTTGTTGCGGTGCCATGTCACGTTTTGCCCCCACCGGCCGGAAGTCGTTGCCGTACCGATATGCGGACCGGGGGTGACTCGGCGCGAACGGCTCGCCTAGATTTCCTGCCCATTACACAGGTGACCAGTAAGGGGACGGAGCCGCATGTCAGCAGTGCCCGAGGTGCCGGAAGCGCCTGAAGCGCCCGAAGCGAAAGCGCCGGTCGTCACACCGGTGCGTGTGATCATCGCCCTCTGTCTCGTCGCCCCGTTCGTGGCGATGCTCTGGGTCGGTTCGTACGCGAAGCTCGAACCCACGTTCATAGGCATGCCGTTCTTCTACTGGTACCAGATGCTCTGGGTCCTGATCTCCACGGCCCTGACGATGATCGCCTACAAGCTGTGGCAGCGTGACCAGCGCGCCCGCAAGGGGGGTGCGTCCCGATGAAGGACGGCGTGAACGGCGTAGCACTCGCCGTCTTCATCTTCTTCTTCCTGGCCGTGACGGTCATGGGCTTCCTGGCCTCGCGCTGGCGCAAGGCCGAGAACGAGAACAGCCTCGACGAATGGGGCCTCGGCGGACGGTCGTTCGGCACCTGGGTGACCTGGTTCCTGCTCGGCGGCGACCTCTACACCGCGTACACCTTCGTCGCCGTACCGGCGGCCATCTACGCGGCGGGGGCGGCCGGCTTCTTCGCCGTGCCGTACACGATCCTCGTCTACCCGCTGATCTTCACCTTCCTGCCACGGCTGTGGTCGGTGTCGCACAAGCACGGATACGTCACCACCTCGGACTTCGTCCGCGGACGCTTCGGTTCCAGGGGCCTGTCGCTGGCGGTCGCCGTCACCGGCATCCTCGCCACCATGCCGTACATCGCGCTCCAATTGGTCGGCATCCAGGCCGTGCTGGACGTCATGGGCGTGGGCGGCGGCGAGACCACGCACTGGTTCGTCAAGGACCTGCCGCTGCTGATCGCCTTCGGTGTCCTCGCGGCCTACACGTACTCCTCCGGACTGCGTGCCCCGGCGCTGATCGCCTTCGTCAAGGACACCCTGATCTACATCGTCATCGCGGTGGCGATCATCTACATCCCGATCAAGCTCGGCGGCTTCGACGAGATCTTCGCCAGCGCCGGCGAGAAGTTCGCGCAGATCAACCCGGCCACCGACAAGCCCAACGGCGCTCTGGTGCCCGGCGAGCTGGGCCAGTGGGGCTACGCCACGTTGGCGCTCGGTTCCGCGCTCGCCCTGTTCATGTATCCGCACTCGATCACGGCCACGCTCTCCTCGCGCAGCCGTGAGGTGATCCGCCGCAACACCACCATCCTGCCGCTGTACTCGCTGATGCTGGGCCTCCTGGCGCTGCTCGGCTTCATGGCGATCGCGGCCGGGGTGAACGTCAAGAACGGCCAGCTGGCGATCCCGCAGCTGTTCGAGAACATGTTCCCCGACTGGTTCGCGGGCGTCGCCTTCGCCGCCATCGGCATCGGCGCACTCGTCCCGGCGGCCATCATGTCGATCGCCGCGGCGAACCTGTTCACCCGCAACATCTACAAGGACTTCCTGAAGCCCGACGCGACGCCGGCGCAGGAGACCAAGGTCTCCAAGCTGGTCTCGCTGCTGGTGAAGGTCGGCGCGCTCGCCTTCGTCCTCACCATGGACAAGACGGTCGCGATCAACTTCCAGCTGCTGGGCGGCATCTGGATCCTCCAGACCTTCCCGGCGCTGGTGGGCGGTCTGTTCACCCGCTGGTTCCACCGGTGGGCGCTCATCGGCGGCTGGGCCGTCGGCATGATCTACGGCACCGCCGCCGCGTACGGCGTGGCCAGCCCGACCCAGAAGCACTTCGGCGGCTCGTCGGCGGAGATCCCGGGCATCGGCGAGATCGGCTACATCGGCCTCACCGCGTTCGTGCTGAACGTCGTCGTCACCGTGGTTCTCACCTTCGTCCTGCGGGCGGCCAAGGCCCCCGACGGCATCGACGAGACCAGCCCGTCCGACTACACGGCGGACGCGGGCGACCCGGGCGTCAAGGTCGAGCTGCCGCCGGCCACGGTGGGCGCTCCGGGCGGTCACTGACCGGTCGCACGGCGAGGGGCCGTCGCGTCTTCCGTCCGGGGTACCTCCCCGTCCGGGAAATGCGGCGGCCCTTCGCCGTGCCCTGATGCACACTGCCGGGCATGGACATCACCATCCGGAACATAGAACCCGGGGAGCACACGGCACTCGGAGAGTTGACCGCCGGCGCCTATCTCGACGGCGGGCTGCTGGCCCTCGGCGAGCAGGACCCGTACATCGAGGTGCTCCGCGACGTCGCGGGCCGCAACGCGCAGGCAGAGGTGTACGTCGCCGTCGACGCGCAGAACACGCTGCTCGGCGGTGTGGCGTTCGTCCCTGCCGGCGGACCGTTCGCCGACATCGCGGGACCTGGCGAGGCCGAGTTCCGGATGCTCGCCGTGGACGCCCGGGCACGCGGCCGCGGCGCCGGCGAGGCGCTGGTGCGCACCTGCGTGGAGCGGGCGAGAGCCACCCCGGGGTGTGTACGGCTGGTGCTGTCGACACAGCCCACGATGTACGCGGCTCACCGCATCTACGACCGGCTCGGCTTCGTGCGCACACCGGAACGGGACTGGGAACCGGTCCCGGGCCTCGTTTCGCTGCTGACGTACGCACTGGAGCTCCACCCGACCTCCCGACACAACATGTAGGGGCAGGCGCAGCAGCCCGCCCCCACATGTATGCTCATCTCGCTGTCGCCACAGGGGAATCCGGTGCGAATCCGGAACTGTCCCGCAACGGTGTGATCCGGTGCGCTTTGCCGTACCCGTTCGAGTCCGAGGACCTGTCGACGGCGCATCCGGTTCGACCGATCCGGATGCCCAGACGTCCGGGCCTCGCGGTTGGGCCGGTGGACGCCGTGCGCCGTGCTGCCCCGTCACGCGTGCCACGGCCCGCCCCCTCCGCCGGCCCAGAGCCGAGCGAGGGAGAGCATCACATGACCATCGCGCCAGCCGATCCGGTCTCAGCGACGGAGAACGACGGCCCCGGGACCGCGCTGCTGCGGACCTTGACGGACCTGACGGCGGACCTGCCCGACACCGACCCGGGCAAGGTCGCCGCCGCCGCGCTGCGCGGCCGCAACGCCGGGTCCGACGCGGCAGAGCTGCACTCCCTCGCCGCCGAAGCGGCCGCGGGCCTCATCTCGGACGACCCCGCCTACTCCCGGCTCGCCGCACGTCTGCTGACCCGCACGATCGCCGAAGAGGCGGCCGGGCAGGGCGCTTCCTCGTTCACCGCCTCGGTCGCCACCGGTCACCGCGAGGGACTGATCGCCGACCGCACGGCCGCCTTCGTGGCACTGCACGCCGCCCGGCTCGACGCGCTGATCGACCTCGAGGCCGACGACCGCTTCGGCTACTTCGGCCTGCGCACCCTCTACAGCCGCTACCTGCTGCGCCACCCGATCACCCGCCAGGTCGTCGAGACGCCCCAGCACTTCATGCTCCGCGTCGCCTGCGGGCTCGCCGAGGACGACTCGCCGCGCGCCCTGGAGGAGGTCGCGGCGCTGTACCGCCTGATGAGCCGGCTGGACTACCTCCCTTCCTCCCCCACTCTCTTCAACTCCGGCACCCGCCACCCCCAGATGTCGTCCTGCTACCTGCTGGACTCTCCGCTGGACGAACTCGACTCGATCTACGACCGCTACCACCAGGTCGCGCGCCTTTCCAAGCACGCGGGCGGCATCGGGCTGTCGTACTCCCGTATCCGCGCCCGCGGTTCACTGATCCGCGGCACAAACGGGCACTCCAACGGCATCGTCCCGTTCCTGAAGACCCTCGACGCCTCGGTCGCCGCAGTGAACCAGGGCGGTCGCCGCAAGGGGGCCGCCGCCGTCTACCTGGAGACCTGGCACGCGGACATCGAGGAGTTCCTCGAACTGCGCGACAACACCGGTGAGGACGCCCGCCGTACGCACAACCTGAACCTGGCGCACTGGATCCCGGACGAGTTCATGCGCCGCGTCGAGGCGGACGCCGAGTGGTCGCTGTTCTCCCCGGTCGACGTCCCGGAGCTGGTCGACCTGTGGGGCGAGGCCTTCGACGCGGCCTACCGCCGGGCGGAGGCCGCGGGACTGGCCCGCAGGTCCGTTCCCGCGCGTGACCTCTACGGCCGGATGATGCGCACCCTCGCCCAGACCGGCAACGGCTGGATGACCTTCAAGGACGCGTCCAACCGCACCGCGAACCAGACCGCGGAGCCGGGCCGGGTCGTGCACTCCTCCAACCTGTGCACGGAGATCCTCGAGGTCACGGACGACGGCGAGACGGCCGTGTGCAACCTCGGCTCCGTGAACCTCGGCGCGTTCGTCAGCGGCGACGGCATCGACTGGGAGCGGCTGGACGCCACCGTCCGCACGGCCGTCACCTTCCTCGACCGCGTCGTCGACATCAACTTCTACCCGACGGAGCAGGCCGGGCGGTCCAACGCCAGGTGGCGCCCGGTGGGCCTGGGCGTGATGGGTCTGCAGGACGTCTTCTTCAAGCTGCGGCTGCCCTTCGACTCGGCGGAGGCCAGGGCCCTTTCCACGAAGATCGCCGAGCGGATCATGCTCGCGGCCTACGAGGCCTCGTGCGATCTCGCGGAGCGCAACGGGCCGCTGCCGGCCTGGGCCGGGACCCGCACGGCACGCGGCGTGCTGCACCCCGACCACTACGACACGACGCTGAACTGGCCGGAGCGCTGGGAGGCGCTGCGTGCCCGGATCGCCGACGTCGGCATGCGCAACTCGCTGCTCCTCGCCATCGCGCCGACCGCGACCATCGCCTCGATCGCCGGTGTCTACGAGTGCATCGAGCCGCAGGTCTCCAACCTCTTCAAGCGCGAGACGCTCAGCGGCGAGTTCCTCCAGGTCAACTCCTACCTGGTGGACGACCTGAAGCGGCTCGGCGTCTGGGACGCGCAGACGCGTGAGGCGCTGCGCGAGGCGAGCGGCTCGGTGCAGGGCTTCACCTGGGTGCCGGAGGAGATCCGTGCGCTGTACCGCACCGCCTGGGAGATCCCCAGCGCGGGCTGATCGACATGGCTGCCGCCCGTACGCCGTTCCTGGACCAGAGCCAGTCCTTGAACCTGTTCCTCGAGACGCCGACGATCGGCAAGCTCAGCTCGATGTACGCGTACGCGTGGAAGCAGGGCCTGAAGACCACGTACTACCTGCGCTCGCGCCCGGCGACCAGGATCGCGCGCGCCGCGTCGGCCGCCGTCCCGGTCCCCGCACAGGTGACGCCCGAGGATGCCGTCGCCTGCTCCCTGGAAAACCCCGAGTCCTGCGAGGCCTGCCAGTAATGAGCTCCACCACCAAGAACCTTCTCGACCCGGGCTTCGAACTCACTCTCCGGCCCATGCGCTACCCGGACTTCTACGAGCGCTACCGGGACGCCATCAAGAACACCTGGACGGTGGAGGAGGTCGACCTGCACTCGGACGTGGCCGACCTGGCCAAGCTCTCCCCGGGTGAGCAGCACATGATCGGCCGGCTGGTCGCGTTCTTCGCGACGGGTGACTCGATCGTGGCGAACAACCTCGTGCTGACGCTCTACAAGCACATCAACTCCCCCGAGGCTCGGCTGTATCTGTCGCGGCAGCTGTTCGAGGAGGCCGTCCACGTCCAGTTCTATCTGACGCTGCTCGACACCTATCTCCCCGACCCCGAGGACCGGGCGGCGGCCTTCGCGGCGGTCGAGAACATCCCGTCCATCAAGGAGAAGGCCTCGTTCTGCTTCAAGTGGATGGACTCGGTCGAGAGCGTCGACCGTCTCGAGTCCCGGGCGGACCGCCGCCGCTTCCTGCTCAACCTGATCTGCTTCGCGGCGTGCATCGAGGGCCTGTTGTTCTACGGCGCCTTCGCGTACGTCTACTGGTTCCGCTCCCGCGGTCTGCTGCACGGACTGGCCACCGGCACCAACTGGGTGTTCCGGGACGAGACGATGCACATGAACTTCGCCTTCGAGGTCGTGGACACCGTCCGCAAGGAGGAGCCGGACCTCTTCGACGACGAACTGCGGCAACAGGTCACCGACATGCTGAAGGAAGCGGTCGAGGCGGAGCTCCAGTTCGGCCGTGACCTGTGCGGTGAGGGACTGCCGGGCATGAACACCGAGTCGATGCGCGAGTACCTCCAGTGCGTCGCCGACCAGCGGCTCACCCGCCTCGGCTTCGCCCCGGTGTACGGCTCGCAGAACCCGTTCTCCTTCATGGAGTTGCAGGGGGTCCAGGAGCTGACCAACTTCTTCGAGCGCCGCCCGTCCGCCTACCAGGTGGCGGTCGAGGGGTCGGTCGCGTTCGACGACGACTTCTGACCGTCCGAGCGCCGCTCGGGAAGGCAGCGGCCCGCGTCTCTCACGGGGGGATGCGCGGGCCGCTTCGTTCTCCGGTGCCTCAGATGCCGCAGCTCGGTGCGGACCAGAAGCGGCTGCCGCGGTGATCGAGGTGCGTGTGGTCGTTGTGGCCGGGATAGCCCGGGCCGAGGATCCCGTTGAAGCCGTGGTTACGGGCCTGCTGGGCCAGCTTGCACAGCGAGTGCGGTCCGGCGCCCAGGTCGGCCGCGTCGCCGTAGAGGTGGCGGCTGCCGGATGCGCCGCCGACCGCGCTGTTGCAGGAGTACGACCGGAAGCCGCTGGTCACGGTGATGGGGCGGTCCCCCAGGGCGTGTCGCAGGGCCTCCAGCTTCCACATCGTCCGCAGCGCGTTGGCCTTGGCGGTCGCCGCGCTCACCGCGCCACCGGACCAGGTGGAGTTGCAGCGGTTGAGTTCGGCGTAGCTGAAGTGGACCGGTGTGCAGTCGCCGTCCTGGAGGGCGTAGATCTTGCTGAAGGTGGCGGGGCCGGCGACGCCGTCGGCGGCGAGGCCGTAGGCGGACTGGAAGCGCTTGACGGCGGCGGTGGTGGCCGGCCCGTAGGAGCCGTCGACGGCGAGCACGGCGCCGTAGCCCGGGTAGCCGGACATGCGGATCTGGAGCTGGCTGACGTCGGAGCCGGAAGCCCCCTGGGAGAGGGTGCGTGACCAGGTGTAGCAGTCGTCGGCCTGGGCGCTTCCGGCGGTCGCGACGACCCCTCCCAGACCGGCCACCATGAGCATGACAATCGACAGCAGCACTCGTGCGGTACGTCTGAACATCGAGCCTCCATACCGGGTGGGGACGGTGCAACCGCAGAGACTGACGGGCCGTTCCACGCGCGTCAACCACGCCTGAGCAGGCGTCATTTGTCCGCCCAATGACGCCCGCGCGAACAGCGACGGCCCCGCTCGCGGCGAGTGGGGCCGGCGGGCGTGCGGCGGGGTTCAGTCGTTGGGGACGACCTCGTAACGCGGGGTGCCCTCCGCCATCTGCCGCAGCGCGTCCTTGCGCTCACGCTTGGAGAGACGGTCGATGTACAGGTATCCGTACAGGTGATCGGTCTCGTGCTGCAGGCAGCGGGCGAAGTAGCCGGTGCCCCGCACCTTGATCGGGTCGCCCTGCGCGTCCTGGCCGCGGACCACCGCGTAGTCGGGACGGGCCAGCGAGGCGTACGCCGTCGGTACGGAGAGGCAGCCCTCGTTGGAGTCGTCGAGGACGCGCTCCTCCGGCGGCAGCTCCTCCAGGACCGGGTTGCACACCACACCGGTGTGCCGTACGCCCTCGTCGTCGGGGCAGTCGTAGACGAACACCTTCAGGTCGACACCGATCTGGTTGGCGGCCAGCCCCACGCCCTCAGCCGTCTTCTGGCTGGCGAACATGTCGTCGATGAGGGCGGCGAGCTTGTCGTCGAACTCGGTGACGTCCTTGCACTCCTTGTGGAGCACGGGATTCCCGACGACCGTGATCGGGCGCGAGGTGCCGCGCTCGCGGTACGCCAGCTCACGCTCCTCGCAGTTCTCCGTGTCCACGAGGAAACCCTCCTCGTCGACCCGCTGGTCCGTCCCCTGCTGCGACTGCTGCGACGCCATGTCAGCCTCTGCGCCCTTCTCAGTACCCGACCATGGCCCGATGCCCGGTCACTCACGTGTCCGTACAGCCTACGGGCAGTCGTCAGCAGACTTCCTCGAGATCCCGCCACTCCCGGGAGTCCGGGCTGTCGGCGACCCAGCCGTCGAGCAGGCCCCGTACCAGTCCGGCGGGCGCCGCTATGCCGCACTCGCGCTCCGGCGACCAGAGATCGCCACCCGTGCGGTGCCCCAGCGGTCCCGGGTGGCCCGGCTCGCTGTGGTCGTGCGGATCGAGGTGCTCCCCCTCGCCCTCCGCGCTCGGCATGCTTCCCTCGGAACAGGCCCGGCACAGCAGCCGCACCGACGAGGACCAGTCCTCCGCGGCGAAGCCGGCGTCCGCCGCCAGGCGCTCCAGGGCGTCCCGGTCGGTTTCCGTCGCCGCCTCCAGAAGGACCACCCAGGTCGGGACGGGAGAGGGCGCCCAGAGCTCGATCTCGTCGAAGACCGGGAAGGACGGCCCTGCGGTCGTGGTGCGCTCGCCGTTCGGGACGCCGTCGTGCAGCACGACCTCTCCCCAGCGCCGCCCGGACGACGGCAGCGGGATGGAGAGCACCTCTATCCGTGCCGGGTCGAGCCTGCGGCCCCACACCACCTCGGCCTCGCCCTCCGGCGAGAGCCGCACCGCGGCGCTGCCCAGGTCCATGCCGACGGGCTCGCCGTTCGCCGCGGCCGCCCCGGGGACCTTCAGGCCGTACGCCTGCCAGGCGCGGCGGGCCAGCGGCCAGTCCTGGAGGGCGGTGGCGGCGATGCCGACGTTCCACCAGTCCGGGGCGCCCGTCTCCTTGTCCAGCAGCGCGACCGCCCGCAGCCCCGCGGCGCGGGCCTGCTCCCAGTCGTGCCGGAACTTGTGCAGCAGCGCCAGATTGAACCAGGACTCCGAGAGCCACGGTTCAAGATCCGCCGCCCGCGTCAGCAGCGCGCCCGCGTCCTCGTACCGGCCGTCGCCGATCAGCGTGAACGCGCGGTCCGTGGCCTGCCGCCAAGAGGCGGAGGGCCGATGCCGTACCTTCCCGAAGATCCTCACGATTCCCGCCTGCCGGTCGCTCGGGGCACTGCCCGGACGCATGACTGTCTGCCTGCTTCTGTGCCTTCTTTCGCATCCAACCATGCCCGGTCGCAGGCTCGCTCATTACCCATGGGTTACCCCGTGGGGACAGGGACCGGACCGCCTCACACCAGGACTCTGCCCAGGACTCTGGCCAGGGATTCGACCACCTCGGGCTGGTAGTCGTGCCCTGTGCCGAGCCTCAGCTGCTCCAGTGCGGCCAGCGCCCCGCCCGCTCTGCTTCCGCTGCCCCCGGCCAGGTCGTCGTATGCGTTGACGGCGCGCACGATCCTGGCGGCCAGGGGCTGGTCCCGGTACGGGTCGGCCTGCTGTTCCACGACGGCGGCCACGGCCGCCGGGACGCCGGTGCGCCGGACCACGGCTCCGCCGAGCAGCGCGATACGACGCTGCTCGGCCGACGGCAGCGAAGCGGTGGCACCGTCCGGTACGGGATCGACGAGGGACAGCTGCCCGATGTCGTGCATCAGCGCCGCGTACTCCAGCAAGGTCAGATCGGGCCCGGACAGACCCATCTCCCGTCCGACGGCCACGCTGAGCTCCGCGACCCGGCGGGCGTGGCCCTGCCGGGTGTAGCCGGCGACCTCCGTGGCGCGGGCGAGGGAGGCGATCGTCTGCCCGTAGGTGGCGCGCACGGCCGCGTACCGCCGGAAGGACAGCTGGGTGAGCAGCAGCGGCACACAGAACACCGGCAGGGCCCACAGGCCCGCGACGGCCACCGCCAGGGCCATGACCGCGCCGGTCGCACCGACGGCGGAGCCGATACCCGGCAGCGCCCGCAGCTCGTCCCGCAGCAGCGGCCCGAAGGGGTGGCCGGTGTGGGCGCGCAGCATGACGGCGGCCAGCACGGCGTCGCACAGCGCGGTCAGCACCAGCAGGACCAGCAGGAAGAGGGCGTAGTAGGGGCCCTGCCCGAGCCACAGACCCAACTCGCCGGAGACGTACAGCGGCTGGAAGCACACCGCGGTGAACCCGACCGTCAGCACCCGCCGTGCCACATGGTCGAGCGCGGGTCCCTGCCCCCGGGCGACGTGCGGCACGGCGCCGACGAGTGCGCCCGCGACGACGACGGCGACGACCTGGAAGGCCCCGTGCCCCGTCGGCTCCCCGGCGCACTCGCCGAGCAGTGCGTACGCCAGCGCGCCCGCGGCCCCGAGGGGGGCCGGCTCCCTCTCCCCGGGGACCGCTCCCCACCGGGCGAGCTCCCCGACGGCGATGAACGCGCCGAAGGCGAGGGCGTTCGCGGGCTGTGCCACCCCGTGGGACACGACCCACGCGAGAGCGGCCGCGGTCACCGCGACCGCGGCAGCGTGGATGGCATGGAGGACGCGTACGGGCCGGCGTACGCGGGGGCCTTTCACGCCCGGCTCCGCCGGAGTGGGCCGCTCACCCGGTCCGTATCTGATGCGAAGCCCCCGATCCCGGCGACCGCGGCGTCCGGGGCGGTCCCATCGGCACCGCCGCCTCGTCCGAGGTCACCGATGTCTGCCACCCGTGCCGCTCCAGCGCGCGTACCAGGGCGCGCACCATCCTCGGGTCGAACTGCGTACCGGCGCACCGCTCCAGCTCGCGCAGGGCGACCGCCACCGGCCGGGCGCGCCGGTAGGAGCGGGTGGACGTCATCGCGTCGAACGCGTCGGCCACCGCGACCACCCGGGCGAACTCGGGGATCTGGTGGCCCACCAGTCCGTACGGGTATCCGCTGCCGTCCATCCGTTCGTGGTGGTGCAGGATCGCCGCCCGGGCCTCCCCGAGGAAGCCGATGCCCCGCACCATCTCGTGCCCGTACTCCGGGTGGAGCTCGATCACCCGCCGTTCCTCCGGCGTCAGCGGCCCCTCCTTGCGGAGCACCCTCGTCGGCACCCCCAGCTTGCCCACGTCGTGCAGGATGCCGGCGAACCGGGCGACTTCGAGGCGCTCCTCCTCCATGTCCAGTTCCCTGGCGATCAGCACCGAGGCCCTGCCGACGCGTTCGCTGTGCCCGCGTGTGTACCGGTCCTTGATGTCGACGGCCTGTACCAGGGCCCGGATCGTCGCCTGATGGGCGGCGCGCTCGCGGTGGTACTGGGCGAAGATCCAGCAGGAGATGTACATGGGCAGCAGCACGAACAGGGCGGAGAGCGGCCCGTACGAGCTGCCCCACAGGACCGCCATCATCAGTCCGGCGAGCCCGTGCACACAGTGCGGTGCCGCCGAGCCGGAGAGACCCCGCCGCACGGCGGGCGCGGGAGCCCTCCCCCACTGCGCGCTGCGCGGAGGAGGCACCCCGGCCGCCGTGGCCCGGATACCGCCGTCGAGGACGGTCAGCAGCAGACAGCAGGCGAGCGACCCGGCCAGGGCCGGCACGAGCGCGTACGGGAAGTCCGGGGCGCGCGGCGCCTGTTCGCCGCCGAACAGCAGATACACATGGGCGGCTCCCCAGGTGGCAAGGGCCAGCCGGGCCGCGCGCCAGGTCCTCCGGACACCGGCCGGCGGTCCGTCCACCCGCCCGAGCAGCGCTCCCGGCACAGGGACCATGGCGGCCGCCGCGGGCGGCAGCAGAAAGGCCGCTGCCAGCAGGACGGGGAAGAACGTGCCCGCACCGATGGGGGCCGAGTCGTCGCCGTCACGCCGGCGGGCGGGCAGCTCGCCCCCGGCGTACAGGGCGGCGAGCAGCAGTACGGTCGGCCAGGGCACCACGGCGGCGGGGAGAGCCACCGGAGCGGCGGCGACCGCGGCGCAGAGGATCACGGCGAGGATGTACGCGCGCGCCGCCACCGGTATGGCCGTCACTGCCCCACGCCTCCTCACAACCTCCTCGAGCAGCGCCACGCTAGCGAGTTGAGGAGTGACAGGAGGACGTACGGCGAGCATTCGCACGTACGGGTGACAGGGCGGACAACGCACAGGGTGCGCCGCGATGTTCGCGGCGCACCCTGTGCGCATGGCCGGTGTGTGCGGCGGCCCTAGGGAGGCCCTAGTCCTGGGCGGTCGCCACGTCCTTGTCGGGGACGGCCTGCCCCGAGCGGATCAGGTCGATGCGCCCCATGACCTTGGCCCGCAGGTCGCTGGGCACGTCGTCCTGCCCGCAGCAACGCTTGACCAGCTTCTTCACCGCTTGCTCCAGGCCGTACTTCTCCAGGCACGGGGAGCACTCCTCGAAGTGCACCTCGAACTTGGTGCAGTCACTGTCGGGCATCTCGTGGTCGAGGAACTCGTAGAGATGGTCCAGGACCTCCGAGCAGTCCGTCTCGTGCGGCTCTCCGCAGCTCATGAGCCCGAGCCTTTCGCGTCGTTCGACTCCCCCGCACCGGCCGGGACGAGCCCGCGCTCGCGGGCGTAGTCCTCGAGCATGCCGCGCAGTTGGCGGCGGCCGCGGTGCAGGCGGGACATCACCGTACCGATGGGTGTTCCCATGATGTCCGCGATCTCCTTGTACGCAAAGCCCTCGACGTCGGCGAGATACACCGCGATCCGGAACTCCTCGGGGATCGCCTGCAGGGCTTCCTTGACGTCCGAGTCCGGCAGATGGTCGAGGGCCTGCGACTCCGCGGAGCGCAGCCCGGTCGACATGTGCGACTCGGCGCGCGCGAGCTGCCAGTCCTCGATCTCCTCCGCCGCGCTGCGCTGGGGCTCGCGCTGCTTCTTGCGGTAGGAGTTGATGAAGGTGTTCGTGAGGATCCGGTACATCCACGCCTTGAGGTTCGTGCCCTCACGGAACTGGTGGAAGGACCCGTACGCCTTCGCGTACGTCTCCTGCACGAGATCCTCGGCATCGGCGGGATTGCGCGTCATGCGCAGCGCGGCCGAATACATCTGGTCCAGGTAGCCGAGAGCGTCCCGCTCGAAGCGGGCATTGCGCTCGAGCGTCGTCTCCTCGGACGTCTGCGCCTGACCGTCGTCGGTCCCTGCGTCGGTCCCAGTGACCGGACCCACCTCCTCCAACGCTGTGGCGGGGCCGAATGCCGACCCGCTCGAATCGGAGAATAGTCGACCTTGGTCCACCGGGCCCTGCCGATTCACGTCACCCGCCGCAGGAACCGGCCCGCTCTTGCCCTGCGACAGCACCGTCCAGTCCAACCCGTTGGCGCGCTCGGCTGTCGGGCAGAAGGTCGTACCCATGCGGCGGACTCCCTACTCCATGCTCTGTTCTGACGTTCGCCTCAACAGCGAAGGCCGGTGTCTCATTCCCGCAAGGAGCCGGTCCACCTGGTCACGGCGTCCGTGATGGTGAGAAGGGTCTCGTCCTCGGTGGTCCCGGCACGCTTGGGCACGGCGAACCCGTGGTCCCCGTGTGCCACTTCCACCAGTTCGTAGGACCCCTCGGGGAACTCGCCGGGCCGGCCGAAGGGGTCGCTGCCGCCTTGCACCACGAGCGTCGGCACGCCCGCGCCGAGCAGTTCGTCCGCGCGGGACTTCTCCGGCCGCCCCGGCGGGTGCAGCGGGAAGCTCAGCGCCAGGACGGCCGCCGCACCGAGCTCAGCGGCGGTCCTGCACGCCACGCGCGCGCCGGCGCTGCGTCCGCCGGCGACGACCGGCAGCCCCTTCTTCGCGAGCGCCGGCCAGAGGTCGCGCCAGGCGGCATCCAGGGTCCGCGGCGCGGGAGCGACCTTCTTGCCCGCCACCCGCCAGGGCTGCTCCACGAGGGCGACGGTGACGCCGTTCGCGGGCAGGACGCGCGCGATCGCCTGCAGATCGCGCGCTTCGATCCCGCCGCCGGCACCGTGACCGAGCGCCAGCACGAGGTGCGCGCGCTTCCCGCCGAACCAGGTGATCCGGGCGTCCCCGCCGGCGACCTCGATGATCTCATTCCGCTCCATCCGGCCATTCTGGCGCGGGCCCCCGGCCGCGCCGTCCCCCGCGCGGCCCCGTCGGCGTGCGGGGCGTCGGCGGCCGTCGCCGTCGGTGAAGGTCGGGGGGAGCGGCCCCGGTCAGAACAACGTCGCTTCTTCCGGCGCGGCCAGCTCCTCCAGCAGCTCCGGCCCGTTGTTCCGCACGTTGCTCACCGCCGTCGTCACGGGATACGCCCTCATCAGCCCGCCCGGCGGCGGCTCCAGCAGCGACCGCAGCTCCTCCGGATCGGTCCGGGCCGGGTCCAGCCACGCGTCCCAGCGTTCCGGCGTCAGCATCAGCGGCATCCGGGGGTGGATGTCCGCCAGCGCATGGGGTCCCTCCGCCGGGGCGACCCCCAGCGGCCCGGTCTCCGCCTCCGTGGTGATCACGGAACAGGTCACCCACCAGGCCTGCGGATGGTCGTCCGGCAGGGTGCGGTCGCGCCAGAACTCGTAGAGACCCGCCATCGCGAACACCGCCCCGTCGGCGGGCGTGACGAAGTACGGCTGCTTCCGCGGCCGCTTCTTCTTCCCCTCGACCTCCAGTTGACGTTCACCGGAGCCGGTGACCCACTCGTAATAGCCGTCGGCCGGCAGGATGCAGCGCCGGGTGAGGAAGGGCCGGCGGAACGACGGCTTGTCGTGCACCGTCTCCGCCCGCGCGTTGATCATCCGCGCCGCGCCCTCCGGCGTCTTGGCCCACGACGGCACCAGCCCCCACTTCAGCGTGCGCAGCTGGCGAACCGGAGCGGGATCGCCTGCGTCTTTGAGAGGGCGTTCGAGGATCGCGTAGACCTCTTTGGTGGGCGCCACGTTCCAGTCGGGTTCCAGAGTCTCCTTCGGCTCCCACTTCTCGACCTCGAAGATGCCTACGAGGTCCTCCGGCCTACGACTCGCTGCATACCGTCCGCACATAAGTGCCACACTGCCACTTCCGTACGCCGTCCGAGGGAGCCGCCCGCGAAATGGTCACCACATACGCCGGCGCGGCGAGCGCGTCACTCACCGATCTGTGGGACCGCCTCTTCGGCACCCAGACCGCTCCCGAGCCGTGGCTCGTCGCCGTCACCGGCCTGGTGTCGCTCGCCGCGGTCATGCCGAACTTCCTGTGGCGTCTGACACGTAACGCCGTCACGATCGCCCACGAAGGGGGCCACGGGCTCGTGGCCCTGGTCACGGGACGCCGGCTGCAGAGCATCCGGCTGCACTCCGACACCAGCGGTCTGACCGTCAGCCGCGGCAGGCCGACCGGCATCGGGATGATCCTCACGGCCGCCGCGGGCTACACGGCGGCCCCGCTGCTCGGCCTGGGCGGCGCCTGGCTGCTCGCCGCGCACCACATCACGCTGCTGCTGTGGCTGGCGACCGCGCTGCTGCTGGCGCTGCTCGTCATGGTGCGCAACGCGTACGGGGTGCTGACGGTCACGGTCACCGGGGCGGCGTTCCTGCTCGTCTCGTGGCTGACGGGGCCGGCCGTGCAGTCCGTCTTCGCGTACACGGCCGTCTGGTTCATGCTGCTCGGCGGGGTGCGGCCGGTCTTCGAGCTCCAGTCCAAGCGGCGGTACGGCGGTGCGCCCGACTCGGACGCCGACCAGCTCGCCAGACTCACCCATGTGCCACCGGCGATCTGGTTGTTCTTCTTCCACGCGGTGTCGGTCTGCTCGCTGATCGGCGGCGGCCGCTGGCTGCTCGGCCTGTGAGACTCCGGCCCTCACACCGCCTAGCACCTCCCCGTTACGCCCCGGTTTCCACATATCTGATCAAGATCTGGGTCCGCGCGGAGCCACTAAAGTGAGGGCCATGACCGAAAGCGCCGTGCAGCCCGCCCTCTGGCCCGCCCCCCTTGCGACCGGAGCCGTCGAAGCGACGGTCACCGTGCCCGGTTCGAAATCCGTCACCAATCGCGCCCTCGTCCTGGCCGCGCTGGCCGCGGAGCCGGGCTGGCTGCGCCGCCCGCTGCGCTCGCGCGACACCCTGCTGATGTCCACGGCCCTTCAGGCGATGGGCGTGGGCATCGAGGAGACGGTCTCTTCCAGCACCGCGGGCGGCTCGCCCGACGAACCCGCCGGCGGAGCCGGCGAAGCATGGCGCGTGATCCCCTCCGGCCTGAACGGACCCGCCACCGTCGATGTCGGCAACGCGGGCACCGTGATGCGTTTCCTGCCGCCGGTCGCCGCGCTGGCCGACGGTCCCATCCGCTTCGACGGCGACCCCCGGTCGTACGAGCGCCCGCTGAACGGCGTCATCGACGCGCTGCGGACGCTCGGCGCCCGGATCGACGACGACGGCCGCGGCTCGCTGCCCATGACCGTGCACGGCGGCGGCGCCCTGGAGGGCGGGCCGGTACGGATCGACGCCTCCTCGTCGTCCCAGTTCGTCTCCGCGCTGCTGCTGTCCGCCCCGCGCTTCAACCAGGGCGTGGAGGTGCGGCACGTCGGCGGCAGGCTCCCGTCCATGCCCCACATCCGGATGACCGTGGACATGCTGCGCGCCGTAGGCGCCCAGGTCGACGAGCCGGAGACCGGCGGCGAGCCCGACGTCTGGCGGGTGTCGCACAGCGCGCTGCTCGGTCGCGACCTGACGATCGAACCGGATCTGTCCAACGCCCAGCCGTTCCTGGCGGCGGCACTGGTGACCGGCGGCCGGGTGACGATCCCCGACTGGCCGGAGCGCACCACCCAGCCCGGTGACGCGCTGCGCGAGATCTTCACCGAGATGGGCGGTTCCTGCGAACTGACGACCACGCCGAACGGAACGGCCCTGGTCTTCACCGGCAGCGGCCGCATCCACGGCATCGACGTCGACCTCGGCGAGGTCGGCGAGCTGACCCCCGGCATCGCGGCGGTCGCGGCGCTCGCCGACTCCCCGTCGACGCTGCGCGGTGTGGCCCATCTGCGTCTGCACGAGACGGACCGGCTGGCGGCACTCACCAAGGAGATCAACGAGCTCGGCGGCGACGTGACCGAGACGGAGGACGGCCTCCACATCCGCCCGCGTCCCCTGCACGGCGGGGTCTTCCGCACCTACGACGACCATCGGATGGCGACGGCGGGCTCGGTGATCGGTCTCGCGGTCGACGGCGTACAGATCGAGAACGTGGCGACGACCGCCAAGACCCTGCCCGACTTCCCGCGGATGTGGGCCGAAATGCTCGAGGCCTGACATCATGCGGCGCTACGGCAAGCACACCGACGAGGACGACATCCGGTCCCGGCCCAACCGCAAGGGCAACCGGCCCAGGACCAACATCCGCCCCAAGCACGAGGACGCCCTCGAGGGCATGGTCCTCACCGTCGACCGCGGCAGGCTGACGTGCCTCGTCGGGGACCGGATCATCACGGCGATGAAGGCCCGGGAACTGGGCCGTAAAGCGGCCGTCGTCGGTGACCGGGTCGGGATCGTGGGCGACCTCTCGGGCGACAAGGACACCCTCGCAAGGATCGTCCGCATCGAGAAGCGTTCCTCGGTGCTGCGCCGTACCGCCGACGACGACGATCCGTTCGAGCGGGTCGTCGTCGCGAACGCCGACCGGCTCGCCATCGTCACCGCCCTCGCCGATCCCGAGCCGCGCCCGCGCCTGATCGACCGCTGTCTGGTCGCGGCGTACGACGGCGGGCTCGAACCGCTGCTGGTACTGACGAAGTCGGATCTCGCGTCGCCCGACGAACTACTGGAGATGTACGGCGCGCTGGGCGTCCCGTACGTGGTCACCACGCGGGACGAGTTCGTCGACGGGCGGGCCGCGAAGCGGGTGCGCGAGCATCTGGTCGGCCGGACGACCGCGTTCGTCGGGCACTCCGGCGTCGGCAAGACGACCCTGGTCAACGCCCTCGTCCCGGACGAGATGCGGCGGAGCACCGGCCATGTCAACGCGGTCACGGGCCGTGGGCGGCACACCACGACCTCCGCTCTCGCCCTCCCGCTCGCGGACGAGAAGGGCGGCTGGGTGATCGACACTCCCGGGGTGCGCTCCTTCGGACTGCACCATGTCGACCCGTCCCGGGTCATCAACGCCTTCCCCGACCTGGTGCCGGGCACCGAGGGCTGCCCGCGCGCGTGCTCGCACGACGAGCCGGACTGCGCTCTGGACGACTGGGTGGCGGAGGGCCACGCCGATCCGGCGCGGCTCTATTCGCTGCGGCGACTGCTCGCGACCCGTGAGCGACGCGAAGGCGACTGAGTCATCGGTGTTTGCGGTCCCTGACGCTTGGTAAGTGCATAATCGCACCAGGTCGGACCGGCCGGTCCTGACCGATCGGTCCGCGGCCCGGTCGGTCCCGGACCAGGCGGTCGTCGACTACGCGGGAGGCCCAGTACTCATGGCGTGGCTGCTGGTGGTGGTGGCGGGGTTCCTCGAAACGGGCTTCGCCGTGTGTCTCAAGCTGTCCCACGGCTTCACCAGGCTGTGGCCGACGGTCGCCTTCGCCGCGTTCGCGCTGGGCAGTTTCGGTCTGCTGACCCTGTCGCTGAAGAAGCTCGACGTGGGCCCGGCCTATGCCGTGTGGACGGGGATCGGCGCCGCCGGCACCGCCATCTACGGCATGATCTTCCTCGACGACCTGGTGTCCACCCTCAAGATCATCTCGATCACACTGGTGATCGTCGGGGTCATCGGTCTGCAGCTCTCGGGCTCGTCGCAGTGAGCCCGTCGCCCACCACCGCCCGCACCGATCGGGCGACACTCCCGCCGGCCGGCGCGACGACGAAGGACAGCGCGAGCCGCACCGCGAGTTCGCAGCGCTGAGGCAGGTCGCCCGGTTCGCCGTCACCGTCCCCGAGCCGGCTCCCGTGTCCCTTCGCGAGCGAACGGTCCCGCACGGCCGCGACCAGATCCGCCGGACCGGGCAGCCACGCGTCAGCGCGACGCTGGGCGGGCACCCTCGACAGCCCGGTCCCGCCGCGCACCGGGCGTGGCACCGGCAGCCGTTCGCCCCAGCAGCCGGTGAGCAGCGCGCGCAGTACGGGTCTCGCGCGCGCCTCGCCGACGGTCCACTCGGCGACGGCCACGAGCCGGTCGGCGACCGAGCCGCTCCGCGCCATCAGCCGTTCCACCCCGCGCAGGTACGCGTCGGCCTCGCGCCGCACGAGGGCGCGGGCGAGACCGTCCTTGCTGCCGAACTCGTTGTAGAGGGTCTGGCGGGAGACGCCCGCGGCGGAGGCGACGTCGACCATCCGGATCCCGGACCACGGCAGGTCGCGCAGCGCCGCCAGAGCGGCGTCCAGCAGTGACTCCCGCGCTGCAGGCATGGTCGCCTCCCCGGCCGAGCAACTCCGGTCACAGAGTTGACGGGCCGCGTTCCCCTGTCAATACAGGCGGCAGGAGGACGTCACCGCGGCCGGCCCGGGAACGACCGGGCCTGCACGGATAGAGTGGCGGCCATGCCCGACTACCACGATGATCTGCGGCTTGCCCACGTCCTCGCGGACGCCGCCGACGCCACCACCATGGACCGGTTCAAGGCCCTCGACCTCAAGGTCGAGACGAAACCCGACATGACACCGGTGAGCGAGGCCGACAAGGCGGCGGAGGAGCTCATCCGCGGACATCTGCAACGGGCACGGCCACGCGACGCGATCCTCGGTGAGGAGTTCGGCATCGAGGGCACCGGGCCGCGGCGCTGGGTCGTCGACCCGATCGACGGCACGAAGAACTATGTGCGCGGCGTGCCGGTCTGGGCGACGCTGATCTCGCTCATGGAGGCGGGAGAGGGCGGCTACCAGCCGGTCGTGGGCGTCGTATCGGCACCGGCGCTCGGCAGGCGCTGGTGGGCGGCGAAGGGCGGGGGCGCGTACACCGGCCGCAGTCTGACGTCCGCGACCCGTCTGCACGTCTCGAAGGTCGAGCGCATAGAGGATGCCTCCTTCGCGTACTCGTCGCTGACCGGCTGGGAGGCACAGGGGCGTCTCGACGGATTCATGGACCTGACGCGCGCGGTCTGGCGCACCCGGGGCTACGGCGACTTCTGGCCGTACATGATGGTCGCCGAGGGCTCTGTCGACATCTGCGCAGAGCCGGAGCTGTCCCTGTGGGACATGGCCGCTCCGGCGATCGTCGTCCAGGAGGCGGGCGGCGTCTTCACGGGTCTCGACGGGCGGCAGGGACCGCACAGCGGCAACGCCGCGGCGTCGAACGGGCTCCTCCACGAGGAGTTGCTGGGTTACCTCAACCAGCAGTACTGAGCACGCACCGGCGGCGGCGTCAGCGTCGGCGGGCGGGCGTGCGCCGCTCGGACAGGGGCGCACGCCGGGTGTGACGGAGGCTCATGCGCGGGCCGGAGAGGCCGCGCACGCCCTCTTGCTGCCGTCCCAAAGGGCTGCAACTCTGAGAGTCCCCACACTTGTGAACTTGTGAATCGGTTCTCTTGCGGCCGATCACCAAGGAGGTGGCTCTCTTCATGCTCGTCCGTGACGCCATGAGCACGGTGGTCCTCACCATCGGACCCGCACACACACTCCGCCAGGCGGCCCGGCTGATGGCCGCCCGCCGCGTAGGCGCGGCAGTGGTCCTCGACTCCGACTCGAGCCTCGGCATCCTCACAGAACGGGACATCCTGAACTCGGTCGGCCTGGGACAGGACCCCGACCTGGAGACCGCCGGCACCCACACCACGACCGACGTCGTCTTCGCCGCGCCTTCCTGGACCTTGGAGGAGGCGGCCGGGGCCATGACTCACGGCGGGTTCCGCCATCTGATCGTGACGGACGGGGACGGGCCCATCGGCGTCGTCTCCGTCCGCGACATCATCCGCTGCTGGGCCCCGGCCCGGAGCCAGGTGGTCGCCTAGGGAGGGGCCTTCGCCGGGACCGGCCCGGCGGGTACGGCACGGGAAACGCACGTCCCCGGACACGCGGAAGGGGCCGGATCCTCCTGGGATCCGGCCCCTTCCTCTGCGACAAGCCTGCCGTCAGCCGCGCAGGGCCTGGACCGCGGCTTCGAGCCGCTTGCCGAAGTCACCGTCCGCCTGGCGGAAGTTGCCGATCGCGCGCTCGGCGATGTCGTCACGCGACACCTTGGCGATGAAGCCCGCCAGGTTGTCGATGAGACGGCCCTTCTCGTCCTCGGACATCAGGCGGTAGAGGTTGCCCGCCTGGACGAAGTCGTCGTCCTCGGAGTGGACAGGGGCCGCGTGGTCACCGGTCACGCCGGTCACCGGGATCGGCTGCCACAGCGCGCGGTCCGTCTGGTGCGGGCCGCCGAAGCTGTTCGGCTCGTAGTTCTTCGCGCCCTTGTGGCGGCCGTCGTACAGGAAGCCGTCACGGGAGTTGGTGCGTGCCTCGGTGGCGTGCGGGCGGTTCACCGGCAGGTGGTCGGCGTTGATGCCGACGCGGTAGCGATGGGCATCGCCGTACGCGAAGAGCCGGCCCTGGAGCATCTTGTCCGGGGAGGGACCGATGCCCGGCACGAAGTGGGCGGGGCTGAAGATGGACTGCTCGACCTCGGCGAAGATGTTCTCCGGGTTGCGGTTGAGCTCGAGCTTGCCGATCTCGATCGGCGGGTAGTCCGCGTGCGGCCACACCTTGGTGAGGTCGAACGGGTTGAAGCGGTAGGTCGCCGCCTCGGCCGCGGGCATGATCTGGACCTGCACCGTCCAACTCGGGAAGTCACCGCGCTCGATGGCCTCACGCAGGTCGCGCTGGTGCGAGTCGGGGTCCTCGCCGGCGAGCTTGTCGGCCTCGGCCTGGGTGAGGTTCTTGATGCCCTGGTCGGTCTTGAAGTGGTACTTGACCCAGAAGACCTCGCCGGCCTCGTTGTTCCACTGGTAGGTGTGCGAGCCGAAGCCGTCCATGTGGCGGTACGACGCGGGGATGCCACGGTCGCCGAACAGCCAGGTCACCTGGTGGGTGGACTCGGGCGACAGTCCCCAGAAGTCCCAGACGTTGTCCGCCTCCTGGGACCCGGTGTAGGGGTCGCGCTTCTGGGTGTGGATGAAGTCGGGGAACTTGATGGCGTCCTTGATGAAGAACACCGGGGTGTTGTTGCCGACGAGGTCGTAGTTGCCCTCTTCGGTGTAGAACTTCAGCGCCCAGCCGCGCGGGTCGCGCACCGCGTCCGCGGCGCCGAGGTTGCCGGCGACGGTCGAGAAGCGCAGGAAGGTCTCGGTCTGCTTGCCGACCTCGGAGAGGAACTTCGCGCGGGTCCACCGCGAGACGTCGCGGGTCAGCGTGAAGGTGCCGTAGGCGCCCGCGCCACGCGCGTGGACGACACGCTCCGGGATGCGCTCGCGGTTGAAGTGCGCGAGCTTCTCGAGCAACAGCTGGTCCTGGACAAGCACCGGCCCGCCGACGCCCGCGGTCTCGCTGTTCTGGTTGTCGGCGACCGGAGCCCCGGCCTCCGTGGTGAGCGGTCCCTGCGTCACGTGCGCCTCCTGCGTCATGTACTGCCCGGTCGTTCGTGCACACGACCTGTCCTTGGCGTGCACTGTCCTAGATCCTACAATGGACAATGTCTAAGTCAAGCAGCCATCCAAAGTCACACTTGTTCGGGACAGCACTCCCCCCACTGTTAGGCTGGTGCTCATGAGTGACCTGTTGGAACGACTTCGCGGACGCGGCTGGCGCATGACCGCCCAGCGGCGTGTCGTGGCCGAGGTCCTCGACGGCGAACACGTGCATCTGACCGCCGACGAGGTGCACGCCCGAGCAGTGAGGCTGCTGCCCGAGATCTCCCGGGCGACCGTCTACAACACCCTCGGCGAACTGGTGAGCCTCGGTGAGGTGCTCGAGGTGTCGACCGACCGGCGCGCCAAGCGGTACGACCCCAACGCCCACCGCCCCCATCAGCACCTGGTCTGCGCCCGCTGCGGCGCGATCCGCGACGTGCATCCGATGGGCAACCCGCTGGCGGACCTCCCGGACACGGAGCGCTTCGGCTTCACGATCTCCGACGTCGAGGTGACGTACCGGGGCACCTGCCCGAACTGCGCTGCCGGGTGACGTAGGCGACAAGGATCCACAGGCGACGAAGAGGCCCCCGATGTCCGCATCGGGGGCCTCTTCGCGTCCGGTTCAGCGTCCGGACCAACACAAAAACGCCGAAAACCCGGATCCAAGGATCCGGGTCTTCGGTTTCAGTAGCGGGGACAGGATTTGAACCTGCGACCTCTGGGTTATGAGCCCAGCGAGCTACCGAGCTGCTCCACCCCGCGGCGATGAACACAACATTACGTCACCCTGCCGACCAGCGCAAATCCCTTAAGCAGTGAGCTCCTGGAGCAGCGCCTCGCGCAGTCGTGCGGCTCGCTCCGTGACCTCCGCGGGGCCGAGCTCGACCGCCCTGGCGCACCACCGCTGGCCCTCGGCCAGTTCTCCCCGGCGAGCGGCGAGCAGCGCCAGCCGCAGTGCGGCCCTACCGTGTCCGGCCCGGGCCGCCCGCGTCCACCACAGCGATGCCTCACGCTCGCTGCCCTCGCGGGCGAGCAGGAGCCCCAGGTTGAACGCGCCGCTGCGGCTGCCCGCCTCCGCCGCCTCGCGGTACCAGCGGGCGGCGTCGGCCATGTCGCCGCGGGCGGCGGCCAGCATGCCCACGCGCACCTGGGCACGGCGGTGGCCCTGCTCGGCGGCGCGCTCGTACCACTCCTCGCATTCGCACTTCTCCGCCACCGGCTCGCCGAGGGCCGGCGGGCCGGGCGGCGGGCGGCGGGCGTCCAGCACACTGGCGAGCCGGAACGCCGCCTCCGCGCTGCCACCGCCCGCGGCGCAGCGCAGATGGCGCTCCGCGCCCTGCTCGTCACCGTCCCTGAGCAGGGCGATGCCGACCTGGAGCGCCGCCTCCGTGTGGCCCGCCGCGGCGGCCCGCTCGTACCAGGTGAGAGCCGTACGGTCGTCGTCGCGGCCGGCGTGAAGGATGCCCAGGTTGAAGGCGGCGTCGACACTGCCGGCCTCCGCCGCCTTGGAGAACCACGGCTCGGCTCCGACCGGATCGCCCGCCTGAAGCAGCAGGACGGCGAGGGCGTTGGCGGCCTCCCTGTGTCCGGCGTAGGCGGCGCGGCGGTACCACTGCTCGGCCTGGGCCGTACGGTCCTGGGCAGCGCACAGCAGACCCAGGTTGTACGCGCCGTTGACGTCACCGGCGTCCATGGCGGCGCGGTACCAGCGCTCCGCCGTCTGCGGCTCGCCCCTGGCCGCGTGCAGCGCGCCGAGGGCGTTGGCCGCGTTGCCGTCGCCGTCCTGGGCGGCTCGCAGCCACCACACGGCGGCGCTCTCCTCGTCGCCCGCGTCGCGCAGCAGGAAGGCGAGCGCGCAGGCGGCACGAGCCTCGCCGTCCTTGGCGGCCGTGAGGTACCAGCGCCCGGCCTCCTTCAGGCGGCCGCGCCTCTCGAGGATCGCCCCCAGGTACAGGGCGGCCCGCCGGTGCCCTCGTGCGGCTGCCTGCCGGTACCACTGGGCGGCCTCGTCGAGCAGGGCCCCGCCCCGCTCGACGGTCCGCTCCTGCGCACCGGAGACGCTCGCACCAGGACGGCCGTCACGTGCCCGGCGTCCGCCCAGGTGCTCGCCCGCCGCGGTCTCCGCGTCAGCGAGCACGCGCAGCGCGGGGTCGGTCGACCCGACGGCGCCCGGGCCCGTCACGGCGGCCGCAGGCTCGTGGCGACGCGCCTCCGACCGCCCCGCACCGCCCACACCGGCGGAACGCGCTCCGTCCTCACCGCGACGAGCACGCCGCGCGGCGTCCCTCGCGGGCCCCGGCTCCGCCGGTCCGGTGCCGACCAGGCTGCCGACGCCGTCGGTCGTGCGGCACTCCGCCGCCGCCCGGCGCTCCAGGGCGCGGGCGAGCCGGTACGCCGCCTCGCGGTGGCCCTGTTCCGCGGCCGTGCGCAGCCAGCGCTCGGCGCCTACGTCGCTGCGGTGCTCGAGCAGGTCGGCGAGTGCGTACGCGCCGAGGGCGTGGCCCTGCTCCGCGGACTGGCGCAGCCAGTACTCGGCGGCCGGCTCGTCGCCCCGCTCGCGGAAGTGGCGTCCCAGGGCGTGGGCGGCGGCGGCGGATCCGGCGACGGCGGCGATCCGCCACCAGCCGGCCGCCTCGTCCGCGTAGCCGCGCTGATGGAGGAGCACGCCGAGGTTGTTGGCCGCGGCGCGGTCCCCGTCGGCGGTGGCGCCCCGCAGATAGGGCTCCGCGCCGTCGAGGTCTCCGCGGCGCAGAAGCAGCGCGCCGAGGACGCTCATCGCCGCGGTGTCACCGGCATCGGCAGCGCTCCGGTGACGCGCCTCCGCGCCGGCGGTCTCGACCGTGTCGGCGCTGTTGCCGTCGGTGTCGTCGTGACCGGTGTCGCTCCGGCCCTTGCCCGTGTGGTCGGCACGGACCGCGGCGTCGATCGCGTCCGCCACGTCACCGGCATGCGGCTGCACAAACCGCCCTGTCTCCAACAGAGTTGCCCTGTCCCCCATAAATTCCATCGTCGCACCACCTGCAACCCGCGTACACCTGGTATACCGCAGCCAGTGAGGTCACTTCAGCGTTTTGTCGACATGCCCACAGAGAGATAAGTCAAACACGTTCAGGCCCAACTCGCGGCCTACGGCGCGCACTTCGGCGTCACAAGATGCGCGCAGACATGAAGAGGGCCCGGATCCTGAAGGATCCGGGCCCTCTTCTTCAGTAGCGGGGACAGGATTTGAACCTGCGACCTCTGGGTTATGAGCCCAGCGAGCTACCGAGCTGCTCCACCCCGCGTCGTTGTGTTGCAACCGTACCACGACGCGGGATGGTGCCTGCTCAGGCCTGTGGTCCTCAGTCCCCGGGCGCCCCTTCGTCCGGTTTCGCGTCCGGCTCGGCGCCAGGCGTCGCCTCCGAGCCCGGCGCGGACTCCGGCTGCGCCTTCTGCGCGTCGGCCGCCCGCTGCAGGGCTGCCTCCAGGGCGGCCTGCGCCTTGCCGTAGGCGGCCCAGTCCGTCGGGTTCTTCTCGAGGGCCGCCCTTGAGTCGTCGTACGCCTGCTGGGCGTCCGCGATGGCGTCCTGGAGCGCGGCGTCACCGGTGGCCGGCGGCTCGGTGGGCTCGGTGGGTGGCTCGTCCGGGTCGGCCGGCGGGGTCTCCTCGTCCGGTGCCCCCTCCGCGCCGAAGACCTGACCGAGCGCGCCGGCGAGGTCGTCGGCGAAACCGATCTTCTGACCGTAGACGACCGCGACCTTGCTCAGGAGCGGGAACTCGGATCCGCGGCCCTGGGCGTAGATGGGTTCGACGTACAGGAAGCCTCTGTCGAGGGGCACTGTCAGCAGATTGCCGTACTTGATCGTCGAGTCCGCGCCCTTGAGGTCACGGACGTAGGTGGCGATCGGCCCGTGACGGTTCAGCCGGCTCTGCACCTGTTCAGGTCCGTCGACGTTGTCGTCCGTCACCCGCAGCAGCTGGATCCGGCCGTAGTCGCTGCTCTTGGCGTCGGCGTCGACCGCCATGAAGGCCCGGAGGTTGGGCCGTCCACTGGGAGTGAACGTCGTCGTCAGGGAGAACTGCTGTGCCTTGTCGCCCGGCAGCTTCATCGACAGGTAGTACGGCGGAACCGCGTTGGTGTCCGACTTGGTCGGGTCGTTGGGCACCTGCCACGCGTCACTCGCGTTGTAGAACTGGCCGGCGTCCGTGACGTGGTAGAGGGCGAGCAACTCGCGCTGCACCTTGAACATGTCCTGCGGGTAGCGCAGGTGCTCCCTCAGCTCCTCCGGGATGTCGCCCTTGGCCTTCACCGTGCCGGGGAAGGCCTTCTTCCAGGTCTTCAGCACCGGGTCGTTCTCGTCCCACTCGTACAGCGTGACGGTGCCGTCGTAGGCGTCGACGGTGGCCTTCACCGAGTTGCGGATGTAGTTGACCTGGTTCTGCTGCGCGACCACCGCGCGCTGCCGGTCGGTCAGCGAGTCGGCCGTGGTGTCCCCCAGCGTCGTACGCGAGGCGTACGGGTAGCCGTTGGTGGTGGTGTAGGCGTCGATGACCCACTGGATCCGCTTGCCGATCACGGCGGGGTACGCGTCGCCGTCGATCGTCAGCCACGGAGCCACCGCCTCGACGCGCTCCTTGGGCGTGCGGTTGTAAAGGATCTTCGAACCGTCACCGATGGCGCCCGAGTACATGATCTGCGGCTCGCTGAAGGCGACGGCGTACGCGGCGCGGTTGAGCGGGCCGGAGAGGTCGATGCCGCCCTTGCCCTTGTAGCTCGTGGTGACCTGGCCGCCGCCGTCCCGCTCGTAGTCCAGCTCCTTCTGGGGCCGCCCACGATCGAGTACTGGGTGGTCTTCTCGCCGTAGTAGATCCGCTGCTCGTAGTCGCCGAGCATGCCCTTGGTCGGCAGGCCGGAGTCCGTGAAGTCCGGGGCGCCGCTCGTGCCCGCGGCGGTGTCGGTGCCCTTGGCCGTGACAGCGCCGAAGCCGTGGGTGTAGGTGAAGTGGTCGTTGATCCAGTTGCGCTTGTCGACGCCTGCGAGGTTGAGCTCGCGCAGACCGATGACCGTGTCCTGACCCTTGTAGCGGTCGACGTCCAGGGTCGCCGGGAACTGGTAGTACTTCCGCTCCTGCTCCAGCTGCTGGAACGTCGGCGAGACGATGTTCGGGTCGTTCATGCGGTAACTGGCGGCGTCGTCGGCGTTCTTCCGCTGCTGGTCGGGGTCCTTCACCTCACCCTTGCCCAGGTAGTCCGCGGGCTTGACGCCGTCGATCCCGTAGGCCTTACGGGTCGCCTCGATGTTCTTCTCGATGTACGGCGCTTCCTTGGCCTGCTCGTTCGGCTGGACCTGGAACTTCTGGACTATGGCCGGGTACAGGCCGCCGATCAGGATCGCCGACAGCACCATCAGGCCGAAGCCGATCACCGGCAGCTGCCAGGTGCGGCGCCACAGGGTCGCGAAGAACAGCAGCGCGCAGATGACGGCGATGCAGAACAGGATCGTCTTCGCCGGCAGGTAGGCGTTGGCGTCGACGTAGCGCAGGCCCGTCCAGTTGTCGGTCGCCTTGAAGTCACTGGACTTCACCGCGAGCCCGTAGCGGTCCAGCCAGTACGCGACTGCCTTCAGCGCGACGAACAGGCCGAGCAGCACCGACAGATGGCCGGTGGCCGCAGCGGTCGCGCGACCGCCCGGGCTGGTGATGCGCAGCCCGCCGTACAGGTAGTGGGTCAGCGCCGCGGCGATCAGCGACAGCACGACGGCCGCGAAGCCGAAGCCCAGCAGGAACCGGTACCAGGGGAGGTCGAACGCGTAGAACGCGACATCCATCTGGAACTGCGGGTCCTTCTGACCGAAGGGGACTCCGTTGACCCACATCAGCCACGTACGCCACTGGCTCGTGGCGGACGCTCCGGCGATCAGCCCGACCAGAGCGGTGATCGCGAGCAGCACCCACTTCTTGTACGGGGCGATGCCCATGCGGTACCGGTCGAGGCTCTGCTGCTCGAGCGACATCGCGCTGAGCGGCGGCCGCAGCCGGTGGGCGAGCCAGATGTTCACGCCGACGGCGGTCGCCATCAGCAGACCGAAGACGGCGAACAGGCCGATCTTGGTCCACAGGGTGGTGGTGAACACGGACGAGTAGTCGACCGAGCGGTACCAGAGCCAGTCGGTCCAGAACCCGGAGAACATGACGAACACCATGGCCAGGACGGCCAGGACACCCAGTGTCATGAGCAGGGTGCGGACACGCCGGGAGGGCCGGCCCACTCTGATCCGTGGCCCTGTCGGGCCTCCGCCGCGGTCCGGCATCTGGAAAGCCAACGTGCGCCCCTCGAAGTTCGCGGTTGTGTGAATCGGGCCCCGCGATCGTAGAGCCCACTCATGCAACTTACTGAGGCTTTACCTAGTTCCCGTCGCGGGGCAGGAAGGAGGCAGGATATTGACCATGCCCAACGATTCCTCTTCCGGCCCCCCGATGGCCGCGAGCCCGCTCACCCGCGCCGTGCTCGAGATCGACGAGTACGCCTCCGGTCTCGGCTGGGACCAGCCGGCCCGGCTCTTCGCTCTCGTCGACACCCTTCAGCTGCGTTCCCAGGAGCCGGGCCTCGCCCGCCAGCTCGGTCTGGACGGCGCCGACGACGCCGCGCCGCTCACCCCCGTCGAGCAGGACGAGATCCCTGCCGGCACCCCGCTCGACGAGTTCCTCGGCACCCTCGCCTGGCCCGACGCGGTGGCCGGCTGCGCCCTGACCGTGGAGCGCCTGATGCTGCCGCCTTCCGCGGAGGCCTCCGTGCCGGTCGGCCTCGACGACGCGGCTCTCACCAAGTGGGTCGCCGAGCACCCGGACCGCCAGGAGGTCCGGATGACGGTGGCCGTGCTGCGCGACGGCTCACGGGAGTCCGCGCTGCGGCTGCGGGAGAAGGACTCCCCGACCGAGGTGCTCACGGGAGCCGGGCTGGTGCCGGGGCTGGCCGAGGCCCTGGCCGCCACCTTCGAGGCGTAGGACCTCCGCACATACCGGCGCCGCGCCCCGAGGGGGCGCGGCGTCGTTGTTCGCGGTGGGTGATCGCTGTTCGCGGTAGGTGGGTGTCAGCCCACCGAACAGCTCGGCAGGTCCGCGGTTGCACCCGAGTTGATCTTGGCCAGTGACTTCCGCGCGTCCTTGATGGTGTCCACCTTCACCAGGGTCAGTCCCTCCGGGATGTCGGAGACCGCGGAGGCGCAGTTGTCGCTGGGGGTGAGGAAGTACTCGGCGCCCGCGTTGCGTGCGCCGACGAGCTTCATCTCGATGCCGCCGATCGGTCCGACCTTGCCGGCGTCGTCGATGGTGCCCGTGCCTGCGACGAACTTGCCGCCGGTCAGATCGTCGGAGGTGAGCTTGTCGACGATGCCCAGCGCGAACATCAGACCGGCGCTCGGCCCGCCGACGTCGGCCAGATTGATGTCGATCTCGAACGGGAACGTGTGGTCGGTGCCTGCCTGGATCCCGACGATCGCCCGTCCGTCGTCCTCCGCCTTCACCGTCGGCACCGTCACCTTCTCGGTGCCCGTGGGCTCCTTGCCCGCCTTCTCCGCGGCGGCCGCCTCGTCCGCGGGCACCACGGTGAAGACGACGTCCTCACCCGGCTTGTGCTTCACGACGAGCTTGGCGACGTCCTCCGGCTGCTTGACCACGGTGCCGTCGACGGCGCGGATCACGTCCCCTGCGTGCAGCCTGTTCTGCGACGGCGATCCCTTGACCACGGAGGAGACGACGACGCGGGCCTTGACCGGCATCTTCAGCTCACGCAGGGCGGCGACCTTGGCGCTCTCCTGGGACTGGCTGAACTCCTCGGCGTTCTCCTGCGTCGACTCCTCCTCCGTCTTCCCGTCCGGGTAGAGGGTGTCGTGCGGCACCACGACGTTGTCGTGCGCCAGCCACCCGTAGACCGCCTCGAGGAGGTTCATCTGGTAGTCGGCGCCGGTGACCCTGACCGTCGTCATGTTGAGGTGGCCGGTCGTCGGGTACGTCTTGCGGCCCGAGATGTCGAGCACCGGCTCGCCGTCCGCGGACCCGAGAGTGTTCACCGTCGGTCCGGGCGACATCTCCGCGTAAGGGACTTTGAGGAACACGCCTGCGCAGAGCAGCGCAATGAAGACGAGGGTGGAGGCGAGCATCGTCGCGGTGCGGCGTGGCATGGAACGACAGTACGGGACATGCCTGTGGACGCACCGTCGGGGCCGGACCGTCCGGGGCCCGACGGGCGACCACGGAAGGGGGCGGTCAGGAGCGTGCGGCGTCGGTGCCGGAGGCGGCCTTGTCCATCGCGTCACGGAAGCGGGCATAGCCCGCGAGCTCCGCCACGTCACCGCTCGTGCGGTCCCGCGAAGCCCAGCTCGCCCATATCGCCGCACCGACAGCAGCGAACAGCGGGATCAGCAACCAAGCCAGAACTGCCATCGCGACCTCCCTACCCCATGAGCACACGCAACCGAGTGATCAGCAGATTAGTCATCTGCCGGTTCAACGCTCACGGCAGGGGTAGGGTTACGCAAATCGGGCGGATGGGTACTGACCGCGTTTCAGCGGATAGATGCCGGAAAAACATTCCGGCCGGCCGCCTTCAGCAAGCACCCACCCATTCTTCCGTGCCGTCGGAGAACCGCTGGTGCTTCCATATCGGCACCTCGTGCTTGAGGTCGTCGATCAGCTTCCGGCAGGCCTCGAACGCCTCGCCCCGGTGCGGGCAGGACACGGCGACGACCACGGCGAGATCCCCGACGTCGAGGTCACCCACACGGTGGACAGCGGCGAGCGCCCGGACGGGATACTCGGCGGCGACCTTCTCCGCGATGCGGCGCATCTCCGCCTCCGCCGTGGGATGGCAGGAGTAACCGAGGGTGTCGACATCGGCGCCACCGTCGTGGTTGCGCACGGTGCCGACGAACAGCGCGGTGCCACCTGCCGCGTCGTCGCCGACCGCCGCGAAGACCTCGTCGAGGGAGAGCGGCGTGTCACGGATCGCCAGCAGACGGATCGGGTCCTGCGCCGCCTGCTCACCTGGATGGTCGTGCGTGCTTGCCATGCCGTCCATCGTGCCGTACGGCACCGACAACACGGAATAGCCGGTTCGACCGTTCGGGGAGGATCCCGTTTGGAGCCTCCTACGGCCTCCCGCGCCCGCCGCCTCAGCTCCTCTCCTCAGATCCTCCGCCGTGCCTTGCGCGCCCGGCGGACCAGGGCCGCCGTGCCGAGCAGCGCGACGGTCGCACCCGCTGCGCCCGCAGCCGTGGCGTCCTTGCGACCGAGCCGGCGGCCCGCCACCGTGTGCCGGCCCTCCACCTCCTCCAGGAGCGCCGCCAGCACCTCCTCGTTCGTCCACTGCGGACGCCAGCCGGCGTCGTGCAGCCCGCTCACGCTCACGACCCAGGGGTGCATCGTGTAGGCGAGGTCCCCGGCGGGCGAGGGCGTGAGCCCGATCCGGTGGAGACGGGCCGCGGCGCCCAGGGCGACCGCCGAGGGCAGCTCCATGCGCCGGATGCCGCTGAGCTCCTCGACCTCCTCCTGCTCCAGCCACCCGTCGCAGCCCACGGCGAGCTCGCCCTCGACCTTCTCGAGAGCGGCGTACTCGAGCGCGCTGACCAGGTCCTCCACGTGGCAGAACTGCCAGGTGGGGCGTGATCCGGCGACCACGAGCAGCCGCGGCGACTCGAAGTAGCGGGTGAGCGCGGTGTCGGTGCCGCCCACCAGGACGGCAGGCCTGACCACGGTGACGTTCAGGCCGGGGTGGGCGCGCGGAGCCCGGCGGGCCAGCCGCTCGATCTCCAGGAGGTCGCCGACACCCGTCGCCTCCGCGGTCGCACGCAGTTCCGCGTCCTCCGCGAGGGGGACGTCGTTGTCGGGGTGGGCCCCGTAGACCATGGCGGAGGTGCACAGGACGACACGGTGCACACCGGCGGCAGCGGCGGCCGTCAGCACCGTCTGGGTGCCGCGCACGTTGTAGGCGGTCCGTGCGGCGGGATCGGACTCCAGGTCGAGGTCCAGCGCCAGATGCACCACGACGTCGACGCCGCGCAGCTTCTCGGCGATGGCCGGGTCCCGCACATCGAGGATGTGCCACTGGGCCTCGGACACCTCGCCCCGGCGTTCGTCCAGGGCCACGACCTGCTTGACCTCCTCCGACGCGGCCAGGCGCCTCGTGAGGAGGTCGCCGACGCCGGTGGCGGCGCCGGTGACGGCGACGACGGGGCCACGGCCCGACGGCCCGCCGCCCCCGGTCGGGGTTGAGTGGTTTCGCGCTGCGCGAACCTGCGGATCTGGGGAACTCACCAGGCGTCTCCAGCGGTTGTCTTCAGTACGTGAGCGAATGACGCATACGCACCAGGTGGCGTCCATCCTGCCGCAGGCCCAGTGTCGGCGGAGCATCGAGCCCGTAAGCGGTTCGGATGTCTACGCTGGATGGTGTTGTCGGGCAGTCGCCGCCGGCAGGAAGCCGGCGGCCCTACGAGCCGAGGAAACCCGTGAGTGACACCCCATTCGGATTCGGCCTTCCGCCGGAGGAGCCGGAGAACGGCGACGAGGGCAAGAAGAAGGATCCCGCAGGAGGTGGCCAGGGCTCCGGCGGGTCCTCCCCGCCGACCCCTTCGGGTTCGGCTTCGGGGACAGCGGCGGGGACAACCCCTTCGCAGCCATGTTCGGTTCCCTGAACCCGAACGACCTGGGCGCGGCCTTCCAGCAGCTGGGCCAGATGCTCAGCTACGAGGGCGGCCCGGTCAACTGGGACATGGCCAAGCAGATCGCGCGCCAGACCGTCGCCCAGGGCACACCGGACGGCACCAAGGACGCGAGCGTCGGCCCGGTCGAGCGGACCGCGGTCGAGGAGGCCGTGCGGCTGGCCGACCTGTGGCTGGACGGCGTCACGTCGCTGCCTTCCGGCGCGAGCACGGCCGTCGCCTGGAGCCGCGCGGAGTGGGTCGAGGCGACACTGCCCGCGTGGCAGCAGCTCGTGGACCCGGTCGCCGAGCGCGTCGGCCTCGCCATGGGTGATGTGCTGCCGGAGGAGATGCAGGCCATGGCCGGGCCGCTGATCGGGATGATGCGCTCGATGGGCGGCGCGATGTTCGGGCAGCAGATCGGCCAGGCCGTCGGTGTGCTGGCGGGCGAGGTGGTCGGCTCGACCGACATCGGTCTGCCGCTCGGCCCTGCCGGCAAGGCCGCGCTCCTCCCCCTGAACGTGGAGGCGCTCGGCAAGGACCTCGGCGTGCCCCGCGAGGAGGTCCGGCTGTACCTGGCTCTGCGGGAAGCCGCGCACCAGCGGCTCTTCGCGCACGTGCCGTGGCTGCGGTCGCACCTGTTCGGCGCGGTCGAGGGCTACGCCCGCGGTATCAAGGTGGACACCTCCAAGCTGGAGGACGTGGTCGGCCAGTTCGACCCCACGCACCCCGAGCAGCTTCAGGAAGCACTCCAGCAGGGCATGTTCCAGCCGGAGGACACCGCCGAGCAGAAGGCCGCCCTGGCGCGCCTGGAGACCGCTCTCGCGCTCGTCGAGGGCTGGGTGGACGCGGTGGTCCACGAGGCCGCCTCGACGCGCCTGACGTCCGCGGGCGCGCTGCGCGAGACGCTGCGCCGGCGCCGCGCCTCCGGCGGGCCCGCCGAGCAGACGTTCGCCACCCTGATCGGCCTTCAGCTCCGCCCACGCAGGCTGCGGGACGCGGCACGGCTGTGGGCCTCGCTGACCGACGCCCGTGGCATGGACGGGCGGGACGCTCTGTGGGAGCACCCCGACATGCTGCCGACGGCCACCGACCTCGACGACCCGGACGGCTTCGTCCACCGCGAGCAGCTGGACTTCTCCGAGCTGGACAAGATGCTCGGTGAAGCGGCCGGCCGCCACGGGCAGAAGCCCGGCACGGAGAAGACCGACGACTCCGGGACGGACGAGGACGAGACGGACAAGTGAGCCTCCATGAAGACGCGCTCCTCGTCCTGAAGGACTACGACGGGCAAGGAAGCCAGGCGGAGCTGCGCCAGACGTACCTGGACCACCTGCAGGCCCATCCGGACGGCATGTGGAAGTCCTGCGGGGCAGGGCATCTGACGGCCAGCGCCCTGGTGGTCGATCCTGAGCGCGGGCGGGTGCTGCTGACGCTGCACAAGAAGCTCGGGATGTGGCTGCAGATGGGCGGCCACTGCGAACCGGGCGACACGTCCCTGGCAGCGGCGGCGCTGCGCGAGGCGACGGAGGAGTCGGGGATCCCGGGGCTGTCGCTGCTGCCCGGCGGTCCGGTCACCCTGGACCGGCACTCCATTCCGGCGCCGTGCCACTGGCATCTGGACGTGCAGTACGCGGCCCTCGCCCCGGCGGGAGCGGTGGAGGCCATCAGCGACGAGTCGCTGGACCTGCGCTGGTTCCGCTACGACGAGGTGGCCGACGTGGCCGACACCTCCGTCGTACAGCTCATGCAGCGCACGCGGGAAGCTCTCCGGCGCTAGCGAAGGCATGGGTAAGGGGCGGTCGCCATGGCGACCGCCCCTTACCCATGCTGTGCTTCCGCGCTAGTTCCAGGCGTTGTTCTGGTTCTGCGCGTGGGAACCGTGCTGGCCGACTCCGAACTGGGCGCGCACGCCCTGTCCGAGATCGGCGTTCTGCGGCGGCATGACCTCGCTGGGCTGCACCAGGGCGAAGCCCTGGCCGAGGAAGCTGAGCTCCCAGCCCTCTCCGGTGTTGCCTCGGCGGCGGCGGACACCGGAGGAGTGCGTCTGCGCCTGCATCTGCACCCGCAGTGCCGAGGACCAGGCGACGATGGCGTCCGCGTCGACGTTGACGTACTTGTCCGGAGTGACCTGCATCATCAGCGGCTGGCCGGAGGTCATCAGCGCGACCTTGCCCCGTCCCGAGATGTTGAGCTGGTACTTACCCGACCCGGAGATGCCGTACTGGCTGTCCACCGCGATCACCTCGGTGTGCAGCGTGGAGTCGAGCGCCAGGACGTAGGAGCTGTCGACCGTCATGCCCTCCTGGTCGACGTCCACCACGTGGACGTACTGCGCCAGGTTGGCGAAGTAGACCGTGCCCTGCCCGGAGCAGCGCATCAGGTCGAGGCCCTCACCGGTGTTGGCGCGGGCCCTGCGCTGGCTGCTCGTCTGGTACTCGCCGTCGAAGTCGACGAGCCCCTGGTAGGCCACCATGGCGCCCTTGCGGGCCAGGATGTCGTCGTGGCCGGTCAGCGCGACCCGCAGCAGCTGCGGGTTCTGGACGACGTACCGGTCCTGGCTCTGCTGTTCTGTGTTGCTGAAAAGAGGACTCTGCATGATGTGTTCCCGCTCCCCCTCAGTGCCGGATCCGCAGGCGGTCGGTACTGTCCTCGCTCGGCTGTACGACGACGATGCCCTGGCCGGAAAAAGCCATCTGGTAGGCCTCTCCGCTGCCCCGCCCGATCAGCGAGGACGCCTTGAAGCTGCGCTTGCCCTTCACCTTCAGGTTCGGGGACCAGGCGACGAGCGCGTCGGGGTCGACGTACGTCTCGTCCTCGCCGCGGCCGCAGTCGACGACGATGGGCGTGCCGCGTGAGGTCAGGGCCACCCATCCGGTGCCCGCGATCTCCACGTTCCACAGGCCCTGGCCGGCGAACTTGGCCAGGCCCTTGACCTTCTCGACGCCCCACTGGAGGTGCGCGTCGAAGGCGAGGACATTGGTGCCGTTGACCGACAGGGAGTCGTTGTTGAGGTTGATGACGACCACGTCCGCGCCGTAGTCGGCGAGGTAGAGCAGGCCGTCACCGGAGCACTTCATGATGGGCGCGCCCTCGCCGGTGACCCACTGGGCCGCGATCTGGCGGACGGCGGGCGGGTTGGGCTCGTACTGGACGAAGCCCTCGTAGGCGACCATCGAGCCGGTGCGCGCGTACAGGTCCTGACCGGTGGTCATGGCGACCTTGAGCATGGTGCGGCCGTGGTTCTCCATACGGGCCACCATGGGGGTCGGGGCGAAGCCCGCGAGTTGCTGGTTCATTGTCAGGGCTCCCTCAGACCTCGTACGGCTGGACGACGATGAAGTTGCCGGGGGCGCCCCGGAACTGGAGGTTCACGGTCTCTCCGCTGTGTCCCGGGTACGCGTTGCGGCGCAGCCGGACCTGGCTGGAGAGGATGACCTGCGAGGCGGCCGACCAGGCGACGACCGCGTTGCAGTCGGCGAACGTGGTCGGCGTGACCGGCAGGACCACGGGGATGCCGTGCGTCTTGACGACGACGGTGCCCGTGCCCTGGAACATCATCGTGAACAGCGCGCCGCCGGGGATGCCGTGGCCCTCGATGCGGCGGACCTCGTGCTGAAGGGACTCGTCGAAGGCGAGGACGTTCTCGGCGGAGACGCAGATCCCGTCGCCCTGGAGCTCGATGGGGTGCAGGTGCGAGCCGTCCTCGGCGAGGAACACCTGGCCGCGTCCGGTGCAGCGCATCAGCTGCATCTCCTGGCCGGTGGCGTTCCCGACGACCCGGCCGGCGAACCCGGCACCCTTGTAGCTGAAGTCGACCTTGCCCTGGTACATGACCATGCTGCCCTGGCGGGCCAGCACGGGCATGCCGCCCATGGTCAGGTCGACCCGCATGAGCTGCTGGTTCTGCGGGGTCCAGCGCTGGCCGGTGGCGGTCTCGCGGTACGGCTGCAGGGCCGCCTGGAGACCGGCGCCGGCCTGGGGCACGCCCTGGGGCATCCCACCCTGCGGCATGCCGGGGGGCTGCTGACCGTACGGGGCGGGAGTCTGCTGGCCGTACGGCGACGGCATGCCCGGCTGCGGCATCTGCCCGGGGACCTGTCCGGGCATCTGACCCGGCATCTGCCCGGGGACCTGCCCGTACTGAGGCTGTTGCGGTTGCTGGGGCGGTTGTCCGTACGGGGACGGAGCGGGCGGGGGGACGGTGCCTGCCGGCGGCGTCATCGGCGCCGCCATGGTCGGGGCGCTGTGCATCTGGGGCTGCGGGGCCGCGGGGGCCTGGCCCGCCGGCGCGCCGAAGGCCGGTGCGGGCTGCGGCGTCTGGGGAGCCTGCGGCACCTGAGATGCGGGCGCACCGAAGGCCGGAGCCGGGGCGGCCGCCTGCGGGGGCGGGGCGAACGACGGCGCGGCGCCCTGCGGTTGCTGAGCGGCAGGCGCCTCCTCCTCCGCGACCTCGCCGCCGAAGTTCTTCAGCAGAGCCTCGAGACCGCCGTCGAACCCCTGGCCGACGGCGGCGAAACGCCACACGTCCTTGAGGTAGAAGTCACCCAGCATCACGGCGCGCTCGGTCGTGAATTCGGAGCCGGTGAAGGCATACCGGACGACCTCTTCGCCGCCTGCGACGATGCGGATGTACCCGGGGCCGATCTGCGACATCTGGCCGGCACCGTCGATCGTGGCGGTGAAGGACAGCCGGTGGATGTTCGCCGGGATGCGGTCGAGCGTGACGCGGAACGACTCGGTGTCGCCGGACTGCGCGCCGAGCAGTTGGACGGACTCCTCGGGCGACTTCGGCTGATTGAAGAAGATGAAGTACCGGTCGTCGGAGAGCTGCTCGTTGGCATCAAGTCCGAAGCAGCTGATGTCGAAGGTCAGACCAGGAGCCGCGATCTGCACGCCTACGTACAGATCCGTTCCCGGAGTGAGATCACTGATCTTGGCCTTGTGGCCGCGTTGGAATTCCCTGGCCATGCGTTACGACCGTCCCCCATCCCGATTTGAATGCGTCGCGTCAGGCTAACCGCTGGGTGTGAGATTGAGCCAAGCCGGTACACATTCGGTACAGGACCGTCGACAGTCACTCTCCGCGATCGGCGGGCAGGTGCGGCAGCCTGCCGGCGGCGACGACGCCCTCCAGGTAGCCACGGGCCCGCTCGGTGCGGGGGTAGGCCTCCAGCAGCCGCCAGAACCGGGGTCCGTGACCGGGAACGAGCAGGTGGGCCAGCTCGTGGAGGAGCACGTAGTCCACCACGTACTCCGGCATGCCCTGGAGGCGGTGGGAGAGCCGGATGCTGCCCTCGGCCGGGGTGCAGGAGCCCCAGCGGGTGTTCTGGTTCGTCACCCAGCGCACGGACGCGGGTCTGGCACGCCCGTCGAAATACTGGGCGGACAACCGTTCCGCACGCTCCGTCAGTTCGGCGTCACCGAGTACCCGCTTGCTCTCCTGCGCCGCCAGCTTGTCCAGCATCACGCCTACCCAGCGTCGCTCCTCCGCCTCCGACATCCGGGCGGGGATGAGGACGATGGTGCGGTCCCCCTCGCGGTAGGCGGAGACCGTTCTGCTGCGCCGGGCGCTCCGGCGGACCTCGACCGCGCTCGTCCCCGATCCGCGGGGCGGGGGACGCTGCGCGCTGCGCTGCTGACCTCCCGCGCCGTGCGGTGAGGTCTCCCCAGCGAGGCGAGCGGGCGGGTCGACGGGCACGCCCCGACGTTACCCGCTGTCTTTGGGCAAAGTCGTGTCCCCGGACGCCGGGCGCTTGATCCGCCCGATGGCTGCACCATTTGAACGACTAATACCCCGAACCTGTGGACAACTTTTCACACACCTCGCGGCGGCCGCGCATTCTGACAACGGCTCGGAGACGTTCCGAGGACAAAGACCGACGGGGGAAACGGAATGCATCCGATGATGAAGCCCGCCTTGCGGCGGGCATGGCGGGACCGCCAGTCCGTGCAGTTCGGCGTGACACCCGCCCATGCGGTGACGCTCGGGCCGGTCGACACCGCGACCGGTGCCCTGATGGAACTGCTGGACGGGACCCGGGGACTGCCTCTGCTGCGCGAGGAGGCGCGGGCGATGGGCCTGCCGGACGGTCGGGCGGAGGCCCTGGTGCACCGACTGACCACCGCGGGCCTGCTCGACGACCCGACGGCCGGAGGTCCTGCGGCCGCCGCGCTGCGCAAGCGGGCGGCGGCCCATGACCGGCTGCGGCCGGACATCGCCGCTCTGTCCGTGATCCATCCCGAACCGGGCGGCGCGGCCGGCCTCGTGGCGGCCAGGCGGGCCATACGGGTCCAGGTCCGCGGGCCGGGCGGGTGGGTGCGTCGATCGCCGCGACGCTGTCGGCCGCGGGCGTGGGGCGGGTCGAGGTACTGGACGGCGGGATCACTGAGCCGAGTGATGTGGCACCGGGCGGCCTGCCCGCGGAGGCGGTCGGCGAACGCAGGGACACAGCGGCCCGGCGGCTCGTCCGGCGAGCGGCCCCCGACCGGCCTCCGCGTGCCGCGGAGTCCCAGGACCCGGACGGCGGGCCCGGCCTCAGCCTCGTCGTCGTGGCACCGCGCGACGGGCTCGCCGCCTACGCCCCTGCCGCGAGCGACGCGGAGGGATGGATCGCGACCGGCACACCCCATCTTTATACGGGTGTCGTGGAAGCCACGGGCGTCGTCGGTCCCCTCGTGCTGCCTGGATGCACGGCGTGCGCGGGCTGCATGGAGCGGGGCCGGGCCGAGCTGGACCCGGGGAGGGGGCGGCTGCTGGCACAGTGGCGGTCGGGGCGGCGCCGGACCGTGCCCGCCTGCGATGTCGCACTGGCCACCGCCGTGGCAGGGACGGCCGCGTGCCACGCGCTGTCCTTTCTGGACGGCGGGGCGCCGGTGAGCACCGGGGCCAGATGGGAGGTTTCGCTGCCGCAGTTGTCCTGGCGGTCGGAACGGATCGCACCCCACCTCGACTGCGCCTGCAGTGCGGCGGGGAAAACTGAGAGGAGGCACACCTCAGCAGTAGGTCCGGAACACGACACAATGAACGGGTACACGCGGTCGGCGGAATGATGCCGTCGGCAAACGCGGCACGCTGTCTGGGATTTGGAGGGGCGCATGTCTGATCTTCCCCGGAAGGCGGTCACTCGGACCGCCAAGCTGGCAGCGCTGCCACTGGGATTCGCCGGCCGCGCGACATGGGGGCTGGGCAAGCGGATCGGCGGCAAGTCGGCCGAGATCGTGGCGCGGGAGCTGCAACAACGCACGGCCGAGCAGCTGTTCAAAGTGCTGGGGGAACTCAAGGGTGGTGCGATGAAATTCGGGCAGGCTCTGTCCGTCTTCGAGTCGGCCCTGCCCGAGGAGATCGCCGGCCCTTACCGAGCCGCGCTGACCAAGCTTCAGGAGGCGGCGCCTCCGATGCCGACGCGGACCGTCCACTCGGTGCTCGAGGAGCGGCTCGGGGAGAACTGGCGTGAGCTGTTCCTCAGCTTCGAGGACAAGCCGTCCGCCGCCGCGTCCATCGGGCAGGTGCACCGTGCGGTGTGGCACGACGGGCGCGAGGTCGCCGTGAAGGTGCAGTACCCGGGGGCGGGAGACGCGCTGCTGTCCGATCTGGCGCAATTGAGTCGTTTTGCCAGGTTGTTGGGGCCGCTGATTCCGGGCATGGACATCAAGCCCCTCATCTCCGAGCTGCGTGACCGTGTCTCGGAAGAGCTCGACTACGCGTTGGAGGCGCAGGCCCAGCGGGAGCACGCCGCCGAGTTCGCGGACGATCCCGGCGTCCTGGTGCCGGACGTGGTCCACCAGAGCGACCAGGTCCTGGTGACCGAGTGGATCGACGGCATACCGCTGGCCGAGGTCATCTCCGGCGGCGCCCCTGAGGAACGGGACCGGGCGGGTCAGCTGCTGGCCCGGTTCCTCTTCTCCGGCCCGGCACGCACGGGACTTCTCCACGCCGACCCGCATCCCGGGAACTTCCGTCTGCTTCCCGACGACGACGGCAAGGGCTGGCGTCTGGGTGTCCTCGACTTCGGCACGGTGGACCGGCTGCCGGGAGGGCTTCCCGACACCATCGGCGCATGCCTGCGGATGACCCTGGAAGGCGAGGCGGAGGCGGTCTACGGGCTGCTGTGCGAAGAGGGGTTCGTCAAGGAGTCGATCGACCTCGACCCCGAAGCGGTGCTCGACTACCTGCTGCCGATCATCGAACCGGCGGAGGTGGAGGAGTTCACCTTCACCCGCGGCTGGATGCGCACCCAGGCCGCCCGGATCGCCGACGTCCGCTCCCCCGCCCACCAGTTGGGCAAGCAGCTCAACCTGCCGCCCGCGTATCTGCTGATACACCGTGTGACGTTGAGCACCATCGGCGTGCTCTGCCAGCTGAACGCGACCGTGCGGCTCCGTGGCGAGCTCGAGGAATGGCTGCCCGGCTTCGTGGTGGAGGACGCCACGGAGGCGGAGGCGGAAAGCACGGACGGCGTCGCCGTACTGGAGGCGGGAGCCTGACGGCAGCCCCCGGAGCGGCTCCGGCGGCCGGACAGCACGCGGGAGACGGTCACCACCACTGCGGGTCGAGCCGGCCTTCGATCGCGCGGATGTTGTCACGGGCGCAGTCTTCGCAGAGGTAATGGCGGACGCCGTCCTCCACGGAGCAGGTCCACGTCACCGGCGGCCCCTCGGCGACCTTGCCGCAGCCGGCGCACACGATGCCCTCGTCCCCCGGCTGCTCGGGGTGGGGAGTCCTGTCCTGGTCCACCTCGCGACGATATCGCCGCCCGGCGGAGAGCGCGCGTCACAACGCACCGCGGGGGCCGGTCCGTGAGGACCGGCCCCCGCATGGACGGCTTCGCCGTCAGTGCATGACGGCCATGGCCAGTGCGCGGCGCGCGCGCATCGACACGCGCTCGGCGCGGCGCTGCATGCGTCGGGCGGCGACCAGGCGCACGGCCTGGCGTTCCGCGTCGACTTCACGCATGCGCTCGTGCATATGCGCACGAGCCAGGGCTTCTGGGATGAGTTGCATTTCGCGGGTCCTGTTCTGACGCGAGGCGTTCGCGCCGATGGTGGTGAAAGCTCGGGTGGCGGAGCCCTGGGGCTCGCTCGTGGAAGAGGTCATCGGGGCCTGCTTCTGGGGGTCGTGCGTGACGGGTCGATCGATGGTTCCGATGGCGTTCATGCCGCAACCGGGTTCTTGCGCGGGCGACCACGCGGCCGCTTGCGGGCAACGACGACACCCTGGACGAAGAGCTCTCCGCCCCAGACGCCCCACGGCTCACGCCGCTCCTTGGCGCCCGCGAGGCAGGCCTCCATCAGCGGGCAGGTGCGGCAGAGGGACTTGGCGTACTCGACGTCGGCCGGCGACTCGGCGAAGAAGACCTCCGGGTCGTAGGAACGGCACGGGACGGGCACGCCCAGGTTCTCGATGGCGTCGTCGAGCGCGGTGAGCGCAGTGAGGGGAGTCAAGGTGGAGTCCTCGGTACGGACGGGCGGGGAGGTGGTCTCGGAAGGCGGTACGGACGGGGCGTGCGCTTCGAGTTGCACGGTGTGTGATTCCTCGTCTGGTCGTTCCGGCCGGTCGGCCGGGTGGCAGTTGGTACCGGGTGCTTCTGGTCCCGAGGCCCCTTCGCACTGTTCTCCCGTTGGGGAAAACAGAAGGGCCGCGGATCCCGGGTGGGGTTCCGCGGCCCTGAAGGCGCCGGCCTGATGCCGTATCAGGCTGGATCACTCCAGGGTTCGAGCCCGCGGAAGGCCCACTTCGTGTGGTGCTGCGTCGTCTTCTGCTCGGTCTCGGCACTGGCCGCCGCAAAGGCATAGGCCTGAGCCTCTGCCGCTGCTACTCCTGCTTCCAGTGCCTTGGTCGGTCGCTCATTGCGCTCCAGGACGGGCAGGCCGCCCAGACCGGACACGGGAAGCACGGCGGAGATGCCGGACATACCGGTGCCGAGGAACGCGGAGGAGAAGCCGAGCGAGCAGGCGGAGACGACCGAGCGATCGGTCATTTTGGCGGTGCTGACGAAGCTGGTCTTGATGCTGATCACTGGAATCGCCTCCTCTCGGCGTCTCGAGGACCGGACAGGCCGGTCACGCTATTCGGATAAGTACAGCACGAGGACAGGGCTTCAGAGAAGCCGCTGTTCTTCGTGGTTAAGAACCTATGGGTCCGGCCCGGGCGCGCGCAAACCATTTTTTCGACGAGTTTGTATCAGTCCTCCTCGTCCGCCTCGCCCGGCTCCTCACCTGCGCAGATGGCGAGGACATCGGCCCCGAACCGATCGAGCTTGCGGCCGCCGACACCGGAGATCCCGGCCAACTCCGCCTCTGTGCCCGGCACAGCCTCCGCGATCGCCATCAGTGTCTTGTCCGTGAAGACGCAGTACGCGGGCTGGCCCAGCTCCTTGGCCTGCCCCGAGCGCCACTCGCGCAGCCGCTCGTACAGCACCTCGTCCATGTCCGAGGGGCAGTCCTCGCAGCGCATCAGCTTCATCTCGCCCGCGTCGGTCAGCGTCTTGCCGCAGACCCGGCACAGCACCGGGCCGCGCCGCTTGCGGCGTCCGCCGCCCCGCTCGACACCGCCCGCGCCGCCGGCGGTCCGCGGTCCGGCCGCCGCGGAGCCCGGTCGGAGGCCGTTCAGGAACCGGGTCGGACGGCGGGAGGCACGGCCGCCCGGCGCACGCGACAGGGCCCACGACAGGGACAGGTGCAGCCGCGCACGGGTCACGCCCACATAGAGGAGCCGGCGCTCCTCCTCCACCTGCTCGTCCGTCTTGGCGTAGGTGATCGGCATCATGCCCTCGGTGAGCCCGACGAGGAACACGGCGTCCCACTCCAGGCCCTTCGCCGAATGCAGGGAGGCGAGTGTGACGCCCTGGACCGTGGGCGCGTGCTGGGCGGCCGCCCGCTCGTCCAGCTCGGCCACCAGATCGGCCAGCGTCGCCTGCGGCCTGGCCCGCACGAAGTCCTCCGCGAGGCGGACCAGCGCCGCGAGCGACTCCCAGCGGTCGCGCACGGCACCGGATCCGGCGGGCGGCTCCGTGGTCCATCCCTTGGTGGACAGCACGGCCCGCACCTGGGAAGGCAGGTCCTCCACGTCGTCGAGCAGTGCGTCGTTGCCACCGGCACGGGCGGCGCCGCGCAGGGCGATGCCCGCCTCGCGCACTTCCTGCCGCTCGAAGAACCGCTCGGCCCCGCGGAGCTGGTACGGGACGCCCGCGTCGGCCAGAGCCTGCTCGTAGACTTCCGACTGGGCGTTGATGCGGTACAGCACGGCGATCTCGCCGGCCGGGACACCCGCGTCGATCAGCTCGCGGATGCGGCGGGCGGTGCCCTCCGCCTCCGCGGGCTCGTCCGCGTACTCCACGTACGAAGGCTCGGGGCCCGGCTCGCGCTGGGAGATCAGTTCGAGGCGGTGTTCGGCGGCCCGTCCGCGGGCCTGGCCGAGCAGGCCGTTGGCAAGGTGGACGACCTGGGGGGTGGAGCGGTAGTCGCGGACCAGCTTGACCACCGTCGCGCCGGGGTGGCGGGTGCGGAAGTTCAGCAGGTGGTCGGGGGTGGCGCCGGTGAACGAGTAGATCGTCTGGCTGGCGTCGCCGACGACGCACAGGCTTTCCCGGTCACCGAGCCACAGGTCCAGCAGGCGCTGCTGGAGGGGGCTGACGTCCTGGTACTCGTCGACGACGAAGTGCTGGTACTGGCGGCGGACATGGTCGGCGATGTCGTGCCGGTCCTGGAGGATGCCGACGGTGAGCAGCAGCACATCTTCGAAGTCGATCGCCGAGCGGTCCCGCTTGAGCTGCTCGTACATGGCGTAGACCTGGCTGATCTCCGCCGGGTCGCGGGGCGCGTCACGCAGCGACTTGGCGACGGCGGCCGGGTAGTCGGCGGGCACGGTCTGGGTGACCTTCGCCCATTCGATCTCTCCCGTCACGTCCCGCAGCTCGTTGCGGTCGAGGCGGATCCGGCAGCGGGCCGCGGCCTCGGCGACCAGCTGGATCTTGCGCTCGAGCAGTCGCGGCATCTCGCCGCCGACCGCCTTCGGCCAGAAGTACTGCAGCTGGCGGAGGGCGGCGGAGTGGAACGTACGCGCCTGGACGCCGCCCGCGCCGAGCTGGCGCAGTCGCCCGCGCATCTCACCGGCGGCGCGGTTGGTGAACGTGACGGCGAGCACACTGGCGGGCTGGAGTATGCCCGCCCGCACCCCGTACGCGATGCGGTGGGTGATCGCGCGGGTCTTGCCCGTGCCGGCTCCTGCCAGCACGCACACCGGACCGTGCAGGGCGGTCGCCACTTCGCGCTGCTCGGGATCGAGCCCGTCGAGCACGGCGTCCGCCGACTCGGGGACCTGCGGGAAAAGAGAGGAGTGCGTTGCTGCTGTCACCCCGCCATGCTGCCAGGTCGCCGGGGGCGGATGCGGCGGTTGTCCACAGGCCTGCCTCATCAGTCGTACGAACAGCGCCGGCCGTACGGATCCGCGTCACACCGGGCGCGGGAATCGTTACCGCGTCACGTACGTTCTAGCCCGAGGTGATGACACCCCCGGCCCCGAGACCTAGGAGCAAGAGACGATGCAGGGCACTGTGACGATGTACAGCACCACGTGGTGCGGATACTGCCGTCGGCTGAAGAGCCAGATGGACCGCGAGGGCATCGCGTACACCGAGATCAACATCGAGCAGGACCCCGAGTCGGCGGCCTTCGTCGAGAAGGCCAACGGGGGCAACCAGACGGTGCCCACCGTGCTCTTCCCCGACGGTTCGACGCTGACGAACCCGTCTCTCGCCCAGGTCAAGCAGAAGGTGGGCGTCTAGCCCCCGGCTCCGGACCGAGCGTCGGCCCCGGCGGTCCGGTTCCACCGCGAACCGGAGCGGCCGGGGCCGACGTACGTCCGCCGGGCCCGTCGCGCGGCCGTGCCAGGCCTCAGACCACGTCCCCGGGCCTCGGCAGCGGCTTGCCGTACCAGAGCTCGATCAGTCGGGCCGCGATGGAGATCCCGTAGGGAGGCAGCACCTCCCCGGACTCGAACGCGGCCCGCAGGTCCTCCCGGGAGAACCAGCGCGCCTCGTGGATCTCCTCGCCGTCGACCTGGATCTGCGACGTCGTGGCGCGGGCCATGAACCCCAGCATCAGGCTCGAGGGGAAGGGCCACGGCTGGCTGGCGACGTACTCCACCTCGCCCACGCCGACACCCACCTCCTCGCGGACCTCGCGGCGCACCGACTCCTCGATGGACTCCCCCGGCTCCACGAAGCCCGCGAGCGTCGAGAAGCGGCCCTCCGGCCAGTGCACCTGACGGCCGAGGAGCGCGCGGTCCTGGTCGTCGGTGACGAGCATGATCACGGCAGGGTCGGTGCGGGGATAGTGCTCGGCGCCGCATGCCTGGCAGCGGCGGATGTGTCCGGCGGCGGCGATGACGGTGCGCTCGCCGCAGCGGGAGCAGAAGCGGTGGAGCCGCTGCCAGTTCTCCAGGGCGACCGCGTGAACCAGCAGACCCGCGTCGCGCGGCGACAGCAGCAGCCCGGCCTCGCGCAGCCCGGCGGGCCTGGCCGACTGGTCCATGCGGCCCGGCAGGGCGTCCTTCTGGAGGGCGAAGTAGCGCACCCCTTCCTCGTCGGTGCCGAGGAAGTAGCGGTGGGTCTCGGTGACCGGGGCCTCGAAGGCCGGGGTCATGACCAGCTCGGTGCGGCCGTCAGGGGTGTCGTCGATCAGGGCCTGGCCACCGGAGACGACGAACACACGGGTCGTGGGATGGCTCCACGCGGCCGCGAGCCATGCCTCGTCGAGACGGTTGTGCGCCTCGCGGTCGATGCCGCTGGGCGCGGTGAGACCGATGGGACGGCCTGCGGCATCGGCGTAGCTCTGGGTGCTCACGGTTCTTCCATCTCCCCCGGGGCGGATCGGGACATCGGTTCAGCGAAGGGTGCGGGCCATGTCGTCCCACAGATGGGCGGTCGTCTCCACTCCCTTGAGGAGCAGTTCGAGCTCGACCTTCTCGTTCGGTGCGTGCCAGCCGTCGGACGGTACGGAGATGCCCAGGAACAGCACGGGCGCCGCGAGGACGTCCTGGAGGTCGGCCGCCGGTCCCGAACCGCCCTCGCGGGTGAAGCGGATCTTGTGACCGTCGAAGGCACGGCCCATGGCGCGTACGACCGCCCGAAGGGCCGGGTGGTCGAGCGGCGTCAGGCAGGGCCGGGTGGCGGCCCCGAAGACGATCTCGTGCCGGATGCCGGCCGGGACGCGGGAGTCGACCCAGTCGGTGACGGCGCGTTCGATCTTGTCGGGTTCCTGGCCGGCGACCAGCCGGAAGGACAGTTTCAGCTGCGCGGACGACGGGATGATCGTCTTACCGCCGGGGCCCTGATAGCCGCCGCCGATGCCGTTCAGCTCGGCCGTCGGGCGGGCCCAGACGCGCTCGAGCGTGGAGTAGCCGGCTTCGCCGAGCGTCCCGTGGGACTTCGCGGTGCGCAGCCAGGTCTCCTCGTCGAACGGAAGCTCGGCGAACAGCTCACGCTCCTCGTCGGTGAGCGGTGCGACGCCTTCGTAGAAGCCGGGGATCGTGACCTGCTCGTTCTCGTCGTGCAGCGCGGCCACCAGGCGGGCGGCGACGGTAGCGGGGTTGGGGACGGCGCCGCCGAACGAGCCGGAGTGGATGTCCTGGTCGGGGCCGTGCAGCGTGATCTCGCAGTCGGCCAGGCCGCGCATGCCGGTGCAGACGGTCGGCGTGGTCTCGGACCACATGCCGGTGTCGGAGACGATCACGGCGTCTGCGGCGAGGCGGCGCGCCTGCTGTTCCACGAGTGCGCGGAAGTGCGGGGAGCCGGACTCCTCCTCGCCCTCGACCAGCAGCTTGAGGTTGACCGCTGGGGCGGTACGACCGGTGGCCGCGAGGTGGGCGCGCACGCCGAGTGTGTGGAAGAACACCTGCCCCTTGTCGTCGGCGGCGCCGCGGCCGTACATCCGGCCGTCGGCGATCAGAGGCTCGAACGGGTCGGAGTGCCAGCCGTCCTCACGGGCGGCGGGCTGCACGTCGTGGTGGCCGTAGACCAGCACGGTGGGCGCGTCCGGGTCGCCGGAGGGCCACTCGGCGTAGACCGCGGGGGCGCCGGGGGTGGGCCAGATCTCGGCGACCGGGAAGCCGGTCTCCGCCAGCTTGCCCGCGAGCCATTCGGCGCTGCGCCGTACGTCCCCGTCGTGCTCCGGCTGTGCCGACACGGACGGGATGCGCAGCCACTCGGCGAGGTCGTCGAGGAAGGCGGCGCGGTGCTGCTGTATGTACGTGCGGACGGCGTTGTCCGGGGTCTCGCTCATGCTCTTGAGCCTAACGGGCGCCGGCACCGGACCGGTCGGCCGTCCCGCCCAGCAGGATGCGCTCCAGGCCGGGGCGATCGGGGAGGACGTCGGGGTGCACGATCTCTCCGGTGCGTACGAACACGAACGTGGCGGTCACCGCGTCGAGCGGTATGCCGTGCTGCTCGGCCCACGCGAGGCGGTAGACGGCGAGCTGGAGGGGGTCCGCGACGCCGCTGCGCGCCGTCTTCCAGTCGACGATCTCGTACGTGTTCTCACCCGTCCGGTACACGGCGTCGATCCGGCCCCGCACGACCCGGCCGGCCAGGGTGAACTGGAACGGCGCCTCGACGCGGTACGGGGTGCGGCGGGCGTACGGCGTGCGCTCGAAGGCCTCCTTGAGCGTGGCGAGGTCCTGCTCGTCCGCGATCTCGTGCTCGTCGGCGCCGCCCGGCAGCTCGTCGGGGCCGAGCATGGGCAGGGCGAGTTCCTCGAAACGCGACTCCACCCAGGCGTGGAACCGGGTGCCCCTGCGGGCCGCGGGCTGCGGAGGACGGGGCATGGGGCGGGCGAGCTCCTGGGCGAAGCCGTCGGGGTCGGCGGCGAGGCGCAGCAGCTGGGAGGCGGAGAGGGAGGCCGGCACAAGGACCTCACGGACGGTCGCGCGGGTACGGCGCAGTTCACCGGTGAGCGCGTCGAGGTCCCGGTCCCAGGACGCGATGGCGCGGGCCTCTTCGGGAGTGAGTGCCTCCCCCCTTTCGTTCCTTCCCGATGTCCGGTGCGGGCTTTCGGCCCGCCGGGGAGCAGAGGGGTACGCGGCGGCTTCGGCCCCTCCGGGGACGGCGACGGGGACGCGCTCGGGGTGCGGGGACGGCTGATGCGGGACGGTCGGCGCCGGAGGCGGCGGTGCGAACGGGTCGTCCTCCGGGGGCTCGGTCGGCCAGTCCCAATCCTCCGTGTCGGCCGAGGGGACCACCACGGAACCGGGGTCGGCGGAGGTCACCGTCACGGACCCCGGCCCGGACCCGGGCCGGCTTTCGAGGTCGGTCTCGAACTCCGGCGTGGAGCCGAACTCGGCCTCGGACTCGGGCCCGCAGGCGACCTCGGAGTCGAACTCCGGCTCAGGCTCGGGCTCCGGTCCGGGCTCGGATCCGGATCCGCGTACGTGGTCGACGTCGGTCTCGGCCGACGCACCCGCCGCGGAGCCGGCCCCGCTCGGCGCCGCCGACAGCGCTTCGAGGTGCGCCATGACCGTGTCCGCCGCTGTCCGGCGGCGGGCCAGCGAGACCTGGTCCAGGGGCAGTGGCCAGGCGTGGTCCGCGGTGGCCGTGCCGAGCGCAGGGTTCTCCGCGTCCTCCTCGGGCTCGTCCGCCCAGACCTCGATCTCGCCGTGACCCTGCTCGCAGTGGTCGTACAGGGCCTTGAGGAACGCCGACGGGCCGCGCCGCCGCTTCTGGCTGGGGCCCCACCAGTGCGCGGAGCCGAGGAGGAGCGAGCGTGGGCGCGTGAAGGTCACGTAGCCCAGCCGCAGTTCCTCCGTGTGCTGGTGGTCCTTCATCGCCTCCTTGAAGGCCTTCAGTCCCCCCGCGTCCCACGACTCGACGTCCGGCAGTGTGTCCGCGTCGCCGCGCAGGGCGTGCGGGAGGACCTTGCTCTGCGACGTCCAGGCCTCCCGGGCCTGGTCGTTCGGGAAGTGCTTGGCGACGAGCCCCGGCACGGCGACGACGTCCCACTCGAGGCCCTTGGACTTGTGCGCGGTGAGCACCTTGACCGTGTTCTCACCCCCAGGAAGCGCGTTGTCGAGCCCCTTCTCGTACTGCGCGGCGGTACGCAGGAAGCCGAGGAACGCCAGCAGTGTCGCCTCCCCGTCCAGCGCGGCGAAACCGGCGGCGATGTCCAGGAAGTTGGCGAGGGTCTCCCGGCGGCGGGCGGCCAGCGCGTGCGGCGAGGCGGACAGTTCGACCTCGAGGCCGGTGGTGGAGAGCACCCGGTGCAGGACGTCCATCAGCGGGTCGGCCAGTGAGCGGCGCAGGTCACGCAGTTCGGCGGCGAGGCGGGCGAAGCGGACCCGTGCCTCCGCGGAGAAGGGGAGGCCGTCCTCCTCGCCTCCGGCCGAATCCAGGAACGTGTCGAGCGCGTCGGCGAGCGAGACGATCTCCGCGGGGTCGGTGCCCTCCACCGCCGCGGCGAGCCGCCGCTCCGGATCGTCGTCCGCAGAGGCGTGGTGGACGAGCAGTCGCGCGCGGCGGCCGAGCAGCGCCAGGTCGCGCGGCCCGATCCGCCACCGGGGGCCGGTGAGGATACGCACGAGTGAGGCGTTGGCGCCCGGGTCCTGGAGCACCTCGCACATCGCCACCAGGTCGGCGACCTCCGGCAGGTGCAGCAGCCCGGAGAGGCCGACGACCTCGACCGGGACGTCGCGGGCGACCAGGGCACCCTGGATCTCGGGGAAGTCTCCCGCGGTACGGCACAGGACCGCGATCTCGCCCGGCTCCTTGCCGGTGCGGACCAGGTGCGCGATGGAGTCGGCCAGCCACTCGATCTCCTCCGCGTGCGTCGGGAGCAGCGCGCAGCGCACGATGCCGTCCCGCTCCGCGCCGGGCGCGGGCCGCAGTGCCTCGACCCCCTCGTGCATGGCGCGCAGCGGCGTCGCGAGGCCGTTGGCGAGGTGCAGCAGACGCCCGCCGCTGCGGCGGTTCTCGCTGAGCGAGTAGCGGTCGGCGGGACGGCCGTCGGAGTGGGGGAAGTGGACGGGGAAGTCGTCGAGGTTGGCGACGGACGCCCCGCGCCAGCCGTAGATCGCCTGGCAGGGGTCGCCGACCGCGGTGACGGCGTGGCCCGTGCCCTGCCCGAACAGTCCGGACAGCAGCAACCGCTGGGCCACCGACGTGTCCTGGTACTCGTCGAGCAGGACGACCCTGAACTCGTCGCGGAGGAGGGTGCCCACCTCGGGGCGGGTGAGTGCGAGCTCGGCGGACAGGGCGATCTGGTCGCCGAAGTCGAGCAGGTCCCGCTGCCGCTTGGCCGCCCGGTAACGCAGGGTCAGGTCGAGCAGCTCGCGGCGCGCCGCGGCGGCCTCCGGGACCTTACGGAGGTCCGCGTTGGTCAGCCGGGCGCCTTCGAGGGTGCGGAGCAGCTCCGCGTCGTAATCCTCGAGGCGGCCGGGAGGCACCAGGTGCTCGGCGAGCTCCGCGTCGAGCGCGAGCAGGTCGCTCACGAGGGAGGGGAAGGAGCGGGTGAGCGCCGGGTACGGTCCCGGGGCCTCCCGCAGCACGCGGGCGGCGAGCTGGTAGCGGGTGGCGTCGGCGAGCAGCCGGGCGGTCGGCTCGAGTCCGATGCGCAGGCCGTGGTCCTTGAGGAGCTGGCCGGCGAAGGCGTGGTAGGTGGAGATGCGCGGCTCGCCGACCGGGGTGTCGCCGCCGAAGAACGAGGAAGGGTCGCCGGGGTCGATGGCGTCGGGGTCGGTCACACCGGCCCGGACGAGGGCGGTGCGGACACGCTCGGCGAGCTCGCCCGCGGCCTTGTTGGTGAAGGTGAGCCCGAGCACCTGGTCGGGCGCCACCTGGCCGGTACCGACGAGCCAGACCACCCGGGCCGCCATGACCGTCGTCTTTCCCGAACCGGCCCCGGCCACGATGACCTGCGGGGCGGGCGGCGCGGTGATGCAGGCCGTCTGCTCCGGGGTGAAGGGGATGCCGAGGAGCTCCTTGAGCTGCTCGGGGTCGGTGATACGTGCGGTCACCCCGTAGAGGCTAACGGGGACCACTGACAGCAGTGGTCCCCCTGTGTCCGCCGACCGGACACCGGCTTCCGAACCCTGGATGCCGACGGCGCCGCCACAGCAAGGAAGCCCGGTGCTGGGGACCGCAGCCCGCAGCCCATGGCCGCGCACGCCCGCGGCCCGTACCGGTCCCTAGGACGCGTTCGCACCGTCCGCGGCCGTTCCCGCGCCGGAGCCGGTGTCGCTGCCGGACTCCGAATCGACCCCTTCGTCGGTGACCAGACCTTCGGCGTCGGAACCCGATCCGTCACCGGTCTCCGTGTCGGCATCGGTGTCCTGGGCCGAACCGGAGCCCTGGTCCGAGCCGGTGCCCGCGTCCGCCTCCTGGTTTTCACCGGCTTCCGTGCCGGCCCCGATGCCGACGTCCGCTCCCATGTCCGGCTGCCCGTCCGTGCCGCTCCCTTCCCCGGACTGCGTGGCGCCCGCCTCGAAGCCGAGGCCCGCGCCCCCGGTCAGATTGCCCAGGTCGACCACTTCCTCCGCCGGCGGCGCCTCGACCTCGACCGGCTCGTCGTAGTGGGAGAGGACGATCGTGCCGGTCTCGTCGCCGCCGGCCTTCACGATCTTGAGGACATACGGCTTGCCCTCCTTCGCGACGTGGACCGTCGTCGTCCTGTCCTGCTCCTGCTTCACGAGCGTCACCGTCGGTACGCCCTCGACCTGGGAGTCCGGGCCCTTGGTCATCTGCTTCCGGTCCGCCTCGTCCACGTCCATCTGCGCGAACATCGCCTTGAGGTCGCAGACGCGGTCCAGGTCCTTGACGGTCCCGGTGGGCATCTTGACCCACCGGGACTGCAGGAGTTCCACGACGGCATCGCTGTCCACGCCGGGGGACTCGGAGGAACGCTCGCGCAGTGAGGCGCTCCAGAACTGCTCGTCGCCCTTGAGGTACATGACCTCGGACACCTGGCGGAGTTCCGCCCTGCCTCCCTTGACGCCGAGCAGGCCGCTGCATTTTTCGCCGGAGTCGAGGGCGAGGTCGATGGAGACCGGCTCGCCGTCCTTCTCGATCCGGCCCGCCATGGCCAGGGACTTGGCGGCTCTGGTGGCCGCGACCGCCTTGTCGGCGATCTGCCCCGCGTCGAGGCCCTCCAGCGATTCGCCGTCGCCGCTCGTCACGGCCGCCGGCCCCCTTCGCTCCCCGGAGGCTCCCTTGGCCTTGATGTCACCGTCCTGGGAACAGCCCGCCAGCACGATGACGGCACTGAGGCAGACCACCGCCGTCGCCAGGGACTTCCGCTTGGCCGTCATGTTGTCTCTCCTCGCAGATCCGGATGGTCCCGCCACGACCGGTCGCGGTGGCCGGGAACTCCATTGGATCTGCGTGAATGTGACATTGCATGACAAAACTCCGGTCATTCCACTATTTGGCGGCCCTCCGGCTGCGCGCTGCACGACGCCCGGAACGCGCAGTGGGCGCAGTGCTGCCCGGTGGAGGGCGTGAAGCGCTCGTCGAGCACCCGGCCGGCCGCTGTGGCGAGCAGGTCCCCCACCCACTCGCCGTTGAGCGCCTCCTGCGCCTGGACCTTGGGCAGGGCGTCGCCGCCCTCCTTCTTGGCGGCCGGCTGCCGCAGCTGTACCAACTCGGCGCCGCCCGCCTCCGGACGGTTCCCGCCGAACACCTCGTCCACCGCGCCCTCGCGGACGGCCAGCTGGTACACGGCGAGCTGGGGATGGCGGGCGACCTCGTCCTTCGTGGGCGTCTGCTTGCCCGTCTTGAAGTCGACGACATAGGCACGGCCCTGCTCGTCCTGCTCGACGCGGTCCATGGAGCCGCGGATGCGCACCTCGAACCCGCCCGCCTCCAACGTGACGTCGAAGTCGTGCTCGGTGGCGGCGGGGCGGCGTCCGCCGCGGTCCATGACGTGCCAACGCAGGAAGCGCTCGAGCGCGGCGCGCGCGTGACCTTTCTCCTGCTGCGATTTCCAGGGGGCGTCGAAGACGAGCGCGTCCCACACCGAGTCGAGGCGCTCCATGAGGACGGCGAGGTCGGCGGGGGTACGGCCGGAGGCGACCTCGTCGGCGAGTACGTGCACGACGTTGCCGAAGCCCTGGGCGGCGGTCGCGGGCGCGTCGGCCTTCACCTCCCGGCCGAGGAACCACTGGAGCGCGCAGCTGTTGGCCAGCTGGTCGAGCGCGCTGCCGGAGAGCGTGACGGGCTGGTCCCGGTCCCGCAGCGGCTTCGCACTGTGGGTGGCGTCGTACAGGCCCCACCAGCGGTACGGGTGCGCGGAAGGCACCAGCGGCTGGCCCTCCTCGTCGGTCAGCGCCGCGAGACGGGCCAGTCGGCGGGCGGCGGCCTCTCGCAACCGCGGTGAGGCGTCCGGATCGACGGTGGTGGCGCGCAGCTCGGCGACGAGCGGGGCGACGGCCAGCGGACGGCGCGGACGGCCGGTCACATCGCGTGGCTCGACGCCCAGTTCGGCCAGGAAGCGGGAAGGCTGGTCACCGTCGTCGGCCGGGGCCTTGACCGCGGTGACGACGAGACGGTCGCGGGCTCGGGTGGCCGCCACGTAGAACAGCCTGCGCTCCTCCGCCAGCAGGGCGCCGGGGGTGAGCGGCTCGGCGAGACCGTCCCACCCGATACGGTCGGCCTCCAGGAGGGAACCCCGGCGCCGGAGATCGGGCCACAGGCCCTCCTGCACACCGGCGACCACCACGAGGCTCCACTCCAGGCCCTTCGAGCGGTGCGCGGTCATCAGCCGTACGGCCTCCGGGCGGACCTCCCGCCTGGAGAGGGTGTCGGCGGCGATGTCCTGCGCTTCGAGCTCCTCGATGAAGTTGAGCGCGCCACGGCCGCCGGTGCGCTCCTCCGCGCGCGCCGCCGTCTCGAAGAGCGCGCAGACGGCGTCGAGATCACGGTCGGCGTTGCGGCCGGCCGCGCCGCCGCGGAACGCCGCACGCTCCAGGCGCTGCGGCCACGGGGTGCCGTCCCACAGCAGCCACAGGGCCTCTTCGGCGGTGCCTCCGCCTTCCAGGAGTTCGCGCGCCTTGCGCAGGAGGGCGCCGAGCCGCTGGGCGCCGCGGGCGTACGCCGGGTCGTGCGCGACAAGGCGCTCGGGCTCGGCGAGCGCGCGGGCGAGAAGCTGGTCGGACGGCGGCGGCAGGGCGTTGCCTCCGGCCCGCTCCTCGTCGCGCAGCGCCCTGCCGAGACGGCGCAGGTCTGCGGTGTCCATGCCGCCGAGCGGCGAGGTCAGGAGGGTGAGCGCGGTCTCGGTGTCGATCCAGAGGGCGGCCTCGGGACCGGCCTCCCGCTCCTCGCCCGCCTCCTCCGGATCCCCGGTGACCGCGGCCACCCCGCCGTCATCGGCCCCCTCAGCCATCTCCTCCGGATCCCCGGTGACCGCGGCCACCCCGCCGTCATCGGCCCCCGCGCCCGCTCCCTCGGGAACGGGCGCGGGCACGGTTGCGGGCGACGCTTCCACCGGGCGGCCGGCGGCCGCCGTCGCGACCGTGCGCAAGGCGGTCAGAAGCGGCGCCACCGCCGGTTCATGGCGCAGGGCCACGTCGTCGCCGTCGATCTCGAGGGGTACGCCCGCCGACGTCAGGGCGCGCCGCATGGAGGGGATGGTGCGGCCGCCCGCCCGGACGAGAACCGCCATCTCGTGCCAGGGGACGCCGTCCTCGAGATGGGCGCGGCGCAGGATGTCCGCGATGTTGTCCAGCTCTGTGGAGGCCGTCGGATAGGTGTACGCCTCGACGCGGCCGCCCTCGCGGGCCGCCGCCAGTTCGCGGTGGGCGCGGACCTTGCCGGCCGGCAGCCGTGTCAGCGGCATCCGGCGGGTCAGCAGCCGGGTCGCCGCCAGGAGGGCGGCTCCGCTGCGCCGGGACGTGGTCAGCACGGCGACGCCGGCGGGACTGCCGTCGGCGCGGGGGAAGGCGTCGGGGAAGTCGAGGATGCCGTTGACGTCCGCGCCGCGGAACGCGTAGATCGACTGGTCGGGATCGCCGAAGGCGACGAGAGTCCGCCCGCCGCCCGCCAGCGCGCGCAGCAGCCGCACCTGGGCCGGGTCGGTGTCCTGGTACTCGTCCACGAACACCGCGTCGTAGGCGGGCAGCGCCACCTCCTCGGCCAGCAGGACCGCCCGGTGCACCAGTTCCGCGTAGTCGAGCACGCCCTGGAGGTCGAGGACGTCCAGGTATTCGGCGAGGAACGAGGCGGCGGCCCCCAGTCGGGCCGGCCGATGCGGGCGGCGAAGCGGGCGAGGGAGTCCGGGCCGAGACCAAGCTCCCGGCTCCGGGCCAGCACGGCTCGGACCTCGTCGGCGAAGCCGCGGGTGGTCAGGCACGCCCGCAGTTCGTCGGGCCAGCGGACGCCGGGCATGCCGATCTGGCCTGCGAGGAGTTCCCGCACGGCGACGTCCTGCTCCGGACCCGACAGCAGGCGCAGCGGTTCGGCGAACAGGTCGGCGTCCTGATGCGAGCGGACCAGCGCGTAGCAGTAGGAGTGGAACGTCGTGGCCTGCGGTCCACGCGCGCCGCCGAGCCGCAGCGCCATCCGGTCGCGCAGTTCCACCGCCGCTTTGCGGCTGAAGGTGAGGACGAGGATGCGAGAAGGGTCCGTGCCCGCCGCGATACGAGCCGCGACGGCCTCGACGAGCGTGGTCGTCTTGCCGGTGCCGGGTCCGGCGAGCACCAGAAGCGGTCCGTCTCCATGGTCAACCACAGAGCGCTGGGCGGCGTCCAGATGAGGGGGATTCACGGGGCCCGGAGGGGTTCGCACCAGCCGGTACGCGCCCGGGGACCTTCCGCCCCGCCCGTGCGGGCGCGGGAGAACCCCCTGCCGTACCTGCTGCGGGTACGGCACATGCCCGCTGGTGGAGGAGGAGCTCACGTGGATCGCCGGTCCTGGTGGGTGTGCTGGTGATGAGAGTGCGGTGCGTGCCGCGCGCTGAAGACGCTACGCCAGGCGCCCGGGTGCGGACGGCGGAGCCGTCCCGTACCCCGTACGGTCCTCGGAGTCCCCGCCCTGTCGCCGCTTGGCGGAAGCTGTCATATGTGAGCTTCGTCGCTTCGCGTCCCGGCGCCGTCCCACCGTGCGCGTTTCATGTCGAGGCGCGGCACATGCCCCTGGGCGGCGTGGGACGCTGCACGCAGCGGGGTCCCTTCTTCGCGGTACCGGTCGAGGGCGCGCAGCTCGTGGCCCGGCAGCAGGACGCCGTCGGAGCGCACCACCCGCCACCACGGCACGGCGCCGCCGTACAGCGCCATGACGCGGCCGACCTGGCGGGGTCCGCCTTCGCCGAGCCACTCCGCGACGTCCCCGTAGGTCATGACCCGGCCCGGCGGGATCCGCTCGGCGACCTCCAGAACCCGCTCGGCGTACTCAGGCAGCTCGTCCATCCGACCCATCCTGCCGCACGGCACCGACAATGCCGGGGCCGTGACGACCACGAAGCGGACCGCTCCGGCGGGGAGCGGTGTGAGGGGAAGAGGCGCGGCTTCAAGGCCGGCGGCCGCGCCGGCCCTGGGCGTGAAGACCGCGACACGGAGAGGGAGAATCAGCACATGGGAGGCAAAGAGGGGTACCGATCGCGCCTCGCGACCCCGCATTGCACCCTGATGCCCCCCTCTGTCGTCCGGTCGTGCCACCATCGTGCGGGCGGTGACTGGTGATACGAGATCAAGAAGAGACCGAGACGGCGAAGGAGCAGGGCGTGCAGCCGAAGGCAGCAGGCACCCCTGATTCCGAGCCGCACCCGGAGAAGGCGGTTCCCGGCAAGGAGACACCGGCGGCCGGGGCACCGGAGGCCGAGGTGGCCCACGCGGACCAGGTCTCCGGGGACGAGCCGCTGCTCGCCGCGCGCGTGCACCGCCCGTCGGACCTGATGCGGCTGCTGATCGGCATTCTCGTCATCGCGGTCGTGCTGGCCGTCGCCGCCTTCGCGCAGGGCACCACGAGCGGTCTCGAACAGGACATCAACAAGGGCACCGGGCAGGCCCCCGACCTGCTGGTCAAGATCGCCGGCCTGGTCTCCAGCATCGCCGTGCTGCTCGTGCCGGTCGCGTTCGCCATCGAGCGGCTGATCAAGCGCGACGGTCTGCGGATCGCGGACGGCGTGCTCGCCGCGGTCCTCGCCCACGGTGTCACCCTCGCCACCGACCTCTGGGTGGCCAGGGGCGCCCCCGGCTCGCTCCAGGACGCGCTGACCCAGCAGCAGACCGGCGGAGAGCTGACCGATCCGGTGCACGGGTACCTGGCGCCGGTCATCGCCTATATGACGGCGGTGGGCATGGCCCGCAGACCCCGCTGGCGCGTGGTCCTGTGGATGGTGCTGATGCTCGACGCCTTCGCGATGCTCGTCGCCGGCTACACCACCCCGTTCTCGGTGCTGCTGACCGTGCTGCTGGGCTGGACCGTCGCGTACGGCACCCTCTACGCCGTCGGCTCACCGAACGTCCGGCCCACCGGCCGGAACCTGCTCGCCGGCCTGCGTCATGTCGGGTTCCGCCCGGTGACCGCGATGCGTGCGGAGGACGACGCCCCGGAGAGTGCGGACCAGGACCGCGGGCGCCGCTATCTGGTGTCGCTGGAGGACGGCCCGCCGCTGGACGTCACCGTCGTCGACCGCGAGCAGCAGGCGCAGGGCTTCTTCTACCGCGTGTGGCGCCGGCTGACCCTGCGCTCGATCACGACCCGCCGTTCCATCCAGTCACTGCGTCAGGCGCTGGAGCAGGAGGCTCTGCTCGCGTACGCGGCGATCGCCGCCGGTGCCAACGCGCCCAAGCTGATCGCCACGTCGGAGCTCGGTCCCGACGCCGTGATGCTCGTGTACGAGCACTCCGGCGGCCGTTCCCTGGACTCCCTGGCGGACCAGGAGATCACGGACGACGTGGTGCGCGGCGCCTGGCGCCAGGTGAAGGCGCTCCAGTCGCGCCGCATCGCGCACCGCCGGCTCGCCGGCGACGCCATCCTGGTCGACCCGGACGGCCGGGCGATCATCACTGATCTGCGCGGCGGCGAGATCGCCGCGGGCGACATGGTGCTCCGGATGGACATCGCCCAACTGCTGACGACCCTGGGCCTGCGGGTGGGCGCCGAACGGGCCGTGGCCGCGGCGGTCGAGGTGCTCGGCCCCGACAAGATCGCCGACTGCCTGCCGCTCCTCCAGCCGATCGCCCTGAGCCGCTCGACCAGGGCCACCCTGCGCCATCAGGCACGCGAGCGTGCCCAGCGCGAGAGGGAGGCGGTGCTGGAGGCGTCGGAGGCGGCGAAGCGGGCCCGTACGGAGGAGCCCTCCGCCGACGACCGCAAGGCGGTCCGCAAGGTGGAGCGCGCGGAGAAGCAGGCCGACAAGCGCGCCATGGACGAGGCCATGGACGAGGTGCGCGAGGAGGATCTGCTGTCCCAGATCCGCCGGCAGGTGCTGCTGATCAGACCGCAGGCTCCCGTGGAGCCCGTCCGTCTGGAGCGGATCAGGCCCCGCACGCTCCTCAGCTTCATCGCCGGTGCGGTCGCCGCGTACTTCCTGCTGTCGCAGATCGCCGGCATCGACTTCGGCACCGTCTTCGCGAACGCCCACTGGGGCTGGGTCGCGGCGGCCCTGCTGTTCTCCGTGCTCAGCTACTTCGCGGCGGCGATGAGCCTGCTGGGCTTCGTCCCCGAGCGGGTCGGCTTCCTGCGGACGGTGCTGGCGCAGGTCGCCGGGTCGTTCGTCAAGATCGTCGCCCCTGCGGCGGTCGGCGGCGTGGCCCTGAACACCCGGTTCCTCCAGCGCTCCGGTGTCCGGCCGGGTCTCGCCGTGGCCAGTGTCGGCGCCTCGCAGCTGTTCGGGCTCGGCGCGCACATCATGCTGCTGCTGTCCTTCGGCTACCTGACCGGCACGGAGAAGACGGCGTCGCTCACCCCGTCCAGGACGGTGATCGCCGGGCTGCTGACGGTCGCCGTGCTGGTGCTCGTGGTGACGGCGATCCCCTTCCTGCGGAAGTTCGTGGTGACCCGGCTGCGGTCACTGTTCGCCGGCGTCGTGCCGCGCATGCTGGACGTGCTGCAGAGGCCGGGGAAGCTGATCACGGGCATCGGCGGGATGCTGCTGCTGACGGGTGTGTTCGTGCTGTGTCTGGACGCGTCGGTCCGGGCGTTCGACGGCGGGCACCAGCCGGTGAGCTACGCGAGCATCGCCGTGGTGTTCCTCGCGGGCAACGCACTGGGGTCGGCGGCGCCGACGCCCGGAGGTGTGGGTGCCGTCGAGGGCGCGCTGCTCGGCGGTCTGGTGCTGGTGGGCGTACCGGGGGACGTCGCCGCGCCCGCGGTGCTGCTGTACCGGACGATGACGCTGTGGCTGCCGGTCCTGCCGGGCTGGTTCGCCTTCACGCACCTCACCCGCCAGGGCTCTCTCTGACTTGCCGCCGGGCGGCCTGACGGCCCGCCGGCGGCCCGGCGGCAAGTCACCCGTCCGGCGCAGCGCCACAGCCTCCACCCGCATGGACCGTCGCCCGTGCGGGGTACGCGGTGGCGGCGCACGATGGCGACATGCCGATAACCTCCTCCGCCGCGCGCTCCGCGGCCGCCGCCTCCGTGACAGCCGCACTGCTGGCCGCCGTCGGATGTTCCGACGGAGGGAACGGCGGCGAGGACCGGCCGAAGGACCTCGCCTCGCAGCAGCTCGAATGGCGGCCGTGCCCCGCCCCGTCGGAGGCGGAGGGCGGCGGTCCGGCGCCGTCGCCGCTGCCGGGAGGGACGAAGTGGGAGTGCTCCTTCATGGACGTCCCGCTGGACTACGCGAAACCGGACGGCGAGACCATCGAGCTGGCCCTGATCCGGGCACCGGCGCGCGACACCGCGAACCGCATCGGCTCCCTCGTCTTCAACTTCGGCGGGCCGGGCGCCTCCGGGGTGCACACCCTGCCGTCCCTCGGCTCCGACTACGAGGACCTCCGGGCCCGCTACGACCTGGTGAGCTTCGATCCGCGGGGAGTCGGCCGCAGCGTTCCCGTGGAGTGCCTGGACGACAGGGAGATGGACGAGTACGCGGCCGAGGACCCGACGCCCGACGACGCAGCCGAGGAGAAGACCTTCCTGGAAGGCATCGAGGACTTCACCGACTCCTGCGAGGAGAACTCCGGTGACGAGCTCCCGTACGTCGGCACCGTCAACGCCGCACGGGACCTGGACCTGATGCGCCAGGTCCTCGGCGACGACAAGCTCCACTACTTCGGCATCTCGTACGGCACGGAGCTGGGCGGCGTCTACGCCCACCTGTACCCGAAGAACATCGGCCGGGCCGTGTTCGACGCCGTCGTCGACCCGACGCAGGACTCCGTCCAGAGCGCACTCGGCCAGGTCAGAGGCTTCCAGCAGGCTCTCACCAACTTCTCGGAGGACTGCTTGGAGCGCGGCGACGCGTGCCGGCTCCCCGGCTCGTCCGTGCAGGAGATCCAGGACTGGATCATCGGTTTCCTGGACCGGCTCGACAAGAAGCCCATCCCGGGGATCGGCGAGCGGATGCTCACCGAAGGGCAGGCCGCGAACGGAATCATCCAGACGCTCTACTCCAAGGAGTACTGGAAGCTGCTGGAGCAGGGCCTCGACGAGGCGGACGGCGGCAACGGAGCCCTGCTGATGGCGTTCTCCGACGCGCTGAACGGGCGCTCCGAGAACGGCACCTACAGCAACATCCAGGCGGCGGGCACGGCCATCGGCTGTGTCGACACCAAGGCCCGCTACACCGTCGACCAGGCCAAGGCCATGGTGCCCGAGTTCCAGAAGGCCTCCCCCGTCTTCGGCGAGTACCTCGCCTGGGGGCAGGCGAGCTGCGGCAAGTGGCCGGTCCCGGGCACCTGGGACCACCCGGACGTCTCGGCGCCCGGCGCGCCGCCCATCGTGGTGGTCGGCAACACCGGCGACCCGGCGACGCCCTACAAGGGCACGAAGGCGATGGCCGATGCGCTGGGCAAGGGCGTCGCGGTCCGGGTCACGTACGAGGGCGAGGGGCACGGCTCGTACGGCAGCAGCGCCTGCGTCCAGAGGGCCGTGGACGGCTACCTGCTGAACGGCAAGGTCCCCTCCGACGGCACCGTGTGCACGTAGCCCGGCGGATGCCCTGCCTAGGATGTCGAAACTGTCTTCGACGACCGTTGGGATGTGTGGGATGAGTCAGCGGATGCGAGCGGTGGCCCTGGCGACGGCGACGCTCCTCGTGGCAGCCGGCGCGGCCGGATGCAGCACCGACGGGGGCAACGGGGCCGTCGACGGGCGCAACAGCGACTCCCCGTCCGCCGCCGGCTCCTCCCCCGCCGTGAGTCCTCCCGGTGATCCCGCCCTGCCGGCCGTGCTGACCGGCCAGAAGCCCGAGTGGAAGCGCTGCGAGGCCCCGACCAAGGCGCACGGCAGCGCGGCACAGGCGCCCGGAGGGCAGTGGCAGTGCGCCACCGTCGAGGCGCCACTGGACTACGGCGACCCGGCCGGGGAGACCATCGGCATCGCGCTGATCCGCTCCAAGGCCGAGGGCCCCGGGAAGCGCATCGGCTCGCTGCTCTTCAACTTCGGCGGTCCCGGCGGGTCCGGCGTGGCGGCGCTGCCCGCGGCGGCCCAGGGCTACGACAGCCTGCACAGCCGCTACGACCTGGTCGGATTCGATCCGCGCGGCGTGGCGGAGAGCTCCGCGGTGGTGTGCCGTGGCGACGAGGAGACGGCCAGGTCCCTGGGCCTGGACGCCACCCCGGACACCGCGGCGGAGGAGAAGACCTACATGGCCGACGCGGCGTCCTTCGGCAAGGGCTGCGCCGAGCGGTCCGGCCGCGTCGTCCCGCACGTCGGCACGGCGAACGCCGCACGCGACATGGATCTGATACGCCACGTCCTCGGCGACGACAAGCTCCACTACCTGGGCTTCTCCTACGGCACGGAACTGGGCGGCGTCTACGCCCACCTGTATCCGAAGAATGTCGGGCGGCTGGTCCTCGACGCCGTGGTCGACCCGTCCGCCGACTACGCCGGGCACTCGCGCAACCAGGCACGCGGGTTCCAGCGCGCGCTGGAGAACTACTTCAAGAGCCGGGGCATCAGCGCGGAGGAAGGCACCGGACGCATCGTGAAACTGCTGCGGCAGCTCGACCGCAGGCCGATGCCCACGGCCGACGGACGACGGCTCACCGAGAGCCTCGCGCTGACCGGGATCATCCAGCCGCTGTACTCGCAGAGCAGCTGGAAGTACCTGACCCAGGCACTGGACGCCGCGGAGCGCGGCAACGGCACGGGGCTGCTGCTGATGGCAGACTCGTACAACGACCGTGACAAGACCGGCCGTTACGGCACCCAGAGCCACTCGCAGCGCGCCATATCGTGCGCCGACGCCAAGGGCCGGGTGCTGCCCGCCGAGGTGCGGTCCCGTCATCTCGCCGAGTTCACCGAGGTGTCCCCGGTCTTCGGCCCGTATCTGGCGTGGGACCTGGCCGGCTGGTGCGCCGAGTGGCCGGTGGCCGGCGAGTGGGAGACGCCGGAGGTCTCCGCAGACGGCGCGGCGCCGATCCTCGTGATCGGTACGACGGGCGACCCGGCGACTCCGTACGAGGGTGCGAGGAAGATGGCCGACGAGCTCGGCAAGGGCGTCGGGGTGCTGATCACCAACAAGGGTGAGGGCCACGGCGCGTACGGAAGCGGGAAGTGCGTGACGGAGACCGTGGACGCCTATCTGCTCGAGGGCGAGGTGCCGCGGAACGGCAGGACCTGTACCTCCTGAAACGCCCGCCGCCGGGACGACGAAGGCCCCGGACCGCTCGACGCGGTCCGGGGCCCGTCCGTTGCCAGGGCGATCAGTAGACCGGCTTCTCCGGCTCGATCTGGTTGACCCAGCCGATGACGCCGCCGCCGACGTGCACCGCGTCGGCGAAGCCCGCCGACTTCAGCACGGCGAGGACTTCCGCACTGCGGACACCCGTCTTGCAATGCAGGACGATCTTCCGGTCCTGGGGCAGATCCTGGAGGGCGGTGCCCATCAGGAACTCGTTCTTCGGGATCAGCCGGGCGCCCGGGATCGAGACGATCTCGTACTCGTTGACCTCGCGGACATCGATGATGTCGATGTTCTCGCCGTCGTCGATCCACTCCTTGAGCTGCTTGGGAGTGATCGTCGCGCCGGCCGCCGCCTCCTGGGCCTCCTCGGACACGACGCCGCAGAAGGCCTCGTAGTCGATGAGCTCGGTGACGGTGGGGTTCTCGCCGCAGACCGCGCAGTTCGGGTCCTTGCGGACCTTCACCTGGCGGTACTGCATCTCGAGGGCGTCGTAGATCATGAGCCGGCCCACCAGCGGCTCACCGATGCCCGCGAGCAGCTTGATAGCCTCGTTGACCTGGATCGAACCGATGGACGCGCAGAGCACACCCAGCACGCCGCCCTCGGCGCAGCTCGGGACCATGCCCGGCGGCGGGGGCTCCGGGTAGAGGCAGCGGTAGCAGGGCCCGTGCTCGGACCAGAAGACGGAGGCCTGGCCGTCGAAGCGGTAGATCGAACCCCACACGTACGGCTTGTTCAGAAGCACACACGCGTCGTTGACCAGGTAGCGCGTGGCGAAGTTGTCCGTGCCGTCGACGATCAGGTCGTACTGGCTGAAGATCTCCATCACGTTGTCGGCCTCGAGCCGCTCTTCGTGGAGGACGACGTTCACGTACGGATTGATGCCCTTGACGCTGTCACGGGCGGATTCGGCCTTGGAACGGCCGATGTCGGCCTGGCTGTGGATGATCTGGCGCTGCAGGTTCGACTCGTCGACCTCGTCGAACTCCACGATGCCGAGCGTGCCGACACCGGCGGCCGCCAGGTACATCAGGGCCGGCGAACCGAGTCCGCCCGCACCCACGGCGAGCACCTTGGCGTTCTTCAGCCGCTTCTGCCCGTCCATCCCGACATCCGGGATGATCAGGTGGCGGGAGTACCTGCGGACCTCGTCTACGGTGAGCTCGGCTGCGGGCTCGACCAGGGGTGGCAGCGACACGGGGGCTCCGTCGGTCGGTATGTCAGTACGGTTGTTCTCCTCGTAACACTGCCACGGCCCTTCTCATTCCGAGACACCACGTCCGATCTGCGAGACGATTTCGTCCCAGTAACCGGGCAGTGTCTCGAATGGACCGATATGCCCCTTCCCCTCCCATCGGCCGCCCCGGTCGGTGAAGAAGATGGTGCCCGCGCCCTGCCACCGGGCGATGCGGGTGGCCTCCTCCAGGTGCGTGCGGGGCACACCGTGGACGAAATGGACGAACCGTTCCGGCGGATATTCGGCCGTCCACTCCGCCACCTGTGACCAGCGGTACTCCGCCCACGGCCCGGAAAAGGTGACCAACTGGTCCGCGGCCTCCGCGTAGCCGGGGTACGGGTGAGAACCGTGCCCCAGCACGATGTGCCCTCCGTCCACCACGGCATCCAGGGTCGCGGTGGTCCGGCGCACGTTCGCCAGATCGGCCCGTTCCGTGGGACAGCGGTCCAGCAGGAAGCCGTCGACCTTGTACCAGTCGAAGAAGTGCTGGGCGTCACGCACCACGTCGCCGAAGGTCCGCGATCCGTGGGACATGTCGAGGTGCCCCAGGACGCGCACGCCGGCGTTGCGCAGCCTGCCGACGGCGTCCAGACAGTGGGGGTCGGGCCGGTCGCCCGGCCCTGCGGCGACGTTGAGGACGACCCAGTGCAGCGGTGTCCCCGGCCGGGTCAGCTCGGCCCATTCGGTGGGAGCGAGCAAGGGGTGCGCGTAACCGGGGACACCGAACCCCAGTCTTTCGGCGCCGGTGGCGGACAGTTGTGTGTCCGTGGTGGTCAAATGCGGCATGCCGCCTCCATCCAGATGTCGGCGAGGGACTCCTCGAGGTTGATACGGGGACGCCAGCCGAGCCGGTCGCGGGCGGTGCGCACGTCCGCCTGCTGCCAGGTTCCGCAGCCGTCCGGATAAGGGGAGGGGGTCGCGGCGAGGTGCTCGACGATCGACTCGGAGCGCGGGCTGCCGATGACCGGGCGTCCGGGCGGCGCGTCCAACTCGTGCAGGGCGCCCGCGTAACCGGCGACCCTGGCGAGGATCGACGCGGCGTCCCTGAGCTTCACGGCCCGGCCGGTGCCGATGTTGACGACGCCCTGCGCCGCCGAGAGCGAGGCGGCGTGCACGGCGCGCGCCACATCACGCACGTCGACGAAGTCGCGCTGCACGCCGAGGCCGCTGAGCTTGAGCTCCCCGTCGCCGGACTGCATGGCGCGCCGCATGGCTTCGGCGAGCCGGCCGAGCGGGGAGCCGGCCGGCGTGCCGGGGCCGACGGGAGAGAACACGCGCAGGACGACGGCGTCCAGACCCGAGCCGAGCACCAGCTCGGTGGCGGCGAGCTTGCTCACCCCGTAGGGGCCGCCGGGGCGGGGGACGGCGTCCTCCGCGGTCGACGAGCCCTGCTGCGAGGGGCCGTACTCGGACGCGCAGCCGACCTGGACCAGCCGGGCGCCGCAGCCGCTGCGGCGCAGCGCCTCACAGACGGTCGCGACAGCGACGGTGTTGTGCCTGGTCAGTTCACGGGCGCCGCCGCGGGTGGCGCCCGCGCAGTTGATGACGACACCGGGGTGCACGGCGCCCAGGAAGCGGGTCAGCGCTCCCGGACTGCCGCCGGACAGGTCGAAGCGGACATCGGCGTCGTCGCCGCGGCCCAGAGCGGTGAGGTGCACGGCCGGGTCGGCGAGCAGCCGGTCGGCGACGAAGCGGCCGAGGAATCCATTGGCACCGAGCAGGAGCACCCTCATCGCGCGGCTCCTCGGGGCCGACGGGCCGGAGCTGGGTGTTGCGGTGTCATGTGGCTCTCTCCTTAGGGATGTTGCTGTCGGTGCCATGGCGGCCGGTTACTCCGGGGTGTCGGCTCCGCGGAGTGCGGCGGATGCGCCGGCGGCGTCAGAGCAGGTCAGGGGGTGTGTGCCGAGGCCCGGGCCAGGGCCGGTACGGCGTGGGCGAGCAGCCCGAGCGCGGCGACGCCACAGGCGAGAGCCGGTACGGCCGCCACTCCCCAGGCGGCGACGATCGCCTCCACGGGACGGTCCAGGGCTGCGAGACCGGGCAGGCGTCCCGCCAGCAGCAGCGCCGGGGCGGCTGCTTCGGCGGCGCACGCGGCGGCCAGGGCGGTGGCCGCGGGTCCCGCGAAGCCGTGGACGATGAGCAGACGCGCGAGGAACAGCAGCGCGCCGAGCGCGGCGGTCGGGACGAGTGCGTCGCCGGGGAGCACCGCACCGGTCGCCGCGAGCAGTGCCAGGAGCGTGCCGGTGTAGAGGACGAGCGACACGAGGAGCAGCGGCCGGGCGCCGGCGGCGAACTCGTCGAGCCCCCGACTCCGTTCGAGCCTGCGCCGGGCGAGCACGGAGAAGAGGTGGGCGCACCAGGCCGCCGGGGCGACGGCCAGCGCGAGCCCGACGAGCGGTGCGGGGTCCAGGGGCCAGGCGCCGTCGGGGCCGCCGGTGGTCACCTCGCGCAGGAGCCCTTGGCCGTAGGCGGCATGGGCGAGCAGGCACAGCGTCCACATCCGTACGGAGGCGACGGTGCGGCCCTTCGCGCGCAGGGGCCCGCGCCGCAGGCACAGCGCGACCGTGACGGCCACCGCGGCGGCGCCGGCCACGCCCACCACGAGCCGGAGCGCACCGTCGGTGGCCGCGGCGCCGGCGACGGTGAGGGCGCACACGGCGCCCGGCAGCAGCGCCAGGAGGAGCCCCGGGGCGGGGAAGGCCCGGCCGGCGCGCGGATCGGCGGCGCGCGCCGGCCGGACGGGGGCGGCGGTGTGCTCCTTGGCTCGCGGCACACGCGCGTACATCTCCTCGGCGAGAGCGAACACATCGCGGTGGCGGAAGCGTGCCGCGGTGCGGTCCGTGACTCCGTGCGCCTCGAGGCCCGCCGCGATCTCCAGCGGGTCGACGGCCTGCTCGCACAGGTCGCGGTGGCGGTGCATGAGCGCCTTGACCGGGTCGGCCGGCCCCCGGCGTCCTTGCCGTGCACCGCCGGCGCCACCGTCCGCGGCGGCCGAGGCCCGCGGCGGCTGCCCGGGGCGTACGGTCTCCGTCCGGCCGTCGTCCGTCCGGGTCCCAGGTCGCGGTGCGGCGCCGGCCTCCGGTGACGGCTCTGCCGCCCCGTCCGGCCGGTGGCCCGCGACCGCGTCGGCGGTCGCGGTGGCCAGTTCCTCGTGGAGCTGGGTGAGGGCCGCGAGGGCCAGGGCCGGGTCGGGCGCCCGCCCGACGGTTGCCGGTTCCGCGTGCGCCGGGCTCCCGGTGACTCTCGGGGCCGTCATGGCTGTGTCTCCTTCGCCGTCTCCGGTGGAGCTCCGGCCGCGACGAGACGCGGCTCCTCCGCCCAGCTCGGGGTACGGGGGCGGGCCGTCGCGCCGGTCCAGGGGGCCGGGACGTGACACTCGGCCGGGTGCGCGAAGGGCAGCGGTCCGCCGTCGGCGCCGACGACGTCCCGCTGGACCGGTGAGTGCGACATCAGCTCCAGATAGATGCCGCGAAATGCCGTCAGGTTCTGTTCCACGGTGAAGAGTTCGAGTGCGCGGGCGCGCGCCGCGGCGCCCAGCCGCTCCCGCCGTGCCCCGTCACGCAACAGGGAGACACAGGCGTCCGCGAGCGCCCGCGGATTGCGCGGGGGCACGACGAGGCCGGTGCCGCCGATGACCTCCACGACCGCGCCCACGTCCGTGGACACGGTCGCGCGACCGCAGAACATCGCCTCCACGAGGCTGATCGGGAAGCCCTCGACGACGCTGGACAGGACGACCACGCCCCCTGCCGCGTAGGCGTCGACGAGTTCCGGCGCCTCGGGGCCGCCGATCTCCTCGAAGGAGACCGGGTTGTCGCCCACGGCATGGGCACCGTCGGCCTCGTCGGGAAAGAGCTGGGCGGCGAGCGCCTTGCAGTGGGCGAGGTAGGTGACCGCCTCCGGGCTCTGCACGGGCGCGCCGAACAACCGGAGCCTGGTGAGCGGTTCCGCCTTGCGGATCTCGGCGAAGGCGTGGAGCAGGGAGATGAGGTCCTTGGACGGCTCGATCCGTCCGACCCAGACGAGAGTGTGCGGATCACCGGTGTCGGCACTCTCGCCGACAGCCGCGAAACGATCCGCCTCCATGCCGGGATAGACGGTGCGCAGCTTTTCGCGGGCCGCTCCGCACCTCTCCTGCCAGCGCCGTGCGTGGGTGTTGCCGGGCGTGATGACGGACGCCTGCCGGTAGACCTCCGCGGCCAGCCGACCGTGGAAAGCGGCGAGGAGGGCCCGGACCGGTGCGCTCAGCCCGGCGTCGGTGGCCGCGAGGTAGTGGGCGCGCAGTTGGACGCCGTACTCGGTGACCAGCAGCGGGACTCCGCAGAAGCGTTTGGCCAACAGGCCGGGCAAGGCCGCCGGTCCACCTCCCGCGGCATGGCAGAGGTCGACCGCGCCGAGGCCGTCCTCGTCGTACCAGTCGAGGAGCAGGGGGCGCAGGGCCCGCTCGAGCCGGTCCGCGAAGGCGAGGTGGTCCACCACCGTCGCGCCGTGGACGGTGCGGCGTGTGCCGGGTGCCCGGCAGGCCGACTCGAGGGCGCGCACGGCCGTCTCGGAGCGGAGGGCGGCGTACAGCCCGCCGTGCTCACGGGCGAGTTCGCCCAGTCCGTACAGCCCGTCGGCGAATCCGTCGCCGTCGGCGCACACCGCGGCGGCGAGGTCCTTGAAATGGCCCGCGAAGCGCCGGCGTTCACGTCGCCCGTAGGTCCGCCCGTCGTCCGCCGGCGCCCACAGGGCCGCCGTGCGCACCCTGCGAACCTGCGGGGGCAGCTGGAGGCAGCCGTGCTTCTCCTGCTGAGCGCTCCGGCTGAGGGCGTACAGGTCGAACTCGTGCTGCTCGAGCCCGCGCACCAGCCGGTCGCACCAGAGCCTGGACTCACCGGTCGCATACGGATAACCACCCTCCGTAAGCAGTCCGATCCGCACAGGTGCACCCCCGATCTTCCCTTGTGGGCGGCCGCCGTCGATTTCCGGCGACTCACAGCGGAACGACGTTAAGCGGACATGCCGGTGGCGCGACGGACGGTTGTCCGTCGCGCCACCGGAAGGGGTGAATGCACGTAACTTTCGCAGCCGGGCGGCGTTCTGTCGCGCTACGGTGCGACTCGTCTACGCAGAGTCAGGCTGCGGCCATAGCAGGGAAGGGGTGGCTCAATCTCCGGGGTGCACCCATGGATTGGCCCGGCACTTGATGCCGCCGACGTCCAGCGTCTTGGTCTGCTGCTGCATCACGGGCGCGAGCGCGCCCGGCGTGGTGCAGTTCACGTGGTTGTGGCCGAGACGGTGCCCGACCTCGTGGTTGATGAGCATCTGGCGATAGGCCAGCATCGCGTCGTCGCCGTAGGTCTCCGCGCCCTGCGCCCACCGGAATGCGTTGATCATCACGCGCTCGGTCGAGGCGGAGTCGCAGGAGACGTTGTCCACGGTCGTGTCGAGCCCGGACTTCGCGCACCAGACGGCGGTCGTCCCGGGGCTGGCCAGCGTGATGACGAACTCGGCCTCGCCCGACGAGATCCGCTCGAAGGTCATGGCCCCGCCGTGCGCCCAGCTGCGGTCGTCGTTCAACGTCTCCTGGACGGCCTTGGCGAAGAGGCCGCCGTCCAGGCCGAGGCCCTTCTCGACGTCGATGCGGTAGCTGACCTTGCGGCCCTTGCCCGGCGCCCTGTCGAAGCCGGGAACAGCCTCGAAGTCACCGGAGGCCTTGAGCTCCGGGTCGATCGGGAACTGCCGCGTCATCAGCTGCTGGTAGGTCGGGGGCGCGGCCGGCGGCTTCGCGGCCTGGGGCGGGGTGGGCCTGCCCTCCGAACGGTCGGGCCGCTGCTGCGCCTCCCGCTCCCCGCCGGACGTCTGCGACCCGATCTCGCCCGACCGGTCCGTCGCGACCTGTCCGGCCACCACCACGGCGAGCACGGTGGTCACCGCGGCGGCCGCGATCCCCGTGAACGTACGACCCTTGCCGCCCTTGGCCGGCGGTTCCCCGGCCGCCGCGGTGTCCGGGTCGGCAGCGTCCTCGGCCTCGGTGTCCGCGGCGATCTCGGGCGGCCGCCCGTACCCCGTGTCCCAGTCGGTGACGGAGTCGTAGGGGTAGTCGGGCGAGTACCGGTCAGGGCGCGGGGGGCGCGGGTCGGGGGCTTGGTCGAAGGCCTCGACGTACTCCCGGCGCGGGCCCGGTATACGCGGCCCGCCGGTCATGGTGCGCGGCTGCGGCGGCTGGACGCGCTGCGCGCCCTGGGCCGGCGGCGTGCCCTGCCAGTCGCCCCAGCCGCCGCCGGGCTCGCGGTGCTCGGGGTGCCCGCCGCGAGCGTGCGGCGCCCCGTGGTCGCCGCCGTGGACAGGAGTGTTCCACCCGGGAGCGGCACCCGGCCCCGCCGAGACCCTGCGTCGGCCGTTGCCGGGTACGGCGGTCACGGCCTCCCGTTCGCCGGAGTCCGGTCCACCGTCCGTGCCGGTGCGGGCTCCCTTCGGGAGGGGGCCCTTGCGGCTGTGTCGTCCCACGCCCCGGATCAGCTCCTACCGCAGTCGTCGAGCAGCTCCCGGAAGGCCTGGGCGACCGCTTCCGGGTACTCCATCATCGCAACGTGCCCGGCGTCCGGGAGCGTCAGCATCCGGGAACCCCGGAACGCCACTGCCGCCTTGCGCGCCATACGGTACGAGATGAGGAGGTCCTTGCGCCCGTAGACGAGGAGGGTCGGGGCGAGCACACGCTCCGCCTGGCGCCACAGACCCTGCTGTCCGCCGAGGGTGTAGGCGTCCACGATCCCCCGTGCGGACCTGGTCATGGCGTCCCAGAAGTAGGGAAGGCTCATCCGCCGTTCCATCTCATCGACCGCGTGGCGGAGGGCCTCCTTCGTCACCCGTGAGGGGTCTCCGTAACACAGCGCCAGTACCCCACGGGTGCGGCGTTCAGCGGTCCAGTCCTTGGTCATCCGCGCGAAGAGCCCGGTGATTCCCGGCACGGCGAGCAACGCGGTCGGCACGGCGGAGCGCTGCACGCGAAGCTCGGGAAGGGCGGGCGAGACAAGGGTCAGGGTGCGCACCAGGTCGGGCCTGACGGCTGCGACGCGGGTACAGACGGCACCGCCGAGGGAATTGCCCAGCAGATGCACCGGACCGCGGGCACTCGCGTCGAGGAACCGGATCACCGCCCTGGCGTGACCGGTGACCGAGTAGTTGCCGTCGTCCGGCGGCGGGGAGTCCCCGAAGCCGGGCAGGTCTATCGCCTCACCGTCCACGACGTCCTCGAGCTGCGCCATCAGCGCCGACCAGTTCTGCGAGGAGCCGCCGAGTCCGTGTACGTACAGCGCGGGCGCCAGCCCGGCGCGAGCCGGGGGCCGGGAGCGGACCGTCAGGGTGAGCCCGGGCAGGGACACGGAACGGAGCTTCTCGCCGTCGGCGACGCGCACCGCCGCGACCTTCGGGGCCATCGCGGCACTGAGGGCGCGGGCTCCCGGCAGCTCGGTCGAAGACATGCGGCAATGTTACGAGACGATCACGCGGTGTCCGATGTGTTCGGCGTCACACATCACTCGCGCCCTACCGGGCACCCGGACCTCGTCACCGAATCACCACGTAGCGACATGAATCAGTACCTCATAGGCTCGTACCGAAGCGCGCTCTCCATCGAAAGCGGTGCCGCATGTCAGTCGATCCGACCGATCCCGAGACCTTCGAGGAAGACGACAGTGAGAACAGCGGGACGCGTGCGGAAGAGGTCCCCGAGGCCGACGCCGCAGAGCAGCACGCCGACGTGCGCGCCGAGCGTGACGACCCGATGAACCACGTCGACCCGGCCGCCGCGAACGAGGCGGACGCCGTCGAACAGACCCGCGTGGTCAAACTCGACGAGGACGACTACCGGTGACCTGCCGCCCGTTGCCCCGGTATGTCCGGGCAAGGTGCGGGAACCGGCAGCTTCCGAGACCGTCCGGTCCGTGAAATCCTGCGTCCGCACGACGCACAGCCGGGTTACCCAAAAGTACGATGGCGGGCGCGGCGCGCAGCGCGCGCGGAGTTCCGCGTCGGGCCGGGGAATTCTTGTTCGAAGAAGTGCCTGCCCGAACTGTGCTTGTCAGAACTGTGCTTGTTCTTACATTGGGAGGCGGCGTGACAGCCATCGAGCAGACAGAGGCGGCGCGCCCGCGGGGCACACGCCTGCCACGCCGAGCCCGCAGAAACCAGCTCCTGGGCGCCGCCCAGGAGGTTTTCGTGGCTCAGGGATACCACTCGGCGGCGATGGACGACATCGCCGAGCGTGCCGGAGTCAGCAAGCCCGTGCTCTACCAGCACTTCCCGGGCAAGCTCGAGCTCTACCTGGCTCTGTTGGACCAGCACTGCGAGTCGCTGCTCCAGGCCGTCCGCGGCGCGCTCGCCTCGACGACGGACAACAAGCTCCGCGTCGCCGCCACCATGGACGCCTACTTCGCCTACGTCGAGGACGAGGGCGGTGCCTTCCGGCTGGTCTTCGAGTCGGACCTGACCAACGAGCCCGCCGTCCGTGAGCGGGTGGACCGGGTGTCGTTGCAGTGCGCCGAGGCCATCTCCGACGTGATCGCGGAGGACACGGGCCTGTCCAAGGACGAGTCGATGCTGCTGGCGGTGGGTCTGGGCGGCGTCTCCCAGGTCGTCGCCCGGTACTGGCTCTCCAGCGGCTCGGCCATCCCGCGGGACACCGCGGTACAGCTGCTCACGTCGCTCGCCTGGCGCGGTATCGCGGGCTTCCCGCTGCACGGCACCGACCAGCAGCACTGAGACCGGGCCCTCGGCAGGGGCCCGGCGTCCGGCTGTTCGCTCCTGGCGTTTCCGGGCGGCACCTGACGGCTGCCGCCTTGGGGCTAATGTGTGCTGCGTACGGCGCGGCTGACCGCGCAACGCACTGACCGTTCGGAGGGACATAGCCGTGGAGGTCAAGATCGGCGTGCAGCACGCGCCCCGGGAGCTCGTTCTGGAGAGCGGGGAGTCCGCCGAGGAGGTCGAGCGCGTCGTGGCAGAAGCGCTGGCCGGCAAGTCACAGCTGCTCAGCCTCACGGACGAGAAGGGCCGCAGGGTCCTGGTACCGGTCGACAGGCTCGCCTATGTCGACATCGGTGAGTCCACGACGCGGCGCGTGGGGTTCGGCGCGCTGTAGCGCGACGGCGGCGCACGCCACGGGCGGTGTCCGGGCGAGCGTGGTGAAGCATTTCGGAGAGGGCCCGGCGGGAGACCGCCGGGCCCTCTTCCGCTGCTCAGGAGCTGCTCCGGACCGCGGACAGGAGGGTTGCGTTCCGTGCACGCCGGGTAGTACCGGCTACGACCGTCCCAGCCCCGCGCGGCGTCCGTGAGGAGATCATCAGTGCTCTTGGAATCGCTCGGTTCAGTCCTGCTCGGGCTCGCACTCTCCTGGGCGGCGGTCCATCACCTCGGCGACCGGCTCCCCTCCCGCAGGGCGGTCTTCGCCACCGGCGCGGTTGGCGCGCTGTTCGGCGCTTACGTGACGCACGTGGCCCTCGGGCCCGGTCACTTCCTCGCGACCTTGCTCGGGGCCGTGGCGATCGGGGCGGTGCTGCTCTCACTGCTGATCCGCCCGTCCACACACAGACTGCGCCGCGCGTTCCCTTTCTGAGCCCGAACGACGTCCGGCCGCCCCAAGGACGGCCGGAGGACCGGCCCGGCGACGAACCGCACGACGGACCGGGCGAACTACCGGGCGACGGACCGGACGCCGGCGGCGACACCGGGACGCAAGGCCCCGGGAAACGCGTCTTAAGCCAGTTCCGAAGCCTTGCCCTGCACCGGTGAGAACCGTTCTTATGCCGCCAGACCCAGCGCGGCCATGCGCTTGGTGTGCGCCTTGGTGATCCGGGAGAACATCTCGCCGACGGCCGCCAGGTCGAAGCCGTCCGCCACACCACCCACGAGCATCGTGGACAGGGCGTCCCGCTCCGCCACCACCCGCTGCGCCTGGGACAGGGCCTCGCCCATCAGCCGCCGCGCCCACAGGGCCAGCCGGCCGCCGACGCGCGGGTCCGCCTCGATCGCCGCGCGGACCTTCTCCACGGCGAAGTTCCCGTGGCCGGTGTCGTCGAGCACGGCGAGCACCAGGGCGCGGGTGTCGCTGTCCAGGCGGGCGGCCACCTCGCGGTAGAAGTCGCTGGCGATCGAGTCGCCCACGTAGGCCTTGACCAGGCCCTCCAGCCAGTCGGACGGCGCGGTCAGCCGATGGAAGTCGTCCAGGGCCTGGGCGAACGGCTCCATCGCGGCCGTCGGCTCGGCGTCGATGGCCGTGAGCCGGTCCCGCAACCGCTCGAAGTGGTGGAACTCGGCGGAGGCCATCTTCGCCAGCTCGGCCTTGTCGCCGAGCGACGGCGCCAGCTTGGCGTCCTCCGCGAGCCGCTCGAATGCCGCCAGCTCGCCGTACGCGAGTGCCCCGAGCAGGTCCACGACGGCGGCACGATACTGCGGTTCTGCGGACGCCGCAGCCCAGTCCTGGGCGGCGATCCCGGTGTGACCGGTGGATTCAGTGGCGTTGTCAGGCGTCTCCATGAACGGCACAATAGCCCGCCCGCCACACAGGGGAAGGGCCTGGTCAGCCACGCCGGGAACACAGTTCTCGTGAATTCACTCAACACACATGCGCGAATCCGGGGTACAGTGGTAATGCGCCTGCTGAGCGTCAGAGTATTTCTGTGCCCTCGGTAGGCCGTCTGATGAATGAGGATGCCCGGTCGGTGGCCCGATCGGCTCCGACCCCGACCGCCCTCCACGTGGATCATGCGCACAGTTGCGCAGGACCGCAGATGAGGGGCCCCCTCAGCGGTACGAGCGCTCGAGCGACGGCAGTGGTCCCGCGCCATCCGGCCAATCCACGGCCGGTCCAGTACCCAGGTGCGGTACGACCCCCAGCGTTCGCCTCGCGCCGCGTCTCACAGAAGAGGCAACACCCTGACTACGCAGACTTTCCGGGATCTCGGGATCCTTCCCGAGACCGCCGAAGCCCTTGAGGCCGTCGGCATCGTTTCCCCCTTTCCCATCCAGGAGATGACGCTCCCCGTCGCGCTCTCCGGCTCCGACGTCATCGGCCAGGCCAAGACCGGCACCGGCAAGACCCTCGGATTCGGCCTGCCGCTGCTGGAGCGCGTCACCGTCCCCGCGGACGTCGAGGCCGGCCGGGCGGAGCCCGGGCAGCTGACCGACGCCCCCCAGGCACTGGTCGTCGTCCCCACCCGCGAGCTGTGCACCCAGGTCACCAACGACCTGCTGACCGCCGGCAAGGTCCGCAACGTCCGTGTGCTGGCCATCTACGGCGGCCGGGCGTACGAGCCCCAGGTCGAGGCGCTGAGGAAGGGTGTCGACGTGATCGTCGGCACGCCCGGGCGTCTGCTGGACCTGGCGGGCCAGAAGAAGCTCGACCTCTCGCACGTGCGCGCGCTGGTCCTCGACGAGGCGGACGAGATGCTCGACCTGGGCTTCCTGCCGGACGTCGAGAAGATCATCCAGCAGCTGCCGGCCAAGCGTCAGACCATGCTGTTCTCCGCGACCATGCCGGGCGCCGTCATCGGTCTCGCCCGCCGTTACATGTCGCAGCCCACGCACATCAGCGCCACCTCGCCCGACGACGAGGGCGCGACCGTCCGCAACACCACCCAGCGCGTCTACCGCGCGCACTCCATGGACAAGCCCGAGATGGTCTCGCGCATCCTGCAGGCCGAAGGCCGCGGGCTCGCGATGATCTTCTGCCGCACGAAGCGGACCGCGGCGGACATCGCCGACCAGCTCGCACGCCGCGGCTTCGCCTCCGGAGCCGTCCACGGCGACCTGGGCCAGGGCGCCCGTGAGCAGGCGCTGCGCGCGTTTCGCAACGGCAAGGTCGACGTTCTCGTGTGCACCGACGTCGCCGCGCGAGGCATCGACGTCGAGGGCGTCACGCACGTCATCAACTACCAGTCGCCCGAGGACGAGAAGACCTACCTCCACCGCATCGGCCGCACAGGCCGCGCGGGAGCGTCCGGCACCGCCGTGACGCTGGTCGACTGGGACGACATCCCGCGGTGGCAGCTCATCAACAAGGCGCTGGACCTGGGCTTCCCGGACCCGCCGGAGACGTACTCCACGTCGCCGCACCTGTTCGAGGAGCTGTCCATCCCGGCCGGCACCAAGGGTGTCCTGCCGCGCGCCGAGCGCACGCGCGCCGGTCTGTCCGCGGAGGAGGTCGAGGACCTCGGCGAGACCGGTGGCCGCGGCCGCCGGGCCTCCGCGTCGGCCCCGGCAGCCCACGAAGAGCGCCCGGCCCGTACGCGTACGCCGCGTCAGCGTCGCCGCACCCGCGGCGGGGAGACGACGGCCGAGACGGCCGTGGCCGAGGCAGTCGTTCCCGAGCAGGCCGCCGGCGAAGCGTCCGCGGAGCCGCGCACGCCGCGCCGCCGCCGTCGTACCCGGGTGGGTGCGCAGGCGACCGCGGAGGCGACTGCCGTCGTGGAGACGGTCGAGCGGACCGCGCCCGTCGTCGAGGCGGAGGCCGAGACGGAGTCCAAGCCGCGCCGCCGCCGTACGCGCGGTGCCGCGCAGGCCGTCGTCGCGGAGGCCGAGGCGGTCGTCGCGGTCGCGGAGACCGCGACCGAGCCCGAGGCCGAGGCCAAGCCTCGTCGCCGCACCCGTGCCGCGAAGGCGGTCGACGCCGTCGAAGCCGGCACCGGGCCGGTCGACGCCGAAGCGGCCGTCGAGACCAAGCCGCGCCGGACCCGGACGCGTGCGGTCAAGGCCGTCGACACCGCCGAAGCCACCGACACCGAGGCGAAGCCCCGGCGGACGCGTGCGGCCAAGGCCGTCGACACCGCCGAGGCGGCCGTGACGGTCGAGGCCGACACGGAGACGAAGCCGCGCCGGACCCGCGCCCGCAAGGCCGTCGCCACGGTCGAGGCCGACGAGGCCGTCGAGGCCGACACCGGGACCAAGCCCCGCCGGACCCGCGCCCGCAAGGCCGCGGAGCCCAAGGCGGCGGTGGCGGCCGAGACCACGGTGGAGCCGGAGGCGAAGCCGCGTCGGACGCGTGCGCGCAAGGCGGTGGCGCAGCCGGAGAGCTGACGCCCACGCGATTCGTCACGGCCCGGCCCCGGAAAGGGGCCGGGCCGTTGCGTTTCCCGCCGCCCCTTCCGGAGACCGGGCTCCGCCCGGAGCCGGTGCCGCCTTCGGTATCTCTCTCCACGGCCCGACGGCCGCAGGAGGCGCCGCCGGCCGGGCCGAGCGCGGGGTCCGGGGCAGCGCCCGCGGGTTCGGCACTGGGCGGGGCAGGGGAACACGCCGCGTGCAGCGGCCCCGCCCGCCCCCGTACCGCCTCCCCCGCGTTAGCCTCGTCCGCATGAGCCGGCCGCCCACCTTCGTTCCGCCCGCCTGCGCCCGTCCCCGCGCGCTCTCCACCTCGCGCGGCGCGTTCGCCGTGCTCGACGCGCGGCCGTCCGGGGACGTGCGCGGCACCGCGCTGCTGCTGCCCGGGTACACGGGCAGCAAGGAGGACTTCATCGCGCTGCTCGAGCCGCTGACGGCGGCCGGGTATCGCGCCGTCACGGTCGACGGCCGCGGCCAGTACGAAACGGCCGGCTCTGCCGATCAAGCCGCGTACGCCCAGGACGAGTTGGCCCGGGACGTGCTGGCCCAGGCGGCGGCGCTGGGTGGTCCGCTGCACCTCGTGGGGCATTCACTCGGCGGACAGATCGCCCGCGCCGCCGTCCTCATGGACGCCTCACCGTTCGTGACGCTGACCCTGATGTCGTCCGGTCCGGCGCAGATCAGTCCGGCCCAGCAGCAGCGGGTGAAGCTGCTGAGCGACGCGCTCACGGTGATGCCGATGGACCAGGTGTGGGAGGCGATCCTCGCCTTCGACGCACCGGAGGACGCGGCGGAGGAAGCCACGGAGGACCGGGAGGATCTGCGACGCCGATGGCTGCTGCACAACCCGGCCCAGCTCCTTGCCACGGGACGGCAGTTGACGACCGAACCGGACAGGGTCGCCGAACTCGCCGCCGTACGCCCGCCGCACACGCATGTGCTGTCGGGCGAACGTGACGACACCTGGCCGGTGCCGCTGCTGGACGCGATGGCGGAGCGACTGGGCGCGCACCGGACGGTGGTGGCCGGTGCGGAGCACTCCCCGAACACCGACCGCCCGGCGGAGACCGCCGCGGCGCTCGTCCGGTTCTGGGATCAGTACTGACGCCGGACACGGGGGCCGGTCACGGGCTCTGCACGGCTCCCGGAGCAGCGGTCAGAACTGGGACTGGAGGTGCTGCCAGAAGCCGTCACGCAGCGCACGCCGAAGCAGCGCGTGCCCGCGCAGCGAGCGCTGGAGCCGCCGTTCCGCCTCGATGAGCAGGTCCTGGTCGACGGAGCCGGGCAGATAGGGGTGGCCGGGAAGCAGTTCGGCCAGCTCGGTACGACCGCGCTCGCCGAGCCAGGTCGCTGCGATCTGCGCACCCACGAAACGCACCTCGTCGCGTGAGGGCGGTGGCGAGCCCTCGTTCTCGTAGGTCGTCACGGGCCTGCGGGTGATGTAGGGACGGCAGAAGTCCAGGTCGAAGGTGCGCTGGCTGTCGACCTCCCACAGCAGCGGCTCCGCCTGGTTGCGACCCTCCCCCGCCTCGATGCCCCACAGGTGGACCCGCGCGCCGTATCCCTGGGCCGCCTCGACCGCGGAGACCAGGTCCTCGTCACCGCCGACGAGCGCCGCGTCGCTGATGGCGCGATGCCGGGCGAGGGACTCCAGGTCGGTGCGGATGAGGGAGTCGACGCCCTTCTGCTGGTTGTTGGCGTTGAGGTTGCCGAGACGCACCTTGACGTCGGGCAGTTCCGCGATGGCCTGCTGCTCGGACGTGTGGATACGGCGCCGTGCGCCGTCGTACCAGTAGACCCGCAGCAGTCGGCTGTCGGCGAAGATGGTGCGCGCCTTGTCGATGAAGGCCTCGATCAGGCCTTCCGCGTCGAGGTCGAAGGAGCGCCGGTCCTCCGTGCCCGCCACAAGCAACCCGGCCGCAGCGTAGACGTAACCGGCGTCGACGAAGATGGCATGGGTGGACGGGGTCTTCGCGACTTCGGCGAGCATCCGCTGCAGGAGCTCATTGGTGCGCTCCAGGCGGCCGGCGATCTGGTGGATCTCTGCGTCGTTCATACGGGGCTCATTGTCCGTGTCCCGGGCACTACCCGCCAGTAGTTAGGCATCCGAAAAATTTCCTTAGCGTAGGGAATGTTTGCAGGATGCATCCCGTTGACATTCGTATACACAGACGGAGACATCCGTCTGTCAGCCACTCAGTTCTCCTGCAGGAGGATCAGACGAAGGGAGAAGCGCTTGCGCTTCGAGATCATGCGACTGGACGACATCGACGGCACGGCTGTCGACAGTACGGTCGTGGACGCCGCCTCCGTCAATCGGATCGTGCAGCAGGCCGCCTACAACGGCCAGCGCATCTACATCCGGCCCGCCGACATCGACGCTGCTTCATAACGCCTGACCAGCTCGACGACGCACGACGCCCCCGTACGGACGAACCGTACGGGGGCGTGCTGCGTCCCGGCAGGCCGTCAGGCGCCCTGGACGACCTGGGTGACGCCGTTGATGATCTGCTGCACGGCGATCGCGGAGAGCATCATGCCGGCGAGCCGGGTCACCAGCACCACGCCGCCGTCCTTGATCAGGCGGATGATCACCAGCGAATAGCGCATGGTCAGCCAGAGCACGACATGCATGGCGACGATCGCCGCCCACACGGAGACCTGCTCCCCCGCCCCGTCCGCGTGCTGCACGGCGAGGATCACGGAGACGATCGCGCCGGGCCCCGCCAGCAGCGGCATACCCAGCGGCACCAGCGCCACGTTGACGTCCTTGGTCTGCTTGGGCTCGTCCGTCTTGCCGGTGAGCAGGTCCAGGGCGATCAGCAGCAGGAGCAGTCCGCCGGCGATCATCAGCGCGGGGACGGAGACATGCAGATAGTCGAGGATCTGCTGACCGAGGATGCCGAAGACCGTGATCACGCCGAAGGCGACGGCCACGGCCTGCCACGCCATCCGGCGCTGCACCTTGGTGGCGCGCCCGGAGGTGAGGGCGAGGAAGATCGGCGTGATCCCGGGGGGATCCATGATGACGAAGAGGGTCAGGAACAGGGAGCCGAAAACGGCAGCGTCGAACACAGTGAGGGCCTTGCGGGAGAGGGTCGTACGAAATGGGGCAAGCGGGGGTGAGGGCGCGTCCCACGCGATCGAGGACGTGGGGACGCCAGGCGCAAGAACGCCCTAGGAAACGGCTCCGCCCGTGCCCGGCACCGGGAACGCCCCGGTGGCACGGCGGGTGATCTCGCCGTAGATCTCGGGATCGGTGGTGTACTCGCCGAGCCGGCAGGTCTTGCGGCTGCCGTGGTAGTCGCTGGAGCCCGTCGTCAGCAGGCCGAGTTCCTGGGCGAGGCCGCGCAGCCGGGCGCGGGTCGCCTCGTCGTGGTCCATGTGGTCGACCTCGATTCCGTCGAGGCCGCATGCGGCGAGCTCCGCGACGGCGGCCTCAGGCACCACGCGACCGCGCTTCACGGCGAGCGGGTGGGCGAAGACGGTGACGCCGCCGGCGGCCTTGACCAGGCGGATCGCCGTGAAGGGATCGAGCTCGTGCTTCTCCACGTACGCCCGGCCGCCGTCGGCCAGCCACTGGGGCGTGAAGGCGTCGGACACGGAGGGCACCACGCCGAGCTCGACGAGGGCCTCCGCTATGTGGGGCCGGCCTACAGAGCCGTCGCCGGCGATACGTGCGACCTGCTCCCACTCGACGGGCACGCCGAGCTCCCGGAGCTTGCCGACCATCGCACGGGCGCGCGGCACCCGGTCGTCGCGCACGAGCTCCCGCTCGCGCAGCAGGTCGGGCTCCTCGGGGTCGAAGAGGTACGCCAGCATGTGGAGACCGATGCCGTCGAGGCGGCAGGAGAGTTCGGCTCCGGTGACGAGAGTCACTCCCGCAGGGACGGCCGCGGCGGCCTCCGCGTGGCCGCGCGTGGTGTCGTGGTCGGTCAGCGCGACGACGTCCAGACCGGCGGCCGACGCGTTGCGCACCAGCTCGGCCGGGGTGTCCGTGCCGTCCGAGGCCGTGGAGTGGGTGTGCAGGTCGATGCGCACGACGCGTGACTCCGGGGGCTCGGGGCGGACAGGGACACCTCAGGATAACTGCCGCACAAGCACGCCCCGGCCGCCGCAGCGCACGCCCCGGCCGCCCGAGGAGACGGCCCGCTACGAGAGGAGGCGCGGCGACAGGGCTCCGCACGGCAGCAGCTCGACCTCGGCGCCCGCGTCCCGCAGGTCCGTGAGCACCAGCTCGTCGTACATCAGCAGCCCGGACTGCTCCGGCCAGACCACCGCCCACAGCCACAGGCCCCGCGCTTCGCCGGCGAACACCGCCCGGTCGTCGGGGGTGCCCTTGACATGCCACAGCGGGGTGGGCCGGCCGGCGGCGAGCACCTTGGCCTGCGGCGGTTTCTCCACCTCGATGTGCGGCCCGGGGTCCGGACCGTCGATACCGGCGTAACGGGACCCGAGGCCGACGCCGAGCTCCTCGGCGATCAACAGCAGTTCTCCGATGCCGCCGAGCGGCCCCGGGCCGGAACACGCGACGGCCGTCGCCCGGCCGCCGCTGCGGTCGTCGCCCGCATAGGCGACACCGGTGTAGAGCCAGCCGACCGGAAGCGGCCAGGGCATCCACACGGGGACCTGCGCGCGGTGCACGACGACACCGAGGGCTTCGACACTGGGCGGGATCACCGGCTGCAGCGGGTGCACGGCGCCGTGCACATCGCACTGCCAGGAGTCGGCAAAGAGACCGGGCGCCCTCACCCGGCCACCGCACTTCGGGCAACTGGGTTCGCCCCTCATAAGGGTCAACGGTCCTCTCCGGTGGACGCCGCGTCAAGGACGATCACCCGTCCGGAGCGCGCCTGTGGCCCGGTGAAAGTAAATGTACGAATCACTTATCAGGCATGCGGCGTCACGCCGGCGCCGAACGGCCCGGCCGGGCGGAAGGCACCCGATCGGAGCAACGGCCTGCGCTTCGGGGAAGGCGACCGTCCTGGTGAGGACGGAAGCGGCGCGGCCGGCAACGAGGGACGAACTGAAACTGCGTCATACGTCCACCGGCCCGCCAACGCCGTTGCTGTGCCGAGTGGTTCAGTCCAGCGTCACGGACCGGCGCAGCGGATCGCGCAGGTCCGTCCCGTGCGTCAGCCAGCGTTCCTGGAGTTCCGCCGCGCCGTGCACCCGCTTCCACGCCGCCTCGTTCGACGTCATGGGCAGCAGCGGGAGGAAGCGCACCGGGTCCATCGGGTCGCCCAGCTCCAGGTCCTCCACCAGCCCGCCCGGCTCCGCGACGAGCACGGAGCTGAACGGCGCGGAAGGCCACAGGGCGTCACCCACGTCGAGCGAGGCGCCCGGTGCCACGACCACGCCCTCCACCTGCGGGGACGCGGCCAGCACCGCGAGCGGACGCAGCACCTTGTCGGTGTCCGCGAGCCCCGCCCGGACGGTGAGCACCAGCTCCGCGCGCGGGCCCTTCACCGGGTCGGCGAGGGCCGCGGTGGGGTCGGTCATCGGGTGCGCGGACATGCCGAGGGTGGCGTAGCGCACGATGTCCTTGCCGCCGTCACTGTCCCGGAAACGCAGCACCTCGATGCGGTCGGTGCCCAGAAAGGTCACCGCGGCGCGGGCGTCCGGTTCTCCGAGGGCGCTGCGCAGCCGGGCTTCGACAAGAGCAAGAACGTCTTCCATGTCGCGAGCATAAAACGCGTAAGGAGCGGGCAAACACAGGGATTGACCCGTAGTCGGCTGATAGGCTTGGCCGCTGGTCGGGACGGACACAGAAGTGTTGCCTTCAAGTCCTGACGACACGTCGTCCCTCACGGGGGACCGGCCGGAGGAGGTGAGGCTGCGGTGGGTCGAAGTCGATCGTGCAGTACCAGCAGCTCTTCCGCACGGCACCGTTCCCTTCGCCGGTCCTGACCCGACGAACCGGAATCCGGTGTACTGAGGCCTTTCCCGCACGGGGCCCCACGGCTTTTCGCACGACGGAAGAGCGCGAGCACTTCGTTTTTGCCTGTCTGTAGCGAACGCCGTCACCGCGCTCCCGCGGTGCCGCCCGCTTTGCGGACGTACGTCTCACGTCCCCATTCCGGGCTGTGCCACGCCACCGCCGACGGCCTCTCCGTGAAGGAGCCAGCCATGTCGATGATCCGTGACCTGCGCGCAGCGGTCCGCCCCTCGCTGCGCAAGAGCAGCACCCCGTACAGCGGCTACGACACCACCCGTGACCCCTCCGCCTCCAGCGCGGTCGTCGACTGCGCCGTCTACCGTGACGGCCGGCGCCTCGAGAGCACCGCGTGCCTGACGCCCCACGAGGCGATGCTGCGGGTGCGGGAGGGCGGCGGTTTCGCCTGGATCGGGCTGCACGAGCCGACGGAGGCCGAATTCGCCGGTATCGCCGCGGAGTTCGGGCTCCACCCGCTCGCCGTCGAGGACGCGGTCCACGCCCACCAGCGGCCCAAGCTGGAGCGGTACGACGACACCCTGTTCACCGTCTTCAAGACGATCCACTACGTCGAGCACGCGGAACTCACCGCCACCAGCGAGGTCGTGGAGACCGGCGAGGTGATGTGCTTCACGGGCCGGGACTTCGTCATCACCGTGCGGCACGGCGGCAAGGGTTCGCTGCGCGCGCTGCGGCACGGGCTGCAGAAGGACGCCGAGCTGCTCGCCAAGGGCCCCTCCGCGGTGCTGCACGCCATCGCCGACCATGTCGTCGACGGCTACATCGCCGTCGCGGAGGCCGTGCAGGACGACATCGACGAGGTGGAGATCGACGTCTTCTCCGCGCCCGCCAAGGGCAGCCCGCGCGGTGGCGACGCGGGGCGGATCTACCAGCTCAAGCGCGAGGTGCTGGAGTTCAAGCGGGCCGTCTCCCCGCTGCTGCGTCCGATGCAGCTGCTGAGCGAGCGGCCGATGCGACTCGTGGACCCCGACATCCAGAAGTACTTCCGCGACGTCGCCGACCACCTCGCGCGCGTGCAGGAGGAGGTCATCGGCTTCGACGAGCTGCTGAACTCCATCCTCCAGGCCAACCTGGCCCAGGCGACCGTCGCCCAGAACGAGGACATGCGCAAGATCACCTCCTGGGCGGCGATCATCGCCGTCCCCACGGCGGTCTGCGGCATCTACGGCATGAACTTCGACCACATGCCGGAGCTGAAGTGGAAGTACGGCTATCCCCTGGTGCTCACGGGCATCGCGGTGGTCTGTTTCGCCATCCACCGCACGCTCAAGCGCAACGGCTGGCTGTAGTACGAGAGCCGGTCGATAGGCTGCGCGCATGACATCGCATCTGCTCGGCCGGGCGCTCGTCGAGGAGGCCACCAAGAAGTCGGGCCTCATCTGGGTGCGTGGCGACGGCCCGGCGCGTGCCCTGTGGCACGTCTGGCACGAGGGCGCCGCGTACATCGTCGGCGACGGGCCCGGCGAGCAGCCGCTGCCGGGCCTCGTGGACGGCGCCGACGCGGAGGTCACCGTCCGCAGCAAGGACAAGGGCGGAAGGCTCGTCGCCTGGTCGGCCCGGGTGAGCGAGCTCGCCCCGCACTCACAGACGTGGGAGGCGGCCGTCGGCGAGCTCAAGGGCAAGCGGCTGAACGCGCCGGACGCGGAGCGGATGACCGAGCGCTGGGCGCGTGAATGCCGGGTGCTGCGCCTCGAGCCGCGGGACGTCGTCACCGACCTGCCCGACGGCTCGCTGGCGGCCGCGCCACTGCCGACCGCCGCGACCACCCGCCGGCCTGCTCCGGCGGCACTGCCGAGGCTCCTGCTGAAGCGGCGCAAGCGCCGCGGCTGATCCGTCCGCTCAGGTCAAGGGTCTGAGCGGCGATCACGCCCCGCGTGCCGAGGGCCGGGAGCCCTGCGCGGACGTCAGGAGCCCTGTGCGAAGGTCAGGGACTCTGCTCGGAGGTCAGGAGCTCTGCTCGGAGGACTTCGGGAGCTGCTTGCCGTAGTCGACCGTCTCGTCCTTCGACGGTTCCGCCAGCGGGAAGTCCTTGTCCCAGTCACCCAGGGTGAGCACTCCCGCGCCGCCGGCCCGGGTGAACTGCAGCGGATACGGCTTGCCCTCCAGCGACACGTCGAGGACACCGCCCCGGCCGCCCTCGCCCGCCGTGACCTTGATGGTGCGGACCCCTCCGACGCGGGTCCGGTCGCCCTTGCTGAGCTCGCCCTCCATACCGAGCAGGCCGTCGAGCAGCACGTCCATGTCGGTGAAGCCGCGGAACTGCTTGTACGAGGGGTCGCCCTTGGGGACCTTCACGTACTTGTCGGCAAGCTTCTTCGCCGCCTCGCGGTCCGACTCGCTCGGCTCCTTCTCCTTGTCGCCGTCGGCATGGCTCCAGAAACCGGCGTCGGCCTTCAGGAAGAGGGTGTCGCCGATCCTCAGCAGCTCGAAGGCGTTCTCCTTGGACGTGAGCGATCCGGTGCCGCCGTCGTGCTTGAGCCGCATGTTGAGCTTGTAGGTGCCGCCCTTGCTGACGAGGGTGCCCGAGAGGCGCACCGAGGCCGCGGCGTCGGCCGCCGTCCGCGCCTTGGTCTCGATCTCCTCCGCCGACAGCTTCCCGATCCCGTTCGTCCCCGCGTCCGGGTCCTCACCGCACGCACCGAGGGCCATGGTCAGCCCGGCACACAGCACCGCGGAGAGCCCGGCCCGGCGTACTCGGTCGGCCGGAGGGAGGGGAGTCACCAGCGCACTGCCTCTCATCTGTGGGGATTGGCAGACCGCAGCGTACCCGTGCCGGGTGCACGGGTACGCAGGCAGCCGTCCGGCCGTCGGCCGGGAGCGGCCCGGATCGGTACCGGCTAGCCTGAAACGGTCCGGAACCAGCATTTCGGCGCAGAAGTGACCGGCATTGGAGGAGGGGCGAACATGGCGGCAGGCGCCCCGCGGGTCTTCGTCTCGCACCTCGCCGGCGTGCCCGTCTTCGACCCCAACGGTGACCAGGTGGGACGCGTACGCGACCTGGTCGCGATGCTGCGCGTCGGCCGCCGGCCGCCGCGGCTGCTGGGCCTCGTGGTCGAGGTGATCAGCCGCCGCCGGATCTTCCTCCCCATGACGCGGGTGACGGGGATCGAGTCGGGCCAGGTCATCACCACCGGTGTCCTCAACGTCCGCCGCTTCGAGCAGCGTCCCACCGAGCGGCTGGTGCTCGGCGAGCTCCTGGACCGGCGGGTACGCCTCGTGGAGAGCGGCGAGGAGGTCACCGTGCTCGACGTGGCGATCCAGCAGCTGCCGGCCCGCCGCGACTGGGAGATCGACAAGGTCTTCGTGCGCCGGGGCAAGGGCGGGGCCCTGCGCCGCAAGGGCGAGACGCTGACCCTCGAGTGGTCCGCCGTCACCGGCTTCTCGCTCGAGGAGCACGGTCAGGGCGCGGAGAACCTGCTGGCCACCTTCGAGCAGCTGCGTCCGGCCGACCTCGCCAACGTGCTGCACCATCTGTCGCCCAAGCGGCGTGCCGAGGTGGCCGCGGCGCTCGACGACGACCGGCTCGCCGATGTGCTGGAGGAGCTGCCCGACGACGACCAGGTGGAGATCCTCGGCAAGCTCAAGGAGGAACGAGCGGCCGACGTCCTGGAGGCCATGGACCCGGACGACGCCGCCGACCTGCTGTCCGAGCTGCCGGAAGCGGACAAGGAGCGGCTGCTGGCCCTGATGCGGCCCGGCGACGCGGCGGACGTGCGTCGGCTGATGGCGTACGAGGAGCGCACCGCGGGCGGTCTGATGACGACGGAGCCGATCGTGCTGCGCCCCGACGCCACTGTGGCCGACGCCTTGGCCAGGGTGCGCCAGCAGGACCTCTCCCCCGCCCTCGCCGCGCAGGTGTACGTGTGCCGGCCGCCCGACGAGACGCCCACGGGGAAGTACCTCGGCACGGTGCACTTCCAGCGGCTGCTGCGGGACCCGCCGTTCGCGCTGGTCAGTTCGATCGTGGACAGCGACCTGCCGCCGCTGTCGCCGGACACCCCGCTGCGAACCGTCACCCAGCACCTCGCCGCCTACAACATGGTCGCGGCGCCGGTCGTCGACGAGGGCGGGTCGCTGCTGGGTGCCGTGACCGTCGACGACGTACTGGACCACCTGCTGCCTGACGACTGGCGCGAGACCGAGTTCGAGGAATCCGCCCATGGGTAGCGGCGAGACCGGGCCGCCCGACCGGTTCGAGCAGCAGGGCCGCATGCCGGCGGGGGCGAGCGCCGCGCCGCGGACGCGGGTGCGGCTCGATCTGCCGCGGGCACCGCGCCGCAGTCTGCTGCCCGACTACGACCCGGAGGCCTTCGGGCGTCTCTCGGAGAAGATCGCGCGGTTCCTCGGCACGGGCCGGTTCCTCGTCTGGATGACCCTGACGATCATCGCCTGGGTGGTGTGGAACGTCAGCGCCCCCGCCCAGCTGCGCTTCGACGAGTACCCGTTCATCTTCCTGACCCTCGCGCTGTCCCTCCAGGCGTCGTACGCGGCGCCGCTGATCCTGCTGGCGCAGAACCGGCAGGACGACCGCGACCGGGTCAACCTGGAGCAGGACCGCAAGCAGAACGAGCGCTCGATCGCGGACACGGAGTATCTGACCCGTGAGGTCGCGGCGCTGCGGATGGGCCTCGGCGAGGTGCCGACGCGGGACTGGATCCGCTCCGAGCTGGAGGATCTGGTGAGGACGATGGACGAGCAGCGGGTCCCTTCCCCGCACGAGCGCACACGCGGTAGTGACGAAGACGACCGCTGACGGCCTTTCCGCAGGCGGTGGCTGGAGCCGTACCATCTCCGTATGGCTACGGAAGACGCGGTGCTTGAGGCACTGGCGACGGTGAACGACCCCGAGATCAACCGACCGATCACCGATCTGGGCATGGTGAAGTCGGTGGAGATCGGGGACGACGGCACGGTCGCCGTGACGGTGTACCTCACCGTCTCGGGCTGCCCGATGCGGGAGACGATCACCAAGAACGTGACCGAGGCGGTCGCACGCGTCGACGGCGTCTCGCGGGTCGAGGTCACCCTGGACGTGATGAGCGACGAGCAGCGCAAGGACCTCGCGGCATCGCTGCGGGGCACCACCGCCGAGCGCGAGGTGCCGTTCGCCAAGCCGGGTTCGCTGACGCGTGTGTACGCGGTGGCGTCCGGAAAGGGCGGCGTCGGCAAGTCGTCCGTGACCGTGAACCTGGCGGCGGCCATGGCGGCGGACGGTCTGAAGGTCGGCGTCGTCGACGCGGACATCTACGGCCACAGCGTGCCGCGCATGCTGGGCGCGGACGGGCGTCCGACCCAGGTCGAGAACATGATCATGCCGCCGTCGGCGAACGGCGTGAAGGTCATCTCCATCGGCATGTTCACGCCCGGCAACGCGCCGGTGGTGTGGCGCGGCCCGATGCTCCACCGGGCGCTGCAGCAGTTCCTCGCCGACGTGTACTGGGGCGACCTGGACGTCCTGCTGCTCGATCTCCCGCCGGGCACGGGCGACATCGCGATCTCCGTCGCCCAGCTCGTCCCGAACGCGGAGATCCTCGTCGTCACCACTCCGCAGCAGGCCGCCGCCGAGGTGGCCGAGCGGGCCGGTTCCATCGCGGTGCAGACGCACCAGAAGATCGTGGGTGTCGTCGAGAACATGGCGGGCCTGCCGTGCCCGCACTGCGACGAGATGGTCGACGTCTTCGGCAGCGGAGGCGGCCAGCGGGTCGCCGAGGGCCTGACGAAGACGACCGGCGCGACGGTGCCGGTGCTGGGCTCGATCCCGATCGACGTACGGCTCCGCGAGGGCGGCGACGAGGGCAAGCCGGTCGTCATCACGGACCCGGACTCCCCGCGGGTTCGGCGCTGCGCGCGATCGCGGGCAAGCTCGGGGGCCGTCAGCGCGGTCTGTCCGGCATGTCGCTGGGCATCACACCCCGCAACAAGTTCTGACCGGAGGGGGCACTCGCCCTCACCGGCACCGAGGGCGCCGCTCGGCTCGAGCGGCGCCCTCGGTCCGTCATCAGGTCCGTACCGCCTCCTGGGGCACGTACGGCGGTCGTCCCGCCTGCGGGTCAGCGCACGTACGCGGCCGGGTTGGCGACCACCGCGAACCCCAGGCCGTACGCGCTCATCCCGCGCCCGTACGCGCCGATGTGGACTCCCGCCCCGGTCGTGCCGGCCAGCACCCAGCCGAACTCCGACTCGCGGTAGTGGAAGGACGTCGGCACCCCGTCCACCGGCAGCGAGAGGGTCGACCACTCGGGGCCGGTCAGATCGTCGGCCAGCTCGAACGCGGTCTCCGTCTGCTGGTCGAGCCAGTCGTCACGCAGCGAGTGGTCGAGCTTCTCGGGCCAGGTGTGGGCCAGCAGGCCGGAGCCGGCCAGCCAGGCGGCCGAGGCAACGGTGGTGGCCTCCAGCACGCCCGTGCCGTCGCCGGTGCGCCTGACCGGGTTCGCCGCGACGGTCACGACGACGGCGAAACGCTCCTTCTCCGCACCTGCCGTCTCGGACCGTATCGTCGGCTCGTCGCCGTGACCGATCGCGCCGTGCTGGACGGTCCCGTCGGCGGCGGTGCCCACCTGCATCAGGCGCCGAGGACCGGTGAAGGCCTCGTCCAGCGCGTACCAGGGGAAGGCGGCGTTCTTGAATCCCTCCGCCGCACGCCGGGCCGCCGTGTCCCCCTGCGCCGTGCGGGATCTGTAGCCGCTCTGGTCCGGCGTTTCGCCCGCCGTCCCCTGCTGCTCCGTCACCCGGCTCGTCGTCGACATGTACCCGGCCGCCTCTCCGTCTTTCACACCTGCAGCGGACCCGCCCCCTCGGGCGTCCTCACTGCCGGACAGATGGAGAATAGCCACCCACACCCCGCTCGCAGGGATTGACAGTCCTCAGGTGGCGTCTGCGTCGAAGGGCGGGCGGTCGTCTCGGGCCGGCTTCTCGCCCTTCTTGAGCAGGTCGGGGCCGCCTGAGGAGGAACCGTTCACCGCGGCGGGCACGGAACTGTCCGACACACCGGAATGCTCCGTTCCGTTGACGGCGTCGGCGACCTCGTTGATCTCCTTCTTGAGATCGAAGCTGCTGCGGAGCTCCTTGAGGTCCTTCAGATCCTCGTTCTCCGCGAGCTGCTTGCGGATGAAAGCCTTCGGGTTGAGGTCCTCGAACTCGAAGTCCTTGAACTCGGGCCCGAGCTCGGTGCGGATGTCCTCTTTCGCGCTCTCGGAGAACGCGCGGACCTTCCGGATGAAGCGGCTGGCGTCCTGGATGACCTTCGGCAGCTTGTCGGGGCCGAAGATGAGCACGGCGAGGACCACGAGCGCCACCAGCTCCAGTGCGCCTATGTCATTGAACACCTTGCCGCTCCTCGTGTTCTCCGTGCTCGCTGCGTTCCACGTGCCCGCCGCGGTCCGCGGACCGGCCGGGATCCGGGTCCGCTCCACGGTACCCGGCGAAACTGTCGGCCCGGTACCTTCCGGGCAGCTGCGAGATGGTCATGAGCTGTCCGCGGAGCCGAGCACAAGCGTCACCGTCCGCTCGTCCCCGCCGCGACGCAGCGTCAGCTCGAGCTCGTCGCCCGGGCGGTGCGCGCGGATCTTCACTATCAGCTCCTCGCCGCTGTGCACCCGCCGGCCGTCGACCTCGGTGACGACATCGCCCGGCCTGACGCCCGCCTTGGCCGCGGGACCGCCCGGTGTGACGGCGGGGGAGTCGTCCTGGCCCTTGTCACCGACGCGGGCCCCGTCACCGGCGAACTTCATGTCGAGGCTGACCCCGATCACGGGATGCGTGGCCTTGCCGGTGTTGATCAGCTCCTCCGCGACGCGCTTGCCCTGGTTGATGGGAATCGCGAAGCCGAGCCCGATGGAGCCCGCCTGGGCCCCGTCGGTCCCCGCACCGGTGTCCGCGGCACGGATGGCGCTGTTGATGCCGATGACCTGGGCCTTGCCGTCCACGAGCGGGCCGCCCGAATTGCCGGGGTTTATCGGTGCGTCGGTCTGCAGGGCGTCGACATAGCTGATGTCGCTGCCGTCGCCCTTGTCACCGCCGGCGGTGATCGGCCGCTCCTTGGCGCTGATGATTCCCGAGGTGACCGTGTTCTGGAGGTCGAACGGTGCGCCGATGGCGACGACGGGATCGCCGACCCGGACGTTGTCGGAGTTGCCCAGCGGCAGCGGTTTCAGTCCGCTGACCCCGGTCACCTTGACCACGGCCAGGTCATAGCCGCTGTCCTTGCCGACGAGGGTGGCCTTGGCCGTCTCGCCGCCGCTGAAGGTGATCGAGATGTCGCCGGAGGTGCCGGCCGGGTCCACGACATGGTGGTTGGTGAGGATGTGACCCTGCTCGTCGAGCACGAATCCGGTTCCGGTGCCCTGTTCCGCGTCGCCGCTGACATGCAGGGTGACGACGCTCGGCAGGGCGCTCGCGGCGATGCCGGCGACGCTGCCGGGTGCCCGGTCGGCGCTCTCGCGACCGGCCTGCGGAAGCTCGATGCGGGTCACACCGCCGTTGCGCTCCACATAGGCGCCTATGACACCGCCGGTACCGCCGGCGACGAGCGCGACGACGAGGGCCCCGATCAGCAGCGGACCGCGTCGGCGCCTGCGGGGGGCGGCCGGCTCCCCGGGTGGGTGAACGGCGTTCCCGGCGCGCTCCAGGGGTCGTACTGGAGCCAGACAGAGGACAGCGGCTGCGGCCGCTCCGGGGCGGGAGGCGGACCGGCCGGGGTGGGCGCGGCGGGCGACAGCGCGGGCCCGGCTGTGGATGCTGCGGCGGGTGCGGATGCGAGGACCGGTGCTGGTGCTGCTGATCCGGGTGCGGATGCGGCTGCGGCTGCGCATAGCCGTCGCCGGCGGTGCCGGCCGTCGCGTACTGGGCCGGCAGCGGTGTGCCGTGGGCCGGCGTCGCCACCGGGCGCTGTACGGGCGGGGCGGGCGCCCAGGGGCCGGGTCCGCCGTACGGCGGGGTGCCGTAGGGATCGGGGTCGTGCAGCGGCTGGGGCCTCGCGGGCGCGGCGAGGGCTGCGGCCGTGGCGGGCACAGTGGCGTCCACCGTGGCCTCCACGGGCGATTCCTCCGGGGGCGCCGACGCGGGCACCTCAGCGGGCACCGGTTCGGGCGCCCCGGCAGGCGCCGGGACCGTCACCTGGTCCGTCTGCGCGTGCGCCCGGGCGTTCGCCCGGTCGTCCGTCTCCGGGGCCGGTGACGCGTCCACCGATGAAGCGTCCCGGGCCACGGAAGCCTCTTCCGGCGCGGATACCTCCTGCCCGGAGGGAACCGCGCGCCCCTTGTCGGGGCGGCTCCACCACTTCGCCTTGGGTCCGGTGGGCTTCCCGTCGTCCATGCTCTCCCCGCAAACTGCCGGCCGCTGCGGCACCCCCGCGGGCACCCGCTGAGATTCAACCAGGTTTGCGAATCCGTGCGCAGGGTCCTGGTCGGGTCCTGCTCAGGTACCCCGCGCCGGTCAGTGCGAAGGCGGCGGGGCGGACTGCGACGGAGCAGCAAGATGCCTGGGCACCGGAGTGGCCACAGGACCGATCACCGGGGCGGCGGCCAGGTGCAGCGCCGCTGCCGTCGGACGTATCAGCGGGGTCGTCGAGGAGGCGTGGGCCAGCGGCGAGACACCGAGGTGGCGGTTGAGCGCCTGACCATCGGGCTCGCCCGGCACCGCGGCGATCACCGGCCCGGAGCCCGGCCTGGTCTGGCCGCTCCCGCCCCGGCGCCGGTCGCCGTCCGTGCCGCGGAACGTGGTGGCGCCGCCACCGGGTCCCGGGGTCGTGGTGTTCGCGGCGGGCGTCGGCGTCGCGGTGCGCAGCGGCGTCACCTTGTTGCCGCCGCCCTGTCCGCGCGCACCGGAATCACCGGCGGCGTCGAGCGGAACGGCACCGCCCAAGGCGATGGCGGCGAAGGACACGGCGCTGGCCGCCGCGAAGGCGAACCGCCTGCCGCGCCACGGCGAGCGCTCAGCTTCCGCTCGGCCGACCTCGTGGATCCGGAAGCCGCTGCCGCCACCGGGCAGAACGGCCGCGTGGGCCCCGCCGGGGACGTAGCCGAACGTCTCCGCGCGAGGGTCGCGCGGTCTTCCCGCGGACGGGTTCAGCGCTCCGAACACCCCGCCGGCGGCACGTCCGCCGCCGAAGGGGCCGGGCTCGTCGTCGTCACCGGCGCCGGGACCGGCGGGCAGGCCTTGCAGCCGTGCGAGCAGCCCCTCGGAGAGCGGCGGCGGCGCGGACTGGGCGAAGACGTTCTTGAGACGACGCTGGGCGTCGGCCTCGGCCTTGCATCTCGGACAGGTGGCCAGATGCGCGAGGACCCGGTCCCGGGCGTCGTGCTCCAGTTCACCGTCGACGAGTGCGGCCAGCCGGTCCCCCAGATGCTGCTCCGCAGGAGTCGGACCTGTACCGCTCACGCCGGTCCACCCTCCCCCGCCAGGCCCACGGCACCCGCCAGCGAGCGCTGCTGCTCCGCGCGCGCCTCCGGCGAACGGTGCTGCAGTGCCTTGCGCAGGTGGGAGCGGCCACGGTGGATGCGACTGCGGACGGTGCCGAGCTTCACGCCCAGGGTCGCGGCGATCTCCTCGTACGACAGGCCCTCGATGTCACAGAGCACCACGGCGGCGCGGAACTCGGGCGCGAGGGTGTCCAGCGCATGCTGCACGTCCGCGTCGAAGTGGCTGTCGTTGAAGACCTGCTGGGGCGACGGCTCCCGGCTGGGCAGACGCTCCGCCGCGTCGTCGCCGAGGGCGTCGAAGCGGATCCGCTGCTTGCGGCGGACCATGTCCAGGAAGAGGTTCGTGGTGATCCTGTGGAGCCAGCCCTCGAAGGTGCCGGGCGTGTACGTCGACAGGGAGCGGAAGACGCGGACGAAGACCTCTTGTGTGAGGTCCTCCGCGTCGTGCTGGTTGCCCGTCAGGCGGTACGCGAGGCGGTAGACCCGTGCGCTGTGCGTGCTGACGATCTCCTCCCACGTGGGAGGGGTCCAGGCCTGCGATTCCGCATCCGATGCGAAGGTCGCCGTGGTGACGGAGTCGGAGGGCGTAGAACGGTCAGCAGTGTTGGTCACGGATTTCGGCTCACCCACCGACCTGAGAAGGCGCCTCAGCACTCCTCCCCGATCCGCAGGTGCAGCCGCACCTCCCCTGTCGGCTCTGGTGGTGTCCAGCGGAGCCCCTACCATAGCCACCTCGCCCGTTAGCTCCGGATAAGAATCTTTACGTGGATTTGGAACCGGCATCCGGCCCCGCTCCACGCGCTTCCCTCTGCCTCAACAACGACCGGTCCCATCTGCGGGTTCCCGGGCCCAGCGGATACAGTCAGCGTCGCGCCAACTACGGGGACAGGAGAGGGTCATCAACGCCAACCAGCAGACGAGCTGGGCGTTCGCCGACGCCTTTGTCGCCGAGGACGACGCTCTGCGCTGGGCCCGGGACCGGGCCCGGGAGTCAGGGCTGCCCTCGGTGTCCCCGGGCACCGGCGCCGCTCTGCGACTGCTGGCGGCGACCGCCGACGCGAAAGCGGTGGCAGAGATCGGGACCGGGACGGGAGTCTCCGGCATCTACCTGCTGCACGGCATGCGCCCGGACGGCGTCCTGACCACGGTGGACCTCGAGCCGGAACGCCAGCAGTTCGCCCGTGAGGCCTTCCGTGCGGCCGGCTTCGCCGGGAACCGCGCCCGCTTCATCCCCGGCCGCGCGCTCGACGTCCTGCCACGGCTCGCGGACGGCGGATACGACCTCGTCTTCTGCGACGGCGACCGCACCGAGTCCCTCGACTACCTCGCTGAATCGTTGCGCCTGCTGAGGCCCGGCGGGCTCGTCTGCTTCGAGGGCGTGTTCGCCGACGGCCGTACGGTCGACTCCGCCGCGCAGCCCGCGGAGGTCCTCCGGGTGCGTGAGCTGCTGCGCGCGGTCCGCGAGAGCCATGAACTCCTGCCGACGCTGCTGCCGGTGGGCGACGGTCTCCTCTGCGCGGTCCGCCGCGCCTGAATCGGAGCCGGGGAAGGCTGTCCGGGGCTCCGCCCCTGTACTTCCGCGCCTCCCAGGCTGATGGGGCCGGGCCCGCCCCATCCCCGCAACACGCCTGCCGGGTCTGCCGCACCCCCGGAACACGCACTGCCCCGGCACGAACCGTGCCGGGGCAGTGGAAAATCAGGGCGCGTCAGCCGACGACCTTCTTCAGGGCGTCACCGAGTGCATCGGCTTCGTCCGGAGTCAGTTCGACGACAAGCCGACCGCCGCCTTCGAGCGGAACGCGCATGACGATGCCCCGCCCCTCCTTTGTCACCTCGAGCGGGCCGTCGCCCGTCCGCGGCTTCATGGCCGCCATGCTCGTTCCCCTTCCTGAAACCAGCTCATCGCAGCCGGCGGCCCCGTGAGAGGTGCTGTGTCACCGGCATCGAACACATTGCTTCCAGGTCATTATCCCGCATGGCGGGACCCAAAGACCAACATCAGTCGGCATCGCTTGCGCAACGCGCTCTCTCAAAACCACTCAATTCGGCGATGTGCCTGCGATACTTCGCCGCCGCTCCCCAGGCGCCCCACGGAGTTTGTTTGACGCAGGTCACATGTGCACACCCGATGATCTCCGTCATGCTGGCCTCGACACTGCCGTCAGAACCACTAAGGGGACCCGCCATGGCCGACTCCGTGCTGTACGACGTGAACGACGGACTCGCGACGATCACGATCAACCGGCCCGAGGCCATGAACGCGATGAACGTCGACGCGAAGGTGGCTCTGCGCGACGCCGTGCAGGCCGCGGCCGCCGACACGGCGGTGCGGGCGGTGCTGCTGACCGCCACCGGCAAGGCGTTCTGCGTGGGCCAGGACCTCAAGGAGCACGTGTCCCTGCTCGCCGCCGACCGTGAGTCCGGCAGCGGCGGGACCATGAGCACCGTGCGGGAGCACTACAACCCGATCGTCCGGGCGCTGACCGGGATGCAGAAGCCGGTCGTCGCCGGGGTCAACGGCGTGGCAGCCGGTGCCGGCCTCGGGTTCGCGCTGGCCGCCGACTACCGGGTCGTCGCCGACACGGCCAAATTCACGACGTCCTTCGCGGGCGTGGCGCTCACCGCCGATTCCGGCGTGTCCTGGACGCTGCCCCGGCTGATCGGGCAGAGCCGCGCCGCCGACCTGCTGCTCTTCCCCCGCTCGTTCTCCGCGCAGGAGGCGTACGAGTGGGGCATCGCGAACAAGCTCGTCCCGGCGGACGAGCTGGCCGCGGAGGCCGCCGCCGTGGCCCGCGCGCTGGCCGACGGGCCCACGCTCGCCTACGCCGCGCTGAAGGAGTCGATGGCCTACGGCGCGGACCGTTCGCTGAGCGAGGCGCTCGACAAGGAGGAGGAGATGCAGGCGAAGGCGGGCGCCTCCGAGGACCATGCGATCGCGGTGCAGGCGTTCCTCGCCAAGGAGACCCCCAAGTACCTCGGCCGCTGAGCCGTACGGGCCGGCGTGGCGTCAGCGGCCGCCGCCGCGCGCCACGCAGTCGGCGAGGTGGTCGTCGACGAGCCCGCAGGCCTGCATCAGTGCGTACGCCGTCGTCGGGCCCACGAAGCGCAGTCCGCGCTTCTTGAGGGCCTTGGCCAGAGCGGTGGACCCGTCGGTGACGGCCGGCACGTCGGCGATGGTGCGGGGTGCCGACAGCGCCGTGCCGGGCGCGTACGACCAGATCAGCTCGTCGAGCTCGCCGGCCGGCCAGTCGGCGAGCACCTGCGCGTTGGCGAGGGTCGCCCGGATCTTGGCGCGGTTGCGGATGATGCCGGGGTCGGCGAGCAGGCGCTCCTCGTCGGCCTCGGTGAACGCGGCCACCGAGGCGATCTTGAAGCCGTCGAAGGCGCTGCGGAAGCCCTCCCTGCGGCGCAGGATCGTGATCCAGGACAGCCCGGACTGGAAGGCCTCCAGGCAGAGCCGTTCGAACAGGGCGTCGTCGCCGTGCACCGGGCGGCCCCACTCCTCGTCGTGGTACGTGACGTACTCGACGGTGGACAGTCCCCAGGGGCACCGGAGCCTGCCGTCCGGGCCCGGCACGGCGGCGCCGGTCGCCACGGTCACCGGCCCGGCTCCTCTCCGGGCTTGGTGAACATGTCCCGCCGGCCCGCCGCGGTGGCCTGGGCCCCGGCGAGCGCGGACTCCAGTTCGGCGATGCGCGCGTCCCTTTCCGCGAGCTCCGCGCCGAGGCGGCCGAGTACGTCGTCCACGTCCGCCATCCGGTAGCCGCGCAGGCCGACGGGGAGGCGGAGGGCATCGACGTCGGCGCGGCCGACGGGGCGCCCGGGCGGCAGCGGGTCCACCAACTGCTCCGGAGGGGCCTCCGGCAGTGCCGCGCTGTCACTGCCGCCGACCACCACGAGCGTGACCGCCGCGATGACCACGACCATCGCGATCAGCAAGAACCAGAACACGAGCGACCCTCTCCCCGAACTTCCCGTACGTCCCCGGGGAACTTACCCGAGCGGAAAACCGTCCACCGCTGATCGTGCCACGGGGCACCGACAGCTAGGGTCGCAGGCGAACGATGAGGAGGAAACAGCGGATGCTGCGGCTGGGACGGCGCGAGTTCGACGCGCACGAGCCGGTGATCATGGCGATCGTGAACCGGACGCCCGACTCCTTCTACGACCAGGGCTCGACGTTCCGGGACGAGCCCGCTCTGTCCCGCGTCGAGCAGGCGGTGGCCGAGGGCGCCGCCATCATCGACATCGGCGGGGTGAAGGCCGGTCCCGGCGAAGAGGTGTCCGCCGAGGAGGAGGCGCGGCGCACGGTCGGCTTCGTGGCCGAGGTGCGGCGACGCCACCCGGACGTGGTGATCAGCGTCGACACCTGGCGCCACGACGTGGGAGCGGCGGTGTGCGAGGCGGGCGCCGACGTGCTGAACGACGCGTGGGGCGGCGTGGACCCGAAGCTGGCCGAGGTCGCCGCGCGGTACGGGGCCGGTCTGGTGTGCACCCACGCGGGCGGCGCCGAACCGCGCACGCGCCCGCACCGGGTGGCGTACGACGACGTGACGGCGGACATTCTCCGCGTGACGCTCGCGCTGGCGGAGCGGGCGGTCGGGCTCGGCGTCCGCAGGGACGGGATCATGATCGATCCCGGCCATGACTTCGGCAAGAACACCCGGCACAGCCTGGAGGCGACCCGCCGGCTCGGGGAGATGACGGAGACCGGCTGGCCGGTGCTGGTGTCCTTGTCGAACAAGGACTTCGTCGGGGAGACCCTCGACAAGCCGGTCAAGGAGCGGGTGCTGGGCACCCTGGCGACCACGGCGGTCTCCGCCTGGCTGGGCGCGCAGGTCTACCGCGTGCACGAGGTGGCGGAGACCAAGCAGGTCCTGGACATGGTGGCCTCGATCGCGGGCCACCGTCCGCCGGCGGTCGCCCGCCGCGGTCTCGCCTGAGAGCCGGAGCCGGACGCGCTGGAGGCGCGGGGCACGGGAAGCCCGGGACGCCCGCCAGGAGGGCCCCGGACGTGCGTCCGGGGCCCTGCGTCCGCCGCGCGCGGCTACCTGCCCGTCTCCTTGGAGACCAGGGCCACCGCCTCCTCCACGTCGTCCGTGACGTGGAAGAGCAGCAGGTCCTTCTCCGACGCCTTGCCCTGGGCGATGACGGTGTCGCGCAGCCAGTCGACCAGGCCGCTCCAGTAGTCCGTACCGAAGAGCACGATCGGAAAGCGCGTCACCTTACGGGTCTGGACGAGCGTCAGCGCCTCGAACAGTTCGTCCAGCGTGCCGAGTCCGCCCGGCAGCACGACGAAGCCCTGCGCGTACTTCACGAACATCGTCTTGCGGACGAAGAAGTAGCGGAAGTTCACCCCGATGTCGACGTGCGGGTTGATGCCCTGCTCGAAGGGCAGCTCGATGCCGAGGCCGACCGAGATCCCCTTGGCCTCGCTCGCGCCCTTGTTCGCGGCCTCCATCACTCCGGGACCACCGCCGGTGATCACCGCGAAGCCCGCCTTGGCCAGCGCCCTGCCGAGCTTGACGCCCACCTCGTACTCGGGTGTGCCGGCCGGGGTGCGGGCGGAACCGAAGACGCTGATGGCACTGGGCAGTTCGGCGAGGGCGCCGAAGCCCTCGACGAACTCGGACTGGATCCGCATGACCCGCCACGGGTCGGTGTGCACCCACTGGGAGTCGCCCTCGGTGTCGAGCAGCCGCTGATCGGTGGTGCCCGGCCGGATCTGTTCCCTGCGGCGCAGTACCGGTCCCAGCCGCTGCTCCTCCAGCGCCCGCAATCCCTCGGGGTTGCTCATGACCTGCTCCCTCCGCCGAACATCATCTGCTTTGGCTCAGGGTAGGTCGGCCGACGTGACGAATGGCGAAATCGGGGCGATCCACCAGGATGCGATGTCAGGAAGAGAGCCACTCACGCAGCCGGTCCTCGCAGTGCGTGATCTTGTCCACGGCGACGTGTTCGTCCCGCTTGTGGGCGAAGAGCGCGTCGCCGGGGCCGTAGTTCACCGCGGGCACCCCCAGGGCGCTGAAGCGTGAGACGTCCGTCCAGCCGAACTTGGGCCGGGCGGTGCCGCCCACCGCCTCCATGAACGCGGCAGCGGCGGGGTGCGACAGACCGGGCAGGGCCCCGCCTGTGTGGTCGTCCACCACGATCTCGCTCACACCGCAGTCGGCGAACACCTCGCGGACATGCTCCTCGGCCTCGGCCATGCTGCGGTCCGGGGCGTAGCGGTAATTGACCACCACGGTGCATTCGTCGGGGATGACGTTGGTGGCCACGCCTCCCTCGATGCCGACGGCGTTGAGGCCCTCCCGGTACTCCAGTCCGTCGATGACCGGCCGGCGCGGCTCGTACGACGCGAGACGGGCGAGGATCGGGCCGGCGGCGTGAACGGCGTTGGACCCCATCCAGCTGCGCGCGGAGTGTGCCCGCTCCCCCTTCGTGCGCAGGTGGACCCGGAGCGTCCCCTGACAGCCGCCCTCGACCTGGGCGTCGGAGGGCTCCAGCAGGACCGCGAAGTCGCCGACGAGCCAATCCGGGTGGGCCTCGGCCACATGCCCCAGTCCGTTGAGGTGTGCGGCCACCTCTTCGTTGTCGTAGAAGACGAAGGTGAGGTCGCGATTGGGCTCCGGAACGGTGGCGGCGATCCGCAGCTGGACGGCGACGCCCGACTTCATGTCACTGGTGCCGCAGCCCCACAGGATGCCGTCGTCGTCGAGCCGCGAGGGCACGTTGTCGGCGATCGGGACCGTGTCGATGTGCCCCGCCAGCACGACCCGCTCGGAGCGGCCGAGGCGGGTCCTGGCCACGACGTTGTTCCCGTGCCGGTCGACGGTGAGGTGCGGCAGCTCGCGCAGCGCTTCCTCGATGGCGTCGGCGAGGGGCTTCTCCGTGCCGCTGACCGACGGGAAGTCGACCAGGGCTGCGGTGAGCGCGGGTGCGTCGAGGGTGAGGTCAAGCGCGGTCTCAGGCATGGCTCCGACGATAAGCGGTCAGCGGCCCGTCCTGACCGGCACACCCCCGGGGGCGCTCCGGGGGCTCCAGTACGGTGGGCGGGTGTCCGAGACCGCCTCTCCCGTCCGGCGCGGCCGCCTCTTGCGCTTCGCGGCCGCGTCCCTCGTGCTGCTGGCCCTCATCGGTTACGTCGCGGTGCAGTACGTCACCGGCGGCGGGCCCCCGCGCTGCGTCGTCCGTACGGCCGAGGGCGACGGCCCGTCGTACGAGCTCACGGCCGAGATGGCGGACAACGCCGCGACGATCTCCGCGGTGGGCACGACCCGCGGGATGCCCGAGCGGGCGGTGACGATCGCGCTGGCGACCGCGCTCCAGGAGTCGGCGCTGCGCAACATCGCGCACGGCGACCGGGACTCCCTCGGCCTGTTCCAGCAGCGTCCTTCGCAGGGATGGGGGACGCCCGAGCAGATCATGGACCCCGTCTACGCGTCGGGGAAGTTCTACGACGGCCTGGCCGAGGTTCCGGGCTACTCGCGGCTGCCCCTCACGGTGGCCGCGCAGCGCGTCCAGCGCAGCGGCTTCCCGCAGGCGTACGCGAAGCACGAGCCGGACGCCGCGCTGCTGGCCGCGGCCCTCACGGGCCGCGCCTCCGCGACCCTGACCTGCGACGTCAGGAGTGGCGGCGGGCCGGGCGACCCGGCGCGGATCCGGACGGAGCTGACGCGGGCCTTCGGACCCGAGGTGCTGCCGAAGGGCGGCAGCGGCCGCGGCCGCGCGGGCGACGCGGGTGCGCGTGAGGTGTCCGTGCCGGTGCAGGCGACGGTCGGCTCGGCAGATACGGACGGCGGCACCGGTGCGCACGGCGGCGGCCGCGGCCGGGGCGGCGAGCGCGGCTGGGAACTCGCACACTGGGCGGTGGCCCGGGCCGACGAGCTGCGTATCGAGGAGGTCTCGTACGCGGGCCGGGTGTGGAGCGCCGCGGAATCGGAAGAGGGCTGGCGTCCGGCGGGCGGCGAGGACAGCGGCACGGACGACGTACGCATCCGCATCGCACGCTAGTTCAGCAGCCCCCTCGAACGAGGCACTCCGTTCCCCTCCGGGACACGCTCTTCCGGGCCGCGGAACACCCCGGTGCGAGCACCTTGATTCCCCATGAGCGCAACGGGAAGTGACGGTTCGGCAGGTGGCTTCGCTATGCAGCGTTTGACCGTTTTTATCCGAGAACGATAATGCGACACATTACCAACTCTTTACCTTGGGTCACCGCAACTTCCCCCCCGCTCCCTCCGGTTGTCAGGACGTCCGAACGCCGGACACGCAGCATTCCGAACGTCCTCTCGTCCCAAGGAGCATCATGTCCCTCCCCCTGACCCGTCGGATCGCCCGTGCCGCGCTGCTCATCGCGGCGGGAGCAGCTCCCGTGGTCGGTGCGGCCGGCTCCGCAGGCGCCGTTGAACTCCCGCAGGCCCCGGTCGGCGGCCTCTCGGCCCTCGACGCGGACAACGTCGACTCCACGGTCGACGGTGTCTCGAAGCAGACCACCAAGGTGGCGGGCCAGGTCGGCGGCAAGACCGCGGAGAAGGCCGCCCCTGTGGCGACCAAGACCGTCGGCAAGGCGGCCAAGACGGCCACGCCGGTCGCCGCGAAGGCCGCCGGTGACACCGCCGGGCAGGCGGGCGACCTGGTCGGCGGCGCCGACAAGGGCGGGCTGCCCACCGAGTCGCTGACCGGCGGCGGCCTGCCCACCGGTGCGCTGGGCGGCGGCGGCCTGCCGATCGGCTGACAACACGGCGCACAGGCATGGAAGGGCCCGGGAGCTGCTGCTCCCGGGCCCTTCCCGCGCTGCGACCGGATCGGGCCGTGCCCGGATCACGCCCTGCCCGCATGCGGCACTGCGCTCATCCGAGGCGCTTGACGGCCGCCTCGACACGCTCGTCGGTCGCGGTGAACGCCACGCGCACGAAACGCTCGCCCGCCTTTCCGTAGAAGTCGCCGGGCGCGACGAGGATGCCCAGACCGGCCAGGTACGCGACCGTGTCCCAGCACGGCTCGTCGCGAGTGGCCCACAGATAGAGGCTGGCCTCGCTGTGCTCGATCCGGAATCCGTGCGACTCCAACGCCGTCCGCAGGGCAGTGCGCCGGGCCGCGTACCTGGCGCGCTGCTCCGTGACGTGCGTGTCGTCACCGAGCGCGGCGACGGTGGCGGCCTGGACGGGGGCGGGGGTCATCATGCCGCCGTGCTTGCGGATCTTCAGGAGCTCGCCGAGCACGTCCGCGTCGCCGGCGATGAAGGCGGCACGGTAGCCGGCCAGGTTGGAGCGCTTGGAGAGCGAGTGGACGGCCACCACGCCCGTGTACGAGCCGCCGCAGACGTCCGGGTGGAGCACGGAGACCGGCTCGGCCTCCCAGCCCAGCTCGAGGTAGCACTCGTCGCTGAAGACCAGGACGTCGTGCTCGCGCGCCCAGGCGACGATCCGGGTCAGCTCTTCCTTGTCCAGCACCCGGCCGGTCGGGTTGGACGGCGAGTTGAGCCAGAGCAGCCGCAGGCCCGCCGGGTCGAGCTCGGTCGGGTCGTCGTAGACGACAGGCGTCGCGCCGCAGAGCCTCGCGCCGACCTCGTAGGTGGGGTACGCGAGCCGCGGGTAGGCGATCCGGTCACCGGCGCCCAGGCCCAGCTGCGTCGGCAGCCAGGCCACCAGTTCCTTCGAACCGACGACCGGCAGGACGTTGGTGTGCGCCACGTTCGCCGCGCCGAGGCGGCGCTCGACCCAGGACACGAGCGCGTCGCGCAGGGCCGGGGTGCCCCAGACCGTCGGGTAGCCCGGCGAGTCGGCGGCCGCCACGAGGGCCTTCCTGATCAGCTCGGGCACGGGGTCGACCGGGGTGCCGACGGAGAGGTCCACGATGCCGTCGGGGTGGGCCGCGGCCGTGGCCTTGTAGGGCTCGAGCTTGTCCCAGGGGAAGACGGGGAGTCGCGAGGAGACTGCGGGCACGGCGGCGCTCACTTTCGGATACGGGCGTCGTTTCGGGCTGTCGGTCACGGCGTCGGACCGGGGGTCGCACACGGGACCGCGGCGACGGCCGGGCGTGCGGCCCAGGTCCGTCGGCCGGGTGCGCCGCTCGGGCGTGTCGGCCGGGGTGTGTCAAACGCCTCGGTCCCGTACGGACGACGAGCCGTACGGGACCGGGGACATGCGGACGGGATCAGCCGTTCTGCGGCGGCAGGGCGGCGATGAAGGGGTGGTCGCGCTCGATCAGGCCGAGCTTGGACGCACCACCGGGCGAACCGAGCTCGTCGAAGAACTCGACGTTCGCCTTGTAGTAGTCCTTCCACTCCTCGGGAGTGTCGTCCTCGTAGAAGATCGCCTCGACCGGGCAGACCGGCTCACAAGCACCACAGTCGACGCATTCGTCCGGGTGGATGTACAAGGACCGGGAGCCCTCGTAGATGCAGTCGACGGGGCACTCCTCGATGCACGCCTTGTCCTTGACGTCGACACAAGGCTGCGCGATGACGTAGGTCACGCTGTCGTTCCTCCTCGATAAGGGCTGGCTTGCGCGGGAGCGCGGCGTCGTCGATGCCCGCCTCTAGTATCTCCGTTCTTGGTAACGATCCGAACAGGAGGGGCTCACAGAGCTGTGGAATTCACTGCGGGCGGACGGCTCGAGATCAGGATCAGCCCAGCTGACGTGGGCAAACGTGTATCGGTCCGCCGCTTGAGCGACGCTGAAGCACCGGTCGTGAAGTTCACCGACACGGTCGGTGTTCTCACATCATGGACCGAGGGTGTGCTGGTGATCACACGCCGGACGGGCGAGAGCGTCCGCATCCCGGAATCGACGCTCGTCGCGGGAAAGGTCGTGCCGGCGGAGCCCGCCCGGCGCCGGGGCCCCGCGGCCGATTTCCAGGAGCTGACCAGAGTGACGGCGCGCGCCTGGCAGCCGGTCGAGAGCGAGCGGCTCGGTGACTGGGAGCTGCGGGCGTCGTCGGGCTTCACCAGGCGTGCGAACTCGGTCCTTCCTCTCGGTGATCCGGGCATGCCGCTGGACGACGCGCTGGCACGTGTGCGGGCCTGGTACGCGGCCCGCGGCCTTCCGGCGTACGTGCAGACGGCCACAGGCGCCGCCGGCACGCAGGAGGAGCTCTGCGCCGAATTGGAGGCACGCGGCTGGCGCGCCGAGGTCTCGGCGCAGGTACAGGTCGGGGGCCTGGCGGCGGTGGGCGACCTGGACGCGGACGTTTCGCGTGTCACGCTGTCCCGCTCGTTCGACGAGGCGTGGCTACGGCGCTACCAGCGGTCCGGTGTGCCAGGACCACATGTGCTGAAGGTCCTCGGCAGCGGCCCTTCCGTATGGTTCGCCTCCATACCCGGAGAGGCTCGAACCCCCGCGGCCATCGGCCGATGTGTGGTCGATTCACGCTGGGCAGGCTTCATGGCCGTGGAGGTGGACCCGGCGTACCGGCGCCAGGGGCTCGCGAAGGCGATCATGGCCGCCCTGGCGCGCCGGGCCCTCGATGAGGGCGCCTCGGCTGCCTGGCTCCAGGTCGAGTCGGACAATGACGGGGGGCGTGCCCTGTACGCCGGTATGGGCTTCCGGGTCCACCACCACTACCACCACTACCGGGCGGCGTAGGCCGGGGATACGAGCACATGCACCAGAACGACCGGCGGTCCCGTTTCGCGCAGGAGGCCCGCTCGCAGCGACCGGACGTGGCCCTGCTCTGCCTGCTCATCGGCGCGGAGGCCGACCCGTCGCTGGACGAGGCCGGCATGGACGCGGCCCAGATCGAACTGGACCGGCTGGCCGGGATGCTCCCGTACGGGCTGCGGGACCCGCACGCGTGGGCGGCGGCCGTCGCCGACCTGCTCGGCGGCCGGGAGGGCTTCCACGGCACGGCCGGCGACTACCAGCACCTGGAGTCCTCGCTCCTCCACGAGGTACTGCACCGCCGCCGGGGCCTGCCGATCCTGCTCTCCGTCGTCTGGACCGAGGTCGCCCGCCGCGCGGGCGCCCATGTCCACGGAGTGGCCCTGCCTGGCCACTTCGTGGTCGGCTTCGGCGACCCGGAGGATCCGGCCGGACAGGTCCTTGCCGACCCGTTCGCGGCCGGGCGGGTGCTCTCCGGCACGGAGGCCGACCTCCTCGTCACGAGCACCGTCGGCACGTCCTTGACGCCGTCCATGCTGACGCCCGCGGATCCGCTCGCGGTGATCTCCCGCATCCTCAACAACATCCGCGCCTGGGCGGCCCAGCGCCCGGAACACTCGGCGGTCGCCCTCTGGGCGCTCGAACTCCTGCTCCTCCTCCCCTCCCACCCGGCCCGCCTCCGCTTCGAGCGGGCCCAACTGCTCGTCCAGCGGGGTGACTTCCTGACGGGCGCGGCGGAGATGGACGCGTACGCGGAGGTCGTGGACGCGGTCGAGCCGACGGCGGCGGAGGAGATCCGGGGACGGGCCCGGGCGGCCCGGGCGATGCTCAACTGAGGGGCCGCGCCGGACCGGGCCTGCCGGAGACCGCGCCGGACCGGCCTGCTTCCGGGCCCGTCGAGGCGCGGTCCTGCTTCCGCGCCTACCGGAACTCGTGCACGACCTGGATCTCACCCACGATGTGCGCGTTGAACTCGTCGAGCTCCTCGGCCGGCACCCAGAGCTCGAGGATCGTCCTCCCGCCCGCCTGCTGCACGGGATACCGCGCGACGAACTCGGAGTCGACCTCGAAACGGGTGACGAACCCGGCGCCGCTGTACCGGGCAGGGGGCCGTCGAGGCCGGTGACTCAGCTCGGGTCGAGCTCGATGACCGCCGTGCGTTCCGCCGGGGTCTTGCCGCGCAGGGCCGGGCCCATCGCCTGGGCCACGTCGTCCGCCGAGACCTCGTGCTTCTTGCCGTCGCCCTTGGTGATCATGATGCCGTCGAAGACGCCCTCGAGCAGCTCCTCGATCGCCTTCTTGTCGTAGACCTCGACCAGCCTGCCGTCGATCGGCTTCATGGACAGGATCTTCGGCAGCGACTTCGCGGGGCCGAACTGGATCGACTTGCCGCCCGCCTTGATCGTGATCAGGTCGGACATCGCGGGCTCCGCGAACTCCTTCATCGCCCGGTCCAGCTCGGCCTGGGTGATGGTCGGCTGCCGGGTGGCGACCGGGAGTTCGACCAGGTCCGGCTTGCCGGTCTGCACCTGGGCGCGGTACGCGTCCTTGACCGAGATCATGGAGCGGCCGACGTCCAGCGTCTCCCCGGGCTTCCCGGGCACGGCGACGGCCTTGTTGGGCTCGAAGCGGATCGTGCCGTCGCTTGAGGACCCCGCTGTGCCCGCGAGATCGGCGAGGGCGACGCTCAGTTTCTCCTCGTCGACGACGATCACCGGCTCGGCGACACGCTCGCCGCCGAAGAGCGAGCCGATGACGGAGACCGGGTTGTAGTCGCTGCCCGCGGCGCCGCGGACGGTGGCCTGGCTGTCCAGGGACAGGCCGGCCTTGTCGGGGAGGAGTTCGGCCTTCTTGCCGCCGACGGAGAGCTGCAGCGGCGCCTTGGCCCGCTCGCCCAGCGTGGCGTCGAGCTTGTTGACGGCCTCGTCCCTGGTGCCTCCGCCGATGTCGACGCCGAGGACCGTGGTGCTCTTGGGCACGTCGGAGTGGTTCAGCAGCAGCCCGGCGCCGTACGCGATGCCCAGCAGGCCGATCACGCCGGCGCCGGCGAGCACCAGCTTGGAGCGGCCCTTCTTGGCCGGTGCGGGCCGGGGTGCGGGCCGGGCAGCGGGCTCGGCCGAGGGGCCGGGCACGACGGGACCGCCGGAGCCGCCCGGACCGGCCGGGAACTCGGGGACGGAGAAGTCCCCGTCAGCGGCCTGCGGACCCGGCTGGGACAGGATCGGGTTGGGACCCGTACCGGGGCCCGTCTGCAGTCCGCCCGGCGGCGGGAAGGGCGAGCGGTGCCCGCCGCCCGGGACCACGGGGATGCCGCTGGTGAGCGTGTCGCCCGAGACATGACCATGACCGCCGTCGCCTTCGGGCGCGGGCTTCTGCGGGGTGAGCACCGCCGTGTCGTCGGACATCCGGGGCGTGTTGATGCCGGGCACAGGTACACCGGGGCGCGGGCCGACCGGCATGCTGCCGGTGGCCGGGCCGGACGTCGGGCCCATGGGTCCGCCGTCCCGGCCGGACGGACGGACGCCGGGCGGAGGTGTGTTGCGGCCGGGGACGAATCCGTTGCCCTGGCCGGGCGCACCGGGGCCGCCGCCGGACGCGCCGGGACGAGGGGTCGAGGGGCCCGAGGGCGCGCCGGGGGAACCTGCCTGCTCGGCGAGGGCCGCGAGGCCGGAACGCGGACCCGAACCGGCTCCGCCAGGCACGGCACCGCCAGGACCGGGAGCGCGCGCACCACCGGTGCCGGCGGGGCCGCCGCCCGCACCCGGCGAACCCTGCGCGGCCGCGCCCGGCGTCGGTGTACCGGCCGCCGGTGTCGTACCCGTGGCCGGCTTGCGGGGCGCGAACCAGTCGCTGGCGGCGGGCTTCTCCTCGGCCGCCGGTCCCGACGGCCCTGCCGTCTCCCGGGCCGCTCCGGGGCGCGGTGTGCTGCCCGTACGCTCGCTCTCCCGCTCCGCGGCGCCCGAACCGCCCGACGCACCTGAGGCACTCGACGCACCGGTCCCGCCGGGCGTACGGGAGCCGGGCGACGTGCCGGAGCCGGCGGGCCGGGCGTCGACGTCGCTCATCGGCGTACGCATCACGACCGGCGGGATCGGCCGGGAACCCGGGATGTTGATCCGGATGCGCGTGGTCAGCGTCGTCTCGGTCCTGGGCTCTTCCGGCTGCTGCTCAGGGGCTTCCGCGGCTTCTTCCGGAGCGTCCTGCGGGTGCAGCGACGGATACTGGCGCGATCCGTACGGCGGTGTCCCGGAGGGGTACGCGGCTCCACCGCGCCCCTGGGGGCCGGAGGACGAACTGTCAGTTTCACGACTCAAAGCAGGTTCTCCCGGTTGGCTTCGCCGCCCGTTTCTTACTGGATAGCTACTGCTGCGGGCGGCTCGGCGGCGCGCACCACCATACTGGCCGCCGCCGACGAACACCCCGGGACTGTGGGAAGCGGCCTTCGGCCGACCGTACGGGCATGGTCAGTTCGACGGCTTCCCACTCCGTGGGTCGACCCACCCTAGGGGGCCGGTCACACCGGGTGCTTGCTGGGGTCCTGCGTTGTTCTATCCGCCAAGTCGGCCCGAGCCGCCGCCCGGTTGCGGCGTCCGCGACATGGTGGCACACATCACAGCGACCGCCATGCCGCCGAGCATGAAGACGAGCGGTCCGATCCCGGCGCCGAACATGGCGTCGCCTTCGGGCCGTCCGGTGCTCAGCACGACGATCGCGGCGAGCCAGCCCACGGCGGAGCAGGCCACGCCGAGCTGCGAGCCCGTCGCCCGCCGCGCGCCGATGAACAGGCCCGTGGAGGCGAGCAGAGCCAGCGCCAATCCGCCCGGGAGCCATGCCGCTTGGACGAGTGAGCCGGTTGTGCCGACGATCGCTCCGAGGATCACCAGGGCGACGTACGCCACGAGGCGGCCGGGCCTCGGGGGCTTCGGGGAACGGGTGAGCCAGGACCCGGGCGCGCTGCTCATGAGGAGACCCCCGCGAAAAGGTCGTGCTCGCGCTCGCCGGGCTGCGCCCCCGACTCGCCGGCCACCAACTGGTAGTACTCGGTGGTGAAGAGAGGTTGCCCCAGTTCGTTGGAGAGTGCGAAGAATGGTCCGTCCACCGCGATCTGGGTGGCATGCGCCCGCATCGCGGCCGCCTTGCGGTCCGCGTAGGCGGTGCCGTCGATCTCGGCCGTGATCTGCGCGTCGTCCACGACGCCGGGGACGTCACCGATCTCGGCGACACCGGGGAAGTCCGCCGCGGCGGCACGCAACCGGGCGAAGCCCTCCTCCGCGACCGAGCGCGGGACGCGGTTCCAGTAGATCTTGGCGATCGAGTGGGGCGCTCCGAGGTCGGGCCGGAAGCCGGGTTCGGCGGCGAGGGCGGCTGCGCGCATGGCCACGCGGTGGGTCTGGATATGGTCGGGGTGTCCGTATCCCCCGTCGGGGTCGTACGTCACCAGCACCTGCGGACGTACCGAGCGGACGACCTCGACGAGATGCGCGGCGGCCTCGTCCACGTCCGCGCTCCAGAACGCCCCTTCACGGTGGTTCTGCTCGAGCCCCATCATCCCGGAGTCCCGGAAGCGCCCCTGACCGCCGAGGAAACGGTGGTCGGTGACACCGAGCTCCTTCATCGCCGCGGCCAGCTCCCCGGCCCGGTAGGGGCCGAGCCGGTCCTCCCGGTCCGGGGCGAGATGGGCGAGATCGTCCGGAATGACCTCACCCTCCTCTCCTAGGGTGCAGGTCACCAGCGTGACCTGGGCGCCGGCCGCCGCGTACAGGGCCATGGTGGCGCCGTTGTTGATCGACTCGTCGTCCGGATGCGCGTGCACGAGGAGCAGACGGCGGTCGGGGAGATCCTTCATACAGGACACCCTAGAACGGGCGGTCAGAACTTGATGCCCCCCAGCATCCCCGCGACGTTGGTCGTCAGCTCGGTGATGGTCGGCGCGACCGACGAGCTGGCGAGGTAGAACCCGAGCAACACACAGACCGCCGCATGTCCCCCCTTCAGCCCGGCTTTCCGGATCAGCAGGAAGACGACGATCGCCAGCAGCACCACCGCCGAAATCGAGAGTGCCACGGCGGTTCACCTCCACAGATATTCGGTCGGGACGGGCCGGTTGCATGTGCCAGGACATGTGCCGGAGGGTTCATACCCACCTTGCGCTACGGATCATAACTATCCGTGCCTGTGCATCGATCGGTGCACGGCAGCACATGGGGGCGCACACCCCCTAAGGTTCGGACGCATGACGTCGACGCAACCGCTCTCCTTCCCGCGTCAGTCCGCGCGGACGCAGCGCTTCACGCTGGGCGCCCCCCGCGCCTTCACGGTGTCGCCGGACGGTTCACGCGTGGTATTTCTGCGCTCGGCCTCCGGAACGGACCGTTCGGGACTGCTGTGGGTGCTCGATCTCGAGGGTCACGGCCCGCCCCAGGAGCGGCCCGCCGCCGATCCGAGGGAGTTGCTGGGCGGCTCGGTCGAGGAGCTCTCCGCCGAGGAGCGGGCGCGGCGCGAGCGCAGCAGGGAAGGATCGGCCGGGATCGTCGCCTACGCGGTGGACCGGTCGGTCGAGTTGGCGGCGTTCGCCCTGTCGGGGCGGCTTTTCACCGCCGAGCTGCGGGCGGGGACCGCGCGTGAACTCCCCACGTCGGGGCCGGTGATCGACCCGCGCCCGTCCCCGGACGGCCGGTTCGTCGCCTATGCGGCCGGCGGCGCGCTGCGCGTGACGGGCGCGGAGGGCGAGGGTGACCGTGCCCTCGCGGAGCCGGAGGACGAGCACACCTCCTACGGCCTCGCGGAGTTCATCGCGGCCGAGGAGATGGGCCGTTCACGCGGTTTCTGGTGGTCACCGGATTCGGACAGGCTGCTGGTCGCCCGCGCCGACGAGCGAGAGGTACGGCGCTGGTGGATCCCGGATCCGGCGCATCCGGACCGGGAGCCCTCGAAGGTGGCCTATCCGGCCGCCGGGACGCCCAACGCCGTCGTCCGGCTGTTCTTCGTCGCCCTGGACGGGAACCGCACGGAGGTGACCTGGGACCGCGAGCGCTACCCCTATCTGGCGCGGGCGCACTGGTCCGCCGCCGGTCCTCCGCTGCTGCTCGTGCAGTCGCGGGACCAGCGCACCCAGCTGTATCTGGCCGTGGACCCGGAGTCCGGCACGACCCGGACCGTGCACGTGGACGAGGACGACGCCTGGCTGGAACTCTTCTCCGGCGTCCCCGCCTGGGCCCCGGACTCGTCCTACGAACAGGGCTTCGGCGGCGGACGACTGGTGCGCATCGCGGACGAGGGCGGGGCGCGGGTGCTCGCCGTCGGCGACCGGGTGCTGACCGGCGCGCAACTGCACCTGCGCGCGGTGGTCGACATCGGCGAGAGCGATGTGCTGGTCGCCGCGTCGGCGGGTGCGGACTCCGCGGAGCCGGAGACCGGCGAGATCCATGTGTACCGGGTGAACGAACTGGGCGTCGAGCGCGTCTCCGACGGCCCTGGGGTACATGCGGCGGTGCGCGGGGGCGGGGTGACGGTCCTGGCCTCGTCGCGTACGGACGCCGGCGGCGCCCTCGTCCAGGTGCTCAGGGACGGCAAGCAGATCGCGGTGGTGGCCTCGCACGCCGAGCAGCCGGTGCTGCGCGCCCGGCCGACGCTGACCGAGGCGGGCGCCCGCCGGATCCCGTGCGCGGTGCTGCTGCCGTCGGACCACCGGGAGTCGGACGGTCCGCTGCCGGTACTGATGGACCCGTACGGAGGACCTCATGGCCAGCGCGTGCTCGCGGCGCACAATCCGTATCTGACCTCGCAGTGGTTCGCCGATCAGGGTTTCGCCGTGGTCGTCGCCGACGGGCGGGGCACTCCCGGGCGCTCCCCCGGCTGGGAGAAGGCGGTCGTGGGCGACTTCACGCCGACCCTGGACGACCAGATCGAAGCGTTGCAGTCACTGGCCGGATCCTTCCCGCTCGACCTCGACCGGGTGGCGATCCGCGGCTGGTCGTACGGCGGTTACCTGGCGGCGATGGCGGTGCTGCGCCGCCCGGACGTCTTCCACGCGGCGGTGGCGGGCGCCCCGGTCACCGACTGGCGGCTCTACGACACCCACTACACGGAGCGCTACCTGGGCGACCCGGCCACGCAGTCCGCGGCGTACGCGGCGAACTCGCTGGTCACCGACGCCGGGTTGACGTCCGCTGAGGGCCCGGCGCGGCCGTTGATGATCGTCCACGGTCTGGCCGACGACAATGTGGTGATGGCCCACACGCTGCGGCTCTCGTCGGCGCTGCTGGCCGCCGGCCGGGCGCACGAGGTGCTGCCGCTGACCGGAGTGACGCACATGACGCCGCAGGAGCAGATCGCGGAGAACCTGCTGCTGCTCCAGGTCGACTTCCTCAAGCGCTCGCTGGGTCTCGGGTGAACCGGGAGCTACCAGTTCGGCGGCGGTGACGACGGCGGCGGCGGGCCGAACCCGCCGCCGGACGGCGACCCGGGTGGTGAGCCGGACGGTGAGCCCGGCCCGGGGTAGCCGTAACCGGGCGGCGCGGAGGGCGGGTACCCGTATCCGGGCCGGGCCGGAGGGTACCCGTAACCGGGAGCGGGCTGCGGACGGCCGTAACCCGCCGGCGTCCCGTACACCCCCGCGTCCGGCCCGCCCGTCGGTGCGCCTTCGCCGCGACGCGTCAGCAGGACGATCAGGAGGGGCCCCGCCACCAGCTCGAACAGCGAGGTCCCGACGAGCAGTTGGTACTCCAACGGCACCTGCCCGAAGTGCTCCAGGAGCCGCAACCGGACGGCGGCGTACACGCCGACCGCTCCGGAGACGGACACGGCCACAGAGACGACGGCTCCCAGCGGGCGGGAGAACACGGCCCTGGCGAGCAGGCCCACGCCCGCCGTGAGGCAGAGGACGGCGGTCGTGGCGGCCAGCCAGCCCGAGGGCGGCGCCAGCAGCCGCTGTCCGACCCGTTCGCCGCCCACCAGGCTGTCGATGTACACCTCTGACCCGTACTGGTAGCCGAAGCGCAGCTGCCATGCCATGATCAGCGCGGCCTCCAGGAGCAGGAACGCGGCGGAGAGCCAGGCCACCACGACGGTCGGCCTGGTGGGCGTCCGGTGGTGCCGGGTGGTGCGCGGGCCGTGGTCGTCGCCCGCCCCGGCCGGGCGCCGTCCCGCCACGGCCGTGATGACGAGCCCGACGGCCAGCCCCAGCACGGCGAAGGTGCTGAACAGCGCGCGGGTGCGTATCGAGTCGGTGGGCCGGAGGTACGCCCAGGAGGCGGTCAGGACCCACAGGCTCGGCAGCCGGACGGCGAGGGTGAACACCGCGGTGGCGACCAGCGCGGAGGCCGCCACCGACGAGCGCAGCACGGCGATACCGACACCCGCGTACACCGCGAAGAGCGTGCCGTCGAGGGGCGAGGTGGCCTGCGGGGCGATCCTCCACTCCCGCCGGGGATCGGAGGCCCAGTAGCGCCACAGGCCCTCGAGCCCGCCGGAGACCGACACGTCCCTGACGATCCACGCTCCGGTGATCAGGGCGAGCACGCCGCACAGCGCCGCTCCCGTGATCCTGGCCCCCCGCGTAAGAGTCACGTCGACGATCCTGCATCGAGCCCATGGGCCGGACAAGGCGGGGACCGGACAGTTCCGGACAACCGGCGCGGTGGCGCGGGAGGACCGGCCGGGTCCGCATGGCGCGGTCCCGGCCGGTCTACGGCACCCGCACGGCCGTACGTTCCTCAGCGTGAGGCGTCCGTATATCGGACCCGCGACGCACGGGTTGCGTCGGTGTTAAATGAACTGGCGGACGCTCACAGGGCTTTGTCCTCACCGGTGCCGCCGTCGCCGGGTGCCGGGCCGCTCGGCACGACATGCTTCTCCTCCGCGAAATGGCAGGCCGACGGGTGCCGTGCCGGCCCTCGCACCTGCTCCAGGTGAGGTGGCACGGCAAGCAGCGGAACCTCCCGCGCGCACCGCTCCTGAGCCTTCCAGCAGCGGGTGCGGAATCGGCAGCCCGAGGGGATGTCGGTGGGCGACGGCACGTCCCCCGTGAGGATGATCCTCTCCCGGTGCTCGCGCGCCTCCGGGTCGGGCACTGGCACGGCCGAGAGCAGGGCCTGGGTGTAGGGGTGCGTGGGGTGGTCGTAGATCTCGGCGTCCCTGCCGATCTCCACGATCCGTCCCAGATACATCACGCCGACCCGGTCCGAGATGTGCCGGACGATCGACAGGTCATGGGCGATGAACACATAGCTGAGTGAGAACTCGCTCTGCAGCTTGTCGAGCAGGTTGATGACCTGCGCCTGGACGGACACGTCGAGCGCGGAGACCGGCTCGTCGGCCACGATGACCTCGGGCCGCAGGGCGAGCCCGCGGGCGATGCCGATGCGCTGCCGCTGGCCGCCGGAGAACTGGTGCGGGTAGCGGTTGATGTATTCGGGATTGAGCCCGACGACGTCCAGCAGTTCCTGGACCTTCTGCCTTCGGGAGCCCTTGGGAGCCACCTCGGGGTGGATCTCGTAGGGCTCGCCGATGATGTCGCCGACCGTCATCCGCGGGTTGAGCGAGGTGTACGGGTCCTGGAACACCATCTGGATGTTGCGGCGCACGGCCTTCAGCGCACGCCCCGACAGCTTGGTGATGTCCTCGCCCTTGTACCGGATGACTCCCGCCGTGGGCCGCTCCAGGTGGACCAGCATCCTGGCGAGCGTGGACTTGCCGCAGCCCGACTCCCCCACGATGCCGAGGGTTTCCCCTGCGAACAGTTCGACGTCGACGCCGTCGACCGCCTTGACCGCGCCGACCTGCTTCTTGAAGAGGATGCCGCGGGTGAGCGGGTAGTGCTTGACCAGGTCGCGCACCTCGAGGATCGCCTCAGCCATGGATCGCCGCCTCCCAGAAGTGGCACGCGCTGCCGCGCTGCTCGTTCACCTCGTACAGCGGCGGTACGTCGGTCCGGCACACGTCCTGGGCCATCGGACAGCGCGGGTTGAAGGCGCAGCCGGGCGGGATGTGCATCAGGTTGGGCGGCAGGCCCTTGATGGCGTAGAGCTCCTGCCCCTTCTGGTCCAGGCGAGGGATCGATTCGAGCAGGCCCTTGGTATAGGGGTGAGCGGGCGCTCGGTAGATGTCGTGGACGGGGGCGGTCTCCACGATCCGCCCGGCGTACATCACCGCGATCTTGTCCGCGACGTCGGCGACGACGCCGAGGTCGTGGGTGATCAGGATCAGCCCCATGTCCAGTTCGCGCTGGAGCTCCGCGAGCAGCTCCATGACCTGCGCCTGGACGGTCACGTCGAGCGCGGTGGTCGGCTCGTCGGCGATGATCAGGTCCGGCTCCAGCGACAGGGCCATCGCGATCATGATGCGCTGGCGCATGCCGCCGGAGAACTGGTGCGGGTACTGGCCGACGCGTTCCTTGGCCGCGGGGATACGGACCCGGTCCATCAGCTCCACGGCCCTGGCCTTGGCATCCTTGCGGGACAGGCCCTGGTGGACGATGAACATCTCCCCCAGCTGGTCCCCGACGCTCAGGACGGGGTTGAGGGAGGACAGGGCGTCCTGGAAGATCATGGCCATTCCGGCGCCCCTGATCTTCCGCCGTTCGTCCTCCCGCATCTTCAGCAGGTCCTGGCCCTTGAAGAGGATCTCGCCCCCGGTGATCCTGCCGGGCGGCATGTCGAGGATGCCCATGACGGCCTGGGCGGTGACCGACTTGCCCGACCCCGACTCGCCCAGCACGGCGAGCGTCTCGCCCGCGTCGACGGTGTAGTTCACGCCGTTGACCGCTCTGGCCACGCCGTCGCGGGTGCGGAACTCCACGTGCAGGTCGCGTACGTCGAGCAGACGGCCTGGCGTGTCCGGTTCCGCGGACATCACGGCCTCGTAGGACGTGGCGGGCATGGCGGCTCCTTGGGCGGTCAGCGCAGCTTGGGGTCGAGGGCGTCGCGTACCGCGTCGCCGAGCATGATGAAGGCCAGCACCGTGATCGCCAGCGCCCCGGCGGGCCACAGCAGCATGTGCGGGGCGTTGCGGATGTACGGGGAGGCCGACGAGATGTCGATCCCCCAGGAGACGGTCGGCGGCTTGAGCCCGACGCCCAGGAAGGACAGCGTCGCCTCCAGCGAGATGTAGGTGCCCAGGGCGATGGTCGCCACGACGATCACCGGTGCGACCGCGTTGGGGGCGATGTGCCGCAGCAGCATCCGTGCGCTGGAGGCGCCGAGGGCGCGGGCGGCCTGCACGTAGTCGTTCTGTTTGGCGGTGATGACGGAACCGCGTGCGATCCGGGAGATCTGCGGCCAGCCGAGCAGCACCATGAAGCCGACCACGGGCCACACCGTGCTGCTGGTGATGACGGACAGCAGCACCAGGCCGCCGAGCACCACGGGGATGCCGAAGAAGACGTCGGTGAGCCGGGACAGCACGGCGTCCCAGGCCCCGCCGAAGAAGCCGGCGAGTCCGCCGAACACGGAGCCGAGCAGCGCCACACCGACGGTGGCACAGACACCGACGGTGACCGAGGCCCGCGCGCCGTGGACCGTACGGGTGTAGACGTCGCAGCCCTGCCCGTTGAAGCCGAAGGGGTGGCCGGGCTGGGAGCCCTGTTGTGCCTTGGCGAGATCACAGCTCTGGGGATTGCCGGAGGCGATCAGCGAGGGCCAGATGGAGATGACGACCAGAAAGAGGATGACGAGCGCGGAGACGATGAAGACGGGGTTGCGCCGCAGGTCCCGCCAGGCGTCCGACCAGAGGCTGCGCGGCTTGTCGGCGGGGCCGGTGCCGTCGGGCCCGCCGGGGGCCTGCTCCAGCGTCTCTCCCTCCGCCATCGCGAGGTTGGCCGCCCCGCCCGCTCCGGTGGCCGCGACGGCGGAGTGCGCGGGGTCGTCGAAGTGCGGATTCTGCTGCGGCTCAGGCATACCGGATCCTCGGGTCCAGGACGGCGTACAGGAGGTCCACCAGCAGGTTCGCCACCAGGAAGACGATGACGAGAACGCTGACGAAACCGACGACGGTCTGCGTGTTCTGGCGCAGGATGCCCTGGTAGAGCTGGTAGCCGACGCCGTGGATGTTGAAGATCCGTTCGGTGACGATCGCACCGCCCATGAGGGCCCCGATGTCGGTCCCGATGAAGGTGACCACCGGGATGAGGGAGTTGCGCAGCAGGTGCTTGCGGATGACCCGGCCTCTGGGCAGGCCCTTGGCCTTCGCGGTGCGGACGTAGTCGGCGCGGCTGTTCTCCGCGATGGAGGTGCGGGTCAGCCGGGTGACGTAGGCCAGCGAGACGGAGGCGAGCACCAGGCCGGGGACGATCAGTTCGCCGAGCCGTGCGTCGGTGGAGACCGACGGGTCGATGATGTCCCACTCGTAGCCGAGCAGCAGTTGGAGCAGCAGTCCGGTGACGAACGTCGGCACCGAGATGACCACGAGGGTGAGCAGCAGCACGCCGCTGTCGACCGGCCGGCCGCGGCGCAGGCCGGTGACGACGCCGAGGGAGATGCCGATGACGATCTCGAAGAAGATGGCCACCAGGGTGAGCCTGATCGTGACGGGGAAGGCCTCGGCCATCAGCTCGGTGACCTCCTGCCCGTTGAAGGCGGTGCCGAAGTCCCCGGTGAAGACGTTGCCCATGTAGGTCGCGTACTGCTGCCACAAGGGCTTGTCGAGCCCGAACTCCTTGCGCAGCTGTGCGGCCGTCGCCGGGTCGCACTGCCGCTCGCCGCACAGGCCGGCGATGGGATCGCCCATCACGTTGACCATGAGGAAGATCAGCAGCGTGGCGCCGAAGAAGACGGGGACCATCTGCAGCAGACGCCGGATCACGTAACGTCCCATGAAGGGCTCCGGGGATCGTGGGAAGGGGTGCGGCCCGGCGCTGCGGGCGCGCCGGGCCGGGTGCCTTCGGCCGTCAGTTGACCTTGATCTCTTCGTAGACGGGAACGCTGAACGGGTTCAGTGCGACGTTCGAGACGCGCTCCGAGTAGCCGGCGCTGCCGTTCTGGTACCAGAGCGGGATGGCGGCCATCTCGTCCCGTACGACCTTCTCCGCCTCCTTGAACGTCTCGACGGCCGTGGCCGGGTCGGCCTCCGCGTTGGCCTTGTCGACGAGGTCGTCGAACTTCTTGTTGCTCCACTTGCCGTCGTTGGAGGAGGCGTTGGTGTAGTAGAGCGGCTGGAGGAAGTTCTGGATCAGCGGGTAGTCCATCTGCCAGCCGGCCCGGAAGGGGCCCGGCATCTTGGACTGGGTGATCTGGTTGCGGAAGTCGGCGAAGGTGCCGATCGGGTTGCCGACGCAGGCCCTGTCGTCGCCGAGGGCGTTCTTGATGGAGTTGCAGACGGCGTCGATCCAGTCCTTGTGCGACCCGGTGTCCGCGTTGTACGTGAGGGTGATCCGGCCGCCCGGCAGGCCGCCGCCCTCGGCGATGAGCCGCTTCGCCTCCGCGGGGTCGTACTCGCAGGCCTTGCCGCACAGCGTGGGGTCGAAGCCGCCCTCCTCGCCGAGGACGGGCGAGGTCCAGTCCTTCGCGGGGGTGCGGGTCTGCTGGAAGATGGTGTCGGTGATCTGCTTGCGGTTGATGGCCATCGACAGACCGGTGCGGACCTTCGCTCCGTCCGGCGTGTTCCACGCCTTGTCGTAGTAGGGGAAGGCGAGGGTCTGGATGATGCCTGCGGGTGTGTTGATGTACCGGTCGCCGAGGTCCGCCTCCACGTTCCTCAGCTGGGACGCGGGCACGTCGTCGACCAGGTCGAGGTTGCCGGCGATCAGGTCGGTGTAGGCGGTGTTGTTGTCGGTGTAGACCTTGAGGTCGATGCCGCCGTTCTGTGCCTTGTCGGGCCCGTTGTACTCGTCCCAGCGGCGCAGGGACATCTGGGAGCCTCTGGCGTAGGAGTCGACGAGGTACGGGCCGTTGCCGACGGGCTTGGCGAGCCAGGCGTCGTGGTCGTCGAAGAAGGCCCTGGGCAGCGGGGCGAAGGCCGCGTAGCCGAGGGTGTCGGGCCAGGTGGAGAACTTCTGCGACAGCTTGACGGTGAAGGTCCGGTCGCCGGTGACCTTGAGTCCGGACATCGTCTGTGCGCTGGGCCGGCCCTTCTCGGGGTGGACCTGCTCGTATCCCTCGATGTAGCCGAAGAAATACGCGTTTCGCTGGTTGTTCCTCAGGTCGGCGCCGTAGTTCCAGGCGTCCACGAAGGACTTGGCGGTGACGGTCTCGCCGTTGCTGAACTTCCAGCCGGGTTTGACGGTGATGGTGAAGTTGACGGAGTCCTTGGTCTCGATGCTCTCGGCGAGCATGTCCTTGGCCTCGCCGGTCCTGGGGTCGTAGTGCTTGAGCCCCCGGAAGATCATGGCGAGCACCTTGCCGCCCTGCACCTCGTTGGTGTTGGCGGGCTCCAGGGGGTTCTGCGGGTCGCCCCAGGAGGAACTCACGATCCCGTCGGCGCCACTGCCGCCGCTGTCGCTTCCGCCGCCGCAGGCCGCCGCCGCGAGGGCGACGGCGATCGCGCATGCGGCCCACTTCGCGTGGGTGGCTCCGCGCATGGAGTGCCTCCTGGATCCCAGATCAGACTTGGGATCAATATCACCCCATAAAGGATCTAACGCACTTTCAGCACACCCTCCCGGCGGCCGGATGCACCGTCAGGACCAGCTCCCAGGTGTCGATCGCATAGAACAGGGACATCCCGTGCGCCTCGTAGAGGGAGAGCGCGCGGCTCTCGTTCTGTGTGTCCACGGCCAGGCCGATGGTGTCCCGGCCGCGGGCGGCGTACGTGCCGAAGGCATGGCGCAGCAGATGGCCGCCGAGACCGCGGCCGCGCGCCTGCTTCCGCACCCCGAGGTTCCCGATCCAGCCCATGGCGTCCTTGTCGTCCCTGGTCAGCAGGACGGCCACGTCGCCTTCCCCCTCGAGGCTCGCGATCCACATGAGCGACCGGTCCCGCGGCCCGGTGTCGGCCAGCCACTGCTCGTAGGTCCGCGGGTGGTGGTCGAAGTGTTCCGCGAAGGTCTCCTCCACCAGTGCGTGTGCGATCCGGTGGTCGGCGTCCGCGACGCAGTCGCGCAGGCTCACACCGGCGGGCAGCTCCGGTGTCCGGTCGGCCTCGCTCAGCGGCCGGGTCATGACCTGGTAGCAGCGCACGACACGCCAGCCGCGGGCGCCGAGGAGCCCGGTGTCCAGCGTGGGCCGGACGTTGAGGTTCAGATGGAGCACGGCCCGTGCCGCGCCGGCCGCGGCCGCCTTGGCCGCCGCGCGCTCCTCGATCCGCTCCAGCACGAGCACGGCCGCGTCCGGCCGGCCGGGGAGTACATAGTGGTCGACGCCGATGTCGCCGTCGCCGGAATCGCTCCAGAGGATCCCGTACGCCACGAGGTCGCCGTCCTCGTGCACCAGCCAGGAGTCCTGGGCGAGGTCCACCTCGGGGTGGGCGAGGTCGGTCTCGACCGTGTGCAGTTCGGTGTCCGCCCGGCCGATCTCCACGATGTCGACGGCGTTCAGCAGGGCGCATATGAAGGGTGCGTCCGCGAGGGTCGCGGGCCGGACGGTGAGTGGCATACCGCCACTGTTCGCGCCACGGCCCCGCCCTCGCAACGGATTTTCGCCGCCGCGGCGGCTCAGACGGCGGGGCTCCGGCGCACCGGGAGGCCGACGACGGTCTCGTCGTCCTCGAACGTCCCTGTCGGGGAGAAGCCGAGGGCGCCGTAGAGCTTCGCCGCACCGGTGTTGCGGGGGTGGTAGGACAGCCGTATCTCCCGGCAGTCCGGACGCTCGGACAGCATCCTGATCAGCGCGGTCAACGCCTGCCGGCCGACGCCCTTGCCCTGCTCGTCCGCGTCGACGATCAGGCCCCCGACCCAGTGCGTCCCGTCCTCCTCGTCGTACGCCCACATGACATGGCCGACCACCGTGTCGTCGGCGAGGACGCCGAGCGAGGTCCAGACTCCGCCCCGCATCGACAGCAGCAGGTACCGGGCGGCGAGGGCCGCCACGAAGGCCCGCTGCTCGTCACGCGGCGCGATGTCCGCGACGGCCCGCCAGTTGTCGTCGTCGACCGGGCAGAGCGTGATGCCGCGGCCGGTACGGTCGGTCAAGTGGTCCATGGGGACACCTTCCGGTGCCCCTTCGCGCGGGCGCAAAGCCTTTTCTGCCGCTTCCGCCGGGCACGACGAAGGCGCCCGCTCCCCGAAGGGAACGGGCGCCTTGCGCCGGGAGCGGGGACTACGCCGCGTGGACGACGTCCTTCTCCTCGGCGAAGTGGCACGCCGACTCGTGCGCGGCCGGGGTGTCCTGGCCCTTGAAGCGCTCCGGGACCGCGAGCAGCGGAACCTCGGTGGCGCACTTGTCCTCCGCCTTCCAGCAGCGGGTACGGAAGCGGCAGCCCGAGGGCGGGTTCGCCGGCGACGGGACGTCACCGGTGAGGATGATCCGCTCGCGGCCCTCGCGCGCCTCGGGGTCCGGGACCGGGACCGCCGACAGCAGCGCCTGGGTGTAGGGGTGCGTCGGGTGGTCGTAGATCTGCACGTCGGTGCCGATCTCCGCCATCTTGCCGAGGTACATCACGCCGACCCGGTCCGAGATGTGCCGGACGATCGACAGGTCGTGGGCGATGAAGAGGTAGGAGAGGTTGAACTCGTCCTGGAGCTTCTCCATCAGGTTGACGACCTGCGCCTGGACCGACACGTCCAGCGCGGAGACCGGCTCGTCGCAGATGATGATCTCCGGGTTGAGCGCGAGGCCGCGGGCGATGCCGATGCGCTGGCGCTGACCGCCGGAGAACTGGTGCGGGTAGCGGTGGATGTACTCGGGGTTGAGACCGACGACGTCCAGCAGCTCCTGCACCTTGCGGCGCCGGTCACCCTTCGGGGCCACCTCGGGGTGGATGTCGAAGGGCTCGCCGATGATGTCGCCGACCGTCATACGCGGGTTGAGCGAGGTGTACGGGTCCTGGAACACCATCTGGATGTTGCGGCGCACGGCCTTGAGCGCGCGCCCCGACAGCTTGGTGATGTCCTGGCCCTTGTAGAAGACCTCGCCGGCGGTCGCCTTCTCCAGCGTCATCAGCAGCTTGGCGACGGTGGACTTGCCACAGCCGGACTCGCCGACGATGCCGAGCGTCTCGCCCTGGTAGAGGTCGAAGGAGATCCCGTCCACGGCCTTGACCGCGCCGACGTGACGCTTGAACAGGATGCCCTGGGTCAGCGGGAAGTGCTTGACCAGGTTGCGCACCTGAAGGATCGGCTCACCGCGCTCGACGGTCGCGTCGAGCGCCGCGACGGCCGCCTCCTCGGAGGTGACCTCGACGGTCTCGACGTCGGTCACGTTCGGGGTCGCGTCCACGGCCTCGTTCGTCTTCTTGAGCTCAGCCATGGATCGTCTCCTTCCAGAAGTGGCACGCGCTGCCGCGGCCGGGCAGATCACTGCCGTCCTGCTCGGTCACCGGAGCCAGCGCCGGGATCTCCGTGCGGCAGATGTCGTCCGCCTTGGGGCAGCGCGGGTTGAAGGCGCAACCACTCGGGATCTTCAGCAGGTTGGGCGGCAGGCCCTTGATCGCGTACAGCTCCTGGCCCTTCTGGTCCAGGCGCGGGATCGAGTCGAGCAGACCCCGGGTGTACGGGTGCGCCGGCCGCTTGTACAGCTCGTGCACGGGGGCCGTCTCGACGATCCGGCCCGCGTACATCACGGCGATCTTGTCCGCGACGTCGGCGACGACGCCGAGGTCGTGGGTGATCAGGATCAGGCCCATGTTGTACTCGCGCTGGAGCTCCGCGAGCAGGTCCATGACCTGCGCCTGGACGGTCACGTCGAGCGCGGTGGTCGGCTCGTCGGCGATGATCAGGTCAGGCTCGAGAGCCAGGGCCATGGCGATCATGATGCGCTGGCGCATACCGCCGGAGAACTGGTGGGGGTAGTCGCCGACCCGGGCCTTGGCGGCCGGGATCTTCACCTTGTCCATCAGCTCGATGGACTTGGCCTTGGCGTCCTTCTTGGACAGGCCCTGGTGGACCCGGAACATCTCGCCGAGCTGGTAGCCCACGGAGAGGACCGGGTTGAGGGAGGACAGCGCGTCCTGGAAGATCATCGCGATCTTCCGGCCGCGGATCTTCCGCCGCTCCTCGTTGCTCATCGTGAGCATGTCCTGGCCACGGAAGAGGATCTGTCCGTGCGGGATCTTGCCGGGCGGCATGTCGAGGATGCCCATGATGGCCTGGGCGGTGACCGACTTGCCGGAGCCCGACTCGCCGAGGACGGCCAGCGTCTCACCGGAGTCGACGCTGTAGTTGACGCCGTTGACTGCCTTGGCGACACCGTCACGGGTGTGGAACTCGACATGCAGGTCGCGCACTTCGAGCAGCGGACCGGAGGCCTCGCCGCCCGCGCGGGGCGCCGGGACGCCTGCTGTTTCTTCGATGATGGTCACGTCGTACGCCCTCCTCAGCGCAGCTTGGGGTCGAGGGCGTTGCGAACCGCATCGCCGAACATCAGGAACGAGAGCACCGTGATCGAGACCATCACCGACGGGATGATCAGCACGTGGGGTGCGTTGCGCAGCTGCTCACGTCCACTGGACACGTCGACGCCCCAGGAGACCGTCGGTTCGGCGAGGCCGACACCGAGGAACGACAGCGTCGCCTCCGCGGCGATGTAGCCACCGAGGGCGATGGTCGCGACGACGATGATCGGCGCGAGCGCGTTGGGCAGGACGTGCCGGGTCAGGATGCGGGTGGTCGAGGCGCCGAGCGCCTTGGCCGCCACCACGTAGTCCGCCTGCTTGATGGTGATGACGGAACCGCGGGCGACACGGGCGATCTGGGTCCAGCCCAGGAACACCAGGGCGAGGATGACGACCCAGATGGCGCGCTTCTCGAAGCTGGTGAGGACGACAAGGGCGCCCAGCAGGAACGGGATGCCCATGAAGATGTCGGTGAGGCGGGACAGCAGGGTGTCGATCCAGCCGCCGAAGTAACCGGCGATCATGCCGACGAGGGTGCCGAGGATCGTCACCAGGGCGGTGACGCCGACACCGACGATGATCGAGGCACGGGCGCCGTAGACGACACGGGCGTAGATCGAGCGGCCCTGGCCGTCGTAACCGAACCAGTCGGCCTGGAAGACGTGGCTCCAGTTCGGCTGGCCGAGGTAGTGGTTCGCCAGGTCGGCGTCGCGCGGCGAGGCGTTGGTGAACAGGCCCGGGAACGCGGAGATGACGACGAGGAGGACGATCAGACCCGCAGAGATCAGGAACAGCGGGTTGCGGCGCAGGTCGTGCCAGGCGTCGGACCACAGGCTGCGCGCCTTGTCCGGCTTGGGCGCCTGGGTGACCAGCGCGGTGTCGGGAGCGGCAGCGGTGCTGGTGACCTTCTCGGCCCCGGTGGACGCCGCGGTGGCTGCGGTCTTCTCAGGCATACCGGATCCTCGGGTCCAGGACCGCGTAAAGCAGGTCGACGAGCAGGCTGGCGAGAAGGTAGACGAGGACGATCAGGGAAGCGATGCCGACGACGGTCGCGCCCTCGCGGCGGAAGAGTGCCTCGTAGATCGCGTCACCGACGCCCTGGACGTTGAAAATGCCCTCGGTGACGATGGCGCCGGTCATCAGGTTGCCGATGTCGGTGCCGAGGAAGGTGACCACCGGGACGAGCGAGTTGCGCATCAGGTGGACACCGATGATCCGGCGGCGCGGCAGGCCCTTGGCGACCGCCGTGCGCATGTAGTCGGCGCGCAGGTTCTCCGCCATCGAGGTACGGGTCAGCCGTGCCACGTAGGCGAGCGACAGCGAACCCAGGACGATCGCCGGCAGGAGGAGGTCTCCGAAGCTCTCGGAGTCCTGCACGGTCGGGGTCGTCACCCCCCACTTGAAGGCGAACAGGTACTGCATCAGGTAGCCCAGCACGAAGGAGGGCATCGAGATCAGCACGAGGGTGAGGGCGAGGAGCCCCCGGTCCCGCACGGACTCGGGACGCAGGCCCGCGATGATGCCGAGGCCGATACCGACGACCACCGTGAAGGTGAACGCGAAGAGCGTGAGCCGGATGGTGACCGGGAACGCCTGCGCGATGATGTCGGCGATGGGACGCTGGCTCGCGATCTCCGTGCCGAAGTTCCCCTGAACCAGCTCGAAGAGGTACTTCAGGTACTGCTGCCAGAGCGGCAGGTCGAGACCGCGGTCATGGCGAATGGCCTCGACCACGGCCGGGTCGAAAGCCTGGTCCCCCATGAGCGCTCTGACGGGGTCGCCGGGCAGCGCGAACATCATGGCGAAGATCAAAAAGGTTGACCCGATGAACACCGGGATCATCTGGAGCAGTCGTCGTGCGACGTAGCGCCCCATGGGTGCCTCCGTGAGGGGTTAACTGGGTCCGGGGGCCGTCCGCACGGGACGGCCCCCGGACCACCGCCGCCGCCGGATGTCCGACGGCGGCGGGTGACGGCCGAGTGGGGATGGGGCCCGCAGGCGCTTACTTGACGGAGACTCCGGTGAGCTCGAGGTCACCGTGGAAGTCGACCGCGACGTTGTCGACGCCCTTACCGTGGCCACCGTTGATGCGGTAGTACCACAGCGGGATGGCCGGCATCTTCTCGAGAAGCTTCTTCTCGACCGCCTGGTAGCCCTTCACGGCGTCTTCCAGGGAGCTGGCCTTGTCCGCGTCCTCCATCATCTTGTCGATCTCCTTGTCGGAGAAACGACCGTTGTTGGACTCGGCGTTGGTGTGGTACAGCTCCTTGATGAAGTTCACGTTGACGGGGTAGTCGGCCACCCAGCCACCGCGGTACATCGACTTCACCTGGTCGTTGTCACGGGCCTCGAGGTCCGTGGGGAAGTCCGGCTTGGCGTCGCCGACACAGTCGACACCGGTCGCCTTGCGGATGGACTCGCAGACCGCGGTCACCCACTCCTTGTGGCCGCCGTCGCTGTTGTACTGGATGAACATCTTGTTCTCCGGGACGCCGCCGCCCTCGGTGATGAGCTGCTTGGCCTTCGCCGGGTTGAACGTGAAGACGTCCGTACCCAGGTCCTGGTTGCCCTTGACCTGCGGCGGCGTGAAGCTCGTCGCGGGGGTACGGGTGTTGTTCAGGACGGTCTTGGTGATCGTCTCACGGTCGATCGCCATGGACAGACCCTGGAGGACCTTGGGGTCGATGTCCTTGAACGTCTTGCTGTAGAACGCCGGGACCAGCGACTGGATGGCCGCGTACGGCTGCTCGATGGCGCCGTCACCCAGGTCCTGCTTGTACTTCGGCAGGTCCGTCGGGCCGACCTGGCGGATGATGTCCAGGTTGCCGGAGACGACGTCCTGGTACGCGGCCTCGAGGGTCGCGTAGTTCTTGAACTGGATGCCCTTGTTCTTCGCCTTGTTGGGGCCCTGGTAGTCAGGGTTGGCCGCAACCTGGATCAGCTTCTTGTGGGTCCACTTCTCGAACTTGTACGGACCGTTGCCGACCGGCTTCTGGCCGAACGCCTTCGGGTCGTCGAAGAAGACCTTCGGCAGCGGCGCGAACGTCGCGTAGCCGAGCTTGTAGTTGAAGTACGGGACCTTGTCCTTCAGCTCGATCGTGAAGGTGGTGTCGTCCACGACCTTCAGACCGGACATCTTGTCGGCCTTCGGGTCACCCTTCTCGGGGTGCACGTCGTCGTAGCCGGCGATGTCAGCGAACCAGAAGCTGTTCTGCTGGTTGTTCTTGATGTTCGCGTACCAGTTCCACGCGTCGACGTACGACTGCGCGGTGACGGCCTCGCCGTTGTGGAACTTCCAGCCGGACTTCAGCTTGACGGTCCAGGTCTTGGAGTCCGTCGTCTCCACCGACTCGGCGTTGGTGTAGACGATCTCGCCCTTGGCGTCGAAGTCCAGCAGCTGCGTGAAGAGCGACTGGATCACGTACGAACCGTTGGTCTCGTTCGTGTCGGCCGGGATCAGCGGCTTCTGCGGCTCGCCGACGTCGATCGAGACATAACCGGCAGGCTTGCCGGCCGGGTTCTTCTTGCCCTCTTCGCCGCTGCCGCCACCACAGGCAGTGGCCGCCAGGGCGACAACGATCGCTCCCGCGACCCACTTGGCGCTCTTGGCACCACGCATGGGTTCCTCCTCATGAGTCCACTTGTCACTACAAGAGGGGCACCGTTCTACGCGCGCTGACACCCCTGACAGCGCTCGTCAAGTACCCCGAGTGTGCTCGTGAGTCGGCGCTCCCCACAGCGCATGACCCATTGACCCGAGCTCAATGGAGCCAACTATTAAGTAGGACAGGCTTGTAAACCACACCTAAAGGGTCTCGTTTTGACAACATCAGAGAGGGACTCCAGCCCGAAATCCGGACAAAGCGATCCCAGACAGACACCCGCGAAACGGACCGTTAACACATGTTCCGGAGTGCGACGGCCGATATCCGGACACTCGGAGCACGAAAAGGAGTTGACGAACGGCCCGGCCCTCCACAGTCTCTGCGGAGGGCCGGGCCGTGCGTTCAGCGGTTTTCCAGGGCTTTACCGTCAGCCGTGCTTGGCACGCGAAGCCGCGCGACCGCGCTCCTTCTGGTCCAGGACGACCTTGCGGATGCGCACCGCCTCCGGGGTCACCTCGACGCACTCGTCGTCACGGCAGAACTCCAGCGACTGCTCCAGCGAGAGCTTGCGCGGCGGGACGATCGCCTCGAACGAATCGGCAGAGGAGGAGCGCATGTTGGTGAGCTTCTTCTCCTTGGTGATGTTCACGTCCATGTCGTCGGAGCGGGAGTTCTCGCCGACGATCATGCCCTCGTACACCTCGGTGCCGGGCTCGGTGAACAGCACGCCGCGCTCCTGAAGGTTCGTCATCGCGAACGCGGTGACGGCGCCGGAGCGGTCGGCGACGAGCGAGCCGTTGTTCCGGGTCTGCAGGGGGCCGAACCAGGGCTCGTGGCCCTCGTGGATGGAGTGCGCGATTCCGGTGCCGCGGGTGTTCGTCAGGAACTCCGTACGGAAGCCGATCAGGCCGCGGGACGGGACCACGAACTCCATGCGGACCCAGCCGGAGCCGTGGTTCGACATGTTGTCCATGCGGCCCTTGCGGACACCCATGAGCTGGGTGACGGCGCCCATGTGCTCCTCGGGCACGTCGATCGTCATGCGCTCGACCGGCTCGTGGACCTTGCCGTCGACCAGCTTGGTGACGACCTGCGGCTTGCCGATCGTCAGCTCGAAGCCCTCACGGCGCATCTGCTCGACCAGGATCGCCAGCGCGAGCTCACCGCGGCCCTGCACCTCCCAGGCGTCGGGACGCTCGGTGTCCAGCACGCGCAGCGAGACGTTACCGATCAGCTCACGGTCCAGCCGGTCCTTGACCTGGCGGGCCGTCACCTTACGGTCCTTGACCGCGGACTTCGCGTCCGCGCCCTTGCCGGTGCCGCCCCGGCCGACCAGCGGCGAGGTGTTGGTGCCCACCGTCATCGAAATCGCCGGCTCGTCGACCGTGATCAGCGGCAGCGCGATCGGATTCTCCGGGTCGGCCAGCGTCTCGCCGATCATGATGTCCGGGATACCGGCGACGGCGCAGATGTCACCGGGGCCGGCCACCTCGGCAGGCTTGCGGGTGAGCGCCTCTGTCATCATCAGCTCGCTGATGCGGACGTTGGAGATCGTGCCGTCACGCTTGATCCAGGCCACGGTCTGGCCCTTGCGCAGCTCGCCCTGCTCGACGCGGAGCAGCGCGATACGGCCGAGGAAGTTGTCGGCGTCCAGGTTGGTGACGTGAGCCTGCAGCGGGGCGGACTCGTCGTACTCCGGCGCCGGGACGGTCTCGAGCAGCGTGCTGAAGAACGGCTCCAGGCTGTCGCTGTCGGCCGGGACGGTGCCGTCCTCCGGCTTGGTCAGCGAGGCGACGCCGTCACGGGCGCAGGCGTAGACGATCGGGAACTCGATCTGCTCCTCGGTCGCGTCCAGGTCCAGGAACAGGTCGTACGTCTCGTCGACGACCTCGGCGATCCGGGAGTCCGGGCGGTCCGTCTTGTTGATGCAGAGAATCACCGGCATCTTCGCGGCGAGCGCCTTGCGCAGCACGAAGCGGGTCTGCGGCAGCGGGCCCTCGGAGGCGTCCACGAGGAGGACGACCGCGTCCACCATCGACAGACCGCGCTCCACCTCGCCGCCGAAGTCGGCGTGGCCGGGGGTGTCGATGATGTTGATGGTGACCGGGGCCCCGCCGTCCTTGGGGTGGTACTTCACGGCGGTGTTCTTGGCCAGGATCGTGATGCCCTTCTCACGCTCCAGGTCGTTCGAGTCCATCATGCGGTCGTCGAGCTGCTCCGCCGCGTGCGCGGCGAAGGCACCGGCCTGCTTCAGCATGGCGTCGACCAAGGTGGTCTTGCCGTGGTCGACGTGGGCGACGATGGCAACGTTACGGATGTCGTGGCGCGTGGGCATGCTGGCTGGCGCTTCTCTCGATCGTGGGATCGGGCGTTGGATGTGATCCTCGTCCGCCCGCCGGGCGGACACGCCACGGCTTGTCCCATGGTACGGGGCCGCCGGGACCCGGGCCTCCCGGAACGATCGGGTCCGGGACGAACGAGGCGGGGATCACGCCGCGGCCGGGTCTGTGGCCGGTGCCGGGCGGACCGGCGGAGGCGGTGCGCATCGGCAGGTGGGGAGGCTGCCGGTACAAGGGTGCTGCGTGGGCATGCGTGGGGCGAGCCTGGGTCAACGGTCGGCACGAGCTTGCCCGCCGGCGGTGCCGGCGGGCAAGGGAATTGAGCCAGTTCTGAGGTTGTGACCTGCGGTTTCTCCTGACCGAGGCTCTGCGCGGCTACTGCTTGGGGCGGCTGCGGCCGTCTTGAAACCAATGTCCTGGTATCGGGGCTCGGCGAATCCGAAGGCGCCCGCGTTGACCACCTGCTTGCGTACCGCGACCAGCTGCGGGCGCTGGTAGAGGGGAACGGAACCGGCCGCCGCCCAGATCCTGGCGTCCGCCCTGCGCATCAGGTCACGGGCGGCGTCCGCGTCGAGCTCCCCGGCGGCCTGGGTGAAGAGCTGGTCGATGTGGTCCGTACCCACGCGCGTGTAGTTCTGCTCGACGAGGAGCGAGCCGTCGGAGGCCGGCTTCGGCTTGGCGTAGATCGGCCGGGCGTCGGTCGCCGGGAAGGGGCTGGAGGGCCAGGAGTACAGGGCCAGGTCGTAGTCGCCGGACGCGATGTGGTCCTTGAAGAAGCTCGCGTCGTCCACCTTGATGATCTCGGTGCGCACGCCGACCCGGTCGAGCATCTGCCTGATCTTGTCGCCGACCGTGCGCAGTACCTCGGACCCGGGGCCCGAGGGGAGGACGAAGCGGAGGCTCAGCGGCTTCCCCTCCTTGCCGAGGGCGCCCCCGGCGGGGACGCCGCCGGGTGCCGCCGTACCGCGCGGAGCGTAGGCGCCGGCCATGCCGCCCTTGTCCTCGGCCTTCCTGGCCGCCTTGTCCGCGGAGCCGGCACTGTCGTCGGCGAACGACGCGGCCTGGCGCCGGACGGCAGCGCTCTGGAGCGCGGCGCCGGCGGCCGGGGCGAGGACGTGCGTGACGCGGGAACCGGACCTCGGGTCGTGGGCCGCCGGCTTGTCGTCACCGACGATGTAGAGCCCGTCGTCGGAGGCGGCGTCGTTCTTCTTCTCCGACGCCTTGGCCGAAGGGCGCGAGGACGGCTCGGCGGAGGCCTTGCCCGTCGTCCTCTTCCCGTCCTCCTCCTTGCCGTCCTTGCCGTTCTCCTCCGGCTTCCCGGCCTCGCCGCCCGCCTTGGCCGGCTGCTCGTTCAGCCCTTCGGGCGTCCAGCCGGCGTCGGCGAGCAGCGCCTGCGCCTCCTGGGTGTCCTGCTCCCCGAGTGCGGCGCTGTTGTCGGTGTACGCGGCCTGCCCGGCCAGCGCGAGGTGGTTGCCGGGCGGCTCTGCGGGCAGTCCGAGCGGCGTGAGCACGGCCTCGGCGATCTCCTTGCGGTCCAGCGCACGGGCGATCGCGCGGCGCACCCGGGCGTCGGCCAGCGGCCCGGACTCGCCGTTCAGCGCGAGCTGGGTGTACGCGGGCTCCAGTGACTTGCGGACCTGGTACTTACTGAGGGCGGACTGCTCCTGTGCGTACTTCTTCTCCGCCTCCGCCGCCCGCTTGCGGGCCTGCTGTGCGACCTCGGCCAGCTCCTCGTCGGAGCCGTGGGCCATCGCCCACGACTTCAGGGCGGCGGAGGGAGCCTTGGCGGCGCCGGGGCCGTAGGCCAGCGGACGCCCGCCGCGTCCGGCGTCCTTCACGGCGTAGGCGATACGTTCCGCCACCGAGGGGTCGACATCGGCCAGGTCGAGGCTTCCGGCGGCGAGCGCGGCGACCCGCTTCTCCCGCGGTACGGCCGACAGCACCAGCTTGTCGAGCTTCGGGCGGTCCCCCCACCAGCGCGGGTTCGGCACGAGCGTGGTGGTGTCGGCCGCCTGGTCGATCGCGGAGATCCTGAACGGTCCCGCCGTCACCTTGAGCTTCGTGCGGGCCCCGTCGTTGAAGGCCGCCGGAGTCCCGGTCACGTCCTTGGGGTAGAGCGGCGTGAAGAGTGACTGCCAGTCCGCGTACGGCTTGGTGAAGGTGACCTTGACCTCCAGGTCGTTCTCACCGCGCTCGACCTTCTGGATCCGGTCGTACCCGGCGTTGCGCGCCGTCCAGTAAGAGGAATCCTTTCCGCTCAGCGCCCGCCACTGGGCGAGGAAGTCCGGGGCGCCGATCTCGCGGCCGTCGCTCCACACGGCCTGCTGGTTGAGCTTGTAGAGCACGACCTGCTTGGGCTCCCGCTCGACGATCTCCGCCGATTCGAGATAGTCCGGGTTCCGCTGCGGCCGCCCGTCGGCGTCCAGGGTGAACAGTGCCGGCAGCACGGCGCCGGCGATCCGGCCGGTCGTGGCGTCCGCGTCGGCCTGGAAGGAGTTGAGGGTGGCGGGCATCGTGTCGACGGCCCAGCGCAGGGTCCCTCCGTCGGCGACGAGCTCACGGTCGGCGGGCGAGATGTCCTGAGCCGGGGGCTTCCCCCTGCTCTGCTCCTCGCCCGAGCTGCATCCGGCGAGAACGGGGAGTACCAGCACTCCGCTCGCGAGCAGTGCGACGGGGCGGAGCCTTCGGGAGCATGTCCGCCCGCGGGGGGCTTCGACCTGGGACATGGCTTGTACCTCTTCGTCCTGTTTCGTCGAATTTAGAGATGATCACACCGATTCCACTCACTGAAGTGGATGGATTGCCGCGCCCGACGCAGACACGGCGGCACTTCCGCGAAGGCCACCCGTGCGGACGAACCACGAACACCGCCAACGGCAACAAAAAGGGTGAATATGGGGGGAGTGAGGCTCCGACCATGAGGGGCGCGCTGGCAGCGCATCCGCCGGGAATCCCCGTACGTCCCCTTCACAAGCGGGGATGTGACGCGCGACACTCGCAGGCGCATGAACGACGCCACCGCACCCCGCGGAAGTGAGGGCAAGTCATGTCACAGGAAGATCTCGCGGCCGTCCAACGCCGCCTCGATGAGCTGGTCCTGCGTGTCGGCCAGCTGGAACAGACCGTCGACCAGCTGCGCGGCTCCCGCCCGCTCGCGGGCCCCGCCGCACCGGCCGTGAAGGCCCGTACCGAGCTGGTCACCATCCCCGACGCCCCGTACGACAACGCATTGTGGACCGATTCCGACGACGAGGGACTGGGCGTCCGCGACCGGCACGCGCCCTGACCGGCCCGGACAGCAGGAGCCGGCCCGCAGAAAGGGCCGGCGGACCGGAGCCCATCCCTGATCCCATCCCACCCGGAGCCTTCGTTGGCCACTGGTACCGAACCACCACAAGTCCATAAGGGCGTGCACGAAGCCACCCGTGCCGCCATCGGCCCCCGCCACCTGCGGACGGACCGCTGGTGGCTGGCCCCGGCCCTGACGGCCGCCGGCCTGCTCGCCTTCATCGTGTACTCGACCTGGCGCGCGTTCGCAGGCGCCGACTACTACGCGGCGCCGTACGTGTCGCCCTTCTACTCGCCCTGCCTGGCCGAGAACTGTGAACCGATGCGGTCGGGCCCCAACTGGGAGATCTTCGGAAGCTGGTGGGGCCTGTCGCCCGCGCTGCTCATCCTGATCTTCCCGCTCGGCTTCCGGCTGACCTGCTACTACTACCGCAAGGCCTACTACCGGGGCTTCTGGGCCTCGCCCCCGGCCTGCGCCGTCGCCGAGCCGCACAAGAAGTACTCCGGCGAGACCCGCTTCCCGCTGATCATGCAGAACATCCACCGGTACTTCTTCTACGCCGCCCTGCCGGTCGCCGGGATCCTCACGTACGACACGGTGCTCGCCTTCCGCGACGAGCACTACGAGTGGGGCCACATGGGCCTCGGCACCCTCGTGTTCCTGGTCAACATCGTGCTGATCTGGGCGTACACCATCTCGTGCCACTCGTGCCGGCACATCATCGGCGGCCGGCTGCGGCACTTCTCCGCGCACCCCGTGCGCTACCGCCTCTGGGGCTGGGTCGGCAAGCTGAACGCCCGTCACATGCAGCTCGCATGGGCGTCGCTGTTCAGCGTCGCGCTCGCCGACCTCTACGTCTACCTCGTCGCATCCGGCGCCTTCGACGATCCGAGGCTGTTCTAGATGGAAGGTGCTTGATGACCGAGCTCGAACGGCAGCAGTGGGACGTCGTGGTGGTGGGTGCGGGCGGCGCGGGCCTGCGCGCCGCCATCGAGGCGCGCGAGCGGGGCGCGCGTACGGCGGTGATCTGCAAGTCCCTGTTCGGCAAGGCCCACACGGTGATGGCGGAGGGCGGCATCGCCGCCTCCATGGGCAACGCGAACGCGGGCGACAACTGGCAGGTGCACTTCCGCGACACCATGCGCGGCGGGAAGTTCCTCAACCAGTGGCGGATGGCCGAACTGCACGCCCGCGAGGCGCCCGACCGGGTCTGGGAACTGGAGACCTGGGGGGCGCTCTTCGACCGCACCGCCGACGGCCGGATCTCGCAGCGCAACTTCGGCGGTCACGAGTACCCGCGTCTCGCCCACGTCGGCGACCGCACGGGGCTCGAACTGATCCGTACCCTCCAGCAGAAGATCGTCTCCCTCCAGCAGGAGGACAAACGGGAGCTCGGCGACTACGAGGCCGGGCTGAAGGTCTTCCAGGAGTGCACGGTGACGCGCGTCCTGAAACGGGACGGCAGGGTCTCCGGAGTCTTCTGTTACGAGCGGGAGTCCGGCCGCTTCTTCGTCATCGAGGCGCCCTCCGTCATCCTCGCCACGGGCGGTATCGGCAAGTCCTTCAAGGTGACCTCCAACTCCTGGGAGTACACCGGGGACGGGCACGCCCTCGCGCTGCTGGCCGGCGCCCCGCTGGTGAACATGGAGTTCGTCCAGTTCCATCCGACGGGGATGGTCTGGCCTCCGTCGGTGAAGGGCATCCTCGTCACCGAGTCGGTGCGCGGCGACGGCGGGGTGCTGCGGAACTCCGAGGGCAAGCGGTTCATGTTCGACTACGTGCCCGACGTGTTCAAGGAGAAGTACGCCCAGTCCGAGGAAGAGGGCGACCGCTGGTACGAGGACCCGGACAACAACCGGCGTCCCCCCGAACTGCTGCCGCGCGACGAGGTCGCGCGGGCGATCAACTCCGAGGTCAAGGCGGGCCGCGGCTCCCCGCACGGCGGTGTGTTCCTCGACGTGTCCACCCGTATGCCCGCGGACGTGATCCGGCGCCGGCTGCCGTCGATGTACCACCAGTTCAAGGAACTCGCGGACGTGGACATCACGGCGGAGGCCATGGAGGTCGGCCCCACCTGCCACTACGTGATGGGCGGCATCGCCGTCGAGTCCGACACCGCGGGCGCGCTCGGCGTGCCCGGGTTGTTCGCGGCCGGAGAGGTCGCGGGCGGGATGCACGGCTCCAACCGCCTCGGCGGCAACTCGCTCTCCGACCTCCTCGTCTTCGGACGCCGGGCCGGGCTCCACGCCGCCGAGTACGCCCAGCGGCTCCCCGTACGGCCGGCGGTCGACGAGGCGCAGATCGACGCCGCGGCGGCGGAGGCCCTGCGCCCGTTCAGTGCCGAGGGCCCGGAGGCGGGGGCGGCGCCCGAGAACCCGTACACGCTCCACCAGGAGCTTCAGCAGACGATGAACGACCTGGTCGGCATCATCCGCCGGGCGGGCGAGATGGAACGGGCCCTGACGATCCTCGCCGAACTGCGCGAGCGGGCGAGCCGCGCCGGGGTCGAGGGGCACCGGCAGTTCAACCCCGGCTGGCACCTCTCCCTGGACCTGCGGAACATGCTGCTGGTCAGCGAGTGCATCGCGCGGGCCGCCCTGGAGCGGACGGAGAGCCGCGGCGGCCACACCCGGGAGGACTGCCCCGGCATGGACCGCGCATGGCGCCGGGTGAACCTGGTGTGCCGGCTCCGGCAGGGGGACGACGCCGGGACCGCCGGAGCCACCGGCCGGATCCGGCTCGAACGGAGGACGACCGACCCCATCCGTGCCGACCTGCTCGCCCTTTTCGAGAAGGAAGAGCTGATGAAGTACCTCGCCGAGGAGGAGCTGACCGAGTGAGCGCCTACCAAGCCCGCTTCAAGGTCTGGCGGGGCGACCGGAGCGGCGGCGGCCTCGAGGACTTCACCGTCGAGGTCAACGACGGAGAGGTCGTCCTCGACATCATCCACCGCCTCCAGGCCACCCAGGCGTCCGACCTCGCGGTCCGCTGGAACTGCAAGGCCGGCAAATGCGGTTCGTGCAGCGCCGAGATCAACGGCCGGCCCCGCCTGTTGTGCATGACCCGGATGTCCGTCTTCACGAGGGACGAGACGATCACGGTCACCCCGCTGCGGGCGTTCCCCGTGGTGCGGGACCTGGTCACCGACGTCTCGTTCAACTACGAGAAGGCCAGGGAGATCCCCGCGTTCGTGCCGCCCCCGGGCGTCGCGGCCGGTGAGTACCGGATGCAGCAGATGGACGTGGAGCGCTCACAGGAGTTCCGCAAGTGCATCGAGTGCTTCCTGTGCCAGGACACCTGCCATGTGGTGCGCGACCACGAGGAGAACAAGGAGGCCTTCGCCGGCCCGCGATTCCTGATGCGCATCGCCGAACTGGACATGCACCCGCTGGACTCGGCCGCCGGGACCGGACTGGACCGCAGGACGACGGCACAGGACGAACACGGACTGGGCTACTGCAACATCACCAAGTGCTGTACGGAGGTCTGCCCCGAAGGCATCAAGATCACGGACAACGCGCTGATCCCGATGAAGGAACGCGCCGTGGACCGCAAGTACGACCCGCTGGTGTGGCTCGGCAACAAGATCAGGCGCAGGGAGGGCTGATCCGCGCGCGGCGGCCGGCGCGAATCCCACGCCGGCCCCCCGCGCACGCCTGCCCCACCGGCAGCGGGTCGCGTCGCCGTCGCGCCTTTCGCTGTCAGCACCACCCTTCGCGGTAGGCCTTCCAGTCGCCCTCCTCGGCCGCGAAGTCCACGTACAACGCGACACCGAAGCGCTTCCTGTCGCGGTCCGTGCGCCCGAGGCCCAGCCTGGCGCCGCGGACGGCGGCCGCGACCGTCTCGGCGTTCTCGTGGTGGCCGAGATCGTCCTCGTGGAAGAACGGCAGCCCCATCAGCAGGTCGGTGTCCGGGGGCGTCACCTCGAGGGCGAGGGCCGTCTGCTGCGCCACGTAGCCGCCGTACATGCCCTCCAGCGGCATCCAGGTGTCGTACGACATGACGGCTATCTGGTCGACCCGCCGCGCGACCTCGCCGAAGAACGTCTGCGACCACCACTTCTCCCGGCCGGTGACCGCCGCGTTCACACGGTGCGCGGCGGGCAGGGGGTCGATCTGGTGGGCCGCGACCGACAGCTGCGCCTTGCGGTCGCGCGTCAGCTCGCGCAGTGCGTCGAGCAGGGACAGATAGTCGCGGTCCCCGGAAAGCAGCGGCTCCAGATCGAAGTGGACCCCCTCGAACCCGGCGTCGAGGACCTGCCGGGCGGAGCCCACCACCGCGTCACGGGACCGTTCGTCCAGGCGCAGTCCGTCCGGTCCGTCGTTGGCGAGCACGTCGCCCAGCCATGCCTGGACGCGGATGCCCGGCATCTCCCGGTGCACGGCGTCGATGAGCCGGCGGGCACGGGGGTAGCGGTCGGCGGGCAGGGTGCCGTCGTGCTCGAGGGGTCCGGCGTGCACGTACAGGTCCTTGATGCCGGTGCCGCGGATCCGCTCGGCGAAGGCCCGGACGTCGGCGTCCTGCTTACGGCCGTCCACCCATGCGTGGCCCAGCCAGATCGCGTCCTTGCCACGGGTGCGGGTGCCGTCCTGAAGGTCGCCCGCGTAGTTGATGCGCAGAGCCACCGCAGCGGCGAGCGGCGGGACGAGCAGGACGAGCGCCAGAGCCGGCGCGATCCTCCTCGGCCACTTCAGCCGCGGGCCCCGCCACGCCCGTATGAACGCCCGCGCCCTGCCCTTCGGCCGTGCGGCCGTTCCCGTTGCCTCGTTGATCCCCATGAGGTGCAGGACCGGTGATCGGGTACCCGCGGTTCCTGACGGTGTCCGGTCGCGGCGGAACAGAGCCGGACTTAGCCTCCGAAATGTGATGCGAACAGCCGCCCGGATCCTCGTCGCCGTGCTCGCGGCGGCATGGTGGCTGGTCGCGCCCGCCGCCGGAGGAGCCACGGCCGACGAACCCGTCGATCTCTCCCGGCAGGGCCAGATCACCGACCGCGCAGACGCCCTGGGCGACCGCGCGGGGCAGGTGTCCCGGGCGCTGGACCGCCTGTACGACGAACAGCGGCTCCAGCTGTTCGTCGTCTACGTCACCGACTTCTCGGGCCGCTCCGCGCAGGACTGGACGGCGCAGACCGCCGCGAGGAACGGGCTGGGCGCGAGCGACGTCCTGCTGGCCGTCGCCACCCGCGACCGGCAGTACGCGTACTGGGTCGACGCCGCCTCCCGCCTCACCGACGCTCAGCTCGCCGAGGTCGCCCGGACGGCGGTGGAGCCCGCGCTGCGGGAGAACGACTGGGCGGGTGCCGCGATCGGCGCCGCCGACGGCTACGACGCGGTGCTGTCCGGCGAACCGGTCCCCACGGTGGACATCACGCCCGGTGAGGCCGAGCCCGGCGGCGGCGCGGGTACCGGCGCGGGCGATCTCGTGCTGCCGGTCGCGGTCGTCGGCGCCGCCGCCGCCCTCGCCGCGTACACGTACACCAAACGCAGGCGGCGCACGGCGACCCGCACCACTCCCCAGGGCGGCCAGGCGGGCTGGGGCACACCGGAGCAGCCACCGCTCCCGGAGCTCGACGCCAGGGCGAAGGCGGCACTGGTGGAGACCGACGACGCGGTGCGCACCAGCCAGGAGGAACTCGGCTTCGCCACGGCCCAGTTCGGTGAGGAGGCGGCGCAGCCGTTCCACGCGGCCGTTGCGCACGCGCAACAGGAGCTGACCGCCGCGTTCCGGCTTCGTCAGCAGCTGGACGACGCCTACCCGGAGGACGACGCGACCCGCCGCAGGATGCTCGACGAGATCCTCGCCCGCTGTTCGGAGGCCGATCGCCGGCTCGACGCCGAGGCCGAGGACTTCGACCGGCTGCGGGCCCTGGAACGCAACGCGCCGCAGGCGCTGGACAGGGCGGTAGCCGCCTTCCGGGACGTGAACGGCCGGGTCGTCAGCGCGGAGGCCACGCTGGGCGTGATGCGCGAGCGGTACGCGCCGTCAGCGGCGGCCCCCGTCGCGAACGACGTGGAACAGGCGAAGGACCGGCTCGAGTTCGCGACGGCCGCCCTCGAGCGCGCCCGGCAGGCCGTCGAGGCCGACGACAACGGATCCGCCGCGGTCCAGGTGCGGGCCGCGGAAGGGGCCGTCGCCCAGGCCACCCGGCTGATCGAGGCCGTCGACCGCCGGGCGCAGGAACTGGCGGAAGCGGCCGGAAAGCTGCCGAGTGCGCTGACCGAGACGGAAACGGATCTGGCGGAGGCGCGCGGCCTGCTCAAGGGGACGGAGGAAGGCACATCGACCGCCGGGCTCCAGGGGCGGATCGCCCGCGCGGAGACGGTCGCCGCGGAGGTGCGCACGGCGACGGAGTCCGGGCGGTACGACCCCATCGACGCACTGCGCCGGGTCGAGGAGGCCGACGCCGCCCTGGACGAGGCGCTGGCCCGGATCCGGGAAGAGGAACAAGGGACGCGGCGCGCCCTGGCCCTGCTGGACAGGGCCCTGCTCGGCGCGCGCTCCGGCATCGGCGCCGCCGCCGACTACATCACCACACACCGTGGTGCCGTCGGCAGCGAGGCCAGGACCCGGCTGGCGGAGGCCCAGCGCCGGTTGGAGCGGGCGGAGACGCTGGCCGGCGCGGACGGCACCGGAGGAAACGGCACCGGCGGTGATCCGCAGGCGGCGCTGGCCGAGGCACAGCGGGCGGACTGGCTGGCGCAACAGGCGCAGAGCCTCGCCGAGAACGATGTGCGCGACTTCCGGAACCCGTTCGGGCCGGGCGGTACGCCAGGGGCCCGGGGCCCCGGAGGGGGGCTCGGGGGCGCGGTGCTCGGCGGGATCCTCCTCGGCGGGATGCTCGGCGGCGGAGGCAGGGGCGGCGGCCTGGGCGGAGGGTTCGGCGGGGGCCCGGCAGCTTCGGCGGTGGTGGCACGCGGGGCCGGATGGGCGGGGGCCGTTTCTGAAGGTACGCCGGCCGGAAGCGCGTTCGCCGGCCCGCATTCCGTTTGCCGTTCAAGGAGCCGTTCAAGGAGCAGTGGCATGACCAAGCAGACCGTTCTCGGGCGGGTCACCCAGCTGGCCAGGGCGAACATCAACGCGCTGCTGGACCAGGCGGAGGACCCGCAGAAGATGCTCGACCAGCTGATCCGCGACTACACGAACAACATCGTGGAGGCGGAGCAGGCGGTGGCGAGCACCATCGGCAACCTGCGCCTCATGGAACAGGACCACCAGGAGGACGTGGAGGCCGCCCAGGAATGGGGCGCCAAGGCGCTGGCGGCCAGCAGGAAGGCGGACGAGCTCCGCGGGGCGGGACGGACGGCGGACGCGGACACGTTCGACAACCTGGCGAAGGTCGCCCTCGGCAGACAGCTGCAGTCCGAGCGGGAGGCGCAGACCGCGGAGCCGACGATCGCCTCCCAGACGGCGGTCGTCGACAAGCTCAAGTCCGGCCTGGAACAGATGAAGGCGAAGCTGGGGCAGCTCCGGTCGAAGCGGGACGAGCTGGTCGCCAGGGCGAAGTCCGCCGAGGCGCAGAACCGGATGATGGACGCCGTGAAGAGCATCGACGTGCTCGACCCGACGAGCGAGCTCCACCGCTTCGAGGACAAGGTCCGGCGGGAGGAGGCGAGGGCGCTCGGGAAGCAGGAACTGGCGGCGTCGTCGCTGGACGCGCAGTTCGAGCAGCTGGAGAGCATGGGGGAGGAAGCGGAGATCGAGGCTCGGTTGGCGGCGCTCAAGTCTGCATAGGGGTGGGCGGGGAGCCTCTGCGCGGGCCTGCTCCCCACCCGCCACGCCCCCTCAGAACATGCTCAGCAGCTGCTCCACCGTCGGCTCCGCCGACCCCTCTCCGTCCGGCAGCGCCAGTTCGAACCACACCGTCTTGCCGCGCGGCGTCCGCCGGGAGCCCCACGCCGCGCTGAGGAGGCCGACCAGCTGGAGGCCGCGTCCGCCCTCGTCGGTGTCGCGGGCACGGCGGCGGCGGGGCTGGACGAGGCCGGCGTCCCACACCTCGCAGACCAGGGTCCGGTCCCTGAGCAGCCGCAGCCGGATCTCGCCCTCGCCGTAGCGCAGGGCATTGGTGACCAGTTCGCTGACGAGGAGTTCGACCGTGTCGACGAGGGCCTCGAGGTCCCAGGCGGTCAGCTGGGCGCGGGCCAGTTCGCGGGCGCGGCCCACGGAGCGGGGTTCGCGTGGCAGACGCCAGTCGCCCACGGCTTCGGTCGGCAGGCCCTGTATACGGGCCATCAGCAGCGCGATGTCGTCCTCGCCGTGCCGGGTGTCGAGGGCGCCGAGCACGTGGTCGCAGACGTCCTCGAGGGGGCGTACGGGATCGGCGAGGGCGGCGCGGAAGGCACGCAGGCCCTCTTCGAGCGGGTGGTCGCGGGACTCGACCAGACCGTCGGTGTAGAGGGCGAGGAGGGATCCCTCGGGTACTTCGACCTCCACCTCCTCGAAGGGTTCGCCGCCCACGCCGAGCGGCATGCCCGGCGGCACGTCGAGCAGCAGGGCCTCTTCCCCCGGTTCGACGAGAACGGGCGGCAGATGGCCCGCGTTGGCGAAGGTGCAGCGTCGGGTGACCGGGTCGTACACGGCGTAGACGCAGGTCGCGAGGTACACCTCGGAGAGGTCCGCGTCGCGGGACGTGTGGGCGACGCGGGAGGGGACCTGGGCGCCGCCCGAGGTGCGGCCGCCCTTGGCGGGGCTGCCGAGCCCGCGGGCGATCTCGTCGAGCGCGGAGAGCACTTCAGCTGGTTCCAGGTCGAGCAGGGCCAGGGTCCTTACGGCGGTGCGCAGTTCGCCCATGGCGACGGCGGCCCGCAGTCCGCGGCCCATCACGTCCCCGACCACCAGGGCGGTGCGGTGGCCGGGAAGTTCTATGACGTCGAACCAGTCGCCGCCGACCTCTGTTGCGGTGGTGCCGGGCAGATAGCGGCAGGCGATGTCGAGACCGGCGGCCTCCGGGTCGCCGGGGGGCAGCAGACTCCGCTGGAGGATGAGGGCGCGTTCGTGCTCCCGGCGGTACAGGCGGGCGTTGTCGATGCAGACGGCGGCGCGGGCCGCGAGTTCGACCGCGAGGGCCCGGTCCCGCTCCCCGAAGGGCTCGCTGCCCTTGGTGCGGGAGAACTGCACCAGTCCGACGACGGTGTCGTGCGCCACCATCGGTACGGCCAGCGTCGACTGGACGAGGCTGCCGTCCTCGCCGGGGATCGACCGGACGGCGGCCGTGCGCAGCGCGCCGGCGCAGGGCGAGTTGAACGGGTAGCGGTGGACCTCGCCGACCGCCGTGGGGGCGCTTCCTTCGGGCGCGCAGCCCGGGGTGGTCATCAGCGGCGCGTCGGAGACGGCGCTGGCGAAGGCGACCCTGCGCAGTTCGGCACTGCCTCCGCCGAAGCCCTCGGAGCGGGCCGAGCCCCACTGGCCGGGCGGGGCCTCGTCGCCGGTGAGCAGTCCTTGGTAGAGGTCGACGGAGGCGAGGTCGCAGAAGCCGGGAACGGCGACGTCGAGGAGTTCGCGGGCGGTGGTCTCCAGGTCGAGGGAGTTGCCGATCCGGGCGCTCGCCTCGTTGAGGAGGGCGAGGTTCCGGCGGGCGTTCGCGGCTTCGCGGGCTGCGATGTGACGGCGTGTGACGTCCGTGCCGACTCCGGCGACCCCGACGGGCCGGCCCGATCCGCCGTGCACCCGGTAGAGGTTGATCGACCAGTGCCTGCGGTCGGTACTGCCGGGTGCCGTGCCGACGATCTGGAGGTCGGTGACGGGATCGCCGGTCTCCAGGACCCTGCGCAGGGAGGCGTTCATCCGCTCCGCCTCGGGGCGGGAGAGGTAGTCGTGGACGGTGCGGCCGCGGTGGTCCTCGGCGGCGCCGCCGAAGACGGTGGCGAAACGCTGGTTGGCGCGCTGCACGGTGAGGTCGGTACCGAAGAGCAGGAACCCGAAAGGAGATTGGCCGAAAATGGCCTGCGATGCGGCGAGATCCGTCTCTATCCGGCGCAGCGCGCGGACGTCGAGGACGATGCACAACGCGCCCTGTTCGCCCTGGGCCGTCTCACTGGGCATCACATAGATCTCGGCGAGACCGTGCGCCCGACTGCCGCCCGGCATCCGGAAGGGGACGAGTCCGGTCCACTCCTTGCCGTCGAGGATCTCGGCCAGTCTGCGGCGCCCTCGGGGCCGGAGCTCCGCGGGCATGAAGACCTCGACCGGGTCCTTGCCCCTGGCCTCGTCGGCAGTGATGCCGAACAGCTCCACGGCCCGACCGCTCCACTGCTCGACCAGACCGTCGTGGCCGATCGAGAAGGAGGCCACCTTGATGTAGTCATAGATCGAGCCAGGCGGACTGCTCTGCCATACGACATCGCTCGCCGTCTCAGGTATTTCGCTCACGCGACCGTCCCCTCCAGCTCACCGCACCGGACCGGCCATGACCGCAGTATTCAGCACTACGGCTCCCACCGACACGGCGTTCACGATCACAGAGCGGTCTCGTTCGTTTTGAGCCGACTCCGGCGTGATCGTCGTCCCTGAGGACTTCTAACCAGCGAGAGCCAGCTCGAACCACACGGTCTTGCCCGTCCTGCCCCGGCGCGTGCCCCAGCGACGGGCGGAACAAGCCACCAGTTGCAGCCCTCGTCCGCTCTCGTCCTCGGTGCGCGCCGGCCTTGTCACGGGCGGATCCGGAAGGGGATCGGAGACCTCCACCAGCAGGACCGGGGCCGCGCCGGAGGGGTCACGGCGGCTCAGCCGAAGGTTGATCGGGCCAGGGGTGTAGCGCTGGGAATTGGTCACCAGCTCACTGACCAGGAGCACCGTCAGATCACCGACGGCGGCGTCGATTCCCCACAGGCGGAGGGTGTCGCGGACCGCGTGCCGGGCCGCGCGGACCACGTTCGGTTCGGCCGGAAAAGTCCACTCGGCGCATTCGCCTCGGGTGCCGATCACGCCGATCACTTCCCCGGATCACCAGCGGAAACACGTCCTGTTTCAGGGGGTTAATCAGCACATACCCTATTTGTCACCTTCATTACCGCCCACGGACCGCAATGGCCGCACCTGTTGTCCGGCACGGTGGTGGCCTCAGCGGTGCGCACCCTCCCCCGTCCCCTCGGCCCGCTCGCGCCGGTGGCGCGCGCAGGCGGCGACCGCGGGTACGTCCTGGTCGAGCCAGTCGACGGCGTCGAGCTCGTGGGGCGCGAGCCAGCGCAGGGCGTCGTGGTCCTGAAGCGGCACGGGCCGGCCGGACAGCAGCCGGACCGTCCACACCTGGAGCACGTAGCCCGCCCGCAGCGGCCACTCGCCGGGGACCCGGTCCACCGGCTCCGTCTCGATGCCCAGCTCCTCGCGAAGTTCTCGCACGAGCGCCTGCTCGGGGCTCTCCCCCGGCTCCAGCTTGCCGCCGGGCAGCTCCCAGCGGCCGGCCAGTTCGGCGGGCGCGCTGCGTCGCGCGGCGAGGAGTCGCCCCTCGTCGTACACGGCTCCGGCCACCACCACCACGCGATCGGTCATGCGGCGGAGCGTACTGGGCCCGAGCGACGGGGCGCGCGCTCCGGCGGCGCCGTCAGCGGGCCGTCCGGCCGACCCGCTCGACCCAGTAGAGGCGCTGGTGGCCGCGGCCGTCGAGCGCGTCCGCGATCTTCTGCGCCTCTGCCTCTGTCGCGTACCGGCCGACGCGATAGCAGTTGCCGTTGCCGTCCTGCCGTATGACGAGCCAGGGCAGAACAGCGCCGCTGTCGGTCATCGCGCCCCTCCCTCGGTCGGCCCGTCTGTCCGTAACGATCGCCAGGAAACAGCAGTACGCATATGCCCAAGCGTACGCCTGACGTTCACTGAGCGGATACGGGTTTTCACAAAGAGACAGGAAGAGGGGCGCATCCGACCGGATACGCCCCTTGGTCCCGCAGCGGTGTCCCGTGCGGCGCCCGCCCGGGCGCCGCAGAAGGGTCACCTCACGGGCAGGTGGTACGCGATGCGGTAGCGGTCCGCGGGCACGACGACGTCGGCTGTCTCCACCGCACGGCCCGAGGCGTAATACGTACGCTCGACGACCATCACCACATGGCCGGGCACGCCGCCGAGGGTCAGCAGCTCCTCCGCGAGGCCGGGCCGGGCGCCGACCTCTTCCACCACGTTGTCCACCACGATGTCGATGGCGGCCATCCGCTCGACGACTCCGCAGCCGCCGAGCGGGCCCTCCTCGGGCAGCATGACCGGCGTGCGGCCGGTGACTTCGAGCGGCTCCCAGGAGGTGGAGAGCATCATCGCCTCGCCCGCGTCCCGGAAGACGTAGCGCGTGCGCATCACACGGGCGCCGAGCTCGATGCCCAGCCGCGCGGCCACCTCCGGGGTCGCCGCCTCCTGCTCGCTGCTGGACTCCCACGTCCCCCGGGCGCCCTCCTCCGCCTGCTCCTGACGGAACGGGCTGGCGCCCGACGGCGGCCGGAAGCCGGACCGGGCGACCCGGCGCGGCACGGGGCGCTCCCGCACATACGTCCCCGAGCCCGAGCGGCCCTCCACGAGGCCTTCCGCCATCAGGACCTTGCGCGCCTCGAGGGCGACCGTGTCCGAGACGCCGTACTCCTCACGGATGCGGGCCTGCGAGGGGAGGCGGGTGTGCGGCGGCAGCGAGCCGTTCACGATCTTCTCGCGGAGATCGCTCGCAACGCGCAGATAGGCGGGCTGCTCACCGAATGTCACTGGCCACTCCCCAACAGGTTGACAGACTGCAACAGCGTCGCAACCGTCGGTTGTTGACCGCAAGCGTGGGCCAACGTTTCACCCGAAGTGATGATTTGCCGCTGAGCAGAGGTTTACCGCGGGTACGGGCCATCCGTACGCGGTACCCCTTGACCGCAATGGTCCATACCAATACGTTCCTGCGCACAGACACCGTTCTCGGAACCCCGTTTCCGGCACGCGCACAGGAATGAGCCCGATGCGTCGAAGAACCTTTGTCCGGACGGCCGTTGCCGTCTGCTCGCTCTCGCTCGTCGCCACCCTCGCACCCTCCGCCGTCGCCACCTCGGCCCAGGAGGCGGACCGGGGCAGGGGCCACGGCCACCACAAACAGTCGTACAAACGTGTCGGCTACTTCACCCAATGGGGCATCTACGGCCGGGACTTCCAGGTCAAGGACATGGACACCAGCGGCCAGGCCGCCAGACTCACCCACATCAACTACGCCTTCGGCAACGTGAACGCCGACGGCAGATGCTTCACCGGGAACGTCCCCGGAGAGGCCGACGCCTGGGCGGACTACGTCAGGCCGCTGGAGGCGCAGGACTCGGTCGACGGCGTCGCGGACACCGCGGAGCAGCCGCTCGCCGGCAACTTCAACCAGCTGCGCGAGCTCAAGGCCGAGCACCCCGGCCTCAAAGTCATGATCTCGCTGGGCGGCTGGAGCTGGTCCACCCACTTCTCCGACGCTGCCCGGACGCCCGAGTCGCGCAAGGCGCTCGTCTCGTCCTGCATCGACCTCTACATCAAGGGCAATCTGCCGGCCGACGGGGCGCGCGGTGGCGAGGGCGCGGCGGCCGGCCTGTTCGACGGCATCGACATCGACTGGGAATGGCCGGGCTCCGAGGGCGACGCCGACACCGTGTACCGGCCGGAGGACAAGCAGAACTTCACGGCGCTGGTGCACGAGTTCCGCACCCAGCTGGACGCGTACGCCAGGTCACAGCACCAGGCGAGGGGCGGCAAGCGCAAGCACTACGAGCTGTCCGCCTTCGTGCCGACCGCGCCGGCAAAGATCGACGCCGGTTTCGAGGTACGCAAGATCATGCGGGACTTCGACTTCGTCAACCTCCAGGGCTACGACTTCCACGTCTCCGGCGAGAAGACCACCGCCCAGCAGTCGGCGCTGTACGCCCGCGGGGACTTCAGCGTCGACCAGACCGTCCGCGACTGGCTGCGGCGCGGTGCTCCGGCACGCAAGCTGGTGGTCGGCATGCCCTTCTACGGGCAGGGGTGGACCGGAGTGACCGGCGGGGGCGACGGCATGGGCCGGCCGGCGGCGGCACCCGCCCCGGCGACCTGGGCGGCCGGCTACGAGGACTACAAGGCTCTCAAGCAGCTCGCGGACTCCGGTGCCTACAAGGTCCATCGCGACCGGCGCAACGGGCACGCGTGGCTCTTCGACGGCACGACCCTGTGGACGTACGACGATCCCGCGGTCCTGCGCGCCAAGACCTCCTACATCCGCGACCGTGGTCTCGGCGGCGCGATGTTCTGGTCGCTCGACGGGGACACCGCCGACGGCGAGCTGACAGCCGCGGTCGACGGCGGGCTGAGCCGCCGCTGAGCCGGCGCGGCCCCGTGCGGATCCACGTCCGTACGGGGCCGTGCCCCGGCCAGGGACGGGCGCCGCGGGTGCCGGACAGGCACGCGTTCACGCACCGGTCGCCTACTCCTCCGGCGGCGGGGTGGTGCTCAGGCCCAGGGCGGCCCGGGCGGCGATCCGCGCCTCGGTGGTCAGCGCCTCCTCCGCGGCGGTCACATGCGTCCAGAAGGCGTCCTCGTCCGCCACCTCGGCGGCGACGGCCCATTCCTTGCCGGACGCCTCGAACTGCTCGGCCCTCGCCGCCAGTGAGGGGGACGCGGCCTCGGGCCAGGAGCCGTCGCGCAGGGCCACCGCCCGCTCGGCCAGGACGGCGGACATCTTCCGCGCCCAGCTCCGGTACGGCGACGGGTCGTAGGCGAAGTCCGCGTCCGGCTCCTCGTAGGCCGCGTTCTCCACGGCGTACTCGGCGTTGATGTAGGAGAGCTGGGAGGGGTCGTGACTGTCGGGGCCCACCCGGAGCGATCGTGTGAGCCCGTCGCCGGTGAGGGTGCAGGTGACCTCGCGGTCGCCGAGTGCCCAGCTCTCCTCGGTCGGGACGAAGTAGTAGGTCTCCACGTCGTCCGGGAACGCCCAGGAGTCCCGGACGTAGGCGTCGTTGAGTTCGAAGCAGCGATTCTCCGTGAACGCCTCCCCCGCCGGACTGCCGGGCGCCGGGTCGGACTTCTCGAGCCGGTGGATCCCGGTCACCTCGGCGTCGTGCCGCCGGTCGCAGGGGACGATGTCGACGTTCACGACCTCCCGCTCCAGGTCGCCTCCCGGCACGTTGAAACAGTCGCCCTTGCGCAGGTCCTGGGTGCTCTTCGAGCGTGAGGCGCTCTCGACGCCGTCACGGAACCCGTTCCAGGCGTCACCCGCCGCGCCCGTCACCACCATGAGCAGGACGAGCAGCGTGCTGATGGCCGACAGGACGATGCCGGCGATCGCCATCCCCTTGCCCCGGCCGCCCTTGCGGCTGATCTGCCCGAGGGCGACGGTGCCGAGGACCAGTCCGAGCGGCGGCAGACAGCAGACGATGCCGACGACCAGCGAGGTGATGGCGAGGCCGTTCACCGGCTCGGGCCGCGGGGGCGGCGGACAGGGCAACGGCTGCTGGTACGCCGGGAGTTGCGGGTCGGGCCGCCCGCCCTGTGCGGATGGGTCCACGGTGCGGGTGCTCCTCGTCGTCCGGTGCTCGCGCACACCGATGTGAACAGGCGCGCGAATGATACGACGCGGCACGGACAGCGCCGCGGGGCGGCCGTGACACGGCGGAAGGGCACGGCGAAGGGACACGGCGAGCGGGTACGCGGCAGGGCACGGCGAAGGGACACGGCGAGCGGGTACGCGGCAGGGCACGGCGAAGGGACACGGCGAGCGGGTACGCGGCAGGGCACGGCGAAGGGGCGGCCGCTCACGCGACCACCCCTCACCTGCTCGGCCTGTCATCGGCTCATGACCTCACGGCGCATGGGCTGTGCGGGCCCACTCACTCAGAACTGAAGCGCCCAGGAGTCGATCTTCCCGGTGTCGTACGACGCGTTGTCGCCGACCCGCAGCTTCCAGGTGCCGTTGGCCGCTTCCGACGACGCGTTCACCGTGTAGGTGGTGATCACGTTGTCGAGGCTGCCGCCGGACCCGTACGCCTTGAGGTTGTACACGGAACCATCGGGAGCGACGAGGTCGATCCGCAGGTCACCGATGTAGGTGTGCTTGATGTCGACCGGCACGCGAAGGCTGATCGGCGCGTTGCCGGCGACGCCGCTGACGGTGATCGGCGACTCGACGGTGGAGCGGTCGCTGATCGCGTAGTCCGTGAGGTTCTCGAACCGGTCGCCGGTGGGCGGCTCGGTGGTGCCGCCGTCGCCGACGTTGAGGAGACGGTTGGGCGAACCGGTGCCCGGGCCGGTCACGACGCCGCTGGTGGCGGCGGTCGTCAGGGCGGTGGACACCTGCGCCGGGGTCGCGGTCTTGTTCTGCGCCAGGTACAGCGCTGCCGCGCCGGCGACGTGCGGGGTCGCCATCGAGGTGCCGGAGATGGTGTTCGTCGCCGTGTCACCGGTGTTCCACGCCGACTTGATCGACGAGCCGGGGGCGAAGATGTCCAGCACGCTGCCGTAGTTGGAGAAGCTGGAGCGGGCGTCGGAGCTGGTGGTGGAGCCGACGGTGATGGCCTCCGCGACGCGCGCGGGCGAGTAGTTGGAGGCGTTGGAACCGTCGTTGCCCGCCGCCACCGCGTAGGTGACGCCGGAGGCGATGGAGTTGCGCACGGCGGTGTCCAGGGCCGTGTCGATGCCGCCGCCGAGGCTCATGTTGGCGACAGCCGGCTTGACGGCGTTCCGCGTCACCCAGTCGATGCCGGCGACGACCTGCGCGGTGGTGCCGGAGCCGGCGTTGTTGAGCACGCGGACGCCGACGATCTTGGCCTTCTTGGCCACACCGTAGGAGGATCCCGCGACGGTACCGGCGACGTGGGTGCCGTGGCCGTTGCCGTCCTGCGCCGTGTTGTCGTTGTCGATGGCGTCGTAGCCGTTGAAGGCACGGCCACCGAAGTCGCTGTGGGTGATGCGCACACCGGTGTCGATGATGTACGCGGTGACCCCCTCACCGGCGGTGTCGGGGTAGGTGTAACTCTGGTTCAGCGGCAGCGCCTTCTGGTCGATCCGGTCGAGGCCCCACGAAGGCGGGCTCGGCTGGGTACCAGAGATCTTGAAAACGCGGTTCTGCACGACGGACTCGACGGCCGGGTCCGCGGCGAACTTCTTCGCCTGCGCCTCGGACACCTTGACGGCGTAGCCGTTCAGTGCGGCGTTGTACGTCTTCTCGATCTTCGCGCCGTACTTCGCCGCGAGGCGCTTGCCCGCCCTCGAACCGGCGTCGCCCGCGGACTCCTCGAGGGTGACGATGTAGCTGCCCTCGATGGCGCCCGGCGCGCCCGCGTTCTCGATGACGCCCGTGGGCGCCGGCAGGGCGGCGGAGGCCGGAAGGGCGGAGACCGTGCCGAGTGCGAGCGCGGCGACGGATATGGCGCTGGCCGCGGCAAGTCTTCGCCGCGAGTCACGCATCACAGACATGTGAGGGGTCCTCCTCATTGGTGGTGCGTTGCTGTGGGGGATTGCGACAGGAGCATGCCAATGACGTGGCCCCAAATCCGCGTCATGTGCGTACGCCTACCGAGCGAAAGATTGACCGATCCATAGGAATCCCACAAGAGGCCCGACCGCCAGGTAACAAGCGCGCCACACAACTGACATGCTGACGAACCATGACGACGTACCGCTGTCCCGACTGCGGAATCAGTTCGCCGGTCGATTCTGCCACCTGGTGCTGCCCGGACTGCCGCGGGCCCTGGGACCTGGACTTCCGTGCCTCGCCGGTCCCCCTCGCCGAACTGCCGGGCCGGGTGAATTCACTGTGGCGTTACGCGGAGGCGCTGCCGCTGACCGCTCCCCTCACGTCCCTCGGGGAGGGCCGCACCCCGCTCGTCCCGCTCACAGGGACCGTCTCCGTGAAGCTCGACTTCCTCACGCCGACACTGTCCTTCAAGGACCGTGGCGCGGTGATGCTGGCCGAGCTCGCCCGGCGCCTGCCCGGAGAGCCGCGCCGCGTGATCGCCGACAGCAGCGGCAACGCGGGGACGGCCGTCGCCGCGTACTGCGCGCGGGCGGGACTCGACTGCACGATCCTCGTCCCCGAGGCCACCTCCGCCAAGAAGGTCGAGCAGATCCGGGCACACGGGGCACGGCTGGAACTCGTCCCCGGCGACCGGGAGGCCACGGCCGAGGCGGCCCGCGCCGCGGCCGCCGGCGAAGGGGTCTTCTACGCGAGCCACGTGTACAACCCCTACTTCCTGCACGGCACCAAGACGTACGTGTACGAGCTGTGGGAGGACCTCGGCGGCCGGCTGCCGGAGGCGATCGTCGTCCCCGTCGGCAACGGCACGCTGCTGCTGGGCGCGGCCCAGGCACTGACCGAGCTCCACTCGCACGGGCTGATCGAATCCCGCCCGGCGCTGATCGCCGTTCAGGCGGAGGCCGTCTCGCCGCTGGCCGCGGCGTTCCACGCGGGCGCCGACGACCTGCTGGAGCGCTCCCCCGCCCGCCCGACGCTCGCCGAGGGCATCGCCATCCCGAACCCGCCGCGGGCACGGCAGATCCTGCGAGCGGTACGGGAGTGGGGCGGAACGTTCTTGACCGTCACGGAGGACGAGATCCGGCAGGCCCAGCGCGACCTCGCGGGGCGGGGCCTGTTCGTCGAGTCGACGGGTGTGGCCTGCTGGGCGGCGGCCGGCGGCTGGACCGACCGCACGGCGGTCGTACCGCTGTGCGGAGCGGGGCTCAAGACGGGGACGGCCCCGGCCTGACGCGTCCCCCGCGGAATCCGGCCCGCTCCGGTGACGGGACCCCGCCCGTACGGCCCGGCCGGCGGAGCCCCGTGTTCCCGGAGCGCCCGGCGGGCGGGCCCCGTTCTCCTGGAGCGCCCGGCCGGACCGTTGCGGCGCTACGATCGGCCGGTCGGCAAGGGGGCGGGTATGCGGAACGTGTCACGGCGGGCCGTACTGGTCCTGGCGGCCGGGGCGGTCGCGTCCGCCTGCTCCGGAACGGAACCGCAGGACGGTGTGGACGAGGGACCGGTCCGCACGGAGACGGAGCCGCTGGAGAAGGCGTTCGCGCTCCTCGGGCCGTTGAGTGACGCGCACTGGCTCGGCTACGACCGGGTGAAGAACAACGACGGCAGGTCGGTGCCCGGCCCGTCCGACATCCGGGTCGTCGGCTTCGCCCGGCTCGCGGACGGCAAGGCGGCCGGGCTGACCTCGGTCGCGCAGCGCGCGTTCGGGCCGGAGCCGCTCGGTGAACTGCCCGAGCAGCTGGCCGGGTTCGCGCCCGGGGACGCGCGGTGGCAGCACAGCAAGGCCTTCGACGACGAGATCACCGGCGGCGCGTACCCCGGCCGGTTCCTGCTGTCGCCGGCCACGGGAACCGTCTGCTTCGACGCGCTCAACGCGACGTAGCGGCCGCTGCCCCGGTCCCCGGGATCCGTCAGACCTCCGGCCGCTGCTGCGCCGGCGCTCCTGCTGCGGCCGTGTCCTGGGGCACCGGCTCACTCGCCGGCCCGCCCGCGAGGCGCCGCTGTTCGTCCTCCACGATCCGGCGTGCCAGCGAGCCGACCGAGATGTCGACCGCGTCCGGCGTGGCCTCCGCGACGTCGCTGCGGCGGGCGTAGGCGTCGAACAGGCGGGACTTGCTCTCCAGGATGTCCAGCATCCGCTGGTCGACGCTGTCCGTGGCGAGCAGCCGGTGGACCTGCACGGCACGGACCTGGCCCATCCGGTGGGCACGGGCGACCGCCTGATACTCCATCGTCGGTTTGACCTGCGGTTCGCAGATGATGACGACCGATGCGGCCTGGAGGTTGAGCCCCACACCACCGGCCTCGATCTGCGCGAGCAGCACCGCGTGGCCGGGCGCCGCCGTGAACTCGTCCACGAGCTGCTGCCGGCGGGCGGCGGGCACGCTCCCCGAGACGGGGCCGAACACGCTGGCTGCGCCTGGGCCGCGTCCAACTTCATCCCCGGCAAGGCGTTCGGCAAGGTCTTCGAGGGAATCCGCGCCCTGGACGCCGCCATGAAGACCGGCGTCGGCGTCCGTGACGCGTTCAAGGCGCTCAAGGCCCTCGACCTGGACCCCGCGACCCTCGCCGTGCTCGAACGCTCGGTGAACGTCTACGAGGACGCGTTCACGGCCTGCACGCGCAACAGCTTCCCCGCCGCGACACCCGTACTGATGGCGGACGGTTCACACCGGCCAATCAGCCAGGTGGGCGTGGGTGACCTCGTCCAGGCCACGGACCCGGCGTCCGGCAAGCTGCGGGCCCGGCAGGTCACCGACACCTTCCAGCACGACACCCAGCGGCTGGTCGACCTCACCATCGCCGGCGGCGGCACGCTGACCAGCACCGCGGGTCACAAGTTCTACGTCGTCGGCCGTGGCTGGACGCTCGTCTCCGACCTGCGCGTCGGTGACCGTCTGCGCACCCCGGACGGCTCCGTCCGCGCGCTGACGGCCCTCCGTGACCGCTCGGGCCTGGCTCCGCGCACGGTCTACGACCTCACCGTCGACGACCTGCACACCTTCTTCGTGCGCACGAAGGGTGAGCGGCCGGACGGCGTGCTCGTCCACAACTGCCTGAACCTCACGCTGCACGAGGGAGACCGGGGTGCCCACACGATCAGGGATCATGTGGACCCCAGCCCGCAGCAAGCCGTTGACAAGGCCATCGATGACATGCGACGGATCCCCGGCCACCCGGGAGTAACGAGCGTCTGGAAGGACCTCGCAACGGCCCAGGCCTCTGTGGACGCGGCCTTCGCGAAGTGGTACGCGACTCACAGGAAGGAGCTGGAGACGTGGATGAAGAACACTCCCAAGGACTCGGAGAGTGCGGCGCACCTCAAGTCGTTCAAGGTCCAGCTGGACACCCCGGGCTCACTGGGAACCATCTACCCTCACACTGGCGTTGCGGATGCTCGCCAAGCCGGAAACTGGGTCTCCATCACCCTGAAAAGGTCCCGGCACAAGCCCGGGTACATGGTCTACACGTCGCACCCGGAATGAGAGTCACCTAGCAATGGATCGTAAGGACATCTGGGTCGACTTCGGTCTCAGCGGCCTCACCAAGTGGTACGGCAGCACCTTCGAGTTCACTCCGCTGGAAATCGCCGTGGATGCCGCGGACTGGGGGGAGGGTGCCTACGCACCCACCCTCCGGGAAGACGCCCTCAGGCTGCTGGAGTCACCCCTGCCGACCAGGGTGATCGACATCCTGTCGTGTGCGGCCGTGCGCTCGAAGTTCGTCCCGGAGGAGCGATGGATGGACGGACGCGACTGGCTCCGACAGATCGTGGACGTCTGCGAGGAACGCATCCGCCGTGACGAACCGCGCTTCGCTGCTCACCCGCCGGTGCCCGCATGGGGTCCGGAACTGAGGGACGCGGTCCTCGCCGAGGTGCGAACCATCGCAACGGAACTGGAGCACACCACCGCCGACCACCCCTACTACGCGGTTCCGGAAGTGGTCCCGTCGCTGGAACGGGTCGTCACCGAGGTCGACCCCGACCTCGGGTTCAGACTCTTCCTACGGGTCCTCAAGGCGTACTTGATTCCGATCAGCGACTCGCAGCACCTCCGGTACCGCGAGCTGGGCGAGAGATTCGGCTACAACGAGTTCGTTGTCGATGACGGCACTCTGCAGCTCATGCCGCGCGTGGACTGACCGCTGAGCAGTACCACCGAGGGCGGCATCCGGTCTTCCACGGGTACCGCCCTCGGGTCTTCGTCCTCCGCACCGCTCTTCCGCACCCTGGCCATGCCGCTCGGGCGGATGCTCTCAGGTCGTGGCGTGGCTGTCGGATCAGTCCGGACAAGTGCACTTCCTGCCGCCGCACTCTGGACGATGCACGTCCCAGCACGGACGCTGTCATCCCTTCCCAGCATGCCCCCCGCACAGAAAGACCAGGGACCGACCTCGTAAGGCCGGTCCCTTTCTGACCTGCATGTCGGCCAAATCGCCGACGTGGCGACAAGGCGTCCGCTACACGTTGAAGCGGAACTCCACCACGTCGCCGTCCTGCATCACGTAGTCCTTGCCCTCCATGCGCGCCTTGCCCTTCGCGCGGGCCTCGGCGACCGAGCCGGTCTGGACCAGGTCGGCGAAGGAGATGACCTCGGCCTTGATGAAGCCCTTCTGGAAGTCGGTGTGGATCACACCGGCCGCCTCGGGGCCGTGGCGCCCTTCTTGATGGTCCAGGCGCGGGTCTCCTTGGGGCCTGCCGTGAGGTAGGTCTGAAGGCCCAGGGTGTCGAAGCCGACCCGGCCGAGGGTCGCGAGGCCCGGCTCGTCCTGGCCCATGGACTGGAGGAGCTCGAGCGCCTCGTCGTCGTCCAGCTCGATCAGCTCGGACTCGATCTTCGCGTTGAGGAAGATCGCCTCCGCCGGGGCGACCAGGGCGCGCTGCTCGTTCTTGAAGTCCTCGTCGACGAGCTCGTCCTCGTCGACGTTGAAGACGTAGAGGAAGGGCTTGGTGGTCAGCAGGTGCAGCTCGTGGAGCAGGTCGCCCTGCTCGGTGCCCTTGGTGATGCCCGCGGAGAACAGCGTCTGACCGGACTCGAGGATCTTCTGCGCGGACTCGACCGCCGCGAGGACGGCGACCTTGTCCTTCTGGAGGCGGGCCTCCTTCGTCAGGCGCGGGACCGCCTTCTCCACCGACTGGAGGTCCGCGAGGATCAGCTCGGTGTTGATCGTCTCGATGTCGTCCTTCGGCGAGACCTTGCCGTCGACGTGCACGACGTTCTCGTCCTTGAAGGCGCGGATGACCTGGCAGATCGCGTCCGACTCGCGGATGTTCGCCAGGAACTTGTTGCCCAGGCCCTCGCCCTCGCTGGCGCCGCGCACGATGCCCGCGATGTCGACGAAGTCGACCGTGGCGGGGAGGACGCGCTGCGAGCCGAAGATCTCCGCGAGGACGGGGAGGCGGGAGTCGGGGACGCCGACGACGCCCACGTTCGGCTCGATGGTGGCGAACGGGTAGTTGGCCGCCAGCACGTCGTTCTTGGTCAGGGCGTTGAACAGGGTCGACTTGCCGACATTCGGCAGACCGACGATTCCGATCGTGAGCGACACGTTGGCGACTTCCTGACGTGGAGGGTGATGACTGGCGGGGCCTTGCGGCCCGCGGTGGGTGGGGCCGATCCACCAGTTTACGGGCGCGGCGGAGGGACCTGCGACGGCCCGCTGCGGCCGTCGCGGGCCCGCCCGGAGTCGAACGCAGCCCCAAGGTCGTCCAAAGGGCGTGTCTAGTGACGGTTTCGTGCCTCTTGGCGACCTAGTTTGTGCGGGTGGAGCAGCACAGGACAGGTCGCAACCAGCCGCGGCAGCAGCCGCCGGCTCCCCTCCCGGCACCGGGCACGCTCGCCGACGCCACCGTGTATCCGGTGCCGGCCCGCCCGCCGCGCCCGGTCCCTCCTCTGGTGCTCGCGCTGCGCCGGCTGCCGAACCCCCGGCTGACCGGTCTCGGCGCGGGGCTGTTCGCCGCCGCCACGATGCTGGCCCTCGGCGCTCTCGACGAGTTGCTGTTCGACGGTTCCGCGATTTTCTACGGGCTGATGTTCCTGCCCGTGAGCGCGCTCACCGCGCTGTGGGTGCGGGAGGCCGACCTGGTCAGCGCGCCGATCATCGTGCCGATCGCGTTCACTGTCGGGATCGTGCCGCTCTCCGGCGGCAGCGGCGGGTTCGGCGGGCAGACGATGGCCGTGGTGACGGCGCTCGCCGTGCACGCGGGATGGCTGTACGGCGGAACGCTGGTCGCCGGGGTGATCACCTGCGTACGGAAGGTGCGGACGATGACGCGGCGGCACCGCCGCGGGCGCGGGCCGCAGGGCCCCGGCCGCCGCGGCTGAGGCGCGACCGGGGCAGGGGCCCGCCACCGCGGCCCTCGCCACGGCCGGGCCCCGGTACGGCTCACCGGCCGGCGGCCGCCATCGCCGCGCCCACGATCCCCGCGTTGTTCTGCAGTTCCGCCGGGACGATCTCCGCGCGCACGCCCTCGATCAGGGGCAGGAACTTGTCCGCCTTGCGGCTCACCCCGCCGCCGACGATGAACAGCTCCGGCGAGAACAGCATCTCCACGTGCGCCAGGTACTTCTGCACCCGCCGCGCCCAGTGCTGCCAGGTGAGGTCGGCGTCCTCCTTGGCCTTCGTCGAGGCGCGCTTCTCCGCGTCGTGGCCGCCCAGTTCGAGGTGGCCGAGCTCGGTGTTCGGGACCAGCCGGCCGTCGACGAAGAGCGCGCTGCCGATGCCGGTGCCGAACGTGAGCATGATGACGGTGCCTTTACGTCCGCGCCCGGCCCCGAAGGTCATCTCCGCCACACCGGCCGCGTCCGCGTCGTTCAGGATCGTGACGGGCAGACCGCCGAGGCGGCCGCTGAGGAGCGATGCCGCGTCCTGGTCGATCCAGCCCTTGTTCACGTTGGCCGCGGTGCGCGTGACACCGCTGGTGACCACGCCGGGGAAGGTGATGCCGACCGGGCCGGTCCAGCCGAAGTGGCCGACCACCTCCGCGACGCCGTCGGCGACGGCGTCCGGCGTCGACGGCTGCGGTGTCAGGACCTTGTGGCGCTCCTGCGCCAGATCGCCGCGGTCCAGGTCCACGGGAGCGCCCTTGATCCCGGACCCGCCGATGTCAACTCCGAAGACGTTCATGGACACAACGTTAAGGGGCCGAGCTGAGCGTCACTGCCCGGACGGATCGGCCGACATCGCGGCGGCCTCCGCGCGCAGGTCCCTGCGGAGCTCCTTCGGCAGCGAGAAGGTGATCGACTCCTCGGCGGCCTTCACGATCTCGACGTCCTCGAAGCCTCGCTGCGACAGCCACTCCAGCACGCCCTCGACCAGCACCTCCGGCACGGACGCGCCCGAGGTGACACCGACCGTGGAGACACCGTCCAGCCAGGCCTCCTCGATCTCGTCGGCGAAGTCGACCAGGTGGGCGCCGCGGGCGCCGGCGCCCAGGGCGACCTCGACGAGGCGGACCGAGTTCGACGAGTTCTTCGAGCCGACGACGATGACCAGGTCGGCCTCCGCGCCCATCTGCTTGACGGCGATCTGACGGTTCTGCGTGGCGTAGCAGATGTCGTCGCTGGGCGGCGAGATCAGGCCGGGGAACTTGGTCTTCAGGGCGCCGACCGTCTCCATCGTCTCGTCGACGGAGAGGGTGGTCTGGGACAGCCAGACGACCTTGTCGGGGTTGCGGACCTCGACGTTCGCCACGTCTTCGGGGCCGTCGACCAGGGTGATGTGGTCGGGCGCCTCGCCGGAGGTGCCGATGACCTCTTCGTGGCCCTCGTGGCCGATCAGGAGGATGTCGTAGTCCTCCTGGGCGAACCGCACGGCCTCCTTGTGGACCTTGGTGACCAGCGGGCACGTCGCGTCGATCGTCGCGAGCCTCCGCTCCGCCGCCTCCTCGTGGACGGTGGGGGCCACTCCGTGCGCCGAGAACATCACGATGGATCCCTCGGGGACCTCCGCCGTCTCGTCGACGAAGATCGCGCCCTTCTTCTCGAGTGTCTGCACGACGTACTTGTTGTGGACGATCTCGTGGCGGACGTAGATGGGCGACCCGTACTGCTCCAGGGCCTTCTCCACGGCGATCACGGCACGGTCCACACCTGCGCAGTAGCCGCGGGGAGCGGCGAGGAGGACGCGTCGGGCAGGAGGCGTAGCAGTCATGTGCCCCATCGTAAGGGCCACGCCGATGAGGGGTTTGATCGGACACCGGCAGCAGACTGGCGGTACTCCGAGCGAGAGAGGACCCCGTGCGACGAGCCACCACCCAGGAGACCGGCCCCGGGGAGGTGCCCGGTGGAGGCGAGCTGCGGCGCACCCTGGGCTTCCGTGACCTGGTCGTCTACGGGCTCCTGTTCATCGCGCCCATGGCGCCCGTCGGCGTGTTCGGCACCCTCGACGCCAAGTCGGGCGGCGCCGTCGCCCTCGTCTACGTCGTCGCCACCGTCGCCATGGCTTTCACCGCGATGAGCTACGCGCAGATGGTGCGGGTCGCGCCGCAGGCCGGCTCGGTGTTCACCTACGCCCGCAAGGGCCTCGGCGAGGGGGCCGGCTTCGTCGCCGGGTGGATGGCGATGCTCGACTACCTGCTGATCCCGGCGGTCGCCTATCTGTTCTCCGGCATCGCGATGGAGGCGCTGGTGCCGCAGATCGACCGGTGGGTGTGGACGGCGATCGCCGTCGTCGTGACGACGCTGCTGAACCTGTGGGGTGTCCGGACGGCCGCCAGGGTCGGCTTCGCGGTGCTCGCGGCGGAGATCCTGGTGCTGCTCGTCTTCGTGGTGTCCGCGGTCACGGTGCTCGCCCGGGACGGGGCGCAGCGCGGCTGGCTGACGCCGCTGACCGGTGACAGCGGGTTCTCCGCGGCGGCGGTGCTCGGGGCGGTGTCGGTGGCGGTCCTGTCGTTCCTCGGCTTCGACGCGATCGCGTCGTTCGCCGAGGAGGTGACCGGAGGCTCCCGGCAGGTGGCGCGGGCGGTGCTGTTCTGCCTGGCGCTCGCGGGGGTGCTGTTCGTCGTCCAGACGTATCTGGTGGCGCTGCTCGAACCGGTGCCCTCCACGCAGCTGGCCGCGGAACCCGCCCGGCAGGGGTCGGCCTTCTACGACGCGGTGGACGCGTCGGTGGGCACCTGGCTGCACGACCTGGTGGCGGTGAGCAAGGCGGTCGGGGCCGCGTTCGCGGCGCTCGCCGGGCAGGCGGCGGCCGGTCGGCTGCTGTTCGCGATGGCGCGCGAGCGGCGTCTCCCGCGGATGCTGGCGCGTACGGACTCGGGTGTGCCGCGGCTCGCGCTGCTGGTCGCCGCGACGGTGACGATGGTCGCGGCGGTGTGGGCGGCGCGGCGGGCCGACGGCCTGGACCACCTGGTGTCGGTGGTGGACGTCGGCGCGCTCACCGCGTTCGTGCTGCTGCACGCGAGCGTCGTGGGCTGGTTCGTGGTCCGGCGGCAGGACGGCCCTCCGGACCGGCTGCGGCATCTGGTGGTGCCGGTGCTGGGCGCGGGCGTGCTGATCGCGGTGATCGTGGAGGCGGCGAGGTCGGCGCAGGTGGTGGGCGCCGTGTGGCTGGGGATCGGGCTGATCGTGTCGGCGGTGCAGCGGAGGCGGCGTGGGACGCCGGCCGGCGGGGAGAGCTAGGGCCTCTCGTTCGGCCGGGACGCGGCGCCCCGGCGGAGGCATCGGAAGCCGGCCGGTCCGGTCCGGGGGCGCCGGAGTTGTCCGACCCGGCCGATACGCTCGGCCCTATGGCTATCGACACGTCCGCGGAATCCCCTCTGCCGGTCGGCGAGGTGTCACGGCTCATCGGCGGCTGGATCGACCGGCTCGGGGCGGTCTGGGTGGAGGGACAGATCACCCAGCTGTCGCGGCGTCCGGGCGCCGGTGTCGTCTTCCTGACGCTGCGCGACCCGTCGTACGACATCTCGGTGGGTGTCACCTGCTTCCGGCAGGTCTTCGACGCCGTCGCCGACGTGGTGGCCGAGGGCGCCCGGGTCGTCGTGCACGCCAAGCCGGAGTGGTACGCGCCGCGGGGGCAGCTGTCGCTGCGGGCGGTCGAGATAAGGCCGGTCGGCATCGGTGAACTGCTGGCCAGGCTGGAGCAGTTGAAGCGGTCGCTCGGCGCGGAGGGGCTGTTCGCGCCGGACCGCAAGAAGTCGCTCCCGTTCCTGCCGCACCGGGTGGGCCTGGTCTGCGGGCGGGCCTCGGCGGCCGAGCGGGACGTGCTGGAGAACGCGCGCAGGCGCTGGCCGCACGTCCGCTTCGAGGTGCGCAACGTGGCCGTGCAGGGGGTGCACGCCGTGGCGCAGGTGGTCCAGGCCGTCAAGGAGCTGGACGCGCTGGACGACGTGGACGTGATCATCGTGGCGCGCGGCGGGGGCAGCGTCGAGGACCTGCTGCCGTTCTCCGACGAGCAGTTGGTGCGCGCGGTGGCGGCGTGTTCGACGCCGGTCGTCTCCGCGATCGGTCACGAGCCCGACTCGCCGCTGCTGGACCTGGTCGCCGACCTGCGCGCCTCCACACCGACCGACGCGGCCAAGAAGGTCGTCCCGGACGTGGGTGAGGAGCTGGTCCGGGTACGGCAGTTGCGGGACCGGGCGCTGCGCACCGTGCAGGGGTTGCTGGACAGGGAGGAGCGGGGTCTCGCTCACGCGCTCGCCAGGCCCTGCATGGAGCAGCCCCAGCGGATGGTGGACGAGCGCGCGGCCGAGGTCGACGCTCTGGTCGCCCGGAGCCGGCGCGTCCTCGGCCATCTGCTGGACCGCGCCGACTCGGAGCTGTCGCACACCCGGGCGCGGGTCGTCTCGCTGTCGCCAGCGGCGACGCTCGAGCGGGGATACGCGGTGCTGCAGCGCGCCGACGGGGCGGTGGTGCGCTCGCCGGACGAGGTCACCGCGGGGGACCCGCTGAGGGCGCGCGTCGCGGAGGGCGAGTTCTCGGTGCGGGTCGGCGAGTGACGTCCGCGGTGCGCGCCGGTTCTGTTGTCGTTTCTCATACATAGGGTGGATCGCATGGCTGCCAAGACGGAAGAGGCCGCGCTCGGTTACGAGCAGGCCCGTGACGAGCTGATCGAGGTCGTGCGCCGGCTGGAGGCCGGCGGCACCACGCTCGAGGAGTCGCTTGCGCTGTGGGAGCGCGGCGAGGAGCTGGCGAAGGTGTGCCGGCACTGGCTCGAAGGCGCGCGGGCGCGCCTGGACGCGGCGCTGGCCAAGCCGGACGAGGACGGGGCGGCCGACGGCGGATGAGGCAGCGGGCGGGGCGGCCCGATGTGAGGACGGACACATTCCGCATGTAGTTGAAATTTAATTCACTGCGCCCCGGTTGGCAGCCTCCGTAAGGCTTTTTCATGCACGCGGAAGGTACGCCCCATGTCCCTCGTTCTTGACCCCGTCGCCCAGGACCTCCTCTTCCGTGAGGCCCGTACCGCCAACACGTTCACCGACGAGCCGGTGACCGAGGAGCAGGTCCAGGCGATCTACGACCTGGTCAAGTTCGGTCCGACCGCCTTCAACCAGAGCCCGCTGCGCGTGGTGCTGGTCCGCTCCGACGAGGCCCGCGAGCGCCTCGTCGGCCACATGGCCGAGGGCAACCAGGCGAAGACCGCTTCCGCCCCGCTGGTCGCGATCCTGGCGGCCGACAACGAGTTCCACGAGGAGCTGCCGTCGCTGCTGCCGCACTTCCCGCAGGCCAAGGACATGTTCTTCAGCGAGCGCCCGGTCCGCGAGCAGGCCGCCGGCCTGAACGCCGCCCTGCAGGCCGCGTACTTCATCGTCGGCGTGCGCGCCGCCGGCCTGGCCGCCGGCCCGATGACGGGCTACGACGCCGCCGGCATCCAGAAGGAGTTCCTGGACGACGACCACGCCCCGCTGATGGTCGTGAACATCGGCAAGCCGGGTGACGACGCCTGGTTCCCGCGCTCCCCGCGCCTGTCGTACGAGGACGTCGTCACCACCGTCTGAGCGACGCGCCTCCACGGGCCCGCACAGGCACACGCGGGCCCCGCAGAGCACACGAAGGCCGCCGCACCCACCCGGGTGCGGCGGCCTTCGCCGTACGAGCCGCGGCCGCGCCGCGCGCGGCTCGCGTTCCCGGCGGTCAGGACCCGGCGGAGGGCTTCGCCGACGGGGTGGGCGAAGCCGTGCCGGCGTGCTCCCCGGCCTTGAGCGCCGCCGCCATCTCGGCGAGCCGCTCCGGCCCCGCCGTGCCGGTGACCACCGTCGTCGCGCTGTCGTCCGTCAGCACCAGGGCGTCGTACTTCGGCCCGTCCCAGAACTGCCAGGCCCGCCCGGCCACCTGCTCGGTCCGCTCCGTCCTGACGGCGTCGTGCGTGACCTCCCGGACGTACTTGTCGGCCGGCCGGGCCGTGGACTGCTCCACCGCCACGTACTGGTCCTGGGGGTCGAGGAAGCCGAGGTGCCAGGCGTGGGCCTTCTCCCGCTCGAACGTCACCGAGGTGGCCCGCCACCCCTTGTCCAGCCCGTCGGGTGCCACCACCGGGTACGGGGCGGCACGCTGCGCCGTCACCAGTTCGACGCGGTAGTCGACCGTCCTGATCGGATCGGCGTTCTCGTCGTGCGGAACGAGCATGTAGATGCCCGCCACGACGACGCCGATCACCGCCATGGACTGGAACATGCCCCGGATCGTCTGCTTGCCTCGCATACCTGCCACGTCCACCATGTTCGCATCCGGCAGGTCTGCTCATCCGTGGCCCCCTCTGCTCAATATGTCGACGTACCGATAGAGTCGCCCCACCCTCTTTATTTACGGCCGTCGTCGTACAGAAAGGTGCGCTCCGATGACCGAGAATCATCTGCCGTCCCAGCTCGAGGTCTCCCCCGAGGCCCCCGACCGCAACCTCGCCCTGGAGCTCGTCCGGGTCACCGAGGCCGCCGCCATGGCCGCCGGCCGCTGGGTCGGGCGTGGTGAGAAGAACGGCGCCGACGGCGCCGCGGTCAAGGCCATGCGGACCCTCGTCTCCACCGTCTCGATGAACGGCGTCGTCGTCATCGGAGAAGGCGAGAAGGACGAGGCCCCGATGCTGTTCAACGGCGAGCGGATCGGCGACGGGACCGGCGCCGAGTGCGACATCGCCGTCGACCCGATCGACGGAACCACGCTGACGGCCAAGGGCATGCCCAACGCCATCGCCGTCCTCGCCGCCGCCGACCGCGGCACCATGTTCGACCCGTCCGCCGTCTTCTACATGGACAAACTGGTCACCGGCCCCGAGGCCGCCGACTACGTCGACATCAACGCCCCCGTGTCCGTCAACATCCGGCGGGTCGCCAAGGCGAAGCACTCCTCGCCCGAGGACGTCACGGTCGTCATCCTCGACCGCCCCGCCACGAGGGGATCGTCAGGGAGATCCGCGAGACCGGAGCGCGGATCAAGTTCATCTCGGACGGCGACGTCGCCGGCTCGATCATGGCCGTCAAGGAGGGCACCGGCGTCGACCTGCTGCTGGGCATCGGCGGTACGCCCGAGGGCATCATCTCGGCGTGTGCCATCAAGTGCCTGGGCGGCGTGATCCAGGGCAAGCTGTGGCCGAAGGACGACGACGAGCGGCAGCGCGCGATCGACGCGGGCCACGACCTCGACCGCGTCCTGAGCACCGACGACCTGGTCTCCGGCGAGAACGTCTTCTTCGTCGCCACCGGCATCACGGACGGCGAGCTGCTGCGTGGCGTCCGCTACCGCGCGGAGACCGCGATCACCCAGTCCCTGGTGATGCGCTCCAAGTCGGGCACCATCCGGCAGATCGACTCCACCCACCGGCTGTCGAAGCTCCGGGCGTACAGCCAGATCGACTTCGACCGCGCGCAGTAGCCCTCGGGCCGGCGTCGCCGGCCGAGAGCAGACAAGCGGAAGGGGCGCCCTATGTGCGGGGGCGCCCCGTTTCCGTGCCGTCGTCCGGGTCAGGCCGCCGAAGCGGACTTCTTCACCTCGACGTCGCGCCGCCTGCGACGGGCCAGCACCACGCGGCGCTCCGCCGCGGTGAGGCCGCCCCACACGCCGTACGGCTCGGGCTGGAGCAGTGCGTGCTCCCGGCACTCCACCATCACCGGGCAACGGGCGCAGACCCTCTTCGCCGCCTCCTCACGCGACAGCCGCTCGGCCGTCGGCTCCTTGGAGGGCGCGAAGAACAGTCCCGCCTCGTCCCGGCGGCACACCGCCTCCGCGTGCCAGGGACCTGCCTGGTCCTCCCGGGCAGGAATGCGCTGGTGCGGCACGGCGGCCACCTGCAGGGACTGATGCGGCAGTTGCAGCACGGTCTACTCCTGACGACGGGATTCGCGAGCGAGAGACGATGCAGCAGTCCCTACCCGCTGTGCGCACGCCTATGCACTGAGTGGCACTGAGTTCCGACGCACGGAATTGCGGATCGGCGCGTGCGACGCGAAAGCGCCCCCAAGGCCCCGCCGCGCGCGACGGTGGCCGGCCGTCGCCGGTGAACCCGTCAGCGCAGGTGTTTGCGCAGCCGGTCGTGGAGATCGGAGATCCGCCGGCCGCGCTTCGGCTTCGCCTCGACATTGCCGAAAATCGTGTAGCCGTTGACGACGACCACCGGCGCCTCGGGATCCGCGGCCTCCAGCGTCACCACCTCGAAGTTCCCGAAGATGCCGGTCCCGCTGCCGCGCAGGGAGATGTTCTCGGGGACGCGCACCTCGACGTTGCCGAAGATCGAGGTCGCGTTGATCACGGAGAGCCGCTGCCCGTAGAGCGCCTCGGTGAGGTCGATCTCGATGTTCCCGAAGAGCGAGAAGGCGTTCGTCCTGCGCCCCACGCGCCAACGACCCTTGCGGGTCGAGCTGGAGAAGACGGCGACGAGGTTCTCCGCCGGGCCGCCCGGGTCCGCCCCGTCGTCGTAGACGCGAGCGGCGGCGTCGTCGGACCGCCGGCCGGAGGCGGGCAGGTCCCGCACGATCGGTTCCAACTCGCCCACGGTCTTGGCCCGGTAGACCGCGTCGATGCGCTCCGAATGCTCCTCGGCGTCCAGCCGGCCCTCGGCCAGGGCGTCGCGGAGGATGTCCGCGATCCGGTCGCGGTCGGCGTCGGAGGCACGGATGGCGCCACCCGGGTCCAGCGGGGCGGCCGGCTTCTGGGGCTCCCCGCGGCCGGAGGCCGCTGAATCATGCTTGTCGAGGTCCACGGCACCAGCCTAGCGAAACGCGATAGATCGCGACTAGTGGCCCACGCCGTTCCGGACGAAGGCGGCCACCCGCCCGGACGCCGGCCGTCACGCGCGCCGCCACCGAAGGTCTGGCGGAAACCGGCCTGGCGGGAACCCGCCGCGCCTTCCGGAGTCTGCGCCGGATCCGCCTCTGGCAGTGTCCCGCACGGGGCCCGCCGCACACAGCACGACCGCCGGCGCTCGGCGTGCGAGGAGGTCCAGCCGTCGGGCCCCACCGCGTGAGCACCGGGCAGGGCGGGTGATGAGGAGGCGGGGCGATGCTCGAAAGTCTGGGACTCGACGCCGTGCAGGAGCAGGTCTACGTCTGCCTGCTGAGAGCTCCGGCCATTGACGCGACGGCCGTGGCGGCCCGCACCGGGATCGCCGCCGAGAAGGTGATCCCGGCACTCGCCCGGCTGGAGGCGGAAGGGCTGGTGACCCGGCGCCCCGGCCGGTCTGCCGGCTACCACGCCGCGCCGCCCGACGTCACGTTGAACCTGATGGTGCTTCAACGCCTGGACGAGGTCCGCCGGGTGCAGCTCGCGGTCGAACGCCTCGCCGCCGAGCACCGCGCACACGGCCAGGGCGGCTCGGGCGCCGAGCCCGTGGAGGCCCTGGAAGGGGCCGCCGCGATAGCGGACCGCTACCGCCAGATCCAGCGCGGCGCCAAGGAGGTGTCCAGCCTGGTCGCCGGCCCGGCCGTGGTGGTGACCGCCTCGGACAACACCGGCCAACGGGACGCCCTGCGGGCCGGGGTGCGCTACCGGGCGGCGTACGAGCGGGCCACGCTCGAACTCGACAGCGCGGACAACCCGTTGTTGCTGGAGGAGTGGGCGGCCCTGGGCGAGGAGATGCGTGTCACGCCGGAGATCCCCCTGAAGCTGGTCATCGCCGACCGGCGCATCGCCCTGGCACTCCCCCGCCGGCAGGCCCCGGGGGCGCCGGTGGGCCTCGTGGTGCGCACCGGCATCCTCCTGGAGGCCCTCAACTGGCTCTTCGACCGGATCTGGGCGACGGCCCTGCCGGTGCCCGCGGCCCTTGCAGCCGCTCCTGAAGGGCCGCTTTCCGCGTCCGACCGGCGACTGCTCTCGCTGCTGCTGACGGGCTGCACCGATCAGGCCATCGCCTCGCAGTGGGGCGTGAGCATGCGCACGGTGCAGCGGCGCGTACAGCGCCTCATCGCTCTGGCCGGGGTGCAGTCACGCTTCCAACTGGGCTGGCAGGCCGCCCGTCTCGGCTGGATCGAGCCGTGTGCCCGAGATGCCGGAGAGGTGTCGCGCGACGGCGTGTGACCCGGTCCCACGAGGCGGCGGGGACGGCGGTCGGAGAGGCTGTCGCATTTGCGACAGGACGTCAACGCGACAGCTGAGAGGGCTGATGAAAGAGCGTCATCACCTGCCAGTGTGACGGCCGTTCGCAGCCCTCGAGTGCTGAAGGATGATTATGTCCCGTCCCCGCTCCACCGCCACAGACCACAGAGCCGGGCGCAGCGCCGTCGCGATCGCGACGGTGATACTCGCCGCCGGGAGCCTCGCCCTGACCGCTCTGCCCGCGCAGGCGACCCCTGCCGCCGGGCCCGACGTGTCCGCCGCCGCGACGCCGTCCGCCGACAAGCTCGGCAGCCACGACCGCGCGCTCCTCGCCACCTACCGCAAGCAGCACCTCGCCCGCACCCCCCTGAAGAACGCCGACCGGGCGGTCCCGGACTTCGCGACGCTGCTGATCGCCGTCCGGGACGGCCGGACCGCGGAGGCGGAGCGAGCGCTCGCGGCCCTCGGGATCGAGAGCGCCCGTACCGAGTCGGCCGTCGGCTACATCAAGGCCAACGTGCCGTTCGGCATGGTGGACCGGGTCGCCGCGATCGAGGACGTCGTCGCCGTCGACGTGGACGAGCTGCTGAGGATCGACGAGGTCCGCCCGGACGGGGCGAACGCCGTGGCCGCCGCCGGCGGGCAGGGGCCGGAGGCGCCCTCCGCGAAGACCTCCGACAGCAACGCCTACATGCCCACCCGGGAGACCGGGTCGGTGGATTTCAAGGAGCGCAACCCCTTCTACGACGGCCGCGGCGTCACGATCGGCGTCATGGACACCGGAGTCGATCCGACCCATCCGGCGCTCGAGACCACCACCACCGGGGAGCGCAAACTCGTCGACACGGTCGCCGGGACCGACCCGCGCAACTTCATCGACCTGCTCTTCGACGCGACCTGGCAGAACATGTCGGCGACGGCCAAGGTGTCCGGGCCGGTCTTCACCGACCAGGTCCGCGGCGAGACGTGGAAGGCGCCGGACTCGGCCGACCTGCGCATCGGCCTGCGTCCGATCCAGCTGCCCCAGGGACCCGCCGTCGTACCGACGCTGGTCCGGGAGTCGGACTCCGCGGTGTGGGTGGACACCGACCTCGACCACGACTTCACCGACGAGGAACTGCTGCGCCCGTACCGGGACGAGCAGCAGGTCGCCCACTTCGGGACCGACGACCCGAACACGCCGGTCAACGAGCGGATACCGTTCACCGTCCAGGTAAGGAACGACTTCTTCCCCGGCGCCATCAGCGTCAACGTGAACGTCATCACGGAGGCGCACGGCACTCATGTCGCGGGCATCACGGCGGCCAACGGCATGTTCGGCGGCCGGATGGACGGCCAGGCGCCCGGGGCCCGGTTGGTCTCGATGCGTGCCTGCCACTCCTTCGGGTGCTCCAGTGCCGCGCTGACCGACGGCATGATCGATCTCGCCACGAAGCACGGCGTCGACGTGATCAACATGTCCATCGGCGCCTCGCCCGAGTTCAACGACGGGCAGAGTGCCCGTGCCCTCGTCTACAACCGGCTGATCGACGAGTCCGGGGTCCAGCTCTTCATCTCCGCCGGCAACTCGGGTGCCGGCGTGAACACGGTCGGCGACCCGACGGCCGCCGACAAGGTCGTCAGCGTCGGTGCTTCCGTCTCCCGGGCGACGTGGTGGGCGAACTACGGATCGCAGGTACAGAACGAACGGGGCATCTTCCCCTTCTCGTCGCGCGGACCGCGTGAGGACGGCGGCTTCAAGCCCGACCTGACCGCGCCCGGCGCGGCCGTGTCCACCGTCCCGGACTGGCTGCCCAACGCGTCCGTCACCGAGACCGGGTACACGCTGCCCGTCGGCTACTCGATGATGAACGGCACCTCGATGGCGTCGCCGCAGGCCACCGGGGCTGCGGCCCTGCTGCTGTCGGCCGCGAGGCAGCGCGACGTCAGCGCCACTCCGGCCGAGCTCCGCAGCGCTCTCTACTCGTCGGCCCGATACAACGACGAGGTTCCCGCCGTCGCTCAGGGCCGCGGCGGCCTGGACGTCCCGGGCGCGTGGAAGTACCTCTCCGGTGAGGACACCGCGGTCGAGGCGGTGAGCGTCGTCGCACCCGTGTGCACTCCGCTCTCCGGCAATCTGGTCACGCCCCACACCGGCAGCGGTGTGTTCAACAGCTGCGCTCCGAGCAGCGGGGGCCAGGGCATCGGCGAGTCGCGTACGTACGACGTGACCGTGACGCGCACGTCGGGCCCGGACCGGGCGGTGCCCTATCTCCTGACGCTGACGGGCAACGACGGGACCTTCTCGGCGCCCCGTACGGTCAAGCTGGGCCTTAACGCACCGACCGTCGTGAAGGTCGTCGCGAAGCCGGCCTCCCAGGGCGTGCACAGCGCACTCCTGCGGATCGACAACCCGGCGACCAGGGCGATCGAGCAGTCCGCGATGCTGGCCGTCGAGGCGGCGACGCCGCTGGCCGAGGGCGGCACGTACGAGGTGACCGGCGTCGCCGAGCGCAACGGCACGGTCCACTACATCGTCGCCGTGCCGGAAGGGACCACGGCGCTGGACGTGAAGCTTGACGGCCTCGCCGACGGCAGCCACACGCGCTGGTGGGCGTTCCGGCCGACCGGCGTCAGCGGCGAGTCCGCCGCGCCCGGCTCCCTGTCCTGCTACTCCGGGTACCTGGACGGAAACGGTTGTGACCCGTCCGCCCGCACCTACAAGGCCCCGGCAGCGGGCGTCTGGGAGCTGGTCGTGGAGTCCCGGCGCACGACCCCGCTCCTCCACAACCCGTACCGACTGACGGTGACCGTCACCGAGTAGCGCCCCACGCGGCACCACCGCTTCCACCGCCCGCGCGGTCCCGGTCCGGCCATGATCCCGGCCAGTGAGCCTTACCTCACAGGATCGGGTCCGCGCGGGCGTCTTACATTGGATGGCGCTGCCAACGAAGGCACGCTGCTGTCTGCGAAGTGAGGAATGGGCGAAATGCCGGAGTTCGCGTATACGGATCTGCTGCCGCTCGGCGAGGACACCACGCCGTACCGCCTGGTGACGGCCGAGGGCGTCTCCACCTTCGAGGCCGACGGCCGTACGTTTCTCAAGGTCGAGCCGGAGGCCCTGCGCAAGCTGGCCTCCGAGGCGATCCACGACATCCAGCACTTCCTGCGCCCGGCCCACCTCGCGCAGCTGCGGCGGATCATCGACGACCCGGAGGCGTCGTCGAACGACAAGTTCGTCGCGCTCGACCTGCTGAAGAACGCGAACATCGCCGCCGCCGGCGTGCTCCCGATGTGCCAGGACACCGGCACCGCGATCGTCATGGGCAAGCGCGGCCAGAACGTGCTCACCGAGGGCGGCGACGAGGAAGCCCTGTCGCGCGGCATCTACGACGCGTACACCGAGCTCAACCTCCGGTACTCGCAGATGGCCCCGATCACCATGTGGGAGGAGAAGAACACCGGCTCCAACCTCCCGGCGCAGATCGAGCTGTACGCGACCGACGGCGGCGCCTACAAGTTCCTCTTCATGGCCAAGGGCGGCGGCAGCGCCAACAAGTCCTTCCTCTACCAGGAGACCAAGGCGGTCCTCAACGAGGCCTCCATGATGAAGTTCCTGGAGGAGAAGATCCGCTCGCTCGGCACGGCTGCCTGCCCGCCGTACCACCTGGCGATCGTCGTCGGCGGCACCAGCGCCGAGTTCGCGCTGAAGACCGCGAAGTACGCGTCCGCGCACTACCTGGACGAGCTGCCGTCCGAAGGGTCGGAGCTCGGTCACGGCTTCCGTGACGAGGAGCTGGAGAAGAAGGTCTTCGAGCTCACCCAGAAGATCGGCATCGGCGCGCAGTTCGGCGGCAAGTACTTCTGCCACGACGTGCGCGTGGTCCGCCTGCCGCGCCACGGCGCCTCGCTGCCCGTCGCCATCGCCGTCTCCTGCTCCGCCGACCGCCAGGCCGTCGCCAAGATCACGGCCGAGGGCGTCTTCCTGGAGCAGCTGGAGACCGACCCGGCGCGGTTCCTGCCGGACACGACGGACGAGCACCTGGACGAGGCCGGAGACGTCGTCAGGATCGACCTCAACCGGCCGATGGACGAGATGCTCGCCGAGCTCTCCAAGTACCCCGTCAAGACCCGGCTCTCGCTGACCGGCCCGCTGGTCGTCGCCCGCGACATCGCGCACGCGAAGATCAAGGAGCGCCTCGACGCGGGTGAGGAGATGCCGCAGTACCTGAAGGACCACCCGGTCTACTACGCCGGTCCCGCGAAGACCCCGAGGGTTACGCCTCCGGCTCCTTCGGACCGACGACGGCCGGCCGGATGGACTCCTACGTCGAGCAGTTCCAGGCCGCCGGCGGCTCCAAGATCATGCTGGCCAAGGGCAACCGCTCCCAGCAGGTCACGGACGCGTGCGGCACGCACGGCGGCTTCTACCTCGGCTCGATCGGCGGCCCGGCGGCGCGGCTCGCGCAGGACTGCATCAAGAAGGTCGAGGTCGTCGAGTACGAGGAGCTCGGCATGGAGGCGGTCTGGAAGATCGAGGTCGAGGACTTCCCTGCGTTCATCGTCGTCGACGACAAGGGCAACGACTTCTTCCAGGACCCGGCGCCCGCGCCGACGTTCACGTCCATCCCGGTCCGCGGCCCGGGCCTGGCGTAGCCCCGCGAACGACGGCTCGGCCCCTCCCGCAGGCAGCGGGAGGGGCCGAGCCGTCGGGGCAGCCGCATTCCGCACGGGTGCCCGCCAGGGAGGCGCCGAACGGGAACGCGGCAAGGTCCAGCCGTCACGTCGCTCTCTGCTTGTCAGGCGCTCGGGCGCTCCTCGTGGTCCCGGTCCGCGGCGGTCAGCCTGCACGCGCCGTCCTCGCAGGTGCGCTGCAGACGGCCACGCGAGACGGTCTGCATCAGGCCGAGCGTCCAGCACATCGGACAGCCGCGCAGTGCCAGGAGGCCCACCGGCAGGAGCAGCAGGCCGACCGGGCCGACGGTCGGGACGAGCGCCACCGAGCCGATCAGGCCGCCGAAGCCGATCACGCCCCGGACGACGTGGCGGGGCAGGGACGAACTGGCGAAGTCAGGGCCGTCGGCCTTGGTCGTCGTCATGGGTTTCTCCAGGCGCAGGTTCGGATGTGGCACGGAGGGACTGCTGCACCGCACTGCGGGCGCGATGCAGACGGGATTTCATCGCTGCGGTACTGAGGCCGAGCGCCTCGGCGGCCGTGCGTCCGCTGTAACCCTGGATGTCCCGCATGATCAGCACGCGTCGCTGTTCTGCCGGAAGAGCGGCGACGGCGGCCGCCACCCTGCCCGCCTCGATGCGCTGCAGAGCCACGTCCTCGGCCGAGCGCACGGTGGCCTCCGGCAGGGGCGCCCGGGTCCGCATCGTCCGCGCGCGCCGCAGGCACTCGTTGCGGACGATGCGAAACATCCATGACGCCAGCGCGCCGGACGCCCTGAGCATCCCGATCTTGCGATAGAGGATGATCAGGGCCTCCTGTGCCGCGTCCTCGGCATCTTCAGGAGTGGCGCAGAGCGAGCGGGCGAATCGCTGCACGTTCGGGTGCGAACCCGACACGAGGGCGGTGATCGCGTCGACGTCGCCGCGCTGGGCGGCGACGACCAGACGTTCACCGGGCCAGGACGAGTCAGCCACGGGCTTGCTTTCGCTTGCGCAGCACGAAGTAGCTGCACGTGCAGAGCAGCACGGCTCCGGCGGCGAGTGCGATACCTACGATCATGAAAGCCTCCTGATCCATGTCCCGACGTCTGTCGGCACATATAGGAGTCACGGGTCCGTCGAAAGGATTCGGCCTGCGCCCGGAAAAGTTGATCGTGCCGGTGCGCGGTCAGGGACGGTTCTCGGGCGGGACCGGGGCCGGCGTGTGACAGTCGCAGTCGCACACCAGGTGCCGCACCCCGGGTACGCCGCTGGGACAGGGCACATGATCGCGGCAGCGGTCGTGACGGCCGACGATGCAGCGCGGCGAACGGAACGCGGGCTCGGGCCCCGTATCGCCGGTCACCCCTCTTCCTCCGGCCGCCCGAACGCGCTCGCCAGAGCGTGGGCGAGCAGGGAGACACTGACGGCGTCGGCGACCTCCGGGGTCACCCACCAGGCGTCCCCCGCCCGGTCGTGATGCGGACCGTCGTGCCCGGCGGCCAGGACGCAGACCGACCCGCCGCACACCGGCCGCACCACGGCCGCGACGGCGAACACCGACCGCCGCGCCCCGCAGCGGCCGGTCACACCCCGGCTCACCACGCACCGCCGACGGCGTGGATGTTCCGGTGGCCGATGTCCACGCCGACGGTGGCCGGCCACAACGCCCGCCGCCGCCTGCGCTGCGCGGCCGGGCAGGAGGAGGCCGCGACGTACGGGCGGGCGAGCGGCGACCGGGCGCCGTCGAGGATCGTGTGCTGCTCGCGGGCGTACGGGGACCGCCGGACGAAGACGCGAGGCGGCCGGAACGCCGGCCGGTCGAGCCGGGGGGTGCACGCCGCCGGTGCCTCCCGGTGCCTGCCGGTGGGCGGCAGCGTCAGTGTCAGCAGGCGGAGAAGGGCGGGGATCAGGACCCGGCCCAGCGCGTGCGCGATAGGGTTCCGCACGTCATCAACTCCCTTGAAGTTGGTGGCCATGCCCCGGGACCGGTCGCACGGTCGCCGGGGTCTTCGCGTGCCAAGAAGTTACTCCGCCATGTAGTCCTCTGCATACAAGTACAGAGGGATCCACCCATACGTGGAGATGAGCAGCGCTCTACGTTGGACATATGAGCGATACTTCCGCCTCGGGCACACCCTTGGATCCGAGAAGCGCCACGCCTCTCTACGTTCAGCTGGCCAATGCGATCGCCCAGCAAATCGCCTCGGGCGCGCTGGCACCCGACCGCCCCATCCCGTCCGAGAACCGCCTGGCGGAGGAGTACGGCGTCGCTCGCCTCACCGCCCGTCGTGCGACGCAGGAACTCCGTGAGCGTGGGCTCGTCGTCACAGTGCGAGGCAAGGGCTCCTTCGTCAGCCCTGACGCCGGAAAGGACGGCACCGCGTCCGACGCGTAGCGTCGTCCGCGGCGCCGTTCTCCCGTGATCAGGCGAAGCGCTGGTTCGCTGAGCCGTCGCAGGTCCGGAGCCGGACCGGCTCGTTCGCCGCGCCGTGGGTCAGGCAGACCCCCGTCGCGGATGCCGGGCGGATCGTGGCTCCGTCACGGACGAACTTCTGGTTGAGGCCGCCGTGGCAGTCCCAGACGGTCAGTGCGGTGCCGGGCCGGTGGTCCGCGGCGGGCACGTCCAGGCAGCGGTCCTGGGACAGCTCCGTGTGGACGGTGGCGCGGGCCGGGTCGTGCCACCAGCCCTGGTTGCGCCCGCCGTGACAGTCCCAGCCGACCACGCCGGTGCCGTTGGCGCTCCGGGCGCCGTGGACGTCCAGGCAGTCGCCGGTCGCCTCGTTCCGCAGCGGCTTGAAGGCGTCGTCCCAGGCGTACGGGACCAGGGCCGGCTTCCCCGTGGAGTTCACGTCCGCGCAGCTCGCCTCGCGCAGCCCGGAGTTGTAGAGCTGGGTCAGGCAGGACGCGAAGGCGGCGTGGCCGCGGATGTTGGGGTGGAAGGACTGCCGTACGGAGTTGGCGTCCGGGGGAAGTGCCCGAGGTCGATGTACAGGCCGCGGGCCCAGGCGTCCTGGTGGCAGACCTCGTGGCCGTGGAAGAGGCGGGAGTTGTCCAGGTACACGGCCCCGGTGTCGCGTGCGGCCCGGCGCATGCCGCGTTCGAAGGCGGGGACGGCGGTGTTGCGGCCCCACACGGTGTCGGAGTCGTAGCCCATCCCGCCGCAGATCAGTTTGCCCGGGAAGTCCGGGTTGTCGCGGAAGTCGGGGCCGATCGGGCTCGGGTAGCCCATGACGACCAGCTTGTAGTCGCCGTCCTGGTATCCGGCGTCGCGCATCACGGTGCGCAGGTCGCGCACGGTCTGCTCGACCTTGGGGACAAGACCGTCGACGCGGGCCTGCCAGCCGGGGGCGTATTTGGGCTCGCAGGGCCCTTGAATCAGGATGTAGCGGGTGACGCAGTCCGTCATGACGGGACCGAACTGGAGGTCGTCGTTGGCGCCTGCGACGAGTAACACCATCTTGATGCGGGTGTTGCGGGCCTTGACGGCGAGGTTGTCACTCTGGACCAGTTCGTCGGCGTGCTGCTTGCTGCCGCCGATGCGGATGTTGGGAGTGGACGCACCGGAGCAGGACACGTTGTACGTGACGTCGGCGGGGATGCCGGTGCGATGGATGGCGGCGTCCGGCGAGCGGTGGCACCAGTTGTCGGGCCCGTTCGTGCCGGGCTCGTAGGTGCCGGTGCCCTCGCCGGAGATCTCGCTGTCGCCGAGCGAGATGAGCGCGGTCCTGCGTTCGGCCGGCGGACGCTCCGCCGGGCTGCCGTAGAGCGCGGTCGCCTCGGCGGCCCGGACGGCCTCGAGTTCGGGCGGCAGGGGTACGGTCGCGGAGCCGACGGGCTCCGCCGCCGCGGGAGCGGCCACGGCAAGGCCGCTCAGAACGGTGACGAGCGCGGCGGCGGCCGCCACGGTGCGACGGAGTCGAAGTCTGGGAACGGTGCCTTTCATTGCGCCTCCCCGGGTTGTTGTTACCCGGGGTATTTACTGGCGGGTAGCGCAGTTGGGAATAGGCAGAACAAGACAAGTGCTCAACTTTTTCAGGAGGTACGACACGATGAGCGACACCGGCGAGTACCGGACCGAGCACGATTCGATGGGTGAGGTGCGGGTTCCCGTCCACGCCAAGTGGCGGGCGCAGACCCAGCGGGCCGTGGAGAACTTCCCCGTCTCCGGTCAGCGTCTGGAGCGTTCGCACATCGAGGCACTGGCCCGCATCAAGGCCGCCGCCGCCCAGGTCAACGCCCAACTCGGCGTGCTGGACAAGGATGTCGCGGAGGCGATCGCCGCCGCCGCCGCGGAGGTCGCGGAGGGCCGCTGGGACGAGCACTTCCCGGTCGACGTCTTCCAGACCGGCTCCGGCACCTCCTCCAACATGAACACCAACGAGGTCCTGGCCACCCTCGCCACCGAGCGCCTCGGCCGCGACGTCCATCCCAACGACCATGTGAACGCCTCCCAGTCGTCCAACGACGTCTTCCCGTCCTCCATCCACATCGCGGCGACCGCGGCCGTCACGCGCGACCTGATCCCCGCCCTGGACCATCTCGCCTCCTCCCTGGAGCGGAAGGCCACCGAGTTCGCGGCGGTCGTCAAGGCCGGCCGTACGCATCTGATGGACGCGACGCCTGTCACCCTCGGCCAGGAGTTCGGCGGCTACGCGGCCCAGGTCCGGTACGGGATCGAGCGGCTGAAGGCCTCGCTGCCCCGTCTCGCGGAACTGCCCCTGGGCGGCACGGCCGTGGGCACCGGGATCAACACGCCGCCCGGCTTCTCCGCCGCCGTCATCGCCGAGGTGGCCCACGCGACCGGGCTGCCGCTGACGGAGGCGCGCGACCACTTCGAGGCGCAGGGGGCCCGCGACGGTCTCGTGGAGACCTCGGGGCAGCTCCGCACGGTCGCGGTCTCGCTCACCAAGATCTGCAACGACCTGCGGTGGATGGCTTCGGGGCCGCGCACCGGCCTCGCGGAGATCGCTCTCCCCGATCTCCAGCCCGGCTCCTCGATCATGCCGGGCAAGGTGAACCCGGTGATCCCCGAGGCGGTTCTGATGGTGGCCGCTCAGGTCACCGGCAACGACGCGACCGTCGCGGCCGCAGGCGCGGCCGGCAACTTCGAGCTCAACGTCATGCTCCCGGTCATCGCCAAGAACCTGCTGGAATCGGTCAGACTTCTGGCCAACGCCTCGCGCCTGCTGGCGGACCGCACCGTCGACGGCATCACGGCCGATGTGGAACGGGCCCGCGAGTACGCCGAGTCCTCCCCCTCGGTCGTCACCCCGCTCAACAAGTACATCGGCTACGAGGAGGCGGCGAAGGTCGCCAAGAAGTCGCTCGCGGAACGCCGGACGATCCGTGAGGTGGTGCTCGAATCCGGCTATGTGGAGCGGGGAGACCTGACCGTGGAACAGCTGGACGAGGCACTTGACGTGCTGCGTATGACCCACCCGTGACGCCCGGGCCGTGACACGGCCCGTGACACGCCTCGCAGCGTGGCCCGTTCCGTACTCCTAAGATCTGCTCATGACAGGCACGGGAGGCCCGGCACACGGAACGGGCAGGACGGAACCGCACAGGACCGACGCGGAGAGCGCCGCACGCTGGGAGCCGGGCGACCACATCCTGTGGCGCTACCGCGGGCATGTGCCGGGTCACGCCGGCCGCGCCTTCCACATCTGCCGGCCCGTGACCGTCGTCCAGGACACCGACGAGCTGCTCGCCGTCTGGATGGCTCCCGGCACCGAGTGCGTGAAGCCGGTGATCGCGGACGGTACCCCGGTGCACGAGGAGCCGCTCGCCACCCGCTACACCGCGCCCCGCACCACCGCCCGCACCCGCTGGAGCGGCAACGGCGTGCTCAAGCTGGCGCAGCCCGGCCTGCCCTGGTCGGTGTGGCTGTTCTGGGAGCACGACTGGCAGTTCCGCAGTTGGTACGTCAACCTCGAGGAACCCCGTACCCGCTGGTCGGGCGGTGTCGACTCGGAGGACCACTACCTCGACATCTCCGTCTACCCCGACCGCAGTTGGCTGTGGCGGGACGAGGACGAGTTCGAACAGGCGCAGCGCGTCGGCCTGATGGACGCCAGGACGGCGAGGGGCGTACGGGATGCGGGCCGGGCGGCGGTCGAGGTGATCCGCGCCTGGAGTGCGCCGTTCTCCGACGGCTGGGAGGGCTGGCGGCCCGACCCCGCCTGGGACGTACCGGCCCTTCCGGCCGACTGGGACCGGCTGCCGGCGCGGCAGGCGGCCTGATCCGGGCGCTCCGGCCGGTTCCCGACGGGAACGCGCTCCGGCGTATACGACCTCGTGAGACTCTTGATGCGCCCCCTGGGGGCAAACGTAGGATCGTCGTCCGCAAGGCTGCGCCGTACGAGGGAGCAGGAGCGCAGGATCCGACCGTTCAGTCATTCAGCAGTCACAGAGCGTCCAGTCACCGAGCGTCTCGCAAGAGGCAGCACGAGTCACTCACCACAGGGGGTTGAGCTGTGCCGGAAGCCCGCCACCCTGTCGACGTCACCCCCAGAGCGGGTATACCGCCCCACGAGGCGATTGCAGCGCACCACCGGCCCGGATGGACGGAATCCCACGCGTGACGGAGCATCCCACCTCCCACGAAGGCCGGCAGCCCCTGGCTGCCCGGTCCCAGGAACGCACCCGGCCGCGGGCGCAGGCGGCCGGGGCATCACCCGCGCCCGCCGGGCCGCCGCCCAAGCCCCAGCCGCAGCCGCAGGTGCACACGGCGCCGCTGCAGGCCCAGGACATCGCGGGGACCGCGAGACGTGAGGGCGACCGGCTGCGGTTCGTAGGAGCGGCCACCCGTCGGATCGCGCGCGGCATCGACCTGGACGAGATCGTCCTCGGTCTGTGCCGGGCCACCGTGCCGACGTTCTCCGACGCGATCCTGGTCTATCTCCGTGACCCGCTGCCGGTGGGCGACGAACGGCCGGTGTCCCCGTTCGTGCTGCGGCTCCGGCGTACCGACAGGCTGCGCTCCAGCGCCGACGACACGGACCAGGGCGGCGTCGGCGCCATGCCGCTGCTGGACGCGGGCAGCGAGCCCACACCGGCCGCCGAGCTCTGTGAGGTCCGGTCCGGAGGGGCCCTTTCCGAGGTGCTGCGCGGCGTACGGCCCGTCTTCGGCGACTCGGCCGCGGCCCGCGCCGCGCTCCCCGAACTGCTCGGCGACGGACGGTCCGTACCGACCGGCCACCGCGCGATACTCGCGCCGCTGCGCGGCCGCCGCCGGGTGATCGGCGCCGCCGTCTTCCTGCGCCGCCCCGACCGGCCCGCCTTCGAACCGAACGACCTCCTCGTCGCCGCGCAGCTGGCGACCCACACGGCGCTCGGCATCGACAAGGCGGTGCTGTACGGCCGCGAGGCGTACATCGCCGACGAACTCCAGCGCACGATGCTGCCCGACTCGCTGCCCCAGCCGACCGGCGTACGGCTCGCCTCCCGCTATCTCCCCGCGGCGGAGACCGCACGCGTGGGCGGCGACTGGTACGACGCAATCCCGCTGCCCGGCAGCCGCGTGGCGCTGGTCGTCGGTGACGTCATGGGCCACTCGATGACATCTGCCGCGATCATGGGCCAGCTGCGGACGACCGCGCAGACCCTGGCCGGCCTCGACCTGCCGCCCCAGGAGGTCCTGCACCACCTGGACGAGCAGGCCCAGCGCCTCGGCACCGACCGCATGGCCACCTGCCTCTACGCGGTGTACGACCCCGTCTCGCACCGGATCACCATCGCCAACGCCGGGCACCCGCCGCCCATCCTGCTGCACCTGGGCGGACGGGCCGAGGTGCTGCGCGTGCCGCCCGGCGCCCCCATCGGCGTCGGCGGGGTCGACTTCGAGGCCGTGGAGCTGGACGCCCCCGCCGGCGCGACACTGCTGCTCTACACCGACGGGCTGGTCGAGTCCCGGCTGCGTGACGTGTGGACGGGCATCGAGCAGCTGCGGGAGCGGCTCGCGGACACCGCGCAGCTCACCGGACCCGACCACTCGCCGCCGCTCGAGGCCCTCTGCGACGACGTGCTCGACATGCTGGGCCCCGGCGACCGCGACGACGACATCGCCCTGCTCGCGGCCCGCTTCGACGGGATCGCGCCGAGCGACGTCGCGTACTGGTTCCTCGAGCCGGAGGACGCGGCGCCGGGCCGGGCCCGCCGCCTCGCCCGGCGCGCACTGGCGCGCTGGGGCCTCGAAGAGCTGTCCGACTCGGTGGAGCTGCTGGTCAGCGAGGTCGTCACCAACGCCGTGCGGTACGCGGAGCGGCCGGTGACACTGCGGCTGCTGCGCACCGACGTACTGCGCTGCGAGGTCGGCGACGACTCGCCGCAGTTGCCCCGGCAGCGGCGGGCGCGCGACACGGACGAGGGCGGACGCGGTCTGTTCCTGGTGAACCGGCTCGCGAGGCGCTGGGGCGCGACCCGGCTGTCGACCGGCAAGGTCGTCTGGTTCGAGCTGCCCACCCGGGCCTGACACGCATACGAAGGCGCCCGCACCCCGGTCCTCGGGGTGCGGGCGCCTTCGTCGTGCCTGGGCCCGTCAGGGCTGGGGCGGACGGCGGTCGGTGTCCTTGTCCGGATCGCCGTCACCCGGCTCCACCGGGGGCGTGAACGTCCCCGTCGGCGGCGTGATCGTCGTCGTGGGCGTCGGGAACTCGTCCGTCGGCGTCGGGTCCGCCGTACCGGTGTCCGTGGGCGTCGGAGTGGGGTCCTCGGTCTCGGTCTCCGTCTCCGTGGGCGTCGGGGTCGGGTCCTCGGTCTCCGTCTCCGTCTCCGTCGGGGTCGGGTCCGGGCTCGCGATCTCCGCCACGTCGAGGTCGAACTCGGCGTCGGAGCCGCCGTTCAGCGCGCCGAGCGTGTAGTCGGCCCAGATCCTGGCGGGGAAGCCACCGCCGTTGGCGCGGCCGGCCTGTGCGGTGCCCGTGAGGGACACCTGGCCGCCGCCGTCCTTGGGCGACTCGCCGAACAAGGCCACCACCGTGGTGAGTTCGGGGGTGTAGCCCGCGAACCAGGCGGACCGGTTCTTCTCCGAGGTGCCCGTCTTGCCCGCCGCCTCGTAGAAGCTCGACTTCGCGGCGATGCCGGAGCCGTTCTTCACCACGCCCGTGAGGCCCGCGGTGACCGTGTCGGCCGTCTCACGGCTGATCACCTGGCTGCCGACCGGGTCCTGGACCTCGAACTCGCGGTCCTTGTGCTCGGCCTTGCCGACGATCGTCGGGGTGACTTTCTTGCCGTGGTTGTCGAGGGTCGCGTAGACACCTGCCATGTCCCAGGTGGAGGCGCCCATCACGCCCAGCGAGATCGCGGGACGCTCGGGGAAGTTGACGTCCGGCATGCCCAGTTCGAGCGCCGTCTCCTTCACCTTGTCCAGACCGACGTCGACGGCCATCTGCGCGAAGGCGGAGTTGATCGACCTGTTCAGCGACGTCTGGACGCTGACGGGGCCGTAGCTCTTGTCGAGGTCGTTCTGCGGGTTGAACGGGGTGTCGCTGCCCTCGACCGGCCGCTTGCTGGTGCCGTCGTAGACCGTGTTGAGGCCGATCGGGTCGCCGTCCTGCGTCTCGGACTCGTTCTCCAGGGCGGAGGCGAACACGACCGGCTTGAAGGTCGAGGCCGGCTGGTAGTCGCGGCGGGTGGCGTTCGACATCCAGTGCTCGGTGGCGTCCACACCGCCGTAGAGGGCCACGACCTTGCCGGTCTTCGGGTCGACGGAGGTGGCACCGGCCTGCACGGTGGCGTCGACCTTGTCGCCCTTTCGGTCGAGCTCGTCCTCCAGCTGCTTCTTGACCGCGCCCTCCAGCTCCTTCTGGCGCTTGGAGTCGATGTTGAGGGTGATCGTCCAGCCGCCGGCGTCGAGGTCGGCCTTGTCGATGCCCTGGCGGGACAGCTCCTGCTTGGCGGCCTCGACGATGTAGCCGGCCTGCCCGCTGAGACCGGCCGGGGCCTTCGGGGCCTGCGGGGCGGGGAACTTCAGGCCGTCGCGGGTGCTCTTGTCGAGCCAGCTCTCCTCGACCATGTTGTTGAGCACGTAGTTCCAGCGGTTGGTGACCGTCTCCTTGGTCTCGTCGGAGGCGACGGCCCAGTCGTAACTGCTGGGGGCCTGGACGAGAGCCGCGAGGTAGGCGCCCTGGGCGACGTTCAGCTTCTCTGCGTCGACGCCGTAGTACGCCTGCGCGGCCGCCTGGATGCCGTACGCGCCACGGCCGAAGTAGCTGGTGTTGAGGTAACCGGCGAGGATCTCGCTCTTCTCCCTCTTCCGGTCCACCTTGAGCGAGATCACCAGTTCCTTGAGCTTGCGGCTGACCGTCTGGTCCTGGTTCAGGTAGTAGTTCTTGACGTACTGCTGGGTGATCGTCGAGCCACCCTGCTTACCCTCTCCGGTGAGGGTGTTCTTCAGACCCCGGAGTGTGCCCTTGATGTCGACGCCCGAGTCCTCGAAGAAGGTCTTGTTCTCGGCCGCGACGAAGGCGTACTGAACGTCCTGGGGAATCTTGTCCAGGCCGATGATCTCCCGATTGACCTTGCCCTCCCGGGCCAGGAGCTTGCCGTCGCTGTACTTGTAGACGTTGCTCTGCAGCTTGGCCTCTGCGTTGGCCTCGGGGACCGGGACGAGCAGGTAAGCCACGAAGAACGCGCCCATCGCCAGCAGGCACAGGCCGAGGAACGTGCCGAGCATCTTCTTGAACGTGAAGAAGCGGCGTATGCCCGAGGGCCTGGTTTTTCTCGCCCGGCGCGCACCGCGCTGCCGGGCCTGTCGCGCTTCCGCTCGACCCATCGCTCCGTCGCTCCCGCTCTGTCGGCCTGCCGGCTCACTCGTCCGGCGTTCTGGTCACCGGTGTCTGCCCGGAATCAGCTCAGAAAGCTAACACCGGTCACCCAGACAAAGAGGAGCTGATCCCCCCTTTTCCGGACGTGAGAATGAGCACCCCGTCTCAAGGAACCGACTCATGAAAGGGCTCGAGGGTTGCCACATGCGGTAAAGTGATATCAGTTTGCTAGACCGACGACGGACCGGCGGACGGCCTCGGCCGTGCGCGGAAACGGGGACGACCATGCCTGCCACCTCCCGCCACGACGCGGTTTCCGGCGTCGCGAACAGCGCGCCCGACGCACCGGAAGTTCCGGAGATGCCCCAGCCGCGGGTGCGAGAGTTCGCAGCACACAGCATCGGAGGCGGCTTGGCGCTGCTGCTCGGCCTCGTCGGGCTTGCGGCAGGTGCGGCGCTCGTCGTCGTCGCCACGGCGTTCGACTCGGCCGGCACCAAGGCCGTACTGATCACCGGCGGCATCGTGATCGGCATCGCCGCCTTCCTCGCCATGTGCGGACTGAACATGGTCGCCCCGGGTGAGGCCCGCGTCGTCCAGCTCTTCGGCCGCTACCGGGGCACGATCCGCACGGACGGACTGCGCTGGGTCAACCCCCTCACGTCCCGGACCAAGATCTCCACCCGGGTGCGCAACCACGAGACGGCGGTACTGAAGGTCAACGACGCGTACGGCAACCCCATCGAGCTCGCCGCGGTGGTCGTGTGGAAGGTCGAGGACACCGCGCAGGCCATGTTCGAGGTCGACGACTTCCTCGAGTTCGTCTCCACCCAGACCGAGGCCGCGGTCCGCCACATCGCCATCGAGTACCCGTACGACGCCCACGACGAGGAGGGCCTGTCGCTGCGCGGCAACGCGGAGGAGATCACGGAGAAGCTCGCCGTGGAACTGCACGCACGGGTCGAGGCGGCCGGCGTCCACATCATCGAGTCGCGCTTCACCCACCTCGCCTACGCGCCCGAGATCGCCTCGGCCATGCTCCAGCGCCAGCAGGCCGGCGCGGTCGTGGCCGCCCGGCGCCAGATCGTCGACGGCGCGGTCGGTATGGTCGAGGCGGCCCTCGCCCGGATCGCCGAGCAGGGCATCGTGGAGCTGGACTCCGAGCGCAAGGCGGCCATGGTCTCCAACCTGATGGTGGTGCTGTGCGGTGACCGCGCGGCCCAGCCGGTCCTCAACACGGGCACGCTCTACCAGTGACGCCGCCGCCCTCCGAACGCAAGCAGGTGCTCCTGCGGCTGGACCCGGCGGTGTACGAGGCACTCGCCAGGTGGGCCGGGGACGAACTGCGCAGCGCGAACGCGCAGATCGAATTCCTGCTGCGACGCGCGCTGGCGGACGCCGGCCGACTGCCCTCCTCCACCGGCCCCATCGCCCGGCGCGGGCGGCCGCCCAAGGCGCAGCCGGGGCGCCGGGCGACGCCGGGAGCGGAGCGCCGTAGCGGCGGGGCGACTGCGGACGGGAGCGGGAGTACCCGCTCCCGTCCGGTTCTTCCCCGGGGCCGGAGCCCGGGAGGATCGGGGCCGGAGCTCGGGGACGATCGCGGGCCGGGGACCGGGGATCGGGGGCGCCCCCGCTATACACGACGGGTATACACCCTGAGTACAGTGGCCCGTATGTCCATCGGTCACACTCTCCTCGGCCTCCTCGAGGCCGGCCCCCGCCACGGCTACGACCTGAAGCGGGCCTTCGACGAGCGGTTCGGGCAGGACCGCCCGCTGCACTACGGGCAGGTCTACTCGACCATGTCCCGGCTCCTGAAGAACGGTCTCGTCGAGGTCGACGGAGTCGAGTCCGGAGGCGGGCCGGAGCGGAAGCGGTACGCCATCACCGACGCCGGGATCACCGATGTCGAGCGGTGGCTCGCCCGGCCCGAGAAGCCGGAGCCGTACCTTCAGTCGACGCTCTACACCAAGGTCGTCCTCGCCCTGCTCACCGGCCGCAGCGCCGCCGAGCTGCTCGACGGCCAGCGCGCGGAGCATCTGCGGCTGATGCGGATCCTCACCGACCGCAAGCGCCGCGGCGACCTCGCCGACCAGCTGATCTGCGACCACGCCCTGTTCCACCTGGAAGCCGACCTGCGCTGGCTGGAACTGACCGCCGCGCGACTCGACCAGCTCGCCTCGGAGGTCCGGGCGTGATCCCCGCCGGTTCCCTGCTCGTCGCCGACGGCCTGCGCAAGACCTTCGGATCCACCACCGCCCTCGACGACGCCTCGTTCTCCGTCCATCCCGGCGAGGTCGTCGCCGTCATGGGACCGTCCGGTTCCGGTAAGTCGACCCTGCTGCACTGCCTCGCCGGCATCGTCCGGCCCGACGCCGGCTCCGTCACCTACGCGGGCCGTGAGATCACCGGCCTGTCGGACACGGAGCGCAGCGCGCTGCGCCGCTCGGACTTCGGGTTCGTGTTCCAGTTCGGCCAGCTGGTCCCGGAGTTGAGCTGCGTCGAGAACGTGGCGCTGCCACTGCGGCTCGGCGGCGTGAAGCGCAAGGAGGCCGAGCGCACGGCGCAGGAGTGGCTGGAGCGGCTCGAGGTCGGGGACACCGCCCGCAAGCGGCCCGGCGACATCTCCGGCGGGCAGGGGCAGCGGATCGCGGTGGCCCGCGCGCTGGTCGCCTCTCCCAAGGTGGTCTTCGCCGACGAACCCACGGGCGCCCTGGACACCCTCAACGGCGAGCGGGTGATGTCACTGCTCACCGACACGGCCCGCCTGCGGAACACGGCCGTCGTGCTCGTCACCCATGAGACGCGCGTCGCCGCCTATTCGGACCGGGAGATCGTCGTCCGTGACGGCAGGGCACGCGACCCCGAGCGGGTCGTATGAGCACGACCCGGCACGAGCCGCACCCCGCATCCGCCGCACCGGTCCTGCCGCACCCCGCGCAGCGTCCGCACCGCGGGCCGGCCGCACGGCTGCGGGACCTCGCCATGGGCATCCGCTTCGCGGTCTCCGGCGGCCGTGAGGGTTCGACCCGCACCGCGCTGACCGCCCTCGGCGTGGGGCTCGGGGTCGGGCTGCTGCTCATCGCCGCGTCCGTACCGCAGATGATGGACGCCCGGGACAGCCGTACCGCTGCCAGGACCGCCGTCGGACCGGGAATGGGCAGGCAGGTTCCGGTCTCCGCGACGAGCGTGGTCACGGCGCCCGCCGACACCGACTACCGCACGCAGACCGTCGGCGGCGAGATCCTGCGGCCGGACGGAGCGGCTCCGGCGCTCCCGCCGGGCCTCGACCGCGCCCCGGCGGCCGGCGAGATGTACGTCTCCCCCGCGCTCGCCGATCTGCTGGCCTCCCCCGAGGGAAGGCTGCTGAAGGAACGTCTGAACCACCGCACGGTGGGCCTGATCGGCGAAACCGGGCTTCTGGATCCGGGTGAACTGCGCTTCTACGCGGGCAGTTCCACCCTCACCACCGACACCGGCGGTGTGCGGGTCGACGGGTACGGCACACGGGGCGGCGGGGATCCGATGGCCCCCGTGCTCATCGTCGTCGTCGTCCTGGCGTGCGTGGTGCTGCTGGTACCGGTGACCGTCTTCATCGCGACCGCCGTCCGCTTCGGCGGTGAACAGCGCGACCGGCGGCTCGCCGCCCTGCGTCTGGTGGGTGCGGACGCCCGGACGACCCGCTGGATCGCGGCCGGAGAGGCGCTGTTCGGCGCCGTGCTCGGACTGGCCGTCGGTGCCGCGGCGTTCGCCGGGGGGCGGCTGATCGCCGGTTCCGTGCGGGTGTGGGACCTGAGCGCCTTCCCCTCCGACGTCGTACCGGTGCCCTGGCTCGGCGCGCTGATCCTTCTCGCCGTGCCGGTCGTGTCGGTGGTGGTGACGCTGCCGGCGATGCGCGCCGTGACGGTCGAGCCGCTGGGTGTCGTACGGCGGTCGGCGCCGCGCCGCGGCCGCTTGTGGTGGCGCCTGCTGATGCTGCCGGCAGGGCTGGCCGTGCTCCTGGCGACCGGCACCGTCGGCCAGGACCCGGAGGTCGTCGAACCGTGGCCGGTCGCCGCGGGGACGCTGCTGGTGCTGTTCTCGCTGACCGCGCTGCTGCCCTGGCTCGTCGACGCCGTCGTCCGGCGGCTCGGCCGCGGCCCGGTGGCGTGGCAGCTGGCCGTGCGCCGGCTCCAGCTGGGCAGCACCTCCGCGACCAGGGCGGTGGGCGGCATCACGGTCGCGGTGGCGGGAGCGACAGCGCTGCAGATGGTGTTCGCCGCGGTGCACGACGACTTCAACCGCGTGACCGGACAGGACTCCGAGCGGGCGCAGCTGACCGTCTCCGCCGAGTTCCCGAGCGGTGAACTGGCCGGCGAGATGATCACCGAGTTCCGTGCCACGGAAGGCGTGCGGGGCGTGATCGGCACGGTGGAGGCATACGTGGTGTCCCCGGAGCCCGTCGCCGAGGGGGACATCCGGCCGACGACCGCGCTGACGGTCGGCGACTGCCCCACCCTGCGGGAACTGGCGCGGATCCGCTCCTGCGCGGACGGCGACACGTTCGTCGTGCACAGCGCACGTGACGAGCCGGCGTCCGACTGGATCGACAGGACCGCCCGGAAGGGCAGGCCGGTGAACCTCAACAGCGACACCCCGTTCGACGGGTCCGCGCCGATGCTGTGGACCCTGCCGGAGCGGTCACCCACGGTGATGGCGCGCCCCGACCCGGTGGGTGAGGAGCACACCGGCATCTTCGCGACACCGGGCGCCGTGGACGTGTCGGCTCTCCCCGGCGCCTGGACCACGGCGCAGGTGCAGATCGACGAGAGCGTGCCGGACGCGAGGGAGTTCGTACGCAACGCCGCCGCACGGATCGACGCCCCGGTCCTGGTCCGGACCATCCACAAGATCGAACGGGACCGTCAGTACGAGAGTGTACGGACCGGGCTGCTGGCAGCCGCCACGGCGACGATGGGGCTGATCGCGGCGTCGATGGCGGTGGCCCAGATCGAACAGCTCAGGGAACGCAGGCGGCTGCTGGCGGTCCTGGTGGCCTTCGGCACCGGCCGCGCCACGCTGGCCTGGTCGGTGCTGTTGCAGACGGCCGTCCTGGTGGTGCTCGGTACGGCGATGGCGGTCGCGGCCGGCATCGGGCTGGGTACGGCGATGCTGCGGATTATCGGGAAGCCGGTCACGCACTGGGGACCGTTCCTCCCGGTCGCCGGCATGGGCGCGGGCCTGATCCTCGTGGTGACGCTGCTGAGCGTGCCGGTGCTCGTCCGGCTGATCCGCCCGGGGGGCCTCCGGACGGAGTGACGCCCGCCCGGTGCGGTCCGTCGTCTCAGGGCGCGACCCGCACCGGCAGTGCGGCCATCGCCTCCCGCAGCGCCTTCGCGAACTCCTCGAACTCGCCGCCCCGGGCGGCGCCCGACCGCATCGCCAGCGCGATCCGGCGTGACGGCGCGGGATCGGCGAACCAGCCGGTCTGGAGGCGGCCGGCGCGGCCGGTTTCCACATCGACGGCCGTCCGCGGCAGCAGCGTCACGCCGAGGCCGCCCGCGACCAGCTGGACGAGCGTGGCGAGTCCCGCGGCGGTCGTGGTCACGGGGGCGCCTTCGGTGCGGCCCGCCTCGCGGCAGATGTCGAGGGCCTGGTCCCGCAGGCAGTGGCCCTCGTCGAGGAGGAGCAGATGCAGCTCGCGCAGCGCCTCGCGCGGGATGTCCTGACGGCCGCCGAGCCAGTGGTCCTCGGGGGTGACCAGGACGAAGTCTTCGTCGAACAGAGGCAGTTCGGTGACTCCGGGCACCCCGAGCGGCACGGCCAGCAGCAGCAGGTCCAGCCGCCCCGCGCCGAGCCCCTCCAGCAAGGACGAGGTCTGCTCCTCATGGACCTGGAGATCGAGGTCCGGGTACCGCTCGTGGACCAGTTTCAGGACGGTCGGCAGCAGATACGGTGCGACCGTCGGGATCACGCCCAGCCGCAGTACGCCCGTGAACGGCGCCCGTACCGCTTCCGCCTCGTCCATGAGCGCGCCGACGGCTTCCAGCACGGCCCTGGCCCGGACCGCGAGCCTCTCCCCGGCCGGGGAGAGGAGCACCTTGCGCGTCGTACGCTCGAGGAGCTGGACACCGAGTGCCTCCTCGAGCGCCGAGACGGCACCGGACAGCGCGGGCTGGCTCATCCCGATTGCAGCCGCCGCGTCCCGGAAGTGAAGATGCTCCGCCACGGCCGCGAAGGCGCGCAGCTGTGCGAGGCTCGGCTGTTTGCCCCTGTTTGACATGACCACTGATAGGTACCTCCGATCGCGATGACCGAGTCTAGCTATTTCCGCGATCAATGCACTCTGTGCCACTATCAAGATCCGTCCAACCCCACCGGATGCCCCCAAAAGGGAATTCCTGTTTGCAAGGAGAGCGCGTGCTCACTGTCGGTGACCAGTTCCCCACGTTCGAGCTGACTGCCTGCGTCTCGCTGGAGAGCGGCGAGGAGTTCGAGCAGATCAACCACAAGTCCTACGAGGGCAAGTGGAAGGTCGTGTTCGCGTGGCCCAAGGACTTCACCTTCGTCTGCCCGACCGAGATCGCCGCGTTCGGCAAGCTGAACGACGAGTTCGCCGACCGTGACGCCCAGATCCTCGGCTTCTCCGGCGACTCCGAGTTCGTCCACCACGCCTGGCGCAAGGACCACGCCGACCTGCGTGACCTGCCCTTCCCGATGATGGCCGACTCGAAGCACGAGCTCATGCGCGACCTGGGCATCGAGGGCGAGGACGGCTTCGCGCAGCGCGCCGTCTTCATCGTCGACCCGAACAACGAGATCCAGTTCACCATGGTGACCGCCGGGTCCGTCGGCCGTAACCCCAAGGAGGTCCTGCGGGTGCTGGACGCCCTGCAGACCGACGAGCTGTGCCCGTGCAACTGGACCAAGGGCGAGAACACCCTCGACCCCGTCGCGCTGCTGTCGGGCGAGTGATGCCACATGGCTCTCGATGAACTGAAGGCCGCCGTACCGGACTACGCCAAGGACCTGAGGCTGAACCTCGGCTCGGTCATCGGCAACAGCGAGCTTCCCCAGCAGCAGCTGTGGGGCACCGTCCTGGCCTGCGCGATCGCCTCGCGTTCGCCGCGGGTGCTGCGTGAGCTGGAGCCGGAGGCGAAGGCCAACCTCAAGCCCGAGGCGTACGCCGCCGCCAAGTCGGCCGCCGCGATCATGGCGATGAACAACGTCTTCTACCGGACCCGGCACCTGCTGTCGGACCCGGAGTACGGGACGCTCCGCGCCGGTCTGCGGATGAACGTCATCGGCAACCCCGGTGTGGAGAAGGTCGACTTCGAACTGTGGTCGCTCGCCGTCTCCGCCATCAACGGCTGCGGCCAGTGCCTCGACTCCCACGAGCAGGTGCTGCGCAAGGCCGGAGTGGACCGTGAGACGGTCCAGGAGGCCGTCAAGATCGCCGCGGTGATCCAGGCCGTGGGTACGACGCTGGACGCAGAGGCCGTCATGTCCGAGTAGTCCTCGCGCACACGCAGAAGGGCCCCGCCCGACCGTTTCCGGTCGGGCGGGGCCCTTCTGCGTGCCGTCAGCTCTTCAGCCTGGCCAGCAGGGCCCTCATGTCCTCGACCAGCATCGGCTCGAAGTCGCTCACGTCGGTGAGCGGCTCGCCGGTCTCCGCGTCCCAGTCGCTGGTCGTCGACAGGGAGACCACCGCCTGGCCGTCCAGCACTTCCAGAGTGACGCCGCCGCTGTCCCGGACGACGAAGGCCAGTTCACCGAGACCGTCGACACGCCGCAGTGCCGTCGTTCCGTCGGCACCGGTCGCGTCGTCGACGGCCGCGTCGTCGACGGCCGTGTCCTCGACGGCCGTGTGCCGGGCGGCCATCATCCCCTCGAACTCGGGGCCGGGGTCCGTCTTCTTGTGCAGGGTGTAGCCCACGGAGACGCTCGGCAGCGAGCCCAGCTCGTTCCCGTCCTCGTCGGTCGGGAGCTCGTACCCCTGCGGCCTCATCTCGATGTAGCACGACACGTCGTCGAGGCTCTCGTGCGTACTGCGCCATGCCGAGCCCTGGTCCACCCGCTCGCCGATCGCGGCCGTCAGTGCGTTCAACTCCGCGTCCAGGCACAGGTTCCGGCTCTCGCGGTACCCCCCGAGGTCCGGTTCGGCGGTTGCGTGCACATACAGGCCGCCGGCCCACACCGCCGACGCGACGACCGCGCCGCCGAGTGCCCACAACCAGGCGGGACGGGCGCGGCGCGGACCGCCCGGTCCCTGGCCCTGTCCCTCCGTCACGACGTCGTCGGCGGCCACGCGCTGTTGCGGGAGCTCGGCCGCGCCGAAGTACCCCTCCGGCACCATTTCCGGTTCAGAGATCACTCCGGCTCCTCAGGTGTCCGGCCCTGCGCGGGCCGGGCCTCCTCCGCCGCGGCCGTCGCCGCCGCCGCGTCGAGGGACGTCGAGCCGTGCGGCGGCGGGGAGTGGCGCAGCGCCTGTTCCCTGCCGTACACCCGCAGATAGCCGACGACCGTGTTGGTCACGGCGACCAGCGGGACCGCCACCACCGCGCCGCCGATACCGGCGGTCAGACCACCACAGGCCACGGCGAGCACCACGGCGAGCGGGTGCACCCGCACCGCGCGGCCCAGGATGAACGGCTGCAGCACATGGCCCTCGATCTGCTGGACGGCGAGGACGACGACCAGCACCATGAGCGCCGTGAACACGCCCTGGGTGACCAGCGCGACGACCACCGCGAGAGCACCGGAGACGACCGCGCCGACCAGGGGGATGAAGGCGAAGAGAAAGATGAACACGGCGAGCGGCACGGCGAGCGGCACATCGAGGAAGTAGATCCCGAGGCCGATGAAGATCGCGTCGATCAGTGCCACTATCACCGTGCCGCGGACGTACGCGGTCAGGGTGCGCCAGGCACGCGGTCCGGCGCCGGCGACGCCCTCCCGCGCCTGCGCGGGGACGAGCTTGAGCACCCACTCCCAGATACGCCTGCCGTCGTACAGCAGGAACAGCGTGGAGAACATCGCCAGCAGTATCCCGGTGACCACCTCGACCATCACGCTCACACCCTGGAGACCGGCCGAGGTGATCTCCTCGGTGTTGGTCCCGATGGTGTCGCTGAGGTTCTGCGCGATGTCGTTGATCTGGCTCTCCGTCACATGGAACGGACTGTCCAGGAGCCAGCGCTTCAGCTCGTCGATGCCGTCCCTGACGCGGTCGGAGAGGTTGTCCAGGTTGTCCATCACCTGCCACACCACGAACCAGCCGACCAGGCCCATGACGACGAAGCCGAGGATCGCCGTCACCGCGGTGGCGAAGCCCCGCGGGAGGCCGAGCCTGCACAGCCGGACGACGGTCGGCTGAAGCATCGCGGTGACGAGCAAGGCGGCCGCGAACGCCAGCACCACCAGCTGCACGGCGCTGATCGCCCGCATCAACACCCAGAGGGTGCCCGCCAGTACGAGCAGCCGCCAGCCCGCCTCCGCCGCGACGCGCATCCCCCAGGGGATGGCGGCGACCGGGTCGGGTCTCGCCGACACGGCGGGTGCGTACGCCGGCGGCGGGGGAACGCTCTCCGGGGACCGCGGGGCGCCGCCGAGCAGCTCGTCGTCGGTGTCCGGGGCGCCCTCGTTACGGCGCTCCTCCAACCGCTCTCCCATCCGGGTCAGCCCGGCGCCCACTCGGCCGAGCCATCCTGGAACCTTCGACATGATGCTTCCTCTTCCCCCGCCACTCTCCCCTGCGCCCCTCGAGGCACGGGTGTCCCCCGCCCGGGGAGTACCGGATTGAGACCGTACACGCACGGAGCCCCTCACCGTAGGACGGTGAGGGGCTCCGAAAAGTTGAGCGACCGGCGGACCGGAGGCCGACTAGTACCAGTGGTTCGCCTGCCAGAACGACCAGGCGCCGCACGGGCTGTCGTAGCGGCTGTCCATGTAGTTCAGGCCCCACTTGATCTGGGTGGCCGGGTTGGTCTGCCAGTCGGCGCCTGCCGTCGACATCTTGGAGCCCGGCAGCGCCTGGACGAGACCGTACGCACCGGAAGACGGGTTCTGCGCGCGGTAGTTCCAGCTGGACTCGTGGTCCACGATGTTGCTGAAGCACTGGAACTGGTCGGCGGGCACCATCTGGCGTGCCATCGCCTTGACCTCGGCGATGGTGTAGGACGCCTGGGTGGAGAAGCTCGAAGCGTCGCGGACGGCGTCGCGGTTGGCGCGGGCCTCGGCGGCCGCGGCCTCCTCGCGCTCCTTCTTCGCCTTCTCCTCGGCGGCTTCCTTCTTCGCCTTGGCGGTTTCGGCAGCCTGGAGGCGTGCCGATTCCTCGGCGGACTTCTTCGCAGCCGCGTCCGCGGCAGCGGCCTGTGCATCGGCCTGCTGCGTCAGGGACGACACCTGGATCTGGGCCTGCTCGCCCATGGGAATGTCCGCGAGAAGCGTCGCGTCGGCGGCAGTCGCCTCGAGGTTGTCGCCCGAGGGCTGAGTGTTGCCCGACGCGACGCCGACGACGGCGCCGACGGTGGTGACCGCAGTAGCCGAAGCCACTGCGAATCCCCGGACCGAGATCCGGCTCACACGGTTTCCTTCCAGCATCGCCCGCACAGGTGACCCCGCGAGCGAAATCTTGCCCCTGACGCTGGCCTCCCCACTGATCGGGTCACGGGAGGCGCGGGCCCGGTGGGCAACTCCCCGGGGGGAGCTGCCGCATTGTGCTCGCGGGCGGCATGCGACTGACATGTCTTGAATTGTGTGTTGCTGTGCACCAACTGTGGTGCGGATGTGTCGCATGCGGGGCCTGACGGAAGCAAGACTCTGCCGCAGGCCGAGGCCGCAAGGCAATTCTTCGTTGCGTGTGAAAGCTCACACCCCGTTTGAGCCTGGGCTTTTGGAGGAATCGGCGGACAGCACGACGCCGCCCGGCTACGCTCTTGCGCTTCGCCGGGCGACGTCAACTGACTTGCCCTTTTTGCCAGATAGGCCCCTGGGGCCTATCAGATCAAATGTGCCCGTCCTCCAGCATTTCGGTCACCAATGCGGCGATCTGGGAACGCTCCGAGCGAGTGAGGGTGACATGCGCGAACAGCGGATGACCCTTCAGTTTCTCCACCACGGCGACGACTCCGTCGTAGCGGCCGACCCGGAGGTTGTCCCGCTGAGCCACGTCATGTGTGAGGACGACCCGGGAATTCGCCCCGATACGGGACAGAACCGTCAGCAGTACGTTCCGTTCCAGCGACTGGGCCTCGTCGACGATGACGAACGCGTCGTGAAGGGAACGGCCCCGGATGTGCGTCAGCGGCAGGACCTCCAGCATGCCCCGGTTCAGGACCTCCTCGATGACCTCACGGCCCGCGACGGCGGACAGCGTGTCGAAGACCGCCTGCGCCCACGGGCTCATCTTCTCGGCCTCGGTGCCCGGCAGATAGCCGAGCTCCTGCCCGCCCACCGCGTAGAGCGGTCTGAAGACCATCACCTTCTGGTGCTGCCTGCGCTCGAGGACCGCCTCGAGGCCCGCGCACAGTGCCAGCGCCGACTTGCCGGTGCCGGCCCGGCCGCCGAGCGAGACGATGCCGACGTCCTGGTCGAGGAGCAGATCGAGGGCGATGCGCTGCTCGGCGCTGCGCCCGTGGATGCCGAACACCTCGCGGTCGCCCCGCACCAGGCGGACGTTGCCCTCGGCCGTGACCCGCCCCAGCGCCTTGCCGCGCTCGGACTGCAGCACCAGACCGGTATGGACGGGGAGATCGGCCGCCTCCGGTACGTACAGCGTCTCCTCGCCGTACAGCAGGTCGACCTGCTCCGCCGTCAGGGGCAGGTCGGTCATGCCCGTCCAGCCCGTGTCGGTGATGGCCAGCTCCGCGCGGTACTCCTCCGCGAGCAGACCGACCGAGGACGCCTTGATGCGCAGCGGCAGGTCTTTGGAGACGACCGTGACGTCGTACCCCTCCGCCTGGAGGTTGCGCGCGACGGCCAGAATCCGTGAGTCGTTGTCCCCCAGCCTGAAACCGGCCGGCAGTACGCCGGGATCCGAGTGGTTGAGCTCGACACGCAGCGTGCCACCGAGGTCCCCGATGGGCAGCGGAGAGTCGAGGCGGCCGTACCGGACCCGGAAGTCGTCCAGCAGGCGCAGCGCCTGGCGGGCGAAGTAGCCGAGCTCCGGATGGTGCCTCTTGGCCTCCAGCTCCGTCACCACGACGACGGGGAGCACGACCTCGTGCTCGTCGAAGCGGCTCATGGCTTTCGGGTCCGCCAGCAGGACGCTGGTGTCGAGAACGTAGGTGCGCCGGTCGTTCATACGGCGCTTTGTGCTGTTCACCACGGAAGGACGTACCCCCTCGGACGAGGTCGGGGTGCGACGGCGTCGCGGGCCATGGGTCCTCCCGCCGAAGCGGGAGACGGGCCGGGCTCAGGCCACGATGCGCGGGCCGAGCGCCGGCCCTCCGCGTGGTCCGCACCGCTGGTGCAGTCCTTCGTCGTGTGCAAAGGGCCTCCCGGGTGGGCGGCGTGAGCCGCTCACTGAGATCCGACGTTCGTGGATCGGACGTCGACCTGCAAGAGGTATGCCCTCGAACACCTGCGGCCATGCCGGCAGGGCGGGCGTCAGCCGGATGAACGTGCGGTGACGAGGCGCGTCGAGGGGGCGCGCGGCTGCCGCGCCGCGCGGGGGCCGGCGACGCGGCGGTTCCGGGCGGAGCGTGAAGGGGGCCGGGCAGCGGCCCGGTTCTCAGGGGGAAGCGGCCGCGGTCAGGCGCCGTAGCGGCGGTGGCGGGCCGCGTAGTCGCGCAGTGCGCGCAGGAAGTCGACCTTACGGAACGCCGGCCAGAAGACTTCGCAGAAGTAGTACTCGGAGTGTGCGCTCTGCCAGAGCATGAACCCGGAGAGCCGCTGCTCCCCGCTGGTGCGGATCACCAGGTCGGGATCCGGCTGACCCCGTGTGTACAGGTGCTCGGAGATGTGCTCGACGTCGACGATCTCGGCGAGCTCCTCGAAACTCGTGCCCTTCTCCGCGTGCTCCAGCAGCAGCGAACGGACCGCGTCCGCGATCTCCTGGCGCCCGCCGTAGCCGACGGCGACGTTGACCAGTATTCCCTTGACGCCCGCCGTGGCCTGCTCGGCCTCCTTCAGCACCCGCTGCGTGTGGTCGGGCAGCAGGTCCAGTGTGCCCACGTGGTGCACCCGCCAGCGCCCGTCGGCGGCGAGGTTGCGCACCGTGTTCTCGATGATGCCGAGAAGCGGCTTGAGCTCCTCTTCGGGGCGGTCGAAGTTGTCCGTGGACAGCAGCCAGAGGGTGACGACCTCGACGTCGGTCTCCGCGCACCAGCCCAGCAGCTCGGAGATCTTGTCGGCACCGGCCTGGTGTCCCTGTGCGGCCGTGCCGCCGGAGGCCTTCGCCCAGCGGCGGTTGCCGTCGAGGATGACACCGATGTGCTTGGGCACCTGGGCATGGTCGAGGCGGCCTTCCACCCGGCGTGCGTAGAGCCTGTACACCAGGTCGCGCAGGTTCACAGTTCTTACACCCCTCCAAGCGGCAGTCCCCGAAGGCGCAACCTTACTGCGGGCCGGGCACGGCGGCCCAACCCGGTGTGTCACAAGTCCGTGATAAGGAGGGAAGCGTGACTGATTCCCCCTATTACCTTGCCGACGCCGACCGCTACGGGTCCATGGAGTACCGCCGCAGCGGCCGCTCCGGCCTCAAGCTGCCCGCACTCTCCCTCGGCCTCTGGCACAACTTCGGCGACGACCGCACCCTCGGCTCGCAGCGCACGATCCTGCGCCGCGCCTTCGACCTGGGCGTCACCCACTTCGACCTTGCGAACAACTACGGACCGCCGCCCGGGTCCGCCGAGCTGAACTTCGGCAGGATCTTCGCGCAGGACTTCGCCCGCTACCGGGACGAGATCGTCGTCTCCACGAAGGCCGGCTATCTCATGCACCCCGGCCCGTACGGCGAGTGGGGTTCGCGCAAGTATCTGCTGTCGTCGCTGGACGCCTCCCTGAAGCGGATGGGCCTCGACCACGTCGACATCTTCTACTCCCACCGCTTCGACCCGGAGACTCCGCTCGAGGAGACCATGGGAGCGCTTGCATCCGCCGTGCAGCAGGGCAAGGCGCTGTACGTGGGCGTGTCCTCCTACAACGCGGAGCAGACCGCGGAGGCGGCCGGGCTGCTGAAGGAGATGGGTGTCCCGGCGCTCATCCACCAGCCCTCGTACTCGATGATCAACCGCTGGATCGAGAACGACGGCCTGCTGGACACCCTGGAGAGCGCCGGTATGGGGTGCATCTCCTTCGTGCCGCTCGCGCAGGGGCTGCTCACCGGCAAGTACCTGAAGGGCATCCCGGAGGGCTCGCGGGCCACCCAGGGCAAGTCGCTCGACCCGAACCTGCTGTCCGACGAGGTCGTGCGCCGGCTCAACGGACTCGACGACATCGCCGCGCGCCGTGGCCAGTCGCTGGCCCAGCTGGCGATCTCGTGGGTGCTGCGCGACCCGCGGATGACGTCCGCGCTCATCGGCGCGTCGAGCGTGAAGCAGCTCGAGGAGAACGTCGCGGCGCTGGCCGGGGCGCCCCTGACACAGGCGGAGCTGGAGGAGATCGACACCTTCGCGGTCGACACGAAGGGCACGAACATCTGGGCCGACCGGGGCTGAGGGGTCGGGAGGAAACATAAAACGGGCCGGTCCGTGGGGGGATACGGACCGGCCCGAGGGGGGTTTCCACCATAACCCTTCGTAAGCGGTGCGCGGTGCCACGCCATGCCGGAAGGAGCGCCGGAATTCGCCGTGGAGGGCGTGGGGCGGTGCGGCAGCGGGCCGGGAGCGGCCGGGCCGTACCTCCCACGGGGGACCCCGGCCGCGAGGCGCCGCATTGACGAACGGGCCCACGTACGGTCGAGCGATCGAACGGGACGGGGCCAGCGGGCACAGAGGACAGCATCTGACCTGTATGGGTCCTAGCGTCGCCGGTATGACGAAGAAGACCGCCGATGTGACATGGCCGCAGGCGAACGCCCGGCGGCTGGGCCGTCAGGGGCTGGCCGCCCCCGGGTCCCCGGGCCTCACCTCCTCCGCCGCCGTCGCCGGCGCGATGCTCGGCGCCCACGCGCAGGTGCTGTCCGCCGGGGAGCTGTCCGTCGCCCTGCGGCTGGCGCCCGGCGCCACCCGGGCGGACGTACGTCACGCGCTGTGGACGGACCGGACGCTGGTGAAGACGTACGGCCCGCGCGGCACCGTCCATCTGCTGCCCACGGCCGACCTGCCGATGTGGACCGGCGCGCTGTCTGCGGTGCCCGCCGGAAAGAACCCGTGGCCGGACGGCGTACGAATGACACCTGAGCAGACCGACGAGGTCGTCGCGGCCGTCCGTGACGCGCTGGCCGGCGAACCGCTCACCGTCGACGAACTGACGGAGGCGATCGTCGACCGCACCGGGCCGTGGGCGGGCGAGCGGGTGGTGGACGCCTTCCAGGACAAGTGGCCGCGCTGGCGGCAGATCACGCACACCGCCGCGCATCGCGGCGCGCTCGCCTTCGGCCCGAACCGCGGGCGCAACGTCACCTACACCAGCCCCGGGGTCACGCCGATGGACGGGCGGGATGCTCTGCCCGAACTCGTGCACCGTTATCTGCGCGCGTACGGGCCCGCCACACCCTCGGACTTCGCCCGGTGGCTCGGAGCGCCGCCGGCCTGGTCGGGCCGGCTCTTCACGGACCTGGCGGCCGGGGACAGGATCGAGGAGGTCACCTTCGAGGGCGCCCCGGCGTGGGTCGCCCGGGGCGACGCCGCGTTCCCCGATCCGGAACCGGCGCGGGGCGTGCGTCTCCTCCCCTACTTCGACGCGTACGCCATCGCCTGCCGGCCGCGGGACCGGCTGTTCCCGGGCGCGGCTCACGGGCGGGCGCTGGCCGGGGGCCAGGCCGGCAACTACCCGGTGGTGCTGGTGGACGGGGTCGTGGCAGGCGTCTGGCACCAGCGCCGCTCGGGCAGACGTGTCGCGGTGACGGTGGAGCCGGTCGGCGAGGCGCTGGAGCGGGCAGCGGCACGCGCCGAACTGGCCCGGGAGGCCGAGCGGGTGGGCGCGGCCCTGGAGGGCCGCGCCGAGCTGACGGTCGGCACGGTGACGGTCGGGCCGCACGCGTGAACCGCCGCCCCCTCGTCAGGTCAGCTCGTGGCCGGTCGTGCTGTCGACGTTGCCGGGGAGCTCGCCCTCGTGCCGGTCGCCCGTCGAGCTCGTTCCGGACGGCTCGAACATGAGGATGGAGCCGCCGGTCGAGGTGGGCCTGTGCTCGGTTCCCTTGGGCACGACGAAGGTGTCGCCCTTGCGCAGCTCGACGGTGGACTCGGTGCCGTCAGCCGCGCGCAGGGCGATGTCGAACCGCCCGTCGAGGACGAGGAAGAACTCGTCCGTGTCCTCGTGCACGTGCCACACATGGTCGCCCAGGGTGTGCGCGACCCGGACGTCGTAGTCGTTCATACGGGCGACGATGCGCGGACTGTAGACGTCGTCGAAGGAGGCGAGGGCTTCGGTGAGGTTGACGGGCTTCTTCGCGATGGCATCCATGGGGCCGATTCTGCGCGCCCGGGGGCGGCCGTGTCGCGCGTTTTCGCAGCGGCTCAGGCGGCCGCGAGCGCCCCCAGGACGACACCGGCCAGCGCCCCCACGAGCATGAACGGTCCGAAGGGGATCGTGCTCTTGCGGCTCGCGCGGCGCAGGGCGACCAGCCCGAGCCCGTACAGCGAGCCGAGCAGGAAGCCGGCGAACGCACCCGCGAAGAGCACCGCCCAGCCGTACCAGCCGAGTACGACGCCGAGTGCGAGCGCGAGTTTCACGTCCCCGAACCCCATGCCGCCGGGGTGGATCCAGAACAGCATGAAGTACGCGCCGCCCAGCACGAGTCCGCCCAGCACGGCCGTGGTCCACGCCCCGCCGGCCCCCGGCGACAGCCCGGCCACCCCGAGCAGCGCCGCGGCCGCGCCGGCCAGCGGAAGCGTCAGCCGGTCCGGCAGCCGCCGCACCCTCAGGTCGACCAGCGCCAGCAGCACCGCGAACGGCGCCAGCACCAGCCAGGCCGCCAACTCCGGCCGCGCGCCCGTCGCCGCGGCGAGAACGGCGCACGCGGCTGCCGTGACGAGCGGCGCCGCGAGCCGCGCCGGGACGGGAGCCGCGCAGCAGACGCCACCGAACCACCCGCCCCCCGGCCCCGCGTACACGTGCCCGGCCGGGCAGGCGTCCCGCCATGGCTCGCCCGCCCCGACGGACAGCCGGTACGCGGCCCGCGGGCAGAGCAGTCCGGTGCCCGCACCCCACAGGGCGGCGACGACGATCAGCGCTGCGTCCACGCACCGAGCGTAAGCCGGACCGCGCACTACGGTGGAGGCCATGCGACGAGGACGCCGATGGCGTGACGGAACAGGGACGTTGACGATCGACGGCCGCCCCGTCGCCGAGGTCGAGATCGCAGCCACGTACCGGACCCGGCGCCGCGGCCTCCTCGGCCGCGACGGCATCGAGGGCGGGATGCTCCTGACCCCGTGCGGCAGCGTCCACTCGGTGGGGATGCGCTTCACCATCGACGTGGCCTACCTGGACCGCGATCTGCGCGTCCTCAGCGTCCGCACCATGCCCCCGGGTCGCGTGGGCATGCCGCGACCGCGCGCCCGCCATGTGCTCGAGGCGGCGGCGGGGGCGCTGGCGGAGTGGGGGGTTCGGCGGGGCGGCACGGTCGGGATCACCGTTCCGTCCTGACCCGCCGGGGGCGGTACGGGCGTTCATCTCCAGGGCGTTCGGACCGGTCGCGGAGAGCCAGTACGAAGCGTGACCGTCACTCCGTCGTAAGGGTCACTCCGTCGTGATCGTCACTCCCTGGGGAACGACACCTCGACGCGGCGGTTCTTGCGGCGGCCCTCCTCCGACGTGTTGCTCGCGATCGGATAGTCCTCGCCGTAGCCGCGGATCTCGTACGCGATCCCCTCGGCGCTCAACTGCTGCGACAGCACGCTGTGCACGGCGTCGGCGCGCTCCTTCGACAGCTTGTCGCCGTGCGCCTCGGTGCCGAGGTCGTCCGTGAAGCCGAACACGCGGATCTTCTTGGCGTTCTGCTTCTTGATCTCGACGGCGATCGCCGAGATACGGGACGTGGCCTCGCCGGAGAGCTTGGAGCTGTCCTTGCCGAAGAGGACCTCGGCCTGGAGGGCGAACTTGATGTCGGAGTTCGTCTCCTCGCGGCGCTCCTCACCGCTGATGTCCTCGACGACGGACTTGATGTCGATGACCTTCGGCTCGGCGAGCGTCGCGCCCTCGGGAGCTTCAGGTCCGAGTCGTCGGCGTCGACCTTGACGGGCGCCTCGGCAGGCGGCGCCGCGTAGGGGCCGTCGTCGGCGAAGGCGCTGCCGCCGGCGAGCAGGCCGGCGGAGAGCGCCCCCGCGAGGACGGCGGCGGTCACGGTGACCCTGGTCGCGGGGCGCATCACGACAGCTCGATCGTGGTGCTGGGGAAGCCGGGGAACTGGAGGGCGAGCTGTGTGGTGCCCGCCGGTGGCGCGGGGAACTGGGCGAAGAAGGTGAGGGAGTCACCGGGCTCCATGCGGGTGCGGTATGCGTAGGTGGTGAGCGGTCGGTTGTCCGTGTCGCGCAGCACGTAGTACCGCTTCTTGCCGGCCGAGTCGACGAGGGTCATGCCGGCGAACGAGCGACCGGTGGCTGCGACGGACTGCTCCAATCCGCTCCACTGGACGGGGGTGGTGAATTGCTCCGCCCCGGTGTTCTTGATGACGCCGTCCAGGGTCAAGAAGCCGCCCTCGTCCCTTCGTGCCGAGAACACGGACATCTCCACCCCCTTGTCGCCCTTGACCGTTGCGATGGGCTCGCTCGGTGTACTGGGTGCCGACTCCGGGGTGGAGCCGGCCTTGTCTCCACCCTTGGAACCGGCAGGTGCCGGTGACGACGAACCCTTCGGGCTCGTACCGTCACCGTCACCGCCACAGGCCGACAGAGTGAGGATCAAGGCGGACGACAGCACAGCTGCCGCAGCCCGGCGCCTGGTCCCCATGTGCCGCTTGCTCATCAATCCTGTTCCTTTGCGTTCATCGGCTCAGTCCTCGGCCAGTCGGACGGTGAAAAGGTCTGCCATGTCGGGCAGCAGATCAGGTTCTTCGGGGTCGACGACCCACTCGTCGGAGTCGCAGAGCAGCTTGCCCGGCAAGGGCTTCTGCTCGTCTTCATCGTCTCCTTCGCCAGGCTCCGCGGGCGCACTCTGCCCAGGCGTGAAGGTGCAGCGCGGTTCGACGACCGCGGTGGCACGAGCAGTGGCGTGCTTGCTGCCGGTCCCCTCGATGATGCTGTCGCCCATCGATTCCTGGGACTCGACGTTGACGGTGAAGCCCCATCGGCCGTCGTTCAGCGGAGTGCAGCCGTCGGCCACGGCTTCGTTCCGGCCGGCGAAGTCGGCAGCCCGCGCGCAACCGTCCGGGGTACCTGCCGGTACCTCGCCGTCAAGGAGTGCCTCCAGGTCGTCGAGAAGGTCCGTCAGTTCAAGCTGATCCCTTGATTCCTGGGCTGCTGCCAGTGCGGCCGCGTCGGCCGCGGTCTGCGTGCCGTTGCGGGTCACATCGGCTTGGCCGAATGCGAGGTACACAAGGACGAGAAAGAGAAGACCGACCACGGCTGCCATGTAGAGCGGGGTCGCCTGGCCGTCATCGTCTGTCCCCGAACAGCTCAGCCGCCACCGCCGCCAAGAACCGAATTGATCTTTTCGGTGAACGTGTTCGCGATCTCGGCGCCCATGTTCGTGTTCAGCAGCAGCACCACGATCGCCACCACAAGAATCGTGATCCCGACGTACTCGATCGAGCCCTGTCCCCGATCGTCGCGGAGTCCGTCCCGGCGGAGTCCGATCGCAGCCGCGAGCCTGTGCAGGCCGAAGTCCCTCATGGCGTACCCCTCGTTCCCCTTCGACGGACCGCTGGTTCATGTCGGTCCGGCCTCCCTCGCCGCTGATCACTCCATGGAGTCTCCCGGCTACGCCGGGCCTCCGAGGAGAATCTCCCACATTCGCTTGCGTGAGCGAAGACCGTTGGTCGAATCGCTCGTGAACCGTTCATCGCAGCCACCTCCCCCGTCAGCCTCCGAAGATCGCGCCGAAGTCCACGTCGGCCGCGTAGTAGAAGCCCGCCACGATCAGGATCATCGTTCCGGGCAGCATGAAACTCGTGACGATCAGCGTCGCCTTCGGGACCGCCTTCGCCGCCTTCCTTCTGGCGTTCTGGGCGTCCGTCCTGCGCATGTCGTTGGCGATCTGGATCAGGGTGTCGACGATCGGGGCGCCCAGTTCCTCACCCTGCTGGAGCGCCGAGACGAACATGGACACCTGCTCCGACTCGTTGCGGCGGCGCAGTTGCTCGAAGGCCTCGCGCCGGCCCATGCCCATGTCCATCTGCCGGAGGGTGATGCGCAGTTCGTCGGACCAGGGGCCCCGGTACTTCTCCGCGACGCGCTCCAGGGCCTGCCGGAAGCCGAGGCCGGCGGAGACGACGACGGCGAGTACGTCGAGGAAGTCCGGCAGGGTCCGTTCGATGTCGTCCCGGCGGCGGGCGATGGCCGCCCGGAGCAGGACGTCGGTCCAGAACAGGCCGTAGAGCAGGAACAGGACGGCGAGGACGACCTGCCCGTTCATGAGCATCCCGAAGGCGACGAGCCCGCCGAGAACCCCGTACACGGCGCGGCGGGCCGCGTACCGGTCGACCGTCAGGCCGCCGGGGTTGCCGGCCATGTCCAGCCTGCGGCGGACGCGGTCGACGCGACGCGGGCCCATCAGGCGCTGGACCGACGGGGCCCAGCGCATGCCGAGGCGGTCGATGGCCATGCCCGGGTAGCTGGTGCGGGTGGCGCCGACCTCCAGGGCGATGGCGAGGTCGCCGGGAAGCCTGGCCTCCGCCCGGTACATGCGTATGCCGTGGAAGACGCCGGCGACGGCGACGCCGATCACGGCGGCCAGGGCCAGTCCGAGCATGTGGGTCTCCTCCCCTCTGGTCAGGTCTCAGATGCGGACGCGGGTGAGCCGGTTGATGAGGATGAAGCCGAGCGCGTACAGCCCGGCGGCGATCAGTACGGCGATGCGGCCGCCGAGTGCGCCGGTCATGTCCTCCAGTGCCCCGTCCCGCATGCCGTTGACGACGAGCAGGAAGCCGAGGCCGAGGACCGGGACGGCCACCGCCGTCACCTTGACCTGGGAGAGGAGCGTGGTGACCTCGCGCCGGGTCTCCTTGCGTTCCTCCAGGGTCTCGGTGAGGTTGCGCAGCGAGGTGACGATGGTGCCGCCCGCCCGGTTGGACAGGATCAGGGTGGACACCAGCACGGTGAGTTCGCGTGACGGGAGGCGTTCGGCGAGGTCGCCGAGCGCGTCGTCGAGGGAGCGGCCGAGGGCCAGTTGGTCGGCGACGCGGCGCAGTTCCTCGCGCGCCGGGTCGTCGAGCTCCTCCACGGCCATGCCGATCGCGGTGCGCAGGGCGAGCCCGGCCTGGGTGGCGTTGGCGAGCACCCGGGTGAGTTCGGGGAGCTGGCTGATGAACGCCTCGGTGCGTTTGGCCCGCTGCCAGTCGAGGAAGCCGTTCGCGCCCCAGACGCCGATCAGGACGGCGAGCAGCCCGAAGAAGGGCGCGAACACCGAGCCGACGACGAAGTAGAGCGCCAGCAGGGCGGCCACGACGTAGACGGCGTACTCCCCGGCGGTCAGTTCCAGGCCGGTCGCGGAGATGCTCCGCTCGATGCGCCGGCCGAGTCGGGTGCCGCGCAGTCTTCGGTCCACTCCCGCGAAACGGCGCCGGCGGCCGCTCTCGAGGGCGAGCGGTCCTGACTGCGACATACGGTCGATCAGGGCTTGGCGTTGCGCCTGGCCCACCGACCAGGAGCGCACGCCGAGGACGGCGAGTACGCAGCCGAGCAGCGTGACGCCGAGTGTCACCAGGGGCAGGTTCATCGCGGGCGGTGCCCTTCCGGTGAGTGGCCGGTGCGGGGGTCGGGCACCGGGCTGAGGCCCCGTGGCACCCGGGTGGCGAGCTCCAGTTGCGACTCGCCGACGCCGAACGCCGGCGGGATCGCCTCGCCCGCCATGTAGAGGCGCTCCGCGACCCGCCGGGGCAGCGGGAAGTACCGGAACCTGCCGTTCACGCGCCCGTCCCCGGCCGGCGGTTCCGCCTCGAAGCGGCAGACGGTCACGAAACGGTAGTCCTCGCGGCCGTACGAGTCGACGACGGCGATCTCGGTGATCCGGCGTGACCCGTCCGCGTGCCGGGTGAGCTGGACGATGACGTCGACGGCACTGTTGATCTGGTCGTGGATGGCCACGAACGGGAGCTCGACCTCGGACATGGAGCTCAGTGTCTGGAGCCGCATCAGCGCGTCCTCCGCGCTGTTGGCGTGGACGGTGGCGAGCGAGCCGTCGTGGCCGGTGGACATGGCCTGGAGCATGTCGAGGGTCTCCCCGCCGCGGACCTCGCCGACGATGATGCGGTCGGGGCGCATGCGCAGGGAGTTGCGTACGAGGTCGCGGATGGTGATGCGGCCCTTGCCCTCGACGTTGGCGGGGCGGGACTCCAGGGTGATCACATGGGTCTGCTGGAGCCGGAGTTCGGCGGAGTCCTCGATGGTGACGATGCGTTCGCCGTCCGGGATGAGGCCGGACAGGGCGTTGAGGAGGGTGGTCTTGCCGGTGCCGGTCGCCCCGGAGACGATCACGTTGAACTTGGCGCGCACCAGGCCCGCGAGCAGCATCAGGATGTGCTCGTCCAGGGACCCGAGGCCGATCATCTCCTGGAGGGTGTAGGCGCGCGGGAAGCGGCGGATGGTCAGCACCGGGCCGGTCAGGGAGAGCGGCGGGATGATGACGTTGACGCGCTCCCCGCTGGGGAGCCGGGCGTCGACCATGGGGTTCGCCTCGTCGACACGGCGGTTGACGGTGGAGACGATGCGCTCGATGGTCTGCATCAGCTGCTCGGTGGAGGAGAACCGCAGCGGCAACTGCTCCAGCCGACCGTCCCGTTCGACGAAGACCTGTTCGGGGCCGTTCACCATGATCTCGCTGATGGACGCGTCCTCGAGGAGCGGTTCGAGGATGCCGAGGCCGAGCGCCTCGTCGACGACCCGCCGGACGAGGTGGGAGCGCTCGCCGGTGGACAGGACGGGGCCCTCGCGGCTGATGATGTGGCCGAGTACGCGCTCCAGGCGGACGCGGCGTTCGGCGGCGGCGAGGGTGGACATCTCGGCGAGGTCGATCTCCTCGAGGAGCTTGGCGCGGTAGACGCCGACGAGCCGGCTCTCCTCGCTCTGGCCGTTCGCCGGCTCGGGGCCGTCGATGCGCTGGATGCGTGCGCGCAGGCTCATCGTGTCGACTCCCTGTCGAGGGGCATGGTGGCGGACTTGGTGACGGTGCCGAAGCTGATGCCGGGGACCACGCCGGGAATGGTGACCGTCACGTCGGCGGTGACCGCGTCGCCGTCCTGGCTGGTGGCGACGGAGGCGTCGAGCCAGGAGCTGAGCGCCTGCTGCCCCGCGGCCTGCGGGCTGGTCGTCGCCTCCTCCTGCGCGGCCACCCGCGCCGCGGCGCGGGCCGCGGTGCCGGCCTGCTGGGCCGCGTACACGGCGAGGCCCACCTGCACCGCGATCGTCATCACGAAGAGCAGCAGGAACAGCCAGCCGCCGTACTCGACGGCGCTCTGGCCGCGGTCGTCGCGGAGGTCCCGGCGTCTCATGGCCCGGCCCTCCACTCGGCCGCCGCGCCGGCCCGGCCCGTGACCGTGATCGGGAGGTTGACGCCGGGGAACAGCAGCGGCACCTCGAGGGAGACCTCGGCCTTGTACAGGTCTCCGTCCGGTCCGCAGCTGACGGCCGCCGACCAGCCGCCGGTCAGGTCCTCCTCCGCGGCTGCCGCGCAGGCCGCCGCGCCGCCGCCCTCTGCCCGCGTCCCCGCGGCCACCGCCTTGTCCGCCGCGTTGCCCGCGAGGACGAACGTGTAGCCGACGAGCGCCGACTGCCACAGGACGGCCAGCGTCACCAGGATGATCGGCACCATGCCGGTGAACTCGATCAGCGACTGGCCACGGTCGTCCCCTATGCGCGGGGCGGGCGCTGTCATTTCGCGCGCCCGTGCCGGCGTCCGGCCCCGAAGCGGTTCTGCTTCGCGTCCCCCTGCACGTCCTTGACCAGTCCCAACTCGCCCGCCAGGGCCCACATGGCCTGCCTGACGGACGACTTGGCCTCGAGGTCCTGCATACGGCCGGCGTCGACGGCGCCCTGGAGCTCCTTGAAGTTCGCCGGGATCGCCGTGCGTGCCACCCTCGTGGAGGTGATCTTCGAGACGAGCGGCGGCTGGATCTCCGTCGTCCGCGTGTGGCGGTTGACGACGGTGATCGTCTCCTCCGCCTTACGGATCTGGAGCCGGTCCCAGAGCCGCACCATCCGCTTGGTGGCCCGTACGGTCACCACGTCCGGCAGGGTCAGCAGCAGGGTGGTGTCGGCCGACTCGATCGCGGCGGCGTTGGCGGTGTTGACCTGCGTGCCGCAGTCGACGACGACCATCTCGTAACGCTGGCGCAGTGCGCCGAGGGTCTGCCGGACGAGCCGGTCGCTGACGTCCTCCGCGCGTTCGCCCTCCGCCGGGGCGAGAAGCAGGGCCACGCCCGTCTCGTGGCTGAAGACGGCGTCCTGGAGGACCCTGGCGCCGATGTCCCGGATGGCGGCGAGGTCCACGATGGAGCGGCGGAACTGGACGTCCAGGTACGAGGCGACGTCACCGCCCTGGAGGTCGAGGTCGACGAGGGCGACGGAGTGACCGGACGCCGCCGACGCCAGGGCGAGCTGGATCGCCGTGACGGTCGTGCCGACGCCGCCCTTGGCGCCGCTCACGGTGACGACGGTGCCGCCCGGCCCGCCGTACGCCGCCTCCGGACCGTGGCCGAGGTGCCGGCGTACGCCCGCCGCCCAGCCGGCCGCCGCCTGGACGCGCTGCGCCAGTTCCTCGTACACGAGAGGCAGGGCGACGAGGCCGCGGGCGCCGGAGTCCATGGCCGCCGAGTACAGGCCCGGGCCGGTGTCGGCGGTGACGAGCACGACGCCGACGGCCGGGAAACGCAGGGCGACGTCCCGGATCAGCTCGAGGGCGGGCAGCGGCCCGATGCGCTCGTGGACCAGGACGACTTCCGGTAGTTCGTCGAGCGACTCCGCGGCGAGCCGGGCCAGCATGTCGACCAGCGAGGTCGAGTCGCCGACCGGCGGTGCCGGTTCCGCGTCGGGGAGCCGGCCCAGAAGGCTGACGATGGACCGGGCGGCGTCGGGGTCGCCGACGGCGGGGAGGATACGCGTCGTCATCCGGCCCTCACTTGTTCTTGTCTTCTGAGAGGTCGTAGCTGCCGTCGCCGGGCCGCAGGGTGGTGGGGCTCCCGTCGGGCAGCAGGGCCAGGCGCACATGTTCGGCGAAGGACTCGGCGTAGGCGACGCGCTGGGCGTCGGCCGTGTTCAGCGCGAAGGTGATCGGCACCGCCTCGCGGGGGGCGTTGGTGCGGTCGCCGCTCCTGCGCTCGAGGGCGGTGAGCTCCCCGACGTCGATGACCTTGGCGTTCGCGACGATGAGCCGGGACTGGTCGGTGCCGGAGTCGTTCTGCGCGGCGAAGGTGGCGAAGATGTTGACCAGGTTGCCCGGCCGGATCTTTCCGGCCACGCCGGTCGCCGCGTCGATCATGATGGCGATCTCCTGCTGGCCGCTCTCCAGCTCCGGCTTCTGCACGATCATGTCGCTCTGGAGCAGGGACCCGCTACGCAGCTCCGTCACGGCGATCTTGTCCCGCAGTAGGCCGAGGTCGGTCACCGCGCTCCGGGACAGCCAGCGTTCGGGTATCGAGACCTTTTCGAACTGCCCGGCCTCGAGCGGTGTGTAGGGGGCTATGTCGCTCTTGACGCGGTAGGCGGTGGTCTCGGGTCCGACCTTCGAGTTCACGTCGGCGATCACGGTGAGCACGCCGGCGAACGCGGCGATGCCGCAGACGACCGAGAGCAGAATCAGGAGAACGCCGCGGCGCTGCCGTGAATTCATGGGTGGGACGACCTCGTTCGATGACGTGGGACGAATGGGGCGGGCGGTACGGATGCGGCAGACGCGGCGAAAGCGGCCGGTGCGGTGGACGACGCGGCGGGCGCGGCGGCTGAGGCGGCAGCCATGGCGACGGTCACGGCAGGCAGCCGGTCGTGGCCGTTCATGGCCCGGCGGTCAGCGCCCTGGTCGCCCCGGTGCGGCTCGAGGCGGCCGTGAGCGGGGCGGAGCAGAAGCCGCAGCGGTCACCGATGAGCTGGATGCCGCACCATGTGCACACCTCTCGTCGTACGGAAGAGACCAGTTGGTAGAGGACCGAGATGTCGGGGAGGTAGGCGGCGAACTCGATCAGCCGTCCTGTCCCCCACCAGCGCGCGGAGTCCTGCGGGAGCGGGACCTCATGGAGCTGCTGCACGCCCCAGGCCGGGGCGAGGGTGCCGGTCACCCACTCCGACTGGAGCTGCCCTCCGGCAACGATCAGCTGCGTGGCGAAGTCGGGACCCGACAGGTGGCCGCCCCCGCCGATCTTGACCACCTGGGGCCGGGGGCCGGCCAGCACACCGAACTGGGTGCCCGGCATCCACGACCTGGCGTGGGACGTGAGGCTCACCGGGACGCGGTCGAGCCGGGCGACGGAGCCGAGGAGGGCGCCGGCGTAGATGTAGTGGGAGAGCAGCCGGGCGGCGGAGGCGATGACTCCGGCGCCGAAGTCGCAGATCGACAACTGCCTCAGCTGCCGGGCGAGTACGGCGACTCCGAGCGGCGGCAGGTCGAGCTTGAGCAGGGCGATGCGGTCGCTCTCCAGCACGGCGCGGACCGTGTGCAGCCGGCGCTGGTGGGCGGCGGGGAGCGAGGCGGGGTAGAGGCCGACGACGTAGCCGTGCTGCTCGAGCAGGACGCTCATGTCGCTGAGCGCGGCGTCGAGGGGTGCCTCGTCCGGTGGGTGGAGCAGGGCGGCGGTGGGCGTCTGTCGATCGGTGGGCGGTAGCACCAGGTCGGCGCTGGTGACTGCTATTGCGGTCGGCACGCTCGTTCCCCGTTCAGCTCCGGACACCGGGGTGCCCGGCGGCCGCAGATCCCTACTGCTCCGTGCTCCTGCTGCTGGTACTCGCTACTCCGTGTTTCTGCATGAGCACTCTAACCACCACCGCCCAGGCAGTGAACACCGTTCCGGGGACCAATCGCTGCCAGAGGTCTTGACAACCTGATTGGTCTGGACCAGTTTTTACGCCCAACGGTGGCCACCGTCCGCAAGCCCCATCCCCACCCCCCAACTCCCCCACCGGAGGCCGCAAGTGGACCGCACCACACGCTCACGGAGATGGCCAGGTCCTTCCTGGAAACGCCCCGCGCGATCCGGACGGAGGGCGCTCGGCGCCGGCCTGGCGCTCGCGGTCGGCACCGGGCTGACGCTGATGGGCACCGCCGGGACCGCGCAGGCCGCCGACGTCAACGTCGCAAAGAACGCCGGCTTCGAGTCGGGTCTCACCAACTGGTCCTGCTCCGGCGGCAGCGGCGCCGCCGTCTCCTCCCCGGTGCACAGCGGCGCCTCCGCGCTGAAGGCCACGCCCGCCGGCCAGGACAACGCCAAGTGCTCGCAGAGCGTCGCGGTCAGACCGAACTCGACGTACTCGCTGAGCGCGTGGGTTCAGGGCAGCTACGTGTACCTGGGGGCGAGCGGCACCGGGACGACGGACGTGTCCACCTGGACACCGGGCGGCAGCAGCTGGACGAAGCTCACCACCTCCTTCACCACGGGCGCCACCACCACGTCGGTGACCGTCCACACCCACGGCTGGTACGGCCAGGCCGCCTACTACGCCGACGATGTGAACGTCTTCGGCCCTGACGGCGGTGGCGGCACCGACCCGGACCCGGTGGTCCCGGCGGCGCCCGCGGCCCCCACAGTCGGCGCGGTGACGTCGTCCTCCGTGGCCCTCGGCTGGGGCGCCGTCTCCGGCGCGACCGGCTACAACGTCTACCGTGACGGCTCCAGGGTCCAGTCCGTCTCCGGTACGTCGGCGACGGTGACCGGCCTCTCCGCGGACACCTCCTACCAGTTCCAGGTCACGGCCACGAACACGGCGGGCGAGTCGGCCAGGTCGGCCGCGGTCACCGGCAGGACCGGCCCCACCGGCGGCAATCCGGGCAACCCGGCGGTGCCGAAGCACGCGCTGACGGGCTACTGGCAGAACTTCAACAACGGCGCCACCGTGCAGAAGCTGCGCGACGTGCAGTCGCAGTACGACATCATCGCGGTGTCGTTCGCCGACTCCACCACCACGCCGGGCCAGATCGTCTTCAACCTCGACCCGGCCGTCGGATACGCCTCCGTCGCCGACTTCAAGGCGGACATCGCCGCGAAGAAGGCCGCGGGCAAGTCCGTGATCATCTCGGTCGGCGGCGAGAAGGGCAACGTCACCATCAACAGTGACGCGTCCGCCACGGCCTTCGCGAACAGCGCCTACGCCCTGATGCAGGAGTACGGCTTCAGCGGGGTCGACATCGACCTGGAGCACGGCATCAACTCGACGTACCTGACCAAGGCGCTGCGCCAGCTGTCGCAGAAGGCGGGCTCGTCGCTGGTGCTGACGATGGCGCCGCAGACCATCGACATGCAGAACACCGGCACGGAGTACTTCAAGACCGCGCTGGCCGTGAAGGACATCCTCACCGTCGTCAACATGCAGTACTACAACAGCGGCTCGATGCTCGGTTGCGACGGCAAGGTGTACTCACAGGGTTCGGTCGACTTCCTGACCGCGCTGGCCTGCATCCAGCTCGAGGGCGGCCTCGACGCCTCCCAGGTCGGCCTCGGCGTCCCGGCCTCCACCCGCGGCGCCGGAAGCGGCTACGTCGACCCGTCGATCGTGAGGAACGCGCTCGACTGCCTCGCCCGTGGCACGAACTGCGGTTCGTTCAAGCCCTCGAAGACCTACCCGGGTCTGCGGGGTGCGATGACCTGGTCCACCAACTGGGACGCCACGGCCGGTAACGCGTGGTCCAACGCGGTCGGACCGCACGTCCACAACCTGCCGTAACCCGTGGTCCCCGTACCGGGCCGTACCGCCGCTCCCCCGGCGGTACGGCCCGGTCGGTGCTTCAGCCCCTTCGTGCGGGCGGGTACGTCACCAGGGCAGTTCCCGCACCTGCTGGACGCACAGCACGACGAACAGCAGGCCCGCGGCGGCCAGCATCACGTTGCTGAGGATGCCGTTGCGCCATTGCGCCGGGGTGCGTGAGGAGTTGAGCAGCCAGATCAGCGTGAGCGCCAGGAACGGCATGAAGAACGCGCCCAGCACGCCGTAGGCGACGACGAGTCCGAACGGCTGGTCGAGGAAGAGCAGCGAGATCGGCGGGAACGTCAGCCAGAGCAGATACGCCCTGAACGGCAGCGAGCGCTCCTTCCGGCCGGCCGCCACCTCCTCCACGGTGCCCTTGTCGACGGGGACACCCTTCCGGTCGAGCTGGAGCCGTTCGACGAAGTCGGCGAACATCAGGCTGACGCCGTGCCACACGCCGATCAGCGACGAGAACGATGTGGCGAAGAAACCGATCAGGAACAGCTTGGCGGTCACCGCGCCGTACTTGTCCTCCAGGATCACCCCGAGGTCGATCAGCCCCCTGTCCCCCTTGGTGAGGGCGAGATGCGAGGCGTGCAGCAGCTCGGCGCCGACGATGAGCATCGCGACGACGAAGACGCCGGTGGTGATGTACGCGACGCGGTTGTCCAGGCGCATGACCTTCATCCAGCCGGTGTTGGTCCAGCCCTTGGCGTTGACCCAGTAGCCGTACGCGGCCATGGTGATCGTGCCGCCGACACCGCCGATCAGGCCGAGGGTGTAGAGCAGCGAGCCGTCGGGCAGCACCGGGGCCAGGCCCGCGAACGCGGCGCCGATGTCGGGCGTGACGCGGATCGCGACGTACACCACGACCACGAACATGATGCCGATGAGCACCGTCATGACCTTCTCGAAGACGGCGTACCGGTTGAACCAGACGAAGACCAGGCCGATCAGACCCGTGAGGACCGCCCACACCTTGAGGCTCGGGCCGTCAGGGAACAGGGCGACGATGGGCAGCGCGCTGGAGGACATCGCGGTGGCCCCGTAGACGAATCCCCAGACGACCACGTAGATGGCGAAGTAGACGGTGGTCCACTTCCCGAGGGACCGCCAGCCCTCGAAGAGGGTCCGCCCGGTGGCCAGATGCCAGCGTCCGCACGCCTCGGCCAGCGAGATCTTGACGACGCAGCCGATGACGGCCGCCCACATCAGCGTGTATCCGAACTTGCTGCCCGCGATGAGCGTCGCGACCAGGTCTCCGGCTCCGACACCGGTCGCCGCGACGACGATCCCGGGCCCGATGTACTTCCAGCTCGACTTGCGCGGGACGGAGAGCGTCCCGTCCGCGTCCTGCTCGGTGGTGCCTGCCATGGCACAGCCGCCTTCCACTCGTCCCAGGTGATCGCTGTCACCAAAGCGCCGCTCGGGTGATCGCGCAAGGGGCAGTGCCGATCCGGCGGCGTCCAGGATCGGCCGAAGCTGTCCTTGACCCGAGCATGTCACCCCGACACGATGTGCTCGAACACCGGTACAGACCCGCACGTCGCACCTGAGCACCCCCCACAACTCCCCACCCAGGAGACAGCATGCGACTTCGCATACGTGCGAACAGGAGGAAGGCCGCCACCCTCGCGGCCGCCCTCGCGCTCGCGGTGGCCGCGCCCATCAGCGCCGGCGCCGCACCGTCACCGGACCGGCCGGCACCCGCCGCCGCCGAGGACGAGCAGATCAGGCAGTACCAGATCCACGGGCCCGACACCGCCGCCGACCGCACCGCCATCGCCCGCACCGGGGTGTCGATCGACGAGGCCGACGACCACACGGTCGTGGTCAGCGCAACCGCCGCGGAGGCACGGCGGCTTCGCGCCCTCGGACACACCCTCGAGGCGCTGCCCGCGCCGCCGCGGCACCGCACGGCGGCGGACGTACAGCCCTTCGACTTCCCGTCGGCCGACTCCCGCTACCACAACTACGCGGAGATGACGGCCGAGATCAACCAGCGCGTGGCGCAGCATCCGGACATCATGAGCAAGCGGGTCATCGGCAAGAGCTACCAGGGCCGGGACATCGTCGCCGTCAAGATCAGCGACAACGTGGCCACGGACGAGAACGAGCCGGAGGTCCTCTTCACCCACCACCAGCACGCCCGCGAGCATCTCACCGTCGAGATGGCGCTCTATCTGCTGCGTGAGTTCGGCGAGGACTACGGCAGCGACTCCCGGATCACCAACGCCGTGAACGGCCGCGAGATCTGGATCGTCCCCGACCTCAACCCTGACGGCGGCGAGTACGACATCGCGTCCGGTTCCTACCGCAGCTGGCGCAAGAACCGGCAGCCCAACACCGGCTCTTCGAACGTCGGCACGGACATGAACCGCAACTGGAACTACAAGTGGGGCTGCTGCGGCGGCTCTTCCGGCTCCACGGGCTCGGAGACGTACCGCGGCCGCGCCGCCGAGTCCGCGCCCGAGGTGAAGGTCGTCGCCGACTTCGTGCGCAGCCGGGTGGTCGGCGGCAAGCAGCAGATCGCCACGGGCATCGACTTCCACACCTACAGCGAGTTGGTGCTCTGGCCGTTCGGATGGACGAACGCCGACACCGCCCCAGGCATGACCCAGGACGACCGTGACGCCTTCGCCACCGTGGGAAGGAAGATGGCCGCGAGCAACGGCTACACCCCGGAGCAGTCGAGCGACCTCTACATCACCGACGGTTCGATCGACGACTGGCTGTGGGGCAGTCAGAAGATCTTCGGGTACACCTTCGAGATGTACCCGGCCGGCTTCGGCGGCGGCGGCTTCTACCCGCCCGACGAGGTGATCGAGCGCGAGACGAGCCGTAACCGCGACGCGGTGCTCCACCTGCTGGAGAACTCGGACTGCATGTACCGCTCCATCGGCAAGGAGCAGCAGTACTGCGCCTGACCGTTCGACGACCGGTGCCGCGCGGGACACCTCCCGCGCGGCACCGGCACGTCCGGGGACAGGTCCGTCCGGGGAGCGCAATCCCTCCGGACCGGTGGAAGTCAATCTTTCCAAAAGCGTCACAGGTGCTGCGCACCGCCTCCGGGAGCCGCCGTTAACGTTGCTCGCCGACCGGCCCAAGCACGCTCAACGTGAACAGGTCGCCGATGTTCTTGGCGGCGTAGTCAGCACAGGAAGAAGCACATGGACTACTGCTCCTCATGCCGTCGGCACCTCAACGGCGCCCTCGTGTGCCCCGGCTGCGGCGCGTACGCCCCCGACATAGCCCCGCCCACGCACCACGCGGGGACCACGACGGCGACGGCCGCAACGGCCTGGGAGCCGTACGGGGCGGAGGAGTTCCCCGCCCGGCCGGAAGCCGCTGCTGTCACCGGCGCGGACAGCGCGACGGCCGGTGCCACGTCCACCGGACAGGGCCGGGCCGCCAGGCGGCGGCAGCTGGCCCGCTGGAAGAAGAACAAGCGGCGGGCCGCCGCGGGCACGGCGCTCGCGATCGTCGGCGGCGCGCTGACGATCGCCGCGCTGCCCACCGACTCCGGCAAGGGCGGCGCGAGCGCGGCCGCCGCACCGGACCCGACGGTCCCGGACGAGGCCCGGAAGAGCCGGCCCGTCGCGACCCCGACGCAGCCCGGTGAACGCGCCACGAAATCTCCCGAGCCGCGTCCGTCCCGGACCGCCGCCTCCGCCCCGCGGACCGCCCCTACTTCCTCGACTCCTACTGCGGTGCCCGATCGGGCGGTACCGGCACGCACCGTGTCCGCCGCCCCCGAGGCCCCGCAGGCCCGTCCGACGCAGGCGCCCGCCTCACCGGCCACCGTGCCGACGACGACGGCCCCCAGCGTGCGGCCGTCCCCCACCTCGCCCGCCGCACCGGGCTCCGGGGCCGACGAGCCGCAGACCCGCCCGACGGAGACCGCGACGACCTCCCCGAGCCAGGTGTGCCTGCTCGTCCTCTGCCTCGGCTGACCCGGCGCCGTCCGCCGGGGGTCACATGCCGGGGCTGCCGCCTCGGTAGTGGCCGAGCGTCAGGGCGAGCTGCTGCGACCACTCCCGCAGCTTCTTCTGACGGCCGGCGCCGACCCGGCACTCGTGGAACATGCCGTTCCGGTGGGTCACTCCGACCAGCAGGCACAGACCGCGGACGGTGTGGTGGACGGCGTGGACGTCCTGCCAGGCGAAGTCGGTGACGACGTCCCGCTGGTCGAAGGAGACGCCCACCGCGTCCACGAGCACCGCGTTGTCCGCGTCGGCGGCGACGAACTCGGGCCCTTGGGGCACCGCCGGGTACGCAGGCGGGGCAAGCGGGTTCATGGGGTACGCCGGCGTGGCGGCCGGGCTCATCGGATACGCCGGAGCAGCCGGGTTCACGGGGTACGCGGGCGTGACAGGCGGGTACGCGGGCGTGACAGGCGGGTACGCGGGGGTGGCGGGCGGGCTCGTGGGCGTGGCGGGCGGGCTCGTGGGATACGCCGGCGCCACCGGCGGAAACCCGGGCTGTGCCTGCGTCGGCGGGACCGATTCGTGCGGCCGGTCCGGGTCCCGTTCGGGAAGCAGGGCCGCCATCGCCCGGCGCAACTCGTCCTCGGAACGGACGTCGTACAGCGGCATCAGCAGGGGGCTCGACCCGAACTGCCAGACGGCGCCGGTCCGCTTGACGACGAGGTCCGGGCCGTTGCCGTACGTCATCGCGGACGCGTCCCCGTCGAGGTACGCGTCCGGCTGGGTGGTGACCGCATAGGCGTACCCGATGTCCGTGATCCGCCGCTCGGCGTGCCGGGGGCCGTATCGGCCGCGGACCCAGTCACGCACCTGTTCGTATGTCAGCACCCGCAGAGCCTAAGGGGCAGGGGGAGGGACGCGTCCCTCCCCCTGCCCCTGCCCCTGCCCCTGCCCGTGACGCCGCTAGACGAGCAGACTCAGCGCCGCCGCGACCGCGAAGCCCGCGACCGACAGCACCGACTCGAGGACCGTCCACGACTTGAGCGTGTCCCGTTCCGAGATGCCGAAGTACTTGGAGACGATCCAGAATCCGCCGTCGTTGACGTGCGAGGCGAAGATCGAGCCCGCAGAGATCGCCATGATGACGAGCGCCAGGAACGCCTGCGAGTGGCCGCCGTTCTCGACGAGGGGCAGCACGATGCCGGCGGTGGTGACGATCGCGACCGTCGCCGAGCCCTGCGCCACGCGCAGCACCAGGGAAATCAGATAGGCGAGCACGATGATCGGGAGACCGACGTCGTTGAAGGTGTCGGACAGGGCCTGCGCGACACCGCTCGCCTTCAGGACGGCGCCGAACACACCACCCGCGCCGACGACGAGCAGGATGTTGCCGACCGGCTTCAGGGACTGGGTGGACACCGACTCGAGCGACTTGCGCGACCAGCCGCGCCGGATGCCGAGCAGCCAGTACGCCATGACCAGAGCGATCGTCAGGGCGACGAACGGGTTGCCGAAGAACTCGACGACCGAGCGGAGCGTGGACTCCTCGAGCGCGATGGAGGAGAACGTCGCGGCGAGTATCAGCACCAGCGGCGTACCGATGATCGCGAGGACGGTCCCGAGCGCGACCGGCGCCTCCTGCGGCTGCCTGCCCGCCGCCGCCTGCTCGGCGGCGACGGCGGCCTTGGCGTCCTCCGCGGCCTCCAGCATGTCCTGCGGGACCTCGACGAACAGCCGCTTGCCGATCCAGGCGGCGTAGCCCCAGGCGGCGATGACGGCGGGGATGCCGACGACGATGCCCATGAGGATGACCCAGCCGAGGGAGACGTCGAACAGGCCGGCGGCGGCGACGGGACCGGGGTGCGGCGGGAGGAAGGCGTGGGTCATCGACAGACCGGCCAGCAGCGGCATCGCGTAGAGGATGATCGACTTGCCGGAGCGCTTGGCGGCCGCGTAGACGATCGGCGCGAGGACGAAGATGCCGACGTCGAAGAAGACGGGGATGCCGAAGATGAGGCCGGTGAGGCCCATGGCGAGCGGTGCCCGCCTCTCGCCGAAGAGGTTCAGCAGGCGGGACGACAACACCTCGGCCCCGCCGCTCACTTCGAGGATCGCGCCGAGCATCGTGCCCAGCCCGATGATGATGGCGACGTGGCCGAGGATGCCGCCCATGCCGGTCTCGATGACCGAGACGGCCGCGGACTTCTGCACGGTGCCGAAGAGTTCGGTGACCGACAGGCCCGCCGCGAGGCCGACGGTTATGGAGACGGCGAGCAGCGCGACGAACGGCTGCAGCCTGACCTTGATGATCAGGACGAGCAGCAGCGCGATACCGAGCGCGGCGACGGTCAGCAGTCCGGCGGTGCCGTCGATGAGGGTGAGCAGTCCGCCCGTGTGGGGTACGGGTGGCGGGGGCGCGTCAGCGGCGAGGAACATGGGGAGCGTCCGTTCAGGGGATTTCAGGCGGATCCAGGCGCTTTCCGCCTGTTTGCGGCAAGGGGGGAGCGCGGCACGGCGCTTCGGGTGGCAGCGCCGTGCCGTGGAGCGGCGGGTTCAGGAAGATCAGTCCAGGACGGCCAGGGCGTCGATCTCGATGAGCAGGCCGGCGGGGAGGCCGACGTAGACGGTCGTACGGGCGGCGGGGGCGACCGTCAGATCCTTGAAGTACTCGTTGTAGATCTCGTTCATCTCGGCGAAGTGCGCCGTGTCCGTGAGGTAGACGCGGATCATCATCACGTCGTCCCAGCTCGCGCCGCCCTCCTCGAGGATCGCCTTGACGTTGGCGAAGGTCTGGAGGGTCTGCTCACGCAGGGTGGGTCCGGCGGGGGTGGGGGCCTTGCCCTCCTCGGCCGGCAGGAAGCCGACCTGCCCGGCGACCTGGAGGATGTTGCCCTTGCGCACGCCGTGGGAGAACTTGGCGGGCGGCGCGGTGTGGGTGCTCGGGGTGAGGGCGGTCTTCTCGGTCATGGGCGTTCTTCCTGTCGGGGTGCTTGTCCTGAGTACTCCCGGCTGATGGCGTCGGCGGTGCGGCGCACCAGCGGGAGGAGGGTGAGGAGTTCGTCGGCCGTGACGACGACGTTCGGCGCGGACACCGACATGGCGGCGACGACCCGGCCGTCCGCACCGCGGATGGGGGCCCCGATGCAGTTGATGGACTCCTCGTGGCCACCCAGGTCGGTGGCCCAGCCCTGTTCGCGCACGGTCGCCAGTTCCTTGAGGAAGGCGCCGGCGTTCGGGATCGAACGGGACGTGTACATGGGGAAGTCGAGCTTCTCGGCGAGTGCGCGCCGCTCGGCCTCCGGCAGATCGGCCAGCAGCAGCTTCGCCACGGCCGCGACGGTGATCGCGACGGGCTTGCCGATACGGGAGTACATCCGCACCGGGTAGCGGCTCTCGACCTTGTCGATGTAGAGGACCTCGCTCTCCTCGTACACGGCGAGATGGACGGTGTGCCCTATCTGCTCGTTGAGAGCGACGAGATGGGGATGGGCGATCTCGCGGACGTCGAGGTTCTCCACGGCCTCCTGCGCCAGGGCGAACAGGCGGGCGCCGAGGCGGTAGCGCTGGTCCTGCTGGCGGTGGACGAGGCCGTGCTCGTGGAGGGTGCGCAGCAGCCGCAGCGCGGTGGACTTGTGCACGCCGAGGCGGTCGGCGACCTGCCCGAGGTCGGCAGGCCCCTCCGCGAGCAGCGGAAGGATGCTCAGCGCTCGGTCGACGGTCTGGCTCATGGTGTACGTACCTCCTGGTCCTCCCCCGTCCACCCGGGGCCGAGGTGCAGTCTCCCCCAGGCCTCGTCGTCCAGGGCGGCAAGGCGGTCGGCGTGACCGGCGGCGGGCGGCGCCGCCAGGTCCCCGGGGACGGTGAGTGTTGCCGCGGCCCACAGGTGCCCGTGCCGCAGCCGCTGCTTCGCCGTGAGCCCGCGGAGCGTGGCGGACAGGAACCCGGCGGCGAAGGCGTCACCGGCGCCGACGGGGGCGGTGACGGTGACCCGGGGGGCGGGGACGTCGGCGACGACGTCGGAGCCGTTGTCCGCGTCGAGACCGCTGCCGTCGAGCGCGGGGAGCCGCTCCGGGCGACGGGTGAAGGACACCGCCCCTGCCGCACCCCGCTTCACGACCACCACAGACGGCTGCGGCAGCGCCGCGCGGATCGCGTCCGCGCCCCGTACACCCCATGCCTCCTCCGCCTCGTCCTCCCCGACGAACACGATGTCCGCCCCGCGAGCCAGCGCCAGCAGGACGTCCGCGGCGGACGGATCGCGCCACAGGCCGGGCCGGTGGTTCACGTCGAAGGAGAGGAGCGGACCGCCGTCCCGCCGGGCCGTGAGGTCGCGCATCAGGGCGAGGCAGTCGGGCGAAAGGGCAGCGGTGATGCCGGAGAGGTGCAGCACACGGCCGGACCGGACCGCGCCGGACGGCACGGTGTGCGGCGACATCGCCGAGGCGGCGGAGCCCGCGCGGTAGTAGACGACCTCGTGCACGTCCGTCGCCCGGTCGGTCGCCGTGCGGAAGTAGACGCCCGTCGGGCGTTCCGGATCTCGGGTCACCGCCGATGTGTCCACCCCGTACGCGGCGATCGCCGCGACAAGATGGTCGCCGAAGCCGTCGGCGCCGACCCGGCCCACCCAGCGTGTGCGGTGTCCCGCCGCGGCGAGCGCGCATGCCACATTGGACTCGGCACCCCCGATGCCGCGGACGAAGGACGGCACATCGGCGAGACGCCCTGCCTGTGTGGGCAGGAACGTGACCATGGACTCGCCGAGGCAGACGACGTCCACGGGTCCGTACACGCTCGCGGTCATGATCGCGTGGGCTCCTCGCTGGGTCGGTCGCCGGGCCCATTGACCCCGCGTCGGCTCGGATGTTAGACAGCCTCAAGCGAAATACGCAATGGGCGTTGCACATACTGCAACGCGATTGAGGAGGGCTCCCATGGCTGCCGAGAACGCCGTCGCACGGCTCGCCGACGAACCGGCCGACCACCGGTTCAAGGCGCTCCCGCCCGACGCCGAGGGCCTCACCGTCGGTGAGCTGGCGGCCTCCCGCCGCAACCTCTTCACCGGCGGCTTCACCACCCCCGTCCTCGCGCTGTCCGCCGAGTCCGTCCAGCACAACCTCGCCCTGCTCGAGACGTACTCGGAGCGCCACGGCCTCGCCTTCGCCCCGCACGGCAAGACCTCGATGTCCCCGCAGCTCTTCGCACGCCAGCTGGAGCGCGGCGCCTGGGGCATCACCGCGGCCGTCCCCCACCAGGTCCGCGTCTACCGCGCCTTCGGGATCCGGCGGATCTTCCTCGCCAACGAGGTCGTCGACGCGGCCGCGCTGCGCTGGATCGCCGGTGAACTCGACACCGACCCGGACTTCCACCTCGTCTGCTACGTCGACTCCGTACGCGGCGTCGAGCTCATGGACGACGCCCTGCGGGGCGTCTCCCGCCCCCTCGACGTCGTTGTCGAACTCGGCGCCGGCGACGGAGCCCGCACCGGAGCCCGCACGGAGGCGGAATGCGTCGCGGTCGCCGACGCGGTGGCGGCCACCGCAACGCTGCGCCTGGTCGGCGTCGCCGGTTACGAGGGCGAGGTCCCGAAGGCCGACAGCGACCGGGTGCACGCCTGGCTGCGGCGGCTGGTGGCGATCGCCGCGGACTTCGACGGTTCGGGGCGTTTCGCCGGCACCGACGAGATCGTGATCAGCGCGGGCGGCAGCGCCTGGTTCGACGCGGTCGCCGACGTCTTCGCCGAGATCCCCGAACTGTCCCGCCCCGTGCTGAAGCTGCTGCGCTCCGGCGCGTACGTCTCGCACGACGACGGCCACTACCGGCACCTCACGCCCTTCAACCGGGTCCCGGAAGAAGGCGCGCTGCAGCCCGCGTTCCGGCTCTGGGCCCAGGTCGTCTCACGGCCCGCCGCCGACCAGGCCTTCGTCAACGCGGGCAAGCGGGACGCCGCGTACGACCTCGACCTCCCGAAGGCCCAGGTCGTCCGCGACGCCCGCACCGGCGACATCCGCCCCGCCGACGGCATCACCGTCACCGGCCTCTCCGACCAGCACGGCTGGCTCGCCACCACCCCTGAGGCGGACCTGGAGGTCGGCGACTGGGTGGGGATGGGGCTGTCGCATCCGTGCACGTCGTTCGACAAGTGGCAGCTGATTCCGGTGGTGGAGGCGGACGGCACGGTCACGGACTTCATCCGCACGTTCTTCTGACCCGGCGGGGCCGTTCTCCCCCACCCCGCCCCTTCCCGAACCCGGCTCTCCCCGGACCCGTACCGCGTTTCGCGCGGTGCCCTCGATCTCCCCCTACGGCCCGGCGGCCGTGGGAGGAGCCCCCAGGCGGGCTGGATCAGGGAGGGGGAACACGCCCGCCGCCAGGCGCCACCCGCACCCCCGCCGCGCCCCCGAAAGGCACCCCATGCACCTCGTCATCCGCGACGCCCGCGTCATCGACGGCACCGGCGGTGCCTCCTTCCGCGCCGACGTCGGCATCCGCGACGGCCGTATCGCCGAGATACGCGGAGAAGGCACCGGCCCCCGCCCCACCGCCCCCCGCGTTCTCGACGCGGACGGTCTCGCCCTGTCCCCCGGCTTCATCGACATGCACGCCCACTCCGATCTGGCGCTGCTGCGCGACCCCGACCACTCCGCGAAGGCCGCCCAGGGCGTGACCCTCGAGGTGCTGGGGCAGGACGGGCTGTCGTACGCGCCCGTCGACGACGACACCCTCGCCGCGGTGCGCAAGGCCATCACGGGGTGGAACGGCGACGGCTCCGACATCGACTTCGACTGGCGTTCGGTCGGCGAGTACCTGGACCGCCTCGACCGGAACTTCGGCGGTCAGGGCATCGCCGTGAACGCCGCGTACCTGATCCCGCAGGGCACCGTGCGGATGTACGCGATGGGCTGGGAGGACCGTCCCGCCACCGACGCCGATCTCACGCGCATGAAGCAGCTGGTGGCCGAGGGCATGACACAGGGCGCGGTCGGCATGTCCTCCGGCCTGACGTACACGCCCGGGATGTACGCGAACGACTCGGAGCTGGCCGAGCTGTGCCGGGTCGTGGCCGAGTACGACGGCTACTACTGCCCTCATCACCGCTCCTACGGTGCGGGCGCGCTCCAGGCGTACGAGGAGATGGTGAACCTGACCCGTGAGGCGGGATGCGCCCTGCATCTCGCGCACGCCACCATGAACTTCGGTGTGAACAAGGGCAAAGCGCCTGATCTGCTCACGCTGCTGGACGACGCGCTGGACGCCGGTGCGGACATCTCCCTGGACACCTATCCGTACACGCCCGGCTGCACCACGCTCGTGGCGATGCTGCCGAGCTGGGCGGGCGAGGGCGGCCCCGACGCGGTGCTGGCACGGCTGCGGGACGACGCGACGGCGGAGAGGATCCGGCACCACTTGGAGGTCGTCGGCTCCGACGGCTGCCACGGCGTCCCGATCGAGTGGGACACCATCGAGATCTCCGGAGTGAGCGACCCCGCCGTCGCGGGCCACGTCGGCCGGACGGTCCAGCAGTCGGCAGACGAGCGCGGCGAGGCCCCTTGGACGACCGCCCGGCGGCTGCTGATCGAGGACCGGCTCGGTTCCACGATCCTCCAGCACGTCGGCCACGAGGAGAACGTGCGCCAGATCATGCGCCACCGGGTCCACACCGGCGGGAGCGACGGCATCCTCCAGGGCGACAAGCCGCACCCGCGGGCCTACGGCACGTTCCCCCACTACCTGGGCCGGTACGCGCGTGAGCTGGGCATCCTGACGCTGGAGGAGACCGTGGCCCATCTGACGTCCCGCCCGGCCGCCCGGCTGCGGCTGCCCGACAGGGGCCTGGTCCGTGAGGGGTACCGCGCCGACCTGGTGCTGTTCGACCCGCGGACGGTGGCGGCGGGCTCGACCTTCGAGGAGCCGCGCACGCTGCCCGTCGGCATCCCGCACGTACTGATCGACGGCCGGTTCGTGATCGAGGACGGCGCCCGTACCGACGTGCTCGCCGGCCGCGCCGTACGCCGCACGCCCTGACGTCCTCGCCGGCTAGCGGACGCCCTGCGGCCGGTACTGGATGCTGATGCGCGGTCCGACCGGGCGCGCCGTCTTGAGGACGGCGTGCTCCCAGGTCCGCTGGCACGACCCGCCCATCACGATCAGGTCGCCGTGGCCGAGCGCCTTGCGCACCTGCGAGCCGCCGCCCCGCCGGGGCCGGAGCGCCAGCTCGCGCGGCGCGCCGACGGAGAGGATGGCGACCATGGTGTCCTCCCGCGAGCCGCGCCCGATGGTGTCCCCGTGCCAGGCGACGCTGTCCCGGCCGTCCCGGTAGTAGCAGAGACCGGCGGTGCGGAACGGCTCGCCGAGCTCCTCGGCGTAGTACCGCGACAGGGCGTCCCGCCCCTGCTCCAGCACGGGATGCGGGAGGGGGTCGTCCTCCCCGTAGTAGGCGAGCAGCCTCGGCACGTCGACCACCCGCTCGTACATCTGCCGTCGCTCCGCCCGCCAGGGCACGGTGCCGACGAGCTCGTCGAAGAGGGCGTCCGCGCCGGCGAGCCAGCCGGGCAGGACGTCGATCCAGGCGCCGTCACCGAGCACGGTGCGCCGGATGTCGCCGAGCGGACCGAGACGGATCTCGTCGGTCTGGTCGAAGAGTGATCCCTGGAGATGTGCTGCCATGTCTCTCACGGTACCTCCGAAACCGAACAAACAATCGAAGATCGGCACGGGGAAGGGTGCTCGCACGGCGACTGGTCGGATCGAGCGACAAGTTTGATTTTGATCCGTTACCGCCCCGTCGGTTCCGGCGTTGAACGGAGCGTGCCGGCCGCAAACCTGCGGCCCACTATCGTCCCGCAAGGAGAAGTTGATGTCGCGTATCGCGAAGGCAGCCGCCGTAGTCGCCGGCACTGGTGCCATCCTGGCCGGCGGCGCCGGCATGGCTGCCGCCGATGCCGGAGCGCACGGTGCCGCTGTCGGTTCCCCCGGCGTCCTGTCCGGCAACGCGGTCCAGGTGCCCGTGCACGTGCCGGTCAACGTCTGCGGCAACACCGTGAACGTCATCGCCCTGCTCAACCCGACCTTCGGCAACCAGTGCGTGAACGTCGACGGTGGCGACCACGGCGCCTACGGCGGCTGACCACACCGACGCTGCGGCCTCCCCTTCACCACTCCGGGGGAGGCCGCAGTCATGTCCGGCGGGTCCGACCGCCGGGCACGAAGGGGAGGGGCCCACCGCGCGTGAGGGACGTCCGGTCAGCCGTACCGGTAGAAGCGTGTGTGGTCCATGAGCGCCGACGGCTTCACGTCCCACGGCGGCATCGGCTCGTCGGCCGAGAAGACCCGCCCGTACTGCGGATCGGACCGTTCGAGCCTCTTGTCCGGCAGATAACGGGACTCCGGGTGCGCCTTCTGCCAGCGCGTCCACAGCAGGTCCATGTACGCGTGGTGGAGCCAGAAGACCGGGTCGTCGGGAGAGGTGGCGCTCATCATCAGGCCGCCGACCCATCGATGCACCCGGTTGTGGAGGCGCCAGCGGTCGGAGCCGCCGGCGCTCCAGCCCTCCATCCGGTTACGGAAACCGCGGGGCACCGTGGAGTCCCACGGTGCGGCGTCGTAGAGCGGATCGTCCAGCGCCTGGGCCACCTCGGCCTTCGTCGGCAGCGACACCGGGTTGCCCGGGCGGCCCAGGTCGCGGGTGAGGAAGTTCCCTTCGGAGATCGGGGCGTTGATCCGCCAGTCGCCGTTGACGTAGGCGAAGGGCCCGGTCATGACCTGCCGGTCGCTGCGGCGCCCGGTGCCGCCCATGAGATCGTCGGCCCACAGCGACGACGACGGCGAATTGTCCGTCGTCCAGTCCCAGTACGGGACGGACACACCGGAGTCGATCTTCTGGAGTGCCCGCTCGAACTCGAGCAGGAATTTGCGGTGCCAGGGGAAGAACGACGGTGTCATATGGGCGGCACGCGGACGGTCCTCCGCGTCGGTGACGTAGTACTCGCCGTGCATCCTGACGAACTCGTCGTACCGGCCGGAGCGCTTGATCCCCAGCAGCGCACCGACCAGCCGCCGCTTCTCCGAACGGGTCAGGTTCCGCTGGTTCTTGCGTGTGTACACGGGGTGCCGACCCTCCCTGTTCAGGCGCTGTGCATGGCGGTCATGGGCGTCAGGGAGAGCTGGGCGTCGCCCAGTTCGTCGACGGCCGCGCGGGCCACGTCCCGCAGCGTCGGGAACGACTCGTAGTGGTTGACCAGGCTCAGGTACGTGCCGTCGGCCCGGCGCATGACATGCAGCGGCCGGCCGTCGATACGGACCTCCACGCTCGGTACCGACGGGGCGCCTCCGGCGGGCCGGCCGGAGCGGACCCGGTCGGCGGCCTCCCCGTCCGCGTACCGGTCCTCGTCGCCGGCGGGGACCATCACGGTGGCGCTGCCCTGGATGTGCCGGCCCTGGTACGTCTCGGCGAACCGTTCCAGCGAGCGTGACGTCGCCGCCCTGTTCCCGCCGGACTCCCAGGTGGCCCCGCCGCGCCTGGCGAGGAGCGGCAGCAGCGCCCCCGCCGTGCCGGCGACGGCGCCGACCGTGAAGAGGGCCCGCAGGACCAGCCGGCGGGCGGGAAACCCGCCGCCCGTCGCCGCTCCACCGTAGGTGGCGCCCCTGGTGTCCGTCCTCATGGCATCGCCCCTCCCGTCGGTGTCCTGACGCGATGACCACCGTCGCCGGCGACGTACCGCGCCGCCGGGCAGACAGCGGTTCTCGTCGGGACAACGACGCCGCCGTCAAAGGGTTGCTCCCTCTCCGGGGGAGAGCCGTGTCCGTCAGCGGAACAGCAGAGTGCCCGCCGGCGCGGCCTGGAGCGCCGGCGGGACCAGCGCGGCCTCCGGCAGAGTGGGCTCGGGCAGGCCGAAGCCGCCGGTGGGGGCGGTCACAGGCGCGCCGAGCGACGCACCGGGGCTCGCCAGCTTCACGTCCGACTCCTGCGTCAGCACCTCCGCGACGCCGAGGTTGTCCTCGCCGAGCGGGTTCTCCACCGGCACCTCCAGCAGTGTCCGGGGCAGTTCGCTGTCGATGGGCACCGAAGGCAGCGTGTCCTGCGGCACCAGGGTCCCGGTCACGTGCCGCGGCCCTTCGGGCGCGCCGGGCACGGGGACGGGCACACCGGTGCGCAGGTCCGGCGCCTCGACCGGTACCGCCGTCTCGAGGCTCTCGAGCGGCAGGACGACCGGTACGGACGTCCCGGCGACCGCGGGTGCGGCCGCCACGGCCGTGCCCACGCATGCCAGTACCGCCGCCAGGGTTCCCCGGGTGGTCAACTTCATCGCTGTGTACGTCCCCTCATGTGCCGAACGGAGTCTCCGTCGTCCTGCCACAACGATCCGGACGACCGAACCCGTGCAAATTCCGCCCGTCCGCAGCAATGTCGGGACGCATGCTGACGCCGCGATGGGTCAGCATGTGGCCCGAGCACCTGGAGGTTGCCGTGGGTAGGGAGATTCCCGGCCAGGCCGCTGCGCGGCCGGCCGCACACGCCCCTGAGACCGATCTGTCCGATCCGTCGTTCTGGCGGCTGCCGCGGCCGGCCCGGCTCGCCGCCTTCGCCGAACTCCGCGCACGCGACACCCCCGTGCGGTTCGGTGACCGTCCCGGCTTCTACGCGCTGGTCCGGCACGCCCACGTCGCCGAGGCGAGTCGGCGGCCGCGTGACTTCACCAGCGCGCCGGGCGTCACCACTCCGGAGCCGGCCTCCTGGGCGAAGGCGGTCTTCGGTAACTCGATGGTCAACATGGACGGTGCGGAACATGCCACGCTGCGCCGGATCGTGGCCCGTTCGTTCACGCCGAGACTGCTGGCCGCCACCGAGGACAACGTCAGGGAGGTCGCCCGGCGCATCGTCGGGGAGATGCTGGCGTGCCGACCGCAGGACTTCGTCCCTTCGGTCGCCTCACGCATGCCGTTCGAGGTGATCTGCGACCTGATGGGCGTCCCGGGCGAGGCCCGTGCCGAGATCGCGACCCGTATCGACCAGGCCTCCGAGAACGTGGGCGTGCAGCGCGGCCTGCGGTCCAGGCTGCGGATGCCCGGGCGCGGACTGCGCGCCCTGGCCCATATGCAGCTGGTGATGGCGGGCCTGGCCCGGGAGCGGCGCCGCAGGCCCACGGGGGATCTCATCTCCGCCCTGGTGTGCGCGGACGTGGACGGCCAGGCGCTGAACTCGCGGCAGCTGGGCGCGTTCTTCTCGCTGCTGCTGGTCGCGGGAGTGGAGACGACGCGCAACGCGATCGCGCACGGGCTGGCGCTGCTCGGCGAACACCCGGAGCAGCGGGCTCTGCTGGAATCGGACTTCGACGGGTACGCGGACGGCGCCGTGGAGGAGATCGTCCGTCACTCGACCCCGATCATCCAGTTCCGCCGCACGGTGGCCGCCGAGTGCGAGCTCGGCGGCCATGGCTTCCGCCCAGGCGAGAAGGTGGTTCTGTTCTACGCGTCGGCCAACCGGGACGAGGCCGTCTTCGACGATCCGGACGTCTTCGACATCACCCGCAGCCCCAATCCGCACCTGGGGTACGGCGGTGGGGGCCCGCACCACTGCCTCGGCGCGCACCTGGCCAGACAGGAGATGAAGGCCCTGTTCCATGAACTGCTCACCAGGACCGGCGGCCTCCGGACGGTCGGCGCGCCGTGCCTGGTCGACTCCAGTTTCGACAACCGTGTCCGGTCCCTCCGTTTCGCCTTCGAAGCATCCTGATCCGAGGCCTTCTGAGTCTGGGACTCAGGACGCGGACCTCCTGCCCCGAGGCCTCGTGTCAGCGGCGCAGCCGTGATACCGGCAGCAGTACGTGCGCGGAGCTGATGAGGGTGGTCTCGTCGCCGAGGAAGGACTGGAAGGCCTCGTCGCTGACGGGCTTGCCCGGCGTCCCCTCGGGCCACGGGCGGCTCGCGATCATGAAGTGGACATGGCCGCGCCGGTCCGCGGCTGCCAGCCACTCGGGCGGCGCCGGGCACTGGGCGTTGAGGTAGGGCATGTTGACGACGGCCTGGCCGGCTTCCACCAACAGCTGGATCGGGTGCGAGCCGTCGTGCGTGTGGTCGTGCATCTCGTCACCGACGGTCAGCCCGAGCTCCGCGATCATCGCCAGGGCCTCCTCCTCCCCCGCGGCGGGGCCGTCGCTGCCGTCGCCGAGGGAGTAGGTGAGCAGGTAGGGCGTGTCATGCCCCTGAGCGGGGTCACCGGTCCATGCGAGCAGGGAGAGCGTGCCCAGCCGGCTGCGGTTCACGGCGGATCGGGGGGTGTTGGCTGTGGTCATGGCTCGGCACCCTAGTGGCGGGCACGCCGCCTTCCGGCCCTCGTTCACCTGGACGGGGGAACCGGACTGCAAAGTGCCGTTCCCCCGCCGTCGACGCGAGGCCGCCGCCGTTCCTCACAGCCGCCAGCTGTGCCGCTCGCCGCCGACCGTGCAGTCGAGGCGGACGGCGCGGCTGCCGAAGGGCACCTCGAAGACCAGCCATCCATCGGCGTGTTCACCGACGGTCAGCGTCCGTACCTTCAGCGGGACGCCCGTGGTGAGCTCCCCTGAGCGGACGGCGGGGTGGCGCTTGCCGCGGTCGTCGACGACCCACGTCCTGCCGAGGGGTGATCCGTGGGGGGTGCCGCCCACGTTGGCGAGGCCGATCTCCACACCGACCCAGCGGTGTCCGGCGGCGGGCCGCGGCGTCTTCCCGATCGCCACGGCGGGGTCGACGAAGCCCCGTGCGGAGACCCGCAGATGCTCGCCGAACCGTGCGCCGCCGACGTCGGCGGTGTCGCCGATGCCGGCGGCGGCAGCCCGCGCCCCGGCGGACGGCCCGGCCGCCGGCCGCGCCCCGGCGCCGCCTGTGCTCTGGCATGCGGTGAGGCCCACGAGGAGTGCCGGCACCAGCACGGTCGCCATGTGTCGCATCGATCCTCTTTTCCGCGGCGCGCGTTGATGCGTATCTTCGGTTCCGGCAGGGGTGATCGGACGCGGCGCGCCCCGAGTCGTACGGGTGAATCTCACTGCCGCGGGCGACCGGCTCGAAAGGCCGTTCCACGCGTCCCCCACCACCCGGCCTCGGCAGTGACTTCGGCCCCGGCCGCGCGTTTGCGGTCATATGGCAAGGATTACCGCGCCGGCTCGATGGCAGCGCATCCAGACGAGAACGGATCCGACGGCCGGACCGACGGGCAGCAGTCCCATCTACGACCAGCTGGCGCGTGAGTGGACGTCCGCCGGCCGCACCATGCCGGGCCGGCCGGACGGGGAGTGGACCAGGCTGAGCCTCTTCCCGCCCCCGCCCGTCACGGAAGAGCCGGCCACCAGGCCCGCCTCCCCGCAGTCCCGCAGGGGCTGGCTCTACGACCGGCACCCGGCCTGAGCGCACCGTCCCGGTCCTGCCGTCCGGCGTGTCAGCGCCGCAGCCGGCGCCGCACCCCGGCGACGAGCCGGTCCGCGGTGAAGGCCGTGCCGTACACGAACCGCATGGCGGGACCGAACGTCGGCGCGGTCAGCAGACCGGCGAAGAACAGTCCGGGGCAGCTGGACTCGAACCGGGGGGTCAGCGCCGGTGCCCGGCCGGTGCCCGCCCTGCGCAGCGCCTGCCGGAGACCGGGGTCGAGCAGGCCGAGACGGTCCAGCTCCGGGACAAAGCCCGTCGCCGCGACGACATGGCCGGTGTCGAGCGAACGGGTCCCGCCGCCGGGTGTGTTCAGCTCGAGCCGCACCCGGCCGTCGTCGCGCACCGAGGCCCGGCGGAGGCTGTGTCCGAGCAGTTCGGGCACCCGCTGTTCGTAGCGGTCGCGGAGCCACCAGGCGCCGGCCGGTCCGAGCGCGCCGGCCGTCAGGCGTTCCCGCAGGCCGGCCGGCAGCCGACCGACCGGCCCGGGCAGTTGCGACCATGCCCAGGTGGTCCAGCCGCTGCCGAGACCGCTGAGCGGGGTGTGCAGGGTGCTCAGCCGTCCGCGCCGCTGCGGCAGGGGCACGGTGTTCCACCGGATCCGGTCCGTGCGGGCCACCAACTGCGGCCGTGCCCCGTGCTCGGCGAGCAGGGTCGCCGTCTCCAGCGCCGCCTGGCCGGCACCGACGACGGTGACGTCGAGGTCGCCGAACCCGCTCGGGTCCAGGTGGCCGCTGCTGTGCGAACAGAGGGCTGGGGGCAACCCCTTGAGCGGCTCGGGCACGCGCCGGAAGGGCATGATGCCGACGGCGACCGCCACCGTCCGCGCCTCGATGCGGTCGCCGTCCGCCGTCTCCACACGGAAGCAGCGGGCCGACGGGACGACCCGGGTGACGGTCCGTTCCTCGACGGGCGGCGCCGCGTGCTCGGCGAACCACATGCCGTACCCGGCGAAGTCGGCGATCGGGAGCGGACGGCCGTGCGCCGCCTCGAAGCCGCGGACGGCGGCGTAGTCGGCGAGGGTGTACTTGGCGTCCGGGTCCGACAGGTCGGAGGCCCAGGGCTCCGACTTGAGGAACATCCCTTCCGGCATGTGGTCCCGCCAGGACGCCATGGTTCTGCCGAACACCCGCAGGCTCATCCCTGCCGCGGCGGCGTGCGCCGCGACGGAGAGCCCGTACGGGCCGGCGCCGATCACTGCCAAGTCGTACATGATGCGGTTCCCGCTCCTTCTGGTGTGGTCTCTGGCCCGGCGATGGAAGGCGATGTCCGCTGCCGCGGCAGTGGTCGCAGGCGGTCCGTTCCCTTGACGAGGCCGCGTCGCAGCCAGGCCGCGGACATGGCGAGGAACGGCAGCAGGTCGTCGCGGGCGAACCAGGCGGTCTCGACCCCGCGGTGCGCGGCGCCTGCCCGTCCGGGAGTTCGGTGCCTGCCGCCGGCGACGGCGGAGAGCAGGGCGTAGTTCTCCGCCACGAAGACCCGCCCCGGCCGGCCGGCGGTCCGCGGCACCGGGCTGCCCGTGAGGTCCAGGTAGAGGGACCGGACGACGTCGAGCCCGCCCTCGTCGGTGAAGAGCCGGAACTGCGCGCCGGGCCGCGGGTTGACGTCGAGGAGCCGGTAGGCGCCGCCCGCCGGGTCGCGCCGGAAGTCGAGGTCGAGGATCCCCCGGTAGCCGGAGTGCGCCACCAGTTTGAGGGCCGCCGCCCGTACCTCGTCGTTCTGCTGCCAGCTGCCTTTCGCGGTCAGCCCGGCCCCGGGGGGCCAGGCGAGCTCCTTGCGGCCGGTGCCGCCGAGCAGCAGGTCGGACCGCCGGGAGAAGTAGCCGTGGAAGAACCAGTCGCAGTACGGCCCTTCCGGCAGCAGCCGCTGGAGCACCAGCCTGCTGCCGGCCTGTCCGGTGCGCTCGAACAGCCGCTGCACCGCGGCGGGCGAGGCGACGAGGGTCGTGCTGCGCAGGCCCGTCCCCTGGTCCAGCAGCCACGGCCGGCTCCACTTGGCGACCAGGGGCAGCCCGAGCTGCCGTACCGCGGCGTCGGCGTCCGCTGCGCTCTGCGGCACGACCGTTTCCGGGTGTGCGATCCCGGCCCGCTCGCACAGTCGTACCAGTTCGGCCTTGTCGGCGAGACCGGCCGTGGCGTCGGCGGTCTGGTCGGGGAACAGGAACCGCGGGACGAGACGAGGGGCGTTGGCGGCGATGCTGACGGCGCCGAGGTCGTCCATGGCGATGAGAACGGCGGGCCGGCCGATCCGGTCGGACACGTCGAGCAGCAGGTCGACGAAGCTCTCCGGGCGGAGCTCGCCCGGGGGTCTGACATGCGCCCGGTGCAGATGGCGGGACCGGGCGACCGGACTGCGGGCCGACTCGACCACGGCGTGCACCTCCACACCGGCGCGGCCCAGCGATCTGACGGCTCCGAGGGTGCCGTGGTGAAAGGGATTCCGGTCGAGCCGGAGCACGAGAGCGGGCACTCCCGTGTCGGAGATCGGCATTCGAGTCATATCTTTCACCTGGATGGTCCTGACTGGAGCGCGCCTCTTCGCTAATGGCCTACCGACTCCTCTTCGGGCAGCCCTTTCGTACGACTTTCTGCCTACGGTCGTTGCATCCCGGAACGGGCCCCACAGAGGAGGAATTCATGCCACAACGGCGCCGTCTCATCCGCACGGGCATCGGAACGGTCACCGCCGGTCTTCTTGTCTCCACCGCTGTTTCCGGGATCCGGACGGCGGGCGCTGCCCCCCACGCGAACGACGGTCCTGACTCTCCGGAGAAACCACCGGTAGCCGTGGGGGCCTATCTCCACTACGGTCCGCCCGGTGTCGGGCGTATGGCCGAACTGTCCCGGTGGCTCGGCGGGCGCGAGCTGAGAGTCGCTCACACGTATCTCCCGGGCGACCGCTGGGCCAACATCGAGGGCCGGCCGGAGTTCCTGCGTCCGTGGGCCGACTGGCGGCGCGGCGCCGAGGACCGGATGTTCGTCCTCAACGTCCCGATGCTGGAGCGCAACGAGGCGCGACTGCCGGACGGCGTGGTCAGGGCGCTGCTGACCGCCGGGGCGGAGGGCAGCTTCGACAAGCACTTCCGGACCCTCGCGGGCCGGCTCGTCGAGGCGGGTGTCCCGGACACGGTGATCGTCCTCGGCTGGGAGATGAACGGCACGACGTACACGCACCGTTGTGCGCCGCACCCCGCGGCGTGGAAGGCGTACTGGCACCGCATCGTCACGGCCATGCGTTCCGTCCCCGGGCAGAAGTTCCGATTCGACTTCGCTCCCAATCGCGGTCAGGACGCCATTCCCTGGACCGAGTGCTACCCCGGTGACGACGTGGTCGACATCATCGGGATGGACTCGTACGACCAGCCTCCGGGCGGGACGTTCGACGAACAGGTGAATGCCCCGTACGGATTGCGGAAGCAGATCGAGTTCGCCGCGGCGCACAACAAGGCGATCTCGTATCCGGAGTGGGGGCTTTTCCGGAACGGCGACAATCCCGAGTACATGCGCCGCATGCTCGAATGGATCGACCGTCACAAGCCGCTCTACCAGACGATCACAGACTACTGCCCGCATGGTGTGTGGCAGTGCGAAGACAATCCGCAGTCCTCGAAAGTGTTCCGCTCGAAGCTGTTTGCGAACCCCGTTCCTGCGGAGCCCGCGCCCGTCGATCCCGGCCCTGCCGAGCCCGGTCCCGTCGCGCCGGATCCCGCGGAGCCCGACCCCTTGGAGCCGCCCGTCGAACCGGCACCGGCGGAGCCCGCACCTCCGGACAGCACGGACCCCGGCGTGCCGCTGCCCTCTCCGCTGCCGGACGACGGCATGACGAACCCCGTCGACTGGTGCGTCCCCGTGGATCTCGGGGACTGGGTCGCGCAGTGGATGGGAGACCGGCAGTTCTGTGTCGAGTTCCCCTGGCCGGAGGGACAGTTGGGCTTCTGACCGCGGAAGCGGGCCGACGGTGACCCCGGGCACGACCGGCGCGCCGCGGAACCCGTGGCCCCGGGGACGAGTCGGACGGCTGCCCGAGGCATGTCAGCGCCTCGCGGCGGCCGCCCGCCGGCTGCTCAGCCGGTCGCGCCACTCGCGTGCGGCGGGCAGCCGCTCGCGCACCGCCCCGGCGGCCCTGTCGCGCAGCCGGGCGCGTGTCTCGTGCAGCCGCAGCAGCGGCTCCAGCGTGGCCGGCGCGAGCAGCAGCCGCTGGTTGGTGACGGTCTCCGGACGCCAGCTGTTCTTGTACGGCTCCGCCCCCCGCAGCAGGCTGAGCACGCCCCGCCCGTCGTCGGCTGCCTGCTGCGCGTCGTGGCGCAGCAGCATGGTCGCCACGTCGGCCTTCCGGTCCCGGAGCGCGGGGTCCGCCCCGTACAGATATCCACCCGCCATGCTGCCCGAGCGCAGGGTGAGCGCGGCCGCGACGACCTCGCCGTCCATCCGGAACTCCGTCAGGACGGCCTCCCCGCGGCGGGCCATCTCCCGGGTGGCGCGCACCAGATGGGCGGCGAACCGGGGCCTGAGGTGCTCCGGGTTGACGGCGCGGCCGCGCCACTGGAGTTCATGCAGCCGCAGCAGGTGCGCGACGGCCTCCGCGACGTCCGCCTCGGGCACGGGGTGGGCCTCGATCTTCAGCGCGTCGATCTTGCGCAGTTTGGCGCGCACCCGCTGCGCCCTGGCGCTCGTCATCCGCCGGGCGAGCTCCTCGACGGGAGCGGCCGGGAGCTCCATGCAGACGGAGTCGGTGAGCCGGGCCCGGGCGCCCTTCCAGCTCTCGTAGAGCCGTTCCGCCGCCGCGCCGGGGCGCACCTCGCGCAGGTCGATCACCGCGCGGCGTGCCGCCCTGTGCAGGCCCCGCTCCAGCGCCCCGACCGCGGTCCGGACGTCGCCGCCGTCGACGAGGACGTCGCAGTGGTCGGAGATCGGACCGCCCAGCGGCACGAGCAGCGGCATCGGTCCGTGCGTCAGCGTCAGCGGCGCGGCGCCGATCAGCCGGCCGTCGCGGCGGACGAGGACGACGCGCAGCCGGCCGCTCGTGCCGTAGCTGCGCCACCAGGAGTGGAGCCAGGCGTGGCTCTGGAAGGGGGTGGCGGTGGGGCAGTCGTCGTGCAGCCGGTTCCACTCCGGCGCCAGTGCGGCGAAAGCGTCCGGATCGCGGCACAGGGTGACGGTGATCCCCCGCCCGCCTCCGGGGGTCACACCAGCTCCCGTTCGCCCGCCGGTTCGGCGTGGTGCGCGGGCGCGGGCACGCCGACGGTGGGGACGGCGGCCCTGCGGCGCGGTCCCACGAGCAGCGCCAGCCCCCCGAGCAGTCCGCCCGCGCAGCCGCCGACCGCGGCGGCGACGGGAAGCGAAGGGGAGACGGACTCGTCCGGGGAGATGGCCTGCGAGAAAAGGGTCAGTGAGACGCCGGTGTTCTTGGACACCTGATTGCTGCTCACGAACACGGCGTCGGCGACCGCGTTGGCGATGTCGGCGGCCTGGTCCGGATCGGTGGACGTGCCGGTGATCGCGATCATCGGCGAGTCGGGGGACGTCTCCGTCTCCACCCGTTCGCGCAGTTCGCTCGTCGGCACGCCTGCCGCGACACGTGCGTACGCGAGGGTCGAGTCGCTGGTGGCGATCCGCCCGTAGGCCTGGGCGAAGCCGAGCGCCGCCGCGGGGTCGGAGCCCTTGGCGGCCACGGCGACGACATAGCTGGTGGAGGCGTATTCGGGTGCTTTGAGCAGGCCGTACGAGGCACCGCAGGCCGTGCCGAGCAGGGCGCAGACCGGCAGGGGCCACCAGACGGGCAGGGTGATCTTCGCGAGGCGGCGGAACCGGCCGCGGGCGGCGGGCTCCTGCTCGGACGTCTCGGTCATGGGAGTGCTCTCCGGGTCGGTTCGGGAGGGAAGTGCTCCGGCCGGTCGCTGTCCGGCCGGGCGGTGTCCAGGGCGTGCGCGTACACGTCCATCAGAAGGCGGCTGCCCCGCGCGATGTCGTAGCGGCCGACGGCGCGGGGCGGCGGCAGCCGTCGGGGGACCGCGGTCCTGCGGGCGCGCAGTGCTTCCGCGAGCTCACGGACGCCGCCGTCCTGCAGCCGGGTGGCGCCCGGTGCGTCGTTCGCCGGTAGGTCGTCGACGGCGGGACAGGTGCTGTGCAGTACCGGCAGGCCGGCGGCGAGGGCCTCGACCACGGCGAGCCCGAACGCTTCTTCTCGGGAGGCCGACACGAACACGTCCACGGCGGAAAGCAGCGCGGCGACCCCGTCGGCGTCGCACTCCCCGAGCAGCCGGATCCGATCGGCCGCCCGGAGCCGTACGGCGAGGGCGCGCAGTGCGTCCCGCTCCGGACCGTCGCCGGCGAGCAGCAGCCGGACGCCGGGCAGGGCGGCGACCGCCTCGATCAGGACGTCGAAGCGTTTGCCGGGAACGAGCCGGCCCACGCCGCCGACCACGTAGGCGTCGGCGGGGACGCCGAGCCGCCTCCGGGTGACGTGCCGCCCGGAGGCGTCGAAGCGGAACCGTGCAGCGTCGATGCCGTTCGGCACGACGTGGATGCGGGGGCCGGGAACGCCCCAGTCGCGGAGCCGGCCGGCCACGGTCGGGGAGACGGCGACGGTGGCGGCGCCGAGGCGTTCGGTGCTGAGGTACAGCGCGCGGGTGCCCCGGGTGAGCGGCCGGCCCTCGATCTCCTGGCCGCCCAGGGAGTGTTCGGTGGCGACGGCGGCCCGCACCCCGGCCAGCCTGGCGGCGATCCGCCCGTAGACGCAGGCCCGGTACAGGTGTGTGTGCACGAGGTCGTACCGGCCGCGCCGGACGAACCGGGCGAGTCGCGGCAGGGCCGTGAGATCCGTGTTGCTCCGCATGCCGAGGTGCGTGACCGACACCCCGTCCGCGCGCAGCCCGTCGGCGACCTGACCGGGATTGGTCAGGGTGACGACGTCGCACTCGGCGGGGAGATGGCGCAGCAGCAGCCGCAGTTGCTGTTCCGCGCCGCCGACGCCGAGACCGGTGATGATGTGCAGGACCCTCATCCGGCACCGCCGGAGCGCACCGGGCCGAGCGCCGGACGGCGGCGTGCCCGGTGGCGCAGCCACTTCGCCCACAGCCGGGTGCCGCGGTCGGCCTGGCTGATGTGCGTACGGGGCAGGGCGTACGGTCCGGCCGCCGCGCCGGGGGCGATGGCGCAGGCGTACGTGTAGCCCGCCCGGCGCACGGCCTCGGCGGCGCGCCGGTCGAAGGTGCCGTACGGGTAGCAGAACCCGGCGGGGGCCGTGCCGGTGAGTTCGTGGAGCAGGTCGCGGCTGCGGGCGGTCTCCTCGACGAGCACGTCGTCCGGGCAGCCCGCCAGGTGGCGGTGGAACAGGCCGTGCGAGGCGATCTCGGTGCCCGCGTCCGCGGCGGCCCTGATCTGCCGGCCGGTGAGCAGCGGCCGGCGCGGACCCTCCGGGTCCCACTCGTTGGTGCCGCCGAGCCGGCCGGGCAGGACGAACACGGTGGCCGCGCAGTCGTGCCTGGCCAGCAGCGGCAGTGCCGTGTCGACGAAGTCGGCGTAACCGTCGTCGAAGGTGAGGCCGACGAGGCCGGCGGCGTTGCCCGCGCCGTGGGCGCGCAGCAGGTCGGCCACGCCCACTCCGCGCAGGCCGCGGGCGCGCAGCCAGCGGAGATGGAGTTCCAGGCGGTCCGGTGCGACGGTGATGCCGTACGGGTCCGCTGTGGGGTCGCCCACGGCGTGGTACATCAGGATCCACGGCTGGGCGAGGGCCGGGGCGGCGGGCGGCGCCGCGGTGTCAGTGGTCATGAAGCAGCCTCCGTCGGGCGAGTCCCAGCAGGTGTACGGCTTCGGGCGCGCCCAGGGCGCGGGCGGTGAGCAGGAAGACGGCGGGCAGCAGCAGACAACCGGCGGCGAGGCTCTGCAGCGGGCCGCCGGTCAGCGGCGCGGTGAAGAGGCCGGCCGCCGTGGCGGCGGCCGCGGCGACCGTGAGCCGGCCGATGCGGCCGCCGACGGAGCGCACCTGGATGGCGACCCCCTGCGATCCGAGGCCGCACAGCAGCAGCAGCGCGGTGGTGCTGATGCCGGCGGCGTTGGCGGCCGCGATGCCGTTCACGCCGAGGGCGCCGACCATGACGGCACCGGCCGCGACGGTGACCGCGAGCCCCGCGGCCATCGCGGCGGCCGGGTACCAGGTGGGCCGGCCGGAGGAGAAGAACGGCCGGCCGAGCGCGCCGACGAGGCAGTGGCCGAGGAGGCCCGCTGCGTACACGCGCATGACGGTGGCGGTGATCCCGGTGTCCTGGGCGTCGAACGCGCCGCGCTGGAAGAGCACTTCGATGATCTGGGGCGCGTATGCGACGACCATCGCGGTGCCGAGCAGGACCGTCGCGCCGGCCATGGCGAGGTCCTGCTCGACGCGGCGGCGGGCCCGGTCGTGGTCGCCCTCCGCCATGGCCTTGGCGACGACGGGGAACGTCACCGTGCACACCATCAGCGACAGCACCATCGGCATCTGCGCGACCTTCTGCGCGTAGTTGAGATGGGAGATCGCCCCGGCGGGGAGCGGCGCCGCGAGGAAGCGCTCGACGAGGACCTGGGACTGGCGGCTGACGGCGAAGAGCACGACGGGGGCGAGGAGGGCGGCGCCGAGGAGGGGCGCCTTGGACCGGGGGCGGCGCACCAGCGGTCGCAGCGTCATACGGCGGGCGAAGGCGGGCAGTTGCACGGCCACCATGAGCAGGCTGCCGACGGCGACACCGACCGCGGCGGCGCGTACGCCCCACACGGAGTGCAGGGCGAGCGTCGTGGCGATGATGCCGGCGTTGTACGCGACGTAGACGCTCGCCGGGCGGAGGAAGCTGCCGTGGGCGCGCAGGGCGGCGCTGAGGTAGCCGGTGACGCCGAACGTGAGGACGGTCAGCGCGGTCATCCGGGTGCAGTCCACGGCGAGCCCCGGGTCGCCGAAGCCCGGCGCGAGGACCCGCACGACGAGCGGCGCGCCGATCAGCAGCAGGCCGGCGGCACAGGTCAGCAGGGCGAACAGCCGCGGGAAGGTGGCGGAGACCAGTTCCCCCACGGGATCGGCGATCCGGCTGTCCGCGGCCCGCCGGGCGAGGGCATGGCTGAACGCGGGGACCAGCAGCAGCGCCATCGCGTCCTCGATGAGGAGCGTGGAGGCCATCTCGGGGACGGTCCAGGCGATGAGGAACGCGTCGCTCTCCACGCCGGCCCCGAAGATGTGCGCGATGGTCTGGTCCCGCACCAGTCCGAGCACGGCGCCTGCCGCGGTGAGCCCGGCGGTGACCGCGGCCGCCCGGACGAGGAACCGCCCGAGGACGGGCGGTGTGCCGCGCCCCGCGTCGCCCGTCCGCCCGCCCCTGCGGGCGTGCCGCCCCCGCACAGGGGCGGCACCGGTGTACGGCCCGGTCGCGGTGGCGTGGCCCCGCCGGGACGGCGCCCCGCGCGTGCCCCCGGCCACGGCCACGGCGGGCCGCTCCTCGGGGCCTTGGTGGGTCAGCCGTTCGTCGGCGGCGCCGTCATGGACCCCGCCGTGAACGACCCGCTCCGGGGCGAGGGCGCCAACGGCCCCCGCATCGCCCTCCGGCGGTACCGCGAGGCGGCCCGGCGCCGGCGACGGCGCTCCCGGGGGGCGACGGCCGGCGGCCGGGCGCGGGTCCTCGGTCACACGCGCCTCGTTCCGCCGAGCGCCCACCAGGCCGCCAGGCCCAGCAGCACACCCGTGAGGGCCGTCGACGGGCCGCCGATGTCCGCGTAGAGGAAGTCGACGGTCTGCCAGAGCATCAGGCCGACCGCCGTCAGTCCGCAGTCCACGGCCCACCCGTGCGGGCCGCCGGCGAGCCGGCGCAGGCCGAGGACGAGGACGGCGGCGAGACTGCCGGCGAACGCGGTGAGCCCGATCAGGCCCTGCTCGCCGAGGACGAGCAGGTACATGTTGTGCGGCGACAGCAGCGGCTGCTTCTCGAACTGCCTGCCCGCACCGGCGATGTCGCTGCCGGCGGACAGGCCGATCGAGGAATGACCGTCGCGGTGGGCCGGGAAGCCCTTCAGCCCGACCCCCGCCGCCGGCTCCTCGCGCCACATCCCGGCCGCCGCGGCCCACATCGCGTACCGGTCGCCGACCGACCGGTCCGGCGCGTCGGTGACGCGGGTGATGCTGCTGACGCGCTCGGAGATCATCTGGGAGCCGATGCCGAGGCCCCCGACGAGTACGACGCCGAGCGCGGCCACCGCCGACAGCACCCGCACCGCCTGCCGCAGCCCGCACAGCGCGACCACCGCGAACGCGGCGAGCGCCGTGGCGATCCACGCGCCCCTGCTGAACGACAGGGCGAGCGGCAGGACGAGCACGGCCGCGGCCGTGAACGCGCACGGCCTCAGCCAGGAGGGCGCGTCGGACGGGGGGCGCAGGGCGAGCGCGAGCGCCGCGATCAGCCCGTACGACACGACGGTCGCCATCCCCATGACGTCCGTCGGCCCGAAGGTGCCCACGGCCCGGATGTCCTCGCCCATGTAGGAGGCGCCGGTGCCGGTGGCGAACTGGTAGGTGCCCACGGCCCCCTGGGCGAGCGCCAGGACGACCAGGGCACCGGCGACGACGCGGAAGTCGCGCGCGTCCCGTACGAGCAGCACGACGGCCAGCGGCACGAGGACGAAGACCTGGAGGTAGCGCACGAACCCGGGCAGCGCGGCGTTCGGTTGGGCCGCGGTGACGGTCGCGACCGCGAAGCCGACGACGGGCAGGCCGAACACGACGGCGGCGGCGGGCGTCAGGGGCCGGGAGCGGCGGTGCAGGACCTGCACCGCGCACCACACCACCAGGCCCCCCGACGCGATGTCCGCCGGGCTCACCGTGCCCGCCCCGCCGCCGACCGCCGGGAGCGGTGCGGCCGGCAGCAGCACGGTCGCGACCAGGGGCAGCAGGCGGAGGAAGGGCGGTGTGCGCCTGTGCCGCGCGGCGGTCCAGGTGACGGCTGTCATCTCAACTGCCTCCCAGCCTCAGCATGGAGGCGGCGGTGCGGACCAGGATGCAGACGTCCTGCCACAGCGACCACGTGTCGATGTAGTGGTTGTCGAAGCGGGCGCGTTCCTCGATGGAGGTGTCGCCGCGCAGGCCGTGGATCTGCGCGAGCCCGGTGATGCCGACGGGCATCCGGTGGCGCGCCTGGTAGCCGGGATGGACACGGCTGAACTTGGCGACGAAGTAGGGGCGTTCCGGCCGGGGGCCGACGAGGCTCATGTCGCCCCGCAGCACGTTCCACAGCTGCGGCAGTTCGTCGAGGGAGGTGCGGCGCAGCAGACTGCCGGTGACGCTCATCCGCCGGTCGGAGGCCACGCTCCAGCGGGTGGCGGACTCGTGCTCGTCGACCGGGCTGATGGTGCGGAACTTCAGCAGCACGAACGGCCGTCCGTCCAGTCCGATCCGTTCCTGCCGGAAGATGATTCCGGGCCCGTCGAAGAGACGGACGGCGAGCGCGCAGACGACCAGCACGGGCGCCGCCGCGACGAGGGCGACAGCGGCGAGGCACACGTCCATGACCCGCTTGCCCGTGAGGGAGAACGGCCGGCGCGCCGCGTCCAGCGGCCTGACGGGGAATCCCCACAGGTGGTCCCTGCCGGGTGCCCTGCGCTGCCTGCCGGGCTCCGCGGGAGTCCCGTCGACCAGCCACACCCGGCAGCCGTGCCGGGCGAACAGGCGTAGCAGCGCGGCGCTCTCCGGGCCGGTCCCCGGCGGCCGGGTGAAGACGGCGTGGCCGACGGCGTTCTGGATGACCGCGCGGCTGACGTCCTCCGGTCCGGCCAGGACGGGAAGGGCCGCGTGGACCGGCCCGCCCAGGCCGGCGGGATCGACCTGGCCGACCGGCCGCAAGCCGTACTCGGGGTGCTCGTACAGCGCCGCGGTGACCTGCTGGGCGACCGGCCCCCGGCCGACGACGAGGGTGGACCGCGGCCTACGCGCGGCCGACCGCCGGCGCGCGTGGTGGACGGCCGCCCGCCCGGCGCAGGCGAGCAGCGCCTGGCCGCCGCCGGCGAGGGCCGGTGCGGTCAGGGCGATTTCGTAGGGGGGGTCCTGGGCGGCGAACGTGGCGGTGAGGGCGTACCACTGGAGCATCGCGAGCCCGAGGAGCACGGGCAGTTCGGCGAGCGCGGACGGCGAAAGCCTGCGCCGGTAGAGGCCGCGCCAGGTGTGCAGCACGCCTTGGACCAGCACGAGCGGCACCGCCGACACGGCCGGCCAGGGAGCCGTGGGCCACAGCAGGGCCGGTGCGAGGGCCAGCGTGACGACGGCGGCGGTGGCGTCGGCCAGGAGCAGCGCGGTCGGACGTTCCCGGCGGGCGGGGTGACGGTGCGCACGGACGGGTGGACGGCGGGCTGCCGTTCGGCGCGGCGCGTGGACCAAGGGCGCCGGGCGGCGTGCGGCCGTCGCCCGGGCACTGTGGGGAGCAGGGGCACTCTCCGTCGTCATCGTTCGCTGCGCTCCCTCGTCAAGGGCCGTTGCGGGCTCAGTAGTTCCTGGTACAGGTGGAGGACGGCCGCTGCCGTCCTGCGCACGTCGGACGTGGCCCGTGTGTGCTCCTCGGCCCCGCGGCCCAGGTCCTGGCGGAGCGCGGCATCCGTCAGCAGCCGGACCAGCGCCGCGGCGAGCGCGGCCGGATCCTCGGGCGGGACCAGCGCGTACGGCTCATGGCCGGGCGGCAGGCTCTCCCTGGCGCCGCTGACGTCGGTGACCACGACGGGCAGCCCGCAGGCCATCGCCTCCAGCGGGGCGAGCGCCATGCCCTCCCAGCGCGAGGGCAGTACGGCCACGTCCGCGGCGTGCAGCCACGGCCGGGTGTCGGCGCGGTCGCCCGCGAAGAGCACCCCTGGCGGGGCGCCCTGCCGAAGCGCCTCCCGGTCCGGCCCGTCGCCGACCAGGACGAGCCGGGCGCCGGGGACCGCCCGCGACACCTCGGTCCAGGCCCGCAGCAGCACGTCCTGTCCCTTCTGCCGGCACAAGCGGCCCACGCAGACGACGAGGGGCGTCCGCACGGGCAAACGGTTCAGCTCCGGCAGAAGGGCGCGGGCCTCCTCGCGGCCGCGGCTGCCGCGTGCGGTGAAGTACGTCAGGTCGATGCCGTTGCGGATGACCGACCAGCGGGCACGGATTCCCGCCTCTTCGCCCGCGCGGCGCTCGCTCTCGCTGACGCAGAGGGTGCGGGTGCTCCAGCGCGTGCCGTGCCGCTCCCAGGTCAGGGCGAGGTCGGCGCTGCGCCCCCGTACCGCGTCGAACGACCAGGCGTGCGGCTGGAAGACCGTCGGCACCCGGCCGCGTACGGCGAGCCGCCCGGCGAGTCCGGCCTTGGCGCTGTGCGCGTGCACGATGTGCGGTGCGCCGGCCCGGATCAGCCGTGCGACGGCCCGTACTTCGCTCGCGAGCCGCGGACCCGGCTCCCGCCCGGCCGGCCAGGAATGCACCTGCGCACCGGCCTGTGCCGCCAGGTGGGGAAGCCGTCCCTGCGGAGGGCAGGCGACGACGGTCCGGATCCCCTCGCCGACCTGTGCCCTGACCAGGTCGGTGACGACCCGCGCGACTCCCCCCTCCACCGGCTGAACCAGGTGGAACACCGTCATTCGGCTTCTCTCGGTCCAGTTTCTCTGCAGCACGTACGGCCTTCTTCGAACGCAGTGGAGTGTGGGTGCGTGAATCAGCGGCGCGCGTCGGCCTGCACGAAGAGAGCGCCGAGGAAATGCCCGTTGCCTTCGGCTCCGAAGCGGAACGTCAGCGAATGCGCGCCGCCCGCCAGTGCGGGCCGGATGTCGAACACGTCGGAGTCGTATCCGAGCGTGTTGACGTGCGCGGGCCGCCGTCCCGTCACCGTGGTGCCGAAGTCGGCAATGGTCGAATTCATGCTGTCGCCGGCCGGATTGGCGCGGTCCTCGAGCAGAATCGGTCTCCCGTCGCCGGCCCGCACATGCACCGAGTCGCCGCGCGTGCCGCGGTCGCCGTCGTAGGCGACGAGCCCGGCACGTCCGGCGGAGCGTGGCCCGATCCGCAGGCCGGTGAGCGTCACCGAGTGCTGACCGCGCCCGGGGCGGACGCTCTCGAAGCCGTCCCACAGGACGAGTTCGCGCAGGGGTTCGGTGTCCTTCTCGTAGGCCACGACCATGGTCCAGCCGCCCCAGGCGCCTGCCTCCGAGTGACCCATCGCCACGTTGACCTGGGCGACGGTCCAGTAGCCGGTGCCGCTGCCGCGCACCAGGGGTGTGATGTCGGCGGACGCCTGGTAGGCATCGCTGCCGTCGGCGTCGCGGTGTGCGACCTGGGTGTCGGCCAGAACCTCCTTGTACTCACCGCCCGGTTCTGCGATCAGGACACGGCCGTTGTCCTTCGGGGGTTTCTGCTCTCCGACGCGGAGGTTCCCGCCCCAGTACAGGCGGGCGTACCGCACGCGGGAGTCCGCCGGCAGGGCGAGGCGGGCCCGGCTCGAGTTGTACGTGTTGGGGTCGTCGTCGAGGTCGACGTAGAACATGTCGTAGTCCCCGTTGACGCCCTGCGCGCCCCGCTGGAGGGACGAACAGGGCGCCGCAGAACGGCTGTTGGGCTTGCGGCAGGTGATGGCGGAGTTCGCGGCGCGGACGATCCCGCCGTGGTGCACCGCGTGGTAGCGCTGCGTGAAGGGGATATCGGGTGCTTCCGGCGGCGTGGGGGCCGGGGCCGCCGCGGCCATGAGCGGAGCGGCCGAGAACGCCGTGCAGAGCAGTGCTCCCAGGACGCCTCGCGCGGCGAAGCCCGGCGACTCCGGCATGGGTGGCTCTCCATTTTCGATCAAGTCGACAAAACAGGAGTGCACTTTTTCAGAAAGCTGATCGGAAAGCACGCAGGACGCGCACCTACGGCCATTTGGCTGCCATCTCATTCGCCTTACATACGGCTTGTCACACATGGCGGCGACGTATGAATGGTCCGGGCGGCGCCAGTCCAACGAGTGACTCCCCAAAACCCTTTCGTTGTTCGGTCGTTGAGAGGAGCCGCGTGCGGGCGGCGGTCAGCCGGGCGGTGAAGAAAGGGCCGGGTCGCGGGGTTTCCCGTACGCCTACGGCTCGTTACCCCTGTCGACGGCGGAGAACCCGCCGGGGAAAGGGATTCGAAAAGATGAAGTACTCGAAGGCTGCTGCGATCATTGCCGGCTCCGTTGCGGCGCTGGGGGCTGCCTCTCCTGCCTTCGCCGCCGGTTCGGCGGACATGCCGCCCATGAGCCTCAACGGCGGTGTCGCCGAGCTGGCGACCGCGCTTCCGCAGATGGACTCGGTCGAGGCGGGCTCCGCGGCGAACCAGGCCGCGAGCAGCGTCACCGAACTCAACAACGTCAAGGGCGACGCCCCTGAGCAGGCGCTGCGGACGGCCGGCTCGCTGACGCCGATGCTGGGTGGTCTCTCACTGGGCGGCTGACACGCCGGACGCCACAGACCGGGGCGGCCCCGCCGACGACCTGCGGCGGGGCCGCCCCGCATGCCGTCCCCCACCGCGGCGACCGGAGTCCCGGCCCAGGGCCGTTGGAGTGAACCGGGAGAACCAAACGCGGAAATCGACGGTTGTCCAGGGAGCTCCAACGGCGGGCATCCATGCAACAGAAGGACAGAAAATGCTGAAGAAGGTTACGGCTACGGCAGCGCTGGCGCTCTCCGTGGCGGCCGCCGGCGCGGCCATGGCGCCGCAGGCTATGGCCCTCGGCAACGACGGCGGCACCAACTCGCTGAGCGGCAACGGCGCCTCGCAGAGCTACGGCAACGCCGTGACGCACGGCAAGATGAGCCCGCAGATGAGCCTCGTCCAGGGCTCGCTCAACAAGCCCTGCATCGGCCTCCCGGTCAAGGGCAACGTCCAGAACATCCTCGCCTTCGTGAACGTCGGCGTCCAGGACATCCCGATCCTGTCGGCCCCGCAGAACCAGCAGTGCGTCGAGAACTCCACCCAGGCCAAGGGTGACGAGCCCCTGTCGCACATCCTCAACGACATCCCGGTCCTGTCGGGCAACCGCTCGGCGGTCGACTAGTCGCCCCGCACGACGAAGGACCCCGGCGGCCCTGCGGCCGCCGGGGTCCTTCGTCGTCGCGCGCCGCTTCAGGAGGTCCAGAAGTCCCACCAGCGGGTCAGGACCATCATGCCGACCACGCCCGTGTGCAGGACCGGCGGCACCCAGGTGAACTCGTCGAGGAAGCCCCGCAGCCAGGCCGGCGCGGGCAGCAGCCGGTGGCGGACGTTGTGCGCGGTCACCGACCAGAACATGAAGATCGTGGCGACCCAGGCCAGGGAGCACCACAGGCACAACGCGTTGATCTCGTACAGCGACTGGTACTGCAGCCAGGTGCAGAAGCCGACCCCGAAGAGGGTGCCCGCGTTGAGGGTCAGCCAGTACGCCCGCCCGAAGCGAGCGCCGGCCAGCAGCGCCATGCCGACACCGATCACCACGGAGTACGTCGCGAGGCCGAGCATCGGGTTGGGGAAACCGAAGACCGTCGCCTGGTCGCTCTCCATGACGCTGCCACAGGAGACCACCGGGTTGAGGCTGCAGCCGGGTGTGAAGCCGGGGTCCTCGGCGAGCTTGATCTTGTCGATCGTGATGACCCACGACGCCAGCAGCCCCGCCGCGCCCGTGATCACGAGCAGCCAGGCGAGAGCCCGGCTGCCTCCGACGCCTTCCTTGACGGCCCGGCGCCGTCCCTTCTCCTCGGCGGACACAGGCCCGGTAGCCAAAATTGTCATATTGAATTCACCGATCGGATAGCTTGCAGGGCCGCCAATTGTGCACCAGTCCCGCTCCACATTGCGGCATTCGGGTGAACGCCCGGAACCAAACAGCCCCGAAGCAGTTGATCAGCTTGCTCCTCGTTCGAGCGTTCATAGCGAAAAGGGACAAGTAAGTGATCAAGAAGATTCTGACGACGGCCATGGTCACCGCTTCCATGGCGGGTGCCGGCGCAATGATGGCCCCGCAGGCTCTGGCTCTCGGCAACGACGGGGGCACCAACTCGGCGAGCGGCAACTTCGCCTCGCAGGAGTACGGCAACTCCGCCACCTACGGCGACATGAGCCCGCAGATGAGCCTCATCCAGGGCTCGCTCAACAAGCCGTGCATCGGCCTCCCGGCCAAGGCCAACGTCCAGAACATCGTCGGCCTCCTGAACATCGGCGTCCAGGACATCCCGATCCTGTCGGCCCCGCAGAACCAGCAGTGCGTCGAGAACTCCACCCAGGCCAAGGGTGACGAGCCCCTGTCGCACATCCTCAGCGACATCCCCGTCCTGTCCGGCAACGGGTCGGCCATCGACTAGTCGCACCTCCCCGGCACGCCCCGAGCGCTACCCGCGCCCGGGGGCGCTGTCTTGTCCGGAACAGATGAGCAGCCAGATCACAGAATTCGGGTGCGAAATCCGGAACGCGGTTCGAAGAATGAATCATGAGGCATCCGAGTGACTTTTCCGGACACCGGCCTCGGAATGGCTTCCGAGCGGGAAACAAAGGGTTACTAGTTCTGCGGTGACGCACGCCTGCACAGAATCCGGCAGCGTGGCGCGAAGGTCGTGGCCACGCATGGTGTCACTGCTGAGAGGATCGAAATGAAGCACATGAAGGCTGCAGCCGTCGTCGCGGGCATCATCATGGCCCTGGGCAGTGCGGCGCCCGCCATGGCCGACACGCATGTCGACGGCGTCGCCGCCGGCTCGCCGGGCCTGCTCTCCGGTAACGTCGTCCAGATCCCGGTCCACATCCCGATCAACGCCTGCGGCAACACGATCAACGTGATCGGCCTGCTGAACCCGGCCGCGGGCAACGGCTGCGCCAACGTCTGACACTTCAGGCCGGCGCTTTCGGCGCCGTCCGGCAGGGCCCCGGGTGCGCCATCGCCCCGGGGCCCTGCCATGCCGGCCGCCGGGTCAGCCGGTCCGGGTGCCGTCCGCGCCGTCGTGGTGACGGGGCCTCGTCCCGATGACGACGGTGGCGTCCAGGTCCTCGCAGACGGCCACCTCCGCCTCCAGTCCGTGGCGGGTGAAAGCGGCCACGGTGGCGGGCGCCTGCCGCCCGCTGGTCTCGATGAGCAGGGACCCGCCGGGCGCCAGCCACCGGCCGGCCCGCGCGGTCACCCGCCGCTGGATGTCGAGCCCGTCGGCGCCGCCGTCGAGAGCAACCAAGGGCTCGAAGTCGCGGGCCTCCGGCGGCAGCAGCCCGATGTCGCCGGTGGGTACGTAGGGGGCGTTGGCGATCAGCACGTCGACCCGGCCGGCCAGCGGGGCCGGCAGCGGGTCGTAGAGATCCCCCTGGTGGACCCGGCCGCCGACGGGCTCGACGTTGCGCCGGGCGCACCGCACTGCGGCGGGCTCGATGTCGGCGGCGTGCAACTCACCGGCGCCGACGGCACGCAGCACCGCCGCCCCCAGCGCTCCGGAACCGCAGCACAGGTCGACGACGACGGGGCGGGGCGGGGCCAGGGCGATCGCCCGGCCGACGAGGAACTCACTGCGGCGACGAGGCACGAAGACCCCGGGGTCGACGGCCACGCGTACACCGCAGAACTCGGCCCAGCCGAGTACGTGCTCCAGAGGGAGACCGAGGACGCGCCGCTCGACCATGGCGGCGAGCTCGTGGTGGTCGCGTGCCGCGGAGATCAACAGTTCCGCCTCGTCCTCGGCGAAGACGCAGCCCGCGGAGCGGAGCGCGGAGACGACGGAGGAGACGGAGGAAGGGGACGGGTAGAGCTCGAAGACCGACATGAAAGCCTTTCGGGGGCACCGACGGGGGCGCCCTCGCGGTCACCTGTGCCCGGTGGACCGTACGGCTGTGGGAGAGGGCGCCCAGCCTGCTACTGCGGGAATGGGACTCACCTCCTCGGTCATGGCACCGCTCCCGGATCCCGGGAGCACTGCTCGGGCGGATCACCTTACCGGAAGGTGACGAGGGCAACACCCCTGCCGCCGACTCCCGGATTCACAGGCGTCCGGCCTCCCTCGCCCCGATTTCGAAGGGGCCGCGACCGTGCCACCCGGTGAGCAACAAAGCAGACATTCACCCCCGTGCATCCGGTGGCCCAAAACATGGAGCGATCAGCGTTATGCGCCCGTAAGCTCACAGACATGCAGGTGATCCAGTCCACGAAGCTCGCAAACGTCTGTTACGAAATCCGGGGCCCGGTCCTCGAGGAGGCAATGCGGCTCGAGGCGGCAGGTCATCGCATCCTCAAGCTGAACACCGGAAACCCGGCCGCCTTCGGGTTCGAGTGCCCGCCGGAGATCCTCGAGGACATCCTCCGCAACCTCAGCACCGCCCACGGTTACGGCGACGCGAAGGGGCTGCTGTCCGCACGTCGGGCGGTGATGCAGCACTATCAGACCAAGGGCATCGAGCTCGGCGTCGAGGACATCTATCTGGGCAACGGCGTCTCCGAGCTGATCCAGATGTCGATGCAGGCGCTGCTCGACGACGGCGACGAGGTACTCGTACCGGCGCCCGACTACCCGCTGTGGACGGCGTCGGTGTCGCTGTCCGGCGGCACGGCCGTGCACTACCGGTGCGACGAGCAGTCCGACTGGATGCCCGACCTCGCCGACATCGAGCGCAAGATCACCGACCGCACCAAGGCGATCGTGATCATCAACCCGAACAACCCGACGGGCGCCGTCTACGACGACGAGATGCTGCGCAGCCTCACCGAGATCGCCCGGCGCCACAATCTGGTGGTCTGCTCCGACGAGATCTACGACCGGATCCTGTACGACGGCGCGACCCACACCCCCACCGCCGCCCTCGCCCCGGACCTGATGGTCCTCACCTTCAACGGGCTGTCCAAGAACTACCGGGTGGCCGGTTACCGGGCGGGCTGGATGGCGGTCTGCGGCCCCAAGGCGCACGCATCCTCGTACATCGAGGGACTGACGATCCTCGCCAACATGCGGCTGTGCGCCAACATGCCCTCGCAGCACGCGGTGGCCACGGCGCTCGGCGGAAGGCAGTCGATCGAGGATCTGGTGCTGCCGGGGGGACGGATCCTGGAGCAGCGGGACGTCGCGTACGACCTGCTGACGCAGATCCCCGGGGTGACCTGTGTGAAGCCGAAGGGGGCGCTCTATCTGTTCCCGCGGCTCGACCCAAGGTCTACAAGATCAAGGACGACCGGCAGATGGTGCTCGACCTGCTGCGGGCCGAGAAGATCATGGTCGTCCACGGCACGGGCTTCAACTGGCCCGAGCCGGACCACTTCCGGATCGTGACCCTGCCGACGGCGAAGGACCTGGCGGACGCCGTGACCCGGATCGGCACGTTCCTGGACGGATACGGACAGCCGTAGACGTCGTCGGGGCACCTGCCACGGGAATCCCGAAGCGACTCAACTTTAGACTCGATCCAATGTAGGATGGTCTCCTGACTGTGAGCAGGAGGCCATCCCCATGTACGAGCCGATCCGCACCAAGTCGGTCCACTCGATGGCCGACGAGGCGCAGTACCCCCACCGCAGCCGCGAGGAGGAGCTGGACATCCAGCTGGCCGGCCACCTCGCCGCACTCCTGGCCGTGACCGACGAACTGGGCCTCGACCAGGCGGCGGACGCCATCGCCGAGCAGGTCTCGAGGCTGCGTGGCGCACCGCCGGCACGCCACGCGGGCCTCAGCGGCGCCGACCCGGCCGACCTGCACCGGCGCGCTCTCGCGCTCGCCGGCCGGGCCCTCGTCGTCGCCGCGTCGCGCGCCGACACCGCCGCCGCGATCCTCTCCGCCGAGCGGATGGACGCGCATACCGCCGCGCTCAAGAACCAGCATCTGGTCGGCGCCCCCTGACGGCCCCGGTCCGGGGCCGGGGAGGCTCCGGACCGGGTGCCACTTCTCCGCCCCGCCGGGTCAGGCGCGCACGAGTTCTTTCGAACCCAGCTTGTTCAGCGCGAACTCCAGGTTCCGGGTCACACGATCGCGTTGCTCCTCAGGCAACTTGCCATCGACGAGGAGCCGTTCGCAGCACTGCTTCGACTCCTCGTACTCCCCCACCCAGTAGGCGGCGATGGCGAGTTCGTCGAGCGAGCGCCAGGTGTACCAGTCGCGGTCGACGAACAGGATGTCGCTCGGGAACGGAATCCGCGCTGCCTGCTTCGCAAAGAGATAGGCGAGCGGCCAGCGTCGGCCCTTGACGCGGCAGTAGCGCGCGAGGTTGCCGAGGGCTTCGGCGCGCGACGGGCGGCTCTCGTGCGCGCGCAGATAGCGGTCCATCACCTCGGACGCCGGCCGGTCGACCCTGGCGGCGAGCCGGGCGGCGTTGAGGTAGGCGCAGAAGACCTCCTGGGGCCAGCCGCCCATGGCTGCCCTGCGCTCGTAGACGGCGATCGCCTTCTCCGGTTCACCGGCGTCGCGCCAGCTCTGCGCGAGGTAGAACACGTAGCGGGCGTTGTCGGGCTCGTCGATCAAGCCCTGTGTGAGGATCTCGACATCACGCAGATATTTCTGCCGCTGACCTTCCTTCAGGCGCGCGCCGCCGCCCAGGGTGCGAATGTTGGCACCTTTCAACATCCCCCGGCTGTACGGCATTCCACACTCGATGTACTCGTGCAGCACGCCGACATAGCGCCAGGGCAGGCGGGTCGAGACGAGGGCGCGACGCCAGTGGATCATGGACCCGTGGTGCAGTGCGACGCTGTAGGCGTCGTGAGTCAGCTTCGGCATACGGAATCCGGACTCCACCTCCATCACGTCGTCCGCGTCGATGAACAGCAGGTAGTCCGCCTTGTCGCGGGCGAGTTCGATCGCCTCGCTCCGGCTCTTGTCGAACCCCTTCCAGGGGCGTTCGTACAAGGTGCCTGGGAAATCGGCGAAGGTGTCCCGGATGACGTCCTGGGTGCCGTCGGTCGAGCCTGTGTCGACGATGACCCAGGTGTCGAGCAGAGGGCGAACGGATTCGAGGCAGCGCCGGATCACATGCGCCTCGTCCTTGACGATCATATTGAGGCAGACCGTTGGTTTCACTGGTCCCATCCAAGATCAGGAGCTATGACTTCTTGCGCTGAAGCAGGGTGACTGTCAGACCGCTGAGACGTTCCGTACCAAAAGTGGTGTATGCCGCACGCAGCGCCATCTGCTGGCCCAAGGGGACGGTGTCGAGCGGGTCGGACGCATTGCCCGGAACGACCACCCAAACCCGGCTCTCACCCTTGAGGCATTTGACCGGCTTCCCGCAATAGACCGGAGCCAGTTCGTTGTTCTCGGCCGCCGTGCGGTCGAGGAACACCTCCCGCGGCTTCACGTCGGCCGGCAGGTAATAGCGGACTCCCTGGTCGAGCATCCACGGAGCACCCCTGACGTAGACCGCTCCGTCCCCGGAGCGGTAGTACTTCTCGATGGTCCGTGCGGCTCCCGCGTAGTCCGCGTTGTGCTGCACATCATGCTGGAACTCCCCTCGCATCCTGCGCTGGTCGGGCAGCACGAGCAGCGCGAGAACGGTCATAGCGGCGCCGGCCGTCAGCCAGGACCGCGTCACCGCGGCCAGTCCCGCCCCCGCCAGTACCGCCCAGGCCGGGACGGTGAACATGACGTACTGGTAGCGGAAGTACGAGATGTCCCCGTGGGACGCCGCCCAGAGGATCAGCGGCGGCAGCACAGCCACCGTGGCGCACAGCACAAGAGCGTCGCGGCGTTCCTTACCCGCCAGCGCGGCCAGAGTGATGACGGCTCCGGCACACAGGGCCGAGGCGAACACCTGAGGCCAGATTTCGACCAGCCCCCACGCGTCCGGCTCTGGGACCCAGAAAATCTGGCGGGAGGCGTGCGACAGGCCCAGCACGATGACAGGGGCGGTACCGGCCGCACCGGCGAGAGCCGCGACGCAGAAGCGCCAGAAAACCCCCTGCTCCTGTCGGGAGCGGAGGGCGACTGCGACCAGATGCCCCGGGAGAATGCACAGCGCGACCAGGTGAAGCAGCCCGACGAGCATCAGACACAAGGCATATCCGGCCCAGCGGCCCCAGCTACGGGTTCTGTCCAGCGCCCGGAGCAGCAAGAACGTCGCCAATGTCGCGGCCATGACCACCAGGGCGTAGCTGCGGGCCTCCTGACCGAACCGGCTCACGACGGGGATCACGGCGAAGAGCAGCCCGGCGCACATCCCGGCCCGCCGGCCGAAGAGCCGGTACCCGATCAACGCCACGAGAGCGGCAGTCGCGCTCATGGCCAAGGCGGAGGGCATGCGCATGGCGGTGTGCGAGTCCCCGAATGCCGCCATCCACCCGTGCATCAGGAGGTAGTACGTGGCGTGCACCGCGTCGACGTTGTGCAGCAGGCCCAGCACCTGGTCCAGGCTGCGGGTGCCCACGTCCCAGGTGACCAGTTCGTCGGTCCCCAATTGCGGTGCGTTGATCGAGTGGGCCGCGAGCATCAGGGTGGTCAGCGCCGGCCACAGCCACAGGCCCGCCTGCGCGAGTGAGGAGCGTCGCCGCGCGGCCTTCGGCTCGGCCTCTGCGTCGTTCTCGGTCGGACGGATAAGAGTCGTCACGGAACAGTGATAGCGCTCCCGCGGCGTCCTGCTGTGTCAGCCACGTACGGGAAGGACATCATTCGCCTGATCGGCTGCCGCAAGTGGCACATACAAACCGGATCATTCAACCGGTCACTCGATCACCCTGGTATTTCACGCATCTCGCCCGCAGCCCGAACAGGGATATAAACGACCGACAATACAGCCTGGTTGAATCGACAAGGGCCTGCTAGCCCATTGTGTTGACTCATTCTGCGTGCCTCTCAACCGAATTGCGTTCCTCGCCGAATGATGCCCTGGGAAGCGGCTGAGCTTCCCCCAGTTCGACAAGGAGCAATTCACATGAGTCCTGAAAACAGGACCCCCGGCGGCTTCGGTCCGCTTCCGCGGCGTGGCAGGTGGCTCGTCGGTGGCGCGATGGCATCGGTGACCCTGCTGATGCTCGGCTTCTCCGGCAGCGCGGTGGCGGTCGGCATGACCCCGCAGCAGGCAGGCCCGGCGTACGAGTCCCCTGAAGGGGACGAGTGCAAGGACGACGGCTACGACCTGGAGCTTTCCCGCTTCATCGGTCCGATGGGCGACGACTTCGACCTCGGCCACGACAAGTGCAAGGGCAAGGGCGACACCGGCGACACCGGCCCGCAGGGCGACACCGGTGACACGGGCCCGCAGGGCGACACCGGTGACACGGGCCCGCAGGGCGACACGGGCGACACCGGCCCGACGGGCCCGCCCGGACCTGGCGGCGGCGACACCGGCGACACCGGCCCGCAGGGCGACACCGGCGACACCGGCCCGCAGGGCGACACGGGCGACACCGGCCCGGCTGGGCCGTGCGTCGACGTGGACGCCTACCGACCGAGCAACGCGGTCGACCTGAAGGCGGTGCTGAGCGACGGCGTGGCGTACGCCGGGATCCGCAGCCTCACGGGCACCGAGCCTGGCCCCTTCATTTGGTACGACCTCACGGACGACCCGGGGACGAACTACCCCGACGACGCGTGCGCCATCTCCATCGCCAGCCAGACCAACGCCGCGGGCGGCGTCTCTGTCCAGGTGCTGACCACGGAGGGAGAGGTCTTCGAGACCACCTGCGAGGTGGGCGTTCCCGGTGATCCGTTCGCGCTCGACTGCGACGAAGTCTGGGAGGAACTGTCGACACCAACCCCGGGTGACCCGCCCATTAACGGCACAGCGGCCGCTCTCGACCGGGCCCCCGGCGCGGAGCTGAACCACCGTGCCAAGGACATGAAGTAACCCCGGACCGGTAGCGATCGACGCGTGTGCCGTGCCCGGCGCCGACCGGGCACGGCACACGCATGTGCGGGCTCAGCGCGTGACGAACACCGTCGAAGACGCCCCGCTGCCGGTGTGCAGGTCGTCGCCTCCGTACGACACCGTGTACGTCGCGTTGCGCCGTGCGCGCGGCAGGTCCTTGACCCGGCCTTCGCCACGTCGATCGTGAGCGAGACGTCCTCGGCCGGCCGGTGGGTCATGTCGCCGAGGAAGGAGACCGCATAGGTCGCGCTGCCGACGGCGTCGGGCACGTCCAGCATCGTGAAGGGGTGCGTCCGGCGGTCGCCTTGACCGCCTCGGCGCCGGGCCAGCCGGTTCCAGGCGGTCGCGGATGGCCCAACGATTCACCGACAACGGCCTGGAGCGGGGTGCGCGTCAGCGGGCCGACGAAGCGGGAGTCGGACTGGGCGGCCGGCGGCTGGATGACGTGCAGCCAGAAGGCGTTGCCGTGTCCATTGGTCATAGCGGCGATCAGACGGGAGCTGTCCTTGAATTGTTCGAGACCGCGGCCCGCAAGGCGGTTGCCGTCGAGGTCGCCCTCCGAGACGAATTCCACCGCCGTCTTACCGTTCGCCAGGTCGATCGGAGAACTAGTTCGTCGCGAGAGGACTGGCCCAATGGGAGGACCACTCCGCGTGTCCATGAACCGCATCGCGCACGCCACCGAATGATGCCGGGGGAAGCTGAGCAGCTTCCGAAATCACGTCTCGTTCCACAAGGAGGATCAACATGCGTCCTGCGAACAGGACTTCTTCCCGCGTCGGCCCGGTGCCTCAGCGAGGCAGGCAGCTCGCCAGCAGCGCAATGGCAGCGGTGGCCCTCGTGGTGGTGGGCCTCTCCGGCAATGCGGCGGCCGTCGGCCTCAGCGGGCAGCAGGTCGGCCCCGCACACGAGTCGCCTGCGGGAGACGAGTGCACGGACCGCAAGTCCGACACGGAGCTCTCCGGCTCCAGGGTTCTGATGGACGACAAGGACAAGGACAGGTGCAAGGGCAACGCGATCGAGGTCACGGAGGTGGAGGGGAACACCGTCGACGTGGCTCCGGGCGGCTCCGAAACGAGCATTGCCGTCTGTCCGGAGGGCCAGGTGGCGATCTCCGGTGGGCACAACTTCACCGTCGGAGGGGTACCGGGCTTCTCCCGGCAGGTCACTACCACCAACCCGGGTGACAGCTGGCGAGTTGACCTCGACAATCCCCCGACGAACACCGAGAACGAGGACGGCCAGGCCTACGCGTACTGCGTACCGGGATCAGCTACGCCGGTGCAGAACGCCGCCGCCACGGAAACGCCCGTAGGCGGCAGGGCCACATCTTGACGCGGCCCTGACCGCACCTGGACACGCCGGACAGAACTTCGGCCCCCGGAGCCTGAGGGGGCTCCGGGGCCGTTCACGCGTGGCGGGTCGTTCGTGACCCCCACTGGTCAGGGCGGATGTCGGGGCGCCCCGCCACGCGGCCTATGGGGGTGGCTCAGCCGAGGCGGGCCACCAGTGCGCGGTACTCGTCCCACAGCTCCTTGGGCGTGTGGTCGCCGAAGGTGTTGAGGTGCTCGGGAACGAGAGCGGCCTCCTCGCGCCAGACCTCGGTGTCGACCTTGAGCAGGAAGTCGAGGTCCTCCTCCGGCATCTCCAGGCCCTCGGTGTCGAGCGCGTCGCGCGTCGGCAGGATGCCGATCGGCGTCTCGACACCCTCGGCCTTGCCCTCGAGGCGCTCCACGATCCACTTCAGCACGCGGCTGTTCTCGCCGAAGCCGGGCCAGACGAACTTGCCGGCGTCGTTCTTGCGGAACCAGTTCACGTAGTAGATCTTCGGCAGCTTGGACGCGTCCGCGTCGGCGCCGACCTTGAGCCAGTGGGCCATGTAGTCGCCCATGTTGTAGCCGCAGAACGGCAGCATGGCGAACGGGTCGCGGCGCAGCTCGCCGACCTTGCCCTCGGCGGCGGCGGTCTTCTCGGAGGCGACGTTCGCGCCGAGGAAGACGCCGTGCTGCCAGTTGAAGGACTCGGTCACCAGCGGGACGGCGGAGGCGCGGCGGCCGCCGAAGAGGATCGCCGAGATCGGCACACCCTTCGGGTCCTCCCACTCCGGCGCGGCGATCGGGCACTGTGAGGCCGGGACGGTGAAGCGGGCGTTGGGGTGGGCGGCCGGGGTCGCGGACCCGGGCGTCCAGTCGTTGCCCTTCCAGTCCGTGAGGTGGGCCGGCGGCTCCTCGGTCATGCCCTCCCACCACACGTCGCCGTCGTCGGTGAGCGCGACGTTGGTGAAGACGGCGTTGCCCCAGAGCGTCTTCATGGCGTTGGCGTTGGTGTGCTCACCGGTGCCGGGCGCGACGCCGAAGAAGCCGGCCTCGGGGTTGATCGCGTAGAGGCGGCCGTCCTCGCCGAAGCGCATCCAGGCGATGTCGTCGCCGATGGTCTCGACCGTCCAGCCGGAGATCGTGGGCTCCAGCATGGCGAGGTTGGTCTTGCCGCAGGCGGACGGGAACGCGGCGGCCACGTACTTGGACTCGCCCTGCGGCGGGGTGAGCTTGAGGATCAGCATGTGCTCGGCGAGCCAGCCCTCGTCGCGGGCCATGACGGACGCGATGCGCAGCGCGTAGCACTTCTTTCCGAGCAGGGCGTTGCCGCCGTAGCCGGAGCCGTAGGACCAGATCTCCCGGGTCTCGGGGAAGTGCGAGATGTACTTGGTGGAGTTGCACGGCCACGGGACGTCGGCCTCACCCTCCGCCAGGGGTGCGCCGAGCGTGTGGACGGCCTTGACGAAGAAGCCGTCCTCGCCCAGCTCGTCGAGGACGGCCTGCCCCATGCGGGTCATGGTGCGCATGGAGACGGCGACGTACGCGGAGTCGGTGATCTCGACGCCGATCGCGGAGAGCGGCGAGCCGAGCGGGCCCATGCAGAAGGGCACGACGTACATCGTGCGGCCCTTCATCGAGCCGCGGAAGATCCCCTTCTCACCGGCGAAGATCTCCTTCATCTCCGCCGGCGCCTTCCAGTGGTTCGTCGGGCCCGCGTCCTCCTCCTTCTCGGAGCAGATGAAGGTGCGGTCCTCGACGCGGGCGACGTCGGAGGGGTCGGATGCTGCGTAGTAGGAGTTGGGGCGCTTGATCGGGTCCAGTTTCTTGAACGTGCCCTTGGCCACCAGCTCCTCGGCCAGCCGCTCGTACTCGGCCTCCGAGCCGTCGCACCAGACGATGTTGTCCGGCTGCGTGACAGCTGCGATCTCGTCGACCCAGGAAATGAGCTCCTGGTGATGGGTGGGGACGCTGGGAGCCGCGATGTCGCGCGCCACGATCGCTCCTAAGTGAGGGTTTGTTTGGTTTGTGCCCCGTGGGGGCCGCGACCCGGATGCTTCGTACCTACTTTTGGCTGGCGCTCATCCGGTGCCGACCGCACTCATCTGATCATCGATGCCGAATGCCCATATGTCCAGAGGCCCTCTCACGTGAGCATCGCCACTCGTCACTGTTACCTACGGTTGCGTAGGTAGCATTCGGGCATGACTGCAGCCGTGCCTGAAGTGACCGAGATCGACCCGCCCCCGGTGAAGCCGAGGCTGCGCGGATGGCTGCACGCAGGAATGTTCCCCGCCGTGGTGATCGCCGGAATCGTCCTCACCGCACTCGCGGACTCGACCAAGGCCAAGATCGCCTGTGGCATCTACGTGGTGACCGCGTGTCTGCTCTTCGGCGTCAGCGCGCTCTACCACCGCGGCAACTGGGGCCCGCGCGCCACGGCCGTACTGCGCCGGCTGGACCACGCCAACATCTTCCTGATCATCGCGGGCACCTACACGCCGCTCACGCTGCTCCTGCTCCCCGCGTCCACCGGGCGGGTGCTGCTGTGGGCGGTCTGGGCGGCCGCGGTGGCCGGGATCGCCTTCCGGGTGTTCTGGGTGGGCGCCCCGCGCTGGCTGTACACGCCCTGCTACATAGCGATGGGGTGGGCCGCGGTGTTCTTCCTGCCCGACTTCCTGCGCGAGGGCGGCATCGCCGTGCTCGTGCTGGTGGTCGTCGGCGGGCTGCTCTACAGCGCGGGCGGCGTGATCTACGGACTCAAGCGGCCCAACCCGTCGCCGCGCTGGTTCGGCTTCCACGAGGTGTTCCACTCCCTCACACTCGCGGCGTTCATCGTCCACTACGTGGGGATCTCCATGGTGGCGTACCGGCAGTCCTGAGCCGGGCAGTCCGCTCCGACCACAATCACATATTGACGCTTACCTCCTTTTGAGAGTTACTGTCACTTGACACTCACTCTCCGAAGGAGGTGCGCCATGTCCGCACCCGACCCCCGGCGCTGGTGGGCACTGGCGGCCATGGTCGCGAGCCTGCTCGTCCTGGGCTTCGACATGACCATCCTGAACGTGACCCTGCCCGCCATGGCGGAACAGCTCGGCGCCACCACGGGAGAGCTGCAGTGGACGGCGGACGGCTACGTCGTGGTCTTCGCCGCCCTGATGCTCCCCGCCGGGCTCGTCGGCGACCGGTTCGGCCGCCGGCGGATGCTGGTGACGGGCCTGGGCGTCTTCCTGGCCGGCTCACTCCTCGGCGCGCTCGCCGGCGACGTCACCACGGTCATCGCCGCGCGCGCGGCCATGGGCGTCGGCGCCGCCTTCGTGATGCCGCTCAGCATGGCCGTCGTGCCGTCGCTGTTCGCCGGCCAGGAGCGGGCCAAGGCCGTCGGCATCGTCACTGCCGCCTCCGCGCTCGGGCTGCCGCTCGGGCCGGTCGTAGGCGGCTGGCTGCTCGACCACTTCTGGTGGGGCTCCGTCTTCGTCGTCAACATCCCGATGGTCGCGATCGGGATCACCGCCTGCCTGTTCCTGCTGCCGGAGACCCGCGACCCCGCGGCACCCCGGGTCGGGATCCTGTCCACGGCGCTGACCGCCACCGGTCTCGGCGCACTCATCTACGGGATCATCGAGGCGCCCGTCCGCGGCTGGACGGACCCGGTGGTCCTCGGCGCCCTCGCCGCCGCCGCGGTGCTGATCGTGGCGCTCGTCGTGCGGGAGAAGCGCGCCGCGCGGCCCATGCTCGACATGGCGCTCCTCGCCGACCGCTCGTTCCTGCTCAACACCCTGACCGTGACCCTGGCGATGTTCGTGCTCGCGGGGCTGATGTTCGTGCTCCCGCCGTATCTGCAGGCCGTCCTCGGGAACGACGCCTTCGGCACCGGCGTGCGGATGCTGCCGTTGATGGGCGGGCTGATCGTCGCCGCGAAGGGCAGTGCCCCGCTGGCCGAGCGGTTCGGCGCCCGCGCCGTGATCTCCGCCGGGCTCGTCGTCCTCGCCTTCGCGGGCTTCCTCGGCAGCCGCGTCACCCTCGAGAGCGGCTACGGCTTCACCGCGCTGTGGCTGTCGGTCGCCGGGCTCGGCTTCGGCTTCTCGATGGTGCCCGCGATGACGGCCGCCATCGACGCTCTGCCGCCGGACCGCGCGGGCTCCGGCTCCGGACTGCTGACGACCGTACGCCAGGTCGGCAGCGCCATCGGGATCGCGCTCATCGGTTCGCTGCTGGCGGCCGTCTACGAAAGCCGGCTGCCGGCCGGCGCGCCCGACGCGGCCGGTGACTCCGTGGTCGCCGCGCATCTGCTGGGCGACCCGGTGCTCACCGCGGCGGCGGACGCCGCGTACGCGAGGGGGATGGGTGTGGTGCTGCTGGTCTCCGGGACCGCGGCGCTGATCACGGCGCTCCTCGCGGCGGCCCTGCTGCCGAGGCCTAGGAGCACCTCGGCCGCCGTGACCCCGGACGTGGCAGGGGCGGCGGCGGATGCCCGACAATGACGACCATGGCCGCCACCGCACCTCTCCCGTTCGAACAGCACCAGCCCCCGATGGGGCTGCGGGAGCGCAAGAAGCTCAAGACCCGTATCGCCATCCGCAAGGCCACGTACCGGCTCATCGCCGATCAGGGCTACGACGCGACCACGGTCGAGCAGATCGCGGCGGCGGCGGAGGTCTCTCCTTCCACGGTCTTCCGTTACTTCCCGACCAAGGAGGACATCGTCCTCACCGACGAGTACGACCCGGTCATGGAGGCGGTGCTGCGGACCCGTCCGGCGGACGAACCGCCGCTCGAGTCTCTGCGGATCATCCTGACCGGCGCCGTCGCCGCGATCCTCGAGAACGAACCCGAGGAGATGCAGCTGCGCACCCGGCTGATGCTCGAGGTCCCCGCCCTGCGGGCCCGGATGACCGAGACGATGGCGGACACCTCTCAGCTGCTCGCCCGCCCGATCGCCGACCGGGCGGGCCGGGAACCGGACGACCTGGAGGTACGGGTCTTCACCGCCGCCGTCATGGCCGCGCTGCGCGAGGCCCTGATCCTCTGGGGCGAACGCGGCCAGCAGGACGACCTGGTCGCACTCGTGGACCGCACGCTGGACATGCTCGAGGGCGGCCTGCGGCTCTGACCGCCGGGCAGCGGCGGGAAGTTGCGCCTCTCGGGCTGCCGTACCGGGCGGCGATCCGCTGCCCGATCATGTCTGCATGTCGAACACCTCACGGCGTGGACTTCTCGCCGTCTTCGCCGCCTCCGCCGCTGCCGTCCCGCTCGGCGCTCTGACCGCCGCCCCGGCCCGCGCCGCGGGGCCGGCCCGGGCCGCCGCGCCGCTCGCGGCCCCGGCCGGCCTCGGCACCGCCCGATCGTCCGTGACCCAGGCCCCGCTGGACGCCTCGTACTTCACCCGGCTGACGCTGCACACTCCGCTCACCGCCACCGTGCTGCCGGGAACCCCGGCGCGTACCGAGGTCACCTCCGGCGGCGAACGCGTCGCGCTGCTGACCCATGGCGCGCGGACCGTCGTACTGCCCGGCCCGGAACGGACGTTCACCGAGAACAAGAAGCCGTACGCGGACGACTTCGGGCGCACCCTGCCGGACCCGTCGCTGCCGGCGGCGGAGCGCCGCTACTGGGGAAGCACGCCCGGCGGCGGCAGCTGGTCCACGCTCGGGCCGTACGAGAGCGACTACTCGGTCGCGCCCGGCGCCGGCGTCATCACCCTCACCACCGACCACGCGAGCCGCCACGCCAGCGTGCGCGACGACGGCATCACCGATGTCGACGTGCGTTCCGTGGCCCGGTTCGACAAGGTGCCGACCGGTCAGGCCTGCTCGTACGCGTTGTCCTTCGGCTATCAGAGCACCCACGACAACTACCGGGCCCGGTTGTCGTTCCTCACCTCGGGTGCGGTCGAACTGCGCGTCGAGAAGGAGGTCGCCGACAACGTCACCCAGCTGGCCGCCGCCCTCACGCTCGCCACCGGTGTACCCGCCGGGACCGACTGGACGATCCGGGTTCGCCGTGAAGGCAGCCGCATCAGGGCCAAGGCATGGCGATCGGATCTCGCGGAGCCGTCCGCCTGGGCCGTCGACGTCAGCGACTCCACGTTCGGCGCCGGGCGGGTAGGTCTGCGGGCTCTGGCCAACAGCGGCTGCACCAATCTGCCCGTCAGGCTGACCGTCAGCCGGTTCCAGGTCGACGCCGCCACGTGGGAGGCGCCGCCCAGCGTCACGCACCGGGACTGGGTGCGGGTGTTGCCGCAGCCGTTCGACGGCACCTGGACACCGGAGCTCGAGCAGACCGTACGCGGCTGGGCCGGTTCCACCGCTCCGGACGTCCTCGCCTACGCGGCCATGTTCCTGGCCGGCGCCCCGGCCGTCACCAGCGGGGCGGGACCGACCAAGGACAAGCAGGTGCTGGGCGAGGCCGGGTACGGCTACCTGGACCCGCGGGGCGACCGCTACGAAGGCGCCGACTTCCACGAGTATATGAACCTCGGCTGGACCTTCTCCGACGGCACCTGGACGGGGCCGTCCGGCAAGCAGGTCGGCAACCTCGACTGCTCGGGCTACACGCGCATGGTCTACGGCTACCACCTGGGCATACCGCTGGCCGCGGGCGAGGACACGTCGGGCACCCGGCTCCCGCGCAGGTCCCGGGACATGGCCGACCACGCGCCCGGCGTCCGCATCGACCGGACCGACGGCACCCGGCCGCCCACCGCGACGCAGTTGCAACCCGGTGACCTGGTCCTGTTCAACGCCGACTCCGGCGACGACGCCGTGACGGCCACGGTCGACCACGTGGGCATCTACCTGGGCGCGGACCAGGCCGGCCGGCGCCGTTTCCTGTCCAGCCGCAAGACGGTCGACGGGCCGACGATGTCCGATCTGGGCGGCGCGTCGCTGCTCGACGGCACGGGCACGTACGCCAGGACACTGCACACCGTGCACCGCATCTGACGCCGCGTCGGCGCCCTCACCGGCCCCGGGGCGGCGCCGGCCCGATCGCAGGCCGACCGAGGGTGCTCGGGCAACGGCACCGGGCGGCACGGTCGGCCTCCAGGCGCTCGGCACCGGTGACGGCACCTGAGTGGTCAGGGCCCTGCCCGCCGATCGGCGGGCAGGGCCCTGACGCGCGTGGCTCACCGGCGGCCGTTCACCGCCTCCGCACGTCCCGCTTCCCGCACGCCACACCGTCCCTGTCGGGGTCGAGCCGCAGGGGGTCGTCCGCGCCGTTGACCTTCAGGCGGCCGTAGTCGTGAGCGGCCAGCCAGGCGCAGCGGGCGGCCGTCGTGCGGGCCACCGTCTTCGGGAAGGTGGTCGGGACGCAGACGCCCGCGTTGCCGTAGTGCCGGTCGCAGCCCGCGACCTGCGGGTCCACCGCCACCGAACTCCGTTTCTTCAGCGGCTTCTTCGGCGCCCGCGACAGATCGTCCGCGAAGTCGTGGACATGGGCGGAGGGGTGGTCGGCCGCCGCCCGCGCCATGGCGGGCGGGCCGCCGAGGTGCACCCACCGGGCCACCGACGGCACGCCGTTCGCGTCGACGGCGAAGAGCATGTACCAGCCGGGCGGCGCCAGGTTCGGGTTGCTGGTGACGTTCAGGTCGACGTTGTTGCCGTCGACCGTCATCGGCAGGTCCACGAACCGCTGGTTCGGGTCGGACGAGTGCGTCACCGCCGCCGGGCGGATCAGCTCCGCCTTCGCGATCGGCCGGTCGACGGTGATCCGCTGCGTGTCGCCGTACGTCCACTGCCCGTCGATCACCGAAGTGATCTGCGGCCGCGCCCCCTTGAGCAGGTACGGCGGCGTGTAGATCGACACGTTGTGGTTGTAGGTGCCGTTGCCGGGGTTGTCGCCGACCGACATGACGCGGCCGTCGGGCAGCAGGAAGGAGGAGGAGTGGTAGCCGCGCGGGATCGGGTCGGCCGCGAGCCCCGCCTCGTAGGTGTTGGTCACCGGGTCGAAGAACGACGCCTCGTACACCGGGTCGGCCCGGTCGTGCAGGGCACCGCCGGTCTCGAAGACCTTGCCGTCGGGCAGCAGCACCGCGGAGACGTACATCTTGCCCTCCGCGCCCGTCTGCGGGCGCCGGCCGAGGCCCTGGTCGACCTCGCCCTGCGGCAGCAGCGGGCCGTGCACGTACGCGGGGTTCGGCTCCTTGAGGTCGATGATGTCGGTGAAGCGGTTGGCGACCGGGTTGGTCTCGTTGTTGCCGCCGCCGATCGTCAGTACCCGCTGGTCCTGCGCGGGCGGCAGCAGCACGCTCGCCGACTCGTCGCGTTCGTCCTTGGCCCGGAGGCCGGGGACGTCGGTGATGGTGTTGGCCTCGTAGTCGTAGATCGAGGCGCCGGTGCCGGGGGTGCCGTTGCCGAAGGTGTGGCTGCCGGAGTAGAAGAGGCGGCCGTCCTGCATGAGGATCATCGACGGGTACAGGCCCCAGTACGACCAGGTCTGGTTGACCTCGTTCATCGGGAGCCACTTGTTCTGGGCGGCGGAGAACTTCTCCGCGGTCACATTGCCGGTCGAGTCCTCCTTCAGACCGCCGAAGGAGATGACGTCACCGTTGCCGAGGATGGTCGCCGACGGGTACCAGTGGCCGCCGTTCATGTCGTTCGTGCGGGTGTAGGTCTCGGTCGCCGGGTCGAAGACGAACGAGTCCTTCAGGCCCTGGTAGCCGATCGAGCCGTCCGCGGAGGGATAGCCCTTGTTGCCGGACATGATCAGGATCTTGCCGTCCTGGAGCTGCACATGGCCCGCGCAGAACATGTCGACCGGCGTGGGAATCGTCTTGAAGGTGCCGGTCGCCGGATCGTAGACGGCCGAGGTGAAGGTGCCCGCCTCGAAGAGTGCCGGGTCGTTGCCCGAGCCGGCGATGACGAGGACCTTGCCGTTGTGCATGACCACCGAGTGCATGGAGCGCACCGGGTTCTGCACCGGGAGGACGTCCCAGCGGCCCTTGAGGCACTCCTGTGGCGTGCCCGTGCAGGTCGGTTCCGGAGCCGGGACCGACACCTCCTCCATCACGTAGTCGTCGGTGGTGACCGACCCCGTGCCGTAGACGGACACCCCCCATGCGATCCGGTCGGTGCCCGGCGGGACGGCGGGGGTGCGTACCTCGGCGCGCTGGTAACCGGCGCTCATCTCGAGGGTCTTCAGGTCCGTCCAGTACTGCCAGCCGGCCGTGGTGTCGTGCCGGAAGAGCGTGACGGACACGTCGGGCGTGCTCGATCTGTACCAGAGCGACAGGTCGTACTGCCGCTCCGGCGTCACCTGCGGCGCGCAGGCCGTCGTCTCGGTGATCAGGGCCTTGCGGTCGCCGTCGACACGGCGGGTCAGCGAGACCTTCATCGCCTTGGTGCCGGAGTGGGCGTCGGCGACCGTCTCGAACGTGAAGTCGTTGTCCCCCCAGCCGGACTTGGACCAGCAGGCGGGCATGTCACCCGTGCCCGCCGTCTCGAAGCCGGGGTTGGAGATCAGGTTGGGCGGACCGGCCTGGGCCGTCTGCGGGACGGACATCAGCAGCGCGGTGGTCATGGCGCCGACGGCGAGCAGGGCGGTCCTGCGTCTGGGTCGGCGGGGGATCCGGAGCGGTGGCGGCATGAGCGGGTTCCCTTCGTGCGGCTCTCTTCCGAGGGATGTCGGTGGGTGGTCAGGAGCTGCTGACCCGCATGTCCTGCCGGGCAGCGTGCGGGGCGCTCTTCCTGCGCGGCAGATAGACCAGCGCCTCCGTCGCGGCGAAGCGCACGACGAACGTGGTCAGCAGCGCGAGCGCCGTCGCCGGGAGCACCGCCATGTCCAGCCAGGACACGAAGAGCGCGATCAGCGGGATCCGCAGCAGCAGATCGGCGTTGGCCAGCAGCGCGAAGCGGCCGGACCGGTCCGCCCAGTGCCGGTGGCGTCTGCGGTCCCGGAACAGCAGCACCTCGATGAGCAGGAAGTTCCAGGCCACACCGAACTGGTTGGCCACGATCTCGGCCGGCAGGTAGTGCATACCGGCGCCGGTCAGCAGATGCAGTGCGAAGAGGTTCGGCACGAAGCCGGTCAGCCCGATCAGACCGAACGCGACCATCCTGGCCATCGCGGACGCGGTGCGCAGCCCGGTGAGATGACCGAGGAACCGCATGCCCTCCTTCGCCGTCGACTTCGACTCGCCGGCGAACCGGTCCTGGAAGACGAACGGCACCTCGGCGACCGTCTCCGGGCGGCAGCGCACCGCCAGTTCCAGGAGGATCTTGTAGCCGAGCGGCTTCAGCGCGTCGGCCGTCACCACACTGCGCCGGATCGCGAAGAACCCGCTCATAGGGTCGCTGATCCCGCGCAGCCGCCGCGGGAACAGCGCCTTGGTCAGCCAGGTCGCGCCGCGGGAGACGGCGATACGGTAACCGCCGGCGAGGCCCTCGCGGCTGCCGCCGCGGATGTAGCGGCTGGCGACGACCAGGTCCGCGCCCGCGCGCTCGCCCGCCGCGACGAGGTCCGGCACCAGGGCGGGGGATGCTGGAGATCGGCGTCCATGACGACGATCCAGTCGGACCCCGCTCTTCGCATGCCTTCGACGACGGCCCCGCCGAGCCCGCCGTCCGGGGTGTCCCGGTGCAGGACGTCGACGGGGAACGGGCAGTCCTGCGCGGCGCTGCGGATCACGTCCGGGGTGTCGTCGGTCGAGTCGTCGACGAACAGCACCTCGCAGGGCAGCCGGGACGGCACCGAGTCGGTGAGTCTGCGCAGCAGTTCACGGATGTTGCCGGACTCGTTGTAGGTGGGGACGACGATGGTGACGGCGCCGGGCTCGGCGACCTGGGTAGCACTCAGCTCCGGATCGCCGAGTTCCTCGGCGCCCGTACGGGGGGTGGTCACAGCTCGCCTCCAGCGATCCTGCGGATCTCGATACGGTCCTCGCCCGTGCCGAAGACGGCGACCGGCGTCGAGTGTTCGAGCGCGGACTTGACGTTGGGCAGGTCGACGGCGTCACGCCGTACGGTCGGTGACGACACGACGTAGTCGAGGTCGCGCCAGCCGCGCGGCATCGTCTTCGCCACCGCCGGGTCGAGGTCCGCCTTGTAGAACCAGATCGCCCCGGTGCCGGGCTCGAAACCGTCGTGCACGAGATCCAGCCAGAGGGCGTCGTCGACGAGCACGCGGGTGCCGGCCGGGTCGTCGACCTCGTTCTGCATCCAGGCGGCCGCGGCGCGGTAGGGGGCGTTGGCGTCGACGGTGAGCGCCGCCCGGTTGCCGTCGTACCAGCGGGGAGCGACGTACCCGACCGCCGCCACGGCCAGCAGGGTCGCCGCGGTGAGGCGTGCGGCGCGCGCCCGGGCGGGTCCCGTGGACAGACCCGGCCGGACGGGCTCCGCGCCCCTACTGCCGCGGCGCAGAACGGCGTGGGCCACGCTGGCCGCCGCGGCCGCCAGGACCAGTGCGAGGAAGGGGAGCGCCTGGATCACGTACATCGCAGGGAGATAGCCCGAGGGCCGCATGGCGACGACCGCGAGGATCGCCACCACCAGCGCCGGGCCGGCGAGTGCCCGTGCCGTGACCGACCAGCGGACCGTGACGAGCAGCAGCGCGGCACCGGTCAGTCCACCCAGCGGCAGCACGGTGTCGTAGTAGAGCCAGGAGGTGAGGACCCCGTGGGAGCCGGTGCCCTCGTCGAGGATGAAGCCGGAGCCGGGCCGGCTCATCTGGTAGGTGATGCCGTCGATCAGCGACACATGGCCGGCGCCGGGGAACAGCTCGCTGTTGAGCAGCGCGTACAGCGGATACGACAGGCCGATCAGCGCGCAGGCCGTGATCGCCCCGGTCACCGCGAACTTACGGGTGTCGCGGTGGCTGTGCCGCCACATCGTCACCAGTAGTGCGGGCAGCACGACCAGCATGGTCTCCTTCGTCAGCACGGAGACGGCGGCGGTGAGCCCCGCGGCGAAGTGGTGCCACAGATGCCGGCTGGGCGACGCGGCCAGGCAGAACGCCAGCAGCATCCACATCACGGCGATGTTGTCGAGGAAGATCTCACGCTGCAGCACGACCGACAGCGGCGAGAGACCGAAGAGGGCCATCGCCAGGCCGGCCGCCCACCGCGGCAGGAACAGCCGGCGCGCCAGCACGTACAGCAGCACCGCGCATGCCGCACTGACCGCCAGCATCGCGAACCGCATGGAGGCGACGCTCATCGTCTCGGGTGCGATCAGCGAGGGTATCCAGGTCAGGAACGCTATCTGGATCCAGCCGAGCGGCGGATGGTCGTACCAGTACGTGTAGTGGGCGAGACCCTCGCCCTGCTGGACCGCCCACGCCTGGGCGAGGTAGGTGCCCTCGTCGTCGCTGAGCGTCGGGAACTGGGTGATGTTCCAGCCCTGGACGAGCAGGATCACGCACAGCAGCGCGCCGCACAGCAGCAGGTCGGGCCGCGAACTGCGGAACCGTACGACCGGGCGGATGTGCGCGGGGGCGACGGTGGTGGCCTTCGCCTTCGCGGGTGCGGCGGATACCGGCTCTGTGGCTTCAGGGGCCGGAGGCAGTGTGGTGGTCACCGGCGGGCGTCCTCTCTGGTCCCGGACACCTCGGTGAGGTGCGCGCCGACATGGCTGGTGAGCTCCCACTCGTTACGGCCGCGCTGCTCCCGCCAGACCGCGCGCACGGCGGCGCCGGCGAGCAGGACCTGGTAGAAGGGGCCGCCGACGACGAGCTTGACGTAGTGGATCGCGCGGACGCGCAGGCCGTACTGCTTGCCGAAGTCGTGCAGTCCGACGATCTCGAAGACGAAGGTGACCATCGCCGTGATCAGCGGCAGGAAGGTCACGATGGCGACCCCCACCGGGACGTCGAGGAAGAGCGCGATCGCGACGTTGATCGGTATGACCACACCCGAGTACGCCTGAAGGAACGGCGTCATCAGGGTGTAGCGGGCCAGCATGCGCTGCCCGCGGCCGGGCAGCTGCTTCCAGTCCTTCTTCCGGTAGACCTGGAGGAAGCCCTGGTTCCAGCGGGTGCGCTGCTTGAGCAGGCTCATCAGGGTGCCCGGGGTCTCCTCCCGGGTGACCATGTCGCTGTCGTACGCGACGACGACCTTCTTGCCGACGGACGACAGCCGCACGCCCAGGTCGCAGTCCTCCGCGAGGCAGTTCGGGTCCCAGCCGCCGGCCTCGCGCAGCACCGGGGTGCGTACGAAGACGGTGTTGCCGCCGAGCGGGATGAAGCCCTTCTGCGCGTGCAGGTGGAGCCTGCTGCGGAACCAGAAGAAGTACTCCAGGCAGTTGCGCAGGCTGTACCAGCTGGAGTGGAAGTTGATCAGCTGCACCCCGCCCTGCACCACGTCGGCGCCGGTGGATGTGAAGGCGTGGTCGACGTGGGCCAGCAGCTCCGGGTGGACCTGGTCCTCGGCGTCGAACACCCCGACGATGTCGCCGCGGCAGTGCGGCAGTGCCGTGTTGAGCGCCTTCGGTTTGTTCTTGGTCTCGTGCGTGTCGGTGATGACCCGCACCCGGACCGGATCGCGGGCGGCGGCGCGTTCGGCGACAGCGGCGGTCTCCGGGTCGTCGTGGCCGACGATCACGATGATCTCGAAGTTGGAGTGGCTGGACTCCAGCAGCCGCTCGATGGTGTGCTCGAGCACCGCCTGCTCGTGGCGGGCCGGCAGCAGCAGCGAGAAGGAGAGACCGACCCCTCCGTCGGGCCGGTCGAACCGTGTCGCCGCGAGAGTCTCCGGCGTACGCCAGGCGTGCATCTGCCACCACAGCGTGAACGCCGCCATCCAGAAGAGCGCCACCGAAATGGCAGCAACGAACAGCGATATGAGCATGAATGGCCCCCCTGCCACTGCGCCGCGGCAGGACCCCCTGGCCGTCGGCACGTACTTCCCCCACGCGCGTCACTCCCCAGTACGCGCGCCCATGCATCTGCGTTCAGGACAATAGAGGCGGAGGATTTCGTTCCGGAGCCGGACGGTTAAATTCAGCTGTTCTCGTCTCAGTCGGTGAGTTTCCGGGCAAGTTCTGTTGCGTTTGTGGTCGGTGAATCGCACACGAAGCCGCGGCAGACGTACGCGGCCGAACTGCCGTTCACCAAAGGACGGTCCCGCAGCAACGGGAACTCGTCGCTGCCGGGCTCCCCCACCGCGACCGCCGCACCCGGCGCCGTACCCATCAGTGCCGTCAGATGCAGCTCCCGCGTCGCTGCGTCGCCCTGCGGGCCGACGACCGCCACCTCGCGCGGCCCGTCGCGCAGCGCCTCCGCGACGGCGAGACCCCAGCCGACGAACCGCGGGGCACGCGGCCCGAGCGCCTTCACGACGCCCAGGGCCTCCTCCGCCGCGGTGCGGTGGGCCTCCGAGCCGGTGTGCGCGGCGTAGGTCAGCAGCGCGCCGGCCGCCGCCGACCAGCCAGAGGGGGCGGCGTTGTCCGTGGGGTCCTGCGGGCGGCGGATCAGGGGCTCCGCGTCGTGGGCGGTGTCGTACAGCTGGCCGCCGTCCCCCCGGAACCTGTCGATCACCATGTCCAGCAGGAACCCGGCGAATTCCAGCCACGCCCCTTCGCCGCCGACCGCCGCCAGCGCGAGGAAGCCCTCGGCGACGTCCGCGTAGTCCTCCAGCACTCCGGCGTTGTCCCCGGCCCGCCCGTCCTTGGACGTCCGGTGCAGGCGCACACCACCGGCCTCGAAGTCCATGTGCAGCCTCACCAGCAGGTCGGCGGCCTCCGTCGCCCGCTCGACGAGGTCCGGCCGGCCGAAATACGCACCGGTCTCGGCGAGGGCGGCGACGGCGAGACCGTTCCAGGCGGCCACGATCTTGTCGTCGCGGCCGGGACGTGGACGCTCCTCGCGGGCCGCGAGCAGCCGGGCGCGCAGGTCCCCGTCCGGTTCGCCGACGGGCAGCTGAAGCACCGACGCACCCTCCTCGAAGGTGCCTTCCTCGGTCACCGCGAAGAGCTCCGCCGCCCGTGCCCCGTCCTCGTCGCCGAGCACCTCGCGCAGCTGCGCGGGCATCCACACGTAGAACGCGCCCTCGGCGTGACCGCCGTCCGACGTGTCGCTGTCCGCGTCCAGCGCGGAGGCGAACCCGCCCTCGGCGGTGCGCAGTTCACGCACCATGAAGTCGGCGGTCTCGAGCGCCACCCGCTTGGCCAGATCACTGCCGGTGGCACGCCACAGGTGGGCGTACGCCCGGCACAGCAGGGCGTTGTCGTACAGCATCTTCTCGAAGTGGGGCACGACCCACTCCCGGTCCACCGAGTAGCGCGCGAAGCCGCCGCCGAGCTGGTCGTAGATGCCGCCGCGGGCCATCGCCTCGCCGGTGTGGGCGGCCATCTCCAGTGCCCCTTCCGCACCCGTGCGGGCATGGTGCCGCAGCAGAAACTCCAGCACCATCGACGGCGGGAACTTCGGCGCGCCGCCGAAGCCGCCGTGCCGCTCGTCGTAGTCCCGGGTCAGTCCGAGCAGCGCCTGTGCCAGTTCCTCCTCGCCGGGCACCCCGTCGCCACCGACCACCAGCGATCGCGCGGCCAGGTCGGAGGCGATCCGCTGCGCGACCTCGCCGACCTCGTCACGGCGGCCGGTCCAGGCGTCGCTGACGCCCTCCAGCACCTGCCGGAAGGACGGCATGCCGTGGCGGGGCTCGGGCGGGAAGTAGGTCCCGAAGTAGAACGGCTCCCCGTCGGCCGTCATCCACACGGACATCGGCCAGCCGCCCTGCCCGGTCGCGGCCTGCACGGCCTCCATGTACACGGCGTCGACATCCGGCCGCTCCTCGCGGTCGACCTTGATGTTGACGAAGTGCTCGTTCATGTAAGCGGCGGTCTGCGCGTCCTCGAAGCTCTCGTGCGCGAGCACATGGCACCAGTGGCAGGAGCTGTATCCCACGCTCAGGAACACGGGCACGTTGCGCCGCCGTGCCTCTTCGAAGGCTGCGGGCTCCCACTGCCACCAGTCGACGGGATTGTCGGCGTGCTGGAGGAGATAGGGGGACGTGGCCTGCGCAAGTCGGTTCGCCATACCTCCATCCTTGCGCACGGCGGCCGGGGACGCGGAGCGGCACCGCGGGGGCGTGGCGGCGGCCGTCCCGGCGGGCGGCCGGGCCGGTGCCGTCCCCGCCGTCCGGGCCGGAAGGTCAGCGCTCGCCGGTACGCGCGACGCGACCCGTCGCCGCCGCGCCCGCCCCGCACGCGGAGTCCGGGCGCGGACTGCTGCTCGTGGCGGCGCCGGCGGCCCGGTGGGGTGTCACGGAGGGTCCCGTGCCCCGCAAGACGGTCTGGGCTGAATTGGGCCAACTCGCCCCGGTAGAACCGGAACAGGGGTGTCGCGTCGCGGTGGAGCGCGACCCGGTGACCTGCGAGGTCAAGGAGTAAAGAACCGGGGAAAGAACCCTCCCTACCCACCCCCGACCCCCGATGTCACCCGCGCGGGTGATTGAGGCCAACCGGGCTGGCGCATATGCCCGTTCGCGGTGCACGCTCGGCACACAACCTCACAGACGCAGCGGCCCCCGGCCGGGACGGGCATCCCGATCGAGGGCCTCACCACCCAGGAAGAACGGCACCTTCCCGATGGCTGATCCGCAGCTTAACGCGCTCCCGCGCGCCCTGTCCCTCGTTCCCACCTCCGGTGTCCGGCACATCAACGTCCGCCATCCGGAGCGCTTCACCGTGGTCGGGAACCACCTCGCGCAGCACGAGAACCTGTCCCTCACGGCCATCGGACTGGCCACCCACGTCCAGTCCCTCAAGGCCGGGACGGTCATCTCCATCCGTGCCCTCGCGCAGCGCTTCCCCGAGAGCGAGAAGCGCATCGGCGACGCCTTCAACGAGCTGGAGGCGGAGGGTTACATCGCCCGGATCCGCGTCCGGCTCCCCTCCGGCGCGCTGGTGACCGTCACCGTCTCGTACAACAACCCGCCGGCGATGCGGGACCGAGTGCCGGCCGACGACGCGCCCGGCCGACCGGAGCCGGAGCCGCCCCCGGCAGCGGCCCCGGAGCCGGCGCCGGCTGCCGCCCGGGCATCTGCCCCACCTGCGCCCTTGCCGACGCCGCCGGTGCCCGAACCGGTGAGCCCGGCGGCCCACCGCCTGCTCGCAGGGCTGATCCCCGCCTGCTGCTCTCCGTACCGGAAATCCACCGCCTCGCGTCGGCGGTGGACAGCTGGCTGGATCGCGGCATCGACCCCCGGGCCGTCCACCGCACGCTCACCGCCGCTCTTCCGGACGGGCCGATCGTCCGCCCGGCGGGCCTGCTCGCCCACCGCCTCACGACCCTCCTCCCACCACCGCTCCCGGCGGCGGCACCGGCCGCGCCCCGCCCCGACCCTCTCCAGAACTGCGACGACTGCGACCGCGCCTTCCGCGCGCCCGGACCCGGCCGTTGCCGCGCCTGCGAGCCCGCGCCCCACACGATCGGTGCGGCGGCGTGAAGGGGCCACCCGTGTCGCCCCTGCCCGCCCGCGCCGTGCGGGCTGCGGAACGGCATCGCGGGACTACCCTGAGCCGGGTACGGCCTCACCCCGTCGAGCCGGATCAGGGAGGTCCTTCCATGGGCGCGGAGATGATCGCCCCCGGGTGGATGCATGACCAGGTGACCGCCGACCAGTACGACTCCTGGAGCGAGGAGCAGTGCTCGGGCATCGAGATCGTGGACGGGATGATCGTCGTGAGCCCCAGCGCGTCCAAACGCCACAATCGGTTGGCGCGAATCCTTGCGAACGCCCTCGACGCGGCGGCCGGCCCCGAGTGGAACGCCGACACCGACTTCGACGTACGCCTCCAGGACGTGCCGCTCTCGAACCGCAGATCCGACGTGACCGTCTACCGGGCGGACGCCATCGACATCACGCCCACCCGGCCGGAACACGTGCTGCTGGTCGTCGAAGTCGTGTCGCCGGGTTCGGAGACGACGGACCGTGTCGTGAAGACCGACCAGTACGCCAGGGCCGGCATTCCGTTCTACTGGCGTGTGGAGCAGGCGGCGACGGGCGTCCCTCTCGTCTACACGTACGTCCTGGATCCGGCAGCCCGCGTCTACCGGGACGGGGACGTGTTCACCGGCGTGGTGAAGGCCGTGGCGCCCTTCGCCGTCGAGGTCGACCTCGACGCGCTCTGAGCCCGCCGGCGGAGCCGCCTGACTCGCGCCGGTCAGCGCACCGGGCGGTAGGTCGCGATGATCACGCCGCTGCTGGTCGGCTCGGCGCTCACCAGCTCCAGCTTCTTCATCGCGGCGTCGTCGGCGAACAGCTTCTTGCGCCCCTCGCCGGCCACCACCGGGTGGATCAGCAGCACCAGCTCGTCCAGCAGGTCCTGCTCCAGCAGCGAACGAACCAGTGTCGGGCTGCCGGCGACGGTGAGGTCCTTGCCCTCGCCCGACTTGAGCTCGGTGACCGCGGCCACGAGATCACCCTTGACCAGCGTGCTGTTCGCCCAGTCGTCGACGCCGTCCAGTGTCGAGGAGAACACGTACTTCGGCGATTCGTTGATCCACTTGGCGAAGCCGGCGTCCTCGCCGCTGGTCACGGTGGGCCAGTACCCGGCCCATTCGGTGAACGTCACCCGGCCCAGCAGGATCGTGTCGGCCGTCTCCAGCGTGTTCGCCAGGGCGGCGCCCATCTCCTCGTCGAACGCGAACTGCCACTCGTTCGGGGCCTGTGCGACACCGTCGAGCGAGATGAACAGACCCGAGACGACCTTGCGCATGATTCCTCCATGATGAGTGCGGAGTCCCGTCGTCCGTCGCGGCCCTGACGGCGCTCCGGCCGGGACGGGCCGACCCCTTCGGCCACGTCGTGAACACTAGGCCGGGCCGGGACTCAGGTCTTGTACAGAAGCGACAGCGGCTCCGCGCCGTCCGGGACGCTCAGCCGAGTGGCGGTCCGGCCGATGTAGCGGCTCAAGGACCGTGCCAGGTGCGGCTGGTCGAAGTAACCGAGCCGGTGGACGACGTCCTGGACCGGCACCCCCTCCTGGACCAGTACCGCCGCCTGCCGTGCGCGCTGGATCTGCCGGACGGCGCCCTGCGTCAGACCGGTCGCCGCGACGAAACGCCGCTGCAGGGTGCGGTCGGAGACGTCCGGGCGGGCGCCGCCGAGCACAGCGGGCACGATCGGGTCCTGGTCCACGATCCCCTCCCGCACCATTCGAAGGACGAACGCCTCCGCGTTGTCGTAGTCCGGCACGTGCCAGGCCGAACCCTTCAGCCACAGCGAACGCCGCGTCACGTCGGGGATCTCCGCGTTGCCGCCCACCAGACTGCTCATCGGGATGTGCGGCATCGAGGTACCCAGCGCGAAACTGATCCCGAAGAAGACGGCGTCGTCCGGCACCGGCGCCTGGGACGCCCTCGGCTCCGGGCCCAGCACGGCGGCCTGCGTCCGCCCCTGGTGCTCCCAGAACACCAGCTCCCAGTGGGACGTCGCGACCGACATCATCCGGGTGACGTCGTCGCTCCGGCTGCGCCACACCCGCTCGATGTAGGGCAGCTCCGACGTCCGGCTCTCGATCACCAGACTCATCCCGGTCCCCTCGCACGGCCCGGATCCCGAAGTCCCGGAATCCCGCAAGAGCCGCCAGTCTGACACCCCGCTCGCCGACTCCGCCGCCGGAACCCCTCGCACTTCCTCCCCGGGGCGACGACACTTGACGGGCCGAAACATGGGTAGCGACACGGGATCCGGCTCTTCTAGGGGGACGCACATGCGGGACAGCCACCGGGCTGAAGCGGAACGGCTGTTGGCAAGAGCGGTGGAGGAGGAGGTGCGGCGCTCGGGCGGCAGCTCGGACGCCGGGACGTTGCTCGCGCGGGGGCGTGCCGCTCTCGACTCGATGGCGGCGAGCGCGGGCGAGGAGTACGCGGCCTACGAGCAGGCGCTCACCGAGGCCGAGGCCGGTCAGCAGCCGCTGTCGCAGCGCTTCAGCCGGGAGACGCTGGGCGCTCCGGTGCTGGTCACCGCCGTCGCCGCCGTCGCGGCGATCGGCGCGGACATCGCCCTCGGTACGGCGACGGGCACCGCGCTCGGGGCCGGTGCCGTCGTGGCCGTCGCCGGGGCGGCGACCACCGTCGCCAAGGTGACCGCCGCGCACTGGCCCGCGGCGCACCGCAGGGCGGGAGCACTCGCGCAGCCCGGCGGCGTGGACCAGTTGCGGCTCCAGTGGCTGACGGCGCTGGACGTACGGGGCATCCGCCCGTTCCTCGACCAGCAGCGGATGCTGGCCGCGTCGGCACGGCCCGCGAAGAAGGCGTCCGTCGTGCCGCAACTGCGCGGCACCGACCGTTCGGCGGCGGCACGGCGCAGGTCCGTGCTGGAGCAGTCGTTCGGCCATCTCCCCCACCCCGGGGGCCCGTTCGCCGGGCGCCGCTCGCAGATGGCGCAGATCACCCAGTGGGTGCACGCGGCGCGTGCGGCGACGCAGACCCTTCCGGTGGTGGTGGTCCTCCACGGCGATCCGGGCTCGGGACGCACCACGCTCGCGGTGCGCGCCGCCCACGATCTCAAGGACCTGTTCCGCGGCGCGTGCGTGGTCGACCTCCGCGGCGACGGCGAGCAGCCGCTGCCCACCCGTGACGCACTGCTGCACCTGCTGAACCGGCTCGGTGCGCCACGCGAGCAGCTGCTCTTCCGCGAACGCGCCTCGGCGGAGCAGCAGGTGCGGCGGCTCAGCGAGCTGTACCACCAGTACCTGACCGGCCTGCCGGTGACGGTGGTTCTCGACGATGCGAGCGACCCGGACCAGGTGCGCACGTTGCTGCCGGAGCGGTCGGACAGTCTGGTGCTGGTGACCGCCCGCGCGCCGCTCGACCTGCCCGACGACATCCCGGCCCGGGTGCACCAGCTGCCGGTGGAGGCGCTGGACGCGGCGGGCGCGGAGGAGCTGCTGCGGGCCGCGGCAGCGCCGTCTTCACCGGGGCCGTACGACGTCCGGTCCACGGAGGAGGTCCGGGAGCTGTGCGGCGGGCTGCCGCTGGCGCTGCGGACGGCGGGCTCCTCGCTGGGCGAGCGTTCCGCCGACCGCCTGGCGGCGGATCTCCGCGCCCTGGGGCCGCTGGATCCGGTCGAACGGGCGTTGCGGCTGCGCTACACCGACCAGCCGGAGCAAGCGCGGCGGCTGCTGCGCCGGCTGGCGCTGGCGGGCCGGGCCTCGCTCGGTCCCGCGGCGGCCGCGGCGCTGCTGGCGACCGACGAGAAGGAGGCGCAGCGGCTGCTGGCGGCGCTCTCGGAGGCGGGGCTGATCGACCATGTGCGCTCAGGGCGTTACCGGCTGCACGACGCGGTGCGCCGCTTCGCAAGGAACCGGCTGATGGACGAGGAGGACGCCGCCGACCGCGGCGCGGCGCAGGAGCGGCTGATCCGGAACTACGCGGAGCTGGCCGGCGCGGTGATCCGGATGGTCGACGGCAAGATGTCGACGCGGGCCGGACAGTTCGGGGCGTACGGCTTCCCCTCGCTGGACGCGGCGCTGCGCTGGCTCGACGACGAGTCGAGCTTCATCACCTCGGCGCTGCGGCACGCGGAAGGTGTGGACCAGCAGGCCGTGCTCGGGCTGCTGGGCGCGCTGTGCGACTACTGCCTGCTGCGCGGCGACCTGTACCGGCTGGGTGAGATCAGCGAGCTCACCCAGGCCGTGGACCAAGGGCTGCTGGAGCGTTCCGTGCGCTGGCGAACCGGCATCGCGGCCCGGCAGCTCGGCGAGCTGGACAAGGCCCGTACGACGCTCTCGTCGGTGGTGGGCCTCTATCGGGAGGCGCACCACGACGCCGGTGCGGCGCTCGCGCTGTGCTCGCTCGGGATCACCCTGCACCACCAGGGCAACCTCACGGAGGCGGCGGCGAAGCTGCACGAGGCGATCGCGCTCCAGGACTCACAGGAGCAGGCGGAGGACCGCGCCTGGTCGCTGCACGCGCTGGCCGCCGTGGAGCGCGACCGGGCGAATCCCGCCGAGGCCCTGAGGCTGCTGGAGCGGGCACTGGCGCTGCACAGGGAGGGCGAGTCCTTGCACGGCGAGGCCTGGTCGCAGTTCCAGCTGGGCCAGGTGTTCCTGCGCACGGGCGACGTGCCCGCCGCCCGGACGGCGCTGGAAGTGGCCCTTGACCTGTACGGCCGCACCCGCGACGGCCGCGGTGAGGCATGGGCGCTGACCCAGCTGGCGCGTGCCCGGCTCGTCGACGGCGACCCGGCGCCCGCGGTGGACGACCTGCGCCAGGCGCTGGCCAGGCACCGCGAGAACGAGGACGCCCGCGGCGAGGCGTGGACCCTGTACTACCTGGGCCAGGCCCTGGAGGAGTCCGGCGACCGCGACCAGGCGGTACGGGAGCTGGAACGGGCGCGGACGATGTTCTCCCGGATGCGGGACGTGTACGGGCTGGCCTGCGCCCGTCACCACTCCGGCCGGGTCACCCGCGACCAGCTCGCGGCGAGGACGGGCAGCCTGCGCAACTCCGGCTTCGCCCGCCAGCTCCTCGTCGACGCCCGCGCGGACTTCGCCCGGATCGGCGTCGCGCACGGGGAGGCCTGGACGTGCCTGGAGCTGGCGATGATCGACGCCGGGAACAGCCGCGCGCCGCAGGCGCTGGAGCTGTGCGACGAGGCGGCGGCCCTGTTCGCCTCGTACGGCGACGAGCGCGGCGGCGACTGGGCGCGGTTCCTGCGCTGCACCCTGCTGCCGTACGCCTCGCCCGGCGGCATCGAGGTCGGCACGGTCGTGTCCCAGGAGGAGCTGTCGCGTCTGATGGCCGCCGGGCACGCGTCGCGTGACGCGAAGCTGGAGGACTGCGCGGAGGCGCTGGCGGTGATGCTGGAACGCGGCGTGCGCCTGGAGGACGGCTGGCAGGCGTGGCAGCTGGGACTGGTCCCCAACCGGCACGCCCGGGAGGTCATGGGCGTGGCCGTGGAGGCGGGCCGCTAGCGGCGGACACACCCGTGGGCCCGGTCCGCGGAGGCGGTCCGGACCCAGGGGTGACGCGTCAGGCCGATGCGGAGCCCGTCCGCTTCGCGGGGCCGGCCTCCGAGGTGGCCTTCGGGTCAGGGGCCTCCTCGAAGTTCACGCGGCCCATGTGGCGGTTCATGGACTTCATCAGGGCCCACACGCCCACAGCCAGCGCCGCGAAGACGAGAAAGCCGAGGACACCCGGGGTGACCTTGTTCTCGTCGAGCTCCTTGGCGAGGGTGGCCATGTGCGTCATTGCGAGGTGTGCGCTTGCGCTCATGTCAGGCATTGTCCCGGATGCCCGCGAAGAGGTCGTCCTCGGGGAGGGAGGTTTCGACGAGCGACTTCGCGAGCTCGTACTCCTCCGTCGGCCAGACCTCCTTCTGGATCTCCATGGGGACGCGGAACCAGCCGCCCTCGGGATCGATCTGTGTGGCGTGCGCGATCAGCGCCCGGTCACGGGTCTCGAAGAACTCGGCGCAGGGCACGTACGTGGTCAGCGTCCGCTCCGCGCGCTGGAACTCCTTCCAGCGTTCGAGCCACTCGCCGTACGGCGACTCGAGGCCGCGCTCGAGCAGCGCCTCGTGGAGGGCGACGGTGCGGGGACGGTTGAAGCCCTGGTTGTAGTAGAGCTTCTGGGGCTGGAAGACCGGTCCGTACTCGGACTCGGGGAACTTCTCCGCGTCGGCCGCACCCTCGAAGGCCACCATCGTGATCTTGTGGGTCATGATGTGGTCGGGGTGGGGATAGCCGCCGTTCTCGTCGTAGGTCGTGATGACCTGGGGACGGAAGTCGCGGATCCTGCGCACCAGCTCACCGGCCGCCTTGTCGACGTCCTCGAGGGCGAAGCAGCCCTGCGGGAGCGGCGGCAGCGGGTCGCCCTCCGGCAGACCGGAGTCGACGAAGCCGAGCCAGTCCTGCTCCACCCCGAGGATCTCGCGGGCCTCGTCCATCTCCTTCCTGCGTACCTCGTGGATGTTCTCCTCGATATAGGCGTCGCCCTGGAGCTTGGGATTGAGGATGGAGCCGCGCTCGCCTCCCGTGCAGGTCACGACCAGCACGTCCACCCCCTCGGACACATACTTGGCCATCGTCGCCGCGCCCTTGCTCGACTCGTCGTCGGGGTGGGCGTGCACGGCCATCAGTCGCAGCTGCTCAGTCAAGACTCGATCCTCAATGAATAGTCGCGTCGTGCAACTTCTATAGTGACCGAATCGGCGGACGGAAAATTCCTGCCTCCGGCTCTCGAGAGGAACGATCATGGCGGCTGTCGGCGAGAAGCTTCCGCAGGGGCGCTACGGGCGCACTGCGGACGAGCGCGCGGACCGGAAGCTGCGGATCGTGGGGGCCGTCCTCGGCGCCTGCATGCTCGCTCTCGTCGGCTGGTTCGGCTACGACTACGTCGCCGGTACGCGGATCAGCGCCGAGATGATCAAGTTCGACGTCATGGAGGGCGCCGACGAGGTCCAGGTCCATCTCGAGGTCCGCAAGGACGCGGGGGCGGCCGGCAGCTGCACGGTGCGGGCCCTCGCGGAGGACGGCGCCGAGGTCGGCCGGCTGGACGTGGCGATCGGCCAGGAGGGTGAGAACCGCATCGACGAGGTCGTGAAGATCCGTACGACGCGGCAGGCGACGAGCGCCGAGCTGATGGGCTGCACCGCCGCGTGACACCCCGAACCCCGCGCTGAGCAGGGGTTCTGCATTTCCCGAGGCCTTTGTCCTCCCCCTTTCCCGCCGGAATTGTTAGGCTCGTGGTTTCGCCCGCCCATGGGGGTACATCCTTGTGGGTAGGGCGATGCTTTGTATTCCCAGTACCTACGAGGAGCACCTGTGACCCAGACCAGCGACAACGTCACCTGGCTTACCCAGGAGGCGTACAACCAGCTCAAGGCCGAGCTGGAGTACCTGTCTGGTCCCGCGCGCACCGAGATCGCCAAGAAGATCGAGGCGGCGCGCGAGGAGGGCGACCTGCGGGAGAACGGCGGGTACCACGCGGCCAAGGAGGAGCAGGGCAAGCAGGAACTCCGTGTGCGCCAGCTGACCCAGCTCCTGGACAACGCCAAGGTCGGCGAGGCCCCGGCGGACGACGGCGTCGTCGAGCCCGGCATGGTCGTCACGATCGCCTTCGACGGCGACGAGAACGACACTCTGACGTTCCTGATGGCGTCGCGCGAGTACGCGAGCGCGGACATCGAGACGTATTCGCCGCAGTCGCCGCTGGGCGTGGGCGTGAACGGCAAGAAGGTCGGCGACGACGCCGAGTACGAACTGCCGAACGGCAAAAAGGCCGCGGTGAAGATCCTCGCGGCCAAGCCCTACTCGGGCTGAGCTGGACGCGTACGACGAAGGGGCCGGACCGCGGAAGCGGTCCGGCCCCTTCTTGTGCCGGTCAGGCGGCGGAGCGGTACTTGCGGACGGCCAGGGTCCGGAAGACCACGAGGATCAGCAGCGACCACAGCGCCGAGGCGAGGATCGGGTGCTGCATCGGCCACGCGTCCGGGGCCTTGAAGCCGGGCGGCAGATTGCCGAACAGCTCACGGCAGGCCTGGACCGTGGCGCTGAACGGGTTCCACTCGGCGATGGTCTGCAGGAAGCCCGGCATGTTGTTGGCGTCCACGAAGGCATTCGAGATGAACGTCAGCGGGAACAGCCAGATCAGTCCGCCGGAGGTGGCGGCCTCCGGCGTGCGGACCGAGAGGCCGATCAGCGCGCCGATCCAGGAGAACGCGTATCCGAGGAAGAGCAGCAGCAGGAAGCCGAGCAGCACCTTGCCGATGTTCTCGTGGACCCGCCAGCCGAGGATCAGCGCGACGACCGCGAGCACGACGAGCGTGAACGCCGTCTGCACGAGGTCGGCGAGGGTGCGGCCGGTGAGAACCGCGCCGCGCGCCATGGGCAGCGAGCGGAAGCGGTCGATGAGCCCCTTGTGCATGTCGTCGGCGATGCCGGCACCGGCGCCCGCGGTGGCGAAGGTGACGGTCTGAGCGAAGATGCCCGCCATCAGGAACTCGCGGTAGTCCTGCGGCGAGATGGAGCCGCCGACCTGGATGGAGCCGCCGAAGACGTACGTGAAGAGCACCACGAACATGATCGGCTGGAACAGTCCGAAGATGATCATCTCGGGGATGCGCATCATCCGGATCAGGTTGCGCTTCGCCACCACCAGGGAGTCCCTGACGGACTGGCCGATGCCGCCACGGGGGCGGGGCGCCGCGAGCGGCGGCGCGGTCTGCGTGGTGGCGCTCACTTCGCGCCCTCCTTCCTGGCGCTGTGGCCTGCGGCGTCTTCCGGGTCCGCGCCGCCGTTGGCCTCTTCCGCCTCCGCCGCGTGTCCGGTCAGCGAGATGAAGACGTCGTCGAGGGTGGGGCGGCGCAGGCCGATGTCGTCGATCTCCACGCCTCGGGCGTCGAGGTCGCGGATGACCTCGGCGAGCAGCTTGGCGCCGCCGGTGACGGGGACCGTGAGCTTGCGGGTGTGTTCGGCGACGGCGACCTCGCCCTTGCCGTAGCCGACGAGGACCTCGCGGGCGGGCCCGATCTGTTCGGGCTCGTGGACGACGACCTCGACGCGCTCGCCGCCCGTGCGGGCCTTGAGCTGGTCGGAGGTGCCGCGGGCGATGACCTTGCCGTGGTCGACGACGCAGATGTCGTCGGCGAGGTGGTCGGCCTCCTCCAGATACTGGGTGGTCAGCAGCAGCGTCGTACCGCCGCCGACGAGTTCCTGGATGACCTCCCACAGCTGTTGCCGGTTGCGCGGGTCGAGGCCGGTGGTCGGCTCGTCCATGAACATCACGGGCGGGGACACGACCAGCGCCGCGGCCAGGTCGAGCCTGCGGCGCATACCGCCGGAGTAGGTCTTGGCGGGGCGGTCGGCGGCGTCGGCCAGGTTGAACCGCTCGAGCAGCTGACCTGCTCTCTTCTTCGCGTCCCTGGCGCTCATCTGGTAGAGCTGCCCGACCATCTGGAGGTTCTCCCGGCCGGTCAGGTACTCGTCGACGGCGGCGAACTGGCCGGAGAGGCCGATGGACCTGCGCACCTCGTTGGGGTGCTTGAGCACGTCGATGCCGGCGACGACCGCGGAACCGCTGTCCGGCTGGAGGAGAGTGGTCAATACGCGCACGGTGGTGGTCTTGCCGGCGCCGTTCGGGCCGAGAAGTCCGAGGACCGTGCCTTCGGGGACGTCGAGATCGACGCCGTCCAGTGCCCTTACGTCACCGAAGGTCTTGACCAGACCTTCGGCGTAGATGGCGCCTGGCATAGGGGGTCTCCCATGGTGACGGGTGGAGTGGATGAATGCTTGCGCGCGAAAGGCCGGCTCGGCCGCTCCCTTGGCGGGAACATGACGGGGACCACACCGTAACGCGATACATCGCGTTTCTCAAGAGAGTGTCGCGTCGATGACGCGCCGGGTATCGCGATACATGTGCCTCCGCCCTCCCGCCGACGCGGAAGCGCTCAGACCATCACCGTGTAACCCGCGGCGCGCAGGGTCGCCGCGACCTCCTCGCAGTGCTCGGGCCCCTTCGTCTCCAGGTGCAGCTCCACCTCCACCTCCGTGAGCCCGAGCCGCGGGTCGGTCCGTACATGGCTCACATCGAGAACATTGGCATCCGCCACTGACAACAGGCCGAGAAGCCCCGCGAGCGCACCGGGCCGGTCCGTCAGGCGCAGTCGCAGCGACAGGTACCTGCCCGCCGCCGACATGCCGTGCCGGAGGATGCGCTGCATCAGCAGCGGGTCCACGTTGCCGCCCGACAGCAGGGCGACGACCGGGCCCTCGAAGGACCTCGGATCGCTCAGCAGTGCCGCCACCGTGCTCGCCCCGGCCGGCTCGACGACCATCTTCATCCGCTCGAGGCAGAGCAGCAGCGCACTGGAGAGCGCGTCCTCGGAGACCGTACGAACCTCCTCCACAAGATCGCCAATGATTTTGAAGGGCACATCGCCCGGCCGCGCCACCTTGATCCCGTCCGCCATCGTCGTCGGCCTGTCGACGGACACCGGATGCCCGGCCGCCAGCGACGGCGGATAAGCGGCGGCGCCCTCGGCCTGCACGCCGATCAGCTTCACGTCGGGCCGCAGCGCCTGCACCGCCACCGCGATCCCGGCCAGCAGCCCGCCCCCGCCGACACCGACGAGGATCGTCCGCACCTCCGGGCACTGCTCGAGGATCTCCAGCCCCACCGTGCCCTGCCCGGCGATGATGTCCGGGTGGTCGAACGGGTGGATGAAGACGGCGCCCGTCTCCCGCGCGTAATCCTGCGCCGCGGCCAGCGTCTCGTCGACGACCTGCCCGTGCAGACGCACATCGGCCCCGTACTCCCTCGTCGCGGCGACCTTCGGCAGCGGGGCCCCGACCGGCATGAAGACCGTGGAACGCACACCCAGCAGCGACGACGCCAGCGCCACGCCCTGCGCGTGGTTGCCCGCGGAGGCGGCCACCACGCCCGCCGCCCGCTCCTCCTGCCGGAGGCCGGCGATCCGCACGTACGCGCCGCGCAGCTTGAACGAGCCGGTGCGCTGAAGGTTCTCGCACTTGAGATGGACCGGAGCCCCCACCAGCTGCGACAGATGCCTGCTGCCCTCCATCGCCGTGACTCTGGCGACGCCGGACAGCATCTTCTGCGCTCCCCGGATGTCGTCGAGGATCACGGAAGGAATCTCGGGCGTACGGAAGCTCATGCCGCCAAGTCTGGCAGTTCGGGCCCCGCCGGGTGGTGCCGTCCGCATCCCGGGTCGGCGCCCGCAGCCGTCACCCGGGACCGGGCCCGCGGCGGAGCGGGCGCACCGGCCCGGAGTCCGGCCGCGTAAGGGGCCCGTACCGGATTGTGCAGCGCAGGTACGCGGGGACCCGGGGCCGCGTACTCTGTCCCCCACCAACCGACCACCGCACAAGAGAGCCCCCGCAGCCATGCCCACTTCTCAGGACATGACGACCACTGCGTCTGCCTCTCGGGGGACCTCCCCGAACCCCCGGCGGCCCCGGTCTCCTCGATGCCCTCCAGCACCAGGTGGCCGTGTTCGCACGCCGCGCGGAACAGACACGGCTCGGCGGAGTCGGCCAGGTCCGCAACTCGATGGACCGCGCCGCGTACCTGCTGCTCAACCGCCTGGACCTCGAAGGTCCGATGGGCGTCAAGGCACTGGCCGCCGGAATGGGCATCGACTCCTCGACCGTCACCAGGCAGGTGGCGCCGCTCGTCGACAGCGGCCTGGTCAAACGCACCTCGCACCCGGAGGACGGCCGTGCGGTCGTGCTCCAGCTGTCCTCGCGCGGCCTGGCCAAGCTCGAAGAGGTCCGCGCCTCACGCCGTGAGCTGATGGCCCAGGTGACGGACGGCTGGACGGAGAACGAGCGGGAATCGTTCTGCACTCTGCTCACCCGTTTCAACACGGCGCTCTCCGCCCGGCAGGCCGGTCTTCCCGCCAGTGACACGGAGACGCCGCCGACCTCTTGACCCGGGGCCGTCGCCGGGCCCTATATGAGGACGTGAGCGAGCGGAATTCAGCCATGGACCGCCGTCGCGCCCATGAGTTCGAAGCCTTCGTGGCGGGCGCGTCGAGCCGGCTGCTGCACGCCGCGACGCTGCTCACCGCCGAGCCCCCACCGCCAATCCGCTGGCACAGCGGCTGCTGACCGGTGCCCTCGCCCGCACCTACGCACACTGGGACCGGCTGCGCGGCGAGGACCCGTACAACCGCACCCGCCAGGAACTCGCCCTCCGCTTCGCCCGCAGCGCCTGGCGCTACCACCGGGTGCGGGGCGGGGTACTGGACCGTCTCACCCCGCAGGAACGCCTGATCCTCGTGCTGCGCCTGTACGAGGGGGTCGAGGAGGAGCAGGCGGCGGCGATCATCGGACTGCCCGCGGACCGGGTGCGGGCCATCTGCAGCCGGGCGGTCTCCACGATGCGCAGCGCCCGCCGGGCCCCCGGCCGCCCGCTCCTGAGGACGGCCTCATGAACGGCCCGGAGCGCAAGGAGGACGAGGTCAGGCGGATGATGGACGTCCCCCATCCCGTGGTCCCCGCCGGCCTCGGCCCGCGCGCCGCGGAACAGGGCGCCCGGCTGCTGCGCCGCCACCGAACGGTCCGCCGGGCGTGGATCGGACTGCTGGTCGTACTGGTCGTCGCGTGCGCGGTGTGGGCGACGGTGACCGAACCGTGGGCGGTTCCTCCGTCGGACACGACACCGCCACTCGAAGGCTGGTAGCGGCAGCCCGTCGCGGATCTACCCTGAAGAGAGGGGCGCACCGCACGAGCCCAGGAGGCCGTCATGACCAGGAAAGTCGCCGACTGCCGCAACACTCCCAGCGTCTCCGGATGCACCCTCACCATCAGCGGCGAGGAGGAGGAAGTGGTGCGGGCGGCCGTGGAGCACGCCGTCTCCGTGCACGAGCACGCCGACAGCCCCGAACTGAGGCAGATGGTGCGTGACTCGTTGCAGGACGAGAAGGCCCACGTATGACCGGATCCCGGCTCCGTCGGCCCCGGCTGGTCCGCCGGGCCCGACGGAGCATCGGGGCAGGTCAGCCCAGAGCCTGCTGAAGATCGGCGAGAAGGTCGTCGGCCGCCTCGATGCCCACGGAGAGACGGACCAGATCCGCCGGAACCTCCAGGGCGGAGCCCACGACGGACGCGTGCGTCATCCGGCCCGGGTGCTCGATCAGGGACTCCACACCACCCAGCGACTCACCCAGCGTGAACAGCTTCGCCCGGTTGCAGACCTCGACCGCCGCCTGCTCGCCACCCTGCACGCGGAACGAGACCATGCCGCCGAACGCCCGCATCTGCTTCGCCGCGATCTCGTGGCCCGGGTGCTCCGGCAGACCCGGGTAGAGGACCTGGGTGACCTTCGGGTGGCTGGCCAGCATCTCCGCGACCCGCGTCGCGTTCTCGCTGTGCCGGTCCATGCGAACCGGCAGCGTCTTGATGCCGCGCAGCACCAGCCACGCGTCGAACGGCCCGGCAACCGCGCCCATCGCGTTCTGGTGGTAGGCCAGTTCCTCGCCCAGCGCGGCGTCCGCGGCGATCAGCCCACCGCCCACGACGTCCGAGTGGCCGCCCATGTACTTGGTCAGCGAGTGCACGACGACGTCGGCGCCGAGCGCGATCGGCTGCTGGAGGTAAGGGCTGGCGAAGGTGTTGTCGACGACCAGCTTCGCGCCCGCGGTGCGGGCGATGTCCGCGACGGCGGCGATGTCGGTGATGCCGAGCAGCGGGTTCGACGGCGTCTCGACCCAGATCACCTTCGTACGGTCGGTGACCGAGGAACGGACGGCCGCCGGGTCGGAGGTGTCGGCCACGGAGAAGTCGACGCCCCACCGCTCGACCACCTTGGCGAAGAGCCGGAAGGTGCCGCCGTACGCGTCGTTCGGGATCACCACGTGGTCGCCGGGGCGCAGCAGCGTACGCAGCAGGCAGTCCTCGGCCGCGAGCCCGGAGGCGAAGGCCAGACCCCGGCGTCCGCCCTCGATCGCGGCGAGGTTCTCCTCCAGGGCGGTACGCGTCGGGTTGGCGCTGCGGCTGTACTCGTAACCGCCGCGCAGACCGCCCACGCCGTCCTGCTTGTACGTGGACACCTGGTAGATGGGCGGTACGACCGCGCCGGTCAGCGGGTCCGCGGTGTTGCCCGCATGGATGGCGCGGGTCTCGAAGCTGTGGAAGCTGTGCTGGTCGCTCATGAGGTCCGAGCGTAGTCCGGTGCGGGACCGGCCGTGGCCGCACGCCGCAGGCGTCCGGGACAATGGGCTCATGGAGATTCTCTGGTTCCTGATCGCACTGTGCATGCTGACCGCGATCATCGGCCCCGTCGTGCTGCGCCGCCGGAACGGCATCCGGCTCGCCCGGCCCGGCTCGCCCGACGCCGCCGACCCGGACACCTATGGATTCGTACGCCAGGAGCAGCTGGACGTCCGGATGCCCGGACCGGACCAGGACCTCCTCGACGTACTGGACGTCGTCCAGCGGACCCAGGACTGGCAGGCCGCCTCCCAGCTGCTCGCCGGTACGCCGAAGGAGGGCGAGCGGCGCTGGCAGCGGGTCCAGGCCTTCGCAGGGGCCGCGTCCCTGGAACTGGCGCAGCAGCCCGGTGTCGGCGGCGCGTGGCTGCGCAAGTGGCGCTCGGAGGCACCGAAGGACGCGGGCGCGGCGCAGGTGCACGCCGAGTTCCTGGTGCAGCAGGCGTGGCGCTCGTCGGCCGTCGGCGCGGACGACTTCCGGATCATCCTGGAGGAGGCCCGGACCGTCTGCGGCGAGGCCGCGCTGCTCGCGCCCGGCGACCCCGTCCCGTACATCATCGAGCTGGCCGTCGCCCGCGGACTCGGCTACAGCCACGAGCAGTTCGACCAGCTCTGGGCGAAGGTCATCGACCGCGCGCCCGAACACATGGGCGCCCACCTGGCCGCGCTGCACCACCTGTGCGAGAAGTGGCACGGCTCCCGCGAGGAGGCCGACCACTTCGCCACGACGGCCGCGGCCCGCGCCCCGCGCGGATCGCTCCTGGCGGCCCTCCCGCTCTTCGCGGTCTACGAGCACCTGCCCGAGGTGAACCTCGTGCGCTCCTTCTACCAGAGCGCGGTGGTCACCAAGGCGATGGAGGGCGCGCTGTTCGCCGTGCACTCCGCCCGCCCGGACGACCCGATGCTCGCGCACGTACGCCACCTGCTCGTCGTCTTCCTGGTGAACTCCGAGCGGTGGGCCGAGGCGATGCACCAGCTCGTACGGGTCGACGGCCATGTGGGCGCGCTGCCCTGGACGACGGAGCCCGACCCGGCGGCGGCCTACACCGTCTACCGGGCCCTCGCGGTCGCCGGCTACGAGGCGAACGGCGGCAGCCCGGCGACCCTGCTGCGCTGACCCGCACCCCTCGGCGGCAGCAACGGCACGGGTGGAATTCCGGACGGCACCGGGACGTTGTTCCGGTGCCGTCACCGTGAAGGAGAACCAGCCATGCTCTTCGGCCGTACGCCCGTGCTGCCCACCCCGAGCAGGCCCTCAAGGGCCGCCCGGAGCCGACCTTCACGGTCCCCGACCGTCACACGGTCCTCGGCAACTCCCTGCTCGGCCCCTATCCGGAGCACCTGGAGACCGCGGACTTCGCGCTCGGCTGTTTCTGGGGCGCGGAGCGCAAGTTCTGGCAGACGCCGGGTGTGTGGACGACGCTCGTCGGCTACCAGGGCGGCTGCACGCCGAACCCGACGTACGAAGAGGCATGCTCGGGCCTGACCGGCCACACGGAAGCGGTCCGCGTCGTCTTCGACCCGTCGCAGGTTACGTACGAGTCGCTGCTGAAGCTCTTCTGGGAGTCCCACAACCCGACCCAGGGCTTCCGCCAGGGCAATGACGTGGGCACCCAGTACCGCTCGGCGATCTACACCCACTCCCCCGCCCAGGCCGCTGCGGCGGCGTCGTCCCGTGACGCCTACCAGAAGGTCCTGACGGGCTCCGGGTACGGCACGATCACGACGGAGATCCTCCCGGCGGAAGGCCGGACGTTCTACCCGGCGGAGGCGTACCACCAGCAGTACCTGGACAAGAACCCGGCGGGTTACTGCGGTATCGGCGGTACGGGCGTCTCCTGCCCGATCGGCGTGGCACGCGCCGAGGGCTGACCTCGGCGCGCCGCCTGCCGGGTTTCGACAAATCGAAGGCGGATGCGATTCGGTCCTCCTACGATCCCTGGCATGCTGCTTCGCCGGGTGTTACAGATGACCATGGTCCTCGTTCTGGCCTTCGCGGGGGCCGTCGGGGGCGGTACCGGCACGGCGCTGGCCGAGGAGAGCCGGCCGCCTGCCGATCGGCAGTTGCTGTTCTACAACCACGCCTACGGGGTGCTCGACCGTGAGACCGCCGACGCGATCGAGCACTCCGGCTATCTGCGTACCTTCGCCGACTTCCAGGTCCGCACCACGACCGGAGCCGACGGGCAGACCTGGACCGGCCGCTATCTGCTCGGCCGCGAGACGTACCTCGAACTGTTCGGGGTGGGCGACCTGCCCGGCCAGGACGGGACTCTCGGCGCCGCCGGGACGGGGCTCTCGACCGAGCGCGCCGGTGATCTGGCCACGGTGACCCAGCGGCTGCGCGACCAGGGGATCGCCGAGCCGGTGCAGTTCCGTCAGACACGGGACTTCGGCGACGGCGTGCCTGTGCCGTGGTTCGACGCCGTCTTCACCTCTGCCCGGTACGACGCCTTAGGCGCCTGGGGGATGGAGTACCTGCCGGAGTACTTCGCCGACCCGCGCAGCAACACCGAGCCGGCCTCCTACCCCGGCGACGTCGGCCGGGAGCGCTATCTGTCCGACGGTTACCAGAACCGCCTGATGCGTGACGTGACGTACGTACGCCTCGGGGTCACGGAAGCGGACCTCTCGAACACGGAGCCGCTGCTGCGGGCCGGCGGGTTCGTCGTGCGGCCGGTGGCCGGTGGCGTCCTCGCGGTGCGGGGCGGCACCACGCTCCGCTTCGACGCCGTCCCGCGCGAACAGGCGGGCCTGCGGCAGGTCGGCCTGTCGCTCAACCGGTCCGCGGAGTACCGGCACGAGGAGCGGATCGGGCGTTCGACCCTCGTCGTCGGCCCGGGCTCCCGCGCCGTGTGGACCTTCGGCGGGACCCCGTAGGACGGGGCCCCGCGGGAGTCTCAGGCGGCCGCCCCCAGTGCCAGCGCAGCGACCACCGGGGCCGCGTACACCAGCGGGAAGGGGATGTGCGCGTACCAGCGCGCCCGGACCACGGTGGCGACGGCCCCGGTGAAGTACAGCACCAGGCCGACCCCGGCCAGGACACCGACGACCGGCACGAACAGGCCTGCGAGCAGGCCCGCGGCGCCGGCCGCCTTGGCCGTACCGAGCCAGGGCAGCCAGGACATGGGGACGCCGTAGTCGGCCATGGGCTGCACGACCCATGGGGCGCGCAGGAAGACGGAGACTGCCGAGAAACCCACCATGGCGGCGGCGAGGACGGTGACGACGGCATAGGCGGTGGACATCACAGATGCTCCCATCGGGCAGGCGCCGGAGCCGGTCGCTCCGGCCCGGCTCTTGAGTACGTCACTGCCATGACCCGCCGGGCCTCGCGAATGTGACAGGCGGACCGGTACGGATGTCGCGGCCGGTGGCCGCGGTCACCCCCGGCCCCGGCCGGTGCGGGCCCGGTGATGGCACACTGGGCGTATGGGTTCGTACAAGCACTACTTCTTTCTCTGATTCCGGACGCGGACGCAGCGTGCGAGTCGTAGGACTCCGCTGACGTCCCTCCCGCGTCCGTCCGACAGCACCCGGCCCTGCCCCGGCATGCGCGCAGGCGCACTGTGCGCATTGCCGCCGTGCGGGCCTGTCACCCAGGGAAAGACCATGCGCGAACGCGCCCGACTGACCATGAAAGACGTTTCCAAGGCATACGACGGCCGTGCCGTCCTCGATCAGGTGTCGCTGACCGTGCGGCCCGGCGAACGCGCCGGCGTCATCGGGGAGAACGGCTCCGGCAAGTCGACACTGCTGCGCCTCATGGCCGGCGACGAGACACCCGACACGGGCGGGATCACTGTCAGCGCGCCCGGCGGCACCGGGCATCTCGACCAGACCCTCGAGCGGACGCTCGGGCTCGGCCCCCGCCACACCGTGCGGGACGCCATCGACACGGCGCTCGCCGAACTGCGCGACCTCGAACGGCGGATGCGGCAGGCAGAGGCGTCCCTCGCCGACGCGGGCGAGGCGGAACTCGCCGCCTACGGCGAGCTGCTCACGGCCTTCGAGGAGCGCGGCGGCTACGAGGCGGACGCCCGGACCGACGCCGCCCTGCACGCGCTCGGCCTGGGCGGACTGCCGCCCGGGCGGCGGCTCGGCTCCCTCTCCGGAGGGGAGCAGTCGCGGCTGGCCCTGGCCTGTGTGCTGGCCGCCTCCCCCGAACTGCTGCTCCTCGACGAGCCGACCAACCATCTGGACCGGCAGGCGACCGCGTGGCTCGAGGAGCAGCTGCGCGGCCACCGGGGCACGGTGGTGGCCGTCACCCACGACCGGGCCTTCCTCGAACGGGTCGCCACCACGATCCTCGAGGTCGACCGGGACACGCGCGCCGTGCACCGGCACGGCGACGGCTGGGCGGGCCACCGGGCGGCGAAGGCCGCCGCACGCCGCCGCCGGGAGCAGGAGTACGAGGAGTGGCTGGACGAACTGGCGCGTACGCGGGAGCTGGTGGCTGCCTCCGGGCAGCGCCTGGCTGCGTCGGGCAAGGACCCGCGCCAGGGTTTCGGCAAGCACCGCCGGTCGCACGAGGCGAAGCTGTCGGGTCGGGTCAGGGCCGCACGGCAGCGTCTCGAACGGCTCGAGCGGGAGCCGGTGGCCGCGCCGGTGCCGCCCCTGCGGTTCACGGCGCGGCCCCGCACGTCGGGCCGCTCGGGAATGCTCGCCGAGCTCACGGACGTCAGGGTCGGCGACCGGCTGCGTCTCGCGGGTCTGCGGCTGGAGTCGGGGCAGCGGCTGCTGGTGACCGGCCCGAACGGCGCGGGCAAGACCACGCTGCTGCGGGTGCTGGCCGGGGAGCTACGCCCGGACGAGGGCACGGTGCGGCACGGGGAGCGGGTCAGGATCGGCTATCTCGCGCAGGAGCTGCCCGTGGCCCCGCCGCGCGGACCGCTGCTGTCGGCCTATGCGGCGGGCCGGCCGGGCCTGCCGGACGAGTTCGCCGACGAGTTGCTCGGCCTGGGTCTGTTCCGTGAGGAGGATCTGCGCGTACCGGTCCACGCCCTCTCCGTGGGCCAGCAGCGGCGGCTCCAACTGGCCCGCCTGCTGGCGTCACCGTCCGATCTGCTCGTCCTGGACGAGCCGACGAACCACATGGCCCCGACCTGATGGAGGATCTGGAGGAGGCGCTGGCTTCGTACGAGGGCGCCGTGGTCGCGGTCTCGCACGACCGGCGTTTCTGCGGCGCGTTCACCGGTGACCGGCTGGAGCTCCGCGCCGGCCGTGCCGTGAACACAGGGACCGCGGTGGTGCCGGTGGAGAGGGCCGGGGGACGGGCCCTCTCCTGACCGTCCGTCAGTAGCGTTGCCCGGGTCCTGACCTGACGGTCACGCGGCGAGGCGCACGTCGCCCTGCCGTGCCGTCCCCACGGTCCGGGCGAGCCGGGCCGTGGTGGAGCGGGCCGGACGGACGAGCTCGCGGTGGGACAGGGCGAGCAGGTCCGCGAGGCCGAGGCCGAGGGCGTGCGCGGCGGCGGCAAGGATCTCGGAGGAGGCTTCCTTGCGGCCGCGTTCCAGCTCGGAGAGGTAGGGCACCGAGATCCGGGCGGCGTCCGCCACGTCCTTCAGGGTGCGCTCCTGCGCCAGCCGCTCACGGCGCAGGACGCCGCCGACGACATTCCGCCAGAGCGGCTCCCTGGGTGCCTGCCCCGGTGCCGGTGCCTGCCCGTCGGGGGCGGGCGCTGCGGCCGGACGCAGGGGAACGACACGGGCTCGGTTCGTCTCGTGGCTGCTCACCCGCCCAGCGTAGAAGCGCCGCAACGGGCCGGGGAGCAGGGACGGTTGCGCCAGGGGCGAAACCCGGCGCGACCCGGCCCGTTTCAGACGGCCCCTGCGGGGTCGTCCCGTACGCCCGCGGCGGTTCGCGGTTCGGCGGGCCGCCACCTCGGCCGCGCCCGGCACGGTCCGGACGGGCCGGCGGTCAGGAGACCGCCTCCTGCGCCTGGCGCAGGCGGGCCGCCGTGGCCGAGGCGTCGTAGCCGGGAGCGACTCCGTCGACGAGGATGATGTCGCCCGCCAGGTGGCGGGTGCGCAGCGGTATCAGCTCCTGGTAGGCCGGCGACTCGTACCAGTCGCGTGCCTGACGCAGCGTCGGGAAGCCTATGACGACCAGCGCGCCGGGCCACTCGCCCTCGCGGACCTCGATGGTCGCGCCGTGGACGAGGAAGCGGCCCTCGTAGGGATCGAGGGTCGACTGGATGCGCTCCATGTAGTCGAGGACCTCGTCGTCGAGGCGGGCGGCGGGCTGCAGGTTGCCGACGGCGTATGCGGTCATGGTGTCCTCCCGTGGATCGGCGGCTCGATGTGCCTCGATCCTGCCGGGCGGGGGCGCGCCTGGCGATTACCTGCCGGGTAAGGGACCAGGGGCGGACGGCTCACCACTTGCTCTGGAAGTACCCGATCTCGCGTTCGCGCCGGTAGCCGAGCTGCTCGTTGACGGACAGCATCGGACCGTTCTCGTCGGCGACGGTCGTGGCCGTCTCGCGTACACCGGGGCACTCGGTGGCCACGACACCCATCATGTGGCGCTTGACGGCCAGGCCGAGGCGGAGGCCGCGATGCGCAGGCACGACGGCCGTGTCGTACTGCAGGGCCCGGACGTCGGACGGGTCGCGCAGCACCAGTTCGGTGTAGGCGGCGACGGTGTCGGCGCCGTCGGCCGTGTGCACGACGGCCGAGGAGAGTATGACGCCGCCGCGGTCCTCGATCACGCGGGCCGCCGCCCGTACCCGTTCCGCGTCCCACTTCGGCATGGCGCGGTCCACGTCCCCATGGGCGCGTCCTCCATGGCGTTGTGGGCCTCGGCGAAGGCGTCGGCGAGCCCGTCGGGTACGACACCGGTCCAGTGGGCGTAGGCGTACCCGTCGGGGAGCGCGGACCGCACCGGGTGGGCGGCGAGCGCGTCCTGGAGGTTCTGCACGTACCAGGCCAGCCGGAGGGCTTTGCCGAAGCCGTGGCGGGCGGCGAACTCCTCGCCGGGGCCGCCGAGTTCGGTCTCCGCGGTGATCGAAGTACGGCCGTCCGCGGCGAGATCGTCGCGCACGGCCGCCCAGAGCCGGCTCCCGACCCCGCGGCGCCTGGCCCTCGGGTGGACTGCCAACCGGTCGAGGAAGGCGGTGTGCAGGTTGTTCTCGTCGGTGAAGAGCACCACCGTTGCCACTCCGTCGTACGAGCCGTCGGCCGCCACGGCCACGTGATGGACGGCCCGGCCGTTCACCGACGCCGTCCGCAGCTTCCCCTCGGTCTCCACCCGGCCCGGCGCGGGCACATGTCCCGGCAGGTCGTGGATGTGCGCGGCACGGACGACGGTGTGCCAGGCGTCCACGGCGGAGTCGGAGGGCGACATGGGGAGAGTGGTGATCGTCATGCCGGGGACAGTACGTCCCCCAGCGCGGGGCCGCTCGCAATTTCGGCAGCACCGATGCCCGTTGCGGGCGGCCCGGAACGACGACGGTGGCGGCACCCTTCGCGGGTGCCGCCACCGTCAGGTGTCACGGGCGGATCAGACGGCGGAGCCGGCCTTCCACTGCGCCCAGTCCATGTTCCAGCCGTTCAGGCCGTTCTCCGGCTTGATGGTGGTGTCCTTGGAGTTCTTGACGATGACGACGTCACCGACGATCGAGCTGTTGTAGAACCAGGCGGCGGGCTGCTTCGGGTCGCCGGCGCCCTTGACGTCGTTCAGACCCACGCAGCCGTGGCTGGTGTTGGCGCTGCCGAAGACGGAGTCGGGTCCCCAGTAGTTGCCGTGGATGAACGTGCCCGACGTGGACAGCCGCATGGCGTGCGGGACGTCCTTGATGTCGTACTCGCCCTTGCCGTCGTCGTCGGTGAAGCCGACCGTCGCACCGTTCATCCGGGTCTCCTTGAACTTCTCGGAGATCACCATCTGACCGTTGTAGGTCGGGTTCTCCGAGGAGCCGGCGGAGATCGGGATGGTCTTGATCGTCTTGCCGTCCTGGGTGACCGTCATGATCTTGCTGGCGGCGTCGACGGTGGAGACCTGGTTGCGGCCGATCTTGAAGGTGACCGTCTTCTGCTGGACGCCGTAGACACCGTCGGCGCCCTCGACGCCGTCGAGTTCGAGCTTCATGGTGACGGTGGAGCCCTCGGTCCAGTACTGCTCGGGGCGGAAGTCGAGGCGCTGGCTGTTGAACCAGTGGCCGACGACCTCCTGGCCGCTGCTGGACGTCACGGTGATCCCGGACTGGACGGCCTTGCGGTCCGTGATCGCCTTGTTGAAGTTGATCGACACGGGCATGCCGACGCCGACGGTGGAGCCGTCCTCCGGCGTGAAGTTGCCGATGAAGCTGTTGGCCGGCGAGACCGTCGTGAACGAAGCGTTCTCGTGGGCCTCGAGGCCGTCGGCGTCCTTGGCCGTGGCGGAGATCTTGTACGTGGTCGAGCGCTCGAGCTGGCCGTCGGGCTTCCAGCTCTTGCCGTCGGCGGCGAGGGTGCCGGCCACGGCCTTGCCGTCCGCGGTCGTCATCGTGACCTCGGACAGGGTGCCGTCGGTGACGGTGACCTTGGCCGCGTTGTTGATGCTCGCGTTGGTCGTGCCGTTCTTCGGCGAAATCGCTATTCGCGCCTTCGAGACCGCCTTGGCGGCCGCCTCGTCGATCTGTGCCTGTGACGTCTTGGAGGCCTCGGCAGCCGCGTCCCCGTCTCCCCCGCCGTTACAGGCCGACAGGGCCAGCACACCCCCGAGCAGCACGGATGCGACCTTCCATCCGCTGCGCCGCTTGCTGTCCGTCATCACACGCGTCTCCATCGTTGCCGAGTCCCCTGATCAACCACTGTGGACAACCCCATTTCAGGTCATCCGGTTCCACATCGGTGCACGATGTGGGAAAAAACACCTCACCGGGTACGCCCGTCGGACACCGCGCCCGCCGGGTACACCACCCACCGAACTGATCGACGCTGCATCCGTCCCATCGGTTGCACCGTTCCCGGTCCGGCTTCGTCCTTCGATTGTCGCCCCCGCGCTCCTGCCCGGGAAAGCCCGGGCGGGAGTACGGGGTGCGCCTGCCCGGGGTTCCGGGCCCGAAGCGTGTAACAGGTCACTTCCCGGTCCCGTTACGGCTACCGGCCGGTGTCGCCGTCACCCTCGACGCCTCGGTCGTTCTCCAGCAGCGGGTAACCGTCCGGGCCCGGTTCGTAACCATCGACTTCGTCCTCGTCGATGTCCAGCTCCCAGTCGGCGGAGTCCGGGTCGTACTCGATCTGCTCGCAGCTCCACGAGGCCTGCGCGAGCTCGATCCCGGGCACCTGGCTGACGAGGTCGAAGGGGTCGACCAGGTAGGCCAGTGCCTCCGCCTCCTCCTCGCGCACCGCGGACTGCGCATGTGTCCGCTCGTCGTCGGGCATGAATTCGTCGTCGGCGATCCGCTCGAGCGCCGCCCCGGTCAGGGCGCCGGAGTCGTCGACCTCGATCACCAATTCCACTCGCAGCCGCACATAGCGTGATGTCTCAGGGGTGGTCATAGGACGGAGCGTATGGCCCTTCGGGCTGCGGCTTTCCCACGACCCGCTGCTTTCACTAGCATCGCCCCCACCGGCCAATTCGAGGATGCCTCAAGGGGGATCGACTCCGTGTCCGTCGCACGTCGACCGCTGCTCACCGCCACAGCCGCAGGGACTCTCCTGTGTGCGCTGTGGTTCGTCCCCTCGGCGAACGCCACCGCCGAGAGACAGGACCCGCAGCAGTCCGGCGGCTCGCGTTCCGGGTCGGCGGCGCAGTCGGCAGGCGAGGAGCTCCTGCTGGCGCAGACCGGCAGCGTGGACACCACCCCGTACGTGATCGGCGGCACGCTGTCCCTCGGTATCGGGGCGGGCTTCGTCGCGTACTCGATGCGCCGGCGGCACCTGGGCGCCGCCTGACCGGCCGCTGACACGCCGAGGCCGCCCCCGCCGTGACGGCGGGGGCGGCCTCGGTGTCGTGTGGGTCAGGCGAGCGGCCCGGTGACCTTCTCCACGGCGGCGACGAGCTGTCCGTCCCGTACGAACACGTCCGCGGCGGCCAGGTCCGGCGCGAGGAAGCGGTCGGGGCCGGGGCCTTCGACGCCTGCCGCGCGCAGCGCCTCGATGGCGGCCCGCGAGGCCGGGGCCGGGGTGAGGTGGCGGCGCAGCTCGATGGCTCGGGTCGCCGCGTACAGCTCGACGGCGATGACGCGCGTCAGGTTGTCGACGGCGGTGCGCAGCTTGCGGGCGGCCGACCAGCCCATGGAGACGTGGTCCTCCTGCATGGCGGAGGAGGGGATGGAGTCGGCGGAGGCGGGGACGGCGAGCCGCTTCAGCTCGCTGACCAGCGCGGCCTGCGTGTACTGGGCGATCATCAGGCCCGAGTCGACGCCGGCGTCGTCGGCGAGGAACGGCGGCAGCCCGTGGCTGCGGTTCTTGTCGAGGAGCCGGTCGGTGCGGCGCTCGGCGATGGAGCCGAGGTCGGCGGCGGCGATGGCGAGGAAGTCCAGGACGTAGGCGACGGGCGCGCCGTGGAAGTTGCCGTTGGACTCGACGCGCCCGTCGGGGAGCACGACCGGGTTGTCGACGGCGGAGGCGAGCTCGCGGTCGGCGACCAGTCGGGCGTGGGCCATGGTGTCCCGGCCGGCGCCGGCGACCTGCGGGGCGCAGCGCACGGAGTACGCGTCCTGGACGCGGGGCGCCTCTTCCTCCTGGAAGTGGCCGGTGAGACCGGAGCCCTCGAGGACGGCGAGCATGTTCGCGGCGGCGGCGCCCTGGCCCGGGTGCGGGCGGATGGCGTGCAGCTCGGGGGCGAGGACCTTCTCGGTGCCGAGCAGTGCCTCGAGCGTCAGGGCGGCGGTGATGTCGGCCGACTTGTAGAGGCGGTCGAGGTCGGCGAGCGCCATGACGAGCATGCCGAGCATGCCGTCGGTGCCGTTGAGCAGGGCGAGGCCCTCCTTCTCGCGGAGCTCGACGGGCGCGATGCCGTGCTCCGCGAGCAGCTCGCCCGCGGGGCGCACGGTGCCGTCGGGGCCCTCCGCGTCGCCTTCACCCATGAGGGCCAGGGCGCAGTGGGACAGCGGCGCGAGGTCGCCGGAGCAGCCGAGGGAGCCGTACTCGTGGACGACGGGCGTGATGCCCGCGTTCAGAACGTCGGCCATCGTCTGCGCCACCTCGGGGCGTACGCCGGTGCGGCCGGAGCAGACGGTCTTCAACCGCAGGAACATCAGCGCGCGCACGACCTCGCGCTCGACACGGGGGCCCATGCCCGCGGCGTGGGAGCGCACGATGTTGCGCTGCAGCTGGGCACGGAGCTCGGGGCTGATGTGCCGGGTGGCGAGGGCGCCGAATCCGGTGGAGACGCCGTAGACGGGCTCGGGCTTGGCGGCCAGCGCGTCCACGATCCCGCGGGCCGCGGCGAGGGCGGCGACGGCCTCGGCGGAGAGCTCGATCCGGGCGCCGTGGCGGGCCACGGCGATGACGTCATCGGCGGTGGTACCGGACGTCCCCACCACGACTGTTTGCATATCCATATTCAGCAGCGTACGGATTGAATCCAAAGCTGTCACCACCGGTACGCGGCCCGGCCCCTTACAAGCTGGTCACGGCACGCGGGCCGTCAGGGCTCGCTCCACGGCTCGTCCTCCTCCTCCGCCTCCGGGCGGGCGTCCCGGAAGCGGCGGCGGTCCTGCGCGGACCGGGGCGGGGAGTCCGCCAGTCGCATCACCGTGCCATCCCGCCCGGCCACCACCGGCTTCGGGGAGCGCGCGGCCTTTGCCCGGTACTGCGCCGCGTCCGCCAGCCGGAAGAGCCGCCGGGCCGACCGCACCTCCCCGATCGGGTCACCTGTCGACGCGACACCGCACGCGACGCCCTGGCCGAGCTCCAGCTCCTTCGCCCGTACGCACAGGTCGTCGGAGACGTCGACCACCTCGTCGGCGCTCGGCCCCAGCGTGACCAGGCAGAACTCGTCCCCGCCGAGCCGGGCCGCCAGGGTTCCCGGCAGCATCGCCCCGCACAGTGACAGAACGGAGCCGAACCGCTCCAGCAGCCGGTCGCCGACCGCGTGCCCCTGGGTGTCGTTCACCTGCTTGAGGCCGTTGACGTCGCACACCACAAGGCTGACCACGGAACCGTCGGCCCGGTGCCGCTCGAGCGCCTCGTCGAGCCGGGTGTCGACGGCGCGACGGTTGGCGAGGCCCGTGAGCGGGTCGGTGAACGCGAGCCTGCGGACCTCCTCCAGCCGCTCGGTCTGCGCGATGCCCGCGGCAACGACGGACGCCAGGACGGTCGCGAAATCGGCGTCCTCCCTGTCGAACACCGGCGCTCCCTCCGGCCTGGCCACGTACAGCTCGCCCCACGCCCTGCCGTGCAGCACGATCGGCGCGACGACGCAGCAGCCCCGGCCGCGCCGGCGCAGCGCGGTCACCCTCTGATGGCAGTAGCCGTGCCCGGGCGTCGCGGGACCCTGGGCGGTCTCGACCCAAGCATCCGGTTCACCCCCGCCCGCCCAGCGTTCGTGCAGGAACTCGGTGATCTCGGGGAAACGGTTCACCGGGTAGGTCTCCGACTCCGGGAACTCCTCCTCGTCCGGCGCGCGTTCCCCGGCGTTAACGAGCACCTTCAGCCGCCCGCGCTCGCGCTCCCACACGGACAGGGCCGCGAACGACCCGGAGAGCGCGCCGCACGCACCGAGGGCCGCAGCCCGCCAGGACTCACGCGGGGTCGTGGCCGCGGCCATCGCCTGCGCCAGCGCCACCACGGCTCGCAACCGCCCATCCACAGCCATCCCCCCAGCTTAAGGAGGTTTCGACCGATTTGATCAGATCTGCTGACCCGGGACGTGGACCGGCCGACAACCCGGACCCCCGCTCACTCCCCCGGCCACTGCGGCTTCCGCTTCTCGTTGAACGCCGCGACGCCCTCCGCACGGTCCCCGGAGAACGCGGTGGCCCGCCACGCCCCGTCCTCGACCTCGAGCCCGGCGCGCAGGTCGAGCCCCTGCCCGAGCCGCATGGCCTTCTTGGCGTTGCGCAGCCCGACCGGGGAGTTCACCGCGATACGGGCGGCGAGAGCGAGCGCCTCGGCGCGGGCGTCCTCAGCGAGGACGTCGACGAGCCCCAACTCCCGCGCCTCCGCCGCCTCCACGCGCCGCGCCGTGAAGACGAGCTCGGCGGCGCGGGCGGCCCCGACCCTCCGGGGCAGCAACTGCGTACCGCCACCGCCGGGGATGACACCGACGGACACCTCGGGCAGCCCCACGACCGCGGTCGCGTCGGCGACGATCACATCGCAGGACAGCGCCAGCTCGAAGCCACCGCCGAGCGCGAAGCCGTGCACGGCGGCGACGGTCGGCATCGGCAGCTCCAGCACACCGGTGTACGCACGCCGGGCGGTGGGCCGCTGCCGCACCAACTCGGCGTCGGAGAAGGAGTTGCGCTCCTTCAGATCGGCGCCCACACAGAAGGCGCGCTCACTGCTCGACGCGACCACGGTCACCCGCACGTCCCGGTCCCCCGCCAGCGCGTCACAGGCTTCACCGATGGAACGGGCCATCTCGGTGGAGACCGCGTTCATGGCCTTCGGACGGTCGAGGACGAGCTCGGCGACGTGGCCCTGCTCATGCCTGCGTACGACGACGAACTCGCCGAACCGCTGCTCGGACTCGGACATGGGGCACCCTCCCGGTTAACGATGGTTCACCGGGATCATAGGCGCGTGGCCGCTGCGCGTGGCCTTTTCCACCCCGCCCCTTCCCGGCGGCCCTGGACCCCCCACGCCTCGAACTCCCCCTACGGCCTGGCGGCCGTGGGAGGCGCCCCCAGCGGGGCCGACGAAGTCGGCCCCGCCGGGCGCTCGAGGGCACCGCGAGGCGACCGAAGGTGCGCGTCAGGACGGTCGGCGGGAGAGGAGCCACGGCTCCACCACGCCAAGACCTCGCACCGGCCGCTGCCACATCGGCTGGAGCGCGAAGCGGTACGTGGGGACCTCGCGGCCCTCCTTCTCCGCCTTGACCGCTTCCTCCGCCGCCTCAGCCTCCGAGGCCGGCGCGTCCCCGGTCCTGATCACTTCCTCGGCGAACGCCCCGTCGACCAGCACGGCGTCCTTCGGTGCTATCGACGTCAGCCGACTCGCCAGGTTCACCGTCGTGCCGAAGACGTCGCCCATGCGCGTGGTGACCGTGCCGAAGGCGATGCCGACCCGTAGCGCCGGCATCGACTCGTCGTCCGTCATCGTCTCGATGAGCCGCAGGGCGATCTCGGCGGCCGTGCCGGCGTCGTCCGCGGCGTACAGCACCTCGTCGCCGAGGGTCTTGATGAGCCTGCCGCTGTGGGCGGCGACCAGGTCCGCGCACGTGGTCTCGAAGGATTCGACGAGCTCGCCGAGCTCCTCTTCCTCCAGGCGGCGGGTCAGCCGGGTGAAGCCGACGAGGTCGGCGAAGCCGACGGCGAGACGGCGGTCGACCATCTCCTCGTCGTCCGCGGCCTGCACGACGCGGCCGGTCGCCGCCGCCAACTGCCGTCGCCAGACGTAGACGAGGAATTCCTCGAGCTCGGGGAGCAGCAGCTCGACCAGCGGATAGGTCACTTCGGTGCGGGTCATGCCGGGCTCGGGCGGCTCGGTGAGCCCTTCGAGGAAGGAGTCGATCTGCCAGTCGGCCAGCCGCGCGGTGGTCTGTCCGGTGGAGCGGGCGACCTGGACCGCCATGGGTTCGCTGAGCAGGCCGGCCTCGACAAGGCCGGCGAGCCGGCGCAGGGCGAGCACGTCCGCCTCGGTGAGGGCCTTGGCCTGCCCGATGTCGGCGAAGCCCATGGCCCGCCAGAAGCGGGCGGCGAGCTCCATGGAGACGCCGGCGGTGCGGGCCGCCTGGAAGGCGGTGTAGCGGCGCTCTGCGCCGAGGATCAGCTGTTCCAGCCGTATGGCCAGCGGGTCGTCCGACGGCTCCGCCGTGTGGTCGACCTCGTGGTGGGGCTTCGGGTGCACCGACCCGGAGGACCCGGACCCGGATCCCGAGGACCCCGATGACGAGGCGGACGCGCCGGAAGAGCCGTCCGACGGCGGCTGCGCGCCCGCGCCGGAAGTGGTGTCGTCGACGGTCACCAGCCGCCTCCTGCCCGTTCCCTGCGCAATGCCCTGCCGATCTGTCGCGCGATCGCCTCAACGATACGGCAGGTGTGCCCCAGCTCACGTCCCGGCGGCCGAGGAGGTTCGTCCGTGACCACCGGGAACGGTGCGGTGGCCGTCAGCGTGCCGGCCGCAGGTGCACGATGTCGCCCGCGCTCACCGAGTGCCGTTCGCCCTCCGCGGTGGCGAGGACCAGCCTGCCGTCGCCGTCCAGGGCGACCGCCTCGCCGGTCAGGGCCGTACCGCCGGGCAGCTCGGCACGCACCGCGCGGCCGAGGGTGGCGCAGCCCGCCGCGTACGCCTCCTGTAGCCCGCAGGTGGCCGGGTCGCCACCGGCGGTGCGCCAGGCGGTGTACCACTTCTCGAGGGAGCGCAGGACGGCCCGCAGCAGCGGGTCACGGTCGGTGGACACGGCGTCGGCGAGGGCCAGCGAACCGGAGGTGGGGACGGGCAGCTCGTCGGCGTGCAGGGAGACGTTGATGCCGAGTCCGAGCACCACACCGTCGTCCCCGGCGCGTTCCGCGAGGATGCCGCCGGCCTTGCGCTCCTCGCCGTCGACGACGACCAGCAGGTCATTGGGCCATTTGAGGGACATGTCCGTTCCCGCGGCCCGCGCGAGCGCGGTCGCGGCCGCGACACCGGCGAGCAGCGGCAGCCACCCCCAGCGCGTCACGGGCACGTCGGAGCCGGGCCGCAGGAGTACGGAGAAGAAGAGGCCGGAACGGGCGGGAGCGGTCCAGGTGCGGTCCAGCCGCCCCCGCCCCGCGGTCTGCTCCTCCGCGACCAGCACCGCCCCTTCGGGCAGGGAGGCGGCCCGTGCGGCCAGGTCGGAGTTGGTGGAGCCGGTGGAAGCCACCACGTCCAGCGAGGTCCACAGGCCGCCGGGCACGACGACGGCACGGCGCAGAACGGAGGCGTTCAAAGGGGGCCGCTCGAGGTCGGACCAGCGGCTCTCGGGCGCATTCGGAGGCGTCATGCAAGCCAGGTTAGGTGTGGCCAACGCCGCACTGCTGAACCGTATCCGCGCCGATACGCTACGAGTCAGTAGCAACCGATCGTTAACACGTCCCGGTTACCAGTCCCCGTAAGCCGTCCCCGTGACCAGCCAGGGAGCCGCATCCCGATGTCCGAGCCGGAAAACGCCCTCTCCCAGAATCCGAGCAGCCACACCACCGCGGGAAAGATCGCGGACCTTCAGCGCCGTATCGAAGAGGCGACGCACGCCGGCTCCGCCCGCGCGGTGGAGAAGCAGCACGCGAAGGGCAAGTTGACGGCCCGGGAGCGGATCGATCTGCTGCTGGACGAGGACTCCTTCGTGGAGCTCGACGAGTTCGCCCGCCACCGCTCGACCAACTTCGGGCTGGAGAAGACACGGCCGTACGGGGACGGTGTCGTCACCGGCTACGGCACGGTCGACGGCCGCCCGGTCGCGGTCTTCTCGCAGGACTTCACCGTCTTCGGCGGCGCTCTCGGCGAGGTGTTCGGACAGAAGATCATCAAGGTGATGGACTTCGCGCTGAAGACCGGCTGCCCGGTCATCGGCATCAACGACTCCGGCGGCGCCCGCATCCAGGAAGGCGTCAGCGCGCTGGGCATGTACGGCGAGATCTTCCGCCGCAACACCCACGCCTCCGGCGTCATTCCGCAGATCTCGCTGGTCGTCGGCCCCTGCGCGGGCGGCGCTGTCTACTCGCCGGCGATCACCGACTTCACGGTGATGGTCGACCAGACCTCGCACATGTTCATCACCGGTCCCGACGTCATCAAGACCGTCACCGGCGAGGACGTCGGCTTCGAGGAACTGGGCGGCGCCCGCACCCACAACACCACCTCCGGTGTCGCGCACCACATGTCGGGCGACGAGAAGGACGCGATCGAGTACGTCAAGTCCCTGCTGTCGTACCTGCCGTCCAACAACCTCTCCGAGCCGCCGTCCTTCCCCGAGGTGGCGGACATCGCGGTCAGCGAGGAGGACCGCGAGCTCGACACGCTGATCCCGGACTCGGCGAACCAGCCGTACGACATCCGCACCGTCATCGAGCACGTCCTGGACGAGGGCGAGTTCCTCGAGACCCAGTCGATGTTCGCCCCGAACATCGTGACCGGCTTCGGCCGGGTCGAGGGCTTCCCGGTCGGCATCGTCGCCAACCAGCCGATGCAGTTCGCCGGCTGCCTGGACATCAACGCCTCCGAGAAGGCCGCACGCTTCGTGCGCACCTGCGACGCGTTCAACGTCCCCGTGCTGACCTTCGTCGACGTCCCCGGCTTCCTGCCGGGCGTGGACCAGGAGTACGGCGGCATCATCCGCCGCGGCGCCAAGCTGATCTACGCGTACGCCGAGGCCACCGTCCCGCTGATCACCGTCATCACCCGCAAGGCGTTCGGCGGCGCCTACGACGTCATGGGCTCCAAGCACCTGGGCGCCGACCTCAACCTCGCCTGGCCCACCGCCCAGATCGCCGTCATGGGCGCCCAAGGCGCGGTCAACATCCTGCACCGCCGCACCATTGCCGCCGTCGAGGGCGCCGAGGAGCAGGAAGCGACCAGGGCGCGGCTCATCCAGGAGTACGAGGACGCGCTGCTCAACCCGTACACGGCGGCCGAGCGCGGCTACATCGACGCCGTGATCATGCCCTCGGAGACCCGGGCACAGATCGTCAAGGGCCTGCGCCAGCTCCGCACCAAGCGGGAGAGTCTGCCCCCCAAGAAGCACGGGAACATCCCCCTGTAGGGGCTCCGAGGCACGAGGAAGGGACGCGACGATGATCAGGGTCGTACGAGGAAACCCGACTCCCGAGGAGCTGGCCGCCGCACTGGCGGTGGTCCAGGCCCGCGCCGCTGCGAGCGCGGGTGCCGCGGCCGGGGAACCGCGGATGCCGGAGGGCTGGGCGGATCCGGCGCGTATCGCCCGCAGCAGCAGGCCGCTGCCCGGCCCGCGGGCGTGGGCACGCAGCTACTGGCCGGTGTGACAGCGCGGTGAGCGAAGGCCGGGCCCTGCACGGGGCCCGGCCTTCGCGCTGTTTCAGAGCACATCGGCCAGCAGCTCGGCCATGACCTGGTAGCCCTTGTCGCCGGGGTGGAGGCGGTCGCCGACGTCGTAGGCGGGGTGCAGACGCCCGGGGTCGGCGGGGTCGGCGAGAGCGCGGTCGTAGTCGACGACGGCGTCGTACTCGCCGCCCGTGCGGATCCACCGGTTGATCTCGGGCCCGACGCGCGCGGAGTGCGCGCCCCAGTGGTCGGACCCGGCCAGCGGCAGGAGGGTCGCACCGACGATCCGCACGCCCGCGGTGCGTGCCTGCCGGATCAGCTCCCGATGGCCCGCGACGACTTCCGCCGAGCTGACGACGGGGGCGGGTCTGTAGGTCGGCTCTGCGGGGGCCTCGCTGAAACCGATGTCGTTGAGTCCTTCGAGGACGACGACGGTGGAGACGCCGGGCTGGGCGAGGGCGTCGCGACGGAATCTCGCGGTTCCCCTCTCCCCGTACCAGGCCGAGTCGTTGAGCAGGAGATTGCCGCCGATGCCGGCGTTGAGGACGGGCCGGCCCGTCAGTTCGGCGAGCGCGTCGGACCAGCGGCGGTTCGCGCCCGGCGTCGACCCGAAGCCGTCCGTGACGGAGTCGCCGAACAGGACGATCCCGTCCGCGCGTCCGGCGGCGACCTCCACGCCGGCGAGGTGGTACCAGGACGCGCTGACATCCGTGAACGCCGCTCCCGACAGCTCGGCGCGACGGTCGCCGTCGGCCCGGTAGGAGTCCGCCCAGGCCTGGGAGTGGAACGTCACGGGGCCGGTGGTGCCGGCGAAGTAGAGGGTGACCGTCACGGACCCGAGCCGCTCTACGGGCAGGCAGGCCGGATCGCTGCGTAGTTCGGCCCGCGCGGGGACCACGGCCGACGGCGCTCCGCCGAAGGTGAGCTCCCGGACGGACTCCTCCTCGATCGCGGCGCCGCAGGCGGAGCGGGCGACGGTGGCCCCGGTGAGGTGCAGCGGGGCCATGCCGTAGGCGTTGGAGAGACGGACGCGCAGGCGCTCGCCGCCCGCGGTGAGGCGCACGACCTGGCGGACGGTCTGGCGCGAGAAGCCTTCCTGGGACCAGTTCGGGGTGAAGCCGGTGCTGGGCATCTGGGGAGAGGCGGCCCAGGCCGCGGTCCATTCGCTCATGACGTACCCCTTCCGCCACTAATGGGCGGTGAGTTCCATTAGGATGTGGGAGCACGCTAACAGAGGTCCGGTCTTTAATGGAACAGGAGACCCGTTTGGAAGCCACCCCGGGTACGGTCCGCCCCGGCGGCCGCACCGCGAAAGTCCGCGCGGCCGTCCTCGCCGCCACACAGGAAGCGCTGGTCGACGGCGGGTTCCACGCCCTGACACCCGACCGGGTCGCGGCGGTCGCGGGCGTCGGCAAGACCACCGTCTACCGGCGCTGGCGCTCACCGGCCGGCCTGGTCGCGGACCTGCTGCGCGACATGGCCGAGCAGTCCATGCCCGCCGCGGACACCGGATCACTGGACGGGGACCTGCGCGCCAATGCCGTGCTCGTCCGCGACACCCTCACCGACCCGCGCATGGGACCGGTCTTCGCCGCCGTCATCGCGGCCGCCGCGTGCGACCAGGAGTGCGCGGACGCCCTCCACGGCTTCTACGCGACCCGGCTCGCGGAGTGGGCGCCGACGGTCGAACGCGGCCTCGACCGCGGCGAGATCCCGGCCGGCACCGATGCGCTGGAGGTCCTGCGGGCCGTTTCCGCACCCCTGTACTACCGCTTCGCCGTCAGCCACGAGCCCCTGACGGCCGACGCCGCCGAGCGAGCGGCGTCGGCGGCGCTGGCGGCCGCGCGGGCGGGTGCTTTCGTGGTTTGAGTACGCATACTCAGGCGCGAGGCCGCCTGCACCAGCACCATCGAAGGCATGCTGTGGTCCGACCCGGAGAACGAACCGCCCAAGGAACTCCGCGACATGCAGACGATGCTGCGTCGCGCGGGGCTGGTGCTGGCGCTGGCGATGGTGGTGGCGATGTTCGCGGCGGGCCTGCGGTGAGCGGGGGCGAGCCGCCCGCGGCGGGCTTGCTCCCCGACCCTCCCCCACGGCTCGGCGGCCGTGGGGGAGGGCCGGGGGAACAGCCCCGCGCAGCGGTCACGCCCCGGCGGCCCCGGCCTCCCCGCGCACCCCGCCCGACGACCCCGTCCCGCCACCTACCATGTCCCCCATGACCACCCCGTCACCCCACCGCCCCCGTCTCGTGCTCGCCTCCGCCTCCCCCGCGCGGCTGAATCTGCTGCGGCAGGCCGGTCTCGCGCCGGACGTGATCGTCAGCGGCGTCGACGAGGACGCGCTCACCGCGCCGACCCCCGCCGAGCTCGCCCTCGTGCTGGCGGAGGCCAAGGCCGCGGCCGTCGCCGCCCGGCCGGAGGCCGCCGGCGCGTTGCTGATCGGGTGCGATTCCGTCCTGGAGCTCGACGGCGAGGCGCTCGGCAAGCCCGCCGACGCCGAAGAAGCGACCGCCCGCTGGAAGGCGATGCGCGGCAGGGCGGGCGTCCTGCAGACAGGGCACTGCGTGATCGACACGGTGACCGGCCGCCGCGCTTCGGCGACCGCGTCGACGACGGTGCGCTTCGGCGAGCCGACCGACGCCGAGATCGCCGCGTACGTCGCGAGCGGAGAACCGCTGCACGTGGCAGGGGCGTTCACGCTGGACGGCCGCTCGGCCCCGTTCATCGACGGAATCGACGGCGACCCGGGCAACGTCATCGGACTGTCGCTGCCGTTGCTCCGCCGGCTTCTGGCGGAGCTCGGCATCTCGATCACGGACCTCTGGTCCGCCTGAGCCGAGGTCGGGTCAGGCGGGCGCCGGACCGCTGACGGGTGCGACCGGGTCGTCGCCGTCGGCGCCCCCCGCCTGCCCGGCCGACGCGGCCGGGGGCTGCTCCTTGCCGTACACGATCAGGGACGCGACCAGCAGGCCGAGCACCACCATCAGGAACGCGAAGGCGCTCCAGCCGACCAGGCCCACCGCCACCGCGCCGAGCACCCCGTGCACGACGGCGAGGGTGATGAGGGCGATGCGGGCGAAGCGGCCGGGCGCCCGGTCGCGTATGCCCGCCACCAGGAGCAGCACACCGCACAGGGCGAGGAAGAGGCCGGACCCTATGCCCAGTCCCCAGGTAGCGGTCACCATCACGTCCGGGTCCATGCCGTCCAGGGACATCCGCTGAGCCCCGACGAACGTGGCCATGACACCGTTGAGCACCACGATGCCGACGGCCTCGATCAGCAGGACAAGCGCAGCCACCACGGCCACCGGTCTGCGCACCACGGCGCCCCCAACCCTCTGTGTACCGGAAGTACGTACGACAGCCGCGAGGCTACTGACCGGTAAACGCGGGGACAAGGGTTCCGGCACGCTCGGTCCCGCGGCAAAGAATCGTTGGGCCATTCGTAGGGACTCCACAAAGAAACGTGTCGGGCCGCTGGCCCCGCAGACAGAGACCTTGACCACACCAGAGGGCTACTGTGCGAGGGAGGAACCCGTCGTACCGTGGTGCGACAAGGGATTTCGCGATCGAGCGAGCCTCGAATCACGCTCCGTGTGGGCAAGCTCACCATTGGGGACGGGTCGAAAGGCCGTGTCGGCAGTCCCTAAACTCAGCTTGTTTCAAGGAGGGAGCCATCGTGCGCAAGGTGCTCATCGCCAACCGTGGCGAAATCGCTGTCCGCGTTGCCCGTGCCTGCCGGGACGCCGGGATCGCAAGCGTAGCCGTCTACGCCGATCCTGACCGGGACGCATTGCATGTCCGCGCGGCCGACGAAGCGTTCGCCCTGGGCGGTGACACCCCGGCCGCCAGTTACCTGGACATGGCCAAGGTGCTCCAGGCCGCTGCCGATTCGGGGGCGGACGCCATCCACCCCGGATACGGTTTCCTGTCCGAGAACGCGGACTTCGCCCAAGCGGTCATCGACGCCGGTCTGACCTGGATCGGCCCGCCCCCGCAGGCCATCCGCGACCTCGGTGACAAGGTCGCCGCCCGTCACATCGCCCAGCGCGCCGGCGCGCCGCTGGTCGCCGGCACCCCCGACCCGGTCTCCGGCGCCGACGAGGTCGTCGCCTTCGCCCGGGAACACGGGCTGCCGATCGCCATCAAGGCCGCCTTCGGCGGCGGCGGCCGCGGCCTGAAGGTCGCCCGCACCCTCGAAGAGGTCCCGGAGCTGTACGACTCCGCCGTCCGCGAGGCGGTCGCCGCCTTCGGCCGGGGCGAGTGCTTCGTCGAGCGCTACCTCGACAAGCCCCGCCACGTGGAGACCCAGTGCCTGGCCGACTCCCACGGCAACGTGGTCGTCGTGTCCACCCGTGACTGCTCGCTCCAGCGCCGCCACCAGAAGCTGGTGGAAGAGGCCCCGGCGCCGTTCCTGTCACAGGCTCAGAACGCGGAGCTGTACCGCGCCTCGAAGGCCATCCTCAAGGAAGCCGGCTACGTCGGCGCCGGCACCGTCGAGTTCCTCGTCGGCACCGACGGCACCATCTCCTTCCTCGAGGTCAACACCCGCCTCCAGGTCGAGCACCCGGTCACCGAAGAGGTCACCGGCATCGACCTGGTCCGCGAGATGTTCCGCATCGCCGACGGCGAGGAACTCGGCTACGGCGACCCCGCGGTGCGCGGCCACTCCTTCGAGTTCCGCATCAACGGTGAGGACCCGGGCCGGGGCTTCCTCCCCGCGCCCGGCACCGTCACCACGTTCAACCCGCCCACCGGCCCCGGTGTCCGCCTCGACGCCGGTGTCGAGTCCGGCTCCGTCATCGGCCCGGCGTGGGACTCGCTCCTCGCCAAGCTGATCATCACCGGCGCCACCCGCGAGCAGGCCCTTCAACGCGCCGCGCGTGCGCTGGCGGAGTTCGAGGTCGAGGGCATGGCCACCGCCATCCCCTTCCACCGTGCGGTCGTCGCCGACCCGGCGTTCACGGCGGACCCTTTCCGGGTCCACACCCGCTGGATCGAGACCGAGTTCGTCAACGAGATCAAGCCGTTCGCGCCTGCCGGCGCCGACACGGACGAGGACGAGGCGGGCCGCGAGACCATCGTGGTCGAGGTCGGCGGCAAGCGCCTCGAGGTGTCGCTGCCGTCCTCGCTCGGCATGACCCTCGCGCGCACCGGCCTCGCCGCCGGCGCCAAGCCCAAGCGCAGGGCCGCGAAGAAGTCGTCCTCGGCCGCCTCCGGTGACACCCTCGCCTCCCCGATGCAGGGCACCATCGTCAAGGTCGCCGTCGAGGAGGGCCAGGAGGTCAAGGAGGGCGACCTCGTCGTCGTCCTGGAGGCCATGAAGATGGAGCAGCCGCTCAACGCGCACCGCTCCGGGACCATCAAGGGCCTCGCGGCAGAGGTCGGCGCCTCCCTCACCTCCGGCGCCACCATCTGCGAGATCAAGGACTGACACGTCCGACCGTCCGCTGAGGGCCCCTGGCATCCGTGCCGGGGGCCCTTCGCGCGGCGCTGCTGTTCGGGCACGCCGTCATGGCCGCAGCGGTGCTCGCCTCGCTCCCTTTCGACGAGGCCGACGTGCCCCTGCCTGCCGTCACGGCCACGGTGCTGATCGTGCTGATCCCGGCCTGGTACCGCGCGGCTGTGGCCGCGACGGACGAGTGGGCCGCCGCGGTACGCGCCCTCGTCAACGCGGGCCGAAAGCCGCTGGCGGAGGCGCTCGGACTCGTCCTGCCGCAGGACCTGGGCAAGGAACGCGAGATGTGGCTGCTCGTGACGCGGATGTCCCGGCGGCCCTACCGTCCCGCCGCGGACGCCGCCCTCGCCCCCTACCGGGCCGCGCCCGCCGGCCGGGCTGCTACCGCACTCCGCCGCCGCCCGCCCCCTGACGTCCGGCATCCTTGAGGTGTGACGGACACCAGGCCCAAGCGCGCCGACGCGCGCCGCAACTACGATCGGCTGCTGACCGAGGCGCGGGCCGCGTTCGCCGAGCGCGGCACCGACGCTTCGCTGGAGGAGATCGCCCGCAGCGCGGGCGTCGGCATCGGCACGCTCTACCGCCACTTCCCGAACCGTCACGCCATGATGAACGCGGTCTTCCAGGAGGCCGTCGCCGCCCTGCTGGAGCGCTCACGCGAACTGGCGGGCGCGGAGCAGCCGTGCACGGCGCTGGTGGAGTGGCTGCGCGCCCTCATCACCCATGCGGGTGAGTACCGCGGCCTCGCCCGTGCGCTTCTGTCGGCGTCCCACGACAGGAACTCGGCCCTGTCGGCGTGCAGCGTCCCCCTGCGCGACGCGGGCGAACGCCTGCTCTCCCGGGCACAGAAGGCGGGGTCGGTCCGTACGGACGTCTCGATCGGCGACCTGATGCAGCTGACGAACGCGATCGCGCTGGCGGCGGAACAGGACCCGGCGGACCCGGAGTTGGCGGACCGCCTCCTGAACCTGACCTTGCGGGGCCTGCGTCCGGACCAGGGCTCTGCCTCCTGAAATGCCTGTGCGCTCAAGGACGTTGCTCACGTCATGACTCAAGGACCGGAGACGCCCCGGAGACCGCCACACCCACGAGCCTGCCCGGCAGCCGCCCCGCCAGGAGCGACACGCGCCGGACCGGGCCGAACCGGTCGCAGCCGGCCCACCGCACCGCGGACCGAACGAGCAACGGGCCCGGCCCCCGAAAGGACCGCGTCAGCGACGGCGCAGGTCCGCGACGCGTGCCGATCGGTCCGGCAGGGCGTCCGGCCCCAGCGCGCCCGCCGCACTGCGGAGTCCCGCCCGGGTGCGGCGCTGGCCGGGCAGCGGCACTTCAGGGTGCGGCGCTGGCGCCGCCCCCGCTCCGGCGACCGCGATCTGCACACCCTGGTCCGCGAGCGCCTGAAGCTCCGTCGCCGCCCGGTCGTCGTGCGCCGGCGGCTCGTCCGTCACCAGGCGGGTGATCACATCCGTCGGCACGGTCTGGAACATCGTGTCCGTGCCGAGCTTGGTGTGGTCCGCGAGGACCACAACCTCCGCCGCGGCCTGGACGAGTGCCCGGTCGACGCTCGCGGAGAGCATGTTGGACGTGGACAGTCCCCGCTCGGCCGTCAGCCCGCTCCCGGACAGGAACGCGCGGGAGACCCGTAGCCCTTGCAGGGACTGCTCCGCGCCGCTCCCGACCAGCGCGTAGTTGGAGCCGCGCAACGTGCCGCCGGTCATGACGACTTCGACCCGGTTGGCATGGGCGAGCGCCTGGGCGACGAGGAGGGAGTTGGTGACAACGGTCAGTCCGGGGACGCGCGCGAGCCGGCGGGCCAGCTCCTGCGTCGTGGTACCGGCGCCGACGACGATGGCCTCGCCTTCTTCGACGAGGGCGGCCGCAAGGTCGGCGATGGCCGTCTTCTCCGCGGTGGCGGACAGGGATTTCTGCGGGAAGCCGGACTCGCGGGTGAATCCGCCCGGCAGTACCGCACCGCCGTGCCGGCGGTCGAGGAGTCCTTCTGCCTCCAGTGCCCGCACGTCACGCCGTACGGTCACTTCGGAGGTCTGGACGACGCGGGCGAGCTCACGGAGCGACACGGCACCGTTGGCACGCACCATTTCGAGGATCAACTGACGACGTTCTGCAGCGAACACGAAACTGACAGTAACCCCACCGCCCGTCAGTTTTCAGCTCTATGCGCCGGATACCGGAAATTGTGCACTTAAGAGGCCGCCAAGTGGTATAGACGGCCCTCAAGTTGATCGCGCGACGAGTGAAGTGCCCGGGGTTCGCCGGGTTTCTTCCGTGCGCGGGTGCGGTCAGCCCTCGCCCGACGTCTTCCGGGTGTGCAACTGGCGTGCCACCTCCGCGATCGACCCGGACAGAGACGGGTACACCGTGAAAGCGTTTGCGATCTGTTCGACCGTCAGGTTGTTGTCGACCGCGATCGAGATGGGGTGGATCAGTTCCGAGGCGCGCGGTGAGACGACCACGCCGCCGACCACGATCCCGGTCCCAGGACGGCAGAAGATCTTGACGAAGCCGTCCCTGATGCCCTGCATCTTGGCTCGGGGGTTGCGCAGCAGCGGCAGCTTGACCACGCGGGCGTCGATCTTGCCGGCGTCGACGTCGGCCTGGCTGTAGCCGACGGTCGCGATCTCGGGGTCGGTGAAGACGTTGGAGGAGACGGTCTTCAGGTTCAGCGGGGCGACCGCGTCGCCGAGGAAGTGGTACATCGCGATCCGGCCCTGCATGGCGGCGACGGACGCGAGGGCGAAGATGCCGGTGACGTCGCCGGCCGCGTACACGCCGGGCGCCGACGTACGGGACACCTTGTCGGTCCAGATGTGACCGGAGTCCTTGAGCCGGACACCGGCCTCCTCGAGGCCCATGCCCGCGGTGTTGGGAATCGCGCCGACGGCCATCAGGCAGTGCGAGCCGCTGATGACACGGCCGTCGGCGAGCGTGACCTCGACCCGGTCGCCGACGCGCTTGGCGGACTCGGCGCGGGAGCGGGCCATGACGTTCATGCCGCGGCGGCGGAAGACGTCCTCGAGCACCGCGGCGGCGTCCGGGTCCTCGCCGGGCAGCACGCGGTCGCGGGAGGAGACGAGGGTGACGCGCGAGCCGAGCGCCTGGTACGCGCCGGCGAACTCGGCGCCGGTGACACCGGAACCGACGACGATGAGCTCCTCGGGGAGCTCGTCCAGGTCGTACACCTGCGTCCAGTTGAGGATGCGCTCGCCGTCGGGCTTGGCGTCGGGGATCTCGCGGGGGTGACCGCCGGTGGCGATCAGCACGGCGTCCGCGGTGAGCGTCTCCTCCGTGCCGTCCGCCGCGCGCACGACGACCTTGCGGGAGCCGTCCATCGCCTGCTGCCCGTCGAGCCGGCCGCGGCCGCGCATGACGCGCGCGCCGGCCCGGGTGACGGAGGCCGTGATGTCGTGGGACTGGGCGAGCGCGAGGCGCTTGACACGCCGGTTGACCTTGCCGAGGTCCACACCGACGACGCGGGCGGCCTGCTCGATGTGCGGGGTGTCGTCGGCCACGATGATGCCGAGCTCCTCGTAGGAGGAGTCGAAGGTCGTCATGACTTCGGCGGTGGCGATCAGGGTCTTCGACGGTACGCAGTCGGTCAGCACCGACGCCCCGCCCAGACCGTCGCAGTCGACGACGGTCACCTCCGCGCCGAGCTGAGCGCCGACAAGGGCCGCCTCATATCCGCCGGGTCCGCCACCGATGATCACGATCCGGGTCACGAAAAAGTCCGCCTCGCATTGTCGTTCCCGGCCCGCCTGCCCGCTCTGCCGGGGTCCGGGGGTGCCCCCGGTGGAATGCAGTACGTACTTCATTGTCCCGCATCGTTCAGGCGTTCTCGCCCCGGGGCCTCCATACGGTCGCGACCACCGCGGCCCCCTGCTCGGCCGACGACCGGGCCCCGCCGCACCCCGCGGCGGGGGCGGCTGCTCGTTCGCCTCCCGTACCCTCGACCCCATGTCGCTCTACGCCGCGTACGCCGGCAACCTCGACGCGCGGCTGATGACCCGCCGCGCACCGCACTCACCGCTGCGCGGCACCGGCTGGCTCAACGGCTGGCGGTTGACGTTCGGCGGCGAGCAGATGGGCTGGGAAGGGGCACTGGCCACGATCGTGGAGGCCCCGCGCTCACAGGTCTTCGTCGCGCTGTACGACATCGCCCCCATGGACGAGGACTCCATGGACCGCTGGGAGGGCGTCGGCCTCGACATATACCGGCGCATGCGGGTCCGCGTGGACACCCTGGACGGTGAGGAGCCGGCCTGGGTGTACGTCCTGAACGGCTACGAGGGCGGCCTCCCGTCCGCCCGTTACCTGGGCGAACTCGCGGACGCGGCGGAGTCGGCGGGCGCGCCGCACGACTATGTGATGGAACTCCGCAAGCGCCCCTGCTGACGGCTGCCCGGGTCGGCGGCAGGCCGCTCGGGGGCCGGTCGCCGGCACGCGTCGCGGAGTGATTCGTCGGAAACGACAAGACAACGATCCGAAGACCGTCGGCTGCGTCATCTACGCGCGTAGGAATTCCCGGGTTACCCTCATCCGCGTGAACGCATCTGTGAATCCGGACCTCGTCGGCGCTCTCGCCGACCCCCATGCCGCGGCCGACGAGGCCGCCGCCCGTCTGCGCGAGCTGACCGGCACCGAGACCCACGACGTCGCACTGGTGATGGGTTCCGGCTGGGCTCCGGCCGTCGACGCGCTCGGCACCCCCGAGGCCGAGTTCCCCGTCACCGAACTGCCCGGCTTCCCGCCCCCGGCGGTCGAGGGCCACGGCGGCAAGGTCCGCTCGTACCGCATCGGCCAGAAGCGCGCGCTGGTCTTCCTCGGCCGTACGCACTTCTACGAGGGCCGCGGCGTCTCCGCCGTCGCCCACGGCGTGCGCACCGCGGTCGCGGCCGGCTGCAAGACCGTGGTGCTGACCAACGGCTGCGGCGGCCTGCGCGACGGCATGCGTCCGGGGCAGCCGGTGCTGATCAGCGACCACATCAACCTGACGGCGGCGTCGCCGATCATCGGCGCGAACTTCGTCGACCTGACCGACCTCTACTCCCCGCGGCTGCGGGCGCTGTGCAAGGAGGTGGACGCGACGCTCGAGGAGGGCGTGTACGTCCAGTTCCCCGGCCCCCACTACGAGACCCCGGCCGAGATCAACATGGTCCGCGTGCTCGGCGGCGACCTGGTGGGCATGTCCACCGTCCTCGAGGCCATCGCGGCCCGCGAGGCCGGCGCGGAGGTGCTGGGCATCTCGCTGGTCACGAACCTGGCGGCGGGGCTCTCGGGCGAGCCGCTGAACCACGAGGAAGTGCTCCAGGCGGGACGGGATTCCGCGGCGCGGATGGGTGAGCTGCTGACGCGGGTGCTGGAACGCATCTGAGGCGGCGGGTGGCGTGGCGCCTCGCGGGGGGCGCCTTCTCCCCTACGGTCCGGCGGCCCGGGGAACCCCACTTCCCGAAAGCCGGGTCGGGCCCCTGCTCTCTGGGCCTTCGACGTGCTCTGGACCCCGGCCGTGGGAGGTGCCCCCGGACCAGGCCGGGGGCACCTCCCACGGGGCCCTCTACGGCGGCCTCCGGCCCTGCCGACGACTCCGGCCCGACCCGGGGGCGGGACAAGCGGTCCTACGGGCCCACGCACTCTCCGGCAACGCCGAGGGGTTTTCCGCCCGCCCATGGGGCTCGGCCGCGAGGCCGTAGGACCTGGGTTCAGGTGCGGTGCCCGGGGACGCAAACCCAAGGACACCCGCCCGGAGGGCGGCACCGGGTCCAGGTGGAGACCGGTTTCATGAGTGAGGCCCCTACGGCCCCCGAGCCGTAGGGGGAGATGGAAGGGCGGGGCCCCGGGGCAGAGCTTCCGGAACACCGCCCGCAGGGCGGCACCCGGCCAGGGCCCTCAGGCCCCGCCGACGAGCGAGGCGCGAGGGACACCGTCCTAAGGACCGGCGCCGGATCCAGGCGGAGACCGGTCTCAGGGAGCGAGGTCCCCTGCGGCCGCCACGCCGTAGGACGGATTCAGGCGCGGGAGCCCGGGGGCAGAGCTTCCGGAGACCGCCCGAAGGGCGGTACCGGGTCCGGGCCAAGCCCGGTCCAGAGGATCGGGCCAAGCCCGGTTACAGGGGATGGGGTCCCCACGGCCGGCAGGTCGTAGGGGGAGGCTGGGGGACAACGCCCCGCAGGCGTCGCGACTCGCGGGCCCCGGCCCGCCCCGCGCAGACTCGACACAGCGAAGACGAGAGGCGGACAACCGTGCAGCAGGAGCAGGACCTGATCGCCCGGGCCGAGGCATGGCTCGCGGAGGACCCGGACGCGGAGACGCGGGACGAGCTCGCGCGGCTCATCGAGGCGCGGGATCTCGGCGAGCTGGCCGACCGGTTCGGCGGGACGCTCCAGTTCGGCACCGCCGGGCTCCGTGGCGAGCTCGGGGCCGGGCCGATGCGGATGAACCGGGCCGTCGTGATCCGGGCGGCGGCCGGACTCGCGGCCTATCTGAAGGCCAAAGGGCAGACGGACGGCCCGGTCGTCGTCGGTTACGACGCCCGCTACAAGTCCGCCGACTTCGCGCGGGACACCGCCGCGGTGATGGTCGCCGCGGGTCTGCGCGCAGCCGTGCTGCCACGCCCGCTTCCCACGCCGGTGCTGGCCTTCGCCATAAGGCATCTGGGCGCTGTCGCGGGCGTCGAGGTGACGGCGAGCCACAACCCTCCCCGGGACAACGGCTACAAGGTCTACCTGGGCGACGGTTCGCAGATCGTGCCGCCCGCCGACGCGGAGATCGCCGCCGAGATCGACGCGATCCGCGGCCTCGCCGACGTCCCCCGCGCGGACGAGGGCTGGGAGACGCTCGGTGACGAGGTGCTCGAGGCGTATCTGGCGCGTACGGACGCCGTGCTGACGGCCGGCTCCCCCGTACCGCCCGGGTCGTCTACACGGCCATGCACGGCGTCGGCAAGGACGTGGTGACGGCCGCCTTCGCGCGCGCCGGGTTCCCGGAGCCGGTCCTTGTGGCCGAGCAGGCGGAGCCGGATCCCGCGTTCCCGACGGTCGCGTTCCCGAACCCGGAGGAACCGGGGGCGATGGATCTCGCCTTCGAGACCGCTCGCCGGGCCGGGCCCGACGTGGTCATCGCCAACGACCCGGACGCGGACCGCTGCGCCGTCGCCGTCCCGGACGACGCGGCGGACGGCGGCTGGCGGATGCTGCGCGGCGACGAGGTCGGCGCCCTGCTCGCCGAGCACCTCGTCCACAAGGGCGCCACCGGGGTCTTCGCCGAGTCGATCGTGTCGTCGTCGCTGCTGGGCCGGATCGCGGCCGCCGCGGGACTCGGATACGAGGAGACGCTGACGGGATTCAAGTGGATCGCCCGCGTCGAAGGCCTTCGGTACGGCTACGAGGAGGCGCTCGGCTACTGCGTCGACCCGGAGGGCGTACGCGACAAGGACGGCATCACGGCGGCGCTGCTGGTGGCCGAGCTCGTCTCCGAACTGAAGGAGCAGGGCCGTACGCTCGGCGACCTGCTGGACGACCTCGCCGTCGAGCACGGTCTGCACGCCACCGACCAGCTGTCGGTGCGGGTGAAGGACCTGGGCATCATCGCGAACGCCATGAGGGCGCTGCGCGAGCAGCCGCCGACCGCCCTGGCGGGCCTGCGGGTCACGGCTGCGGAGGACCTGGCCGTCGGGTCGGACCGGCTCCCGCCGACCGACGGTCTGCGCTACTACCTCGACGGCGAGTTCAAGGCCAGGGTCATCGTCCGCCCGAGCGGCACGGAGCCCAAGCTGAAGTGCTACCTGGAGGTGGTCGTCCCGGTCGCCGACGCGAGCGCGCTGGCCGCTTCCAGGGTGCGCGCCTCGCAGGTGCTCGACGGCATCAGGCGGGACCTGTCCGCCGCCGCCGGTATCTGACGTCCGCCTGGTGTCCGGTGCTCGCCGCGGTCCGATCGGGCCGCGGCGAGCGCCGTCGCGCGGGATCCACGCGACCGCTCACGGGCGGCGTGACGGGCGGCTGTCAGCCGGTCGCGAGGATGACCGTGAGGAGAACTGCGCCCGCGGCGGCCGGCGCCAGCAGCTCGTACGCCCAGCGGACCTGGGGCTCGCCCTGGGCCTCCGCCGCGGAGGACCGCCGTTCCGCCAGTTCCCGCAGGTCGGCGATGGTCCGGTCGGCGGGGGCGACCCGGGACTTCGTGTCGCTCACGTCGGCGTGCACGGACGTCGTGCCGTGCGGGTCGTCGTAGGCGGCCTGGGCCTGCCGCCGGGCCGCGGCCTTGCGCTTGCGCAGGGAGACCGGAATGGCCCAGAGCTGATACTTCGCGCCGCCCTGCGTGAAGATCTCGCTGGAGTAGGAGGCCCGCACGTCGGCCACGCTGCCCCAGGGCAGGACGATGGTCCGGAACGGGTTCCTGATCCGGATGCGGTCCTCGCCGGCGAAGACGGCCGGGCGGAAGGTGAAGGCGACGACGACCGGCCCCGCGAGCAGCGCGCCGGCGAGGGCGAGCCACGGCGTGCGGCCCTCACCTCGGACGACGGCGTCGACGACGATCCAGGCGAGAAGCCCGAGCAGCACGGCACCACCCGCCATTCCGGCGGGCGAGCGGAAGATCCGGTCGCTGTCGGTGGAGGGCTCGGGCTGCTGGGGGCTCGTCATGCTTCCGATTCTGCCGCACGCCGGTTCCAGGTCCCCGGCACGGGGTGGCCTGCGAGGACCGCGGCTTCTGCCCTGATTCGGGCATAGTTTCTCCGCACCCCCTGTACAGGTCGCTACGCGCGTAGATATGCTCACCTGGTGACCATGCCCACCACCGCACCTGCATTCGCCGACGTGACCGCGTCCGACAGCACTCTGCGCCGCTTCCTGCACGGGCTGCCCGGCGTCGACGCCGTCGGCCTCGAAGGGCGCGCGGCGTCCCTCGGCACGCGTTCCATCAAGACCACGGCCAAGGCGTACGCCATCGATCTGGCCATCTCCATGATCGACCTGACGACGCTCGAAGGCGCGGACACCCCGGGCAAGGTCCGGGCGCTCGCCGCCAAGGCCGTCAACCCCGATCCGACCGACCGCACCACGCCGGCGACCGCCGCGGTCTGCGTCTACCCCGACATGGTGGCGACCGCGAAGGAGTCCCTGAAGGGCTCCGAGGTCAAGGTCGCCTCCGTGGCGACCGCCTTCCCGGCCGGCCGCGCCGCCCTCCCCGTGAAGATCGCGGACGTCCGTGACGCGGTCGCCGCCGGGGCGGACGAGATCGACATGGTGATCGACCGCGGCGCCTTCCTGGCCGGCGACTACATGAAGGTGTACGAGGAGATCCGCGCCGTGAAGGAGGCCTCCGGCAGCGCCCGGCTCAAGGTCATCTTCGAGACCGGCGAGCTCTCCACGTACGACAACATCCGCCGCGCCTCCTGGCTCGGCATGATCGCCGGCGCGGACTTCATCAAGACGTCGACCGGCAAGGTCGCGGTGAACGCCACCCCGGCGAACACCCTGCTGATGCTTCAGGCCGTGCGCGACTTCAGGGAGCAGACTGGGGTACAGGTGGGCGTGAAGCCCGCCGGCGGTATCCGTACGTCCAAGGACGCGATCAAGTTCCTCGTCCTGGTCAACGAGACCGCGGGCGAGGACTGGCTGGACAGTCACTGGTTCCGCTTCGGCGCGTCGAGCCTGCTCAACGATCTGCTGATGCAGCGGCAGAAGCTGGCGACCGGCCGCTACTCCGGCCCTGACTACGTGACGGTGGACTGATCATCATGGCTTCCGTATTCGAATACGCACCCGCACCCGAGTCGCGGTCGATCGTCGACATCGCCCCGTCCTACGGGCTGTTCATCGACGGCGAGTTCTCCGACGCCGCGGACGGCAAGGTCTTCAAGACCGTCTCGCCGTCGAGCGAGGAGGTTCTCGCCGAGGTCGCCCGGGCGGGCGCCGAGGACGTGGACCGTGCGGTGAAGGCCGCCCGTAAGGCGTTCGGGAAGTGGTCGGCGCTGCCCGGCGCGGAGCGCGCCAAGTACCTCTTCCGTATCGCCCGGATCATCCAGGAGCGCAGCCGCGAGCTGGCCGTCCTGGAGACCCTGGACAACGGCAAGCCGATCAAGGAGACCCGCGACGCGGACCTCCCGCTGGTCGCCGCGCACTTCTTCTACTACGCGGGCTGGGCCGACAAGCTCGACCACGCGGGCTACGGCGCGAACCCGCGCCCGCTCGGCGTCGCGGGCCAGGTCATCCCCTGGAACTTCCCCCTCCTTATGCTCGCGTGGAAGATCGCCCCGGCGCTCGCCACCGGCAACACGGTCGTCCTCAAGCCCGCGGAGACGACGCCGCTGTCCGCCCTGTTCTTCGCGGACATCTGCCGCCAGGCCGGCCTGCCGAACGGCGTGGTCAACATCCTGCCCGGCTACGGGGACACCGGTGCCGCCCTGGTCGACCACCCGGACGTGAACAAGGTCGCCTTCACCGGCTCGACGGCGGTCGGCAAGGCCATCGCCCGCCAGGTCGCCGGCACGAAGAAGAAGGTCACCCTCGAGCTCGGCGGCAAGGGCGCCAACATCGTCTTCGACGACGCCCCCATCGACCAGGCCGTCGAGGGCATCGTCAACGGCATCTTCTTCAACCAGGGGCAGGTCTGCTGCGCGGGCTCGCGCCTCCTGGTGCAGGAGTCGATCCAGGACGAGCTGCTGGACTCCCTCAAGCGCCGCCTGTCCACGCTGCGCCTCGGCGACCCGCTGGACAAGAACACCGACATCGGTGCGATCAACTCCGAGGAGCAGCTGTCCCGGATCACGACGCTGGTCGAGGCCGGCGAGGCGGAGGGCGCCGAGCGCTGGTCGCCCGCGTGCGAGCTGCCCGCCTCCGGCTACTGGTTCGCGCCGACGCTGTTCACGAACGTCACGCAGGCGCACACCATCGCCCGCGACGAGATCTTCGGCCCGGTGCTGTCCGTGCTGACGTTCCGCACCCCGGACGAGGCCGTCGCCAAGGCGAACAACAGCCAGTACGGCCTGTCCGCCGGCATCTGGACGGAGAAGGGCTCCCGCATCCTCGCGGTGGCGAACAAGCTCCGCGCGGGTGTGGTGTGGGCCAACACGTTCAACAAGTTCGACCCGACCTCGCCCTTCGGCGGCTACAAGGAGTCGGGCTTCGGCCGCGAGGGCGGCCGTCACGGTCTGGAGGCCTACCTCGATGTCTGACGGGCGACTCAGCGTCTTCAAAACCTACAAGCTGTACGTCGGGGGCAAGTTCCCCCGCTCCGAGAGCGGCCGGGTGTACGAGGTGACGGACTCGAAGGGCAAGTGGCTGGCCAACGTGCCGCTCTCCTCCAGGAAGGACGCGCGGGACGCGGTGGTCGCCGCCCGCAAGGCGTTCGGCGGCTGGTCGGGCGCTACCGCGTACAACCGCGGCCAGATCCTCTACCGCATCGCCGAGATGCTGGAGGGCCGCAAGGACCAGTTCGTCCGCGAGGTCGCGCAGTCCGAGGGCCTGTCCAGGTCGAAGGCGGCGGACGTCGTCGACGCGGCCATCGACCGCTGGGTCTGGTACGCGGGCTGGACGGACAAGATCGCCCAGGTCGCGGGCGGTGCGAACCCGGTCGCGGGCCCGTTCTTCAACCTCTCCACCCCGGAGCCGACGGGTGTCGTGACGATCGTCGCGCCGCAGGAGTCGTCGTTCCTCGGTCTGGTCTCCGTGGTCGCCCCGGTGATCGCCGCCGGTAACACCGCCGTCGTCGTCGCCTCCGAGCGGGCCCCGCTCCCGGCGCTCTCGCTCGGCGAGGTGCTCGCCACCTCCGACCTGCCCGGCGGCGTGGTCAACGTGCTCTCCGGCCGTACCGGGGAGATCGCCGCCCCGCTCGCCGCGCACCAGGACGTCAACGGCATCGATCTGACCGGCGCGGACGAGGTCCTGGCGAAGGAGCTCGAGGTCGCGGCGGCGGACAACCTGAAGCGGGTCTTCCGTCCACAGGCTGTGGATTTCTCGGCGGACCCCGGCACGCACCGGCTTACGGCGTTCCTCGAGACCAAGACGGTCTGGCACCCGACCGGTTCACTGGGCGCCTCCGGCTCGGCGTACTGACGCCGCCGGTACCGGCCGAAGCCCCCGCCTCTCCGTCCGGAGGCGGGGGCTTCCCCATCTGTCGTGCCCGATCCGCGGGCTAGGCCCTACGGCAGCAGCGAGGCGGCGGCCGGCCCGGCCACCGGAAGGTCCTCGATCGCCTGGCCCTTGGTGATGTTGTCCGTGGCCATCGCCGTGCTGACCGGCTTGAAGTCGGCGACCTGCGTGCCGACCGCGTTGTCGAGCGGGTCCACACCGGTGTTGGCCAGCGGGTGCAGCTGAAGGCTCTTGAGCTCGCCCACACCGCTCACCGAGTTGGTGACGAGCCCGGTGGCCGCCTCCACCGGCACGGCCGCGTTGGCGGCCGCCCCGCCCGCGCCGAGTGCGGCTCCCGCCGCCGCGACGGTGAGTCCGGCGCGCAGCACTGCGCGGCGCCTGTTCTTGGAAGCTGCGTGACGAGCCATGGATTCCATCCCATCAAGTGATCGTGTGCGTACGGAAAGTGGTCGGCGGTGTGATGCTCGTACCAACCGGACCTCCGGGGGGTTCCGGGAGCCGCTGGATGCGTCACACTTGTCTCCCGTGAGTTCCCAACCCCTCCCGACCCGCGTCGTGCTGCTCGCGGGACCCTCAGGCTCCGGAAAGTCCTCTCTCGCCGCCCGTACCGGCCTGCCGGTCCTGCGCCTGGACGACTTCTACAAAGAGGGCAACGACCCGACGCTTCCCCTGGTGACGGGCAGCACCGACATCGACTGGGACTCGCCCTCGTCCTGGGACGCGGACGCCGCGGTCGCGGCGATAGCGGAGCTGTGCCGCAGCGGCCGGACCGCCGTGCCGGTGTACGACCTCGCCACCAGCTCCCGGACCGGGACCGAGACGCTGGACATCGACCGCACACCGCTGTTCGTCGCCGAAGGCATCTTCGCGGCCGACGTCGTGCGGCGCTGTGAGGAACTGGGCGTCCTCGCCGACGCCCTGTGCCTGCGCGGCCGGCCCTCCACGACGTTCCGCCGCCGCCTCGCGCGCGATCTGCGCGAGGGGCGCAAGTCCGTGCCGTTCCTGCTGCGGCGCGGGTGGCGTCTGATGCGCGCGGAGCGTGGCATCGTCGCCCGCCAGGCGGGCCTGGGCGCGCACCCCTGCGGCAAGGCCGAGGCCCTCGGCCGCCTCGCGGCCGCGGCGGCCGGCCACTGCCGGCTGCCCTCGGCGCGACAGCCTGTCCCGAACAGGGCCTGGTAGGGCTTGTCACCCGGCAAGGGCCACGTGACAAAGCCCTACCAGCCGCCCGGACATGGGAGTGGGGCCGGACAGAACCCCCCGGTCTGCCCGGCCCCACTCCGTTTTCCCCCGTGGATCCCCGTGTCTCCCCCGTGGATCCCTCTCTCGTGGATCCCCGTGTCCCCCGTGGATCCTTCCGCCGTCTCCCCCGAAACAGCGGTCTCTGCCGTCTCCCCCGAAACGGCAGCCCCCGTACTTCCCCCGTGTTTCCCCCGTTGCCTTCAGGCCACCAGCTCGCCGAAGGACTCTTCTTCGTCACGGCCGAAGCTGAGGACCTCGTCCTCGCGCAGCCGGCGGAGCGACCGCCAGATGCTCGACTTCACCGTGCCGACGCTGATGTCCAGGATCTCCGCGATCTCCGGGTCGGTGCGGCCCTCGTAGTAGCGAAGGACCAGCATCGTCCGCTGGAGTTCGGGAAGCCTGGCGAGCGCCTGCCACAGGACGGCGCGCAGCTCGGTGCCCCGCATCGCGTCGGTGTCGCCCGCCGTCTCCGGCAGCTCCTCCGTGGGGTACTCGTTGAGCTTGCGCCGGCGCCAGGCGCTGATGTGCAGATTCGTCATCGTGCGGCGCAGGTAGCCGCCGACCGCGGCCTTGTCACTGATCCGCTCCCAGGCCCGGTACGTCGAGAACAGCGCGCTCTGGAGCAGGTCCTCCGCCTCGTACCGGTCACCGGTCAGGTGGTAGGCGGTCGCGTACAGGGAAGCCCGGCGCTCCTGGACGTAGGCCGTGAACTCGGCCTCCGAGCAGGACGCCTGCTCCCTCGTCGGCTTCGGCACCCCGTACGCGGCGCCGCTTCCCCCGTGGGTGCGTCAACGACCGCCATGTACGGCGGCTTGTGCTGACGCCCGGCGCCGCGAACGCACCCCCGCCCGTTCACGGCGCCGGACTTCTCGGTGCTCCGCGCGACGTCGTGGAGACGCGTCACAACTGCGCTTGAGGTGGTGCTGTGCAGTGCGTTCATCTCGCGCCCCCCGTCGAGTGGAGTCTGGTTTCGTTCGGTGAGAAGAAGCTTGCCCGGGCTCTTTCATGGCGGTGTCCGCCGACTGTCACAGGCGCGTCACAAGGGAAGAAGTGGTGTGAGTACGGGCCTGGAGGGTACGGGGAGTCGAACTGGGGCTCCCCATGGGCCAGAATGACCCCCGTGCCTTTCCTGTTGCTGATCGAGGACGACGACGCCATCCGCACGGCCCTCGAACTCTCGCTGTCACGCCAGGGCCACCGAGTGGCCACCGCGGCGACGGGCGAGGACGGCCTGAAACTGCTGCGTGAGCAGCGGCCCGACCTGATCGTGCTGGATGTGATGCTGCCCGGGATCGACGGTTTCGAGGTCTGCCGCCGTATCCGGCGCACGGACCAGTTGCCGATCATTCTGCTCACCGCTCGCAGCGACGACATCGACGTCGTCGTCGGGCTCGAGTCCGGCGCCGACGACTACGTGGTCAAGCCGGTGCAGGGGCGGGTCCTCGACGCCCGTATCCGCGCCGTGCTGCGCCGCGGCGAGCGGGAGTCCACCGACTCGGCGACGTTCGGCTCGCTGATGATCGACCGTTCCGCGATGACGGTCACCAAGAACGGGGAGGATCTGCAGCTCACGCCCACCGAGTTGCGTCTCCTCCTGGAGCTGAGCCGACGCCCCGGGCAGGCCCTGTCCCGCCAGCAGCTGCTGCGGCTGGTGTGGGAGCACGACTACCTCGGCGACTCGCGCCTGGTGGACGCGTGTGTACAGCGGCTGAGGGCGAAGGTGGAGGACGTACCGTCCTCACCGACCCTGATCCGCACGGTGCGTGGCGTCGGCTACCGGCTGGACGTCCCGCAGTGACCGGAACGCACGTTGCGGGCGGGACCGTTCGGTGAGCGACGGCACGAACGACGGCACGACCAGCGACGGTACGAACGGAGACGGCGGCGCTCCACGGCGCGGCATACTCACCGGAATCCGCCTGACCAGTCTGCGGCTGCGCCTCGTGGTGGTGTTCGCGCTCGTCGCGCTCACGGCCGCCGTGTCCGCGTCCGGCATCGCGTACTGGCTCAACCGCGAGGCGGTGCTGACGCGTACGCAGGACGCGGCCCTGGACGACTTCCGGCAGGACATGCAGAACCGTGCCGCGGCGCTGCCGCTCCGGCCCACGCAGGACGAGCTGCAACGGGTCGCCGAGCAGATGGGGAACGACGGCAACGGCTACAGCGTGCTCCTCATCGGTGAGCGGGCGGAGGGCAAGCCGATCGTCGGCGTCTCCGACCCCGACGTGTTCACCAAGGAGGACGTCCCGCAGTCGCTCCAGGACGCGGTGGACGAACGGCAGGAGATCGGCGCCGGCAACACCGTGCCGTACCACCTCTACTGGCAGCGGACCGAGCGCGGCGGCAAACCGTATCTGGTCGGTGGCACCCGGATCGTGGGCGGTGGGCCGACCGGTTACATGTTCAAGTCCCTCGACCAGGAGCGGCAGGACCTCAACTCGCTCGCCTGGTCGCTCGGCATCGCGACACTCCTCGCCCTGGTCGGCTCCGCGCTGCTCGCGCAGGCGGCCGCGACGACCGTGCTGCGGCCGGTGCACCGGCTGGGCGAGGCGGCCAGGCGGCTCGGCGAGGGCAAGCTCGACACCCGGCTGCGTGTGTCCGGCACGGACGAACTGGCCGAGCTGGCACGGACCTTCAACAAGACCGCGGCGTCGCTGGAGAAGAAGGTCGCCGACATGAGCGCCCGCGACGAGTCGAGCCGCCGGTTCGTCGCCGACATGTCGCACGAACTGCGCACGCCGCTGACCGCGCTCACCGCGGTCACCGAGGTGCTCGAGGACGAGGCGGACAGCCTCGACCCCATGATCGCGCCCGCCGTGAACCTCGTGGTCAGCGAGACCCGGCGGCTGTACGACCTGGTGGAGAACCTGATGGAGGTCACCCGCTTCGACGCGGGCACCGCGAGACTCGTGCTGGACACGGTGGACGTCGCCGACCAGGTCACCGCCTGCATCGACGCCCGTGCCTGGCTGGACGCGGTGGAGCTGGACGCGGAGCGGGGCATCATGGCGGCCCTCGACCCGCGCCGGCTCGACGTGATCCTGGCCAACCTGATCGGCAACGCGCTCAAGCACGGCGGCTCGCCGGTGCGGGTCTCCGTCCGGCCCGCCGACGGCGAGCTGGTCATCGAGGTGCGGGACCACGGACCCGGCATCCCCGAGGAGGTCCTGCCGCACGTGTTCGACCGTTTCTACAAGGCGAGCGCCTCACGGCCGCGTTCCGAGGGCAGTGGACTCGGCCTGTCCATCGCCATGGAGAACGCCCATATCCACGGCGGTGACATCACCGCGTCCAATTCGCCCGAGGGCGGCGCGGTCTTCGTGCTGACGCTGCCGCGCGACGGTTCCTCGATCGAGGACTGCGAGGCGGTCGGGACAGGCGACGCGGACGCCCCCGGGGCAGCGGGCGCCGACGGCCGCACGGCGGCGGACGACGGCCGCCGGCAGGGAGAGGAAGACACGCTGTGACAGCGGTCGGCGGTGAAGCGGTACGCGTCACGGCAGGGACGGGAGCCCCGGAGCGCGGCGAGAACCGCGCGCTTCCGGTGCGGCGGACGGGCACCGGCGCCCGCAGGGCCCTCGCGGCCCTCGTCGTGCTCGCCGGTTCCCTTGCCCTCGCGGGCTGCGGCATCAGGACCACCCAGGTGCCCGTCGACGCGGGGGCCGCACCCTCGCGGGTGCCGTGCGAGGTGGCCGGCGGCAGCATCGCCCCGCAGGCGGAGGAGCAGGGCGTACCCGTCCGGGTCTACATGCTGTGCGCCTCGCAGCTGGAGTCCGTGGACCGTACGGCAAGGATCTCCGAGAGCAAGGCGGCCGACAGCGCGCCCGAGTTCGCCCAGGCGCTTCTGGACGAACTGCTGAGGGAGCCGTCCACGCCGGAGCGGGAGGCGGGCTTCACCACATACGTGCGGGGGCCGCTGCTGGTTAACGGCGCCAGGGAGGGCGATCCCCGAGGCACCCTGCGGCTGAGCCGCCAGCCGGAGGACCTGCCGACACCGGCCCTCGCCCAGATCGTGTGCACACTGGCGGAGAGCAGGGCCGCGGAGGCCGGAGGGGCCGTGGTGCTCGGCGGCCCCGGGGACTACGCACCGCACGCCTATGTGTGCTCCGCACGGACCAAGGAACGGCCGGAGGGTGCGGTGCCGACGCTCGACGCGCTGCCCTCACCGGGGCCGGGCGCCCGGTAGGAAGCCCGCCGCAGGAACCCCTCCGGCGACGTGGGCCGGCCCGGCGAGAGGGTCCGGTCACCTGCTCGGAACAACGGCGGAACCGATTCCCGCCGGGCGTGCGTCTTGGGGTGCGTGCAGCGTCAAGGTTCGGGCGGCAGTGCCGCCATTCGCTTCCGCGTGGCGGGCGTCGTCCTCGCCATCGCCCATCTGCTGCTCGTCTCTTGGCTGACGCTGCGACCACTCGACGTGATGTGGGTGACGGCGGCGAACCTGGAACCCCTGGCCGGGATCAAGGCCGCTCTGGAGCTCGGACCCGTCGAAGCCGCACGGCACATCGGCGGCGGACTGCTCCTGCTGGCGCCGCTCGGGGTCCTGCTGCCGATGGCGAGCGGCCGTCTCGCCGTGTCCCCGTGGGCGTCCCTCGCCCGTACGGTCGCGGCCGGCGCCCTGCTGTCGCTCGGCATCGAGCTGCTGCAGACCGGGGTGCCCGGTCAGGTCGTGGACATCGACTCGCTCCTGCTGAACACCACCGGTGTGGCACTCGCCCACCTGGCGGTCGTGCCCGCGGGCCGTGCCCGGCTGCGCCGCAGGCTGCTGCGTACGCGTGGCGGGACCGCGCCGCGCGGCCAGGGACGCGAGGTACGACGCGGGGCCGTGCTCAGGAACGAGGGTTCTCAGGGGGCGACCCCGACGATTCCCAGGGTCGGCATCGCCCCGTAGAGCGACGCTTCGTCCCCCTTCGCGAAGCCACCATGGAGTCATCGGGAGCACACCGAGAGGCTCCCGGCGACAGCTCTCGTGAAGGAGCCCACCATGGCCGCAATTGCCCGCCCCCGTGACGGACGCATGATCGGCGGAGTGTGCGCAGCGCTGGCCCGGCGCTTCGGTACGTCCGCCACCACGATGCGCGTGATCTTCGTGGCCTCCTGCCTGCTGCCGGGCCCGCAGTTCCTGCTCTACCTGGCGCTGTGGATGCTGCTGCCCACCGAGAAGCCGGCCGCCGGCGCCTGGTGACCCGTCTCCTGGGCCGTCAGCCGGCGAGCACCTGCGCGACCTTCGCCGGCTGCTTGTCCGCGACGGCCCCGGGGACCCGTGGCGGCTTGCGGTCCGCGAGGTCGAAGGCCATGAAGCGGGCCACCGTCGCGCCTTTGCGGAGGACGACCAGATGGACGGGCGACGCGCCGTGCTCGCCGGTGGCGACCGTGGTCCAGCCGACCGTCTCGTCGCCGCCCCTGACGGTGAGCGGCGCGGCCTTCACCTCACGTTAGGAGGCGCCGCGGCCGTCGAGCGTCGCCTCGAAGCCGCCGCCGCAGGCGTCGAGCGCCGCTTCGAGGCCGTCCATCAGCTTCTTCGCGTCGGTCTCGCTGTACGAGCTGAGCGACGCCGAGATCGCGAGGCCGAGGTCGTCCAGCGACCCGAGGCCGCGGTCGACGGTGTGCCGGGCGTGTCCGTCCGGCGCGGCTCCCATGGCGTCGGCCAGCGGCCGGCAACGGGCCTTGTCGGCCGTCGGCTGCCCGGAGGCGGCGAGCGCGCTCTTCCCGGTGGAGACCTGGAAACCGGTCAGATCCTTGGTGGTGAGCGCCGCACGCTCCAGCTCCGGCGCGGTCAGCGGTACGGAGGCGTCACCGCCGGGGCCGCCGCCCTTGCCGCCGTCGGTCGGGGTGCCGGGTGCGGTGCTCGTTCCCGAGGGCGGTGCGCCCTGGGACCTGCCGGGCCCATCGTCGCCGCTCGTGCAGGCGGCCGTGGTCAGGAGCAGCGCGCAGACGGCGCCTAGCGCGGGGATCTCGCCGGTCTTGGCTCGCATGGCGGCGATCCTGGCACGAACACCGTGGGGCGCACACCCGGTTCGGCAGTGCGCCCCACGGGCGTGAGCCGGTCCGTGGGCCGGCTGTGTGCGTCAGGCGCCGATCGGCAGACCGCCCGGCAGGACACCGGTAAGAGCGCCGAGAGGACCGCCACCGGCCACCGGGAGGCCGCCGAGCAGACCGCTGACGGGGTCGGTCGCGCTCGAGGCGGCCCCCCCGACAGCACCCTGCGCGGTGGCGGGCGCCGCGGCCGCGCCCGCCGGCAGCTTTTCGGTGACCTCGTTGAGCGGCAGGGTCGTGGAGAGGTTGCCGAGCGCACCCGTCGGGTCGGGTACGGCGGGGGCCGCGGAGGCGGTACCCGCGGCGGCAGCGGCGAAGGCGGCACCGAGAGCGGCGACACCGAGGGTCTTTGCAGCAGACTGCTTCATCAGGAACGAATCCTTGGGGACGGGAACATGAGCGGCTCTGCAAGCTAGTCAGGCTTGCACATGCCCCGCAAACACCGCGAAGCGGCCGGCAATTGACGGCTCCGGCCGCTTCGGTGTAGGTGCCGTCGGGGTGACGGCGAGGGGTCAGTTCCCGCCTGTGGCGGTCTGCCGGAACAGCCATTCGGACTTGAGTTCGGCATAGCCCGGCTTGATGACGTCATTGATCATCGCCAGTCGTTCATCGAAAGGGATGAACGCGGACTTCATCGCGTTGACGGTGAACCACTGCATGTCGTCGAGCGTGTATCCGAACGCCTCGGTCAGCAGCTCGAACTCGCGGCTCATGCTGGTGCCGCTCATCAGCCGGTTGTCGGTGTTGACCGTGGTCCTGAAGTGCAGCTTCCGCAGCAGCCCGATGGGATGTGCCGCGATGGAGTCGGCGGCGCCCGTCTGCAGGTTGGAGGTGGGGCACATCTCCAGGGGGATGCGCTTGTCGCGTACGTAGGCGGCGAGCCGGCCCAGCTTCACCGAGCCGTCGTCCGCCACCTCGATGTCGTCGATGATCCTCACGCCGTGCCCGAGCCGGTCGGCGCCGCACCACTGGAGCGCCTGCCAGATCGACGGCAGCCCGAACGCCTCGCCCGCGTGGATGGTGAAGTGGTTGTTCTCGCGCTTCAGGTACTCGAAGGCGTCGAGGTGCCTGGTGGGCGGGAAACCCGCCTCGGCGCCGGCGATGTCGAACCCGACGACGCCGTTGTCGCGGTAGCGGTTGGCGAGTTCGGCGATCTCCAGCGCGCGGGCGGCGTGCCGCATCGCGGTGAGCAGCGCGCCGACCCGGATCCGGTGCCCGCTCCCGCGGGCCAGCCGCTCCCCCTCGCGGAAGCCCTCGTTGACCGCCTCGACGACCTCCTCGAGGCTCAGGCCGCCTTCGAGGTGCTGCTCGGGGGCGTAGCGGATCTCGGCGTAGACGACCCCGTCCTCCGCCAGGTCCTGTGCGCATTCCGCGGCCACGCGGAACAGCGCGTCGCGGGACTGCATCACGGCACAGGTGTGCGCGAAGGTCTCCAGGTAGCGCTCCAGCGAGCCCGAGTCCGCGGCCTCGCGGAACCAGATGCCGAGCTTGTCGGGTTCGGTCTCCGGAAGGGCCTCGTACCCGGCGTCGTGGGCGAGTTCGATGATCGTGCCCGGCCGCAGACCGCCGTCCAGGTGGTCGTGGAGCAGCACCTTCGGGGCGCGGCTGATCTGGTCCGCGGTGGGCGAATTGAGGGTCTGGCTCGTCATCTGCGCACTCTAGCCCCTACGCGCGTAGAGCGCGCCCCCTCGGATCGCCTGTCGATACGTAACAGTGACCGTGCGTACGGGTGGAGTACACCTCGGCTTCTGAGACTGTTCTGCCATGGCACACCACGCACTGCCCCGGTGGTGGGGGCGTCCGGCCGCTGAGGCCGCAGCGGCGAACGCCCTCGGTGGGACGACCGTCGCACGGGCCGAACCAGGGGGCCGGACACCGCGGGCGAGGCTCGGCAGCCTGCCGGGGCGTTCCGGCGTACGGAACGACGGGCGGGACCCGGCGGTGGCGGGGGCGGTGCTGCTGCTGCCGGACGGCGAGCCGGAGTCGGCACGCAGGGCGTCGGCGTGGTCGTACGCCGCCGTGCGGCCGCTCGGCCGGACGCTCGCCAGGGCGGGACGCGACGACGGGCTGGTCGTGCACAGCGTCCGCTACCGCGGGCGCGGCTGGAACGGGGCGGACGCCCGGCTCGCCGCGGACGCGACCTGGGCGGTGGAGGAGGTCGTACGCCGCTACGGGGACGTGCCCGTGTGCCTGGCGGGCCATGGCATGGGTGGGCGGGCGGCGCTGCACGCGGCCGGGCACCCGGCCGTCAACTCCGTACTGGCATTGGCGCCTTGGCTGCCGGACGACGACATGGCGGCGGACCCCGAGCCGGTACGGCAGCTCGCCGGACGTCAGGTGCTGATCGTGCACGGCACCAACGACGCGCGCACGGACCCGGAGCTCTCCTACCGGCTCGCCGAGCGCGCCAAGAAGTCCCACCGCGACATCTGCCGCTTCGAGGTCCACTCCGACGGGCACGCCCTGCGCCAGTACCAGGCGGAAGTGCAGGCGCTGGCCGTGGACTTCGTCCGCGGCTCCCTCTTCACGAGGTCCTACGCCCGCCCGGTCGCCGACGCCCTCGCGGCGCCGCCGCCGCTCGGGCTGCGGATGCCGCTGGCGGCGGGGTTCGGGCGTTCGCTGCGGGCCTGAGGGCTTGACTTGAAGTGCGCTCCAAAATCCAGACTTCCTTGCAGGCCCGGGGGCTTCGGGCCTGAAGGGGAGGAAACCCACCATGAAGTACCGCACCATCGGCACCGACCCGGGCACCGGGCGCAAGGTCAGCGTGCTGGCGCTGGGCGCCATGCTGTTCGGCACCCTGACCGACGAGAAGACCTCGTTCGCCGTCCTGGACCGCTATGTCGAGGCCGGTGGGAATTTCATCGACACCTCCGACAACTACGCGTTCTGGGTCGGCGGTGACGTCGGCGGGCAGAGCGAGGCGCTGCTCGGCCGCTGGCGCCGGAGCCGCGGCATCGGGGACGAGGTGGTCATCGCCACCAAACTGGGCGCCGCGCCGCTCGCGCCCGGCACCGGTTACGTGGACAACGCGGAGGGCCTGTCCGCCAAGGCGGTCCGCGAGGCAGCGGAGCGCAGCCGGGAGCGGCTCGGTGTCGACCGGCTCGACCTGCTCTACGCGCACATCGAGGACCGGTCCGTCCCCCTCGCGGAGACCGTGGAGGCCTTCGGCGCGCTGGTGGCGGAGGGCACGGTCGGCCTGCTCGGGGCCAGCAACCACGCGATCTGGCGCGTCGAACGGGCACGCGCGCTCGCCGCTGCCGCCGGTGTGCCCGGATACGAGGTGCTGCAGTACCAGCACAGCCGTCTGCGGCCGCGTCTCGACGTGCCGTCCGATCTCTTCGAGGACGGCAGTCTCGGCCACGCCGGTGCTGAGCTGCTGAGCTATCTGCGGGCCGAGCCCGCTCTGACCCTGGTCGCGTACTCGCCGCTGCTCGCCGGGGCGTACTCCCGCGAGGACAAGCCGCTGCCCCTGGACTACGACCACCCGGGCACGCCCGCCCGGCTCGCGGTGCTGCGCGAGGTCGCGAAGGAGACCGGCGCGAGCGTGAACCAGGTGGTCCTCGCCTGGCAGATCGGCGGCCCGCTGCCGGTGATCCCGCTGGCGGGGGCATCCTCCGTGGCACAACTGGAGGAGAACCTGGCGGCGGTGGACCTGGAACTGACCGAGGACCAGCGCACCAGGCTGGACGCGGCTCACTGACGCCCGGCGGTCCCGGCGGAGCTGCTTCGCCTCACGGTTCCGTCCGGCCGGTCGCCGCCGCGACAGGCTTCGGCGACCACGGCCACCCGGCTACTGCGCCAGCAGCCGGCCGCGCCGGGACAGCAGGAAACGCTTGAACTCCGCCACCGGCGGTGTTTCCGGATGGCCGTCGAGCCAGGCGACGCCGATCTCGCGGGCCGCCCTGGGCGCCGTCACCGTCAGCTCCACGACCCCCGGGCGGGCGACGGCCGGTGGCGGCAGGAGGGCAACGCCCAGACCCGCCGCCACCAGCCCGCGCAGTGTCTCCGCCTCCTCGCCCTCGAAGGCGACGCGTGGCGTGAACCCGGCCTCGGCGCACAGATCGTCGGTGATGCGCCGCAGCCCGTAGCCGGGTTCGAGGGTCACGAAGCTCTCGTCGGCCGCCTCCGCGAGCCGGACGCGTTTACGTCCGGCGAGCCTGTGGTCGTCGGGGACCACGAGCAGCAGCCGCTGTTCGTCGAGGCGGCGGGCGACGAGATCGGGGGCGTCGGGCACGGGCGAGGTGAGACACAGGTCCAGCTCGCCCGCCCGGAGCCGTTCGATCATCGCCTCGCCGTAGTTCTGGACGAGGGTGAAGCGGATGCGCGGGTGGTCCGCGCGGAAGGCCCGGATCAGTCCGGGTACCGTCTCCGAGCCCATGGTGTGCAGAAAGCCGAAGGCGACCTTGCCCGACCGCGGGTCCGTGTCGGCGCGGACGGACTCCGCGGCCCGTTCCACCTCGGCCAGCGCCCGCTCGACGGAGACGAGGAACGTCCGGCCGGCCGGGGTGAGCGACACCGTGCGCCCTTTGCGGGCGAACAGGGTGACGCCCAGGTCCGCCTCGAGGCGGACCATCGCCCGTGACAGCGTCGACTGGGGGACGCCCATGTCCTGGGCTGCGCGCGTCACATGCTCGTGCCGGGCGACGCCGGCGAAGTACGCGAGGCGGGGGGCAAGCTCCAGCGTGATGTCTTCTTCGTAACTACTGGGTGACAGGCGGGGCCCTGAGCTGCGTTCATGCACCATGGGAACGATTATCGCCGTTTCATGCATTGGACGCATGAAAAACCGGAGCCTACCTTCGACATATGCCTCCTGCCAGTACCAAGGCGCCCACCACCGTGGGCGCCGCCCCGTCGACCCCCGACCTTCTCTCCCCCGGCGTGGCCGGCTACCGCCGCATGAGCTTCGCGCTCTTCGCCGCCGGAATGGCCACCTTCGCCCTCCTCTACTCCACGCAGGCGCTGCTCCCCGCCGTGTCCGCCGACTTCGGCGTCACCGCGTCCGCCGCCAGCTGGACCGTGTCCGCCGCGACCGGCGCGCTCGCCCTGTGCGTCCTGCCGATGAGCGCGCTGTCGGAGCGCTACGGGCGGACCGCCGTGATGAACGCGTCCCTCGCGGTCGCGGTCGTGGTGGGGCTGCTGGTGCCGTTCGCGCCGAACGTGGAGTGGCTGGTGGCGCTGCGTGCCGTGCAGGGCGCGGCGCTCGCCGGTCTGCCCGCGTCGGCGATGGCGTTCCTCGCCGAGGAGGTCAGGCCGAAGGCGCTGGTCGGCGCGATCGGACTGTTCGTGGCGGGAAACAGCATCGGCGGCATGAGCGGCCGGATCCTCACGGGCTGGGTGGCACAGGCCTTCGGCTGGCGCGTCGCGCTCGCCGCGGTCGGCGTGATGGCACTGGCCTGCGCACTGGTCTTCCGCTCGCTGCTCCCGAAGGCCCGGCACTTCTCACCCGGGACGCTCGACCCCCGGACCCTCGCGAGGACCGTCCGCGGTCACCTCGCCGATCCGCTGCTGCTGCGCCTGTACGCGATCGGCGCGCTGTTCATGACCGTCTTCGGCGCCGTCTACACGGTGATCGGCTACCGGCTGGTCGCGGAGCCCTTCGGCCTGCCGCAGGGCGTCATCGGCTCGATCTTCCTGGTCTACCTGGTGGGTACGGTCTCCTCGGCCGCGGCCGGACAGCTCGTCGCCCGGCTCGGACGCCGGGGCGCGCTGTACCTCGCGGTCACCACGACCGCCGCGGGTCTGCTGCTGTCCCTCTCGGACACGCTGGCCCCGGTGCTCCTCGGCCTCGTCCTCATCACCGCCGGATTCTTCGCCGGCCACGCGGTGGCCTCGTCCTCCGTGAGCCGTACGGCGAAGACGGGCCGCGCCCAGGCGTCCGCGCTCTACCAGTCGGCGTACTACCTGGGCAGCAGCGCCGGCGGCACGCTCGGCGCGGTCGCCTTCCACACGGGCGGCTGGGGCGGCACGGTGCTGCTCGGGCTGCTCGCGGTCCTCGGAGTCGTGTCGATCACCCTCTACGGGTCGCACGCGGCGCGGGCCCAGGAACGGCTCGTGCCGGCGGGCGCGCGCCACTGAAACACTCCCGGTTCCACCCCGATTCTCCCGTCCGGCGGTGAGTGTCAGTGGCCTGCGGTAGCTTTCGAAGCGGTGGTACCGATGGGTGACAGGGGTGGACCCGATGAGTGACCTGGCAGCGACGCAGGACCTGGATTCGCGGCTGGAGCAGCACCGAAGAGAGCTGACCGGCTACTGCTACCGGATGCTCGGCTCGTCCTTCGAGGCGGAGGACGCCGTCCAGGACACGATGGTCCGGGCGTGGCGCAGTTTCGAGAAGTTCGAGGGCCGGTCCTCCCTGCGCTCATGGCTCTACCGCATCGCGACGAATGTGTGCCTGGACATGCTGAACGCCGGTAATCGCCGCGCCCGCCCGATGGACCTGTCCGGTCCCACGCCGGTGGCGCAGGCCCAGCTCAACGTCCGCCCCGAGATCACCTGGCTCGAGCCGGTGCCGGACGGGCGGGTGCTGCCGTCGGTGGCGGACCCGGCGGAGACGGCCGTGGAGCGGGAGACGATCCGGCTGGCGTTCGTCGCGGCACTCCAGCATCTGCCACCCAAGCAGCGGGCGGTGCTGATCCTGCGGGAGGTCCTGGCCTGGAAGGCGAGCGAGGTCGCCGAGCTCCTCGGCACGACGGTCGCGTCGGTCAACAGCGCGCTCCAGCGGGCCCGCGCCACGCTCAACGAGCAGGGCCCGGCCGCGTCGGACGCGGCGGACCCGCTCGACGAGGAGCAGCAGCAGTTGCTGGAGCGCTATGTCGCCGCCTTCGAGGGCTACGACATGAAGGCGCTGACGGCGCTGCTCCATGAGGACGCGACGATGTCCATGCCCCCTTACGACCTGTGGCTGCGCGGCCACGACGACATCGTGGGCTGGATGCTCGGCGTCGGCGAGGTCTGCCGCGGCTCGCGCCTGGTGCCGACCGTGGCCAACGGCGCCCCGGCCTTCGCCCACTACCACCCGTCGGCGGACGGCGAGGGGTACGAACCGTGGGCGCTCATCGTCCTCGAGTTGTCGGACGGCAGGATCGGCGGGATGGACTTCTTCCTGGACACCAAGCGCTGGTTCCCGCTGTTCGACCTGCCGGCGCGGCTGGACAAGGCGGGCGCGCCGATGACCGACCGGTAACTTTCTCCGCACCCCCGGTGCCCCCCGGCGGACGGCCCACCCCTCGGCTCGCGACCCCTCCACCCCGGGGCGCGAGCCGATCACTTAAGATCACTTTCAGGACTGTTGATACCGGGGGTGTGACAGCCATTGCGTAATGAAGCGCAACACGGATCCATCGCCACCAGAGTGCCTGACCAGCACTCCAGGCGAATGGACGCGAAATCGCACGCTGCATGCAGGTGCGAATGCGCCCTGCTGCAGGGCGCGGTGAACGATGTACGGGGGTTCGCAAAACTGACGGATCGTGAGCGGCAGGTTCTCACCCTGCTCGGCCAGGGACTGGCCAATCGACTGATCGCCAGACGACTCGGAATCGTCGAACGCACGGCAAAGGCCCATGTGTCGAGCATTGTGGAGAAGCTCGGCGTGAGTTCCCGGCTGGAGGCCGGGCTGATGGCTCACCTCCACCACGAGTTGCTGTGCCCCGCGGGACATTGTCCCGAAGGACACCTCACCAACGACCAATAGCAGTCGCACTGTGCCGGGTTGTTGACTTGGCGTTGTCCGCCGGACCACCGGCGGACATCCGCGAGATCGGAGAGCACAGTGCAGAAGAACGACACGGTCGACATCATGGAGCTCGTCGGTGGCTTCGAGGCCTACGCCGAGGCCGCCGAGCTGAACTTCGAGGCGTCGGCCGACGCCCCGGCGATCACGCCGACCCTCACCACCATCGCCTACACCAAGGTGAGCGTCGCCAGCGTCTCGGCGTCGGTCAAGTGGGGCTGCTGACCGCCTAGTCGAGCGGTCCACCGACGATCGGCCCGCAGCGGTCCTGGGCGCGGGCAAGGCGCCCAGGACCGCCGCTACCGCGGGCGATCGCCAGGTGACACCTGTACGGGGCGGTCGTGTGTCCGTCCCGTACGGGCCTGCGCCCGCGAGCCCCTGCACTGTATCCCGCGACACCGGAGGTCCGGCGATGAGCCGAAGTGTCTCTGTCCTTCTGCCGATCGTCCCCACCCGTGCCGAACAGGCGGCCCCTTTCGCCGCGTTCGTGCAATGGCGCGGCGCACGTGCTCTCTGGCAGGGCCAGGTGCTTCTCAATGAACAGCACCAGATCATGGCGCAATTGAGCGGCCTCGGAATGCGGGTGCCTTTCGGACTCGGCGTCTCCTTGATGCCGCTGCGTCATCCCGTCCAGGCGGCCATCGAGGCCCGCACGCTCGCAGCCGCCTCCGGACATCCGGTCACTGCCGGATTCGGGCCGGGTGCCCGCGTTTTCCAGCGGATGGCGCTCGGCGCTCCTTACGCGAGCCCGCTCACCGCCTGCCGCGAATATCTGACCATTGTCCGCGCACTTCTCGACGGCCGGGAGATCGATCGGTCCGGCGAATACTTCTCCTACACCGGTTCCCTTCCCGCCTCACCCGCCCCGCCCGTCGAGGTGGGGCTCGGAGTGCTGCGTCCGGGAATGGCGAGGCTCGCCGGTGAGGTGGCCGACGTGGCGATCACCTGGCTGACCCCGCCGTCGTACGTACGCGATGTCATCGTCCCGGCACTGACCGAGGGCGCGCGGGCCGCCGGCCGACCGGTGCCGCGCGTCGTGTCGGTCGTCGCCATGGCACCCACGACCGGCTCCCGCGTGCCTCGGGAAGCCGTGGCCGCCGGAAGCTCCGGGCACTTCGCCATGCCTCACTACCAGGACATGCTCGAACGCGCCGGCGTGGGTGTCGTGCCCGGGGATCCCGTGGCAACGGCCGAGGCGCTGATCGCCGCAGGAGGAGCGCTGACCGGCAGCACGGGCGACATCCGCGCGGGCATCACCGCGTACCACGAGGCAGGTGCCGACGAGGTCGTCGTCAACGGCGCCGGTGTGGCGATGACCGAAGGCCCGCGCGCCGTCCTGCACGACCTCGAGCCGCTGTTCGACGGAAACGGCTGGTAGGACGTGACCGACCGGACAGCGAACACCACGGCGGCCCGGCCCGCCGGGGACCCGCAGCGGCCGACGCGGCCCGCGCTCGGGTTCACCCGCCTCCTCCTCGTGGGCACCGGTGCGGTCTGCGTGTCCGCGCTGCCCGAGCAGATCGCGCGCATACGCGCCGCCTGGCCCGCACTGGAGATCCAGACGGTGCTGACCCGCAGCGCCCTGCGTTTCGTCACCCGCGAGACGCTCAACCTTCTGACAGGGCGCCGCACCGTCATCGACGCGTGGCCGGACGAGCCGGTCCTGCGTGCCCCCCATGTCGACCTGACCGCCTGGGCGGAGGCCGTCCTCGTCCACCCCTCGACCTTCTCCTACACGGCCCGGCTGGCGCTCGGCCTGGCCGACAGCCCTTCGCTGCTGGCAGCACAGTGCACAGCCGCGCCCGTCGGTGTCGCACCGGCACTGCCGCCGGGCGGCGTCGAGAGTCACGCCTACCGCGCCCACGCCGCATCCCTGGCGGCCCGGCCCAACTACGTCGTCGCGCCCCCGGTCCCCGCGCTCAGCTTGACGACCGGGCGCATGGACAGCTGGGCTCCCGCCGAGCTGCCGAACCTCCTCGAGCAGGTCGCGCAGCTGCGCCGCCGGCTCGTCACAGGCGCCGCCGGAGCGGCGAGCGGCGTCCCCGGGGGAGCCCGGAATGACTGACCGCTCCGCCTCCGCGGCCGGGGACGTCGTCGACGAGCACGGCACCGGCCTGCTCGTCACCACCGTGACCGCACTCCCCGGCGGCCGGCACCGCTGGCACCGCCGGCCGGGACCGGCCTGTCCCGCCCCCTTCCACCCGCTCACCGCCCCGTCGCGCGCGCTGGTCCCGCACACCGCCGACTCCCGCGGAACGCGAGCGGCAACCGGGGAAGCGGCACCCGACGGGAGCCGCGAGTACACCGCTCCGGGCCCCTACTCCCTCGCCCATGTCCTCATGGCGGGCGGCGGACCGCACGCCGCCCCCGGCGGACTGCAGGCGGTCGAGCGCATCCTGCACGGCACCGGGGCGTTGCTGGCGTCCCTCCACCGGCAGCCCGTCACACCGGAGGCCCGACGGCCCTCGCGGGGGATCGCGCGCCTGCACGCCTGGCTGTCCGGGGCCACCGCGGCGGGCGGCGCCGACGCCGTGGCGCTGCTGGGGCCGGCCGCCGTCGCGCCACTGACCGCGTGGGCGGCGGAAGCCGTCACGCAGGCCGACACCCATGTCCTGTCCCACGGTGCACCCGGCCTCGGCTCGCTCGTTCCCTCGCCCGCCGGGGACCGCGCCGTTCTCCTGACAGGCGAGGACATCTGTGCCGCGCCGCGCCACCTGGACGTCGGCTGGCTGACCGGCGAGCTCGTCGAACTGCGCTGGCTGCTCGGACGAGCCGCCGACCCGGGTGCCTGGCAGGCACTCGTCGACGCGTTCCTGGACGGCTACGGCGGCGGGGCCGCGTCGGGCGGCGACCACGGGCGCGGAGCAGCGCTGCGGGTCGCGCTGCACGCGCACGACTCGGCCGCGTACGTGGCGCAGGGCAAGGGGCCGGCCGCGCTGTACGGCGTACTCGCCGCCCGCCTGACCGCGGAGGCGGCGTCATGACGCGCTCCCCCCTGTCCGCGCCCTCGCAGAGGCACGTTCTCGGCAACGGCCTGCGGGTCCTGGTCGACACGGTGCCGCGCGAACCGCTGACCGCCGTCGCCGTTCACTACGGCGCCGGTTTCCGCTCGGAGCCGCGGGGCCGGGCCGGACTCGCCCATCTCGTCGAGCACATGATGTTCGAGGGCAGCGAACGACACCCCGACCGCGCCTACTTCGCCGGTCTCCTCGCCTCCGGTGGCTCCGCCACCGGAACGACCCACCAGGACTACACGGACTACGTCCACGTCGTGCCCGCCCACGCGCTGGAGGACGCCCTCGTCGCCGAGGCCGACCGGATGCGCGCCCCGCTGTTCACCGCGCGGGGATTCGCGGAGCAACTCGCGGGCGTGGAGGCGGAGATCGCGGCCGCCGTGCACGGTGCGCCCCTCGGTGGGCTGCCCTGGCAGGTGCTGCCCGGCGTGCTGTACGACCGCTGGGCCAACTCGCACGACGGCTACGGCGCCTCCGAAACCCTGGCCGGACTCACGCCCGACGACTGTGCCGGCTTCTTCCACGACCACTACACCCCGGCCAACGCCGTCGTCACCGTGTCCGGGGGTGGCGAGCCCGACCACGTCGCCGGCCTCGTCGCCCGGTACTTCGGCGACATTCCGGTCCGCTCCGTCCCGGCCCCGCATCACGTCCTCGCCGAGCCGCCGCTCGCCGAGGACCGGGTGGCCGTACGGCCGGCCGCGACGCGCGACGGAGCGCTGTGTCTGGGGTACCGGCTGCCCGATCCCGCCGCCGATCTCGACGGCTATCTCTCTCACCTCGTGCTGGCCCGGCTGCTCACCGCACCACCCCGGAATGCGGGCTGCGGCTTCTTCAGACCGTTCGACGCCGTGGACCCCGACACCCTTGTCGTGAACCTTGCCATGCCGGCGGACGGGACGACGGCCGCGCTCAGCGGGTTCGAGTCGGCGCTGCGGGAGGTCGCCGACGGCGCCTACGGCGAGGAGGAGGTGCGCCGGACGACCGGGCAGCTCGCCACCGAGCACGTCCGCGACCACCACGGCCCTGCTGCCCGCGCGGCGGCGCTGGGACGGCTGGAGCTCCTCTTCGGCCGCGCCGTGCTCGTCGACGAACTGCCGGGCCGCATCCGTGCCGTGGGCGCGGAGCGCGTCGGCGCGGCGGCCGCGAGCCTGCTGACCGCCCGCCGCGCGGTCCTGGCCGCCGTGCCGGGCCGCGCCGCCGCGGGGCCCACAGGACGGCCCGCGGGGCCTCCCGGGGAAGCCGAGCCTGCGAAAACCGGACCCCGGCCCGCCGGAGCCGCTCCCGCAGCCGTCGGCCCCGCACCGGCAGAGGGGCACGTGGCCACCGACCCGGCGGACGCCGAAGAACGCCCGGACACCGAACGCCCCGACGGCGAAGAACGCGTCGACGGCCGACGAGCAGCAGCGGCGGAGCACGCGGCCCCGGACCGGCCGGTGGCCCGTTCGGCCGACGCAGCCACGCGCGGCCGGTCGCCCGCGGAGGCATGCGCACCGTCCGGCGGCGACCGGGCCTGCTCCGACGGACCCGCGCCCCCGCATCCCGCCGCAGCCCGGCGCCTTCCCCGACGGGCCGGGCTTCGGCTGCCCGGCCTCGTCGAGAGCGGCGGGCCCGGTGAGGCGAGGGTCGTCGCCGTGCGCGACAGCCGGGCGCCGGTCGTCGAGCTCCGTCTGCGGCTCCCCACGCCCCCCGGCACGCCCCCGGTCCGGCAGGAGCACCTGTGCCAGGTCGTCACCGACCGGTGGGACGCCCAGTGTGGCGGGGAGACCGCGCCCGGCGGCCGTACCGTGCGGACGGAGGCCGGGACCGTGGTGGTCGACGCCTGGTTCCCCGTCCCCGGCCCCGACCCGGCGCTCCTCGCCGGCCTGTTGGCCGCCACGCCCACCGCCGCGGAGTGGGAGCGGGCCGCACCACGGGCCCGCGCCCGTGTCGCGGCATGCGCGGGCGACCCGTGGTGGCTGGCCGACCAGGCCGTTCGGCAGCGTCTCGCTCCTGGCGCCGCTTCGCACGCCGGCGCTGTCACCGTCGTCGCCGTCGGTGACCTCGACCCCGAGCGCTGGGTCCAGGCGGCGACCGGTGCCCTGCGCCCGCCGGCCACCCGGCTGCCGGACCGCACCGAGGGGACCGCACCGGCCGAGGGCCTGGCGCTGCTGCGTCTGCCCCCGGCGCGGCAGACGCCCGCAGTCGCGCATGTCGTGTGGGCGACACCGGAGCCGCCACGAGGCGTGCCGCTCGCCGCCCGCTGGCTGGCTGTGGCCGTGGTCGGCGGCGGCCAGCCGGGCGCGCGGCTCGCCGGGCTGCGCACACCGGGCGCCCCGCACGGCTTCACCGCGTACGCGGGCCGCCTTCCCGGGCTGCTGGGGCCCGACGGCGGAGCGCTCGTCCAAGTGGGGGCCCAACTGCCGCCTCAGGACGCCGTCCTGGGCGCCCGGCTGATCCGCGACGCCCTGCGCCGGATCGGTGAAGCACCTCCGACGGGCGCCGAGGTGGACGCTGCCCGACGCTACTGCGCCGGACAGCTCGCCCTGGTGCAGAGCACCCAGAGGGAGCTCGCCGACCAGGTCGGGGCCTGGGTCGCGACCGGCGCCCGGGCTGCCGAGCTCGACGGCTTCCCCGACGCCCTCCACGAGGTCGCGGTCGACGACGTGGTCCGCGACTGTGCAGCACTGTTCGCCCATCCCGCCTACGCCGGAGTACTCGCCGGCGCGGCGGCAGACCCGGCAGAGGACACGCCGTGACACGCACCACCGCCCCGCAGTCCGCGGGCGGCTCCCCTGCTTCCCGCCAGGCGTCCGGTGGGAGGCCGTCCCGGACCGAACTCCGCTTCGGAGCGGTCGATCTGGACACCGTTCCGGAGGTCGATGCGCTGCTCGCCCGGATCGGCGTCGGCCCGTTCGACCGCTCCGACGTCACGGCGCTGCCGGGACGCAACGACACGTGGGCGGGGCGTACGGCAAGCGGCGCGGACGTCTTCGTGAAGCGTCTGACGGGAGACGGCGAGGACACCGCCGCCAGGATGGACCGTGCGCTCGCGTTCGAGCGGACGGCCGCTGCCGCTCCGGCCGGGGCCCTGCGCGGCCCGGCGCTGCTCGGCAGCGACCACGGGGCACGACTGCTGGCGTTCCGGTACCTCCGCGACGCGCGCAGTGGTGCGGAGCTGATGGCGGATCAGCAGTTCACGCCGCAGCTGGGGTACGCGGCGGGCACGGCGACCGGACTGCTGCACGCGTGCGAGGCGGCGGCGCCGGAGGCAGGCCCGCCTGCCCTGCCCTCGTCCGTGCTCCTGGAGGCGCTGCCCGCCGCGATGTTCGAGGAGCTGAGCGGAGCGGAGCTCCAGACATGGCGGCTGCTCCAGGGTGACGAACCGCTGATCGCCGCGGTGGAACGGCTGCTGACTGCCGAGCGGGCCGCGCCCCGGGTGCCCGCCCACTGCGACTTCCGTCTGGACCAGGTCCTGGTGTGCGGCCAGGTGACAGGCGAGGGGGCAGGCCCCGGCCCGGGCCTGTACGTCGCGGACTGGGAGGAGTTCCGTCTCGCCGACCCCGCCCGCGACATCGGCGGCTTCGCGGGCGAGTGGCTGCACCGCGCGGTGCTCGACATCGTCACCTCGCGGGGCGACGGCGACACCTCCGCGTTCGCCGGGCTGTCCATGACGCGGGAGGACGTCGTCGCCCGTGGGGCGGAGAAGATCACCCGGCTGCGCCCGGTCGTCCAGGAGTTCTGGCGCGGTTACCGGCAGGCCCGGCCCGACGCCGATCCGCAACTCGCCGAACGCGCCACCGCCTTCGCGGGCTGGCATCTGCTGGACCGCCTGCTCGCCGGGGCCGCCCGAAGCAACCGGCTGCTCGGAATCGAGCGCGCCGCGGCCGGCATCGGCCGTACCGCGCTGCTCCGGCCCGGCCGGTTCGCCTCCGTCGTCGGACTGGGAGACCCCTCGTGAACGTGCCCTCACCCCTCGCCCCCGCACTGGTGGACGCGTTGCGGGACATCCGGCTGTCCGCCGACGGCTGCTCCGCGACCGTCGGCCCCCGCAGCGTCGACGGCGATTCGCCGCGTGAGCTTCAGCAGCGGCTCGGCGCGGCCCTGTACGAGGTGTGCCACACCGGCCGCGCCGAGGCCGGCCCGCGCCGACGGCGGCTGGTCCTGCGGGACCCCGACTTCGAGCGGGCACTCGACGGGGCTCTGCCGCACCGCGAGGTCCACCGCTCCGGTGTGCTGCTGCGCTCCCCGCTGGGCGAGGGCTTTCCGGGCCCCGAGGCCGGTGGCCGGGGCGGCGACGGAGGGGAGGCGATCGTGTCCTGGGACGGTGTGCGGGTACGTGTGCCGGCCCGTTCGCTCGGGGAACAGGGGCCGCTCGTCCCGGGTGCCGTGGTGAGCCATCGCGTCTCGCCCGCCCGGCCCGCGCTGTCGCCCGGCTTCTTCTACGCCATGGGCAGCCGTGAACCGCGCCTCGACGCCGAACTCCTCCGGGTCTACGTACACATCACCGCCCCCGAGCACGCCCCCGGGCTCTGGGCAGCCGTGCTCGGCGCCTTGGAGGACGCCGGAGCGCACTACCACGCCAAGGTGCTGTCGAGCCGTGACGAATACCCCCGGCGCGATGCGCTCGTCGTCTACCTGGGGAGCGAGTCCTGGGACGCCTGCCACACCGTCGCCCGCGCCGTCCGGGGCGTACCCGGCACGGGCGAGGACGTGTCGGTGTTCGCCCACCGGCTGGGCCCCGGCACGGCGGTCGCCTGGGAGCCCGACGATCCCCGGCCTGGTGCGGGCGGGTTGAGCTTCGGCCAGCACCGCGCGGCCGCCCTGGCCGAGGCCGTCGTACGGGTGTCCGGCGGCGGAGACATGGAGGCGGCCGCCCGGGCGTTCGCCGAGGCCGGTGCCGACCCTCTGGCCCCGTACCGGAACGCGGGCTCCCCCGAGCTCCCGGAACGCTGAACCGGCGCCGGGCCTCCCGGTCCACTCCCCTCGGCCCGCCCGGCCGGCCCGTGGGCACCGTGGCCGGTGGCCGGGCGCATCACCCCCCACATCACGCGGAAGGGCACACCATGCACCACCCCCCAGCGGACGGCATGCCTCTCGCTGCCGTCGACGTACGGCAGTTGCGGAAGGAGTTCGACGGCAAGGCCGCTGTGGACGGCATCGACCTCACCGTCCCGGCGGGCAGCTTCTACGGGCTCGTCGGCCCCAACGGCGCCGGCAAGACGACCAGCCTGTCGATGATCACCGGTCTCCTGCGACCGGACTCGGGGACCGTGACGGTAGCCGGTCATGACGTCTGGCGGGACCCGTACGAGGCCAAGCACCGGATCGGCATCCTGCCCGACGGGCTGCGACTGTTCGAGCGGCTGTCCGGCCGCGAACTGCTGCGCTACACGGGGCGTCTGCGGCAGCTGCCGGCGCATCAGACCGAGGAGCGGGCGGAGGAGTTGCTGGAGGTCCTCGGTCTCACCGAGGCCGCCGGCAAAATGGTCGTCGACTACTCGACCGGCATGCGCAAGAAGATCGGACTGGCCGCGGCCCTGCTCCACAATCCGCCGGTGCTGTTCCTCGACGAGCCGTTCGAGAGCGTGGACCCCGTCTCCGCCGAGACGATCCGGGAGGTGCTGCGGCAGTACACGGGCACCGGTTCGACGGTGATCTTCTCCAGCCATGTGATGGAGCTCGTGTCCGCGCTGTGCAGCCATGTCGCCGTCATGGCGGCGGGCCGGGTCGTCATCGACGGAACACTGGACGAGGTGCGCGCCGGGCGGACGCTGGGCGAGCGGTTCATGGAACTGGTGGGTTCCCCCGCCACGAAGGCGAAGGGAGGCAGCCTCGCATGGTTGGGGTCTTCGTCGGACTGAAAATCGCTCTGCTGCGCAGCAGTCTGCGGCGCAGCAGGTCCCGGGCCGTCGGCTTCGTCGTCGGGACGACCGCCGCCGTCGCCGGCTCCTGCTGGACGGCCGTCCACCTGGCCGGGGCGCGCCCGGCCGACGAAGCGGCCGATCTCACGGTGCTCGCCTTCACCGGCCTCGCCGTGGCGTGGCTCGCGCTGCCGCTGTCCTTCGGCGGGGGCGGTGACGAGAGCGCCGACCCGACGCGGCTCGTGGTCCTCCCCGTACGCCCTCGTGCACTGATCACCGGTGCCACCGCCGCCGCGCTCGTCGGGCCGGGGCCGCTGTGCTCACTGATTCTCGTCGCAGGCGCGGCGGCCGGTGCCGCCCGTGCCACCGGAGGGTCCTCGGCCGCGGCAGGGGCGGCCGTGGTGGCGTCCGCCCTGATGCTGCTGCTGTGCGTGATCGCTTCGCGTGCCGTACTCGCCTCCTTCGCCCGGGCGTTGACCGGGCGCCGCGGCAAGGATGCGGCGGCGCTTGGCGGCGTCCTGACGGCGGTCGGCGGCTATGCCGCGTACCTGCTGCTGAGCACGGCCGGTTCCGGACCGCAGCTGCCGTCCTTCGTGGTGCGCGTGCTCCGCTGGACACCGCCGGGCTGGGTCGCCGACTGCATCCGAGCCGCCGCCGAGGGGCGTGCGGCGGTCGTGCTTGCGGAGACGGCGGCGGCCGTCGCACTGACGGCACTGCTGATGCTCTGGTGGCACAGGTCGCTGAACCGGCTGATGACCACCGTGGACGCGTCGACGGCCCAGGCCGTCCGGGAGCGCGGCGCGCGCTCGGGGACCACGGCCCGGCTGCTGACGTCGAGCCGCACGCTGCTGATCGCCCATCACCAGTTCACGTCGTTCCTGCGCGCGCCGCGGCACCGGATGACGTTGATCGCCGCGCTGGCGTACGCGCTGCTGTTCCCTGTGGTGTGCGTGCCCGTCGGGGCGAAGAGCCCGTACGTGGCCGTCGGCGGTGCCTGGGTGTTCGGACTGACCGCCCCCGGCGTGCTGTTCGCGATGGACGGGTCGGCGATCTGGAGCAACATCGCCACCTTGCGAACGCGTGCGCAGGCCCGTGCCGAACTCGCGGGCAGGATGCTGCCACAAGTGGCGCTGATCGTCCCGTGGGTCAGCGCGACGGCAGTGGTCGTCGCACTGCTCACCGGGCGGGGCGATCAGCTCGCGGCGGCCCTGGGACTGACGTTCGCGCTGCTGGGGCTGACGTTCGCGATCGGCATGGTCATCAGCGTGTACTGGCCCTACCCGTACCCGGAGGACCCCTTCGAGGTGAGCGCGCCCGGACAGAACGGCGGCTATCACACGGCCAACTTCGTGGGCACCCTCCTCGGCCTGCTCGCCCTCTCCCCGTTCGTCGTCGGTGCGGTCGTGCTTGAGGGGTCGCCGCATTCCTGGCTGCTGCTGCCGCTGGGTACGGCGTACGGCGTGCTCGCGATCGTGATCACGTTGCGGTCCATGGCCCGTCGGCTGCATGCGCGGGCGCCGGAGATCCTCACCGCTCTGCGGGCCTCCTGACCGCGCCCCCGTTCGACAGGCCCCGCCCGGCCGTGCCCGCGCGGCCGGGCCCGACGACGCGAGGAACACGTCACGATGCAGGATTCCGCCTTCCGTACGCTGCTGCGCCATGCCCGCCCGCACCGCCGGGGTCTGGTCGCGGGAGCCTTGCTCGCCGCGGCCGGCTCGGTGGCGGGGCTGGCACAGCCGCTGGTGGCCAAGTCGTTCGTGGAGGCGCTGGCCGCCGACGCACCGGTGGCCCGGCAGATGCTGCTGCTGGCGCTGCTGATCGCCGGCGGGGCGCTGGCCGCGGCGTTCGGCATGTATGCAGTCGAGCGGACCGCGGAGAGCGTGGTGCTGGGCGCCCGCCGACGGCTCGTGGGGCGGCTGCCGAGGCTCCGGGTCGCCGAACTGGAGCGCCGTCCGCCGGGGGATCTGATCTCGCGGGTGACGGCCGACTCCACGCTGCTGCGTGAGGCGGCGACCAGCAATCTGGTCGACACACTCGTCGGCGCGGTCACCCTGGCCGGGATGCTGTGCCTGATGGCGTGGCTCGACGGCGTCCTGTTCCTCGCGGTGCTGGGTGTCGTTCTCGCCGTCGGAAGCTGCACGGCTTTCGTGATGCCGCGCATCAGCCGGGCCGGCCAGGAGGCGCAGGCGGCTCTCGGTGAACTCGGCTCGGGTCTGGAGCGTCTCCTCGGAGCGATCCGTACGGTGAAGGCGAACGGCGCCGAGCACCGCGAGATCCGGTCGCTGGAGCAGGCGGCGGACAGCGCATGGCGGTCCGGGGTCCGAGCGGCGGGCTGGACCGCTGTCGCCGGGACCTCCAGCGGCCTCGTGGTGCAGCTCGCCTTTCTCACCGTCCTCGGCCTCGGCGGCGCACGGGTGGCGAGCGGGGCGATGGATGTCGCGTCGTTGATCGGTTTCCTGCTCTATCTCTTCTATCTGGTCGGTCCCGTCGCCCAGTTGGCCGGCGGAGTGGGCGGCCTCCAGGCGGGTGTGGCCGCGGTGCGCCGTATCCACGAGGTGCTCGACCTGGAGACGGAGGACGAGGCCTACGGACCCGGGCGGGTGGCTGAGGCCGACCCGGACGCGAAGGGGGCGGCGCTCGCCTTCGACGACGTGGTCTTCCGCTACCGCGAGGACGGTCCCGCTGTCCTGGACGGAGCCTCGTTCGAGGTGCCGTCCGGCGGGCTGACCGCGGTGGTCGGCCCTTCCGGCGCCGGCAAGAGCACCCTGTTCGCCCTCCTGGAGCGGTTCTACGACACCGAGCACGGCAGCGTCCGCGTCGACGGGCACGACGTGCGCGACTGGGACCCGGAGGAGCTGCGCCGGACCATCGGCTACGTGGAGCAGGACGCGCCCGCCCTCGCGGGCAGCCTGCGCGACAACCTCCTGTTCGCGGCCCCCGGCGCCACCGAGGCCGACGTGGAACGGGTGCTGCACCAGGTCGGCCTGCGGACGCTGGTCGACAACCTGCCGGAGGGCCTGGACACGCGCGTGGGCCATCGCGGGAGCGCGCTGTCGGGCGGCCAGCGGCAGCGGGTCGCGATCGCCCGCGCCCTGCTGCGCAGGCCGCGGCTGCTGCTGCTCGACGAAGCGACCTCCCAGCTGGACGCCCTGAGCGAGGCCGAGTTGCGGGACGTCGTGTCCCGGATCGCCCGGTCCACCACGGTGCTGGTGGTCGCGCACCGGCTGTCCACCGTGGTCGGCGCGCGCCGCATACTCGTCATGGAGAACGGCCGCGTCCGGGCGGCCGGCTCGCACGCCGACCTCTTGCGCGCCGACGGTCTGTACCGCCGCCTGGCGGCGACCCAGGGCCTCGCCCCGGAGACGGCTCACGCCCCGCGCCGGTGAGCCGCCCATCAGGAGATCGCCCGCACTCGGGCCGGCTCGACGGCGCACAGCCCGACGAGGCCGAGCAGGGCCGGGCCGGGCTCAGGGCCCGGCCCGCACGGTGGACTCCCCCAGCCCGGCCGGCCCGGACAGCCCGACGAGGCCGAGCAGGGCGACGAGGTCGGGCGGGGCGTTCCGCAGGCGGATGCGGGTGCCGTGGCGGCGGGCCGTGAGCTGGAGACGGGCGAGTACCTCGACGACGGCGAGGCTCGTCCGGGCGAGCCCGCCGACGTCGCACACCACCTCGGCCCGGCAGCACCGCGCCCCACCGTCTCCCGCCGCCGTGGCCGGGTCCGGCGCGGTGTCTGCCGCCGCTCCGCTGTCGCCCGGGGCCGGATCGCCGTCCCGGGCCGTTCCTGGTGAGGCCGTCGGGCCGGCGTCCCTCAAAAGGGCGGTCAACTCCTCGCACAGGCGAGCCGCATCGCCGGGGGCGACCCTCCCGGCGATGTGCATGACGATTGGCTGCATGGCGTCCACATGGGGATGACCGCCGCCACGACGGGAAATCATCGCCGCGGGTGCGGACGTGCCCGCGGCACGCGTTGCGGCCCCGGGTCAGGCGATGCGGTCCAGCACGATCGGGTTCGCCGTGAAGGCCGTCCCCGGCTCCGCGATGTCGTATGCGGCGCCCAGGGACTCGAGCGCGTAGTCGAACTTCTCCGGGGTGTCCGTGTGGAGGGTCAGCAGCGGCTGGCCCGCCGTGACCGTGTCGCCCGGCTTGGCGTGGAGCTCGACGCCCGCGCCGGCCTGGACCGGGTCCTCCTTGCGGGCGCGGCCGGCGCCGAGGCGCCAGGCGGCGATGCCGATGTCGTAGGCGTCGAGGCGGGTCAGCACGCCGGACGCGGACGCGGTGACCACGTGCTGCTCGCGGGCCACGGGCAGCGCGGCGTCCGGGTCTCCGCCCTGGGCGGCGATCATGCGGCGCCAGACGTCCATCGCGGAGCCGTCGGCCAGGGCCTTCGCCGGGTCGGCGTCCTTGATGCCGGCCGCGTCGAGCATCTCGCGGGCGAGCGCGAGGGTCAGCTCCACGACGTCGGCGGGGCCGCCGCCGGCGAGGACCTCGACGGACTCGCGGACCTCGAGCGCGTTGCCCGCGGTGAGGCCGAGCGGGGTGGCCATGTCGGTGAGCAACGCGACGGTCTTCACACCGCTGTCGGTGCCGAGGGCGACCATGGTGGAGGCGAGTTCACGGGCGTCGTCGATGTTCTTCATGAACGCGCCGGTGCCGACCTTGACGTCCAGGACCAGCGAGCCGGTACCTTCCGCGATCTTCTTCGACATGATCGAGGACGCGATCAGCGGGATCGCCTCGACCGTGCCGGTGACGTCGCGCAGCGCGTAGAGCTTCTTGTCGGCGGGGGCGAGCCCGTCGCCGGCCGCGCAGATGACCGCGCCGGTGGTGTCGAGGACGTTCAGCATCTCCTCGTTGGAGAGCAGCGCCCGCCAGCCGGGGATCGACTCCAGCTTGTCGAGCGTGCCGCCGGTGTGGCCGAGACCGCGGCCGCTCAGCTGCGGGACGGCCGCGCCGCAGGCGGCGACCAGAGGGGCGAGCGGCAGCGTGATCTTGTCGCCGACGCCGCCGGTGGAGTGCTTGTCGGCGGTCGGGCGGGACAGCGTGTCGAAGTTCATCCGCTCGCCGGAGGCGATCATCGCGGCCGTCCAGCGGGCGATCTCGGTGCGGTTCATGCCGTTGAGGAGGATGGCCATGGCCAGGGCCGACATCTGCTCGTCCGCGACCTCGCCGCGGGTGTAGGCGTCGATGACCCAGTCGATCTGCTGGGGGCTCAGCTCGCCGCGGTCCCGCTTGGTGCGGATGACGGAGATGACGTCCATGGCATTCCTCCAGGTTGGTCTGCCGCGCTCTACGCGCATAGAGAGAGGGTAAGGGAGCGGCCCCTCCACCGAAGCGGAAGGGCCGCGGGGCGCCGGACCACAGCCCGGCACAGGTCACAGGCCCTGGTCGAGGTGACCGGGGCCGAAGGCCTGCGGGAGCATCGTGGAGAGCGGCAGGATCCCGCCCGGGGTGTCCAGCAGCAGCTCCGGGCCGCCGAACTCGTACAGCAGCTGACGGCAGCGGCCGCACGGCACCAGCAGCTCGCCCCGGCCGTCCACACAGGTGAAGTGGGTCAACCGGCCGCCACCGGTTGCCCGGAGCTGTGAGACGAGGCCGCACTCGGCGCACAGTCCGAGCCCGTACGAGGCGTTCTCGACGTTGCAGCCGGTGACCGTGCGGCCGTCGTCGACGAGGGCGGCGACACCGACCGGGAAGCCCGAGTAGGGGGCGTACGCGTGCGACATCGCCTCACGCGCCAGCGCCCGCAGGGCCTCCCAGTCGAAGTCGGCCTCCGCGTTCACTTGCCCTGGCCCCTGAAGTAGGGCTGGCCGTTGGCCTTGGGCATGCGCAGCCGCTGTGCGGACACGGCGAGCACGAGCAGCGTGGCCACGTAGGGCGCCGCGTCGACGAACTGGCTCGGAAGCTCGTCCGTGAGCGCGTACCAGGTGAACAGCAGTGCCGAGAAGGCGGCCGAGATCACGGCACCGAGGTACTTCTTCCTGTACAGCTGCCAGACCACCGCGATCAGCAGCAGGATGGCGAGCAGCAGCAGCATCGCGTGGACGTTCACGGCACCGCCGCGCAGCTTGAGGCTGTCGGTGAAGCCGAACAGGCCGGCTCCCAGCGCCATACCGCCGGGCATCCAGTTTCCGAAGATCATGGCGGCGAGACCGATGTAGCCGCGGCCGCCGGTCTGGCCCTCCTGGTAGATGCCGGTGATGATCGCGAGGAACGCGCCGCCGAGACCGGCCAGTCCGCCGGAGACGATGACGGCGATGTACTTGTACTTGTAGACGTTGACACCGAGCGACTCGGCGGCGATCGGGTTCTCGCCGCAGGAACGCAGGCGCAGTCCGAACGACGTCCGCCACAACAGCCACCAGGTGCCGGGCACCAGCAGCAGAGCGACGACGGTGAGCAGCGACAGGTTGGTGACCAGACCGCCCAGCACACCGGCCAGGTCGGAGACGAAGAACCAGTGCTCGGCCTGGAGGTCCCCCAGCCAGTCCGAGAGCCCGGGGATCGTGATCCGGTCGATGGCCTCGATACGCGGCGACTGCTTGGAGGAGCCGCCCTCGGTCTCGGCGAAGGTGAAGTTCGACATGTACCGGGTGAGGCCGGTGGCCAGGATGGTGATGGCCACACCCGAGACGATGTGGTTGACCTTGAACGTCACCGTCATCACCGCGTGCAGCAGACCGCCGAGCGCGCCGCCGGCGACGCCGAGCAGCACACCGGTCCACGGGCCCCACTGGTAGCCCGCCCAGGCGCCGAACCAGGTGCCGAGGATCATCATGCCCTCGAGGCCGATGTTGATCACACCGGCCCGCTCGGCCCACAGACCGCCGAGGCCGGCGAGGCCGATCGGAACGGCCAGCTGGAGCGCGCCGGAGACCTGACCGACGGAGGTGAGGTCGTCCGCACCGCTGATCACGCGTACGAGGGAGAACAGCGCCAGGCCGCCCGCGACGATCAGGTAGATGACGGGCAGGGACAGCTTGCGGCGGCTGCCGCCCTTCTTGGGCGCGGTGCTCGCCATGGAGACAGTGCTCGTGGACTCGCTCATGCCGCCGCCACCTCCTTGTTCTTGCGGGCCTGGGCGGCAAGCTCCTCGCCGACCTTCTGCTGCTGGCGGCGGAGCCCGTACTGACGGACCAGCTCGTAGGACACGACGACCGCGATCACGATCAGGCCCTGCATGATCAGCGCCAGTTCCTTCGGGTAACCCTCGAGCCCGATGCCTTCGGCCGTCTTGTCGAGGAAGGCGAAGAGCAGCGAGGCGAAGAAGATGCCGATCGGGTTGTTACGGCCGAGCAGGGCGATGCCGATGGCCGTGAAGCCGACACCGACCGGGAAGCTCAGGCTGTAGGTGTGGGTCTGGCCGAGCAGCATCGGCATACCGGCGAGGCCGGCCATGGCACCGGAGATCAGCATGGCCGTCAGGACCATCTTCTTGGCGTCGACGCCGCTCGCCTGGGCGGCGGACTCGCTGGCGCCGGTGGCGCGCAGGTCGAAGCCGAAGCGGGTGCGTCCGAGCACGAACCAGTAGACGATGCCCAGCGCGAAGGCCACGAAGGTGAAGCCGTAGATGGTGCCACCGTCCAGCTCCAGACCCGGGAACCAGCCGGACTCGGCGATCTCACCGGTGGTCAGGTCGTTGGACCCCTCCGGCCGCACGCCGAGGTTCGCCGGCAGGATCATCCAGGCGATCAGGCTGGTCGCGATTGCGTTCAGCATGATCGTGGAGACGACCTCGCTGACACCGCGGGTGGTCTTGAGGACACCCGCGATACCGGCCCAGAAGGCTCCGACGGCCATGGCGACGATCACGATGAGCAGCACGTGCAGCGGGCCGGGCAGCTCCACCGCGGCACCGGCGACGGCGGCGAGCATGACCGCGAGGCGGTACTGGCCGTCGACGCCGATGTTGAACAGGTTCATCCGGAAGCCGATGGCGACGGCCAGAGCCGCCAGGTAGTAGATGCCGGTCTGGTTGATGACCAGCACCTGCACGTCGGTGAACTCGATCTGCTCCACCATCAGCCGGTACGGCTCGATCGGGCTGAGGTCCGAGAGCAGCAGCACCACCGAGGTGAGCAGGAAGGCCACGACCAGGGCGAGCGCCGGGCCCGCCAGGCCGAGGATCAGCCGGTCCTTGTCGAACTTCTTCATCGGCTCTCACCGTTCTCGTCGTGCTCGAGGTGGCCGGATGCGGCACCGGTCATCGCCGAGCCCAACTCCTCCGGAGTGATCGTCGCGGGGTCGGCGTCCGCGACAAGGCGGCCGCGGTACATGACCCGCAGGGTGTCGGAGAGCCCGATGAGCTCGTCCAGGTCGGCCGAGATCAGCAGGACCGCAAGACCCTCACGGCGCGCCGCACGGATCTGGTCCCAGATCTGCGCCTGCGCGCCGACGTCCACGCCACGGGTGGGGTGGGCGGCGATCAGCAGCTTGGGGGTGTGGCTCATCTCGCGGCCGACGATCAGCTTCTGCTGGTTGCCGCCGGACAGGGAGGCAGCGGTGACCTCGATCCCGGGGGTACGCACGTCGTACTCACGGACGATCCGCTCGGTGTCCTGACGGGCGGCCTTGAGGTCGAGCAGGCCCTTCTTGCTGTTGGGCGACTCGGTGACATGACCGAGGATGCGGTTCTCCCACAGCGTCGACTCGAGCAGCAGCCCGTGCCGGTGCCGGTCCTCGGGGATGTAGCCGATGCCGCTCTCGCGCCGCTTGCGGGTGGGCGCGTGGGAGATGTCGGCGCCGTCGAGGGTGACGACACCCCCGTCGGGGTCGCGCAGGCCGATCAGGGCCTCGATGAGCTCGGTCTGGCCGTTGCCCTCGACGCCGGCGATGCCCATGACCTCGCCCTTGTGGATGGTGAAGCCGATCCCGGCGAGGACCTCGCGGACCACCCCGTCGGGGTCGGTCACCGTCAGCTCGAGGTCGTCGACCTTCAGCATCGGGACATCGGTCACCGTGGACTCGCGGGTCTCGGGCGACGGCAGCTCGCTGCCGACCATCAGCTCGGCGAGCTGCTTGGTCGTGGTGTTCCGCGGGTCGGCCGTGCCGACCGTCGTACCGCGGCGGATGACGGTGATCTCGTCGGCGACCGACAGCACCTCCCCCAGCTTGTGGGAGATGAAGATGACGGTCAGTCCCTCGGCCTTGAGCTCGCGGAGGTTGGCGAAGAGAGCGTCGACCTCCTGCGGGACGAGGACGGCGGTCGGCTCGTCGAGGATCAGGGTGCGGGCGCCGCGGTAGAGGACCTTGAGGATCTCCACCCGCTGGCGGTCGGCGACGCCGAGCTGCTCGACCAGGACGTCCGGACGGACCCCCAGGCCGTAAGCGTCGGAGATCTCCTGGATCTTCTTCCGGGCCTTGGCGCCGATGCCGTACAGCTTCTCGCCGCCGAGAACGACGTTCTCCAGGACGGTGAGGTTGTCGGCCAGCATGAAGTGCTGGTGCACCATGCCGATGCCGCGTGCGATGGCGTCGGCGGGGCTCGAGAAGGTGATCTGTTCGCCGTCGACGGTGATGGTGCCCTCGTCCGGCTTCTGCATGCCGTAGAGGATCTTCATCAGGGTCGACTTACCGGCACCGTTCTCACCGACGAGGGCATGCACGGTGCCCTGTCGGATCGTGATGTCGATGTCGTGGTTGGCGACGACGCCGGGGAAGCGCTTGGTGATGCCGCGCAGTTCTACGGCGGCAGGAGGGCTGGACGCGTTGATGACGCACTCTCCTTGGCGGGAGGAGCAGGGAGGGCAGGCGGAAGGGGCGGGCTGTGAGTGGCAGGGGGGCGGGGCGAAGTTATCGCGCCTGGGCGCCTTCTACGCGCGTAGCGCTCCCGAATACCAAAAACCCGGGGCCGGAAACGGTCCGCGGGCCTTGGGGCTTGCGCCCCGGGGCCCGCGGACTGCGGTTCCGGCCGCTCGGCTACGGAGCGGTCTTGACCTTGATCGTGCCGGCGATGATGTCGGCCTTGGCCTTGTCCACCGCGGCGATGACGTCCGTCATCTTGGTGAAGGCCGGGTTGGAGTCGGACAGGCCGACGCCGTTGTCCTGGAGGCCGTAGCGCACCTCACCGGTCTGCGGCTTACCGTCCTGGACCGACTTGATCAGGTTGAACACGGCGCCGGAGACGTTCTTCGTGACCGACGTCAGGATCTGGTCCTTGTAGGCGGCCAGACCCTTCTGGTTGTACTGGTCGGAGTCGACGCCGATGGCCCACTTGCCGGCCTTGGCGGTCGCCTCGATCGAGCCGGAGCCCGCGAGACCGGCGGCCGCGTAGATCACGTCGGCGCCCGCGTCGAGCTGGCCCTGCGCGGCGGCCTTGCCGAGGTCGGGCTTCGAGAAGCCACCGAAGTCCGGCGGCTGCGTCAGGTACTGGACCTTGACGTTGACGCCCTGCTTGGTGTCCTTGACGCCCTGGACGAAGCCCGCCTCGAACTTCTTGATCAGCGGGGTCTCCACACCACCGATGAAGCCGACGGTGTCGGTCTTCGTCACCTTGGCGGCGGCGACACCGGCGAGGTACGAGCCCTGCTCCTCGTTGAAGACCAGGTTGGCGATGTTCTTGCCGGTCTTGGAAGTGTCGTCGATGAGGCCGAAGGTGGTGTCCGGGAACTTCGGGGCGACCTCGGCGATGGCGGGTGCGTAGGCGAAACCGACACCGATCACCGGGTTGTTGCCGGCGCGGGCCAGCGCGGTGAGGCGCTGGATCTTGTCCGGGTCACCCTCGCCCTCGCTGGGCTCGGCCTCGCTGCCCTGGATGTCGAGTTCCTTCTCGGCCTTCTCCAGGCCCGCGAAGGCGGCGTCGTTGAACGACTGGTCGCCACGGCCACCGATGTCGTACGCGATGGCGGCCTTGCCGCCGTTGTCGTCCGAGCCGCCCGACTCGGAAGACTTGTTGCCGCCACACGCGGTGGCAGACAGTGCGAGAGCCGCGGACGCGATGCCCACGGTGGCGATCCTGGTGATCCGGCGCACTGGGGGGCTCCTTTAAACCTGACCGAAAGCGCCACTTCCGGCGCTGGGTTCGCGGCGATCGTAACGCGCGTAGATGTCAGTTAAAGACCCGTTCATCAGTCGTTATCGGATCGTCGCGAACAGGCCACACACCACGGTAGGCCGGGACGGCGGACGTCGCTCCCCGGAGGGGCCCGGCGTGTCGTCCCATTTCCCGTCCCGGGGTCGTTCCCCCTCTCCGAAACCGGGGCAAGCCCCGGACCCCAGGGGGCTGCCGCCCCCATACCCCCGAAGCGGCGGCTTCGCGCCGCGCCCCCGACCGGCGGTGCCGCCCGGGAACGGACACCGGCCGGCACCGCGCGCGGCCCCACCGAACTGCCCCCGGCCACCAGCCGGAAAACTCCGCCCCGGAAGCGACCAGTTACCTGAGCGGCCTCACAGCCAGGACGGGGTAACGGAGCGGCCGACGCCCACGCGCGGCCCTCGCCCAGAGTCCGGACCTCCACACCGCGTGGAAGCGGCCACCGGCCGGTACGGGCGGTACCGGACGTGAGGGGGGCGGGGTCGTAGGAGGGGGTGTCCGGAAGTAAAGCGTCGCAACTCGCGCGCAGCGCGGTGAGGACAGCCATTCCGGGCACCCCCCTCCGGAGGCCCCGACCACCGGCACCACCCACCAAGCCGGCGCCCCCGCCCTGCAAGGGCGCCACACACCAGGACCGGGCCCCAGCCCGCAGGGCGCCACGCACCAGGACCAGGCCCGCCCGCCAGGGGCGACACGCACCGGACCGGGCCCCGCCCGAAGTCACTCACCCGCAGAACGGGCAAGGCCCCAGCTCAGAGCCCCGGGCCCCGCCCGGAGATCGCCGTACACGCGGACCGGACCGGGTCGGTCCGGGCCGGCCGGCACGGGCGCCCCGAGACCGCGCCGCGCCCACGGCCCGGGCGCCAGGCCCAACAACGCCCCAGAAGCGTCAGAGCGCGATGCGCGCATCCAGCAGCGCCGCCGCCGTGAAAAGCTCCACGCCCACCGCGATCGCCGACTCGTCCACGTCGAAGTCTCCCCGGTGCAGGTCGCGCCTGACCGTGTCGCCCGGCACCCGCACGCCCAGGCGGGCCATCGCGCCCGGCACGTGCTCCAGGTACCAGGAGAAGTCCTCGCCGCCGAGACTCTGTTCGGTGTCCTCGATCGCATACGAACCGCGCCGCGCCGTCTGCGCGTCGCGCAGCAGCTCCGTGACGACCGGATCGTTGACGACGGGCGGCACACCGCGCACGTAGTCGATCTGGGACTTGGCCCGGTGCAGCGTCGCGATCTCGTCGATCGCCGCATGCACCAGGTCGGGGGCCTCTCGCCAGCCTTCGAGGTCGAGGCAGCGCACGGTCCCGGAGAGTTCGGCGTGCTGCGGGATGACGTTGCAGGCGTGGCCGGACTCGATGCGTCCCCATGTGACGGCGAGCCCGGACCGGGCGTCGACGCGGCGGGCGAGCAGCGCGGGGACCTCCGTGACGATCTTCGCCGCCGCTGTGACCAGGTCGGTGGTCAGGTGCGGGCGGGCGGTGTGGCCGCCGGGGCCGTCGAGGGTCACCTCGAGGCGGTCACAGGCGGAGGTGATGGGTCCGGGCCGGAGTCCGATGACGCCGGCGTCGACCTTGGGGTCGCAGTGAACCGCGATGATCTTGTTGACGCCTTCGAGCACGCCGGATTCGATCGCGTCGGCCGCTCCCCCGGGCAGCACTTCCTCCGCGGGCTGAAAGATCAGCCGGACGGGCTGCGGCAGCAGTCCCTGCCGGTCGAGCTCGGCGAGCACGAGCCCCGCTCCGAGCGCGACGGTGGTGTGCACGTCGTGACCGCAGGCGTGGGCGCGGTCGGGCACGGTGGAACGGTAGGGGACGCCGGCCTTGGTGTCGGGGATGGGCAGTGCGTCGATGTCGGCGCGGATGGCGAAGAAGGGCCGTACGGCGCCCGGAGCCGGGGTACCGATGTCGCAGATCAGGCCGGTGCCGGCGGCGAGGACCCGGGGCTCGAGCCCGGCCTGCTCGAGGCGCGCCTTGATCATGGCGGTGGTACGGAACTCCTGGTTGCCGAGCTCCGGATGCATGTGCAAGTCGCGCCGGAACTCGATCAGTTCGGCACGCAGCGACTCGGACAGCGTGCCGTGCAGTGCGACTGCGCCGGGCCGTTCGACTTCTTCGGACTCGCGGGACATCAACTGGTTCACCCAGTGAAGGGTATGCCCCTTCACGCCTCAACTGCCGTGCGATCAACAAAACATCAGCCACACAGGGGACAGAATTCCGGGCTCACGGCGGTTCACCGCTCGCGGCAGTGGGTAAACTCACGCGGCTCGCTCTTGAGTCGATCTTTCCTTTCCGGACCGTGCCCGTCCGCTCACTGCCGCTTCTTCCCGGCTCTTCAAGCCGGCGCCGGCAGCCGCTGCACATCGCGGGCCGTGCCGGTGACGCCCGCCAGGAAGCCCTGCGCGCGCGGTGAGGCGTTCTCCCTGAGCCATTCGGGTGCGATGTCGCAGACCGCCACCTTGATTCCCGTGCCCGCCAGGGCCAGGGGCAGGGTGTGGACCACGGTGGAGGGAAAACTGAGCACGGTTGCTCCGATCGGGCCGCGCCGGGCGATCAGCTCCAGGGGGAGTTCCGGGCGTACCACCTCCAGGCCCGTCTCGACCGCGAGCCGGTGCAGTTTGTCCGCGCTCTCCCTGCGGTGCGCGAAGTAGCGGGTCGCGCCGTGCGTGCGGGCTAGGGCGGAGACCGCCTCCAGGTACTGCCCGAGGTCGACGACGCCGGTCTCCACCAGGGAGGTGCCGACCATGTCCGCGCCACGGGTGATCCTCGGAGGGCCGAATCGCGCGCGGGTCCATGCGAAGTCGTTGCGCGTGACCGTGATCCCCGGCGGCGGCTCCACGGGCATCGAGGTGAACACCTCGACCGAGCGGGTCCTCGACGGGGCGAGACGGCGCCGGGCCAGGAAGGTGACCGGTGCGAGCACCAGCTCGCGCGGCCCGCGGCGGCTGCCGCGCCGGTGCCAGCGCACCAGTTGCTCCCCGCGGGAGACCTGGGCGACGAACTCCATGGTCGCGGTGCCGTCGTCCACGACGGTGACGTCCTTCCTGCCGACCAGGGTCAGCAGGAGCTGTACGTAGCGGGAGAACGGGTCACCTATGACGATCCGCTCCGCGCGGCGCAGTATCGGGCCGAGCTCGCGCACGGTGCGCAGCGGGGCGCCCGTACCGCCGCGCGCCTCCTGCCAGCGGACGGTGAAACCAGCGTCACGGGCCAGCTCCGCCATCCGGCGGAGCTGGCCGCGGGACATGGGGTCCGTGGGCGAGAGCACGACCACGGTGAGATCGCCGGGGCCGGGCACGGCCAGCGTGGCGTGGGCCCACTCCAGGACGTTCAGGAGCTGGACCGGACTCTCGACGAAGGCGAGATTCACTGGTTGTCACCTCGTGATTCCGGGCCGGCCTTCAGCCGGGTCCGTGGCTGACCACCCCGCAGGGCGCTGGTGGATTGCTGCCCGCGGCCGGTGGCCACGGCGACGGAGTCGACGTTCCTGACGGATCCGGCCCGGACCGGCCCTGCCGTCACGGCACCCGCCGACGGGGATCCCGCCGAAACGGATCCGGCCCGACACGGCTTCGCCAGGACGGATCCGGCCCGGACCGGCGCTGCCTTCCCCGAACCGGCCGAAGCGGAACCTGCTGATACGGATCCGCCCGGCACCGGCCCCGCCGGCGCCCCTCCGCCCGAAGCGGGTCCGGGTGCGGCCGGGGGCACCGGCCGGCGGACCACCGGGGCGGTGGGTCCGGGCGAAGCCCCTCCGCCCGAAGCGGGTCCGGGTGCGGCCGGGGGCACCGGCCGGCAGGCCGCCGGGGCGGCCGCACGGCGACGCTCGAAGCCGCCCGTGCCGCGCCCGGCGGCCTTGTGCCCGGTGGCGCACGGTGCGGCGGGCAGGCGGTGTCCGCCCGCCGCGGACGCGCGGGCGCCGCCGCGCGTCGCCGCCCGGTCGTCAGACCGCGGCCGGCTCACGGTCGCCCGCCTCGGCGACGACGCCGGTGACCCGGCGCAGCTTCTTCATGGGCGCGAGCTCGGAGTCGTAGACCTTCTTGACGCCGTCGCCGAGCGCGGCCTCGATGGTGCGGATGTCGCGGACCAGGCGGGTGAGGCCCTGCGGCTCGACGGAGGCGGCCTGGTCGGAGCCCCACATGGCGCGGTCGAGGGTGATGTGGCGCTCGACGAACGCGGCGCCGAGGGCGACGGCCGCAAGGGTGGTCTGCAGGCCGGTCTCGTGGCCGGAGTAGCCGATCGGGACGTTCGGGTACTCGTCCCTCAGGGTGTTGATGACCCGCAGGTTGAGCTCCTCCGCCTTGGCCGGGTAGGTGGAGGTGGCGTGGCAGAGCAGGATGTTGTCGCTGCCGAGGACCTCGACGGCGTGGCGGATCTGCTTCGGCGTCGACATGCCGGTGGAGAGGATGACGGTCCTGCCGGTGGCGCGCAGGGAGCGCAGCAGCTCGTCGTCGGTGAGCGACGCGGAGGCCACCTTGTGGGCGGGGACGTCGAACTTCTCGAGGAAGGCGACGGCCTCGGTGTCCCACGGGGAGGCGAACCAGTCGATGCCGCGCTCCTTGCAGTGCTCGTCGATCCGGCGGTACTCGTCCTCGCCGAACTCGACGCGGTGGCGGTAGTCGATGTACGTCATCCGGCCCCAGGGGGTGTCGCGCTCGATGTCCCACTGGTCGCGCGGGGTGCAGATCTCCGGGGTGCGCTTCTGGAACTTGACGGCGTCGCAGCCGGCTTCGGCGGCGGCGTCGATCAGGGCGAAGGCGTTGTCCAGGTCGCCGTTGTGGTTGATGCCGATCTCGCCGGTGACGTAGACGGGGTGGCCGGGGCCCGCGATCTTGTTGCCGAGGGCGCGCAGACGGGACGTGCTCATGGGGGTGGTTCCTTACTTCTTGGGGGACATGGGGGCGGGTTCAGGGGTGTTGAGCGTCGGGCCGAGGAGCCAGGCGGCGATCTCTCGGATCGCCCCCTCGCCGCCGGGTGTGGCAGTGACGGCACGGGCGGCGGCGCGTACGGAGTCGTGCGCACTCGCGACGGCCACGGGCCAGCCGACGAGGTGGAAGCACGGAAGGTCGTTGACGTCGTTGCCGACGTAGAGCACCCGCTCGGGCGCGAGGCCCCGCTCGTCGCACCACTGCTTGAGTGCGAGGTCCTTGCGGTCGATGCCGTGCAGGACGGGGATTTTGAGCTTGCGGGCGCGGGCGGCGACGACCGGGTTCTGTTCGGTGGAGAGGATCAGCAGTTCCAGGCCGGCCTTGCGCAGATGGGCGACGCCGAGGCCGTCCCCGCGGTGGACGGAGACGATCTCGCGGCCGTCCGCGTCGATGAGGACCCGGTCGTCGGTCTGGGTGCCGTCGAAGTCGAGGACGACGGCGTCGACGTCGTCGCGGCCGGGTACCGCGGCGGTGTCGAGCAGTGGCGCCAGCGCGCGGGCGCGGGCGAGGTCGTGGGGGTCGTCCACCTCGAGGACCCGCGCCGGATCGGTGTGCACCAGTGCGGTGCGGCCGAAGAACCGGTGGCCGGCCTCGCGGAAGCCGGCCGCGGACATGGCGTACGCGGCTCCCGTCTCCAGGAAGTCCTGCGGGCGGTCCTGGCGGCGCGGCCGGAACGAGGAGTCGTGGTTGACGCCGTATCCGGAGCCGGTGGCCGTGGCGGTGTCGACCAGGACGGCCGCACCGCCCGCTTGTTCGGCGCTCTTCCCGGACGGGGTCGCCGGCTCGTCGGCCTCGCGCCACACGAAGCCGTGGAACGGCGCGACGGTCACCGCGCTGTCGGCGCCGTCCAGGGCGACGGCACGGGCGACGCCCTCGATGTCCTCCCGGGCGATGAAGGGGCTGGTGCACTGCACGAGCAGCACCACGTCGACGGGTTCGCCGTGCACGGCTTCGTGCGCGGCCATGGCGTGCAGGACCGCCGACTCGCTGGTGGCCGTGTCTCCCGCGATGGCCGCGGGCCGCAGCACGACCTCCGCGCCGGCGCCACGGGCGACGGCCGCGATCTCGGGGTCGTCGGTGGAGACCGCGACATGCGTGACCAGCGGAGCGTCGAGGCAGGCGCGGACGGCCCGCGCGACGAGCGGCACGCCGCCGACCGCGGCCAGGTTCTTGGCCGGGACGCCCTTCGATCCGCCACGGGCGGGGATCACGGCGAGAACGGTCATGGGTGGCTCCTGACGCATCGGGACCGGAAGCGGGTAGGGCCGGCGGGTCACAGCTCACCCATCCGGCGGATCATGGGCGCGACGCGCTGCACGCCGTGGCGGTACGCGCCGCGCGCCGCTCGGCGTACGGCGTCGCGCACCACCCGCCGAACGCCGGTGGCCTCCGCCGTGGGGGCGGTGCCGGCCAGCGGAGTGCCGTCCGGGGCGAGGTGGTGGCGGGCGAGCAGGCCCGGCAGATATCCGGGCGCGGTGGTCGGCGTGTAGTACGGGGCGATCGCCGGGAGCTGCGGCACGAGGAGCAGTTCGGCGACCCGCTTGCGGGCCTCGTCGAAGGCGCTCTCGTAGGAGCGGTCGGCGGCGACGCCCTGCCGCGACAGCCAGTCGGCGTCGGGGGTGGGGCGGTGACCGCCGTCGAGCCGGTCCCAGGAGGCGAGCAGCCCCGAGCCGAGGAAGTGGTGGTTGCCGAGCGCCTCGCGCACGCCGAGGTCGGTGAGCACGGCGGTGGGGACACGGCGGTGGAGCGCCTCGAGCGCGGCGGTGGACGACACGGTGACCAGCAGGTCGGTGCGGTCCAGTACCTCGCCCATGTTCCCGTACACGGGGCGGAAATTGGGCGGCAGTCCGCCGGGCAGCTTCTCCGCGAGCTTCTGGTACGGGATCTCTTCCAGGTGGGTGGTGTGCTCGCCCGGCTTGGAGCGGAGCTTCAGCAGCACCTCGCGGTCCGGGTGCAGCCGGGCGTGCTCGACGAGTCTGCGCAGCAGGTACGCACGGTCCGCGCGGGACTCGGGCACGGACGGCTGGACGGCGAAGACGACGGTGTCGCGGCCTTCACACGGCCGGTACGGCGCCCCGCCGAGGAAGGGCAGCGCCGCCTCGGTGACGGAGCCGGCGTCGGCGCCCACTCCCTCGTAGACGGCGCGGAAACGCGTCGCGTCGTGACGGGAGTTGGCGAGCACGATGTCGGCGCCGTGACGCAGCAGCAGTCCGTCGGACAGCTTCTCGTAGACGACGCCGACGTAGCCGGTGACGACGACGGGCCGACGGTCCTGGCCGAGTGCGGCAAGGCCGTGCAGCATGGCCTGGACGCCGCCGCCGACGAGCGCGAGGACGACGATGTCGTAGGACCCGTCCCTCACCGCCCGCAGGAACTCGTTGCCCGTCACCTCGCGCAACTCGTCGGCGCTCACGCCCACTTCCGCGAGCTGGCGGGCGGTCGGTGTGGCCCGGCCGCGCAGCAGGAAGCCGCTCAGCTCGACGGAGGTGCTCGGCGCGATGCGGCGCGCGGTGAGCGCACCCCATTTCCACCGGGTGTCGGAATCGGCGAGTACGGCGACCCGTACGGCCTCGCTGGTACTTGTTGGCACGTCGAGGACGTTAGAAAGGCATGTGGTTCCACGGCCCAACTCGGCAGCAACAAACGGTTAACAGGGCGCCTACGGAAGGAGAAGCAGGTCGGGGAACGGGTCGGTTAACAAGCTCGTCGCCCTACGTTCACCTGACATCCTTGTATGCGTCGATGCGAATGCCGAGCGCCCCCTAGCGTCACGCGGGTGGTTAAGCTCTCCGTCATCGTGCCGTTCTACAACGTGCAGACATATGCCCCCGACACACTGCGAAGCCTTCGCGCGAACGCCCGCGCCGACTTCGAGTTCGTGCTCGTCGACGACTGTTCGACGGACGGGACTCCGGAGATCCTGCAGCGGGCGGAGCGTGAGCTTCCCGGCGCGGTTCTGGTCGGACACGAACGGAACGGTGGGCTGGCCACCGCCCGCAACACCGGTCTGGACGCGGCCGGCGGCGAATACCTCACGTTCCTCGACGGTGACGACTGGCTGGCACCCGGCCACTTCGAGCACCTGCTGAACGCCATGGAGGACCTGGGGTGCGACTTCGTCCGCACCGACCATGTGCAGTGCACGGGACGGTCCCGCTCGATCCACCGGGTGCCCGTCGGCCGGCGCGGTGAGGTGCTGCGCCCCCGGGACGCCATCCTGCCCGCCTCCCGCTCGACCGCCGTCGACTACCCGTACGCCTGGGCCGGGATGTACCACCGGCGGCTCGTGGACCGCGGACTGCTGCACTTCACGCACGGGCTGCGCACTGCGGAGGACCGGCCCTGGATATGGCGGCTGCACCGGGAGGCGGATTCGTTCGCCGTGATAAGCCACCTGGGAATTTTCTACCGGCGCGGGATCGCTTCTTCGCTCACCCAGATCGGCGACATCAGGCAGCTCGATTTCATCAAGGCTTTCGACCAGGTGATCGAGGAAACGGCGAAGGACGCCGACGCGGAAAGGCTGCTGCCCAAGGCGGTCCGCACATATTGCGCGGTAATTTCCCATCACCTGGGATCCATTGAAAGGTACGAACCGGCCGTGGCACGGAAATTGCGCACGATGAGCGCGGCCGCACTGAAGCGTATGCCGCAGGACGTGCTGAACGAGGCCATCGACTCCATGGACGCCGACCGCGCCTCGCGACTGCGCAAGGTCCGCCGCCGGCCCGCTCCCCTCTCCGTGGAGGCGGCAGCCTGATGGCCACGACACAGATCTTCTTCGCCTCCTCCCTCTACGGCGCGGCGACGCTCGCCGCCGCGATCGACAGCGGCGGCTTCACCACCGCCGACCGCCGGCTGCTGCTGGTCTCCAACAACGCGGCCACACCGGAGACGACACCTGCCCTCGACGAGATGGCCGGCTTCGAGCGGCTGCGCGGCCGCTTCGACGACGTGCTCTCCTGGAACGGGACCATCTCTCCCTTCCACCCCGCCGGTTGGGCGCCCCGCGGCGACGACGTGCCCCTGTGGGAGCGGTATCTGCGGCAGCTGTGGGAACTGGGCGACGACCGGATCGAGCTCGCCGTCGAATCCGTCCAGGTCAACCCCGCGCTGGCGGTCGCGCAGCTCTTCCCCGACGCTGCGCTGGACGTGTACGCGGACGGGCTGATGAGCTACGGCCCCACCCGCAACAGGATCGACCCGCTGGTCGGCGAGCGGGTACGACGCCTCCTGCACCTCGACCTGGTGCCGGGACTGAAGCCGCTGCTGCTCGCGGAGTTCGGCGTGGAGCAGCGGCTCGTGCCGACCGAGGCTTTCGTCAAGGTCGTCGGCGAGCTCTCCGACGCCGTGCCGGACGCCTGCGACGGCGTTCCGGAGGGCCCGGCGCTGCTGCTGGGCCAGTACCTCGCGGCCCTCGGCATCCTCACGCCGGTGGAGGAGGAGGGTCTGCACATGCGGATGCTGGCGGGCGTGGCCGCGCTCGGCCACCGCCGGGTCGTCTTCAAGCCGCACCCGACGGCGCCGGCCGCGTGGACGCGGACGCTGGAGCGCCGGGCCGCGTCGCTCGGGGTCGAACTGACCGTGCTGGAGCGGCCGGTGCTCGCCGAGGTGCTGTTCAAGCAGATGCGTCCGGCGCTGGTGGCGGGATGCTTCTCCACCGCCCTGTTCACCGCCGGCACCTTCTACGGCATCCCGGTCGCCCGGATCGGCACGGAGCCGCTCCTCGACCGGCTCAGCCCGTACCAGAACAGTAACCGGGTGCCGCTGACGATCGCCGACGCGCTGTTGCCGGACCTGGCGTCGGGCGCCGCCGGCCCGCCGGCTGCGGCGGACGGGCAGCTTGCCGGGCTCCTTGCCGCGGTGGGCTTCGCGATGCAGCCGAAACTACGGGCGGACCTGCGGCCGGCGGCCGAACGCTATCTGCGCGGCAGCCTGGGCACGGGTACGGCCCGCTACTTCAAGCGCCGCCGTCTGACGGTGCTCGGCCTGCCGGGAGGTGTGCCGCTGCCCCGCAACAGGGCGGTACGGCGGGTGGTGAGGGGACGGCGGATGCGGCGGGTCCTGAAACGGGTGGCGGCCCTGGGCTGACGCGCGTGAGCGTGGCGTTACGCGCGGCCGTCACCGCCCCGCGCGTGGGTGGCGTTGCACGGGACCGTCAACGCACCGCGCGCGCGTGCGGGCCGCCGCACGAGGCCGTCATCCACCGCGCATTCGTGCCGTTGCGCGGGACTGTTCCCCTACCCGCCCCTTCCCGAAACCGGCTCCGCCCGGACCCGCCACCACGTTCCGCGCGATGGTTCGGGGACTCCTCCCCCTACACCGGCGGCGTGGGGGGACCCCCGTCCGGCCCGCGCCTCAAACGCCGGCGAGGCCGGAGTTGCCTCCGTCGGCGGAGCTGTATGCCGCGCGGCGGCCGTTCCAGCCCGCCCGGCGATCGAGGGCACGGCCGAAGGCCGTACGGGGCCCGGGGCTTGCCCCGGTTCGGGGAGGGGCGGGGTGGGGAAGGGTCACGTGCCGCTCAGGGAGAGCTTGACCGCGAAGCCCAGGAACAGCGCTCCCGCCGCCGACGTCGCCCCCGCCGACAACCGCCGCCTGCGGCGGAACGCGGCCGCGAGGTGGGTGCCGGTGAAGATCAACACGCTCAGGTAGAGGACGCTCGCCAGCTGCGCGAGCGCGCCGAGCACCGTGAAGGAGAGCGCGGGGTACGCGTACGCCGGGTCGACGAACTGCACGAAGAAGGCGATGAAGAACAGGATCGCCTTCGGGTTGAGCAGACTGATCACGAACGCCTTGCGGAAGGGCCGCTCAGCGGCCGGCCCCTCGGCGGACACCTCCGCCGAGACCCCGTCGGCGGTCCGCTCGCCGCGGGTGCGCCACATCGACCAGGCCGCGCGGAGCATCCCGATCGCAAGCCAGGTCAGATAGCCGGCACCGGCGTATTTCACGATCCCGAACAGCACCGCGTTGGCCTGGAGCAGCGAGGCCACGCCCGCGGCGGACAGCACCATCAGGACGGTGTCGCCGCACCACACACCGGCGGCGGCCTGGTAGCCCGTGCGCACACCGCGGCGCGCGGCGACGGAGAGCACGTACAGCGAGTTCGGTCCTGGCAGCAGGACGATCAGGACAAGTCCTGCGAGATAGGTCGGAAGATCGGTGACACCCAGCATGGGGCGGAGTGTCGCACATCGGTACGACACTCCGCCTTTCTGTTCCGTATGTCAGATACCAGAGGACAGAGGCCAGAGCTCAGAAAGCGTCGGTGGGGACGTACGTGCCCCACACCTCACGCAGCGCGTTGCAGACCTCTCCGACGGTGGCGCGCGCCTTCAGCGCGTCCTTCATCGGGTAGAGGACGTTGTCCGTGCCGTCCGCTGCCTTCTTCAGCTCGGCGAGCGCCGCGTCGACCGCCGCCTGGTCCCGCTCCGCGCGCAGCTTCGCCAGCCGTTCGGCCTGCTGGGCCTCGATCGCGGGATCGACCCGGAGCGGCTCGTACGGGTCCTCGGTGTCCAGCGTGTAGCGGTTGACGCCGACGACGACGCGTTCGCCGGAGTCGGTCTCCTGGGCGATGCGGTAGGCGCTGCGCTCGATCTCGTTCTTCTGGAAGCCCTGCTCGATGGCGTTGACCGCGCCGCCGAGGTCCTCGACGCGTTCCATGAGGGCGAGCGCCGCGGCTTCGACGTCGTCCGTCATCTTCTCCACGACGTACGACCCGGCGAAGGGGTCGACGGTGGCGGTCACGTCGGTCTCGTACGCCAGGACCTGCTGGGTGCGCAGTGCGAGGCGGGCGGATTTGTCCGTCGGCAGGGCGATGGCCTCGTCGAAGGAGTTGGTGTGCAGTGACTGGGTGCCGCCGAGAACCGCGGCGAGGCCCTGGACGGCGACGCGCACCAGGTTCACCTCGGGCTGCTGTGCGGTGAGCTGCACGCCCGCGGTCTGGGTGTGGAAGCGCAGCATCAGCGACTTCGGGTTCTTGGCGCCGAACTCCTCCTTCATCACCCGGGCCCAGATGCGGCGGGCCGCACGGAACTTGGCGACCTCTTCGAGGATGGTCGTGCGGGCGACGAAGAAGAAGGACAGCCGGGGCGCGAAGTCGTCGACGTCCATGCCGGCGGCGACGGCGGTGCGGACGTACTCGATGCCGTCGGCGAGCGTGAACGCGATCTCCTGCGCGGGCGAGGCGCCGGCCTCCGCCATGTGGTAGCCGGAGATCGAGATCGTGTTCCACTTCGGGATCTCGGCCTTGCAGTACTTGAAGATGTCCGCGATGAGCCGCAGGGACGGCTTGGGCGGGAAGATGTACGTGCCGCGGGCGATGTACTCCTTGAGCACGTCGTTCTGGATCGTGCCGGTGAGCTTGTCCGCGGGGACGCCCTGCTCCTCGCCGACGAGTTGGTAGAGGAGGAGCAGCAGAGCGGCGGGCGCGTTGATCGTCATGGACGTGGAGACCTTGTCCAGCGGGATCCCGCCGAACAGCACCCGCATGTCGTCGATCGAGTCGACGGCGACGCCGACCTTGCCGACCTCGCCGTGCGCGATGGGCGCGTCGGAGTCGTGGCCCATCTGGGTCGGCAGGTCGAAGGCGACCGACAAACCCATCGTGCCGTTGGCGATCAGCTGCTTGTAGCGGGCGTTGGACTCGACGGCCGTGCCGAAGCCGGCGTACTGGCGCATCGTCCAGGGCCGGCCGGTGTACATCGACGGGTACACGCCGCGGGTGAAGGGGTACTCACCGGGCCCGCCCAGCTTCTCTGCCGGGTCCCAGCCCTCCAGGTCCGCCGGTCCGTACACCGGCTCGATGGGCAGTCCCGACTCGGACTCGCGCGCCATGTGACTGTGCCTCCCGCTGGGCCTACTGACAGGTAACAACCTCTGCGACGGACTGTAGCGGCGGGCGTGCGAGGGATGGAGAGCCACGCCCTGGGACCTTGCTCACAGCCCGTACGGCGAAGCGCTCGTGGCCCGCCCGTCCCCGAACCGTTACCCCCATGATGCGCGGGATTGCGCAACCGAGCAGGACGGGAATTTGTCTCATCAGGCACAGACACACGTGGGGGACGAGACAAGTGGGGGGCGACATGCTCAGGAAAGCCGGGATGAGAACGCTGGCCGCAGCGGCCGCGATGGTCGTGGCCGCGGTGACGGCCGGTTGCAAGGCGGAGGCCGCGACGGACACACCGACCGCCGGCAGCACGCCGAGCGCGGCATCGACACCGTCCGCCTCCACGCCGCCGGCTTCGCCGTCACCGTCGGCATCGGCATCCGAGTCGGCCGAGCCGTCGAAGAAGCCGTCGCCGTCGCCCTCCACCGAGCAGCCCGCGCCCAAGGTCCTGATGGCCCCCGGCGCCAAGGGCGAGCAGGTGCGCGAGCTCCAGGCGCGGCTGGCGCAGATCGGCTGGTTCGACGACAAGCCGACGGGTACGTACGGGCCGGTCACCACCACGGCCGTGAAGGGCTTCCAGGGCAAGCGCGGCCTTCCCGCGACGGGCAGCACGGACACCGTGACCTGGCAGCGGCTGCTCGGCATGACGACGAAGCCGACACGCGCCGAGCTGGACGGCAAGGACGTCAAGAAGCCGCAGGCCAAGCTCGATCCGCGTTGCATGACGGGCCGGGTGATGTGCATCAGCAAGACCACCCGCACCCTGTCCTGGATGATCGACGGCAAGGTGCTGTCCACCATGGACGTGCGCTTCGGGTCGCAGTACACGCCGACCCGCGAAGGCGTGTTCAAGGTGGGCTGGAAGTCCCGCGACCACGTCTCGACCATCTACGACACCCCGATGCCGTACGCCATGTTCTTCAGCGGCGGCCAGGCGGTGCACTACTCCTCCGACTTCGCCGCCCGCGGCTACAACGGCGCGTCGCACGGCTGCGTGAACGTCAGGGACAAGGGTGCCATCGCGTCGCTGTTCGACCAGGTGCGGACCGGTGACAAGGTCGTCGTCTACTGGTGACGCGCGGGGCGCGGAAGCGGTGAAGGAAGAAGGGCGCGGGCGGGACCGGGGGAACGTGTCCCGCCCGCGCCATTGCGCTGAGCCGTAGGTACGGGGGGAACCCCGGCTCGTTGCGCCGCCGATGACCAGTCGGCTCACTATCTACTGCGCCGTAGCCCAGAAAAACGTCACACCCCGCGCCCGGCGCTGTGAAAGCGCAGGTCAAAGGGCTCGTGTGATGGCGCCCGCAAGGGAGTCGGAGCCGGTCGACCACGGCGTCACGGCCGCGTCGGGGACGAGCGAGTAGGAGACCTGGGGGTGTCCGGGACGAGTTGCGGGGCGCCGTCGGAGCCGTCGGAGCTGCCCGAGTCGCGGTCGCCGCCGGAGCCGCCGGAGTTCTTCCCGCCGTCCTGGCCTTTCCCGTCGCCGTCGCCCTTTTCACGATCGTCGCCGTTCTCGCCGCCCGGGCTGCCGCCGTCGCCCGCGCCTCCGCCGAGCAGTGCGTCGCAGAACCGCTCCACCCGCTCGGCGCCTTTTGCGGCCGACTCCAGCCGGCGCTTGCGGTCCGCATCGAGCCGGCCGCTGCGGTAGTCACGGCATGCCTCGACGGACCTGCGGTACAGGTCGGCCCTGGACGGGTCCTCGCCGCCCGGTGTGGCCGCACCGTCCCCGGCGGGCAGGCCCGGCGTGCTCCCGTCAGCATCGCCGGGGGACGGGGTCGCGCTGCCCGTCACGGGCGGCAGTCCCGGCGTCGTGCGGTTGGTGCCCGGAGGACGCGACACCGCGCCGGACTCACCGCCGCTCGGGGACGGCGACGTGAGCGGTCCCGGTGTCGCCGCGGCCGACACGGAGGAGGCGGGCGTGGGACGGTCGTCGCCGAAGGTGGGCAGCACACCGCTGCCGGCCGCGACGGCGACACCGCCGATGGCACAGCCCGCGAACGCCGCCGCGATCCCGAACCGGACAGGCCGCGCGAATCCCACGCCACGGGCCGGCCGGGCGCCGCGGCGCGAACGGGTGACCTGTACGGTCCCGAGCGAAGTCCCTGCTGCCGCCGTCGACTCGGCCCTGGCCTTGCGGAACGCGGCCATCGCAGCCGCCTCACCGGGCAGTTCGCCGTCGTCGTAGCCGTAGCCGGGGTTCCGCGCCGCGCTGTCGAGGGTGGCGGCGAGCCGTGCGGCCTCGGTACGGGCGCGTTCGTCCGCGACCTCGACAGGCTCGCCACGCAGCAGGCGCTCCGCCGCGTCCCTGTCAAGCCACTCGTACCGCTCGTCGGCCATCACATGTCCTTCTGCGTCCGCAGGCGTGAATGCGTCACACCGGCGGGTGCCGTCGCACCGGGGCGGGAGCCGCGCTGGGCCGGCAGGCCGCCCAGTTCCGAAGCGCTCTCCGCGGGGTCCTCCCCGCCCCGGCGAGTCACGTCCGAGGGAAGCCGGTCCACGCCTTCGAAGGCGGCGCCGTCGGCTCCCAGCAGTTCCGCGAGCCGTTTCAGACCGCGGTGCGCGGCAGTCCGGACGGCGCCGGGCCGCTTGCCGAGGGTCTTGGCCGCGCTCTTGGCGTCGAGGCCGACCACGACCCGCAGTACGACCGCCTCGGCCTGATCCTGCGGCAGTTGGGCGATGAGCGCCATGGTGCTGCTGGTGGAGATGGACTCCAGCGCCTCGTCGACCGTGTCGGAGTCGGCGGCCCTGCCGGTCAGTTCGGTCTCGTCACCGCCGACGGCCGGCCGACGGCCCCGCATCCGGATGTGATCCAGCGCACGGTTGCGGGCGATCCGCGCGGCCCAGCCGCGGAACCGGTCGGCGTCCCCGCTGAACCTGTCGAGGTCCCGGGAGATCTGGAGCCACGCCTCGGAGGCGACGTCCTCCGCGTCGGCGTCGCCGACGAGCGTGCGCACATAGCCGATCAACCGCGGATGCACGGCGCGGTACACAGTCCGGAAGGCGTCCTCGCCCCCGTCCTGAGCCGCGAGCACGGCGGCGGTCAGCTCCGCGTCGTCCCCCAGCACTACCTCAACCCGTCGTTCCGTACCGCAGCTGGTCATCACTGCCGCGCTGTCCTGCGCGAATCAGCACGCTACGTCCTTTTAAGGTCCCGCGTCCACGCCTCGTACAACTTGCAACAAGTTTGCGTCGGCGCGGTGTGACAGAAACAGCACTCTCGGCGCTGAGGTTAGTACGGGGTGCCCTCGGGCCCCCGGCACGAGCGACGACCGGGGCCTCTCCTGTGGGGGGTGGCGGCCCCGGTCGTCCTTCACGTCCGGGGCCGGTCGGTCCGGCGGGTTGCCGTCAGCCGATCGCGATGCGCGGATGGGCGGAGGGCTGGACCCACCCCATGAACTTCTCCATCGTCGCCCGAGGCACGGAGACGCAGCCGGCGGTGGCACCGCTGCCGTTGACGTGGAGGAAGATCCCGGCGCCCCGGCCCGGGGTGGCCGGCCAGCGGTTGAAGTCGATGACCAGGGCCTTGGCGTACTGCGTCGGGTAGTTGATCAGGTGCTCGCTGCCGCGGTCGCCGGACTCGGTCAGCGGGAAGTCCGCACCCGCCTCGGTGTGCATCGAGTTGTAGAACTTCGACTCCGGGTCCTGGACCCACCAGTGACTGTCGTTGACCTTCGTGTACCGCATGGCGGTGCCGCTCGACTCGACACCGAAGCCCTCGGTGATCGTGTAGGTGCCCGTGGGGGTGGTGTACGTGTTCTGCCTGCGGGTGGCGCCGTCGGTCACCCCGTTCGACCCGACACGTCCGGCGCTCGTCGAGAACTGCGCCTTCCAGCCGGCGGAGCCCTTCTGCCAGGCGGTGACCGTCGCGTACGAGCCACGGGTCTTGACGGTGATGACCTGGGTGGCGGTGCCGACGTTCACGGGCACGGGGAAGTTCGGCGTGGAGGGCGCGGCGGGCTCGTCCCCGGAACCGCTGCCCGGACCCGCGTTGCCGCCGCTCGTGGCCTTCGGGGCCGTGCTGTCGGACGCCTTGGCCGACGCGGAAGCGGAAGCGGAGGCCGATCCCGAGGGTGACGCGGAGGCGGACGGGGAGGCAGACGCGGACGCGGACGCGCTGGGCGAGGCCGAACCGCCCGTCACCTCCTTGACCCCCTGCGCCGCCGCACCGGTCGAGGCGGGGGCGGCAGAGCCGGCCGGCTCCCCTCCCCCACCACAGGCCGACACGAGCGACATCACGCCGACCAGGGCGAGGGCGGACGAGAACTTGACGGAGGAGCGCAGCACGGGATGATCCTTGGCTCGTCGGAACGGCGCGGCAGCACGTCACCGCGCCTCAAGGCCGGCCGGTTATACATCGCCGGCCCGGCCGAGAACCAGGCCGAAGACATTCCGGACACACGCCATTCGGGGGACATCGGCCGCTGTCAGTGACCCGCGCCAGGTTCCCTTCCGATCCGTTCCTTCTCCGCGGCCCGGACAACGGGTCGCCCCGGCCCCGGGGAGACCCACGTCGTTCTCCATGCATCTGCGTGCCGTACCGGAGTCCCAGGTCAGGGGCGATCACGGCAGCCTGACGGAGTTCATGCCGGCTGCCTGGGAGATGCACGAGGAGGAGTACGAGGCCGGGCTCGCGGAGTCCATCGAAAAGGACTTCGCCATGGTCCAGGAGTTCTACGAGGCGGCAGCCGGCCGGCCGGAGGGTGCGGACGGAGCCTGGGAGCTGCCCGTGTTCGGCGGCCGGATCGTGCGCCATCCGGCGGAGGAGCAACCGCCGTTCGCGCTCCTGGGCCCGTCGGGGGTGGCGCCGGGCGGCCGCGTTCCACGACGGCCTGCGATTCGATGCGTTCTGGGACCGCGCCGGCACGGCCTTCCGGGCACCGTTCTCCGCCTGGGACGAGGCGGACGTCAGGAACGTCTTCTTCGAGCACCACTCGGGCCTGCTCGCCTTCTACACGCGGGCGGCGGCGAGGGGCGACGCCGTGATCAAGGCGTTCTGGTACTGAGCCTGTCGCGGGCCCCGCGGCCGGGCGGCCGGCCGTCCCAAGGACGCGGGCCGCCGCCACGACCGGTTCAGCGGCGCAGTTCCGCGGGAAGCTCGATCCTGCCGTCGTACACGCCCTGGTTCGCCAGGGTCACCTGCTGCTCGAAGGCCATGTTCTGCCCGTTGTACGGAATCAGGAAGCCGAAGTCGAAGCGGTGACTCTTGATCCGGTACGTCTTCGCGTCCAGGACCAGCACCTCCTCCAGACCGGAGAGGGTCAGCCGCGCATCGTCCACCGGGATGCCGGCCGCGCGGAGCTGCTCGGCCGTGGGGTCGAACTCGCGCTCCGCCTTCTTGGCCCAGGCTCGCTGCCGGACGGCGCTCAGCTTCTGCCTGCCGCTCGTGACGCGGAGTTCGACCGTGCCGCCGCCGTCCTTCTCGGTCACCTTGACGTCGCCGCCGGCGGCCTGCGCGTACATCCGGAACTCGTGGATGACCGCGATCGGGTCGTCGGCCTTGTTCCGCATCTCCGGGTCGGCGGGTGACACGGCCTTCCAGTCGGCCGAGTCCTCCTTGTCCCGCTGACGGCGGGCCACCGCCTGCACGTCGTCCTCCGCACCTTCGAGGACGACGCCGGCACCGACTACCTGCTGCACCACCCCGACTGGGCACGGGCCGAATTCCTCGCCGTGGACGACGGGCACTTCATGGGTCCCGCCCTGTCCTGGCCCGAGCTGACCGCCGCGGCGGACCACGGCCTGCCGGGCGGCTGCACCACCGATCCCGACGCCCGGCTGCTGCTCCTGCTGCCCGCACTGGGCGACAACGACCTGCCCGACGACGCGGTCGAGCGCCTGACGTCCGCCCTACGGGCCCTGGTCGGCGTCGAGGACCCCGAAGTGGTCGCCGCCGCGCTCCTGGAGAGCCAGAGTGCGCCCGGCGCAGCGACCTGGACCACGATCGGGGACGGGGTCCGGGTCAACCACGGCTCGTACTCCTACCGGAATCCCGCCAACGGCTTCGCCCTGCCGCCCGCCCGGCTGGCCCGGGTGTCCGCCGCGCTCGCCCCCTGACCGCCACGCCGCCAGCTCGCACCACACGGTCTTGCCGCCGGGCCCCTGCCCCACACCCCACCGCAGGGTCAGCGCGTCGAGCAGCACAAGGCCCCGGCCCGACTCGTCGTCGGCGGCAGCCGTCGCGCACAGGACGGGCAGAGCACGCGGGTCGGGGTCGGTGACCTCCAGTCGCGTACGGCCGCCGCCGCACGACACCCGGACCGTCACGGGCGTTCCCTCACCGACGTGGCGGATCACGTTGGTGACGAGCTCGGTCGCGCAGAGCTGGAGGTCGGCGCCGTAGTCGCGCAGGGCGCGGCGCACGCCCGACACGGCTGCCGGGGTCGCGAGCAGGTCCAGCGTCAGGGGTGGCCGGCTCATCACGCGACTCCCTTACGGAGGGCGGCGACCAGCGTCCGGGCGGTCAGCAGGTTGCAGTTGCCGAGGGAGATCAGCGGCCGTGCCGGGTAGCGGGCGGCGAAGGTCGGCAGGTCGACGCGGAGGGACGGGAGCGTGATGCCGTGCTCGGCGAGAACGGCCCGGAGCTCCTCGGCGCAGTCGTCGGCTTCGGAGTGGTCGTACATAGGTGGGTTCACACCTTCCAGTGCGCTGGGTGACGAACTGCTCACAGCGTGGTGCCGGGCCGCGTAGCGTGAAAGAGGTTCGGGATCCCGGCCCTGAACTGCACGTATGCGCGGTGCAGTTGGTACGGGCCGGGGAACCTCGGGAAACGGGCGGTACACGGCACCAGGGACGGTGGGCGATGGGGCAGCGCAAGGACATCGACGGCTCGGCAGGCGTCCCGACCTTCTACGGCAGCGAGTTGCGGTGGAAACGGGAGGAGGCGGGACTGACGCTCCAGCAACTGGTGGAGGGCAGCTTCTACGGCCCCAGCCACCTCAGCGAGATCGAACGCGGCACGCGCCGGATGCCGGCGGAACTGGCCGAGCACGTGGACCAGGTGCTCGGCACGGACGGCTTCTTCCGGCGGCGCTGCGAGGACGTGCGGCGGGCGAAACGGCGGGGCCACGCGAGCTACTTCGAGCGGGTGCTGGAGGCGGAGAAGCACGCGGAGACCATCGAGGAGTGGTGCCCGACGCTGATCCCGGGTCTGCTGCAGACGGACGCGTACGCGCGGGCCGTGGTGCGCGCGACACATCCTCTTGCCCTGGACGAGGAGGTGGAGGAGAAGGCCAGCGCCCGACTGGCACGGGCCCGCCTCTTCGAGGAGAACCACAAGACCCCGATGTACTGGGCGATCCTGTCCGAGTCACTCCTGCGCCAGCCGATCCTTCCGCCGGACCAGACGGCCGAACAACTCGAGCACATCGCGGCGCTGGCACGCCGCCACCGGATCGTTCCCCAGATCCTTCCGTGGAACTGCGGGGCGCACCCTTTCATGCTGGGCACGGCCAAGGTCATGACCTTCCCCGACGCCCCTCCCCTGGTCTACACGGAGGCCCTGCACAGCGGGGACACCATCGACGATCCGGCCCTCGTGAAGGAGTACCGCCGGTCGTACGATTGGCTCAGGGCCGCCGCACTGCCACCGGAGGCGTCCCTCGCCCTGATCGAGGAAGCGGCTGAGGATGACCGAAATGGCAAGCAGCGGAATTGACTTGAGCACCGCCGTCTGGCGCAAGAGCAGCTACAGCAACGGCAGTGGCGGGGACTGCGTCGAGGTCGCGGAGGCGTTCCCCGGCGCGGCCGCCTGGCGCAAGAGCACGTACAGCAACGGCGACGGCGGAGACTGCGTCGAGGTGCGCGACGCCCACACCGGCGTCGTCCCCGTCCGCGACTCCAAGGTCCCGAGCGGCCCGATCCTCACGATCACGGCCCCGGCCTGGACGTCGTTCGTCACCTCCATGAAGTCCGATGCAAGGCAGAGGGTTTCGTAGCCCGGTCACCGGATCCGGGCTTTCCTACAGACTCCGTCCGTCCCAACCCTCCCCCATCGCACGCCTGATCGTGTCGACGACGGTGAAGCCGGCAAGGGCGAGTGCGCTCGGGACGGCGACCGCCAGGAATGCCACCTTCACGGCATGACTCATGCCGAGGTCCAGGAGGAGCGCCCAGACCGTCCAGCCGACCCCGATCACGAACGCCATCCTGCCCAGCGCGTACGCCTGACGCCGTGCTGCCTCGGCGGAGTAGGCGATTCTGGGGTACCTGTTCAGGTGCTTGAATGCGTGGTCGCCGAGGCCTCCGGGATTCACCATGTAGAGCAGTCCAAGAGCAGTCACCAGGGCGGGGCCGAGAAAGGTCACGGTGTCTCCGGTGGGTCGCCGCCAGGCTGGAAGCAGGGACCGTCCGGAGCGAAGTGGCGCGAGCAGACGCCCACGTCCTCGCCCTCGGCTCCGCATGCACCTGATTGTTGACACGCACCGGCCCGTACGCGTCGCAGAACTGACGACATGGGTGGCGCTGTGTCCGCCCGAGGACCAGTCGGCTCACTCGCTACTGCGCCGGGCCACCGAAAACCGTCACCCACGAGGGCGGTTACCCTCTGCTGGCCCGCCCGGCCGTCGGGGGGTGAGGAAGGGGCGTTTCATGCGGCAGCGGAGAGCGGGACGCGGCCTGAGAGTCGCGGCCTGGGTGCTGGTACCACTCGGACTGGTCCTGATGCTGGGGGGCATCGGGTACATAGGGACGAGCTACGAACGCACCACCGTCATGAGCGAGGCGATGACGCCGACGTACCGTCCGGGCGAGCGGTTGCTCATCGAGCGGACGGACGTGGGCGAGATACGCAGGGGCGACGTCGTACTCGTCGATGTGCCGGACCGATATCAGGGCGCGCCGGTCCTCCAGCGGGTCATCGGGCTCGGCGGCGATCACGTGGTCTGCTGTGACGGGGGCCGGATCACGGTGAACGGAAAGCCGGTCGACGAACCCTATGTGATGCGCGGTGAAGTGAACGCGGGGGCGGGAGAATATGACGTGACAGTGCCCGACGGACGGCTGTTCCTGCTGGGCGACCACCGCGGGAACTCGCGCGATTCGCGCTTCTTCCTCGGCGAGCAGTCGGGCAGCGTGGCGGCATCAGGAGTGCACGGGCGCGTGCAGAGCGATTCCACCGTGCCGGTGGCGTTCGCAGCGCTGGGCATGTTCGGGGTCGTGATGGCCCTGGTCGGGACGGGTCTGGGGATCGGGGGGTACGTGGCCGGGCGCCGGACGCGGCGGCCGGTCGAGGCTGCTCCTCCGTTGCCCGTCGCTTAGCCCCTCTCACAGGGGCGTGCAGCCCCAGCCGGGGTCGCCGCCGTCGCCGCTGTTGATTTGCGCGGCGATGGTGTCAGCGTCGGCGGTCTCCAGGACGATGGCACAAGTCCCTTGGGAGGCCGTCGGCCTCGTGTGTCAGCGACCGGCCATACTCTTCGGCCACGCATAAGAAACGGACACGCGCGAGTTGCGCCCGGGCCCTGGATGGACGCGATGGTTGAACCCGGGCGTTCGTGTCGACGTCCACTTCAGACAAACTCAGGCCGGCGCCGCCGAGCCTCGCCGGGAAGCCCCATCAGTCGTCGCCCGCGGAGCCGGGCTTGAACACTGTGCCGAGGTTGTACTGCGCGATCCCGAAAGGTTGAAAATCGGCATCGGTGAGAACTCTGTAGAGGAATTCCGACGTGGACATGTCGTACCGGCGCCACTCGCCGTCTTCGGCTCGCGCGAGGACGGGACATTCACCAGGCCGCTGAGCGTCGAGCAGCCAGCAGTACTCATCACCCCATTCCGTGGAAGCCCAGGTGACGAGGCCCTCACCCCCGGCGAATAAACCGAGTAGGGCTCCACCGCAGAAACACCATCAGCCCCTCCGTCTTGATCGACCGAAAGGGCCACTCGCCACTGCGTGAGGAAGTCGAAAGCAAGACCCTCGTCACGGGCGAGAAAGTAGACGGAATCAGAGAATACGCCACCACCGAACGCCTCGAAGAGCTCTTTGTAGTCCGCCGGCAACGGGCACCGCAGTTCCCCTTCGATCGCCACCCAGTCGCCAGAGACCCCAAGCGGCTCCCATCCAGTCAGCTCGATCACACGCTGCACCCACATACGGCAACCTTTCAGAAGGAAAAGGGTGTGGGTGAATATCAAATACAATATTCACCCACACCCATTGTATCTATCGGCGAACCGGCTGACTAACTCAGGGTTGGAGCCCCGTAGGAGTATTCCAGATCGTAATCGGATCGATCGGAACTTCCCCGGTGTCCATGTTCAACCAGTTGATGGTCAGGTGATCGGGAGCGCCATTCCGGCCGGTGTAGTGGGCGGTTACTTCGTAGTAGACCGTGTCCCCCGCCTCCACCATCTTGGCGACCTGGTTCTCCACCTTCTTCATCTGCGACCTGTTGGGCGTGGCCCACAAGGAAACCAGATTCCGACGGTCCGTACCGCTGCCGCCCAGCGCGTTGGCCAACAGGTGACCGCGGTTCATCCCCGCCTTCATACCCGGGGCGATGGTCTCCGGGTAATCCCTCATGGGACGCGGAACCGGCGATCCCGCGATCATGGAGTCGGAGTTGCCCATCGTCTGGCCCTTGTCATTGACCCAGCTGAAGTCCCCCTTGTTGAGGCAGGCCCGCACGCCCTGCGCCCTGTCGTACTTGTCGAGGGGCTGGTAGAACACCGCACTCTGGTCATCGGTGCAGTTGTCCTGCGTGAACGGGTACAGCGTGTCCGCCGGTACCCAGTCCCAGTCGTCCTCGGGCGTGACGAGCCGGCCCTTGCTGTAGTCGCCCGTGTGCTCGGATGTGAACCCGTTGGGGGCCGTTTCGTTGTACCACCCGATGCCCGTGAGGAACGTATCGACGACGGTGAGCCAGCCGCCCTTCGCCTTCTTCGCGCCACCGGCGACGACGTCCCCGGCATCACCGAAGAAGTCCTCGCAGGCATCCCAGCCGAAGCAGTGCCCATCGATCTCGATGAAGGTCGTGGGATTGCCGCCGGTGAAGGCATATCGGTTCCCGGTGTAGGGATCCGAGCCGAGGCCCATGTCCGCGAGGGCACCGTTGTACATGTCCCGGCTGGTGAACCGGTTGAGTCCGGGGCTGTAGTCCCGGAATCCCATGTCGTAAGTGCCGGAGTGGGCGTCCCACCGCTTGGAGTTGTAGCGGTAGGGGTTGTAGGCCTCCTTGGTCGGGTCGCCGGCGTCGGGCTTGTCGATGCCGGTGAACTCCGAGTCGTCGTCCGAGCCGTAGGCGGTGTAACCGTAGGTGGCCTTGGAGTTGCCGTCCTTGTCGGTCAGTGTCTCGACATCGGTGTGCGAGTTGTAGCCGTAGTAGCCGTCCTCGCTGGTGCCGTCACTGTTGTGCTTGACCTGCGACAGTCGCTCGCCCCACGGGCTGTACTGGTACGACTTGGTGAGCTCGCCGGCGACCTCCTCACCCAGCACCTCGGTCGACAGGCCGAGGTAGGTGAAGTCGGTGGTCTTGCCGTCGGCCGTCTTGGACGCCGTACGGTCCAGCGGGTCGAAGGTGTACTTCGTCGACTTCAGCGCGCCGGCGTCGTCCATCTTCTGGGACTCGACGACGTGGTCGAAGCCGTCGTACACCGAACGTTCGATGACCTTGCCGCCGCCGGTGACAGACTCCTGACGACCGAACGGGTCGTAGTTGTAGGTGGCCGTCGTGCCGCCCGCCGTCGCCGAGACCAGCCGGTTGCGGTCGTAGGTGTACGTCGTGGACGTGCCCTTGACCGACTGGCTGATGACGTTGGCGTTGTCGTCGTGGACGTACGTCTCGGTGCCCGCGCCGTTGCCCGTCTTGACCGACTTGGCGAGCCGGTTCATGGGGTCGTAGGTGTAGTCGGTGGTCGACTCGAGGTAGGCCGCGTTGTTGTCGGCGTTCATCTTCTTCGCGACGTCCTGCGCCTTGTTCCCGTTGGGGTCGTAGGCGTAGGCGTGCGAGGAGACGAGGGTGCCGTTCGGCTTCTTCTCCGTGGTCGTCCTGACCGCACCGTTGAGGTAGTAGGTGTGGTCTACCGTGTTCTTGTTGTTCTTGGTCTCCCGGAGCTTCAGGCCCCGGTCGGTGTAGGTGTACGACGTCACCTTCGGCGAGGTGTCCGTCGCGCTCTTGCTGACCGAGACCGACTCGACCAGATCACGCAGGTTGTAGGTGTACTTGGAGAACTGGTCGGGGTGAGTGATCGTCTCCGGCTTGCCGTTTGCGTCGTACGCGTACGACGTGGCCTTCTTCTCCGCCCCGGCCAGCGCCTCGGTCACCTTGGCGACCTGGTTGAGCCCGGTGTAGGCGATCGTGTAGGCGTCGATCTTCGCACCCAAGGAGGTGTCGTCGATCGAGGTCAGGTTGCCGTTGACGTCGTAGGCGTAGGCGAAGGACTTCTTCTCGCTGTCGGTCTCACCCGAAGTGTCCCGTACCAGCTTGACCCCGTCCGCGACGACGATCCCGCCGGCGTTCTGCTCCAGCTTCAGTTTGGCATCGTTGCCCTGCTTGAGGCTGTAGGAGCCGAGCGGGACCCACGTGCCGGTGGACGCGTTCTGGTCCTTGGTCACCGCCGGCTGCGAGGTCGCCCCCTGGGACAGGGTGTACTTCGCCGTCGTCGCCGCGCCGGTCACCTTCGGGTACTTCACATACGCGGTGTACGTGCCGTCCTTGGGGATGTTCAGCGACCACGTGAAGGCATCGGTACCGCTGCCGGCCGCGTGGGTACGGTGGTCGTAGCCCTGCTGCCCGGCGATGTCGCCCTTTGCCCACGTGCCGGTGTAAGAGGTGTGCTGGGTGTCGGAGTTGTCCACCAGGACCACCGACTTGCCCACCGGCACACCATCGTCCGCCTTGGCCTTCAGCTTGCCGTCGGGGTAGTACGACCACGTCATGGTGCGGTCCGAGGACCCGCCCGCCGAGGTGAGCGTGCGGGCCTTCTGCTGCCCGAGCTCGGTGTAGTCGTAGCTCGTGGTGATGTCCCACGGGTCGGTGGACTTCTTCGTCCAGCCGTTGTCGAAGTACTCGATGACCGTGTCGTTGCGGACCGTCTGGCCCTCCGACGGCGGCAGCGAGCTCTTCGTCACCCGGCCCACCGCGTCGTACACAGTCTGCGTGTAGACGTTCGGGCTGTTGTAGCGGCCGTCGGCCGGGTCGTACGGCTGGAACTGCTTGACCGGTCGGTTCAGCGCGTCGTACTCGGTGCGCTGGGCGAAGTCGTCCGCGGCGGCCGTGGCCGTGCCCCGCGGGGTGATCACCTTGGTGGTGTTGCCGACCTGGTCGTACTCGAACTGGGTCTTGCGGAACGTGGTGCCCTCGTAAGGGGCCCGGACCTCCTTCTGCTTACCGCGCTCGTCGTAGTCGACGTACGTGATGTTGCCCTCGGCATCCTTGGTCTGAATGACCAGGGAGTCCTTGTCGTAGGTGGTCGAGGTGGACTTGCCGGCCGCGTTCGTGACCGTGGTGACCCGGTGGTTCAGATCGTAGGCGGTCTTGGTCAGGTAGTCGGACGGGTCCGCCGTGACGTTCTTCTTCGGGTCGACGATCTGGGTGACATTGCCGACGGTGTCGTACTTGTAGGAGATCTTGTCCTGCTCGGAGTTCACCACGGAGGTGAGCTGGTAGATCTCGTCGTAGGCGTTGGTGGTGACGTAGTCGGTCGCATCCGACGTGGTCAGCACGCCCTTCGGCTCGGTCGTCGTCTTGAGGTTGCCGACCTTGTCGTAGGTGTAGACCGTCCTGCGCTCACTGGAGGTGGCCGTGTCCTTCGGCGCGGTCTCCGAGGTGATCTGGTCCGCCGCGTCGAACACCGCCGTGGACGCCGCACCATTGGGCGCGGTCGCCTTGGTGACGTTGTCGTTCGCGTCGTACTCCGGCGCCGGCATCGTGATCAGGACACCCGCTGCCTGGTCCTTCGGCACTGTCTTCACCGTCGGGCGGCCGAACGCGTCGTACTCCTGCGTGGTCTTCTTGCCCAGCGCGTCGGTCACCTCGCGGACCTGGCCGCGCTCGTCGTAGACGAAGGACGTCGCCTTGCCCAGCGCGTCGGCGATGGTGGCCGGATAACCCGTGGGACCGAAATCGCTGTTGGTCGTCGGGTTGCCATTGGCGTCGATCGCCTTGGTCATCTGACCGTAGGCGTTGTACTCGTACGTGGTGGTGTAGTCGTCCGCCGTCGACGTCGCGACTCCCTTGGGGTCGGTAACCGACTTCAGGTTGCCGAACGAGTCATATCCGAACTGCCACTTTCGGCCCTCCGGAGAGGTCTTGGTGTACAGGTCTGCCGAGTAGCCGTCCAGACGGGTCTGGTAGCTGTACTGCTGCGAGTTGGCCGGGTACGTACCAGGAGCGCATTCCGAAGCGGCCGGAACACCGGACTTGTTGTTCTCCGCGTCCCGCGACCAGAGCGGATAGCCGGTCTTCTGGTCGTAGCAGTAAGCGGTCTTGGCACCGTTGGCCTCCTCCAGGTAGGTGACGTTGTTGTCCGCGTCCCACGCCATCTTGGTGGTCTCGGACTTGGCGTTCGTCGTCTGCACCGGACGACCGAAGTCGTCCGCCACATAGGCGGTGGTGTGTGACTCCGCGTCCGTCACCCTGGTGTCGGTGAACTTCGCGTTCGACGCATTCGCCGCGTACGTGAACCCGGTCGTCCCGTTCAGACGGTCGGTGACCGTCTTCGTCCACCAGTGGTACTTCGGGTCGTCCCCGGCCGACGGCTCGTTGAACGCCAGCTTCGTGGCGTTGCTCCGCGGGTCGGTGATCTGGACCAGCTTGACGTTCTTGTTGCCCTGCGTGGCGTCGTACGTGAAGCCGAAGACCTTCGGCTGGGCCGAGCCCACACCGTCGGTCATCCTGGTCAGCAGGCCCTTGTCCGAGTACTCGAACGTGAGCTTGCGGCCCGAGATGTCGGTGACCGACTGGATGTGGTCCTCGATCTTCGGCGAAGAGGCCTCGGCCTTGTCGTAGTAGTCGACCGTGAGCGACTGGCGTCCCGCCGGGTCCGTGATGTAAAGCAGGAACTTGGTCGGCTTGTTGTTGGACCTCCGCTCCTCGTACGTGAACGCCTGCGTGTTGCCGTTCTTGTCGATCGCGGACGTCATGTAGCCGTCGCAGCCGAACTGGAAGCGGGTGCCGTCGGGGCGCGTGAGCGTCCAGGCGTCCGGGATCGGGTCCTTGGCCGGGGTGCAGTCCAGGCCGGCCTTGGGCGTGACCCTGTAGTGGACGCCGGCCGGGGCCTTCCACGTGCCGTCCGCCTGCTTGCGGAAGACGTGCGTGGTGCCGTCGCCGTCCGGGAGCCGGATCTCCGTAGGGTTCGGATTGGGGTGGAAGTCCAGCGGCGCACCCAGCCGGATCGGGCCCGAGGCCTGGAACGACCAGCCATGGCCGGAGACCGTGTCCGAGGTGTCCAGCGAGTTGTACGCCACCCGGAAGAACGTGTTCAGTCCCCGGCCGGGGTTGTTGAACGCGTTGTACTGCCAGACGCTGTTGCCCGAGGCCAGGTTGTTCATGACCGTGGAACCGGCACCGGTGTTCTTACCGGTGTACGAGTAGAACTTCTCCAGGCCCAGCGTGTTGGACGTCGGGTCCTCCACCGCCACGTTCTGCTTCAGCGACGGAATGCCGCCCGTGCCGGCGGACAGCCACGTCCCGTCGGCGATCTTGCGTACGTCCCAGCCGAGTACGTACTCGTTGCGCTTGTTGCCCGAGTCCGAGTTGATCGGGGTGGCGACCTGCGCCTGGATCGTGGCCGACTTGCCCGGCAGCAGGGCCGGGATCGGGGTCTCCAGCTGGTTGCCGCCGGTGGTCACGTCCGTGCCGTCGGGAAGCTTCCAGGTGTAGGAGAGCTCGCGCTCACCCGCGGCCCACGCCGAGGACGTCGTGTTGGTGACCGTGAACTCCACCGCGTAGGTGGTGTTCGGGGTCATCCGGGACGGGGTCTGCGGCGCGTAGTACGTGTCCTCCGTGGTGGAGTCGACGTAGATCACGCGCAGCAGCGGGCGCAGCTGCGGGTCGGGCGCGGCGGACGACAGGAAGATGGAGCGTTCCTGCGGGCCGGCCGTGGACTCGTCCTTCAGCTTGATCAGGGTGCCCTTGTTGCTGGTGGGCGTCTTGACCCAGCTCTGGGTGAGGGACGTGGCGTCCCACCAGTGGCGGCCGAGGTCGGTGTTGAAGGCGGGCACGTAGTCGGAGATCACCGAGGAGTGGTCACCGCCCGCCGTGGTCCACGCGGTGGTGGAGTTGGCGTTGTTCCAGGTGGCCTGGGTCTCCGTGAAGTCCCGGGTCAGCCCGTGCAGGTTGTACTGGGCCTTGGTGGTGGTGTCCCGTGTGGTCATCGTGGACCACAGGAAGACGCGGCTCTCGAGCACCGTCGCGGTGCTGGGAATGGTGGTGGTGGGCCACTTGACGACCGCGCGGGTCCGGTCGTAGGTGGCCGAGTTGTTGCCCACGGTCAGCCAGTCCTGGCCGAGGGTGCCCTGCTCGATCGTGTTCAGGTTGGTCGTCGGCTTCAGCGACGACAGCGTGGTGTCGGTGACACCGGCGCCGGCCTGGATGAGGCGCATGGTGCGGCCGGCCTTCGGGACGCCCACGACACGGGTCGGGGAGCCCAGCACCTGGCCGTCGGCCGTCTTGACCGCGATCTGGTAGTAGTACGACTTGCCGATCTCCGCGCTGCTGGAGTCCGGGGTCGGGACCGCGGTGGTGTCCGTGTAGGCGGTCGCCGTCCTGGCGATCGGGGCGACCAGCGTCGCGGCCGAGGGCGTGAACACCTGCTGCGTGGAGCGGTGCAGCTGGTACTCGGCGATGTCCAGGTCCGCGTCACCGGTGGTGTTCTTGTACGCCGCCCAGGACAGCTCCGGACCGGTGCCGTGCACGACGGTCGGCGAGTTCAGCGAGGTGCCGACCTTGCCGAAGGTGACCGTCAGGCGCGGAATGGTGGACGTCTCGCCGCCGTAGTCGTAGTCCCCGGCCTCGTACTGCGGACCGCCGAGCGGTGCGGTGGAGGACTCGTCGACGGCCTTGATGACGAAGCCGTAGTTGGGGGAGGTGCCCGAGACCCACTTCTGGACGGTGTCGCCGACCCGGAAGTTGTGCCACTGGTTGTACTCGCCGATGTCCTTGCGGATCTGCGCCGGGTTGACCAGCCTGACGCCGTCGGCGATCGTCCGCTTCGTGGTGTCACCGGTGTCGCCCAGGACGATCTTGCCCGTGTTGCCCTTGGCGAAGTCGATCTGCGACGTGCCGAGCTGACGCCAGCCCGTGGTGCCCGTGGCCTGGTTGACCGTGAAGTTCGCGGCCGGCTCGGCCGACGTCACCGTGTACGGGGCGGCCGTCGCGCCGTCCGCCTGTACCGGCGTGTGCACCTCGACCTTGTAGTCTGCGGCCTCGGGGACCATCGGCTGCCACGTGTACGACTCACCGGTCGCGGTGTTCTTGTTGTACGTGTAATCGCTCGCGTGGCCGGTGCCGGTGACCCGTGGCCACTCGCCGACCGCGGCCGTGCCCGTGTCACCGTCGTCCATCAGGACCGTGGTCGCCGACTGCTCGCCCACGAAGGTGCTGGTCTTCTCCCACGTCGCCGTGGTCTCGTCCCACGCGCCGGTCGCCCGGCGGACCTCCACGTCGACGTCGGTCGAACCGGAGGTGTGGACCTGGTCGAAGTACATCGACAGCTGCGCGGTGTCGATCTTCGAACCGGCCGGGATCTCGTCCAGCGGGAACCTGATCAGCGACCGGGCGATGCCCGTGCTGCTGGTCTTGCCCGCCGACATGTCCCACGTGCTGTTGAAGTTCGTCGTCGGCGCGTCCGAGCGGACCATGACGTCCTGCGACTGGGTCGGCGTCGGCGCGATCGTGATCGTCGGGTCGATCACCACCGGGTACTGCCGCTCCGGCGCCGCCAGCCACTTCGCATCCGGCGTGACCGTCAGCCGCCACTGCTTGCCGTGCCGGGACAGCTCCTGCGACACCTTCGCGCTGTAGGAGGTGCCGTACGGAGACGCCTTGTCCTTCTTCGCGTCCGCCATGAACGCCGGCGGAATCACCAGCACCGGGTTCGCCGGGTCCTCGCCGAACAGCGCGATCGAACCGTCGCCCCGCTCCTTCGGCTCCAGCTCGCCGGCGTCCAGCGTGAAGACGAACTTCGCCGGTGTCTTCGGCGGTCCGGCCAGGGTGATGTTCTCCTTCACCCGGCCCGTACCCACCTGGTACGACACGTCCGCACCGGACGCCAGGCCCTTGTAGGTGACCGTGTCGCCCTTCGCGGACGGCGCGACACCCTTGGCCGCACCCTCGAGACCGAGGGTGACCGCCTGGCCGGAGGCCGTCTCGAAACGCACCAGCTTCGAGGCGTCCGAACCGAACCAGCTGCGCCCGGTGTTCGTCGTGTTCGCGAAGTCGAAGCCCTTCGCGTCGGACGCGCGCACCGTCGTGTCGATCGGCTTCCACGACGCACCCGACCGGTACGACTCGGGCTGCGCCGACAGCTCGGCCTCCACGCGCCCGTCCGACATCTGCCAGAAGCGCGCCTGCGCCGTACGCCGCTCCGTCAGCTCCTTGACCCGCTGCGCGGGCGGCAGCTTCTTGCCCTTCGGGAGCTTCTCCCGGCTCGGTATCTCGAGCCTTCCACCGACCGGAGGCTTCGCGTCGCCCTTCTCGTCCTCGTCCGAGAACCAGCCCGCTATGGTGTCGAAAACGCCCTTTCCGTCGTCCTTTTCGGGCCCTGATGACGGGGCCGCATAAGCGACCTGCGGCAGCAGCGTTCCCGCCACCGCCGACACCACCAGACAGGAGATATATCTCCTGAATGGAACTTTCACGTCATTACCTTTCCGCACTGCGGGCCGAATCCCCGCACGCGGAAGGGGTCCGCACAACGGAAAAGCGGCACGCCGAGTAAGCCCCATCGGGGGTTTCCGATGCAGCCTGAATCCGTGCCGCTCTTCTGCACGTGAGCGGGGATCTGCGCAGCTCACGAGCGCGGCAGGGGATTATTGATCATCCAAGTGACGCCACGTCAAGCGCACGGACATTACGGGCAACACACGGCACCCCAGCCGCTTCGTCCCTTTTGCTCGGTCGCTCGCGCGGCGTGCCGTCCGTGGTGTATAACCGCCCGGTTCGACGTCATCCGATGCAGCCGACTACCCGAAAGCCGAGCCCCGCTCATGTCATCCAAGGAATCCACGGAAAGCACAGAGCCGGAGGGAAAGTCCGACGAAACGCCGGACACGGAATCCGCTGAAGCTGAAACGACCGGCGCGGAAAAGACTCACGCGGAAGCGAATGCGGAGCGAACGACGACCACCGGGACGGTGAACGAGAGCACGGAGCAGGGCGCCGGGGGCGGCCGGGCCGGAGCGGCGATCGCAGCCGTCCTGCTGCTCGCATGCGGCGGCCTCGTCGGCTACGGCGTACTCGACACCGAGGAGAAGCCGAAGCCCCCGGCTGTGCCGACCGCCGCGGTGACGTACGAGGTCACGGGCGAGGGCCCGGTCGAGATCTCGTACCTCGCCCGCAGCGAGGACGGCACGGCGACCGTCGTCCGGGATGCCGAGCTTCCGTGGAAGAAGACCGTCCAAGTGCCGCTGGGCAAGCCGCCGACCATCGCCATCGTCCTCGGCGAGAAGGGCGGCCAGGCGGCCTGCACCCTCGCGATCCGCGGCGAGCACGTCCAACGTGCCACGGCCATGGGCGAGTTCGGTCGCGCCACCTGCGCGGGCGAGCTGCCCGCCGCCGACAACTGACCATCGCGCGCACGATGCGCGGACGAGGTCACGAGGGACGGGCATGAGGACGAGAGGGACCCGCGCGCGGCGGGCGAGAAGAGCACCGAGGGCCGTCTGGCCGGCGCACTGACCGACCGTCTCAACGGCCGCTCCCCGCCCTCATGGTGGGGGGGCAGCCGTTCAGCGTGCCCGGCGCACCGGCCGGGCGTGCCCGCCGCCTCAGCCCGTGACGCGCGCCCGGCGCGAGACCGCCGCGCGGAGGATGCGGCGTCCTTCCGTCGACACTTCGAGCGCGTGCCGCAGACCGTTGCCACCGGGTGGCTCCGCGAGGATCTCCAGCACCTGGGCCTGGCGCCGCAACTCACCCTCCACGAGGGGCCCGACTCCGTCCGGCTCGCCCTCACCCTCGCCCTCGCGGCAGCGCTCGATGTTCTCGGCCGGACAGTCGCCCATGTCGAAACGCCGGTGCACCTCGAGGGCGGTGACGGAGCAGCCGTCGGCCCACTCGCGCAGGGACGTCACGGCCCAGTCGGAGGGGGCCGCGCCGAGCATCCCCCGTACGAGGGCGGCGTCTTCGTCGCCCGGTGGCACGGTCTCCATGGCCTGCCGCGCCGCCGCGAGCGCGCCGGCCCACTCCTCCTCGCCGCCGGCGAGGCCCGCCCAGAGCGGACGAAGCGTGTCGTCCTCCGTCGCGAGCAGCGGCAGACAGCGGTCGAGGCACGCGAGCCCGCTCGCGGCCAGGCCACGCTCATCCGCCTGTGCGATGAGTACCGTCAGGCTCTTGGAGGTCATGCGGGACGCCTTCCGTCGCGGACGCAGTACTAGCCCTTGTACTTGTCCCTACTGCGTCCGTTGGCGGAATTACGTCACTCCGTGGCCAGAACGTTACCGTCGGCTGGATCCGTGCGCACACATTTACGTCATGCCTCTGTTACTTTCCCTCCACAGGAACAGGGCCCGCCCGCACGGCTGTTGGCCCGGCCTCGCGGACCGCGGTGTGAGCCCGCACGCCCCCGGGCGGACTCACACCGCGACCGTCCGCGCCGTCCCGTTCAACGCCTTGGTGTGCTGCATGTGCGTCAGCCGGCGGACGAAGAGCACGGCGATCACCGCGGCGACGATCTGCAGGGCGTTGCCGACGACGAGCTGATCCACGGCGCTGACGACCTGCTGCGCAGTCGTGGCCTTGTCGTAGACCCGGTCCGCGTAGCGCGTGAACACGGTGGCCACGACGAATCCGACCCACCAGATGTTCACCAGCGTGTGGGGCTCGTGCCTGTCCGGCGCAAGGGGATCCGTGCGGCTGGCCCTCCACACCTCGACGGCGATCCCGCGTGGGATCCAGAGGCCCGCGACGGGAACGAACCAGCCGCCGACGGCCCAGCCCCGCCCGCGCTCGACCATGCCGGGCGCGAAGGCATCGGCATTGGACCGCACCCGGTGGAACCACACGATGAAGACCACGACCGTCGCCAGGTAGGCGGCGATCTGGAAGGCGGAGGTGGCCACCAGCAGCCGGTCGGCGAACTCCGCGTCCTCCTCGGAGAACCCGACGGTCACGAGACCCATCAGGCGCCGGAGATTGAGTGCGGCCACGGCGGCGGCGATCTCGCCGAGGGCGACCAGCAGGAGCAGCACGGACACCGCGTGCCCCAGCCCCACGGGCGACCGCAGTACCGACAGCGGCCACGGCCCCTGCACCACCGGACGCAGTCCTGGTGCGGGCGGGGCCTTCGAGACCCTGGCCTGCGGGACCACGTCCGGAGCCGCCGGGCCCGAGCCGACCGGTGGTGACGACGTGTCCACCGCGGCCGGGCCCGAGCCGGGCGGCTCGGCCGACGGCGACGACACGGCCCGGTCCGACTCCGCCGGCGGCGACGTGTCCGCCGCCCCCGCCGAGCAGCGCTCGCAGAGATCCTCGCCCGCAGCGACCGTGTTCTCACGGCATCCGGAACAGAGCATGAATGAGTGACCCCCCACAGAAAAGAATTGAGAGCGACGCCCCTCCCCAGGAGACGTCGCACAACGCGGCCGCCAGGAACGGCGGCCGCCCGCGGAACATATGTCCGCGTGACGGCCGCCGTCCAGCAGTCCGTGCTGGTCAGCCCAGTTTCTGCGCCAGCGACTCGAAGGACTGCCAGCTCAGCGACGGCTGCCGCGGGTCCCACAGCTTCTGGGCCGTCGCCTGGAGCGGGCGGCGGATGCCGGCCGCGACCTGTTCCTGGGTCTGGGCGTTGGCCAGGTCGCACCAGACCGCGAAGCGGCCGCCCAGGATCTGGTCCGAGTACTTCTCCGGTACGGGCTCCGTGCCGCGCAGCACCAGCGGCGTCCACTGCTCGTAGATGCGGCGGCCCGTCGGGTAGGTGAACTGGTTGGGCTCGCCGAGCACGTAGTAGAGGAACTCGTCGTTGAGGTTCACCACGCGGCGGCCCTCCGCCAGATACTCCTGGGGCGGGCGGGCCCCGATCTCCTTGCCTGTCCAGTACTCGACCTCGATGCCCTTGTCGGCGGTGACCACCCCGCCGCTGAAGAAGCCGTCGTTCCACGCCTTGGGGATCTTCTTCGCCTCCCGCACCACCGCGGCCCGGTCGTTCAGCCAGCCCTCCGCGAGGTCCTGGATGGTGGCGGCGTCGCCGTACTTCTGGCGGGCGGCCTGCGCGAGCTGCGGGTAGGAGGCCTGCGGGTCGCTCACCGTGAGGGCCTGGTACTCGTCGGCGCCGACGTGGAACCACGCCCCGGGGAAGAGCGCCGTGTACTCACGCAGCAGGTCGTCGACGATGCGGGCGGATTCGGGCTTGGAGATGTCGATGGCGCCCTGCCGGGGTACACCCTGCGTGTTGCGCAGCTGGAGCTGGGGGTGCGCCCGCATCACGGCGCCCAGGTGTCCCGGGGAGTCGATCTCGCCGACGACGGTGATGTGGAGCCTCTCGGCGAGCGCCAGGATCCGGCGGACCTCGTCCTTGGTGAGGTGCTGCTCGGAGACCACCTCGGGGTGCGAGTCGGACTCGATGCGGAAGGCCTGGTCGTCCGAGAAGTGCAGCCCCAGCTGGTTGAGCTTGAGGTCGGCCATCTCCCGCAGCCGGTCCTCGAGCCACCCGGCGGTGAAGTACTTGCGCGCGATGTCGACGTTCAGTCCGCGCTGGGGGCGGTCGGGCCGGTCGCGTACGACGCCCTCGGGCATCGAGCCGCCGGAGCGCACCGACTGCTTCAGGGTCCGGGTGCCGTAGAAGACCCCGGCCTCGTCCGGTCCGGTTATGCGGACCTTCCCGCCGCTGGTGGTCAGCGTGTACGACTCGGCGGCGCCGTTCCCGGCGAGTGCCAGTTCCACGTCGCCCGGTCCGGCGGCGACGGTGCCCCGATAGGCGAGCTTCAGCTCCTGGGCGAGCAGCCGGCCCTCGTCGGAGAGCTCCTCGCTGCCCTTCGCGACGACGACCCCGCTGTCGGCGGTCCTGCTCCAGCCGGGGCCGCGGGCGGCCTGGTGGCTCCGTACGGAGGGAATGGTGGCCGGCGCTTCGGAGAGCGCGTAGCTGCGGGTGGGGCTGGGCGTCGGGCTGGGGGCCGCGGCCCCGGAGGTCGTTCCGGCCCGGTCGGGCGGTGCGCTGCCGGATCCACCGGCGCCGTCGTCGGAACAGCCGGCGAGCATCATCGAGAAGACGGCGGCCGAGGCTGCCGACACACCGGCGAGCCGGGTCCTGTGAGAGAGCCACATCGTTCTGATACCTCCCATAAGTGGCGAAACCCCGTAGAAGCACCCCCTCCTGCGTCCATTACTTATGGCCAAACTCTCCCGTCCGGGTGAAATTCGCGCATCCGTCGGACACCTTCACGTCCACATCGATAGCGTTACGACACACCCTTCTCTCCCTTCCCTGCCGCCCCGCTGTCCCGTTCGAGGAGTCCCCGCTGTCCAGCGATTCCCACGCCGGCCTCCCGAAGCGACCGCCGACACTCCACCACACCCGGGACGCGGGCGCCCCTTCTGCCATACCGTCCCAGCGTCGCGCGGAGCCGGGGCTCGAGCACTTCAACAGCGCCCCGGCCGACGAGGCGGAAGCGATCGTCCTCGCCTGCTGCGGCAGCCGCCGATGGGCCTGGCGCGTGGTCACGCACCGCCCCTATCCCGACCTCGAGTCCCTCCTCGCCGCGTGCGACGAGGCCGGATACGACCTCACGCCCGCCGATGTGCACGAGGCGCTGACCGGCGAGTCGTCCACCGGACTGCCGCCGAGCGCCCCGCAGGCCGCCCACACCGCGCTGGCCGCCGCGCACGCCGCCTACGAGAGCCGATTCGGACATGCGTTCGTCATCTGCCTCGACGCATACCGGCCTGACGAGTACCTCGACCAGGTACTGGCCGGTATCCGGAGCAGACTGTCCCACGAACCGGACGAGGAGCGCGCCATCTCCGCGGAGGAACTGCGCGCACTGGCCCGGTCAAGGCTGTCCCATGTAGTGGCCAACCATCCGGAAAGCGACGTCGCGGGGGCCTCCGAGGAGTCCGTGGCTTAGTCCGTACGAGGCTGATTGATTGCCTGTTTGATCACACCGGTGGCCCCCGGGCGAACGAACCGACAACACGTCGCTACGATGGCCGGGGCCGGTGGACCGTACCCGGCCGGGCCAGACCGACACCCACAAGCCGGCATGGCCCCAATCCCCGCTCCCGGAGGGTTCTTCCGTGCCGGCTGGAACGCTGTACCGCGGCCGGGAAGGAATGTGGTCCTGGGTGGCTCATCGAGTCACCGGCGTCCTCATCTTCTTCTTCCTGTTCGTACACGTGCTGGACACCGCTCTCGTCCGCGTCTCCCCCGAGGCGTACGACGAGGTCGTCGCCACCTACAAGACGCCGATCGTCGCGCTTCTCGAATACGGCCTGGTCGCCGCGATTCTCTTCCACGCGCTCAACGGCCTGCGCGTCATCGCCGTGGACTTCTGGTCCAAGGGCCCGCGCTACCAGAAGCAGATGCTCTGGTCCGTCATGGCCATCTGGTTCGTGCTGATGGTGGGCGCCCTTTACCCCGTGCTCGGCCACGCCGTCCGCGAAGTCTTCGGGAGCTGAGGCCAGAAATGTCCGCTGACACCACTTCCGCCGTCGGTCCCGTCGAGGGCGCTCACCTCTACGACGTGGACAACCCGGCCCCGCTCATCGAGGCCCCCCGCAAGCGCACGAAGAAGACCCCGCGCTCGACCCGCGGCAACTTCGAGATGGCCGCATGGCTGTTCATGCGCCTGTCCGGTGTGGTCCTCGTCGTCCTGGTCATCGGCCACCTGCTGATCCAGCTGGTGCTCGACGGCGGCGTCTCCAAGATCGGCTTCGCCTTCGTGGCCGGCCGCTGGGCGTCCCCGTTCTGGCAGACCTGGGACCTGCTGATGCTGTGGCTTGCCATGCTGCACGGCGCCAACGGCCTCCGCACCGTCATCAACGACTACGCGGAGCGTCCGAACACGCGCCTGTGGCTCAAGGGCCTGCTGTACACCGCCACGGTGTTCACCATCCTTCTGGGCACGCTGGTGATCTTCACCTTCGACCCGAACATCCGCTAGGCACGGGGCTGAGGTAATCCACCCATGAAGATCCACAAGTACGACACCGTCATCGTCGGCGCCGGCGGCGCCGGCATGCGCGCCGCCATCGAGGCGACGAAGCGCAGCCGCACCGCCGTGCTGACGAAGCTCTACCCCACCCGCTCCCACACGGGCGCCGCGCAGGGCGGTATGGCCGCCGCGCTGGCCAACGTGGAAGAGGACAACTGGGAGTGGCACACGTTCGACACGGTCAAGGGCGGTGACTACCTGGTCGACCAGGACGCCGCCGAGATCCTGGCGAAGGAGGCCATCGACGCCGTCCTCGACCTGGAGAAGATGGGCCTGCCGTTCAACCGGACCCCGGACGGCACCATCGACCAGCGCCGCTTCGGCGGCCACTCCCGCAACCACGGCGAGGCCCCGGTCCGCCGGTCCTGCTACGCCGCGGACCGCACCGGCCACATGATCCTCCAGACGCTGTACCAGAACTGCGTCAAGGAGGGTGTGGAGTTCTTCAACGAGTTCTACGTCCTGGACCAGCTGATCACCGAGGTCGACGGCGTCAAGAAGTCCGCCGGTGTGGTCGCCTACGAGCTGGCCACCGGTGAGATCCACGTCTTCCAGGCGAAGGCCGTGATCTACGCGTCCGGCGGCACCGGCAAGTTCTTCAAGGTGACCTCCAACGCGCACACGCTGACCGGTGACGGCCAGGCCGCCTGCTACCGGCGCGGCCTGCCGCTGGAGGACATGGAGTTCTTCCAGTTCCACCCGACGGGCATCTGGCGCATGGGCATCCTGCTGACGGAGGGCGCCCGTGGTGAGGGCGGCATCCTCCGCAACAAGGACGGCGAGCGCTTCATGGAGAAGTACGCGCCGGTCATGAAGGACCTCGCGTCCCGTGACGTCGTCTCCCGCTCCATCTACACGGAGATCCGCGAGGGCCGCGGCTGCGGTCCCGAGGGCGACCACGTCTTCCTGGACCTCACCCACCTGCCGCCGGAGCAGCTGGACGCCAAGCTCCCGGACATCACCGAGTTCGCGCGTACCTACCTCGGCATCGAGCCCTACACGGACCCGATCCCGATCCAGCCGACCGCGCACTACGCCATGGGCGGCATCCCGACCAACGTCGAGGGTGAGGTCCTGCGCGACAACACCACCGTCGTCCCGGGTCTGTACGCCGCCGGCGAGGTCGCCTGCGTGTCGGTCCACGGCGCCAACCGTCTGGGCACCAACTCGCTGCTGGACATCAACGTCTTCGGCAAGCGCGCCGGTATCGCCGCCGCCGAGTACTCCGCGAAGTCCGACTACGTCGACCTTCCGGAGAACCCCGCGTCGTTCGTCGCCGAGCAGGTCGAGCGGCTCCGCAGCTCCACCGGCTCCGAGCGGGTCTCCGTGCTCCGCAAGGAGCTCCAGGAGACGATGGACGCCAACGTGATGGTGTTCCGCACCGAGCAGACGATCAAGACCGCGGTCGAGAAGATCGCCGAGCTGCGCGAGCGCTACCTGCGCGTGTCCATCCAGGACAAGGGCAAGCGGTTCAACACGGACCTGCTGGAGGCCATCGAGCTGGGCAACCTGCTCGACCTGGCCGAGGTCATGGCCGTTTCCGCGCTGGCCCGCAAGGAGTCGCGCGGCGGTCACTACCGCGAGGACTTCCCGAACCGCGACGACGTCAACTTCATGCGCCACACCATGGCGTACCGCGAGGTGGGCGACGACGGCACCCAGTCGATCCGTCTCGACTACAAGCCGGTCGTCCAGACCCGCTACCAGCCGATGGAGCGTAAGTACTGATGGCTACCCCGACCCTGGAGAAGCGGGAGGCCGGCTTCGCCGACTCCCCGTACATCACCGCCACCTTCCGGATCCGCCGCTTCAACCCCGAGGTGTCGGAGCACGCGGTCTGGGAGGACTTCCAGATCGAGATCGACCCCAAGGAGCGCGTCCTCGACGCCCTCCACAAGATCAAGTGGGACGTCGACGGCTCGCTCACCTTCCGCCGCTCGTGCGCGCACGGCATCTGCGGCTCCGACGCGATGCGGATCAACGGCAAGAACAGGCTCGCCTGCAAGACGCTGATCAAGGACATCAACCCGGAGAAGCCCATCACGATCGAGGCCATAAAGGGCCTGACGGTCCTCAAGGACCTGGTCGTGGACATGGAGCCGTTCTTCCAGGCGTACCGCGACGTGATGCCGTTCCTGATCACGAAGGGCAACGAGCCCACGCGTGAGCGTCTGCAGTCCGCGGAGGACCGCGAGCGTTTCGACGACACCACCAAGTGCATCCTGTGCGCCGCCTGCACGTCCTCGTGCCCGGTGTTCTGGAACGACGGCCAGTACTTCGGCCCGGCGGCGATCGTCAACGCGCACCGCTTCATCTTCGACTCGCGTGACGAGGCCGGCGAGCAGCGTCTGGAGATCCTCAACGACAAGGACGGCGTGTGGCGTTGCCGCACCACGTTCAACTGCACGGACGCCTGCCCGCGCGGTATCGAGGTCACCAAGGCGATCCAGGAAGTGAAGCGCGCCCTGATCACGCGTCGCTTCTGACACATCCTCAGCACGACAGGGCCCGCTTCCTTCGGGGACGCGGGCCCTGTCGTGTCCGTACGGGTACCGGCGCGGACTTCACCCCTGGGGTCCGCACCTGGCAGGATCAGGGGACGTCTGACCTGACGCAGTGGGACGGGAAGCGGGGACGAGAACATGAGCACGCCGAATCCGTACAGGGACGGGGAGCCCGAGTACCAGTGGGGCCCAGCCAGCCGCCCGGCAGCACGCCGGCCTACGGCTACCCCAACGCCGCACCGGGGTACGGCTATCCGCAGGACCCGGCACCGGGCTACTCGCAGACCCAGCCCGCCGGAGTCCCGGTGCCGTACACGGGCCCTCCCGCTCCGACGGGCGGTGCGCCGCTGGTGTCGATCGGGACATCACGGTGATGGGTGACTCGATCGTCACCCCCGCCGGCACGATGCCGCTCAAGGGCTCGGTGTGGAACGCGACGGACATGTCGCGCACCGAGGAGAAGATCCCGACGCACGCGATCGTGCTCGCGATCGTCTTCTTCATCTTCTGTCTGCTGGGGCTGCTGTTCCTGTTGATGAAGGAGAAGACCACCACGGGCTTCATCCAGGTCACGGTGACCAGCGGCGGCAAGCACCACTCGACGATGATTCCGGCCCAGGGCCCGGAGACGTTCCAGATGGTGATGGGGCAGATCAACTATGCGCGCTCGCTGAGCACCATGTAGTCACGGCCGTCACGACGCGAGGGCCCGCCGGATCTGACGCAGTGTCGCCGTGTGACCGACACGGTCCGTGAGCCGCATCAGCTCCGCGCGCCCCGCGGCGCCCTTCAGGTCCGCGAGCGCCCGAACCGCGGCCCCCGCCACGACCGCCTTGACCGGCGGCCGTTCGACGAGGGCGAACAGGGCGCGGACGGAGCCGGGGTGGGCCGGCCGACCGGGCCCAGGCGCTCTTCCGCGACCGGAAGCCCCAGGGCGTCCCGCCGGTCACCCGATGTCGTCTCGTCGACGAAGGTCACCCTTGCCATGATCGAACAGGCCATGACCGAACAGTAGGACGCCCCGCTGACAGTCAGCTCCCGAGGGGCGTGTCCAGCGGGGAGACGGGGCGTTCGAAGAACGTCTCCAGCGAGACCGTGGCCTGGGTGCCGCTGACGCCGTCGATCGCGTACAGGCGGCGCAGCACGTCCTGGAGTTGCTCGGTGGTGGCGGTGCGCACCTTCACCAGCACGGAGGCGCTGCCCGCGATGACGTGGGCCTCCTGGATCTCGGGGATCGCTGCGAACGCCTCCGCGGACTCGCCCATCCAGGCCGAGGACTCGACCATCACGAACGCCAGGACTCCGCGTCCCAGGGCCGCCGGGTCCACCTCGACCGTGGTGCGGCGGATGACGCCGCGTTCCCGCAGTTTCCTTACGCGTTCGTGCGCGGCGCCGGCGGACAGGCCGACCGCCTTGCCGAGGGCCGCGTAGGCCGAGGTGGCGTCCTCCTGGAGCAGGGCGATGAGTTCACGGTCCACGGCGTCCATGGTTGGCGACCATAGCGCCTCCCGGCTCACCCATGGCGGCCGAAGCTTGTGCGGAGTCCCCCTCCGACAGGCTGATGACGACCCGGTGAGCCGGTGGTCGATCGGCGGCTTCCTGGACGTGCGCGCATCCGCCGCGGACCCGGCGTGTACGCGCCGGGCCCGCGGTCCGCGGCTCTACCGGGTGGCGTGTTCGGCGAGGAATCCGGTGATGAGGGAGGTGACTTCCGCAGGCCGTTCCAGGCTGGGCAGATGCTGGGCCCAGGGAAGCTCCACGTGGCGGGCACCGGGGATCAGGGCGGGCAGACCGGCCGCGATCCGGCGGAAGTCCTCCACGTCGTGCGCGCCGGAGACAGCGAGGCACGGCGCGTCGATGCGGGAGAGATCGGGCTCGGGCGGCTGGGCACGTCCGGCCTCGGCCTCTCCGGCGCCGTCGGCCTCCTCACCGTCGGCGCCGCCTTCTGCGGGCTCCGCGTCGGCAATCTCCTTCTCGGCGGCCAGTTGCACCTCGAAGGCGTGCCGCTGCATCCGCCGCACGGCTTCGCGGGTCGCGTCGTCGGCCTCGGGCCCGAGCCAGGTGGAGACGTTCAGTTCGACGGCCGCCTCGAGGTCACCGGCCTCGATCAAGGTGTCCTCCTGCCCGCCGAAGGCCCTGAGAAGCGGGCCCGGTGGCCGGCCCGGCTGCCCGGCGCAGAGCAGTACCAGCGCGGCGGCCAGCTCCGGCCTGCGCGCGGCCAGCTCCAGGGCGACCTCACCGCCGTAGGACGACCCGATCAGGGTGGCCCGGCCCGTGCCGAGGGTGTCGAGGAGTTCGAGGACGTCGTCGGCGTCGCTGTAGGGGCCCGTTCCCGCGGGCGTTTCGCCGAAGCCCCTGAAGTCGCAGCGCACCACGTCGTAGCCGGCGTCCGCGAGCGACTGCCACTGGAAGTCCCACATCCGCCGGTCGCACACGCCCGAGTGCAGCAGTACGGCGGTGGGACCTTGGCCGGTCCGGTCGAAAGAGATCGTCATGGCGCCTGACCTTAGGTGCCGTTGCCGTCGGCCGCCTAGATGTTTCCACGACGCTTGAACATGTTCAAAAGGAGGTCTACAGTCAGGACCGCCAGCTTTTGAACATGTTCAAGGGAGGGTGGGGCATGGACCTCACTGTTGTCACGTACGTCGCCTACCTGCTGATCAGCGTCGGGCTCACCGTCTGGGTCGCACGCACCCTCAGCAAGAACGGCCGGATATTCCTCGCCGACGTGCTCAAGGGGAACGAGAAGCTGGCGGAGGCCGTCAACCACCTTCTGGTGGTCGGCTTCTACCTGGTGAACCTCGGCTTCGTCGCGCTCTACCTCAAGACCGCCGACGCGATCGAGGAGACCCGTGGTCTCCTGGAGGCTCTGTCGGTCAAGATCGGTGTCGTCCTGCTCGTCCTCGGCGTCATGCACCTCGGCAACGTCTACGTCCTCAACAAGATCCGGCGTCGCGGAGTGATGGAGGACCGGCAGACCCCGCCGGTCGGCCCCCAGGGGTGGACGCAGCAGGCTCCGGCAGGTCCGTGGGCCCCGCCGGCCCCAGGCCAGGCCGGAGCGTGACACCGATGAGCCTCGCGGTCCGGGCACTGACCGTCCTGTACGACGCCGACTGCTCCCTCTGCGTGCATCTGCGGAGCTGGCTGCTGCGCCAGCCCCACCTCGTGCCGCTCCGGTTCGTGCCCGCCGGGTCGGTCGCGGCGCGCCGCGACTACCCCCAGCTCGACCACGCCCGCACCATGCGCGAGATCACCGTCATCGGTGACCGCGGCCAGGTCTACTCGGGACAGGCAGCCTGGATCGTGTGCCTGTGGGCCCTGGCCGAGCACCGGCCCAAGGCCCACTGGCTCGCCACCCCGGCCGGCGCCCCGTTCGTGCGCGTCACGATGCTCGCGGCGGCCAAGTACCGCGAGATGACCGGGGCGGGGGCCGGGGCCGCTCCCTGCGACGACCGGTGCTCGGCACCCGACTAGGCTCGGACACCGTGACTGAAGCGAACGACCCGGCCGACACGAGGGCCCCCAAGAGCGAGCAGACCCGGACGCTCATCCTCGAGACCGCGCTCCGGCTCTTCCAGGAGCGCGGCTACGACAAGACGACCATGCGGGCCATCGCCAAGGAGGCCGGAGTCTCGGTAGGGAACGCCTACTACTACTTCGGCTCCAAGGAACACCTCGTCCAGGGCTTCTACGACCGGATCGCCGCCGAGCACCAGGCGGCGGTCCGGCCCGTGCTCGACAAGGAGACGGACCTCGAGTCGCGGATGGCGGGAGTGCTGACCGCGTGGCTGGACATCGCCGCGCCGTACCACGAGTTCGCGGCCCAGTTCTTCAAGAACGCGGCCGACCCGGAGAGCCCGCTCAGCCCCTTCTCCCCCGAGTCCGAGCACGCCCGCGAGGCCGCCATCGACGTCCACCGGGAGGTACTGGCCGGGTCGAAGTCGAAGGTGGCGGAGGAGCTGCGGGAGATCCTCCCCGAGTTGATGTGGCTCTCCCAGATGGGACTGGTCCTGTACTGGGTCTTCGACCGTTCGGAGGGGAGCGAGCGCAGCAGGCGGCTGGCAGAGCGAGGTGCCCGGCTGACCGCCCGGGGTGTGGCCCTGGCCCGTTTCCGGGTGCTGCGCCCGCTCGTCCGCGAAGTGCACGAGCTGTTCACGGACTTCCTCCCCGGCATGGCGGAGACCGTGGCCGCGCGCAAGAAGAGCTGACCCGCCCGTGGGCGGGAGCGCCCTACGCGTGACGCGACGCCAGCTCCACGACGGTGATGTCCGAGGACGCCCCGACCCGCACCGGCGGCCCCCAGGCCCCCGCGCCCCGGGTCACGTACAACTGGGTGTCGCCGTAGCGTTCCAGGCCGGCCACGGTGGGGTTGGCCAGTTCCGCCAGGTAATTGCCGGGCCACAACTGGCCGCCGTGAGTGTGCCCCGACAACTGGAGGTCCACGCCCTGCTCGACGGCGTCGTGGATGACGACGGGCTGGTGGGCGAGGAGCACGGCGGCGCGGGCGCGGTCCCGGTCGCCGAGTGCCTTCACGAAGTCGGGGCCCTGGCCCTCGTCCTCGCCGGCCACGTCGTCGACGCCGGCCAGGTCGAAGCCTCCGGCGATCTCGACGCGTTCGTTGCGCAGGGGGCGCAGGCCGAGCTCCCGGACGTGGTCGACCCACTCGTCCGCGCCGGAGAAGTACTCGTGGTTGCCGGTCACGAAGAAGGAGCCGTGGCGGGAGCGCAGCCGGGCGAGCGGCTCGGCCGCGGACCCGAGGTCGGCCACCGACCCGTCGACGAGATCACCGACGACGGCGACGAGGTCGGGCCGGGTGGCGTTGATGGAGTCGACGATGCGCTGCGTGTGGGCCCTGCCCAGGATCGGCCCGAGGTGGATGTCGCTGACGACGGCGATACGGAAGCCGTGCGCCGCCCGAGGGAGCTTCGCCAGCGGAACGGTCACCCGCTTGACGCGCGGGCCCCGGAGCACACCGTACGTGCCGTACCCGACGGTGCCGAGCGCGGCGGTGGCGGCTGCGCCGCCCACGACGCGGGACACGAACAGCCGCCGCGACACGCCGGCGGCGGGGCCGGCACCGGCGGTGGCGTCCGTGGCCCCGCCGGGTGCCGCCGGGCCGTCGGCGCCGGTGTCCGCTTCCGCGTCGGTGTCTGCGTCTGGGCCCGTGGCGGACCGCTGCTGCGCCGCGGGGGTGCTGTCGACGGCGACCGCGGCAGCCTGGCCGTGATCGGCCCCGGCGTCCTCCGCCGTCCCTCCCAGGGCGGCACCGGCCGGACGCCGCCGGTCCCCCGCCGCACCAGACGCCTGCGTTGTGCCTGCCGGGTCCGCGGCTGCGGACGCGGCCGTGGCGCCGGAGGGCTTCGAGGGCTCGCCGTCCTCGTCCCGGCCGCCCGCGGCAGCCCGGTCACGGCGGTCGAGCACCCTGCGCAGCACGGGGCGTATCGCCTCGCCGGCCAGCAGCGCCAGGACCAGGTAGAGCAGTACCGCCAGCCAGAGGTAGCCCGGCCAGGCCAGGACCCGCTCCAGCCAGAAAGGCGCCCCGACGCGCCCCGAGGTGAGGGCGGCGAAGGACAGCACCGGCAGCACCCAGATCGCCGCCGTACCGAGGCGGCGGGCGAGCCCGCCCGGAGCGGTCGTGTCGCGGACCAGCCGCCGCCACACGTACCAGTGCACCCCGGCGAGCAGGGAGACGACCAGAATGATCACGAGCACGACGACTGCCGCCACCATCAGTTCCCCGTTCCCTGACCGCGCTCACGGCGCGAAGCGCGCACGCCGCGCAACCCGATGACCCCGATGACCGTCCCCAGAACAAAGGACGTAACGGCGAGCAGCAGATGGACCCAGAAGTAGCCGGTGGGGTCGCCCGCGTCGTCGAAGGCGAGCCCGCTCCCGTCCTTCCACAGGTTTTTGACGAAAGTGATCCAGATGAACCAGCTCCACACCCCGAACGCGAGCAGGAACCAGGAGACGGAGCGGCTGAGCTTCATGAAGCAAGTATCGCGGCCGTCCGCCGACCGGGTTGTTCGGGGTGGGCTGTCCTGGCGTCAGTTCCGGACGAACAGCGGGCCGATCTCCATATTTTCATATCGGCCCTGTACGTTCTCGTCCGTGTCTGCTCTGAAAACCACCGCGCGAAGGACCGCGTTGACGGTCCTGGCCGCCGCGCTGCTGCCCGCGATGACCGCTGCTCCGGCCTTCGCGGCCGCCCAGGACACCAATCCGGAACGGAAGAAGCCGAAGCCGCCGGCGGTCATGTCCTCGGTCGGCGGATCCCTGCTGGCGAAGCCGGGTACGCAGGTCCGGCTCGGCCCCGGCGCGCCCGTCCTCCCCAAGGACGTCAGCGGCCGGTCCTGGATCGTCGCGGACGCCGAGAGCGGCGAGGTGCTCGCCTCGCACAACGCGCACTGGCGGCTGCCCCCTGCCTCGACCATGAAGATGCTCTTCGCGGACACGCTGCTGCCACGGCTGCCGAAGACCACCGTCCACAAGGTCGCCCCCGCGGAGCTCGCGGGCGTCGGCGCCGGCAGCAGCCTCGTCGGGATCAAGGAGAACCACACCTACTCGGTCCACGACATGTGGCTCGGCGTCTTCCTGCGTTCCGGCAACGACGCCGTCCATGTCCTGTCGGCGATGAACGGCGGTGTCCGCCGCACCGTCGCGGACATGCAGGCACACGCGGAAGAGCTCCAGGCCCTCGACACCAAGGTCGTCTCCCCCGACGGCTACGACGCCCCCGGCCAGGTGTCGTCCGCCTACGACCTCACGCTGATCGCCCGCAGCGGTATGCAGAAGAAGGACTTCCGCGAGTACTGCTCGACGGTGAGCGCCGACTTCCCCGGCGAGCAGAAGAAGGGCAAGAAGCGCGGTACCTTCAAGATCCAGAACACCAACCGGCTGCTCACCGGGGCGAGCGGCATCAGCCCGTACAAGGGCATCGCGGGTGTGAAGAACGGGTCCACCACGCACGCAGGCTCGACCTTCACCGGTGTCGCGGAACGCAACGGCAAGGTTCTGCTCGTCACCGTCATGAACCCGGACTCGGGCGAGAGCCAGGCCGTCTACAAAGAGGCGGGCAGACTCCTCGACTGGGGCTTCGCGGCGGCCGGCAAGGTGCGGCCGGTGGGCGAACTGGTCCCGCCGAAGTCGGCGGAGCCCGCGACGTCCCCCGACCCGGAGCTCGTCAAGAACGGCGGGGACAAGGACGAGGCCGCCGACCCGGTCGCCGCCTCGCAGACCGGCTCGAGCGGAATCGGTGTCGCGCTGAGCGTCGCCGGCGCCGTGCTGGCAGGTCTCGGAGCCGCGATGTTCCTGCTCAAGCGCCGGTGGCCGCTGCCGGACCGGGTGCGTCGCGAACCGCGTCCGTAGCGGACCGGGCGGGCTCCTCCTTGCTCTGCGTCGCCGTCCAAGCGGCGCAGAACAGCAGCAGCTTGGCGGTGAAGTTGATCCACAGAAGCAGGGCGATCGGCACGCCGAACGCGCCGTACATGCTCCTCGAGGCGACGCCGCTGATGTAGCCGCCGAGCAGCAGCTTGAGCAGTTCGAAGCCGATCGCGCCGATCAACGCTGCCACGAACAGGCGACGGCGCGGCGGCTGGACCCCGGGCAGCAGCGTCAGCACGTAGAGCAGGATCAGGAAGTTCGCGAGCACACCGACCGCGACGGCGGCGATCTTCAGCAGCACCCCGCCGACGCCGCCCTCGTCGAGACCGACCAGCTCGGCGGTCCGGCCGACGGTCATGGAACCGAGCGCGGAGGCCGCGAACGAGGCGAGGCCGGTGCCGCCGAGACCGGCGAGCACCCCCACGTCCTTGATCTTCCGGACCACGGGGTTGCCCTCGTCCTCGTCGTCGAGCTCCCACACGGCCCGCAGGCACTCCCGCATCGAGCCGACCCAGCCGACACCGGTCAGCAACAGCAGCGCGCCGGCCACGACCCCCACGGTGCCCGCGTTGGCCACCAGCGCCTGGATGTCGAGCTGGTCGGAGATACCCGGCACCTGTTCGGCAATCTTGTCGTCGAGCTTGTCCAGCGCCTGCTGGTCGAGCGCGGCGGCGACGATCGCCGCGGCGACGGTGATCAGCGGGAAGAGCGCCAGGAAACTGAGGAAGGTGATCGCGGCGGCCAGACGCGTCCAGTGGACCCGGTCGAGCGTCTCGTACGACCGCCAGGCATGGGTACGCATCAGCCGCTGCGCGATCGGGCCCACGACGGGAAGCTTGATCAGCCAGTCCATGCGCTACGCCTACCCGCCGTGACACCTCGCAGGCGCGCGGCACGCCGGGGCGGCGTCGAACGCTACGCGCGGTGACCGGGACGCGAGGTCAGAGTGTGGTGACGTGGTCGTCGATCGGTGCGCCCTGCGGGGGCACCCCTGAGATGCCGCCACCGAAGGCGAAGGTGCTGAGCTTGCGCCACACGGCGTCCGCCCCCTGCTCGTAGAGCGCGAAGGAGGCGCAGGTCCACTCGGCGCCGTACTCGGACAGCTCCTCGTACGCCCGGTCCATCGCCTCCTCGGAGATGCCGTGCGCCACCGTGACGTGAGGGTGATAGGGGAACTGCAGTTCGCGTACCAGCGGCCCGGACGCGTCCCGCACCCGCTTCTGCAGCCAGGTGCAGGCGGAGCCGCCCTCGACGACCTGGACGAAGACCACGGGCGACAGCGGACGGAACGTGCCGGTGCCGGACAGCCGCATTGTGAAGGGCCGGCCGGCGGCGGCGACGGACGCGAGGTGCTCCTCCACCGCGGGCAGCAGCGACGAGTCGACCTCGGTGGGCGGCAGCAGGGTGACGTGAGTCGGAATGCCGTGCGCGGCGGGATCACCGAAGCCCGCGCGCCGCTCCTGGAGCAGGCTGCCGTAGGGCTCCGGGACCGCGATCGAAACGCCGAGCGTTACGGTCCCCACGTCGTTCTCCTCAGTCCTCGGTACGGATCGGTGAGAGGGTGTGCAGCCGCCAGTGTGGCGGCTGCACCCTCGCTGTGGCCAGAGTCCTTGGACACAGGTCCTCCGACTCTTTCCGGCTCAGTGCTTGGCGGGGACGAATCCCAACTTGTCGTACGTGTCGGCCAGCGTCTCCGCCGCGACCGCACGGGCCTTCTCCGCGCCCTTGGCCAGGATCGAGTCCAGCGTCTCCGTGTCGTCCAGGTATTCCTGCGTACGGGTCCGGAACGGTGTGACGAAGTCGACCATCACCTCGGCCAGGTCCGTCTTGAGCGCACCGTAGCCCTTGCCCTCGTACTTCTGCTCCAGATCGGCGATCGCCGTACCCGTGAGAGTGGAGTAGATCGTGAGCAGGTTGCTCACGCCCGGCTTCTCCTCGGCGTCGAAGCGGATCACCGTGTCGGTGTCCGTGACGGCGCTCCTGACCTTCTTCGCCGTGGTCTTCGGCTCGTCGAGCAGGTTGATCAGGCCCTTGGGCGTGGAGGCCGACTTGCTCATCTTGATCGTCGGGTCCTGGAGGTCGTAGATCTTGGCGACCTCCTTGACGATGTACGGCGCGGGCACCGTGAACGTCCGGCCGAAGCGGCCGTTGAAGCGCTCCGCGAGGTCGCGGGTGAGCTCGACGTGCTGGCGCTGGTCCTCGCCGACCGGCACCGCGTCCGCCTGGTACAGCAGGATGTCCGCGACCTGGAGGATCGGGTAGGTGAAGAGACCGACGGTGGCACGGTCGGCGCCGTGCCGGGCCGACTTGTCCTTGAACTGCGTCATGCGCGAGGCCTCACCGAAGCCCGTGAGGCAGTTCATGACCCACCCGAGCTGGGCGTGCTCGGGAACATGGCTCTGCACGAACAGGGTGCAGCGCTCCGGGTCGAGACCGGCCGCGAGCAGCTGGGCGGCGGCGAGCCGCGTGTTCGCACGCAGCTCTGCCGGGTCCTGCGGCACGGTGATCGCATGCAGGTCCACGACCATGTAGAAGGCGTCGTGGGTCTCTTGCAGCGCGACGTACTGGCGGATGGCGCCGAGGTAGTTCCCGAGGTGGAACGAACCGGCGGTGGGCTGGATACCGGAGAGCGCGCGGGGTCGGGATGAGGCCATGTACACCATTCTCTCAGGTGCGGAACCGATCTCCGGCCGCCGGTGTATCAATGGTGTGAGGACGCGGGAGGGGACCCTCGAGCGGGGTCCGGAGGGGGGCCGCCTCGTCGATGCCGAGGGCGCGGTGATCGCCCGCGTGCGCGCCGGAGAGCCGGAGGCGTACGCGGAGCTGGTCCGCGCGCACACGGCGGTCGCGCTGCGGGCGGCGGTGGCCTTCGGAGCGGGCGCGGACGCGGAGGACGTGGTACAGAGCGCGTTCCTCAAGGCGTATCAGGCGCTGGGGCGCTTCCGGGACGGGGCGGCGTTCCGGCCGTGGCTGCTCCGGATCGTCGCCAATGAGACGAGGAACACGGTGCGTTCGGTGGTGCGGCTGCGGGCGGTCGCCGGCCGGGAGGCCCTGCTGATGGGACCCGAGCCGCTGATACCCGAGTCGGCGGATCCGGCGCTGGCCGCCGTCGCGCGGGAGCGCCGCGGGGTGCTGCTCACGGCGCTGGCCGCGCTCACCGAGGAGCAGCGACAGGTCGTCACCTACCGCTATCTGCTGGAGATGGACGAGGCGGAGACGGCGGAGGCGATCGGCTGCCCGCGGGGCACGGTCAAGTCCCGGCTGAACCGCGCGCTGGCCCGGCTGGGGCAGCTGATGAGGGGTGAGGGAGGTGAGGGGCATGGCTGACGGGGCCGAAGGGCGCGAGGAGCAGGGCACGGGTGCCGGCGAGGACCGCGAGGAGGCGCGGCGGGCGCCGGCGCACGACGAGCGGGAGCGCCACGAGGGACGGCCTGAAAGGCGCGAGGGGCACCACGACGGCCGCGAGCAGCCCGGGCCGGCGCACGGCGGGCACGAGGAGCTGGTGGAGGAGCTGCGCGGGCTGGGGCGCGGTATCCGCATCCCGGACGTGGACGGCGAGACCATGGCGGAACGGGTCCTGGCCCAGCTCCTCACCGAGTCGGCCGCGACGCCTGCCACGCCGGAGGTGGTGGCGCTGAGCGGACCCTGGGCCCCGGCCGTTGCCCGAAGGCGGCGGGCGGTGCGGTGGCTGCGCCGCCGGTGGCGCGCCCTGTCGGTGGGCCTGTCCGGAGTGCTGGTCGTCCTCGTGCTGACCCCGCCCGTGCGGGCGGCTGTCGCCGACTGGTTCGGCTTCGGGGGGTCGAGGTGCACCACGACCCCACCGTGCGGCCGTCGAAGGCCGCGGCCGTGCCCTGGTGCCAGGATCCGGTCGGGCTCGCGGAGGCGGACCGACAGGCCGGGTTCACACCCCGGGTGCCCGACGCGCTGGGCGCCCCGGAGGCGGTGTCGGTGGCGGTGGGGCCGGAGGGGCGCTCGGTGGTGAGCCTGTGCTGGCGCGAGGACGGCAGGACGGTCCGGCTGGACGAGTTCCCGGCGCGGCTGGACATCGGCTTCGCCAAGCAGGCCAGGCTGATGCCCCAGTGGCTGATGCTGGGCGACGACGGGACGGGGACGGGTACTCCGAAGTCGACCGGACTGTGGTTCTCCGAACCGCACCGGTTGCGCTTCATGATGACCGACGCCCACGGCGACGACTGGGTACAGGCCGAGCGGACGGCGGGGCCCACGCTGCTGTGGACGACGGCCGACGCCGTGACCACGCTGCGGCTGGAGGGTGTGGCGTCGGTGCGGCGTGCGGAGGAGATCGCCGAGTCGGCCCTGTGACGGCCGGTCGGCACGGCTCGCGAGCGCCGCGGAACGGGTGGTTCGGTGAACCGGTGGCCCTGTGGCCGCGCAACCTGTGAGACCGCGAGATCCGTCAAGGATTTCCGCCGCCGGGGGCGGAACCTGAAGTGGTCGGGCGGTGTACCAGAGGTGACGCGGGTGCGGACGGTCCGTGCCGCGCGTCGGCTGGGGGAAGTATGCGACTGCTACGACGAGTTGGCGCACTGACGGTCCTGCTCGCGCTGACGTGGGTGTTCGCGCCCGTGGCCGCGGCAGGCGGGCCGACGAGCGTGCTCCTCACCTCTCCGGAGAGCGGCGAGACGGCCTCGCTGTACTACTCCGACCAGGAGTACGGGACGCTGACCGACTTGCTGGGGCCGACCGGTTCCGACGGCACGAAGGAGCGGCCGCCGTCCCTCGACATGGCGGTGGGGACACGGCAGATCACGGTGACGTGGATGGTCCACGACGTGGATCCCTGGCGGGTCGACCGGGTGTATCCGGGCGACGACCGCGACACCGTGTGGATACACACCTCGACGGAGAGCGGCGAGGAGCAGGGGACCTGGCACACGGCGCAGCGGCCCGGGGAGCTGGTCGAGCTGCTGGGCGAGCTGGGGCTGATGGGTGAGAAGTCGCCGTCCGGGGCCGGGGCCGCGGGATACCCGGCACCGTGGGAGCAGGACGCCGGCGCGACGGAGGAAGCCTCGGCCGGCTCGGCCGTCACCTCGGCGGCGGCGGACCGGCTCCGGCCGACGGCGGCGTCGACCCCCACGACCGGCTGGTGGTGGTCGATACCGGGCCTGGCGGCCGGCGCGGGCCTCGCTCTTCTCCTCCGTCGGCTGCTGCCGGCCTTCCCGTTCCGCCGTGGCACCGGCGACGCGGGCCCGCGCCAGGAACTGCTGGACGCTCCCTAGGGGCGCGGCGACGCTGCCGGGCGGGCGGCCGGACCGGGCCTCGTCGGCCCGGGCCGGCGCAGAACCGCGGTCCTGCCGGCTCAGGCCGGGAGGCCCGGTGCCGGGTGCGCGGCCATCAGGTCGGCCACCTCGGCGCGGATCGCGGCGAGCTCGTCCTCGTCGCCCTTGCCGGCAGCGGTGACACCCCGGTCGATCCACGCGGCGACGGCGGCCATGTGCTCCGTGCCGAGGCCCCGGGAGGTAAGGGACGGCGTGCCGATGCGGATGCCGGACGGGTCGAACGGCTTCCTCGGGTCGTAAGGGACGGTGTTGTAGTTGACGACGATCCCGGCCCGGTCGAGCGCCTTGGCCGCCACCTTGCCGGGGACGTCCTTGGACGTGAGGTCCATCAGGATCAGGTGGTTGTCGGTCCCGCCGGACACCAGGTCGAAACCACGGGTGAGCAGCGCCTCGGCGAGTGCCTTGGCGTTGGCGACGACCTGGGCGGCGTAGTCGCGGAAGGAGGGCTGAGCGGCCTCGTGGAGGGCGACGGCGATGGCGGCGGTGGTCTGGTTGTGCGGACCGCCCTGGAGCCCGGGGAACACGGCCTTGTCGATGGCCTTGGCGTGTTCCTCACGGGACATCAGCATCGCGCCGCGCGGTCCGCGGAGCGTCTTGTGGGTGGTGGTGGACACGACGTCGACATACGGCACGGGCGAGGGGTGGGCGCCGCCCGCGATGAGACCTGCGATGTGCGCGACGTCGGCGACGAGTACGGCGCCGGCCTCCCGGGCGATCTCCGCGAAGGCGGCGAAGTCGATGGTGCGCGGAAGCGCCGTGCCGCCGCAGAAGATGACCTTGGGCCGTTCCTTGAGGGCGAGCTCGCGCACCTCGTCGAAGTCGATGAGGCCGGTGTCCTGGCGTACGCCGTACTGGACGCCGCGGAACCACTTCCCGGTGGCGGAGACGCCCCAGCCGTGGGTGAGGTGGCCGCCCATGGGCAGGGCCATGCCCATCACGGTGTCGCCGGGCTCGGCGAAGGCGAGATACACGGCGAGGTTGGCGGGCGAGCCCGAGTACGGCTGGACGTTGGCGTGCTCGACGCCGAAGAGCGACTTGGCGCGGGCGACGGCGAGCCGCTCGACCTGGTCGATGTTCTGCTGGCCCTCGTAGTACCGGCGGCCGGCGTAGCCCTCGCTGTACTTGTTCTGCAGGACCGTGCCGGAGGCCTCGAGCACAGCCCGGGAGACGTAGTTCTCACTCGGGATGAGCCGCAGCGTCTCGGACTGGAGCTGCTCCTCCGCGCCCACGAGAGCGGCGAGCTCCGGGTCGGTCGTGGAGAGGGCGGGATGGGAGAGGGGAAGGGTCATGGGAATGGTCCTCCGGGGCGATCCGTGGTCGTCGGTCGTGTTCCCGGGGTGCCCAGGCGGGGCGACACCTCGTGCGAAAGCCCGCGCGCGGCTTCCTCGGGGTCGTTTCCCCGTACGCCAGTCACCGCGCGTGCCGCCCACACTAGCGGCCCGCCGAGCCGGCGCGCGGTGTCGTCCACACTGCGAGCCGCGGCCGGAGAGCGACGATGGAGGAGAGCGCCGGCCGCGCCGGCGCCGGAGGTCCGTCCCGACGATCGGAGGCCCCGTGCCGAGCTCGACATCCGCCCTCGCCGCCGCGGAGGCGCACAGCGCGCACAACTACCACCCGCTGCCGGTCGTCATCGCCTCGGCGGACGGCGCCTGGATGACGGATGTCGAGGGACGCCGCTTCCTCGACCTGCTCGCGGGATATTCGGCCCTCAACTTCGGGCACTCCAACCGCCGGCTCGTCGAGGCGGCGAAGGCGCAGCTGGAACGGGTCACGCTGACCTCGCGCGCCTTCCATCACGACCGGTTCGGGGAGTTCTGCGCGCAGCTCGCGGAGCTGTGCGGGATGGAGACGGTCCTGCCGATGAACACCGGTGCGGAGGCGGTGGAGACGGCCGTCAAGACCGCCCGCAAGTGGGGGTACCGGGTGAAGCGGGTGCCCGACAACATGGCCAAGATCGTGGTGGCGGCGAACAACTTCCACGGCCGGACGACCACGCTGATCAGTTTCTCGACCGATCCGGTGGCGCGGGCCGACCACGGGCCCTACACACCGGGGTTCGAGATCGTCCCGTACGGGGACCTGACCGCCATGGAAGCGGCGGTCACGGAGAACACGGTGGCCGTGCTGCTGGAACCGATCCAGGGCGAGGCCGGGGTGCTGGTGCCACCGGCCGGGTATCTGCCGGGCGTCCGCGCGCTCACCCGCGAGCGGAACGTGCTGTTCGTCGCGGACGAGATCCAGTCCGGCCTGGGCCGCACGGGCACGACGTTCGCGTGCGAGCACGAGGGCGTGGTGCCGGACATGTACGTGCTCGGCAAGGCGCTGGGCGGCGGTGTGGTTCCGGTGTCCGCGGTCGTTTCCTCGGCGGAGGTGCTGGGCGTCCACCGGCCGGGTGAGCACGGTTCGACGTTCGGCGGGAACCCGCTGGCGTGCGCCGTCGCGCTGGAGGTGATGGCGATGCTGCGCACCGGCGAGTTCCAGCGGCGGGCCACCGAGCTGGGTGAGCGTCTCCACCGGGAGCTGGGCCGGCTGGCCGCCGACGGCGCGGTGACGGCCGTACGGGGACGCGGGCTGTGGGCCGGTGTGGACATCGCGCCGGACCGTGGCACCGGCCGGGAGGTCTCGGAGAGGCTGATGGACCGCGGTGTGCTGGTGAAGGAGACCCAGGGCGCCACGATCCGGATCGCTCCGCCGCTGGTGATCAGCGAGGAGGACCTGGACTGGGGCCTTGCCCAGTTCCGGGCGGTACTGACGGACCGATCCGCACACGCGTCGGCACCGACGACCTGACCGGCCTGTGGTGCCGGGCAGGCCGGGCCAGGACCTGACCGGCCGGGGGTGCCGGGCCGACCGTGCCGGCGACGTGACCGGCCGGGGTGACGGTTGTGCCGGAGGGCCCGGGCCGCGCCGTCTCGTGTCGGGTCCGGGCCGCGCCGTCTCGTGTCTGCCCGGCCCGGCCCTTGCGTACGCGGGACCGGGACGTTTCCGGTCGGAACGATGCCTACGCCAGCAACGATGCCTACGCCAGCGAACGGCACAGCGCGTCCAGCGCGCCCGACCACGCGCTGTCCGGCGGGGTTGCGTAGCCGACGACGAGCGCGTCGCCACGCGGTGGGGCGTCCACGTGCCGGAAGCGGCCCATGGGCTCGACGGCCAGACCGTGCCAGGCCGCGGCCCGCACGGCGGACTGCTCGGTTCCGGGCGGCAGTTCGAGGACCGCGTGCAGCCCGGCGGCGATTCCGCTCACCCGGACTCCGGGGGCGTGCTCCGCCAGCTGCCGCACCAGATGGTCGCGGCGTCGCCGGTAACGCAGCCGCATGCCCCGTACATGCCGGTCGTAGGCGCCGGAAGCGATGAACTCGGCCAGGGTGAGCTGGTCGAGCGAGCTCGACGTCCACTCCACGCCGCCCTTGGCCGCGAGCACCTCCCCGACCAGGCTCTGGGGCAGCACCATCCACGCCAGCCGCAGTCCGGGGGCCAGGGACTTGCTCGCCGTACCCATGTGGACGACACGCTCCGGGTCGAGGCCCTGGAGCGCGCCGACGGGCCGGCGGTCGTAGCGGAACTCCCCGTCGTAGTCGTCCTCGAGGATCAGGCCACCCGTCCTACGGGCCCAGTCGACGGCCGCGGTCCGCCGGTCCGGGTGCAGCGGCATCCCGACGGGGAACTGGTGGGCGGGCGTCATCAGCACCGCTCCGACGCCCCGCAGCCCGCCCTCGCCCAACCCTGCGGGGTCCGTGCCCAGTTCGTCGAAGGGCAGGGCCGGGATGCGCAGTCCCGCCTCGGTCAGCACGTCGCGGTGTTCGTCGAGTCCGTACGACTCGACCGCCACCTCCCTGACCCGGCGCTGCCGCAGGACCTTGCCCATCAGCATGAGCCCGTGCACGAAGCCGGAGCAGATCACGATGCGTTCGGGGTCGGCGTGCACGCCCCTGGCGCGGGCCAGGTAGTCCGCCAGCACGGTCCGCAACTCGACGCGTCCGCGCGCATCTCCGTAACCGAAGGCCTCGTGGGGAGCGGCGTCCAGCGCCCGGCGGGCCGCCTTGAGCCACTCCGCGCGGGGGAAGGAGGCCAGGTCGGGACTGCCGGGGAGCAGGTTGTAGGCGGGCCGGCCGCGGGCCGGGCGGGTCCTCGCCGTGCCGGGTGCGGTCCTGCGGGGCTCGGAGCGGCGGGCCACCCGGGTGCCGGATCCCTGCCGTGCGGTGAGCCAGCCTTCCGCGACCAGTTCCGCGTAGGCGTCCGCGACCGTGTTGCGGGCGATCCCCAGGTCGGCGGCGAGCGAGCGGGACGACGGCAGCCGGGTCCCCGGGGCGAGCCGGCCCGTGCGGGCCGCCTCCCGCAACGCGTCCGTCAGGCCCTGCCGCAGCTTCGGCCCGCGTACCTCGAGGTGGAGGTCCGTACCGGAAGTGGACCAGGAATCCGTCATGGAAATGGACCATACCGGTGTGCCACCGGCCCCCTACGGTCGAACCCATGACGACCGCGAACGAGATCAACGCCCCCGAGCACACCCCCCGCCTGGCCATGATGGAGCTGGCTCCCGACGTCTACAAGGCCATGGTCAAACTCGACCAGGCGTCCCGCCGGCACCTCGACCCGGTGCTGCTGGAGCTGGTGAAGATCCGTGCCTCGCAGATCAACCACTGCGCGTTCTGCCTCGACATGCACAGCAAGGACGCGCTCGCCGCCGGCGAATCGGTGGAACGGATCGTGCAGCTCAGCGCCTGGGAGGAGTCGCGGCACTTCTACACGGAGAAGGAGATCGCGGCGATCGAGCTGACGGAGGCGGTCACCGTGCTCACCGACGGTTTCGTGCCCGACGAGGTCTTCGAGAAGGCCGCCGAGCACTTCGAGGAGACCGAACTGGCCCATCTCGTCGCGGCCGTCACGGTCATCAACGCCTGGAACCGCTTCGGCGTGACCTCCCGCCTGGTTCCCGGCCATTACACGCCCGGCTCGCTGAAGCACTGACGGAGTCTCGATGACCGCGACAGCGGGGGCGTTCCGCGCCCTTCACCACGGCCGGGAGGCCGGAGACCCGCTCGTGCTGCCCGGACCGTGGGACGCGGCGAGCGCCCGGGCCTTCGCCGACGCGGGCTTCCCCGCGCTGGCGACGCCGAGCGCGGGCGTCTCGGCGTCCCTCGGCCACGAGGACGGCGAGGCGCCCGCGGACGAGATGTTCGCGGCCGTCGCCCGTATCGCACGGGCGGTCGACGTCCCCGTGAGCGCCGATGTCGAGGACGGCTACGGCCTGCCGCCGAAGGAACTGGTGGCACGGCTGCTGGAGGCGGGCGCGGTCGGCTGCAACCTGGAGGACACGGACCGCTCGACGAAGCGGCTGATGGATCCGCGGGCGCACGCCGACTGGCTGTCCGAGGTCCGTGCGGAGGCGGGTGACGAGCTGTTCGTGAACGCCCGCGTCGACACGTTCCTGCGCGGGGTGAGCAATCCCGGGCAGGCCGTGGACCGCATCCGGCTGTACGTCGAGGCGGGCGCGGACTGCGTCTACCCGATCACCGTGCCGTCCGCGCGGCTGCCGCTGCTGCGTGCTGCCACCGACGCACCGATCAACGTCTCCGCGCCCGTGTCGGACCCGCCGCTGGCCGAGCTCGGCCGGCTGGGGGCGACCCGGATCACCTTCGGCCCCGGTCTGCACCGGCGGACGCAGGCGGTGGTGGCGGACATCGCGCGCGAGTTGTACGGGGGGGTCCGGCCAAGCTCTGAAGACGCTCAACTCCGGTTGGCCCTGGCCGGTCCCGGGAGACGATCACTTCATGCTCGGACTCACGAAGAGGGAACTGTCGGTGGTGGTGCTGCGCGACGCGGACCGCGTCGAGGCCGCTCTCCACACCGCTCGGGAGCAGGCAGCACCGGAGGAACGGGCGGGGCTGGAGCGCGCCTTGGCCGTCGTCGCGGAGGCGTCCGCGGCGACGGACGAGGAGCTGCGGGCCCGCTGGGTCAGGCAGCGCATGGACGCGGCGGGGGTGCGGGGCCCGGCGGACTCGGTCGAGGCGATCAAGGCGCTGCGCGAGGCCGCTCCGGGCCTCAGTCTTCTGTCGGCGGTACAGCCGGCGAAGTCCGCGGAGTCGGTGCGCCGCGGCGGGTGAGGATGCGCGGTGCCCCGCCGGCCGTCGGGCCGACGGGGCACCGGACGCGGCCCGCCCGTGCGGGCGGGGCCGCAGGTGTCACTTCTTCGGCAGCCACTGCTTCCAGGTCGCCTCGTTGGCCTTGACCCACTTCTCGGCGGCGGCCTCGGGGCTCATCTTCTCCCCGGCGATCATCTTCGCGACCTCGTTCTGCTGCTCGGTCGTCCACTTGAAGTTCTTCAGGAACTCGGCCGCCTCGCCACCGTTCTCGGCGAAGTCCGCGTTGAGGAACTTCTGCAGCGGTGTGTTCGGGTAGGCGCAGGCGATCTTCTTCGGGTCGGCGTCGCAGCCCTCCTTGTACTCGGGCAGCTTCACCTCGACGAGGTCGACCTGTGCGTTCAGCCACTGCGGGGTCCACCAGTACGTCAGGAAGGGCTTCTTCGCCTTCACGTTCTTCTGGATCGCCGTGATCTGCGCCGCCTCGGAACCCGCGTAGTTGGTCTTCAGGTTCAGCCCGAGGTTCTTGATGATCGCGTCGTCGTTGGTGACGTAGTCGGGCGACCCCTCGAGGAGCTCACCCTTGCCGCCGCTCTCCGCGGTGGCGAACTCCTTGGCGTACTTGTCGAGGTTCTTCCAGTCCGTCACGTCGGGGTGCTTGTCGGCGAAGTACTTCGGCACGAACCAGCCGATGTGGCCTTCGACACCGAGGTCACCGCCCTTCACGACGGTCTTACGGTCCTCGACGTACTGCTTCTCTTCCTTGGGGTGACCCCAGTCCTCCATGATCGCGTCGATGTCGCCCTTGGAGAGGGCGTCCCAGGCGAGCACTTCACCCATCTGCTGGGTCTTGACCTTGTAGCCGAGCTCCTCCTCCAGGATGTAGGACGCGACGGCCGTGTTGGCCTGCGCGCCGACCCAGGAGGGGACGGTCAGCTTCACGGTCTTCTCGCCGCCGGCCGCTTCCTGGCTCTTGCCGGTCTCCGCGGCGCTGCACGCGCTCAGGGAGAGGACGCCGAGGGCGGCGGCGCCGGCGGCGGTGCGAAGGGTTCTGGTGCGGTTCATGGCGGTGCTCCTGCTGTGAGTGAGGGACGTGAGTGGTACGGGGGGCGGAGGCGCCGGGGTGCGGCGCACGGCCGTTCAGCCGCGTTTGCGGGCCGGTTGGGTGATCCGGTCCAGTACGAGACCGAGGCAGACGATCGCCACTCCGGCCGTCATTCCGAGACCCATCTCGCCGCGGGACAGGCCCTTGACGACGTCGTAGCCGAGGGCCCCGCCGCCGACGAGCGCACCGACGACGACCACGGCAAGGACCAGCACGACCCCCTGGTTGACGGCGAGCTGGAGCGCGGGGCGGGCGAGCGGCAGCTGGACCCGGAGGAGTTGCTGCCGGGTGGACGCGCCGAGCGACCTGGACGCCTCCAGCGCCGCGGGGTCGACCTCGCGCAGGCCCTGGGCGGTGATGCGGACCACCGCGGGCAGCGCGTACACGACGGCCGCGACGATCGCGGAGACGCGGGCGACTCCGAAGAGGGCGACCACCGGAATGAGGTAGACGAACTGCGGCATCGTCTGCATGGCGTCGAGCACCGGCCGCAGCCAGCGTTCCAGTCGTCCCGCACGGGCGCAGACGATGCCCGCGAGCACGCCGAGGACGAGGGTGACGACGAGCGCCGCGAGCACCTGCGAGAGCGTGTCGAGGGACTTCGTCCACACGCCGAGCACGCCGATCGCGGCCATGGCGAGCGTGGCGGTGAGGGCCGTCATCCAGGTACCGACGAGCCAGGCCAGGGCGGCGACGAGCAGCAGCACCGCCCACCACGGCAGCGCGGTCAGACCGTCCCGCATGGGGTTGAGGACCCACAGGGTGAAGTGCTCCGACCATGTCTCCGTGCCGCCGAGCACCGGGATGCCGGACGACAGGTTCTCGGTGATCCAGACCTGGGCCTTGTTGACGGGCGTGGAGATGGCGAACGTCCAGCCCTCCGGCCACGCCGTGCCGGCCACGAAGCGCAGCAGCACGGCCGCGACGACGCCGCCGCCTGCCAGCGCCCAGGCGGAGCGGCCGTGCAGCAGGCCGCCACCGGGTGTGCTCCGGCCGATGCGGTCGCCGGCGGCCGCGGTCGTACGGTCGAGCCAGACGGCGATCAGCACGATGGGGATGCCGGCGGCGAGCGCCTTGCCCACGTCCACGGTGGACAGGGCCGAGTAGACCTCCTCGCCGAGGCCGCCCGCGCCGACGAGCGCGGCGATGACGACCATCGAGAGCGCCATCATGATCGTCTGGTTGAGGCCCAGGAGCATCTGCTTGCGGGCCAGCGGCAGCCGGGCCGTGCGCAGCCGCTGCCACGGGCTCGCGCCGAGCGACGTGACCGCCTCGAGCACCGCGGGGTCGGCGCCGCGGAGTCCGAGCGTGGTCAGGCGTGCCATCGGCGGGGCCGCGTAGATGACGGTGCAGAACAGGGCGGCGGGCGTGCCGGTGCCGAAGACCAGCACGAACGGCAGCAGGTAGGCGAAGGCGGGCAGCACCTGCATGGTGTCGAGCAACGGCCGCAGCAGCCGGTCGACCCGGTCGGAGAGCCCTGCGGCCAGGCCGATGAGCACGCCCAGCAGCGCGGCGCAGGTCACCGCCACCACCATCAGGGCGATGGTGAGCAGGGTGGCGTCCCACATGCCGAGCAGCCCGCACACGGCGAACGCCCCGAAGGCCGTCGCCGCGACCTTGACGCCGCCGCGTCCGAGCCCGGCCGCGCGCCAGGCGAACAGCACGCCGGCGGCGAACACACCGGTCCAGCCCATCGCGTCGAGCACGGTGTAGACGCCGCTGACGGCATCGGTGGCGGTGTTGGACAGGTGCAGCAGGAAGTAGAGGAACAGGGGGTGGCTGTCCCGGTTGTCGATGACCCACGTGTTGGCGTCGTCGAGCGGACCGGAGATGTCGACGCTCAGCGCGCCGGGCCACGGGCCGCTGCCCCACACGACCGCCGAAAGCGGTACGAGTACGGCCGCGAGCGCGGCGATGACCAGCAGCTTGCCCTTCACGGGGTGACGCATGAGGTCCTGGAAGGACCGCCCGGCAGCGGGACGGCCGGCCTTTCCGGGCGCCTTCACCTTCTCGGGCGCCTCGTCGGGAGCCTTGTCGGAAGCGGGAGTGGTGACGGCGGCGGTCATCGCGTCCACCGCCCCTGCGCTGCCCGGTGGTGGCGCGTATGCGCTGCGCGTGTCATGCGGCCACCGCCTTGCCGCCGGGTACGCCGGCGACCACGCCGAGCAGCGCCGCGTGGTCCACCACCCCCAGGCACCTGCCGTCCTCGACGACGCGCGCGGTCTCGCCGGTACGGGCGACGGCCTCGATGGCCTCGAAGACCGTCGCCCCCGGGGCGAGCGCCGGCCCGGTCTCCGCTTCCGACGCCGTGGCGGGCCGCATGGCCGTGCGCACGGTCATGACCTGTTCGCGCGGCACATCACGGACGAAGTCGCGCACGTACTCGTCGGCCGGTTCGCCGACGATCTCCTCGGGGGTGCCGAGTTGCACGATCCGGCCGTCGCGCATCAGCGCGATCCGGTCACCGATCTTGAGGGCCTCGCTCAGGTCGTGCGTGATGAAGACCATGGTGCGGCCCTCCTCGCGGTGCAGCCGCACGACCTCCTCCTGCATGTCGCGGCGGATCAGCGGGTCCAGCGCGCTGAACGGCTCGTCGAACAGCAGGACCTCGGGGTCGACCGCCAGCGCCCGGGCCAGTCCGACGCGCTGCTGCTGGCCGCCGGACAGCTGGCCGGGACGGCGGGACTCCATGCCCTCGAGGCCGACCTTGGTGACGAACTCGGCGGCCCGTGCCCGGCGTTCCGCGCGGCCGACGCCCTGGATCTCGAGACCGTAGGCGACGTTGTCGAGCACGGAGCGATGGGGCAGCAGCCCGAAGTGCTGGAACACCATGGACGCGCGGTGGCGGCGCAGTTCGCGCAGTCGTCCGGCGTCCATCGACATGACGTCCTCACCGTCGATGGAGATGGCGCCGGACGTCGGCTCGATCAGCCGGGTGAGGCAGCGCACCAGCGTCGACTTGCCGGAGCCGGACAGGCCCATGACGACGAAGACCTCACCCTTGCGGACGTCGAAGGAGACGTCACGCACGGCGGCGGTGCAGCCGGTGCGCTCCCGCAGGCCGGCGGCGTCGAGGGCGCCCAGCTCGGGGTCGGCGGGCACCCGGCCTGCCTTCGGGCCGAAGACCTTCCACAGGTCGCGTACGGAGAACACAGGTGTCGGCGGCGTACTCATCAGGCATTACCTCCCAGCAGGTCCGCGCATTTCTCCCCGACCATCAAGACGGTGATCATCGGGTTGACGGCCGTCATCGTCGGGAAGACGGACGCGTCGGCGATCCGGACGCCGGCGAGGCCGCGGATCCTCAGATCGGGGCCGACGACGGCGAGTTCGTCGTCGGCCGCACCCATCCGGCAGGTGCCGGCGGGGTGGTAGACGGTGTGCGCGACCTTGCGCGCGTATTCGCTGATCTCCTCGTCGGAGGTGACCGCGGGACCCGGACAGACCTCCCGCTTCAGCCAGCCGGCCAGCGGCTCCTGCTGCGCGATCTCCCGCGCGATCCGGATGCCGTCGACGAGGGTGCGGCCGTCGTAGTCGTCCTCGTCGGTGAAGTACCGGAAATCGAGGGCGGGTTTGACCTCGGGGTCGGCGCTGGTCAGGTAGAGGCGGCCGCGGCTGCGGGGCTTGGGGATGTTGGGAGTCATCGACACGCCGTGCGCGGGGCGTTCGTAGCCGAGGCGCTCCGGGTTGTCGGTGAAGGGGATCTGGTAGAAGTGGAACATCAGGTCGGGGCCCGCGGACGCGGGGTCCCGCCGTAGGAACAGCCCGGCGTCACTGTCCATGGCGGAGTTCTCCGGGATGGGCCCGTGGGTCTCCCAGACGATGACCGACTCGGGGTGGTCGAGCAGGTTCTCCCCTACGCCCGGCAGGTCGTGGACCACGGGTATGCCGAGCCTTTCCAGGTCGGCGCGCGGCCCGATGCCGGAGTGCATCAGCAGCCGGGGCGTGTCGACGGCCCCCGCGCAGACGAGCACCTCGCGGCGGGCCCGTACGGTCCGCTCCTCGCCGTCCTTGGCGCGTACGTGCACCCCGGTGGCACGCGTGCCGTCCAGCTCCAGCCGGTACGCCCAGGTCTCCAGCGCGATGTGCAGGTTCGGCCGGTCGAGGAAGGGATGCAGATAGGCGACGGACGCCGACGAGCGCTTGTTGTTCTCGGGGTGGTAGGCGAGGTCGAAGAAGCCGACGCCCTCGTGGAAGGGCTTCTCGTTGAAGCTCTCGATACGCGGCACGTCGAGAGCGGTCCGCGCGGCGTCGACGAAGTCGCGGGCGATGGCGTTCCGGTCGGCCTCGTCGACGGGGACGATGTTGTTGCGCAGTTTGTGGAAGTACGGCTCCATGGCCGCGGCGTCCCAGCCCTCCGCACCGGCCCCGGCCCACTCGTCCCAGTCGGACGGCAGCGGCTTGAAGGCGATGAGGGTGTTGTGGGAGGAGCAGCCGCCGAGCACGCGGGCGCGGCTGTGGCGGATGTGCGAGTTGCCGCGGGGCTGTTCGGTGGTCGGGTAGTCGTAGTCGAGCTCACCGCCGAGCAGGCCCATCCAGCGCCGCAGGGTCAGCACGTCGTCGCGGTCGACGTCGCTCGGGCCGCCCTCGATGACGGCGACGGTCACGCCGGGGTCCTCGGTGAGCCGGGAGGCGATCACCGAACCGGCGGTGCCGCCGCCGACGACGACATAGTCGTACTCGTGCATGTGGTCGGTCATGGTGTGTTTCCCCGCCTCAGCCCGCGAACCAGCGCACGGGGCGCGGGGCGAGGTTCTGGTAGATGTGCTTCGCCTCGCGGTACTCGGCGAGTCCGGCGGGTCCCAGCTCACGGCCGGTGCCCGACTTGCCGAAGCCGCCCCACTCCGCCTGCGGCAGGTAGGGGTGGAAGTCGTTGATCCAGACGGTGCCGTGCCGCATCAGCCGCGCCATCCGGCGGGCGCGTCCGGCGTCGGACGTCCAGACGGCGCCGGCGAGGCCGTACTCGGTGTCGTTGGCGAGGGCGAGGGCCTCTTCCTCGGTGCGGAAGGTCTCGACGGTCAGGACGGGGCCGAAGATTTCCTCGCGGACGACGCGCATGGAGCGGTGGCAGCGGTCGAGGACGGTGGGCCGGTAGAAGAAGCCCGGGCCCTCCGGCCGCTCGCCGCCCGCCCTGAGCACCGCGCCCTCGGCCAGCGCGGAGGCCACGAACTCCTCGGTCCTGGCGAGTTGCCGATCGGAGACGAGGGGGCCGCACTCGACGCCCTCGTCGGTGCCGCGCCCGAGGCGTATCTTCTCGGCCCTGCGCGCGAGTTCGGCGACGAACCGCTCACGCAGCGACTCCTCGACGATGAGCCGTGAGCCTGCGGAGCAGACCTGCCCGCTGTGGATGAACGCGGCGTTGAGCGCCTGGTCGACGGCCGTGTCGAACCCGTCGGGTGTGGTGCAGGCGTCGGCGAAGACCACGTTCGGGTTCTTGCCGCCGAGTTCGAGGGCGACCTTCTTGACGCTGTCGGCCGCGGCGCGGGCGACCTTCGTGCCGCTGACGAGCCCACCGGTGAAGGACACGAGGTCCACGTCGGGGTGCTCGGCCAGCCGGGCGCCGACGGGGTCTCCGGCGCCGGTGACGATGTTCGCGGCGCCGGGCGGCAGTCCCGCCTCGATCAGAAGTTCGATCAGGGCGACGGTGGTCAGCGGCGTGATCTCGCTGGGCTTGATCACCAGTGTGTTGCCCGCAGCGAGCGCCGGGGCGATCTTCCAGCTGGCCTGGAGCAGCGGATAGTTCCAGGGGGTGATCAGCGCGCAGACGCCGACGGGCTCGTGCACGACCACGCTGTGGATGTCGTCCGACCCGGCGTCCACGACACGGCCGCCGCTCTCGTTCATGACGAGGTCGGCGAAGTAGACGAAGGCGTCGCGTACACAGTCGACGTCGACGCGCCCCTCTTCGAGGGTCTTGCCCGCGTCCTGGCTCTCCAGCGCGCCGATCTTCTCCCGGTCCCGCTCGAGCAGGGTCGCGACGCGTCGGAGCAGCGCGGCCCGTTCCGCGACAGGGGTGCGCGGCCAGGTGCCGTCGTCGAATGCGGCCCGCGCGCAGGCGACAGCGTCATCGGTGTCGGCGACACCGCCCTCCGCCACGACGGCGAAGACGCTCCCGTCGGCGGGGTCGATGATGTCGCGAGTGGCGCCGGAGAGCGCGAAACGCCACTCCCCGCCCACATGGATGGTCTGTTGTACTGCCGACACGTCGCGTTTTGGCCTTTCGTTCCCGTTTTGTCCGACGCCGGTCACACCCCGGCGATCTGGCCGCCTGCCCCCGGAACCAAGAACCATGCGGAACGGTTCACGGAACGTGACCTGACTCACGAAACATCCACCGTCCCTTGACCGGCCGGACACCTGGGCCGCGACGGGATCAACACGGGCATCCCGGGGCGAACGTGACCGGGGTCACCGCCCATTGCAGCCGTCACCGGTCGACCTCATAGGGTCAGGTACATGACCGCGAAGTTCAGTGATCCGTTCCTCCGCCTCACCGAGCAGCACGCCGCCTGGGGCGCGGAACAACTCGAGGCGTTCAACGAGTTCCTGCCGATCGGCGAGTGGAGTGCCGACCTCGGACAGTGCCTCTACCGGCAGTCCGGACGGGAGCTGAGGATCTCGCTCCTCGGCACGTTCGACGTCAACGAGCACTCATGGCTGTGGGCCTGGGCCAACCCCGGCTTCGCCGGCTCACCGGTCGTCGCGGCGGCAGATCGGGTCCGCACGTACGGGCAGGCCCACGGCCTGAGCGAGTTCACCGAGGAGCTCGTCCCCCTCGCCGCGCACGACGACCCCCGCCGCGCCGTCGAGACCCTCGCGTTCACGGCGATGGGCGTGCTCGGCGCCGCCGGGTACATCGGCGTACAGGCGAGCGCCGACGGCCGCGCCTACATGGTTCCGGACGATCCGCAGGTCCCCCGTGCCGAACCGGACGCCATCACCCTGCCGCGCGTCCTGCTCACCGGCGCCGGCCTCGTCGGCGGGTCCGCACGCCGGGTCGTCTCCGGCTACTTCGGCCACCACGACCTTCCGCAACGCCGCACCGAGGACCGGATGAGCGCGGGGCTCCCCGACGGAGGCACGGTCGACGTCCTCTTCGACGAGCTCGACCGGATAGCCTCCGTGCACGTCAACTCCGGTGCGCCGACGCCCGCTTGACGCAGACACCGCACGACGCAGGACGCACGCGCTCCACAACGGGGAGCCTGAATCGGATCGGTCAGCGAGGATCGGTCAGCGAGCTGGCGGAACGGCTCGTCGCCGCGGACACGGGCGGCTGGAGCACGGAGGGTCCGCGCGCCATGGCCGCCTCGCTCGACTGGACCTGGACCGAGGGCGCCGCGGGGCCCGTCCTCGGCACCGGCCAGGGGACGGGCGAGGCCCGGCCGATCCGGCGAGTCCAAAGGCCGTGCGCCGGTGGAGTTGCTGGTGGCCACGGCGAAGGCGGTCAACCCCCGCGCCGGTTGCTCTCCGCCCGGCGGCCCTGCCGCCGGGGGAACTGAGCGGCCGTCCCGGCCGTCCCCATGATCGGACCATCAATACAGAAGCGAACAAAGGGGGCCGCATGGCGGTCACGCTGGGCGAGGAGATCATGCTGCTGTCACTGGACGACGAGTCCGGTGCGGCGAAGGACCGGCAGTCGGCCGGATGGGCCGTGGCGGGTGGCATCCTGCTCGACCTGGTCATGGCCGGGCGGGTCTCGGTGGACGACGGCCGGGTGCGGGTCACGGACCAGGCACCCACCGGTGTCCCACTCCTCGACGGCCGCCTGGAGCAGCTCACGGCCTGGGCGGGCCGCAGGCGCAGGCCTCCGAAGGTCACGGACTGGCTGACGAAGGACCACTCCAAGGCCGTGACCGCCACGATCGGGAGTCTGCGTGAGCGGGGCCTTGTGGCCGAGGAGCAGCACAAGGTGCTGGGCCTCTTCCCGGTCAAGCGCTACCCGGAGGCGGACGGGGCGGCCGAACGCGAGCTCCGCGACCGCCTCGCCGCCGTCGTCCTCGAGGGGAACGACCCCGACGACCGGACGGCAGGTCTGGTCGCACTGATCCATTCCGCGAAGCTTCACCGCATCGCCTTCCCGGGCGTCCCGCGCAAGGAGCTCACCGCGCGGATGTCCCGGATCTCCGAGGGCCAGTGGGCGGGCGACAGCCTCCGTAAGGCCATCCGTGACATGCAGGCGGCGATGGTCGCGGTCACCGTGATGACGGCGGCCGCGGCGGCGGGCTGACGCCCCGGCAGGTTCCTCACCGGCCCCGCACCGAACCGAAATCCGTTGTCCGCCGGCCCGGCACATGGCTAACGTTCGATCTCATCGACGTGTAGCTCAGCAGCAGAGCGCCGGGCTCGGGACCCGGAGGGCGCGGGGGCGGAACCCGCCACGTCGGCTTATGAACGAGAACGCTGAGAAGCAGCCACTCATCGCAGCGCCGTCGTACGCGTCCGGGCAGTTGACGAAGGCCTTCACCACCGCGCTGACGCACCAGGACGCCGGGACACGCACCCGCGCGCAGCAACGGATGCGGCGCTGGCGTGACGTGCTCGACGGGATGGCCGACGGACGGCTGCGGATCGGTTCCCGCACGCCGGTGGCCGGCCTCCCCGCCTGGGTGACCCCCGAGGTCGTCCACGGCGGCTTCGCGACCGGAAGCGCCGCCGCGGGCGGCCCCCTGCTTCCGTACGAGACGGAGGCCGCCCGCGAGGCAGGCGTGCCCGCCGACCGCAGGGCGCTGTTCGACCACTTCCTGACCGAGCCCGGCCTCGTCACTCTGTGGGACCTGCTGGACAGCGGGCGCTACTCGGTGGCCGTGCCGGAGGAAGCGGCGCTGCTCACGGTGGCGTGGCTGGTCCGCGCCGGCGAGGTGCCGCAGGCACTCGAACTCGTCGGCGTCCTCGATCCGTTCGCGGGTCGGCTGCGGTTCCTGCCCCGGCCGTCGGACGTCCCTGCGCCGGACACCCTGGCCGTGCACCGCCGTACCGTCGCCGACGTCGGCCACACACTCGCCCGCCGCGGGACGAACACGGCGGTGGAGACCCAGCGGGAGGCACTGACCGTGTGGCTGCCGTTCGCGGACGAACTGCTCGCGCACTGGCTGGAGACGACGGGACCGGGTGAGATCCCCGCGGACGGCGACTGGCTCGAGCGCGGCGCGGAGCTGCTGCGTCGCTACCGGCTGCTGGCACAGGAGCACACGCTCTGCGGCAAGCACCGCCGCCCCAAGGAGAACCTGGCGGTGCTGCGGGACGCGCTGGAGGAGGCCGTCGCCGGGCGGCCGCTGGCCGCCCGGCGGCTCGGCCTGCTGCGGCACGCCGTCACCTCCATGGTCCGCAAGCGCGGCACGCCCGGCACCGAACGGCACACCGCCCTGCGTCACCGGCAGGCGGGCCAGGCGGCGCTGCCTTCGCACCACGCGCTCGCGCAGGTCGTGCTGCGCCGTGTCTCCGGTCTGCCCCAGCACGTCGGCGCGGCGGACATCGCTCCGCTCGTCACCCCGGTGACGCAGCAGGAGCACAGGGACACGGGCCTGCCCGTCGGCGCCGAGATCCCCGCGGCGATCCGCCAGGTCGTCGAGGCGGCACTCAGCGCGCCGATCGGCACCCTCGTGGAACGCGGCGTCGTGCCGTCGGCCGAGGTGCTGGCCGAGCTCGTGCCGCAACTCGTCGCCGCGACCACGGCGCAGGCGTACGAGGACGAGTCGCTGCGCACACTGATGGCCGCGGTCTACCGGGCGTTCCGCAACCGGCGCTCCCTGCTGCTGCTCGACCTCGAGCGGCAGGCCCGGATCGAGGAGCTGCCCTGGGTACAGGCGGTGGCCGGCCGGCGCTTGAGCGGGCCGGCCACCGAGGAACCCGCCATGACCGCGCTGCGCCGACTCGGCGAGCTGGCCGTGCAGGCGTTCCCGGGCACGCTGCTGCCCAACCCGCTGGTACGCGAACTCGGCGTGCTCGCCCGCCAGGCGGACCTGGGCGCTGCGCTGGTGGAAGAGCTGGCCGCGGACATCTTCATGGGAACGTTCGGCCCGAAGTTCCTCCGGGCCGCCAGGGACGCCGCCGAGCTGTTGCGCGGTTCGCTGTACGAGCGCTACTACGGGATCGACTACGCCGCCGTCCGCAACATGGCCGTCCTCGAGGCCGGCGAGGCGCTGACACGGTCGTACGGTGCACGGACCTCACCCGGCTTCGCGAGGCTGTGCACGGAACGGGCCGGCCGCGGCGGGTACGGCTCGGTGGCGGCGAACGGGAAGATCATCGAGCAGGCGCAGATCCTCACCACCCACAATCTCGCGACGCTGGTGAGGCACGCCGGGATCCTGCCGGAACCCGGCTGGGCGGATCTGGCATGCCGCTGCTTCAGCACCGTGTGCGTGCTGACCGCGCGGGTCCACGGCAACCCTCGCCCGCTGGGGACGATCAAGGACGTGGCGTACGCCTGGCGGCAGATGCTCTTCCACCTGTCGCTGTGCACGGCGGACGAACAGCAGCGGGTGCTCGGTCAGGTGGCGGACGAAGCGGCCCGTCACCCCCGGCACGTCGCCGCCCGCCTCGCCCCGGCGCTCGCGGGGCTGCGTCTGGTCGCCGCGGGCGGGAGTTTCGGCGGGGACGGCACGGCGGACGGCGGACGGGCGCGGCGCCTGCTCGGCTGGAGCACCGACGGCCACTGGCTGCGGCCGGACCCGTCGCCGGGCGCGGGCCTCGTGCGCCGCTGAGCCGCCGGGCCGGGCAGACGTCACCGGCGCCCGGCCCGGCGCGGCTCACGCCGCCTTGCGTCCGCCGAACGCGGCGAGCGTGCGCTCCAGCGCGGGCATCGCGCGGACAGTACGCCGCGAGCGGATCAGCATGTCCCACGCGGGCTCGAACTTCTTCCAGCCGCCCGCGTAGGCGAGATGCCGCATCCGCTCGTGCGGGCCGGGCTGGGCCGAGGCGCCGCGCCAGATGTTGGACCAGCGGTAGAAGTCGCGGTAGGCGCGCCAGTAGCCGTCCTCCAGCTGACGGGCGGTCATGCCCTTGGGCCGGTGGACCACATGACGGGTGTCGTACAGGTCCCAGTCGCGGTGCACGATGCGGTCCTCGGCCTCCATCTGCTTCCACAGCCCCGTGGACGGGTACGGCGTCATGATGTGGAACGTCGCCGTCTCGATGCCCTGCTCGACGGCCCACTCCACCGTGCGGTCGAAGACGTCCGGGCCGTCCTGGTCGAGGCCGAAGACGAAGCTGGCGTTGACCATGACCCCCGCGTCATGGAGACGGCGGACCGCAGCGCCGTAGTCCTTGCCGATGTTCTGGTTCTTGCGGCGCTCCGCCAGGTTCGCGTCGTTGACGGTCTCGAAGCCGACGAACAGGCTGCGCAGGCCGGCGTCGACCGCCCGCTCCAGCAGGTCCGGCTGAAGCACGGAGTTGACCGTGCCGGCCGCCTGCCACAGGCGGCCCATGCCCGCCATGCCGTCGAACAGGGCTTCCGCGAAGCGTCGGTTGCCCAGCAGATGGTCGTCGAGGAAGTAGAGGTGGCGGCCCGGCAGCCGCTCGATCTCCGACAGGGCGTCGTCGACGGTCTGCGTGTAGAAGGACCTGCCGCCCTCGAAGAACGCGTCCTTGTAGCAGAAGTCGCAGTGGTGCGGGCAACCGCGGGAGACGACGATCGAGTTGGGCACGAGGTACAGGTGACGTTTGATCAGGTCGCGGCGCACCGGCGGGAGACCGGCCAGGGTGCGCTGTGCCGTGGAGTCGTAGCGCCGGGCAGCGGCGCCGTCGCGGAAGTCCTTCAGGAACAGCGGCCACTGCTCCTCCCCCGGGCCGGTGAAGACGGTGTCCGCGTGCTGCGCGGCCTCGTCCGGCAGCGAGGTGACGTGGAGTCCGCCCATCGCCACGTGCACGCCCCGCGCCCGGAAGTGGTCGGCTATCTCGTAACTGCGGCGCGCCGATGTGATGTACGGCTGGAGCACCAGCAGGTCGGGGCTGGGCAGGGCCTCGATGTCGATGCGCTCGACGTGCTCGTCGTACAGCGTCACCTCGTCCGACTCGTCGAGGTATCCCGCGAGGGTCGCGAGACCGAGCGGCGGGAACAGCGAGTACTTGATGGGACGGAAGAGCGGACTGGTCGCTTCGGTCAGGGCCGGGAGGATCATCATCACGCGCATGACAGCCGAGACTGTCGAAACCGGTCCCGTAGTTCCCGCACACACGTGCGCCCCGGCAGCACGGGCTACCGGGGCGTGGTGCGGACCGCCGCGGACGTCCGCGGCGCGAGGGTCAGAGGAGGCCGAGCTCGCGGACCGCGTCGCGCTCCTCCACCAGCTCCTGCACCGAGGCGTCGATGCGGGTGCGGGAGAACTCGTTGACGTCCAGGCCCTGGACGATCTCGTACTTGCCGTCCTTGCAGGTGACCGGGAAGGACGAGATCAGGCCCTCCGGGACGCCGTAGGAACCGTCGGACGGGATGCCCATGGAGGTCCAGTCGCCCTCGGCGGTGCCGTTGACCCAGGTGTGGACGTGGTCGATGGCGGCGTTCGCGGCCGAGGCGGCGGACGACGCGCCACGGGCCTCGATGATCGCGGCGCCACGCTTGGCGACGGTCGGGATGAAGGTGTCGGCCAGCCACTGCTGGTCGTCCACGACCTCCGCGGCGTTCTTGCCGGCGATCTCCGCGTGGAAGATGTCCGGGTACTGGGTGGCGGAGTGGTTGCCCCAGATGGTGAGGCGCTTGATGTCGGAGACGGACGCGCCGGTCTTGGCGGCCAGCTGCGAGATCGCGCGGTTGTGGTCCAGGCGGGTCATCGCGGTGAAGCGCTCGGCCGGTACGTCCGGGGCCGCGGCCTGGGCGATGAGGGCGTTGGTGTTGGCCGGGTTGCCGACCACGAGGACGCGGATGTCGTCCGCGGCGTTGTCGTTGATGGCCTTGCCCTGGGGCTTGAAGATGCCACCGTTGGCGGACAGCAGGTCGCCGCGCTCCATGCCCTTGGTGCGGGGGCGGGCGCCGACGAGGAGGGCGACGTTGGCGCCGTCGAAGCCGACGTTCGGGTCGTCGGTGATCTCGATGCCCTTGAGCAGCGGGAAGGCGCAGTCGTCGAGCTCCATGGCGGTGCCCTCGGCGGCCTTGAGTCCCTGCGGGATCTCGAGCAGGCGCAGCTTGACCGGCACATCCGCGCCGAGCAGGTGGCCGGAGGCGATGCGGAAGAGCAGCGCGTAGCCGATCTGGCCGGCCGCGCCGGTCACGGTGACGTTGACGGGAGTGCGGGTCATGGCGATCTCCGTAAGACAGCTGGCGGTGGGCAACACTGCCCCTCGTACGGGACCTCTCGTCCACGCCCGGGGTGAATCTTGACGTGAAGAGATTTCCAGCGGTCAGGCTATCCGACCCGGGCACGGACCGATCCCCGCCCCCTTGTGGCGCGTCTCACCCGTCCGCGCCCCAAGGCGTGTGTCACGGCGTGGTGGTGCACCCCTCCGTGCCGCTCGTGAGCGTGGCGCACGCCTTGGCGTCGGCCGGGTCGGGCGCCGCCGCCATCGCTGTGTACGCGTCCTTGTCCGCGTTGACCAGGGCGCTCTCTGCGGCCTTGCCGCCGACCGCTATCCGCACCGAGTCCCCGACGGCCGCCTTGGTGATACGGGCCCATGCCGCGCCGCACACCTGGCTGTGCCGGACCTCTATCACCGCCGTGCCGACGGTGGCCCTCGAGACGGTCGTGGCGTATTCGCCGCCACAGCCCATGATTTCCGGGTCCTGGCCCGCACAGTCGGTGCCGTTGCACTTCACCCCGGCCGGCAGCTCCGGGGCCGTGGTGGTGGGCGCGGCAGACGGGCTGCGCGTCGCCCGGTCCTCGCGTCCGTCACCGCCGTCGCCGTTGACGAGGAACCAACCACCCGCGCCCACGATGAGCACGCTCACCACGGCGGCTATGACGAACTGGCCTTTACGGGGACGTTCGGCCGGACGCCCGTCCGCGCCGCCGGGCGTGGCGGGGCTGCCGTGCACGCCCGGGTCGGCGGGGCCGCCGTACGCGCCGGGGCGGGCCTGGTTTCCGTATGCTCCGGGGCCTTCCTGCCCCGGCCGGCCCTGGGGCCGTGAGCCGGCGGCCGGGCCGCCGTACGCGCCGGCGCCGACGGGCCCGCCGTACGGGTCGGCAGCGGGTCCTCCCGTGCGGCCGTGCGGTCCGGGGCCGTAGCCGCCGGACACGCGTCCCGCCGCGTCCCTCGGCCCGGCGGCACGTCCCGCGCCGCCGGGCCGCGCCGCTGACGGCGTCATCGGGCCCTGACCGCCGACGCCGCCGAGCGCCTCACGCGCCTGCGAGATCCGTATCGCTTCCATCGTCATGTCGTGGCGCGCCTCGGCACGGCTCCAGGCGCGTTCCGCCAGCTCCCACATGGTGGTCACATGGCCGGTGTCGGTGCCGGTCACCTCGGCGAGCGCGACGGCCGCGCCCTTGGGCGCGAGCAGCCGTCCGTTGAGATACCGCTCCCAGGACGTCTTGCTGTATCCGGTGCGGTCGGAGACCGCCGCGATGCTCAGGCCGCTGCGGTCGACGAGCCCGCGCAGCTGGCCGGTGAACTCGCGTACCTCCGGGTCCAGCCCCTCGGGCAATTCCTTCCAACGAGGCATTGGTACTTCCCCCTTGTCCCCCGAATGTGCTTTGTATACCCCCCGTGCAGCCGACGGTCCTCGGTTGCGGCCCCAGTGTCGCATCCGTAGCACGACGATCACACCGTGGCGGAATGGTCACTTCCGTGCCACAGGCCACAGTCGTCCCTTGAACGGATTTGGCGCGTCCATGACTCTTGAAGCACGACGGCGCCCGTCCTCCCTCGGGGGAGAGGACGGGCGCCGTCGCCCGTTCCGCCGTGCCGCGTCCCCGCCGGCCGGGCCAGGGCGCGTGCCGGACCGGCGTGGTCATGACGCCAGGTGGTCGGCCATCTTCTTCTGCAGAACGGCGTCCAGGGTGTCCAGAAACTGTTCCGTGGTCTGCCAAGGCTGGTTGGGCGAGATCAGCAGGGCGAGGTCCCGGGTCATCTGGCCGCCCTCGACGGTCTCCGCGCACACGTGCTCCAGCACCCGGGCGAACCAGGTCACCTCCGGCGTGCCGTCCAGTCTTCCCCGGTGGGCGAGTCCGCGCGTCCAGGCGTGGACGGAGGCGATGGGGTTGGTCGACGTCTCCCGGCCCTGCTGGTGCCGGCGGTAGTGGCGGGTGACGGTGCCGTGGGCGGCCTCGGCCAGGACGGTCCTGCCGTCGGCCGACATCAGGACCGAGGTCATCAGCCCCGGCGAGCCGAACCCCTGCGAGACCAGCGCCGACTGGACCTCACCGTCGTAGTTCTTGCACGCCCAGAGGTAGCCGCCCTCCCCGCGCAGCGCGGCAGCCACCATGTCGTCGATCAGCCGGTGCTCGTACGTCAGGCCCTGCCGCGCGAACTCCGCCTTGAACTCGGCGTCGAAGACCTCCTGGAAGACGTCCTTGAACCGGCCGTCGTACCGCTTGAGCACCGTGTTCTTCGTGGACAGCAGGACCGGGTAGCCACGGGCCAGGCCGTAGCGGAACGAGGCGCGCGCGAAGTCGCGGATCGAGTCGTCGTGGTTGTACATACCGAGCGCCACGCCCGGCCCGGGGAAGTCATGGACCTCCAGCTCGATCGGGTCGGAGCCGTCCCTGGGCGTGTACGTCATCGTCAGCGTGCCGGGGCCGGGGACCTTGAGATCGACGGCCCGGTACTGGTCGCCGAAGGCGTGCCGGCCGACGACGATCGGCTTCGTCCAGCCGGCGACGGACCCGGGGACGTTCTCCATGATCACCGGCTCACGGAAGACGACGCCGCCGAGGATGTCGCGGACGGTCCTGTTCGGCGAGCGGTACATCGCCTTGAGGTTGAACTCCTCGACCCTCGCCTCGTCGGGCGTGATCGTGGCGCACTTGACGCCGACGCCGTACTTCCTGACGGCGTCGGCGGCGTCGAGTGTCACCTGGTCACCGGTTGCATCACGCTGCTGGATGCCCAGGTCGAAGTGGATCAGCTCGACATCGAGATACGGCAGGATCAGCTTGTTCCTGATGAACTGCCAGATGATGCGGGTCATCTCGTCGCCGTCGAGCTCGACGACGGGACCGGCTACCTTGATCTTGGCCATCGGGTGAACGTCCCTCTCGCGCGTCGACCGGCCCGATGTCACGGTGAGTGACACCGGGCCATCTCGACTTCAAGCTACTCGCGCGAGAGGCCGACCTCTTGGATCCGGGCGCTAACGCACCGTGAAATGAACCGCGTCCTCGAGGAACGGCACGTCCAGCCACGGTTTCGGCTGCGCCACCAGGGCGAGCAGCACGATCAGCGTTCCGAGCAGCCCGTACGTGATCATGTCCGTGAAACGGGAGCGGACGGCGAGCATGCCCACGGACGGCGTGACGCGACGCAGCACGGCCCCGAGGACGAGAGCGGCGCCGATCAGCATCGTGCCCACACGGAAGGCGTCGGTGAAGGCGTTGGTGCCGACGATCAGCAGGCCGACTCCCGTCAGGGAGAGCACCGTGAGCAGCGGCCACTGCCGTGCCGGGGCGGGCGCGTCCCCCGGCGCGGCCCGTCCGCCGCCCTCGGGCCTGGCGGTGTCCAGCGTGACGGCGGGCGGCCTGCGCGAACCGGCCTTGCGGTCGGGGTCCGCGTCGTCGGCGCCGCTCCCGTCGGCCGCTGTGGCGTCCGGTCCCGCTCCCGCGTCGTCCTCGGCAGCGTCGGGCGCCGCGTCCACGGAGGCCGCGCCGGGGCGCGACGCCTCACCGGCCGCCTCCGCGGACGTGCCGGTCGCCGTCCGAGAGGCGGCGGCCGTCCCGGGCGCCGCGTCGGCCGGGTCGGAAGCGGTGCGGTCCGGGACGGCCTCGTCCGGTCCCGGCGCTCCGGTGCCGTCGCCGTCGCCCGGCCCGCGAGTGCCGCTGCTGTCCGCGCGTACCACCATGGGTCAGCCTCTTCCCGTCAGGCCGCGGACCCGGCCGACGCCGCGCGCTCGGCGGCCTCGACCACGTTCACCAGCAACTGCGCGCGCGTCATCGGGCCCACGCCACCGGGGTTCGGGGCGACCCAGCCGGCCACCTCCGCGACGCCGGGGTGGACGTCGCCGACGATCTTGCCGTTCTCGTCACGGCTGACGCCGACGTCGAGCACGGCCGCGCCGGGCTTGACGTCCTCGGGCAGGATCAGGTGCGGCACACCGGCCGCGGCGACGATGATGTCCGCCTGACGCAGGTGGGCGGAGAGGTCACGCGTACCGGTGTGGCACTGCGTCACGGTCGCGTTCTCCGACTTGCGGGTCAGCACCAGCGGCATCGGCCGCCCGATGGTGATACCGCGCCCGACGACCACGACGTTCGCGCCCTTGATCTCCACGCCGTGGTGGCGCAGCAGCTGGACGATGCCGTACGGCGTGCAGGGCAGCGGTCCCTCGATGCCCAGCACCAGCCGGCCGAGGCTCACCGGGTGCAGTCCGTCGGCGTCCTTGGCCGGATCCATCAGCTCCAGGACGCGGTTCGCGTCGATGCCTTCGGGAAGCGGGAGTTGGACGATGTACCCGGTGCACTCGGGGTTCTCGTTGAGCTCCCTCACGACCGCCTCGATCTCCTCCTGCGTTGCGGTCCCGGGCAGTTCGCGCTGGATCGACGCGATGCCGACCTGCGCGCAGTCGCGGTGCTTGCCGTTGACGTACCAGCGGCTGCCCGGGTCGTCCCCGACGAGCAGGGTGCCGAGGCCGGGTGTGATCCCCCGCTCCTTGAGGGCCGCCACCCGGGCGGTCAGGTCGGACTTGATCGCGGCTGCGGTGGCCTTGCCATCGAGAATCTGGGCAGTCATACCCCCATCCTCCCGGATGGACCCGTCCCGGTTCCAATCCGCCCGGTCTCCGTCTCGACGGGCGGATGGCCGAGAGGTTGCACTTGCACAACACCTGTGAATACCGGCTGGACAAAAAGTCCACTCTCAGACGACGATGAGCCGCGCAGTGCCGCGGGCAGTGCCGGGGGGCAAAACAGTAAAAACAGCACAGTTCCTCCGCTCGGGCCGCGTCGTCCCCGCATTTCCACACGGAGGAACCCGCCATGAGCTTCGGCGACCCGAACAACCCCTACAGCCAGCAGCAGGGCCAGCAGCCCGGCTACGGCTACCCGCAGGCCCCGCCGGTCCAGCCCTACGGCGGCGGCTTCCCGACCGGCCCGCAGGAGATGCCCGGCGGCGTCAAGGCAGCCCGCGTGATGCTCTACATCATCGCCGGCTTCCAGCTGATCGGCACGATCCTGTTCGCGCTCAGCGCGGTGGCCATCGGCAAGGCGAAGGAGGACCCGGCGCTCAGGGACGACGTCCAGTTCCAGGACCTCGCCGACTACTCGTCCGGTGTCCTGTGGCTGCTCACGCTGCTGGTGCTGGCCTGGGGCGTCTTCGCCATAGTCCTCGCCGTCAAGTTCGGCAGCGGCGGCAACGGCATCCGCATCGCCGCGATGGTGTTCGGCATCATCACCGCCATCCTGGGCATCTACCCGTTCATCCTGGTGGGCCTCGTGCACACCGTCCTGGCGATCCTCGTGACCGTGTTCGTCGGCAAGTCCGACGGTGGCGCCTGGTTCAACCGCCAGCGCGTGTGAGTCACGCTCTCCGCACAGGTCGAAGGCCGTGAAACTCCCGGGTTTCACGGCCTTCGGCCTTTCCGGCTCCACTTCCGGGCCACACCGGGCGAACGCCGTGCCCTTGCCCGTACCTGTCCCTACCCTGGCGCTGATTCCGTCGGGGGAAAGGGATTGAGATGTACAGCAGGCCGCTGCTCACGGTGGCGGCCGGCGTACTCGCCCTGGCGGTGGCGGGCTTCGGGGTGCGGATGCTCGTGGCCGACGACCCGGCCACGAAGCCGCGCGCCGACGCGGCCACGGGGCCCACCACGAGCCCGGGCCCTGACAGCGGCACCGGGACGACGCAGACGGCCACCGGCTACGACCGCTGCGAGCCAGGCTCCGTCTGCTTCTTCTCCGAGGCCGGCGGCGAAGGCAGGATGTGCGCCTGGTCGGGCGACGACCCGGACTGGTTCGACGGCGAGAACGACTGCTCCTGGGCCGGCACCGGGCGCCCCGGCTCCCTCTTCAACAACGGCCTGCCCGACCCCAAGGGCTTCGTCCACGTCACCTACTTCGCGCAGCCAGGACTGAAGCAGCGCCTCGGCTGCGTCGAGAAGGGACACCGGCAGGATCTGGCCCTGGACTCGAGCGTGCTGTCGCATACCTGGGCCAAGTCCTGCTGACCGCCATCCTCTGACGTACGAGGTACCTCCCGCCCGGCTCCGGCGGGATGGTGTCGGTACGCCGCCGAACGGGCGGCGCGCCGATGGGGGGCAGGGGCATGAAGCGCAGGTTCATCGCCGCGTGTGCGGTCGCGGCGGCAGTGTCGGCCGCCGCGACCGGCTGCACACAGGACGGCGGGCAGGGGGCGGCCGCCGCGGCCGCACCGGGCCGGCACACGGACGTGAACGACTCGGCCGCAGAGCTGGGCCACGCCGACGAACTGCGGATCTCCGATGCCGAGCAGCGCCTGGTCAAGCAGTGCATGAACCGGCGCGGTTTCCCGTTCTCCGAGCACCGGCCGCTCACCCTGGAGGAGAGCCGCCCGGTCGGTTACGTCCAGGACGACGCCGACTGGGCCCGCGAGCACGGCTACGGGAGCCGTATCGAGGCAAAGAGCGACCGGGCCGGACGGCACAACCCGAACCTCGCCCACCGCAACACCCTCTCCGCCGAACGGCGTGCGCTCTACGACGCAGCGCTGGACGGCGGCCGGGACGCCAGCGTGCTCACGGTCGAGGTGCCGGGCGGCGGCGGAACCATCCGCAAGCGCACCGGCGGTTGCGTCGGCGAGGCCCAGAAGCAGTTGTACGGCGACCAGAAGACGTGGTTCCGCGCCGAGAAGGCGGCGCTCAACCTCCGTCCGCTGTATGTCGCGGATCTGTTGCGGGACCAGCAGTTCGGCAAGGCCGTCACGGCTTGGGCGGCGTGCATGGCACGAGCCGGCCAGCCGTACCCCGACCCGGAGGCCGCCCGCGAGGGTGCCCGGCGGACGGCCCGGGACCTGCCGCCGGACAGGGCGTTCGTCGTCGAGAAGAGGATCGCCACCGCCGACGCCCTGTGCGCCCGCGACGCCTCGCTCAGAGCCGTCGGCCGGAAGCGCCAGGCCCACTACATCGGCACGTTGCGCGCCGAGTACCGCGAAGCGCTCGACACCCATCGACGTCTCCAGCGGAACGCCTTGGCGCGTGCCGAGGAGATCGTGGGCCCCCGCGCCTGACGGGCGGCCCACAGCACACCGGTACCACCTCACCAAGACGAACGGGAGTTCATCATGCGCAAGTTGACCATGGCCCTCGCCACGCTCGGCCTGGCGGCCGTCGGCCTCGCCGCACCCGCCACGGCCGCCCCGGCCGCCCCGGCCGCCCCGGCAGGGGTCGGCTGCGACAACGCGTGGCCCGGCAGCGACGGCTATGTCCGCGCCTGGGACGGCTACGACTGCTCCAGCACCTATCTCGGCGGAACGCAGGGGGACGACTCCAATTGGGCCGACGGCTCGGGCTCGTTCACGGGGTCCGACAACGACCGTGCGTCGTCCGTCATGAACAGCGGTTACTACGGCGGCGAGGACGTCGTCGCGTTCTACCGTCACGCGGGCTACGCGGGCGGCTACAACTGCCTCAAGCGGGGCGAGCTGTACGTCGACAGCCTGTCCCGCAACACGTACACCACCGGCTACAGCATGAACAACAGCATCTCGTCGCACCAGTGGGTGTACACGAGCGGCTGCTCGCGCTTCATGAGCTGAGCGCCGCTCCCGGCACGCGCGCGGCCCGCCGGTCGTCCGGACCGGCGGGCCGCGCGCCGTGCTCGCACGGCTCAGTGGAAGAAGTGCCGCGTCCCCGTGAAGTACATCGTCACGCCCGCCTTCTTCGCCGCCTCCACGACCAGCTCGTCGCGGACCGAACCACCCGGCTGGACCACGGCCTTGACGCCCGCCGCGGTGAGGATCTCCAGACCGTCCGGGAACGGGAAGAAAGCGTCGGACGCGGCGAACGCGCCCCGTGCCCGCTCCTCGCCTGCCCGCTCCACCGCGAGCTTCGCGGAGTCGACGCGGTTGACCTGGCCCATGCCGACGCCCACCGAGGCGCCGTCCTTGGCGAGCAGGATGGCGTTCGACTTGACCGCGCGGCACGCCTTCCAGGCGAAGGCCAGCTCGGTCAGCTCCTCGGCGGACAGGGCCTCGCCCGTCGCCAGGGTCCAGTTCTCCGGCTTGTCGCCGTCCGCCTGGAGGCGATCGGTGACCTGGAGGAGCGCGCCGCCGTCGATGGGCTTGAGCTCGACCGGGTTCGCCGGGGCGCCCTCGGCGCGCAGGACGCGGATGTTCTTCTTGCGGGCCAGGACCTCGACCGCGCCGTCCTCGTACGCGGGGGCCACGATGACCTCGGTGAAGATCTCGGCGACCTGCTCGGCCATCGCCACGGAGACCGGGCGGTTGACGGCGATCACGCCGCCGAACGCGGAGAGCGGGTCACAGGCGTGCGCCTTGCGGTGCGCCTCGGCGACGTCCGCGCCGATCGCGATGCCGCACGGGTTGGCGTGCTTGATGATCGCGACGCAGGGCTCGGCGTGGTCGTACGCGGCCCGGCGCGCGGCGTCGGTGTCCGTGTAGTTGTTGTACGACATCTCCTTGCCGTGCAGCTGCTCCGCCTGCGCGAGGCCGCCGCTGCCGGAGGTGTAGAGCGCGGCGGGCTGGTGCGGGTTCTCGCCGTAGCGCAGGACGTTCTCGCGCTCCCAGGTGGCGCCGAGGAAGTCGGGGAAGTCGCTCTCGTCGGCGGGCGCGTAGGAGGAGGCGAACCAGGACGCGACGGCCACGTCGTACGCGGCGGTGTGCTGGAAGGCCTCGGCGGCCAGGCGCTTGCGGGCGGCCAGCTCGAAGCCGCCCTCACGGGCCGCGGTCAGCACGTCCGCGTACCGCGCCGGGCTGGTGACGACCGCGACCGAGGGGTGGTTCTTGGCGGCGGCGCGGACCATCGACGGGCCACCGATGTCGATCTGCTCGACGCACTCGTCCGGGGTGGCGCCGGAGGCGACGGTCTCCTTGAACGGGTACAGGTTCACGATCACCAGGTCGAAGGGCTCGACGCCCAGCTCGGCGAGCTGCCGCTGGTGGTCCTCCAGGCGCAGGTCGGCGAGGATGCCGGCGTGCACGCGCGGGTGGAGTGTCTTGACGCGGCCGTCCAGGCACTCGGGGAAGCCGGTGAGCTCCTCGACCTTGGTGACCGGGACGCCCGCCCCGGCGATCTTCGACGCGGTGGAGCCGGTGGAGACGAGGGAGACACCCGCCTCGTGCAGGCCGCGGGCCAGCTCCTCAAGGCCGGTCTTGTCGTAGACGCTGACGAGTGCGCGGCGGATGGGGCGCTTCGTACCTTCGGCGGTCACGGGATCATTACCTTTCGTCCCTCAATGCGGTAGCCGTGCCGGGCCAGACGCCCCACGACCTCGACGAGCAGGGAGCGCTCGACTTCTTTGATGCGCTCATGGAGAGCGGCTTCATCGTCCTCGTCCCGTACCTCGACCACGCCCTGGGCGATGATCGGGCCGGTGTCGACGCCGTCGTCGACGAAGTGGACGGTGCATCCGGTGACCTTCACGCCGTACGCGAGTGCGTCCCGCACTCCGTGGGCACCGGGAAAACTGGGCAGCAGCGCCGGGTGGGTGTTGACGACCCGGCCGCCGAAGCGGGCGAGGAACTCCTTGCCGACGATCTTCATGAAGCCGGCGGAGACGACGAGGTCGGGCTCGTACGCGGTGGTGGCGTCGGCCAGGGCGCGGTCCCACTCGTCGCGGGTGGCGTGGTCCTTCACCCGGCACACGAAGGTGGGCAGTCCGGCGCGCTCGGCCCGGTCGAGTCCTGCGATGCCGTCGCGGTCGGCGCCGACGGCGACGATCCGGGCCCCGTACCCCTCGGGGTCGGCGGCGATGGCGTCGAGCAGGGCCTGGAGGTTGGTACCGGACCCGGAGACCAGGACGACGATGCGGGCGGCGGCCACGGGGACTCTTTTCGCGTTACGGTGCGGCTTACGGTGCAGCTTTGTGCGGTCGTACAAATGGAGCGCATCCCCGGATACGGGGAACTCTACGAAGCGGTCGACCGTCAGCAACGATACCGGCACACAGCACGGCCCCCACGGGACGGGGGCGTGGCCGGAAGGTAGCGTCTGGGGGCAGGGCCCGCGCCCAGGCGGTCCCGATCACGGGCATGACGAGGGGAAGACGTTCACCAGATGCCGGACCGACGCCGTCGTACGGACCTCCTGTTGCCGCGGGAGCGCCAGTCCACGGACGACAACAACCCCTTCGCGCCGCCGCCGGAGGGCAGGCCGGACCAGCCGTGGCAGCCGCGCCACCCGTCGCCCGACGACGACTCCTCCTCGTCCTCCGGCCGGTCCGGCGGTGACGGCCCGGACAGCGGCTCGGGCTCGGGCTCGGGATCCGGCTCGGGCTCGAACTGGGGCAGCCAGTGGAGCAGCCGCCAGCCCGGCCGCTCTTCGGGAGGTGGCTTCGGCGGCCGTCCGCGCCCCGACGGCAACGGCGGTCAGGGCGGCCCAGGGGCCCCCGGCGGCCTGCGCTGGGACCCGACGGACCCCGCGCAGCGGCGGGCACGATACGCCCTGCTGTCCGGCATGTGGGCGTTCTTCTTCGCCCTGTTCGACTTCCCCGAGATCGCCCTGCTGCTCGGCGCGCTGGCGCTGAACTGGAGCATCAGCTCCCTGCGCGCCAAGCCCCGGCGCCGGGTGGACACCGCCTCCCTGACCACGGGCGGAACGCCCGCGAACGCCCCTGCCCCGCCGCAGCACGCCCCCGCGTCCGCGCCGCCCGTCGCCCCCGGCAGGCCGCAGATCACAGCGGCGGTGAGCGGCCTGGTGATGGCGAGCATCGCGCTGGTGATCGTGGCGGCGTCCTTCACGGCGCAACTGGTCTACCGCGACTACTACACCTGCGTGAACGACGCACTGACCAAGTCGGGGCAGCTGGCCTGCAACGAAAAGCTCCCGGAGCCCCTGCGGGGCGTGCTGGGCGTCAAGGAGTAGCGCGGAAGCGCACGGGGGCCGGACCGCGGGTCAGCGGGCGGCTTCCTCGGAGGGCTCGGGCGGATCCCCGCTCGGGCCCTCCGCCGTCTGCGACGCGGGCGGTGGGGCGGGCGGCGACATGGGCGGCGACGCGGACGGGGGCACCGTGGCAGGCCCCGAACCGGTGGCAAACCCGGGCCCGGTGGCAGACCCCGAAGCGGCGCCGGCCTCGGGCCCGGTCGCGGCCTCGGGCCCGGTCGCGGGCTCGGACCCGGTCGCGGGCTCGGACCCGGTCGGCGGGGCAGGGACCGGAAGCGGGGGGAAGTCCGGCATCGGGCCGCCGGAGGACTCCTTCAGCGCGGCCCAGCGGTCCTCGCGGGGTCCGCGGGCGGTCCAGGTGTCCGCCGGGAGGAAGTCGTACAGCTCGGACTCGTCGTCGAGCGGGCCGGGCCCACCGTCGAGGTCCGTGTCCGACGATCCCTGCCCCGGCGCCGGAGCCGCAGGCGCCGCCGGTACCTCCGCGAACGGCACCGCGTCACTCGGCCCTTCGGCCTCGGCGCCGCGACGGCGCAGCAGCCCCCGGCCGGGCGTCCGTGTCCGCCACGCCCGCAGAGCCAGCGCCAGCGGGATCCCCGGGCCGGCCGTCCAGAGCAGCGCCGCGCAGCCGGTGAGCCACCACACGGGGCCGAACTCCGCGAGGCGGCCGGTGCCGAGCGGGCCTCCGGACGCCCCGGCGAGCAGGCACATCAGCCCGGCGCAGCCGACCGCGCCGAGCAGCACCGTGAGGGCGGTCGCGCCGGAGCTCCAGGCGCTCCCGCGCTCCCCGTGCCGCGGGGCCGCCGCTCCCACCGTGAACCAGGCGACCACCACTCCCGCGGCGAGGGGCACCGCGACGGCCGCCCAGTGCAGCGGCGTGCCGGGCCCTTCACCCGGCACCGCCGCGAGCAGCGGGAAGTCGGGCAGCGCGGGCGTGCCGGTCGCGGCGAGCGGCGCCGCCGTCGCGCCCGTGCCGAGGGCGAAGCCCGGCCCGAGCCCGTAAGCCGCGCCCCATACGGCCGCGTTCGGCAGCAGCGCCAGCGTCAGCAGCGCGAGGGCCGCCCGGCCCGTCCACTCCCCCGACAGGCCCAGGAACGACTCCTGTGCGGCTCGTCCGTGCCAGACCGTGGAGGTCACGGCCAGCACCGCGCCGCCGACGAGCAGCGTGAGGGTGCCGGCGCCGGCGGACCGCAGCGCGGCGGACACGTTGCCGCGAGCGACGGCCGCATGCAGCCGCCGCGGCACCCAGGCCGGCAACGGACCCAGCGGCCGCCCGCTCGCGGTCCATGCACCGGTGGCGGCGGCCAGGAAGGTCACGAGCGGCAGATGGACAAGGGCGCTCAGCGGGTCCGCCGCGAAGGAACCGCCGGCGACGTAGAGCACGACCGGCGCACCGACCATCACGTAACCGCTGGCCACCATCGTCGGCGCGCTCCAGGCGGACGGCCTCGGTCTGCCCTCCGCCGGTTCCAAGGCGTCGCGTGCCGCCCGGTGTGCCAGCAAGGCGGGCACGGCGACGAGCAGCAGCGGCACGATCCCCATCGGCGAGGGCGCCCCGGAGAGCGTGTCCGTCCGTACGAGCTCCGTGCCGTGCGCGAGCAGCCACAGCGCCGCCGCGACGTGCAGCGCGTCGGCCGGATCGCTGTCGGGGAAGGGCGAGCTGATCCACAGCACCATCACCAGTACGGTGATCACGCCGAGCCCGAGTCCGGCCGCCGTCGCGCCGCGCACGAACGACGCGACCAGCGCGACCGACGCGCCGCCCTGCACGGCGACCGGGGCTTGGGGCACTGAGTGGCTCTGTTCGGTCACTTGGGTCACGCGGCCATGCTGCCAACGACACGCGCTTTATCCATGTAACGGGCGAATGACCGATGTGTCGCCCAAGATACGTTTATGTGCTTTTTTGTCGAGTGCAGTGCCGTGAGGGGCCCTTCATGACCGAGAGCATCACCCGCTCCGCGTCCGGCACCCCCCTGCCGCCCCCGAAGGAACGGCGCAGGCTTCGAGAGGCGAAGTTCCTCTCCGAGGACGAGGTGGCGACGACGATCGGAGTCACCCGGGCGACGATCCGCTCCTGGGAGACCGGGCGCACCGCCCCCAGGGGGCGCAACCGCGAGGCCTACGCCGAGTTGCTCGCAGCCCTCGACACGCGGACCGGGGAGTGCGCCCCGGACACAGGGCCCCTGGAGGGCGACCGGGAGCCGGACAAGCGCGACGAAGTGGACGGAGGCGGCCGGGCGGCCGGAGAGGGCCTCGACCAGGACGACCGGGTCCGCATCGCACCGCCGACCCGCACGGCGCAGCCCACGGCGAACACCCGCCCCCGCCCCGCCGTGAAACGCGCGGCGAAGCCGCCGGTGGCCCTGCATCCGAGGCCCGTCGGCAGGCCCGGACCGTCGTCCGCGACGGCACCCCCCGCCGACAGCCGGCGTGGCGTCGGCCCCCTCGGCCCGGCGGCCCTGACCCTGCCGCCGCCCAGCCCGGAGGAGGCGTTCGACGTGCTGTACGCGGGCGCCGCCCCGGACCTGGTGCGCCAGACGTATCTGCTCACCGGACGCCGGCGGCTCTCCCAGGAGTCGGTCGAGCGGGCCTTCCACCACGCCTGGCAGCGCTGGCCGGAGGTCGCCGTGGACCGTGACCCGGCCGGCTGGGTGCGGGCCGTCGCGTACGAGTACGCCATGTCCCCGTGGAACCGGCTGCGGCCCGCGCACCGGTACCCCGACGAACTGCCCGGCGAGGAGCCCCGGCGGGAGTTGCTCGAGGCGCTGCTGGAACTCCCCACGGCGTACCGCCGGGCGCTGCTGCTCCACGACGGCCTCGGGCTCGGGCTGCCGGAGACCGCGGCGGAGACGGAGGCCAGCACCCCGGCCACCGCGAGCCGCCTCGTGCACGCCCGTGAGGCCATGGCCGAGCGGCTCCCCGAACTGGCGGACAGCAGCGTGCTGCGGGACCGGATGAGGGGACTGGCCGGTGCCGGGCCCGCACCCCTGATGACACCGGCGTGCGACGTGCGCAGCGGGTGCGAGCGCCGGGCGAAGATGTGGACACGGGCGGTCGCCGCGGCGACCGCGCTGATCGTCGCCGCCACCGCCTTCACGCTGGTCACGGCGCCACGGCACTACGATCCGCCGATCTCGCCGGCCCAGCAGATCGAAGGCGTGCCCGCGCCCCAGCACGGGCCGCACCGGCTGACGGAGAAGGACAGGGCACTCCGCGACAAGCTCCGTTCCGAACCGGCGAACGGACCTGGGCGACTCGTCCCGCTGCGCGGCTGACAGGCTCCACCCGATACGCGTGTGGGCCCGCCCCGGTCACCCGGGGCGGGCCCACACATGCACTGCGGAAGGTCAGCCGGCGAGGATGGCGCGCGCCAGCTTGGCCGTCTCGGTCGGCGTCTTGCCGACCTTGACGCCCGCGGCCTCGAGGGCCTCCTTCTTCGCCGCGGCGGTGCCGGAGGAGCCGGAGACGATGGCGCCGGCGTGGCCCATGGTCTTGCCCTCGGGGGCGGTGAAGCCCGCGACGTAGCCGACGACCGGCTTGGTGACGTTGGCCTTGATGAAGTCGGCCGCACGCTCCTCGGCGTCGCCGCCGATCTCGCCGATCATCACGATCAGGTCGGTGTCGGGGTCCGCCTCGAACGCCGCGAGGGCGTCGATGTGCGTCGTACCGATGACCGGGTCGCCACCGATGCCGACGGCGGAGGAGAAGCCGATGTCACGGAGCTCGTACATCATCTGGTAGGTCAGCGTGCCGGACTTGGACACGAGACCGATGCGGCCGGGCTTGGTGATGTCGCCCGGGATGATGCCGGCGTTGGACTGGCCCGGCGTGATGAGGCCGGGGCAGTTCGGGCCGATGATGCGGGTCTTGTTGCCCTTGGACTTCGCGTAGGCCCAGAAGGCGGCGGAGTCGTGGACGGCGATGCCCTCGGTGATGACGACCGCGAGGGGGATCTCGGCGTCGATGGCCTCGACGACGGCGGCCTTCGCGAAGGCCGGCGGCACGAAGAGGACGGAGACGTCGGCGCCCGTCTTCTCCATGGCCTCGGCGACGGAGCCGAAGACCGGTACCTCGGTGCCGTCGAAGTCGACGGACGTGCCGGCCTTGCGCGGGTTCACGCCGCCGACGATGTTGGTGCCGTCACCCAGCATGAGCTTGGTGTGCTTCATGCCCGTGGCACCGGTCATGCCCTGGACGATGACCTTGCTGTCCTTGTTCAGGAAGATAGCCATGGTTCTAGATCCCTCTTCCCTTACTTCGCAGCAGCGGCGAGCTCGGCGGCCTTGTCGGCCGCGCCGTCCATGGTGTCCACGCGCTGCACCAGCGGGTGGTTGGCGTCGGAGAGGATCTTGCGACCCAGCTCCGCGTTGTTGCCGTCGAGGCGCACGACCAGCGGCTTGGTGACTTCCTCGCCCTTGGACTTCAGCAGTTCCAGGGCCTGGACGATGCCGTTGGCGACCTCGTCACAGGCGGTGATGCCACCGAAGACGTTGACGAAGACGGACTTGACGTCCGGGTCGCCGAGGATGATCTCGAGGCCGTTCGCCATGACCTCGGCGGAGGCGCCACCACCGATGTCGAGGAAGTTGGCGGGCTTCACGTTGTCGTGGGCCTCACCGGCGTAGGCGACGACGTCGAGGGTCGACATGACCAGGCCCGCGCCGTTGCCGATGATGCCGACCTCGCCGTCGAGCTTGACGTAGTTGAGGTTCTTGGCCTTGGCGGCAGCCTCGAGCGGGTTGGCTGCGGCCTTGTCCTCGAGGGCCTCGTGCTCCGGCTGGCGGAAGTCGGCGTTCTCGTCGAGCGACACCTTGCCGTCGAGCGCGATGACGCGGCCGTCGGCGACCTTGGCCAGCGGGTTGACCTCGACGAGGAGCGCGTCCTCGGCGATGAAGGTCTTCCACAGGGTCACCAGGATGTCGGCGACCTGGTCGGCGACCTCGGCCGGGAACTTCGCCTGGGCGACGATCTCGGCGGCCTTCTCCTTGGTGACACCCTCGTTGGCGTCGACCGGGACCTTCGCGAGGGCCTCGGGCTTGGTGGCCGCGACCTCCTCGATGTCCATGCCGCCCTCGACCGAGGCCATGGCCAGGAAGGTGCGGTTGGTGCGGTCGAGGAGGTACGAGACGTAGTACTCCTCGGCGATCTCCGGAGCGGTCTCCGCGATCATCACCTTGTTGACCGTGTGGCCCTTGATGTCCATCCCGAGGATGTCCGTCGCACGGGCGACGGCCTCGTCCGGAGTGGCGGCCAGCTTGACGCCGCCGGCCTTGCCGCGGCCGCCGACCTTCACCTGCGCCTTGACGACCGACTTGCCGCCCAGTCGCTCGGTGGCCTCGCGCGCCGCCTCAGGCGTGTCGATGACTTCACCGGCCAGCACCGGTACACCGTGCTTGGCGAAGAGGTCCCTCGCCTGGTACTCGAACAGGTCCACGCGCGTCCGTCCCTTTTCTGATGATCGCGGTTCGTTGTCTGCGTGGGCGTGCCGCGAAGGGCAACGTGACTGCTCTTGTCACAAGGGAGGCACACACGGTGTCCGTGGGCGCGGCATGTCCGCCTGGCAGGTTATCCCCGCCGGAGGTGCGCCCCTAAATCGCAGATCACACCTGAGCGGTGATTACGGTCACAGAGCGCACCCCGATGATACGGCCGGACGGGGGCCGGCAGCCTCCAGCGCCGGAGCGGGCGGGACGCCGCCCGGATCCCGGTGACGTCCCGCCCCTGCTGCTGGTTGCCTGGTCAGGCACCTGACGGGGGCCTGAGCGCGTGACTGCTCAGATGCCGTACGGCAGGTAGCTCGGGGTCACGTCGGAGACGACTCCCTGCACCCCGCCGACCGCGTTGCCGGCGAGCGGCGCCGCGTCGCCCGTGACGTTCGTCGCAATACCCTGCGCGAACGGCCGGACCTCCGACACCACGCCCGCCGCGAACGGGTCCACCTGGCCGGTCAGGCCGTAGGTCAGGTCGCCCGCGCTGTGGCCGACGCCCTGCGCGAGGGGCTGGACGTGGCCCCCCACGGTGTCGACCAGCGGCTGGACCTCTGCGACCACACCGGCCGCGAAGGGCTGTACCTCGCCCGCGACGCCGCCGGCGAACGGCTGCACCTCGCTCACGACGCCGGTCGCGAACGGGTCCACCTGGTCGGCGACACCGCCGGCGAACGGCTGCACGTCGGAGACGACGCCCTGGGCGAGGACGCCCGCGTCCCCGACGGCCTGAGCGGCGACCGGCTGGACCCCGGCCACGGCGGTCGCGACGACGGGCGGCAGCACGGCCGCGGACGTCTCGTCGACGACGGGGCCGGACGCGGCGACCGCGCCCTGTGCGCGGGCCTCGGCAGCGGCCGGGGCCTGCTCCAGCTCGTGCGCGAACGCGGAGAGGGGACCGAAGAGGTAGTCGATGTCGGCGTCGACGGCCGGGGCGGCAGGGACGTCCACCGACGGCGCCTCGGGCGACGGCAGGCGCACGTCGGCGACGGACGGCGCCTCGTACGAGGGGAGCTCGCCCTCGACGTACTCACGGGCCTGGTCGACGGAGTCGGTCGCCGCGTCCTGGACGTCGGCCGCGGGCAGCCGCTCCGCCAGGCCGGCTGCCCGGTCCAGGTCGGCCACCACGTCGCCGGTGGCGTCGACGGCCTGGTCCGGGGTGGACAGCGGCACGGAGACGGGCGCCTCGTCGGCGCTGGCCACGGCGGTCCCTATGGCCCACATACCGGTGGCGGTGGCCGCGACCGCGATGGAACGGCGGATGTTCTTGTGCATGCTTGGTGGTTCCTTCGAATTCGTTCGGCGGTCCGGAGAAACAGGGCTCCGGAGTGGCGGGCAGACCTGCCCACCCCCGCGTGGCAGGTCAAGAGGCGGGGGAAGGCCTGCCCTAGCCGGGGAATTCGAGTACGTCGCGCGGCCTGTCGCGGGTCGGCGGGTCGGCCGCCGGGCAGCCGGGAGCGCAGGCGAACGCGTCAGGGGAGCCGCCGGCCGACGTGGCCGCCGGCTGGTCGCCCGCACGGGGCGTGTGCGTCTCACCGGAGTGGTGCACGGCGCCCGGCTGGTCCCTGCACGGGTCCACAGGGGCCGCCGGTGCGTGCGCGGGAGACTCCGCGGACGTGGCCCGCGACGCGCCGGCATGACCGCCGTGCGCGTCGCCGCAGTCACGGCCCGGAGCGCCGGCGGGCCCGGTGGGACCTGTGACGGAAGGGTTCGCGTCGCCGGCCGCCCGGTCCGTACCGGCGGGAACGACGGTGAACGCCCCGCCGACCGGCGCGTACTGCCGTGAAGGAAGGTCGTCAGGAACGACGACGCCATCGCCGCCCGGCAGCGCGCCGCCGGGTTCCGGCAACTGGCCGCCGGACAGAGGGCCGCTGATGAGACCGAGCAGCGGACCGGCGAGCCGGCGCACGCCGTCGGTGACCGGACGGGCCGTCTCGCGGACCGTTTCCACGGCCTGCCCGGCGCCCGTGGCCCCCACGGCGCTCAGGGAACCGGCGGCCACGCGCCGCAGTTCCTGTGCTGCCCGCTGCTCGGCGCGCTCCACCACAGCCGGAGCCCCGAGGGAGGTGGACGGTCCTGCGGTGCCGGATGATCCGGCCGTTCCCGCCGACAGGCCCGACGGGATCGGCGCGGTCACGGTGTCTCCCGCACCGGTCTGTCGGGGCACGACGACGGTGTCGGTGCCGCTTCCGGGCCGGGCGCCGGCCTGGACCCCGGCGGTGAGGTCACCGGCCGGGGGCTCGGCCGCCCGGGCCGGGCCACAGAAGAGCAGGCCGAGCGTCAGAACTCCCCCGAGGAGCAGCAGAAGGCGCAGCGTCCGCGAACCGGCCACCGCCCGGCGCAGCGCGCGCGGAACGGCAGCGGTACGGAGCGCTGCGGCAGTCACGGTGAGGGGCTCTCTCTCGGTCGGCGTCAGCCGGGATCGCGACGATGCTCGCACGAAGCTCCCTGGGCGACGCAAGTCCCCTGTTACCGATGGGTCACCATGTCATGTCCTGCTACTGATGGGCAGCCATGTCCGGTATAGGCAGGGGGCGTTTCTCGATGGCCGCCGCCATGACGTCGGGGAAAAGGTCCGGCGTACAGGCGAACGCCGGTGCCCGAGGGCCGCGAGGGCTGCCGCGTGCTCACGGTCGTAAGCGGGGGCGCCCTCGTCGGAGAGCGCCAGCAGAGTGACGAACTGCACTCCGGACGCCTTCATCGCCGCGACCCGCTTCAGCATCTCGTCGCGGATGCCGCCCTCGTAGAGGTCGCTGATCAGGACGACGACGGTGTCGGCGGGGCGGGTGATCTGCGACTGGCAGTACGCCAGCGCCCTGTTGATGTCCGTGCCGCCGCCGAGCTGGGTGCCGAACAGGACGTCCACGGGGTCGTCGAGCTGGTCGGTAAGATCGACGACGGCCGTGTCGAACACGACGAGGCGGGTGGCGATGGAGCGCATCGAGGCGAGCACCGCGCCGAAGACCGACGCGTAGACCACGGACGCGGCCATCGAGCCCGACTGGTCGATGCAGAGCACGACCTCCTTCTTCACCGCCTGGGACGCCCGGCCGTGGCCGATGAGCCGCTCGGGGACCACCGTGTTGAACTCCGGCAGGTAGTTCTTGAGGTTGGCCCGGATGGTGCGGTCCCAGTCGATGTCCCGGTGGCGCGGCCGGTTGATCCGCGCCGAGCGGTCGAGCGCACCGGTGAGGGTGGACCTGGTGCGGGTGGCGAGCTTCTTCTCCAGTTCCTCGACGACCTTGCGCACGACCGCCCTGGCCGTCTCCTTCGTCGTCTCCGGCATCGCCTTGTTGAGCGAGAGCAGGGTGCCGACGAGGTGCACGTCCGCCTCGACCGCCTCAAGCATCTCCGGCTCCAGCAGCAGCGCGGAGAGTCCGAGCCGGTCTATGGCGTCACGCTGCATGACCTGCACGACGGAGCTCGGGAAGTACGTACGGATGTCGCCGAGCCAGCGGGCGACGGACGGCGCGGACGCGCCCAGACCGGCCGAACGGCTGCTGCTGCGACGTCCGTCGGAGCTGCCGGCGGACCGGCCGTAGAGAGAGGTGAGCGCACCGTCCATCGCCGCGTCGGTACCGGTGAGGGTGCAGCCCGTGCCGTCGGCGCCCGACTCCCCGCCGAGCACCAGCCGCCAGCGCCGCAGCCGCTCGTCGTTCACGCTCGCAGTCATCCGGCCACTCCCGCCAGGTCGTTCAGCTCGTTGTCGTCGATGCCGAGGAGGAGGCCCAGCACGGGAAGCACCGCGTCCGCCCGGACGGTCTCCAGGCCGGGTCCGAAGCCTGGTATCCCGGCGTCCGTCCGTGTCCGCGCGGCCGCCGTTCCCTCCCCGCGCCGGACGAGTTCGCCCAGTGTGCGGCGGACGCCCGGTTCATAGGCCGAGAAGGTGCGGCGCAGCAGCGGCAGCACATCGGTGAACGCTTCCGCGGACACGCCGGTCAGCCACGAGTCGACGAGCCCCAGCAGGCGTTCGTCGTGGACGAGCAGCAGTCCTCCGCCGGACGCGCCGCCGACGAAGCCCTCGATCCAGGCGGCCGCCGTGGCCGGCTCCGTGCCCGGGGAAAGCGCGAGTGCCATCAGGCGTGCGGCCTCGTCCTCCTCCAAGTGCCCCTCGTCCAGCAGCAGGCGGGCCGCCCGGCCGCGTATCACCCCTGGGACGGAGTCCCGGCCGGACAGTTTGCGCAGCACGGACCGCCAGCGCTCCCCGATGCCTTCGGCGTCCGGCAGCAGGCCGACGGCCGCGTGCACACCGTCGAGATGGCCGCGCATCTCGTCCGCGCCGTCCGCGTCGAGCCCGGAGCATGCGGGCGGCAGGCCTACGCAGATCCGTTCGGCGAGTCCGGCGGCGACCTCGCCGAGTGCCGCCGTGTCCGTGGCGCGCACATCGCCGTACCGCAGGGAACGGGCCAGCGCGGGCAGTGCCTGAGCGAGATGGCTCACGTCGGCGTCGAGGGCGGCCCGGTCGGCCAGGGCCTTCATCACCGTGGGAAGCGCGTCGGGCAGTTCGGCCAGGAGGCACTGCTCGGCGAGGGCGGTCACCTCGGCGAGCGCCGTCGCGGAGCCGGCCTGCGCCTCGGCCTTGGCCGTGGCGGCGGAGAGCACGGTGGTGCCCCAGACGCCGGCCTCCGCGACCTTCACGGACAGTTCGGGCTCCCAGCGCAGCCGCCAGCTCTCCCGGAACGTGCCGGTGCTTCCCCGGCCGGCGGCCGGCTCGCCCCAGCCGACCGCGAGCAGCCGCAGCCGGTGCAGCAGCCGGCTCTTGGCGGCATCGGTGTCCTTGCGCAGATCCAGGTCCAGTTCGCGCTCGAGGGCCTCCGGCTTGAGCCGCAGGCTGCGCTGCTGCCGGGCCAGGTCGCGCTGGAGCGGCACCGCGGGCGCCGTGTCGGGCACCTCGCCGAGGACGTCCCCACGATGAGCCGGTCCCTGACGAGGTCGAGCGGCACGTCCGAGCCGTCGCACATCACCGCCCGGACGGCGTCGACGGTCTCGGTCAGTCCGGCGAGCGGCCGGCCCCGCATCACGGCCAGGGTCTCGGCGAGCCTGACGGCCTCGATGACATGGGCGGACGACACCATCCGGTCCTCGTCCCGGAACAGCCGGGCCACCTTCGTCATCCACCGCTCCACGGGCCGGTCGGGGGCGCCGAAGAGATGGCCGTACCAGCCGGGCGAGTCGATGCCCGCCCCGTAGCCGGAGCGGCGCGCCAGCCTGCGGTGGGTCCAGGGCACCCACGTGATGTCCGCTTTGACCTTGGGCAGCCCCTTGAGGACGGCCTTGTCCGCGGCGACCGTCGTCGCGGTCATGAGCGCCGGCACGTGCCAGGCGCCGCAGACGACGGCGACGCCGTCGTCCCCGAACTCCCTTTTCGCGGCGCGGAGCTGGAGCCTCATGAACGCCTCGCGCACGAGGTCACGGTCGTGACCACCGTGGCCGTACGTCTCCCGCAGGGCCGCCATGGCCTCGGCCAGTGCGGCGAACGGCGCGAACGGGTCGGGCTCGCCGGCCGCGCCGTCAACCGATCCGCGGTCCGGTGCCGGGCGGGCGCCCCTGAGCTCGACGACGTCCTCCCACCAGCGCTCCGGGTCGTCGTACCCGGCGGCTCCGGCGAGGACCGCGATCGGGTCGACCCGCACGTCCGGCGTGCCCTCCGAGGGGTCCTCCTGTCCTGGCCCCCCCTCCCCGGTCAGCGCGAGCGAATGCGCCGCGGGCAGGTCGATGAAGCGCACGGCCGCGCCGTTGGCCAGCGCCCACCGGATCGCCACCCACTCGGGGGAGAACTCGGCCAGCGGCCAGAACGCGGCCCTGCCCGGATCGTCCGCGGCGTGCGCGAGCAGGGCGACGGGCGGACGCATCTGCTCGTCGGCGGCCAGCGGGAGCAGTGCGTCGCCCTCCGGCGGGCCTTCGATCAGTACGGCCGCGGGGGCTGCCGCCTCCAGCGCGGCCCGCACCGCCCGGGCCGAGCCGGGCCCGTGGTGGCGGACCCCGAGCAGGAGCGGGGTCGTCATGCGCTCACCTCGCGGCAGGCGCGGTAGAAGTCCTTCCAGCCGTCCCGCTCGCGCACCACCGTCTCCAGATACTCCTGCCAGACGACCCGGTCGGCGGCCGGGTCCCGCACGACCGCGCCGAGGATGCCCGCGGCCACGTCCCCCGGGCGCAGCACGCCGTCCCCGAAGTGCGCCGCCAGGGCGAGACCGCCGGTGACCACGGAGATCGCCTCTGCCGTCGACAGCGTCCCGGACGGGGACTTGATCTTCGTGCGGCCGTCGGTGGACACCCCGTCGCGCAGCTCGCGGAAGACGGTGACCACCCGCCGGATCTCCTCGAGCCCCTCCGGCGCGGCCGGCAGGTCGAGCGAACGTCCTATCTGGTCGACGCGCCGTGACACGATGTCGACCTCTGCCTCCGGCGTCAGGGGCAGCGGGAGGACGACGGTGTTGAAGCGCCGGCGCAGGGCACTGGACAGGTCGTTGACCCCGCGGTCGCGGTCGTTGGCGGTGGCGATGAGGTTGAAGCCGCGGACGGCCTGCACCTCCTGGCCCAGCTCCGGGACGGGCAGCGTCTTCTCGGAAAGAATCGTGATCAGCGTGTCCTGCACATCGGCCGGGATGCGGGTGAGCTCCTCGACGCGGGCAGTCATGCCCTCGGACATGGCGCGCATGACGGGGCTGGGCACCAGCGCGTCCCGGCTGGGGCCGTGCGCCAGCAGCTGGGCGTAGTTCCAGCCGTAGCGGATGGCTTCCTCCGGCGTGCCGGCGGTGCCCTGCACAAGGAGGGTGGAGTCACCACTGACGGCCGCCGCCAGATGCTCCGACACCCAGGTCTTCGCGGTGCCCGGCACGCCGAGGAGCAGCAGAGCACGGTCGGTGGCGAGCGTGGTGACGGCCACCTCGACGATCCGGCGGGGCCCCACGTACTTCGGTGTGATCACCGTGCCGTCGGGGAGCGTGCCGCCGAGCAGGTAGGTGGCGACGGCCCAGGGCGACAGCCGCCAGTTCACCGGCCGCGGCCGGTCGTCGGCCGCGGCCAGCGCCTTCAACTCGTCGGCGAATGCGTCCTCCGCGTGCGGCCGCAGGGCTTCGTTGCCCGCCTTGGCGACGGTTTCTGACACGGTCATGGATCCCCCTCCAGATCGTTCGACCCGATGTGGGATCCACGGTGCACCATGCCACTGACAATCGGTCCGACCTCGACATGACCGCAGGTCAGCGCCGAAAGCCGGTGTGGGCAAAGGGAGTCAGCCGCCGACCGGGGACTCCGCGATGCAGCCGCCCGCGGTGGCGAGGCCCTCGCCCGTCTCCTCCTTCAGCACCTTGCCCTTGTGCGTGATCCTGCACGTGACCTCGGTGCCGGTGAGGTCGGCGGCGACCGGCATCACCGCGGCGGGCATGATGCCGCGCAGCGTGACCGTCTTCGTCCACGGCAGGGTGGGCTTGTCCACCGTCTCGATCTTCGGGTTCATCGCCTCGCCGCCACCACCGTGGTACTGGATCGAGTCGACGTTCTTGCCCGTGACCTCGTACGTCACCTCGTACTTCTCGTCGACCACCTTGTCGACCTGGTCGACCGCCTCGGAACAGGCAGTGAGACCGAAGGCCAGGCCGGCCGCGATGCCGGTGGCCGTGACGGCGCGGACCGCCGTACGGATGGAGCGCTTCATGCTGGATCCCCCCGGATCTGCCGAATTCGACACTTCGTCAAAAGTAGCAAAGCAACGGCCGGCCAACACCCGTTCGGTACCGGTGGCTTCGCAGGTCAGGGCGATTGTCAGTGGCCCCCCTTAGCGTCGTTCCCATGCTGCTTTCAAACGGGGGAACGGCCCCTGCCTCCATGGATCAAGGGGCGGCGCGCTGGGCCGCGGAGCAGGTGCTGTCGCTGGCTCCTGACAACGCATCACGCAAGGCGGGAAGCAAGCTCGGCGCGGCCGGCCCGTGGTCGGGCGCGGGCTGCGACGCGTCCGGGGCCGTGTGGGGCCTGTGCAAGGGCAGCGGCAGCAAGCCGTACCAGACGGTCGTGGACACCACCGGCCCCGCGTACAAGTGCAGTTGCCCGAGCAGGAAGTTCCCGTGCAAGCACGCGCTGGGCCTGCTGCTGCTCTGGGCGTGCGACGAGCAGACCGTGCCGCAGTCCGAGGCGCCGGAGTGGGCGGACGGATGGCTGTCGGGACGCAGGAGCCGCGCGGCGGCCGAGGAACAGCCGGGCACCGGCTCGGGCGCCGCGAAGAGCGCCGACCCGGAAGCGGCGAGAAGGCGGGCGGAACGCAGGGCGGAGCGGATCACCGCGGGCGCCACGGAACTGGAGCAGCGGCTCGCCGACCTGCTGCGCGGCGGTCTCGCGGCCACCGAACGGTCCGGATACGGACTGTGGGAGGAGACCGCCGCACGGATGGTCGACGCCCAGGCACCGGGGCTCGCCGCGCGCGTCAGGGAGCTCGGCGCGATCCCCGGATCCGGGCCCGGCTGGCCGGTGCGGCTGCTGGAGGAGTGCGCCCTGATCCATCTGCTGGACTCCGCCTGGCTGGGTCGCGAGCGGCTGCCCGAGCCGCTCGCCGCCACCGTCCGGGGCAGGGTCGGTCTGCCGTCGGCCGCGGAAGGCCCCGCGGTCCGCGACCAGTGGCTGGTCCTCGCCCAGTACGACTCGGCCGACGGCAAGCTCACCACTCGCCGCGTCTGGCTGCACGGGCGTGGGTCGGAGCAAACGGCGCTGCTGCTCTCCTTCGGCGCGGCGGGCCGCTCTCCGCAACTCGCCCTGCCGGTCGGGCTGATGATCGACGCCGAAGTCACCCCGCACGGCGCCGGCCGGCCGAGGGCGGAGCTGGGCACGCGGTTCGGTCCGCCCGTCGCCATCGACGCGCCGCCTCCGGGCGGGCCGTGCGCCTCGGCGGCCGACGCGTACGGGCAGGCCCTGCGAGACGACCCGTGGCTGGATTCCTGGCCGGTCACCCTCACCGGCGTCATACCCGTGCCGGACGGGACGGGATGGCAGCTCGTAGACGCCGACGGCGGCGCGGCGCTGCCCGTCGCCGCCGCGGCGCTCACCCGCCCGGGCCTGTGGAAGCTCGTGGCCCTCGCCGGGGGCCGGCCGGTCACCGTGTTCGGCGAGTTCGGCCACAGGGGCTTCGTGCCGCTGACGGCCTGGCCGGAGGACATGTCCGAGACGGTCCCGCTGATCTGAACGTAGGGAGACCTCATGACCACCACCGCCAGTGCGTCGCCGTGGGAAGAGCTCGTCACCTCGGCCCTGCTCGGCACCGACCGCCGGACGCCGCCGGCCGGTACGACACCCGCCGGGAAGGACGCGCCCGTCGCCCTGCTCGACGCGGCTGCCCTGCACACCGTGCGGCGCCGGGCCGGGCTGAGTCCCGCGCCGCCGGCGGCGGACGGCACGCTGCCGGAGCCGGCGCCGCACGACGGGCGCCGCGCCCTTCCGCCGCCCGCGCGGCGACGGCTCGTCCAGCTGCTGGCCGACCGTTCCGGGTCCTCGGGTTCAGGGGGCAGGCGCGGCACGGCCCCGGACCTCACCGAGCTGCTCCCCCAATGGCTCGCCGCCGCCGACGAGCACGGCTACCAGGCACCGGCGTCCGTGCTGCCCGCGCTTCTCGACGCGGCCCGTGCCCGCACGGACCTGCGCCCCCATGCGCTGACGTTCGCCGGGCCGCGCGGACTGTGGCTCGCCCGGCTCAATCCCGAGTGGAAGTTCGCGCTGCGGGGCGGGTCCGCGGGCTCCACGCTGCCGGACATGGACGACATGGAGGCCGTGCGGAGTCTGTGGGAGGAAGGCCTGTTCGCCGAACGCGTCGCGCTGCTCGCAGGTCTGCGCACCCACGACGCGGGCGCCGCGCTGGAGCTGCTCGCCTCGACCTGGGTCACCGAGCGGGCGGAGGACCGGCTGATGTTCCTCGACTCCCTGCGATCTGGGCTGTCCGACGCCGACGAGCCCTTCCTGGAGCAGGCGTTGTCCGACCGCAGCCGCAACGTCCGTTCCACGGCCGCCGAACTCCTCTCCGCCCTGCCGCATTCCGCGCTCGCCGGCCGCATGGCCGCTCGCGCCGCGTCCTGCGTCGCCATGGACCGCAGCGGCGGCGCCGAAGCGACGATCGTCGTGGAGGCACCCCATGAATGCGACGCGGACATGCAGCGTGACGGCATCGTCCCGGCCCCTCCGTCAGGACGCGGCGAACGGTCCTGGTGGCTCGGCCAGCTGGTGGAGGCCGCCCCGCTGTCGGTCTGGCCGGACCGGCTGGGCGGACGCTCGGTGCGTGAGATCGTCGCGCTGCCGGTGTCCGACGGCTGGGCGGACGAACTGCACGCGGCATGGTGCCGGGCAGCGGTACGGCAGCAGGACGCCGACTGGTCGCGCGCCCTGCTCGGCACGCCCGCCGCACCGCCGTCGACGGGTCCGGGGACGACGTCGCCGGCCGAGCGGTCGAAGCTCCTCTCGGCCCTGCCGGACGATGAACGGGCCGCGTGGGTGGCCGAGTTCATAGCGGCGCACGGTCTGTCGGAAGCGTTCCAGCTGCTCGGGGTGTGCACGGTGCCGTGGGCCGCACCGCTCGGCCGGGCGGTCGTCGACGCCCTCGACATCGCGCGGGACGCGGGCAGCTACCCGTGGAGCTTCAGCGGCGTGATGGGCCTCGCGGAACGCTGCCTGTCGCCGGACGAGGCGGACCGTCTGGAGGTCCTCACGGCCGTACCGGACGAACAGGAGGACGCGTCACCGGGCGCGGGCGGTTACTGGTCGGAGGCGTTCCAGCGCCTCGTCTCGACGCTGCGCCTGCGGGCGATGATGCACGAGGAACTCGCCGCCGCCTGACCGCCCGGGCCGCCTGCTCCGCCGAGCGGCCCCCTAGGACCGGCGCCCGACAGGCTCCGCGCCGACCGTCCGCCCGAAGGCGGTGCGGAGAGGGCGGTGCGGGGCATGGGTGCAGACGTACACGAGGTGCCGGTGCCCCCGAAACGCCCCGGTTGCCGTGGCGCACGGACCGACGTCCGCGCGCTGCACCGGCCCGGGCGTCGCACCGCCCACCGGCGGCCCGGACCCGCCGGAAAGGGGTGCGGGCGGGGACGCGGGCGCAGGTGCGGTGCACGGTGCGGGCGTACCGGCGGGGAGTGGCGCGGGCGGGGAGTGGCGCGGGCGGGGACCGGCGCGGGGATGTGCGCGTGCGGGCGTACCGGCGCGCTCCGAGAGGCGAAGACCCCGCGGTCGCGTTACGCCCCGAGAAGTGAACACCCGGCGGTCCGCGCCGCGCCGGCCACGTCACGCCACGACCACGCCACGACCACGCCACCCAGTGGTGCGGCGCGGTGCCCGCAAGAACCGAAAACGACCGTGGTCGCGGCCGACTACGCCTCCGCGGTCGCCCGGACGTTCGCGTTGACCCAGTCCACGATCGACGCCGTCGTAGCGCCGGGCGTGAAGATCTCCGCGACGCCCTTCTCCTTCAGCGGCGCGATGTCCGCTTCCGGGATGATCCCGCCGCCGAAGACCTTGATGTCTTCCGCATCGCGCTCCTTGAGGAGCTCGATGACCTTCGCGAAGAGCGTGTTGTGCGCTCCGGAGAGGATCGACAGGCCGATCGCGTCGGCGTCCTCCTGGATAGCCGTGTCGACGATCTGCTCCGGTGTCTGGTGGAGCCCGGTGTAGATGACCTCCATACCGGCGTCGCGCAGCGCCCGCGCGATCACTTTGGCCCCGCGGTCGTGGCCGTCGAGACCCGGCTTGGCCACCACCACGCGGATCGGACCAGTCACACCCATCACTGCCTCCTGGGTCCCCGCGGCCCTGGGGCGCGCGAAGAGTGAACGAACGTTATCTCCAGCATCCCGCAAGCGGCCGTTTCGCGGAGCGCGGGGAGGGGGAAATCACACGTAGGACATTTTTCGCCGAGCGTCGTACCGGCTTCAGGCATCGCGCGCCACCCACGCGCAGCCCCGCGGGCACGGTCGCACGGGGAGCCGCCACAGGTCCACTACAGGTCGTCGCATCACCGTGCCGACAGCCGCACGGCACGGTGGTGCGACACCGACGGCGCGGGCAGACGACCGCACCGGTCCCTAGGCGCTTCCCATGAGGGCACGCGGGGCAGAGCCGCCCCCGTCGTGCCGTACGGGAGGAGGTCGTCATGAGGGTCCTGCCTCCCTTCCCCGTGACGCTGGCGGTGAAGTGGCCCGCCGCGCTGCTGCGCGCCACCGTTCTGGAGCTCGCGATCCTGGCGGGGCATCTGCTCCTCTACCCGACCGGCCTCACTCCGGAGCGCCGCCCCCGCCCACGCCCCCGCACGGGAGCCGAGGACGGCGCCCGTGCGGACACCGGGGCCGCGCGCCGCCTGGCGGGCACGCCGGACACCGTCCCCACCGTCCTGCTCCATGGCTTCGTCGACAACCGTTCGGTGTTCGTACTGCTCCGCCGCGCCCTCGCCCGGCAGGGCTCGCACCATGTCGAGTGCCTCAACTATTCGCCGCTCACCTGCGACGTCCGCGCCGCCGCCGATCTGCTCGGCCGGCATGTCGAGGAGATCTGCGCCCGCACCGGCCACCCCGAGATCGACATCGTCGGGCACAGTCTGGGCGGCCTGATCGCCCGCTATTACGTCCAGCGCCTGGGCGGCGACCACCGCGTCCGTACCCTGGTCACCCTCGGCACCCCGCACTCGGGCACGACCGTCGCCCCGCTCGCGAGCGCCCACCCGATCGTGCGGCAGATGCGGCCCGGGTCGCCGGTGATCGAGGAGCTGCGCATGCCCGCGCCAGGCTGCCGGACCCGGTTCGTCAGCTTCTGGAGCGATCTGGACAGGATCATGTCGCCGGTCGAGACGGCCCGCATCGACCATCCGGACCTTCTCGTACAGAACGTGCAGGTGAGCGGAATCGGCCATCTCGCACTGCCTGTTCACCCCGCCGTCGCCGACGGCATCCGCGAAGCCCTCGAGTCGGGCGCGTCGGAAGCGGGCTCTTCTTCGGGGGCCGCGTCCGTCGCTTGAGGCGACCCTTCGAGACCGATCCATCGAACACTTCTCGAACGTAGGGCCAAAGCTCTGCCCTTGGGCCGCCGAAACGCGACTGAATGCCCGTTTCCTGATTGCGTAGATGCCGCCGAAGATTGTCGCCGTCGCGTACCGCCGGGTACAGTCGCGCCACTGCTTCCCCCTGGGACCCCCTGTGCAAACAGGTGGCACCGGAAACAGGTCCTGCTGTCGAGGCGAGAGAGAAGTTGGTGAACGACCAGCACACCAACGCCGGGTACGGCGGGTACGCCACCGGCAGCTTCGACTCCGACCCGCTCTTCGGCGCCATGCCGGGCAGTTACGAAGCGGGCCACAGCGGCCAGTACGACGCGTCCCAGTGGAACGCCGGCGGCGACGGAAGCACCGGGCACGACGCCTATGCGACGGCCCAGCAGGCCCAACAGCCCCCGTACGACGCGCAGTACGAGCAGCAGCAGTACGTGCAGTACGACACCACCGGCCAGTGGGACGCGAGCGCCTGGAACGAGGCGGGCGGCACCGGCCAGTACGAGACGGCCGCGGCGGCCTTCGCCTACGACACGACCGGCCAATGGGCGCCCGGCACCTTCGACAGCGGCGCCTACGACGCCACGGCCTGGAACTCCGCGACCGCCACGCCCGAGGGGCTCGTCCCGCAACAGTTCGTGCCGGAGCAGGAGTTCACCCCGCAGGCCGAGTACGAGACGTACGAGACCTACGGCCAGTACGGGGCGGGCGACGCCTACGAGTCGGTCCCGGCGTACGAGACCGGCGAAGCGTACGAGACCGGCACGGGGTACGAAGCAGGCGAGGCGTACGGCTACACCTTCGAGGCCTCTCAGGACGCCGAGCCCGAGGCGGTGGAGGCGGACGCCGAAACCGGATACGAGGCGGAGTACGGCACTGAGACCGACGCCGACCCGGACGCTCCGCAGAGCGACGACGTTCCGGATCACGACGCGCTGACCCGGACCATGACCGCCGTGCCGCCGGTGCCCGCCACACCCGTCTCTCCCCGCCCGGTCCGCCGCTCCGGCGGCAGCCGCGGCCGCCGCCGCACCCCCGCCAAGCGCTCGGCGCTCCTCACCGTCGCCGTTCCCTCCGCCTGCGTCATGGGCGTCGCCGGCATCGCCGCCGCGTCCGTCAGCGGTCTCGGCGGCGACAGCGGGACCAAGGACGACACGAGCACCGTGGCGGCCACCGACCCCGCCTCCGTGCAGCCGGTCGCCGCCAACAACGCCATGGACACGCAGCTCGCCGCGCTCAGCGCCGACGCCCGTGACTTCGGGGACCGGGCCTCCCGCACCCAGGAACGCATCGACCTCAAGGCGCGTCAGGCGGCGGAGAAGAAGAAGCGCGAGGAAGAGGCAGCCCGCCGCGAGGCCCTCCGCCCCAAGTTCGTGCTGCCGGTGAAGCAGGACGGACTCAGCGCGTACTACGGCCAGTCCGGCGTCAACTGGATGTCCCTGCACAGCGGTATCGACTTCCCCGTCCAGTACGGCACCGAGGTCATGGCCGCGACGGACGGCACCGTCCGCACCCAGTGGAACAGCGCTTACGGCAACATGGCCATCGTGACCGCGGCCGACGGTACGGAGACCTGGTACTGCCACCTGAGCAGCACCAAGATCCGCAGCGGCTACGTCAAGGCCGGTGACGTCATCGCCTATTCGGGCAATTCGGGCAACTCCACCGGACCGCACCTCCACTTCGAGGTCCGGCCCGGCGGCGGCGCGGCCATAGACCCGCTGCCGTGGCTGCGCAGCCACGGCCTCGACCCCGCGTAGACCCCTACAGCTGTCGAAGGCCTCGTCAGGCCTGCCCGCACGGGCGGCTACCGGCGTACGCCTGCCCGCACGTATCTCGGAACAGGCTTCCGCGCACGCCCGACCTCCGGGTCCCGGCGTGCCGGCCCCCGCAGGGGCCGAACACCGTCGTCAGAGCTTCTCGACCGGGGCGTACCTGAGCAGCAACCGCTTCGGCTTCTCGTCCCCGAAGTCGATCGTCGCCTGCGCCTCGGATCCCGAGCCCTTCACCTCGACCACGGTTCCCAGGCCGAACTGGTCGTGCGTGACCCGGTCCCCCACCGCCAGCGAGATCACCGGCTTGTCGCTCGTCCGCCTCGTGGCGAAGCCGGAGGCGCCGCCGCGCGAACGCGAGGAGGACAGTGACGAGGCGATGCCGGACGTCGGTCCGGCGGGGGCTGCCATCGGCCCCGTCCGCTTCCAGGTCAGGTGCTGACCGGGGATCTCCTCGAGGAACCGTGACGGCGGGTTGTACGACGGCTGTCCCCAGGCGCTGCGCATCGAGGACCGGGTCAGATAGAGCCGCTCGCGGGCGCGGGTGATGCCCACGTAGGCCAGTCGCCGCTCCTCCTCGAGCTCCTTCGCCTGCCCGAGGGCCCGCATGTGCGGGAAGACGCCGTCCTCCATGCCGGTGAGGAACACGACCGGGAACTCGAGGCCCTTCGCGGTGTGCAGGGTCATCAGCGTGATGACGCCGGTGCCCTCTTCGTCCTCGTCGGGGATCTGGTCCGAGTCGGCGACGAGCGCCACCTGCTCGAGGAACTCGGCGAGTGTGCCGGTGCCCTCCTCCTCACCGCGGGCCTGCTCGAACTCCAGCGCCACGGCGGCCAGTTCCTGGAGGTTCTCGATGCGCGTCTCGTCCTGGGGATCCGTCGACGCCTGGAGTTCGGCGAGGTAGCCGGTCCGCTCCAGCACGGCCTCGAGCACGACGGCCGGACCCGCGCCCGAGTCGACGATCGTGCGCAGCTCCTCCATCAGCACGTTGAACCGCTTGACCGCGTTGGCCGAGCGGGCCGCCATGCCGTACGCCTCGTCGACGCGGCGCAGCGCCTGCGGGAAGGTGATCTTCTCGCGCAGCGCGAGGGCGTCGATCATCGCCTCCGCACGATCGCCGATGCCGCGCTTGGGCACGTTCAGGATGCGGCGCAGCGGGACGTTGTCCTCGGGGTTGGCGAGGACCCGCAGGTAGGCCAGCACATCGCGGACCTCCTTGCGCTCGTAGAAGCGCACACCGCCGACGACCTTGTAGGGCAGGCCGACGCGGATGAAGATCTCCTCGAAGACACGCGACTGGGCGTTCGTGCGGTAGAAGACGGCGACGTCGCCGGCCTTCGCCTCGCCCGCGTCCGTGAGCCGGTCGATCTCGTCCGCGACGAACTGGGCCTCGTCGTGCTCCGTGTCCGCGACATAGCCGGTGATCCGGGCGCCGGCGCCGGCGTTCGTCCACAGGTTCTTGGGGCGGCGGGACTCGTTGCGTTCGATGACGGCGTTGGCGGCGGAGAGGATCGTCTGGGTGGAGCGGTAGTTCTGCTCCAGCAGGATCGTCGTCGCGTCCGGGTAGTCCTCCTCGAACTGGAGGATGTTTCGGATGGTCGCGCCGCGGAAGGCGTAGATCGACTGGTCGGCGTCACCGACGACGCACAGCTCCGCGGGCTCCAGGTCCTCGTACCCCTTGCCCACCAGTTCGCGCACGAGTGTGTACTGAGCGTGGTTGGTGTCCTGGTACTCGTCGACGAGGACGTGCCGGAACCGCCGCTGGTAGTGCTCGGCGACGTCCGGGAACGCCTGGAGCAGGTGGACGGTGGTCATGATGATGTCGTCGAAGTCCAGGGCGTTGGCCTCACGCAGCCGCGCCTGGTACATGCGGTAGGCCTCTGCGAGTGTCTTCTCGAAACCGTCCTGGGCCTGGTCGGCGAAGGTCTCATCGTCGATCAGCTCGTTCTTCAGGTTCGAGATCTTGGCGCTGAAGGACTTCGGCGGGAACTTCTTCGGGTCGAGGTCCAGATCGCGGCAGACCAGCGACATCAGGCGCTTCGAGTCCGCCGCGTCGTAGATCGAGAACGACGAGGTGAAGCCCAGCTTCTTGGACTCGCGGCGCAGGATGCGGACGCACGCGCTGTGGAAGGTCATGACCCACATCGCGTTTGCGCGCGGGCCCACCAGCTGCTCGACGCGTTCCTTCATCTCGCCGGCGGCCTTGTTGGTGAAGGTGATCGCCAGTATCTGGCCGGGGTGGACCCGGCGCGTGCCCAGCAGGTGGGCGATGCGATGGGTGAGCACCCGGGTCTTTCCGGAGCCTGCGCCGGCCACGATGAGCAGCGGTGACCCTGTGTGCACGACGGCGGCGCGCTGCTGCTCGTTCAGCCCGTCGAGCAGGGCGGCGGGGTCCACGACGGGGCGCGGGGCGCCGTCGCGGTAGTACCCGTCGCGGGCCGGAGGCACGTCGAACGCGCCCTGGAACAGGTCGTCCGGAAGCTGCTCCGGAGCCGGGTCCTCGGGCGGCGGCGGGGGCCCGTCCGCGTCGGGCCGGAGGTCTGCCAGGAAGCTGTCGTCAAAGAGGCTGCTCATCGCTTAACGAGTCTAGGCGGCCGGACCGACAACCGTGGCCGCACCGGGACACCGGCGGGTGCCACGATGGGTGACAGGGCGGATCCGCCGGGCGACCGACGGACCGGCCGGCGGCGGCCGCCGAAAAAGGTCACGAAAATGTATCGGACATATCGAACATCAACCTTCACAGCAGACGCACGAGTTGGCTAGCGTGCTCGACCAGGCGGCCCGCACCCCTCCCGGCGAACCACGCCGAACGGGCGGCCTGCGCCGAATCCGGGCTTCTCCCGAGGGAGTTCGGAACCGGGGACCCACCAAGCACCACCGGGGTGAATCGGACCGTGCCCCGCTCGGTCCGTAGGGCGTCTTCCGTTCGCCCGAACCCGACAGCTAACCCGGTAGGCGGTCCACGGAAGAAGGAGATGCCGGCCTTGGCGTCGCATCGCAAGCCCCGCAGCCGTACCGCAAAACCGTCCACCGCCGTCGGATTCACCACGGCCGCCCTCGCCGGTGTGACGCTGCTCTCCACACAGAGCGCCACCGCCGCGCCGTCCGACCCGAAGCCCAGCATCGAAGAGGTCCAGAAGAAGGTCGACGACCTCTACCGGCAGGCGGGCAGCGCGACGCAGGAGTTCAACAAGGCGAAGGAAGCCACGGCGGAGAAGCGCCAGGAGGTCGACCAGCTGCTCGACGAGGCGGCCCGGCGCACGGAGAAGCTGAACGAGTCCCGCCGCGCCCTCGGCAACTACGCGGCCGCGCAGTACCGCACCGGTTCCGTCACGCCCACCGCCGCGCTGATGTTCGCGGACAGCCCCCAGGCGTACTTCGACCAGACCCAGCTGATGGACCGGATGACGGACCAGCAGCGCAAGGCCGTCGGCGAGTACGAGACCGAGCGGGCCGCGGCCGCGAAGCAGCGCGCGGAGGCGACCAAGCGCCTCGAGTCCCTCACGGACTCCCAGGAGGCCCTGCGCACCAGCAAGCAGACGGTGCAGACCAAGCTCGCCGAGGCACGCGCCCTGCTCTCGGAGCTGACGGCGGAGGAGAAGGCACGCCTCGCCGCGATCGAGCGGGAGAAGGAAGAGGAGGCGCGCCGCAAGGCCGAGGCCAAGGCCAAGGCGGAGGCAGCGGCCCGGGCGGAGGCCGAGCGGCAGCAGCAGGAGCGCGAGACCACCCCGGACACGGGAACCACCGACCCGGGCACCGGCACCGGCACCGGCACCGACGACGGCACGTACGCGGCCAAGGCGGACAAGGTTCTCGCGTTCGCCCGTGCCCAGATCGGCAAGCCGTACGTCTGGGGCGCGACGGGCCCGAGCTCCTACGACTGCTCCGGCCTCACCGCGGCCGCATGGAAGGCGGCGGGGGTGGACCTGCCGCGCACCACCTGGGACCAGGTGAAGGTCGGCACCCGTGTCGAGACGGCCGACCTGCTCCCCGGAGACCTGGTCTTCTTCTACGACGACATCAGCCACGTCGGCATCTACATCGGCGACGGCAAGATGATCCACGCGCCCAAGCCGGGCACGAACGTCCGCGAGGAGTCCATCTTCTACATGCCGATCTACGGCAGCGTCCGCCCCGCCTGAAGCCCTGCGGGAGCGACGGGCGGTACCCCGGCGCACCGGTGCCCGGGCGGCCGAGCCGCCCGGGCACCGTCATGTCCGCGCTCGGGTCAGGTCCAGAGCGTGGCGATGAAGATGTTGGCCACGGTCAGACCGCCCACCGCGCCGAAGACCGCCTTGTCGACCTTCTCCTCGTCCCGCTTGACGTACACGAGGCCGAGGATCACGACCAGTACCGCCAGCTTGATGCCGATCTTGAGGTTGTCGACCGTCTGGTCGTCCGCCTGGTTCAGACCCACCAGGGCCACACCCGTGACCAGCATGGTCAGCGCACCGTGCAGCATCGCGGGGTTGAAGCGGGCGGTGCCCTCGCCCATCGCCTTCATCTGGGTCAGGAACCCGCCCAGCAGCGAGGCGATGCCGATGATGTGCAGTGCGACGAAGACATTGATGAGTACGTCCATGGGCCGGAGCCTAGCCCGGCCCATACCACCGTCCGCCGGGCAGGTGGCCCTCTCCGCGGCATCGGTCCAGGGACCGACGCGATGCGCGTCCGCGACGACGGCCGGCCGTTCATCAACGGTTGCCGGACGCCCATTTCCGGAGATTTACGGTCGTTGTGTCCCGCCCCCTTCGACGCGGTCCTAACGTCCTGCCCAGGTGGCCGACTCCCCGCGAGCCGTCGTACAGCCGGACGGCACTCGGCCACCACCGCCGGAAGTCCCGCGGCGGACCGCTCCCCCCGTGCGGCCCGCCGCCGGACGCAGGTGCGGCGGCAGGGACGACGGAAGGACGTGGAAGCCCTCGTGGCAGCACACCGAAAGCCCCGTGGACGCCGGCCCGACGGACCGGCCGCCCGTACCGCACTCACGCTCGCCCTGGCAGGCGCGGCGGCCACGACGGCGTTCGACGGCACGGGACACGCGGAACCGGGCCTCACCCCGGCGCAGATCCAGGCAAGGGTCGACACGCTGTACCAGGAGGCGGAGGTCGCCACCGAGAAGCACAACGGAGCCGAGGAACGGGCGGAGAGCGCCCGCAGATCGCTGAACTCGCTGCGCGACGAGGCGGCGCGCCGGACCGACAGCCTCAACACCTCCCGCAACGCCCTCGGTTCCCTCGCCACCGCCCAGTACCGTGACGGCGGCATGGACCCCGGCCTGCGGCTCGCCCTGACCTCCGACCCGGAGGAGTACCTCCGGGGGGCCGCCCTCGCGGAACGGGCCGGAGCGCTGCAGGCCGCCGCGGTCTCCGACGTGCGGCGGCAGTTGAGGGAGCTCGCACAGCTCAAGGCCCAGGCCGGTGACCGGATCGCCGAACTCGAGGCGCGCCGCAGGGAACTGGCCGGTCACAAGACCGCCGTGCGGAGCAAACTCGCCGCCGCGGAACGCCTGCTGGCCCGGCTGACCGCCGAACAGCGGGCCCGGTACAACGGCGGCACCGGGCCGGAAGGACCTGCGCGGGCGGACCGCGCCGACACTCCGCGCGGCACCCTGAAGGCCCCGAACAGCCGCGCGGCGCAAGCCGTCGCCTACGCGTACGGAGCGATCGGCAAGCCCTACGTGTGGGGAGCGACGGGCCCCGGGTCCTACGACTGCTCCGGGCTGACCCAGGCCGCCTGGCGTTCCGCCGGGGTCTCGCTGCCACGCACCACGTACACCCAGATCAACGCCGGCGCGCGAGTGCCCCGTTCCCGGCTGGCGCCGGGCGACCTGGTCTTCTTCTACTCCGGCGTCTCGCACGTCGGCCTCTACATCGGCGGTGGGCAGATGATCCACGCCCCGCGCCCCGGTGCCCCCGTGCGGGTCGCGCCGATCGACCAGATGCCGTTCGCGGGAGCGACCCGCCCCGCGTGAGCCGGCGGGCACTGGGCCCGGCACGTGAACCGGTTGCCCGTTCCCCGGGCCGGTGTCACCGTCCCGGGGCTCGACGCCGGCCGCCGGACCGTACGGCCGGAGCCCGGCGACGCGGACGTCGAACGGGTCCACGCCGCCGTTGGCCACGTCCGGGCAGGCAACAAGACCGACATGTCGCTGACCTGACGCGGCGGCCGGTGCGTCACACCAGGCGGCGTGCCGTCGCCCACCGGGTGAGTTCGTGCCGGTTGGAGAGCTGGAGCTTGCGCAGCACCGCGGACACGTGCGACTCGACCGTCTTCACCGAGATGAAGAGCTGCTTGGCGATCTCCTTGTACGCGTATCCGCGCGCGATGAGCCGCAGCACCTCCCGCTCCCGCTGCGTCAGCCGGTCCAGGTCCTCGTCGACCGGCGGCGCGTCCGTCGAGGCGAAGGCGTCCAGCACGAAGCCGGCCAGCCGCGGCGAGAACACCGCGTCGCCGTCCTGCACCCGGAAGACGGAGTCGACCAGGTCGGTGCCGGTGATCGTCTTGGTGACGTAGCCGCGGGCGCCGCCGCGGATGACGCCGATCACGTCCTCCGCCGCGTCGGACACCGACAGCGCCAGGAACCGCACCGGGTTCTCCGCCGCCGCCATCAGCGAGGCGCAGCGGCGCAGCACCTCGACCCCGCCGCCGCCGGGCAGGTGCACGTCGAGGAGGACGACCTCGGGGCGGGTCGCCGTGATCACGGTGACCGCCTGGTCGACGTCGGCGGCCTCCCCGACGACCTCGACGCCCGTGCGCTCGGTCTGTCCGATCTCGGCCTGCACCCCCGTGCGGAACATCCGGTGGTCGTCGACGAGTACGACCCGCACCCGACGCTCTGTGGTCTCTCCGGCCGTCTCGGTCATCCGTCCGCCCTCTCCATCTCGAGCTCCACTTCCGTGCCCCCTCCGGGCACGGAGCGCAGTCGTGCCGTCCCGCCGTTGCGCTGCATACGCCCGATGATCGACTCCCTGACCCCCATCCGGTCCTCCGGTACGGCGTCCAGGTCGAATCCCGGCCCCCGGTCGCGTACGGACACGAAGACCGTACGGCCCTCGACCTCCGCGTACACCTGCACCGCGCCTCCCGCGCCACCGTACTTGGCGGCGTTGACCATCGCTTCGCGGGCGGCCTGCATCTGTGCGCCCAGTTTGTCGTCGAGCGGGCAGTCCCCGACGACGACGACCTCGAGCGGGACCCCATGCTTGTCCTCGACCTCGGCGGCCGCCTTCTTGACCGCCTCCGCGAGGGTGTCGGGCTCCTCGTCCTCGTCCTTGCCGGTGCCCTCCGGCTTGTAGAGCCAGTTTCGCAGCTCGCGCTCCTGCGCGCGGGCGAGCCGGCGCACCTCGCCGGCGTCATCGGCGTTCCGCTGGATCAGGGTCAGGGTGTGCAGGACGGAGTCGTGGACGTGGGCGGCCACCTCCGCCCGCTCCTGGGCCCGGATGCGCATGGTCCGCTCCTCGGAGAGGTCCTGCGTCATCCGCACCAGCCACGGACCCGCGAGCAGGGCGACACCGGCGATGACGGCGACCGCGGCGGTCAGCACATTGCCCAACTGGGCGGCGGAGCCGCGGACCACCATGAAGACGGTCAGTCCCATGCCGACGAGGGCGACGCCGGCCAGCGCCCTGGCCAGCTGGAGCAGTCGCCGCCGACGGCCCACGTCGGTCCAGCGGGCACGGCGGGCGTTGTCCGCCTGCCGCCAGACCAGGACCACACCCGCGCCGATGAGCAGCGTCGGCCAGACGTAGCGGTTGCTGCCGCGCATGTCGACGTTGCCGACGAAGACCGCGGCACCGAAGAGCAGGGCGACCATCGCGAACAGCTGGCCCTTGTCCGGCTTGCGCAGCCGGCGGCGCCCGTCCGGCGTGGTCTCGAACACCGAGCGCGGTTCCGCCGCCCTTCCGCCGACCCCGAGGGGGACGACGATCCAGAACACCGCATAGAGCACAGCGCCCAGGCCGTCGGCGAGGAACAGTCCGAGGAAGACCAGTCGCACCCAGATGACCGGCAGTCCCAGATGCCCGGCCAGACCGCGGGCCACACCGCCGAGCATCCGCCCGTCGGCACTGCGGTACAGCTTGCGCAGAGCCGGCTCCTCCGGCAGCGGGGCGCGCGAAGGGCCGGTGGTTCCGGGCGTGGCGACTGGCATGCACCGATCGTCACACGGCGGAACGGGACTCGGTATCAGGGTCGTCCCCCAACCGTCCCTGATCCGCCGGTTCCCCGGGCGTTCTTCGGTCCCGAGGACCTGTGGAAGGCTCCGAGGACGCTCCGACGCCGGCCCGACGAGGCTCAGGGACGGAAATCAGGGAACGGCCAGGGTCGCCGCGGCTCCCGCCCCACCCCCCGGCCCGTCACCATGGACCCATGACAGAGCAGCCGACCGTCCCGCCCCCTGAGGCACCCCAGCTGCGCCGCTCCCCGCACCACAAGGTGGTGGCAGGTGTGTGCGGCGGACTGGGCCGCTACTGCGACGTGGACCCGGTGATCTTCCGGATCGCGGTCGGCGTGCTCTCGGTGACCGGCGGGATCGGGCTGATCTTCTACGGCTTCGCCTGGCTGCTGGTCCCGTCGGAGGACGAAGAGGAGAACGAGTTCCGCCGGCTGCTGTCGGGCCGGGTCGACGGCGCGTCGCTGACCGCCGTGCTCCTCGCCCTGATCGGCTGCGGGATCTTCCTCTCCATGCTGGGCAACGACAGCGCGCTCTCCTTCGCCGCCCTGCTGTCGCTGGCGGTCACCGGAGCGGCCGTGTGGTCCCAGCGCCGCCGGCTCGCCACGATCGAAGGCGTGCCGATGGACACCGCGACGGCGCACACGGTCGCGGAGGCGCCGCCGGAGACCAAGGCCCCGCCGGTGCCGGAGAGTCCTTCGTGGTGGCGCGACCCGATCGTCAAGGACGGCACGACCGGCCCGGTGCCGACCGGCTATCTGTGGGGCCCCGACTCGGCGGTGGGGGAGGCCTCGGCGCCGCACGGCGAGGGCGGACGGTGGCGGGTGCCGCCGCAGAACCGGGGCCCGCGGGGAATCGGCGGCGCGGTGTTCCTCCTGGCACTCGTCGCCGGCGGGCTGGGGACGGGACTGAGCTGGGAGGGGCAACCCCTGGGCACCGCGCTGCAGATCGGGCTGGTGGCAGCACTGTCGGTGTTCGGGCTCGGCCTGCTGGTCAGCGCCCTGCTGGGCCGTACGGGCTTCGGCACGATCCTGTTGACGCTGGTGACGGCCGGGCTGCTCGCCGGTGCCTCGGCGCTGCCGAAGGACATCGGAACGAGTTGGGGCGAGCAGCACTGGCGACCGGCGTCGGTCACCGCCGTCGAGCCGCTCTACGAACTGGGCACCGGGGTCGGCACCCTCGACCTTTCCACGCTCTCCGTCCCCGCCGGCGAGTTGGTGTCGACACGGGCCGAGATCGGGGCGGGGCAGCTCAAGGTCGTGCTGCCGAAGGACGCGACGGTGAAGCTGGACGCCGAGGTGGGCGTCGGCGACGTCCGGTTCCCCGGGGACACCCCGAACGACATCGACGTCGGCCCGAGCCAGGACCGCCGGCGCACGTTGCCGCCGCCCGCCGGGGCGGAGCCGGCGGGCACCCTGGAACTGAACCTGGAAGTGGGCATCGGACAGGTGGAGGTGACCCGTGCAGCGTCATGAGTCCGGTCATGGGGCCGTGCGCCACGGGGCGGGCGGGTCCCATCGCGAGTTCCGGCACGGCTTCCGCCCCGCGAGGTTCGTGGCGGGGCTGTGCGTACTGACGGCGGCGCTGCTCTACGGCGGCGACGCGGGCGGCGCCTGGCACACGCCCTGGTGGGTGGCGTTCCCCGTGGTCCTCGGCGGCTTCTTCGTGGCGGGCGTGGTGGCCGCCGTGCACTACGGGGTGCGGCGCCGGGCGGCGATCAGCGCGTCGAGGGAGAACAGGGAGGCGCCCGCAAGCACCAGCGGAAGCCAGGCCATCAGGTAGGCGAGGTCGTTGCCGTAGTAGTACGGGTCCGTCTGCCAGCTGACCGTCAGCCACAGGCTCAGCGAGATCAGCGCCCCGCCGAGGGCGGCGAGGCGGGCAAACAGCCCGATCAGGGTGCCGATACCGACGGCGAGTTCACCGAGGGCGATGGCGTAGCCGAAGCCCTCCGGGTTCTTCAGCGCCAGATCGACGAGCGCCGGCACGGCGGACGAGTCGCGGACGGCGTTCATCATCTCGCCGATCGAGCCGGCGCCGGTCGCCGACATGAACGCGCTGTCGGTGAGTTTGTCGATGCCCGCGTAGATGAACGTCACGCCGAGGAAGACACGCAACGGCAGCAGGGCGTACCGGCCGGCCCGCTCCCTGAATCCGCGCGGCCCGTCGTCGAGCGCCCCATGGTCCGCCGTCGCCCGATGAGTGTGTGTCATCGCTGGTCCCCGCCTTCAGTCGACCCGTCGCCGGACCATACGTACGGCGCGGTCACGCCGCTCACCAGACTAGACACAGATCTTGTGACACACGGGTCCCGTGACACGCGGGTGAAGGAGCGCGGGGAGACGTCAGTAGGTCACTTCGATCAGACAGCGGTTGCTCTCCACGCCGGCGGCCGTCACCACCTGCACATCGACCTGCCCGGGCTCGACCTCCGCGGGCACCGGCACCGTGAGCACCGTGTCCGTCGGGTTGGCGAACCCGCCGGGCACGGGGATCAGCGGGACGTGCACATGCACGGCCCCGATGCGGACGACCATGCGGGCCAGCCGGTCCGGCGCGCCGGCGCCCGGCGGGACGAAGCCGGAGCCGCGGAGCTCGATGTCGTCGCCGGTACGGATGGGTCCGTCCAGGTCACCGGCCTCCCGCGCCCGCACCACCGACATCACCACGGGCCTGCTGCCCTCCGCGTACTTGGCCGCCAGGTACGTCGCCGCGGAGACGGCCATGAGCAGGACGACGCCCCACGGCAGCTCCGGCAGCTGCCCGGGGCCGCGCCCGAGCTGCACCAGCGTGTACGTCAGGGTGGCGGCGCTCACCAGCACGTACTGCACATCGGCGAAGGCGGCACGGCCGTCGTCGTCGCAGACGAGGTCACGGGGGTGGGGCCGGTCGGCCGGCACCTTCTGCAGCCGCTGGCCCTGGACGCGGACGGCGACGACACGGCGCACCAGCACGGCGACCGCGCAGACCAAGGCGAGGACGGTCAGCGGGCCGGCGCCCCGGCCGAGGGCGAGGCCGCCGGCGAGGCGGTCGTGGTCGGCAGGTGCGGAGGACCATGCCTGCTGCAGCGCGAGGACCAGCACCGCGTAGCAGACGGCCAGCACCCAGGCGGTGGCGACGGAACGTGAGGTGGACAGCCGGTTGTCCTCCCCGGCCAGCGGTGCGAGGAGCCCGCCGCGCGCCCGGTGGGCGTGGGCTCCGGCGGTGAGAGCACCGGCGACGGCCAGCGCGGCCAGCAGGCCCGCCGTACGGGCGCCGGTCCAGCCCGCGCCCATGGCGGTCACCAGCTGGACGGTGGCGAGGACACCGAAGCAGGCCCACACGGCGACCAGCGAGCGCAGCCTGAGCCGGCGCAGCCGGGAGCCGTCGGCCTCCCGGCCGCGGTCGGAGACCGTACGTGCGGCCTGGGTCAGCTCGTCCGACACCCACTGCCGCGAGGCGCCGGGCGAGTGGGCCACGCCCGCGGGCAGTCCCTGGCCGGCTGCGAACCCTTCGCGCAGGCCGACGAATTCGGCCACCGCACGCCGGTGGCTCTCGCGCGCGCCGTGCACGCACTCGTCGCACCGTCCCGCTTCCTGCACCGCCACGACCGAACGCCACCTCTCACGCATCAGGAAGAACAAAGCCTTGTGATGCATGGGAATTGTGCCGCACGCAAGCTGCCGCCACCCGATGGCCGAGGCCAGGCCGGGTGAATCAGGGCATCACCGTGTTGACGCCACTCCTCGGTCGACGCCGGCTCTCGGATCGCGGCCGCAACGACGACGCCGCCGCTCGGACGAACGAGCGACGGCGTCGGCGTGGAGTTCAGGGGAAGGTCACTCCCACTCGATGGTGCCCGGCGGCTTGCTCGTCACGTCCAGGACCACGCGGTTCACGTCCGCGACCTCGTTGGTGATCCGCGTCGAGATCTTCGCCAGCACCTCGTACGGCATCCGCGTCCAGTCCGCCGTCATGGCGTCCTCGGACGAGACCGGGCGCAGCACGATCGGGTGGCCGTAGGTGCGGCCGTCACCCTGGACGCCGACGCTGCGGACGTCGGCGAGCAGCACCACGGGGCACTGCCAGATGTCGCGGTCGAGACCGGCCGCCGTGAGCTCCTCGCGGGCGATCGCGTCGGCCTCGCGGAGCAGGTCGAGCCGCTCACGCGTGACCTCGCCGACGATGCGGATGCCCAGACCCGGTCCCGGGAAGGGCTGGCGCTGGACGATCTCGTCCGGCAGGCCGAGCTCCTGGCCGACCATGCGGACCTCGTCCTTGAACAGCTTGCGCAGCGGCTCGACGAGCTCGAACTCGAGGTCCTCGGGCAGACCGCCCACATTGTGGTGCGACTTGATGTTGGCGGTGCCGGTGCCGCCGCCGGACTCGACGACGTCCGGGTAGAGCGTGCCCTGGACGAGGAACGCGACGTCCTCGCCGCCCGCGGCCTCGGCCACGATCTCGGCCTGGGCCTGCTCGAAGACCCGGATGAACTCGCGTCCGATGATCTTGCGCTTCTCCTCGGGTCGGAGACCCCGGCCAGAGCCTTGAGGAAACGGTCCGCCGCGTCGACGACCTTCAGCTGGACACCGGTGGCGGCGACGAAGTCCTTCTCGACCTGCTCCGTCTCGCCCTTGCGCATCAGACCGTGGTCGACGTACACGCAGGTGAGCTGCGAGCCGATCGCCTTCTGCACGAGCGCCGCGGCGACGGCGGAGTCCACACCGCCGGACAGACCGCAGATCGCGCGCTTGGTGCCGACCTGCGCGCGGATGGCCTCGACCTGCTCGTCGATGACGTTGCCCGTGGTCCAGTTCGGCTCGATGCCGGCACCCCGGTAGAGGAAGTGCTCGAGGACCTGCTGGCCGTAGGTGGAGTGCATCACCTCGGGGTGGTGCTGCACGCCGTACAGCTTCTTCTCGTCGTTCTCGAAGGCGGCGACCGGCACCACGTCGGTGGACGCGGTGACCGTGAAGCCCTCGGGAGCGGCGGAGCAGGCGTCACCGTGCGACATCCACACCGACTGCTCGTCCGGCGTGCCCTCGAAGAGCGTCGAGCCGCTCTTGGAGACATGCAGGGGCGTGCGGCCGTACTCCCGCGCGCCGGTGTTGTCGACGGTTCCGCCGAGCGTCGTCGCCATCAGCTGGAAGCCGTAGCACATGCCGAAGACGGGGACCCCGGCCTCGAAGATCGCGCGGTCCAGGCGCGGGGCGCCCTCCGCGTAGACCGAGGAGGGGCCGCCGGAGAGGATGATCGCCCTCGGGTTCCTGGCCAGCATCTCTGCCACCGGCATGGTGGACGGGACGATCTCGCTGTAGACCCGGGCCTCACGGACGCGGCGGGCGATGAGCTGGGCGTACTGGGCACCGAAGTCGACAACGAGGACTACGTCCGGGTTGGAGTGGTCGGCGGCGGCGGAGGGTGCTGCTGGCACTGGTGGCGGCCTTCCGGCGGGGAGAGAGGGTCTGCTATGTCGATTCTACCGGCGCGCCGGAGATCCCATTTCGTCTCACCATCCGAACCCGGTTTGGCCGGTGCGGCCCGGCCGGGTCCATACTGGCCGCATGCAGAAGCAGCTGACCTTCGTCTTTACCTATGGCACCGGCCCGTCCGGCTGCCATGGTCGTGCTGCCTAGCTTCAGACAGCGACTTCCCAGGCGCCCCGGGCCGACAAGGCCCGGGGCGCTTGTGCATGTCCGGGCCGTGCCGATCCGGGGCCCCACCGATACCCGAGGAGCCCATGAGATGTCCGTCACCGAGACCGAGAAGACCGGCGCCCGCACCGAGACGGCCGCCACGGTGATCACCGGTGCGCGGGAGCGCATCGACGCGCTCGACGACCGGATCATCGGCCTGATCCAGGAACGGATGGCCGTCTCCGCCGTCATCCAGGACGCCCGGATCGCCTCCGGCGGCCGCCGGGTGAACCTGGCGCGCGAGATGGAGGTGCTGGGGCACTACAGGGACGCGCTGGGCAAGCCGGGCACGTCGATCGCGATGACGATGCTGGAGCTGTGCCGGGGCCGGATCTGAGCGGCCGGGTACTCCTGCGTATCTGCGTTCGGGCGCATCCTCACCCGTACGGCGCGTGACGCGCCCTGCCGGTCCTCGTTGGTCCCGTTGTCCGTGCCAGCCAGGGGCGGCCTCGAAAAAACCACGCGTGGCTCCGCTGGTGCGTGTTGACGTACTGCAGGTTCGTCGTGGGACCTCGCACCAGCGCGCGTGACCGGTCGGCAGGGGACAGCAGCCCGGTCACCCAAAGCGGTCGGCTCCGGGGACGCCCGGCGCCGGCCGCATCCGGTTCCGACGGTCGCACACGCCCGTTCCCCCCGTCCCGTACGACGCGACACGAGCACGTCCGCTCGCCGCGCGACCACATGACCGAAGGCCGGACCCACCCGGCGCGTCCCCTCGCGCCTCTCCCCCATGGACGCGGGACGACCCCCGACCCCGCGGCCCGGCACCGGTGCTTCCCTGTCGCCGGTGCCGACCGGAAGGGCCCCGCGGACACGACGTCCACGGGGCCCTTTCGCGATGTCCTGCGTGCGCGCTCCCGTGACTCCGTCGGCGGCGAGCGCCACGGCGGCCAGGCCGGCGAGTACCGTCCGCTGCACCGGTTGGCGGGCCGCGCAGGTCCGTCTCCTTCCAGCCATGGCCGCGTATGTGGCGCAGGTCACATAAAGATCCTGTGAGTCGACGTGCAACCAATCACCCTGGTCACAGGTCATGCATGCGTAACAAGGACCTCAGTTGTTCGCACCCACCGTGGTGCCGGGGGTCACAACCAGCCTTGTACCGCGTCCGGCGGTACCCGGACTTCACTGAGGACTCAATGAAGCTTCGCCGTGCCATGGCCGTCGCCGCCGCGACCGCTGTCATCGCCCCTGCCACGTTCCTGGCGGCGCCGGCCGCGTTCGCGACGGACGCGAGCCCTTCGGCCACGGAGACCACTTCCCCGGCTCCCAGCGAGTCGGAGACCACCTCCCCGGCGCCCTCGGAGTCGGAGACCACGTCGCCGGCACCCAGCGAGTCGGAGACGACGTCGCCCGCGCCGTCCGAGTCCACCACGTCCCCGGCTCCCAGCGAGTCGGAGACCACCTCCCCCGCGCCTTCGCCCTCCACCTCCGCTCCCACCCAGGATCCTGAGGACCCCGAGGAGCCTCCTTACTGCGAGGAGCTGGACGAGAACTGGGAGGAGAAGGCGCTCGACCTCAAGATCAGCGGCCTGCCCGGCCAGATCGTGGCCGGCAGCGGGTGGGAGGAGTTCAACCTCACGGTCACGAACAACTCCAAGGCCGACCTCAAGGAGGTCGCCTTCTACGCCGAGGTCGAGAACGACCAGCTCGAAGAGGACAAGTGGCTCAGCAAGCACGTCGAGCTGCAGTTCCGTCTCCCGGGCACCGACCAGTGGGAGCGGATCGGCGACTCGGAGTGGGCCGGTGACTACTTCTGGGGCGTCGAGACCATGAAGTCCAAGGACTTCGTGAAGATCGACCTCCGCCTCAACGTGGCCAAGACCGCTCCGGCCGCCGAAAGCTACTCCTTCGGCTCCGGCGGCTACCTGGGCGACGTCGACGGCCAGGAGTGCATCGCGGAGAACGCCGGCGTGTACGCCGACTTCACCGTCCTGAAGCCGGGCTCCCCGAACCCGAACCCGGGCGAGGCCGAGCCGGGTGACGGCGAGGGCCAGGACAAGGGCCCCGACACCAAGCCCCAGGGTGACGTGAAGGAGCTCCCGGTCACCGGCAACCTCGCCGAGACCGGTTCCGACTCGACCCTGCCGGTCATCGGCGCGGTCGGCGGTGTCGCGATCCTCGCCGGCGCCGGTGTCGTCTTCGCGATGAAGCGCCGCCGTGGTGACGCCACCGCGTAACGCCTGAAGCTCAGGCGCACAGAGCCACCAAGGCCGCTGCACTCGGAGGGGGGTGCAGCGGCCTTCGTGCGTGCGGAGCGCCCGAAGGGCGGTCAGGCATCCTGAGGCTTGGGCAGAGCCGCCTTCTCCGCGCTCGCCGCCTTCTCGGCCATGACCTCGGCCGCCTTCTCGGTGCTCGCCGCCTTGTCGGCCACCGACTTGGCCGTCCTCGGCGGGAGGGCCGGCATGCCGAGGAACGGCAGCTTCAGCGCACCGAACGCGTCCGCCGGTACGGCAGGGGCCTTGGGCGGGACCGGGGTCAGGCGCTCGTACGCGCGGGACTGGGCCGGGCGGGGATCCTCCTCGCCCTTGTTCGGCCAGAACGACATCGCCCGCTCCGCCTGGGCCGTGATGGTCAGCGACGGGTTGACACCGAGGTTCGCCGACACCGCGGAGCCGTCCACGACGGAGATGCCCGGGTGGCCGTACAGCCGGTGGTACGGGTCGATGACGCCGTCCGCCGCCGTGGCGCCGATCGGGCAGCCGCCGAGGAAGTGCGCGGTGAGCGGGGTGCCCATCACTTCACCGATGTTGGAGCCCGCGAAGCCGTTGATCTCCTCCGCGAGCAGGGACGCCGCACGGGTCGCCTCAGGAATCTGGTCGGGGTTGGGTGCGCCATGGCCCTGGCGGGCGGTGAGCAGTCCCTTGCCGATCCCCTTCGGCTTGCGGTACGTCGTCAGCGAGTTGTCGAGCGACTGCATGACCAGGCCGATGATGGTCCGCTCCGACCAGCGCCGGTTGGACAGGGCGCGGACCGCGAGCCACGGGTGCCTGGCCATGTTGCCGAGCCAGCCGACGACGCGGCCCTTCACCCGGTACGGCACCTGGAGGACGGTCATGCCGCCCATCGCGTTCGAGCCCCTGCCGTAGCGCACGGGCTCGATGTGCGTGTTCTCGTCCGGGTGGATCGAGGACGTGATGGCGACACCACGGGTGAAGTCGACCCGCTCCGCGCCGTGCCGCTTGCGGTAGCGCCGGTTGTCGGTCTGGGCGCCGACGAGCGCCTCCGAGTTGGTACGGGTCAGCTCGCCGAGCCGTGCGGACAGGCGCGGCAGCAGTCCGCCGTCCTTCATCCGGTGCAGCAGGGTCTGTGTGCCGTACGTCCCGGCGGCGATGACGACACGGCGGGCCGTGAACGTACGGCCCTTCCCCTTGCGCCTGTTGTCGCTGGGCTGGGTCTTGATCGCGAAACCGCCCCGCGAGTCCTCCGTGACGGCGACCACGGACGTCATCGGGTGCACGGTGGCACCCGCCTTCTCCGCGAGGTACAGGTAGTTCTCGTTGAGCGTGTTCTTCGCTCCGTGCCGGCAGCCCGTCATGCACTCGCCGCACTCGCTGCACGCCCTGCGGGAGGGTCCGGCGCCGCCGAAGTAGGGGTCGGCAACCTCCTGGCCGGGCCTGGCCCGCACGGTGCCGTCGGCGTCGTCGCCGTCCCCGAAGAAGACTCCGACCGGGGCCATGTGGAAGGTGTCGCCGACGCCCATCGCCTCGGCGGTCGCCTTCAGGTGGACGTCGGAAGGGGTCATCGTCGGGTTGAGCCGCACGCCGAGCATGCGCCGGGCCTGGTCGTAGTAGGGCTTCAGCTCCTCCTGCCAGTCCGTGATGTCCTTCCACTGCGGGTCGTTGAAGAACGGCGCGGGCGGCACGTAGAGCGTGTTCGCGTAGTTGAGGGAGCCACCGCCCACGCCCGCTCCCGCCAGTACCATCACGTTGCCGAGCAGGTGGATGCGCTGGATACCGAAGAGGCCGAGGGCCGGCGCCCAGAGGTAGTTGCGCAGGTCCCAGGAGTTCTTGGGCAGGGACTCGCGGGTGAAGCGGCGGCCCGCTTCCAGGACGCCGACCCGGTAGCCCTTCTCCGTCAGTCGGAGGGCGGACACGGAGCCGCCGAAGCCGGAGCCGACGACGATCACGTCGTAGTCGTACTGCGTGTCGTCGTCCGCGGCCCGGTTTCGGGCAGGGGATACCTCGGACATGGCTCTCCTCGTGAAGGGGCGGGCGTGCGGGTGCGGGTGGCGGGTCAGCGCAGACGGAAAGCCTTCATCGCCTTGAGGCTGGCGCTCATGAAGGCCGCGTACTTCTCGTCGTCCATGCCGAACGACGGTGCGAGCGGCAGCAGACGCTGCTGGGACACGGTCTGCGCCTCCGTGTACTTGAGGATGCCCTCGGAGCCGTGGCGACGGCTGAGTCCGGAGTCCTTCATGCCGCCCATCGGGGACTGGACACTGCCGTACGCCGGCGCGTAGCCCTCGTTGATGTTGACGGTGCCGGTGCGCAGCCTGGCGGCGACGGCGTGTCCACGCCGGGCGTTCTTGGTCCAGACGCTCGAGTTGAGGCCGTACGGGGTGGCGTTGGCCTGGGCGATGACGTCGTCCTCGTCGGTGAAGCGGTAGACGGAGACCACCGGGCCGAAGGTCTCCTCCGTGCACACGGCCATCGGGGCCTCGACGCCGTCGAGGATGGTGGGCTCGTAGAAGAGCGGGCCGATGTCGGGGCGGGCGACACCGCCGGCGACGAGCCTGGCGCCCTTGGCGACGGCCTCCTCGACATGGCGGGTGACGGTCTCGAGCTGGCGCTCGCCGACGAGTGAGCCCATGTCCGCCCCGTAGGCGAGGGAGTTGCCGAGCCGCATGGCCTTGGTACGGGCGGCGAACCGCTCGAGAAAGTCGTCGGCGACGGACTCGTGCACGTACAGCCGCTCGATGGATATGCACAGCTGGCCGGCGGAGGAGAAGCAGGCGCGTACCGCTCCGGCCGCGGCCTTCTCCACGTCGGCGTCGTGCAGGACCAGCATGGCGTTCTTGCCGCCGAGTTCGAGGGAGACGCCGACGAGGCGGGCGGCGGCGCCCTGTGCCACCTCGCGACCGGTGCGGGTGGAGCCGGTGAACGACACGTAGTCGGCGTGCTTGACGACCTCCGGGCCGACGACGGGGCCGTCGCCGATGACGACCTGGAAGACCTCGGCCGGCAGCCCCGCCTCGATGAGCAGGTCGCGCGCCCACAGGGCGGTCAGAGCCGTCTCGGTGTCGGGCTTCATCACGACGGCGTTACCGGTGACGAACGCGGGCAGCGCGTCACCGACGGACAGCTCCAGCGGGTAGTTCCACGGCGCGATCTGCCCCACCACCCCGCGCGGATGTCGCAGTTCGGTCGTCTTCGTGAGGACGGGGACGACGCCGGTGTGCCTCTTGGCCTTGAGGTACGAGGGCGCCTTGCGTCCGTAGTGGCGGGCGGCGACGGCGACGGCCTGCACCTCTTCGTGGGCGTGCAGGCGGGCCTTGCCGGTCTCCAGCTGGATCAGGTCCAGGCCCTCCGCCTGGCGCTGAAGGACCAGGTCGTGGAAGCGCAGCAGGACGGCCGCGCGGGCACGGACCGGGGTGGCGGCCCACGCGGGCTGGGCGGCGCGTGCCCGCGCGAAGGCCGTGGCCACGTCCTCGGGGGTGGACTCGGGGAGTTCGGCCAACCTCTCGCCCGTGAACGGCGCGTGGTTGGCCGTGCGGCCGGAGCCGGCCACCGACGTGGTCAGCCGGGCGACCAGGTCGGGGGTCACCACGTCGGCGGCGGTGCGCGCGCCGGCCGGAGCGGCGGCTGTCGGGTTGGTGCCGAGGGCGGCCGTGGTGGCCTGCGAGTCCGTCATGGGGGCGAGAGTAGGCGCAGATCAGCGCTTTGGGTACCCGTCGGTAACGCCTTTTCACCATGCACACACGACCACGCCAGCGATCACTGGCACATAACCCCTGATCAGGCCCTATGCACCTACCCAAGGCACGTCCGGCAACTTTCCCGGCCGCCTCGGGGAGCCCCGGGCCCGGTCACGGCGCCGGGGGCCGCCATCCCCGCAGCATGGTGTCGAACTGCTCGCGGGTCGTCACCCAGTCGTGCGCGGGGCCGGACATGTAGAGGGCGTATTCCGTGCCGTCGTCCTCGTAGTACATCTGGTCGATCGCCCGCCGGGGTCCGGGATGCTCCTTGCTCTCCGTCCAGGTGAACTCCCAGATCGCGGACTGCGTCCGGTCACGGAAGGTGTTCGGGTGGAGCTGCACCCGGCGGTACTCGGGCAGGCGCTTCTTCAGGCTCTTCTGCATGTCGAGCATGTGCATGTACGGGTTCTCGTGGTCGGGCGCCGGGTCGATGCTGATGCGGATGCGATGGCGGCCGTTGTCCGGGGTGTAGTCGATCTGGTTACCGTCCGCCTGACGCCGCCACCCGTCGGGCACCCAGAGGCTGAAGCCTTCCACGTCCTTGACGCGTCGCCAGCCCTCGGGGATCCCGGAGGCGTCTCCCGGTGCGGCGCTCTCGGCACCGCCCGTCCCTGCCCCTCCGGCGGCCGCGGCCTCTCCCGTACGGCCGCCCCCGCCCTCGTTCGCGTACTCAATCGCGAGGCCCGCGGCGCCGCCCAGCACGGCCGCGAGTACGACGGCGATCACTCCCGTGCGTACGCGCCCGCCGCGACGGGCGGGGGCCGGTGAGGGTGCGGGCGCCGGGACGGTGCGGGACCGGTCCACCGCGGCGCCGGGCTGCGGCAGCCGCTGCGTCGGCACCCGCGTACGGCCCGTCTCCACCGGGCCGCGGCCCTCCATGGCGTCCGTCAGCATCCGCTCCGCCTCGGCCGCCGAGGGCCGATGCGACGGCTCCTTGCGCAGCAGCGCGAGGATCACCGGCGTGAGCCTTCCCGCCCGTACCGGGGCAGGCGGTTCCTCGTCGACCACGGCCTGCATGGTCGACAGCGGCGAGGACCGCCGGAACGGCGACCGTCCCTCCACCGCCGTGTACAGCGTCGCGCCCAGCGACCACAGGTCGGAGGCCGGGCCGGGGTCGTGGCCGCGTACGCGTTCCGGTGCGAGGTAGTCGATCGAACCGACGATCTCGCCCGTCCTCGTGATCGTCGAGTCGCCCTCGATGGCCGCGATCCCGAAGTCGGTGATCAGTGCCCGGCCGTCCTTGGCCAGCAGGACGTTGGCCGGCTTGATGTCCCGGTGGAGCACCCCGGCGGCGTGCGCGGCGCCCAGCGCCCGCAGGATGTGCAGCCCGATCCGGGCCGCCTCCGTCTCGTCGATCCGCCCCGGCTCCTTGACCGCGTCCGCGAGGGAGGGGCCGTCGACGTACTGCATGACGATCCAGGGCCGAGCGTCGTGCTCGAGCACGTCGTGCACGGTGACGACGCCCGGATGGCTGATGCGCGCTGCCGCGCGGGCCTCCTTCTGGGTGCGGGCGTGCAGGACGGCCCGGTCGGCCTCCGACACGTACAGCCCCGCGGTCAACTCCTTGACCGCCACCACCCGGTGGAGCACCTCGTCATGGGCGCGCCATACCTTGCCCATACCGCCACGGCCGATGGTCTCGCCCAGCCGGTAACGCCCGGCGAGCAGCAGACCGGTGCCTGTGCTGTGAGTGTGTTCCACGTACCCCGCCCCGTTCCTTGGAATGACAGGTTACGGAGGGGATGTACGGGCACGGAACATCGGACGCCTCAAGTGACCGCACTGTGATGCGCGTTCCGTGCGCGCCCGCGCACTCAGCGGGCGGATCGGTAACTCGCCGTGGCCTGCTCGAAGATCTCGGTCACTTTGTCACGCTGCGCTTCCGGACCGATCACTTGGAGGACGTGATAGGTGCCGTCGACGGCGAGCGCGAGGTTACGCACGTACACCTCGCGGCCGTTGCTGTCCTGCCAGGTGAACTGGCCTTCGGCCATGGCCTGTCGGCCGACGTCGATACGGCGCAGCCCGGTGGCGCTCGCCCATGAGGAGTCACGGAAGGGCTGAAGCTCCGGCTCCTTGTCACGCTGATAGACCAGCGGGTCGTCGCCGTTGGCCTGGACGGTGTCCCGGCCCGGCACGACGATGAGCGTGAAATCGCCGCCGGTGTAGCGGACTTGCCCGGCATCATTGATCGGCCGGCGCTGCCATGTCCGGTCGACGGCGATGCGGAAGCCCTCCGGGTCGTCCCGGAGCACATAGCCCACGGGAAGTTCGCCGGCCGGGGCGGAGGTCTGCGGCTGCTGTGACCCGGGCGTGCCGCTGGGCGCCGGCACCGGGTCGGTGCCCGCGCCCGTACGGCCGGGGCTCGGATTCTGCTGCGACGGCTGTACGCCCGTCTCCCTGCCCTGCGGCGACCGCTGCCCGTCGTCCGCCTTCGGCATGAACAGCACCGCGTAGGTGACAGCGGCCACCAGGGCGAGCAGGATCACCAGCAGGAGCGTGCGGCCGAGCGCCCGCGGCTTACGACCCGTCGCCTGGTAGGACCGCCGGTACGACGTGTCGTAGGAGCTCTCGTACGGCTCCTCGTAGGCGCGCCGGGGTGCTGGTACCTGGGCGACGGGCCGCTCCCTGCGCCCTTCCCCTCCTCCGGCCCTGCCTCCTGCTCGGTCCCTGTTCCTGGTCTTCTTGTGGCGGTGGCGGCCGTGCGCGTCCGGGCCGCCTCCCCGACGCCTGCGGACGAGCTCACCCCGGCGGCGGACGATCGGCAGCCGCGATCCGTCGACCGCGCCGGCCGGCAGCGGTACGACGTCCGTCCCGGCCTCGGGCTCCGGCGCCGAACGGACGAGGGAACGCAGCCAGCCGCGCAGCTCCTCGAAGTCGGGCCGCTCCGTGGGGTCCTGACGCAGCAGCGACTCGACGACCGGCCGCAGCGCCCCGCACTCCTCCGCGAAGGCCGGCGGCTCGGCGCACACGAGCTGGACGAGCTCGGCGGCGCTCTCCTCCGGGTAGGGGGCATGCCCTTGGACGGCCCGGTACAGCAGCGCCCCCAGCGCCCACAGGTCGGTCGCCGGGCCCACGGGCGCGGCCAGTTGCCAGTTCTCGTGGACCGGGCCCGCTTGCTCGGGCGCCCACCGCTCCGTCACGGCACCGACCACGGTGATCCGTGCCTGGCGTGCCCGCTCCGCGGCCAACGGTGTCGCGGGACCGCGGTACGGCGCGGAGCCGCCACCGGCGACGACCTCGTCCCAGTGGCCGGGGGCCGCCGCTCCGTCCGTGGGCGCGGGGTGGCGTTGTGCGTCGGCACGCAGCGCGTCACCGCCGCGGTGCCAACTGCCGCCGGCCGAATTGTCCGTACGTGCCGCGGGAAGGGCGGGGCGCTGTCCGCCCGTCGGCCGACCGCCACCGCCCTGGCCGCTGTCCGTCCGTGCGACGGGCAGCGCGGGACGGGCGGGCTGAACGCCACGGCCGGGCTCCGCGCCCGCCCTGCGCACGCCGTAAGGGTCGTCGCGGTACGGGTCGTGGGGGCGCGGTCCCGGCAGCGCGGGGCGCCCGGCGATGCCCCGAGGGCCGCCGCCTCCGGCGGGCAGCCAACCGGTGCCCTCCCGGCCGGCGAACGGCGCCTCGTGCCAGGTGCCGGTCAGCCGGACCCGGCCGGGGCCCTCCTGCGACGGCCCTTCGCCGTCCCGTTCCCGGTCGTACGGACCTTCGCCGTGACGCTCCTCGTGCCGGCCACTGCCGAACCGGCCCCGGTCCCCGCCGTCGCGGTACGGGCCCTCGCCGTTTCGGTACGGGCCCTCGTCACGGTCCGCGCCGTACCGGCCTCCGTACCGGCCTGCGCCGTAGCGGTCCTCTTCACGATCCGCGTCGTAGCGGTCCTCATGACGATCCGCGCCGTAGCGGTCCTCGTTCCGGCCTTGGTCGTAGCGGTCCTCATGACGATCCGCGTCGTAGCGGTCCTCGTTCCGGTCTTGGTCGTAGGGGTCTTCGTACCGGCCCGCGTCGTAGTGGTCCTCGTGCCGCTCCTCACGGCCGTGGCCCTCCGCGTCGCGCGGCGGCACGCCGAGCAGGCCGAGCCCCAGGTCCTCGAAGTCCGCGTCGTCGTCCTCGTCCCGGACGGCGCCGAGCCCGAGCAGACCACGGCGTCCCTCGTCGGGGCGGCGGGCCCACCAGTCGGGGTCGAGGCCGTCCTGCTCCAGGCGGTCACGGGCGTCGGTGTCCTCGTCCTGGCGCCGGCTCTCCCCCGACCGCGCCCCGGCTCGGGCGCCGGCGCGGTAGGCCGCGATCGCCCCGGCACGGGCGGCGCGCACGTCCGGCACACCGGTGGACGGGCCGCTCTGTTGCGGCAGGACGGGGCGGCCGGGCGCGGCCTCGACCTCGTGTCCCCGGGCGGATGCGTCGACGGTGCCGACTCCCGGCCCATGCCCGGGCCCCGGCAAGTCGTCCGGCTCCACCCCGTCGTCGGTGTCCGGGTCAGGCTCCGGTACCGGCGCGTAGCCGCACAGCGCCTCCTCCGCGGCGCCGGACGCCAGTCCGGTGAGGACCACGCGTCCGTCCTCGCAGACGAGCACCGTGCGCACGGTGATGTTCCGGTGCGTCCAGCCGTGGGCGTGCAGGACGCGCAGGGCGGTCAGGACGTCGGAGGCGATCTCCGCGGCCCGGTACGGGGTGAGCGGCTTCTCCGCGAGAAGCGCCGCCAGCGGGCGGGCCGCGACCCGTTCGCTCACTATCCACAGCGAGCCGTCCTCGGCGAAGACGTCGAAGACCTGGTCCAGTCGCGGGTGGTCGGGGATCTGCGCGGCCGCCTGTGCCGCCTCGACCGCCCGCCGCACCGCCGGGTCCGTGGGGCGGCGCGTCGTGCCGCCGCCCCTGCCGCCGTGGGTCCGCCGCGGCACCGCCGCGCCGGCGAGGCCGTCCGCGTCGAGCACCTCGGCGTCGACGATCTCCGGCAACGGCACCTGCCGCACCAGGACCTCATGGCCGCTGTAGGTGTCGAACGCGCGGGTCTCCGCGAATTCGTACTCGTCGGACGGCGGCAACGGCAGGCGGTAGCGGTCGGCGAGCACCCTTCCCGCATAGTCGTCCACGACGCCTCCCCGAGCGCGCTGTCCCCGGCCGGTGCAGAAACAACGCAAGAAGCCGTCAGATCCGGTCGCTCACCGGCCTCTTGTCGCTGCGTACCGTCCGCGGGTTCTCACGATACGTGTCCTGGGTCAGTCCTTGGGGCTGAACGTGGCGAACGCCGTCCTGCGCAGCGTCTCGCACTCCTTGCTGCGCCACTCGCTCGCCTTGCACGTGATCATGATCGAGTAGCCGCGCCTGGCGTCGACCTTGAAGCCCCTGTTCAGAATACGTACCCGCTGGCCGTTCTCGTTGCGCTCGAACTGCCAGTCCGCGACGGTCGGATAGCCGTTGTACTCGACCGTCCCTATCCCGAGGTGCTTGTAGCCGTTGCTCGTTGCGCTCACACCGGCGACCGCGGCCGCCCATGCGGCCGCAGCGTCGTCCTTGGGGCTGTTGTTGAAGTCGACCTGGACACGCGGGACTCCGCCGTCGACGCTGAACTTGCCGCCCGAGTTCTGACCGGCCACACCGGTGAGCTTGAAGTTCGCGGGCATGGCCATGGTGAAGTGCCAGCGGTCGTTGGAGACCATCACGTACCCGGCCGGCAGCGTGTCGCCGCCCGCGGAGTCGTCGCCCTTGGGGTCGCCCGACGGCGGGCCGTCGGGGTTGCCGGTGCCACCGCCCTGCCCGCCGTCCTCCTCCTTGCCGGTGTCCTTGCCGGTGTCGTCACCGTTGTCGGGGCTCGCGTCGCCGCCCGCGCCACCGGTGGCCTTGTCCTCTCCGCCACCGGCGGTGGAGCCGGCCGAAGCGGCGGTCTCGTCCTTGCCCTTGGTCCGCTTCCCGGGGTCGTCGTCACCGAGGACGAAGACCAGCACGGTGGACAGCACGACGAGCAGGGCCACGGCAGCGATGATCACCAGCGTGCGGCGGGGCACCACGTCGCTGAGCGGTGCGCGCACCGGTGCGGCCCGCCGGGCGGGTGCGCCCGGCGCGGGGTGCGGCTTCGACTCCGTCTTCACGGCGGCGGCCGCGTTGCGCACGGAACGCAGCGCGCCACGGACCCGGTCGGCGGCAGGGTCCTTCGGCGCCGGGAGGACGGGAGGTACGGACGGCAGCCTGATGGCGCGGGTCGCCTCGGGCGACGGCTCGGGCTCCGCGGGGAGCACCGGTGCCTCAGGCGCGTTCACCACCTGGGTCAGCAGGGCGCGGGCACCGGCGTCGTCCAGCCGCTGGGCGGGGTCCTTGGCGAGCAGGCCGTAGATGACCTCCTCCAGCGGACCCGCGTTCTTCGGCGGGTCGAGCGGCTCGGTCATCACTGCGGTCAGCGTCGCGATCGCCGAGCCCTTGTCGTACGGCGGGCAGCCCTCGACGCTCGCGTAGAGCAGGCCGCCGAGCGACCAGAGGTCGGCCGCCGGACCGGGCTTGTGGCCGCGGGCGCGCTCGGGCGAGATGTACGACGGGGCTCCGACGAGCATGCCGGTCGAGGTGATCGACGGGTCGCCCTCGACCTGCGCGATACCGAAGTCGGTGAGCACGACGCGGCCGTCACGGCCGATGAGCACGTTGGACGGCTTCACGTCACGGTGCAGGATGCCCTCGCGGTGCGCGGAGCGCAGCACGTCGAGGATCGCCAGACCGACCTCGGCCGCCCGGCGGGGCGTGAGGACGCCGTCCTCCCGTACGACCTCGGCCAGGGACTTGCCCTCGACGAGCTCCATCACGATCCATGGGCGGTCGTCCTCGTCGACGACGTCGTAGACGGTCACGGCGCTGTTGTTGCGGATGCGGGCGATCGCCTTGGCCTCGCGCAGCGTGCGCGTGATGAGCCGTCGCTTCTCGTCGTCGTCGACGCTGCCCGGGAAGCGGAGTTCCTTGACGGCGACGGTACGGCCGAGGGTCTCGTCGACCGCGCGCCACACCGTGCCCATGCCGCCGCGCCCGAGGACGCCGCCGAGACGGTAACGCCCGGCGAGCAGGCGGCCCTCGGAACCGGTGGCGCCGCGCCCCTTGGAAACCGGCGCACCCGCGCCCGCGGCACGTTCGGTCCGGTCCGCCGGGGCGGACTTCGCCGCAGCGGCCTGCGAGCCCGCGCTCCTGTCGCCGTCGGCGGGCGACCCGGCGGACTTGCCGGCGCTCGCACCGGTGGCCGCCTTGGCGGCCGGCTCCGCGGGGCGCGTCCCGGCCTTCGTGATGGACAGCGGCTTCGCGTCCTCGGCGGCGGCAGACTTCGTGTCCGCGGAGGAATCGCCCTGCACATCCTTCTGCGCACCGGCCTGAGCAGGCGTCACGGCCGCGCCTCCGGTGGCGGGGCCGGGCTTGTGAGTGCCTTTCGCCTCGGCAGAGGCCCCGCCCGCCGCCGTGTCGGCCTCATCGGCCTCGTCGGCCTCGACCGCGCCGGAGACGCCCGGGCCCGCGGCGCCCGCTGTGACGTCGCCGTCCTCGCTCTTGTCCTCAGGGGCCGCGTCCTTGACCTCCGGGACGGCGTCCTTGATTGCAGGGGCCGCGTCCGCTTCGGCGGTCTTCGGGTCCGCCGCGCCGGCGGCAGAACCCTCGTCCCCGCCGGCGGAACCGGCCCCCGCGCCCGCGGCAGAGTCCGCATCCTCGCCGGCGAAGCCGGCCCCCCGCTGGGGCTTCCGCGACTGCTCAGCCTCCGACATGCGTCCCCTCTGCGATCCCTGATCTTCGCCCGCGCCTGCCGCTTTCCGCGCGATGCGGTAACCCGCCCTGGCAGAGCGCCCATTGTCCCTCACCCCAGGACCGGTACGTCGTCCGGGTCCACCCAGTGGCGTAGGCGGCGCACCCGAATCCGCCACCCACCATGCCATCACATGGAGTGAAGTCCACCCCCCGCACTGGTCGGGAGCATGCACGGACGTGGTCACCGCCCCCCGCCACGATCCCGATTTCCCCGGGCGACGGGCCATCAGAGACGACCTGACGGGATCAGGGCCCGATCAGAGCGGCACGATCTCCGGCGCACCCAGCCGCGCCGCGTCCGCCGTCTGGTCATCCGGCTGACGCTGCGACTCCCGTTCCGCCTCCACCCTCTTCTCGTAGTGCTCGATCTCCTTCTCGATCTGCGCCTTCTCCCAGCCCAGCACCGGGGCCAACAACTCGGCGCACTCGCGTGCGCTGCGGGTCCCCCGGTCGAAGGTCTCGATCGAGATACGGGTGCGCCGGGTCAGCACGTCGTCGAGATGGCGAGCGCCCTCGTGCGACGCGGCGTAGACGATCTCGGCCCGCAGATAGTCGTCCGCGCCACCCAGGGGGTCACCGAGCGTCTGGTCCTCCGCGATCAGGGCGAGCAGTTCCTCCGCCATGGCGCCGTAGCGGTTCAACAGGTGCTCGATGCGCACCACATGAAGACCCGTCCGCTCGGCGATCCTCGCCCTGGCGTTCCAGAGGGCGCGGTACCCCTCGGCGCCGAGCAGCGGCGTGTCCTCCGTGACGCAGGCGGCCACCCGCTGGTCGAGACCGTGCACCGCCGCGTCCACGGCGTCCTTGGCCATCACCCGGTACGTCGTGTACTTGCCGCCGGCCACGACGACGAGCCCGGGTACGGGGTGCGCCACCGTGTGCTCGCGCGACAGCTTGCTGGTGGCGTCCGACTCGCCGGCGAGCAGGGGCCGCAGCCCGGCGTAGACCCCCTCCACGTCGTCCCGGGTGAGCGGCACGGCGAGTACCGAATTGACGTGCTCCAGCAGATAGTCGATGTCGGCGCTGGAGGCCGCCGGGTGCGCCTTGTGTAGGTCCCACCCGGTGTCGGTGGTGCCCACGATCCAGTGCCGTCCCCAGGGGATGACGAACAGCACGGACTTCTCCGTGCGCAGGATCAGCCCGGTCGTGGAGTGGATCCGGTCCTTCGGCACCACGAGGTGGATGCCCTTGGAGGCGCGCACATGGAACTGTCCGCGCTCCCCGATCAGCGCCTGCGTGTCGTCCGTCCACACCCCGGTGGCATTGACGATCTGGCGGGCCCGGACCTCGTACTCCCCGCCCCCTTCGACATCGAGCACCCGGGCGCCGACGACCCGCTCGCCCTCCCGCAGGAAGCCGACCACCCGCGCCCGGCTGGCGACTTGGGCGCCGTAGCTCGCGGCGGTCCGCACCAGAGTCGTCACGAAGCGGGCGTCGTCCATCTGGGCGTCGTAGTACTGCAGGGCGCCGACGAGGGCGTCCTTCTTCAGCGCGGGAGCGACCCGCAGGGCCCGTCGGCGGGAGAGGTGCCGGTGGACGGGCAGCCCCCGCCCGTGTCCCGAGGACACCGACATCGCGTCGTACAGCGCGACACCGGAGCCCGCGTACAGCCGCTCCCATCCCTTGTGCTGAAGCGGATAGAGGAACGGCACCGGCTTGACCAGATGCGGGGCGAGCCGCTCGAGCAGCAGACCGCGTTCCTTGAGTGCCTCCCTCACCAGGGCGAAGTCGAGCATTTCCAGATAGCGCAGTCCGCCGTGGATCAGTTTGCTCGACCTGCTCGACGTGCCGGAAGCCCAGTCACGCGCCTCCACCAGCCCGGTCGACAGCCCTCGTGTCGCGGCATCGAGCGCGGTGCCCGCTCCGACCACGCCGGCGCCCACCACCAGCACGTCCAGTTCGCGCTCGGCCATCCCGGCGAGCGCTTCGGCGCGCTCCGCGGGTCCCAGTGTCGCTGTCCTCACTGTTGCCTCCCGTCGCCCCCGTGTATTTCCTGCGGTCGGTCTCACAACGTCGAACCCGCAATGCCGGACTCACAAAGTCGGACTCACACCGTCGATTCTGTCCGTACTCGCCGACTTCAGCCACCGCCTGTGGATAACACTCGCTCGACCAGGAGCCCACAATCCGGCAGAACGGTCATATTTACGCCTAGTCTGACATTGCGCCTGCCCGTTCCGCCCACAGGGCTTGCGCTCACTGTCCCCTTCGGCTACGGGAAGGACGGCCACAGCCATGCCCGCAGATCTCGCCGTCATCGGACTCGGACACCTCGGTCTGCCGCTCGCCCAGGCCGCCGTGGCGTCAGGCATCGACACCATCGGCTACGACCCCGACCCCCGCCAGATCGCGGAGCCCGCCGCCGGAGTGACGCCCGCCGACATCCGGCGCATGCTCTCCGGCGGCTTCCGCACTGTCACCGACCCGGCCGAACTCGGCCGGGTACGCACCGCCGTCATCTGTGCGCCCACGCCCATGGGCGCCGACGGCACACTGGACCTCACCCCGCTCGCCGACGCCGCCCGGGCGCTCGCGTCCCGGCTGCGACCGCACACCACCGTCCTGCTGGAATCCGCGGTCGAGCCCGGCACCACCGAGGGCTTCCTCCGTCCGCTCCTCGAAGAGGGCTCCGGGCTGCGGGCCGGACGGGACTTCCACCTGGCCTACTCCCCCAGCCGCACCGACCCCGGCCGGCGCACACACGGCTACGCCAACACACCGAAGGTCATCGGCGGCCTCACCCCCGCCTGCACCGAGTCCGCGGCCGCCTTCTACGCCCGTCTGACCGACAAGGTGGTCCGCGCCCGCGGTCTGCGCGAGGCCGAGACGGTCAAGGTCCTCGAGACGAACTTCCGGCACGTCAACATCGCCCTCGTCAACGAGATGGCCGTGCTCTGCCACGACCTCGGCATCGATCTCTGGGACGTCATCCGCTGCGCGGAGACCAAGCCCTTCGGCTTCCAGGCCTTCCGCCCCGGCCCCGGCGTCGGCGGCCACGGCGTCCCCTCGACCCCGGCCCCACCCCTGCCGCCCGCTGCGCATGGTGGGCCTCGCGCAGGAGATCAACTCGCGGATGCCGCAGTACGTGGTCCGCCGCTGCGCCACCCTCCTCAACGAACACGGCAAGTCGGCCCGTGGCGCCCGCGTCCTGCTCCTCGGCGTCACCTACAAGCCGGACCTCGCCGACCAGCAGGGCTCGCCGGCCACCGAGATCGCCCGCCGCCTGACGGACCTGGGCGCGTCCGTGAGCTACCACGACCCTACGTCCCCGACTGGCGCATGGACCAGGTCCCCGTCCCCGCGCCGACTCCCTCTACGAGGCGGCCGCCGCGGCGGACCTGACGGTCCTGGTCCAGCACCACCGCACGTACGACCTCCAGGGGCTGGCGGTCAAGGCCCAACTCCTGCTCGACACAAGGGGGGCGACTCCGGCCGGGGCGGCACACCGCCTCTGACGCCTTCTCAGGGTCCGGTACGGCCGTGCAACGGTCCCATAACCGAGTGCCGTTCCGTCCTACCGGACTGCTAGTCTCCGGGACCGCCGCTCGCACGCTCGTGCGACGCCGTTGATCCCAGGGGGAATCCCAGCATGAGCCAGCCCGTCCCGCCGCCGTCCGGCAACCCGTTCGCCGGTGGCGACCAGTTCGCACCCGCGCCGCCGCCGGCCCCGGTCCGCAACAACCTCGGCCTCGGCATTGTCGCCGCCATCGTGACAGCGCTGGTCACGGCGGGAATCTACGGTGCCCTCGCCAAGGCCGTCGACGCGGAGATCGGCTACGCGGCCGTCGCCGTCGGCTTCCTCATCGGATTCGCCGCGGCCAAGGCCGGCGGCCCGAGCCCGGTGCTGGCCGTCGTGAGCGCCGTGCTCGGCGTCGGCGCCGTGTACCTGGGCCAGTTGGTCGGTATCGCGCTGATCCTCAGCGACATGGGCGGCTCGTTCGGCGAGATCTTCTTCCAGCACTTCGGCGACCTGACGAAGGTGTGGAAGGAGGCCGCGGAGGGCATGACGTACGTCTTCCTGGCCATCGCCGCCGTCACCGCGTTCGCCGGCGCCAAGAAGGCCAACGCCTGACGCGCACCCGGCACATGGGAAGGGCCCGGCACCGAGGTGCCGGGCCCTTCCCATGTGTGCGAACAGCGGGTCAGCGGCGGTGCTGCGAATCCGCCACCGTCACCTCGACACGCTGGAACTCCTTGAGCTCGCTGTAGCCCGTCGTGGCCATCGCCCTGCGCAGCGCGCCGAAGAAGTTCATCGAGCCGTCGGGGGTGTGCGAGGGACCGGTGAGGACCTCCTCGGTGGTGCCCACGATGCCCAGGTCCACCAACTTGCCGCGCGGCACGTCCTCGTGGACGGCCTCCATGCCCCAGTGGCGGCCCTTGCCCGGCGCGTCGGTCGCGCGGGCCAGCGGGGAGCCGATCATCACGGCGTCCGCACCGCAGGCGATCGCCTTCGGCAGGTCGCCGGACCAGCCGACGCCGCCGTCCGCGATGACGTGGACGTACCGGCCGCCCGACTCGTCCATGTAGTCCCGGCGGGCCGCGGCGACGTCCGCGACGGCGGTCGCCATCGGCACCTGGATGCCCAGCACGTTCCGGGTGGTGTGCGCGGCTCCGCCGCCGAAGCCGACGAGGACGCCCGCAGCGCCGGTCCGCATGAGGTGCAGCGCGGCCGTGTACGTGGCGCAGCCGCCGACGATGACCGGCACGTCGAGCTCGTAGATGAACTGCTTCAGGTTCAGCGGCTCAGCGGCGCCGGAGACGTGCTCCGCGGAGACCGTCGTACCGCGGATGACGAAGATGTCGACGCCCGCGTCGACCACGGCCTTCGAGAACTGCGCGGTGCGCTGCGGGGAGAGCGCGGCGGCGGTCACGACTCCTGCGTCGCGCACCTCCTTGATGCGCTGGCCGATCAGCTCCTCCCTGATGGGGGCGGAGTAGATCTCCTGGAGCCGGCGCGTGGCGTTGGCCTCGTCCATCTCGGCGATCTCGTCGAGCAGCGGCTGCGGGTCGTCGTAGCGGGTCCACAGGCCCTCGAGGTTCAGAACGCCCAGGCCGCCCATCTCGCCGATGCGGATGGCGGTCTGCGGGGAGACCACGGAGTCCATCGGAGCGGCCAGGAAGGGCAGCTCGAAGCGGTAGGCGTCGATCTGCCAGGCGATCGAGACCTCCTTCGGGTCCCGCGTGCGCCGGCTCGGTACGACGGCGATGTCATCGAACGCGTACGCCCGGCGGCCGCGCTTGCCGCGCCCGATCTCGATCTCAGTCACGTGTGTGGCCTTTCCTTCTGCATCTGCGCCTGGGCCCTACCAGTATCCCCGACGCACACATGAAGGGCGGCCCCGGCAACCCCCGGGACCGCCCCTTGACATGTGCGGGACTACTTCCTGCTGTAGTTCGGCGCCTCGACCGTCATCTGGATGTCGTGCGGGTGGCTCTCCTTGAGCCCCGCCGAGGTGATCCGCACGAAGCGGCCCTTGCTCTCCATCTCGTCGACGGAGGCCGCTCCGACGTAGCCCATGGTCTGGCGCAGGCCGCCGACCAGCTGGTGCAGCACGGCCGCGAGCGGACCGCGGTAGGGCACCTGGCCCTCGATGCCCTCGGGGACGAGCTTGTCGTCGGAGGCAACCTCGGCCTGGAAGTAGCGGTCCTTGGAGTACGAACGGCCCTGGCCACGGGACTGCATCGCACCGAGCGAGCCCATGCCCCGGTACGACTTGAATTGCTTGCCGTTGATGAAGAGCAGCTCACCGGGGGACTCCTCGCAGCCCGCGAGAAGGCTGCCCAGCATCACCGTGTCGGCACCGGCCGCGAGCGCCTTGCCGATGTCTCCGGAGTACTGCAGGCCGCCGTCGCCGATCACCGGGACGCCCGCGGCGCGGCACGCCAGCGCCGCCTCGTAGATCGCGGTGACCTGCGGGACACCGATGCCGGCGACCACACGGGTGGTGCAGATGGAACCGGGTCCGACGCCGACCTTGACGCCGTCCACACCCGCGTCGATCAGGGCCTGGGCGCCGTCACGCGTCGCCACGTTGCCGCCGATGACGTCGACGGGGACGCTCGACTTGATCTTCGCCATCCAGTTGAGGGCGTTGCTGTTGTGTCCGTGCGAGGTGTCGACGATCAGGAAGTCGACGCCGGCGCCGGCCAGCGCCTGCGCCCGCTCCAGCGCCTCCGGGCTCGCACCGACGGCCGCGCCGACGAGCAGACGGCCCTCGGCGTCCTTCGCCGCGTTCGGGTACTGCTCGGCCTTGACGAAGTCCTTGACCGTGATGAGGCCCTTGAGGATGCCGGCATCGTCGACCAGCGGAAGCTTCTCGATCTTGTGGCGGCGCAGCAGCTCCATGGCGTCGACGCCCGAGATGCCGACCCTGCCCGTGACCAGCGGCATCGGGGTCATGACCTCGCGTACCTGGCGCGTGCGGACCGTCTCGAAGGCCATGTCACGATTGGTGACGATGCCGAGCAGCTTGCCCGCGGCGTCCGTGACCGGCACACCGCTGATACGGAACTTGGCACACAGGGCGTCGGCCTCGGCGAGCGTGGCGTCCGGGTGCACCGTGATCGGGTCGGTCACCATGCCGGACTCGGAACGCTTCACCAGGTCGACCTGGTTCACCTGGTCCTCGATGGACAGGTTGCGGTGCAGCACACCCACGCCGCCCTGGCGCGCCATCGCGATCGCCATGCGGGACTCGGTGACCTTGTCCATCGCCGCCGAGAGCAGCGGGATGTTCACCCGGACGTTCCTGGAGACACGGGACGAGGTGTCGACTGCGTTAGGAAGCACTTCCGACGCACCAGGCAGCAGAAGCACATCGTCGTAGGTCAGCCCGAGTGTCGCGAATTTCTCGGGCACTCCGTCGACGTTGGTCATGACACCTTCCCCAATGGCCTTGATCGGTGCGGATGTCCATGCTAACGGCCCGAGCAGCCGTCTCATTCCACGATCAAGATCGTCGAGCAGCTTTGTACGTTCACACCACAGTCATACGCAGACGACCGGTGGACGGTTCACTGCTCCGCCAGCGCGCGCAGCCTGCTGAGCGCGCGGTGCTGGGCAACCCGGACCGCGCCCGGGGACATCCCCAGCATCTGCCCGGTCTCCTCCGCGGTCAGCCCGACGGCGACCCGCAACACAAGCAGCTCGCGCTGGTTCTCCGGAAGATTGGCGAGCAGCCTCTTGGCCCACTCCGCGTCGTCGCTGAGCAGCGCCCGCTCCTCGGGGCCGAGCGAGTCGTCGGGCCGCTCCGGCATCTCGTCGGACGGCACGGCCGTCGAACCCGGGTGGCGCATCGCGGCCCGCTGCAGATCGGCGACCTTGTGGGAGGCGATGGCGAAGACGAAGGCCTCGAAAGGCCGTCCGGTGTCCTTGTAGCGCGGCAGCGCCATCAGCACCGCGACGCAGACTTCCTGCGCCAGGTCCTCGACGAAGTGACGAGCGTCACCGGGCAGCCGGCTGAGCCGCGAGCGGCAGAAACGCAGCGCGAGGGGGTGGACGTGCGCCAGCAGGTCGTGCGTCGCCTGCTCGTCGCCGTCGACGGCACGGTGCACGAGCGCACCGATGGCTCCTTGGCCGGTCGCCGCCTCGTCGTCACGCATCGGTCCATGGTGCCCTGGCCCGCCGCCGTCCGTGGCACTGCGTCCTGTGTTATGCACCGAAGCGTTATGAGCAGGTGCGCCGGAACTCATCCCCTGCGCCCTCCCCTCCCGCTCGACCGACTCGTCCCCGAGGAACTCCACACCTCAAGGATGCGGCATCGCGCGGGAAACGGATGCCCTCCGGCATCCGTAACCCCCGCACCGTCCCGTTCGTACGGTCCTCAGCGGACCAGGCCCCAGCGGAATCCGAGGGCCACCGCATGCGCCCGGTCGGAGGCGCCGAGCTTCTTGAACAGCCGCCTGGCGTGCGTCTTCACCGTGTCCTCCGAGAGGAAGAGCTCACGCCCGATCTCCGCGTTGGACCGGCCGTGGCTCATGCCTTCGAGGACCTGGATCTCACGCGCGGTGAGCGTGGGAGCGGCCCCCATCTCGGCCGAACGGAGCCGGCGCGGGGCGAGCCGCCACGTGGGGTCGGCGAGCGCCTGGGTGACGGTCGCGCGCAGCTCGGCACGCGAGGCGTCCTTGTGCAGATAGCCGCGGGCCCCGGCGGCGACCGCGAGCGCGACGCCGTCGAGGTCCTCGGCCACGGTCAGCATGATGATCCGGGCGCCGGGGTCCGCGGAGAGCAGCCGGCGCACCGTCTCCACCCCGCCCAGACCGGGCATGCGTACGTCCATCAGAATCAGGTCCGAACGATCGGCACCCCAGCGGCGGAGGACTTCCTCGCCGTTGGCCGCGGTCGTCACGCGCTCGACGCCGGGCACGGTCGCGACCGCGCGGCGAAGCGCCTCTCGGGCAAGCGGGGAGTCGTCGCAGACGAGGACGGATGTCATGGCCGCCCTCCGCAGCTGATGCGCGTCACCTTGAGCCTCCAGGCTGGATACGTTTCTTCACCTGTGCGGTTGAACGCACTCGGACATGTGCCCGAGAGCTTGTTCTTTCAACCGCCTCCGCCCTCTCAACGACGGTCACTCGAAAGAGTTACGGGTCGCACGCAGCACTTCGGCACGCTCTGTGAGCGGGCCGCCCGGCATGCGTGAGCACCGGTTCTCCGGGCGACGGTGGGTCCGGCGGTGCGGCACGGGGCAAGGCGGAGGTTTCACGGCTCGTGGCCGGAGCACTCGTGCTCATCGGATGAGGGCCCCTGCCCCATTCAGCGGCTTTTCTTCCCTTTTTCCGGTGTCTATGGCTAGATTCGCAATGAGTCATATTTACATCTACTTACACAGCAGATGTACGGTCGTTGGCACGGTGCTGGTGCCGGATCCGGCGCACGTCCGGTCGGCGTCCCGCCCGTTTCCGACCTGGTCCTGTATCCACCCAGCACGGTTTCAAGGGGACATGCGCCATGGCAGATTTCTCTCGCCTTCCCGGACCCAACGCCGATCTGTGGGACTGGCAGCTCCTCGCGGCATGCCGTGGGGTCGACAGCTCGCTCTTCTTCCATCCCGAAGGTGAGCGCGGCGCGGCGCGAAGCGCTCGCGAGAACTCGGCGAAGGAGGTCTGCATGCGGTGTCCGGTACGGGCCGAGTGCGCGGCGCACGCACTGGCCGTGCGCGAGCCCTACGGCGTCTGGGGCGGACTGACCGAGGACGAGCGCGAGGAACTCATGGGGCGAGCACGCCACCGGCTGATCCCCGCCACGAGCGCGGGGGGTGTGGCTCGCGGCTGAAGACAGCGTCGCGCACACGAACCGAAGAAACGTTCCTGCACTTCGCCTGCTCCCCTACCGGCAATCCGGCCCCGTGCACAGGCAGTTGTTCCGGCGTCCCGGCCCCCGACGGGGGCCGACGGCCGCCACGCAGGACGCATACAGTGAACACAGCCTTCGCCGCCGACGCCGTGGATCCGCGGCCGCCTCGGATGCTCAGCGGGACGCCGCGAGGGTGAGCTGGGACAACGTCGCCGAGACGGCCGGGACATGGGCCAGGTCGGGCAGCGTCAGGGCGACGACCTCGCGGTGGACGGACGGCTCGACGGTCACCCGCCTGGCTCCCTTGGGCCGTACCGACTCCAGCGCCAGTTCGGGCAGCACGGCCACGCCGAGCCCCGCGCCCACCAGTCCGATCACCGCAGGGTAGTCGTCCGTGGCGAAGTCGATGCATGGGGTGAAGCCCGCGCCCTCGCACACTTCCACCAGCTGCCGCCGGCAGCGTGGGCAGCCTGCGATCCACGACTCCTCCGCGAGGTCGCCGATGGCCACCTTGCCCGCCTCGGCGAGGCGGTGACCGTCGGGCACCAGCCCCACGAGCCGGTCGACGAGCAGCGGCCGGACGACGAGGTCGTCCCACTCCGACTCGGCCCCTGCCGTGTCGTAACGGAAGGCGAGCGCCACGTCGCAGTCACCGTCGCGGAGCATCTCCACCGAGCGCGGCGGCTCGGCGTCGACGAGCGAGACCCGGGTGCCGGGGTGGGCCGCGCGCAGGGCGGCGAGGGCCGTGGGCACGAGCGTGGAACTACCGCTGGGGAACGAGACGAGACGCACCCGGCCGGCCCGGAGCCCGGCGATCGCCGCCACTTCCTCCTCCGCCGCGGTGAGCCCGGCGAGAATGCCGGAAGCATGGCGTACGAGCGCCTCGCCCGCCTGGGTCAGGCGCATCTCGCGGCCGGTGCGGATCAGCAGCGGGGTCCCGGCGGAGCTTTCGAGCGCCTTCATCTGCTGGCTGACCGCGGGCTGGGTGCACCCCAGTTCGCGGGCGGCCGCGGAGAACGAGCCGGTGGTGGCGACGGCGCGCAGGACACGGAGGTGGCGGGCTTCGATCACCCTTCAAGCATAAGGGATGCTTGGAGGGACAGGCGATCAACTGCCGGTTGCTTTGAGGCGAAGTCGGTTAGCGTGCGAGGCATGAAGCTTCTGACCGTGAACGTCGGCCGTCCCAAGGCGGCCGATTACACCGATGCACCCGGCGGCATGACCGGAATCGACAAGCGCCCGGCGGAAGGGCCAGTCCGGGTGACGGACCCGGGCCCAAAGGGGCAGGGCGGCAGCGGGCTGTCGGGGGACGCGGTCTGCGATCTGCGCCACCACGGCGGGAGCGACCAGGCCGTGTACGCCTTCGCCCGTGAGGATCTCGACACCTGGGAACACGAGTTGGGTCGCCCGCTCCCCAACGGCGTATTCGGCGAGAACCTCACCACCATGGGCGTCGACGTCACCGGGGCCAGGATCGGCGAGCGGTGGCGCATCGGCGATTCCGTGGTGCTCGAGGTCACCTCGGGGCGTGTCCCGTGCCGTACCTTCGCGGGCCGGCTCGGCGAGAAGGGCTGGGTCAGGCGTTTCACACGGAACGGCGTCTCCGGTGCATATCTGCGGGTCGTCGAGCCGGGCGAGATCCGCGCCGGCGACCCGGTGGAGGTGGTGCACCGGCCGGAGCACGAGGTGACCGTGGAGATGGCGTTCCGGGCGGAGACGACCGAGCGCGACCTGCTGCCCCTGGTCCTCGCGGCAGGTGACGCCCTGCACAGCGAACTGCTGAAGAACGCCCGCGCGTACGTCGCGAAGTACGGAACGGCGGCCGGTCCCGGCCCCGTCCCGGACGCCGGCGCCGCCTGAGCGCCCGGCGGGCGGCGTGGGGGCGCCGGGAAACGGAACCGGCCCGGGGCTTCGGGCAGTTCGCGGCCGAGGACAGCAGTGGTCAGGGAAGGCCCCCGCGCCGCACCCACACGCGGGGCATTAACGTGCCGACTATGACGACTGCACTGATCACGGGAGCGACCGCGGGCATCGGCGCCGCCTTCGCGCGGCGGCTCGCGGCCGATGGCCACAACCTGGTGCTCGTGGCCCGGGACACCGAGCGGCTGCAGGAACAGGCCACCGAACTGCACGACCGGCACGGCATCGAGGCGGAGGTGCTGACTGCCGACCTGTCGGGGGAGGACGGGATCGGCGCGGTCGAGGAGCGCCTGGCCGACCGCAAGCACTCCGTCGATCTGCTGGTCAACAACGCGGGCTTCGGGAACAAGGGCCGGTTCCTCGAAGTCTCCATGGCCGACGAGCTGACCATGCTGAAGGTGCATTGCGAGGCGGTGCTGCGGCTGACCGCGGCAGCGGCGGGGCCGATGCGGGAACGCGGCCGGGGCGGCGTGGTGAACGTGGCGTCGGTCGCGGCCTTCGTGCCCCGTGGCACGTACGGCGCCTCCAAGGCGTGGGTCGTGCAGTTCACGCAGGGCGCCGCCAGGGACATGGCGGGATCGGGGGTGCGGCTGATGGCGCTGTGCCCGGGATTCGTACGGACCGAGTTCCACCAGCGGGCCGGCATGGGCACGGACAACATTCCGGGCTGGATGTGGCTGGACGCCGACAAACTGGTGGCGTCGGCGCTCTCGGACCTGGCCAAGGGGAAGTCCCTCTCCATCCCCGACCCCCGCTACAAGGCGCTGATGGGCGTCGTGAAGCTGACGCCGCGCGGACTGCTGGGCGGGCTCACGTCGAAGACGGGACGGAAGTACGGGCCGCAGTAGCCGCAGACCGCACGGCATGTGATCTGCGTCACTAAAATGGAACGTATCCCATCGGGGGCCGCAGCGGCTCGGGAGACGCCATGAAGTTCATGCAGATCATCGACTACAAGACCGCCAGGTTCGACGACGTGAACGCGGTCATGGACAAGTGGGTCGAGCAGACCCAAGGCAAGCGGACCACCGGCCACGCCGTCACGGGCAAGGACCGCAGCGACAGCAACCACTACGTCGACATCGTCGAGTTCCCCTCGTACGAGGAGGCGATGAAGAACTCGCATCTCCCGGAGACGGACAAGATGTTTCAGGAGATGGTGGCCCTCTGCGACGGCATGCCCTCGTTCACCGACCTCGACGTGGTCCGTGAGGAACAGCTCAACGCCGCAACGGCCCGCCGCTTCTTCCACGAGATCGCGGCCGGCGGCAACCTGGACGCCGTCGGCGAGGTCTTCGCCGACGACTACATCGACCACGACATCGCCAACGAGGAGGACACCGAGGTCGGCATGGAGGTCATACGCCGGGACCTCACCATGTGGCGCGGCGCCTTCGACCTCACCTTCGAGCTCGACCGGCAGATCACCCAAGGGGACGACGTCGTGACGCTGTGGACCTTCAGCGGCCGGCACAAGGCGGAGTTCCAGGGCATCCCGGCGACGGGAGAGCAGTGCACCACGACCGGCACGACGATCTTCCGGTTCGAGGACGGGAAGATCAAGGAAGGCTGGTGGCACATGGACATGATGCGGCTGATGCGCCAGCTCGGCGCACTGTAGGCCGCACTGCTACGGGGCGGCAACGGGGAAGGCCCCCGTCCCCGCGCGCTGCGGGGACGGGGGCCTTCTCGGCGCTTGTCGCGTCAGTGGCTGTGGCCGTGACCGTGGCCGTGACCCGCGTCGCCCTCGTCCTCGGCCGGCTTCTCGACGACCAGGGTCTCGGTCGTGAGCAGCAGGGAGGCGATGGACGCGGCGTTCTCCAGAGCGGAGCGCGTGACCTTGACCGGGTCGATGACGCCGGCCTTGACCAGGTCGCCGTACTCGCCGGTCGCGGCGTTGAAGCCCTGACCCGCCTCGAGCTCGGCCACCTTGGCGGTGATGACGTAGCCCTCGAGGCCGGCGTTCTCGGCGATCCAGCGAAGCGGCTCGACGGCGGCGCGGCGGACGACGGCGACACCGGTGGCCTCGTCGCCCTCCTTGCCCAGGTTGCCCTCGAGCACCTTCACGGCGTGGACGAGCGCGGAGCCACCACCGGAGACGATGCCCTCCTCGACCGCGGCGCGGGTCGCGGAGATGGCGTCCTCGAGACGGTGCTTCTTCTCCTTCAGCTCCACCTCGGTGGCGGCGCCGACCTTGATCACGCACACGCCGCCGGCCAGCTTCGCGAGGCGCTCCTGGAGCTTCTCGCGGTCCCAGTCGGAGTCGGTGGACTCGATCTCGGCCTTGATCTGGTTGACGCGGCCCGCGACGTCCTCGCTCTTGCCGCCACCGTCGACGATCGTGGTGTCGTCCTTGGTGATCGTCACGCGGCGGGCGGTGCCCAGCACGTCCAGACCGGCCTGGTCGAGCTTGAGGCCGACCTCTTCGGCGATGACGGTGGCACCCGTGAGGGTGGCCATGTCGCCGAGCATCGCCTTGCGGCGGTCGCCGAAGCCGGGGGCCTTGACGGCCACCGCGTTGAAGGTGCCGCGGATCTTGTTCACGACCAGGGTGGAGAGCGCCTCGCCCTCGACATCCTCGGCGATGATCAGCAGCGGCTTGGAGCCACCGGCCTGGATGACCTTCTCCAGCAGCGGCAGCATGTCCTGGATGGAGGTGATCTTGCCCTGGTGGATCAGGATGTACGGGTCGTCGAGGACGGCCTCCATACGCTCCTGGTCGGTCACCATGTACGGGGACAGGTAGCCCTTGTCGAAGGCCATGCCCTCGGTGAAGTCGAGCTCCAGACCGAAGGTGTTGGACTCCTCGACGGTGATGACACCGTCCTTGCCGACCTTGTCCATCGCCTCGGCGATGAGCTCGCCGACCTGCTGGTCCTGCGCGGAGAGCGCGGCCACGGCGGCGATGTCGGCCTTGTCCTCGATCGGGCGGGCGGTCGCGAGGAGCTCCTCGGACACGGCCTTGACCGCGGCGTCGATGCCCTTCTTCAGGGCGGCCGGGGAGGCGCCGGCGGCGACGTTGCGCAGACCCTCGCGGACCAGCGCCTGGGCCAGCACGGTGGCGGTGGTCGTACCGTCACCCGCGATGTCGTTGGTCTTGGTCGCCACCTCCTTCACCAGCTGGGCGCCCAGGTTCTCGTACGGGTCCTCGATCTCGACCTCGCGGGCGATGGTGACGCCGTCGTTGGTGATGGTGGGAGCGCCGAACTTCTTGTCGATGACGACGTTGCGGCCACGGGGGCCGATCGTCACCTTGACCGTGTCGGCAAGCTTGTTGACGCCGCGCTCGAGGGCGCGACGGGCGTCCTCGTCGAACTTCAGGATCTTCGCCATGGGAGCGGTTCAGCCCTCTCGGATTTCGTGTTCAAAGAACTGCGCCCCTCGCCGCCCGGCATCAGCGGGGTGGCCAGGGGCGCAGCTCGAGGCAGAACTGGCGCGGAGTCCCAGGGGTCGATGACCCCCGAGCGCGCCCCTGCTTTCTACTTCTCGACGATCGCGAGCACGTCGCGGGCCGAGAGGACGAGGTACTCCTCGCCGCTGTACTTCACTTCGGTGCCGCCGTACTTGCTGTACAGCACGATGTCGCCGGTCTTCACGTCGAGCGGCAGGCGCTCGCCGTTCTCGAAGCGGCCCGGGCCCACGGCCAGGACGACGCCCTCCTGGGGCTTCTCCTTGGCGGTGTCCGGAATAACCAGGCCAGAGGCCGTGGTCTGCTCGGCGTCGAGCGGCTGGACCACAATGCGGTCCTCGAGCGGCTTGATGGCAACCTTGGAGCTGGCGGTCGTCACGATCCGACCTCCCCCTTCGGAGATCACGGGGTTAACTGATCTGAGGTGGCGACCAGGTGGATCCGTCGTCGCGGGTGCCGGACCTGCCCGTCGCTGTGTTGGCACTCTCACTTGGTGAGTGCCAGAGCCGAGACTATGACTGCGATTAGCACTCGGTCAAGCGGAGTGCCAATGCGAGACCGCGTGGCGTCCTGATTCGGACGGTGGCCCGGCAACGGCCCGCGCCTCCCGGCCACGCCCCGGAGCTCGGCCGCCCGGCCCTCGGCTCAGACGTAGTCCTCCAGCTTGGCCACGGCGTACCCCTTCCCCGTGATCGTCCGCATCACCCGCCGGATCACATCCGGCATGCTGCCCTTCCACTCCTCCTCGCCGCGGAAGTGCGTGAGGATGATGTCGCCCGGGTGCAGGTCCCGGTCCCACTCGCGCCACTCCATGTGGTCGGGAAACGCCTCCGAGGCCCACAGCGGCACGGCATCGATCCCGCACTTCTTGGCGACACGCAGGGTGTCCTTGTTGTAGTTCCCGTACGGCGGGCGCATCAGCCGGGGGCGGCTCCCGTACCGCTTCTTCAGCTTGTCCTGCTGGCCGCAGATCTCACGCTTCTGCTCGGCATAGGAAAGGCCGGGCAGATAAGGGTGGTTGAGCGTGTGGTTGTGCAGCGCCACGCCGCTGTCCCTCATCTTCTCGAAGTAGCCGTAGTCGTCGCTGATGACGTAGTCACTCAGGAAGGCGCTGTACGGGATCCGCAGGTCGGACATCATTCGCAACAGTTCCGGGTCCTTCTCCGCGCCGTCGTCGATCGTCAGGAAGACGATCTTCTCCTTCGTCGGGACGGTGGTGAACACGGGCGGCAGCCCCTCCCCGCCCGACACCTCGAACCCCTTGCGGGTGGTGATCCGAGGCTTGACGGCGGGCGGCGGTGGCGCCGCGAGCGGCACCTGCTCGAGCCCCCACTTCTTCGCGGCGGCGGCGCGGGCCTTCTGGGCGAGCGCAGCCTTCTCCCGGTGCGCCGGTCCGCCGCCGGCGACCTCGCGGGCCTTCCGGGCATCCGGCTTCGGGGCCTGTGACCCCTGCCCTGCTTCCTTCTCGGCGGCGGGCCGGGCGGGGCCGGGGCCTTGGGCGGCCCCTCGGCCGCGCAGCCGGAGCCGAGCGCGGCGACAACGAGCGAGGCAAGGGCCGCGCGGACCCGATACGCTCCTAGTTTTCCTTTTTGTCGTACTAGCTGCATGGCGACGCATCCTGTCAGCGCGCCGCCCGCTCACCGGGCCGACACCGCCGCCATGAGCGCACCATCCCCCACCTGGCCCACAATGGCCCGGTGAACGACCTCGATCCGCTCGCCGCCTTCACCGCACTGCGCACCGAGGAGGGCGAAGCACTGCTGGCCTCGCTGGCCTCCTACGACCCCGCCCGTGAACTGGCCGTCGCCACCCGCCTCCGCCGGGAGCACCCGGCGGCCCTGGTCTCGGCGGCGCTGGGGCAGGCGCGGCTGCGGCAGCGGGCGGCGGTGAAGTTCGGCGCGGAGGACGCCCGCCGGATGTTCTTCACCCCGAACGGCGTCGAGCAGTCCACCCGCCGCTCGGTCGCGGACCACCGGGCCGCGCGGTTGGCCGCGCTCGGAGTGCGCAGCGTCGCCGACCTGTGCAGCGGCATCGGCGGCGACGCGATCGCCCTGGCCCGGGCGGGCATCTCGGTCCTGGCCGTCGACCGCGACCCGCTCACGGCGGAAGTCGCACGTGCGAACGTCGAAGCGCTGGGCCTGTCCGCTCTGGTCGAGGTCCGCTGCACGGACGTCACGGACGTCGACACCTCCCCGTACGACGCGGTCTTCGCCGACCCGGCCCGCCGCGGCGGGCGTGGCCGCATCTTCGATCCGGAGGCGTACTCGCCGCCTCTGTCCTGGGCGATCGGCGCGGCCCGCACCCGCCCCCACGCGGCCCTGAAGGTCGCCCCGGGCATCCCCCACGAGGCGGTCCCCGAGGACGCCGAGGCGGAGTGGATCTCGGACGGCGGCGACGTCAAGGAGGCGGTGCTCTGGTTCGGCACGGCCCCGTCCGCCGTCCGCGCCACCCTCCTGCCCGGCCCGCACACCCTGACCGGCCGCGGACTGCCGAACCCGCCGGTCCGCCCGGTCGGCCGCTACCTGTACGAGCCCGACGGGGCCGCGATCCGCGCCCACCTGGTCGCGGAGGTCGCCCAGGACGTGTCGGGCGGTCTTCTCGACGAGACGATCGCATACATCACCTCGGACGAACTGCGCCCGACCCCGTATGCGGCGGCGTACGAGATCACCGACGAACTCCCTTTCAATCTCAAGAGGTTGAAGGCGCTGCTGCGGGAACGTGGAGTCGGCAACCTCACCGTGAAGAAACGCGGCTCAGCGGTCGAACCGGAAGAGGTCCGCCGTAAGGTGAAGCCGCAGGGCCCGAACGCGGCGACGGTCTTCCTGACGCGGGTGGCGGGCGCGCCGACGACGCTGATCGGCCGGCCGGTGTAGCGGACATCACATTCGCCTCTGCCTTTGCAAAGTCTGTGCTGTCAGCGGGCGTTGTTACGGTTCAAGAGATTTCATCGACCGCGTGGAGGGGGAACCATGGTCGACAAAGCCCATCTCGACGTCTCCGACGACGACCTGACCAGACTCGCCGGCGACCTCGACGACATGCAGCGCCACCTGGACAACCAGGTGCGGCGGATGGACGCGGTCGTCGACCGCATCGAGGCCGGCTGGAAGGGCGAGGCGGCCAAGGGCTACCGGGCCCTGCACCAAGGGGCGGCCGAGGACGCCGTACGCATCCGGGAGATCCTCAAGGTCCTCGAACAGGCCATGCGGATGAGCCGGGACGGCTTCACCGACCAGGAACTGGACACTTTGCGCCGGATGCGCCAGGCCGAAAGCGGCGTCGACGCCGCCCTCGAAGCGGCCAAGCTCTCCGAGGGCACCGCACCCCTCACACCGGCCAGCCGCATCCTCGACGTCTGACACACACGATTCCACGGGGGCACCACATGGCAGACGACTACATCGGCGTCAGCTTCAGCACACTGCGCGAAGCCGCCGGCGAACTCGAGGACATCCTCAAGCAGCTCAACCTGCGCCTGGAAGACCTCTACACCCGCACCGAGAAGGTCGTCCTCACCTGGAAGGGCGACGCCCGCGACGCCTTCGTGGAAGAACTCGACCAGTGGGACAAGCAGATGGCGGACCTCCAGGCCGCCCAGGCGTGGCTCCACGAGGTCGTCACCACCGGCCACGCCAACTACGCAGAGGCCCACCGCGCGGTCCTGCGCGGCTGGGGAGCCGCCTGATGGGAACCCCGCCTCCACCACAGAACGGCACCATAGACGTCAAGCCCTCGGACCTCTTCCGCGTCTCCGGGGGCTTCGCGGGCCAGCAGCCGATGTACAACCAGGCGGCCAAGAACCTGCTGACCGAACTGCAGAAGCACCCCGACGCGGGCGGTTACGGCACCGCCGCGCAGGCGTTCGCCTCCGCCTACGTCAAGGTCGGCAACCGCTTCCTCGAAGTCTGGGCGAAGAGTGTCGTCAGCATCGGCGGCGCCGCGGTCGGATTCACGACCACGGCCAACAACTACTCCAAGGCCGAAGCGGCGGCAGATCCGACCGGCAAGAAGAAGGCGGTGGTCCAGCCGCCTCCGCAGGTGATCGACACCGTCCCCGCCTACGGGACCGTCCCCAATCTGAAGTGGGGGGACGACGACGGTGGCGACGGTTGGCTGCGCAGCATTCTCGAGTGCATTCCCGAGGTCCTTCGCGATGCCTTCCGACCGGTCCTCAAGCACGCCTTCCGCTGGGGCAAGGTCGCGGATGTCTACCCGTACCCTCATCAGCACTACCTCAACGACCTGTCCAAGGCCTGGCGGAACATGACGATGTCGCTCTCGATCACCGAGAGCGCCCTGACCGGGCAGGTCAGCAGCATCACCCAGCAGACCAACAGCGAGTGGCACGACGCGATGCGGCAGTTCTGCAGCTCGCTGTGGGGGACGACGGCCTGGGGCACGTCCACGGCCGGGTACGAGTGGAAGCACGACTCGGCATCGGCGACCACCGGCGCCACCCACCCCGTGATGACCGTGCTCTTCGACACGGCCATGAAGGTAAGCGACCTGCTGTACGAGTTCGCCGAAGCCGCCGTGGATCTCAACGGCAAGGTCTGGGACATCTATATGGAAGCCGTGCGCGAGGCGGTCGGCAAGATCGACCTGAGCGACGGCGTGGACCTCGGCGACGTCAAGGAGGGCGCCAAGGCCGCCGGGCGCTTCCTCAAGGGGCTCGCGAAAGGCGCGGCCGAGCTCAGCCTGGAAATCACCCTGAACATCGACACCGCGGCGATCAACAGGGTGGTCGAGGCGTACAACACGCGGGTGAACGGCCTGGTCCCGAAGCTGAACGCCCTGATGGAACCGCTGCACGAGGCATTTCGCAGCGCGCCCACCTTCAAGTCGGAGGACGCCCGTGCACAGGCCTTCGGCGCCCGCGCCCTCAACGACTTCAAGCCGCAGCACCACTTCACGGTTCCCGGGGTGGACCCCGACAACATCTACTACCCCATGGACCTCGCGAACCAGGAAGGGCTCTACGGCAGCCATCCCATCGACAAGCACGTCGGTCTGGACGACGACCAGCTCAGGATGCGGCTGCGGGACCAGGCCGGTGCTCCGGCCGCGTCATCCTTCCCGGACCTGGCGTCGGCGCAGCGCTTCACGCAGGCAACGCTCCAGAACGACGCGAACGAGAACCGGATCGCGGACTGGATAGACAGCGTGGAGAAGAAGATCCAGAACAACCCGAACTACGATCCGAACAAGTCGGAGATCCAGCCACCCCTCTACATGGAATTCCCAGGTCAGACCACCGGCCGCAGTGTCTCGCGTGACGACTATGCTGCGGACGGCATGAATGCCAAGGTCGAGGACAAGAGCTGGGCCCAGGTGCGTCTGATCTACAAGGAAGGGCTGGAGCCGCCCTTCATCGTGCTCACCGCGATGCCGCACAAAGGCCCGTGAGAGAGGTGCACCCCATGCAGCCGTCGCCCGTGTCGCTGCTTTCCGACGGTCCGGCCGTGCGGCTCCTCGACATCGCCGTCGCGGCACAGGAGTCGGGCGGGCAGCTCTCCCTGGACGAAGAGCTTCAGCGATACATCCGCCTCGTCCGCAACGACTGGATCGCCACCTGGAACTGCTCGGTCCACGCGGCGGCGGGAGTGCTCGAATTCGCCGCGGATTCCGTCGAGCGGGCGGGCGGACTCGGCCCGTTCCCGCCGCGGTTCCGGGAAGTGGCCGCGCGGGCGGCGGATGACATGGAGCCTGCCGATTATCTGCGCACACTGGCCGAACTGGTGCGGATCCTCGATCGCCAAGGGATCCCGGAATACTCGGAACTGCCCATGGGCGGCCAGGAATTCCTGCAGACGTTCCCCTACCTGTTCGGGTTCGACGCCATCCTTATGGACGAGGGCGACAGACCCTTCCCAGAAATCGTCCGGTCGATGCTGACCAACGAGCACCCGTACTGCCACGAGCGTGCGGCCGCCTACTCGACAGAGGCGCAGCGCGCCCTCTGTCTTTTCCCCGGACCGGACGCACTCAGGCCACGCCTCTCCTGGGCCGACCGTGACCGGCTCCGAGAGCTCATCGACACCGTCAACGATCACATGCAACGAGAGCACTCATGACAGCCGTCACTCAGAACCGCGCCGCCACCTATCCCGACCGGGAGACCGCCCGATGGGCGACCCAGCAGGTCGTGACCGCCAACGAGCAGGCGATCCACCGCTGGCTGGCCCAGTCGACCCGGCAGAGGCTGACCATCGAGGCCGTTTGGCCGTCCCGCCCCGATCCGGTCGGGCGCGTCCTGCTCCAGGCGATGATGCTCGCCGGCCGTGACCCGGTCGACGTCCGCGCGGCCCGCGTGGTCCTCAAGCGCGACGAGACCAGCCCGCACGGCTTCACCGTCCACGCCACCTTCCCGATCTACCTCTGAAGGCCGCACCCGTGTCCCTGAAGCCACGCGAACACGACCGCAAGTACGGCGAGCTCGACCACGTCGTCCGCGCCTACGCCGGCCACCGGGCCGACGACGACGAGCCCCTCACCGCCTACCTCCGCCACACCTGGCGCACCCGCCCCTGGGCCATCCCCATCGCCGAGGACCAACTGCGCACCTACGCCGACAACCCGCCCGGCCGGCTCCGCCTGCGCCTCGGCGAGTTCTACCCCGTACCCGACGTCGGCCTCCCGGACTCCGAGATCCAGGCCTGGCTCGTCCGCCTGGCCGACCGGCTCAAGGAAAGCGTCGACACCGGCCAGGCCCCGCCCCCGGCCACCCCCCGAACCCGCTGGGAATGGCACGCCCGCTTCCCCGAACTCGCCCAGTTCCTCGGCGGCTGGTTCTCCCAGGACATGCCCGACGAGTTCGACGACCACGACACCGCGCTCCAGGACTACCTGGACACGACCGACAGCGGCCTCATCGCCCAACTCACCGGCGAACTCCACGACCTGCTCACCCTGCCGCTCGACGAGTCCGACCACGCGCTGGCCCTCACCGAACTCGGCATGGAAGTCGACCCACCCGCCCCCTACACACCCGGCGCCTGGCTCACCGAACTCGCCGGCCGGCTGCGGGGACGTGCCTGACGATGCCGTCTGCGCCCTGAGGGGGCGTTCACCGGTGGGCCTCGTCGTGATCCTCGGCCACGCCCATATGGTCCGCCATCACCGCTGAGGCCGTCGGCCGCCCCTGGCTCCGGCCCGCTCAGCGGTGCGCGCCGCCCCGCCCCTCGGCCGGAACCTCGTGCCGTGTCACCAGCCGGAGCGCCCAGCGGTAGTGGCTCACCGCCTTCGCGATGCCTATCAGGCCGGTGATCCACAGGATCAGGCCCAGGCCCATCAGCAGGGTGACACCGGCCAGGGTGTCCTTGCCCGGGCGGGCGCCCGCCGGGACCGTGAAGGAGAGCCACAGGCCGTACGCGCACATCAGGAACGAGGGCAGGAACCAGAGCAGGCTCAGGCCCGGTGCGCCGTAGCGGGCATCGCGCGCCGGGTCGCGGGTCAGCGCGCTCCAGCAGCGCAGCCGCCCGCGCACCTCGGCGTCGCGGGCCAGGCCGAAGCCGATGACCAGGCCGGTCGGGATCATGAACGCGAGACCGAGGGCGCCCGCGATCACGCCGAAGAGGCGGCTGAAGACGTTCACCGCTTCGGCGAACGTCCGCAGTGCCACTCCGAAGATCGTCCACCCGACCGCGAACCCGGCCGCCGGCAGCCACAGCAACAGGAGCCGCACCGGGCCGATGCTCAGGCCCAGGAGCTCACCCATCGCCCTGGCCCGGTCCGCCAGCAGGGCCTCCCGGTCGGGCCATGCCCGTATTTCGACAGGCGGGGGCGGAGGCGGGAGTGCACGTAGGGGCATACGACGAGGTTACCGACCAGTCTCCGGCGCGGAGCGTGCCGCCCGTTCCAGCAGCAGGTCCCGTTCACGGGCGTTACGGGCCAGGGAGGCCGCCCGCTCGAACTCCGTCCGTGCCTCTTCGGGGCGCCCGAGCCTGGCCAGCAGGTCCCCCCGCACGCTCGGCAGCAAGTGGTAGTTCTTCAGGGCCGGTTCGTCGGCGAGTGCGTCGACCAACTCGAGTCCGGCGGCCGGTCCTTCCGCCATCGAGACGGCGACCGCCCGGTTCAGTTCCACGACCGGGGACGGGGCCACGGCCGCCAACTGCCCGTACAGCGTGGCGATCATCGCCCAGTCCGTGTCCTCGTAGCGCACCGCCTGCGCGTGGCAGGCGGCGATCGCGGCCTGCAACGCGTACGGGCCGTACGGGCCGCCGCCCGCCCGGTGGAGCGCCTCCACGCCCCGGCGGATGAGCAGCCGGTTCCACCTGGTGCGGGTCTGGTCGGCGAGCAGTACGGGTTCCCCGCCGGGGCCGGTGCGCGCCGGGATCCGGGAGGCCTGGATCTCCAGGAGGGCGTTCAGGCCGTGCACCTCGGGTTCGGCGGACATCAGCCCGGCCAGCACCCGGGACAGCCGCAGCGCGTCGTCGCACAGCGCCGGACGGACGAGGTCGTCGCCCGCGGTGGCCGAGTAACCCTCGTTGAAGATCAGGTAGATGACGTCGAGCACGGATCCGAGCCGGGCGGCGCGGTCCGCGCCGTACGGCACCTCGAAGGGGACGCCCGCATGGGCCAGTGACCTCTTCGCGCGGACGATGCGCTGGGCGACGGTCGACTCGGCGGTCAGGAAGGCGCGGGCGATCTCTTCCGTCGTCAGGCCCCCAAGGAGCTTGAGCGTGAGCGCGATGCGGGCCTGGGTGGACAGCACCGGATGGCAGGCGGTGAAGATGAGCCGCAGCAGGTCGTCGTCGATGTCGTCGGGGTCCGCCGGCTCGACCGGCGGCGCGACGTCCTCGACGGCCCGCCCCACCTCGGCCAGCTTGCGGGCGTACGTCTCCTTGCGGCGTACGAGATCGACCGCGCGATGCTTGGCGGTGGCCATGAGCCAGGCTCCCGGTCTGTCCGGGACGCCCGACTCCGGCCACTGCTCCAGCGCGGCGACCAGAGCGTCCTGCGCGAGCTCCTCCGCGATGCCCACGTCCCGCACGATGCGGGCGACACCGGCGATGATCCGCGCCGACTCGATCCTGTAGACCGCTTCCACTGCGCTTGCTGCCGTCACGGCCACCCATCAGAGCAGCGCGGGGAACGGCGGGCAAGCACGGCCCGCGGTCAGCCCTCCTGGATCTCGCGGACCTCGCAGGTGATGCTCCACTCCGCGGGGTGGATCTCCAGGAAACGCTTCGCCCACTCGAGGGCCTCCGCCTTGTCCTTGCACTGGACGATCGCGTAGCCGCCGACGACCTCCTTGGTCTCCGTGAAGGGCCCGTCGGTGTAGGAGATCGTGCCCCCGGACCAGTTCACGCGGGTGCCGTCGGAGGTGGGCATGAGCCCGGCGGTGTCCAGCATGACGCCCGCCTTGGTCATCTCCTCCAGCAGGGCGCCCATCTGCTGGTCGAAGCCCTCGGGGAACTCACCCTCGGGGATCTGGTTCTCCTCGATGCGGATCATCGACAGAAAGCGCGGCATGGTGAACTCCTCGGTTCGTGAGTACGGGGCCGTTCCCCGCCTCTCACCCATGCGTCGAACGGGCAGGACGCCGATCGACACACTCGCCGAAGTTTTTCCGAGAAATCTCAGCCGAGCGATTCGAAACGCCAGCGGTGCACCGGGCGGGTGATCAGGTCGGCGGCCGGCTCGGGCAGTTCCGGCAGGTCGGCGTCCGTCCCCGGCGCCTCCCACCAGGTGATGACCAGTACCCGGTCCCCGCTCGCCCGCAGCGTCTCCCGCCGCAGCGGCTCGCGCCCGAGCTGCTGCGCGCGTGCCCACTCCAGAAGCTCCGCGCCCCGGCCCTCGACGGCACGGGCCTCCCACATCATGGCCAGGACGGTCATGAGTACAGGTTGTCCTTGCTGACCTCGTGGACGTGGTCGTGCCCGTGCTTGCCGGGCACATGCGTCTCGGTCACGGGCAACGACGAGTCGGCGGACAGGTCCAGGTCGGAGGCGGGCCGGTTACGGGCCACCATCTCCGCGCCCAGGGCGGCGACCATCGCGCCGTTGTCCGTGCACAGCTTCGGCCGCGGGACGCGCAGCCGGATACCGGCCCGCTCGCAGCGCTCCTCCGCGAGGGCCCGCAGCCGCGAGTTGGCGGCGACGCCACCGCCGATCATCAGATGGTCAACGCCCTGGTCCTTGCAGGCGCGCACGGCCTTTCTGGTCAGCACGTCGACGACCGCCTCCTGGAACGAGGCCGCCACGTCCCGCACCGGGACCTCCTCGCCGGAGGCGCGCTTCGCCTCGATCCAGCGGGCAACGGCCGTCTTCAAGCCGGAGAAGGAGAAGTCGTACGCCGGGTCCTTGGCGCCGCTCAGGCCACGCGGGAAGGCGATCGCCGCCGGATCGCCCTCCTTGGCCAGCCGGTCGATCACCGGACCGCCGGGGAAGCCCAGGTCGAGCACGCGTGCGATCTTGTCGAAGGCCTCGCCGGCGGCGTCGTCGATCGTCGCGCCCATGGGCCGTACGTCGGCGGTGATGTCGGGCGCGAGGAGCAGTGAGGAGTGGCCGCCGGAGACGAGCAGCGCCATCGTCGGCTCGGGCAACGGGCCGTGTTCGAGCTGGTCGACGCAGATGTGGGAGGCGAGGTGGTTCACCCCGTACAGCGGCTTGCCGAGGGCGTAGGCGTACGACTTCGCCGCGGAGACGCCGACGAGCAGCGCGCCGGCGAGGCCGGGCCCGGCCGTCACCGCGATGCCGTCGAGGTCGCGGGCGCTGACGCCCGCCTCCTTCAGCGCCCGTTCGATGGTCGGGACCATCGCCTCCAGGTGGGCGCGCGAGGCGATCTCGGGCACGACGCCGCCGAACCGGGCGTGCTCGTCGACGCTGGAGGCGACCGCGTCGGCGAGCAGGGTCGTGCCGCGGACGATGCCGACCCCGGTCTCGTCGCAGGAGGTCTCGATACCGAGTACGAGCGGTTCGTCAGCCATCAGAGGTCTCTGTTCCTTGTACGGTCAGTCGCATGACGAGGGCGTCGATGTTGCCGGGCTGGTAGTAGCCGCGGCGGAAACCGATGGGCTCGAAGCCGAATCGCTCGTACAGCTTCTGGGCCCGGGTGTTGTCCACCCGCACTTCGAGGAGCACCTCGTCGCACTCGAAGGCGGTGGCGTGCTGGAGCAGGTCGGTCAGCAGCCGGGAGCCGAGGCCGGTGCCCCACTGTCCGCGGTCGACCGCGATGGTCTGTACGTCGCCGAGACCACCGGCGGCCGCCAGGCCCGCGTAGCCGACGATCCGGCCGTCGTCGTCCTCGGCCACCACGTAGCGGCGGGTGGCCTGCGGGCCCCGGGAGTGCGCGAGTTCGGACCAGAACATGCCGGGCGACCAGGCGTCCTCCGGAAACAGCTCGTGCTCGAGCTCCAGCACCGGCTCCAGGTCCCACCAGCGCATCTCACGCAACTCAGGAAGGCCGCCGCGCAGCGGCGTCGATGAGGCGCGGCGGCCGGTGGTGGCACCTCCCGGGCGGAGCTCCGGGGGAGGGTGGGCACTCACTTGGGGGTGACCACCTTGTAGTTCTTCGGTACCTGCGCGTCGGGGCGGCGCAGGTACAGCGGCAGGGGCGGCAGGAACTCCTCGCCCGCCCGCAGCTTCTCCGCCGCCAGCGCGGCGAGCGCCGCGGCGCTCACGTGCTCGGGGCCGCGGATGTCCGGGAACGTCTCCGGGTACAGCAGCGCACCGGCGCCGACGGCGGGCAGTGCGGCGACCTGGCCGGCGATGTCGGCGGGGCGGTCGACGGCCGCGTCGGTCGCACGGGTGCGGGCGTTCTCGTACCGCGCCCAGTAGACCTCCTTGCGCCGGGCGTCGGTCGCCACCACGAAGGGCGTGGCGAGACCGGCCGCGTAGGCGAGGCCGTCCAGCGTGCAGACCCCGTGCACCGGTACGCCGAGCGCGGAGGCGAACGTCGCGGCCGTGACCAGACCGACCCGCAGTCCCGTGTACGGCCCGGGGCCGACGCCGACCACGATCCCGGTGACGGCGTCGAGCTTCACCCCGGCGTCCGCGAGCACCCGGTCGACGGCGGGCAGCAGCAACTCCCCGTGGCGGCGCGCGTCCACGCTGCTGGACTCTGCGAGGACGGAGGAGCCGTCGTGGAGGGCGGCGGTGACGGCGGGCGTGGCGGTATCCATGGCGAGCAAGAGCACGCAAACAGCCTACGGCTCCGGCGAGGGGGCCATGGCGGCACCGTCGAACGGAGCCGCGGTGCTACCGTCACCACGAGCACAGGTATTCGGTAACACACACGCATCCAAGAGGTGGGCAGGGTGGCACGGAGCAGCTCGGGATTCGTGGCCGGGCTCACGGCGGCAGCGCTGGCCGTCGTCGGATTCCTCGCCTATCAGGCGGCCGCCGACGTCCCCGACGATCTCACCGCGTCGAAGCCGCCGAGCGCCGCCCCGTCCGCCACGACTCCCGGCGCCGCGTCGTCCCAGAAGCCGCAGGACCCGTTGGCGGTCCCGGCCGGCTCCGGGACGGGGATGCGTGTCGTGTACGCGCTCGGCGACCGGCGGGTGTGGCTCGTGGACGCGAACGGCAAGGCCGGCCGGACCTTCGAGGTCATGCCCTCCACGGTCAGTCCGAAGCCGGGCTCCTACACGGTCACGTCGCGGTCGGGCAAGGTGCCCGGCTCCGACGGGGTGCCGGTCGAGCATGTGGTGCGGTTCGCGAACGAGGACGGTGTGTCCGTCGGTTTCAGCGCGGCGGTCGACGGCTCGATGGCCAGCCCCGACCCGACGAAGAAGACGGGCGGCGTGCGGATGAAGCGGGCCGACGGTGACGCGATGTGGGTCTTCGCGACGATCGGCTCGAAGGTGGTCGTCGTTCCGTAGTCCCCGCGCGGCCGTTACCCGTACGGGTGGTCGTGTACGACCGCGTGCGACATCAGGCGGCGTCCCGGTGGGTCTCCGTGCGGTGCGTGGCGGGGCGGCGCGCCTCGTTCTCGCGGTGCGCCTCGTTGTCGCGGGGCGGGGTGGATACCGCGCTGGCCGCTGCGCAGGACGCCAGCAGGTCCCGCATCGACACGGCCGACGGCAGCGGTGTCGCCGGTGTGGGCCTGGACGGCTGCTGACGTGACTGCGCTTCGCGCTCCGATGCCGGCATGGACGCCTCCTGGGCTCCGGGGCAGGCTAGGTTAGGTAGACCTAACCAGGGCTCGGTACCATGTCATCACGCGCGGCGTCGTGGGCGCAACATTTTCCCGACGTCTTGTCGGAACACACGGTTTTCCGGAGACAGCTGCCCAGGAGCCGGGCCGTCCCTGCCCGACCGCCCCTAAGCGGCCGTCGCCGCCAGGTCGGTGTCCGCCCAGCGGGCTCCGTACCCGACGAGGGTCACGACGCGGCGGTCGTCGTCCGTGTCTCCCACCACTCGGTCGATGATCACGTGCAGCCGGTCCTCCGACAGGTCCTCGACCTTGCCGTCGCCCCACTCCACGACCACCACCGACTCGGGCAGCGAGACGTCGAGGTCGAGGTCCTCCATCTCGTCGAGGCCGCCGCCCAGGCGGTACGCGTCGACGTGCACCAGCGCCGGGCCGCCCGTCAGGGGCGGGTGGACACGGGCGATGACGAACGTCGGGGACGTGACCGCGCCACGGACGCCGAGGCCCTCCCCGAGACCACGGGTCAGCGTCGTCTTGCCGGCGCCGAGCTCTCCCGTGAGCATCACAAGGTCACCGGGGCGCAGCAGCTTCGCGAGGCTGCGGCCCAGGTTCTGCATCTCCTCGGGAGAGTCGACCGTCAGTCGGGCCCGAGCGGCGGCGGCGGTCTCAGCCGCCGGGCTGTGCGGTGCTTCCATACCGACCAACGGTAGCCGCTGCCGGCACCGCTCCGGCCCGCACCAGAAGGTCCGCGAGGCGGTCCGTCACGGCCTCCGGATGCTCCAGCATCACCAGATGGCCCGCGTCCGGCACGATGACCAGCTCGGCCGCCGGCTCGCTCTCCCGCAGCAGGTCCGCGATCGCCTCACTGTGCGTACTCGGGGTGACCAGGTCCTTGTCACCCGCGAGGACGAGCACCGGCAGCCCTTGGAAGACCGCGAGCGCCTCGGCCTTGTCGTGCTCGGTGAAGGCAGGGTAGAACTCGGCGACCACGTCGATGGGCGTCGACTCGATCATCCGCTCGGCGAACCGGGCGACGGCGGGGTCGACGTCCTTCGAGGAGAACGAGTACCGCTTGACGAGCCCGGCGAACAGGTCGGCGGTGGCTCTACGGCCGCGTTCCACCAGCTCGGCCTGCGAGCCCAGCGCGCGCAGCACGCCCGGCAGGACCCGCCGTACCGCGTTCACCCCGGCCACCGGGAGCCCGTAGCTGACCTCGCCCAGCTTCCCGGACGAGGTGCCGACGAACGCCGCCGCCACCACGCGTTCCCGCACCAGATCGGGATCGTGGTCGGCGAGCGCCATCATCGTCATGCCGCCCATGGAGTGGCCGACCAGCACCAGCTGCCCCTCGGGGGCCGCCGCGTCGATGACCGCCTTCAGGTCCCGGCCCAGCTGGTCGATCGTCACCGGCAGGCCGCCGGAACCGGCCTGCGCCGAGCCCCGGCTTGATCGGCCGTGGCTGCGCTGGTCCCAGTGGACGGTACGGACCAGTCCGCGCAGCGCGGCACGCTGGAAGTGCCACGAATCCTGGCTGAGGCAGTAGCCGTGGCTGAAGACGACGGTGACGGGAGCCGGCGCCTTGCGCCCGAAGAGCCTGCGGCGGCGCTGCGCGGCGGCCTCGGGGTCGACCTCGTCCACCTCGTAGTAGAGGGCGGTGCCGTCGTCGGCGAGGGCCTGCCCCGGCGTGCCGCGCAGGGCGCCGTACGGACCCGACGCGTCGAGCGCGAGACGCGCCTTCCTGCGCATCCCGCGGCCGACGGTCAGCCGCTCCAGCGCGACGCCGGCCGCCGCGCCGGCGGCCACCACACCTATCGCCGCTCCCGCGAAGCCCGCGCGACGCCAGCTGTCCGAAGCCACGGCTGCCGCCGCGGCTTCGACCGCGGCCTCGGCCGCGTCCCCCGTACCGGTCTCGCTCACCGTGCCGCTCTCCTAGTCGTGGGAGTCGTGGGAGTCGTGGACGTGCTCCTCCGGGCCTTCGTTCAGATAGACGCGCGGGACCCTGGTTCCGATCCGTGTGACGATCTCGTACGCGATCGTGTCCGCCGCCTGTGCCCAGTCCTCGGCCGTCGGCTCGCCCCGGTCGCCGGGACCGAACAGGACGGCCTCCGTGCCCTCCGGCACCGTCGCCCCGCCCAGATCGACGACGAACTGGTCCATCGCGACCCGCCCGGCCACCCGCCGCCACTCGCCAGCGACCAGGACAGGACCACGGCCCGAGGCGTGCCGGGGGATGCCGTCCGCGTAGCCCACGGGGATCAGGCCGAGGGTCGTCTCGCCCTCCGTGACGTAGTGGTGGCCGTAGCTGACGCCGTGACCGCCGGGAACGTGCTTGACCAGGGCGACGGACGCGGCGAGCGTCATCACGGGCCGCAGCCCGAAGTCGGCCGGGGTACCGAGTTCGGGGGCGGGCGAGATGCCGTACATCGCGATGCCGGTGCGTACGAGGTCGTAATGCGACTCGGGGATCGTGAGCGTCGCCGGGGAGTTGGCCATGTGCCGGACCTCGGGCTCGATGCCGGCCTTCTCCGCGTGGTCCACCATGTCGCGGAAGACGGCCAGTTGGGCGGCGATCGAGGGGTGGCCCGGTTCGTCGGCACAGGCGAAGTGGGACCACAGACCGGTGACCTGGACGAGCCCGTCGTCCTCCGCCGTACGGGCTGCGGCGACCAGCTCGGGCCAGTCGGCGGGCTGGCACCCGTTACGGCCCAGACCGGTGTCGGCCTTGAGCTGGACACGGGCGGGGCGGCCGGCCGCCTTCGCCGCTGACGTGACCTCGTCGAGCGCCCACATGCCGCTCACGGACATGTCCAGGTCCGCCTCGATGCCCTCACGCCAGGGGCCGCCGGGCGTCCACAGCCAGCACATGATCCGGCTCTCCACACCGGCCGCGCGCAGCGCGAGCGCCTCGTGGGGCGTGGCCGTACCCAGCCAGGTCGCGCCGGCCTCGAGCGCCGCGCGGGCGCACGGCACCATGCCGTGGCCGTACGCGTCGGACTTCACGACGGCCATCAGCGCGGCGCGCGGCGCGCGGGCGCGCAGGGCGCGCACATTGGCGCGCAGGGCCGCGAGGTCGACCTCGGCCCGTGCGCGCAGTGGTGCGGAACGGCTGCTCGGTGCTGTGTGACTCATCGCGCCCAGTGTCTCAGAGCCGTACGGCCGGATCCGTACGGCAGGCGGTCGCGTGCGTCACTCGGGGTGCCCCGGCCCTGCCGCCGCGGCCCTCGGGCGGGCGCCCTGCCCCGTCAGGCGGCGCTCACGTCCCGCCACGCGGCCGGGAGTGCCTCGGCCACCTCGAGCGCCGTGATCGGCGTGCCGTGCGCCGCCGCGTGACGGGCCGCCAGACCGTGCAGATAGGCGGCGGCGGAACCCGCGTCGCGCGCGCCGAGACCGGCGGCCAGCAGGGAACCGGCCAGGCCCGAGAGCACGTCGCCGCTGCCCGCCGTGGCCAGCCACGAGGAGCCCATCGGGTTGACCCGGACCGGTGATTCCTCCCCGCCGGGCGCGGCGACCAGGGTCGTGGAGCCCTTGAGGAGGACCGTGGCCCCGAACCGCGCGGCCAGTTCCCGCACGGAGTCGAGCCGCGAGGCCTCCACCTCCTCCCGCCCCACGCCCAGGAGCGCCGCCGCCTCCCCGCGTGCGGGGTCAGCAGGGTGGGCGCCTCGCGGTCCCGTACGGCCGCGGCGTCCAGCAGGCGCAGACCGTCCGCGTCGATGAGCACCGGGACGTCGGACGCCAGCACCTCCTCCACCACATCGGGGTCGTCGCCGAGCCCTGGGCCGACGGCCCAGGCCTGGACCCGGCCCGCCTTCCCGGGAGGCCCGGAGTGGACCAGGCACTCCGGGAAACGGGCGATCACCGCGTCGGCCGCCGGACCGACGTACCGCACCGCCCCCGCGCCGCCGCGCAGCGCGCCGGCGACACAGAGCACGGCCGCACCCGGATAGCGCGCGGACCCGGCGACTACCCCGACGACGCCGCGCCGGTACTTGTCGCTCTCCGCGGCCGGCACCGGCAACATCCGGGCCAAATCCGCATGTTGGAGCGCCTCCAGCGTGGGCACGGAGGGCAGGTGCTCCTCGAGCCCGATGCCGACGAACCGCACGGTGCCCGCGTACTCCTTGGCCGGGTCGATGAGCAGCCCGGGCTTGTACGTGCCGAACGTGACGGTCGCGTCCGCGCGCAGGGCCTCGCCCTGGACCTGGCCCGTGTCGGCCTCGACACCGCTGGGCAGATCGACCGCCACGATCACGGCGTCGGATCCGCGGGCCGCGCGCGCCACGGGCACGGCGTCCTGGCGCAGCCCACCGCGTCCTCCGATGCCGGTGATCCCGTCCAGCACCAGATCGGCGGAGGCGAGCACCTCGAACGGGTCGTCGGCGACCCGCCCGCCGGCGGCGAGCAGCGCCGCGAGACCGCCCTCGTGGACGCGGTCGCGGGCGAGCGGCACGGCGACGACCCCGGCACCGCGGCGGGCCAGCCGGGCCCCGGCGTACAGGGCGTCACCGCCGTTGTCGCCGCTGCCCACGAGCAGGACTACCCGGGCCCCGTACACCCGCCCGAGCAGCCCGGCGCAGGCCGCGGCCAGTCCGGCCGCGGCCCGCTGCATGAGCGCCCCCTCCGGCAGCCGGGCCATGAGCTGTGCCTCGGCGTGCCTCACGGTCTCCACGCTGTACGCAGTACGCATGCCCCCGAGTCTGCCGCAGCGTGCGGCACGGCGCGCGGCCACCACGCACAAGTGCTCCGGCCACGGCCCGAGTTGCACCCCGTCGCACCACGGCGTACCGGCCGCAGTACGTCCCGCCGCACCGGGCGCCCGGTCGAAGTGCGGGCCGCCGCACCGGGCGCGGGCCGGAGATACGGCCCGTCCACCGATCGCCGGGCGCACCGCCGCATCACAGATGCGCACGACCGGAGTTGCGGCCCGCACCGCGAGCCCGGCCGGAGATAGCCCAGGCCCTCGAGTGCCCCGCCCGAGATGCAGCCCCTCGCCCCCGCGACCCCGGCCGCGGATACGGCCCGGCGGGACCGAGTTGCGGCCGGGTCTCCGGACGCCCGGCGGGTTCCCGCTCAGCCCTCCGCGATCACGACCGCGGAGGCGATTCCCGCGTCGTGGCTGAGCGACACGTGCCAGGAGCGCACGCCCAGTTCGGCCGCGCGGGCGGCGACCGTGCCATGGACACGCAGCAGCGGCCTGCCCGAGTCCTCCACGTACACCTCCGCGTCCGTCCACAGCAGACCCGCCGGTGCGCCGAGCGCCTTCGCAAGGGCCTCCTTCGCGGCGAACCGCGCCGCGAGGGAGGCGTAGCCTCTGCGCTCACCGCTCGGCAGCAGCAACTCCCGTTCCAGGAAGAGCCGCTCGGCCATGCCCGGTGTCCGCTTCATGGACGCGGCGAAGCGTTCCACCTCCGCCACGTCGATCCCCACCCCGATGATCATTCGACGCTCATTCCACCGTCACGGACTTGGCCAGGTTCCGCGGCTGGTCCACCTCGTTGCCACGGGCCGTGGCGAGCTCGCAGGCGAAGACCTGCAGCGGCACCGCGGCGACCATCGGCTGGAGCAGCGTCGGCGTCGCCGGGATCCGCACCAGGTGGTCGGCGTAGGGCACGACGGCCTCGTCGCCCTCCTCCGCGATCACGATCGTACGGGCGCCGCGGGCGCGGATCTCCTGGATGTTGGACACGATCTTGTCGTGCAGCACCGAGCGCCCGCGGGGCGACGGCACGACGACCACCACGGGCAGGTCCTTCTCGATCAGCGCGATCGGCCCGTGCTTGAGCTCACCCGCCGCGAACCCCTCCGCGTGCATGTAGGCCAGCTCCTTGAGTTTCAACGCGCCTTCCAGCGCCACGGGATACCCCACATGACGCCCCAGGAAGAGCACGGTGTTCTTGCCGGCCAGGGAGCGCGCCAGCTCCCGTACCGGCTCCATCGTCTCCAGCACCCGCTCGACCTGTCCGGAGATCTGCGCCAGGTCACGGACGACGGCCCTGATCTCGTCGCCCCACTTGGTACCGCGCACCTGCCCCAGGTAGAGGGCGACCAGGTAGCAGGCCACCAGTTGCGTCAGGAACGCCTTGGTGGAGGCGACCGCGACCTCGGGCCCGGCATGGGTGTACAGCACGGCGTCCGACTCCCGGGGGATCGTCGAGCCGTTGGTGTTGCAGATGGCCAGCACCCTGGCGCCCTGCTCACGGGCGTGCCGCAGTGCCATGAGGGTGTCCATGGTCTCGCCGGACTGCGAGATGGCGATCACCAGCGTCCGCTGGTCCAGGATCGGATCCCGGTAACGGAACTCGCTCGCCAACTCGACCTCGCAGGGGATACGGGTCCAGTGCTCGATGGCGTACTTGGCGATCATCCCGGCGTGGAAGGCGGTCCCGCAGGCGACGATGACGACCTTGTCCGCCTCACGCAGCACGGCCTGCGGGATGCGCACCTCGTCGAGGGTCAGCGACCCGGACCCGTCGACGCGGCCGAGGAGTGTGTCGGCGACCGCCTTGGGCTGCTCGGCGATCTCCTTGAGCATGAAGTAGTCGTAGCCGCCCTTCTCGGCGGCGGAGGCGTCCCAGTCCACGTGGTAGGCCCGCACCTCGGCGGGCTCCCCGTCGAAACCGGTGACCGTCACGGCGTCCCGGCGGAGCTCGACCACCTGGTCCTGGCCGAGTTCGATCGCCGACCGTGTGTGGGCGATGAACGCGGCCACGTCCGACGCCAGAAACGACTCGCCGTCACCGACTCCCACCACCAGCGGGGAGTTGCGCCGTGCTCCGACCACCACGTCCGGCTCGTCGGCGTGCACCGCCACCAGGGTGAACGCGCCCTGGAGCTGCCTGCACACCATGCGCATCGCTTCCGCGAGGTCACCGCAGGACGAGAACGACTCCGCGAGCAGATGCGAGACGACCTCGGTGTCGGTCTCCGACTCCAGGTCGTGTCCGCGCTCGGCCAGCTCGGCGCGCAGGGCGGCGAAGTTCTCGATGATGCCGTTGTGCACGACGGCCACGCGCCCGGCGTTGTCCAGGTGAGGGTGCGCGTTGACGTCCGTGGGACCGCCGTGCGTGGCCCAGCGCGTATGGCCGATGCCGGTGGAACCGCTCGGCAGCGGCCGGTCCCCCAGTTCCTTCTCCAGATTGACGAGCTTGCCCGCCTTCTTCGCCGCCGCGAGCCCCCGTCGGCGAGTACCGCGACTCCGGCCGAGTCGTAGCCGCGGTACTCGAGCCTCTTCAGCCCGGCGATGACCACATCGAGCGCCGACTGTCCGCCGACGTAACCCACGATTCCGCACATGTCGGCAGCCTACGGTTCCGGGCCGGTGCGGGCAGGTCACGTCGGCGGGCGGGTGGCCGGCCGAAGGCCCGGGTCAGCCGAGCTTGGCCGTCTGGCCGTCGATGACGGCGGTGGGCAGCGGCAGGTCGCCCTCGGGAGCCATCAGGTTGAACGAGGAGAACGACATGAAGGTGCCGCCCTTGCGCACGACGGCCACGTTGAACGGCAGCTTCTCGCCGTCCTGCTCGGCGGTCATCGTCCACGCGACGGCCTCGTCGCCGCCCGAGACCTTGGCCTCGGTCATCTTGACGATCTTCTGCTCCGTGCCGGCCATCGTCATCGTGAACCCGGCGGCACAGGCCGTCCCGGCGGACTTCACCGCCGCGAAGGCGTCGGCAGCCCCTTCGCCCTCGTACGACGAGAGCGCGACCAGCGACGTCGTGATGTCGAAGGCGCCTTCGATCGCGCCGTCCTTGCCGGCGTCCTTGACGTCGGGCTCCGCGGTGGCCCTCCGCTTCACCGTCGCGACCGGCGCGCCCATGGGCGTACCGGCGAGTGCCCGGGCCAGCGGCTCGCACTCGGGCTTCTCCGTCTTGACGTCCTTGGCGGCGATGTCGTCCTGCGGCCCGGCCTTCACGATCTTGTGAGCCTTGACGTCACCCTGGGCGAGCGCGACCTTCTCCAGTTCGGCCGCGGTCAGAGCCTTGGCCGCGGGCTCCGCGGCAGCGGAGTCCTTGCCGTTGCCCTTCTCGTTCGTCCCCCGTCGGAACCCTCGCCACCGCAGGCGGTGACCAGGAGAACCAGTGAGGCCGCGGCGGCGGCCAGAGCAGTACGGCGTACAGCGGTGCTTCGCATCTGCGGTTTCCTCGCGTGATCGCAGCGACCCCTCCCGAGGCGACGGCTCACGCCTGTCCCGCCCCGAATCGCTGCTGGTGAGCCGTACGATAACCCGCCCTGCCGACACCGCCGTCCGGCCCCCCGGCTCACACCTTCGCCCGGTACGCCCGCATGGCCAGCGGATAGAAGACCACGGTGATGCCGGCCGCCCACACCAGCGACCACATCACCGGCTCGGCGACCGGACCGCCGAGCAGCAGCCCGCGGAACGCGTCGGACAGATGCGTCACCGGATTCACGTCGCTGAAGGCCTGCAGCCAGCCGGGCATCGTGTCGACCATCACGAAGGCGCTGCTGGTGAACGTGATCGGGAAGATCAGCGTGAAGCCGAACGCCTGCACCTTCTCCGCGTCACCCGCGAGCATCCCGATGAGAACGGCGCTCCACGACACGGCCGCCGCGAACACCACCAGCAACAGCGCGCCGAGCAGGAACCCGCTCAGTCCCCCGGTCACACGGAAGCCGAGAAGCAGCCCGAGACCGATCATCAGCAGCATGGCCCACACGTGCTTCGCGAGGTCCGCGGTGATACGGCCGACCAGCGGGGCGGAGCGCGCTATGGGCAGGCTGCGCAGCCGGTCGAAGACGCCTTTGGTGAGGTCCGTGTTGAGCGCCATGGCCGTGTACATGGTCATGAAGAGGGTGTTCTGCACGATGATCCCGGGCAGCGCGTACTTCAGATACGCCTCCGGGGAACCGGCCATCTGCCCGCCCAGCACATAGGTGAACAGGAAGACGAACATGATCGGCGTGATGCTGTAGTCGACCAGCTCCAGCGGATTGTGCTTGACCGCCACGAGACTGCGCCAGGCCATCGTGAACGTCTGCCTGAGTCCGTCGAGCGGTTTCACCCGTCCCGACGACCGGCCCGGCGCGAGCGGCATCGTCGTCGCGGTCATGTCGAACTCACCGCCTTCTCCTTCTCGGCCTCGTCGACCGGCCGGCCGGCCTCCTCCGCCTCGCGGGCGGACTCGTCCGGCTGGTCCGACTCCTGCGCCGGCTCGGCCCGGTGCCCGGTCAGCGCCAGGAAGACCTCGTCCAGGGACGAACGGCGCAGCGTCAGCTCGCCCACCGCTATCCCCTCGCGGTCGAGCCTGCGCACGACCGCCGGCATCAGCTCCGCGTCGTTGACCGGCACGGTGACCGCCTCGCCCTCGGTCTGGGTCTGCGACCCGGCGGTCTCCGCCACCAGCGCGCGGGTGCGCGCCAGGTCCTCCGGGGCCAACGGCCTCACCTGGAGCACCTGGCCCCCCACCTCGGACTTCAGCGTGTCCGGCGTGCCCTCGGCGATGACCCGTCCCTTGTCGACGACCACGATGTCGTCGGCGAGCATGTCCGCCTCGTTCAGATACTGGGTGGTCAGCAGCGCGGTGGCGCCGTCGGCCACCAGGGCGCGCACCATGTCCCACAGCTCCCCGCGGCTGTGCGGATCGAGGCCCGTCGTCGGCTCGTCCAGGAACAGGATGCTCGGCCGCCCGACCAGGCTCGCCGCGAGGTCCAGCCTGCGCCGCATGCCGCCGGAGAACGTCTTCACGGCCCGTCCCGCCGCGTCGCTGAGCTGGAACCGGTCCAGCAGTTCACCGGCCCGCGCCTTCGAGTCCCGTCTCGGCAGGCCGAGCAGACGGCCGATGAGCAGCAGGTTCTCGGTGCCGGTGAGATTCTCGTCCACCGCCGCGTACTGCCCGGTGAGGCCTATGAGCGAGCGCACTCTGCCGGCCTCGCGGACGACGTCGTGGCCGGCCACCGTCGCCCGGCCGCCGTCGGGGGTCAGCAGAGTGGCGAAGATCCGTACGGCAGTCGTCTTCCCCGCCCCGTTCGGCCCCAGCAGGCCCAGCACCGAGCCGGTGCGGGCCGCCAGGTCGACGCCTGCCAGCGCTTCGGTCCCCTTGAAACGCTTGACCAGTCCTTCCGCCTGGATCGCATAGGTCATGAGACAACCTCCGGTTCCGCGGACGTCTCGGGTCGGCGCCCACCTCACCCATAACTGTGACGCACGCCACTGACATTCCGTCCCGGAGCCATCGCGGGGCCGCCGCGGCGGGTCCGCTGCGCGTGACCGAGCACACCACCCATAACCGAGTCGCACGCACGACAATGGCCCTGTGATCACTTCGCCGCCACGAAGCGCCCACCGCCGGGCCGAGCACGCGTCGACGCCGTACGTCGACCTCACCCGCGCGGAGTGGAGCGCGCTGCGCGAGAGAACCCCGCTGCCCCTCAGTGCCGAGGAGGTCGAGCAGCTCCGCGGGCTCGGCGACGTCATCGACCTCGACGAGGTGCGGGACGTCTACCTCCCGCTGTCCCGACTCCTGAACCTCTACGTCCAGGCCAGCGCCGGCCTCCGCGGCGCTCTCAACACGTTCCTCGGTGACGCGGGAGGCGGCCACGGCGAACAGCGCGGTACGCCCTTCGTCATAGGGGTCGCCGGCTCCGTCGCCGTCGGCAAGTCGACGGTCGCCCGGCTCCTCCAGGCCCTGCTCGCGCGCTGGCCCGAGCATCCGCGGGTCGAGCTGGTGACCACCGACGGGTTCCTCCTTCCCATGAAGGAGCTCCAGGCCCGCGGGCTGACGTCCCGCAAGGGCTTCCCCGAGTCGTACGACCGCCGGGCGCTGACCCGTTTCGTCGCCGACATCAAGGCCGGCAAGGAAGAGGTCACGGCGCCGGTCTACTCCCACCTCATCTACGACATCGTCCCGGACGAGCGTCTGACCGTGCGCCGCCCGGACATCCTGATCGTCGAAGGGCTGAACGTCCTCCAGCCGGCCCTGCCCGGCAAGGACGGCCGGACCCGGGTCGGTCTCGCCGACTACTTCGACTTCAGCGTGTACGTCGACGCGCGGCCCGAGGACATCGAGACCTGGTACCTCAACCGCTTCCGCAAGCTGCGGGAGACGGCGTTCCAGAATCCTTTCTCCTACTTCAGGAAGTACACGCAGGTCTCCGAGGAGGAGGCACTCGACTACGCCCGCACCATGTGGCGGACCATCAACAAGCCCAATCTGCTGGAAAACGTGGCCCCCACCCGGGGCCGCGCCACACTGGTGCTGCGTAAGGGCCCGGACCACAAGGTGCAGCGGCTGTCACTGCGCAAGCTCTAGGAGACACCTACGTGCTGCATCTGCGTCTGATCACCCCGGCCGACCGCACCGCGGAGGTGCTCGGCCTGCTCGAGAAGACCGTGGGCACGGCGCATCTCGCGGTCGTCCCCGGGGCGGCCCGCGACCCGCAGGGCGACCTGGTGATGTGCGACGTGGCGCGCGAGGCGGGCGACGAGCTGCTCGCCGGACTGCGCGACCTCGGCATCGACGAATGCGGCTCCGTCGCCGTGGAGAACATCGACCTCTCGCTGTCGCACCGCGCGGATCGGGCCGAGAAGGCGGCGCCCGGTGAGGCCGCGGACGCGGTCCTGTGGGAACAGTTGACGGACGCCACGCACGAGGAGTCCACGCTCAGCGTCACCTACCTCGCGTTCCTCACGCTGGCGATGATGATCGCCGCCTGCGGTGTGGTGCTGGACAACGCGATCCTGATCGTGGGGGCGATGGCGGTCGGTCCTGAGTTCGGCCCGCTGGCCGGATTCTGCACGGCCGTGGTCCGCCGCGCCCCGCGGCTGGCGATGCGGTCGTTCCTGGCCCTGATCGTCGGGTTCGCCGCGGCGATGCTGGTGACGGTGGGCTTCAGCCTCTTCATGGACGCGGTGAATCTCTTCGAGCTGTCGAAGCTGAAGGCGGAACGCCCCAACACCAGCTTCATCTACAACCCGGACTGGTTCTCGTTCGTCGTCGCCCTGCTGGCCGGGGCGGCCGGGATGCTTTCGCTCACCTCGTCGAAGTCGGGCGCCCTCGTCGGCGTCGCCATCTCCGTGACCACGGTGCCCGCCGCGGCGAACGCGGCGGTCGCGTTCAGCTACAGCTACTACGGGCAGGCCTGGGGCTCGACCGAGCAGCTGCTGCTGAACCTGCTGGGCATCGTGCTGGCCGGGACGCTGACACTGCTGGCACAGAAGTTCTTCTGGACCAGGAAGCGCTTGCGCACCGCGGCCGTGAAGACCGGGTGACACCGGCGTGGACACACGGACGCCCGGTCCGGGACACAGGTCCCGAACCGGGCGTACGCACTTCTACGGTGTGACTCAGCCGAGCGCGGACTTCACCACGTCGGCCAGCCGTCCCGCGACGCACCGGGCCTGCTCGATGTCCGCGGCCTCGACCATGACCCGCACGAGCGGCTCCGTACCGGAGGGGCGCAGGAGCACCCGGCCGGTGGAGCCGAGCTCGCGCTCGGCCTCGGTGACCGCGTGCGAGAGCTCCGCGGAGGTCTGCACCCGGGACTTGTCCACGTCGGGCACGTTCACGAGGACCTGCGGCAGGCGCTCCATCACGCCGGCCAGGTCGGCCAGCGTCCGGCCCGTCGCCGCGACGCGTGCCGCCAGCATCAGACCGGTCAGCGTGCCGTCGCCGGTCGTGGCGTGGTCGAGCACGATCACGTGGCCGGACTGCTCGCCGCCGAGGCCGAAGCCGTGCGCCTTCATGGCCTCCAGGACATAACGGTCGCCGACCGCCGTCTGCACCAGCTCGACGCCCTCGCGCTCCATCGCCAGCTTGAAGCCCAGGTTGGACATCACGGTGGCGACCACGGTGTCGCCGCGCAGCGTTCCCGCCTCGCGCATGGCGAGCGCCAGCACGGCGAGGATCTGGTCCCCGTCGATCTCGTTGCCCTGCGCGTCCACCGCGAGGCAGCGGTCGGCGTCACCGTCGTGCGCGATGCCGAGGTCGGCGCCGTGCTCGACGACGGCGGCCTTCAGCATCTCCAGGTGCGTGGACCCGCAGCCGTCGTTGATGTTGAGGCCGTCGGGCTCCGCGCCGATCGTGACGACCTCCGCGCCGGCCCGCGCGAACGCCTCGGGCGAGACGCGGGAGGCGGCCCCGTGCGCCTCGTCGAGGACGACCTTGAGTCCGTCGAGGCGGTTGGGCAGCACGGCGATGAGGTGGGCGACGTACTTGTCGAAGCCCTCGTCGTAGTCCGTCACCCGGCCGACGCCCGAGCCCGTCGGCCGCTCCCACGGCTCACCGGTCCGGTGCTGGTCGTAGACCTGCTCGATACGGTCCTCGAGCTCGTCCGCGAGCTTGTGTCCGCCGCGTGCGAAGAACTTGATGCCGTTGTCCGGCATGGCGTTGTGGCTCGCGGAGAGCATCACGCCGAGGTCGGCGCCGAGCGCCCCGGTGAGGTACGCCACGGCCGGGGTCGGCAGCACGCCGACGCGCAGCACGTCGACGCCCGCGCTCGCCAGGCCGGCCACGACGGCGGCCTCCAGGAACTCTCCGGATGCGCGGGGGTCACGGCCGACCACCGCGGTCGGGCGATGGCCCGCGAACGTGCCCGCTTCTGCGAGCACATGTGCCGCCGCGACCGACAGACCGAGCGCGAGCTCTGCCGTCAGATCCGCGTTGGCGACGCCGCGTACACCGTCCGTACCGAAGAGTCGTCCCACTGTTGTTCCTCCGAGAATGCTGAATGCTCGAACCGTTGTTCGCCCGAGGCAGTCGATAGACGAACGCCCCGGCAGCACGGAGTGCCGCCGGGGCGAACGAAAAGCCGTACAGGATGTCTGCAGGCCAGCGTGCGATTTAGCGCTTGCTGTACTGCGGGGCCTTACGGGCCTTCTTGAGACCGGCCTTCTTGCGCTCGACCGCACGGTCGTCGCGGGAGAGGAAGCCGGCCTTCTTGAGGGCGCCGCGGTTGTTGTCCACGTCGGCCTCGTTCAGCGCGCGGGCCACACCGAGGCGCAGGGCGCCGGCCTGGCCGGACACGCCGCCACCCGAGATACGGGCGATGACGTCGTAGCGGTTGTCGAGCTCGAGCACCTTGAAGGGCTCGTTGACTTCCTGCTGGTGCACCTTGTTCGGGAAGTAGTCCTCGAGGGTGCGACCGTTGATCTTCCACTTGCCGGTGCCCGGAACGATCCGGACGCGGGCAATGGCGTTCTTGCGACGGCCCAGGCCGGCGGCCGGCTGCGGGTCGCCGAAGCGGGACGCCGTGGACTCGGTGGTGTACTCACCCTCGACCGGGGCGTCCGACTCGAAGGTGGTGACCTCCGCGTAGGTCTCTTCGCCCTCGACGGGGGTCTCAACAGTGGTCTCGGCCACGATTCTCCTCAGATTTCTTTTCGTCTTAGGGGGTGGCCGGAACTACTGCGCGACCTGGGTGATCTCGAACGGGACCGGCTGCTGAGCAGCGTGCGGGTGCTGGTCACCCGCGTAGATCTTCAGCTTCGAGAGCATCTGACGGCCCAGGGTGTTCTTGGGGATCATGCCCTTGATGGCCTTCTCCACAGCCTTTTCCGGGCTCTTGGCAAGAAGCTCGTCGTAGCGGACGGAACGCAGACCACCCGGGTAACCGGAGTGGCGGTACGCCATCTTCTGAGTCTTCTTGTTGCCGGAGAGGTGGACCTTCTCGGCGTTGATGATGATGACGAAGTCACCCATGTCCATGTGCGGGGCATAGGTCGGCTTGTGCTTGCCCCGGAGGAGGTTCGCTGCCGTAGTCGCCAGACGGCCCAGGACGATGTCCTGCGCGTCGATGATGTGCCACTGGCGCGTGACATCGCCGGGCTTGGGGCTGTACGTACGCACGGTCGTAGCCTTCGCTTCTTCAGTGAGTGTGGTCCTGACAAGGCCACCCGGACGATCACGACAGCCCTGGCGGCACGCGGGGACGCAACCCGAATGCCTGCCGCTGGTCATCGGCCCGGTGGACCGGCGTAAGGGCCCCTCACGTGAGATAGAGCAAGCCAATACGCATAACGAACCAGCAGAATACCTGTCTGCCCCCTGGCGGGTCAAAACGCGTCCACGGCCCCCCGGCACGCGGGAGCCGGACCGCCCCTCCCGGCGGCTATCGCACCCGTTCCACGCGCCGCTCGTCCCACACCGGCTCCGGTGTCTCGCGGACGACCCCGTCCGAGCCGAAGACCAGATACCGGTCGAAGGAGCGCGCGAACCACCGGTCGTGCGTCACGGCCAGCACCGTGCCGTCGTAGGCCTCGAGCCCCTCCTGGAGCGCCTCCGCCGACTCCAGGTCCAGGTTGTCCGTCGGCTCGTCGAGCAGCAGGGCCGTGGTCCCCGCGAGCTCCAGCAGCAGGATCTGGAAACGCGCCTGCTGTCCGCCGGAGAGCTTCTCGAAGGGCTGGTCGCCCTGGCGCTCCAGTTCGTAGCGCCTCAGGACCGACATCGCCCCGCCCCGGTCCTTGGCGTGCTCCGTCCACAGGATGTCGACGAGCGTGCGGCCCAGCAACTCGGGATGGGCGTGGGTCTGGGCGAAGTGCCCGGGCACGACCCGTGCCCCCAGTTTCCACTCCCCTGTGTGGGCCACCGAGGCGTCGCCCGCAAGCAGCCGCAGGAAGTGGGACTTGCCCGACCCGTTGGAACCGAGGACCGCCACCCGCTCCCCGTAGAAGACCTCCAGCGAGAAGGGCTTCATCAGGCCGGACAGCTCCAGCCCCTTGCAGGTCAGCGCGCGCACGCCGGTGCGTCCGCCCCGCAGCCGCATCCTGATGTCCTGCTCCCTCGGCGGCTCCGGCGGCGGGCCGGCCTCCTCGAACTTCTTGAAGCGGGTCTGCATCGCCCGGTACCGCGAGGCCATGTCAGGGCTGTTCGCCGCCTGCTGCCGCAGCCGCAGCACCAGCGCCTTCAACCGGGCGTGCTCCTCGTCCCAGCGCCGCTTCAGCTCCTCGAAGCGCGCGAAGCGCTCCCGCCGCGCCTCGTGGAACGTGGCGAAGCCACCGCCGTGGATCCACACGTCCGACCCGGCCGGACCCGGCTCCACCGCCACGATCCGCTCCGCGGCCCTGGCCAGCAGCTCCCGGTCGTGGGAGACGAACAGAACGGTCTTACGGGTCTCCTTCAGCCGGTCCTCGAGCCAGCGCTTGCCGGGCACGTCCAGATAGTTGTCCGGCTCGTCGAGCAGCAGCACCTCGTCGGGGCCGCGCAGCAGCGCCTCCAGCACGAGCCGCTTCTGCTCACCCCCGGAGAGCGTCCGCACCTGGCGCCACTGCGCCTTCTCGTACGGCATCCCGAGCGCCGCCGTGGTGCACATGTCCCAGACGGTCTCCGCCTCGTACCCACGCGCCTCCGCCCAGTCGCTCAGCGCCTGCGCGTACCGCATCTGCGCGGCCTCGTCGTCGACGGTCATGATGGCGTGCTCCGCGGAGTCCACCGCGGCCGCCGCCTCCCTGATCCGCGGCTGGGCCACGGACACCAGAAGATCGCGGACGGTGCGCTCGTCACGCACCGAGCCGACGAACTGCCGCATCACGCCGAGTCCGCCGCTGACGCTCACCGAACCGCCGTGCGGCTGGATCTCCCCCGCGATCAGCCGCAGCAGCGTGGTCTTGCCTGCGCCGTTGGCCCCCACCAGCGCCGCCACCGCGCCCTCGCCGACCCGGAACGAGGCGTCGGCGAGGAGCGGACGCCCGTCCGGCAGGTAGTACTCGAGATGCGCGGCCTCTACATGTCCCATGGGGCCGATTCTGACTGCCGGGACCGGCCACGCCCAACAGGTTTAGGATGCGCGGCATGAGCTTCGGGCAGGGGGGACCACAGTGGGGGTCCGGCGGACAGGACCAGAACCCGTACAACCAGGGCCAGTACGGACAGAACCAGTACGGCCAGGGAACGGGCCGGTACGGTCAGAGCCAGTACGGCCAGGACTCCTTCGATCCGTTCGGCGACCGGTCGGGCGGTGACGGCACGCCCGACTGGGCCGCGCTCGCCGACGCCTCGGCCGCCCGTGCCCGCCGCAGGCGCTGGCTCATGGTCGGCGGTGGCGCACTGGCGACCGCGCTCATAGCCGGCGCCGTCGCCACCGCGATCGTCTCGTCCAACAAGGACGGCGACGACACCGCCTCGGACAAGAACAGCAGCCGGCTCCCCGCGCCGCCGGACCTGCCGCAGAACACCACCGCGCCGGAGCCGTCCTTCTCCTCCGTGGCGCCGCTGCCGCCGCCGAACCCGAAGGACTTCGTCTCCGAGCGCAAGAAGGACACCCTGCCGCTGAGCGCCGAGACGCTGTTCCCCGGCAAGAAGCTGACGATGGGCGACCGCGTGTACGACAAGGGGGCGCTGGCCCGCACCGGCAACTGCGCCTCCGCCGTCAAGGGCGCACTGGCGACCGCCCTCGAGAAGAACGGCTGCGAGCAGGTCTTCCGCGCCACCTACAGCAAGGACGGCATCGCGGTCACGATCGCCGTCGCCACCTTCGAGAACGAGGCGAAGGCGAAGAAGGCCCTCCAGCAGGCGTCGGGCAGCGTCGTGCCGCTGCCGGGCGCGGGCGTGCCCGCGTTCTGCAAGGGCGGCCCGGTGTGCCGCTCCACCTTCAACGCCTACGGCCGCTACGCCTACTTCACGACCACCGGCTACACCAAGGCCAAGTCCGTCACCAAGCAGGACACCAAGGCCTTCCAGACCGGCGACGACCTGGGCGAGTTCACGTTCCGCCAGATCGTCCGCCGTGGCGAGGCCCAGGCCTCCGCGGCGGCCTCGGCCCCGGCGGGGTAGCCCGGGCCAAGGACGGCGCCACCGGTCCCACGTTGCCGCGCGGCGGCGGGACAGCCGCGCTCACCGCGGCACTCGGCGGCGTTTCGTGGTTCTGGGCCGCGGGCTGCCGCACCGTCCGACCGCTAGACCGAAGGGGCGGGCACCACCGGCGCCCGCCCTCCTTCAACTCCTTGGCCCCACAACGGCCGTCAGGCCGCCCTGCGCCGCCTTGCCACGACGAAGAGGACGCCCAACCTGCCGAACTGCCGCCGCAGCGCCCACGCCGGTCACCAGCGCGGGCGAACCGGTCGAGCCGGGCCCCCGTTCGCGGACCGGCCGGCGAGGCGAAGGTGGTCCTGGGAGCCCGGATTCAGCAGCAGCCCGCCGACGCGGCAGGCAGCGAACGCCTGTTGCGCGCCTCTTTGTTCCGCGCGGCGAGCAACTCGTCGGCCGGGTAGCCGACTTCCTCCAGCGTGAGTCCGTGCGGCCGTACGACGTGGACCGCCGAGTCGCGCACACCGGCGGCCAGGACCTTCGCCGGCCACTCGGCGGGCCGGTGACCGTCGCCGACGAACAGCAGCGCGCCGACCAGCGAGCGCACCATGTTGTGACAGAAGGCGTCGGCCTTCACGGTCGCGGTGATGACGCCGGACGGGTCGCGTTCCCACGACAGTTGCTGGAGCGTGCGGATGGTCGTCGCACCGTCGCGCTTCTTGCAGTACGCCGCGAAGTCGTGCTCCCCGACCAGTCCGGCCGAGGCCTCGTTCATCGCGGCCACGTCCAACGGCCAGTCGTGCCAGAGCACATGACCGCGCAGCAGCGGGTCGACCCCACCGGGGTTGTCCGTCACCCGGTACGCGTACCGCCGCCATATCGCCGAGAAGCGCGCGTTGAACCCCTCGGGCGCTTCCGCCACGCTCCAGATCCGCACATCGCGCGAGAGCCGGCCGGCCAGTCGCTTGAGCAGCTTCTCCCGGTGCTCCGCCCACAGCTCCAAGGGCAGATCCACGTGCGCCACCTGGCCGCGCGCGTGCACCCCGGCGTCGGTGCGTCCGGCGACGGTGAGCTCGTACGTCGTCCGCGAGCGCGTGACCGTGCGCAGGGCGTCCTCGATCTCGCCCTGCACAGTTCGCCGGCCGCCGGCCTGCTTCGCCCAGCCGGAGAAGTCCTTGCCGTCGTACGAAAGATCCATCCGCACCCGTACGTAGCCGGGCTCCACCTCGTCGCTCACGCGATCCATCCTCTCAACTTCACGCGGAACGGGCCCGCCCCCAGTGGGGAACGGGCCCGCTCGACGAACCTGCAATCGGGCTCAGGCGTCCTTCGACTCCTCGGCCGGAGCCTCAGCGGCCTCGTCGGCCTTGGACTCGGCGGCCTCGTCCTTCTTCAGGGCGTCTTCCTTGACCGCGCGCTTCGTGGCGGCCTCGGCCTCGGCCACGGTCGCCTTCTTCGCGATCTCGCCCTCGACGAGCTCGATCACGGCCATCGGGGCGTTGTCGCCACGGCGGTTGCCGATCTTGGTGATACGGGTGTAGCCACCCGGACGCTCGGCGTAACGCGGAGCGATCTCGGTGAAGAGCGTGTGCACGATGCCCTTGTCCGTGATCGTCTGCAGCACCAGACGACGGTTGTGGATGTCGCCCTTCTTCGCCTTGGTGATCAGGCGCTCGGCGACCGGACGCAGGCGGCGGGCCTTGGCCTCGGTCGTGGTGATGCGGCCGTGCTCGAACAGCGACTTCGCCAGGTTCGCGAGAAGAAGCTTCTCGTGAGCGGCGCTGCCACCGAAACGGGCTCCCTTGGTGGGACGCGGCATGGGGTTTCTCCTTGTGATCTGCACCGGCCGTATCAGGTACCGGTGTCAGTTCCCTCCCGGCGGTCGCCGGAGGGTGTGCGGGGAGCCGGGGCTCCCCGCAAGCCTTCTCAGTACTGCTCGGTCTCGACGAAGCCCGCGTCCGCGTCGTCGTCGGCGCCGAAGGCGTCGGCGGCGGCGGTCGGGTCGAATCCGGGCGGGCTGTCCTTGAGGGCCAGGCCCATGCCGGCCAGCTTCGCCTTGACCTCGTCGATCGACTTCGCACCGAAGTTGCGGATGTCGAGCAGGTCGGCCTCGGAGCGCGCCACGAGCTCACCCACGGAGTGGATGCCCTCACGCTTGAGGCAGTTGTACGAACGAACGGTGAGCTCGAGCTCCTCGATCGGCAGCGCCAGGTCGGCGGCAAGGGCGGCGTCCGTGGGGGACGGGCCCATGTCGATGCCCTCGGCGTCGATGTTCAGCTCACGGGCCAGACCGAACAGCTCGACCAGGGTCTTACCGGCGGACGCCATGGCGTCACGCGGGCGCATGGCCTGCTTGGTCTCGACGTCGACGATCAGCTTGTCGAAGTCGGTGCGCTGCTCGACTCGGGTCGCCTCGACCTTGTAGGTGACCTTGAGGACCGGCGAGTAGATGGAGTCGACCGGGATACGGCCGATCTCCTGGCCCACCTGCTTGTTCTGCACGGCGGAGACGTAGCCGCGACCGCGCTCGACGGTCAGCTCCATCTCCAGCTTGCCCTTGCCGTTCAGCGTGGCGAGCACCAGGTCGGGGTTGTGCACCTCGACACCGGCCGGCGGGGCGATGTCAGCAGCGGTGACCAGGCCGGGACCCTGCTTGCGCAGGTACATCACGACCGGCTCGTCGTGCTCCGAGGAGACGACCAGCTGCTTGATGTTCAGGATGAGGTCGGTGACGTCCTCCTTGACACCCGGCACGGTGGTGAACTCGTGCAGGACACCGTCGATGCGGATGGACGTGACGGCCGCACCCGGGATCGAGGAGAGGAGCGTACGGCGGAGCGAGTTGCCGAGGGTGTAACCGAAGCCCGGCTCGAGGGGCTCGATCACGAACCGCGAGCGGTACTCGTCGACGACCTCTTCGGTCAGCGAGGGACGCTGAGCGATAAGCATGGTGTGTTTCCTTCAGTCATGGATGCCCGCTATTTGACACCCGACAGGTACTGCGTACTGCAAGGGTACGGGCGGTACGCCCCACAGGGGACCTACCGCCCGAAAGCCCTACGTCGACCCAGATGCGTCACGCACCTGGGATCAGACGCGCCTCCGCTTGGGGGACGGCAGCCGTTGTGCGGCGTGGGGGTGACGTCCTGGATCGAGCCGACCTCGAGGCCGGTGGCCTGGAGGGAGCGGATCGCGGTCTCACGGCCGGAGCCGGGACCCTTGACGAAGACGTCGACCTTGCGCATGCCGTGCTCCTGCGCGCGGCGGGCGGCCGACTCGGCGGCCATCTGCGCGGCGAAGGGGGTGGACTTGCGCGAGCCCTTGAAGCCGACGTGGCCGGCGGAGGCCCAGGAGATCACGTTGCCGCTCGGGTCCGTGATGGACACGATCGTGTTGTTGAACGTGCTCTTGATGTGCGCGTGGCCGTGAGCGACGTTCTTCTTTTCCTTGCGGCGCACCTTCTTGGCAGCGCCCTGACGACCCTTGGGGGCATCTATAACTCCTACGGGGAGGTGGTCGGTCCTACAGCGAAGACCGCTGGTAAAGCGTGTCCGCTGAGGACTACTTCTTGCCCGGCTTCTTCTTACCGGCGATCGCGCGACGCGGGCCCTTGCGGGTACGAGCGTTCGTGCTGGTGCGCTGACCGTGGACCGGCAGGCCGCGGCGGTGACGCAGACCCTGGTAGCAGCCGATCTCGACCTTGCGGCGGATGTTGGCCTGGATGTCGCGGCGGAGGTCACCTTCCGTCTGGAAGTTGACATCCACGTACTCGCGAATCTTGACCAGGTCCTCTTCGGCCAGGTCACGAACGCGGACGTTCGGGTCGACACCGGTGGCGGCGAGGGTCTCCTGCGACCGGGTGCGCCCGATGCCGAAAACGTAGGTGAGGGCGACCTCAATACGCTTGTCGCGCGGGAGGTCAACGCCTTCAAGGCGTGCCATTCATGGCTCCTGATGTAGTCGGAGGTCTTCCACAGAGCCGTTCCGTGGCCGCCGCCCCTTGAACAAGAGAGGGAGGTACGGACCAGGTCCCCGGCCTCCACCGGAGGTGTCGCCGACCGTAGTCAGGCGGGCTCTGCGTATGTACGAATTTACGTGCGTCGCGCGATGAACTGCGAGTGCAGGTGGTCGTGCGTCAGCCCTGGCGCTGCTTGTGGCGCAGGTTGTCGCAGATGACCATGACCCGGCCGTGACGGCGGATCACCTTGCACTTGTCGCAGATCTTCTTGACGCTCGGCTTGACCTTCATGGGATGTGAGGTTCTCCGGGTCAGTGCCGACACCCCGCGAGGGGGGTGCGACAAGATCTACTTGTACCGGTAGACGATCCGGCCACGCGTCAGGTCGTACGGGGAGAGCTCCACGACGACCCGGTCGTCCGGGAGGATACGGATGTAGTGCATCCGCATCTTGCCGGAGATGTGCGCGAGGACCTTGTGACCGTTCTGGAGCTCCACCTTGAACATGGCGTTCGGGAGGGACTCGATCACGGTGCCCTCGATTTCGATGGCACCTTGCTTCTTGGCCACGCTTCGCCTTTCGAATCGGCTACCTTGATCGACTCCCGTCACCGCGTGAGGACACACGGGTACACGAGAGCCGACGCATCAGTCTACGTCAGGCCATTCGAAAAGACGAATCCGGCAAGTGTGCCCAACGCGAGAGATCGTTAAGCGGCGCGGGCGCCCGAAGACGCGCCGCGGCCGCGCGTCGCGCAAGGGGTCTCCCCAGGCCCTCAGGGCCGAGGGGAAGGGTCCGGTGCCGCCGTGATGCCCAGCTCCGCCAGTTTCGCCTTGCCGCCGTCGTGGGCGGTCAGGACCAGCGGACCCTCCTCCGTCAGCGCGACCGAGTGCTCCCAGTGGGAGGACCAGGTGCCGTCGGTGGTGATGACCGTCCAGTCGTCGGAGAGGACCTCCGTGTGCGGCGTGCCGAGCGACACCATCGGCTCGATGGCCAGGCAGAAGCCGGGGACCAGCTTGGGGCCCTTGCCGCGCTTGCGTGAGACGTAGTTCAGCAGGTGCGGGTCCATGTGCATCTCGGTGCCGATGCCGTGGCCGCCGTAGTCCTCGATGATCCCGTACTTGCCGGTCGCCGGGCGAGGCTGGCGGCGGATGTAGGTCTCGATGGCGCGGGACACGTCGACGAGCCGGTTGCCGTTCTTCATCGCGGCGATGCCGGCCCACATCGACTCCTCGGTCACCCGGGACAGCTCGAGGAGCTCCGGAGCGTGGCCGTTGCCCACGAAGGCCGTGTAGGCGGCGTCCCCGTGCCAGCCGTCGACGATGGCGCCACAGTCGATGGAGATGATGTCGCCGTCCTTGAGGACGGTCTTGTCGTCCGGGATGCCGTGGACGACGACCTCGTTGACCGAGGTGCAGATCGTCGCGGGGAAGCCTCCGTAGCCGAGGAAGTTCGACTTCGCGCCGCGGTCGGCGATCACCTTGCGGGCGACCTCGTCGAGGTCCTTGGTCGTGGCGCCGGGCACCGCGGCCTTGCGGGTCGCGTCGTGGATGGCGGCGACGACCAGTCCCGCCTCGCGCATCTTCGCGATCTGCTCGGGGGTCTTGATCTGCACCATTGCGGCGGGCGCCTTTCTGGACAAGTGGTTCCGGGCTTATCAACGATACGGCCGCGGCGTCCGAAGGACACCGCGGCCGTAACTCTCGGGAAACTGCTGAGCAGGTGCTCAGGCCTGGGGGGCCTTGTCCACCTGGAGGGCCTCCATCGCCCGGGCGGTCACATCGGTGACCTTGCCGAGCGCGGAGATGGTGACCACCAGGCCCTGCGACCTGTAGTAGTCGATGATCGGCTCGGTCTGCGTGTGGTAGACCTCGAGCCGCTTGCGGACCGTCTCCTCCGAGTCGTCGTCGCGCTGGTACAGCTCGCCGCCGCACTCGTCGCAGACGCCCTCGGCCTTGGCCGGGGAGTACGTCACGTGGAAGACGTGCGCGCTGTTGTTGCGGCACACACGACGTCCGGCGATCCGCTTGACGACCTCGTCCTCGGGGACCTCCAGGTCGAGCACGGCGTCCAGCTGGACGCCCTCGCCCTTGAGCATCTCGTCGAGCGCCTCGGCCTGGCCCACGTTGCGCGGGAAGCCGTCGAGCAGGAAGCCGCCCACGGCGTCCTGCTGGGACATGCGGTCCTTGGCCATCCCGATGGTCACCTCGTCGGGGACCAGGTTGCCGGCGTCCATGTACGCCTTGGCCTGCTTCCCCAGCTCGGTGCCCTGGGAGATGTTGGCGCGGAACAGGTCGCCCGTGGAGATGTGCGGGATCGACAGGTTCTTGGCGAGGAACGCAGCCTGCGTCCCTTTCCCGGCACCGGGCGGTCCGACGAGGACGATTCGCATCAGCGGAGGAACCCTTCGTAATTGCGCTGCTGGAGCTGGCTCTCGATCTGCTTCACGGTCTCCAGACCCACACCCACGATGATGAGGATGCTCGTCCCGCCGAACGGGAAGTTCTGGTTCGCGCCTCCGAAGCCTGCCAACGCCATCGTCGGGACAAGAGCAATCAGACCCAGGTACAGCGAGCCCGGCCAAGTGATCCTGTTGAGCACGTAGCTCAGATACTCGGCAGTAGGTCGACCAGCCCGGATACCCGGGATGAAGCCACCATACTTCTTCATGTTGTCCGCGACTTCCTCGGGGTTGAACGAGATCGCCACATAGAAGAAGGCGAAGAACACGATCAGAAGGAAGTACGTGATGATGTAGTAGGGGTGATCGCCCTTGACGAAGTGGGCTTCGATCCAGGTTTTCCAGCCCGACTGCGAGTTCGAGAACTGCGCGACGAGCGCCGGGATGTAGAGCAGCGACGAGGCGAAGATGACGGGAATCACACCCGCCTGGTTCACCTTGAGCGGGATGTATGTGGACGTACCGCCGTACGACCTGCGACCGATCATCCGCTTCGCGTACTGCACCGGGATGCGCCGCTGGGCCTGCTCGACGAAGACGACCAGCCCCACCATCACGAAGCCGATCAGGATGACCGTGCCGAACTCGATCCAGCCCTGGGCGAGCTTGCCGCTCTCCTTGATCGCCCAGAGGGCGCCCGGGAAGCCGGCGGCGATCGAGATGAACATCAGGATCGACATGCCGTTGCCGATGCCGCGGTCGGTGATGAGCTCGCCGAGCCACATGACGGCCGCGGTACCGGCGGTCATGGTGACGACCATCACGATGGTGGTGAAGATCGAGCGGTCCGGAACGATCTCGTTCCCGACCGGACAGCTGGCGAAGAGCGCGCCGCTCCGGGCGGTGGCGACGAGGCCGGTGCCCTGCAGCACCGCGAGCGCCACCGTCAGGTAACGCGTGTACTGCGTGATCTTCGCCGTGCCGGACTGACCCTCCTTCTTGAGGGCCTCCAGCCGCGGGATGACCACGGTCAGCAGCTGCAGGATGATGCTCGCCGTGATGTACGGCATGATGCCGAGCGCGAAGATGGTGATCTGCAGCAGCGCTCCGCCGCTGAACATGTTCACCAGCCCGAACAGGCTGTTGTTGCCCTTCGTGGCCGCGTCGACACAGATCTGGACATTCTGATAACTGACACCGGGTACCGGGATGTGTGACCCGAGTCGGTACAGAACGATGATGGCCAGTGTGAAGAGCAGCTTCTTGCGCAGGTCGGGCGTCTTGAACGCCCGGGCGAACGCGGTGAGCACGGTGCCTCCTGCGACCCCCGCGCTACTGCGTCAGAGGTGACGGTCTTGAGGATCGACGAATACGTATCAGGCAAAATCCGCACGGGGCGCCAGTAGGCACACCGGGCTGAAGTTAACAACGCACGACACCTTACCGGCGACCGTGCCCCCCAAGGAACGACCAACCGGGGATGCCCCTTATGAGAGGCATCCCCGGTCGGATGTTCAAGCCATCGAGTCGTCTCAGACGAGCTCGGTGACGGTGCCGCCGGCGGCGGCAATCTTCTCCTTGGCGGAACCGGAGACGGCGTCGACCGTCACCTGCAGCGCCACGGAGATCTCGCCCTGGCCCAGGACCTTGACGAGGCTGTTCTTGCGCACGGCACCCTTGTCGACCAGGTCGGCAACGGTGACCTCGCCACCCTCGGGGTAGAGGGCGGCGAGCTTGTCCAGGTTCACGACCTGGTACTCGGTACGGAACGGGTTCTTGAAGCCCTTGAGCTTCGGAAGACGCATGTGGAGGGGCATCTGCCCACCCTCGAAGCGCTCCGGAACCTGGTAACGGGCCTTGGTGCCCTTGGTACCACGACCGGCCGTCTTACCCTTCGACGCCTCACCACGACCCACACGGGTCTTGGCGGTCTTGGCGCCCGGGGCGGGACGGAGGTTGTGGACCTTCAGCGGGTTCTGCTCCGCCATGTCAGTCGACCTCCTCGACCGTCACGAGGTGGCGGACGGTGTGAACCATTCCGCGGAACTCGGGGCGGTCCTCCTTGACGACCACGTCGTTCAGGCGCTTGAGCCCGAGCGAACGCAGGGTGTCACGGTGGTTCTGCTTGCTGCCGATGTACGACTTCGTCTGCGTGATCTTGAGGCGGGCCATTACGCACCCGCTCCCGCACGCGCACGGAGCAGAGCCGCGGGGGCGACGTCCTCGAGGGGCAGACCACGGCGAGCCGCGATCTCCTCGGGACGCTGCAGGCCCTTGAGGGCCGCCACGGTCGCGTGCACGATGTTGATCGCGTTGTCCGAGCCGAGCGACTTCGACAGGATGTCGTGCACGCCCGCGCACTCGAGCACGGCGCGCACCGGGCCACCGGCGATAACACCGGTACCGGGGGAAGCCGGCTTGAGCAGGACGACGCCGGCAGCCTTCTCACCCTGGATCGGGTGAGGGATGGTGCCCTGGATACGGGGGACCTTGAAGAAGTGCTTCTTGGCCTCCTCAACACCCTTGGCGATGGCGGCCGGCACCTCCTTGGCCTTGCCGTAACCGACGCCTACGGTGCCGTCACCGTCACCCACCACGACGAGCGCGGTGAAGCTGAAGCGACGACCACCCTTGACAACCTTGGCGACGCGGTTGATCGCGACAACGCGCTCAACGTACGCGGTCTTCTCGGCGGCAGCTGCGCCACCGTCGCGACCCTTCCGGTCCCGCCGCTCGCCGCCACCGGCACCGCTTCCGCGGCGCTGGGGTCCAGCCATTGGATTTACCTCTCTCTGTTACGTCCGTTAGTCCCGGAACCGGGGCTCAGAACTTCAGCCCGGCTTCGCGGGCGGCGTCAGCCAGAGCGGCAATGCGCCCGGCGTACCTGTTGCCACCACGGTCGAACACGACGGCCTCGACGCCGGCGGCCTTGGCGCGCTCGGCGACCAGGGAACCGACCTGCTTGGCCTGGGCGCTCTTGTCGCCCTCGCCACCACGGATCGAGGTGTCCAGGGTCGACGCCGAAGCGAGCGTGTGGCCCGCGATGTCGTCGATGACCTGGGCCACGATGTGGCGGTTGGAACGCGTCACGACCAGGCGCGGACGCTCCGGCGTACCGGAGACGTTCTTGCGGACGCGGATGTGGCGGCGCTTGATGGCGGCGCGCTTGTACGCGTCACCCTTGGCAATCTTCACACCGTATGCCATGGCTTACTTACCCGCCTTTCCGACCTTGCGGCGGATGACCTCGCCCGCATACTTCACGCCCTTGGCCTTGTACGGGTCGGGCTTGCGCAGCTTGCGGATGTTCGCGGCGACCTCGCCGACCTTCTGCTTGTCGATGCCCTCGACCGAGAACTTGGTCGGCGACTCGACCTTGAAGGAGATGCCTTCCGGCGCCTCCACCAGGATCGGGTGGCTGTAGCCGAGCTGGAACTCCAGGTTGGAGCCCTTCGCGGCGACGCGGTAACCGACACCGCTGATCTCGAGCGCCTTGGTGTATCCCTGGGTCACACCGGTGATCATGTTCGCCACCAGCGTGCGGGACAGGCCGTGCAGGGCCTTGTTCTGACGCTCGTCGTTGGGACGGGTGACGTTGAGCACGCCCTCCTCGCCCTTAACAATCTCGATCGGCGCAGCGACGGTGTGCGTGAGGGAGCCCTTCGGACCCTTCACCGCGACCGTGCGGCCATCGATGGTGACGTCCACACCGGCGGGAACCTGGATGGGGAGCTTGCCGATTCGCGACATTAGCTTTTCCTCCGTTCCCGACTACCAGACGTAGGCGAGGACTTCCCCACCCACGCCCTTCTTCTGCGCCTGCTGGCCGGTCAGGAGACCGTGGGACGTGGAGATGATCGCCACGCCCAGGCCGCCGAGAACCTTCGGCAGGTTGGTGGACTTCGCGTAAACACGCAGACCCGGCTTGGAGATGCGCTTGATGCCGGCGATCGAACGCTCACGGTTCGGGCCGAACTTCAGCTCGAGGACGAGGTTCTTGCCGACCTCGGCGTCCTCGACCTTCCAGCCGGTGATGAAACCCTCCTGCTGGAGGATCTCGGCGATGTGCGACTTGATCTTGCTGTGCGGCATCACCACGGAGTCGTGGTACGCCGAGTTCGCGTTACGCAGACGCGTCAGCATGTCTGCGATCGGATCAGTCATGGTCATGAATTGGCCTTCGGCCTCTCTCGCCGGGGTTTCCTGTATGCGCCATCCCTCTCCCCACACTGGGGCGGGACGGGTGCGGCGCGGGGACCTACGGCGTAGTAAGTCGTACGGGCGGCAGACGCCCAACCCTCCTAGCCTAAGCCATGGAGAGAAGGGCCCCTGCCAACCCTCTGCTTACCGAGAGACTCCGGTTGTCCCGATTAAGGGGACTACCAGGAGCTCTTGGTCACGCCCGGCAGCTCGCCACGGTGAGCCATCTCACGAAGGCACACGCGGCACAGGCCGAACTTGCGGTACACGGAGTGCGGGCGGCCGCAGCGCTGGCAGCGGGTGTACGCACGCACACCGAACTTGGGCTTACGAGCAGCCTTGGCAATAAGAGCCTTCTTCGCCATCTCGCTTACGCCTCCTTGAACGGGAAGCCGAGGTGACGCAGAAGGGCTCGGCCCTCGTCGTCGTTGGTCGCCGTGGTGACCACGGTGATGTCCATACCCCGGACGCGGTCGATCTTGTCCTGGTCGATCTCGTGGAACATGACCTGCTCCGTGAGACCGAAGGTGTAGTTGCCACGGCCGTCGAACTGCTTGGGGGACAGACCACGGAAGTCGCGGATACGCGGAAGCGCGAGCGACAGGGTGCGGTCCAGGAACTCCCACATGCGGTCGCCACGAAGCGTGACGTGGGCACCGATCGGCTGACCCTCACGCAGCTTGAACTGCGCGATGGACTTACGGGCCTTGGTGACGGCCGGCTTCTGGCCGGTGATCGTGGTGAGGTCGCGAATCGCGCCGTCGATCAGCTTGGAGTCGCGGGCGGCGTCGCCCACACCCATGTTGACCACGATCTTGACGAGGCCCGGGACCTGCATGACGTTCTCGTAGGAGAACTCCTCACGCAGCTTGCCCGCGATCTCCTCGCGGTACTTCGTCTTCAGACGCGGAGTGGTGGTGGTAGCCATCAGATGTCCTCACCCGTCCGCTTGGCAACGCGGATCTTGTTGCCCTCGTCGTCGAAGCGGAAACCGACGCGGGTCACGACCTTCTTGCCGTCCTTCTCCACGACGAGCTGAACATTGCTCACGTGAATGGGGGCCTCGGTCGTGACGATGCCACCGGTCTGCGAACCACGAGCGGTCTGGCCGGCCTTGGTGTGCTTCTTGACCCGGTTGACACCCTCGACCAGGACGCGGTCCTCGCGGGGGAAGGCCTGAATGACCTTGCCCTGCTTGCCCTTGTCCTTACCGGTGATGACCTGAACCAGGTCGCCCTTCTTGATCTTCATGCTTACAGCACCTCCGGCGCGAGCGAGATGATCTTCATGAACTTCTTCTCGCGCAGCTCACGGCCCACCGGGCCGAAGATACGGGTGCCGCGAGGGTCGCCGTCGTTCTTCAGAATGACGGCGGCGTTCTCGTCGAAGCGGATGTACGAGCCGTCCTGACGACGACGCTCCTTAACGGTGCGAACGATGACCGCCTTGACGACGTCACCCTTCTTCACGTTGCCACCGGGGATCGCGTCCTTGACGGTGGCGACGATGACGTCACCGATGCCCGCGTAGCGGCGACCGGAGCCACCGAGAACACGGATGCAAAGGATCTCCTTGGCACCAGTGTTGTCGGCGACGCGCAGTCGCGACTCCTGCTGGATCACGTCTATCTCCTGATTGTCTGCCGGTTCCCGGCGGGGGCTCTCCTCTTACGAGGAAGGGCCCCCACCGAGCCTGGCGGAACGAACTCGAAGGGTTACCCCTTCAAGCAATTACTTGGCCTTCTCGAGGATCTCGACGATGCGCCAGCGCTTGGTCGCCGACAGCGGACGCGTCTCCATGATGAGGACGCGGTCGCCGACGCCGGCAGCGTTCTGCTCGTCGTGCGCCTTGAGCTTGTTGGTACGGCGGATGACCTTGCCGTACAGCGCGTGCTTCACGCGGTCCTCGACGGCGACGACGACGGTCTTGTCCATCTTGTCGCTGACGACGAGACCCTCACGGGTCTTGCGGAAACCGCGGGCGGTCTTGTCTTCAGTCACATTGCTCTCGCTCATCAGGCGCTCTCCACCGTCTCGATGCCCAGCTCGCGCTCACGCATCAGGGTGTAGATCCGGGCGATGTCCTTGCGGACGGCCTTCAGCCGGCCGTGGTTCTCGAGCTGACCGGTCGCCGCCTGGAAGCGGAGGTTGAACAGCTCTTCCTTGGCCTCGCGGAGCTTGGCAACAAGCTCCTCGTTGCCCAGCTCGCGCAGCTCGGACGCCTTGGTACCGGCCGACATCACGCTTCACCTGCCTCGCGCTTGACGATCCGGCACTTCATCGGCAGCTTGTGGGCCGCGCGAGTCAGAGCCTCACGTGCAATCTTTTCGTTCGGGTAGGACAGCTCGAACATGACCCGGCCCGGGTGCACGTTCGCGACCCACCACTCGGGGGAACCCTTACCGGAACCCATGCGGGTCTCGGCGGGCTTCTTGGTCAGCGGGCGGTCCGGGTAGATGTTGATCCAGACCTTGCCGCCACGCTTGATGTGGCGGGTCATCGCGATACGAGCCGCCTCGATCTGGCGGTTGGTCACGTACGCCGGAGTCATGGCCTGGATGCCGTACTCGCCGAACGCAACCGTCGTACCACCCTTGGCCATACCGCGGCGCTTCGGGTGGTGCTGCTTGCGGTGCTTGACCCTACGGGGGATCAGCATTTCGGTCAGGCCTCCGTTCCGGTGCTCTCAGCAGCCGGAGCGGCGGCGGGAGCGTCGGCCTTGGGGGCCTCGGCAGCCGGAGCCTGCTGCGGCTTGCGACCGCGACCGCCACGCTCGCCACCGCGGCCACCACGGGCCGGGCGGTCAGCGCCACCACGGGCCGGGCGGTTGCCGGCGCGGGCAGCAGCGTTCTCGGCGCGGACCTCGGCGATGTTCTTGACGTCGCCCTTGTAGATCCAGACCTTCACGCCGATGCGGCCGAAGGTCGTCTTGGCCTCGAAGAAGCCGTACTCGACGTTCGCGCGCAGCGTGTGCAGCGGCACACGACCCTCGCGGTAGAACTCCGAGCGGGACATCTCGGCGCCGCCGAGACGACCGCCACACTGGATCTTGATGCCCTTGGCGCCGGCCTTCATCGCCGACTGCATGCTCTTACGCATGGCGCGGCGGAAGGAGACGCGGGAGGACAGCTGCTCGGCAACGGCCTGGGCCACCAGCTGAGCGTCGACCTCGGGGTTCTTGACCTCGAGGATGTTCAGCTGGACCTGCTTGCCCGTGAGCTTCTCGAGGTCGCCGCGGATGCGGTCGGCCTCGGCGCCACGGCGGCCGATGACGATGCCGGGACGCGCGGTGTGGATGTCCACCCGCACGCGGTCACGGGTGCGCTCGATCTCGACCTTCGAGATGCCCGCGCGCTCCATGCCGGACGTCATCATCCGACGGATGGCGACGTCTTCCTTGACGTAGTCCTTGTACAGCTTGTCGGCGTACCAGCGGGACTTGAAGTCCGTGGTGATACCGAGCCGGAACCCGTGCGGGTTTACCTTCTGGCCCATTACCGGGTTCCTTCCTTGCTGCTGACGACCACGGTGATGTGGCTGGTCCGCTTACGGATCCGGTAGGCACGGCCCTGAGCACGCGGACGGAACCGCTTCAGGGTCGGACCCTCGTCCACGTACGCCTCGCTGATGACCAGCGAAGAGGCGTCGGTGTGGTCGTAGTTGTGCGCGGCGTTGGCAATGGCGCTGTCCAGCACCTTGCCGACCGGCACGCTCGCGGCCTGCGGGGCGAAACGCAGGACCGCCTGAGCCTCCGTGGCATCCATGCCACGGATGAGGTCCACCACTCGGCGGGCCTTCATGGGCGTGACGCGGATGTACCGCGCCTGGGCCCTGGCTTCCATGGTTGTCCCTTCGGTGTAAGTCATTAGTCGTTCCACCCCGCCGTTAGCGGCGCTTCGACTTCCGGTCGTCCTTGACGTGGCCGCGGAAGGTGCGAGTCGGCGAGAACTCGCCGAGCTTGTGGCCGACCATGGACTCGGTGACGAACACCGGGACATGCGTCTTGCCGTTGTGCACCGCGATCGTGTGGCCCAGCATGGCCGGGACGATCATCGAGCGACGGGACCAGGTCTTGATGACGTTCTTGGTGCCGGCTTCGTTCTGTACGTCCACCTTCTTGATCAGGTGGTCGTCGACGAAGGGCCCCTTCTTGAGACTGCGCGGCATCTAAACCCGCTCCTAGCGCTTCTTGTTCGTCTTGCGGCGGCGGACGATGTACTTGTTGCTCGCCTTCTTGGGAGAACGAGTACGACCCTCCTTCTGACCCCACGGGGAGACCGGGTGGCGACCACCGGAGGTCTTGCCCTCACCACCACCGTGCGGGTGGTCAACCGGGTTCATCGCGACACCGCGGACGGTCGGGCGAACGCCCTTCCAGCGCAGACGGCCGGCCTTGCCCCAGTTGATGTTCGACTGCTCGGCGTTGCCGACCTCGCCGACCGTGGCGCGGCAGCGGATGTCGACCAGGCGAATCTCGCCGGACGGCATACGCAGGTGGGCCATCTGGCCCTCCTTCGCCAGCAGCTGCACGGAGGCACCCGCGGAGCGGGCGAACTTCGCGCCGCCGCCGGGCCGCAGCTCGATGGCGTGGATGGTCGTACCGACCGGGATGTTGCGCAGCGCCAGGTTGTTACCGGGCTTGATGTCGGCGCCGGGGCCGTTCTCGACCCGGTCGCCCTGGCTCAGGCCACGGGGGGCGATGATGTAGCGCTTCTCGCCGTCTGCGTAGTGCAGCAGCGCGATGCGCGCGGTGCGGTTGGGGTCGTACTCGATGTGAGCGACCTTCGCCGGAACGCCGTCCTTGTCGTGACGACGGAAGTCGATCACGCGGTAGGCGCGCTTGTGGCCACCGCCCTGGTGACGGACGGTCACACGACCGGTGTTGTTACGGCCGCCCTTGCTGTGCAGGGGGCGGACCAGCGACTTCTCCGGCGTGGACCGCGTGATCTCGACGAAGTCGGCGACGCTGGAGCCACGACGGCCCGGAGTCGTCGGCTTGTACTTGCGGATACCCATTGTCTCTCAGTCCTCGGAAACTATTCCGAAATCTGGACGATCTCGACCGCCGTCAGGCGGTCGGACCGCCGAAGATGTCGATACGGTCGCCCTCGGCAAGGGTCACGATGGCGCGCTTGGTGTTGGCGCGCTTGCCGAAACCGGTGCGGGTGCGCTTGCGCTTGCCCTGACGGTTGATCGTGTTGACCCCGGTGACCTTGACCGAGAAGACCGCCTCGACGGCCTGCTTGATCTGGGTCTTGTTGGAGCCAGGCGCGACGATGAACGTGTACTTGTTCTCGTCGAGCAGGGCGTAGCTCTTCTCGGACACGACCGGCTTGACGAGAACGTCGCGCGGGTCCGTGAAGGTCTTGCTGGTTACGGTCGCCTCGGACATCAGACGTCGCTCCCTTCGGTCTCAGCGGCCTTGGGGCCAGACACGAAGGACTCGAAAGCGGCCTTGGTGAAGACCACGTCGTCGGAGACGAGCACGTCGTACGTGTTCAGCTGGCCCGGCTCCAGGATGTGCACCTGGGGCAGGTTGCGGGCGGACAGCCACGCGGCCTCGTCGGCGCGGTCGACGACCAGGAGCAGGTTCTTGCGCTCACTGATCTTGCCGAACAGCGTCTTCGCTGCCTTGGTGGAGACCTCGCCCTCGACCACGCCGGAGACGACGTGGATACGGGAGTGACGGGCCCGGTCGGTGAGGGCACCGCGCAGGGCGGCGGCCTTCATCTTCTTCGGGGTCCGCTGCGAGTAGTCACGCGGCACGGGGCCGTGGACGACGCCACCGCCGGCGAACTGAGGCGCACGGGTCGAACCCTGACGGGCGCGGCCGGTGCCCTTCTGGCGGTAAGGCTTCTTGCCACCACCGCGGACCTCGCCACGCGTCTTGACCTTGTGCGTGCCCTGACGGGCAGCGGCCAGCTGCGCGACGACGACCTGGTGGATCAGCGGGATGCTGACCTTGGCGTCGAAGATCTCGGCCGGGAGCTCAACGGTCCCGGACTTGTCGCCCGCGGGCGACAGGATGTCAATGGTGCTCATAGTCCTCAGGCCCCCTTGGCCGCAGTGCGGACCAGGACCAGGCCGCCGTTCGGACCAGGAACTGCGCCCTTGATGAGGAGCAGGCCCTTCTCCGCGTCAACGGCGTGAACGGTCAGGTTCTGGGTGGTGACCCGCTCGTTGCCCATGCGGCCCGCCATGCGGAGGCCCTTGAACACACGGCCCGGGGTGGCGCAGCCACCGATGGAGCCGGGAGAGCGGTGCTTGCGCTGGGTGCCGTGACCGGCGCCGAGGCCCTTGAAGTTGTGACGCTTCATGACACCGGCGAAGCCCTTGCCCTTGCTCTTGCCCGTGACGTCGACCTTGACGCCGGACTCGAACACCTCGGCAGTGATCTCCTGGCCCAGCGTGTACTCGCTGGCGTCAGGGGTGCGGAGCTCCACCAGGTGGCGGCGGGGGGTCACGTCGGCCTTGGCGAAGTGGCCCTTGAGGGGCTTGTTCACCTTGCGAGGGTCGATCTCGCCGAAGGCGATCTGGACCGACTCGTAGCCGTCGATGTCGTTCGTACGGACCTGGGTAACGACACAGGGCCCGGCCTTGACGACGGTCACCGGGACGACACGGTTGTTCTCGTCCCAGACCTGGGTCATGCCGAGCTTCTCGCCCAGGACGCCCTTGATCTGCTTTGCCATCTCTTCCGCGCCTCTCAGAGCTTGATCTCGATGTCAACGCCGGCCGGAAGGTCCAGGCGCATCAACGAGTCAACGGTCTTGGGCGTCGGGTCGAGGATGTCGATCAGGCGCTTGTGCGTGCGCATCTCGAAGTGCTCGCGCGAGTCCTTGTACTTGTGCGGCGACTTGATGACGCAGTACACGTTCTTCTCAGTGGGCAGCGGCACCGGGCCTGCGACCGACGCACCAGTGCGGGTCACCGTCTCGACGATCTTCTTCGCCGAAGAGTCGATGACCTCGTGGTCGTAGGCCTTGAGCCGGATGCGGATCTTCTGTCCCGCCATGGCTACTCAGTAGTCCTTTGTCTAGTGAAACGCTCTGGTACTCGGTGGGTCTTGCTCTCTTCTTCCGACCCACGCGGTCGGGCGTGTCGCACTCCCTCTACGAAGATCTCCCGAAGGATTTCCCAACCAAGGGGGTGCGGCCTGCGACCGCGTATCGGGGGAAGAGCTCCCGCCGAGCGCCTGGCCGGTACCCCGCTGACACTTCCCGGAAGATTCCCGTACGTCCGACCCGAGGGTCGACGAGTACTGTGGGACTCGCTTCCGGTCCTCCCGGCGGGAGGCGCGCAGCATCGGCACTCAACCGAGCAACCCGGACAGTCTGCCACACACTCCCGCGCCCTGGCCAATCGAGCCGAGAACACTACCCCGCGGGGGTTACGTGTCAAACAACGGCGCGCAGAACCCCTGTCCGGACGGCCGCTCGGCGCCCCGTTCACCAGTCGCCCGTCTCCCCCGGAGCAGGGCCGGACCGGGGCGGTCGTACGAGCGATATTCGGTCGAGTCCCGCTCCTTGCCGCTCCTAAGGTGGCCGGACAGTCATTCGACACGGGGGCCGGTTCTGTCATGCGCACGCACTATCCACGCACGGCGCATCTGCCGTGGTCTCCCGGTGCGACCTCGGACGACGTGCGGGTCGCGGATCTCGACGGGTTGCGCGGGCGAGAGGTCGTCGTCACCGAGAAGCTCGACGGGGAGAACACCACCCTCTACCGCGACGGCCTGCACGCCCGGTCGCTGGACTCCGCCCATCATCCGTCCCGGGCGTGGGTGAAGGCGCTGCAGGGACGCGTCGCGCACGGCATCCCGAAGGACTGGCGGGTGTGCGGGGAGAACATGTTCGCCCGGCACTCGATCGCCTACGACGACCTGGAGAGCTACTTCTACGGGTTCTCCGTGTGGGACGCACTCGGCCGGTGCCTGGACTGGGACCGGACCGTCGCGTTCCTGCGCGACCTGGGCGTCCCCGTACCGCGGGTGCTGTGGCGCGGCATGTTCGACGAGCGGGCGCTGCGGTCCCTGAAGCCGGACCTCGGCCGGCAGGAGGGGTTCGTCGTCCGCACCGCCGACGGCTTCATGGCCGAGGAGTTCGGGCATCGGGTCGCCAAGTGGGTGCGGGCCGGGCACGTGCGGACCGATACGCACTGGATGCACGCGGCCGTCGTTCCGAACGGGCTCGGCCCGGGCGCCGCGCTGTGGGACGTACGGTCGGGAGCCGCGCCGGACCCCCGGGCGCTGGGCGTGGGTGACGGTGACGTCGAGGCCGTGGCGCGGCTGGACACCGGCGGCCGTGCGGGGGACGCCCGGCTCGCCGGCGTACTGGCGGCGTTGCTGCACCGGGAGCGGCGGGCCGCGCTCGCGCCCCGCCTGGCCCCGCTGCTCGGCCTGCCGCTCGCGCGGCGCGTCGCCGACCTGGTCGGGCTGCAGGCCGGACTGCACCGGCCGTATCCCGACGAGCAGCGCCGGGCCGGGCTCGTACGGATGTCGTACGCCGCCGACCTCGGTGTGCTGCACGCGGTGGCCGCGGCGACCGCCGGGACGGCGGAGGCTCGGGAGCAGGTGGAGTGGTCCGCACTGCACGCCGCCGACATCGCGCCCCTCGACGGGCTCACGGAAGCGTTCGCCGACCTGGAACAGGACGCGGCGGCCCGCTGCCGGGCCGAGGCCCGCGAGGCGTACGCCGAGGGCCGCATCGCCGGCGCGGCGGAGGCCACTGCCGCGACCTGGCGGTGGCGCTCGGGCGACTTCCCCCGGCTGATCCATCTGGTGGGTCCGTCCGGCAGCGGCAAGAGTTCGTTCGCGCGGAGCCTCGGCGGGGTGGACGCGCGGGTGTCCCTCGACGAACTGCGCCGCGCCCGTGGATCGCGCGCCGACCAGAAGGCAAACGGCGACGTGCTCCGCGAAGGGCTCGACCTGCTGGACGCCGCCCTGGCGCACGGCGGGACCGTGGTGTGGGACGCCACGTCCCTCAATCCCCACCAGCGGTCGCTGGTGCACGCGGTGGCACGCCGCCGTGACGCGCTGACGACCCACGCCGTGCTGCTGGTCGACGAGGACGAGCTTGCGCGGCGCAATTCGGAAAGAGAGCACCCCGTGCCGCCGGAGGTGCTGACCTCGCAGCTGCACCGGTTCGTCCCCCCTACCCGGGCCAGGCGCACCGCACCTGGTACGTCGGGACGAGCGGGACCGTCGAGGAGGAGGCGTAGACCGTGCGTACCAGCGAGGAGATCTACCACCGGGTCCGCTGGGACGCGCGCTTCGACCCCGCCCGCTTCGTGATCGGCGTGCGCCGGCGTGAGGCGGCGCCCAAGCGCATGCCGCTGTCGGCCTTCGTGCCGGGCGGGGACATCCCCTGGCACCGGGTGCTGTTCTTCGAGGCGGACGGCGAGCTGGTGTGGGACCGGGCCACGGGCGTGGACCGGATCGACGACACCGAGGCCGGGCGGGTACGCGAGGCCCGCCGGCTGCGGGCGCCGTTCTTCGAAGCACGGACGCCGTACGCGTGGGACGGGGACGGATGGGTGCCGGCGCACGCCCCCAAGGGCATCGCCGGGAGCCTGCGCGTCCTGACGTGGAACACGCTGTGGGACCGCTACGACTCCGACCGCATCGCCACCGCGGTACGCCGTCCCCTGCTGATCGACGCCCTCCGCGAGGCGGACGCGGACGTCGTCGCGCTCCAGGAGACCGAGCCCGAGCTGCTCGTCATGCTGCTGCGCACGCCGTGGATACGGGACACGTACACGGTGGCGACCGACCCCGGCGGCCGTGACGTCGACGAGTGCGGGCTGCTGCTGCTCAGCAGGCTGCCCGTACGGGAGGCGGGCCACCATGTCCTCGGGCCGCACAAGGCGGTGACGGCGATCGTGGTCGAGACGGGCAGCGGTCCGGTGACCGTGGCCGCGACCCACCTCACCAGTGACCACTCCGAGGACGGAGCCACCCGGCGGGACGCCGAACTGGCCCGGATCGCCGAGGGGTTGGCGGGCGTCGACGGGGACGTCGTGCTCATGGGCGACTTCAACGACGGCACGGACTCGCCGCAGACGACGCTCGGCCTGCGCGACGCCTGGAGCGATGCGCACGGACATGGTGACGCGACCCCGACCTTCGACCCGGCCGCCAATCCACTGGCCGCCGTCTCGTCCCTGAGCGGGCGGGCGTCCCGGCTGGATCGCGTACTGCTCCGGTCGGACGCGCTCCAGGTCGACTCGGCCGTCCTGCGCGGGGACGTCCCGAGCCCGGAGGGCCTGCACATCTCCGACCACTACGGCGTGGAGGTCGCCCTGAGCCCCGCGCGGGAGAAGGGCCGCGTCCTCGACCTGGGGCCCACGGCCCGCACGGCCGTGGCCTGGCTGCCGCCGGCCGGGCTGTGGCGAGCGATCCAGGACGTCCGCCGCGAGCACGACCCGCAGATCCACCGCTGGCCGCCGCACGTCAACCTGCTCTTCGGGTTCGTGCCGGAGTCCGCCTTCGAGGAGGCCGCCCCGCTGCTCGCGGCGGCGGCCGCGGGCGTCGCCCCCTTCGACGTCCGGCTGGAGGGCGTCCACAGCTTCGGGCACCGTGAGGATGCGACCGTGTGGCTCGACCCGGCGGCAGCCGGCGAACAGCCCTGGCAGGAGCTGCGCCGCGCCCTGGAGCAGCGGTTCCCCCGCTGCCGCGGCCGGCGGGAGGGTTTCACCCCGCACCTGAGCCTGGGCCGGACCCGGGATCCGCAGGCGCTGGTGGCCGAGTGCGCGTCCCGGCTCGGCGGCATGACCGCCACGACGGATGAGCTGGTGCTGCTCTCGCGCCGCGCCGGCGAGCCGATGCGGGTACGGGCGACGGTCGCGCTCCGGACGGGCGAGGTGCGGTGGGTACCGGAGGCTCCGGGCGTGGCGGAGGCGCCCGGCCCACCGGAGGAGGAGCGCGTCGCCGACGACGTGCGGGTACGGGTCGAGCGGGCGCTCGCGGGCGGGCGCGTGCACCTCGTCGGTTCGCGGCGCACCGGGTGCGCGCTTCCCGGCGCGGACCTGGACCTGGTCGCGGCCCTGCCGGGCACTCCCGAACCCGCCGGCGTACGCGCCCGGTTGAAGGCTGCGCTGCCCGAAGCGGCGGATGTGCGGGACGTGGTCGGGGCGCGGGTCCCCGGGGTGCGGCTGAGCGTCGGCGGCCTCTCCGTGGACGTGGCCGTCGTCGCCACCGGTGCGCTCGACCCGGCGGAAGCGGTCGGCCGCCGGACCGAGCTGGGCGAGGACGCGGCAGTCGCGCTCAGCGCGGTGAGCGACGCCGAAGCGCTCATCGACGATGTGGCAGGCCGGCGGGAGGCGTTCACGCACCTGGCCCGCCAGGTCAAGGCGTGGGCGAAGGCCCGTGGACTGGACTCCGCCCCGTTCGGCGGGCTGCCGGGCCTCGCCTGGTCGGTGCTGGCGGCGCGTACCGTCCGCGAGGCAGGCGAGCTGCCGCCCGGCGAACTGCTCCGCCACTTCTTCGCGACCTGGGCCGCCTGGGACTGGCGTGAGCCCGTCGGCGGCCCGGCCCGCCCGGATCTGCCGGTCACGGTCATGACCCCGACCGAGCCGGTACGCCCTTGCTCCGACCAGGTCACCGCGGGCATGCGCGACCTGATCACGCAGGAACTGTTCCGGGCCTGGGAGCTCCTGGACGGCGGCTCCCCCGAACCGCTGCTCGCGACTCCCCCGATGCACCGCCGCCACGCGGCCTGGGCGGTCGTCACCGTGGCCCCCGGCGACGAGGGCCGCGTCCGCGGCCGGATGCGGGCGCTGCTGACGATGCTGCCGCAGCCCGGTGTCCACGCATGGCCACGGCCCTTCGCCGACTCCCCCGTGCGCTACGCCGTCGGCCTCGGCCTCACCCCGCCGGACCCGGCCGGGCTGGCGGAGCTCACCGCCCCCTGGCTCAGAGGTCTGACCGGCACGACGGTCGAGCACGCGCCCTGCGGTGAGGTGCCGACTCTCGTGTGACGTGCTCACCTCGCATGACGGACTGCCGCCCCCTGCCGAGGGGCGGCTTTCCCGCGCCGAAGGGCCACCGCCCCGGCGTCGCGAGTCAGATCGAACACATGCCGAACATCCAGGCAACCCCCGGCAGCCGCGCCCCGTCTAGTTGATCGCGGCTGTCGGCTCGACCGGCCCGGCCGCCACCTGGGGATTTCACAGTACGCAGACGGGGGCACCGCCCGGCCGCTGCGGGGGGACCGGACGGAGCACCACGCGTGGAAGACAGAGCTGTGTCAGGGCTGCGCTCGAGCAGGCCCGGGCCCCGGCGGCGCACCGTCGTCGCCGCCATCGGAGCACTGGCCGCGGCCGGCTCGGCCACCGCCCTCACCTCGTGCTCCGTGCCCGCGCCACGGCGCACCGGGCCCGTCACCGACCCCGCACCCGGCATAGCCATAAGCGACGCACGGCCCGCCCGGCTGATGCAGATACTGGCGCACCCAGACGACGACCTGTACTTCATGAACCCGGACACCCAGCGGATGCTGGACTCCGGCGTACCCCTCGTCTGCGTGTACGTCACGGCGGGGGAGGCCAACGGCGTCAACAAGGCACCGGGGCGGCCCCGTCCCGCCGCGGACAAGAGCGCGTACTCGTCCGCCCGTCATCAGGGCCTGCGGCAGGCGTACGCGACCCTGCTCGGCCTGCCCAAGTACACGGACTGGCAGAAGGACATCACGACACTGCGCGGCGGCCGGCGGGCCGAGATCAACAGCCTGGCCGTCGGCCCCCGGCGCGTCGACCTGATCCACCTCAACCTCGCCATGCACACCACCCGCCATGCCCGGCTCGGTATGCCGAACCTGTGGCGGGACCGCGTGCTGGAGCTGCCGACCGTCGTCGCCGACGACTCCCCCGTGCGCACGATCGAGAGCTACGACTACGACCGGCTCGTCGACGTCCTCGTCGGGCTGATGGACCGCTACCGGCCCACCGTCGTGCAGACCCTGGACCCTGATCCCGACATCCAGCACAGCGACGAGGTCACCCGTAAGAAGGACAGCGAACAGCGCGGCTACTCGGACCACGGCGACCACACCGCCGTGGCCTCGTTCAGCTGGGCGGCGATGGCCCGGTGGGTCGCCGAGTCGGCCCGCGACGGCGGGGAGATACCGGCGTTCGTCGCCACCTCCTTCCGCGGCTACTACAACCGGCACTGGCCGAAGAACCTGCCGGACAGCATGCTGCGGCGAAAGGCCGGGCACCTGGTGCCGTACGGCGGGGAGGCCGACTGGAGCTGCGGCAACAGCGGCGGATGCGGCGACTACAACGTGGGCGGCGAACGGCCCCTGACCAACAAGAAGGGCTGGGTCCGTTCCACCCACCACCGCTATCCAGGAGCCCGCACGGCCCTCGCCGCCGAACCGGACGGACGGCTGACCGCGTACGGAGTACTGGGGCTGCGCGCGGTGCGCTGGCGCGAGACGGAGGCAGGCAGCGGCCGGTGGGGGCAGCCCGCCGACCTCGGCGGCGGCCCGCTCGCGCCGACGCTGGGCCGGGCGGCGCTCGATGACGGACGGCAGCTCCTCTTCGCGCTTCGCTTCTCGGCGATCAGCGGTCACGGAGGGAACAACGCCCGGGAGATAGTGCTGCTGGAGCAGCGCTCCGCGGGCGGCCCCTTCCTCGGGTGGCGCGGCCTGGGCAACCCCGAGCGCCATGACGACCGGGGCCGGCGGATCGGGGTGCCGGTGGCCGTCACCGCGCCCGACGGGCGGGTCCACCTGTTCGTGCGCAACGCGGACAAGGGCGTCAGCACACGGGTCCGGGAAGCGGACGGCCGCTGGAGCGGCTGGCGGACCCTCGACGGCAGCGCCGAGATACAGGACGGGCTGACCACCGTGGTCGACGCGGCCGGCCGTGTCCATCTGTTCGGCGCGGGCTTCGCCACCGTCCACCACTGGACCCAGGACGCGCCCGGCCTGCCCCTCACCCACCGCCCCGGCGGCCACCTGCCGGCCGCCGTCGACACCCCCGCCGCGCTCGCGAGGACCGACGGTTCCGTGCATCTGCTGTACCGGACGGAGCGGCCCTGGAAGCGGGCGGCCCCGCGGGACTCCCGCGGCAGCGCCTCACCCGCCCTCACCCGCTTCAGCTCGGACGGCAGGCTGCTGCCCGCCGTCCGCTTCGACGGTTACGGACCGCTCGCCACGGCCGGTGACCCCGAGCGGGCCGTCCTGCTGGGCCTGGATCTTCGCGGCCGGGTGCAGCTGCGGCACGAGGGCCGGCTGATGACCCGTACCGCCGGGGCCGTTGCCCTGGACACGCCCGCGCTGGACGTCACCCCCGCCGGTGAGGTCAGGGTGGTCGGCATGGGCCCGGACGCACACCCGTGGACCTGGTCGCCGGGGACGGCCACGGCGACCGGCTGACCGGCCGACCACCGGCGGGCACGGGGCCGACCCGGTGCCCTGCGGACATGACGAAGGGCCCCGCACCGACAGGTGCGGGGCCCTTCTTGCAGCTCAGCGAGCTACCAGGTCAGAACGACAATTACTTGTTGATCTTGGTGACCTGGCCGGCGCCCACGGTCCGGCCACCCTCACGGATGGCGAACTTGAGGCCCTCCTCCATGGCGACGGGCTGGATCAGCTCGACGGTCATGGTGGTGTTGTCGCCCGGCATGACCATCTCGGTGCCCTCGGGGAGGGTCACGACGCCGGTCACGTCCGTGGTACGGAAGTAGAACTGCGGGCGGTAGTTGTTGAAGAAGGGGGTGTGACGGCCACCCTCGTCCTTCGACAGGATGTATGCCTGGGCCTCGAAGCTGGTGTGCGGCGTGACCGAACCCGGCTTGATGATGACCTGGCCGCGCTCGACGTCCTCGCGCTTGATGCCACGGAGGAGCAGACCGACGTTCTCGCCCGCCTGGCCCTCGTCGAGCAGCTTGCGGAACATCTCGATGCCGGTGACCGTGGTGGTGGTCTTCTCGGTCTTGATACCGACGATGTCGACGGTCTCGTTGACCTTGAGGACACCACGCTCGATACGACCGGTGACGACGGTGCCACGACCGGTGATCGTGAAGACGTCCTCGATCGGCATCAGGAACGGCTTGTCGACGTCACGCTCGGGCTGCGGGATCGCCTCGTCGACGGCGGCCATCAGGTTCAGGACCGACTGGCCCCACTCCTTGTCGCCCTCGAGAGCCTTGAGCGCCGAGACCTTGACGACGGGAACGTCGTCGCCCGGGAACTCGTACTCGGAGAGGAGCTCACGCACCTCGAGCTCGACGAGCTCCAGGATCTCCTCGTCGTCCACCATGTCGGCCTTGTTCAGGGCGACGACGATGTACGGAACGCCGACCTGGCGGGCCAGGAGCACGTGCTCCTTGGTCTGCGGCATCGGGCCGTCGGTCGCGGCGACCACGAGGATGGCGCCGTCCATCTGCGCCGCACCCGTGATCATGTTCTTGATGTAGTCCGCGTGACCGGGGCAGTCGACGTGCGCGTAGTGACGCGACTCGGTCTGGTACTCGACGTGCGCGATGGAGATGGTGATACCGCGCTGGCGCTCCTCAGGAGCCTTGTCGATCTGGTCGAAGGCCGAGGCCTCGTTCAGGTCCGGGTACGCGTCGTGCAGCACCTTGGTAATGGCGGCCGTGAGGGTCGTCTTACCGTGGTCGATGTGACCGATGGTGCCGATGTTGACGTGCGGCTTAGTCCGCTCGAACTTCGCCTTCGCCACTGGGGTCCTCCTGTGGAGTGGTTCTGTACGCCTTACTCATCGGCGCCAGGTGATCTTTGCTGGGATGCCGGGGCCCGGGGACATTCCCGCCGTGGTGCGACTGGAATGCCCCTGGAGGCTCCGGTGACAAGCCTAAAGCGTGAACTCGGGAGAGTTACTCGCCCTTGGCCTTCGCGATGATCTCCTCGGCGACGTTCCGGGGAACCTCGGCGTAGGAGTCGAACTGCATCGAGTAGCTTGCGCGACCCGAAGTCTTGCTGCGGAGGTCTCCGACGTAGCCGAACATCTCCGAAAGCGGCACCAGACCCTTGACGATCCGGGCGCCCATCCGCTCCTCCATGGCCTGAATCTGACCACGGCGGGAGTTGATGTCACCGATGACCTCGCCCATGTAGTCCTCGGGCGTGGTGACCTCTACGGCCATCATCGGCTCGAGCAGCACGGGGCTGGCCTTACGCGCGGCCTCCTTGAAGGCCTGCGAACCGGCGATCTTGAACGCGAGCTCGGAGGAGTCGACCTCGTGGTAGCCACCGTCGAGAAGAATGACGCGAACGCCCGTCATCTCGTAGCCGGCCAGGATGCCGAACTGCATGGCCTCCTGCGCGCCCGCGTCCACCGAGGGGATGTACTCCTTGGGGATGCGGCCACCGGTGACCTTGTTCACGAACTCGTACGAGGCGTCGCCGCCCTCGATCGGCTCGATCGCGATCTGCACCTTGGCGAACTGACCGGTACCACCGGTCTGCTTCTTGTGCGTGTAGTCGTGGCGCTCGACGCCCTTACGGATCGTCTCACGGTATGCCACCTGCGGCTTACCGACATTCGCCTCGACCTTGAACTCACGGCGCATACGGTCGACCAGCACCTCGAGGTGCAGCTCGCCCATACCACCGATGATGGTCTGGCCGGTCTCCTCGTCCGAGTGAACCTGGAAGGAGGGGTCCTCCTCCGCGAGACGCTGGATGGCGACACCCAGCTTCTCCTGGTCGCCCTTGGACTTGGGCTCGATCGCGACCTGGATGACCGGCGCCGGGAAGTCCATGGACTCCAGGATCACCGGGTTCTTGTCGTCGCACAGCGTCTCACCGGTGGTGGTCTGCTTCAGGCCCATGACGGCGACGATGTCGCCGGCGCCCACCGAGTCGATCTCCTCACGCTTGTTCGCGTGCATGCGGTAGATCTTGCCGATGCGCTCCTTCTTGCCCTTGACGGAGTTCAGCACCGCGGTGCCGGAGTCCAGGCGACCGGAGTAGATCCGGACGAAGGTGAGCTTGCCGAGGTGCGGGTCGCTCGCGATCTTGAACGCGAGGGCCGACAGCGGCTCCTCGTCGGACGGCTTGCGCTTGACGACCGTCTCCGGGTCCTTCACGTCGTGGCCCTCGATGGCCTCGACGTCCAGGGGGGAGGGGAGGTAGCGCACGACCGCGTCGAGCAGGGGCTGAACGCCCTTGTTCTTGAAGGCGGTACCGCAGAACACCGGGGTGACCGTGGTGTCCTTGGAGACGCCGGACGCGATGGTGATACGACGGATCGCGGCGTACAGCTGCTCCTCGGAGGGCTCCTGGCCCTCGAGGTACAGCTCCATGATCTCTTCGTCGTTCTCGGCGACCGTCTCGAGGAGCTTGCCGCGCCACTCGTCGGCAGCCTCGGTGTGGGTGGCCGGGATGTCGACGACGTCGTACATCTCGCCCTTGGTGGCCTCTGCGGACCACACGAGGGCCTTCATACGAACCAGGTCGACGATGCCCTTGAAGTCGGCCTCGGCACCGATCGGCAGCTGCATGACGATCGGCGTCGCGCCAAGGCGGTCGCTGATCATGTCGACACAGCGGTGGAACTCGGCACCGGTGCGGTCGAGCTTGTTGACGAAGCAGATACGCGGAACGCCGTAGCGGTCCGCCTGGCGCCAGACAGTCTCGGACTGGGGCTCGACACCGGCGACACCGTCGAACACCGTGACGGCACCGTCGAGGACGCGAAGCGAACGCTCCACCTCGACGGTGAAGTCGACGTGACCCGGGGTGTCGATGATGTTGATGGTGTGATCGACGTCCTCGAGCGGCCAGTGACAGGTCGTCGCGGCGGACGTGATCGTGATGCCGCGCTCCTGCTCCTGCTCCATCCAGTCCATCGTGGCAGCGCCGTCGTGGACCTCACCGATCTTGTAGCTCACACCGGTGTAGAACAGGATGCGCTCGGTGGTCGTCGTCTTGCCCGCGTCGATGTGGGCCATGATCCCAATGTTGCGGACCTTGGCCAGGTCAAGCGAAGTGGTGGCCATAAGGCTCAATCTTCTCTCGGTCTCGATGTGGGTAGCGACTACCAGCGGTAGTGCGCGAAGGCCTTGTTGGACTCGGCCATCTTGTGCGTGTCCTCACGCTTCTTGACCGAAGCGCCGAGGCCGTTGGAGGCGTCGAGCAGTTCGTTCATGAGGCGCTCGGTCATGGTCTTCTCGCGACGGGCGCGGGAGTAACCGACCAGCCAGCGCAGCGCCAGCGTGGAGGCGCGGCCGGGCTTGACCTCGACCGGGACCTGGTAGGTGGCGCCACCGACACGGCGGGACTTGACCTCGAGCGCCGGCTTGACGTTCTCGAGGGCGCGCTTCAGCGTGATGACCGGGTCGTTGCCGGTCTTCTCGCGGAGGCCTTCCATGGCGCCGTAGACGATGCGCTCAGCGGTGGAACGCTTGCCGTTGAGCAAAATCTTGTTGATGAGCGAGGTCACCAGAGGAGAACCGTAAACCGGGTCGATGATGACCGGGCGCTTCGGGGCGGGGCCCTTACGAGGCATTCTTACTTCTCCTTCTTGGCGCCGTAGCGGCTGCGGGCCTGCTTGCGGTTCTTGACACCCTGGGTGTCCAGCGAACCGCGGATGATCTTGTAACGAACACCCGGCAGGTCCTTCACACGGCCACCACGCACGAGCACGATGGAGTGCTCCTGCAGGTTGTGTCCCTCACCCGGGATGTAGGCCGTGACCTCGATGCCGGAGGTCAGACGCACACGCGCGACCTTACGCAGGGCCGAGTTCGGCTTCTTCGGGGTGGTCGTGAACACACGCGTGCAGACGCCGCGGCGCTGAGGGGAACCCTCGAGTGCGGGCGTCTTGTTCTTCTCGACCTTGTCCTGCCGGCCCTTACGGACCAGCTGCTGGATCGTAGGCACTACTTCTCCGGTTTCTGTGTGCCGTCAGTGAAGCTAACCTGGAACGTCGCCGACCCACGCGGTCGGGTGTGTCGAATGCTGCAGACCCCCGCCGCCAGGCGGAAAGAGCGCAGATTGCGGTGGCCGGTATCTGACTCGCCATGCGGTTGAAGACACGCACACGAGCCCAGGCACACCCCAGGCACAAGGTCTGAGCGTACCTACCGCATCCACTCCGGTCAAAACAAATGCCCAGGGGCCGGATCCGCCCACGGGGCCGAGACCGATTTGCGATGGTTTTCGGCCGTCTTGGCCGGGGTGTCCGGCCCGACCCGCCGCTTCCTGTACCGTCGCCGGCCACCGGGCGACGGCTCCCCCTGCACGGAGGCGGACGTCACCCACGGAGCCCCTCCGGCCACCGTGCCGCCGCGCGAGCCGCGCTCCACGCCGACCGTCCCGTCGGCCCGGAGAGCCGCGCCTGGAGCTGTCGCGGACCGCGTTTCCCGCGCCGACTCCGTCCCACGAAGAAGCGCCAGGAAAATACGACGAAGGGCGGCCACCCCGCACGGGGTGACCGCCCTTCGTCACGACCTGCTACTGGTTGTACGGACCGTAGTCGTAGTCCTCCAGCGGAACGGCCTGGCCGGAGCCCGTGCCGAACGGCGAGTAGTCGATGTCGTCGTAGCCGACGGCCGAGTACATCGCGGCCTTGGCCTCCTCGGTCGGCTCGACCCGGATGTTGCGGTAGCGGGACAGACCCGTACCGGCCGGGATGAGCTTACCGATGATGACGTTCTCCTTGAGGCCGATCAGGGAGTCGGACTTGGCGTTGATCGCCGCGTCCGTCAGAACCCTGGTCGTCTCCTGGAACGACGCCGCCGACAGCCAGGACTCGGTCGCCAGCGAGGCCTTGGTGATACCCATCAGCTGCGGACGGCCGGAGGCGGGGTGACCGCCCTCGGTGACCACACGACGGTTCTCGGTCTCGAACTTCGAACGCTCGACCAGCTCGCCCGGCAGCAGCTCCGCGTCGCCGGACTCGATGATCGTCACACGGCGCAGCATCTGCCGGATGATGATCTCGATGTGCTTGTCGTGGATCGACACACCCTGCGAGTTGTAGACCTTCTGGACCTCGCCGACCAGGTGGACCTGGACCGCGCGCTGGCCGAGGATGCGGAGCACGTCGTGCGGGTTGGTGGCACCCACGGTGAGCTTCTGGCCCACCTCGACGTGATCGCCCTCGCCGACCAGCAGACGGGCACGCTTCGAGATCGGGAACGCCGTCTCGTCGCTGCCGTCGTCCGGAGTGACGACGAGCTTCTTGGTCTTCTCGGTCTCCTCGATACGGACGCGGCCGGCCGCCTCCGAGATCGGGGCGACACCCTTGGGCGTACGAGCCTCGAAGAGCTCGACGACACGGGGCAGACCCTGGGTGATGTCGTCACCGGCCACACCACCGGTGTGGAAGGTACGCATCGTCAGCTGCGTGCCGGGCTCACCGATGGACTGGGCGGCGATGATGCCGACCGCCTCACCGATGTCGACCAGCTTGCCGGTCGCGAGCGAACGGCCGTAGCAGTACGCACAGGTGCCGACCGCGGACTCACAGGTCAGGACCGAGCGGGTCTTGACCTCCTCCACACCGGCCGCGACGAGCGCGTCGATGAGCACGTCACCGAGGTCGACGTTGGCAGGCGCGATGACCTTGCCGTCGACGACGACGTCCTCGGCGAGCATCCGGGCGTAGACGGAGGTCTCGACGTCCTCGGTCTTGCGCAGGGTGCCGTCGGCGCCTCGCTCCGCGATCTTGAGCTTGAGGCCACGGTCGGTGCCGCAGTCCTCCTCGCGGATGATGACGTCCTGCGAGACGTCCACCAGACGACGGGTCAGGTAACCCGAGTCGGCGGTACGCAGGGCGGTGTCCGCCAGACCCTTACGGGCACCGTGCGTGGAGATGAAGTACTCCAGCACGGACAGACCCTCGCGGAAGGACGCCTTGATCGGACGCGGGATGGTCTCGTTCTTGGCGTTGGACACCAGACCACGCATACCGGCGATCTGACGCATCTGCATCATGTTTCCGCGAGCGCCCGAGTTGACCATCATGGAGACCGGGTTGGTCTTCGGGAAGTTCGCGTTCATGGCCTCGGCAACCTCGTTGGTCGCCTTGGTCCAGATCGCGATGAGCTCCTGGGTGCGCTCTTCCTTGGTGATCAGACCACGCTCGTACTGCTTCTGGACCTTCTCGTCCAGGTCCTCGTAGCCCTTGACGATCGCCTTCTTGGCGTCGGGGACCACGATGTCGGAGATGGCCACGGTGACGCCGGAACGGGTCGCCCAGTAGAAGCCGGCCGCCTTCAGGTTGTCGAGCGTCGCCGCCACGATGACCTTGGGGTAGCGCTCCGCGAGGTCGTTGACGATCTCGGAGAGCTGCTTCTTGCCGACCGTGTAGTCGACGAACGGGTAGTCCTCGGGCAGCAGCTCGTTGAAGAGCGCGCGGCCCAGGGTCGTCCGCAGACGGAACGAGTCACCCTGCTGCCACTCCGGCTCACCCTCCTCCTGCGCCGGCGGGGTCCAGCCGCGCGGCGGGATGGTGCCGACCGGGAAGCGGATGTCGATCTTCGCCTGGAGCGAGAGCTCCCGGGCGTCGAACGCCATGATCGCCTCGGCGGTGGAACCGAAGGAACGGCCCTCGCCGATGACCTTGCGCTCCTCCTCGTCCGTGGTCAGGAAGAAGAGGCCCAGCACCATGTCCTGGGTCGGCATGGTGACGGGACGGCCGTCGGCCGGCTTGAGGATGTTGTTCGAGGACAGCATCAGGATGCGGGCCTCGGCCTGCGCCTCCGCGGAGAGCGGCAGGTGCACGGCCATCTGGTCACCGTCGAAGTCCGCGTTGAACGCGGTGCAGACGAGCGGGTGGATCTGGATGGCCTTGCCCTCGACCAGCTGCGGCTCGAAGGCCTGGATGCCGAGGCGGTGCAGCGTGGGCGCACGGTTCAGCAGCACCGGGTGCTCGGCGATGACCTCTTCGAGGACGTCGTACACCACGGTGCGGCCACGCTCGACCATGCGCTTGGCCGACTTGATGTTCTGCGCGTGGTTCAGGTCGACCAGGCGCTTCATCACGAACGGCTTGAAGAGCTCCAGCGCCATGGCCTTGGGCAGACCGCACTGGTGCAGCTTCAGCTGCGGGCCGACGACGATGACGGAACGCGCCGAGTAGTCGACACGCTTACCGAGCAGGTTCTGACGGAAACGACCCTGCTTACCCTTCAGCATGTCGCTGAGGGACTTCAGCGGACGGTTGCCGGGGCCCGTGACCGGGCGACCACGACGGCCGTTGTCGAAGAGGGCGTCGACCGCCTCCTGGAGCATCCGCTTCTCGTTGTTCACGATGATCTCGGGGGCACCGAGATCGAGCAGACGCTTCAGACGGTTGTTGCGGTTGATCACACGGCGGTACAGGTCGTTCAGGTCGGAGGTCGCGAAGCGGCCACCGTCCAGCTGCACCATCGGACGAAGGTCGGGCGGGATGACCGGCACGCAGTCGAGCACCATGCCCTTGGGGCTGTTGGACGTCTGCAGGAACGCGGAGACGACCTTGAGGCGCTTGAGCGCACGGGTCTTCTTCTGGCCCTTGCCGGTGCGGATGATCTCGCGGAGACGCTCGGCCTCCTCGTCCAGGTCGAAGGACTCCAGGCGCTTCTGCAGCGCCGCGGCACCCATCGAGCCGTCGAAGTACGTGCCGAAGCGGTCACGCAGCTCGCGGTAGAGCAGCTCGTCGCCCTCGAGGTCCTGGACCTTGAGGTTCTTGAAGCGGTTCCACACCTCGTCGAGACGGTCGATCTCGCGCTGGGCGCGGTCACGCAGCTGCTTCATCTCGCGCTCGGCACCCTCGCGCACCTTGCGGCGCACGTCGGCCTTGGCGCCCTCGGCCTCGAGCTCGGCCAGGTCGGTCTCGAGCTTCTTGGCACGGGCCTCGAGGTCGGCGTCGCGGCGGTTCTCGACCTGCTGGCGCTCGACGGAGACGTGGGCCTCCAGCGACGGCAGGTCACGCGTGCGGCGCTCCTCGTCCACGAACGTGATCATGTACGCGGCGAAGTAGATGACCTTCTCGAGGTCCTTCGGCGCCAGGTCCAGCAGGTAACCCAGACGCGACGGGACGCCCTTGAAGTACCAGATGTGGGTCACGGGAGCGGCGAGCTCGATGTGGCCCATCCGCTCACGCCGCACCTTGGCGCGGGTGACCTCGACGCCACACCGCTCACAGATGATGCCCTTGAAGCGGACACGCTTGTACTTGCCGCAGTAGCACTCCCAGTCCCGGGTCGGACCGAAGATCTTCTCGCAGAAGAGTCCGTCCTTCTCGGGCTTGAGCGTGCGGTAGTTGATGGTCTCGGGCTTCTTGACCTCGCCGTGGGACCAGGTCCTGATGTCGTCCGCGGTGGCAAGGCCGATCCGCAGCTCGTCGAAGAAGTTGACGTCGAGCACTGTGCGTCAATCCCTCTTTCGGGGTCGTGTCTCAATCATGGTCTGAACGGTCCCGGGGATGGCGGGGGCTCCTTCGTGGGAGCCCCCGCCAGGCCCGTCAGACCTCTTCGACGCTGCTCGGCTCACGCCGGGACAGGTCGATACCGAGCTCCTCCGCGGCGCGGAAGACGTCCTCGTCCGTGTCGCGCATCTCGATGGACATACCGTCCGAGGAGAGCACCTCCACGTTGAGGCAGAGCGACTGCATTTCCTTGATGAGCACCTTGAAGGACTCGGGAATGCCGGGCTCGGGGATGTTCTCGCCCTTGACGATGGCCTCGTAGACCTTCACGCGGCCGGTCACGTCGTCGGACTTGATGGTCAGCAACTCCTGGAGGGCGTAGGCCGCTCCATAAGCCTCGAGTGCCCACACCTCCATCTCTCCGAACCGCTGGCCACCGAACTGGGCCTTACCACCCAGCGGCTGCTGGGTGATCATCGAGTACGGACCGGTCGAACGGGCGTGCAGCTTGTCGTCGACCAGGTGGTGGAGCTTGAGGATGTACATGTACCCGATCGAGATCGGGTCCGGGAACGGCTCGCCGGAGCGGCCGTCGAACAGGTTGGCCTTGCCGGACGACTGGACCAGGCGGTCGCCGTCGCGGTTGGGGATCGTGGCGTCGAAGAGACCGGCGATCTCGTCCTCACGCGCACCGTCGAAGACCGGGGTCGCGACGTTGGTGCCGGGAGCGACCTGGTCGGCGCCGATGGCCTGCAGGCGCTGCGCCCAGTCGTCCGCCAGCCCGGAAACGTCCCAGCCGCGGCTGGCGAGCCAGCCGAGGTGGATCTCCAGGACCTGTCCCGGGTTCATTCGGGACGGGACACCCAGCGGGTTGAGGATGATGTCGACCGGGGTGCCGTCCTCGAGGAACGGCATGTCCTCGATCGGCAGGATCTTCGAGATGACGCCCTTGTTGCCGTGACGGCCGGCGAGCTTGTCACCGTCGGTGATCTTGCGCTTCTGGGCCACGTAGACGCGGACCAGCTGGTTGACGCCCGGGGGAAGCTCGTCGCCCTCCTCGCGGTCGAAGACGCGCACACCGATGACCTTGCCGGTCTCGCCGTGCGGCACCTTCAGCGAGGTGTCCCGGACCTCACGCGCCTTCTCACCGAAGATCGCGCGGAGCAGACGCTCCTCCGGGGTCAGCTCGGTCTCACCCTTGGGCGTGACCTTGCCGACCAGGATGTCGCCGGCGACGACCTCGGCACCGATACGGATGATGCCGCGCTCGTCGAGGTCCGCGAGGACCTCCTCGGAGACGTTCGGGATGTCCCGGGTGATCTCCTCGGGGCCGAGCTTGGTGTCACGGGCGTCGACCTCGTGCTCCTCGATGTGGATCGAGGAGAGGACGTCGTCCTGGACGAGGCGCTGCGACAGGATGATCGCGTCCTCGTAGTTGTGACCCTCCCACGGCATGAACGCCACGAGCAGGTTCTTGCCGAGCGCCATCTCACCGTTCTCGGTGGCGGGGCCGTCGGCGAGGACCTGGCCCTCGATGACACGGTCGCCCTCGGAGACGATGACCTTCTGGTTCACCGAGGTGCCCTGGTTGGAGCGGGAGAACTTCGCGATGCGGTACGTGGTGTACGTACCGTCGTCGTTCGCGACGGTGACGTAGTCGGCCGAGACCTCCTGGATGACACCGTCCTTCTCCGCCTTGATGACGTCGCCGGCGTCGGTGGCACAGCGGTACTCCATCCCGGTGCCGACGAGCGGGGCCTCCGCCTTGATGAGCGGAACGGCCTGGCGCATCATGTTCGCGCCCATGAGGGCACGGTTGGCGTCGTCGTGCTCGAGGAACGGGATCATGGCGGTCGCCACCGACACCATCTGGCGCGGCGAGACGTCCATGTAGTCGACCTCGGTCGGCGGGACGTAGTCGACCTCGCCGCCACGACGGCGGACCAGCACGCGCGCCTCGGTGAAGCGCAGTTCGTCGCTCAGGGTCGCGTTCGCCTGGGCGATGACGAAGCGGTCCTCCTCGTCGGCGGTCAGGTAGTCGACCTCGTCGGTGACCTGGCCGTCGGTGACCTTGCGGTACGGGGTCTCGACGAAGCCGAACGCGTTGACCCGGCCGTAGGACGCGAGCGAGCCGATCAGACCGATGTTCGGGCCTTCGGGGGTCTCGATCGGGCACATGCGGCCGTAGTGCGACGGGTGCACGTCACGGACCTCGAAGCCGGCCCGCTCACGGGAGAGACCACCCGGGCCAAGAGCCGACAGACGGCGCTTGTGGGTGAGACCCGACAGCGGGTTGTTCTGGTCCATGAACTGCGACAGCTGGCTGGTGCCGAAGAACTCCTTGATGGAGGCGACGACCGGCCGGATGTTGATCAGCGTCTGCGGCGTGATCGCCTCGACGTCCTGGGTCGTCATGCGCTCACGCACGACGCGCTCCATACGAGCCAGACCCGTACGGACCTGGTTCTGGATGAGCTCGCCGACGTTGCGCAGACGGCGGTTGCCGAAGTGGTCGATGTCGTCGGTCTCGACGACGATCTGGGTGCCCGACTCGCCGACCGTCTCGGTCTCGCCGGCGTGCAGCTTGACCAGGTACTTGATGGTGGCGATGACGTCGTCGGTGGTGAGAACGCCGGCGTCCAGCGGCTCGTCCGCGCCGAGCTTCTTGTTCACCTTGTAGCGGCCGACCTTGGCGAGGTCGTAGCGCTTCGGGTTGAAGTAGAGGTTCTCGAGCAGCGTCTGGGCCGCCTCGCGCGTCGGGGGCTCGCCCGGACGCAGCTTGCGGTAGATGTCGAGCAGCGCGTCGTCCTGGCCCTGGGTGTGGTCCTTCTCCAGGGTGGCGCGCATGGACTCGTACTCGCCGAACTCCTCGAGGATCTGCTCGGTGGTCCAGCCGAGCGCCTTGAGCAGGACGGTCACGGACTGCTTGCGCTTGCGGTCGATACGGACACCGACCATGTCGCGCTTGTCGATCTCCATCTCCAGCCAGGCACCCCGGGACGGGATGATCTTGGCCGTGAAGATGTCCTTGTCGGACGTCTTGTCGATGTTGGAGTCGAAGTAGACACCCGGCGAGCGGACCAGCTGCGACACAACGACACGCTCGGTGCCGTTGATGACGAAGGTGCCCTTGTTGGTCATGAGCGGGAAGTCGCCCATGAAGACCGTCTGGGACTTGATCTCGCCGGTCTCGTTGTTGGTGAACTCGGCCGTGACGAAGAGCGGGGCCGCGTACGTGAAGTCGCGCTCCTTGCACTCGTCGATCGAGTTCTTCGGGGGCTCGAAACGGTGGTCGCGGAAGGTCAGCGACATCGACCCGGAGAAGTCCTCGATCGGCGAGATCTCCTCGAAGATCTCTTCCAGACCGGACTTGGTGGGGACGTCCTGTCCGCTTTCGAGAGCCGCCTCGACACGAGCCTTCCATGCGGCATTGCCGAGCAGCCAGTCAAAGCTCTCGGTCTGCAGCGCGAGGAGGTTCGGAACCTCGAGGGGCTCCTTGATCTTTGCAAAGGAGATGCGCAGCGGGGCAGTGCTGGCGCCGTTGTTCGTATTCGCGGTCGAGGCGTTGCGCGAGGCGGCCAAGAGGGGGTCCTTCCGAGGGCTCGGACTCACTACGCGCGTACCGGTCCCATGCTGTGAACGGAGGGAGAAACCCCAGCTAGGGGCTGTTCTTCATCCGAAGCTCAGACACGGGCATGCCCCTGGTGACGGGCAGAGGGCAGCTAACAGGCAGCGCAAAGGGTCAGTGTAGCCACTTGGCACACTGATGTCCAGTGCGGGTTTTCGAGACCCTCGAGACCCTCGTTTTTCTCATCTCCGCGAACCCATGCGCCGTGAGGCGCACATCGATACTGCCCGTTCGGTCGTCGATCCATGCCTCGGAACGTGGATCGTTGTGACGACGCGTCCTGAGAATTGCGCGCTGCGTGCGGTTCGTCAAGGCCCCTGTCCCTGAGCTGCTGCTCCGGGACCTCATCGGCCGCCGTGAGGGGCGCACGGCGAAGATCACCATACTCCCAGGAGGCAGAAGAACAAGGCACCCCCGGCCGGAACGCCGAAGGGCGACCACCCGCTTGGGTGATCGCCCTTCAGTGTGTGCGCGTTACAGCGCGGGAGTCAGAAGACTCGCGAGGTCACTTGACCTCGACGGAGGCGCCGGCAGCCTTGAGGGACTCGGCAGCCTTCTCCGCGGCGTCCTTGGCGACCTTCTCGAGGACGGGCTTCGGGGTGCCGTCGACGAGGTCCTTGGCCTCCTTCAGACCCAGGGAGGTCAGCTCACGCACGACCTTGATGACCTGGATCTTCTTCTCACCGGCGCCGGTGAGGATGACGTCGAACTCGTCCTGCTCGGCCTCGGCCTCGGCCGGGGCGGCAGCAGCGCCACCGGCGGCAACGGCGACCGGGGCAGCGGCGGTGACGTCGAACTTCTCCTCGAAGGCCTTCACGAACTCGGAGAGCTCGATGAGGGTCATCTCCTCGAACTGCGCAAGCAGGTCGTCCTGGGACAGCTTCGCCATGATGGCGTCCTTCCACTCATTCGGCAGGTGCCGTGTGTACATGTGAGGCGGGCGTACGTTCGGCCCGCTGTGACCGTCGCCTCAGGCGGCGGTCAATGCGCGAGCCGAGTTACTCGGCACCGCCCTGCTCGGCCTTCTTGGCACGAAGCGCCTCCGCGGTGCGGACGAACTTCGAGGGAAGCGCCTGGAAGAGCGCGGCAGCCTGGGACTGCTTGCCCTTCATGGCACCCGCCAGCTTGGCGAGCAGAACCTCGCGGGACTCGAGGTCCGCAAGCTTCTTGATCTCATCGGCGGACAGCGCCTTGCCATCAAGGACACCGCCCTTGATGATCAGGTTCGGGTTGTCCTTGGCGAAGTCACGAAGACCCTTCGCCGACTCCACCGGGTCACCGGTGATGAAGGCAACCGCCGTCGGACCAGTGAAGTGGTCGTCGAGCGAGTTGATCCCGGCCTCGTTGGCCGCGATCTTGGTCAGCGTGTTCTTCACCACGGCGTACTGGGCGTTCTCACCGAGCGAACGGCGCAGCTCCTTGAGCTGAGCCACGGTGAGACCCCGGTACTCGGTCAGCACGGCGGCGTTCGAGCTGCGGAACGACTCCGTCAGCTCGGCCACCGCGGCAGCCTTGTCGGGCCTTGCCATGAGCGTCGGCCTCCTTCCGGGTGATGAGGACCGCTCAGAAGGGGCCGAACAAAACGAAACGCCCCGGCGCAGGCGCACGGGGCTGAGCTCGACCGGAATTGCTTCCGGGAACTTTCCACAGTCACCTGCGCAGGACGTCCGCTACTGAGCGGATCCTTCGGCCACCGGACCCTCGGAAAGAGAGCACGGCAACGACCAGCGGTCTTTGGCTTCTTCGGAAGAGTACGCGAACGCAACCCCGCCAGGCAAATCCGCCGGATTCGCGTCAGGCGCCCCCCGCGTCCTTCATCATCTCGGCCAGGTCGACGGTCTCGCCGGCGGGCGGAGCCGTCACGGTCACCTGCTCGTTGACGGACAGGAGCTTGATGGTGAGGTCCATCGGGCCCTCACTTGTCGTGCTGCGGGTCCGGACCTGCTTGGTCTGGTCGTTCCCGTCGATCCAGATGTCCATGGTGAGCTTCTCGACGCCGAGCTTCTCGTACTGCTCGAGGGTGCCCTCACGGCGCTTCTTGGTCTCCGCGTCCTCGCCGGCCAGGCTCGCACGCATGGCGTCGAGTGTCAGGGTGCCCGTGTAGTGCGTGGTCTCCACGCCGTCGACGGCCTCCTCACCGACCTTCTTGAGGTCCTTGGAGGCGGTGAGCGCAGCCGTGTCCTGGGCGGGGTTCTTGTCGGCCTGGGCGGTCAGCTCGGCCAGCGGGTCCTCACCGCCGGCCTCCTTGAGGGCCGCGAGATCGAACTTCATCCAGGTCTTGCCGGCCTCGAGCGGCTCCCCGCCGTTGAGGTACATCGCCTCGCCGACGAGGCGGATCTCCACCTCTCCGGCCTCGGCCCCCACGCCGCCCTTCATCTTCATGCTCATGGCCAGCGGCTTCATGGTCATGGAGGCCTGGGCCTCGATGTCGCCGCTTCCGGGGACGGTGCCGCTCATCGAGTAGCTCAGCGAGGTGAGCTTCTCGTTCTTCTCCGCCGCACGCTTGACCGCGGCGGCCGGGGTGACCTCGACGGGCTTGTCCGCGGAGGAGGACGCCGGGGCGGACGAGGCCTCCTGGCCGGGCCCGGAGGCCTTACCGGACGACGCCTTGCCGTCCTCGTCGGTGCACGCCGCCGTGCCGCAGAGCAGTACACCGGCCAGCACTATCCCGGCCGTTTTCCGGAGCTTTGTGTTCACGATCCCCCACGGGATTTTGCTTGCTCTTGATCTTTCCGGACGAGCTTAGCCTTCCCCTCCGACAACGTGCCCCGAAAATAAAGCCGGCCCCCGCGGCTCGAAAGAGCGGCGGGGGCCGGTTCAGACGCGAGACCCGCGACTGCCGTCCTGGAATCAGACGGCGGCCGGGTCCTCCTCGACGAGGAGGTTGCGGGTGCGGTTGGAGTCCAGCGGGATGCCGGGGCCCATCGTCGTGGTCAGGGTCGCCTTCTTGATGTAGCGGCCCTTCGCGGCGGACGGCTTGAGACGGAGGATCTCCTCCAGCGCCGCTGCGTAGTTCTCGACCAGCTTCGTCTCGTCGAAGGAGACCTTGCCGATGATGAAGTGCAGGTTCGAGTGCTTGTCGACGCGGAACTCGATCTTGCCGCCCTTGATCTCGTTGACGGCCTTGGCGACGTCCATCGTGACGGTGCCGGTCTTCGGGTTCGGCATCAGGCCACGCGGACCGAGCACACGGCCGAGGCGGCCGACCTTGCCCATGAGGTCCGGGGTGGCGACGACCGCGTCGAACTCGTTCAGGCGGTTGCCCTTGGAGATCTCGTCGATCAGTTCGTCGGAGCCGACGATGTCGGCGCCCGCGGCTTCCGCGGCCGCAGCACGGTCACCGGTCGCGAAGACCAGGACCCGGGCGGTCTTGCCGGTGCCGTGCGGAAGGTTGACGGTGCCACGGACCATCTGGTCGGCCTTACGCGGGTCAACGCCCAGACGGAAGGCGACCTCGACGGTGCCGTCGAACTTGGTGGCGGCGGTGTCCTTGGCGAGACGGACAGCCTCGAGGGGGGCGTAGTTGCGCTCCCGGTCGATCTTGGCGTCCGCAGCGCGGAGAGTCTTGCTGCGCTTCACTTCTGCTCCTGATGTGTTGAGCGTGGAGTCGTGGTGCGGACCAGCGCTTGGTCCTACCACTGGGGCCTACGAGGGGGCTGTCAGCCCTCGACCGTGATGCCCATGGAACGGGCGGTACCGGCAATGATCTTCGACGCGGCGTCGAGGTCATTGGCGTTGAGGTCGGGGAGCTTGGTCGTGGCGATCTCGCGGACCTGGGCAGCCGTCAGCTTGGCGACCTTGGTCTTGTGCGGCTCGCCGGAGCCCTTGTCCACACCCGCGGCCTTGAGGATCAGCTTGGCGGCCGGCGGAGTCTTGGTGATGAAGGTGAAGGAACGGTCCTCGTAGACCGTGATCTCCACCGGCACGACCATGCCACGCTGCGACTCGGTCGCGGCGTTGTAGGCCTTGCAGAACTCCATGATGTTGACGCCGTGCTGACCCAGGGCGGGGCCGACCGGCGGAGCCGGGTTGGCCGCACCGGCCTGGATCTGGAGCTTGATAAGCCCCGTGACCTTCTTCTTCTTGGGAGGCATTGCTCTCTCCGGGTCCTAGTGAGAGTTATCCGCCTGCCACCCGATCATCCGGATGGAGGCATACCGCACAACGATAACGGGTATCCATGCGCGGCCAAAAACCGAGCAGGTCAGACAGCCTGCGAGAGGCGGTCTGACCTGTTCGGAAACCTGGCGTCCAGAAGGAACTAGTTCTTCTGGATCTGGTCGAAGCTGAGCTCGACCGGGGTCTCGCGGCCGAAGATCTCGACAAGGCCCTTGACCTTCTTCGAGTCGGCGTTGATCTCGTTGATCGTGGCCTGCAGCGTCGCGAACGGGCCGTCGGTGACGGTGACCGAGTCGCCGACCTCGAAGTCCAGCACCTGGACCTCGACCTTGCGGGCCGGAGCCGGCTTGCCCTCGGCCTCTGCGGCCTCGCGGGCGGCCTTCTCCTCGGCCTCCGGGGCGAGCATCTTGACGATCTCGTCCAGGGTCAGCGGGTACGGGTCGTAGGCGTTGCCGACGAAGCCGGTCACACCGGGGGTGTTACGGACGACGCCCCAGGACTCGTTCGTCAGATCCATGCGGACGAGAACGTAGCCGGGCAGCTTGTTCTGCCGGACGTTCTTGCGCTCGCCGTTCTTGATCTGGACGATCTCTTCCTCGGGGACCTCGGCCTGGTAGATGAAGTCCTCGACGTTCAGCGAGACGGCACGCTGCTCCAGGTTCGCCTTCACGCGCTTCTCGTAGCCCGCGTAGGTGTGGATCACGTACCACTCGCCCGGGAGGCCACGGAGCTCGTCGCGGAGGGCGGCGACCGGGTCGACGGGGGCCGCCGGCTCCTCGTCGGCCTCTTCCGCGCTCTCCTCGGGAGCCTCTTCCGCGCTCTCCTCAGCAGCCTCGGCGTCCTCGGAGCCGGCCTCGTCCTCGTCGACGTTCTCGACGTGCAGGGCCTCGTCCTCGGCCGGCTCACCGGCGGCGTCGTCGGCAGCCTCTGCCTGGTCCGGCTCCTCAGCGTCCGACGCCTCGACGATGTCGAGCTCGTCCTCAGGGGACTCGAAGCTCTCGCCGGAACGGTCGGCGTCGTTCAGGTTCGGGTCAGACACGATGGCTTCTTCCTGGATACAGATGGGGTGGAACATGCGAAAGGGGCGCCGATTTCCGGCGCCCTCCGCGGATCAGCCGAAGACGTACTTGACTGCTTCCTGGAAGCCATAGTCAATCACGGTCACGAGGCCGATCATGATGACGACGAAGATAATCACCACTGTGGTGTACGTCGTCAGTTGATGACGAGTCGGCCAGACGACCTTGCGCAGTTCGGCGACGATCTGGCGGTAGAAGAGAGCCAGGCGACCCAGCGGGCCCTTCTTGCCGCGCTTGCCGCCCTTGCGGGTCTTCTTCTTCGACTCCGGCGTCTCGTCCTCGGCATCAGGCATGTCGATGGAGCCTACGGCGTCCGTCACGATCTCTCACCTGATTCCCGGGTCGTGGCCGTGCCGCGCCCGGTGGAGCCGCACGGCGGTGCATAGAAGTACGTACATGCGCACACAGCCTGGCGAAGGTGTGTGTAGCAGGGCCGGAGGGACTTGAACCCCCAACCGCTGGTTTTGGAGACCAGTGCTCTACCAATTGAGCTACGACCCTTTGTGACTCCCCCAACCTACCGCATCCGTCCGGGTGCACTAAGTGCCCGGCTCGGACTTGGCTGGTGAGGGCCAACAGCCAGTGAGTGTACGTGTTCCCAGGCCCGGCGTCGAACACAAAGCCCGGCCGCCGGCTTCCGGGCCCTTCCGCGGTCCGCCGCAGGTCCGTGTCGTCCGCCCTTCGAAACCTGTGTGCCGGGCCCTTCCGGCGTCTGGGAGCATGGGCCGTATGAGCGCTGCAACCCCTCCCACCGAGCGCCGGGTCTCCGCGCGCATCGGCGCGATCTCCGAGTCCGCGACCCTCGCCGTCGACGCCAAGGCCAAGGCCCTCAAGGCCGCCGGGCGTCCGGTGATCGGCTTCGGCGCCGGTGAGCCCGACTTCCCGACCCCGACTACATCGTCGAGGCCGCCGTCGAGGCCTGCCGCAATCCGAAGTACCACCGCTACACGCCCGCCGGCGGTCTGCCGGAGCTGAAGAAGGCCATCGCGGAGAAGACGCTGCGCGACTCCGGGTACGAGGTGGACCCGGCCCAGATCCTGGTGACCAACGGCGGCAAGCAGGCGATCTACGAGGCGTTCGCCGCGATCCTTGACCCGGGCGACGAGGTCATCGTCCCGGCGCCGTACTGGACCACCTACCCCGAGTCGATCCGTCTTGCGGGCGGCGTCCCGGTCGACGTCGTGGCCGACGAGACCACCGGCTACCGCGTCTCCGTGGAGCAGCTGGAGGCGGCGCGTACGGAGAAGACCAAGGTCGTCCTCTTCGTCTCGCCGTCCAACCCGACCGGTGCCGTCTACAGCGAGGCCGACGCGCGCGCGATCGGCGAGTGGGCCGCGGAGCACGGTCTGTGGGTGCTGACCGACGAGATCTACGAGCACCTGGTCTACGGCGACGCGACGTTCACCTCGCTGCCCGCCCTCGTCCCGGCGCTGCGCGAGAAGTGCATCGTCGTCAACGGTGTCGCGAAGACGTACGCCATGACGGGCTGGCGCGTGGGGTGGATCGTCGGCCCGAAGGACGTCGTGAAGGCCGCCACCAACCTGCAGTCGCACGCGACGTCGAACGTCTCCAACGTGGCGCAGATCGCGGCCCTGGCCGCCGTCTCCGGCGACCTGGACGCCGTCGCGAAGATGCGCGAGGCCTTCGACCGCCGCCGGCAGACGATCGTGCGGATGCTCAACGAGATCGACGGTGTGGTCTGCCCGACCCCCGAGGGCGCCTTCTACGCCTACCCGTCGGTGAAGGGCCTGCTGGGCAAGGAGATCCGCGGCCGTCGTCCGCAGTCCTCCGTGGAGCTCGCCGCCCTGATCCTCGACGAGGTCGAGGTGGCGGTCGTCCCGGGCGAGGCGTTCGGTACGCCCGGGTACCTGCGGCTTTCCTACGCGCTGGGCGACGAGGACCTGGCCGAGGGTGTCTCCCGGATCCAGAAGCTGCTGGCCGAGGCCCGCGACTGATCCCCTCCCTCGTGTGACGGGCCCCCGGCTTCCGCCGGGGGCCCGTTTCTGTGTTCGGGCAAGAACCCGATCGGGGAAAGGGGCTGCCCCGTTCCGGTCGTCTTTGGCAGGATCACTCAATGGAGCGCGAACGAGACGTCAGCCTGCTGCCGAAAGCCCATCTGCACCTGCACTTCACCGGGTCGATGCGGCCCACCACTCTTCTGGAGCTCGCCGACAAGCACGGCGTGCACCTTCCTGAGGCGCTGACCGGGGGCGAGCCGCCGAAGCTGCGCGCCACGGACGAGCGCGGCTGGTTCCGCTTCCAGCGGCTGTACGACATGGCCCGCTCCTGCCTGCGGGACCCCGAGGACATCCAGCGGCTGGTGCGTGAGGCGGCGGAGGAGGACATCAGGGACGGCTCGGGCTGGCTGGAGATCCAGGTCGACCCGACCTCGTACGCGCCGCGGCTCGGCGGTCTGATCCCGGCGCTGGAGATCATCCTGGACGCCGTGGACACGGCCTCCAGGGAGACGGGGCTCGGGATGCGTGTGCTGGTCGCGGCGAACCGGATGAAGCACCCCTTGGACGCCCGGACGCTCGCCCGGCTGGCGGTGCGCTACGCGGACCGCGGCATCGTCGGCTTCGGGCTCTCCAACGACGAACGGCGGGGCATGGCACGGGACTTCGACCGCGCCTTCGCCATCGCTCGCGAGGGCGGACTGCTGGCGGCCCCGCACGGCGGCGAGCTGACCGGACCCGCGTCCGTACGGGACTGCCTCGACGACCTGCGCGCCTCGCGCATCGGCCACGGTGTGCGGGCGGCGGAGGACCCGAGGCTGCTGCGCAAGCTCGCCGAGAGGGGGGTGACCTGCGAGGTCTGCCCGGCCTCCAACGTGGCGCTCGGCGTCTACGAGAAGCCGGAGGACGTGCCGCTGCGCACCCTGTACGACGCCGGGGTCCCCATGGCGCTCGGCGCGGACGACCCGCTGCTGTTCGGCTCCCGGCTGGCGGCACAGTACGAGCTGGCCCGCCGCCACCAGGCCTTCACGGATCAGGAGCTGGCGGAACTGGCCCGCCAGTCGGTGCGGGGTTCGGCGGCGCCCGAGGACATCAGGCAGAAACTGCTGGCGGGGATCGACGACTGGCTGGCGTCACCGCCGGCCTGAGGCGCGCGCTCGGCCGCCGCGCGGCGGTGAGACCGCTCAACGGGGGTCGCCGGTGACCGCGACACCTCGCAGCAGGGTGCGCGCGAGACCCGCCGCGAATTCGTCGAGCGGCTGCGGCGGCCGCAGGCCGGCGGTCATGTCGTAGGCGAAGGCGCGCTGCGCGCAGGCGCCCAGGAGCAGGGACGCGGCGGCACGAGTGTCGGCGTCCGGGCTGATGCGGCCGGCCGTCCGTTCCGCGCACAGATACGCGTCGAGGCCCTCGATGGGCTTGTGCGGCCCCGTTCCCATCTCGCGCATGGCCTCTTCGTGGCGGCGCTTGAGGCGGGGGTCGGCGTACAGCGACGCGGCCATGGGGAAGGTCTTCTCGTAGAAGAGGGCCGCTTGGCGGGCGATCTCGGTGAGGTTCTCCTCGACGCTCGCGCCTCCCGGATCGGCGGCCAGCTCGGCCAGCAGCGGGCCCAGCTTCGGCAGCCTTTCCTGCAGAACGGTCACGAACAGCTCCTCCTTGCCGGTGAAGTGCTTGTAGAGCGCCGCCTCCGAGCAGCCGGCCGCTTTGGCGATCTCCTTCGTGGTGGTTCGGGCGAGGCCGATGGAGAGCATCAGATCTCGCGCCGCGTCGATGATGCGGACGCGGGTGGGCTTCTGTTCCATGCGCGCTCCAGACCGGGCCTTGACGGGTGGGTGAGTACACACCCACCCTAGAGGTGAGTGAACACTTACCCACCCGAGGAGGGTGTGCACCATGAGACTCACAGTGTTCGGCGCGACCGGCGGAATCGGCGGGCAGATCGTCAAGCAGGCCCTGGCGGCCGGCCATCGGGTGACGGCCGTGGTCCGTGATCCGGCGCGTTTCCGGGTGACCGGGGAGCGGCTCGAGGTCGTCCGCTCCGGTCTGGACGACCCGCAGGCGCTGCGCGAAGCCGTGGCCGGGCAGGACGCGGTGCTCTCCGGTCTCGGCCCCCGCAGGAGGTCCGATGCCGGGGTCGCGGCCCGGCTCACCCGCTCGGTGCTGGCCGCGATGGAGGCCGAGGGGACGCGGCGGCTGCTGGTCGTCAGCGCGGCGCCGCTGGGCAGCGCACCGGAGCGGGAGCCGCTGCGGGACCGCGCGATGATGTCGGTCGTGGGTGCGGTGCTTAAGCCCGTCTACGACGATCTGCGGGTCATGGAGCGCGAGCTCGCGCACAGCGCGGCCGATTGGACCGCCGTGCGGCCGCCGAGGCTGCTCGACAGGCCGGTGACCGGCCGCTACCGCGTCGCGGTGGGCGGCAATCCGCGCAGCGCCAGGGTGATCGGCCGGGCGGACGTGGCGCACGCGATGCTCGCCATGACCGACGACCCCGCCATGCTCCGGCAGGGCGTCGGCGTCGCCTATTAGGGCTCGGGCTCCCAGGTTTTGCGCTGCCAGGTCCCGGGCGTCCGCAGTTTCAAAGGCTGACGCCGACCGTGACCGGCTCGTTGACCAGCGTCACGCCGAACGCGTCGCGCACGCCGTCCACCACCTCGCGGGCCAGGGCCAGCAGATCCTCGGTGGTGGCCTGGCCGCGGTTGGTGAGCGCGAGCGTGTGCTTGGTGGAGATGCGGGCGGGCCCGGAGCCGTAGCCCTTGGTGAATCCGGCCTTGTCGATCAGCCAGGCGGCCGACGTCTTGGTGTGCCCGTCGCCCGCCGGGTAGGCGGGCGGGGCGACGCCGTCGCCGAGCCGGTCGCGCACGCGGGCCAGGAAGGTGCCGTACTCGGCGGCGGTGAGGATCGGGTTGGTGAAGAAGGAGCCGGCCGACCAGGTGTCGTGGTCGTCGGCGTCGAGCACCATCCCCTTGCCCGCGCGCAGGGCGAGCACGGTCTCACGGGCGGTGGCGGCCGGGACCCGGTCGCCCACCTCGATGCCGAGGGCACGGGCGGTCTCCGCGTACTTCACGGGCGCGGACAGGCCGCCGGCGTCCTCGAGCTCGAAACGGACACGCAGCACGACATAGCGGTCGGGTTCCTGCTTGAAGCGGCTGTTGCGGTAGGAGAAGCCGCACGCGGCGTTGGGCAGGACCACCGTCTCGCCGCTGCGTCGGTCGTACGCGACGACCTCCGTGATCGTCGACGAGACCTCCTGGCCGTAGGCGCCGACGTTCTGGATCGGGGTCGCGCCCGCGGAGCCGGGGATGCCGGCCAGGCACTCGACGCCGCCGAGCCCGGCTTCTACGGTGCGGGCCACGGCGTCGGACCAGGTCTCCCCCGCGGCCAGTTCCAGGCACGTCCCGTCGAGGTCGAAGCCGCTGGTCGCGATGCGCAGTGCGGTGCCCTCGAAGCCCTTGTCGCCGATGACCAGGTTGCTGCCGCCGCCGATGATCAGCAGCGGCGTTCCGGCCTCGTCCGCCTCGCGTACGGCGGCGATCACCTCGTCGTCGGTGGTGGCGACCACGAGGCGGGTCGCTGGGCCGCCGAGCCGGAAGGTGGTCAGGGGGGCGAGGGGGGCATCGTGAAGTTCCTGCACGGGGACAAGAGTACGGTCCGTGGCGCCGGCGTCCCGGCGGGGCCACGGACCGTACTGGTACGGGGATCAGACCGCGACGGGCGTGCGGTCGCTGTCTGCGGCCGGGGCCGGGGATTGGGACAGTGTGCCGTCCGGCCTCGTACGCCCGCCGGGGATCAGCAGGGCCACCAGGGCGGCGGCGGCCAGGGCTCCGGCGCCGATCCACACCGCGGGGACCGTGCCGTCGGAGAAGGTCTGCGGCGACTCGTAGCCGCCCTGGGCGGCGAAGACCGCGCCGAGCACGGCGATGCCGAGCGCGCCGCCGACCTCGCGGAGGGCGTTGTTCGCGCCTGAGGCGATGCCCTGCTCCGCCGGGCGGACGCTGGACATGACCACACTGGCGGCGGGCGCGAAGTACAAGGCCATGCCGACGCCGCTGATGACGAGTGCGGGCAGCTGGGCCGTGTAGGAGACACCGGGCTCGAGCACCAGCGCGAAAAGCGCGAGGCCGAGAGCCTGCAGCGCCAGGCCGGCGGTGACGACCGGGCGCCCGCCGATCCGGTCGGACAAGAGACCCGCGACCGGTGCGACGAGCAGCGACATGCCGGTCCAGGGCAGCATCCGCAGCCCGGCCTCGGTGGGCGAGTAGCCGGCCACACCCTGGAGGAACTGGCTGAGCAGGAAGATCGAGCCGAACATGCCGAGGAACATCAGCAGGCTCGCGACGTTGATCCCGAAGAAGGCCCGGCTGCGGAAGAGACGCATGGGCAGCATGGGCTTCTTCGCGACGGAGCTGTACCGGGCGAAGGCGACCAGGAGCACGGCGCCGGCGATCAGGCAGAACAGCACCCGGGGGCTGGTCCAGCCGTCGGCGTTGCCGTTGACCAGCGCGTAGACGATGCCGAAGAGGCCTCCGCTGACGAGCAGGGTGCCGGGGATGTCGAGCCGGGCGTCCGGGGCGTAGGACTCGCTCAGGCGCAGGCGGGCGAGCGGCAGGAGGAGCAGTCCGATCGGGACGTTCAGCCAGAAGATCCACTGCCACGAGATGTGCTCGGTGAGAGACCCGCCGATCAGCGGGCCGGTGGCGACGGCCACGCCGGTCACGGCGCTGAAGATGCCCAGCACGGCCCCGCGGCGGGCGGCCGGGACGGCGGCGGTGAGCAGGGTCAGCGTAAGCGGCATCATGATCGCCGCGCCGACGCCCTGGACGGCGCGGGCCGCGATGAGGGCGTCTATGCCGGACGCGAGCGCGGCCGCGGCGGACGCGCCGGTGAAGATCGCCAGGCCGGTGATGAACAGCCGTCGGCGGCCGAAGCGGTCCCCCAGGGCCGCACCGAACATCAGCAGGACCGCGAAGGTGAGCGTGTAGGCGCTCACCGTCCACTCAAGATCTTCCAGGCCGCCGCCCAGGTCCTCGCGGATGGAGGGGAGGGCGGTGGTGACGACGAGGTTGTCGAGGGCCGCCATGAAGCCGGCGACGCTGGTGATGACGAGTGCCCAGACGGCGCCTGTGCGCCGTACGGGCTGCTGGTCCTGGTTCACTGCTCCCCCAGAGGGTTAGTTATCGATGACTAACTTTGACGGCCAAAGGAAGTGCGCGAGCCGCAGGCTCGACGTGGAGCCGCCTCACTCCTGGGCGGGCGGCCGCGCGGCGAGGTAGAACCCGGACCAGATGCGGTGATCCGCGGGGAAGCCCATCGAGACGAGGACATTGACGAGCATCCCGTAGGCCAGGAAGGTCGTGGTCTCGTCCACGTCGGCACCGAGGTGCAGATGGACGGTGTCCCACAGTTCCACCCAACCGGCTCGAACCCGCTTGCCGAACTCGTGGTCGCCCGCCGCCTCGGCGGCCGCCACCGCGACGTACATCTGCATCTGCATCAGCAGCTTCTCGGGGTCGTCCGCGATGAGGCGCTGGTACGCGGCGGCCATCGCACCGAGGGCCTCCTCGCCCTCGAGCCCTTTCGCGGCCGATTCGAAGACGCGCCGGGTGTCCTCGAGACACCGGCAGGATGCGGCGAGGAAGATGGCCTGCTTGTTCGGGAAGAGGCGGAAGAGGTACGGCTGCGAGACGCCGACGCGTCTGGCGATGGCCTCGGTCGAGGTGCCGTTGTACCCGGCGCGGGAGAATTCGGTGATCGCGGCACGGACCACGCTCTCGCGCCGCTCCTCTGCACTCATCCTGACCATGAAGAGAAAGTTATTGGCCAATCACTAACCTGTCAAGGCAGTACGCCGGTTTCGCGTCAATCCGTACGTACGGGGCCCACGCGTAAGGGGCGCCCCTCCCAGGGAGGGGCGCCCCTTACATCGCTTGCGCCTGCCCAGCCGGGGCGCCTCAGGCCAACTGCACGACGGCGCGGGACATGCCCAGCACCTTCTGACCCTCGCTGCTCGCGACCAGGTCCACGCGGACCCGGTTGCCGTCCAGCTTCGCCGCGACCTTGGCGCTGACCTCGATCAGCGCGCCCTTGTCGTCGTTCGGGACGACGACGGGCTTGGTGAAGCGGACGCCGTACTCGACGACCGCACCCGGGTCGCCCACCCAGTCGGTCACGACCCGGATCGCCTCGGCCATGGTGAACATGCCGTGCGCGATCACGTCCGGCAACCCGACCTCTGTGGCGAACTTCTCGTTCCAGTGGATCGGGTTGAAGTCGCCGGACGCGCCCGCGTACTGCACCAGCGTGGCGCGCGTCACGGGAAAGGACTGCGCCGGCAGTTCGGTGCCGGCCTCGACGTCCGCGTAAGAGATCTTCGCTGCCATCACGCCTCCTCGGCGGCGCGGGCCACCAGCTTCGTCCAAGCGGTCACGACCAGTTCACCGCTCTCGTCGTGCACGTCACCGCGCACGTCCAGGATGTCGTTGCCGGCGAGGGACTTGATGGCCTCGATCGTCGAGGTGACCGACAGCCTGTCGCCGGCCCGTACGGGCCGTGCGTACGCGAACTGCTGCTCGCGGTGCACGACGCGGCTGTAGTCCAGCCCCAACTGCGGGTCCTGGACCACTTGCTCGGCGGCGCTGAAGGTGATCGTGAACGCGAACGTCGGCGGAGCGATCACGTCCGAGTGCCCGAGCGCGCGGGCGGCCTCACGGTCGGTGTAGGCGGGATTCGCGTCCCCCACCGCGGCGGCGAACTCCCGGATCTTCTCCCGGCCCACCTCGTACGGCGCGGTGGGCGGATACGTCCGCCCCACGAACGACTGGTCGAGCGCCATGGACTGGTCCCTCCTGATATTGATCACAACTGAATGCCGGCCACCGGACGAACGGCGGTACGGCAAACGACACGAGGCCGCCCCAAAGGGGACGGCCTCGTATACGAGCCTGATTCAGCGCGTTTCGCGGTGCGCCGTGTGCGAGTTGCAGCGCGGGCAGTGCTTCTTCATCTCAAGACGGTCCGGGTTGTTACGCCGGTTCTTCTTGGTGATGTAGTTCCGCTCCTTGCACTCCACGCAGGCCAGCGTGATCTTCGGGCGGACGTCGGTGGCAGCCACGTGAGTGCTCCTTGGACGGATAGGACGGATGAACGCATAAAAGAGTAGCCGATCGGAGGACCGACCCCACAATCGGCTACTGTGTGTAGCGGTGACCGGACTTGAACCGGTGACACAGCGATTATGAGCCGCTTGCTCTACCGACTGAGCTACACCGCTGCGATGCAGGGTTCCCTCGCCCGAAGGCGAGGTCACTCGACATCAGAGCCCCAATACGGAATCGAACCGTAGACCTTCTCCTTACCATGGAGACGCTCTGCCGACTGAGCTATTGGGGCGAGCGATGAAGACATTACACGGTCCCTCGCCGATCGCCCAAATCCGTTTCCTTGCGCCGGGCCGGCCCTCGTTCCGGCCCTCCCCCACGGTCCCCGGTCCGGCCTCGGCACCCCGTCCTCCGAGGCCCGCGACGGCGCCCCGCCCGTCCCGTACGCCACTTACGACCACGCCGGTACGACTATTGCGCTCCTCCTCGAAGCGCACCGCGAGCGCCCCTAGGCTCGACGCACGCTGTGTGACCCTCTCCGGCTCCCACGTCACGGCTCGCACACCGCCCGGGCAGGGCTCCCACACCGCCCGGGCAGTGTGGGCGACCGCCGTCCGAGCCCGACCGCCCCACCCAGGAGCGCGATGCCCGACAGCCAGCCGCAGCCGCCCGGCGGCGCCGACGCGGACACCGCCGCGCTGCTGCTCTGCGGCGCGAGGCTCACGGACGGTCGCACGGTCGACGTACGGCTCAGCGGCGGCCGCATCGAGGCCGTCGGCACCGCGGGAAGCCTCCCGCCGCACTCCGCCCGGGTGGACCTGACGGGCTTCCTGCTGCTGCCGGCGCCCGCAGAGCCGCACCTTCACGGCGACACGGCACTCAGTGCGGAGACCCCCGGCCCCGTCTCGTACGACACACAGGACGTCCAGCGGCGCGCCACAGAGGCCGCGCTGCTCCAGTTGGGCCACGGCGCGACGGCGCTGCGCTCGCACGTACGGATCGGCGACGTCCAGGGCCTCGGCCCGCTGGAGGCGGTGCTCCAGGCAAGGCGGTCCCTGCGCGGCCTCGCCGATCTGACCGCCGTCGCCGTACCGAGGCTGCTGACGGGCGTGGCCGGCGCCGACGGCCTGGCCCTCCTGCGGGACGCGCTGAAGATGGGTGCCGGCGTGGTGGGCGGCTGCCCCGACGCGGACCCCGATCCCACCGGATACGTGGAGACGGTCCTGGGGATCGCCGCCGAGTACGGGTGCCCCGTCGACCTGCACACCCACGGCGACGACCCGGCACGGCTGGCGCGCCTCGCCGCCATGGCCGGCGGGCTGCGGCCCGGCGTCACCGTCGGGCCGTGCGCCGGTCTCGCCCGGCTGCCCAGGGACATCGCCTCCCGGACCGCGGACCAACTGGCGGCTGCGGGTGTCACCGTCGTCTCCCTGCCGCAGGGTGGCTGCTCCGGCGTCGAACAGCGCGGCAACGCGCCGGTCCGGCTGCTGCGGGCGGCGGGCGTGCGGGTCGCCGCGGGCAGCGGGGCGCTGCGGGACGTGAGCAACCCGGTGGGCCGCGGGGATCCGCTGGAGGCCGCGTATCTCCTGTCGTCCCAGGCGGGGATGCGGCCCTCTGACGCCTACGGCTGCGTCGCCGGCACGGCCCGGGAGGTGATGGGACTGCCCCCGGTACGGGTCGAGGCCGGCTTCCCCGCGGAGCTGCTCGCGGTGCGCGGCGAACGGATCTCGGGCGTGCTGTCGCTCGCGTACAGCCGGATCGTCATCCACCGCGGACGGGTGGTCGCCCGCACGAGCGCGGTGCGCGAGTACTGCGACTCCGCGGCGGCCATCGCCCTCGAACTGCCGCGTCAGGGGCGGCCCGAACCGGGGCCCTGAGGGTGTCCACTCGCCGTACGGGCCCGGGCACCGAGCACGAGGACGGCTGCGCGGTCTGCCATCGCGGGCGTGTCCCCCCGCAGTCCCTGCGCACGCTCGGTGCTTCGGACGTAACGTCGTAGGCATGCGCATTGTCATCGCAGGAGGACATGGTCAGATCGCGCTCCGTCTCGAGCGGTTGCTCTCCGCGGGCGGGCACGAAGTTGCGGGCATCATCCGTGATCCGAAGCAGGGTGACGACCTGCGGGCCGTCGGCGCCGAACCGGTGTTCCTCGATCTGGAGACGGCGTCCGTGGAACAGGTCGCGGCCGTGCTCCAGGGGGCGGACGCGGCGGTGTTCGCCGCAGGAGCGGGTCCCGGCAGCGGCACGGAGCGGAAGGACACGGTCGATCGCGGCGCGGCTGTCCTCTTCGCCGACGCGGCCGAACGGACGGGCGTACGGCGGTACATCGTCGTCTCCTCCATGGGCGCCGACGCCGAACACAAGGGTGACGACGTCTTCGACGCCTACCTGCGTGCGAAGGGCGCGGCGGACGACTACGTACGGTCCCGCCCGGGTCTGGAGTGGACGATCCTGCGGCCCGGCGCGCTGACCAACGACGCGGGTAACGGCCTGGTGCGGCTGGAGGTCTCGACGGGACGCGGCATGGTCCCGCGGGACGATGTGGCGGCGGTGCTCGCGGAGATGGTGGAGACACCGGCCACCGCGGGACTGACGCTGGAGCTGGTCAGTGGTTCTACGCCCGTCACCGTCGCGGTGCGGGACATTGCGGGGAACTGACCGAGTCGCCGCCGGGCGGTCGTCCGACGGATCCCTCCGCCTGAATCCCCGCCATGGGTCCGTGTAAGGAACCCCACGACGGACGGCTTGACGAACCCCGCGATCGGTCCCGCGATGAAGCCCGCGATGAATGCCGCGATGAATCCCCGTCACCCAGAGGGTCCTTGAGGTCATGAGCCATCACACACACGAAGTCCTGCCGGTGATCGTGGAGCGCGACGAGCAGCTCTACGCCTACGTCCGCGGTTCCGTACGCATGGACGCGTTCGCCCTGATCGCCGACCGGCTGCCCGAACTCATCAACTGGCTTGCGGGCAAGGGCGCGGAGTTCGCCGGAGCGCCGTTCTTCCGCTTCAACACCCTCGACATGAAGGGCGAGTCGGTCGTCGAGGCCGGCATGCCCGTGGTCTCCGCCCCGGAGCCCGAGGGGGACATCGGCGTCGCCGTACTGCCCCACGGCCGCTATGCGACGGTCACCCACACCGGTCACCCCGACCAGTTGGCCGGTGTCGTCACGGCGATGCACGAGTGGGCGGGGCGGAAGGGCCTCGAGTGGGACATGACGGTGGTCGACGGGGTCGAGCACTGGGCGTGCCGGACGGAGACGTACAAGACGGATCCCCGGGTGGAGCCGGACATGTCCAAGTGGGAGATCGAGCTGGCGTTCCGCCTGGCCGACTGACGGGCGCGGTCGCCTGTACGGCGACGACCCCTGGCCCGTACGCGCCACGCCGCCTCGGGCGGTGCGGCGTACGGGGCGGCTGGGGCGTCAGGGGGTCGGGCCGGGGGCGGGGGGGTCCGTCGTCCCGAGGTAGGCCGGCAGATGGCCGGGAGCGCAAGGCTTGTGGTGCTGGGCGTCGAGGCTTGTGGTGCGGGGCCTCGAGGTACACGGCAGAGCTGCCGGAGGCGGGCGGAACCTGTTCGCAGAGGCAGGCAGGCCCTGTCGACGGCTCAAACGACGATGGCCCCTGCCTGCGTTTCCGCAGATCAGGGCCATCTCTTCGCGTGGCGGCGCCAGGATTCGAACCTGGGTAGGCTAAGCCGACGGATTTACAGACTCCTGCCTTTCCCACGCTTACACCCCTCCTGACCTGGGGCGGAGCTGGCAGCGCACTCGGTGCGCGGACCTGCCGTCCACGTCTCGTCCACGGCGGGCTCAGAGAGGTACAAGAGGAGTCGCCTCCGGCGCCCCGATCACAGGTTGGCTTCGCCAACGATTGCTGAAACATTGGAAGGTCCACGGTGCAACCGCCCCAATGTTTCAGCCTGCTTGTTCGTGCACATGAGTCGCTACGGCACGTCGGGCGACCCAAACCTAGGGGGAAGCATGGGGACGGAGCCGAGTCGCGAGGAGACCCGGACGTTATGGAGGAAGGCGGCTGTGGCATTCCAGCCGCTGGCTGGCGAGCCAACCCCGTTCGATGAGAGCCAGGATTGGGGCAGCGGACAGGCGTACGGCCAGCAGATCCCGCTTGCAGGTTTCGCGGTTCCTCGGCTTCGGCCACACCGGCGCCGACGTCGCCGCGCTCGCCGGCGGCCTGTTCGCCCTGTTCGCCCAGCAGAACCTGATCAACCAGTCCTTCGCCGCGCCCTCCGCGACGTTCACCGAGATCGCTGTCATCCGCTGGCTCCGCGACCTGATCGGCTACGTCAACCCGGCCGTGAGCGAGGTGAAGACGGTGTGGGACGTCGGCGGTGTGACGACCTACGGCGGGACCGGCTCGAACACCACGGCCATGATGCTGGCCCGGGAGAACATCGACCAGCACCCCGCCTCACCCCGGCCCCGGCCCGCCCTCGCAGCGGCCGGGGCCGTCCCATGCCCGCCTCGCGCCGCCGCGTCGCCCTGCCGCCTTGCCCCGCTTGGCCCCCGGCGCTCCACGGTGCGGCCACCCCGGGCCGGGCACGGCCGGCCACCGGGGCTCGCCCACCCCTCAGCGCAAGGAGACGTCCGTAGCTGTTCGCCGAACCCGCCCACCCCTACGACGACCCCGACCAGCCCCCTCAGTGGGCGTGGTGGTACGGGTACTTCGAACTCCTCTACACCCCCGGCATCAAGACCCTGTCCCTGTCCCGGGGCCCCAAGTACTCGATCCGCGGCCCGAAGTACTCCTGCCGCCGCTGCCACGGCAGCGGCCACCTCCCGAGGCACATCACCCCCGACCGGGCCGCCGACGTGGCCACCCCCTGCCCGACGTGCCCCGCCTACCGCGTCCTCTTCGAGGACCTGCCCCTGTGGCCGCTCCACTTCCTCGACCAGCTGCGCCGCCGGTTCGGCGCGCGGCGCCGCACCGCCGACCATCCGCCGCTGACCTCCGACAAGGCGGGGCCCGGCTGGGCCGGACGCTACAGCGACGAACCACCGTTCTGACCCCGGCTGCGCCCCGCCCGCTCGGGTCATGAGCCGTCCCGGCCCCGCACGCACCGCGCGTGCGGGACCGACCGCGTCGATGACCTGTCCTGCAACCTGACCGGCGCTGCGCCCCGCCGGATCTGACGGCCCGCCCTCCGGCATACCTGGGAGGCGGGCTGTCCACGTCACCCCTCCGGCGTCGCTGCTCCCGACCCCAGAGGTTGCCCGGCTTGGTTGCCTCCATGTTCGGAAGAACCGGGGGCCTGCGTCGTTGTGGCGGGTCCGGGCGCATCCGGCGGCACGACCAAGGGCCACCCCCTCCCCTTGATCACGAACAGTCACTTTTTTGCACCCTCTCGAAACGCCGTGTGGCTGATCGCATAGGTCCATGACTGTTCCTTTACTCAATCCTCATGAAATGATCACGCGCCGCCTGCCCCGCAGGTGATCCACATCGAACGCACGATTAAGGGGGGATGGATGCGACGAGCAGTACGTCTCGCGTCCGTCTCGACCGCCGTTGCGCTGACGCTGTCCATACAGCTGCCGGCCACCGCGGTAGAGGAAACACCGATCGCCGCCGCATCGAGCGGCGTTGACACCACCACCGGCCGCGCCGAGGCACCTGACCTCGCGTCGGCCCGCCTGGCCGCCGCGTTGAGGGGGAAGCGCGTCGAGGCCCTGTCCGAGCGGACGGAGACCTCCAGCACCTGGGCGAACCCGAACGGGACGCTCACCACGGAGACCGCGTCCGGACCGTTCCGGGTCAAGGAGGGTGGCGAGTGGAAGCAGCTCGACACCACCCTCGTCGATACTGGGGAGCGGCTGGAACCCGAAGTCGCCCTGGCCGACGTCGAACTGTCCGACGGCGGGGCCGAGGACTTCGCCGCCGTCACCCGGGGGACGCAGGCCTTCGGTCTCGACTGGTCCACGTCGAAGCCCCTGCCGACCCCTCGGGTCGAGGGCGACACCGCGGTCTACCACGATGTCGTTCCCGACGGTGACCTGCACGTAACCGCGCTCCCGCAGGGCTTCACCGAGTCGCTCATCCTGAACGAGCGGCCCACCAAGCCGGTGGAGCTGAGGCTCCCGATCACCCTCAAGGGCCTGAGCCTGGAGAAGGAGCGGTCGGGGCACCTGCGACTCGAGGACTCCAAGGGGGCGTTGGTCGCCAGCGCCCCGGCCCCCCGCATGTGGGGCATGGGAACGGACCCGAAGTCCGGGGACCCGACCCACTCCATGGAGATCGAGACCAGCATCGAGCAGGGGGCGGGCCGGGCGGTCCTGGTCCTCAAGCCGAGCATGGAGTTCCTCACCGACCCCGACGTCGTCTACCCGGTCAACATCGACCCGACGACGACCCTGGCGGCGTCCACGGACACCTGGGTCGCCACCAACTACCCCGACTCCCAGCGCGGTTCGACCGAGCTGAAGGCCGGGACGTACGACGGCGGCACCACGAAGGCCCGGTCGTACGTGAAGTTCGACGTGTCAAAGTACGCCGGCAAGCAGATCCTGGACACCGAGTTCAGGCTGCACTCCTACTGGTCTTCGAGCTGCGCCACGACCGGGTCCGGCGTGGCCGTCCGGCGCATCACCGCGAACTGGGACCCCAGCGCGGTGACCTGGGGGGTCCAGCCCGCGACGACGGCCGACGGCGCCGTCGTCTCCAAGGCTGCGTACGGATTCAGTTCGGCGTGCCCGGCGAACTTCATGCGCTGGGACGTGGACGCGATCGTCCAGGCCTGGGCCTCGGGCCAGCCGAACCACGGCCTCCAGGTGCGCGCGGTCGACGAGGCCGACTCGCTGAGCTGGCGGCGCTTCCGCTCCGCGAACTACGTGGACGGGTCCCAGGGCCCCACCGAGCCGACCCTCGTCGTCACGTACAACACCAAGCCGAACCTGGCCTCCCCGGTGAGCCCCGCCGACGCCCTGGTCACGGCGGACACCACCCCCACCCTCACCGGTCAGGCCACCGACCCCGACGGTGACTCCGTGCGCCTCACCTTCGAGGTGTGGAACGCGGACGCCACCGCCAAGGTAACGAGCGGGGTCTCCGCCTTCGTCCCGTCCGGCAAGCCCGGCACCTGGACGGCCGGTGCGCTGGCGCCGGGGACCTACAAGTGGCGCATCGCCGTGTACGACGGCAAGCTCTGGAACGGCGGTTGGTCCGTCTGGCGCACCCTGACCGTGGACACGTCCGTGCCCGCGGCCCCCGCCGTCAGCTCCACCACCTACCCCGCCGACGGCCTGTGGCACGGCGGCGCGGGGACGCCCGGATCGTTCACGATCACCGATCCCCAGGGCAAGGCGGTGACGGCCGAGTACACCGTCGACGGTGGCGCGCCGAGCACCGTGGCGCTGACGGCCGGCAAGGCGACCGTGACCCTGACCCCCTCGGTGGACGGCACGCACGTCCTGTCCGCCCGGGTCAAGAACGTCGCCGGAACGTGGTCGGACCCGGCGGAGTACACCTTCCGCAGCGGCCGGATCACCGGGGCCCTCTCCCCCGCGTTCATCAACCAGATCGCCGAGACCCACTTCTCCGACCTGCTGCACCCCGAGGAGGAGCAGGCGGAGCCCGAGGACCGGCCCATCGACACCGAGTACCCGGAGGTCGACGACACCCCGGTGGGCTACCAGGAGCAGATCGACCCCGAGGTCGTCGAGACGGAGGAGTCCGTCCTCGCCGCCGGCGTCGTGGAGCTCCCCGGCACGGCGGGCCAGGAGATCGTGGGCACGAGCGCGGACGGGACCACCCAGACCGCCGTGACCATGCCCGCGGGTGCCGCCGCGACCGCCGGCCTCAGCGAGACCGGCGTCATCGTCTACCCCAACACGCAGACGGACGCGGACACCCTCGCCATCCGGACGAGCCAGAACGCCGTCGAGACGTTCCACCTGCTGCGGAGCGCGTCCGCGGCGAAGAGCTACGCGTACTCCCTCCAGCTGCGTCCCGGCCAGACGGCCACGCAGGGAGCGGACAACGTCATCATCGTCTCGGACGAACTGGGCAACCTCACCTTCATCACCGCCCCGATCGCCAGGGACGCCAAGGGCGTCGAGATCCCCGTGAAGCTCACGCTCTCGGGCACCGAGGTCACCGCCTCGCTGGCGCCGGCCGCCGGCCAGGAGCTCGCCTACCCGGTCCTGATGGACCCGGGCTTCGGCTACGGCAGCGCCACGCCCTCCGAGCGGTCGTACTGCTTCTGGAACCCGATCGACTGCACCGCGGCCTACGACGCGGCGAACAAGGCGTTCAAGCAGGCGCAGGACTGGTACCCCGACAGCACCCTCTTCCAGGGCACGGGTGACTCCTTCCGGCACTGCTACTGGAACGCGCGGATGGAGATCCGCCTGTCCACCACGGACGCCTACGAGTTCGCGACCCGGCACGAGTCGACGTCCTCGGGCGTTGACAAGCAGATGGACCTGAAGAACAACGCGATCGGCCGGGAGATCGGCCGCAAGCGGACCGGCCAGAACAGCGCCGGGACGAAGGCGCGGGACGATTGCCGCAGCGCCCAGCGGAACGGCAAGCTGTGGATCATCAAGAGCGGCAGGCTTGTGAGGAGCAATCAGTGACCCTTTTCGTCAGGCGGGCCGGTGCCCTGATCCTCGTTCTGGAGGCCTGCTACCTGCTCCTCATGGAGTTGGCCCTTGCGGTGTTCGTGGTGGACACCTCTGAGATCGACCACACGGACGCGGGGGGGTACGGCGGCCTCGGCGGCGTCCTCTTCCTCGCCGCCGAAGGGCTGACGGTCCTGCTGCTGCTCTGGGGAGCGGCCGCGCTCGGGCTCGCCTCCTTCGCGGACAAGGGCCCCTCGTGGGCGCGTGCCGCTGGATTCGGCCTCGTGGCCGTCACGCAGGTGCTCGGCGTCTGGGCGGCGACGTCCAACGCGCTGGCGCAGGACGCCGGACCGGACGTGCTGGTCAACGCGGTGATGGTGCTGTTCGCCCTCACCGCCGGCGTCGCCTGTGTCCTGGGGCTCCGCGGCGCGGTGCGGAAGGCGCCTCTCGCGGCCTGAGCGGTCCCCTTCCCCACGGAAGGCCGGGGCCCCGGTTCGGAAGAACCGGGGCCCCGGCTTTTCGTGTTCAGGGGCCGCCGGAGGGCGGGGCGGTCAGCCCGTCGCGCACGGCACACCTCCGAGGGTGAAGGCGCCGGGGGCCGGGTTGGCGCCGGTCCAGCTTCCGGTGAAGCCGACGCGTCAACGGCGCGGCCGAGTCCGCGCAGGGCTGCTTGGCGCTCGCCGGGGAGGCGGGCCTGGGCGATGGCATTGCGGGCGTGCCCGAGGCTCGCGAAGAGGGGGTCGCGGCGGGTGATGGCAGTTGCCCGGGCCGCTTGGCCGGCTGCGAGGGCATGGATGTAGTTCCCGCGTTGGTTGGCGAGCATGGAGACCGAGTTCCACACGCACATGGCTGCGGCCGGGTCCTGGGCGAGACCGGCCAGTTGCAGAGCCCGGTCGAGGTGGGCGTCGGCACGGTCGTGTTCGCCGGCGTCGACACACGACCAGGCTGCGGTCGTGGTGTAGTCGGCGGCAAGTGAGAACAGCCGCTGCTGGGTGCGCTGGGTGGCGGCCTTTGCCTGGAGCATGAGCACTTCTCGGGCGCCGGCTAGCGCGGCCCGCTCCAGGGTGTCGTGGCCGCCGCGCTGATTGTCGAGAGCCAAGAGGGTGTCGAGCTGCTGCCGCAGCCGCACGACGTCGCTGCTGCCGACCGCGGGCGCGGCTCCGGCAAGGACCACCGAGCTTGCGGCGCAGGACACGGCGTTGAGGAAGGTGCGGCGGTGCACTGGGTCCTCCGGGGCGGGGCGGTTCTTGCGGCGGTCGGGAGGTGCGAACTGAGGGGCGTCGTCTGGCTCGTAGCCTGGTTCGGGCTCGTCCATGAGGAAGGCATTCGCCACTGCGGTCTTACGCCTCTCCACGCACTCCCGCGCTTCCGTAACAAACCTGTGAGGTGGAGGAAGCTCGTCCGAGCGAATGTATGCAGACAACGCGCTGACCATATCCTCGACCATGCGGCGCATCATTCGGATGTAGTGAAAGTGCCGTGGTCCCGCCCAGCGGTACTCCTTTGCCAGCTGCAGCGTCGGATTTACGCGCGAGTAGACCGCGTCACCCGGTATTCGCAGCAGGGCAAGCTCCACGTTTCCAAGGGTGGAGCTTGGCCTGCAGCTCCCAGGGCTCCGGCTCAACGACAGGCCTGTCGGTCGGCGGCCTGGTCGCGTCGAGCAGATCATGGAGCTTGATCAATTCAGACAGAGCGGTGTCAGTCGCCACCTGCCCCAGCTCGCGAAGCCGCGTCTCCTCCGCCTGCTTCGTCTGATGGCGCTGGGTTAGCCATGCGCTCCGATGGAGGCGCCTGCGCCAACGAGCGCGCCCCCGAGCCCCACGAGGGCCGTGACTGTCTCTGCGCCGGACCAAGGTAGCCCGGAGTAAGGCCAAGCCGTGCGGCACACGACCCAAGCCAGTGAGACGTTCACGAGCGGGTGTGGCGGCGGGCAAGCTGTGCCGCCAAGCTCCTGTGCCTCGCGCCTATGCCCGTCCACGCCTCGTCCACAACAGCTGGTAGAGAGCGTGCAAGAACGGCACAGAGCGAGACAGTCGGCCCTGTCGACGGCTCCAACGACGATGGCCCCTGATCCGCGTTTCCGCAGATCAGGGGCCATCTCTTCGCGTGGCGGCGCCAGGATTCGAACCTGGGTAGGCTAAGCCGACGGATTTACAGTCCGCTCCCATTGGCCACTCGGGCACACCGCCATGGGATGTCGCGTGTGGAGGAACCGCTGTGGGGCGGTGCTCCGTGGCAACGACGTAAACGATACCTGATGCACCGGGGTGCTTCGCCACCGGATTGATCAGCGCCGGGGGCGGGTGCGGGTGGCTAGGCTTGACCGCGCGGTTCGGGGTGATCCGGCCGCACCCCACTCACCCGATACAAGGAGCCACAGGACATGGCCGACTCCAGTTTCGACATCGTCTCGAAGGTCGAGCGGCAGGAGGTCGACAACGCCCTCAACCAGGCCGCCAAGGAGATCTCGCAGCGCTACGACTTCAAGAACGTCGGTGCCTCGATCTCCTGGTCCGGCGAGAAGATCCTGATGCAGGCGAACTCCGAGGACCGCGTCAACGCGATCCTGGACGTCTTCCAGACCAAGCTGGTGAAGCGCGGCATCTCGCTGAAGTCGCTGGACGCCGGCGAGCCGCAGCTCTCCGGCAAGGAGTACAAGATCTTCGCCTCGATCGAGGAAGGCATCTCGCAGGAGAACGCCAAGAAGGTCGCGAAGATCATCCGTGACGAGGGTCCGAAGGGTGTCAAGGCGCAGGTCCAGGGCGACGAGCTCCGGGTCAGCTCGAAGAGCCGGGACGATCTGCAGGCCGTGCAGGCGCTACTCAAGGGGCAGGACTTCGACTTCGCGCTGCAGTTCGTGAACTACCGCTGACGTCTGCGGACGCGTCGGGGCGAACGGGGGCGGAGCGGCGCGGCCGCTCCGCCCCCGCCCCGTTCCCGGAGTGGGCGGGGCGGAGGCTGCGCCAGACCGCCGTGACGTCCGAATCCCGCCAGCCCCAGCGGCCGCCAGGTCGCAGACTCGTAGAGGAAGGGCGGGCGAGAACCCGCCGACGGAACATCGCAAGGAGGAGCGCGAGCCATGACCGGTGCTCAGGAGACCGTCGTCTACGAGATCGTCGACAGCCCGCTGGGCGAGCTCCTGCTGGTCGGGCGGGCGTCGGGCACGGCGAAGGGCGGCACCGCGCTGGCCTCTCTCTCGCTGCCGGGGCAGAAGGGCCGCGCAGTCGTCCAGGGAGACTGGCGCCGCGATCCGGCGGCGTTCGAGGAGATCGGGCGTCAGTTGTCGTCGTACTTCTCGGGCCGGCTGACCCGCTTCGAGCTCGAGTACGCGGACGGCGGGACCGATTTCCAGCGCCGTGTCTGGAAGGCGCTGGAAGACGTCCCCTACGGACGGACCACCACCTACAAGGAGATCGCCGCGCAGGTCGGCACTTCCGCGGTCGGTGTGCGGGCCGTGGGGACGGCGATCGGGCGCAATCCGCTGCTCGTGGTGCGTCCGTGCCACCGGGTGATCGGCGCGGACGGCGCCCTGCGGGGATACGCGGGCGGACTCGAGTCGAAGGCGCGGCTCCTCGGGCTCGAGGGCGCGCTGGTGCCGTGACGGGGCCGGTGGCATGAGCGGAGCACTGTCCCCCGTGACCGGGCGGTCGTGGCCCCGGGCGCGGTGCATGTGCCCGGCCGGCTGCTCGTCGGGCGTCAGCGGGAACTGGTGGACGCCTGCCGTGACTGGGCCCGCGGGCCGGTCCCGCTCCGTCACACCGTGCTGCGGGGCGGGGGCGTGATATCGGTGCCGGACGGTGTGCGTGGGCCGGCACTGGCAGCCGTACCGGTACTCGCGGACCGCGGACGAGGTGAACGGGGCGCCGGTCGCCCCGTTTCCCGGGTGGCTGGTGGCGTTGGGACGCGAGGCACTGGCCGAGGTCTACGGGGAGCATCGGGGGTACACCCCCGACACCGCGCTGATCAACTTCTACGTCTATCACGGTGTGCCGAAGGTGCTTCCGGCCACGGCCGATCCCGCTACCGGCATGAACGGCGGCCGCCTGAACATCACTTTGCGCGAGACCGGGCTGACGGGCTGATCCCGCGCGGGCGGCAGCCCGGTCAACGCGAGCGCGGGCGGCAGTCTCGGGTCAGCGCGAGCGCGAGTGGCCGAACAGGATCCGGTACGCGATCAGCAGGACGAGCGCGCCGCCGACGGCCGCGACCCAGGTCGGTCCGTCGTAGAACTGGTTGGCGATCTCCCGGTCCAGGTAGCGGGAGGATATCCAGCCGCCGATGAAGGCTCCGGCGACACCTATGAGCGTGGTGCCGACCAGCCCTCCCGGGTCGCGTCCGGGCAGCAGGATCTTGGCTATCGCTCCGGCCAGCAGTCCGAGAACGATCCAGCCGATGATTGTCATCGAAGCGAACCCGCCTTTCATGGGGAGTTGTTGTCGGGGACGTGCACGGGCGGCGCCGCGGTTGCGGTGATCAGTATGGTGCGGCGTATGACACAGGAGTTGCGACGGTCGCTGGGGGTTCTCGACGCCGTTGTGATCGGTCTTGGATCGATGATCGGTGCGGGGATCTTCGCGGCTCTCGCGCCGGCGGCGCGGGCTGCCGGTTCCGCCCTGCTGCTCGGTCTCGCCCTCGCGGCAGTGGTGGCCTACTGCAACGCCATGTCGTCGGCACGCCTGGCCTCCTTGTACCCCGCGTCAGGCGGCACCTATGTGTACGGACGGGAGCGGCTGGGAGAGTTCTGGGGGTACTTGGCAGGCTGGGCGTTCGTGGTCGGTAAGACGGCTTCGTGTGCGGCGATGGCTCTGACCGTCGGCGCGTACGCCTGGCCGGAGCACGCGAACGCGGTGGCGGTCGCCGCGGTGGTGGCGCTGACTGCCCTGAATTACGGCGGTGTTCAGAAGTCGGCGCTGCTGACACGGCTGATCGTGGCTGTGGTGCTGGCGGTTCTCGCGGCGGTCGTGGTGGTCTCCCTCGGTACCGGACATGCGCGCTTCGAGCACTTGGAGCCGGCGGGTGACGCGTCGGCCGCCGGGGTGCTTCAGGCGGCGGGGCTGCTCTTCTTCGCGTTCGCCGGGTACGCCCGGATCACCACCTTGGGCGAGGAGGTCCGGGATCCGGCACGCACCATCCCACGGGCCGTGCCGCTGGCCCTGAGCATCGCGCTGGTCGTCTATGTGTGTGTCGCTGTCGCCGTCCTCTCAGTGCTGGGTGCGGGGGAGCTCGGGCAGGCGACGGCGCCGCTCGCCGAGGCCGTGCGTGCCGCAGGGGTTCCCTGGCTGGCGCCTGTTGTGCGTGTGGGCGCCGCCGTGGCGGCGCTCGGATCGTTGCTCGCTCTGATTCTCGGCGTCTCGAGGACGACGCTCGCGATGGCCCGGGACGGCCATCTGCCGGGAGCACTGGCCACCGTTCATCCGCGGTTCCAGGTGCCGCACCGCGCGGAGGTCACTGTGGGGGTCGTCGTCGCGGTGGTGGCGGCGACCGTGGACCTGCGCGGGGCGATCGGCTTCTCGTCGTTCGGTGTGCTCGTCTACTACACAATCGCCAACGCCTCGGCCTGGACGCTGGGTTCCGGACGGCCCGGAGATACATCCGTTCGAGTGCTCTGGGCCGTGAGGCTGACGGCAGGGTGCGGGGTGGCGGGATGCCTGGCGTTGGCCTTCTCGCTGCCATTGACGTCCGTGATCACCGGGGCGGCGGTACTGGCCGGGGGTGCGGCGCTCTACGCGGCGCGGAACGGCGCTCGTACGGCCCGTAACGACTGATCAGCGGCCGCGGGAGGGCGGCGTGGGGTCGCGTCCGCCGCACCGGCCGGTCGGCCGGGCAGCGGCGGCCCGACGGACCAGATCGGGGCGCTCAACGCGCGGCGAACGGCTGATCGGTCGGGACGATCTCCCTGCCGAGCGGCATCAGCGACACCGGGATGAGCTTGAAGTTGGCGATGCCGAACGGGATGCCGATGATCGTCAGACAGAGAGCGAGGCCCGTGACGATGTGGCCCAGTGCCAGCCACCAGCCGGCCAGGACCAGCCACAGGACGTTGCCGACCAGGGACGGTGCGCCGGAGTCGCGGCGATCCGCCGTCGTGTAACCGAAGGGCCAGAGGGCGTAGACCCCGATACGGAACGACGCCAGCCCGAACGGGATGCCGATGACGGTGATGCAGAGGATCAGCCCCGCCACCAGATACCCGAGGAACAGCCAGAAGCCGCTCAGGAACAGCCATATGACGTTCAGGATTGTCTTCATCGGCGAGGACCTGCCATCTGCTCGAGTCGGGCGATTCGTTCCGCCATCGGCGGGTGGGTCGAGAACATCTTGGTGAGGCCGCGGCCCGGTCCGAAGGGGTTGGCGATCATCATGTGGCTCGCAGTCTCGAGTCGCGGCTCCGGCGGCAGCGGGAGCTGCTTCGTACCGGCGTCCAGTTTGCGCAATGCGCCGGCCAGGGCCAGCGGGTCACCGGTGAGCTGGGAGCCCGACGCGTCCGCCTCGAACTCCCGCGAGCGGCTCACGGCGAGCTGGATGACGGACGCCGCCAGCGGGCCCAGCAGCATGAGCAGCAGCATGCCGACCAGGCCGGGTCCCTCGTCGTCGTCGGACCGGCCGATGGGGATCAGCCAGGCGAAGTTCACCAGGAACATCACCACGGAGGCGAGGGCCCCGGCCACCGAGGAGATGAGGATGTCCCGGTTGTAGACGTGGCTGAGCTCGTGGCCGATGACTCCCCGCAGCTCACGCTCGTCGAGGATGCGCAGGATCCCTTCGGTGCAGCACACCGCCGCGTTGCGGGGGTTGCGGCCGGTGGCGAACGCGTTGGGGGCCTGGGTCGGCGAGATGTAGAGCCGCGGCATGGGCTGCCGGGCCGCGGTGGAGAGCTCGCGGACCATGCGGTACAGGACGGGCGCCTCGAATTCGCTCACCGGGCGGGCGCGCATGGCGCGGAGGGCCAGCTTGTCGCTGTTCCAGTAGGCGTACGCATTGGTCCCGAGCGCCACGACGAGCGCGACGAGAAGCCCGGTCCGGCCGAAGAAGCTGCCGATGACGAGGATCAGTGCGGACAGTCCCCCGAGGAGTACGGCGGTTTTGAGCCCGTTGTGCCGGCGGTGCACGGTACGCCCTCCAGATGGTGCGGCAGGGGAACCCTTTGCGTGGTGCTCCACTCTCCAGTGGACCCTTCCGTACTGGTCAACGCCAGGCGAGGGGCACTGGTTCCCTTGCGCTCCCGGGGCCGCGTCACGGCCGTACAGGTGAGCCCGCTGAGCGGGCCGGCCGGACAAGGATCCGGAAAAGGATCGCCGCGGCCAGGAGGGGGCCTAGAACAGGCTCTCCGCGGCGTACCGCAGGACCAGCTGTGGGTAGCCGGACAGGACGACGCCCACGGCCGCGGTGAGGGCCACGGCGACAGAGACCGGAGCGGGAACCGTCTTCAAGGCAACCTCCCCCGCTGTCTGCGCCGCCTCGTCCGCTTCCGCCGCCTCGCGTGCCCGGAAGAGTACGGCTGTCCACTTCAGGTAGTAGTACAGGGCGATCACGACGTTGATGCCCATGACGACGGCCAGCCAGCCGAGACCCGCGTCCACGGCCGCGGAGAACACGGTCACCTTGGCGAAGAGGCCGACGATGCCCGGCGGCAGACCCGCGAGGCAGAGCAGGAAGAAACCCATGGCCAGCGCGACCAGCGGCTGCCGGTGGTACAGGCCGCGGTAGTCGGAGATGCGGTTGAGCGGCCGCGTACGGGCGACGACGGCCGCCACCGCGAACGCGCCCAGGTTCACCACGGCGTACATCAGCGCGTAGGCGACGGTCGCACCGATCTGGTCGTCGCTGGAGTACGCGGCGGCGGCGATCGGCACCAGCAGATACCCCGCCTGTGCCACGGAGGACCAGGCCAGCAGGCGCACCGCGCTCCACGTGCGTGTCGCGGACTGGCGCAACGCCGCGACATTGCCGGCCGTCATGGTCAGAGCGGCGAGGACCGCCATCGCGGGACCCCAGATGTCGGCGTACCCGGGGAAGGCGATCACGGTGACGAGGATGAGCCCGGTGAATCCGACGGCCTTGCCGACGACGGAGAGGTAGCCGGCGATCGGAAGCGGCGCCCCGACGTAGGTGTCAGGGACCCAGAAGTGGAAGGGGACGGCGGCGGTCTTGAAGGCGAAGCCGACGAGGGTCAGCGCGACGCCGGCCTTGGCGAGTGTGTCCAGTTGACCGGGGACGTCCTCCAGCCCGGCCGCCACCTGGGTGAGGTGCAGCGTTCCTGTGGCGGCGTACACGAAGCTGACGCCGAGGAGCGTCACGGCGGTCGCGGTGACGGAGGAGAGGAAGAACTTCAGGGCGGCTTCGCTGGAGAGCTTGTCGCCGCGCCTGAGGCCCACCAGCGCGAAGGCGGGCAGCGAGGCCACCTCGAGGGCGACCACGAGCGTCGCGAGGTCGCGAGAGGCGGGCAGCAGCGCAGCACCCGCGGCGGACGACAGCAGCAGGAACCAGAACTCGCCGGGCGGCAGCTTCTCCCGGGTGTCCGTCAGGGAGAGCAGCGCGGTCAGCAGCGCCCCGCCGAGCACCAGGAACTGGATCACCAGCGTGAATTGGTCGGCGGTGTAGCTGCAGACGTCCGGGTTGTCGGTCAGGCAGAAGGTCGAGCGGTCGCCCTTGCGCAGCGGCAGCAGCGCGGCCATCGACACGACGAGACCGGCGATCGCCACAGCGCCCAGGAGGGGCTTGCGCCGGTCGGCGACGAACAGGTCGGCGACGAGGACGACCAGCGCGACGACCGCGGTGATCGTGGGCGGCGCGATCGCCGCCCAGTCGACGGACTGGACGAGGCTGCTGGCGCCGTCGGCTGCCACGGTCACGACTTGCCTCCTGAGAGGAGCTTCTGCACGGCCGGGTCGGTGAGGCCGAGGAGGATCGCGGGCCACAGGCCGGCGATGACGGTGAGGGCCACGAGCGGGGACCAGGCCGCGAACTCGTACGCGCGGACGTCGGCGACCTGATCGGGCCGCTGCTCGCCCACGGCTTGCGGCAGCCTGCCGCCCATGCACACCCGGCGCACGACGACGAGCAGGTACGCGGCGGTGAGCAGGGTGCCGAACGCGCCGATCGACATGAAGGTGAGGAAAGCCGGGCGGCTGAGCCCGTCGGCGGGATCGAACGCTCCGAACAGCGCGAGCATCTCGCCCCAGAATCCGGCGAGTCCGGGCAGTCCGAGGGAGGCGACGGCGGCGAAGGCGAGCAGGCCGCCGAGGCGTGGCGCGCGACCGTACAGTGCGGCGCCGGTTGCGCCGGCGAGCGTGTCGAGGTCGGCGGTGCCGTAGCGGTCCTTGACCGCTCCGACCAGGAAGAACAGCAGGCCGGTGATGAGGCCGTGGGCGACGTTGGCGAAGAGTGCGCCGTTCACGCCGGTCGGTGTCATCGTCGCAATGCCGAGCAGCACGAAGCCCATGTGGCCGACCGACGAATACGCGATCAGGCGCTTCAGGTCACCGCCCGCGCCGCTGCGCGCGAGTGCCAGGCAGGCCAGGGAACCGTAGACGATGCCGACGGCTGCGAACGCGGCCAGGTACGGGGCGAAGGTCCGCATCCCGTCGGGCGCGATCGGCAGCACGATGCGGACGAAGCCGTACGTCCCCATCTTCAGCAGCACGCCGGCGAGGAGGACCGAGCCGACGGTCGGTGCGGCGGTGTGGGCGTCGGGGAGCCAGGTGTGCAGTGGCCACATCGGCGTCTTCACAGCGAGGCCGAGACCGATCGCCAGAACGGCGATGACCTGCACCGATGTGGTCAGTCCCCGGCCGCTGTCAGTGGCGAGTGCCACCATGTCGAATGTGCCGGCCTTCAGCCCGATCAGCAGGAGGCCGAGCAGCATGACCACGGAGCCGAGCAGCGTGTAGAGGATGAACTTCCAGGCGGCGGGCTGCCTTTCCTCGCCGCCCCAGCGGGCGATGAGGAAGTACATCGGGATGAGCACCATCTCGAAGGCCAGGAAGAACAGCAGCAGGTCGAGCACGGCGAAGGTCGCCAGGGTGCCGGACTCCAGGACCAGGAGCAGGGCGACGAAAGCCTTCGGGAGGGGCCCGTGGGCATGTTGAAGTAGCTGTACAGCGCACAGAGGAAGGTCAGCAGAGCCGTCAGCACGACAAGGGGGAGCGAGATGCCGTCGATGCCGAGGTGGATCCGCACGTCGAGTGCCGCGATCCAGCTGATGTCGGTCGTGGCCTGCATCTTGGACGGCTGGTCGTGGTCGAAGCCGAGCGCCAGGACGATCGCCGCGAGCAGGATCGCGCCGGTGACGGTCACGCCGTGGCGCAGCACCGCCTGGTCGGGGTTGCTGCCGCGCAGCCCGGGCGGGGCGGGCAGCAGAGCGGCCGCGGCGCCGACCAGCGGAGCGACGACGATGAACCCGAGAAGGAACTGCATCACGGACTCGCTGATATCGATCACGGCTCACGATCCGGCGTTGACGGTGGAAAGGACGACGGCGGCGATCGCCAGGACGACGGAGCCGGCGAGCAGCGCGCTCAGGTAGGTCTGGACGTTTCCGGTCTGGGCGCGCCGGACGGCCGTGCCGAGCCAGCGGGTGCCGGTGCCGGAGCCGCGCACGTAGGTGTCGACGACCTCCCGGTCCAGGAACCGGACCAGCTGGGCCGCGGCTCGCACGGGGCGGACGAACAGCACGGTGTAGATCGCGTCGACGTGGAAGCCGGCGGCGGCGTGGCGGTGGAGCGGGCCGAGCAGCAGCCGTGCGGGGTCGGCCGGGTCGTGGGCCGCCGCGATGTCGCCGTAGGCAGGGGTGTGGGTGGCGATGGCCTCGGCCTCCGAGAGGGCCGGTTCGGCGTCCGGGTGGGCGGCGACGGCGCCGATGGGGAGGCGGGCGGCAAGCGCGGTGGAGTGCCGCCAGGCCGCGTAGGTGACCAGGCCGCCGACGAGGGCGACGCCCGTGCCGAGGACGGAGGTGGTCAGCGTCGGGGTGAGCGCGTGGCCGTCGAACCAGCGGGGCAGCAGGCCGGCGGTCAGTCCGAAGGCGAGCGAGGGGACGGAGAGGACCCACAGCACGGTGGTCATCGACAGCGGCTGCCGACCGTGGTCGGGGGCTTCGGCTCCGCGGCCGCGGAAGGTCAGCAGCCACAGCCGGATCGCGTAGGCGGCGGTCAGGACCGCGGTCAGCAGCGCGGCGACGAGCACGAACCAGCCTGCGGTGGCGGGTGCTGTCTCCGAGTCGCCGAGGGCGGTGTGCTCGGCGGCCACGAGGACGGCTTCCTTGGAGAAGAAGCCGGCGAAGGGAGGGATCGCGGCGAGGGCGAGCAGAGCGACGGTCATCGTCCAGTAGGCGTCGGGGACGCGCTTGGCGAGGCCGCTCATCCGGGACATGGCGGCAAGCGAGTTGGTGCCGGCGGCATGGATGATCACGCCGGCGGCGAGGAAGAGCAACGCCTTGAACGCACCGTGGGACAGCAGGTGGAAGACGGCGGCGCCACGTTCACCGACCGCCAGGGCACCGGACATGTAGCCGAGTTGCCCGATGGTCGAGTAGGCGAGGACGCGTTTGATGTCGTCCTGCGCGAGGGCGGCGAGCGCCGACCCGATCATCGTCACGGCCGCCATGACAGCGAGCACGGTCATCGCCGCGGCGGAGGCCGCGAAGAGAGGAAGGAGCCGCGCCACGAAGTAGATACCGGCGGCGACCATCGTCGCGGCGTGGATCAGCGCGGAGACGGGCGTGGGGCCCGCCATCGCGTCGGGGAGCCAGGTGTGCAGCGGGAACTGCGCCGACTTGCCGGCGACACCGGCGAGAAGGAGCAGCGCGATGAGCGTGGGGTGCTCGATGGCGTCGGCGGCGACGGCTCCGAGGATCCCGGTGATCCGGAAGGTGCCCGCGTCCACCGCGAGGGCGAACAGACCGATCAGGAAGGGGACATCGCCGAGCTTGGTGACCAGGAAGGCCTTGAGGGAGGCGGCGCGCGCCTCGGGAGTCTCCCAGTAGTGGCCGACGAGGAAGTACGAGCAGATGCCCATGATCTCCCAGCCGACCAGCAGCACCATCAGGTCGCCGGAGTAGACGACGAGCAGCATGGCGGAGGTGAACAGCGAGACGAGAGCGGCGTACGAGGGGTAGCGCGGGTCGTCGCGGAGGTAGCCCGTCGAATAGATCTGCACGCACGAGGCGACAACGCCGACGAGGATCGCGACGAGCGCCGCGAAGCCGTCGATATGCAGGGCGAGATCGATCGGGACCGAGCCGGTCGGGGTGAGCTCCGTGGACGCGTCGATCGCCTTGCCGCCGTCCTGGCGTACGGCGACGACGACGGCCAGCACGGCCGCGGCGAGCGTCGGAAGGACGGCTAGCGGACGGACGAAGCCGGGCGCGGTGCGGCCGAGGAGCAGTCCGGCCGCCGCGCCCAGGAACGGAAGGAGGGGGACGAGCACGGCGAGGGTCGTGGTGGTCACGCGGTGGCCTCGGCCTTCTCCTCGCGGTCGGTGGGTGTTTCGCCGTGCGGACCGGGCGCGTCGGGTCCGTGCGCCGTCTCCGCGGTGTCACGCAGGCGGTCGACGTCGGAGCTGCCGCGGTTGCGGTAGACCATCAGCACGATCGCCAGTCCGATGCCGATCTCGGCGGCGGCGATGGCGATGATGAAGAGAGTGAGCGCCTGGCCGGCGTGCAGGGTGTCGCGGAGCCAGACGTCGAAGGCGACGAGATTGAGGTTGACGGCGTTGAGCATCAGCTCGACGGACATCAGGACGAGGATCGCGTTGCGGCGGGCGAGCACCCCGTACAGCCCGACGCTGAAGAGGAGCACCGCGAGCACGGCTGGATAGGCGAGGTGCATCAGCTGTTCCCCTCTCGGGCCGGTCGGTCCGCACGGCCCGCCGGGGTGTCCTTGCCTCTTCCGACGGTCGGAGCTGTCCGGGACGCCGGGACCGTGCCGGGCTCCTCACCGTCCTTGCGGGACAGGACGATCGCGCCGATGAGGGCGGCGAGCAGCAGTACGGAGAGCGCCTCGAACGGCAGCACCCAGTGCCGGAAGAGGATCTCGCCGGACACCTTCGTGGAGCCCTGGGCCGGTCCGTCCAGGTCTATCCAGGTGGTGCGGAAGGCATCGACGACGACCCACACGAGGGACGCGGCGGCGACGGCGGCCACCGCCAGGGCGACCCACCGGTTGCCCGAGTCGGCGTCCGGCGAACGGCCGATGGGCGCCTTGGTGAGCATCAGACCGAAAAGCAGGAGGACGACCACGGAACCGACATAGATCAGAACCTGCACCCAGGCGATGAACTCCGCGGTGAGCAGGAGGTATTCGACGGCGAGGCCACCGAGCGCCACGACCAGCCAGAGGGCGGCATGCACCAGTTGCCGGGTCGTGACGGTGATGACGGCCGCGCCGAGCGTGACCACGCCCACGAGCAGAAAGGCGATCTCGACACCGGCAGGGGAAAGGAAACCGTGCGTCGCGGCTGCGGCGAACGTCATGCCGGACCTCCCTGGCCCGAATCCGGGCCGCTTTCGTCAGCGGGGCGTTCACCGCCGGCCGGCGGAACGCCGCCAGCGCCCGGCGGGGTGCTCGGGCCCGGCGGGGTGTTCGCGTCCGCCTCCGCAGCGGCGAGCTTCTCCGCCGTCTTGCGGGCGGCGCCGATCTCCTTCGGTTCCTCGGCGCCCGGGTCGAGTGCCGGGGGCGCGGGCACCGTCCACATCCACTCGCGGAGCTTGTCCCGCTCGTGGGTGAGTTCGCGGATGTCCGTCTCCGCGTACTCGAACTCGGGCGACCAGAACAGCGCGTCGAAAGGACAGACCTCGATGCAGATGCCGCAGTACATGCACAGGGAGAAGTCGATGGCGAACCGGTCGAGGACGTTGCGGCTGCGTTCGCGGCCACCGGGTACCGCCGCCGGCACGGTCTCCTTGTGGGAGTCGATGTAGATGCACCAGTCGGGGCACTCACGGGCGCAGAGCATGCAGACCGTGCAGTTCTCCTCGAACAGGCCGATGACGCCGCGCGAGCGGGGCGGGAGTTCGGGCTGGACATCGGGGTACTGGGCGGTGACGGTCTTCTTCGTCATCGTCCGCAGGGTGACGGCCAGGCCCTTGGCGAGCCCGGAGCCGGGGATCGGAGACACGTCTAGATCACCACCTTGACGATGCCGGTGAGGGCGATCTGGGCAAGAGCGAGCGGGATGAGGACCGTCCATGCGAGCTTCTGCAACTGGTCCTCACGCATGCGGGGGTACGTCACCCGCAGCCAGATGACGATGAACGCGAGCACGGCGGTCTTGAGCAGGGTCCACACCCAGCCGAGGCCTTCAGCGCCGAACGGACCGTGCCAGCCGCCCAGGAAGAGGACGGTGGTGAGGCCGCACAGCACGACGATGCCCGCATACTCGGCGAGGAGGAACAGCGCAAAGCGAAGACCGGTGTATTCGGTGTAAGCGCCGAAGATGATCTCGGAGTCGGCGACGGGCATGTCGAACGGCGGCCGTTGAAGCTCGGCGAGACCGGCGACGAAGAAGACGATGGCGCCCACGATCTGCCAGGGCAGCCACCACCACTCGAAGGCGTTGAGGATGCCGGGCAGCGACACCGTCCCGGCCGCCATGGCGACGGAGGCGGCGGTCAGCAGCATCGGCAGCTCGTACGCGAGCAACTGGGCGGCGGTACGCAGGCCGCCGAGCAGGGAGAACTTGTTGGCCGAGGCCCAGCCGGCCATCAGCGAGCCGAGCACACCGACGCCCATGACGGCGAGGACGAAGAAGATGCCGGCGTCGACGACCTGGCCGACCGCGCCCTCGCTCGGGCCGATCGGGATCACGACGAGGACGAGGAGGTAAGGAAGGAGCGCCACGGCGGGAGCGAGCTGGAAGACGCGGCGGTCGGCCTCGGCCGGCACCACGTCCTCCTTCTGCGCGAACTTCACACCGTCCGCCACGAGCTGGGCCCAGCCGTGGAAGCCACCGGCGTACATGGGACCGAGACGGCCCTGCATGTGGGCCATCACTTTGTGCTCGGTCTGTCCGATGACGAGGGGGAGGACGAGGAACACGGCGAAGACGACGAGGAGCCGGAAGGCGACGTCGAGTGCGTCGTTCACGCGGGGTCGCCTCCGGCAGGTCGGTTCGCCTCGTCGTCGTCCGGTCCGTCGGCGGATCCGGGCGCGGGCGTGGATGGGGGTGAGGGTGTGGGGTCCTCCGGTTCGGAGTCGCGTTCGGCTCCGGGGCCGGGTCCCGCGTCGTGTTCGGATCCGGCGTCGCGTTCGGTTCCCGCGCCGCGTGCGGGTCCCGCTTCGGGCGCGGGTCCCGCCGCAGGTACGGGTCCCGCCGCGGGCTCGGGCCTGGCTTCGGGTCCCGCGTCGCGTTCGGTTACCGCTTCCGGCTCGGCTTGCGCCGTGGGCCCGGGTTCCGCCGCAGGTCCGGGTTCCGCCGCGGGCTCGGTGCCGGGTTCGGCTCCAGCCGCGGTCCCAGGGGTGACGTCCTTGCCGGCGGGCGGCTCGGGGCCGGTCTCCGGGTCCTCGAAGGCCGGGCGGGCGTGGTGCCACGGCGCGTCGGAGCTCCGGGAGCGCGGCGGCGTCGTGGGCTCGTCCGGTCCTGTGGGTCGACCCTTCTCCGGTGCGCCCGGCACGCCCGGTGCGCCGGCCGCCTCCGGTGCCGTGGACGGCTCGGGTGAGCCCGTCCGCCCGGCCGGCGGCGTGGTCCCGGTGCCGGCCTGGGAGGCGGAGCCCTGGCTCGCGCTACGGGGCCGCCGCGGTGCGGCCGCAGGCGTCTCGGCCTGGGACGCCGAGCCCTCACTCGCGCTACGGGACCGCCGCGGTGCGGCCGCAGGCGTCTCGGCCTGGGACGCCGAGCCCTCGCCGGCGCTGCGGGTGCGGCGCGGCGGACGCTCGCCCGCGCCTGCCGCGGCTGCGCCGGCGCGAGGCGTGCGGGCGGGTCGTGCGGGGGCGGGCGGGAGCTGGCCCTTGAGGGGGCCCCATTCGTTCGGGTCCGGGACGCCCGGCGGCAGCATCTGGCGGCGCTTCGGCCCGCCGTGCTCGGACTCCCCCGGTTCCTTGGCGCCGGGCCAGGCCTTGGCGACCCGGGCGGCGAGCACGAAGTCCTTGCGCAACGGGTGCCCCTCGAAGCCGTCCGGCAGCAGCAGCGGCACCTGGTGCGGATGGCCGGTGAAGTCGACGCCGAACATCTCGTGGGTCTCGCGCTCGTGCCAGCTCGCGCCCGCGTAGACGTCGACGGCCGACGGCAGGGACGGGGCGCCGTGCGGGACGGTCGTGCGCACCAGCAGCCGGCGGACCGCACGGCCCTCCAGCGAAACGACGTGCGCGCAGATCCGGAATCCGGTGCCCGGCTCGTCGACGGCGCTGAGCCAGTCGAAATAGGTGCAGCCCAGCTTGTCGCGGGCGATCTCCAGAGCGGCGATCCAGGAGCCGACGGGGACGTCGACGGTGAGCAGTTCGTAGGTCCGCTCGGCTGTCGCCTCCTCGCCGAAGATCTCGGTGACGGCGTCGGGGAGGCTGTCGTACAGGTTCACCGCTCCCCCTCCGGCCCGGATTCGGTTCCCGAGTCAGCCTTGGACTCGGCCTCGGCCTCGGCCTCCGCCTTGGACTCGGCCTCGGGCTCTGCCGGCGGCGGAGTGATCAGGCCGCTCCGCAGGGCCGCGGTGGAGGGCCGGGCAGCGCCGGTCTTCTCCCCGCCGTGTCCGTAGCGTTCGTCGAGCGACTCCCGGGCGATCTTCTCCTGGAGCTTGAGGATGCCCTGGAGCAGCGCCTCGGGGCGTGGCGGGCAGCCGGGCACGTAGACGTCGACGGGGATGATCTGGTCGACGCCCTTGGTGACGGAGTAGGAGTCCCAGTACGGGCCGCCGCAGTTCGAGCAGGCGCCGAAGGAGATGACGTACTTCGGCTCGGGCATCTGCTCGTACAGGCGCTTCACCGCGGGGGCCATCTTGTCCGTGACCGTGCCGGAGACGATCATCAGGTCCGCCTGGCGGGGGCCCGGCGCGAAGGGGATCACGCCGAGCCGGATGAAGTCGTGCCGGGCCATCGACGCCGCGATGAACTCGATCGCGCAGCAGGCGAGTCCGAAGTTGAAGACCCACAGGCTGTAGCGGCGCCCCCAGTTGAGGATCACCTTCATCGGTTCCGGGGCCAGACGCGCGAGGGCGCCCAGTCGCCGGGGCTCCGGCAGGAGCTCGGGGGCCGGGACCGGAGTCGGGGCCGAAGCCGGGCTCGAAGCCTGGTTCGAGGTCTGGTTCGAGGTCGGGGTCACGTCCATGTCAGGACCCCCTTCTTCCATGCGTAGAGCAGTCCCACGGCCAGGAAGCCGAGGAAGATGAACATCTCCACGAGCGTCGTCGCGCCGTAGCCGTCGGCGGCGAACACCGTCGCCCACGGGAAGAGGAAGATCGAGTCGACCGCGAAGATCACGTACAGGAAGGCGTAGACGTAGTAGCGGACCTGGGTGTGTGCCCAGCCCTCGCCCACCGGGTCGACACCGCATTCGTAGGTCAGCAGCTTCTCCGGCGTCGGGACGACGGGGCGCAGCAGCCGGCCCGCGGTGAAGGCGACAGCGACGAACAGCACGCCGATCAGCGCGAGCAGCCCCACGACGGAGTAGCTCCGGAAGTACTCCGTCGCGAGCGCGACTCCGGTCGGTTCCGGCACGTCCGTCCCCTCGCTCCCTGACCCAGTCGACCTTGTCGGTGCGTTGTCGTCGTCGTTGCTTCATCGTCGTTGCTTCGTCGCCACGTCGCGCTTCGTTGCGCTTCGTCGCGCTTCGTTTCGTCGCTACGACTGTGCTTGTCGCCGCTCCGCCGATTCCTACGCACGCTCTGTACGCACGGGAGTCTAGGCCCTGCTAAAGAGAGCGTAAGCAGTCGTGTCACGCATCGGTCGGCCTCCGGGTGGGGTTATCCCTACTTCGCCCCACCCATGTACCCCATGGCGTACGGCGGTCCCGCCCGGCAGGCTTGCCCTCATGACCGCGAGCATCACCGCCCCCGACAACGACCGGCCGCCTCCCGCGCGCTTCGCCTTCGACCGCCACACGTGGAAGGAGATCGCGCATCTGCTGGCCAACCTGCCGATCGCGCTGCTCGGGTTCGTCTATGTGACGGTGACGATCAGCGTCGGCGCCGGCCTCTCCGTGACGGTGATCGGGATGCCTCTGCTGGCTCTCGGCCTCATGGGGGCCCGCGGCATCGGCAAGGCGGAACGGGCGCGGGCCCGCGCCCTGCTCGGGGTACGGATCGACGAGCCCAGCCCGCTGCCCGGTCCGGCGCACGGTGAGGGCGTGATCGCGTCGGTGTGGTCCCGGCTGAAGGACCCGGTGGCCTGGCGCTCGGTGCTGTACTCGTTCATCCGGCTGCCGTGGGGCGTCCTCACCTTCACCGTCATGGTGGTGGGTCTCTTCGTCCTGTGGCCCGTGCTCCCCTTCATCGCGCGCGGGCTGTCCAACGCGGACCGCGCGATGGCGCGAGGACTGCTGTCGCCGTCCGACGAACTGGAACGGCGCATCGCCGAGTTGGAGTCGGACCGCGGGGTCGTCGTGGACACGGCCGCGGCGGACCTGCGCCGTATCGAAAGGGACCTCCACGACGGCGCTCAGGCCCGGCTGGTCGCGCTCGCGATGGGGCTCGGCCTCGCCAAGGAGAAGCTTCTCGAGGACCCGGACGCGGCGGCCGCGATGGTGGACGAGGCACACGGCGAGGTGAAGCTCGCGCTGCAGGAACTGCGCGACCTGGCCCGGGGCATCCACCCTGCCGTACTGACGGACCGCGGCCTGGACGCGGCGCTTTCCTCGGTCGCGTCCCGCTGCACGGCACCGGTGACGGTCACCGTGAACCTCGACGAGCGTCCGGCGGCCGCGATCGAGGGCATCGCCTACTTCACCGTCTCCGAGTTGCTGCAGAACGTGAGCAAGCACGCGCGGGCGACCCGCGCCTCTGTGGACGTGTGGCGGTCCGGCGACCGTCTGTTGCTCCAGGTCATGGACGACGGCAAGGGCGGGGCGCGGCTCGACGGCGGTACCGGAATGGCCGGTCTCGCCGAACGGCTGGGCGCCGTGGACGGCCTCTTCGTCCTGGACTCACCCCCCGGCGGCCCGACGACGGTCACGGCGGAGCTGCCGTGGCGTGTCCGGGAGGCGAGCGAGGTCCGCGGAGCGCGCACCCACTGACGTTTCACGGACACCAGGTGCGCGCCGAGCGGGCCGCTCCCGGCCCGCGCGGACGCGTCGGCCCGGAACAGGCACCCGCCGCTCCCGCTCCCGCCGGCGAGTACCGGCGTTCGCCGGGTGGTGGGGAAAACCCCCCGCCCAAGACGGATACCGCCCTCATGGTGCGGAACCGGCCGCCACAGCAGGCTTATGGGTATGACAGCCCGCTTCGCAGATCGGACGACTTCGATGGCCACGGACCACGGATACGGCTCTCCGGCGCGCCGGGACCATTTCCTCCCTCCCGTACTGCGCGCTCCCTTCGAGGGCCGTGCCTGGCGCGAGTTCGGTTACCTCGTGCTGAACCTTCCGCTCGCGACCGCGGTATTCGTGTTCGCGGTGACCATGACGTCGCTCGGCGCGGGCCTCCTCGTCACCTTCCTCGGCGTCCCCGTGTTCGCCGCCTCCCTCGCCGCCCTCCGCGGTTACGGAGCGCTGGAGCGCGCTCGCGCACGCGCCCTGCTCGATCTGGACGTGGCGGCGCCCGAGCCGGTGCTCAGCAGAGCGAGCGGACGCAAGAACGGTGTGGCGGCGTGGATGGGCGGCATCCTCAAGAGCGGGGTGTCCTGGCGGCACCTGCTCTACGCGTTCCTCCACTTCCCGTGGGCGGTCTTCGGCTTCTCGGTGTCCGTGACCCTGTGGGTGACCGGCTGGTCGCTGCTGCTCTACCCGCTGTGGCAGTGGATCTTCCCGATGTGGGCCGGTGTCGACGGCCTTCAGCTGTACGGGGACGGGACGCACAACTTCTATCTCGACACGCCCCTGGAGATCGCCGCCACCAGCGTCGTCGGCCTGCTGTTCACGCTCATGACGCCGTGGATCATGCGGGGTCTGACGAGCGTCGACCGGCTGATGGTGGCCGGGCTGCTCGGGCCGTCGCGGCTCGCGACCCGTGTCGTGGAGCTGGAGTCGGATCGTGGCGTGGTGGTGGACACCGCGGCGGCGGACCTCCGCCGCATCGAGCGCGATCTTCATGACGGCGCGCAGGCACGGCTCGTGTCGCTCGCGATGGATCTCGGCCTGGCGAAGGAGAAGCTGGCGGAGGACCCGCAGGCCGCGGCCCGGATGGTCGACGAGGCACACGGCGAGGTGAAGGTGGCGCTGCAGGAGCTGCGGGACCTCGCCCGCGGGATCCACCCGGCGGTGCTGACCGACCGCGGTCTGGACGCCGCGCTCTCCGCCATCGCCTCTCGCTGCACCGTCCCTGTGGCGGTGGAGGTGGACCTCGACTCGCGGCCGGCGCCCGCCATAGAGGGCATCGCCTACTTCACCGTCTCCGAGCTGCTGCAGAACGTGAGCAAGCACGCCCGGGCCACCCGCGCCTCGGTGGACGTGTGGCGTTCGGAGGACCGGCTGATGCTCCAGGTCAGGGACGACGGCAGGGGCGGCGCCGGACTGTCGGCCCGCAGCGGACTCGCCGGGCTCTCGGAGCGGCTGGGCGCCGTGGACGGCGTCCTGGCGGTCGACTCGCCCGCGGGCGGACCGACCACGGTGACCGCGGAGCTCCCCTGGCGCGGCTGATCCCCCAGAGCGTCCGATCCCCGGCGCGCGGCCGGCCCCCCGGCCCCCGGCCGGTTCCCCGTGCCCCGGGGCATGGTCCCGTCTGATCCCCCGCCTCTGCCGCGGCGACCTGGTTCGCCGCGGCAACCCTGTGCCCCCGCTTCTGCGTCCCCCGGTGCGGTGACCGGGAAAACCCGAGGCGGGCCCATGGGCGCTCTCGTCCTGGGATGCTGGGACGGGCAGGGTGGGAAACACATCAACAGGGGGACACGGGACTGTGGAGGACAGCGTGCGGGTGGTCATCGCCGAGGATTCAGTACTGCTTCGGGAGGGTCTGACCCGGCTGCTGACCGACCGGGGACACGACGTGGTCGCCGGGGTGGGTGACGCGGAGGCACTGATCAAGACGATCGACGAGCTGGCCGCACAGAGCGCGCTGCCGGACGTCGTGGTCGCGGACGTCCGTATGCCCCCGACGCACACCGACGAGGGTGTGCGCGCGGCGGTGCAGCTGCGCCGGGACCATCCCGGGGTCGGGGTGCTGGTGCTGTCCCAGTACGTGGAGGAGCAGTACGCCACGGAACTGCTGGCCGGGAGCAGCCGGGGGGTGGGCTACCTGCTCAAGGACCGGGTGGCGGAAGTGCGGGAATTCGTCGACGCCGTGGTGCGGGTCGCGCAAGGCGGTACCGCCCTGGACCCGGAGGTCGTGGCACAGCTGCTCGGCCGCAGCCGTAAGCAGGATGTGCTGGTCGGTCTCACCCCGCGTGAGCGTGAGGTGCTGGGTCTGATGGCCGAGGGCCGTACGAACTCGGCGATCGCCAAGCAGCTCGTCGTGAGCGACGGAGCGGTGGAGAAGCATGTCAGCAACATCTTCCAGAAGCTCGGGCTCTCCCCCAGCGAGGGCGACCACCGGCGCGTACTGGCGGTGCTGACGTACCTCAATTCGTGACGTCCGGTCGGCCGGGGGTCACGGGCCGCCGGCCGGCCGCACGCCGGGCCCGGCCGAGCAGGTCGTGGCCGCGGGCGCTCCGCCGGTCCTCGAGCGATGCGGTAGGCCCAGGGCCGGAGGATGAGGTGGGAGCGCGGCTTCCGGGAAGGCCGAGGGCAGGGAAAGCATGACGAACCAGGGCGTCACGGCGTCACCGCCGGCGTCCGACATGCGAGCGGTCCGGGGAAGGCGACCCTTACGGTCGTAGGGTGGCCAGTGGGACGGCCGGTGGGCCGGCCGGGCCCGAGGAACCGCCTCGAGGGAGGTCCAGTTCAGTGACCAGCAAGGTCAGTAGCCCGGCCGAGCAGGCCGATGAGGTCAACGGGTCCGACGAGGCCCTCGTCGGCGAGCAGCGCAGACGCGCCGGCGAAAAGGAGATCCGCCGTCTGGACCGGGTGATCATCCGTTTCGCGGGTGACTCCGGCGACGGTATGCAGCTCACGGGTGACAGGTTCACCTCGGAGACGGCGTCGTTCGGCAACGACCTCTCCACACTTCCCAACTTCCCCGCCGAGATCCGGGCGCCCGCCGGCACCCTGCCGGGCGTCTCCAGCTTCCAGTTGCACTTCGCCGACCACGACATCCTCACCCCTGGCGACGCGCCGAACGTGCTGGTCGCGATGAACCCGGCGGCCTTGAAGGCCAACATCGCCGATGTGCCGCGCGGCAGCGAGATCATCGTCAACACCGACGAGTTCGCGAAGCGGGCCATGGCGAAGGTGGGCTACGAGACCTCGCCGCTGGAGGACGGGTCGCTCGACGGCTACAGCGTCCATCCGGTGCCGCTGACGACGCTGACGATCGAGGCCCTGAAGGATTTCGGGCTGTCACGCAAGGAGGCCGAGCGCAGCAAGAACATGTTCGCGCTGGGGCTCCTGAGCTGGATGTACCACCGGCCCACGGAGGGCACGGAGGGCTTCCTGCGGCAGAAGTTCGCCAAGAAGCCGAACATCGCGGAGGCCAACATCGCGGCCTTCCGGGCCGGGTGGAACTTCGGCGAGACCACGGAGGACTTCGCGGTCTCCTACGAGGTGGCCCCGGCGAGCACGGCGTTCCCGACGGGCACCTACCGCAACATCTCCGGGAACCTGGCCCTGTCGTACGGGCTGATCGCGGCGAGCAAGCAGGCGGATCTGCCGCTCTACCTGGGCTCCTACCCGATCACTCCCGCGTCCGACATCCTGCACGAGCTGTCGAAGCACAAGAACTTCGGTGTACGGACGTTCCAGGCGGAGGACGAGATCGCCGGGATCGGGGCGGCGCTGGGCGCCGCGTTCGGCGGCTCGCTCGCCGTCACGACGACCTCAGGCCCCGGTGTGGCGCTCAAGTCGGAGACCATCGGGCTCGCGGTCTCGCTCGAGCTGCCGCTGCTGGTGGTGGACATCCAGCGTGGCGGTCCGTCGACGGGGCTGCCGACGAAGACGGAGCAGGCGGATCTGCTGCAGGCCATGTACGGCCGCAACGGTGAGGCGCCGGTGCCGGTGGTCGCGCCGCGCACGCCCGCGGACTGCTTCGACGCGGCGCTGGACGCGGCCAGGATCGCGCTGACGTACCGGACGCCGGTGTTCCTGCTCTCCGACGGCTATCTCGCGAACGGCTCGGAGCCGTGGCGCATCCCGGACGTCGACGAGCTGCCCGATCTGCGGGTGCAGTTCGCGACCGGACCGAATCATGAACTGGCCGACGGCACCGAGGTGTTCTGGCCCTACAAGCGCGACCCGCAGACCATGGCCCGCCCCTGGGCCGTGCCGGGCACGCCGGGCCTGGAACACCGTATCGGCGGTATCGAGAAGCAGGACGGCACCGGCAACATCTCGTACGACCCGGCCAACCACGACTTCATGGTCCGCACCCGCCAGGCCAAGATCGACGGCATCGAGGTCCCCGACCTCGACGTCGACGACCCCGACGGCGCGCGCACCCTCGTCCTGGGCTGGGGCTCCACCTACGGGCCGATCACGGCGGCGGTACGCCGGCTGCGCGCCACGGGCACCCCGATCGCCCAGGCGCATCTGCGCCATCTCAACCCGTTCCCGAAGAACCTCGGGGCGGTGCTGAAGCAGTACGACAAGGTCGTCGTGCCCGAGATGAACCTCGGCCAGCTCGCCGGCCTCGTCCGGGCGAAGTACCTCGTCGATGCACGCTCGTTCAACCAGGTCAACGGCATGCCGTTCAAGGCGCAGCAGCTCGCCCACGTCCTCCAGGAGGCCATCAATGACTGAGGCGCTCTCGCTGGTGCCCAAGGCCGAGGCCACGCAGTCCATGAAGGACTTCAAGTCCGACCAGGAAGTGCGCTGGTGCCCCGGCTGCGGCGACTACGCCGTTCTCGCGGCCGTGCAGGGCTTCATGCCGGAACTGGGGCTGGCGAAGGAGAACATCGTCTTCGTCTCCGGCATCGGCTGCTCGTCCCGCTTCCCGTACTACATGAACACCTACGGGATGCACTCGATCCATGGCCGCGCCCCTGCGATCGCCACCGGCCTGGCCTCGTCCCGCCGTGATCTGTCCGTCTGGGTGGTCACCGGCGACGGCGACGCGCTGTCCATCGGCGGCAACCACCTCATCCACGCGCTGCGCCGCAACGTCAACCTGAAGATCCTGCTGTTCAACAACCGGATCTACGGTCTCACCAAGGGCCAGTACAGCCCCACGTCCGAAGTCGGCAAGATCACCAAGTCCACGCCGATGGGCTCCCTCGACGCGCCGTTCAACCCGGTGTCGCTGGCGATCGGCGCGGAGGCCTCGTTCGTCGCCCGCACCGTCGACTCCGACCGCAAGCACCTCACCGAGGTGCTGCGCCAGGCCGCCGACCATCAGGGCACGGCGCTGATCGAGATCTACCAGAACTGCAACATCTTCAACGACGGCGCCTTCGAAGCCCTCAAGGACAAGGAGCAGGCGCAGGAGGCGGTCATCCGGCTCGAGCACGGTCGGCCGATCCGCTTCGGGGCCGAGGGCGGCAAGGGCGTGGTCCGCAACCCGTCCACCGGTGACCTCGAGGTGGTGGCCGTCACCGCGGAGAACGAGGCGGACATCCTCGTCCACGACGCCCACGCGGCGTCCCCGACCACGGCGTTCGCGCTCTCGCGGCTCGCCGACGCGGACACGCTCCATCACACCCCGATCGGTGTGCTCCGCAGTGTTCAGCGCCCGGTCTACGACACGCTCATGGCCGAGCAGCTCGACACCGCCGTGGAACAGCACGGCAAGGGCGACCTGGCCGCCCTGCTCGCGGGCAGCGACACCTGGACGGTCGTCGGCTGACGGTCGGCAGGTCTCACAGGGAGGCGGCGGCGCGTGCCTTCTCGTCGTCGTACGAGACGCGCGCCGCCTCCACGTCCGGCACCCGCCGCTCGCTCCAGCGGGCCAGCCCCCACACCTGTTCGGCGGCCTCCTTGCCGAGCGCGGTGAGCGAGTAGTCGACGCGGGGCGGGATGACGGGCTTGGCGTCACGGTGCACGAAGCCGTCGCGCTCCAGTGTCTGGAGGGTCTGGGCGAGCATCTTCTCGCTGACCCCGCCGATCTCCCTGCGCAGTTCGCTGAAGCGGTACGAGCGCTCCAGCAGGGCGGCCAGCACGAGGACGCCCCACCGGCTGGTGACGTGCTCGAGGATCAGCCTGGACGGGCACATCTCGTGGTTCACATCGGGAACGCGGAGCCGGTCGTCGTCGGCCCGGACATCACTTACAGCCATACCAGTACCTTACTTCAAAGTGGGTACTTACGAATAGTTAGTGCCTTCCCTAGGGTCGATCCGAAGCACGTCGAACCCCGTGAATCGGAGAAACCCGCATGAAGATCGTCGTGACCGGCGCCACCGGAGCCCTCGGTCGTCTCGTCGTCGAAGAGCTGCTCGCCACCGTCCCCGCCGAACGGGTCACCGCCGTCGTCCGCGACAAGCAGAAGGCCGCGGACCTCGCCGACCGCAGGGTCGAGCTGCGCATCGCCGACTACGACGAGCCCGCCACCCTCGACGGGGCCTTCCGCACCGGCGAGCGCGTCCTGCTCGTCTCCGGCAGCGAGGTGGGCCGCCGGGTGCCGCAGCACACCGCGGTGATCGGCGCGGCGAAGGCGGCCGGCGTCGCCCAGCTGGCGTACACCGGCGTCCTCGGCGGGCCCGAAGCGGATTTCGACCTGGCCGCCGAGCACCGGGCGACCGAGCAGCTGATCCTCGACTCGGGACTCCCGTACACCTTCCTGCGCAACGGCTGGTACACGGAGAACTACACCGCCGCGCTCTCCCCCGTCCTGGAGCACGGCGCGGTCGTCGGCAGCGCCGGTGACGGCCGGATCGCCTCCGCCACGCGGGCCGACTACGCCGCTGCCGCCGCGGCCGTGCTGACCGGCGAAGGACACCTGGGCCGGGCGTACGAACTGAGCGGTGACACGGCGTGGTCGCTGGCCGAGTACGCGGCCGAACTGTCGCGGCAGACCGGCCGCCCCATCACCTACAACGAGGTTCCGGCAGAGACCCATCTGTCGATCCTCACCGGAGCAGGGGTGCCGGAGCCGTTCGCCCGCATCCTCGTCGACGTCGACGACGCCATCGCGCGCGGCCGCCTGGCGCGGACCACCGGCGACCTGGCCCGGCTGGCCGGACGGCCCACCACGCCGCTCGCCGTCACGATCTCGGCAGCGCTGACCGGCGCCTGAGCGAACCGGCCCGCCCCCAAGATCCGTCATGACCGTATGGCGATACGGGCATGACATCCCACCCCTGCCGGGCGTACCTTCTTCGAGGGACGCGCGCACGGCGGGAGGGTCAGTGAAGTCGGAGAAGGAACAGCGGGCAGGACTGCTGTACGGGATCGGTGCCTACGGGATGTGGGGCCTGGTCCCGCTCTTCTGGCCGCTGCTCAAGCCGGCCGGCGCCATGGAGATCCTCGCCCACCGGATGGTCTGGTCCCTGGCCCTCGTGGGCATCGCCCTCCTGGCCCTCCGGCGGTGGGGCTGGATCCGCGAACTGGTCCGGCAGCCGCGCAAGCTGGGGCTCGTCGCCGTCGCCGCCGCGGTGATCACCGTCAACTGGGGCCTCTACATCTGGTCCGTGAACTCGGGCCACGTCGTCGAGGCGTCGCTCGGCTACTTCATCAACCCGCTGGTCACCATCGCCATGGGCGTGCTGCTCCTGAAGGAACGGCTCCGCCCCGCACAGTGGGCCGCCGTCGGCATCGGCCTCGCCTCGGTGCTGGTCCTGGCCATCGGCTACGGGCAGCCGCCGTGGATCTCGCTGACCCTCGCCTTCTCCTTCGCCACGTACGGACTCGTGAAGAAGAAGGTCAACATCGGCGGGCTGGAGTCACTGGCCGCCGAGACCGCCATCCAGTTCCTGCCGGCCATGGCGTTCCTCGTCTGGCTGGGCGCTGACGGCTCCGCGACCTTCGGCGTCCACGGCGCCGGGCACGCGGCGCTGCTCGCCGCGACCGGTCTGGTGACGGCCGTACCGCTGGTCTGCTTCGGCGCCGCGGCGATACGGGTCCCGCTCTCCACGCTGGGACTGCTCCAGTATCTGGCGCCGGTCTTCCAGTTCCTGCTGGGCATCCTCTACTTCCACGAGGCCATGCCTGCGGAGCGCTGGGCGGGCTTCGCCCTGGTGTGGCTTGCCCTGACCTGCCTGACCTGGGACGCGCTGCGCACCGCGCGCCGCAACAAGGCAGAAGCCCTGCGGCTGGCTGCCCGGGCGGCCGCCTCCGGCGCTGCGCCCGTGACCACCGGGCATGCCGGTGCCGCCGCGGCACACGCCGCGGACGGTCCCGCCTCCTGACACGGGCAGCGCCCTTACACCCCTCGGTCACGCCATGCGGCCGAGCCACGCCCACCAGGGCCCAAAGTCCACTCGAACGGCTCTGCTCCCGCTCTCTGCGCAGGCCGGGGCCTGCCGACCGGTGCTACCACCGGAAGTCCAGGCCCCGGTCAAACGGACCGCGGTAGTGCACAGAGCGGAGTGAGTGCGTCATGCAGCAACCCCTCGCGCTATCGGTCGACTTCGGCCAAGGCTTCAGTGACGCGTGGTCCGCCGTGGCCGAGTTCATCCCGAAGTTCATCGCTTTTCTGGTGATCCTGGTCATCGGCTGGTTCATCGCCAAGGCGATAGCCAAAGTGGCCGACAAACTGCTGCGCAAGGTCGGTTTCGAGCGGATGTCGGAGCGCAGCGGCCTCTCGAACACTCTCAGGAACTCCAATTACGACGCCACCGGGATCATCAGCAAGATCCTCTACTACGCGATTCTGCTGGTCGCCCTGCAACTGGCGTTCGGCGTGTTCGGACCGAACCCGATCAGCAACATGATCAACGGGGCTGTCTCCTGGATCCCGAAGGCCATCGTCGCCTGTGTCATCGTCGTCGTGGCCATGGCCATCGCGCGTGCCGTCCGCGACATCATCCAGGGCGCCCTGTCCGGGACCTCCTACGGCCGGACGCTGGGGACGATCGCCTGGGCCTTCATCGTGGCGCTCGGCGCGATCGCCGCGCTAAGCCAGGCCCAGATCGCGACCTCTGTCACCGGTCCCGTGCTCTGGGCCGTGCTCGCCGCGATGGCGGGCATCCTGATCGTCGGTGTCGGCGGCGGGCTCATCGGCCCCATGCGGGAACGCTGGGAGCGGTGGCTCGCGACGGCGGAGGCCGAGTCGGGCCGCGCCAAGGACACCATCAGCGCCTACCAGCGCGGTCGTGCCGACGCCGCCGCGGGCCAGCCCGCGGGCGAGCGGCAGACGACGCGACCGGGCATGGGCAGCCAGGACATGGGCCGCCAGGGCAAGGGTCCCGACTTCGGGCGGGACCCGGGCCCGGAGCAGCGGCGCGAGCGGGGCCGCGGCCCGGACTCGGGTCCGCAGCCGCCGCTCGGCAACGGCCGCGATCCCATGTGACGTGCGTGGGACGACCCGGGCGCTCCCTCGGCGGCCGGTGGCCGCCGAGGGAGCGCCCGCGGCATGTCCCAGGCAGGTCATGACCCGTGGATCAGCGGCCGGCAGCGTCATGCCCGCGGCTCACGGCCCAGCACGTCGCGCTCGCGGATCAGCCGGCCGGTAGGTCGTGCGCGCCGACCGCCGCCCGCCAGGTCGTGCTCACGGCTCACGGCCCGGCAGGTCCTGCTCGCGAATCTTGGCCCGGTGGACCAGGCTCGTGGGGTCGGCGCCCGGCTGGTCGCGCTCGGGCCCATGGCCGGGCCGTCCGGCTCGCGGATCAGCGGCCCAGCAGGTCGTGTTCGCGGATGAGCCAGCAGACGGCGGTGAGCCGCAGGGTCGCGAAGTCGTAGCCGACCGGTTCCGACCAGTCGGTCTCCGCCAGCCGGTCGGTGAACCCCAGGACGTAGTCCGCGAGATCCTCCCGCCGCACCATGCCGGCCGGCTCCTCGCAAGGCGTCCGGCCCCCCCGACGGGGGGCGGGGACCAGCGGCACAAGAGCATCACGCACCGCCGCCGCATGCTGGTCGACGGCAGCGACGAGCCCCGGTTCGAAGGAGAACTCCGAGAGCCGGGGCATGTACGTGGCAACCAGGCCGACCAGCGGGCAGCCGGGCGGCCCGCTGTGGGGCAGAGCGTCCATCCCTACACGCTAGACGCAGAACGACCGGCCCAAGACGTGACATCGGTCGCAGAACGCCCATCGGACAGGCCGCCGCGGAGCACCGGTCATCGGTCTGCCTCCACATGGCGGGCGCGGTGCGCGCGCACCTTGCTGCGGTTGCCGCACCGCTCCATGGCGCACCAACGGCGGCGCCCTGGCCGTGAGGTGTCGACGAAGACCAGTCGGCAGTCGTGCGATCCGCACTCACGTACCCGGTGCGCGTAAGGGCCGGTGAAGAGGTCCACGGCGTCGCGGGCCACGGTGGAGAGCAACTGGCCGGCCGTCGCGCCCGGCAACCACTGTCTCGATCCGTCCGCACCGATGCGGGGCACCAGGGCGGGGGCCGCGGCCGCCGCGTTGACCACGGAGACGTCGGCAGGGTCCGTGTCGCCATCGTGCGCCGCCGCGGCGGCCATGCCCCACAAGGCGTTTCGCAGGGTGCGGGCGTCGGCCACCCCCGCGTCGTCCACGCTCAGGCGCGGTTCCCCGGGCAGCCGGCTGGCCGCCACCCAGCGCAGCAGCGCGGGCGGGTCGTGCAGCACCTCGTAGCCCGCGAGGCTGCCTGGGCCGCCAGTGGTGAGCAGTTCCAGGCACAGCGCGCCCGGGTCGAAGCGGAACGCGCCGCCGGAGGGGGTTCCAGCAGCATGCCCGGTGTGTCCGTTGCCCTGTTCACCATGTAACCACTATAACTGGTTTCCATGACGCTGCATTGGAAGCTCGTGATCGACTCCGCGGATCCGCACGCTCAGGCCGCTTTCTGGGCCGAGGCCCTGGGCTACGTGGTCGAGGACCACAGCACACTCATCGAGCAGCTCCTCGCACAGGGCGCCGCACCGCCGGAGGCGACCCTGGAAACACACGGTCGCCGTGCGTGGCGTGATCTGGCCGCGGTCCGGCATCCGGACGACGACCACGACAAGGTGAGCGACGCCGGGCTCGGGCGCCGCGTGCTGTTCCAGCGGGTGCCGGAGCCGAAGACGGTGAAGAACCGTGTCCACATCGATCTGCACTCCGCCCCTGGGGAGATGGAGGCGGAGACCTCCAGGCTGGAGGCGCTGGGGGCGACAGCACTGCGCCGGGTGAACGAGCAGGGCGGCCGATGGGTGGTGATGAGCGACCCGGAGGGCAACGAGTTCTGCGTCCAGTGACCGTCCACCAGGTGGCCGGGGACCGTCCGGGGGCGGACCCGAGCATGTCCGTTGAGCGAACGGCCGTGACCGATTTCCGCCCTTGACGCCTTGTCAGGTCGTCACTGAACATCAGCACGCACAACGCACAAGCACGCGCAACGCGTTCGATGAGCACGCTCCAGCGCCCCGGGGACCGCCAACCCCGGGGCGTCACGCACGTTCCGTCCTGTCCCCGTACGGAATCCGGAGCCCCCACATGAAGCTCTCCGCTCCCAGATGTTCCGCCGTGGCCGCCGCGTTCGCCCTGGCAGGGCTGCTCGCGTCCGGCGCTCCCACGGCGTCCGCCGCTCCCGCGGCCCCGGTGCCCGCCCTCGCGGCACCCGACATACCGCTCGCCAACGTCAAGGCGCACCTGAACCGCCTCCAGACGATCGCCACCGAGAACGGCGGCAACCGGGCCCACGGCCGGGCCGGCTACAAGGCCTCCGTCGACTATGTGAAGGCCCAGCTGGACGCGGCGGGATTCACCACCTCCGTCCAGCAGTTCAGCTACAACGGCACCACCGGCTACAACCTGATAGCCGACTGGCCCGGCGGTGACGTCAACCGCACGGTGATGGCCGGCGCCCATCTCGACTCCGTCAGCTCCGGTGCCGGCATCAACGACAACGGATCCGGTTCCGCGGCCGTGCTGGAAGCCGCGCTCGCCGTCTCCCGCGCCCAGCTCCAGCCCGCGAAGCATCTGCGCTTCGGCTGGTGGGGAGCGGAGGAGCTGGGCCTGGTGGGCTCGAAGCACTACGTCAACAGCCTGCCGTCCACGGAGCGGTCGAAGATCTCCGGCTATCTGAACTTCGACATGATCGGCTCCCCGAACCCGGGCTACTTCGTCTACGACGACGACCCGACGATCGAGCAGACCCTCAAGGGCTACTTCGCGGGCCTCGGTGTCCCCACCGAGATCGAGACCGAGGGCGACGGCCGCTCGGACCACGCGTCGTTCAAGAACGTGGGCATACCGGTCGGCGGCCTCTTCACCGGAGCGAGCCGCACCAAGACCAGCGCCCAGGCCCAGAAGTGGGGCGGCACGGCCGGTCAGGCCTTCGACCGCTGCTACCACTCCTCGTGCGACTCCACGTCGAACATCAACGACACCGCACTGGACCGCAACAGCGACGCGATCGCCCACGCGCTGTGGACGCTGTCCGCCGGCACGACGGAACCGCCCGGCGAGCTGTACGAGAACACCGCCGACGTCGCCGTCCCCGACGCCGGCGCAGCCGTCACCTCCACCGTGTCCGTCACCGGCCGCACCGGCAACGCGCCCGCCGCCCTCAAGGTCGGCGTGGACATCAAGCACACCTGGCGCGGCGACCTGGTCGTGGACCTGGTGGCCCCGGACGGGACCGCCTACCGGCTGAAGAACTCGAGCGGCAGCGACTCCGCGGACAACGTCATCACCACGTACACGGTGGACGCGTCCGCCGAAGCAGCCAACGGCGACTGGAAGCTGCGCGTGCAGGACGTGGCGCGCTACGACACCGGGTACATCGACAGCTGGAAGCTGACCTTCTGAACCCACCACCGGTGGGCCGTCACCATCGACCTGCCGCATGCGCGTGCCTCCGGCTTCCCGGGCACGCGCATGCGGTCGTCGTGCGGGGCGGGGGTGCCGCGCTCAGGACGTGATGTCCCTGGTGGTGAACCGGGCCCACGCCGCCGAGCCGAACACCGCCGCGTACGCCGCCTGCAGGCCCAGGTTCCGCAGCACTCCGTCCCACAGGACCGGTTCGCGCATCAGGTCCGCGAAGGACATCCAGTGGTGCGTGAAGAGATACGGGTGCACGGCGTCCAGTTGCGGGACCGACTGAAGGATCTGCACGGTGATCAGCAGCCCCACGGTGGTCGCCATCGCCGCGATGCCGCTGCTCGTCAGCGTCGACACGAACAGTCCGATCGCGGCCAGTCCCACCAGCGATGCCGCGACGACCGCCGCGATCAGCACGGCCCGCCACAGCCCCTCCGCGAACGGGACGGGAACACCCGAGATCGTCGTGACGTCGCCGACCGGGAAGAACAACACCCCCACGGCGAGCGCCGACAGAGCCACCGTCAGCGTGGCCACCAGGCAGAAGGCCACGACGGCGGCGAACTTGACGAGCAACAGCCTGGCCCGCCCGGCGGGCGCCACCAGCAGATACCGCAGAGTGCCGGCGCTCGCCTCGCCCGCGACCGAGTCGCCGGCGACGACCCCGACCGCCATCGGCAGGAAGAACGGCAGGGTCGCCGCCAGGGCGGCGAAGACCAGGAACAGCCCGTTGTTGGTGATCTGGGAGACGAAGGCGACCCCGGCACCGCCGTCGGGGGCGCCACCGCCGCCCACCCCGCCGCCGTCGCTCGTCTCGATCCTCACGGCGACGCCGATGAGCACCGGCACGGCGGCCAGCACCCCCAGCAGGGCAAGGCTGCGCCAGCGGCGGAAGGTGAGCGTCAGCTCGGAGCGGAACAGGCCCGGCCGGCGGAACAGGCCGGGTACGGGGAAGCGGCGGGGCGCCGACGGCGGCCCGGCGGCCACCGGGCTCTCGACCGGTTCGGCCTTCTCCACCGGCTCGGCGGTCTCAGCCTGCGACATCGAAGCCCTCCCCGGTCAGTGCCACGAACGCGTCCTCCAGCGAGGCACGCTCCACGCCGAAACCCCGTACCCGCACACCGCCGTGGACCAACGCGGCGTTGAGACCGGCCAGTTCCGCCTCGTCCGCCGGCGGTTCCGCCGTCACCCGCTCGCCCTCCCGGACCACACCGGCGAGGCCGTGCTCCGTGAGGATCCGCACCGCCTGCGCCGGGTCCGGCGTGAGGACGGCGAGCCGCCCTCTGGCGCCTGCCGCGAGCTCCGCCACCGGGCCCTGGGTGATCAGGCGCCCCTGGGCCATCACCGCCGCGTGGGTGCACACCTGCTCGATCTCGTCCAGCAGGTGCGAGGAGAGGAAGACGGTGGTGCCGTCCGCGGCCAGCTCCCTCACCAGGGTGCGGATCTCCCGCATGCCCTGCGGGTCCAGGCCGTTCGTCGGCTCGTCCAGCACCAGCAGCTTCCTCGGCCGGAGCAGTGCCGCGGCCAGGCCCAGGCGCTGTTTCATGCCGAGGGAGTAGGCCTTGGCCTTCTTGCCGGCCGCCTGGGTCAGGCCCACCCGGTCCAGCGCGGACGCGACCCGCGCTTCGCGGGTACGGGCATCGGCGGCCGGATCGGCCGAGTCGTAGCGCACCAGGTTGTCCCGCCCGCTGAGGAACCCGTACAGCGCCGGGCCCTCGATCAGTGCGCCGACGTGCGGAAGGACCGAGCCGACGGATCGGGGCACGGGCCGGCCGAGGACCGTGGCCGTGCCGGCCGTGGGCCCGATCAGGCCCATGAGCATGCGGATGGTGGTGGTCTTTCCCGACCCGTTGGGCCCGAGGAAGCCGAAGACGCTGCCGGCCGGCACGCTGAGATCGAGCCGGTCGACGGCCGGCCGGCCGCCCCGGTAACGCTTGGTGAGCCCGCGTGTCTCGATGACGGCGGTCATCCGACTCTCCCGTTCGTCCGTGTCCGCCCGGTCGGCACTCCGCCCCGCCGCAAGGAGCGTACGACGGGGCGGACGGCCGGGGTGGTGCCTGCTGGTGGTCCGTACCGGGCGGCGGTGCGCCGCCCGGCCGTCCTGCCTGCTACTTGCCCTCGTTCGCGGCCTTCACCAGGGCGTCCTTGGTCACGGCGCCGACGTAGACCGTGCCGTCGTCGGTCATCAGGGCGTTGACCAGGCGGGTCTTGAAGACCGTGCCGGAGCCGAACTTGCCTTCGACCTTGTCGCCGAGGGCGTCGAGGAACTGCTGCGCCTCCGGCGGGACGTCGCCCTTCTCGTTCTTCTTCTCATCGGCGCCCTGGCCGGCCGCGGGTCCTTCGATCTTGGCGATGGACGTCCAGCCTTCGCCGATCACGTCGAGACCGCCCATGTCCCCGAGGCCCTCGAACTCCTCGTGACCCTTGGGCGCCCGGGTCCCCTTGTCGTCCGCAGGCTCGTCCGCCTCGGTCACCTTGGCGCCCTTCGGCGGGGTGAAGTCGAACGTGGAGGCGGCCGGCCGGGAGAAGTCGACCTTGGTGAAGCCCACGTCGACCACGGCCTTGCCGCCGCTGCTCGGGTTGAGGGTGAACTTCAGCGGTACGCCGTTCTTCGCGTCCACCGCGATGGTGATCGAGCCGACCGTCGAGCCCTCCTGCTTGGGCTTGACGACCAGCTTGTACGCGTCGCGCCCGGCGACCTGGGACGTGCCGTCGACGGTCACGGACGTGGTGTCGTCCGCGGCCTTCAGCACCTCGTCGGCGAGGTCCTTGGGGGTGGTGGGCAGGTCGTCCGGCGTCCTGCGGTCCTTGCCGTCCTCGCCCTCGCGCTGTCCGTCGCCCTCGGCGTGGAAGACCTCGTTCGAGGCACTGTCGTAGCCCCAGACGTCGTCGCCGTTGTGGATGAGGCTGTACTCGGAGGAGTCCTCCAGGATGGACACCTTCTGCCGGTCGGGGCCGTCGGCCGCGATCCGCAGGGTGTGGGTGCCCGTGGCAAGCTCGGTCAGCTTGGCGTCAGGAGCGGCGGAAGAACCGTCGCCCTGACCGCTTCCGCCGGTGAGCGAACCGGCGAGACCGCCGAAGGACGGCAGTCCGAGGTCCGTGTTGATCTTGACGGTGCCGGAGAGCTGCTGGGTCTCCGACGCGGCGATCTTCTCGATGAGTTCCTGCGCGCTGATCTTCGGCAGATCGGGGTCACCGGAGGCAGCGAGCGCCGGGACGAGCCCGATGGTCGCGGCCGCCACACCGGCCACCGCGACCGGGACGAGGTAGCGGGCCGTCTTGCGGCGCCCCGCCGCGAGGTCCTTGGCCTCTTCGGTGGTCCGTGTGCTGTCGTTCGGTGCCATGGTGTGCCCTACCTCCGTGGTTGGTCAGGGGTGGTGCTCTCCATATGACCAAATCGGCCGAAGGGAAGCGTCAGACCGCGGGCGCAACTTCCTCTACCCCTCTGGGATGAGAAGTACCCCCGGCAACTCACCCGTCCCGTAGGGGGTTCGGCACCGTGAGCTGATCAGCCGGCGCGGTGGACCACCGCGTCGCACAGCTCCTCGAGGGCGGCCTTGGCCGAGCACTCCGGCAGCGGGGCGAGCATCGCCCGCGCCTCCTGGGCGTACCGCACGGTGTCCTTGCGGGCCTGCTCGAGCGCGGGGTGCTCACGCAGCCGCCGCAGCGCTTCCGCGTGCCGCTCGTCGTCGGTCAGGTCACTCTCGAGGAGTGCCACGAGCTCGATGTCCTCCGGCCGGCCGTCGGCGTCCGCGATGGCGCGCAGCCGCAGGACCGGCAGCGTGGGGACCCCTTCGCGCAGGTCGGTCCCGGGGGTCTTGCCGGACTCGTGGGAGTCGGAGGCGATGTCGAGCACGTCGTCGGCGAGCTGGAAGGCGACGCCGAGCCGCTCGCCGTACTGGGTGAGGATGTCGACGACCCGGTCCTCGGCCCCGGACATCATCGCGCCGAAGCGTACGGAGACGGCGACGAGGGAGCCCGTCTTGCCGGCCATGACGTCGAGGTAGTGGTCCACCGGGTCACGGCCGTCGCGGGGTCCCGCGGTCTCCAGGATCTGTCCCGTCACCAGCCGCTCGAACGCCTCCGCCTGGATGCGTACGGCCTCCGGACCCAGGTCGGCCAGGATGTGGGAGGCCCGGGCGAAGAGGAAGTCGCCGGTCAGGACGGCCACCGAGTTTCCCCAGCGGGTGTTCGCACTGTCCACACCGCGCCGTACGTCCGCCTCGTCCATGACGTCGTCGTGGTAGAGCGTCGCGAGATGGGTGAGCTCGACGACCACGGCGGAGGGCACGATCCCCGGCGCGTACGGGTCGCCGAACTGGGCCGCCAGCATCACCAGCAGCGGCCGGAAACGCTTGCCGCCGGCCCGCACCAGGTGCTGGGCGGCCTCAGTGATGAACGGGACCTCGCTCTTGGTGGCGTCGAGCAGGCCCGCCTCGACGGCCGACAACCCGGTCCGGACATCGGCCTCAAGAGCCTGGTCCCGCACGCTCAGCCCGAACGGCTCGACGACGGTCACGAGGAGATCTCCTGTCTGATGACGATCACACGGATTGTCGATGTGTCGCTGGATTCACTCAAGTCAGCGTATCCGGTCGCCTTTCGATCACCATGAGCGCCTTCCCGCCACCCCCGGTATGTTCGTGATCAGCCTCAATGGTAGGAAATGCACTGTTTGATCGTTACCGTCGGACCACCGCCCCTCACGCGCCGCCGAGGTGCTGCCATGCGTATCCGTACCGACTTCCCGTACGAAACGGTCCACACGGATCTCCGCGTCACGCTGCCCGGACCGCCGGGGATTCCCGGCGACTCCCCGGACGCCGGCGGACCCGTCGATCTGTACGCGCGGGTGTGGCGGCCGGTCACCGACGAGCCCGTGCCCGCGCTGCTCGAGTACGCGCCGCACCGGCTCACCGACGCGACGGCGGTCCGCGACGGTGAACGCCACCCCTGGTACGCGGGCCACGGCTACGCCTCCGTGCGGGTCGACGTACGCGGCCACGGGAACAGCGGCGGCGTCCCCGGCGGAGAGTACGACGCGGTCGAGCTCGCCGACGGCGTCGCGGTGATCGAGTGGCTGGCCCGCCAGCCGTGGTGCAGCGGCCGGGTCGGCATGTTCGGGATCGGCACGGGCGGCCGGAGCGCGCTGCGGATCGCGGCGCTCGCGCCGGAACCACTGCGGGCGGTGGTGGTCGTGGACGCGAGCGACGACCCGTACGACAACGACGGCCCCTACGCGGGCGGGGCCGTCGCCGCCCAGGGGCTGCACTCGACGGCCGCGGGCAGGCTGGCGCTCGCGGCCCGGCCGCCCGACCCGCTCCACACGGGCGACGGATGGCTCGCGATGTGGCTCGCCCGGCTGGAGGCCCTCACCCCCACGGCCCCCACCTGGCTGGCCCACCCGCATCGGGACGAGTTCTGGCGGAGCGCCGGCGTCAGCGACGACACCACGGCGGTGCGGGCCGCCGTGCTGGCCGTGAGCGGGCTGCACACGCCGTACCGGGACACGGTCCTCCGGCTGGTCGAGAAGCTCCCCGGGGACCGGGTGCGCGGACTGATCGGGCCGTGGCCGCACCAATACCCGGACCGGAACCCCGACCAGGAACGCGGACAGGAGCACCCACGGGAGCGGGGACCGGCGATCGGCTTTCTCCAGGAGACGCTCCGGTGGTGGGACCACTGGCTCAAGGACAAGGACACGGGCGTGCTGTCGGAACCGCTGCTGCGGTGCCGGCTCGGGACGGCCGACCCTTCGCGGGGGCACTGGACCGGGACGGAGGCGTGGCCGCCGCCGCAGGTCACCGTCGTCCCGTACACGCTGGGTGGCAGCCCTGTCGTCGTCGACTCGCCGCTCCGCACCGGGACGGACGCGGGCCGCTTCCTGCCGGTCGGCCACGACGGCGATCTGCCGCCGGACCAGCGGGAGGAGGACGCGCGGTCGGCGTGCTTCGAGTTCCCCGTCGGCGACGGCGCCCTCACCGTTCTCGGCCGCCCCCGGGTCACGCTGCGCCTGCGCCCCGCCGTCTCCGGCGGGGTCGTCGTGGCGCGGCTCTGCGACGTCGCCCCCGACGGTCTGTCCACGCTCGTCACCCGCGGGGCGCTGAACCTCGCCGCCCGCCGGGGCCCGGAGCGTGCGGTGCCCTGGCCTGCCGGCACGGTGGAGGACGTGACGTTCGAGCTGGCGGCGGCCGGCCACGTCTTCGAGTCGGGGCACCGCATCCGGCTCGCCGTCTCCTCCGCGTACTGGCCGTGGATCTGGCCGCACCCGGCTCCCGGAGGCATCACCCTCGACCCTGCGGGCTCCCGGCTCGACCTGCCGGTCCGGCAACGGCCCGGAACACAGGAGCGCGAGGAGCCCGTCCGCTTCGCGGAGCCGGAGCACTCCGCGGCGCCCCCGGTCGCCGTCCCCCAGACGCTCGACGAGCCGCCGCCGCGGCTGCTGCTCACCCGCGATGTGCCGGCCGGCCGCTGGACGCTCGCGGCGACACCCCACCGTGGGGGCACCCAGGTGCACCCGGACGGTCTGGAGTACACGGAGGAGAGCCACGAGACGTACACGATCGAGGACGGCGACCCGCTCTCCGCCCGCGCCCGCGCCGAGTGGACGATCCGGCTGCACCGGCCGGAGACCGCCTGGGACGTACGTGTCGAGACCCGGTCCGGGATCAGCTGCGAGGCGGCGGGCTTCGTCACGTCCGACGAGCTGGTGTGCAGGCACGGCGACGAGATCGTCTTCCACCGCACCTGGGAGGAACGCATCTCCCGGCCGGCGGGCTGAACCGGCTGCCCGGCACGGTGCCATGACCGTGGGGCGGCCACGTAACGTGTCACCCACATCCGTGGAAAGCGAGGCAAGCACCGATGCCCGAGCAGAGCCCGCTCGATCTCCCCGAGGGCGATCCCTTCGGCCCGCACAACCTTCCGTACGGCGTCTTCACCACGGCCGGCGAACCCGACCGCAGGCGGCTCGGTGTCCGGATCGGGAACCACGTGCTCGACGTCGGCGCCGCCGCGCACGCGCTCGGCTCCCCCTATGCCGGACTGCTGGCCAGACCGAGTCTCGACCCGCTGCTGGCGGCCGGGCGTACGACGTGGCGCGATGTGCGCAGGGCCGTCACCGCCTGGGTCACGGTGCCGGCGCACCGGCCCGACATAGAGCCGCTGCTGCACCCGCTGGACGCCGTGACGATGCACCTCCCGTACGAGGTGGCGGACTACGTCGACTTCTACGCGAGCGAGCACCACGCCACCAACGTGGGCCGGATCTTCCGCCCCGACGGCGAGCCGCTGACGCCCAACTGGAAGCATCTGCCGATCGGTTACCACGGCAGGTCCGGCACGGTCGTCGTCTCCGGCACCGACGTCGTACGCCCCTCGGGACAGCGCAAGGCGCCCACCGACCCCGCGCCCGTCTTCGGCCCCTCCGTGAAGCTCGACATCGAGGCCGAGGTCGGCTTCCTCGTCGGTACGCCCTCGGAGCAGGGGAAGCCGGTGGCCCTGGCGGACTTCCGTGACCACGTCTTCGGCCTCTTCCTGCTCAACGACTGGTCGGCGCGCGACATCCAGGCCTGGGAGTACGTGCCGCTCGGCCCGTTCCTCGGCAAGTCCTTCGCCACGTCCGTCGCCGCCTGGGTGACCCCGCTGGAGGCACTGGACGCGGCAAGGACCGCCCCGCCCGCCCGCGACGCCGAGCTGCTGCCCTACCTCGACGACTCGGCGGAGGAGGAGCCGGGCGGGTTCGACGTACGGATCTCCGTGGCGATCAACGGCCAGGTCGTCGCGCAGCCGCCGTTCGACACCATGTACTGGACGGCCGCCCAGCAGCTGGCCCATATGACGGTCAACGGCGCCTCTCTCCGGACGGGCGACCTCTACGGCTCCGGCACCGTCAGCGGCCCCGAGGTGAACCAGCGCGGTTCGCTGCTCGAGCTCACCTGGAACGGCCGCGACGCCCTCGAACTCCCGGAGGGCAAGCGGACGTTCCTCGAGGACGGCGACGTGGTCACGCTGACCGCCTGGGCCCCGGGCCCGGACGGTGTACGGGTCGGGCTCGGCGAGGTCGCGGGACGCATCGTCCCGGCGCGCTGACGTCCCTCCTGGTCAGGATGAAGGCCCGGCCCCCGGCTCAGGGGCGCCGGGCCTTCGCGCGGTCCCCTCAGCCGCGCCCCGCCGTGGTCACTCGGCCCGCCAGAGCGCCGGGACCGACGGTGGCTCCCAGCCGGGCTGGGCCGCGTGCCCCTGGAGACACACGTAGGTGACGCCTCCATAGGTCACGCGGGCACCCGGCGCGTACGTCGTGCCCGCGGCCCATGTGCCGCCGGGCGGAGGTGTGGTCGGCCCCTCGGTGGGGCCCGGGCCCGGGGTCTGCGGCACGTTCAGCACGAAGTCGAAGGCCGCCTCCCGCGCGCCGCCGCTGTCGCGCACGGTCATCAGCAGCCGCGGGTCGAACAGCGCGTCGGTGGTGTTGCGGGGCTCGTTCGGGAAATAGAGCTGGGTGGTCAGTACGGGGCGGCCGGGGGCCTGCACCTTGACGTGGAGGTGCCGGGTGCGGCCCGGGTACAGGCCCGGCACGATCGTGGTGAGGGAGAACACGCCCCGGGCGTCGGTGAACTGGTGCCCACGGAAGCGGAAGCCCACGTTGTCGTAGGCGCCGTTGACGTCGGCCTGCCAGAAGTCGAGCAGGACGCCGCTCAGCGGGAGGCAGGCCAGCCCGAAGACATGGCCGGTCACGGTCAGCCGCGAGCCCGGGGTGCCTGGCTCCAGCAGTGAGGACCGCCTCGGCGAGCTGGGCTTGAAGTAGGGGCCCTCCATCTGCGGCGGCGTCGGGTCGTCGCCGTCGTCGCACTCCGGAGTGAGGGCGGGGGCCTCGCCGGTCGCCGACGCGGTGCGTGCCGACGCCGGCACGCCCATGAGGCCGATCGGCGCCGCCACGGACGCGGCGAGCGCCGCGCGCAGCACCGTCTTGCGGCTCGGGTGCCGGGCCGGTGAGTCTTCTGTGGTGATGTCCTCGGGGTGTTCTCCGGTCGTGCCGGTGGCGCCGTCCATGCTTGCTCCTTCGTGGGGGCGTGGGGGATCGGCAACGAAACTACGCAGGCGGCTGCGGCCGGACGATGGACGGGAGCCGGTGGTCGTGGTGATTACCTCCTCCGACGTCCCTGCCGCGCCGGAAGTCACCGGGGCTCACCCCTGTCTCCCTCTTGAAGAAGCGGCAGAAGTACGCCGGATCGGTGAAGCCGACGCGGCCGGCCACCTGCCGCACCGTGAGACGGGTCCTGGCCAGCAGCCGTTTCGCCTCGTGGACCTTGGCCTCACGGACCAGCCGGCCGGGGGTGCTGCCGGTGGCCGCCTTGACCGCCTCCGTGAGATACCCGCCGCTCACCCCGATGCGCTCGGCACACGCATGCACCGACCACAGGCCGGGGTCGTTGCGGGCGATCAGCGCGACGAACTCCTCCGCCACCGCGCCGGGCCGGGTGAGGGGCCGCGCGGCCGCCGGCTCGGGAAGACGCGCGGCCCGGACGACGAGGATGTGCAGCAGGGCCCGCAGCACGGTCGCGAATCCGTCGGCTCCGGTGCGGTACTCGTCGTCGAGGTCGGCGACGAGCCGGGCGGTCCGATCGTGGGTCGCCTCATCCAGGTCCCGCCAGGGCTGCTCCCCCAGGCGCCGCAGCAGTTCCCGGTCACCGGGATGGTCGAGCAGGAAGTCCTCCGTGAACAGTACGACGGAGCCCTCCCGCCCGGCCGCCCCCTCCCAGTGGTGCACCTGGCCCGGTGCGATGACGCCGAGGTGGGGCGGCCGCAGTTCCCAGCGGGCGAGGTCGACCACATGGGCCCCGGTCCCGGCGGTGACATGGACGATCTCGTAGAAGGTGTGGCGGTGCGGGAAGTCTGCCCGGGACATCGGGCCGATGGTGTCGAAGGTGCCGATGGCGAACGGCATGGCGTTGGGCATCGGCACCTCGAGGCGGTGCACGGGCAGCACGCCCTCTTGTGGGGCCCGGCAGGGCGTCGCCCCGGGTGACACCGTCGTACCGCGCATGGTCCTGCTCCTCTCGCTCGCGACTGCTGACAGGTCCAGACCAATCGCGATCACCATGGCACGCCGGGCCCGGCCGCGGAACAGGGCGTGCGGACCCCTACCTCTCGACGAGTCGGACGACGACGACGAAGGAGGCTCCGATCAGCAGCAGACCGGCACCGGCGGCATTCCACGGCCGGTGCCCGCGCACCAGGTTCCGGAGGCACCCGGTGAGGGCGACGGCGGCCGCCACGAGGCCCGGGACGCCGAGCACGGCGGCGGTCCAGTACGCCCACGAGTGCTCACCGAGGAACCTGAGCAGCAGCATCGACGGCAGGAGCAGCACCAGTGGCCAGGAGCCGGCGCTCCTGGCTCCTTCCGGCGCATTCGCCGTCCCCTGCGAAGTGTTCGGGTCCTGCGGAGTGTTGCGGCCGCTCATTGGTTCCCCCTGGTTCGTATCGGTCATCGATCGACGGCACCGGACGCTGGTCGGGCGCCCGGCGGTTGCGCAGGAAGTCAACACGAGGTGATTCGTTCACACGTGCGCGGGGTGCTGATCCCCTCCCCGAACACGCCGAAGGTCCGGCCTCTCCCCCGAGGAGACGCCGGACCTTCTCGCTGTGCCGCCCGTCAGCGGACGAACACGCCCGCCTGGCTCGCCAGATCCAGGAAGTACTGCGGGGCGAGACCGAGGACGAGCGTGACCGCAACGCCGACCCCGATCGTCGTCATCGTCAGCGGCGACGGCACCGCCACCGTCGGGCCCTCAGGCTTCGGCTCGCTGAAGAACATCAGCACGATGACCCGGATGTAGAAGAACGCGGCGATCGCCGACGAGATCACACCGACCACGACCAGCGCCCCGGCGCCGCCCTCCGCCGCCGCCTTGAAGACCGCGAACTTGCCCGCGAAACCGGAGGTCAGCGGAATGCCCGCGAAGGCCAGCAGGAACACCGCGAAGACGGCGGCCACCAGCGGTGAACGCCGCCCCAGCCCCGCCCACTTGGACAGGTGCGTGGCCTCGCCGCCCGCGTCACGGACCAGGGTGACGACCGCGAACGCGCCGATCGTCACGAAGGAGTAGGCCAGCAGGTAGAAGAGGACGGACGAGATGCCCTCGGGAGTCGTGGCGATGACACCGGCGAGGATGAAACCGGCGTGGGCGATCGACGAGTACGCCAGCAGCCGCTTGATGTCGGTCTGCGTGATCGCGACGATCGCACCGCCGAGCATGGTGACGATGGCGATCGCCCACATGACCGGCTGCCAGTCCCAGGCGAGGCCCGGCAGCACCACGTACAGCAGCCGCAGCAGCGCACCGAAGGCGGCGACCTTGGTGGCCGCGGCCATGAAGCCGGTGACCGGGGTCGGCGCGCCCTGGTAGACGTCCGGCGTCCACATGTGGAACGGCACCGCACCGACCTTGAACAGCAGGCCCATCAGGATCAGCGCGCCGCCGATCAGCAGCAGCGCGTCGTTGCCCATGGTGTCGGCGAGCGCCGGGTCGATGGTGCGCACGCTGCCCTCGACGACGTCCGCGATCCGGCCGTACGAGACGGAGCCCGCGTAGCCGTAGACCAGAGCGATGCCGAAGAGCAGGAACGCGGAGGAGAACGCGCCCAGCAGGAAGTACTTCACCGCCGCCTCCTGCGACATGAGCCGCTTGCGGCGGGCCACGGCGCACAGGAGGTACAGCGGGAGGGAGAACACCTCGAGGGCGATGAACAGCGTCAGCAGATCGTTGGCGGCCGGGAAGACCAGCATGCCGGTGATCGCGAACAGCACGAGCGGGAACACCTCTGTGGTGGTGAACCCCGCCTTGACCGCGGCCTTCTCGTGCTCGCTGCCCGGTACGGCGGCGGCCTCCGCGGCGAACGAGTCGATGCGGTTGCCGTGCGCCGCCGGGTCGAGCCGGCGTTCGGCGAAGGTGAACACCGACACCAACGAGGCCAGCAGGATGGTGCCCTGAAGGAACAGCGCCGGGCCGTCGACGGCGATGGCGCCCATCGCCGCGATCTGCTTCTCGGTGGTGCCGTACCCGCCCGCGGCGAGCCCGACGACCGCCGCGAAGGCGGCCGCGAGCGCGACGGTCGTGAGGAACAGCTGGGTGTAGTAGCGGGCCCTGCGCGGGACGAACGCCTCCACCAGGATGCCCAGGACGGCCGCGCCGACGACGATCAGCGCGGGCGCCAGTTGTGCGTACTCGATGTGGGGCGTGGGGATCTTGCCGAGGGGCTCGACCTCCGCCGCCGTTGTCCACAGGCTGTGGACAGCTGTAGCGCTCACTTGGCCGCCTCCACATCGGGCCGGGGGTCCTGCTTCTGTACGTCGGACATCGTGTGCTCCACGGCCGGGTCGATGATCTCCGTCAGCGGCTTCGGGAAGACGCCGAGGAAGAGCAGCAGGGCGATCAGCGGGGCGACCACCGCCAGTTCACGCACCCTGAGGTCCGGCATCGTGCGCACCTCGGCCTTCACCGGGCCGGTCATCGTCCGCTGGTAGAGGACGAGGGTGTAGAGCGCGGCGAGCACGATGCCGAAGGTCGCGATGATCCCGGCCACCGGATAGGCGGCGAACGTGCCGACCAGGACCAGGAATTCACTGACGAACGGTGCGAGTCCCGGCAGCGAGAGCGTGGCCAGCCCGCCGATCAGGAACGTGCCGGCGAGCACCGGGGCGACCTTCTGCACACCGCCGTAGTCGGCGATGAGCCGCGAACCGCGCCGCGAGATGAGGAAGCCGGCCACCAGCATCAGCGCCGCCGTGGACAGGCCGTGGTTGACCATGTAGAGCGTCGCGCCCGACTGGCCCTGGCTGGTCATGGCGAAGATGCCGAGGATGATGAAGCCGAAGTGCGAGACCGACGCGTAGGCGATCAGGCGCTTGATGTCGCGCTGGCCGACCGCGAGCAGCGCGCCGTAGACGATGCTGACCAGCGCCAGCACGATGATCGCCGGGGTCGCCCACTTCGACGCCTCCGGGAAGAGCTGGAGACAGAACCGCAGCATCGCGAAGGTGCCGACCTTGTCGACGACCGCCGTGATGAGCACGGCGACGGGGGCCGTCGCCTCGCCCATGGCGTTCGGAAGCCAGGTGTGCAGCGGCCACAGCGGCGCCTTGATCGCGAAGGCGAAGAAGAAGCCGAGGAACAGCAGCCGTTCGGTGGTGGTCGCCATCTCCAGCGAGCCGCTCGCCCTGGCCTCCGCGATCTCGGAGAGGGAGAAGCTGCCCGCCACCACGTACAACCCGATGACGGCGGCGAGCATGATCAGGCCGCCGGCCAGGTTGTACAGCAGGAACTTGACCGCCGCGTACGACCGCTGGGCGGCGGCGTTCTCGTCGGTGCCGGAGTGGGCGCGATCGCCGAAGCCGCCGATGAGGAAGTACATCGGGATGAGCATGGCTTCGAACAGGATGTAGAAGAGGAAGACGTCGGTGGCCTCGAAGGACAGGACCACCATCGCCTCGACCATGAGGATCAGGGCGAAGAAGCCCTGAGTGGGCCGCCAGCGTGACGACTTGCTCTCCAGGGGGTCGGCGTCGTGCCAGCCCGCGAGGATGACGAACGGGATCAGCAGCGCGGTGAGCGCCACCATCACGACCCCGATGCCGTCCACGCCGAGTTCGTAGCGGACGCCGAAGTCGGCGATCCAGGCGTGTGATTCGGTGAGCTGGTACCGGTCACCGCCGGGCTCGAACCGTACGAGCACGATCGCGGCCATGACCAGCGTGGCGAGCGAGAAGAGCAGGGCCACCCATTTGGCGACGGTCCTGCGCGCGGCGGGGACGGCGGCGGTGACGATGGCGCCCACCGCCGGGAGCACCGCCGTGGCCGTCAGGATCGGGAAGGACATGTCAGACCGCCCTCATCAGCAGGGTCGCGGCGATCAGGATCGCCGTACCGCCGAACATCGAGACCGCGTAGCTGCGGGCGTAGCCGTTCTGCAGCTTGCGCAGCCGGCCGGAGAGCCCGCCGAACGAGGCGGCCGTGCCGTTCACCACTCCGTCGACCAGGCTGTGGTCGACGTAGACCAGGGACCGGGTGAGGTGCTCGCCGCCGCGGACCAGGACCACGTGGTTGAAGTCGTCCTGGAGCAGGTCACGGCGGGCGGCCCGGGTGAGCAGCGAGCCGCGCGGTGCGGTGACCGGCACCGGCCGGCGCCCGTACATCAGGTAGGCGATCAGAGCGCCGGCCAGCAGGACGACCATGGTCGCGGTCGTGATGGCCGGGACGCTGATCACCGGGTGCGGGTGCTCGAACTCGGTGACCGGGGCCAGCCAGTTGGCGAACCGGTCGCCGATGGAGAAGAACGCTCCGGCGAAGACCGACCCGAAGGCGAGCACGATCATGGGGATCGTCATCGACTTGGGCGACTCGTGCGGGTGCGGCATCTCACCGGGGGTCACCTCGACGCCCGGCTCGACGCTCGCGTCCTTCTCCGGGTCGGGCGCCGGCTGCCAGCGCTTCTCACCGAAGAAGGTCATGATCATCACGCGCGTCATGTAGAACGCGGTGATGCCCGCGCCGAGCAGCGCGACCCCACCGAAGATCCAGCCGCGGATCCCGTCGTCGTAGGCGAACGCCGCCTCGATGATCTTGTCCTTGGACCAGAAGCCGGACAGGCCGGGGAAGCCGATGATCGCCAGGTAGCCGAGACCGAACGTGACGAAGGTGATCGGCATGTACTTCCGAAGACCGCCGTACCTCCTCATGTCCACCTCGTCGTTCATGCCGTGCATGACCGAGCCGGCACCGAGGAAGAGCCCGGCCTTGAAGAAGCCGTGCGTCACCAGGTGCATGATCGCGAAGGCGTAACCGATCGGGCCGAGGCCGGCCGCGAGCACCATGTAGCCGATCTGCGACATCGTCGAACCGGCCAGCGCCTTCTTGATGTCGTCCTTCGCGCAACCGACGATCGCACCGAAGAGCAGCGTGACCGCGCCGACGATGACGACGGCGAGCTGGGCGTCCGGGGCGGCGTTGAAGATCGCGCCGGAGCGGACGATGAGGTAGACACCGGCGGTGACCATGGTGGCCGCGTGGATCAGGGCGGAGACGGGGGTCGGGCCCTCCATCGCGTCCCCGAGCCAGGACTGCAGCGGCACCTGGGCCGACTTGCCGCACGCGGCGAGCAGCAGCATCAGGCCGATCGCCGTCAGCATGCCCTCGCTGGTCTCCCCGGTCGCCCCCAGCACCGGGCCGAACGCGAAGGTGCCGAAGGTGGTGAACATCAGCATGATCGCGATCGACAGGCCCATGTCGCCGACGCGGTTGACGAGGAACGCCTTCTTCGCCGCGGTCGCCGCGCTCGGCTTGTGCTGCCAGAAACCGATGAGCAGGTAGGACGCGAGACCGACGCCCTCCCAGCCCATGTACAGCAGCAGGTAGTTGTCGGCGAGGACCAGCAGGAGCATCGCCGCGAGGAACAGGTTCAGGTAGCCGAAGAAGCGGCGGCGCCGCTCGTCGTGCTCCATGTAACCGATCGAGTAGATGTGGATCAGGGTGCCCACACCGGTGATCAGCAGGACGAAGGTCATCGACAGCTGGTCGAGCTGGAAGGCGATGTCCGCCTGGAAGCCCTCGACGGGGACCCAGCTGAACAACTTCTGGTGCAGGGCGCGTTCCTCCCCGCCCTTGCCGAGCATGTCGACGAACAGCACCGCACCGACGACGAAGGACGCGGCGGCGAGCAGGGTGCCCAGCCAGTGGCCGGTCCGGTCGAGGCGGCGCCCGCCGCACAGCAGGACCGCCGCTCCGAGCAGAGGCGCCGCGACGAGCAGCGCAATCAGGTTCTCCACGATTCTTCCGACCCCTTACAGCTTCATCAGGCTGGCGTCGTCGACCGAGGCCGAGTGGCGGGAGCGGAACAGCGACACGATGATCGCGAGCCCGACCACGACCTCCGCCGCGGCGACGACCATCGTGAAGAACGCGATGATCTGGCCGTCGAGATTGCCGTGCATACGGGAGAAGGCGACGAACGCGAGGTTGCAGGCGTTGAGCATCAGCTCGACGCACATGAACACCACGATCGCGTTCCGCCGGATCAGGACACCCGCCGCACCGATGGTGAACAGCAGGGCGGCGAGATAGAGGTAGTTGACCGGATTCACCGCTTGGCCTCCTGTCCGTCCCGGTCCCGGGCGTCCTTGTCACGTCCGAGGCGCTGCTCGGAGCGCTGCTCCAGGGCCTTGAGGTCGTCGAGCGCCTCCGTGGAGACGTCCCGGATCTGACCGCGGTCGCGCAGCGTCCTGTTGACGGTGAGCTCGGACGGGGTGCCGTCCGGCAGCAGACCGGCGATGTCCACCGCGTTGTGCCTGGCGTAGACACCGGGCGCGGGCAGCGGGGGCAGATGCTTGCCTTCGCGTACGCGCTGCTCGGCGAGTTCGCGCTGGGTCTTGGCCCGCTCGGTGCGCTCCCGGTGGGTGAGCACCATCGCGCCGACGGCCGCGGTGATCAGCAGCGCGCCGGTGATCTCGAAGGCGAAGACGTACTTGGTGAAGATGAGCGCCGCGAGGCCCTCGACGTTCCCGCCGTGCGCGGAGTTGGCGGCGCCCAGCCCGTTGAAGTTCTTCAGGGAGGCATTGCCGATGCCGGCGATCAGCAGGATGCCGAAGCCGAGGCCGCAGGCCGCGGCGAGCCAGCGCTGTCCCTTCAGCGTCTCCTTGAGCGAGTCGGCGGCTGTGACGCCGACCAGCATGACGACGAAGAGGAACAGCATCATGATCGCGCCGGTGTAGACGACGATCTGGACGACGCCCAGGAAGTACGCGCCGTTGGCCAGGTAGAACACCGCGAGGATGATCATCGTGCCGGCCAGGCACAGGGCACTGTGCACGGCGCGCTTCATCAGGATCGTGCAGAGCGCCCCGATCACGGCGATCGTGCCGAGGACCCAGAACTGGACGGCCTCGCCGGTGGAGGTGACGGATGCGGCGAGCGTGTTCATGCGCCGATCACCTTCTTCGAGGCGGGCTCGTCCTCGCCGAAGCTCGACTCGCCCTCCTGCGGCGGCTGGTCCTTGGAGACGGCGGCCTGCTGGACCGTGCCGGGGGCGGCCTCGGTGACCAGGCCCCGGTAGTAGTCCTGTTCGTCCATGCCGGGGTAGATCACGTGCGGCGAGTCGACCATGCCCTCTTCCAGACCGGCGAGCAGCTGCTCCTTGGTGTAGATGAGGTTCTCGCGGCTCGAGTCGGCGAGTTCGAACTCGTTCGTCATCGTCAGGGCGCGGGTCGGACATGCCTCGATGCACAGACCGCACAGGATGCAGCGGGCGTAGTTGATCTGGTAGACGCGGCCGTACCGCTCACCAGGGGAGTAGCGCTCCTCCTCGGTGTTGTCCGCGCCCTCCACATAGATCGCGTCCGCCGGGCAGGCCCAGGCGCACAACTCGCACCCGACGCACTTCTCGAGTCCGTCCGGATGACGGTTGAGCTGGTGCCGGCCGTGGAAGCGCGGCGCCGTGACCTTCTGCTGCTCCGGGTACTGCTCGGTCAGCCGCTTCTTGAACATGGCCTTGAAGGTCACGCCGAAGCCGGCAACCGGATTCAGGAACGTGCTCTCGGATTCCTTGCCACCGGATTCCTCGCGCTTTGATTCCTCAGACACCGTCAGCCTCCTTTCCGTCCCGAGGACCATCACTGTCATTGGGGCCGCCACTGACGATCAGCTCGCGCTCGTGCCGGGGCCGCCTGCGCGGCACCGGCGGCAACTCCTGGCCGGGCAGCGGCGGTACGGGGAAGCCGCCCGCCATCGGGTCGAAGGCCGCGGGCGGCTCGGCAGCCTCTTCGGCCTTCTCCTTGCGGCCGCGGAAGATGTCGGCGACGAAGGAGAGCAGCAGCACCGCGATCACCGCGCCGCCGACGTACAGCACGATCTGCTGGAAGTCGTAGTTCTCGTTGCGCAGCGCGCGCACGGTCGCCACCAGCATCAGCCAGACCACGGAGACCGGGATCAGGACCTTCCAGCCGAGCTTCATCAGCTGGTCGTAGCGGACCCGGGGCAGCGTGCCGCGCAGCCAGATGAAGAAGAACAGCAGCAGCTGGACCTTGAGGACGAACCAGAGCATCGGCCACCAGCCGTGGTTCGCGCCCTCCCAGAAGGTGGAGATCGGGTACGGCGCCCGCCAGCCGCCCAGGAAGAGCGTCACGGAGACGGCGGAGACGGTGACCATGTTGACGTACTCGGCCAGCATGAACATCGCGAACTTGATGGAGCTGTACTCGGTGTTGAAACCGCCGACCAGGTCGCCCTCGGACTCCGGCATGTCGAACGGAGCACGGTTGGTCTCACCGACCATCGTGACGACGTAGATGATGAAGGAGACCGGCAGCAGGATGATGAACCAGCGGTCGGCCTGCGCCTCCACGATCGCCGAGGTCGACATCGACCCGGAGTAGAGGAAGACGGAGGCGAACGCCGCGCCCATCGCGATCTCGTACGAGATCATCTGCGCGCAGGAGCGGAGACCGCCGAGCAGCGGGTAGGTCGAGCCGGAGGACCAGCCGGCGAGCACGATGCCGTAGATGCCGACGGATGCGACCGCGAGGATGTAGAGCATCGCGATCGGCAGGTCGGTCAGCTGCATCGTGGTGCGCTGGCCGAAGATCGAGACCTCGTTGCCGGACGGGCCGAAGGGGATCACGGCGATCGCCATGAACGCGGGGATCGCGGCCACGATCGGCGCCAGGACGTAGACGACCTTGTCGGCCCGCTTGACGATGACGTCTTCCTTCAGCATCAGCTTGATGCCGTCGGCGAGCGACTGGAGCATGCCCCAGGGGCCGTGCCGGTTCGGGCCGATGCGCAGCTGCATCCAGGCGACGACCTTGCGCTCCCACACGATGGAGAAGAGCACGGTCACCATCAGGAACGCGAAGCAGAACACGGCCTTGATGAGGACGAGCCACCAGGGGTCGCGTCCGAACATCGACAGGTCTTCCAATGCCAGGACGGTCATGCCTCCACCTCCGTCGCGCCCGTCGCCGCCGCGATACGGACCAGCTCGCCGGGGCGCGCCCCGGTGTCCGTGGTGACGCCGCCGCCGACGGAGTTCATCGGCAGCCACACCACCCGATCGGGCATCTCGCTCACCTGGAGCGGCAGCCGTACGGAGCCGGCCGGTCCGCGGACCTCCAGCTCGTCGCCGTCCTTGACGCCGGTCTCCGCCGCCGTGGCCGCCGACAGCCTGGCGACCGCGGCGTGCCGGGTGCCGGCCAGCGCCTCGTCGCCCTGCTGGAGCAGACCCTGGTCGAGCAGGAGCCGGTGCCCGGCGAGGACCGCCTCGCCGGCACCCGGCCGGGGCAGCGGTGCGGCGCTCTGCGACGGCTCGGTCGCCCGGGGGCCGTCCCAGCTGCCGAGCCGGTCCAGTTCGGTGCGTACGGACCGGAGGTCCGGCAGGCCGAAGGGCACGTCGAGCGCGTCGGCCAGCATGTGCAGCACCCGTGCGTCGGTCGGCGCGAGGGTCCGGGTCATCTGCTCGGGCTTGAGCGCCGCCTCGAACATCCGGGCCCGGCCTTCCCAGTTGAGGAAGGTGCCGGGCTTCTCCGCGACGGCCGCGACCGGGAAGACGACGTCCGCCCGTTCTGTGACCTCGCTGGGACGGATCTCCAGGGACACGAGGAACCCGACCGCGTCGAGCGCCTCCCGCGCCCGCGCCGGGTCGGGGAGGTCCGCGACCTCGACGCCCGCGACGAGCAGCGCGCCCAGTTCGCCGGTGGCCGCGGCCTCGACGATCTGGCCGGTGTCGCGGCCGTAGCGGTGCGGCAGTTCACGTACCCGCCAGACCTCCGCGGTCTCCGTACGGGCCCTCGGGTCGGTCGCGGGGCGGCCGCCCGGCAGCAGCGACGGCAGCGCGCCCGCCTCCACGGCGCCCCGCTCTCCCGCGCGGCGCGGGATCCACACCAGCTGTGCGCCGGTCGCGGCCGAGGCGCGTACGGCGGCGCTGAGACCGCCGGGCACCGCCGCGAGCCGTTCGCCGACCACGATCACCGCGCCCTCGGCGCGCAGCGCCTCCGCCGCCTTGGTGCCGGCCTCGTCGAGGCCGGTGCCCGAGGTAAGGGCGTTCAGCCACTCGGCCTCGGTGCCGGGCGCCGCGGGCAGCAGGGTCCCACCCGCCTTCTCGAGGCCGCGCGTGGTGTGCGTGGCGAGGGAGAAGGCGCGTTGTCCGTGCTTGCGGTGGGCCTTGCGCAGCCGCAGGAAGACGCCGGGGGCCTCCTCCTCCGACTCGAAGCCCGCGAGCAGCACCGCCGGGGCCTTCTCCAGCGCCGTGTAGGTGACTCCGGTACCGGACAGGTCCCTGCCCTGCCCCGCGACCCGCGCAGCGAGGAAGTCGGCCTCTTCCGCGGAGTGCGCCCGCGCACGGAAGTCGATGTCGTTGGTGTCGAGCGCGACGCGGGCGAACTTGGCGTACGCGTAGGCGTCCTCGACGGTCAGCCGGCCGCCGGTCAGGACACCGGTGCGGCCCTTGACGAGACCGCGGGCCGCGGCCTCCAGCGCCTCCGGCCAGCTCGCCGGCTCCAGCACACCCTGCTCGTTGCGGACGAGGGGCGTGGTGAGCCGGTCACGCTGCTGGGCGTAGCGGAAGCCGAAGCGGCCCTTGTCGCACAGCCACTCCTCGTTGACCTCCGGGTCCTCCGCGGCGAGGCGCCGCATGACCTTGCCGCGGCGGTGGTCGGTGCGGGTGGCGCAGCCTCCCGCACAGTGCTCGCACACGCTCGGCGAGGACACCAGGTCGAAGGGGCGGGAGCGGAAGCGGTAGGCGGCCGAGGTCAGCGCGCCCACCGGGCAGATCTGGATGGTGTTCCCGGAGAAGTACGACTCGAACGGGTCGCCCTCACCGGTGCCGACCTGCTGGAGCGCGCCGCGCTCCAGCAGCTCGATCATCGGGTCGCCCGCCACCTGGTTGGAGAAGCGGGTGCAGCGGGCGCAGAGCACGCACCGCTCACGGTCGAGCAGCACCTGTGTGGAGAGCGGGACCGGCTTCTCGAAGGTGCGCTTCTTGCCCTCGAACCGCGATTCGGCCTGGCCGTGCGAGACGGCCTGGTTCTGCAGGGGGCACTCGCCGCCCTTGTCGCAGACCGGGCAGTCCAGCGGATGGTTGATCAGCAGCAGCTCCATCACGCCCTTCTGCGCCTTTTCGGCGACGGGCGAGGTGAGCTGCGACCTGACGACCATGCCGTCGGTGCAGGTGATGGTGCAGGAGGCCATCGGCTTGCGCTGGCCCTCCACCTCGACGATGCACTGGCGGCAGGCGCCGGCCGGGTCGAGGAGCGGGTGGTCGCAGAAGCGCGGGATCTCGATGCCGAGGAGTTCGGCGGCCCGGATGACCAGCGTCCCCTTGGGAACGGAGATCTCGATGCCGTCGATGGTCAGCGTCACGAGGTCCTCGGGCGGGACCGGGGCCTCGGAGCCCCCGGAGGGGGCAGACGTCGTGACCGTCATGCGTTCACCTCCATGTGCTTGTCCGCCCAGGCCGTCGACCTGGCAGGGTCGAAGGGGCAACCGCCCTGCGTGATGTGCTGCTCGTACTCGTCGCGGAAGTACTTGAGCGAGGAGAAGATCGGCGAGGCGGCGCCGTCGCCGAGGGCGCAGAACGACTTGCCGTTGATGTTGTCGGCGATGTCGTTCAGCTTGTCGAGGTCCGACATGACGCCGTTGCCGGCCTCGATGTCGCGGAGCAACTGGACGAGCCAGTACGTCCCTTCGCGGCACGGTGTGCACTTGCCGCAGGACTCGTGCGCGTAGAACTCGGTCCAGCGGGTGACGGCCCGCACCACGCAGGTCGTCTCGTCGAAGCACTGGAGCGCCTTGGTGCCGAGCATCGAACCGGCGGCGCCCACGCCCTCGTAGTCCAGCGGGACGTCGAGGTGCTCGTCGGTGAACATCGGCGTCGAGGAGCCGCCGGGTGTCCAGAACTTCAGCCGGTGGCCGGGCCGCATGCCGCCGCTCATGTCGAGCAGCTGGCGCAGGGTGATGCCGAGCGGTGCCTCGTACTGGCCGGGGCCCGCGACATGACCGCTGAGCGAGTACAGCGTGAAGCCCGGGGACTTCTCGCTGCCCATGGACCTGAACCAGTCCTTGCCCTTGTGGAGGATCGCGGGAACCGACGCGATGGACTCGACGTTGTTCACCACGGTGGGGCAGGCGTACAGGCCGGCGACCGCGGGGAAGGGCGGCCGCAGCCGGGGCTGACCGCGGCGGCCTTCCAGGGAGTCGAGCAGCGCGGTCTCCTCACCGCAGATGTAGGCGCCGGCGCCCGCGTGCACGGTGAGTTCGAGGTCGAGGCCGCTGCCGAGGATGTTCTTGCCGAGGAATCCCGCCTCGTACGCCTCGCGCACGGCCTCGTGCAGCCGCCGCAGGACGGGGACGACCTCGCCGCGCAGATAGATGAAGGCGTGGCTGGAGCGGATCGCATAGCAGGCGATCACGATTCCCTCGATGAGGGAGTGCGGGTTGGCGAAGAGAAGGGGGATGTCCTTGCAGGTTCCGGGCTCCGACTCGTCGGCGTTGACGACGAGATAGTGCGGCTTGCCGTCCCCCTGCGGAATGAACTGCCACTTCATGCCGGTGGGGAAGCCGGCGCCGCCGCGGCCGCGCAGACCGGCGTCCTTGACGTAGGCGATCAGGTCGTCGGGCGACATGGCGAGCGCCTTGCGCAGGCCCTCGTAGCCGTCGTGCCTGCGGTAGGTCGCGAGCGTCCACGACTGCGGGTCGTCCCAGAAGGCCGACAGGACCGGGGAGAGGAGCTTTTCAGGGCTGCTCTCTCCCCCGACCTCCGGCCGGGAGCCGCCGCCGTGCTCGGTGGACAAGGTCATCACTCACCCTCCGCGACAGGTCCGGCCGGGTTGTCCGGGTCGGATGCCGAAGTCTTCTGCGGTGCGTCGTGCGAGCTGAGGTGCTCGGATCCGGCCTGCGGACGGTCCTTGGGGTACTCGCCGCGCGGGTGGACCACACGCGCGGGAGCGGCCTCGCCCTTGGCGAGCTTGAGTCCGATGAGCGACGCGGGTCCCGCGCCGCCGCCGGCCTCCACCGCGCCGGGCCGCTGGTCGGGGAAGCCGGCCAGGATGCGGGCCGTCTCCTTGTAGGTGCACAGCGGCGCGCCACGGGTGGGGACCACCTGCTCGCCGGCGCGCAGGTCGTCGACGAGTTGCTTGGCGGACTCGGGCGTCTGGTTGTCGAAGAACTCCCAGTTGACCATCACCACGGGCGCGAAGTCGCAGGCCGCGTTGCACTCGATGTGCTCGAGGGTGATCTTGCCGTCGTCGGTCGTCTCGTTGTTGCCGACGCCGAGGTGCTCCTTCAGCTCCTCGAAGATCGCGTCGCCGCCCATCACCGCGCAGAGCGTGTTGGTGCAGACGCCGACCTGGTAGTCGCCGGACGGCTTGCGCCGGTACATCGAGTAGAAGGTGGCGACCGCGGTGACCTCGGCCGTGGTCAGGTCCAGCATCTCGGCGCAGAACCGCATGCCGGTGCGGGAGACATGGCCCTCCTCCGACTGCACCAGGTGCAGCAGCGGCAGCAGGGCGGACCGGCTGCCGGGGTAGCGGGCGATGATCTCCTTCGCGTCCGCCTCGAGCCGCGCGCGCACATCGGCCGGATAGTCCGGTGCGGGCAGTTGCGGCATGCCCAGCGATACGTCCGTCATCGGTCGACGCCTCCCATCACGGGGTCGATGGACGCGACGGCGACGATGACGTCGGCCACCTGGCCGCCCTCGCACATGGCCGCCATGGCCTGAAGGTTGGTGAACGACGGGTCCCGGAAGTGGACCCGGAAGGGCCGGGTCCCGCCGTCGGAGACGACATGGACGCCGAGTTCGCCCTTCGGTGACTCGACCGCGGCGTACGCCTGTCCGGCCGGCACCCTGAAGCCCTCGGTCACCAGCTTGAAGTGGTGGATCAGGGCCTCCATCGAGGTGCCCATGATCTTCTTGATGTGGTCCAGGGAGTTGCCGAGGCCGTCGGGGCCGAGCGCGAGCTGCGCCGGCCAGGCGATCTTCTTGTCGGCGACCATCACCGGGCCCGGCTCGAGCCGGTCCAGGCACTGCTCGACGATCCGCAGCGACTGCCGCATCTCCTCGAGGCGGATGAGGAAGCGGCCGTAGGAGTCGCAGGTGTCGGCGGTCGGTACGTCGAAGTCGTACGTCTCGTAGCCGCAGTAGGGGTCGGTCTTGCGCAGGTCGTGGGCGAGGCCCGTCGAGCGCAGGATCGGTCCGGTCGCGCCGAGCGCCATGCAGCCGGTCAGGTCCAGGTACCCGACGTCCTGCATACGGGCCTTGAAGATCGGGTTGCCGGTGGCGAGCTTGTCGTACTCCGGCAGGTTCTTCTTCATCGTCTTCACGAACTCGCGGAGCTGGTCGACCGCGCCGGGGGGCAGGTCCTGGGCGAGTCCGCCGGGCCTGATGTACGCGTGGTTCATGCGCAGGCCGGTGATCAGCTCGTAGATGTCGAGAATCAGTTCACGATCACGGAATCCGTAGATCATGATCGTGGTGGCGCCGAGCTCCATACCGCCGGTGGCGATGCACACCAGATGCGAGGAGAGGCGGTTGAGCTCCATCAGCAGGACGCGGATGACGGTCGCCCGGTCGGGGATCTGGTCGTCGATGCCGAGCAGCCGCTCCACGCCGAGGCAGTACGCCGTCTCGTTGAAGAACGGCGTCAGGTAGTCCATGCGCGTCACGAAGGTGGTGCCCTGCGTCCACGTCCGGTACTCGAGGTTCTTCTCGATGCCGGTGTGGAGGTAGCCGATGCCGCAGCGGGCCTCGGTGACCGTCTCGCCGTCGATCTCGAGGATCAGGCGGAGCACTCCGTGCGTCGAGGGGTGCTGCGGGCCCATGTTGACGACGATGCGCTCGTCGTCGGCCTTGGCCGTGGACCGGACGACCTCGTCCCAGTCGCCACCGGTGACCGTGTAGACGGGGCCTTCGGTGGTTTCGCGTGCGTGTGCAGACGGTGTAGTCACGAGTACGACCTCCGCTGGTCCGGAGCCGGGATCTGGGCGCCCTTGTACTCGACGGCGATGCCGCCGAGCGGATAGTCCTTGCGCTGCGGGAAGCCCTGCCAGTCGTCCGGCATCATGATCCGGGTGAGGGCGGGGTGACCGTCGAAGACGAGCCCGAAGAAGTCGTAGGTCTCGCGCTCGTGCCAGTCGTTGGTCGGATACACCGACACCAGCGACGGGACGTGCGGGTCGCGGTCCGGGGCCGAGACCTCGAGCCGGATCAGCCGGCCGTGGGTGAGCGAGCGCAGGTGGTAGACCGCGTGCAGCTCCCTGCCCTTGTCCTCGAGGTAGTGCACGCCGCTGACCCCGGTGCAGAGCTCGAAGCGCAGCGCCGGGTCGTCACGCAGCGTCTTCGCCACGTGCAGCAGGTGTTCGCGTGCGATGTGGAAGGTCAGTTCGCCGCGGTCGACGACGGTCTTCTCGATGGCGTTCTCGGGGACGATGCCCTGCTCCTCGAGTGCGCCCTCGAGCTCGTCGGCCACCTCGTCGAACCAGCCGCCGTACGGGCGGGCGGCCGGCCCGGGCAGCCGTACGGAGCGGACGAGCCCTCCGTAGCCGGACGTGTCCCCTCCGTTGTCGGCGCCGAACATGCCACGCTGGACGCGGATCTCCTCGCCGTGCTCGCCGCGCTGGCCGGGAAGGTTCTGCGCGGAGAGGTCCTTCTCGGGATTCGGCTGGTCCGTCATCGCAGCAGCCCCTTCATCTCGATGGTCGGGAGCGCCTTGAGGGCCGCCTCCTCCGCCTCGCGGGCCGCTTCCTCCGCGTTCACACCGAGCTTGGAACTCTGGATCTTCTGGTGGAGCTTGAGGATCGCGTCCATCAGCATCTCGGGGCGCGGGGGGCAACCGGGCAGATAGATGTCAACGGGGACAATATGATCAACGCCCTGCACAATCGCGTAATTGTTGAACATTCCGCCCGATGATGCGCAAACGCCCATGGAGATGACCCACTTGGGGTTGGGCATCTGGTCATAGACCTGGCGCAGGACGGGCGCCATCTTCTGGCTCACCCGGCCGGCCACGATCATCAGGTCGGCCTGGCGCGGTGATCCGCGGAAGACCTCCATACCGAAACGCGCCAGGTCGTACCGCCCGGCGCCGGTCGTCATCATCTCGATGGCGCAGCAGGCCAGACCGAACGTCGCGGGAAAGACGGATGACTTGCGCACCCAGCCCGCGGCCTGTTCGACGGTGGTCAGCAGGAAACCGCTCGGCAGCTTCTCTTCGAGTCCCATGGTGTGCCCCTCAGCCCCTCAGTCCCATTCCAGGCCGCCGCGCCGCCATACATACGCGTAGGCGACGAAGACGGTGAGCACGAAGAGCAGCATCTCCACGAGCCCGAAGATCCCCAGGGCGTCGAAGGTGACGGCCCAGGGATAGAGGAAGACGATCTCGATGTCGAAAATGATGAAGAGCATCGCCGTCAGGTAGTACTTGATCGGAAAGCGTCCGCCTCCGGCGGGCGTAGGTGTGGGCTCGATGCCGCACTCGTACGCTTCGAGCTTTGCCCGGTTGTACCGCTTGGGGCCGATAAGCGTGGCCATGACCACGGAGAAGATCGCAAACCCTGCCCCGAGGGCGCCGAGCACAAGGATGGGCGCGTAAGCATTCACCCTCCCCGCTCCTTCCAGTCGTCCTTGACCGTTGGACCGCACCCGGGCGATCAGCTCGCCGCCTCGAAAACCGTGCTGAAGATCGTGCACATGTGAGGCAGTTCACAAGCCCGGAACCCGCATCCTATGCCTGTCGGTCTGTGATCTGCGACACGGGGTCGGGCATCGAGTTTGTGATCTCCACCACCCGACGAAGGATCATGAAGCCGGATGAGCGGTGATCTTCGTACGCGAAGCTCCCGGGTGATCACCAGACGTGACATCTGGAGCTGTTGCCGCTGGTCGGAGGGAGGTGCCCTATCAAGCGGTGATGGGTGCACGCAAATTCGAGATGGACCGCATCGGGTGATATTGGACCGCCGGGTCACCCGGCAGTGGGATCGGACGGATCACGGTGGACCGGAGCGCCGGTCCACGACCTGCCGAGCGCGCGGACGTTCACCATTCTGTGACCTGCGCCACTCACTCAAGAGTTCAACAAAAGCGGGCTTGGCCATCGACGTAAAGCGGTGGTAAGCCCGCGGCAATTCGGACCTTTTACGGAAAGCCCATGATCACAGCTGTGATCACGAGTGACCGGTTTGCCCGTTACGGCGTCAATAAGGGTCCATGCGAGGCGGATTCAGAGGTTCCGGTCGCAACTGTGGCGCATCACACGTTTCTTGAAGGGAACCGTCCTGCCCTGATAGCGGTTGTACTCATGTCCCACACCGCTCACATACCCAGCCACCGGAAGCCCCGCCGCAGCGCCTCGAAGATGGCGATACGGGCCGGAGTTGCCGGTGGCTTCCTCAGCACCATCGCGGTGGCCGGTGCTGCCGGGCCGGCGAACGCCGAGCCGGTGACCGAGACCATCGAGATGCCCTTGCTCACCGCAGACTCGCTGGCCGCGGTCGCCCAGTCCGCGGAGGCCACCCAGCAGGTCGCCCTCGACCTCGAGCTCCAGGCGCAGTTGCAGGCCCAGGAAGAGGCCGCCGCGGCCAAGGCCGCGAAGGCCGCCGAGAAGGCCAAGGCCGAGGCGGACCGCGCGGCCGAGGCCAAGGAGAAGGAAGAGGCGCGCAAGCGCGCAGAGGCCGCCGCCCAGGAGCGCGCGTCCCGCGACTCCGAGCGCACCACGCTCTCCGCCTCCGCCTCCACCGGCACCGCCACGGGCAGCGCCGCCGCCGTGGTCGCCTTCCTCAAGGCGCAGCTCGGCGACGCGTACATCATGGGCGCCACCGGCCCCAACGCCTGGGACTGCTCCAGCCTGGTCCAGGCCGCGTACCGCACCGTCGGCATCGACCTGCCGCGTGTCTCCCAGGACCAGTCGCTGGCCGGCACCCAGGTCGGCACGTCCAACCTTCAGGTGGGCGACATCCTTTACTGGGGCGGCGCCGGTTCCGCGTACCACACGGGCGTCTACATCGGTGACGGCCAGTACCTGGACGCCGCGAACCCCGGCAAGGGCGTCGTCATCCAGGACCTGTCCGGCTACCCGGCGAGCGGCGCGGTGCGCGTCCTCTGACGTTCCCGCAGTGCCTGGAAGGGCCGTCGTTCCCTTGGAGGGGGCGGCGGCCCTTCGGCGTGCCCGTGCCCGGTCGCCACCGGTGACGCGGCCGGCGCGGCCTCAAGCAGGCGGCGCGGCTCAAGCGGGCGGGACGTCGTGCAGGATGCGCTGGAACAGCCGGTGGTCGCGCCACCGGCCGTCGATGTGCAGATAGCGCGGCGCCGTGCCGATGGGCTCGAAGCCGCACCGCTCGAGCACGCGCTGCGAACGCAGGTTGTCCACCAGTGTGGTGGCTTCGATCCTGTGCAGCCCCAGCTCGCCGGCAACGATGCCGCACACCGCCTCCACGGCCGCCGTCGCCAGGCCCCTGCCCTGGTGGTCGGCCGCCGTCCAGTAGCCGAGGTAGGCGCTGCGGAAGGGGCCGAGGGTGATGCCCGAGAGCGTGATCGTCCCGACGACGCGTCCGTCACCCGCGACGAGCAGCCAGGGCACCATGCGGCCGGCCCCGTACTCACGGAGCCGTTCGGCGAGGCGGCCGGCCTGTCCCTCGACGGTGAAGAAGCGTTCGTCGCGACGCGGCTCCCAGGGAGCCAGGTGCTCACGGTTGTCCACGTACGCCGCGCACAGCGCCTCCGCGTCGGCGGGCGTCGCCGTCCGCAGCACCGTGCCGTCGGGCAGCACCGCGGTGCTCACGCCTTCGGAGCGACCTTCGACAGGCCGTTGATGATGCGGTCCATGGCGTCGCCGCCCGACGGGTCGGTCAGGTTCGCCAGCATCTTCAGGGTGAACTTCATCAGCAGCGGGTGGGTCAGACCGCGCTGCGTCGCGATCTTCATGACCTTCGGGTTGCCGATCAGCTTCACGAACGCGCGGCCCAGCGTGTAGTAGCCGCCGTACGTGTCCTTGAGGACCTTGGGGTAGCGGTGCAGCGCCAGTTCGCGCTGGGCCGGGGTCTGCCGGGCGTGCGCCTGGACGATGACGTCGGCCGCGATCTGGCCGGACTCCATCGCGTAGGCGATGCCCTCGCCGTTGAACGGGTTGACCAGACCGCCCGCGTCACCGACCAGCAGCAGGCCCTTGGTGTAGTGCGGCTGGCGGTTGAACGCCATCGGCAGGGCCGCGCCCCTGATCGGGCCCGTCATGTTCTCGTCGGTGTAGCCCCAGTCCTCCGGCATCGAGGCGCACCAGGCCTTCAGGACCTCGCGCCAGTCCAGTTCCTTGAAGGACGCCGAGGTGTTCAGGACGCCGAGACCCACGTTGGACGTGCCGTCGCCCATGCCGAAGATCCAGCCGTAGCCGGGCAGGAGCCGGTCCTCGCCCGGACCGCGCCGGTCCCACAGCTCCAGCCACGACTCGAGGTAGTCGTCGTCGTGACGCGGTGAGGTGAAGTACGTACGGACCGCCACGCCCATCGGGCGGTCCTCGCGGCGGTGCAGGCCCATCGCGAGCGAGATCCGGGAGGAGTTGCCGTCGGCGGCGACCACCAGCGGGGCGTGGAAGGTGACCGGGGTCTTCTCCTCGCCGAGCTTGGCGTGCACGCCGGTGATCCGGCCGGTGCGGTCGTCGATGACGGGGGCGCCGACGTTGCAGCGCTCGTACAGCCGCGCGCCCGCCTTCTGGGCCTGGCGGGCCAGCTGCTCGTCGAAGTCGTCGCGCTTGCGGACCAGTCCGTAGTCCGGGTACGAGGCGAGCTCGGGCCAGTCGAGCTGGAGACGCACACCGCCGCCGATGATCCGCAGGCCCTTGTTCCGCAGCCAGCCCGCCTCTTCGGAGATGTCGATCCCCATGGAGACCAGCTGCTTGGTGGCGCGCGGGGTGAGGCCGTCGCCGCAGACCTTCTCGCGCGGGAAGGCGGTCTTCTCCAGCAGCAGCACGTCCAGCCCGGCCTTGGCCAGGTAGTACGCGGTGGTGGAGCCGGCCGGGCCTGCCCCGACGACGATCACATCGGCAGTGTGCTCGGTGAGGGCTTCGGTCACGGCGGCTTCTCCCGAGTATTCGATGGGGCATTCCGATATTTGCGTACCGAACGGCACAGGACCTGTGCAGTCTTGTGCAGTCTAAGGTGGCGTACCGATCAACCGACCGAAGGGCTCCGTCTATGAGCAGCAGGCCGCTCCCCGTCATACAGCTCCGGGTGCCCACGGACGAGGACGCCGTCATCTGGCACCGGGTCTTCGACGACCCGGAGGTCATGGAGTTCCACGGCGGAAGGGCGGCCGAGCTGTCCGTGTACGAGGAGCTGACGGCCCGGCAGCGCAGACACGACGCCGAGCACGGGTTCTGCCTCTGGACGATGCTCGACGAGGACGGCGAGGTCGTCGGTTTCACGGGCGCCCAGCCCTGGCCGCACGAGGACTTCGGCCCTGTCGGCGAGATCGAGATCGGCTGGCGGTTGGCCCGTTCCGCCTGGGGCCGAGGCTACGCGACGGCCGCCGCCCGCACCACGCTGGAGCGGGTACGGGCGGCGGGGGTGGAGCGGGTCGTGGCGATGGTGAACTCCCGCAACGAGCGGTCCATCGCGGTGACGAGGCGGCTCGGCATGGAGCTCGCGGAGACCTTCACGACCCCGGTGTCCCGGCAGAGCGGCTACTGCTTCCGGCTGGAGCTCGGCGGCCCCGGCCGCCCCTGAGCGCCGGCGGGGCGCTCAAAGGGCAGTGGCCTGCGGGGTGCCGGGACCGCGGAGGCGGGCTCAGCCGACCGTGAACGTGCTGATGGCGGTGGAGAACACGACGTCCTTGGCGGGATCCCAGGCGTCGGCGCGTCCGGCGGCAAGAATCGCGTACTCGGTCCCGTCGGCGGCGACGAAGGCCTGGTCGATCACATGACGCCGCAGGTCGCTCTCGTCGGGCTCGGGTACGTGCGTGAACTCCCAGATCGCGCCCGGACGGTCCTGGTAGGTGTTCTCCTCCAGGCGGAGCCGCTCGTAGTCGCTCCCGGCCTTGGCCAGATGCTTCTGCTCCAGGCCGGTGAAGTTGTCGTACGAACTCATCGGCGTGTTCCTGACGATGCCGATCTGGAGGTAGTCGCCGCCGGTGGGCGCCTCGTAGAAGACCTGGCTGCCCGCCTGCCGGCGTGACCACCCCTCCATCACGCCGACGGTGAACCCGGCGGGATCCCGCTTCAGCACGAAGCCGGCCGGGAGCACCGGGTCCGCGCCGGGCGACGGCCCCGTCGCGCTCGGGGACGGCGTCGTGGTCGGCGTGGGGGACGCCGCCGGAGGTGGCGGGGTCGGCGAGGGCGAGGCGGAGCCCTTCGCGTCGCCGTCGGGCGTCCCGGCGATCTCGATCGACGGATCGGCCCGGTCGTCCCGGTCCTGGAGCATCAGCACGCCCGCGGTCGCGCCGCCGCCGATGACGAACGCGGCGGTGAGGGTCGCCGTCCACACCAGGACCCGGCGCTTGTCGGCCCCGTCGGCGGCGGGCTCGTCGTACGCGCCGGGAAGCGGCGGCTGCGGCACGTACGGTGCGGGCATGTGTACCGCTGCGCCGCCGTCCACGGCGGTGGGGATGGGCACGGAGGCAACCGGACCCGGCTCGGGCGCGGGCCCCACGGCCCCTGCGGTCTCCGGCAGAACAGCCGGGTCCGCGCCGGCGGGAGCGGCGGGGTGCGGCGTCGCCTCCACGGGAGCGGCGGGGTGCGGCGTCGCCTCCACGGGAGCGGCGGGGTGCGGCGTCGCCTCCAGGGGAGCGGCGTGGCCTGGCTCGGCAGCGGGGACGGGCGCCGCGCCGGCCGGGCCGGGGACGGGCCCGTAGGGCGGCGGGGTGTGCCCCATGGGCACTTGCCCCGGCATGGGCCACACCGGCGGATGCGGGGCGGAGCCCGTTCCCAGGGGCGTCGGCCCGCCGCCCGTGAGGCGCAGCAGCACGGGGCCGAGCAGCACCGCTCCGCCCACCCACAGGAGCCCGAACAGCAGCGCGTCCGGCACGCTCGGGGCCACCTCGGTCGTGCCCATGCCGCCGAAGTCGCCCAGGGCGCCCGCGAGATCGGTGGTCACGCCGCTGACGCCGGTGAACGTCAGAAGCAGTGCCAGCGTGAACCCGCCTGCCAGCAGCTGCTCACGGCGGTCGATGGAGCGGCGGGCCGTCCAGAGACCGATGGCCAGCGCGCACACGGCGCCGAGCACCAGGACGCCGGCCACCGCGCCGCCGCCCCACTCGTCGGAGATCTCCCCGAGGCCGATGCTGCCGCGCTCCACGGCGGAGTCGCCCCAGCCGACACTGCCCCGGAAGCTGTACTCCACGGGCACGCCCCAACTCAACCCGAGCACGGCGAAGCCGATGTTGGGCAGCATCGGCAGGGCGAGCAGCAGTGCCGTGCCGTCCACGTCGTCGGTGCGGGCGTAGACCACGAAGCCGACCAGCGAGCACAACGCGACCACAGCGCCCACGACGCCGACGGCCGTGCCCGTGGCGCGGACCGCCGCCCGGGCGGCCGGACGCTGCGCGAGCGCGGCTGCGAACCGGTCCCGCTGGAGCACCCCGGCGGTCACCACCAGGGAGATCACCAGGGCGCCGAGCGCGGCGAGCACGGGCGAGGAGGAGACCTTCACCCCCAGGATCTCGGGCTGGGCGAACAGCCCGAGCACCAGTACCGCACCCGTCACCAGCAGGGAGACGCGCACCGCTGCCTCCAGGCCCTCGCCGCGACGGCGCAGCGTCCGGGCGCCCAGCCAGAGGGCGGTGATCCACAGCGCGGTCACCGTCAGCGGCACGAGTGACAGGGACGCCGCTCCCTGCGCGAGTTCGTCCATGCCGGAGCCGTAGGAGCCGTCACCGTCGGACCCGAAGCCCGATCCGGAGCCGAACCCGGGTCCGTCCGGTCCGTACGGTGACGCTCCGGCCGCCTTCAGCTCGAAGCCGCCGCCGACGCCTTGGAGCAGCAGGGCGAGGGCGATACGAAGCCTTTCGCTCCAGCCGACGAAGACCTCGTCGTCCTGGCCGTAGGACGGGATCGCCAGCCCGATCGAGAGCACCAGCAGCAGTCCGGTCGGCCACGCGGCGGCCTTGGCGGCCGACAGCCAGTCGCCCCGCATCGCCCGTCCGAGGAACGCACCGACGGGCGACGGCTGTACGGGGCCGGGCCCGTACCCGGGCGGGGGCGGCACAGCGGGAGCGGGCGGGGCCGCCGGTGCAGAAGGGGCCGATACCGAAGGGGCCGGCAGGGCGGCGGGGGCCGGTGGCTCGGCGGGGGCCGGCGGAGCCGGCGACCCGGCCGGCGCGGACGGAACTTCGGGCAGCCGTTCCTTCCCGCATTTCATACAGAAGCGCGCCTCGTCCGGGAACGGGGTGCCGCAGTGCAGGCAGTACGACGCCATGGGGAGACTCCGAAAGAGCAAGCGGTGACGGGGAGACGGGGACGAAGGGCATACGAGCCGTGAGCTGTCTTGGACAACTGACTCATCTTCACCATCGGTCGGTTCCCGTCAACTCGCCCTTCCACAAAGGAAGTGGGCGGCGCCTCAGAACACGGACAGCCCCGTGAGTGTCGTGAAGCGGTCCAGCGCCGCCACGCCCGCCACCGAGTTGCCCCGCGCGTCCAGCCCCGGGCTCCACACGCACAGCGTGCACCGCCCCGGCACGACCGCCACGATCCCCCCGCCGACCCCGCTCTTGCCGGGCAGCCCGACCCGGTAGGCGAAGTCCCCGGCCGCGTCGTAGGTACCGCACGTGAGCATCACGGCGTTGATCTGCTTGGCCTCGCTGCGGGTCAGCAGCCTGGAGCCGTCGGCGCGCAGTCCGTGCCGGGCCAGGAAGCGGGCCGCCAGGGTCAGATCGGCGCAGCTCATCTCGATCGAGCACTGCCAGAAGTAGTGGTCGAGCAGTATCGGCACGGGGTTGACGATGTTGCCGTAGGAGGCCATGAAGTGGGCGAGGGCGGCATTGCGGTCGCCGTGCGCGGACTCCGACTCGGCGACCTCGGGGTCGAAGGCCAGGTCCGGGTTGCCGCTCTCCTGCCTCAGGAATTCCAGCAGTTCGCTGCTCGCGTCGCCGGTCAGGGTCTGCAGCCGGTCGGTGACGACGAGGGCTCCGGCGTTGATGAACGGGTTGCGCGGGATCCCGTTCTCGTACTCCAGCTGCACCAGCGAGTTGAAGGGGTTGCCCGAGGGTTCACGGCCGACGCGGTCCCACAGGCTCTCGTCGTCCGCGGCGAGGGCGAGCGCGAGGGTGAAGACCTTGGTGATCGACTGTACGGAGAAGGGGTGTTGCCAGTCCCCCACTCCGTGCACCGTGCCGCTGACGTCGGCGATCGCCATGCCGAAGCGCCGCGGGTCGACCGAAGCGAGGGCCGGGATGTACTCGGCGGGGGTGCCGCTGCCGATCAGCGGGGCGATGTCGGCCGCGATCTGTTCCAGGACCGCCTGGTAGTCGACGGCGATCCCCTGGTGCTCCATGTCCGGTTGCCTACCGGGGCCGGGTGCCGCGGTGCAGCGCCACGATGCCGCCGGACAGGTTGCGCCAGGCGACCTGGGACCAGCCGGCCTGCTGGAGGCGGCCGGCGAGCGCAGGCTGGTCGGGCCAGCTCTGGATCGACTCGGCGAGGTAGACGTAGGCGTCGGGGTTGGAGGAGACGGCCCGCGCCACGGGCGGCAGGGCACGCATCAGGTACTCCTCGTACACGGTGCGGAACGGCGCCCAGGTCGGGTGCGAGAACTCGCAGATGACCACGCGCCCGCCCGGCTTGGTCACCCGGTACAGCTCGCGCAGCGCGGCGTCGGTGTCCTGGACGTTGCGCAGTCCGAAGGAGATCGTCACGGCGTCGAAGACCCCGTCGGCGAACGGCAGCTTCGTCGCGTCGCCCGCGGTGAGCGGCAGCCAGGGGTTGCGCTTCTTGCCTTCGCGCAGCATCCCGAGGGAGAAGTCGCACGGCACGACGTAGGCGCCGGTTGCGGTGAACGGCAGGGACGAGGTGCCGGTGCCCGCGGCGAGGTCGAGGACCTTCTGGGCGGGGCGGGCGTCGACCGCCTTCGCGACCTCCTTGCGCCACAGCCTGGCCTGGCCGAGCGAGAGCACGTCGTTGGTGAGGTCGTACTTGGCCGCCACGTCGTCGAACATCGAGGCGACTTCGTGCGGCTGCTTTTCCAGGGAGGCTCGGGTCACGGACCCATTGTGCAACCCGAGCCGTCCCTGGGAGGGACCAGGGTTCCACCCGCGCGCCACGGGACGGACCGACTGTCCGCCGAGGAGCCCGGTGGGCCGTATCGCGGCCGGTCGCGGAAGCGGTGCCTCGACGCCGTCAAGGGGCGGACAAGGCCGGACGGCCGACCGGGCAGCCCCGCGCCCGGCTACCTGCTCCGGTGGACCAGCCGGCCGCCGATGACGGTGGCCACACACGTCGACGCCCCACGCCGCACCAGTTCGGCCCGGTCCGGCACGTCGAACACCGCGAACCGGGCGGGCCCTCCCGGGTTCGGCTTGGGGAGCAGGACGAGCGGCACCGGCGAGAAGGACGGGGGGCCGGACAGCTTCGGCGGGCGTCCGCCCACGACCAGCCCGGCGCGGCGTACGGCGTCCAGCGCGGGCCGGCTGCGCAACTCGCCCGCGATGGCGACCGTTCCGTGTGCCAGGAGCTTCTGGACGCCGCGGCGTGCGCTCGCACCCCGTCGTGACGCTTCGGCGCGGAAGAGTGCCTGCGCCCGCTCCCCGATGATCGGCTCGGTGCCCAGCTCGGCGGCCTCGCGTGGGTCGGGGTGGTAGGCGGCTTCGAGCAGCTCGGGGCCGTAGGGGTTGAGCAGCCCCGGCGTCAGGATGCCGGGCCACCGCCGTACCCGTGCCTGCGGGCGGACGGCGGCCAGCTCCTCGAACGGGCCGACGGCCGCGACCTGCGCGCCGTCGACGAGGACGGCGAGCTCGGGCGAGGCCTCGGCCACGTGAATGGTCAGCAAGACGGCCTCAGTTCGAGGCGAGCAGCTTCAGCTCGGGGTGCGCCGTCCCGCCCTCGATCGCCGTGGACGAGATGTGCGACACGACCCGCTCGTCGACCGGGTCGTCGGCCGGGTCGTCGTGCACCACGATGTGCTCGTACGTCGTGGTCCGCTGCGCCGGGACGCGGCCCGACTTGCGGATCAGGTCGATGATCTCCATGCGGTTGGAGCGGTGCTTGGCGCCCGCCGAGGAGACGACGTTCTCCTCGAGCATGATCGAGCCGAGGTCGTCCGCGCCGTAGTGCAGCGACAGCTGGCCGACCTCCTTGCCGGTGGTGAGCCAGGAGCCCTGGATGTGCGCGACGTTGTCGAGGAAGAGCCGGGCGATCGCGATCATGCGCAGGTACTCGAAGAGCGTGGCCTGCGTACGGCCCTTGAGGTGGTTGTTCTCGGGCTGGTACGTGTACGGGATGAACGCGCGGAAGCCGCCTGTGCGGTCCTGCACGTCGCGGATCATGCGCAGGTGCTCGATGCGCTCGGCGTTGGTCTCGCCGGTGCCCATCAGCATCGTGGACGTGGACTCCACGCCCAGGTTGTGCGCGATCTCCATGATCTCCAGCCACCGCTCGCCGGACTCCTTGAGCGGCGCGATCGCCTTACGGGGCCGCTCCGGCAGCAGCTCGGCCCCGGCACCCGCGAAGGAGTCCAGACCGGCGGCGTGGATGCGCGTGATCGCCTCTTCGACGGGCACCTTGGAGATCCGGGCCATGTGCTCCACCTCGGACGCGCCGAGCGAGTGGATCACCAGCTGCGGGAACTCCTTCTTGATGGCCGCGAAGTGCTCTTCGTAGTACTCGACGCCGTAGTCCGGGTGGTGGCCGCCCTGGAACATGATCTGCGTGCCACCGAGCTCGACGGTCTCCGCGCAGCGGCGCAGGATGTCGTCGAGGTCACGGCTCCAGCCCTTCGCGGTGTCCTTCGGCGCGGCGTAGAAGGCGCAGAACTTGCACGCCGTGACACACACGTTGGTGTAGTTGATGTTGCGCTCGATGATGTACGTCGCGATGTGCTCGGTGCCGGCGTACCGGCGCCGGCGCACGGCGTCCGCCGCCGCTCCCAGGGCGTGCAGGGAGGCGGAGCGGTAGAGCTCGAGCGCTTCCTCTGCCGTGATCCGCCCGCCTTCTGCGGCACGGTCCAGGACGGGCTGAAGATCGGCCTTCTCGGTCACCGGGCGTCACCCTTCGGCGGTTTTTCGGTGGATCTACGGACCGATCCAGGCTACGCCACCCCTCCGGCCGTCCCGTCAGCCGGTCTTCCTGGTGAGCGTGGCGGTCGGCCGGCCCGCGGCGTCCTCGTCGGACCGGTAGCGCAGTGTCCCGTCGTCGTCGAGCGTGAAGACCAGTCCTGCCTTGCCCGAGGTGCACTGGCCCTGCTGTCCCGGCCGTTCGGGGTCGGTGCGCTCCTCGACGCGCAGGGACCGCTGCGTGCTGCCCGCCGCGAGCTTGCCGATGCCGTGGCACTCCACGCTCACCCCCAGCACGGAGATCGAGGTCGTCGTGCGCACCACGTCGTCCAACTTGCCGCCCTCGGTGAAGGTGACGGTCAGCGTTCCGTGCGGCAGGCCGGTCCGCTCGACCGCCGGGCCGCTCCAGGTGCCGAGGAACGCCTCCGGCACCTCATCGACCTCGGCGGAGGCGGAGGCGGAGGGGCTCGGGCTTTTCGATGCTGTCGCGGCAGGTGGTCGGGCGCCGGTGTCGCCCTGGTCCGCACCGCCGGCGCCGTCCCGCCACTGGTCGAGCAGCACGGCACCGCCGACCGTGACGGCGGCGAGCGCGCCGGCGACCGTGAGCGCCAGGGTGCAGCTGACCCGGCGGCCCTGTCGGCCGCCGGCGGCGGTGACAGAGAAGCCGTTTCCCGGCGCCTGGGACGGGCCGGTCGGTGTCCCGTCCGGCTGCGGTGCCCAACCGGCGGGCGCCTGCCCCGGCGGGCCGGGTTCGATCGGCGGGCCGAAGACACCGACGGCCGGGCTGCTGAACGCGACGGGTCCCGACGCGGCGCCCTCGGGCGGGGCGGGCGGGGGCTCCGGCAGCGATTCCAGGTGGAGCAGTTCCACCGCCGCGCGGCTGATCTGCTCGACCAGCGGCCCCGGCAGCCACCCCGAGGACGCCCCCGCGGCGACGGCCAGCCCGTCCGCGATCTCGCCGGGACCCGGCCGCGCGGCCGGGTCCTTGGCCAGGCAGGCGGCCACCAGGTCCCGCAGTTCGCCGTCCAGCGCACCGAGTTCGGGCTCCTCGTGCACCACCTTGTAGAGCAGCGCGGCAGAGGAGTCGCCGTGGAAAGGGGCGGTGCCGGTCGCCGCGTACGCGAGGACCGCGCCGAGCGAGAAGACGTCGGCGGCGCCGGTGACGCCCTTGCCGAGGATCTGCTCGGGAGACATGTAGCCGGGTGACCCGACGGAGACGCCGGTGGAGGTGAGCGACGCCGTGCCGTCCGTGGCACGGGCGATCCCGAAGTCGATCAGCCGCGGCCCTTCCAGCGTCAGCAGCACGTTGGACGGCTTCACGTCCCGGTGCACCAGCCCCAGCGCGTGCACGGCGACCAGCGCGCGCGCCAGCCCCGCGCCCAGCACCCGCACCGCGTGCACGGGCAGCGGGCCGTGTTCCGTGACCGCCTGGGTGAGGGAGGGTCCGGCGACGTACCCGGTCGCCACCCACGGCACCGGTTCGTCGGGGCCGGCGTCGAGGACCGGAGCGGTCCACTCGCCGCCGACCCGGCGCGCCGCCTCCACCTCACGCCGGAAGCGGGCACGGAACTCGTCGTCGAGCGCGAAGTGCGGGTGGACGACCTTGACCGCGACGGTGCGCCCGCCGGCGCTGCGTCCCAGATAGACGCGTCCCATTCCGCCCGCACCGAGCCTGCCCAGCAGCCGGTACGCGCCGATGCTGCGCGGCTCGCCGGGATCAAGCGGCTGCATCTGAACTCCCCCGTTCGGCATCCTGCGCCCGTCGGCCCTCAGCCTAGGGGCTGCCGGGGGCGGCCGGGCCGGGCGGGGAATCCGGTCAGCTGCCGAGGAGTTCGACCTTCACGTCCGCCGGGAAGCCGGACGTCGGGCCGGTCCTGCGGGCGAACTCCGTGACGCCCGCGAGCTGGTCCGGACCGAAGCGGAAGTCCAGCGTCGTGAAGTAACGCTCCAGCAGCTCCGCGTCGAAGGCCTCCCAGCGCGCCGCCTGTTCGGCGACCTTGCCGACCTCTTCGAGGGACAGGTCCCGCGAGGCGAGGAAGGCCTCGTGCACCTTGCGCACCACGAGGGGCTCACGGGCCAGATAGTCCTTGCGCGCGGCCCAGACGGCGAAGACGAACGGCAGTCCGGTCCACTCCTTCCACATCTGCCCGAGGTCGTGGACCTGGAGGCCGAGGCGGGGTGCGTCGTGGAGGGAGGCCCGCAGCGCGGCGTCGCCGATCAGGACGGCCGCGTCGGCCTCCTGCATCATCACGCCGAGGTCGGGCGGGCACGTGTAGTAGTCGGGGGCGACCTGGTACTGCTCGGCCAACAGCAGTTGGGCCAGCCGTACCGACGTGCGGGAGGTCGAGCCGAGCGCGACCCTGGCCTTGTCGAGCTGCTCCAGCGGAAGCTGCGACACGATCACGCAGGACATCACCGGACCGTCGCAGCCCACCGCGAGGTCGGGAAAGGCGACGAGTTCGTCGGCATTGCGAAGGAATTCCACGAGCGTGACGGGCGCGATGTCGAGTTCGCCCCTCACCAGCCGTTCGCTGAGCTTCTCCGGGGTGTCCTTCGTCAGTTCGAGATCGAGGAGAGTTCCGGTCCTGGCAAGCCCCCAGTAAAGGGGGAGGCAGTTCAGGAACTGGATGTGACCGACACGCGGCCGGCTGCGACGGAGGTCGGTTGCTGTGCTTTCTCCAAGACTGTCCACATCGTGAGGCTAGACCCGTCCCCCGGATCCCTCCCCGCCGGGTCGCCGCGATTGCCGGGCGCGACCCGTCCGAGCTGGGCTTCGTCAGCGCGGCGAGGGTCGGTCAAACGTCCGGGTGACGTGATCTTTCCCTCTACCGCTGCGCACACGCTGCGTGCTAGGCTCGACGCAAGTTGCAGTTTGGTTTCCCTTGCAGTACAGAGCCTGCGGAGCATGTAACCCGCAGGCTTTTGTAGTTTTCAGACTTCTTGCAGGTTCTGGAGCAGGGCAACCCTTTGGCCCATAGGAGGGCTTATGGCTACCGGAACCGTCAAGTGGTTCAACGCTGAAAAGGGCTTCGGCTTCATCGCCCAGGACGGCGGCGGCCCGGATGTCTTCGTCCACTACTCCGCGATCAACGCGTCCGGGTTCCGCTCCCTCGAGGAGAACCAGGTCGTGAACTTCGACGTCACCCAGGGCCCGAAGGGCCCGCAGGCGGAGAACGTCACCCCGGCCTAGTCAGCCAGGGTCGGCGATCGCGCACGACTAGCAGTACCCAAGGAGCCCCGTCCCCGTACGTCGTACGGAGCCGGGGCTCCTGCCTTTCCAGGGCCTCTCCGGGATCTTTCCCGGCCCTTTCCCGGATCTTTCCCGCCTCTCCACCGGCCGGCGTCGGATCTGCGGCAGATCCGACGCCGACCCGGGGCCTCCCGAGAGGGCGCTCAGTCGCGCCGGCCGTCGTAGAGGGCCTCGATGTCGGTCTCGAAGTCGTGGGCGATCTCCGAGCGCTTGAGCTTCAGTGACGGCGTCAGATGCCCGCTCTCCTCGGTGAAGTCCACCGTCAGCACCGTGAAGCGGCGGATCGACTCCGCCCGGGACACCAGCCGGTTGGCCTCGTCGACCGCGCGTTGCAGCGCGGCGAGCAGTTCCTCGTCCCGGACCAGGTCGGCCAGGGGCAGATGCACCTTCTTCTTCATCCGCCGCCAGTGGTCGAGGCCGTCCTGCTCCAGCGTCAGCAGGGCGGTGATGTACGGGCGGTTGTCGCCGACGACCATGCACTGGGACACCAGGGGATGCGCGCGCAGCCAGTCCTCCAGCGGCGCGGGAGCGACGTTCTTGCCGCCGGAGGTGATGATGATGTCCTTCTTGCGCCCGGTGATCGTCAGGTATCCGTCGTCGTCGAGGGCGCCCAGGTCGCCGGTGGCCAGCCAGCCCTCGGCGTCCGTCAGCGGTACGGCCTCGCCGCGCTCCGCGTCCCAGTGGCCGGCGCAGACCTGGCCGCCGCGCAGCAGCACTTCGCCGTCGTCGGCGATGCGCACCGCCGTGCCCGGCATCGGCCGGCCGACCGTGCCGAGCCGGGGCCGCAGCGGCGGGGTCACGGTCGAGGCGGCCGTGGTCTCGGTGAGCCCGTACCCCTCGAAGACCTCGATACCGGCACCCGCGTAGAACGAGGCGAGACGGCTGCCCAGGGGCGAACCGCCACAGATGGCGTACCGGACCTTGCCGCCGAGGGCCGCCCGGATCCGGCGGTAGACCAGCGGGTCGTACAGGGCCCGTGCCGCCCTGAGGCCGAGCGAAGGGCCAGGGCCGGTGCCGTGCTCCGCCGCCTCAACTGCCCGCCCGTAGCGCCGGGCGATTCTCGCGGCGCGGTCGAACGAGGAGGCGCGGCCGAGTTTCTCCGCCGTCGCCCGGCCGGTGTTGAAGACCTTCTCCAGGACGTACGGGATCGCCAGCAGGAACGTCGGCCGGAAACCGGCCAGATCGGCGAGCAGGTCCTCGGTCCGGATCGAGGGTGCGTGTCCGAGCCGCACCCGGGCGCGCAGGCAGCCGATGGCGACCATGCGGCCGAAGACATGGGAGAGGGGCAGGAAGAGCAGGGTCGAGGCGGGTTCCTTGCTGAGCGACTTGAAGACGGGGTACAGCAGTTCGACGGCGTTGTCGACCTCGGCGAAGAAGTTCGCGTGGGTGAGCACGCAGCCCTTGGGGCGGCCGGTGGTGCCCGAGGTGTAGATCAGCGTCGCGATGGCGTCCGGCGACAGTCCGGCCCTGCGTGCCGTGACGACGGCGTCCGGGATCCCGGCCTTCTCACCCGCCTCGCGGAGGTGGGCGACGGCCCCGGTGTCGAACGCCCACAGGTGGGTCAGACCGGGGAGTTGCCTGCGTTCCTGACTGATCGTCCTGGCCTGCGCGGCACTCTCGACGACGCAGGCGACGGCTCCTGAGTTCTCAAGGATCCAGCGGGCCTGGAAGGCGGAGGAGGTCGGGTAGACGGGGACGGTGACGAGGCCGGCCGCCCATGCGGCGAAGTCGAGGAGCGTCCATGCGTACGTCGTACGGGACATGATCGCGACCCGGTCGCCGGGTACGAGCCCTTCGGCGATCAGCCCCTTCGCCACGGCGAGGACGTCCTCGGCGAATTGCGCCGCGCTCACGTCCTGCCAGGCTCCGCCCGCGTCCTTGACGCTGAGGACGGCTTCGCCGGGAGCCTCTCGGGCGTTGTGGAAGGGGATGTCGGCAAGCGAGCCGTGGGTGACGGCCGGTACGAGCGCCGGCACGGAGACCTCCCTCACGACGCCGTCCACCAGCTTCTTGTGCGGCTCCACCGGCACGGGCGCACCGCCGGGAACAACCAGATCGACTGACACGTGCGGCTCCTCGTCATGAAGGCTGACAGGCGTGCTGCGCAAGGGCCGGCCGGCTCACGCGCGTTCGGCGACCGCGGTGACGTCCCGTCCGTCCGCGGCCCGGCGGGAGTTGGTTCCGCGGCCCGGCCTCGCGTACTGCGGGGTGTCGTCGCCGCCGTCTCGACCATCTCCTGACTTCTGAGTAACCTTACTCAGGAGTAAATCTACGACCGAGCAGGAGCCAGGACAATGCCCGATCGCTGTCCGAACGTCCCCGGCAGGCCGTCGGCCGGACCGCTCACGCGAGGGGCGAGGCCGGAATCATGAACGGCGTCGCGGCGGTGAAACCCTGCGTGGCAGGCCCCGAGCCACGTGTCCGCGGCCGGAACCTGTCGGGGGCGTGACCGTGCGGACCACCCTCGCCTCGCCCCCCGCCCTCACGCCGCTGCTCGTCCGCGGGGCGATGCTGTCGCCGCTGAAGCGCCGTGTCCACGCCGGGGCGCAGCTCCCCGGCACCCGGCTGGTCCTGCCCGGCGCCCGTACCGACGCCGCGCGACTCGCCGCGTACGCCGACGTCTGCGGCTTCCCGGCGGGCGGGCCGCTGCCGCTCCCCTACCCGCACATCCTCGGATTCCCGCTCGCCATGCGGCTGATGGCCGACCGCGCCTTCCCGCTGCCGCTCCTCGGCCTGGTCCACACCCGTATCGAGATCAACCGGCGCGGGCCTGCGCTGATGCCGGCCGACCGGCCCGAACTCACGGTGCACGCCGAGGAACTGGTCCCGCACCGGCGCGGCACCGAAGTGGTCATGGTGACCCGGGCGCGGCTCGACGGCGAGCTGGTGTGGGAGTCCCGCAGCTCCTATCTCGCCCGGCACCGCACCGGTGACGACGGCCCGCGGGAAAGCGCCCGCGCCGCCGAGCCGCTGCCCGCCGTGACCGGGTGGCGGGTCCCCGGCGACCTCGGCCGCCGCTACGGCGCCGTCTCGGGTGACCGCAACCCGATCCACCTGCACCCGTTCACGGCGCGGCTCTTCGGATTCCCCGGCGCCATCGCCCACGGCATGTGGACGTTCGCCCGCTGCCTGGCGGAGGCCGAGCAGGCCGGTGGGCCCGCCAAGGGCGCGCGGGCCGAGTTCCGGGCGCCGGTGCTGCTGCCCGCCGATGTCACCTACGCGGCACTCACCGCCCCGGGCGGCACGCGCTTCCAACTGCGCAGCGGCGACCGCGTGCACCTCACCGGGGAGACCAGCGCTCCCCCTGCATGAGGCCGCCGAGGCCGGTCCACGCGAAGTTCATCAGGAGGCCGGCGGCCTCCTTCGCCGAGATGCCGCCGGAGTCGTTCGCCCACCCCGCGAGCGACTCCGCGGCCCCCACGAGCGCCTGGGCGAGGCCTTCGATGTCCCGGTCGGCCAGTTCGGAGCTGCGGTGCGAGCCCGCCGTTCCCGGCGCCGGAGGAACACCTTGTTCGGCCGCCGCGCCGATCAGCACGGTCACGAAGGCGGCGATCTCCGCCCTCATCCGCGCGACCTCCGCCGCGAACGGCTCGCCGTGCGTACGCGCCTGGCGGTGCAGCACCGACCAGCCGTCGGGGTTCTCCTGCGTGTGGCGGAAGAAGGCCTCCAGACCCGCCCACATCTGCTGATCCGCCGTCAGCCCCGGCTGGATCGCCGCCTGCACGGCCTCGGTCAGCCGCTGCGCCTCCCGCCTGATGCAGGCGGTGAAGAGCTCCTCCTTGGAATTCAGGTACAGGTACACCAGGGGCTTGGACACACCGGCGAGTTCCGCGATCTCGTCCATGGAGGCGGCCCGGTAGCCCAGCTGTCCGAAGGTCCGCACGGCGGCGTCCATCATCTGCTGCTCGCGCACGGCCCGCGGCATGCGCTTGGTCCTCGCGCTCTTCACCGCACTCATCTCAGTGTTCCTCCCGCCCCGTGCCCTTACTCAGCAGTAAGCCTACGACCCTGGCAGTTGACTGCGTCATAGCGGCGTTCATGGCCCGCATTAAGGTCCACTCCGCGCGGCGGGGTCAACCGCGCGCGACGGGTCTCGGCCGTATCCGGTTCGCCCCGGACATGCGTGTGCTGTGCCCGCGGCGAGGCGGACACAGCACACGGTCTGCGTTCCCGGCTTCACGAGGGGCCGGGACCGTCGGTGGATCAGGGCCGGATCTGCTTCATGCCCTTTCGATCACTATGCCCGACCTGCCGGAGGTCCATCGGCGGCAGGCCGTGGCGAACGGGCGGTTCGCGCCGGGCCGCATCGCCCCGCACAGAACCGCGGGCCTCACCCGCTGACGGGAGAGGCCCACGAGGGAGGCGGTCGCAACGACCGCCGGACGCATGGGGCGTCAGGCGGGGACCGGCACGGTCCCCTTCTCCTCGGCCGTCACTGCGTCGGTGCCGGCCTCGTTCCCGCCGTCGATGTCGTCGATCGGCGAGGAAGTGGCGCTGTTGTACGCGTCGTGGTCGAGGATCTGCTCACGCGCCGCGACGATGACGGGGACGAGCGCCTGGCCGGCGACGTTGGTGGCGGTGCGCATCATGTCCAGGATCGGGTCGATCGCCATCAGCAGACCGACGCCCTCCAGCGGGAGGCCCAGGGTGGACAGGGTCAGCGTCAGCATCACCGTGGCGCCGGTCAGACCGGCGGTGGCGGCGGAGCCGACCACGGAGACGAAGGCGATCAGCAGGTAGTCCTGGATGCCGAGCTGCACGTCGAAGATCTGCGCGATGAAGATCGCGGCGAGCGCCGGATAGACGGCGGCGCAGCCGTCCATCTTGGTGGTCGCGCCGAACGGGACCGCGAAGCTCGTGTACTCCTTCGGGACGCCGAGACGCTCGGTGACCTTCTGGGTGACGGGCATGGTGCCGACCGAGGAGCGGGAGACGAACGCCAGCTGGATGGCCGGCCAGGCGCCCCGGAAGAACTGGACGGGGTTGACCTTCGCGACGGTCGCGAGCAGCAGCGGGTAGACGCCGAACAGGACCAGCGCGCACCCGATGTAGACGTCGGCGGTGAAGGTGGCGTACTTGCCGATGAGCTCCCAGCCGTAGTCGGCGATGGCGAAGCCGATGAGGCCGACGGTGCCGATCGGTGCGAGGCGGATGACCCACCACAGGGCCTTCTGGAGCAGCTCGAGCACCGACTCGCTCAGGTCGAGGATCGGCTTGGCGCGGTCACCGAGCTTGAGTGCGGCGATACCGGCGACGGCTGCCATGAAGACGATCTGGAGCACTTCCAGCTCGGTGAACGGCGTGATGATGTCCGTCGGGACGATGCCGGTCAGGAAGTCGATCCAGGTTCCGGCGTTCTCCGGCTTCCGGCCGTCCTTCGGAGTGAGGCCGGTGCCCGCGCCCGGGTCGGTGACCAGTCCGATGACGAGGCCGATGGCGACGGCGATCAGCGACGTGATCATGAACCACAGCAGCGTGCGCCCGGCCAGCCGTGCGGCGTTGTTGACCTTCCGCAGGTTGGTGATCGACACCAGGATGGCGAAGAACACGAGCGGCGCGACGGCCAGCTTCAGCAACTGGACGAAGATCGAGCCGACCTGGTCGAGGGTGTCCTTCAGCCAGCCGATGTCCTGGCTGCGGGCGAGGGCGCCGAGCAGGACGCCGAGCGCCAGACCGGCGACGATCTGGGCCCAGAAGGGGACCTTGGGTATACGGAATCCGGAGCCGGACTGCTTTCCGGCAGGGGTGGACGCGGTGTTCGCGGACACGGACGCACTCCAGTGATGGCGTTCGGGAAGTACAGGGGGACGGGGTGCGGCGCCCGTGCGCGGAAGGGCGCGGCGCCGCTGCGTGATGCCGGGTTGTCAGATGTGGCGGCAACAGACCGCGGACATGCAGCGGCACAGATCGACATGCAGGCGCGCCACGAGCAGGAGGCTCGCGGCGTCCGGGTGGCGCACTGCTGTCTTCACGCCGAATACGTTAACACTTGAACTTATCGAAGCTCAAAGCTCCCCTTTGGGCCCCCTGCCGGCCCGCCCTGCCGGGTGACCGTCGGCCCGCCCTACTGGGTGATGCCGTCCTCCTGCTTGCGGTTGGCCTCGAGACGGGCCTTGGCGCTGTCCACCTTGGTGACGATCTGGGCGGACATCGCGTCACGCTGCTTACGCAGCAGCACGAAGCTGAGCGGCGCGGAGAGCACGAGCGCGAGCAGCACGACCCAGACGAAGTTGGAGTCGCCGAGTCCCTTGGGCAGGGCGCCGACCTGGACCAGTCCGACGACGACGACGAAACAGCCGACGAAGATCGCCAGACGCAGTGCGGTGTACTTGATCGCGGCACTCGTCCTTGCAGCGGACACGGCGGGCCTTCTTCCTTGCGTACGACGTGGGTGCCCGTCCAGTGAAGCACGCCGCGCCGAAGGGCTAGCCAAGGGGCAGCAGCATGATGACGTCGTCGCGGTCGTCGCCCTCGCCGACCCGGATCGCCCCCGGCACCCGGCCGACCTCCTTGTAGCCGCAGGCAGCGTAGAAGCGGTCGGCACCGGTGCCGCCGCGGCAGGTGAGACGTATCGCCTCGATGCCTTCGAAACCGCGGGCGGCCTCGGCGGCGGCGGCCATCAGGTCGCGTCCGTACCCCTTGCCCTGGTGGCCCGGGTGGACCATCACCGTGTAGAGCCAGATCCAGTGCTTCATCAGGCGGTGGGTGTTGAAGGCGAGGAAGGCGGTGGCCGCGACAGCGCCGGCCTCGTCGCGGCCGACGAGCAGCCGCATCCGGCCCTCGGCGATGGCGGTGAGGTGGCCCAGCCACCCCGGCCGGACGTCCTCGGCCGTCACCGGCGGGACGAAGCCGACTGCGCCGCCCGCGTTGCTGACGTCCGTCCAGAGTGCGACGACACCGTCCCGCAGCTCGGTCGTGAGGGCCGGGTCGAGTTCGAAGGTGAGGGCCATGCGGGCCAGCGTAGAAAACGGCGAACCCCGGCCGGGGCCGGGGTTCGCAGAGCGAGACGGACGCGGTCCGGGTCTCAGACGCGCATGGGCTGCGGCGACTCACGGCGGTCGGCGTCGGGGCCCGGGTACTCGCGGATGATCTCGTAGCGGGTGTTGCGCTCCACGGGACGGAAACCGGCGTCGCGGATCAGGTCGAGCAGGTCGTCGCGGGTCAGCTTGTTCGGCGTGCCGTAGTTGTCCGCGTCGTGCGTGATCTTGTACTCGACGACCGAGCCGTCCATGTCGTCCGCCCCGTGCTGCAGAGCGAGCTGGGCGGTCTGCACACCGTGCATCACCCAGAAGACCTTGACGTGCGGCACGTTGTCGAACAGCAGTCGCGACACGGCGAAGGTCTTGAGCGCCTCCGCGCCGGTCGCCATCGTGGTGCGCGCCTGGAGCTTGTTGCGGACCTTGCCGTCCTGCATGTCGACGAAGTCGTGCTGGTAGCGCAGCGGGATGAAGACTTGGAAACCACCGGTCTCGTCCTGGAGTTCACGCAGCCGGAGCACATGGTCGACCCGGTGGCGCGGCTCCTCGATGTGCCCGTACAGCATGGTGCAGGGGGTCTTGAGGCCCTTCTCGTGCGCCAGGCGGTGGATGCGCGACCAGTCCTCCCAGTGGGTGCGGTGGTCGACGATGTGCTGCCGGACCTCCCAGTCGAAGATCTCGGCGCCGCCGCCGGTCAGCGACTCCAGACCGGCCTCGATGAGCTCGTCGAGGATCTCGGAGGCGCTGAGCCCGGAGATCGTCTCGAAGTGGTGGATCTCGGTGGCGGTGAAGGCCTTCAGCGAGACGTTCGGCAGGGCCTTCTTCAGCTCGGAGAGCGAGCGCGGGTAGTAGCGCCAGGGCAGGTTGGGGTGGAGCCCGTTGACGATGTGCAGCTCGGTGAGGTTCTCGCCCTCCATCGCCTTGGCGAGGCGGACGGCCTCCTCGATGCGCATGGTGTACGCGTCCTTCTCGCCCGGCTTGCGCTGGAACGAGCAGTAGGCGCACGACGCGGTGCACACGTTGGTCATGTTGAGGTGGCGGTTGACGTTGAAGTGGACGACGTCGCCGTTCTTGCGGGTGCGCACCTCGTGGGCGAGGCCGCCGAGCCATGCCAGGTCGTCCGACTCGTAGAGGGCGATGCCGTCCTCACGCGTCAGCCGCTCACCGGCCCGGACCTTCTCCTCGAGCTCGCGCTTGAGTCCTGCGTCCACTTCGGGCCGCCTCCCATACGTCTACCAATCGGGCTCCACCCACGGTATCCCTAGCTCTCCTCCGGCAGGTCGCCGACCCGGTTCTCCCACTTGGTGGAGAGCACGATGGTGGTCCGCGTGCGGGAGACGCCGCGCGTCCCGGAGAGCCGGCGGATCGTCTTCTCGAGGCCGTCCACGTCGCTCGCGCGAACCTTGAGCATGTACGAATCGTCGCCGGCGATGAACCAGCAGTCCTCGATCTCCGCCAGGTCCTTCAGCCTGCGCGCCACGTCCTCGTGGTCTGCGGCGTCGGAGAGCGAGATGCCGATCAGGGCCGTGACGCCGAGCCCCAGGGAGCGGGCGTCGACGGTGGCGCGGTACCCGGTGATGACGCCCGCCGCTTCCAGGCGGTTGATGCGGTCGGTGACGGAGGGGCCCGAGAGCCCCACGAGCCGGCCGAGCTCGGCGTACGAAGCCCTGCCGTTCTCGCGCAGGGCCTGGATGAGCTGCCTGTCCACGGCGTCCATATGCCTGAGCCTTCCATTATTCAGCGATACCGCGAGTATACGTGTAGAATCTAAGGTACACAGGGTCGACACCCTGCGATTTACTCAAATGATCAGAGCTGATCCCACAGGATCACGATCCATACAGGAGATGACACTCACCGTGTACACGATCGAGATGGCCTACGCCCACATGCGACAGTTGCAGGAGCTGGCCAACCGCTCGCGTGCCCACCAGCACTCTGCCGCTCGCAAGGCCACCACGGCCCGCGTCCCGCGCGTCGGCAAGAAGCGCTAATCGCCTCCGGAGCCACCACCCAGCTCCCCCTTCCAGCGGCGGTACAGCCGATGCGGCACCCCTGCCGCGTCGAGCACCCGCCCCGCGACGAAGTCCACCAGATCCTGGATGTGCGTCGCCCCCGCGTAGAACGCCGGAGAGGCGGGCAGCACGACAGCGCCCGCCTCGTCCAGCGTGACCAGGTGCTTCAGCGTCTGTCCGTTCAGCGGGGTCTCCCGCACGGCGACCACGAGCGGGCGCCGTTCCTTGAGCGTCACGCTCGCCGAACGCTGCAGCAGGTCCTTCGAGAGCCCGAGCGCCACACCCGCCACACAGGCGGTCGACGCCGGCACGATCAGCATTCCCTTGACCGGGTACGAACCCGACGACGGCCCGGCGGCGAGGTCTCCGGCCGCCCAGTGCCGCACGTCGCTCACATCGACGTCGAAGCTGTCCGGCTTCCCGTCGGCTCCCCGGGCCAGCCACTGCCGCAGGTCCTCCTGCCAGTGCGCGTCCCGGAAGGCGATACCGGTCTCGTCGAGCAGCGTCAGTCGCGAGGCCCTGCTGACCACCAGGTCCACGCTCTCTCCCGCGGCCAGCAGACCGCGCAGCACGGCGGCCGCGTACGGCGTGCCGGAAGCACCGGACACCCCCACGACCCAGGGCCGTCGACTGTTCATTTCTTGCTGGTCCACACCGCCGAGCCTATCCGGCGGCGCGAAAGCGGAACCGGGCACGGTGCGCGGGACGTTCCCGTCACACAAGCGCGTGCACACGCAGGGGGCGACGATGAGCCGTACAGAAGCGACCGAGTGGGGCAGATCGGAGCGGGCCAGGGCCGCGGCCAAGCTGGTGCTGGCCTTCGTCGCGCTGCTGTGGGTGCTGGAAGCGGTGGACGTGGCGACGGGACACGCACTCGACTCCTACGGCGTGGTGGCCCGTGAGCCCGGCGAACTGGTCGACATCGTGCCGTCGGCGTTCATGCACTTCGGCTTCGCCCATCTCGCCGCCAACACCGTCCCGCTGCTGGTCTTCGGCTTCCTGGCCGCGCTGACCGGCGTGCGCCGCTCCCTCGCCGTGGCGCTGATGATCATCCTGGTGGCCGGCCTCGGCGTCTGGCTGTTCTCCCCGTCGGGGGCCAACACCGCGGGCGCCTCCGGCCTGGTCTTCGGCCTCTTCGGCTACCTCGTGGTGCGCGGGTTCGTGGAGCGCAAACTGCTGGACGTGAGCGTGGGCCTGCTGATCGGCGCGGTCTGGGGCAGTTCGATACTGCTCGGCCTCTCCCCGGCGAACACGGGCGTGAGCTGGCAGGGCCACCTCTTCGGCCTGCTCGCCGGCACAGGGGCCGCGTTCGTCTTCCGCAGCCGCGTCCGGGCCTGAGCCGTCCGGCGACGGCCGGACCTCAGGCCGTCAGGCCCCGCACCACGAGATCGAGCAGGGCGCACACGAAGAGCGAGATCCCGATGAAACCGTTCGTCGTGAAGAACGCCCGGTTCAGACGGGACAGGTCGTGCGGCCGGACGATCGTGTGCTCGTAGAGGAACGCCGCCGCGACGATCACCAGGCCCGCCCAGAACAGCACCCCCGCGTCCGTCGCCAGCGCGAACCAGACAAGCAGGCCCGTCGTCACGACGTGCGAGGCCCGGGCGCCGTACAGCGCGGCCGGGATGCCGAAGCGGGCAGGCACCGACTTCACGCCGTGGGCGCGGTCGGCCTGCACGTCCTGGCAGGCGAAGATCAGGTCGAAGCCGCCGATCCACACGCCGACGGCCAGGCCCAGGATCACCGCGTCCCACGACCACTGCCCCGTGACCGCGATCCACGCCCCGACGGGGCCCATGGCCTGCGCGAGACCCAGTATGGCGTGCGGGAAGTCGGTGAACCGCTTGCCGTACGGATAGACCACCATCGGCACGACCGCGACCGGCGCGAGCGCCAGACACAGCGGGTTGAGCAGCGCCGCCGCTCCGAGGAAGACGACCAGCGCGATCAGCGCCCCGGTCCACGCGGACCGTACGGACACCGCGCCCGTGACCAGTTCACGGCCCGCGGTGCGCGGGTTCCGTGCGTCGATCTCACGGTCGATGATCCGGTTGCAGGCCATCGCGAAGGTCCGCAGACCCACCATGGCGACGGTGACGAGCAGCAGGTCCGTCCAGTGGACCTGCCCGTCCAGCTGGAACATCGCGGTGAGGGCGGCGATGTAGGCGAAGGGCAGCGCGAAGACCGAGTGCTCGATCATCACCAGCCGCAGGAAGGCCTTCACCTTCCCGGTCGGCTGCGGTGCCGGGCCGGAACCCACGACTCCGTCGGCGGTCGTCATCATGCGAGGCTCCCGAGGAACGCGTCGAGGTCGGCCAGCAGCCCGGCGACGGGCAGCGGGCCCGTCTCCACGGTCAGCGGCGTCCCGGTTTCGTCGTCGGGCGGGGTGACGTGCGCCGTGAAGGCGTACGCGTCCGCGCCGGCCGGACGGGCGTCCAGACTGAGCACGGCCCCGCCGTCGACCGTGAACGGCCCGGACGCCGCAGCGAGCTCCGCGCGCAGCCGCTCCGCGAAATCGGCGGGCTCGGCGTCGCGCACACCGGGCAGTTCGAAGCCGTCGCCCTCGCCGTCGTTCTCCAGGAGGACCGCCCAGATGTCACCGGCGCCCGCGAACTCCTCGGGTGCCACGCCCGCCTGCTCGGCGGCCAGCCGGACGCCCGGGTCGGCCGGGTCGAGCTCGGGGCGCACCAGGGCCACATAGTCGGTGTCGGTGCCGATGAAGAGGGCGGGGCCGCCCACGGCGATGGGACTCACAGGCCGTACTCCTTCCACCGGCGGTCGACGAGCGCCGCCGTCGCGGGATCGGACTCGACCATCTCCGGCCAGCCACCGTCCCGCGTGTACCCCTCCTCCGGCAGTTTGCGCGTCGCGTCGATACCCGCCTTGCCGCCCCAGAACTGCTGGTAGGACGCGTGGTCCAGATGGTCCACGGGTCCTTCGACGACGGTGAGGTCGCGGGCGTAGTCGGTGTTGCCGAGCGCGCGCCAGGAGACTTCGTGCAGGTCGTGGACGTCGCAGTCCTTGTCCACCACCACGATCAGCTTGGTCAGCGACATCATGTGCGCGCCCCAGATGGCGTGCATGACCTTCTGCGCGTGCTTCGGGTACTTCTTGTCGATCGAGACGATCGCGCAGTTGTGGAAGCCGCCCGACTCCGGCAGGTGGTAGTCCACGATGTCCGGCACGATGATCTTCAGAAGGGGCAGGAAGAAGCGCTCGGTCGCCCGGCCCAGCGGCCCGTCCTCCGTCGGCGGCCGGCCCACCACGATCGACTGGAGCAGCGGCCGCTTGCGCATCGTGACGCAGTCGATGGTCAGCGCCGGGAAGGGTTCCTGCGGCGTGTAGAAGCCGGTGTGGTCGCCGAAGGGGCCCTCGGGCAGCATCTCCCCCGGCTCCAGCCAGCCCTCCAGTACGACCTCGGCGTTCGCCGGTACCTGGAGCGGCACGGTCCTGCAGTCGACCATCTCGATCCGCTTGCCCGCGACGAAGCCGGCGAACAGGTACTCGTCGATGTCGCCGGGCAGCGGCGCGGTCGAGGCGTACGTCACGGCCGGCGGGCAGCCGAACGCGATGGCGACCGGCAGCCGCTCGCCCCGCTCGGCGGCCACGGCGTAGTGGTTGCGGCTGTCCTTGTGGATCTGCCAGTGCATGCCGATGGTGCGCCGGTCATGGCGCTGGAGGCGGTAGAGACCGAGGTTCCGTACGCCCGTCTCCGGGTGCTTGGTGTGGGTGAGGCCCAGGTTGAAGAAGGAGCCACCGTCCTTGGGCCAGGTGAACAGCGCAGGCAGGGCGTCCAGGTCGACGTCGTCGCCGCGCAGGACGACCTCGTGCACGGGCGCGTCCTTCACCTTCTTCGGCGGCACGTGCACCATCGATCCGAGCTTGCCGAACGCCTCACGCACCCCGATGAAGCCGTGCGGCAACTCGGGCTTGAGCAGCCCGCCGATCTTGTCGCTGATCTCCGCGTAGGACTTCAGTCCGAGCGACTTCAGCAGCCGGCGGTCGGTGCCGAACACGTTCATCGCGAGCGGCATCGCGGAGCCGCGCACGTTCTCGAACAGCAGGGCCGGACCGCCTGCCTTGTTCACCCGGTCGACGATCTCCCCGACCTCGAGATACGGGTCGACTTCGGCCTTGATGCGCTTGAGGTCGCCCTCGCGCTCCAGCGCCCGGAGCAGGGAGCGAAGATCGTCGTAAGCCATGGGGTCAAGTATCGGTCACCCGCTACCCTGGCCCCGTCACCGGGGCCGGGGAAACGCCGCCCCGCCTAAGTCTCCAGGGGGCTGTCCCACATGCTCAGGGCGCTGATGTACATCCTGCCGCTGGCGCTGACGATCTACGCGTTCGTCGACTGCCTGAACACCCCCGAGGACGAGGCGAAGCATCTCCCCAAGCTGGCGTGGGTGTTCATCATCCTGCTCTTCTGGATCGTCGGCCCGATCGTCTGGTTCGCGGCCGGCAAGATGCGGCACGCCCCGGCCGGCGGCCGCACCCCCTCCGAGTGGCACCGCAACCACCGCACCCGGTGGGTCGCCCCCGACGACAACCCGGAATTCCTGAAGTCCCTCAAGGACGAGACCGAGAAGGACGAGGCGGTCCTCAAGGACTGGGAGGCCGACCTGCGCCGCCGCGAGGAGGACCTGAAGAAGCGCGAGCAGGGCGGCGAGGGCGACAAGTCCTGACGTGGAGATCCGCCTGCTGATCACCTTCGAGAGGGTCGCTGCCCACCTCAGCTTCACGCAGGCCGCGGCGGAACTGAAGTACGCCCAGTCGAGCGTCACCGGCCAGATCCGCTCGCTGGAGAGCTCCCTGGGCGCCGAGCTGTTCGACCGGCTCGGCAGCCGCATCCGGCTCACGGAGGCGGGCGAACGGCTGGTGCCCTACGCCCGCAGGATCATCGAGCTGTCCGAGGAGGCGCGGGCGGCGGTCGCCGGGACCGACGAACCGGCGGGCACCATCAACATCGGCACCATGGAGTCGCTCACCTCCTACCGGCTCCCGGAACTGCTCGAGCTGTTCCACCACCGCTATCCCCGGGTCAAACTGTCGCTGCGCCCCACTCTGGGCGACGAGACCCGCCAGGCACTGCGCCACGGTGTGTACGACATCGGCTTCCTGATGGAACGGGAGACGGAGCACACGGGCCTCCGGAGCGAGGTTCTGGCTCCGGAGCCGCTGGTGCTGGTGGCCGCGCCCGGCCATCCGCTGGCCGGGGCCGGGGAGCTGACCACCGTCGATCTGGCGGACGCCCAGCTGGTGGGCACCGAACCGGGCTGCCCGTACCGGGACCTCTTCGAGGGCGAGCTGCGCGAGCGGACCGGTGCGCCGCCGCCGTTCATGGAGTTCGGCACGATCGAGGCCACCAAGCGGGGTGTGGCCGCAGGTCTCGGGGTCGCGCTGCTGCCCCGGATGACGGTCCGTGCGGAACTGGCGTCCGGGGCGCTGGTCGCGCTGCCGTGGGAACCGCCGTTCCGGCTGCACACGCAGGTGGCGTGGCGGGAGGGGAAGCGGCTGCCCCGGCATGTGCGGCTGTTCATCGACGAGACGGTCCGGCTGGTGCGGGAGCAGGAGTCGTAGCGGGAACCTGAGGCGCCGTGGAGCGGGCCACGGTACGCGGCCGGGCGCGGTTGATCCGCAGCGAGGCCAGCAGGATCAGCGGGACACCCAGCGCCTGGACGAGTCCGATGTGGTGCCCGTACACCGCCCGGTCCACGACCATGGCGACGGCCGGATAGACGAAGGCCAGCACGGCGATCTTCGCGGTGGCGAGCTTCTGGTAGGCCGAGTACATCAGCACGTACATCAGGCAGGTGTGGATCAGGCCGAGGCCCACCAGCCAGGCCCAGCCGGCGCCGAGGCCGCTCACCGCCGCGAAGTCGGCGAAGGGCAGCAGCAGCGGGATGCCGACCAGCACCTGCACCAGCGCGACCAGATGCGGCTTCACCCCGGTGACGCGCTTGGTGATCACCGTGGAGACCGCGTAGAACAGCGCGGCCAGCAGGGCGAATCCCAGCCCGGCGAGCGGGCCGGGGTCCGTGGGGCTCACCCCGGAGACGAGGACGAGACCGACGAACGCGACGCCGAGCCAGCCGAACGCCGCGGCGGTCAGCCGCTCTTTGAACAGCAGCGCGCCGAGCAGCACCACGTAGAACGGCTGGGTGTGATAGACGACGGTCGCGAGCGAGATGGACGACTCCTCGTACGCCTCGAAGAGGAACACCCAGTTGAAGACGATGAAGACGCCGCCGAGCGCGGCGAGCGCCAGCTTCCTCGGTGTGAAGGCGTGGTCGGTGAAGTAGCCGCGTGCCAGGCAGTAGGCGCCGAGCGCGAGGGCGCCGAAGAGGCAGCGGAAGAACACGACCTCGAACGGGGAGGCGCCCGACTCGACGACGAAGACGCCGAGGGTGCCGGAGAGCACCATGGCCAGGGTGAGTTCGACGGTGCCGCGCCTGGAGGCGCTCGCGGCGGTCTGCGCGGTCTCGGTTGTCATGTCTGTGAAGCTACGAGCGGCACACCGGGGCGGTCCACGCGCCAGTGGGGCGTCCTGCCGATGGGCCCATAGGCACGTCCGATGGGCCCCGACGCGGAGAGGAAGCGCATGGCACAGGACAGGTACGGGACATGGCTGGAGACGGCTGTGGCCGAGGCCCGGGCCGGCCTCGCGGAGGGCGGCATCCCCATCGGCGCTGCGCTCTACGGCGCGGACGGCACCCTCATCGGCCGTGGCCACAACCGCCGCGTGCAGGACGGTGATCCGTCGGCGCACGCCGAGACGGAGGCGTTCCGTGCCGCGGGCCGGCAGCGCTCCTACACCGGCACGACGATGGTGACGACCTTGTCGCCGTGCTGGTACTGCAGCGGCCTGGTGCGGCAGTTCGGCATCTCGCGGGTGGTGATCGGCGAGGCGGAGACCTTCCACGGCGGCCACGACTGGCTGGCCGTGAACGGCGTGGAGATCGTGCTCCTCGACGACCCCGCGTGCCGGTCGATGATGCGCGACTTCGTCGCCGCCAGCCCCGGCCTCTGGCAGGAGGACATCGGTGCCTGAGGGGCGCCGCTACGCCGCGGCGTAGGAATCCCGCAGTTCCTGCCAGCGCTTCGGTGTCCAGGTGGCCCAGTCGGTCGTCGGCCTACCGCCGAGGGCGTCGGTCAGCAGTTCGAAGTGGTTGTGCCAGCCGGCCAGACAGTCCAGCAGCACTCCGTCGTCGCAGCGCAGTTCGTTGGTGAAGCGCAGCACGGTGCCGTCCGCGCCGTGCGGTTCGAGGTGGAAGCGGATGCGGCCGTGGACGGAGACGGTGTACTCGGCGACCCGGTCCACGTCCCAGGCGGTGACACGTCCTTCGGCGACGGTGTGCCGGCCCTCGGCGTCCGCGTTGAGCCAGCGGAGCCGGACCGCGCCGCCGACTCTCGGTTCGAGTACGTCGGCGGCGCAGAGCCAGGTCGGCAGCCCTTCGGGCGTGGCGACGGCGGCCCATACCCGGATCACCGGATGCGGCAGGTGGAGTTCGTACCGCAACAGGTGAGTGCCGTCGTCCCGGGTCTCGACGGTGCCGTGGGGGATTACGTCACTCATGCATCCAGCGTCACCCCTCGGCGGCGCGGGCGCTACCTCACTCCACGCCCGCGTACGAGTGCAGGCTGTTCACGAACATGTTCACGCCGTAGTAGTTGAACAGCCAGCAGGCGAAGGCGATCAGCGCCAGGTACGCGGCCTTGCGGCCCTTCCAGCCGGCCGTCGCGCGGGCGTGCAGATAGGCGGCGTAGGCGACCCAGGTGATGAACGACCAGACCTCCTTGGCGTCCCAGCCCCAGTAGCGGCCCCACGCGTCGCCGGCCCAGATCGCGCCCGCGATGATCGTGAACGTCCACAGCGGGAAGACGGCGGCGTTGACGCGGTAGGAGAACTTGTCGAGCGACGCGGCGGCGGGCAGCCGCTCCAGGACCGAGGTGGCGAAGCGGCCGGGCTTGCCGCCCCGGGCCAGCTTGGCCTCGTAGGAGTCGCGGAACAGGTAGAGGACCGTACCCACTGCGCCGAGGTAGAAGACCGCGCCGCAGAAGATCGCGGTGGAGACGTGGATCCACAGCCAGTACGAGTCCAGGGCAGGGACCAGCTGGTCGCTCTCCGTGTAGAGCCAGGTGACGGCGATGCCCAGGTCGAGCAGCACGGTGGTGACCAGCGGCAGCCCGGCCCAGCGGACGTTCTTCTTGGCGAGCAGCAGCGCCAGGTACACGCCCACGACGACGGTCGAGAACGTCGTGGAGAACTCGTACATGTTGCCCCAGGGCGCCCGCTGCACCGACAGGGCCCGGGAGGTGACGCCGGCGGCCTCGATCAGGAAGGCGAGCGTGGTCAGGGACACCGCGATGCGGCCGTACAGGTCACCGCTCTCTGTGCCACCGTGCGCGCCCGGCCCGTCGGGGACGTCGCGGGCGCCGCCCGCGGAACGGGTGACGACCTTCGGCTTCTCCAGGACGGCGGTGCCGCCGCCCTGGACCTGGATCTTCGGGGCGTCGGCCGGGGCCTTCCGGTCGGGCGCGGTCAGTGCGGCCGCCGTACGGGCAACCTTGCTGCGGCTGCCGAGCGTCCACTCGGCGATGTGCGCGAAGAAGGCCAGCGTGTAGACGGCCATCGACGAATAGATCAGGTAGTTGCTGATCTCCGCCAGGTTCGCGTTGGTTGCGGCGGCGAGCGTCACTTCTCAGCCCCTTCGGCAGGAACTTCTACGGGTTCAGGCGCGGTCGGCGCCTGTGCATTGAGGGTCACGGCCAGCTCCGCCAGCTCCTCCGGGAGCTTCGCGGACTCGGCTCGGCCGAGGCCGGCCATCTCGACCACGGTCACACCGTCCGCGCCTCGCACCGCGCGCACCCAGATGCGGCGGCGCTGGATGAACAGTGAGCCGATCAGACCGGTGATGGCCGCGATCGCGCCGGCCAGCGCCCAGCCGTTGCCGGGCTGCTGAGAGATCTGGAAGCTCGCCCACTCCTTCACCTCGTTCTCGAAGGTGATGGAACCGGCGCCGTCGGGCAGCTTCATGGTCTCGCCGGGCCGCAGGCGCTGCTTGAGGATCTCCCCGTCGGCGTCCTTGAACTGCTCCATCTTGCGGGTGTCGAGCTGGTACACGTTCTGCGGAAGGCCGGCGTCGACGCCGAGGCTGCCGTGGTAGCCGGTGAGCGCGAGCACCGGGAACTCGAGCCCGGGGAACTGGGAGAACATGTCGCCGTGTCCCGCGCCCGCGAACGTCGGTACGAAGAAGGCCTGGAAGCCGAGCTGGTCCTTCTTGCCGTGCTTGTCGCGGTAGCCGTCCATCACCTTGATCGCGCCGGTCGAGGTGACGTTGGAGTCGATCGGCAGCAGCGGCACGGCACCGCTGGAGACGACCTTGCCCTTGCCGTCCCTGACGGTGACGACGGGTGCGTAGCCGTGCGACAGCAGATAGACCTTGGTGCCGTCGACCTCGAGCGGCTTGTTGACCTCGATGACCGACTTCCGCGCGGGACCGTCGCCCTTGGACCAGGTGACGGCCGCCTCGTAGGTGCGCGGGGTGCCCCGCTGCGGGCCGTCCTTCGCGTACGTCCCGGTGAAGCTGTCCAGGCTGAAGCTGAACGGCACGAGTTCGTCGGTGTCGAACAGCGACCCGGACTTGAAGTCGTCGTACTGGATGAGCGTGTTGGAGAAGCCGTCGCCCTCGACGATCAGCTTTCCGCCCTCGGACTTGAACAGTGTCCCCGTGGCGAACGCGACCAGCATCACGATCAGCGACACATGGAAGACGAGGTTGCCCGCCTCGCGCAGGTAGCCCTTCTCCGCGGCGACGGCATCGCCCGCCGCGTCGGCACGGAAGCGGCGCTTCTTCAGGATCGCCAGTGCCGCCCCGCGCACCTGCTCCGGATCGGTTTCTGTGCGCCAGGTGGTGTACGCGGGCAGACGGGTGAGCCGCTTCGGCGCTCCCGGCGGCCGGCTGCGGAGCTGACCGACGAACTGCCAACTGCGCGGCACGATGCAGCCGATGAGCGAGACGAACAGCAGGATGTAGATCGCGGAGAACCACACCGAGCTGTAGACGTCGAAGAACTGGAGCTTCTCGTATACCGGCGTCAGGAGGTCGTGCTGCTTCTTGAACGCCTCCACCTTGAGCTCGTCCACGCTGTTCTGCGGGACGAGGGAGCCGGGGATGGCGCCGAGCGACAGCATGAACAGCAGGATCAGCGCGACCCGCATGGAGGTCAGCTGGCGCCAGAACCAGCGGACCCAGCCGACGACGGAGAGCGTGGGCCCGCCGATCGCCTGGTCGGCCGGATTCTCCGTGGGGGCGGTGGACAGCTGCGCTCCGGCGTCGCGGAGGTCGCGCTCTTCGGTCTTGCTCATGAACTCAGATCCCCACCGTGAAGCCGTTCGACCATCCCTGCATCTCCTGCACCAGGGTGTCCCATGCACCTGTGAGCAGCAGCAGACCGGTCGCGATCATCATGACCCCGCCGATCCGCATCACCCATGTGTAGTGCCGCTTGATCCAGCCGAAGGCGCCGAGCGCCTTCCGGAAGGCGACCGCGGCGACGATGAACGGCAGACCGAGACCGACGCAGTACGCGACAGACAGTACGGCCCCGCGGCCCGCGCTTCCCTCGTTGAGCGCGAGGGCCTGCACCGACGCGAGGGTCGGGCCGATGCACGGGGCCCAGCCCACTCCGAACAGGGCGCCGAGCAGCGGAGCGCCGACCAGGCCGGTCGCCGGCTTCTTGTGGAAGCGGAACTCGCGCTGGGTGAGCCAGGGCATCAGCCCCATGAAGAACACGCCCAGCAGGACCATCAGCACGCCGAGGACCTTGGACAGCACGTCCCGGTGTCCCAGCAGCGTGTTGCCGAAGTAACCGAAGAAGGCGCCGCCGGAGACGAAGACGACGGTGAAGCCGAGGACGAACAGCGACGCGCCGACGACCATCCGGCCGCGCCTGGCGTCGGCCAGGTCGGTACCGGTGACGCCGGTCACATAGGAGAGGTAGCCGGGCACCAGGGGCAGGACGCACGGCGAGAAGAAGGAGACGAGTCCGCCGAGCACGGCGATGGGCAGCGCGAGGAGCAGCGCGCCCCCGAACACCGTCTCGTTCATGCCGGACGCTGCGGCCAGAACTTCCACAGGATCACTTCTCCGCGATCAACGGGTCGATCATCTTGCGGAGTTCCTCGTCGTCGAGCGCCTTGAGCGAACGCGCCGCGATCTTCCCTTCCCGGTCGAGGACGATCGTGGAGGGAATGGCCTGCGGGTTGAGGCTGCCCTTGGGGAAACCGTTGACGATCAGTTTCCCGATCGGGTCGTAGAGGCTCGGATAGCCGACGCCGTAATCCTTCTCGAAGGCGAGGGCGGGGCCCTTCTGCGGGTCGCGGGTGTTGATCCCGACGAACTCGACGCCGTCCGCCTCGGTCTCCTTGGCGACCTTCGCGAAATAGGGGGCCTCGGAACGGCAGGGGGCACACCATGATCCCCAGACGTTCATCACGACGATCTTGCCTTTGAGGTCGGCGATGTCGAGGTGTCCGCCGTCGAGTGTCCGGCCCGCGAGCTTCTTTGGGGCCCGGCGCTCGCCCTTGGCGACCGTGTCGATGCCGCCGGTGCCGGTGACGAAGTTCGTGTCACCGCCGCCTCCGGACTTCCCACCGTCGCCGCAGGCCGACAGGGTGAGCGCACCTGAGGCGACCAGGGCGGTCAGCAGGGCGGCACGGGGGGCACGGCTAAGGCTCATGTGAAAAGTTTCGCATGGCCCTGGCGGGGATCTTCCGCACCCCCCTGCGTGCCCGTTAAGGGCCGTTGTCAAGCGGCCTTAAAGAATGCGTTCCAACCGCCGGCCGGCGCCTGACCCGTCCCGAGCGTACGCAGCTTGGCGAGCACCTGCGGATCCTGCACATCGAGCCAGTCGCAGAACTGCCGGAAGGACACCAGCCGTACGTCCTTCTGGCCCGCCATGCCTTTGAGTGCTTCCTCCACGGCGTCCATGTAGATGCCGCCGTTCCACTGTTCGAAGTGGTTGCCTATGAAGAAAGGTGCGCGATTGGTCTCGTAGGCGCGTCGGAATCCGGCGAGATAGGCGTCCCGCGCCTGCTTCTTCCAGCCCGGATAGCGGGAGGGCATGCCGTTGGTCGAGTTCTTCGACTGATTGGCCAGCATGTTGTAGTCCATGGAGAGGACTTCGAAGGTGTGGCCGGGGAACGGGACGGACTGGAGCGGCAGGTCCCAGATGCCGAGCTTCTTCCCGGGCCACATCTGATGGCCGCCCGGCGAGCTGGCGTCGTAGCGCCAGCCGAGCCGCTTGGCCGTCGGCAACAGCTTGTCCTGGCCGAGCAGGCAGGGGGTGCGGCCGCCCACGAGTTCCTTGCGGTAGTCGAAGGGCAGCGGGTCGATGTCGTGCCATCCGCTGTTGGTGCGCCATTCGGTGACGAACTTCACAGCCTGGTCGATCTCGCTCTGCCAGTCCGCGGAGGTCCAGTTGCCGACGGATCCGGAACCGCCGCAGAAATGCCCGTTGAAGTGGGTGCCTATCTCATGGCCGTCGAGCCATGCCTGGCGTATGCACTTCAGGGTGTCCTTGATGTGGTCGTCCGTGAGATAACCGATGTCGGACGCCCCGATTGCGTTGTTGGGGGGCCGGTAGAGCGACTTCTTCGATTCGGGCAGCAGATAGACGCCGGAGAGGAAGAAGGTCATTCCCGCGCCGTGGTCCCTGGCGAGTTCCAGGAAACGGGGGAAGAGTCCGTTGCCGACTTCGCCCGCGCCGTCCCAGGAGAAGATCACGAATTGCGGAGGCGTCTGGCCCGGTTCGAGCGGGACGGGCTTCGGCGGCTGGTGCGGCTGCTTTCCCGTGTCGGCGGTGGAACCGTCGCCGATCAGCCGCACGGGGTTCTTCGACGGGGAGGGGCTGCTGCTGCCCTTGCCCTGGCCTACCCCCTCGGCCGGGTCGGTATGCCCGCCTCCGCCGAAGCCGTTGGAGCCGCAGCCCGCCACCCCGACGGCCGCTGCGGCCCCAAGTCCCGCTCCCAGCAATCCCCTTCGGCTGATCTCCCGCATATCGTCCCCATCCACGCTCTCCTGGTCACGAGAGCAGTTGCTCGAACCGGCGAACAAACCGGCACAAGCTGAGATGCGCAGTGGAACTCGCGGGTTCCGGGGAACTCTGCTTATTTTTCTTCAATACGGGTGATCAATACGGATCGGCTAAGCGCCGAATGCCTTGCTCTTCCCCTTCACCGGCCTGGCGCCGGCGAGAAGATGCGGCGGCACAAGATCGCGGGCCGGTTCCGTGTATCCCACGGAGACGATCCGGTTGCCCTCGTAGGTGAAGGTGGTCAGCGAGGCGAGCGTGCACTGCCTGCGCCGCGGGTCGTGCCACAGCCGGCGGCGCTCCACGAAGCTGCGCACCGTCCAGATGGGCAGCTGGTGGCTGACGCACACGGCCTCGTGGCCGCGCGCCGCTTCCCGTGCCGCGTCCAGCGCCGCCATCATCCGCACGACCTGCTCCACGTAAGGCTCGCCCCACGACGGGCGGAACGGGTTGGTCAGATGCCGCCAGTTGCCCGGCTTGCGCAGCGCGCCGTCGCCGACGCCGAAGGTCTTGCCCTCGAAGACGTTGCCCGCCTCGATCAGCCGCTCGTCCGTCTCGAGCGCGAGGCCGTGCCCCTTGGCGATGGGCATGGCCGTCTCCTGCGCGCGCTCCAGCGGCGAGGCGACGACATGGGTGATGTCCCGGCCGGAGAGGTGCTCGGCGACCCGGTCGGCCATCTGCCGCCCGAGCTCGGAGAGGTGGTAACCAGCGCGGCGGCCGTAGAGGACACCGTCGGGGTTGTGCACTTCGCCGTGGCGCATCACGTGCACGACGGTGATCTCGCCGGCGTCGCGCCGGACCTCCCCGTCCGTCGCCGCGGCGCGCTCCAGCGCCGCCTCGACGGCGCTGTCCTCGGGCGTCAGGGCGCCGGCGCTTCGCGCGGAACGGTGGCTGCCCGCGCTCATGCCGTGGCCTCCGCGGCGGCGCGCGCGGCGGCAGGAAGGGCGGCGGCGATCCGCTCGATCGCCCGCTCGTCGTGCGCGGTCGACACGAACCAGGACTCGAAGGCGGACGGCGGCAGGTAGACGCCCTGGGAGAGCATCGAGTGGAAGAAGGCGTTGAAGCGGAACGCCTCCTGCTTCTTGGCGTCCTCGTAGTCCCTGACCTCGGTCGGGGTGAAGAAGACGGAGAACATGTTGGACGCCGTCTGCAGCCGGTGGGCGACGCCCTCCTTGGTCAGCGCGTCCGTCACCAAGGCCTGGATCTCCTTCGAGACCGCGTTCACCTTGTCGTAGGCGGCGTCGTCGAGGAGCCGCAGCTGCGCGAGACCGGCAGCGGTGGCGACCGGGTTACCGGACAGGGTGCCCGCCTGGTAGACCGGGCCCGCCGGGGCGAGGTGCGCCATGACGTCCTTGCGGCCGCCGAACGCCGCGGCGGGGAATCCGCCGCCCATGACCTTGCCGAAGGTCATCAGGTCGGGCGCGACGCCGTCGACGCCGTACCAGCCGGCCTTCGAGGTACGGAAACCGGTCATCACCTCGTCGGAGATGTAGAGCGCGCCGTTCTGCGCGCACGCCGCCTTGAGGCCCTCGTTGAAACCGGGCCGCGGCGGGACGACTCCCATGTTGCCGGGCGACGCCTCGGTGATCACACAGGCGATCTGGCCGGCGTTGGCGTGGAACGCGGCGTGCACGGCCTCGAGGTCGTTGTACGGCAGAACGATGGTGTCACCGGCCTGCGCGCCGGTGACACCGGGTGTGTCGGGCAGGCCGAAAGTCGCCACACCTGAACCGGCGGCGGCCAGCAGGGCGTCCACGTGCCCGTGGTAGCAGCCGGCGAACTTGATGATCTTGGGTCGGCCGGTGAATCCGCGGGCCAGCCGGATCGCCGACATGGTCGCTTCCGTACCGCTGGAAACCAGCCGAACCTGCTCGACGGGCTCGATACGTGCCACGATCTCCTCGGCGAGGGCGACCTCTCCCTCGCCCGGCGTGCCGAACGACGTGCCGCGCGCGACCGCCGCCTGCACCGCCTCGATCACGGCCGGGTGGGAGTGCCCGAGGATCATCGGCCCCCACGAGCACACGAGGTCGACATACTCGCGCCCGTCGGCATCGGTGAGGTACGGACCGGTACCGGACACCATGAACCGGGGCGTACCGCCCACAGCACGGAAGGCACGGACGGGAGAGTTCACGCCGCCGGGCGTCACGAGGGACGCGCGGTCGAAAAGCGTCTGCGAAACTGGGGCGTCATAGGGAAAGCTCACGGAATCCATGGTCTCAGAGGCTCCGACGTATCTGCGGACAGGTGTTTCACCGCACGTTCGTGGGGGAGGTCACTGTCACGATGATCGGGTTGCGCGGCGGGGGCTGCGAGTGGTCGGGTGGAGATATGCATCGCGGTGGCGGACTGGGCGAGGGGACCGACGACCTGGGTCCTGAGCCTGCCCGGCGTGGAAAGCACCGGCGAGGCGAAGGGGACGAGCCCGCGGGAGGCAGGAGCGGCCGAGTGGGGGTGACCTACAAATATTTCGGCGCGCCCGACGGAGCCACCGCGGCCCGGGTGCCGATCTCCATGCGCCCCGAGGAGCTCGGCGGCGACGAGCTCGGCATGGGCGGAATGTTCACGAAGATCAAGCCGGAGACCATAGCGGCCATGGTTCTCACCGGAATCCAGGGCATGCCGCTGAACAAGGTGCCGCCACTGGAGCTCGTCGTACTGCACCCCGACTACGCGGTGGTGAAGCTGCCGATGACCGTGGTCGATCCGCTGCGCGGCATCGGCGAGGAGTCGGTGGGTGCGGCGGCGTTCATATGGTCGACGGTCCCTGACCGGGGCGGCCCCAGGGACGCGTTCAACGTGTACCAACTGCTCCACGAATGGCAGGATTTCTCCCACCGGCTGCACGAGGCGGGGCATCAGCCGTACTGCCTGGTCTGGCCCTGACCCGGGATCTCCCGGACGGCGGGCCGGATGCCCCGACCCCGCCCACCGGCCGTCATTCCTGACCTGGCCCGACTCCGGGCCCGGCCTGGCTCCGACCCCCGACTTCGCCCTCTCCCTGGCCCTGACCTGCCCCCTTTGCCACTCCGGCCGGCGTCAGGCGCGGCTGAGCTCCGCCGCGCCGAAGGACACGTCGAACCGGTCGCACCAGATGGTCACGCTGCTGTAGCGCGCCGGGTCGATGTCGGCGGGCAGGGCGTAGTTCTGGTCGCCCTTGTTGCCCTTGAGCTTGCCCAGGCTCACGTAGGCCCCGTCGTCGAAGACGTGCCAGCCCGCCCGGCCTTCCTTGACCGGCGCGTCGGTCAACCAGACGCGCAGGTCCGGGCCGTTGCTCGTGTCCAGGTTCTCCAGCCGGACGGTGTGGGAGCCGTCGGGCAGCCGGAGCAGCCGCACGGTGCCGGACGTCTCGTGCTCGTGGCTGATCAGCTCGCCTGCCGCCAGGTTCGCCGGCCCGGCCGGTGTCGAAGGCGACGCCGACGGCCCACTCGGCGCGGCGGACGGCGACTCGGCGGCCCCGCCCGACGGGGCGGCACCGGCCGACGCCCCCGGCAGCGCCTCCTGCACCGTCTCGTCCTGCCAGATCTTCCACGGCTGGAACCAGTACAGCCCCACGACGGCCGCCACCACGACCGCGACCACCACCGCGACACCGGCCGGCCTGCTGAGTACCGAGCGCATGCGTCCCATCCCCGCCTCCTGAAAAAAGCTGCTACAGGCTTCTCATTCAACGGGATCCCGCACTGCCACGGCGCCGGGAAGGTATGACGGTTCCCTTACGCCACCGCCACCGCCACGCGCCGACGCATATGTTCGGCCGCTCCGCCCTTCGGCCCCCTCTGCCGTTCCTGTCGTCCGTCAGCCCCTTCCGTTTCCCGCGTTCTGCCATGGACAGAGCCGCGCCACGTCGCCAGGCGTGCCCCGGCGGGCGCTCCGGCGACCGGCATCATCGGCACCCGGCCGACCACTGGAGTTCGCCACCATGCCACTGCCGGCCTCCGGGTCATCCGGCCCGCCCCGGCCGAACAGCCGCCTCCGTCGGTCAGGCGGGCGGCGAGCCGCGCGCGTCCGGGGAGGGTCGAGGGGAGCCGCTACGGTCGCCGCCATCCCGGGTCGCGGCCGGTCATGGCCAGCAGACGGTCGAGGTCCGACGCCCCGGCTCCACCTTCGGGCAGGGGGAACTCCTCGCCGAAGGCGCCCATCTTCCGGCCGGTGGGAGCGAGCTCGGTGCAGGACCGGAGCGCTTCGGCGACGACGACCGGGGCGGGTGTGTACTCCTGCCCGGTCGCTCGGGCGAGGTCCCACGCGTGCACGGTGAGGTCGTCGAGAGCCATCCGGCCGACGGTGCCGGCAGGCAGCCCCATCGCGCCCGACGTGCCCTCCTCGGCGCCGGGCTCCGCCCACGCCTTCACCAGGGCGGCCGTCTCCCTCTCGAAGGCGGCGCGCCAGTCACCGTGTCCGACGTAGTCGGGTGTCGCGGAGAAATCCGCTTCCCTCTTCGCCGCCAGCGCCTGGAAGTTGACCATGACCTGGAACAGGTGGTTCGCGAGGCCGCGCACGTCGTACTCGGCGCACGGGGTGGAGTGGCCGAGCTGTTCGTCGGTGATGCCGCACACCACCGGAACGGAGCGCTCTGCGGCCGCTGCGAGCAGTTCACTGAGGGGTTTCGTCATGGCCTCACGGTAGGCACCGCCACCATGGCCGCGTATTGAAGAAACGCGACACCCGACGGTCCTAGGATCGGAGGATGACCGGTCCGCGACGAGACACGAGAGGCATCGTGGAGGCCCGCGAGCTCTTCGCGCGGGTCCGTTTCCGGCGGCGCGAGCCTGCCCCGGACCTGCGCCCGTATCTCGAGCACTACTGGCTGATCGACTGGGACCTGACCGAGCCGTACGCCTCCAATGTGGTTCCCCACCCGTCGGTCAACGTGGTCTTCCAGCGGTACGACGACGCGCCCGCCCACGCCGAGGTCGCCGGCATCGGGCTGGAGCTGTTCACACACAAGCTGGCCGGGCTCGGCCGGGTCTGCGGGGTGCAGTTCCGGCCCGGCGGCTTCCGCCCGTTCGCGCCGGACCGGCCGGTGTCGGACTGGACGGGGCAACGGCTGCCGATCGGTGACGTACTGCTGCCCGGCCGGGACGAGGAGACGATGCGCAGCGCCGCGCACGCCGTCGTGGACCCGGACGACGAGAACGCCCGGGTGGCCGCGTTGGACACCTTCCTGCTGGGGCTCGACCCGCGGCCGGATCCCCGGGCCGAACACGCCATGGAGCTCGTCGAGCGGGTCCGTACCGACCGTTCCGTGCGGCGCGTGTCCCAACTCGCCGAGGCGGCGGGCCTGTCGCCCCGGTCCCTGCAGCGTCTCTTCGCCGGCTGGGTGGGTGTGGGACCCAAGTGGGTCATCCTGCGGTACCGCATCCACGAGGCACTGGAGCGCGCCGAGCAGGCCGACGAACAGAGCGGCGGACCCACCGGCGCGGCAGCCGGCCGACCCGCGGGCGGTGTCGACTGGGCTGCGCTCGCCGACGACCTGGGATACAGCGACCAGGCGCACCTCGTAAGGGACTTCACGGCGACGGTCGGCGTCCCTCCGTCGGCGTACACAAGGGCAGCGCGGTAGCCGCACGGCCGGGCCGCTGTCGTACCCCGGCCCTACAGTGCGGACATGGCAGGCAAAGCGATCACGATACGAATCGAGCCCTGGTCCGAGGATGACCTCCGTCTGCTCCGCGCGGCGAACGCCCCCGAGCTGATGGACCACCTCGGCGGCCCTGAGACGGAGGAGCAGCTCCTCGACCGCCATCGGCGGTACGTCGACCTGAGTGCCGACCGGACCGGCCGGGGCCGGATGTTCCGCATAGTCCTGGAGACCGGCGGGCGGGACGGCGGCGAGGCCGCGGGCACGATCGGCTTCTGGGAGCAGACCTGGGAGGACGAGCAGGTCTACGAGACGGGCTGGAGCGTGCTGCCCGCGTTCCAGGGCCTCGGTGTCGCGACGGCGGGGACGCTGGCGGTCGTCGAGGCGGCGCGGGCCGAGCGGAAGCACCGGTTCCTGCACGCCTTCCCGTCCGTCACCAACGGCCCGTCGAACGCGGTGTGCCGGAAGGCGGGCTTCTCCCTCGCCGGCGAGTGCGACTTCGAGTATCCGCCGGGCAATCTGCTGCGCAGCAACGACTGGTGCATCGACCTGGGGCCGACAGGCGGGTGAGCCGGTCGCGGGCCGAGGACGCACGGCCGGGGAAAACGCTGGCCGCTCCACCGCGGCCTTTGACATGCTGGGCGCTGTGAACGGACCGGAGATCACCATCGACGTCGCCCCCGAGCTGCGTCTTTTCGTCCCGTCGGACTACCGCCGGGGCCGTACGGCCCTGACCACCGACGGCTCCTCGACGCTCGGCCACGTCGTGGAGTCCCTGGGCGTGCCGCTCACCGAGGCGGGCCGGCTGATCGTCGACGGCCGCCAGGTCCCCACCTCACACGTCCCGGGCGCGGGAGAGCACGTCGAGGTGCTCAGCGTGGAGCGCCCGCAAGAGGTGCCCGGCGCCCCGCTCCGCTTCCTCCTCGACGTCCACCTCGGCACGCTGGCCCGGCGACTCCGTCTGCTCGGCGTCGACGCGGCGTACGAGAACGAGGACATCGGCGACCCGGCCCTCGCCACGCTCTCCGCCAAGGAAAGGCGGGTGCTGCTCTCGCGCGACCGGGGGCTGCTGCGCCGCCGCGAGATCTGGGCCGGGGCGTATGTGTACAGCGACCGCCCCGACGACCAACTGCGGGACGTGCTCCAGCGTTTCGCCCCCACGCTCGCGCCGTGGACGCGCTGCACGGCCTGCAACGGCCCGCTGAAGGAGGCCGACAAGGACTCCGTGCAGGAACAGCTCCAGCACGGCACGCAGCGCACGTACGACGTCTTCGCCCAGTGCACGGCCTGCGGCCGGGTGTACTGGCGCGGCGCCCACCACGCCCGCCTCGAGGCGATCGTCACCGACGCGCTGCGTACCTCGGGCGCGTAGGACCGGCCTGCCTCGGAAGAGGACCGGCCGGCTTCAGGGCCGCTCCTGAGCCGCCTGCGTCGCCGGCTGTGATTCCGGCCCCGCGTCCGACACGGTCCCAGCGCCCTCCTCCGACCGCTGTTGCGGCCTCGATTCCGTGCGCGGCTCGGTGAGATACCGCTGCACGGTCGGGGCGAGCCAGCTGACGACCTCGTCGCGGGCCATCTCCACGGCGGGCGGGAACCGCAGGACGTACCGGGCCATCGCCATGCCGAGTATCTGGGAGGCGATGAGCGCCGCGCGCCGGGGGGCCTCCGCGGGGTCGGGACACAGAGCCAGGGCCACGGGGCCCAGCTGGTCACGGAAGATCGCGCGCGCCCGCTCCGCGGCCGCCTCGTTCGTGACGGCCGCGCGCAGCAGCGCCGTCAGGACCTCGTCCTGCTCCCAGCGGTCGAGAAAGTGCGTGACGAGAACCGCTCCCGCATGCCGGGCGGGAAGCGCACCCAGCTCCGGCAACCGCAGGTCGAACTCGGAGGCGGCCGCGAAGAGACCCTCCTTGTTGCCGTAGTAGCGCATCACCATCGAGGGGTCGATGCCCGCGTCACGGGCGATCGCGCGGATCGTCGCCCGCTCGTACCCGTCTGCGGCGAAACGTTCGCGGGCGGCTTCGAGGATCGCGGCCCTGGTCGCGTCCGACCGGCGGGGTGCGCCGGGGGCTTCCGTCGTCATGCCAACAACTGTAGGCCAACAGGTGTTGACAAGCTAGAGCGGCGGTTCCTAAAGTTGCCAACAAGCGTTGACCAACACCTGTTGACCGACGCCCTACGACCGGCACCTTCGACCTACGGACTCGACCCACAGACGTCGACTCGAGCAGCGTTGACCATCGGCGCAGCCCTTCGGGCGCCCGGACCAGGAGGCAGCCATGACCGGCAGGCCCAGCACCGGAAGCACGAGCGTTCACCGCACCACGCCGCAGACCACTCCGACCAACGAGCCCGCCCCGGTCCGCCCGGGCACCGGATTCGACACCGACGTACTGGTCGTCGGGGCGGGCCCCACCGGGATGCTGCTCGCCGGCGACCTGGCCGCCGCGGGCGTCAGCGTCACGCTCCTCGAGCGCCGCCCGCACGAGAGAAGCAACATCACCCGTGCCTTCGGCGTGCACGCACGCACCCTGGAGCTGCTCGACGCCCGTGGTCTCGCCGACGAGCTGGTGCGCCACGGCACCCCGATCACCGGCCTCAGGCTGTTCCGGCGCCTATCCCTCGACCTGTCACGGCTGCCCTCCCGCTTCCCGTTCCTCCTCATCACGCCGCAGTACGAGGTGGAGAAGCTGCTTGAGCGCCGTGCCCTGGCCGCCGGCGTCGACTTCCGGTACGGGACGGAGCTCACGGGCCTGGAGCTCTCCGGCTCCTCCGTCACCGCGCGGGCCACGGACGCGACCGGCACATGGACCCTTCGCGCACGCTACGTGGTCGGCGCCGACGGCGTGCGCAGCACCGTGCGCGAGGCCATCGGTATGCCCTTCCCCGGCGTTTCGGTGATCAGGTCCATCGTGCTCGCCGATGTGAAGCTCACCGAGGAGCCCGCCGACCTCCTCACGGTCAACGGCGTGGGTGACGCCTTCGCCTTCATCGCCCCCTTCGGCGACGGCTGGTACCGCGTCATGGGCTGGAACCGCGACCGTCAGACGGCCGACGACGAGCCCGTCGGCCTCGACGAGGTCCGCGACATCGCCCGCCGCGCCCTCGGGACCGACTTCGGGATGCACGACGCCCGCTGGATCAGCCGGTTCCACAGCGACGAACGTCAGGCGCCGTCCTACCGCAAGGGACGTGTCTTCCTCGCCGGCGACGCCGCACACGTCCACTCCCCCGCAGGCGGTCAGGGCATGAACACCGGCCTCCAGGACGCGGCGAACCTCTCCTGGAAGCTCGCCTCCGTCATCCTGGGCCGCGCCACCGACTCCGAAGTCCTGCTCGAAAGTTACGGGTCGGAGCGCCATCCGGTCGGCGCGGCGGTGCTTCGCAGCAGCGGCGGCATCGTGCGCCTCGCCATGGCCCGCACCCCGTTCCAGCGCGCGGCACGCTCAGTGGCCGCCGCCATCCTCAGCGTCGTCCGCCCCGCCTCCGCCAAGGCGATGGGCATGATCTCCGGGATCGGCATCTCCTACGGCGCACCCTGCGGCTCCCACCGCCTCACCGGACGGCGCGCACCCGACCTGCGGCTCACCGAGGGCCGGCTCTACGAGTTGCTCCGTGAAGGCGCGTTCATCCTGGTGAGCCCTCCCGGCAGTGAGCCCGACGCCCCGCCCGCCCCCGGCCGTGTCATACGGGCCCACTGGACGACGGACCGGCGCACCGCGCTCCTCGTCCGCCCCGACGGATACATCGCCTGGGCGTCGGGAGCCGGTTCACCGCGGTGATCCCGGCCGGCCCGGCAGCCCCGCCGTCAGAAGACGTACGGGTCACCGGTGGCAGGGACCAGCACCCGGTGCTCGTCGTTCATGGGGTTCCGGTCGCTCGCCCCGCCGTTCCACGCGGTGGCGACGTGCACCACGACCTCGTGCGGGCTGCCCACCGTGCCCAGTTCCAGGCCGAGGGTCCGGCCCAGTCCGTCCAGGGCGAGGGCGCCCGTCGCGCACAGCAACTCCCGTTCGGCAGCCCGCAGGCACCCGTGGGGCAGCCTCGGCGTACCGGCCGGGGGCACGGACAAGGTGAGCCGCACGGTCACCCCGGCGAGGGCGGAGGGACCGTGGTTCAGCGTCGTCACAGAGATCACGATCCGGCCCTCGGTCAGCGACACCCGACCGTGGTGCGCGACGTCGGCCTCCGGCGCGATGCCCGCGACCTTCCCGCCGCCCACGCCACCGCCGTCGACGCCACCGCCACCGCCACCGCCACCATCACCGTCGATGCCTGCGACCTTCCCGCCGTCCACGCCACCGACGTCCACACCGCCGCCGTCACTACCCCCACCGTCGACGCCCGCACTCGCCGCCCCTGCGCCGATCAGCAGCAGTACGGCCGCGGCCCCCGCCGACAGGGCCCTTCGCATCGCATACATGAGCCAGAAGATACCTATTGCCCGAAAATACGGGTGATTGCCCGTGAACTCCGGCGCGTCCTGCCGAATTATTCTGGCGGCGTCGCGATCACCATCGATCACACGCGCGAGGAGCTACGACATGAGCACCACCGGGAAACCCGTCGCCGTCGTCACCGGAGCCAGTAGTGGCATCGGCGCGGCCACCGGGCGCCAACTGGCCGCCGCCGGCTATCACGTGGTCCTCACCGCCCGCCGCAAGGACCGCATCGAGGCGCTCGCCGCCGAGCTCACCGCCGCCGGACACCAGGCCACCGCACACGCCCTCGACGTCACGGACCGCCCCGCCGTCGACTCCTTCGCCGCCGCCCTCGAGCGTTGCGACGTCCTGGTGAACAACGCGGGCGGCGCCCTGGGCGCCGACCCGGTGGCCACCGGCGATCCGGCCGACTGGCGCCGCATGTTCGAGGTCAACGTCATCGGCACGCTCAACCTGACCCAGGCACTCCTCCCGACGCTCACCGCGAGCGGTGACGGCACGGTCGTGATCCTCTCGTCCACCGCGGGCCTCAGCACCTACGAAGGCGGCGGCGGTTACGTCGCCGCCAAGCACGGCGAGCACGTCCTCGCCGAGACCCTCCGGCTGGAGATCGTCGGCACCCCGGTCCGGGTGATCGAGGTCGCCCCGGGCATGGTCAGGACGGAGGAGTTCGCGACCACCCGCTTCCGCGGCGACACCGACAAGGCCGCCAAGGTCTACGCGGGTGTGGAGGAGCCGCTCACCGCCGACGACGTGGCGGACACCATCACCTGGGCCGTCAGCCGTCCGCCGCACGTCAACATCGATCTTCTGGTCGTCAGGCCTCGCGCCCAGGCGTCCAACTCGAAGGTGCACAGGGAGCTGTGATGACCGACGGCCCGACCATCACCCGGCTGTCCCGGGCCGCACTGCCCGCCGCCGCCCCCGACCTCGCCGCGCTGCTCCTCGACGCGGTGGACGACGGCGCCTCCGTGGGCTTCACCTCGTCCCTCACCTCCGCACAGGCCGAGGCCTGGTGGCGTTCCCGCGGCACCGACCTCGCCGACGAACGCGTGGTCCTCTGGGCCGCTCACGACGGCGGCCGGCTCATAGGCACCGTCCAGCTCGGACTCGAGACGTCCCCCAACGGCCGGCACCGCGCCGAGATAGCCAAACTCCTGGTCCACCGCGCGGCCCGTGGACGCGGCATCGCCCGCCGTCTCCTCGCCACGGCCGAGGCCTTCGCCGCCGCGTCCGGCCGCACGTTGCTGATGCTGGACACACAGACCGGCAGCGCGGCGGAGAGCCTCTACCGCACCTCGGGCTGGTCGGTCCTCGGCACGCTCCCCGACTACGCCGCCGACCCTTCCGGCACGCTGCGCCCGACGACGTTCTTCCACAAGTCGCTGGGCGAGAAGTAGCGGCCCCGGGATCAAGGCTCTCACTCGAAAGAACCAACTTACCGCGACAGTTGTCCGCTGAACTGACATGCGAAATACGCTCATCTTCGACAGTACGGCTGGTGGCCCGGACGGCCATCCTGGCCACCAGCCTCACCACCAGGAAGAACGGAACTTCCCGTGGATGAAGACGAGCCTAGCGCCGGCCTGTTCGCCCCGACCAACACCTCCGGCGTCGGCGCCCCACCTTTCATGGAGCTCCAGGATCCGCGCTACGCCTACATGTTCGGCTTCCTCCAAACCGACGGTTGCCTCTCACAAGGGGTCGGCCAGAAAGGGCGACTGACGGTGGAGATCGGCATTCGGGACATCGGAATCCTCCGCAAGTTCCAGCGACTGACCCCGTACAACAGCTCCATTCGAGAACGCACCCGCCGTACCAACTTCGCCGAGGCCCACCACTCGGCCATCTGGACTCTCTGTTCGCTGAGCGCCAGAACACAGATCAATCGACTCGGCCTGCCGTACGGCAGGAAGTCAACAAAGATCGCGCCACCCCGAGTGCCTTTCTCCCGGCGGTACTACCTGCGAGGCATCATCGACGCAGACGGATCCGTCGGTTACACCGCACAGGGTTTCCCTTTCCTCTCGTTGACCACGGCAAGCACCGCAGTGGGGGCCTATCTCTGCCGCTATGCACTGCAGGTCACCGGTGCCCAGCGCGTCATCAAGCGCAACCAGCGCGACGGGATCTACAACATCGTCTACACCAAGGAAGCAGCCCAGCGTCTCGGCGCAGACCTGTACTACCCGGGCTGCCTGGCTCTGGAGCGCAAGCGCGACGCAGGCGCGTCACTCGCCGAATGGGAGCGACCGCCTGGTATGAAAACCGCTCCCGATCGCCGCCGTTGGAAAGAGTGGGAGGACCGCATCCTGCTGGACCACGGCCACGCAGCGAGCGGAGCCGAAGCCCTCGGTCGTACAGAGCGGAGTTGCGAGGTACGGCTGTGGCGCCTGCGTACCGGAAGAGCACCGACTCCGTCGGTCGAAGCCGAAGGGTTCTGAGTGACTCGGCGCCGGACTCCAACGAAATGAGGGCAGAGCCCCGGACCGGCGAACAGTCCGGGGCCCTCCACGCCGAGGTTGCTGCGCGCCGGCTAACCCTTGACGCAAATGACCTGCTTCAGCTTCGCGACGACCGCCACGAGGTCCCGCTGCTGGTCCATCACCTGCTCGATCGGCTTGTACGCGCCCGGGATCTCGTCCACGACGCCCGAGTCCTTACGGCACTCCACGCCTCGTGTCTGCTCCTCCAGGTCCCGCGTCGAGAAGCGTCGCTTCGCCGCGTTGCGGCTCATTCTCCGGCCCGCGCCGTGTGACGCCGAGTTGAAAGATGCTTCGTTCCCCAGGCCCTTCACGATGTACGAGGAGGTACCCATCGATCCGGGGATGATCCCGTACTCGCCTGAACCGGCACGGATCGCTCCTTTTCGGGTAACCAGTAGATCCAGTCCCTCGTACCGCTCCTCCGCCACGTAGTTGTGGTGGCAGCTGATCTCCGACTCGAAGCCGACCTTCGCCTTTCTGAACTCCCTGCGGATTACTTCCTTGAAGAGCCCCATCATGACGGCACGGTTGTACTTGGCGTACTCCTGGGCCCAGTAAAGATCATTGCGATAGGCCGCCATCTGCGGAGTGTCCGCGACGAAGACGGCGAGATCACGGTCGACCAGGCCCTGATTGTGGGGCAACTTCTGGGCCTCACCGATGTGGTACTCGGCGAGCTCCTTACCGATATTCCTCGACCCCGAGTGGAGCGTGAGCCACACCGCACCACCCTCATCGAGCAACAATTCGATGTAATGGTTTCCGCTGCCAAGCGTCCCCATCTGCTTGGTGGCACGCTCCCGGCGGAACTTCACCGCGTCGGCCACGGTGTCGAACCGGTCCCAGAGGCCGTCCCAGCCACCGGCCTCGAGGCCGTACACCCTGCCGGGGTCGACCATCTCGTCATGCATCCCGCGCCCCACCGGGATGGCCTGCTCGATCCGGGTACGGAGCCGCGAGAGGTCACCCGGCAGGTCGTTGGCCGTCAGCGAGGTCCGCACCGCCGACATACCGCAGCCGATGTCCACGCCGACGGCGGCCGGGCAGACCGCCCCGTGCATCGCGATCACCGAGCCCACGGTGGCGCCCTTGCCGTAGTGGACGTCAGGCATCACGGCGAGGCCCTTGATCCACGGCAGCGTGGCCACGTTCCGCAGTTGCTGCAGCGCGACGTCCTCGACCGTCGAAGGGTCGGTCCACATACGGATCGGGACCTTGGCGCCCGGCATCTCCACGTACGACATATCTGCTCAATTCCCCCGAAACGGCGTGAAACGCAAATCACGTGACCAATGACGGCGAAAGACTCGACAGACCGGCGGCCACGGCAGCGTGTGCGATAGACATTGTGTCCATCGGCCTCCGAACGGCGGCAACCAGTTTTCGCCGTGAGAGCGGCGCGGAGCACAGACAGAAGGGAGCCCGGGCGTGCAACGTAAGGCGTACGTGCCCGGCGTGGCGGCGCTTCTCGCGGCGCTCGTGACCGGCTGCACCGCCGGCGACGGCACCGAGGGCTCCGACATCGACGCCAAGGTCAACGGGGCCAAAGCCTCCGCGGCGCCCCCCGGCAAGTACCGCACGCTTCTCGAGCCGTGCGGGTCCGTCGAGCTCTCCACGCTGAAGGACCTGCTGCCGGGCACCGTGACGCTGCCCGAGGAACAGCAGCAGAAGGTCCTGCGCGGCACGGCCGCCGTCACCTACGACACGGACCGCCGGGTGGCGTGCAGCTGGAAGGGCGACGCCCCGGACGCCTCGCACCAGCTGCGGGTCGACTTCGAACGTGTCGTCTCCTACGACCCGGCCGTCAGCGACGACGACCGTGCGCAGGAGGTCTTCGAGAAGAAGCAGGGTTCCGCTTCCGTTCCGATCGCGCCCCCGAAGGACGAGCCGGAGACGGACGGCGCCTCGCCGTCGACCACCCGGAGCCCGGCGGCCGGGAGTTCGAGCGGCGCCGGCCCGGGCGCCGGAGCGTCCACGGACACGGCGGCCGGGGCCTCCGCCTCCGCCAATACGTCCTCCTCCGCTCCCGCTCTCGAGGGCCTCGAGCCCCGGGCGCTGGAAGGGCTCGGCGACGCGGCGTTCCTGGACGACGTGCTCGGCCGCGCCGGTTCCACGGTTCAGCGCCGCACAGTGAGCGTGGTGTTCCGCACATCCAATGTGATCGTCACCGTCGTCTACGGCGAGCAACCGGCCGTGACGGGAGGAGTGCCCGACAGCAAGGAACTGCAGGAGAAGGCGCGGAGCCTGGCCCGGAATCTGGCGGAGCAGTTCGACGAGTGAGCGGTCTCCCGGCCCGGGTTCTCCCGTTCGCGCGTTCGGCGGTCCGGCCCACAGCTGTGCCGCCTCCGCGTACGGTGGCCTCGCCGGTCCGTCCGGCGGCCGGCCCGACGGACCGACTGCCTCACGGACCGACTGCGTGACCGATCGACCGAGTACCTGACCGACCGAGTACCTGACCGACTGAAGGAACCATGCACCGTTCAGCCCCGCGACTCACCCGCATACTCGCCTGCGCCGCCGTCCCGGTGATGCTCGTCGTCGCAGGCTGTTCCTCGGACTCCGACAGTGCCTCCAAGGGCTCCGCTTCGTCCGCCTCCGCCGCCCCCGAGGCCAAGAAGTCCCCGACCGTCGCTCCCGCGAGGTTCAGCAAGCTGCCGAGTCCGTGCGACTCGATCACGGAGAAGACGATCGAGGACCTGGTGCCCGGCACCAAGTCCAAGAACGGCACGGCCGGCAAGTCGTCGGACATCGCGCGGCGCGGCAGCTGTTCCTGGAACGGCCTGGACGACAACGGCGTGAAGGGGTCGCAGTACCGCTGGCTCGACGTCTCGTTCCTGCGCTACGACTCCGACGCCTCGCTCGCCGTGAGCGGCGAGCAGCGCGCGGTGGAGTCGTACGCCAAGGAGATCGCGAAGGCCAAGGGCACCGAGGGCGCCAAGGACGTCAAGACCTCCCCGGCCCCGGGGGTGGGCGACGAGGCGACGACGGTCAACTACACGCTGCGCAAGACCGATGAGGACTTCACCTACGCCACGATCGTGGCCCGCACCGAGAACGGTGTGGTGACCCTCACGTACAACGGCACGGGTTACGCGGGCGCGAAGAACCCCTCCGCCGCCGATCTGACGAAGGCCGCCCTCAAGGCCGCCAAGGAGGCAGTGGCCTCGGTCGCCACGGCCAACAAGTAGTACACAAGTACGTAACGCCTGGAGCCCGGAGGACCGGACTCCGGTGGCATGTGCCAGGCTGTGCCCGCCGGTTCAGGATCCGCGCACGGGCCTGTGCGGACATCCGGTCCAGGAATTGGGGAGGGGTCGCGGGTGGCCGCGATGCAGCTGACACGCACGCACCGAATACTCATCGGGGTCGTCGTCGCGGGCGCGTTGATCATCGCCGCGATCGGCTTCGCCGGGTCGTACGCCGCCGTGCGCGAGCTCGCGGAGCAGAAGGGCTTCGGCGACTTCTCCCTGGTCTTCCCCATCGGCATCGACGCCGGCATCTGTGTGCTGCTGGCGCTCGACCTGCTGCTGACGTGGATGCGGATACCCTTCCCGCTGCTGCGCCAGACGGCCTGGCTGTTGACCTTCGCGACGATCGCGTTCAACGGCGCGGCGGCGTGGCCGGATCCGCTCGGTGTCGGCATGCACGCCGTCATCCCGATCCTCTTCGTCGTGGCCGTCGAGGCGGCCCGGCACGCGGTGGGCCGGATCGCGGACATCACGGCCGACAAGCACATGGAGGGTGTGCGGCTCACCCGCTGGCTGCTCTCCCCCGTCCCGACGTTCAAGCTGTGGCGGCGGATGAAGCTGTGGGAGCTGCGCAGCTACGAGCAGGTGATCAAGCTCGAGCAGGACCGGCTGATCTACCAGGCCCGCCTTCAGGCACGTTTCGGCCGGGCGTGGCGGCGCAAGGCCCCGATCGAGGCGCTGATGCCGCTGCGGCTGGCGAAGTTCGGCGTGCCGCTGGCGCAGACCGCCCCGGCGGGCCTGGCGGCGGCGGGCATCGAGCCGGTCCTGCTGCCGCCGGCGCCGGTGGCGCAGGCATCGGCGCCGGCGGAGCTGCCGGTGGGCGGCGAGGCGGAGCCGTCGTCCCGGCGTGAGGACCGTGCCGTCGCGGCCCGGCGTGACGAGCCGGCCTCGGAGGAGGCGTACGAGGGCCCGGGCTCCCACGAGAGCCCGTGGTTCGCGGCCCCGCAGGTTCCGCAGGACGCGTACGAGCGCGCGTACAACCCTACGTACGTGGAAGGCCTGGAGCCCCATCCGGTGCCGGTGCCCGCGGGCCCCGGCCGCACCCGTCCGCTCGGCTCGGGGCCGTCCCCCGACGTGCAGGCGCAGGACGGGCCGTACGAGCAGCAGGCGCCCTACGGCCCGCAGCAGCAGGCCGTGCCGTACCAGCAGCAGTACGCCCGGCAGGAGCCGGCAGAGGCCTACGCGGACGGCGGCGTCGAGGGACCCGTGCCCTACGACGAGCCCGCGTCAGAGCCCGCCCCCGACTACACGGCCGAGGACAAGGAGTTCGCGGAGCTCGCGTACCCGGTGTTCAGGACGTACGTCAAAGAGAACAACGACTGGCCGAAGGCCGATCACCTCGACATACTGCTCGCCGACCGCCACGGGGTGAACCACCCGCGCAGTGGGGCGCTGCTGCGCCGCCTGATGCCCGAGTTCAAGAACCGTCACCAGGCCGACCTGGAGGCCGAGCACATCGCGTGACGGGGCGGCGGCCTCCGGGCCCACGTCTCCCGGTGCCGTGGCCGCTTCGTCGTGCGCTCGGCGGTCCACCGTCTCCCGGTGCCGTGGCCGCTTCGTCGTGCGTAGCACGGCGGATCCCGCGGTAGGCCGAAGGGCGCAGAAACGCCGCAGGGCCCTCACCCCTCACGGGGCGAGGGCCCTGCCGGGCGCGGTCGTCAGGCGGCCAGCAGCTTGCGGACCCGGTCCGCACCCACCGCCAGCAGCAGCGTGGGCAGACGCGGTCCGGTCTCGCGGCTGACGAGCAGGCGGTACAGCAGGGCGAAGAACGAGCGCTGGGCGATCTTCAGCTCAGGCGTGGGCTTGGCGTCCGGCGCCAGACCGGCCATCACCTTCGGCACGCCGTAGACGAGCGTGGTCAGGCCGTCCAGGGACCAGTGCGTGTCCAGGCCCTCCAGGAGCAGCCGCAGCGACTCGCGGCCCTCGTCGTCGAGGGAGGCGAGCAGTTCGGTGTCGGGCTCGGCGCGGACCACGGTGCGCTGGTCGGCCGGGACCTGGGTGGTGATCCAGTTCTCGGCGCGGTCGAGCCGCGGCCGTGCCTCGTCGAGCGAGGTGAGCGGGTTCGCCGGGTCGAGGTCGCTGAGGATGCGCAGGGTCTGCTCGTCGTGGCCGCCGGTGATGTCGGCGACGGAGGCGAGCGTGCGGTAGGGCAGCGGGCGCGGGGTGCGCGGCAGCTCACCGGCGGCGGTCCGGACGGCCCGCGAGTACGCGGCGGCGTCGGCCGGCAGCGCGCTGCCGTCCTCGACCTTCGCGGCGAGCTTGTCCCACTCGTCGTAGAGCCGCTGGATCTCCTGGTCGAAGGCGATCTTGAAGGACTGGTTGGGCCGGCGGCGGGCGTACAGCCAGCGCAGCAGCGGCGCCTCCATGATCTTCAGCGCGTCGGCCGGGGTGGGCACGCCGCCGCGCGACGACGACATCTTGGCCATGCCGCTGATGCCGACGAAGGCGTACATGGGGCCGATCGGCTGGACGCCGTCGAAGATCTCGCGGACGATCTGCCCGCCGACGACGAACGACGAGCCCGGGGAGGAGTGGTCGACGCCGCTCGGCTCGAAGATCACTCCTTCGTAGGCCCAGCGCATCGGCCAGTCGACCTTCCAGACGAGCTTGCCGCGGTTGAACTCGCTCAGCCGGACGGACTCGCTGAAGGTGCAGGCGGTGCAGGTGTACGCCAGCTCGGTGGTCGCGTCGTCGTACGAGGTGACCGTGGTCAGGTCCTTCCCGCACTGCCCGCAGTAGGGCTTGTACGGGTAGTACCCGCCGGCGCCGCCGCCGTCGTCCTCCGCGGCCGCGCCGGAGCCCTCCGCGGCCTCGAGCTCTGCCTCGTCGACCGGCTTCTGCGACTTCTTCGCGGGGGCCTTCTTGGTGCGGTACTGGTCGAGGATCGCGTCGATGTCGCCGCGGTGCTTCATCGCGTGCAGGATCTGCTCGCGGTAGGCGCCCGACGTGTACTGCTCGGTCTGGCTGATCCCGTCGTACTCGACGCCCAGCTCGTCCAGGGCGGCGGTCATGGCGGCCTTGAAGTGCTCGGCCCAGTTCGGGTGGGCCGAGCCGGCGGGCGCGGGGACCGAGGTGAGCGGCTTGCCGATGTGCTCCGCCCAGGACTCGTCGACGCCCTCGACACCGGCCGGCACCTTGCGGTAGCGGTCGTAGTCGTCCCAGGAGATCAGGTGGCGGACGTCGTGGCCGCGCCGCCGGATCTCGTCGGCGACCAGGTGCGGGGTCATGACCTCGCGGAGATTGCCCAGGTGGATGGGGCCGGAGGGGGACAGTCCGGACGCGACGACGACCGGTTTGCCAGGCGCACGTCGCTCCGACTCGGCGATGACCTCGTCCGCGAAACGGGAGACCCAGTCGGTCTCGGTGCTGCTCTGAGCCACGGTCGGCACGTCCTTCTTTCTCGAAGCTTCTCGAAGCTGGCTGAAGCTGGGGTGGAGCTGGGCGGAGCCGGAGCTCTCAGCCATTCTCCCAGACGGAGCCAATCGCTCCGGGCTATGCGGGGCGCGGTTCATTGTTCCGGGAGACCGCTTGTGTCTCCATGGGATACTTGACAACCGCAACAGACCTTCTCCTATCGGAACGGAAGCTCATGGCCTCGGTCCCTTCCCTCGCATCGAATGTGCAGCTGCGCCTCGCGGACGCCCTCACGGCAGCACTGCCGGAGGCCGGTTCCGCCGACCCTCTGCTGCGACGAAGCGACCGGGCCGACTTCCAGGCCAACGGCATCCTGGCGCTGGCCAAGAAGCTCAAGGGCAATCCCCGTGAGCTGGCGGCCAAGGTCGTGGACGCCATCGGCCCGAACGACGTCCTGGGGGACATCGAGGTCTCCGGCCCCGGCTTCCTGAACATCACGATCACCGACAAGGCGATCACTCGGACGCTGGCCGCGCGTGCGGCCGACGACCGCCTCGGCGTGCCCTTCGCCGCGGAGTCCGGCACCACGGTGATCGACTACGCGCAGCCGAACGTGGCCAAGGAGATGCACGTGGGCCATCTGCGGTCCGCCGTGATCGGCGACGCGATGGTGCAGATCCTGGAGTTCACCGGCGAGAAGGTGGTCCGTCGCCACCACATCGGCGACTGGGGCACCCAGTTCGGCATGCTCATCCAGTACCTGATCGAGCACCCGCACGAGCTGGACCACAGGGACGGAGTCTCCGGCGAGGAGGCGATGTCCAACCTGAACCGTCTCTACAAGGCGTCCCGCACCCTGTTCGACTCCGATGAGGAGTTCAAGGACCGGGCCAGGCGCCGGGTGGTGGAGCTCCAGGCCGGCGACGCGGAGACCCTCGCGCTGTGGCAGAAGTTCGTCGACGAGTCGAAGATCTACTTCTACTCGGTCTTCGAGAAGCTCGACATGGAGATCCGTGACCCCGACATCGTCGGTGAGTCCGGGTACAACGACATGCTCGACGAGACCTGCCGCATCCTCGAGGAGTCCGGCGTGGCCGTGCGCTCCGAGGGCGCGCTGTGCGTGTTCTTCGACGACGTGAAGGGCCCCGACGGCAATCCGGTCCCGTTGATCGTGAAGAAGTCCAACGGCGGGTACGGCTACGCCGCCACGGACCTCTCCGCGATCCGCGACCGTGTGCAGAACCTCGGCGCGGACACCCTCGTGTACGTCGTGGACGCCCGGCAGTCCCTGCACTTCAAGATGGTCTTCGAGACCGCCCGCCGGGCCGGCTGGCTGAACGACAAGGTCAAGGCGGTCCAGCTGGCCTTCGGCACCGTGCTGGGCAAGGACGGCAAGCCGTTCAAGACCCGTGAGGGCGAGACGGTGCGCCTGGTGGACCTGCTGGACGAGGCGATCGACCGTGCGACGGCGGTGGTGCGCGAGAAGGCCGAGAAGGTGGGCCTGAGCGAGCAGGAGATCGTCGAGAACGGCCGGTACGTGGGCGTCGGCGCGGTGAAGTACGCCGACCTGTCGACGTCCGCGGTGCGCGACTACAAGTTCGACCTGGACCAGATGGTGTCGCTGAACGGTGACACGTCCGTGTACCTCCAGTACGCGTACGCCCGTATCCAGTCGATCAAGCGCAAGGCGGGCGACCGCAGCCCGGTCGCGCACCCGGAGCTCGCACTCGCTCCGGCCGAGCGTGCGCTCGGTCTGCACCTGGACCAGTTCGGTGAGGTGCTGGCCGAGGTGGCGTCCTCGTACGAGCCGCACAAGCTGGCCGCGTACCTGTACCAGCTGGCCTCGCACCTGACGACGTTCTACGACCAGTGCCACGTGCTGAGCGCGGACAACCCGCCGGAGGTCGTGGAGAACCGCCTCTTCCTCGTCGACCTCACCGGGCGCACGCTGCACCAGGGCATGGCGCTGCTGGGCATCCGGACGCCCGAGCGCCTCTGATCACACGGTTCCGCCCACTGGCCGGACGAGTCAGCGAGCCACCCACTCGCCCTTGTCCGGCCAGTAGTCGTGCATGGGGCGTCCTTCCGCGGCACTGGTACGGAAAGGCCTGCCGCCGTCGTCGATGCGGACGGTCCCGCTCCGGTCACCGCTGCTCCAGACGACCTCCAGGTACCAGCTGACGTCGTGCCCCTCGGTGTGCACGTCGAAGTTGAGAACCTGCGGATCGTTCGACGCCACCTTGTACGGAAAGTCCTTGGCGGGCACGGTCAGGTCACCGTCCGTTCCCGCGACGGGCTTCACGACGGGGCGCCCCGCGTCGAGGTCGACGTCGAACGTCTGCGGGGTGACGCCACTGCCGCACCCCTCGCCCATCGAGTACGCGTTCCAGGCCAGTGCGGCGTTGCGCGCCACGGTCCGTACGTGCACGGCGTTGATGACGACCGAGTCCTCGGTCCTGCCGGTGGCGGTCAGCTGGAGCTGCATACGGCCGGCGTCGACGCCGCCGAGCGCGCGGGCCCAGTTCCGGTAGTCCTGCGGAGCAGGCGGCGGAGGGACGCTGCCCGACTTCCCGTCGAGCAGGTAGTGCTGCCCGCACGGCGAGGCCCAGTTGTACGAACTGACCCCCACACGCAGCGGCACGCCGCCGGCCCCGGCCGGCGCCTTGCCGTCCCGGGACGCCTCTGCCGACGGGGTCGCGCCGGCACGGGAGGCGCTCGTGTCCGGGCTGCCGCTCGGTGAGGCACTCGTCGAGGGCGAGCCGGAGACCGAGGCGGAGGCGGAACGGGAGGCGGCGGTCTGCGGCGCTTCGACGGATCCGGCCGGCCCGTCGGCCGTGGTGCCCGTGTCACCGGAGTCACCGGAGTCACCGGCATTGCTCGCGACGACTGCCACGGGAACGGCGAGCGCGACGACGGCGGCTGCGGCAACGGCCACAAGGAGGGCCTTGCGCCGGGTGCCCCCCAGGGCACGGGGCCGCGGTCCGCCCTCGTCGGTGTGGCCGGTGGCCGGCGGTGGAGCGGGCTCGTCCGCGGCAGGGGCGGAGATTGCCGGGGACCCGGCCGCCTCGGCCGTGACGCCGGCCTTCGCGCCCCCGCCCGTGACGTCGGTCCCGGCACCCGCTTCCTCATCGGCAGCGACCGGCGTGACCGGCGTGACCGGCGTGACCGGCGCGGCGGCCGAAGTCGCCGGCTCCGCTCCGGCGCGTCCGCGCCGGCGGGCCTCGTCCGCGACGATCCACCGCCTGTGCAGATCGACCAACTCCTCGCGCTGCGCCCCGCACAGCCGAGCGAGCCGGTCGACGGAGGCGAACTCGGCCGGAACAGCGTCGCCGTTGCAGTAGCGGTGCAGCGTCGACGTGCTGACGTGCAACTTGGTGGCAAGCACTCCGTAACTGAGTCCGGAGCGGTCCTTCAACTGCCGCAGCACGGTCGCGAGCTGCTCGGTCTCCGGCGTCGTCGCCACTGCTGTTCTCCCCCATGTCATGCCGGTGCAACGTCCCGGAACGTCGTTCCAGGCAAGGGCTTTCCGCCCAGGTCAGCGTACGCGCAGGCGTTCCGGCATCCCCAATGGTCCGGCGGGCGTTGCGGCCGGAATCCGCCGATCGCCAACCTGTGACCACGCCGCAAGGCATGGACAGAGAACGACCTGACGAACGGGGAGAACCACCACCATGCGCACCAACCTGATCCGCACCACGGCCGTCGCCGCCACCGCCCTGATCGCGGCCCTGTCGCTCACCGCCTGCCAGAACGACTCCGGTGCCCGGGACGAGGGCGCGGCCCCTTCCACCAGTGCTCCCGCCACACAGAAGCCCACCTCGGAACCGACCACGGCTCCGACCTCGGACCCGGCCAGGTCCGCGAGCCCGTCCGCCGACAAGCCGGCAGGCAACGGCAAGGCGACCAGCGGCGGCAGCACCGGCGGCACGGGTGGCGCCGGGGGTTCCGCCGCCGGCTCCGGTGGGGGAACCGAGGACCCGGGCCCGGTCATGACCGCCTGCGGCGCGGACGTGAAGGTCACCTACAGCACGGTGCGCCGGCCCATCAACCATGCGCTGCTCACCATGACCAACACGGGCTCCGAGCCGTGCAACGCGTACCACGCGCCGCTGCTCCGCTTCGACGACGCGCAGGCCGCCACGGCCGTCAACCACGACAGCAGGCCGCAGGCCGTCGTCACCATCGCGCCGGGCGAGTCCGCCTACGCCTCGATCATGCTGGCGGCGGCGGACGGCAGCGGGAACGACGGTCGCACGGCCGTCAGGCTCGCCGTGAGCTTCGCCCCGCGCAGCGGCTCCGGCTCGACCGACGCCGCCCCGGCCGTGATCAGCCTGCCGGCCGACACGTACACCGACACCACCACGACGGTCAGCTACTGGCAGAGCTCGATGGACGACGCCCTGATGTACTGACGCGGCGCAGGTGAGCGGGGCCCCGGCACGGCCGGGGCCCCGCTCGTCCGCTCCCACTCACCGGCTTCCGCTCACCTGCTCCCGCTCACCGCAGGAGCTGGTGGGACTGCCTTCCTGATGCCTGGTCGATCTCCGTGTGCGCCTTCTGCAGGAGCTGGGAAGCTAGGTCCATCAGCGCACGGGCGCCGGCGATCTCCTCGCCGACGAGCAGTTGTGGCTGGTCGGAGTGGTGCCTGTTCGCGTTTCCGTGTCCGCGGTACTCCGTCCCGTCACCGAGCCTCACCATGGCGGCCGCCCGGGTCCGGTCGCCGTCCTCCTTGAACTCCATCTCGATGTGCCATCCGACGAGTGTCTGCATGACGGTTCACCTCCAGCGGTACCCCTTCAAGGGTGCGCCGCACGGTCCCTGAACGCGAGCCCGCGCCCTTGAGCGGCGGCCGGCGCGCACGCGCGTTCCTGACGGGGGGGCCGGCCCCCGGCGCGGGGTGCACCTGACGACACCCGCTGTACGGGGGTGCGTCGGCTGCCCGAGGCGACGCCGTCTCCGTAGCGTCATGGTCATGTCGAAAACAACTGTGGTGATCGCCGCCGTCGCCGCCCTCGCGGCCGGCACCCTGACCGGCACCGGCACCGCCGCCGGCCCGCCCACCGGCCCCTCCCCCGTCGTGCGCACGGCGGACGGCGCAGTACGCGGCATCCTCACCGGGACCGCCCGCGTTTTCCATGGCATCCCGTACGCCGCCCCGCCCGCGCGCTGGGAGGCCCCCCGGCCCGTGCGCGCCTGGCGCGGCGTACGGGACGCGACCGAGCCCGGTGCGGCGTGCGCGCAGTCCGGCGCCATCCCGGTCAAGGGCCCGAAGAGCGACGCCGAGGACTGCCTCTTCGTCAACGTCACGACCCCACGCGCCGCGGCGCCGGCGCCCCGTCCGGTCATGGTCTGGCTGCACGGCGGGGACCACGAGGACGGCGAGGGGGCGATGTACGGGGCGCAGCGCCTCGCGGCGGGCGGCGATGTCGTCGTCGTGACGGTCAACTACCGTCTCGGGGCCCTGGGCTACCTGGGCGACGGCAACTTCGGGCTCCAGGACCAGCAAGCAGCTCTGCGCTGGGTCCGGGCGAACGCGGCGGCCTTCGGCGGCGACCCGCGCAATGTGACGCTGTTCGGCGAGTCGGGCGGCGCCCGCAGCGTCTGCGCGAACCTGGTCTCACCGGCGTCGGCGGGCCTGTTCCACCGGGCGGTCCTGCAGAGCGGCCCGTGCCTGGACGACGACGAGACCCTGACCCGTGCCGAGGCCCTGCGCCACGCGCGGCGCCTCGAGGGGAAGTTCGAGAAGCCCCTGCGCACGGTGTCCGCGGCGGAGCTGGTGGCGGCCGACGACGAGAAGACGCGCTACGGCCCGGTCCACGGCACCCCGTTGCTGCCCCGCACACCCCGCGAGGCGTTCGCGTCCGGACGCTTCAACCGCGTGCCCGTACTGCACGGCATCAACCGCGACGAGGAGACGTTCCGCGTGTACGGCCTGGAGCTGTCCCGGCAGCGGCTGCTCGACGAGCACGACGTCCGTGCGTACGTGACCGACGCTTACGGCGCGGAGGTCGCGGAGAAGGCTCTCGCCCGGTATCCGGCGAGCGCCTACCGCGGCTCATACGGGCGGGCGCTCGCGGCGGCCATGACGGACGCCGTCTGGGGGCGTTCGGCGATCGCCACCAATGACGCGCTGGGCGCGCGAACGGCGACGTACGCGTACGAGTTCTCCGAGCAGGACAACCCGTGGTTCAAGGACTTCCCGCGGGCGAGCTTCCCGGTCGGCGCCCCGCACCTCGCCGAGTTGCCCTATCTGTTCGACCTGGACTGGTCCGAGCCGCTGACGGCGGAGCAGCGGCGCCTGTCCGGCGCGCTGACCGGAATCTGGTCGGACTTCGCGCGCACCGGCCGCGCACCGTGGCAGCCGTACACGCCGGACGCGCCGCACACCACGGCCATCTCGTCCGAGGGCGTCCGGCCCACGGATCTGGCGAAGGAGCACAACCACTCCTTCTGGAAGGACCTCTGAGACCGCCGAACCGCTGGGACTTACCCGGAAGTCACATTGGTCTATACCTTGACTCGATCACGTCAATCGCGCTTGAGTGTGCGCACAGCCCCCCACCGCGGCCGCGCCCGGAGAGCAACTACCGCTCCGGGTAAGGCCGTTGCGCTCAAAGGAGTGATCGAGTGCTGAGAACCCGCCTCATGGCACTGCTGACCGCCGTCCTCATGGCCACCGGCCTCGCCGTGACCCTGACGCCCTCCGCGTCCGCCGCCGGCCCCTGCGACACCGCCCCGAACTGGCAGCAGGGCGCCTGGTACACGGCTGGCAACGTTGTCAGGTACAACGGCTCCTACTACATAGCGGAGCACGACAACCCGGGCTACAGCCCGACGATCAGCACCTGGTACTGGGACCCGTACACCTGCAGCGGAGGCGGCACCCCGTCCCCGTCCGGCTTCGTGGTCAGCGAGTCGCAGTTCAACCAGATGTTCCCGAACCGGAACCCCTTCTACACGTACAGCGGTCTCACCGCGGCCCTGAGCGCCTACCCGGGCTTCGCCAACACCGGCAGCGACACGGTGAAGAAGCAGGAGGCGGCGGCGTTCCTCGCCAACGTCAGCCACGAGACCGGCGGCCTGGTCCACATCGTCGAGCAGAACACCGCCAACTACCCGCACTACTGCGACTGGAGCCAACCCTACGGCTGCCCGGCCGGGCAGGCCGCCTACTACGGCAAGGGCCCGATCCAGCTCAGCTGGAACTTCAACTACAAGGCCGCAGGTGACGCGCTCGGCATCGACCTGCTGAACAACCCCTGGCTCGTCCAGAACGACGCGGCCGTGGCCTGGAAGACCGGCCTCTGGTACTGGAACACCCAGAGCGGCCCGGGCACGATGACCGGCCACAACGCCATGGTCAACCAGGCGGGCTTCGGTCACACCATCCGCTCGATCAACGGCTCCCTGGAGTGCGACGGCAGGAACCCGGCGCAGGTCCAGAGCCGGGTGACCAAGTACCAGCAGTTCACGCAGATCCTGGGCGTGCCGACCGGCTCGAACCTCTACTGCTGAGCCGCCGGACCTCATGAACGGGCCGCGGACCGGGGAGACGACGTCCCCCGGCCGCGGCCGCACCATGTCACGGGTCTTCGACCGCACAGATCCGGCCGAAACGTTCCGTGCAGGCAGCCCCCACGATCGTCTCCCCGTCCTCCGGGGTCGAGAGGCACTCGGGACAACCGGGCGCCGGATTCACGGGGTTGAGGAGGGGAACGTTGATACGTGCCCGGAGGATATGGGCCACCGCGACAGCGGTGCTCATGGCGGTAGGGGCGGCGCCGGCAACGGCGCAGGCCGTCCAGCCGCCCGAAGTTCGCCCCGCCACGGCGGCGAACGGCAACGACGCTCTGCCACCCGGCTGGCGGCTCACCCATGACGACGGACAGAGCGCACTGGAATGGCGCTCACCGCGTCCCGTCCCCCCGGGTGACGCGCGCGTCGAGTTCCACGCGGACGACAGGATCGTCGGCGTGCCCGAGGCCGGCAAGGACGGACGGACCTTCCGCCTGCCCCTCGACGACGCGCGGACGACCGACCCGGCGGACCTGAAGAACCTGACCGTGCTGGCGGGCGGCCGCCGTCTGGACCAGGAGCCCGGCGGCGACTCCGGCGCCCGCGGGACCGCGCCGGCCGCGAAGCCACCGGCCGAATTCCCGCCGGGGCCGTCGACCCGGGCCGGCCGGGCACCTACCGGACCACCACGGGCGAGTACACGCTCGACCCGGTCCGCCTGCCCGGATTCGCGAACCCGGTCGAGATGCGCGCCGTGGTGGTCGCCCCGAAGGGCGCCCCCGGCAAGCGCCCGCTCGCACTGTTCCTGCACGGCCGGCACGCCACCTGCTACGTCCCGGGCAAGGACGACGAGGTGACGATCGACTGGCCCTGCGCCAAGGGCGCGAAGCCGATCCCGAGCCACCGTGGATACCTGCGCGACCAGGAGCTCCTGGCCTCCCAGGGCTATGTGACCGTGTCCATCGCCGCGAACGGCGTCAACGGCCAGGACTGGAACGCCGAGGACGGCGGCGCACAGGCACGCTCGTCCCTGGTCCGCTCGCACCTGGCCCGCTGGGCGGACTGGGCCGCGAAGCCCGACACCGCCCCCGGACCGGTACGCAAGGCCCCGAAGGCCGACCTGTCCCGCGTCCTGCTCGTCGGCCACTCACGCGGCGGCGAGGGCGTCAACCGCGCGGCCATGGACAGCCTGTATCCGCCCGCCCCCGCCCAGGACGGCTACCGCGGGAAGGTGCGCTGGCACATCCGCGGGACCGTGCTCATCGGCCCGACGATCTTCGGCCACAACCCGGTACCGGACGTCCCGTCGCTGACGATCCTGCCGGGCTGCGACGGCGACGTCTCCGACCTCCAGGGTCAGGTGTACGCCGACGGGACCCGCGGCGTCAGCCGGGGCAAGGCCCTGCACAGCGCGATCTACATGGTCGGCGCGAACCACAACTACTTCAACAGCGAGTGGACCCCGGGCCAGGCCCAGGCCCCCGCCGACGACGACTTCTGGCCCGACCCCGAGCATCCGGACCCGGTCTGCTCGCCGGGCACCTCGACCCGGCTGACCGCCGACCAGCAGCACCGGGCCGGCGCCACCTACATCGCGGCCGCCGCTCGGCTGTTCGTCGCCGGTGACGACCGGGTGCGCGAACTGCTCGACGGCACGGGCCGCCGGGCCCCCTCCGCCGACCCCGCACGCGTACTGACCCACGCCGTCGGCGCCAACCGTGGCCCCGGGTTCCTCCCCGACGGATCCGTGACGGTGACCGGCGGCCGACTGTGCAACGCCGTCGACCCCGAGACCCCCTGCATGGATGCCGAAGCAGGCTCTTCGCCGCACTTCGCGCACTGGCAGCCCGAGCGCGAGACCGGCCGCCGCGCGGTGGCGCTGAACTGGTCCGCACCGGGCTCCGCGGTGACCGTCAGGCCCGCAAAGCCGCTCTCCCTCAAGGGCGCCGACAGCCTCGCGCTGCGCGTCTTCGTGCCGCCCAACACCACCGGCACCCAGCTGGACGTGTCCGTCACCGACGCCTCCGGCAAGCGGGCGAACCTGGGCCGCGTCCAGGTGGACGGGCTGCCCGGCAGTGACCGTACGGCCTCGTACTGGGCGCGCGAGGTGCGCGTGCCCCTCACCGCCGCCGCACGCGCCGGCCTCGATCTGCGCCGGGTAGCCGCGCTGGAACTGACCCCCCGCAGCCGCTCCGGCGAGGCGTGGCTGATGGACGCCTGGGCGTGGAGCCCCGGTACACCCGCCGTCCGTGAGGCCCCGCTGACCCGTGTCGACGTCGGCCGCCTGACGGTCAAGGAGGGCGACTCCGGCGTCCGCACGTACCAGGTGCCGGTGCGGGTGTCGGGCAAGAGCAGCGGCACGGTCCGGTTGTACGTCCTCGACCCGGTCACCGGCCGGGCGAAGGACCGGCTGGTCACGGTCCGGCCCGGCGCCGGCGGCATCGACGTGCCGGTGAAGGTGAAGGGCAACACGCGCTACTCCTGGGACACCTCCCACGACGTACTGGTGAAGGCGGTCCGCGGGACCGTCGTCGGGTCCCACTCCGGCGGGGTCACCGCCGAGAACGACGACCCGATGCCGAAGGTCACCGTGAAGCCCGTCGCCGACAAGGTGACCGAGGGGCAGCCCCTGAAGTGGCGGGTCACCCTGTCCGAGCCGGCCGACGCCGAGATCTACACCTCGATCCAGCTCGTGTCCGCCACCGGCGGCCCCGAGCTGTCCACCAAGGACGTCGACGAGCAATGGCTGCTGGACAACCTGATCGGCGAACTCCCCACCGGTGACGTCCCGCTGTCCCAGCTGGAGTACCCGTTCCTGTGGGTTCCGGTACCGGCCGGGACCACCGGCGTGGACGTCACCGTGCCAACGGTCCGCGACCAGGTGACGGAGCCCGCGGAGTACATGGGCATCCAGCCCGGGGACGACGAGGGCACGCCGCAGGGCCCCGCCCTCACCGGCACGGTGCTCGACGCGCCGTAGGACGACCGTTCACGGCCGCGCGAACTCGCACCCCACCACCTTGCCGGGTTCGCGCGGCCCGATCCCCCACCTGTCGGCCGGCGCGGCCACCAGCAGCAGGCCGCGCCCCGACTCATCGTCCGGGGTCCGCACGCCGGGCCTCGCGCCCCCTCTGTCGTGCACTTCGACGCGCAGCGTCCCGTCTCGTAACCGACCGGGAAACGGTCAGCATCCTCGCGCGCGAGGATGCGATGGTGCGAAGCCAGGCCCTCGACCCGGAGGAGACGAAGGGCCTGTTGGACCGGCGTGGCCTGCGACTGGCGCAAGTCCCCCCACAGCGGCAGCGAAGGCGGCGCCTGCGTCGAGATCGCCACCCACCCCGCCGCGAACCACGTCCGCGACTCGAAGAATCCCGGCGGCCCGAGCCTCACGCTCGCCCCGGCCGCCTGTGCGCCCTTCGTCAGCGACCTGCGCTGAGCCCCTGGGCGACCTCCGTCGCCCAGTAGGTCAGGATCATGCTCGCGCCCGCGCGCTTGATACCGAGCAGGGTCTCGGCGATCGCCTTGTCCCGGTCGATCCAGCCCTTCTCCGCCGCGGCCTCGACCATCGCGTACTCGCCGCTGATCTGGTAGGCCGCGACCGGCACGTCCACCGACTCCGCGACCTTCGCCAGGACATCGAGGTAGGGGCCGGCGGGCTTGACCATGACCATGTCGGCGCCCTCCTCGAGGTCGAGCGCCAGCTCGCGCATCGACTCGCGGACGTTGGCCGGGTCCTGCTGGTAGGTCTTGCGGTCGCCCTTGAGCGACGAGCCGACGGCCTCGCGGAAGGGGCCGTAGAACGCGGACGAGTACTTCGCGGTGTACGCGAGGATCGAGACGTCCTCCTTGCCGATGGTGTCGAGCGCGTCGCGGACGACGCCGATCTGGCCGTCCATCATTCCGCTCGGGCCGACGACGTGGACGCCGGCGTCCGCCTGGACCTGCGCCATCTCGGCGTAGCGCTCGAGCGTGGTGTCGTTGTCGACGCGGCCGTCCGCCGCGAGGACCCCGCAGTGGCCGTGGTCGGTGTACTCGTCCAGGCACAGGTCGGACATGATCACGAGCTCGTCGCCGACCTCGGCCTTCACGTCCCGGATCGCGACCTGGAGTATGCCGTCGGGGTCGGTGCCGGCGGTGCCGAGGGCGTCCTTCTTGGCGTCCTCGGGCACGCCGAAGAGCATGATCCCCGCCACGCCCGCCTCACGGGCCTCCACGGCGGCCTTGCGGAGCGTGTCGCGGGTGTGCTGGACGACGCCGGGCATGGCCGAGATGGGCACGGGTTCGCCGATACCCTCCCGTACGAACGCGGGGAGGATCAGGTCGGCCGGGTGCAGGCGCGTCTCCGCGACCATGCGCCGCATCGCGGGGGTGGTCCGGAGCCGCCGGGGGCGGGCACCGGGGAAGGATCCGTACGCAGTCATACGGCCACGCTACGCCTGCGGGACGGATGCGAATGCCGACAGGGCGTCGGTGTGACCCGGCCCCTACGGCTTGGTCGCGGTGACGATCCAGGCGGCCGACTCGTAGCGGACGCCTTCCGGGGTCAGATGGCCCCCGAGGTCTTCGCGGAGGGACCGCAGGGCCCGCTCCCTGTCCTGCGCGTCGAGCCCTTCGAGCGCCCACTCGAGCATGCCTGAGACGAAACGTAGGGCATGCTCGGCGTCGCGTCCGAGGTTCATGGGCAGCGCCCGCCCGTCGAAGTGCGGCGATGCGAATCCGGCCGCCACGAGCACATCACCCACGACGTCCGGGTCGGCCATGGAGAACGGGCCGGGCGCGCCCGGAGGAGGCAGGGGAAGCTCGCGGCCGACCGCGACGGCGCCCAGGAAGGACTGGAACCATTCGTTGCGCTCGGGCTCCTGCCACACCTGCAGCGCCAGCCGCCCCCCTGGCCTCAGGGCGCGGGCGATGTTGCCGAACGCGGTCACCGGGTCGGCGAAGAACATGCACCCGTTGCGGCTGACGGCCACGTCGAAGGCGCCTGCGGGGAACGGGTACGTCTGGGCGTCGCCCTGCTCGTAGCGGACGCTGTCGAGCCCTTCGCGCTCCGTCTCCTGCCGGGCGGCGCGCAGCATCGCCGCGGACAGGTCGATGCCGAGCACGGGCCCGCCGACGGTGAGCCGGGCGGCGGCGCGGGAGGTGAGACCGTTGCCGCAGCCGATGTCGAGCACCCGCTCGCCCCGCTGGAGCTTCGCGGCATCGAGGAACGGACGCTGGTAGGCGTGGACGGCGCGGTCGAAGTCCTCCGCGTGTGCCGCCCAGTAGGCGCCCTCGTCGCCGTCCCAGGCGCGTGCCTGCTCGGCGTTGGACGGATCGACGTGGAGAGTGCTGGCGCTCACGGCGGGTCACCCACTTGCTGCCCGAAGGATTCTTGTGCTTCCGGTGTACGCCTGTCGGGCCCCGCCTGTCGAACGTACGGAGACGGGGCGGGTGGGGATCTCCCCGCCCCGCCCCGCCTCCGGCTCACGTCACTCAGGTCGTCGTGCGACGCCTCCGGCCGCCGGGACGGCGCTCCGACGGGCGTGTCACGTGCTCGCCCGCCTCGACCGCGGCGGCGCGGCGGGCCGCACCGAACTCGGCCAGCGCCTCGGCCAGCCGGTGCACGGACGGCTCGGGGGACAGTACGTCCACCCGCAGCCCGTGCTCCTCCGCGGTCTTCGCGGTGGCGGGACCGATGCAGGCGATCACGGTCACGTTGTGCGGCTTGCCGGCGATGCCGACCAGGTTCCGCACCGTCGAGGACGAGGTGAAGAGCACGGCGTCGAAACCGCCGCCCTTGATCGCCTCGCGGGTGTCCGCCGGCGGCGGCGACGCCCGGACCGTCCGGTAGGCGGTCACGTCGTCGACCTCCCACCCGAGCTCGATGAGGCCCGCGACCAGCGTCTCGGTCGCGATGTCGGCGCGCGGCAGGAAGACACGGTCGATCGGGTCGAAGACCGGGTCGTACGGTGGCCAGTCCTCCAGCAGACCGGCCGCGGACTGCTCACCGCTCGGCACGAGGTCCGGCTTGACGCCGAAGTCCACCAGCGCGGCCGCCGTCTGCTCGCCGACCGCCGCGACCTTGATCCCGGCGAAGGCGCGGGCGTCGAGCCCGTACTCCTCGAACTTCTCCCGCACCGCCTTCACGGCGTTGACCGACGTGAACGCGATCCACTCGTAACGGCCGGTGACCAGGCCCTTGACCGCGCGCTCCATCTGCTGCGGCGTGCGCGGCGGTTCGACGGCGATCGTCGGGACCTCGTGCGGCACGGCACCGTAGGAACGAAGCTGGTCGGAGAGCGAGGCCGCCTGCTCCTTCGTACGCGGCACGAGCACCTTCCAGCCGAACAGCGGCTTGGACTCGAACCACGCGAGCTGCTCACGTTGTGCCGCGGCGCTGCGCTCACCGACCACGGCTATGACCGGCTGGTGGCCGTCCGGGGACGGCAGCACCTTCGCCTGCTTCAGGGTCTGCGCGATCGTGCCGAGCGTCGCCGTCCAGGTCCGCTGCCGCGTGGTCGTGCCGGCCACGGTGACGGTGAGCGGGGTGTCCGGCTTGCGGCCGGCCGCTACCAGCTCGCCGGCCGCCGCGGCGACCGTCTCGAGCGTGGCGGAGACGACTGCGGTGCCGTCGCTGGCGCCGACCTCGCTCCAGCAGCGGTCGGAAGCGGTCCGCGCGTCGACGAATCTGACGTCGGTGCCCTGCTCGTCACGGAGCGGGACACCCGCGTACGCGGGCACGCCCACCGCGGTCGCCACACCGGGCACGACCTCGAAGGGGATTCCGGCCGCGGCGCAGGCGAGCATCTCCTGACCTGCGTCGGTGTCCAGGCCGGGGTCACCGGTCACCGCACGGACGACCCGCTTGCCGCCCCGTGCGGCCTCCATGACAAGATTGGCCGCATCCCTGAGTACGGGGATTCCGACGGTTGTTGACACGTCGTCAACAACCGTCAGTTCAGGCGTGCTCACGTTCGCCCGCGCATGGCCGCGAACGACGTCGAGCACCTGCGGCTCGGCGACCAGCACGTCGGCGCCGGCAAGCGCCTCGACGGCGCGCAGAGTCAGCAGACCGGGATCGCCGGGACCGGCACCCAGGAAGGTGACGTGCCCGTGTCCGTGTGCCGGAAGGGGCGGACGGTTCGAGGTGGTGGGGCTCAAAGTGCTCGCTCCCCCATAAGACCAGCCGCACCCTTGGCCAGCATCTCGTCCGCGAGTTCGCGTCCGAGCGCCGCCGCGTCGTCGTGCGACGTGGGTACGGGACCGGTGGTGGACAGCTGCACCAGCGAAGAGCCGTCGGTCGTGCCGACGACGCCGCGAAGGCGCATTTCGGTGAATTCCTGGCCGTCGCCCAACAGGTCGGCCAACGCACCCACAGGTGCGGAGCAGCCGGCCTCCAGGGCGGCGAGCAGGGATCGCTCGGCGGTCACGGCGGCCCGCGTGTGCGGGTCGTCGAGCTCGGCGAGCGCGGCGGTGAGGTCCGCGTCGGACGCGGAACACTCGATCGCCAGTGCCCCCTGGCCGGGAGCGGGCAGGACGAAGTCCACCGACAGGAAGTCGGTCACCTCGTCGGTCCTGCCGATGCGGTTGAGTCCGGCCGCGGCGAGCACGACGGCGTCGAGCTCCCCGTTCCGTACAAATCCGATGCGGGTGTCGACGTTGCCGCGGATCGGCACGGTCTCGATCGTCAGGCCGTGCGTGCGGGCGTACGCGTTCAGCTGCGCCATCCGGCGCGGCGAACCGGTCCCGATCCGGGCGCCGTTCGGCAGCCGCTCGAAGCTGAGGCCGTCGCGCGCGATCAGCACGTCGCGCGGGTCCTCACGCTTCGGCACGGCCGCGAGCGCCAGCTCGTCGGGCTGGGTCGTGGGCAGGTCCTTCAGCGAGTGAACGGCGAAGTCGACCTCCCCGCGCGCCAGCGCCTCACGCAGCGCGGCGACGAACACGCCGGTGCCACCGATCTGCGCGAGATGCTCCCGGGACACGTCCCCGTACGTGGTGATCTCGACGAGCTCGACGGCGCGGCCGGTCACTCGGCGCACCGCCTCGGCCACTTGCCCGGACTGGGCCATGGCCAGCTTGCTGCGCCGGGTTCCGAGCCTCAGTGCCCTCTCGGTCATACTCGCCCTCGGTTCTTGACATCTGCGTCATTCAGGTCGGCCCGGCTGACGGAGGCGACCGTCTCCGGGTCGAGGTCGAAGAGTGTCCGCAGCGCGTCCGCGTACCCGGCGCCGCCGGGTTCTCCGGCCAGCTGCTTGACCCGCACGGTGGGCGCGTGCAGGAGCTTGTCCACCACGCGGCGCACTGTCTGGGTGATCTCGGCCCGCTGCTTCTCGTCGAGTCCGGTCAGCCGCCCCTCGAGGCGCGCCATCTCGCCCGCCACCACGTCGGCGGCCATGGTGCGCAGGGCGACCACGGTCGGCGTGATGTGCGCGGCACGCTGGGCGGCGCCGAAGGCGGCGACCTCGTCGGAGACGATCGAGCGGACCTGGTCCACGTCGGCGGCCATGGGCGCGTCGGCCGAGGCCTCCGCGAGGGACTCGATGTCGACGAGACGTACGCCCGCGAGGCGGTGGACGGCGGCGTCGATGTCCCTCGGCATCGCCAGGTCCAGCAGCCCGAGCCGTACCGGCCCGGTGCCGTGCGCGATGACGGTGCGGTCCGCCTCACGCGGGGCACGTGAGCCGTTGTCGACCCAGGCGCCGTGCTGGGCGAGGGAGTCGTCGGGCCCGACGGGGCACTCGGCGGCGTCCGCGACGGCGGGCTCGATGCCCGGGGCAACATCCGCGGCGCCGAAGGTCGCCGCGCTCTCCGCGCCCTGCTCCACGGCGGAGACCGGCGCGTCGGCGTCGGCGGCGGCGGGCGGCACCCCGGGAAGGCCCGCGAGGTCGTCGTGGCGTCCGGGCAGCTCGGCCACCCGTCCGTCGCGCGCCGCGACGGCGGCAAGGCGGGCGACCAGGCTTCCTTCGGGGGCGCGCAGGTCCTCGGGGACCGCCGCGCCGGGAACCATGTGCTGCGCGAGCGCCGCCGCGACCGACTCGGCAGTCAGCACCAGGCCCGTCGCGCCGGTGCAGGACACGGCGACGTCGGCCAGGGCGAGCTCGGCGGGCACGTCGGACATGCGCACGGCGCGCGCGCTCACACCGCCCTCGGACAGCACCGCGGCCAGCCGCTCCGCGCGCTCCATGGTCCGGTTGGCGACGACGAGTTCCCGTACGCCGAGGCGCGCCAGCGTCGTGGCGGCCAGCGAGGACATCGAGCCGGCGCCGATGACCAGCGCCTTCCGGTCCCGCGCCCAGGTCTCGACCGGCTCGCCCGCGGCGAGCTGCTCGAGACCGAAGGTGACGAGCGACTGCCCGGCCCGGTCGATCCCGGTCTCGCTGTGGGCGCGCTTGCCGACCCGCAGTGCCTGCTGGAACAGGTCGTTGATCAGCCGCCCGGCGGTGTGCAGTTCCTGCCCGAGCGCCAGCGCGTCCTTGATCTGGCCGAGGATCTGCCCCTCGCCGACGACCATGGAGTCCAGGCCACATGCCACCGAGAAGAGGTGGTGGACGGCCCGGTCCTCGTAGTGCACATAGAGATAGGGGGTGAGCTCCTCGAGGCCCACCCCGCTGTGCTGGGCGAGCAGCGTGGACAGCTCGGCGACGCCGGCGTGGAACTTGTCCACGTCCGCGTACAGCTCGATGCGGTTGCAGGTGGCGAGCACCGTCGCCTCGGTGGCGGGTTCCGCGGCCAGGGTGTCCTGAAGAAGCTTGATCCGCGCGTCGGTGGGCAGGGATGCCCGCTCCAGCACACTCACGGGTGCGCTGCGGTGGCTCAGCCCTACGACCAGGAGACTCATGCCGGCATCACCGCGGACATGTCACCGTCGGGGCCCTTGCGGTTCGCGGCCTCGGCCTCTTCGCCGGCCTTGCGCTGCTCGTGGAAGGCGAGGATCTGGAGCTCGATCGAGAGATCGACCTTGCGCACGTCCACGCCGTCCGGCACGGACAGCACGGTGGGCGCGAAGTTCAGGATGGAGGTGACACCGGCGGCGATCAGGCGCTCGCACACCTGCTGCGCGGCACCGGCGGGCGTGGAGATGACGCCGATCGAGACCCCGTTGTCACTGATGATCTTCTCGAGCTCGTCCGTGTGCTGCACCGGGATGCCGGCGACGGGCTTTCCGGCCATGGTCGGGTCGGCGTCGATCAGCGCGGCGACACGGAAACCACGGGACGCGAAGCCGCCGTAGTTGGCGAGTGCGGCGCCGAGATTACCGATTCCTACGATCACAACCGGCCAGTCCTGGGTCAGGCCCAGTTCCCGGGAGATCTGGTAGACGAGATACTCGACGTCGTAGCCGACGCCCCGGGTCCCGTACGAGCCCAGGTAGGAGAAGTCCTTGCGCAGCTTCGCGGAGTTGACGCCCGCGGCCGCCGCGAGCTCCTCGGAGGAGACCGTGGGTACGGAACGCTCCGACAGCGCGGTCAGGGCGCGCAGGTACAGCGGAAGCCGGGCGACGGTGGCCTCGGGGATTCCTCGGCTACGGGTCGCCGGTCGGTGATTTCGGCCAGTTGCCACGGTGCTCCTGGGGGATGAGCGAGGCTGCAGGCGGCCGTGTGTCCCAAGACCGCCCCGTCGACAGCAGGCTATGTCTTTGTGAACGCGTGCACAAAGATGGTGTCCGCTTTGTCCGTCCAAAGTGACCGGGGTCACGCGTTTCGGCGGCCGGATCGAGGAACCGCGAACCGATCGTGACCGTTGGGCTACCGAAAGGCGCAAAATCGGACACTCTCCTCTCGCACACGCCCCCGGGACCCGCTTGATTCCGCCTACTGTGCACTGCGCCCACCGCCTGCCGATAGGGCCGCGACGGCGCGCCGTGGACTTCCGTGGACGCTGGACTATCCGGCCAGCGCGCGCCGGAGCCGGGCCGCGTCCACCTTCCAGAAGGTGTGCTGCTCGCCGTCGATGAGCACCACCGGGATCTGCTCCCAGTACGCGCGGTGCAGCTCCTCGTCCTTGTTGATGTCCTTCTCCTCCCAGGGGACGCCCGCCTCGGCACACACCTGCTCGACCACCGCGCGCGCATCGTCACAGAGATGACATCCGGGCTTCCCGACAAGGGTCACCACGTGCTCCCCGGGGTTCTTCTTCGTACGGCGCAGCAGTGGACTCATGGGCCCATTCTCGCCGGTCCTCTTAACAACGCGGTTGCGGACTGTTCACGCCGACGCATCCCGGCGCGTCGGGAAGTACCGAACCGACTGGCTATGCTCACGACATGGCCGCACTGGGATGGCTCACCCCGCGCAGGCGCTCCGCCACGGCACGCAGCGTGCTCGCCGGCGAAGCCGCAGCCGAGGCAGCACGGAAGTCCTCGCAGACGATCGAGGCGCTCGAGGCACAGGACGTCACCGCCCCTGCCCTGGAACCGGTGTTCCCCGTCGCGGGCGACGAGCGCGCCGCCGCCTTCTTCGACCTCGACAACACGGTCATGCAGGGCGCCGCGATCTTCCACTTCGGCCGCGGGCTCTACAAACGCAAGTTCTTCCAGCGCCGGGAACTGGCGAGGTTCGCCTGGCAGCAGGCGTGGTTCCGGCTCGCGGGCGTCGAGGATCCCGAGCACATGCAGGACGCCCGCGACAGTGCCCTCTCCATCGTCAAGGGCCACCGCGTCTCCGAGCTCATGAGCATCGGTGAGGAGATCTACGACGAGTACATGGCCGACCGCATCTGGCCGGGCACCCGGGCGCTCGCCCAAGCGCACCTCGACGCGGGCCAGAAGGTATGGCTGGTCACGGCTGCGCCCGTGGAGACCGCGACGATCATCGCCCGCCGCCTCGGTCTGACCGGCGCGCTCGGCACCGTCGCCGAGTCCATCGACGGCGTCTACACGGGCAAGCTCGTCGGCGAACCGCTGCACGGCCCGGCGAAGGCGGAGGCGGTACGCGCGCTGGCCGCGGCAGAGGGTCTGGAGCTGTCCCGCTGCGCGGCGTACAGCGACAGCCACAACGACATCCCCATGCTGTCCCTCGTCGGCCACCCTTACGCGATCAACCCGGACACCAAGCTGCGCAAGCACGCCCGGCAGCGGGACTGGCGGCTGCGCGACTACCGCACCGGCCGCAAGGCGGCCAAGGTCGGCATCCCCGCGGCGGCAGGGGTGGGCGCCCTGGCGGGCGGCACCGCCGCCGCGGTGGCGCTGCACCGCCGCCGCCGCTGACGCGCGGCCCTTCACCGACGGCCGACGGCCGTCGCACGCTTCCGAACATGCGCTCCCCGCGCGTGTCGGCGGCCAATCCACGGGTGTTACCCCTCCGGCCCCCGGCCAGTCCTCTTGTCGCGGCCCGGCCACAACCCACCGCCCGATAAGACAGATCACGACGCAATTCGATCAACAAGTGCTCACAATGTGCGACCAGTTGCGACGCATAGACGTAACAGAAGCGACGGAAACGACGATTTGAGCAACTGGGTGTAGCGCTGCCTGTACGAAGCGTTATTCTCCTCAGACGCATGACGGACCACCCCACCAGTCATCACGACGGGTGAACGGTCCCGCACTGCTCGTGATGGAAGCTCTGCCTCTGGGAGTCCCGTGTACCCACACGTCGGGGTTGACGCCTCGGGCCTGGCTACGCTGCGCGCAGCGGTCCTCGACCACTTGCGCGGCCTTGTCCCCGCCGCGTACACCGTCCCCGCATTCGCCACCGCCGGCCTCGCCGCCGGCGGCCCGGCCGCACCCTGCTACGCCCTGACCGACGGCCTGCAGAAGGGTCCCGCGCGCAGCGCCGTCGACGAGGGGCGGCGGTCGGCCGACGGACGGGCCGCGGGCAGAAGGGCGGGCCGGGGCAGCTCGGGCGCCCACGCCGCCACCCGCCGGCCCACCGCCGACAGCGACAGCGCCCGCATGATGGAACTGGTCGAGCGCGCCCAGGCCGGCGAGGCCGAGGCCTTCGGCCGGCTCTACGACCAGTACAGCGACACCGTCTACCGCTACATCTACTACCGCGTCGGCGGGAAGGCCACGGCGGAGGACCTCACCAGTGAGACCTTCCTGCGCGCCCTGCGCCGCATCTCCACCTTCACCTGGCAGGGCCGGGACTTCGGCGCCTGGCTCGTCACGATCGCCCGCAATCTGGTCGCCGACCACTTCAAATCGAGCCGATTCCGCCTGGAAGTGACCACCGGCGAGATGCTCGACGCCAACGAGGTCGAGCGCAGCCCGGAGGACTCCGTCCTGGAGTCCCTCTCCAACGCCGCCCTGCTCGAAGCCGTCCGCAAGCTCAATCCCCAGCAGCAGGAGTGCGTCACCCTCCGCTTCCTGCAAGGCCTGTCCGTCGCGGAGACGGCCAGGGCGATGGGCAAGAACGAGGGCGCGATCAAGACCCTTCAGTACCGGGCGGTCCGCACCCTCGCCCGGCTGCTGCCCGACGACGCACGCTGAGCCGCTCTCCCTGCGACAGACCCCCACCGTCCCCACTCTCCCCCATGGCCCCCGCCCCCAACTGACAATCGGTGACGCCTCGATGACGCACTGGTCCGATCATCTTTCGCGCGTAACCCAAGTGCCGCGACGCTCGTTGTGCGGAATGCAGGCTCCCTCTGGACGTGCCATGCCCGCAGCCACTCACTCGTTCGTGTGGATGTACTCAAGGTATGCAACCCTCCAGACCCTCAGGGGAGTCGATCGTCATGACGAGAGGAGGTGCCGCCAGTGATCGCGAACGTTTCGGCGCACCGGCGGGCGAACGCCTTCGCCCAGGCCTTGGAAGACCAGGCGGCCGTACAGCCCGACGAATCGGTCGAGTCCGTCGAACCGCCCGAGCACGAACGGCTGTTGACCCTGGCCCACGGTCTCGGCGAACTGCCGAAGCCGCAGCTTGACCCCGAGGTCAAGGTGGTGCAGCGGGCCCAACTCGTGGCGGCGATGGAATCGCTGCTGCAGGAGGGCAGAGGGGGTGCGTCCGCGGGCCCTACGGTGCCCGAGCAGCGGACCTCCGGCCGCGGCGCGCACCGGGCGTCCCCGCTCCGGAAATTGCGACCGCGTTCCCGCTGGTCGAAGGGGCTCGCCGCGGGCGGGCTGACCGTCGGTGTGGCGGCCGGAGCGTTCGGCGGAGTGGCCGCTGCAAGTTCCGACGCCCTCCCCGGTGACTCGCTGTACGGGCTGAAGCGCGGCATGGAGGACTTCAAGCTCGGCCTCGCGGACGGTGACTCCGACCGCGGTGAGCTCTACCTCGATCAGGCGTCGACCCGCCTGAGCGAGGCCCGCCGGCTGATGGAGCGGGACCGCGGCGGCGCCCTGGACCACGAGTCCCTGAGCGAGGTCCGCCGCACGCTCAACGGCATGCGGCACGACGTCACCGAAGGCCACCGCCTGCTCAGCGCCGCGTACCAGCGCGACGGGTCGCTCGCTCCGATGGCCGCGCTCAATTCCTTCTCCCGCTCGCACCGCGGCACATGGGACGGACTGCGCGACCGGCTGCCCGCCCAGCTGACCGACGTCGGCGACGACGTCGACTCCGCCTTCGACGCCATAGACGAACAGGTCGGCCCGCTCGAGTCGATGCTGCCCCGCACCCCGGAGCAGCACCGCGACTCCCAGGGCCCGGGCACCTCACAGGACTCGGGGCGCACCGCCGCCCCGGACCGTACGGCGCCGAGCTCCCCCGGCACCGACGGCGGGCACAGTGGCGGGGACACCCGGCCCAGCCCGTCCGGCTCCACCTCCGGTTCGCCCGGCGACGGCCTGCTCGGCGGCAACACCGGTGGTCTCCTCGACCCGCCGCAGGGGTCGGCGAGCCCCTCCCCGTCCGGCAAGGGCTCGGAGCCGCCGCAGCCGGACATCACCATCCCGCCGCTGCTGCCGGGCATCCTCCCGGGCCTCGGCTTCGAGGCCGAGGACGACGGCTGACGACCGGCGGGAACACCGCGCGCAGCTGAGGGGTGGGTCCACGTCGGGACCCACCCCTCACTGGTGTCCACGGCGCTGCGGCAGCGCCGGCTCGGCTAGAAGAAGACCGAGCGGCGCTGCACCAGCAGTTTGTAGAGCGTGTGCTGGATCTGCTCCCGCACCTGGTCCGTCAGGTTGAACATCAGCATCGGGTCCTCCGCCGCCTCCGGCGGGTAGCCGTCCGTCGCGATCGGCTCCCCGAACTGGATCGTCCACTTCGTCGGCAGCGGCACCGCCCCCAGCGGTCCGAGCCACGGGAACGTCGGCGTGATCGGAAAGTACGGGAAGCCCAGCAGCCGGGCCAGCGTCTTCGCGTTGCCGATCATCGGGTAGATCTCCTCCGCCCCGACGATCGAGCACGGCACGATCGGCACGCCCGCCCGCAGCGCCGTGGAGACGAAACCGCCCCGGCCGAAACGCTGAAGCTTGTAGCGCTCACTGAACGGCTTGCCGATGCCCTTGAAGCCCTCCGGCATCACACCGACGACCTCGCCGCGCTGGAGCAGCCGTTCCGCGTCCTCCCCGCACGCGAGGGTGTGACCGGCCTTCCGGGCCAGCTCGTTGACCACCGGCAGCATGAACACCAGATCCGCGGCCAGCAGCCGCAGATGGCGGTCCGCGGGATGGTTGTCGTGCACGGCGACCTGAAGCATCAACCCGTCCAGCGGCACGGTGCCCGAGTGGTTCGCCACCACCAGCGCCCCGCCCTCCGACGGGATGTTCTCGATGCCCTTGACCTCGACGCGGAAGTACTTCTGGTACATCGGCCGCAGCATCGACATCAGGACCTGGTCGGTGAGCTCGGCGTCGTAACCGAACTCGTCGACCTCGTAGTCGCCGGTGATGCGTCGCCGCAGGAACGCCAGCCCGCCGGCGATCCTCCGGTCCCAGCCGCTGTCCGCCGTCCCCGGCGTCTCCCCGGCACCCGTCACGGGGGCGCCGGGAGCCCTCCCGTCCTGCGCGGAGTCATCGGCGCCACCCGCGTCACCGGAAGGGCCGGAAGCCGCGGCAAGGGCACCCCGGACCGGCTCGGCAGCGGCTGCCGGAACGGCGTCGGGCCCCGTACCGCCCTCACCGGTCTGCGGGCCCGGCAGGGGGCTCAGCGCGGCGTCCCGCACCGCCGCATCCGCCTTGCGCCGGCCGCCGGACGCGGGGCGCCGCCGTGCCGGGCGCTGCGCGCCGCCGCCGCGCGACCGGTCGTCGTCGAACGGAATGACCTTGGCGTCCGCCATCGTCGCCTGCGCTCCTTATCCGGGCTGTCCGCTGTGCGTCGTCTGGGTGACCGCTCGCCCGCCGTCCGCGACGGGCACCCCGTCGCGGGCGTCGATCGACAGGGCCTCCGCGACCCGGTCCACCGCCTCGGCGAGCGTCTCCGGCGGCAGCAGCCCCGGGCCACGGCTGCGCGCGAAGTCCGCGAACGTCTCCGCGGTCGTGTACTTCGGGAGGAAACCCAGCGTCTCCCGCATCTGAACGGTGCTCACCACCCGTCCGTGCGTGAGCAGCCGGATCTGCTCGGGCGCGAAGTCGGTGAACCCGACCGTCCGCAGCGCCGAGCCCACCCAGGTGACCGCCGGCAGCAGCAGCGGCATCGTCGGCCGCCCGAGCCTCCGCGAGCACTGCGACAGCGTCAGTACACCGTCACCCGCGATGTTGAAGGTGCCGCTGTTGAGCGTGCCGCGGCGCGGCTCGTGCAGGGCGATCCGCAGCACGTCGATCACGTCGTCCTCGTGGACGAACTGCAACCGGGGGTCGTAGCCGAAGACGGTCGGCATCACCGGCAGCGAGAAGAACTCGGCGAGCGGCGAGTCCGCGCAAGGTCCGAGGATGTTGGCGAAGCGCAGCACACACACCGCCACGTCGGGCCGGCGGCGGGCGAAGCCTCGTACGTATCCCTCGACCTCGACGGCGTCCTTGGCGAAGCCACCGCTCGGCAGCGACTTGGGCGGGGTGGTCTCCGTGAAGACCGCCGGGTCGCGGGGGGCGGAGCCGTACACGCTCGTACTCGATTTGATCACCAGCCGCTTGACGGTCGGTGACTTCTGGCAGGCACCGAGCAGCTGCATGGTGCCGATGACGTTGGTCTCCTTGACGGCCGCACGGCCGCCGGCGCCCAGCGGCGTCCCGGTGACGTCCAGATGGACCACCGTGTCCACGGCGTGTTCGGCGAGGACCCTCGCGATCGCGGGCCTGCGGATGTCGGCACGCACGAACTCGGCCCCGCCCAGATGGTGTCCGGGCCCCTCGGCGTCGACCCCGATCACCCGGTCGACCTCGGGATCCCGCTGGATCCGCCGTACGAGACGGCCGCCGAGCTGCCGGGCCACTCCGGTGACGAGCACGACCTTGCCCAAGATCAGCGCCTTCCCTAGCTCCTGGCGTCACCGTAGCGCGTCACTGTTGCGCTGTGATGACCGCACGACCGACTTTTGCCACGTCGTGTCCACCACTGCTCCACCTGGGCTCCGTACGGTGCCCGTCCCGGACCCGGACAGCACCTCGGCCCCTCCACCGGACTGGTGGAGGGGCCGAGAGACACGCTCAGCTGCCGCTTACTTCTTGTTGCGACGCTGAACGCGGGTGCGCTTGAGCAGCTTGCGGTGCTTCTTCTTGGCCATCCGCTTACGCCGCTTCTTGATAACAGAGCCCACGACTACCCTCGCTCACTTCTCTTCACTCGGTGCGGGGCGTCTGGGCCCACACGACCTACGTCGGCCTAGCCTACCTGCCGCCGAGTGAGGGACGTAATCCGAGGGCGGTCGCCCCTCCTCCGTCACGCGGATTCCACCCCCACGAAGGATTCGCGGAGATACTCGTGAACCGCTTGCTCCGGTACCCGGAAGGACCTCCCCACCCGGATCGCCGGCAGATGACCGCTGTGCACCAAGCGGTACACGGTCATCTTCGACACCCGCATCACCGAGGCGACTTCCGCCACGGTAAGAAACTTGACCTCGTTGAGAGGCCTCTCGCTGCCAGCAGCCATGACCCACCTGTACCTTCCGCACCCGACGCGCACCGGCTTCCCCTCCGGTGACTCTTCGTCGCTGTGCGCTCACTGCCCAGACTAGGGGCGGGTGATGCGAGTGGGGAAGAGGAGCAGCGATCGGCCGTTTACTGTGACAGACACGCCCGATTGAGCACATAGCGCGTCAACGGCCGGTAGTAATCGGACCGTACGGCGTCATCAAGCGGAACGGCGACGGATACCTGCCCCTCCGCCTCACCGACGAACAGCGCCGGATCGTCCGTGTCGGCCAGTCCGATGGCCTCGACACCCAGTTGACCTGCTCCGCAGACCCAGCCGTGATCACCGACGACGAGGTCGGGCAGCCGCCCGCCGGCGTCCGCGGCCGCCCCCAGCGCGACCCTGACCGGCAGCGGGGAATGACTGTGGGCTCCCGCGCCTCCGGCGCCCGCCTCCCGGAGCCGCGCCACTCCCCGTACGTATTCGAGCCGGTACGTGCGTACGCCGAACCGGGTCGTTATGTCGACACATCGCCCCTGCGCGGGTGTGAGTACGGAACACCCCGCCGCCGACAGCGCGTCTGCCAGATCGGCGTAGAACCCGAGCAACCGGTGCGGATGTCCGGTGCCGAACAGCACCGCGCCGCCCTTCGCGGCCACCGCGCCCAGCCGCTCCGCGAACGCGGCGAGCCTGCCGAGGGTCAGCTCCGGGTCGATGACGTCCGCCCCGGTCACATGCTCGGGATCGGCCGATACCCCGCATCTGTCCGCCATGAGGGCGATGACGTCCCGCACGCTCCAGGCCCACCGGGGGTCCAGTCCGATGGTGACCCGCGGGTCGCGGGCGACGAACGCGCGATAGCTCCGCAGACTCGTCTCGCGGGAGGTGGCTACATCACCGGCCAGCCGGGACGCCAGCAGATGCGCCCGCAGCGCCTCGGTGCTCAACACCCTCCCGATGCTGACGCAGAGAGGCATCCCCCACGCGAAAACCCTGAACAACCCGCACAGTCGGCCTAACGGCCGCTATGCGCCGGGACGGCCTGCGTCAGGCGAGCAGCCCCCTCAGCGGGAACACCGCCCGGCGCGTCGCCAGCACGGCCTGGTCCAGGCGGTCAGCGGGGTCGTAGCCCTCTTCCCAGCCACGCCAGGCCACCGGCCACCGGCCGTCCGTCATCCGCGCCGGAGCCAACTGCCGCGTCCGCGCGTACACCTCGTCCCGCCACGACGAAGGAATCACCGATTCGGGCTCGACCGGCTGGTGCGCCGCGATCCCCACCAGGTGCGTCCACGACCGGGGAACCACGTCGACCACCGCGTAACCGCCGCCGCCGAGCGCGACCCACCGGCCGCCCTCCACATACTCGTGGGCCAGCGTGTGACACGCCTCCTGGACGGCGCGCTGCGCGTCGAGCGACACCGCCAGGTGCGCCAGCGGGTCCTCGAAGTGGGTGTCCGCCCCGTGCTGGGTCACCAGGACCTGCGGCCGGAAATCGGCCAGCAGCTCGGGCACCACCGCGTGGAACGCCCGCAGCCAGCCCTGGTCCCCCGTGCCCGCCGGGAGCGCCACGTTCACCGCGGAGCCCTCCGCGGCACCGGCCCCACCCGTCTCCTCCGGCCGGCCGGTCTGCGGGAACAGCGTCTGCGGATTCTCGTGCAGCGACACCGTCACGACCCGCGGGTCGTCCCAGAAGGCCGCCTGCACGCCGTCCCCGTGGTGGACGTCCACGTCGACGTAGGCCACCCGTTCCGCGCCGAGCTCGAGCAGCCGCGCGATGGCAAGCGACGCGTCGTTGTAGATGCAGAACCCGGAGGCGCTCCCCGGCATCGCGTGGTGCAGCCCGCCGGCGAAGTTCACCGCGTGGGCGGCCTCTCCGCGCCACACGGCCTCCGCCGCGCCGACGGACTGCCCGGCGATCAGCGCCGACGCCTCGTGCATCCCCTCGAACGCCGGGTCGTCGACCGTGCCGAGCCCGTACGACTGGTCCGCGACCTTCGGGTCGGCCGACGCCGCCCGCACCGCGTCCACGTAGTCCTCCCGGTGCACGAGCCGCAGCGTCGACGCCCCGGCCGGACTGGCGGCGACCACCCGCATCGCACGGTCCAGCCCGTAGGCCCGCACCAGCCCCATGGTCAGTGCGAGCCGCACCGGATCCATCGGATGGCCGGAACCGAAGTCATACCCGGTTACCGCCTCGTCCCACATCAGCAATCCGCGGCCGCTCATGCCCGACACCGTATCGGGCGCTCCCGTCGCCGAACGATCCGGCGTACACGAGCGTCAACAACACGAGTGCCATCGGTACGAGCATCGCCCCGCGGTAGCTCCAGGCGTCCCCCAGCGCGCCCACCAAGGGCGACCCGATGAGGAACCCGACGTAGTTGAAGACGTTCAGCCGCGCCACGGCCACATCGCTCCGGCCCTCGAACAGCCGGCCCGCCGCCGCGAAGGTCTGCGGCACGATCACGCACAGGCCGAGCCCCAGCACCGTGAATCCGGCCATGCCGGTCCACGGCCCCGGCGCGGCGGCGACCACGGCGAAGCCGGCCGCCGCCAGCACCGCCCCGTACCGGACGACGGCCACCGCCCCGAAGCGCCGCACCCCGAGGTCCCCGACGGCCCGGCCCACCAGGGTCGTCACCATGTAGGCGTTGTACGGCACGGTCGCCAGTTCCTCCGAGCTGCCGAGGACGTCCTGCAGATACTTGGCGCTCCAGTTGGAGACGGTCGAGTCGCCGATGTACGCGAAGGTCATCACCAGTGCGAGCGGCAGCAGCATCCTGAAGGCCACCCGGCCGCCGTCCCCGGCCGCGCCGTCCTTGCCGCCTTCGCCGGCCGGGTCGCTCGGGGAACGCTCCCCGCCGAAGTACCACCGGCTGCCGACCAGCGCCGCCGGCACGAGCACCACGACGACCGGGAAGTAGGAAACGACGAGCGCGAGGTCCCAGTGCGCACCCGCCCAGGCGAGCGAGGCACCGACGATCCCGCCGAGGCTGTACGCGGCATGGAAGCCGAGCATGATGCTGCGCCCGTACGCCGCCTGGAGCCCGACGCCCAGCATGTTCATCGACGCGTCGAGGGCGCCCACGGACAACCCGAACACCCCGAGCGCGACGGCCACTTGCCACATCGCGTCGCCGGCTGCCACACCGAGCAGCGCGAGCAGCACCACCGGCTGGGCCCAGCGCAGCACCGCACTCACGGGCACCCGGCGCACGATCCGCTCGGTCAGCACGCTGCCCACCCCGGCAAGGACCGGCACCGCGGCGAGGAACAGCGGCAGCAGGGCGTCGGATATCCCGTACCGCTCCTGGATGGCCGGTATTCGGGTCACGAGCAGAGCGAACGCCACACCCTGTGAGAAGAAGCTGAACGCGAGGGAGGCCCGCCCGTGGCGCAACCGCGGATCTGTCATGGCCGCACAGCGTATGCCCGCGCCCTACCGGGCGGTAGACGCGTCACACGAGGAGCCCTACGACCCACGTCACGCCAACGGCAGGCCCCGAACAGCCGGCGTCGCCGAACAGCGTCACGCGAGCAGCGCGGGCAGCTCCGCCATCGTGGCGAAGTGCCCGTCGGCGCCGGCCAGTTCGGCCGCAGGGGTCATGGCGGTGAATCCGTACACGTCCATCCCGGCCGCCAGCGCCGCCTGCACGCCGAGACGGCTGTCCTCGACGACCATGCACCGCTCGGGCGCCACCCCCATCCGCTCGGCGGCATGGAGGAACAGATCAGGTGCCGGCTTGCCCCTGCCGACGTCCTGGGCGCTGAAAACGGTCCCTTCCCTGAACCAGCGGTGCAGCCCGGTCGTGCGGTGCCCGACCCGGATGCGCTCATGACTGCCGGACGACGCGACGCAGTAGGGGACGGCATCGGCACGGAGCTTCTCCAGCACCTCGGTCACCCCGTCGACGGCCGTCAACTCCCGCTCGAACGCGGCGAATACGCGGGCGTGGAACGTGTCGTCGAAGTCCGCCGGCAGGTCCTGCCCGGTCCGCTCCCGGACGAGGTCGTGCACCCGGTGCATCGCGGAACCCATGTAGTCCCGCAGGGACTCCTCGTACGTGGTGGGGTGCCCGAGCTCGGTGAGATAGGCAGCCAGGAGGGTGTTGGACAAGGGCTCGCTGTCGACGAGCACTCCGTCGTTGTCGAAGATGACGAGGTCATAGCGCATGCGGCCGACCCTAATCGACCCCTGAACGCAGGAAAGCCCCGCACCAGAGGTGCGGGGCTTTCCCACAATGATTGTTCGGCGGCGTCCTACTCTCCCACAGGGTCCCCCCTGCAGTACCATCGGCGCTGAAAGGCTTAGCTTCCGGGTTCGGAATGTAACCGGGCGTTTCCCTAACGCAATGACCACCGAAACACTATGAAGATGTCCGAACTACCAGCCGGCAACCCCACACAGGGGTCGGGCGAGTTCGTTACTTCAGAACTAACACAGTGGACGCGAGCAACTGAGGACAAGCCCTCGGCCTATTAGTACCGGTCAACTCCACCCCTTACAGGGCTTCCATATCCGGCCTATCAACCCAGTCGTCTACTGGGAGCCTTACCCTCTCAAGGAGGTGGGAGTCCTCATCTCGAAGCAGGCTTCCCGCTTAGATGCTTTCAGCGGTTATCCTTTCCGAACGTAGCCAACCAGCCATGCCCTTGGCAGGACAACTGGCACACCAGAGGTTCGTCCGTCCCGGTCCTCTCGTACTAGGGACAGCCCTTCTCAAGACTCCTACGCGCACAGCGGATAGGGACCGAACTGTCTCACGACGTTCTAAACCCAGCTCGCGTACCGCTTTAATGGGCGAACAGCCCAACCCTTGGGACCGACTCCAGCCCCAGGATGCGACGAGCCGACATCGAGGTGCCAAACCATCCCGTCGATATGGACTCTTGGGGAAGATCAGCCTGTTATCCCCGGGGTACCTTTTATCCGTTGAGCGACGGCGCTTCCACAAGCCACCGCCGGATCACTAGTCCCGACTTTCGTCCCTGCTCGACCCGTCGGTCTCACAGTCAAGCTCCCTTGTGCACTTACACTCAACACCTGATTGCCAACCAGGCTGAGGGAACCTTTGGGCGCCTCCGTTACTCTTTAGGAGGCAACCGCCCCAGTTAAACTACCCATCAGACACTGTCCCTGATCCGGATCACGGACCCAGGTTAGACATCCAGCACGACCAGAGTGGTATTTCAACGACGACTCCACCTGAACTGGCGTCCAAGCTTCACAGTCTCCCACCTATCCTACACAAGCCGAACCGAACACCAATATCAAACTGTAGTAAAGGTCCCGGGTCTTTCCGTCCTGCTGCGCGAAACGAGCATCTTTACTCGTAGTGCAATTTCACCGGGCCTATGGTTGAGACAGTCGAGAAGTCGTTACGCCATTCGTGCAGGTCGGAACTTACCCGACAAGGAATTTCGCTACCTTAGGATGGTTATAGTTACCACCGCCGTTTACTGGCGCTTAAGTTCTCAGCTTCGCCACCCCGAAGAGTGACTAACCGGTCCCCTTAACGTTCCAGCACCGGGCAGGCGTCAGTCCGTATACATCGCCTTACGGCTTCGCACGGACCTGTGTTTTTAGTAAACAGTCGCTTCTCGCTGGTCTCTGCGGCCACCCCCAGCTCACCGAGTAAATCGGATCACCAGTGATGGCCCCCCTTCTCCCGAAGTTACGGGGGCATTTTGCCGAGTTCCTTAACCATAGTTCACCCGAACGCCTCGGTATTCTCTACCTGACCACCTGAGTCGGTTTAGGGTACGGGCCGCCATGAAACTCGCTAGAGGCTTTTCTCGACAGCATAGGATCATCCACTTCACCACAATCGGCTCGGCATCAGGTCTCAGCCTTAACGTGAGGCGGATTTGCCTACCCCACGGCCTACACCCTTACCCCGGGACAACCACCGCCCGGGCTGGACTACCTTCCTGCGTCACCCATCGCTTACCTACTACAAGTCTGGTTCGTCGGCTCCACCACTCCGACCTCGTCCGAAGACTCAGCCGGCGGCTTCACGGACTTAGCATCGCCTGATTCGATATTGGGCGTTTCAAAGCGGGTACCGGAATATCAACCGGTTGTCCATCGACTACGCCTGTCGGCCTCGCCTTAGGTCCCGACTTACCCTGGGCAGATCAGCTTGACCCAGGAACCCTTAGTCAATCGGCGCACACGTTTCTCACGTGTGTATCGCTACTCATGCCTGCATTCTCACTCGTGAACCGTCCACAACTCGCTTCCGCGGCTGCTTCACCCGGCACACGACGCTCCCCTACCCATCCCAGCGGGCGTTGGCCCTCATGCTGGAATGACACGACTTCGGCGGTACGCTTGAGCCCCGCTACATTGTCGGCGCGGAATCACTTGACCAGTGAGCTATTACGCACTCTTTCAAGGGTGGCTGCTTCTAAGCCAACCTCCTGGTTGTCTCTGCGACTCCACATCCTTTCCCACTTAGCGTACGCTTAGGGGCCTTAGTCGATGCTCTGGGCTGTTTCCCTCTCGACCATGGAGCTTATCCCCCACAGTCTCACTGCCGCGCTCTCACTTACCGGCATTCGGAGTTTGGCTAAGGTCAGTAACCCGGTAGGGCCCATCGCCTATCCAGTGCTCTACCTCCGGCAAGAAACACACGACGCTGCACCTAAATGCATTTCGGGGAGAACCAGCTATCACGGAGTTTGATTGGCCTTTCACCCCTAACCACAGGTCATCCCCCAGGTTTTCAACCCTGGTGGGTTCGGTCCTCCACGAAGTCTTACCTCCGCTTCAACCTGCCCATGGCTAGATCACTCCGCTTCGGGTCTAGAGCGTGCAACTCGATCGCCCTGTTCGGACTCGCTTTCGCTACGGCTTCCCCACACGGGTTAACCTCGCTACACACCGCTAACTCGCAGGCTCATTCTTCAAAAGGCACGCAGTCACGACTGACAGCACAAGTGCTGCCAGCGACGCTCCCACGGCTTGTAGGCACACGGTTTCAGGTACTATTTCACTCCGCTCCCGCGGTACTTTTCACCATTCCCTCACGGTACTATCCGCTATCGGTCACCAGGGAATATTTAGGCTTAGCGGGTGGTCCCGCCAGATTCACACGGGATTTCTCGGGCCCCGTGCTACTTGGGTGTCTCTCAAACGAGCCGTATGAATTTCAGCTACGGGGGTCTTACCCTCTACGCCGGACCTTTCGCATGTCCTTCGCCTATCCATACGGTTTCTGACTCGTCTCATTGCCGGCAGACAATGAAAGAGAGATCCCACAACCCCCACGACGCAACCCCTGCCGGGTATCACACGTCGTAGGTTTGGCCTCATCCGGTTTCGCTCGCCACTACTCCCGGAATCACGGTTGTTTTCTCTTCCTGAGGGTACTGAGATGTTTCACTTCCCCTCGTTCCCTCCACATGCCCTATGTGTTCAGGCATGGGTGACAGTCCATGACGACTGCCGGGTTTCCCCATTCGGAAACCCCCGGATCAAAGCCTGGTTGACGGCTCCCCGGGGACTATCGTGGCCTCCCACGTCCTTCATCGGTTCCTGGTGCCAAGGCATCCACCGTGCGCCCTTAAAAACTTGGCCACAGATGCTCGCGTCCACTGTGTAGTTCTCAAGCAACGACCAGCCACCCACCACCCCACCCTGACAGGTGAGTTCACTGGGGCCGGCATCCCGAAGGGCGAGCAACGCTCGCACCCTCAGACACCCAACAGTGTGCCCGGCAGCATCCCTTACCCGACCGCCTCGTTCCACGCTCCGAAGAGCAGTACTGGAAGCGGCAGGTGACAAGACCCTGCCGAATAATCAACGTTCCACCCATGAGCGACCGTGCGAGTCATTCGCTCGCAGTCGGCCATGTGCTCCTTAGAAAGGAGGTGATCCAGCCGCACCTTCCGGTACGGCTACCTTGTTACGACTTCGTCCCAATCGCCAGTCCCACCTTCGACAGCTCCCTCCCACAAGGGGTTGGGCCACCGGCTTCGGGTGTTACCGACTTTCGTGACGTGACGGGCGGTGTGTACAAGGCCCGGGAACGTATTCACCGCAGCAATGCTGATCTGCGATTACTAGCAACTCCGACTTCATGGGGTCGAGTTGCAGACCCCAATCCGAACTGAGACCGGCTTTTTGAGATTCGCTCCGCCTCACGGCTTCGCAGCTCTTTGTACCGGCCATTGTAGCACGTGTGCAGCCCAAGACATAAGGGGCATGATGACTTGACGTCGTCCCCACCTTCCTCCGAGTTGACCCCGGCAGTCTCCTGTGAGTCCCCATCACCCCGAAGGGCATGCTGGCAACACAGAACAAGGGTTGCGCTCGTTGCGGGACTTAACCCAACATCTCACGACACGAGCTGACGACAGCCATGCACCACCTGTATACCGACCACAAGGGGGGCACCATCTCTGATGCTTTCCGGTATATGTCAAGCCTTGGTAAGGTTCTTCGCGTTGCGTCGAATTAAGCCACATGCTCCGCTGCTTGTGCGGGCCCCCGTCAATTCCTTTGAGTTTTAGCCTTGCGGCCGTACTCCCCAGGCGGGGAACTTAATGCGTTAGCTGCGGCACCGACGACGTGGAATGTCGCCAACACCTAGTTCCCAACGTTTACGGCGTGGACTACCAGGGTATCTAATCCTGTTCGCTCCCCACGCTTTCGCTCCTCAGCGTCAGTAATGGCCCAGAGATCCGCCTTCGCCACCGGTGTTCCTCCTGATATCTGCGCATTTCACCGCTACACCAGGAATTCCGATCTCCCCTACCACACTCTAGCCTGCCCGTATCGAATGCAGACCCGGGGTTAAGCCCCGGGCTTTCACATCCGACGTGACAAGCCGCCTACGAGCTCTTTACGCCCAATAATTCCGGACAACGCTTGCGCCCTACGTATTACCGCGGCTGCTGGCACGTAGTTAGCCGGCGCTTCTTCTGCAGGTACCGTCACTTTCGCTTCTTCCCTGCTGAAAGAGGTTTACAACCCGAAGGCCGTCATCCCTCACGCGGCGTCGCTGCATCAGGCTTTCGCCCATTGTGCAATATTCCCCACTGCTGCCTCCCGTAGGAGTCTGGGCCGTGTCTCAGTCCCAGTGTGGCCGGTCGCCCTCTCAGGCCGGCTACCCGTCGTCGCCTTGGTAGGCCATCACCCCACCAACAAGCTGATAGGCCGCGGGCTCATCCTTCACCGCCGGAGCTTTCAACCGCAGACCATGCGATCCGCAGTATTATCCGGTATTAGACCCCGTTTCCAGGGCTTGTCCCAGAGTGAAGGGCAGATTGCCCACGTGTTACTCACCCGTTCGCCACTAATCCCCTCCCGAAGGAGGTTCATCGTTCGACTTGCATGTGTTAAGCACGCCGCCAGCGTTCGTCCTGAGCCAGGATCAAACTCTCCATGAATGTTTACCCGTGATCGGGTGCACATCCGAAGAGCGGAACAACCGGTCGGAATAAGACCGGTCGTTCACAGCGTCCTCGCTGTGATTGCCACCCCGCAAGCGGGATGGACTTTTTCAAAGGAACCTCGACCATCCGAAGATGGACGGGGTATCAACATATCTGGCGTTGATTTTTGGCACACTGTTGAGTTCTCAAGGAACGGACGCTTCCTTTGTACTCACCCTGTCGGGCTTTCCTCCGGGCGCTTCCCTTCGGTCTTGCGTTTCCGACTCTATCAGATCTTTCCGATCCGATTTCCTCGGTGTGCTTTCCGGCCTTTCGGCCTTCCGGCGGTTCCGACTCTATCAGACTCTTTCGGGCCTGATTCCCGGTCAGCGGGAGGTGTCTTCACGGCTGTTGGGCCGTTCCGACGAGTGAGACTTTAGCGGAATCCCCCGCCCCGAAGCGAATCGGGGCCGGCGTCCTTTCGAACGCGGATTCTTCATTTCGCAAAGGCGCACGAAAGACAGACGACACAGAATGCCGTTCATCGAAGTGGGTCTTACGGAATGGCTGTCCGGGGCCGACCGGGGTCGGTGCTCACGTCGGACAACTCGGAGAACACTACGGATGCCGGTACCCGATGTCAACCCACCCCTGAGAGCCCCCGGCGGCGTACTGTTGGGCCCATGACATCGCGCATGTGCCTCCACCAGTGGTGGGCCGCCTGACGGCGGCCGGCACCTTCGCATGCACCCACGGCCGCCGCCTCGGCGGCCGTTCGCGTATCTCCCTCCGGGAGCCCGGCCGCTGAGCGCGGCGGCTTCGATCAGGAGACGGAGAAACGGGATGAAGCGGATCTTCAGCGGGATCAAGCCGACAGGGCATCTGACCCTGGGGAACTACCTGGGCGCGCTGCGCAGGTGGGTCGAGGTGGACCAGCACCAGGCGGACGCGCTGTTCAGTGTGGTCGACCTCCACGCGCTCACGGTCGAGCACGACCCGGCACGGGTGCGCAGACTCAGCCGTCAGGCAGCGACCCTGATGCTGGCCGCCGGTCTGAACCCTGATCTGTGCACCGTCTTCGTGCAGAGCCATGTGGACGAGCACGCCCGGCTGTCGTACATCCTCGAGTGCACGGCCACCGACGGCGAGCTCCGGCGCATGATCCAGTACAAGGAGAAGAGCGTCCGGGCGCGCGCGGCCGGGCAGAGCGTGCGGCTGTCGCTGCTCACCTATCCGGCGCTGATGGCGGCGGACATCCTGGCCTACCAGGCCGACGAGGTGCCCGTGGGTGAGGACCAGACGCAGCATGTGGAGCTCACCCGCGACCTGGCGGTCCGGTTCAACCAGCGCTACGGGCACACCTTCAACGTCCCTCGGGCCACGCCCCCGCCGGTCGCGGCCCGGGTCATGGACCTTCAGGACCCCACGTCGAAGATGGGGAAGTCGCACGAGTCCGGTGCGGGCATCGTCTATCTGCTGGACGAGGCCGACGTGGTGCGCAAGAAGATCATGCGGGCGGTCACGGACAGCGGGCGTGAGGTCGAGTACGACCCCGGGACCCGGCCCGGCGTCGCGAACCTGCTCGAGATCCTCTCGGCCTGCTCGGGCGAGAGCCCCCAGGAGCTCGCCGGCGCATACGAGTCGTACGGGGCCTTGAAGAAGGACACGGCCGAGGCGGTGCTCGAGGTGTTGAGGCCGATCAGGGAGCGGCACGCCGAGCTCGCGGCCGATCCGGGTCACGTCGACGACGTGCTGAGGAAGGGTGCGGAGCGGGCCAGGGGCATGGCCCGTCCGACGGTGGACGCCGCCTACCGGGCGATCGGACTGCTGCCGGCCGCATGACGGAATGCGGAAGGAGAACCGTGGCGGGGCCGGTCAGCCGTTGCCGGAGGCCAGTTCGCGGCTGCGGTCGCGGGCGGCCTCCAGTGCGGCGATCAGGGCCGCCCGTACGCCGTGGTTCTCCAGTTCGCGGATGGCGCTGATGGTGGTGCCGGCCGGCGAGGTGACGGCTTCACGCAGTTTCACCGGGTGCTCGCCGCTGTCCCTGAGCATCACGGCCGCGCCGATGGCGGCCTGGACGATCAGGTCATGGGCCTGGGCGCGCGGAATGCCGAGCAGGATTCCCGCGTCCGTCATGGCCTCGACGAGGAAGTAGAAGTACGCCGGACCCGAGCCGGAGAGGGCGGTCGCCGCGTCCTGCTGCGACTCGGGGACGCGCAGCGTCTTGCCGACACCGCCGAAGATCTCCTCGGCGTGGGCGACGTGGTCGGCCGTGGCATGGCTGCCGGCGGAGATCACGGACATGCCCTCGTCCACGAGGACGGGGGTGTTGGGCATGACCCGGACCACGGGTGTGCCCGTGGCCAGGCGCTCCTCGATGAAGGAGGTGGTGATACCGGCCGCCGCGCTGATGACGAGACGGTCCGCGGTGATGTGCGGGCCGAGTTCGTCGAGGAGCTTGCCCATGTCCTGCGGCTTGACGGCGAGGATCAGGGTGTCGGCGCGCTTGGCGGCTTCCGCGTTGGTGACGGGCTCGACGCCGTAGCGGGTGCGCAGTTCGTCGGCGCGGTCGGTACGGCGGGTGGTGACCAGCAGGTCCGCGGGGCGCCAGCCCGCGCGGATCATGCCGCTGAGCAGTGCTTCACCGATCTTGCCCGTACCGAGGACTGCGACTGTCTGGGTCATGGCTGAAGTTCACCTCGCCGGTGGGGATACGTGCGCACATCCTTTCACCGGAGACGGGGGTGTGCCGTGGTCGTCCGAGTGTCGGTACGGGCGCCCTGCGGGTGGCGGGGGTCAGGCGGTGCGGCGGCGCAGGGTGGCGGCGCCGAGGGCGAGGACGACCAGGGCGCAGACCGCCACGACCAGGACGTCCCGCACGAAGTCGCCGGTGACGTCGGGATGGCGCAGAACCTCGCTCATGGCGTCGACGGCGTAGGACATGGGGAGCACGTCGGAGATCGCTTCGAGGACGGGCTGCATCGTGTCGCGGGGCGCGAACAGGCCGCACAGCAGCAGCTGGGGAAAGATCACGGCCGGCATGAACTGGACCGCCTGGAACTCGGAGGCGGCGAAGGCGGAGACGAACAGTCCGAGTGCCGTGCCCAGCAACGCGTCGAGCAGCGCGACGAGCAGCAGCAGCCAGGGTGAGCCGACGATGTCGAGGCCGAGGGCCCACAGGGCGAGGCCGGTGGCCAGCAGGGACTGGATCACTGCGACGAGGCCGAAGGCGAGTGCGTAGCCGGCGATCAGGTCGGTCTTGCCGAGCGGCATGGCGAGCAGTCGTTCCAGCGTGCCGGAGGTGCGTTCGCGCAGGGTGGCGATGGAGGTCACCAGGAACATGGTGATCAGCGGGAAGATGCCGAGCAGCGAGGCGCCGACGGAGTCGAACGTGCCGGGGCTGCCGTCGAACACGAACCGGAGCAGCAGGAGCATCAGGCACGGCACGAGCAGCATCAGGGCGATGGAGCGCGGGTCGTGGCGGAGCTGCCGCAGGACCCGTGCGGCGGTCGCGAGGGTGCGGGACACGGAGGGCGCGAAGGCCTGCCGCGGCAGGGTGGCGGGAGTCGGGCGGGAGCTCATCGGCGGCTCTCCTGAAAAGCGTCGGCCTCGTCGACGAGGTGGAGGAAGGCCTGTTCGACGGTTTCCGAGCGGGTGCGGACGCGCAGGTCGTCGGGGGCGTCCTCGGCGAGGATCTCCCCTTCGCGCATGAGGAGGAGGCGGTGGCAGCGTTCGGCCTCGTCCATGACGTGGGAGGAGACGAGGATCGTCGCTCCGCGTTCGCCGGCGAGGCGGTGGAAGAGGTCCCACAGGTCGCGGCGGAGGACGGGGTCGAGGCCGACGGTGGGTTCGTCGAGGACGAGCACCTCTGGGGTGCCCAGCAGGGCGACGGCGAGCGAGACGCGGCTGCGCTGGCCGCCGGAGAGCCGGCCGGCGAGCGAGTCGGCGTGGGAGGCGAGGTCGACGTCCTCGATGGCTCGCGTGACGTACTCGCGGCGGACGTCGCGGTTGCCGCGGCCCGGGAGGAGGACGGCGGCGAAGTAGTCGAGGTTCTGCCGGACGGTGAGGTCGTCGTAGACGGACGGGGCCTGGGTGACGTAGCCGATCCGCGAGCGGAGCTCGGGGGCGCCGGCGGGGCGGCCGAGGATCTCGAGGGAGCCGCCGACCTTGGCCTGAGTGCCGACGACCGCGCGCATCAGCGTCGACTTCCCGCAGCCGGACGGTCCGAGGAGGCCGGTGATACGGCCGGACAGGACCGAGAAGTCGAGGCCGCGCAGGACGGTGCGGTCTCCTCGTACCACGGTGAGGCCGCGGGCGAGGACGGCGACGCCAGAGGAATTCATCATGCGATGAATAATGCTCCCGCCGATACGGGGCCGTCAAGCATGAACGCCCGGCCGCACCCCTGAGGGGGCATGACCGGGCGTTCGGGTCGGTGTCGTCGTCAGCGGCGCTCGGGGCGGCTCTTCGTCCTTCGGGCGGCCGGGTTGCCTGAGCGGGTGCCGCGGCGCTTCTCGTACTGCCTGAGCGCCGACTCGTACTCGGCGCGGCGCAGCTTCTCGCCCGGCGCCTCAGCGAAACAGCGCAGGGCGTACGCGATGAGCGAGCCGATGAAGCCGATCGCCTTGAGGCTGCGCAGCGAGTCCTCCGCCGGGGAGCCGTCGGGCCGGCGGGAGAAGCCCTCCCAGGTCTTACGGAACGCGATGGCGCTGCACACGGCGAACATCACGACGACGAGGACGTTCACGAAGCTGCCGACCTCGGCGACGGCCAGTCCCTGGTACGAGAGGCGCAGGAGCAAGGCCGCCGCGAAGGCGGTGATCAGCGAGCCGGCGGCGACACCGGCCCGGCGCAGCCCGTACCCCCCGTCGTGGTGGACCCATGTCGTGCCGAAAAACCGGATGGGTTCGGGCTCCGGGCCGCCGCCGCTCGCCGTGGTGTTCTCGCTCTGCTCGCTCACGGGGTCGATTATCCCCGGTGCGCCGGCGGAGGGTCAGGCGCAGCGCCGGGCTACGTAGCCGTCGCTGCCGGTCTGCACGTACGCGTCCGCCACGAACTCGCCGTTGGCGATGTTGTCCCAGATGTTGCTCGTGCCGTAGGTGCCGGTGACGGTCTCGCCGGCCTTCTGGCAGTTGATCGGGACGGTCGCGCCGTACGGCAGGATCCGGACCAGCCGGTAGTTCGTCCCCGGCCCGCTGCGCACATTGAGTCGTACGCCGGGGGCGACCGGGTAGCGCTTCACCGTCATGGTGCCGATCGATTCCGCCTCGATCGCGTCCGCCTCCGCAGCCGCGTTCCCGGCCACTACGTTCTGAGCCTCTTCAAGAGCCATCGGACTTCCCCCCGTTGACGTCGACGATTGGCATGCGCCGCGCGCAGGCTAGCAAGCCATGGCTGGATCGCACGCATCATCGACTAGGCTCCGTGCGTCGCGCGTGCGCACCATCAGACGGGGGTGGGAGATGCCACCGCTACGCAGCACCGGGCCGTTCCCGGAAGCGGAGCATCCGGAGTATGCAGGGCAGTACCGCCTCGAGGCGGTACTGGGCAACGGAGGGATGGGCGTCGTCCATCTGGCCACCTCCGCCTCGGGTCTGCGGCTCGCGGTCAAGGTCATCCACGCAGAGCACGCCCAGGACCCGGAGTTCAGGGCGCGTTTCCGGCAGGAGGTCGCCGCCGCCCGACGGGTCAGCGGGGCTTTCACGGCGCCGGTCGTCGACGCCGACCCGGATGCCGGCAGGCCCTGGATGGCCACCCTCTTCATCGACGGCCCGACACTCGCGGACCGGGTGAAGCGGAACGGCCCGCTGAGTCCGGCGGAGCTCGTCAGGGCGGGCGCCGGGCTCGCGGAGGCGCTGCGGGACATCCACCGGGCCGGCGTGGTGCACCGTGATCTCAAACCCAGCAACGTGCTACTGGCCGCGGATGGGCCGAAAGTCATCGACTTCGGCATCTCGCGTCCCACCGACAGCGATCTGCGCACCGAGACCGGAAAGCTGATCGGCACACCGCCGTTCATGGCGCCCGAGCAGTTCCAGCGGCCGCGCGAGGTCGGGCCGGCAGCGGATGTGTTCGCGCTGGGCGCGGTGCTGGTCCACGCGGCGACCGGGCGCGGACCGTTCGACTCCGACAGCCCGTACATCGTGGCGTACCAGGTCGTGCACAACGAGCCGGACCTGACGGGTGTGCCGGAGCAGCTCGTCCCGCTGGTGGCGCGCTGTCTGGCGAAGGACCCGCAGGCGAGGCCGACGCCGTACGAGCTGATGGTGGCGCTGCGGGCGTCCTCGCCGTCCTCCGCGTACGACACCCAGGCCTACATACCGGCGCAGCGCGATCCCGCTCCCTGTGAGAGCCCTGTTTCTGCGGCCCCGCCGGAACCGTCCGCCGCCGCGAAGCCGGCTGCGGACGCACCGGCCACCGCTTCCCCCGCACGCCGGGGCGGAAGGCGCTGGGCCGTCGCCGCGGCAGCGTTCGCCGTGCTGGCCGCCGGCACCGCCGCCGTCGTCGCCCTGGGCGACGGCACCCCCGCCGGCGACCGCACCACGCCCGCCGCCGAACAGCGCTTCCGCCCGTGGAACGTCCCGCTGCGGGACGGCGCCGTCTCCGGCGTCCCGGTCTGCACGGCCGACGGCGGTGACGCCCTCTATTGCGCCGCCCCCGGCGTCGGGACCGCCCGGCTCGACCCGGCCGACGGCACGACGGTCTGGACGGCCAAGGACCGGGCGGCCGGGGGCGCCGCCGCGCAGAGCGACGAGGGCCTGGTGCCCCACCCCGCCGGCGGGCTGCTGCATGTGGTGACGCCCGACGGTGACCGCTATCAGGCGCTCGACCCGGAGACGGGCGAGGTGCGCCGGGAGCTGGACGCGTCCGGTCATCCGACCCTGCGAGCCGTCGGTGACACCGTCCTGCTGGTGTCGGACGCCGGCACGGTGCGGGCGATCGACGCGACGACCGGCGAGGAGCGCTGGCAGGAGCGGCACGGCGGGCCCGGTACACAGTGGCTGTCCGACCCGGGCGGCGACGGTCCGGCACTCGCCGCCACCCCGTCGGCCGACGGGACCTCGACCCTCGTCAGCGCCGTCGCTCCGATGAGCGGCGAACTGCTCTGGACCGAACGCCTGCCGGGTTCGCTGACGCCGGTACAGCTCTCCGGCGGCATGCTGTATCTCCTCTCGGCCGGCCCCGACGGCTTCACCGGCGCGATCGTCACGCTCGACACCGCGACCGGCGGCCGGGCCGTGCGCAGCATCCCCCTGACGGTCCCGGTCGACCAGGCGCAGGCGACGGTCGCGGGGAGGACCGTCTACATCTCCGGTTCCGGCGGCTCGCTCTCGGCGGTGGACACTGCCCGGCCGGGTCCCGGTGCCGACGGCCCCGAGCTGTGGCGCCTGGAGACCGGGGTCGCCCACCTCTCGCGCCCGGTCACCGACGGACGGGCGGTCTACCTGTCCGCCGCCGACGGGCGGCTGCTCGCCGTCGACGCGCGGCTCGGCAGGATCACCGGCCAGACGGGACTGCGGATGTCCGACGACGGTTCGACCTTCTCGGCGCTGCTGCCCGCACCCGTCGCCGCGCACGGGAAGGTGTACGCCAGCGCCCCGGACGGCTCGGTCTTCGCCGTGGACGCGAAGGACCCGGCGCGCTGGTGAGCGCACCGGGTCCCCAAGCAGTCGGGCGGCGGATCAGCCCAGCTTGGACACGTCCCTGACGGCGCCCCTGTCGGCGCTCGTCGCCATCGCGGCGTAGGCGCGCAGCGCGGCGGACACCTTGCGTTCCCGTGCCTTGGGGGCGTAGGCGCCGCCCAGGGCCTCACGCCGGGAGGCCAGCGTGGCGTCGTCGACGAGGAGTTCGATGGTGCGGCCAGGGATGTCGATACGGATGCGGTCGCCGTCCTCGACGAGCGCGATCGTGCCGCCCGAGGCCGCCTCCGGGGAGGCGTGGCCGATCGACAGGCCCGAGGTGCCGCCGGAGAAGCGGCCGTCGGTGATCAGGGCGCAGGTCTTGCCGAGGCCGCGGCCCTTGAGGAAGGACGTCGGGTAGAGCATCTCCTGCATGCCGGGGCCGCCCTTGGGGCCCTCGTACCGGATGACCACCACGTCGCCGTGGGTGACCTCCTTCTTGAGGATCTTGTCGACGGCCTCTTCCTGCGACTCGCAGACCACGGCCGGACCCTCGAAGGTCCAGATCGACTCGTCCACCCCGGCGGTCTTCACGACACAGCCGTCGACGGCGAGGTTGCCGCGCAGCACCGCGAGTCCGCCGTCCTTGGAGTACGCGTGCTCGGCGGAGCGGATGCAGCCGTTCTCGGCGTCGTCGTCCAGCGCCTCCCAGCGCTCGGACTGGGAGAAGGCCGTGGCGGAGCGGACGCAGCCGGGCGCCGCGTGCCACAGCTCGACGGCCTCGGCGGACGGCGAACCGCCACGCACGTCCCAGCTCTTGAGCCAGTCCGCGAGCGAGGGGCTGTGCACGGAGTGCACGTCCTCGTTCAGCAGACCGGCGCGGTGCAGCTCGCCCAGCAGGGCGGGGATGCCACCGGCCCGGTGGACGTCCTCCATGTAGTACGTGCGGTTCTTGGCGACGTTCGGCGCGACCTTGGCCAGGCAGGGGACCCGGCGCGAGACGGCGTCGATCTCGTCGAGGCCGAACTCGACGCCCGCCTCCTGTGCCGCGGCGAGCAGGTGAAGGATCGTGTTCGTCGAGCCGCCCATGGCGATGTCGAGGGCCATGGCGTTCTCGAAGGCCGCGAAGGTGGCGACGTTGCGCGGCAGGACGGACTCGTCGCCCTGCTCGTAGTACCGCTTGGTGATGTCGACGACCGTCGCGGCGGCGTTCTCGTACAGCGCCTTGCGGGCGGTGTGGGTGGCGAGGACGGAGCCGTTGCCCGGCAGGGACAGGCCGATGGCCTCGGTCAGGCAGTTCATCGAGTTGGCGGTGAACATGCCCGAACAGGAGCCGCAGGTCGGGCAGGCGTTCTCCTCGATACGGAGGATGTCCTCGTCCGAGATCTTCTCGTTGACCGCGTCCGACATCGCGTCGACCAGGTCGAGCGTGCGGACGGTGCCGTCGACGAGCGTCGCCCGGCCGGACTCCATCGGGCCGCCGGAGACGAAGACGGTCGGGATGTTCAGCCGCAGGGCGGCGTTGAGCATGCCCGGAGTGATCTTGTCGCAGTTGGAGATGCAGATCAGGGCGTCCGCGCAGTGCGCCTCGACCATGTACTCGACCGAGTCGGCGATCAGGTCCCGGGAGGGCAGCGAGTAGAGCATGCCGCCGTGGCCCATGGCGATGCCGTCGTCGACGGCGATGGTGTTGAACTCGCGGGGCACTGCTCCTGCGGCCTTGATCGCCTCGGACACGATCCGGCCCACCGGGGCCAGATGTGTGTGCCCGGGGACGAACTCGGTGAAGGAGTTGGCGACGGCGACGATCGGCTTACCGATGTCCTCGCTCGCTACGCCCGACGCCCGCATAAGGGCGCGGGCGCCCGCCATGTTGCGGCCGTGGGTGACAGTGCGGGACCTCAGCTCGGGCATCGTCGCTCGCTCCTCGTGACGGGTGTACCTGCCTCGAGCGTACGCCGTCGCTCCAAGATCTGGACAGGTTGTCCGGAATGCGGGACGCCCGGCTCAGTCCTCGGTCGGTCGGCCGTCGACGTCCTCGGTCAGGTAGCGCTGCAGCGACGGCGCCACCATCCGCACGATCTCCTCGGGGTCCACGGACGCCAGGGGCTCGACCTGCACCACGTACCGCAGGATCGCGATGCCCACCATGTGGGAGGCGGCGAGTTCGGCCCGGAAGTGCGGATCCGGTACGTCCAGCTCCGCCGCCACCCTCTCCAGCAGGCGCCGCAGCACGAAGCCTCGCAGCACCTTGGCCGCCGCCTCGTGGGTCAGCGCGGAACGGACGATCGCGAGCAGGGGCGCGCGGGTCGCCGGGTTCTCCCAGATGCCGATGAAGTAGCGCGCCAGGCGCTCGCCGATCCCCGCCTCACCCTGGCCGAGGATCTGTGGAAGCACCATCGCCGGTTCGAAGGAGACCTCGATCGAGGCGGCGAAGACGTCGTCCTTGGTGCCGAAGTAGTGGTGGACGAGTGCCGCGTCGACCCCGGCCGCCCTGGCGATCCCGCGCATCGTCGTCTTGTCGTAACCACGCTCGGCGAACTCGGCCCGGGCCGCCTGAAGGATGCGTTCCCGCGCGCCGGGCCCCTCGTCGGCCGCCTTACGGGCGGGACGGCCGCGCCGCCTGCGTTCCTCCGTCACGAGATACGGGAGGCCGACGCCAGGTGCAGCCGGGTGAAGGCCAGCGCCTCCGCGAGATCGGCCTCGCGTTCGGCGGCGGACATGGCGCGGCGGGTGTTGACCTCGATGACGACATGGCCGTCGAAGCCCGTGCGCGCCAGCCGCTCCAGGAGTTCCGCGCAGGGCTGGTCGCCGCGGCCGGGCACCAGGTGCTCGTCCTTCGCGGACCCCTTGCCGTCGGCCAGGTGCACATGGCCGAGCCGGTCGCCCATCCGGTCGACCATCGCCAGGGTGTCGGTGCGGGAGGTCGCGGCGTGCGACAGGTCGATCGTGAAGTGGCGGTAGTCGTCCTTGGTGACGTCCCAGTCGGGGGCGTAGGCGAGCATCTCGCGGTCCCGGTAGCGCCACGGGTACATGTTCTCCACCGCGAACCGCACGTCCGTCTCGTCCGCCATCCGCCAGATCCCACGGACGAAGTCGCGCGCGTACTGGCGCTGCCAGCGGAACGGGGGATGCACCACGACCGTCGAAGCGCCGAGCTTCTCCGCCGCCGCCTTCGCCCGCTGGAGCTTCACCCACGGATCCGTGGACCAGACCCGCTGGGTGATCAGCAGACACGGCGCGTGGACCGCGTGGACCGGCATCCGGTGGTAGTCGGAGAGCCGGCGGAGCGCCTCGATGTCCTGGCTCACGGGATCGGTCCACACCATGACTTCGACGCCGTCGTAGCCGAGGCGTGCGGCGACCTCGAAGGCTGTCGCCGTCGACTCCGGATAGACGGAAGCCGTCGACAGGACAACCTTCGCATCCGGGATACGCACGACTGGTTCTGCCACGGGGAACAGGGTACGGGGCCGAACTAGTCGGCAGGGAGGTGATCGAGGCGGCGGAGGATCACACCCTCGCGCAGCGCCCAGGGGCAGATCTCGAGTTCGTCCGCGCCGAAGAGGTCCATCGCACCCTCCGCCACCAGGGCTCCCGCCAGGATCTGGCGGGCCCGACCCTCCGACACGCCCGGCAGACCGGCGCGCTGCTCGACGGTCATGGCCGCCAGCTTGGGGACCCACTCCTCCAGTGATTTACGACTCAGTTCCCTCTGCACGTACAGCCCCTCGGCGGAGCGGGCCGCGCCGGTGATCCGGGCGAGCTGCTTGAAGGTCTTGGAGGTCGCGACTATGTGGTCCGGCTTGCCGAAGCGGCTGAACTCCCCGACGACCCGGGCGATCTGGGCCCGCACATGGCGGCGCAGGGCCTTGACGTCGTGCGTGTCCGGCGGGTCGCCGGGCAGCATGCCCGCAGTCAGCCGGCCCGCGCCGAGCGGCAGGGACACGGCCGCGTCGGGCTCCTCGTCTATGCCGTACGCGATCTCGAGGGAGCCGCCGCCGATGTCGAGGACGAGCAGCTTCCCGGCCGACCAGCCGAACCAGCGGCGGGCGGCGAGAAAGGTGAGCCGCGCCTCCTCCTCGCCGCTCAGCACCGTCAGGACGACATCCGTCTCTTCCTTCACCCGGGCCAGCACGGCGTCCGCGTTGGTGGCCTCGCGCACCGCGGAGGTGGCGAAGGCCAGCACCTCCTCGCAGCCCTTGTCCTCCGCGGCCTGGAGGGCTGCGGTGATCGTGTCGATGAGCCGGTCGACGCCTTCGTCACCGATCGCCCCGTCCTCGTCGAGCAGCTCGGCGAGGCGCAGCTCCGCCTTGTGCGAGTGGGCGGGCAGCGGCCGTGCGCCGGGGTGGGCATCCACTGCCAGCAGATGCACCGTGTTCGAACCGACGTCGAGGACTCCGAGTCTCATGGGCGGAACGCTACTGCGGCCACCCGCATACGCTGGACCCGTGCCAAAGACGAAAAAGGCGAAGCCGGGCAAAGCCAGCCCTCTGGAAAAGATCGACACCGACGAGAAGGGCCTGGACTTCGCCCGCGCCTGGGTGGAGTTTCCCGACCCTGCCGACGACGAGCAGGTCTTCCGCTGCGACCTGACCTGGCTGACCTCGCGCTGGAGCTGCATCTTCGGCAGCGGCTGCCAGGGCATCCAGGCGGGGCGCGCGGACGACGGCTGCTGCACGCTGGGGGCGCACTTCTCCGACGAGGACGACGAGAAGCGCGTGGCGGAGCACGTGGCCCGTCTCACGCCGGACCTCTGGCAGTTCCACGACGTCGGCACGAGCACGGGTTGGGTGCAGAAGGACGACGACGGCGAGCGCCAGACGCGGCGCTGGGAGGGCTCGTGCATCTTCCAGAACCGCCCGGGCTTCGCAGGCGGCGCGGGGTGCTCGCTGCACATCCTGGCGCTGCGCGAGGGCCGCGAACCGCTGGAGACCAAGCCGGACGTGTGCTGGCAGCTGCCGGTGCGGCGCACGTACGAATGGATCGACCGGCCCGACGACTCACGCGTCCTTCAGGTGTCCATCGGTGAGTACGACCGCCGCGGCTGGGGCCCCGGCGGTCACGATCTGCACTGGTGGTGCACGTCGGCGACGTCCGCGCACGGCGCCGGCGAGCCGGTGTACGTGACGTACCGACCGGAGCTGACGGAGCTGATGGGCAAGGCGGCGTACGACGTCCTGGCCGGCCTGTGCGAGGCGCGCCTGGCGTCCTCGCTCCCCATGGTCGCCCCGCACCCGGCCGATCCGGCCGGCTGAGGCCCACCGCGGGGTTCGGCGTACGCGCCGGTTCCGGAAGGCGGCCGCACGCCCGTAGGGGCACAGGGGCGGGCGGCCGCGTTCCGGCGGGGCGGTGCCCGTGTGCCGTCAGTTCACCGGCGGGGGTGTCGCCGGCTCCGTGGGCGGACCCGTCGGCGGGTCCGACGGGGTCGGGTCCGGAGCGGGCGACGACGGCGGGTCGGAGGGCGGCGGACTCGACGGCGGCGGACTCGACGGTGGCGTCGGGTCCGGCGGCGAGGGGGGCGGACCCGACGGCGGGGTCGGGTCCGGGGCCGGTGACGACGGCGGCCTCGTCACGTCACCGTGGCCGCGGATGAGGACGACCGCGCCGGACGGATCGACGCCCACCCGTGCCCGCCACGGCCCGGCCGGCTCCCGCGAACGGTCGACGATCACATAAAGGGTGATCGTTTCGCCGGGGTCCAGCGTGCCGGACGACCGGCTCAGGTGGAGCCAGGACGCACCCGTCCACGCCGACCAGTGGACCGGCGAGCCGCCGGACGCCGTGAGCGTGATGCGGGTGCCTTCACCGGCCGGCTCCGCCTCGACGGTGATCCGGCCGGGTCCCACCCTGCCCGGGACGGACGGCGGCGTGATCCCTTCCGTGCTGACGACCTCGACGGATACGTCGGGCGAGCGGCGGTTCGCCGTGAACCTCGGGTCCGGCGTGGTGCTCGCGTTGCCCGCGTTCTCGTAGTGGTCGTACGGGTCGGCGGCCGAGCCGCCGGCGCCCGCCCGCTCGTCCGAGCTGGCCACAGGACCGCGGGCCTCCCCCGTCAGCGGCGCCCCTCGGTACGCCGCCCACAGGGCGAGCACCGGCGCGGCCACGACGGTGGCCACGACCGTCGTCGTCACCGCCCGCGCGCGCAGCCGGTCCCGCCGGGCGGCGTGGTCCTTCGGGTCCAGCGGGAAGCCTCGGGGACCGAACCGGGGCCCTCCCGCCCGCGCCCTCGGCACGTGCAGCATCGCCATGTAGGCGGCCGCCCTCGGCGCCTCGACCAGCGGCAGCGTCGCGGGGGTGACGGCGGAGCCCGGCCAGGGCCCACCCGCACCGGCGCGCTCGGCGGCGCGACGGCAGCGCGGACAGTCGTCGACGTGCCGGACGAGTTCCTGGCGCAACGCCGCTGAGAGCAGCACGCGGTTGTCGCCGGTGAGCCGGCCGACCGCGGGGCAGTTGCCCGTCTCGACGACGGCGAGCGCGGCGCGGGTCCGCTCGACCTCGCAGGCGGCGGCCGCGAGGAGGTCGCGCGTGGCCACGGGTTCCGTCCCGAGGACGGCGGCGACCTGGCCGGCGTCGAGCCCGTGCCGGACGGCGAGTTCGAGCGCCTCACGCTGCTCGGGGGTGGTGCCGGCGGCCTCCGGCCAGGCCAGCAGGGCGAGTTCGGCGCGATGCCGCTCCGCGGTCCCGGCACTCGTCCCGGCCGTGTGCTCCTCCGCGGCGGCGGGCGTCGGCCGCCCGGTGTGCGCGCCCTGGCGCCTGCGCCGCTGCTCGGTCAGCCGGCGCAGGCAGGCCCACCGTGCGAGCGCGTACAACCAGGCCTTCCGCTCGGCCGCGCCGCCGGGGCAGCGCCCCTGCTGGCGTTCGGCGATGGCGAGTACGTCACCGAGGACCGCCGTGGCCGCGTCGTGGTCGCAGAGCACGGACAGGCAGTAGGTGAACAGGCCGTCCAGGTACGGCTCGTAACGTGCGGGCGGCCGTCCGGGGGACGTACGGGGGGCGCGTCGGTGCGCCCGGTGTGCGCCGGTGGTGTGGGTAGGGGATTCCAGCCTGCTGCTCGTCACTCGGTGACCGTAGGGGCAGGACGGCGGCCCCTTCGCACCCCTTGAGCACTTTTAACCCCTACGGGTGAACAGTTCGCTCGAAGGGGGACACCGATAGTGAAATCGGGGCCGAATGCCATCCCCCTTTCGGTCGAGTCGCTGCGCTGTCCGTGGTCCCGGTTACGGTTTGCGCATGGCTGCCCGTACGAAATCCGCGAAGGACCGGCCGTCCTACCGCTGCACCGACTGCGGCTGGACGACCGTCAAGTGGCTCGGCCGCTGCCCCGAATGCCAGGCGTGGGGCACGGTCGAGGAGTACGGCGCACCCGCCGTCCGCACCACCGCCGCCGGCCGTGTGTCCACCGCCGCCCTGCCCATCGGCCAGGTCGACGGCCGCCAGGCGACCGCCCGCACCACCGGCGTCGACGAGCTCGACCGGGTACTCGGCGGCGGCCTGGTGCCCGGCGCCGTCGTGCTCCTCGCGGGCGAGCCCGGCGTCGGGAAGTCGACGCTGCTGCTCGACGTCGCGGCGAAGGCGGCGAGCGACGAGCACCGCACGCTCTACGTGACCGGCGAGGAGTCCGCCAGTCAGGTGCGGCTGCGCGCCGACCGGATCAAGGCGCTGCACGACCACCTCTACCTCGCGGCGGAGACCGACCTCTCGGCCGTGCTCGGCCACCTGGACGCGGTCAAGCCCTCCCTGCTGGTCCTGGACTCGGTGCAGACCGTGGCGTCCCCCGAGATCGACGGGGCCCCCGGCGGCATGGCCCAGGTCCGGGAGGTCGCGGGCGCACTCATCCGCGCCTCCAAGGAGCGCGGCATGTCGACGCTGCTCGTCGGCCACGTCACCAAGGACGGCGCCATCGCCGGCCCCCGGCTGCTCGAGCACCTGGTGGACGTGGTGCTCTCCTTCGAGGGCGACCGGCATGCCCGGCTGCGTCTGGTCAGAGGCGTGAAGAACCGGTACGGAGCGACCGACGAGGTCGGCTGCTTCGAACTGCACGACGAGGGCATCACCGGTCTCGCCGACCCGTCCGGACTGTTTCTGACCCGCCGCGCCGAGCCGGTCCCCGGCACCTGCCTGACGGTGACCCTGGAGGGCCGCCGCCCCTTGGTCGCCGAGGTGCAGGCCCTCACCGTCGACTCCCAGATCCCCTCCCCCCGGCGCACCACGTCCGGCCTGGAGACCTCCCGCGTGTCGATGATGCTGGCCGTGCTCGAGCAGCGCGGCCGCATCACCGCCCTCGGCAAGCGCGACATCTACAGCGCCACGGTCGGGGGGGTGAAGCTCTCCGAGCCCGCCGCGGACCTGGCGATCGCGCTCGCCCTGGCCTCGGCGGCCAGCGACGTGCCCCTGCCGAAGAACCTGGTCGCCATCGGCGAGGTCGGTCTCGCCGGCGAGGTGAGGAGGGTCACGGGCGTCCAGCGCAGACTGGCGGAGGCCCACCGTCTGGGCTTCACGCACGCCCTGGTCCCCTCCGATCCGGGGAAGATCCCACCCGGTATGAAGGTCACCGAAGTCGCCGACATGGGTGACGCCCTGAGGGTGCTGCCGAAAGGCCGTCAAGGGTCCTCAGGGGGCGGCTCGCGCAAAGAGCGGACGGAGGCCCCACGGGAGGCGGAAGCTCGCCGGTAGACTTTGCCCTGGTCTCGCCCACCCGTACGAGCCGGAGGAGTGCAGTGGCAGCCAAGGACGGGGCATCAGCACCCGGAAAGTCCGGCGGAGGCTCCGGCAACGAAGCGCTGATCCGCGCCGCCCTGAGCGCCGTCGCACCGGGCACCGCCCTGCGTGACGGACTGGAGCGCATCCTCCGGGGCAACACCGGAGGCCTGATCGTTCTCGGCATGGACAAGACCGTCGAGTCGATGTGCACCGGCGGTTTCGTGCTGGACGTGGAATTCACCGCCACCAGGTTGCGCGAGCTGTGCAAGCTGGACGGCGCGCTCATCCTCGACAAGGACATCTCCAAGATCCACCGGGCCGGCGTGCAGCTGGTCCCCGACGCCTCGATCCCCACGGAGGAGACGGGCACCCGGCACCGCACCGCGGACCGGGTCTCACGTCAGTGCGGCTTCCCGGTGGTGTCCGTGTCGCAGTCGATGCGCCTGATCGCGCTGTACGTGGACGGAGAGCGCCGGGTCCTCGAGGAGTCGGCGGCGATCCTGTCCCGCGCCAACCAGGCGCTGGCCACGCTCGAGCGCTACAAGCTCCGCCTCGACGAGGTCGCGGGCACACTGTCGGCCCTCGAGATCGAGGACCTGGTCACCGTCCGCGACGTCACCGCTGTCGCACAGCGTCTGGAGATGGTGCGCCGGATCGCGACGGAGATCGCGGAGTACGTGGTCGAGCTGGGCACCGACGGCCGTCTGCTGGCCCTGCAGCTCGACGAGTTGATCGCGGGTGTCGAGCCGGAGCGCGAACTGGTCGTGCGCGACTACGTACCGGAGCCGACGGCGAAGCGCTCGCGCACCGTGGAGGAGGCACTCGCGGAGCTGGACGCGCTCAGCCACGGTGAACTCCTCGAACTGCCCACCGTGGCAAGGGCGCTCGGCTACAGCGGTTCGCCGGAGACGCTCGACTCGGCTGTCTCGCCGCGCGGTTACCGGCTGCTGGCGAAGGTTCCGCGGCTGCCGGGCGCGATCATCGAGCGGCTCGTCGAGCACTTCGGCGGTCTCCAGAAGCTGCTCGCGGCCAGCGTGGACGACCTTCAGGCGGTGGACGGCGTCGGCGAGGCGCGGGCGCGCAGCGTGCGGGAGGGCCTGTCGCGGCTCGCGGAGTCCTCGATCCTCGAGCGGTACGTCTAGGTCTTTCGCCCGGATCAGGCCGGGACGGCGGTACGCCTCCGGGCGTCGTCGTGCCCGGCTCTCCGCGGGAAGCCCTGGGCTCAAACCTTGTCGAGACGGAACGAGGCCGGCAGCACCGTCGCGCCCGGGAACGCCGCCTCCACCAGGTAGGTGCCCGGGCCCACCGCGCCGGCCGGCGGGGTCGCGCACTGAGGCGCGCTGCGCTTGCGGTCCCACTCCACGGTGTGCGTGATCGTGGAGTTCGCCGGGACCTGGAGCAGCCGGCTCCCGGCCGGGCGGGGGCAGTCCTTGGTGGACCACACGGACTCGTCCTCGGCGTCGGTGACCGTGAACACGGCCGACTTCGGGCCGAAGTCGGCCTTGCAGGTCGTCGCGGAGGAGTTGGAGACTACGAGCCGGAACGACGGGTTCTCCCCCGGCTCGTAGGCGACCTTCGCGCTGCGCAGCGTCAACTTCAGTGCTCCCGGGGCGCAGTCGGGGAGCGTCGAGCCCGCCGGTACGGGGCGGCCGGCCGAGCCCCCGCCGGCCGTACCGCCGGAGCCGCCACCGTCCGTGCCGCCCTCGGTGGAGCCGCCGGTCGTACCGTTCGTCGCTCCGCCGGAAGCACCGCCCGAGGAGTCACCGGTGCCGCCGGAGCCGCCCGAACCACCGGAATCGTTCCCGCCGTTGTCCGCTCCGGCGTCCGATTCGTCACGTCCGCCCGGCTGTTCGCTGATCGCGGGCCCCGACCGGCCGGGCCCCGGCGTGATCGAGGGAGCGGGAGACGTACCCCCGGCGCCCTGGTCGTCACTGCCGCCGCCGCCCTCTCCCGCCGAACTGACCGTCCAGACGATCAGCACGGCAATGAGCGCAACCAGCGACGCCGCGACTGCCCTCCGTCGCCAGTAGATGGAGGAGGGGAGCGGCCCGATCGGATTGCGCAGAGATCCCACGGCCCAAACTCTACGAGAGATCCGGCCCGTCTCCCGCCGTACCCGCCGCCATACTTCCGAACTCTGCCGATCATCATCACGGACCCTGCCCCGCAAGGCCGTTACTTTCGTCGGGGGTGGCCCTGGCCGATGGCCCCGGGTGACCGCCGCCGCGAGGAGGGTACGGTCCCTGACCATGGACAGCAGCATCACCCGCGATCTCTACCGGGACATCATCGACTTCGCCCACACGACTCCTTCCTGGGTCCAGCACCTCGCCGAACTCTGGACGGAGGCCGGGCTGTTGCTCTTCGGGGTGCTGTTCGTCGTGGCCTGGTGGCGGTCGCGGGCCGGCGACGACCGGGCCGTCGCGCTCGCGGTGCTCGCACCGCTCGCGACGGCTGCCGGCTACGTCGTCAGCGAGTCCCTGAAGTCGGTCGTGGACGAGGAGCGCCCCTGCCGTACGGTCGCGGACGCGGCGGCGGCACTGGTGCCCTGCCCGCCGACCGGCGACTGGTCGTTCCCGAGCAACCACGCGGCGATCGCCGGCGCGGCGGCCGTGGCCCTGGCCCTCGCGTGGCCGCGGATCGCGCTGTTCACGGTGCCGATGGCCCTGCTGATGGCGTTCTCCCGGGTCTTCGTCGGTGTGCACTACCCGCATGACGTGCTGGTGGGGCTCGTGGTCGGCGCGCTCGTCGCGACGGTGTTCACGCTGGTGCTGGTCCGTGCGGCAGCGACGCTGCTGGGCACCATGCGCAGGAGCCGTACACCGCTCGTGGTCTGGTTCACCGGCCCCGGGCAGGCACCGGCACCGGCCCCCGCGCCGCAGGCGTACGAGCCCCGCGCCTGACACTTTCGGGGGCTCCTTCGCCCCTGGGGAGCGGCCCCGCTCCCCGCACGGGAGGACCGCGGCCGACGGCACCCGGGACGCCCGGGACGCCACCTGTGGCGCACCCGGGACCCGCCGGCCGCCGGCGTCCTCACAGCCGGCGGCGGACACGCCCCGTGGGCTTGCCGGAGCCCGTGTATGCGGCGTGCACACCGGCGGACGTGCCAGGATCGGTGTGCCATGACTGTCACTCACGAAACCCAGACGCCCGAAGCCGTCGACCCCGCCTCGCTCCACACCCCCGTCATCGCCTGGTTCGACCAGCACGCCCGTGACCTGCCCTGGCGTCGCCCCGAGGCAGGCGCATGGGGCGTGATGGTGAGCGAGTTCATGTTGCAGCAGACCCCGGTGAACCGGGTCCTGCCCGTGTACGAGCAGTGGCTGGCCCGCTGGCCGCGCCCCGCCGACCTGGCCAAGGAGGCCCCCGGTGAGGCCGTCCGGGCCTGGGGCCGGCTCGGCTACCCCAGGCGGGCCCTGCGCCTGCACGGCGCCGCGCAGGCGATAACGGAGCGGCACGGCGGCGAGGTCCCGACCGACCACGCGCAGCTCCTCGCCCTGCCGGGGATCGGCGAGTACACGGCGGCGGCCGTGGCCTCCTTCGCGTACGGGCAGCGGCACGCCGTCCTGGACACGAACGTCCGGCGGGTGTTCGCCCGCGCAGCGATCGGCATCCAGTACCCGCCGAACGCGACGACGGCGGCCGAGCGCAAGCTGGCCCGCGCACTGCTCCCGGAGGACGAGCGGACCGCGGCACGCTGGGCGGCGGCCTCGATGGAGCTGGGCGCGCTGGTGTGCACCGCCAAGAACGAGGACTGCGCGCGCTGCCCGATCGCGGAGCAGTGTGCCTGGCGGCAGGCCGGCAAACCGGCTCACGTGGGACCCGCGCGACGCGGCCAGACGTACGCCGGCACGGACCGGCAGGTCCGCGGCAAGCTGCTCGCGGTGCTGCGCGAGGCCGTGACACCGGTGCCCCAGTCGGCGCTGGACGCGGTCTGGCACGAGCCGCTGCAGCGGGGCCGTGCCCTGGACGGGCTGGTCGCCGACGGACTGGTCGAGCCGCTGGAGAACGGCTGTTACCGCCTCCCGCTGACCTGAGCGGGGACAGGGCCAAGCTTCTTACCCCACACAAGGCACACCTGAAACATCCGCTGTTACACAACCGATGGATGGCCGTGCGCCCTCCGACGGCTGCTCCGCACAGTGCCGTGACAACGCCTCCGTAGCTTCTTGTGACGCAGGAGAAACACAAGAACGGCAAGCACGCAGAGCTTGGTCACGGGGACGGAGGCGGTTGGAATGGCGCACGGCGAGGTGCTCGAATTCGAGGAGTACGTACGCACCAGGCAGGAGGCGCTGCTGCGCAGCGCCCGCCGCCTCGTCCCCGACCCGGTCGACGCACAGGACCTCCTCCAGACCGCGCTCGTGCGCACCTACGGCCGGTGGGACGGAATCGCGGACAAGTCGCTCGCCGACGCGTACCTTCGCCGCGTGATGATCAATACGCGCACCGAGTGGTGGCGGGCCCGCAAGCTCGAGGAGGTCCCCACCGAGCAGCTGCCCGACGCCAGCGTCGAGGACGGCAGCGAACAGCGCGCGGACCGCGCGCTGCTGATGGACGTGCTCAAGGTGCTGGCGCCCAAGCAGCGCAGCGTCGTGGTGCTGCGGCACTGGGAGCAGATGAGTACCGAGGAGACCGCCGCCGCGCTCGGAATGTCGGCCGGTACGGTGAAGAGCACGCTGCACCGGGCGCTCGCCCGGCTCCGCCAGGAGCTCGAGGCACGGGAGCTGGACGCCCGCACCCTGGAGCGGTACGAGGCGCGGCGTGCCGATCGGCATGACGGACGGGAGCGGGAGCGGTGCGCGGCCTGAGAGGCAAGGGCAGCAGCAGGGCCATGGCGGCGAGCGGTACGGCGACGGCCGGGCTCGTCGCCGCGGCGCTGTTCGCGGCCGGCTGTTCCACCGGGGGCACGGGTGTGGAGGACGAGGGCGCGGCGCCCTCCGAGGCCGCGAGCAGGGCCGCCCCGGTGCCGTCCGCCGGTGACGCGGGCCATTTCACGGAGTCGGTGGACGCGGTCAAGCTGCTGATGGCCGACCCGAAGGTCAGTCCCCGGGTCAAGGCGGATCTGCGGCCCTGCGCGAAGGACTCGTACCCCGTCGACACCTCGTACGCGGTGCTCACCGGAAATGACACCCCCGACGTCATCGTCAACGTGCTGACCTGCGGTGACGCGGTCGGCATGGGCACGTATGTGTACCGGGGGTCCGGAAAGACCTACGAGAACGTGTTCTCCGTCGAGGAGCCCGCGGTCTACGCGGCGGTCGACCGGGGCGATCTCGTGGTGACCAAGCAGGTGTACGCCAAGGACGACCCGGTGGCGGAGCCGTCCGGCGAGGAAGTGAGCACCTACCGCTGGTCGGCGGGCAGGTTCACCCGGGAGTTCTGGGTGCGCAACGAATTCAGCAGGGCGGTCGGCGAGGGCGAGGTGGTCGCCTCCGAGGCACCCGCGCCGAGCGGCAACTGAGAGAACTGAGAGAGCGCCGGATGGCCGAGACCCATGTCCTGTTCGTCGAGGACGACGATGTCATCCGCGAGGCCACGCAACTCGCGCTGGAGCGCGACGGCTTCGCGGTCACCGCGGTGCCCGACGGGCTGCTCGGCCTCGAGGCCTTCCGGTCGGACCGGCCCGACATCGCGCTGCTGGACGTGATGGTCCCCGGCCTCGACGGGGTGAGCCTGTGCCGGCGCATCCGCGACGAGTCGACGGTCCCCGTGATCATGCTCTCGGCGCGCGCCGACTCGATCGACGTGGTGCTCGGACTGGAGGCCGGTGCGGACGACTACGTCACCAAGCCCTTCGACGGCGCCGTGCTCGTCGCCCGTATCCGTGCCGTGCTGCGCCGCTTCGGCCATGCGAGCGGCCCGGCGGGCGACGGCGGCCCCGCGGGGCGGCAGGAGCAGTGCGGCGCGCTGACCTTCGGCGACCTCGAGGTCGACACCGAGGGCATGGAGGTACGCAGGGCCGGCGAGCCGGTGTCGCTGACGCCGACCGAGATGCGGCTGCTGCTGGAGTTCTCGTCCGCCCCCGGCACCGTGCTCTCGCGCGACAAGCTGCTGGACCGGGTCTGGGACTACGGCTGGGGCGGCGACACCCGGGTCGTGGACGTCCATGTCCAGCGTCTGCGCACCAAGATCGGCCAGGACCGGATCGAGACGGTCCGCGGCTTCGGCTACAAGCTCAAGGCATGAGGCCCGCCGTATGAGGGCCGCAGCACCGTTCGCCGAGGAGAGTCCCACCGCATGAGGCGTCTCGTTCTGCGCACCGGCGTCCGCTGGAAGATCAGCATCGCGATCGCGGCGGTCGGCGCGCTGATCGCCATGGCGCTCAGTCTGGTCGTGCACAATGCCGCCCGGGTCTCCATGCTCGACAACGCCCGCGACGTCCAGATGGACCGGGTCCTGCTGGCGCAGCGCTGGTACGAGACGTCCAAGAACAAGGACCCGCGCTTCAACAGCAAGATCAACGACCCCGCGCTGCCGGACGCGCTCCAGCGGCTGATGCGGGAGAAGCGGCGCGGCTCGTACATCGACGAGGGCCATGACGGGACGCCCGAGATCTGGGCCGCCGTGCCCTTGGCGGGCGGTGACGTGCTCTCCCTGCACACCGAGTTCGCCGGGCGCAGCGCCGAGATCATGCAGGACCTGGACCGGGCACTGATCATCGGTTCCCTCTCGGTCGTACTGGGCGGTTCCGCGTTGGGAGTCCTGATCGGCGGGCAGCTCTCGCGCCGGCTGCGCAAGGCGGCCGCCGCGGCCGGACATGTCGCCCAGGGCAACCACGAGGTCCGGGTGCGGGACGCGATCGGCGGCGTCGTGCGCGACGAGACCGACGATCTGGCGCGGGCCGTCGACGCGCTCACCGACGCCCTCAACGAACGGATCGAGGCGGAGCGCCGGGTCACCGCGGACATCGCACACGAGCTGCGCACACCGGTCACGGGGTTGCTCACGGCGGCCGAGCTGCTGCCGCCCGGGCGGCCGACCGAGCTCGTACGGGACCGGGCCCAGGCCATGCGGACACTGGTGGAGGACGTGCTGGAGGTGGCAAGGCTCGACAGCGCCTCCGAGCGGGCCGAGCTCCAGGAGATCCAGCTCGGCGAGTTCGTCGGGCGCAGGGTCGCCGTGTTCCATCCCGAGGCGGAGGTCCGGGTGGTGCACAACTCCTGGGTGAGCACCGACCCCCGGCGCCTGGAGCGCATCCTGGGCAATCTGCTCACCAACGCGGCCAAGTACGGCAAGGGCCCGATCGAGGTCACCGTCGAGGGCCGGGTGGTGCGGGTGCGGGACCACGGGCCCGGTTTCCCGGAGTCGGTACTGCGGGAGGGACCGAGCCGGTTCCGCACGGGCGCCAGCGACCGTGCGGGTACGGGCCACGGTCTGGGCCTCACGATCGCGGCCGGTCAGGCCCGGGTGCTCGGGGCGAGGCTGACGTTCCGCAACGCCGCGCCGGAGGGCGCGACGCCGCTGGGGGCCTCCGGTGGGGCGATCGCGGTGCTCTGGCTGCCCGAGCATGCGCCGACGAACACCGGCAGCTTCCCGGTGCTGACACCGGAAGCGGACCGGGAGCCGGAGCGGCGGAAGAGGCTGAAGCGGCCCCGGCTGAAGCGCCGCGGCTGAGCCCCTGCCGGGCGCCGGGCGCACGAAGGCCCCGCCCGGACCCGGGCGGGGCCTTTCCGATCACCCGGCGCTGTGCGACGGGGCAGGCTCAGGCGTGCGTCACAGGTTGACGCCGGCGGAACGCAGGAACGACATCGGGTTGAGCGCCGAGCCGTAGTTCGGCGTCGTGCGGATCTCGAAGTGCAGGTGGGGGCCGGACGAGTTACCGGTGTTGCCGGACTTGGCGATGTTCTGGCCGGTCTTCACCTTCGCGCCCACGTTCACGTTGATCTTCGACAGGTGGGCGTACTGGGAGTACTTGCCGTTGTTGTGCTTGATCACGATGGCGTTGCCGTAGGCGGGGCCGTCGCCGCCGCCGTTCGGGCCCGCCTTGACGACGGTACCGGCACCGGCCGCCTTGACCTGCGTGCCGATCGGCACGGCGAAGTCCTGGCCGGAGTGCTTGGCGGACCACATGGCACCACCCTGCGCGAAGCTCGCGGTCAGCGTGTACTTGCTGACCGGCTTGACCCACGCCGGGGCCTTCTTGGCGGGCTTCTTCTTGGCGGTCTTCTTGGCGGCCTTCGCCTTCGCGGCGTTCGCCTGGGCGTCGGCCTGGGCGGCGACGGCAGAGGCGGCGTCCACGACGGCCGGCTTGGCCGCCTTGCCCGCGTCGGCGGAGGCGACACCCGCACCGGCTCCGACGACCATCACGGCACCCATTCCGGCGGCCACGACAGCACCACGAGTACGGAGCACGGACGGGCGGAGCTGGTGGATCATGGTGCGCTTCGACATACGGGAGAACCTCCGGGCATGAATGGACCCGACGCATTCGCACCGGGCTGGCTCCACATTGGTAACCCGTGCTCCCAAGTCGCCTCAAACCCCCCAACTACGACATAGCGTCGTAGTGGCACCCGCGGAAATACGGCTCTTGACGCCCGCCCGAGCCGCACCGCACCGCCCGAAAACGGGGCCTCTTATGCCCGGGACCGACCGGTTTAACCGCATGTCCCGGCCACGGGGCCGCGGGACGGACGCTCTCCGGCCCGGCTCGTGCGCCAGGGGGCCGAAGGTCCTGGACAGGCCCGGCCCCCCATGGGGGGCAAAACGGATATTCCGCCCACTAATCCACCTAGTAGTGCCCAAAACGCCTGTGCGCCTTGTCACGGAGAGGCCCCTTCGGGGGGTCGGGAATCGTGAGCCAGGCCACGCACGAGAGCCGCGGAAAAGTGCTCCGGACCACACCGGAAAAGAGGCCGCGTGGTGACCGGGGCCACAGAATTCGGCCTCTTTGCCGCCCGGAGGTGCCCGCCGCGCGTCCTTCCGGGAAGGATCCGCTTCCGGGATCCTCGTGTGCCATGAGTAGACCCGTGGTTCGTATCCGTCACCGCGCGCTGCGCCGCGCATGGATCTGGCCGCTCGCCGCCGGCCTCGCCTGCACGCTCACCTGGAGCTCGCCGGCCGGGGCCGGCCCGTCCGACACCGGCCTCAAGGGTGCCCTCGACAAGGTCCTCGCGGACCCCAGGACGGACGGCGGGGCCGTGAGCGTCGTGGTCGCCGACGCCGCCACCGGTGAGCGTCTCTACCAGCGCGACAGCGGCGACCGTCTGATGCCCGCCTCCAACACCAAGCTCGCCACCTCCGCCGCGGCCATGGCCGCGCTCGGCCCGGACCACCGCTTCAGCACGGACGTGCTCACCACGGGCCGCCGCCAGGGCCACACCCTCACCGGCGACCTGTATCTGCGCGGAAGCGGCGATCCCACCCTCCTCGCGGCCGACTACCGGCGCCTCGCGGCGGACGTCGCGGCGTCCGGCATCAAGCGCGTCACCGGACGTCTCGTCGCCGACGACACCCGCTTCGACGACCAGCGCCTCGGCCGGTCCTGGGCGGCCGACGACGAGTCCGCCTACTACTCCGCACAGATCTCGGCGCTCACCCTCGCCCCCGACACCGACTACGACTCCGGCACCGTCGTCGTCGAGGTGGCACCGGGCGCCCGGCCGGGCGAGCGCCCCCGGGTGAAGCTGACACCGTCCACCGACTACGTACGCCTCGACGTCAGCGCCACCACGGTCGGGACGGGCCTGCCGGACACGCTGACCGTCTCCCGGGAGCACGGCACGAACACGATCACGATCAGCGGTGAGGTCCCGGTCGGCGCGGCAACCGCCAAGGAGTGGATCGCGGTCTGGGAACCGACCGGCTACGCGGCCGCCGTGTTCGCCGACGCACTCGCCGAGCACGGCGTAAGGCTCTCGGGCACTCCCCGCCTGGGCCGGCCGACCCCGGCCGGGGCGCGCACGCTCGCCTCGCACCGCTCCATGCCGCTCAGCGAACTGATGCACCCGTTCATGAAGCTCTCCAACAACATGCACGCGGAGGCGCTCACCAAGGCGATGGGGCACCGGGCGTCGGGACAGGGCACCTGGGACGCGGGCCTCGCCGCGATCGGCGCCCAGCTGGAGAAGGAGGGCGTCAGGACCTCCACACTCCGCCAGGCGGACGGCTCGGGACTCTCCCGGATGAACATGTTCCCGGCCGCGGAGCTGGCGACCCTGCTGCTCTCGGTCCGCGACGCCCCGTGGTTCGCCGACTGGTACGCGTCCCTACCGGTGGCCTGCGCCCCCGACCGCGCCGTGGGCGGCACGTTGCGTTCCCGCATGTGCGGCACCCCGGCCGCGCTCAACGCCCGCGGGAAGACCGGTTCACTGACGGGCGCCTCGGCGCTGTCGGGATACGTCACCGACGCCGCGGGACGAGAGCTCGTCTACAGCGTCGTCCTCAACAATTACCTCGCCTCCTCGGTGAAGAGCATCGAGGACGCGGTCGTCGTCACCCTGGCGTCCTCGGACACCGCTGCGGGCACGATCGTGCCCGCAGCGCCCTCGCGTACCCGCACCGTGGAGCCCGAGGCCTCGCTGGAATGCTCCTGGCGCAAGCCCGCATCCTGCTGACCGTGGGAGGTCCGCCGGCAACAGCAGGCGGGCCCTGGTCCGCCGGCAACAGCAGGCGGACCACCCACGGAACGTCGCGGCACGCGAAAGGGGCGGGCCCCGGACCTTGTGGGTCCGGGGCCCGCCCCGTCACGTCAGCCGGCCGGGCAGGGCCGTTACGCGTCCTTCGACAGGTTCGGACCGGTGCCACCGGCCGCCTGCTCGATCGGCGGGACGTCGGGCAGAGCCGACTTCTCCTCGCCGCGGAAGGTGAACTTCTTCTCCTCACCCTCGCCCTCGGTGTCCACGACCACGATGTGACCGGGGCGCAGCTCGCCGAAGAGGATCTTCTCCGACAGGATGTCCTCGATCTCGCGCTGGATCGTCCGGCGCAGCGGCCGGGCACCCAGGACGGGGTCGTAGCCCTTCTTGGCGAGGAGCGACTTGGCCGTGGCACTGAGCTCGAGGCCCATGTCGCGGTCCTTCAGTCGCTCGTCCACCTTGGCGATCATGAGGTCGACGATCTGGATGATGTCTTCCTCGGTGAGCTGGTGGAAGACGACCGTGTCGTCGACACGGTTGAGGAACTCGGGCCGGAAGTGCTGCTTCAGCTCTTCGTTGACCTTGACCTTCATCCGCTCGTAGTTCGACTTGACGTCGCCCTGGGCGGCGAAGCCCAGGTTGAAGCCCTTGGAGATGTCCCGGGTCCCGAGGTTGGTCGTCATGATGATGACCGTGTTCTTGAAGTCCACGACGCGGCCCTGGGAGTCGGTCAGACGACCGTCCTCCAGGATCTGCAGAAGGGAATTGAAGATATCGGGGTGGGCCTTCTCGACCTCGTCGAAGAGGACGACGGAGAACGGCTTCCGGCGCACCTTCTCGGTGAGCTGACCGCCCTCTTCGTAGCCCACGTATCCGGGGGGCGAACCGAAGAGACGGGAAACCGTGTGCTTCTCGCTGAACTCCGACATGTCGAGGGAGATCAGCGCGTCCTCGTCGCCGAAGAGGAATTCGGCGAGCGTCTTGGAGAGCTCGGTCTTTCCGACGCCGGACGGACCGGCGAAGATGAACGAGCCACCGGGGCGCTTCGGGTCCTTCAGACCGGCTCGCGTACGGCGGATGGCCTGCGAGAGGGCCTTGATGGCGTCCTTCTGCCCGATGACGCGCTTGTGGAGCTCGTCCTCCATGCGCAGCAGACGCGAGGACTCCTCCTCGGTCAGCTTGAAGACCGGGATGCCGGTGGCGGTCGCGAGGACCTCGGCGATCAGCTCGCCGTCGACCTCGGCGACGACGTCCATGTCGCCGGCCTTCCACTCCTTCTCCCGCTTGGCCTTCGCCGCCAGCAGCTGCTTCTCCTTGTCGCGGAGCGAAGCTGCCTTCTCGAAGTCCTGGGAGTCGATCGCGGACTCCTTGTCGCGGCGGACACCGGCGATCTTCTCGTCGAACTCGCGCAGGTCCGGCGGCGCGGTCATCCGGCGGATGCGCATCCGGGAGCCGGCCTCGTCGATCAGGTCGATCGCCTTGTCCGGCAGGAAGCGGTCCGAGATGTACCGGTCGGCCAGGGTGGCGGCCTGGACCAGCGCCTCGTCCGTGATGGAGACCCTGTGGTGGGCCTCGTAACGGTCGCGCAGACCCTTGAGGATCTCGATGGTGTGCGGCAGCGACGGCTCCGCGACCTGGATGGGCTGGAAGCGGCGCTCCAGCGCTGCGTCCTTCTCCAGGTGCTTGCGGTACTCGTCGAGCGTGGTGGCGCCGATGGTCTGCAGCTCACCTCGAGCCAGCATCGGCTTGAGGATGCTCGCGGCGTCGATCGCGCCCTCGGCGGCGCCCGCACCCACCAGGGTGTGGAGCTCGTCGATGAACAGGATGATGTCGCCGCGGGTGCGGATCTCCTTGAGCACCTTCTTCAGGCGCTCCTCGAAGTCACCGCGGTAGCGGGAGCCGGCGACCAGCGCGCCGAGGTCCAGGGTGTAGAGGTGCTTGTCCTTGAGGGTCTCGGGCACCTCGCCCTTGACGATGGCCTGCGCCAGGCCCTCGACGACCGCCGTCTTACCGACGCCGGGCTCGCCGATGAGGACCGGGTTGTTCTTGGTACGGCGGGACAGCACCTGCATGACCCGCTCGATCTCCTTCTCGCGCCCGATGACCGGGTCGAGCTTGGACTCACGAGCGGCCTGGGTGAGGTTCCGGCCGAACTGGTCGAGGACGAGGGAGGTCGAAGGCGTGCCCTCGGCCGGGCCGCCTGCCGTGGCGGCCTCCTTGCCCTGGTATCCGGAGAGCAGCTGGATGACCTGCTGCCGCACCCGGTTGAGATCGGCGCCCAGCTTCACGAGGACCTGGGCGGCGACGCCCTCGCCCTCGCGGATCAGGCCGAGCAGGATGTGCTCGGTGCCGATGTAGTTGTGGCCCAGCTGAAGAGCCTCGCGGAGCGACAGCTCCAGGACCTTCTTGGCACGGGGCGTGAAGGGGATGTGACCGGACGGGGCCTGCTGGCCCTGGCCGATGATCTCCTCCACCTGCTGGCGGACCGCCTCGAGCGAAATCCCGAGGCTCTCCAGGGCCTTAGCGGCGACACCCTCACCCTCGTGGATAAGGCCCAGGAGGATGTGCTCGGTGCCGATGTAGTTGTGGTTGAGCATCCGGGCTTCTTCCTGAGCCAGGACGACAACCCGCCGCGCGCGGTCGGTGAACCTCTCGAACATCGTTAATCGCTCCTCAGAGCGGTCAGGCAGTAAGGGGTCGGTCCCCTCCCTGTCCTTCCGCAGCTTAGTCCCGCAAGCGGGGACCGCTCATTCCAACTGCCGACACCCGTCTGTGGCCTCCTGACCCCTGAACGCCGACAACTGCTCCAACCCGATGGTGCGAGACGATGTTCCCGCAGGCCAGGCAGTTACCCCCACCGCCACTACGCCGATGGCGAACGTGAGACTGCCCTGCGAGCGTGTCGCCCCTCCCCACTAGGAATGTCTTACCCGCAGCCACCGACAGTCCATGCAGCGTGCACCCCGTCCCTCAGCTACGGGCGAACAACCTTGCGCCGTTCCGTGCGCGTGCGCGCCGCCGATTCAGCGACCGAGAGCGATGATAGGGGCACTGTGCGTAACCCTCACGGCGACTGCGGGGTTTTCGGGACATGCCCTTCACCGTGCCGTCCCCCCGAGTGCCCTTCGACGGCGCCGCGCAGTGGTACCGCAGCGAGCTCGGCTGGGCGGCGACGAACGACAGTCCCGTGCGGCTCGCGACGGGAGCGCGGTTCGACGTGCTCGACCTGCCGGCGGACGCCGGAGCCGCGGTGCTCCGCCGGGTCGCCCGCACCGGGCCGGTCGCGCTCATGGGGCAGCGGATGCAGCTGCTGGTCGCTCCGGGAAGCGCGGAGGAACTGCCCGGACTGCTCGACTGGCTGGAATGGGGCGGTGTCGATCTCGACCTGACGGCCCTCGGCACGGGCGGAGCGATGACCGCCCCGCCGCCGCCCGGGCGTCCTGGCGCCTGTCCGGCCGCCATGTGGCTGCGGCCCCCCGCGCCGGGGCGCGAGGCACAGCTGCCCGCTCTCGCCGGCCTCGGGGCAGTGGGGATGCCCCCGATCTCGTACGGCTGGTGGACACGGCGGCCACCGAGTGCCACCGCGCCCGGCTGACGCGTACGGCGCGTACGGATACGCGACGGTCGACGAGTCAGCCGTTGGCCTTCTCGTAAGCCTCACGAACCGTCGCGGGGACACGGCCGCGATCGTTGACCTCGAAACCGTTCGCCTTCGCCCAGGCGCGGATCTCGGCGGTGTCCTTGTTGCCGCCCGTCGTCGCGCGACCCTTGCCACGGCCGGTCGCCGCACGGCCACCGGTACGCCGGCCGTTCTTCGTGTACGGCTCGAGCAGACCCCGGAGCTTGTCCGCATTGGCGGTGGTGAGGTCGATCTCGTAGGTCTTGCCGTCCAGTGCGAACGTCACCGTCTCGTCCGCCTCGCCGCCGTCGAGGTCGTCGACAAGAAGGACCTGAACCTTCTGTGCCACCGGGATTTCCTTTCATCGAAAATGCAGTACGCGGAAAGGAAACCGCTTTTCCTTGGAAAACACAAACCCTTGACAGAGGTTCAGAACCGCGAGAACGCGGGAAACGTGCGCGATTCGGACATAGGGATCCGGCGCTCTAGTGGCGATCACAGGTGCAGAAGCATCCGGCTGTTGCCCAAGGTGTTCGGCTTCACTCGTTCGAGACCCAGGAACTCGGCGACACCCTCGTCATAGGAACGCAGGAGCTCGGCGTAGACATCGGTGTCGACGGGCGTCTGAGTCTCCCCGATCTCGACGAAGCCGTGCTTACCGAAGAAGTCCACTTCGAAGGTGAGGCAGAAAACTCTGCGTACTCCCAGGCGGCGCGCGGTGGCCACCAGCTTCTCGAGAACCCGGTGGCCGATGCCGTGACCCTTGAAGGCCGGGTCGACGGCGAGAGTGCGCACTTCCGCGAGGTCCTCCCACATGACGTGGAGAGCGCCGCAACCGACGACCAAGCCGTCCTCGTCGCGTTCGGCGACCCAGAACTCCTGGATGGCTTCGTAAAGCGTCACCGTCGCTTTGTCGAGCAGGATGCCTTCACCGACGTACGGGTCCACGAGCCGGCGCACGTCCGGCACATCGCCGGTCCTCGCACGCCGGACGGTGAAGGCATTTGGTGCGGCATAAGGCATGGGCCGACGCTATCGCTCCGCGGCCCCGGGGTCCTCGCCGGCCTCGTTGCCCTGAACGAGACGCACTGCGGCTTGCAGCGACTCGCGCTGCTCGGGGGACATCATGCCGAAGAAGGCGACAAGAGCCGCCGCGGGGTTGTCGCTCTTGGACCAGGCTTCGTTCATCAGTGCGGCTGCGTAGGCAGCGCGGGTGGAGACCGCTCTATATCGATAGGCCCGGCCCTCGACTTCCCGGCGGACCCAGCCCTTCTGATGGAGATTGTCCATTACCGTCATGACGGTGGTGTACGCGATGGACCGTTCCTTCTGGAGGTCTTCCAGGACTTCCCTGACCGTCACCGGCCGGTTCCATTGCCAGATCCGTGTCATGACGGCGTCTTCGAGCTCTCCCAATTGGCGGGGCACACCACCACCATAGTGGGAGATCCAGGATCAACTGTCCTTTGACGTGACAAAAAGGACGCACGGCGGGAATTCCGCCGTGCGTCCTCGGCCGTCGGGACGGCCCTCAGTTGTCGCGTCCGGTCTGCGGACCGGACTCCGTCCGGGCCAGCGCCGCGTCAACGGCGGCGTCCTCCTTGGTCTTGTTCGGACCGCCCTGGCTCTTGACGATCGTCACGACCAGGCCGATGAAGAACACAGCCATCACCACGGGAGGCACGAGCGCGGAAACGTAGTCCATGGCGTCCAGGGTAACTAGCCGACGGCCCACTGCTCCGGTGGGGGCACGGGCTTGCGGCGCGGCGGGAACACCTCGGAGGGCTTGGGAACGGGGCGCTCGTCCGGCGCGGGCTGCTTCGGCTGAGGCTGTGGTTGCGGTTTGGGCTTCGGTGCGTCGGCGGCGCGGCCACCGGGGAGGGCGAGGAGCCGGGCACGCCGGGGCGCCTGGGCGGGCGCCGGGACGTGGACGACACGGCCGGCGAGCCGGTCGCGCACCGACTGCTCCGCCAGGCCCTGACAGCGCCGCAGCACGGCCGCGGCGGCCGGATTGCCGCGCAGGGCGCGCAGAGCCGCCAGATCGTCCGGGCGGGGATCGTAACCGGCGGCGAGGGCGTCCTGGAGGCGCTCCAGGTAGCTGGTGGCCGTGCCGGGCAGGGCGTCGCGGTAACGGGCGAGGTCGGCGACGAGGAAAGCACGCAGCCGGCCTGCCTCGCGGACCGCCTCGTCGACGGAGTCGGCCAGGCGCAGACATTCCCGGACGTCGTCGTCGGCCAAGGGGACGGGGTGAAGGGCGACGGCGAGGGCGCGTCGGAGCACACGCAGCTCGTCCGCACCGAACGCCATGCCGCCACGGGATCCGTATGGCGTGGGCATGCTCCGGACGATACGTGCTAAATGGACAAAATCCTCTTAACGCCCGAATGTGGGCGCGGCGCGGAGCGGAGCCGGAGCGCCGTGGGCGAGCCCGGTACGGGTGACGCCGTGGCCGCCCGGTGCGGGTCACGCCGCGGCGCCGGAGCCCGTGGGCGAGCGTGCGCCGGCGCTCCCCGGCACCGCCCGGGGGCGCAGGGAACCCGGCGCCCCCGACGTCACATGCGGGAGACGTTGCGCTCGTAGACCAGGCGAAGCCCGATCAGCGTCAGCCACGGCTCGTGCTCGTCGATCGCCGTCGCCTCGCCGAGGACCATCGGGGCGAGACCGCCCGTCGCGATCACCGTGACGTCGTCCGGGTCCTCCGCCAGCTCGCGCTTCATCCGCTGGACGACGCCGTCCACCTGGCCCGCGAATCCGTAGACGATGCCGGACTGCATGGCCTCCACGGTGTTCTTGCCGATCACGCTCCGCGGGCGGGCCAGCTCGATCTTGCGCAGCTGCGCGCCCTTGACGCCGAGCGCCTCGACGGAGATCTCGATGCCGGGAGCGATCACACCTCCGGTGTACTCGCCCCGCGCGCTGACCGCGTCGAACGTCGTCGCCGTACCGAAGTCCACGACGATAGCGGGGCCTCCGTAGAGGTCCACCGCGGCGACCGCGTTGATGATGCGGTCCGCGCCGACCTCCTTCGGGTTGTCCATCAGGATCGGCACGCCGGTCTTGATGCCGGGCTCCACCAGGACCGCCGGGACGTCGCCGTAGTACCGGCGGGTCACCTCACGGAGCTCGTGCAGCACGGAGGGGACCGTGGAGCAGATCGCGATGCCCTCGATGCCGTCGCCGAGTTCGTCGCCGAGCAGGGGGTGCATGCCCATGAGGCCCTGGAGCAGGACGGCGAGTTCGTCGGCGGTGCGCCGTGAGTCGGTGGAGATGCGCCAGTGCTCGACGATCTCCTCGCCGTCGAACAGGCCCAGGACGGTGTGGGTGTTGCCGACGTCGATGGTGAGCAGCATCAGCTCTCGACCTCACGGAGGTCGAGGCCGATGTCGAGGATCGGCGAGGAGTGCGTGAGCGCGCCCACCGCGAGGTAGTCGACGCCGGTCCCGGCGTACGCGCGGGCGTTGTCGAGCGCGAGCCGGCCGGAGGACTCCAGGATCGCGCGGCCCGCGACGAGCGTGACGGCCTCCGCCGTTTCGGCCGGGGTGAAGTTGTCGAGCAGGATCAGGTCGGCGCCCGCGTCCAGGACCTCGCGCACCTGGTCGAGGGTGTCCACCTCGACCTCGATCGGCAGGTCCGGGAAGCGGTCCCGCACGGCCTTGAAGGCCGCCGCGACGCCGCCGGCCGCCACCACGTGGTTGTCCTTGACCAGCGCGGCGTCGGACAGCGACATGCGGTGGTTGACGCCGCCGCCGCAGCGCACCGCGTACTTCTCCAGGGCGCGCAGGCCGGCCGTGGTCTTGCGGGTGTCGCGGACCTTCGCCTTGGTGCCTTCGAGGACGTCGGCCCAGGCGCGGGTGGCCGTGGCGATGCCGGACAGACGGCACAGGATGTTGAGTGCGCTGCGCTCACCGGTCAGCAGGTCGCGGGTGCCCGCGGTGACGGAGAGGAGCTTCTGGCCCGCCTCGACGCGGTCGCCGTCCTCGACGTGCCGCTCCACCTCGAACTCGGTGGTGCAGACGATCGACAGGATCGCCTCCGCGACCCGCAGACCGGCGACCGTGCCCGCCTCACGGGCGGTGAAGTCGCCGGTGGCGACGGCCTCCTGCGGGACGGTCGCGACGCTCGTCACGTCGACGCCGCCGTCCAGGTCCTCCTCGATGGCCAGGTGCGCGATGTCCTCGACCTGGACCGGGTCGAGACCGGCCTCGGCGAGGAGCGTGGCGAGTGCCGGGTCCAGGCCGCACTCGTACACCTCTTCTGCGCAGCCGCAGTCGTCCCCGCAGCCGCCGCCGGCCGGGGCGCCGATCTGGATCAGCGGTACGTCCACGGGGCTCGGGCGTTCATCGGGCGTGCTCACGGTTACGGCTCCCTGGGTGCGTCGGGGACGGACAAGGTATCGGTGGACGGGAAGGCGGTCCCGTCGGTGTGCCGGACGACGAGCCGACGGCCCGGCGCGAGCCGTACGACGAGATGGCGGCGCCAGTCGGCGTCGTCGCGTTCGGGACGGTCCTCGCGCCAGTGGCAGCCGCGGGTCTCCTCGCGCTCCAGGGCCGCCGCGGTCAGCACGCGGGCCACGCACAGGAGGTTCGAGGTCTCCCACGACTCGACGCCGGGCTCCGCGGTCTTTCCGGAGCCTTCGCGCTCCTGTACGGCGGTCACGTACACCGACTCGAGGGCGGCGGCCGCGGCGGCGAGCGACGCCGCCGAGCGCAGTACGCCCGCGCCGTGGGACATGATCCGCTGGATCTCCGCGCGCTCCTCCGGGGCGATGAGCGGCAGCAGGGACGGCTCCCGCGGCTCCGCGGGCGCGACGGCCGGCCAGGGACGCCTGGCGGCGATGTCGGCGGCGATGCGCTCCGCGAAGACGAGCCCTTCGAGCAGCGAGTTGGACGCGAGCCGGTTGGCGCCGTGGACGCCGGTGCAGGCGACCTCGCCGCAGGCGTAGAGGCCGGGGACGGTGGTGCGGCCCTGCAGGTCGGTGCGTACGCCGCCGGACGCGTAGTGGGCGGCGGGAGCGACCGGGATCGTCTCGGTCACGGGGTCGAAGCCGTGGGCCCGGCAGGCCGCGAGGATCGTGGGGAAGCGCTGCTCCCACATCTCGGCGCCGAAGTGGCGGGCGTCCAGGAGCATGTGGTCGGCGCCCTGCTCCTGCATGCGGCGCATGATGCCCTTGGCGACGATGTCGCGCGGGGCGAGCTCGGCCAGTTCGTGCTGTCCGACCATGAAGCGGACGCCGGCCGCGTCGACCAGGTGGGCGCCCTCGCCGCGTACCGCCTCGGAGACCAGCGGCTGCTGGCCCTCGCTGTCCGGGCCGAGGAACAGCACCGTCGGGTGGAACTGCACGAACTCGATGTCCGAGACCTCCGCGCCGGCACGGAGCGCGAGCGCCACGCCGTCGCCGGTGGAGACAGCGGGGTTGGTGGTCGCGGAGAAGACCTGGCCCATGCCGCCGGTCGCGAGCACGACCGTCGGGGCATGGACCGCGCCCACGCCGTCGTGCTGTCCCTCGCCCATGACGTGCAGCGTGATGCCGGCCGTCCGGCCGTCCGCGTCGGTGAGCAGGTCGAGGACCAGGGCGTTCTCGATGGTCCGCAGCCCCTGGTCGCGGACCGCGTCGACCAGGGCGCGGGAGATCTCCGCGCCGGTCGCGTCGCCGCCGGCGTGCGCGATACGGCGCCGGTGGTGGCCGCCCTCGCGGGTCAGTTCGATCTCGCCGGAGGCCGGGTCGGTGTCGAAGTGTGCGCCGGTGGCGATCAACCGGCGCACGGCGTCGGGCCCTTCGGTGACGAGGGCCCGCACCGCCGCCTCGTCACACAGGCCGGCACCCGCCACCAGGGTGTCTTCCAGGTGCTGTTCCGGGGTGTCGCCGTCGCCGAGCGCCGCGGCGATGCCGCCCTGCGCCCAGCGGGTGGACCCGTCGTCGAGACGGGCCTTGGTGACGACGACCGTGTCCAGACCTGACGCGGCGCAGCGCAGGGCCGCCGTGAGTCCGGCGACACCCGAGCCGACCACGACGACGTCCGCGTCGATGGCCCAGCCCGGGGCGGGGGCGGTCAGCCGTATTCCGGTCACTTGGCGGCTCCGTCGGTCAGGGCGGTCCCGGGATGCGCGGTCCCGAAGTCCAGGGGGATGTTGTCGATGAGGCGGGTCGAGCCGACCTTGGCCGCGACGGCGAGGACCGCCTCGCCCCTGTGGTCGTCGGGCACCTCGTCGAAGGTCGCCGGGTCGACGAGCGCCACATAGTCCAGTGTCAGCGGCGGCTTCGCCTTCGCCGCCTCGTCCAGGACGGTCCGGGCCGCGGCCCGGACGGCGTCGGCGCCGACGGGCGGCCATGCCTGGGCGACCGCGTGCGCGTCCGCCGCCGCGCGGGCCTCGCCGAGCTTGGAGAGCGCGGCGGCCCGGGTGGGCGCGGCCGGCACCGCTTCCGCCCTGGCGTGCAGGGCCTGCTGGGCGGCGAGCCGGTCGGCCGCCGCGAACAGGGAGCGGGAGAGGGCGAGAGCGGTCCGTCGCTCGCCCGCGGACAGGTAGCGGTTGCGGCTGGACAGCGCGAGGCCGTCGTCCTCACGGACGGTGGGCACGCCGACGATCTCGACCGGGAAGTTCAGGTCGCGCACCATCCGGCGGATCAGGGCCAGTTGCTGGGCGTCCTTCTGCCCGAACAACGCCACGTCGGGGCCGGTGAGATGCAGCAGCTTGGCTACGACGGTGAGCATGCCGTCGAAGTGGCCGGGGCGGGTCCGGCCTTCGAGCCGCTCCCCCATGGGGCCGGCCGTGATGCGGACCTGCGGCTGCCCGCCCGGGTAGACCTCGTCGACGGACGGGGCGAACACCACGTCCGCGCCCGCCTCCTCGGCCGTTCGGAGGTCGGCCTCGAGGGTGCGCGGGTAACGGTCGAGGTCCTCGCCCGCGCCGAACTGGAGGGGGTTGACGAACACGGTGACGATGACGAAGCCCTTGGGGCCGACGCGCTCTCGGGCGGTACGGATCAGGGAGGCGTGTCCCTGATGGAGGGCGCCCATGGTCATCACGACGGCGGTGCGGCCGGGGACGGCGTGGTGCTCCACCACGTACCGCAGGTCCTCCCTGGTCGGTACGAGCTCGAAGGCGTGGCTCATCGCAGGTCCCCCTCGGCCAGCACGCCCAGCAGGTCCTCCGCGAGCTCCGGCTTGAGCATGCCGTGCGCGAGGGCGCGGTCGGCGGTCGTACGGGCCATCGCCAGATAGCCGGCGACGGCGGCGGGAGCGTGTTTGCGCAGTTCGGCGACGTGCGCGGCGACGGTGCCCGCGTCGCCTCTGGCGACCGGCCCGGTCAGGGCGGCGTCACCGGAACGCAGGGCGTTGTCCAGGGCGGCGCCGAGGAGGGGGCCGAGCATCCGGTCGGGGGCGCCGACGCCGGCGGCGCGCAGCAGCTCCATCGACTGGGCGACCAGCGTGACGAGGTGGTTCGCGCCGAGCGCCAGGGCCGCGTGGTAGAGCGGGCGGTTCTGCTCCTCGATCCACTCGGGCTCGCCGCCCATCTCGATGACCAGCGCCTCCGCGGCCAGCCGCAGCTCCTCGGGCGCGGTCACTCCGAACGAGCAGCCGGCCAGCCGCTGCACGTCCACCGCCGTGCCGGTGAAGGTCATCGCGGGATGCAGGGCCAGCGGCAGCGCCCCGGCCCGCAGAGCGGGTTCGAGCACCTTGGTGCCGTACCGGCCGGAGGTGTGCACGAGCAGCTGCCCGGGCCGTACGGCACCGGTCTCGACGAGACCCTCCACCAGGCCGGGGAGCGCGTCGTCGGGGACGGTCAGCAGCACCAGTTCGGCGCGGGCCAACACGTCCGCGGGCGTCACCAGGGGAACGTCGGGGAGCATGGCGGCGGCCCGGCGGACGGAGGCGTCGGAGACGCCCGACGCGGCGACCGGCCGGTGACCGGCGAGTTGCAGGGACGCGGCGAGCGCGGGCCCTACCCGGCCCGCTCCGACCACGCCGACGGTCAGTCGGGCGGGGCGGTCCCGCGGGTCGAGCGGTTCCTGTGGTGCTGTGGGATTCACGCGGCGGTGCCTTCCGTTCCAGTCCGCACGGGTACCGGACGATTTCTCGTCCACGATGCTACGCCAGCGTTTCCGGCACCCCCGCAGTTGTCCACAGGCTGTGGGCGATGATCGGACCGTGACGGACACGAACGGAACGAACGAGTACGGCAAGCAGGCGGAGCCCGACGACCGGGACCACCGGACCGAGCCGGCCACCGCGGACGGACAGAACGGGCAGGACGACCCGGACGGGGAGGACGCCCCGGACGAGCAGGACGAGCGGCGTCGCCGCCTCGCCGCGTGGCGCGCGTCGGGCCGTGTGCTGTCGCGTGTCTCCGCCGACCGGCGGATCGGCGAGCGCATCGCCGCGCTGGCGGAGGCCGCGGGCGAGGTGCACGACCTGGACGACTGGACCGACGTGTACGGGAACGGGGTCGTGGCGGAGCTGGAGCGGCGTACGGCCTCGCTGCTCGGTTTCCCGGCCGCCGCGTTCTTCCCGACCGGCACGATGGCGCAGCAGGTGGCGCTGCGCTGCTGGGCGGCGCGCACCGGGAACGCGACGGTCGCTCTGCACCCCCAGGCGCATCCGGAGGTGCACGAACGCTCCGCCTTCTCCGTGGTGAGCGGCCTGCGCACGGTGCACCCGACGGCGGAGCACCGGCTGCCGACGGCCGACGAGGTGCGCGAGTGCGACGAGCCCTTCGGCGCGCTGATGCTCGAACTGCCGCTGCGGGACGCCGGCTTCGTGCTGCCGACCTGGGACGAGCTGGTGGCCGTCGTGGAGGCGGCGCGGCAACGTGATGCGGTGGTGCACTTCGACGGCGCGCGTCTGTGGGAGTGCGCCCCGCACTTCGGCCGCCCACTGGACGAGATCGCGTCCCTGGCGGACAGCGTGTACGTGTCGTTCTACAAGTCCCTGGACGGCATGTCGGGGGCGGTGCTCGCCGGTCCGGCGCCGGTGATCGACGAGGCGCGGGCCTGGCGGCACCGGTACGGGGGCCAGCTGTTCCAGCAGTACCCGGCCGCGTTGTCGGCGCTGCTGGGCCTCGAGCGGGAGCTGCCCCGGCTGCCGTCGTACGTGGCCCACGCGAAGGTCGTCGCCGCGGCGCTCACGGACGCGCTGCGCGAGCCGGCCGTCCCCTGGTCGCGCGTCCACCCGCCCGTTCCGCACACCCACCAGTTCCAGGTCTGGCTGCCGTACGACAAGGACGTCCTGAACGAGGCGGCGCTGACGCAGGCGGAGGAGACGGGCGTGACGCTCTTCCGGCGCTGGTTCTCGGAAGGCTGCCCGCCGGGTGTCTCGGTCACGGAGGTGACGGTCGCGTCCGAGGGCCTCGAGTGGACGCCGCAGGACGTGGCGGAGGCGGTCTCGGAGTTCGTCCGCCGCGTCCGGGGGTCCGCCGCCGCGTAACCGCCCGCCGGGCGCTTCACGACCGCCGGGCGGCGTGCCGCATGCCCGCCTCAACCCCGAGGCCGGCGGGACGCCCGGCGGGTGGCGGGGCCGGCGGGCCTGAGCGGGGATCAGCGGCACGCTCGGCGCGCCCGAGCCCGGGAGCGGCGGCACGCATGGCGGGGCGTCGGCGGACATCGGCAGGACACCCATCGACCGGGCCGGCGGGACGCCCGGCAGAAGTCGCCCGAGGCCGGCGGGGCACCCGGCGGGCCTGAGCCGGGATCAGCGGCACGCTCGGCGCGCCTGAGCCAGGATCGGCGGCACCCCCGTCGGGCGGCGGCCGACATCGGCGGAACGCTCGGCGGAAGTCCCCCGAGGCCGACCGAACACCCGGCGGGCCTGAGCCAGGATCGACGGCACCCCCCGTCGGGCGGTGGCCAGGGGCCGGGGGACGCCCGGCAGAAGTCGCCCGGGGCCGGCGGGGCGCCCGGCGGGTATCAGCCGGGCGGCGCCGGGAGACCCGACGTCGGCCGGGTGCAGCAGGACCCCGGCAGGCTTCGGCGGGTGTCAGCAGGACGCCCGGCGCGCATCGGCGGCCCGGACGCCGATGCGCCGGCCCGCAAGCACCGCGCGGAAGCGGCGGTGGCCGCGGGCCTCGCGGAGCGTCCGCAGGTCGTGGTCGCCGGGGCGAGGCGGCGGCGCGGTGTCGGTCCGCGCGGCCCGGTACAGGTCGAGCATGTGCTGCTGGATCGCGTTCATGGCTGCACGCTGCTCCCGCGGTCCGGCGCGCGTCGCGTCGATTGACGAGCCACGTCAAACGTGGCCGCGCCCGTCCCGGGACACCGCACCATGGAGTCGTGAGCGTGACCATCGACATCACGGGGCTGGCCCCCGAGCGCATCGTCTTCGACATCTCCCCACTCGCCGAGCTGGGCGTGGCCCTCCACGCGCTCTCCGAGCCCGCGCACCACCCCGGGCTGCACGGCTGGGCCACGGCGACGGCCGCCGGGCTCAAGCCGGACCTCGCCGACCGGCTGCACGAGGCCGACTTCCTGTGGCGTTCGACGTTCTCGGACATCTTCCTGCCCTTCGCCGGGCTGCCGGCGGAGCCAGGACGGATCGGCGCGAGCCTCAAGGAGGAGCTGGACCTGCTCGACCGACTCGACGACGAGCGGTTCGTGTCGTCGGCGCTCGAGTTCACCTGCGCCAGCACATACTCGACCGGCGCCCCGTCCCCGCTCGTCGACGCCTCACGGCGGGCCCATGCGCTCGATCTGGCGGCCAACCGCGGGCCCCGCCAACTGGACTTCACGCGGCGGCTGCTGGCCGACCCGGCGTCCGTACGCGCCTGGCTGCGGCGGCTCTTCGAGGACTGCGAAGACGCCTTCTTCGCGGACACCTGGGGACGCGTCTCGACCCAGCTCGCCGCCGACGCCCGCCACAAGACCGAGCTCATGCGCCGCAAGGGCCTCGCGGAGGCGCTGCGCGCCGTTTCCCCGGCGCTGTCGCTCGACGAGGGCGGCACCGTGATCAGTGCCGACAAGCTCGCTGACGGGCGGACCACCGCCACCGACCCGGCGTTCGGCGCCGGGCTCACGCTGCTGCCGTCCAGCTTCGGCTGGCCGCATCTGATGGTGGTGCACGCACCCGGCTGGCAGCCGGTGATCCAGTACCCGATCGGGGCGCCCGAACTGCCGGCCGCCGCCTCCGTGGAACTGCTGAAACTCCGCATGGACGCGCTCGCCCACCCGATGCGGATGCGGTTGTCCCGCAACCTCGGCCGGGCCGCGTACACGACCAGCGAGCTCGCGGACTCCCTCGGCATCAGCGCACCCGAGGTCTCCCGCCACCTGGCCGTGCTGAAGAAGGCCAAGCTGATCTCCACCCGCAGGCGCGGCCGTTACGTGCTCCACCAGCTGGACGTGACGGCCGTGGCACGGCTCGGGAGCGACTTCCTCGAGACGGTGCTGCGCTGACCGCGGGAACCACACGCAACCCCGCGAGGCGCGGAGCCGACGGTGCGCCGGCCGGTCAACCCGCCCCGCCGCCGGCCCGGACCAGCCCGGTCTCGTAGGCGAGCACCACGACCTGCACGCGGTCACGGAGCCCGAGCTTGGTCAGGATGCGGCCGACGTGCGTCTTGACGGTGGCCTCCGAGAGCACCAGGCGGCCGGCGATCTCCCCGTTGGACAGGCCCTGGGCGACGAGCATCATCACTTCCCGCTCCCGTTCCGTCAGCCTCGCCAGCTCCTTCTGCCGCGGCTCCGGGCCGGCACTCGGCAGCATCGGGGAGAAGCGGTCCAGCAGCCGCCGCGTCGTCGACGGCGCCACGACCGCGTCACCGCTGTGCACGGAACGGATCGCGCCGAGCAGTTCGCCGGGCGGCACGTCCTTGAGCATGAAGCCGCTGGCGCCGGCCTTCAGCCCCGAGAAGGCGTACTCGTCGAGGTCGAAGGTGGTCAGGATCAGCACCTTGGGGGCGTCCGGCTCCGCGCAGATGCGCCGCGTCGCCTCCACGCCGTCGAGCCTCGGCATGCGTACGTCCATCAGCACGACGTCGACGGCGGTCGACCGGAGGTTCTCGATCGCCTCCGCGCCGTCGCCGGCCTCCGCGACGACCTCCATGTCCGGCTGGGCGGCGAGCACCATGCGGAAGCCGGTGCGCAGCAGCACCTGGTCGTCGACGAGCATCACGCGGATGGACATGTGGGTTCCGTCCCTCGGTTCTGTGGGCACTAGTGGGCGGGCTTGAGCGGCAGCAGCGCACTGATACGGAAGCCTCCGCCGGGCCGGGGTCCGGCGTCCAGGGTGCCGCCGACCATACCGACGCGCTCCCGCATGCCGATGAGGCCGTGGCCGCGGCCGTCCGCGCCCCCGTCCTCGTACAGCTCGTGCGAGGCGCCGCGGCCGTCGTCCTCGACGAGCAGTCCGAGCCCGTCGTCGAAGTAGACGAGCCGGACGCTGGCGCCGGCGTCCGGGCCGCCGTGCTTACGGGTGTTGGTGAGTGCTTCCTGCACGATCCGGTAGGCGGTGAGCTCCACACCGCTGGGCAGCGGCCGCGGCGTTCCCTCGACCTTGAAGTCCACGGTCAGGCCCGCCCGGCGGACGTGCTCGACGAGTTCCTCGATCTGCTGCACATCGGGCTGGGGGACGTATTCGCCGCTCTCCGGCCCGTCGCCGGTGCGCAGCACGCCGAGCAGCCGGCGCATCTCCGCGAGGGCCTGGCGGCCGGTGCTCGAGATGGTCTCGAGGGCCTGCTTGGCCTGGTCGGGGGCGGCGTCCAGTACGTAGGCGGCGCCGTCGGCCTGCACGACCATCACGGAAACGTTGTGGGCGACGACGTCGTGGAGCTCGCGGGCGATCCTGGCGCGCTCGGCCGCCACCGCGACCTTGGCCTGCGCCTCGCGTTCCTTCTCCAGGCGGGTGGCGCGCTCCTCGAGCTGGTCGAAGTAGGCGCGCCGGGTGCGTATGGAGTCGCCGAGGACCCAGGCCAGCACGAACGGCAGGCTCATGACGACGGTGATGAAGATCCGTTCGGAGACCGCGGACGCCTCCTCCGGCCAGCGGATCTGCGCCAGCGACGCCGCTGACAGACCGCCGATCAGGGCCAGCCGCGAGGCCCACCGGGGCGAGCCGACCGCCGCGACGGTGTAGATGATGACCATCATCGCGAAGTCCGCCGGATTGACGCCGACGTCGAGCACGAGCTGGGCGACGCCCGCCAGCGCGGCGAGGACCAGCATCTGTTCGGGCATCCGCCGGCGCATCGCCACGACCAGGCTCAGTGCCGTGACGATGACGGCGGCCGCGATGGTGCGGCCGGTGCCCTCCGGCACCTCGACCACCCACAGCAGGGCGAATCCGAAGAGCACGACGGCCCAGAAGGTGTCGACGCCCGTCGGGTGTCTGCGGATGAAGTCGTAGAGGCGCTGCACGTAACCCAGAGTAGGGAAGGCAGGTAGGTGCAGGGGTCAACCGGAGGGGCGATCCGGGGAGCGGAGGCGTACTCCGCAAGGTGGAGACTGGTGCCCGTGACGTATGAGACCGGCGATTGGCGGGGCTGGCGGGACGCGGCGGAGACCGCGCTCTACGGGCCTCGGGGGTTCTACCGGCGACCGGAGGGCCCGGCGGGCCATTTCCGTACCTCCGTCCACGCCTCCGGGCTGTTCGCCGCCGCGGTGGCCCGGCTGCTGACCTCCACTGCCGAGTCCCTGGGCCTCGCGGAGCCGGCGCTGATCGACGTGGGGGCGGGCCGCGGCGAACTGCTGACCGGTGTGCTCGCCGCGCTGCCGCCCGGCGTCCCGGTGCGCGCGTACGCCGTCGAGCGGGCGGACCGGCCCGCGGACCTCGACCCGCGTATCGAGTGGACCGAGGAGATTCCCCAGGGCCTGAACGGGCTGCTGTTCGCGAACGAGTGGCTCGACAACGTCCCTGTGGACGTCGCGGAGGTGGACGCGGACGGGGTGGTACGCCGCGTGCTGGTACGCGAGGACGGCGAGGAGCGGCTCGGCGACGAGGTCACCGGGGCGGACGCCGACTGGCTCGCCCGCTGGTGGCCGCTCGGCGGACCGGGAACGCGTGCGGAGATCGGCCGGCCCCGTGACGAGGCGTGGGCGGCGGCGGCAGGCTCCCTGGCGTCGGGTCTCGCGGTCGCCGTGGACTACGCGCACACGGCAGGGGCCCGGCCGCCGTTCGGCACGCTGAGCGGCTTCCGCGACGGCCGCGAGGTGCGCCCCGTGCCGGACGGGAGCTGCGACATCACGGCCCATGTGGCGCTGGACGCGTGCGCCGCGCCGGGGGGCGCCGAACTGGTCGGCCAGCGGGAGGCGCTCCGGGGACTGGGCGTGAGCGGTGAGCGGCCGCCGCTCACCCTGGCCTCGTCGGACCCCGCGGGCTATGTGCGCGCGCTGTCCCGGGCCGGGGAGGCGGCGGAGCTGACCGCGAAGGGCGGGCTCGGCGACTTCACCTGGCTCCTGCAGCGGGTGGGGCGGCCTCTGAGAGACTGGTCGGCATGACGGAGACGACGGTCGGCATCGGCGGTGCGGCGGAGAACACCGACATGGTGCTCAACATCGGGCCCCAGCACCCCTCCACGCACGGCGTGCTGCGTCTTCGTCTGGTGCTCGACGGCGAGCGCATCCGGGAGGCCGAACCGATCGTCGGCTATATGCACCGCGGCGCGGAGAAGCTCTTCGAGGCCCGCGACTACCGGCAGATCGTGGTGCTCGCCAACCGGCACGACTGGCTGTCCGCGTTCTCCAACGAGCTCGGCGTCGTCATGGCCGTGGAGCGGATGCTCGGCATGGAGGTCCCGGAGCGCGCGGTGTGGTCCCGAACGCTCCTCGCCGAGCTGAACCGGGTCCTCAACCACCTGATGTTCCTCGGCTCCTATCCCCTGGAGCTGGGCGGCATCACGCCGGTGTTCCACGCGTTCCGCGAGCGCGAGGAGCTGCAGACCGTGATGGAGGAGATCTCCGGCGGCAGGATGCACTACATGTTCAACCGGGTCGGCGGCCTCAAGGAGGACCTGCCCGCCGGCTGGCTCGGCCGTGCCCGGCACGCGGTCGCGGACGTCCGCTCCCGCATGGACGTGTACGACCGCCTCGTCCTCGGCAACGAGATCTTCCGCGGCCGGACGCGTGACGTCGGAGTGCTCTCCGCGGACGCCGTCCACGCCTTCGGCGTCAGCGGTCCCATCGCCCGCGCCTCCGGTGTGGACTTCGACCTGCGCCGGGACGAGCCCTACCTCGCCTACCCCGAACTGCAGGACACCCTCCGGGTGGTGACCCGGCAGGAGGGCGACTGCCTGGCACGCTTCGAGGTGCTCCTCGAGCAGACGCACAACGCGCTGGACCTGGCGGACGCCTGCCTCGACCGGATCGCCGACCTGCCGCCGGGTCCGATCAACCAGCGGCTGCCGAAGGTCCTCAAGGCGCCCGAGGGCCACACGTACGCCTGGACCGAGAACCCGCTCGGCATCAACGGCTACTACCTGGTCTCCAAGGGCGAGAAGACCCCTTACCGGCTCAAGCTCCGCTCGGCTTCCTACAACAACATCCAGGCGCTCACGGTCCTGCTGCCCGGGACGCTGGTGGCCGACATGGTCGCCATCCTCGGGTCGCTCTTCTTCGTCGTCGGCGACATCGACAAGTAGCGCCCGCCGCTTTCAGGAGACGGCGTTGCGCAGCCCGGCGACGTCCATCTGCTCCGTCTCGTCGTGGGCGGTCAGGTCGATGACCTTGCCGACCGCGCGAGGGCCGCTGACGCGCTGGGCCGCCAGGGCCTCCTCCCCCACCACGTCCGCCAGGTCCTCGTGCTGGACCGCTTCGATCGCCTTCTGCGTGCCGGGCGCTTCGATGGCCCTCAGGGCGGCGGCGCCCTCGACGGCCTTGAGGCCGTCGCCGGCCTCGGCACCGGACCCGTCCTCGGCTCCGGCGGAAGTTCCGTCGCCCGTACCGCCGTTCGCCGGGCCGCCCGTGCCGAAGAAGTCGAAGCCGCCCTCAGGGCGCTTCACGCGGGAGCGCTGACCGTACGGGACGATCGCGGCGGCGGCAGGAACGGTTCGGCGGGCGGGGAGGGCGGACGACGGGCGGACGCGCTGCTCGGCCCCGGCGCCCGCCGCGTGCTTCCCCTGCGGCTCGTCCGCCTCACGGGAACGCTCCGCGAGGTCCCGTCGGCGCGCTTCCTCGACCGTGTGTCCGGCCTCCTGCGCCGCGGCGTTGCGCGACAAATCCTCCAGCGCCTTGGCCGCACGCAGATAGGTCGAGGGCGTCGGTGTGGAACCGGCGGGCAGCAGTGCCTTCGCCGGGGCCGCCGCCTCGATCGCGAGCTGCCTGCGGCCCTCGAGGGCGGTGGCCCGCTCCGTCTCCGCGTTCGCGTACCGCCGCAGCAGCGCCGCGTGCTCTCCCCGCAGCGCGGCGAGCTCGACACGCTTGGCGCGCAGCTTCGCGTCGAGCTTCAGCCGCAGCTCGCGGGACTCCTCGACGTCCGTCTCGAGCTCCGCTATGCGTTCCTCGAACTTCCACTGGTCGCTGGCCCGGCCGCGCGTCAGCTCCGCGACCCTGCGTCCGGCCCCGCGGTCCCAGCTGCGCATGAGGACGGCACCGGTGACCGCGGCCGCCGCCGCGGCGGCGACCAGCACACGGAGCGCCACGGGATCGCCGACGAACCACGCGCCGGCGGCGCACAGAACCGACGCTCCGGCGACCGCCGAAGGAGGCAGCAGCTTGTGCAGGGGCGGGGAATGGCGGTGGCGTCCTCGTGGCATGGCCCGAAATTTACCGTGCGTAGGCATGGAATGGGGCGTCGGCCCGGCAAATCTCTTGGAGAGAATGCCGGGCCCTGCGACCGCTACTTCCGCAGCAGTCCCTCCGCCTCCAGATAGGCCTTCGCGACGTCAGCGGGCTTCGCGCGTTCCGAGTCCACCTTGCGGTTCAACTCGGCGAGGTCCTCGGTGGTCAGGGCCTTGGTCAGCCCGGCGAGGACATCGGCGATCTCGGCGCTGCCGGCGTCCTTCGCATTGACGACCGGGAGAATGTTGTCCGCGTTCTGGAGCTTCTTGTCGTCCTCCAGGAGCACCAGGCCGTAGCTCTCGAGTGTGCCGTCGGTGGTGTAGGTGAGCACCACGTCGTCCTCACCGTCCTTGACGGCCTGCTTGGCCTGCGGGGTCCCCACGCCCTTCGGGTCGATGCCCGCGACGTCGATGCCGTAGGTCTTCTTCAGACCCGGCGCGCAGAAGGGCCGCACCTCGCACTCGTCGCCGGCCGCGATCTTCACCGGTCGCTTCGACCTGCCGAGATCGCTGAGTGTCTTCAGTTTGTTCTTCTCGGCGAATTCCTTCGTGACGGCGAAGGCGTTCTGGTCGACGGCGTCGCCGACGGGCAGCACCTTCAGTCCGAGCGGCTCCGCGAGCTTCGTGAGCTCCTGAACGGTCGAGGTGACATCACCCGACGCGACGGGCTTCTCCTCCGGCGCCTTGGGCCCGTTGACCTTCGCGTTGAGGAATTCGGCGAGGGTCGCCGCGTATTCCGGTACGACGTCGATCTCGCCCTTCTCCAGGGACGGTTCGTACAACTCGCGGTTCTTCACGGTGGTGATCGACGTCTTGTAGCCGGCGTCGCCCAGCAGCTGTGCGTACAGCTCGGCGAGGATCTTCGACTCGGTGAAGGCCGCGGCCCCGACGACCAGGGTGCCCTTCTTCCCCGAGCCGGTCCCCGGTGACGTGCCGGCGTTCTCCTGCTCGAGGGATTCACCGCCGCACGCGGCAAGGGAACCCGTCAGGGCCACCACCCCGAGTACCGCACCGGCGATGCGTGAGGTCTTGCTCATCAGGTTCTCCGTCCACAGAGATATGGGAAGCGAATTGGCGAAACAAGCAGGCCGGCGTGGCGTCAGCCGGACGACGGCACGGTCCTGCGCAAAGGACTCAGCAGCCGGTCGGCGGCCACCAGAACCCCTTCCACGGCGAGGGCCAGCAGCGCCGCGAGCAGCGCCCCCGCGACCACCTGCGGCGTGTTGTACGTGTTGAACCCGGCGGTGATGATGCGGCCGAGACCCCCCTGGCCGACCATCGAGGCGATCGTGGCCGTCGCCACGACCTGGACGGCGGCCGACCTCAGCCCGGTCATCAGCAGCGGATACGCGAGGGGCAGCTCGACCCGCAGGAAGACCTGCCCGCCCGACATGCCCATCCCCCGCGCTGCCTCCACCACGGCACGGTCGACCTCCCGCATGCCCACGTAGGCGTTGGTCAGAAGCGGCGGCACGGCGAACAGCACCAGGGCGATGATGGTCGGCACATAGCCGGCGCTGCGCAGCGGGGTGAGCATGAACAGCGCGAGGACCGCGAAGACCGGCACGGCGCGGCCCGCGTTGGAGATGTTGACCGCGAGCGCGCCGCCCTTGCCGATGTGCCCGAGCCACAGGGCGACGGGCAGCGCGATGGCGCAGGCGAGGACGAGAGCGACACCGCTGACGTAGACATGCTCACCGAGCCGGTGCCAGGCACCACCCTCCCCGGACCAGTTGGCGCCGGTGGTGAGCCAGGTCCAGGCACCCGAGACCACACTCATCAGACCTTCGCCTCCGCCGTCCGTACGCGGGTCCACGGCGTGAGCAGCCGCTGCACGCCGAGAAGCAGCAGATCCGCGACGGCCGCCAGCAGCACACACAGCACGGACGCGGTGAGCACCTGGGCCTTGAACGTGGTCTGCACGCCGTCGTCGATCAGATTGCCCAGACCGCCCTTGCCGACCAGCGCGCCCACCGTCGTCAGCGCGATCGTCGACACGGTCGCGATCCGGACGCCTGCCATCAAGGCCGGCAGGGCCAGCGGCAGTTCCACCTCCCACAGCAGGCGCGCGGGGCCGTAGCCCATGCCGCGGGCGGCCTCACGGGCCTCCGCCGGGACCGCGTCGAGCCCGGCCATGATGTTCCGCACGAGGATGGTGAGGGAGTAGAGCACGAGCCCCGTCACCACCAGGGCGGCGGAAAGTCCGAAGAACGGCAGCAACAGCGAGAACATGGCAAGCGAGGGGATCGTGTACAGCAGGGTGGTGAGCCCCAGCACGGGTCCCGCGAACCGCGGCCCGGCCCGGGCCAGCAGCGCCAGCGGGAAAGCCACCGCCAGCCCGATCAGTACCGACGCGACGGTGATCCAGACATGCTGGACCGTCGCGTCGGTCAACTCCTGGCTGCGGGAGCGGATGTACTCGCCGCAGATCCAGTCGTTCGCCGCGAGGCAGCTCGCCGCCGCCTGCTCCGTGCCCGTCCACCCCGTACTCATCCACTCCCACCTCCCCCGCAACAGCCGAACGTATGTCTGGCGACCATAACCCTGGCCACCGACAATCCCCCAGGACCGCCACATTGCAGCAACATGGCTTTCACACAGCACCCGTCACAATGGGGAGTCATGATCCGGTTCGAGCACGTCACCAAGCGGTACCCGGACGGCACCACGGCCGTCGACGATCTCTCCTTCGAGGTCGCGGAGGGTGAACTGGTCACGCTCGTCGGACCGTCCGGCTGCGGCAAGACCACCACCATGAAGATGGTCAACCGCCTCATCGAACCGAGCAGCGGGCAGATCTTCGTGGACGGCAGGGACATCGCCGGGACGGACCCCGTCGAACTGCGCCGCCGTATCGGCTATGTGATCCAGCAGGTCGGCCTTTTCCCGCACCGGACGGTCCTGGAGAACACCGCCACCGTCCCCCGCCTCCTCGGCGCCAAGCGGTCCGCCGGCCGGGCGCGTGCCGCCGAACTCCTCGAACTGGTGGGCCTCGACCCGTCCGTGTACGGCGACCGGTACCCCGAGCAGCTGTCGGGCGGTCAGCGCCAGCGCGTCGGCGTGGCCAGGGCACTGGCCGCCGACCCGCCCGTGCTGCTGATGGACGAGCCCTTCGGCGCGGTCGACCCCGTCGTGCGCGAGCATCTGCAGAACGAGTTCCTGAAGCTCCAGGCCCAGGTCCGCAAGACGGTCCTGTTCGTCACCCACGACATCGAGGAGGCCGTGCGCCTCGGGGACCGTATCGCCGTCTACGGGCAGGGCCGCATCGAGCAGTTCGACGCCCCCGCCGCCGTCCTCGGCGCCCCCGCCACCCCGTACGTGGCCGAATTCGTCGGCGCGGACCGCGGGCTCAAGCGGCTGTCCGTCACCCCCATCGAGCCCGCGGACCTGGAGCAGCCGCCGGTCGTGCACCTCGACGATCCGCTCCCCGCGACCTCGGCGCCCGCTGGGCCGTCGTCCTGGACGGCGAGGAGAACCTGCACGGCTGGATCTCCGAGGAACGGGCCCGGCAAGGCGGTTCGGTGCGCGACCACGCCCGCCGTATGGAGGCGTGGCTGCCGGTGGGCGCCTCGCTCAAGCAGGCGTTCGCCACGATGCTCCAGCACGACGCGGGCTGGATAGCGGTGATCGACAAGGGGGAGACCGGGCGGTTCCTCGGTGTCCTCACACCGGCCCGTCTGCACGAGGCGCTGCGGCGCTCGATCGACGCGGACGCCCAGGACATCGCGCGTGCGGAGGTGGCCCTGGAGTCCATCGCGACCGTCCCGCCCACCGGCCCCGTCACGAAGGACTGAGCCGACCGGCAAGCCACTGAAGGGCCGGCGGGATCTCGCGCCGCCAGGTGTTGAAGTTGTGCCCGCCGCTGTCGAGGACGATCGTCGACACCCGCGCCGGCGCCTTCACCTTCTTGACGAAGGCGCGCGTCCCCGCCAGGTTGCCTTCCCCCTGCCGGGAGGTGGTGACGAGGAACGACGAACGGCCCTGCGGCAGATGGTCCAGGCTCCACAGCAGGTCGGCCCGCTTGCGCTGCCGGTCGTCGCCGTGGAACAGGTCACCGGTCGTCGGGTCCTCGGCCGCCTTGTAGTACGCCGAGAGCCCGACGCCCGCCGAGAACCGCTCCGGATGGTGCAGCGCGATCTTCAAAGCGCAGTAGCCGCCCGTGGAGTTGCCCATGAAGCCCCAGTTGCGCGCGTGGGTCCCCACCCGGTACGTCTCGGAGACGGCCTTCGGCAGGTCCTCGGCGAAGAACGTCTCCGTCTTGGGTCCCCCGGGCACGTCCACGCATTCGGTGTCGCGTGGCGGTGCCACCGTCGGCCGCAGCATCACCAGGATCATCGGCTGCATCCGCCCCTCCTTGGCCTGCTCGTACGCGGTCCTCGGGTATCTGAGGCCCTTGAGCAGGTTCTCCGCGGTGCCCGGGTACCCGGTCAGCACGACGGCCGCCGGGAAGGTCCGCGCCCGGTGCTCCGCATGGAAGTACTCCGGCGGCAGATAGACGTACGCGGGGCTGTCGATCCCCGACTTCGCCCCGGACACGACCACCTTGTGTATCTGGCCGCCCGTCTCCGGGCGGGACGCGCCCGGCACGCCGGGTTTCTGTTTCTCGACGACCTTCAGGTGCGTGCCCTGCGAGTGGTCCACGACCACGCCCATGTCCTGCTGCTGACCGAAGAGGTCGGCCCAGGAGCCGTAGAACAGGAAGGAGTTGTTGGCCGCGAGGCCGACCGCGGCGAACAGCGACAGCTGCGTGGCGAGCAGCAGACCGACACGCCCCGCCACGGCACGGGGTCCGCGGTGCGCGAGCCGCGGCCACAGCCACACCGTGGCGGCGAACAGCAGCACGGCGGCCGCGGCGGCCAAGGCCAGGACTTTGTTACTGGTCAGACCCATGGGTCGGGTGTGCCTTCCGTGTCGACGAATTCCGGATGCGGATGAACCCGCCTCCCCGAAGTCCCGTCCTAGAGGGCGCAAATCGTCCGGGCCGACCGACCTAGGCCTTGGGCACGGGATCTCATCCGAAATCACGGGAAGCGATGTCTGCAACGGTAGATGGGGACAAATCAGGATCGGTTCCGAATCGGGTGCGCCGCATACTGCACGGCCCACGACCCGAGACGGTCCCGGCCCTGGTCGGCACGGCCTGCACGTTCGTCGGCCTGATCGACATCGCGGCAGGGATCTTCCCGCGCTTCCGGCACAGCCGGATGCACACGATCGCCGAGGTACTGCCGGGCGCCACCGGCCCGTTCGCCGCTGCGCTCTCCCTGAGCGCGGGCATGCTGCTGCTCCTGCTGGCGCACGGGATCAAGCGCCACAAGCGCCGGGCCTGGCGGGCGGCCGTGGTGCTGCTGCCCGCCGGGGCCGTCGCGCAGTTCGTCTACCGGCACTCCGTCATCGGCGTGCTGCTCTCCCTCACGCTGCTGGCGCTGCTGCTGCGTCACCGGGGCGAGTTCGCCGCCCTGCCCGACCCGCGCAGCCGCTGGCGGGCGCTCGCCAACTTCGTCTCGATGGGCGCCGGTTCGCTCGCCATCGGCCTGGTGGTCGTCAGCGCCCATCCCGGCAGGGTCGTCGGCGACCCGGGCCTCACCGACCGCCTGGAGCACGTCCTCTACGGGCTCTTCGGCTTCGAGGGCCCCATCGAGTACACCGACGGCGTCTCCTGGACCGTCGGCTACTGCCTCGGCGCACTCGGCCTGCTGACCGCCGTCACCACCATCTACCTCGCCTTCCGTCCCGAACACCCCGCCGCCCGCCTCACCGAGGACGACGAGCGCCGGCTGCGGGACCTGCTCGCCGTCCACGGCGGGCGTGACTCACTTGGCCACTTCGCGCTCCGCCGCGACAAGGGCGTCGTCTTCTCCCCCAGCGGCAAGGCCGCCGTCTGCTACCGCGTCGTGTCCGGTGTGATGCTCGCGAGCGGCGACCCGATCGGCGACGTCGAGGCATGGCCCGGCGCCATCGAGCGCTTCATGGACGAGGCGAAGGCCCACTCCTGGACCCCGGCGGTGATGGGCTGCTCGGAGACGGGCGGCGAGGTCTGGACGCGCGAGACCGGCCTGGACGCGCTGGAGCTCGGGGACGAGGCGGTGGTGGATGTCGCGGATTTCTCCCTCACCGGGCGCGCGATGCGGAACGTGCGCCAGATGGTGAAGCGCATCGAGCGGGGCGGCTACCGCACCCGCGTACGCCGCGCCCGTGATCTCACCGACGACGAGGTCCGGCAGATCCGCCGGGCCGCCGCCGACTGGCGCGGCACCGACACAGAACGCGGCTTCTCCATGGCACTCGGCCGTATCGGCGACCCCACCGACGGCGACGCCGTCATCGCCACCGCCCACAAGGTCGACGAGAGCGGAGCGTCCCCGTACGGCGACCTGAAGGCCGTCATCCACTTCGTTCCGTGGGGCACGGACGGCATGTCGCTGGAGCTGATGCGCCGCGACCGGTCCGCCGACCCCGGCATGAACGAGCTGCTGATCGTCGCCGCCCTCCAGGCGGCGCCCGGCCTGGGCGTCGAGCGGGTCTCCCTCAACTTCGCCATGTTCCGGTCGGCGCTGGCCAGGGGCGAGAAGATCGGGGCCGGACCGGTGCTGCGGATGTGGCGCGGGCTGCTCGTGTTCCTCTCCCGCTGGTTCCAGATCGAGTCGCTGTACAAGTTCAACGCCAAGTTCCGGCCCCGCTGGGAACCCCGGTTCGTGGTCTTCCCCACCACCCGTGACCTGCCGCGTATCGGCTTCGCGGCGATGCAGGCCGAGGGATTCGTCAATCTCTCGCTGCCGCGCCCCTTCGCCCGCCGGCGCACCCGCGGACCGCGCCCCTGCGCCCACCTGCCCGCCCGGCCGGAAGCGCGCGAGGCCCGCGCGGCATGACCAATATCCGCGCCGTGCGACACCGCTCCGTCGGAGCTGTGGACGCCCGGGTGCGGCAGGAGCGCGGCTCGAGCCCGGCCCTGGCACCGCACAGGTCCCGCACGAGCCACACACGGCCACGAGTGGCATGGGCGTGGTCCGTACGGGCCTAGGCTGGGTTCCATGAGTACGTTGCGCGGACGGGGCACGGCCGACGGCCTGCCGGAGTGGGATCGCTGTGCGGTCATGGGAGTCGTCAATGTGACGCCGGACTCCTTCTCCGACGGCGGGCGCTGGTTCGACACGACGGCCGCGATCAAGCGCGGTCTCGAGCTGGTGGCCGAGGGCGCCGACCTCGTCGACGTTGGCGGCGAGTCCACCAGGCCCGGGGCCAGCAGGGTCGACGAGGACGAGGAGCTCCGCCGGGTCGTCCCCGTCGTACGGGGCCTCGCCGCGGAGGGCGTGACCGTCTCCGTCGACACCATGCGCGCCGTGGTAGCGGAGCGGGCGGTCGCGGCCGGCGCGGTGCTCGTCAACGACGTCAGCGGCGGCCTCGCCGACCCCAGGATGATCCCCGTCGTGGCCGCGACCGGCGCCCCGTTCGTGGTCATGCACTGGCGGGGCTTCAGCGAGGACATGAACAGCCTCGCCGTGTACGGCGACGTGGTCGCCGAGGTGGTCGCCGAACTGCGCGCGCGTATGGAGGCCGTCGTCGAGGGCGGGATCGCGCCGGAGCGCATCGTCATCGACCCCGGCCTCGGTTTCGCCAAGCAGGCGGAGCACGACCTCGCGCTCGTCGCGCATCTCGCGGAACTGCGTGCGCTCGGCCGTCCGGTGCTGGTGGCCGCCTCCCGAAAGCGCTTCCTCGGTCGCGTACTGGCCAAGGACGGCCCGCCGCCGCCCGCACGCGAGCGGGACGCCGCCACCGCCGCGGTCTCCGCCATCTCGGCCCACGAAGGCGCGTGGGCGGTCCGGGTCCATGAGGTACGGGCCACGGCCGACGCCGTCAGGGTCGCGCGGGCCGTCGAGGGCGCCCGGTGAGCCTGACCGACACCGAGCTCGTCGAACAGGCCAACACCGCCTTCTACGAGACGATGGAACGCGGTGACTTCGACGAGTTGTCCGACCTCTGGCTGGACGACGACATCTCGTGCATCCACCCCGGCTGGCCGGTGCTCTCCGGCCGCGGGGAAGTGCTCCGCTCGTACGCCCTGATCATGGCGAACACCGAGTACATCCAGTTCTTCCTCACCGACGTGAAGGTGCACCTGGCCGGTGACACGGCGCTGGTCACCTGTACGGAGAACATCCTCAGCGGCGGTCCCGCGGAGGACGGCGGCGAGCTCGGGCCGCTCGTCGGCCAGCTGGTCGTGGCGACCAACGTGTTCCGCCGCACAGCCGACGGCTGGAAGATCTGGTCGCACCACGGCTCTCCCGTGCTGACGGAAACCGACGGCGAAGAGGACGAGAACAGCCCCTCATAAGTGGGTAGGGGCCGACTGGAGGGTTCGTCGCCGCGCATGCGCGGGTATACGCGCCTACCCGGCCTCTCGTGAGTCCTCCATGGCCCCATGGGCAGGTCCTGTCGGTGCTCGCAGGTAGATTCGAACGCGGGCACCACGCCATCCGCATGTGGCCGCGTGCCCGCAGACCTACAGAAGCAGGAGTGATTCGCGTGGATCGTGTCGCGCTGCGCGGCCTCAAGGCCCGTGGGCACCACGGCGTTTTTCCCAAGGAGCGGGAAGAGGGCCAGACCTTCATCGTCGACCTGGTGCTCGGTCTGGACACCCGCCCCGCGGCGGCCGACGACGACCTGGCGAAGACCGTGCACTACGGAGTGGTCGCGGAAGAGGTCGTCGCCGTCGTCGAGGGCGACCCGGTGGACCTGATCGAGACGCTGGCGGAGCGGATCGCCCAGGTGTGCCTCAAACACGACCCTGTCCAGGAGGTCGAGGTGGTGGTACACAAGCCGGACGCCCCGATCACGGTGCCCTTCGACGACGTCACCATCACGATCACCCGGAGCCGAGTATGAACCAGGCAGCGAGCGACCCGACCGTGCAGCCGGTGCCGTCCTCCGTCACGGAACAGGTCGATGCGGCCGATGTCACCCTGTCCAACCCGAAGGACGCCGTGCTCTCCCTCGGCTCCAACCTCGGCAACCGCCTGGAGACCCTCCAGGGCGCCATCGACGCCCTGGAGGACACTCCCGGCCTCCGGGTGAAGGCCGTGTCTCCCGTGTACGAGACGGAGCCCTGGGGTGTCGACCCGGGCAGCCAGCCGTCGTACTTCAACGCGGTGGTCGTGATCAGGACGACCCTGCCGCCGTCCTCCCTGCTGGAGCGCGGCCAGGCCATCGAGGAGGCGTTCGACCGCGTCCGCGAGGAGCGCTGGGGTCCGCGCACCATCGACGTCGACATCGTCGCCTACGCGGACGTCGTGTCCGACGATCCGTTCCTCACCCTTCCGCATCCGCGCGCCCATCAGCGTGCCTTCGTGCTCGCCCCGTGGCACGACGTGCAGCCGGAGGCACAGCTGCCGGGTCGCGGCGCGGTCGCCGAGTTGCTGGCCGGTGTGGGCGCGGGTGGCGTCCAGCCGCGCGGCGACCTGGAACTGCGGCTGCCCGAGTAGTCGTTAGGCTCGTACGGAATGATCTCCCGCGGCGGGGTCGGCGGGTCATGAACGACAGGCGAAGGGCGGCTTTCTCGGTGAAGCAACTACGGCTCGGTGTGCTGGCCGGTCTCTTCGCCGTGGCAGGAGTCCTTTCCTGGGGCGGCGCCCGTCTGTGGGACTCGCTGGGCACCCTGCCGAGCGTGCCGCTGGCCGCACCGATCGTGCTCGCCGCGATCGCCGTCGTCCTCGCCGCTACCGCGCTCTCCCTGCGCGCCCGCCTGCGGGCCCAGCGCGAACGCCGGCCCGGTGCCAAGGGCGTCGAGCCCCTGATGGCCGCCCGCGCGGTGGTCTTCGGTCAGGCGAGCGCCCTGGTGGCGGCCCTGGTCAGCGGCATGTACGGCGGCACGGGCGTGTTCCTGCTGGGCTCCCTCGACGTCCCGGCCCGCCGCGACCAGGCCATCTACGCCGGTTTCGCGGTGGTGACGGGCATCGCCGTGATCGCCGCCGCCGTCTTCCTGGAGCGGGTCTGCAAGCTCCCGGAGGACGACGACGAGAACGGCGGCGGCGCGGCCAGGGCCTGAGCCCGAACCCGCCACCCACCATCGGCCGGGCCGTCAGAGCAGCGTGCCGCCCTCCACCTCGGTGGACGACAGGATCGCAGAGAGCCGCTCGAGCACCTCAGCCGGCAGCTTCACCCTCCCCGCCGCCAGGTTCTCCTCGATGTGCGCGGGCGTCCTGCTGCCCGGAATCGGGACCGCGTGCTCGTCCTGGTGCAGCAGCCATGCCAGCGCCAACTGGGCGGGCGTGATCGACAGCTCGGCCGCGATGCCGCGGACGGGGGCGAAGCGGTCGTTGTTGGCCTTGAGGTTGGCGGCGGCGAAGCGCGGTGCGTTCTGCCGGAAGTCGCCCTCCTTGACCTCGCTGACGGCGCCGCTCAGGAATCCGCTGCCCAGCGGGGACCACGGCACGACGCCCACGCCCAGTTCCCGCGCGGCCGCCAGCAGCTCGTGGTCGATCGGCCGCCACATCGACCACTCGGTCTGCACGGCCGCCACCGGGTGCACGGCATGCGCGGCGCGCAGCTGCGCAGCGGTCACGTTGGACAGGCCGAGGTGCAGGACGAGGCCGTCCTGGATCAGCTCGGCGACGGCGCCGACGGTCTCCTCCAGCGGCACCTGCGGGTCCGGGAAGTGCGGGTAGTACAGGTCGATCCGGTCGGTTCCGAGGCCGCGCAGGCTCGCTTCCGCGTAACCGCGGACATGTTCCGGCGCGGCGTTGACGGCCAGCTCGCCGAAGGAGAAGCCGACGGGGAACGGGTGCGGTTCGACGCCGTCCGGAAGCCGGAAGCCGAACTTCGTGGCGATGGCGACCTCGTCCCGCCTGCCGCGCAGGGCCCTGCCGATGAGCTGCTCGTTGTGGCCGTCCGTTCCGTAGCCGTCGGACGTGTCGATGAACGTGGCGCCGGCGTCGACGGCGGCGAGCAGGGCCCGCTCGCCGCGCTCGTCGTCGATCTCGCCGTACACACCGGGGGAAAGGACCATCGCGCCGAAGCCGAGTGCGGAGACCTCGAGGCCACCGAGTCGGCGCGTGGGCAGCAGTTGTTCGGTCATACGACCGATCTTCGCAGCAACTCAGGCCTGTCACGGGGGAGTTGACGAAGAACGCATGCCCTGTCCGACTGTGGGATCAGCGCGCCATGATCAGGCTCATCGCCTCGTTCCGCGTCGCGGGGTCGCGCAGCTGACCGCGGACCGCCGAGGTGATCGTCTTGGCGCCGGGCTTGCGGATGCCACGCATCGACATGCACATGTGCTCGCACTCGACGACGACGATGACACCCCGGGGCTCCAGGATCTCCATCAGCGAGTCGGCGATCTGGGTGGTCATCCGCTCCTGCACCTGCGGTCGGCGCGCGAAGACGTCCACCAGCCGGGCCAGCTTGGACAGGCCGGTGATCTTGCCGCTGGTGGACGGGATGTAGCCGACGTGCGCCACGCCCCGGAAGGGGACCAGGTGGTGCTCACAGGTCGAGTACACCTCGATGTCCTTGACGAGCACCATCTCGTCGTGACCGATGTCGAACGTCGTCGTCAGGACGTCCTCGGGCTGCTGCGTCAGGCCCGCGAAAATCTCCTTGTACGCCCGCGCCACGCGCGCGGGCGTCTCCCGCAGCCCCTCGCGGTCCGGGTCCTCGCCGACCGCGATGAGCAGTTCACGAACGGCGTTCTCCGCACGCTTCTCGTCGAAATCGGCGAGACAGCCCTCGCCGTCCAGCGTCACCGGGTCGGTCATCTGTGCCTCGTTCCTCTGCTCCGACGTGGCGCGAAAACGCCGCACCTCCCAGGCTAGAACCTGGGAGGTGCGACGTTCATTCCGGGGCCGGTGGCCCTGGGGCGACGAATGCCCTGGTCAGCCCTCCGGACGCTCCTCCGGGACCGGCTCGGCGGGCGCCTTGGTGACATCGGTCACCGTGGTCGCCGTGGCCGAGGCCGACGTCGCACCGTTCGCGGCGCCGTTGGTCAGGGCCAGCTCCTTGGGCGAGAGCACCGGCGGACGGGTGGAAGGCGTGCGCCGCGAGGAGCCGGTCCACGCCGGGCGGGCCGGGCGCTTCACGATCGGCGCGAAGATCTCCGCGATCTCCTCCTTGCCGAGCGTCTCCTTCTCCAGCAGCTGGAGGACCAGGTTGTCGAGGACGTCGCGGTTCTCGACGAGGATCTCCCAGGCCTCGTTGTGCGCGGTCTCGATGAGCTTCTTGACCTCTTCGTCGACCAGCGCCGCGACCTCTTCCGAGTAGTCGCGCGGGTGGGACATCTCGCGGCCGAGGAACGGCTCGGTGTTGTCACCGCCGAACTTGATCGCGCCCAGCCGCTCGGTCATGCCGTACTGCGTGACCATCGCGCGGGCCGTGGCGGTGGCCTTCTCGATGTCGTTGGCCGCACCCGTGGTCGGGTCGTGGAAGACGAGCTCCTCGGCCGCACGCCCGCCCAGCATGTACGCGAGCTGGTCGAGCATCTCGTTGCGGGTGGTCGAGTACTTGTCCTCTTCCGGGAGCACCATCGTGTAGCCGAGGGCACGGCCCCTGGACAGAATCGTGATCTTGTGGACCGGATCGGAGTTGGGTGAAGCCGCCGCGACCAGGGCGTGACCGCCCTCGTGGTACGCGGTGATCTTCTTCTCCTTGTCGGACATGATCCGGGTCCGCTTCTGCGGGCCGGCCACGACTCGGTCGATCGCCTCGTCCAGCGCGTGGTTGTCGATCAGCTTCCTGTCGCCGCGCGCGGTCAGGAGCGCGGCTTCGTTCAGCACGTTCGACAGGTCTGCGCCGGTGAAGCCGGGCGTGCGCCGGGCAACGGCGCCCAGGTCCACGTCCGGAGCGACCGGCTTGCCCTTCTGGTGGACCTTGAGGATCTCCAGACGGCCCTGCATGTCCGGACGGTCGACCGCGATCTGCCGGTCGAAGCGGCCCGGGCGCAGCAGCGCCGGATCGAGGATGTCGGGCCGGTTGGTGGCGGCGATCAGGATGACGCCGCCCTTCACGTCGAAGCCGTCCATCTCGACGAGCAGCTGGTTCAGCGTCTGCTCGCGCTCGTCGTGGCCACCGCCGAGACCCGCACCACGGTGCCGGCCGACGGCGTCGATCTCGTCGACGAAGACGATCGCCGGGGCGTTCGCCTTGGCCTGCTCGAAGAGGTCGCGGACACGGGAGGCACCGACACCGACGAACATCTCGACGAAGTCGGAACCGGAGATCGAGTAGAACGGGACGCCCGCCTCGCCGGCGACGGCGCGTGCGAGCAGCGTCTTACCCGTACCGGGCGGGCCGTAGAGCAGCACACCCTTCGGGATCTTGGCGCCGACGGCCTGGAACTTGGCCGGCTCCTGGAGGAACTCCTTGATCTCGTGGAGCTCCTCGACGGCCTCGTCGGACCCCGCCACGTCGGCGAAGGTCGTCTTCGGGGTGTCCTTGGTGATCAGCTTGGCCTTGGACTTCCCGAAGTTCATGACTCGGGAGCCGCCGCCCTGCATCTGGTTCATCAGGAACAGGAAGACCACGACGATCAGCACGAAGGGCAGCAGGGAGAGCAGGACCGAGACGAACGGGCTCTGCTTCGACGGCGAGACCGTGTAACCGTCCTCGATCTCACCGGCCTGGAACTTCTCCTGCAGCTTGTCGGCCAGGTCGGCACCCTGGGTGCCGATGTAGCTGGCCTGCACCTTGCTGCTGTTGTCGACCTTCTGGTCTTCCTTGAGCTCGATCTTGATGATCTGCTCGTCACCAGTGGTGAGTTTTGCCTGCTTGACCTGGTTCTTGTCGATCGCCTGGACGACCTCGCCGGTGTCAACCGTCTTGTAGCCACCGGACGAGCCGACGACCTGCATCAGCACGACCACGGCGAGGACGGCCAGCACGATCCACATGACCGGCCCACGGAAGTATCGCTTCACGTCCATCCATACGGGGCGGTGTCGCCCCGTCCCTCCTGCCCGTAGGTAAATGCTGCTGTGAGAAAAGACAACTGTTCTTCGGACGGTACCTCAGCATCGACGCCGACGACCGCCTTCCCCTGCTCCAACGGCGAAAAGGCGGGCATGGTTCCCCGGCGTGCCGTTGCTTCAGCCTCCGTAGACGTGCGGCGCCAGTGTGCCGACGAACGGGAGGTTCCGGTACTTCTCCGCGTAATCGAGGCCATATCCGACGACGAACTCGTTCGGGATGTCGAACCCGATCCACTTCACGTCGATCGCGACCTTGGCGGCGTCCGGCTTCCGCAGCAAGGTGCAGACCTCGAGTGAGGCCGGCTCACGGGAGCCCAGGTTCGACAGCAGCCAGGACAGGGTCAGTCCCGAGTCGATGATGTCCTCGACGATCAGTACGTGCTTGCCCTTGATGTCGGTGTCCAGGTCCTTGAGGATGCGGACCACACCGGACGACTGGGTGCCGGCGCCGTACGAGGACACCGCCATCCAGTCCATCGTGACGGGGGTGGACAGCGCGCGCGCCAGGTCCGCCATCACCATCACCGCGCCCTTGAGGACTCCGACGATGAGCAGGTCCTTGCCCGCGTACTCTGCGTCGATCTTCGCGGCCAGCTCGACGAGCTTCGCGTCGATCTCTTCCTTGGTGATGAGCACCGACTGAAGGTCGGTGCCCATGTCCTTCTCGTTCACCCGCGTCGCTTTCTCTCGGCGGTTCAGCCTTGCCGAATGACCAGTCTGCCACCCTGGCGTCGCGCTTCGACCCGGCCGGGCAGGTTGATGGCACCCTGACCGCGCCATCCGGTGATGAGGCGGTCGACTTCCTCGACGTGGCGGGCGAACAGCGATCCCGCGGGCGCCCCGGCCTCGATCACGGCTCGGCGCAGCACCCGGCGGCGCACGGCGGGAGGCAGGACGTAGAGCTTGGCGCATTCCAGCCGGCCGCTCTCGTCGCGCACGGTGGCCTCCGCGTCGGCGGCCCAGCTGTCGAGGGCGTCGGCATCGTCGCGAGAGAGCTGGGCGGTACGGGCGAGGGCCTCGACGACGCCCTTGCCGAGCGCCTTCTCCAGGGCGGGCAGCCCCTCGTGGCGCAGCCGGGAGCGCGTGTAGGCGGGGTCGGCGTTGTGCGGGTCGTCCCACACGGGCAGCGACTGGACCATGCAGGCCTTGCGGGCGGTCTGCCGGTCGATGTGGAGGAAGGGCCGGCGGTAGCGGCCGGCGGTGCCCGACACGGCGGCCATCCCGGACAGCGAGCGGATGCCGGAGCCTCTGGCGAGACCGAGCAGCACGGTCTCCGCCTGGTCGTCGCGGGTGTGGCCGAGCAGCACGGCAGCGGCCCCATGGCGCTCGGCGGCGTCGTCGAGAGCGGCGTAGCGGGCGTCTCGGGCCGCGGCCTCGGGGCCGCCCGCGCGGCCGACCCGGACGGCGATGGCCTCGACCGGGTCCAGCTGCATCGCGGTGAGGCGTGCGGCGACCTCGGCGGCGCGCATGCCGGAACCGTCCTGAAGGCCGTGGTCGACGGTGATGCCGCCGGCCCGGACGGAAAGTTTGCGGGCCTCGAAGGCGAGGGCGGAGGCGAGCGCCATGGAATCCGCACCGCCGGAGCACGCCACGAGGACGAGCGGTGGTTCGCTCGCGGGCGCCGGGCCCGGGGCGGAATGCGCGAAGCGTGCGGCGTTCTGTGTCTGGTCGGAGAGTACGTCGTGGAGTACGCGGCGGACCGCCAGGCGTATCGCCGCGACCGCAGGATGGGGACCCATGTCCGGTGCCCTTCGTGAACGGTTCGGGAGTGGGGTGACTCGGTCGAGTCGGACGATCAGGACGGCCACAGGGAGAAGACCGCCACTCCGAGAGCAGTCACTCAGAGTGCGTCGATGGTGACAGAACCGAGCCAATACCCGAGCATTGCACGCCTATCCACAGCCCACGGTCCCTCGGACGGGTGATTGGAGGGGCGCCCTTCTGCCGATGCCCGCCTGTCTTTCGCGACTCTCCTCTATGGCGCGCCCTCCCCCTTGCGGTGCACCCTCGCGACCCAGTCCGCCGGTTTGGCGATCTCCGCCTTGGTCGGAAGCGTGTTCGGAGAGGTCCAGACGCGGTTGAAGCCCTCCATCCCCACCTCCTCCACCACGGCCCGCACGAAGCGCTCGCCGTCGCGGTACTGACGCAGCTTGGCGTCGAGCCCCAGCAGCTTGCGCAGCGCGAGATCCAGCCTGCTCGCGCCCCGTGCCCTGCGCTGCTGGAACTTCTCCCTGATCTCCGCGACCGACGGCACCACGGCGGGGCCGACGCCGTCCATGACGAAGTCGGCGTGGCCCTCCAGCAGGGACATCACCGCCGTCAGCCGGCCGAGGATCTCGCGCTGGGCGGGGGTCTGCACCATCTCGACGATGGAGCGGCCGTCCTCGTCCTGCTCGCCCTCCGGACGCGCGCCGACGAGCGACTGCGCGGCCTCCCGGAACCGCTCGAGGACGGTCATGGGATCCATCTCGGTCTCACTGAGGAACGACTGGATCTCGCCCTCGAGATGGTCGCGCAGCCAGGGCACGCCGGTGAACTGCGTCCGGTGGGTCTCCTCGTGGAGGCAGACCCAGAGCCGGAAGTCGTGCGGCTCCACCTGCAGTTCGCGTTCGACGTGGACGATGTTGGGCGCGACCAGCAGCAGCCGTCCGCCGCCGTTGCCCTCCGCCGAGTCACCGGCCGGCAGGTCACGGCCGCCCGGCGCGAAGGTCTCGTACTGTCCCAGCACCCGCGAGGCCAGGAAGGACAGCAGCATGCCGACCTCGACGCCGGTCACCTTGCCGCCCACGGCGCCGAGCACCGCGCCGCCGGCGGTGCCGGAGCGCCGTTCCTGCATCTTGTCCAGCAGCGGGCGCAGCAGTTCGCGGAAGCCCGCGACGTTCGCCTTGATCCACCCGGCCCGGTCCACCACGAGGACCGGGGTGTCCCGTGGCCGGGCGCCGTCGGGGATCATCCGGGTGAACTCCCGGACGTGCTCCTCCGATGCCTTGGCGTGGCGGCGGAGCTCGGCGACGACGGCGCGCGCCTCGTCCCGGCTCACGTCGGGCCCCGGCCGCACGAAGCGGGTCGCGGTCGCCACGGCGAGGTTCCAGTCGACCATCTCGGCACCACCGATGCTCGTCATGCGTCAACCGTACGTTCTCGGCCCGCGCCGCGGAGAGGTGTCGTCGCCCGCCGATCCGGTCCCCGGCCGGTTCGGGTCCCTGTCGTCAGGACACCAGGGCGGCCGCCAGCCGGTCGAGAGCGGGCTGCGCCTCGTAGGGGGAGGGTGTGTCCGCGGCGAGGAACGCGAAGCCCAGGAGTCGGCCGCCCGGGGCAACGACGGTGCCGGCCAGGGAGTTGACCCCGGTGAGCGTTCCCGTCTTGGCGCGGACGAGGCCGGTGCCGGCGGAGGTGTCCGAGTAGCGGTCCTCGAGGGTGCCGCTGAAGCCGGCGACGGGCAGTCCGGTGAGGATCGGCCGCAGCTCGGGGTGGGCCGCGTCCGCCGCACGCGCCAGAACGGTCGTGAGCAGCGCCGCCGACACCTTGTCGCGGCGGTCCAGCCCACTGCCGTCGGCGAACCGGGTCCCGGCCAGCGGCAGCCGGAGCCGGCGGAGCTGTCCGGTCACGGCCCGTTCCGCTCCGGCGAAGGACGCCTTTCCGCCGGTGGCGACGGCGGTCTGGCGGGCGAGTGACTCCGCGATGTCGTTGTCGCTGTCGGTGAGCATCCGCTCGACGACGGACGACAGGGGCTCGGAGAGGACCTGCGAGAGAGGGACCGCGTCGGCCGCCGCGCGCCCGGGGGCGGGCGGCGAGATGCGGATGCCGCGTTCGGAGAGCTGCTCCCGGAAGACCCGGGCCGCTTCGGCCGCCGGGTCGGCGCTACGGGTGGCGGGCCCCCTCGTGCGGTCGTCGAGCCGGCCCTGTCCGACCATGAGGGCGGTGACCGGGGCGATGTTGTCGTTGGGGCCGATGGGATGCAGGGCGGGGCCCTGGTAGAGCGAGGCGTCGTACACGAGGCGGACCGTGGCGGCCTTGCCGCTCTTCCTCGCAGCCTCCTCGCGGTCGCGCAGGGCGCTCACGGTCAGGTCGGCCAGTTCGGCGAGACGGGCCCGGTCGAGGGTCGCGTCGCCGCCTCCGACCAGCGTGATCGTGTCGGCGTCCGGAGCGGCGACGACCGTGGTGGGGATGCGGTGGTCCGGTCCGAGCGCGGTGAGGGCCGCGGCGGCGGTGGCGATCTTGACGGTGGACGCCGGGACCATGGGGGTCTCTGCCCGCTTCCCGTACAGCCGCTCGCCGGTGGTGAGGTCGACGACGCAGACGGCGGGCGCCGGTCCGAGGCCGGAGTCGCCGAGCAGCGGGCCGAGCGTCCCGGCCAGGCCGTCCGCCGGGGCCGGGTCCTCGGCGGAGACGGTCCGCGGGCCGCCGAGGGCCTCGAGCACCGAGGCCGCGGAGGGCGCCGGTGCGGGGCGCTTCGGTGCGGGCGCTTCGTGATGTGCGCCACCCGCGGGGCCGTGGGCCGCCACCCGCTGCTTCTCGGCCTTACGCTGACCGGAGTCCCAAGGTCCCGCCACGGCCACCGCCCCGGCGGAGAGGATGAGGCCGACCACGGCAGCACCTGCTGCGAGCTGCCACGTCCTGACCTTCGGCACCTCGCACCAGCCCCTTTCGCGATCACACATGTGCGTGAGGGACACTTAATCACCAGTACTGCGTCTTGCTATGTGTTGATCATGGAGGAGCCACCCGTGGAGTTCGACGTCACCATCGAGATCCCGAAGGGTTCGCGGAACAAGTACGAGGTGGACCACGAGACCGGTCGGATCCGCCTTGACCGTCGACTCTTCACCTCGACCAGCTACCCGGCCGACTACGGTTTCGTCGAGAACACCCTCGGCGAGGACGGCGACCCGCTGGACGCGCTGGTCATCCTCGACGAGCCGACCTTCCCGGGCTGCCTCATCAAGTGCCGTGCCATCGGCATGTTCCGGATGACGGACGAGGCGGGCGGCGACGACAAGCTGCTCTGCGTGCCGGCGTCCGACCCGCGCGTGGAGCACCTGCGGGACATCCACCACGTGTCCGAGTTCGACCGCCTGGAGATCCAGCACTTCTTCGAGGTCTACAAGGACCTGGAGCCGGGCAAGTCCGTCGAGGGCGCCGACTGGGTCGGCCGCGCCGAGGCCGAGGCCGAGATCGAGGCCTCCTTCAAGCGCCTCGAGGCGCAGGGCGGCGCGCACTGACGCCGTACCTCTGACGTACACCGGCACGGGCGGGACACCTCGGGTGTCCCGCCCGCTTCGCGTTTCTTCCCATGCCCGTGCCCATACTGGGCAGAAGCGCCGGTCGAGGGACGGTACGAGAGGGAGCGAGGAACACGAGTGGTGGCGGAGCCCGAGGGTCCGGAAGACCGGAAGCCTCAGTCCGACGAGGCACACAGCGCCTTCGTCCCGCCGGCGGGGGTGGAACAGCCCGAAGCACCGGAAGAGGACCACCCAAGTTCCGAGTTCGCCGTCCCCGAAGGTCTGGCCCCAGAGCCGCCCTCGGAGCCGGAGGGCTCCGCGTTCGCTCCGCCGCGCACCTACAGCGCCAGGACCTCGCCGCCCGCCTTCACCCCGGCACACGGCATCCCGATGGTGCGGCTCACCAAGGACGCGCCGTGGCAGGACCGTATGCGGGCGATGCTGCGGATGCCGGTGGGAGAGCGGCCGGTGCCGGAGACACCGCACCGGCACGACGAGGCGGGTCCGGCCGTCCCCCGCGTGCTCGACCTGACCCTGCGTATCGGCGAGTTGCTGCTCGCCGGCGGCGAGGGCGCCGAGGACGTCGAGGCGGCCATGTTCGCCATCTCCCGCTCGTACGGGCTGGACCGCTGCGAGCCGACGGTCACTTTCACCCTGCTGTCGATCACCTATCAGCCGTCCCTGGTCGACGACCCGGTGACCGCGAACCGGACCGTCCGGCGGCGCGGCACCGACTACACCCGGCTCGCCGCCGTCTACCGGCTGGTCCACGACATCAGCGTCGAGGAGTCGGACGTCACGCTGGAGGAGGCGTACCGGCGTCTCGCCGAGATCCGCCGTAACCGGCACCCGTACCCCGGCTGGGCGCTGACGCTGGCCGGCGGGCTGCTGGCGGGCTCCGCCTCCGTGCTCGTCGGCGGTGATCCGGTGGTGTTCCTCGCCGCCGCGGTCAGCGCGATGCTCGGCGACCGGCTGGCCTGGCTCTGCGCCGGGCGCGGGCTGCCGGAGTTCTACCAGTTCGTCGCCGCCGCGATGCCGCCCGCTGCGATGGGCGTGGCGCTGAGCCTGTCACCGCTGGAGCTGCGGGCGTCGGCGGTCATCACCGGTGGACTGTTCGCGCTGATCCCGGGCCGTGCACTCGTGGCCGGCGTGCAGGACGGTCTGACCGGCTTCTACATCACGGCGGCCGCGCGTCTGCTCGAGGTCGGCTACCTGGTGGTCGGCATCGTCGTCGGTGTCCTCGGGGTGCTCTATCTCGGAGTCGCGCTGGACGCCGGACTCAGTCCCGAGACCGCTATCCACAGCGTGCCGCGGCCGTTCACCCAGACCCTCGCGGCGATGGGCCTGTCGCTGTGCTTCGCGGTGATGCTCCAGCAGGAGCGCCGGACCGTGGCCCTGGTGACCTTCAGCGGCGGCGTCGCCTGGGTGGTGTACGGCGCGGTCGCCGACGTCGCCGGGGGCTCGCCGGTGGCCGCTACCGCCCTCGCCGCAGGCCTGGTGGGCCTGCTCGGTCAGATGCTCTCGCGGTTCCGGTTCGAGTCGGCCCTGCCGTACGTGACGGCCGCGATCGGCCCGCTGCTGCCCGGTAGCGCCACGTACTTCGGGCTGCTGGAGGTCGCCCGGGGCAATCTGAACACCGGTCTCGCCTCGCTGAGCAAGGCGGCCGCCCTGGCGCTGGCCATCGCGATCGGGGTGAACCTCGGAGGCGAGATCTCCCGGCTGTTCCTGCGGGCGCCCGGTGTCACCGGCGCCCTGCCGGGCGAGGAGACCCCGGGCGGACGCCGCGCGGCCAAGCGGACGCGCGGCTTCTAGGGTCTCGGGTCAGCGCTCGGCGTCAGCGCTTGGCGTGACGGCCGCCGCGGGACGACGGGGGGATCTCGCCGTCCGGCGCGGAGGCGGCGGCCGCCGCCGACTTCTTGTTCTTGGAGCGGGCCCGCAGGAACTCGACCGCGATCGGGACGACCGAGATCAGGACGATCAGGATCAGGATCGCCTCGATGTTCTTGTGGACGAACTCGACCTTGCCCAGCGCGGCGCCGAGCAGCGTGACGCCGGCGCCCCACAGGACGCCGCCGATGACGTTGAACGTCACGAAGGAGCGGTAGTTCATCCGGCTCACACCGGCGATGATCGGCGTGAATGTGCGCACGATGGGCACGAAGCGGGCCAGGACCAGGGACTTCGGGCCGTACTTCTCGAAGAAGTCGTGCGCCTTCTCCACGTTCTCCTGCTTGAAGAGGCGGGAGTCGGGGCGCTTGAAGAGGGCCGGACCGACCTTACGGCCGAAGAGATAACCGACCTGGTCACCGATGACGGCGGCCATCACGATCAGCGTGCAGACCAGCCACAGCGGCATGTCGATCTTGCCCGTGGTCACCAGCAGGCCCGTGGTGAACAGCAGCGAGTCGCCGGGCAGGAAGAACCCGATCAGCAGGCCGGACTCGGCGAAGACGATCACCAGGACACCGATCAGCCCGAACGTGGTGATCAGGTAGTCCGGGTCGAGCCAGCTCGGTCCGAGCGCAAGGGTGTTCACGAGGTCCGGGCTCCTGTGGTGATAGTCGTCGGCAGGGTCGGCTGCCCAAAGCTATCAACGCATACGGGTGACACCCGGTTCCACCTGCCTCCCCGGATGCGAGGTGAACGCAGGGCCCCGAAGCTTTCACCATGGGAATCGATGATTACGGCGGCGGGCAGGGCCCGCAGGCCGATGTGCTGGTCGTCACGACGAACGACCTCCCCGGCTTCCGCGTGGAGCAGGTGATCGGCGAGGTCTTCGGTCTGACGGTGCGCTCGCGCCATCTGGGCAGCCAGATCGGGTCCGGTCTGAAGTCGATGATCGGCGGCGAGCTCAAGGGCCTGACCAAGACCCTCGTGGAGACCCGCAACCAGGCCATGGAGCGTCTGGTCGAGCAGGCCCGGTCGCGAGGTGCGAACGCGGTGCTCTCGTTCCGCTTCGACGTGACGGAGGCCGCGGACGTCGGCACGGAGGTCTGCGCGTACGGCACGGCGGTGAAGGTCGCCAGGGCGTGAGAAGGACGAGCGGCGCGGCGGCCCGCGGCGGCGGCCTCGCTCGTCGCCGCCCGCCCGCCCCGATCGCCCGTCCCACTCGCCCGTCCCCGCCCGCCCGTCCGGCTCAGAGGTGCCGGATCGCGTTCGCGAGGATCGCCTCCCGCTCGTAAGCCGCCAGACCCGGCCTGGCCTTGTCGATGGTGCGGGTGAACCGCTCGTCGGCGACGTACATCTCCGCCAGACCCGTGTGGATCTCGTACGTGCAGGTGTAGTGGCTGCTCGAGATCCACCGGCGGTGGTCCTCCGCCACGTCCATCGCGGCCTGCGACTCCGGCTCCTCGCCCGCGTCCATCAGCGCCACGAAGCGGCGGGTGATCTCGTCGGCCTCGCGCTGGATCCGCAACCAGTCCTCCTTCGTGTACGAGGCCGTGCGCCGCCGGGACTCCTCGTAGGCGTCGGTGCCGCCCCAGCGCCGCTCGGTCTCCTCGGCGTACTCGTCGGGGTCGAAGTCCCCGAAGACCTCGAACTTCTCCTCGGGCGTGAGGTTGATGCCCATCTTCTTCGCCTCCATGGCTCGTTCCACGGCGGCGGCCATCTCCTTGAGCCTGGTGATCCGGGCGGAGAGCAGTTCGTGCTGCCGCCGCAGGTGGGCCTGCGGGTCCGCGTGGGGGTCGTCCAGGAGTGCCGCCACCTCTTCGAGGGGAAAGCCGAGCTCCCGGTAGAACAGGATCTGCTGCAGCCGGTCCAAATCGGCGTCGTCGTACCGACGGTGGCCCGACGCGCTGCGGCCGCTCGGGCGCAGCAGCCCGATCTCGTCGTAGTGGTGCAGGGTGCGCACCGTGACTCCGGCGAAACGGGCGACCTGTCCCACGGAGTAGCTCATCGCCTTCGCTCCTTCGTTCGCGTTACGGACCCAGACTGCCGCCTCACGTTGCGTGAGGTGCAAACCCGTACGAGCCTGAGGCCCATGGCACTCCACCAGGGCACCACCGGTACCGAGGACCACACACCGGAGCGGCGCAGGCTCGCGGTGAATCCCTTCTTCGGTCCGGCCGACCCGGTGGGCGGAATGACGGCCGCCCCGCCCACGCACCGCCTCCCGGACGGCCCGATGCCGCCTCTCACGGCGTATCAGCTGGTGCACGACGAGCTCATGCTCGACGGGAACTCCCGTCTCAACCTCGCCACCTTCGTCACCACCTGGATGGAGCCGCAGGCGGCGCAACTGATGGCCGAGTGCCGCGACAAGAACATGATCGACAAGGACGAGTACCCGCGCACGGCCGAGCTGGAGCGCCGGTGTGTGGCGATGCTCGCCGACCTGTGGCACGCGCCGGACCCGGCCTCGGCCGTCGGCTGTTCCACGACCGGGTCGAGCGAGGCCTGCATGCTCGCCGGGATGGCCCTCAAACGGCGGTGGGCGAAGCGGAACGGCGACCGCTATCCGGCGAAGGCCCGGCCCAACCTGGTGATGGGCGTCAATGTGCAGGTCTGCTGGGAGAAGTTCTGCAACTTCTGGGAGGTCGAGGCACGGCTCGTGCCGATGGAGGGCAACCGCTTCCACCTCGACCCGCAGGCCGCCGCCGAGCTGTGCGACGAGAACACCATCGGGGTGGTGGCGGTACTCGGTTCGACCTTCGACGGCTCCTACGAGCCGGTCGGCGAGCTCTGCGCCGCGCTGGACGACCTCCAGGAGCGCACCGGGCTGGACATCCCGGTCCATGTCGACGGAGCGTCGGGCGCGATGGTCGCCCCGTTCCTCGACGAGGACCTCGTCTGGGACTTCCGGCAGCCGCGGGTGTGCTCGATCAACACCTCGGGGCACAAGTACGGACTGGTCTACCCCGGCGTGGGGTGGGCGCTGTGGCGCTCGCCCGACGAACTCCCCGAGGAACTGGTCTTCCGGGTGAACTACCTGGGCGGCGACATGCCGACCTTCGCCCTCAACTTCTCCCGCCCCGGCGCGCAGGTCGTGGCGCAGTACTACACGTTCCTGCGGCTCGGGCGCGAGGGTTACCGGGCCGTCCAGCAGACGGCCCGCGACGTTGCGACGGGGCTCGCCGCCCGGATCGGGGCGCTGGACGACTTCCGGCTGCTCACACAGGGCGACCAGCTGCCCGTCTTCGCGTTCACGACCGCCCCGGACGTGACGTCCTTCGACGTCTTCGACGTGTCGCGGCGGCTGCGGGAGAAGGGGTGGCTGGTGCCCGCCTACACCTTCCCGGCGAACCGCCGGGACCTCTCGGTGCTGCGAATGGTCTGCCGCAACGGTTTCTCGGCGGACCTCGCGGAACTGCTCCTGGAGGATCTGCGGCTGCTGATTCCCGAACTGCGCGCACAGTCCCACCCTTTGAGCAGGAGCACCGGAGAGGCGACGGCCTTCCACCACTGAGCGCGGCGCCGCCCCGGCCGCGGCGCTTCCCGCCGCGGCCGGGGCGGTGCCCCGTCTCAGCGGCCCAGACGCCGGAAGCGGGAGACCGCCAGCGGGAAGAAGACCGCGACCAGCACCAGCGGCCAGGCCACCGCCAGCAGGTACGCGTGCTCCGCCGCCCAGGAGCCCGTGGCCACGTCCGGAATGCCGGCCAGGTCGCGGACCGTCGTCGCGGTCGCCGAGATCGGGTTCCATTCGACGGCCGCACCCAGCCAGCCCGGCATCGATTCGGGCGTCGCGAAGGCGTTGGACAGGAAGCCGACCGGCCAGACGAGGATCTGCACGGCCTGCACCAGCTCCGGCTTCCCCGCGACCATCGCGAGGTGGATGCCGGCCCACAGCATCGCGAAGCGCAGCAGCAGGAGCAGTCCCACGGCCCCGAGCAGCGCGCCGAAGCCGCCGTTCCAGCGCCAGCCGATGGCATGGCCGACGCCGAGCATGACCAGCAGGCCGAGCGCCGACTGGAGCATGTCCGCGAAGCTGCGCCCGACCAGCACCGCCGACGACGCCATGGGCATGGACCTGAAGCGGTCGATGACGCCCTTGTTGAGGTCCTGGGTGACCGCGAGCATCGTCGCCTCGAGGCCGAAGGCCATGGTCAGCGCGAGCATGCCCGGAATGAGGAAGTCGACGTAGGCCCCTTCCACGCCGCGGCCGCCGCCGATCAGATAGCCGAACATCAGCAGCAGCATCACGGGGAAGACGAGCCCGACCACGACCTGCACGGGCTGCCGTGCCCAGTGCGCGAGTTCGCGCCGGGTCATGGTCCAGGAGTCGGTCAGTACGTAACTGCTCATGCCGCGTGCTCCTTCGTCAGGTGGAGGAAGACCTCGTCGAGGGTGGGGCGTCGGACGGACAGGTCCTCTGCCTCCACCCCGGCCGCCTCCAGTGCCCGCACGGTCTCGGTCAGAGCGGCCATCCGGTCGCTCACCGGCGCGCTGACCAGCCGCCGGTCGGGGTCCACGGTCGCCTCGCCGGGAAGCAGGGAGGCGACGAGGGCGAGGCGGTCCGCGTCGCGCAGGACCACGTCGATCCGGTCGCCGCCGGTCTTCGCCTTCAGCTCGTCCGCCGTCCCCTCCGCGATCACCCGTCCGGCGTCGACGACCGAGATCCGGTCGGCCAGCTGATCGGCCTCCTCCAGGTACTGCGTGGTCAGCAGCACCGTGGTGCCGGCGCCGACGAGGGAGCGCACCGAGGCCCACACCTCGGCCCGGCCGCGCGGGTCGAGCCCCGTCGTCGGTTCGTCGAGGAACAGCACCTCGGGCTCGGTGATCAACGAGGCCGCGAGATCGAGCCTTCTGCGCATGCCGCCGCTGTAGAGCTTGACCGCCTTGCGTCCGGTGTCCGCGAGGTCGAACCGCTCGAGCAGTTCGTCGGCCCTGGTCCCCGCCCGGCGTGCGCCGAGGTGGTACAGCCGCCCGAACATCTCGAGGTTCTGCCGGCCGCCGAGCTCCTCGTCGACCGCCGCGTGCTGCCCGAGCAGGCCGATCCGCCTGCGGACCTCGCCGGCCTGGGTGCGTACGTCGTGACCGGCGACGCGGACCACGCCCTCGTCGTGCCGCAGCAGTGTCGCCATGACCCGTACGGCGGTGGTCTTGCCCGCGCCGTTGGGGCCGAGCACGCCGTGTACGGTGCCGCGCGCCACCGTCAGGTCCAGGCCGTCCAGAGCACTCTTGTCCCCGTACCGCTTCCGTACACCCTCGACGACGATCGCGTCCGTCATCCGTCTCCTCCAGCGCCCTGGGAAAACAGTAGTCAAATTTGACCACCGTCGTAAGATAGTCCCCCGTCCTCGATTGGTCAAACTTGATTAGTCGAGATCGCCTTCATGCGGCTCGCCCGTCGCGTAGGGGTTCTCGTCACCCTCCGCCCGCACTGCGACGAACGGTTCGCCCTCACCCGAGAAGGTGTAGGCGCCCCCCTCGATCCGGCGGATCAGGCCGCGCGTCCACTCAGCGCCGAAGTCCGCGGACGAGACCCACATGTTCATGATCTCGCCGATGTGGCCCAGAGTGTCGGGTCCCTCTTCCGGCGTGTAGTACTCGGTGACCGACGCACGCCACTGCTCCAGACCGCGCACCCGCTCCTTGAGCAGCGCCACCGCCTCGTCCCGCGGCAGATCGACGATGAACCCGATCGCGGCCGAGAGCACGTCCGTCTTCTGGTCGTGCGCCGTCAGGGATTCCCGCAGGAGCGAGAAGAACTCCTCGGTGCCCCGCTCGGTGACTTCGTACTCGGTGCGCGGCGGCCCGCCCGCCGTCGACGGGGCGATCTCATGGGCGTGCAGCAGTCCCTGCTTCGCCATCTGCTTGAGCGCGTGATAGATCGATCCCGGCTTGGCGTTCGACCACTCGTGGGCGCCCCAGTACTCGAGATCGTTGCGGACCTGGTAGCCGTGCGCCCGTCCATGCTGGCGCACGGCCCCCAGGACGAGAAGCCGGATCGCTGACATCCGCGTACCTCCTGATCAACTTTGACCAGGGTACGCAGCGATCATCACGCGCCCCAGTCCCCACCCTGTTCCAGCGCGACCAGGTCGAAGGCGCCCTTGCCGTCCAGTGACTCACGGATGATGTCCGCGTGGCCGGCGTGCCGGGCGATCTCCTCGACCAGGTGCATCATCAGCCACCGCATCGAGACCCGCGCATCCTTGGGGAACCAGGGTGCCGGGGGAAGCGGGAACGTGTCGTCCATGCTCGGCACGGAGCGGATGAACTCCTCCGTCTCCTTCGCGACCGAGTCCCAGAAGCCCAGCACACCCGGCACGGTCTCACCGTCGACCAGGCGGAAGCTGTCTCCCCAGGTCTCCTCGCTGCGCTGCCTCTCGTTCGGCCGCTGCTGCGCCAGCCGCAGCCAGTTCAGCTCCATCTCCGCCACATGCTTGACCAGCCCCGACAGCGACAGCTCGCTCGCGCTCGGCCGGCTCGCCGCCTGCTCCTCCGTCAGACCGAGGACGGAGCGCCGGATCGCGCCCCGCTGCGCCTCGACGAAGGACAGGAGCGCGCCTCGCTCGTCGCCGTGGGCCTCCGCGGGAACGTGGGTGACCATGGTGTGTCCGCCTTCCGGATCGTGGGGAGGGCCGTCCGCCCTCCTGCCGACACCTCAAAAGCTACGGGCCCTTGCGGTCAGGTTCTGTCCGCAAGGGACCGGCGTCGGAAGATTCGTCAGAACGGGAACCGCGAGCGCCCGTGCTGGACCGATATCCACTTCTGGGTGGTGAAGGAGTCGAGCATCGAGTCGCCGTTCAGCCTGCCGAGACCAGAGTGCTTCTCACCGCCGAAGGGCACGATCGGCTCGTCGTGCACGGTGCCGTCATTGATGTGGATCATGCCGGTGTCCACCCGCTTGGCGAGCCGCACACCCCGCTCCACGTCACCGGTGTGCACGGCCCCGCTCAGGCCGTACGGCGTCTCGTTGGCGATCCGGACCGCCTCGTCCTCGCCGTCGAAGGGGACGATCAGGGCCACCGGGCCGAAGATCTCCTGCGTCAGCACCGGCGACTCGGCGGGGATGCCGGTCAGCACCGAAGGGGAGACGAGGTTGCCGTCCGTGGCCCCGTGCAGCAGTGCCGTCGCACCCGCCTCCACCGTCTGCTCGACCAGCGCGGAGACCGCGTCCGCCTGGGAGGAGTTGATGAGGGGGCCGATGTGGGTCGCCGGGTCGGCGGGGTCGCCGACCTTGAGGGTCCGCACCTTGGCGACGAACTTCTCGGTGAACTCCTTCTCGACCGAGCGGTCCACCAGGATGCGGTTGGCGGCCATGCAGACCTGGCCCTGGTGCACGAACCGGCTGAAGACCGCGGCGTCCACCGCGTAGTCGAGGTCGGCGTCGTCGAGCACGATCAGCGCGCTGTTGCCGCCGAGTTCGAGAACGGCGTGCTTGAAGTTGGCCGCGCAGACGGTGGCCACGTGCCGGCCCACCTTGTCGGAGCCGGTGAAGGAGATGACCTTCGGTATCGGGTGCGCGATGAGCGCGTCACCTATCTCGGCTATGTCCGTGATCACGACGTTCAGCAGACCGGCCGGCAGGCCCGCCTCCTCGAACACCTTGGCCACCAGCGAGCCGCCGCAGATCGGGGTGTTCTGGTGCGGCTTGAGGACCACGGCGTTGCCGAGGGCGAGCGCCGGGGCGACCGACTTGATCGACAGCAGGAAGGGGAAGTTGAAGGGACTTATGACGCCCACCACACCGACCGGCACCCGGTAGACGCGGTTCTCCTTGCCGTCGACCGGCGAGGGCAGGATGCGCCCCTCCGGCCGCAGCGCCAGGTGCACCGCCTCGCGCATGAACTCCTTGGCGAGGTGCAGCTCGAACGCCGCCTTGAGTCGGGTGCCGCCGAGCTCGGCGACGATCGCCTCGGCGATCTCCTCCTCGCGGTCCTCGATGATCCGAAGGGCCCGCTCGAAGACGCCCCGGCGGGCGTACGGGTTGGTGTCCGCCCACGCCCGCTGGGCGCGCTCCGCCGCCCGGTAGGCCTGGTCCACCTCGTCGGCCGTGGCCACGGCGATGGAGGCGAGCTTCTCACCGTCGTAGGGATTGAAGTCGATGATGTCCCAGGAGCCGGTGCCCGGCCTCCACTCGCCGTCTATGTACTGCTGGGCCAGATCGGTGAAGAAGGACATGTGATCCCTTACTCCAGAGGCATGAGCACGGACGTCTGATGTTGCGTCATCGTACTTATGTTTCAAATGAGTTGGAGGAGACCTCGAAGAAGGTCCCGGGTCTCGGCCGGATCAGGACTGTCCTCTGTCAGCCGTTCCATCACCCGCTCGTACTGGGCGACCTCCTCGCGCTTGTCCAGATACAGCGCACTGGTCAGCTGCTCGAGGTAGACGATGTCGGAGAGGTCGGACTCCGGGAAGCGCAGCATGGTGAAGGTGCCGCTCTCGCCCGCGTGGCCGCCGAAACTGAAGGGCATCACCTGGAGCGTGATGCTGGGATGCTCGGATACCTCGATCAGATGGCGCAGTTGGGCCTGCATCACCGCCCGGTCGCCGTACGGGCGGCGCAGGGCCGCCTCGTCCAGCACGGCGTGCAGGTGCGGGGCCCGCTCGGAGACGAGGGTCTTCTGGCGCTCCAGCCGCAGCGCGACCCGGCGGTCGATCTCGGCCCGGGGCGCGTCGGGCATGCCGCGGGTGACGACGGCGTGCGCGTACGACTCGGTCTGCAACAGGCCGTGCACGAACTGCACTTCGTAGATGCGGATCAGCGAGGCCGCACCCTCAAGGCCGATGTACGTCTGGAACCAGCCGGGCAGGACGTCACCGAAGCTGTGCCACCAGCCGGCGACATTGGCCTCCTTGGCGAGCCCGAGCAGCGCATCGCGTTCGCTGTCGTCGGCGACGCCGTAGAGCGTCAGCAGGTCCTCCACGTCGCGCGCCTTGAAGCTCACCCGGCCCAACTCCATACGGCTGATCTTGGATTCGGACGCGCGGATCGAGTAGCCGGCCGCCTCTCGCGTGATGCCACGCGATTCCCTCAGCCTTCTGAGCTGTGAGCCCAGCAGGATGCGCCGCACCACCGAACCTCCGCCCGGGCCCTCGGCGCGGGACTGTTCCCATGACCACGCTGACTCGCCTGCTGCCACGACTTCGACCCTCCCCATCCCTGCTGTGCACGCTCTGTTCGCTCGACACCGATGCTTCAGGAGGTCCCCCCGAACCCCAAGAGCCGGATTCTGCCACCAAAACGCTTCAGCCCGTACTCATTCGATTACGGAAATGAGTAGGCGTCAGGCAGAGCTCGCAAGATATTGGTGGAAGAAATGAGCAAGAACCGGCACGGGGGCGGACAGGTCCGGCGCGTGCACGTGCATCTGCCCTTGCATCTGCCCTACGCATTCGGAACCATGGTCCTCGCGCACCTGCGTGCTCGTTCGTGTTGAAGCGTCACAGCCGCGATTCCCGGGAGTGCCTCGCATGGGACCGAATGGATCCACCATGCTCGAGCCGTTACGGCAGGGCCTTCCCCCCTTCGACCCCGCAGCCGTCTCGAGCTCGGCCTCGTGCGCCCTGCCCGCCCGCTTCGAAGCAGTACGCGGCGCCCGCCTGTTCACCAAGAACACACTGGGCCAGTGGCAGCTGGACGAGCGATTCGACGATGTCGCCCTGGTCGTCTCCGAGCTCGTGACCAACGCCCTGCGGCACGCCCTGCCGTCCGACGGCGCCACGCACGAGCCCGCCAAGGAAGCCCCGGTGCGCCTGCACCTGATGCGGTGGACCGGCCGACTGGTGTGCGCGGTGCGCGACCCCAGCCACGACGGCCCCCGGTCGCGGCAGGCCGAGGAGGACTTCGCCGCCGAGTCCGGTCGCGGGCTCTTCCTGGTCGACTCCTTCAGCGACGGCTGGGGCTGGCACCCGCTCGCGGGGTCGCTGCGTGGCAAGGTGGTCTGGGCGCTGTTCCGGTTGAACTAGGGACACGGACGCGTGTCCCGGCGCCGTGCGCCGATGCGGCCGGCCTCACGCCTCCGCGATCAGATGATCGAACTCCCCGTCCTTCACGCCCAGAAGCAGCGCTTCTATCTCGGCGGGCGTATAGACGAGTGCGGGCCCGTCGGGGTGCCGCGAATTGCGCATCGCCACGTCGCCGTCCGGCAGTCTGGCGAGCTCCACGCACGAACCCTGTGAATTGCTGTGCCGGCTCTTCTGCCAGACGACCCCGCGAAGCTCCGTCGCCGCCATGCCGTTGTAGACCTGGTGCACAAGTCGCTCCCGGGGTGCAAGGTGCAGGTGTCAACTATCCGGGATCATAGCTGTGTTCACATGCAGATGCATGAGCCGGATGCACGAGCAGATGCACGTGCACGCCGGGTGTTCCCACGGTTACAGCGGCCCCATCCATAGAGACGTCTGCCCTCGCCGATCGGTGCCGTCCTTCGCGACCCGGTTCCGGCCTTTACCGGGAATACGTAGGGCCGCACCGCCGTTCAGCCGGTCGAGCCGGAGGAGTAGGGCAGCAGCGCCATCTCCCTCGCGTTCTTGACGGCCCTGGCCAGCTGCCGCTGCTGCTGAGCGGTCACCCTCGTCACCCGGCGGCTGCGGATCTTCCCTCGGTCCGAGACGAACTTCCGCAGCAGATCGGTGTCCTTGTAGTCGACGTAGGTGATGCCGTCCCGGTCCAGCGGATAGGGACGGGACCTGAGCGGTGTGCGCGTTTCCTTGCGGCGGGGTGACATGTCATACCTCCAGTAGGGGGTCGAAGGCGGGCAGCAGCCGCTTCCAGGCCTCTCGGCCCGCGGCGTACTCGGCGTCGTTCAGCAGACACGACTCGAGGAGCTGCTCGAGTCCGTCGCGGTCGAGGCCGGGCGAGGTGAACACGAGGTGCTGGCAGCGGTCGCCGTGCTCGGGGTGCCAGTCCAGCGCGGCGGCCGCCCGGCGCACCGGCTGGACCATCTCCCAGGCGGCGTCCGGCAGCGAGGCGAGCCAGGGCCCCGCGCTCTCGACACAGAGCGCGCCCCCGGCCGCGTCCCAGGCCAGCAGGGTGTCCGGCCGGTCGGCGAGCCAGAACCGGCCGCGGCTGCGGGCCGCGGCGCAGGTCAGGTCCTCCAGCGCCTGGTAGAGGCGCTCCGGGTGGAAAGGCCGGCAGCTGTGCCACACGTAGGTGGCGACGCCGCAGTCGTCGGCCTCCTGCGGCAGCAGTGCGCAGGCCGGATGCTGCGCGGCGGCGGCCGCCTCCACGTCGAACCCGGCGACGGCCGCGGCGGCCAGTTCCTCGCCGTCCACGGCGATCCGCCGGGCCGTCGGGTGCAGTTGTGTCAGCAGGGCTCGGTCCTCGTCGTCCGCCTCTTCGCTGTCGACGAGGGCGAGGACCGGCGCGTACTCCAGCTGACGCGCCCAGGTGTCCGCGATCGTGCGCCGGTCCGTGGCCGCCGCGGCGAGGCCCGCGTCCGCCAGGTCGTCGCCGTTGGCGAGATACGGCAGCAGCAGCGCCGGGTCCACGGCGGTCATCACCGATGTCAGTGCGAGACCTTCGCCGGCGTGCGCGGCGATCACCTCGGCCATGGCCTTGGGCTCGACGGAGTCCCACAGCTCGACGACCGCGAGGCCGGTGGCGCCGTCCGCGGCGAGCCGCGCCAGCTCGGGCACCAGGTCCTCGCGCAGTGCGCAGCAGGCGCAGTCGTTGACGAGCGGCGTCTCACCGGTGTCTCGGACGCCCCGTGCGTCGCGGACCGTCCTGACGACCGCGCCCCGTCCGGCGGTCGAGAGGTCGTGGTGCAGGGCGACACTGCCGGGCACCGTGGTGAGCAGCCGTTCCACCGCGGCCCGGCGGGCGTCCGCGTGCAGCCCGCCGACCAGTGCGACGGGCAGAGTCACTGTCGGCCCCCGTACCGGCGCTCGAAGCGCTCGACGCGGCCGGCGGTGTCGAGCACTCGTGCCGTCCCTGTGTAGAAGGGGTGGCCAGCGGAGGAGATCTCCACGTCGATGACGGGGTAGGTGTTGCCGTCCTCCCAGTCGACCGTCCTGTCGCTGGTGGCGGTGGACCGGGTCAGGAAGGCGAAACCGGCGGCCTTGTCGCGGAAGACGACAGGCGCGTAAGGCGGGTGGATGCCGGACTTCATGTCAGCGCTCCTCTCGGAAGTCGACGTGGCGGCCGGCGACGGGGTCGTACTTGCGAAGGGTCAGCCGGTCGGGGTCGTTACGGCGGTTCTTGCGGGTGACGTAGGTGTAGCCGGTGCCCGCGGTGGAGCGGAGCTGGATGACCGGGCGGATGTCGGTGCGAGCCATGGAGCTAGTATATGGAAATGATTTCCATTACCAAATGAGCTCTCAAGAGAGGTGCATCACCATGTCCGCGCACTGCATGCTGACCGGGGCCCGGCCCGGCTTCGGCAATCGGATCTCCCACTCGCACCGGCGTACGTCCCGCCGCTTCGACCCCAACATCCAGCGCAAGCGCTACTGGCTCCCCGGCGAGGGCCGCCATGTCCGTCTCACCCTCAGCGCGCGGGCGGTCAGGACAGTCGACGTGATCGGCGTCGAGGCCGCCGTCGCCCGGATCCGTGCGCGCGGGGTGAAGGTCTGATGGCGAAGAAGAGCAAGGTGGCACGCAACGAGCATCGCAAGGCGGTCGTCGAGCGGTACGCGGCCCGGCGGGCCGAGCTGAAGGATGTCCTCCGCAGGACGGACACGGGCGAGGAGGAGCGGCAGGCCGCGCAGGCCGAACTGCGCCGTCAGCCGCGTGACGCCAGCCCGACGCGCGTCCGCAACAGGGACGCGGTGGACGGCCGACCACGGGGCCACCTGCGGAAGTTCGGGCTCTCCAGGGTGCGGACGCGTGAGCAGGCGCACGCCGGCTTCCTGCCCGGAGTCCGCAAGTCCTCCTGGTAGCTTGGCGCGGTCTTGCTACCGATCAGGGGGACAGCTCCGTGCTCAAGCTCGTACGTACCTCGGCCGTCGCGGCCGGCCTCGTCGCCGCCCTCGCGCTGACCGGATGCGGCAGCGGCGACAGCGACAGCGACGACGCCGGCAAGGACCAGGCCACGGCCTCGCCCACCGACGCCGGCGGCGACAGCGGCGACAGCGGCGAGGGCAGGGCCCGTGACATCGAGGGCACCTGGACCGGCCTGAGCGACGGGAAGCCCGTCGCGCTGTCGGTCCAGGACTCCAACGCCGCGATCGTCGCCGACGGACATGCCTGCACCGGCGAGGTGCAGGACACGGGCAAGCAGATCCTGGCGCTGAAGTGCGCGGACGGGAACACCGACCGCACGCTCGGCTCGATCGAGTCCAACGACGGGACGACGCTGGTCATCTCGTGGGACGCCGGCAAGAAGGACACGCTCAAGAAGAGCGAGGCGGGCGCACTGCCCGACGGTCTGCCGACCGGCCTGCCGTCGGACTTCCCGACCCCGTGACGACTGCGGCTCACCGCCGGCCGGTCGCCGGGGGCGAGCCGCTCCGCACGTCACTCCTGCGTCGTCACCGGGCCGCGGGTCCCTCATGGGTCCGCGGCCCGTCGTCGCCCTGCCTCCCGGCGATGGCGTCGGCCAGATCGTCCAGCGCTGCAAGGAGTTGGACGGCCCCGCCCCGCAGGACGGCGTCGGACGCCTCCGTCGTATCCCAGCGGTCCACGACCTCGTGCACCGGCCCCCAGTCCGGCACACGGTTCTCGCGTACCGCCTCCGCGCCCTCCTCGACGGCGTGGCGCAGCACCTCGGCCAGCGCAGCGGCGGCAGGCACCGGGGCGGCGCCCTCGCGGCCGCCGTACTCGGGCAGATGCGCCTCGATGAGCATCACGACCCTGCCCGCCTGGGCGAGTGCCCGGCCCGCGTCCTCCGCCGTTCTCCGTGACAGCACACGGGAGCGCACCGGCTCGTGCTTCGCCTTGGACAGGGCTTCCCGCCAGGCGATCCGGGAGTCCCGCGCGTCGAGCAGCGTCCCCCTGACGTCCGCGGATCCGGGTGTCCCCACGGACTCCGGACCGTCGGCGGGATCGGCGTAGCGGTCGAGGACGGCCGCGGCGTAACGGCCGTGCGCGAGCAGCCAGTCGGCGAGCCGGTGATGCAGACGCGTGGTCTCCCAGGCCGGGTAGAGGGCGTAGGCGAGCATCGCCAGCACCCCGCCGAGGAAGGTGAGCAGCACCCGCTGCGGAACCGTCTGGGCCCAGTCCTCTCCGCCGGTGCCGAGCAGGAAGACCACGTAGGCGGAGATGAAGACGCTGGCCACCGCGTACCCGGTGCGCATGACGAGGTACATGCCGAAGGCGCACAGGACGGCGATGCCCGCGCTGACATAGGTGCCGGGCCGGGCCGTCTGCACCACCGCGGTCGCCACGCCCACACCGACGAGGGTGCCGCAGAAGCGGGCGACGGAACGGCCGTAGGTCTGCGAGAAGTCGGGGCGCATGACCATGACCGCCGTGAGGGGCGCCCAGTAGCCGTGGCCCAACGGCAGTGCGGCACCCAGCAGATAGCCGGCGGCCACGACCGCCGACGAGCGGACCGCGTGCCGCAGCACCGGCGAGTCGGGGCGCAGTTCGTCGCGCATCGCCCGCAGCGCGCCGGGCACCAACCGCACCAGCCCGTGCCGTGTGCGGTGGTCGGACTCGGCGGCACCCGCGCCGCGTGCCGTGCCGACGACCTCGTCGAGCAGTGCGGTCAGCCGCAGGGCCGCTCGGCGGGGCGGCCCGGAGAGGAGGGCGCCGGTGTCGGGCGTCCGCAGGGCGGCGGCCGCAGCCGGCGGGACGCGGACGGCCTCCCCGTGGCGTACGGCACGCGCGGCGGCGTCGAGCACCGTCCCCGCGGCGCCGAGCAGTTCGCGCACCCGGTCGCGGGCCGGGCCCTCCGCGGGCACGCCGACGGCCGGGTCGGCCAGTGATGCGAGCACGGGCCTGATGCGTTCGGCGACGCCGCGGGTGCCGTGCAGCTCCGCCGGCCTGCGCCTGGCCTGCCGCGGGGTGACGGCAGCGGCACTGCGGGCGTACATCAGGGGGGCCGGGTCGAAGGACGCGGTCGGATCCTCGCGCAGCCTGCGCGCGTAGTCGGCCTCCGCCGCGAGCGCGTCGGCGAGCGCGTCGCGCTGCGCGCCCCAGCGGCGTACCGGGAACAGGACGACGAGCAGGGCCTGTACGACCCCGCCGACGGCGATCATGGCGGCATGGCCCGCGGCGGCGGCGACCGACGTGGGCAGGGTGACGGTCACCAGCATGATGGCGATGTTCGAAGAGGCCATGAACCCGGCCGTCGGCCCCACCGCCCACAGGAGGCCGCCGAGGAAGGTCCACAGCGTCAGCAGGGCGAGAAACAGGACGACATTGGCGCCGGTGAGGTAGCCGAGGAAGGTGGACACGGCGAGTGTCGCCCCCGACAGGAGCGCGAGGACCGGCCGCGGCCGCCAGCTGCGCTGGAACGTCGCGATGGCGGCCTGGAACGCGCCGAACGCCGAACTCACGGCGACCGCGGGCCCGAAGAGCGTCAGTCCAGCGCCGACGACGAGTGCCAGCCCCACGGCGGCCCGGACGGCGACAAGGGGCTCCAGCCGTTTCCGCTCGACCTTCAGCCCCGAAAGGGCGGTCTCCTTCAGCGCCCGGAGCCAGCTCATGGGCCGAGCGTAACGACCTTTCCCGGCATTTCACCCGACCTCCGGGCGGGATGCGCTGTCCGGCGGGGTGATGCCGCGCCCTACGCTCCCACCATGTCGAACATACGCACGGCGCGGTTGTCGTCGCACGGACTGTGGATCGCCTTCGCGTTGCTGCTGTGCGTGTCCGTCGTCGTCTGGCTGGCGGCCGGCCTGCTGGCGGCGATCTCCGAACTGGACGAGCGGTGCAGCCACGGGATGGTGGGCCCCGGCGGGCCGTTCACCGTCGAGCGCAGCAGCCTGCCGCCCGACGTGCGGTGCGTGTTCGCGGACGGCACCACCATCTCCACCGCCGGCGCGCTCGTGTGGGTGATGTGGGCGTGCATCGCCGCCACGGCCGCCTGCGCCGTCGCCGCGACCGCGCTGGAGTTCGTCCGGTCCGATCACGAGAAGGCGGCCCGGCGGATGGGGGCGTCCGCCGTCGGCGCCGGATTCGCCCTCGCTCTCGTCCACGCCGGCGGCACGGCGCTGACATCACCGGGGCAGGAGCCGCTGCAGGCCTGCTCGGCGTTCGTGACCGGCATCTACGACCGCGCCGCCCGTGTGGACCGCGACATCTTCCCCGCCCAGGCCACCTGTGTGTACCGGGACGGCACCACGTACCGCCTCCTGCCGGAGTGGCTGGGCGTCCTCGAGTGGCTGTTGCTCGGCGCGGTGGTCGTGTACGTGGCGGGCATGACCGCGGCACGGAGGCGGCAGCGCGCGGGCTGACGGGGGCGTGGCCGTCGGGTGCGGCGGGCAATGGTCGGGGCCAGGATGCGGCCGCGCGTCCGCCGAGGGGCGTGGCGGGGAACGGAGTCGCACCGCCCCGCGCCGAAAGGACAGCGCCGGCGAGACGTGGCTAGTGGCGAGGCCTGCGTGCGATGCGTCCCGCCGCCGGCGCCGGGCCCCGCCGCTCCGCACGGTCCGCCGCGGCGCGGCCGTCCTGCCATCCGTCGAGGTCCGTGGCGCCGCGCACCCGGGTGGTCGTCGTCTCGGGGAACATCCGGTCGGTGTGCGAGGCCACCGCCACGTCCCGCGATGCCAGGACAGGCAGCAGGTCGGCGGTGACCACCTCGTCGGCGACAGCGGTCAGATGCTCGCCCGAGCGGCTCGCGTACGCGGTCCAGAACGACTGGCGGAAGGTCTTGGTCCGCCGGCGGCCGCCGGCGCGCTGCGCGGACTCCGCCTTGGTGAGGGCCGTCGCGCCCTGGACGAGCAGGGAGGTGTGGAGCAGCTCGACCGACTCGAGATCGCTCTCGAAGCCGACTACGGTCGAGAAGGCGAACGCGCTGTTCCACACCGCTCGGCAGCGGTTCGCCGCGGCCACCGCGTCGAGCAGGACCGCCTTCGCCGTCTCGTACGGGGCGTCCACACCGATCCGGCACGCCGACGGGGCGTCCGGGCTGTGCGTACGGGCGGCCAGCAAGGCCTCGTCGACGCTGTGCCGGGCCATCAGCTCCTGCGCCTTGGCGGTGAGCGCCTCGGCCTCCTCCGGGTAGCCGGTGGCCTCCGCCTTCGCCAGCAGCGCCCGGATCCGCCCGAGCATGCGCGGCTCGTGAGGCGACGCCGGCACCGAGGCCAGGGACTCGCCCGGGACGGGGCCGACCGGTTCGATCGCCGGGAGACGGGAGAGCAGCCGGTACAGCTCCAGCAGGGCCGTGGCGTGCGAGAAACGGTCGGACCTGGGCGGTTGCAGACCGGCCAGGTCGTCGAGCTGGGCACGGAAGCGGGGTGCGAGCCGAGGGCCGTAGCGCTGCGTCTCCGCCGTGATCAGCCCCGCCGCCAGCAGTTCGTGCGTGTCGTCGAGGTCCCGTCGGACCAACCGCACTACGTCGGCGGGCTGCCAGCCCCGCTCCCAGGCCCGCCGTACGAACTCCTCGCCGCGAAGGCGCAGCTCGTCGTCGGCGGAGGGGTCGGCGGCGAGCAGGGACGCGCCGGTGTCGAGCGCCTCGTCGCCCTCCCCGTACAGCGCCGCCGCCAGCGCCTTCTCGACCGTTCTCATACTTCGGATGGTCCCACGGACGGGGCGGCCGGTCCCGCGGGGTCTTCACGGGTAGGGCAGGCCATACCGTGGGAACACCCCCAGTGGTCGTGATCACGGCGACGGCAGACGGAAGCCTGGCGGCATGACCACAACAGCCGTACGGCTCACCGGCCTCCGCCGCGTCCACCGTGACGTCACCGCACTCGACGGAATCGACCTCGAATTCCCTCGAGGGTCCTTCACCGCCGTCATGGGGCCCTCCGGATCGGGCAAGTCCACCCTGCTCCAGTGCGCCGCCGGGCTCGACCGGCCGACGTCGGGGACCGTGGAGATCGACGGCGTCAGGCTCGACGGGCTGAGCGAACGGCGGCTCACCCTGCTGCGGCGCGACCGGATCGGCTTCGTCTTCCAGGCCTACAACCTGATCCCGTCGCTGACCGCGGCCCAGAACGTCGCACTGCCGCTGCGGCTGGCGGGGCGGCGGCCGTCGCGCGCCGACGTGCGCCGGGCGCTCGCCGAGGTGGGCCTCGAGGGCAGGGCGGGGCATCGGCCGGGCCGGATGTCGGGCGGGCAGCAGCAGCGGGTCGCTCTCGCCCGCGCCCTGATCACCCGGCCGGCCGTGCTGTTCGCGGACGAACCGACCGGCGCGCTCGACACCGTCACCAGCAAGGAGGTGCTCGGACTTCTGCGGGGGCTGGTGGACCGCGAAGGGCAGACGATCGTGATGGTCACCCATGACCCGGTGGCCGCGTCGTTCGCCGACCGGGTCGTCCTCCTGGTCGACGGGCGGGTCGGCGGAGAGCTCACGTCGCCCACCGCCGATCAGGTCGCGGCCCGCCTCGCGGGACTGGAGGCGGTCCCGTGCTGACCGTTGCCTGTGCCGCACTGCGGGCACGCTGGGCCACGTTCGTCGCCGGCTTCGTCGCCCTGGCGCTGGGCGTCGGACTGATCGCGACGATGGGCCTCGGCCTGGCCTCCACCTTCGAGGCGCCGCAGCGCCCGCCGGAGCGGTTCGCCTCCTCGCCGGTGGTCGTGATGGGGCAGGACAGGCTCACCGTGGAGGTCCGTCGGGGGCCGCGGACCGAGGAGGTGTCGAAGCCGCTCGCTCATCCACAACCTGTGGACAACGACCTGGTGCGGGAGCTGGCCGCGCTCGGCCCGGTGACCCGCGACGGCGGCCCTGACGCGGTCGGCGTCGATGCCCCCGCCGACAAGGTCGAGGAAGTGGTGGGCCGCAGGGCGCAGGTCCTCACCGGGGACGAGCGACGGCGGGCGGATCCCGGCACCGAGCGCGACGCCCAGGCTCTCGTCTCGGTGAACTCGCTGCTCGGCACGGCCGGCGGCGTGTCCGCATTCGTCTCCGTCTTCGTGGTCGCCTCGACGTTCGCCTTCGCGGTGGCCCTGCGGCGGCGTGAGTTCGGGCTGCTACGGACGGCGGGGGCGACACCCGGCCAGATCCGCCGGCTGCTGCTCACCGAATCGCTGGTCGTCGGCGTGCTCGCCTCCGCCGCGGGCTGCGTGCTCGGCGCCTGGGGAGCGCCTCGGCTGGCCCGAGCACTCGTCGAAGGGAAGGTGGCCCCCGAGTGGTTCGCGATCCGCGAGGACGTCAACTGGCCCTTTCACGTGGCGTTCTGGACCGGCCTGCTGGTCGCCCTCACAGGAGTGTGGGCGGCCTCGCGCCGGGCAGGGCGCATCGGTCCGGCGGAGGCGCTGCGCGAGGCGGACGTGGACACGGGCGTGCTGCCGCGCGGCAGGCTGCTGGCCGGCATCCTCCTGGCGGTGGCAGGTGCGGCGCTGCTGGCCTGGGGGCTCGCCACGGACCCGGCCGACCTGCTGAAACGCAAGACGTACCTGACCCGGCCGATGATCCTGATCACCGCCGTCGCGCTGCTGGCACCGCTGCTCGTGCAGCGCACCGCGAGGCTGCTGCCCCTGCCCGGCGCGGTGGGAATGCTCGTACGGGAGAACACCGCCGCGTCCGTGCGCCGCACGGCCGCCGTCGCCGCGCCCGTACTCGTCACCGTGGCACTGGCCGGCTCGATGACCGGGACCGCCGAGTCGGTGACGGCGGCGCGGGCGGCGGACGCCCGGGAACGCACGGCGGCCCAACTGGTCGTGACCGGCGAACGGTTGCGTGCGACGGAACGTACTGCCGGCACCCCTGCGACGAGGACCGCGACGCTCTCTCCGTCCGCGTCCACCGCCGTGTACGTACGGGAGGAGGGCACCGCACTCGTCGGATTCGAGGCGCGTGCGGTGACCGACCCGGCGGCGTTCGCGAAGCTGGCGCGGCTGCCGGTCACGGCGGGCGACCTGCGCGACCTGGACGACCGTTCCATCGTCGTCACCGAGGAGTGGATGCGGCACGAGGTGGGCCGGACCATCGACGTGTGGCTGGGCGACGGCCGCCCGGCCAGGCTCCGCATCGCCGCCGTCCTGGCGGTCGGGACCGGTGGCGACGGCGCTTTCGTCACGGCCGCCAACGCGTCCACGGCTCCGGTCGACAGGATCGACGTACGGGCCGGCGCGGGCACCTCCCCTGCCGCACTCGCCGCCCTCGCCACCGAGCTGCGGCGCTCCTCCGGCGGAACGGTCCGCCAAGTGGACGAGTGGGCCACCGCGACGCATCCCCGTACCAGCCCGCAGACCCGTCTCGGAATGCTCGTCGTGCTCGGGATCGCCCTTGTCTACACGGCGATCGCCCTCGCCGGGACGCTGCTGATGGCCACATCGGCACGTGCCGGCGAACTCGCTTCGCTGCGCCTCGCGGGAGCGACCCGCGCACAGGTGCTACGGGTCGTCACGGGCGAGGCACTGCTCTCCGTCGCCGTGGGAGCCGTGCTGGGGGCCGCGATCGCCGCAGTGAACCTGGCCGGGCTGGGGGCGGCGCTGGCCGCTCTGTCGGCGCCCGTGACCGTCGTGGTGCCGTGGGGGACGGCCGGAGCGGCACTCGGGGCGTGCGCGGCGGTCGCGGTCCTCGCGGCGCTGGTCAGCTGCCCGAGGACCAGGTGAGGGAGGCCGGGTGAGGGGACCGGGGTGCCGGAGGCGGGGTGAGGGGCGGGACCGTGGACTCCCAGGAGGGAACAGCGGCTGTCCGGTCCCTGTCCGCGTTCCCCTCCCGGTACGCCCGGAGTCCGGTCCACGCCCGCGGTCCCCTCCCAGTACGCCCGGAGTCCGGCCCGCGCCCGCGGTCCCCTCCCAGGGGCGACGCACGCCCGGTCAGGAGGTGCGCAGCGTCCGCTTCGCGAGTTCGTACGCGGGGAGCATCTGCTCGTGTTCCTGCGAGTCGAAGCCGCCGAGGTCCACGACCACCAGGCCCTGCGGTGTGGCCACGGCGAAGGCACGCTCCTTCTTGGGGTCGTCGAAGAACTCGTTCTTGTTGATGTACGTGACCTCTGTGGCGGCGAACTTGCCCGCCTTGATCTCCTTGTACACCTCGTCCGTCCGCTCCTTCGCCCCGTCGGCGACGAACGCCTGGAGCGCCTTGCGGGTGTCGTCCCCGGCCCCGGCGCCGACCCACACCCGGACGAAGCCGATGTGCCCGGCGGGCTTGGCGTCGATCTCACACACCAGCGTGACCGGGCCCTGGTCGAGGACCGCGGCGAACTCGCTGTCCTTGTCGCTCTCGACGCGCTCGGGCTTCCAGTCCGCGGCGAGCGAGAAGGTGACGGGCATGGGACAGGCGGAGCCAGGAGCGCCCACCGAGCCCGCCTCGGCCGGCCCGTCGGCCGCCTTGTCCTGCTCCTTGCTCTCTTCCTTCTTCGCCTCTTCCTCGTTCGCGTCCTGCCGCGCGTCCTGCCGGCTTGCCGCACCGCCCGCCTTCTCGTCGGAGTCGGCCTTCGACGAGCAGCCGCTCGCCACCCCCGTCACCAGTACCGCCGCCACCGCCCCGAGAGCCGCGCCGCGCACACGCCCCCGCATCACACTCCGCACCGAAGGATCCCCACCCTGTCTGTCCGTGAACCCGCCACCGCTGTCGGCGGCGTAGCAGGATCGATCTTACGGAGAGCGGCTGTCGAGGAAGGCTTCGATCAATGGGCGAGAACAAGGACCGGATGCTGGCCGGCGAGTGGTACCTCCCGGACGACGAGGAGTTGGGCGCGGACACCCGGCGCCGCAGCGAACTCTGCGCCGCCTACAACGGGAACGGCGGCGCCTCGCCCGACGAGCGGACGGCGATACTTCGCGAACTGCTCGGCTCGCTGGGCAAGGACGTACGCATCCGGCCACCGTTCCACTGCGACTACGGGCGCTACATCAGCATCGGGGACCGTACGTTCGTCAACTTCAATGCGGTCTTCCTCGACGCGGCACCCATCACCGTCGGCGCCGACGTGCAGATCGGACCGAACGTGCAACTCCTCACCCCGGCACACGAGATGGACACGGAGCGACGCCGAGCGGGCTGGGAGAAAGCGGTCCCCATCGCGATCGGCGACAACGTCTGGCTCGGCGGCGGCGTGATCGTCTGTCCCGGCGTCACCATCGGGGAGAACACCGTCGTCGGCGCGGGTTCCGTGGTCACCAAGGACCTGCCGGCCGGGGTGCTCGCCGTGGGCAACCCAGCCCGCGTCGTCCGCACACTTACGGACTGAACCCGCGCGGCGCACCCACCTCCCTCGCCGCTGCCCGGCCCGTCGACCGGCGGTTGTCGTACCCGGCTGCCACACTCGAACCCATGGGCGAACGATGGGCTCTGGCAGCGGCGGAGGGGGACGGGGCCAGACTCGTCGCCCTCCGTCCCGACGGCCTGCCCGCCGGGCCCGTGCTGGAGGAGCCCGACCTGGTCGAGGCGGTCCGCTCCCGCCCCGAGGCGGACCGGTGGGTGTGGCGGTCGACCGCGGGGATCTATCCGCGGCTGCTGGCCGCCGGTGTCCCGGTCGAGAGGTGCTACGACATCGAGGACGCCGAGCTGCTGCTGCTCGGTCACGAGGGACGGCTCGGCGAACCCCGCTCGGCAGCCGCCGCCTGGGCACGGCTGCGCAACGCTCCCGTGCCGCCCGATCCGCCCGCCCGCGCGGCAGAGCCCGGGTCCCAGTCCTCACTGTTCGAGCCGCAGCCCGTCGCCGTGCCCCTGGAGGCGCTGCTCGAGGTCTACGCCGACCAGCAGCGAAGGCACCTGGCCGCGGAGCACCCCGGCCGGATGCGGTTGCTCACGGCCGCGGAGTCCGCGGGCATGCTCGTGGCCGCCGAGATGAACCGCGCGGGGCTCCCCTGGCGGGCCGATGTGCACCGGGCGGTGCTGCACGAACTGCTCGGCGAGCGGTACGCGGGGGGTGGCGAGCCGAGACGCCTGGCTGAGCTCACGGACGAGGTGTCGGCTGCCTTCGGCCGGCGGGTGCGGCCGGACCTGCCCGCGGATGTGGTGCGGGCCTTCGCGCAGGCCGGGATCAAGGTGCGCTCGACCCGGCGATGGGAACTGGAGGAGATCGACCATCCGGCCGTGAAGCCGTTGATCGAGTACAAGAAGCTGTACCGCATCTGGACCGCACACGGCTGGGGCTGGCTCCAGGACTGGGTGCGGGACGGCCGCTTCCGGCCCGGGTACCTGCCCGGCGGCAGCGTCTCCGGCCGCTGGACGACCAACGGTGGCGGGGCACTTCAGATACCGAAAGTGATCCGGCGGGCCGTCGTCGCGGACGACGGCTGGCGCCTCGTGGTCGCCGACGCCGACCAGATGGAGCCACGGGTGCTCGCCGCGATCTCGCGGGACCACGGCCTGATGGAGGTCGCGGGGCACGACGGCGACCTCTACACGGCGCTGTCCGACCGGGCGTTCTCCGGTGACCGCGACCACGCCAAGATCGCGCTGCTCGGCGCGATCTACGGCCAGACCTCGGGGGACGGCCTGAAGAACCTGGCGGCGCTCCGACGCAGGTTCCCGAGAGCGGTGGCCTATGTGGACGACGCGGCGAAGGCGGGCGAGGAGGGTCGGCTGGTCCGGACGTGGCTGGGGCGCACCAGTCCCCGGGCGGCCGGTGCGGGCGACGACGACGAGGCGGGCATCCCTCAGGAGCCGGTCGAAGCCGCCCCTCCCGACGGCGAGTTCACGCCCGGCTACGCGTCGACCAACGCCAGGGCACGGGGTCGTTTCACCCGGAATTTCGTGGTGCAGGGCAGCGCCGCCGACTGGGCGCTGCTGATGCTGGCGGCGCTGCGTCAGGCGACCGCGGAGATGCGGGCGGAGCTGGTTTTCTTCCAGCACGACGAGGTGATCGTGCACTGCCCGGCGGACGAGGCCCACGACGTGGCGGATGCGATCCGCTCGGCCGGTGAGCTGGCCGGGCGGATCGCCTTCGGTGAGACGCCGGTGCGGTTCCCGTTCACGATCGCTGTGGTGGAGCGCTACTCGGACGCGAAGTGAGCGTGGAGGTACGGCTGCGGGGTCGGCGCCATGGAGGCCGGGCTCGGAGTTCGGCGTCACGGAAGCGCGCTGCGGAGCTCGGCGCCGTGGAGGCCGGGCTCCATGGCTCGGTCCCTGCGGCTCACCCGGCCGCGGTGCGCCACTTCTCGTCGAGAACGATGGTCTTCATCTGCTCGATCGTCAGGACCGGCTCGGCACGGCTGGCGTCCTGGCCCTGCCCCGGCGCGTTGAAGGCCATCATCACGACCCGGAAGCCGTCGGGACGCAGGGTGTCGACCGTCCAGCCGACAGCGCCCGCGCCGCCCTTCTGGTCGGGGTCGTTCTCCTGCTTCACCATGACCTTGGTGCCGTCCGGCAGGGTCGTGACGTCGCCGGTGAAGAGGTCCGTCGCAAGGTCCTGCATGCCGTTCTGTGCGTTGACCTGGATGAAGCCGGCGCCCTTGCCGTCGTCGGCGACGACGAAGCCGTACCCGGGGTCGCCCTCCTTGTCGAGGACCTTCAGACCCTTGGGCAGCAGCGACGTGAGGATCTTGTCCACCGCGGTGCCGGTGGAGCCGGGCAGCGGTGTCTCCTTGTGGGGCTCGCCCAGCTGCGCGCCGATCGACCTCCACACGTCGTCCGTGACGAGCGCCTTCAGCTGCGGGCCTGTCAGGGGCGGCGTCGGCCGGCTGACCGGCGCGCCCTTCTCGGCGGGCGCGTTCCATTCGCCGGCGTCGACCTGCACACCCTCGGGTGTGATCAGGACGGCCCGCCACAGCCGGGTGTCCACACGCCGGTCGGGATACTCGTAGCCCTGGAACAGCATGTAGCGGGAACCGTCGGGGAGCGTCTCGGCCTTGCACGTGTCGTGCTGCACCAGCGCCTTGGACGGGCAGGTGACGGACTGCTCCGCGCTCTGCCCGGCCGGGTCGACGGTGCTCACGCCGAGGCTGATCGCCGCCGCTCCCTGTCCGTCGTCGAAGACGACGGAGGCGTACGGGCCGGTCACGCGGCCCTTGGCGTCCTCGGTGATGCCCCGGCCGTCCTCGCTGGTGGTCCTCCCCTCGGGCAGCAGGGCCTTGAAGGCCGCGATCATCTTCTCCTTGGTGACCCCGCCCCCCTCGGGCGGACTCGGAGCGCCGGGCGTGGCCTGCCCGGCGACGGCGGTGGGCGTGGCCGGTGCCGCGGCCGATGCCCGGCCGTCGCCGAAGCCGAGCGCGCCGCTCGTGTAGCCGCCGGCGACGCCGACCACGGCGAGTGCCAGAACGCTGCCGGTCACGGCGGCGGCGCGACGACGGGCCAGCCGACGTCGGCCGCGGGTCAGGCCGCCGTCCACCAGACCCGGCCGGTCGGAGGGCCGGAAGGTGTCACCGGTACGGCGGATCGCATCACCGAGTTCGTCCTCGAAAGGCATGGGGAACCACACTCTCTGGTCGCAACACATGGAATGAAGTGGTGGAGCCCGCGGGGCGGCCCGCAGGAAGAGCCCGCCGTCGAAGGGCCGTGCCTCAGCGTGCGGCGAACTCGACGAGACTGCCGCCGAGCTGCTCACGGAGCTTGGCGAGCGCCCGCACCGCTCTGGTGCGGACCGCTGCGGAGCTGACGTTCATCGCGTCGGCGGTCTCCTCGATGCTGCGGTCCTCCCAGTACCGCAGCACCACCACCGCCCGGTCCTTCGGTGTGAGCCGGCCGAGCGCACCGAGGAGCGCGAGGCGCAGCTCGGGGTCGTCACCGGAGAGCAGGGCGGAGTCGGGCAGTTCGCCGACAGGGCGTTCCGAAGCGGAGCGCCGGCGCCTGTGAGTGAGGAACGAGCGGACGAGAACGGTCTGTGCGTATCCCGCCGGATTCTCGATCCGGGAGACGCGCCCCCACAGCACGTACATCCGGCCGAGCGTCTCCTGGACCAGATCCTCCGCGAGGTGGGTGTCCCCGCTGGTCAGGAGGCAGGCGGAGCGGTAGAGGTGCGCGGCGCGGTTCGCCGCGAACTCTCTGTACTCCTCCGTGCGGGACGCTCTCATCCCCTGCTCACTCTCCCCCGTCGTGCGCCGGCGACCCCTTCACCTCATTGACGCGGCAGCGTCCTCGTAATGTTTCAACCGTTCCCAGAACCCGTCCTGGTGGCGGTCAGGCCCCGACGTACTCCCGCAGATGGTGCGCGGTGAGGGTGTCCCCGTGGGCGACCAGATCCTTGGGCGTCCCCTCGAAGACGATGCGGCCGCCGTCGTGTCCGGCGCCGGGGCCGAGGTCGATGAGCCAGTCCGCGTGTGCCATCACCGCCTGGTGGTGCTCGATGACGATCACGGTGTTGCCTGCGTCCACCAGCCGGTCGAGCAGCGCCAGCAGCTGATCCACGTCGGCCATGTGCAGTCCGGTGGTCGGCTCGTCCAGTACGTACGTCGCCGCCTTCTCCGCCATGTGGATGGCCAGCTTGATGCGCTGCCGCTCACCGCCGGAGAGGGTGTTGAGCGGCTGTCCGAGCCGGAGATAGCCGAGTCCGACGTCCCGCAGCCGCCCGAGGATGGTGTGTGCCTGACCCGAGGTGAAGAAGTCGTGGGCCTCGGCCACCGACATCCCCAGCACCTCGCTGATGTTCTTGCCGCGCAGGGTGTAGGTGAGCACCTCGGGCGTGAACCTCTTGCCCTCGCACTCCTCGCACACCGACGCCACGCCGGCCATCATGGCGAGGTCGGTGTACACCAGGCCGAGGCCGTTGCACTTGGGGCAGGCGCCCTCCGAATTGGCGCTGAACAGGGCCGCCTTGACGCCGTTGGCCTTGGCGAAGGCCGTACGGATCGGGTTCAGCAGTCCGGTGTACGTCGCCGGGTTCGAGCGACGGGAACCGCGGATGGGCGACTGGTCGGCGACCACCACCCCCTCACGGGCGGGCAGGCTGCCGTGGATCAGCGAGCTCTTGCCCGATCCGGCTACGCCGGTGACCACGGTCAGGACCCCGAGCGGTATGTCGACGCTCACGTCCCGCAGGTTGTGCAGGCCGGCGCCCTTGATGGACAGCTGTCCGCGCGGCTCGCGCACCTTCTCCCGCAGGCCGGCCCGGTGTTCCAGGTGCCGGCCGGTCAGCGTCCCGGAGGCCCGCAGTCCGGGCACATCACCGCTGAAGCAGATCTGTCCGCCTTGCGTGCCGGCACCAGGACCCAGGTCGACGACATGGTCGGCGATCGCGATCACCTCGGGCTTGTGCTCGACGACGAGCACCGTGTTCCCCTTGTCGCGCAGCCGCAGCAGCAGGTCGTTCATCCGCCTGATGTCGTGCGGGTGGAGACCGACGGTCGGCTCGTCGAAGACGTAGGTCACGTCGGTGAGGCTGGAACCGAGGTGCCGCACCATCTTCACGCGCTGCGCCTCACCGCCGGACAGCGTGCCGGCGGGCCGGTCCAGGCTGAGATAGCCGAGGCCGATCTCCACCAGCGAGTCGAGCAGGTCCCGCAGTCCGGCGAGCAGGGGCGCCACAGCCGGGTCGTCGATCCGGCGCACGAACTTCGCGAGATCGCTGATCTGCATCGCGGAGCATTCCGCGATGTTCACCCCGTCGATCTTCGAGGAGAGGGCGGCGGCCGTCAGTCGCGTGCCTCGGCAGTCGGGACATTCGCGGAAGACCACGGCCCGGTCGACGAAGGCCCGGATGTGGGACTGCATGGCGTCGCGGTCCTTGGTCAGCATCGTCCGCTGGACCTTCAGCAGCAGGCCCTCGTAGGTGAAGTTGTTGCTGCCGACCTTCACCTTGACCTGCGGCTTGTGGAGGAAGTCCGTCCACTCCTGCTCGGTGAAGTCCCTGAGCTTCTTGTCCGGGTCGTAGAAGCCGGAGTTGGCCATGATCTGCCAGTACCAGGAGTCCACCGCGAAGTTCGGCACGGTGATCGCGCCCTCGTTCAGCGACTTGTCGCGGTCGACCAGCTGGTCGATGTCGATGTCCGACACCTGGCCGACGCCTTCGCAGCGCGGGCACATGCCTTCCGGAAGATTGAAGCTGAAGGCTCCGGACGTGCCGATGTGCGGCGTGCCGAGACGCGAGAAGACGATCCGCAGCATGGTGTACGCGTCGGTCGCCGTGCCCACGGTGGAGCGGGAGTTGGCCCCCATCCGTTCCTGGTCGACCACGATCGCGGCACTCAGATTGTGCAGCGCGTCCACGTCGGGCCGGCCGAGGCTCGGCATGAACGACTGGATGAAGGCGGTGTACGTCTCGTTGATGAGCCGCTGGGACTCGGCGGCGATCGTCCCGAAGACGAGGGACGACTTCCCCGAGCCGGACACGCCGGTGAAGACGGTGAGGCGCCGTTTGGGGATGTCGAGCGAAATGTCGGCCAGGTTGTTCTCGCGCGCGCCGCGCACCTGGATCACATGGTGGTTGTCGGCCGGGATCGTCATTCGGCCGACGTTAGCCGACCCCACTGACAACGGGGCCCCGGTACCTGCGTCCGGCCCGTTGACAGGGATGGGGCAGCGTTGTTTCGTCGTCTTCGGCAAGCGCTTTCCGGCCGAACCTTGGAGCGTTCAGGTGGAGTTCTCGCGTCGTTCCGTGCTGTCCGTGATCCCGGCGGCAACGCTGCTTGCCGTGGCACAGCCCCTGCGCGCCCGAGCCGCGCCCCGAGTCCGCTCCTCCGCCGCCGGACAGGCAGCCGATCACGAGACCCTGCTCCGCAACACGATGGCGGTCTTCGCCGGCACGGCAGAGGCCAACGCCCGGCCCGAGGTCGCCCCGAAACTCGCGGCCATCACCTCGGCGGCGCGGTCGCGGCTCGCCGCGATGGACGACGCCGGACCGGGCGAGCTCTTCGCAGGAGTTCCGCTCGGGACCAGCGACCCCAACCTGAGCAGGACGTTCCAGTACCTGTACGAGATCGCCCTGGCCACCCGCACTCCTGGCGCCTCGGGCCTGCTCGACGACACGGCGGTCCGGCGCAGGGTCGCCGACGGCCTGGTCCGTCTCCACGACGAGTACTACGGCGACCAGTCGAAGGGCTACTACGGCAACTGGTTCAACTGGGAGATCGGCATCCCCGCCCATGCGACCAAGACCCTCGTCCTCCTCGGGGACGAGCTCGCGGCGTACCGGCCGGACCTCGCCGCCACCTACATCGGCTCCATGGACGCGTACCTGCGCAACGGCAAGGACGGCGACGTCGACCTCGACTCGCGCTTCCACACCGGAGCCAACCTCGCCGACATCACGACCAACCGGATTCTCCAGGGAGCGGTCCTCGGAGACGACGCCCGCGTCACCAAGGCCGTCGCCGACCAGCTCACCGTCTTCGCGCGGATCGACCCGTACGACCTGCTGCACGGCGTGACCGACGGCTTCTACGCGGACGGCTCCTTCGTCCAGCACGCGTCCGTCGCCTACACCGGCTCCTACGGCAAGGGCCTTCTCACCAGGATCGTCCAGAGCGTCAAGATCCTCGACGGAACGGCCTACGTACCCTCCGAGAACCTGGTCGGCGTCGTGCAGGGCTGGGTCGCGGAAGGGTTCGCCCCGGTCATCTTCGAAGGCTGGATGATGGAGATCGTCAAGGGCCGCGCCGTGTCACGCACCGGTACGGGCTACGCGGACGTCGCCGCCGTCGTGGAGGCCGTCGTGGACCTCGCCGGATACAGCACCGGCGGCGACGCCGAGGCGCTCGAGGGCTACGTCAAGTACGTCCGGCAGACCTCCCGGGCGAACCTGGACCCGGCCACCTTCGTCTCCCCCGTCAGCATCGCCCGCTACGCCGACATCCTGAACTCCCCGGCCCCGGCGAAGGATCTGGGGCCCGCCGCCTCGCACACCGCGTTCAACGCCATGGACAGAACCGTCCACCGCCGCCCCGGTTACGCCTTCGCCCTGGCCCGCAGCTCGGACCGCATCAGCAAGTACGAGTACATGAGCGGCGAGAACCTGATGCCCTGGTTCCAGGGCGACGGGGCCCACTACCTCTATCTCTCCGGTCAGGACCAGCGGCAGGCGTTCGGGATCGACTACTTCACCACCGTCTCCCCGTACCGTCTGGCGGGCGTCACCGCGCCCGTTGAGGACCGCCGCACCGTGCCGGAGCTGTACGGAACGCTCTGGTACGACAATCCCGAGCGCGGTTTCACCTCGTCCTCGGAGTCCCAGAACACGTACGTCTACTTCCCGCGCGGCAGTCACCCGCACTCCGGGGGAGCCCGCCTCGGCGCGTACGGCGCCACCGCGCTCGTCCTGTCCGACGACGTCGCGTACGCGGCGAAGGAGGCGGGCGAACTGCCCGACGACTTCGTCGCCTATCAGGGCGCCCGTGGCACCAAATCCTGGTTCATGCTCGACGACGAGATCGTCGTCCTCGCGGCCGGTGTCACGGGCCGCGCGGGCCGCGCGGTGACCACCACCGTCGACACCCGCATCGCTTCCCCCGCCGCCGCGGTCACCGCCACCGGTCAACTCCACGACGGGACGCCGTGGCAGGGCCCCGGTACCGCGCCACTCGCCTGGCTGCGGTACGCCGATCCCGGGCAGCGGACCGCGGTCGGATACGTCTTCCTGTCCGGCCCCCGGCCGAACGTCGCGCTCGACACAGTGACCGGCAGCCCGCGCAGCGTCCGTCTGTCCAACCCGGACACCGCCGTGAGCAAGCAGGTCTTCTCGGTCTCCTACGCCCGGCCCGCCGGTGCCGGGCCCGCTGCCATGGCCCACGCGATCGTCCCGCACGCCTCCGAACGCCAGTTGGCTTCCTACGCCGGCGGGCCGCTCGCCGTCCTCGCCAACACCGCCCGCGTCCAGGCGGTCAAGCACACGCGGCTGGGCATCCTTGCCGCGAACACCTTCACCCCGGGCACCCACCACGTCGAGCGGCTCTCCGTCGACGGCCCCGCGTCGGTGATCCTCCGCCGGTCCACCGACGGCACCTGCTCGATCGCGGTGTCCGACCCGACCACAGAACGCCGCACGGTCGCGGTCACCCTCCACGGCCGCGCCCTGCGTCCCGTCTCGGCGGACGACGGCGTCCGCGCCACCCACGTCCCGGGCGGCACACGCCTCGACGTCACGACCCACCAGGCCTACGGCCGCAGCTTCACGGCGACGCTGCGTTAGGGGGTCTCATTCGGATCGGGCCGGCCGCTGGAAAGGTCCGGCCGGGAGGCCGCCGACCACGGGAGAAAGGGGGGCACTCGGGGACCACCTGTGCCCGGCATCCAGGACGCCGCGCGGTAGTGGTGCGTTCCGGCGGATGCGACACCTCCCACCGGCGATCGAGCGGCGTCGCCGTGCGCGCAGTGACATCGTGGTGACATGACCATCGAAGTTCGCCCGGCTTCGGTCTTCGAGGACGTCCGGCCCCTGCTCGGCCCGAAGTCACCCGGCGCAAATGTCTGCTGGTGCCTGAGCTACCGGATCCCGTCCAAGCTCAACAACGAGCTCCGGGGGGCCGCCCGCGGCGAGTACGTCGCCGAGCTGTGCCGTACCGGTCCCCCGCCGGGCGTGCTCGCCTACGACGGCGACGAACCGGTCGGCTGGGCCGCCGTGGCGCCGCGCTCTGACACGTCCTTCGCGCGCAACCGCAAGATCCCGCACGTCGACGACCTGCCGGTCTGGTCGCTCTGGTGCATCCGTGTGCGCCCCGGTCACCGCAAACAGGGGATCTCGCACGCCCTCATCGCCGGTGCCGTCGAGTTCGCCCGCGCCCACGGCGCCCCGGCGATCGAGGCGTACCCCCTCGACAACGGCGGGGCGAAGGTCGACCTGACCATGGCGTACGCGGGGATCCGCAAGAACTTCGAGCGGGCCGGGTTCACCAAGGCCGCCGACACCACCTCCGTGCTGGCCGGCCACCCCCGGATCCTGATGCGCCTCGACCTGCGCTGAACCCTGCCGCACCTTCCGACGGCGAGGACCGGAAGAACGACGGAGTTCATCCACATCGTGCACCGGGCCACGGGCCACGGGCCACCGGTCCACAGGGCCACAGGTCACCGGTCACCGGTCACCGGTCACCGGTCACAGCATTCCCAGCTCACTGTCGGGTCGGCAGAACTGGCACGCCTCCACGCCCTCGCCGAGCAGTCGGCGGGCCTCGACCGGCGGCACGGGCTGGGTCCGCTTCGCCATGCGGCAGTCCCCCACGTGCACCTCGAAGGGTCTCCGGTCCTGCCCGATTCCGTGAGAGACGACGAACCCCGGATCGGCCGGCGGCACGACGCGCGCGGCGCGGGCCACGGAGGCAGCTCGCTGCTCCTCGGCCGCGATCCACCGGTCGGTCTGCTCGAGCTGCTGCTGCTGGACGCGTCGCAGGAAGAGGAGCAACTCGAGGCGCGGGACAGATTCGGACACATATTCGATTCTAGGCCGGTGCCCCCCGAGGCGACGGGGGAGGCGCTTGATCAACTCTTCAGCCGCCTGCGCGCCCTAGAGCGGAAGCGGCGGCCCCCTCACAGAAAGGAGCGGGAGGCGGTCACCGGCGCATCGAGGAGGCCGTAGGAATCCACGCCGGGCCGACGCCTGCGGGGCGCAGCCCGTCACACCACGCAGCCGGCCACATTGCGCATATCGCGCTCACGCGCCGCAGTGCGCGCTGCCGCCTGCTTCGGCCGCCCTCGCCGACTCTCGGTGCAGGTCGGCCCACACCTGGCCGACCGACACCTGGGTGGGGGCCCACTCGCCTGACATGCCATCACTTAGCGGCAACTCCACTATTTTGATCGGCACTTGTGGAGACGGCAGCTCGCACGAGGCGGCGAGAGGCAACCGCGACAGCGTCAAACCTGCACGGTGGAGAACAGGGCCCTTACTGAAATTCAGCCCTGATTCGACGACCGCAGCGAGCATCTCGCAGGCCGAGATCCTTCACCGGCGGTTTCGACACCATGAGGGACCCACGGCACTCATTGCCCCATTTGGGGCGCGCTGCCGACGTCAGCGACCTCCGTTTTCACCCCAACCTCATATCTTGCTCAAGTGGCGTGTCACTTGAGCACTCCGGCCCTATATTGACCTTCGGTGCAGAAAAGGCGCGGACATGCCAACCCCCGATCGACCATCGGGAATTCCCTGGACTTGACCCATCCGGAGATGGTTTGCATACGCACGCTTCAACGGGGTGTCCACCGACCGATCGCCCCGGCATGAGTTCGGCGCCCCCGATCAAAAGCACTTTCCGGACTGCGGTCGAATCACTTTGCGCTGCAGTTCCATCCACCTGAGAAGAGGAACCCAATGGCCCGATCGTTCACCCGCCTGGCTGTGGTCGGCACCGCCGCCGCCACGATGCTCGCCATCACTGCGTCGCCGGCCCTGGCTGCAGACCAGAACAGGACCCTGAGCGACAGCCACGGCAAGATGACCTACAACGATTCTGTAGATGTGTTCGAGATCTGCGACACCTCGGCGGACGGCCGCGGCGTCTCCGGTGGTCTCACGCACAAGTACACCGGCGGTGTCCAGTACACCGAAACGGCGTTCACCATCAACGACGGCGGCGACGCCGGATGCGACAAAATAGGCTACAACGTCCAAGGTTGGCCGCACAACTACGTGATGTACTACAAGTGGGACGGGGGCGGCACCCGCCTGAACACCGCTTGGTTCACCGAGTAGCACCTCGGCCGAGCGGTTCGCATTTGACGCCGCGAAACCGGAGACCGCCCCAGGCACCGGACGCGGCACGATCAAAGTCCTCATCGCCGGGACCGGCGGCGACATGTCCCGTTGTCGTAGCGTCAATGGTGTGCTCAAAGTGCAGAGGTCGGCGTCGTTATTACCCTCGCAACGAGAGTAATAACGACGCTGGCGCTACTTCGTCTGCGATAACCGATTCAGCGTAACAGCATTGGGTGACGATTTCGGGCGGCGGCTTCCGGTGAACGGCGCCTCCAGCTCCGTTCGTCATGAATGAGTTGCCGCCCGGCCGAGCACGTCCAGGATTGACCCGGCGCGAGGACGTTCACCGAGTAGCACCAGCGGCAGCGCTTCGTAGTCCCGGTGGCTCGAAAGGAATTCCAAAGGTGACTATGGACGCCCACGAGAAGCAGAAATTTCGCAGGTTTGTGGCGACCAGATCGCCGGAATTGCTACATGTGGCCATGCTCGTCGGCGGCGGCGATCAACGCGTCGCGGAGGGTTTGCTGCGGAAGGCATTGGTCAAGACGGCCAGGCGCTGGCACCGGATCGACCAACCAGAGGCCTACGTACGGGAGATGCTCTGTCGCCGGCAGACCGGACGCCGGGAGCCGTCGCGAACACCCTCGAGCGGTGACAGTACCAGCGCGGCCGAGCTGCTGATCCACGGTGCGCCGAGCGCGGGCCCTGCTCTGCCCGAAGCAGGACCTGAACAGCGGGTGCACGGGGCGCTGAAGGCGAACGCGCCGAGGATACGGCTGTCCGACGACTTCGCCGAGCAGGTGTACCGGTCGTTGCGGCGCCGCAAGGCACGCAGCTCTGTGGTGGCCGGGGCGGTCGCGGCGATCGTCGCGGCCGGAGTCGCAGTGCCGCTGGCCGTGGACGGCGGTGGTACACGAGAGGGGCCCGTGGCCGAGTTCGCCACCCCGGAGGTTGTGGCACGTGCCGACCAGTCGCCGCCGCGGGAGCTGGTCGCCGCAGGGCGGATCGCCGTCTCGGCGTATTTCACGACGAAGCTCGTGAAGCAGCCGGACGGGGACGCGATCGGCACTTACGAGTGGAGCCTGTTCAACGCGGCTACCGAGCGGTACGAGAAGACCGACTGGGCCTGGCTCGACGTCGCCCCGGGAATGCGGACCGCGGCGGTGCTGGAGCGCGATCTGCCGGTCAACCGGATCGGACTGCTGGAACTGGGCACGGGCAAGGTGAAGCGCTGGATAGGGGTCGACAAGAGGGTCGGCGGTGTGCAGTTCTCGCCGGACGGCAAGCGCCTGGTGGCGACGACGTACAGCCTCCACCCGGACGGCCTTTTCAAGGACACGTCGTACCGGCTGAACGGTAGGACGGTACCGGGGCCGAAGCCGAGCCGCACCGGCTACTACGTCATCGATGTCGCCTCCGGCCGGGCGGACTTCACCGACCTGCCACCCAGGAAGAACGAGCGCGAGGTCGGCCCCACGGGCGGGCGTCAGGACTTGCTCTGGAGCCTCGACGGGAAGCTGGTGTGGGAGCCCTGGGGCAACAAGGAGGGCGGCATCTACTACGACGTGAACGGCAAGGAGATGCCGGTCCCCGCGCAGGAAGCGTCCTTGCCCTCTCCGAGTGGCGTCCTCTCCCGTGACGGCAGGCTGGTGACGGGCGATTTCGTCGGGGAGGGCGAGGGGATCTTCTCCGAAGTACTGGATGCGAAGACCGGCCGGCGAGCCGCACTCGTACCCGGCCAGCAGCTACTCGCCTGGGCCGACGACAACCACCTCATCGCCTGGCGGTGCGACCCCGAGCAATGCGAGCCCGGTAAGGGGGAATTCCGCAACCAGCTCCTCCTGATCAGCCTGGACGGCAAGAAGACAATCCCGCTCTCCGGCTTCCGGGAGGCGAAGTTGCGCTACGACGGCCGCTGGACCCCGATGCTCACCCAGCGCTGACCTTCTCCGCAGCAGCCACCAGGCAGCCCCTCACCCCATACCGGCCCCGACCGGAACGAGCCGGGCATCGACATTCCACGATCACGAGATCCTTCGGCACCCCCGGATCAGCCTGACAGGGCGGTACGTGCAAGGCAGATCACACCCGTCGAAGTACGCGATGCGGCACATCGGCGCGTTCTTCTTGCCCGCTCCTCGGCGCCCGCCGCCAGACCAGTGCACCACGGAGACCAGGACTGAGACCCTCGACAGCCGCGCGGCCGCTCCCGCCGTCGTCGCCGCATCCGCCGAACAAGAAAACCCCAGGTCGGAGGGAATCCGACCTGGGGTTTTCGATGGAGCCGCCTTCGGGATTCGAACCCGAGACCTACGCATTACGAGTGCGTTGCTCTGGCCAACTGAGCTAAGGCGGCAAGCTGCCGGGAGATACACGTCCTCGCCGAGGACACGCTCTCATCAGCAGCGGCGCCAAGTCTACAGGGTTCTTCGGGGTGCCCCGAACCACCTCCCGCACGCCCCTGACGAGGGCCTCAGCAGCGCTTGCCGTCCTGCGGGGCCTTGCCCTCGATGAGGTAGGCGTTGATCGCCGTGTCGATGCAGTCGCTGCCCCGGCCGTACGCGGTGTGGCCGTCGCCGTCGTACGTCAGGAGCCGGCCGGACGACAGCTGGCCCGCGAGGCTCTGGGCCCACTTGTACGGGGTAGCCGGGTCGCGGGTGGTGCCGACAACCACGATCGGGGCCGCACCCTTCGCCTCGATGGGGTGCGCCTTGCCGGTCGCAGGGACGGGCCAGTGGCCGCAGTTGAGGGCCGCCCAGGCGAAGCCGCGGCCGAAGACCGGGGATGCCTTCTCGAACTCGGGGACGGCGGTGAAGACGGCGTCGGTGCTCTTGAAGGCGGCCGGCAGGTCGAGGCAGTTCACGGCCGCGTTGGCGAACATCAGGTTCGCGTAGGACCCGTCCGCCTCGCGTTCGTAGTAGCTGTCGGCCATCGCCAGCAGCGGGGCGCCGTCGCCGTCCTGCGCCGCGGCGAGCGCGGAGCGCAGCCGGGGCCACGCGCCGTCGTCGTACATCGCGGCGATCACGCCGGTGGTGGCGAGGGACTCGCCGAGTTCGCGGTCCTCGCCGGTGGGCACGGGAGAGGCGTCGAGCTTCGCGAAGAAGTCCTTGAGGCGGGCGGTCGCGTCGGCGACGGACTTCTTTCCGAGGGGGCATTCCGCCTGCTTGACGCAGTCGGCGGCGAACGACTTGAACGCCGTTTCGAAGCCGGCCGTCTGGTCGCGGTTCAGCTCGCGGGCGGGCAGGGCCGGGTCCATCGCCCCGTCGAGGACCAGCCGGCCGGTCCGGTCGGGGAACAGCTCGGCATAGGTCGCGCCGAGGAAGGTGCCGTACGACGCTCCGACGTAGTTCAGCTTCTCGTCACCCAGCACCGCACGCAGGACGTCCATGTCGCGGGCCGCCTCCGTGGTGGAGACATGGGGCAGGGCCTTCCCCGAGCGCTTCTCGCAGCCCGCCGCGAAGTTCTCGTACGCCTGCTTCAGCGTGTCCGCCTCGGCGGTGTCGTCGGGCGTCTGGTCGACCTGGGTGTACTTGTCCATCTCGGGGCCCGTCAGACACTCGACGGGCTCGCTGCGCGCGACGCCGCGCGGGTCGACGGCCACCATGTCGTAGCGGGCGCGGACCGGGGCCGGGTAGCCGATGCCCGCGTACGCCTGGAGGTAGCCGATGGCGGAGGCGCCGGGGCCGCCCGGGTTCACCAGCAGAGAGCCGAGCCGCTTGCCGGGCCCGGTGGCCTTGACGCGGGAGACGGCGAGCTTGATCGACTCGCCCTCGGGCTCCGCGTAGTCCAGCGGGGCCTTCATCGTGGCGCACTCGAAGTTCGGCACGCCGCATTCGCGCCAGTCGAGCTTCTGCCCGTAGTACGGCGCGAGGGCCGCGGAGGGCGCCGACCCGCCGGCCGCGCCTGGCGCCTCGGGCTCGCTCACGGACGGGCCACCCGTGGTGCAGCCGGAGACGAGCAGGCCGACCGTGGCCAGCGGAAGGGCGAACGTGCGGAGCAGGCGCCTGATGTCCATCCAACGGAGCGTAATGGCAGCAGGCAGTCGTTGCCCGTCCCGGCTCGCAGGGGTGAACCGGCCAACCGGACGACGTCTCTGCGCAGCGCCGTCGGCGGGCGCCTTCAGCCCGCGCGCAGGGCGACGGTCATCGCCTCGACGGCCAGCAGCGGCGCGACGTTGCCCTCCAGCGCGTCACGGCAGGCGACGATCGCCTCTATCCGGCGCAGAGTGCTCTCGGGCGTGGAACCGCGGGCGATGCGGTCGAGGGAGTCCCGCACATCGTCGTTGGCGAGGGCGACCCGCGAACCCATCTGCAGCGCGAGCACGTCCCGGTAGAAACCGGTGAGGTCCGTCAGCGCCAGATCGAGGCTGTCGCGCTGCGTGCGGGTCTTGCGGCGCTTCTGGAGGTCCTCGAGCTCCTTCATCAGGCCGGCCGTCCCGCGCGGCATCCGGCCGCCCTCCGACGCGCCCAGCGCCGCCCTCAGTTCCTCCGTCTCCTTGACGTCGGTCTCCTCGGCGACCTGCTTGGCGTCGTCGGCGGCCGCGTCGACCAGTTCCTGGGCGGCCCGCAGGCAGCCGCCGATGTCCTCCACGCGCAGGGGCAGCTTGAGAACGGCGCCTCGGCGGGCACGGGCCCGTTCATCCGTGGCCAGGCGACGGGCGCGGCCGATGTGCCCCTGCGTGGCACGGGCCGCCGTCGCCGCGAGATCCGGTTCGACGCCGTCCCTTCTGATCAGCACGTCGGCGACAGCGGCCACCGGCGGCGTCCGCAGGGTCAGGTGACGGCACCGGGAGCGGATGGTGGGCAGCACGTCCTCGACGGAGGGCGCGCACATCAGCCACACGGTGCGGGGGGCCGGCTCCTCGACGGCCTTCAGCACGGCGTTGGCCGACTTCTCGTTCAGCCGCTCGGCGTCCTCGACGAGGATCACCTGCCAGCGGCCGTTCGCCGGCGCGGTGAACGACTTGCGGACCGTGTCCCGCATGTCGCTGACGAGGATCTGCGTGCCCGTGGCGGCGATCCAGCTCACATCCGCGTGCGTGCCGATCAAGGCTGTGTGGCAGCCGTCGCAGAAGCCGCAGCCCGGCGTGCCGCCCAGAGCCCGGTCCGGGCTGGTGCACTGCAGGGCCGCCGCGAACGCACGAGCCGCGGTGACGCGCCCGGATCCAGGGGGTCCGGTGAACAGCCAGGCGTGCGTCATCTTCGACGCGGGCGGCACCGGCTCCCCCGCGGCATGGGCGGTGACGTGCGCGTCGGCGTCGCGCGCGGCGGCGGAGAGCTGCTCCTGGACGCGCTCCTGGCCGACCACGTCGTCCCATACGGCCATGTGCCGTCACCGACCTTTCCTGCTGCGGTCTCCCATTGTGGCGGAGGGCGCCGACAGTGCCGTCCACCGGTGTCCTGCCGCCCCGCTCCGCGAGTCCGCCGGTCCCGCCGGCCCTCCCGTCCTGCGGGTCCCCCGGTCCCGCACGTCCCGCAACCTGAAGAGGACCGGGCACCGGGCCCGGTCCTCTTCAGCGGCGTGCGGCCGTCAGCCGCGACGGCCCCGGCGTCCGCGGCCGCCGTCGTTCTCGTCGTCGTGCGGGCCGAGGAGTTCGTCCGCCAGCGTCGGAAGGTCGTCGAGCGGGGTCTCCTCCGCCCAGTCGGAGCGGCGGCGCGGGCGCTCCGCCGAGGGATCCACCTGCGGGAGTTCGGTGGTGCGTTCGTTCCCGCCGCCGACCCCCCGGTCCTGGTGCTCGTCGCGGAAGATCCCCGGTGGCACACGGCCGGCAGGGCCGTCGTCCCGTACCGGAGGCAGTACCGCGGTCTCGTCCGCCGCACGGGTGTCACGCACCGGCCGCAGCATGGTCGTGTCCGCGTCGTCGGGGACCTTGGGCAGCATGGCCGTCTCGGCCTCGTCCGGCACCTTCGGCAGCACGCTCGTGGCGTCGTGCGAGCCGCCCGGCACCGGGACCTCCTGCGTGACCTCGTCCGGCTTCACGACCGGAGTGGGCGCCGTGGTCTCCACGGCCGAAGCGGCCGCTGCCGCGGCAGCGGCCGCCTCCGCCGCCCGGCGTGCCTCCTCCGCCCGCAGCAGAGCCTCCTCGGCCTTGCGCTGCTTCTCGAGGCGGCGTTCCTCCGCCTCCTTGCGGAGCCGGGCCTCTTCCTCCGCCTGCTTGCGCAGTCGTTCCTGCTCCGCCTGGCGTGCCCGCTCCTCGGCCTCGCGGCGCTGCCGCTCCTCCTCGGCCCGGCGCCGTGCCTCCTCGGCGCGCTGCCTGGCCTCCTCGGCCTGACGCTCCGCCTCGCGCTGCCGGGCCTCCTCCAGCTCGCGGCGCTTGCGCTCCTCCTCCTCGGCCCGGAGCTTGGCGAGCTGTTCCTGCCGCTCCCGTTCGAGGCGCTCCTCCTCTGCCTTCCGCGCGGCCTCTTCCTCGGCCTTGCGGCGGGCTGCCTCCTCGGCCGCCTTGCGGGCGTCCGCCTGGGCCTTGATCTCCGCCTCCGACAGCGGCAGCAGCTGGTCGAGCCGGTGCCTCACGACCGTGGTGACCGACCCGGGCTCCTGTCCCGCGTCGACGACGAGGTAGCGGCCGGGGTCGGCCGCGGCCAGGGTCAGGAACCCGGCGCGGACCCGCTGGTGGAATTCCGCCGGCTCGGACTCGAGCCGGTCCGGTGCCTCGGTGAAGCGTTCCCTTGCGGCCTCGGGCGAGACGTCCAGGAGCACGGTCAGGTTGGGCACGAGACCGTCCGTCGCCCAGCGCGAGATCCGGGCGATCTCGGTCGGGGACAGGTCACGGCCGGCGCCCTGGTAGGCCACGGACGAGTCGATGTACCGGTCGGAGATGACGATCGCGCCCCGGTCGAGGGCCGGGCGGATCACCGAGTCGACGTGCTCCGCACGGTCGGCCGCGTACAGCAGCGCCTCGGCGCGGTTGGACAGACCGGCGCTCGAGACGTCCAGCAGGATGGAGCGCAGCCGCTTGCCGACCGGGGTGGCCCCGGGCTCGCGGGTGACGACCACCTCGTGGCCCTTGGCGCGGATCCACTCGGCAAGGGCCTCGACCTGGGTGGACTTGCCGGCTCCGTCTCCGCCTTCGACGGCGATGAAGAATCCGCTCGTCGCGGGAGCCTGCCCCGGGTCGGCGCCGCGGCGCAGCGCGTCGCGGAGGTCGCGGCGCAGCGGCACGCCGGAGCGGTCGTCGGTCTTGGCGAGGACGATCGCTGCCACGGGCAGCAGCAGTGCTCCGACGAGCATGAGCGTGAACGCGGCCCCGCCGTGCGCGAAGACGAAGTCGCCGCCGGCCAACCGGTGCGGTCCGATCGCGGCGGCGAGCAGCGGGGCGGCGACCGCGGCCAGCCCGATGACGACACGGACGACCGCCTGAAGATGCGTTGCGAACCGGGGCCGCCGGAAGTCCTCGGTCTCCTGGTCGACGAGCGCGTGTCCGGTGTTCGCGGCGATGCCCGCGGCGACGCCGGCGACAGCGGCGAGGAACAGTCCTGTCGCCGTGTCCGGCACGAGGCCCAGCGCGAGCAGGGCGACGCCGGTCACGGCGAGCGCGAGGGCGAGCAGCCTGCGGCGGGACAGCGAGGGCAGGACGGCGCCCGCCCCGCGGATGCCGGCTCCGGTGCCGCCGATCAGCGCGAGGATCAGCAGCGAGAAGGTCACCGGGCCGCCACCGAGGTCGACGGCGTGCAGCACGGCGACCGACGCGGCGGAGGCGACGGCCGCGGTGACGGAGGCACAGGCCAGGACGAACAGCGGTATGGCGCCGGTGCGGCCCTTGTCCTGCCCGTCACCCTTGGACGGCCGCCGCAGACCCTCCAGCGGCGAACGCGGCCGGGGCGTCTGCGAGCCGGGCAGCTCCACGAAGTACAGGGTCGAGACAGACGCGGCGAACAGTCCGGCCGCGAGGTAGGAGCCGAGGGCCGCCTGATGCTGGGAGAACCATTCGACGCCCGTGCCCAGCAGATTGCCGATCAGCGTGGCGACGAGGAGAGCCGCGGCCGCGGCGGGTACGACGGCGAAAGCGGTGCGCAGCCACAGGGTGCGCAGCGACTCGAGGTGGTCGGGCAGGGGCCGTACGGCCGCGCCCTCCGGTGGCGGCGCGGGCAGCAGCGCGGGCGCGGCGCCTTCGCGGGCCACGGTCCAGAAGCGCTCGGCGACGCCGGTCAGGAAGACCGTGACGAGCAGGATCGCCAGTGCGTTGTCGGGCGTCCAGTCGATCCACAGCGGCGCGACGACGAGCAGCGCCAGGCGCAGCCCGTCGGAACCGATCATGGTCCAGCGGCGGTCGAACGGACCGTTCGGCGCCGTGAGCGAGGTCATCGGGCCGAGGAGCACCGCTCCGAAGATCAGCGTCGACAGGACCCGGGCACCGAACACGGCGGCGACCGCGAAGGCGGCCCCGCGGTATCCGCTCCCGAACGCACCGGCCTCCACCGCGGCCTGGAGCGACAGCAGGAGAAGCACAAGCACGGCGAGTGCGTCCCCGATGCCGCCGACCACCTGGGCGTTCCACAACCGCCTCAGCGGTGGGTGGCGCAACAGGGAGCGCACGGCCCGTTCACGTGAGTCCGTGGCAAGTGCATCGGAACCCGATGCGTCGGAGGCAGTCTGTGAAGCGGTGCTCATGACCGCCTGCTGCTCGGCTGGCTGCTCGGCTCGCGTCATTCGGCCAGCCTATCCGGAGCGTGGTGCTCCCCGGAGGGGTGTCCGAACATACGGGCGCTCTTGTGGCAAGGGTGTGAAGTTCCCCCGCCGGGGAGCGGGCGACCGCACGGGATACGGCGGGGCTGTCTCCTCACGAGGAGACAGCCCCGCCGTCCCGGCTACTCGTCCGCCGAAGCGGCCGTCTTCTTGGCCGCCGCCTTCGCGGTCGTCTTCTTGGCCGTCGTCTTCTTGGCCGTCGTCTTCGCGGCGGTCGTCTTCTTGGCGGCGGTCTTCTTCGCCGCCGTCTTCTTGGCCGCCGTCTTCTTCGCGGGAGCCTTCTTCGCCGTCTTCTTGGCGGGTCCCTTCGCCCGCTTCTCGGCGAGCAGCTCGTAGCCGCGTTCCGGGGTGATGTCCTCGACGCTGTCGCCGGTCCGCAGGGTGGCGTTCGTCTCGCCGTCCGTCACGTACGGGCCGAACCGGCCGTCCTTGACGACCACCGGACGCTCACTGACCGGGTCGGTGCCCAGTTCCTTCAGCGGCGGCTTGGCGGCGGCCCGGCCACGCTGCTTGGGCTGGGCGTAGATCGCCAGCGCCTCTTCCAGCGTGATGGAGAAGAGCTGCTCCTCGTTCTCGAGGGAGCGCGAGTCGGTGCCCTTCTTCAGATACGGGCCGTAGCGGCCGTTCTGCGCGGTGATCTCGACACCCTCGGCGTCGGCGCCCACCACCCGCGGCAGGGACATCAGCTTGAGCGCGTCCTCGAGGGTCACCGTGTCCAGGGACATGCTCTTGAAGAGCGAGGCCGTACGCGGCTTGACCGCGTTCTTGCCCGTCTTCGGCGTGCCCTCGGGCAGGACCTCCGTCACGTACGGGCCGTAGCGCCCGTCCCTGGCGATGATCTGGTGGCCGGTGGCCGGGTCGGTGCCCAGCTCGAAGTCGCCGCTCGGCTTGGCGAGCAGTTCCTCCGCGTACTCGACGGTGAGCTCGTCGGGTGCGAGGTCCTCGGGGACGTCGGCGCGCTGGTGGCCCTCCGCCTCCTTCTCGCCCCGCTCGACGTACGGCCCGTAGCGGCCGACGCGCAGCTTGATGTCGTTGCCGACGGGGAAGCTGGAGATCTCCCGGGCGTCGATCGCGCCGAGGTCGGTGACCAGTTCCTTGAGGCCTCCGAGGTGGTCGCCGTCGCCGTTGCCCGCCTCGGAGGCGGCGCCGGCGGCGTCGCCCTCACCGAAGTAGAAGCGCCTCAGCCACGGCACGGCCTGGGCCTCGCCCCGCGCGATGCGGTCGAGGTCGTCCTCCATCCTCGCGGTGAAGTCGTAGTCGACGAGCCGGCCGAAGTGCTTCTCCAGCAGGTTGACCACGGCGAAGGAGAGGAACGAGGGGACGAGGGCTGTCCCCTTCTTGAAGACGTAGCCGCGGTCGAGGATGGTGCCGATGATCGAAGCGTAGGTCGACGGGCGGCCGATCTCGCGCTCTTCCAGCTCCTTGACGAGGGACGCCTCGGTGTAGCGGGCCGGCGGCTTTGTGGCGTGACCGTCGACCGAGATCTCCTCGGACGACAGGGCGTCGCCCTCCGCGACCTGCGGCAGGCGCCGCTCGCGGTCGTCGAGCTCCGCGTTCGGGTCGTCGGCGCCTTCGACGTAGGCCTTCATGAAGCCGTGGAACGTGATCGTCTTGCCGGACGCGCTGAACTCGGCGTCACGGCCGTCCGAGGCCCGGCCACCGATCTTCACGGTGACGGAGTTACCGACCGCGTCCTTCATCTGAGAAGCGACGGTCCGCTTCCAGATCAGCTCGTAGAGCTTGAACTGGTCACCGGTCAGGCCGGTTTCCGCGGGGGTACGGAAACGATCACCCGACGGGCGGATCGCTTCGTGCGCCTCCTGCGCGTTCTTGACCTTGCCGGCGTACACGCGCGGCTTCTCCGGCAGGTAGTCGGCGCCGTAGAGCTGCGTCACCTGCGCACGGGCCGCGGCGACGGCCGTCTCGGACAGCGTCGTGGAGTCCGTACGCATATAGGTGATGAAGCCGTTCTCGTACAGCTTCTGGGCGACCTGCATGGTCGCCTTCGCCCCGAAGCCGAGCTTGCGGGACGCCTCCTGCTGGAGCGTCGTCGTACGGAACGGTGCGTACGGCGAGCGGCGGTACGGCTTGGACTCGACCGAGCGGACCGCGAACGACGCGCCGTCGAGGGCTGCCGCGAGGGAGCGGGCGTTCGCCTCGTCCAGGTGCAGCACCTGGGCCGACTTGAGCCTGCCGTCGGAACCGAAGTCGCGGCCCTGGGCGACACGCTGCCCGTCGACCGTGTTCAGGCGTGCGGTGAGTGTGGACGGGTCGGACGGGTCACCGGCCCGGCCGGTGGAGAACGTGCCGGTCAGGTCCCAGTACTCGGCGGAACGGAAGGCGATCCGCTCGCGCTCCCGCTCGACGACGAGCCGGGTCGCGACCGACTGCACACGCCCGGCGGACAGCCTGGGCATGACCTTCTTCCACAGGACCGGCGAGACCTCGTAGCCGTAGAGGCGGTCGAGGATGCGGCGGGTCTCCTGGGCGTCGACCATGCGCTTGTTCAGCTCGCGCGGGTTGGCGACGGCGTCCCGGATCGCTTCCTTGGTGATCTCGTGGAAGACCATCCGGTGGACCGGGACCTTGGGCTTGAGCACCTCGAGGAGGTGCCACGCGATGGCCTCGCCCTCGCGGTCCTCATCGGTGGCCAGGTAGAGCTCGTCGGATTCGGCGAGCTGCTCCTTGAGCTTCCTGACCTGGGCCTTCTTGTCGGCATTGACGACATAGACGGGCTGGAAGTCATGTTCGACGTCGACGCCGAGCCGCCGCACCTCGCCGGTGTACTTCTCCGGCACCTCAGCGGCGCCGTTCGGCAGGTCGCGGATGTGCCCGACGCTCGCCTCGACGACATAGCCAGGGCCGAGGTAGCCCTTGATCGTCTTCGCCTTGGCGGGCGACTCGACGATCACAAGTCGGCGGCCGCCGTGTGCGGTCTCGCTGGTCGGGGACAACTTCGCTCTTCTCTCCGGTCGACGCTCGATGGGCGCTCACGGCGGGTGCGGCACGTGGTCCTGTGCCTGGTCGCACTGCTGTGACGCTGCTGTCGCTGCGGAGTGTGACGGTACAACCCGCCCCCGTGTCAAACGGCAAAAGCCCGCAACGGCCACTCGAACGGTAACCCGAGTCCAGCCGTTCCTGCCGCCCGGACCCGGCACGTCGTCTTCCGGGGACCGGGTCAGAGGCGGCCGAAGCACCACACGGCGAGAGTGAGGAACACCGCACCGAACAGCATCCCGAAGGTCACGCCCGTCGCCGTGGTCACTCCGTGCGCGACGGGCCGGCGGTGCAGCGCGCGCATCCCCGTCCACAGCAGCAGCGCGGCCCCGAACAGCGCGAATGCCGTTCCGGCGAAGATCGCTGGCCCGCTCTCCATGCCCGTACCCGGTCCTTCCCTGATGCCGACGTCCCTGTGCAGGGCGAGGCTGGCACCCCTGGGCGTCGCAGGCACGAACTCCGGGTGAACGCCACGTGGGGTTCACCCGCCCGGTCGCGGTCGAAGTCACACGGCGGGCGGGGGCAAGTCACAGTAAATGAGACCGCAAACCGAACGTTGGCCGGATTTCCCCGTGGATTTCCGCCACCGGAAGCCGCGGGGAGCCGGGCAGGAGATCAGGAACCGGCAGCAGGACGCGGACCCAGGGGTGAGGCCGGCCCGCCGCCGGGTGCGACCTCAGCGCGGGGCCGGCTCCAGGAACCCTTCCTCGATCAGCAGCCGCAGTGCCTGCGGAGTGCGGTCGCGCAGCAGGACCGGGTCCTCCCCGAGCAGCTGGGCGATGGCGTCGAGGATCTGCCCGGCGCTCAGGCTGCCGTCGCACGCGCCCGCGAAACCGGCGCCGACCGTGTCGACCTTGGTGGCGCGGCGCATGCCCCGGTTCTGGCGCAGCACCACATGTTCCGGATCCTCCGCGCCCGGCATCCCGACCTGCTCCTGCACGATCTCCTCGGCCAGCACGAAGTGATCGGCGAGCAGCGCGGCATCGTCACGCGCACGCAGATGGTCCTGCCGGGCGAAGTGCGCGCGCACCGTGTCGCCGAGCGGCTGTTCGACGGGGTGCGGCCACTCCTCGGTGACGATCGAGGGGCGTTCGGCGCCGGACTTCCGCAAGGTGATCCAGCCGAAGCCGACCGACTTGGTGCGACGGGCCTCGAACTCGTCCAGCCACGCGTCGTACCGCGCGGCGTACCGGGCCGGGTCGGTGCGGTGGTCCCCGCTGTCACGCAGCCAGAGCTCCACGTACTGCGTCACGTCCTGCACCTCGCGCTGCACGATCCAGGCGTCGCAGCCGGGCGGCACCCACGAGCGCAGCCGGTCCTGCCAGTCCTCCCCTTCTACGTGCTGCCAGTTGGCGAGGAACTGGGCGTGGCCGCCGTCGTTGAGCCTGTCCCCCGCCTGCTGGACGAGAGAGCGGCACAGGTCGTCCCCGCCCATCCCGCCGTCCCGGTAGGTCAGCCGGGCACCGGGGGAAATGACGAACGGGGGGTTCGACACGACGAGGTCGTACGTGTCGGAGCCGACCGGCTCGAACAGCGACCCCTCGCGCAGGTCGGCCTCCCGCGCACCGGACAGGGCGAGCGTGAGCCGGGTGAAGTGCAGGGCCCTGGGGTTGAGATCGGTGGCCGTCACCCGCGTCGCGTGCTGGGCGGCGTGCAGCGCCTGGATGCCGGAACCGGTTCCCAGGTCCAGTGCGGCAGCGACGGGCGTACGGATCGTGATGCCGGCGAGGGTGGTGGACGCACCGCCGACGCCGAGGACAACTCCTTCGCCCTGGCCGCCCGCCCCACCCGCTCCGCCGACCGCGCATCCGAGGTCGGAGACGATGAACCAGTCCTGCCCCTCCGGCCCGCCGTACGGACGGACGTCCACGGTCGCCCGCACCTCGTCGCCGTCGCGAGTCACCCAGCCGTCGGCGAGGCACTCCTCGAGAGGGAGCGCCTTGCGGGCCTGCTCCTGGGGCACGGCGCACTGGAGCAGGAACAGCCGGACGAGCGCCTCCAGGACACCCGCCCCTCGCGTGGCGCGCAGGGCGGGCACGGTCTCGCTGCGGGCGAGCGCCGCGTAGGCGGGCGCGCCGAGCAGGTCGAGCAGCCCGTCGGCCGTGAAGGCGGCGGAGAGGAGCGCTTCACGCAGCCGGGGCGCGTGGTCGGGCACGGGGAGGCTTGTCGTACTCACCCGCCCATTGTGGCCGCCGCGACGGACGACCGCCGCGCGGCCCGGCGTCCCACGGACCGCCTCCACCCGCCGAACGGCCGGCGCCCTCCGGACACCGATGGCGATCCCGCCGGACCGCTGCCGTCCACCGGACCGCTGCGGCCGCGCCGGAAGGGCGGGGGCGCCATTGAGCCTCGGCCCCGGGACGGCCTACGCCTTGCCCGATGACGCCGGGCCGGAAGGCGGGCGGTCGAGCTACGGCGCCGGGACGGCTACGCCTTGCCCGACGACGCCGACGCGCCGCCTGCGGGGCTCGACGTGTCGGCCCGCTTGCAGCCGGGCTGCTTCGCCATGGCCTTGCCCAGTTCCCCGGACTGCAGCTTCGCCAGCGCCGCTTGGTCCATGCGCTCGATCTTCTTCAGCCCGTCCGCGACGGTCTGCAGGCCGTCAGCGAACTTCTGCTGATTCTTCGGGTCGAGTTCGTCGACCTTCTTCTTCAGGTCGAGGTAGGCGGCGGCGGTGGCGTCGAGCTCCTTCACCGCGTCCTGCTGGAGCTTCTCGCCGTTCTCGACCGGGGGAACGCCGGCGTCCCTGACCGCCTTGGCGAGCGCCTTGTCCGCAGCCGCGATGTCCGCGAACGCCTTGGAGTCGGCAGCCTGGATGTCCGCGGGCTTACCGTCCGCAGCCGTCGAGATGATGGCCTGCTGTGCGTCGGCCCTCTTCTTGATCTGCGGCTGCGCCTGGTCGCAGACGTCCTTCGCCCAGGCGTTCACCTTTTCCTCGCCGTCGTCGCCGCAGCCCGACAGCGCCAGTACCAGTACCGCGCCGCCGGACAGGGCGGCCGCAAGCTTCTTGTTCACCGGATTGGTCCCTTCCAAGGCCTCTCGGCCCCGGAACATACACGCCAACTGGGCGACAACCGCGTGTCGTGCGCCTGGTTCGTTACCTATTGAAGCCATTTGCACCAAGAGAGACAAGGCTCACCCTGAGCGGTGATTCCTCAGACGAACGGGCGGACGGCACGTCACACCGTGCCGCCCGCCCGTTCACTGATCTCGCGTCAGGAAACCACCGCCGGATCGGTCGGCTTCGCGCTGCGCTCCGCAGTGCCGGACTCGTCGCCGACGGCGATGCCCCGCCGCTTCGAGATGTACACGGCACCGACGATGATCAGAATCGCCAGGACCGCGACCACCGCACGCACCCCCGCGCTGGAGTCGTCCCCGTAGCTGAACTGGACCACCGCGGGCGCGATGAGCAGCGCAACCAGGTTCATGACCTTCAGCAGCGGGTTGATCGCCGGGCCGGCGGTGTCCTTGAACGGGTCGCCGACCGTGTCGCCGATGACGGTCGCGGCATGCGCCTCACTGCCCTTTCCGCCGTGGTGACCGTCCTCGACGAGCTTCTTGGCGTTGTCCCACGCGCCACCGGAGTTGGCGAGGAAGACGGCCATCAGCGTGCCTGTGCCGATCGCGCCCGCGAGGAACGCTCCGAGGGCGCCGACCCCGAGCGAGAAGCCGACCGCGATCGGTGTCAGCACGGCGAGCAGGCCGGGCGTCGTCAGCTCCCGCAGCGCGTCCTTGGTGCAGATGTCGACGACGCGCCCGTACTCCGGCTTCTCCGTGTAGTCCATGATCCCGGGGTGCTCGCGGAACTGCCGCCGCACCTCGTAGACCACGGCGCCCGCGGAGCGGGACACCGCGTTGATGGCCAGCCCGGAGAAGAGGAAGACGACCGCGGCGCCGAGCACCAGGCCCACCAGGTTGTTGGGCTGCGAGATGTCCATCACCAGGTTCATCGGTGCGCCGTCCCCCAGCTTCTCGCCGACGTCCGAGGCCGCCGTCGCGATGGCGTCGCGGTAGGAGCCGAAGAGCGCCGCGGCCGCGAGCACGGCCGTGGCGATCGCGATGCCCTTGGTGATGGCCTTGGTGGTGTTGCCCACGGCGTCCAGGTCGGTCAGGACCTGGGCGCCCGCGCCGGTGACGTCACCGGACATCTCGGCGATGCCCTGGGCGTTGTCCGAGACCGGGCCGAAGGTGTCCATGGCCACGATCACGCCGACGGTGGTGAGCAGACCGGTACCGGCCAGCGCCACCGCGAACAGCGCCAGCATGATCGACGTGCCGCCGAGCAGGAAGGCCCCGTAGACGCCGAGACCGATCAACAGCGCGGTGTAGACAGCCGATTCGAGACCGATGGACATACCGGCCAGGATGACGGTGGCCGGGCCGGTGAGCGACGACTTGCCGATGTCGCGCACGGGACGCCGGTTGGTCTCCGTGAAGTAGCCGGTCAGCTGCTGGATCAACGCCGCCAGGACGATGCCGATCGCGACGGCGACGAGCGCCAGGACCCGCGGGTCCCCGTCGTGCGCCTGGACCGCCGCGTCGCCGACCCCGTTCAACTCGGCGTACGAGCCGGGCAGGTAGACGTAGGCGGCCACGGCCACGAGGACGAGCGAGATCAGCGCGGAGATGAAGAAACCGCGGTTGATCGCCGTCATCCCGCTGCGGTCGGCGCGCCGCGGGGCGACCGCGAAGATACCGATCATCGCGGTGACCACGCCGATCGCCGGGACGATGAGCGGGAAGGCGAGCCCGGCGTCGCCGAACGCGGCCATACCGAGGATGAGGGCCGCGACGAGCGTGACGGCGTACGACTCGAAGAGGTCGGCCGCCATGCCCGCGCAGTCGCCGACGTTGTCGCCCACGTTGTCGGCGATCGTGGCGGCGTTGCGCGGGTCGTCCTCGGGGATGCCCTGCTCGACCTTGCCGACGAGGTCGGCGCCGACGTCGGCCGCCTTGGTGAAGATTCCGCCGCCGACACGCATGAACATCGCGATGAGCGCCGCGCCGAGGCCGAAGCCCTCGAGCACCTTCGGCGCGTCCGCCGCGTAGACGAGCACGACGCAGGACGCGCCCAGCAGGCCGAGGCCCACCGTGAACATGCCGACCACGCCGCCCGTACGAAAAGCGATCTTCATGGCCTTGTGCGAGACGGCCGTGAGATCTTTTTCCGGCTCGCCTTCCGCCGGCGTGGCTTCGCGCGCGGCAGCGGCGACGCGCACATTGGCCCGCACGGCAAGCCGCATGCCGATGTATCCGGTGGCCGCCGAGAAAAGCGCACCCACCAGGAAGAACACCGAGCGCCCGGCGCGCTGCGCCCAGTCGTCGGCCGGGAGAAGCATCAGCAGGAAGAACACCACGACGGCGAAGATGCCGAGAGTGCGCAGCTGCCGTGCCAGATATGCATTCGCGCCTTCCTGCACCGCGGCCGCGATCTTCTTCATGGAATCGGTGCCCTCGCCCGCGGCCAGCACCTGGCGTACCAGGAGCTGGGCGACCACAAGCGCGGCAAGGGCGACGACCGCGATCACAATAACGATCAGTCGGTTGTCGTCCGTGAGTACCGCGGCTGCGAGAGAAGTGGGGTGATCGATCAGCTGTGGGTTGAAGAGCCCCGCCATTCGTCCTCCTTGACGTCAGAGCTCAAGATGTGGACGGATTGTAGGGAGCGGAACCTGATCAAAACAGGGCGCGGTTTATGTAATTGACCTTGACTTGCTACTCAGCAAATGATCGGGCCCTGAAATGATCCCCGAAAGCGGTAACGGGGCAAAAGCATTGACGCCCGAATGATGATCTAGAAAATACGAAAGAGGCCCTGCTCAGCAGGGCCTCTTTACGTCGTAACGATCCGGAATGATCAGCGGACAACGGGACCGGCGCCCGGACGACGCCGATCTGCCCCTCCGGCACACCCGCCCCAGGACTGTCCGGTCCTGCACGGTCGGATCAAGGCGCGACGACTTAAGGAAACGACGATCAGGGCGCGACGAACTCGGCCGACGGCTCTGGGACCGACGGGACCGACGGGCGGGACCGAGGGCTCCAGGGGTCGCTCCAGGACCAGCAGGCCCTTGGACCGCCGGCTCAGCGACCGACAGCTCTGAACTCTGGGACCGAGCGATAGGGCGTCTCGGAGGGTGACGACTCAGGGCGTGACAGCGAACGACGTCGCCGGCCAGCTCATGCGGATGACACCGCCGTCGTCGGTGGAGGAGACCTCCACGTCGTCGACGAGGCCGCTGATGACGGCGAGACCCATCTCGTCCTCGCCCTCCGTGTCGACTTCCTCGGTGCCCTCGCCGCGGCCGCCGGACACGGCTGTGGAGCCGGCGCCCGCGCTCGGGACCTCGTCACCGACCTCGATGGAGAAGATTTTTTCCTCGTCGGCCAGGACCACCCGTACGGGCGCGGTGATGCCATGGCTGCGGTGCAGTCCGACAGCACGGCTGCAGGCCTCTCCGACGGCGAGCCGGACCTCGTCCAGCACCGCCTCCTCGACCCCGGCACGACGAGCCACGGCAGCGGCGACCAATCTCGCTGTCCTGACATGTTCGGGCTGGGCGCTGAAGCGGAGCTCAACGGTGGCCATGCAGTCCCCCTCGGACGTACGGGCGTGCCTCTCGACGTACGGGCGTGCCTCTCAGAGGCCCGGGCTGGATGCCCGGGGCCCCTCTTGCTTCCGGCAGTCTCCGGCCGACCGTCAGTCGGTCGCCGCGACGGCTTCGTCGACCGTGGTGTGAATGGGGAACACCTTGGTCAGACCCGTGATCCGGAAGATCTTGAGAATGCGCTCCTGGTTGCAGACCAGGCGCAGGGAGCCCTCGTGCGCACGCACACGCTTGAGCCCGCCCACGAGCACGCCGAGGCCGGTGGAGTCGAGGAAGTCCACGCCCTCCATGTCGACAACCAGGTGGTAGCTGCCGTCGTTCACCAACTCGACCAACTGCTCGCGCAGCTTGGGCGCGGTATACACATCAATCTCGCCACCGACCTCGACGACCGTACGGTCGCCACCAGGTCCGGACACATTGCGAGTCGACAGGGACAGGTCCACGGATCCTCCAGCACCTTGCTATCGAGCGGCCGCCCTTCAAGTCTCCCCGACGGAGCCGGAGGACGGTCGCCAGCCGCGATGGCATTCAATCACTTACCAGCAGCCATGCACGACGCCTTGGGACCATTGTCCGTCACGCCAGTGACACACTCGGTGCCGATGGCCATGAATCACCGTCCCAGTCGACCGCCCGGGAGCGTGGACAACCGCCCCTCCCCCAGCACGGTCCTCGACCGGCTCACCGCTGGTGCGAGCCGGGCTGCGCGCATCACTCATACGGAGCACCTGCCCCCTCGACCGGGTAGGCATGCCGTCTGGCCGGACCGCATCCGGGCAGAAGTGATCAGCGCCGTTCAGCATGCCGGAATCGAGCACCCCTGGGCCCACCAGGCGACCGCCGCCGAGCACGCCCTGGACGGCGAGTCCGTGGTCATCGCGACCGGCACGGCGTCCGGCAAGTCCCTCGCCTATCTGGCCCCCGTACTCAGTACGCTGCTCGACGGCGCGGAGGCCGCCAACGGCCGAGGCACCACCGCCCTCTACCTGGCGCCCACCAAGGCGCTCGCGGCCGATCAGCGCCGCGCGGTGAAGGAGCTGGCGGCCCCGCTCGGCAACCGGATCCGGCCCGCCGTCTACGACGGCGACACGCCGGTCGAGGAACGCGAATGGGTGCGCCAGTACGCCAATTACGTCCTCACCAACCCGGACATGCTGCACCGCGGGATACTCCCCGCCCACCCACGCTGGTCCTCCTTCCTCCGCTCACTGCGGTACGTCGTGATCGACGAGTGCCACACCTACCGCGGCGTCTTCGGCTCCCATGTGGCCCAGGTGCTGCGGCGCCTTCGCCGGCTGTGCGCGCGCTACGGAGCGAATCCGGTCTTCCTGCTCGCCTCCGCCACGTCGGCGGAACCGGCCGTCGCCGCCGGCCGGCTCACCGGTCTGCCCGTGCAGGAGGTCGCGGACGACGCCTCCCCGCGCGGAGAGCTGGTCTTCGCACTGTGGGAACCGCCGCTGACCGAGCTCCAAGGCGAGAAGGGCGCGCCCGTACGCCGCACCGCGACCGCGGAGACCGCCGACCTCCTGACCGATCTGACGGTGCAGGGCGTCCGCAGCGTGGCCTTCGTCCGCTCCCGGCGCGGCGCCGAGCTCATCTCCGTCATCGCCAAGGAGCGCCTCGCCGAGGTGGACCGATCCCTGCCCCGGCGTGTCGCCGCCTACCGAGGTGGCTATCTCCCCGAGGAGCGCCGGGCGCTGGAGCGCGCCCTGCACTCCGGCGAACTCCTCGGTCTGGCGGCCACCACCGCCCTCGAGCTGGGTGTGGACGTCGCCGGCCTGGACGCCGTCGTGATCGCCGGTTACCCCGGCACACGAGCCTCCCTGTGGCAGCAGGCGGGCAGGGCGGGCCGTTCGGGTCAGGGAGCCCTCGCCGTGCTCGTGGCCCGTGACGACCCCCTGGACACGTATCTCGTCCACCATCCCGAGGCCCTGTTCGACCGTCCGGTGGAATCCACCGTCCTCGACCCGGACAACCCCTACGTGCTGGCCCCGCATCTGTGCGCGGCAGCCGCCGAGCTCCCGCTCACCGAGACCGACCTGGAACTCTTCGGTCCGGGCGCGTCGGAACTCATGCCCCAGCTGGAGGCCGCGAGGCTGCTGCGGCGGCGGACATCGGGCTGGCACTGGACCCGTCGTGAGCGGGCCGCCGACCTGACCGACATCCGGGGCGGCGGCGGGCGCCCCGTCCAGATCGTCGAGTCCGCCACGGGCCGGCTGCTCGGCACGGTCGACGAGGGGGCCGCCCACACCGCGGTCCACGACGGAGCCGTCCACCTGCACCAAGGCCGGACGTACCTGGTCGACAAGCTCGACCTGGAGGACTCCGTCGCCCTCGTCACGGAGGCCGGCCCGCCCTACTCGACCACCGCACGCGACACCACCTCCATCTCCGTACTCGAAACCGACATCGAGATCCCATGGGGAGACGGACGCCTGAGCTACGGCTCCGTCGAAGTCACCAACCAGGTCGTCTCCTTCCTGCGGCGCAGGCTCATCACCGGCGAGGTCCTCGGGGAGTCCAAGCTCGACCTGCCTCCCCGGACCCTGCGTACCCGTGCCGTGTGGTGGACCGTCACCGAGGACCAGCTGGACGCCGCCCGGATCAACCCGGAGCAGCTGGGCGGGGCGCTGCACGCCGCCGAGCACGCCTCGATCGGGATGCTGCCCCTGTTCGCCACCTGCGACCGCTGGGACATCGGAGGCGTCTCCGTGCCGCTCCATCCCGACACGCTGCTTCCGACCGTTTTCGTGTACGACGGGCATCCGGGCGGGGCGGGCTTCGCCGAGCGGGCCTTCCACACGGCCCGCGAGTGGCTCACCGCCACCCGGGAGGCGATCGCCTCGTGCGAATGCGAAGCGGGCTGCCCGTCGTGCATCCAGTCGCCCAAGTGCGGCAACGGCAACGATCCGCTGCACAAGCGGGGCGCGGTCCGGCTGCTCACGGAGTTGCTCCGGACCGCACCGACGGCCCAGGAGGCCCCGGCGGGCCCGCCCGCGCCCTGACCGCCGGGGCGTACGGGCCGAAGCGGGCCATCGCCGTCACGTCCGAGATCTCGCCCCTCACGGAGCACCGGACGAGCTGCGCTCCCTGCGCGTCGGCCACCCGGCCCGCCGTCGCACAGGCCTTGGCCGTGCCCCGCAGGGCGTTGTCGGCGGCGGCGAGGGCCGCGAGGTCGGCCGCGGCTCCCGCCCGGTGACGGGCGACCACGGCCTGCCCCATCGCCAGAATGATCACGAACACCGCACACAGAACGGTCGTCGCCATCGCCGCCCACACGGTCGCCGAGCCACGGTCCTCACTCACGGCACCACCTTCATGATCGCCGCTGTGGCCGTGCCGGGCCGCTCGAAGCGTTCGGCCCTCGGCACGCCGACGACAGGTGCGGGCCCTGTGTCGCTTCCCCGGCCCCCTCGGTCCGCCCGAACCAGCACAAGGCTCCCTCCCCGCTCCTCAGCGCCGGCCCGGTGTCCGTGGACCCTGGCGCCCGGGGCGGGGCCTGAGACAGCCACCAGGGCCGATGCCGGGGGCGGGGCGGCGCCCCGTACGGTGCCGCCGGGCGGCCGGTCCCGTGCAGCCTGGCCCGCGACGGTCCGAGGGCCGGTGCCCGGCCCCACGGCGGCGCCCGGCACGACCGCCCTCTGCTCCTGTTCCACGGAGTCCTCGGCGAGCGCGGCCGCCTCCGCGCTCAGCGTCAGGGCAAGCGCGCCAGGTCCGGGAGTGTCCGCCTCGACGCGTACGCGCCACAGGTCACCGTTCCGTGTGAGGGTGACCGCGGAGCCGCGCGGTGCAGCGGAACGGGCGGCGGCGAGCGCCGCGGCCTGCGGCTCCGACCTGGCCGCCGCGCGAGCACCGGCCCGCGCGGCGTCCACGCACTGGATCTGGGCCGAAGCCGCCATCAAGGCCCAGACCAGCCCCATGGTGAACATCACCAGTGCCGGCACGGCGACGGCGGCCTCCGCCGTCACGGACCCCCTGTCCCCGAACAGCGTGCCGCAACCATTGCCTCGGGCATCGTCTCGCCCCGGGCCGACCGCGCCCCCTGGCCCCGACCCTGCGCCTAAAGCTGACCCGGTGCCAGGGCACGCATCCGCGCCGGATGCCTCAGAACTGCGCATCGAGCGCCTTCCCGATCACGGCTTCCAGCGCTCCCGATACCGTGCCGCTGGTGACGATCTTGTAGAGGACCGCCGCGAACGCGCACGCGGCGATCGTTCCCATCGCGTACTCGGATGTGGTCATTCCGTCGTCGGCGCGCATCCTGCGCCTCAGCGCGGTCAGCCGAACCCGCATCGCTTGCCACATGTCGAACCTCCTGATGTCGAAATTGTTTTCCGCGTCATCGAGTTGCCTGCCGTCAGCTGCCGCGTAGGAGCCCGCCCGCCAGCCCGATCACCACGGGCGCCACGCCGACCGCGAGGAAGGCGGGCAGGAAGCACAGCCCCACCGGTGCCGTGATCAGCACCTGCGCCCTGCGTCCCCGGCCGGCCACGGCGCGGGCACGCTCCGCACGGAATCGCTCCGCGAGCCGGGACACCGGATCCGCGGCGGGCGCTCCGGTGGAGTCGGCCCGCTCCAAACAGCGCGCCAGCGGCTCCGCGCCCTGTATCTCCCCGAAGCAGCCCCACGCAGGCGCCGGTTCGGCACCGAGCCGGAGCTGTGCGGCAGTCCGTGCGAGGCGGGCACCGACGGGGCCTCCCAGCGACTCGCCGACCGCCTCCGCCGCCTCCCGCGGGCCCGCTCCGGCGGATAGGCACGAGGCCATCAGGTCGGCCGCGAGCGGCAACTGGCGCGCCGCCTCCCTACGGGCGTCGGCCCCAAGCGTGCCGACGCCGGTCCGCCGTTGACGGCCCTCCTGCCATCGGCGCACTCCCAAGGCAGCGACAAGTCCCACTGCGCCGCCCGCGGGTCCGCCGACCAGGAACCAGCCGGCGGCGGCCACACCCAGCGGCGCCACGCAGGGCTTGGCCCATCGTTTGAAGTCAAGGCGCCTGCTGCGGACTTCGGGCCCCGCCCGCAGCAATGCCATGCCCCTCGTACGCGCCTTGCCTTCTCTCCGCTTCGCCGCCGCCAGGAAGCCGAGGCAGGTCACAGCGGCGAGAACGGCCACCGTCGTCCCCAGCCTGTGGAGGACTTCGCCGCTCATGCCTCTTCTCCGGCACGTACGATGCGTCCGGCCCAGCACAGCCCCGCTGTCTCCAGCAGCGCTCCGATGACCAGACAGGCGATACCTGCGGGGCTGTGGAACAGCACATGCAGCGGATCGGCCCCGAGAGCCCAGCCCATGGCCAGACCCGCGACCGGCAGCAGCGCAAGCAGCACGATGGTCGACCAAGCGCCTGCCAACTGCGCCTTCAACTCCTCCCGTTGATCCATCTCCGCGCGCAGGGCGGCTTCCAGACGGTCCAACCCGGCTGCCAAACCGGCACCGCTGTCCACAGCGACCCGCCAGCACGCCGCCACCCCGGCCAACCCTTCCGCACCCGGCTGCCGTGCCGCCGTCCGCAACGCCTCGGGCACGTCTCCGCCGAACCTCGCCGCCGCCAGCACCTCGGCTTCCGCGTCGCCGAGGACGTCCGACGCCCCCACGGCGAAGAGCAGTGCCTGTGCCGGCTGCAGTCCCGCTCTCAGCTCCCCGGCCGTCGCCCCGCACAGACCGATGACGCCCTGGGCCCGCCGTTCCTCGTCCCTCCTGCGCTCCCGGGCCCGCAGCCACCGCCGCACCAACGGCACGGCGACGGCTCCCGCTGCCAGCGGCAGCGGAGATTCACCGGCGACGGCCGCCACAGCTCCCGCGGGCAGGCACAACCACTCCTTGCGGAACCTGATCACGGGCAGCAGCCGCTCCCCCGACCACCACGGCGGCACCGCCACCGCCCCTTGGCCCGCGAACAGCAAGCGCGCCCTCCGCAGCGCCTGCTCCTGCCCGCCGGTCAGCAGCCAAGCGGCCGCGATCAGGCACAGAGCCGCCGCGCACATCGACTGGACGACCGTCACAGCGCATCACCGACCAGGGCCCGCAGCCGCTCCCAGCCGGCGTCCCTCGCGAACGCCCCCTTCGCCCATCTCAGGGCCGGCACCGTCACCACCAGTCCCGCAGCGTCCCGCTCCAGCACATGGATCTCCGCCAGCCGCCGCCTGCCTGCCCCGTCCCGCACGAGGTGGATCACGACCGCGAGAGCAGCGGCCAACTGGCTGTGCAGCGCGGCCCGGTCGAGTCCGGCCGCGGTGCCCAGCGCCTCGAGCCGAGCCGGCACGTCCGCAGCCGCGTTCGCATGGACAGTGCCGCAGCCACCTTCATGGCCTGTATTGAGAGCCGCCAGGAGTTCGGTCACCTCCGCTCCCCGGACCTCGCCGACCACCAGCCGGTCGGGGCGCATACGCAGCGCCTGCCTCACCAGGTCCCTCAAGGTCACGCGCCCCGCGCCCTCCTGGTTCGCCGTGCGCGACTCCAGCCGCACCACATGCGGATGCTCGGGTCTCAATTCGGCCGAGTCCTCGGCCAGGACGATGCGCTCCCGGTCCCCGACCATCCCCAGAAGAGTGCTGAGCAGCGTCGTCTTCCCCGAACCGGTCCCGCCGCTGATCAGGAACGAGAGCCGGGCCTCGATCAGCGCCCGCAGCAGCCTGTCCCCGCCGGGTGGCACCGTGCCGGCGGTGACCAACTCCCCGACGGAGAACGCGCGGGGCCGCACGACGCGCAGCGAAAGGCACGTCGAGCCGACTGCCACGGGAGGGATCACGGCATGCATCCGTGTTCCGTCGGGCAGACGGGCGTCCACCCATGGACGGGCGTCGTCCAGCCGCCGCTCGGCCACTGCCGCGAGCCGCTGGGCCAGTCTGCGCACCGACGCCGCGTCCGCGAAGGTCACCTCGGTGAGTTCAAGGCCCCTGCCCCGGTCCACCCAGACCCGGTCGGGCGCGGAAACCAGCACGTCCGTGACCGACGGGTCGGCCAGCAGCGGCTCCAGCGGCCCCGTGCCCACCAGCTCGCAGCGCAACCGCTCCGTGCCACCCAGCACTTCGGCGTCGCCCAGCAGCCGGCCCTGCGCCCGCAGCGCCGCGGCCACGCGGGCCGGCGTGGGCTCCGCACCGCTCTCCGCGAGGCGCTGCCGAACCGCCTCCAACAGTCCGGAGCTCATGCGACGCCCTCCCCCACCAGTACGCGCTCCCAGAAAGCGGTGCAGAACCTGACCAGCGGTCCACGGCCGCTGCCGCCCGGTGGCGCTCCGGAGGTCTGCGCGGCCGCCAGTCCGGGCTCTGTCGGCAGTTCACCGGCGAGCGGCAGTCCGAGCGCGGCCGCCACCCACTGCTCGTCCAACCCCGGCGCGTAAGGACCGCGGCACACCACCCGCAGGTCCGCCAGAACCATGCCCACCGCGGAGGCCACCCTGTTCGCGGCGGCGACCGCCCGCAGCTCGCCCGGCACGACGAGCAGACCGAGATCGAGCTGTGCCAAGGCCTCCGCCACGCCCTCGTCGACGCGCCGGGGCAGGTCGACGACCACCACTCCGCCCCGTCGGCGGGCGGCCGCCAGGACGGACCTCATGGCCTGCGGGGGGATGACGACGGAATCGCCGCGGTCCCAGCTGAGCACGCGCAGCGCATGCAGCTCGGGCAGCGACTCCTCCAGCGCACCGCCGGCGACTCGGCCCTTCGAAGCGGCGAAATCCGGCCATCGCCTGCCTTCCGTGTGCTCGCCTCCGAGCAGCACGTCGAGTCCCCCGCCGAGCGGATCGCCGTCGACGAGCATCGTGCGCCGCCCGCCGCGGGCGGCCGTCACCGCGAGAGCGGTGGCCAGGGTCGATGCCCCCGCGCCGCCACGGCCGCCGATCACGCCCACGGTCAGCGCCTGACGCCCGACGCCTTCGGCGACGTCCGCGATCCGGTCGACCAGCCAGCTCTCCGCGTCCGGGAGCCGCAGCACGCAGTCGGCCCCGATCTCCACGGCTCGCCGCCAGACCTCCGGGTCGTCCTGGTCCTTGCCCACCAGGAACACCCCGCGCCTGCGCGAGGCTCCGCGGCAGCGTGCGGCGGCATCGTCGCCGACGAGGACGAGCGGCGCGCCCTCCCAACCGCCCTTCCGCTCCGGCGGCGAATGGTGGACCTCCGGCTCGGCACCCGCTGCGGCACACAACCGCAGCAGATCATCGAGCAGCTCGATGTCCTCGGTGACGATCAAGGGCCCGCAAGGCCGCTCCTCCGCGGCGCGCGGGCGGTCCGATGTGATGGATCCGGCCACGATCTCCACCCCTTCCCTCTGCGATCTCGCATCGCATCGAGATCCGTGATTCCTTCGGCCCGCGACTTACGCGGGTGGAATCACGGTGCGGCCCAGTGAAAAATCGTGTGGATCTTGCTGAAAAGCTGTGGACAACTCGCCACTTGTGAATATCCCGGTAGCTCATACCGGTGAGTGCTTGATGACTCATGGAGGGATCTCGGAGCGGCTCTGCAGACTCCTCGGAAGACTCTCGGAGAGCAGCCCGTCAACTACGGTCAGTGACGAATCCGGGGGTGAGCCGTCCGGTGCCGTCCGGATCCCTCGAAGGGCGAACGCCGGCGCCCGAAGCGCGGAAGAGCCGGGAAAACGTGCCCGGACATGCGACGACCCCCGCCGGGGGGAGAGCGGGGGTCGTCTCTCCGGCCGACTCGGGGGGGAGGAGCCGGACCGGGTTAGCACGGTCGCGAACGATCCGTGACTTCCATGGTGTACCCGAGAGCCTTCTCAGGCAAACCCACACGCCCGAGCGTACGCCGAATGGCGGGCACATATGCTCTGCCTCGTGGAAAACCACTCCTTGCCGCGCACAGCCGCCTTCTTTGACCTGGACAAGACGGTCATTGCGAAGTCATCGACCCTGACCTTCAGCAAGTCCTTCTACCAAGGCGGGCTGATCAACCGGCGCGCCGTACTGCGTACCGCCTATGCCCAGTTCGTTTTTCTCGCCGGCGGTGCCGACCACGACCAGATGGAGCGGATGCGCGAGTACCTCTCCATGCTCTGCAAAGGCTGGAACGTCCAGCAGGTCAAGGAGATCGTCGCCGAGACGCTCCACGACCTCATCGACCCGATCATCTACGACGAGGCCGCCTCACTCATCGAGGAGCATCACGCCGCCGGCCGAGACGTTGTGATCGTCTCCACCTCCGGCGCCGAGGTCGTCGAGCCGATCGGCGAACTGCTCGGCGCGGACCGGGTGGTGGCCACCCGCATGGTGGTCGGCGACGACGGCTGCTTCACCGGCGAGGTCGGCTACTACGCCTACGGACCCACCAAGGCGGAGGCGATCCGGGAACTCGCCGAGTCGGAGGGGTACGACCTGTCGCGCAGCTACGCGTACAGCGACTCGGTCACCGACGTCCCCATGCTCGCGGCCGTCGGGCATCCGTACGCGGTGAACCCGGGGCGCGGGCTGCGCCGGGAGGCGGTCCTGCGGGACTGGCCGATTCTCGACTTCAACCGTCCGGTGCGGTTGAAGCAGCGACTGCCCGGCTTCTCGATGACACCGCGGCCTGCCCTGATCGCGATGGCCGCCGTGGGGGCGGCGGCGGCCACGGCCGGGCTCGTCTGGTACGCCAGCCGCCGGCGGACCGCCGCGGCCGCACAGGCTGCCACCGGCTGACACGCGCCGCCTCCCGGAGCACGGTGCCTCGAAGGCCGTGCGGGGTGCACCGGCCTGTCAGACGACGATTCGGTTCGCCCGTATTTGAACCTAAAAGTAAAGAACTGCAGGCAGGGCTTTCACATCTGTGTCCGCAGTAGTACAAAGGAGTCACGGCCCGCGAGACCGAGGTCCATCCGAAAGGATCGTCTGTAACGCAGAAGGCCCCACGGACCGAAGCATGAAAGCTGAGCACCCACGCGACGTCGACCCGTCGATTACGGGCCAGCCGCACCAGGTGACGGGCAAAGTTCCCGACCTGATGGGCAATATTTCGAGGACGCATGGTAACTCGGGGCTCATGCCAGCGGCGGTACCGGAAGCGGTACCGCCGCAACCCGTTCCAGGGGCTTTTCCGCAGCTCAGGCTGCGTTCTCAAGCAATGCAGCAGCCTCAGGCAGCACCGCGCTGAAGCGCCTCGCACACCGCGGTCGACTCCCTGACGCCGAGTTCCACCGCGCGGGCACAGTGGGCGATCCACGCGGCCAGCCCCTCCGGCGTCCCGGTCAGATACGCCTCGAAGGCGGCGACATAGGCGGCCCTGCCCTGCTCGGCATGGCCCACCTCGGCCGGGCAGATCGACTTCGGGTCGAGCCCGCTGCCGATGAGCACGATCCGCTCGGCCGCCCTGGCGACCAGCCCGTTGTACGAGCCGAAGGGCCGCAGGGCCAGGAGCTCGCCGTGCACCACCGCAGCCGTGACCAGGGCAGGCGCGTCGGTGCCTGCGATGATCAGCTCCGCCAGGCCGTCCAGCCGGCCCGTCACCTCGGCGACGTCCGGCAGCGGCGCGTTGATCAGCGGCTCGTCCACCGTCTCGCCGGGCAGTCGCGGTCGTCCGACCGTGTCGTCGTCGACCGCGCGGCCGGCCGCGACCAGGTGCAGCCGGGCGAGGACGCGCAGCGGCGACTGCCGCCAGATGGAGAGCAGCTGCCCCGCTTCCGCCGTGAGCCGCAGGGCGGCGCCGACGGTGCGCGCCTCCGCCTCGCTGCCGAAGTCGGTACGCCTGCGCACCTCTTCCAGCGCCCAGTCCGCCCCGGACAGCGCGGCCGAACCACGCGCTCCGCGCAGGGCGGCCTCGGAAGTGATCTCGTTGCTGCGTCGGCGCATGACCCGGTGCCCGTAGACCCTGTCGACGGCCTTCCGCACGGAATCAACGGAGTCGGCAACGCCCGGCAGGGCACCGAGGGCGGCGAGGGGATCGGCCGACGAGGCGTTCGTACTCATAGGTAGCGAGGTTACGCGCGCGGGTGGGTCGCCTCACCTTGGAGTGGCCTTCCTCACCCCTCGCGGCAACGTGAAGCAATCACTCCGCTACTCTAGGTGAACATGAAGATCGCTTTCGTAGGGAAGGGCGGCAGCGGCAAGACGACCCTGTCCTCCCTCTTCATTCGTCACCTGGCCGCCAACGAGGCCGACGTCATCGCGGTTGACGCCGACATCAACCAGCATCTCGGGGCCGCGCTCGGCCTCGACGAGGCAGAGGCGGGGGCGCTGCCTGCGATGGGCGCCCATCTGCCGCTGATCAAGGACTACCTGCGGGGTTCCAACCCCCGCATCGCCTCGGCCGACACGATGATCAAAACCACCCCTCCCGGCGAGGGATCGCGACTGTTGCGCGTCGTCGAGGACAACCCGGTGTACGACGCGTGCGCCCGCACGGTCCGGCTCGACGACGGCGACATCCGATTGATGGCGACCGGCCCCTTCACCGAGTCGGATCTCGGTGTCTCCTGCTACCACTCCAAAGTCGGAGCCGTCGAGCTCTGTCTGAACCACCTCGTGGACGGCCCGGAGGAGTACGTGGTGGTCGACATGACCGCAGGCTCCGACTCGTTCGCCTCCGGGATGTTCACCCGCTTCGACATGACGTTCCTGGTGGCCGAACCCACCCTCAAGGGCGTTTCCGTGTACCGCCAGTACAGGGAGTACGCGCGCGACTTCGGTGTGGCCCTGAAGGTCGTGGGAAATAAGGTGCAGGGTCCGGACGACATCGCGTTCCTCAAGGAGGAAGTGGGCGACGACCTGCTCGTCACCATGGGGCACTCCAACTGGGTACGCGCCATGGAGAAGGGACGTCCGCCCGCCTTCGAGCTGCTGGAGGCGGACAATCGCATGGCCCTGCAGAGCCTGCAGAACGCGGCGGAGGACTCTTATGCGGCTCGCGACTGGGAGCGCTACACACGGCAGATGGTGCACTTCCATCTGAAGAATGCCGAGAGCTGGGGGAACGCCAGGACGGGAGCCGACCTGGCGGCGCAGGTGGATCCCTCGTTCATGCTCGGCGAGCACATCCCTGTGGCGCAGCCCCGCTGATGCCGACGGCCGGTCCTGCCCCAGGAGTCAGGGACGGGACCGGCCGCTGTCAGGCGCGTGCGGCGTTCGGCGCCGGCCGGCCGCTCAGTCCTTCTTGGCCTGCTCGGTCGCCGCCTTCTCGGCCGACTTCTTGGCGGGCTTGTCGGCCGGCGGGGCCGCCGGAGCCACCGGCTTGGCCAGGAACTTCATCCAGCCGCCCTTCGGCGCCTCTCCGACGTCGAGGCCCCGCAGCTTCTCGAGGACCTTCGGGTCCTGCGCGTCGAGCCAGTCCACGAGTTGACGGAACGACACGCACCTAACGTCGCTCTTCACGCACACCGTCGCGATCGTCTCCTCGATGGCGCGCATGTATGTGCCGCCGTTCCACGATTCGAAGTGGTTGCCGATGATCAGCGGTGCGCGGTTGCCCTCGTAGGCGCGGTCGAAGGCCTTGATCAGGCCGTCGCGCATCTGGTTGCCCCAGTAGGCGTGCTTCGAGGGGTCACCCTTGACGGTGCCGGACTGGTTGACCATGAAGTTGTAGTCCATCGCCAGCGTCTCGAAGGCGCGGCCGGGCACCGGGACCATCTGGAGGGAGAGGTCCCACAGGCCGAGCTCCTTCTTCGGCCACACCTGGTTGTTGACGCCGCTGGTGTCGTAGCGGAAGCCGAGCTTGCTCGCGGCGCGGATGAAGTTGTCGCGGCCCTCGAGGCACGGCGTGCGGGCGCCGATGAGTTCCTTGTCGTAGTCGAACGGAAGCGGGTCCACGGAGGCCAGGCCCGCGTTCGTCTTCCAGTTCTTGACGAAGGACTTGGCCTGGCTGATCTCGCTCTTCCACTCCTCGACGGACCAGGTGCCCACCCCGCCGTCCTTGCCGCAGAAGTGGCCGTTGAAGTGGGTCCCCACCTCGTTGCCGTCCAGCCAGGCGGCGCGCAGCTCGCGAACGGTGTCCCTGATCCCGTCCACGTCGTTGAAGCCGATGTCGGAGCGGCCGGCCGAGTGCTGCGGCGGGTTGTACATCGACCGCTTCTCCTCGGGGAGGAGATAGACGCCGCTGAGGAAGTACGTCATCGTCGCGTCGTACTTCTTGCCGACTTCGCGGAAGTGCGAGAACAGCTTCTGGCTGTCCTCGCCTGCGCCGTCCCAGGAGAAGACCACGAACTGCGGGGGCTTCTGGCCGGGCTTGAGGCGTTCTGGCCGAAGGAGGCCGGGCTGGGCGCCGGTGAAGGCCGTGGACCCGTCGCCGATGAGGCGTACGGCGCTCTTCGGCGCGGCGACCCCTTCCTTCCCGCCGGAAGTGCCCTGGTCACCGGCCGAGCCGCCCGGCGCCTTCTGGTCGGAACACCCTGCGAGACCTGCAATCAGCGCCGTGGCGACCGCGCCGACGGCGACGACCCTCTTTGTGGCGGCCAACATCCGCCCACCTCATTCCTGTGCCAATACGACTGTCTGACGGCGATGCATACGGAGCCGTCAAAGTCGCACCGCGATGGGCGGAGAGGGTGAGCGACGAGCCGAGATGAAATTACTAATCACCATATTGGGTGAAACATTGCCCTATTTGCACGGAAAATAATGCCCGAGTCTTTACTCTGCATTACGATCCATTTACCGAACGTTTGAAGTATCCCGCCGCTGCATGCCGTGACCCACGGCCGCGTCCCCATTCCGCGACCGCGCTGCCCCGGAGGAGACGGGAACCATGTCCTGCGCCCCTACTCGCGCCGACGATCCTTCGCACGAGCCCGACAAGCTCGCGAAGAGCCACCCCGCCCGACTCGGGGGGAGGTGTCCGCCACATCTCGCTTCCAGCGCCCGCACGGCCCGCCCGGCTCTTACCGCCGCTTCCGCATCGCCGGGGCCGATCTCTCGGCATCCGTCTCCGTGTTCCTGATCGCCCTGCCGCTCTCCCTCGGCATCGCGCTCGCCACCGGCGCCCCCTTGCAGGCCGGGCTCGTCGCCGCCGCCGTCGGCGGCATCGTCGCCGGGCGGCTCGGCGGCTCCCCGCTCCAGGTCAGTGGACCCGCCGCTGGACTGACGGTGGTGACGGCCGAGTTGATCCACCAGTACGGCTGGCGTGTCACCTGCGCGATCACCGTGCTCGCCGGCCTGTGCCAACTCGGCATGGCAGCGCTTCGGGTCGCCCGCTCGGCTCTTGCTGTCAGCCCGGCGATCGTGCACGGCATGCTGGCGGGCATCGGTGTCACGATCGCCCTCGCCCAACTCCACATCGTCCTCGGCGGCACCCCGCAGAGCTCGGTCCTCGCCAATGTCCAGGGTCTGCCGGCGCAGTTGGCCGACGCCCGGCCCGCCGCTCTCGCGGTCAGCGCGTTGACCATCGCCGTGCTGCTGGGCTGGTCCCGCCTCCCGGGCAGCGCCGGCAGGATCGCCCGGAAGGTTCCCGCCGCCCTCGCCGCCGTGGTGACGGCGACCGCGATGGCCGCCGTCGTCGGCCTCCAACTGCCCCAGGTCGACCTGCCCTCCTGGCGCAGTCATGCGCTGCCCTCGTTGCCCGACGGTCCGGTGCTCGGGCTCGCCGCGGCCGTCGTCACCATCACCCTGGTGACCAGCGTGCAGTCACTGCTGTCCGCGGTGGCCGTGGACAAGCTGGTCGCGGCCCGTCAGGACCCGCACGGTCTCGTCCCCCGCTCCGACCTCGATCGGGAGCTGGCCGGCCAAGGCGCTGCCAACATCGTGTCGGGTGCCCTCGGTGGGCTGCCCATCGCCGGCGTCGCCGTCCGCAGCACGGCGAACGTGGCGTCCGGCGCCGTCAGCCGGCACTCCACGATGCTCCACGGGTTGTGGATCGTCGTCGCGGCGCTGTTCCTGGTTCCGGTCATCGACCTGATTCCGCTCGCCGCACTCGCGGCGCTCGTGATGGTGGTCGGGATGCAGATGGTCAACATCACTCATCTGCGCAAGGTGAAGAGAAACCGCGAGACGCTCGTCTACGCCACCACGCTCGGCGCCGTGGTGATCACCGACGTCCTGGCGGGCGTGATCATCGGAGTGGCGGTCGCGGTCACCGTCGCGCTGTACCGGCTCACCCGGACACGGATCACGATGGAGGAACAGGAAGGCCGGTACCGCGTACGTGCCCGAGGGCAGCTGACCTTTCTCGCAGTACCACGGCTCAGCAGGTTGCTGCACGAGGTCCCCCACGGAGCGGACACGGTCGTGGAACTGGACGGCTCGTTCATGGACCACGCCGCGTACGAAACCATCCACGACTGGCAGACCTCGCACGTTGCGCAGGGCGGGACGGTGGAGATCACCGGCCGGTCGGGCGTGCCGATCAGCGAACCGTCGGACGAGGCCCATGGGTGCTGCCGCCCCTGGACCCCTGGCGCAACCACCACTGCGGTGAGCGCCCGCAGCAGGCCGACGCCCACCATCTGGCCAGTGGGATCAGCTCCTTTCAGCGCAATACCGCCCCCCTGGTCCGCGAGGAGTTGGCACGGCTGGCGCGCGAGGGCCAACGGCCCTCCCAGCTGTTCATCACCTGCGCCGACTCCCGACTGGTGACCAGCATGATCACGGCGAGCGGACCGGGTGACCTGTTCACGGTGCGCAATGTGGGCAATCTCGTCCCGCACCCGGAAGAGGGGACCGGCGACGACTCCGTGGCAGCTGCGATCGAGTACGCCGTGGACGTGCTCTCAGTGGACTCGATCACCATCTGCGGGCACTCGGGCTGCGGTGCGATGCAGGCATTGCTGGCCAGCCCGCCCGAGGGGGTGCAGACGCCCCTGAGACGCTGGTTGCGCCATGGCCAGCCCAGCCTGAAGCGGATGAAGAGTCGGCACAACCACTGGGCCAGGATCTCCGGCCGCCTGCCCACCGACGCGGTGGAGCAGCTGTGCCTGACCAATGTCGTCCAGCAACTGGAGCATTTGAGGGCCCATGAGTCGGTGGCCCGACGACTCGCCGAGGGCTCGCTCCAGTTGCACGGGATGTACTTCCACGTCGGCGAGGCACAGGCCTATCTCCTCACGAGCACGGCGGAGCAGGAGATCGACGAGGTCTTCGACAGAGTGGCGCCGGCACCCTCCACACTCGAGAAGTCGCACAGCTGAGACGTGCGGCGAAGCATGCTCCACGGCACGCCTGCACGGCTCGGATGAACCTTGCACGGACCCTGTCCGTGAGAACGTGTGGCCCCTCGTCCCCACCGCCCGGGGACGAGAGGTGCCCACAGGTCTAAACCAATATCCGGAAGGCCCTTGTCACCCGGCCCTCCGGCTGATGAGCTATGGCCTGGGACACATACGCACAGAAGACGCCCTGGGAAAGGGAGATGTCGTGAGCAACGAGAGCCTGGCCAACCTTCTTAAGGAAGAGCGGCGGTTCCCCCGCCGGCCGAGCTGGCAGCGAACGCCAACGTGACGGCGGAGGCGTACGAACAGGCCGCGGCGGACAGGCTTGGCTTCTGGGCCGAGCAGGCGCGTCGGCTCAGCTGGGCCACCGAGCCGACCGAGACCCTCGACTGGACCAACCCGCCATTCGCGAAGTGGTTCGCCGACGGCAAGTTGAACGTGGCGTACAACTGCGTGGACCGCCATGTCGAGGCGGGCCATGGCGACCGTGTCGCCATCCACTTCGAGGGCGAGCCCGGCGACGGACGCGCCATCACCTACGCCGAGCTCAAGGACGAGGTCTCCAAGGCCGCCAACGCCCTGCTCGAACTGGGCGTCCGCAAGGGCGACCGAGTGGCGGTCTACCTGCCGATGATCCCCGAGGCGGCCGTCGCAATGCTGGCCTGCGCCCGCATCGGCGCCGCGCACTCGGTGGTCTTCGGCGGCTTCTCCGCGGATGCGGTCGCCTCACGCATCCAGGACGCCGACGCCAAGCTCGTCATCACGTCCGACGGGGGTTACCGCCGTGGCAAGCCGAGCGCCCTCAAGCCCGCGATCGACGAGGCGGTCGGCCGCTGCCCGCAGGTCGAGCACGTACTCGTCGTGCGGCGCACCGGTCAGGAGACCGCCTTCACCGAGGGCCGCGACGTGTGGTGGCACGACATCGTCACCCGGCAGTCCGCCGAGCACACCCCCGAGGCGTTCGACGCGGAGCACCCGCTCTTCATCCTCTACACGTCGGGCACGACGGGTAAGCCGAAGGGCATCCTGCACACGTCTGGCGGCTACCTCACCCAGACGGCCTACACGCACCACGCCGTGTTCGATCTCAAGCCCGAGACGGACGTCTACTGGTGCACCGCCGACATCGGCTGGGTGACCGGCCACTCGTACATCGTGTACGGCCCGCTCGCCAACGGTGCGACGCAGGTGATGTACGAGGGCACCCCCGACACCCCGCACCAGGGCCGCTTCTGGGAGATCGTGCAGAAGTACGGCGTCACGATTCTCTACACCGCGCCCACGGCGATCCGTACGTTCATGAAGTGGGGCGACGAGATCCCCGCCAAGTTCGCCCTGAGCAGCCTGCGCGTCCTGGGCTCCGTCGGCGAGCCGATCAACCCGGAGGCATGGATCTGGTACCGGGCGAACATCGGCGGGGGCAAGACCCCGGTCGTGGACACCTGGTGGCAGACGGAGACGGGCGCGATGATGATCTCGCCGCTGCCCGGGGTCACCGCCGCAAAGCCAGGTTCGGCGCAGCGCCCGCTGCCCGGTATCTCGGCCACCGTCGTGGACGACGAGGCGAACGAGGTGCCCGACGGGGGCGGCGGCTATCTGGTCCTCACCGAGCCGTGGCCGTCGATGCTGCGCACCATCTGGGGCGACGACCAGCGATTCCTCGACACCTACTGGTCACGCTTCGAGGGCAAGTACTTCGCGGGCGACGGCGCCAAGAAGGACCAGGACGGCGACATCTGGCTGCTCGGCCGGGTCGACGACGTGATGCTGGTGTCCGGGCACAACATCTCGACCACCGAGGTGGAGTCGGCCCTCGTCTCGCACCCGAAGGTCGCGGAGGCCGCGGTCGTGGGCGCCACGGACGAGACCACGGGTCAGGCCATCGTCGCGTTCGTGATCCTCCGCGGTTCGGCCACCGAGGACGACAGCCTGGTCAACGACCTGCGCAACCACGTCGGAACGACGCTCGGCCCCATCGCCAAGCCCAAGCGGATCCTCCCGGTGGCCGAACTGCCGAAGACCCGTTCCGGCAAGATCATGCGCCGACTGCTGCGCGACGTCGCCGAGAACCGTCAGCTGGGAGACGTCACCACGCTGACGGACTCCTCCGTGATGGATCTCATCCAGTCGAAGCTTCCCAGCGCACCCAGCGAGGACTGACCTGGTGATTCGGTGAGCGGGTCCCCGGGCCTCCCGGGGCCCGTTCGTGCTCGCGGCTCCGCTCCCCGACGCGCGAGAGTGCCTTCTGTAGAGTAAGGAACGCGTCAAAGACGCGATGAGCATTCCAAGGTGCGCCGGGAAGTCTGGTCGGCAAGTGTTTTGTCCTGCCCACCAGCACGGAGGTCCCATCTCGTGGCCGCGCCCAGCCCCACTCCCCGCAAGGTCCTCGGACGCCTCTCCCTGCCGGAGCGGAACTACGTCGCGGACGCTCTGCGCACCGAGACGGTCGGCGGAGTGCTTCTGCTGCTCGCCGCAGTCACCGCGCTGATCTGGGCGAACACCCCGCTGGCCGGCAGCTACACCGCGGTGAGCGACTTCCACATCGGGCCCGCGGCGCTGGGCCTCGACCTGTCGATCGAACACTGGGCGGCCGACGGCCTGCTCGCGATCTTCTTCTTCGTCGCCGGCATCGAGCTCAAGCGTGAGTTGGTCGCGGGCGAGCTGCGCGACCCGAAGGCCGCCGCCCTGCCCGTGATCGCCGCGCTCTGCGGCATGGTGATGCCGGCGCTCGTCTACCTCGTCGTCGCCGTCGCCGGTGGCGGTTCCACCGCAGGATGGGCCGTCCCGACCGCCACCGACATCGCGTTCGCGCTGGCCGTACTCGCCGTCATCGGAACCTCGTTGCCGTCGGCACTCCGCGCCTTCCTGTTGACCCTCGCGGTCGTCGACGACCTGTTCGCGATCCTGATCATCGCGGTCTTCTTCACGGACGACCTCAATTTCGCGGCCCTGGGCGGGGCCTTCGTGGGCCTCACCGTCTTCTGGCTGCTGCTGCGCAAGGGAGTTCGCGGCTGGTACGTGTACGTGCCCCTGGCGCTCGTCGTGTGGGGGCTGATGTACAACAGCGGTGTCCACGCCACCATTGCCGGTGTGGCGATGGGTCTGATGTTGCGCTGCGGCAGGCGCGAGGGCGAGGAGCAATCGCCGGGCGAGCACATCGAGCATCTCGTGCGACCGCTGTCCGCCGGCGTCGCCGTACCGCTGTTCGCACTGTTCTCCGCCGGTGTGGCCGTCACCGGCGAGTCCCTCACCGATGTCTTCACCAAGCCGGAGACCCTCGGTGTCGTCCTCGGTCTGGTGGTCGGCAAAGCGCTCGGCATCTTCGGCGGCACCTGGCTGGCCGCACGCTTCACCAAGGCCGAACTCAACGAGGACCTCGCCTGGCCCGACGTCCTGGCGCTCGCGACGCTGGCCGGCATCGGCTTCACCGTCTCCCTGCTCATCGGCGAGCTCGCGTTCACCGGCGACGCGACGCTGACGGACGAGGTCAAGGCCTCGGTCCTGATGGGCTCGCTGATCGCCGCGATACTCGCCGCTGTTCTGCTCAAGCTCCGGGTACGCGTCTACCAGGCGCTGGCGGCCGAGGAGGAGCGCGACGAGGACATGTCCGGCATCCCTGACATCTACGAGCAGGACGACCCGGCGTACCACCTGAGGATGGCCGCTATCTACGAGGAGAAGGCGGCGGAGCACCGCAGAAAGGCGGAAGCGGCCGGGGTGTCGAGCGATGGCGGCGACAGTCCGGCATGATCTGACATCGGACCGTACAAACACCGGCCTTGTGGAAGAGGAGAGGGAGTCAGCGATGAGCGACCCCGGCAACACCACAGCGAACGCTGTCGGCGCCGACCGCAGTCTCGGCCAGCTGGTCGCCTCGGCGACCGCCGAGATGTCCGCGCTCGTACACGACGAGATCGCGTTGGCAAAGGCCCAGTTGCGGCAGGACGCGAAGAAGGCCGGGGTCGGGGGCGCCGCGTTCACCGCGGCCGGCGCGGTGCTGATCTTCTCGCTGCCGATGCTGAGCTTCGCGCTCGCCTACTTCATCCACATGTGGAGCGGTGGCTGGCATCTGGCGTACTGCTTCCTGCTCTCGTTCGCGGCCAACATCATCGTGGCCGGTCTCCTTGCCCTGATCGGCGTGATGTTCGTCAAGAAGGCGAAGAGGGGCAAGGGCCCGCAGAAGACGGTCGCCTCCGCCAAGGAGACGGCCGCCGTGCTGGGCAATGCCAAGCCGCATCCCCGCCGTGTGGAACTGACCAAGACTTCCGGTAGCACGGCGTCGGACCGGGTTTCGGACAAGGTTTCGGCGTGATCCTCGGCAGGAGGGCCCGGAACGCGGTGTGCCGCGTTGTGGGACGCTCATCAGCATGACGGTCCCTGATTCCGGCCCCGGCAGTTTCGCCGCACTCGGCAGCCCCGCACGCCTCGACGGTCCCTGGACCCACCGCGACGTGGCCGCCAACGGTGCCCGCTTCCATATCGCCGAGATGGGTGACGGACCGCTGGTGATGCTGCTGCACGGCTTTCCGCAGTTCTGGTGGACATGGCGGCATCAGCTCACCGCACTCGCCGACGCGGGGTACCGGGCCGTGGCGATGGACCTGCGCGGCGTCGGCGGCAGCGACCGGACGCCGCGCGGCTACGACCCCGCCAATCTGGCGCTCGACATCACCGGTGTCGTGCGGTCGCTGGGTGAGCCCGACGCGGCGCTGGTGGGGCACGACCTGGGCGGTTATCTGGCGTGGACGGCGGCGGTGATGCGGCCGAAGCTGGTGCGCCGGCTCGCGGTCTCCTCGATGCCCCATCCCCGGCGGTGGCGCTCGGCGATGCTCTCCGACTTCGCGCAGAGCCGCGCGGGTTCCTACGTGTGGGGCTTCCAGCGGCCGTGGATCCCGGAGCGGCAACTGGTGGCGGACGACGCGGCCTTGGTCGGCGAGCTGCTCGAGAGCTGGTCCGGGCCGAAGCCTCTCGAGGAAGAGGCCGTCGACGTCTACCGGCGGGCCATGTGCATCCCGTCGACGGCGCACTGCTCGATCGAGCCCTACCGGTGGATGGTGCGTTCGCTGGCCCGGCCCGACGGGATCCAGTTCAACCGCAGGATGAAGCGTCCGGTGCGGGTTCCCACTCTGCATCTGCACGGTTCCCTCGATCCGGCGATGCGGACACGGAGTGCGGCCGGCTCCGGTGAGTACGTCGAAGCACCGTACCGGTGGCGGCTGTTCGACGGTCTCGGCCACTTCCCGCACGAAGAGGATCCGGTGGCGTTCTCGAACGAGCTGATCAGCTGGCTCAAGGACCCGGAGCCCGACCGCTAGGCCGGCAGGGGGAGTTCGCACACCGCGAGAACGGTTGTGCTGCGAACAGCCACATGCCTGCCGCATAGGCCAATTGGCGGCCCACTGGACGGTTACCGACCATGGGGCACGGGCACACGTCCGGGTATGGGCTGGACGCACGACTACGGTGACGCAGCACGCAACCGCCGCTCGGCCGGCAGGCCGATCATCCACGAGACAGGTGGACTTCCGAGCGAGGATCATGCCCCTCCGGGTCAGGGGATGGGGATCCCGCGCATCCTCAAGCGCCGTGCACGCTGGGTGTCCGCGCGCCTGCGGCACCATCCCCGGGACTGACCGCCTGCACGCAGCAGGGCTTTTCCGCGGGCATCCGTGCGCCTTCAGCGCCGCCGCCTCCTACAGGGCGCAGCCCTGGCTGTCGACCTGCTGGTTGGCGGTGCGGCCGAGCCTGATGTCCTCGCGGATCTCGTCGGCCGTCAGGGCGTAGCCGGTGTCGGCGTCGTCGAGGGACCTGGCGAAGATGACTCCGTAGACCTTGCCGTCCGTCGTGAGCAGCGGGCCGCCGGAGTTGCCCTGGCGCACCGTCGCGAACAGTGAGTAGACGTCGCGGCGGACGGTGCCCCGGTGGTAGATGTCGGGGCCGTTGGCGTTGATGCGGCCGCGGACGCGGGCGGAGCGTACGTCGTACGAGCCGTTCTCCGGGTAGCCCGCGACGATCGCGCTGTCGCCGCTACGGGCGTCGCCCTCCTCGAAGTCGGTGAACTCCAAGGGGCGGGCCTTGAGGTCGGGCACGTCCAGTACGGCGATGTCGCGCTCCCAGTCGTAGAGGACGACCTTGGCGTCGTAGAGGCGGCCCTCACCGCCGATCTGCACGGTCGGTTCGTCGACGCCTCCGACGACATGGGCGTTGGTCATCACGCGGCGTTCGTCGAAGACGAAGCCGGTGCCTTCGAGGACCTTGCCGCAGCTCGGGGCCGTACCGACGACCTTGACGATGGACTGCTTCGCACGCGCCGCCACGGGGCTGCCCACGAGCGCCGGGTCGGGCGCCTGGACCTCGGTGATGGGCTCGTTGGCGAAGGGACTGAAGACCTGCGGGAAGCCGTTCTGGGCGAGCACGGAGGAGAAGTCCGTGAACCACGTGTTGGCCTGATCGGGCATCACGCGGGACACCCCGAGCAGCACCTTCGAATTACGCACCTCCTTGCCCAGAGTGGGCAGCGAGGTGCCGGCGAGCGCTGAACCGATCAGCCAGGCGACCAGCAGCATCGCCACGACGTTGACCAGGGCCCCGCCGGTGGCGTCCAGCGCGCGAGCGGGCGACCAGGTGATGAACCGGCGCAGCTTGTTGCCGAGATGGGTGGTGAAGGCCTGGCCGACGGAGGCGCAGACGATCACGATGACGACGGCGACTATCGCGGCGGTGGTGGACACTTCGGAGTCCTCGGTCAGTGCGCCCCAGATCACGGGGAGCAGATAGACCGCGACGAGTCCGCCGCCGAGAAAGCCGATCACCGAGAGGATGCCGACGACGAAGCCCTGGCGATAGCCGACGATCGCGAACCACACGGCGGCGACCAGCAACAGGATGTCCAGCACGTTCACCGTCATTTGCCTCGCAGTGTCGTCGCCGGTGCTCTGTCCGGCTGGGGTGTGGCCACGGCGCACTGCCGCTTCGGACGTGACGCCCCCGCCGGGAGCGGATCACTGGTTCAGCCTGTCATGCGTGCCAGTCGAGCGGGACCTCCTTGGTGCGGTCCCATGGTCGTTCCCAGCCTGCGAAGTGCAGGATCCGGTCGATGACTCCGGCCGTGAAACCCCAGACCAGAGCGCCTTCGACCATGAAAGCGGGCCCTGCGTGACCGCGCGGGTGCACGGCCGTCGCACGGTTGGCCGGGTCCGTGAGATCTGCCACGGGCACGGTGAAGACCCGCGCGGTCTCGGCGGGATCGACCGCTCCGACCGGGCTCGGGGTGCGCCACCATCCCAGTACGGGTGTCACGACGAAACTGCTCACCGGGATGTAGAGCTTGGGCAGCACGCCGAAGGTCTGCACGCCGGCGGGGTCGAGCCCGGTCTCCTCCTCGGCCTCGCGGAGCGCGGCGCGCAGTGGGCCCGTCGTCGCCGGGTCACCGTCCTCCGGGTCGAGTGCGCCGCCAGGGAAGGAGGGCTGCCCGGCGTGCGAGCGAAGGGTTCCGGCCCGCTCCATGAGCAGCAGCTCCGGGCCCCGGGCGCCCTCGCCGAAGAGGACGAGGACGGCGGACTGGCGGCCGTGGCCGCTCTCCGGCGGAAGGAATCGGCTGAGCTGGTGCGGTTCGACGGTTTCCGCCGCGCGGACGACGGGCCCGAGCCAGTCGGGCAGCCCTTCGGTGGTGACGACCACGTCACCGTCCACAACCACCTTGCCGTCGTCGTGCTGCTCGAAGCGCTGGTACGTGTCTTCTCCTGTGCGTGTCATCGGCACCCCCTCACGGGCAACGTGCCGGAGGTCCTCGATCGTTCCGTCGGCGGTGGCGTCACTCGATCGCACCCATGGCGGGTGCCGGTTCGCCTGGGTAGTCGGGGGGCGGCTTGAGGCGCTGGCCGGGCCGGCCGCCCATCTCGTACTTCAGGAGCTTCCGGGCCTTCTCCGGGTCGGTCTCGCCCTCCCCGTAGGCAGGGCAGAGGTGCGTGATCGGGCAGGCGCCGCAGGCCGGCCGGCGTGAGTGGCAGACACGGCGGCCGTGGAAGATCACCCGGTGCGAGAGCATCGTCCACTCGCTCTTGGGGAAGATCGTGGCGATCTCGGCCTCGATCTTCACGGGATCGTCCTGGTCGGTCCACTTCCAGCGCCGGGCGAGGCGCATGAAGTGGGTGTCCACGGTGATGCCGGGGACGCCGAAGGCGTTGCCGAGGACGACGAACGCGGTCTTGCGGCCCACGCCGGGCAGAGTGACGAGGTCTTCCAGCCTGCCGGGGACCTCGCCGCCGAAGTTGTCCCGGACGGCGGCGGACAGGCCCATGATCGACTTGGTCTTGGCGCGGAAGAAGCCCGTCGGGCGGATGAGCTCCTCGACCTCCTCCGGCTTCGCGGCCGCCAGGTCCTCCGGCGTGGGGTACTTGGCGAAGAGCGCGGGCGTGGTCTGGTTGACCCGGAGGTCGGTGGTCTGTGCGGACAGGACCGTGGCGATCAGCAGCTGGAAGGCGTTCTCGAAGTCGAGCTCCGGATGGGCGTACGGATACACCTCGGCGAGCTCGCGATTGATGCGGCGGGCGCGCCGGACCATGGCCAGTCGCGTTTCCGGTTTGGGTGTTTTCTTCCTTTTGCCGGAGCTGGGCGACTGCTGTTCGCCCACGGCGGAATTCTGCTTACCGGACACGCTGCCAGCCCCCTCGGCCTGTGCTCTCACCGGCGAATTGGACACCCGGCCAGCCTAAAGGCCCCCACCGACATCCGCCCTGGTCCCCAGCAATCCGGCCCCGATCGGGCCCCTGCCGTAGGGAGAGACGCGCCGGTACGTCAAACTTGTTGTGATTGATCGCACGATTGTTTACTACCGGGGTCCGTTCCCCGGTGGTGCCCCACGGAGGCACAGTGTCCCCGGGCCGGCACAGCACAGTCCGGCATCATGGGACCAACGTCCCCTGAGCAGGTCGACAAGGAGAGAACTCGTGGACGACGTTCTGCGGCGCGCCCCGCTCTTCGCGGCGCTCGATGACGAGCAGGCCGCGGAGCTCCGCGCCTCGATGAGTGAAGCGACGCTCGCCCGCGGCGACGCGCTCTTCCACGAGGGCGAACCGGGCGACCGCCTCTACGTGGTCACCGAGGGCAAGGTCAAGCTGCATCGAACTTCCCCCGACGGCCGCGAGAACATGCTGGCGGTCCTCGGCCCCGGCGAGCTGATCGGCGAGCTGTCCCTCTTCGATCCCGGGCCGCGCACCGCCACCGCCACCGCCCTCACCGAGGTCAAGCTCCTCGGCCTCGGCCACGGCGACCTCCAGCCCTGGCTGAATGTCCGGCCCGAGGTGGCGACGGCACTGCTGCGCGCGGTCGCCCGCCGGCTCCGCAAGACCAACGACCAGATGTCCGACCTGGTCTTCTCGGACGTGCCGGGCCGTGTCGCCCGTGCGCTCCTCGACCTGTCGCGCCGCTTCGGCGTGCAGTCGGAGGAGGGCATCCATGTCGTCCACGACCTCACCCAGGAGGAGCTGGCCCAACTGGTCGGCGCCTCCCGCGAGACCGTGAACAAGGCGCTGGCCGACTTCGCGCAGCGCGGCTGGCTGCGTCTGGAGGCCCGTGCGGTGATCCTGCTGGATGTCGAGCGGCTGGCCAAGCGCTCCCGCTGAGCCACGGACCGCCGGACTCACCCCGGCCCGCCGAGCACATGCACGAGGGGCCGCCCGCATCATGCGGGCGGCCCCTCGTGCGCTGTTCACCTCTTGCTGCCGTCCACGATCAGCGGGTTCCCGGTGCCGGTGCCGCACGGCACGGCGTAGACGGGGTTCTTCGCCGCCGCCTCCTTGAATGCCTCGATGCACTGGTTGGCGAGCACCTTGTCGCTGAGCGAGTCGTTGAGGATCTTGTTGGCCTTGGCGATGCCCTCGGCCTCGATGCGGCGGCGCTCGGCCTCCGCCGTGGCGGTCCGCGCCGCCTCCGTCGCCCGCTCGGTGGCCTGCTGCTGCTGGATCTTGCGGTCGATCTGCTCCTGCAGCTGCTCGGACGGCCGCACATTGCGCAGGTTGACGGTGGTGACGGCGATCCCGCGGGGCGCCAGGCGCTCCTTGATCAGGTCGCCGATCTCCGCGTTGATCTTCTCGCGTGCGGAGGTGTAGCCCTCCTCACTCGTGTGGCGGGCGAAGACGTTACGGATGATCTCGCGGCTGTCGGGGAAGACCAGGCGCTGCTGGATGGCGTCCTCGCTGCCCGCGAGCCGGTAGAGCTCGACCGCCTTGGCAGGGGTGACCGCCCACTTCACGGTGACCTCCACGTACATCACGCCGCCCTGCGAGGAGCGCACCTCGACCACGTCCTTGTCGGAGAGGTTGAGGTCCACGGGACGGGTGGAGAAGGTGGTGACGTGGGTGAACGGCGAGGTGATGTTGACGCCCGAGTTCATGGGCGAGCCGACCTTGCCGAAGGTGACGGGCACGCCGACCTCGTAGGCACTGACGACGTGGACACAGCTGGCTATGCCGGAGAAGAGGCCGGCGATGAGCGCTCCCACCGCGCCGAGCTTGAGCCCCTTGTTGTCGCCGCCTCTGGCGACGAGGTACATCACCGCCGCGGCGATGACGAGGATGACGAAGAGTACGAACACGGTTTCCCCCCGGGAACGAATGCCGCAAGTAAGCGGAGCGTAAAGCATCGCTCGCACCACGACGCCGGAGGGTCGCCGACCGGTTCCGTCCGCGCAGAGGACCGCTCGACGGGCCCCGGTACGGCCCTCGCCGGGCTGCCCCCAGCCGGCTGTCAGGGGCCGATCAGTCCGTGCTCCCGCAGGTACTCCAGCTGTGCGTGTACGGACAGCTCCGCGGCGGGCCACAGCGACCTGTCCACGTCCGCGTACACCTGGGCGACCACCTCGGAGGCGGTGGTCCATCCGTCTTCGACCGCCGTCTCCACCTGGGCGAGCCGGGTCGCGCGGTGCGCGAGGTAGTACTCGACGGCGCCCTGGGCGTCGTCGAGAACCGGGCCGTGGCCCGGCAGCACGGTGTGGATGCCGTCGTCGACGGTGAGCGAGCGCAGCCGACGCAGGGAGTCGAGGTAGTCGCCGAGCCGTCCCTCCGGGTGCGCGACGACCGTCGTGCCGCGGCCGAGGATCGTGTCGCCGGTCAGTACGGCCCGGTCGGCGGGCAGGTGGAAACTGAGGGAGTCCGCGGTGTGCCCCGGGGTAGGGACGACCCTCATCTCCAGACCGCCCGTGGTGATCACGTCGCCGGGGGCGAGCCCTTCGTCGCCGAGCCGCAGCGCCGGGTCGAGGGCACGGACGTTCGTACCGGTCAGTTCCGCGAAGCGGGAGGCGCCCTCGGCATGGTCGGGATGGCCGTGGGTGAGCAGGGTGAGGGCGATCCGCTTGCCCGCGCGTTCCGCCGTGGCGATGACCGCCCGCAGGTGTGTGTCGTCGAGCGGTCCGGGATCGACGACGACCGCCAGCTCGGAGTCAGGCTCCGAGACGATCCAGGTGTTGGTCCCGTCGAGGGTCATGGCGGACGCGTTCGGCGCGAGGACGTTGACGGCACGGGCGGTGGCGGGCCCCGACAGCACACCGCCGCGGGGCTGCCCCGGCAGAGTGGCTGCGTCGGTCATCGCGGGCCTCCCGTGGAGACGTGCTTGGTGAACTCCTCGTGGCCCGGCCAGCTGAGGACGACTTCTGCGTTCTCGAGCCGGGCCGTGGCGAGCACCGGGGTCATGTCCTGGCTCGCCGCCGCTGCCAGCGCCTCGGCGGACGTACGGAACGCCTGGAGCGTCCGCAGCGTCGCGACGGTCGGCGGCATCATCAGCAGCTCCCCCTTGTCGTACCCGTCCGTGGCGTCCGCAGGGCTGATCCAGACCGTGGACTCCGCCTCGGTCGACACATTGCGGGCGCGCTGGCCCTCGGGCAGGGCGGCCACGAAGAACCAGGTGTCGTAGCGGCGCGGCTCGAACTCCGGCGTGATCCAGCGCGCCCACGCGCCCAGCAGGTCGGACCGCAGCACGAGGCCCCGGCGGTCGATGAAGTCCGCGAAGGACAGGCCGCGGTCGACCAGGGCCTGACGGTCCGCCTCCCAGTCGTCGCCCGTCGTGTCTCCGACGACGGTGTCGGGCGTGGGGCCGGCCAGCAGGATGCCCGCTTCCTCGAACGTCTCCCGTACCGCAGCGCACACGACGGCCTGCGCGGACGCCGTGTCGTCGACGCCGAGGCGCTCCGCCCAGACGTCCAGGGAAGGGCCGGCCCAGCGCACCGGCCGGTCGTCGCGCGGGTCCACTCCGCCGCCCGGGTACGCGTACGCGCCTCCGGCGAACGCCATGGAGGCGCGTCGGCGCAGCATGTGGACAGCGGTACCGTCCGCGGTGTCACGCAGCAGCATCACCGTGGCGGCCCGCTTGGGGACCACGGCGGTGAGCTCACCGGCGGCGAGCGCGCGGATACGATCGGGCCATTCCGGCGGGTACCACTGACCATTGGACATGGGCGGATGCTATGCGCTTCCACGCCGATGTTCGAGAGCCTCCTTCCCGCTGCCGGGTCCTCGGGCCGCTCCGGCCGCGGCCGCTCCGCCCGAGTGGACGATGTCGACCCCAGGATCCTGTCGTTGCCGTTCACACCGTCCTTGTCGGTCGATGTGGTGAGCCAGATGTCGCCCTGGTGGTCGACCTCGACGGCGCGCAGCCGGTCGTACGTGCCCTGACAAGGAGATCTTCTGCTCCACCAGGTTGCTGCTTGTGTCGATGCACATCCGGTAGACGCGTTCGCCCCTGGTCGTGGCGACGAAGACGGGGTCGTTGATGATCGTCAGGCCGCTGGGCGAGGCCTGGGCCGTCGCCCAGGTCTTCTTCGGCGCGATGTAGCCCGAGCAGCTGCCGCTGGTGCCCTCGCAGGCCGGACAGCCGCAGTTGCCACCCTTGCGGATCAGGTCGACCTCGTCCATGACGCTGTTGCCGAACTCGGCCTGCCGGAGCCGCCCCTGCGAGTCGAAGTCGAGGCCCTGCGGGTAGCGGATCTCGTATCCGGAGAACCCGATGTCGTCCGTGGACGCCCTCCACGCGAGGGCGACACTGGCCGCGCCCGTGCCGGTGGAGCGCAGGCCGCCGGGCACGCTGGGCGCCTGCCCCCGCCCATCGACGGCAACGGCCCCGCACCCGCCGGGAATCCGGAGGCACGGGGCCGTACATGTACTGACCGGGGTTCGGCCGGGCTCAGCCCTGGACGAGCTCCACCTGGAGCTCGACCTCGACCGGGGCGTCCAGCGGCAGCACCGCGACACCCACCGCGCTGCGGGCGTGCACGCCCTTGTCGCCGAGCACCTCGCCCAGCAGTTCGCTCGCTCCGTTGAGAACGGCCGGCTGCCCGGTGAAGTCCGAGGCCGAGGCGACGAAGCCGACGACCTTCACGACCCGAGCGATCCGGTCCAGGTCACCGATGACCGACTTCACGGCGGCCAGGGCGTTCAGCGCACAGGTGCGCGCCAGTTCCTTGGCCTCCTCCGGGGTCACCTCCGCGCCTACCTTGCCGGTGACCGGAAGCTTGCCCTCCACCATCGGGAGCTGGCCCGCGGTGTAGACGTACGCCCCGGAGACGACGGCAGGCTGGTAGGCGGCGAGCGGCGGCACGACCTCGGGCAGTGTCAGCCCCAGTTCGGCGAGCCTGGCGTCGACCACGCCGCTCACGAGGACTTCTCCCGCTTCAGATAGGCCACGAGCTGCTCGGGGTTGTTCGGCCCGGGCACGACCTGGACCAGCTCCCAGCCGTCCTCGCCCCAGGTGTCCAGAATCTGCTTCGTCGCGTGCACGAGAAGCGGCACGGTCGCGTATTCCCACTTGGTCATGGAGCCGACTGTAGCCGCACCCTCCACCCGGTCCGTGACGCAGCCCGCAGGCAGCCTCGTGCGTAGGGCGGGGTCCGACTGGTTAGGCTCGAATACGTGAGCAGGCTCCAGGTCGTCAGCGGCAAGGGCGGTACCGGTAAGACCACGGTGGCCGCTGCCCTCGCGCTCGCCCTCGCGACAGAGGGAAAGCGGACACTTCTCGTCGAGGTCGAGGGCAGGCAGGGCATCGCCCAGCTGTTCGAGACGGAGGCCCTTCCTTACGAGGAGCGCAAGATCGCCGTCGCGTCCGGCGGCGGCGAGGTGTTCGCGCTGGCCATCGATGCCGAGCGCGCACTCCTCGACTACCTCCAGATGTTCTACAAACTCGGCAGTGCGGGCCGCGCCCTGAAGAAGATCGGCGCGATCGACTTCGCGACGACCATCGCTCCGGGTGTCCGGGACGTGCTGCTGACCGGCAAGGCCTGCGAGGCGGTGCGCCGCCGGGACAGACAGGGGCGGTACGTCTACGACTACGTCGTCATGGACGCGCCGCCCACCGGCCGCATCACCCGCTTCCTGAACGTCAACGACGAGGTGGCGGGCCTGGCCAGGATCGGCCCGATACACAATCAGGCGCAGGCGGTGATGCGGGTCCTCAAGTCGCCGGAGACGGCCGTCCACCTGGTCACCCTGCTGGAGGAGATGCCGGTGCAGGAGACGGCCGACGGTGTCGCGGAGCTGCGCGCAGCCGACCTGCCGGTGGGCAACGCCATCGTGAACATGGTCCGGCCGCACCTCCTCGACGAGGAGGCCGTGCACGACGCGGCGAACGGCCGGCGCGCCGCCGTCACCGACGCGCTCAAGGCCGCCGGCGTCACCAGCGCCGCGGGGCTCGTCACCCCACTGCTGGAGCAGGCGGCCGAACACGCACAGCGTGTGGAGCTGGAGCGCCAGCAGCGCAAGGCGCTCAACACCCTGGAGCTGGGTGCGTACGAACTCCCCATGCTGAGCGAGGGAGTCGACCTGGCAGGGCTCTACCAACTGGCGAAGGAACTGCGCAAGCAAGGGGCCGGCTCATGACCCTGGATTCATCGGCCCGACTGGAGGTCGACCCCCTCATCGACGACCCGGCCACCCGGATCATCGTGTGCTGCGGCGCCGGCGGCGTCGGTAAGACGACGACGGCGGCGGCGCTGGGGGTGCGGGCGGCGGAGCGCGGCCGCAAGGTGGTCGTCCTCACCATCGACCCGGCCCGGCGGCTCGCGCAGTCCATGGGCATCGACTCGCTCGACAACACCCCGCGCCGGGTCGAAGGCATCGAGGGCGGCGGGCAGTTGCACGCCATGATGCTCGACATGAAGCGGACCTTCGACGAGATCGTCGAGGCGCACGCGGACGGGGAACGCGCCCGCGCCATCCTGGAGAACCCCTTCTACAAGTCCCTGTCCGCCGGTTTCGCCGGCACGCAGGAGTACATGGCCATGGAGAAGCTGGGACAGCTGCGGGCGCGCGACGAGTGGGACCTGATCATCGTGGACACCCCGCCGTCACGCTCGGCGCTGGATTTCCTCGACGCGCCCAAGCGCCTGGGGTCGTTCCTCGACGGCAAGTTCATCAAGCTGCTGATGGCCCCGGCGAAGATGGGCGGCCGGGCGGGGATGAAGTTCCTCAACGTCGGCATGTCGATGATGACAGGCACCCTCGGGAAGCTGCTGGGTGGCCAACTGCTGCGGGACGTGCAGACGTTCGTGGCCGCGATGGACACGATGTTCGGCGGGTTCCGCACGCGGGCGGACGCGACGTACCGGCTGCTGCAGGCCCCGGGCACGGCGTTCATGGTGGTCGCGGCCCCTGAGCGGGACGCGCTGCGGGAGGCGGCGTACTTCGTGGAACGGCTGGCGGAGGAGGACATGCCGCTCGCCGGCCTGGTCCTCAACCGGGTGCATGTAAGCGGCGCCGCCCGGCTGTCGGCGGAGCGGGCGCTCGCGGCCGCGGAAAATCTTGACGAGGGCGGCATTGTGGATCAGGGGCACGGGAAGACTGGTGTTCGTGACGCCGCGGCCGTCTCTCCCGAATCCCCGTCCGCGGGCCACTCCCCCGAAGCCCACCCGCAAGTCGCCGAAGAACCCGCAGAGTCGAAGAGTCCCCGGACGCAGACCACGCAGGAGATGACTGCCGGCCTGCTGCGTCTGCATGCCGAGCGGATGCAGGTGCTCGCGCGCGAACAGCGCACGCGTGACCGCTTCACCGCACTCCACCCGGAGGTGCCGGTGGCCGAGGTCCCCGCCCTCCCGGGCGATGTGCACGATCTCGCCGGCCTGCGCGCCATCGGCGACCGCCTCGCCACGGGAGGTCGCGCCGCGGCCGGGGCGGCGTAGTCGCAGAGCGCACGGACCGGCACGGCCACGCGTATCGCTCGCGGGTGCGTCGAAGCCGAGACACAGGCGCGGGATCGGCTTCAGGTATCTGGTTCGCCATGTGGTCCGGTGTGTGGGCATGACCGGACGGCCCGGCGTGCCCGCACCAGTTTCAGTACGTCGGCACCCTGCGAAGGACGCGCCGAACACCCGGGCGTGCGCCGGCAAGCCATGCCTCTGCCGCCCGTGGCGGACTCCGCGACGGCCGCTCGCGGCCCGTACCACCAGGCGAAAGGCCGACCGCAGCCGACCGAGCGCCAGCCGACGGTGTGACCGGCGTGACAGTCGACAGCTAGCCGACGGCGGCGTACGCCTCGTAGGTCTCGTCGTCGTCGAGGGCGACGGGCAGAATCCCCGCGCTGCGCTCGTATTCCGTGCGTGCGGTCTCGAGCAGTCTGCGCCAGGACGTGACGGTGGGGCGTCTGCGCAGCAATGCGCGTCGCTCCCGCTCCGTCATTCCGCCCCAGACGCCGAACTCGACGCGGTTGTCGAGCGCGTCCGCCAGGCACTCGGTCCGCACCGGGCATCCGGTGCACACCGCCTTGGCCCTGTTCTGCGCTGCCCCTTGTACGAACAGTTCATCCGGATCGGTAGTGCGGCAGGCTGCCTGCGCACTCCAGTCGGTTACCCAGCCCATGCCGGCGCCGTCCTCTCCCGAATCGAGGCTCCCCCACGGCGGCAGCGGCATATTCACCGCTGCCAGTTGAGGACGTTACGGAAGGTGGGCACAGCGCAACACCCCCTTGGGGCCCAATCTTGAATGGCCCGAACGGACTATGCGTACGCGGCAGATCACCCAGGGGAGTGACCTGAGGGCATAACGAACAAAGCCGACATAGCGGGGCAGTTCGGCTGGGTCACAAGGGGCACCGTGCATCACACGTGCCGGATACGGACATGACTGACGGACACAACTCCGCCGGATTCGGGTACAGCGGAAGTCATGTCAAGTGCTTGATGCAGAACCGCACTGCTGTGACAGTTGTGAGCAGCTTAGGCCAATGCCTTTACGCGTGTCCGGCGAATGAGAACGTAGGCTGGCCCCATGCCAAAGAAGCGCTCGGGCGGCGGTCTGACCGGGACCCAGCAGGCCGCCAAGTTCCTCGGTGTCAGCGTGCTCGCCGGAGCGGTGCTGGCGGGCATCGCCCTGCCCGCCGCCGGAGCACTGGGGCTCGCAGCCAAGGGAACGGTCGAGGGATTCGACACCATCCCGGCCAACCTGAAGACCCCTCCGCTGAGTCAGCGCACCACGATCCTCGACTCCGAGGGCGGCCAGATCGCCACGGTCTACTCCCGTGACCGCACGGTCGTGCCGATCGAGGACATCTCGCCGTACATGCAGAAGGCGATCGTCGCGATCGAGGACGCCCGCTTCTACGAGCACGGCGCGATCGACCTCAAGGGCGTGCTGCGCGCGCTGAACAAGAACGCGCAGTCGGGCGGTGTCTCCGAAGGCGCCTCGACGCTCACCCAGCAGTATGTGAAGAATGTCTTCGTGGAGGAGGCCGGCGACGACCCCGACAAGGTCGCCCAGGCAACCCAGCAGACCCTCGGCCGGAAGATCCGCGAACTGAAGTACGCGATCCAGGTCGAAGAGGAGCTGGGCAAGAAGAAGATCCTCGAGAACTACCTCAACATCACGTTCTTCGGTCAGCAGGCCTACGGCGTCGAGGCCGCGTCCCAGCGTTACTTCTCCAAGAAGGCGAAGGACCTGAAATTGGAGGAGGCCGCGCTGCTCGCCGGCATCGTCCAGTCGCCCAGCCGCTTCGACCCGGTCAACGACTCGGAAGAGGCGACCAAGCGCCGCAACATCGTGCTTCAGCGCATGGCCGACGTCCGTGACATCTCCCAGGCCGAGGCGGACAAGGCCAAGGCGAGCCCGATCAAGCTGCAGGTGAGCAAGCCCAAGAACGGCTGCATCACCGCCGTCAACGGCGCCGGCTTCTTCTGCGACTACGTGCGCCAGGTCTTCCTGACCGACCCGGTCTTCGGCAAGACCAGGGAGGACCGGCTCAAGATCTGGAACCAGGGCGGGCTCACGATCAGGACCACCCTGGACCCGCAGGCCCAGGAATCGGCGCAGAACTCGATAAAGCAGCACGTGTACCAAACGGACAAGGTCGCCACCGCAGTGACGCTCGTTCAGCCCGGGACGGGCAAGGTCGTCGCCATGGGCCAGTCCAAGCCGTACGGCTTCGGCAAGAACGAGACGCAGATCAACTACTCCGTCAACCACGGCATGGGCGGTTCGAACTACGGTTTCCCGGTCGGCTCGACCTTCAAGCCGTTCCTGGCAGCCGCCGCCTTGGAACAGGGCAAGCCGCCGACGCAGGTGTACCCGTCGCCGTACAAGATGCCGTATCCGGAATCGATCTCCACCTGTAGTGGCAAGCCCTGGGTCAACCCCGGCGGACAACAGACCCTGGAGAACGAGAACGAGACCGAGGTGGGACCGTACCCGCTCAAAGAAGCGATGGCGCTGTCGGTCAACACCTACTTCGTGCAGATGATCGGTGAGATCGGGATGTGCCCGATCCTGGAGATGACCGGCAAGCTGGGCGTGGTGCAGGGCAACGGCACGAAGATGCCCGAACTGCCCTCGGCCCTCACTCTCGGCTCCACCGGTGTCTCGCCGCTCAACATGGCCAACGCCTACGCGACCTTCGCCAACCGCGGGACCTACTGCACGCCGACGGCCATCGAGTCGATCACTACAGCCGACGGCAAGAGCCTGAAGGTGCCGCAGACCGAGTGCAGCAAGGCGATGTCCGAGCGGACCGCCGACACGATCAACACCCTGCTGCGCGGAGTGATCGACTCCGGTACCGGCCGACAGGCCGGCCTGCAGAGCCGCGACAACGCGGGCAAGACCGGTACGACCGACTTCCGGAAGAACGCGTGGTTCGTGGGCTACACCCCGAACATGTCGGGTGCCGTCTGGGTCGGCAGCGCCAGCCAGCAGGTGAAGATGGAGTACATCACCATCGGCGGCCAGTACCACGAGAAGGTCTTCGGTGGCGCGGTCCCGGGTCCGATCTGGAAGGACGCGATGACGGGGGCACTGGACGGCGAGCCCGCTCCGCCCTTCGTCCGCGTGCACATCCCGGATGTCCCGAAGGACAAGGACAAGGACAAGGAGAAGGACCCGCACAAGCCGGACGACGGCAAGCCCGGTGACCAGGAGCCGTGGCCCGGCATCTCCATCCCGCCGGACCTGATCGGCGGCGGCAGCAACCGCGGCCAGGGCAACGGCGGCGGTGACGGCGGCAACTGGCCGTAGACGGCCCGCGTGAGTAGACGGCCCGCGTGAAGTACGGAGAAGGGGACCCGGTGACCGGGTCCCCTTCTCCATGCCCTACGGCGGGCACCCACTGCTGTCACGGCGGCCGCCCTGCGCTCATGGCGGGCGCTCCGACGCACGGCGGGCGCTGCGGCCCTCTCAGCCGGCGAGCAGCCGCTTCACGGCGGCGGCGACCCGGCCGCCCTCGGCACGGCCCGCCACCTTCGGGTTCACGATCTTCATGACGGCGCCCATGGCACGCGGCCCTTCGGCGCCCGCGGACCTGGCCTCCTCGACGGCCTGCCCGACGATCTGGTTCAGCTCGTCGTCCGTCAACTGCTGCGGCAGGTAGGCGTCGAGGAGCACGCCCTCGGCCTTCTCGCGCTCCGCCTGCTCGGCGCGACCTCCCTGGGCGAAGGCGTCGGCGGCCTCGCGGCGCTTCTTCGCCTCCTTGGCGATCACCTTCTGCACCTCGTCGTCGGAGAGTTCACGGGCGGTCTTGCCCGAGACCTCCTCCTTGGTGATCGCGGAGAGGGTCAGCCGAAGCGTCGAGGAGCGCAGTTCGTCGCGCGCCCTGATCGCCTCGGTGAGGTCTTCCTGCAGCTTGGACTTGAGCGTTGTCATAACTTCTTCATAGCCTTTTCTCATGGACCCGGTCAACGAGGATTCGCAGGTCAACAATGACTCGGAACGGCTCCGCAGGCTGGCCCGGATTGCCGGGTCTCAGCGGGACAAGCGCAGTCGTACCGACTGGACAGGGGAACCGGCGGCGATCTACTGCCGGATATCGCATGTGAACGACGACGATCAAACCGGTGTCGACCGACGAGAGCGTATCTGCCGCGACATCGCACAGCGTCTCGGTGTGACGGTCGATCAGCACATGGTCTTCGTGGACAACAACCGATCGGCGTGGCAGCGCAACCGGAAGCGGAAGGGGTGGGATGCCCTACTCGATGCCGCACGGTCCGGAGGCATCCGGCACATCCTCACCTACCACCCGGACCGACTGATGAGGCAGCCGCGCGACCTTGAGGAGCTTCTTCAGATCGCGGACGACCACCGGTTCTTTCTGCGCATCGAGGTAGCGCACGTTGCAGGTCCAGCGACGGCACCTCCCGACGGCTCAAGGATGCTCTGATCGACCGCGCCCAGGACGGCAAGCCGCACACCGGCAAGCGGCGGTACGGCTACGACAAGAGCGGCACGGCCATCATTGCCGCAGAGGCCGACATCGTGCGCGAGATTTTTTCCCGATACCTCGACGGAGGGACGACCACAGCCATAGCCGTGGATCTCAACCGGCGCGAGGAACTGACCGCACTCGGTAGGGGATGGAACAGTTTCAACGTGCGGGCGATCCTGGACAGCCGCCATGTGGCGGGCATCCGGGTGTTCCGAGGGGAGGAGTTCGGCCAGGGGGAATGGCCGGCGATCCTCGTTCCGACACACTGCGCTGCTACCGGACTGCCAGCAGTGCGCCGCTGGAGCAGTTCGTGACCAAGCAAGGGCGGGTCGATGAGATCCAGGTCGCCGTTGCCACACCAGAATTCCTAACCCGTGCGGATGCGAGGTCGCAGGTCAGCGGACTCCTCAACGATAATGCACTAATTCACTCTAAGTACGGCCCGACGGGAGACCCTTACCGGCAGGGATATCCGATCCGTTAGCATCGGCACGCACGGTCCACAATTGGACCTAATAACCGTAGGATTTTTCAGGCCTGGGAGCAAAACGACACTTGTTGAACTCTGGGGAAGAAAAGGCTCTGTCGCTATACCGACTGCACGTCGAGCAGTTCGAGAACCGGCACGTTCTCGACGACTTCACGACCGGTACGGAACGCTTCCCCGAAGCCATTCATGATGTATTCCTGGACTCAAGGGTGACGAGGTAGGGGACCACCGCCCAGCGGAGCCACAGAGCCACAGAGCCACCGTATCCCGTCACCCGCTCGTGAGAGGAGACCCAGGTCAGCGACCTGGGTCTTCGTCGTTTTCCAGCCCTGCACAGCCCCCGCCTTCGATCGAGAGGTCACACCCCTTAGGGTGAACGTCCGTACAGGGAGACACGCGTGCGAACAGTGCGCCGAGCGGGGGCTCAGGATGCGGAACGCCGATCTGGACGTCTCGGAGGACGGCCTCACCAGGCTGGCGAACGGCCTCGACGAAATGCAGCGCTATCTGAACCAGCAGACTCGCGCCATGGACGAGGTCGTCGACAAGATCGCCGCGGGCTGGCAGGGACCCACCGCGTACCGCTCCCTGCACACCGGCGTCGCCGAGGACGCCGTACGCATCCGCCAAGTGATGATCCTCCTCGAAGCGGCCATGCGCGCCTCGCGCGACGGCTTCACCAAGCAGGAGCTCGACACGCTGGCCCGGATCCGGCGGATGCAGGACGGGGAGGACGTGTCCGCCGCCGCCCGCGTCCTCACCGTGCCCGACCCTGCGCCCGCGCCGGACGCCGGCCAGCCGAAGAGCCGCATTCTGAACGTCTGAACCACGGGGGATCAGCACTATGCCGGACGAAGACCGGATAACCGTCGACTTCGCCACCCTGCAACGCCTTCCGGGAAATCTGGAGGAGATCCTCCGCTCCCTCAACGAGAAGCTGGACACGCTGTACGGGCGGGCTACCAAGGTCGTACTGACCTGGGACGGTGAGGCCCGCGAGGCCTTCATCGACGAACTGGACAAGTGGAGTCGCTCCGCCGACGACCTCAAGGCCGCCCAAGCCTGGCTCCACGAGGTCGTCGTCAAGGGGCACCTCAACTACGCAGCGGCCAACAGGTCCGTACTCGAAGGCTGGGGAGGCTGCGCCTGATGGCCGGCCCCTCCGCCCCCGCACAGTCACCGGGCGGCAACGGAACCATCGACGTCAAGCCGAGCGACCTGTGGTCGGTCTCCGGCCGGGTCGCCGGGCAGCAGGACCTCCTGGTGCGGGCCGCCAACAGGCTCATGGAGGAGCTGGGCAAGTATCCCGACGCCGGGGGCGCCGGTGCCGAGGCCCAGAGGTTCGCCCAGGCGTACAAGAAGATCGGCGACCGCTGGCTGGAGGTCTGGGGCCGGTCCGTACTCAGCGTCGGCGGCGTCGCGGTCGGGTTCACCGAAACGGCCAACGCCTACACCAGGGCGGACGCGGCGGCCAACCCCAAGCCGGGCGTCACGGCCGAGCAGCGCCCGCGGCCCGCGGTCATCGACAAGGCCCCCGACTTCGGCCCCATGCCCCTCATCAAGTGGGGCGACGACGACGGCAGCGACGACATCGAGCGGCGCATCATGGAGGGCATCCCCGAGATCGTCCGGGACGTCCTCCAACCGCTCTGCAGGAACGTCTTCCGGATCGGGCGGGTCGCGGACGTCTTCCCGTACCCCCAGCAGCACTACCTCAACTCCCTGTGCCACAGCTGGATGAACGTCTCCATCGCCGCGACGAAGGGCGCGGACCAGCTCACCCAGGTCGTCGGCGCCATCACCAATCACCAGCAGGCGGAGTGGGAAGCCGCCATGCGAACCTTCTGCAGCTCCCTGTGGGGCGCGACCTCCTGGGGTCGGTCGCGGCACGGCAAGCAGTGGGGCCAGACGGCCAACTCCGGTCCGGGCACGCCCCAAACCCCTACCGGCAGCCAGCCGGTCTTGGCCGTACTGAAGGACACGGCCGACGACATCGCCACCATCCTGCGCGAGTACGCCGAGGCGGCCGTCGACCTGAACCGCGACGTCGAGGACGAACTCCACCGCGCCATGTTGCAGGCCGCCAGGGAGGTCATCGAAGACCTGGCGAAGCCCAAGGGTCCCAAAAATCTCCTCGGCACCGTCACGTCGGTGATCGGCAAGGGCGCGGGCCTCATCCTGTCGTTCGACATCAAGACCGTCCTGAACATCAACACGGCCAAGCTGAACCGCATCGTCGACACGTACACCGGCATCCTCGACGGTCTGACCACCCGCATGGAGGCGTTGAAGGGGCCGCTGGACGAGGCGTACCTGAGCGCCCCCAAGTTCGAGGCCGGCGTCGCCCGCGCCCAGGGCTTCGGCATGCGCGCCTTGGAGGAGTTCAAGGAGTCGCAGGTCTGGCTGAAGGTGGACTCCAGCGGGAAGTACGACCTGAGCCTCGCCGCAAACGAATACTTCGAGCACGGCCACACCCTGGACCGACACGTCGGCAAGACCGACGAGCAGCTGGCGCAGCGTCTGCGCGACCAGCAGACGGCCGGGCCGACCGCGGCGTGGCCGCACGGCAAGCCGTATCCCAAGGCGGCTTCGTCGTTCCCCGACTACCAACGGGCGGAGGAGCTGACCGAGTACAACCTCAACCAGAACAAGGCCGCCATCGAGGCGTGGATCCAGGGCCCGCCGCCCGCGGCCGACGGCGACGTCAAGTCGTTCTACTCGACAGCGCCCAACGGAGAGACGAGCGGCCGCAGTGTGTTCAAACAGCCGGTGGACCCGAACGACCCCACGTCCGGGTACAAAGAGGGCGGGATGGGCGCCAAGGCGTACGACGTGAACGGCATCGACACGCGCATCCGGTACGACAGCGGCCGCACTCCGCCGTTCACCGTCATGACGTCGATGCCCGCGAAGTCCTAGCACCCCGCCGAGGAAGGCCAGCACCACATGTCCGTCGACCAGACCTCCTGGGAAGCCGCTGTACGCCACCTCTTCGAGGACGCGTACCCGTACGACGCCACGGGCCCGCGCCGTCACGAGGACTGGGTCCTCGACGTCCTCCCGCTGATGGCGCGGGCTGTGCCGGACCCGCGGGGCTGGGCGGTCCTCGACGACACGGCGCTGAGCCCGGAGCGCGAGGCGTCCCCCACGTACCCGTTCGCCGTCCACCCGCCGGAGTACGTCGCGCGGCGTCTCCACCCGATCGACCGGGCCAGCGCCGAGAACCTGCTGCTGGCCCTCACGGACGACGGCTGCACCCTGTCGAACCTGCGGCGGTTCGCGGAGAGCGAGGAGGAGCTGCGGGCGATGGCGCGCACGATCCTCGCGCGGTACGGAGACGAGGCCACCTACCACACCAACGTCAGCAGGCACGGTCCTGTGCCGGGCACGCTGGACTTCACGACGTCGCACTGGGGGTACAGCCCGCTGAGCGTCTACACGGAGGACTACGGCCTGATCGTCGTCTCGGAGACCGAGATCGGCATGTTCTGGAACTTCGCCGACTACTGACCCAGCCGCCGACCAGGTGATTTTGAGAGGATGCCCCCGTGCTGACCCGTTCCGCTTCCTACTCCGACCGGGAGACCGCCCAGTGGGCGACCCAGCAGGTGGTGACCGCCAACGAGCAGGTCATCCACCGCTGGCTGGCCCAGGGCACCCGGCCCCGGCTCACCATCGAGGCGGCCTGGCCGTCGCGGGAGGAGCCCGTGGGCCGGGTCCAGCTGGAGGGAGACCTGCTGGCCGGCCGCGGGCCCGTCGACGTCCGGGCGGCGCGCGTGGTGCTGCGGCGGGAGGCGTCGAGCCCGCACGGCTTCGTCGTCCACACGACCTTTCCGTTCTACCTGTAGGGGCCGCACGCACATGTCCATGAAGCCCCTCGAACACGACCGCCGGTACGGCGAGCTGGACCAGGTGATGCGCGCGTACCTGGGGCAGTCGGCCGACGACACCCCGGAGCGGCGCAGCCGCGCGCTGGACGCGTATCTCCGGCACACCTGGCACACCCGTCCCGCCGCCATCGCGGAGGCGGAGCGCCAGCTGCGCGAGTACAGCCGCAACCCTCCGGGCCGCATCCGGCGCGGCCTGGGTGAGTTCTACGCGATCCCGGACACCGGGATGCCCCAGTCCGAGATCGGCGACTGGCTGACGGTGCTGGCCGACCACCTGAAGAAGAGCATCGAGGAAGGCGACGTCCCGGAACCGTCGGCCCCGCAGACGCACTGGGAGTGGCACGCACGCTTCCCGGAGACTGCCCAGTTGCTCGGCGGCTGGTTCTCGCAGGACATCGTCGACGAGTTCCCCGACCACGACGCCGCCCTCGCCGACTACGAAGCCACCGACTCCCAGCTGGTCGCCCGCCTCGTCGGCGAACTCCACGAACTGCTCACCCTCCCCCTGGACGAGGGGGACTACGCCCTGGCAGCCGCCGAACTCGGCATGGAAGTCGGCCCACCCGAGCCGTTCTCCTACGGCGCCTGGTTCCAGTCGGTAGCGACGACGCTGTCCGGCGTCTGATCCGGGCCTTGGTGGCCGGTCCTCACTCGTCCCGGAGGGAGTCGCGGCCGCCCGGATGGCCGACCGCGGTTTGTGGGCGGTCGCCTCACTCGTGCCCCGACCGTGCCCTCCACAGCGGACAGCAGTGGTCGGCACGGGTTCCCGAGGCGTGCGGGTCGAGTGCCACCAGCGGGTGTTTCCGCAGCTCAGCGCACAACGACGTGGTCATGCTGGGTCTGCTGGGCGTCGGACTGGTCGCGGCGCTCGGCCGCAGGCCGGTGGCCGTGGTCGTACTGATCACCCTGGCGGCCCTGGTGAAGGCCCCGGCGGCGCTGGGTCTCATCGCCGTGGTGATGCTGTGGGCACGGCAGACGGCATGGGCACGAGCGCCGCGACTGTCGGCGACGGCGGCCGTGGTCTGCGTCTGCGCGGCGACCACAGCGGTGACCACGGCAGTCGTGGGTACGGGATACGGGTGGCTCGCGACGCTGGACACCCCTGTCTCCCTCGGGAACTGGTCCCTCACCTCTACCCTCGGCCGGATGACCGTCGCCCTCCTCGACCGGGCGGGCTACAGGCCCGCGGATCTCGCCCGCTTCGCGGGCCTGGCGTGGCATCTGCTGGGTCTCGCCGCCACCGCCGTCGCCGTACTGCTCGCCCGGCACCGCCATCATCTGCTGCGGCCGTCCCACGCGCTCGGGCTCAGCCTGACGGCGGTTGCCGTCCTGGGCCCCGGGATCCGCCCCTGGTACCTGCTGTGGGGACTGTTCCTGAGCGCGGCCGGCCGGGCCAGGCAGATCTCTGCTCCGGACGGCCACCGCGGCCAGTGCGATCCTCGCCCTCGTAGTTCTGCCGAGTGGATCCACCCCGGACGCCGCCCAGTTGGGGCCGGCCGTCGGGGGCGGCCTGCTCGCGGTGACAGCTCTGTGGGGCGCGGACCGCGTCGCGCGCCGACCGATCGGGAGTACTGCATGACACAGCTGGGTACGACGGAGACCACCTGGCGGTGGCCGACGACCACCCGCGGACGGATCGTCCTGATCGCCTCGCTGGCCTCCACCGTCCTGCTGTTCCTCACGACGGTGCCGCTGCACCGCGGCTGGTTCGACCTGGGCGTGTACTACGGGGCCGTGCACCATTGGGTGGGCGGCGGCGCTCTCTACGACTACCAGGTGCCCGGCAGCCGATACGGCTTCACCTACCCGCCGTTCGCCGCCTTGGCCATGCTGCCGATGACGCTGATCCACTGGAACGGCGCCATCGCTGTCACCTTGCTGCTCAATGCCGCAGCTGCCTTCGTGATCCTGCGCCTGATCGCCGGGCCGGTCATCAGGGGCCAGGGCTGGACCCCTTGGTACGCCCTGGCGCTCACCGGCTGCGCCTTCGCGCTCCTCGAACCGGTCCGCGACACCATCAGCTTCGGTCAGGTCAACCTGCTGCTGCTGGCGCTCGTCCTCGTGGATCTCCGGCTGCCGGCCGACGGCCGGGCCTCCCGTTACGCCGGCATCGGCATCGGTCTCGCCGCCGCGATCAAGCTCACCCCCGCCGTGTTCATCGGTCACCTGCTCCTCACCGGCCGCCCCCGCGCCGCCGCGACAGCCACCGCCGTCGCGCTCGGCGCCACCGGCCTGGCGGCATGGATCGCGCCGGACACCTCCCGCGTCTACTGGACCGAGGCCCTCTGGGACACGGACCGGGTCGGCTCCCTCGCGTACGTCTCCAACCAGTCCTGGCAGGGACTGCTCGCCCGGTTCGTCGAACCGTACGAACCGAGCCGCGGCATCTGGGCGGCCGGGGTCCTCGTGCTGCTCGCTCTGTGGTTCGTACGGGTCCGTCGGGCGACCGCCGCGGGTGACCACGCCGCCGCGGTCGCGCTGACCGGCATCCTGGCGTGCCTGATCAGCCCGGTCACCTGGGTGCACCACCTGGTCTGGCTGGTACCCGCCCTCGCGGTGCTCGCCCGGACGGCCCTGGACACACCCACAGGCCCGGACCGTCGCAGGCTGCTGACCTGGGCAGTCGCGCTGCCGGTCGTACTGTCGAGCAGCGTCGTGTGGCTGTGGAGCAAGGACTCGTCCGGAATCGACGGCTTCCTCGGCGGCAACACGTACGTGTGGATCGCGCTGGGCCTGCTCGTCGCGCTACCGATCCGCAGCGCCTCCCGGGCGCACGTCCCACCGCTGCCCCGCGCCTGACGGGTCTGCGACGATGGACCCATGCGCGCACGCTACGGGCTCCCCCTGAAGATCACCGCAGGAATCACGGCGGCCGGAGCCGCCGGCCTCGTCTACGCCGCGGGCATCGAAGCCCGTTCGTACCGGCTGCGACGGGTGACGGTGCCGGTGCTGCCGCGCGGGATGCGGCCGTTGCGCGTGCTCCAGGTCTCCGACATCCACATGGTGAGCGGCCAGCGCAAGAAGAGGGCGTGGCTCCAGTCCTTGGCCGGACTGCGCCCGGACTTCGTCGTCAACACCGGCGACAACCTCTCCGACCCGGAGGGCGTCCCGGAGGTGCTGGACGCGCTGGGTCCGCTGCTGGAGATCCCCGGCGTCTACGTCTTCGGCTCCAACGACTACTACGGGCCGAAGCTCCGCAACCCGGCCCGCTACCTCCTCGAGAAGGCGCAGGGCCGCCACGGCCTCAACGGCAACGCCCCGGCCGTCGGCGCCGTCCACAATCCGTGGGAAGGAATGCGGGACGCGTTCGACGCGGCGGGGTGGGTGGACCTGACGAACACGCGCGGCCGGCTGAAGCTCGACGGCTACGAGATCGCCTTCACCGGCCTCGACGACCCGCACATCAAGAGGGACCGCTACGACAAGGTCCTCGGCGGCCCCGAGAAGGACGCCGACCTGTCGCTGGCCGTCGTCCACGCTCCCTACCTGCGCGCCCTCGACGCCTTCACCGCCGACGGCTACCCCCTGATTCTGGCGGGCCACACCCACGGCGGCCAGCTGTGCATCCCCTTCTACGGCGCCCTGGTCACCAACTGCGACCTGGACACCGACCGGGTCAAGGGCCTCTCCAGGCACCGGGCGGAGGGGAACACCTCCTACCTCCACGTCTCCGCGGGCTGCGGCACCAACCGCTACACCCCGGTCCGCTTCGCCTGCCCCCCGGAAGCGACCCTGCTGACGCTGACCCCACGCGACTGATCGCCGACGTCGCACGGCCCCCGCCCCGCCCTCGGCCCGCCGAAACCGGATTTCGCCTCCGGCCGCGGGTGGGCTAAAGTAATCGATGTCGCCGGGACACCGGTGACATCGGGGTGTAGCGCAGCTTGGCAGCGCGCTTCGTTCGGGACGAAGAGGTCGTGGGTTCAAATCCCGCCACCCCGACAGCTGAAACACCAGGTGAGGCACCTACTGAATTGAGTAGGTGCCTCAGCTGTTTGTCTGCGTGTCTATCTGCGTGACTACCGCTCCGGACCACGCTTGAAGATGCCGTCCATCACCACGGCACCGGTCGAAGGCGGCTACACAGAAACCTCGACTCGGATCCGTTCCGAGCCGGGGTTTCACCGGGCGTGGCCCGCGTCGAACCACTTGTTGGCATGCCGCCCACACCGGCGCTTCCCTTTTCGGCTTTATGCGCTGAGGCGTCGCCGGCCCACCGCAACGAAGCGTGCGGCTGTTGTGAATACGGACCAGGCGGTCCGACGGAGTACCGCGTACCTAGCCTGTGCGGGCGTCGGCCCGGTCTCCCGCGCCAAGCGGAAGGCCGGGCCGAGCGTGGGGTTTTGGTTGCCGAGGTCAGGGTTGGGCGCTGTCGACGTCCCCGCCGCCGTCCCCTTCGCCGACCACCTCGGCTTCGATGCTGTCGATGGTGCCGTTGTCCAGGAGGGTCACGTCGATCTCGACGGGCTGGATCGGGTTCGGCGGGACGATCGGGTTGGGCGGGACGATCGGGTCCGGCGGGTAGATCTTGAGGAATGTGGGATTGATGGTCAGTGGGGTGACCGGGCCCGGCGGCCAGGCGACTTCGTCGATGTCGGCGCCGACGAAGCGGTAGAGGGCGCCCGTGTCTTCTCCGATACCGGTGGTGCGGCCCAGGTTACTGATGATGCGGGCAGTACCTCCGCCGCCCGGCGCGGTGCGGGTGACGACCGTGACGCGGATGCTGCCGGTGATGTCGATCGGCTCGGCATCCTCATCGTCGAAAATGCCGCTCAGCGGCAGGCGGACGGTGCGCGTGTGCACAAGCTGCGCTGCCTGCGCCGCCTGCGTGGTCGGCCCCGCCTGAGCGGGCTGGGCTGCGGCAGGGACGGCGGGGGTGGCCAGGCCCAGCAGGGCGAGGACGAGGCCGGTCTTCGTGGCGGCGGTTATGAGATGACCGCGCATGGTGCTCCAATCCATGAAGCGGGACCCTTTGCCCACCCCGTCCCGCGACGACACCCCAGCCTGCCCAGCCGGGCGAACAGCTGTCTCATCAGAGACGCCGAACGAGCTACGCCGTGCCGCAGCTGCCCGCCTGCCGCGCCCCAGACAGGCCAGGCGTCTGGGGCACGCTCGAGCAGCGTGGGTCTGATCCGTCCTTTCGTGCCTGGAGTGTCTCGCGGTGCTTCGCCGTCGCTGCACCGGCGGGCCTCCCACCCAGGGGGCCAAACGGGGGGCCAAACGGCGTGAACGACGGGCGACGTCCGTGGACGTCCACAGACGACGAGCACGGCCCCTACGCAAGCCAGCGGAGCGGTTGGGCATGTCCGGGCGACCGGATATCGCGTTCGGGACGAAGAGGTCGTGGGTTCAAATCCCGCCACCCCGGCAGCTGAAACACCACGTCAGGGTCCTGATGATCTAGCGGGTCGGGCCCCTGAGTCGTTCCCGGCGGGCTGTAGAGGCGCGCGATGGCGGGCGGTCCTTGCCGGGACGGTCTGGATCGGAGATCCAATCACGCTTCGGTCGTGCTGGCACATGGGCTTCCGGCATTTCCGGGCGCCCAGGAGAGCTCGCCGATCCGACCGGCGACGGGGGACTCGACATGATCGTCGTCGAGGGTGGTCGCCCGGGCTCCTGAGCCAAGGCGACGTCGAGGGCGGGGCCGGCGCGCTGGAGCCCGGTGGGCCGCGGCTACGGGGGTGACGACCTCAGGCTTCTTCCAGCGCTTCACCGAACTCTCGCAGCACCCGTCCGTGATGGCTGTGCGCGAGCTGGTGCCCGACCGCCAGGACCAGCGCTACCGGCCATTCGATGATCTCCGCAGCGGCCAGTACGCCGACGCCGGCGAGAAAGGCGAGTTGCTCAGGAGGAAGCAGTTCAACACGCGTACCGAACACGTCGAGAGTCACGGCGTTGTGGGTAACAGCGTGCTCAGCCGCCGCACTTGCTGCCTTTGCTGCCGGACACGAGGCATCGCTCCGGCCAAGGTGAGCGTCCTGCGGGGTGCCAGTCGATGCGGTCATGGTTGCCATCCGTTCCATCGTCGACCCCGAAACCTCGACGATGCGTTTTGGCGCTTTTCCCTATTTATCCACCATATGCCAGGGCGCGCGGACGTTGCCCGGCCACACAGTGGCCGCCTCGTGTCGCCGGGCCTCGGGGACGGCGCGCCACTGCCGCGGCGGGCAGGAACTCGCCGATTTCCAGGTCCGGCCCGCCAGCTTCTGCGTCGGCGAAGTGGACGGCCCGGACCGGTCGTGACACCCGATCGGACCGGTCGTGAGACCCGATCGGGAAAAGGGGGAACCGAAGCGTGGGGCCGGTCGTTGTCCGGTCGGGCAAAGGAATCGTCAAGTGGCGCGGCCCGCGCCGGATTGCGCAGGGGATTTCCATGGGTGTCAGCCTTTCCAAGGGCGGCAATGTCTCGCTCAGCAAGGAGGCCCCGGGCCTGACCGCGGTCGTCGTGGGCCTCGGCTGGGACGTACGCAGCACCACCGGGACCGACTTCGACCTGGACGCCAGCGCCCTGCTGGTGGACACGAACGGAAAGGTCCTGTCCGACCAGCACTTCGTGTTCTTCAACAACCTCAAGAGCCCCGACGCCTCCGTCGAGCACACCGGTGACAACCTCACCGGTGAGGGCGAGGGCGACGACGAGCAGATCAAGGTCAACCTGGCCGGTGTGGCCGCAGAGGTCGACAAGATCGTGTTCCCGGTCTCGATCCACGAGGGCGAGAGCCGCGGCCAGTCCTTCGGCCAGGTGCGCAACGCGTTCATCCGCGTCGTCAACCAGGCCGACAACAACGAGCTCGCGCGTTACGACCTGAGCGAGGACGCCTCGACCGAGACCGCGATGGTCTTCGGTGAGCTGTACCGCAACGGTGCGGAGTGGAAGTTCCGTGCTGTCGGCCAGGGTTACGCCTCCGGCCTGCGCGGCATCGCGCAGGACTTCGGCGTCAACATCTGATCCGACCTGTCCGCCGTTCCGGTGTCCGGTCCGCATTCGCGGACCGGACACCAGGGCCGGAACACCAGCGCCCGGGGCACCGGCTGCGGCTGTTGCCGCCCTAGAGCTCCTTCGCCGGCCAGTCGAGCAGACGCGCGCCGATCGCCGCCGTCTGCAGCATGTAGCGGTGCTGCGGATCCGTGGGGTCGGAGCCGGTCAGCCGGTGGATCCGCTCCAGCCGGTACGTCAGGGCGCGCACGCTCAGCCGCAGCGCCCGGGCCGCCTGTGCGGCGACGCACCCCGCGTCGAAGTACGCGTGCAGTGTGTCGAGCAGCGGCTGGGCGCCGCCCCTCGCCTGCTGAAGCGGGCCGAGCGCACTGTGCACCAGATCCGCCATGGCCTCCCGGTCGCGGGCCAGCACGGGGAAGACCAGCAGGTCCGCCGCGTGCAGGACCGGTTCGTCGAGGCCCATGCGCTCGGCGAGGTCGAGGGCGTTGAGGGCTTCCTCGTACGAGCGGACGACGCCCCCCGCGCCCGGATGGGGACGGCCGATGGCCGCGCGTCCGCCGTCCGTCGCCGCGTGCGCCTGCTTGGCGAAGTAGCGCACGACCTCCTCCTGGTCGGCCGGCACCACACAGATGAGCCGGCCGTCCTTCGTGGTCAACAGGATCCGGCGGTCCCCGAAGCGACTGAGCAGGGCCGCCTCCACGGACCGCGTCACCGGGTGCGTGTCCTCGTACGGCTCAGGCCCGACGGCGACGGCGACGGCGTGCGCATGGGCGAGCCGCAGCCCGAAGCGTTCGGCGCGCTGAGCCAGCCGGCCGGGGTCACTGCGCCCGTACAGCAGGTCGTCGATGAACTCCCGCCGTGCGGCTTCCTCCTTACGCACGGCCAGCCTCTGCGCCCGCTCGTAGCCGCCCGCGAACGCGTCGATGGCCTGCTCGACCGCCGCGAGCACGCTCTCCGGTGAGGTGGTCCGCGGCCATGATGCCCTGGTGGCCGCCAAGTGCCGGATGACCAGGGCCCGCAGGCCGTGTCCGGACTCGGCGGCCTGCTCGCCGAGCGACCGGCGGCCCTCCACCTCGTCGCGGGTCAGCCTGCGGCCTGTCCTGCCGACCTCGGCCAGGATCTCCGCGTACCCCGAGAGGTACTCCTCCGGAACTTCTTCGACTGTCATGCGTGTCCCCCACTGGTCCCCGGAACCATCCGACCGCCGGCCGCGTCACGCGGCCGGTCGTCCGGCATCAAGAGTGCGTAAAGACTGCCGGAATCCGGCAATGCAAGCAACGGCCGGCCTTTGCAACGATGGGACCGCTCCGGAGCACGGGATGCTTCGGATGCTGTGACTCGGCAAGGGGATACGGGGGTCGAAACGGTGAACGAGTTCCTGTCGGCCGCCTTCTCCTTCCCCACCCTCCTGTTCAGCGCCGCGCTCGCCGTGGTCTTCGTCTTCTGGTTGCTCGTCCTTCTCGGAGTCGCGGAACACGAAGCCTTCGACGCCGACATCGAGCCGTCGGGCATCGGGGCCGCCGGTCTCGGCGGCGTGCCGGTCTCGGTCGCCGCGTCGCTGCTGATCGCGTTCGCCTGGTTCACCAGCCTCAGCGGGTCGGTACTGCTGCGCCGGTCTTCCCTCGCCGGTGTCCCGTACGCCATCCTCGCCTGCGCGGTGCTGGTCACCGCGGCGCTCGTCGCCTGGTGGGTCACACGGCGGCTGGTGCGCATGCTGGTCAGATTCTTCCCCGAGGAACGCGGGCCGTCCCGGCAGGACTTCGTCGGCATGACGTGCACCGTCCGTACCGGGCGGGTGGACGCGCGCTTCGGCCAGGCGGAGGTCGCGGCCCGGGACGGCTCCACCGCCGTCGTGCAGGTCAGAGCGCTGGGCACGGAGGACGAGAAGCCCCTCGCCGCCGGTTCCACCGGGCTGCTCTACGCGTACGACGAGACCGGTGAGTTCTTCTGGGTCGCGCCCTTCCCGCAGTTCGGTGAACTGCCCGGCGCAGGCTCCTCGTCCGCCGCCTGACCTTCCACAGCCTGACAGTCCGTCACCCGGCAGGTAGCCACCGCGACCGCGTTCGCGAGACCGGACCGCCTTCCCCGCTCGCCACCCGTACCTCACCTCTCACGCGAGGGATTCCTCATGGATGCCATCACTGTGGGCATCGGCGTGCTCATCGCCGTCGTACTGCTCATCGCCATAGGTCTGCTGCTGATCGTCTCGAGACTGTTCCGCAAGGTCGAACAGGGAAAGGCCCTGATCGTCTCCAAGATGCGGAAGGTCGACGTCACCTTCACCGGACAGGTCGTCCTGCCGGTCCTGCACAAGGCCGAGACCATGGACATCTCGGTGAAGACCATCGACATCACACGGACCGGCCGCGACGGTCTCATCTGCCGCGACAACATCCGCGCCGACATCCGCATCTCGTTCTTCGTCCGCGTCAACAAGACCGTCGAGGACGTCATCAAGGTCGCTCAGGCGATCGGCACCGCGCGGGCCAGTGACAAGGAGACGCTGCAGGACCTCTTCAACGCCAAGTTCTCCGAGGCGCTCAAGACCGTCGGCAAGCAGATGGACTTCACCGACCTTTACACCAAGCGCGACGAGCTCCGGGACCGGATCATCCAGCTCATCGGCACCGACCTCAACGGCTACAGCCTCGAGGACGCGGCGATCGACTACCTGGAGCAGACGCCGCTCTCCCAGCTCGACCCCTCCAACGTCCTCGACGCCCAGGGCATCCGGAAGATCACCGAGATGACGTCCGTCGAGCATGTGCGCACCAACGAGTTCCAGCGCACGGAGGAGAAGGAGATCACCCGGCAGAACGTCGACGCACGCGAGGCCATTCTCGAGCTGGAGCGCCGGCAGGCCGATGCCGAGATCAAGCAGCGCCGCGAGATCGAGACGGTGCGCGCCCGCGAGGAGGCCGAGACCGCGCGGGTGATGGAGGAGGAGCGGCTGCGGGCGCAGAGCGCCTTCCTGCGAACCGAGGAGCAGCTCGGCGTGCAGCGCGAGAACCAGGCACGCGAGGTGGCCGTCGCGGAGAAGAACCGCGAGCGGGTGATCGCCATCGAGAACGAGCGCATCGAGAAGGACCGGCTGCTCGAGGTCATCGCGCGGGAGCGTGAGACAGCGCTGACCAGGATCGCCGCCGACAAGGAGGTCGAGGCGGAGAAGCGGGAGATCGCCGAGGTCGTGCGTGAGCGGGTCGCCGTGGACCGTACGGTCGCCGAGCAGGAGGAGTCCATCAAGCGCCTGCGCGCGGTGGAGGAGGCCGAGCGCGAGCGCCAGGCGATCATCATCGCGGCCGAGGCCGAGGCCCAGGAGAAGCTGGTCAAGGACATCAAGGCGGCGGAGGCCGCCGAGCAGGCCGCGGTGCACCGGGCGGCGGAGGAGATCACGCTCGCGGAGGCCCGGGTCAAGTCCGCGGACCTCGACGCCCGCGCCAAGCTGCGGCTCGCCGAAGGCATTCAGGCGGAGGCCGCGGCGGCAGGCCTCGCGGCCGTCCAGGTCCGCGAGAAGGAGGCCGACGCCATCGAGAAGGCCGGCCGCGCCGAGGCGGGCGCAGCGCAGGCCCGGCTGCTCGCTGAGGCGGAAGGCGTACGGGCGAAGGGCGCGGCGGACGCGGTGGCCATCGGCGACAAGCTGAAGGCGGAGGCGGCAGGCCTCACCGAGAAGGCCGCGGCGATGGCGGCGCTCGACGAGGCGTCGCGCGGGCACGAGGAGTACCGGCTGCGCCTCGAGGCGGAGAAGGACGTCCGGCTGGCGGGGCTCGAGGTCCAGCGGCAGGTGGCCGAGGCGCAGGCGACGGTGCTGGCCACGGGGTTGGAGAACGCCGACATCAGCATCGTCGGCGGGGAGTCCGTCTTCTTCGACCGGCTCATGTCGTCGATCTCGCTCGGCAAGGGCGTGGACTCGTTCATGCGGAACTCGGAGACGGCGCAGACGCTGGCGAAGCCGTGGCTGGACGGCACGTCGAGCTTCACCGACGACCTGACGTCGGTCCTCGGCTCGGTGTCCACCGGTGACGTGCAGAACCTGACGGTGTCGGCGCTGCTGATGCGGCTGATGAAGTCGGGCGGTGGCGCGCAGCTCCAGCCGCTGCTGGACATGGCCGACCGGCTCGGCCTCTCGGACACCCCGATCGGGGCGCTCGCGGACGGCCACACCCCGGCCGGCGCCGGCACCGCGGCGCTCAACGGCTCGGCCCCGGCCGCCTGAGACCACCCGCGCACGCACCGGTGCTGCCGGACGGGGGTCAGCAGCGCCGGGCGGGTGCGGGGCGGGTCCCACCGTCCGTGGCGGCGTACGGCGCCGCCACGGACGGTCGGGACGTCCTCACATCACTCGTGGCCGAAGACGGCGACGTCCCCACGGGATCCGCCGGGCCAAAGCCCGCCACCGCCGGGAAGGGGCGGGCCGGAAGAGCCCTCTCCGTCTCCCCCGGCAGACGTACCTCGGGCCGCGCGCCCCTCGCAGGAAGCGAGCACAGCCACCATGACCACGCACACCACCGAAGAGCCGCACGCCGGCAGCCTGGACTCCGGGACGTACGAGGTGCTGCGCGACCGGCTCGGCGCACAGGCCGCGGAGCTCGCCCGACGGGCCGAGGACCTCAACACCCGCCGTATCGACACGTTCGGGTCGATGGAGCTGCGGCTCACCGGCACCGAGCATCTCCGCACCGAGAGCAACAGCGTGCCGCGTGACATCGTCGCCGTCGGCGACCGTCTGCTGCTCGGCCACAACGTGTCGCCGGGGCTGCGGGCGCGGACCACGGTCGGTGACGTCCTCGCCGTCCACGACCGCGAGTTGAACCGGCTCGCTGAGGACGCCGTGCCCGGCCTCCTCGACGATCCGGCCTTCCGCGGCGAGTTCGATGCACTGCACCGCTACTACCAGGGTGCTCGTCTCCTCCGGCTGCGCCGCGTCGACGGCAGGCTGCTGGCCGTCTTCCGGACCGGCGACAAGGCCGACGACATCCGGGTGCTGCGCTGGGAGCTGACGCCGGACGGGGGCGCGCGTTTCCTCGACGCTCGGGGTGAGCGCGACCATGTGCTCCCGCCGTCCCACGACTTCGAGTGGACGGCCGCCACCCGCGACGACCATGTGCTCGGCCGCCATCCGCACGTGTCCGTCGGCGGTGAGGTGTTCGTCTCGACCGTCGGCGGCTTCCTGACGGTGAAGACGGAGGACGACACGGAGACGGCCGATGGCATCCACGCCGAGCCGGTCGTCGAACCGCTCCAGTCCCTCGGGGACGCCGACATCGAGCACGCCCGCGTCGGTCCGCTCGTCCTGCTGCGCATCCGTCCGTACAAGGAGGAGGCGTACCGCCACCTCGTCCACAACACGGTCACGGGGACGGTGGTGCGGCTGGACGGCATCGGGCAGGCGTGCCGCAGGCTGCCCGAGGACCAGGGCATCGTCTTCCCCGGGGGCTACTACCTCACGGCGAGCGGCACAGCGCGGACCTTCGACATCGACGCCGGGCTGATCGGCGCGCTCGAGTTCGAGCGGACGGTACGGTCTCCGAACGGCGAGGACGTGATGTTCGCCTTCCACGCCCGGGTGGAAGGCCGGAGCCTGCTCCTGCCGTACAACGTGATCCGCAAGGCCGTCGCCACTCCACTGCTCTGCCAGGGCTACGCCGTCTTCGAGGACGGCACGCTGCTGGTGCTGCGCGCCGACGGCGAGGAGCCGGGCAGGGTCCACCCGACCCAGCGCTGGCAGTCGCCGTTCGTCTCCGACACCTACGCCGCGGCCCGCCCCGCCGGGGAGGGCCCGTTGGCCGTCGTCGGCAACGCGGACCTGGTGCGCGGCATCTCCGACTGCCTGTCCCTGGCACGCGCCGTCGCAGAGAACCAGGACAGTCCCACCACCGGCGTCTACGAGGCGCTGTTCGCCGCCTGCGGCCGTGCCGTGGACGCGTACCACTGGCTGACCGACCCCGAGCTGGGTGACCTCGGTACCCCGCTGGCCGGGATGCTGGCGACGGCCGGGCAGATCGTCTCCGAGTACGAGACCGTGCGGGACCTGACGGCGCAGGCCGCCCGCGCGCTGGACGAGGCGGCGACGCGGATCGCCGGACAGGTGCGCCGACTGCGGGGCGGGACGCCGCGCAGCGCGGGCGAATGGGTCGAGGGGCTGACCGGGCTGCGCCGCGCGCAGGGCGAGCTGGTCACGCTCAAGGAGATGCGGTACGCCGACAACGGCCGTATCGACGCTCTCGCCGCGGACACCGACGCCGACATCGCCTCCTTCGCGCAGCGGGCTGTGGCGTTCTTCGGGCGCGAGGACGCCTTCGCGGGACACCACCTCGAGATCGAGCAGCTGACGGCGGACGCGGAGGCGATCGGAACCGTCGCGGAGGCCGCACCGGTCGGCGAGCGGCTCGACGCGCAGGCGGAGGGCCTGCGTACGGTCACCGACGTGGTCGCGGGTCTGGACATCGGTGACGCGGTCGTCCGTACCTCGGTCCTGGAGCGGATCGCGGAGGTGCTCGGCGGTGTCAACCGGGCCCGGGCGACGCTGGACGGACGCCGCAAGGAACTCCTCGCCCGGGAGGGAAAGGCCGAGTTCGCCGCGGAACTTGCCCTGCTGGGGCAGGCGGTGACGGGTGCGCTCGCCGTCGCCTCCGACCCACAGGCATGCGACGAGCAACTCGCCGCGCTGCTGCTGCGGCTGGAGAACCTGGAGTCGCAGTTCGCCGAGTCCGACGACTTCCTGGCGCAGCTGGGCGCGAAGCGGAGCGAGGTGTACGAAGCGTTCGCGTCCCGGCGACAGACCCTTCAGGACGCGCGCGCCCGCCGTGCCGAGCGGCTGGCGGGGTCGGCGGAACGCGTCCTGGAGACGATCTCCCGGCGCCTCGCGACCCTCGGCGACACCGACGGGATCAACACCTACTTCGCGTCCGACCCGATGGTCGCCAAGGTCCGCCGCACCGCGGACGGGCTGCGTGAACTGGGGGACGGCGCACGGGCGGAGGAGCTGGAAGGGCGTCTGAAGGCCGCACGCCAGGAGGCGGCACGGGCCCTGCGCGACCGGACCGACCTGTACGCGGACGGCGGCTCCGCGATCCGGCTCGGCCGCCACCGGTTCGCGGTGAACACCCAGCCGTTCGAGCTGACGCTCGTGCCGCAGGGCGACGGCCTCGCGTTCGCGCTCACCGGCACGGACTACCGTTCGCCGGTCACCGACGCGGCAGCTCCCGGCTTCGCGGGCACCCGCCCCTACTGGGAGCAGACGCTGCCCTCGGAGAGCGCGTCGATGTACCGCGCCGAGCACCTGGCCGCCCGGCTGCTCGACGAGCACGGCGCCGAGGCCCTGGCAGGCGCCGACCTCCCCGGCCTCGTGCGGAAGGCGGCGGAGGCCTCCTACGACGAGGGCTACGAGCGCGGTGTGCACGACCACGACGCGACCCTGATCCTCGGCGCGCTGCTGCGGCTCCATGAGCGGGCCGGGCTGCTGCGCCACCCGCCGGCGGCGCGGGCCACGGCGCAGCTGTTCTGGGCGCACGGCACCGACGAGTCCCGGCGCACCGGGTGGACGCGTCGGGCGGTGTCGCTGGCGCGGGCCCGCGAGACGTTCGGTCTGGCGCCGGCGATAGGCGCGTTCCGGGCCGAGATGGCGCGGGAGATGGGGGACGCGCTCGCCGCGGAGTACCTCTTCGAGGAGCTGACGTGCGGCCCTGACGGCTTTGTGACGAGCGCCTCCGCGCGCACGTTGCTGGAGAAGTTCCGCCGCACGGTGGGCACTTCCGCGTACGAGGAGGACGTCGCCGCTCTCGGCGACGACCTCCCGGCCCGGCGGCAGGTCGTCGAGAACTGGCTGGGCGCCTACACCGAGGCGACCGGCGCCGACACCACCGACCTCGCGGAGGCCGTCGCGGTCGAGCTCTGCCCGGACCTCCCCCGGTACGAGTGCGCGGCGCAGCTCACCGAGCGGGTCGAGGGACTGCTCGGCAGCCATCCGCGCGTCGAGCGCCGGTCGATGACCGTACGGATCGACGAACTGCTGCCCCGTGCCCGGCGCTTCCGCGCGGAGGTGGCTCCGGGGTTCCGCGCGTACCAGCAGCGCAGGACCGCCTTGGCGGCCGCCGAGCGGGACGCGCTGCGGCTCGACGAGCACCGGCCGCGCGTGATGCCGGCGTTCGTACGCAACCGCCTCATCGACGAGGTCTACCTGCCGCTGATCGGCGACAACCTGGCCAAGCAGCTCGGCACGGCCGACGAGTCCCGGCGCACGGACAGCAACGGGCTGCTCCTGCTGGTCTCCCCTCCCGGCTACGGCAAGACGACGCTCATGGAGTACGTCGCCGACAGGCTCGGCCTTCTCCTGGTCAAGGTCAACGGCCCCGCGCTGGGCCATGCGGTGACTTCGCTGGATCCCGAGGAGGCGCCGAACGCGACGGCCCGCCAGGAGGTCCAGAAGATCAACTTTGCGTTGGAGGCGGGCAGCAACGTCCTGTTGTACCTGGACGACATCCAGCACACCTCGCCCGAGCTGTTGCAGAAGTTCATCTCCCTGTGCGACGCGCAGCGCCGCATGGAGGGCGTGTGGCGGGGCGCGACCCGCACCTACGACCTGCGCGGGAAGCGCTTCGCGGTGTGCATGGCGGGCAATCCGTACACCGAGTCGGGGCAGCGGTTCCGGATCCCGGACATGCTCGCGAACCGTGCCGACGTGTGGAATCTCGGTGACGTGCTGACGGGCAAGGAGGACGTGTTCGCGCTGAGCTTCGTCGAGAACGCGCTCACCTCCCACCCGCTGCTCGCGCCCTTGGCGGGCCGCGACCGGACCGAACTGGAGCTGCTGGTCCGCCTCGCGTCCGACGACGCGACCGTGCGGGCCGACATGCTCGGCCATTCCTACGCACCGGCCGAGCTGGAACGGATCCTGGCGGTCCTGCGGCATCTGCTGACCGCCCGGCACACGGTCCTCGCCGTGAACTCCGCGTACATCGCGTCGGCGGCGAGCAGTGACGAGACCCGCTCGGAACCGCCGTTCCGGCTCCAGGGCTCCTACCGCAACATGAACAAGATCGTGGAGCGGATCGACCCGGTGATGAACGACGTTGAACTGGCGGCCGTGATCGAGGACCACTACACGGGCGAGTCCCAGACGCTGACGACGGGGGCCGAAGCCGCCCTGCTCAAGCTGGCGGAGCTGCGAGGGACGCTGACCGGGGAACAGGAAGCGCGCTGGGAGGAAATCAGGACGCGGTACGTGCGCGCCCATGCCCTCGGCGGACCGGACGGCGACCCTCTCACCCGTGCCGTCGCCGCTCTCGGGCTGCTCGCCGACCGGGTGGCGGCGGTCGAGTCAGCGATCACGCGGGCCGCCGACCCGCGCCACCGCCTGGCGCGTCCGCAGGGACGCCATGCGGCTCCCTCGGCGGTGCCGCCGGGGCGGTCGCCGTCCGACAGCGGGGCGGTGGCAGCCGAGTGACCGCCCCCGCGGCCGGGGCTTCGGCGCCGGTGCTTCGGCTCCGGGCGGCGGGCCGGGCGACGGGCCGGCGGGCCGGGCGACGGGCCGGCGGGCCGGGCGACGGGCGACGGACATCGAGCGGCGGCCGGCAGGCTGGCCGCAGGCCCTGGCGGGGCAGTGACCGCCCGCTGCCGGGGCCGTTCCGGCAGCCGTGGAGCAGGCTGCGGGCGAAGTTGTCCACAGGCTGCGGAGGACGCGGGCGAAATCCGCTTTCATTGAGGGCATGAGCGACGCAACCACCACGCCCGACATGCCCGTCAGCCCTCCCGTGCCCGACTGGGAGAAGCGGTTCCGGGCGCCGCGCGTCTCACTGCCCGACTGGGCGGAGGACGCACCCGACCGTTCCCTCTTCGTCTCGAACGCGACGGGGACATACGAGCTGTACGCCTGGGACCGGTCGACGGGCGAGCAGCGCCAGGTCACCGACCGGCCGAACGGCACGACGGACGGGATACTCACCCCGGACGGCGAGGCCGTGTGGTGGTTCTCCGACACCGACGGCGACGAGTTCGGTATCTGGATGAGGCAGCCCTTCCACGGCGGGGACGACGTACCCGCCGCACCCGGCCTCGAGCCCTCCTACCCGGCGGGTCTCGCCATCGGCCGGGACGGCACCACCGCGGTCGTCGGCCGCTCCACCGACGAGGACGGCACGACGATCCATGTCGTACGGGAGGGCTCGGCACCCGTCGAGATCTACCGGCACCGTGAGTCGGCGGGGGTGGGCGATCTCTCGCACGACGGGTCGCTGCTGGCGATCGAGCACACCGAACACGGCGACGCCATGCACTCCGCGCTGCGCGTGACCCGCCTCGACGGCAGCACGGTCGCCGAGCTGGACGACACCCGCGGCGGCACGGCGGAGCTGGGCCTCGAGGTCCTCGGCTTCGCACCGGTCGACGGCGACAGCAGGCTGCTCGTCGGGCACCAGCGGCGCGGCCGGTGGGAGCCGATGATCTGGGACATCGCCTCCGGCGAGGAGACCGAGCTCGGCATCGAGCTGCCGGGCGATGTGAACGCCGAGTGGTATCCGGACGGTTCCGCACTGCTGATCGCGCACAGCTTCGAGGCACGCGGCGAGCTGTGGCGCTACGACCTGGCGACGCGCGCGCTGACGCAGATCGAGACCCCGTCCGGTTCGGTCTCCGGCGCGACGGCCAGGCCGGACCGCACGGTGGAGTACCTGTGGTCGTCGGCGGCCCAGCCGCCGAGTGTCCGCTCGACCACCGGCGGCGTGGTCCTCGACCCCCCTGGCATGAAGGCGCCCGCGTCTGTGCCGGTCGAGGACGTCTGGGTCGAAGGTCCCGGCGGCCGTATCCACGCCCTGGTGCAGAAGCCGGCCGGTACGGAGGGCCCGCTGCCCACCGTCTTCGAGATCCACGGCGGCCCCACCTGGCACGACAGCGACGCGTTCGCGGCGGGCCCCGCCGCCTGGATCGACCACGGCTACGCGGTCGTCCGTGTGAACTACCGCGGCTCCACGGGCTACGGCCGCGAGTGGACGGACGCGCTGAAGCACCGTGTCGGTCTGATCGAACTGGAGGACATCACCGCGGTCCGCGAGTGGGCGGTCGGCTCGGGCCTCGCCGACCCGGCGCAGCTCGTCCTGGCGGGCGGCTCATGGGGCGGCTACCTCACCCTGCTGGGCCTCGGCACTCAGCCGGAGGCATGGGCGGTCGGCCTGGCGGCGGTCCCGGTCGCCGACTTCGTCACCTCGTACCACGACGAGATGGAGAACCTGAAGGCGCTGGACCGCACGCTGTTCGGCGGCAGCCCGGAAGAGGTGCCGGAGCGTTACGAGGCCTCGTCACCGCTGACGTATGTGGACGCGGTCCGTGCCCCGGTATACATCTCCGCCGGCGTCAACGACCCGCGGTGCCCGATACGGCAGATCGACAACTACGTGGACAGGCTCGCGGCCCGCGGTGCGGTCCACGAGGTGTACCGGTACGACGCGGGGCACGGCTCACTCGTGGTGGAGGAGCGGATCAAGCAGGTGCGGCTGGAGATCGACTTCGCGGAGAGGTATCTGAAGGGGGCGTCGACACAGCGGTGACCTGACGGGAGCGGCCCGGTCGGCGGCCCCGGCACCGAGAACGGCGGAGGTGTTCCGTACCGTGGAGGGGTGTACCGATTCCTGCTGACGCCCCGCTGGTGGGGGATCAACGTCTTCGTCCTGCTGGCGATCCCGTTCTGCATCTTCATGGGCTCGTGGCAGCTGGGCAGGTTCGAGGACCGCGTCGACTCTCATCGTGAGGCGGAGCGCAGGCCGGGCACGGACCAGCAGCAGGCAGCGCCGCTCGACGAGCTGCTGCCCGTCGACAAGGAGACGTCGGGCCGGCTGGCCACGGCGTCGGGCCGGTACGGCGAGCAGTTCCTCGTCCCCGGGCGTGAACTCGACGGCAGGCGTGGCTCGTACGTGCTGACGCTGCTGGAGACGGAGACCGGCCGCATGCTGCCGGTGGTCCGCGGCTGGATGCCCGAGGGTGGCCGGGCCCCGGCCGCTCCGGCGGGCGAGGTCACGGTCATGGGAGCGCTTCAGGCCTCCGAGTCGACGGGCAGCGACGGGGTGCACGCGGCCGGCGGTCTGCCGGCCGGGCAGCTCGGCATGATCAGCGCGGCGTCACTGGTGAACCTGGTGCCGGACGACGTGTACGACGCGTGGGTCACGCTGTCGACGGCGGACACCGGCCTGACGGCCGTGCCGGCGTCGGCACCGGAGAACAGCGGCCTGGACCTCAAGGCCTTCCAGAACCTGGGCTACACGGGCGAGTGGTTCGTCTTCGCGGGCTTCGTGCTCTTCATGTGGTTCCGCCTCGTCCGCCGCGAGGCGGAGGCGGCGCGGGACCGGGCGCTCGGTCTGGACCCCGAGACCGCCGTCTGACGATCCGGTCGGCCGCAAGGTCCTGGCGGCCGGAAGCCCGGGCCGCGCGATCCTGGCAGGTGCCGCAGCATCGGTGCACCGGCGCCGCCCTGCCCGGCGCTCAGACAGCGGCCCGGCGGCCCTCGGCAGGGCCGCCACCTGCCCAGCCGGTCAGCCCGGCCGGTCAGGCGCCGCGGGCCGCGGCACGGGCGTCACTGGCCCGTCAGCACACCTGTGTGGTAGATCGTTCCGGCGCACGCGTTCGAGACGACCGACTGTCCGTACACGCCGCCGCCGAGCGCCGTGAAGGTGACCGTCACGCTGCCCTCCTTGACGCCGTCCTCCGTCATGAGCTGCGACTCGACCGCGCTCCCGTCGGTGTCGCCGGTGCCACCGCCCTGGCCACCGCCACCGCCCCTGAGACGTCGCCTTCGGTGGGTGTGGGGTCCGGTGAGGGTTCCACGGTCGGGCAGGTGTCGGAGGGGACCCAGGCGAACTTCATCGCGAACGACTCGGACGCCATCGCGACCGCCACGTCCGTGTCCGTCGGGGACGGGTCGGGCAGACCGCCCGCCGCGTCGCCCGCGACGTGACGCACCACGCTGATGCGCGCCTGGTCGGCCGCGCCGGACGCCTGGAAGCCGATCGTGGAGCGGCCGATGATGCAGTCGGTGGTCGAGACGTTGGTGACGCGGAAGGTGCCGTACACCTTGCCCTCGCCGTCCGGTCCGCCCGTCTCCGTGGAGACGCTCAGCTGCCCGGCCTCGCAGGTCTGCACCTCGCCCACGGCGGGCGGCTGGGCCGGGCCGGAGCCGCCGTCGCCACCGCCGGTGGGCTGCGCGACCGGCGGGTTCGCTCCGGAGCTCCGGCCGGGCGGCACGGCCGGCCCGGTGCCCTGCGTGGGCCCCTTGGTGCCGTTGTCCCCGCCGGTGACGCCCGGAACGTTGCCCGTGCCGCCCTGTGCCTGTTCGCCGTGCCCGGCGTTGACCGGGTTGGCGCTGTCGCTGCCGTTCGAGTTCGCCACGTGGACGAAGGCGGGGACGGCGGTGCCGATCAGCAGTGCTGCCGCGGCCGCTCCGACGAGCGCCTGCCTCTTGCGGGCCCGCCGCGCCGGTACGGCCCGGCGCAGGTGGTCCAGTGCGCCGGCGGAAGGCTGGATGTCGTCGACGACACCGTGCAGCAACCGCCGCAGCGCGTCCTCGTCGGTCGCGATCTCCGTGCCGAGATCATCGGTCGGCCCGTTGTTCACAATCTCGTTCCCAGTCCGGTCGTCAGACGGCCCGTCCGGCCCGTAATGCTCAGAGCTCTGTTCGTGCTCACGGTCGTGCTCGTGCTTGCGTTCGTGCCCGCTCATTTGGTGGCCTCCATGGCGACGCGCAGCGCCGCGATACCGCGTGAGCCGTACGCCTTCACCGAGCCGAGCGAGACCCCGAGGGTCTCGGCCACCTGTGCCTCGGTCATGTCCGCGAAGTATCGCAGCACCAGTACCTCGCGCTGCCGCCGCTGAAGCCCGCGCATCGCCTTGATGAGCGCGTCCCGCTCCAGTTGGTCGTAAGCGCCTTCCTCGGCGCTCGCCATGTCGGGCATGGGCTTCGAGAGCAGCTTGAGGCCGAGGATGCGCCTGCGGAGCGCGGAGCGCGAGAGGTTGACCACGGTCTGCCGCAGGTAGGCGAGCGTCTTCTCCGGGTCACGCACGCGGTTGCGCGCCGAGTGGACCCGGATGAAGGCCTCCTGGACCACGTCCTCGCAGGAGGCGGTGTCGTCGAGGAGCAGCGCGGCGAGACCCAGCAGCGACCGGTAGTGGGCGCGGTAGGTCTCGGTGAGGTGGTCGACGGTGGTGCCCGTGGCCATGGCGTCGTCAGCGCCCTGCCGCTGGGAAGGGACGCGGGACGTCCGCGAAGCGGGCATAGGAGCGATCACCGGCATGCCGCCGGCCGGGCGGGGTCGGCGGAGCGGGCGCACTGCTGCGCCTCGTACCGGGACCCTTGCGATGTCGAGAACCTCTGCCACGCCAGTTGGACACGCTTCCCCCCGCCAGGGTTGTACGCGTACGCCACCGCTTTTGACAGTGGACCGAATGTCCGCATGCGCACCGCTCTTCCCCAATGCCCCAGTTTTTTGCAGCACCGTGCCGAGGCGCTCGCAAAGACGCTCCCCGCCCAACTACCGGTTGCAGTAAGGGAGAAGCGAAGTATCAAACATGCCGATGCCCCAGTCCAAGTGGTACAGATTTCGACTTCCTCACAGGGCGTCCACAGATCCTACAAAGGACCCCCACGGAATCACGCCGTATTTACTGCTGGGACCAAGAGATTACGAGATCGTCCCGGCGCTCCTGCCGCCGCCCGTCCCTGAGCCGTACTCGGCGGCCACGGCCTCCGCGATCTGCGCCGAGTTGAGGGCCGCGCCCTTGCGGAGGTTGTCACCGCACACGAACATCTCGAGGCCGCAGGGGTCGTCCGGCGACCGCCGCACCCGCCCCACCCATGTCGGGTCCGTCCCCACCACGTCCGCGGGCGTGGGGAAGTCGCCCGCCTCCGGATTGTCGTAGAGGACGACACCGGGAGAGGTCGCGAGGACCTCGTGCGCCCGCTCCACGGTGATCTCGTTCTCGAAACGGGCGTGCACCGACAGCGAGTGGGTGGTGAGGACCGGCACGCGTACGCAGGTGGCCGCGACCTTCAGCCCCGGCAGATCGAGGATCTTGCGGGTCTCCGCCCGCAGCCCGAGCTCTTCGGAGGACCAGCCGTCGTCGGCGAGCGTGCCCGTCCAGGGGACCACGTTGAGGGCGAGCGGCGCCGGGAACGGCCCGAGGTCGTCACCCACCGCCCGCCGTACGTCTCCGGGTCCGGTGCCCAGCTCCGTGCCGGCGACCATGGTCAGCTGCTTGCGCAGGACGGCCACGGCGTCACGTCCGGCGCCGCTGACGGCCTGGTAGGACGAGACGACCAGTTCCCGCAGCCCGAACTCGGCGTGCAGCGCGCCGACGGCCGGGATCATGGCGAGCGTGGTGTCGTGCGGGCCGGCGACGATGCCGCGCGGGCGCACCCGTACGGCGTGCGGGTTGACCTCGGGAACGACGAGCGGGACGTCCGGGTCGGCCCGGAAGGCCGGCGACGCGTCCACGACGACCGCGCCCTTGGCGACGGCGACGGGTGCCCAGCGCTCCGACACCTCGCCGGGTACCAGGAAGAGCGCGACGTCGACGCCGTCGAAGACGCTCTCTTCGAGCGCCAGGACCTCGCACTGCTCCCCGCGCACGGCCAGTTTCCGGCCGGCCGAGCGCGGGGAGGCGGCGAGTCGGATCTCGCCCCAGACATCCGCGTGCTGGGACAGGATCTCGAGCATCACCGCGCCGACTGCTCCGGTCGCACCGACGACCGCGAGCGCCGGCTTGCGGTTCATCGCCCGGTGCCGCCGTAGACGACCGCCTCGTCGGAGTCGGAGTCGAGCCCGAAGGCGCTGTGCACGGCGCGGACGGCCTCGTTGACGTCGTCGGCGCGGGTGACCACCGAGATACGGATCTCGGACGTCGAGATCAGCTCGATGTTCACGCCCGCGTCCGACAGCGCCTCGAAGAACGAGGCGGTGACGCCCGGGTTGGTCTTCATACCGGCGCCGACCAGGGAGATCTTGCCGATCTGGTCGTCGTAGCGCAGCGAGTCGAAGCCGATCGAGCTCTTCGCCTTCTCCAGGGCGTCCATGGCCTTGCGGCCGTCCGTCTTGGGGAGGGTGAAGGAGATGTCCGTCAGCGCGGTGGTGGCCGCGGAGACGTTCTGGACGACCATGTCGATGTTGATCTCGGCGTTCGCGATCGTGCGGAAGATGGCCGCGGCCTCGCCCGGCTTGTCCGGCACCCCGACGACCGTGATCTTCGCCTCGGAGACGTCGTGGGCGACTCCGGAGATGATGGCGTGCTCCACCTTCTGATCCCCTTGCGGTTCGTTGCTGACCCAGGTGCCCCGCAGTCCCGAGAAGGACGAGCGGACGTGGATCGGGATGTTGTATCGGCGTGCGTACTCGACGCACCGGTGCAGGAGCACCTTGGAGCCGGAGGCGGCAAGCTCCAGCATGTCCTCCGAGGAGATCCAGTCGATCTTCCGGGCCTTCTTCACGACCCGCGGGTCGGCGGTGAAGACACCGTCGACGTCGGTGTAGATCTCGCAGACCTCTGCGTCCAGAGCGGCGGCGAGGGCGACGGCGGTCGTGTCCGACCCGCCCCGGCCGAGCGTGGTGATGTCCTTCTTGTCCTGGGACACACCCTGGAAGCCGGCGACGATGGCGATGTTGCCCTCGTCGAGCGCCGTGCGGATCCGGCCCGGCGTCACATCGATGATGCGCGCTTTGTTGTGGACCGAGTCGGTGATGACGCCGGCCTGGCTGCCGGTGAACGACTGGGCCTCGTGGCCCAGGTTTTTGATCGCCATGGCCAGCAGGGCCATGGAGATCCGCTCTCCTGCGGTCAGCAGCATGTCGAACTCACGCCCGGCAGGAATCGGGGATACCTGCTCGGCGAGATCGATCAGCTCGTCCGTCGTGTCACCCATCGCCGACACCACGACGACCACCTGGTGGCCGTTCTTCTTGGCATCGACGATTCGCTTGGCGACCCGCTTGATGCCTTCGGCATCGGCTACGGAGGAGCCTCCGTACTTCTGCACGACAAGGCCCACGTGCGCTCCTCGTTCGGTCTTGTGCAGTCACAACTGCGGTCGGCTCAGTCTATCGAGCGGCCGCGGATCGCCCCTGTGGTGTCACATGGTGAGATGTCCCGCTCAACAGGTGATCCCCCGGAAGTCCCGGAGGGCGCCCGCGGCCGTTCGGACTGGCTACTGCCCAAGGGGGAGGGAGCTACGCGGAGGTGTGGGCCGGCTCACACGCGCCGAGGCGCGGTGTCCGGCCGTCCGGTTCGACCGCGGGCCCGGTCAGTGGGCCCGGCGCAGCTCCGGCGGGCCGAGGATCTCCTCGACCATGACGCGGCCCGCCTCCTCGGCCAGCGCCTCCTCCGTCAGGTCCTCGTCGGTGTCGAGGCCGTCGAGCTCGGCGAGCGGCTGGTCGAGCCGGACGTGTGCGACCAGGGACTGGAGGGCCCGCAGCGTCGCGGAGGCCGTCGGCCCCCAGTTGGAGAAGTACGAGAACTGCCACCACCACAGGGCCTCCGTGGTGCGGCCCGCCCGGTAGTGGGCCAGCCCGTGGCGCAGGTCCATGACGATGTCGGCGAGGCTGTCGGAGATCCGCGACGGGACCGGCGCCTTGCGCGGCTCGTAGGGGTCGAAGACCTCCGAGAAGACGTCCACCGGGTCGAGCATCGCCGCAAAGCGCATGCGCAGGTCGTCGACGTCGGCGTCCGGGCCGGTGTCCGGCTCGTACCGCTCGTCCGGGAGGATGTCCTCGTGGGCGCCGAGGCGGCCGCCGGTCAGCAGGAGCTGGGAGACCTCGAGCAGCAGGAACGGCACCGCGCTGTCAGGTTCGTCGCCCTTCGCCACCTCCGTGGTGGCGACGATGAAGGACTCGATCGAGTCGGCGATCTGAACCGCGAAGTCGTCCGGATTCCGGTCAACGGCGTGCAGCATGGCGTCAGACATCGAGCAGTCGTCTCCCCTCGAAGGCACGCCCGAGCGTGACCTCGTCGGCGTATTCCAAGTCTCCCCCGACAGGGAGTCCACTGGCCAGCCTCGTGACCTTCAAACCCATCGGTTTGATCATTCTGGCGAGGTACGTTGCCGTGGCCTCGCCCTCCAGATTGGGGTCCGTGGCCAGGATCAGCTCGGTGACCGTGCCGTCCGCGAGGCGGGCCAGCAGCTCGCGGATCCGCAGGTCGTCGGGGCCGACGCCCTCGATGGGGCTGATGGCCCCGCCAAGGACGTGGTAGCGCCCTCGGAACTCACGCGTGCGCTCGATCGCGACGACGTCCTTCGGCTCCTCGACGACACAGATCACCGAGGGGTCGCGACGGGGGTCGCGGCAGATGTTGCACTGCTCCTGCTGGGCCACGTTCCCGCAGACCGCGCAGAAGCGGACCTTGTCCTTGACCTCGAGGAGGGCGTGCGCGAGCCGGCGCACGTCGGCCGGCTCCGTCTGGAGGATGTGGAAGGCGATCCGCTGGGCGCTCTTGGGACCGACGCCGGGCAGCCTGCCCAGTTCGTCGATGAGGTCCTGAACCACGCCTTCGTACAACGGAACGCCTCTCCTTGGAGTGCTTGCTGCTTACGGTAGTTGGTGACCGGGAGGTACGGGAGACGTATCTCCGGACGTCTCAGAAAGGCATGCCCGGCATGCCGCCCAGGCCCTGGGCGAGCGGTCCGAGCTTGTCCTGCTGAAGCTGCTGCGCGTTCTCGTTGGCGGCCTGGACGGCGGCGACGACGAGGTCGGCCAGAGTCTCGGTGTCCTCCGGGTCCACGGCCTTGGGGTCGATGACCAGGCCGCGAAGTTCACCGGAGCCCGTGACGGTCGCCTTCACGAGCCCGCCGCCGGCCTGGCCCTCGACCTCGGTCTGCGCGAGCTCCTCCTGGGCCTTCGCCAGGTCCTGCTGCATCTTCTGGGCCTGCTGGAGCAGCTGCTGCATGTTGGGCTGGCCACCACCGGGGATCACGGTCTACTCCTGGCTGCATCGACGGCTGGGAAACCCGTACGTCCGGACGCTCCGTACGTTTCGGTACACCTGAGCCTACGTGCTCGTCCAGCAGGGCGCCCTACCCACTTCCGGCAACTCTTTCGAGTGAGCAGCGGAGGCATTTCGGGGGCGCCATTACGTGACCAGGACCCCCGTGTGGGCGGCAAACCGGGGATCGGGGGCCCACAGCCCTCCATTCGGCGGTATGAAGGGGCTGCGCCGCATCCGGACGCATGCGCGCCACGTACGTCACGCGGTGTAGCGTCAGCACCTTTTCAGCACCTTTCGAACCTGATAGTCAGTCCTGGTCGTCAGTCCTGGTCGTCAGCAGAGCGCAGAGGAGTGCACCGGTGAGCCAGCCGGAGATGCAGCCCGGGGGCCGGCCCGCGGGGAGGGCGGCGAGGTGCCGCTGGGTGACCTGACGGGACGGCCGTTCCCCCTCGGGGACTGGGGCGAGCCCGCGGCCCGCCTCGACGAGCTCTACCGCTGGGTCGAGGCGGACGCGCTGCGCACCGTGGACTGGTATTTGTCCGACCGGGTCCGCAAGCGCCGGGCCGCGCGTCTGCTGCGCCTCGGCGCGGCGGTCGGCGCCGTCGCCGGAGCCGCCCTGCCCCTGCTCGACCTCGCCGGCGCGCTGGGCCGGGCGGCGCCCTGGGGCTACTTCTCGCTGCTTCTCGCGGCTTCCTGCCTGGCCTGTGACCGGTACTTCGGCCTGACGGCCGGCTGGATGCGGAACGTGGCCACCGCGCAGGCGGTGCAGCGCCGGCTCCAGGCACTCCAGTACGACTGGGCGTCGGAGAGTGTGCGTGAGGTGCTGGGCCCGGCGGAGGGCACGGCGAGCGAGGCCGCGGAGCGCTGCCTCGGCGTGCTCCGCCGCTTCTCCGAGGACGTCTCCGACCTGGTCCGCTCGGAGACCGCGGACTGGATGACGGACTTCCGGCCCGGTCCTGCCCCGCTGCGGCTGCACTCCGCGCCGCCGCGCACGGCGACCGACGTCCATCCGGGCCCCGGCGTCATCCAGGGCCGCTTCCCGCTTCCCCGGCCTCCCGCCCGAACATGCCGCGACAGCGTCCCCCGGAGCCGCCGCGCTGACGCGTGGACCCACCGGCTGCGGGTGGTGGTACGAGGCGTGCCGCCGCCCGGCCGGAACGAGGTGCCCGACCGTCGTCGGGCACCTGTCCGGCGTCCGGACCGTTCGGGGGGCGGACGGTCGCTCAGCTGAAGATGATCATCGAGCCCTGCCCGAGACTCCGCGTAGCCGCCGCGTGGAGCCCCAGCCACACATGCCGTTCGCGGGCGAACGGGCTTTCGTCGTACGGGATCGGCCCCGCGGGCTCCTCCAGTGCCGTGGGGCGCTCCGGCGGCTCCGGCGCGGCGGGCGGGTTCGCCGGGTCGATACCGATGGACGGGGCCACGTACTCCAGTTCGCGCAACAGGCCCTGGGTGGAGCCCAACGGGCCGCCGCCCTCGAGGAGTTCGTCGTTGAAGAGCGGGTTGGCGAAGTCGACGGGGACGTAGGCGCCGGCGTGGTCGTAGTGCCAGACCAGGTGCGACTGCTGCGCCGTCGTCTCGAACATCTCCAGCAACTGCTCGTAATCGCCGCCCAGTTCGTCGACCGGGGTCACCGCGAGCCCGCACAACTGCAGCAGATAGGCGCGCCGCAGGAAGTGCAGCGCGTCGTAGTCGAAGCCGGCGACCGGCGCGACGTCGCCCGACAGGCCCGGCATGTAGGCGAAGACGGGCACCGTCGGCAGGCCCGCGCCGGTCAGCGCCTTGTCGTAGGCGGCGATCTCTTCGGCGAAGGGGTTGTCGGGGCTGTGGCACAGCACGTCGACAAGGGGGACCAGCCACAGGTCACAGGCCAAGGGAGGGCTCGCTCTCAGCAGTTCGGGCACGGGTGGTGCGGTCGAGGGTCGGACGGGAGGAGGCGGGGACGGCGGCTTCAAGTGGAGAAAACGTGAAGAAGGACGATGGTCGGGACAGCGTAGTGCCGCCGGTGCGGCGCGCGAAGGGTGCGGTTCGAGACGGTTCAGTACGTTCCGGTGCCCCCTTGTCACTCCTCTCCCACGACCCATACCCACACCCCGGCCGCCCTCTCCCCCGGGCCGCCCGGCAGTTTCCGTACGGCTTCGCCCAGCGGGACGCTCACCTCTCGCGCCGCGCCCGCCCGTCCCGTTGCTCCATGCGCTCCGCCCAGGCCAGAGCGTGGTCGTCGTAGGCGCGGATCTCGGCGCGGACGCCGGCCGCGTCGCCGCGGGTCACCGCGTCGACGATTTCCTGGTGGCCGCCCCAGAGCCGGTCGGGCAGCTCCGCTTCGAGGCGCAGGAACGGTACGGAGAACACCCACGCCTGCACCCGCAGCCGGTGCAGGAAGTCGCAGAGGTAGCGGTTGGCGACGAGTGCGCCGAGCTCACGCCAGAAGCGCAGGTCGTAGCCGATGAGAATGTCAAGATCGCCGCAGCGGGCCGCCCGCGCAGCCTCTTCCGCCCGTCGCCGCACGGACAGCAGAGTCTGCGGCGCCGGCGGCGAGGGCCTGCTCTGCGTGACATGGCCGAAGATCGCGTCAACGATCAGCGACCGGGTCTCGACCATCGTGCGGAAGTCGTCGAAGGTGAACCGGTGGACCTTGAAACCGCGGTGCTGGTCCGAGTCGAGGAGGCCTTGGGCGGACAGATCGACGAGGGCCTCGCGCACAGGGGTCGCCGAGACGCCGTACTGGTCGGCGATCTCCCTGACGGTGAACTCCTGTCCCGGCTGCATCCGCCCCGCGAGCACCTCGTCACGCAGCGCGTCGGCGATCTGTTGCCGCAGGGTGTTGCGGGTGACGGCACTCTGGTTGCCGTTCCCGCCACCTCCGCCGCTGCCGTAGCCGGGCATCGTGGGCTTCTCCTTCGCCTTCGGTCCCGGACACGATAGGCCAGGGGTGGTTCGGCCCGTACGCGGGCGGCGTACGGTCCGGAGCGGGAGGGGAGGCGAGATCCGGGTGCGCGAGATGTTCGAGGCAGCCACCGGCGACGGCCCGCCGGTGTCAGGGCCCGGCAGGGCGGCCGAGGTGCGGACGGCGTTCGAGGGGCTGCTCCAGATCCGGCGGGTGACGAACACCACGGGCGGTGAGGCCGTGCCGGCGCCGTGGGAACTGATCAGGACGGTCCGCGCGGTGGCGCTGTCGCTGGAGGCCTCCGGATTCCCACCCTCCGCCGTCCACGACGAGCGGCGCACGGCCACGGGCTACCGCGTCCGGCCCGGCGAGCGCCCGCACACGGTGTACGTCGAGTGGCTCGGCCCGCCGGGCAGCGGGGCGGTCCATGAGGAGGAGGACCGGCTCAAGGCGTGCGCCGAGGTGCTGGCAGGGCTGGGTTGGGAGGGGCTGCTGTACCGGGGCCCCAAGAAGCGGAGGTTCCTCGAGGTCGAACCGGTGGCGTGAGGGGCTGATGACGGCCACGGCCGCGGCAGGCCGGAGGGACGCGGGCCGGTGCGGGGCGGGGCCGGGGCAGGGGCCGCCGCGGCGCCGAGCAGGCGCCACGGCCCCTCCGGCCGGCCGGAGGGGAGCCGGAGGGGGCGGGCGGGGCCATGGCCTCCGGCCGGCCGAAGGGATGTCTGCCGGAGGGATGCCCGGCGGGGGATGCCGGGCGGAGGGGTGCCGGGCGGGGTCTCAGACCGTCCACTCGTCGGCGACCGACAGCGCCGCGTCCAGCGCGGCAAGGCCCTCCTTCGCCTCCGCCTCGCTCACGTTGCACGCGGGGACGGCGTGCGTGCGGTTCATGTTGATGAAGGGCCACAGGCCGTTCTTCTTGCAGGCCGCGCCGAACGCCGCCATCGCCGCGTTCGCCTCGCCGGACGCGTTGTAGGGCACCAGCGGCTCGCGGGTTGCTCGGTCGCGGACGAGTTCGAGCGCCCAGAAGACGCCCAGGCCGCGCACCTCGCCCACCGAGGGGTGGCGCTCGGCGAGCTCGCGCAGCCCCGGGCCGAGCACCGTCTCTCCGACGGCCGCCGCGTTCTCGACGACCTTCTCGTCCGCCATGACCTGGATGGTGGCGACGGCCGCCGCGCACGCCAGCGGGTGGCCGGAGTAGGTCAGTCCGCCGGGGTAGGGGCGCTTGTCGAAGGTCGCGGCGATCTCGGCGGAGATCGCGACACCGCCGAGCGGCACATATCCCGAGTTGACCCCCTTGGCGAAGGTGATCAGGTCGGGCACCACATCGAAGTGGTCAGCGGCGAACCAGGCGCCCGTGCGTCCGAAGCCCGCCATGACCTCGTCGAGGACGAAGACGATGCCGTACCGGTCGCAGATCTCGCGGACGCCCGCCAGGTAACCGGGCGGCGGCGTCATGATGCCGGCCGTGCCCGGGATCGTCTCGAGGATGATCGCCGCGATCGTCTGCGGACCCTCGAAGGCGATGGTGTCCTCCAGGTGCGTCAGAGCGCGGGCGCACTCCTCCGCCTCCGTCGAGGAGTAGAAGGGGGACCTGTACAGGAACGGCGCCCAGAAGTGGACGACGCCCGCCGTCCCGTTGTCGCTGGCCCAGCGGCGCGGGTCGCCGGTGATGTTGACCGCCGTGGCCGTGCCGCCGTGGTACGAGCGGTAGGCGGAGAGCACCTTCGGACGGCCCGTGTGCAGACGGGCCATCCGGATCGCGTTCTCCACGGCCTCCGCGCCGCCGTTGGTGAAGAAGATCTTGTCCAGGTCACCGGGGGTGCGCTCGGCGATCAGCCGGGCCGCCTCCGAGCGCGCCTCCACGGCGAACGCGGGGGCGAAGGTGGCGAGCTTGCCGGCCTGTTCCTGGATCGCCGCGACGACCTTGGGGTGCTGGTAGCCGATGTTGGTGTAGACGAGGCCGCTGGTGAAGTCGAGGTAGCGGTTGCCGTCGTAGTCCCAGAAGTAGGACCCCTCTGCGCCGGCGACGGCGAGCGGGTCGATCAGGCCCTGGGCGGACCAGGAGTGGAACACATGGGCGCGGTCGGCCGCCTTGACGGCAGCTCCGGTCTGCGGGTCGGCATGAGGGGTCATGCGGCTCAGCGTAAGGAACCGCCGGTCGGAGCCGACATGGCCACCTTGTATGGACCCGGCCGCTTATCTGGGCAGGGTGTCGCCCCTTCCGGGCACCCTGCACGATTGACAGCATGTTGCCGTTATGACAGGCTGCTGTCAGTTACAGAGGAAGGGCACACGTCAAGGAGGGCACCATGACCCGCGGGACCGTTCACCTGGCCGTCTACGACACCTACGCTGACTGGGAGACGGGGCACACCACCGCTCACCTCACCCAGAACGGCTTCACCGTGAAGACGGTCGGCCTCACCACGCACCCCGTCACCACCATGGGTGGCGTCCGCATCCAGCCCGATCTGGCGCTCACGGACCTCGACCCGGCGGACAGCCAGCTGCTGATCCTCACCGGAGCGGCCTTGTGGGACACGGGCGACGTCCTCTCGCCCTTCGCCACCAAGGCCCGCTCGTTCCTCGACGCGGGTGTGCCGGTCGCGGCGATCTGCGGCGCGACCGCCGGTCTCGCGCGTGAGGGCCTGCTCGACGACCGCGCCCACACGAGCGCCGTCCCGTTCTACCTGGCCGCCACGGGCTACAAGGGCAGCGACCACTACGTCGACACGGATGCCGTCACCGACGGCGACCTGATCACCGCCGGTCCGACCGAGCCCGTCGCCTTCGCCCGCGAGGTCTTCGCGCGTCTCGGCGTGTACGAGGGGGAGAAGCTGGACGCCTGGTACCGGCTGTTCCACGACTCGGACCCGGCGGCCTTCGAGGTCCTGAACGCATGAGGCCGGCCGACCATCCGCAGGAACTGCTGACCCGCACGGCTCTCGGCGTCTTCCGGCTGAACGGGCAGTTCATCACCGTCTCCGACCGCCTCGCCAGGGATGCGGGGCTGACGGCGGCCCGCTGGCAGGTCCTCGGCGCCGTGGTGCGCGAGCCGCAGTCCGTGGCCGGGATCGCCCGAACGATGGGCATCACCCGGCAGAGCGTGCAGCGCATCGCCGATGTGCTCGCCGACCAGGGGCTGGCCGAGTACCGGCCCAACCCGGCCCACCGGCGCGCGAAGCTGCTGCACGCGACGGAGGACGGCCGGGCCGCGATCAAGCAGCTCGACCCCGGCCACGCACGGCTGGCGAACCGGCTGCTGGACGCCCTCGGACCGAAGGAGTTCGCGGAGACCGTGCGGGTGCTGGAGCAGCTGTCACAGGCGATGGACGCCATCGACGCCGAGGCCACGTCCGACGGCGCGGCCGTCCTCCCACCCGGTCCGGAAGCCTGACGCCGGGAACCCGACGCCGGAAACCTGACAGGGACGCGCCGGGGCGGGACTCCTCCGAACCGGCGGGCCGGGCCCCCTACGAACCGGCGTTCCGCGCGGACCGCTGACCTGTGTGACACCCGACGGGCCCACTATCCTCGGTCCGTCGAGCATTTCGGTACGGGGGAAAGGCCGCGCGGCGATGGAGCAGCTGGCACCAGGGGATCCACATCACATCGGCGAGTACCGGATCCTGACCCGGCTCGGCGCGGGCGGCATGGGCACGGTGTACCTCGCCCGCTCCGACCGCGGACGCACCGTCGCGGTGAAGCTCGTACGGCAGGAGCTCGCGGAACAGGAGGAGTTCCGTAACCGCTTCCGGCTCGAGGTCCGGGCCGCCCTGCGGGTCGGCGGGAGGTGGACGGCCCCCGTCCTCGACGCGGACACGGAGGCCCCGGTCCCCTGGGTCGCCACCGGCTACATCGCCGGGCCCGCGCTGCACACCGTCGTCTCCGGTGAGCACGGACCGCTGCCGCAACGCAGTGTCCGCCTGCTGGCCTCCGGCCTGGCACACGCGCTGACGGACATCCACACGGCCGGCCTGATCCACCGCGACCTCAAGCCGTCGAACATCCTGCTCACCATCGACGGGCCCCGTGTCATCGACTTCGGCATCGCCCGCGCGCTGGAGACGGTCGCCGACGGCGGCCTCACCCGCACCGGCGCGCTCGTCGGCTCGCCCGGTTTCATGTCGCCGGAACAGGTGCGCGGCGACCGGATCACCCCAGCCTGCGACGTCTTCTGTCTGGGATCGGTACTGGCCTACGCGGCGACGGGAAGGCTCCCGTTCGGCTCGGCCGCGAGCGGCGGCCACGCGCAGATGTTCCGTATCGCACAGGAGGAACCTGACCTCGCAGGGGTCCCCGAAGATCTGCTCGACCTGATCCGCGACTGTCTGTGCAAGGAGGCCGGCGAACGGCCGACGGTGGAGGAGGTCCTTCGCCGGACGGCCGCCGACGCGGACGGCGAGCCATGGCTTCCAGGGACGCTGATCGCTCAACTGGGGCGCCACGCCGTCCAGTTGCTGGACGCCGAGCAGCCGCAGGCCCCGGCACAACCACCGACGATGACGGCGCCTCCTCGCGCCGTACCGACACCCCCTCCCGCTCCGGCGGCGCCGATGCCGGCCGCGGTGCCGCACACGCCGCCCGGACCGGTGTACGGCTATCCGCAGCCGTACCACCCCGCCCCGTACCACCCGGCCCCGTACCCGCAAGGGCCCCATGCCCCGACTCCGGCTCCGGCTCCGGCGCCACGGCGCGGCTCCCGCGGCGGGACCCTGGCCCTGATCGCCGTGGCGCTGGTCGTCGCCCTCGGCGCGGGCGGCTCGGTGTACGCGTTCATGTCCAAGGACAAGGGCAAGCGGACGACCGCGGACCCGAAGCCCTCCGCCACGTCCACGGCCCCCACCTCCGGCACGCCCGCCCCGACCAGCACGCCCTCGCCCGCCCAGACGGCGGGCGACGTGCCGCAGGAGTACGTCGGCACCTGGCGGGCGTCATTCGAGACGGCGGACGGCACCAACACCCGGATCATGACGATCACCCAGGGCGCGACGGGCGAACAGGTCATGACCCTGAGCGGAACGGGCCCCAACTACGACTGCCGCTGGTCCGCGACCCTCCGCGCCCCGGGCCCACCGCTCGAACTCTCCCCACGGCCGTCACGTTCGGCGACCGCGTCTCGTGCGCCCCGGGCCAGTGGAGCCGGTTGAACATGCCCGCCGACAACATCGTCGTCCGAGAGCTCGTGGGCTCGACCGGCGAGCCGCTCACCTACACCAAGACGAGCTGAGAAGGGCACCACGGCGGCCGAGAGGGCTACGGCGCGGTCCTGCCCCGTGTCCGCCGTCCGCGTCAGCCCCAGCTCGCGCTGTGGAAGTTGCGGTACTCCCTGCGCTCCTGCGCCGACACGAGCCATCGTGCACCCAGCAGTCCGGTCAGGCTGAGGCCGATCAATCCCGCGCCCAGGGCCGGGTTCCCGAAGTCGACGATCGAGCTGACCGCCCGCGATCCGAGGCCCTCCACGGACCGCGGCGGCGGCGCGGGTACAGGCGGGGCGCCGCCCTCCGACTGGTTGTCCGCCCCGTCTGGAGCGGGCGGACCGCCCGTCAGGTCCACGCCGAGCTTCTCCATGGCGGTGGTCACCGGCTGGAAGTACGTCGTGCCGCCCGTGGTGCAGTCCCCGTCGCCCCCCGAGGTGACGCCGAGCGCCAGCCCCTCGGAGAACAGCGGCCCGCCGCTGTCCCCCGGCTCGGCGCAGACCGTGGTCTCGATCAGTCCGGTCACCGTGCCCTCGGGGTAGTTCACCGTGGCGTTGACGGCGGTCACCTCACCGGAACGGAACCCGGTCGTGCTGCCGCTGCGGAACACCCGCTGCCCGACGGCCGGTTCGCCTGCGCCGATGATCTGTACGCCCCGGCCGCCGCCGATGTCCACGACATTGGTGCGGTCCAGGACGTCGACGTCCTCGTAGCGCACCAGGGAGTAGTCGTCGCCGGGGAAGCTGGCGGCCGTGGTGGTGCCGACGAGTTCGTCGCCCTGACGGTCCCGGAACCAGGTGGAGTCCTCCGGGCCGCAGTGCCCCGCCGTCAGGATGAAGATGTCCTGGCCGTTGGTGACGTTGAACCCGGCCGTGCACCGCCGCTGGTCCCCGAAGACCGCCGTGCCGCCGTTGACCCTGGTGGTGAAGGTTCCCCGGGTGCGTTCCATGCGGACGAAGCCGCCGATCTCCTCCGCGAGGCCGGACATGCGCGACCAGTCGCCGGCGGAGACGGTGCTGTCCGCTCGCACCGTGATGCTGTTGGCCGCGTAGTCGACCGCCCAAGCGGTACCGGGCACCCGCGGCGCGGAGCGCAGGGTCTCGGCGGCCGAGCGGAGCCGCTCCATGCTGTGGCGCACGACTCTGGCCTCGGCGCCGGCCCGCCGTACCTCCTCCGCGGCGTCCTGATCGGTGACGGCGACGACAGTCTTCCCGTCGGGACCGGTCCAGCTGCCTGCGGTACGGGCCGGGCCGAGCCGCGACACCAGCCCGGCCGCCGGGGTTGCGGCGGCCGGTGGACCACCGGCGGTCGGCGGCCCGGCGGCAGGCGGCTCGCCCGCCATGGCGCCGGAGACCATCAGCCCGCCGCTGAGCACCCCGACCACGGCGGCCACCCGCACGACCCGCTGGAGTTTCCGTCGTACGCCCCTCCGGCGTGCGTGCATCATGCGCGGCCCCTTGGTCGTGACGGAACGGCTTCGCCAGTGCCATGGGGCCCCGGACGCCGAGGCCCCCGTCCTCAGTACGTGCCGCGGTACCGGACCGTTCAGCCGGCGCCGCAACAGGGTCATCGCGTACACGTAGCGGTTGCTCTCGTACTCGTCGACCGACCACAGGAGACCGGCCCGGGCGTCAGCAGGTCCCGGAGACGTTCACCGAGCCCTGCACCCGACAGCCGTGCCGGATCCGGTCACAGGCGGCAGACGTCAGTGCAAGTGACCTGTCAGGCAAGGGGCTTGACCATGGCGCAGGACGCGTCCGCCGCGTTGTGGGAAGATCCGGGCGTGGATGCCCTGTTGCCCGAAGACCCCACCCAGATCGGCCCGTTCCGGCTGCTCGGACGGCTCGGAGTCGGCGGGATGGGGCGGGTCTATCTCGCCCGCTCCGCCGGCGGCCGGACCGTGGCCGTCAAACTCGTGCGGGCGGAACTCGCCGCGCAGGACGAGTTCCGGCGCCGGTTCGCGCGTGAGGTCGAGGCGCTCGAGCGGGTCGGAGGGGCCGGGACCACTCCCGTCATCGCTTCGGACACCGCCGCGGAGTCGCCCTGGGTGGCCATCGGATATGTGCCGGGGCCGTCACTGAGGAGCGTCGTCGTCGACCAGTACGGGCCGCTGCCGGCGAACTCCGTACGCGCCCTGGCCGCAGGACTGGCCGACGCACTGGGGCACATCCACGCCGCCGGGCTGCTGCACCGGGACCTGAAGCCCTCCAACATCCTGCTCACCGTCGACGGCCCCCGGATCATCGACTTCGGCATCGCACGCGCCGTGGACACCGTCACCGACGGCGGGCTGACGACGACCGGCGCGGTCGTCGGATCACCCGGCTTCATGTCGCCCGAGCAGGTGCGGGGCGAGCGGCTCACGCCCGCGTCGGACGTGTTCTGTCTGGGCGCCGTGCTGGCGTACGCGGCCACCGGGCGCCCGCCGTTCGGGTCCGCGGACAGCGGGGTGCATGCCGTGCTGTTCCGTATCGCCCACGAGGAGCCGGACCTCGCCGGGCTCGCGCCCGAGCTGGAGCCGCTCGTACGGGGCTGTCTGGCCAAGGACCCGGCCGCCCGGCCGACGGCCGCGGAGCTGGCGAGCGTGTCCCTTCCGGACGAACCGTGGCTGCCCGCAGGCCTGTTGGCCGGGCTGGGGCGGAACGCGGCCCGGCTGCTCGACGCGGACGGGGACCCGACACCCCCGACGCCGGTGACCGTGCCGGCCGCGCCGCGCAGGCGGCGGCGTGCCCCGCTGCCGGCCGCGGCCGCGGTCGCCGTCCTCGCCGTCGTAAGCACGTTCGCCGCCGTGCAGTGGAAGGACCGCGGCGGGACGGACGACGGGGCGGGCGGCGCGGGAGCGACCGGCACTCCCGTCGCGTCGACCGACGGCACGGACGACTCCGGCGGCTCGGGCGGGATCGTTCCCGACGACTTCCTCGGCGCCTGGGAGGGCGTCCTGCGGGGCAGTGCCGACGCGCCGTACGAGACCGGGCGTATCGAGATCACCCAGGGCCGGGCCGGCGAGAAGACCGGCGTGTACGTGCACGTCGCCGGCGAGCGGCTGTGCATGGGGCGCTCCACGCTCGTCTCCGCGGACGCGGACCGGATCGTGTTCGGCGAGAGCGACGTCACCACCAGCGTGCCCGAGAAGCGCTGCACCCCCGCAGCGCACCAGACCCTGACCGTACGGTCGCCAGAGGTGCTGGAGTGGACGTCGGGAGACGTCAGCGCCACGTTCCACCGGTCGAAGACCGGCCCCAAGGCCGTGCCGTCCGCCTTCGTCGGCCACTGGCGGCAGAAGTTCGACGTGCTGGACGCCCCGCCGGACTACAAGGAGTCCCGTTCCTTCGAGATGACGGTCACCCAGGGCCCCGTCGGCGCCCCGCTCGTACGGTTCAGCGAGAACTACCCGCGTACCGACGACGAGACCGGCGAGGAAACCGGTGACCTGGTGCACTGCGAGAGCACCGCGGTGCTCGGCGGCGTCGGCGATCTGGTCGTCCTCGGGCCGCCGCAGCCGGCAGAGGGTTCCGACCCCGAGTGCGCCCCGTCGGAATCGGCGCAGAACCTGCGCGCCGACCGCTTCGAGGGGAAGGAACGGCTCCTCATGTACGGGATGAGCGCCGACGGCGAACCGGCGGAGTACGTCCGCCGGTGAGCCGTGCGCGGGCTCACCCCTCGTACGGGTACACCCGGGTGACCTTGCCCTTGAGGTCGGCGTCCAGGTGCCCGCCCGCACCGTATTCGTCGGACAGGTAGATGCCCAGTCCGAGCGGAGTGCCGAACGTTTCGCTCGGCACCCGGGCCACCAGATAGCGGGTGGTCGGATCCTTCACGTTCACATCCTTGCGGGCCCGCTCGAACAGGGCGGGAAGCACGTCCCAGTCGAAGTCGTCCAGGCTGAACGGGCGATATCCGCCGGAGAGGGTGCCGCTGATGATGCCCTTCTCCGCACCTTGCCCGACGCGGTAGGTCCAGCTGTCGTACCGCCTGTCGTCTCCGTCGACCATCACGTCGGCCGACACGTGCTCCGGGTACACGGTGAGGCTTCCGACCCGGTCCGTACCGGTCTTGGCCTTGATGTCCGCGACCGCCGTACGAATGCCGTCCGGCGTCAGCAGGTCGATCTGCCGGGCGCTCTGCGACGGCGTGGGATCGGGAGGGGTCGGCGTCGGGGTCCGTGTCCCCGTGACGGCCGGCCCCGACGGCTTGGCCCCCGCCTCCCCGCCGTCTTCGCCGTCGGGCAGCAGCGCCCACACCAGTACGCCGGTCAGCACGGTCGCGGTGATCGACGAGCCGATCGCGATCCGGCGGCCCGGCCGGGCCCGCCGGACCTCCGCACGGCGGGCGGTCTCCTCACGCTCCACCATGCCCAACGCATGCCGGCGCAGCCCCGACACCGCCGCACCCTGCGTCGGGACGGCGTCCTGGGGCCCGGTGGTGGCGGGAGGGGACAGCCGGTACGAGGTGGGCACCGCGTCCGCAGGCGCCGGGTCCTCGGGCCCCGCGGCTACGGGTACCGCGTCCACCCACGCCGGCGGGCGGCCCTCCACCACCTCTGCCAGCATCCGGTCCACCGCCTCCGGGCCGGGACGCGCCGCCGGGTCCTTGACCAGCACCGCGGCCAGCACCGCCGCCAGCGGACCTGCCTGACGCGGCGGCGGAAGCTCGTCGTTGAGGACGGCCGCCAGTGTGGCGAGCGTCGAGCTCCGGCGCAGCGGATGGTGCCCCTCCACCGCGACGTACAGCATCATCGCCAGCGACCACAGGTCCGAGCCGGGTCCGCCCTCGTCCCCGGAGATGCGCTCGGGAGCCATGTAGTCGGGCGTGCCGATGAGGGAGCCGGTCGCCGTGAGGACGGTCGACTCCCGGATCGCCGCGATCCCGAAGTCGGTGAGCACGGGCCGCCCGTCGGGCCGCAGCAGTACGTTGGCGGGCTTCACGTCCCGGTGCTGGATACCGGCGTCGTGCGCGGCCCGCAGCGCCGCCAGCACCTCCCGGCCCAGCCGGGCGGCTTCGGCCGGCGCCATCGGCCCCTCCGCGAGCCGGTCCGCGAGCGACCCGCCGGTGACCAGTTCCATGACCAGCCACGGGTAGGTGTCCTCGCCGCCGTCGACGACGTGGTGGATCGTCACCACGTTGGGATGCTCGACCCTGGCGAGAGCGCGCGCCTCCCGCAGTACCCGCGCCCGCAGCATGCGGGCCGCTTCCGGGTCGTACTCCGCGAGCCCCGGATCGGGCGGCCGCACCTCTTTCAGCGCCACGGCCCGGTCCAGCACGACGTCCCGCGCACGCCAGACCGTCCCCATACCGCCGCCGCCGAGCCGCCCCTCCAGCTCGAACCGGCCGTCGACCACCCGCCTGCCGGCGCCCCCGTCGCTCATGGCGGGAGCATAAGGGACGCCGGTGACGCCGGCGGCGTGGGCGTCGCACCGGCCACGTGCCGAGGCTCGTGCCGGGCGGCCGGACAGGGAAAGCCCCCGGACGCGGATCCGCGGCGAAGGCGCTCGGCCCTCGCCGCGGATCTGCCCCTCGGGGGTTCCAGTGTCCCGCGAACGCCCTACAGGAACGAGTTGATCTCGAAGCTCGCGGCCACATCGCCTGGTCGACGAGGTGGATCGGCAGCTGGCTCACTGCGGCGGCTGACCACCGTAGGGCTGGTGACCGTACGGGGGCTGGGCCGGGGACTGGTCCCCGTACGGGGACTGGTGGCCGTACGGGGGCTGCTGGGCGTACGGGGGCTGCTGGGCATACGGCTGGTACGGCTGGTGCTGCGGCGCCGGGTACGGAGGCTGTGGCCCGCCGTAGGGCTGCTGGGCGTACCCCTGCTGCCCGTACTGCTGCGGCTCGTGCCACTGTGCGGGCGGCAGGCTGCCGGGCGCGAGGTAGGAGACCTGGCCGGGGGAGGGCTCGTGGCGCACGAAACCCGCGGCCTCCAGGTGTGCGCCGGCCCTCTTGTGGCGCGCGAAGTTGAACCAGACGCCGAGGCCGGCGACCGCGGCGAGGAAGCACACGTAGCCGAGAACCAGGCCAGGACTGTCACCCAGGGAGCCGAGCGGGCGCAGGCTCGCCAGCAGGAGCGCGATCACGATGACCGGCAGCCGCCTCAGCAGCGCGGCCCTGCTGCTCAGGTCGAACAGAACCCGCTTCTTGTTGAGTTCCAGCACCTGCTGCGGGATCTCGGGGACCCGGGGGGCGTACGGCCAGTACTGCGCGGCACGCGCCTGCGCCTGCGGGCTCGGGTCGGGAGTGAAGGCCAGCTTGATGGAGAAAACCTCCTGCCGGGCCCCGGCGTACTGGTAGCCGAACAGTTCGGCGACGCACACCAGCGTCGCGAGCCGCTTCGTCATCGACATCGTGGTTGTGAACTCGAACGGCATGCCCCGCCGCATGCTGTCGAGCAACTGGGTCGTCTGGCGATCCGCCATGTGTCTTCACCCCTGAACCGGCCTCGGCAGTGCTCCCGCCTCGGCGCCGGCGTGAACATTCGGAACAGGCAGCCTAACCAGCCGTGTGCACGGCGGGGAGGGGCCCCTGCCCGCCTCGTACGCCGGCGCGGCCGTCACTCATGGGTCACCACGGGGCCCGGCCCGCCGGACGTCGGGCGGACGCCGGCGGTCGGGCGGACGCCGGCGGTCGGGACCGGGCACCCTCGGGCGAGGACTCCCGCCCACCCGCCGCCGTACCGGCTGTCTCCCCCGGCGGGAACCGACGCGAAGGCCCCGGACGCCGATTCGCGTCCGGGGCCTCGCACCGTGTCCGTCCCCCCGGCAGGCCTACAGGAACGAGTTGATCTCGATGGTCTCGGTCCGGCCGGGGCCGACGCCGATCGCCGAGATCGGGGCGCCGGACATGTCCTCCAGCGCCTTCACGTACGCCTGCGCGTTCTTCGGCAGGTCGGCGAAGGTCTTCGCCTTGGTGATGTCCTCGGACCAGCCCGGCAGCATCTCGTACACCGGCTTCGCGTGGTGGAAGTCGGTCTGGCTGTACGGGAGTTCCTCGACGCGCTTGCCGTCGATCTCGTACGCCACGCAGACCGGGATCTGCTCCCAGCCGGTGAGGACGTCCAGCTTGGTGAGGAAGAAGTCGGTCAGGCCGTTGACCCGGGTCGCGTAACGCGCGATGACCGCGTCGAACCAGCCGCAGCGGCGGTCACGGCCGGTGGTGACGCCCCGCTCGCCGCCGATGCGGCGCAGCGCCTCGCCGTCCTCGTCGAACAGCTCGGTCGGGAACGGTCCGGCGCCGACACGGGTCGTGTACGCCTTGAGGATGCCGATGACCCGGCTGATCTTCGTCGGGCCCACGCCGGCACCGGTGCAGGCGCCGCCCGCGGTCGGGTTCGAGGAGGTGACGAAGGGGTATGTGCCGTGGTCGACGTCCAGCAGGGTGCCCTGGCCGCCCTCGAAGAGGACGACCTTGCCCTCGTCGATGGCGTTGTTCAGGATCAGCGTGGTGTCGGCGACGTACGGCCGGATCTGCTCCGCGTACTGGAGCATCTCCTCGACGATCTTCTCCGCTTCGATCGCGCGGCGGTTGAAGACCTTCGTCAGCAGCTGGTTCTTGGTGTCGAGGGCCGCCTCGACCTTCTGCATCAGGATCGACTCGTCGTAGAGGTCCTGGACGCGGATGCCGACGCGGTTGATCTTGTCAGCGTAGGTCGGGCCGATGCCGCGGCCCGTGGTGCCGATCTTGCGCTTGCCCAGGAACCGCTCGGTCACCTTGTCGACGGTGACGTTGTACGGGGTGATCAGATGGGCGTTACCGCTGATCAGGAGCTTGGACGTGTCGACGCCGCGGTCGTTCAGCCCGCTCAGCTCGGAGAGCAGAACCGCCGGATCCACGACGACGCCGTTACCGATGACCGGAGTACATCCCGGCGAGAGGATTCCGGAAGGGAGGAGATGCAGCGCATACTTCTGGTCGCCGACGACAACCGTGTGGCCGGCGTTGTTGCCGCCCTGGTAGCGCACCACATAATCCACTGATCCACCGAGCAGGTCGGTGGCCTTTCCCTTGCCCTCGTCACCCCACTGAGCACCGAGCAGCACAAGTGCGGGCACAGGCGTACACCCCTTCCGGGCGGGGCAAGACCAAGGTCAGGGGGCCGGAGCCGTGCCTGAGTCCTGGGACAGGTTGCCCCGGAATAGACGAAGCCCCTGGCGCAATAGCGCAAGGGGCTCTTGCACAAAGATGCTACCCGAGGAAGGACCGAGGTGTCGGATCCCGACCAGCTGCTGGTGGTCATCGACCCGGTCGCCCGCCGAATGGACGGCGAGTCCGTGCGCATCGCGAAAGATGTGCTGTGCGGCGGGTCGGAGGCGAAAATCTGTCTTCCCCAGGGCCCGGAGGAATTCGCCCGGGCACTCGCCCGGAGGGGTTCGCGCAGGCCGGTGGTGGTCGGCGACGACCGGGCACTGCTGAGGGCCGTGGCCCTGCTGCACCGCGACCGCTCGCTCGGCGACGGTGTGCTCGCACTCGTCCCCGTGGGCGCCTCCGTACGCCTCGCGCACTCCCTCGGCGTTCCCGCCGGGGCGGTCGCGGCGGCCAGGGCGGTCCTGGACGGGACACCACGGCGGCTCGACCTGCTCGTGGACGAGAGCGACGGGGTGGTCCTGGGCGATCTGGCGATCCCGGCGGCCCGCCCGGCGCAGCATGTGGAGGGCGCCTCGGTGTGGACGACGGCCCGCTCCCTCGTACGCACTCTGGTGCGCCCCGCCCCTTCGGCCGCGCCGGTCCGCACCCACCGGCTGCGCGTGGAGGCGGACGGGGTCCTGATGTGCGACCTGGACCGCCCCGTCGAGGACGTCACCGTCCGCGCCGGCCCGGGCGGCCGCGCGGAGGTCGTCGTACGCCACGGCGCGACCGCCGAGCCTCTGCGCGCGAGCGTCCTCTCCCTGACGGTCTCCGGCCCGGACTTCCGCTACCGGGCCGACGCGCACGTCACCGGCCCGGTCAGGACACGCACATGGACGGTGCGGGCGGGGGCGTGGGGCCTGACATTGCCGGCGGCGACCCCGGCGGGCTGACCCCGAAGGCCCGGCGGGCGTCGGGCGTCGGGCCGACCTGGGCCGGGCAGGGCGGCCCCGGTCGCGACCGGTCAGGCCGCGCCGTAGAGCTGGTCGCGGTGTTCGCGCCAGCGTTCCATGAGGAGGGCGAGCTCCTTCTCCAGGAACTGGAAGAACTCCAGCGTCTCTGACATCCGGCGACCCGCACCCGTGTCGGGACCGAGGCTCACCACGCCCTCCCGCAGCGTGTGCTCCCAGCGCTTGAGGATCTGGTCCCGGTTGGTGAGCGCCTCGTACCACTGGTTGCTGTGCACGCGGTAGCGGTCGCGGCGGGAGCCCGGTTCCCGCTCGCGGGAGACCATGTTGACCTGGGCGAGGTAGCGGATCGCGCCGGAGACCGCGGCGGGGCTGACCTGGAGCTGCTGTCCGAGCTCGGCCGAGGTCATCACACCCGAGTCGGAGGAGAGCAGGGCGGCGAAGACACGGGCCGGCATCCGGGTCATGCCCGCTTCGACGAGCTGGGCGGCGAAACGCTCCACGAATGCGGACACCGCGTCCTCGTCGCGCGGCTGCTGCGCTGCCGTGGTCTGTTCGGTCACCACCGGATCATCTCCCCTTGTCACGGTCCTGAGCCGAGTTTATACGCTTCCTTAACTTCACAAAGTTGTGAATTCACCGTACGTTCTGAACCATGACGAAGGCAATCACCGTCTCCGGACTCCATAAGTCGTTCGGGCGGACACGCGCGCTGGACGGCCTCGACCTCGCGGTCGGGACCGGTGAGGTCCACGGCTTCCTCGGGCCCAACGGCGCGGGGAAGTCGACCACCGTCCGGGTTCTGCTCGGGCTGCTGCGCGCCGACTCCGGCGCGGCCCAGATGCTCGGCAAGGACCCCTGGCACGACGCCGTGGAACTGCACCGGCGCCTCGCCTACGTCCCCGGTGACGTCGAGCTGTGGCCGGGGCTCACCGGCGGCGAGGCCATCGACCTGCTCTCCCGGCTGCGCGGCGGGACCGACAAGCGGCGCCGCGACGAACTCGTCGAGCGGTTCGACCTGGACCCGACCAAGAAGGGCCGGGCCTACTCCAAGGGCAACCGGCAGAAGGTGGCCATCGTCGCCGCGCTCGCGTCCGACGTCGAACTGCTGCTGCTCGACGAGCCGACCGCCGGACTCGACCCTCTGATGGAGGTCGTCTTCCAGGACGTCATCTCCGAGGCGAAAGCCGCGGGCAGGACCGTGCTGCTGTCCAGCCACATCCTGGCCCAGGTCGAGAAGCTCGCCGACCGGGTCAGCATCATCCGGCAGGGGAAGATCGTGCAGTCCGGAACGCTGAGCGAGATGCGGCACCTGACGCGTACGACGGTCGAGGCTGAGACGGCCCGCCCGGTCAGCGGTCTGGCCGAGCTGCCGGGCGTGCACGACGTGCGGACCGAGAGCGGGCGGGTGCGGTTCGCCGTCGACGGCAGTCAGCTGGACGGCGCGATCCGCCGGCTCTCCGAGTTCGGTGTCCGCAGCCTCGTCAGCCACCCCCCGACGCTCGAAGAGCTGATGCTGCGCCACTACGGCGACGAGCTGGGCGCGAACGGACACGGCGCCGCCGTCGACGGCACGACCCGTCTCGCCGGCGGAGCAGCACGATGAGCACGGCCACCGCCGGCAAGGCGCCCACGGTCCCCCGCACCGCGAACGGCGGCAATGCCCTCACCGGCACGATCGGCCTGCTCCGCTTCGGTCTGCGCAGGGACCGCGTCCGGCTGACCGTGTGGATCCTCGCGCTGGTCGTCGGCACCGTGTCGACGGCGAGCAACTTCAAGACGCTGTACGCCGATCCGGCGGACCGCGCCTCGGTCGTGGCGACCATGGACAGCCCCGCCGGGCTCGCCATGACCGGACCCCGCCACTACCTGGACGACTACGGCTTCGGCGCGATGCTGGGCCACCAGATGCTCGGCTTCATGGCCGTGATGGTCGGCCTGATGAGCGTCCTGATCGTCACCAGGCACACCCGCAACGAGGAGGAGACGGGCCGCGCGGAACTGGTGCGGTCCGCTGTCGTCGGACGGCACGCGCACCTGGCCGCGGCGCTGGCCCTCGCGGTCCTCGCCGATCTGGTCCTGGCCCTGCTGCTCGCGCTCACCCTCGGCGGCATGGGCATCGACGGCATCGACACCGGCGGCTCGCTGCTCTACGGCTTCGCGCACGCCGCCGTGGGCATCACCTTCGCCGCCGTCGCCGCCGTCACGGCGCAGATCACCCCGCACACCCGAGGTGCCTCCGGCATGGCGCTCGCCGTCGTCGGCGTCGCGTACGTCCTGCGCGCGGCGGGCGACGCGGGCGGCAACGGGGCGCTCGCCTGGCTGTCGCCGATCGGCTGGGCACAGCGCACCTTTGTGTACGTCGACAACCGATGGTGGCCGCTGCTGCTGTGCCTGGTGCTGGCCGTTCTGTGCGCCGCGTCGGGCTTCGTGCTGTCCACCCGGCGGGACGTGGGCGCGGGGCTGCGTGCGTCGCGGCTCGGCAGCGCCGTGGCGTCGGACGCGCTGAGCAGGCCGTTCGGCTTCGCCCTGCGGCTGCACCGCGGCATGCTGACCGGGTTCGGCGCGGGCATGTTCCTGATGGGCGCGATGTACGGGTCGATCCTCGGCGACGCGGAGGACATGCTCGGCAACATCGACCAGATCCAGGAGGCGCTCAGGAAGATCGGCGGCGCCTCGGTGGCGGAGTCGTTCGCCTCGATGGTCATGGTCGTGCTCTCCGTCGTCGCTGCCGTGTACGTGGTGATGGCGGCGCTGCGGCCACGCGCCGAGGAGACCGCGGGCCGGGCAGAGCCGCTGCTCGCGACCGGGCTGTCCCGCACCCGCTGGGTGGGCAGCCACCTGGCCGTGGCCATGGCGGGCGGCACCGCGCTGCTGCTCCTGGCCGGCGTCGGCTTCGGGATCGCGGGCGCGGCGTCCGCGTCCGACGCGGGGCTGTTCCTCGACCTGGTGACCGCGGCACTCGCCTACGCGCCGGCGCTGTGGGTCACGGTCGGCGTCGCCGTCGTGCTCTTCGGCTGGTTCCCGCGGGCGAGCGCGGCGGCCTGGATCGTGCCGGTGTACGCCTTCGTGGTGGGGTACCTGGGGCAGTTGCTGCGGTTCCCCGGCTGGATGAGCGACCTGTCCCCGTTCGGGCACGTCCCCCAGTTGCCTGCCGCGCCGATGAGCTGGACCCCGATGGTGGTCCTGACACTGGTCGCGGCGGGGCTGGTGCGGGTGGGCCTCGAGGGCTTCCGCAGGCGGGACCTGGAAACGAAGTAGTGACGCAGCGACATCCGGCCGGCCTGGGGCCATCCCCCACGGCCGCCAGGCCGTAGGGGGAGTTCGAGGGCACCGCGCGAAGCGCGGTACGTCACAGCTCGACCCGTAGTTCCTCCAGGCCCCGGATCACGAACCCGCCCTTCCACCGCGGCTCCGCCGCGAGGCGCATGGTCGGGCACCGGCGCAGCAGTTCTCCGAACGACGCCGCCAGTTCGACGCGTGCCAGCGGCGCGCCCAGGCAGTAGTGGATGCCCGCGCCGAAGCTCACATGCGGGTTGTCCGCGCGCGACAGGTCCAGTGTGTCGGGGCGGTCGAAGCGGGTGCCGTCACGGTTCGCGGAGCCGAACAGCAGAGCCAGTTCCGAGCCGCGCGGCACCACGACGCCGTCGATCTCGATGTCGTCGAGGACCCATCGTTCGAAGAGCTGGAGCGGGGTGTCGTAACGCATCAGTTCTTCCACGGCTGTGGACAACAGCGAGTGGTCCGCCCGCAGCGCCGCCAACTGGTCGGGGTGGCGGAAGAGCGTCCACCACCCGTTGGCCGTCGTGTTGACGGTCGCCTCGTGGCCCGCGTTCAGCAGCAGCACACAGGTGGAGATCATCTCCTGCTCGCTGAGCCGGTCGCCCTCGTCGTGGGCGGCGATGAGCGCGGAGACCAGGTCGTCGCCCGGCCGCTCACGCCGTACGGCGATCAGATCCCGCAGGTACGCGCTGAACTCCGTCGAGGCCCGTACCGCCCGCGCCGCCGTCTCGTCCGACGGCTTCAGCTCGTACATCCCGCAGATGTCGGCGGACCAGGGCCGCAGCAGCGGCCGATCGGACTCCGGGATGCCCAGCATCTCGGCGATCACGGCGACCGGCAGCGGCTCGGCGACCTCGGCGAGCAGGTCGCCGCCGCCCGCCTCCTTGAAGTCGGCGACCAGGCCGGCCGCCAGCCGCTGTACGACCGGCTCCAGCGCCTGCACGGTCCGCGGGGTGAACGCCTTCGTCACGAGCCGCCGGATCCTGGTGTGGTCAGGGGCCTCGAGGTCCAGCAGACCGTGGTCGTTGAGCGTGTGGAACGGCTCGTGCGCGGCGGGCGGCGGCGTGCGGCCGAACTCCTCGTGGGTGAAGCGGTGCAGATACGTCCGCCCCAGCCGCCGGTCCCGCAGCAGCGCCGACACGTCCGCGTGGTGCGGCACGAGCCACTGCCGTGTCGGTTCGAACCAGTGCACCCGGCCCCGCTCCCGCAGTTCCGCGAAGGCAGGGTAAGGGTCGGCCACGAACTGCGGGGACCAGGGTTCGAAGAGCGCGTCCATGCACGGACGCTAACGCTCCCTACGAGGGTGTGACCAGCCTCGCCTCGTACGCGAAGACCGCCGCCTGCGTGCGGTCCCGGAGCCCCAGTTTCACAAGGACGCGGCTCACATGCGTCTTGATGGTCGACTCGGCGACGACCAGGTGCGAGGCGATCTCGGCGTTCGACAGGCCCTGCGCGATCAGGACCAGGACCTCGGTCTCGCGCTCGGTCAGGTCGGCGACCTGGGTCATCGCGGCGGGGCGCGGCGTCTCGGACAGCTTGGAGAACTCGGTGATCAGCCGGCGGGTGACTGTCGGCGCGAGCAGCGCCTCGCCGGCGGCCACCACGCGGACGCCGTCGGCGAGCTGCCGGGCGGAGGCGTCCTTCAGCAGGAACCCGGAGGCTCCGGCGCGCAGCGCCTGGTACACGTATTCGTCCAGGTCGAAGGTGGTGAGCACCAGCACCTTGGCGCCGCCGTCGGCCGCGACGATCTCGCGGGTGGCGTCGATGCCGTTCAGTTCCGGCATGCGGATGTCCATCAGCACCACGTCGGGCGCCAGTTCGGCGACCTTGGCGACGGCTTCGCGGCCGTTGACGGCCTCGCCGACGACCTCGATGTCGGGCATGGCGTTCAGCAGGACCGAGAAGCCCTCGCGGACCATGATCTGGTCGTCGACGATGAGCACACGGATCGTCATGACGTCTCCTCGGCGGGGATGGCGGCCACGGGAATGAAGGCGGTGACCTCGTACCCGCCCTCTTCCGTGGGCGCCGCGGTCATTTCACCGTTCAGCATCGTCACACGCTCCCGCATGCCGGTGATGCCGTGGCCGGCTCCCGGCGAGGGGTTGGCCAGGCCCCGCGGCGGCGTGTTGACGATCCGCAGGCCGAGACCGCCGAGCACGTAGGAGACCTCGATCTTCGCGGTCGAGCCGGGTGCGTGCCGGAGCGCGTTGCTGAGCGCCTCCTGGATGATCCGGTACGCCGACAGCTCGACGCCCTGCGGCAGCTCGCGCACCGCTCCCGTGACGGTCTTCTCGGTCTCAAGGCCCGCCTCGCGGACGTTGGAGAGCAGGTTGTCGAGGTCGGCGAGGACGGGCTGGGGCGCGTCGGGCGCCTGGTAGTCCTCCGCCCGAACGACGCCGAGGATGCGGCGGAGTTCGGTGAGCGCGGCCACCGCGTTCTCGCGGATCGTGGCGAACGCCTTCTCCAGTTCCTCCGGCGGGTTCTCCACCCGGTAGGGGGCGGCCTCCGCCTGGATGGCGACCACCGACATGTGGTGGGCGACCACGTCGTGCAGTTCGCGGGCGATGGTGGTGCGCTCCTCGAGCAGGGTGCGCCGGTCGCGCTCGGTGGCGGTGACCGTCTGCTGGGCGGCGACCTCCTGCTTCGCCTCACGGCGGACCAGGATCATGCTCACGATCAGCAGAAGGACCGCGGAGGCGAACAGCATGGGCGCCGCCCCGGGACCGTAGCCCCTGCTGATCACCGTGTCGGCGAACATCCCGTAGGCAGCGGTGACCACCCACATCCAGCCGGCCGTCCGCGGGCGGGTCCGCAGGGCAACGGCGATCATCACGGTCAGGTGCGACAGGAACCCGGCGGGCGCCCAAGGCCAGTCGTTCCAGGAGCCCAGTACCGCCACGAACGGGGTACTCACGATCGACACCCACCAGGCGCCCACGGGCCTGACCAGGGTCATCACGACAGCCGCCGCAGGGACGAAACCGCCGATGACGAAGGCGAGGCCGCCCTCGTCGTCGGCATAGGCGAGCAGCAGTGTGCACAGGGCGAGGAACAGCACCACGGCGTGCGGCAGCCACACCGCCCCGCTGCGTATCCGCTCGCCCGGCAGCCGGCGGACCAGCGGCCCTTCGGCGCTCAGCGGCGGCAGCGGCCGATAGGCGAACGCGTCGTGGAAGAGGTCCTGGCGGAGGCCGCTGAGCGCTCCCTGGGCCAGGTCGTATTCGGGGCTGCGGGTCTTCTGGGTCACGTAATGAAGGTAAGCGGGCACAAGGGCCCCGGTCGTCAGCATCACTGCGGATCCTGGGGCGTCCGCCTTGAGTACTACCTGGTGGGGCCGGGGTTTCAGTGACCGGCGGGACGAACGGGGCCCGTCTCGGGAGGAGCGCGTCCGGCACGGGTACGGGCAGGGCCGCCCAGGGGCCCTGCCCGTACCGGTGCCGTGTCAGCTCCGGAAGGTGTCCGCGTGCTCCTCGGACCACTCGGCGAAGGTCCGGGCCGGTCGCCCGGTGACCTTCTCCACGGTGTCGACGACGGTACGGCCGACGGGCGGTGTGTTGCCGTACGCCTCCAGCAGGAAGCCGATGACGTCCTCCGGCTGCCCTGCCGCCTTCCACTGCTCGACCGCCTGCTGCTCGCTCAGTTCGACGAGCCGGATCTTCCCGCCCCGGGCGGCGGCGAGCGCGTCGACCTTGTCCTCCAGCGTCAGCACCTGGGGGCCGGTGATCACGTACTCCTGGCCCGCGTGGCCGTCCTCGGTGAGGGCGACCGCCGCGACCGCGCCGATGTCGGCCTCGTGGACCATGGCGCTGAGCCTGCCGGCGAACGGTTCGCGCACCTCGCCGTCGGCGCGGATGCCGTCGGCCCACTCCAGGGCGTTCGCCATGAACTCCACCGGCATCAGCACCGTCCAGGCGACGTCGCTGTTCCGGACCGCGTCCTCCAGGAGGCTCGGGCCGCCGCCGTGCAGCACGGTGATCCGCCGCACACCGGCCGCCTTCGCCAGCTGAAGGATCCGCGGGCCGGTCTCCAGCGGCGCGAAGTACGGGCCGCCGAAGGTGATCAGGTGCAGGCCGGTGACGCCCTCCAGGGCGGGGGCCAGCGTCTCGGCATCGGTGAGGTCGCCCCGCACGACCTCGACGCCGTCGGGGAGGTCGGCCTTCGCGGGGTCGCGGGTCAGGGCACGGACGGGCTTTCCACGGCGGAGAAGCTCCGCGACCACCTGGCGGCCTACTGTTCCGGTTGCTCCGGTCACGAGATTCGTCATGGGAAGAACGTACGAACCCTTGCGGTCAGCTTCTGTCCGCAAAGTTCAACGAGCCCGTCAGGCTCTTCTCACGCGCTCACCAGGCCAGTTGAGCGATCTCCTCGGCGACCACGGCGCACGCGTCGGCCGCCGGGTCGATCAGCGGGAAGTGCCCGACCTCTTCGAGCAGCGTCCATCCGACGGTCTCGCCCGCCTTCGCCGCCGCGTCCACGAACGCCTCCGCGACGGCCGGCGGCACGACGACGTCCGTGCGGCCCTGCACCACGACCGTCGCGATGCCGGTCGGCAGCAGGACGGCGGGATCGCCGTGCGGGGCACGCTCGTCGTACTGCGCCTCGCCGCCCAGCAGTTGCCGTACGGCACCGCCGCACACGGCCAGTTCCACGGCCGCGTCGAAATCGGCGATCGGGGCCAGGGCGACGACACCGCGCAGCGGCGGCGGCGCGGCCAGCCGCCACGGCGAGCCGGCGGGCAGGACGTGCCGTGCGGCGGCCCACAGCGCGAGGTGGCCGCCGGCGGAGTGCCCGGTCACGACGGTCCGTCGCGGGTCGGCCTGCGGCAGTGCCTGCCGCGCCAGGTCCGGCAGGGCGTCCATCGCGGCGGCCACGTCGTCGAACGTCTCCGGCCACCGTCCGGCGACCGGCCCGTCCCCGCGCTGGCCCGGGATCTCCCGTCCGCGGCGGTACTCCACGTTGGCGACGGCGAGTCCGCGGCGCGCCAGGAAGTCGGCGAACGGCGTCACATGCCGCCGGTCGTACGGCGCCCGCCAGGCGCCGCCGTGCAGCACGACGACCAACGGCACGGTGGCGTGCCCGCTGCGCGGGGCGTAGAAGTCGACGACCTGGTCGGGGTGCTCCCCGTATGCGACGGATACGTCCGGCGCGACGGCAGGATGCGACATCGCCGACGCCTCCTCGGCGGCGTCACGGGCGACGGGGTCCGGCATGTGCTGCTCCAACAGTCCCGTGGGGGTGGCCTGTTCCACCTGACCAGCGCGGACGCTACCAGCTTCGCCCACGGGCGGCGGCGCCCCGCCCGCGGCGGCTCGGACAACCGGGTCCGCCCCCGGCGGCTCGGACAACCCGGTCCGCCCCCGGCGGGTCCGACGGCCGGGTCCGCCCCGGGGGACGTGGCGCCCCCCGGGGCGGACCGGGCTCAGTCGGCGAGGACCTCCGCCAGGACGCGCGCCGCGCGCTCCGTGTCGGCGAAGCCCACGTACAGCGGTGTGAAGCCGAAGCGCAGGACGTCCGGGCGGCGCAGGTCGCCGACGACGCCCCTGGCCGTCAGGGTCTCCATGACCCGCGGCGCGTCCTCGCACCGCAGCGCCACCTGACTCCCGCGCTCGGCGTGCTCCACGGGTGTCAGGGACGTGACCCGTCCCGCCGGGGCGTAGGCGTCGACGCACTCCAGGAAGAAGTCCGTCAGCGCCAGGCTCTTCGCCCTGACCGCCTCGATTGCGATCCCGTCCCAGACCTCGAGCGCCGCTTCGAGGGCCAGCATGGACAGGATGTCCGGTGTGCCCACCCGACCGCGGGTCGACCCGTCGGCCGCCTCGAAGCCGGGCGTCATCGCGAACGGGTCGGCGTGCGACGTCCAGCCGGGCAGCGGCGAGTCGAAGGACGCCTGGTGGCGCTCGGCGACGTACAGGTACGCGGGCGAACCGGGGCCGCCGTTCAGGTACTTGTAGGTGCAGCCGACGGCCAGGTCGACGCCGTGCGCGTCGAGTCCCACCGGCAGGGCGCCCGCGCTGTGGCACAGGTCCCAGACCGCGAGGGCCCCGCGTCGTGGACGGCCGCCGTGAGGCCGGGCAGGTCGTGCAGCCGGCCGGAGCGGTAGTCGACGTGATTGACGAGCGCCGCCGCCGTGGTGGGGCCGAGTGCCGACGTCAGGTCGGCCGGGTCGACGGGAACGATACGGCGACCGGTCATCCTGGCCGCCGACGACGCTATGTACCCGTCCGTCGGGAACGTCGTCGCGTCGACGAGGATGTCCGTCCGTGCCGGGTCGTCGTTCAGCCGTACGGCGCCCACGACGGCCTTGAAGACGTTGACGCTCGTGGAGTCGCCGACCACGATCTGCCCGCGCGCCGCGCCGACCAGCGGCGCGATCCGGTCTCCGATCCGCTCGGGCGCGCTCCACCAGTCTCCTTCCGTCCAGGAACGGATGCGCAGCTGCCCCCATTGCCGGTTCACCACATCGGCGACGCGGTCGGGGACGTGCGCGGGCAGCGCGCCGAGCGAGTTGCCGTCGAGGTAGACCGCCTCGTCGAGGGCGAACAGCTTCCGGGCACCGGCCAGTTCGTCTGCGGCGTCGAGCGCCGCGGCCCGCTGGGCCAGGGACTCAGACATGGCTGCGCGCCGTCCACAGCTCGGGGAAGACGTTCTTGCGGGCACGCTTCTCGAGCCACGCGACACCGGCGGAGCCTCCTGTGCCGACCTTCGAGCCCATGGCCCGCCGGGTCGCCACCAGGTGGTCGTTACGCCATCGCCACACCAGCTCGCCGACGTCCGTCAACGCCTCGCCCAGCCGCACCAGTTCGGTGTCCTGGTCATTGCCGCCGTAGACCTCGGCCCAGACCTGCTCGACGGCCTCCGAGGGCTCGTACTTCTGAGCCAGGTCGCGCTCCAGCACCTCGGCCGGCACCGCGTACCCGCGGCGGGCGAGGAGCCGCAGCACCTCGTCGTACAGGCTCGGCTCGTGCAGGGCCTTCTCCAGTTCCGCGTGGACGCGGGGGGCGCCCCGGTGCGGCACCAGCATGGAGGCGGACTTGTCCCCCAGCAGGAACTCCATCCGCCGGTACATCGCCGACTGGAAGCCGGAACCCTCACCGAGGGCGTCGCGGTAGGCGTTGAACTGCGCGGGCGTCAGGTTGGCGATGGGCTTCCAGGAGGCGTTCAGGGCCTCCAGCTCCCGTAGCGACCGCTTCAGCGCGTCCATCGCCACGGGGATCCGGTCCTCGCGCAGGGCGCGTGCGGCGGTCTCCCACTCGTGGACGACGACCGTGAACCACAGCTCCATGACCTGGGTGGTGACCAGGAAGACCATCTCGCCCGGGTCGTCCGACCGCGGATGCTGGAGGTGGGTGAGGACGTCCGCCTGGACGTAGTCCTCGTACGGCGTGGTGCCCGCGAAGTCCAGATTCGGGGCGGAGTCATGTGACATTGCTGTCTCCTCGACATCCGGGTAGCGGTCCGCCCCTTCCTGTTCGGTGTGGGCCCCGGTCCCCACTCGCATCATAAGCCGAGGGTCACACCGGCGGTCCGGAGAGATATGTCCCGTCGTCGTCGTAGGGCCACGCATTGGAGACGCAGCCGTTCAGGCCCTTGATCTGCTGCATCATCACCGGGGCGGGTTCGCCGGGGCCGGGACAGCCCATGTGCTGACGGATGCCGATCTCGTGCCCGACCTCGTGGTTGATGATCAGGTGCCGGTACTCGGCGGGCGTGCCGGCGAACGTCGGGGAGCCCAGCAGCCAGCGCCGCAGGTTCACCACGACGCCCTCGGTGGTCTCGCAGTTCAGCTCACCCCCGGTGTTCAGGCCCACGGCGAGACAGAGCTTGTCCGCGGTGGCCGGTGTGGCGATCCTGATCACGAAGTCGGCGTTCGACGACACCAGCTGGAAGCGGCCGCGGCCGTTCGCGGCCCAGCCGCGCGGATGGGCCAGGATCTGCTGGATCTCGGCGGCCGCCTGCTGGGCGGACACGTCGACGCCGTCCTCGACCTCCACCTTGTAACGGCGCAGCGTGCCGGTGCCGGCCGCCGTCCCTGACGACCGGGCGACGGTGAACGTGCCCGGCCCCGACGCCGGCACGCTCGGCGGCTCGCTCTTGGCGGAGGGGGACGGCGACGGCTTGGGCTTCGGCTTCGGCGAACTGCTGGGGCTGCGCACCGGCGAGGGTGAGGTCGAGGGTTCCGGTGCGGGGTCCTGCGACATCAGCGGCGTGACGTCGGTCCGGTCGGCCGCCTCGGCGGGGGCGGTCCGCCCCTCCAGTGCGCGAGGGCGGCACCGGCGCCCACCGACATGAAGGCGAGGCAGACGCCCAGCAGAAGTATCGGTCCGGTCGGACGGCGTCGGCCCGAGGTGCGGCGGCTCCGTCTGCGGCTGCGCCCGTTGCGGGCGGCGGCACGCTGGCCCAAGACAGACCTCTCCCCTGTTTCGGCCGGTGTTGGGGGGAGAGGAAGGTCGGGGCCTCTCACCGGCTGTGATCCGTGAATCGGCAGTGTGTGTGATCGTACCGGCCGCGGGGCGGCGACCCGGGTTCCAGGTCGCCGCCCCGCGGAACCGGTCACGGCGGGGCAGGCCCCCTGCCGTGACGGTTCAGCCCAGCGTCTCCGCAGCGGTCTGCGAGGAGTCGCGCAGGAACGTGGTGCAGCGCTCGTGCTCCTCCTTCTCGCCGATCGCCCCGGCGGCACGGGCCAGGGCGCTCAGTGCGCGAAGGAAGCCGCGGTTGGGCTCGTGCTCCCACGGCACCGGACCGTGGCCCTTCCATCCGCTGCGGCGCAGCGCGTCGAGGCCGCGGTGGTAGCCGGTGCGCGCGTAGGCGTACGACTCGACGACGCTGCCCCGCTCGAAGGCGTCGTCGGCCAGCTGCGCCCAGGCGAGCGAGCTGGTCGGGTACTGCGCCGCGACCTCGGCGGCGGAGGTACCGCCGGCCAGGAGCTCACGCGGGCCGGGCTCGTCGGGCAGATGGGTCGGGGGAGGTCCCCCGAGCAGGTTCTCGTGGATCGACATGGCCCCCAGTCTCACAGGTCGGGCAGCGTTCCGTGGCCACCGGCCGAAGGACGACCGCGACGGGTCCGAGGGCGGCTCAGCGCCTCTGTTCCGCCTGCGGCTCGAGCGGCGGCGCGGTGACCCCGCAGTTGACCTTGCACTCCGGACGGCACACGTCCGCGCCCTTCGGCGGCACCCGCACCGTCCCCCAGGCGATCAGCGCCCCGGCCACCAGGATCCCCGCGCACATCGGGATCGCGAGCCGGAACGCCTCGTCGAACGCCGTCGCCGAGCGGTACGCCTCGGGGCCCATGCCGGCGAGCAGCGGCAGGGCGGCCACCGCGATCAGGCCCGCGGCACGGGCCGCCGCGTTGTTGATGCCGCTCGCGATGCCGGCCCGGCCGGTCTCCACGGACGCGAGGACGGTCGAGGTCAGCGGGGCGACCAGCGTGACCATGCCCAGGCCCATGACCAGCATGGCGGGCAGCACATCGACGAGGTAGGACGCGTCCTCGCCGACCCTGAGCGTCAGCATCATGCCGACGGCGCAGAGCAGCGGGCCGGCCGTGAGCGGGATACGCGGGCCGATGCGATCACCCAGCTCCCCGGAGCGGGCGGACAGCAGCAGCATCAGCAGGGTGGTCGGCAGCAGTGCCGCGCCCGCGCCGAGGGCCGAGTATCCGGCCACGACCTGGAGCTGGAGCGCGACAAGGAAGAAGAAGCCGCCGAAGGCGGCGTACACGCAGAGCGTCACCAGGTTCACGGCGGTGAACTGGCGGATCCGAAAGAGGGACAGCGGCAGCATCGGCTCCGCCGTACGCTGCTCGACCAGCACGAACACGGCTCCCACGCACGCGCCGGCGAGCCCAGCCCACACCGTCTCGTCGATGAGGGCGTAGGTCACGAGCCCGAGCGCCACCGCGCACAGGACAGCGCCCAGGACGTCGAACCGGCCGGTCGCCCTCGGGTCGCGGGACTCCGGTACGTGGCGCAGCGCCACCGGTACGCACAGGACGGCCAACGGCACGTTGAGCAGGAACACCCAGCGCCAGCCCGGCCCGTCGACCAGCCAGCCGCCGACGAAGGGGCCGATCGCCGCGCCGACGCCGCCGAGCCCCGACCACAGGCCCACGGCCCGCGACCGGTCGTCGGGATGGAAGCTCGCCTGGATGAGGGCCAGCGATCCCGGGGTGAGCAGGGCCCCTCCGATGCCCTGGAGGGCGCGCGCGGCGACCAGCACGCCTCCGCTGGGTGCGATCCCGCAGAGCAGGGAGCCGAGGGCGAACCAGACCACGCCGAGGACGAAGATCCGGCGGCGTCCGTAACGGTCGCCGAGTGCCCCGCCGAGCAGGATCAGCGCCGCCAGCGTCAGCATGTAGGCGTTGACGGTCCATTGGAGGACGCCCAGGTCGGCGTCGAGGTCCCTGCCGATGCGGGGCAGTGCGACGTTGACGACGGTGGAGTCGAGCAGTGCCATGCCGGACCCGAGGACGGTCGTCAGGACCACCCAGCGGCCGGTGGCGGATGTCAGCCTGATGTCCCCCGGACTCGTGCCCATACGGGGATCATCGCAGCCGCTTCGCGACGCTACGACCCGAAGAGCCGTGCCCCGGCCCGGCGCCTGCGGGTCCCCGGGGGCGTCAGGTGACGCGGCCGAGGGCCCGGATGAGGGCGTCCGCGCCGCGTTCCGCCTTGCTGCGCGGGCAGCCGACGTTCAGACGGACGAAGCCCTCGCACCCGTAGACCGCCCCCGGCATGATCGCGACCTTCTCCCGTTCCACCAGCTCACGCTGGAGCACCGCGTCCGCGGTGCGGGAGCCGATGCCGAGCGGGCGAAGGTCGATCCAGGCGAGGTAGCCGGCCTGCGGCGGTTCCCAGCCGAGCTGCGGGAACGCCGCGTCGAGCCGGTCGGCGAGCATCCGCAGATTGCCGGCCACATAGGTGTTGAGGTCGTCCAGCCACGGTCCGCCCCGGAGGTAGGCGGCGATGTGGGCGGTCAGCGACAGCACGGCGGGCGACGCGAGACCCTCGCCGGTCTCCATCCGGCGTACGAACTCGGCATGGTCGGCAGGGTCGCCGACGATGCCGTACGAGCCGCTCAGGGCGGGGAAGTTGAACGCCTTGGTACCGGAGGTGATCAGGGCCCAGCGACCGGTGCCGTAGCGGGTCCAGGGCAGGTGCACTCCGTCGCGTACGAAGTCGGCGTGGATCTCGTCGCTGACGACCGCGACGCCGTGCCGTGCGGCCAGCTCGGCGGTCCGGGTGAGTTCGTCGTGCGTCCACACCCTGCCGGTGGGGTTGTGGGGCGAGCAGAGCACCAGGACCTTGCTGTCGGGCCGGGCGAGCTGGCGTTCCAGTGCCTCGTCGTCCCCGACGGGCACTCCGCGCAGATCACGGCCCAGACCGGTGACCGCCTTGATGAAACCGTCGTACGTGGGGGCGTGTACGACCACGCCGTCGCCTGGTCCGGTCCACATCCGCAGCAGCTGGGAGAGCTGGTTGAGCACGGAGGGCGCGTACACGACGCGGTCGGTGTCGATCTCCGTGCCGTACCGCACGGCGAACCAGTGACGGATCGCGGAGAGGAAGTCCTCGTTCCGCCAGTCGGTGTAGCCGAAGACGCCGTGCGCGACCCGGTCACGGAGGGCGTCGAGGACCACGGGAGGGGAAGCGAAGTCCATGTCGGAGATGGTGAAGGGCAACAGGCCGCCGGTGCCGAACCGGGCGGCGACACCGTCCCACTGCACGCTCCAGGTGCCCCGGCGGTCGACGACCGCGTCGAAGTCGAAGCTCACGATTCCCCTCCCCTGTGGACACACCACGGGCCCGGCGCCCGCGAGGGGGTACCGGGCCCGTGGTGAGGCGGATGCTTACTTGATCTTGGTGCCGGTGGAGCGCAGGGCCGCGCAGGCCTCCGTGACACGGGTGGCCATGCCGGCCTCGGCCAGCTTGCCCCAGGTGCGCGGGTCGTAGGTCTTCTTGGAGCCGACCTCGCCGTCGACCTTCAGGACGCCGTCGTAGTTCTTGAACATGTGGTCCGCCACCGGACGCGTGAAGGCGTACTGGGTGTCGGTGTCGAGGTTCATCTTCACGACGCCGTTCTCCAGAGCCGTGGCGATCTCCTCCGCGGTCGAGCCGGAGCCGCCGTGGAAGACGAAGTCGAACGGGTCGGCCTTGCCGTACTGGGCGGAGACACCCGCCTGGAGGTCCTTCAGAAGCTCGGGGCGGAGGACGACGTTGCCCGGCTTGTAGACGCCGTGCACGTTGCCGAAGGACGCGGCCAGCAGGTAGCGGCCCTTCTCGCCCAGGCCCAGGGCCTCGGCGGTGCGGAGCGCGTCGTCGACGGTGGTGTAGAGCTCGTCGTTGATCTCGTGCGAGACGCCGTCCTCCTCGCCGCCGGTCGGGGTGATCTCGACCTCGAGGATGATCTTCGCGGCGGCGGCCTGCGCCAGCAGCTCCTGGCCGATGGCCAGGTTGTCGGCGAGGGTCTCGGCCGAGCCGTCCCACATGTGGGACTGGAACAGCGGGTTGCGTCCGGCCTTCACGCGCTCGGCGGAGATGTCGAGCAGCGGACGTACATAGCCGTCCAGCTTGTCCTTCGGGCAGTGGTCGGTGTGCAGCGCGACGGTGATGTCGTACTTGGCGGCGACGATGTGCGCGAACTCGGCCAGGGCGACGGCGCCGGTGACCATGTCCTTGCTGTACTGGCCACCCAGGAACTCGGCACCGCCGGTGGAAATCTGGATGATGCCGTCGCTCTCGGCCTCCGCGAAGCCACGCAGTGCGGCGTGCAGGGTCTGGGACGAGGTCACGTTGATGGCGGGGTAGGCAAACTTGCCTGCCTTCGCCCGGTCAAGCATCTCGTTGTAGACCTCGGGAGTCGCGATGGGCATATGTCCGCTCCTTGTGATGTGCGGGTATGTGGTACGGGGGCCCGGGGTGCGTCCCCCGGTGAACCCAGTGCCCTGACCTTGGGCGACGTCATCGTCGCGGCCTATCTTTCCAGACTCCCGCCGTGGGTCCACCCCGCCTGCCCCGCCTGCATGGCGAAGGGGCGTGCTGTTTCACGTGAAACAGCACGCCCCTCGGAATATCCGCAGCTCACGCCATGATCAGGCGAGACCGAGCTCATCGAGCGAATACGCGTTGATGTACGTCAGACCCGCTTCCGCGATCTTGGGGGCGGCGCCGCGCTCCACGATCACGGCCACCGCGACGACCTCGCCGCCGGCCTCCCTGACCGCCTCCACGGCGGTCAGCGGGGACCCGCCGGTGGTCGACACGTCCTCCACGACCAGGCAGCGCCGGCCCTTCACGTCCGTGCCCTCGATCCGGCGCTGCATGCCGTGCGCCTTGCCCGCCTTGCGGACGACGAACGCGTCCAGCCGCTTACCGCGCGCGGCGGAGGCGTGCAGCATCGACGTGGCCACCGGGTCGGCGCCCAGCGTCAGACCGCCCACGCAGTCGTAGTCCAGGGCGGCGGTGGCGTCGAGCATCACCTGACCGACCATCGGCGCGGCCTCGCCGTCCAGCGTGATCCGGCGCAGATCGATGTACCAGTCGGCCTCGATGCCCGAGGAGAGGGTCACCTTGCCGTGCACCACGGCCTTGTCCTTGATCTGCTGGAGCAGCTCAGCACGCACGTCAGTCATGGGGCTCAGCTTAAGGGCGCCGGTCCCCCGGCTCAGAGCCGCCGCCAGCTCCAGGTCGTCGCGATCTCCAGCGGCTCGATCGGGGTGACGAGTTGCGGGTGCGTGTTGAGACCGTTCGGCGGGCCGGACTGCGGCTCGACACAGACCGCCTCGGCCTGCTCGTCGTAGATCACGACCCACTCCGCCGGGCTGCGGACGATCAGTTCCAGCCGGCCCGGCCAGGTCAGCGTGACGTCGACGCCGTCGGGCATGCCGAAGCAGTCGTCCCACGGACCCGGGAGCGGCGTGATGCGCTTGCCGGTCGGCAGGTGGTCCTCACCGCGCTCCTCCTGCCACTCGGGCGTCACGTCGATCCGTACGTCCTCGCCCCCGTCCCCCAGGTCGCGCAGGAACCAGGGGTGCCAGCCCGCCTGCGCGGGGAACGACGTCCCGTACGTCTCCACGCCCATCCTGAGGGTGACGGAGTCCTCCGCCAGCTCGAACGTCTGGGTGACGCGCCCCGTGTACGGCCACGGGTCGGCGAGGTCGTAGGTGAAGGCGGCCTCGCTCGCGCCCGCCCGTGCGGTACGCCAGACGGTGTCCCGGCCGGTGCCGTGAATGGCGTGCGGCGGGGCGTTGAGCGGCAGTTGGTGCGGTACCCCGCCGTTGCTGAACTGCCCGTCCCGCGTGCGGCCGCACCACGGCACCATCGGGAACGAGCCGTACCGCTCACCCTGTCGCAGCACTTCGGTGCCGCCGATGCGCAGGCTTCCGATGCGGCAGCCGTTTTCCGGATGCACGGTCAACTCGACGTCACCGGCGGCCAGCCGGATGCTCTGTTCGCTACTCACACCCCGACATTACGGCGTGTCACCTACGGCGGCGCAGCGCCCTGCCGACCACGACGGCCGACGCCAGTGCGAGGGCCGCGGCGGGTGCAAGCCACCGCAGGGTGGCCCCTGCGGAGGAGGCGTCGGGAGCGGGGGCAGGTGCGTAGCGGCCACGCGGCGGGGCGTGGTCGACCTCCTCGGCACTGCGGCCGATCATGGTGCGCCGTGCGTGGGCGGCCTCTGCGGGCATCTCGTCCGGCAGGCCGGACAGATCGTCGAGTTCCTCGATGCCGTCGATGTCGTCCACACCGTCCAGGTCGTCCCCGCCGACCAGGTCGTCCGCGCCGTCGACCTCGTCGAGGTCCTCGAACTCGTTGTCGGCGTCGGTACCGAGCGACGGCGGAGGTACGGGTGCGTCGAAGACCGAGCCGCCTGCGTCGGGCGCGTCATCCGCACCGGTCGCGTCCTGGGCGTCGTGCCCGGCGGCCGCCGCAGGGCGGTCGGCCGTCTCACCGGCTGCTTCCTGAGGTTCCGGTGCCGGAGCAGCACCGTCGCCCGGCTGCGGGTCCTCGAAGGCGGCCGCGGCCAGCGCTTCCGCGAAACGGTCCAGAAGGCGGTGGGCCGCCGACACCTTCGCACCGGCCGCGAGGTCGGCCAGCCGGCCCTCGGCACGCGCGGAGCCGTTGAACGTCATCGTCGTGCCGCCGTCGGTCGGCGCGGGACGGATCGTCAGCGTGACCTTCACCGAGCCGCCGCCGCGTGCCTCCGCGCCCTCGCCCTCGACGGCGAAGGCGCCGCCCCGCTCGTCGTCCTGCTCCGTGATGCGCAGCGCGCCTCGGTAGGTGATGGTGTGGCCGGCGACTCTGACCTTGAGCCGACCGGCCAAGGGGCCCGCCGCCTCGTCTGCGTCCTGCTGGAGCCCAGGGACGCAGCGGGCGACCCGGGCGGGGTCCCGCAGCGCGCGTCGGAGGGTCTCAGCCGGTACCGGGACGAACACCTCATGCTCCATGGAAGCCGAGCCTACTCAGCACGGCCCGCCACGTCTGCCTTTCCCACGCGCGCCCGTGACGTCCGCGTCCTCGCCCGCCTCGCCGACGGCCGCCCCGGGCCCGGTCCGCGACGATGACCGTCAGCGCGTGAAGCGGGGGTGGACCAGCGTCGAGGGCACCAGACCCGTCAGCCGGGTCCTCTCCGCCGCGAACGTGTCCTGCGTGAGCGTGTCCTCGACCTCGGAGCGGAGCCGTGGTGCGTCCGCGCCGATCCCGAGCCGGGGTGCGCGGCCCTCGGCAGCGATCAGCAGTCCCCAGTCGGTGGTCGCGTCCGCTCCCGCCCTGAACCGCGCCGGGCCGCCCGCCGCACCGGTCTCCGCCCCGCGGACCCGGTAGGCGGTGGTGCCGAAGCCGGCCGCCCGCAAGGTCGTGTCGACCGTCCAGTACGTACGGGGCCGCGCGGTCGGCCCCGCGTGGACCACGAGCCGACCGCCGTCCGCCAGGACCCGGCGGGCCAGCCCGTAGAACTCCAGGGAGTAGAGCTTGGTGCTCGCGGTGATGCCCGGGTCGGGCAGGTCGGAGACGATCACGTCGTACGTCGCGCCCTGGTGCTCACGCAACCAGGAGAAGGCGTCCGCCGTGACGACCCGCGTCCGTGGGTCGTCGTACGCGTGGTCGTTCAGATCTGTGAGCGCCGGATCGCTGCGGGCCAGTTCGACTACTCCGGGGTCCAGCTCGACGACGGTCAGCACCCGTACATCGGCGTACCGCAGGACTTCGCGTGCCGCCAGCCCGTCGCCGCCGCCGAGGACCAGCACCCGCTCGTGCTGACCGCGCATGGCGGGGTGGACGAGCGCTTCGTGGTAGCGGTGCTCGTCCTGGCCCCGCACCTTCAGTCGGCCGTTCAGGAAGAGGTCCGGCGGCCGGGACGGCCCGCCGGTGACCACCACCTCCTGGACCCCGGTGCGCACGGCGACCCGCACATCGGCGCCGTAGACCGCCCGGCGGGCCGCCCGCTCGAAGTCGTCGACCATGACGGTGGCGCCCGCCAGCACCGCCAGCACGAGGACGTTGATGGTGAGCAGCCTGGTCCGCCAGCGCGGTGTGAGGTCACGGCGGAACAGCCACAGCACCACCGCCCCGCCGGCCACGGCGTTGACAGCGCCCGTCACCAGCGCCCCGGTCAGTTCACCGAGCCACGGCAGCAGCAGGAACGGGAACGCCAACCCGCCGACGAGCGCCCCCACGTAGTCCGCCGCGAACAGATCGGCGACGGTGCCCTCCGCGTCACGCCGGGAGATGCGCTGGATCAGCGACATCAGCAGCGGTATCTCCGCGCCGATCAGGACCCCGATGGTCAGGCTGAAGATCACCAGCGGCACCCCGGACCCGCCGAACCAGGCGAAGGACGCGTAGAGCACCATCGCCGAACTGCCGCCGACCAGTGCCAGTGCCGCTTCCAGCAGTCCGAAGCCCACGGCGGCCCGGCATCGCATCCGCTTCGCGAGCAGTGATCCGATGCCCATCGCGAACACCATCACGGACAGGATCACGGACGCCTGGGTGACCGAGTCCCCGATCAGATACGTGGCGAGGGCGACGAGTTCGAGCTCGTAGACCAGGCCGCAGGCCGCGCAGACGAAGACCGCGGCGAGAACGAGATGGCGGCCGGACTCGGGACGCACGGGCAGCACCATGTCGTGGGGCGGCGAGGTCTGCGGCCGGTCGATCATCCTCGACACGCTACGTCACAGCCGTCACACGGTGTGTCACCCACAGGTGTCGACTACAGCCGGGACGGCTCGGCGTGGCGATCGGGGTGGCGCATGCTCCGCCGGCTCGACCCGTCCGGCGCAAAGCCGACGCGCGTACGCGTGACCACGAGCCGGCCCTCCTGCGGGTAGGCATGCCAAGTGCGCCACCGCGCCTGCCCCTCGCCGCTCTGGGCCACCATCGCGGTGAAGGCATGGGGGGAGCCGGGGAACGTGCCGGCGAGACCGTGGGGATGGTCCGCGACGAGGGCCAGCAACTCCTGGGCCCGTCCCGCGAACGAGCGATGGGAGAGCGTCTCGACCCGGGCCGCGAACTCGTACTCCCAGTCGCCGAGCCGCTTCGCCACCCCGAGGGGCAGCGGTGTGCTGCTGCCGGGGATGCAGGCGACGGTCTCCGAACAAGTGCCCTGCTTCTCCTCGAGCAGCACTTGGTGGGAGGCACCCAGCAGCCGCAACTGCAGTTTGGAGCCGGACAGTTCGAGATCGAGGACGGCCAGGGCGGGGAGCGGCTCCCGGCCGAGCGCCCAGGCGAGGTCGTCGGCACGGGTGTCGGTATAGGCGGTATCGATGGTCGTGAGCATGGGTCGGCTCCGCAAGCGCGCTTCGGCAGGTGGACGCGTGGACCTGGCACTCCGGAAGGGTGCGCAAGACGTGTGAGGGGTGGCCTGCTTCGGTCCATGTGAGGTCCGAGGGCTGGATGGATCCAACAGGTTCCGACAGTGAGAAAACCACGAAGTGGACGTCGCCCACAGCGTTTTTACCCAACTTCGCGTGGTTTCCATCCCCTCGGGGGCTCATCGGTTCAACTGTTCAACGGAACACGAGCGGTTGAAGTCAACACACCCTCCGGACTTTCTTCCAACAGGAAGACGCCCGGGGGGTGTTGGCGACTTCCGCCTACCCGCCGGGCGTCTTCACATGCGCGGACCAGCTGCCCCGTGTCAGCTGCCTCCGCCTCCGCCGCACCCGCCCCCGCCCCCGCCGCACGACGAACTGCTGCTGCCGCACGAGGAGCTGCTGCTGCACGACGCTCCGGAACCTCCCCCGTCTCCGCCGCCCCACCACGCTCCACCGCCGCCCGCCGCGCCACTGCCACGACGACGCCGGCTCCTGCGGCTCGCGCCGGACGCCGCCGCCACAGCGAACACGACCAGAGCGAACAGCGCGATCCCGAGAAACATCATGATTCTCCCCGTCCTTCTCGATCCCCCGATGGGGCTACCTCCCAGACCGAAGGCTCTGGGGGACCCCGCGACACTGCGTGACCGCTTCTCCCGCACCCGCGGGACTCTTACCTGCGTGGCAAAGGGATGCCCTCGGCCACTCGGAGCCAAAGCAGACTTGAGCAACTCCAGAGGTTCCGCGCAGGATGACCGCCATGACGACGCACAGGACAGCAGGCGAAGAGGGCCACCGGCCGCTGCTCAACCGCAGGCTGGCGGAGTTCGGCACCACGATCTTCGCGGAGATGTCGGCGCTGGCCCTGCGCACCGGCTCGATCAATCTCGGCCAGGGCTTCCCCGACACCGACGGCCCCGAGGAGATCAGGGAGGCGGCGGTACGGGCCCTGCGCGACGGCCGCGGCAACCAGTACCCGCCCGGTCCGGGCGTCCCTGAGCTGCGCACCGCGATCGCGGAGCACCAGCAGCGCTTCCACGGCCTGACCTACGACCCCGACACGGAGGTCCTGGTCACGGCGGGCGCCACGGAGGCGATCGCGGCCGCCCTGCTCGCGCTGGTGGAGCCGGGCGACGAGGTGATCGCGCTGGAGCCGTACTACGACTCGTACGCGGCGAGCATCGCCATGGCGGGCGGCGTACGGGTACCCGTGACGCTGCGCCCGCACGAGTTCGCCTTCCGCCTCGACCTGGACGAGCTGCGGAACGCGGTCACCGACCGCACCCGCCTGCTCCTGATCAACACGCCGCACAACCCCACCGGCACGGTCCTGACCCGCGCGGAGCTGGCCGCGATCGCCGAGCTCGCGGTCGAACGGGACCTGCTCGTGGTCACGGACGAGGTCTACGAGCACCTGGCCTTCGACGGCGAGCATGTGCCGCTGGCGTCGTTCCCGGGGATGCGCGGGCGCACCGTCACGATCTCGAGCGCCGGCAAGACGTTCTCGTTCACCGGATGGAAGGTCGGCTGGGTCACCGCCTCCCCCGAGCTGATCACGACGGTCCGCTCGGCGAAGCAGTTCCTGACGTACGTCTCGGCGGGCCCGTTCCAGTACGCGATCGCCGAGGCGCTCCGTCTCCCGGACGCGTACTTCGACGGCCTACGCGACGATCTGCGGGCCAAACGCGATCTGCTGAGCGAAGGCCTGTCCGCGGCCGGGTTCGCGGTGCACCGCCCCGCCGGGACGTACTTCGTCACCACCGACATCCGGCCGCTCGGCGAGGAGGACGGCTTCGCGTTCTGCCGTGCGCTGCCGGAGCGCTGCGGGTGGTGGCCATCCCGAACGCTGTCTTCTACGACCACCGCGACGAAGGCGCGCCGTTCGTGCGGTTCGCGTTCTGCAAGCGGGTGGACGTCCTCGAGGAGGCGGCGGCCCGGCTGAAGTCCCTCGCGCCCTGAGAACGCGGCAGGCCCGGCGGGCCGGCGATCACAGGGATCGCGGACCTGCCGGGCCTCACATGTGCCTGACGCGTCAGGCGTCGTCGGCCGGCTTCTCCTCCTCCGGGACGGCCAGGCCGAACTGCTCCGCGAGCCACTTGTCGAACTCGATCGAGGCGCGCACCCAGCTGACCGTGGACGAGACGAAGTGCTCGAGGCTGACGCCCGTGCCGATGAGCATCTGCGCCTCACCGATGAGGCGGATCGTCGGAAGCTCGGCGCCCTCCTCCTCGTGGAGGTGGGTGTACACCTTCGGCCACAGGGTGCGGCGGTTCCAGTCGTCGATGGCGTCGAGGATCTTGGCCTTCTCGGTGACCGCGTGCGGGCGGTCGTAGAAGGTCCGCACCGAGAAGACCTGCTGCTCGTCCTCGCCGCGGAACATGAAGTACGTGCGGAAGTCCTCCCACGGCGCCGCGAGGTCACCCTCGTCGTCGACGACGTACTTCAGCTCCATCTGGTCGAGGAGCTGCTTCACCAGATCCTGGTCGGGAACGACGGGGCCCGCCGGTCCTGCGGCCTGAGGCTTGGGCTGGCCCCCGAAATTCGGAATCGAGGACGGGTCGATGGTCACCGTGTATTTCCCTTCGTACGGATGCCGCCATCCTCTCCCATCCCCGGCGGGGGCTGGCAAGCCCCGCCACCCGCGATCCGCTGCGGGCTGACAAGATCTCCCGCTCGGGCGCCAGGCCCGCCGCCGTCCGGGTGAACAGCGGCGGGCAAGGACGGGCCACGGGCACGAGGACGGGAGCACCGCCCTCGCCCTCTTGCCCGTCCGCCGGTGCGGCCGTGCCGCCGCGGTGTCAGGTCGCCGCGCCCACGATCAGGCCGTCCTCGAAGCGGTCCACCCGTACGGTGTCGCCGTCGTTGACCTCGCCCGCCAGGATCTCCTTCGCGAGCCGGTCCCCGATCGCCGTCTGGATCAGCCTCCGCAGCGGACGCGCGCCGTACGCCGGGTCGTTGCCCTCCTCCGCGAGCCAGGCCAGCGCCTCCGGGGTGACCTCCAGCGTCAGCCGGCGATCCGCCAGCCGCTTGGCCAGCCGTCCGATCTGGAGCTCGGCGATGCGCTCCAGCTCCGCCTGGGACAGGGCGGAGAAGACCACCAGGTCGTCGAGCCGGTTGAGGAACTCGGGCTTGAAGGAGGCCCGCACGACCTCCAGCACCTGCTGCTTCTTCTGCTCCTCGCTGGTCGTGGGCTCCATCAGGTACTGCGACCCGAGGTTGGAGGTCAGGATCAGGATGGTGTTGCGGAAGTCCACCGTCCGGCCCTGGCCGTCGGTGAGCCGCCCGTCGTCGAGCACCTGGAGCAGGATGTCGAAGACCTCCGGGTGGGCCTTCTCCACCTCGTCCAGCAGCACCACGCTGTACGGGCGCCGGCGCACGGCCTCGGTGAGCTGGCCGCCCTCCTCGTAGCCGACGTAGCCGGGAGGCGCGCCTACCAGGCGGGCCACGCTGTGCTTCTCGCCGTACTCCGACATGTCGATGCGGACCATCGCCCGCTCGTCGTCGAAGAGGAAGTCCGCGAGCGCCTTCGCCAGCTCCGTCTTGCCGACACCGGTCGGGCCGAGGAACAGGAAGGAACCGGTGGGCCGGTCCGGGTCGGCGATGCCCGCCCGCGTCCGGCGCACCGCGTCGGAGACCGCCTCCACGGCCTCGGCCTGGCCGATCAGCCGGCGGCCCAGCTCCTGCTCCATGCGCAGCAGCTTCTGCGTCTCGCCCTCGAGGAGGCGCCCGGCCGGGATGCCGGTCCAGGAACCCACGACGTCGGCGATGTCGTCCGGGCCGACCTCCTCCTTGACCATCGTGTCCTTGGAGGCCTGCTCGGCCTCGGCCTGCGCCGCCTCCTCCAACTCGCGCTCCAGGCCCGGGATCTCCCCGTAGAGCAGCTTGGAGGCGGTGTCGAAGTCGCCGTCGCGCTGGGCGCGTTCCGCCTGTCCGCGCAGGTCGTCGAGGCGTTCCTTCAGCTCACCGACGCGGTTGAGGCCCTGCTTCTCCTTCTCCCAGCGGGCGGTGAGTCCGCGCAGCTCCTCCTCCCGGTCGGCCAGGTCCCTGCGCAGCTTCTCCAGACGCTGCTTGGAGGCGGGGTCGGACTCGTTGTTGAGCGCCAGTTCCTCCATCCGCAGCCGGTCGACGGCGCGCTGGAGCTCGTCGATCTCGACCGGCGAGGAGTCGATCTCCATGCGGAGCCGCGACGCGGACTCGTCGACGAGGTCGATGGCCTTGTCGGGGAGGAACCGGGAGGTGATGTACCGGTCGGAGAGGGTTGCCGCGGCGACGAGCGCGCTGTCGTTGATCTGCACCTTGTGGTGGGCCTCGTAGCGGCCCTTGAGCCCGCGCAGGATCGCGATCGTGTCCTCGACCGACGGCTCGGCGACCAGCACCTGCTGGAAGCGGCGCTCGAGGGCCGCGTCCTTCTCGATCCGCTCGCGGTACTCGTCGAGCGTCGTCGCGCCGACCATCCGCAGCTCGCCGCGGGCCAGCATCGGCTTGAGCATGTTGCCCGCGTCCATGGCGGAGTCGCCGCCGGCGCCCGCGCCGACGACGGTGTGCAGCTCGTCGATGAAGGTGATGATCTGGCCGTTGCTCTCCTTGATCTCGGACAGCACGGTCTTCAGCCGCTCCTCGAACTCACCGCGGTACTTGGCGCCCGCCACCATCGCGCCGAGGTCGAGCGCGACCAGCCGCTTGTTGCGCAGCGACTCGGGCACGTCGCCCTTGACGATCCGCTGGGCGAGGCCCTCCACGACGGCGGTCTTGCCGACGCCGGGCTCGCCGATGAGCACCGGGTTGTTCTTCGTGCGCCGCGACAGGACCTGCACGACGCGGCGGATCTCCTGGTCCCGGCCGATGACCGGGTCGAGCCTGCCCTCGCGGGCCGCGGCGGTGAAGTCCGTGCCGAACTTCTCCAGCGCCTTGTACTGACCCTCAGGGTCGGGTGTGGTCACCCGGCGCCCTCCCCTTGCCTTCTCGAAAGCGTCCAGCAGTTCCTTGGCTCCGGCGCCCTGCCGGTCCAGCACCTCACCGGCCGCGCCGCCCTTGGCCGCGACGCCGATGAGCAGGTGCTCGGTGGACAGGTACTCGTCACCGAGCTCCTTGGCGCGCTGCGACGCGTCGGCGATGACGGCGAGCAGTTCGCGGTTGGGCTGGGGCGGGGCGACCGTGGAGCCGGCCACGCTCGGCAGCGACGCGAGGACGCGTTCCGCCCCGGAGCGTACGGCGGCCTGGTCCGCGTCGACGGCGGCCAGCAGGTCGGTGATGTTCTCGTTGTCCGCGCCCTCCAGCAGCGCCAGAAGCAGATGCGCCGCTGTCAGGTCCGGGTGTCCGCCGGACACCGCCCTGCTGGTGGCGGCGTTGATCGCGTCCCGGCTCTTGTTGGTCAGCTCGGCGTCCACGTGCGCATCTCCTCCTTGCCGATGGAGCGGTTACCTCAATTATGACCCAAGCAACCTGTATAAAGTTGAGTCTATTCCACTCAGGGTACTGCCCGGCAGGGCCCGGAGGTAGGTTCCCCACATGGCCATCGACCCCCGCGACCCCGGCGCGTCCTACCTCAGCTTCTGGCGTGATCACCACATGTGCACGCTGACGACACCGCGGCCGGACGGCACTCCGCACGTCGTCGCCGTGGGGGTCACCTACGACCCCGAGGGCGGCTTCGCCCGGGTGATCACCAACAAGCACAGCCGCAAGGTCGCGAACGTGCTCGCCGCCGGCCCGGAAGGGGCGCGGGTCGCCGTCTGCCAGGTGGACAGAGGCCGCTGGGCGACGCTGGAGGGCATCGCGACGATCCGCACGGAGGCGGAGGCCGTGGCGGACGCGGTGAGCCGTTACGCGGAGCGGTACGGACGCACCCCGGCCCCCAATCCGGACCGGGTGGTCATCGAGATCGCGCTCACCCGCGCGATGGGCCGGGCATAACCCGGCCGGGCACCGGACATGTTTCCGGGCAGCACAACGGCGCCATCGTGTTTCAGGTCCACGATGGCGCCGCTGTGTGGGGGAAGCACCTGAGCGATTTGAAACGACGGGGGAATCGCTCAGGCACTGCGGGGGGTGGCAGTGGTGTCGGACTCGGCCAACTGCTGCTCACGCTGGTCGAGATTGACAAAAATCATGCCGTACCGGATGGCACAGCGGACAGGCTGAGGTGCTCCTCGGGGCCGACGCAGGCAGCGGTAGGCACGGACGTCCTCGTCCTCCTCGCGCGCCACGACGATCGGCTCTCCGAACAGGGTGACCATCAACGAGTCGCCACGGTGCGGGATCGCGGTGACGAGGTCGATGAAGTGCCACCCGGAGCGGTAGGCCGTAGCCATCTCACGCCGGAAGACCCGGTCGTCCGGAGGAACGGTCACGCCGTCACATCCGCGCCGACACTGCCCCATCCGACGTCGCCATCGGACTGCTGGACGGCGGTGGCGGTCTTCCCGACAGGAGCGACGCCCCAGCCGACGTCGCCCTCGGCCCCCTCCACAGCGACGGACCTCGCCTTGCCGGGCGCGGGGCCCCAGCCGACGTCCGAGCTCCCCGATATCCCGATCATCAGCGCAGCAGCGGCTATCGCGGTAGCAAGCACTGACCGAAGCATTCTCTTGTACATAGTCGGCTTCGTCCTCACTTGATGACTTCCATTCCCCCGCGCAACAAGACGATGGCTCATTAGGGCATGTCAAGCCACAGGAGCGATGCATCATGTTCCTGTACGTACAGGACCCTGGGGGGTGGAGATTTGTCAAAAAAGCACACGAAACCGACACATCCTCATCTCGTCACCGAACTCTGTGACGAGGGAGCGCGTCTCTACGCCAGCGCCTTGACCACCGGACGCGTCGCACGTGTCGAGGTCGATCCCGCCCCCTGCCTGCTGGAGTTCGCGCTGCTCCACCCCGATCCGGACGACCCCAACTGGCTCCGGCCGGTCCCGCCTTCGTCCGCCCTGGCGCAGCGCCTGCACCCCATCGAACGGGAGATCCAGGACCGCAGGCGGTTCTCGGTGGAACTCACGGACACGTTCGAGCCCTTCATGACCATAAGCACCCAGAAGCCTCCCACCACCCACGCCATCACGGTGCTCGAAGGTTTCGATCGCATCGACGCCGCGCTCGACGTGGCGATCGCCGAGAGCCAGACGGAAGTCCTGACCGTACAGCCCGGCGGCGGCCGGAGTGAGCACAACCTGAGCAAGGCCCTCGACCGCAGCAAGCCGCTCATCGACAACGGCATCCGCGTCCGCACGCTCTACCAGCACACGGTCCGGCACAGTCAGCGCACCTTCGCGTACGTCGAGCGCATGGCCGGAACCAAGATGGAGATCCGTACGCTCGAGGAACTGATCGAGCGACTCATCATCTGCGACGAGGCGGTCGCCTTCATCCCCGCCAGGGACGACCGCCAAGTCGCCCTCGAGCTTCGTCACCCCGGCCTGGTCGCCTACCTCACCAAGGTGTTCGAGCATCTCTGGGCGCGTGCCGTGCCGCTCATGGAGGAAGTGCCCTACGGCCCCGCCTCCCACGGCATCAGCGGCGTGCAGCGCTCCATCGCGAAGCTCCTCATCGAAGGCCATGTGGACGAGGCGATCGCCCGTCGGCTCGGCATGAACGTCCGTACCTGCCGGGCCCACATCGCCAAGCTTGCGGCCGCGCTCGGCAGCGGCAGCCGTGCGCAACTCGGCTACCTCATTGCCAAGTCCGGGATCCTGGGAGAGTCCGAAGACTACTTCAAGGGCGATGCCCGCGACTGACACCTCGCTGCGTCCGGATCGTGCCCCTGCCCATCCTCCCTACGACTCCCCCAGGGGTGTGGAACCGCCACGGTCATCTTGCTGCCCCTGCAGCAGGAGGCAGCCGGGTGCCCGAACGTGCCGATCCTCCGCCGCCATCGTCGGGTTGTTGCACTGCACGGAGCGGAGCCGTACAAGCTCCGGTTGAACCGGACCCTGTGGGCCGCCTGTGCTGCCGGGGGATCAGTCACCGCGCGGACGCCAGGCGCGGGCTTGCCGAACGGCGACGGTGGCTGCCCACAGCCACATGAGGATGCTGACGATCAGGACGATCCCCGCCGCCGACCACAGCAGTTCACGCGTGATGTAGGACTCTCCGTCCGCGTTGACCGGGGTTGCAAGCCCGGCCGCGACGACGCTCCCGACAAGACCTGCCAGGGCAAGTGGGGTAAGGACGGACCACGCCGCGCTGGTACGGAAGACACGCAGGCCGCCGGTGAGGACGGACAGGGGAGCGAGCGCACGTCCATGGCGGAGGAATTCCGCCATGGCGCTGAGACCGGCGGTCACGGCGAGCACTGCAATGCCGGTCACGCCGAGGAGAGTGCTCCAACGCCCCTGGTCCCGGTTGGGAATTCCGGCGGTCACCTGTTCGGCGAACCCGGCCTGTGCCTCTAAACGATCCGACGGTCGTGCGCCCGGCGGCTCTGGCCACGGTTCCCGGCGACCGCGGCGTCGCGCTCATCGTGGGCAAGCCGCAGATCGACGCGGCACTCGGCGAGGCGGTACGGAACGTGCATCGCATCGGGCAGTTGCTTGCCGCAGGCCATTCCGACGAGATCGTCGCCCGGCGCATGGGAGTCAGTGTGCGGACCTGTCGCACGCACATTGCCCGGCTGATGCAGACGCTCGGCGCTTCCAGCCGCACCCACCTCGGTGCACTGCTCGCTCAGTCGGGCATCGTCGGCGTGAGCGACCCGCTGCCCCCGTCCGCCGAGGACGCATGATCGCCGCACGCAAAAGGGCCGGAGAGCTGCCGCTCTCCGGCCCTTCGCGGCACTCCGCAACGACTGCCGCACTACTCCGGCCGCTTGGGCCGCCAGACCACCAGCGCGCTCGCCTGCTGGACGTCCTGGTACGGCACGAGATCGCGCCGGTAGGAGGCGTGCACCTGCGCCTCGCGCTGCTGCATCGCCGCCGCCGCGCCGTCGAGGGCCGACGACAGCTCCGCGACCCGCTGCTGCAGAGCCGCGACCTGGTTCTCCAGTTCGATGATCCGCTTGATGCCTGCCAGGTTGATGCCCTCGTCCTGCGACAACTGCTGCACCGTACGGAGCAGTTCGATGTCACGGGCCGAGTAGCGCCTGCCGCGGCCGGCCGTTCGGTCGGGCGAGACGAGACCCAGTCGGTCGTACTGCCGCAGGGTCTGCGGATGCAGGCCCGACAGCTGCGCGGCGACCGAGATGACGTACACCGGCGACTCGTCGGTCAGTTCGTACGGGTTGCGACTGCGCCCCGACCGGTCCATATCAAGCTCCCTTCGCGGCCTGGAACAACTCCGCCCGCGGATCCTCGTCCGCGGTGGCTTCGCGGTAGGCCTCCAGCGCTTCCCTGGCCTTGTCACCGAGCTCGCCCGGCACGGCCACCTCGACGGTCACCAGCAGGTCACCGCGGGTACCGTCCTTGCGGACGGCGCCCTTGCCGCGGGCCCGCATGGTGCGTCCGGCGGGCGTGCCGGCCGGCAGCTTCAGCGTGACCGGCGGGCCGCCGAGCGTGGGCACCCTGATCTCGCCGCCGAGCGCAGCCTCCGTGAAGGAGACCGGCACCGTGACGGTGAGGTTGTCGTCCTTGCGGCCGAAGACCGGGTGCGCGTCGACGTGGACGACGACGTACAGGTCGCCGGCCGGGCCACCGCGCTCGCCGGGAGCGCCCTTGCCGCGCAGCCGGATCCGCTGCCCGTCGGAGACGCCCGCCGGGATGCGCACCTGCATGGTGCGCGACGAGCGGGCCCGTCCGCTGCCCTTGCAGACGTCGCAGGGGTCCTGGGCGATGAGCCCGCGGCCCTTGCACTCCACGCACGGGTCGGTCAGCGAGAAGGAACCGCTGCCGCCGCGGGAGACCTGGCCGGTGCCCACGCAGGTCGGGCACACCCGGGGCGTGCCGTTCTTGTCGCCGGTGCCGGAGCAGGCCTTGCACGCGGCCGAGCTGGACATCCGCAGCGGGACCGTGGCCCCGTCGACCGCCTCGGTGAAGCTGAGCGTCACCTCGGACTCGATGTCCTGGCCGCGGCGTGGCTGGGTGCGCGTGCCCGGGCCGGCGCCGCGGTTGAACAGGCCGCCGAACACGTCCCCGAGGCCGCCGCCGAAGCCGCCGGCCTGGCCGCCGCCCGGGGCGCCCCCGAAGAGGTCGCCCAGGTCGAAGTTGAAGGTGCCGCCGGGACCGCCGGCGCCCGGAGCGCGGAAGCCGCCGTTGCCGAACAGGGCGCGGGCGTCGTCGTACTCCTTGCGCCGCTTCGGGTCGCCGAGGATGTCGTTGGCCTCGGAGATCTCCTTGAAGCGCTCCTCTGCCTGCGCGTCACCCTTGTTGGCGTCCGGGTGGAACTCGCGGGCGAGTTTCCGGTACGCCTTCTTGATCTCGGCCTCTGTGGCGTCCTTGGGGACGCCGAGAACCTTGTAGTAGTCCTTCTCGACGAAGTCCTTCGTGCTCATCGACGTCCCTCCTTCCGGACGTTTCCTGCGTCAGCCCTCTTCGGGGCCACCGCTCTCCTCGTCGGCCGACTTCTCTTCCTTCTGTGCCGCGGGAGCCGCGCCCGGCTGGGGCTCGGCCACCGCGACCCGCGCGGGGCGGATCGTGCGCTCGCCGATGCGGTACCCCGGCTGGAGCACGGCGACGCACGTGGTCTCCGTGACATCCGGTGCGTACGAGTGCATCAGGGCCTCGTGGATGGTCGGGTCGAAGGGCTCGCCCTCCTTGCCGAACTGCTGCAGGCCCATCTTGGCGGCGGCCGTCTCGAGAGACTCGGCCACCGACTTGAACCCGCCCACCAGCTCGCCGTGCTCCCGGGCGCGGCCGATGTCGTCGAGTACGGGCAGGAGCTCGGTCAGCAGCGTCGCCGTGGCGATCTCCTTGACCGTGACCCTGTCGCGCTCCACGCGTCGGCGGTAGTTCTGGTACTCGGCCTGGAGCCGCTGGAGGTCGGCGGTCCGCTCGCTGAGGGCGGTACGCGTCTGGTCCAACTGCGCCGTCAGGCCGGCGATCTTTGCTGCGTCCCCTGCCGGGGCCGCCGGGCCCTCCTGCTCGGAGGAGGTCTCGGCGGGCTCGGCGGCGTCGTCAGGTGTGGCGCCGGAGGGGACGTCGGGCTTCTCCTCGAAGCCCGGGGTCTCCTCGGTCACGCGGCACCGTCCTTCTTCGGCTTGTCCTCGTCGACGATCTCGGCGTCGACGACGTCGTCGTCGGCCTGGCCGGGACCGGCCTGGCCCTCGGCGCCGGCACCCGCGGCAGCGCCCTCGGGCGCGGCGTTGGCGTACATGGCCTGGCCGAGCTTCTGGCTGACCGCGGCGACCTTCTCCGTGGCGGTGCGGATCTCGGCCGTGTCCTCGCCCTTGAGCTTCTCCTTCAGCTCGGTGAGGGCCGTCTCGACCTCGGTCTTCACCTCGCCGGGGACCTTGTCCTCGTTGTCCTTGAGGAACTTCTCGGTCTGGTAGACGAGCTGCTCGCCCTGGTTACGGCTCTCGGCGGCCTCGCGGCGACGGTGGTCCTCGTCCGCGTACTGCTCGGCCTCCTGGCGCATCCGGTCGACCTCGTCCTTCGGCAGCGAGGAGCCGCCGGTGACGGTCATCTTCTGCTCCTTGCCCGTGCCGAGGTCCTTCGCGGTCACGTGCATGATGCCGTTGGCGTCGATGTCGAAGGAGACCTCGATCTGCGGCACCCCGCGCGGGGCCGGCGGCAGACCGGTCAGTTCGAACATCCCGAGCTTCTTGTTGTACGCCGCGATCTCGCGCTCGCCCTGGTAGACCTGGATCTGCACGGACGGCTGGTTGTCCTCGGCCGTGGTGAAGATCTCGGACCGCTTGGTCGGGATCGTGGTGTTGCGCTCGATGAGCTTGGTCATGATGCCGCCCTTGGTCTCGATACCGAGGGACAGCGGGGTCACGTCGAGGAGCAGGACGTCCTTGACCTCACCCTTGAGGACACCGGCCTGGAGCGAGGCGCCGATGGCGACGACCTCGTCCGGGTTCACGCCCTTGTTGGCGTCCTTGCCGCCGGTGAGCTCCTTGACGAGCTCGGCGACGGCGGGCATACGGGTCGAGCCGCCGACCAGGACCACGTGGTCGATCTCGGACAGCGCGATTCCGGCGTCCTTGATGACGTTGTGGAACGGGGTCTTGCAGCGCTCGAGCAGGTCGGACGTCAGCTGCTGGAACTGGGCGCGGGTGAGCTTCTCGTCCAGGTGCAGCGGGCCCTCGGCGGAGGCCGTGATGTAGGGCAGGTTGATCGACGTCTCGGTCGAGGACGACAGCTCGATCTTCGCCTTCTCCGCGGCTTCGCGGAGACGCTGGAGAGCCATCTTGTCCTTGGACAGGTCGACGCCGTGCCCGTTGGCGAACTGCTTCACCAGGTAGTCGACGACGCGCTGGTCCCAGTCGTCACCACCGAGGTGGTTGTCGCCGTTGGTGGCCTTCACCTCGACGACGCCGTCGCCGATCTCGAGCAGCGAGACGTCGAAGGTGCCGCCACCGAGGTCGAAGACGAGAATCGTCTGGTCGTCCTTGTCCAGGCCGTAGGCCAGGGCGGCCGCGGTGGGCTCGTTGACGATGCGCAGGACGTTGAGGCCCGCGATCTCACCGGCCTCCTTGGTGGCCTGACGCTCGGAGTCGTTGAAGTACGCGGGGACGGTGATCACCGCGTCGGTGACCTTCTCGCCCAGGTACGACTCCGCGTCCCGCTTCAGCTTCTGCAGGATGAACGCGCTCATCTGCTGCGGGTTGAAGTTCTTCCCGTCGAGCTCGATCTTCCAGTCCGTGCCCATGTGGCGCTTGACGGACCGGATGGTCCGATCGACGTTGGTGACCGCCTGACGCTTGGCCACCTCGCCGACCAGCACCTCACCGTTCTTCGCGAAGGCGACGACGGACGGCGTGGTCCTGGCACCCTCGGCGTTGGTGATGACGGTGGGCTCGCCGCCCTCCAGAACGCTGACGACGGAGTTAGTCGTGCCCAGGTCGATGCCGACCGCACGTGCCATTTCGATTCCTCCAACAACTGACTTGAGTGGAACTGGCTCAAGGATGCCTCACCCGTTGGACCGAGTCAACCAACCTGAGTCGAGGCGGCTCAAGTTTTATCCCGCCCTTACGTGCAGCTCTATGCCCACGCGCGTGGCGCACCTCCCGACACACGTGCATCTGAGAGAGTCATATCCGAAAAAAGCGGTCAAGAACTGTCAATGCGGTCACGAGCTGCCAGCGAACGACCGCCGGCCACGGACGAAAGGGCGCTCCCATGTCGGCAAAACGAGCCGTCGATCTGACCGGCGCCCTGCTGCTGTCGCTGGTGCTGTCACCGGTCCTGCTTGTCGCCTCGGCCGCCGTGGCGCTGACCTCGGCAGGGCCCGTGTTCGAGCGTCACCGGCGGGCGGGGCTCGGCGGCCGAACCTTCACGATGTTCACTTTCCGGACCAGCCACGCGGGCCGCGTCACGGCGGTGGGCCGGGCGTTGCGCCGCCACTTCACGGACCGGCTCCCCCAGCTGTTCAACGTGATCCGCGGCGAGATGTCCCTGGTCGGGCCACTTCCGCTGGCCCCTGACGCCGTCCGCGACGGGCTCTGGCCAGAGCGCGCCCGGCTCGCCGTGCGGCCCGGAATGACGGGCCTGTGGCAGGTCGGCGGGCGTTCGGAGCTGCCCTGGGAGGAAAAGACCGTCCTGGACCTGCATTATGTGGAGCAGCACTGGCTGGGACTCGACCTGGCGATCCTGGCCCGCACGGTGCCCGTGGCGGTCGCCGGACGACGCGTCGTCCATGCCGCCCCAGTGACCCCGGTCAGGGTTGCCTGAGCGACACAGATCACCGCGCGCGTGGCTACAGTGCGGCGGAATAAGTGGGTACTCTCAGCACGGACTGAATAAGTTACCGCTTAGTAGTAGTGCTGGACCACCCACCCTCGCAGGCCCGAGGAGCCCCGAAATGCAACTCGCCGCGATCATCGTGTCGCTGACCCTGAGCGTGGTCGGCGTTGCGCTCATCTCCCGAGCGGTCGCGCAGATCTACCGGTTCGTGAAGCTCGGGCAGCCGGTGCCTGCGGGCAGCCGCACCGACGACCCCAAGGCCCGCACGATCACCCTGGTCAAGGAGTTCCTCGGCCACACGCGGATGAACCGCTGGGGCATCGTCGGCTTCGCGCACTGGTTCGTCGCGATCGGCTTCCTGACCCTGCCGCCCACGCTGGCCCAGGCGTACGGCCAGCTGTTCCAGGCCGACTGGACGCTGCCGGTCCTCGGCGGCTTCCTGCCGTTCGAGATGTACATCGAGTTCATCGGCCTGATGACCGTCGTGGGCATCGTCGTCCTGATGGCGATCCGCCTGATGAACCTGCCTTCGCGGGCCGGCCGCAAGTCCCGCTTCGCGGGCTCCAAGGCCTGGCAGGCCTACTTCGTCGAGTACATCATCCTCACCATCGGACTCGCGATCCTCGCCCTGCGCGGGCTCGAGGGCGCGATCCACCACGTCGACGGCTACGACGCCGCGTACTTCGTCTCGTACCCGCTGGTGCTCGCCTTCGACGGCCTGAGCGTGCCGACCCTGCAGACGCTGATCTACTTCGTCGCGATGATCAAGATCGGCACCTCGCTGATCTGGATGATCACAGTCGCGCTCAACACCAACATGGGTGTGGCCTGGCACCGCTTCCTCGCCTTCCCGAACATCTGGTTCAAGCGCAACGCGACAGGCGAGTCCGCCCTCGGCGAGCTCAAGCCGATGACGTCCGGCGGCAAGGAGATCGACTGGGAGGACCCGGGCGAGGACGACGTGTTCGGCGTCTCCCAGGTCGAGCAGTTCTCCTGGAAGGGCATCCTCGACTTCTCCACCTGCACCGAGTGCGGCCGCTGCCAGTCGCAGTGCCCCGCCTGGAACACCGGCAAGCCGCTGTCCCCGAAGCTCCTGATCATGTCGCTGCGCGACCACGCGCACGCCAAGGCCCCGTACCTGCTGGCCGGCGGCGGCAAGACCATGGAGGGCGAGGAGAAGGCCTCCGCCGAGCAGCTGAAGGACGTCCCCGCGGCCGCGCTGGCCGAGGCCGAGCGCCCCCTGATCGGGACGCTCGAGGAGAACGGCGTCATCGACCCGGACGTCCTGTGGTCCTGCACCACCTGCGGCGCCTGCGTCGAGCAGTGCCCGGTCGACATCGAGCACATCGACCACATCGTCGACATGCGCCGCTACCAGGTCATGATCGAGTCCTCGTTCCCGTCCGAGGCGGGCACGATGCTCAAGAACCTGGAGAAGAAGGGCAACCCCTGGGGGCTCGCCAAGAAGCAGCGCGTGGAGTGGACCAAGGAGGTCGACTTCGAGGTCCCGATCGTCGGCAAGGACGTCGAGGACCTCACCGAGGTCGACTACCTGTACTGGGTCGGCTGCGCCGGCGCTCTCGAGGACCGCGCCAAGAAGACCACCAAGGCCTTCGCGGAGCTGCTGCACATGGCGGGCGTCAAGTTCGCGATCATGGGGGGCGAGGAGAAGTGCACCGGTGACTCGCCCCGCCGCCTGGGCAACGAGCCGCTGTTCCAGCAGCTCGGCCAGGAGAACGTCGCAATGCTGAACATGGCGTTCGGCGAGGACGACGAGGACGAGTCGACCAAGAAGCCGAAGTCGGCGAAGAAGATCGTCGCCACCTGCCCGCACTGCTTCAACACGATCGCGAACGAGTACCCGCAGCTCGGTGGCGAGTTCGAGGTCATCCACCACACGCAGCTGCTGCAGCACCTGATCGACGAGGGCAAGCTCGTCCCGGTCACGCCGGTCGACGGCCTGATCACCTACCACGACCCGTGCTACCTGGGCCGCCACAACAAGGTCTACACGCCCCCGCGCGAGATCATGTCGGCCGTCCCGGGCCTGCGCCAGCAGGAGATGCACCGCCACAAGGAACGCGGCTTCTGCTGCGGCGCCGGCGGCGCGCGGATGTGGATGGAGGAGCGGATCGGCAAGCGCATCAACACCGAGCGCGTCGACGAGGCCCTGTCCCTCGACCCGGACATCGTCTCCACCGCCTGCCCGTTCTGCCTGGTCATGCTCACCGACTCGGTCAACGGGAAGAAGAACGACGGCAAGGCCAAGGAGTCCCTCCAGGTCGTCGACGTGGCACAGCTGCTGCTCGACTCGGTGAAGACGCCGCCGTCCGACCCCGCCCCGGAGGCGGAGACCGAGGGCGCACCGGAACCGGAGCCCGTGAAGTAGCCGTCTCCCACCAGGAGAACAATGAGCGGCCGGACCTGCCTCGGGGGCAGGACCGGCCGCTCGCACGTTGCGGGCAGGCCGGCGGTCCGGCATGGCGGCGGACCGCGGGCATCACCCCGGCGATGGGCCTCTGCCCCCTTAATGCCTCATAACCTTTGCCCTTCGATCAAACGCTTTCCATTGCTCTCACCGGCCGGCTCACACGACCATCGGGGGGCGAGCGGGACAGCGGATGACACGGGTGACAGCGATGCGGGGGTGGGTGGTGCGGCGTACACGAGCCGGCACGGCGACAGCACTGCTCTGCGTCTCCGCGGTGCTGATGGCAGCGCTCACCGGCTGCGACAGCGACCCCGCGCCCGCGGCCGCGGAGCCCGCCGCCAAGAACGGCGACGCCGCGCCCCTCGCGGGCCGCACCACCGCGCCCTCCCGCCCCGTGCCGCGCGGCGACGGCAGCCGCGTCCCGGCCGACTTCAACGGCGACGGGCACCGTGACCTCGTGCTCGACGACCTCGTGAAGTCACCCAAGGACAGCCACGGGGACGACGCGGGCATCGGCATCGTCTACGGCACCGGCGGCGGCACACGCCTCGACCCGGCCGTACGGCAGCTCCTCACGCCCCGTACGCACGGCGCCGAGGTCCAGGGCGTCCTCCCGGCCGCGTTCGACGCGGAGACCTCCTGCGACCTCGACAAGGACGGCTACGCGGACCTGGTGGTGACCACCGACCCCCGTACGACGGCATCGGCCGCCCGCCCGTGCCGCTCCAGCTGCTCTTCGGGTCCCCCACCGGCATCACCGGCAAGGCGGTCGTCCTGCGGATCCCCGACAAGGCCCGCTACGGCAACGACTGGCCCGGCCACCCCGTATGCGGCGACTTCGACGGCGACGGGAGCGCCGACCTGGCCGTCACCGCCTCCGCCGGGCGCGTCAGCTTCCTGCGCGGCCCGTTCTCCCGTACCGGTGCGCCCCGCGCGGCCGGCGCGCCCGTCCCCGGCGGCGGGCCCGCCCTCGCGGCGCCCGCCGGAAAGGCCGACACGACCGGCGACGGCGCCGACGACCTGGTCGTCCTGCCCCGTACCCGCGCGGCGGGCACCGCCGCCAAGGGCACGCTCCTGCTCGGCGGGCCCACCGGCCCCGGCCGCCCCGGCGGGCGACACGTCTTCGACGCGGTACCGGTGCCCCCGGCACCCGAGCTCCCGGCCGGCGAGACGAAACCGGTGACGGACGTCCTCGCACACGCCGACTTCGACGGCGACCGGCGCCCCGACGTCGTGACACGAACACACCACGGCGAAAGGGCCGACGTCGTCGCGCTCCACCCGGCGGGCGCGGAGCAGACCGGCGCCCGCCCGCTGATCACCTTCAGCACGTCCGTCTTCCTGCCCTGACCAGCGGTTGGGCGGCTGCCGGGCATCCTGGGGACGGCCCCCGGGGTTCCCCTAGGGGATGTCACAGCTCGGCAGCAAAGGCCCTCTTGTCCCCGGTCCGCCGCCACCTCGTGCTCGCGGACCGGGTACGTTCGATTGCGTGGCTGGATTCAGGATCGGACGCGGCCGGGACAACCGCACCCCGCAACGGCAGCAGGCGCCGCAGGCGCCGCCCTACCAGGGCGGTGGTCGGCCGGCCCCGCCGCCGTACGGGCATCAGCAGCAGTGGTCGCCCGCCGGCGGCGCGCCCCGGCAGGGCGCGGCCCCCCAAGGGGGCGGCGGGTACGGCGAGCCGGAGTACTTCGGCGATCCGCACCCCCAGTACGCCCCGCCCCAGGACCCGTACGCGGCCAACAACCCTGGCCACACGCAGATGTTCAGCGTGAACGACGACCCCTACGGTGACGGCGCGGCCTACCGCGCCGGCGCCGTCCCGGCGGCCCCGGCGGGCCCGCGCCTGCACTGGAAGCAGTTGCTCAGCGGCATCGTGCTGCGGCCCGGGCCGACGTTCCTGCAGATGCGCGACTACGCGGTCTGGGGCCCGGCACTCGTCGTCACCTTCCTCTACGGCATGCTCGCGATCTTCGGCTTCGACGAGCCGCGCCAAGAGGTCATCAACGCGACGCTCTCCAACGCGATCCCGTACGTCCTCATCACCGGCGTCGCGTTCGTGATCAGCGGCCTGGTGCTCGGCGCCGTGACGCACACCCTCGCCCGCCAGCTCGGCGGCGACGGCGCCTGGCAGCCCACGATCGGCCTCTCCATGCTGATCATGTCGCTCACCGACGCGCCGCGCCTCGTCTTCGCCATGTTCCTCGGTGGCGAGAACTCCCTGGTGCAGGTGCTGGGTTGGGTGACCTGGCTGGCGGCGGGCGCGCTGTTCACCTCGATGGTGAGCAAGTCGCACGACCTGCCGTGGCCGAAGGCGCTGGGTGCGTCGGCCATCCAGCTGATCGCGCTGCTGTCGATCATCAAGCTCGGCACGATCTGAGACGCGTACGTACGAGGAAGGGCCCGCCGACTCCCGGCGGGCCCTTCCTCGTACGTACGTCCCTACTGTCCTTGGGCCGTCAGGCGTCCAGCACCTGGCCGCTGCGGCGCACGACGGGCTTCTCCACGCTCCAGGGGAAGTTGATCCAGTCGTCGGTCCGCTTCCACACGTACTCGCACTTCACGAGGGAGTGCGACTTCTCGTAGATCACCGCGCTGCGCACCTCGGCGACATGGTCGAGGCAGAAGTCGTGGACGAGCTTGAGCGTCTTGCCGGTGTCGGCGACGTCGTCCGCGATGAGGACCTTCTTGTTGGAGAAGTCGATGACGTTGGGCACCGGCGCCAGCATGACCGGCATCTCCAGCGTGGTCCCCACACCGGTGTAGAACTCGACGTTCACCAGATGGATGTTCTTGCAGTCCAGCGCGTACGCCAGCCCGCCGGCCACGAACACACCGCCGCGGGCGATGGACAGCACGACATCGGGCTCGTACCCGTCGTCGGCGATCGTCTGCGCCAGCTCGCGGATCGCCCCGCCGAACTTCTCGTAGGTCAGATTCTCGCGTACGTCACTCATGCTTGGAAGGTCCTCACACCTGCGTCCGATGGAAATTCATGAACGACCGCGAGGCCGTCGGCCCGCGCTGCCCCTGATAGCGCGAGCCGTAGCGCGCGCTCCCGTACGGCTCCTCCGCGGGAGAGCTGAGCCGGAACATGCACAGCTGTCCGATCTTCATGCCCGGCCAGAGCTTGATCGGCAGCGTGGCGAGGTTCGACAGCTCGAGCGTGACATGCCCCGAGAAGCCGGGGTCGATGAAGCCGGCCGTCGAGTGCGTCACCAGACCGAGCCGCCCGAGACTGGACTTGCCCTCCAGCCTCGACGCGAGGTCGTCGGGCAGCGAGATGACCTCGTAGGTCGACGCCAGCACGAACTCGCCGGGATGCAGGATGAACGCCTCGTCCCCCTCCGGTTCGACGAGCCGCGTCAGGTCGGCCTGCTCGACGGCGGGGTCGATGTGGGGGTAGCGGTGATTCTCGAACACCCGGAAGTAGCGGTCCAGCCGCACATCGATGCTCGAGGGCTGCACCATGGATTCGTCGTACGGATCGATGCGCACGCGCCCGGCGTCGATCTCGGCCCGGATGTCCTTGTCTGAGAGAAGCACGCCCCGAGGATACGCAGAGCGCGCGGGCCGTCCCCAATCGGACACCTGCCCGCGCGCCCCTGGCACTGCTGTCGCCTGCCCTTATCGCCCGCCCTGCTGCCCCTGCTGCCTCTGCGCCACGGGCACGGCGCTCCTCAGCCGAGCGCAGCGCGGACACCGGATGAGCCGTCCCGGCCCGATCCGGTCCGCCCCGAGCTGCTGCATCGGAAACGAAGCGGTACTGAACACATGCCCCTCGGCACAGCGGACGACCGTGCGCTCCATCAGGTCCATCAGGCCCCTTCCCCAACGAATGCGGACGAACCTCACATTAGGGGATACCCAGGACACCACCGCACGCGGCACTCCGCCCGCCACGGTACGCCTCAACTCCCGCGCTCCGCACCCGCGTCCACGTCCCACGGAACACGAACGCCCCGCGGCGAAATACACCGTGGGGCGAGCGATGGGGTAGAGTGTGCGACGATGCGGCACTGATCACCGGGCCGCTGTGCGGGTGTAGTTTAATGGTAGAACATGAGCTTCCCAAGCTCAGAGCGCGGGTTCGATTCCCGTCACCCGCTCCAGCAGAAAGCCCCAGGCCAGCGGCCCGGGGCTTCTTTGTTGTCTAGACCGGATCAGGCTTCGCGTGCCCGTTCCGTGCCCGATGCCTGATCATCGGGCACGTTGCCGGCCTTCTCACGCTCGGCGCGGACACGGGCGTCGATTCCGTCGGCCACCTCCCGCTGACGCTCCAGGTTCGAGTGCTGATAGATCAGCGCCGCTCGCTCGGAGGACTGCCCGGCACGGACCATCGTGTCCTTGAGCGTGGCACCCGACTGCGTCGAGAGCGTGTGACCGGTGTGACGAAGGTCGTAGAAGCGGAAGTTCTCCGGCAGCCCGACCGACGCACGAGCCTTCCGCCACTTCCGCCCGAAGGTGGAGCGCCGGAACGGCTTGCCGCGCTCCCCCACGAACAGCAGTCCGTCCGGCTGCTTCTCCGCGTACCAGGCGAGATGCCGCTTGAGGTCCTTCTCCAGAAAGGCCGGCAGGACGAGGAACCGCTTGCCCGCATCGGACTTGGTGTCGCCCGGTGCCCGCCGACCGGTGGTGAGTTCGGGCTCGGCGGTCCGTACCCAGATGCCGACGTTCTCCAGGTCGACATCACGGCGGCGCATCGCGGCCTGTTCCTCCGGCCGGGCAGGTCCGTAGGCAGCGATGTAGACCATCAGCCGCCAGCGAGGCCCGAGGGCGTCGGCGAGCGCGTCGACCTGGGCGACGGTGGCGGTCGGACGCTCCTCGGCGGTTTCCTTGCCCGCGCCCCTGATACGGCAGGGGTTGCGCCGGATCAGCTCGTCGTCGGCAGCGGTCTCCATGATGGCTTTCAGCAGCCGGTACGCCTTGGCGACCGTGGTTTCCGCCCCGGTGGTGTCGAGGCGTTCGGAGCGCCAGGAGCGGACGCGGGGCGGGGTGATCTCGTCCAGGTCCAGGTCCTCGAAGGCGGGCAGGATGTGCAGCCGAAGCAGCCGCCGGTACAGCTCGTCTGTGGTGGGCGAGAGACGGCGCTCCTTGACCCACTGGAGCGCGTACTCCTTGAAGTTGACCGCTCCGGCGTCAGGGTCCGCCCAGTCGCCGCGCCGGATCTCGGTCTGCTGCTCAGCCAGCCAGTCGTCAGCGTCCCGTGCGGTCTCGAAGGTGTGCGGCGCCGGGCGGTCGACGCCATCCGGGCCGAGGTACCGAGCCTGATAACGACCCGAAGGCAACTTTCGGATGCGCCCGAAGCGCCGCTTGTTCTTCTGCTTCTTCGCCATCAGGCAGCCCTCCCGTACCGAGCGCGACGACGGCGGATGGGCTGGACGGTGTTGCCGTCGATGTAGGCGTCGAGCGCGCTTTCCGCGATCCGCACATGTCGGCCGACCTTGACGAAGGCGATCCGCCGTTCGGCGATGAGCCGCCGAGGGAAGCGGGCGGTAGTGCCGAGGCGTTCGGCAGCTTGCTCGACGGTCAGCAGGAGGTCACTCACGACCGGTCTCCTTCCAGGTCGGCAAGGGCTTCGCGGGCGGTCTCGCGGTTGAGTTGGATGTCGCGGGCGATGGTGGCGGCGAGGGCGGATTCGCCGGGGGTGTGGCCGTGTCCGGCGTACTCCCAGGAGGCGAGGACGAGGACGGTGTCCGGGTCGCCGAGGGCATCGTGGTCCTGGGCGGCGCGGTAGTCGGCGCGGATCTGCCGGAGTGCGCCGAGGGTGGTGGAGTAGCGGCGGGATTTGGTGGAGAAGTGGCCGCGGAAGCCGAGCATGTGCGCCCAGGCGTCCAGCTTGCGGTCGGGGTAGAGGGGTGCGAGGTCGAGGCAGGCTTCGATGAGGCGGCGGGGGTGGTCGGGCACGTCCAGGAGGTCGAGGACTTCCCGGTTCCCGATGCGCCGGTCGAGGCTGCCGGTCGACTCGGCGGCCTTGGTGGCGTACTTGGCGACGTAGGAGGCGACTGCCTGTTCGGTGATGTCGGAGCCGTCACCGAACGCCTTGACCGGTCGGATGTCGAGCTGGGTGCCCCAGCGGAAAGGCCGGCGGGGCTGGTCTCCGGCGGCCGGGACGGTGATCGAGGTGTAGGAGTGGGCGACCGCCGCGCGGATGGAGTCCTCGAGCAGCTGCACGCTCGCCCAGGACGGCGGGGCGGTGTCGGGGCCGTCCGGTCCGTCGAGGCGGATCACGGCATGGAAATGGATCGCTCCGCGCTTCTGGAACTCGGCGACCTTGCCGTAGGAGACACGCATTTGGTCGGCGAGGGCACGTTGGGTGAGTCCGGCACGAGCGGCGATCTCGCGGCGCAGACGGGTGGTGAAGCGCTGCCACAGCTGCCCGGCGTGGTTGTTGAACAGGACCGTGCCCGCGTAGTCGTACGTGGCCGGGTCGAGCGCGGTGCCCAGGGCGGGGTCGTCCTCGAGGTGGCGGGTGCCGCAGCGGCAGACGCCACGGTCCGGCCGGTTGTGGACCGGGCCGAACGACGGGGCGGTGAGGGTGGCGAAGACGCGCGGGTGATCCCGCACAGTCGCCGGGATGTCCTTGGACACGTCCCCGGCCAGGCCCGCGCGGATGAGGTGGTAGGTGTCTCCGGCGTAGGTGTAGGCGCAGGTGGGGCAGCGGGAGGCGCGGCGGTTGCCGCAGGCGACGCGGAGCCGTCCGTCCGGTTCGGTGTCGGTGGAGTAGCGGCGCAGCGTCTCGCCGGTCGTGCGGTCCTTGGCGAGGGTCCAGCCGGTGAGGTGAATGGGGTCGGAACAGCCGCCGGTGCGGTGGATCTGGTCTTTCCAGCGGTCGAAGCCGGGGGACCCGGCCACCCGGAGGACATCCTCGAGGGTGGCCGGGTCCAGGCCCGCCGCGGTGACGGTGTGGGTCACGCGGCCACCTCGATGCGGGCGGGGATCGGCCGGCGGGCGGGACGGGTGCCGGTGCCGTGGCAGGCCGGGCAGTGGACGGTGATGGTGCGCAGGTTGCCGTATCGGTCGCGGCCGCCGAGGGTGACGCGGACGGTGGGGAAGCCGTCGCAGTTCGAGCAGACCCGCGCGGGCGTGGTGGTGGGCTGGGCCATGATGGGTGTCCCTTCTTGTCCTTTGCGATGGGTTGGGGCACGGCTCCCGGGGCGGGCAAGACTTGGCGGACGAGACCGCCCCGGGAGCCGGTCAGCGGCGCTTGTGCTCGGAGGCGATGAGCGAACGGACGACGAGCGCGCACACGGCGACCGACGCCGCGGTGACGGCGACCGCCAGGAGCATCGAGACCAGGACCGCGCCGACGACCAGGACGACGGCGGTGCCGCCACCGACGAGGGCGAGCGCGGTGCCGGGCGTGAGCTGGACCGTGGGCCGGGCCGGTACCGCCGGGGCGACGAGGACCGGAGCCGGGACCGAGTCGGGGGTGTGCTGGACGATCGCGGTCGGCTCGACGACGGGCGAGGTGACGATGCCGGTCGGGGTCGGCATGGTCGGGATCTTCGGTCGGAACATGAGTGCTTCTCCTTTCTGCGGTGGGCTACTTGCTGATGGCGGTGTCGATGACGGGGGCCAGGAGGCTGTCGGCGAGAAGGAAGCCGCCGAGGAGGAGCACGGCGACGAGCCACCAGGGCGGGCGGATGAGCTTGATGCCGAGGGCGCCGACGACGATCAGGGCGAGCCAGAGCGGAACGTCCATGGCGGTGGTCTCCCGTTCAGTCGGTGATGCGGCAGCGGTGGGTGCGGGCGGCGAGCTGGGCGGCCGAGGAGCTGGAGAAGTCGGCGGACCAGCCGCAGCGGTCGGCGGTGCAGACGGCGGCGTGCTTGGTGCGGCCGTGCCGGTCGCGGTGGGTGCCGATCTGTACGGGGCCGATCCGCATGACGGAGTGGAAGTGGTCACGGGCGGGCATGTCAGTCGCTCTCCGTTCGAGTGGTCGTCGGGTCGGGGTAGGTGGCCCGGATACCGGCGGCGGTGGCCGGGTCGTCGGTGCGCTGGGCGGCTTCCTCGGCGAGCAGGTGGGCGAGGTAGGGCCGGTCAGCGACGGTCATCTCGCGGGCGCTGTCGAGGTAGTCGGCGGCGGTCAGGTCGGCCGGGTCACGGGGCACGGGACTTCTCCCTTCGAGGTCAGGCGAGTTGGGCGGCGATGGCGTCGGCCATCGGCGCGGGGACGCCGAGTCGGGCGCGCAGGGTGTCGGTGTCGATCGGTGTGCCGGTACGGGCGTGGTGGTCGTCGGCGACCTTGCGGGCGTGGTCGACGAGCGCGACCGGGACGGGCGGAGCCGGGACGGGAGCAGGTTCCAACACTGCGGGCAGGGCCGGGGTGGGCTCCGGATCGGCGACGGGAACCGGCTCGGGAGTGGTCCCCGGTTCGGCCGGCACCACCTCGACCGGCGCGGTCGTCGGCTCCGACTCATGGGCGAGGTCGGTCGCGGTGGGTGAGTGGGCGAGGAGTGTGCCGCCGAGGAAGGCGAGGGCGGGCCATCCGGCGATGCCGAAGCGCAGCCAGGCGGGTGGGTGCTGGAGGTCGAGGAATCCGGCGGTGGCGACGTTCGCGCCGAGTGAGGCGACCAGGGCGATCAGGAACCAGCACCAGGCGAGCCGGGAGGGTCCGTCGTTGCGCAGGCGACGCCAGGCGGCGACCAGGAGCAGGTCGACGGAGACGGGGTAGGCCCATGCCTTCCATCCGGTCTGTCCGGCAGCGGCGGCAAGGTCGTGCAGGTGGGCGAAGGACAGGGCCCCGGCGATCACGGCTTGCACCAGGACGGCGTCGATGCGCAGTGAGCGGGTCATAGCTTCACCTCCTTTGCAGGGCGTTTGGGCATGGCGGGGGTAGGGAGCTGGCGCGAGACGGTCGCGCCGACCGGGATGCGGGGGCGGGTCAGACGGAGGCGGGTGCCTCTGCCTGGGCCGGGATTTTGACGAGCGAGACCGTGGGCGGCAGCTCGGGCCGGAAGGCGACGAGGCCGGGCAGCTCGGGGGTGCGGTGGGCGTACCGGTTGCAGGCGTTGACGGCCTGGCGCATCGAGGTGTGCGGGGTGCGGATGCGGGCCCAACCGCCGGTCGAGTCGCCGGTGACGGCGAGGCCGGGTGTGTCGGTAGGGATGGAGATGGCGGCCATGACGGCGTCGGGGGCGATGTCGCCGAAGGCCATGGTGGCGGAGGTTTCGTCGTTGACGCGGTGGGCGGTGCGGGCGGTGAGTTGGGCGCGGAGCATGGTGATGCCCTTGCCGAGTTCGGAGCCGAAGCGCTGCCCGCAGATCTCCAGATAGATGCCGGCGGCGCGGCCGAGCTGGGCGAGACGGGCGAGCGCGGTGATGATGCGGTCCCGGCGCTTCTCCTCTTCCTTGGTAGCGAACAAAGCGAGTTCGGCGACCTCGTCGACGAGCAGGACGATCGGTGTCGGGCGCAGGGTCTCCGGCAGGTCCCAGATGTCGGCGGCGATCTCTGCGTCGGGGATGTCGGCGGTGATGCGTTGGTCGGCGCGAATCAGTTGGTAGACGCCCTCCATGTGCGTGACGAGTGCGTCGAGGAGGTCGGCGGCGGTGTCGGGGTTGTCGGCCAGCGCGGAGAACCGGCGGGCCAGCGGGAACAGCTCCACCCCTTGCTTGCAGTCGATGCCGACCAAGGCAACGCTCTCGGCGGCGAGTTCGGCGACCAAGTTGCGCTGGTAGACGGACTTGCCGGACTTCGTGGCCCCAACGGTCAGGGCGTGCGGGCAGGTGCGATAGTCGCGGTAGTGGACGGCTCCGTCCTCGCGCAGGGCGACAGGAACGCGCATCGGCACGCGGTCGAGCTTGGTGGGCATCTGGACCCGGGCCAGGACGTCGTAGCCGGTCATCCGCAGCTCGACCACACCTGAGCGGATTTCACGCGAGGTGACGCCGTACATGGCGAACGAGTGCCGCAGCCGGTCGCACGAGGCGGCCACGTCGAAGGCGTCCTGACCGGGCCGAAGCCCCAGCCGTAGGACCAGGCCGGTGCGGGTCGGGCGGAGCCGCAGGATGCGCGGTGCACGCGACTCGGGAGCCGGGCGGTTGGCCATCCGGGCGATGGTGAGCCGCCAGCGCGGCGGCGGGACGGTCAGCCCGCATGCTTCCATGACCGAGGTGTAGCGGACCAGGACCCGCAGCACGGCCAGGGTGACGCCGAAGGTCAGCCAGCACCAGGCGGGGCGCCGCCACCGCAGGAGACCCGCGACGGCGACGACCACCAGGAGCGCGACCGTGAAGCCGGTCATGATCAGGCCGCCTTCGGCTTCGTGGCGCCCTCGACCAGCGACGTGACGGCGACCGCGCGGAAGGCGATGCCGTGACGGCCATCCCGCTCCCACGGCCGGGCGACCAGACCGGTCAGCGCGACCGGGGTGCCCATCGTCAGGTCACCGGAGATGCCGGTCTTCGGAACCGTCACAGGAAGGAGTTCCACGGTGTCGTTGGCCGCGAACATCACGTTCACGGTCATCAGCGTCGTCCCGGTCTCGGCGTCGACGGCGATTTCACCGGTACGGCGATCCTTGACCTTGGGCTGCGGCGGCTGAGCCGCCATGACGGAGGCGGCGGAAGTGTCGACGGGGATCTGACGCACAGAGATCACTCCTCTAGAAGTGCTGGACTCTGTCACTCATGTACATGAGTGACATGAAGAAGAGTGCACGACTCCTATACATGAGTCAACCCGCCAAGACGAAGAAGTCCCGGCGGGTTGAGAAGAGTTGAGCGAGCGTCAGTCGGCTGCGGGAATGCGGTACTCGAAAACGAACTGGTCAGCGGCCATGAGGGTGTCGCAGACCTCCACCACCCGGCCCGCTTCGGTGACTGCGTTGCGAAGGAGGTGCACGACGGGTGCACCGGGGCTCAGCGCCAGTTCCGACGCCTCAGCCTTGGAGGCCGGGCGCGCTGTCAGGGTCTCGACGAACTCGGCGAAGGTGTGGCCGTCGTCCTCCAGGCGGGCGTAGATGCCGCCGGGGCCGGGGTTCTCGGCGAACAGTTCGGGGATGTCCTTGACCACGTCCCACGGCAGGTACGAGGTGGCCGTCTCGACGGGGACGCCGTTGCGGAAGTAGAGCCGCCGCCGGGCAAGAACCTGGGTGCCGGCGGAGACGCCTAGCCGGTCGGCGATGTCCTCTGGTGCCTCCATCGGGCCGATGTAGAGGACGCTCACCTTGGCCGTGGCGCCGGACTGGGCCGACTCGGCAAGATATGCGGCCTTGCCGCCGCGGCGGTGCGAGGCGCGGAAGCGATCCGAGGAGCGCAGCCGCACGGGCGGCCGGTCCTTCACGATCGAGCCCTTGCCGTGGCGGGTGTCTACGAGCCCGCTGGCCCGGACCTCCACCATGGCCTTGCGGATGGTGCCGCCGGAGACGCCGTAGCGCTCCACCAGTTCGGATTCACTCGGCACCAGGTCACCAGGCCTGAGGACACCTGCCCGGATCTGCTGAATGATCTCGTCGGCGATCTGAACGTACCGAGGTACGGCCCTCCCACCTCCTACGGCTGTTCCCATAGTCCTTCTCACTCTCCTATGCTCCTGTACATGAGTAACGGGAGCGCGGGAACAAAGTCAACGCCACTGCACTCTGTGTCCGTAGCGGGAGCAGTGGTGCGCGAGGACGGGCGACTCCTGGCGATCCGCCGAGCCGACAACGGAACCTGGGAGCTCCCCGGCGGCGTGCTCGAGCTCACCGAGGCCCCCGAAGACGGAGTGGCCCGAGAAGTCTTCGAAGAGACCGGCATCCGGGTCGAGGTGGACGAACTCACCGGGGTCTACAAGAACACGACGCGCGGCATCGTCGCCCTGGTGTTCCGGTGCAAGCCGTCTGGCGGCGTTGAGCGAACCTCCGCCGAGTCGACGGCAGTTGACTGGCTCACGCCCGAAGAGGTCGCCGAGCGGATGGCTGAGGTCTACGCGGTTCGCCTGCTCGATGCACTGGACGGGCACGGGCCTCACGTCCGGAGCCACGACGGCAAGCAACTGATTCAAGCGCGGTAAGAGTTTCTCTACTTCATCAAGGCGCATCCGCCGCGCACAGCGCGGCGTCGCGCGGCCCGGCGACTCGGGCCGCGCTCCTGTCTTCGCCCCGCTCTGGCCCGGCCGCCGGCCGCACGCCAACGGCGAAGGTTGATGGGGGAACCCCGATGTGGCTGGGCGGTCGGCTCCACGGCTTTAGCCACCTCCCCGATCCGGGTCCCACGCCGAGCAAGACCAGGGGGCCACTCGGACACATTGCGGGCAGGGGACAAGCCTGCCCGAGTTGCGGGCAAGCGTACGGCCCCCTGATCATGCACGGCCCCAGACCGGGCAGGACACCGGCCAAACCCGCTCCGCCGACACTCTTGTGCCTGAAGGAAGAAGAGACCCACGGTACGGGAAGTCGTCCACGTAAACCAAACGGCTAGCAGCCCGTCGAGGTTCAGTGGTAAACAGGGCTTGAACGCTTCGGCCTCAAGGGGTCCTTAGGGGGGACATTGATCAAAGAGGTTAAGTTTACGAGCTTTAAAGCCTTCGGGAACTTTGCGATGACATTCAAAGGCGCATCACTCCTGGTGGGCCCCAACAGCGCCGGAAAGAGCACTATCCTGACTTCACTCCGACTTGCAGAGACTTGCCTAAGGCTCGCGAAGAGAACGCGACCAAGCGTGACTAACCTGCATGCTGGCTCTTACTACCTTTCTTATCTCGTTCCAACGCGTGATTTCGCTGCACTGAATGAGAGTGTGCGGCACAACTTCCGCGACGACGAAACGAGCATGGAGCTCTCGTGGCGGAATGGATGCAAGATGCGAATTGTCTGGCCTGAGCGGAGACGATACGAAGACGAGCCCACTCCCTTCTTTTACCTCCTTGACGCGAACGGAAAGCCGCCCAGGACTGTGGCACCGGTCAAGGCCAACTTCTCCACAATCGGCGTAATCCCCACTCTGTCCCCACTTGAGCATGAAGAGCCGATTTTGGAGACTGAAACGATTCGCAAGAATCTTTCAACCCGTCTAAGTAGCCGACATTTCAGAAATCAAATGAGACTGCTCGACCAGGCCGGGGAATGGGATGAATTCATCGAATTCGCTTCACCTTGGCTCGCGGGAATTGCGCTCGGGAAGCCGGTGACCCGATACGACACATCAAGCATCGATGTCTTTTTTACGGAGGCAGGGAACGGCTCCGAGAAAGAGATCGTATGGGCTGGCGATGGTGTGCAGATCTGGTTGCAGCTCCTGCTACACATCTACCGCTCCCGAGACCTGCCTACTCTCGTGCTCGACGAGCCGGAGGTGTTCCTTCACGCAGACCTCCAAAGGCGCCTTGTCCGCTTGCTCGAGTCTTTGGAGACTCAGATCGTTTTGGCAACGCACTCGACCGAGGTCCTAACCGAAGCAGACCCCGACTCCATTGTTTGGGTGGATAAAACACGGCGTCGGGCAGTACGGGCACCCAAGGAGTCAAATCTCAGCGGTTTGAATGCCGCGCTCGGCAGCTCCTTCAACTTGGCAATGGCGAAAGCTCTCCGAGCCCGGGGCGTGATTTTCGTCGAAGGGAAAGACGTTCGAACCCTCAAGCGCCTTTCGAAGACGCTGGGATTGGGCAAGATTTCTGAAGATATCTCGCTAGCCGTCGTACCCATGACTGGCTATTCACGATGGGAGCACGCCGAGGCCTTTGGATGGTTTCTCCGCAACTTCCTCGGGAACACGGTTAAGGCCCTAGTATTGCTCGATCGCGACTACCGAACAGATACGCAGGTCGAGGAAGTGGTTTCACGCTTTGCTAGCGTTGACGTGCACGCTCATGTATGGAAGAAGAAGGAACTCGAAAGCTACCTGATCATTCCGGAGACCATCGCCCGACTTTCCCAGTGCCCGGTTATGGAGGTGCAGGATATCATCGACGGCGCAATGGCCGGAATGCAGAACAAGGTCACGTCACGACTACTCGCAGAGAAGATTGCTACCGAAAGATCAACCGGGAGGAGCGTGGCCACCATCAACGAAGATGGCTTGAACGATCTGGCCAAAAACTGGACGAAGAGCGAATTCCGATATTCCATTTGTCCACCCAAGGAAGTTATGGCTGCCGTGAACCGAGAGTTGCAACACCGCGGACACAAAGCTGTCGCGTTCGACACGATTGCCAAATATGCAAGGGCGAGTGAAATCCACCCGGAAATGGTGGCGCTTTTGGAGAAGGTCGATAACCTAGCCGCCTAACGGTGCCCGGACCGGCTCCAGCGGGTGGCAGGCTGGCCGCCGCCGATCCGGCGATGCCGATGCTGACATCAACTGCGGTGAACAGCAGCAGCCCCGAGGGGTCTACGACGACTTCGCATCCCGCGATGCCCAGCGACCCGAGGCTGAGCGAACTCCTAAAGCGGTGCTCAGCATCGTGCCCGATCCGTGCCCGACACGTCGGTAAGCCACGGACAACACCGGTGCCACCGAGAGCATTTTCGGCCCGCTCTAACACCCATTGCTGCTGGTGAGGTCGCCAACTACGCTCAGAGGCACGGTGATTCCCAAGCTCAGAGCGCGGGTTCGATTCCCGTCACCCGCTCCAGCAGAAAGCCCCAGGCCAGCGGCCCGGGGCTTCTTTGTTGTCTGGACCGCGCTAAGCGCCTTGCACCAGATCCGCACCAGAAGGCTTCTCCTTGCCCTTCTGGCGGGCGGCGCGCACCAGCTGATCCTGCCCGCTTGCAACTTCCTGCTGCCGGTCCGAGTCGGAGTGCTGATAGATCAGCGCGGCCTTCGCCGAGGACTGCCCGGCGCGGACCAGCGTGTCCTTGAGCGTGGCCCCGGAACGGGAAGCGAGGGTGTGCGAGAACCTTGACGTGGAGGCGTCGCCACGAACCGGCACTGGTCCAGGCGGTGAACCGGTGGTGAGCCGTGGCCGGACTCACCCCGAAGCAAGGGTGAGTTGACGCCAAGCGCACGACGTGATGAGCACGTATGTGATCGCAGGGAACACTGTTCAGGGGCCGAAAGCTCTGAGTGTCGCGTCAACGAGCGAATCCGCGTATGCGGTCGTCAGCGGACGGCTACGGTGCAGCCACCTCTGGAAGAGCGGGGCGTACAGCATTTCGAGGGCCAGGTCGAGGTCGGCGTCAGGGGCGAGCTGGCCGGCCTTCTGGGCGCTGCGCAGGCGCGCCTTCTTCGCCTCGTCCAGCGGCCGGGCCAGCTTCTCGCGGTACTCGGCCGCCAGCGCGGCGTCGTTGGCGATTTCGGTGTTGAGAGCGCGGATCAGCCTGTCGAAGGAGGGGTCTGCGAACTCCTCGACCGTGGCGCGCATGACGAGCTTGAGATCGGCTTCGAGGTCGCCCGTGTCCGGCAACGTGACCGACTGCCCGTCCGCATCCTCGCTCAGAGCCAGAAGGGCGGCGAAGACGACCGCGCTCTTCGACGGCCACCGCCGATAGATCGTCTGCTTGCCGACACCGGCACGGGCGGCGATGGCTTCGACCGTGACCTTCTCGTATGTCTCTTCGGTGACCAGGGCGCGGGCAGCCGCGAGGATCGCCTGCCGGGACCGTTCCTTGCGCCGGGAGTGGTCCGGCCCCTTCTCGATGGACATGCGTCCAGCCTATCCATGAAGCGAAACGAGACGAACCGTATTGATGTGCTTGCTGCGATGCCCTAGGCTGCAAACGAACCGAGACGGCTCGTTTTGTTTACACGGGGTGACGCATCATGACGGACACAAGGGTTTGGCTCATCACTGGCGCCTCCCGCGGCCTGGGGCGAGCTTTCGCCGAGGCCGCCCTGGCAGCCGGCGCCCGCGTGGTGGCTGCCGCCCGCAACGTCGAGCCTCTGGAGGAATTGACCGACGAGTACCCCGACCACCTGGTCCCGCTACCTTTGGACGTCACCGACCGCCGGGGGGTGTTCGCCGCGGTGGAGCAGGCGGCGGCCGCGTTCGGGAGGCTGGACGTCGTCGTCAACAACGCCGGCGCAATGCTCTACGGCATGGTGGAGGAGGCCACCGAGGAGCAGATCCGGGCGCATATGGATGTGAACTTCTTCGGCGCCGTGTGGGTGGCTCAGGCGGTCCTTCCTCACCTGCGTGCCCAAGGCGGCGGGCGGCTCCTCCAGGTCACCTCGATGGGCAGCGGCGGCGGCATGGCCACCGTCGGTTACTACGGTGCGGGCAAGGCCGCACTGGACTCGGTGAGCGAGGCACTTGCGATGGAGGTCGAAGAGTTCGGCATCAAGGTCACCATCGTGCAGATGGGTGGCTACAACACCGGCTTGTTCACCGCCGGCACCACGAACACCGAACCTCTGGCGCAGTATCAGCCCCTGCGCACCGAGATGGAGGCGATGTGGGGCGACGCCGTCGCCCCGGAGCCGGACACCGCTGCCCCGGTCGTCATGGAGCTGGCCGCACTGCCGAACCCGCCCCGACGGCTGATAGTCGGCAGCCAGTCCTTCGATCATGTCTTGGAGATGGACCAGGCCCAAGCGGATCTGTACCGGTCCTGGGAGCACCTCAGCCGTCTCGCTCCAGGCTGATCGGGCCCGACTTGCCGGCCTCGCCCGGAACGAGGCCGGGCACACGGGCCCACGCCGGACGGCGACTCACGACGAGGCCGGGTCGGCGCCCCGGTCGTCGTCGAGGGCACCGCCTTTGCAACTGCTGTCACACCCGAGGTCATGGGCGTGGTCCACGGCGGCGACGACGTAGCCGCGGCTCGCCAGGTCGTTCGCCAGGGCGGTGAGCGTGCTGCGTGGCATCGAGAAGCCCGGTGACAGCAGCACCAGCGGGAAGCGGCCGGACGCCGGGCGGGCGTCAACGCACGCGTGTGTACGCACACCGCTGACGGTCGCGGCGGGCACGACACCGGTCAGGCAGCGCGCTTCCACCAAGCTTCAGAGCGCGGGTTCGATTCCCGTCACCCGCTCCGTACATGAGCCCCGGCCCAGCGGCCCGGGTCTTCTTTGCTGTCTGGACCGGATCAGGCTTCGCGTGCCCGTTCCGCCCGATGCCTGATCATCGGGCACGCTGTCGGCCGCCCGTTCCGTCGGCGCGCCTCATGACGCCTGCCGCTCGGCGTCAGCTTCTCTGTGCATACCCGTGCACAGAGCCCAGACAACGAAGACGTTGACGGCGACCAACGTCAAGGCCCAGAGGGGGTAGTACGGCACCCACAGGAAGTTCGCGATCGCGCCGAGCCCCGCTACGGATACACCGAAGAAGCGTGCCCACAACGCTCCGCTGAGCACGGCGCACCCGGCAATGACAAGGGCAACGCCCAGGATGAGGTGCACCCAGCCCCAGCCCGCCAGACTGAACTCGAACACGTAGTGGCGCGTCGCAATGAACAGATCGTCCTTGGCGATGGCCGCGATTCCTTCGAAGATCGCCATCGCACCACCGAGAATCATCAGTGCTGCCGCGAAGACGGTGGTACCCGATGCGGGTGCATGCCAAGGGCGCGGGTCGGCATCGGCCGTGCTGGGCGGGACGGCGTCACTGGCCATGTCGGACTCCTTGGGTGGCAGGGCCATCCGGTCAACCGAACTCTCGGAGCGGCGAGATCTCTCCCAGCGTGGCACGACGGCACTCCACCAGCATCCCGAGCTGCGGCGCCGCATGTGGCAATGCCCGATGCGGGAGGCTGGAGGCCAAGAGGTGCTCATCCAGCGGATATCCGGGTGGGCGGAGAGGCCGGCCCGTCGCACGACCCGGGGTCGGGCTCCAAGACGGCTCGTTCACGGTCCGGAAGGACCGGATCAAGGGCGGCGTGCACGGTGTCGCCGTCGTCGCGGCAACGGCCGACACACATGCGGTGCTCGACGGGGTACGGATCAGGCGGACGTCGGGCATGCCGGTGCAGCCCTTCGAGTGCTGCGGCTTCACGGCCGCAGGGACGGTCAGACCCTGGCCGGATCGGGCTACGTGGTGCGCCTGCTCCTGCGCCCGTGTCGTGTCAGGAACGCGATCAGGGCGGAGACGCCGGCGGTCACGGCGAGGCTGCCGACCATGACCATCACCACGCCGACCAGGAAAAGACCGCTGGAGTCGTCGGACCAGTCGACATAGGCGGCGGCGGTCAGGCCGACCGGTATGCCGGCCACAGCCGCGATGTAGTCCCGGGACACCGCCCCGTACACCAGCGCCAGCAGAGTCAGCACCAGTCCGATCACCTGCCATGCCTCGTACGGGCCGGTCGTCGTGCCGTCGGCCTGCACATCACGCTGCTGGTCCCAGCCCAGCCAGGCGGCCCACGCCCCCATCGTCACCGCGGCCAGTACGAGGCCTACCACCAGCTGCGGAACGCTCTTCGCAAGTCCTTGTCGCATGACCCCCAGCGTCCTGGCTCGCGCCACGACCGGCCAGGGCGCATGTACTCAGCTCTGCCCGAGTACGTCGACCAGGGCGAGGCTCCCCACCGCGCGGCTCGAAGCAGCCAGGAGGCGCGGGCGGCCGCGAGCCGGTCTCTGGCGGCCGCGACCGGCGCCGATGACGGACATGTGGCCGTCGGCTGGCCCAGGGCCGGCGCTCCGGCCCCGGTTCTCCAGGAAGGGGCCTGGTCACAGCCGGTGCTCGCACGGCCGACCGGAGTACGGTGGAAGCACCGGGAGTACCTCGCACACCGGCTCCCTGCTGGTGCCGTGAGATGGCGTCAGGGGCACGGCATGATCCGTTCAGCCGATATCCGCGAGTGGCGCGACCACGACGTCGTCGACCCGAAAGGGCACAGGATCGGCGCCCTCGAAGCGATCTACGTCGACACCACCACCGACGAGCCGGCCATGGCCACCGTCCTCACCGGACTCCCCTCCCGTCGTCGTCTGGTCTTCGTCCCCCTCGCCGAGGCGGTTCTCGGACCGGGCTACGTCAAGGTCGCGCACTCCAAGAGCCTGGTGAAGAACGCTCCCGCCATCGGCACCGACGACATCCTGCCCGCCGAGGAGGAGGAAGCGGTCTTCAAGCACTACGACCTGGCCTACCGGCCCGGCCCCAACGGTGAGCGACAGCTCGCGCGCCGCTGAGCCCCCCGGACCCGAACCGACGGAGGTGTTCCCGGTATGGCATTCATCCTGTTCCTCCTGCTCGTTGCCGTGATCCTGGGAATCATCGGCGTCGTCGTGGAGGGTCTGATCTACCTTTTGATCATCGGCATCCTGATCGTCGTGGCCGAGGTCGTGTTCATCGCCCTGCGATCCAAGGGCTCCGGTCGGTCCAAGAGCTCCGGTCGCCGCCGCGTCCGATGACACCGGCGACCGGGTCGGGCACGGTGCGCGGATGCCACCCACCAGCGCCGGGGCCGAAGTGCGCACCGTCGACGAGGTCTTCGACCGGCTGCTCAACCCGGCATCGTGCACTTCCTCGTCTCCGTCTTCGAACACGCCCGGGACCGCGCGGAACCGGTCGTCCACGAGCCCGACCAGCAGCGCCCCAAGATCCTCACCGACGAGACGCGCCGGCGCGTGCTGCGGATGATGGTCGACGGCTACACCGACGGGGGACGGGCAAGGGCCCGTACGTACCGGATGCACGGTGTGTGCGGGTCCTTGCCGGAGGCCGCTGGCCGGCGGGGGTCAGGGCCGCAGGGATCCGCGGCGCACACCGTCCAGCCGGGTGCCGGTCATGACCGCCCCGTCGGTCCTCGCCCCGATGAGTACGGCGGAGGACAGGTCCGCGTCCGTGAGGTCCGCGTCCGTGAGGTCGGCCGCCAGGAGCTTGGCCCGGCGCAGCGACGCGCCGCGCAAAGTGGTACGCACCAGGCGGGCGCGCGACAGCACGGCGTCGTCGGCCCGGACGTCACGGAGGCCGGCCCCCGTGAGGTCGCTGAGACCGGCGTTCACCCCGGTCAACGTCGCGCCGGTGAGGTCCGCGCCGGTCAGGTCCGCGCCGGTCAGTGACGCGTCGGAGAGGTCGCAGCCGCTCAGGGAGCACTCCCGCAGGTCCGCGTAGCCGAGATAGACGCCCTTCAGGTCGGTGCCCGTGAGATCGGTGCCGGCGAGCGGGATGCCCCCGAGGTCGTTCTCGGTGCCCCACGGCTGCGACCACTCACGCAGCAGGCCGTGCCAGTCGCCGCCGCCCACCAGCGCCGCACGCAGTCCGGCGAGGACGTCGGCGTTCTCCGGCCGGGTCCACCGGTCGCGCAGCTCTCGCGCGTGGCTGTTGTCGTCCGGTGGTGTGCTCATCGCCTGGCGCTCCCGGGGGCGGCTCGGTCACCGTTGGATCTGGTGGAGGAACCCCTTCACACGGTCCAGGTGGTAGACGGTCTCGTCGTGCTTCTTGAGAAGGACTTCCAGGCCCCGTTCGGTCATGCCGTCGGGCAGCCGTTCCATCTCTTTCCACAGTATCCGACGGACGTTCTCCAGCCCTTGCTGTGCCTGCGTCAGGTCCTTGACGTGGTCGAACGGCGTCCCGTCCGGTTTGCGTGCCACGACCTCGCCCGCGGCCTCGCGTCTGGCCGCCGAGTAATGGTTGTGGTTCGGCTCGGAGTTGATACGGCCGATCGGGTCGGCCTTGATGTTCTCCAGCTTGTTGATGGCGTTCATCGCCTCGTCGCTGAGGCCCAGCCCCCGGTAGGGCGAAAGACCCAGCGGGTCGGACCAGGTGAACGGGTTGTGGACGTAGGCGGCCGGGTTGGGTGCCGGGGACAGGCCGAGCGGGTCGGGCGTGAGATAGCGGGCCGTCTCCGGGTCGTACTGCCGGAAGTAGTTCTGGTGGAGGCCGGTCTCCGGGTCGTAGTACTGGCCGGGGAAGCGCAGCGGCGTGTATGCGGTGGCGGACCTCGTCCAGGTCGTCGTGCCCCAGAGCGTGGCGCGGGTGTGCCAGGCCACGTCGCCCGATTCGTCGACGAGTTCGGTGGGCGTGCCGACGATGTCCGTGACGATGGCGAAGAAGCGTTCGTCGACGTCCTGTTGGGACGCGTCCGCGCCGAGCATGCGCTCGGTCTGGGCGAGCGGCTGGGCACCGTGGTGGTCCCAGGTCAGGACGACGGGTCGCGGCAGTTCGGGTGCGGTGGTGGTCTGTTCGCACAGCGTCGCGCCGTCCCAGGTGAACAGCACCTCCTCGACCACGCTCTCGCCGTCGTCGGCCAGGCGCTGTTTGGCCGTGCGGCGGCCCAGCGGGTCGTAGCGGTAGCGCCAGCGCGTCCCGTCGGGGGTGGTGACGGCCGTGAGGCGGTCCTCCGCGTCCCAGGAGTAGTGCCAGGTGTCGGCCTTGCGGGAGAGCCGGGTCTTTCTGCGCAGGGTGATGCGGCCGGCGGCGTCGTGTTCGTAGCGCACCGCCCCGGCACGGGTGATGGTGGTGCCGGTGTAGTCGCGGGAACCGGTCGCCTCGTGGCCCGGGTGGCCGGCGGGCCAGGAGGCGGAGGTCTGGTTCCCGGCCCCGTCGTAGGCGTACGTCTCCGACCAGCCGGCGGCCGTCACCGCCGTGACCCGGCCGGCCGGGTCGAGGTCGAAGCGGAAGGAGCCCCGCAGGGTGTCGTCGAGTGCGGTGAGGTGACCGTCGGCGCGGTAGGTGTAGGCCCGGCGGTTGATGGTGCGGGCGCCGGTCGTGAGGTGCTGGCCGGCCAGGCGGCCGGTCTCGTCCCAGGTCGACGCCAGGGCGAGGGAGTCGCCGAAGACGCGTCGCAGCTCGCGGCCCGCCGCGTCGTGGGTGAAGGAGACGCGGTGCGTGCCGCTGGTGAGGTGCGTGGGCCGGCCGGCGGCGTCGTAGCCGTAGGTGGTGACACGGCCGGTGGGCGTGATGCGGCGGACCCGGCGACCCACAAAGTCGTAGGTGTAGGTGAGGGGGCGGCCGTCGACCATCTCGGCCTTGAGGTCCCCCCGGCGGTCGTACTGCTGGATCAGCTCGCTGTCCGGGCCGGTGGCCCTGATCATCCGCCCGGCACGGTCGTAGGCGTAGGTGGTGACGGCGCCCGCCGCGTCCTTCCTGACCACCCGGTCGAGCTGGTCGCGCTCGTAGGAGACCGTCTGGCCGAGCGGGTTCGTACGGGCCGCGACCTGGCCGACGGCGTCGATGGCGTACCTGACCGTCCGCCCGTCGAAGTCGGTCTCCGAGACCATCCGGCCGGCCGCGTCGTAGCTGTAGGACCAGGTCAGGCCCTGCGGGTCGGTGACCTTGGCGAGCCGCAGGGAGGCGTCGTGCTCGAATTCGTGGCGTACGCCGTCGGGGCCGGTGCGGGCGGCCGGCAGGTCGAAGTGGGTGTACTCGAAGCGGGTCGTCCGCCCGGTCGCGTCGGTGTGGCCGGTGCAGTTCCCCTCCCCGTCGTACGTCCACGACTCGCTGCTGCCGTCCGGGCGGGTGCGCCGGGCCAGTTCGCCGTCGGCGGTCCACTCGAGGGTGGTGACCGCGCCGAGGGGGTCGGTGATGCGGACGAGCCGGCCGAAGGCGTCGCGTTCGCATCGTGTGGTGCCGCCGAGCGGGTCGGTGACCTCCAGCGGCATGCCTGCCGCGTCGCAGCGGAAGGTGGTGACGGCGCCGAGCGCGTCGGTGGAGGAGAGGAGATGCCCGCGGGAGTCGTACGCGTAGCGGGTGGTGCGGCCCGAGGGGTCCGTGACCAGGACGCGGTTGCCCCGGTCGTCGAACTCCTGACGCCAGCACGTCCCGTCGGCCTCGGTGTACTCCACCGGCAGGCCCCGTTCGTCGCGGACGGTGCTGATAGTGGTGCCGTCGGGGCGCACGACGGCGAGCAGCCTGCCCGCTTCGTCGTACGTGTAGGAGGTGGTCCGCCCGAGGGCGTCGGTGCGGGTCAGCCGGTTCCCGCGCGCGTCATGGGTGTAGCGGGTGGTGTGGCCGAGCGGATCGGTGGTGGCCACGACCCGGCAGGCGCTGTCGATCAGATGGCGGGTGGTGCGGCCGTCGGCGGTGGTCAGCTCGGTCACCCGGTGGCCGGTGGCCGGGTCGGGAAGGCCGTAGGAGAGGGTGAGCTGCACGTGGCCGGCCTGGCCGCCCTCACCGATCACGCGGTCCTGGTCGTCGTAGGCGTAGTCGTACCGGCTGCCGTTGGAGTCGATCCAGGCGATCACCCGCCTGCGCTCGTCGTACTCGAACGTGAGCGTGGCGCCGGAGGGTCTGGTGACGGTGGTGAGGTTGCCGTCCGTGTAGCCGTAGGCGGCGACCGGCTGCTCGGTGCCGTCGGGGAGGACCAGGGACAGAGCGGTCACCCGGCCTTCCGCGGTGCCCACCGCGAGCCGGCTGCCGGCCGAGTGGACGAGCGCGAGCGGCGTGCCGAGCTCGTCGCGGTCGAGGGTGACGCTGTGGCCGTTGCGGTCGCTGATCCGCTCGAGCCAGGCGTCCCCGTCGTCACCCGGTTCCGCTCCGGACGGAGCGGTGAAGTGGCGGGTCAGGCCGCTCTCCGGGTCGGTGACGGTGTAGTCGCCGCTCTCCTCGCGGGTGAGCAGACGGCGCCCGGTACCGGACTCGGGAAGGGTGGGGACCCCGGGCACCGGGTGGGGGTAGGTGAGCAGGAGGCCGTCGTCGGTGACGTGGACGACGCCCTTGGCGTCGATCTCCAGGCGTTCGTCGACGGTGGAGGACCAGGACGGCCCGAAGAAGCGTCCGACGGTGTAGCCGGACTCGACGCGGCGGGTGAAGGCGAGCGGCAGAGTGCCGGGGAGGACGGCGTCGGTCTGCGGCAGGAACATCCGGCCCGAGGCGAGGTCGACGGGGTCGGTCTCGTCGATCAGACGCTGGCCGTCGGGACGGTCGTGCGTGCCGTTCGGGACGTCGTCGATCAGCTTGCGGGCACGGTTGGCGTCGCCGGCCAGGTCCGCCGCTTCCGCGGCGACCCGTACTCCCTTGACCCCGGCCCCCGCGCCGCCGGTGGCCGCGGTGAGCAGCAGGTCGGGAACGAGCCGGCCGAAGCCCTCCGCGGGGTCCTTCATGAAGTTGTCGAGCATCTGCTTGCCCGCGCCCCACGGGTCGTTGGCGACCAGCACCAGTCCCGAGGCCAGGTTGTTCAGGTTGGTGAGGTACTCGGCGGGGTGCGTGAGGTTGTACGGGTCGGTGGGGTTGATACCGCGTACGAAGGTGACGAGGCCGGCCGTTCCCTTGACGATGCCCGCGCCGAAGTGGGTCTGCATCACTTGCAGTTCCTCCAGGCCGTCCATGGCCTGTTCGGCGTACGACGGCTTGGGCGGCGCCGCGTCCCTGGCCGCCTGCACGGCGGTACGCGCGGTGTCCGCCGCCGCGTTCCGCTGCTTGCGGGCCTCGGCCAGGATCTCCTGGGCCTCCTCCATCTGCGCCTTGCCCGGATCGCTGAACGCGCCCGGTTTCGGCGGCAGGGTGGAGGGGTCCCGCTGGTCCTCGGGCCGGGCGTTGTAGCGGTCCGCCGCGCTGTTGTAGTCGTCGACCTTCTTGTTGTGCGCGTCCAGGGCGTCCGACGACGCCTTGGTGCCGGCCTTCCACTTGTCGATGGCGGTCTGCGCCTGCCGCTGCGCCCACTCGACCGTCAGGGCGAAACTCGCCAGCGCGTCGGCCGCCTTGCCGAAGGCGTCGGCGCCCTTGAACCACTTCGGCGGCTCGATCGAGACCGTCTCACGGAACGCGTCAGCCGCCTCACCCTTGATCGCGGAGGAGTCCAGACCTTTCAGCCCCTCGCCCACCAGGTCGAACGACGTTTGGAGATCCCGCAGGTGGGAAGCGGTCGTGCGCAGTTTGTCGGGGCTGCCGTAGATGAGCTTGGTCTTGTCCTCGGTCTGCCCGAGGTCCATCTCGTCGACCTCGGCGCCCATCCGGTTGGCCAGCGAGCGGGACTGCTCGCGCACCCAGTCCGCGCCCGACTCCCAGCCCACGTCCTCGAGCCGGTCGGCGGTCCAGTCGCCGGCGTCCTCGACCCGGTCACCGAGCCACTCGGTGCCGTCCTCGACCGCGTCCTCGACGACGTCCGGAGTGATGTCGCTGACGAAATCCCCGATGCCCACGGCTCAGTTCCCCCCGGTACCCGGCTGTTGCTGCTGGGCGGCCCGCTCCTCGGGAGACGGTCCGAACGTGTCGTCCACGGCCCGGTCGAACGCCTCCTGGTCCACGCCCAGCATCTCGTTGAGGATCTGCGACTGGCGCCCGCCGTTGCCCTCCGTCAGCACCGCCCGTCCGGTGTCCTTCCAGGTCTGCGCGGCGTCCTCGCCCGCACGCTGGAAGGATTCCTGGCTCCAGTCGGGGTTCAGGTAGTCGGGGGTGAACACATCGCCCCAGTTCTGCTTGACGATGTCCTCCTCGGAGGCGTGCGGGTTGCCGACGGCGGCGTTCACCGCGATCTTGAAGGTGCCCTGGAGGTACTGGTCCTCCTCCCAGACCATTCCGGCGGCGAGTCCGAGCGTCGCGGCGATGGTGTTGGCGTCCTGGATCAACGCCCGCACGCCCCACTCCCAGCGCTCGCAGTAGTCCTCGAAGTCCACCGACAGACCGTGGTGTCCGGCCTCCATGCCCGTCATCGCCAGGTCCGAGAACCCCTTGCCGAGGACGGCCCCGGTCCCGGTGCCGACCTCCCGCAGCTCGGCGATCGCCGATCGCAGGCCCTGGGTGATCCGCTGGACGCTGTCCGGGCCGACCCTCAGGTCCTCCGCCCCGCCGCCCATCAGACGGCCCCTTCGGCGGCCGGTGCGTCGACCGCGACGGCGTCGGGCACGATGCCCAGGGCCGGCGGGAACACCATCGCTCCGTCCGGGTCGGCGATGTCGACGGCCACCCCGGCCGGCACGCCCATCGCCGGGACGATCTCGTCGAGCAGCCGTGCCCCCCGGATCTCGGCGAACTCCCAGGACCGGCCCGTCTCCTGGCCGTCCCCCGCGTCACGGGCCCGCGCGAACCGGGCTAGCGCCTCCTCGCTGGTGAAGGCGCAGATCCAGCGCACCCCGCCGAGCTGAGCCGTCCACAGACCGCCCGCGTCGACAGGGACGAGGACCAGGGCGCGCCGCAACTCGCCCACCATGGCCATCGGATCGCCGGAGCCGTCCCGCCGCTCGGCGATCCGCTCCGCGAGTGCCGTGCCGTCGCTCATCCGGATCTCCTTCCAGCCGCCTGGTGTCTTCCCGTCCCGTGTACGCAGGACACCACGCAGTCCTGAGGCCGGGCGGTTCCCCTGGGGGGCGAAGGTACCGGGCCGGGGCGAAGGTGTGCGGGCCCGGTCCGTCAGTCCAACTGCTTCGACGTCTCCTCACCGCAGGCACTGCGGCGCGACGGAGGCAGCGACCCGGTGGGCATCAGGTCCATGGTCACCCATGTCCAGCAGCGGTACGGCGCCGATCCCGGCCGGATTTTCGTGACCGGCGCTTCGTCCGGCGCCATGATGACCAACGTCCTGCTGGGCAACTACCCCGACGTGTTCCGGGTGGGCGCGGCCTTCATGGGCGTACCGCACTCGTGCTTCGCCACCAGCGACGGCTCCGGCTGGAACAGCGCCTGTGCGAACGGCGCCGTCGACCGGACTCCGCAGGAATGGGGCGCCCTCGTCCGCGCCGCGTACCCCGGTCACACCGGGCCGCGGCCCAGGATGCAGATCTGGCACGGCACCGAGGACAGCACCCTGCGCTACCCGAACTTCGCCGAGCTGATCGACCAGTGGACCGACGTCCACGGCGTGAGCCGGACGCCCGCGTACACCGACCGCCCGCAGTCCGACCGGACCCGCACCCGCTACGGCGCCACCGGTGACCAGGCGCCTGTGGAGGCCATCAGCGTTCAGGGCGCCGGCCACACCCTGCCGACCGGTGGCATGGCGGCCGGTGCCGTCACGTTATTCGAACTGGACGGCACCACCTCGCCGGACCCCGGGCCCGGCCCCGTCCCGGGGGCGTGCCGGATCGGCTGGAGCACCAGCGCGTGGAGCACCGGGCTGAGGGCGACCGTGACCGTCACCAACACGGGCGCCGCACCGGTCAGCGGCTGGGCGCTGACCTTCACCCTGCCGGCGGACCATCGCCTCCGGCTGGGGCGCGAGTTACAGTCCGGACAGCGGCGCCGTGACCGCGAAGAACGTGGCCTACGACGGGACGCTCGCCGCCGGGGGTAGCAGATCGGCCTCCGGGCGAGCCACACAGGGAACACCGCGAAGCCGGCTTCCTTCACCCCGAACGGAGCGTCCTGCTCCACCGGTTGACGGCACCGGTCCCGGCGGCGGCAACCGGGTCCGCCCTGCGGAACGCCGGGCCGCCGGGGCCGGGACGACGGCGGACACCGTGGACCGGTGGTCTTCTCGGGCGGGTCAGCGGCCGGCCGTCCAGCGCTGGTCGCCGTCCCCGTCGGCCGGATCGAAGTCGAGCGTGCCGCCGCCGGAGTCCCCGAGTGGTTCGAGCGCGAAGTCCGGCGCGATCCGGGGGCGGACGACTCCGGCTGAGTCGACGATGAACAGCAGGTTGAGACCGTTCCTGCCGTTGACGGAGGAGCAGGACCAGATGCCCGCACCCCGGTCCGTGGCACCGCGCGAGTCCAGGCAGTAGTCGGGGTCGGCGCTGCTGCGCAGGAGGCCGTTCGGCTCCAGCTTCCAGCGCTGGCTCGGGGTTCCGTCGCACGGGGCGGTGAGGACGTCGGTGCGGTCCTCCATGACACCGCCCGCGATGTCAAGGCACAGCCCGGAGGCCCCGTTGACGACCTGGGTGTATCCGCTGCCGGCGGCGATGGGCACCGGCCGGGGCGGCGTGCTCTTCGAAGGGGTGGGAGACGGCGCCGCGGGCGCCGGGGCCGTCGTCGTGGGTGCCGCGGAGGTGCGGCTCGGTGACGCCGAGGGCTTCTTCGACGGCGACGGCGATGCTGCGGCGGTCGCCGAGGGCACGGCCGTGGGCAGGGCGGCGGGCGGCCGTGCCTCCCAGCGCGAGGGTTCCTCCGCGCGGGCACGGTCACGGTCCCGTCCGGGAGCCGGATCTTCGGACCCGGTCGCCACCAGGGTCCCTATGACGACGGCCGCCACCGCCACCGCGACGAGGACGGTGAACCGGGACGGCCTCCGCACAGCGCTGCCCACCGTCCCGCCGCTCCGTCGCCGACGACCGGCGGAGGCGTGCGGCACGGGCAGCGCCACCGTCCTGGTCTCCCACCGTTCGACGGTGGCGGGCGCGGCGGCTCGCCCGGCCCTTACGGGGCCACCGGCCGCGTATGCCGCGCCGCCCCACGGGAGCAGGCCCTCGGCGAGCACGGCCCGCGGGCCGGCCGCCAACCGGCTCAGCTCCCCGGTCAGCAGGGCGCAACCGGCGCACTCGGCGAGGTGAAGGGCCAGGTCGTTGCTGCGCCGCCCGTCGCCAGGCTGCGACGCGGCCTCGATGATGCGGCGGAACCCCTGGCACTTCCTGCTGCCGCTGTGCTCCAGGTACGCCTGGATGTAAGCGCGGCGCAGCGCGTCCAGAGCCTTGGCCCGCAGCTGGGGGACCACGGCCGGGATCACCCCGACGAACGTCGCGACCGTGGCGTCCGGCTCTTCGTCGACCACCGCGTACCAAAGGACGCCCCTGGTCTGCTCGGGCAGCCGCTGGAAGCCGGTCAGCATGGGGGACGTCGCCCGGAGCCGGGGCCGCGGGGAATCCGGCGGATACGGCGGCGCGACATCGGTGTTGTCGTCGAGCCATGCGGCGAATCCGGGCTCGAGCCGGGCGCGACGGCTGCCCGATGCCCAGGTGAGCCCGATCCGCTGAAGCACTGTCAGCAGGTGGCGGCCCCAACACCCTTCCGGGCCTATGCCCCGGCACGCCTCCTGGGTGGCGAGGTCGAAGGCCTGCACCGCCAGCTGGTTGCCGGCGAGGGCGGTGCGCCCGCAGAGCATGGCGTACCTGCGGAGGGCCGGCATGTGGCGGCGCCTGAGCTCTTGGACGGCGGGGTGAGCGGACGGGGCACCGGCGCGGATGCGTTCGGTGAGTTCCCCGTCGGGCAGAGCGGTGCAGCCGTCGTTCTCGGCCGCGGTGTCCACAACGGCCTTCTGGAGCTTCGGCTTCGACACCCTCTTGACTCCTCGTTCAGTTACGACGCGGCACGTCCGCCCGCCCGTGATCGGAGGGCTCTCGTGTTACTGGCCGGAAACAGGACCCCATAGTGGAGCAGGGCCACCCGCCGGGAAAGTGTTCCCGCAGGTAACGACAGAGCCTGAACGGGCCTTTCTTCGGGCCTTTCTCCCAATCTTCTCCGGCCCGCGGCACGCGAGGGCGGAACGAGCCGCGGAAAGGCCCGCGCGGCTGTACCGCCGCTCACGCGGCATGCCGCGGCACCCCCGTGGCGGCGGTAGAGCCGCGCGCGGCGCGGGAAGGCATCAGCCCATGCCCATCTTGGTCGGAACCTCCGGATGGCAGTACAAGGACTGGCGCGGCATTCTCTACCCGCCCGGCCTTCCGCAGCGGCTGTGGCTCGAGGAGTACGCCGCGCAGTTCGCCACCGTGGAGAACAACAACGCCTTCTACCGCCTCCCCACCACGGAGATCTTCGCGTCGTGGCACGAGCGGACGCCGGACGGGTTCGTCATGGCGGTCAAGGCAAGCCGCTTCCTGACCCACCTGAAGCGGCTCCGGGAGCCCGTGGAGCCGGTGCACCGGCTGCTGGACCGGACAGCGGGGCTCGGCGACCGGATGGGTCCAGTCCTGTTGCAGCTGCCACCCAACTTCCAGGCGGACACCGACGCACTGGACGCATGCCTGCGGTGCTTTCCCCGCACCGTCCGGGTGGCCGTCGAACTCCGGCACGCCTCGTGGTGGGTGACGGAACCGCGGCTCCGTACGGTGCTGGAACGGCACGGAGCCGCATTGTGCTGGGCGGACCGCGGGTCCCGCCCCGTGACACCGCTGTGGCGGACGGCGTCATGGGGCTACGTACGCCTCCACGCCGGCCTCGCCCAGCCGCCGCCGCGCTACGGCCGCGCCGCGCTGCAGTCCTGGGCCGGCCGCATCACCGACGCCTGGCCCGACGAGGACGACGTGTACGTGTACTTCAACAACGATCCGGGCGGGGCCGCGGTCCTGGACGCGGCCCGGTTCGCGCGTGCCGCCACCGCGCTGGACCGGACCGTGAGCCGTACGCCGGGGGGTCCGGGTCCGTGACCCGCCCCGGACCACCCCCTCTGTCCCCGCCGCCCGATGCGCCGCCGTAGCGGTACCCCGTCCGGCACCCCGCGCTTCGACCGGTTCGGCGTCCCTGCGTCGGGCCACCAAGGGCGTCTACGAGTACGGCGGGATCCTGCACAGGCCGTAGGGCGTCACGTCAGCGTGATGAACAGACCCAGCGTCAGCACGGCGATCCCGCATCCGTACAGCGCCGTCGTCACGGAACGGGCCTCCGCGGACGGGTCGGCGCCGTCGGCGCGGGCGAGGCCGACAGCGGATTTGAGCAACAGGGCGAGAGCAGCCACGCAGAAGGCGGCCATCAAGGTGTCCGTCACGCGGCGACGATCTCACGGCCCGTCAGGTGCCGCATGTCGGGAGGGTCCGTCCTCGGGATCCCTGAGTTCGGCCAGGGTGTCCGTCAGCCACTTCGTCCAGAACGTCTCGAGCTCGATGCCGCCCCGCAGCACCACATGGCGCAGCCGGTCCTGCCTGGTCACCCGGCGCTCGGGCGGGAAGTCGCGCTGCTCGAACGCCAGGTAGTCGTCCAACTGGGCCCGATGGAGCTCCAGGTGGCGTACGAGCTCCGCCTCCATGTCCGCGCCGCCCACCACCGCCGCCGCGCGCAGCCGCAGCAGCAGGGGGTCGCGGACCTGCCGGGGGTCCTCGGGGCGGGTCACCCAGGCCGTCAGTTCCTCCACGCCGGCGGGCAGGACCTCGTACTCCTTCTTCTGCCCGCGGGCAGGCTGCTCGGACGGCAGCTCCCGGATGTGTCCGGCCTGCTCGAGCTTGCCCAGCTCCCGGTAGATCTGCTGGTGGGTCGCCGACCAGAAGTAGCCGATCGACCGGTCGAACCGGCGGGTCAGCTCCAGGCCGGACGAGGGCTTCTCCAGCAGGGCGGTGAGGATGGCGTGCGGCAGGGACATGGCCGCATCGTAGGACTCGCCTCACCGCGGGCCGTCACGCGCCCGTGCCCGGGCGGCGGGACCGGGCAACAGGACGGGGCGGCGGACCGGCATCCCGGCGGACGCGCGGTCCCGCTCGCTCCGGTGGACGTCAGCCCGCCCAGACCTCGGCGTCATCGGCAGGGACGGTGGTGGCCAGGCCGAGCTCCTTGCGCGCGGCGACCGTCCCGTTCGGGTCGAGACCGGTGAAGGCCGGGTCGTAGGCCACGTAGAACGCGTCGGCGTCGGCGGCGTTCGCGGCCTTCTTCCAGTGTCCGGCGGTCTTCTCCAACTGCGCACGCAGCTTGCCGGTCTCCGCGCCCTCGATGTCCTTCATGCCCGCGACGTGCGCGTCGAGGGCGGCGGCGACGGCCTTGGCCTGCGCCTTGTAGCCGTCGAGGTCCTCCTCGACGTTCTCCGCCTCGGGCTGGGTCGCCCACAGCGCGTCGTAGACGGCGTTGGCGCCCTTGAGGTACGTGGTCTGCTCCGGCTTCGATGCTTCGGGACCGGCCTTCAGAGAGCCGGTGAGCTTGCCCGCCTCCTGGGTGTAGCTGCAGCTCACGGCGCGGTCGCCCGTCGCCCAGCTCTCGCTGGTCGGCGTGTAGTAGAAGATCTCGACGCCCTTGGGCAGCGCCCAGGTGTCCGGCGAGAACTTCTGCGCCTCCACCGGGCACCGCTCGTCGGCGATCGCCCAGATCGCGTCGTTGCCGGGGAAGGTCTTGGCATCGTCGAGCGTGAACTCACCGACGACCTCGCCCTGGTGCGGCTCGGCGCAGGGCACGACCTCGATGGCGACCGCTTCACCCTCGGTGGCCTTGCCGTTCGGGTTGTAGCAGTCCCCCGGGTCGAGCGAGAACACGGACCGCTGCCGGGCCACCTTCTTCGCGCCGTCCTTGGCGCCGTCGACGACTTCCGAGCACCCCACCGCACCGACGGCGAGCAGAGCGACGACGGCGGATATACCGCGCAGGGAACGGGACAGGGAGCGGACTGCCATGGCGCGTACATCCTCTTACGAAAGTCTTATGAATGTCGTGCGCATGCTATGCCACCCCTGTGACGGGATCGTGGGCGCGGGCCATGTGGCCGGGAGGGTCCCGCGAGGGTCGCCTCCCGGCCGGAGACCGGGGTCGAGGCAGCGCGTCGACGTCCTGGCGACCCGATCGGAATCGCACGGTCAGAGGGTGGCAGCCAGCCGGGTGCCCTGGTCGATGGCGCGCTTCGCGTCCAACTCGGCGGCCACGTCCGCCCCGCCGATGAGATGCACGGTCCGGCCGGCCGCGGCGAGTTCGTCGAACAGTCCGCGCTGCGGCTCCTGGCCGGTGCAGAGCACGACCGTGTCGACGGGCAGCACGGACGCGGTGCCGTCGACGGTCAGGTGCAGGCCCTCGTCGTCGATCCGCTCGTAGGTGGCGCCGGCCGTCATCGTCACGCCGCGGTGCTTGAGTTCCGTCCGGTGGATCCAGCCCGTCGTCTTCCCGAGGCCGGCGCCGACCTTGCTGGTCTTGCGCTGGAGGAGGTGCACGGCCCGCGGCGGGGCCGGGCGCACGGGCTTCGTCAGCCCGCCGCGGGTCGCGTAGCCGGTGTCGACGCCCCACTGGCGGAAGTACGTCTCCGGGTCCTGGCTCGCGCCCTCCCCGCCGTCGGTGAGGAACTCCGCGACGTCGAAGCCGATCCCGCCGGCGCCGATGACGGCGACGCGCTCGCCGACCGGGGCCCCGTCGCGCAGCACGTCGAGGTAGCTGACGACGCTCGGGTGGTCGATGCCGTCGATCTCGGGGGTGCGGGGCGTGACACCGGTGGCGACGACGACCTCGTCGAAGTCGGCGGCCGGGAGGTCGTCGGCGCCGACACGGGTGCCGAGACGCAGGCGGACGCCGCGCTCCTCGAGCTGGGTGCGGAAGTAGCGGAGGGTCTCGTCGAACTCCTCCTTGCCCGGGACCCGCTTGGCGATGTTCAGCTGGCCGCCGATCTCGTCCGCCGCGTCGAAGAGGGTCACCTCGTGGCCGCGCTCGGCCGCGGAGACGGCGCAGGCGAGACCGGCGGGGCCGGCGCCGACGACGGCGACGCGCTTCTTCAGCCGGGTGGGCGCGAGGACCAGTTCGGTCTCGTGGCAGGCGCGCGGATTCACCAGGCAAGAGGTGATCTTCAGGCTGAAGGTGTGGTCCAGGCAGGCCTGGTTGCAGCCGATGCAGGTGTTGATCGCGTCGGCTCGGCCGGCCCGCGCCTTGGCCACGAACTCGGGGTCCGCGAGGAACGGGCGGGCCAGGGACACCATGTCGGCGCGCCCGTCGGCGAGCAGTTCCTCCGCGACCTCGGGGGTGTTGATCCGGTTGCTCGTCACCAGCGGCACCGAGACGGCGCCCATCAGCTTCTTGGTCACCCAGCTGTACGCGCCGCGCGGCACGGACGTCGCGATGGTGGGGATACGGGCCTCGTGCCAGCCGATGCCGGTGTTGATGATCGTGGCGCCCGCCGCCTCGATCTCCTTGGCGAGCGTCACGACCTCTTCGAGCGAGGATCCGCCGGGCACCAGGTCGAGCATGGAGAGCCGGTAGATCAGGATGAAGTCGGTGCCGACCGCTTCACGCGTGCGGCGGACGATCTCCAGGGGCAACCGGATGCGGTTCTCGTAGCTGCCGCCCCAGCGGTCGGTGCGGTGGTTGGTGGCGCTCGCGATGAACTCGTTGATGAAGTAGCCCTCGGAGCCCATGATCTCGACGCCGTCGTAGCCCGCCGACTTGGCGAGGGTGGCCGCCCTGACGAAGTCCTCGACGGTCTCCTCGACCTCGGCGTCGGTGAGGGCGTGCGGCACGAACGGGCTGATGGGCGCCTGGATCGCGCTCGGTGCGACCAGGTCCTGGTGGTAGGCGTACCGGCCGAAGTGGAGGATCTGCATGGCGATCCGGCCGCCCTCGGCGTGCACGGCGTCGGTGACCAGACGGTGCTGCGCGGCCTCTTCGTCGGTGGTCATCCTGGCGCCGCCCTCGTACGGGCGGCCGCGGTCGTTGGGCGATATGCCGCCGGTCACGATGAGGCCGACACCGCCGCGGGCGCGCTCCGCGTAGAAGGCGGCCATGCGCTCGAAGCCGCGCTCCGCCTCCTCGAGGCCGACGTGCATGGAGCCCATCAGGACCCGGTTGGACAGGGTGATGAACCCGAGGTCGAGCGGGCTCAGCAGATGCGGGTACGGCGTCGGCCCGGCCGTGGTGGTGCTCGTGCTCATCGGTCCTCCTCGCGCGGGGTGTCGACTGAATTTCTAGCCGCCCCGAGAGCCTTTTGCAACAAAGTGCAAAATGATTCGCACCACAGCCCGCCCGAGCGGTCGAATGAACTCACTATTCATCCAAACGGGTGATTTTGCTCATACAACCCCTTCCTGGACCTCTACCGTGGCGTCGTGGCGGGATGGCAGCACGTGAGCGCACTGGGGGTCGCGGCGATTCTCGGAACACACGGGGTGGGGATCGTTGCCACCACGTCCGGGAATCCCGACGGATCCGGGCATGCCGACGTATCGGTGGCCGCGTCCGATCATGAACCGGTGCAGGAGCTCGGCACGCCGGATCCGGCCCTCTCGGTGGCGGTGGCGGTACCAGGCCTGATCGGCCTCGGGCTGTCGGTGGACATCGGCCTGGACTGCCCGCCCGAGCCCACGCCGACGCCGCCCCCGCCGCCCACTCCGCCGGCGCCACCGTCGCCCGAACCCCCCGAGACGCCCGCACCTTCGCCGCCGCCCACCCCTGCGCCCACGCCCTCGCCGCCCCCGTCGCCCGCACCGCCACCGTCCGCCGAACCGCCGGCCCCGCCCGTGGCGCGGACCGAGGCACCTGCGGCTCCTGCACCACCGGCTCCCGCGCCGCCGGCGCCCCCCGAACCGGAGGCCCCCGCCCCGCCCGCCGCGGCCCCCGCGCCGCCGGCCCGCGCGGAGGCCGTCGCCATCCGCACGTACCGGCCCGCGACCGGAGGGATCGAGCCTGCCGACGGGACGCCTCTCACGATCCTGATGCTGGTCACCACCACCCCGGCCGTGCTCGCCGCGGCCCTGCTGCGCCCCCGCTCCCAGTCCGCCGCCAACCGGCGCGGCCGGGCCTGATCCTCGCTCCGCACCTTCCAGACCTCACCTCACCATCGGAGACCCCCATGTCCGAATGGCTGGTCCTGGCCATCGTGATGGCCGCCGCCTGCGCCGTCGTACTCGTCGTCACCCTCCTCAGCCAGCGCACCCGCGGCGCCGCGGCCGAGGCGAGCATCGAGGAGCGGGAGGCCCCGGAGACGCCCGATGTGCTCGAGTACATGGTGATGATGGTCGGCGTCGTGTACGCGATCGTCCTCGGTCTCGCCATCGCAGGCGTCTGGGAGGCGCGCGGGGCGGCGCAGGACGCCGTCCGCACGGAGGCGCAGGCGCTGCACGAGGTCACCCAGCGCGCCCAGGTCTATCCGGCCGACTTCCGTGACCGGCTCCGGGAGGACATCGATGTCTACGTCTCGGAGGTCGTCGAGACGGAGTGGCCCCGGATGATCGACAACGAGGAACTGTCGCCGCGCGGGACCGAGCTGCTGGCGGCCGTGCGCTCCGACGTGGCGGAGCGGGAGCCGAAGAACGAGCTGGAGGCCCAGGCCTATCAGCCGATGCTCGACCAGGTGGCGGCCGCGGAGGACGCGCGCAACGCCCGCGCGTCGGGCGCCGAGGAGACGTTGCCGGGCATCGTGTGGTTCGGCCTGATCAGCGGGGCCGCCGTCACGATCGGACTGATCTTCACGATGCAGATCGGGCGGTCGTTCCGCGAGCTGCTGCTCGCCGGTCTCTTCAGCGCACTGATCGCGTTCCTCCTCTTCCTGGTGTGGGACTTCGACGCACCCTTCGGCCGGTCGGGCTCCGAGTCGGCGGACGCCTTCCGCCAGCTCTTTCCGGGCGCCGTCGGTTCGGGCTGAGACTCACGGGCGGCGGCGGGGCAACGGTGCAGCGGCGGCCGGAATAGCCGCCGGGGGGTCACGGTTGAGCGGTATAGTTAGTTCAACGTTCAACCAAGCCCGAGAGGTGACCACGCCATGCAGTTCGGCATCTTCACGGTCGGCGACGTCACGCCGGACCCGACCACCGGCCGTACGCCGACCGAGCACGAGCGGATCAAGGCTACGGTCGCCATCGCCCGCAAGGCGGAAGAGGTCGGTCTCGACGTCTTCGCGACCGGCGAGCACCACAACCCGCCGTTCGTCCCCTCGTCGCCGACCACCCTGCTCGGGCACGTCGCCGCCCTCACCGAGCGGATCACGCTCTCGACGTCGACCACGCTGATCACCACCAACGACCCGGTGAAGATCGCCGAGGACTACGCGTACCTCCAGCACATCGCGGACGGCCGCGTCGACCTGATGATGGGCCGCGGCAACACCGGCCCGGTCTACCCGTGGTTCGGCAAGGACATCCGCCAGGGCATCGCCCTGGCCGTGGAGAACTACGCGCTCCTCCACAGGCTGTGGAGGGAGGACGTCGTCGACTGGGAGGGCAAGTTCCGTACGCCTCTCCAGGGCTTCACCGCTACACCGCGCCCGCTCGACGGAGTGCCCCCGTTCGTGTGGCACGGCTCCATCCGGTCCCCCGAGATCGCCGAGCAGGCCGCGTACTACGGCGACGGCTTCTTCCACAACAACATCTTCTGGCCCATGTCCCACACCAAGAAGATGGTCGCGCTCTACCGGCAGCGGTTCGCGCACCACGGCCACGGCGCGCCCGAGCAGGCCATCGTCGGCCTGGGCGGCCAGGTGTTCATGCGCAAGAACTCGCAGGACGCGGTGCGCGAGTTCCGTCCGTACTTCGACAACGCGCCCGTCTACGGCCACGGGCCGTCCCTGGAGGACTTCACCGAGCAGACACCGCTGACCGTCGGCTCCCCGCAGCAGGTCATCGAGCGCACGCTCGGCTTCCGCGACGCGGTCGGCGACTACCAGCGCCAGCTGTTCCTGATGGACCACGCGGGGCTGCCGCTGAAGACCGTCCTCGAACAGCTCGACATCCTCGGCGAGGAGGTCGTCCCGGTGCTGCGCGAGGAGTTCGCCAAGCTGCGGCCGGCCGGAGTCCCGGAGACCGCCCCGCTGCACCCCGCCGTCCTCGGCCGGAGCACGAAGGAGACGTCATGACGCAGACAGCAGGGCCCATGAACCTCGTCGTCGTATCGGCCGGGCTGGGTGTCCCCTCCTCCAGCCGGCTGCTGGCGGACCGGATCACCGAGTCCGTGCGCCGGGAGCTCGCGGGCGGGCGCGAGGTGCGGCTGACGGTCGTCGAGCTGCGCGACCTCGCCGTGCCCATCGCCAACAACCTGGTGACCGGCTTCCCGGCGGAGCCGCTCGCCGACGCGATCGATGCGGTGACCGGCGCCGACGGGCTGATAGCCGTGACGCCCGTGTTCACCGCCTCGTACAGCGGACTGTTCAAGTCGTTCTTCGACCTGATCGAGCCGGACGCGCTCACCGGGAAGCCGGTGCTGATCGCGGCGACCGGCGGGACGGCACGGCACTCGCTGGTGCTGGAGCACACGCTGCGGCCACTGTTCGCCTACCTGCGGGCGCTCGTGGTGCCGACCGCCGTGTACGCGGCGTCCGAGGACTGGGGCGGTTCGGGCGATCCGATGACCGACACCCTGCCCGACCGCATCGCTCGCGCGGGCCGCGAGCTCGCCACTCTGATGGCCTCGCGAACCGCCGCCGAACCGGACCACGCCACGGCAACAGCCGACCTGTTTGCGTAGATTTACGTAGGCTTGCACCGGCTGCGGCCGGAGGGCCACGGGTCAGACGGCTACGGAGGTGCGGACATGACGGACACGACCGGCACGGCGGACAGGATCGTCGTGGGCGTCGACGGCTCGGAGCCGTCGATCAGGGCCCTTCGATGGGCCGTACGGCAGGCCGGGATGACAGGGGACGCCCTGGAAGCCGTCATCAGCTGGGAGTACCCGGCCGCCGGCTGGGCCTCGATGGTCGCCGCCATCCCGGCCGAGTTCGACCCGCAGGCGCTGGCGGCCAAGGTGCTCGACGACACCCTCGAACAGACACTCGGCGCCGAGGCCGCCGCGTCCGTGACCCGCACCGTCCTGATCGGCAATGCGGCACAGGCCCTGATGGACAGGTCCGCGGGCGCCTCACTGCTCGTCGTCGGCGACCGGGGCTACAGCGGCTTCAAGGCGACGCTCCTCGGCTCCGTCGGCCTGCACCTCACCCAGCACGCACCCTGTCCGGTCGTCGTGGTCCGCGGCGAGCGCGACTGAACGTACGTCTTTCACGGCGACGCCCCCGGCCTCTTCAAGGGCCGGGGGCGTCGCCGTTGCGGCAGGCAGGGTCACTTGCGGTTGTAGAGGCGCATCGTGACCGTGCCGAAGACGACCACGAGTACGGCCGACCAGCCGAGCGACCAGGCGATGTCCGCCGCCGGCCAGTTGCCCGCCATCAGCTCGCGCACCGCGGTGGAGACATGGGTGACAGGGCTGTTGTTGACGAACGCCTGGAGCCAGCCGGGCATCGTTCGCGGGTCGACGAACACGTTGCTCAGGAACGTCATCGGGAAGATGACCATCATGCTGACGCCCATCACCGACTTCTCGGTGCGCAGCAGCAGACCGAACATCGTCCAGATCCACGAGAACGCGAACGAGAAGACCATCAGCACCGCGATACCGAGAACGATGCCCACCGGCCCGCCGTCAGGGCGGTACCCGATGATCATGCCGACGGCCAGCATCACCACCGACGCGATCAGATAGCGGACCACGTCGCCGAGCAGATAGCCGACCATCGGCGCGGGCCGCCAGATCGGCAGCGTACGGAACCGGTCGAAGACGCCCTTGGAGATGTCGTTGTTGACGGCGACACCCGTGTACATAGTGATCATCACGACGCTCATGGTCAGGATGCCGGGCAGCAGGAACTGGATGTACGCGTCGACGGAGCCGGCGATCGCTCCTCCGAAGAGGTACGTGTACATCAGCACCATCATGATCGGGAACGCCGTCACGTCGAACAGCTGCTCCGGCACATGCTTGATCTTGAGCATGGCGCGCCAGCCGAACGTCAGCGACGCCGACCACGCACTGGGCCTCGGGGGCCGCTCCGCGGCCACCAGCAGCGAGGCGAGGTCCTCCGCCTTCGGTGCCTCGAATTCCAGCTCGCCGGGGTCCTTGGTCGTGGTGGCGGTGCTCATGCGGCCTCCCCTTCTTGTCGGTCAGGGCGAGGAAGACCTCGTCCAGGCTGGGCTGGCCCAGCGCGAAGTTGTCCACGGTGATGCCCGAGCGGGCGAGCTCGGCCAGCGCGTGCGCCGCCTGCTCCGCCGCGCCGCGTTCGGTGCCATGGCCGTTGACCCGGGCGGTGAGGGCCACCGGGTCGGCGTCGAGCAGCACCTCCGCGCCCAGCGCCTCGGCCAGCACCCGCTCTGCCGCCGGCCGCTGATCGGCGTCGCGGAGCCGCAGGTGCACGGCTCCCGACCCGACGGAGGCCTTCAGCTCGCCCTTCGTCCCCTCGGCGATGACCTTGCCGTGGTCGATCACGGCGATGCGTGAGGCGAGATGGTCGGCCTCGTCGAGGTACTGCGTCGTCAGCAGCACCGTCGTCCCCTGCGAGACGACGGCCCGCACGATGTCCCAGACCTGGTTGCGGCTGCGCGGGTCGAGACCGGTGGTGGGTTCGTCGAGGAAGAGCAGGTCCGGGGTGTTGAGGATGGACGCGGCGATGTCGATGCGGCGCCGCATGCCTCCCGAGTAGTTCTTCACCTGCTTGCCCGCGGCCTCCCGGAGGCCGAACGCCTCCAGCAGCTGGGCGGCCCGGTCGCGGGCGGCCGGCTTGGCGTGGCCGAGCAGCCGCGCGAGCAGCACCAGGTTCTCCGTGCCGGTCAGATCCTCGTCGACGGAGGCGTACTGCCCGGTGAGGCTCACCCGGCTGCGAACCGCGTCGGCGTCCTTCTGCACGTCCTTGCCGAAGACGCGGGCCTCACCACCGTCCGGTCGCAGCAGGGTGGCGAGCATCCGGACCGTGGTCGTCTTGCCGGCGCCGTTCGGTCCGAGAACCCCGTAGACCGTGCCGGCCGGCACCCGGAGGTCGACGCCGTCCACGGCGCGGTTGTCGCCGAAGACCTTCACCAGTCCGGTGGTCTCGATTGCCAGGTCAGTCATCGTCAAGTCCTTCGGTCCCTTCGTGCCCGTGCAGTCCCTTCGTGCCCGTGCAGTAGAGACGCCGTCGGGTGCGGGAAGTAATCGGTCGGGCGGGAACTCACCGCCCGCGGCCCGGTGGTGCTTCGCACAGCCGCGGAACGCCGGCCCGGGCGGCATCGCGTCGGCGGACCGCCGTTGACGGCCCGCCGATCGAGGTTGCTGCCAGGGACTCAGCCTGTCTCACTCCCGCGTGTAATAGAAGTAGAACGTCATGGCGGCCACACCCGCCCCGACCGCCACGCCGATTCCGGCGGCCCGCAGGACGCTCCCTCCGGCAAGGCTGATCAGGAAACCGACCGTCGCCGCGGTCAGGGCCCCGTAAGCCAGGGCGCGCAGCTCGCGCGGCAAGGCGTGCTGGATGCGCATCAGCCCGAGGAACAGCGCGGCGAGGACCACCGCGGTGATCACTCCGAGGACCCACTGGCCCCCGGTCGCCACGCCGTCGTTCTGGGCCCGCTGGATGAACGCGGCCCAGATGCCGAGGACGACGCCCAGGGCGACGGGCAGCGCCCAGGCGGCGGGACTGTGGTGCTGTCGTTCGGAAGACCGGCGCCGACGGTGCGGCATCGCTGCGTGTGCGGCCATGGCGGAACGCTCCTTCCCTCTTCCCCGCGCCTCTTCAGGGCACACCCGCGGGCGGCCGCAGGCAAGTCCTGAGAAGGGCCGGACCGGGACCGGCCCTCCGTGTCGCGGGGATCGTCCGCAACGAACCCGCGGAAACGGGCGTCTCATGTCCGGGGGACCGCACACGTCCCGTACGCAGAGGCTCGGAGGCGGGTTTGGACAGGGCGACCTGGCAGAGCACGAGGGAGGACGGGGCAGGATCCCCGTACGGCACGGCCGGGTCCGGTGCGCGGCGCGCCGCCGGATGGCTCGCCGCGCTGCTGCTCCTCGCCCCCACCGCCGTCGCCGCCTGCCGTGCCGCGGACACGGACGGTGTCACGCCCGTCCCGCAACTGCTCGCGTTCCTGCCGTGGCTGCTGCTACCCGCCGGCGCCGCCCTGCTCCTCGCCCTGCCGGCGCGCAGTCGCTTCCTCGCGGGCTGGGCGATCGCGGTGCTCGCGGTCACGGGATGGTTCGTCAGGCCCTACGACACCGGGCTGACCGAAAGGCCGCCCGGTCCCGTCGTCGCCCGCCTCGACGTGCTGACCTCGAACGTCGAGTTCGGGCAGGCCGCCGGGGCGCTGGTGGCCACGCTGCGCCGCGAGCAGCCGGACGTCGTGTTCGTCCAGGAATGCGACCACGCCTGCGCCGACACCCTCGAGGCGGACGTGCCGCGTGCCGACTACCCGTACCGCCATGTCGTGGCGGACTTCTCCGCCGCCGGTTCCGCGATCCTCAGCAGGCATCCGTTGCGCCCCGCTCGCGGTGTGGACAGCACGCTCGCCATGCCGGGGGCGGTCGTCGACGTCGCCGGGCGGGAGGTCGGTCTCCAGCTCGCGCATCCTCTGCCGCCGGTTCCGGACGCCGTGGACGCCTGGCGTCGCGAACTGGGGCTGCTGCGGGACCACGCGGCCCGCACGAAAGGCTCTCCGACCGTCCTGGCGGGCGACTTCAACGCCGGCCAGGACCACGCCGCGTTCCGCCGCATCCTCCGGGCGGGCGGGCTGAACGACAGCGCGACCCTCGCCGGCGCCGCCCGCACGCCCTCCTGGCCGGCCGCGCTGCGCCGCCCGCTGGGCACGCAGATCGACCATGTGCTGGTCAGCGACGACTTCTCGGTGCGCCGGGCCCGCTTCCTGGACCTCCCGGACACCGACCACCGCTCGCTCTTCGTGGAACTGGAACTGCACGATGTGCGCTGACGGCCGGTGCGAGCGACAGTGGGTACGTGGTGCGGGACGGCGGGCCCCGGTCAGGAGGCACCGTGGATGCGCGCCTCGCGCCGTGACCGTGTGACCGGCTCACCGTCGAGGACGGCGCACCGGGCACCGAGCACCGCACGACGGACCACGGAGCGGACGCCATGGACCACGAGCAGAAGAACGAGCAGATCGACGAGCAGATCATCGACGACATCGGGAACCTCGTCGCCGAGGAGCGGGCGCTGCGCGACCGTTCCACCGACCAGCGCGGCCTCGGCCCCGACGAACAGGCCCGGCTGCGTCAGTTGGAGATCCGGCTCGACCAGTGCTGGGACCTGCTGCGCCGGCGCCGCGCGAAGGCCGAGTTCGGGGAGGACCCCGGCACAGTGCGGGAACGGCCCCCCGAAGAGGTGGAGAACTACCGCAGCTGAGCACGGCCGGCCCCCGGTCGCAGCGGGGCGGGCCGCGGTGAGGCTTGCGCCCGGCGGCCCGTTCGGGGTCTCTTGAAGCCATGGGACGACGCGAGGACGGCAACGGCGGCCGCACGGGGCGCCTGACGCCGCCGGACTGGCTGACGCACGGTCTGCGGCCCGTGTCCGCGCCCGTCCCCAAGGCCGCTGTCGGCCGCGCCGCCGTCGCCCTCGCCGCGCCACTGGCCGTCGGTCTGGCGACCGGCCGCCCCGAATACGGCGCGCTGGTGTCGATGGGCGCCCTGGCCGGTGTCATCGGCGACACCGCCGACGCCTACCGGATGCGTCTGCTGAACATCGCCGTCCCGCAGTTCTTCGGAGCGGTCGGCGTGACCCTCGGCATCATGGTGCACGGCGAGGGCTGGGTCGCGGTCGGTGCGCTCACCCTCGTCGCGCTCGTCTCCGGCATGATCTCCTCCATCGGCGCGGTGGCCTCCGTGTCCGGGCTGCTGCTCCTGCTCAACTCCGTGGTGGGGGCGGGCCTGCCGATGCCGGGGCCCTGGTGGAAGGCCCCGCTGCTGCTCACGCTCGGCGGGCTGTTCGTCCTCGTACTGACCCTGCTGGCCTGGCCGGTTCGTGCCCGGGTCCCGGAGCAGGCGGCGGTCGCCGCGACCTATCGCAGCGTCGCCGCGCTGCTGGCCGCCGCGGGCACCACCGACTACGACATCCGCCGTCAGGACGTCACCCAGTCACTCAACACCTCGTACGACCTCGTCCTGGCCCGGCGTGCCCGCGACCACGGCCGCCGGGGCGGGTTGGTACGGCTGCTCGCCCAGCTCAACGTGGTCGTCCCGCTCGTCGAGGCGGCGGCCGCTGCGCACCTTTACGGGCGGGCCTCCCGCCGGCCCGGGATCGCGGCGGCGGTGCGCGAGTTGGCCGACTCGGTGGAACAGGGGCGCACCACCGCACCCGAGTGGGTGCTGCCCGATCCGGAAGGGCCGGCCGACCGTGCCGTGAACAGCGCCCTGCGCCACGCGTCGGCAGTCGTCCACCGGACCGACCCGGACCCGGCGGGCGTGGACGACCGGCTGGGCCGGCCCGCGGCGCTCGGCGTCAGGGCCCGGCAGGCGGCACGCAACGTGCTGCTGTCGGAGCCCTCGTGGCGATACGGGCTGCGGCTCGCGCTCTGCATCGGGCTGGCGCAGACACTGGTGTCGCTGGTCCCGGTCACGCGCTCCTACTGGGTGGCCCTCACCGTCACGTTCGTCCTCAAACCGGACTTCGGCTCGGTGTTCTCCCGCGCCGTGCTGCGTGCGCTCGGCACGGTCGCCGGTCTCCTCGTGGCGGCCGCGGTGCTGGCGGCGGTGGAGCGCGGCTGGTGGGACGTGCCCGTGATGATGGTCCTCGCGGCGCTGATCCCGGCGTTCTCCGTCAAGGGTTACGCCTTCCAGACCGCGGCGATCACCCCGGTGATCCTGATGCTGTCGGACATCATCGACCACGAGGGCTTCCACCTGGTACTGCCGCGTCTGGTGGACAGCCTCATCGGGTGCGCCGTCGTGCTGGTGGCCGGCTATCTGATGTGGCCGGAGAGCTGGCACACCCGGATCGGGGACCGGCTCGCGCAGTGCGTGGAGGACACGGCGCACTATGTGGCGTCCGCGTTCGGCGGGACGGGCCATGCCGAGCGGGCGCACGCACGGCGGCGGATCTACCGCGATCTGTCCTCCGTGCGCTCCGAGTTCCAGCGGGCCCTGACCGAGCCACCGCCGACCGGCGCGCGGGCCGCCGCGTGGTGGCCGCTGGTCGTCGCCGCGGAGCGGATCGTGGACGCGACGACAGCGGCACGGGTCCGTGTCGACCACGGCGCCGACCCGCCCGGCGCCGGCGAGGTCACCGACATCGAGCGGCAGTTGCGCGAGCTGGCGGACGGGCTGCGGTCGAGCGAGGTGCTGGTCGAGGTGCGGGCGGATCTGCCCGGCGACGAGGAGGGTGTCCTGGCGCCGCTGCGCCAGGAGGTGCGGGCGGCGCGGGCGATCGCGTCCCCCGCGCCGAGGTCGTGAGGCAGGCTCGGCCGCGGGTACTCACCGGCGCGCTCGCCGCCGGACCGGTCAGTCCTTGTGCCGGGCGCCGTGGAGCCGCTCCAGCTCACGCCGGTCGCGCTTGGTCGGACGGCCGGCCCCGCGGTCACGTACCGCCGCCGGGGCGGCGAACTCCTTGGGCGGGGGCGGCGGGCTGTTGTCCACGTACGCCTCCGCCGCGACCGGCGGCCCCACCCGCTTCCGCAGGATCTTCGAGACGACGACAAGGCGCTCGCGCCCGGCGTGGAACAGCCGCACCTGGTCCCCGACGCGCAGCGCCTGGGCGGGCTTGACGCGGTCGCCGTTGACACGCACATGGCCGGCGCGGCAGGCGGCGGACGCCTGCGAGCGGGTCTTGGTGAGCCGTACGGACCAGATCCACACGTCGACGCGTACGGTCCCCTCGCCTGAGGTGGACGCTCCCTCTGCAGCCATGTCCCGACTCTACGACCCGCGGCCGCTCCGCGGCACGGACCCGTCCGGACGGGAGCGGCCCCGCCCGCCTCCGCCGGTGCGGACGGGAGCGGACCCCGCCCCCTCACCCCTGTGCACACATCCGACTACTATGCGCACGATCCCCCGGCACGGAGCCTTCTCTCCGTACGGGCGACCCCTTTCTGATGCGCCGGCACATTCCGCGCGGCACAAGGGCATTCGGAGACTTCCATGCGCAGCAGCTCCGGCAGAGGGCTCCGGCCCAATGTCCTCGGGACGTTCGACACCGTCGTCATGGCCGTGGCCGGCAGCGCCCCCGCCTATTCGATCGCTGCCACCACGGCGGTACTCGTCGCCACCGTCGGACTCGCCGGGCCCGCGGCGCTGCTGTACTGCGCGATCCCCATGCTCGGCATCGTCCTCGCCTTCGGCAGGCTCGGCCGTATCGACGTCAACGCGGGAGCCGGATACTCCTGGGTCGGGCGGACCCTCCACCCCTTCCTGGGATTTCTCTCCGGGTGGGCGCTGGTCGTCTCGACGACGATCTTCATGGTGGCGGGTTCGCTGCCGGCGGGCGCGATGACCCTGGCGCTCTTCGCCCCCGAGCTCGCCGACGACCGGTTCCTCGCCACTGCCGTGGGGGCGGCGTGGTTCCTCGCGATGCTGCTGGTCGTGCTGGGCGGGGCGCGGCTCACGGTCCGGGCCCAGCTGCTCCTGACCGGCACCGAGCTGGCGATCCTGCTCTTCTTCGTCGGGGCCGCCGTGCTGCACGAGGGCGCCGCGACCGCCTTCGACTGGTCCTGGTTCGGCTTCTCTCACTTCGACGGGCCGGCCGGCTTCGCCTCCGGGGCGCTGATCGCCACCTTCTACTACTGGGGCTGGGACGTCACCAGCAACCTCAGCGAGGAGACACGGAACAGCCGCCGCACCGCCGGGCTCGCCGCGCTCGTCGGTGTCGGGATCGTCTTCCTGCTGTTCGAGGCGTTCACGATCGCCGTCAACGTCGTCCTGACGTCCGGCGAGATCCAGGCTGCCGGAGCAAACGTGCCCGCCGTGCTCGGGGCCGCCATCTGGCCCGGTGTCGGCGGAAAGCTGCTGGTCCTGGCGGTGCTGCTGTCGACCGTCGCCACCCTGGAGACCACACTGATCCAGGTCACCCGCTCGCTGTTCGCGATGGGCCGTGACCGGACGATGCCCACGGCGCTGGGCCTTGTCCACCGCCGCTGGAACACGCCCTGGGCGGCCGTGACGGTCGTCGGCGTGGTCGCCCTCGCCATGTTCGTCGCCTCCACGGCGCTCGGCTCCGTCGCCGACGTGGTCGCCGCGGCGGTCGCGGGGATAGGCCTCCAGATCGCCTTCTACTACGGGCTCGCAGGGATCGCCGCCGTCGTCGCGTACCGCAGGATGCTGCTGGTGTCCGTGCGCGAGTTCGTGCTCGGCGGCGTCTGGCCGCTGCTGGGCGCGCTGTTCATGTTGTGGATCTTCTTCGAGTCGCTCGGTGAGCTGAGCGGCGCGTCGATCGTGATCGGTCTCGGCGGTCTCGCCTCCGGGCTCGTCCCGATGGTCATCTACTGGCGGCGGGGCAGCGCCTACTACCGGCCGGCCCGGCTGGACGCGGCCCGTGCCGTCGCCGGGGACAGCGCCGGTGACCGCGGCCCCCATCGCGGTGACTACGCCGACAAGGCGCTGGCCACGGACTTCTGAACGCCACCGGGCCCACTCAGGGCCCGTCGCACGAACGCACCGCCGAGGGGAGTGACGCAGATGGCCGTACGCCGCCGCTTCGTACCCGACTTCGATCCCGCCTTCGGGGACCGCCCCCTGGCCGACGCCCTGCACGACATCGTCATCGGCCGCTGGCAGGGCGTCCGCGACCTGCTGCACGCCACCGGCGACGACTGGCCGCTGCGCACCCACCGGATCCGGCTGCTCGCCCACGCGGCGGCCGGGTCCTCCGCGGCCGAGATATGGCGGGCAGCGGAACCGGACCGCCCCGACGCCGCGGTCCTGGGCGCCGCCACGGAGGTCGTGCGCGCGTTCCAGCGGGTGATCGCCACGGGCCGCGGCGGGGCCGACCGCGCACGGCTCGACGCCGCGGTACGGGCCTGCCTCACCGCCGCCGACGCCCACCCGGCCGACCCCATGCCGTGGGTGTCGCTGCTGACGGTGGCCCGGCTGTACGAGGACGGGGTCCCCCGCCGTGACCTGCGCGGCTGGTGGGACGAGCTGCGCCGGCGCGACCCGTACAACGTCGAGGGCCATGTGCAGCTGCTGCGCTACCACTCGGCCCGCTGGCACGGCACGCACGGCAGGATGTACGACTTCGCCCGCGACGCGGCCGGCGCGTCACCGCCCGGCTCACCGCTGCCGGTGCTGGTGCAGATCGCCCGCGCGGAGGAGTACCGGTACGTCGCCGACGCCGCGCAGGGCCGGATCGTGCGCGGTTTCGACCAGCACTGGAAGCACGAGCTGGCGATCAGGGAGATCCGCCGCACCTGGGAGCGATGGGTCCTGTGGCGTACGGACGGGCCCGTCGCGCCCCAGGAGATCGGGGAGCTCAACTACCTCACGCACGCCGCGTGCCTCGCCGGGCTGCGGCAGGAAGCGGGCGGGCTGTTCACGCTGCTCGGCGCCCGGGCGGCGTATCTCCCGTGGGCGTACACGGGAGACGCCGCCGAACAGTTCACGAGGTGGCGCGCACAGGTGGGCGCCACCTCGTGAAACCCCTGCCCCGTCAGGCGCCGATGTGCCCGCCGTCCTTGCGGTAGACGGCGACGACCGACGGGCGGACCAGCTTGCCCGGTCCGTCGGGCCAGACGCTCGCGGGCTTCTCGACGGACGCGCCGTCGACCTCGCCCGGGTGCTGCACCGCCACCAGGACACGACGGTCCTGGATGATCGGGCCGCAGGTCTCCGCGCCGATCGGCACGGTCAGGAACTGCTTCAGTTCACCACGGCGCTCTCCCTGCGTCGCCACGCCGAAGAGGCCGTCGTGGGTGCCGAGCGCGTTGCCGTCCGTGGAGAGCCACAGGTTCCCGTGCGGGTCGAACGCCACGTTGTCCGGGCAGGAGATGGGGCTGACCCTGTCCTTCGGGAAACCGGCGAAGTAGGTCGCCGGGTCGTTCGGGTCGCCGGCCACCAGGAACAGACGCCAGGCGAAGCCGTCCGACGCCGGGTCGTCCCAGTGCTCGGCGAGCTCGAGGACCTGACCGTGCTTGTTGCCGTTGCGCGGGTTGGCCTCGTCCGCGCCCGCCTTGCCGGCGGCGCCGCGGTCCTTGTTGTTGGTGAGCGCCACGTACACCCGGCCGGAGCGGGGACTCGGCTCGACGTCCTCGGGACGGTCCATCTTCGTCGCGCCGACCTTGTCACCGGCGAGACGGGTGAAGACGTACACCTCCTCGGCCGTCATGCCGGGTACGTGCGACACGTCGCCCGTCGCGAGCGGGATCCATACGCCGGAACCGTCGAACTCGCCGTCGTTCGGGAGCTTGCCGGTGCCGTCGATCTCGTCGGCGGGGCTGTCGCCGGTCAGCTTGGCGACGTACAGGGTGCCCTCGTCGAGGAGCGTGCGGTTGTGCTCGCGTGCGGCGCGGCTGCCGCCCTTCTTCATCCGCTTGGAGGAGACGAACTTGTAGAAGTAGTCGAAGCGCTCGTCGTCGCCCATGTAGACGACGGGCCGGCCGTCGGCGGTGAGCCGGGGCTGCGCGGCCTCGTGCTTGAACCGGCCCAGCGCGGTGCGCTTGGCGGGCGTGAAGTCCGGGTCGAACGGGTCGAGCTCGACGACCCAGCCGTGGCGGTGGACCTCGTTGGGCTCCTGCTTGACGTCGAAGCGCTTGTCGAAACGCTCCCACTTGCGCTCCGTGGCGCCGGAGCCGATGCCGTAGCGCTTGTCCGTCGCGCTCGAGCCGTTCGCGAAGTACTGGTTGAAGTTCTCCTCGCCGTGGAGGGTGGTGCCCCACGGCGTGGTGCCGCCGGCGCAGTTGTTGAGCGTGCCGAGCACCTTGGTGCCCGACGGGTCGGCGGAGGTGCGCAGCAGCGCGCCGCCCGCGGCCGGGCCGGTGACCTCGAACTCGCTCGTCGCGGTGAGACGGCGGTTGAGCGGGTGGCGGTTCACCGGGGTGAGCTTGCCGGAGCGGTGCTCCTCCTGGACGACGACGACCGACAGACCGTGTGCGGCCCAAGCGATCTCGACCTGCTCGCGGGTCGGGTTCTCGGGGTCGTACCCCTTGAACATCAGGACCTCGTCCGTGTACTCGTGGTTCGCCACGAGTACCTGGCGGCCACGCTCGCCGGGAAGCGGGAGCAGGCTGAGGAAGTCGTTGTTGTAGCCGAACTGACCGGCCTGCGCCTTCGCCGACTGCCGGTCCGGGTCGAAGGCGGGGGCGCCGCGGAGGATCGGCTCACCCCAGCGGATGACCACACTCTGCGTGTAGCCGGCGGGAACGGTGACCTTGTCGTCCTTGTTGGGGGCGACGGGCGTGAAACGCAGGCCCCTGGCACCGTCCACCCTGCCGGCACTCGGCTTGCGGCCCGAGGCCTCAGCGGGAGTGGCTGCCTGGACGACGGCCGAGCCGCCGGCCGCGGCGGCGACGGTCACGACCGCGGCGGCGCGCATCATCGAACGGCGCGACAAGGCGCTCGCTATGACATCACCGACGTACTCGTTGTCGCTGGTGTTCGGGACCTCGTGGAAGCAGGCGTCGCCGCAGCGGTAACGGCAGGTGAGGGCGGAACGTCCGCCCGCGTGCGGAGTGGTGGTCAACAGCGGCAGCAGTTTGCGCACTTCGTCCTCCTTCGGCGCACCTGCGCCGACATGGTGTCGGAATGATTCCGGCCATGACGTTAGAGGCGCACATGTGCACGGCGGCGGACGCGAGGTGAACGACGGATGAATGGGGCACGGCCGGGGCCCGGTTGAGGTGTGTGGAACGGTCGGGTGGGTGCCCTCCCCGGAGCCGCGCCGGGCGGCCGCTAACCTTACGTGTCCGCCCTGGCCTTGCAGCCCCGGGCAGGAGCGGACAGTCACCGCACCCAACTCATGTGAAAGGCCTCGCCCATGGGTATTCGGAGCATGCTTCGCAAGGTGTTCGGACGCGACCGTGATGAGCGTAACGAGTCGGCGGCACCCTCCGTTCCGGCCCAGAGCGAGCGCACGGAACCGGCCAAGGACACGTCCACCGTGACGGTCCCCTCACAGCCCCCCACCGACCGGGCGACAGATCTGGTCTCCGCCGCGTTCGACAACCCGGCCCCGCGCCACCGCCCCACGTCGGTCCCGGCCCAGGGCACCTCGCCGGAGCCGAGCGTCTCCACCGAGGCGGCCGAGCCGAAGCCGGCCGCGGCGGAGGAGGCGGCCGACGTCGAGACCGCTGAGGCCGCCGCAGCGCCGGCCGAGGCCCCTGAGGTCGAGGTCGAGGCCGCCGAGGTCGAGGCCCCGGTGACCGAGCCCGCGGCGGAGAAGGCCGCCGCGGACGAGGCTGCCGTTGCCGAGGCCCCAGAGGTCGAGGTCGCCGAGGACAAGGCCGCCGAGGCCGACTCGCCGGCGACGGACGAGGCCGCCGAGGCCGAAGCCTCCGAGGGCGTCACGCCCGAGGAGACCGTCGCCGCCGAGCCCGTCGCCGCCGAGCCCGTCGCCGCCGACCCGGTCGTGGCCGAGCCCGAGGCCGTCGCGGAGGAGCCCGAGGCGGCCGAGACCGAGGCGTCCGCGGACACCACGTCCGACGAGCCCGCGCCCAGCGAGCCCGCCGCGACCGACGAGCCCACCGCCTCGGAGCCCGCCGAACCCGCCGCCGCCGAGCCCACCGAGCCCGTCGCCGCCGCCGAGCCCGTCGCGGCCGACGCCGACGAGCCCCGGCCCGAGGCCGCCGCAGTCGCGGAGGCCGCAGAGGCCGACGGGGCCGAGGCCCACGAGCCCACCGTCACCGACGGGCCCGCCGGGCGCGCCGCGATCGGGCTCGCGCGGGTCAAGGCGCGGGCGCCGCGGCTGGTGGACGCGTACAAGGCCGCCGGCGCCGCCCTCAAGAAGGCGGAGCTCACCGGGGCACGTGCCCGCGTGTACCTCGTGCTCGACCGGTCCGGATCCATGCGTCCGTTCTTCAAGGACGGCAGCGCCCAGCGCCTCGGCGAGCAGGCGCTCGCCCTCTCGGCGCACCTCGACGCCGACGCGACCGTCGACGTCGTGTTCTTCTCGACCGAGATCGACGGCACCGGCGAACTCACCCTCGACTCCCACGAGGGCCGCGTGGACGAGCTGCACGCCGGGCTCGGCCGTATGGGCCGTACGAACTACCACCTCGCCGTCGAGGAGGTCCTCGCCCTGCACGCGAAGAAGAACACGGACGCCCCGGCGTTCGTGATCTTCCAGACAGACGGGGCCCCCGAGTCGAAGACCGCCGCCACCGCCGCGCTCGCGGCGACCGCCGGCAAGCCGGTGTTCTGGCAGTTCGTGGCTTTCGGCGAGCACGACGCCAAGGCCTTCGACTACCTGCGCAAGCTCCAGGCGGAGAACGCCGCCTTCTTCCATGCCGGCCCGGCGCCCCTCGAGCTTCCGCACGCGGAGCTGTTCAAGGGGATCGTCGAGGTCTGGCGGCCGTGAGCACGGCCCGGCGGTGACCGCTGGTGACGGCAGGGCGGGCGCTCACAGCGTCCGCCCTGCCGTCACGGAGGGCGCCGGACGCCGCCCGCGCCCCCGGCACGCGTGTGAGTCGATCTTCTCGGGCCCGATAGGATTTCGACCATGGCGGCCACTGGATCCGAGAAGCAGGGGGCGAAGGCGTATTACGTCTCGACCCCCATCTACTACGTCAACGACGCTCCTCACCTGGGCCACGCCTATACGACCGTCGCAGGCGACGTGCTCACACGCTGGCACCGTCAGCGTGGCGAGAAGGTGTGGTACCTCACCGGCACGGACGAGCACGGTCAGAAGATCATGCGCACCGCGGAGGCGAACGGCGTCACGCCCCAGGAGTGGTGCGACAAGCTCGTCGAGGAGGCCTGGAAGCCTCTCTGGGAGCACCTGAACATCGCGAACGACGACTTCATCCGCACCACGGAGAAGCGGCACACGGACCGTGTGCAGGAGTTCGTGCAGGACCTGTACGACAAGGGCGAGATCTACAAGGGCGGGTACGAAGGCCCGTACTGCGTGGGCTGTGAGGAGTACAAGCTCCCCGGCGACCTCATCGAGGCCGAGGACGGCACCAAGCTGTGCCCGATCCACAAGAAGCCGGTGGAGATCCTCAAGGAGGAGAACTACTTCTTCAAGCTCAGCGAGTACGGCCCGAAGCTGCTCGACTTCTACGCGGCGAACCCGGACTTCATCCAGCCCGAGTCGGCCCGCAACGAGGTCGTGAACTTCGTGAAGCAGGGCCTTCAGGACCTGTCCATCTCGCGCTCGACGTTCGACTGGGGCGTCCCCGTCCCGTGGGACGAGAAGCACGTCATCTACGTGTGGATCGACGCGCTCCTGAACTACGCCACCGCCGTCGGCTACGGCTCGAACCAGGCGAAGTTCGACGAGACCTTCCCGGCAAATGTCCACCTGGTGGGCAAGGACATCCTGCGCTTCCACGCGATCATCTGGCCCGCGATGCTGATGGCGCAGGGCCTGCCGGTGCCCGGCAAGGTCGCGGCCAACGGCTGGCTGATGGTCGGCGGCGAGAAGATGTCGAAGTCCAACCTGACCGGCATCAAGCCGCAGGACCTGACGTCGCACTTCGGTGTGGACGCGTACCGCTGGTACTTCCTGCGCGCCATCGCGTTCGGCCAGGACGGTTCGTTCTCCTGGGAGGACTTCACCGCCCGGTACACCTCCGAGCTTGCCAACGACTACGGCAACCTCGCCTCCCGCGTGGCGGCGATGGTCGGCAAGTACTTCGACGGTGCGCTGCCCGCCGCCACGGCCTCGGGTGAGGCGGAGAAGGCCGTCCAGGACGGCCTGGCGAAGGCGGTCGCGGAGGCCGACCGGAAGATCGGCGAGGAGCTGGACTTCCAGAGCGGCATCCTGAGCGTCTTCGAGTTCGTGAAGCAGGTCAACGGCTACATCACGGAGCAGGAGCCGTGGAAGGTCGCGAAGGACGACTCCCCGGAGGGCCGGGCGCGCCTCGCCACCATCCTGTACACGGCGGCGGAGTCCCTGCGTGCGGTCGCGGTCCTGCTCAACCCGGTCATGCCGGAGACGTCCCAGAAGCTGTGGGACTCCCTGGGCGCCGAGGCCCCGCTGGGCGCTCTCGCGGACCAGAAGGTCCAGGAGGCCGGCGTGTGGGGCAAGCTGCCCGCCGGAGCGACGGTGACGAAGGGCGCGGTCCTGTTCCCGCGTCTGGAGGAGCCGAAGAAGGCGTAGGTCGTCGATCCGCGTGACCAACGGGAAAAGGGGCCGGATGGCCCCCTTTCTCCGTTGGTACCCCCGCCACTGTCACCTGCTCACAGGAACAGTGGGATGAGCGACACCACCAGACCGATCACGCCCACCGCCAAGCCGGCCGCCTCCCAGGGCCGGTCCGAGATCACCTGACGAACCGGACGCCGCAGCGACCCGGGATGGCTCCACGGGAGGCCGCCCAGACCGCCGGGGAGCGTAGCGTGGAGACGCGCGAGAGCCGTGACGTTGAGGCCGGCGCGGCCGATCCGGAAGTCCGGGTCGAGCAGTTGTTCCTCGCCGGCCCAGTGCGCCCCCGGGCCCAGGAGAAGACGGTCTCTGTCGGTCTTCAGATGGAAGAACGTGACGCGGTAGCCGGTCACCGCACCATGCGTACGGGACGGCTGGACGGCGTCGATCACACCGAGCCGGGTGAGGACGTCCCGGTCGGGTCGATAGGTGTATCCAGCAAGCTCTTCCTCGAGTTCACGGATCGCCGTCGCCCAGTGGTCGGCATCCGTGGTCCGGACATGGCCTCCAGGCAGCTGATACTGGCGGGCCCGCTCGTCGTACTGCAGAAGGTACTGTGCCCCCGCGCCCCGCCCCCGGCGGGTCTTGACGACCACTTGGACGATGTTCACTTCCCGCAGTGGCACAGCGTCGGCGTCCAGAGCCAGTCGGCGGCTCTCCGACAGATAGAGGAACTGAGGCCCTGCAAGAACCTGGTTGCCGGAGTAGGGCCCTGCGTCCGCGCCCGCGCGCTCCCAATTGTCGAGGATCGCGTGACCGGTTCGCAGATAGGCCGCCAGGCCACGCAGGAAATAGGCCGCCTGGGGGCTGACCACTGCAGCAGCCACGGTGCCGTCCGGTGCGATTTCCTCACGCATGGCACCGAACGCACTCACCAGGGCGAGCACTGCCGACACCTCCGAATCCGCCACCGTGGGGCCGAGCCCGGCCTGACGGGCCAGCGCCTCCGCCGTGATCGGCGTCGCGCCCGACTGTGCGGCGAGGCAATCCAGCAGAGCGGCCGCCCTCGCCCTTCCGGCTTCCATCACTGCGTGCCCCCTCCGCCCGCTCCGGAGACGTCGGATGCGCGCAGGCATCGCACATCGGGCCGTGGCTCGAAGATCTCCCACCCGTGATCCTCGGCAAGGTTCTGCAACCGACGCTTGGTTGTGACCCGGCGGTATACCTCGGTTCCCCACCGGCTTCTGAGTAATTGACCCACCTCGGTCAAGGCCACCTCCCTGCCCTGCGCCATCAGAGCCCGGGCGACCTCCGTGATGTCCGCGGCAATGTCCGGTGTGTCCTCGACAGCCCGCTGCCCGGCGCGGGGCGAAACAGCGGCCTGGGCGGGGGCGGCCGCTCCAAGGGCCCTCGCCACCTCATGCCCTGGCCTTTCCTCCCGTACCTGCCAGCCGGGCTGCCGCTGCACCCAGCGTTTCAGGGACGGACCTACGACGGACTCGTAGTCGTCCCCCAGCCGCTTGCGCAAAGTGCTGCCCAGCATGGCGAGGGTCGGTTCCTTGCCGTCGGCCTCGATCACGCCCACGGCGTCCAGAAGGACGATGCTGCCGACCTTCGTCCGGCGCACGCGGTCCGGGTGGTGAGGTCGCTTCCCCGTGAGCTCCCAGCCCGGCTCCGCCTCGATCCGCGCGCGCAGCGACTTCCCCCCATCCGGCCCGACGACCCTGTCGAAGTTGCGGCCGAGGGAACCACGCAGCGAGCTGATCACGTCGCCGAACAACGGGTCCTCGGCGCCATTGCACTGCCGCAGTCCGTCAACCGCCGCCGCCAGCGCCTCCCTGAATACGGCCGGTGCGGGGGCTGCTGCCGTCGTCTGTGCCCGGGCCGCCTGTTCGGGCAGGCTCATCCGGCCGAACACCGACTTCTGCGCGAGCATCAGGAATGTTTCGCCGCTCGTGCCCTCGCGGCGCAGCCAATCCAGCTCGCTCCACAATCCGGAGAGGTCGTTGAAGCCCAGCCGCTCGGCCAGCGGCAGACACCCCGTGAATCTGTCCTCCAGCCAGTGGATGATCTCCGCCTCCGCGACACGCGCCGCCCCCCTGGCCACACAGGCGTCCAGCTCGTCGCGCAGATCGCTCTCGACCTTGCCCCTCAGCGCCCCCTCGGCGATCAGCTCGTCGTCGACCATGGTTGAGGTCAGCGGCAGCAGTTCCACCTCGCGGGCCACACACCCACCACGCTGGTCCAGCTCCCGCTCCATCCACAGGAGCTGGCCCCGCCGGGGCATGCCCTCGGGGGATCCACAATGTCCTCGAAACGCAGGTTCGCCCACTGACCGTCCGCGTACGACACCATGACGCTGCGCTTCGCCTCGTACACCTGGATGACGCGCCCCAGTACCTTGCGGCCCGGCCGTTCGGCCAGCGGCCTGGTCGCGGGCCGCGTGCGCTGTGGAGCTGCCCGCCGAACGGTGGCGTCGACCGACCGGATCTCCGGGTCGTCGCCGCCGCCGATGTAGTGGACCTGATCCGACCGCTCCAGGAGGGCCTCGATGTCGGCGCCGTCGTACCGGTACCGGGCCTTGGCCCGCTCGGTCAGCGCGGACAGCCGCGGCGTCTGGCCAACCTCCTCCCAGGCCCGCAGCAAGGAAAGGCAGAACGCCAGCTTCTGGTCCTCGCGGATCTCCGCGGTCATGGCCGTCAGCATCTCGGTGGGTACGGGGGCGGCCTCCTGCGCGGAGGTGTCTTCAGTGGGGGGACCGACGGCCGGACCGCTCACATCTCGCGCAGACACCGCTCCCGGCAGGTGGCCCCGCCGTACCTCCCAGGCCTGAAGTCCCTCCGGACTCATTCCCAGAAAGAAGTTGACCTCAGTGTTCTCATCGCCGTCCGGCAGGAAGTCACCACGGTTGGGGACGAAGAACGCGGTGACTGGACCGTCGAGCTTGATGGAGCCGCTCCATGGGCCACGCATCACGTCGATCAGTCCGTTGACCCGCTGCAGCTGCTCCGTGTTCTTCCAGAACTTCTTCTTGCGGTCCCACTCGCCGAGGTCACCGTCGGTGATCACCGGATACCACTGCGGCCCCTTCGCCAGCCACAGATACGACTTGGAACGGCCGAACACCAGCTCCCGGCTCTGCTGCTGCTCGAAGCGGAAGGCCTCCACATGATTGCTACGACGGTTGAACCACAGATGGAACAGCAAGCAGTAGCGGTAGTAGTGCGCACGCCACGAGGGAAATCGGTCCGACCACAACTGAAGCTGGGACAACGCCTCGTCGATGTCGAACTCCGGCAGCTGTTTGTACGCCTCGAACCAGAGCCGATAATCCTCTTCCCGGCAGTCGTACCGGGACAGGTTCTGCCGCGCCAGTTCGGAAATGCGCCGCAGTTCAGCATGGCCCAGGTTACGCCACCGGCGGCCCCCTCTGAGGTAGTAGGCGTGCGCGAGCGCCCGCTGCACCATCGGATTCGACCGCCGCCCCGTGACGGCCACCTCCCACATCTCGACCACCGAGTCGAGATCTCCGTACAACTGCCGGATGTCAGCCCGACAACGCACGACGTAGCTGTCCTGGTCGTCCAGGGTTCCGTACGCCTGGGTCGCCTCATGGAGGAGCGCGGTGGCCTCGCTCACCTTTCCGGCCACCCAGTCGCCGGCCGCGGTGTCGAGCTCCGCGATCGACTTCACCCGGGCTGCCGCCTTCACGGTCTGCGCCACGGTGACGATGGTCTGGACGTGGGTGATGTATCCGTGGAGGTTCTCGCTGTTAAGCCGGCGTGAGGTCTCGAAGCACTCCACGGTCCGCTCGAAGTGCTCTTCGACCGCCCTCATCACGGCCGCCACTCCGCGCGACTTCGCCCGCTTCAGCTCCTGCTTGAGGATGCCTCTGCGGGTGAGGCCGAGCGTGTGGTGGTGGATGAAGTCGTCCTCTGCGAGGGCGACCGCGCTGGCCACGTATTTCTCCGCCTTGTCGTACTCGCGGTCCAGCCGGTACATCTGGTGCCGCCCCAGGTGGTTCCAGAAGTGCGGCTCTTCCGGAATGTGTCTGGTGAGGGATCTGAGCACCTCGTGCGCCGAGTTCACGTCGAGGCGCTCGATGAGCGGGGCGAAGTAGCCCCTGTCCTCGACGCCCTCCACCGTGCCACCCTGCCGGTCCACGAACATCTGCCGCAGCAGCACCCGCACCGGCTCTGATGACACATCGGTGGTGTGGGCGAGCGCCTCGATGAAGTCGACCGACTTGTCCTTGAGGTAGTACCACCAGTGGTCGTCGTTGAGCAGCCGGGCGAGCACCTGCTCGGCGATCAGCTGATGTTGGAGGCGGACCCGGCCCGAGCGCACCGTCACCAGGCGGGCGGCCTCCGCCCCGAGCACATCGGCCAACTCCAGATCCTGCGCGGGCGACGAATGACGCATCAGCTTGTGGACCAGCTCTCGCTGCAGCCCGGTGTTGGAGAAGATCGTGACCAGTGCCAGGTAGAGCATCACCTCACCCGCCTGCCCCCGGACCTTTTCCAAGTGGGCATTCACATAGTCGGAGAGCTTGGTGAACTTGCGCTCGAAGGTCACCAGTCCGTAGAAGAAGGGTGTGCGGTACTGCTCGTACTGCTCACGGGAGAGCTGTCGCAGCTCACCGATCCGGCCGGTTTCCAGGACGAGTTCGCTGTAGCGGCTCTCGAATTCCCGGCTTTCTGTTGAGTTCAGGGACTCGCCCACCTCCAGTGCGCCCGCCGCGGCATCGCCGACCCCGCGCCGCACGTAGAGCACTGTCACGCGTGTACCGCGCCTGGCCAGCTCCTGGTAAAGCGCCTCCCGGTCCGCCTCGCTGAGGTCACCGGACTCGGCCACCAGAAGCACCGGCACCTGGGTCCGGCCGTGCAGCAGATGGAGCCTGTCGGCTATGAGGGGGATGCGGGCGCGGTCGACGATGACCCCGTGCGGCAGGACGGCCACGGGATACTCGTGGTGCAGGTCCCAGGCCGCCCGCAGTGCGACGGTGGTCCCGCCGGTTCCCGGCCTGTGGTGAAGCAGGACCGTACGCGTGCGGTGCTGCTCCAGGCTGTCGCGCAGGGCCGTCACGAGACTCTCCGTGACCGTACGGGGAACGTCCCGGCCGAGGTCCAGATCGGCCCAGCTGATGAGACCGCCCCGCCAGAACTCGTCGTTGTGACGGCCTCCGGCAGGCGAGACGGTCAACTCGATACCGTCGTACAGCACGACCAAGTGCTCACGGAGCATCTGCATGGTCTCGGGTGAGAGGGCGGCCGTGCTCTTGTCCACGGCCGGAAGTGTGTAGTCGCGCTGGTCCGGGGTCGTGCCCAGGGTCTCGGTCAATCTGTCGAGCAGGGTAGTCAGCGGCAGCGGCAGCGAGGTCGTCTCCACGCTCGTGGTGAGAACGGATCGACCGACGTGCAGGAAAGTGCCGTGACCCTGCAGCATCTCGTCCACGGCCTCGATCACCCGCAGCATCCGGTCCCGCTCCGTGCCCGCAGTATTGCGGCCGTCGCCTTCGAGGACCACCACGCAGACCGGGATGTCGCCGACGGCCCGCCGGAACGAGGATGCCAGCTGCCGCACGGAACCCAGACGCTTGTACCCCCAGTTGCGGAGGTCGTCCGGCGGTTCATTGCGCAGAACGGACCCGACCGCCAGCATCCAGGCGGTGCCACGCGCGTAGTCGACCAACGGCTGTCTGTCGGTCATCAGATGAACCGCGCGCTGTGCCTCGAGGACCGGGCCGGCTTGGTGACGCAGGCCGTCGGCGTCCGACCTTGGGTCAAGATCCAGGATCAACGACCACGGAATACGGCCAAGGGCGGCAGCCGAGGCGGCAGCGGGCATCCGCTCGGCGATCAGGACGTAGCGCGCGGCGTGCGGGGCGAAGCCCATCGTCATGTCCCACAGCGCCTGCCACAACTCGGCCTCTGTCTCCTCCCGCACTCGTGTTTCCGTCCCCGCCGGAGACTCGTACACCGGTGTGAGATCGTCGGCTGCGCCAGCCCGGCGGTAGCGAAGGGCGTACCACCCTGCATAGGCCAGGCAGATCTGCGCCTGGGGACTCTCCGGAGCAAAGCGGCGTGCCCACAACAGTCCCGCGATCATCCGCACCAGCAGCAGTTGGCAGTTGAGCTGATCCACCCTGCCCGGCTGCTCGGAGATCCACTCCTGGATGCCCTGGCGTGATTCGTCGAGGAACGCCATCAGCCAGTCGGTGTCGTCCGGCACCGACCTGCGGACGGCGTCCTCGACGTTCGCCAGACAGCGCGCGAGGACGGAGCACCGGATCTCCGGCATCAGGTTGACCAGAACGCTGACCTCCAGATAGGCGAGGTCGAAACCGGCGGCACCCGATCGGGCCCTTGCGAGGTCGACGATCCAGTAGCCGCTGTCCGCGTCGGCCCGCTCGTCGACCGGGACCAACAGGTTGCCGGTGTTCAGGTCACCATGGCACTGACCATGCATGACAGGCACGGAACCGCCCCGGCACGGCCCCAGGATCTCGCGGGGGTCGAGGAAGGCGTAGCCGCCTCGCTCGACCGTACCTCCGCCGGGGAAGAACGACTCGGCGAACTCGAGGCAGCCGGCGGCTCGGTCCTGTCCGACCATGTCGATCAGCAAGTCGTGCGGCGTGGTCATCCGGACGTCACGCGGATCCGACCATGCGAACAACAGCTCCCGGGACATCTGTCGCGCCGTCCGACGCAGCCCGGTGGTACGGGTACGGGGCGATACGTACTGTCGCAGGCTGCCCCCGGCCAACTGGTGGAGGGTGACGCCCAGTCTGTCGTCTCCCTCACCGGTGGCATGGATCCTCAGCAGACGGGGGATGTGGGCCTCGGCAAAGTCGGGGTCGGCACCACGCAGCAAGTTGTGGGCCGCAAGCTCATTGGGCTGGGTCAGCCGGTCGTCGTCCGGCCCGACCCGGAGTACGTAACCGCCCACGGCGAACTCTCCTGCGTCGCCGCTGACATCGACCCCCATGAGCCCGACACCGGATCGGCCCTGCGGCATGGCCGAGTAGTGCAGCGTCGCGTTCGGCAGCCAGAGCCGTAACGCCTCCTCGGCTGCCGCCCGTTGAGCTTCGGTCGCCAGTATCGCCTCACTGTCCACACTTCCCCCGACATGTCCGAGCGAGCACAGTTCATCGGTTGTATCACCAGCACATTCAGTGTGCCCGGACAACGGTGATATGCCACCCCGATACGGCGCAATCGGAAGCGGACTCCGCTGCGGTCGGGCACAGTTCTCGCGCGACCCGCCTCTGCTCCGTGAGGGCACGCGCTCAGTGGGCGGGCGACGCCGTGTCGCCCATTCACCGCCATGGGCGCTCCAGCCACCGCAGCAGTTCCTTCATCCGGCAACGGGGAAGCGAGAGCTGGTCGAACGACCCGGTTAGTGGCTCCCTCTCGAAGCCCTGGCCGCCGACGCTGAAAGCGGGCTCCCTGTCGTACGGAGCTTCGTGCCGGGGTCCCGACACGGGAGAAGGGCCCCGGAACCATGAGGTTCCGGGGCCCTTGTCCGTGCGGTGCTCGTGCCGTGCTACTCGCCGGACTTGGCGACCGGCTTGCGCAGCTGGATGTTCAGCTCGCGCAGACGGGACTCCTCCAGCTCGGTGGGCGCGCCCATCAGCAGGTCCTGCGCGTTGCCGTTGAGCGGGAACGCGATCGTCTCGCGGATGTTCGGCTCGTCGGCCAGCAGCATCACGATGCGGTCGATACCGGGGGCGATGCCGCCGTGCGGCGGGGCGCCGTACTCGAAGGCGCGGAGCATGCCGGCGAACTCGTGCTCGACGGTCTCGCGGGAGTAGCCCGCGATCTCGAACGCCTTGAACATGATTTCGGGCTCGTGGTTCCGGATTGCTCCGGAGGACAGTTCGACGCCGTTGCAGACGATGTCGTACTGCCAGCCGAGGATGTCCAGCGGGTCCTTGGTCTCCAGAGCCTCGAGACCGCCCTGCGGCATCGAGAACGGGTTGTGCGAGAAGTCGATCTTGCCGGTCTCCTCGTCCCGCTCGTACATCGGGAAGTCGACGATCCAGCAGAAGCGGAAGACGTTGTCCTCGAAGTGGCCGGCGCGCTTGGCGGCCTCGACGCGGACGGCGCCCATGATCTTCGAGACCTCGTCGAAGTCACCGGCGCCGAAGAAGACCGCGTGGCCCGCGGCGAGCCCCAGACGTTCGGTGAGAACCTTGACGTTCTCCTCGGTGAGGAACTTGGCGATGGGGCCGGTCAGGGCTCCGTCGTTGCCGACCCGGACCCAGGCGAGGCCCTTGGCGCCCTGCTCGACGGCGTAGTCGCCGAGGCCGTCGAAGAACTTACGGGGCTGGTCGGCGGTGTCCGGCACGGCCAGCGCGCGGACGTGCTTGCCGGCGAAGGCCTTGAACTCCGAGCCTTCGAAGACGTCGGAGATGTCGACGAGTTCCAGCTTGGCGCGCAGGTCCGGCTTGTCGGAGCCGTACTTCAGCATCGCCTCGCGGAACGGGATCCGCGGGAAGGGGGAGGTGACGTGGCGGCCGCCGCCGAACTCCTCGAAGAGCTCCGTCATCAGCTTCTCGATCGGCTGGAAGACGTCCTCCTGCTCGACGAAGCTCATCTCGACGTCGAGCTGGTAGAACTCGCCGGGCGAGCGGTCGGCGCGCGCGTCCTCGTCGCGGAAGCAGGGCGCGATCTGGAAGTAGCGGTCGAAGCCGGAGATCATCAGCAGCTGCTTGAACTGCTGCGGGGCCTGCGGCAGCGCGTAGAACTTGCCCGGGTTGAGACGGGACGGCACCACGAAGTCGCGGGCGCCCTCGGGGGACGTCGCGGCGAGGATCGGGGTCGCCATCTCGTTGAAGCCGAGCGCGGTCATCTTGTGCCGGACGGCGGAGATGACGGCGGTGCGCAGCATGATGTTGCGGTGCATGCGCTCGCGGCGCAGGTCGAGGAAGCGGTACTCGAGCCGGCGCTCCTCGTTCACACCGTCGTCGGTGTTGACGGTGAACGGAAGCTGCTTGGCCGCGCCCAGGACCTCGACCTCTGCGGCCTCGACCTCGATCTCACCTGTGGGGAGGTCCGGGTTGACGTTCTCGGCGCCGCGGGAGACGACCTTGCCGTCGACGCGGACCACCGTCTCCTTGGTGAGTTTGTCGAGCACCTCCGCGGCCTTGGTGCCGGGCCGGGCGACGAGCTGCGTGATGCCGTAGTGGTCGCGCAGATCGATGAAGAGGATGCCACCCAGGTCTCGGCGATTGTGCAGCCAGCCGCTCAGCCGGACGTCGGCTCCGACGTCAGAGGCGCGGAGCTCGCCGCAGGTGTGGGACCTGTACCGATGCATCGTCGTTCATCCAGTCTTAGCGATTCGGGGTGGGCACAACCGTTGCAAGGTTACCGCCCGGCCTCGCTGCCGCCCATTGACATAGACGCGACAGCACTCCGCCACGTCATAACCGTGATGATCGGAATAAAGTGAACCAATGGGTACGGAGGATGTTCTCGCCGCGATCGCGACCGGCGTCTGGCGATGGGACACCACGACCGGCACGGTCACCCTCGACGCCGAAGCTGCCCGGCTGATCGAGCTCGCCGCCGGGGCCGGTGACGTCCCCGCATCCGCCGTACGCGCCCGCTTCCACCCCATCGACTGGGGCGAGATCAACGGCGTCATCTCCGTGGCCGTCACCGAGGGCACCCTCGCCGAGGCCAGGCTCAGGGTCGTGACGGGACCGGACGGGTGCTGCGCACCGTCCGCAGCCGCACCAAGGCGCGCGCGGAGGGCGAGGGCTACCTGCTGATCGGCACCCTCCAGGAGGTGGCGGAGCCCCATCCGGGCACGACGGCCGCCAAGACACCGGTCACCGGTGACTGGCGCCGCCACCGTGAGGCGTTCCTGCGCGCCCTCGCCGAGGCCCGGTCCACGGCCGAGGTACTGCGGGTCGCCTCCTCGCTGTCCATGCCGGGCTTCTCACCGGACGGCCTGGCGGTCTTCGGCGTGGCCGGCGACCGTCTGACGATCACCGGCCACCACGGGCACAGCGCGGAGGACGAGCAGCCGTTCACGGACCTGCCGCTCGACACGGACTACCCGGCCGCCGAAGTGGTGCGGACGGGGCGGGCGGTCTATCTGCCGACTCCGGGCGACTACCGCCGTCGCTATCCCGTCACCTGGCCCCTCGCCCAGCGCTTCGGCCGCCGGTCCTGGGCGTTCCTGCCCCTGATCGTCGCCGGCCGGACCATGGGCGCCTGGATGGCGGCCTTCCGCCATCCGGTCGCCGCCTTCACGCCCGACGAGCGCTCCGTCCTCACCACGGTTGCCCGGATGCTCGCCCAGGCACTGGCACGCGCCGAGGTCGCCGAGACCGAGCGTGAGCTCTCGCTCGGACTCCAGCGCTCGATGATGCCCCAGCTCGGGCCGGAGATCCCGGGCATGGCGGTGGCCGCACGGTACGTGCCGACCGGCGGCGGACTCCAGGTCGGCGGCGACTGGTACGACATGATCCCGCTCCCCTCCGGGCGCACCGCGCTGGTCATCGGGGATGTCCAGGGACACGACGTACGGGCCGCCGGGCTGATGGGGCAGTTGCGGATCGCCCTGCGCGCGTACGCCTCCGAGGGCCACCGGCCGGACGCCGTGCTCTCGCGCGCCTCCCGCTTCCTGCACGGCATCACCGACACCTACGCGGAGGGCGACTGTTCGAGCCCCCGCTTCGCGACCTGTCTCTATGCGGAGGTCGATCCGGCCACCGGTCTGGTGGAGATCGCCCGCGCCGGGCATCCGGAGCCGGCCGTGCGGACCTCCGACGGCACGGTGCTGCTGCGTCCCACAGAGGGCGGGCTGCCGCTGGGCATCGACCCGGACACCGACTACCCGACGACCCGGTTCGTCCTGGAGCCCGGCGAGACGCTGATGATCTGCACGGACGGACTCCTCGAGACCGGCGGGCACGACCTCGACACCGGCTGGGCCAGAGTGCGGGGCGTCCTGGAGGAGCACTCCGGCACGTCGCTGGAAGACCTCGCCGACAGCCTGGTGCAGGCCGTGCACGGGCCGTCGTCCCACTACACGACCGGTCCGCTCGCCGACCGGCGCGAGGACGACATCGCGCTGGTGCTGCTGTGCCGGGAGGGACAGCCGTCCCGCCGCGCCCCGCGCCGTACCGCGATGGCCGTCGCCCAGGCGCAGCCGGAGCGGAGCGCGGCCGCCCGGCGCCACCTGCGGGAACTGCTCCACGACTGGGAGGACACGGAACAGGTCGACTCCGCGGTGCTCATGGTCTCCGAGATGGTCACGAATGTGCTCGTCCACACCGACGGCGACGCGCTCATCGTCGCCGAAGTGGCACACCGCACCCCGAAACGGCGGTTGCGCGTGGAGGTCACCGACTTCAGCGACGAACTGCCCCACCGCCGCCGGCCGGGCGAGATGGCGTCCTCGGGACGCGGGCTGCTGCTGACGGAGATGCCGGCGGACGACTGGGGCGTCGACCCGAGGGGCGAGGGCAAGTCGATCTGGTTCGAGCTCTACGAACCGGGCGCGCCGGCCGCACCCGGCGACGGACCGGGCCCACCGGTCTCCGCGCCCCCGGCTCCGTAACGCGCCCGGAGTTCGCGGACGGCGGCGAACACGGCGGCGGTCACGGGCACGGCGAGCAGCATCCCGAGGATTCCGGCGAGGCTCGCCCCCGCCGTGATCGCCAGCAGTACGACCGCGGGGTGCATGTGGACCGTACGGCTCTGGATCATCGGCTGGAGCACATGTCCCTCCAGCACCTGCACGGCCAGCACCACTCCGAGCGCCCACAGCGCGATGACGAACCCACGGTCGGCGAGAGCGACGAGGACGGCCACCGCGCCGGAGATGAACGCGCCGAGATAGGGGACGTAGGCGCCCACGAAGACGAGCGCCCCGAGTCCGACCGCGCCGGGCACCCGCAGGATCAGCAGCCCGAGCGTGATGCACAAGGCGTCGATCAGCGCGATGAACGTCGTCCCGCGCATGAAGCCCTCGACGCCCCGGAAGGCCTGGCGCCCGATCGCCTCGACGAGTTCGCCGGCGTCGCCCGGCGCGACGGAGCGCAGCGCTCCGACGGCCCGGTCGGAGTCCCGCAGGAAGAAGAAGACCAGCAGCAGCGCCAGGACGGCGATCGCGATCATCTCGCTGACCACGCTCAGTCCGGAGATCACACCTGAGGCTGCCGTTCCGCCGAACTTGCCGAGCAGTTCCCTGGCGTTCGAGGCCACGTCGTCGAGCGAGGTCCCGGCGGCTCCGAAATGCCGTGCGAGATCGGAGGCGGCCTGCCGCAGTGAGGCGATGATCTGGTCGCCGGTCTCGATCAGCGCGCTGACGACGATGTAGACCGCGCCGCCGACCACGGCCACCACGGCGACACAGGTGAGTGCCGCGGCCAGCGACTGCTGCACCTTCATCCGTACCAGCCGCCGGTACAGCGGCCCCAGCAGCGCGGTCCCGAGCAGCGCGAGCAGCACGGGCGTCACGACCGTCTGGAACCTGACGACGAGCCAGATCCCGACGGCCGCGACCCCGGTGACGAGCAGCGCGACGACGCACCAGGCGGCGAGGCGCTTCATGGGCTCGGGCAGCAGCGGCTTCGACTGGGGCACAGCCCCACCCGACCACGGCCGTCCGCACCCGTCCCGCCCGCCCGGTCCGCACGGGTGACGCCCCGTCAAAACGAGCGGCGGACACGGAGCTCCCGGGCCGGCGGCCCGGGAGGGCGGCGGGGAGGCGACTACATGCCGTGGACCGCCGGAACGGTGCCGAGACGGCCCCGCTGGAAGTCCTCGAAGGCCTGTCGCAGCTCCTCCTGGGTGTTCATCACGAAGGGGCCGTAGTGCGCCATCGGCTCCCTGATCGGCTGCCCGCCGAGCAGCACGATCTCCAGGTCGGGAGTGTTCGAGTCCTGCGACTCGTCCGCACGCACGGTCAGCGATCCACCGTCGCCGAAGACGGCCGTCTGCCCCTTCCGCACCGGCCGCAGCTCCTGCCCGACGGCACCGCGGCCCGCGAGGACGTACGCGAGGCCGTTGAAGTCCTCGCGCCACGGCAAGGTGATCTCCGCACCAGGGGCCAGAGTCGCGTGGACCATGGTGATGGGGGTGTGCGTGATGCCCGGGCCCTCATGACCGCCGAGCTCGCCGGCGATCACCCGGAGCAGGGCGCCGCCGTCGGCGGAGGTCAGCAGGCGCACGTGGCCGCCGCGGATGTCCTGGTAGCGCGGGTCCATCATCTTGTCGCGCGCGGGCAGGTTCACCCACAGCTGGAGGCCGTGGAACAGGCCGCCCGAAGTCACCAGCTCCTCCGGCGGGGCCTCGATGTGGAGCAGGCCGCTGCCGGCCGTCATCCACTGCGTGTCGCCGTTCTGGATGGTTCCACCGCCACCGTTGCTGTCCTGGTGCACGAAGGTTCCGTCGAGGAGGTACGTGACCGTCTCGAAGCCGCGGTGCGGGTGCCAGGGCGTGCCCTTCGGCTCGCCGGGCGCGTACTCCACCTCGCCCATCTGGTCCATCATGATGAACGGGTCGAGGTACTGGTAGTTGATCCCGGCGAACGCGCGCCGCACCGGGAACCCCTCCCCCTCGAAGCCGCTCGGGGCCGTGGTCACGGCGAGCACGGGCCTCGGCAGCGCCTCGGCGGGCGCGGCGACGCGCGGCAGGGTGATCGGGTTCTCGACAGTCACTGCAGGCATGGCGGGACCTCCTTGTGCGACGACTTTAGTTGAAGGATGAACTTCTTGCCACCACAAACGGAGAACGCCCGGGAGGAATTCCTCCCGGGCGTGCAAACAGGGGCGCGCGACCACGGCCCCGCGGGCCGCCGACGGTGCGCGGAGCGGCGACGGCTACCCGTACATCCGCCGCATCGCGAAGTCGACCATCTGCTCGACGGCCTTCGCGTCGAAGACCATCCGGTGATCGCCCTCCATGTCCAGCACGAAGCCGTAGCCCGTCGGCAGCAGGTCGATCACCTCGGCCCCCGTGATCACGAAGTACTTCGACTCCTTGCCGGCGTACCGACGCAGCTCCTTGAGCGAGGTGAACATCGGGATCACCGGCTGCTGCGTGTTGTGCAGGGCCAGGAACCCCGGATTGTCCCCGCGCGGGCAGTAGACCTTCGACGTCGCGAAGATCTGCTGGAAGTCCTCGGCCGCCATCGACCCCGTCGTGAAGGCCCGCACCGCGTCGGCCAGTGACGGCGGCGACGGCTCGGGGTACAGCGGCTGCTCCCCGTAGGAGGGCTGCTGAGCCACGTACTGCTGCTGTTGAGCGCCCGGGGTCTGGTCGTAGCCGTACATGCCCGCAAGAGTAACGAGTCACAGTTGCCCCGATAGGGGTTGCATCTTATTACCGACGGGTAGCATTATCGTAGCTACTTGCTGGTACGTGGATGAGAAATCCAGACTTCCGATCCTTACGGAGCCGTCGCCATGGGGCACTACAAGTCGAATCTCCGCGACATCGAGTTCAACCTCTTCGAGGTCCTCGGGCGCGACAAGCTGTACGGCACCGGCCCGTTCGCGGAGATGGACGTCGACACCGCCAAGTCGATCCTCGCGGAGATCGCCCGCCTCGCGGAGAACGAGCTCGCCGAGTCCTTCGCGGACGCCGACCGCAACCCTCCGGTGTTCGACCCCGCGACCAACACCGCCCCGGTCCCCGAGAGCTTCAAGAAGAGCTACAACGCCTTCATGGACTCCGAGTACTGGCGTCTGGGCCTGCCCGAGAAGATCGGCGGCACCACCTCGCCCCGCTCCCTGATCTGGTCCTACGCGGAGCTGCTGCTCGGCTCGAACCCGGCCGTCTGGATGTACTCCTCCGGCCCCGCCTTCGCCGGCGTGCTCTTCGAAGAGGGCAACGAGGCGCAGAAGAAGATCGCCGAGATAGCCGTGGAGAAGCGCTGGGGCTCCACCATGGTCCTCACCGAGCCGGACGCCGGCTCGGACGTCGGCGCCGGCCGCACCAAGGCCGTCCAGCAGGACGACGGCTCCTGGCACATCGAGGGCGTGAAGCGCTTCATCACCTCCGGTGAGCACGACATGGAGGAGAACATCCTCCACTACGTGCTGGCACGCCCCGAGGGCCACGGCCCCGGCACCAAGGGCCTCTCCCTCTTCCTCGTGCCCAAGTACCACTTCGACTGGGAGACCGGCGAGCTGGGCGAGCGCAACGGCGTCTACGCGACGAACGTCGAGCACAAGATGGGCCTCAAGGCCTCCAACACCTGCGAGATGACCTTCGGTGACCAGCACCCCGCCAAGGGCTGGCTGATCGGCGACAAGCACGACGGCATCCGCCAGATGTTCATGATCATCGAGTTCGCCCGGATGATGGTCGGCACGAAGGCCATCGCCACCCTGTCCACCGGCTACCTCAACGCGCTGGAGTACGCCAAGGAGCGCGTCCAGGGTCCGGACCTCAAGAACTTCGCGGACAAGACCGCCCCCAAGGTCACCATCACGCACCACCCCGACGTGCGCCGCTCCCTGATGACGCAGAAGGCGTACGCGGAGGGCATGCGCGCCCTCGTGCTGTACACCGCCTCCATCCAGGACGAGATCGCCGTCAAGGAGACCGCGGGCGAGGACACCAAGTCGCTCGTCGCGCTGAACGACCTGCTCCTGCCGATCGTCAAGGGCTACGGCTCGGAGAAGTCGTACGAGCAGCTGGCCCAGTCGCTGCAGACCTTCGGCGGCTCCGGCTACCTCCAGGAGTACCCGGTCGAGCAGTACATCCGCGACGCCAAGATCGACACCCTCTACGAGGGCACCACCGCCATCCAGGGCCAGGACTACTTCTTCCGGAAGATCGTCCGCGACCAGGGCCAGGCGCTGAACGCCCTCTCCGAGGAGATCAAGAAGTTCCTCGCGGTCGGCACCGGCGGCGAGGAGCTGGCCGCCGCCCGCGACGCGCTGGCCAAGGCCGCCGTGGACCTCGAGGCGATCGTCGGCACCATGACGAACGACCTCATCGCCACCGGCGAGGACGTCAAGAACATCTACAAGGTGGGCCTCAACACCACCCGCCTGCTGATGGCCTCCGGCGACGTGGTCGTCGCCTACCTGCTGCTGCGCGGCGCGGCCGTCGCCGCCGAGAAGCTCGAGACCGCCTCCGCCAAGGACGTGCCGTTCTACCAGGGCAAGATCGCGGCGGCGAAGTTCTTCGCGGCCAACGTCCTCCCGGGCGTCTCCGTCGAGCGCGCGCTCGCCGAGAGCGTCGACGGTTCGCTGATGGACCTCGACGAGGCCGCCTTCTAGGCCCGTCAGACCTGTCACAGGGCCGCCGTCCGACTATTCGGACGGCGGCCCTGCCGCGTTCCCTCGATACCCTGGCCCGTGCGCCGGGACCGTCACGGCAACCGTTTTCCGCCGTCGCCGGCGCCCGGTGGACCAGGTGTCACAGATGGACGACCGGGCAACTTACCCCCCTCGTTAAGGTGAACCCATGAGCAGCGAACCTGCCCGCTTCGATCGCGGCCACACCGACGACCTCATGTCCTTCCTCACGGCAGCACCCACGCCGTACCACGCGGTCGCCGCGGCTGCGGAAAGGCTCGAGAAGGCCGGCTTCCGGCAGGTCCTCGAGACCGACGCCTGGGACGGGACCACCGGCGGCAGGTACGTCGTGCGCGGCGGGGCCCTCATCGCCTGGTACGTGCCGGAAGGCGCCTCTGCCCACACCCCGTTCCGCATCGTCGGCGCGCACACCGACTCGCCGAACCTGCGGGTCAAACCGCTGCCCGACACCGGCGCGTTCGGCTGGCGGCAGGTCGCCGTCGAGATCTACGGCGGCACCCTCCTCAACACCTGGCTCGACCGAGACCTCGGGCTCGCAGGCCGGCTCACGCTGCGCGACGGGTCCCACCGGCTGGTCGACATCGACCGGCCGCTGCTGCGTGTACCGCAGCTCGCGGTCCACCTCGACCGCTCGGTCAACACCGACGGCCTCAAGCTCGACCGGCAGCGCCACATGCAGCCGATCTGGGGGCTCGGTGACGTCGAGGAAGGCGACCTGATCCGCTTCCTCGAGGCGGAGTCCGGCATCCCCCAGGGCGAGGTCACCGGATGGGACCTGATGGCCCACTCCGTCGAACCGCCCGCCTATCTCGGACGCGACCGCGAACTGCTCGCCGGCCCGCGGATGGACAACCTCGTCTCCGTGCACGCCGGTACGGCCGCGCTGGCCGCGGTCGCCGCCTCCGCCGAGCTGCCCTTCATCCCCGTCCTCGCCGCCTTCGACCACGAGGAGAACGGCTCGCAGTCGGACACCGGCGCCGACGGCCCGCTGCTCGGCTCGGTGCTGGAGCGTTCGGTGTTCGCCCGCGGCGGCAGCCTCGAGGACCGGGCCCGCGCCTTCGCGGGAACGGTCTGCCTGTCCTCAGACACCGGCCACGCCGTCCACCCCAACTACGGCGAGCGGCACGACCCGACGCACCACCCGCGCGCCAACGGCGGCCCCATCCTCAAGGTCAACGTCAACCAGCGGTACGCCACCGACGGCCAGGGCAGGGCCTACTTCGCCGCGGCCTGCGAGAAGGCGGGCGTGCCGTGGCAGACGTTCGTGTCGAACAACGCGATGCCGTGCGGCACCACCATCGGCCCCATCACGGCGGCACGGCACGGTATCCACACCGTCGACATCGGCATCGCCATCCTCTCGATGCACAGCGCCCGCGAACTGTGCGGCGCGGACGACCCGTACCTGCTCGCGAACGCGCTCGCCGCCTTCCTCGAGGGGTGAGCACGGCAGCCGGCCGCGGCCCCGCCCGGGGTCGTGGCCTGCCGCGGCGGTGAGGGAAGCCCTCGCCAAGGGCCTGTTCCTGCGGCGCCCGGCCCCACCGGAGCGGCGTAGAAGATGTTGCCGCCACCTCCGGGGCGGTCGACGCTGAGTGCGGCAAGGGGGGCCCACTCGGCACGACACGATCGGAGCGACCGCCATGAGGATGATGCTGCGGGCCGTCATGGACACGAAGCAGACCAACGAGCTGACCGACCCGGCGCGGATCCAGGAGATCTGGGGCCGCATCCTCGGCAGGCTCGAGCCGGAGGCCGCCTACTTCGGCCCGCACCAGGGCTGCCGCTCCTGCATCATCGTGTTCGACATGCAGGACAGCGCCCAGCTGCCCCTCCTCCTCGAGCCGCTCTTCCATGAGCTCGGGGCGAAGATCGAGGTCCAGCCGTGCATGAACAAGGACGACCTGATGCGGGGCCTCGAAGAGGCGGCCAAGGCGCGCTGACCGCCCCCGCGTTTCCCTTCCTGCCGAGCCGTTCCTCGCAGCTGCCTGCTCCAGCCGCGCCGCTCGCCCGGCCCGGTCGCTGCCAGTCCCTGTCCTGCTACCCGGCCCGGTCCATCCCCGCCAGCACGAGCGGCAGCCGGGTCGCGCCCTCGGCCGTGATCCGCACCGGAACGCCCCAGTCCTGCTGGTGGACGTGGCAGGCCGGATACTCTCCCCAGAGCCTCCGGCCTGGGAGGTACCCCCAGCCGGGTCGTCGCACGACGCCGCCATCGCGGAGACGTGCAGCACGCCCTCCCCGACGGCCGGATCGATGTCCAGCTCACGGCTCAGGTCGGTCCCCGCGCCCTCGCCCGCGCGCAGCAGCCCGGGCGGGGTCGAGGAGACCAGCAGCCGCGTCGAAGGCCCGTACCGGGTGTCGAGCTTCTGGCCGGCCGGGGCCTCGAAGACCACGTCCAGCCGGAGCGTGCCCGGCGCGACGTCGGTCGCCGCACGCTGCGTGCGGTGCGCGACCGATTCCACCCGTACCGCCTCGTCGGGCAGCCGCAGCCGGGTCAGCCGGTGCCTGGCCGACTCCACGACCACGATGTCCTCGCCGGCCAGCACCGCCCCGCTGGGCTCGCGCAGATCCGTCGCGAGCGTGGTCACCTCACCGGTCGCGGGGTCGAAGCGCCGCAGCGCGTGGTTGTAGGTGTCGCTGACGGCGACCGACCCGTCGGGCAGCGCGGTGACCCCCAGCGGGTGCTGGAGCAGCGCCTGTGCGGCATCGCCGTCGCGGTGACCGAAGTCGAAGAGTCCGGTGCCGACGGCGGTGTGCACCTGAAGGTCGCGGTCGATCCAGCGGACCGCGGACGTCTCCGCATCGGCGATCCACAGCCGGTCCTCGGTGGCCGCGAGCCCGGAGGGCTGTGCGAACCAGGCCTCGGCGGCAGGCCCGTCGACCAGACCCTCGTTGGTGGTGCCCGCAGCGACCTGGACCGTGCCCTGCTCGGGGTCGTACGTCCACAGCTGGTGCACCCCGGCCATGGCGATCCACAGCCGGCCCTCCCACCAGGCCACGTCCCACGGGGAGGAGAGGGCCACCTCGAGCGCCGGCCCGGAGGTCGGTGAGCCCTGCCACCACTGCTTCCCGGTCCCGGCGAGCAGCTCGATCGCGCCGGTCGCCGGGTCGTAGGCACGGATGGCGTGGTTGACGGTGTCGGCGACGGCGACCCGCCCGTCCGGCAGCAGGGCGAGACCCTGCGGCTCGTTGAACTCGCCGTCGCCGATGCGGCGCACGACGCTCTCGCCGTCCGCCTCCATCTCGACCAGCTGGTGCCGGGTGGAGTCGGAGACGAGGAGGTTCCCGGAGGGCAGCAGCAGGGCCTTGCCGGGGAAGCGCAGGTCGGTGGCGACGGGTTCCGGAGCGACATAGGGGCCGTCGCCGCGGCGCAGCGTGCCCTTCGCCGCATGCTCCGCCTCGAGCTCCTCGACCAGCTTCTCGATCGCGTGCGCGTGCCCCTCGCCGGCGTGCTGCGCGACGACGTACCCCTCGGGGTCGATGACGACGAGCGTCGGCCATGCGCGCACCGCGTACTGCTTCCAGGTGGCGAGCTCGGGGTCGTCGAGGACGGGGTGGTGCACCTGATAGCGCTCGACGGCGTCCACGACGGCCTGGTGCTCGGCCTCGTGCACGAACTTCGGCGAGTGGACCCCGATGATCACCACGGTGTCGCGGTGCTTCTCCTCGAGCTCGCGCAGTTCGTCGAGGACATGCAGGCAGTTGATGCAGCAGAACGTCCAGAAATCGAGGACCGTGATGCGTCCTCGCAGGTCGGCGAGAGTGAGGTCTTTCCCTCCGGTGTTGAGCCAGCCACCCTTGCCGATCAGCTCAGGGGCACGGACACGGGCACGGCGGGGCGCGGGGGTGGGCGCCGGGGCGGCATCGTTCATGCTTCAAGCTTGCCATCCGGGTACGAACACCGGATCACGCGTACGGCTACGCGACCGACGCCCTGCCACGGCGGCCCCTGGTCGTGTCCGTGGACCGGGACCGGGCCGGCACGCTCGCGGGACACCCGAACGCGTGCACGTGCGGCCGTGCCCCTGTCCCGTCGCCCCCGCGGGGGTACTCATTCCGCCATGAAATATCTGGTGCGGGACAGGATCTTCGCGATCGGCGACGACTACTGGATCGAAGACGAGCACGGGCGGCACGCCTTCCTGGTCGACGGGAAGGCCATGCGGCTGCGGGACACCCTGGAGATCAAGGACCCTGACGGGCGCGTGCTGATCACTCTGCGTCGTCGATTGTTCAGCGTCCGGGACACGATGACGATCGAACGGGACGGCGGGACGCTGGCCACGGTGCGCCGGAAGCGGATGTCACTGCTGCGCAACCACTACCGGGTGACCCTGGCCGAGGGCACAGAGCTGGACGTCAGCGGGCGGATCCTGGACCGGGAGTTCGCGGTCGAGTACGACGGGGAGTTGCTGGCCCACATCTCGCGGCGATGGCTGACGCTGCGTGACACGTACGGGGTGGACGTCGTACGGGAGGACGCTGACGCGGCGCTGCTGATCGCGGTGGCGGTGTGTGTGATCCGGATGGCGGAGAGGGAGCGGGAAGACCGCTGAGGGAGGGTCCGCCGCACGGCGGGACCCTCCTCCCGGGGTGCGGTCAGAGCCTCGGGGCGGCCGGGGCCGGCAGGCCCAGACGGCGGTCCTTGAGGGCGGGGAATTCGTCCCGGGTCGTGGTGACCTTCGCGGGGTCGAGGTCCACGGTGACGACCTCTTCGCCGGGGCCTGCCTCCGCGAGGACCTCGCCCCAGGGGTCGACGACGATACTGTGGCCGGCCTGCTCGACGCCGGCGTGGGTGCCCGCCGTGCCGCAGGCGAGGACGTAGGCCTGGTTCTCCACCGCGCGCGCGCGGGCGAGCAGGGTCCAGTGCTCGCGGCGACGGGCGGGCCAGCCGGCGGGGATCACCAATGCCTGGGCGCCGGCGTCGACGAGGCCGCGGAACAGTTCGGGGAAGCGCAGGTCGTAACAGGTGGCGAGACCGATGGTGAGGGCGCCCGGGAGCCGGACGGTCACCAGGTCCTCGCCCGCGCCCATCATCACGGCCTCGCCCTTGTCGAAGCCGAAGCGGTGGATCTTGCGGTAGACGGCGGCGAGTTCACCGGTGGGGGAGATGACGAGCGAGGTGTTGTAGAGGGTGCCGTCATCGGCCTTCTCCACGACGGAACCGGCGTGCAGCCAGACTCCCGCGTCCTTCGCGGCCTCGGCCATGGCCTCGAAGGTCGGGCCGGTGGGCTGCTCCGCCTCCTTCTCGAACTGCTGGTAGGCGAAGGCGCCCACGGGCCACAACTCGGGGAGGATCACCAGTTCGGAGCCCGCCTGTTCCCGCACCAGGGAGGCCGCACGCCGCCTACGGGAATCGACCGTTTCGTCCGGGTCTACTGCGATCTGAAGGAGAGAGGCGCGCACACTACCACCGTCCTGGCATTCGAGCCGTCAACACGGGCCTACGATCGTCACACGAAAGCACTGCCGGGGTGCCTTCGGGCAGCGTACTGTGCTCATCCGGGGGCCACCCCCGGACCCCCACAGCGCTGCCAGTCCAATTTGTCCGCGTACGACCGCCGAGGGGTCCCGTGACCGTCCATCCCAGCCTCCAGAACTACGCAGATGCCTGGACCCACTCCATCGAAGCGATAGCCGAGCTGGTCGGGCCGCTCGTCGAGGGTGAGTGGAACCGCGCCACTCCGTGCCCGGGCTGGTCGGTGCGTGACATCGTTTCGCATGTCATCGGCATGGAGTGCGAGATGCTCGGCGACCCGCGGCCCATCCACTCCCTGCCGCGTGATCTCTACCATGTGCAGAGCGAGTTCGCTCGCTACATGGAGATGCAGGTCGATGTGCGCCGACACCACACGGCGCCGGAGATGACCGCGGAACTCGAGTACACGATGATTCGGCGGGCACGGCAGCTGCGTAACGAGAACCGCAGCCCCGACGCCCTGATCCGAGCGCCGCTCGGTGCCGAGCAGACGGTGCAAGTGGCCTACCGGATGCGGGCGTTCGACACCTGGGTGCACGAGCAGGACCTGCGGACCGCGTTGAACAAGCCGGGCAACCTCGACTCCCCCGGTGCTCATGTCGCCCGGGACGTGCTTCTCGAAGGGCTGCCCAAGGTGGTCGCCAAGGAGGCGGGCGCGCCCGCGAATTCGGCCGTCGTCTTCGATGTGCACGGCCCGCTGGAGTTCCTGCGCACGGTGCGCGTCGACGCCGACGGGCGCGGTTCGATCGACGGCTCTCCCTCGCTCGGCCCGCTGGTGACCCTCGCCCTGGACTGGGAGACCTACTACCGGCTGGCCTGCGGACGCGTCCGGGCGGCCGCGGTGCACGACCGGATCAAGGTGGACGGGGACACGGAGCTGGCGGCGGCGATCCTGCGCGAGTTCGCGGTCACGCCGTAGACGGGCCCGCGGGGCCCTGGGAGGGGCCCCGGGGGCCCGTGGGGCGCCGTTCACCGGGCCGAGCGCCGTCAGCCGGCACTCAGGCCGGAACGTGCACCGCCTCCACCCGGCTCGCCACCAGCCGTTCCCGTTCGCGTCGTGCCGTGCGGGCGCGCAGCCGCAGGATCTGGGTGATCCCGAGAGCCTCCAGCACGAAGACCGACGAGAAGGCGATGCGGTAGTCGTCGCCGGTGACGTCCAGAAGGACGCCCACCGCCAGCAACGTGGTCATCGAGGCGACGAACCCGCCCATGTTGACGATCCCGGACGCTGTGCCCTGCCGCTCCGGCGGGTTGGCCGGCCGCGCGAAGTCGAACCCGATCATCGAGGCGGGACCGCAGGCGCCGAGCACCGAGCACAGTGTGATCAGCAGCCACATGGGCGCCTGGTCCCCCGGGTAGGCAAGGGTGGCCGCCCATAGGGCGGCGGTGGCCCCGACCGTGCCGAGCGCCAGTGGCACCCGTGCTCCGTGGTGACGGGCGATGACCTGGCCGTACACCAGACCCACCAGCATGTTGGAGAGCACCACCAGCGTCAGCAGGCTGCCCGCGGTCTCGCGGGACAGGCCCTGCGCCTCCACCAGGAACGGCATCCCCCACAGGAGCAGGAACACCATGGCGGGGAACTGGGTCGTGAAGTGGACCCACATACCGAGCCGGGTTCCGGGCTCACGCCAGGACGTGGCTATCTGCTTCCGCACGAAGGCGGGTCCCGCGTGCCGGGCCGGCGGGGGTTCGTGGCCTTCCGGGTGGTCGGAGAGGAAGAGCGAGAGCAGGATCAGGACGACCACCCCGCACGCGGCACTGCCGACGAAGGTGGCGGTCCAGCCGACACCGTGCAGCATGCGGGCGATGACAAGCGTGGAGACGAGATTGCCGGCCATTCCGAAGAGGGCGGCGACCTGCCCGATGAGCGGTCCTCGACGGGCCGGGAACCAGCGCGATCCGAGGCGCAGCACGCTGATGAAGGTCATCGCGTCGCCGCAGCCGAGCAGCGCGCGGGACGCGAGCGCCGTCTCGTACGAGGGCGAGAGCGCGAAGCCCAACTGGCCGAGGGTGAACAGCACCACGCCGATGGTGAGCACCTTCTTGGTGCCCAGCCGGTCCACCATCAGGCCGACCGGTATCTGCATGCCCGCGTACACGAGCAGTTGGAGGATCGAGAAGGTGGACAGGGCGGAGGCGCCCACGTCGAAGCGGTCGGCGGCGTCGAGGCCGGCGACGCCCAGGCTGGTACGGAAGATGACGGCGACGAAGTAGACGGCGACACCGATGCCCCAGACCACGGCGGCACGCCGGCCGCCGGGGGGATCACCGGGCAGGGAGAGGGCGGGGGCCGAGCCGCTCACCGTGTCTCACCCCGGACCAGGTCCTCGACCCGGCCGAGGTGCCCTCGCACGCAGGCGGCGGCACCCTCGGCGTCTCCCGCCTTGATCCTTTCGAGGATCTCGGCGTGCTCGTCGTGGTTGCGGGTGATGCGGTCGGGCAGCGCCTGCATCATCGCGACGCCCATGCGCAGCTGACGGTCGCGGAGCTGGTCGTACAGCCTGGAGAGGATGTCGTTGCCCGCGTGCTTGACGATCTCGGCGTGGAAGCACCGGTCGCTGACGGCGAAGGCGGCGAGGTCTCCGGCGTCGGCGTGACGGCGCTGTTCGGCCAGCAGTTCCTCCAGGCGGGCGACGAGCACGGCGGGCGCGGGCACGGCCCGGCGTACCGCGAACTCCTCGACCAGCAGGCGGGTCTCGACCACGTCCCTGATCTCCTGGGCGGAGACGGCGAGGACGAGCGCGCCCTTCTTCGGATAGAGCTTGATCAGCCCTTCGACCTCGAGCTTGAGCAGGGCCTCCCGTACCGGTGTGCGGGAGACGCCTACGGCCTCGGCCAGTTCGCCTTCGGTGAGCAGGGTGCCGCCCTCGTAGCGCCGGTCGAGGACGGCCTGCTTGACGTGGGTGTAGACACGGTCGGCGGCAGGAGGTCGTTTCACGGGCGCGGCAGGCATGCGCACAGCATAGATACAACAGAGGTGCATCAGGCAGCCGTGTCCGCATAACGGAAGCCCATTTCCGGCATACCCCCATGAATCGCTTCCCCTTCAACGTGAAACGCCCGACCGAGTGCTCCCGGTCGGGCGTTTCACGTGAAACAGGACGTCAGGGCCATCAGGCCCAGGTGATCAGCCTCTTCGGCTGCTCCAGGATCGCCGCGACATCGGCGAGAACCTTGGAGCCGAGCTCGCCGTCGACCAGGCGGTGATCGAAGGAGAGCGCCAGAGTGGTGACCTGACGGGGCTTCACCTTGCCCTTGTGTACCCAGGGCTGGAGCTTGATCGCACCGACCGCGAGGATCGCGGACTCACCGGGGTTGAGGATCGGCGTACCGGTGTCGACGCCGAAGACGCCGACGTTGGTGATGGTCACCGTGCCGCCCTGCATCGCCGCCGGGGTGGTCTTGCCCTCCCGGGCCGTGGCCACCAGCTCGCCCAGCGCCGACGCCAGCTGCGGCAGGGTCTTGTCGTGCGCGTCCTTGATGTTAGGCACGATCAGGCCCCGCGGAGTGGCCGCGGCGATGCCCAGGTTGACGTAGTGCTTCTGCACGATCTCCTGGTTCGCCTCGTCCCACGAGGCGTTGACCTCCGGGTTGCGCTTGATCGCGACCAGCAGGGCCTTGGCGATCAGCAGCAGCGGGTTGACCCGCAGACCGGCCATGTCCTTGTCGGACTTGAGCTCTTCGACCAGCTTCATCGTGCGCGTCACATCGATCGTGACGAACTCCGTGACATGCGGTGCGGTGAAGGCGCTGCCGACCATCGCGGAGGCCGTCGCCTTGCGCACGCCCTTGATCGGCACGCGGGTCTCGCGCGCGCCCGCCTCGACGGCGGGGGCGGAGAGCGGCTCCTGCGCGGTGACCGGCTCGGCGGCCGGCACGGTGACAGGTGCCGCGGCGGCGGCCGGGGCGGCGGCCGCGTGGACGTCCTCCCGGGTGATGACGCCGTCGGGGCCGGTCGGGGTGACCGTCGCCAGGTCGATGCCCAGGTCCTTGGCGAGCTTGCGCACCGGGGGCTTGGCGAGCGGACGCGGCGCCGTCGGCACGCCGTGGCCGTTCATCTCCGCCTGGACGGCCGCGGCCGCCTGGCTCTGCTCGGGCGCACCCACCTGCTTGCGCGGCCGGCGCTTGGTCGAGGACTCGGCGACGCCGTAGCCGACGAGAACCGGCTGACGGCCCTGGGGCTTCGCCTCCTCCGCCTCTGCGACGGCCTCGGCGACGGGCGACGCCTCGGTCTGGGCGGCCGGTACCGCGGCGGCCTCCGCCGGAGCGGCGTCATCGCTCCCCGGCGCCACATCGACCGTGATGATCGAGGTGCCGACGTCGACGGTGGTGCCCTCGGCGAAGCGCAGCTCGTGGACCACGCCGTCGTACGGGATCGGCAGCTCGACGGCCGCCTTCGCCGTCTCGACCTCGCACACGACCTGGCCGTCGGTGACGGTGTCGCCCGGCTGGACGTACCACTTGAGGATCTCGGCCTCGGTGAGTCCTTCGCCCACGTCGGGCATCTTGAACTCGCGGAAGCGAAGGGAAGTGTCTTGAGTCATGGTCACGGCACTCCTCAGTACGCGAGCGAGCGGTCGACGGCGTCCAGCACACGGTCCAGACCCGGAAGGTACTCCTCCTCGAGCCGCGCCGGAGGATACGGGGCGTGGAAGCCGCCGACCCTCAGCACAGGGGCCTCGAGGTGGTAGAAGCACCGCTCGGTGATGCGGGCCGCGACCTCGGCGCCGGAGCCGTAGAAGACGGGAGCCTCGTGGACCACGACCAGCCGGCGGGTCTTCTCGACGGACGTCTGGATGGTGTCGAAGTCGATCGGGGACATCGAGCGCAGGTCGATGACCTCCACCGACTTGCCCTCCTCGGCGGCGGCCGCGGCCGCCTCGAGGCAGACCTTCACCATCGGGCCGTAGGCGGCCAGCGTGATGTCGGACCCGGGCTGTGCGACGCGCGCCGCGTGCAGCTGTCCGGGGATGGCCTCGGTGTCCACCTCGCTCTTGTCCCAGTAGCGGCGCTTCGGCTCGAAGAAGATCACCGGGTCGTCGCTCTGGATCGCCTGCTGGAGCATCCAGTAGGCGTCGGAGGAGTTCGACGGGGAGACCACCTTGAGGCCGGACACGTGCGCGAAGAGCGCCTCCGGGGACTCGGAGTGGTGCTCGACCGCGCCGATGCCGCCGCCGTAGGGGATGCGGATGACGACCGGCAGCTTGATCTTGCCGAGCGCGCGGGCGTGCATCTTCGCGAGCTGCGTGACGATCTGGTCGTACGCCGGGAAGACGAAGCCGTCGAACTGGATCTCCACCACGGGGCGGTAGCCGCGCAGGGCCAGACCGATGGCCGTGCCGACGATGCCCGACTCGGCGAGCGGGGTGTCGATGACCCGGTCCTCGCCGAAGTCCTTCTGAAGGCCGTCGGTGATACGGAAGACGCCGCCGAGCTTGCCGACGTCCTCACCCATGATCAGGACCTTGGGGTCGGTCTCGAGGGCCTTGCGGAGCGACTCGTTGAGCGCCTTCGCGAGAGGAAGCTTCTGTACGGCCATGACTAGTTGCCCTCCTCGGCGAACGACGCCTGGTAGGCGGCGAACTGGGCGCGCTCCTCGTCGACGAGCGAGTGCCCGTCGGCGTAGACGTGGTCGAACATCGCCATGTCCTCGGGGTCGGGCATGGCCCGGACCGCCTCACGGACCCGCTTGGCGAGCACGTCGCTCTCCTCGTCGAGGGAGGTGAAGAACGCCTCGTCGGCGTGGCCCTCGGCCTCGAGGTACGTACGCAGGCGCAGGATCGGGTCCTTGGCCTCCCAGGCGACACGCTCGTCGTCGTGGCGGTACTTGGTGGGGTCGTCCGAGGTGGTGTGCGCACCCATCCGGTACGTGAAGGCCTCGACGAGCGTCGGGCCCTCGCCGCGGCGGGCCCGCTCCAGGGCGGAGCGGGTCACGGCCAGGCAGGCGAGGACGTCGTTGCCGTCGACGCGGACGCCGGGGAAGCCGAAGCCCTGGGCGCGCTGGTACAGCGGCACCCGGGTCTGGCGCTCGGTGGGCTCGGAGATCGCCCACTGGTTGTTCTGGCAGAAGAACACGACGGGGGCGTTGTAGACCGCGGAGAACGTGAACGACTCGGCCACGTCGCCCTGGCTGGACGCACCGTCGCCGAAGTACGCGATCACGGCCGAGTCGGCGCCGTCCTTGGCGACGCCCATGGCGTAGCCGGTGGCGTGCAGCGTCTGCGAGCCGATGACGATCGTGTAGAGGTGGAAGTTGTTGGTGGTCGGGTCCCAGCCACCGTGGTTCACCCCGCGGAACATGCCCAGCAGGTTGGTCGGGTCGACACCGCGGCACCAGGCGACGCCGTGCTCGCGGTAGGTCGGGAAGACGTAGTCGTCGTCGCGCAGGGCGCGTCCCGAGCCGATCTGCGCGGCTTCCTGACCCAGCAGCGAGGCCCACAGGCCCAGCTCGCCCTGGCGCTGCAGGGCGGTGGCCTCGGAGTCGAAGCGGCGGGTCAGGACCATGTCCCGGTACAGCCCGCGCAGCTCGTCGGCGCTCAGATCGATGTCGTACTCGGGATGCTGGACGCGCTCGCCCTCGGGCGTCAGCAGCTGTACGAGCTGGGGCTCGGAACTCTGCGGCTTCTTGGTGGCGCTGGCGCGCTTGCTGGCGCGTCGCGGTTTACGCGCGGCAGCAGTGCTCTCCACGGTCACGTGCGTGCTCCTCCGTCGGTCCGGCCCCCGGGGTCCGCCGGAAAGCCAGTGCGGCTCGCCCACATCCGTGCCCGCGCACGGGGTGTGTGCGACGCGGCCGGAAGTCAGGCGTGACAGGTGCCCCGGCGAACGTCCTGTCACAGGCACGTTACCCAGTGGGGAGCATTACTGCGAAACCCCATTTGACCTGCGATTTTGCTTGGATTTCCAAGTAAATCGAGAAATAGGGGAACAACCACTGGTCACAGCCTTGCAGGCCGCCGGAACACGGGCACGTTATCCCGGCCACCCCGGACACGGGAAGAGTCAATATGTGAGACTGCCCCCGTGCACGAAACGGGAAGAATCACCGTATTTCTCCTCGACGACCATGAAGTGGTCCGGCGCGGCGTTCATGAACTGCTCTCCGCCGAAGCTGACATCGAGGTGGTCGGTGAGGCCGGAACGGCAGAAGAAGCCCTGGTCAGGATCCCTGCGACCGCTCCTGATGTCGCCGTCCTGGACGTGCGGCTTCCGGACGGGAGCGGCGTGGAGGTGTGCCGCGAGGTGCGTTCGCGGAACGAGAACATCAAGTGCCTGATGCTCACCTCGTTCGCGGACGACGAGGCACCCTTCGACGCGATCATGGCCGGGGCCTCGGGATACGCGCTGAAGGCGATCCGTGGCAGCGAGCTGCTCGCCGCGGTGCGGGACGTCGCCGCGGGCAGATCCCTGCTCGACCCGGTGGAAACCGCCCGTGTCCTCGAGCGGCTGCGCGAGGGGAACAGGCCGGCCGGCGACGAGCGGCTCGCGGACCTCACGGACCAGGAGCGCAGGCTCCTGGACCTGATCGGAGAAGGGCTCACAAACCGGGCCATCGGCGAGCGGCTCCACCTCGCGGAGAAGACCGTCATGAAGTATGTCTCCAGCCTGCTCTCGAAACTCGGCACAGAGCGGAGCGCGCAGGCCGCCGCGTCCGTGGCGAGGATCCGGGCGGAGCGTCAGCACCACTGACGCCACCACCGTCACTCGTTCGGACCAACGCGGCCGCGCTCGGTCAGGGGACTCAAGGTCCCGTGACGTTCAGGGCAGGCGCCTCTGCCCTGCGGAGCCGTCGGCCACGAAGAGTGGGCGGCATACCCTCAGAGGAACTCCGCGCCATCGAGCTCGGCCGTGTCCGCTACGGCCTCCTGGCCACCAGCGTCAGGGCTCCATGCCCGTCCTGGGCCCCGCACGCCATGTCGTGGCGGACGGCCGGGTGTTGCTGCGCCTACAGGCCACCGGCGAGCATCTGCGGGCAGGCTGCGGCAGCGTGGTCGCCTACGGCACGGACAATCTCGACTCCGGTTCGGCGGCTCTCTGGTCCGTGCAGTTCACCGGCACCGCCCGGACGGTCAGGCCGACCGACGAGGAGCTGGTGCGCTCCGGCCCGCGGCCGCACCGCATCGACGGCGAGGACTTCCGGCCGGCATGTATGTGCGTCGAACCCCACTTCGCCACCGTGCGCACCATGAGCGGCTCCGAAGGGCATTCGGCGCGACACACGGAGTGATCTAACATCTGGCGGGTGCCGCGCTCATCTGATACCGCTCCGCCCCTCTCCGTGCTGCTGCGCCGCTACGAGAACGCGGGCGAGCCCCTCTCCTGCAAACCCGTCACCCAGGGGCTCCTCAACCGTGGCTACCGCCTGGCGACCACCCGCGGGGCGTACTTCCTCAAGCACCACCTCGACGGCGACCACGAGGCCATCGCGCGGCAGCATCGCGCCACCCAGCGGCTCCAGGCACTCGACGTGCCCGTCGCGCCGCCTCTGGAGGACCAGGGCGGCGGCACGGTCGCCGTGATCGACGGTCACTGCTACGCCCTGCACCCCTGGGTCGAAGGCCGCCACCGCAACGGCGCCCAGCTCAGCACCGCCCAGTCACGGCGGCTCGGATCACTCCTCGGCACGGTCCACACCTGCCTGGCGCAGGTCATGGACGACGGCACCGTCCGCCACACCGAGCACGGCAGCGCCGACCCCGAAGAGACGTTCACCCTCATCGACGAGTTGCTGGAACTGGCCAGGTCGGCCCGCCCCCGCGACTCCTTCGACACCCTCGCCGAACACCGCCTTCTGCAGCGGCGCACGCTGCTGGAGCGCCATGCCGGCCGCAGGCCGCCGCCGGGCGGCGCGGGCGGCTGGGTGCACGGCGACTTCCACCCGCTGAACCTGCTCTACCGGGGGGCCGAACCGGCCGCGATCGTCGACTGGGACCGGCTCGGGGTCCAGCCGCGGGCGGAGGAGGCGGTGCGGGCGGCGGCGATCTTCTTCGTCCTCCCCGCCGGCCGGCTGGAGCTCACGAAGGTGCGGGCGTACGCGCGGGCGTACCGGCGTGCCGCCGGCGCCGACCCGGCCGAACTGCGGGCCGCCGTCCACCGCGTCTGGTGGGAGCGGCTCAACGACTTCTGGATACTGCGCTGGCGTTACCAGCTGCACGACCGAAGGGCCGACCCGCAGTTCCCCGCGGTGTCGGCCCTGGCGGTGTGGTGGACGAAGGAGTACGACGCGGTGTGCGACGCCTTCGCCGGGTGAGGCGTCCGCGGGTACCTCGAGCGCCGGGTGAGGCGTCCGCGGGTACCGCGAGACCGGCCCCGGGCAGGGCCGGCCTCGCGACGTCACTCGCCGCCGTCGTTGCCCTCCACGGTGCCGCCCCCGCCTTCGGTGGCACCGCCCGTCTCGGTCGGTGGCGGGTCGTCCGTCGGCTCGGTCGGCGTCGGCGTCGTCTGCGTCGGCTTGCCCGTCGGCTCGGTCGGCTTGTCCGTCGGGGACGGCGTCCAGGACGGCGTCGGCTGGGTGCTCGGCGTGAACGACGGCACGTCCGAAGGGGTCCACGACGGCTGCTGGTTGCCGCCCGTGGAGGTGTCGGGCTCGTCCGTCGGCTCGGTCTCCTCCTCGGTCGGCGTCGGCGACTCTTCCGGAGTCGTCGGTGTCTCGGAGACCGTCTTGCCGTCGCCGGGGTTCGTACCGCCCTTGTCGTTCGCCCTGTCGAGCGCGAAGGCGATGCCTACGACCACCGCGACCACGGCGAGAGCCGCGAGCAGCCACACCTTGCCCCGGCCGCCGTTGCCGCCGCGCCGGCCGGCGCCGTAACCGCCGTCGTAGGCCCCGTCGTTCGGGTTCATCGGGGGAAGGATCGGGCCCTGCGAGGTCTCGCCGTGCACGGGGTGCACCGCGGCAGCGCCGGTCATGCCCCGCGCCGGGGTGCCGCCGCCGTCGTAGAGCTGGACCGGGCCGGTGTTCCAGGTGCCGTTGTGGCTGCCCTGCTGCTGCAGCATCTGCAGCCCGTACTGCACCAGGCCGCGCATCTCCTCCGCGCTCTGGAACCGGTCGTCCGGGTCCTTGGCGAGGGAGCGCATGACCAGCCCGTCGAGCTCGGGCGGCACCACGTCGGAGACGTCGGAAGGCGGTACGGGAATGTCCTGCACGTGCTGGTAGACGACCGAGAGCGGCGTCTCACCGGTGAACGGGGGCCGCAGCGCGAGGAGTTCGTACAGCAGGCAGCCCGTCGCGTACAGGTCGGAGCGATGGTCGACGGCCTTGCCCAGCGCCTGCTCGGGGGAGAGGTACTGGGGGGTGCCCATGACCATGCCGGTCTGGGTCATCGTCGACTGGGCGCCGTGCAGTGCGCGCGCGATGCCGAAGTCCATCACCTTGACGGCACCGGAGTTGGTGATGATGACGTTGGCGGGCTTGATGTCGCGGTGCACGATGCCGTGCTGGTGCGAATAGGCGAGGGCCTCGAGGACGCCGGAGACGATGATCAGGGCCTGCTCGGGCGGCGGCGCCTCCGCGTTGACGAGCAGATCGCGGATGGTGCGCCCCTCGACGAGCTCCATCACGATGTAGGGGACCGTCCGGCTGCCCACGACGTCCTCGCCGGAGTCGTAGACGGCCACCACCGCATGGTGGTTGAGGCCGGCGACCGACTGCGCCTCACGGGTGAAGCGGGCCTTGGAGACCGGATCCTCCGCCAGGTCCGGGCGCAGCAGTTTGACGGCGACCGTACGGCCGAGCCGTACGTCCTCCGCCGCGAACACCTCGGCCATGCCGCCGCGGCCGAGACGGTGCGTCAGGCGGTAGCGGCCGTCGCCGACCAGTCCGCCGACACCCCAGGCGTCCGCAGAATCCGGCACTCCGCTGCCGTCTGCTCCGGGTTCGGGTGCCATCAGTCCTCGCCGTCGTATCTGTCCGCGTGCGTACTCTGCCTGCGGGGTGTCATTTCTCGGGATGCTGTGCCACGTCACGCTACAGCCTCGGCGCGGCCGGCCGGTTTTCGAGAGAGACCGGCCATCAAACCCGCTGGGCGCGGACGGGTGCAAATTCCATGCTGTTCCTGTAACGCTTCCGAGACGCTTGTTGTGCGTACGGTCACGGAACGGGCACCTGGCTTGACGTGTCGGACCCCTGCGGCAGACTTGCCCCGTAATACGGGATCACGGTCCAGGTTTCTCGGTCCTCGAGACAAGGATCGGCAAGCAATTGCGAACCATCGCGGACCGGGCCGTCGGGCCACCGCGCCGAGGGGGATGCACAGTCATGAGCCAGGACGGCGCGCAGGGCCGCTATGCGGGTGGTTCCGTGGCGGGCGGCCGGTATCAGCTTCGCGATCTGCTCGGCGAAGGCGGCATGGCCTCCGTCTACCTGGCCTACGACTCCGCGCTGGACCGCCAGGTGGCCATCAAGACGCTCCACACGGAACTCGGGCGCGAGCAGTCGTTCCGCGAGCGGTTCCGGCGTGAGGCGCAGGCCGTCGCCAAGCTGTCCCACACCAACATCGTGTCCGTCTTCGACACCGGCGAGGACGAGCTCGACGGCTCGCTGATGCCGTACATCGTCATGGAGTACGTGGAGGGTCAGCCGCTGGGATCCGTCCTGGCCGCCGACATCCAGCAGTACGGTGCGATGCCCGCCGACAAGGCGCTCAAGGTCACCGCCGACGTGCTCGCGGCCCTCGAGACCAGCCACGAGATGGGCCTGGTCCACCGCGACATCAAGCCCGGCAACGTGATGATGACCAAGCGCGGCATCGTCAAGGTGATGGACTTCGGCATCGCCCGCGCCATGCAGTCGGGCGTCACGTCGATGACGCAGACGGGCATGGTCGTCGGCACCCCGCAGTACCTCTCCCCGAGCAGGCCCTCGGACGCGGTGTGGACGCCCGCTCCGACCTGTACTCGGTCGGGATCATGCTCTTCCAGCTGCTGACCGGCCGGCTGCCGTTCGACGCGGACTCGCCGCTGGCCATCGCGTACGCGCACGTCCAGGAAGAGCCGGTGGCGCCGTCCACCGTCAACCGGTCCGTCACCCCCGCGATGGACGCGCTCGTCGCCCGCGCCCTGAAGAAGAACCCGAACGAGCGTTTCCCGAGCGCCGCGGCCATGCGCGACGAGTGCGCCCGGGTCGCGAGCGCCGGACAGACCGGCGCACCCGTGATCATCAGCGGCGCGCCGGCGAGCAGCGGAGCGGGGGTCGGCTCGGCCGTCTTCCCGCCCCTGGACCAGTCCGCCCCGCCCCCGCAGAGCGGCGTCCAGACGCCCTACCAGCCCGGCCCCTACGGACCGCCCACTCCGGCCCCGGCGCCGCACTACGGCTACCCGACGCCCGCCCCGGCGTACCAGACAGCGGCCCCGGCGGTCTCGACCCCGCCGCCCTACACCATCTCGCCGCAGCCCGCCACGACCGGCGGTGGGGGTGGCAGGCGGAACATGCCGGTGATCGTGGGCGCCATCGCGGTGGCGCTGCTCGCCGTCGGTGGTCTCATCACCGCGATCGCCTTGAACAAGGACGACGATCCCGGCACCGGCGCCGGCGGCGACCCCACGACCGGCGAGTCGCAGGAGGCCGGCTACAAGGGGCCGGAGCGGCAGCGCAAGATCGACAAGACCAAGTGCTCGGACGCGCAGGAGGGCTACGACGACCCGTCCAAGGTCCAGGCGCCCGACTTCGTCTACAAGGACATCCTGTCGGTCAAGGAGTGCGCGCAGGCCGCGGGCTGGAAGGTCAATGTCAAGGACGTGCCCAACGCGCAGTGGGGCGAGGGCGTCGTGGTGACCCAGTTCCCGGGCGCCGACGTCGAGGTGTCGGAAGACGACGCGACGTTCGACCTCGAGGTCTCCACCGGCTATCCGGAGTAGCCCCTCCTGAGCTCCTTCAGGAGCACCGCACGCAGCATACGGCCCGGTACGCGCCCTGCGCACCGGGCCGTCCCCGTACCCGCGGCCGGGACGAACCGGCGCCCGAGATGCCGGGAACAGGGCGTCATGTGACGCTGACTCCGATATGTCGGTGACGACGACTCCGCACGGGAGGGGTCATCCGGTGACTCCAGCGCTGCGCACTCGATGCGCGATCACCGTCGCTTCACTGCTCCTGCTGGCCACTCCGGTCGCCCACGCCGGGGAGCAGCCTCGGGAGACGTCCCCCGAACCTTCCGTCTCCACATCGCTCGCGGGGCGGCAGGCAGGGGAAGGGCGCCAGCGCCCCGGCCGTCGTACGACACCTTCACCGAGCGCGAGCGTGAGCCCTACGGTCGCTCCTTCGGGCAGTCCCGCGGCAGCGGTGTCGCCGTCGAGGACCGGCACCCCTGCGAAGTCTTCGGCGCCGGCTTCGCCCCGGCCGCGTGAGGACGAGCCGTCCCGCTGGGGACGGCACCCGGAGGACACCACTCCGGAGGAGGACGGGGCACCCGAGACGGAGGCGCCCGCCGACGCCTGGAACGCGCCGCCCCCCGGATCCCGCCGGAGCGAGCCCGCCGCCGCCCGCCACCAGGCACCCCGGTCCGCGCCGGTGCCCGTCGCCCACCAGATCTCACCACTCTCCCTGGGCATCGGCATGGCCCTGATGGGCCTCGGTATCGGCTTCCTGGGCATGCGACTGCGCCGCCGCTGACTCCCGCGTCCCTCTCAAGGGGGACACCGTGAGTCCCTCCAGCGACGGTTGCCGCCACGGGCATACTCGGTATACATACTGAGTATGTCCATCAGGCACGGGCTCCTGGCCCTCCTCGAACACGGCCCCCGCTACGGCTCCCAGCTCCGTTCGGAGTTCGAATCGCGTACGGGTGCCACCTGGCCGCTCAACGTGGGCCAGGTCTACACGACCCTCAACCGGCTGGAGCGCGACGGCATGGTCGCGCAGAACGGCGAGGACGAGGCCGGGCACGCCCTGTACGTCATCACGGACGCCGGCCGCTCGGAGCTCAGGAACTGGTTCGAGACCCCGGTGGACCGCAGCAGCCCGCCCCGCGACGAACTGGCCATCAAACTCGCCATGGCGGTCGGCGCCCCGGGGGTGGACATCCGTGCCGTCATCCAGTCCCAGCGCCACCACACGGTGAATGCCATGCAGGACTACACCCGCCTCAAGGCCCAGGCGCTCGCCGCGATCGAGAGCGGGGGGTCCCGGGAGCGGGACGACGTGGCGTGGCTGCTCGTGCTGGAGCAGCTGATCTTCCAGACGGAGGCCGAGGCGCGCTGGCTCGACCACTGTGAGGTGCGGCTGATCAGGCTCTCGGCGGCGGACGGACGGGGAACGGGACCCGCCGCGGCCCCACCCGCCGCCGCGCCGTCGACGCAGGCGCACCCGACCACGGCGGGCGCACGTCCGGCGTGGCCTGATTAGGCCCGCTCCCGGTCGGACCGGATAAACGAGCCGGAAGCATCCGCCACAGAGGCACCGGCCCCCGGTCCGTCGCACGGCCGGCACGTCGAACGGGCCGGCAGCGCCCGTCCGTTCAGGCCACCGTCCCTTCGACGGCCACCAGGCCGGGGCGGGCATCGTGCCGGGGGCCGGACGCCACGCGGGACCGGGCACCAGCTCCGGCCGGCCGCCACAGGCCCCAGGCGAGCACCCGCTCGCACCGCCCGCTCAGCCGCAGCTCGCGGCCCACAGAACCGAATCGGCCCACGCGGCCGACCACTCACCTCTCCGTACACCCGCTCGTGTGTACGCGCCCGACCAAGGGGGACTTCACCTATGTCCGAACAGCTGTCACAGCAGCCTCAGCCTGCACAACAACCGGTGCTTCAACTTCAGCAGTTGACGCGTGTGCACGGCAGCGGCGCCACCGAGGTGCACGCCCTGCGCGGTATCAATCTCGATGTCTTCCCCGGTGAACTCGTCGCCGTCATGGGCCCGTCGGGCTCCGGCAAGTCGACGCTGCTGACCATCGCGGGTGGCCTCGACGCGCCGACGTCCGGGCGGGTGATCGTCGAGAACACCGACATCACGACCGCCGGCCGCAAGACGCTCGCCGCTCTGCGCCGGCGCAGCATCGGCTACGTCTTCCAGGACTACAACCTCATCCCGGCGCTCACCGCCGCCGAGAACGTCGCCCTGCCGCGCGAGCTCGACGGCGTCTCCGCCCGGAAGGCCCGTGGTGAAGCCGTCGCCGCTCTTGAGGAGATGGACCTCGGACACCTCGCCGACCGCTTCCCCGACGAGATGTCGGGCGGCCAGCAGCAGCGGGTTGCCATCGCGCGAGCGCTCGTCGGTGACCGTCGACTCGTGCTCGCCGACGAGCCGACCGGTGCCCTGGACTCGGAGACCGGTGAGTCCGTGCTCGCCCTGCTGCGCTCCCGCTGCGACGCCGGCGCCGCCGGCATCCTGGTCACCCACGAGCCGCGCTTCGCCGCCTGGGCCGACCGCGTGGTGTTCCTGCGCGACGGCGCGGTCGTCGACCAGACCGTGCGCAGCCAGGCGGACTCCCTGCTCTCCGGCCAGGCGGCCGAGCTGTGATCACCTGGTACCACTCCTGGCGCGCCGCGATCCGGATCGCGCGCCGTGACGCCTGGCGCTCGAAGGGCCGCAGCTTCCTGGTCCTGGCCATGATCGCCCTGCCCATCCTCGGCGTGAGCGCCGCGGACCTCACCGTCCGCAGTGCGGAACTCTCCACCGAGCAGGGTCTCGAGCGCTCTCTAGGTGCCGCCGACGGCAGGATCTCCGACCCGGGTCTGGGCGGCGTACCGATCATGCAGTCCCCGGACGCCAACAGCTACAACCCGATCGGCGACTTCGACGGCAAGCCGTGGCCCGAGGGCAATGCGGACATCACCAAGGCCCTGCCCGCAGGCGCGAAGACACTGAAGGACACGGTCGGTTCCGCCAAGCTCCGCACGACACACGGTCTGCTGCACACGGAGATCCGTGAACTGAACGCCTCCGACCCCATGGCCGAGGGCATCCTGGCCTTGGTCAGCGGCCGGCTCCCGCAGAAGCCCGACGAGGTCGCCGCGACCACGCACTTCCTCGAGAGCAGCGGCCTCAAGGTGGGCTCCACGCTCACCGCTCGGGGATTCGACCGCGCGTACCGCATCGTCGGCTCGTACGAACTTCCCGACGCGTTGGACACGGACCAGGTCAACGCCCTGCCGGGTGCCATGCTCGCGCCGCTCGACAAGGCACTGGAAACGGCGGGACTGTCCGGGACGTCGCCCTCCACGACGCTGCTGGCGACCGTCCCCGGTGGTTTCACGTGGAACATGGTCAAGGACATCAACACCAAGGGTGTGACGGTCGAATCACGGGCCGTGGCACTGAACCCGCCGGCCGACTCCGAGGTGCCGCTCTTCCAGGAGGAGGGCTGGGGGAACTTCGAGGAGAGCACGGCCGCCAAGGCGGCGGCGCTCGCCGCTGTCGGTACTGTCGTCGGCCTCGCCATGCTGGAGATCTGCCTGCTGGCCGGCCCTGCCTTCGCCGTGGGCGCCCGGCGCTCCCGCCGCCAGCTCGGCCTGGTGGGAGCCAACGGCGGCGACCGGCGGCACATCCGGGCCATCGTTCTCGGTGGCGGTCTGGTGATCGGCGTCGCGGCGGCTGTCGTGGGCACGGTCCTCGGACTGGCCCTGACCTACCTGCTGCAGCCGCTGCTTGAGGACTACCTGGGGAAGCGCTTCGGCCACTTCGACGTCCGGCCGCTCGAGCTGCTGGGTATCGCGCTGCTCGCCGTGCTGACCGGTCTGCTGGCCGCCGTCGTACCCGCCGTCACCGCGTCGCGGCAGACCGTCCTGGCCTCGCTCACCGGCCGCCGCGGCGTCCGTCGCAGCAGCCGTGTCCTGCCGGTCATCGGCCTGATCGCGGTGGCCCTGGGTGCCTCGATCGCGCTCTACGGGTCGACGATGACCGACCAGTTCGCGATAGTCGCCGGCGGCAGTGCCCTGGCCGAGCTGGGAGTGGTCGCGCTGACTCCCGCTCTTGTTGGCCTGTTCGGCCGGATCGGCCGGATCCTGCCGCTGTCCCCCCGGCTCGCCCTGCGCGACGCCGTACGCAACCGGGGACGCACGGCTCCCGCGGTCGCCGCGGTGCTGGCCGCCGTCGCGGGCACGGTGGCCGTCGCCACCTACGCCGCGAGCGCCGATGCCGAGGGAGCCGCCCAGTACCAGGCACAGCTGCCGCACGGCGCCGTCTCCATGACGATCGACGAGGGCGGCGGGCGTGACGTGCCGGGCGTGCGCAGCACCGTGCAGAAGCTGCTGCCCGTGGACGTGCGGGCGGACGTCGACCGGATCTCCGTGGGGAGGGCCGGCTGCGGGATCTACGACAGTGGGAAGGGCTGCGGCCGCTACGAGATCATCGTGCCCAAGGCCAACGAATGCCCGCTGTGGGCCGTGGACCCGGCGCACCCCGACCAGGACCCGTCGGCGAAGTTCAGCAAGGCGGAGCGCCGCAAGCTGGCCGAGGACTGGCGCTGCAAGGCCGGTGACGGCGGCGGTGCCTACGTCGACGGTGGCGTCACCGTCGCGGACGCCAAGCTGCTCAAGGTGCTCGGCATCGAGGATCCGGCCGCCGAGAAGGCCCTGGCGGCCGGGCAGATCGTCGCCTTCGACAAGCGCAACGTCGACAGCAAGGGCAAGATCGGCATCCGGTTGATCACCGACATCGAGGCCGCCGACAGGGCCGTCGAGGAGGGCCGGCAGCCCCCGGGCGAGATCAAGACCTTCACCGCTCATATGGCTGACGCGAAATCGAACTCGTACGGCCTCTCCACGCTGCTCTCGCCCGCCGCGGCGAAGTCGGCGGGGCTGACCACTGTGCCGCTCGGCGCGTACTTCTCCACGGACAAGATGCCGAGCACCGAGCAGCGGCAGCGGCTCGACGGCGAACTGGACAAGACGGGCGCCGAGGTCAACCTTCACATCGAGGAGGGCTACACCAGCGACAACAGCATCATCCTGCTGGCGCTGACGGTGTTCGCCGGTCTGATCACGATCGGCGCGGCGGGCATCGCCACCGGACTGGCCCAGGCGGACGCAGAGGCCGACCTGAAGACCCTCGCCGCCGTCGGAGCCCCGCCGCGGGTCCGCAGGACGCTCAGCGGCTTCCAGTGCGGCGTGGTGGCCGCGATGGGCGTGGTCCTCGGCTCGGCGGCCGGCGTGCTGCCCGCGATCGGGCTGAGGCTCACCGAGGAGCGCCGGCAGCGGGCCTGGTACGAGCAGGCTCTGGACGAGGGCTGGGGCGGCCTGGACTCGGTGCCGTACGTCCCGATCGTCGTGCCGTGGGAGACGCTGGCCGCTCTGCTGGTCGCCGTTCCGGTGGGCGCCGCCCTCCTGGCGGCCCTTGTCACCCGCTCCCGGGGCGCGCTCGCCAGGCGCGAGGCCGCCTGATCGCGCCCCCACGGCATCCGGTGCCGACCGGGTAAACCTGTTCCGACAGGTCGATGTCCAGCAGTTTTGTGCCCCGTAGGAGGGTGGATCACCCTCCTACGGGGGCACACGTCTGGGTACGCGCATGTACGAGAGAATGGCGGCATGGAGATGCCGAGGAATGAACGGTCGCAGGAGAGCCCACACGTCCTCGTCGTGGGACAGGACGGGATGGCCCTCAGCCATGGTGACGGTGACAACGAGTCGCGCGAGGTCCCGGTGACGGAAATGGTCGAACAGCCGGCGAAGGTCATGCGCATCGGCAGCATGATCAAGCAGCTGCTCGAGGAAGTACGGGCAGCTCCTCTCGACGAGGCGAGCCGAGTCCGGCTCAAGGAGATCCACGCCGGTTCGGTCAAGGAACTGGAGGACGGGCTCGCACCGGAGCTCGTGGAGGAACTGGAGCGCCTTTCCCTGCCGTTCACGGACGACGCGATCCCGTCCGAGGCGGAACTGCGGATCGCGCAGGCCCAGTTGGTGGGCTGGCTCGAGGGTCTTTTCCACGGGATCCAGACTGCGCTGTTCGCCCAGCAGATGGCCGCGCGGGCGCAGTTGGAGCAGATGCGGCGCGCGCTGCCGCCCGGTGCGTCCAACGAGGAGGACGAGGGCGGTCAGCACGGCGCCATCCGCTCCGGCCCGTACCTCTGAGCCCGGCACGTACGCCTGGCCCGGTCTCCGGGTTAGGCGCATACGCCTGGCCCGGTCTCCGGTCCCGGCCATGACGGCTGGTCCGGTCCTGCACGAGAGCCCGGCCACCTTTCGGCGGCCGGGCCCTCGTCGTGTGTCTGTCTGACTCCCGCTGACCGGGCGGTGGTTCAGGCCTGACCGGGCGCGATCAGCAGGACCTTGCCCACGTGCTCCCCGGACTCCAGCGCGCGGTGGCCTTCCGATGCGTCCACGAGCGGGACCTTGCGGTCCACGACGGCGTGCACACGTCCCCCACCGATCAGGGGCCAGACGTGTTCGCGCACGGCGGCCACGATCGCCGCCTTCTCGCCCAGGGGCCTGCCGCGCAGCGATGTGGCGGTGACAGCGGCACGCTTGCGCAGGAGGGCGCCGAGGTTCAACTCGCCCTTGACGCCGCCCTGGAGGCCGATGACGGCGAGCCGGCCGTTGACCGCCAGCGCTTTCACGTTCCGGTCGAGGTACTTCGCGCCGACGATGTCGAGGATGACGTCGGCGCCCGCTCCGCCGGTGGCCTTCCCGATCTCCTCGACGAAGTCCTGCTCGCGGTAGTCGATCAGGATGTCCGCTCCCAGTTCGGCGCAGCGCGCCAGCTTCTCGGGGCTGCCCGCGGTGACAGCGACCCGCGCGCCCACCGCCTTGGCCAGCTGCACGGCCATGGTGCCGATCCCGCTCGCACCACCGTGGACGAGAAGCGTCTCGCCGGGACGCAGGTGGGCGATCATGAACACGTTCGACCACACCGTCGCCGTCACCTCGGGCAGCGCGGCGGCCGTGAGCAGGTCCATGCCGTCCGGCACGGGCAGCAACTGCCCCGCGGGCACGGCCACCTTCTCCGCGTAGCCGCCGCCCGCCAGCAGCGCGCAGACCTCGTCGCCGACGGCCCAGCCGGAGACACCTGGTCCCACGGCCGAGATCCGGCCGGAACACTCGAGGCCGGGGTACGGGGAAGAGCCCGGCGGGGGGTCGTAGAAACCCTGCCGCTGCAGCAGATCTGCGCGGTTCACCGCGCTCGCTGCGACATCGACGAGGACTTCCCCCTCGCCGGGCACCGGATCGGGGACTTCCGCCCAGACCAGGGCTTCGGGACCGCCGGGCTCAGGAATCGTGATCGCATACATGGCGGCGAGGCTACTCGGACGAGTTGAGTGCGGAACCGTTCTGGGCGCGCACGATGGTGATGAGCCGGTCGGTGAGTTGCAGCGGACTCGCGGCGGGGTCGTCGTATCCCAGCAGCCGGTGGCCGCGCAGCACGGACACGACCAGGTCCTCCGTCTCACGGACACTGCGGCCCACTTCGGCCTTTATCACCGGCCGCTCGATCAGATCCAGGCCGCTGCCCTGCTGGATCAGGTCCTCCATCACCGTTCCCGCGCTGGGGCTCAGGACGGACAGGCCGAGCAGTCGGCCGGCCGCGCCGGAGCTGGTGATCACTGCGTCCGCCCCGGACTGGCGCAGCAGCGGAGCGTTCTCCTCCTCCCGGACCGCTGCGACGATCTTGGCGCCGCGGTTGAGCTGGCGGGCGGTGAGGGTGACCAGGACCGCGGTGTCGTCCCTCTGGGGTGCGATCACGATCTGCCGCGCCTTCTGCAACTCGGCACGGATCAGGACGTCACTGCGCGTCGCGTCGCCGACGACGCCGACGAATCCCTCCGCGTTGGCGGCTTCGATCACCTTGGCGCTCGGGTCGACGATGACGATCTGGTCCTTCCTCAGCCCTGTGGCACAGAGCGTCTGCATCGCCGATCGTCCCTTCGTGCCGAAGCCGACGATGACCGTGTGCTCACGCAAGTTGGACCTCCAGCGGTTCAGCCGCCACTCCTCCCGGGTGCGTTCCGTGAGGACCTCGAGAGTGGTGCCGACCAGGATGATGAGGAAGAGAACGCGGAGCGGCGTGATCAGCAGCACATTGGTGAGCCGTGCCCCGTCGCTGTACGGAACGATGTCTCCGTAGCCAGTGGTGGAGAGGGTGACCGTGGCGTAGTAGACGGCATCGAGGAACGTGACGGAATCGTCCGAGTTGTCGTGGTAGCCGGCGCGGTCGGTCCAGACGATGAACACCGTGATGGCGAGCACCATCAGTGCCATCAGCAGCCGCTTGCTCACCTGACGCAGCGGGCGCTCGACGATTCGCCGGGGCAGCTTCACACGGCCGCTGACGAGGTGCTCGTCCGCGTGCCGGGCCATGGCGTCCTGGCCGGGAAGTTTCACGTGAAACACCTTCCCGCGTCCGAGGGAGTCCAAGGCGCCCAAGTGGTCCAGGGCAGGTCGAGAACCTCCAGCTCGTCACCGGCTCTCGCGCCCCCCGGCGGGATGACGGCGAGCCCGTCCGCGGCCGCGACGCCTCGGAGCATCGCCGGGCCGTTGTAGTGCAGGGGGACCAACTGGTCGTCCCGGTGCACGACGGGTACGAGCCGGGTGTCGTGCGGGTGGCCGTGCACCTCGTCCTTCACCGGGGCGCTGTACGGCGCGGGAGCGGGCCGGCCCGCGAGGCCACGCAGCAGCGGCTCGGCCAGCGTCAGAAGACCGGACACGGCGGCCAGGGGATTGCCCGGCAGGCCCACCAGGTACTTCCCCGGAGCAAGCCGCGCCAGCAGCATCGGGTGGCCGGGCCGTACGGCGACCTGGTCGACCAGCAGCTCCCCCCCCGCCTTCCGCAGGACCGGATGGACATGGTCGACGGGGCCTGCTGCCGTACCGCCGGTGGTGACGACGACGTCCGCCTCTGAGGTGGTGACCGCCCGGTGGAGGGCCTCCGCGTCGTCGCCGAGACGGCGTGTGGCCAGTACTTCCGCGCCGAGGGCACGCAGCCACGGGCCGATCATCGGCCCGAGGGCGTCACGGATCAGGCCGTCGTGGGGGAGGGAGGAGGTGAGCAGCTCGTCGCCCAGCACGAGGATCTCCACGCGAGGGCGGGCGAACGCGACCAGCTCGTCGTACCCCGCGGCCGCTGCGAGCCCGAGCACCGGTGGTGTCACCACGGCCAGGGCCGGCAGCAGTCGGTCACCCGTCCGGCACTCCTGGCCACGGGGCCGGATGTCCTGTCCGGGGACCACCTCACGATCGGCATGGAGCTGGTGCGCGGCAGGGTCCACCCGGGCGTGCTCGCTGCGGATGACGGCGGTGGTCTCCGGTGGGATGCGCGCTCCGGTGGCGATCCGTACCGCCGTGCCGTCGGGCAGCGGCCCGCTGTCGCCGTGGCCGGCGAGGATCGAGTCGTCACCCTGGAGCCTCCAGGGCCCCGGGCCCGCGACCGCCCAGCCGTCCATGGCGGAGGTGTCGAAGGAGGGAAGGTCGCACAGCGCCGTGAGCGGCTCGGCGAGCACCTGGCCCAGGGCCTCGCCCAGCGGCACGCGGTGGGTCCGGGGGGCGGCGGGGTGGCCGGCCTGTGCGGCCCGGGTCCGTGCCGCGGGCCATGCGGCGGCACGGCCGCGATGCGGGCCGGGGGCGTGCCCGGCGGAAGGGGACGGGTCGGCGGCCGGGCCGGTTCGGTCACCCGGCCTCGGACCGACCAGGGCCAGGGCTTCGTCGACACCGTCCAGGTCGCCCGTGTCGGGCGGGGGAGCGCCGGGGGAGGGAACCGGCGGCTGCTCGTTGCCGGCCGCTGCCGCGGCCTGGCTATCGTGACCGGTCATCGGGCTGCGTCACCACCGCTCGCGCCCGGTGCCGGCTCGTCCGGCCGGGCGCTCTGGTCCGCCTCCGCCGCCCAGCGTGCAGCCAGCGCGGCCGCCTTGCGGGCAGCCTCCACGACAGCCTCAGGTCCACCCTCTGCCTTGGCCGCCGCGTAGCCCACCAGGAAGGTGGTCAGCGGTGCGGCGGGGCGCGCGACGCCGTGGGCGGCGTCGCGGGCGAGGTCGAGAAGGACATGGGTGTCGACGTCCAGCTCGATGCCGAGCTCGTCCTTGACTGCGTTGATCCATTCGTCCAGCACGTTCACATGCTCCCTGATGCGGGCCCGGGCTGTTGAGATGTCCTCCCAGGTGTCGCAGTCGAAGGACGCGAGGGGGTCGGTCTCGATCCGGGCCAGGTCCAGTTCCCGGGTCAGTAGACGCAGCGGCAACCCGGAAAGGCTCCCGTACTCGGCCGCGAGGAGAGCAAGTTCACGTCGGAGGGGCTCGGCGCGGTAAGCGGCCACCAGGGGCTGATCACGGCCGTCGGCGTCGGTCAGCACGACTCCTTCGCCGTCCCGCGCGTCGAGCCCGTCGACCAGTCGGCGCACCGTCCCCTCACGGAGGAACGGGAGATCGGCCGAGAGCACGAGGAGTGACGCGGCCGAGGTGTGCCGCACGCCGGCGTCGAGCGCGGCCAGCGGGCCGCCGCCCGGGGGCTCCTCGCGCGCCCACACGACAGGGCGCGCGGTGGGCCTGCGCCCGCCGACGACCACGGTGCGGCCGGCGTCGCGGCAGGCCGCCAGAACACGGTCGAGCAGGGCCCGCCCGCCCACGCTCACCGCCGGCTTGTCCGCCCCGCCCAGCCGCTTGGCGGCACCTCCGGCGAGCACGATGGCGTCGTACGCGGTAGTCGCGGTCATTCCTGAAGTATGGTCCGCGATCCTGTGGGCGGGGAGGCCCGGTTCGATCTCTCTTCCGCCGCGGGCCCTCCGCGGCCCTGCCTGCTCCCTAGAGGGTGCGGAGCAGCACCGACGGGTGCTCCACACAATCGGCGACGTAGCGCAGGAATCCTCCCGCGGTGCCGCCGTCGCAGACCCGGTGGTCGAACGTGAGCGAGAGCTGGACGACCTGCCGGACGGCCAGTTCGCCCTGGTGCACCCACGGCTTCGGCACGATCCTGCCGACGCCGAGCATCGCGGCTTCGGGGTGGTTGATGATCGGCGTGGATCCGTCCACACCGAACACTCCGTAATTGTTCAGCGTGAACGTGCCGCCGGTCAGGTCCGCCGGGGTGAGCGCCCCTTGGCGGGCTGTCTCTGTGAGCCTGGCGAACTCGGCCGTCAGCGACTCGGCCGAGCGCTTGTGGGCATCCTTCACGACCGGAACGACCAGGCCACGGTCGGTCTGCGCCGCGAAACCGAGATGGACCCCGGGCAGCCGCACGATCTCCCGGGCGTCCATGTCCACCGTGGAGTTGAGCTCGGGGTGGCGCTCCAGGGCGGCCGTGCAGATGCGGGCCAGCAGCGCCAGCAGCGAGATCTTGGGTCCGCCCGCGGCGTTCATCGCCGCTCGTGCGGCCATCAGTTCGGTCGCGTCGGCGTCGACCCAGCAAGTGGCGTCCGGGATCTCCCGGCGGCTGCGGGACAGCTTGTCGGCCACCGCGCCGCGTACCCCACGCAGCGGGACGCGCTCGCCCTGCGCCTTGCCGGCCGTCGTCGCGGCAGCGGTCGTCGCGGGGACCGTCTCGGGAGCACGCAGTGCACGCTCGACGTCGGCCCGCAGGATCAGGCCGTCGGGACCCGAGCCGGTGAGCGACCGCAGATCCACGTCGTGCTCGCGTGCGAGCTTGCGGACCAAGGGAGAGATGACGGCCACTGGACCGTCCTGCGCCACGGCGGTGGCGCCATGGACCTGGCCCGGTGCGACGGCGGACCTCCCACCGGCCGTGGTGGACGACCGGACCTGCGCCGGAGCCGGCGCCCCTGCCGTGTCCTCCGTCGTCCTGCCGGCCCGACCGGACCCGTGCGCCTGCTCCCCGACGGGAACCGTCGGGGCCGTCGGCCGGATACGGCGTCGCCGCGCCGCGGGAGCGCCCGTCCCGTAGCCGACCAATACGTTGCCGGACGACTCCGCGGTGTCCCCGGACGACGGGGACGCTTCCGGACGCGTGGTCGCCGCGCCACCACCGGCGACGGAGGCGTCCGCGCCGGTGGTCTCCGTCGCTCCTACCGCCACGGTGATCAGCGGTGCGCCGACGGGCAGCTCCGTGCCCTCCTCGCCGAAGCGGGCGGTCACCACACCGCCGTACGGGCAGGGCACTTCCACCATGGCCTTGGCCGTCTCGACCTCGACGACAGGCTGGTCGATCGCGACCACGTCGCCGACCGAGACCAGCCAGCGGACGATCTCCGCCTCGGTGAGCCCTTCCCCGAGATCGGGAAGCTTGAATTCGAGCACCTGAGCCATCAGCTCGCCGCCTCCCACTGCAGCCGCGCCACCGCGTCCAGTACGCGGTCCACTCCCGGCAGATGATGCCGCTCCAGCATCGGCGGCGGATACGGGATGTCGAAACCGGCGACCCGGAGGACCGGCGCCTCCAGATGGTGGAAGCAACGCTCGGTCACCCTGGCCGCGATCTCTCCGCCTGGGCCGCCGAACCCGGTCGACTCATGGACGACGACCGCCCGGCCGGTGCGCCGCACCGACGCGCAGACCGTCTCGTCGTCGAACGGCACCAGGGAACGCAGGTCGACGACCTCCAGGTCCCAGCCCTCCGCCGCCGCGGCCTGCGCCGCCTCCATGCACACCGGCACGGAGGGTCCGTAGGTGATGAGCGTGGCGCTGCGCCCGGAGCGGCGCACGACGGCACGCCCGATCGGCTCCACGGCGGCCGGGGCCTCCGGCGACCACTCCGCCTTGGACCAGTACAGCCGCTTGGGCTCGAGGAAGACGACAGGGTCGTCGGAGGCGATGGAGGCACGGAGCAGTCCGTACGCGTCCTCGACCGTGGCCGGGGTGACGACGTGCAGGCCCGGGGTCGCCATGTAGTACGCCTCGGAGGAGTCGCTGTGGTGCTCGACACCGCCGATCCCGCCGCCGTACGGCACCCGCACGGTGATCGGCATCGGCATGCCGCCCTTCGTGCGGTTGCGCATGCGGGCGACATGGCTGATGAGCTGCTCGAACGCCGGATAGGCGAAAGCGTCGAACTGCATCTCCACGACCGGCCGCAGTCCGTACATCGCCATGCCGACGGCGGTACCGAGAATGCCCGCCTCGGCCAGCGGAGTGTCCGTGCAGCGGTCCTCGCCGAACTCCTTGGCGAGGCCGTCCGTGACCCGGAAGACGCCGCCGAGCGTGCCGACGTCCTCCCCCATGACATGGACGGTCGGGTCCTCGGCCATCGCGTCGCGCATCGCGCGCTGCAGGGCCTGGGCCATGGTTGCGGGCTTCACCGCGGCCGTGGTCATCGTGCCTCTTCCTCAGCGTCCAGCTCGGCCCGGAGCAGCGCGGCCTGCTCACGCAGCTGCGTGGTCTGCCGGGCGTAGACGTGCTCGAAAAGATCCATCGGGTTCAGCACCGGGTCGGCGTTCATCCGCTCCCGGAGATCGGCCGCCATGGTCTCCGCCGCCTCGGCGGCGGCCTGCCTGGTCCCGTCGTCGAGCAGTCCCCGCTCGGTCAGCTCCCGCTCGAGGAGCTGGATCGGGTCGTGCGCGCGCCAGGTCTCGACCTCGCTGTCCGCGCGGTAGCGGGTGGCGTCGTCCGCGTTGGTGTGGGCGTCCATGCGATACGTGACCGCCTCGATCAGGGTGGGTCCGCCGCCGCGACGTGCGCGGGCAACGGCCTGGCCGAGCACCTCGTGCACCGCGACCGCGTCGTTGCCGTCGACGAGCCGGCCCGGCATGCCGTAACCGACGGCCTTGTGGGCGAGGGAGGGTGCAGCGGTCTGCTTGGCCAGCGGAACGGAGATCGCGAAGCCGTTGTTCTGCACGAGGAAGACCACCGGCGCGTTCCACACGGCGGCGAAGTTCAGCGCCTCGTGGAAGTCGCCCTCGCTGGTGCCGCCGTCACCGACCATGGCCAGCGCCACGACGTCGTCGCCCTTGAGCCGGGCGGCGTGCGCGAGTCCCACCGCGTGGGGGAGCTGCGTGGCCAGCGGGGTGCACAGCGGCGCGACACGGTGCTCGTGCGGGTCGTATCCGGTGTGCCAGTCGCCGCGCAGCAGCGTCAGGGCCTGGACCGGGTCCAGGCCGCGGGCCACGGCCGCGAGGGTGTCGCGGTAGCTCGGGAAGAGCCAGTCCCGCTCCTCGAGCGCGAGCGCGGCACCGACCTCGCAGGCCTCCTGCCCGGTGCTCGACGGGTAGACGGCGAGCCGGCCCTGCTTGGTGAGCGCGGTGGCCTGCGCGTTGTACCTGCGGCCACGCACCAGCTCCGCGTAGAGCCGGAGCAGTAGCTCGGGGTCGGCGGAGGCGGCGGCTTCCGTGCCGAGCACGCGGTACGGCTCGGGATCGGGGAGCAGCGGCGCAGGGTCGGTGCGTGGCTGCCACGCCGGGGGCGGTGTGGGCCGGTAGGCGGCGGCAGCGGAACCGGGCAGCTCCTGGACCGTCATGCTGCTCTTTCTCAACGCGAGCACCTCCTCGTGGGAGCGACGACGAAAGCGATGAAGAAAACAGGGCGGCGGCGCACGGGTGTGTGGCGCGCCTCACCTACCGATTGTTCGGTCGTGGACGCATTTTGGCTACAGGCGCGGGCAGCCTGTGGACAAACGGTTCTCCACAGCATGAGATGGAGACAGGTCGTCCAGGCTAGGAAGGCGGGGGGACATGGCAACTGAACAAATGGCCGACGGCGGGGACCGCACAGGGCAGAGCCCTCCGCCGCGCCCGCTGGACGCCATCGACCGCGACATCCTGCGCATGCTCCAGACGGACGGGCGCGCCTCCATACGCTCCGTCGCCGACCGGGTGCACGTGTCCCGCGCCAACGCGTACGCCCGGATCAACCGGCTGATCGACGACGGCGTGATCCGCGGTTTCAGCGCGCGGGTGAACCACGAGCGGGCGGGCCAGGGGGCCTCGGCCTACATCACCCTCAAGATCGTGCAGAACTCGTGGCGGACGGTCAGGGAACAGCTGCAGGCGCTCCCGGGCGCCGCCCACATCGCGCTCGTCAGCGGAGACTTCGACGTCCTTCTGCTGGTGCACACGCCTGACAACCGCACCTTGCGTGAGCTGGTCCTGACCAGGCTCCAGTCCATCCCGGAGGTGCTGTCGACCCGGACGCTGCTGGTGTTCGAGGAGACGGACCTCGACCCCGGCCCCGGCCCGGCTCCCGGTTCCGGTCCGGCTCCCGGCCCCGGCCCGGCTCCCGGTTCCGGGGCGACGGCGGGCCTGGACGCCGATCCGCTCTGACGGGCCCGCCCGGAACCCGCCTGTGTCGCTCCCCCGGGTGGCCGGACGGATCAGGAGTCCGTGCGCAGCCCGTCGAAGGCGAGTTGCACGACCGTCTCCGCCACCTGGTCGGCGTCGTAGCCGCCGCCCGGATGCGGGCGGTACCACTCGACCAGGGAGTTCACCATGCCGAAGAGCAGCCGCGTCGCCAGCCGGATGTCGACGTCGGCGCGAAGGTCGCCGTCCGCCGCGGCCGCCTTCAGCAGGTCCGCGACGCGCTGGTCGAACTCGCGGCGCCGCTCGAGCGCCCAGCGTTCGGTCTTCGTGTTCCCTCTGACGCGCAGCAGCAGGGTCACGTAGGGCAGTTCAACCACCAGCACCTCGACGGTCCGCCGGGTGACGTACTCCACCCGCTCGATGGCGCGGCCCCGCCGGGCGCCGTTCTCGTCGAGGATCGCGAACAAGGAGTCCAGCGCCCGGCTGACGGCCCTGCGCAGCAACTCCTCCTTGCCCGCGACGTGGTGGTAGATCGACGATTTGGAGATACCGGCCGCCTTCGACAGGTGCTCCATGGACGTACCGTCGTAGCCACGCTCGTTGAAGATCCGCACCGCGACCGTCAGCAGCGTCTCCGGCGTGTACGCGTCGCGCCTGGCCGTGGTCATCAGCTGCCCGCCTCGTCGTTGTCGGCGCAGGCGCGGCGAGCGGTCGCCAGGGACGGTGCGTAACGGCCGGTGGGGTAGCGCTCGTGAAGGGCGTCGAGCAGCGCACGCACCCGCTGGAAGCCGAGCTTCTCGCCCCACTCCAGCGGTCCGGCCGGGTAGTTGACGCCGAGCTTCATCGCGGTGTCGATGTCCGGGCCGGAAGCGACACCGCGGTCGACCGCGTCGGCAGCGAAGTCCGCCAGCATCGCCACCGTACGTGCGACGATCATGCCGGGTACGTCTCCGATCAGCGAGACGTCCTTGCCGAGGGCCTGGAAGAGGCCGACGGCCTCCGCCACCGCGCCGGGCATGTTCCTGAGCGTGCTCTCGGAGGTGGAAAGGGCGATACGCGTCGCCTTCTCGTAGTCGAGGGCGAGGTCGAAGTAGACGATCCCGTCGTCGAACTCGAACGACGTCTCCCCGTCCACCAGGCCGAGCTCCGCGCCGCCGGGGAGGGATATGCAGCCGTCGCCCTCCCCGCGGTGGACGGTGATTCCGGCCCGCTCGATCAGTTCCGCCAACGGCTCCGCGGGTCCGAGGTCGCCTTGCACGACCACGCTCGTGGGGGCCGCGGCGGGCGGCTGGGTCTGCGGTCGGGGGCGCTCGGCGCCCTGTGCGTACGAGAACCAGCCGTGCCCGGACTTGCGGCCGTGGCGGCCCGACTCGACGAGCCGGCGCTGTGCCAGCGACGGCGTGAACTTGGGGCTCTGGAAGAAGGAGTCCCAGACGGAACGGGTGACCGCTTCATTGACGTCCTGGCCGATCAGATCGGTCAGCTCGAACGCCCCCATCCGGAATCCGCCGCACTCGCGCAGCACCGCGTCGATGGTGGCGGGGTCGGCGCCACGCTCCTCGTGGACGGCGAACGCCTCCGCGTAGAAGGGGCGCGCGATGCGGTTGACGATGAAGCCGGGCGTGTCCGCGCAGCGCACGGGGGTCTTGCCCCAGGCGGCGGCGGTGGCCAGGGCCCGTTCGGCCGCCGCCTCGTCGGTCGCGTGGCCGCTGACGACCTCGACGAGGGGGAGGAGGGGCGCCGGATTGAAGAAGTGCAGTCCGACGAAGCGGCCTGGTCTGCGCAGCGCGCCGGCGACGGCCGTGACGGAAAGGGAGGACGTGTTGGTGGCGAGGAGGCAATCGTCGGCGACGGTCTTCTCCAGCGCCGTGAACAGCTCCTGTTTGACCGTGAGCTGTTCCAGGACGGCCTCGACGACGAGTGCCGCGTCGGCGAGCTCCGAGATGTCCGTGGCGGGGAGCAGCCGGCCGCGGGCGGCGTCGCGTTCCGCGGGCGTCATCCGCCCCTTCTCGACGAGCCGGTCCAGGCGCCCGCCGATCGTCTCCGCCGCCTCTTGGGCCCGGCCGGGAACGGCGTCGTGGAGACGTACGGGGTGGCCGGCGACCAGGGCCACCTGCGCGATCCCCTGGCCCATGGTTCCGGTGCCGACGACGGCGACGGTGCGGCTCGTGCCGATCGCGGTCATGGAGTCGATGGCGGTCATGGAGGCGATCCTCCCCGATGAGTTGTCCACAGGTTCGACAGGCCCCCTTGTACCGACCGATCGTTCGGTTACTCTAACTCTGTCATCACTCCCCTGCCCAGCTCGACGAGGAGTTGGTCCGCATGCAGCTGACCGAGACCCACCGGCCCACGCTCGACCAGGCCCTCGAGACGATCCGTACGCGGGCGTACTGGTCTCCGCACCCCGAGCATCCCAAGGCCTACGGCGAGAGCGCGCCCGCCGACGGCCTGGCCGCCTTCGAGGCGCTTCGGGGCTCCCGTTTCGACCTGGACCAGCCGGGCACCGACGGCTGGACCGGAGGCGAGGTCTCTCCGTACGGACCGGAGCTGGGGATCGAGTATCCGCACCCGGACCTGGACGTGCTGCTGCCCGCGATGCGCGCCGGGACGGCGGGCTGGCGCGAGGCCGGCCCCGAGACGCGTGCGCTCGTCTGCCTGGAGATCCTCTCCCGGATCAGCGCCCGCACCCATGAGTTCGCGCACGCGGTGATGCACACCAGCGGGCAGGCCTTCATGATGGCGTTCCAGGCCGGCGGCCCGCACGCCCAGGACCGTGGTTTGGAGGCCGTGGCGTACGCGTACGCGGAGCAGACCCGCACCCCCGCCGCCGCGGACTGGTCCAAGCCCCAGGGCAAGCGCGACCCGCTGCAGCTGCGGAAGACGTTCACGACCACCGGACGCGGCATCGCGCTGGTGATCGGCTGCAACACCTTCCCGACGTGGAACGGCTACCCGGGCCTGTTCGCCTCTTTGGCCACGGGCAACCCGGTCCTGGTGAAGCCGCACCCCCGTGCCGTGCTCCCGCTGGCCCTCACCGTGAAGGTGGCCCGCGAGGTGCTCGCCGAGGCCGGCTTCGACCCGAACCTGGTCTGCCTCGCCGTCGAGCGCCCGGACGAGGGCATCGCGAAGATCCTGGCGACGCGCCCCGAAATCAAGATCATCGACTACACCGGCTCCACCGCCTTCGGCGACTGGCTGGAGGCCAACGCCCGTCAGGCGCAGGTCTACACGGAGAAGGCCGGCGTCAACACGATCGTCATCGACTCCACCGACGACTACAAGGGAATGCTGTCCAACCTGGCCTTCTCGCTGTCCCTGTACAGCGGCCAGATGTGCACCACCCCGCAGAACGTACTGATCCCCAGGGACGGCATCACCACCGAGTCGGGCCCCAAGAGCTACGACGAGGTGGCCGCGGACCTGGCGGCCGCCGTGGGCGGTCTTCTCGGCGACGACGCCCGGGCGAACGCGCTGCTGGGCGCCCTGGTCAACCCCGATGTGAAGGCGCGGCTGGAGGCGGCGGCCGACCTGGGCGAGGTGGCCCTCGAGTCGCGGGAGGTGCCCAACCCCGACTTCCCGGGCGCGACGGTACGGACCCCCGTGATCGTGAAGCTCGACGGCGCCCGTAAGTACTGGGAGTCGGCGGACACCGAGCCCGCGTATCTCTCCGAGTGCTTCGGCCCGGTCTCCTTCGCGGTGGCCGTGGACTCCACGGCCGACGCCCTTGATCTCCTGCGCCGCACGGTCCGTGAGAAGGGTGCGATGACGGTCGGGGCGTACACCACGTCCGCGGAGACCGAGCGCGCGATCGAAGATGTCTGTTTCGAGGAGTCGGCGCAGCTCTCGTTGAACCTGACCGGCGGGGTGTACGTCAACCAGACCGCCGCGTTCTCCGACTTCCACGGCTCCGGCGGCAACCCCGCCGCGAACGCGGCCCTGTGCGACGCCGCGTTCGTCGCCAACCGGTTCCGTGTGGTGGAGGTCCGCCGCCAGGCCTGACGTGCACGGGACTGCGGGGGCACACCCCGCAGTCCCTCACGGGCGGGGCCGCGCTCCGCCGCGCAGGCCTCGGCGGACGGGCAGGTCGCCCTCCTAAGGGGTTTCTTCTCCCCAGTTCACGGGGAGCCACGGTCATTCCTGCGGAGTCGGTACATCGGCGTACCGCTGCACCCACGCGTGCATCGCGATGGCCGCCGCCGCACCCGCGTTGATGGAGCGCGTCGAACCGAACTGCGCGATCGAGCACACGATGGACGCGTGCTTGCGGGCCTCCTCGGTGAGCCCCGGGCCCTCCTGGCCGAAGAGAAGCACACATCGGCGCGGCAGCTCCGTCCGCTCGATGGGCACGGCTCCCGGCAGATTGTCTATCCCGATGATCGGCAGGTCCTCGGCGGCCGCCCACTCGGTCAGCGAGGCGGTGTCCGAATGGTGCCGCACATGCTGGTACCGGTCGGTGACCATCGCGCCGCGCCTGTTCCAGCGCCGGCGTCCGACGATGTGGATCTCCCTGGCCAGGAACGCGTTGGCGGTGCGCACCACGGAGCCGATGTTGAAGTCGTGACCCCAGTTCTCCACGGCCACATGGAACCCGTGCCTGCGGGTGTCCAGGTCGGCGACGATCGCCTCGCGGGTCCAGTAGCGGTACCGGTCCACGACGTTGCGTCGGTCGCCCGCGGCCAGCAGCTCGGGGTCGTAACGCTCGCCCTGCGGCCAGGGCAGCGGGTGGGGGCCGACGCCGACCTCGGGGGCGTAGCCCTCGTCGTACTGCAGCGGTTCTTCGGTGGTGCTCACCCGACGAGCGTACGGGGCTGTTCCTCGCTCCTGCGTCGCAGCTGGGACGGAATGGCGCTGCCGGCCAGCAGCCGGTCCCGTCTGCGCACCACCAAGGCGCCCAGTCCGACCAGGAAGCCTGTGGGCAGGAACACGGCGTCCGCCGCGATCATCGCCAGCGAGAAGAACGGCAGCCCCAGCAGTACCGCGATGCCGGCGTGCTCGAGCATCATGATCACCAACAGCACGTTCTTGACACGCCGGTTGAACAGCGTGAAGGGGAAGGCCACCTGCACGATGACGGTGCCGTAGGTGAGCAGCATGACCACCATGCCGCCGGAGGCGAGGAGCCCGGAGAGCGCCGGCCATGGAGCGAAGTAGTCGAGCTTGAGCGGGTAGTACAGCGCGGTGCCGTCCTGCCAGCGTGAGCCCTGGATCTTGTACCAGCCGGCGGTCGCGTAGATCACGCAGACCTCGGCCATGATCACGGCGAGGGCGGCGTTGTGGACGAGGTTCGCCAGGACGTCCAGCAAGGTGCGGGGCTCGCTGTCCGGCGCGTGGCGGTTCACGGCCCACCACAGGCCCTGTGCCGTCCACACGCCCCAGAACAGGACCGTGATCCATGGGTCCCCGCCGGCTCTGCCCACGAGCGTGCCCACGAAGAGCATGGCGCCGAGTACGGACCACAGGACCGGACCCGTCCGGTCCTTCGCGGAGGGGCGTGCCGCTCGCCGCGCGTCCAGGGACCAGACCTGCGCGCAGCGCGTCATCACCAGGTAGACGGCCATGAGGTGGACGACATTGTCGCCGCCGTCACCCACAAAGATGGACCGGTTCTGCAGGGACAGCACACCGATCATGAACAGCACGGACACGGCGCGGGTGCGCCAGCCGAGCACCATCAGCAGGCTGGACAGCACTCCGACGCCGTAGACAAATTCGAACCAGATGGTGCTGTCGGACCACAGGAGCGCGCTGAACGCGTCGTTGTCCGCGATCAGCTCCTTGCCCATTTCCCAGCTCCACGGACCGTCGGGTCCGTAGAGGTCGTGTCTGTTGGGGAACTCGGACAGCAGGAACAGCAGCCAGGTCGCACCGAACCCGATCCGGACGACGGCGCTCTGGTACGGGCCGAGGGCCGTGGCGGTGACGCGCTGGACGGCGCGGGCGAGCGAGCGCTCCTGGGCCGGCTTCACCGCGCCGCCTCCGTCCGGCCGCCGGCGCGGTCCTTGTTGTCGACGCCCGCGGGCAGATCGGCCGCGGTGACCGTCCACCACGGCAGCTCGCGGTGGACGGGCCGGGTGTCGACCTTCTCGTCGCTCCACCGGGGAGCCTCGATCGATCTCGTCGAGGCGCGGAGCTGGATGCGCTCGACGGGACCACCGAGGTCGTGCCGCTCGAGGCGCAGCATGACGATGCGGCGGATGTAGCTCTCCGAGAGCCGGCCGCGCAGACCGCTGGGACTGTCACCGGTGTCGTGGGAGCCCACGTAGAAGTCCCAGGCCCTGCGGAGCTGGTTCTGGTGGAGGTGGCTGGGAAGAGGATTGCCGCGGATCTCCGCCCCGTCCTCGGCGGACAGGTCGATCCAGTCGCTCGTGCGGCGGCTGCCGTCGCCGGCCGTGTACCGGGCCCGCACCTGAACGGCGATGTTCTGCTGGAGCGGATTGGGCGCGAAGAGTTTCCAGTTCTGCTCGAACTCGGGATAGACCCAGGTGTCCACCACCTCTCCGTGCTGCTTCGTCACGGTGTTGGACGGGGCAACGTGGAGGAAGACCATCGCCAGGTGGGTGCATGCGACTGCCGCGATCAGCGCGAGCGAGACCGCTGCCGCCACCTGGTACGGGAGGGACAGCCCGGCCATTCCTCCGCCGGGGGCAGCTTGCTCGGAGGGAGCCGGGACGGCGACGGAGGCGTCTGCGATGCCCTGCGGACCGGGAGGTTCCACAGGGCCTGCGGGGCCAGGAACACGCCCCTGGCCTGCGGAGATGCCAAGAGGAGGCTGGAGCCGGGCTATCGGCCAGCTCTCTCGGAGGTCGTCCGGACGGCCACCTTCCGGATGTCGGTCGGGGGGAAGCGGAGGGGGCTCGGCGCCCGGAAATCCGGCGCCCTTGCCTTCCTCGCCCTCGTGAGAGTCCATCCCCGCCCCGATCCCCGTCGGTCACCTCGGTTATCCACAGGGTTGACACCCTACGGGCCGTCGACCGACCATTGAAGCCGATGAACCGAACGATCGGTCGGTAGGGGAGTCCGGATGACGGCAGTGACTGCGGATGCGTACGAGGCGGCGTTCGACGCTGCCGTGGCCGCGGACGAGCGGATCGAGCCTCGTGACTGGATGCCGGAGGCGTACCGCGCGACGCTGGTCCGCCAGATGGCTCAGCACGCGCACTCGGAAATCATCGGCATGCAGCCCGAGGCGAACTGGATCACGCGTGCGCCGTCGCTGCGCCGTAAGGCGATCCTGATGGCCAAGGTTCAGGACGAAGCCGGCCACGGCCTCTATCTGTACAGCGCCGCCGAGACGCTGGGCACCAGCCGCGACGAGCTGCTCGACAAGCTCCACACCGGCCGCCAGAAGTACTCCTCGATCTTCAACTACCCCACCGTGACCTGGGCCGACGTCGGCGCGATCGGGTGGCTCGTGGACGGGGCGGCGATCACCAACCAGGTGCCGCTCTGCCGCTGCTCCTACGGGCCCTACGCCCGTGCCATGGTGCGGATCTGCAAGGAGGAGTCGTTCCACCAGCGTCAGGGTTACGAGCTGCTGCTCACCCTGTCCCGTGGGACGCCCGAACAGCACGCGATGGCACAAGACGCGGTGGACCGCTGGTGGTGGCCGTCACTGATGATGTTCGGCCCGCCGGACGACGCGTCGGCACACTCGGCACAGTCCATGGCCTGGAAGATCAAGCGCCACTCGAACGACGAACTGCGCCAGCGTTTCGTGGACATCTGCGTCCCCCAGGCCGAGTCCCTGGGTCTCACCCTCCCCGACCCGGATCTGCGGTGGAACGAGGAGCGCGGACACCACGACTTCGGCGCCATCGACTGGGCGGAGTTCCAGGCCGTCCTCAAGGGCAACGGCCCCTGCAACGAACAGCGGATCAACCAGCGCCGGCGAGCCCACGAAGAGGGAGCCTGGGTCAGGGACGCCGCCGCCGCTTACGCGGAGAAGCACCAGGCAGCACAGCACACCGAGTCCGTGGAGGCGACGGCATGAGCAGCTCGACCGAATGGCCGCTGTGGGAGGTCTTCGTGCGCTCGCGCCGCGGGCTGTCCCACACCCACGCAGGAAGCCTGCACGCGCCCGACGCGGAAATGGCACTGCGCAACGCCCGTGATCTCTACACCCGCCGAAGCGAGGGAGTGTCGATCTGGGTGGTGCCCTCCACCTCGATCACCGCCTCCTCACCGGACGAGAAGGACCCCTTCTTCGAACCGTCCGCGGACAAGCCGTACCGGCACCCCACCTTCTACGAGATCCCGGAAGGGGTGAAGCACCTGTGAGCGCGACTCCCACGGCGCAGCCGGTCCCGACGGTGACCTCGGGCACGGAGCCCACCGCTTCCGGGGTGCCCGCCGTTGCGGCGCTGGCGCTCGGCGACGACGCCCTGGTGCTCTCCCACCGGCTGGGGGAGTGGGCCGGACACGCACCGGTCCTCGAGGAGGAGGTCGCCCTCGCCAACATCGCCCTCGACCTGTTGGGGCAGGCGCGCGTACTGCTGTCCCTCGTGGGCGACGAGGACGAGCTGGCGTTCCTGCGCGAGGAGCGCTCCTTCCGCAATCTCCAGCTGGTCGAGCAGCCGAACGGCGACTTCGCACACACCATCGCCCGTCAGTTCTACTTCTCCGTCCACCAGCACCTCCTCTACGGGCAGCTGGCGGCCACAGACGGCCCCTTCGCCGGGCTCGCCGCCAAAGCGGTCAAGGAGGTCGCCTACCACCAGGACCACGCCGAGCACTGGATCGCGCGGCTCGGCGACGGTACGGCGGAGAGCCATGAGCGGATGCAGCGCGCCTGTGATGCGCTCTGGCGGTTCACAGGCGAGATGTTCGAGCCGGTGGAAGGCCTCGAGGTGGATCTGATGGCCCTCGAAGCGCGCTGGCTCGAGCGCGTCACGGCCGTACTGGAGCGCGCCACGCTCACCGTGCCCTCCGGAGCCCGCACGGGCGCCTGGTCGGCCGGAGCGGGGCGCCAGGGCCTCCACACCGAGTCGTTCGGGCGGATGCTCGCCGAGATGCAGCACCTGCACCGCAGCCACCCGGGGGCGTCATGGTGACGGGAACAGCCGGGAAGGCCGGCGCCGACACGGCGCTGGAGGCGGAGCTGCGCAAGCTGGCGGGTTCGGTGCCCGACCCGGAGCTGCCGGTCCTCACTCTTGAAGATCTGGGTGTCGTCCGCGGTGTGCGCCTGCTCGGACCCACCAGTGTCGAGGTCGACCTGACACCGACGTACACAGGGTGTCCGGCCATCGAGGCGATGACGTCGGACATAGAGCAGGTTCTCCGCAAGCACGGGATGGCGGAGGTCTCGGTGATCAAGGTCCTCTCCCCGGCCTGGTCGACCGACGACATCAGCGCCGAAGGCCGCCGGAAGCTCGATGAGTTCGGCATAGCGCCGCCTCGTCCCCATGCGGCGGACGGTCCCGTGCCGCTCACGCTCTCGGTGCGCTGCCCCCACTGCGGCTCCACCGACACGGAACTGCTGAGCAGGTTCTCCTCCACGGCCTGCAAGGCCCTGCGCAGGTGCGTCACCTGTCGCGAACCTTTCGACCACTTCAAGGAGTTGTAGATGTTCCATCCGCTCCGGGTCGGCGCGGTCGAACGGCTCACGGACGACTCGGTGGCTGTCACCTTCGACGTGCCGCTCGAACTGCGCGAGGCCTTCCGGCACACCCCCGGCCAGCACATCACGCTGCGTCGGCTCGTGGACGGTGCGGAGATCCGCCGCACGTACTCGATCTGCTCCCCGGCCGCTCCGGCCGGCGGCGCCCCCGTGCTCCGCGTCGGGATCCGGCTGGTCGACGGCGGCGAGTTCTCGACGTATGCCCTCAAGGAACTGTCCGTCGGTGATGTCGTCGACGTCATGCGTCCGGCAGGCCGGTTCCTGTTCCCGCCCCGGCCGGGCCACTTCGCGGCCGTGGTGGGCGGCAGTGGCATCACGCCGGTGCTGTCGATGGCGGCCACACTGCTGGCGACGGAACCCGAGGCCCGCTTCTGCCTCATCCGCAGCGACCGCACCGCGGCTTCCACCATGTTCCTCGAAGAGGTGGCGGACCTGAAGGACCGCTTCCCGGACCGCTTCCAACTGGTCACCGTGCTCTCCCGCGAGGAGCAGCAGGCTGGTCTGCCGTCGGGCAGGCTCGACCAGCAGCGGCTGACCGGCCTCCTCCCCGCGCTGCTTCCGGTCGCGGAGGTGGACGGTTGGTTCCTGTGCGGACCGTTCGGGCTGGTCACCGCCGCCGAACGGGCGCTGCGCGGGCTCGGGGTGGACCGCGGCCGCATCCACCAGGAGATCTTCCACGTCGACGACGGCTCCGCGCCGACTCGCGCCGCGATGGCCGCGCCTGCCCACGCCTCCCTGACCGCGACGCTCGACGGCCGGTCGGGGAGCTGGCCGGTGCAGGAAGGGGAGTCCCTCCTGGAGACGGTGCTCCGCAGCAGGGCGGACGCCCCGTACGCCTGCAAGGGAGGCGTGTGCGGTACATGCCGGGCGTTCCTGGTGTCGGGCGAGGTCCGTATGGACCGCAACTTCGCGCTGGAGCCGGAGGAGACAGAAGCGGGCTATGTCCTGGCCTGCCAGTCCCATCCCGCCACCGCGAAGGTGGAGTTGGACTTCGACCGCTGACAATCCCGTACCGCTGACACCGGTGGCATACGGCTGACACGGCGCAAGGACGCGCCCACGCCCCGCCCGGGAGGTCCATCGTCAGGGTCCTCCCGGGCTCCGCACTCATTCCCTTCCTGTCCGGCCTGACCTATCTTGACGGTCCGTCAGATATGGGTCGTTGGAAGGATCGGGCAGTGGACTTCACCTTCACCGAGGAACACCTGGCAGCGGCAGAGGCGGCGAAGGCCGTGTTCTCGGCAGTGGCGCCCGACGCGGTACCGAGCCCCGCGATGACCGCCGGCGCGGTCGCAGAGGAGCTCGACCGTGGTCTGTGGGCCCGGCTTGCCGACTCCGGCCTGCTGGGGCTGATGCTGTCACCGGAGCACGACGGCGCCGGTCTCGACCCCATCGCGCTCTGCCTGGTCCTGCGCGAGTCCGCCAAGGTACTGGCACGCGTGCCCCTGCTCGAGACAAGCGCCGTCGCCATGGCCGTGGAGCGCCACGGCAGTGCCGAGCTCCGCGAAGAGCTGCTCTCCCGCGTCGGAAGCGGCGGCCTGGTCCTCACAGCCGGAGCCGGCGGCCGCACAGGTCACGACGCCGCCGAGCTCGCCGTCACCGCACACCGTGAGGCCGGGTCGACCAACAGCTGGATCCTCGACGGGGCGCAGACTGCGGTGCCCTGGGCACACTGCGCGGACCATGTCGCCGTCCCCGCCCACACCAGCGGCGGCCAGACGGTACTTGCCCTCGTCCCCCGGACCCACGACGGTCTCACCTTGGCCGAGCAGATCTCCACCAACGGCGAGCGCCTGGCGGAGGTCCGCCTCGACGGTGTGCGCATCGACGACCACCGTCTGATCCACGACAAGCAGGCCTGGGAGTTTCTCCGCGGCCTTCTCACCACGGGCACCTGCGCCCTGGCGCTCGGCCTCGGTGAGCAGGTGCTGGCCATGACCGGCGAATACACCGGCAGGCGTGAGCAGTTCGGCTTTCCGGTGGCCACGTTCCAGGCCGTGGCCGTACAGGCCGCCGACCGGTACATCGACCTGCGCGCCATGGAGGCCACCCTCTGGCAGGCCGCCTGGCGGATCGGCACCGGCTCCGGAGGAGCACTGCCTCCCGCGGGCGACATCGCGGTGGCCAAGATCTGGGCGTCCGAAGGGGTGCGGCGCGTGGTGCAGACCGCTCAGCATCTGCACGGCGGGTTCGGCGCCGACGTCGACTATCCGCTCCACCGCTACCACGCCTGGGCGAAGCAGCTCGAGCTCTCACTCGGTCCCGCCGCCGCCCACGAGGAGGCTCTGGGCGACCTTCTCGCCGCCCACCCGCTCGACTAGACGCCCGGCGGCGGCCGACCGCCTGTCCGCCGGGCCGCAGTCGGTCAGAGCACGAAGGCGGGGCTGCCGTTCTCGGTGACCATGGGGCGTCCCGCCCCGTCCCAGGCGAGCATGCCCCCGTCGACGTTCACCGCGTCGAGGCCCTGCTGCACCAGGTACTGCGTGACCTGCGCGGAGCGACCGCCGACCCGGCACATCACAAAGGCGCGGCGCCCGTCGGCCAGCGCCTCCGTCACCTGCCCGAACCGGGCCACGAAGTCGCTCATCGGCACGTGCAGCGCGCCTTCGACATGCCCGGCAGCCCACTCGTCGGTCTCCCGGACGTCCAGCACCAAGGCGTCGTCCGGTACCGCCGCGGCTTCCACGGAGGGCAACGGGGCGAAGTTCATGGGTGATGCCTTCTCTCTTACGTGTGGGGGCCGCCCCGTTCCGCAGCGGTCCGGTGCGGGATCCCGACTGCCGAGGGCTCCGGAAAACCTACTGCACGAGCGCGGCCAGCTCGGCCTCACGCTCGGCCACCTGCGCCAGCAGTTGCTCGGCGATCTCCTCCAGCAGCCGGTCAGGGTCGTCGGGCGCCATCCGCAGCATCGCGCCGATCGCGCTCTCCTCCAGCTCCCGGGCGACCACGGTCAGCAGTTCCTTGCGCTGCGCCAGCCACTCGAGCCGGGCGTAGAGCTCTTCACGCTCGCTGGGCCGGGGGGCGGCCGGCGTGGGGCCGGCGGCCCATTCCTCCGCCAGCTCCTTCAGCTTCGCCGCGTCACCGAGACCGTAGGCGGCGTTCACGCGCGCGATGAACTCGTCGCGCCGTGCCCGCTCCGTCTCGTCCTGTGCCAGGTCCGGATGCGCCTTGCGGGCCAGCTCGCGGTAGAGCTTGCGTGCCTCTTCGCTCGGCCGGACCCGCTTCGGCGCCTGCACGGGCTGATCGGTGAGCATGGCCGCGGCCTCGGGGGAGAGGCCCTCGGAGTCCATCCAGTCGTGGAACAGCTCATCGACGCCGGGCATCGGAAGCACCAGGGCACGCGCCTCCTGCGCCTTCCGCAGATCCTCCGGATCACCGCTGCGCGCCGCCCTGGCTTCGGCGATCTGCGCGTCCAGCTCGTCCAGCCGCGCGTACATCGGTCCGAGCTTCTGGTGGTGCAGCCGCGAGAAGTTCTCCACTTCCACCCGGAACGTCTCCACCGCGATCTCGAACTCGATCAGCGCGTGCTCTGCCGCCCCCACTGCCTTCGCCAGCCGCGCCTCGGGCCGGTCCTGCTCGGCAGTCTGTGCGGCCTGCTGCACAGACTGGTCGTCGTCGTTGTGGGTCGTCGGTCCCCCGGCGGCATCCTGAGTCACCGCTCCAGCCTACGGGCGTGGCCGACCCCGTTGTCACACACCCAGCTCAGCGGCTGTCCGGCCGCTCTTGATGGCTGTCAGCAGGTCCGCGTGGTCCGCTTCCGTACGGTCCGCGTACGTCACCGCGAACGCGGCGACCGCCTCGTCGAGCTCCTCGTTCCTGCCGCAGTACCCGGCGAGCAGCCGGGGATCCGCGCTGTGGGCGTGGGCACGGGCGAGCAGCGCCCCTGTCATCCGGCCGTAGTCGTCGAGCTGGTCGGGGGTGAGAGCCGCGGGGTCGACGCTGCCCTTGCGGTTCCTGAACTGCCGCACCTGAAAGGGGCGCCCCTCCACCGTCGTCCAGCCCAGCAGGCTGTCGCTGACGACCTGCATCCGCTTCTGTCCCTGCACCACCCGGCGCCCTTCGTGCTCCGGGTCCGGCGCCGGGAAGCCGACGGACGCAAGGTGAGGGAGGAGCGCCGAGGCACGGGCTTCCTTCACCTGCAGCACCAGCGGATCGCCGCGGTGGTCGAGGAGGAGCACCACGTACGAGCGCGTCCCCACGCTGCCGGTCCCCACCACGCGGAAGGCCACGTCGTGTATCGCGTAGCGGGCGAGCAACGGACGACGGTCCTCCGCGACGGTGGTCAGATACTCACCGAGTGAGGCCGCGACCGCTGCCGCTTCCTCGTCCGACACACGGCGCAGGACCGGCGGTGCGTCCACGAAGCGCCGCCCCCCGGCGTCGTCGCCCTCCCCTACAACCTCGGTCGACCTGGCCGCGAAGCGGGCACTGGTGTTGTTGCGGGCCTTTGCCGCGACCCGCTCCAGCGTGCCCAGGAGGTCCCGCGCGTCCGTGTGCGAGACGAGTTCTTCGTCAGCGATGGCGTTCCACGCGTCCAGGGCCGGCAGCTTGGAGAGCAACCTCATGGTTCGGCGATAGGCGCCCACGGCGTCGAAGGCCGCCGCACGGCAGGAGTCCTCGCTGCCGCCCCCCACCCGGCCGGCCAGCACCAGGGACACCGCGAGCCGCTTGAGGTCCCACTCCCAGGGGCCGACGACAGTCTCGTCGAAGTCGTTGAGGTCCATCACGAGCCGGCCGCGGGCGTCGCCGTAGAGGCCGAAGTTCGCGGCGTGGGCGTCACCACATATCTGTGCGCCGATGCCGGTGACGGGCGTGCCCACCAGGTCGTGGGCCATCAGGCCGGCCGCACCCCGCAGGAAGGCGAACGGGGAGGCCGCCATCCGCCCCACCCGTATCGGAGTGAGCTCAGGCACACGTCCGCGGCTCGACTCCTCCACCGCCTGCACGGCGTCGGGACGCCCCGCAGGAGGCTGGAGCTGGCCGTGCGAGGACCGTGGCACTTTCTTACGCAGCGCCTTTCCTGCGTCCTTCGGAGATGTCACGCCGTCCGACGCCTTACGGGGCGCGAAGCCCGGCACCACGGGGATACGCGAACTCGGCGCCCCGCCGGAACCGGCGGAGGCTGCGCCGCCTTGGCTCTTCCCGCCGAACTCCGACCGCTGATCCGACACCGTCGCCATGATTTCGCTCATGCCCGCGGCCTCCCCCGGCGACGTGCGCCATCAACATCAAGTGCCCTGACGGTACCGCCGTGTCCCGACGGCCGTCTGCCCCTGTGGAAAACCCCCGGTACTCGCCGAGCGGTCAGGGGGGAGCTGATCAGGAGCAGTTGCCGGCCGGCGGTCGTTCCACGTGAAACGTCACCGGGCCCCCGGCGTACCGACGTACGCGTCCCGGCCCGTACGGAGGCATGAGAAAAGGGTCTCCACCAGGACTTTCGTCCGGTGGAGACCCTTCTCCGCTGTGCGCGAGGGGGGAGTTGAACCCCCACGCCCTTTCGGGCACTGGAACCTGAATCCAGCGCGTCTGCCTATTCCGCCACCCGCGCATTGGGTGTTGTGCTCGAGTGCCTCACCTGTTCGGTGCGACCCCCTGGCGACATGCAGAAGATTAGCACGCTGCACAGGGTGGATTCACATCCGTTTGTTTGGGTGGCCCGGCGAACGAACAGGGAACGAAGCGAGCGGTCGGGAACGAACGGCGGCGCCCCCCACTCCTCCTGTATGCACCGCGGGTGCGGGACACTGTCAGGAGGCCGCCTCTACGATCCGGTGTGAGAGGTGACACTCATCGACGGGGCAGACAAGGGGAACCAGCCGATTTCCCGACGCGTGGATACGATCAGTAAGCAGTACCAGGACGACAGCAACGGAGGAGGTGCCCCATGGGAGTCCTGAAGCGTTTCGAGCAGCGTCTCGAAGGTCTGGTCAACGGCACCTTCGCCAAGGTGTTCAAGTCCGAGGTCCAGCCTGTCGAGATCGCGGGCGCCCTCCAGCGGGAGTGCGACAACAACGCGACGATCTGGAACCGCGAGCGGACCGTCGTCCCCAACGATTTCATCGTCGAGCTCAGCACGCCCGACTTCGAGCGCCTGAGCCCGTACTCGGGCCAGCTCGGCGACGAGCTCTCCGGCCTGGTCCGTGACTACGCCAAGCAGCAGCGCTACACCTTCATGGGCCCGATCAAGGTCCACCTGGAGAAGGCGGACGACCTCGACACGGGTCTGTACCGGGTACGCAGCCGCACACTGGCGTCGAGTACGTCACAGGCCCCCGGCGGCCGGCCCGGCGGGGGTCCCCAGGCAGTGGCCGGCCCCGCCGGCGGCTACGGTTATCCCCCGGCCGGTGCTCCTCCGATGCCGGCCGCACCACCTCCCGGCATGTCCGCGGGTCCGCGTCCCGGCCCCGCTGCGGGCCAGCGCGCAGCCGGCCCGGGCGCCATGCCGAACACACAAGTACGACGCTGGATCGAGATCAACGGCACACGCCATCAGATCTCCCGCCCGACGCTGGTGCTGGGTCGCAGCACCGACGCCGATGTGCGGATCGACGACCCCGGCGTATCGCGCCGGCACTGTGAGATCCGGACCGGAACGCCCTCGACGATCCAGGATCTCGGGTCCACCAACGGCATCGTGGTGGACGGGCAGCACACCACCCGCGCTACGCTCCGCGACGGCTCGCGGATCGTCGTGGGCAGCACCACCATCGTTTACCGGCAAGCCGAAGGGTGAAGCGGGGGCAATGTCAGAGCTGACCCTGACGGTCATGCGGCTAGGTTTCCTGGCCGTTCTGTGGCTGTTCGTCATCGTGGCCGTCCAGGTCATTCGCAGCGATCTGTTCGGTACGCGGGTGACGCAGCGCGGTTCGCGCCGCGGCGCCGACGCGCGTCCGCAGCAGCCGCGCCAGAACGCCGCGCCGCCGCAGCAGCGCCAACAGGCCGGCGGCCGCCAGCGGCGGGGGGCACCCACCAAGCTGGTCGTGTCCGAAGGCACACTCACAGGCACCACCGTCGCCCTCCAGGGCCAGACCATCACCCTGGGCCGGGCGCACGACTCCACGATCGTGCTGGACGACGACTACGCGTCCAGCAGGCATGCCAGGATCTACCCGGACCGTGACGGCCAGTGGATCGTCGAGGATCTCGGGTCCACCAACGGCACATATCTCGACCGGACCCGACTCACCACCCCGACACCGATTCCGCTGGGCGCGCCGATCCGCATCGGCAAGACCGTCATCGAGCTGCGGAAGTAGTACGACAATGAGCGAGCGGAGCGAGCGAGCCGCAGCGGTCCCCACCGGCGACCGGCACGGGCTCCCGACCGGAGGGTGGGCAGTGTGGCTCGAGACCGGCTGGCGCGACAGTCGACCGGCGAGCCGACGGGTGAGGTGCGCATGAGTCTTTCTCTGCGTTTCGCCGCCGGATCGCACAAAGGCATGATCCGCGAGGGCAACGAGGACTCCGGTTACGCCGGCCCCCGTCTGCTGGCCATCGCCGACGGCATGGGTGGCCAGGCGGCCGGCGAGGTCGCCTCCTCCGAGGTCATCTCCACGCTCGTCACCCTCGACGACGACGTGCCCGGCTCCGACATCCTCACCTCGCTGGGCACCGCCGTTCAGCGTGCCAACGACCAGCTCCGGATGATGGTCGAGGAGGACCCGCAGCTCGAGGGCATGGGCACCACGCTCACCGCCCTGCTGTGGACCGGCCAGCGGCTCGGCCTCGTCCATGTCGGCGACTCCCGCGCGTACCTGCTGCGCGACGGGGTGCTGACGCAGATCACACAAGACCACACCTGGGTGCAGCGGCTCGTGGACGAGGGCCGGATCACCGAAGAGGAAGCCACCACCCACCCGCAGCGCTCTCTGCTGATGCGGGCGCTCGGCAGCGGCGACCACGTGGAGCCCGACCTCTCCATTCGCGAGGTCCGCGCCGGCGACCGCTATCTGATCTGCTCCGACGGGCTGTCCGGCGTGGTCTCCCACCAGACGATGGAGGAGACGCTCGCCAGCTACCAGGGCCCGCAGGAGACAGTGCAGGACCTGATCCAGCTCGCCCTGCGCGGCGGCGGTCCCGACAACATCACCTGCATCGTCGCCGACGTCCTCGACACCGACTCGGGCGACACCCTGGCCGGCCGTCTCAGCGACACCCCCGTCGTCGTCGGCGCGGTCGCCGAGAACCAGCACCAGCTGAACGACGGCGGCGCCATGCAGACCCCGGCCGGCCGCGCCGCCGGTCTGGGACGCCCCTCGGCACCGGAGGCCCCGGGCGGAAGCTTCGGCCCGCCCGGATCCGGCGACGGCGGCTACGGCGGCATGCCCCCAGAGGGCAGCTTCGGCGCCTACACGGACGACGACTTCGTCAAGCGCGGCGGCCGCAAGTGGCTGAAGCGCTCGCTGTACACCGTTCTCGCCCTGGCGGTCGTCGGCGGCGGTCTGTACGGCGGCTACCGCTGGACCCAGACCCAGTACTACGTGGGCACCAAGGGCGAGCACGTGGCCCTGTACCGCGGCATCAGCCAGGACCTCGCCTGGCTGTCGCTCTCGGAGGTCGAGAAGGACCACCCCGAGATCGAACTCAAGTACCTACCGCCCTACCAGCGCAAGCAGGTCGAAGCGACGATCACCGAGGACAGCCTCGTCACGGCCCGCACGAAGATCGACGAGCTCGCCAGGCAGGCAGGCGCCTGCAAGAAGAACGAGGAGCGCCGCGAGGCGGCCGATCGCGCGAGCACCCCGCCTCCGGGCGAGGGCGAGGCCGGCGGCACTGCCGGGACGCCCACCACCCAGGGCGCAAAGACCAAGCCGACCGCAGCCTCTCCCTCCCCGGGTCCCACCCTCTCGGAGGAGGAGCAGAAGCTGGCCTCGAACTGCGGCAAGCAGTAATCGTCCGTAGGGGCCTTCTCCACCATGAGCGTTGTCACCAACACGACCACGATCGGCGCGATCGACGCACCGAGCCGGCGGAACACCGAGCTGATGCTGCTCGGTTTCGCCGTCGCCATCCCGGTGTTCGCCTACATCAACGTCGGCCTCGCCCTCGACGGCGAGCTGCCGGCGGGCGTCCTCGGTTACGGCCTCGGCCTGGGCCTGCTCGCAGGCGTGGCCCACCTCGTGGTGCGCCGGTTCGCGAGGTACGCCGATCCGCTGATGCTGCCGCTGGCCACACTGCTGAACGGCCTCGGCCTGGTGCTCATCTGGCGGCTGGACCAGTCTCCCCGGCTGCTCGCGCGCAGCGACTTCGCCCCGCAGGCCACCAACCAGCTGATGTACTCGGCACTCGGCATCGCGCTGTTCGTCGGTGTGCTGCTGGTCATGAAGGACCACCGGGTCCTCCAGCGCTTCACGTACATCTCGATGGCGGTCTCCATCGTCCTGCTGTTGCTTCCGCTCGTGCCGGGGCTCGGCGCGGACGTCTTCGGTGCCAAGATCTGGATCCGGGTGGGCGGCTTCTCCATCCAGCCCGGTGAGTTCGCGAAGATCGTGATCGCGGTGTTCTTCTCCGGCTACCTGATGGTGAAGCGTGACGCGCTCGCCCTCGCCAGCCGGCGGTTCATGGGGCTCTACCTGCCGCGCGGTCGTGACCTCGGGCCGATCCTCACGATCTGGGCGATGAGCCTGCTCATCCTGGTCTTCGAGAACGACCTCGGCACCTCCCTGCTGTTCTTCGGCATGTTCGTGATCATGCTGTACGTCGCCACCGAGCGGACCAGCTGGATCGTCATGGGTCTGCTGATGTCCGCGGGCGGAGCCGTCGTCGTCTCCTCGTTCGCCAGCCATGTCCAGTCCCGTGTGGCGGCGTGGCTCGACCCGTTCGGGTGCCTCGAGACGGCCCCTGAAGGCTCCAACATGCTGAACGCCTGCGACCAGATGACCCAGGTGCTGATGTCTTTCGGCGCCGGCGGAACGCTGGGTACCGGCTGGGGCCAGGGCAACTCCGACCTGATCGCCTTCGCCGCCAACTCCGACTTCATCTTCGCCACCGTCGGCGAGGAGCTCGGCCTGGCGGGCGTGATGGCGTTCCTGCTGCTGTACGGACTCATCATCGAGCGCGGTGTCCGCACCGCCCTCGCCGCACGCGATCCGTTCGGAAAGCTTTTCGCGATCGGCCTCTCCGGCGCGTTCGCGCTTCAGGTCTTCGTGGTCGCCGGCGGTGTGATGGGCCTCATCCCGCTGACCGGTATGACGATGCCGTTCCTCGCGGCCGGTGGTTCGTCCGTCATCGCCAACTGGGCGCTGATCGGAATCCTGATCCGTATCAGCGACACCGCGCGCCGCCCCGCGCCTTCCCCCGCACCGTCCCCTGACGCCGAGATGACCCAGGTGGTCCGACCGTGAACAAGCCTCTGCGCCGGATCGCGATCTTCTGCGGAATCCTGGTCCTCGCCCTGATGATCCGGGACAACTGGCTCCAGTACGTCCGGGCCGACGAGCTCAACGCGAACAAGTACAACAAGCGCGTCGAGATCGAGCGCTACGCGCACGAACGCGGCAACATCATCGTCGACGGCAAGTCGATCACCGGCTCCGTCGAGACGGACGACAACTACTACAAGTACAAGCGGACCTACACCAACGGGCCCATGTGGGCACCCGTGACCGGATACGCCTCGCAGGTCTTCGGTGCCAATCAGCTCGAGAAGCTCGAGGACGGCATCCTCAGCGGCAATTCGGACCAGCTCTTCTTCGACCGCACGATGGCGATGTTCACCGGCGACAAGAAGAAGGGCGGCAACGCCGTCACCACCCTCAGCGGCAAGGCTCAGGAAGCGGCCTACAAGGGACTCGGCGACAAGAAGGGCGCCGTCGCGGCGATCGACCCGAAGACGGGCAAGATCCTCGCCCTCGCCTCCACCCCGTCGTACGATCCCTCCTCCTTCGCCGGCCGTCTGGAGAAGGACGGGAAGGCGTGGACAGCGCTGACCAACGACCCCGACAAGCCGATGCTCAACCGGGCGCTGCGCGAGACGTACCCGCCGGGCTCCACGTTCAAGGTGCTCACGGCCGCCGCCGGACTGGAATACGGTGCGGTCAAGGACATCAACGCGCCCACGGACACGCCCGAGCCGTACATCCTCCCCGGCACCAGCACCCCGATGGTCAACCACGCCAGTGGTTGCGAGGACGCCACCCTGAACAGGGCCATGGAGGTCTCCTGCAACTCCGTCTTCGCCAAGCTGGGCGATGACGTGGGCCGCGACAAGATGGTCGAGATGGCGGAGAAGTTCGGCTTCAACAACACGGAGATCGACACTCCGATCCGTGCCGCCGCCTCCGTCTACGACAAGACGATGAGCCGCGACGGCAACGCGCAGTCCTCCATCGGCCAGTTCAACACCGCCGCCACCCCGCTCCAGATGGCCATGGTCACCGCGGCGATCGCGAACGACGGCAGGCTGATGAAGCCGTACATGGTCGACAAGCTGGTCTCCCCCGACCTGGACGTCATCCAGCAGAACGACCCTGAGGAGATGAGCCGGCCGATCTCCGCGGAGAACGCCCAGCTTCTCCAGCAGATGATGGAGAACGTCGTCGAGAACGGCACCGGCGGCAACGCGGCCATCGACGGCGTGAAGGTCGGCGGTAAGACCGGTACGGCGCAGCACGGTGAGAACAACAGCAAGAACCCGTACGCCTGGTTCATCTCGTACGCCAAGACGGACAACGGCTCGCCGGTCGCCGTCGCGGTCGTCGTCGAGGACAGCAACGCCCGCCGTGACGACATCTCGGGTGGCGGCCTCGCCGCCCCGATCGCCAAGGCCGTGATGCAGGCGGTGCTGGGCGACAGGCAGTGACGAGGATCACTCCCGGCCTCCATACCTGCACATTGCGATACCGGTCGGGTATCAGCTGCCGATTGCGGGCGGATCAAGTACGGCGTGCCCGGTAGCCTTTGCGCGAAACAGCACACCGGAGGACCACACACGGGTGCGGTCGGGACTGACGGAGAGGGCTGGAACAGTTATGGAAGAGCCGCGTCGCCTCGGCGGCCGGTATGAACTGGGCTCGGTGCTCGGCCGTGGTGGCATGGCCGAGGTCTACCTCGCCCACGACACCCGGCTCGGCCGCACTGTCGCCGTGAAGACGCTGCGGGCCGACCTCGCCCGCGACCCGTCCTTCCAGGCCCGGTTCCGCCGTGAGGCCCAGTCCGCCGCCTCGCTCAACCACCCCGCGATCGTCGCTGTCTACGACACCGGCGAGGACATGGTGTACGACGGCGCACCCGGCGGGGCCGGGGTCTCGATCCCGTACATCGTCATGGAGTACGTCGACGGCTCCACGCTGCGTGAGCTGCTGCACTCCGGCCGCAAGCTGCTGCCCGAGCGCACGCTCGAGATGACCGTGGGCATCCTCCAGGCGCTGGAGTACTCGCACCGCGCCGGGATCGTCCACCGCGACATCAAGCCGGCGAACGTCATGCTGACGCGCACCGGTCAGGTCAAGGTCATGGACTTCGGCATCGCCCGGGCCATGGGCGACTCCGGTATGACCATGACGCAGACGGCCGCCGTCATCGGCACCGCCCAGTACCTCTCCCCGGAGCAGGCCAAGGGCGAGCAGGTCGACGCCCGCTCGGACCTCTACTCCACCGGCTGCCTGCTCTACGAGCTCCTCACCGTGCGTCCCCCCTTCGTGGGCGACTCCCCGGTGGCGGTGGCCTATCAGCACGTGCGGGAAGAACCGCAGCCGCCGAGCAACTTCGACCCCGAGATCACGCCCGAGATGGACGCGATCGTGTTGAAGGCGCTCGTCAAGGACCCGGACTACCGCTACCAGTCCGCGGACGAGATGCGCGCGGACATCGAGGCGTGCCTCGACGGCCAGCCGGTCGCGGCCACGGCCGCGATGGGAGCGGTCGGCTACGGCGGTGGTTACGGGGACGACCAGCAGACCACGGCGCTGCGCCAGGCCGACCCGGCCGGCCAGACGTCGATGCTGCCGCCCATGAACCCGGACGACGGTGGCTTCGGCTCCTACGACGACCGTCCGGGCCGCCGACGCCAGAAGAAGTCCAACACCTCGACGATCCTGCTGGTGCTCGCGGGCATCCTGGTGCTCGTCGGCGCGGTGCTGATCGGCAAGTCCCTCTTCGGCAGCACGGCCGGCGGCGGCGAGGTGGACGTGCCGCGGCTGGTCGGCCTCACGATGAGCGACGCCCAGAGAGCGGCCGAGAACTCCAAGGTGGAGGTTGCCCAGGCCAGCACCGCGCGGTGCGACCAGCCGAAGGGCAGCATCTGCTCCCAGGACCCGGAGCCCCCGGCCAAGATGAACGAGGGCGACACGATCCAGGTCGTGGTCTCGGAGGGCGCGCCGAAGGTCAAGGTCCCGGACGTCGTCGACAAGGACGTCGAATCCGCGACCGAGATCCTCGAGGGCGAGAAGTTCGAGGTCGAGACCAAGGAGGTCGAGTCCGCGGACGAGGACCCCGGCACGGTCCTCGAGCAGACTCCCGAAGGCCGCTCCATGGCCGAGACCGGCGCGACAGTGACGCTGACCGTCGCCAAGCAGGCCAAGCGGGACCTCCCCAACGTCGTCGACCAGCAGTTCGAACCGGCGAAGAACCAGCTCGAGCTGCTCGGGTTCGAGGTCGTCAGGGTCGACGTCGACTCGGACAAGCCGGCGAACCAGGTCGTCGCGCAGGACCCGCAGCCCGGCAAGGTCGCCAAGGGCAGCAAGGTCACACTCCAGGTCTCCAAGGGCCCGGCCCAGACCCAGGTCCCGGTCCCGGCCCAGATCCTCGGCAAGCGGGTCGGTGAGGCGAAGCAGATCCTCGCCCAGGCCGGATTCACCAACGTCCAGGTCGCTCCTGGCAGTCCGGGGGACGACAACGCGATCGTCACCGGCTCCAACCCTGCCCCCGGCACTCCCGCCGACCCGGCCACCACCCCGATCGTCCTGACGACGATCGGCGGTGACGGTGGCAACAACGGCGGCGGCAACGGCGGCAACGGCGGCGGTGGCTTCTTCGGCGGAATCGGCGGCGACGACTGATCCCCGCCTCCGCGAACGGCAAGCAGTGAGCCCCGGCACCTTTGAAGGTGCCGGGGCTCACCCGTGTCCGGGACGGTGGGAAGCTAGCGCAGCTCCGCCGGCGGTGTGCGCTTCGCATCGACCTTCTCCGTGCGCTCCAGCTCGCCCCAGACGATGTACCGGTAGTCCGAGGTGTAGATCGGCGTGCACGTCGTCAGCGTGATGTACCGGCCCGGCTTCGACTTCCCGGACTCCTTCGGGACCGGCTGAAGCACCTCCACGTTGTACTTCGACGTCTTCGGCAGCGTCTTGTAGACCTTGTAGACGTACCAGGTGTCCTTGGTCTCGAAGACCACCGGATCACCGTTCTTGATCTTGTGGATGTTGTGGAACTTGGCTCCGTGCCCGTCCCTGTGCGCGGCCAGCGCGAAGTTGCCCTTGTCGTCCCAGGGGAGGGCCGACCTTATCGGCTCTGTGTAGTAGCCGGCGATGCCGTTGTTGAGCTCCTTGGTGTTCGTGCCCTTCTTCACCAGAACCTCGTCGTCGCCCATCGCCGGTACGTGGAGGAAGCCGATGCCGTCCTTGGTGTCCAGCGCGCCGGGGCCGCTGTTCGCCCAGTCGTCGCGGATCCGGTCGCCCTGCCTGGACGACTCACGGTCGGCCAGAACGTTGGTCCACCACAGCGAGTAGACGACGAAGAGCCCCAGCACCACACCCGCGGTGATCAGCAGCTCTCCGAAGACACTGATGGCGCCGGCGATCCGGCCTCGTGCACGTGCCACTGCACCTGTTCCCTGTCTTGAGGTGTCTCAGCCGACGAGCGCGTCGGGTTTGCCCTTGCTGCGCGGCCGTTCCTCGACCATCTTGCCCCACACGATCATTCGATATGTACTTGTGAATTCGGGGGTGCAGGTCGTCAAGGTGATGTAACGGCCGGGCTCCTTGAACCCGGACTGCTCCGGCACGGGACCGATCACGCTCACGTTCGACGGCGAGGTCTGCGGAAGGATGCTCGCCATCTCGTACGTGTAGTACGTGTCCTGTGTCTCGACGACGATCGGATCTCCGCGCTCGAGGCGGTTGATGTACCGGAACGGTTCGCCGTGGGTGTTGCGGTGGCCCGCGACCGCGAAGTTGCCCTGCTTGTCCTCGGGCATCGCCGTCTTGAGCTTTCCCTCGCCGTAGTGGCCGACCATGCCCCGGTCGAGCACGCTCTGCTTGTCGATGCCCTCCGCGATCGGCACGACGACGTCCAGCTTGGGGATGTACATGATGGCGAAGCCCTGACCGGGCTCGAACGCGTCGGGCTTGCGGCCCTTCGCCCAGTCGTCCTGGATCTTGTTCGCCGCCTTGTCGGCCTGCTGTCCGGCGAGCACGTTCGTCCACCACAGCTGGTAGGTGACGAACAGCAGCATCAACACGCCGAAGGTGATGAACAGTTCACCGATGGCACGGCTGGCGATGACCGCCGGACTGTCCTTCGCGGCACGCGCCGCACGCCGGGCCTCGACACGGGAGAGCGGCTTCCCCGCCGCCCCGGCCACCGGTGCCGCGGCCGGGACGGCGGAGGCGCGTCTGCGACCGCGGCTCTTGGCGGCGCGGCGACGCTCTGCCCGCCCCGGACCCGGTGGCGTCTCCGCCGCACGGCGGGTGTCGGACGTGCGCAGGGCCACCGTCTCGTCGTCGGGCACAAGGATCGGGTCCGAGACGGGAGTTCGCCGTTGCTCCTGCCCCGGCGCGGGCGCCTGTGCGGGCAAGGAGCCCGCGACAGGGTCCGCCGGCGCCCCGGCCGCGTACCAGTCGTGCCGTGGCTCCTCCGGGGCGTTCAGGGGCTGTTGGAGCGCCGACCACTCCTGCGGCTCCGGCTCCTGACGCAGTGGCCCGGCGGGCGCCGCCATGTCGGTGGTGCCGAAGTCCGGTACCGGGCTGTCCTCCGTCGGCGGGATGTTCGTCGCCCGGAACCACGGCGAGCCCTGCTCGTCGGGAGGGAAGGGATCCGTCAACGGGTCGTACGCGGGCTCACTCTGCCCCTCGGGGCCGTACCCGTACCGGCCCTCGTACTCGTATTCGTGCTCGTGCCCGGGGCGCACGGCGCTCACGCCAGAGCCTTGCCCACCACCGGTGCGAGTCCCGCCGAACGCCCGACCGCGCCGGTGTCGCCGCACTGCTCCAGCCAGTTGGCGAGCATCCGATGGCCGTGCTCGGTGAGAACCGACTCGGGGTGGAACTGCACGCCCTCGACCGGCAGTTCACGGTGGCGCAGCCCCATGATGATGCCGTCCGCCGTACGGGCCGTCACTTCCAGCTCGGCCGGGAACCGTGCCGGCTCCGCCGCCAGCGAGTGGTAGCGGGTCGCGATGAAGGGCGACGGCAGGCCCGAGAAGACGCCCGTGCCCTCGTGGGTGACCGGGGAGGTCTTGCCGTGCAGCAGCTCGGGAGCCCGGTCCACCACCCCGCCGTACGCGACGGCCATCGACTGCATGCCCAGGCACACGCCGAACACGGGCACGCCGGTGGTCGCGCAGTGACGCACCATGTCGATGCACACGCCGGCCTCTTCGGGAGCGCCGGGACCGGGTGACAGCAGCACCCCGTCGAAGCCGTCCTGCGCGTGCTCCAGGGCGACCTCGTCGTTGCGCACGACCTCGCACTCCGCGCCGAGCTGGTACAGGTACTGGACGAGGTTGAAGACGAAGCTGTCGTAGTTGTCGACGACGAGAATGCGTGCGCTCACCGGGCTGCTCCCTCTCCGTCGACCGTCACGTCGCCGAACGGGAGCAACGGTTCGGCCCACGGGAAGACGTACTGGAACAGCACGTAGACGACCGCCAGGACGAGCACGAGCGAGAGAGCCGCCCGCACCCACGCGTTGCCCGGCAGATGCCGCCAGATCCAGCCGTACATGCCGTCCCTTTCCGTTCGGTACGGCACCAGACTAAAGGGCCGCAGAGGCCCGTGGGTCAGCTGCGCAAAGCCGGTGGCTTGCCGTCGGTCACAGGGTGGGTCGCATCGAGGTGCGCCCAGACGACGAGACGGTGGCTGCTGCCCCATTCGGGCTCGCAGGTGGTGAGCGTCAGATAGCGCCCTGGCTCGTCGAAGGGGACCGCCTCACGCCTCAACGGGCGCGGCACCGGCTCGATCACGCCTATGTCGCCGGGGACGGTCCGGTGGGGCCTGTTCGCGATGCGGTAGGTGAACCAGGTCGTACCGTCCGTGAGCACCACTTCGTCACCGGGTCGCAGCTCCGGAAAATCCTTGAACGGGTCTCCGTACGTACGGCGGTGGCCCGCGACCGCGAAGTTGCCCGTGGCTCCGAGCGTGCCCGTGGAGGCGTAGTGCCCGAGCCCCTTCTTGAGCGCCCCAAGCTCCGTGCCCTGGAGGACGGGCCGGTCCCAGTCCTCGCCGAACCGCGGGATGTACATGACCGCGAAGGGCTCACCCGGTTCGTACACCGCGGTCGTGGGCCCGGGTGCGGGGGCGCTGCCGGGCTCCGGCGCCTTCGCCGCCCAGTCGGCCCGCAGCCTGCCGATCTCGCCGGCCGTGGCTCTGTCGGCCTCGATCCCGGTCCAGAACAGCAGATGGACGACGAACAGCACGATCAAGGCGCCGATGGTGATGCACAGCTCACTGAAGGTCCGGATGAGCGCACGCACCGACATCGACACCGGCTCCCCCAAGCGCCACTGGCAGGCTTATCCGACGGGTTCCGCGTAGTGCAGATCCACTGTGCCGGAGTAGCCGGGGAGAGTCACCGTCTCGTTCTCGTCGACCTTCCAGCCGAGGCCGTAGGCCTCCACGTACAGCTGGTAGTTCTGGATCGCGGGAGAGTCGGCGAGTGCCTTCTTGAGCACGTCCTGATCACCGACAGCGGTGACCTTGTAGGGCGGTGAGTAGACCCGGCCCTGGAGGATCAGGGTGTTGCCCACGCAGCGCACGGCGCTGGTCGAGATCAGCCGCTGGTCCATGACGCGGATGCCCTTGGCGCCGCCCTGCCACAGGGCGTTGACGACGGCCTGAAGGTCCTGCTGGTGGATGACCAGATCGTTGGCCTGCGGCTCGGGGTATCCGGGCGCGGCCCGGGCGTCCGGCGGGGCGTCGTCGAGGGTGACGGTCAGAGCACTGCCCTTGAGGGGCTCGGTGCCCGCTGACTTCTCCAGCGCCGCCAGCCTCGCGTCCTCGGCCTCTGTGGAGCCGTCGTCGCGCTGCGCGAGGGCGTCCACGTCGCCGCGCACGGCCGATGTGGACTCCTCGAGGTCGCCGTTCTTCTCGCTGCGCTGCTTGATGAGGTCGGAGAGCCTCAACAAGGAGTCGTCTGTGCGCAGGTCCGTACCCTTGGCGGTGTTGAAGCTGGTCACGAAGATCAGCCCCGCGAGGGCGAAAACGGCAGCCGTCAGCAGCCGGACCGGTCGCCACCTCGAGCGGCGAACGGGGCCTTGCGGGGAGTCGGCAGAATTGCTCAACGTACCCTTATCTCCTTCGGCACCGCGGAAGCACTACGCTAACGGACGCCCGGGGGCGGCAGTGGCCCCCCTGGCTCCGGCCCCGGCGCCAGCCACAGTTCCCTGCGCGGTAACGCAGCGCATCGACAGGAGAGTCCCTCGTGCCGAAGTCACGTATCCGCAAGAAGGCCGACTTCACGCCGCCTCCGGCCGCGAAGCAGGCGGCGACCATCAAGCTCACCAACCGCAGTTGGGTCGCGCCGGTGATGCTCGCCCTGTTCCTGATCGGACTCGCTTGGATCGTCCTGTTCTACGTGACCGAGGGCGACCTTCCGATCAAGAGCTTCGGCAACTGGAACATCGTCGCCGGCTTCGGCTTCATCGCCGCGGGGTTCGGCGTCTCGACCCAGTGGAAGTAGCTGCTCCGCAGCCCGTGCACACGGGCCGGGTCCCAGTTGTCCACACTGTTTTCCACAGGCCGGGGAAAAGGTCAGAAGATCTGTGGATAACTCTCGGCCCGTTGACGCCGATGTGACTGCGGCGGCTAGGCCGGTGAAGCGTTCAGCCCCTTGCCTCTCCTGGAAAAACCCAGGTCAGGAGCAAGGGGCACGCTTGTTCCACACACGATGCACAAGATTCGCCACACGCTGTGGACAACTCTGGGGAAAGCTCCACTCCCGTTGCTGTCAGGTCATGTGATGACGGCGGTCCTGGCCACCACGGCGACGACGCTCAGGAGAACGACCGCCGCACAGACGGCGAACTGCACCGCGTTGCGGCGCTTTCCCTGCGGTGCGTGCACCAAGCCGTACGCGATCACGACTCCGGCGATCAGGCCGCCGATGTGCGCCTGCCAGGCGATGCCCGCCCAGAAGAACGTGATGACCAGGTTGATCGCGATGAGCACCATGATCGGACGCAGGTCCTGCCGCAGCCTGCGCATCAGCACCACAGTGGCGCCGAGCAGGCCGTAGATCGCGCCGGAGGCGCCCAGCGACCCCTGTGCCGGCATCTCGATCAGATACGTGAAGGCGCTGCCGGCCAGGCCCGAAATCAGATAGAGCGCGAGGTACCGTACCCGCCCGAGCGCCTCCTCCAGCGGACCGCCCAGCCACCACAGCAGCAGCATGTTGAAGAAGATGTGCCACGCCTGCTCATGGAGGAACATCGCGGTGGCCAGGCGGTACCACTCGCCGTCCGCGACCCCCACGACCTCCGCGAGACGCGGATCGTACGCATAGCCGATCATCGTGAACCGGTTGACGAACCGGTCCTCGAGCCCGAGCGCCAGGCCGAACATGGCGATGTTGAGGGCCAGGATGATCTTGGTCATCAACCGTGGGTCTGCCGCGATCGCACCACCGGCGATGGTCCGCGGCCGGGTCGCGTTCGGATGGTGACCGGTACCGGAACCGGTGCGGACGCACTCCGGGCAGTGGAACCCCACAGATGCGTCGACCATGCAGTCCGTGCAGATGGGCCGCTCGCAGCGGGTGCACGTGATGCCCGTCTCGCGGCCGGGGTGGCGGTAGCAGCTGCGGAGGCCGTGGGCGTCCCCCGGCTCCTGCGGACCGCCTGGCGCCTGGTCCATGGGATCACCTCACCAATCTGGGCTCACGACGTCGCCCCGCCCATCCTTACGGATGGACGGGGCGCAAAGGTTCCCCTGGGGAAAACCGCCTGCGGCGGGCTCAGCGCGTCTCGACGACGACGGACTCGATCACGACGTCGTTGACGGGCCGGTCGGTGCGCGGGTTCGTCTGCGCGCCCACGATCGCGTCGACGACCTTCTTGCCTGCGTCGGTGCTGACCTCGCCGAAAATGGTGTGCTTGCGCGTCAGCCACGCCGTCGGGGCCACGGTGATGAAGAACTGGGAACCGTTGGTCCCCGGGCCGGCGTTGGCCATGGCCAGCAGGTACGGCTTGTCGAAGGCCAGGTCCGGGTGGAACTCGTCCTCGAACTCGTAGCCCGGGCCGCCGGTGCCGTTGCCCAGCGGGTCGCCGCCCTGGATCATGAAGCCGCTGATCACGCGGTGGAAGACCGTGCCGTCGTACAGCCTGTCCGTGGACTTCTTGCCGGTCGCCGGGTTGACCCACTCCCTCTTGCCCTGCGCGAGCTCGACGAAGTTCTTGACCGTCTTGGGCGCGTGGTTCGGCAGAAGCCGGATCTCGATGTCGCCTTGGTTGGTCTTCAGGGTGGCGTAAAGCTGCTCGGCCACGATCTGCCTTCCGTAAGTCTTCTCTGACGTCTCCCGATCCTTGCACGGAAGAGCCGCTCACGGAGAAAGGCCGCCGGGTCGTTGCCCGAGCGGCGCGCTTTGGGTGGAACCGTGGCATCGTCGTCCACAAGCTCCCGGCATGACCCGGATGCCCGCCCCGCATGCCGGGGCGGCGTTCAACGGGCATGATTTTCAATCGGGTGGAAAGGCGGGACTGTACCCCAACTGGGGACAACCCCGGTCACCCTCAGAACGCCACCGAGGAGGAGGATCCCGTGACCCGCATGGACAGCGTGCGCGCCGCGACCGGTACGGCGAAGGACAGCGTGCTGCACGCCGCGGACGTGGTGGCGCCTTACGCCGGCACGGCCAAGGACCAGGCCGCGCATTATGCGCATGAGGCCCGCGTACGGCTCGCGCCGAAGGTTTCGCAGGCCGCTACAGCGGCCCGAGTTCAGTACGGCAGTCGTGTCGCACCACACGTACCGCCGAAAGTCGATGTGGCCGCGCGCCGCGCCGCGGTACAGGCCAGGAGGGCCGCCCGTCAGGCGGCCGACTACACCGTCCCGCGTGTCGAGCACGCGATGGCCGTGGCTCAGCCCGTTCGTGAGGAGGCTACGGCCCGTTCGGCTGCTGCTCTGGCCGCGCTGCGCGGTCAGGTCACGGCCAAGGAGATCAAGAAGCTTGTGAGGAAGCACGAGCGACGGTCGAAGGCCGGTCGTCTCGCAAAGGGCCTCGCGGTCCTCGGCGTACTGGCCGGCGGAGCTTTCGCCGCATGGAAGTGGTGGGACAAGCAGGCCAATCCCGACTGGCTGGTGGAACCGCCCGCTGCGACGGAGGTTTCCGCCGGTGCTCCGCTGACGTCGGTCGACGGCAGCACCCAGGCCGGACTGGACCCTGATGTCCAGGTGAAGCAGGACGAGGCCGAGGCGGGCGACGAGGACCGCCGCTGACGGCTTGTCCGCCTTACGTCAGGCGCCGGGAGTGGAGAACGCTCCCGGCGCCTCATGCTGCGAGGAGGGCGGGGCCGTCGCCCTGGTCACCGCGCGCTGCCGCGAAATCGGCCGTGAGGACGACCGCGGAGTCTTCGGGGGCGTCCGACGGGGAGCCGGCGGGGACGGCCGAAAGGGCGCGGTGGGTGACGGTTTCGGGCGCGGCGGAGGCCGCGGACGCACCGGCGACGGAAGAGCCGTCGGAGGCACCGGCCCGAGCTGCCGCAGGAGAGCCCTTGGAGACGCCGGCCGGGGAGTCCGCGGGCGGGGCGGCCGGGGTGGCGGCCGAAGGAGCGGTCCGGCTTTCGGCCTGAGCGTCGGTGCCTGTTGCGGTGCTCATCGACGGGCCGTCACCGGAGGGGGCGGCAGAGCGTGCCGCGGCTGCGGGGGCGGAAGCTGTGGGGTGCGGCACCGCGGGGACCGGGGAGGCTGCCGAGGAGACACCGCGAGACGTGGGGTCGCCGAACGTTCCTGCGTAGGGTGCGACCGGATGTGCGCCGCTCGTGTCGAGCCCTGACAGATGCCGCACAGCGGGGGACGACCCGTGCGCCTCGGCGCTGATGCGCTGCTTCATCGTGGGCGGCAGCGACCGGTCGCGCACCGTCGGCGCCGGCCATGTGACCTGTCGCCTGGTCTGAGCCGGAACCGTCGCGCGCAGCGCCTTCGGACGGGCCGCGTCGACCGGCTCCGGGGACTGCGCGGCCGGCTGTGCCGTGGCGGCGGTCGCGGTGGCGGTGGTGAGCCCCACCGAGGCAAGCAGAGCAAAGAACGCGGTGAGGAACGCGTTCCACAGATTCCTGACCTTGAAGGTGGCCATGACCCCTCGCTTTCGGGTTGAGCGCTTTACATACCTTCCTCATGATGTGTACGCATTCCGAGAAGTGGGGGAGCGACGCCGCCACTGCGCAGTTCTTCTGATGAACACCACTCGGATGGCCCAGCCCGCCGGGAAACAGCCGCCGAGTTGCGCACCCGCCCGAGGCCGTCCAGGGGCTTCCCCCCTCTCACGCCACCCGGCAATCGCGCAGGTCAGCGCGTATACAGAAGCCCGCACCGGCCTGTTGTACGCAGGCCGGTGCGGGAGCGATTCCGCCGTTCTCACGCCGGACTGATCCCCCTTCAGGAGGCAGCAGGGGAACAGGAAGAAGCGCCGGGGCCCGATTCGACAGACGCGGGTCGCGCCGCTAGGGGGCTGCTGGCCTACTGTGCTCTCCCATGACGATCAGCCCCCACGCCGCGCACGCCACCTGACCAGGCGCGCCGGCAGAAAACCGGAGGGCACGATGCGACCGCCAACGATCTGTCCGTCCTGGGGATCTTCCGCACTGGAAGAGCCGCTCCACCGGTACTTCCTGCGTAGTCCCGACACCTCCGCGGACGACGTCCGTCTCCAGTTCCCCACCTCGCTCGAGTCCGCCGCGGCCGCCGGGGCCGGCTGTGCGATCTGCGTCTGCTGAGATCCACGGACGGTCAAGGCGGCCCGCCCCTTTCCACGACGGACCCGCCACGGCCGTCGACCACCTGATCGACGTACGGCTGCGGAAACTGCATCAAGAGTTGCAAGCCGTCAGGCAGGCAGAGCAAGGCGAGTCCGGTCCCGGCCGTGGGTCCGCGGCGGCGGGTGGTCGGGCAGCCGCCCGGACCGCCACTGCGAGGCCAGGCTCCAGCCCGTCCGCCGCCCGGGCGACGAGGGTGAGGGTGCCGAGAAAAGGATCAGCGGACGCCTCATGGCGAACGGGCGCGGTGGCCCCGGAGTAGACGGTGGTCTCGGGGAGGGGAGCGCCTCAGGGCTCGGCGACCGATCGCGTCGGGTCCTGGTGAGAGCGCCTCCAGAAACCACGAAGAGGTCCCCCGACCGGCTTCCGCGGTCGGGGGACCTCTTCCTGCTGTGGAGCCTAGGGGAGTCGAACCCCTGACATCTGCCATGCAAAGACAGCGCTCTACCAACTGAGCTAAGGCCCCGGAACGACGGAAGGGCCGTGGACAACCGTGCCCCGGCAACCGTCGTGCACAAGAGTACCGGGTCACCCCCGTGATCCTGCAAAAATATCGGGGTTCGGCCGGGACTCCCCGTCACCGACCACGCTCCGTAAGATGCAGCACAAGGTTCGCAGCAGCGAAGCCGCTTGGGGAAGCGATGGGGAGACGCAATGGACGCAGCGCAGCAGGAAACGACCGCAAGAGCCAGGGAACTGCAGCGCAGCTGGTACGGGGAGCCCCTCGGTGCTCTCTTCCGTCGCCTGATCGACGACCTGGGGCTCAACCAGGCACGACTCGCCGGCGTCCTCGGTCTCTCGGCTCCGATGCTTTCCCAGCTGATGAGCGGCCAGCGGGCGAAGATCGGAAACCCGGCCGTGGTCCAACGTGTCCAAGCACTGCAGGAATTGGCAGGACAGGTGGCCGACGGCAGTGTGAGTGCCGTGGAGGCGACCGCGCGGATGGACGAGATCAAGAAGTCGCAGGGCGGATCGGTCCTCACCAGCACCAACCCGTCGACCAGCGGCTCGGGGGCGCCGACGGTCCGTCGCGTGGTGCGTGAGATCCAGTCTTTGCTGCGCTCCGTCGCAGCGGCGGGGGACATCATCGATGCGGCGGACTCACTCGCCCCCACCCACCCGGAGCTGGCAGAGTTCCTACGGGTGTACGGCGCCGGGCGCACTGCCGACGCGGTCTCGCACTTCGAGTCGCACCAGAGCTGAACGAGGCGGGCAGTCGCCTCCATGAGGAACGGGGAGCTGGCGCAGCACAATGGGTGAGGTCTTCGCTGGTCGGTACGAACTGATCGATCCGATCGGGCGCGGTGGTGTCGGCGCCGTCTGGCGTGCCTGGGACCACCGTCGTCGCCGCTATGTGGCGGCGAAGGTTCTCCAGCAGAGCGATGCGCACACACTGCTCCGCTTCGTGCGGGAGCAGGCGATGCGCATCGACCATCCCCATGTGCTCGCTCCGGCCAGCTGGGCCGCGGACGACGACAAGGTGCTGTTCACCATGGACCTGGTCAGCGGCGGTTCGCTGGCCCATGTCATCGGTGACTACGGGCCGCTGCCGCCGCGCTTCGTCTGCACCCTCCTCGACCAGTTGCTGTCCGGTCTCGCCGCGGTCCACGCGGAGGGTGTCGTGCACCGCGACATCAAGCCGGCGAACATCCTGATGGAGGCGACAGGGAAGGGACGGCCCCATCTGCGGGTCTCCGACTTCGGGATTTCGATGCGCAAGGGCGAGCCCCGGCTTACCGAGACCAACTATGTGGTGGGCACGCCGGGTTACTTCGCGCCGGAGCAGATGCTCGGCGCGGAGCCCGACTTCACCGCCGACCTGTTCGCGGTGGGCCTGGTCGGCCTCTATCTGCTGCAGGGCCGCAAACCCGACTCCCAGGCCCTGGTCGAGCACTACGCCGCCCACGGCACACCGAGCGCTCCCCAGGGCATTCCGGAGCCGCTCTGGCAGGTGCTGGCAGGGTTGCTCCAGCCCGATCCGCAGGCGCGGTTCCGTACCGCCACGGGGGCGCGCAAGGCTCTCACTGCTGCTGTGGACCTGCTCCCCGAGCCGCCGCCGGGCGAGGAGCCCGTCGAGATCTTCGACCAACTCGGTCCGCTGCCCCCGGGTTTCGGACCGACCGGGCCACAGACGCCGCAGGGGGCAGCCGACCGGAGCACGGCCGTGCAGCCGCCTTCTCCCCCTTCGGAGACGGGCAGCTTCCATCTGGCGCCGCCACCACAGCAGCCTTCCCCGCTGCCGCACACCGGCGGGCGGCACACACCTCCCGCCTTCCCCGCCGCGGCCCCGCCCGCAATCGTCCCGACCGCGGTCCCTGGTCCCGTCGGTGCGGCTCCGGGCACCCCCGTCCAGGTGCAAGCAGCCGATGCTGTCACCGCGCATGCCGTCTCCCCTCATCAGCCGCCGGCGACGTCGTACGGCGGTCCCTCTACCCGTGCTTACACCGCTCACGGCCCGCAGGTTCCACCGGCGGGCTCCGGAAAGCGCCCGGGACCGCCCCCGAAGGTCGCGGTCCCGGTGCTGCTCGTCGCCGTGCTGTGCTTCGTGGTGGGGATCTGGGCGCTGACCCAGGTCTGAGTCCGCGCCATGGTTCCTGCGCACCGGTCGCCGGGCAGGAGCCGTACTCCCTGCCCGGCGGTCGTCGGGCCGGGACCGTATGCCGTGGCAGCGCTCGCCGGCAAGGAAAGCCGTGCCGCCTCCGCCAACGGTCGCCGCAGGCCGGGACGACCGTCCGGCCGGCGGGAGGCTACTGCCCCGGCGGAGGCCCGTACTGCCCGTACCCGTAGCCCTGGGCGGGTCCGTGCCCCACTCCCTGAACGGGCCCCTGCGGGCCGCCCTGGCCCGGCACGGAGAAAGCGGCGGGTGCAACGTCCTCGGGCGTCCGGCGCCGTGCCAGCAGCGTCCAGATTGCGAGGCCGAGCACCAGCACGGTCCCCGCTCCGATCCCGGCGGTCGCGACGAGCATCATCGTGTCGCTCTTGGCCGCTTCCTGCGCGCTCGCACCGCTCTCCGCGGCCGCCTGGTCGTCCTCCGTGACGCGGAAGTCACCGGCCGGCCCGGCGTACGCGGGTGCCGCCGTCGCCTTTCCCGTGACGTTCACGCGCAGGGTCAGCGGGACGGCGTTGCCGCCGTACGCCTCCTCGATCTCCGGGCTGAGCGTGACCGAGAGGTAGTACCAGCCGGCGAACCGCATGGCGCTGGTGGCGCTGTCGGAGTCGTAGCGGTTCTCGTGGGCCACGGGAGGCAGCGGGTCCAGCGAGACCGACTTCTGCTTGCCGTCGTAGTACATGCCCGACTCGTCGTCGACGAAGCCCCTCGCCGGGTTGTACAGGGCGAGCACCAGGGCGTTGCCGACGCTTTTCGCCGCATCCCCGCTCGGGCTGTTGGCCAGGTCGGCGCCGGCGAAGATCTGCTGCCCCCAGTCGACCGGCACCCGGTAGAAGAGGGTCTCACCGGGCTTGATGCTGTCCTGCCATTCGCCCTGCTTGAGGCCGGTGGAGTCGTGGAAGCTCGTGCCCCCGTGACGCTTCTGCGGACCCCCGGCCGGTGCCGCGGGCGAGGCGGACGGCCAGTTCTCGGGAGCCGCGGTGGGGCCGGCGGACTTCAGCGCCGGTTCGGAGGCGAAGCGGAGTTCCACGTCCCACGGTTCGGCCGTGGACGCGGCGTCCGAGTCCCGCTCCAGCAGCACGTAGTACGCCCCTGCCGCCTGACAGCTGCTGTTGCCCTTCTCGATCCTGCGGCTCGCGTAGTCGGCCACCGGCCGGGCGTAGGCGGCGGTTCCGAACCGGGCCTCGCCGTCGCTGCACTCGGTGCCCGAGCCGTCCTCTATGGACACCTCGAGCTGATCCGCGTAGGTGACCTTGGTGCCCAGCCGGGGCACCGCGACCGCCGACACATAGGCGTTGGACCGGGCGTCCAGGTTGACGCGGTAGTAGCGCTTCTCACCCGGCTTGATCGAGTCCTTGTACGCCGAACCGGCTGCCAGTTCCGGGCCGTTGATGTTGACGGGGGTGCCCTTCACCGGCTTGGCCTCGGCGTCGAAGACGTAGGGGCTCGGCCGGCCCGCCGCCCACGACTGCCCCGGCAGCGCCGCCACCGCGCACAACGCCGCCGCCCCGGCCAGCGCCACCCGGGCCCTGCCGCGCTGCCTCTTCACGCGCTTCTCCTTGTGGTCGATGAGTCCGCCGATAGCCGGACAGGTCTGTGGCCGTCGTGCTCCTCGCCGCACCAGGAACGACACCACGGCCGGGAGCCTGGACGCACCGCGCCCGGCACCACGCGACCGTGCCCCGGCCCATCCTGCCCGGACTCCGCCCCGCTGTCTGTGCGCGCGGGCGAATCGTCCCCCGTTGTCCGCCACCTCGAGCACCGGCGCCTCCGTACGGCCCTCTGCTCGACGGACGGGCGGCGTGTCGACGCCACCGGGAACGGCCCGTCGGTTCGCCATCGCAAACAATTGATTCACGGAAGCGAAATCCACAGGGTCCCGTCACGGTCGCTGACGATCGGTGACTCCCCCGGACAGCCGCACCCGCATCCCGGGCAGCACAGAGCCCCGGCCGCTACGGCGACCGGGGCTCATGTCCAAGAAACGCTGCGTCTCACACACCCGAACCTGCGGGCACGGAGTCGGTCGCCTCCGTCCACAGATCCTGCTCGGCGCGATCCGCCTGGATCTGGCGGTACACGAGGAGCCCGCCGATGGCGGCCAGTGCGACCAGGAGAAGCTTCTTCACCGCGCGACCTCGTCTTTCCTTGACGTATGAGGACTTCTGGCGCCCGACTATACACACCGACCGATACCGATCGGTGACCTACGCCCGGCGGCACCGGCAGCACACCAACTGACGCCGTACACAAAGCGACAGGCCCGGCGGAGAATCTCCGCCGGGCCTGTCGTCACTGTGGGGCTAACAGGATTTGAACCTGTGGCCTCATCCTTATCAGGTCGGTCCGTGGGCATCGCGCACCACGGCTAATCCCGGCCGGTGCTGGGCCCACCTCCGGCGTGAGTCCGGCGGGATTCGCTGGTGATCGACCGTGTTGGTGTCAGCCGCTGATGTCATCGCCAGACGGCTCTCTTGACACGCCTTCGGTCGCCTCTATTTCCTCGCTCTCGTCGCCACCCATGGCGTTGAGCAAACGCTGCCGCGCCTGCTCCAGACGCCTGCCATAGTCAGGCATGAAGATTTCAGTGAGCGACTTCTCCAGGGTGCCGGAGATCGCGTAGATACCTGACCAGACGGCGCGGTCCGGGACGATCGCATCGAGCTCGTCGGACTTCATCATCACTTCGTAGAGCCAGTCCGACAGCACGAACGCTTGGTCGTGCGTGAGCTTGATGACCACCGGTTCCTCATTCACGCGGTCAAGGTACGCGACTGTTTGCCGGGCCTACGTGGCGCAGCGACCAACTGGTCAGGCGGCCGGCGTCCTCACGTGACCGATAGCGACGAGTCACACGCCAATGACGGCGACAGTCGGAGACCAGAATGCGCCGCCTACGACCAACAGGGCACCGGCTCCCCACACCCTCGGCCGCCTGACGTGCCGCTGTAGCCAAGAGCCAGGCATTCGTCCGAGCAACAGCGCATGGATTCCGAGTACGGAGCTCACCAGTGCAAGCGTGATCACTACGACCAGCGCACCCAGCGCCATGACCGCGAACGCCGCTCCCACGACCCACCCCCTTGAACCGCGCTTCGGCGGCTCGGCGTCAGTGTGGCAGAGGGACGTGGGGCGCTGACCCCTGAGGTCGGTGGAGCGGCTTTGGGCGGGAGCTGCCATGGGGCGAGAGATCGGGGCCCGTACGCTGGTCAGCGAAATCGGGCAGTCTGTGGACCTGCCCGTTAAGGCCCGATGTGGGCCCCGATCTTCGAGGCTCGCCCCATGGTGGCTGCCTAAAGCCGTGGAGCCGACCGGGCCCAGCCACAGCGGCTACCGTCCACGGCATCAGGTGTGCTCGCGCTAGCCGCGCGGCCGGCGGAGCCGGGGCCCGGAGCGGGGCGGAGACAGGAGCGTCGGGGCCCGGCGCTGGAGCCGGGGCCGCGCGCGGCGAGCGGAGCGAGCCGCCTTGATCGAGGTAGAGAAACCTGTAACAGGCCTAGCCCTTCTGCGGCAGCCCACGCGCGCCGGTCCGCTCTGCACCCTTCAGCTTCGCGCCGGTCAGCTTGGCGCCGCGGAAGTCCGCGTCCGTCAGGTCCGCGTTTGTGAGGTCCGCGTTGGTCAGGTCCGCGCCACGAAGATCCGCCTTGTACAAGATCGCGTCACGAAGATCGACCTTCCTCATCTTGGCGTTTCGCAGATCCGCACCCTCCAGGTAGGCGGACTGCAGGTTCACGCAATGTGATTCCTCGACTACCTCACCGGTCTCCGGGTCGATATCGAAGCCCCCACACGTCATGCCTGCTCCACGAAGGTTCGCGCCCACGAGAAACGTGAAGGCGAGTCTTGCTCCCATCAGATCCGCACCGCTGAGGTTGGCCTTGTCGAGCTCGGCCTCCTCCAGGTTCACGTAGGCCAAGAGGGCCTTGCGAAGGTCCGCGCCATTCAGGCTGGCGTAGCGGAGATCCGCCTCGTACAAGTCCACCCCAGGAAGGTTGAGAGGGGCCTTGTCGGTGAAGTGAAGGCCACGTAAATCGGTTGCGCTCAACTCGATGACCGTCCCCTGTCGCGGTCGGGGCGGCGTCTAGCCAGCGTTGCGATCGCTGCCCGGACATCGGCCCTTACTGCGTGTGTGTAGGCGCTCTTGATCGGCTCTTTCAGGCTCTTTGTGCTCGAGCCGGCGTGCCGCTGTGCGAAGGCGGCCAGTACGGAGACGACCGCGGGATGGTCGCGGGCGGAGTCTTGCATGATGCGCTGCAGGGCGTAAATGCCGCCCAGTCGGACATCTAGGGAATCTGATCCCAGATTGTTGATGGCGGCATTGAACCTGCTGGTGATCTGCCCGTGCTCGGAGATCCGTAGCTCCTTGCTGGCCTGTCCGACCTGCATCCAGGTGAACAGCAGCGCGCCCAGAGCGGCGAGCCCCGGCAAGCTGATCGCGATCAGAGTGACCCATTGTGTCTGGTCCCTGCCCTCGGATCTGGGCGCTGCCGAGCGGCCGAAGTGCCGTCGGCGGCGGACACGACGCCGACGAGCGATGCGGCGAAGTCCATCGGCACCCAGTTTCCCAGTCACCTGCTTATCGCATCCCGCGCCCTGAGCGTCAGCAACCTCGACTACTCCAGGAAGACCACGACCACAAGACGCCCTAGCTGGTGCGACTGAGCGCGGTCAGATGATCCAGGTACTCCCGGCCCGTCGCCTCGCTGGCGAAGTCCCGGTTGACGATGGCTGCCAGTTCGCGGCTGACCATGAGCAGGGACGGCAGGGACTGCCGGTCGCCCTTCAGTGCCCACTCGCCGTAGTTCACGGCCTGGTCCAAGTCGCCCTGCCTGGCTGCGACCACTCCGAGAGTGATCCGTGCCTCCGCCATGCGCATCGGTGATCGCTCGGACCCGTCGAAGTCGGTGCCCGCCCGGATCACCTCGTGTGCAAGGTTCTCGGCGAACCGGTCCTCTCCGAGCAGCCGGTAGCAGTCCATCGCGTAGAAGTCGAACTTCGCCGGGTCCACCACAAAGTGGTGATCCAGGTTCTCGGGGTACGGCATCCCCTCGAGGAGCTTGCGCCCCCGGTCCAACGCCACCTCGGTCTGTCGCCGGTCACCCAGCCTCGCCCAGCCCTTCGCCTCCTGTGCGGCGAGCTGCACCGCCACGCCATGCGAGGGAGCCGACTCCGTCCCGGCCTGGGACGCCGCGAGGATTCCGCGGTAGTCACCGGTAGTAAGGGCGAACCAGGCGCGCATCTCGTGCGCCCAACCGGAGATCTCCGCGTTCCCGGACTCACGAGCTAAAGACAGGGCTGCCTTCCGCGTGCTCTCAGCTGCCGCCCGGTCGCCCATGTCGTACTCGACGCATCCGATCAGGAGAGCCAGCCAGCCGGACAAGCTGAGCACTTCGCGGTGCTGCGCGAGCGTGAGCCGCTGGGACTGGAGCGCTGCAACCCGCTTGAGCCACTGCCTGCCCTCGGCGGCGAGCTGCCCGCTCGGCAGATACGGATACTCGGAGCACAGCCGGTCGGTGGTGATCCGGAGAGCATCAAGCGTGGCGTTGTCGACGTCGGACGCCTGAAGCCTGCTGATGATGTCCAGCGTCTCCATGCCGCTGGCGGCGACGATCTCGGCGTTCCCGTCCCGCTGCCCGGCTACCGGGAAGATCGCGTGGGTGACGGTGCCAAAGGTAGCCGCGATGATCGGCTGGTAGAAGTCGCTCGGCATGACCTCGCCGGACTCCCAACGCTTCCACTGGCGGACCATGCTCGAGCCCTCGGGCAGCGGCTTCGGTGCATGGGCGCGCAGGGCGGCAACCACTTCGGCTTGTGACCACTGTCGGGCTTCTCGCTCTGAAGCGATCCGTCGCGCCCATGCCGGCCGTTCGTCGCTCATGTGCTGCCCTCCCGTCGGGGTGCTTGCCTTCGAGTCTGGCACTCGGGGAGCCGGTGACACGGGGGGTGACAGGAGGTTGGCACCAAGGCTGTCCCCCAGTGACACCACGCCTGTCCCTAGTTAGCCGGTCGCCCGGAACGCATGGTGGATCACTGTCAGGCACCGCTCGGGGACTGGGCCCGCTTCTCCAACTCGGCCACTCGGGCGGCAAGTTGCTGGATCTCGGAGTGGATAGCGTTGATCTCGTCTCGGTTAACAGGCCCGGCCTCATCCTTGCCGGTTGGGGACTGCACGAAGTACCCCCGTGTCGGAACCGAGACGATCACGCCTTCATCGGCAAGCACCTTGAGCGCGTTGCCCACCGTCACCGTGGTGACCTTGAAGCGCTCCGCCAACTCCCGCAGTGAAGCGAGGCGGTGTCCCGCTGGGAGCGCTGCGATCTCCTCGCGCAAGGCGTCGGCGATCTGGACCTTCTTCGGCCTGGGGTCGTGGGCTTCAACCGTCATGCGGCGAGCGTACCGACTAGCGCGACATAGCACAGCCTATGTCACGCCATCCCTTGCGCTCTACTCTGCTCTATAGCAAGCTAGGTCATGCGGCTGTCACCGGCCGCAAAACCCGGAGGGCGACGCACCTACCGCCAAGCAGTTTCGCCGCCCTCCTTCGTCCCTCGAAGGGAGCCTCCATCATGCCCGCGACGCTCTACGTCACGCACCCCGCGCCGTTAACCGCTCCGCTGTCCCGCACCGAGGACGCTCAGATCGTCCCCTCGCCGTGCCAGGCGTGCTCCGCCTCTGGTGGTGCTGACTGGGTGAAGCGCGATGGTGTCGGCGTCCTGGTCCACCGTTCCGGCGGGGACTGCCCGGTGGCCGTGTCCTTCGATTGGGAGACCGGCACGCCGCTCGTCTCTGCGTCCGGGGCGGTGGCGGCATGAGCACTGCGACGATCACCGCGAACGAGCGGCTGCGCGGGGCGATGGTGGCCGCGAACGTCACGATCGAGGGCCTGGCCACCAGGCTCGGCGTCGACCCGAAGTCGGTGGAGCGCTGGATCACCCTCGGCCGCACCCCGCATGCGAGGAACGCGCACGCCGCCGCCAAGCTCCTCCACACGGACGCCTACCTCCTGTGGCCCGCTCTCGGGGACCGTCACCGGTCGGTGCCGACGGCTCGGGACGAGCTGATCACCTGCTACCCGACCCGTAGCGTCGTCCCGCTCGACCTGTGGCGCTCCACCCTCGCGAACGCGGTCGGCTCGATCGACCTGGCGGTCGCGCACCCCCTGTTCCTGGTGCATGCCGTGTCGGACCTGGCCGCGCTGGTCGCCGACAAGGCCGCGTCGGGTGTCCGGATCCGGATCGTCGGCCCCGTCGGCACTTCCCCCGTGACCCTGGCCGACGTCTTCCCCTCGCTCCTGACCGTGCCCGGTGTCCGGCTGGCTGAGCACTCGGGGCTGCACGCGGATGTGGTGCGGGCAGATGACGACCTCCTCGTGACCACTCCCGTTGACGGCCTGGTCCCGGTCCTCTCGCCGGTCCTGCACCTGCGCCGCCTCGGCCCGGCCCCGCTCACCTCCGGGTATCTGACCGCGCTCGATCACCTCTTCGCCACCGCCACTCTCCTCCACGCTCCTCGGCTGCGGGCGGTCGCCGCATGACCCACTTCCCCGTTCCCTCGGCCGCCGTTGCTGACGTGGCGGCGGCCGTGGGCCAGGACCCGATCACCGTGGCCGACCTGCTGCGCGTCGCCAACACCCCCGGCTTCGACCGCTGGCGCGAGCAGATCCGGCGCACGGGCGGCTGCTCGGACCCGATCCACCTCCAGGGCTGGACGATCACCAAAGACCGCACAACGGCCGAGACCCTGTACTCCTACTCGACCGCCGCCGAACCCGGTGGACGGCTCCGGGTGGCCTGCGGCAACCGGCGTGCGTCGCGCTGCCCCTCGTGCGCCTGGACGTACGCGGGGGACACCTATCACCTGATCCGTGCCGGGATCACCGGCGACGAGCGCAAGGACGTGCCCGCCACCGTGCGCGATCACCCGCGCGTGTTCGCCACCCTCACCGCCCCGTCCTTCGGCCCGGTCCACAACCGCCCGGCCTCCGGGCGCTGCCGCTGCGGCAAACTCCACCAGGACGACGACCCCGCCCTGGGCACCGCGCTGAACCCGGACCGCTACGACTACGCCACGGCCGTGCTGTGGAACAACCACGCGGGCCAGCTGTGGCAGCGGTTCACGATCTACCTGCGCCGGGAGATCGCCGCCCGCGCCGGGCTGTCGCAACGCGCGCTGTCGGATGTCTGCCGGGTCTCGTTCGGCAAGGTCGCCGAGTTCCAAAAGCGCGGCGCCGTGCACTTCCACGCCGTGGTCCGGCTAGATGGTCCGGACGGGCCCGACTCGCCGCCCCCGGCCTGGGCCACCGTCCCGCTCGTGGACGACGCGATCCGAGCCGCTGCCGCTCGGGTCCTGGTCGTGCTCCCGCCCGCCGGCACTTCTCCGGAACGGGAACTGCGCTGGGGAACACAGGTCGACGTCCAGCCCATCGGCGCGCTCGGACACGAGGACCTGACCGAACAGGCCGTCGCCGCCTACGTGGCCAAGTACGCCACCAAAGCAGCCGAGACCACCGGCACCGTGGACCGCCGGATTGTCGAACTCGGAGAGCTGGACCGCCTCGAGCTGCCCGACCACACCCGGCGGCTCATCGAAGCTTGTTGGGCCCTGGACGGCGACTATCCGGATCGGCTGCTGGCGCGCTGGTCGCACATGCTCGGCTTCCGCGGCCACTTCTCCACCAAGTCCCGCCGCTACTCCACGACCCTCGGCGCGCTCCGCCAGGTGAGGGCTGACTACCGCGCCCGCCAGGAACGCCAAGCCCGCGGGCTCCCCGAAGACCTCGACGACACGGAGGGCTCCACACTCGTGCTCGCCCACTGGACCTACGCCGGGCACGGCCACACCCCCGGCGAATCCTGGCTCGCCCAATCCATCGCCAACGACATCAAGCAAGACCGACAACTCGCACGGGAGCTCCGCGCCGAACTGGAGGGGGACGGCTGGGATGACTGACGAACTGCTGACTGTCCCGGAAGTGATGGCGCGCCTCAAGATCGGCCGCACTGCGGTCTACGACCTGATCCGCACGCACCGCCTCCCCTCGCTCACCATCGGCCGCAGCCGCCGAATCCCTGCGGACGCCCTGCGTGCGTTCCTCGCGTCTCGTCTGGAGGAGGCTGCCTGATGGCCAAGCGACGCCCCAACGGTGGGGGAACGATCACCAAGCGCAAGGACGGCCGCTATCAGGGCGCTGCCTACGTGACCAACACGGACGGGCACCGGGTGCGGAAGTTCGTCTACGGCTCGACGTACGACGAAGCGGCCGAGAAGCTGGGCAAGCTCCAGGACCAGGAGCGCAACGGCGTCCCGGTCCCGTCCCGTAGCTGGACGGTCGGGGAGTGGCTGGCCTACTGGCTCGAGCACATCGTGAAGCCCAGTCGCGAGTACAACACCTACGCGAAGTACGAGTCCAAGGTTCGGCTGTACCTCGTGCCGCACCTTGGGAAGAAGCCCATGGTCCGGCTCACCCCTGCTCACGTTCGGACGTTCATGACGACGCTGGAGCATCGCGAGCGGGTGCCGGCCGCCACGCGCTTCGAGGTGCTGCGGGTGCTGCGCAACGCGCTCAACCGGGCCCGGCTGGAAGAGCTGCTGACGCGCAACGTCGCCGAGCTGGTGGACATGCCGAAAGTGACCAAGGGGGAGGGCAAGCCGTGGTCGGCACGCGAGGCGATCGAGTTCCTGCGTGCCGTGCGGGCTCACCGGCTCTACGCGGCCTGCGTCCTCGTCCTGGTGCTCGGCCTTCGGCGGAGTGAAGTCCTCGGCCTGCGCTGGCAGGACATCGACTTTGACCGCCAGCAGTTCACCCCGGTCAAACAGGTCCAGCGCGATGACAGCGGCCTTGTGCTCAAGGACCTCAAGACCGAGTCGTCTCAGGCCGTGCTGCCGCTGCCCAAGTTCTGTGCGGATGCGTTGGAGGAACGGCGACACCTGCAAGCGCTGGAGCGGAAGTTCGCCGGTGATGCCTGGCAGCAGGCTCCGAACGAGGATCTGATCTTCTCGGAGCGCCACGGCGGGATGATCGAGCCTCGTGGCTTCTCCCGGACCTTCGACGCGCTGATAAAGCGGGCAGGTCTGCGCCGGATCACGGTCCGCTTGGCCCGGCACACCTGCGGGACGCTGCTCGCCTTCCTCAAGGTGCACCCCAAGGTGGCTCAGGCGATCCTGCGGCACAGCCAGATCAGCATGACCATGGACGTCTACACACACGTTGTGGACGACGATCGCCGGGAAGCTGCGGCCATGCTCGCCGACCTTCTGGAAGATCCGCTCATCGGCTGATGTCAGCCGGAGATGTCAAAGGCCCCCAACCGGAATCGGCTGGGGGCCTTTGCACTGGTGGGGCTAACAGGATTTGAACCTGTGGCCTCATCCTTATCAGGGATGCGCTCTAACCAACTGAGCTATAGCCCCTCCGCGCTGCGCGCTGACCTCTGAAGATTAGCGCACACGCGGTGCAGCGCCAAAATCGGAATCCGGAGACCCCTGCGCGGCGCTACTCGTCCTCGGCGAGCGTGAGCTCGACACCGCCCACAAAACCGGCGGAGAGGTTGTAGATGAAGGCTCCCAGCGTCGCCAGCGCTGTGGCGAGCACCACATCGATCACCGCGATCACCGAGGTGAAGATGAGCACCCGCGGCAGCGACAGGAACGACTGGAGGTCGAAGCCGTTGCTCTCGTTCGAGCCGGTCGCCTCACTGATCGTGCCGCCGACGGTCGAGAAGACGCCCATCGCGTCCATGACCATCCACAGCACAGCGGCCGCGACCACCGTGCACACGCCGAGCGCGATGGAGAGCAGGAAGCTGACCTTCATCACCGACCACGGGTCGGCTTTCGCCACCCGCAGCCGTGCCTTGCGCGTACGCGGCGTCGTGCGGGCCCCCGTGCGCGGCTTGCGTACCGCGGCGCCCGAGCCCTGGGCCGGGCGCTGCTGACCGCCCTGGGTCCCGCCGGGCGACGGATACGCCTGCGGCGGGTGGTACGGCTGGCCGGCCTGCTGCGGGGCAGGCTGCTCGCCGCCAAACATCTGGTACGGGGGCTGCTGCCCCCGGGTGTCCGTCACTGTGGCCCCCTGGGAGTCCGCGGCAGGGCCACGGGCACCGTTCGCTCCGGATGCTGCCGGTCCGGCGCCCGTGGCTCCACTCACGCTTTACTCCTCGTGCTCCCCGGCCGAGGACTGTGTGCCCTCGGCTGCCGCCTCGGCCGTCGCCTCGACGGCGGCCTCCTCGGTCCCTTCGGCCTCGACGGCCGCCTCGACCTCTTCGGCCTCACGACCGGCCTCGGCGTTGCGAGCGATGCCGACCACGGCATCGCGCTTGCCCAGGTTGATCAGTTGGACGCCCATGGTGTCACGGCCCGTCTCCCTGATTTCGTTCACTCGCGTACGAATCACACCGCCACCGAGCGTGATGGCCAGGATCTCGTCGGTCTCCTCGACCACCAACGCGCCCACGAGAGACCCACGGTCCTCCACGATCTTGGCGGCCTTGATACCGAGGCCGCCGCGGCCCTGGACGCGGTACTCGTCGACAGCGGTCCGCTTCGCGTACCCGCCATCGGTGGCTGTGAACACGAACGTACCGGGCCGGACGACATTCATCGAGAGCAGTTCGTCGCCCTCTCGGAAACTCATCCCCTTGACGCCCGAGGTCGCGCGGCCCATCGGACGAAGCGCCTCGTCGGTCGCGGTGAACCGGATCGACTGCGCCTTCTTACTGATGAGCAGCAGATCGTCCTCCGCCGACACCAGCTCCGCACCGATCAGTTCGTCGTCGTCGCCGCTCTCCGTCTCCCGGAGGTTGATCGCGATGACACCGCCGGAACGGGGCGAGTCGTAGTCCTTCAGGGACGTCTTCTTCACCAGACCGGCCTTGGTGGCGAGCACCAGGTACGGCGCGGCGTCGTAGTCGCGGATCGCGAGGATCTCGGCGATCTGCTCGTCCGGCTGGAAGGCCAGCAGGTTGGCGACGTGCTGGCCGCGCGCGTCACGGCCGGCATCCGGCAGTTCGTACGCCTTGGCCCGGTACACCCGGCCCTTGTTGGTGAAGAACAGCAGCCAGTGGTGGGTGGTGGAGACGAAGAAGTGGTCGACGATGTCGTCTTCCTTCAGCTTCGTCCCGCGTACGCCCTTGCCACCGCGCTTCTGGGAGCGGTAGTCGTCGGTCTTGGTGCGCTTCACATAGCCGCCACGCGTGATCGTGACGACGATGTCCTCCTCGGCGATCAGGTCCTCGATGGACATGTCACCGTCGAAGGGCACCAGCTTGGAGCGCCGGTCGTCACCGAACTTCTCGACGAGCGCGGCGAGTTCGCTGCTGACGATGCCGCGCTGCCTCTCCGGCGAGGCGAGGATGGCGTTGTACTCGTTGATCTTCGCCTGCAGTTCGTCGTGCTCCTGCACGATCTTCTGGCGCTCCAGGGCGGCCAGTCGGCGCAGCTGCATCTCGAGGATGGCGTTGGCCTGGATCTCGTCGATCTCGAGCAGGCCCATCAGGCCCTCTCGCGCGACATCGACCGTGTCGCTGCGCCGGATCAGCGCGATGACCTCGTCGATCGCGTCCAGTGCCTTGAGCAGACCGCGCAGGATGTGCGCGCGCTCCTCCGCCTTGCGCAGCCGGAACTTGGTGCGCCGGACGATGACCTCGATCTGGTGCGTCACCCAGTGGCGGATGAACGCGTCCAGCGACAGGGTGCGCGGCACGCCGTCGACGAGCGCCAGCATGTTGGCGCCGAAGTTCGTCTGCAGGTCGGTGTGCTTGTACAGGTTGTTCAGCACGACCTTGGCGACGGCGTCGCGCTTCAGCACGATCACCAGGCGCTGGCCGGTGCGCGATGACGTCTCGTCACGGACGTCGGCGATGCCGCCGATCTTGCCGTCCTTCACCAGGTCGGCGATCTTCTGTGCGAGGTTGTCCGGGTTGACCTGGTAGGGCAGCTCGGTGACCACCAGGCACTGGCGGTTCTGGATCTCCTCGACCTCGACGACCGCGCGCATGGTGATCGAGCCGCGGCCCGTGCGGTACGCCTCCTCGATGCCCTTGCGACCCACGACGAGAGCACCGGAGGGGAAGTCCGGGCCCTTGATCCGCTCGATGAGCGCGTCGAGCAGCTCCTCGTGCGAGGCGTCCGGGTGCTCCAGCGCCCACTGGGCGCCGGCCGCGACCTCGCGCAGGTTGTGCGGCGGGATGTTGGTCGCCATACCGACCGCGATCCCGGCCGAGCCGTTGACCAGCAGGTTCGGGAAGCGCGCCGGCAGAACCGTCGGCTCCTGGTTCCGGCCGTCGTAGTTGTCCTGGAAGTCGACGGTCTCCTCGTCGATGTCCCGGAGCATCTCCATGGACTGCGGCATCAGCTTGCACTCGGTGTACCGCATGGCGGCGGCCGGGTCGTTGCCGGGAGAGCCGAAGTTTCCGTTGGAATCCACCAGCGGCATCCGCATCGACCACGGCTGGGCCAGGCGGACCAGGGCGTCGTAGATCGAGGAGTCGCCGTGCGGGTGGTAGGTGCCCATGACGTCGCCGACGACGCGGGCGCACTTGTAGAAGCCCTTCTCGGGCCGGTAGCCACCGTCGTACATCGCGTAGAGCACTCGGCGGTGGACGGGCTTGAGCCCGTCCCGCACGTCCGGCAGCGCACGCGAGACGATGACGGACATCGCGTAGTCGAGATACGAGCGCTGCATCTCGGTCTCGAGCCCCACGGGCTCCACGCGCATGCCCACGCCCGGAACGATGGGCTCCTCTTCGGGCGTCACTGTCGTGTTCTCGTCGGCCATTGCTGGTCTTCAGTCCTTTCGTACGGTCAGCTGAGACCGACTCAGATGTCGAGGAAGCGAACGTCCTTGGCGTTGCGCTGGATGAACGAGCGCCGCGCCTCCACGTCCTCACCCATGAGCACCGAGAACAGGTCGTCGGCCTGGGCCGCGTCGTCCAGCGTGACCTGGCCGAGCACTCGGTGGTCCTGGTCCATGGTGGTGATGCGCAGTTCCTCGGCGTTCATCTCGCCGAGACCCTTGAAGCGCTGGATGGAGTCTTCCCTGATCCGCTTACCGCTCCGCTTGCCCAGGTCGACCAAGGCGTCGCGCTCACGGTCGGAGTAGGCGTACTCGAAGTCGTCCCGGCCCCACTTGATCTTGTACAGCGGCGGGCGCGAGAGGAAGACGTGACCCGCCTCGACGAGCGGCCGCATGAAGCGGAACAGGAACGTCAGCAGCAGGGTGTTGATGTGCTGGCCGTCGACGTCGGCGTCCGCCATCAGAATGATCTTGTGATAGCGGAGCTTCTCGATGTCGAAGTCCTCGTGGACACCGGTGCCGAAGGCCGAGATCAGCGCCTGCACCTCGGTGTTCTGGAGGATCTTGTCGATCCGCGCCTTCTCGACGTTCAGGATCTTGCCGCGGATGGGCAGGATGGCCTGGTACATGGGGTTACGGCCGGACTTGGCCGAGCCGCCGGCCGAGTCACCCTCGACGATGAAGATCTCGCACTTCGTCGGGTCGTTGGACTGGCAGTCACTCAGCTTGCCCGGCAGCGACGCCGATTCCAGCAGGCCCTTACGGCGCGTCAGGTCCCGCGCCTTACGGGCCGCGACGCGGGCCGTCTGCGCCTGGATGCCCTTGCGGATGATGTCCGCGGCCTCGTTCGGATTGCGGTCGAACCAGTCGGTCAGGGTCTCGTGGACGACCTTCTGCACGAAGGTCTTGGCCTCCGTGTTGCCCAGCTTGGTCTTCGTCTGGCCCTCGAACTGCGGCTCGCCGAGCTTCACCGAGATGATCGCGGTGAGACCCTCGCGGATGTCCTCGCCGGAGAGGTTGTCGTCCTTCTCGCGCAGCAGCTTCTTCTCGCGCGCGTAACGGTTGACCAGGCCCGTGAGCGCGGAGCGGAAGCCCTCTTCGTGGGTGCCGCCCTCATGCGTGTGGATCGTGTTCGCGAAGGAGTACACGCCCTCGGTGTACTGCGAGTTCCACTGCATCGCGATCTCGACCGAGAGCATCCGCTCCTTGTCCTCGGACTCGACGTCGATGACAGTGGGGTGGATCAGCTCGCCCTTGCGGGAGTTCAGGTACTTCACGAAGTCGACGATGCCGCCCTCGTAGTGGTACTTGACCGTACGGGCCGGCTCCTCGAGGTCCTCCGGCTCCTGGCCCGTCTCCGCGCCGGCGGTGGCCTTGGCCGACTCGCGCTCGTCCGTCAGCGTCAGGGTCAGGCCCTTGTTCAGGAAGGCCATCTCCTGGAAGCGGCGCGAGAGCGTCTCGAAGGAGTACTCCGTGGTCTCGAAGACGTCGCCGTCGGCCCAGAACGTGACCGAGGTGCCGGTCTCGGTGGTGGCCTCGTGACGCTCCAGCGGCGCGGTGGGGACGCCCGACTTGTACTCCTGCGTCCAGCGGTAGCCGTCCGTCCTGATCTCGACGGCGAGCTTGTAGGACAGCGCGTTCACCACGGAGACACCGACGCCGTGCAGACCGCCGGAGACGGCATAGCCGCCGCCGCCGAACTTGCCGCCCGCGTGCAGCACGGTGAGCACGACCTCGACGGCCGGCTTCTTCTCGACGGGGTGGATGCCCACCGGGATGCCACGGCCGTTGTCGACGACGCGTACGCCGCCGTCGGCGAGGATCGTGACGTCGATGCTGTCCGCGTGGCCGGCCATGGCCTCGTCGACGGAGTTGTCGACGACCTCTTGGACGAGGTGGTGGAGTCCACGCTCACCGGTCGAGCCGATGTACATGCCGGGGCGCTTGCGGACCGCGTCCAGACCCTCGAGGACGGTGATCGCGCTGGCGTCGTACGAGGCTGTGACCTCGCCGTTCCCACCGGCAGGGGCGGACGGAGTGTTCTCGTTGGGGTTGCCGGAATCGGCCACGAAGCGCCCTTTCTGGCACAGCACGAGCCGTCCACCGGCGTGCGGGGGAGCGGCTGCGTCGTTCGGCATCTAATCGACGTGTCCCGCAACAGAAGCGGGACTGTCCACCAGTCTACCGGTAACGCAGACACTAATGGCGGTTTGCCGGTAGCTGAGTCCGCCTGTGGCGCCCTGAACCATCGCCGTCCGACTCCCCATATCCGGGAAGGGGCTCCAAGAGGCTCACACGGGCTTTGAGCGCTTCGGGCTGTCAACCTCTCGCTACGGTGAGGGACACCTCATCCATGTCACCGGGTTACTCGTGCCGCGAAGGCCTCCCCGGAGACGGCCGGACATCAGCCGTAGGTGTCGCCGGGGCCCGTGCTGCCCGGTGCCCGCAAGGGTCCGTACCGGCGCGCGGGCCCACCAGGACCGAGCACCTTGATCGCGCGGACGGTCCCGTGCCCGAGGTCCTCGTTGAGCCGCGCCACCAGGCGCGGAGCCAGCAGCCGCAGCTGGGTGGCCCACGCCGTCGAGTCGCACTGGACGGTCAGCAGGCGCTCGTCCGGAGCCTCGTCGTACCGCAGCGGGACACAGTGGTTGGCCAGGTCCTCGCCCACGATCTGGGGCCAGCGACCCATCACCCCGCCCACGGCGGCCGGCGTCTCCCAGCCCCGCTCGGTGATCAGCCGGTTGATCGCCGCGCCCAACTGCAGCGGATCGCGCCCGTCGGCCCGCGCTCCGGAACGCAGCCCGCCGCCCCGCCTTGCCTGCTTCTTCTGCTGCGCCGCCGCGCCGCGGGCCTTGGCCTGCTCCTTCGCGGCGCGCAACGCCACACGTGCCAGGTCCACACCGGAGGACTCTCCGGCGGCCGCCGGCCCCGTCTCCGCCGGCCTTTCGCCACCCTCGCCGCTCATACGCGCTGCACCGTCCCGCCCGAGACCTCGTAGCGGGCGCCCGCCAGCACTGCCGGGACGTCGTCGTCCACGGCCGCGGTCACCAGCACCTGCTCGCCATGGGCCACCAGTTCGGCCAGCCGCTCCCGGCGCCGGGCGTCCAACTCCGCGAAGACGTCGTCGAGGACCAGCACGGGCTCGTTGCCCTCGGCCCGCAGCAGGTCGTACGAGGCCAGCCGCAGCGCCAGCGCGTACGACCAGGACTCGCCATGGCTCGCGTATCCCTTGGCGGGCATCTGTCCCAGTTTCAGGACCAGTTCGTCACGGTGCGGACCGACCAGGGTCACGCCCCGCTCGATCTCCTGCTTGCGCACCTCGGCGAGCGCCGCCGTCAACTGCTCGAAGAGCGCTTCGCGGCCGTGCGCCTCGTCCATGGGGCCCGCCGAGGACCGGTACTCGAGCGCGACGGGACCGCCTCCTGGTGCGAGTGACTCGTACGCCTTGTCGGCGAGCGGCTGCAGGGCGGCGATCAGGTCGAGCCGCTGGGCGGTCACCTCGGCGCCCGCGCGCGCGAGGTGCTGGTCCCAGACGTCGAGGGTGGACAGGTCCATGCCACGGCCGCCGTGCCGCCGCGCCATGGCCGCCGACTTCAGCAGGGTGTTGCGCTGTTTCAGCACACGTTCGTAGTCGGAGCGCACGGCCGCCATGCGCGGCGAGCGCGCCGTGACCAGCTCGTCGAGGAAACGCCTGCGCTCGCCGGGATCGCCCTTGACCAGCGACAGGTCCTCCGGGGCGAAGAGCACCGTCCGTACCAACCCCAGTACGTCCCGCGGCCTGACCTGCGAAGACCTGTTGATCCGGGCACGGTTCGCCCGGCCGGGATTGAGTTCGAGCTCGACGAGCTGCGACCGCTCCCCCTGGGTCACGGCGGCCCGGATCACGGCCCGCTCGGCCCCCATCCGCACCAGCGGCGCATCCGAGGAGACTCGGTGGCTGGCGAGCGTGGCGAGATAGCCGACAGCCTCGACGAGATTCGTCTTGCCCTGCCCGTTCGCCCCCACGAAAGCGGTGACGCCCGGATCGAGAGGGACCTCGACCCGGGCGTACGAGCGGAAGTCGGCCAGCGACAGATGCGTGACGTGCATGGTGTGCGCCGACCTTCCCCCGGCATGGCTGTGCACGACTGGTGCACAGCCTGTGGACTACTTCTTGCTCTCCACCGCGTGTCCGCCGAACTGGTTGCGCAGCGCGGCGATCATCTTCATCTGCGGGGAGTCGTCCTGGCGGGACGCGAAACGGGCGAACAGCGAGGCGGTGATCGCGGGCAGCGGGACCGCGTTGTCGATGGCGGCCTCCACCGTCCACCGGCCTTCGCCGGAGTCCTGTGCATAACCGCGCAGTTGCTCGAGGTGCTCGTCCTCGTCCAGCGCGTTGACCGCGAGGTCGAGCAGCCAGGAGCGGATGACCGTGCCCTCCTGCCAGGAACGGAAGACTTCGCGCACATCGGTGACGGAGTCGACCTTCTCCAGGAGCTCCCAGCCCTCGGCGTAGGCCTGCATCATCGCGTACTCGATGCCGTTGTGGACCATCTTCGCGAAGTGGCCCGCGCCGACCCGGCCCGCGTGGACCGAGCCGAACTCGCCCTCGGGCTTGAGGGCGTCGAAGATCGGCTGCACCTTCGCGACGTTCTCGGCGTCACCGCCGTACATCAACGCATAGCCGTTCTCCAGGCCCCACACACCACCGGAGACACCGCAGTCGACGAAGCCGATGCCCTTCAGACCCAGCTCGACGGCGTGCTTCTCGTCGTCGGTCCAGCGGGAGTTGCCGCCGTCGACGACCACGTCGCCCGGGGAGAGCAGTTCGGCCAACTCGTCGATCGTGGACTGCGTGGCGGCGCCTGCCGGGACCATGACCCAGACGACGCGCGGGCCCTTGAGCTTGCCCACAAGCTCCTCGAGGCTGTGGACATCAGCGACGTCAGGGTTGCGGTCGTACCCGATGACGGTGTGGCCGGCGCGGCGAATGCGCTCACGCATGTTGCCGCCCATCTTGCCGAGACCGACGAGACCGAGCTCCATCAGATGATTCCTCAATCGTTGTGTGCAGTACCTACCCGTGTCCGAGCCTACGCCCGGACACGGGTGCACACCTGTGGGGTCAAGCGCTCAAAAGCCGCTGATCAGCCGCTCAGCCGCACGGGCATGATCAGGTACTTGTAGGCCTCGTCCGCCTCGGCGTCCACGGCCGGCCGGCCGCTCAGCAGCGCCGGCTTGGTGGAGGTGGTGAACGAGAGCTGGGCGACGGGCGAGTCGATCGCGCTCAGGCCGTCCAGCAGGAAGGTCGGGTTGAAGGCGATCGAGATGTCGTCGCCCTCGAGCTGCGCGTCGACCCGCTCCACAGCCTGTGCGTCGTCGCTGGAGCCTGCCTCCAGGATCAGCACACCCTGCTCGAAGCTGAGTCGCACCGGGGTATTGCGCTCGGCGACAAGGGCCACGCGCTTGACGGCCTCGACGAACGGCGCGGTCTCGATGACGGCCACCGAGTTGAACTCGGTCGGGAAGAGCGTCCGGTACTTCGGCAGGTCGCCCTCGAGCAGTCGCGTCGTGGTCCGGCGTCCCGCTCCTTCGAAGCCGATCAGGCCCTCGCCGGCGCCGGAGCCCGACAGCGCCAGGGTGACGGTGTCACCGCTGGTGAGCGCCTTGGCGGTGTCCAGAAGCGTCTTGGCGGGCACCAGGGCGACCGCGGAGGCGTCGGGGTTCTCCGGCTTCCACAGGAACTCGCGGACGGCGAAGCGGTAGCGGTCGGTGGACGCCAGCGTGACGGTGTCGCCCTCGATCTCGATGCGCACACCGGTGAGGACGGGGAGCGTGTCGTCGCGGCCGGCGGCGATGGCGACCTGGGCGGCGGCCGAGGCGAAGACCTCACCGGGCACGGTGCCGGTCGCGGTCGGCATCTGCGGCAGGGCCGGGTACTCCTCCACAGGCAGGGTGTGGAGTGTGAATCGGGAAGAGCCGCAGACCACGGTGGCTCGTACACCGTCTGTGGAAATCTCCACCGGACGGTTGGGGAGGGCGCGGCAGATGTCGGCGAGAAGGCGGCCGGAGACCAGCACGGTGCCGTCCTCGTCCACCTCGGCCTCCACCGACACACGGGCCGAGACCTCGTAGTCGAAGCTCGAGAAGCTGACGGCGCCGTCCTCCGCCTTCAGGAGAAGGCCCGCAAGAACGGGCGCCGGCGGCCGGGCCGGGAGGCTACGGGCCACCCACGCCACCGCCTCCGCGAGTACATCGCGCTCCACCCGGATCTTCACCGGAACCGCCTCCTGCTGTTGCTGGCTCGCCCTGCTGGCCTTCTCGTCGGCTTGATGCCGGGGACCAGTCTGACGCACGACGCCGACAGTCGGTGCGGGTCGGGGTCAAGTCATGGCAAGAGCTGCCCGGCGGTCCGGGCTCGAGTTGTGCACAGGGCCTTCTTCGAAGCGAATTCCCCGGTAACTCTAGGTGGGAGTAGTAGTAGGGGCTGTGGAAACGGTGGATAACGTCGTTTACGCAGGTCAAGCCCGCTTTTTTGTCCACCGCGCCTGTGGGTGGGGGCCGTGGACAACCCGGTGCTTCTGTGGACACCCGAAAGTTCTGCACACCCGATGCACAGGCCCCGGGGACTTCTCCCCAGTCCCGTCCCCAGCTTTACCCCGGTTCCCCACAGCCCAACCGACCTCGTTGGTGTGACGGCTTTCACTCGACGCGGTGAGCGGGTGTGTTTCGTTGCCGAACAGTGGACAGGGGTGTGGAGAAGCTGTGGGCAACGGACCGTTGCCTGTGGGGCGGCGGTGGACAACGATGATCACAGCCTGTGGAAGCTTTTTGTGTCCACAGTCTGTGGAACCTGGTTTGCCACAAATCCCCAAGGGGCTGACCTGCAGCGACGGTCCGGTGTTTGGTGAGCCTGTGGACCGGTCGTGGACAACTTCCCGGTCCCCAGGCTGTGGACGGAGGAATCCCCGCACAACTGTGGAGAACGGCTCGACGCCGGCTCGAATTCGAACAGAGCGGTGCGGGCGGGACGGCTGAGGGCGCTCCGGGAACCGTCCCGGAGCGCCCTCAGGAGCCGTCGTGGCCGGCCTGTCAGCCGTTCTTGATGCGATTGGTGAGCTCGGTGACCTGGTTGTAGATGGACCGCCGCTCCGCCATGAGGGCACGGATCTTCCGGTCCGCGTGCATCACCGTCGTATGGTCCCGGCCCCCGAACTGCGCGCCGATCTTCGGCAGCGACAGATCCGTGAGCTCCCTGCACAGGTACATGGCGATCTGCCTCGCCGTCACGAGCACCCGGCTGCGAGAGGAGCCGCAGAGGTCCTCGACCGTGAGCCCGAAGTAGTCCGCGGTGGCCGCCATGATGGCGCTCGCGGTGATCTCGGGAGCCGCGTCCTCGCCGCCGGGGATCAGGTCCTTCAACACGATCTCGGTGAGCCCCAGGTCCACCGGTTGCCGGTTGAGGGACGCGAACGCCGTCACCCGGATCAGCGCCCCTCGAGCTCACGGATGTTTCGAGAGATGCGGGAGGCGATGAACTCCAGTACCTCCGGCGGGGCGTTGAGCTGCTCCTGGACGGCCTTTTTCCGGAGGATCGCGATGCGCGTCTCGAGCTCCGGCGGCTGCACGTCCGTGGTCAGACCCCACTCGAACCGGTTGCGCAGCCGGTCCTCCAGCGTCATCAGCTGCTTGGGCGGCCGGTCGGAGGACAGCACGATCTGCTTGTTGGCGTTGTGGAGAGTGTTGAAGGTGTGGAAGAACTCCTCCTGCGTCGACTCCTTGCTCGCGAGGAACTGGATGTCGTCGACGAGGAGGATGTCCACGTCCCGGTAGCGCTTGCGGAAGGTGTCGCCCTTGCCGTCCCGGATCGAGTTGATGAACTCGTTCGTGAACTCCTCCGAACTCACGTACCGGACGCGGGTCCCCGGGTAGAGGCTGCGCGCGTAGTGCCCGATCGCGTGCAGGAGGTGCGTCTTGCCGAGTCCCGACTCCCCATAGATGAAGAGGGGGTTGTACGCCTTGGCCGGCGCCTCGGCGACAGCGACGGCTGCGGCGTGTGCGAACCGGTTGGAGGCGCCGATGACGAAGGTGTCGAAGAGGTACTTGGGGTTGAGGCGGGCGTGCGGCTCGCCAGGGCCCGGTGCCGGTGCCGGCTGTGCGCCGAGCGGCCCCGGAGCTCCCGAGGGGCCGCGGTGCGGAGTCTGCGGCTCCTGCATCGAGTGCCGCTCCGGACGTGAGTCGTACTGCCGGCGCTCGGGTGGCTGCGGCGACCGGTAGTCGTGCTGAGGCTGCCGCTGGGGCGCGGAGGCGTAGGGGTCGCGGTCCTGGAAGCCGCCGAGCCGCGGCTGCTGCCACGACAGGTCCTCCTGGGTACGCGGCCAGGAGCCCGGCTCGTGGCGCTGCTGGTACTCGGGGTAGGCGGGCCGGGCCGTCGGCAGACCGTCGTCGGAGGAGCGGTGACCGTACGCGTCGTACGGATCTCCGGGCCGGGGCTCGTCGTGCTGCGGTCCCTGGTACCGGGGCTGCTGCTGAGGAGGAGGCCCCTGGGGGACCGGGCCCTCGCCGACGGAATCGTCGACGGTGATCGCGATCCGGATGGGACGGCCGCATTCGCGGCTCAGCGTCTCGCTGATGAGGGGAGCGAGCCGGCCTTCGAGGACGCGCTTGCCCCATTCATTGGGGACGGCGAGCAGTGCGGTGTCGGCCACCAGGGCGAGCGGCTGGCAGCGCTCGATCCACTGTTTGTCCTTCGGCTCGACGCCCTGCTGGCCCTCGTCGAGGAGCTGCTCGAGCACTCGTGGCCACACTGCGGCAAGATCGGCAGGTACGTCAGCCACAAGGCACGCTCTCTCACAGGTCCCACGAATGTGTGGTTCTCGGGACGGGATGGGAAGACAGGCAGGAAAAGAATCCAAGTTCAGCCACGGTAGTCAGGGCGACCCGCGTGGTTCAAGTTGTTGTCCACAGCCTGTGCACAGTGGACCACGCCATAGGGACGGTTTGACCGGATGGCGCAGCCGCGCGTACCGTGACCAGGTCGAGTTGTCGATGGCTGCTGCCGCCTGCCTCCGATGGGCAAAGATCACGATCTGTGATTGTGAAGCGGTGCACACGGGCGTAAACGCGAGCTTCTCGTGGGCGCACGGTGACAGCCAGGCGATGTCCCGCCGTCTACGAATCATTTCTGGAGCCCCCGAGTGAGCAAGCGCACCTTCCAGCCGAACAACCGTCGTCGCGCGAAGACCCACGGTTTCCGCCTGCGCATGCGTACCCGTGCCGGCCGCGCCATCCTGGCGAACCGCCGTGGCAAGGGTCGCGCCAACCTGTCCGCCTGATCGCGTACAGGTCATGACGTGCTGCCTACCGAGAATCGGCTGAGGCGGCGCGAGGACTTCGCGACTGCGGTACGGCGGGGACGCAGGGCAGGCCGCCCACTTCTCGTCGTCCACCTTCGCAGCGGCACAACGGACCCGCACGCGCCTGGGGAGAGCGCCTCCCCGACGTGTGCGGGTTTCGTCGTGAGCAAGGCTGTGGGCGGTGCTGTGGTCCGCAACAAGGTCAAGCGGAGACTGCGCCATCTCATACGCGATCGGCTCTCCGAGCTGCCCCCGGTAGCCTGGTGGTCGTACGGGCGCTGCCCGGCGCGGGTGACGCCGAACATGCACAGCTGGCCCGAGACCTGGACGCCGCTCTTCAGCGGCTGCTGGGAGGGGGCGCGCGATGAAGTACCCGCTGCTGGCTCTGATCAAGATCTATCAGTGGACGATCAGCCCGCTGCTGGGGCCCGTCTGCAGGTACTACCCGTCGTGTTCCCACTACGGATACACGGCCATCGACCGGCACGGCGCGGTCAAGGGCACAGTGCTGACCGCCTGGCGCATCCTGCGGTGCAATCCGTGGTCGCCGGGCGGGGTGGACCACGTGCCTCAGCGCAAGCGCCCGCGGTGGCACGAAATGCTGCGTGATGCCTTGCGCGGCGACAGCAAGGGCGGGGACGCCGCCGCTGATCTGCCTGTCCCGGGATCGACCTCCGCATCCCAGGGCCCGGCCGCAGAGACCTCGCCCAATGCTCAAGGAGCCTGATTAGTGGACACGATTGCCAGTCTGTTCAGTTTTATCACCACGCCTGTCTCGTGGATCATCGTCCAGTTCCACAGTCTCTACGGGGCGATCTTCGGCCCTGACACGGGATGGGCCTGGGGACTGTCCATCGTGTCGCTGGTGATCCTTATCCGGATCTGTCTGATCCCGCTCTTCGTGAAGCAGATCAAGTCGACCCGGAACATGCAGGCGCTCCAGCCGAAGATGAAGGCTATCCAGGAGCGCTACAAGAACGACCGACAGCGTCAGTCCGAAGAGATGATGAAGCTGTACAAGGAGACGGGCACCAACCCGCTCTCCTCGTGCCTTCCCATCCTGGCCCAGTCGCCGTTCTTCTTCGCGCTGTACCACGTGCTCAGCAAGATCGCCTCGGGTGACGAGATCGGGGTGCTCAACAAGGACCTCGTGAACAGCGCGCGTGAGGCGCACATCTTCGGTGCTCCCATCGCCGCGAAGTTCATGGACGACCCGGCCAAGGTGGAGGCGCTCAACGCCTCGCTGACCGACGTTCGCATCGTCACCGCCATCATGATCATTCTGATGTCGGCGTCGCAGTTCTACACCCAGCGTCAGCTGATGCAGAAGAACGTCGACCTCACGGTCAAGACGCCGTACATGCAGCAGCAGAAGATGCTGATGTACATCTTCCCGCTGATCTTCGCCGTCATGGGCATCAACTTCCCCGTCGGTGTCCTCGTCTACTGGCTGACCACCAACGTGTGGACCATGGGCCAGCAGATGTACGTGATCAATCAGAACCCCACCCCGGGCAGCAAGGCCCAGGACCAGTACCTGCAACGGCTGCTCAAGACCATCACCGCACACGGTGAGGTCCGCTCGCGGCGCAAGCGCAGTGTCATCCAGGCGATCGTGGCCAAGGGGACGGACCGCAACGAGAACGAGCGCCGGTTCATCTCCGGTCTCGCCAAGGCCAGCCTGGCCGCGCAGGCGGACGGCACGGTGGCCAAGAGCGACTCCGCGGTGGCCGAGGCCGAGGGCGGAGCCGCGCAGAGGCGCCAGCAGCCCAAGCGCCAGAGCAAGTCCAAGCGCCAGACCACGGCTGCCCAGCCCGGTGCCGCCAAGGATTCCGACGCCGCAGGCGCCTCTGCCAAGACCTCTCTGGAAAAGGACCAGCCGGCGGAGGGCCGCTCCAGGGCCGGTTCCTCCCAGGGCGACGCCAAACAGGGCGCCGGCGGTGGCAAGGCCACCGGCGCACGCCAGCCCAAGTCCGGACAGCGCAAGGGCTCGCAGCGGCCCAAGCACCCGTCGTCCAAGAAGTAAGAAGGAGCATCCGTGACGGAAGGCACCATCTCCGCCGCCGCCGAGGGTGGCGACACCCTGACCCGCCTCGAGCAGGAAGGGGAGATCGCGGCCGATTACCTCGAGGGCCTGCTCGACATCGCAGACCTCGACGGTGACATCGACATGGATGTCGAGGCCGACCGCGCTGCGGTTTCGATCATCAGCGACACGGCCAGCCGGGACCTGCAGAAGCTCGTCGGCAAGGACGGTGAGGTTCTTGAGGCGCTTCAGGAGCTGACGCGTCTGGCTGTGCATCGGGAGACGGGCGACCGTAGCCGGCTGATGCTCGACATCGCCGGCTTCCGGGCGAACAAGCGCACCGAGCTGGCCGAGCTGGGTGCGAAGGCCGCCGCCGAGGTGAAGAGCACCGGTGAGCCGGTGAAGCTCGACCCGATGACGCCCTTCGAGCGCAAGGTCGTCCATGACGCCGTCGCGGCGGCGGGGCTGCGCAGTGAGTCCGAGGGCGAGGAGCCTCAGCGCTTCGTCGTCGTGCTCCCTGCCTGACCGCTTTGTTCCGTCGGCCCCGTCTGTTCGCAGGCGGGGCCGATCTTTGTCAGCCTGTTAGTCAGCCACCACAGTCCACATTGCGGCAGTGCGGTACGGAAGGACGGTCCCCGTGACGGAGGCAGCACAGCTTCCCCAGGCGCCCGAGGCGGCACGGAAGGTGTTCGGAGAGTACTTTCCAGAAGCCGTGCGGTACGCGGAGCTGCTCGCGGACGCCGGGGTCAAGCGCGGTCTGATCGGGCCACGCGAAGTGCCGCGGCTGTGGGAACGGCATCTGCTGAACTGCGCCGTCCTCTCGGAAGTGGTGCCGGAGGGCGTCACGGTGTGTGACGTCGGCTCCGGCGCGGGGCTTCCCGGGATCCCGCTGGCGCTGGTGCGACCGGACCTGAAGATCACCCTTCTGGAACCGTTGCTTCGCAGGACGAACTTCCTCCAGGAAGTGGTGGAGCTGCTCGGCCTGGACCACGTGACCGTGGTGCGCGGACGGGCCGAGGAGGTCCTCGGGAAGGTTCCTCCGGTGCACGTGGTCACGGCGCGGGCAGTCGCCCCGCTGGACCGGCTCGCCGGCTGGGGCGTCCCACTGCTGCGGCCCTATGGCGAGATGCTGGCTCTCAAGGGCGACACCGCCGAGGAGGAGATCCAGGGCGCTCGTGCGGCGCTCAGCAAGCTGGGTGTCGTGGGGACCTCGGTTCTTCATGTCGGTGAAGGCCTTGTCGATCCGCTGTCCACGGTCGTGCGGGTCGAGGTCGGGGAGAGCCCTGGTGGTGTGAGGTTCGCCGCAAAGCGCGCGAAAGCTGCCCGCACCAGTCGCACGCGCCGTCGTCGCTGAGCCATACACGTTGCCATACGTACTGATTTCGGAGTGTCGTCCCGGTGTAGTCATGCGGCTTGGGCATCGTGTTTCACGTGAAACGTCGCTCACTGCTGCAGGGAATCATCAGCCGCGGCCGTGCGGCCGCCCCGATCAAGGGTCGCAGGCCCCTCTTGAGGGCTACAGAGTTGTCCACAGAGGTGGATTCCTCCACAGATCCACGGGGCTCGCTGGTTCGCGACCCCGAAAGCATGGCAGGCTCTGCTCATTGCGAGCCTGATGTCGAGGAGAGTGAATCCTTGCGGTCCGACGCCAACATCGCGGGACCGATGACCGATCCGGTCCCCGGTCCCCGTACCGAGTCCGCGGGGGACGATGTTTCACGTGAAACACCGCCCCCCATGGATGACACCCCCATCGGCCGAGCTGCTCAGCTGGCCGTGGAGGCGCTGGGGCGTGCCGGTGAGGGTCTGCCCCGACCTGAGCAGACACGCATCATGGTCGTTGCCAACCAGAAGGGCGGGGTAGGCAAGACGACCACCACGGTCAATCTTGCTGCTTCGCTCGCCTTGCACGGCGCGCGCGTTCTGGTGATCGACCTGGATCCGCAGGGAAACGCTTCCACGGCTCTGGGGATCGATCATCATGCGGAAGTTCCCTCGATCTATGACGTCCTGGTGGACAGCAGGCCTCTCGCCGAAGTGGTCCAGCCGGTCCCGGACGTCGAAGGACTCTTCTGCGCCCCCGCCACCATCGATCTCGCCGGTGCGGAGATCGAGCTGGTGTCGCTGGTGGCGCGGGAGAGCAGACTGCAGCGGGCGATTCAGGCCTATGAGCAGCCGCTGGACTACATCCTCATCGACTGTCCGCCCTCACTGGGCCTGCTGACGGTCAACGCGCTGGTTGCCGGCGCGGAGGTGCTGATCCCCATCCAGTGCGAGTACTACGCGCTGGAGGGGCTCGGGCAGTTGTTGCGGAACGTGGACCTGGTACGCGGCCATCTCAATCCGGCGCTGCATGTCTCGACCATCCTGCTCACGATGTACGACGGCAGGACACGACTTGCCTCGCAGGTCGCGGACGAGGTGCGCAGCCACTTCGGCGAAGAGGTGCTGCGGACGAGTATCCCGCGCTCGGTGCGCATCTCGGAGGCCCCGAGCTATGGGCAGACGGTGCTGACCTACGATCCAGGGTCCAGCGGTTCCCTGTCGTATCTCGAAGCCGCACGCGAGATCGCGCTGCGTGGGGTCGGGGTGCAGTACGACCCGCACCATGCCCAGGTGGGCCAGAACAGCCAGCAGAACATGTCGGAGGGGATCCAGTGAGCGAGCGACGTAGAGGATTGGGGCGTGGGCTCGGTGCGCTGATTCCAGCCGCTCCGCAGGAGAAGCAGCCGACGGCGTCGGGCACGGAGGCATCTCAGGGATCGTCCCCTGTGCTGACAGCCGAACGGGGAGTGGCGGCGGCCAAGGTCGCCACGCTGCCCGCAGCGGTGACACCCCAGGCGACAGCTCCCGCCCCCGAAGGGGAGACCGCAGAGACGTCGGCGAGCGCTCCGGCTGGGGCGCACTTCGCCGAGGTGCCGCTCGGCGCGATCACGCCCAACCCGCGTCAGCCGCGCGAAGTCTTCGACGAGGACGCCCTCGCGGAGCTGGTCACGTCCATCAAGGAAGTGGGCCTCCTCCAGCCGGTTGTCGTGCGGCAGTTGGGCCCGGACCGCTATGAACTCATCATGGGTGAGCGTCGCTGGCGGGCCTGCAGAGAGGCCGGCCTCGAGCGGATCCCGGCGATCGTCCGGGACACCGATGACGAGAAGCTGCTGCTGGATGCTCTCCTGGAGAACCTGCACCGGGCCCAGTTGAACCCGCTCGAAGAGGCCGCCGCCTACGACCAGCTGTTGAAGGACTTCAACTGCACACACGATCAGCTGGCGGACCGGATCGGTCGCTCTCGGCCGCAGGTGTCCAACACCCTTCGCCTGCTGCGGCTTTCTCCGCCGGTCCAGCGTCGGGTCGCGGCAGGAGTGCTTTCCGCCGGGCACGCCCGAGCTCTCCTCTCCGTGGACGATTCGGAGGAGCAGGACCGGCTGGCACACCGGATCGTCGCCGAGGGTCTGTCGGTCAGGGCAGTCGAAGAGATCGTGACGCTGCTGAACTCGAACCCCAAGACCGCGCCCAAGCCGAAGGGCCCGCGGGCCGGCACGCGTCTGTCCCCGGCACTCACGGATCTTGCGTCAAGGCTCTCCGACCGCTTCGAGACGCGAGTGAAGGTCGATCTCGGTCAGAAGAAGGGGAAGATCGTTGTCGAGTTCGCCTCGATGGACGACCTCGAGCGAATCCTGGGCACGCTTGCCCCTGGTGAAGGACGCGTGCTGGAGAAGGGACTCAGCGAGGTCTCTGCCGAGGACGACGAAGCCTGAGTGTCTTCTGCTCGGCGATGCCGAAGCTGTCTGAAGGGGCGGGTGGTGTTCCGGAGACGGAACACCACCCGCCCCTTCGGCTTGGTGCGGTATCCGTGCCGGGGTCGGGTGGATACGATGCGTTCTGGTATGACGCATCCTCCTTGAACCACTTCGGAAAGAGGCAAGGCCATGCGATCGGTGAGCTGCGGCCAACTGGTGACGGCAGGCCTTGGGCTCGGGGCGGTGAGCGGCTTTGTCAGCAGCTTCCTGCTCGAGCGGAGCAGGCTGGCAGATGCTTGCAGCGCGGCACACGAGGGAAGTGAGGAACAGCCTCCATGGGGCGTCGGCTCGTACCGCTCACGCTGGACAACCTTTCGGACCTTCCCAAGCGTTGTCGTGCGTGCGTCTTCTGGGAACTTGATCCGGTCAGCGGTGAAGCCGCAGTAAAGGCCGGAACTCCTGAGCTCGAGAAGGAGGCCTGGATCTCGGCCGTACTCCTCGAGTGGGGTTCCTGTGGTCGCGTGGTCTACGTGGACGAGGTTCCGGTGGGCTTCGTTGTCTATGCCCCGCCTGCGTACGTACCGCGCTCCACAGCCTTCCCGACGAGTCCCGTGGCGGCCGACGCGGTCCAGTTGATGACCGCGTGGGTCATGCCCGGCTATCAAGGGCAGGGCCTTGGACGGGTCATTGTTCAGACGGTCGCCAAGGACCTGCTGCGCCGGGGGTTCCGTGCGATCGAGGCATTCGGCAACGCACGGTGGAATGAGCCGGCCTGCGTCCTGCCGGCCGATCACCTCCTCGCGGTCGGCTTCAAGACGGTTCGACCGCACCCCACATATCCGCGCCTGCGGTTGGAGCTGCGCACGACTCTCTCCTGGAAGGAAGATGTCGAGCTGGCTTTGGATCGCTTGCTGGGTGCCGTACAGAAGGAGCCGGCGCTGCGGCCTCTCTGACTGCGAACATGAGAATGGGCCCACCCCTAGGGGATGGGCCCATTCTCATGTTTCACGTGAAACAGCGGAGGTGCTTCTACTCTCCGATGAAGCTCTCGAGGTCGCGGACGATCGCGGCCTTCGGCTTGGCACCGACGATGGTCTTGGCGACCTCGCCGTTCTGGTAGACGTTCAGCGTCGGGATCGACATGACGCCGTACTTGGCTGCGGTGGCCGGGTTCTCGTCGATGTTGAGCTTCACGACCTGGATCTTGTCGCCATGCTCGGCCGCGATGGCTTCGAGGGACGGCGCGATCTGGCGGCACGGACCGCACCAGGCGGCCCAGAAGTCCACGAGCACGGGCTTGTCGCTCTTGAGGACCTCCTCCTCGAAGGAGTCATCAGTCACGTTCTTCAGGGCGCCGGCCACGGCGGCCTCCTTACTTCTCTGCGGGGTGTGGGGTGGGGTGGTCCAGGGTGGGTCAGACCACAGGGGTCTTCTCCGGCTCCGCCGCCTTCTCGCTGTCCGAAAGAGCGGCGAGGAAGCGCTCGGCGTCCAGGGCGGCGGCGCAGCCGGTCCCGGCGGCCGTGATGGCCTGACGGTAGGTGTGGTCGACCACGTCACCGGCGGCGAACACTCCGGTGACGTTGGTGCGGGTCGACGGGGCATCGACCTTCAGGTAGCCCTCGCCGTCCAGTTCGAGCTGTCCCTTGAACAGCTCGGTCCGGGGGTCGTGGCCCACCGCGATGAACAGTCCCGTCACTGCGAGCGGCGACTTCTCGCCCGTCTTGGTGTTGTTCAGAGTCAGCCCCGAGAGCTTCTGGTCACCGTGGATCTCGGCGACCTCGCTGTCCCAGGCGAAAGAGATCTTCGGGTCGGCGAACGCCCGCTCCTGCATGGCCTTGGAGGCCCGCAGAGTGTCGCGTCGGTGGATGATCGTGACGGACTTGGCGAAGCGGGAGAGGAAGGTGGCTTCCTCCATCGCCGTGTCGCCACCGCCGACGACAGCGATGTCCTGGTCCTTGAAGAAGAAGCCGTCACAGGTCGCGCACCAGGAGACACCACGGCCGGAGAGAACGTCCTCGTTGGGGAGGCCGAGCTTGCGGTGCTGGGAGCCGGTGGTGACGATCACGGCCTTCGCGCGGTGAACGGTGCCGGCCGTATCGGTGACGGTCTTGATGTCGCCGGTGAGGTCGACGGACACGATGTCGTCGGGCACGAGCTCGGCCCCGAAGCGCTCGGCCTGGGCGCGCATGTTGTCCATGAGGTCGGGCCCCATGATGCCGTCGCGGAAGCCCGGGAAGTTCTCCACCTCGGTCGTGTTCATCAGCGCACCGCCGGCGGTGACAGCTCCCTCGAACACCAGCGGCTGAAGCGATGCCCGCGCGGTGTAGAGCGCGGCTGTATAGCCCGCGGGCCCGGAGCCGATGATGATCACGTTACGGACGTCGCTCACGGGTTTGTTCCTCGTCTCTGCAGACTGCCTACTGCCTACGGGGCGGGTTCATGGACTCTCACCCCACCCAACGGATCCTACGGGGCGTGCATTCCCGTGTAGCCGGAGCGGCACAGACGATGTCTCAAGGACGAGGATAGGACTCCGTAAGGAGCAGCTCTCCGGGCGGGTTCGCCGCACGATCCACGCATGCCGCATCGACGACGTAGGCCTGGACCTGAGTGCTGTCCTTGGCGTGTGTCATCAGGACGAGGTAGGCGTTTACACCTTCGTAGGTGCCTCGCTCAGCGGCGAGTGGACCGTCCGTCCGGCCGGTTCCCTGCTGAATGCAGGCAGGCACCGCCGCGTCCGGAGCATCCTTGGGTGACATCGTGGCGGGACCGCTCTGCAAGGAAGGTGCCTTCTCGATCCTCGGCTCGGCCTCCTGTGTCGGTCCGGCCGCCAGCAGCGATTGGACGCGACTTTCGAGGGCGCTGCCGGAGAACTCCGCGCTGTCCCGCGCGGCGGAGCTCACACTCGTCTCCTTCTTGGCTGCCGAGGCGTCGTTGGCGGTATTCGTCTGAGCCGACTGGAGGAACATCACCCCGACGCCTACTGCGGCGGCCCCGAGGACGGCGCCCAGGACGGCACCGCGTCGACGACGTGCCCGGCCGTTTCGCCCCGGACCGGTCGCCGCGCGGGGGTGTCCTGCCGGTCGGGCGGATGTCGACGCAGGCTCCGCCGCGGGCGAGCGGGGCACTGTTTCACGTGAAACACGGTCTCGATCTTCGGGTGCCGTGGCTTCGAGGAGTGCCTCTGCGGCCAGAGCCGCGTCGATTCGGCCGGAGATGTCGGCGGGCATGCGGGGAGGCCCCGGCAGTGTGCCCAGCAGGCCACGGATCTCTTCAAGGGACGTCTGCACGTCGGCGCACAGCGGACAGTCGTCGAGGTGCCGGCGCACCTCGGCCGTGCGTGCGGGCGGGAGAAGGCCTTCGGTGAGGTCGGAGATTTCCGAGACGTGCGGGTGCCCGGTCGTGTCGGTCGATGTCACGCGCGCCCACCTCCGCCCTTCACTGCCGCAGGGTCACTCGGCCCTGTCTCTCTTGGTCCCGACGCCGGTGGGACGGATGTCCCCGGCGTCCGGTTCCTTCCCCTGGTGAGGTCGGTGTTATCCCCGGGCTGACCACGCAGATGCGTGAGCATGGGCAGGAGGCGTGCGCGGCCCCGGGCGCATCGGCTCTTCACCGTTCCCGTAGGGACATCCAGAAGGCGCGCGGCTTCTGCGACGGGGTACCCCTGCATGTCCACCAGCACCAGCGCCGCGCGCTGGTCCACCGGAAGTTTCGCCAGGGCCGCCAGAAGTTCCCGGTGGAGATCGTGACGCTCGGCGGGAGCCTCTGCCGACTCGTGCGGCTCCAGGAGCTGCTCCAGGCGCTCCGTGTCGTCCACTGGCGAGGTCTTGCGTGAGGCCGCCTTCCGCGCGCGGTCCAGGCAGGCATTGACCGTGATGCGGTGCAGCCACGTCGTGACGGCCGACTGACCGCGGAAGGTGTGCGCCGCGCGGAAGGCCGATACGAGAGCGTCCTGAACCGCGTCGGCGGCCTCCTCACGGTCCCCCAAGGTGCGCAGCGCCACGGCCCACAGCCTGTCGCGATGGCGACGCACGAGCTCGCCGAAGGCGTCCGGGTCCCCGTCGACGTGGCGTGCCAGCAGATCCTGGTCGCTTACGTCTCCGAGTGTCGCGTCGTCCAACGGTGAGCCCCCTCCCATGCCTCCGTGTCAGCCGGTGAAGGCGACGTCCGTGATGCCCTGTTTGTAGCCCGGGTCGCTGTACTCGTCCTGGGGCGAGTACGGCATCGCCGTCATCCAGAGCAGCACGTACCGGCTCTTCACCGGCTCCTTGGCGGTCACCTTCAGAGTGGAATCGCTGGTACGGCCGGTTGCGATCTGCTGCATGGAGCCGACCGGACCGGAAGGATTCAGCGAATCAACGGCGTAGACGCTGATGGTGGTGTGGTCTCCGCCGTAGCGCAACGCTATGGACGCGCCGGCGACGTCTTTCTCGGAGCCGAGGTCGTAGACGATGCCGACGCCCTGCTTCACGGACGGCACCAGAGCGGGTCCGTCGAAGTAGCTCCGGCTCCGCCAGTAGGTGGTGCTGTCCGAGTCATGAGTGGCCCCGACGTTGTTCGCGTTCTGCGGCGCCCCGTCCGGTGCGTACTCCTGGGCGTCCTGAATGGCCAGAGGCACGGGTGTGTCGGACTTGTCCCCGTCCTGGTTCGTGGTCTCCGTCTCCGAGGTCTTGGGCTCCTCCGAGCCGTTGCGGTTGTCCAGCAACTTGTCGGCGACCTGCCAGCTACCGAGTCCGAGCGCGGCGATGAGGAGTGCCGACACGGCCCACTTGAGGGCCTTGCCCGTACGGGTCTGCAGGGGCGGCGGCGGGGTCGGCGTCGGCTGGGTGGCACCGGCTCCCGGCATGGCCGCGGGGCGGGCGTAGTTGCCCTGCTGGTAGGTGGTTCGCTGGTACTCGGGCGGCGCCGTGAACGCCGGCTCCGGCGGGCGGATGCGTGGCATCGCGGCGACGGCCTTGGCCAGTTCGTCAGGCGTCGTGCAGGGCGGCTCCTGGCGGGACGCGGTGGCGCCGTCGTTGACCAGGGCCCGCATGGCCAGCTCGGACAGGCCGCGGTGCACACCGGCCCGCACCTGGTCGGGAGCGACCAGGCCGACTCCCTTGGGGAGGCCGGTGAGTCCGTACGCGTCGTTCTCGTACGGCCAGCGCTGCGTCAGCGCTGCGTACAGGAGGGCGCCGATGGCCTCCGTGTCGGTGCGCTGGGGGCCGTCGACGGAGATGCCGCGCAGGGCGGCGTTGACCGCCAGTCCGCGGATCCGGTACTGCCCTGTCGAGGTACGCAGCACGGCACCGGGAGTGAGCCTCAGGTGGGCGAGTCCCTCCCGGTGGGCGGCAGCCATCGCCTGGGAGACCTGGTCGACGAGCTGGTACGCGTCGTGCGGCTCGAACGGGCCGGCGGCCAGGAGAGCCGTCAGCTCGACGGCGTCGGGCAGCCATTCGTGGACGACGTAGACGAGGTCGTTCTCCTCGACGGCGTCGAGGACCTGGACGAACCGGGGGTCACCGAGGAGGGCCGAGGATCGGGCGGCTGCCAGAACCGAGCGTGCTCGGGGATGGTCGGCCGGCAGGATGTGCACGCCGACCGCGCGCCGGAGTTTCTCGTCGACGGCGCGCCAACTGCTGAAACCGTCCAGACGGGTGACGCACTCCTCGAGCCGATAGCGTCTGGCGAGCTTGTGGCCGCTGTGAAGTTCGGGCGTCGAGTAGGACGGTTCGCCGCCCTGCCGTTCGCCTTCCTTGTCGAGCGCGGCCTCTTCCGCCGCGTTCTGAGAGCCCGCTGCCGGAGACTCTGCCGCCTGGGTGTCTGCCGCCCCGTCGGTCGTGGCCTTGCCCGCCTTCGCGGTCAGCGGTTCGTCCCCGCCGTTGTCGGCCACGTCGACGGCAGCCGTGCTACGTTCCGCCACCGTCGTTCCTGCCTCCCCATCCGTTGCGCCATGTCCAACAGCCATGCCAATTGTGCCCACAGTCCGACGCTATGCACGACACGCGGGGTCCGACGATGGTTGTGCGGAACGGGCCCGCAGCCGGCCGTCGTCGTGATTGTGACGACGTCTAGCGGCCGAGCCGGCCACGGATCATGCCGACCATGGCGTTGAGTTCCTCGATCCGCATCCGCTTCGCAGCCACGAAGAAGACGCCCAGCAGCACGATGCCGCCCACCACGAGCGCTACCACGGAGCCCCCCGCGCCGCTGCCGAGTCCCATCAGAATGCCGTAGGCCACGGCGCCGCCGACCACCGCCGCCGGGACGGACGCCATGGACAGCCGGGCATAGGTGCGCATGACGTGAGCGCCGTCCAGATCACCGCCAAGACGGTTCTTGAGCCTCCGCCAGGCGACGCCGACACCGACGGCGTAGGCGAGGCCGTAGGAGGCGGCCATGCCGACCACGGCCCACTGGGCGGGCAGCAGCACGTAACAGAGAGCGGAGGCACCAGCGTTGACGACGGCGACGATGACCGTGTTGTAGAAGGGCGTCCGGGTGTCCTCGTACGCGTAGAACCCACGCAGCACCACGTACTGCACGGAGTACGGGATGAGGCCGAGTCCGAAGGCCATGAGGATGAAGCCCATGCCCCGGGCCGCCTCCGTGCCCGTGGAGGCGAAGAGCAGCGTCGACATGGGCAGTCCGAGCGCGAGGAACGCGAACGACACCGGAACGATGGCGACGGCCGAGTTGCGAAGGCCCTGGGAGATGTCGTCGCGGACGGCACCGGGATCGTTGTCGTGGGCCGCGCGGGAGATGCGCGGCAGCAGGGCAGCCATGACGGAGACGGTGATGATGGCCTGCGGCATGCCCCAGATCAGCTGGGCGTTGGCGTAGGCGATGAAGCCCGCGCCCTGCTTTCCGGACGCCTCGCCCGCGGCCGTGGCGAGCTGGGTGACGACCAGAACGCCCGCCTGATTCGCGAGGACGAAGAGGACGGTCCACTTGGCCAGCTTCACGGTCTTGCCGAGCCCGTGGCCCTTCCAGTCGAACCGGGGACGGAAGCGGAAGCCTGTCTCCCGCAGGTACGGGATCATCGCCAGTGCCTGGACGACAAGACCGAGCAGCGTCCCGATGCCCAGCAGCCGGACCCCCTCCGCGGGAATCGTCTGCACACCCATCATGGACTCGGCGGAGGTGCCGTACACCCAGATGAACAGCCCGAAGGTGGTGATCATGACGATGTTGTTCAGGACCGGGGTCCACATCATCGCGCCGAACCTGCCACGGGCGTTGAGGATCTGCCCCATGACCACATGGATGCCCATGAAGAAAATCGTGGGCAGGCAGTAGCGGGCGAAGGTGACCGCGACGCTGTTGGCGGCCTGATCGCTCGCGATCGTGTCCGACATCAGCCGGATCAGCAGCGGTGCTGCGAAGACCGCGATCGCGACGATCGCGCCGAGCGCCACCATCACCAGCGTGAGCAGACGGTTGGCGTAGGCCTCGCCGCCGTCGTCGTCGTTCTTCATCGCACGGACCAGCTGCGGAACGAAGACGGAGTTGAGACCGCCGCCGACCGTGAGGATGTAGATCATCGTCGGCAGCGTGTAGGCGATGGTGAACGTGTCGCCGAGGAGCGCGGCACCGAGGGCGGCGGTGATCACGAGACTGCGGACGAAGCCCGTGAGGCGGGACACCAGGGTTCCGGCCGCCATCACAGCACTCGACTTCAGCAAGCCCGCGGCCCGGCCTGCGGGCTTCTTGGGGCGGGCGGCGCCGGCATCGGTTCGGCAGCGGGGGGCGGCACCGAGGACTGCTGGTCCTTGAAGAGATGAGCGAAAGCGTCGGGTTCCGGCCTTTCCTCGCCGGCCCGTGTGACCAGGTCGTCGACGCCGGTGAACTGGGTGGTTCGCGCGTCGTCGCCGTAGGGGAGGCGGCGGGAAGGGCCCTCGGGCTCCGGCGGCGGGGTCTGCGCCCAGATCCGGGGTCCGGGGCGTACTGGGGCGTCGCGGGCTGCTGGTAGAGCGGTTGCGGCTCCTGGTAGGTGCCCGGGGCGGCGGGGGGTGCGCGGAGCGGTCGTAGAGCGCCTCGTTCACGGGGTCCTGGGCGGAGAGGTCCTGAGCCTGAAAGGGATCCGGAGCGTAGGCGTCCTGGACATAGGGGTCCTGCGCATACGGGTCCGACGAGGGCTGCTGAGGCGGGAAGGAGCCTGTCGGGTCACCGCCCGCGCCCTGACCGCGGTCACCGTCGTACGGCGCGTTCATGACTACCCCACCTCATCGTCCCCGGCCGACCGGCCACGACATCGCTCAACGGTCCACTTTCTCACCAGCGCCGGACGGGTTGCCGCTTTCGGGTCCGGTGTCAGGGGCGAGGTCACTCGGCTGCCCTGGATCCGAGCCGCTGCTGCCACCCTCCCCGTCCGGCGTGCCCGACGGCCCGGGATCATCGGCATCGGTGCTCTCCGCGGCGACAGCGCGCTTGCGCTGGGTGTACATCCTGACGCCTGCGAGGACGAGCAGGAGAACACCGCCGGCGATGACGAGCATGACGGTCGGAGTGATCTCGGAGACCCTCACGGTGAACGACATCTCGGGGCCGTACGGTGTGCCGTCCTTCGTGAAGAGCTGCGCGGTCATCTGGACCTGACCGTTGGCATTGGCCGCCGCCGGGAACTTCACCGACTGGCTGTGGCCGCCCTCGACCTTGATCGGCTGTTCCGCCATGCCCCTGTCCCCATCGAAGTGGAGACGGTTGGGGTTGTTGGACTTCAGCCGCAGCACAAGGTCGTCGATGCCCTGGACCAGCTGGTTCTGCACCGTGACCGGGATGGTCGCACTGCGACCGGACAGGGTCACGTCCGACTTCTCGATCAGCCGGACCTCTTCGGTGAGGCTCTGCAGATAGGACTGGACCTCGTCGCGGTAGCGCTGAGCCGCTTCAGGCTTGCCCCGCCACGCCGTCGACAGTTCACGGTCGATCGCCCTGCCGAAGGGGGCTTCCACCCGGTCGGCGAAGGTGAGGATGACCTTGAACTTGTCCAGTGTGCTCTGCGTCGCGCTGATGTCCTCGAAGGCCTGGACCGGCAGCTCCTGCCGGCGTAGCCGGGCGGGGTACTGGGAAGCACCCGGCACCTTGGTGTTCGCGTCGGCGTCCGGTTCGGCGGACGCCGCCGCCACCAAATCCAGCGGCTGTGTCCAGCGCTTGGGCTCGAGGGCACGCAGAGCGCGGGCCATGGACTGGGCCTGGGCCGCTGTGGGCACACGCTGCGGGGCGACGACGATGCTCCGCTGCTTCTCGGGTTCCTGGAGGGTGAGTGCCAGCGACTGTGCCAGGAACTTCTGTACCGCGAGCGTGGAGTCGCCGGCGTCCGTCATATCGCCCTGGAAGGCGGTCGAAAGGCGGGTGTCGGCGACCACGGCCGTGGTGCCGCCACCGATGGGACGGGCCGCGGTGGGTGTGTACGACAGGTTGTCCTGAAGGCTGTCGCTCCGTGCGATCACTCTGTGTGCGCCGGCCGAGGTGGCCACGTCCACGATCGATGAGTCGATCGCGCCGTCCACCGGCCAGGCGAAGTCGACGGAGGGCTTCACATGGAGAATCGTCTCCACTGTGATCTCCGCCACTTGTGTGGCCGGCTGCAGATGGCTGAGCGAACCGGAGACCGACTTGCCCCTGTGCGCCAAGGAGGCGAGATCGGGGTCGGCGAAGGGGAGGGCAACCACCTTCTTGCCGTGTACCGCGGCCTCGACAGAGCTCAGCCATCGCTTGGCGACGGCCTGGTTCTTGCCGGCGACCGTGGAGTCCCCGCTCTTGACCCGGTAGCTCCGCGTCATGGCGTCGACGGTGGCCAGAAGGTCGGGGTCGATGACCCACGTGACCGGCAGCTCCTTGCCGAGTGAGACCAGCTGGTCGAGCCGTCCGCCGGGAGCAAGCTCGGCCGCCAGTGCCTCGTCCTCGAAGACCGGGGTCTGCTGTTCGTCCGAGCCGGTTTCCGATGTGAGGTGGGTCGAGGAGATCAGCGGCCAGAGATAGGTGAGCCGTGTCTTCTTGTCCACGGCCTCCGGCTGCCAGGGAAGGAAGGTCCGCTCGATGCCGAGGACACGCTCGAAGGACTGGCTCGAGGTCTGCCCGGTCAGGGACACACCGAGCTCGTAGACGCCACCGTTGTCGTCGAGATCGAGTTCGTCGGCGGGCACCGAGAGCTTGAAGTCGTAACTGATGCCCGAGGCGAGCTTCGGAAGTTCGACGCTGTACTTGTCGTCGACCGTCGGGCCGTCCACACCGTAGGTGTAGCCGGTCCTCTCAGCGGCCCGGTCGATGCCTGTTCTGCCGGACAGCTTGGGGCCCACCCGGAGATCGACGTGTCCGCCTGTGATCGTCCGCCTGCCCTCGTTGACCACGGTCCCGGAGACCGTGATCGTGTCGTCCTTGCCGGGCGCTTCCGGCGTCACCGTGTCCAGCGACACATCCACGGTCCGGGATCCGGTGGGTTCCGCGGCCTGTGCCGCGGGGGCGGCCGGGACGCACAGCAATCCGGTCAGGAGTGGCACGCCGGTGATCAGGGAGGCTGTGCGACGCAGCCACCGGCGCGCAGGAGAACTACGCATCCCCTGGAAGTCTGCCGCCTCGGCCACGCGCTCGCCCGTCCCTCGTCGTCTGCTGTCCTTGGTGGTTCTCTGCTCTTGCGTCCACGCATCGTAACGAGGCCCGCTGTGTTCAAGTGCCGCGGAGTGCCCCACAAGATCGGAACGGACCGGCGGGGCGCCGGAAACAGGGACGACCCGGTCGGCCCGGGCACGTACCCTTTTCTGTTGTGCCGAACGCCAATGAAGACAACCCCACTGCCCTGAGCCAGGTGCAACACCGCGCGGTGAGCGAACTGCTGCGGGTGTCACCCGTCGCCGACGACCTGGCGCGCCGTTTCCAGGATGCCGGATTCAGTCTTGCCCTGGTCGGAGGGTCGGTCCGGGATGCGTTGCTCGGTCGGCTCGGCAATGACCTCGACTTTACGACGGACGCCCGTCCCGAGGATGTGCTGAAGATCGTCCGTCCGTGGGCGGATTCGGTGTGGGACGTCGGTATCGCCTTCGGCACGGTCGGTGCTCAGAAGGCCGGACGCGTCGGTGACGCGGTTCAGCCCTTCCAGATCGAGGTGACGACGTACCGCTCAGAGGCATACGACCGAACGTCACGTAAGCCGGAGGTGTCCTACGGCGACTCGATCGAGCAGGACCTGGTCCGGCGTGACTTCACGGTCAACGCGATGGCCGTGGCGCTGCCCGCCAAGGAGTTCATCGATCCCCACGGGGGTCTCGAGGACCTTGCCGCGAAGATTCTGCGCACGCCCGGGACGCCCGAGGAGTCTTTCTCCGACGACCCGCTGCGGATGATGAGGGCCGCCCGGTTCGCCGCGCAGCTCGATTTCGAGGTGGCGCCGGACGTCGTCGCCGCTATGACGGCCATGGCGGAGCGTATCGAGATCGTCTCCGCCGAACGGGTGCGTGACGAGTTCAACAAGCTGCTTCTGTCCGGACACCCCCGCAAGGGCTGTCGCTCCTCGTCGACACCGGCCTGGCCGCTCATGTACTGCCCGAGCTGCCGGCACTCCGTCTGGAGAGTGACGAGCATCATCGGCACAAGGATGTCTACGAGCACTCGCTGACCGTGTTGGACCAGGCCATCGCCCTGGAGGAGGACGGCCCCGATCTGGTGCTGCGACTGGCCGCACTGCTGCACGACATCGGCAAGCCCAGGACTCGCCGCTTCGAGCAGGACGGCCGGGTCTCGTTCCACCACCACGAGGTGGTGGGCGCAAAGATGACCAAGAAGCGCATGACGGCGCTGAAGTACTCGAACGAGATGGTCAAGGACGTCTCGCGGCTGGTGGAACTCCACCTGCGTTTCCACGGCTATGGAACCGGTGAGTGGACCGACTCCGCTGTGCGGCGGTATGTGCGAGACTCCGGGCCGCTTCTGGACCGCCTGCACAAGCTGACCCGCTCCGACTGCACCACGCGGAACAAGCGCAAGGCGGCAGCCCTCTCACGCGCCTACGACGGCCTTGAGGAGCGTATTGCCCAGCTTCAGGAGCAGGAGGAGCTGGATGCCATCAGGCCCGACCTGAACGGCAACGAGATTCAGGAAATCCTGGGTATCGGCCCTGGCCCCGTGATCGGAAAGGCGTACGCGTTCCTTCTTGAGCTGCGACTGGAGAACGGGCCGATGGAGCGCGACGCCGCGGTGTCGGCGCTCAAGGAGTGGTGGGCCAAGCAGGGCTGAGCGTGAAACGGCGCGATGTTTCACGTGAAACATCGCGCCGTTTGGCACGCATCGAAAGAGCTTGTTTCACGTGAAACAAGCTCCGCAGGAGCCGCTACTTCTTGATCTCGTTCAGGCAGAGCACAAACGACTTGCCGGAGCTGCGTCGACCGCTGGTCTGCTCGTAGTAACCGATGTCGGCCTTGCCTTCGCAGACCTTCTGGTCCGTCGTGTCGCTGTGCACGGAGACCACCTTGTAGGCGGCCTCGGTGCCGCCGCAGTCGACGACCTGCAGATCCGGGTTGATGTCGGTGCCGCTGTTCTTGAGGCAGTCGCCGGCCTTCGCTGTGTCGGCATCGTCGCGGCCCATGAACCAGAACACCGCGAAAGCGATGACTGCCAGAACGCCTACGACTATCTGGAACTTCTTCTTGAGGCTGAGGCCACCGCGCGAGGGTGCGGGGGCGGCGTCGGTGCTGTGCCCCACTGCTGCGGCTGCGTCTGTCCATAACCGGGCTGGGGCTGCTGCGGCTGCTGCTGCGGGTAGCCGTAGCCCGGCTGCGGCTGGGGCTGCTGCCCGTAGGGACCCTGTCCCTGCTGCGGCGGATAGGTCATGAGGGATTCCCCCTGTGAAAGTGCTCTCGGTGTTTGACGCGGGCACGCTATAGCACTCGACCGGCATGGCCCCAACGCACCAGCCCTACGGCCGCCGTCGCATAAATTCCCGCCACCATCAGGACCAGCGGAACCGACCGGCCGTCGGGGGAAGCATCAACGCGGCGACGCCCGCCGCGCCGACGAAGGCGACGTTGAACAGCACGTCGTACAGGGAGAAGACCCGGCCACGAAACGCGTCCTCCACGGAGGTCTGCACCACTGTGTCCGTCGCGATCTTCGCCCCCTGCGTCACGAGCCCGAGCAGGAAGGCCGCGACAAGCATCGGCCCGGGCCTGAACGGCAGTGCCAGAGAAGGTACGAGGACTGCGGCAGCCGCCGCGCAGACGACCATCCATCCGTACCGGCCGAGTTTCCCGATGCCCCACGGGGTCAGTACGGCCGCCGCGAAGAAGCCGGCGCCAGAGGCGGCCAGGGCCAGGCCCAACAGCGCGAGTCCGTCCGACTCGTCGGTGGACCAGGAATAGCGGCAGAGCATGAGCACCATCACCGTCAGCGCTCCGTAGCAGAAGCGCAGCAGTGTCATCGCGGCGAGCGCATGGGTCGCCGCAGGCCGCTGGTTCAGGTATCGCAGCCCCTCGAGCAGTCCCCGGGCCGTCGAGGCGATCGCGGCACCCAGACGGGGCTGAACCATGTCAGGGTCGGGGCCGAGGAGCTCCCTGCCCATCCGAAGTGAAGCCAGGGCCGAGCCGAGGTAGAGCGCCGCTCCGAACAGGACCACCGCAGCGTCCGAGTCCGAGGCGACCAGTCGCACAAGGAAGGCGAGACCGCCGCCTGCTGTGGCCGCAAGCGTCCCCGCCGTGGGCGAGAGGGAGTTGGCCATCACGAGGTGCTCGGAATCCACGACGCGTGGCAGCGCCGCGGAGAGCCCGGCCAGAACGAAACGATTGACGGCCGTGACCGACAGGGCGGAGGCGTAGAAGAGCCAGTCGGGGACGGAAACGAGGATCAACAGGGCGGTACAGCAGGCGAGGAGTGCACGAAGTAGATTCCCGTAGAGGAACACCTGGCGTCGTCGCCACCGGTCGAGCAACACCCCGGCGAACGGGCCGACCAAGGAGTAGGGGAGAAGTAGGACGGCCATTGCGGACGCGATCGCGGCCGGAGAGGTCTGCTGTTCCGGGGAGAAGACCACGTATGTGGCGAGAGCGACCTGGTAGACGCCGTCGGCCGCCTGTGAGAGCAGGCGCACGGTCAGCAGCCGGCGGAAGTCGGCGAGGCGCAGGAGTACGCGCAGATCACGTACGACGGGCATGCGAGCAAGGGTCACACACGCGGAGGGTCCCCGGGTGTACGACCCGGGGACCCTCCGCGACAGCAGGTGGAAACGCTTAGCGCTCGACCTCGCCCTGAATGAACTTCTCGACGTTCTCGCGGGCCTCGTCGTCGAAGTACTGCACCGGCGGGGACTTCATGAAGTACGAGGACGCGGAGAGGATGGGCCCGCCGATGCCGCGGTCCTTGGCGATCTTCGCGGCGCGCACGGCGTCGATGATGACACCGGCCGAGTTCGGGGAGTCCCAGACCTCGAGCTTGTACTCGAGGTTCAGCGGGACGTCACCGAAGGCACGGCCCTCGAGGCGCACGTAGGCCCACTTGCGGTCGTCCAGCCAGGCCACGTAGTCCGACGGTCCGATGTGGACGTTCTTCTCGCCCATGTCGCGGTCGGGGATCTGCGAGGTGACGGCCTGCGTCTTCGAGATCTTCTTGGACTCCAGGCGCTCACGCTCGAGCATGTTCTTGAAGTCCATGTTGCCGCCGACGTTCAGCTGCATCGTGCGGTCGAGGATGACGCCGCGGTCCTCGAAGAGCTTGGCCATCACGCGGTGCGTGATGGTGGCGCCGACCTGGGACTTGATGTCGTCGCCGACGATCGGGACACCGGCCTCGGTGAACTTGTCCGCCCACTCCTTGGTGCCGGCGATGAAGACCGGGAGGGCGTTGACGAACGCGACCTTGGCGTCGATGGCGCACTGCGCGTAGTACTTCGCAGCGTCCTCGGAGCCGACGGGCAGGTAGCAGACGAGGACGTCCACCTGCTTGTCCTTGAGGGTCTGGACGATGTCGACCGGCGCCTCGGCGGACTCTTCGATGGTCTCGCGGTAGTACTTGCCGAGACCGTCGAGCGTGTGGCCGCGCTGAACGGTGACGCCGGTGTTCGGCACGTCGCAGATCTTGATGGTGTTGTTCTCGCTGGCGCCGATGGCGTCCGAGAGGTCGAGGCCGACCTTCTTGGCGTCCACGTCGAAGGCGGCCACGAACTCGACGTCACGGACGTGGTAGTCGCCGAACTGGACGTGCATCAGACCCGGCACCTTGCCGGCCGGGTCGGCGTCCTTGTAGTACTCGACGCCCTGCACCAGCGAGGCGGCGCAGTTGCCCACGCCGACGATGGCTACGCGAACCGAACCCATTGGCGGTTGCTCCCTGTGTGTTCTCGTGTTCCGGATGAAACCCTGCGGTGTGCGGGGCTTCACTTGGCGGGGTCGTCGGACGGATCCGGCGGGGTGGAGTCATCGGGAGGCGTCCCTCCGGAAGACTCGGAACCCCTGTGCCGGGGCAGGCCGCCCGTCGCTCCAGATGTGTTGTCCTGCTGTGCGGTGCTCTCGGGTGAGGATCTTTGATCCCGCCCTGCCCGCTCGCTCTCGATGAGCTCGTTCAGCCAGCGCACTTCACGCTCCACGGACTCCATGCCGTGTCGCTGCAGCTCGAGGGTGTAGTCGTCGAGACGCTCCCGGGTGCGGGCCAAGGAGGCACGCATCTTTTCCAGGCGCTCTTCCAGCCGGCTGCGGCGGCCTTCCAGCACCCGCATCCGCACTTCACGCTCCGTCTGACCGAAAAAGGCGAAACGTGCCGCGAAGTGCTCGTCCTCCCAGGTGTCGGGGCCGGTGTGGGAGAGCAGCTCCTCGAAGTGCTCCTTACCTTCCGCCGTCAACCGGTAGACGATCTTGGCGCGCCGGCCGGCGAGCGAGGCTGCGAGGGCGTCCTCGGGAGCGTTTCCCGGTTCCTCGATCAACCAGCCGTTGGCGACCAGCGTCTTGAGGCAGGGGTAGAGGGTCCCGTAACTGAAGGCCCGGAAGATTCCCAGTGACGTGTTGAGCCGCTTGCGCAGCTCGTAACCGTGCATCGGGGCTTCGCGGAGCAGACCGAGGACGGCGAATTCGAGGATGCCGGAGCGCCTGCTCACAGTCGCCTCCCTCGCCGGTCCCGGTCGTTTATGTCGTGCTGATGTATCGACTCGATACATCAGCACGATAGAACGGCTCGAGTGTCCCGACAAGAGCGGCCATGGTGAGCGGCGTCACATCGCCAATTCATAGGGAGAGACTTGCCTGAAATGGGGTGAACTTCAGGCCTAGGAGGGTTTTGGCCGTGCGTAGTCTGTGCGGATGCAGACCGCCGGGAACCATGTGACGTCTCCATGCGTCATCGCCGTGGATGCACAGCGGATGAGCCCTTCCCGGGGCTCGTCCGTATCCATTTCGGGGGGACCGGAACTCAACTGCCGCTTCCAGGCGTCTCGCCTGCCCGAGGAGTAGTCGTTCGATGAGCGAGCACCGTCGCAAACCGCCGCAGCCACAGGGTGGCGGGCGCGCCGCGGCCAGACGCGCCGCCCAGCAGTCTTCAGGCCGCCGGGGCGTCCCACCCCGGGGCGCCACGTCGGCCTCACCTGCCGCTTCACATGGTGAGGAACGGCCCTACAGCAGTCGTGCCGAGGCGCGCCGCGCCGCACAGCGCGGCGGCGGCCACGGAGGGCGCGGTGGCCGTCGTGGCGGAGGCGGCGGTGACGGCGGATACGACGGTGCCGGCCGCCGCGGTGGACGGCCGGGTAAGAAGCGGCTGATCGACTACCCGCGCCACGGCAAGTACGGGTGGCGGCGCTGGGTCCCCTCCTGGAAGCTCGTGACCGGTCTGTTCCTCGGGTTCCTCGCCAGCCTGATGACGGCGGGCACCATCGCCTACGCCATGGTGGGCGTGCCCGAGCAGGCTTTGATCGCCGGGGCGCAGAACAACGTCTACTACTGGGACGACGGCACCCAGATGGTGGCCACCGGTGGTGAGGTCAACCGGCAGATCATCCCCATCTCGAAGATCCCGATCGAGATGCAGAACGCCGTCATCTCCGCGGAGAACAAAACCTTCCGCAAGGACTCGGGCATCGACCCGATGGGTATCGGCCGGGCCGTGTTCAACATGGCACGGGGCGAGCAGACCCAGGGTGGTTCGACGATCACGCAGCAGTATGTGAAGAACGCGCGGCTGGACAACCAGGACCAGACCCTCAGCCGTAAGTTCCAAGAGCTTTTCATCTCCATGAAGATCGACTCGGAGATGGAGAAGGAAGACATCATGGAGGGGTACCTCAACACCTCCTACTACGGTCGAGGCGCCTACGGCATCCAGGCCGCGGCCCGCACGTACTTCAACAAGGACGCCGACAAGCTCAACGTGAGCCAGTGCGCGTTCCTCGCGTCGCTCCTCAAGGGTGCGACCTACTACGACCCGGCCGGCGCCACGGCGATCGATCCGTCGGCGACGGAGGAGGCCAACACCAAGCGGATGAGGATCCGCTGGAGCTGGATCCTCGACGAGATGGTCAAGGACCAGTACCTCGACGCGGCGGAGCGTCAGAAGTACACGGACCTTCCCGCGTCGGAGTCACCCCGAAAGAACGCCCAGCTCGGCGGCCAGATCGGTTACCTGGTGGACCTGGCCAAGGCCAACTTCCTGAACAACTACGACCAGGAAGTCGACCTGTCCAAGGGCGGATACGAGATTTACACGACCTTCAACAAGAAGCGGGTCGCTGCCCTCGAGAACGCGGTCAAGAAGGTCCGTGACGAGAACATCGACCCGAAGAAGCGCCCGGATGATGACACCCACGTCCAGTTCGGCGGCGCCTCGGTCGAGCCCGGGACGGGCAAGATCGTCGCGATCTACGGCGGTGAGGACGCCACCAAGCACTTCACCAACAACGCCGATGCCACCGGTGCCCAGGTCGGATCGACGTTCAAGCCCTTCGTCCTCGCCGCCGCCATGCGCGACGGCGTCCGCAACCCCGAGCTCCAGGAGGAGCAGGGGCCCGACGACCGCCGGATCGTCGATCCCGACAAGAGCCGGTACAGCGGCAAGAACAAGCTGAAGATCAAGAACTACGACGGTTCCGTCTGGCGCGACGAGAATGGGAAGGAGTGGAATCAGACCAACGACGGTCAGCAGAACTACGGCAACATCAGCCTGCGCGAGGCGATGATCCACTCCGCCAACTCCCCCTACGTGCAACTCGGCATGGACATCGGCATCCCGCAGGTGAGGGACGCCGCCATCGACGCCGGTCTGCTCGAGTCCAGCCTGAGCAAGTCGAACGTGCCCTCCTTCTCGCTCGGTATCTCCGAGCCCAGCGCCATCCGTATGGCAGGCGCCTACGGCACCTTCGCCGCCGAGGGTGAGCAGCGTGACCCGTATTCCGTGACGAAGGTCAAGCACGAGGGCCTGACCGTTTACGAGCACGAGGACAAGGCCGAGCAGGCCTTCGACAAGGACATCGCCAACAACGTGACCGATGTCCTCAGGGACGTCGTCGAGCATCCCGAAGGCACGGGTAACAACGCCCAGGTCAAGGGGCGGCAGGTCGCCGGTAAGACCGGTACGACCGACTTCAACAAGTCCGCCTGGTTCGTCGGATACACGCCCCAGCTGTCGACCGCCATCGACATGTACCGCCTGGACGACAACGAGAAGAACAAGAAGCGCGAGTTCCTCGAGATGTACGACACCGGTGGACAGGACAAGATCCACGGTTCGTCGTTCCCGTCCGAGATCTTCCAGGACTACATGACGGAAGCGCTCAAGGACACCAAGGTCCTCAAGTTCCCGAAGCCGGAGCCGATCGACGGTGAGGCGGTCTGGGGCGGTGGCGCAGTCAGCCCGTCCCCGACGCCGAGCAGCAGCCCGTCCGAGTCTCCGTCCCCCTCTCCGTCCACGTCTCCGTCTCCGTCCCCGTCGACCAGCCCGGGCCCGTCCGAGTCCTGCAACCCCTGGGAGGACTGGACCTGCGGCGTCGACGGTGGCGGCGGCAACGGCGGCGCCGATCAGGGTGGCGCCAACGGCGGCGTGACGCCGAGCCCGTCGACATCACCCGGCACCGATGGCGGCGCCGACAGCGGCGGTGGCAACGGGAACGGCGGTGGCAACGGCGGCGGTTTCCTCGGAGGTACCGACGGCGAAGGCTGACGGTCACCCCGCGCCGGCCATGACGAGGCCGCCGCACCGGGAGAGGATCGGCATTCGTGCCGAGCCCCGGGGCGGCGGCCCTCGTCGTTTCCCCCTCCCTGTACGGCAGGATGTGCACCATGCCCAGCGCAGAAGAGACGAGCGTGTACGACGAACGGCCTGACGTACGCCCCACACGGCGTGACCGGATCGCCGCGGCAGGCAGCGAGCTGATCGGCGGCCCGGCCGGGCGCTGGGCGTCACGCAGCGGGGGCGGTCCGCTCACACCCGTGCGTGTGGTGGCGCTGGTCGCCATCGGCATGTTCGCGCTGGGCATGGTGCAGAAGCTGCCCTGTTACAACTGGGCATGGTTCAGGGGCACCAGCTCGCAGTACACCCATGCCTGCTACTCGGACATCCCGCATCTGTTCGTGGGCCGCGGCTTCTCCGAAGGTCTGATTCCGTACTTCGACCGCCTGCCCGGTGACATGGAGTACCTCGAGTACCCCGTGCTGACGGGCCTCTTCATGCAGGTCGCCTCCTGGATCGGCCGCCTCGGCGGCGGCTCCGGCCTGGCACAGCAGCAGATGTACTGGATGATCAACGCCGGGCTGCTGATGATCTGTGCCGCGGTCATCGCCGTCTGTGTCGCCCGTACGCACCGCAGGCGCCCCTGGGACGCGCTGCTCGTCGCTCTCGCCCCTGCCTTCGCGCTGACGGCCACCATCAACTGGGACCTGCTCGCGGTGGCTCTCACCGCCGCGGCGATGCTGATGTGGTCACGCGGCAGGGTTCTCGCGTTCGGCGTCCTGATCGGGCTCGCGACCGCCGCCAAGCTCTACCCGGTGCTGCTGCTCGGTCCTCTGCTCGTCCTGTGCTGGCGGGCGGGCAAGTGGCGGGAGTTCATCATGGCGACGCTCGGCGCGGCGGCAGCCTGGCTCGTGGTCAATCTGCCCGTGATGCTGTTCGCGCCGGAGGGCTGGAAGAAGTTCTACACGTTCAGCCAGGAGCGCCAGGTCGACTTCGGGTCGTTCTGGCTGATCATCACGCAGCGCACCGGCGAGTCCATCGACGTGGAGAACGTCAACACCTACGCCACCCTGTTGATGATCCTGGCCTGCGCGGGCATCGGCCTGCTCACGCTGAGGGCACCGCGCCGCCCCCGCTTCGCCCAGGTCGCCTTCCTGGTCGTGGCCGCGTTCATCCTCACCAACAAGGTCTACTCGCCGCAGTACGTGCTGTGGCTGATCCCGCTCGCCGCCCTCGCCCGTCCCCGCTGGCGTGACTTCCTCATCTGGCAGGCGTGCGAGGTCATGTACTACCTGGGCATCTGGATGTACCTCGCCTACACGACCAGCCCCAAGCACCAGGGGCTGCCGCCAGAGGGCTACCAGCTGGCCATCGCGCTGCATCTGCTCGGGACGCTGTACCTGTGCGCCGTGATCGTGCGCGACATCCTCATGCCGGAGCGGGACGGGGTCCGTCAGGACGGCTCCGACGATCCGGGCGGGGGCGTGCTCGACGGCGCTCCTGACGTGTTCGTGCTGGGGCCGGCGGCGCATCCGCCGCGGCATGCCGCTCACGCCGAGGAAGGTCCGCGCGTGGAGTGGGGCGTTCAGGCCCGGAGCGGGCCGGATGCCGGCCCGCAACCTTCCGTCTGAAGCCTTCTGGGGACGGGCTCGGCAGCGCGCGTCCGTCCCCAGGCCGGGGGACGAGGCCTGCTAGCGGTCCACCAGCCGGTCGAACTGGGTCGTCGTGTGCCTGAGGTGCGCCACCAGCTCGTCACCGACCTTCGGCTCCTGCGCGTCGGCGGGCACGAACAGGATCGAGACCTGCATATGGGGCGGCTCGGCGAACCAGCGCTGCTTGCCCGCCCACACGAACGGCGAAAGATTGCGGTTGACCGTCGCCAGACCCGCCCGTGCGACGCCCTTGGCACGCGGCATCACACCGTGCAGCGCCTTGGGCGCCTCAAGACCGACACCGTGCGACGTGCCGCCCGCCACCACGACGAGCCAGCCGTCGGAGGCGGCCTTCTGCTGGCGGTAGCCGAAACGATCCCCCCGGGCCACGCGGGTGACGTCGAGCACGGCGCCGCGGTACTCGGTGGCCTCGTGGTCGCCGAGCCACAACCGCGTGCCGATCCGCGCGCGGAAGCGGGTCTGCGGGAACTGCTGCTGGAGCCGGGCCTGCTCCTGGGCGCGCAGATGACTCACGAACATCGTGTGCAGCGGCAGTCTGGCCGCACGCAGCCGGTCCATCCAGCCGATGACTTCCTCGACCGCGTCGGAACCGTCGGTCCGGTCCAGCGGCAGGTGCAGGGCGAAGCCCTCCAGCCGTACGTCCTCGATGGCGGCGTGCAGCTGGCCGAGGTCCTGCTCGGAGATGCCGTGGCGCTTCATCGAGCTCATGCACTCGATGACGACGCGGGCCCCCACCAGCGCGTGCACACCGTCGACCGAGGAGACGGAGCGGACCACCCTGTCGGGCAGCGGCACCGGTTCCTCACCGCGCCGGAAGGGCGTGAGCACCAGGAGATCGCCGCTGAACCAGTCCTTGATCCGCGCGGCCTCGTACGTCGTGCCCACGGCGAGCATGTCTGCGCCGAAGCGCGACGCCTCCTCGGAGAGCCGCTCGTGGCCGAAGCCGTAACCGTTGCCCTTGCAGACCGGGACGAGACCGGGGAACTGGTCGATCACCGACTTCTGGTGCGCCCGCCAGCGAGCGGTGTCGACGTAGAGGGAGAGCGCCATGGCCGGCCCGGAACCTTTCTGGTGGCTGCGGTGTATCAGAGACGTGTACGAGACTACGGAGTCGGCCGCGGCGTCGTCAGCGACGCGACATGTAGATGTCCAGTGCCTTGTGGAGGAGCTTGTTCAGCGGGAAGTCCCACTCACCGACGTACTCGACGGCCTCGCCGCCCGTTCCGACCTTGAACTGGATCAGGCCGAAGAGGTGGTCCGTCTCGTCGAGCGAGTCGCTGATGCCCCGCAGGTCGTAGACCGTCGCGCCCATGGCGTACGCGTCGCGGAGCATCCGCCACTGCATCGCGTTCGAGGGCCGGACCTCGCGCCCGATGTTGTCCGAGGCGCCGTACGAGTACCAGACATGGCCCCGACGACCAGCATCGTCGCCGCGGACAGGTTGACCCCGTTGTGCCGCGCGAAGTACAGACGCATACGGTTCGGGTCCTCGTTGTTCAGGACCGTCCACATGCGCTGGAAGTACGAGAGGGGGCGCGGCCGGAAGCGGTCCCGCTCAGCAGTGATCTCGTACAGCCGCTGCCATTCGGCCAGGTCCTCGTAGCGGCCCTGCACGACCTCCACGCCGGCCTTCTCGGCCTTCTTGATGTTGCGCCGCCACAGCTGGTTGAAGCCCTTGAGGACGTCGTCGAGCGAGCGGTTGGCCAGCGGCACCTGATAGACGTACCGGGGCTGGACGTCGCCGAAGCCGGCACCGCCGTCCTCGCCCTGCTGCCAGCCCATTTTCCGCAGCCTGTCCGCCACTTCGAAGGCCCGCGGCTCGATGTGCGTCGCTTCCACGTCGCGCAGTCGCTTCACGTCCGGGTCCTGGATACCGGCCTTGATCGCCGGGGCGTCCCAGCGGCGGATCACGACGGGCGGCCCCATCTTCACCGAGAACGCGCCCTGGTTCTTCAAATGCGCCAGCATCGGCTGGAGCCAATCGTCCAGGTTGGGGGCGTACCAGTTGATCACCGGTCCCTCGGGGAGGTACGCCAGGTACCGCTTGATCTTGGGGAGCTGGCGGTAGAGCACCAGGCCCGCGCCGACGAGCTCACCGTTCTTGTCGAACCAGCCGAGGTTCTCCGAGCGCCATTCCGTCTTCACGTCCGCCCACGCCGGGACCTGGCAGTGACTCGCCGAGGGCAGGGTCTGGATGTATGCCAGATGCTGCTCACGACTGATGGTCCTCAGGGTCAGGCTCATGCGGGGCGCTCCTCGGCAGGTGTGTCCCCATGGGTCAGGGGCTCCGGCTCTCGCGCCGAAGCCTACTGGTCCTTGGCTGGGGCCCGAATGGCTGTGCGCGGGAGCGGGCCGCCGATCGGCCCGCTCCCGTCCCCGCCCCTGGGTCCGACGCCCCCCGGCCTCAGCCGAGGACGCCACCGAAGAGCCCGCCGTGGGCCATCCCGAGGAAGAACCCCACCGCGGACGCGCCCAGTCCGATGATCAGAAGGAAGCGCTCGCGGGTCGTCGCGGAGATGAACTGCCCGTACGCGCCCGTCGCGATGCCGATGAGCCCTGCCCACGAGCTGAGCAGATGCAGGTTGTGGAACATCGCCGAGATGAACGCGAGAGCGCCCAATACCAGCGTCACCGCCATCAGGGTGTCCTGAAGGGGATGAGTCTTGCCGTCCGTGGCGAGCAGCGAGACAGAGGAGTGACGTCGCATTGCCTGTGCCATGAGGCACCTCCTGGCTTTGCCGGAAGGCGGCGCATCGTAGCGCCGCGTCGACCCGATGTGTACAGATTGCGGGCATGGGCCACCGGATTTCAACCGGAAGCCGGAGTGCAGGTAGTCTGTACGGTCTGCACCGGTGTCTGCCCAGGCCGCGAAGCGATCGCCACTCGACGAGGGGGATTGTCAGTGGCGGCCGATACCGTTGCTCACGCATCACGACCCTCCTGCCACGGAACGACCGTGGCCGCTGAGTCCAAAGGAGGTGGGTTCCACATGCGTCACTACGAAATGATGGTCATCCTCGACCCCGATCTCGAGGAGCGCGCTGTCTCCCCGCTGATCGAGAACTTCCTCTCCGTCGTCCGTGAGGGCAACGGAAAGGTCGAGAAGGTCGACACCTGGGGCCGTCGTCGTCTCGCTTACGAGATCAAGAAGAAGCCCGAGGGCATCTACTCGGTCATCGACCTGCAGGCCGAGCCTGCGGTCGTCAAGGAGCTCGACCGCCAGATGAACCTGAACGAGTCGGTCCTCCGGACCAAGGTCCTCCGTCCCGAGACCCACTGAGCACCTAGCTCAGAGGTCATCGGGTTTCGAGTAGCAGCAAGCAGCCAGCAGCAATCCCGCCGAGAGGTTCACCCATGGCAGGCGAGACCGTCATCACGGTCGTCGGCAATCTCGTCGACGACCCCGAGCTGCGCTTCACCCCGTCCGGTGCGGCGGTCGCGAAGTTCCGCGTCGCGTCCACTCCCCGCACCTTCGACCGCCAGACCAATGAGTGGAAGGACGGCGAGAGCCTCTTCCTCACCTGCTCGGTCTGGCGTCAGGCGGCGGAGAACGTCGCCGAGTCGCTCCAGCGCGGCATGCGTGTCGTCGTGCAGGGCCGGCTCAAGCAGCGGTCCTACGAGGACCGCGAGGGCGTCAAGCGCACGGTCTACGAACTGGACGTCGAGGAAGTCGGCCCCAGTCTCAAGAACGCCACGGCCAAGGTCACCAAGACCACCGGTCGCGGCGGCCAGGGCGGCTACGGCGGCGGTGCCGGCGGTCAGCAGGGCGGCGGCAGCTGGGGCGGCGGCCCCGGCGGTGGTCAGCAGCAGGGCGGCGGCGGTGCTCCCGCCGACGACCCCTGGGCCACCAGTGCGCCGTCCGGCGGCGGTCAGCAGGGCGGGGGCGGCTGGGGCGGAAGCTCCGGCGGCTCCGGGGGCTCTGGCGGCGGCTACTCGGACGAGCCGCCCTTCTAGGGCAGCTCGTACCCCACTTCTTGATCACACAGGAGATACACCATGGCGAAGCCGCCTGTGCGCAAGCCTAAGAAGAAGGTCTGCGCTTTCTGCAAGGACAAGACCGCGTACGTGGACTACAAGGACACGAACATGCTGCGGAAGTTCATTTCCGACCGCGGCAAGATCCGTGCCCGCCGCGTGACCGGCAACTGCACGCAGCACCAGCGTGACGTCGCCACGGCCGTCAAGAACAGCCGTGAGATGGCGCTGCTGCCCTACACGTCCACCGCGCGATAAGGGAAGGGTGACCTAGACATGAAGATCATCCTCACCCACGAGGTTTCTGGCCTCGGTGCCGCCGGCGACGTCGTCGACGTCAAGGACGGATACGCTCGCAACTACCTGGTCCCGCGTGGTTTCGCGATCCGCTGGACCAAGGGTGGCGAGAAGGACGTGGCGCAGATCCGCCGCGCCCGCAAGATCCACGAGATCGCGACCATCGAGCAGGCCAACTCCATCAGGGGTCAGCTCGAGGCCGTCAAGGTGCGCCTTGCCGTTCGCTCCGGCGACGCCGGCCGCCTCTTCGGCTCCGTCACTCCGGCTGACATCGCCTCGGCGATCAAGGCCGCCGGTGGCCCGGAGGTCGACAAGCGTCGCGTCGAGCTCGGTTCGCCGATCAAGACCCTGGGCTCGCACCAGGTGTCTGTGCGTCTGCACCCCGAGGTTGCCGCGCAGCTCGGCGTCGAGGTCGTCGCCGCCTAAGCGCCGACGCTCGACAGAGCAGTAAGGAAGGGCCGCACCCGATGGGTGTGGCCCTTCCGTCGTCTGTGCGGTGGCAGGCCTTTCGTGGCGATCACCGTTTCACGTGAAACGGTGATCAGCGGGCAGCTCCCGTCACGATCCACCGACCGGACCGGGCCCGCCACCACAGCGTCATCAGCCGGACGGTCATCATCAAGGTCATCGCCCACCACAGAGTGGTCAGTCCACCTCCGAGGGCGGGGACCAGCAAGGCGACCGGGGCGAACACCAACAGGGTGAGCAGCATGGCCGCTGCCAAATAAGGGCCGTCACCGGCGCCCATCAAGACACCGTCCAGCACGAACACGACACCGGCAATCGGCTGGGACACCGCGACGACCAGCAACGCGGGGAGCAACGTGTCACGGACAGCCGGATCACTTGTGAACAGAGGGATGAAAAGGGGCCGGGCGGCCACGATCAGTATCCCGAGCACGACCCCCGAGACCACTCCCCACTGCACCATCCGCCGGCAGACCTGTTTGGCACCTTCTGCGTCACCGGCTCCCAGATAGCGGCCGATGATGGCCTGTCCGGCGATGGCGATCGCGTCCAGCGCGAAGGCTGTCAGACTCCAGAGGGACAGCACGATCTGGTGAGCGGCGATGTCCGTGTCGCCCAGCCTGGCCGCCACAGCGGTGGCGATCATGAGGACCGCCCGCAGGGAGAGCGTACGCACGAGCAGCGGTACCCCCGCCTGGGCGCTCGCCCGGATCCCTGCCGCGTCCGGGCGGAGTGAGGAACCGTGCTTGCGTGCTCCTCGGACGACGACGACCAGGTATGCGGCCGCCATTCCGCACTGTGCGATCACGGTGCCCCAGGCCGAGCCGGCGATGCCGAAGCCTGCTCCGTAGACGAGTCCGGCGTTGAGTCCCGCGTTGGCGGCGAAGCCGCCGACCGCTACATAGAGAGGGGTACGGGTGTCCTGGAGGCCTCGGAGCACTCCGGTGGCCGCGAGCACGATCAGCATGGCGGGGATGCCGAGACTGGAGATGCGTAGATACGTGATCGCATGAGGTGCGGCGGTGTCGGAAGCTCCGAAGACGTCCACCAGCCATGGGGCCGCGGGAAGAGTGAAAGCGATGACGGCGACCCCGAGGACCAGCGCCAGCCAGATGCCGTCCATCCCCTGTCGGATGGCTGACTGGAGGTCACCCGCGCCGACCCGGCGGGCAACGGCGGCCGTGGTCGCGTAGGCCAGAAAGACGAAGACGCTAACCGCCGTCATCAACAGGGCAGCCGCGACGCCGAGGCCGGCCAGTTGCGGGGTACCGAGATGACCGATGATCGCGCTGTCGACCATGACGAACAGCGGCTCGGCGACAAGGGCGCCGAAGGCGGGAACCGCGAGCGCGATGATCTCCCGGTCGTGCCGCCGCAGACGTTCCTTCGCCCCTGCCGGTACCTGTGTCATGGGCGTCAATCTAATCTTCCACAGGTAAGCGATGCAAGCGGCAAGCAGTCCTTACCTTGGAGGGCGTCACCCCTGGGTTCGTGCGCCGTTTGTTCTGATCTTGATCCGGCGGGAAAAGTTTTTCTCCCCCACAGGCGGTGGACGCGAAAAGCCCAGGTGAGATGGGCTGCGAGGGGCAGGACGTGAACTTTTCCACAGTGCTGTCCCCCGGTCCGTGCACAGGTTGCGGAGGGTTCTCCACAGCATCTGATCCTTCGTCCACAGTGCCTGTGGATAACCAGATTGGCTGACGCTCCCGCCGGGCCTACCGTGGACCGTCGCCCGACGTGCGGGAACCCCGCTTCGAACGGAGTCCGGCGACTCGATCTGTCAGTGCCGTGGCATAGAAAAGACTGCCACGGCGTAGGTCCGTGGAGCGGACGGGAGGAGGTGGCCCGGGTGAGCATTTCCGAGCCCTTGGACGACCCGTGGGCGGCCGACAGTCCGGGGGACCGTCTCCCCGCCTCCCGTCAGCGGCGCCACGAAGGGCGCGGCCGTGAGGACCAGCACGATCGAGGCAGGGAGGGCAGCGGCTGGGACGGGAGCTCCCCTGGATTCGAGCGCGTCCCGCCGCAGGACCTGGACGCCGAACAGTCGGTTCTCGGCGGCATGCTGCTGTCCAAGGACGCGATCGCCGACGTCGTCGAGATCATCAAGGGCCATGACTTCTATCGGCCGGCCCACGAGACGGTCTACCAGGCCATCCTCGACCTGTACGCCAAGGGTGAGCCGGCCGACCCCATCACGGTGGCGGCCGAGCTGGTCAAGCGGGGCGAGATCACTCGCGTCGGCGGCGCCCCCTACCTCCACACGCTGGTCCAGTCGGTTCCGACCGCTGCCAACGCTTCGTACTACGCGGAGATCGTCCACGAACGGGCCGTGCTGCGCAGGCTGGTGGAAGCCGGCACCAAGATCACGCAGATGGGTTATGCCGCCGACGGTGACGTCGACGAGATCGTGAACTCCGCCCAGGCCGAGATCTATGCCGTCACCGAGCAGCGCACGAGCGAGGACTACCTGCCGCTCGGCGACATCATGGAGGGCGCCCTCGACGAGATCGAGGCGATCGGCTCCCGCAGCGGCGAGATGACCGGTGTGCCGACGGGCTTCACCGACTTCGACTCCCTGACCAACGGTCTGCACCCCGGCCAGATGATCGTGATCGCCGCGCGTCCCGCTATGGGTAAGTCGACGCTTGCGCTCGACTTCGCGCGGGCCGCCTCGATCAAGAACAATCTGCCCAGTGTGATCTTCTCGCTCGAAATGGGCCGCAACGAGATCGCGATGCGACTGCTGTCCGCCGAGGCCAGAGTGGCTCTCCATCACATGCGGTCGGGCACGATGACGGATGAGGACTGGACGCGACTGGCGCGCAGGATGCCGGACGTTTCGCAGGCGCCGCTCTACATCGACGACTCGCCGAACCTCTCGATGATGGAGATCCGCGCGAAGTGCCGCCGGCTGAAGCAGCGGAACGACCTCAAGCTCGTCGTCATCGACTATCTGCAGTTGATGCAGTCGGGCGGCTCGAAGCGGGCAGAGAGCCGCCAGCAGGAAGTCTCCGACATGTCCCGTAACCTCAAGCTGCTCGCGAAGGAGCTCGAGGTTCCGGTGATCGCGCTCTCCCAGCTGAACCGTGGCCCCGAGCAGCGCACGGACAAGAAGCCGATGGTGTCCGACCTCCGTGAATCCGGCTCGATCGAGCAGGACGCGGACATGGTCATCCTTCTGCATCGTGAGGACGCCTACGAGAAGGAGTCCCCGCGCGCAGGCGAGGCGGACCTGATCGTGGCCAAGCACCGTAACGGCCCCACAGCGACGATCACCGTGGCCTTCCAGGGCCACTACTCACGGTTCGTGGACATGGCGCAGACCTGATCACTGGGCGTGCAGGTTTCAGATCCCGACCGCGCGGCGATCACACCTCCGGGGTCCCGGTGAACGGCACGCGCCGCTACGGTGGGCCGATGTCGTCGATCAAGCAGTTCCAAGTCACCTTCGACTGCGCAGAACCTGAGCGCGTCGCTCGTTTCTGGTGCGAGGTCTTGGGGTACGTCGTACCGCCGCCACCGGAGGGGTTTGCAACGTGGGACGATTTCAACCGCTCGCTGCCGCCTGAGCGTCAGGGTTCAGCGTTCGTCTGCATGGACCCCTCGGGTGTGGGCCCGCGCATGTACTTCCAGCGCGTTCCGGAAGGCAAGGTCGTCAAGAATCGGGTGCATCTTGACGTGCGGGTCGGCACCGGGCTCGTAGGTGAGGAGCGTCTCGCCGCACTCGAGGCCGAGTGCGCACGACTGGTCGCACTCGGCGCGGTACGCGGACAACTACTGCTCGCCGATGACGAGAACGAGTCGTGCCTCGGGATGCAGGACATCGAGGGCAATGAGTTCTGTCTCGACTGAGGGGCCGCGAACGTGTCCTCGTCCTGTCCCCTTGGGCCAGGAGGAAGTACCGCTCCCGACCTGTCAGAGCGCTGTGGCCCGGATCTCCGGGTCAGGCGCTCGGACCGGCGAACCGTCCGGCGGGAAAAGGCCGCGGTCGGCGCTGCTGCGCTGAGGTAGCGTCCCGGCACATGACGGCCGGCGGCGACGGGAATCGCGAGAAGCACGAGGCATACGGGGCGCGCGAGGCGAACGAAAACGCTGTCGGCGGTGTGCGGCTCGTGGAGGACCTGGTCGCTCAGGTGCCCGGGTTCGATGACGCGTACGAGTGCCACGTGTTCAACGAGCACGGGGTGCTCCCGCACCTGTTCTTCTGGGACGTCGTGCAGGACACCGTGCGCTCGTACCTGGGGGAAGGGGAACCGGACGGTGCCGACTGGCGTCGGGTCCTCGCCTTCCTGGAGGAGGAGACACGGCGTTGCGCGCCCGGAGCGATCGAGGTCATCGTGACGTCGTTCCTCGACGACCTTCCCTACATGGGGGAGCCGGGGTACGGGATCGAGGCGCGTCTCGGGCCGGCCATGAAGGAGCGGTATCTGCAACTCCGGCCCTGGTACGAGGTGTAGGCCGCGGGCGTACCAGGGAAGCCGGAGGCCTAGCAGGGGCGCCGGCGGTGGGCCGTGGGGCGGCGGCGCCGACGGGCGGGTAGCGCAGCCGGAGACGGCTGCGGCCCGCTGCTGACTCCCCCAACGTTCCGGAACCGCGGACCCTCGACGGGCCCGCGAGGGGGCTCACTTCCCGAGGGGCTGGGTGAAGCGCAACAGATTGCCGGCAGGGTCGCGGAACCCGCAGTCACGGACGCCGTAAGGCTGGTCCATCGGCTCCTGCAACACCTCGCCGCCCGCGGCGCTGATGCGCTCGAAGGTGGCGTCGCAGTCGTCCGTCGCGAAGATGACGCCGCGCAGCAGGCCCTTGGCCATCAACTCCGCCATGGCCTGCTTGTCGGCCGGTGAGGCGTTCGGTTCCGCGACGGGCGGTTCCAGGACGATGTTCACGTCCGGCTGAGAGGGCGCTCCGACGGTCACCCAGCGCATCCCCTCGAAGCCCACGTCGCTGCGTACCTCGAGGCCGAGCACGTCGCGGTAGAAGGCGATCGCCTTGTCGTGGTCGTCGACGGCGATGAAGCACTGGGAAAGCCTGATGTCCATGTCGTCACGCTACGGCCGGGCGGCAGGGTTCGCTTCTCCGTTCCTGACCGGCCTCGTGTGGATCTTGGCCATGCATGCCGGGATGGCGGCGCCCTGGTCGTGGTTCCGGGCCCGGTAGGCGCTCGGGCTCTCGCCGACCAGCTCGGTGAAGCGCGAGCTGAACGTCCCCAGCGACGAACAGCCGACCGCGAAGCAGACCTCGGTCACCGTGAGGTCGCCGCGGCGCAGCAGCGCCTTGGCGCGCTCGATGCGACGGGTCATCAGGTAGCTGTACGGGGTCTCGCCGTAAGCGGTGCGGAAGCTGCGGGAGAAGTGCCCCGGCGACATCAGGGCGTCACGTGCCAGCGCCGGGACGTCGAGAGGCTCGGCGTAGTCGCGGTCCATGCGGTCGCGGGCCCGCCGCAGGCGTACGAGGTCGTCGAGATCCTGCCGTCTCACCTGAGCATTTTCCCACAGCACCGCCGCCGGCGGTGGGGAACAGGGACGATGCCGGGGCCGAGGCGGAGCCGGAGCCGAGGAACAGGTGGTGGCGAGCGCGGCGGCCCGATCGATCAGGAATCGAGAAGCGCGGGCCATGGCGCCGTAACTAGCGTGATCGCCATGGACATCAGCATTCACTGGACCTTCCTTCCGCACAACGACCCGGACGCCTCCCTGGCCTTCTACCGCGACACTCTCGGCTTCGAGGTCCGCAACGACGTCGGATACGGCGACATGCGCTGGATCACGGTCGGCCCCGCCGACCAGCCAGGGACGTCCATCGTCCTGGAGCCGCCGGCCGCCGATCCCGGCACCACCGACGACGAGCGCCGCACCATCGCAGAGATGATGGCCAAGGGCAGCTACGCCCGCATCACCCTGGCCGCCGCCGACCTCGACGACACCTTCGCGCGGCTGCTGGCCGGCGGTGCCGAGGTCGTCCAGGAGCCGACCGAGCAGCCGTACGGCCTCCGCGACTGCGCGTTCCGCGACCCTGCCGGCAACCTGATCCGCATCAACGAGCTCCGCTGAGCCGTCCGGCGATCCGCAGCCATGACCTGCATGGACGGGTGCCGTGCAGGAGGCCGCGCAGGACGCCGGTGGCACCTCCGGAAGCCCGCGTCACCGAGCATCCCTGCCTCGGCCGCGCCGGCGAAGGAGAACCAGACATACTGCTCGAAGCTGACCAGGTCGAGCAGGCGACGCCGACGGAGACCGCGAAGGCGGCCCGCCCAACAGATGGAGACACGATGAGCAAGGCCACGAGGACGGACACGCGATCGCCTGCGCTGCACGTTGCCGACAGCCACGATCTGATCCGGGTGCACGGCGCGCGCGAGAACAACCTCAAGGACGTCAGTATCGAGATTCCGAAGCGCCGTCTGACGGTGTTCACCGGTGTCTCCGGCTCGGGCAAGAGCTCGCTCGTCTTCAACACGATCGCCGCGGAATCGCAGCGGATGATCAACGAGACCTACAGCGCCTTCGTCCAGGGCTTCATGCCGACGCTGGCCCGCCCCGAGGTCGACGTACTCGACGGGCTGACGACCGTGATCACTGTCGATCAGCAGCGACTGGGTGCCGACCCCCGCTCCACGGTGGGCACCGTCACCGACGCCAACGCGATGCTGCGCATCCTCTTCAGCCGGCTCGGGCGTCCCTACATCGGCCCGCCCAGCGCGTACGCCTTCAACGTCCCATCGGTCCGCGCGAGCGGTGCGATCACCGTCGAGCGTGGTGCCAAGAAGGCGGTGAAGGCGACTTTCTCCCGCACCGGCGGCATGTGCCAGCGCTGTGAAGGCAGGGGCTCGGTCTCCGACATCGACCTCACCCAGCTCTACGACGACTCCAAGTCGATCGCCGAGGGCGCGTTCACCATCCCCGGCTGGAAGTCGGACAGCTTCTGGACCGTGCGGTTGTACGCCGAGTCGGGCTTCCTCGACCCGGACAAGCCGATCCGCAAGTTCACCAAGAAGGAGATGCAGGACTTCCTTTACCGGGAGCCGACCAAGGTGAAGGTCGAAGGCGTGAATCTCACCTACGAGGGGCTGATCCCCAAGATCCAGAAGTCTTTCCTGTCCAAGGACAAGGAGGCGATGCAGCCGCACATCCGGGCGTTCGTGGAGCGGGCGGTCACCTTCACAACCTGCCCCGAGTGCGACGGGACCCGGCTCAGCGAGGGGGCCAGGTCGTCGAAGATCAAGGGGATCAGCATCGCTGACGCCTGCGTGATGCAGATCAGCGACCTGGCCGAATGGGTCCGCGGCCTGGACGAGCCGTCGGTGGCGCCGCTGCTGACGACGCTGGGGGGAACTCTCGACTCGTTCGTGGAGATCGGGCTGGGGTACCTCTCGCTGGACCGTCCGTCGGGAACGCTGTCGGGCGGCGAGGCGCAGCGGGTCAAGATGATCCGCCACCTCGGGTCCTCGCTCACCGATGTCACTTACGTCTTCGACGAGCCGACCATCGGCCTGCACCCCCACGACATCCAGCGGATGAACGACCTGCTGCTGCGCCTGCGGGACAAGGGCAACACGGTGCTCGTCGTGGAGCACAAGCCGGAGACGATCGCCATCGCCGACCACGTGGTCGACCTCGGGCCCGGCGCCGGTACGGCGGGCGGCACCGTCTGCTTCGAGGGCACCGTCGAGGGGCTGCGGGACGGCGACACCATCACCGGCCGCCATCTCGACGACCGGGCGGCTCTCAAGGAGTCGGTGCGGAAGCCCACCGGCACATTGGAGATCCGTGGCGCGACGGCGAACAATCTGCGTGACGTCGATGTCGACATCCCGCTCGGCGTGCTCGCCGTCGTCACGGGCGTCGCCGGTTCCGGCAAGAGCTCGCTCCTGCACGGGTCGATCCCGGCCGGCGAGGATGTGGTGTCGGTCGATCAGGGCGCGATCCGCGGCTCGAGGCGGAGCAACCCTGCGACGTACACCGGACTGCTCGACCCGATCCGCAAGGCGTTCGCGAAGGTCAACGGTGTGAAGCCGGCGCTGTTCAGCGCCAACTCCGAGGGTGCCTGCCCGAACTGCAACGGCGCCGGCGTCACGTACGTCGACCTGGCGATGATGGCCGGTGTCTCCACGCCCTGCGAGGAGTGCGAGGGTAAGCGGTTCCAGGCATCGGTGCTGGAGTACCACCTCGGTGGCCGCGACATCAGCGAGGTCCTGGCGATGTCGGTGACCGAGGCAGAGGACTTCTTCGGCGCCGGCGAGGCGCACACGCCGGCCGCGCACAAGATCCTCGAACGGCTCGCCGACGTCGGCCTCGGCTACCTGACGCTGGGGCAGCCGCTCACCACGCTCTCCGGCGGCGAGCGGCAACGGCTCAAACTGGCCACACACATGGCGGAGAAGGGCGGCGTCTACATCCTCGACGAGCCGACCACCGGCCTCCACCTCGCAGACGTCGAGCAACTGCTCGGTCTGCTCGACCGGCTGGTCGACTCCGGTAAGTCGGTCATCGTCATCGAGCACCACCAGGCCGTGATGGCGCACGCCGACTGGATCATCGATCTCGGTCCCGGCGCCGGTCACGACGGCGGCCGGGTCGTCTTCGAGGGCACACCCGCCGACCTCGTCACCGCGCGCTCCACCCTCACCGGGGAGCACCTCGCCGCCTACGTCGGCGGCTGACCGCGGCTTCGCCGACACGGTGGGACGAGGTCGCTCGACGCACAGTCGACGACCTCGCCCCCGTGTCGCTTCCGGTAAGTCCCCGTGTCGCCGGTAATGCGGTCGACGCAGGTGGGCGGCACCGATAGACCTGATCCATGACTTCAGCCATGGAAGAACTTCTGCCCGGTACACGCCGGGCCCTGCTGCATCGCATCGCCGTAGCCCAGAGCGAAGGGCGCGCACCGTCGCTCGCCGCCGCGGTGCAACGTGACGGGCACCTGGTGTGGACGGGGTTTCGTACGTCCGTCGACGGTCACGCTCCGGACGCGGATACCCAGTACCGCATCGGGTCCATCACCAAGACGTTCACCGCGGTCCTGGTGATGCGGCTGCGGGACGAAGGGCTACTGGGTCTCGACGACCCACTGGAGAAGCATCTGCCCGGCACGGGGGTGGGAGAGGTGACCGTTGCCCAACTGCTGGGGCACAGTGCCGGCCTGAGCGCCGAGACGCCGCCGCCGTGGTGGGAGCGGACGCCTGGTTCCATGCGCGCCCAGCTTTCCGACGTGCTCGGCGAGGAGACGGCGATGCACCCCGCCGGCCGGCGGCACCACTACTCCAACCCTGGCTACACCTTGCTCGGATCGCTGGTCGAAGCGGTCCGAGGCGTGTCATGGGAGGAGGCTCTGAAGCGGGAGATCCTCGAGCCTCTGGGGCTGGAGCGGACGAGTGCGCAGCCGCAGGCTCCACATGCCGGCGGCTGGGCCGTTCACCCGTGGGCGGACGTGATGCTTCCCGAGCCTGTCGAGGATCTCGGGCTCATGGCTCCTGCCGGGCAGCTCTGGTCCACCCCTGCCGACCTGTGCCGGTTCGCCGCTTTCCTTGCCGCCGGTGACGACCGGGTGCTCGCTGCTGATTCCGTGCGGGAGATGCGGGTGCCGTCCGTGCCGCTGGAGGCGGGGGAGTGGAACAGCACCTATGGGCTCGGGCTACAGTTTCTGCGACACGAGGGGCGGACTCTCGTCGGCCATTCCGGCTCGTTGCCCGGTTTTGTCGCGGGACTGTGGGTGAGCGTGGACGACGGCGTCGCCGCGGTGGCGCTGGCCAATGCCACCTCAGGGCCGTCGGCGGCGACGGTCGCCGCAGACCTCGTGCGCATCGTCGCCGAGGCCGAGCCGAAGATTCCTGAGCCGTGGCGACCGCTCCCCGAGGTCGACCACGATCTGCTGGGGCTGACCGGCCCCTGGTACTGGGGAACCTCTGCTTATGTCCTGCGTCTCGTCGCCGATCGGGGCGTGGAGCTGGAGCCGCTGCGCGGCGGGGGCCGCCGCTCGCGCTTCCTGGCCCGCACCGACGGGACCTGGATCGGTCTCGACGGCTACTACGCGGGAGAGACACTGCACGTGGTGCGCGGAGGCGACGGTTCGGTGAGCCATCTGGACCTGGGCTCGTTCGTCTTTACGCGCAAGCCCTACGAGCCAGGCGACGCTGTTCCTGGGGGCGTGGACCCTGAGGGCTGGCGGGCATTCCGCTTCTGAACAGCGTGTGCGGTGTCACGTGAAACCGGACGCGGCCGGTTTCACGTGAAACATCGGAGGCCGCCGCCGGTAATCTTCCGGACCACCAGGTCATGCCGCGGCAGCGGGCGCCTTGAGCTCCTCGACGGCTCGGACCAGTGGGGCGAGCTCCGGGTCCTGAGCTGCCTCGTCGAGTGCCTCACGAAGCGCCGCATCGTTGGTGGGCCGGGCCTCCGCCAGGAGCTGCAGGCCCGCGTCGCTGACGTCGGTGTAGATGCCTCGACGGTCGGTGGGGCAGAGGTAGCGGGCCAGAAGGCCCCGGTCCTCGAGTCGGGTGACCAGTCGGGTGGTGGCGCTCTGGCTGAGGACGACGGCGTCGGCGACCTGCTTCATCTGGAGATGGCCGCCTTCGCCGCTGTGCTGGCGACTGAGAACGTCGAGGAGGGAGTACTCGCGGACACTGAGGTTGTGCTTCGCCTCAAGGGCCCGGCCGATGTGGGCTTCGATCCGGCCGTGAAGCAGCGAGAGAGCGCACCATCCCTGCGCGAGGGCGGTAAGGGCGGGGTCGGTCGCCGTCATCTGTCTCCTCCTCGGGGTCGGAGCGGCTCACTCCCAGGGTAGGCCATAGCTGCAATAGACCGCGTATGCAATTTAAAGGCGCGTGCAATTATCTGTCTGGTGCTCCGGCGCGGGACTAGCCTGCCGCTACCGTCAGCGGTGCAAAGCGGCGGGTCCAGTCGCCCGGCAGGCCTGCTGTGCCCAGAGTCATCACGGCGTTGAAGGCGACCGGCTCCAGGCCCCGCTCCTTCGCCCAGTCGAGAAGTTCCTTGTGGCGCACGTCGATGTCGGTGCGCAGCGGTCGGTCTGTTCCGGCCGCCAGAGAGGAGATCAGAGCCTTCGCGGTCTCCGTGTTCCGGGCGATCAGGGGACCTATGACATGGGTATCCATGTTCGGCCAGGCGGCCGCGTAGCCCGTCAGTACGCCGTCCTCTTCGGCGACGCGGAACTGGTCGGCGAACGAGGGAAGCCGCGTGATCATGTGGGTGCGGTCGAGGCCGAACACCTCGGCGTCCAGGCGGACCACCGCGGCCAGGTCCTCTGCGGTCGCAGGGCGGGTCGCCGCCTGCGGTCGTGGGCCCGAATCGGTGAAGCGCCCCCGGACCATCTCGGCACGGCCGGTCGTGGTGAACCCCAGTTCTTCGTAGAGAGGCTGTCCGTAGGGCGTGGCATGGAGGGTGAGCGGGGTGCTGCCCATGCCTTGCAGCACATGCTTCATCAGACGCCGCCCGATGCCTTGGCGGGAGTACCGCTCAGCCACCAGCACCATGCCGATGGCGGCGAGGTCCGTGCCGTAGTCCGTGACGACGCAGCAGGTCACCAGACCCTTGCCCTCGGGATCGTCGATCCCGTATCCCGTACCTGCGGTGAGGAGCAGACCCCACTTGTGCTCCTCCCGCGGCCACCCGCGGTCCTCGGAGAGGTCGGCACACGCGGTCAAGTCGTCCTTGGTGAGGCGCCTGATGGGAAGTTCGGCCAGCGGTGTCTGCATGAGGGTCAGGCTGTCTGACGCGTTGATCGTTCGTCCACCACTTTTCGTGAACTGGTCGAGACGCGCAGTCGGCGGCCGCGGCGAGTGAGACCCCACGGCTTGAGGACCGAGACGACGGTCATGAACACATAGGCGGTGAGGGAGACCGCCGGCCCCATCAGAAGGTCGCGAGGTTCGGCGACCACTCCGCCCGAGGCCACGGTGTCGGCGGCCCTGTCGACCCCAGGGCGGAGCACCAGGACGGACGCAGTGGTGGTCGCCAGAGTGAGCCAGAACTTGGTGAACACCCATCGATGGCGCGCCAGTCCCCATTGCGTCCCCAGTGACAGGACGAGGCCACTGGTCAGGGTGAGCAGTGCCAGGGGTAGCACCAGCCAGTCGGTGAAGACCTCCATCGACCGGTACGACGCTTCCGCCATGGAAGCGGACTCTGAGGTGTACGCCGCGAGCGCAAGCGCCAGCAGACCGAGGGTGAGACCGAGCCAGCCGGCCGACGTGGCGACGTGGACGACGAGTGTGGTCCGGCGAACGGGACGCTTGAGTGGTTTCACGTGAAACACGGTGCCTGTCGCACTGGTCCTACTGCGTCTGACAGCGGGAGTAATCACGCGTACTAACCTCGGCGTACATGAGCAGACGGCCAAGGCTTCACATCTTCGATCTGGACGGCACGCTGATCCGCGGCTCGGCGGCCCCGGTCGAGATCTCACGACAGCTCGGCTTGCTGGAGGAGATCGGGGAGGTGGAGCGGGACCTGATCGCAGGCCGGATCGGTCCTCCGGAGTACGCGGTGCGTGTGCACGCACTGTGGACGGATCTCACCGAGGCCCATGTGGCGGCTGCCTTCGAATCCGCTCCCTGGCTCACGGGCATCCGCGAGGTGTGGAGCGAGATCCGGTCGCGTGGTGACTACTGCGCTGTGATCTCGCTGTCGCCGTCGTTCTTCGTGGAGCGGCTGCTGGACTGGGGCGCACACGCGGCCCACGGATCACGTTTCCCCGACGTTCCCTTCACCCAGCCTGTGGATCCGGAAGGCATCCTCAGCGCGGCCGCGAAGGTGGAGATCGCCGGCCGGCTCTGCACGGGCTTCGGACTGGGGCTGGACGACTGCGTCGCCTATGGGGATTCCCTGTCGGATGCCGCGATCTTCGCGGCGGTGCCCACGGCGGTGGCCGTGAACGCCGACCACCATGTCGTCGGACTGGCCAGCCACACCTATGTCGGAAGTGATCTCCGCGAGGCCTATGAACTGGTCTGGTCCACCGGATAGTTCGCTATGGCGGATCAACCGAGGTCGGGTGCGTGCATGGCCCTGACGCCTTCGATGTTGCCGTCCAGATAGTGCCGCAGCGACAGTGGCACCAGATGGACGGCGGCGATACCGACGCGGCTGAACGGCACGCGCACGATCTCGTACTCTCCGCAGGGTTCATCGACCTCTGGGCCGTGCCGGAGGGAGGGGTCCATGGATTCCAGGCGGCAGACGAAGAAGTGCTGCACCTTCACCCCCGTCACGCCCCCGTCGGCGATGTGCTCGACGGTGTCGACGAAGCACGGGACGACATCGGTGATCTTGGCCCCCAGCTCTTCGTCGACCTCTCGGTGGAGGGCGTCGACGACGGTGGCGTCCTCGGGCTCGACCCCGCCGCCGGGCGTGAGCCAGTAAGGATCCACGCCGGGCTTGGTCCGCTTGATCAGGATGAGGTCGTCGCCGTCGAGCAGGATGGCGCGTGCGGTGCGCTTGACCACTGGTCGTTCGGTCATGGCAAGAGAGTGGCCCATGTCTTCGCTGTTGAAACTCTTGTGGGCGTTCTGTGCCGTGTCCTCACCAATCGGCCGCGGCGCGCAGCAGGCCTTCGTGCGCCCGGGCGATATGGGGATGGGCGAGGGTACCGGCGCGTATGACCAGGAAGTACGTGCGCAACGGGGGCACGGGTGGTTCGAGGAGAGCGACGACGCGACCGCGCTCGAGGGCGTCCTCGCACAGGTAGCGCGGCAGTACGGCGAGCCCGGCTCCCGATGCGGTCGCTTCCAGGACGGCCCTCAGATCGGGCGCTATGACGGTGCCCGCCGCGGCCGGCCGTGAGTCGAAGACGGAGTGCCAGTACCTCGAGACGAACGGCAGGGACTCATGGACCTCGACCACAGGGAGCTGTTCGAGTACGACATGGCCCTTGCGTAACACCGAGGGCCCCAGGTGGACCGCCCAGCGGGGAGCCGCGACGAGGACGTGCTCCTCGTCGCACAGCGGCGTGGCGGTGAGGAGCCCCCCACGGGGCTGGGCGGTGGCTATGGCGAGGTCGTGGTGGCCTGCGGCGAGCCCTTCGAGGGCCTCCTCCGCGTTCCCGAAGGAGGCGCGCAGGGTGAACCCCTGGCCGATCAGGGGCGTGAGCGCGGGAAGTGCGCGCGCGGAGGTGAATTCGGGCGGCCCGGCGAGATGGAGGGTGCGGATGCCGGTCTCGGTGTCGAGACCCACTTCGGCTATTTCGAGCAGGGCGTCGAGGTGCGGTGCCGCGCGGTGTGCGAGTTCGTCCCCGATGGTGGTCGGGGTGACGCCGCGTGCCTGCCGAAGGAAGAGCGGCCTGCCGAGCTGTCGCTCCAGTGTCCGGATCTGACCGGTGACCGCGGGCTGGGAAAGTCCGAGGAGTGCGGCTGCGCGTGTGAACGACCCGGCCCGGTGCACGGTGACGAATGTGCGCAGTAGGGCGAGATCCATGCCATGCCCTTCCCGATCCGACGTTACCCCCGAACCCGGCCAACTATAAATAAGTCGATAGGTCTCTGTCGCTAGCGTGATTGGACACTGACGCTGAGTCAACTAGCCTTGTCGGCACGGTTCTTCGCGCGCAGGAGCCGAGGGTGGTCCGAGCCATGAGGGGGGAGGCTCGGACCGCCCGTCACCGCCTGTGGGGTCAGCCGGTGTGCGTGGAGCGGGTTACGTCTCCTCCCGGGGCTGCTGCCTCGTCCAGTGCCCGCAGCACGTCAGCCACCAGGTCGTCGCCGTCCTCGGCGCCGGCGGAGAAGCGGATGAAGCCCTCGGGAACGGCGTCACCGCCCCACCGGCCGCGGCGCTCGGCGGTCGAGCGCACCCCGCCGAAACTGGTGGCGTCGTCGACCAGGCGCAGCCCGTCGAGGAAGCGCTCCGCGTGGGCCCGGTCGGGCAGGTTGAAGGAGACGACGCATCCGAAACGCCGCATCTGCTGCGCGGCGATCTTGTGCGAGGGGTCGTTCGGCAGTCCGGGATGACGCAGGCCGCTGACCTCGGCGCGGCCGTTCAACGCCTGTGCCACGGCCAGCGCGTTCGCGCTCTGCCGATCCGCGCGCAGCTGAAGTGTGGCGAGCGAACGGTGAGCGAGCCAGGCCTCCATCGGGCCCGGGATCGCTCCGACAATCTTGCGCCACCGCCGTACTCCGGCCGCGAGCTGCGGATCGCGGCAGGTCACGTGGCCGAGCAGGATGTCTCCGTGGCCGGTCATCCCCTTGGTGTCGCTGGCCACGGAGAAGTCGGCGCCCAGCTCGAGCGGCCGCTGCCCGAGGGGGGTGGCCAGCGTGTTGTCCACCGCGACGAGCGCGCCTGCCGCATGGGCGAGGTCGGCCAGCCGCCGTACGTCGCAGACGTCGAGTCCCGGGTTGGAGGGCGTCTCGAGCCACAGCAGACGCGCCCCGTCGAGCAGGGCGGCCTGTGCGTCGCCGCCGGTCGGCGCCGTGCGTACCTCGATGCCGAACGCGCGCAGCTGCTCGTGCACCAGAGGCAGGGCCTGATAGCCGTCGTCGGGCATGACGACGACGTCACCCGTCTTCAGCTGCGACATGAGAACGGCGGAGATCGCCGCCATGCCGGAGGCGAAGGTAACGGTCTCTACGGCCTCTCCGGGCGCCTCGAGTTCACCGATGGCCCGCTCCAGATGTGTCCACGTCGGGTTCTCGTCTCGGCCGTACGTGTAGGGGCCCGTCGGCTCCCCGGGCAGATGGAAGTGAGCCGCGAAGACCGGCCCGGGAAGGGTCGGTTCGTACTTCACCGGCTCGGGCAGCCCCGCCCGTACCGCCGTGGTGCCGTCCCCCTGGGTCGTGCCTGTCATGCCGCTCGCTCCTCAAGTGCAGTTCTCACGGCGTCGAGCAGGCCCTTGCCCGCCGCCTCCACCATCTCCAGGCAGTCCTCGAAACCGTCCATGCCGCCGTAGTAAGGGTCGGGGACGTCGAGGTTTTCCGGCTGTGCGGGGTCGTACGCGCGCAACATCCGCACCTTCGCGGCGTCCGTCGGCGTCGGAGCCAGCCTCCGCAGCGCCCGCAGATGTCCTTCGTCCAGCGCGATGACCAGGTCCAGGCCGTCGAACCACTCCGCCCGGAACTGCCGGGCGGAGTGGTTCGAGGGGTAGCCGTTCGCTTCGAGCACCGAGACGGTGCGCGGGTCGGCGCCGTCCCCTTCGTGCCAGCCACCGGTGCCGGCGCTGTCGACGCGCACGGCGGGGCCGAGCCCGGCGTCCTTGACGAAGGTGCGGAAGACCGCCTCGGCCATCGGCGACCGGCAGATGTTGCCGGTGCAGACGAAGCAGACGCGATACGGGGAGTTCATGTGCCGATCAGTCCTTGTCGGGCAGGGCGAGGTTCAGCGCCCAGGAGACGACGGAGATGATCAGGGCGCCCAGCACCGCCGTCCAGAAGCCGTCGACATGGAAGCCAAGATCCAGCTTGTCGGCCAGCCACGAGGTGAGCAGCAGCATCAGAGCGTTGATCACGAGCGTGATCAGACCGAGGGTGAGGATGAACAGGGGAAGGGTCAGCAGTTTCACCACGGGCTTGACGACAAAGTTCACCAGGCCGAAGAGAAGGGCGACCAGGACCAGGGTCCAGGCCTTCCTGCCGGTGCTGTCACCGGTCAGGGTGATGTCCTGCAGCAACCACACGGCCACCCAGAGGGCACCGGCGTTGGCGATCGTCTTGACTAGGAAATTCATCATGTGTCTGATCGTGGCAGACGTGATCGGACCGAGTGCAGGGGCGGGACAGGCATGAAGGCATTCCGGCTGGACGAACTCGAGGCGGAACGCGCCGCGAACGACGGGGCATACCTCCAGTTCCTGCGGGAAAGGAACATGTCGGTCGGCCTGTACGCGCTGGACGCCGGTGAGATCGACCCCCAGCTGCCCCACAAACAGGACGAGGTCTACTTCGTGGTCAGCGGCCGCGCGGCGATCACCGTGGGCATGGAGACCACGCAGGTCGGGCGCGGCAGCGTCGTCTACGTGCCGGCGGGGGTCCCGCACAAGTTCCATCACATCAGCGAGGACCTGCGGGTCATGGTGGTCTTCTCTCCGCCTGAGAGCTGACGGCACACCCCGCCGGTCCCTAGGGGTTCTGTCAGGGGAGTTCAAGGGCTCGCGGGCACCGTTCCACGCTTCCGCCCGCCTAGCATCGAAGGCAGGCAAACCGGAGAAACGAGGTAGGGACGATGGCTGTGCGGGAGATGCTCACGGGGATGCCGTGGTGGGTGAAGTGGGTCGCGATCCCTGTGATCGCGCTGGTCGTGTTCGGTGGACTCATCGCGAGCGTCGTCGGGTTCGTGATCGGGCTGCTCTTCAAGCTGCTGGTCTTCGTCGCCCTCGTCGGCGGACTCGTCTTCGTCGTAAGGAAGTTCATGTCGTCCTCCAGCTCACGCAGTGACTGGTAGCCGCAGGAGCCGCCGTTAGCCCGGCCGGGGGAACGGCCGGGCAATCGGCATACGCGGACAGGCGCTCCGGTTAATGTGGCTCCCCTCTGCCGCCCCTCGGGACACCCGGATCATGGCGTCCCCGTCAGCACCGCGAGGTGCGCCGGGGCCGATGCCTGTCGAGGGCTCGGGGCCGCGGCGGCCGCGCGGGGGCGGCCCCCTCGCGGGTGGGCGTGCTGCCCGCCACCATGCCTGGGGGTGACCTGTGGCCGGGGCGACGAAAGCCACTGCACCTACCCTGATCAGCTCCGTGCAGCGTGCGTTGAGGCTGCTGGAAGCGGCCGGCGCCCACCCGGACGGGGCGCCCGCGAAGCAACTCGCACGCGAGGCCGGGATCCCCCTGCCGACCGCCTACCACCTGCTGCGCACCCTGACCCATGACGACTACCTGCGGCGTCGGAGCGGCGTGTACACGCTCGGGGACGCCGTCGAACGCCTGGTCGGCGGTACGCCGGAGAATCGTCGCAGCACTCTCGAGGACTCCCTCGCCCACTGGCGGGACGCGATCGGTGTCCCCGTCTACTTCGCCGTCTACCGCGAGGGCGAGATCGACATCGTCGCGGTCTCCGACACGCCCTACGCCCCCGCCGTGCCCGAGTGGGCCGACTTCCGGGAGACCGGACACGCACATGCGCTGGGTCAGTGCCTGCTCGGACAGCTCGACGAATCGTCGCGCCGCGACCACCTGAGCCGCCATCCCGTGCAACCTGTGACGCCGTACACGGTGCGTGACGGGCGCACGATGCTCGAGCGGCTCGCCGCGCGAGGATCCATGGAGCCCGTAGTGGAACGGCAGGAATATGCGGTCGGCACGGTCTGTGCCGCCATTCCGATCACTGTTGGTTGCCATGCCGCAACGATGGCCATTTCTCTCCCGCTGGACCAGGAGGCCAGGCTCCTTCCGGCAGTTGAGCAGTTGCGCACCGGAATCGGTGGGCTGTTGGGGTCACTTGCCTTCTCTATCAGTATCTGAAATATCACTCCTTGTGATCTGCTAGGCCTTCGACCACGATGGCGTCAAGAGGGTCCAGGGGATCGTTCCCGGCCGTTTTCCTTCTGCTTGTCAGTGCGGGTTCATTCAATGCTTCATCTGCTGCGGGGTATGTGATGCGCGAGTCGGTCCAGGCCGAGGTTCTGATGAGGTTCCTCGTCTCCGAGGAACTCTCCTTCCGGATTCCGGTGGGACTGGATTACGAGACAGGAGATCCGTACGCGGTGCGGATGACCTTCCACCTGCCCGGTGACGCGCCTGTGACCTGGGCATTCGGGCGGGAGCTGCTGCTCGACGGGATCAATGGGCCGAGCGGCGACGGTGACGTGCACATCGCGCCCGTCGGACCGGAAAGCCTGTCGGACGTCATCATCAGGCTTCGCGTCGGCGCGGATTCCGCACTGTTCAGGGCGGGAGCGGCGCCGCTGGTCGCCTTCCTCGACCGCACGGACAAGCTGCTGCCGATGGGGCAGGAGCTCATGCTCGGTGACCTCGAACTCAGCCTGGAGGAGGCGCTGGGCCGCATCCTCGCCGAGGAGAACGCCGGCTGACGCAGTTGCCTCTCGCCGATTCGCCGTCCGCTCCGCTCACGCCTTGCGTCGCCGCCCCCTGCCGGTCCGTACCGGGGTTCCGTCCGCCTGGCCCGGACCCGCCGGACCGGGGCGGTCCGCGGAAACCACCAGGGCGGCGAGTGCGGTCGTCACCGGAACCGACGCGACCAGGCCGATCGACCCCACCAGCATCCGTACGATCTCCTCGGCCACCAACTCGCTGTTGGCGACGGTGCCCACGCTGGACTGCGCGATGGAGAAGAGCAGCAGAAGCGGCAGCGCGGCACCCGCGTAGGCGAGCACCAGCGTGTTGACGACGGACGCGATGTGGTCGCGGCCGATGCGGAGGGCCGAGCGGTAGAGCGCCGCGGGCCCCATGTCGGGGTCGGCCTGATGCAGCTCCCACACGGCCGAGGTCTGCGTCACCGTCACGTCGTCCAGGACGCCGAGCGAGCCGATGATGACGCCGGCCAGCAGCAGACCGCTCATGTCGATCTCCGGATACAGGCCGTGGATCAGACCGGTGTTGTCGTCGGTGTTGCCACTGAGGCTGGCCCAGCCGATGAACAGTGAGCCGAGCAGACCGATCAGCAGCAAGGAGATCAGTGTGCCGAGCACCGCGACGGAGGTCCGTGCTGTCACCCCGTGGCACATGTAGAGCGCGATCAGCATGATGGCGCTCGACCCGACCACGGCCACGACCAGGGGATTGGACCCCTGCAGGATGGCGGGCAGGATGAAGAGCGTCAGCAGGGCGAAGGAGGCGGCGAGCGAAATCAGGGCCATCAGGCCGCGCATCCGGCCGACGAGCACCACGACGAGTGCGAAGATCCCGGCCAGCAGCGCCATCGGGAATCCCCGGTCGACGTCCGTCACCGAGTACTGGAGATCGCGGGGGGCGTCGGGAGCGTATGCGACGACCACGCCCTGACCTTCCTTCAACTGCCGCGGCGCGTCCGGCTGGACGATCTCGATGAAGGTACGGCCCTTGTCCTTGCCCGTGGTCACTTCGACGGTCGCCCTGGCGCACTGGCCCTGCTGCGAGTTGACCGCCTCGCGGCCCTCCGGCGTGGAGGTGTCGCCGGTCGGTGGGACCTGGGCGGCGTTGACGTCCTCGCAGTCGACCCTCTCGAGAGAGACCACCTTGCCCTGTTCGGTCTGCCGGTCGAAGCCGACACCGGTGCGCTCATGTCCGGGTGCGCCCCCCGGCCACAGCACGGCGAGCCCGACGAGGACGGCCGTCGCGAAGGGGATGAGCACAGCGGCGATGACCTTGCGAAGGTGCTGGGAGACTGGCGCGGCGGGCCCATGACTGTGCGCATGGCTGTGGGCCTGTCCGTGCGGTTCTGGGGGCTGCGGTGATGAGGTCACGGACCGATCATCGCAAGAGCGGGAGGGGCCCTCTGTTCAGCGCGCCAGGTATGACGCTAGCGTGGTGGCACCTTTGCACACGCGGGAGCTCGGAGCACCGGGCTGAGAGGGCGCTGAACTTCGTACATCCGTACGGGACAGCTGCGCCGACCGCCGAACCTGTTACCGGGTAATGCCGGCGTAGGGAGTAGGTCTCATGACCGTATCGGACGCACGCATGCCTGCCTCGAACCAGAACGACGAGGCCGGGAAGTCCATCGGCTGGCACAAGGGATACGTCGAGGGCTCGCGCCCCGACCTCCGTGTGCCGGTCCGCAAGGTGCACCTCACCAACGGCAAGGACGTGACGCTGTACGACACGTCCGGCCCGTACACCGACCCGAACGTCGAGACCGATGTACGCCGCGGCCTGCCGCCGCTGCGGGAGAACTGGATCATCGGTCGCGGCGACACCGAGGAGTACGCGGGGCGGCCCGTCAGGCCCGAGGACGACGGGATCAAGCACACCTCGCCGCGCGGCGGGCTGCGCAACCTCGACGCGGTCTTCCCCGGCCGCCCCCGCCAGCCCCGCCGCGGTCGTGACGGCCAGGCGGTCACCCAACTCGCGTACGCCCGCCGCGGCGAGATCACGCCGGAGATGGAGTACGTCGCCATCCGCGAGAACGTCTCCCCGAGGTGGTGCGCGAGGAGATCGCGGCCGGCCGGGCCGTCCTGCCGGCGAACGTGAACCACCCGGAGATCGAACCGATGATCATCGGCAAGCGGTTCCTGGTGAAGGTCAACGCCAACATCGGCAACTCCGCGGTCACCTCCTCCATCGAGGAGGAGGTGGAGAAGATGACCTGGGCGACCCGCTGGGGCGCCGACACGGTCATGGACCTGTCCACGGGGCGCAACATCCACACCACGCGCGAGTGGGTGCTGCGCAACTCCCCCGTGCCGATCGGCACAGTGCCGCTGTACCAGGCACTGGAGAAGGTCGACGGTAAGGCCGAGGAGCTGACCTGGGAGGTCTACAAGGACACCGTCATCGAACAGGCCGAGCAGGGTGTCGACTACATGACGGTCCACGCGGGAGTGCTGCTGCGCTACGTGCCGCTGACGGCACGCCGCAAGACCGGCATCGTCTCGCGCGGCGGCTCGATCATGGCGGCGTGGTGCCTCGCGCACCACAAGGAGTCCTTCCTGTACGAGCACTTCGAGGAGCTGTGCGAGATCCTCGCTGCGTACGACGTGACGTACTCCCTCGGTGACGGCCTGCGGCCCGGCTCGATCGCGGACGCCAACGACGAGGCGCAGTTCGCCGAGTTGAGGACGCTGGGGGAGCTCAACTCGATCGCCAAGCGTTTCAACGTGCAGACGATGATCGAAGGCCCCGGTCACGTCCCGATGCACAAGATCAAGGAGAACATCGACCTCCAGCAGGAGATCTGCGAGGAGGCCCCGTTCTACACTCTCGGCCCGCTCACCACCGATGTGGCCCCCGCCTACGACCACATCACCTCCGGCATCGGAGCGGCCATGATCGCCTGGTGGGGCACGGCCATGCTCTGCTACGTCACGCCCAAGGAGCACCTGGGCCTTCCCGACCGTGACGACGTGAAGACCGGCGTCATCACCTACAAGATCGCCGCGCATGCGGCGGACCTCGCCAAGGGGCACCCGGGCGCCCAGGAGTGGGACGACGCGCTGTCCGACGCGCGCTTCGAGTTCCGGTGGGAGGACCAGTTCAATCTGGCTCTCGACCCGGACACCGCCAGGGAGTTCCACGACGAGACACTGCCGGCCGAGCCGGCGAAGACGGCGCACTTCTGCTCGATGTGCGGTCCCAAGTTCTGCTCGATGAAGATCTCCCAGGACATCCGGCGCAAGCACGGCGGCGACCTCGGGGACGGGGGCGACGTCGCGGAGGCCGAAGCCGGCATGGCGGAGAAGTCGCGGGAGTTCGCTGCGGCGGGCAACCGGGTCTACCTGCCCATCGCGGACTGACCCGCGGGCGCACCGGCGAGTGAGTGAGTGGGCGGGCCGGCACCGTGGCGTCGGCCCCCTCCATCCGGCCGGACACCGGCCGCCGGTCACTCCGGCCGGTGTTCCGGTCCTCCGAAGTCGGGGCTGGTGAAGTCCGGGCTGGTGAAGGTCGGCCGCTGCCCGGCGGTCGACCCCTCCGCGGGGCTGGAGAACTCCGGTCCGCTGAACCCGATCTTGGGGATCCGGCTGACCGGTCTGGGTGGCGCGGTGGAGGTCGGATCGGCGCTCGGGTCGGCGAGGGCTGCCCGAAGGAAGGGCAGGATTCCGCGCTCCAGGAGGGCGTGGCGCCAGGCGTCCTTTGCTCGGGACACCTCGTCCGGCAGCTCTCCGGCGGGCACCTCCTCCGCCACCTGGGCGGCGCCGTTGCGCAGGGCGGTCAGAAGCAGCCCCACCGCGGCGACCAGGATGGCGGCCGCCGTGAGGGCGCCGAAGAACCAACCGGCGGTCAGCAGGGCGTCGGCGAAAGACGGCGTGGGGCTGAGCATCTTCAGGATGTAGCCGACGAGCAGGAAGATCGCGGCGGCCGTTCCGGCGAGGACCGGGGCGAGCACCGCGATGACGGCGGCGAAGCCGGCGCCGCCGCTTCCCGCGTGCTGTCCGACGGCCGGGGACAGCACGGAGCCGCTTGCCGAAGCGGCCGCAGTGGACGTGCGCATCTCCCGGCGCACTTTCACATAGTGCTCGTACTCGGCCGCGGCAGAGGCCGCTATCAGTGCCGTCGCGTTGAGCGCCATGGTGCGCAACTGCTCGGCGTTGAGGCGTAGGCCCACGGCGGCGAGGTCAGGGCGTTCATGGGCGTTGCGCAGTGCTTCGTCGAGGACCCGCTGGTACTCGGCGCGGTCCTCGTTCAGCAGGTGCGGAGCGCTTTTCATGTGCATCCCCCGATGCTCCGTCGGGCCGGACGGCCCGTACGACGGGCGGTCGAGCGGAAACGGAGGAGAGTCTGCTACGGATAAGCCGATGGTAGAGCGGTTACGGCACAGGGTGACAGGGGGTTTCCGTAAATCGCCTGCCGCGGTCGGCTCAATCCGTCAGGGGGAGTTGCTGGACAAGAAGCTTTCCGGCCATGGTCACGCCGCCGTCCATGGCGATGGCGAGCCCGTCCGCGTAGACGTGCGGGCCCTCGACCACCGGACGGTCGTCGTCCTCGCCGTCCTCGGTGCCCACCTCGCCCAGCAGGTACGGGATGGGGCTGTGACCATGGACGATGCGCCGGCCGCCAAAGGCGGAGAGAAGCTCGCGCACCGCCTGCGGTCCGCCCTCGTCGCGGAAGGCGAAGCGCTTGGTGAACTTGCGGAACAGGTCCCAGCATTCGTCCGCGTCGCCCCGGGTGAGGACCGCGTGCACGGTGTCGTTGACGTCCGCGATGGTGGACCCGTAGTCGAGGTACGCGGTCGTGTCGGAGTGCAGCAGGAGGTGGCTGTCCTCCTCGACGATCGCGTCGAGCCTGGCCATCCACTGCAGGTGGACCTCCTGCAGCCGGTCCATGTCCGTCTTCTGGCCACCGTTGAGGAGCCACGCGGCCTGGAAGGTCGCGGTGCCGGCGCCGGAGTTGACGGGCGTGTCGCCGAAGCGTTTGGCGCCGATCAGCAGCAGTTCGTGGTTGCCCATCAGCGCCTTGCAGTAGCCGCCGGCAGCGGCGGCCTCCGCAGAAAGGCGCATGACCAGGTCGATGACGCCGATCCCGTCGGGACCGCGGTCGGTGAAGTCGCCGAGGAACCACAGCCGGGCGTTGCCCGCCGCCCAGTGCCCTTCGGCGTCGATGAGGCTCTTCGCGGCCAGGGCGGCGACGAGCTCGTCGAGGTAGCCGTGGACGTCGCCGACCACGTACAGCGGGCCCCGTCCGTCGGGAGCGGGCGCCTCGTCCGGATCGACATGGATCTGGACGGTGTCGCCAGGGCCGCCGCGGCCGATGACGGGAAGGTCGCGCGCGGTGGGGGTGTAACCCTCGGGCGGCTCGCCTTCGGGGAAGGCGTTGCCAGGATGGCCCGAATGGAACGGGTCCGCTGTGTGTGACTGCACGGGAACCTGCGCGTACGGCGGTACGCGGAAATCGCGCAACGTCGCCGTCCGGACCACGGGTCCTTGACCGGCCCCCTGAGTCATCGACCCCTCCACCACCGTCGCGCCGCCGTTCACCTCTCGGCCCAGCCTGGTCGGGGTGGTCCGCGGTGTCGTTCGCCCATCATAGGAATGAGCCAGGCGGTGTGTGACGCACCAGGGGTGGTGAAATCCTGGCTCACCCCTGGTTCGTCGGTCGTTTCGTCCCAATTGGGAAGGTCCAGTCCATTGTGGGGACGGTTCAGTTCTTCGAGGGAGACCGTGGTGCGCTCACGGTTGTCCGTGGAGGGCGGCGCTGCGAAGAGGTCCTGATGATCAGTTCGGTCGGTATCACCTGCTCGACCGGACGGTCCTCGTCGATTCCCTCGATCGCGTCGATCAGCAACTGGACGACCGCCGTGCCGATTCTGCGCGGCTTGAGCGAGAGCGTGGTGATGGGGGGCTCCGTGGTGGCGTACACGGTCGACTCGCTGCAGCACACGAGGAGCAGGTCGTCGGGGACGCGCAGGCCGTACCTGCGGGCAGCGGCCAGCAGATCGGTGCCATTGGGATCGAAGAGCCCGTACACGGCGTCGGGCCGGTCCGGCCGGGCGAGCAGCCGGTCGGCGGCAACAGCGCCGGCGCACGGGTCGTGCGCCGGGTAGGACTCGTAGACGGGGTCCTGGCCGACGCGTTCGCACCAGTTGAGGTAGGCGGTCGTGGACAGCCGGGTGTACGTGTCGGTGGTGGTGCCGGTGAGCAGGCCGATGCGGCGGGCTCCGGCGGCGGCGAGATGGTCGAGCAGTTCGAGTACGGCGGCTTCGTGGTCGTTGTCCACCCAGGCGGTGACCGGGAGGGTGCCTGCGGGGCGGCCGTCGGAGACGACGGGCAGCCCTTGGCGCACCAGCTCGGCGACGACCGGGTCGTGGTCGGAGGGGTCGATGACGATGGTGCCGTCGAGGGCGACGTTCGACCAGACGTCGTGTCGTGAGGTGGCGGGCAGAATGACGAGTGCGTAGCCGCGGGCGAGCGCGGCCGAGGTCGCGGCTCTGGCCATCTCGGCGAAGTACGCGAACTCCGTGAAGGTGAAAGGTTCATCCCCGTACGTCGTCACGGTCAGGCCGATTAAGCCCGACTTTCCGGTGCGGAGGGTTCTGGCCGCGGCGGAGGGGCGGTAGCCCAGCCGGTCCGCGACCTCGCGGACATGTCGGCGGGTGGCGTCCGGGAGCCGGCCCTTGCCGTTGAGGGCGTCGGAGACGGTTGTGATGGAGACCCCGGCCGCGGCGGCCACGTCCCTGATGCCTGCCCGGCCTTGCCTACCGCTCCGGCGGGATGTGTCCGTCCGGCTCACGTGATGCTTCCCTGCTGCTGTCATGGCGAGCCGATAGTAGGGCTCGCGCAGGTGGTAGGGCCGGTCGCATATGCGCACGTTGACAGGCACGTTTCTGCATGATCATTCAAGCCCGACTCCCTTGGAAAACAGGGTAGTTGACCACCGATGCGATGGTGTGTCGGGCACCGGGCCACTGAGGCCTGGCTAAGGCTCCATGTCTCGAAGAGGTCTCAACTCATCATTACGAGGGATGCGCGCCACGGCGCGAGCCACCGGCGCGCGCCAGGGTCGCGGGCGCTCCCTCCGGATCGGGCCGTCGGAAGGCCTTCCCGACGGGCTCGTGAGGTTCCGTGCCTCCGGCCATTCGCAGCGGAGGTGAATCCTCATAAGGTGAGGAGTATTGGTTGAGTACCGATGTGCACGGACGGTCGAGGAGGACCTGCGGTGAGCGAGACGAGCCCCAAGCTGCGCGCCGAGCTGGACGGCATCCCCACATACAAGCCGGGCAAGCCTGCGGCGGCCGGCGGTCCGGTCGCCTACAAGCTGTCCTCCAACGAGAACCCGTATCCGCCGCTGCCCGGCGTGATGGAGAGCGCCATCGCCGCGGCGCAGAACTTCAACCGCTACCCCGACATGGCCTGCACCGGGCTGATGAACGAGCTCGCGGACCGGTTCGGGGTGCCGGTGACCCACCTGGCGACGGGCACCGGCTCCGTCGGCGTGGCGCAGTCGCTGCTGCAGTCCACCTCCGGACCCGGCGACGAAGTGATCTACGCCTGGCGCTCCTTCGAGGCGTACCCGATCATCACGCAGATCAGCGGAGCGACGCCCGTGCAGGTCCCGCTGACCGAGGGGGAGGTGCACGACCTCGACGCCATGGCCGAGGCGATCACCGACCGCACCCGCCTCATCTTCGTCTGCAACCCGAACAACCCGACCGGCACCGTCGTGCGGCGTGCCGAGCTGGAGCGGTTCCTGGACCGGGTGCCCTCGGACGTCCTGGTGGTGCTCGACGAGGCGTACCGGGAGTTCATCCGCGACGCCGACGTCCCCGACGGTCTCGAGATCTACCGTGACCGGCCGAACGTCGCGGTGCTGCGCACCTTCTCCAAGGCGTACGGGCTGGCGGGGCTGCGGGTCGGCTTCGCGGTAGCCCATGAGCCGGTGGCGGCGGCGCTGCGCAAGACCGCGGTCCCCTTCGGGGTCAGCCAGCTCGCGCAGGACGCGGCGGTCGCCTCGCTCCGCGCCGAGGACGAGTTGCTGGGCCGGGTGGGCTGCCTGGTCACGGAGCGGGCCCGGGTGCACCATGCTCTGGTCGAGCAGGGCTGGACGGTGCCCGAGACGCAGGCGAACTTCGTCTGGATGCGTCTCGGCGACCGCACGCTCGATTTCGCCGCCGCGTGCGAGAAGGGCGGCGTGGTCGTCCGGCCGTTCGCCGGTGAGGGAGTGCGCGTGACCATCGGCGAGTGCGAGGCGAACGATGTGTTTCTGCACACGGCCGCGACGTTCCGCAAGGAGGTCTGACGGCCGTCCGCCCGGCGCCCCTGGGGGGCGGCAGGCGGTCTGAACAGGAGAAATCTCCTCGCCCCCGTGAGCGCTCTGCTCGCGGGGGTTCTCCGTGCAGGGGGCACCCCCGGTCAAACCGTCCGAATGGCTGTGCGCAATAATGCTTGTGAATGTGAACGCGTTCACAAGCGCGTCCCGGTTCCTCCCGGAATCAGCGGAAGGGAGGGGGACGGCTGCCGCTGTGACCACGGTGACGTAAGGAGAGACGACGTGGACCTCGCTCTGGCGCCAGAGACCTTGGCGCGATGGCAGTTCGGCATCACCACCGTCTACCACTTCCTGTTCGTCCCCCTCACGATCTCGCTCGCGGCACTCACCGCCGGCCTGCAGACCGCATGGGTGCGCACGGGTAAGGAGAAGTACCTCAGGGCCACCAAGTTCTGGGGAAAGCTCTTCCTGATCAACATCGCCATGGGCGTCGTCACGGGCATCGTCCAGGAGTTCCAGTTCGGGATGAACTGGTCCGACTACTCGCGGTTCGTCGGTGACGTCTTCGGTGCCCCACTCGCCTTCGAGGCGCTGATCGCCTTCTTCTTCGAGTCCACGTTCATCGGGCTGTGGATCTTCGGCTGGGACAAGCTGCCGCAGAAGATCCACCTGGCCTGCATCTGGATGGTCTCGCTCGGTACGGTCCTCTCCGCCTACTTCATCCTGGCGGCCAACTCCTGGATGCAGCACCCCGTCGGCTACCGGATCAACGAGGAGCGCGGCCGGGCCGAGCTCACCGACTTCTGGCTGGTCCTGACCCAGAACACCGCGCTCACCCAGTTCTTCCACACCATGACGGCGGCCTTCCTCGTCGGCGGCTCCTTCATGGCGGGCATATCGGCCTTCCACCTGGCGCGCCGGAAGCACATCCCCGTCATGCGGTCGTCCCTGCGGGTGGGCCTGGTCACGGTCGCGATCGCCGGCATGATGACCGCTGTCAGCGGTGACCTGCTCGGCAAGGTGATGTACGAGCAGCAGCCCATGAAGATGGCGGCCGCAGAAGCGCTCTGGGACGGCGAGGCCCCCGCGCCCTTCTCAATCTTCGCCTACGGGGACGTCGACAAGGGCCACAACAAGGTGGCCATCGAGATCCCGGGCCTGTTGTCCTTCCTCGCGCACAGCGACTTCGACTCCCACGTCCCCGGCATCAACGACGTCAACGAGCAACTGCAGGAGACGTACGGGCCCGGCGACTACCGGCCCAACATCCCCGTCGCCTACTGGGGCTTCCGCTGGATGATCGGCTTCGGCATGGCCTCGCTCACCATCGGGATGATCGGGCTCTGGCTGACCCGCAGGAAGTTCCTGCTGCCCGCGGCGCTGCGCACGGGCGAGGACGAGGTGCCCCATCTGGTGCTCTTCAGGAACAAGGCGCTCAGCCCTCGTCTGGGCAGGTGGTACTGGCTGATCGCGCTGTGGACGATGGCCTTCCCCTTGATCGCCAACTCCTGGGGCTGGATCTTCACCGAGATGGGCAGGCAGCCGTGGGTCGTCTACGGCGTGCTGCGTACGCGTGACGCCGTCTCCCCCGGTGTCTCCCAGGGTGAGGTGCTCATCTCGATGACCGTCTTCACCCTGCTCTACGCCGTGCTCGCGGTGATCGAGGTCCGGCTGCTCGTGAAGTACGTCAAGACCGGGCCGCCCGAACTCACCGACGCCGACCTGACCCCGCCCACCAAGATCGGCGGCGACGACCGTGACGCCGACCGGCCGATGGCCTTCTCGTACTGAGTCCGCTGAGGAGCTGCTGAGGCATGGAACTCCACAACGTCTGGTTCGTACTCATCGCCGTCCTGTGGATCGGCTACTTCTTCCTGGAGGGTTTCGACTTCGGGATCGGTGTCCTCACCAAGCTGCTGGCGAAGGACCGCACCGAGCGCCGTGTGCTGATCAACACCATCGGACCGGTCTGGGACGGCAATGAGGTCTGGCTGCTCACGGCGGGCGGCGCGACGTTCGCCGCGTTCCCCGAGTGGTACGCCACGCTCTTCTCGGGCTTCTATCTGCCGCTGCTGCTCATCCTCGTGTGCCTGATCGTGCGGGGCGTCGCGTTCGAGTACCGGCACAAGAGGGCGGAGGAGCGCTGGCAGACCAACTGGGAACACGCGATCTTCTGGACCTCGTTGCTGCCGGCCTTCCTGTGGGGCGTCGCCTTCGGGAACATCACGCGCGGCGTGAAGATCGACGAGAACAAGGAGTACGTGGGCGGTCTCCTCGATCTCCTCAACCCGTACGCGCTGCTCGGCGGGTTGGTGACGCTCACGCTGTTCACCTTCCACGGCGCGGCATTCGCGGCGCTGAAGACCGTGGGGGACATCAGGACCCGGGCCAGGGCACTGGCCGTGAAGCTGGGGGCGCTCACCTTGGTTCCCGCATTCGGCTTCCTGCTGTGGACCCAGGCGTCGCGCGGTGACGGCAGGAGCCTGGTGGCGCTGATCGTGGCGGCACTGGCGCTGGCCGGAGCGGTCGTCGCGGTGAAGGCGGGCCGGGAGGGCTGGTCTTTCGCCCTCTCCGGGGTGACCATCGCCACCTCGGTGGCGATGTTGTTCCTGGCGCTCTTCCCCGACGTGATGCCTTCCTCCCTCGACGATGCGTGGAGCCTGACCGTCACCAATGCCTCGTCCAGCCCGTACACCCTCAAGATCATGACCTGGTGCGCTGCTGTCGCTGCCCCGCTGGTGATGCTCTACCAGGGCTGGACCTACTGGGTGTTCCGTCAGCGGATCGGCACCCAGCACATCGCCGATGCGCACTAGCGGGGGATGTTTCACGTGAAACCGATCGACCCGCGGCTGCTTCGGTACGCGCACGCGACCCGCCGCTTCCTGGCCGCAGTTGTGGTGCTCGGGATCGCCGGAGCGGTCCTGGTCATCGTCCAAGCGATGCTCGTCGCCGAGGTGGTGGTGGGAGCGTTCCAGCGAGGACTGTCCGTCTCCGGGCTGGGCACCCCGCTGCTACTGCTGGCCGTGGTGGCGGTCGGGCGGGCAGCCGTTTCCTGGCTGACCGAACTGGCCGCGCACCGCGCGAGCGCCGCCGTGAAGTCCGAGCTCCGGCGCCGGCTCCTGGAGCGGGCCGCCGAACTGGGCCCCGGTCGGGTGAGCGGGCAGAACATCGGGTCGCTCGTCGCGCTGGCCACGCGAGGCGTCGACGCGCTGGACGACTACTTCTCGCGCTATCTGCCGCAACTGGGCCTCGCCGTCGTGGTGCCGGTCGCGGTGCTCGCCCGGATCGTGACGGAGGACTGGGTCTCGGCCGCGATCATCGTGGTGACGCTGCCGCTGATCCCGGCGTTCATGGTGCTGATCGGCTGGGCGACCCAGTCGAACATGGACCGCCGGTGGAGGTTGCTGTCCCGTCTCTCCGGCCACTTTCTGGACGTGGTGGCGGGACTGCCGACACTGAAGGTGTTCGGACGGGCCAAGGCCCAGGCCGATTCCATCCGGACCATCACCACCCAGTACCGCCGAGCGACCATGCGCACACTGCGGATCGCTTTCCTGTCGTCCTTCGCGCTGGAGCTGCTGTCGACTCTGTCGGTGGCCCTGGTGGCCGTCGGTGTCGGTATGCGGCTGGTCCACGGTGACCTGGATCTGTACACGGGACTGGTGATCCTCATCCTCGCGCCGGAGGCATATCTGCCGATCCGGCAGGTGGGGGCCCAGTTTCATGCCGCCGCAGAGGGACTCTCCGCGGCGGAGGAGATCTTCGACGTGCTGGAGACCGCACCGCGGCGATCCGGTGGAGCTCCCGTCCCGGGCACGCTCCGGCTGGAGATCGACGGGGTGACGGTCCGCCACCAGGGCCGGAGCGAAGCGTCGTTGTGCCGTACGTCGCTTGCGGTCGAGCCGGGCGAGACGGTTGCCCTCGTCGGGGAGAGCGGCGTCGGCAAATCCACCCTGCTCGACGTGCTGCTGGGGTTCACGGACCCGGCGGAAGGGCGTGTACGCGTCGGTGGCACGGACCTGGCCGATCTGGACATGGAGGAGTGGAGGCGGCAGATCGCCTGGGTCCCCCAGCTGCCGTATCTATTCGCCGGATCGATCGCGGAGAACGTGCGGCTCGCGCGGCCGGGCGCGGACGACGCGGCCGTCGTGGGGGCGTTGCGGGAGGCGGGGGCGTACGACTTCGTCGTCGCCCTGCCCGAAGGGCCGGACACACTGATCGGCGAGGACGGAGCCGGGCTCTCCGCCGGCCAGCGGCAACGGCTCGCGCTGGCAAGGGCGTTCCTCGCGGACAGGCCGCTGCTGCTGCTCGACGAACCGACGGCCGCGCTGGACGGGGCCACGGAGGCAGGAATCGTCGAGGCGGTGGGGCGGCTGGCCGAGGGCCGGACCGTACTGTTGGTCGTACACCGCCCGGCACTCCTGGCGGTGGCGGACCGGGTCGTCACACTCTCCCGGCCGGCAGCCACACAGGAGGCGGAGCTCGGTGCACCGGCGGTAACGGCCGACAGGAGGACGGCGGGAGCGAGGGCGGCCGATCCGACGGCTTCGGGCAGTTCGGTCCCGGCCCGGGCGCAGGGCGGGAAGGCACGTCGGCCGCTGGTACGCGTACGGGAGGCCGCCCGGCACCTGCGCGGCCGGCTCGTACTGGCCCTGCTGCTGGGCAGTCTCGCTCTCGGCTCGGCGGTCGGGCTCATGGCCGTGTCGGGATGGCTCATCTCCCGAGCGTCCGAACAGCCGCCGGTGCTGCACCTGATGGTGGCCGTGACGGCCACCCGGGCCTTCGGAATCGGACGGGCCGTCTTCCGGTACGCGGAGCGGCTCGTGTCCCACGACGCCGTGCTGCGGATGCTCGCCGAGATGCGCGTCGCGGTGTATCGCAGGCTCGAACGGATCGCGCCCGCCGGACTCGGCCGGACCAGGCGCGGTGACCTGCTGTCCCGGCTCGTCGCCGATGTGGACGCGCTTCAGGACTACTGGCTGCGCTGGCTGCTGCCTGCCGGCACGGCTGCCCTGGTCGGCGCAGGATCCGTCGTCTTCACCGCATGGCTGCTGCCCGAGGCCGGCCTGGTCCTCGCCGGCGGACTGATCGTGGCCGGAGTGGGGGTCCCGCTGATCGGCGGTTCGATCGCCCGGCGTGCGGAGCAGCAACTCGCCCCAGCCCGCGGCGCCCTGGCGACCAGGGTCGTCGATCTGCTGCGGGGAACGGCCGAGCTGACCGTCGCCGGTGCGCTCCCCCGGCGTCTCGCTTCGGCGCGCGACGCCGACCGGGCACTGACCCGCATCGCGGCCCGCCAGTCCGCCGCCACCGCGCTCGGCGGTGGACTCTCCGCCCTCGTCTGCTCCCTGACCGTGGTGGCTGCCGCAGTGGTCGGTGTGCAGGCCGTGGCGGCGGGGCGTCTCGGCGGGGCCAGCCTGGCGGTCGTCGTGCTCACCCCGCTCGCCGCCTTCGAAGCGGTCTCCGCACTGCCTCTGGCGGTGCAGTACCGGCGGCGGGTGGCACGCAGCGCGGAGCGGGTGTACGAGGTCATCGACGCGCCCGTTCCCGTGCGGGAGCCGGCCCGGCCGGCGGCTCCGCCCGCCACGGCCTTCCCGCTGGAGCTCCGAGGGATCGGTGCCCGGTACGCGGGCCGGCGACTGGACGCGCTGAGCGGGTTCGACCTGACGCTGACCCCCGGGAAGCGGGTCGCCGTCGTCGGTGTCTCGGGCTCGGGGAAGACGACGCTCGCGCAGGTGCTGCTCCGGTTCCTGGATGCCGGATCAGGCACGTACACCCTCGGTGGTGTGCCCGCCGGCGAGATGGAAAGCGACGCCGTGCGGCGGTTCGTGGGCCTGTGCGCCCAGGACGCCCATCTCTTCGACAGTTCCGTACGCGAGAACCTCCGGCTCGCCCGCCCCGACGCGACGGAGGAGGAGCTGAGGGGAGCGCTCGACGAGGCCCGGCTGCTGGAGTGGGTCGATGCCCTCCCCGACGGACTCGACACCCTCGTCGGGGAGCACGGCGCCCGGCTCTCCGGAGGCCAGCGCCAGAGGCTGGCCCTGGCGCGGGCCCTCCTCGCCGCCTTTCCCGTACTAGTACTGGACGAGCCCGCCGAGCATCTCGACCTGGCGACGGCCGACGCGCTCACCGCCGACCTACTGGCGGCGACGGAAAGGCAGGCGACGCGTCCGGGAGGCCGCGCAGGAGCGACGGCCGCCCTGGCAGAGGACGGGACGGGTCCGGCGGCCGCCGGCGCGACGAGGCCGGCGACCGTGCTCATCACGCATCGGCTGCGCGGCCTTGAGGCGGTCGACGAGATCGTGGTGCTGGGGTCCGGGCGGGTGGTGCAGCGAGGGACGTACGAGGACCTTGCCGCGATCGAAGGGCCGCTGCGGACGATGCTCGCCCGCGAGCAGTCAGCCGACGGGAACAGCGCCCGACTTTCCCTGTCAAACAAGCTAATTGGTCTCGGGGCATGACCGCCTCCGAACCGCAGGGCCCGACCGATGCCGCGGCCCGGGAGGCGCCTGCCAGGACGCACCGTGGCTGACCGGCTTCGGACGCACCGTGGCTGACTCGGCCTCGGACCTCCGGGAGCCCCGGTCCGGGTCTTCGACGGCGGGGCCGGACCGTCCCCGTCCGGCCTGACCCCACCGGAGGGGCCGCGCCCCGGTTGTCGCCCGTGTTGCGGCTGTGACTGGGCCACCCGGCCGTACGACACCGCTCCGGTCCCCGGCATCCCGCCCTTCCCGGGTGACGATCCGTCAATGAGCTCGAGACACCGCGACCGGTTTCTGATCGTCCCGGTGATGCTGTGCACCCTCCTCGGCACGCCGGCATCCACAGCCGTGGCGTCCGACGGCCCGGCGCCACCCACAGGCGCCGAAGTGGCACGGCTGTACGCGGAGGCGGCCAAGGCGACGGAGCAGTACGAGCAGGCCAGGCGCGCCGCGGAGCGGCAGCGGGCCACGGCGAACCGGCTCGAAGGCAGGCTGGCACGGCAGCGGGAGCGGCTCGGTGCCATCCATGACGCCATCGGTGGCGTCGCCCGGGAGCAGTACCGCACCGGCGGTTCGCTCGCCCTCACCGGCCGCCTCCTGCTCGCGGACGACCCGGATGCGCTGCTGCGCGGCTACCGGATCGCCGCCCGGGCCGAGAAGGCCGTCAGCCGGCTGTTGGACCGCGAGCGGACGGCGGAGCGCGATCTCGTCGCCGCGGAGACGAGTGCCCGTGCCGCGTGGCAGAACCTCGCCGCACGCAACGCACAGCTGGCAGTCGTCAAGCGCGGTATCGAGACGAAGCTGGAGTCCGCGCAGCGGAAGCTCCAGGCGGAGGCGGACAGCAGCGTGGCGGCGGGCAAGTGTGCCGGCGCGGTGCGCATCGAGCAGCCGGGCGGGCCTCCGCGAGGCCCCGACTGGGTGGCACCCGTGGAGAACTACGCGCTGTCCGCCGGCTTCGGCGGCGCCGGTGAGCGATGGGCGAGCCGGCACACGGGCCAGGACTTCGCCGTCGACATCGGGGCTCCTGTGCGGTCGGTCGGGGCGGGCCGGGTGGCCTTGGTGTCGTGCGGCGGGGCCTTCGGTATCGAGGTCCTGGTGCAGCATCCCGACGGGTACTACTCGCAGTACGCGCACCTGGCGGGGGTCACCGTCGACCCGGGCGAGCGGGTCGACACCGGCCAGTGGATCGGTCAGGCGGGTACGACGGGAAATTCGACGGGACCGCACCTCCACTTCGAGGTGCGGATCACGCCGTATCTGGGGTCCGGTGTGGATCCGGCCGTCTGGCTGCGCGAGCGCGGTGTGATCCTCTGACCGGGACCGCGCCCGCCCCCTGCATCCGCGCGGCAGACCGCCGAAGGCGAGGTGGGGTCGGTGTCAGAGCTGCCCCGAGCGCCGGGCCAGGATCTCCTCGATGACCACCGCGACACCGTCGTCGTTGTTGGCGACCGTGCGCCGGGAAGCGGCCGCGAGCACGTCGGGATGCGCGTTTCCCATGGCGTAGGAGGTCCCCGCCCAGGTCAGCATCTCCACGTCGTTCGGCATGTCGCCGAACGCCACCACCTCGTCGGAGGAGATGCCCCGCTGTGCGCAGCACAGCGCGAGGGTGCTGGCCTTGCTCACGCCCGGTCCGCTGACCTCCAGGAGCGCGGTCGGGCTGGAGCGGGTGAACGACGCGACGGCGCCCGCTGCCGTGCGGGCCAGGGTGAGGAAGCCGTCCGGCTGGAGCTCCGGATGGTGGGCGAGCAGCTTGAGCACGGGGACGCCCTCGCCCGGCTCCTCCTCGTGGAGCAGCTTCTCCACCGGGGCGATGGTCGCTCCGGGGTCGAGATGGAAGGGCGGATAGTCGGGCTCGTAGTGGATGCCGGTGGTCAGCTCGACCGCGAACGACGTGCCGGGAGCGGTCGTGCGCAGCGTCCGCACGACCTCCATGGCCGTACTCCGGGGCAGGTCGCGGACCTCCAGCATCTTGCCGCCCGCATGCAGGTCGACCACCGCGGCGCCGTTCGCGCAGATGGCGAGACCGTGGCCGTGGACATGGGCGCTGACGACGTCCATCCAGCGGGCGGGCCTCCCGGTGACGAAGAAGACCTCGATCCCTGCCTCCTCGGCGGCCGCGAGAGCGGCGATCGTGCGGTCGGAGACCGACTTGTCGTCGCGCAGCAGAGTGCCGTCGAGGTCGGTGGCGATCAGCCGGGGCGTGGTGGCGGGCAGGCGGCGGAGATCGGTAGCTGAGGTCACCGATCCATTCTCGCGTACCGGGTGCACGTGCGTGCGAGAGGGCGCACATTTGAGTGGACACCGGCAGACCGGCCGGCCACGTAGGCTCGGGGCCATGCGTCTGAGCACTGTGATACTCCCCGTCCGCCCGTGGCGGAGCGGTGGCCGCGACGAGTGGCTGCGCGCCGAGCAGCTCGGCTTCCACACCGCGTACACGTACGACCACCTTTCGTGGCGGACCTTCCGTGACGGTCCCTGGTACGGGGCCGTCCCGACGCTGACCGCCGCTGCCGCGGCGACCGACCGGCTGCGCCTCGGGACGCTGGTCACTTCGCCGAACTTCCGGCATCCGGTGACGCTTGCGAAGGACCTGATCTCGCTGGACGACGTCTCGGACGGGCGGATCACCCTGGGCATCGGTGCGGGCGGGACCGGCTTCGACGCCACCGTCCTGGGCCAGGAGGCGTGGACGCCGCGGGAGCGGGCGGACCGCTTCGCCGAGTTCGTGCCGCTGCTCGACCGGCTGTTGACCGAGGGCTCCGTGACGCACGAGGGGTCTTTCTACTCCGCTGTGGAGGCCAGGAACATCCCCGGGTGCGTGCAGCGGCCGCGGCTGCCGTTCGCGATCGCCGCCACCGGTCCGCGCGGGCTGAAGCTCGCAGCGCGGTACGGGCAGGCGTGGGTGACCACCGGAGACCCGAAGCTGTTCGAGACGGGCACCCCCGAGCAGTCCCTGGAAGCCATCAGCGGCCAGATCGACAAGCTTGCCAAGGCCTGTGCCGACACCGGCAGGAACGTGGCAGAGCTGGACAAGATCCTGCTGACCGGCTTCACCCCAGACCGCGGGCGTCCGCTCGAGTCGCTGGACGCGTTCGTGGACTTCGCGGGCAAGCACATCGAGCTCGGGTTCACCGAGATCGTGATCCACGCCCCGATCCCCGATTCGGACTTCGCCGCCGACCGGGCGGTCTTCGAGCGGATCGCGACGGAGGCGCCGGCCCAGCTGGGCGGCTGACGCAGATGCCGCCGCTGGTGCCCTCAGGGGCGCCCGGCGTCGGGGAAGCGGATGAACCGGGGCGGTACGGAAGCGGTGAGCCAGACGCCGTTGGCGCTGACCCGGAAGACATGGCCGGCCCGGTGCAGCGCTCCGGCGTGGACGGAGAGGACGACGGGTCGGCCACGCCGGGCGCCCACGCGGGTCGCCGTCTCCCGGTCGGGCGAGAGGTGCACGTCGTGGCGGGCCATGGGCAGCAGGCCGTTCGCGCGGATCGCGTTCAGGTTGTGGGAGACGGTGCCGTGGTACAGGTACTCGGGCGGCTCGGCGGCGGGCAGGTCGAGATCGACGGCGACGGTGTGGCCCTGGTTGGCGCGGATGCGGGTGCCGTCGATGGTGAAACGGCGTTTGTCGTTGACGGCGACGACATGCTCGAGCTCGGCGTGGGTGAAACGGAAGCCGTGCTCGGACGCGGCCCGCATCAGTTCATCGATCTCCACCCAGCCGTTGGCGTCGAGAGTGATGCCGATCCGGTCCGGTTGGTGGCGCAGATGCTTCGAGAGGTACTTCGACACCTTGACAGTGCGTCTCTCGTCGGGCGGCTCTGCCCCGCCGTGCTCAGATTTCGGGTTCATGCCGCCAGCGTGCCCGGTGGGATGTCGCCGACGCCACTGAGAAAAGTTCTGCAATGAGGTTTGATCCACAACCAACTCCTCTTATCCACAGGGGAATTGGCGATTCTGTGGACAACTACTCCTGCGTCTTAGTCCATTTGGTCAACCTCCGTCGATTTTGCATAGTTTGATGCCAATGTTTCCAATGTCCTGTTGTGCACCTCTCGTTCGGTAGCGGCGTGAACAAAGGCAGCAGCCTCAGCCGCGCCAACCAGCCGCCGTACGGCCTGCATCGTTCCGGCCGGAAGGGCGACCGTCGCAAGCTCCTCCTCCACTTTCGGCGGCGCTTCGGCCATGAGGTGGTGACGGAGGTGGAGAGTGGCGAACAACCGCATGGCACGCGCGAGTTCGGCGTCGATCGTCTGCCGGGCGAGCGGGCGTAGCCGCCGTACCAGTGCCGCTGCCTCCGTAGCATCTGCGTCGGTCGGCGGTCCGTGTTCCAGGAACCGGGCGAAGACATGCTCCGTCGTGAACTCCAGGAACCTGGAGGCGATGTGCTCGACCTGCTGTCGAACCTCCCTGAGATGAACCGATATTGCGGTCAGCGGAACACCGGCCGCATGCAACTCCGCCGCCACGGCCAGCTCTTGCGGGCTCGGCACGAGGAATTCGTCCTCGATGCCAGGCACCGGTTCCAGTACGCCCAGCGCCACCGCTTCCGCGAGAGCGTCCTCGTCGGGAACACCGCCGAACCGTCGCTCCAGCTCCGCACGGGAGATCCTCGCGACTTCCTCGTCGGTCCACGGCCCCTGCACCTCGGCCGCCAGGCCGAGCACTCCGCCGAGGCCGCGACCGGTGTCCCAGGCGTCCAGAAGCTCCTTGATGGAAGCCAGGGTGTAGCCCCGGTCGAGGAGGTCCGCGATCTGGTGCAGGCGGTCGAGGTGTGCGGGGCCGTACACGTTGGAACGGCCCCGTCGCTCCGGCCTGGGCAGCAGCCCGCGGTCCTGATAGGCGCGGATGGTCCGGACCGTTGCCCCGCTGTGGTGCGCCAGGTCCTCGATCCGGTATTCCGCTGCTGACTGGTCCGGCAAGGCCGCTCCCTCAACTACGGCCGGAGGCACGCATCAGAGCCTCGGCTTGATCCTGGCGATTGCGCGCAGCAGCCCCGGCGAGATGCGTGACAGCAGCCGGGCTCCACGCGCCTCCGGGGTGACCGGTACGACGGCCTGGTTCCGCACCACCGCACGCAGGATGGCGTCCGCGACCTTCTCCGGAGGGTAGTTGCGCAACCCGTACAGCCGGGCCGTCCTGTTCTGCCGCCGCTTCTCCTCGATCGCGTCCACCCCTGCGAAGCGTGCGGTGGAGGTGATGTTGGTGTTGACGATCCCGGGGCAGACCGCGGTGACCCCGATGTCCCGGCCGGCCAGTTCGGCGCGCAGGCACTCGCTGAGCATCAGCACCGCGGCCTTCGAGGTGCTGTACGCGGGCAGGGCCCTGGACGGCAGATAGGCGGCGGCAGAAGCGGTGTTGACTATGTGGCCACCCTGGCCGCGCTCGGCCATCTGACCGCCGAAGATCCGGCAACCGTGGATCACTCCCCACAAGTTGACGTCCAGGACCTGTTTCCAGTCGTCCGAGCTCGTGTCCAGGAAAGGGCCGGAGAGGCCGACCCCGGCGTTGTTGACCAGCACATCGACGACGCCGTACTCGGCGGCGACCTTCTCTGCCAGCTTTTCCATGGCCTGCTCGTCGCTGACGTCCACCGCCTCGGCCCAGGCGTCGAGGGCGCCTCTGAGCAGGCACGTCTCCACTGTGCCGGCCGCGCCTGCGGCGTCCCGGTCCGCGGCCACCACGCGCGCCCCGGCCGCCGCGAAGGCGAGCGCCGTGGCCCGGCCGATGCCGCTGGCCGCCCCGGTCACCAGGACCAGCCGGCCGGCGAAGTGTTCCGCGTACGGTCCTGCTGCCGGCCGCGCCTCCGTCTGCTGTCCGCCCGAGCCGACCGACCTGTCGGCACCGCCCTCGTTGGCCTCGACGAAGTCGGCGATCCAGGTGCCGAGTTGATCAGGTCGCGTCCGGGGCACCCAGTGCTTGGCGGCCAGCGAGCGGCGGGTCAACTGCGGTACCCAGTCGTCGAGATCGTCGTACAGCCGCTCGGAGAGGAACGCGTCACCGGTCGGGGTGATCAGCTGGACCGGAGCGTGGGCGTGGGCGTCGGTGCGCGGACGGCGCAGCCGCGCTCGGACGTTGTCGCGGTAGAGCCAGGCGCCGCGGGCAGCGTCCTGCGGCAGTGACGCCGTCGGGTAGTCGCCTGCGGGCACCTTCTCGACCCGCTGAAGAATCCCCGGCCAGTACTTGCCCAGCGGGCCGCGCCAGGCCAGTTCGGGCAGTACCGGTGTGTGCAGCAGGTACACGTACCAGGACTTGGCGCCCTGGCCGAGCAGTTGTCCCACCCTTCTGGGGGTCGGACGGATCGTCCGCCGTTTGATCCAGTGGCCGAAGTGGTCCAGGGACGGGCCCGACATGGAGGTGAAGGAGGCGATGCGACCCTCGGTCCGCCCGACCGTGACGAACTCCCACGCCTGCACGGAGCCCCAGTCGTGTCCGACCAGGTGTACGGGCCGGTCCGGGCTCACGGCGTCGGCGACCGCCAGGAAGTCGTCCGTCAGCTTCTCGAGGGTGAATCCGCCGCGCAGCGGGACCGGCGCAGTGGAGCGTCCATGGCCGCGGACGTCGTACAGCACCACATGGAAGCGCTCCGCGAGGCGGGCCGCGACCTCCGACCAGACCTCCTTGCTGTCGGGATAGCCGTGGACGAGCACCACGGTCGGCCGTGTCGCGTCGCCGAGCTCGGCGACGCACAGCTCGATCCCTCCCGTACTGATCCGGCGCTCGCGCGCCGTCGGCAGTCCTCGCACGCTCAACGGTCCTCTCGTCGGCACAGCCTCCGCACCCGGGCATCGTCCGGCCGGAAAGGCGCTTCGCCAGGGTCGTCGGAGCCGCGACCGCCACGCGGTCGCCGGACCGACGGATACCCCTGCCACCGTCCGTCCCTCAGGCGGCACGCGCCGTAACCTGCCACTGATGAATGTGACAATGCCCGGCGGCTGCGTCAAGGGGCGTGCGGTGCCTGTGGAAAACCCCGACCGCGGGATCCGGCCCCCGACGGTCGCGTCCACCAAGGTCGGACAGCCCTTACGGGCCTGTACCTCTTGAGTCGGAGACGGATAGAGCCGCGAGGCTGACGTCAGACGTGCCGTACGCCACTACCTTCGAAACGTGACTGTGATCGCGACCGAAAGCCTGAGCAAGCGGTTCCCCAGGGTGACCGCGCTTGACCGGCTCTCCTTGGACATCGGCCCCGGTGTGACCGGCCTGGTGGGCGCCAACGGAGCCGGCAAGTCCACGTTGATCAAGATCCTGCTGGGTCTGTCCCCCGCCACGGAAGGCCGCGCCGCCGTGCTCGGCCTGGATGTCGCCACCGACGGCGCCCGTATCCGCGAGCAGGTGGGCTACATGCCCGAGCACGACTGCCTGCCGCCGGACGTCTCCGCCACGGAGTTCGTCGTCCACATGGCGCGCATGTCCGGCCTCCCGCCGACCGCCGCACGAGAACGCACCGCGGACACGCTGCGCCACGTCGGCCTGTACGAGGAGCGGTACCGCCCCATCGGCGGTTACTCGACCGGCATGAAGCAGCGGGTGAAACTCGCGCAGGCCCTGGTCCACGACCCGAAGCTGGTGCTGCTCGACGAGCCGACCAACGGTCTCGACCCGGTCGGCCGTGACGAGATGCTCGGCCTGATCCGGCGCGTCCACACCGACTTCGGCATCTCGGTCCTGGTCACCTCTCATCTGCTCGGAGAGCTCGAGCGCACCTGCGACCATGTCGTCGTCGTCGACGGCGGCACCCTGCTGCGCTCCAGCTCCACCAAGGAGTTCACGCAGACGACGACCACCCTGGCGGTCGAGGTCACCGACTCCGACGCACACCCCGACGGTACGGCCGCGCTCCGTGCGGCCCTCACCGCCGCCGGGCTCAAGCTGCACGACCGCACGGAGGACGGGCTGCCCGGCGCCGGCCACATCCTCCTGCTCGAGGCGGCCGGCGAAGAGACGTACGACACCGTGCGCGACGCCGTCGCCGAACTCGGTCTCGGGCTCGTGCGCATGGAACAGCGACGCCACCACATCGCGGAGGTCTTCCGCCCTGAGGCCGCCAAGGCCATGGAGGTGCAGGCCTGATGAGCACCCAGACCCACGGCGGCCAGGTGCCCGGTACGACGCGGATCCACAACATCGGATACCGCAACTACGACGGCCCCCGCCTCGGACGCGCCTATGCGCGCCGCTCCCTCTTCTCGCAGTCGCTGCGCGGCGCCTTCGGTCTCGGCCGCTCGGCCAAGTCCAAGGTGCTGCCGATGATCCTGCTCGGCATCATGTGCATGGTCGCGGCGATCATCGTGGCCGTGGCCGTCGCCACCCCCAACATGACCGACCTGCCGCTGAAGTACACGCGCTACGCGATCATCATGCAGGCGCTGATCGCGTTGTTCCTCGCCTCGCAGGCCCCGCAGTCCGTCTCCCGCGATCTGCGTTTCAAGTCCGTGCCGCTGTACTTCTCCCGACCGATCGAACGCGTCGACTACGTCCTCGCCAAGTTCGCGGCCATGGCCTCCGCCGTCTTCGTGCTCACCGCCGCACCGCTGGTGATCCTCTACGCGGGTGCGCTGCTGGCGAAGTTCGACTTCGCCGACCAGACGAAGGGCTTCGCGCAGGGACTGGTCTCCGTGGCTGTGCTCTCCGTCCTGTTCGGCGGGATCGGGCTCGTGCTCGCCGCGTTCACCCCCCGCCGAGGCTTCGGCGTCGCCGCCGTGATCGCGACGCTCACCATCACCTACGGCGCGGTCTCCACCGTCCAGGCCATCGCCTGGGAGACGGGCTCCGCCGGTGTGATCCAGTGGCTGGGCCTGTTCTCACCGGTCACGCTCATCGACGGGTTGCAGACCGCCTTCCTCGGCGCGACCTCCGCCTTCCCCGGTGGTGAGGGACCCGGCGCCGGCGTCGGAGTCGTCTACCTGCTCGTCGTCCTCGCGCTCGTCGCCGGTTCGTACGGCGTCCTCATGCGCCGTTACCGAAAGGTCGGGCTGTGAGCTCGGAACCGTCGCCCGCCACCACCCTTCCTAGGAATGCGCTGCGCCCATGAGCACTCTTCGCATCGACAACACCTCGCGGTGGTTCGGCAACGTCGTCGCCGTCAACGACGTGACGATGACCATCGGCCCCGGCGTCACCGGCCTCCTCGGCCCCAACGGCGCGGGAAAGTCCACCCTCATCAACATGATGGGCGGCTTCCTCGCCCCCTCGAACGGCACCGTCACCCTCGACGGGGCACAGATCTGGCGCAACGAGTCCGTGTACCGGCAGATCGGCGTCGTCCCGGAGCGGGAGGCGATGTACGACTTCCTCACCGGCCGTGAGTTCGTGGTCGCCAACGCCGAGCTGCACGGCCTGGGCGCGAAGGAGGCCCAAAGGGCTCTCGCGACGGTCGAGATGGAGTACGCGCAGGACCGCAAGGTCTCCACGTACAGCAAGGGCATGCGCCAGCGGGTGAAGATGGCTTCCGCCCTGGTGCACGACCCGTCGGTGCTGCTGCTCGACGAACCGTTCAACGGCATGGACCCGCGCCAGCGGATGCAGCTGATGGATCTGCTGCGACGGATGGGCGCCGAGGGCCGCACGGTCCTGTTCTCCTCGCACATCCTGGAGGAGGTGGAGCAACTCGCCTCGCACATCGAGGTGATCGTCGCCGGACGCCACGCGGCCAGCGGTGACTTCCGCCGTATCCGCCGGCTGATGACCGACCGGCCGCACCGCTACCTGGTGCGCTCCAGCGACGACCGGGCGCTCGCCGCCGCCCTGATCGCCGACCCGTCGACCGCTGGGATCGAGGTCGACCTGGCCGAGGGCGCGCTGCGCATCCAGGCAGTCGACTTCGGCCGGTTCACCGAGCTCCTTCCGAAGGTCGCCCGCGAGCACTCCATCCGGCTGCTGACGGTCTCGCCCTCGGACGAGTCCCTCGAGTCGGTCTTCTCCTACCTCGTAGCGGCCTGAAAGGAGCTGTGACGGACATGTACAACCCCACAGTCGCCCGGCTCACCTACCGGGCCGTCCTCGGCAGGCGCCGAGCCGCGATCCTGTTCGTGCTCCCCGGACTGCTGCTGCTGATCGCGGCCGCCGTGCGGGGCTTCAACGGGGCGGACGACCAGGTCGCCGCCGATGTCCTCGGCGGGTTCGCCATCGCCACGATGGTTCCCCTGATCGGTGTCATCGCCGGCACAGGGTCGATCGGCCCCGAGATCGACGACGGCTCGATCGTCTATCTGCTCGCCAAGCCGGTGAAGCGGCCGACGATCATCTTCACCAAACTCATCGTCGCGATCGCCGTCACGATGGCCTTCTCCGCGGTACCCACGTTCATCGCGGGTTTCATCCTGAACGGCAACGGCCAGCAGGTGGCCATCGCCTACACCGTGGCGGCCCTGGTGGCGTCGATCGCCTACAGCGCGCTCTTCCTGCTGCTCGGCACGGTCAGCCGGCACGCGGTGGTCATCGGCCTCGTCTACGCCCTGGTGTGGGAGACCCTCTTCGGCAGCCTGGTGCCCGGCGCCCGCACGCTGAGCGTCCAGCAGTGGTCGCTGGCGCTCGCCGAGAAGATCGGCGGCGAAGGGCTGATCGGCTCCGACGTGGGCCTGCCCGCGGCGGTGGCGCTGCTGGCGGGGGTCACGGTGGCCGCGACCTGGTACGCGGGCCAGAAGCTGCGGGTGCTCAAGCTCGCCGGCGAGGAGTGACCCGCGATCGGTCCCGGCCTCGGCCCCTGCCCTTCCGGCAGGGGCCGAGGCATATCGCGTAACTGTACGGTTATCGGCTCGTTGTCCACCGTGCGTGGAGGCAACTGGAGTTCGTGACGTCGAGGGTTCGTGAAGTCGGGGATTGCCGGTGCCGGGGCGACGTTCTCGCCCGGGCCGGTCATTGAGTGGGATGCACCGTGAGCCGACCTCCGCTCCTGGGCCCGGGGAGAGGGCTGTCCCTGACGGTTTCACGAACGGAAGGCATTCCCATGCCGACGGAAAATGCCCTGCTCGAGTCGCGCGCGATACGCGTCGAGCACGCGGGGCGGGTCGAGGCGCTGGACAAGGTGAAGGCTCTTGCCCTGCTGCCCGACAGCATTCATGTGTCCACAGAGGGCGTCGCGCGCTACTTCGAAGTATCCACAGAGGTCATCAAAAAGGTGACGCAGCGGCATCGCGAGGAGCTCACCGGGAACGGGATGCAGGTGCTGAAGGGCTCTGACCTGGGCGAATATGAGAGGGACAGCTTGTCCCTCTCATACGAGGGCGAGGTGAGTTATCCACAGCGCCGCTCCAGCCTCACCCTCTTCACCCGCCGGACGGTGCTCAACATCGCGATGCTGCTGCGCGACAGTGACATCGCCCGCCGCGTCCGCACCCACCTCCTCGACGCCGAGGAGTCCCTGCGTGAGGGCTACGCCTCCCTCGACCGTCGTGTCACGGCCGTCGAGCACTGCCTCGCCGGTGTCGGTACGGCCCTGCAGGAACTGGGGCCGGTGCTCAACCGGATGTCGGAGCGGCTCGACCGCCTCGACCACCGGCTCGACGCCACCAACCGGGTCGTCGCCGCGATGAGCAACCGGCTGTGCGAGCTGTCCGACGACATGGCCCGGATGGACGCCAGGATGGACGACTTCGCCCGTCAGTTGCGGGATCTTCGCCGTCGTAGGCACCGCTGATTAATCGGTGGCGCCGGACCGACCGGCCCGGCACAGTTGTGGGGCCGGGACAGCACATCTGTGCGACCGGCGTCACCGACCGGGAGAGGAGCGCGGCGATGACCGAGGGTTCGAGCCCGAGTCCGTCGTGCTCCCGTCGAGGCGGCACCCGGCAGGCCGCGGAGTAGTCATCACACTCCGCACGGCCGCCGGGCGGCCGCCCAGGGGGCGGCCGCTTCGAGCGCGCATCCGCGCGGGCCGCCCCCTCCCGGACACTCAGCCGGCGAGCAGGTGCTCCAGCACCACCGCGATGCCGTCGTTGTCGTTCGACGCGGTGATCTCGTGGGCCACGGCCTTCAGTTCGTCGTGCGCGTTCGCCATCGCCACGCCGTGCGCCGCCCAGCCGAACATCGGGATGTCGTTCGGCATGTCACCGAAGGCGATGGTGTCCGCCGCCCGCAGTCCCAGCCGCCGGGCGGCCAGCGACAGGCCGGTGGCCTTGCTCAGTCCCAGCGGCAGGATCTCCACGACGCCCGCGCCGGCCATGACGACGTCCACCAGATTCCCGACCGTCGCCCTGGCCGCCTTCGCCAGTTCGTCGTCGCCGAGCGTCGGGTGCTGTATGTAGACCTTGTTCAGCGGTGCTGCCCACAGGTCGGCGGGGTCGTGCATGGGCACGTACGGCAGCGGGCCTTCCAGCACCCGGTAACCGGAGCCGACGAGCACGTCGCCCTCGAGTCCGTCGCGGCTCGCGGCGAGCAGCAGCGGCCCCACCTCGGCCTCGATCTTGGACAGGGCGAGCCCGGCCAGCTGCCGGTCGAGCGTCACGGAGGTCAGCAGCCGGTGCTCGCCGGCGTGGTAGACCTGCGCCCCCTGCCCGCAGACCGCCAGACCGTCGTACCCGAGGTCGTCGAGGATGTGCCGCGTCCACGGCACCGCCCGACCGGTGACGATGATGTGCGCGGCGCCCGCCTCTGTGACCGCGGCGAGCGCGTCGCGCGTGCGCTGCGAAACCGTGTCGTCGTCGCGCAGCAGCGTTCCGTCGAGATCGGTGGCGACCAGCTTGTACGGGAAGGGGCGGGGCTCACTTGGCGATCGGCTCCAGCAGTTCACGGCCACCCAGATACGGGCGCAGCACCTCAGGAACCCGCACAGAACCGTCGGCCAGCTGGTGGTTCTCGAGAATCGCGACGATGGTGCGCGGCACGGCGCACAGTGTTCCGTTCAGCGTCGCGAGCGGCTGCACCTTCTTGCCTTCGCGCATACGCACGGACAGGCGGCGCGCCTGGAAGCCGTCGCAGTTCGAGGCGGAGGTCAGCTCGCGGTACTTCCCCTGCGTCGGGATCCACGCCTCGCAGTCGAACTTGCGCGACGCGGAGGCACCCAGGTCACCGGTCGCCACGTCGATCACCTGGAACGGCAGCTCCAGGGCGGTCAGCCACTGCTTCTCCCAGTCCAGCAGCCGCTTGTGCTCGGCCTCGGCGTCCTCCGGCGCGACGTACGAGAACATCTCGACCTTGTCGAACTGGTGGACGCGGAAGATGCCGCGGGTGTCCTTGCCGTAGGTGCCGGCCTCCCGGCGGAAGCAGGGCGAGAAACCCGCGTACCGCAGTGGCAGCTTGTCGGCGTCGAGGATCTCGTCCATGTGGTACGCGGCGAGCGGTACTTCGGACGTGCCGACCAGGTAGTAGTCGTCCTTCTCCAGGTGGTACACGTTCTCCGAGGCCTGGCCGAGGAACCCGGTGCCCTCCATGGCGCGCGGACGGACCAGCGCGGGCGTGAGCATCGGGATGAAGCCGGCCTCCGTGGCCTGCGCGATCGCCGCGTTGACGAGGGCGAGCTCGAGAAGCGCGCCGACACCGGTGAGGTAGTAGAAGCGCGAGCCGGACACCTTGGCGCCGCGCTCGACGTCGATGGCGCCGAGCGCCTCGCCGAGCTCCAGGTGGTCCTTCGGGGTGAAGCCCTCCGCGCCGAAGTCGCGGATCGTGCCGTGCGTCTCGAGGACGACGAAGTCCTCCTCACCGCCGACCGGGACGTCCTCGTGGACGAGGTTGCCGAGCTTGAGCAGCAGACGGCGGGTCTCTTCCTCGGCGTCGTTCTGCTCGGCCTCGGCGGCCTTGACGTCGCTCTTGAGCTGCTCGGCCTTCTTGAGCAGTTCGGTGCGCTCGTCCGGGGTGGCCCTGGGGATCAGCTTGCCGAGCGACTTCTGCTCGGAGCGCAGCTCGTCGAAGCGGAGGCCCGAGGACCTTCGCCGCTCGTCGGCGGAGAGCAGGGCGTCGACGAGGCCGACGTCCTCTCCACGGGCGCGCTGGGAGGCGCGGACACGGTCAGGGTCCTCACGGAGCAGGCGAAGGTCAATCACCCCACCAGGCTACCGGTGCCGACTCGCCCCACCCCACCCGATATCTAGGTGCGTGTCGCTTTGCCCGGATTGCGGGCAGTTGCCAGCATTAACAAAGGTGCGGCAAAACAAATCCCGCAGTGTCGAACAATCGAGGCTCTTTCGTCGAAAGGGTGCACGGGGATGCTTCCCGCCTCGACCCCGCACTCCCTGGCAGCCGCCCCTGGAGGGGCTTGTCCACAGGGATGCGCCGGCCCGTACAGTTATCCACAGCCTGTGTGCATGATCTGTGGATTACGGAAGTGATCATTCCGGCAGTGGTTCGCAGGGGCGGGAATTCGCATCTCAAACCGGCCTCACACACTCATTCGGGTGGGAATTCCTCGCTCCAAAGAGTTGATCAATGGAATTCGGGTGACAGGGCCGACCTGGTCCTCTGTGGACGGAAGTGTGCGGGTCGGCCGATTTGTCGACCCTGTGGCGTTCTGTTGTCGACTTGTCCCCAGGTCGAGAAGCGTGCCTGTGGACAAGTTCTGTGGACAACGAAAATCTGCAGGTAGGACCGGCAGCTTCAGGGCACGACGCCTCAGGCGCGGCCGTCCTGGCAGCGCGCCAGCCAGTCCGACGCGGCCGTGAACTCCACGTCCGACGTGCCGGCCCGCAGCGGCCGTACGTCGTCCGCCGTCACACCGGCCCTCGGATAGGAACCGAGGAAACGCACCTTGGGACAGATCCGCTTCAGCCCCATCAATGCCTCGCCCACCCGCCGGTCCGCGATATGGCCTTCCGCGTCCACCGCGAAGCAGTAGTTCCCGATGCCGGCGCCCGTCGGCCGGGACTGGATCAGCATCAGGTTGACCCCGCGAACCGCGAACTCCTGGAGCAGTTCCAGCAGCGCACCGGGGTGGTCGTCACCCAGCCAGATGACGACGGACGTCTTGTCGGCACCGGTCGGCGCCGAGGGCCTCGCGGGCCGCCCCACCAGGACGAAGCGCGTCTCCGCGTTCTCCGCGTCGTGGATCTCGCTGACCAGAGGCACCAGCCCGTACGTGGCCGCCGCGAACTCGCCGGCGAAGGCGGCGTCGTAGCGGCCTTCCTGCACCAGCCGGGCGCCGTCCGCGTTCGAGGCGGCCGACTCCCACAGCGCGTCGGGCAGGTTGTTGCGCAGCCAGTTCCGCACCTGCGGCTGCGCGACCGGGTGGCCGGTCACCGTCTTCACCTCCGAGAGCTTCGTCCCCGGCCGCACCAGCAGCGCGAAGGCGATGGGCAGCAGCACCTCGCGGTAGATCATCAGCGGCTCGCCCGAGGCCAGCTCGTCGAGCGTGGCGGTGACACCACCCTCCACGGAGTTCTCGATCGGTACGAGAGCGGCCGCCGCCTCCCCGGCCCGTACGGCGTCGAGCGCGGCGGGGACGGAGACCATCGGGACGAGTTCCCTGGTCGCGGCTTCCGGGAGAGTACGCAGGGCGGCTTCGGTGAAGGTGCCCTCGGGACCGAGATATGTGAAGCGCGTGGCCGACATACCGTCACCCTAATGGGCCGCGGAACCGCCCATCACGTCTCCAGCAGCCGCTGCCCCACGTACTCGCCCTTCTTCGGCGCCGCGGGCACGGCGAACAGTCCGCTCGCCTCGTGCCGGATGAACGCCGAGAGGGCGTCGCCCCGGTCCAGCTTGCGCTGCACCGGCACGAAGCCGCGCAGCGGATCGGCCTGCCAGCAGATGAAGAGCAGCCCGGCGTCGGGGGTTCCGTCCGGGCCGAACCCGTCGTGGAAGGAGAAGGGCCGGCGCAGCATCGCGGCTCCGCCGTTCTGCTCCGGTGCGGAGATGCGGGCGTGCGCGTTCTCCGGCACGACCAGCTTTCCGTCGGGCCCGGTCTTGTCGAGGGCGAGCTCCGACGTCTCCGTGCCGCCGGTCAGCGGGGCGCCGTCCGCCTTCCGCCGTCCGATGACCTGCTCCTGTTTGTGGAGAGAGAGCTTCTCCCAGTCGTCGAGCAGCATCCGGATGCGGCGCACGACGGCGTAGGACCCGCCGTCCAGCCACGGATGGTCGCTGCCGGACGGTACGAAGAGCCGCTGCTCGAAGTCGGGTTCCGACGGCTTGGGATTTCCGGTGCCGTCGACCTGTCCCATCAGGTTGCGGGCCGTCATCGGCTGCGCGGTCGCGCCCGGCGAGCGGTTGAAGCCGTTCATCTGCCAGCGCACGCGGGCCGCCGTACCCGCCGCCTTCTGGATCGCGCGCAGCGCGTGGAAGGCGACGAGAGCGTCGTCGGCCCCGATCTGCACCCAGAGGTCGCCGTCGGAACGTCCCGCGTCCAACTGGTCGGAGGAGAACGCCGGCAGCGGGTCGAGGCCTGGCGGCCGCTGCGCCACCAGGGCCGTCCGGTCGAAGAAGGAGCGGCCGAATCCGAAGGTGACGGTCAGCGAGGACGGTCCCGCGTCCAGTGCGACGCCCGTGTCGCCGTCGCCGGCGGGCCGGCCTGCCATCAGGTCGGCGGCCAGGGCCGACCAGCGCCGCATCAGCGCCGCCGCCTCCTTGCGCCCGGCGCCGGGCGTGAGGTCGAAGGCGACCAGGTGGCCGTGCGCCTGCTGTGGTTCGGTGATGCCTGCCTGGTGCGGGCGGTCGTGGAAGGCGACGCCCGTGGACCCGACCGTCGCGAGCGCCGTGGGGCTCTCCTCGGCCACCGCGTACGCCGCGGCGCCGCCCGCCGCGCCCAGCACGAGACCGCTCGCACCGGCGGCGCCCGCCGTGCCGAGCAGTCGTCGTCTGGAGATGCCGTCGTGGCGGGCGGAGGCGCCGGTCGCAGGAGTCAGGGGTGTCACGGTGGTTCAGCCGATCTTGATGTTCTCGTCGATGGTCGTCTGGTCGATGTCCGAGGTCCGCACGGTCACCTTGACCTGCCAGTCGCCCGGCATCGGGATCTGGACGGCGCTCGCGGTCCAGTGTCCCGCGGTGATGCGGTCCGGGGTGATGGGCAGCGGGCCGATCTCCTTGGCCTTGAGGGTGAAGGAGACCTTCACCTCCGGGGCGTCCAGCGCCTTGCCGTCCGGTGACTCGATCCACACATGCATGTCGTTTGCGCCGGAGAGCGCCGGGTCCAGGCTGAGCCGCACCGTTCCCTTGCCGCTGGGGCCGCCGGTGTCGAACGGCATCCTGATCTCGGTCGGGCCCGCCGGAGCGGCGGGCGCGGCCTGCGCGTTGCCGGCCTTGGCGGTCTCTTCCGTACGGCCCGGCTCGGTGGAGGTGAGCACGGTCGTCACAGCGAGCAGCACCACCGCGACGCCTGTTTCCGCCAGCACGGAACGGCGTAGTCCCGAACGCTCGTGGTCCGCGTCCCGGTTCCGCTTCCGCTCGGCCGTCGCCACGGCGGCCTTCTGCCGGGCGAGCTGGGCGTCGCGCGCGGGATCGGCGGGGGCGCCCGTGTCCTTGTCCTTCTCCGCTGACTCTTCGGCCTCTGCGACCTCCGCGGCCTCTGTGACCTCTTCGGCCTCCGCGACCTCGGCGAGCTGCGCCGTCCAGCGCCGGGAGATCCACGCGACGCCGAGCATGACGGCGACGAGCCCCACCTTCAGCAGCAGCAGTTGCCCGTACGTCGTTCCGGTCAGCGCCGACCACGAGCCGACCTGCCGCCACGACTGGTACAGCCCGGTCGCGGCCAGCACCACGACGCTGGTGAAGGCGACGGTGGAGAACCGCCGGACCGCGCGGCGTTCGATCGCCGCCGACCGGTAGAGAGCGGTCAGCAGCGTGGCGAGGCCGCCGAGCCAGGCGGCGACGGCCAGCAGGTGCAGCACGTCGACGGGCATCGCGAAGGCCGACTGGATGCCGGTCGAGGCGTGCTCGGACAGCGCCCAGGTCGCGGCGATCCCGGCGGCGACGACCGTGCCGCCGATGGCGAGCCCGAAGCTCAGGTCCTTCTTCTCGGCCCCCTCCTCGCGCTTCGCGAACGCGCCGAACAGGACGGCCACGAACAGCGCGGCGGCCCCGAGCAGCAACAGCCGTGAGACGAGAGCCGCTCCGGTCTTGGTCTCGAGAACAGCGGGCAGCGCCCCGAGGTCGAGGACGTCGGCGAGGCTGCCCGAGGCGGTGTAGGGCCCCCGCAGCAGCAGCATGGCGAGGGTGGACGCGGTCATGGCGACCCAGCCGTGCACGACCAGGCGCTGCACCGGCCGTACCGCCGCACCGCGCTGCCAGCACAGCAGCACGAAGGCCGCGCCGCCGGCGAGCAGGACGAAACCGGCGTACGCGACATAGCGCGCGACGCCGTACAGGAAGCCGACGATCCCGCCGCCGGCCTCCTCCTCCGGCAGCGCGACCTTCGTGCTGGAAGGGGCACCGATGGAGAAGGTGAAGGCGCCGGAGACCGGATGGCTGTCGGCGGAGACGGCCTTCCAGGCGACGGTGTACGTGCCGTCGGGCAGGCCGGCGTGGAGATCGACGCCGTAGGCGACGGTGCCCCCGGTACCGAGATCGCGGACCTTGGCGGTGTCGGCGCGCTTACCGCTCGGCTCCAGGACCCGGATCGAGTCGTCGCCCATGGCGATCTGCTCGGAGAAGGTCAGGGTGACCTCCTTGGGCGCGGTGGCCACCACCGCCCCGTCCTTCGGGTTGCTCCCGGTCAGCGCGGCGTGGGCCGCCGCGGGGGTCGCGCCGGCCAGCAGCGCGCCGAGGAGCGTGCCCATCAGCACGGTCACGGCGAGCAGCACCCGGACCGGGAACCGTCCGAAGCGCGGGGCGGTGGCTGTCATCATCTGATCAGTCCCTCGATGCTCAGTGCTTCTGCGGGTTGTGGGCGGTCTCCTTCACGGGGAGCTCGACCTTGATCGGGTCCGACTTCTCGAAGTGCAGTTCGACGGAGACCTTCTCGCCCTGCTTCGGCTGCTGCTTGAGTGCCATGAACATGATGTGGTTGCCACCACGTTCGAGGTCGAGCTCGCCGCCGGCCGGGATGTCGAAGGACGACACCTCCCGCATCTTCTGGTTCTTCGTCTCGTGGATCGTGACGTCGTCCGAAATGGTGCTGGTGACCGAGGTGAGCTTGTCCGCGCTGCCGCCCTCGTTCTCGACGGTCAGGAAGCCGGCGGCCATGTCGCCGACCGGCTGCGGCACGAAGCCGCCACTGACCTTCAACTCGGGCTCGCTGTCGGACGAGCAGCCCGTGAGGGCCAGGCCGACGCCCAGCGCGACGGCGACGACGGCGGTACGGACGCGTCGGGTCACGGCTTCTCGCCCTCGATCAGCTTCGGCAGGTCCGCCGCCCATTCGTCCGCCGTGGTGTCCTCGCCGTACAGGACGTAGCCCTGGTCCGTCTTCGGGGAGAAGGCGACGACCTGGGCGCCGTGCATGGAGACGACGGTGCCGTTCTTCTCCTTCTTCGGGGCGTCGATACCGATGCCGATCTGGCGCGCCCCCGCCTGAATGGTCGGGAAGTCGCCGGTCAGTCCGATGAAGGACGGGTCACCGGCGCTGGGCAGCCACTTGGCGAGCTCGGCCGCGGTGTCCCGCTCGGGGTCGGTGGTGACGAAGACGACCTGGAGCTTGTCCTGGTCGGCCTTGGGCAGTTGCTTCCTGGCGACGGAGAGGTTGCTCATCGTCAGGGGGCAGACGTCGGGGCAGTGCGTGTAGCCGAAGTAGATCAGCGTCGGCCGGCCCTTGGTCCGCTCGCGCAGGTCGAACTTCTTGCCGCTGGTGTCGGTCAGTACGAGATCCGGCTTGGTGTACGGCTGCGTGAGCACCGTCGCGGCCTTCGTCTTCGCTTCCGCGGAGACCTGACTGACGGGGCTGTCGTCACCGGAGTCGTTCTGGGTGACGGCGAAGCCCGCCGCCACGGCGAACGCGACCGTGACGGCGAGCGCCGCGACCAGCGGCGCTCGCCGGCTGCGGCGGGGCTCCCCGTCGCTCTTGGGGTTGTGCATGGGGTTCTCTTTCAAAGCGGTTCGGTACGGGGCCGGTCAGGCCGAGCGGCGGCGTCCGGCGAGCACGCCGAAGGCCACGCCCGCGGCACCGACGAGGATGCCGACGACACCAAGGATGCGGGCGGTGGAGTCGCTGCTGTCGGCGGAGGCGGAAGCGGAGGACGTGGCCTCCTTCTCCTCGTGGTCCGAGGCCTTGGCGTCGTCCCCGGCGGCGGCACCGGTCGCGCCCGCGCCGTGGTGGTCGTCGCCGGCGGCCGACAGCTTGAGGACGGGAGCGGGGGCCTCGGGCTCCTCGCCACCCTCCACGGGCTCCTCGATCCAGCGCACGACCTCCTTGTTGTCGTACGTCTGGATGGCCTTGAACACCATCTGGTCGGCGTCCTCGGGCAGCCGGCCGAGCGAGAGCGGGAACTGCTGGAACTGGCCCGGCCCGATCTTGCTGCCGTCGGCGGTCCAGGTGACCTTGGTGACCGCTTCGGTGATCTGCTTGCCGTGCACCTCGAGGGGCTTGTCCAGCTTGGACTTGGCGACGGTGACCTTCCAGCCCTGTACCGGCTGCGGCATCACGGACGACAGCGGGTGCTCGGCCGGCAGGTTGATCTCGACCTTGACGGTCGAGGCGTTGTCGCGCTCGTTGGGCACCTTGACGTTGACGACGGCGTAACCGCCCTTGGCGGCCTCGCCCTGCGGCTGGACGCCGACGTGCGCGAAGGCGGTACCGGAGAACAGCAGCACCGAGGTGGCGGCGACGGCGGACGCGGCGGCGATACGGGAAACGTTCATGACAGAAAGCTCCACGGTGGAGGAGAAGGGAGGTGTGCCGGCACCGCAAGGGTGTGCGCGGGCACCGCGGCACCACTCCCGTCGAGCGGGCCGCGTCAGGCGCTGAGGACGAATACGGGCGGCGGCCCGCGTCTGATCACCGTGTGCTGAAGTTCCTGACCTGCACCGGGCAGAGGAGGCCCGTCCACCGGCGGCGCGAGGCCCGGCCCGGCGCCCGGTGACCGCGGAAGCCCCGCCCGCAGGGCGCGCACCAGGACCAGTGCGGCCCGCAACGGGCGCAACCACGCGGCCTGGGCGATGTCGTGGGCCGATTCGGCCGACAGCCGGATCAGCCGCGACAGCGCCGCGTCGCCGCGGCGCATCAGCAGTCCGGTCGCGACGGCCGCCAACAGGTGCCCGAGCAGCATGGGCAGCGAGGGCAGCAGTTCCGGCGCGGTCACCGCCTGGGCGGTGTGCGTGTGCGCCGTATGGGCGGCCGGATCGATGCCCGCCATGGTGACGATGCGGCGGGCTTCCACGGGGCTCATGGCGGAGGCCCCCGCTCCGCACACCAGCTTCGCCGCCAGTCTGATCAGGGCGTCGTCGGCCGTCGGCGCCAGCCGCAGGTGACCCTGGCCGGTTGCGAAAAGCGTGTGCAGGGCGAGCTGCCCGGCGGTGAGCACTCCGGCGATTGCGGGCAGCGAACGCTCCCGGCCGGTGAACGGCAGGACGACGACGAAGACCCCGAGGAAGCCGACGGCCAGGGTCCACAGGGGACCGCCCGGCAGGCGGCGAGCACATGTCCTGTCGCGGACAGCACGACGCAGACCGCGGTGAACACCGCGGCCCTCAGCAGCCGTGGACCGGCTCCGGCGCGCGCTTGGCGTATGGACGACATGGCCGGCTCATCATCGCACTGCGGTCCGGTCGGCCGTACGGCAGGTCCGGAAGATCCCCTTTGCCGACATACACCGGTGGGTGCGTATCGCGCATCCGCCGAACGAGGGCCGTCAGCGCGACGATGCGCTTACGCAGCGTGCCTTGGGGCAATACGTATCGGTATGTCGAGCCGCGGCCAGGAGGCTGGAGCATGAGCATCTGGTGGTCCCTCCATTTGCGGCGCGAGGCTGCGAGCGTGCCGCTCGCACGGCGCCTGTTGCTGGGCACCATGGAGACCGCGGGCGTCGATCCGGACATCTCCTACGACCTGTCGGTCGCGCTGACCGAGGCGTGCGCCAACGCCGTCGAGCACGGCGGCGACCGGGACACCGACGAAGCGTCCCGGGACTACCGCGTGACGGCCTACCTGGACGGCGAGAAGTGCCGCATCGAGGTGGCCGATTCGGGCCCGGGCTTTCCCGTCGGCGGTGCCACCCTGCGCGGCCACAGCGCCGCCCCGGCACCCGACCATGCCGAAAGCGGCCGGGGTCTGTGCCTGATCGAGCAGCTCGCCGACCATGTTCACGTCCGCAACGGGCCCGGGCGCGGTGCCGTGGTCAGCTTCGACAAGATCCTCAAATGGCGTGAGGGCGCGCTGCTCGGCGTGTCGTGAGCAGCGCGCCCTCACTCCGGGGCGTGTCCCGTCGGATCAGCTCTGGAGCGAGGCCATCCAGGCCTCGACCTCGTCGGCCTGGCGCGGCAGCGCGGCGGAGAGGTTCCTGTTGCCGTCCTCGGTGACGAGGATGTCGTCCTCGATACGGACGCCGATGCCGCGGTACTCCTCGGGCACGGTCAGGTCGTCGGCCTGGAAGTACAGACCGGGCTCGACCGTCAGGCACATGCCCGGCTCGAGGGTGCCGTCGACGTACGCCTCCGTGCGTGCGGCGGCGCAGTCGTGGACGTCCATGCCGAGCATGTGGCCGGTGCCGTGGAGCGTCCAGCGGCGCTGCAGTCCCAGTTCGATCACGCGCTCGACGGGGCCTTCGACCAGACCCCACTCGACGAGCTTCTCGGCGAGCACCCGCTGCGAGGCGTCGTGGAAGTCGCGGTACTTGGCACCGGGCCTGACGGCCGCGATGCCGGCCTCCTGGGCCTCGTACACGGCGTCGTAGATCTTGCGCTGGATCTCCGTGTACCGGCCGCTGATGGGCAGCGTGCGGGTGACGTCCGCGGTGTAGAGCGTGTGGGTCTCCACGCCGGCGTCGAGCAGCAGCAGGTCGCCGGAGCGGACGGGGCCGTCGTTGCGCACCCAGTGCAGGGTGGTCGCGTGCGGGCCGGCGGCACAGATGGAGCCGTAGCCGACGTCGTTGCCCTCGACCCGGGCGCGCAGGAAGAACGTGCCCTCGATGTAGCGCTCGCTGGTGGCCTGTGCCTTGTCGAGGACCTTGACGACGTCCTCGAAGCCGCGGGCGGTGGAGTCGCAGGCCTTCTGCAGCTCGCCGATCTCGAACTCGTCCTTCACGGCGCGGGCTTCCGAGAGGAAGACCCGCAGCTCCTCGTCACGCTCCCTGGTGACCTTGTCGGTCAGCGCGGCCTCGATGGAAGCGTCGTGACCGCGGACGACCCGTACCGGGCCGGTGGCCTCGCTCAGCTTGCCGGCCAGCTCCCGGACGTCCTCGGCGGGAATGCCCAGCAGCTGCTCGGCCTCCGCGAGGGAGTGGCGGCGGCCGACCCACAGCTCGCCCTGGCCCGACAGCCAGAACTCACCGTTCTCACGGTTGGAGCGCGGCAGGAGGTAGATGGTGGCGACGTGGCCCTCGCCCCTGGGCTCCAGCACCAGGACGCCGTCCTCGGTCTGGTCGCCGGTCAGGTAGGCGTACTCGGTCGATGCGCGGAAGCTGTACTCGGTGTCGTTCGAGCGGGTCTTCAGATTGCCCGCGGGGACGACCAGTCGCTCACCGGGGAAGCGCGCCGAGAGCGCGGCCCGTCGGGCCGCGGTGTTCGCGGTCTGCGCGATGGGCTCGAGACCGTGCAGCTCGGTGTCGGCCCAGCCGGTGGTCATGTTCTCGGCCAGCTCGTCGGACACGCCCGGGTACAGGCCGTTCTTGCGCTGCTTGATCGGCTGCTCCTCGCCCTCCGCGCCTGCTGCGTCAGCAGCAAGATCGGTTTCCGCCGGGGTGAGCTCCTCAGCCACGTCTGCCTCCTGGGCTTGTCGGCCTTGACCGTTACGACACATTGCCCCCTCCGCCGGGTCGGCGAGGGGACGCTTCCATCGTATGTGTGACCGGAAGAGGCCGGAAAGGGTGTGAGGAATCAGTCAAATCGGGCAGCGAGCAGGACGATGTCCTCCCCGTCGCCGGTGCTGTCGGGTCCGGCGGGTAGCACGGTCCGCAGGACGTGGTCGGCGATCGCCGCCGGGTCTCCGCGCAGCGCCCGCGGGACGCCGGCCGCCGCGGAGTGGAGCCGGATGAAGGCGCGGTCCATGGGGTCGCCGGTACGCCGCAGCAGTCCGTCCGTGTACAGCAGCACCGTTTCTCCCGGCTGGGGACGGAGTTCGACGCTCGGCGCCTCCCAGCAGGCGAGCATCCCCAGCGGAGCCGACAGCGAGGTCTCGACGAATTCGGTGCGCTGCTCGCCGAGCACCAGCGGCGGCGTGTGACCGGCGCCGGCCAGCACGATCTTCCGCTCCGCGGGTTCGGCGTAGGCGAAGAGCGCGGTCGCCGTGCGCGCGGGCTCGGTGAGACGCAGCAGCAGCTCGAGGTCGGACAGGACGGCGACCGGATCCTCCCCCTCCATCACCGCGTACGCCCGCAGCGAGGCCCGCAGTCTGCCCATCGCGGCGAGCGCGCTGGGGCCGCGGCCGCTGACCGAGCCGACCGCGAGTCCGAGGGCTCCCTCGGGCAGCGGCAGCGCGTCGTACCAGTCACCGCCGCCGCGAGGGCCGCTGTGATGCCTGGCGGCGAGCTGGACGCCCGGCACCCGGGGCAGTCTGCTGGGCAGCAGCTCCTCGGCGACGGTCGCGACGGTCGCGCGCGCCTGCTCCAGTTCGAGCAGGCGGGCCAGGTGCTCGGAGGCGGAGCGCATGTAGAGGCCGACCAGGTGGCACTGGCGCTCGACCGGTGCGGCCGGTTCGTCGTAGAGCCAGACGGCCGCGCCGAGTGTGCCGGAGGCATCTGTGGCCAGCGGCACTGTGTAACTGGCCGAATAGCCGAGGCGGACGGCGACCTCGCGGTGCAGGGGGTGGAGCGAGTCGTCGCCGAGCAGGTCGGGATGGGCGATGGGTCCAGGGGCACCGGAGCGGCCGCCTTCGAGGATGCGGCCGTACGCCGTCGCGCCGCGCGGGACCGTCTCGATGTGGCCGAGGTCGGAGCGCGTGAGGCCGAGGCCTTTGGCGAGGCCCGGCCCGCGGTCGTCCTCGAGCGGGCTGTCGCGGGCGGCGTCCCGGGGCGGTTCGAGGACGACCATGCCGCGGCGGGCACCGACGAGTGCGGCGCCCGCACCGAGCAGTTCCTCGAGGGCGTCGTCGAGGGTGCCGGTTCTGATCAGTCGCTCGGTGAGTTCGTGGAGCGTGGTGAGGTCCGAGACCCAGCCGGCCAAGCGGTCCTGAAGCACCGCTCCGGCCGCGGGGGGCGCGGCGGGGGCGGGGGGCAGGGTTGCGGGAGTGTGCGCGGGGGAAGGAACCGTTGAGTCGATTCCAGCCACTTTCGGCAGGTGAGGGGCGCTCATGGCAGCCGGCTTTCCGGCAGGTGCGTTTCGCTCAATAGCATCGCAAACCCCCATGTCATTCTGCGCCGCTATCAGTGCATCCACATCTACACGCACCCATAAGGTGATGTCCAGCACTGTCCCGGTGGGATTGATGGTGTCCGGGCGGTTTGGGGGTATCCGTTAACTTGGCCGAAAAATGCGTGTGATGGCGGTCGATTGGGGTCGACTGAGGGCGTTCGGCAGGAGGTCCCCCAGGGCGAAGGCCTAGGGGGAAAGCGTCATTGCAAGCGTGCTGGGTACGTAAACGGTGATGGCCAGGGGCAGTTGAAAGCGCCCCGGAACCTGGCCGCGGGCCCCGGCGTCCTAACACCCGGAGGCCGCGCCTCATCCCCGGGTGGTGGGGAAGCAGTACAGCGGGACAGCAAGCGCCAGGCGCGCGCCACCCCTCGCCACACGTTTAATGGACTACAGCCCACGTTCGGCCCTCGGGCGACGATCCTGTCGCCGGCGAAATCGAGGGCCCGCCCATGCCGGCGGCAAGGGCGATGACGCCGATCAGTACGCGCACTTGTACGCACAGTAATGAGCTGCACACGAGATGTGATGTGGACCCCGGCGTTCAACGGAAAGGAACGAGCGCTCATGCGCGAGATCCTCGGAAGGCGACGCAGGCTCCGGTACCGGCGCAAGAAGGGGCCTGTTCAGCTTGAAGCGGCGCTGACCTTCGCCGTCGAGTGGCAATGGCCCGTGCTTCCCGGTGCAGGACTGAAATCGGCCGGTGGGGACCGGTCGGAGGGCCGCGGGAGAAGCCGTGGCGACCGTGGGTGCGCCTGCCCCGACCCCGAGTGTGTCGTCCCCGGCGCCCATCCCTTCGATCCCGGCCTCCTCGCCGCCACCTCCGACGAGCGGATGATCCGCTGGTGGTGGACCAACCGGCCGACTGCCCCGATCATGCTGGCCACCGGTGGCCCGTCCCGGGCCACGGGCTCCGGTGAGGGTCGCGCGCCCTGTGCCGTGAGCCTGCCCGCGGTGGCCGCTTCGCGGGCGCTGTCCGTGCTGGACCGGATGGACATGCGACTCGGACCGGTGGTCGCCACCCCCACCCGCTGGTCGCTGCTGGTGGCCCCGTACACCCTGGAACAGCTCGGCGAGCTGCTCTTCGTCAAGGACTGCGTGCCCAGTTCGCTGCGCTTCCACGGTAGCGGCGGCTATCTGGTGCTGCCCCCTTCGGAGACCGGAACCGGTCTGGTGCGTTGGGAGCGGGCGCCGCTGCCCGGGTCCGCGGCGCCGTGGCTGCCCGACGTCGAAGCGGTCGTGGACGCTCTCGTCGAGGCGAGCGCGAGCGATGCCGGAAGCGGTCTCTATCCGCCGGAGGCGGGAGAGGGCAGCCGGCTCACGTACTGACGCCGGCCCGGCAGCGCCGTCACGAACGGCCGCGCAGGCGGCTGCCACGGCTCCCACGTCGACCCCGGCTCATCACTCGTACGGGTACAGGTGGGCCGAGTCGGCAGGGACATGGGCGCGCGGCGGCCGCGGGGCCCCGGTCCGCCGATATCTTCGGGCAGTCGTGTCCGAACCCCGCAGTCGGCAGGTGGCCCATGAATCTCCGCATGATCGGGCTCGCCGCCGTGGTGGTGACGGCCACGCTGGTACCGATCGTCGCGTCGGCCGGACCGGCGGCAGGCCCGCGACCGGCGACCGGAACGGGAACCGCTCCCACCGACGACGCGAAGGGCTCCGGAGCGGCCGGGCCCGGTCTGCCGGCGGGGCTCGAGGCGTCCGAAGGCGACGGCATGGGAGCGGCCGGAGCCGTCGGCACCCGGGACAAGGCCGCGGAGGCGGGGCGCGAAGAGTCCGGCGGCGACGGTGACGCCGTCCCGCGGACGGACTCCCGATGTGGGCCGGAACTCGCCTCTGCCGACGGCATCGAGGCGCAGACCTGTGTGATCAACCGGGGCGGTCAAACCTGGGGCCGCACCTATTACCGCAATGCGACCGGTGAGGAATTGACGTCCGTACTCGCTCTGATGGCACCGGGCGGACGCACTGTGCAGACCAACTGCAAGGTCGAGGCGGGCGATGAGCCACGCACTTGCGAAACTCCTCGTGAGCCTTCGGCCGGCAGTGCTTCCGACTACAGGGCGATCGCCGAGTTCGCCGAGTTCGCCGTTCACGACGGAACGGGAGACGGGCCGCTGCTGCTCCGCTCCGGGAGCAACTCCCAAGAGTCCACGGGCCGTTGAGGCGCCGGAGGCGTCCGGGGAAATGGAAACGCCCGATCGCTGGCGACGGGGGATGCACCAGCGACCGGGCTTCCAGAACGGTAACAAGAGATCTGCGGTTCGCAAATTCGATCTCTCGTATTCGGACAGCGATTTACCTTCCGAATGAGCGAGTTGTGACAGGTGTCACCCGTCTCGCACGGGTAATCGTCACTCTCAGCTGAGCGTCACCTGGCGGTTCGTGAGACCGCCGCGTGACCGGCGTTCCTCGGCGGTGAGCGGGGTGTCGCTCTCCAGCGCGGTGGACAGCCGCTCGGCGAACTCGGCGGCAGGCTTCTCGCACTCCTCGGCGCCCATGGTGGTCGGCAGGTCCCAGACCGGAACCATCAGCCCGTGCGCACGGAAGGAGCCCACCAGACGGGTCCCTTCACCGAGCGACGAGGTGCCCGCCGCGTGCAGCCTCGCCAGCGCGTCGAGCAACTGCTCCTCGGGGTGCGGCATGACCCAGCGGAGGTGGTTCTTGTCCGGCGTCTCGCACCAGTAGGCGGCGTCGACGCCCGAGAGCTTCACCGTCGGGATCGCCGCGGCGTTGGCGCGTTCGAGGGAGGCGGCGACCTCGGGGGAGGCCTGCTCGGCCGAAGCCGGGACCCAGAACTCGAAACCGGAGTGGACGGTCGGCTCGAAAGCGGCGTCCGGGTCGAGCAGGTCCTGCAGCCGCACGCCTTCGGCCGGGGCGGTGGCGGCGGTGACCGGGGTGCCGGGCTCGGCGGTGAGCGCACGCTGCAGCGTTCCGGCGAGGTCGCGGCTGAGATCACCGGAGGGGGTGTCGTTCTGCAGACCGAGGAGGACGGAGCCGTCGTCGCGCCGCAGGGCGGGCCATGCCATGGGCAGTACCGTCGCGAGCGTCACGGAGGGCACGCCCTCGGGAAGACCGCTCTTCAGGGTGAGTTCGACGGTCGCGGCGGGCACCAGCTCGCGCAGCGCCACCCAGTCGCACTCGCCCGGCAGCCCCTCGAACGGGCGCTGGACCAGCTCAGTCACGGCATGGGACGCCGCTCGGCCGTGACATGCCTTGTAGCGGCGGCCGGAGCCGCAGGGGCAGGGTTCGCGGGCTCCCACCACCGGGACCGGCTCGTCGACGCCTGCGGTGCGGGCCCCGTTCCTGAGCTGAGGCTTCGTCGCCTTCGTCTGGGGGCGCTTCTTGGCCATGGTGTGGCTTTCTCCCGATTGCGGCGGTGCTGTGTCGGGCGCGAGCCTAGCCGTACGCCGCCTCCGTGGGGGAGCAGCGGGGCGAGGCGCCCCGGAAGTCCACGCCGCGGAGGTGGTCGAAGTCGTCGAAGTCGCCGAAGCTGTCGCAGCTTACGACGCGCTGAGCCTGCCGGTGGCGCCGGCTGCCGGAGCCGACGGGACTTCGAAGCTGCCGGACGCCCGGGGCGTTGAAACCACCGGAGCCACCGAGCCACCGAGCCACCGAGCCACCGGAGCCACCGGAGTAACCGGCGCGCCGGGCCCGCTGAAGCCGTCGGCAGTACCGGAACCGTCGAAGCTGAACCGGCGCTGCGCGTTCGCTCAGGCACCGGCCGTTGCCTTCCCCTCCGGCTCGCCCCGTTCCGACGCACGGCCACGCGGACCGGTTGAAAGCCCGGCGGGCAGACGTCAGTCGAGATCGTCGAAAGCGTCCGCGAAGTCGAACGCGGGACCGCCGACGCGCGTAGCGAAATCTTCGCGGCGGTGCCCTTCCGTGACGATCACCCAGACGGTGACCTCACCGGCCGCGCTGTCGCGCACACCCCACTCCTGCGCCAGTGCCGTGATGATGTTGAGCCCGCGGCCGCCTCGTGCGGTGACCGAGGGCGTGGCCGGAACAGGGCGGGTCGGACCGCCTCCGTCCGTCACCTCGACCGTGAGCCGCCCCGCCTTGTCGACTTGCCACGCGGCCCGTACGTCACCGTCGCCGGCGTCCCCGTTCCCCAACGGCCTGCCGTGCCGGCAGGCGTTGCTGAGCAGCTCGGAAAGGATCAGCACTGCGTCGTCGACGACCGTTTCCGGGACACCACTGCGATTCAGCTGTTCGCGCATCCTGTGTCGCGCCTCACCCACGCCCGCAGGGCCATGGGGTACGGCCATGCTCGACGACGTGGGCACCTCCTGTGCCACCACAAACGCCACCCCCGAGACCTCCTTTGCCCCACGCCACGGTGTGAATGCCCCAATGGACTGGACCGGAAACCGGCCAGGGGCGGAGCAGTGACGTACTCGACACGATCGCCCACGCGCCGAACGCGCCGGTGCACTCCCCGCGAGTCGCCCCGAAGGCCGATGGGTGGAGGACGGACGAGCCGGATCAGAGGCGGCCCAGCTGTTCGAGCACCTGCTTGGGACGGTTGGTGATGATGGCCTCCACGCCGAGCCGCGCACACAGCTCGACGTCCTCCGGCTCGTTGACGGTCCAGACATGGACGGGGTGGCCCGCGCGGTGCAGCCTGGCGACGTAGCTCGGGTGGTTGCGTACGACACGAATGCCCGGACCGGCGATCCGCGCACCGGCGGGCAGTCGTCCGTCGCGCATCCGCGGCGTCATGAACTGCATCAGGTACACGGTGGGGAGCGTCGGCGCTGCGGCGGAGATCCGGCTGAGGGAGCGCGCCGAGAAGCTCATGACCCGGACCGCGGAGTCGGTGGGCGACGCCGGCGCGGCCAGACCGAACCGTCCCAGCAACTGGAGCAGCCGCTCCTCCACCTGTCCCGCCCAGCGGGTGGGGTGCTTGGTCTCGATGGCGAGCTCGACACGGCGTCCCGCGTCTGCCACCAGCTCCAGCAGCCGCTCCAGCGTGAGCACGGAGGTCAGGGACGGGTCCTTCCAGTCAGGGCTCTCCGCCGCGTCCTTCCACGAACCGAAGTCGAGCGCCGCGAGGTCCGCGAGCTCCAGGGCCGAAACCGCGCCCCGCCCGTTGGACGTGCGGTTCACCCGGCGGTCATGGACGCACACCAGATGACCGTCGGCGGTGAGCCGTACATCGCACTCGAGGGCGTCCGCGCCGTCCTCGATCGCCTTCCGGTAGGCGGCCAGGGTGTGCTCGGGGGCGTCTTCGGAGGCGCCGCGGTGCGCGACGACCTGGATGCTGTGCTGCCGTGCTTGGGTCACCGCGTCATGGTGTCATCGTCGCGGGGTAGGCGGCGTGCAGGGTGTCGAACAAGGTCCGGCACCGTGTGGATGCGGTCAGCGGGGAGAGCCGGCCCCTCGGGGAGGACCCGGGGGATGACCCGACAGAACGACCCCGGAGGGCGCCGTGGAAGTGCGCCCTTATTGTCGGAAGTAAAGGATTGCCGGAATACACACAGGTCCTGCTTACAGTGGCCTGACGTGCAGTGGGAAAAGCTGGCCGCGGACACTTGCACAGCGGAAGTCATGACGTGACGTACTGCCGGCCTGTGCGGACCCCTCCGCTCGCCGGAGACCGACGTGGAACCTGAGGAGAAAGAGCTGTGAGCACCGAGAACGAGGGCAACGCGGTCCCTGCCGCCCCGTCCGTACCTCCTGTGCCGGGCGCCGCTCCCGAGGGATCGACGTCTCCCGGGCCCGGAGAGGGGCCGCAGGACGCGGCGTCCGGGTCCGCCGGTTCCCCCTCTGCTTCTGCCCCCTCCCGTCCCGAGCCGCCCGCCCATGAGCCGGCGGCCTCCGCGGAGCAGCCCGGCCACGCCCCGCGGCCCGAGCCCGCCGCGGCACCGTTCCCCGGTCACGGCGGGGAGGCACCGGCTCCGCCGGCTGCCGCTCCCGCGGGTGCGCAGCACACCGGCGCGGACTGGCCCCCGCCGCCGCCCACGCTCCCCTCTTATGGAGGCGGCAGCGGCGGCGGACCCGCCTGGGGTGCGCCGGTCCCGGCGCACGAGCCCCGGCCCCGGCGTCGGCGCGCGGGCGGGCTGGCGGCCACCGTGCTCGCCGCGGCGCTCGTCGCGGGTGGTGTCGGCGGCGGCATCGGCTACTGGGCGGCCGAGCGTGCCGACGACAGCTCCAGCTCGACCACGGTCTCCGCGGCCAGCCCGCGGGACCTCAAGCGCGAGCCGGGCACGGTCGCCGCGGTCGCCGCGAGCGCACTGCCCAGCGTGGTCACCATCGAGGCCAAGTCGGGCGGCGGCGGGATCGAAGGCTCCGAGGGCGAGGGCGAGGGCGGAACGGGCACCGGCTTCGTCTACGACAAGGAAGGCCACATCCTCACCAACAACCACGTGGTCGCCTCCGCCGCAGAGGGCGGCACCCTGTCGGTGATCTTCTCCAACGGCAAGAAGTACGACGCCGAGGTCGTCGGCCGGGCCCAGGGCTACGACGTGGCCGTCCTCAAACTGAAGAACGCCCCCTCCGGCGTCGACCCGCTGACCCTCGGCGACTCGGAGAAGGTCGCGGTCGGCGACTCGACCATCGCCATCGGCGCCCCCTTCGGGCTGTCGAACACCGTCACCACCGGAATCATCAGCGCCAAGAACCGGCCGGTCGCGTCCGGTGACGGGTCCAGCGGCAACAACTCCTACATGAGCGCGCTGCAGACCGACGCGTCCATCAACCCCGGCAACTCCGGTGGCCCCCTGCTGGACTCGCGCGGCGCGGTCATCGGCATCAACTCGGCCATCCAGTCCGCGGGCAGCGGCGGCTTCGGCCAGACCCAGGCCGGCTCCATCGGCCTCGGGTTCGCCATCCCGATCAACCAGGCCAGGACGGTCGCGGAGCAGCTGATCAAGACGGGCCAGCCGGTCTATCCTGTCATCGGCGCGACGGTCGACATGTCGGACCAGGGTTCCGGCGCCCGGATCACCGAAGAGGGCTCCGGCGGCACCCCGGCGGTGACTCCGGACGGACCGGCGGCGAAGGTGGGGCTCAAGCCCGGCGACGTCATCACCACGTTCAACGGAAAGCCGATCGACAGCGGCCCCAGCCTGATCAGCGAGATCTGGACCAAGAAGCCGGGCGACAAGGTCACGATGACTTATGAACGCGACGGGGAGACCCACAAGGTGGAGCTCGTTCTCGGCGAACGCAAGGGCGACAGCTGACCCGCTCGACCCGAACCCTCCACCGTCCCCGGAACGCTGCTGCGCCCGGGGACGCGGGCCCGGTAGTCTGTAGCCCGCTCCGCAGCAGGTGAGGCGGGGCGTGGGTGGGTTGCCCGAGCGGCCTAAGGGAACGGTCTTGAAAACCGTCGTGGCGCGAGTCACCGTGGGTTCAAATCCCACACCCACCGCAGCAGATCAAAGAACGCGCTGATCAGAAGGGGTGTCCCGCTTCCGGGACACCCCTTCGTCATCGTGCCTGTCTCACCCTGAACCGCCCCTGTGCCGCTTCGGATCATCGTGTGCGGGGCACGTGTGGACCCCGTCCCGGCCAGTGCCTGTCACCAGGAATCTGGGGCCATGTATGGGCCAACGGAACCGCTGGTCCAGCAGGCGTGGCTGGGGGCGCCCCGCCCCGTTCGGCTCTGGCGACCTCCGGGCCGTTGTAGGGTCCACCAGCGCCGGCGATCTCGCCGGGGTCGACTGCTCCAGCGTGCAGTGCGTGGTCGCGGTCGCCCCCAAGGATCGCGAGACGGAACCAGCCACGGCGCCCCTGTCGTTCCACTGATCCCCTCGGCCCCGCGTCACAACCGGCGACGGAGAGCCTCATTGAGGATTCCCGCCTTCGCTCGGCACCCGTTCCCGGTCGGAAGACCACTGGTCCTTCGGCCGGGGACGATTCGTGGCATACGCGGGAGGTGCGCGCGGGTGGGCTGAATCCTGGCCAGGTTCGTCGCTAGCGGGTCATCCGACGCCGGAGCGGAGGAAAGGCCGGCCGCCGCTGTAGCCGGGGCGGGTGGCGGTGGCCCACCCGGCGGAGGGCCGGGTGCGGGCGAAGTCCGCAGCGACGAGCGCGGCCAGGTTGAAGTAGGCGTCGCGGGTCCGTGTTTTCGTCTGCGCCAGTTCCACTTCGGCGCCCGCGACAAGGCGCTTGTCAAAGGGAGTCACTACCACCCCACGGCACCGGTCACGGATCTGGGCCACGACTTCGTCCGCATCGACTCTGGAACGGCGGATCTCGGCCACCACAGTGATACTGCGCCGGACGAGGTCCGCATAGCCCTGAACCGTGAGCCAGTCCAGGGCGGTGCCGGCAGCAACCCCACCATCTTCACTGGACACCACGAGGATCAGCTGATCCGCGAGTGCCAGAACACCGCGCAGGGTGCTGTGCAGCAGTCCTATGCCGGAGTCGGTGAGAATGATCGGGTAATGCTGCCCGAGGCAGCCCACGACCCGTCGGTAGTCCTCGTCGTTGAATGCCGTCGAAACGGCGGGGTCCACGTCGTTGGCAACGATCTCCAGGCCGCTCGCGGACCGGAACATGTACCGTTGTACGGCCGTGTAGTTGGTGAGAATCGGGATGTCGGCCGCCAGGTCACGGAAGGTCGCCCCGGCATCGCGACACGCACGGCGACTGAGGGTGCCGGCGTCCGGGTTCGCATCGATGGCGACGACGCGGTCCTGGCGCTCCGTGGCGAGAGTCGCACCCAAGGCGGTGGTGGTGGTCTTGCCCACTCCGTTCTTGAGACTGATGACGACGATCTTGTAGCACGCCATCACCGGAGTACGGAGAAGGGCCAATTGCTGCCGGCGCTCGTGCTCAGCCGCCCTGCCACCCATGTGCAACATCCTGAGACGGCGACGCACGCCGCCTTTGTCGCACAACAAACGGTCGGAGGAGAGCTCGATGGCGGCGCTGTGCCCCAGCCCACCACTACGCCCGTCGCGTACCGTCCACTCCCCGGTTTGTGACGTGCCGGTTGCAGGCCGGTCCCATGGTGTGTGGTCAGACAGGCAGGGGGTCTCGAGGTCCCTGCCGGGTACCGGCTCTCCGACGGTGATGCCGCCATCGTTCGTCATGCCGTGCAAATCCATTCACCGAGTGGGAGGGTTCATCAGGGAACAGGCTGCAAGGGCACATGGCCGCACACTCATTGGATGGGCGGACCTTAGTGTGCTGGGGACGGCCGGGGCTGCCGGGCGAGCTTCAGGCAGCCGCCCCCGCGGTTGCTTGGCCGCCGGGCAGCCCATGCACCCCGTCCAAGAGGCACCCACGCTCATCCGGAGAAGTCCCCGGCGACCCGGCAGCCTCTTCCTGAGCGTCCGAGAACGGTGCGCGGCTGGTCGTCCGCCTACGATGCGTCGCCAGCGGCGCGCATGGCGGTGGCACCGTCGGGAAGGGACCTGGCCTGGTTCACCCCCAGGCGGGAGCGGCGAACATGCTGGCCGTGTTGTAGCCGGGACGGGTAGTGGCGGCCCAGCCGGCCGAGGGCTGGGTGCGGGCGAAGTCCGCAGCGACGAGCGCGGCCAGGTTGAAGTAGGCGTCGCGGGTCTGTGGCTTCAGCTGTGCCAGTTCCACTTCGGCTCCCTCGGCGAGATGCTCGTCGAAGGGAGTCACCACCACGCCACGGCAGCGGGCCCGGAAGTGGGCCACCACCTCGTTCACTTTGACCACCTTGCTGGTCTTGCGCGTCTCGGACACCACGGTGATGCTGCGCTGGACGAGGTCCGCATAGCCCTGCGCATTGAGCCAGTCCATGGTGGTGCTGGCGCTGGTTGCGCCGTCCACGCTGGACGTGGCGACGATGATCAGTTGGTCGGCGAGGTCCAGGACACCGCGCATGGCGCTGTGCAGCAGGCCGGTGCCGGAGTCGGTGAGAATGATCGGGTAATGCTGCCCGAGGCAGCCCACGACCCGTCGGTAGTCCTCGTCGTTGAATGCCGTCGAAATGGCGGGGTCCACGTCGTTGGCAAGAATCTCCAGGCCGCTGGAGGACTGTGACGTGTAGCGGCGCACGGCCATGTAGTTGCTGAGGTTCGGGATGTCGGCCACCAGGTCACGGATGGTCGCCCCGGTCTCGCGACGCGCACGGCGGCTGAGGGTGCCGGCGTCCGGGTTCGCGTCGATGGCGACGACGCGGTCCTGGCGCTCCGTGGCGAGAGTCGCCCCCAAGGCGGTGGTGGTGGTGGTCTTGCCCACTCCGCCCTTGAGACTGATGACGGCGATCTTGTAGCACTCCATCACTGGGGCGCGCAGGAGGGCGAGCTTCTGCTCACGTTCCCGCTCTGCTGCCCTGCCACCGATCCGCAGCATCTTCAGGCCGCCTCGACGTCCGCCGGCCTTGTTGCGCAAAAGGCGGTCGGAGGAGAGGTCGGCGGCCGAACTGTGCCCCATTGCCCCGCTGTGCCCGTCCCGTCCCGACCACTCGGCGGGAGCATAGGACAGCGGGGGGCGGGGGTGGTGCGGCGGCCGGGCGACGGCGGGTGACAGTTGTTCGGGCCTGATGTAGGGGCGCGCGAGGGGCGTCAGGCCTTCGTCCGTGGGAAGTCTGACAAGGTGCTGCGGCTGAGGCATGCGGTCGTCGGTGGGCGCAGCGCTGTTCTGGATGTCTGGGGCCCCGGCCGTCCGCGTGCTTGTGGCATGCCTGTCCAGTGGGGCCTGGTCGGGTGAGTCCACGTAGTCAGGGGCCCTGCCATATGCGGCATCGCCGACGTTGCTGTTTTCACGGTCGTTGATCATGCTGTGCAGTCCATTCGCTGAATTGGAACACGTTTCAGGCAAGAAGTCGGCGTGGGCACGGCCGTACTCAGGCGTCACCGGTCTACGGTGTTTCTCTGGGCCGTGACGTGAGACTCCTTTGCCGGGAGAGTCGGCGAATTCCGCCACTGGGAGCGCAGACTGGCCCGCAGCAGCGCTCTCTTGCTGCGTCTTGAGTGCACCATCCGGGGCGCCCGTTCGAATCGGGGGGTTTGCTTTGCCTCCCGTCGGGTCATCCGGCCGATTGCCGCTGGACCCGACCGCCAGGGCGGGTGCTGCCCGCCCGGACCGGCGCCGGGACGCAACACCGGCACCGTTCGTTTCGGACCGGACGCGACTTCGGAGCGGATCCGGGGTGGCGGGAGAGCGGGTGTCGGCGCGGACCAGCATGCCGTTGTCCCCGACGCACAGATTCAGGGCTATGAACTGGTCCGCTGTCAGCACCTGCTTGTCCCCGATCAGTGCCCGCACGGGAGGCTGTCCGGCCGGACCATGGCGCCGCCGCGCCGGATGACCGTGTGCAGCTTCCGAGGCTTCGGGCGGGACCTCGATCCGGCTGCGTACTCGGTAGAGCCCGGAATCAAGGTCGTCCGCGCGCTGCAGTTGCACCTTCAACGGACCCACGAACGAGTAGCGCTGCGCTTCGGCGTACTCGCGCACCTTCTCGACCAGCTCCTCACCGAGCATCACGAGACAAGGGCCGTGCAGTTCGTGGTCGATCGGATTGAGCTCGACCACGAAGTGGTTGGGGGTTACGGTGCGGTCGCGATCCCAGATCCTGGCATTGATGTCACACTCGCGCCGCAGAGCACCGATGAACTCCAGAGGCTGCACGGCAGACTTGAAAACCTTGGCGAAGGCACCATTGACAAAGGACTCGAAGCGCTGCTCCAACTTGTTCAGCGTTCCCACTGCAAGCCTCCGGTACCCATCGCCCATGCCGCCATGAGAGTGAATTGAAGTTTTCAGTACTGGATACCTAGCCGCTGACTGACCATTTCTATGGTGTGTCGCCATCAATTCACCTGATCGTCGGCAAAGCGGCCCCTCGCCGGCCGGGATCACGGCTGTCGATGAATGGTTGGCGCAGCCCGTGGACGGGCTGCTCAGCGGGGACCTGGGAGATGCCGGGTCACGTTTCGGGCGCGAAACACCGCGTCATCCGCCACAGGCCGAGGAGGGCGCCGACTGGCCGCTGCGACTGCCCCTCTAGGCGGACCGCCCCGTCCGGGCTGGAGTCAGTCGGTCGACTACTCATCTCTCTCAAGGCACGACGACCACCCCGGCACCATCGGCACCGGGATCCTGACCGGGCGGATCGCCTTCATGGGCACGTCAGCAGTCCGATGGCAGACCCGCGCCGGTTGACGATGTCACGGCGGTCGATCAAGCCGCGGATGTCCGCGATCGGATCCACTCGAAACGGCCTGACTCGTTCTTCTCCGCTGATGGACCCTTGTACGCGGCGCCGTCAGCCCCGAACACGTTGTGCTGCGAGTCCCTGATGCAGTCGGCCGGCTCAGCGTAGATCAGCGGCTTCATAGGCTCTGGCCGCCGCCCCGCCGCTTCAAAAGCCTCGCCAGCAGCGGCCTTGCGGGGGTCTCTCCGACCCCGACCTGTGGTGGACCAGGGAACGGTCTTCAAAACCGTCGTGGCGGGAGTCACCGTGGGTTCAAACCCACACCCACCGCTTACAGGTCAGAGAAGTAGCAGGTCAGAGGGTGCGGCTCCGGTTCGGAGCCGCACCCTCCGCGGTCACCTTGTCTCACCCTGCGCCGGAACCGAGGGCAGTGGCCGCTGAAGTGGGACGGTTCGGCACGCCGCGAAATGCGGGAACGGCTCGGGCAGGATGCGCGGTCAGCGGATGCCGCGGTCCGACGTGAGGCGGTCGGCCGAGGCGATCGTGGCGCGGGCCTCGCGTTCTGTGAGGCCGGCGTGGACCGCCGCGTCGGTGAGGGCTTCCGTCAGGGAGTCGCCGAGGCCGTTCTCGTAGGCGCGGCATGCTGCCCAGAACAGTCGGGTGTTCCGCTGTCCCTCCTGCGCCGCGAGGACGAACTGGACCAGGCCGTGCCCATGGCCGTGGGGTGAACCGGCGACGGAACGGGTGCGAGCCGGGGGCGTGATCAGGCGCAGGAGCGCGTGGGGGCAGGGCGCCGGCGCGAGGTGTGCCGTACCGGGGGCGATGCGGTACGCGCCGTGAGCGGTGACCGAGCCGGGGCCGACGAGATATCCGCCCGTGCCGCGGACGTCTATGCCGGGGGCGAGCCGGCTCGCCGAGTTGGCGACGACCGTGTCGGGCGGCCCCGTCAGCCAGAGGTGGCGGCCTCCGCTCGGCGTGAGGACGGTGATCGTCTCCGGGATGGTGAACAGGTGGCGCAGCGCCAGGTGCTGCAGTTCCGCCATCGAGTCGGTGGAGGACTTGGTGTCGAGATCGATGCCGATCAGGTGGTGCGGCGGACGCCCGCAGGCGATGCCGTAGCCGGTGGCCCAGGGCGCTGCCGCGAAGAGGGCGCGTACAGCAGCGGGGTCGGTGGTTGCGTCGTGGACACCATGGCCGGGGAGACCGCATTCGCCCCGGCACAGGACCGGTTGCGGGTCGTCGCGGTGGGGGGAGCGCAGGGCGGGGAGCTTCGTCGCGGACAGGGGGATGACGGGGAGCCCGCGCTCAGCGGCGGAGAGGGCGTGGGCGAGGGCCAGGGTGGCGGTCTGCCGGTCGGTGATGGCCATGGATCCATTTTCGTACAGACGTTCGAAGAAGGGAAGGTGGAGATATGGCGCAAAAGTTGCCGAATCGTATCGCCTCTTGCGGTGCCCGGTCCTGAAGCGGTGGTGCCGATCGGTCGATCCTGGGGCAGGAAGAGGGTTTATCGACAAGTCATCACGCTTGCGAGCGAACCGCCCCTACCGGGGCGATTGGTGGTGGATCGCGTGGGCACTTCTGATCTTGCGACGTCGTGATCGAGTCGGGAGCGGCAGGCCAACCGCCCCGGAATCCGAAGCACTTGCGCAGTTCCGGTACATGGAGGAAATGACATGGCAAGCATCCGTTCCGCCCGCGTTCTCGCCGCCGCGGCCGCCCTGCCCCTCACGGTCGCGCTCCTCGGCGGTGTGGCCCACGCCGACAACGGCGGCTTCGGGGACGACGGGGCGAACGTGTCGGTGGCGACGATGACCGTCGGCGGCGTCGGGGGCGCCAACTTCGGCAACTCGTCGTCCACTCAGCAAGTCGCGAACGGACCGGGGGCGAGTAATCAAAGCAATACCGCCGGCGTCAACGGACCGGGTTTCACGGTTATCGACCAGGACAACGTCACTGTGAATTTCTCACCTCTTTGGTGACGGCCGGCCCGAGGGGAGCGAGAGCTGGGGGATGACGATCGTCCGGGCGGCGGCGCTTGGGGGTGCCGTCGTGCGGGTGGGCTCGAGTTGGGGCGTGACGGTCCGCGAGCGTGGGGGCGTGTCCGGGCCGTCCGGCCGCATGACCTTGACAGAGACAAAGAGCTGACGGACAGTCAGATTCGGTGGTTCACGCCCGGCGAGTCCGGCGGAGCACAAGGAGGCAAGGGCCGTCGGATGCCGCGCGGATCATCACCTCGGGGGAAGAGGTGAGTGATGTGCCGGGGGTCGTGGCGTCGATGCGACTCGTATGAAGGAGGGGGAGAAGTGACCGACGGTCTGTACGCACGGCTCAAGACGTACGAAGGGCGGGGCGCCACCCTCTTCGGCGTGGGCAAGGACCTGGTCAACGAGCCGATGATCAGGCACTGGTGCGAGGCGATGGGGGACAGGCACCCTGCGTACGTCGGGCAGGGCGCCGTCGCTCCGCCGACGATGCTCCAGGCATGGACGATGAGCGGACTGTCGGGACACACGGGCCGTAACGTGGCCCACGGCGAGCTTTTCGAGTTGCTCGACGAGGCCGGGTGCACCTCGGTGGTGGCCACGGACTGCGAGCAGGAGTATCTGCGGCCGTTACGTCCGGGCGACCGGATCACCTTCGATTCGGTGATCGAGTCCGTGTCCGAGCGTAAGACGACCAAGCTCGGCACCGGCTACTTCATCACCACGCGCATGGACGTGCGGGCAGGCGGGGAACCGGCAGGGAGGCACCGCTTCCGGATCCTCAAGTACGCACCCAGGAACCGGAAACCGAAGGCCGGCCGGCCGCGCCCTGTGATCAACAGGGACAACGCCGGCTTCTGGGAGGGCGTGGCCGAACGCCGACTACTCATTCAGCACTGCGGAGGATGCGGAAAGCCACGGTTTCCCTGGCTGCCGGGATGCGGTGCCTGTGGCTCGCCCCACTGGACCACGCTGGAGGCGAGCGGCTCGGGAAGCGTCTTCTCCTATGTGGTCATGCACCACCCGCCGTTCCCGGCGTTCGACCCGCCGTTCGCGGTGGGGCTGATCGAGCTGGCCGAGGGTGTGCGGATGGTCAGCAACATCGTGGGAGTGCCGCCCGACAAGGTGCGCATCGGTATGCCGGTGGAGCTTCAATTCCTCGGTGTGGGCGGGGAGTACGAGCTTCCCGTCTTCCGCGGCGTACCGGGGGCGTCGGCCGACACGGACTCCCGGAAGGCCGACGTAGCTCCAGACATGGCTCCTGGCCCGGTCGCCGGCACCGATCCGGCCCCCGGCCGAGCCCCCCGCCCGGTCGCCGAGACAGACCCGGGCCCGGGTGCAGCTCCGGCCCCCGCAGTACACCCGGACACGCCCCCGGCCCTACGCGTCGGCACGGCCCTGCCATCGCTGGCCGTTCCCGTCACGCGCACGCTGATCGTCGCGGGAGCCATCGCCTCACGCGACTTCCAGGATGTGCACCACGATGCGGAGATCGCCAAGGAGAAGGGGTCTCCGGACATCTTCATGAACATCCTGACGACCAACGGCCTGGTCGGTCGGTACATCACCGACTGCTTCGGCGCCCGCGCCGTCCTGCGCAGGGTGTCCATACGGCTCGGCGCCCCCAACCACCCGGGAGACACGATGGTGCTGAGCGGCACGATCGGCGCCTTCGACGGAACGACCGCCGAGGTGCGGGTCGTCGGCGCCAACAGTCTCGGCAACCACGTCACCGGCACGGTGACGGTGACGATTCCGGAGGCGGCCGTATGAGCATCCGTGAGAGGGACGCCCTCGGCGGGAGGGCGGCCGTCGTCGGTATCGGGGCGACCGAATTTTCGAAGAACTCCGGCCGCAGCGAGCTGAGGCTCGCCGCCGAGGCCGTGCGTGCCGCGCTGGACGACGCGGGCCTCTCCCCCGCGGACGTCGACGGCATGGTGACCTTCACGATGGACACCAACCCGGAGATCACGGTCGCGCAGGCTGCCGGCATCGGAGAGCTGTCGTTCTTCTCGCGCGTCCATTACGGCGGCGGCGCGGCCTGTGCGACCGTGCAGCAGGCGGCACTGGCGGTCGCCGCGGGCATCGCGGAGGTCGTCGTCTGCTACCGGGCGTTCAACGAGCGGTCCGGGCGGCGCTTCGGCTCCGGCGTGCAGCACAGGGAGCCGTCCGCGGAAGGCGCCGCGCTCGGCTGGAATCTCCCGTTCGGGCTGCTCACGCCCGCATCCTGGGTGGCGATGGCCGCCCAGCGCTATCTGTACGCCTATGGGCTGACCCCGGAGGCGTTCGGTCATGTCGCGGTCACCGGCAGGCGTCACGCCGCCACCAACCCCGCCGCGTACTTCTACGGCCGCCCCATCACCCTGGAGGATCACGCCGCCTCCCGCTGGACGGTCGAGCCGCTGCGGCTGCTGGACTGCTGCCAGGAGACCGACGGGGGCCAGGCGATCGTCGTCACCGGCGTCGAGCGGGCACGCGACCTGCGGCGGCCGCCCGCCGTGATCCTCGCCGCCGCCCAGGGCGCGGGCCGGGCCCAGGAGCAGATGACCAGCTTCTACCGCGACGACCTCACCGGCCTCCCCGAGATGGGAGTCGTCGCCCGGCAGTTGTGGCGGACCTGCGGGCTCGCCCCGAGAGACATCGACGTGGGGATCGTCTACGACCACTTCACACCGTTCGTCCTCATGCAGCTCGAGGAGTTCGGCTTCTGCAAGCCCGGAGAGGGGGCCGCGTTCGTGGCCTCCGACGTCCTGCCGCTCAACACTCATGGAGGGCAGCTGGGAGAGGCGTATCTGCACGGGATGAACGGCATCGCCGAGGCGGTCAGACAGCTTCGCGGCTCGGCGGTGAACCAGATACCCGGCGCGGCCAGAGCCCTGGTCACCGCGGGCACGGGCGTCCCCACCTCGGGACTGGTTCTCGGGGCCGACGGCGAGTAGCCCCTGAGGGTGTCCTCCACCTTCAGGAGGTGGAGCCCGAGGCGCCCCTACAACCTGAGGGGGACAACGCTTCGGGACCTGGGGCCGATCCGCTACGGCGGGGTGCGCTCCTAGCGTTGAGCCATGACCACGCCAGTCTGTACGAGCGCTTCCAAGGCCGCCGCGCCGGTGCCGTCGTACACGCCCTACGCCTCGTTCTCGTCGTACGTACAGGCGCGGGGACCTGTGCTGCTGCGCACCGCCCGCTCGCTGACGTCGAACGTGAGCGACGCGGAGGATCTGCTGCAGACGGCGCTGACCAAGACGTACGTCGCCTGGGAGCGGATCGAGGACCACCGGGCGCTCGACGGCTACGTCCGCCGCGCACTGCTGAACACGCGGACGTCGCAGTGGCGCAAGCGCAAGGTGGACGAGTTCGTCTGCGACGAGCTGCCCGAGCCGGCGACGGTCCCTCCCACCGACCCGGCCGAGCAGCAGGTGCTGCACGACGCGATGTGGCGCGCGGTGATGAAGCTGCCGGACCGCCAGCGAGCGATGGTCGTGCTCCGCTACTACGAGGATCTGAGCGAGGCCCAGACGGCGGAGGTGCTCGGGGTGTCGATCGGTACGGTCAAGAGCGCCGTGTCACGGGCGCTGGGGAAGCTCCGCGAGGATCCGGAGCTGTCACCGGTCCGCTGACGACCGGCCCGGACGGCCTCCTGCCCGGGCCGCCCGTTCGGGGCGCCGGCACGTGCCCGCTCGGCCTCCGCGCACCTCCCGTCGCCGGATCCGGCCGGTTCGTGTGCGTTGTTGTGCGGTGCTGCGCGGTGATGTACGACGATTCATTACCCTCGGGTAGTGACATACCGCGTGGTATGTGCGCAGAATCTTCCCACCTTTTCTGCCACGTAGCGCAACGCGCCCACCGGGAGGACGCCGTGCTGAGCACCATGCAGGACGTACCGCTGACTGTGACCCGCATCCTCCAGCATGGGATGACGATCCACGGGAAGTCGCAGATCACCACCTGGACCGGGGAGCCCGAGCCGCAGCGGCGCAGTTTCGCGGAGGCAGGCCGGCGCGCCACCCAGCTGGCCAACGCCCTGCGCGACGAGCTCGGCATCGATGGTGACCAGAGAGTCGCCACCCTCATGTGGAACAACGCCGAGCATGTGGAGGCGTACTTCGCGATCCCCTCCATGGGCGCCGTGCTCCACACGCTCAACCTGCGGCTGCCCGCCGAGCAGCTGGTCTGGATCGTCAATCACGCCGCCGACCGCGCCGTGATCGTCAACGGCTCGCTCCTGCCGCTTCTGGCGCCGCTGCTGCCGCATCTGCCGACGATCGAGCACATCGTCGTCTCGGGCCCGGGCGACCGGTCCCTCCTCGCCGACACGGAGGCGCAGGTCCACGAGTACGAGGAGCTGATCGCCGGCCGTCCGACCACGTACGACTGGCCCGAGCTGGACGAGCGTGCCGCCGCGGCCATGTGCTACACCTCCGGCACGACGGGCGACCCCAAGGGCGTCGTCTACTCCCACCGCTCGATCTACCTGCACTCCATGCAGGTCAACATGGCCGAATCGATGGGCCTGACCGACAAGGACACCACCCTCGTGGTCGTCCCGCAGTTCCATGTGAACGCCTGGGGACTCCCGCACGCCACGTTCATGACCGGCATCAACATGCTGATGCCGGACCGTTTCCTCCAGCCCGCCCCGCTCGCCGAGATGATCGAGCGTGAGAGGCCCCAGCACGCCGCGGCGGTCCCGACCATCTGGCAGGGCCTGCTCGCCGAGGTGACCGCGAACCCCCGTGACCTGAGCTCCATGACGCAGGTCACCATCGGCGGCGCCGCCTGTCCGCCCTCCCTCATGGAGGCGTACGACAAGCTCGGCGTCCGGCTCTGTCAGGCCTGGGGCATGACCGAGACGTCCCCGCTCGGCACCATGGCCCACCCGCCGGCCGGTCTGACCGCCGAGGAGGAGTGGCCGTACCGCGTCACGCAGGGCCGCTTCCCGGCCGGTGTCGAGGGGCGACTGGTCGGCCCCGCCGGCGACCTCCTGCCCTGGGACGGCGAGTCGGCCGGCGAGCTGGAGGTGCGGGGCGCCTGGATCGCGGGTGCGTACTACGGCGGTGCGGGCGGCGAGGACTTCCGGCCCGAGGACAAGTTCAGCGAGGACGGCTGGCTGAAGACCGGCGACGTCGGTGTGATCAGCCCCGACGGCTTCCTGACGCTTACCGACCGGGCCAAGGACGTCATCAAGTCGGGCGGTGAGTGGATCTCCAGCGTCGAGCTCGAGAACGCCCTGATGGCCCACCCGGAGGTGGCGGAGGCGGCGGTCGTCGCCGTGCCCGACGACAAGTGGGGCGAGCGGCCGCTGGCGACCGTGGTGCTGAAGGAAGGGTCGACCGCGGACTACGAGACGCTCAAGACGTTCCTCGCCGGAAAGATCGCCAAGTGGCAGCTCCCGGAGCGCTGGGCGGTTGTGCCGGCGGTGCCGAAGACGAGCGTGGGCAAGTTCGACAAGAAGGTCATCCGCCGGCAGTACGCGGACGGCGAGCTCGCCGTCACGGAGCTGTAGGACTCGGAGGCGGTAGGACGCAGGCTGCAGAACGCGGAGCTGCGAAACGCGGAGCTGCAGGACACCGAGCCGCGGGACACAGAGCTCCGGATACGGAGACCCTCCGGCAGCGCGACGTAGCAGCGGGAGACAGAGGGGCCGACGGTCGAGACCGCCGGCCCCTTCGCGTCAGTTGGTGCCGATCTTCGCCAGCAGGTCCACGATGCGCGCCTGGACCTCGTTGCTCGTCGAGCGTTCCGCGAGGAAGAGCACCGTCTCCCCAGAGGACAGCCGTGGCAGCTCCGCCGGGTCGAGGCCGGCCGAGGTGTAGACGACCAGCGGGGTGCGGTTCAACTGGCCGTTCGCGCGCAGCCAGTCGATGATCCCGGCACGGCGGCGGCGCACCTGCATCAGGTCCATCACGACCAGGTTCGGCCGCATCTGCGTGGCGAGGGTGACGGCGTCAGCGTCGGCACCGGCGCGTGCCACCTGCATGCCGCGCCGTTCCAGCGTCGACGTCAGCGCGAGGGCGATCTCCTCGTGCTCCTCGATCAGCAGCACCCGCGACGGGTGCTGCTCGCTGTCCCTGGGCGCCAGTGCCTTGAGCAGTACGGCGGGATCGGCGCCGTACGCGGCCTCCCGCGTCGCCTGCCCGAGACCCGCCGTCACGAGCACCGGAACCTCCGCGGCCACCGCGGCCTGGCGCAGGGACTGCAGCGCGGTCCGGGTGATCGGCCCGGTGAGGGGGTCCACGAACAGGGCGGCCGGGAACGCCGCGATCTGCGCGTCGACCTCCTCGCGCGAGTGCACGACGACGGGCCGGTAGCCACGGTCGCTCAGCGCCTGCTGGGTGGAGACGTCGGGGGCCGGCCACACCAGCAGCCGACGGGGGTTGTCCAGCGGCTCCGGGGGCAGTTCGTCGTCGACGGGTTGCGGCTGCGGCTGGTTGGCGACCTCGACCGCCCCTCCGGGCCCGTCCAGCGGCTCGGGCCCCTCCGCGCCTTCGTCGGGGGCCCCTATCGCGTAGGACCGCCCCTCGGAGCGGCTGTCCGCGCGGTCGGCGGGAAGCCGGGGCCCGTTCTGCGGCACGGCGGGGGGAACGGGGGCGGGCACCGGTGCCGCGGTGGGCTGAGGGTGGGGCCGGGCGGCCAATTCGGGCTGCTCGCTGTCGGGACGCGTGCCGAGCTTCCTGCGGCGGCCGGATCCGAGCGTCTGGTTCTGCTGCTGGGTGAGGTGCTGGGCGAACGGCACGCCTTGGCCCAGGGTGCGCACGCTGAACGCACGCCCCTGCGTGGAGTCGGCGGGTACCGGTTGCTCCTCGGGGAGGGGCTGGGCGACCCGCGCGGCCGTAGGCCTGGGGGTCTGGGCAGGCGGCAGCGCTCCGGCCTGCCGGGCGTTCCCCTCCTGGTCCGGCTGCCCTGCTTCGTCCTGCGGCTGAGCCGGTGCGACGGGCGGCAGAGGCAGTGACACGGAACCGGTGTCGGACGCCTGCACGGGCGCGGCGAAGCCCTGGCCGGCCGACGGGTGCCCGGCTGAGGCGGACGGTTCCGCGGCAGGGACGCCGTCCGTGCCGACGCCGTCAGTACCGCCGACGGAAGGACTGTCGGCAGGACCGCCGGGGACAGCGGCTTCCTGCCCCCACACGGCCTGTCCGGCCGCGGTGGGCCCCGCCGGAGTCCCGCCGGGAACCTCGGCCGGCTGCGGGGTCGGCTGCCCTTCGTTACGGGCGCGCCTGCGCCCGGTCGGCGCCGGGTGCTGCTGCGGAGGTGTGTGGTGCGTGGTGTCCGGAGCTGCCGTCACGGCGTCGTGCCGTTCAGCCGTCGGAACCCCGGGCCTGACCGCTCCGGCGGGGATCCGGTCCGCTTCCGCCGGCGGCAGTGCGAACGCGCTCCGCGGTGCCGCGCTGTCGGCCTCGGCCGGAGCCGCTGCCAGCGCACGCCTGGCGCGCCGGCCGCTGGGCTGCGGCGCCTGCCGGGTCTGCTCGCCGCCCGCCGGTGACGGCAGGCCGCTCTCGACGGCCCGCCGTGCGCGCCGCCCGGAAGGCGTCGCCTGCAACCCGTGGGCGTCGACCGGTACACCCTGCGGCGGCACGGTCTCTCCGAGCGCCGCACGTCCGCCCGCGCCTTCCGCGGCGGTCACCACGGAACCTTCCGCGGGCTGCACGGCCACGGCCGCGTTCTCGGCGGGGCTGGGGCGACCACGCCGCCTTCCGGTCCCCCCGCTGCCGCCCTGGCCCTCGGCCGGGCCCTCGATGCTGCTCCGGGCAGGTCCCGCACCCGTGTCCTGGGCGGGGATGAGCTCGGCGTCCGGCTGCGTCGCCCGGCGCCGCCCGGTCGGCTGCGTCGCGGCCACCGGGTCCTCCATGGCCACGGGGCTCTCCAGGAAAGCGTCCGTAGAGGCCCGCCGTGCCCGTCGGCGTCCGCCGCCACCGGTCGTCGTGTTCGCCGAAGCCATGACGGGCCCGGACGGACCGGACTGCCCGGCCGACTGCTGCGCCGGCAGGGCGGGAAGCTGAGCCGCGGCAGGGGCGGGCGGGGCGACGGTGCCCGCGCCCTCGCCCAGCGGCACCTCGAGCACGTACGCGCTGCCGCTCATCCCCGGCACCTCGTGCGTCTGCAGGACACCGCCGTGCGCCCGGACGATCCCGCGCACGATCGGCTCGTGCACCGGGTCTCCCCCGGCGAACGGCCCGCGCACCTCGATCCGTACGACGTCACCGCGCTGGGCGGCCGCGACGACGACCGTCGAGTCCACGTAGCCGCCGCCGGGAGGGAGCTTGGCCTTGCCGGTCGAGTCGACGCCCGCCACGTCCGCCACCAGGTGCGCGAGCGCCGTGGCCAGTCGTGCCCCGTCGACCTCCGCCTCTATCGGCGGCGCGTGCACCGCGAACTGGGCGCGCCCGGGGCCGATGAGCTCGATCGCTCCCTCGACGCCGGCCGCGACGACCGCGTCGAGCAGCACGTTGGCCTTCGTCAGCTGCTCCGTGCCGGTGTCGAGCCGCTGATAGCCGAGGACGTTGTCGACGAGGGTCGTCATCCGGGCGTAGCCGGCGGCCAGGTGGTGCAGGATCTGGTTCGCCTCCGGCCACAGCTGCCCGGCCGGGTCGGCCGCCAGCGTGCCCAGCTCGGTGCGCAGTTCCTCCAGCGGGCCGCGCAGCGACTCCCCGAGCACCGCGGTCAGCTGCGCGTGCCGGGCACTCAGCTCCGCGTACCGCTCGGAGCCGGCTTCCAGCTCGGCCGTGTAGCGGTCGGCCTTGTCCGCGAGCTCGGCCTCGTACCGCTCGACCTTCTCCGCCAGCTCGGCCTCGTACCGCTCGGTGGTGGCGGCGAGTTCCGCCGTGAGCCGCTCCGTCGTCTCCGTCAGCTCGGCGGCGTGCTTCTCGGCCTGCTCCTCGTAAGGCCGCCGGTCGGTGAACGTCATCACCGCGCCGACCAGCTGGTCCCCGTCGCGTACCGGCGCCGTCGTCAGGTCGACGGCGACCTTGGAGCCGTTCTTCGCCCACAGCACCTGGCCGCGCACCCGGTGCTTGCGCCCGGACTTGAGGGTGTCGGCGAGCGGCGACTCCTCGTACGGGAACGGCTCGCCGTCCGCGCGCGAGTGCAGGATCAGCGGGTGCAGCTCCTGGCCGCCGAGGTCGCTGGCGCGGAACCCGAGGATCTGGGCAGCGGCCGGGTTGACCAGCACGACCCGTCCGTCGGTGTCGGTGCCCACGACGCCCTCGGAGGCCGCCCGGAGGATCATCTCGGTCTGCCGCTGCGAACGCGCCAGCTCCGCCTCGGTGTCGACGGTGCCCGAAAGATCGCGGACGACGAGCATCAGCAGCTCGTCACCGGTGTACGCGTTGAAGGAGTCGTACGCCTCGCGCCCGTCCTCCAGGCTTGCGCTGGTCACCTCGACGGGGAACTCGCCGCCGTCCGTACGCCGCGCGATCATGCGTGTGGGCTTGGTGCGCCCTCGCTGGTCGGCGGCATCCGGCCGGCGCATCGACCCGGGGATCAGCCGCGAGTCGAACTCGGGCAGCAGATCGAGGAGACCCCGTCCGACCAGAGCGGTCCCCGGGGTCTCGAAAAGCTCGAGGGCGATGGTGTTGGCGTTGACGACCGTGCCGTTGGCATTGACGAGCACGAGCCCGTCCGGAAGGGCGTCGAGTATGGCTGCGAGGCGAGCAGCGCCTCGGGATGGCCTGCTGCTCACGACGACGGTTCCTCCCTGACCTACTGCGTATTGCGGACGGCCGGTCCCATACTGCCCCTCGGGCCTCGGCCTGTCACTGAAGGGAGTCTAAGGGCACCGACCGGGGCTCGGACGGCGATGAGGGGGAGCTCTCACCAAGGTTGTGTGCACATGACCTACGCCGTCGGCCTATGACCTGGTGTTCGGCAGCACCGGCTCGAGTGTCTGCCACCGCGAGATCTCGCAGCCGTTGCTCCGGTCGAAGGTGGCGTCGACCTGTCGCCCCTGCCAGGTTCCGGTGACCCGCGCCGTGGCCGGCCCGCCGAACTGCTGGGTGCACATCTGGTCCTCGGCCACCGGGGCGAAGGGGTCCTGCTGCTCCCGGGCGAGCTCCTCGAGGCGGCTGCAGGCCGACTCGGCGGAGGGGTGCGTCCCGCCGGCCGGTCCGCATTCGAGCTCGTACCTGCCGTCCGTCCGGGTGTTCCCGGTCGCGGAGACGATCACTGTCAGCCGGTCGGGCTGCTCGGGGCGGGTCTCTCCAGCAGCGGCAGGGGCAGCGGCTGCGGCGACGGTACGACCGCCCCGGCGACGGGCACGGCCGCGGCCAGGGCGGCGAGGGACGCGGTTGCGGTGACGACAAGGCGGCGCAGCATGGGGGCTCCTGAAGATTCACGGGTCCTGCCGGGGGCCACGACAGGCCCCGGCATGTCTAACGCTGCTCACGCCACGGCGTTGCGCAACCGCAAGCGCTTTGCCCTGCGGGCCCAGGGGCTAGTACCGTGGACGGCGATTGGTGACGCGCCCCTGGGCTGTGTCATCATCTGCACGCACCACTCGCGCCCGCGTGAGTGTGCTGGAGGCGTCGCCTAGTCCGGTCTATGGCGCCGCACTGCTAATGCGGTTTGGGTCTTAAAGCCCATCGAGGGTTCAAATCCCTCCGCCTCCGCCAGCTGATCACCGAAGCCCCGGCCACACGGCCGGGGCTTCGGTCGTCCCAGGGGTCGTACGCGTACACCCGTTCAGGTGTTTTCGCAGGTCAGGCTGGGTGCGGCTAATGGATTTCGCGTCGCGGCGCAGGTCATGTAATGTTGTTCCCGCAACGCCGACCGGGCAGAAAAGTCCGGGAAGCACAAGCACTCGTAGCTTAACGGATAGAGCATCTGACTACGGATCAGAAGGTTGCAGGTTCGAATCCTGCCGAGTGCACACAGTTCAGAAGCCCCCCGGAATCATTCCGGGGGGCTTCTGGCGTCAGCGGGTGACATCGACGTCCTCAGGCGATCGCGGCGCAGGGTTCAGTGCGGGAACCGCTGCAAGAAGCCGCCGCCGAGACCTCGGAGCAGTGGCCGTCTCAGGTGAGCCGTTGACCACGGTCACCGAGAAAGGTGGCCGTGCCGCCCGATCCGCTGAGATTCCCCAGCGCCTCGTCCAGCTGCCCCCGGGCGTATTTGGTGTGCTCAGCCGTCATGCGCTTGAGTGTCCACGTCAAATGGGTGATTACTACGAGGGGTTGACGTTGAGTAAGGCAGCACGGGGGATCGCGGCCGGAGTGGTGCTGATGGCCGTACTGACGGCATGCGGTGGTTCGGACGACGGTCTGGACGCCTTCCGCGGGGACGGCGACAAGCCCCCGGTCACGCTGACGCCGGACATGGTTCGCACCGCCCTCCCCAGCAAGGCGAGCGCGCCCAAGGGCTTCGAGGGCGACGACATCGAGGTCGAGGTCGGCGACGAGGCGGTCGAGGAGTGCACCGAAGCGACCGAGTCCAACTGCGGCGGGCTGATCAGCTTGGGCGGCACCGACTTCGACACGGACGACAGCGGCCGGGGTGACAGTTCCGACTACGACGGTGAGGTCGACTTCGGCCTCCTGGCCTTCCAGAGCCCGGGTGACGCCAGTGCCACGTACAAGGCCTTGGTCACCGAGGAGCGCAGAAAGGCGGAGGAGGACGGAAAGACGGCGAAGCCGGTGGAGATCGACGCGGGCGCCGAGGAGACCGAGGCCTTCGAGGATGCCGATGGCGAGACCATGGTCATGATGCGGATCGGCAGCGTCGTCGCCGTGGTGAACGGCGACGGCACCTTCGTGGAGAAGCCGAACTACAACGACCTCGCGAAGCTCCAGATCGACCGGTTGAAGAAGACCGCTGTGGGCACGAACCCCGACGCATGATCCGCTGAGCCGCCAAAGTTTCGACCCCCGGCCGGGTCGCCGTCCGCCCGTTACCGTCCCTCCGGGGCCTCGTAGCGGCCGGTGTGCCCGTTGCCCGGAGCCACGGCGCCGGGCAGTAAGCCACCGGCGCCGCGTCGCAGCCCTCGCGGGGCTGCCGGTGCGGCCCGGTCGCGTGTCACCGGGTGTCGATAGGGTCGTCACCGGGCCCTGAATCGGACGGCGCACACGCCTGTGGCTCCGAGAAGGTCGCAGGTTCGCATCTGCCGAGTGCGCAGCAGACGAGAGGCCCCCGGAGGGATCCGGGGGCCTCTCGTTCGGGTGGTGCGAAACGGCGGCCGTCGCACAGGGGAGGCGAGAGCGACCGGCGTTCACCCTATGGAGGTGGGTATGGGCTGGCGGTGTGCCGGGGTCGGCTGGCCGAGTGGCGCGCGGGTGTGCGTGCTGCGGTGGGAAGGCGGCCGGGTCAGTCCGCTCGTCATCGGCAAGGGCCTCGGCTTCCGGGCCGAAGGCGTCCGCCGCTGTGTCGGTGCGCGCGGGCATGCGTGCCCCGTGGCCGCCGTGGTGCCCGGTCGGGCGACCCAGGCACGATGTCCGGACTGCGCGCGGCTGGACCGGGCGCATTCGGTGGCCGCCGACGCCGTGCCCGACGATCCTCGTACGTACCGCGTGTACCTGGCCTGGTTCGGGCCGGGCATGCTGAAGGTCGGGATCACCGCGGAGGAACGCGGCCCGGCGCGGCTGCTCGAGCAGGGCGCCGTGGTGTTCGCGTGGCTGGGGCGGGGACCGCTGATGGCGGCGCGGCGCACGGAGGAGTTGCTGCGGGCGGCGCTGGGTGTGCCGGACCGGATCGCGTACGCCCGCAAGCGTGCCGTTCGGGCGGCGTTGCCGGGGCCGGAGGAGAGGGTCGCGGAAGTGGCCGGGCTGCACCGGCGGGCGCTGGAGCTGCCCGGGTGGGCGGAGTCCCTGGAGCCGATCGCGTTCGAGGCGGTGGACCACGTCGGGATGTTCGGGCTCGACGAGCTGCCCGGCGCCGACGCGGTGGTGCGCGAACTGGTGGACGGCGGGGCGGTCGCGGGCCGGCTGGTCGCCGTGGCCGGACCCGATCTGCATCTGCGGACGGCGAGGGACGGGATCGTCGTGGTCGACACCCGGCTGATGACCGGGTGGGACCTCGTCGGCGCCGCGGAGGGCGAGGCGCTGAGCGTGCCCACGGTCGGTGTGCGGGAGGACGGCGTACAGGACGGCCTGTTCTGACGGGCGGGACCGTGTCGAAGCTCGCCGGAGCTCGTTCGATCTCGTCCGAACTCTTCGGTGATCGATCTGGACGCTGCCCTGACCGGGGACGGAAGGTGGCTGCCATGAGCATCGGATCAGCGGATGACGCGGCGGCTGAGGTACGGCGGTTCTGGCAGCGGCTCGGGCTGCCCGGGCTCGTGGACGTGCACACGCATTTCATGCCGGAGCCTGTTCTGCGGAAGGTGTGGGCCTACTTCGACGCCGTCGGTCCGATGACCGGCATGGAGTGGCCGATCACCTATCGGCACGAGGAGGAGGAACGGGTCGAGCTGCTGCGGGCGTTCGGCGTGCGGGCCTTCACCTCGATGATCTATCCGCACAAGCCCGGGATGGCGGCCTGGCTCAACGGATGGGCGGCAGGTTTCGCGGCGAGGACGCCGGACTGCGTGCACACGGCGACGTTCTTTCCCGAGGAGGGCGTGGACCGGTATGTGCGGGAGGCGGTCGACGGCGGGGCGCGGATCTTCAAGTCCCACCTGCAGGTGGGGGCGTACGACCCGGGTGACCCGCTGCTGGATCCGGTCTGGGGGCTGCTCGCGGAGGCACGGGTGCCGGTGGTGATGCACTGCGGTTCGGGTCCCGCTCCCGGTAAGCACACCGGGCCGGAGCCGGCCGGGCGGCTGCTGGCGCGCCACCCCCGGCTGCGGCTGGTGGTGGCGCACATGGGAATGCCGGAGTACGGCGACTTCCTGGACCTGGCCGAGCGCTACGCGGAGGTCCGGCTGGACACGACGATGGCGTTCACGGACTTCAGCGAGGCCTTCGCGCCGTTCCCGGAGAGGGAGCTGACGCGGCTGGCGGATCTGGGGGACCGGATCGTGCTGGGTACGGACTTCCCGAACATCCCCTATCCGTATGCGCACCAGCTGCGGGCGTTGGAGCGGCTCGGGCTCGGCGACGACTGGCTGCGGGCCGTCTGCCACGACAACGGCGCCCGGCTGCTTCTCGCAAGCAGGTAGAGCCCTCGCGGGAAACGCGGGAAACGCGGGCAACGCCAAGGGCCTGCCGATGCCCTCCTCGACATCGGCAGGCCCTGCTGCGGCCCGGGGCTGCGACCTGTCAGAAGGTCAGGCCCCAGGAGTCGATGTAGCCGGTGTCACCGCTGTAGACGTCCGTCACCCGGAGCTTCCAGGTGCCGTTCGCCGCGACGCCGGAGGCGTCCACGGTGTAGGTGGTGATGACGTTGTCCGCGCTGTCGCTGGATGAGGCGGCCTTCAGCTGGGCGGAGGAGCCGTTCGGGGCGACGATCTCGATGCGCAGGTCACCGCGGTAGGTGTGCTTGATGTCGACGGCGATCTCGAGGTCGGCCGGGGCGTTGCCGCTGATGCCCGTCACCGCCACGGAGGACGTGACCGGGATGTTGGTGTCCGGGATATTCACATTGGCGGCGTTGGTGAACACGCTGCCGGTGGGCGGCTGCGGGTCGGTGCCGCCGGACGCGCCGAGCGTACGGGCCGCGTCGGCGAGGCCCGCGCCGCAGCCGCCGGAGCAGGTGCCGGGCAGCGTACGGGCGTTGGTCCTGATCGCGGACTCGATCTGGGCGGGCGTCATCGACGGGCTCGCCTGGTTCATCAGCGCGGCGAGGCCGGCGATGTGCGGGGCGGCCATGCTGGTGCCCTGGTACGCCGTGTAGGTCTCGCTGCCGACGCTGCGGGTGCCGGTGTTGAGCGTGGACCAGATGCCGTTGGCGGAACTGAGGGCGGTCTCGCCGCCGGGGGCGGTGACGTCGACGACGGTGCCGTAGTTCGAGTAGGACGCCCGGTTGCCCTCGCGGTCGGAGGCGGCGACGGTGATGACGTTGCTGCAGCTCGCCGGGTTGAAGTTGGCCGCGTTGGCGTTGCTGTTGCCGGCCGCCACGACGACGGTCGTGCCGCGGTTCACCGCGCCGTTGATGGCGTTCTGGGTGCCGGCGTCGCAGGCGCCGCCGCCGCCGAGGCTCATGTTGATGACGTCGGCCGGGTTCGGGTTGGCGGGCACGCCCTGCACCGAACCGCCGGACGCCCAGGTGATGGCGTCGATGATGTCGGCCGTCGTGCCGCCGCACTTGCCGAGCACACGGACGGGCTGGACGGTCGCGTTGTACGCGATACCCGCGACGCCCTTGCCGTTGTGGGTGGTGGCGGCGATGGTGCCGGCGACGTGGGTGCCGTGCCAGGAGTTGTTGCTGTCGCGTGCCGGAACGGGCTGCCCGTTGGCGTCGGTGCCGCACTCGCCGCGGGTGACCCAGTCGCCGGGGTCGGCGGCGTTGCTGTCGCGGCCGCCGCCGTCGTTGGCCATGAACGTGTCGGAGATGAAGTCGTATCCGGCGACCATGTTGGCGGCGAGGTCGGAGTGGGCGACGTAACCGGTGTCGATGACGGCGACCTTGACGCCGGTGCCGGTCGCCTTGTCCCACGCTCCGGGGACGTTCATGCCGGCGGTCGCCTCGAACAGGTCCCACTGGCGGTTGTACTCGGAGTCGTTCGGCGTCACGGCGGTGGCGTACATCCGCGTGTCCGGAACGACGTACGCCACGTCCGGGTCGGCCCGGAAGGCGGCCATGACGTCCTCGGAGTCCGCCTTGTCCAGCTCGGCGCCGAGGTCGACCAGCGCGGCTCCGGTGCCCAGGCGCCGGTCGAAGTCGAGGGACTCGCCGGCCTTGCGGCCCTTCGCCTCGGCGTCCTTGGTCGCCGCGTCGTCGGACTTGGCCTCCGCGGCCTGCGACGTGTAGCCGACGATGAGGCGCTCGACGGGCTGGGCCGCCGGGGCCGGTGCGGGGGCGGCCGGCGTGCCGGGCGTGCCCGGAGCGGGGAGGGGCGCGGCGATGGAGGTGGCGGCGCCGGCGCACAGCAGGGCGGTGGTGGTCACCGCGAGGAGGGATATGCGAAAGGGTCTGGAACCGTTCAAGGTGCTGCCTTTCCAGTTCGTTCCGGCATGCGTGGACCCGAGTGGGTAGTTCAGGTCATGACAAGCCGGCCTGTGGCCGCGACAGGGAAGCGGGGGGTTGACGGTGACGGCCGGGTGCACGGCGGGTTGGGGGCCCGCCGTGCGGGCACCGGCCGGCCGACGCGAGGTCAGCAGCTCCCCCGCTACGGATACGCGTCGGTCGGCCAGTGGCTGGAACCTACGGCCAGATCCCGGACACGCCTATACGGGTACGGGGCGCTACGGATACCTGATTAACCCCTGGCCGACCGGTGGTTCGTCCCATTGGTCGGCGTTTGCGGCATCGACGCGGCGGAGTACACCGCACGCGTCTCCGCGAGGTCCTGCCGGGACTGCGTGCCCAGTTTGCGCATCGCTCTGGCGACGTGCTGCTCCACGGTGCGCGGCGAAAGATGCAAGGTCGTCGCGATCTCCCGGTTCGTCAGCCCGGTCGCCGCGAGCTCGGCGACCTCGCGCTCGCGGGGGGAGAGCTGGTCCCCGTACGAGGGCCTGCCCGGCGGCCGGACCTCCCTGGCGGGCTGATGGGAACGGAGCAGGGCACGTGCGCGGGCGGCGTCCCATACGGCGCCGAGGTCCGAGAACTGCTGTGCGCAAGCGGTCAGTTCGGCGACTGCCTGTGTCTTGAAATCGTCGGCGTCGCGCGGCCGGGGGACGGTCGCCTCCTCCTCAGCTCCGGCAACCCCGCACACGTCTGTGCCGTTCGATCCGTCCGTGCCGGCCTTGCTCGATCCTTCCGGCGCCGTGCCGTCGGCGCAGTCCACGGCGGACTCCGCCGCTCCCGCGCTCAGGGCGCATCGGGCGGCGGACTCGGTGGTCAGGGAATGGGCATAGGGCCGGGGCAGCGCCGCGTAGTCGGCCGCGGCCCGCCGGTAGAGCGGCACGGCTTCGGCCGCCCTGCCGTCGGTCTCCGCCAGCACGGCGCGCGACCAGGTCAACGCCGCTGACGCCGCAGGGGAGTCCCGGCCGGTGAGGCCGGCGGCGAAGTCGTCCACCATGGCCTGTGCCGCCGCCCGGTCGCCTGCGCGAGCCATGGCTTCCACGGCCCAGGGCGCCAGCTCCGCGGCCCACACCCACACGCCTTTCGCCGCCATGCCCGCCCATGCCTTCCTGGCCTCCGCGGCGGCGGCGGGCAGTTCCTGGCGGGCCAGCGCGAGCCGGATCAGCGCTCCGGAGGTCGCGGCGGCCAGCGGCGGCGCCGCGTGCTCGGGTGAGGGGCCGTCGGGACCGGACAGCCACGCCAGGGCGTTCCCCCACTCCCCCTGCGCCAGGGCGAGAAGCCCGCGGACCATCCGCGCGTCGGCGCAGATGACCGGCATGTCGGAGGTCGCGGTCACGAAGGTCTCGCACCGCTCGGCGAGTCCGGCCCACCGGCCGGTGAACCACTCCAGCAGCAGCCGGGCGCCGAGCGCCGTGTGCTGGGTGTACGGGGAGCCGCTCTTCGCGGACAGTTCGAGACCTTCGGTCAGAAGCTCTTCCGCCCGCTCGTGGTAGCCGAGCCACACCGCGGAGTCGGCCGCGTTGCACAGGCCCCGTGCCGCGTGCTGGCGGGTCCGCGGGTCGGGGTTGTCCGTGGGCAGTGCCCGTACCAGTTCCCATGCCGTCGGGTCGCCGCAACTCATGGCGAGCCCCGCCCGGTTGGCGGCGACGGCCGTACGGACGGCCTCGTCGCCGCTGTCCGCCGCGGCCTCCGCCGCGCCCTCCAGCCACGCCCGGTGCACGTCGATGGAGGAGCCGGGCCAGTAGGGCATGGCGAGCGCCGACATGGCACGGGCGGACAGGTCGGGCCGGGCGTCACGCAGTTCGGCGGCGGCACGTTCCAGCTCACGCCAGCCCTGGCCGCTCATGCCGACCTGGTTGCACAGCAGAAGTCCCAGGTCGAGCCGTAGCTCGCCGCGCACGGTGGCGGGCAGGGCCTGGTCCTCGACGATCTGCCCGAGCACCTCGACGGTCTGGTCGGAACGCAGGCCGAGGACCGCGCTGCGGGCCAGGAGCGGTGCCAGCCTGGCGCGGGTCTGCGGCGGGACGGAGGGGGAGGCCAGGGTCTGTTCCAGCAGGTGGATCGCGTCCTGGTGCCGGCTCGCCTCCGCCGCCTCACGCGCGGCGTGCTCCACCGCGCGCAGCCAGCCCCGGACGCGCCCGCCGGCGTGGTGGTGGCGGGCCAGCGCCGTCCACGGGACGGGTTGTCTGCGCGCCAGTACGTCGGCCGCACGCCCGTGCAGTTCCTGCCGTACGGGTCCCGGCACGGATCCGTGCACGGCGACGGCCGCGAGCGGGACGGGCAGTCCGTAGCGGCCCTCCCCCGACTCCGTCAGGGCGGCGCCGGCGAGCGCGCCGAGCAGCGCCTCCCTGCCGAGGGCCTGCCCCAGTCCCGACACGGCGACGAGTTCGTCGCGGGTCACCGGCTCGCCCAGCGCGGCGGCGGCCCAGACGATCGGCCGGTGCTCCGGCGGCAGGGCGGCCGTCCGGCCGAGGCTCAGGTCGGCCAGCCGTACGGGTACGCCCGCGGCGTCCACGTCGGCGGCCGTGCACCGCTGCCGGGTGCTGTCGCGCAGCACCGTGAGCAGGTCGACGACGACCTGCGCGACTCCGCCGGAGCGTTCGTGCAGTCGGGCCACCGCCTCGGCCGTGCAGCGGTCACCGAGGGCGGCCGTCGCGGCCTGCCGGACCTCCGCCTCCGTCCACGGCCGTATCCTGTGCCGCAGGACGGCCAGAGCGGGCGGGTAGCCGGGCGGAGGGGCCCCCAGGGGAAGGCCGGGTGCGGCCAGTTCCTCGGGGCGGTAGGTGATCACCGCCGCCAGTCCCGGCCGCGGCTGTTCCAGAAGCCGGTGGAGCTTGCGCAGTTCCTCGGGGTCCGCGCGGTGCACGTCGTCCACGATCAGCAGAACGGGCCGGTCCCCGGCCTGCTCCGCCGGCTCCGGCACGGTCCCGGCCTCGCCGGGCGACCACCGCAGGCAGACCGCTCCCGTGCCCTCCGTGAGTCCCGTCAGCTCTTCGGCGAGGCGGCTCTTGCCCGTACCGGCGGGGCCCTCCAGCAGCACGAGGACGGGCGCGGCGCCGTTCCCGGCGAGTGTCCGCCGTAGCCGTAGCCGCCAGAAGGATTCGTGTGCCGTGCCCACGCCGACCGCCTTCAGACTTCCGGTTCCGCTCCCTGTGCGACCCCCGGATGTTTCCGTTGACTCAGCCGCACCTTCTCAGGGAATTCACAGGTTCGGGAAAGAAGCCTCTCAGGGCAATGTCACAGCCTGGTGAACATGACCACGACCTCGCCCCAGGGGCGCTCCGAATTGCTCAGGCCGGACGGCAGCCCCGTGCGGGTGCTCGTCGTGGACGACGAGGCGTCGCTGAGCGAGCTGCTGTCGATGGCCCTGCGGTACGAGGGCTGGGAGGTGCGCAGCGCCGGCGACGGTGCGGGGGCGGTGCGTACGGTGCGGGACTTCCGTCCGGACGCCGTGGTGCTCGACATCATGCTGCCGGACATGGACGGACTCGCCGTCCTCGGTCGGCTGCGGCGTGAGGTGCCGGACGTGCCCGTCCTGTTCCTGACGGCACGGGACGCCGTCGAGGACCGGATCGCGGGCCTCACGGCCGGCGGTGACGACTACGTGACCAAGCCGTTCTCGCTGGAGGAGCTCGTGGCACGGCTGCGCGGCCTGATCCGGCGGTCCGGCACGGCGGCCGTGCGCAGCGAGTCGCTGCTGGCGGTGGGGGACCTGATGCTCGACGAGGACAGCCACGAGGTGACCCGCGGCGGGCAGTCGATCCACCTCACCGCGACGGAGTTCGAGCTGCTGCGCTATCTGATGCGCAATCCGCGCCGTGTGCTGAGCAAGGCGCAGATCCTGGACCGGGTGTGGAGCTACGACTTCGGGGGGCAGGCCAACGTCGTCGAGCTCTACATCTCCTATCTGCGGCGGAAGATCGACGTGGGCCGACCGCCGATGATCCACACACGGCGCGGCGCGGGATATCTGATCAAGCCCGGTGAGTGAGGCGACACCGCGGCGGCGGTCTCGTCTCCGCGGCGGTCCCGCTGTTCGCGGTGCGGGCCGGCCGGCGGACGGCCCTGGCGGCTGCCGCACTCGGTGTCGCGGCGTTGCTGGCCGGCCCTGCCGCGTACTCGCTGTCGACGGTGAACGAGGGGCACGCGGGATCGATCGTGACGGCGGGCCCCGCCGTGGCGGGTGGCCGGGGCGGCCCGGGCGGCGGGCCCGGCGGCGGCCCTGGCGGTGACGCCGGCGACGACGGCCGTGCGGGGACGAGGCCTCCTGCGGGAGCCGGGCAGGACGCGGGCCCCGGCACGGCGTCGCCCCCGGCCGGCACGGGCCAGGCCCGACCCGTTCTCCGAAGTCACGGCGGACGGCGCGACCTTCTACGACCTGACCGCGCAGAAATAGCGCTGTACGGCGTACAGGAAACTCTTGTACGGTGTACGGGAAACCTTCCCGTACACCGTACAAGGAGCCTGAATGACGGCAACGACGACCGAGACCAGTAAGGCCCCCTCCGGAGGCCACCCGCAGCGCTGGCTGATCCTCGGCGTCATCTGTCTCGCCCAGCTCACCGTGCTGCTCGACAACACCGTCCTGTCCGTGGCGATCCCGTCCCTGACGAGGGAGCTCCACGCCTCGACGGCCGACATCCAGTGGATGATCAACGCCTATTCGCTGGTCCAGTCTGGCCTGTTGCTCACCGCGGGCAACGCGGCGGACCGGTACGGCCGCAGGAAGATGCTCGCCTCGGGCCTGGCCCTGTTCGGCATCGGTTCGCTCGCCGCCGGACTCGCCCAGACATCCGGCCAGTTGATCGCGGCGCGCGCCGGTATGGGCGTGGGCGGGGCGCTGCTGATGACCACGACCCTCGCCGTCGTCGTGCAGGTCTTCGACGACACGGAGCGGGTGAAGGCGATCGCCCTGTGGTCGACCGTCAGCTCCCTCGGCTTCGCGGCCGGACCGCTGATCGGCGGCGTGATGCTCGAGCACTTCTGGTGGGGGGCGATCTTCCTGATCAACATTCCCGTCGCCGTGATCGGCCTGGTGGCGGTGCTCGTGATGGTGCCGGAGTCCAAGAACCCGCAGGGTGACCGGCCCGACCTGCTCGGCGCGGTGCTCTCCACGATCGGTATGACGGCCGTCGTGTACGCGATCATCTCGGGCCCGGACCACGGCTGGACCTCCGTCCAGGTCCTGGCGTCGGCCGCCCTCGGCGCGCTCTTCCTCGGCGCCTTCGTGTTCTGGGAGCTGCGGATCCCGTACCCGATGCTCGACATGCACTTCTTCCGCAACCAGCGCTTCATCGGCGCGGTCGCCGGCGCGATCCTGGTGGCGTTCGGCATGACCGGCTCGCTCTTCCTCCTGACCCAGCACCTCCAGTTCGTGCTCGGATACGGGGCCCTGGACGCCGGTCTCCGCACGGCCCCCTTGGCGCTCACGGTCGTGGCGCTCAACCTGACGGGCGTCGGCGCCCGGCTGCTGCGGCTCTTCGGGACGCCGGTCACCATCGCCCTCGGCATGGCCCTGGTGTCCGGTGGCCTCGCCGCCATCGCGGTCCTCGGAGCCGACGGCTACAACGGGATGCTGCTCGGCCTGGTCGTCATGGGCGCCGGAGTGGCCCTGTCCATGCCCGCGATGGCAAACGCGATCATGAGCGCCATCCCGCCGGAGAAGGCGGGCGTGGGCGCGGGCATCAACGGCACCCTCGCCGAGTTCGGCAACGGCCTCGGCGTCGCGGTTCTGGGCGCGGTGCTCAACGCCCGCTTCGCCGCTCTCGTGCCGGCCGCCGTCGGAGCGGCCTCGCTGCCCGCCGCCCTCGCGGCGGCGGACGACGCCGCCGAGCGCGCTTCGATCTCGGAGGCGTTCGCCTCGGGGCTGGAGACGAGCCAGCTGGTGGGCGCGGTGGCGGTGCTGGCCGGTGGTCTGCTGGCCGCGCTGCTGCTGCGGCGGGCCGAGCGGGCGGGCCCTCCGGCGGCTGCCTGACACGGCCGGCGGCCACGGTGCTGTGCCGCCCAGGGCACAGCACCGTGGCACAGCTCAGCGGCATAGCATCGGAGGCGGGCGGACCGGAGCGTTCCGGCACCGTCCGTCCGGCCGGAAGAACCGAGAGGGTGTGCGATGGCGAGTACGACCGACCGCACGAAGAGCCCCATGCGGACCAGTGTCTGGCTGGAGGGCAAGGCGGACCGCGGGCGCAGGTCGGCACAGCCGGCCGGACTGGACCGGGACAAGATCATCGACGCGACGGTCCGGCTCCTGGACGCCGAGGGCGCGGCCCGCTTCTCCATGCGGAAGCTGGCCGCCGAACTGAACGTCACCGCGATGTCGGTCTACTGGTACGTCGACACCAAGGACGACCTGCTGGAGCTGGCGCTCGACGCGGTCTTCGGAACCGTACCGCTGCCGGACACGGACGCGGATGCGAGCGACTGGCGCGATCAGCTCCGGGCCCTCGCCGCCGGGTACCGGGCACTGCTGGTCCGGCACCCGTGGGTGTCGCCGCTGATCGGGACGTACCTGAACATCGGTCCGCACTCGATGGCCTTCTCGAGGGCGGCCCAGCAGATCGTGCGCAACACCGGCCTGCCGCCCCACGGGCAGATGGGAGGCATCTCCGCGGTCTTCCAGTTCGTCTACGGATTCGGCACCATCGAGGGCCACTTCATCGAGCGCTGCGCGGCGGCCGGGCTCAACCAGGACGAGTACTTCCGCGAGGCCATGGGCACGATCCGCGAACGGCCGCAGTACCGCGAGACGTTCGCGCAGGCCGACGAGCTGATGGAAGCGCGCGGCGGAGACACCGTGGAGGAGATGCGGGAGCGGGACTTCGGATTCGCGCTCGATCTTCTGATCGCGGGCATCGAGGCGATGGTGGAGCGGTCGAAGGCATAGCCCGGCCGTTCCCGGCGGCCGACCGGTCCCCGGGAGCCGGTCAGTCCTCGTCGAGCCACGCCGGGAAGCCGCCCGTGGCGATGGGGCCCCACCGCTCCGGTGTGACGCGGATGATCGACTTGCCCTGCTTCCGCATCGCCTCGCGGTACTCGTCCCAGTCCGGGTGCTCGCCGGAGATGTTGCGGAAGTACTCGACGAGCGGCTCCACCGACGCGGGGGAGTCGATCACCTCCGCGGTGCCGTCGACCTGCACCCACGGTCCGTTCCAGTCGTCCGACAGGACGATCACACCTACGCGTGCGTCCCGCTTGGCGTTGCGTGTCTTCGCCCGCTCAGGATAGGTCGAGACGACGATCCGTCCCGAGTCGTCCGCACCGCAGGTGAGCGGCGAGCCCTGCGGGGAGCCGTCCGCGCGGCGCGTCAGCAGGATCGCGCGGTGGCGGGTCCGTACGAATTCCAGCAACTGCTCGAGATCCACCCTGGTGTTGGTGGCGATCTGTCGTGCCATGGCGGGCACCTTACGGGAGTGCGCCGCCCTGAACGGCCTGGATGTCCAGCTCCACCCTCAGCGTCGTCCCGATGGCAGAGATGCCCGTCTGCACCATCTGGTTGTAGTGCATGGCGAAGTCGTCGCGGTGCAGTTCCGCCGTGGCGCTGAAGGCGGCGCGCACCCCGCCCCACGGGTCCGGGCCGGTGCCCAGGTAGCTCAGGTCGAGATCGACCTCGCGGACGACGCCGTGCAGCGACAGCTCGCCCCGTACCGTCCAGCGGTCGGGCCCGGCCGCAGTCACGGCGGTGGACCTGTAAGTGATCTCGGGGAAGCGATCGATGTCCAGGAAGTCCGGCGACCGCAGATGCTTGTCCCGCAGCCCGTTGCCCGTGTCGATGGACGCGGCCGCGATCACCGCGTCGACCTGGGAACGCTCCACGTCCTCCGCGATCTCGATCCGTCCGGCGAACTCGGTGAAGCGCCCGCGCACGCTGGAGATCCCGAGGTGCTGCGCCGTGGCTCCCACCGAGGAGTGCGCCGGGTCGAGCGACCAGGTGCCGGGCGGAGGGAGCTCCACCCCGCCCCGGCGGGACAGCACCACTGTGCCGGCGTCCACCCGTCCGCTCGCCGTGACCAGCGCCGTCGACGCCACCGGCGCGTACCCGAGAGCCGTCACGATCACCGTGTACGGCCCGGCCGGCAGGTCGGTCGTGTCGCTCACCGTGCCGTCCGCGCCGGCCTGTGCCCGCAGCACCTGGGTGCCCATCATGTCCGTCACGGTGACGACCGCGTGCTGGACGGCCCAGCCGTCGCGGGTCCGTACCTGTGCGCGAAGTCCCATGCCCATCGATCCCGTTTCTGTGTCCGGCCCTCACGGCCGTAGGAAGTGTTCGGGCCCCGGGCGGGGCGACCGGCCGTCCCCTGCCTGCCGCCCCGTTCCCGGGGCCCGTCTCCGCCGGGCGGGCGGCTCGTCTCCGCCGAGAACGAGGCGCCCTGGCCCGGCAGTCCGTTACTCGCCCGGATGGGCGAGTTCGATGTCGTGACCGTCGACGCCGCGACCGGTCACGGTCAACTGGCCCGCCACCGGCGGGTATCCGGTCGCGATGACCGAGTACTCGCCCGCGTCCAGGTCGGCGAAGGCGTACGCGCCGTCGTCGCCGGTGGTCGCCGTGGTGACCACGTTCCCGGCGGCGTCCACGAGGGTCACCCGGGCGTCGGCCAGCGGCAGGCCCGCGGCGCCGCCGCGGACCACACCGCGCACGACGGCACCGGACTGAAGCACCGCCTCGATCCGGGTCACGCCCTGGCCGCCGATCTCCACGGGCAGCGCGAGCGGCCGGTAGCCGAGGGCGTTCACCGCGACGGTCACCGCGCCCGGCACGAGCTCGGCGAAGGCGAACTCGCCCTGCACCGTGCTCGTCCCGGTGGCGAGCACATCGCCGCGCACGTCCGTGACGACCACCATGGCGCCTTCGACGGGGCGTCCGCCGTCGGCCGCGCGCACGACTCCGCCGAGGCCGCTCGTCCCGGCGAGCAGGATGTCGTACACCAGCGGCTCGCCCGTGACGGTCACCGTGGAGGCCTGCGGCTGGAAGCCGTCGGCCGAGGCGATCAGCACATACGATCCGGCGCCCGGAGCGTCCAGTGTGTAGCCGCCGTCGCCCTGGGCGACGGAGCGGCCGAGCTGCCGGCCGGCCGGCGAGATCAGCGTGACGGCGGCCCGGGGCACCGCGGCGCCCTCGGAGCCGCGCACCACTCCGCGTACCGCGACACCGGAGGCGACGGACGCGACCGGCTCGGCAGCGACGGCCTGCGCCGGGGCCGGGGCCGGGGCCGTGGCGGTGGCGAGCGCCTCCGGAGCCTCGGATGCGGCGACGGCCTGCTTCGCCTCGGCGTCCGACGAGCTGCTCTTCAGCGCGACCTCCTTGATGAAGAGGGTCACCAGGAAGGCGACGAGCGCGAAGGGAGCGGAGTACAGGAATATGTCGGCGACCCCGTGCCCGTACGCCGTCTCCATCACGGTGCGGATGGGGACCGGCAGCTTGTCCAGGTCGGGAATGCCGCCGCCGCCCGTACCGCCGTGACCCAGCGCCTCGCCCTGCGGGCCGAGCTCGGCGAGCCCGTCCTTGACGTAGTGGGTGACCCGGTTGGCCATGACCGCGCCGAGCGCGGAGACGCCGATCGCGCCGCCGAGGGACCGGAAGAAGGTGACGACGGAGCTGGCCGCGCCGAGGTCCGAGGGGTCGACCTGGTTCTGGGTGCAGAGCACCAGGTTCTGCATCATCATGCCGAGTCCGAGGCCCATCAGGACCATGAAGACCGCGATGTGCCAGTACTCGGTGTCGTGGCGGATGGTGCCCAGCAGGCCGAGGCCCGCCGTCACCAGGGCGCCGCCCGCGACCAGCCAGGCCTTCCAGCGGCCGGTCTTGGTGATGATCTGACCGGAGACGGTCGACGAGACGAAGAGACCGCCGATCATCGGGATCGTCAGCACACCGGACATGGTCGGCGACTCGTCCCGGGCCAGCTGGAAGTACTGGCTGAAGAACACCGTGCCGGCGAACATGGCGACGCCGACGAAGAGCGAGGCCAGCGAGGCCAGCGTGATCGTGCGGTTGCGGAACAGCCGCAGCGGGATGATCGGTTCGCTCGCCTTCGACTCGACGAGCAGGAACAGCGCGCCGAGCACCACGGCACCGCCGACCATCGCGCCGGACTGCCAGGAGATCCAGTCGTACTTGTCGCCGGCGAAGGTCACCCACACCAGTAGCAGCGAGACGGCGGCGCTGATGAAGAACGCGCCCGACCAGTCGACCTTCACCTGCCGCTTGACGACGGGGAGCTTGAGGGTCTTCTGCAGCACCAGCAGGGCGATCAGCGCGAACGGCACGCCGACGTAGAAGCACCAGCGCCAGCCCAGCCACTCGGTGTCGGTGATGACGCCGCCGAGCAGCGGGCCGCCGACGGTCGCGACTGCGAAGACGGCACCGATGTAACCGCTGTAGCGGCCCCGCTCGCGGGGGGCGATCATCGCGGCCATCACGATCTGCGCGAGGGCGGACAGGCCGCCGACGCCGATGCCCTGGATCACCCGGCACGCGATGAGCATGCCGGAGTTCTGCGAGAGTCCGGCGACGACCGAACCCAGTACGTAGATGAGCAGCGATATCTGGACCAGCAGCTTCTTGGAGAAGAGGTCCGAGAGCTTGCCCCACAGCGGGGTGGTCGCGGTCATCGCCAGCAGCGAGGCGGTGACGACCCAGGTGTAGGCGCTCTGCCCGCCGCCGAGGTCGGTGATGATCTCCGGCAGGGCGTTGGAGACGATCGTCGACGACAGGATGGCGACGAACATGCCGAGCAGCAGCCCGGACAGTGCCTCCATGATCTGCCGGTGCGTCATCGGCGCCCCGCCGTCGGGGGCGGATCCACCGCCGTGCTTGGCGTGGCCGCCCCGCACACCGTTCGGTGTGGTCGTAGCCATGAACTTCCTTTTCTTCATACGTGTGTACGGGTGGCGTGGGCCCGGCAGTCCCCGACGGATTCGCGGAGGCGGGCCAGCATCGCGTTCAGCTGTCCGACTTCTTCGTCGGACCAGTCGCCCAGGTAGTGGGCGAACATGTCCGTGGTCCGGCGGCCGAGGTCGTCGAGCAGGTCCCTGCCCGCCGGGGTGAGCCGCAGGATGCGGGACCGCCGGTCCTCCGGGTCGGGCGACCGCTCCAGCCAGCCGCGCTCCACCACATGGGCCACATGCCGGCTGGTGACGGACATGTCGACGGCCATCAGCTCGGCGAGGCGGCCCATCCTCATCTCTCCGTGCCTGCCGATCAGTGACAGCACCGCGGCGGACCCGGAAGGACACTCGGCGGGCAGGATCCGCGACAGGCTCCGTTTCACGGCTCCGACTGCGCTTATCTGCCGGGCCAGCTCCTCGTACTGACTCCGCTCGGCCAAGGCCCCTCCCAGCTTTTCGTTGCTTAGGGCAACGATAGAAGCTGTTGGTTGCTACAGGCAAATGAAAACGGGCCTGAACGGGTAAAGGAAGCCAAAAGGCTTTGCATATGCGGAGTCATGGGCGGGTCATGTCCTTCTCGGAACCCATCGGCCGCCCGCCTGGGGTTGGGGCCGTCGACGCCGTTCGCTAGGGTCCTGCCCCATGGCACACAACCCCCATGCTCCCCAAGGCCAGGGCCCGAGGGCAACTACGACCCCGCGGGCAGCACCCAGATGTTCCGCGCTTTCGTCGACGAAGGCGCCCCGCAGGGCCGCGCGGCGGCGACGCCCGCGGCGACGTCCTCCTCGCGTGTCGGCCTGATCGTCGGCGTCGTCGCGGCGGTCGTCATCCTCGGCGCGGTCGCCTGGCTCGCCCTCGGTTAGAACCTGTCTGCCGGAACCCGTCCGGATCGGGCGGGCCCGGTCACTTCCATGCCGCGGTGACGTCCTGGGTCTCGATGTGCATGCCCAGGGGCACCCGCCAGGCGTCCACGCAGACCGTGTACGCCTGCTTCCGCACGGCTCCGGGCGGGATCGGCGCGGGCAGAGGCTGACTGGACTCGCGCGTGGCCCAGTCGACGCCGAGCGCGCCGATGATGTGGGTGGCGAAGGTGACGGTGCCGGACACGGCCGCCGTACCGCCGGTGTTGCGGAACTCGACGGTGACCTTCTCGCACCAGCGCCGGTCGAGGGCCTCGCGGACAGGCTCGCCGAGCTGTAGCACGGCAGGGCCGGTGGGGCCCGGCTCCGGATAGGAGGGTGCCGGGGCGGGTGTGGACGGTGCCGGGGCGGGTGAGCCGCCGGGAGTGCCGTCGGAGCCCGGGGTCTGCTGCGGTCCGCCGCTCCCGGAAGGGACGGCGCCGCCTGTGCCGTTCGCGGGCGTGCCGCCGGGACCGCTCCGCGCGTCGCTGCCGCCCTCCGGGCCGGCGGTCGGCCCGGAGGCGCCCTGTCGGGGTGCCTTCCCGGCCGCGCCCGTGGCCCCGTCGCCGGCAGGGCCTTCGTTCCCGTCCAGCGGGGCGAGCGAGACCTTTCCCTGCGGCGGTACGGCAGCGGTGGGCGCACGGTCCGGTCCTGAGCCGGCGGCGCCGAGCGCCACGTCACTCTCGCCGCTGCCGCCGCACGCGGTCAGCGCTCCGCCGAGGCAGAGCGCCAACGCCACGATCCCTGGGCCGGTTCGCCGTCGCATCGCGCCAGTGTGACTGACGACCCGTCAGGAAGGAACCTTCCGGTACCATTTCGAGACGGGCCTCGAGCGGATGAAGCCCTGATCGTCAGTCGGCGATCAGCCCTTCCCGCAGCTGCGCGAGGGTGCGGGTCAGCAGACGCGAGACGTGCATCTGTGAGATGCCGACCTCCTCGCCGATCTGCGACTGGGTCATGTTGGCGAAGAACCGCAGCATGATGATCTGCCGCTCCCGGGGCGGCAGTTTGGCCAGCAGCGGCTTGAGGGACTCGCGGTACTCGACACCTTCCAGCGCCGAGTCCTCGTAGCCGAGGCGGTCCGCGAGCGAGCCTTCACCGCCGTCGTCCTCGGGCGAGGGCGAGTCGAGCGAAGAGGCCGTGTAGGCGTTGCCCACGGCCAGGCCGTCGACGACGTCCTCCTCCGACACCCCCAGCACCGCGGCCAGTTCGGGGACGGTCGGGGAGCGGTCCAGCTTCTGGGCGAGCTCGTCGCTCGCCTTGGTGAGTGCGAGGCGCAGCTCCTGGAGTCGGCGCGGGACCCGCACCGACCACGAGGTGTCCCGGAAGAAGCGCTTGATCTCGCCCACGACCGTCGGCATCGCGAAGGTCGGGAACTCCACGCCCCGTTCGCAGTCGAAGCGGTCGATCGCCTTGATCAGGCCGATCGTGCCGACCTGGACGATGTCCTCCATCGGTTCGTTGCGGCTGCGGAACCGCGCTGCGGCGTAACGGACCAGCGGGAGGTTGAGCTCGATGAGGGTGTCGCGCACGTAGGTGCGCTCCGGGCTGTCGTCGGCCGCGCCCTCGCTGTCCAGGGCGCGGAGCCGCAGGAACAGGGAGCGGGAGAGAGTGCGGGTGTCGATGGCTTCCGAGCTGCCGGGCACGACGGGTGCGGGCGCGCTTGGAGCGCGAGTGAGCACCTTCGAGCTGCCCTGTTCTACGGACATGCCACCCCCTTGAGGTCGCGGACGGTCGCGGTGGCCGCGACCGTCTGAGGAACGCAGCCTCCACCTGAATACCGGCGGCGAGGCTGCGGCAAACGCGGTTCCAGCAGAATGTCACATGTCGGCAACACGCTGTAGTGACATGTCGACAAGTATCGCGCAAAAATGCCCAGTAAACAGGGGGTGTAAGGCTTTTGAGCCCCCGTCAGGGGCTCAGATGTGCTCTACCCGTTCGAGCTACGCTTCGATCCTGTTTGCGGAACGAAGTCGAGCGAAACTTCTCGCCAGCAGCCGCGACACATGCATCTGGGATACGCCGAGTTCCTGGCTGATCTGCGACTGTGTCAGGTTGCTGTAGTAGCGGAGCATCAGGATCCGCTGTTCACGCTCGGGCAGCTGGACGAGGAGATGGCGCACCAGGTCGCGGTGTTCGACGCCGGCCAGCGCCGGGTCCTCGTAGCCGAGCCGGTCCAGCAGCCCCGGCATGCCGTCGCCCTCCTGGGCCGCCTCGAGCGACGTCGCGTGGTACGAACGGCCGGCCTCGATGCAGGCCAGCACCTCGTCCTCGCCGATCTTCAGCCGCTCGGCGATCTCGGCGGTCGTGGGGGACCGGCCGTGGGCGGTCGTCAGGTCCTCGGTGGCCCCGTTCACCTGGACCCACAGCTCGTGGAGGCGTCGCGGCACGTGCACGGTCCGCACGTTGTCGCGGAAGTACCGCTTGATCTCGCCCACCACCGTGGGCATCGCGAACGTCGGGAACTGCACGCCGCGGTCCGGGTCGAACCGGTCGATGGCGTTGATCAGCCCGATCGTGCCGACCTGGACCACGTCCTCCATCGGCTCGTTGCGGCTGCGGAACCGGGCGGCGGCGTACCGCACGAGCGGGAGGTTGGCCTCGATGAGCGCGGCGCGCACCCGGGAGTGCTCCGCGGTCCCCGCCTGGAGCCCCTTGAGGCGGCCGAACAGCACCTGGGTCAGAGCCCGGGTGTCCGCGCCACGCCTTTGCGGCCTCGCCGCAGGGGCGGTGTCGTCCGGCCTCTCGTTCTGAGGTGGCACCTGAGGCGCAGTACTGGCCGACACGGTCAAGCCACCCCTTTGCGGTCATTTACGGTCAACTCATCCGTCAAAAGCGGTCATAGCATCACAAGACATGTCCACTGTGTGCAAGCACCCGATAACGTCGTGTTGACGTCGCACTGGGACGGGAAACCGAAAAGCCCCCGCCCTGGAGGGCGAGGGGCTCGTGGAGGGGCCGTCAGAACTCGTAGTCGGCGATCACCCACGTGGCGAACTCACGCCACTGTCCGGCAGCCGCCTGGTGGGCCGGATGCTCGATGTACCGCTTCAGCGCGTCCTTGTCGGCCACGGCCGAGTTGATGGCGAAGTCGTAGGCGATCGGCCGGTCCGTGATGTTCCAGGCGCACTCCCAGAACTCCAGCTCCGGTACGACCCCGTCCAGCTCCTGGAAGGCCTTCACTCCGGCGGCGACGCGGGGCTCGTCGCGCTCGACACCTTCGTTGAGCTTGAAGAGGACCAGATGGCGGATCAACGTGCACTCCCTGGTTGGCCGGCAGGCCGGGGCCCGGCCGGCGGATCTCGGCCGGGGCCGCGATGCCTGGCGCGGTCCTAGTTGACGAGCTCGGTCATGAACTCTCCGACGCCCTGCGCGGCGCTCGAAATGCCCTCGAACCCTACCCCCACCAGGTCGGCAGCCCGGTCGGGGGAGTTGATGATCGTGTACAGGATGAAGACGACCACGACGTACACGGCTATCTTCTTGGCTTGCACCATCGGCCCCTGTCTCCCCTGCTGTCCTGCCCCTGGCGACGCGTCGCGTGAGTCTAGCCGAGCGCATTCGGACAGATTTTCCACGGCCAAGAGCCTGTTCCTCATGCCCTTTGCGCGTGCGGGTCGGGCGGAGCACCGGTCGCGGAGCCGCTCACCGGCCTTTGCCGCGGCGCCCCCGCCCGCGTGCGCTCCCTGCGCCGGTCCGGCCGGAAGTCGCCCCTTCATCGCATCCGCACGCAGGTGCCGGATCCCGGGCGGCCTCGGCGGTGCCTGGAGAACCGTCTGCGGGCCGCAGCCGCCGACGGTGAGGTCCTGGCCGTCCGGAGAGGCCCGCGGCCACGACGAAGGCCCCGGTGCCATGCACCGGGGCCTTCGACAAGAGCGGTAGCGGAGGGATTTGAACCCTCGGTGACTTGCGCCACACTCGCTTTCGAGGCGAGCTCCTTCGGCCGCTCGGACACGCTACCGGGAGAGAGCTTAGCCCAAGGTGGGCCGTGCTCCGAAATCGGTGAGGGGCATGCGTCCGCCGAGCACCTTCCTGACTGCCGGCGGGCACTCCTCAGAGGCTGCCCGGCCGGTCCCGGAAGAACGCCGTGAGCTGTTTCGAGCACTCCTCGCCCAGCACCCCGCTCACGACTTCGGGCCGGTGGTTGAGCCGGCGGTCCCGCACGACGTCCCACAGGGAGCCCGCCGCGCCGGCCTTGTCGTCCCGCGCGCCGTAGACCACGCGAGCCACCCGCGACTGCACGATCGCGCCGGCGCACATCGTGCACGGCTCCAACGTCACCACGAGCGTGCAGCCGGTCAGTCGCCACTCGCCGAGGACGACCGCGGCTCTGCGGATCGCCAGCACCTCGGCGTGCGCCGTCGGATCGCCCGTCGCCTCACGCTCGTTGTGTCCGACGGCGAGGATCGTGCCGTCTCCGGAGAGGAGGACGGCGCCGACCGGCACGTCGCCGCCCCGTGCCGCGCGGTCCGCCTCGCCGAGGGCGAGGCGCATCGACGCCTCCCACGGACCGCGCACAGGGTCGTTCACCGGCACCGGTTCCGACGTGCGCGCCGGTGCGTGTTCGTCTGCCGGGCGGGGCACTAGCGCACGGTCTCCAGTACCTCGCCCGCACCGAGCGCGTCCGCGATCTCCGACAGCGCGTCCGTCTCCAGCGCCAGCAGCTCCTTCTCGGACATCCCGAGATCGGCGAGGATCTCGCGGTCGCCGGCCGGACCCGTCGGGACGGACTCGCCGGCCTGGGCGGGCAGATCGACCGTGTCGGCCCCGTCCTCCTCCGGTTCTCCGTCCTCCGTACCGTCGAGGTCCAGCGCGTCGAGGTCGGCGGCAGGGTCGTCGTCGTCCCCGCCGAGCAGTTCGTTGGTGAGGATCTCCCCATAGGAGGAGCGTGCGGCAGCGGCCGCGTCCGAGACGAAGATCCGAGGGTCCTCCTCGCCCTCGACCCGGAGGACGCCGAACCAGGCGTCCTCCTGCTCGATGAAGACGAGGACCGTGTCCTCGTCAACCGAGGCTTCGCGGGCCAGGTCGGTCAGATCCGACAGGGTCTCCACATCGTCGAGCTCTGTGTCGCTCGCTTCCCACCCGTCATGAGTGCGCGCGAGCAGTGCGGCGAAGTACACCGTGACTCTCCCACTGATCAGAGGTGTGACGACCGGCGGCGCGTTCTGCGTTCGTGCCCCGCCCACTCGGAATCGTGGCAGAAAGAGGCGCGTTGCGAGAGGTCTTCCGTCGTTGCGTCGGCCATCAGTTCTTAAGGGGCTCGTGGGACGGTCTACCAGCGAAAGGTCCGCATACGCATCTGCCGGCGCATCCGGGCCGCTCGGGCGCGTCGCGGCTGGACACGGTCGCGCAGCGCTTTGGCCTCGTTGAGTTCGCGCAGGAACTGGGCGCGTCGTCTGCGGCGCTCCCCGTCGGTCGCGATCTCCTGTTCCGGCTCCGGCTCCGGCTCGGGCTCCGGCATCGGCCACACCACCCCACGGCTGTATCCGTACTCCCCCCGGGACCTGTCCGCGGGCGCTTCCTCGGCCCTGCGGCCTGGGGAGACACCTCTCCACCTTCCCTCCGGAACCGTCCTTGATGCGAGTGCGGGCTACTGTTGACGCCATGCGGATCCACGTCGTCGACCACCCGCTGGTGGCGCACAAACTCACAACGCTGCGCGACAGGCGCACCGACTCCCCCACCTTCCGGCGCCTCGCCGACGAGCTGGTCACCCTGCTCGCGTACGAGGCCACTCGGGACGTGCGCACCGAGCAGGTCGACATCCACACCCCGGTGACGGGCACGACCGGTGTGAAGCTTTCCCACCCGCGGCCGCTGGTGGTGCCGATCCTGCGGGCCGGCCTGGGCATGCTCGACGGCATGGTCCGGCTGCTGCCGACCGCCGAGGTGGGCTTCCTCGGGATGATCCGCAACGAGGAGACGCTCGAGGCCTCGACGTACGCGACGCGCATGCCGGAGGACCTCTCCGGGCGCCAGGTGTACGTGCTGGACCCGATGCTGGCGACGGGCGGGACGCTGGTCGCCGCGATCCGTGAACTGATCAAGCGCGGTGCGGACGATGTGACCGCGGTCGTGCTGCTCGCGGCGCCGGAGGGCGTCGAGGTGATGGAGCGCGAGCTGGCGGGCACCCCCGTGACCGTCGTGACCGCCTCGGTCGACGAGCGCCTGAACGAGAACGGGTACATCGTGCCCGGCCTCGGTGACGCGGGTGACCGCATGTACGGGACGGCCGACTAGCGATCCCTCAGTGGTGCGGCCGACCGCGCCGCAGGACCCCCGAAGGGCCGGAGAACTCCGGCCCTTCCGTCGTCCCTGGGGCGGGTCTACCTAGCACTTGCCGGAAGGCGCCGGCTTCGGCTGTGACAGCGCCGCGAGGGCGACGTCCGCGCTCGCCTTCGCGTCGAGGGCCTTGAAAGCGGTGCCGATGATGAAGTCGACGTCCCCGGTCGTGCGGGTGTCGGTCTTCGCCTGGAAGCCCTGGATCTGGGTGCCGAGCACCCGGAAGGCGCCGTTCTGGGCGGTGGACGCTCCGAGCAGTACGGCGGTGCCGGGGACCTTCTTGTCGTAGGCCACCGGCGCGTTCGCGACCTTGCCGATCTTGAAGCCACGTTTCTTCAGCTCATCGGCCGTCGACTTGGCCAGACCGGCGCGCGGTGTCGCGTTGTAGACGTTCACCGTGATCTGCCGGGGCAGTGGTGGCGGGGGCGCCGCGGAGGGGGACGGGGCGGGTTTGCACCGCGTGCCGCCCCCGCTCGCGGAGGTCTTCGCGCCGCCGCCTGTGAACGCGTCGATGAGCTGCAGCGTCCCCCAGCCGGCGAGGCCCAGCGCGACCACCGCGGCGACAGCCGCAAAGACGATCCTGCGGCGGTTCCGGGGGCGTCGCATTCGTGGGTACTTGTCGCCCGTGATGCGGTACTTTCCGCCCATGCCGGGGGAGTCAGCATGCTCATGGGCGCAGCGTAGTGCGGTGCGGTGGCTATGCCTACTAAACGATCAGTTGATTGCGTCCGTACGGTGTCGAAAGGACCCCGAAAGGATCAGCCGAAGACCGTGGTCGACCACCCCTGTGGCGTTGCCCGCCGCCGGCGCGGCCGGTTGAGAACCGGGGCTCCGGCCGGCTCAGCCCAGCTCGAGCACGCGGGCGTGCAGGACCTGACGCTGCTGAAGGGCCGCGCGCACCGCGCGGTGCAGGCCGTCCTCCAGATAGAGGTCGCCCTGCCACTTCACGACGTGGGCGAAGAGGTCCCCGTAGAACGTCGAGTCCTCCGCGAGCAGCGTCTCGAGATCCAGCTGTCCCTTGGTGGTCACGAGCTGATCGAGGCGGACCGGGCGCGGCGCGACATCCGCCCACTGCCGGGTGCTTTCCCGGCCGTGGTCGGGATACGGCCGCCCGTTACCGATGCGCTTGAAGATCACACGGAAAGCCTACCGGTCAAGAGGCTCATGGCGCAGCCATGGAACCGCGGTGCGATCTGATCAGTACTGTGCAAACCGGGAGAATGGGGTCTCTCGCTGGTCTTCCCCGCCGGCATCAGGGCGACCTCTCCGGTGTCTCCGCGGCCACCGCGGGGGTTCGGGGGTCGGTCGCCGCCTTCGGGCACCAGGTGCCGGGGGCCTGGTCGAGCCGGCGGACCGTGCGGCTGATTCGCTCGAACGGGGGCGGCGTCATCCGGGTCCCGCGGCGCTGTACGCGCGAACGGCGCGCCGCGGGCGATGAGCCCGCGGCGCGCCGCGACCGTTGCGGCCTGGCGCCCGTCGTGGGCGGAGCGGCTGGTGTGACGGGGGGTGCTACTCGGTCACTTCGTGGTCGTGACCGTCGTGCAGGCCGCCGCCGCTGCCCGCGTCACCGTCCGTCGGGACGGTCGTGACCGGCTTGCGCAGCGAGCTGATGTCGTGGGCGTAGGTGCCCACGGCGTTGGCGATGATGCCGATGTTGACGGCGAACGCCTTCATGTTGATGTTGCTGATGTCGTCGCCCGCGGCGTGGTAGTTCACGTCGTACGCGATGCCCGCGACACCGCCGAACTTCTTCGCCTGCGCCTCGGTCTTGATGCCCTCGGCGCCGGTGAAGGTGCCGCCGGACGGGATACCGACCTCGATGAACGGCCCGTAGTCGGAGCGACCGGTGAAGTCGGTGCCCTCGTGCGGGGTGCCCCGCTTGTCGAGGAACTCGTTGATGTCGCGCTCGAGCTGCGCGGAGCCCGTCGGGCCGGCTCCCGAGCCGACGCCGTCGGAGTTGTCGCCGTCGTAGACGAAGAGTCCGTAGTTCGGCGACGCGATCATGTCGAAGTTGAGGTAGAGCTTGATCTCCTTCTTCCCCAGGCTGCTGAGGTTCGCGACGTAGTGCTCGGAGCCGAGCAGTCCGTTCTCCTCGGCCGACCACCAGGCGAAGCGAACCTTGTTGGTGGGCTGCTTCTCCCGCTTGGCGAGCTCCTCCGCGACCTCGAGCAGACCGGCGGAGCCGGAGCCGTTGTCGTTGATGCCGGGACCCGCGGTCACCGAGTCGAGGTGGGCGCCGAGCATCACCGTGTTGGCGGCGTTGCCCCGGCGGGTCTCCGCGATCACGTTGTTGGTGCTGCGCTTCTCCTGGAGCTCGCGGACCTCGAAGGAGACCTCCAGCGGGCCCTTGGCGAGGTCGGCGGCGAGCTTCTCACCGTCGGCCTGCGTGATGCCGCCGGTCGGGATCTTCGCGGATGCCTGGTCGCCCAAGGTGCCGGAGAGGCTGCCCTCGGTGTTGTTGTAGACGATGGCGCCGACCGCCCCGGCGGCCGCCGCGGCGGCCTGCTTCTCCGCGAAGCTGCAGCCGCCGCGCTTGATCAGCGCGATCTTGCCGGTGAAGGTGTCCGACGCGTAGTCGGCCGCCTCGCAGCCGGTCGTGTCGTCCACGGGCACCGCCGCAACAGCGGCCTTGATGCCGCCCACAGGAGTGGACTTGGTGTACGTCATGGCGGCGATCTCGACGTCACGTGGCGCCGGTGAGACGACGGAGAGCTTCTCGGCGAGCGTCTCCGTGTAGATGAAGTCGAAGCGCTGGTACGACACGTCGTACCCGTACTTCTTCATCTGCTGGTACACGTACGCCGCGGAGGCGTCGTGACCGAGCGAACCGGCGGCGCGGTGGCCGTCCGTGCTGTCCGCTATCTGCTGGAACTTCTCAAGGTGCTCGAAAGCGTCGTCCGCGGACGACTTCTGGACCAGCTTCCGTGCCAGCTTCGACGCGTCCATGGCCGCCCGGTCGCCCGGGTCCTGACGCTGCGCAGCGGACGGGGAGGCGGATGCCAGCAGGAGCGGGGTCGCAAGTGCGGCAGCGGCCACGGTGGCCACGGCTCTGCGATGGGTTGCCTTCACAGAGGTCCTTCCCGATGTGTACGAGGGTTGAGGGGAAGTTAGCGATCTCCGTCGCCCCTGTGAACACTTGTGCCGTAACTCATGGCGCATTTCCCCCCATCAGCGCACGGAAGCGCCTCATCCACTTCAACTCCCGGTTCTTCAGGGCTTCCTGGGCGGCTTCGCCGACGGGGCGGACTCGGCCTTCTTAGCTGTCTTAGTCGCCTTCAGGGTCCTGGCGGTCTGTGTGGCCTTGGCGGCCTTGGCGGCGGCCTTCTTCTCCTGCTTGTACGCCCGCACCCTGGCGAGCGATTCGGGGCCGGTGATGTCGGCGGCCGACCGGTAGGAGTCCTTCTCGCCGTACGCGCCGGCGGCCTCCCGCCAGCCCTCTGGACGTACGCCGTACTGCTTGCCCAAGAGGGCCAGAAAGATCTGCGCCTTCTGCTCGCCGAAGCCCGGCAGCGCCTTCAGCCTCGCGAGCAGGTCCGCACCGTCGGCCGCCTCCGTCCAGACGGCGCTCGCGTCGCCGCCGTACTCGTCGACGAGGAACCGGCACAGTTCCTGGACCCGTTTGGCCATCGACGCGGGGTAGCGGTGGATCGCCGGCTTCTCCCGCAGCAGTTCCGTGAAGGCGTCCGGGTCGTAGGCGGCGATCTCGGCCGCGTCGAGATCGTCGGTGCCCAGGCGCTGCGCCACGGTGTACGGGCCGGTGAACGCCCATTCCATGGGGATCTGCTGGTCGAGGAGCATTCCGATCAGGGCGGCGAGCGGGCTGCGGCCGAGGAGCTCGTCGGCCTCCGGTTGCTGGGCGAGGTGAATCGTGGCGTCCATGCCCCGATGATCACCCGGCGGCCGGTGCGCCGCCAGCGAAGCGCCCGGCGGCGCCAGGGCTGTGGCGCCAGGGCCGGGCGGGTGTCACGGCTTCAGCCGGGCGGCCCTGGCCCGGAGGTAGTGGGCCTCCGGGATGCTCAAGGTCGAGGCGGCCGCCGAGCGGTAGGCGGCACGGGCCGCGTCGATGTCGCCCGCCTTCTCCAGCAGGTGCGCCCGTACGGACTCGAGCCGGTGATTGCCGCTCAGCCTGTCCTCGAGGCGGAACACTTCGGCGAGACCGGCCCGCGGGCCGTGCACCATGGCCGTCGCCACCGCCCGGCCGAGCTCGGCCATCGGTTCGGGGGTGCGGGCGACGAGAAGGTCGTACAGGGCGAGGATCTGCGGCCAGTCGGTCTCCTCGGCGCTCGGCGCCTCGTCGTGCAACGCGGCGATCGCCGCCTGCAGTTGGTACGGACCCGCCGGGCCCTGCGACAGCGCCTCCTCCACCAGCCGGGTGCCCTCGGCGATCGCCGCGCGGTCCCAGCGGGTGCGGTCCTGCTCGTCGAGCGGGACCAGCTCTCCGTGCGGGCCGGTGCGGGCCGCGCTGCGGGCGTCGGTGAGCAGCATCAGCGCCAGCAGCCCGGTCACCGCACCGTCCCCCGGCAGCAGGCGTCGTACGGCGCGGACCAGGCGGATCGCCTCCGCCGCCAGGTCGGCGCGGTGCAGATCACGGCCGGAGGTCGCCGTGTACCCCTCGTTGAAGATCAGGTAGAGCACCTGCAGTACGGCGGCGAGCCGGGCGTCCCGGTCCCCCGGGCCGGGCTGCCGGAACGGCAGACCTCTTATCCGCTGCTTCGCCCGGCTGATCCGCTGCGCCATGGTGGCCTCCGGCACCAGGTGCGCCCGGGCGATCTCGGCGGTCGTCAGACCGCCGACGGCCCGCAGGGTTAGCGCGATCTGCGCCGCCGGGGCCAGCTCCGGGTGGCAGCACAGGAACAGCAGCGTGAGGGTGTCGTCGTCGGCGGGCGCGCGGGACTCGCCGGGCGGCGGTGCCGTGAAGGCGTCCCGGGGGGCGAGCCGGCCGGCGGTCTCCTCGCGCCGGTGCCGTGCCTCCTCACTGCGGAGCAGGTCCGTAAGGCGACGGGAAGCGACCCTGATCAGCCAGCCGCGCGGGTTCTCCGGCACGCCGATCGCCGGCCACTGCTGCGCCGCCGCCAGCAGTGCTTCCTGAACGGCGTCCTCGGCCAGGTCGAAGTGGCCGTACCGGCGTACCAGCGCACCGAGGACCTGCGGCGCGTGCAGGCGCAGCAGGTCCTCGACCCGGCCGGGATCAGCAGACATCGCCTCCGCCGTCCATGATCTGCCGGATCACCACGGGGTACTCGACGGTGCCTTCGGGGACCGGGCACTGGGTGATGCGCGACGCGATCTCCGTCACGCGGTCCAGGCTCTCGCACTCCAGGACCCAGTATCCGGCGAGCACCTCCTTCGTCTCGCCGTACGGCCCGTCCGTCACCACCGGCCGGCCGTCCTTGCCGGACAGGACGTGCCGGGTCTGCGCCGGCGCGGCCAGGCCCTGCCCGTCGACGAGCTCGCCGGACTCGGCGAGGTCGTCGTTGATGCTCTGCATGAACGAGAACATCGCCTGCATGTCCTTCTCGTTCCAGGCCGGGGCGTTCTCGGAGCCGTTGCCGCTCATCGCCTCGTAGTCCGCCTGCGTGCCCTGAATCATCACCAGGTACTTCATGACTCGCTCCTTGTGGCCGGTCGGTCACCCCTGTGGGCAACTCTCACAGGAGACGTCGGAGACGTCGGCGCGTTCTCGACATGACGCGGCAGATTTTTTTCACGGGCGCGCACAGAGCCGCCGTGAGGGCGGCAGAAGTGCGACGCCGGCCCCGGGAACGTGTTCCGGGACCGGCGTCGGCCGGAGCGTTCCGGCCCTGCTGTCGGGGGAGGTCAGTTGGCGTCGACCAGGTCGTGCGCAGGCACCTTCACCGTGCGGGCACCCGGCTTGCCGCCCAGCACGACCTTGCGGAGTGCGCTGTTGTTGCCGAGATCGGTCTCCTGGAGCCGCTTCTCGGGGTTGGCCAGCACCTGGATGTAGTAGGTGCCGTTGGGCAGGTCGGTGATGTCGAAGGACTGGCCGGGCAGGTCCTGGGTGTACGTGTCGCCGGATCCGACGTCCAGCACCTCACGGACGGAGATCGAGTTCTCCTGGCCGCACGCGGTGGACAGGTCGGTGTTCTCCGGGTGCCAGTTGGCGTTCTTCACGGTGTAGTCGACGGCGTCGGTGTTGGCCAGGCAGAAAGCCTCCTTGCCGCTGCGCACCGCTTCCTTCTGGTCGGCCTTGAGCAGCCGGTAGCTGGCGAAGTCGGTGAAGTGCCAGTGCTCGTGCCCGGGCCGCGGGTCCCACTCCATGGTGCCGGTCGGGGCGTAGCCGACCTGCTTGCCGTCGGCGTCGTAGAAGTACTGGTAGGCGTCCATCAGCTTCTTGCCGGGGGAGCGGAAGCCGTCCACCACCAGCTGCGCGGGGCCCGCGTTCCACACGTTGGCGCTGAACGCCAGGTAGTCCTTGCCCGGGACGTCGTCCCCGCCGTCGCTGATCTGGATGCCGTAGGCCGGCAGCGACCGCAGGTCGGGCTTCGGCACGTTCGGCACGGACGCCTTGCCGGTCGGCCGGTTCGCGTTGGGCGTCAGCGCGGGGGCCTTCCTGGAGCCGTCGGTACGACCGGCGCCGTCACCGGCCTGCGACGCGGCCTTGAGCGCGGCCTTCTTGATGGCCCACGGCACGGCGGGCGGAGCGGGCGGGTAGGGCCCGTGGCCCACGTTGTACGACGGCCCGGCGCCGCTCGTGGGGGCCGCGGGCGCCTTCGGGCGCGCACTGTGTCCGGAGTGGCCGGAGTGACCGGCCGCGGCGTGGCCCGCGTGCTCCTTGGCCGCAGAGGCGCTCGCGCCCTCCTCCCAGCTGCGTTCGCGCACGGTCACGCTGATCGTCTGCGGCTTGTCCGCGATGCCGAACAGGTCCCGGTAGCGCTTCGCCACGGACACCTTGGCGGTGTACTTGCCGGCCGGCAGGGCGACCGGGGCGGTGTAGAAGCCGGAGTAGGTGTTGGACGCCCAGCCGTTCTCCACCCCCCACACCGAGCCGAGCGTGAAGGGGTTCGTGGGACAGCTCTGCGGATACTTCGACTTCGCCGGGGCGTCGGGGCGGACCCGGCCGGAGGCGTTGTTCGGGCAGAACGCCTCGTCCTTGGTCACCACGGTCTTGCCGGCCGCGTCGGTGACCGTGATCCGGACGAAGCCGGGAAGCCCGGAGAAGTCCTTCACGAGCCCCGCGGGCAGGGTCTTGGACCTGGGCGCCTTGTTCCCCTGCCGGATGATCTGCGTGGCGACGACCGGGTCCTTGTAGGACTTGCGGGTCACTTTGAGCTCGAGGGGGCCGTTCTCCGCGGTGAGGTAGGTCCCGAGGTCGAGGTAGACGCCGGGCTCTTCCTTCCAGGAGTCGAGGGTCACCGACGTGGAGGCGGCGATCAGACTGAACTTCGGCTTGCTCTGGGCCTTCTGGGCGTCGGGTGCTGCTGCGACGACGCCGGCGGTGACGGCGATCGCCGCGCCCGCGGCGATCGCGGGGCGCCACAGGCGGGCATGGTGGGATCTGGTCATCAATCCTCATATCCGAGTGCCTGACGGGACATGGATCAACAGCCCGCTCGCACATCCGGCCGCCCTCGTCGAAACGACGCGGCCCCCCGTCGCGAAGCTGTGTCCCGCCTGTGAGAGGCGCAGGACGGCCCTCGCGGTTGTCTCGCGTCCCCCAGCTCGCGGATGGTTGGCCGGAACCATGTCCTTTTCGCCGGATCCGGCCGACCTGCACCCGATCCCGCCCGCCGGCATCCCGGCCCGTGCTACGCCGCCGTGCCCGTCGCTGAGGAACGCGGACCCGCCCCCGGCGCGGGACGTACGGCTCGTTCCGCCGGTCCCGGCCGGCGGGAACGACGAAGGGCCCCACCGCGAACGGTGGGGCCCTTCGACATCGTGCCCGGTGAGGCACTGGCGGAGGATACGAGATTCGAACTCGTGAGGGGTTGCCCCCAACACGCTTTCCAAGCGTGCGCCCTAGGCCACTAGGCGAATCCTCCGCCGCAAACAATACAAGACGTTGAGGAGTGCTCGCGAACACCTTCCCGATCTTCCTCCCGGGGGTCCTGACCACTCCCCGGCATCGGGTAGCCTGGGTGCAGCCCCTCACGTGGCGCTATCTGACTGAACTCCCCCAGGGCCGGAAGGCAGCAAGGGTAGGTCGGCTCTGGCGGGTGCGTGAGGGGCGTTTGCGTTCTCAGGGATCCGGGGCGGCTCCGGTTGTCGGTGGGCCCCGATAACCTCGTAGGTGTGTCGTCCCTTGCGCTGTACCGCCGCTACCGCCCCGAATCGTTCGCAGAGGTCATCGGTCAGGAGCATGTCACTGACCCGCTCCAGCAGGCCCTGCGCAACAACCGGGTCAATCACGCGTACCTGTTCAGCGGGCCGCGCGGCTGCGGAAAGACGACCAGCGCCCGTATTCTCGCCCGCTGCCTGAACTGTGAGCAGGGACCGACGCCGACCCCTTGCGGGAAGTGCCAGTCCTGCCAGGACCTTGCGCGCACCGGGCCCGGATCCATCGACGTCATCGAGATCGACGCCGCTTCGCACGGTGGTGTGGACGACGCGCGTGAGCTCCGTGAGAAGGCCTTCTTCGGCCCCGCGAGCAGCCGCTACAAGATCTACATCATCGACGAGGCCCACATGGTCACTCCCGCGGGGTTCAACGCCCTGCTGAAGGTGGTCGAGGAGCCCCCGGAGCATCTGAAGTTCATCTTCGCGACCACCGAGCCCGAGAAGGTCATCGGCACCATCCGGTCGCGTACGCACCACTACCCGTTCCGGCTGGTCCCGCCCGGGACGCTCCGGGCGTATCTGGCGGAGGTGTGCGGCCGGGAGGGCATCCCGGTGGAGGACGGAGTGCTTCCGCTGGTCGTGCGGGCCGGTGCGGGCTCGGTGCGTGACTCCATGTCCGTCATGGACCAGCTGCTCGCCGGCGCCGCCGAGGACGGTGTGACATATGCCATGGCGACGGCCCTGCTCGGCTACACGGACGGTTCGCTGCTCGACTCCGTCGTCGACGCGTTCGCCGCGGGCGACGGAGCCGCCGCCTTCGAGGTCGTGGACCGCGTCATCGAAGGCGGGAACGATCCGCGCCGGTTCGTCGCGGACCTGCTGGAGCGGCTGCGCGACCTGGTGATCCTCGCCGCGGTGCCGGACGCCGGTACCAAGGGACTGATCGACGCCCCCGCGGACGTGGTCGAGCGGATGCAGGCGCAGGCCGCCGTGTTCGGCGCCGCCGAGCTCAGCAGGGCGGCGGACCTGGTCAACACCGGCCTGACCGAGATGCGGGGCGCCACGTCGCCGCGACTGCAGCTGGAACTGATCTGCGCCCGGGTACTGCTGCCGGCGGCGTTCGACGACGAACGGTCGGTGCGGGCCCGGCTGGACCGCCTGGAGCGCGGGGCGTCGTTCTCGCCCGGCGGCCAGGGCCCCGCCATGGGATACGTGCCCGGGCCGGACGCCCAGGCGCACGCGCCCGTGCCGCCGGGTGCCGGCCCCGCCGCCGCCCGTGCCGCGGCACGCGGTGACGCGGCTCCCACGGTCCCCGCGCCGGCCCAGACCCCCGCGCCCGAGCCCGCCGCGCCGCCCATCGGACAGCAGCCGCCCCAACAGTCGCCCCAGCAGGCTCCACGGCCGCCGCAGCCGGAGCAGCCCCAGCAGCCGCAGCCCCAACCCGCCGCGTCCCGCCCCGGTGCGTGGCCGGGGGCCGCGGGCCCCGGCGTGTCCGCCGGCGCGGCCGGGACCGCGGAGCCGGCCCGTCGGCCCGGCGGCTGGCCCACTGCCTCCGCCCCTGGCCAGGGCGCGCCGCAGCCCGCCGCTCCCGCACCGGCCCCCGCTCCCGCCCCGGCGGCCCCGGCGGGGCCCGGCCCTGGCCTGGCCCAGGGCGCCGGCCAGGTGCGGAACATGTGGCCGGAGATCCTGGAGGCGGTCAAGAACCGCCGTCGCTTCACCTGGATCCTGCTCAGCCAGAACGCACAGGTGACCGGCTTCGACGGCACGACCCTCCAGTTGGGCTTCATCAACGCCGGAGCCAGGGACAACTTCGCGAGCAGCGGCAGCGAGGAGGTCCTGAAGCAGGCGCTGGCCGAGCAGTTCAACGTGCAGTGGAAGGTCGAGGCGATCGTCGACCCGTCCGGAGGTTCCGGCGGCCCGGGCGGCACCGCTCCTCCGTCGGGCGGCCCCGGCGGCTACGGCAGCCAGGGCGGCTACGGCCAGGGCAGGCCCCAGGCCGCCGCCCCTGCCTCCCCGCCGGCTCCGGCCCCCGCCGCCCCCGCGTCGCAGTACGACCGGGCCCCGTCGCAGACGTCGCACCAGTCCTCCGCTCAGGCTGTCGCTGCTCCCGCTTCGCAGTCCTCGCCGGAGCCGCCCCGCCCTGCGGAGCAGTACGCACCGCCCCCGGTGTCCATCGAGGACGACGTTCCGGAGGCGGACGATCCGGACCTGGTGGACTCCGCGCTGTCCGGCCACGACCTCATCGTGCGCGAGCTCGGTGCGACGGTCGTGGAGGAATATACGAACGAGTAGCGGGCCCTCCCTCGGAGGCCCGTACGACAGGTAGTGGCGTCCGGCGGTTAGGCTGACTGCCGTGAAGGTCCTCGTCATCGGCGGCGGCGCCCGCGAACATGCCCTGTGCCGCTCTCTTTCCCTCGATCCCGACGTCACCGCTCTGCACTGCGCGCCCGGAAACGCCGGTATCGCGGAGGTCGCCGAGCTCCACCCGGTCGACCAGATGGACGGCGCGGCCGTCGCGGAGCTCGCCACCGGGCTCGGAGCCGGGCTCGTCGTCGTCGGCCCCGAGGCTCCTCTCGTCGCCGGTGTCGCCGACGCCGTGCGCCGGGTGGGCATCCCCTGCTTCGGCCCTTCCAAGGAGGCTGCGGAGCTGGAGGGCTCCAAGGCCTTCGCCAAGGACGTGATGGCCGCGGCCGGAGTGCCGACGGCGCGCAGCTACGTCTGCACGACCCCGGAGGAGATCGACGAGGCGCTCGACGCCTTCGGAGCCCCGTACGTCGTCAAGGACGACGGCCTGGCGGCCGGCAAGGGTGTCGTCGTCACCGACGACGTGGCCGCCGCCCGCGAGCACGCGCTGGCCTGCGGCCGGGTCGTGATCGAGGAGTTCCTCGACGGTCCCGAGGTCTCCCTGTTCGCCATCACCGACGGCGTGACGGTCCTTCCCCTCCAGCCCGCGCAGGACTTCAAGCGCGCCCTCGACGACGACGAGGGGCCCAACACGGGCGGCATGGGTGCCTACTCGCCGCTGCCCTGGGCCGACCCGAAGCTGGTCGACGAGGTCATGGCCAGCGTGCTCCAGCCGACCGTGGACGAGCTGCGCCGCCGCGGCACCCCGTTCTCCGGCCTGCTGTACGCGGGGCTGGCGATCACCTCGCGCGGAGTGCGGGTGATCGAGTTCAACGCCCGCTTCGGCGACCCCGAGACGCAGGTCGTCCTGGCCCGTCTCAAGACGCCGCTGGCACGCGTCCTGCTCCATGCGGCGAAGGGCACCCTGGACACGGAGCCCCCGCTCACCTGGCGTGACGACGCGGCCGTGACCGTCGTCGTCGCCTCCCACAACTACCCGGGCACCCCCCGTACCGGCGACCCGATCGAGGGCCTCGAGGCCGTCGCGGCCGAGGACGCGCCCCACGCGTACGTCCTGCACGCCGGTACGAAGCGGGACGGCGACGCGGTCGTGAGTGCGGGCGGCCGGGTGCTGTCGGTCACGGCGACCGGTAAGGACCTCACCGAGGCCCGGGAGCGCGCCTACCGTGCCGTGGGCAGGATCCGCCTCGACGGATCCCAGCACCGCACGGACATCGCCCGCAAGGCCGCCGAGTCCCTGCCCGGCGCCTGAGCCGGTCCGTCCGATCCGCGCCCTCGCGCACGCGGCGACGTCCGCCCTCGCGCAACCGGCCCGGCGACGTCCGTCATCGCCTCGCGCGATCGGGCAGCCCGCGTGAAGCCCGGCCAGGCCGCCGGTGATACCTCGCACCGCCGTACGACGCCCGCCCGGACATTCCGTCCGGGCGGGCGATCCTTTACCCAAAGCCATTCCATCGGGTGACGGGTTCCCTATCCGGATGACGGCCGCCGAAGCCCCAACTATGGTGCGGCGCAAGCATTCCGGCACTTGGCCCACCGGCATTGCGATGTCAGTGGGCGATGCCACAGTGGGGGAGTGACCAACACCGTCGCAGGGCAGAGGGGGTGAGGTCCGGCCGTGTCCGGTACCGGTATCGGTGAGTCGATGGGCGCCAGGGGCGCGCGTGCCAAGGCGCTGGCCGTGCTGCGTATCCGCAGCAGGGCGGTCGCGGTGGCACTCCTCCCGGCGGCCGTCGCCGTCGTCCTGTTCGCAGGCGGAGCCACGGGACACATGGAGGGCGGCGGCTGGGACATCGCCCGCTGGGTCGTCACGGTCTGCGCGCTGGTCGTGCTGGTGACCGCCGCGGTCGTGACCGCGGTGATCGTGCGTGCGTCCCCCGCGCTGAGCCCGACCGTGGAGCTGCCGGAGCGTTCCGCCCCGGATCTCTACCGGCTGGTGAGGGACCTGGCGGAGCGCCTCGAGGTGCCCGCGCCGTCCGCGCTGGCGCTGACCCCGGACTGCGACAGCTGGCTCGAGGACCGGTCGCACCCGGCGCACTCGATATCGGGCGGCCGCCGGCGCACGGGCGAGGCCCCGGTTCTGGTGATCGGTTCGCCGTTCCTGTGGTGGATGCGGGTGGCCGAGCTGCGCGCGGTGCTCGCGCCGGTCGTCGCGGGCACCGGGTCCGCCGCCGACCCCGACATAGCCGCCGCCCGCCGTTTCGTACGGGGGCTGGACGCCGTCGTGGCCGATGCGGCACGCCCCGGCCAGGGCAGGACGCGCAAGCTGCTGTCCGGTTTCGTCGGCAGGACCGCGAGGCTGCTGCTGCGCAGCTGTCAGGACCATGCCGCGGGCATGGAGCGCTGGGTCGCCGCAGCCGCGTCGGAGCGTTCACAGGCTGTGGACTACGGGCTGCGCATCGTGGCGCAGGAGCAGGTCGGCCTGGCCTACGCGGGCTGGGACCGTCTGCTGACGAGGGTGGCACTGCCCGCCTGGCGGATGGGCCGCTGGCCGTCCCGGCTGGACGCCGGTGTCGTGTCCGCGCTGACGGAGCTGTCGCGACGGGACCGCCTCGCCGAGGGCTTCACCTCGCGACTGGGCGAGCGTCCCGCCTGCGACCTGCTGGAGGAGCCGGGCGCGGTCGACGAGGCGGCGTCGCTGCTGGCAGCGCGCCTCTTCCACGGAGGCCCCGCCGGGCAGGGCCCCGACTGGGCGCCGGTCGACTGGCAGCAGTATCCGGAGGAGGTCGTGGACCGGAAGTGGCGCACGGAAGCGGCCCGTATCCATCAGGTCCTCGACGAGCTCGGCGTCGCGCCGTCGAGGGGGCCGCAGGGCCCGACGCTGGTCCGGGTCATGGATCATCTGTCCGCCCGGCCCGGTGGAGAGGCGAGCGAGTCCCTGGCCGCCGTGCTGACCGCCCGGGTGGCGCGTGAGGAGGCACTCGCGGAACCCGCGGCCGAGGCCGGGGGCCACCCGGTGGACGCGTCCGAGGACGCCCTGGCGCTCTGGGGCGGCGGCGATCCGCTGCCGCTCATGCCGCTCCAGCCACCGCGTACGGGCCGCGAGCTGCTCGCCGACCATGTCGTCGCGATGGTGTGCTGCACGGCGGTGGACACCGTCGGCGCGGTGCCGGGCCTGGACTGGCTCGACGGTCCGGCGCTGCTGGTCGACGGCGAGCGCCGGGCGGATCTGGCGGCGCCCGTGCTGAGCCTGGTGGAGGACGGCGACGCACAGCCGCTGCGCGTCTGGCTCGGGTCTCTCGGGGTCCGCCCGGAGAAGCCGGTCCGCCTTGTCTGAAGCGCGCCCGTCGCGGGGGCGGGACCGCCGGGCGGACCGGCGCTGCACGGGCCGCTCAGGTCCCGGCCGGACCCGGTACCGGCCAGAGGAACCGAAGCGCGATACGGAGCGATCTCTTCCGGTTCCGGTCCCCCGCCGTCAATTCGCGACGAACGGTGACGGACTGCATGCGTAATGTGATGTGCTGGAGACCGGCGCTGAACAGGTCGGCGCAGCACGGTTGTCACAGGGGCACCGAGGGAGGGGGCAGGCATGGGGGCGGATCAGATCCGGCGGTGGGAATCGGGCGCTCTCGCGCACGCCGTCTCCGATCCCTTCGGCCAGGGCCCCCTGCCCTGGCTGCGCGGCAGTGAGAACTACTTCGACGACACCGGCCAGGTGGTCCCCTGGTACGCGGACCCGAGCCTGGCCCGCGGCGGCTCCGGCGGCCCCCGCACCGCTGACGACGTGCGCCGTCAGATCAAGGGGTTCGTGAGTCCCGGAGCCGCCGCTCCCGGCGAGGCCGTCGACTTCCACATCACGGTGGACCCGCCGCAGCAGTTCTCCGTCGACGTCTACCGGATCGGCCACTACGGGGGCGACGGCGCCGCAAAGATCACCACGAGCCCCCGGCTCTCCGGGATCGTCCAGCCTCCCCCGCTCACCGCCGACCGCACGGTCTCCTGCCACCACTGGTGGCTCTCGTGGCGGCTCCAGATCCCCTCGTACTGGTCCGTCGGCGCATACGTCGCCGTGCTGACCACCCTGGACGGGTACCGCTCCCACATCCCCTTCACGGTCCGCGCCGACCATCCCGCGGACCTGCTGCTGCTGCTGCCCGACGTCACCTGGCAGGCGTACAACCTCTACCCGGAGGACGGCCGCACCGGCGCCAGCCTCTACCACGCATGGGACGAGGACGGCAGGCTGCTGGGCGAGGAGGACGCCGCGGCCACCGTCTCCTTCGACCGCCCGTACGCGGGCGCCGGCCTTCCGCTCCATGTCGGCCACGCCTACGACTTCATCCGCTGGGCCGAGCGGTACGGCTACGACCTCGCCTACGCCGACACCCGGGACCTGCACGCCGGACGCATCGATCCGGCCCGCTACCGCGGCCTGGTCTTCCCCGGCCACGACGAGTACTGGTCGGCCCCCATGCGCCGGGCGGTGGAGCTGGCCCGCGACCGCGGCACGTCGCTCGTCTTCCTCTCCGCCAACACCATGTACTGGCAGGTCGAGCTCGGCCCCTCGCCGTCCGGCGTGGCCGACCGGCTGCTGACCTGCCGCAAGCGCCGGGGCACCGGCAGGTCGGCGCTGTGGCGTGAGGTGGACCGCGCCGAGCAGCAGCTGCTGGGCATCCAGTACGCGGGCCGGGTGCCCGAGCCGTGCCCGCTGGTCGTACGGAACGCGGACCACTGGCTGTGGGAGGCCACCGGCGCGGGGAGGGCGACGAACTGCCCGGCCTGGTCGCCGGAGAGGCCGACCGGTACTTCCCGCGCACGGCGCTGCCCGAGCACGAGGGCCGGATCCTGCTCGCCCACTCCCCGTACCGGGACGGCGACGGCACGGTCCGCCACCAGGAGACGTCCCTCTACCGTGCCCCTTCCGGCGCCCTGGTCTTCGCTTCGGGGACTTTCGCGTGGTCCCCCGCACTGGACCGGCCCGGACATGTCGAGCCCCGGGTCCAGCGGGCGACCGCCAATCTCCTGGACCGCATCTGCAAACGTGACTAGCCCCTCTCCGGATGTCGCGGGAGCGGCGCGCCCCGGCCGCTTCGGCGACCGTCAGGGCCGCCGTGGAGGCCTCACGCACCCTGACCAGGTGGGTCCCGCCCGCGTACGGGACAATCGGAGCTGTTGTTCACAGCCACGGGGAGGAACCGTGTCCGGATTCGTCGAAAAGCCTGAGCCGCTGCAGGTGCCCGGCCTGGTGCATCTGCACACAGGCAAGGTGCGCGACCTGTACCAGAACGAGGCGGGCGACCTCGTGATGGTCGCCAGCGATCGCATGTCGGCGTACGACTGGGTGCTGCCCACCGAGATCCCCGACAAGGGCCGGGTCCTCACCCAGCTCTCGCTGTGGTGGTTCGAGCGGCTCGAGGACCTGATCGGCAACCACGTCATCTCCACCGAGCTGCCTCCCGGCGCGCCCGCGGACTGGGCCGGCCGCACCACGGTGTGCAAGTCGCTGCGCATGGTCCCGGTCGAATGCGTCGCCCGCGGCTACCTCACCGGATCGGGCCTCGCCGAATACCGGCAGAGCCGCACCGTGTGCGGTCTGGCGCTCCCCGAAGGGCTGAGCGACGGGTCCGAGCTGCCCGCCCCGATCTTCACGCCCGCGACCAAGGCGGCCGTCGGGGACCACGACGAGAATGTGAGCTACGAGGAGGTCGCCCGCCAGGTCGGTGCCGAGACCGCCGCCCACCTGCGCCAGTCCACCCTCGCCGTCTACTCCCGGGCCCGTGACATCGCACGCGGGCGGGGCATCATCCTGGCCGACACGAAGTTCGAGTTCGGCTTCGACGGCGACGCGCTGCTCATCGCCGACGAGGTGCTCACCCCGGACTCGTCCCGCTTCTGGCCGGCGGCGAGCTGGCAGCCGGGCCGCGCCCAGCCGTCGTACGACAAGCAGTACGTCCGGGACTGGCTGACCTCGCCGGAGTCCGGCTGGGACCGGAAGAGCGAGCAGCCGCCGCCCGCACTGCCGCAGGAGGTCGTGGAAGCGACCCGCGCCAAGTACGTGGAGGCCTACGAGCTCCTGACAGGCGCGACCTGGTCGTAGAAGGACATCCGGACACGAAGAAGCCCCCGGCGAGAACGCCGGGGGCTTCTTCCATGGAGCGGACGACGAGATTCGAACTCGCGACCCTCACCTTGGCAAGGTGATGCTCTACCAACTGAGCCACGTCCGCATGCGCCGTAGCGCGGAGACCACTATACCCAAACTCGGCGGTGCGCGAGACGTACCGCCGTCCGGGGGTCTCCTCACGGCCCGGCAGAGCCCGACACGAGAGCATTCCGCATCGCCGACCGGGCCGGTGAGACCTCTCCGCGACAGGCAGCCGGCTCGACCGGCCGGCCGATCATCACGGCCTTTCCCGAGGTCCCGGACAAGGCCACAGGGTCGGACTTCAGCGGTCAACTCGCGCTGCCCGACGGGATGTCCGGCGCACTCGTACGGATGACGTCGGCCGCCGCCGTTCTCGAGGCTGCGCCGTCGCGCAGTCGTCGCGAGGATTCCGTGCGGGGGCTCGGTCAGCCTCCGGGCCGGTCGCGCCCCGATTCGACGGCGCGCGGGCTGTGGGCACTGTCACATCGCGGGCGGCACAGGTCCGGCTACGGCGTCGGGCGCGCGGCATCGGTCACCTCACCCTTGCCCGTCATGCCCTCGGAGCGCGGCAGATGCCGTCAGCGCCGCCCTTCCGAACATGAAGAGAAGCCCGGCCCAGAAGAAGCTCCGGCCACACGGCAAGGCCCGGAACACGACGAAGGCCCCGGTCGTAATGACCGGGGCCTTCGTTCTCCGAGCGGACGACGAGATTCGAACTCGCGACCCTCACCTTGGCAAGGTGATGCTCTACCAACTGAGCCACGTCCGCATTGTTGCCGCTCGGCTCTCACCGGGCGGTACGTCCACCACTGTACCTGATCCACATCCGTGGACGGTAAAGCGATGCAGAGCGGGTGACAGGAATTGCACACTGCGCCTTCCCCCTGGAAGGGGGATGTTCTACTACTGAACTACACCCGCACGCTGCTCGAGGCGGGCCTTTCGGCTTGCCCCTCGGCGTGCTCCAGACTCTAGCGGATCACCAGGGGTGCAGTGCAACTCCGTTCGGCGCGGCCGCGGCCGGCGTCGCTCAACTGGCCTCGCGGAACGCCTCGTAGACGCGCTTGGGGATGCGGCCGCGGGCCGGCACGTCCATCTTGTTGGACTGCGCCCAGGCCCGGACGGCCGCCGGTGCGGCCTCGACGGCGGTGTGGCGGTATGCGACAGCGCGCGGCTTGTCACGCTTGCCACTGTTCGTCTGCTTTCGTCCGGCTGCCATGTAGGGCGCCAGCGCCTTGCGCAGTTTCTTTGCATTGGAGAGATTGAGGTCGATCTCGTACGACTTCCCGTCGAGGCCGAACGTGACCGTTTCCGTCGCTTCTCCGCCGTCGATGTCGTCGGAGAGCGTGACCACCACTCGCTGAGCCACGGATATCGGTCCTTTCCCTGCGGTATCGCCGGAACGGCGTGGGTTGTGACGTGCGGCGATACCGGTTATTCGGCCGTCGAGGGGCAATGCTGCTTTCCTCTGTATTCCTTTGTACAGCGGATGGGCGCGCATTGTGAAGCCCCGGCAATTACTTGCGCGTGTCCTTCACAATGGAGCCCGGCAATCTTTCCTTGGATTTCGCGGTGGGCGGGTTTGATATCTACCCGCGTAGATTTTCCGGGCGGGTACGCTGAGGGAACCGCCCTCGCAACACACCACCGGGAGTGCCCGTGGCTCGCGTCGTAGTCGACGTCATGCTCAAGCCCGAGATCCTCGACCCCCAGGGACAGGCGGTGCAGCGTGCACTGCCGCGACTGGGATTCGCCGGGATCGCGGACGTCCGTCAGGGAAAGCGCTTCGAACTGGAGGTGGAGGGGCCGGTCGACGAGGCCGCCCTCTCCCGCATCCATGAGATGGCTGAAACGTTCCTCGCCAACACCGTCATCGAGGACTTCGTCGTGAAGGTGGAGTCGTGACCGCTCGTATCGGAGTCGTCACCTTCCCCGGAACGCTCGATGACCAGGACGCGCTGCGTGCCGCACGGCTCGCCGGCGCCGAGGCGGTACCGCTCTGGCACCGGGACAAGGACCTCAAGCAGGTCGACGCGGTCGTCCTCGCCGGAGGTTTCTCGTACGGCGATTACCTGCGCGCAGGTGCCATCTCCCGGTTCTCGCCGGTGATGGGGACGATCATCGAGCAGGCGAAGGCCGGTATGCCGGTCCTGGGTATCTGCAACGGTTTCCAGATCCTCACGGAGGCCCACCTCCTGCCGGGCGCGATGCTGCGGAACAACCATCTGCACTTCATCTGCCGTGACCAGAAGCTGCGGGTGGAGAACGCGGACACCGCCTGGACCGCGGACTACGCGTCCGGCCAGGAGATCTCCGTACCGCTCAAGAACATGGACGGCCGGTACGTCGCCGACGAGCGGGTGCTCGACGAGCTCGAGGCCGAGGGCCGTGTCGCCTTCCGTTACCTGGACCTGAACCCCAACGGCTCGCTGCGCGACATCGCCGGCATCACCAACGCCGCGGGCAACGTGGTCGGTCTGATGCCGCACCCGGAGCACGCCGTGGAGCCGCTGATCGGTACCGGCGGTACCGACGGGCTCGGATTCTTCACCTCCGTTCTCAAGAAGCTGGTCGCAGCATGACTCTGGACACCGTCAAGCACGCCACCGAGACCCCGGACGCCGACCAGCCGTGGAAGGAGCTCGGCCTCAAGGAGGACGAGTACGCCCGGATCCGCGAGATCCTGGGCCGCCGTCCCACCGGTGCCGAGCTCGCGATGTACAGCGTCATGTGGTCGGAGCACTGCTCGTACAAGAGCAGCAAGGTCCACCTGAAGCAGTTCGGCGAGAAGGTGCCCGAGAACGACGCCATGCTCGTCGGCATCGGTGAGAACGCGGGCGTCGTCGACGTCGGCCAGGGTTACGCCGTCACCTTCAAGGTGGAGTCGCACAACCACCCGTCGTACATCGAGCCCTACCAGGGAGCGGCCACCGGCGTCGGCGGCATCGTCCGCGACATCCTCGCGATGGGCGCACGCCCGGTCGCCGTCGTGGACCCGCTGCGCTTCGGCGCCGCAGACCACCCCGACACCAAGCGCGTCCTGCCGGGCGTGGTCGCGGGCATCGGCGGCTACGGCAACTGCCTCGGCCTGCCGAACATCGGTGGCGAGGTCGTGTTCGACGAGTGCTACCAGGGCAACCCGCTGGTCAACGCCGGCTGCATCGGTGTGATGAAGCACGAGGACATCCACCTCGCGAAGGCGTCCGGCCCCGGCAACAAAGTGATCCTCTACGGCGCCCGCACCGGCGGCGACGGCATCGGCGGTGTCTCGGTGCTCGCGTCGGAGACCTTCGAGTCGACCGGTCCGGCCAAGCGGCCCGCCGTCCAGGTCGGCGACCCGTTCCAGGAGAAGCTCCTCATCGAGTGCACCCTTGAGATCTTCAAGGAGAAGCTCGTCGCGGGCATTCAGGACCTCGGCGGCGCCGGCCTGTCCTGCGCCACCTCCGAGCTGGCGAGCGCCGGCTCCGGCGGTATGCGGGTCGAGCTGGACTCCGTGCCGCTGCGCGACGCGACGCTCTCGCCGGAGGAGATCCTCATGAGCGAGTCGCAGGAGCGCATGTGCGCGATCGTCGAGCCGGACAAGGTGGACCGGTTCCTGGAGATCTGCGAGAAGTGGGACGTCATCGCCACCGTCATCGGTGAGGTGACCGAGGGCGAGCGCCTGGAGATCTTCTGGCACGGCGAGCAGATCGTCGACGTGCCGCCGCGGACCGTCGCCCACGAGGGCCCGGTCTACCACCGCCCGTACGCCCGCCCCTCCTGGCAGGACGCGCTCCAGGCGGACGACGCCAACAAGCTGGCCCGCCCGGCGAACGCCGAGGAGCTGCGGGAGCAGGTCCTCAAGCTGGTCGCTTCCCCGAACCAGGCCTCCAAGGCGTGGATCACCGACCAGTACGACCGCTTCGTGCAGGGCAACACCGTGCTGGCGCAGCCGGAGGACGCAGGCATGGTCCGGATCGACGAGGAGTCGAACCTGGGCGTGGCCATGGCGACCGACGGCAACGGCCGGTACGCGAAGCTCGACCCGTACACGGGTGCGCAGCTCGCGCTGGCGGAGGCGTACCGCAACGTGGCCGCCTCCGGTGCGAAGCCGCTCGCGATCTCCGACTGCCTGAACTTCGGCTCCCCCGAGGACCCGGACGTCATGTGGCAGTTCGCCGAGGCCACACGTGGTCTCGCGGACGGCTGCCTGCAGCTGGGCACGCCGGTCACCGGCGGCAACGTCTCGCTCTACAACCAGACGGGCGAGACGGCGATCCACCCGACGCCGGTCGTCGCGGTGCTCGGTGTGATCGACGACGTCAACCGCAGGACGCCGATCGCGTTCGCCGAGGAGGGGCAGCTGCTCTACCTGCTCGGTGACACCCGCGAGGAGTTCGGCGGCTCGGCATGGTCCCAGGTCGTCCACGACCACCTCGGCGGTCTGCCGCCGAAGGTCGACCTCGACCGGGAGAAGCTGCTGGGCGAGATCCTGATCTCGGCCTCCCGCGACGGCATGATCGACGCGGCGCACGACCTGTCCGACGGCGGCCTGATCCAGGCGGTCACGGAGTCGTGCCTGCGTGGCGGCAAGGGCGCGCGGCTGGTCGTCCCGGACGGTCTGGACGCGTTCACCTTCCTGCTGAGCGAGTCGGCCGGCCGTGCGGTCGTCGCCGTCCCGCGCAGCGAGGAGCTCCGCTTCAACGACATGTGCGGTGCTCGCGGTCTGCCCGTGACCCGTATCGGTGTGGTGGACGGTGACGCCGTCGAGGTGCAGGGCGAGTTCAGCATCCAGCTGAGCGAGCTGCGCACGGCCCACGAGGCGACCATCCCGGGGCTGCTCGTCTGACCTGTGCACTGTGGCCCCCGTCCGGTTCCGACCGGGCGGGGGCTTCTGCGTACGGGGGTTGCACGTGATTACGTAATTACGTAATCTCGTGCCATGGATCTGGAGGAGCGGGTCGCCGCGCTCGAGCGGCGGCTGGCGGCCCTGGAAGGTACCCGGCCTGCCGCGACAAGTCCGGGTGACGGCGATTTCTGGGCGCTGGAAGGGCTGAAGCAGCACCTTGCCTCCGCCGGCGAGGCGGCGGAGGACGGCGGCGTGCTGTTCACCGGAGCCGTACGGCTGCCGACCCAGGAGCGGTACGAGTGGCAGTACGGCGCGCTCACCACGGACGTCCTCGACGAGGACGGCACCGACGGGGGACAGATCGCCGAGTCACTGGCCGCCCTCGGCCACGCCGTCCGGCTGCGGCTGCTGCGCGAGATCCTCGGCGGCCGCCGCACCGCCGCCGAGCTGGCAGAACTCGAAGGGCTCGGCACCACCGGCCAGATCTACCACCACCTGCGCCAGCTGACCGGCGCCGGCTGGCTCCACACCACGGGGCGCGGCCGCTACGAGGTGCCCGGGGCCCGGGTGGTCCCGCTGCTCGTGGTGCTGACCGCCGCGAGCCCGTGACACGACCCGCGCCGCACCGAGGGGAACGTCGATGTCCGTACGGAAAATGCTCGTGATCGTCTACCGGTCGGGATGGGTGGCGTTCTTCGCGCTCATCCTTCTCGACCTGTTCGCCGGCCTGCCGTTCGACCGGCTGTGGGTCTGGTCGCCCGCGCTGCTGTCCCTCGCGATACTCGTGGGCGCTTCCGTCCGTGCCCGACGGGTCCGGCGGGACGATGCGCGTGAGGCCGTCGAGGTCGGCGTCCCGGTGCGCGGCCGCTGGTCCGCGCTGAACAGCCCGGCCGACCGCACGCCCAGCCACGGCACCCATGGCTACGGGCAGACCTACGCCATCGACCTCGTGGCCGAGCCCGCCGAGGGCGCCCGGCCTGGATTCAAGGTCTTGTGGCCGGTCGTCCGCCGGAACAAGGACTTCCCGGCCTTCGGGGAGCCGCTGTTCGCCGTCGCCGACGCCACCGTCGTCCACACAGAGGACCGTCAGCGCGACCATCTCAGCCGCAACTCGCTGCTCGCGGTCCTCTACCTGATGATCGTCGAGGCGTCGCTCCGGGACATCGGCGGAATCCGCAAGATCTTCGGGAACCATGTCGTTCTGGATCTCGGCGACGGGGTGTTCGCCGCGTACGCGCACCTTCAGCGCGGTTCCCTCGCGGTCCGGCCAGGTGACCGGGTCCGGGCGGGGCAGCCGATCGGCCGGTGCGGCAACTCCGGCAACTCCTCGGAACCGCACCTCCACTTCCAGCTGATGGACGGCCCGGACGCGGACACCGCGCTCGGCGTCCCGTTCCGCTGGCGCGGCCTCGAAATCCCAGGGAACGGGCAGACGTTCACTGCCGGGGACCCGGTGACCGGTGCCCTGCCCACCCCTTAGGGTCGGCTCATGCCACCGGCCAGGAAGCGTCTTCGCAGCTACGATCCCGCCGTCACCCGCGCCGCCGTGCTCGCCCAGTTCGGGCACGTGAGGCAGGCCGTGGACGGCCTCACCGACGATCAGTTCTCGTCGCCGACGCGGCTCGGGGACTGGACCGTGCGGGAGCTCGCCGCGCACATCGCCATGGTCGCCGGGCTCGTCACGCGCTATCTGCGACTGCCGGAGCCGGACAAGCAGGACCTGGCGCTGCTGGACTGGCCCTTCGCGACGGTGACGGCGGCGGGACAGGTCGACGAGGACACCAGGGCGTTCGCCGAGGGTGGTGCCGTCACGGAACTGTTCGACCGTACGGCCGCGGGCCTCGAGGAGCTGCTGCCGACCGCTGACCCGGAGCGTCTCGTGCCCATGCGGTTCGGCGGGATGCGGCTCGGGGACTTCCTCGTCACCCGCACCGTCGAGCTGATCGTCCACACCGACGACCTGAACGACGCGACCGGGCTGGACGTCCCCTACGACCGCCGGGCGCTCGCCGCCTGCACACGGCTGCTCGCGGACGCCCTCGCGGTGAAGGCACCGGGTGCGTCGACGGAGGTGCGGGTCCCGCCGTTCGCGGTGGTGCAGTGCGTCGAAGGCCCGCGGCACACCCGCGGCACGCCGCCCAATGTCGTCGAGACCGACCCGCTGACCTGGATCCGCCTGGCCACCGGCCGTACGGCATGGCGTGAGGCCCTCGACTCGGTGAAGGTCGCCGCGAGCGGCGAGCGCGCCGATCTCGGGACGCTGCTGCCGATCCTGGGCTGACCGGCCCGGGCGGCAGGACGTGTCGGCCCATGCCCTGCGGCCGGACGGGGGAACGGGCGGAACCGACACCAGTGCCGCTCCGTCCCAGGGGTATGCGCAATCAGCTGAGCATTTCTGTGACCGCACTGGCCGTCCTCGCGCTCGCCGCCTGCGGCACGGAGTCGGGCGCCGGCTCCGGTGACCGCGGCGACGGAGGAGGAACGGTGCAGCCCGATGTTCCCGTGACCGGTGTCCACTGGTCCGTCGACAGCGTCACGGTCGACGGGCGCAGGACCGAGGCCCCCGCCGACGCCCACGTCGAGATCACCGACAAGGGGCGGGCCCAGGGCAACTACGGCTGCAACCGCTTCGGCGCCGACGTGAAGGTCGAGGGTGACACCATCACGGTGGGGCCCGGAGAGATGACCGAGATGGCGTGCGAGGAGAAGATCCAGGGCTTCGAGGACACCCTGCGCGCCGCCTTCTCCGGGAAGCTCAAGGCGAAGCTCGACGACGGCAGGCTGACCTTGACGACGGAGAAGGGCGACTCCATCGCTCTCACCTCGGAGCCCTCCTCCCCGCTGGTGGGCACCAAGTGGTCCGTGAACAGCCTGGTGTCCGGACAGACGGCGGCGTCCCTGCCGGCAGGCACGGAGAACAAGGCGCATCTGACCTTCGCCAAGGACGGCTCCGTGAGCGGCGCCCTGGGCTGCAACCGTTTCACGAGCACGGCGAAGATCTCCGGCGACTCGATCACCTTCGGCCGCCTCGCCTCCACCCGGAAGCTGTGCGAAGGCCCGGTGATGGACGTGGAGCGCCAGCTGGTCAAGATCCTCGACGGGACGGTGAAGTACGAGCTGCGGCACCGGGCGCTGACGCTTACCGCCCCGGACGGCGAAGGCCTCGCGGCCGTCGCCTCGGACACCTCCCGCGAGAAATGACGTGTGAACTAGCACACGCCGCCTCCGGCGGGCGTGACGGACCGGAGCGGGCCCCCGTTGACGGAGGGTGATCACGCCGATCCGGAAGGGCCGGAGGCCGAATCCCTGGCCGGGACGGGGTGGGGGCACGCCCGTCCCGGATCGTGGACGCCTCGCTGGACGATTTCCGGGCGTCCCGCGAGGTCGGGCGCACGCCGGCAGGCAGGTGGAACGGGCCCCTCATGCGCCCTTTGCACCCCTGGAAACCCGGTTGCGCGGTGTCCCCAATTCGGACCAGTGGTCGATCTCGCCTACACTCGGTGGCGTGCCACGTGGTGACGGACGACTCAACCACGACCTGCTCCCCGGTGAGAAGGGCCCCCAGGACGCTTGCGGCGTCTTCGGTGTCTGGGCTCCGGGAGAAGAGGTCGCGAAGCTCACTTACTTCGGGCTCTACGCCCTCCAACATCGAGGCCAGGAATCCGCGGGAATCGCGGTGAGCAACGGCTCCCAGATCCTCGTCTTCAAGGACATGGGCCTGGTTTCCCAGGTCTTCGACGAAACCTCCCTCGGCTCCCTCACAGGTCATATCGCGGTCGGTCACGCCCGCTACTCGACCACGGGCGCCTCGGTGTGGGAGAACGCGCAGCCGACCTTCCGGGCCACCGCCCACGGCTCGATCGCGCTCGGCCACAACGGAAACCTGGTCAACACCGCCCAGCTCGCCGAGATGGTCGCCGAGCTCCCCAAGGAGAACGGCCGCGCCACCCAGGTCGCCGCGACCAACGACACCGATCTGATCACCGCGCTGCTCGCCGGCCAGGTGGACGACGACGGCAAGCCGTTGACGATCGAGGAGGCGGCCGCCAAGGTCCTCCCCGAGGTCCGGGGCGCCTTCTCGCTCGTCTTCATGGACGAGGGCACCCTCTACGCGGCCCGCGACCCGCAGGGCATCCGCCCGCTGGTCCTCGGCCGCCTCGACCGCGGCTGGGTCGTCGCCTCCGAGACCGCCGCCCTGGACATCTGCGGCGCCAGCTTCGTCCGCGAGATCGAGCTCGGTGAGCTCATCGCCATCGACGAGAACGGCCTCCGCAGCTCGCGCTTCGCAGAAGCGAAGCCCAAGGGGTGTGTCTTCGAGTACGTCTACCTGGCCCGCCCCGACACGGACATCGCCGGCCGGAACGTCTACCTCTCCCGCGTGGAGATGGGCAGGAAACTGGCCAAGGAAGCCCCGGTCGACGCCGACCTGGTCATAGCGACGCCGGAGTCCGGCACGCCCGCGGCCATCGGCTACGCAGAGGCCAGCGGTATCCCGTACGGCTCCGGCCTGGTGAAGAACGCCTATGTCGGCCGCACCTTCATCCAGCCCTCGCAGACCATCCGCCAGCTGGGCATCCGCCTCAAGCTGAACCCGCTCAAGGAAGTCATCCGAGGGAAGCGGCTGGTCGTCGTGGACGACTCGATCGTCCGCGGCAACACCCAGCGGGCCCTGGTCAAGATGCTTCGCGAGGCAGGAGCGGCCGAGGTCCACATCCGGATCTCGTCCCCGCCGGTGAAGTGGCCCTGCTTCTTCGGGATCGACTTCGCGACCCGCGCGGAGCTCATCGCCAACGGCATGACGATCGACGAGATCGGCACCTCGCTCGGGGCCGACTCCCTGTCGTACATCTCCATCGACGGCATGATCGAGGCGACCACGATCGCCAAGCCGAACCTCTGCCGTGCCTGCTTCGACGGCGAGTACCCGATGGAGCTGCCCGACCCCGAGCTGCTCGGCAAGCAGCTTCTGGAGACCGAGCTGGCGGGCGGCTCCGACGCCGCCGACGCGCTCCGTCGTCCGTGATCCCCCTGCAGTACGACACGAAAGTTCTCCAGCATGTCTGCTGAATCTTCCGAGCGTGCTCCGCACGCGGGCACCGGTGCCAGCTACGCGGCAGCGGGCGTCGACATCGAGGCGGGCGACCGCGCGGTGGAGCTGATGAAGGAGTGGGTGAAGAAGACGCAGCGCCCCGAGGTCGCCGGCCTCGGCGGCCTCGGCGGTTTCGCCGGCCTCTTCGACGCCTCCGCCCTCAAGCGTTACGAGCGTCCGCTGCTCGCCTCCGCCACCGACGGCGTCGGCACCAAGGTCGACATCGCCCGCCAGATGGGTGTCTACGACACGATCGGCCACGACCTGGTGGCCATGGTCATGGACGACATCGTGGTCTGCGGCGCGGAGCCGCTGTTCATGACCGACTACATCTGCGTCGGCAAGGTCCACCCGGAGCGTGTGGCGGGGATCGTCAAGGGCATCGCTGAGGGCTGCGTGCTCGCCGGCACCGCGCTGGTCGGCGGCGAGACCGCGGAGCACCCCGGTCTGCTCGGCCCCGACGACTTCGATGTCGCGGGCGCCGGTACCGGTGTGGTCGAGGCGGACCGGCTGCTCGGCCCGGAACGCATCCGTAAGGGTGACGCGGTCATCGCGATGGCGTCGTCCGGGCTTCACTCCAACGGGTACTCGCTGGTCCGGCACGTGCTGTTCGACCGGGCGAAGATGTCGCTGGAACAGCAGGTCGAGGAGCTCGGCCGGACGCTGGGCGAGGAACTGCTCGAGCCCACCAAGATCTACTCGCTGGACTGCCTGGCGCTCACCCGGACCACCGAGGTGCATGCGTTCAGCCACATCACCGGCGGCGGTCTCGCGAACAACCTGGCGCGGGTCTTCCCCGACTCGCTGCACGCGGTCGTCGACCGTTCGACCTGGACCCCCGGAGCGGTGTTCGATCTTGTCGGCAAGGCCGGCCAGGTCGAGCAGCTCGAGCTGGAGAAGACCCTCAACATGGGGGTCGGCATGATGGCCGTCGTGCCGCAGGAGTCCGTCGATGTGGCGCTGACCACGCTCGCCGACCGAGGGGTCGACGCGTGGGTGGCCGGAACCGTCGTCGACCGGGACAGCGACCGGCACACCGGTGCGGAGCTGATCGGGACGTACGCGTAGCGACCGCGGGCCGGCGGTCGGCGTGAGCCGACAGCACAGAACCCGGTCCGGGGTCACCCCTGGACCGGGTCAGTGTCGGTGCAGCGTCAAGCGCCGCGGCGCTGTTGCGACGACGGACCGGACTCCTCGTCCTCGTCCTCGTCGTCGTTGTACAGATCCGCGTACTGTGCGTACGGGTCGTCTTCCTCGTCGTCGTCCTCGAACGGCTCGCCGTTCGGAGGCTGACTCGAAGTCGAAGCGCCCAGCTCGTTGGCCAGACGCGACAGGTCAGTCCCGCCGCTGTTGTACTTCAGCTGGCGGGCGACCTTTGTCTGCTTGGCCTTGGCCCGGCCGCGCCCCATGGCTCGACCCCCTCGGTGACGGGGCTCGACGGCCCCAGAGTCTTGACACGCGTTCATGAGTCGGAACGGGCTCTCCGTGGAGAGACCGGTCCGTAGGGCTTCAACGGTACCTGCTTCCGCGGCCATACGGTACGCCGCCCGCATCACGTGCCACTTGGCAGGACCAGCAAGGTACCCAATCCTCGCTGGTCAACTGCGATTTTAACCTCTTCCCGGCGGTCGACCCGCCGACCGGGGTGAGTCTTGTCTCCCGAGGCCGGCGGGCCGGTCGGGCACGGTCAGCGACCGCGCGCCTCCGCCATGCGGTGCTCGGCGATCCGGTCGGCCGCGGCGGCCGGCGGAATACCGTCCTCCTTCGCACGTGCGAATATGGCCAGCGTGGTGTCGAAGATCTTGGACGCCTTCGCCTTGCAGCGGTCGAAGTCGAAGCCGTGCAGTTCGTCGGCGACCTGGATGACGCCGCCGGCGTTCACCACGTAGTCGGGCGCGTAGAGGATGCCGCGGTCCGCGAGGTCCTTCTCCACACCCGGGTGCTCGAGCTGGTTGTTGGCCGCGCCGCAGACGACCTTCGCCGTCAGGACCGGGACGGTCGCGTCGTTCAGGGCGCCGCCGAGCGCGCAGGGGGCGTAGACGTCCAGGCCCTCGGTGCGGATCAGGGTGGCCGTGTCGGCGACCGCGGTCACCTGGGGGTGCCGGTCGCGGATCCGGCGCACCGAGTCCTCACGGACGTCCGTGATCACGACCGCGGCCCCGTCGGAGACCAGGTGGTCGACCAGGTGGTGGCCCACCTTGCCGACGCCCGCCACGCCGACCTTGCGGCCGCGCAGCGTCGGCTCGCCCCACACGTGCGCGGCCGAGGCGCGCATGCCCTGGAACACGCCGTACGCGGTCAGCACGGACGAGTCGCCGGCGCCGCCGTTCTCGGGGGAGCGGCCGGTCACCCAGCGGCTCTCACGTGCGACGACGTCCATGTCGGCGACGTAGGTGCCGACGTCGCAGGCGGTCACGTAGCGGCCGCCGAGGGAGTCGATGAACCGGCCGTAGGCCAGCAGCAGTTCCTCGGACTTGATCTGCTCGGGGTCACCGATGATCACGGCCTTGCCACCGCCGTGCTCGAGGCCGGCCATGGCGTTCTTGTACGACATGCCCCGGGAGAGGTTCAGCGCGTCGGCGACGGCCTCTTCGTCGGACGCGTACGGGTAGAAGCGGGTGCCGCCGAGGGCCGGGCCCAGGGCGGTGGAGTGGATGGCGATGACAGCCTTCAGGCCACTGGCGCGGTCCTGGCACAGCACGACTTGCTCGTGGCCCCCCTGCTCCGATCGGAACAGGGTGTGCAGTACGTCGGCATTGGCGCCGGTCACATCGGTCACGGTGGTGACTCCCAAGTACGAAGCGGCGGAGACAGTCCATCCTCGGGGGCCTGACCGTCGCTTTTGGCTGGACAGACGCGGGGAAGGACCGGTTGGGCACGAGGGTAAGTCCTACGCGCGCGTAGATCCGACGCAGTGCCGAGGATCACCCTCTCGCGGGGTACCGGCGTGGAAGGATTCGCGGCATGCCAGCGCTGTCCTCGGTTCTTGTCCCTTACGCGTCCTACCTTCGGATCTACGAGCCGCTGGCGGCCTTCCCCGAGCCGGAACGCGGCCACTGGGCCCGCTACGCCCGCAGGGAGACCACACCGACCGCCCAGGACGAACTGCGCCGTTCATTGGCCGACTTGCTGCCGACGCCGCCCGTCCCGGTGCCGGTCCACGAGAGCGCCGACGCGTTCGTGGCGGACGTCGACGGAGTGGTCTGCGTGTGCCCCTGGCGGACCCGGCTGCGCGGCTGGCTGGCCCTGGAGGAGCTTCCGCGGCAGCTGCCGGCGCAGCTGCTGGACGCGGCGCTGCCGCAGGTCGTGCGGGACCAGGCGGCGGCGGACTTCGAAGAATGGCGCGCGCGTAACCCGGACGCCCGGCCGTGGATCAGGTCTGCGGCCTGGCATGTACCGGTCGGCTGGTTCACGCTTTTCGCCGACGAGGAGCGTGAGTACGAGGCGACCGGTCCGGCCGCGCCCGTGCTGCGGTACCGGACACCGATGGTCCAGGCGCGCAGACGGGTCGCACGGGCGCTGCGGACGCTGCGGGAGACGATCGACGAGGGTCCGCTGACCGACGGCCTGCTGGACGTCGGCCGCTGGCTCGAGGAGTTCCACCCGCGGTCGCTGGTGGAGCTGGATTACGGGGGCCTGGTGCACGCGCTGCCGGGCGGACAGCTGGCGCAGGACCGTTCCGCGGCCGATGTGGCGGAGGGGATCGCTGCGCTGCGGGCCGGCGACGGTGAAGGCGCGGCTCGGGCGTACGGGCGGCTGACCGAGCGCTGGCGGGGCGTCAGGGACCGTCAGTTCGCCAACTGAAGGCCGACTTCGTTGTCGGGGGTGCGCTGCGTACAGGACGTGGGTCCCGATCCGGGCACTTGCCCCTAAGCGTGACGGACGGCACTAACCGCGCTCTTGCGCCCATCACCTACCCTCGTGTCAAAATAGGACAAGGAGTCCGGGGAGGGTTCCTTCCGTCCAAGTAAGGGCGGAATGCTCAGCATTGCACGCTATGGGGGGTCTGGCGACTCCTGATCGCTCTGTGACTGATCGTTACTGTGACGTGACTGTCCGTTATGGCATGGTCCATCGGGCTTCGGCCGCTGATGGACACCTGAGAGGGCAATTCCATCGGTTTGGCCGACGTGGCTGGACAGATGGTGTAGTTGTAGTGCCGAGGACAAGCCGTTCGTCCTATAACCGACTCGGCCCGCGTCTGCCATTTCGGGCAACGCGGGTCAAGGTGCAGAATTTAGAGGAAAGAACCGAGAAGGTTCGGTTCTCCCGAGGAGGCCGCTCATGACCGCTCGCACCCCTGATGCCGAGCCGCTGCTGACCCCGGCTGAGGTTGCCACCATGTTCCGCGTGGACCCGAAGACGGTTACCCGCTGGGCCAAGGCAGGCAAGCTCACGTCCATCCGCACGCTCGGAGGACATCGCCGGTACCGCGAGGCAGAGGTCCGCGCACTGCTTGCGGGTATCCCGCAGCAGCGCAGCGAGGCCTGAACACCCCTGTAACACCGGGCATTTCCGGGGCCCCCACCTCGGAGAACCCACCCCTAGCTCCATGTGACGGTGCTCTGCCCCAACAGACCCTCGTCATTGATCGCGCTGGACTCCGCCGGGTCCAGCGCGATTTTTTTGTGCCCGGAAGGGGCGCCGGGGAGCCTTGTGCCGGCCTGCGCCGGACTTGTGCCGGCGTGCGCCGGACCGCTTCGGGGGGTAGTGCAATGGCACACATTAAATCGGACGGTTGTAGGGAGGGGTTAAAAGGAGGGGTTCTGAAAACCCGTTCGGTGACTCCCGTCACACCGCACGACTCTTGCCAAACTCCAGCCTGTCACGGAACCGGATGCGCCAGGGCGGCTGTTGGTCACTCCTTGGTGGGACCTTCGTCCTCGGCCGCCGGGGCCTTCGGCGCCTCTGCCGGCGGCCGGGTGGCGGGCGGCTGTGCCTGCCCGCTGCCGGGCGGCTCCTCGTCGGGGCGCTCCATGGCGAGCCGCAGGAGGCGATGGCAGATGGGACAGGACCTTGTGAGGTGCCGGTAGCCGGATGCGGCGGACAGATGGGCGCGCAGCAGTGCCCGGGTCTCGTACCGCCGTGCTGTGGACGCCGCCATGCACGTCACCTCCGGGTGTGTGCCGTCCCCTTGGGTCTTACGTCCGGCTCGGGCCGGATGCGAACGAAAGACCCTAGTGACTGGGTACCCGTGGCAGATGACGCCGTCAAGACGCCCGGACACGACGAAGGCCCGCATCGAATGATGCGGGCCTTCGTCATATCGCGCGGTCCTGACGGGATTTGAACCCGCGGCCTCCACCTTGACAGGGTGGCGAGCACTCCAAACTGCTCCACAGGACCAGGTTTCGCAGCCGGTGTTTGCTCCCTTGGCTGCGAGAGAGACTGTACAGCAGGTGCGACCATCAGGTCGAACTCACTCCAGGCGACCGGCCTGTCACGGCGCGGCCGCGTCGATGGCCTTAACGATCCGCTTGTCGGACACCGGGTACGCCGTGCCCAGCGCGTGCGCGAAGTAGCTCACCCGCAGCTCCTCGATCATCCAGCGGATGTCCAGGACCTCCTGCGGCACCGGCCGGCCTTGCGGCAGCTGCTCGAGCAGCCAGGCGTACTCGTCCTGCATCTCGTGGACCTTCTCCATGCGCGTGGTGTCGCGCTGGACGGCCGTGGGCATCTGCTGGAGGCGGCGGTCCACGGCCACCAGATAGCGCATCAGGTCGGGCAGCCTGCGCAACCCCGTGCGGGTCACGAAGCCGGCCGGTACGAGGGCCGCCAGCTGCTCACGGACGTCCTGGACGTTGTTGAGGAGCACCAGGCTGTTCGTGGCCTTCAGACGGCGCTCACAGGCCTGCCAGGCCGCGAGGATCTGCTGCACCTGGTCGATCGTGCGGACGGTCAGGTCGACGAGGTCGGCCCGCACCTTGTCGAACAGCTTCCGGAACGATTCCTCGTCCCACGCCGGTCCGCCGTGCTCCGCGATCAGACGGTCGGCCGCGGCCAGGGCGCAGTCCTCGAAGAGCGCCTGGACCGAGCCGTGCGGATTGCGGGAGAGCGCCAGCTTCTGCTGGTTCGTCAGCTTGTCGGAGGCGAACTTGGCGGGATTCACAGGGATGTTGAGCATGATCAGACGGCGGGTTCCGCGCCACATCGCCTGCGCCTGCTCCGCCTCGGTGTCGAAGAGCCGTACGGAGACGGAGCCGCCCTCGTCGACCAGGGCGGGGAACGCCTTGACCGGCTGACCCGCGCGCCGCGTCTCGAAGACCTTCGAGAGCGTGCCGATCGTCCAGTCCGTGAGTCCGGTGCGCTCCAGGGACTCGCCGGAGGGGCTGGAGGAGGCGGCGGCCTTGGAGAGTGCCTGGCGGGCCTTCGGCTTCAGCTGGAGCCGAAGCGCCTCCAGATCCTTGTCCTCCGCGAGCTTCTTGCGGCGCTCGTCGACGATCCGGAACGTGATCTTCAAGTGGTCGGGCACACGGGAGAGATCGAAGTCGTCCGCCGTGACGGGCACGCCGACCATCCGCTGCAGCTCCCGCGCGAGCGTGACCGGCAGCGGCTCCTGGAGCGGTACGGCCCTGGCCAGGAACGCCTTCGCGTAGTTCGGCGCGGGTACGTAGTGGCGGCGGACCGGTTTCGGCAGCGAACGGATCAGCTCGGTGACCACGTCCTCCCGCAGGCCCGGGATCTGCCAGTCGAAGCCCTCGTCGGTCACCTGGTTCAGCACCTGCAGCGGGATGTGCACAGTGACACCGTCCGCATCCGCGCCCGGTTCGAACTGGTACGTCACCCGGAACTTCAGCCGGCCCTGCCGCCACGAGTCCGGGTAGTCGTCCTTGGTGACCGCACCCGCCTTCTCGTTGATGAGCATCTCGCGCTCGAAGTCGAGCAGGTCGGGCTGCTCGCGGCGCTTTTGCTTCCACCAGGAGTCGAAGTGCGCGCCGGACACCACGTGTTCGGGCACCCGCTGGTCGTAGAAGTCGAAGAGGGTCTCGTCGTCCACCAGGATGTCGCGGCGGCGGGCGCGGTGCTCCAGCTCCTCGACCTCGGTCAGCAGTCTGCGGTTGTCCGCGAAGAACTTGTGGTGCGTGCGCCAGTCGCCCTCGACCAGCGCGTTGCGGATGAAGAGGTCACGCGAGACCTCCGGGTCGATCCGCCCGTAGTTCACCTTCCGCTGGGCGACGATCGGCACGCCGTAGAGCGTCACCTTCTCGTACGCCATCACCGCGGCCGCGTCCTTCTCCCAGTGCGGTTCGCTGTACGTACGCTTCAGCAAATGCTGTGCGAGCGGTTCGATCCACTCCGGCTCGATCCTCGCGTTGACCCGCGCCCACAGGCGGGACGTCTCCACCAGCTCGGCGGACATCACGAACCGCGGCGGCTTCTTGAAGAGGGCCGAGCCGGGGAAGACGGCGAACTTGGCGCCGCGGGCGCCCAGGTACTCGTTCTTCCCTGTACTCCTTCCGCTCTCGCCCCCGGTCTCCTTCACGTCCTTCATGCCGACGTGCGACAGCAGACCCGCGAGCAGCGAGACGTGGACGGACTGCTCGGGCGCGTCGTCGTCATTGAGATGGATGCCCATCTGCTTGGCGACCGTGCGCAGCTGGGAGTAGATGTCCTGCCACTCCCGAATGCGCAGGAAGTTCAGATACTCCTGCTTGCACATCCGGCGGAAGCTGGAGGAGCCGCGCTCCTTCTGCTGCTCGCGGACATGGCGCCACAGGTTGAGGAAGGCGAGGAAGTCGCTCGTCTCGTCCTTGAAGCGGGCGTGCAGCTGGTCGGCCTGCGTCTGCTTCTCCGCCGGACGCTCGCGCGGGTCCTGGATCGACAGGGCGGCCGCGATCACCATCACCTCGCGCACACAGCCGTTCTTGTCGGCCTCGACGACCATGCGGGCGAGCCGGGGGTCGACCGGCAGCTGGGAGAGCTTGCGGCCCATCTCCGTCAGCTTCTTGCGGGGATCCTTCTGCGCCGGGTCGAACGCGCCCAGTTCCTGGAGGAGCTGCACACCGTCGCGGATGTTGCGGTGGTCCGGCGGGTCGATGAACGGGAACTTCTCGATGTCGCCGAGTCCGGCCGCCGTCATCTGGAGGATCACCGACGCCAGGTTCGTACGGAGGATCTCCGCGTCGGTGAACTCGGGCCGGGCGTTGAAGTCGTCCTCCGAGTACAGCCGGACGCAGATGCCGTCCGACGTACGGCCGCAGCGGCCCTTGCGCTGGTTGGCGCTTGCCTGGCTGATCGCCTCGATGGGCAGCCGCTGCACCTTCGTGCGATGGCTGTAGCGGGAGATACGCGCGGTCCCCGGATCGATCACGTACTTGATGCCGGGGACGGTCAGCGACGTCTCCGCGACGTTGGTGGCCAGGACGATCCGGCGGCCGGTGTGCTGCTGGAAGACCCGGTGCTGCTCCGCGTGCGAGAGCCGCGCGTAGAGAGGGAGCACCTCGGTGAAGCGGTACTGCTTCTTGTTGAGCGCCTCCGCCGTGTCACGGATCTCGCGCTCGCCGGAGAGGAAGACGAGGATGTCGCCCTTCCCCTCGCCCATCAGCTCCTCCACCGCGTCCGTGATCGCGGTGATCTGGTCGCGGTCGCTCTCCTCGCCGTCCTCTTCGAGCAGCGGGCGGTAACGGACCTCGACGGGATATGTACGCCCGCTGACCTCGACGATCGGGGCGTCACCGAAGTGCCGGGAGAAGCGCTCGGGGTCGATCGTCGCGGACGTGATCACGACCTTGAGATCGGGACGCCTCGGCAGCAGCTGCGCCAGGTAGCCGAGCAGGAAGTCGATGTTGAGCGACCGCTCGTGGGCCTCGTCGATGATGATCGTGTCGTAGGCGCGCAGCTCGCGGTCGGTCTGGATCTCGGCGAGCAGGATGCCGTCCGTCATGAGCTTCACGAAGGTGGCGTCCTGGTTCACCTGGTCGGTGAAGCGGACCTTCCAGCCGACGGCCTCGCCGAGCGGGGTGTCCAGTTCGTCCGCGACCCGCTCCGCGACGGTGCGGGCGGCGATACGGCGGGGCTGCGTGTGGCCGATCATGCCGCGCACGCCACGGCCCAGTTCGAGACAGATCTTCGGGATCTGGGTCGTCTTGCCCGAGCCGGTCTCACCCGCGACGATCACGACCTGGTGGTCCCGTATCGCCTCCAGGATCACGTCCTTCTTCTGACTGACCGGAAGCTGCTCCGGGTACGAGACCGCGGGCACACGGCCGGCCCGGAGGGCGGTGCGGGCCGCGGACTTCTCCGCCTCCGCGGCGATCTCGTCCAGCACGGCCTGCCGAGCCTCGGGCTTACGGATGCGGCGGGCGCCTTCGAGACGGCGGCCGAGCCGGTGGGCGTCGCGCAGCGACGCCCCGGCCAGCAGGGTCTGAAGGTCGGCGAGGGAAGTAGACATACGACCTCCAGGATCGCACCCCCGGGAAACCACTGGCGAACTCATTTCACGCGCAGCCTGGTGCAGTATGGAGCGAATCCGCCCCCCGCCCTACTCGAAGGGACAGCGCGTCCATGCTGATCGGCCGCGACCGCCGGCACCGCCTCGTGGTGTCCGCGAGCCTGCTGCTCGGTCTGCTGGGAGCGCTGCTCGGGTGCATGGGCACGGCGGCCGCGGCCGCGGACCCCGCACCGGTCCTCGTCGCGGGACCGGACGCCACGCCCGCGTCGACGGCCGGGCCGGTGGCAGCTCCCGCGCAGCCCCCGGGCTGCGGGCAGGGCGCCGACGACAACGACAGGGACGCCCACCCCGGGACGCCCCCGCGCGGCAGCTCCCCGTACGAACTGCTGCCCGCGCTGCACCAGGCCGGCGGTCCCGCCGGCCCCGGGGCCCTGCTGCCCGACCGGGCCTTCCTCGACGAGTCGTCGCTGCCCGCGCCGCCGCCGGCGGCGCCGCCCACCCCGGTCACCCTCTCCGTCCTGCGCGTCTAGGCCCGGCAGCCCTCTCCACCGCCAGTCGCCGGACCTTCGCCCAGGAGCACCACCATGTCGTCTTCCCCTTCCCGTAAGCCCCTCGCCATCGGCGCGGGTGTCCTCGTCGCCGCGCTGCTGCTCGGCTTCGCGTCGTACACCGCCACCAAGCCGGACGCGTCCGCCGGCGGTTCCTCCGCCGTGGCCGACGTCTCCGCCGACCCGCGGGACGGCGCCTATCCGGAGCTCGAGAAGCTCGCCCGCCGCGAGGCCGCCGATCCGCTGGCGACGGGCCGCGCCGACGCGCCCGTCGTCATGGTCGAGTACGCGGACTTCCAGTGCGGCTACTGCGGAAAGTTCGCCCGCGACACCGAGCCGGAGCTCGTCGAGAAGTACGTCGAGGACGGGACCCTGCGCATCGAGTGGCGCAACTTCCCGATCTTCGGCGAGGAGTCGGAGGCCGCGGCACGCGCCGCCTGGGCGGCGGGCCGGCAGGGCCGTTTCTGGGAGTTCCACGCGGCTGCATACGCGGATGGGGCCAAGGAGAAGGGCTTCGGCAAGGACCGGCTCGACGCGCTGGCGCGTGAGGCGGGGGTGGCCGATCTCGGGCGCTTCGCACGGGACCTCGACAGTGATGCGGCGCGGCAGGCCGTGAAGAAGGACCAGGAGGAGGCGTACGGGCTGGGTGCGACGTCCACCCCGTCCTTCCTGATCAACGGGCGGCCCGTCGCGGGGGCCCAGCCGATGGCGACGTTCACCGAGGCCATCGAGGCGGCGAAGCAGGCCGCGGGCAGGAACGGCAGGTGAGCGACATCGGCTATCTGGCCGCCTTCCTCGGCGGTCTGCTGGCGCTGGTCAGCCCTTGCAGCGCCCTGCTGCTCCCCGCATTCTTCGCCTACTCGGTCGACTCGGCCGGCCGGCTGCTGGCCCGCACGGGAATCTTCTACGCGGGCCTGGCCACCACCCTCGTCCCGCTGGGCGCGGCGGGGTCGTACGCGGGCCGGTTGTTCTACGGCCACCGTGACCTGCTCGTCCTGGTCGGCGGATGGCTGATCGTCGCGCTCGGCGTCGCACAGATCCTCGGCATGGGTTTCGCCTCTCGCCGTATCGCTTCGGTGTCCGGCCGTATCCGCCCGACGACAGCGGTGTCCGTGTACGCGCTCGGCCTCGTCTACGGCCTGGCCGGGTTCTGCGCGGGTCCGATCCTGGGCAGCGTGCTGACGGTGGCGGCGGTCAGCGGCAGCCCGGTGTACGGCGGTCTGCTCCTCGCGGTCTACGCCCTCGGCATGGCGGTCCCGCTCTTCGTCCTGGCGCTGCTGTGGGAACGGTTCGACCTGGGCCGCCGCCGGTGGCTGCGCGGCCGGACGCTTCGGGCGGGTCGATTCGAGCTGCACACGACGTCGCTGCTCTCAGGGCTGTTCTTCGTCGTGCTCGGCACGCTGTTCCTGGCCTTCGACGGCACCACGGCCCTGCCGGGACTGCTCTCGGTCGACGACTCGTTCGCGGTCGAGGAGTGGGCGTCGGGCCTCGGCGGCGCGATCCCCGACTGGGCGCTGCTGGTCCTGGTGGTGACGGCTACCGCCGTGATCGTCGCCGTCCGCCTCCGGGCCGGCCGCGGCGACCGCGAGCGCGCCTGATGTGCGGGGCCCGCCCGGCCGGGGCGGGCCCTTGCGGCGCGGACGATGTCCCGGGACATTCCGTGGACGCCCCTGACTTTCCTTGAGCACGACGACGGCCCCGGCTCGAAGAGCCGGGGCCGTCGGATTGTGGCTGGGGCCGGGGTCGAACCGGCGACCTATCGCTTTTCAGGCGATCGCTCGTACCAACTGAGCTACCCAGCCACGAAGCTCTTTCGAGCTTCAGCGGTCCTGACGGGATTTGAACCCGCGGCCTCCACCTTGACAGGGTGGCGAGCACTCCAAACTGCTCCACAGGACCAAGCTATGTGCGAGACCAAGTCTCGCACACGGTAAAGCGTGCCCCCAACGGGATTCGAACCCGTGCTACCGCCTTGAAAGGGCGGCGTCCTGGGCCACTAGACGATGAGGGCTAAGGGCCCGCCTGGGCGCTTCGCAGCGCGTCGGGGACGTGAGAAGCATATGGGATGCGGGGAGCTATCGCCAAAACGGTTTACGGCGTGGGGCTCGGCGTGCCGGGGGACGGTGTGCCGGAGGGGGCTTCGGACGGCGATCCCGACGGTGAGGGCTCCGCCGTCGGGTCCTCGGCGAGGTGGCGGCTGACCTCGGCCGTCGTCAGTCCGAGACCGCCCAGGGTGATCTCGTCCCACGCCTGCATCCGGCGGGTCGTCCGGTCCAGATAGAGGACGGAGGCGCGTACCTTCTCCGGCTTCACGTTCTGGACCGCTCGCAGGCCGCCGCCGCCCGTGGAGCCTTCGATCTTCAGCCGTGTGCCGTGCTCGAGGAGCTCCGTCCGGCGCTTGTGGATGTGGCCGGCCAGGACGAGCGGAACCGTGCCGTCGGTCTCGCGGGCGGCGACCGGGTTGTGGGCGACGGCGATGTCGACGGGCGTGCCCGCGGCCTCCTGGTCGCGCAGGGCGGAGGCCAGGCGGATGCCTGTCATCCGCTCGGCGGGGTCGCCCTGCGCGACCACCGACCGGTCGGGGGTGAACTGCGGGTCGCCGCTGCCGGCGATACGCAGCCCGGCCACGGTCACGGCCCTGCCGTCGTCGAGCACGTGCACGTTCTTGAGGCGGGAGAGGTACTCCTGGGTGATGCGCGAGTCGTGGTTGCCGCGCACCCAGACGTACGGTGCGCCCAGGTCGGAGATCGGGTCCAGGAAGCCGTTCTCGGCGGCGGAGCCGTGATCCATCGTGTCGCCGGAGTCGATGATCACGTCGATGTCGTACTGCTCGACGAGCGACGCGATGATGTGCCAGGCCGCCGGGTTGAGGTGGATGTCGGAGACGTGCAGCACCCGCATCGTGCCCGGGTCGGGCTGGTAGGCGGGGAGCGTGGAGGTCGCCTCGTACAACTTGGTGACGTTGGTGACGAGCCTGGCCAACTCCTCCTGGTAGATGCCGAACTCGGTGACGATCGAGCGGGCGTTGCCGACGACGGACGGCGCGGACGTCAGCAGACCGGAGAACTTGGGCTCAAGAACGGACTTCGGGTTCCAGGTGGCGTACGCGCTGACGCCGGACGCCGCCAGCAGGGCCAGGGCCAGGCCGCCCGCCGCCAGTGCCCGGCGGGGGCGGCGGTAGACGGCGAGGCCGAGCGCAGTGGCTCCGGAGACGACGGCGACGCAGGACCGGAAGGCCAGCTCCGCGGTGCCGTCCTGCACGTCGTGGGTGATCTCGTCCTGGAGGCCGGAGATCAGTTCCGGACGTTCCACCAGGGCCTGGGAGCGGACCGGGTCCAGGCGGTCCACGTCGACGTCGAGACGCACCGGTGCGGTGTGCGAGTCGAGCTCCAGCGCGCCCAGCGGAGAAACATTGATCTTCGTTCCGCCGTTCAGGGACGGCCGCAGCGTCATCGTCGTGTCCATGGGGCCGACCGGCGTACGGACGTTCCCGACGATCAGCAGCCCCAGCCAGGCGCCGACCAGGACGACGGCGGTCAGTCCCAGCGCCCTCACCCACGGCCGCGGGGCCGGGGCGAGCGGGGGGAAGGAGGCCCGTCCGGTGGGCGCATCGCGTTTGCGCAGGCGGTGGAGGAGTCGGCTCAGTGCGGCGGGGATCGGCGGGGACGACGTGGGCGAGCGGTGCGGTTCCTGGGCTTGGCGGGCCATTGGTCCCGTATGCCCACACCGGCGGGCGGCCATGCCGGGGCGACCACCCGCACGGCGTACGTGACAATGGCCGGGTGCTGGAGATGACGCGCGAGGAGTTCGAGGAACTGGTCTCCGAGGCCCTGGACAGGATCCCGCCCGAACTGACGCGACTGATGGACAACGTCGCCGTGTTCGTGGAGGACGAGCCCGCCTCGGACGACCCCGACCTGCTCGGCCTCTACGAGGGGACTCCGCTGACCGATCGCGGGGAGTGGTACGCGGGCGTGCTGCCCGACCGCATCACCATCTACCGAGGGCCGACGCTGCGGATGTGCGAGTCCCGCGAGGACGTCGTCGCGGAGACGGAGATCACCGTGGTGCACGAGATCGCGCACCACTTCGGGATCGACGACGAGCGGCTGCACGAGCTGGGGTACGGGTGACCTCGGGCGCCGACGCCACCGGCGACGCGGAGGCCATCGACCCGGACGTCGACCTCCACGTCCCCGCCCAGCGGGCCGAGACGGCCGGCTGGCACAAGTGGCCGGTGCTCGCCGCGATTTCGGCGGGCGGTGCGGTCGGCGCCTGCGCGCGCCACGGCGCGACCCTGCTGTGGCCGGCGCACGAGGGCACGTTCCCGTGGGCGGTCTTCTGGGTCAACGTGACCGGCTGCGCCCTGATCGGTGTGCTCATGGTGCTCGTCGGCGAGGGAGGCCGAACGGCGCCCGCGCTGGTGCGGCCCTTCCTCGGGGTCGGCGTGCTCGGCGGGTTCACGACGTTCTCCACGTACGCCCTCGACTTCTCGGGCCTGTGGGAGCGTGGAGAGGCCGGCATCGCGTTCGCGTACGCGGGCGGCACGCTCGCCGCGGCGATGGGCGCGGTGTGGATGGGGGCCTCGGCGACACGGGCGGCGCTGAACCGGACCGCGGCGCCGTGAACTGGCTGCTGGTGGTCGTGGGCGCCGCGGTCGGCGCGCCGCTGCGGTACCTGACGGACCGTACGGTGCAGGCCCGCCACGACTCGGTGTTCCCGTGGGGGACGTTCGTGGTGAACGCCGCGGGAAGTCTGGTGCTGGGTGCCCTGGCGGGGGCGTCGGTGTCCTCGCCGGCGTACGCGCTGCTCGGCACGGGTCTGTGCGGGGCGTTGACGACGTACTCCACGTTCTCGTACGAGACGCTTCGCCTGGCCGAGCGGGGACGGCGGTTCCTGGCCGTGGCGAACGTGGCCGCCTCGATGCTGGTCGGGCTCGGATCGGTGTTCCTGGGGCTGGAGTTGGCCCGCGCTCTCACCGCATGACCTGTCGCACCGGCCGGCGCCGTCGTGGGATCCCGGGCGTGTCCCTCGTGGGGTGAAGGGAGTTGGTCAGGAAAACCGCGTTCCCTGTCCCGGAGGTGCCCCCGTGCGCCAGTTGTCAGCCCCCGGCCGTACGGCCGTCTGGATCGCCGCCTCCATGGCGGTCCTGGCCTCGGCAGGCTGTATGAGCGTGAGCGACGACGGCGGGGCGAAGCCCGCGCCCAGCTCGTCCGGGGAGCGGCGCGGGACGGGGGCGGAACCGGACGGCGGACATGTGCTCCCGGGCGGCCATGGACGGCAGGCAGGCGGCGGGGACTCCTCCCGCGACGTCGACGGGAAGGACGAGAGCGCTTCGCCCGCCCCGAGCGGTTCGGCCTCCGCGGATGCCCGGCCTTCCGAGGCCGCCCCGCCGCCCTCGGAGCCGAAGCCGTCCGCGCCCCCCGGGGGCTCCGCGCCCTCCGCGTCCGCGCCACAGCCGTCGATGCCGCCGGAGGAGTCGCCGGAGCCGCCGGTGGAGAGCCCTCCGCCGTCACCGCCGCAGCCGTCGGACCCGCCGAGTGCCTCATCCGCGCCCGAGGTGCACGCGGATGCGATGCGGGTGGTGCCGGCCGACGATGACGCCGAACCCTCGGCGTCACCGCAGTCCCGCCCGGACGGGGCGGGCCGGAGCGACGGGGCGGGCCGGTCCGCCGCCTAGGGGTGTGCCGGGCGTCACTCGGGCGCGGTTTGCCTTCGGTGGGGGAGGGTGCGTATGGTGGTAGATCGTTTGATCCCATTGCCCGGCGCCGAAACAGAAGAGCGCCGCGTGGCGCGTACTCTCCCTAGCCGTGGCTGACCGCATCGAGGCGGTCGAATTGCGAATTCACGGAGTTTGGGCGCGTGCCGAGACTCCGGAAGGTTTCGCATTTCGCATGTCCACTTTCAGCACTGATCACGCCGTCATGCCCGAGAACGACGAGATTGTCGAGACGGTTGTCGCGGAGGCCGCAGAGGCCCCCGAGGAGCCCCAGACCACGTTCTCGGACCTCGGTCTCCCCGAGGGCGTCGTACGCAAGCTCGCCCAGAACGGCGTGACCACGCCCTTCCCGATCCAGGCCGCGACCATCCCGGACGCCCTGGCCGGCAAGGACATCCTCGGCCGTGGCCGCACCGGCTCCGGCAAGACCCTCTCCTTCGGTCTGCCGACCCTGGCCACGCTGGCCGGCGGCCACACCGAGAAGAAGAAGCCCCGCGCGATCATCCTCACCCCGACCCGTGAGCTCGCGATGCAGGTCGCGGACGCCCTGCAGCCCTACGGCGACGTGCTCGGCCTCAAGATGAAGGTCGTCTGCGGCGGTACCTCCATGGGCAACCAGATCTACGCCCTCGAGCGTGGTGTCGACGTCCTCGTCGCCACCCCGGGCCGCCTGCGCGACATCATCAACCGCGGTGCCTGCTCCCTGGAGAACGTCCAGGTCGCCGTCCTCGACGAGGCCGACCAGATGTCCGACCTGGGCTTCCTGCCCGAGGTCACCGAGCTGCTCGACCAGATCCCCGGCGGCGGTCAGCGCATGCTCTTCTCCGCCACCATGGAGAACGAGATCTCCACGCTGGTCAAGCGCTACCTGACCGACCCGGTCACGCACGAGGTCGACAGCGCCCAGGGCAACGTCACGACCATGAGCCACCACGTGCTCGTCGTGAAGCCCAAGGACAAGGCGCCCGTCACGGCCGCCATCGCCGCCCGCAAGGGCCGCACGATCATCTTCGTCCGCACCCAGCTGGGCGCCGACCGCATCGCCGAGCAGCTGTGCGAGGCCGGTGTGAAGGCCGACGCGCTGCACGGCGGTATGACGCAGGGTGCCCGCACCCGCGTCCTGGAGGACTTCAAGAAGGGCTACGTCAACGCGCTCGTCGCGACCGACGTGGCCGCCCGCGGCATCCACGTCGACGGCATCGACCTGGTCCTGAACGTGGACCCGGCCGGTGACCACAAGGACTACCTGCACCGCTCCGGCCGTACGGCCCGCGCCGGCAAGTCCGGTGTCGTCGTCTCGCTGTCGCTGCCGCACCAGCGCCGCCAGATCTTCCGGCTGATGGAGGACGCGGGCGTCGACGCCTCGCGCCACATCGTCGGTGGAGCGGGCGCGTTCGACCCGGAGGTCGCCGAGATCACCGGCGCCCGTTCGCTGACCGAGGTCCAGGCCGACTCCGCGAACAACGCTGCCAAGCAGGCCGAGCGCGAGGTCGTCGAACTGACCCGCCAGCTCGAGCGCGTCCAGCGCCGTGCGACCGAGCTGCGCGAGGAGGCCGACCGTCTGGTCGCCCGCGCCGCCCGTGAGCGCGGTGAGGACCCGGAGGCGGCCGTCGCCGAGGTGACCGAGGCCGCCGTGGCCGAGATCGCCGCGGTGCCGGAGCAGGCCGAGCCGGTGCGCGACTCCCGTGACGAGCGTCCCTCGTCCGACCGTCGTGACGAGCGTGGCAACTTCCGCCGTGACGACCGCGGTGGCGACCGTGGCGGCTTCCGTCGTGACGACCGTGGTGGCGAGCGTGGCGGGTTCCGTCGCGACGACCGCCGTGACGACCGTGGTGGCCGTTCCTTCGAGCGCCGTGACGACCGTGGTGGCGACCGTGGTGGCTTCCGTCGTGACGACCGTGGTGGCGAGCGTGGCGGGTTCCGTCGCGACGACCGCCGTGACGACCGTGGTGGCCGTTCCTTCGAGCGCCGTGACGACCGTGGCGGCGACCGCGGTGGCGACCGTGGCGGCTTCCGCCGCGAGGACGACCGTGGTGGCCGTACCTTCGAGCGCCGTGACGGTGACCGTGGTGGCTTCCGTCGTGACGACCGCGGTGGCGACCGTGGCGGCTTCCGCCGTGACGACCGCCCGGCCGGTCACCGTGGCAGCGACCGTCCGTTCAACCGTGACCGCCGCGACGACCGCCCCTCGAGCGGCTTCCGTCCCGGTGCCGGCGACCGCCCGTACGGCCGTCGTGACGACCACCGCGGTGGCGCCGGCTCGAGCTCCGGCTCCTTCGGCGGCGGCCGCCGTGACGACAAGCCGCGCTGGAAGCGCAACGGCTGACCTCATGTGAGGACCGACTGAGCAGGGCCCGTACGGCACTTCGGTGGCGTACGGGCCCTGTTTCTTCGTACGGCCCGGATACTCGTAGGGGCGGGTGCCTGTGCCGGCACTCGGGAAGCCGCCTTCGAGCGGTCGCGCCGGAACGCCTTCGCCGGCGACTCGCGAGGGTAGGGGAGATACCCGATCGGCTCCGGGGATCTCTCCCGCTATGCTCAGGGGTGTTGTGTCGAGGGCCGTTAGCTCAATTGGCAGAGCAGCGGACTTTTAATCCGTTGGTTGTGGGTTCGAGTCCCACACGGCCTACCACTCAGCCCCAGGTCAGGAAGGTTCTGGCCTGGGGTTGATCTTGTTTCCGGCCGGCTTCGGCAGCCGCCGGCCCGAGACGCTCAGTCGCGGCGCCGGCAGCGGAGGAAGACCTGCTCCTCGGGCGGCACGTCGCTGACCGCCGGGGCGTAGGTGTACGAGGACTCCTTGAGGATCTCGAAGTCCTGCTCGACGACCTTGTGCAGCTCTTCGCGGAGGTAGCCGGACACCCGGATGCTTTTTCCGAGGAACGGGATCGCGCGGTTGTCCATGTCCGCCTCCACCATCGAGAGCACGAACACGCCGCCGGGGACCAGCAGGTGGTGGACGGTCCGCAGCGCCTCGGGGATCTCGGCGCGGGGGAGCATGAGCAGGGAGAAGAAGGCCGTGACCGCGTCGAAGCGGCCCAGATCCGTGGGGCCGTCCGGCCGGAGGTCCGCGATGTCGAGTCGGTGGAACGTCCCGTGGGGCACGTTCGCCCGGGCGAGTCCCACCATTTCCTTCGACAGGTCGACGCCCACCACCTCGAGTCCGGCGTCCGCCAGCCGTTGCGCGGTCGGCACTCCGGTGCCGCAGCCGAGGTCCAGCACCCGTGCCCCGGGGGACAGCGCCTCCGCCAGCCATTCGCCGGCGGAGACCTGACCCTCCTTGTGCGGGAAGGCGTCGTCGTAACTGTCGCCGATGGCGTCGAAGGCCTCGGCCTGGTCCCTGCGGTCGGGGGGCAGGCCCTCGTAGTCGGCGTCGCTGTTCCCGTTTGTCACGAAAGTACCTTTCGGAGGCCGCCCTGGGTGTCCCATAATCGCGCCGCCGCTGCTCGGTGTCAGGCGGACGGGCATCGGAGGGCGCTCGGGTTCGGTGCCCGCGGCTTCGGCCCCGGCTTCGGACGCTCGGCGGCAGGCGGGCGGCACGGGTTCCGGGTGGCCCGGTGGAACGGAACCCCAAATGCGACTCTCAGATACGAGTTTGTTAGCGTCGCCTCGTGCGACTGACCAAGTTCACCGATCTGGCGCTCCGCGCCGTCATGCGCCTCGCCGTCTCCGAGCAGGGTGAGCCTCTGACCACCCGCGAGGTGGCGGAGGAGATGAACGTTCCTTACGCGCACATGGCCAAGGCGATCGCCCGGCTCCAGCGCCTCGGCGTCCTGGACGCCCGGCGAGGACGGGGCGGGGGTCTCGAGCTGACCACGCTCGGTCGGCGGGCCTCCGTCGGATGGCTGGTGCGGGAGCTGGAGGGAGAGGGTGAAGTGGTCGCCTGCGAGGGCGACGCGCCGTGCCCCCTGCGGGGGGCCTGCCGGCTGCGGCGGGCGCTGCGGGACGCGCAGGAGGCTTTCCATGCCGCCCTGGACCCGCTGACGGTGGCCGATCTGGTGGCTTCGCCGGCCGGTCCTGTGCTGGTCGGGCTCTCGGGTCGCCGCGCCGGGTGAAACCGAGCTGAAGCCGTGCCCTCAGGGGCTCCAGAACGACGGCTTTGAATACGTAACTCACATACCAATTGCGGAGTAGTCGTGCTCTCCGAGCAGTCCGTCCCGGTCGTCCGGGCCACCCTCCCCGTCGTCGGAGCCGCCATCGGTGACATCACCGAGCTCTTCTATCGCAAGCTGTTCGACGACCGGCCCGAGCTGCTGCGTGACTTCTTCAACCGGGGCAACCAGGCCAACGGGGAGCAGAAGCAGGCGCTGGCCGGCTCGATCGCCGCCTTCGCGGGCATGCTGCTCGAGCGGCCGGACGAGCGGCCGGACGCGATGCTGGCGCGGATCGCCAACAAGCACGCTTCCCTGGGCGTCACCTCCGGCCAGTACAAGCTTGTGCACCAGCACCTGTTCGCGGCGATCGTGGAGGTCCTGGGCGACGCCGTCACCGCCGAGGTCGCCGCCGCCTGGGACGAGGTCTACTGGCTGATGGCGAACGCCCTGATCGCGGCGGAATCACGTCTCTACCAGCAGGCCGGCACGGCCGACGGCGAGGTGTGGCGCAGCATGGAGATCGTCGAGCGGCACGAACAGACGCCTGACGTGGCCTCGTTCCTCCTCCAGCCGGCCGACGGGTCTCCCGCGGGCGCCTTCAGGCCCGGGCAGTACGTCAGCGTCCAGGCCGAACTCCCCGACGGGGCCCGGCAGATACGTCAGTACAGCCTCTCCTCGGCCCCCGGCAGGCCGCAGTGGCGCATCACCGTCAAGCAGGTGCGTGGCGCGGCCGGTCCGCAGGGTGAGGTCTCCTCGTGGCTCCACGGGACCGCGCGGGCCGGGGACCTGCTCACCGTGTCCGTGCCCTTCGGCGATCTGGTGCTGGGCGAGGACGAGCGTCCGCTGCTGCTGCGTCCGCCGGCATCGGCAGCACACCGATGCTCGCCATGCTCGACCACCTCGCCGCCACCGGATCCGACCGGGAGGTCGTCGTGGTGCACGCCGACCGCAGTGCGGCCGACCACGCCCACCGGGAGGAGTTGCGCCGCCTCGTCGACGCCCACCCTTCGGCCTCCCTCCATCTCTGGTACGAGACCGGCGGTGACACCGGTGCGGCGACCGGGCAGGCCGACATCGGCGCACTGGACCTCCCCGAGGGGCTCACGGCCTATCTCTGCGGTCCGTTGCCCTTCATGCGCGCCGTACGGGGCGATCTGCTGCGCCGGGGCGTGCCCGCCGCGGCCGTGCACTACGAGGTGTTCGGGCCCGATCTCTGGCTCGGCCAGGAGTAGCCGCCTGCGGCGGATTTCCGGCCTTCACCGGCGTCCCTCGTCATTTGGTACGGATCTTGCTCTGCATGGCGTAAGGTTGTGTTCACCGACGCGGGGTGGAGCAGCTCGGTAGCTCGCTGGGCTCATAACCCAGAGGTCGCAGGTTCAAATCCTGTCCCCGCTACTGATGACACCGGCCCGGTGGTCGATCGAGAAGATCGACCACCGGGCCGGTGGCTTTTCCGGCAGTGCCACGACCGTCGCCCGGTCGGGCGACCGGAAGTCGCCCCGCGGCGCGTCGGCCTTCAGCCTGAGGGGGGCGCGGTACTGTCCGCAGCCGTCAGCGGACCCGGTAGGACCCGGCAGGAGACCACCTTTGGGCCAGGAGTGGCGAGATCAGGGCGGTGCCGGAAGAGCCCCGTGGTTCGTCCGCGCGTTGCCCATGGCGATGATCATCGGCGGGGTGGTGTTCGACGTTCTGACCCCGCCCCGGTTCACCGCCGTACCCCTCTATGCCGCCGCCCCTCTCGTCGCGGCGCCTGTCCTGTCATGGATGGCGACCCTGCTGACCGGGATGGCCGCGATTCTGGCCCTGAGCATCCTCCACGCCGTCAACAGAAGCTTCTGGCAGATCACCGTCCTCACCGAGACGACCACTGTGGTCACCGTCGTCGTTCTCGCGCTGTTCATCAACTCCCTCGTGCGGCGCAGCGGGGAGCGGCTCGCCTCGGCCCGGGTGATCGCGGAGACCGCGCAGCGGGCCGTGCTGCCCGCGCCGGCCGACCGGATCGGCGGGCTGCACATCGCCGCCCGGTACGAGGCGGCGCAGGCGGGCGCGTTCATCGGCGGCGACCTCTTCGCGGTGCAGGACACGCCTCATGGCGTGCGCCTCCTTGTCGGCGATGTGCGGGGCAAGGGGCTGGGGGCGGTGGGGACCGTGGCCGTGCTCATCGGCGCGTTCCGTGAGGCCGCGGAGCAGGAGCGCTCGCTGGAGGGCGTGGCGCAGCGGTTGGAGCGGGCGCTCAAGCGGGAAGGCACCAGGCGGGAGGGCCTGGACGCCGTGGAGGGGTTCACCACCGCCGTTCTGGGCGAGATCCCGCGCGGCCGGGCCCTGGTGCGGCTGGTGAACCGGGGGCATCCCGAGCCCTTGGTGCTGCACGCCGACGGGGATCTGGACGTCCTCGCGCCGGCGCAGGCGGCGCTGCCGCTCGGGATGGGTGACCTGGCGGCGTGGCCGGACCGGACGGACGAGTACCCGCTGCCCGACGGGGCGACGCTGCTGCTCTACACGGACGGGGTGACGGAGGCGCGGGACGCCCGCGGCGTCTTCTACGACCCGGTGGCACGGCTCGCCGGGCGTCTCTTCCCGGGACCGGCGGAGCTGCTGGACGCGCTGGTCGACGACGTACGCCGGTACACCGGCGGCGGTGCGAGCGACGACATGGCGCTGCTGGCGGTCGGCAGGCCGGCGGAAGGGCAGCCGGAACGGCGCAGGACGGTGCCGGTGGTTCCGCCGGAGCCGGGCGGCCGGGGCAGATCCACATGACATCAGGCGCCTGGCGGGGAAGTTGTGCACGCTCCGTAACCGAAGAGGAGCCGTCCGCATAACGTTTGATACACCATCAGAATCGTGACCGCCTCCGGCGTTTGATCAACTCGCCCGGTTCCAGCCGCCTCTGTCCCGGTAAGTCCCGGGCGGAGCCGTTAATGATCACTCGGAACAGCTTGGAATCCGGCCCCGCCGTCTATTAACGTTCGATAACGCAGTGCGGTCGTCCCAGCCGTCGCAGAGGCGGCGCCGTGCGCACGTGCCGAATCCCGCAAGGGAACCGGGGAACCACTCATTGGGGTGAATCGGTCACCTTTTGCCGCTCAGTTCGCGGTCGAGGGCGCCCGTAGGAGACCTTCCTGCTCCGAACCCGTCAGCTAACCCGGTAGGCGAGAAGGAAGGAAAGGAGTACGCCTTCGTGGCGTCCAACATGCCTGCCCCCGAGGCCCGCTTCGCGTCCGAACGTTTCAGTGCCGACGCCCCCGAGCGGACCTGGGAGGAATGGAATCCCACTGAGGACTCCGTCCGCCCCGTGCGCGGCCGGCACCGTGTCATCAAGCAGCGCGGCGGCATCGCCCGCAGCTCCACGGTGCTCGGAGTCGGCGTCATCGCCGCCGTCGGCGCGGGTGGCATAGCCACCGCGCAGGACAAGCCGGCGGTCTCCATCTCCCTTCCCGATTCCATCGCGGACAAGCTTCCCGACGCCAAGTCCCTTCCCGGCGTGGGGTCCCTGATCTCCGACTCGGACGACTCCGACGGCGACGCCCACGCCGCGCCGCTCACCGCCGCGACCACGGTCGCCGACGGCGGCGCCGGTCGGACCCAGGCCGCCGGCTCCGGCGAGGCCCTGCGCGCCCGGATCCTCCAGCAGGCCGAGCAGCAGCAGGCAGAGGCCGACGCCGAGGCGAAGACGGCCGCGGAGGCGCTCGCCGCCGAGCAGGCGGCGGCCGCCGCCGAGAAGCAGCAGAGCGCGGCCGAGGCCAAGGCCGCCGAGGAGAAGCGGAAGGCGGAGGAGGCCGCGCGGGCGGCTGCGGAGGCGGCGCGTCTCGCCGAGCTCGCCCGCAGCTTCTCTCTCCCCACCTCCTCCTACACAATCACCTCCACCTACGGTGAGTCCGGCGCGATGTGGTCCTCCGGCCAGCACACCGGCCTCGACTTCGCGGCCCCGACCGGGACCCCGGTCAAGGCGGTGCACGGCGGCACGGTCAAGTCCGCGGGCTGGTCCGGCTCCTACGGCTACCGCATCGTCCTCGAACTCGAGGACGGCACCGAGGTCCTGTACGCCCACCTCTCCTCGATGACGGCGAGCGCGGGCCAGCAGGTGTCCACCGGCGAGACGATCGGGCGCGTCGGCGCGACCGGCAATGTCACCGGTCCGCACCTGCACCTCGAGGTGCACACCGCCGGCGGCGCGGGTATCGACCCGATGGCGTGGCTGCGCGGCAAGGGCCTCACGATCTGATCCCTGCCCGGTACGGGTCGCAGTTCCTCCCGTGCCGGGCACATCCATGTCTCCGGCAGCCATGGCGCACACCTCCCCGACACAAGGGCGGCCGGAATAGCCGGTACGGGTAAGGCCGTTGATCACCACATGACTTCTCTGCGCACCCTCGGTTCCTCCGACCTGACCGTCTTCCCGCTCGCTCTCGGCGGCAACGTCTTCGGTTGGACGGCCGACGAGGCGCGGACCTTCGCGGTCCTCGACGCGTACACCGCCGCGGGCGGCAACTTCGTCGACACCGCCGACAGCTACTCCTCGTGGGCCCCCGGGAACGAGGGCGGCGAGTCGGAGACCCTCATCGGCAAGTGGCTCGCGGGTCGCGGCAACCGCTCCGAAGTCGTCGTCGCCACCAAGGTCGGCGCCCATCCCCGCCACAAGGGCCTCTCCGCGAGCACGATCAAGGCGGCCGCGGAGGAGTCACTCACCCGGCTGGGCACCGACCACATCGACCTCTACTACACCCACTTCGACGACCCGTCCGTGCCCGTCGAGGAGATCATCACCGCCCTCGACCAGCTGGTGAAGGACGGCAAGGTCCGTGCGATCGCCGCCTCCAACATCAGCGCCGAACGGCTCCAGGCGTCGCTGGCCTTCTCCGAGCGGGAGGGGCTCGCCCGGTATGTGGCGCTCCAGCCCCACTACAACCTGGTCTCACGCCACACCTACGAGGGCGAACTGCAGGACACCGCCGCCCGCTCCGGCCTCGCCGCCGTCCCCTACTACGCGCTCGCCTCCGGTTTCCTCACAGGCAAGTACCGGCCGGGCACCACGGTGGACAGCGCCAGGGCCCAGGGAGCGTCCAAGCACCTCGAGTCGGAGCGGGGACTGAAGGTTCTCGACGTGCTCGACCGGATCGCGCAGGCCCGTGGCGCGGAGATCGCGACCGTCGCACTGGCGTGGCTGGCCGCGCAGCCGACCGTGGCCGCGCCGATCGCGTCGGCCCGTACGGTCGAGCAGGTGCCTGCCCTGGTGGCGGCAGCGGACCTGGCCCTGACGGACGGCGAGCTGGCCGAGCTGACCGCCGCGTCCGCCTGAGCTGACGCCGGCGCGGACTCAGTAGCGGTAGGGGTTGTAGCCGCTGTAGTCGCGGTGCGGCGGTGGCAGCGGCATCCGGGCGGTGGCCTGAGCGGCATACGCCAGTGAAGGCCCCGCCACCTCCCTGCGCTGCCACAGATGGTGCAGCAGCTCCTGCTCGCGCTCCACGAAGTCCGGGCCCGCCGCACCCCGGTGGGCCCGGTGGCGCAGGAAGGCGAGCGTCGTCGCGAACGCCTCGTACTCCGTCACGGCGTGACCGGCCGCCGGGCCGTACGCGCGCCGGGCGAAGTCCCGGGCCACGGTGCGGGCCCGCATCGACGACAGGGCGCGTGGCTCGGCCGCGGACATCCAGCCGGCCGCGGCGTACGCCGGAAGCTCCTCGGAGATCGTGCGCAGCTCACGCTGGCGGGTCCATATCGTCAGCCAGGTGAGCAGCGCGAACACCGGCACCATGAACGCCCCGTACACGGCGTAGAAGCCCCACGGGCCGAGCATCGACGCCGAGCCGTTCCACAGGGCGTGCATGCCCATCGCGAGCGCCAGGCCCAGCAGCGGCAGGGCGATGCGCCGGAGCCGCCGGTGTCTGCGCCCCCCGAGCGCGGCGACACCGAAGCCGAGGCCGGTGAGCACGGTGAAGAGCGGATGCGCGAACGGCGACATCACGATGCGTACGAAGAACGTCGCGGCGGTGACGGAGGCGAAGCCGGAGGTGCCTATCGCCTGGTCCTCGCCGAAGGCACTGCCCAGATAGAGGATGTTCTCCGTGAAGGCGAAGCCGGTGGCGGTGAAGCCGGCGACCACCACGCCGTCCACGATTCCGGTGAAGTCCCGTCTGCGGAAGACGAAGAGCAGCAGGATCGCGGCGGCCTTCGCGCTCTCCTCGACGACCGGCGCTATCACCGTCGCCCCGAGGGTGTCGGCCGACGCGGGGTCGGCGGTCGCCGTCGCTATCCAGCGGGTCGCGAAGGTGTTCGCGATGATCGCTATCAGTGCGGCGGCGAACGCGCCCCAGGCGAAGGCGAAGAGAAGGTTCCGCCACGGGCCGGGCTCCACCCGGTCGAGCCAGCGGAACGCCGCCAGCAGCAGCGGGACCGGCAGCGTCGCCAGACCGAGACCGACCAGGAAGCCGTGGGTGCCGGTCTGCTCGCGCACCAGCACCAGGATCACCAGGGCACAAAGGGCGAGCAGGGTGACCACCGCACCGGCGCGGAACGCCCGGCTGCGCCAGATCCTCGACGCCGCCCGAGGCCGGTAGCGCCGGCGCGCGGGCGCGGGCACTTCGGTCAGCAGCGCGTCGACATGCTCCTGCTCACGCGCGGGCAACACGGGGTGCGGGGGCACCGCCGGGCGCTGCGGGCGGTGCTCCGGTGGTGGCTGCGCGGACGAGTCGGACACCCGTCGACCCTAACGACGAGCACCGACAACTGGCGACGGTACCTGGGAGATCGCGGCGCCACCGCGCCGTTCACGCCTGTGGCGCGACCCGGCGGAACAGCAGATCGCGGACCTTGTGGCCCTTGTCCAGGCCCTGACCCTCGAAGCGGGTCAGGGGACGGAACGCGGGTCGCGGTGCGAAGCCGCCGTCCTCCTGGGTGTTCTCGAAGTCGGGATGCGCCGACAGCACCTCGAGCATCTGCTCGGCGTACGGCTCCCAGTCGGTCGCGCAGTGCAGGATCGCGCCCGGAGCGAGCGGCCCGGCGGCGAGGGTCAGGAAGTCCGGCTGGATCAGCCGGCGCTTGTGGTGCCGCTTCTTCGGCCACGGGTCGGGGAAGTAGACCCGCATACCGTGGAGCGAGCGGGGCGGCAGCATCTCCCGCAGCAGGATGATCGCGTCGCCGTTGGCCACCCGGATGTTGGACAGGCCGTTCCGCTCCGCGAGAGCGAGCAGGTTGCCCTGGCCGGGGGTGTGGACGTCGACGGCGAGGATCCCGGTCCCCGTGTCGTCGGCGGCCATCTGGGCGGTCGCCTCGCCCATGCCGAAGCCGATCTCCAGGACGACGGGCAGTCCGCCGAACATCTCCTCGAGATCGAGCACCCGGTGCCCGTCGATGTCGAGGCCCCACAGCGGCCACAGCCGCTGCAACGCGTCCTCCTGCCCGGCGGTGACCCGGCTGCGCCGCGGCTGGAAGCTGCGGATACGGCGCTCGTGATGCGAACCGGCCGGGTCGGCGGCGGGTCCGCCCGGGAAGCGCGGCTCGCTCTTGGCGCGGATGAAGTGGCGCGGGGCCTCGGGGCTGGGGTCGGGATCACGGAACTCAGACACAGTGATGCCGATTCTACGAGGGCACGATCGGGCGGTACGCCGGCGTGGGCCGCCCCGGGCGAGCGGGAGCGGTCAGGTCACGGAGTGGCGCGGGCCGGTCCGGGCCCTCCTCACCCGCCTGAAGCTCCGGACCGGTGCCTGGTGGCCGTAGGGTCCCGCCGTGCGACCGGGCGTCGGCCGTCGGATCGGGGCGGTGCCTGGCGGTGCCTGGCGGTCGTCGGGGCCGGCGGCGTCACCGGGCGGTGCGGGGGCGGGAGGGCGTCAGCGCGGTGAGCGCACGGCGGGCGACCTCGCGGCCGATCGGGAGGGATGCCGTCGCCGCCGGAGAGGGCGCGTTCAGGACGTGCACCGTCCGCGGGGCCTCGCGGATCAGGAAGTCGTCGGCCAGCGTCCCGTCGCGCAGCACCGCCTGCGCGCGCACGCCCGCCGGTGCCGGGCGCAGGTCGTCCTCCGTCACCGCCGGCAGCAGTCGCCGTACCGCCGAGGTGAACGCCCGCTTGGACACCGAGCGGCGCAGCTCCCCCGCGCCGTACCGCCAGTGCCGGCGGGCGATGTGCCAGGAGCCGGGCCAGCCGAGCGTGCCCGCCAGGTCCGAGGGACGGACGGCCGACCAGCTGTAGCCCTCGCGGGCCAGCGCCGGGACGGCGTTCGGGCCGACGTGGACGCCGCCGTCGATGCCGCGGGTGAGATGGACGCCGAGGAACGGGAAGGCCGGGTCGGGCACCGGGTAGACCAGCCCGCGCACGAGACCGGGGCGGGTCAGGTCGTAGTACTCCCCGCGGAACGGGACGATCCGCATTCCCGGCTCGTCGCCCGCGAGCCTGGCCACCCGGTCGCAGTGCAGCCCGGCGCAGTTGACCAGCACCCGGGCCCGTACGACCGTGCCCGAGCGTGTCCGCACCGCGACACCCCACGGGCGGCGGTCGACGGCGGCGACCTCTTCGCCGTACCGCACGTCCGCACCGGATGCCGTCGCGAGCTGTGCGGCCACCGCCCCGTAGTCGCAGATGCCGGTCGTCGCCACATGGATCGCGGCGAGCCCGCGGACCTCCGGCTCGTACTCACTGATCTGCGCCGGTCCCAGCTCGCGCACCGGAATGCCGTTCTCCCGGCCGCGCTGGACCAGGGCATGGAGCCGTGGGAGCTCGTCCTTGTCCGTCGCGACGATCAGCTTGCCGGTGACCTCGTGGCCGATGCCGTACTCCGCGCAGAACTTGACCATCTCCGCGGCGCCGCGCACGGCGAACCGGGCCTTCAGCGAACCGGGCCGGTAGTAGATCCCGCTGTGGATCACCCCGCTGTTGCGGCCTGTCTGGTGCCGGGCGGGGCCCTGTTCCTTCTCCAGGACCGTCACCCCGGTGCCCGGGGCCGAACGCGAGAGCGCGTACGCCGTCGACAGGCCGACGATGCCGCCGCCGACCACCAGCACATCGCAGTCGTAGTCATGCCCGGACGCCCTCACCGCGTCACCTCCCACCCCGATAGTGCACTGGCCCGCTGACAACGCGCTCAAACCGGTCGGCACGCGGGAGCGACGTCCGACTTCCGGGCGCGGGAGCTGCCGCACCTGTCCAGGGCGGTGCCGTCCGCGGCGTCAGGCAGGTGTCATGAGGAGCGGGCGGGCCCTCTCCCGCAGCTCCATGACCCGCGGCTCGTCGCCGTACGGCTCGAGCCGGTGCAGCAGGTCCCGTACGTACTCCGTGGTCCGCGCGGACGAGATCCGCCCCGCGACCTCCACCGCGCGGGTGCCCGCCGCGCAGGCCGCGTCCAGATTGCCTGATTCCAGCTCGGCCACCGCGGACACGACGAGGCGCAGTCCGTGCGAGCGCACGTACTCCTCCGTGGGGCGGGACAGCGCCTGCTCCGTGAAGCGCCGCACCTGCCGTGGCGCCTTCAGGTCGCGGTAGCACTCGGCCGCGTCCGCCGCGAATCTGTCGTACGAGTAGAAGCCCAGCCAGGAGGGGTCGCCGTCGCCCTCCCTCGACCTCTCCAGCCAGCCTTCCGCGGCCTTGAGCGCCGCGCCCGCGGCTGCCGCGTCGTTCGCCTTGGCATGGGCCCGGGCCTCCACCAGCCGGAAGAAGCTCATGGTGCGGGCGGTGGCGAGGCCCCGGTTGCGTTCCAGTGCCGCCTGGGCCAGGTCGACGCCCTCGTCGGCGAAGCCGCGGTACGTCGCCTGCAGCGACATGGAGGCGAGTACGTAGCCGCCCAGCGGCACATCGGCGGCGGCGCGGGCCAGACGCAGCGCCTGGATGTAGTAGCGCTGCGCGGCCTCCTGCTGTCCGGTGTCGAAGGCCATCCACCCGGCGAGCCTGGTCAGTTCGGCGGTCGCGCCGAACAGGGCCCGGCCCACTTCGTCCGAGTACGAGCCCAGGAGCAGGGGGGCCGCGTCGACACGCAGGCACTCGGGGACCATCGACGAACGCCAGTCCCCGCCCCCGTACTTGGAGTCCCAGCGGCGGGCGTCCTCCGCCGCCTCCCGGAGTTTCGCCACGTCGCTGTGGCCCACGCGGGCGGGCGTGTCGGCGGCGTCCGCGGTCTCCGGGCCGTCGGGAACCCCACCGGGCTCATGGGAACCGGCAGAGGGGTCGGAGGAGAAGGGCGAGCCGCCGGTGACGTCGAAGAGCCGCTCGACCGACGCGTCGGCCGGGGTTATCAGCCATCGGGACGCCGGCGTCGCGTAAGCGCTCACTGCGAACGATCCGGCCAGGGACTGCCAGATGCCCCCACCGCCGGCCCGGCGGCCCGCAAGATCCAGCCGGTACAGCTCGGTGGCCGATTTCACCGCCTCGCCGACATCCCGCGGGAACGCCAGACCCACCTCGGGTGCCGGGTCCGCGTCGGCCAGTCCGATCTCGTGGAGCGGCACCGGACGGCCCAGCTTGGCGCCGATGGCGGCCGCGATGAGATGGGGTGCGGCGCCCTGCGGCACCATGCCCTTGGACACCCACCGGGCCACCGACGTCTTGTCGTAGCGGAGGGTCAGACCACGCTGCGCGCCGAGGTCGTTGACCCGCCGCGCGAGGCCCGCGTTGCTGATTCCCGCGAGGGCGAGAACCGTGCCGAGCTTTTCGTTCGGCCCGCGTTGCTCCCTGGACATGCGCCACCCCTCGACACGCAGACGGCTGCCGCGCACGGCCCGCGCACGGCATTCGTGCTGGGTTCTCCCGGTTCGCAGCACCCCCCGTCCCGACCGGTCCCGGCTGCAAAATCGTGTGGCCGAGCCCTGCGGAATATGCGCGCCTGTGGAGAACAGCAGCAAACACAGCGTAGTTCGCCGCATCCCGACCGTTAAGGGGCCAACTTCCCTATGGCGGGATTGTTGTCCGTACGGGTGATCGCCCGTACGCCCTCGTGCTCCCGTCGTGTGGCCGTGCGCCCGTCCGTGCGCTCTGGCCGGTCGGAGGCGGGAGCGCTTCCATGAGTGCTGCGTGGGTCGGCCCGCTGCGTACTGGAACCAGCGGGCTGGGGGACACCGCCGCCTCAATCCCCGCGGGCGGCGGACAGGGCCCGGGAGGCGAACTGCGCCTCCCGGTCCGTGTGTTGCGGTCAAACTGCCACACTGACACGGCCCCTAAAATGGCTGAATGACGCCTGTCCGCCGGCCTCCCGCGAGGCTTGCCCGGACCTTGGGCGGCCTCGGAACCGGCTCCTGCACCGTCGGCAAATCGCCAACGCCGCCGCAGTGTTCCGTTTTTGCACGCGCTACCGGGAGCCCCTCGCGTGCGCCTCCTTCGTGGCAGCATGTTCCCGAACGGCTTCGGCGATGTCCGGCAATGTTGGGGAGGCGGCGATGCGGTGGCTGGTGGGGTGGAGCAGTATCGCCGCGAACTTCGGCACGGCGGGAGCCGTCGGAGCCTCGGCAGAGGGCCGCACCCTCCATCCCGTCGGGGCCCAACTCCTGTGGGGAGACCCGGACCCGCTGTGGGCCGTCGGGGACTGGCGGCCCGACGAGGTGCGCATCATCACCGCCGAACCGCACCAACGGCCCTACGCCACCCCGGGCAACGGCCAGGCGCCCACCGTGACGCGGCTCGCCGTCCTCGGCTGCTGCGCCGCCAGCGACGAACAGCTGCGGGTCGGACTGTTCGCGGCGCGCGGCGGCGCACTGAGGCATTTGACCGCATGGGCGGGCAGCTACACCGTCGTCGTCCAGGTCGGCCGACGCATCACCGTCGTCGGTGACCTCGCCGGCGCCCGTCCCGTCTTCTACACGCCGTGGGCGAACGGCACTGCGTACGCGACCGCCGCCCTCCCGCTGGCCGACCTCATCGAGGCCCAGCTCGACATCGGACACCTGGCCGCCCTGCTCGCCTGCCCCGAGTCGCCGGAGGCGCTGCGGGACTCGACCCCGTACGCCGGGGTCAAACGCATCCCGCCCGGCCACGCGCTGATCCTTCGGGAGGGCTCACGGGAGATCACCGGTTACGAACCGGTCGCCTCACTCGCCGTCGCCGCCCCGCAGGTCGAGGCCGACCGTGCCATCGACGGTGTACGCGACGCGCTCGTCGAGGCCGTACGCGCCCGGCTGACAGCACCCCGGCACGCACCCGAGACGGCGCCACCGGACCCGGGGCCCGTCCCCGGGATGGGCCCCGCCGAACGCCGCGCGGCCCGTGGCGCGCCGACGCCCGGGATCGGCGCCGACCTTTCCGGGGGCAGCGCCTCCAGCACCCTCGCTCTCCTCGCGGCCGGGCTGCCCGGCGTACCCGGCACGGTCCTCGGACACGGCACCGGCGCCGGCGAACGGCTGCTCGCCGTCACCTTCAACGACCTGGCCACCAGCGGACACGAGCTGCGCGAACCCGAGCTGGAACGGGCCCGCCTCATCGCCGCCAACCCTCGGCTGCACCATGTCGTGGTCGCCGCCGGCGAAGAGGCCCTGCCGTACGCGAATCTCGACTCCGGTCCCCTGACCGACGAGCCCGCGCCGTCCTTGGTGACCGCGGAACGTCACCGGGGGCGGCTGGCCGCCGGCAGCGCCGACCACTTCACCGGAGCGGGCGCCCGGCAGGTGCTGGACGCGCATCCGGCGCGGTTGGCGGACCTGCTGCTGGACCGGCGCAGACGCCACCTGCTGCGGCCGGTCACCGCCCTGGCCCGCTCCGAACGGCCCTCCCCGCAGTCCCTGTTCGTCCCACTCACGGTCTACCGGGCGGCCCGCAGACTGGCCCGTACGCCCTATCGCACCGGCCTCGAGGCGGCCGCCGGCGACCTGCTCCTCGCCAACCGTCCGGGTCCCGCCCTGCGCAACGGCGCGGTGGGCGCGTCACTGGCGGCGCTGGCGTGGTCCCGACCGGGGCCCGCGGCGCGCTGGCTCACCGGGGAGGCGCTCGCTGAAGTATCGGTTCGGCTGACGGAGGCGGCGACGAGGCCCACCTCGGTCCAACGGCCCGGCGAGACACGGGCACGGGCGGCACTCGCCCGCCATGCCTTCGACCACCGGATCCTGGAACAGGCCGCGGAGGTACGCAGCCAGCGTCTCCACGCCCCCTACTTGGACAACCAGGTCGTACGGGCCTGCCGGGACCTGCCGGAATCGCTCCGCGTCCAGCCGGGAGCACGGGCCGCCGTACTGCGCACGGTCCTCGCCGGCACCGGCATCCACGATCTGCCGCCCGGCTGGGGCTCTCCGACGCACGCCTCGTCCGCGGCAGCGGCCCGCACGGGTCTCCGGTCGGCGCTGCCGCACCTGATCGCCCTCTTCGACGCCCCGCTGCTCGCGGACGCGGGCCTCATCGAGGCACGGGTCGTCCGCGGGGCGCTCCGGGCGGCGGCCGAGGGCGAGCCCGTGCCTCTGGACGGGCTGGCGGACCTGGTCTCGACGGAACTGTGGCTGCGGAGGCTGCTTTCGCGCCGGGGCACGTGCTGGACGGGTACGGCGGCGCCACGGCAGCGCGCGGTGGCGGGCGGGGTGCCGCGACGGCCGACGCTGCAGTCGTAGCCATCGGGCGGCGTGGCGGTTGCGGCGGGCTCAGCGGCCACACCCCGCAGCGGCACCCCTCTCTGCCCGGCCTACTCGCACGTGATGCGTGACTCCGCCCAGTCCGCCAACGCCACATGGTCCCTGGGTGTCTCCGGGTCCGCCACCAGGCGGATGGTGCTGCGGCCGGTGAGCGGCACATGGACGGGGACCGGCGGTTCGCCGCTGCGGACGACGGGGGAGCTCCACAGCCGCGTCCCGTCCCCGTACACCGAGAAGCGCACCGCGCCCAGGCCCAGGCCGCGCGTCAGGTCGTCGATGCCGACGAACGCTTCGTACGTGGTGCACCGGCGGTTGAGGTCGATGGTGATGGAGGACATGGCGTGCACGGTCGCCCCGTGCGCGTACCGGGTGCCGCCGACGGACATGCCCGATCGCCGCCAGAGCCAGCTGCTCTCGCCCAGCCGGACCTCCGGGCCCGTGTGGTCGCCGAAGGTCCCGTAATTCAGGCGGCTCACCTGATAGACGGCGGGCGCGGGCCGCGGCGGCGGCGGGGGCGTGGGAGTGGGTGTGGGCGACGGCGTGGGCGTCTGCGTGGGCGACGGCGCAGGCTTGGGGCTCGGCTTCGGCGGAGTGGGCTTCGAGGGCGCCGAAGTGGGCTCCGGCGCGGTCACAGGCTCGACGACCGGCAACGGCGGCGGCGGATTCGGAGCGGGCGGTGCCGGGGTCTCCGGCCGGGACGCGGGCGGCGGTACGACGGGCTGGGCGACCGGCGGCTCAGCCACCGGATCAGGGACCGGCTCCGGGGCACCGGAGAGGGCCCAGACCAGGCCCGCGGCCGCGACCGCCGCGACGGCGGCCGCGATGCCCACCTTCGCCGGTGCACCGAGTCCTTCGGCAGCGGCACCGCCCGAGGCGCCGCCCGTGGCACCCCCGGTGGCGGCCGCCGCCGCTCCGGCTCCTGCGGCGCCCGCGGCGCCGCCCGCCACGATGCCTGCGGCCTTGAGGGAATACCCCGCTGCGAACCAGCCGATCAGCGCAACGGGCAGCAGCGCCGGGATGCCCGCGTTGACATGGGCCAGCTCGCCTGCGGCGAGCCGGCACTTGACGCACTCGTCCAGGTGCTTGCGAAGTCCGCGCTCGGCCCGCATCCGCAGACCTCCGCGGGCGTAGGCGCCGAGCCGGTCCGCGTACCGCGCGCAGTCGCCGCCCGTGGTGAGCGCGGTGCTCACATGGGCCTGGAGGTAGGCCTGCTTGAGGCCCTCGCGCGCCCGGCTCGCGAGCACCGCGGTCGCGTTGGCGGTCAGACCGAAGAGCGGTGCGACGTCGCTCGGCGACTCCTCCTCCACGGTGGTGTGCCACAGCACCGCCTGCCAGCGCTCCGGCAGTGACCGGAACGCCTGCATCGCGAGGGACCGCTCCGCCTCGTGCATCGCGCGGACGTCCGCGCCGAGGTCGAGGGTGTCCTCGTTCCGCGCGTCCGCCCTGCGGGCCGCCTCCGTGGCGAACGCCGCGAAGTCGTCGACCAGTTGCTCCCGCTTGGCGGTCTTCATCCAGTTCGCGGCGACGCGCCGGACCGTGGTGAGCAGGTAGGCCCGTACGGCGTGCTCCGGCCCGGCGCCGCCGCGCACCGCTTGCAGCGTCCGGGCGAACACCTCGGCGGTCAGGTCCTCAGCGGTGTCGGTGTCCCGGCAGCAGGTGCGGGCATAGCGCCGGACGGCGTCCGCGTGGCGGCGGAACAGCTCTTCGTAGGCGCTGTCGTCGCCGTCCCGCATGCGCAGAATCAATTCTGCGTCTGCCGGGGGCAGTTCGCGGGGCGGAGGCAGCACCGAGTGGTGGCTGCCGGGCTCCCGCTGCTGCGGCACAGCGTAGTGGTCCTGAGACTCGGCGGGCTCGGCGGACAGTGTCCTGGACACGTCCGGCTCGCCGTCGGTTCCCCGACCCGCCGGGCCGGCCGACCCCGTGCCGCCCGAGTAACCACCCCGACCGCCCTGGCTCGGCACCTGGGAGGCGGACAGTTCGTCCGCCTCCGGCCCGGCCGCACCGCTCCGTGTCTCGTCCCGCCCGTCACCGCTCATCGCGGAAGCCCCCGTAAGCACCTACAGACCCGAACACCGGGCAAGCGTGCCACACAGCGGCCCTACGCCGAACCCTCCCGTACGGCAACCACCCGTCCGGGGAAACTTCCACGGATCCGGTCCCTCCGCATCACCCGTGAGAGGCGCACTGCGGCGGGCGTACGGACACGGCGCGTTGACGTGCGGGAAGGTGCGCGATCACACCGCCCGGGGGCGCAGGCCCTCGAGCAGAATGTCCAGCAGGCGTGCCGAGGCCGCCTCCTGCTGTGCGGCGTCGGGCAGCGAGGGCGCTGCGGTGGCTATCACCAGCAGCACGTCCGCCACGGTCACATCGCCCCGAAGCTCTCCCGCCGCACGGGCCCGCTCGACGAGCCGGCCCACCACCTCCAGCAGCTCCGCCGCGCCACTGTCGTCCTGCTCCTCCGCCGGTATCGGCCGTGGCGCCACCACACGCAGCCCGGGCTGAGCCGCCGCCCGCTGCTGAGGCACCCGGGTGTCGTCCAGCGGCTCGGTGTCGGTGACGAGGGTCAGCTCGTCACCGTCGACGCCGACGCGCAGCACCTGCGGTGGCAGCAGGCGACCGGCGCCGGACGCCACCGAGGTGCGCAGGAAACGCGCGAGCGCCGACCACGGTTCTTCCTCCTGGCCGAGCGCGGTGCGTGCCTGCTCGGTCAGCCGTGATGTCTCCTCCTCGGCTATGCGGCGCACCAGGACGTCCTTGCTGGGAAAACGGCGGTACACCGTCCCCACGCCGACCCTGGCACGCCGGGCGACGTCCTCCATCGGCGCGCCGTAACCGAGCTCGCCGAACACTTCGCGCGCCGCCCGCAACACGTGCTCGAGATTGCGCTGCGCGTCCACCCGCAGCGGTGCGGAGCGGCTGGTCCCGCCCGATCCCGCGCGGCCACTCCCATTGCCGTCCGCCGCCGATGCGGGCGCGACGGCAGTCTGCCAATGCGAATCCTGAATATGCATGAGCGTTCCCCCGGTCATGTCGTCTCCCCCCGGAGACCTCCCCGCTGTCCGCCGGGCATGTCGTGACCCGACACCCCGACCGGGTACGAACATAGTTGAGCCCGAGTCAATTCAGAAGGGGGTACTTCCGCACGGAGCGCCCCCCGATCGGAGCAAGGGCCGGAAGGTTCCCTATTACGCCCCGGGCCCTCGACCCGCCCGCCATGTCTGACCTGCGTGGCTTCCTTTTTGCCCCGAGCTGGGCACGGGCCCGCCGGAAGCCGCCTTCCGGTCACACAATTTGCCGGGCCTGTGGACAAACTCCCGAGGTCGTTGCCTCATGGGATGGTGAAGGCTGCAAACACCCGGGGCACGACCCCCGACACCCCGCCGCGCAAACGCATTCTCGTCGTCGGCGGCGGCTACGTCGGGATGTACACCGCGCTGCGCCTCCAGCGGAAGCTCAAGCCCGAGCTGGCGCGTGGCGAGATGGAAATCGTCGTGGTCACGCCCGACCCCTATATGACGTATCAGCCGTTCCTTCCGGAGGCCGCGGCCGGTTCCATCTCCCCCCGCCATGTCGTGGTCCCCCTCCGCCGCGTCCTCGGCAGATGCACGATCGTCATCGGCGAGGCCAAGGCCGTCGACCACGCGAAGCGCACGGCGACGGTCAGCACGCTCGCGACCGAGGAGGAGGGCGCCGGCGCCGTCGAGATCACCTACGACGAGCTCGTCATCGCGCCCGGGTCCATCTCCCGCACCCTTCCGGTACCCGGCCTCGCCGACTTCGGCATCGGTTTCAAGACGGTCGAGGAGGCGATCGGCCTGCGCAACCACGTCATCGAACAGATGGACATCGCCTCGTCGACCCGGGATCCGGCCATCCGCGACGCCGCCCTGACCTACGTCTTCGTCGGCGGCGGCTACGCGGGCGTCGAAGCCCTCGCCGAGCTCGAGGACATGGCCCGTTACACCTCCCGCTACTACCACAACATCAAGCCGGAGGACCTGAAGTGGATCCTCGTCGAGGCCCAGGGACGCATCCTTCCCGAGGTCGGCGAGCAGATGGGCAGGTACGCCGTGCGGGAGCTGCGCGCCCGCAACATCGACGTACGCCTGGAGACGCGCCTCGACTCCTGCGAGGACCGTGTCGCCGTCCTGAGCGACGGTTCCCGCTTCCCCACCCGGACGCTGGTGTGGACGGCCGGCGTCAAACCCGCCCCGGTCCTCGCCGCCACCGACCTGCCCCTGAACGGGAGGGGACGGCTCAAGTGCACCGCCCGTCTCTCCGTCGAAGGCGTCGACCACGCCTGGGCCGCCGGTGACGCCGCGGCCGTCCCGGACCTGACGTCCGACAAGCCCGGGGCCGAGTGCGCGCCCAACGCGCAGCACGCCGTGCGCCAGACCAAGGTGCTCGCGGAGAACATCGTGGCCTCGCTGCGCGGCGCGCCCACACAGGACTACGCGCACAAATACGCGGGATCGGTCGCGTCCCTCGGCCTGCACAAGGGCGTCGCGCACGTCTACGGGCGCAAGCTGAAGGGCTATCCGGCCTGGCTGATGCACCGGGCCTACCACCTCAGCCGGGTGCCGACCTTCAACCGCAAGGCACGAGTGTTGGCCGAATGGACCCTCTCCGGGCTCTTCAAGCGTGAGATCGTCTCTCTCGGCTCGCTGGAACACCCGCGCGCCGAGTTCGAACTCGCGGCGGGAGGCGGACGACCGGCGAGCGGCTCGAAGGAGCAGCCGCCCGCCGGCCAGAAGGAAGGGCCCACGGAGCAGTCGGCCGACGGATCACCCGACGGTCCCCACGGGACCTGACGGCGGTTCGGCAACTCGGGAAAGACGACTGTCAGTCCGGTCGGCCACACTTGACGTGTGACCATAGGTGGGCTCACACCTGCACAGAGTGACCCTTGGCGACGATCCCATTGAGGCTAGAAAGTCAGTGAACTTCACGCGTTGGAGCGCCAGGCTCCCCGGTACGCAGCGCCGCGCCGCGGCGCGGGGAACCGACCGAGGGCTCTCCCCGGCGCAGCGGTCCGAGGGCTCCGTGCCCGCGGCCCGCGGCGAGTACGGTCACTCCGAGCCCCCGCCCGACGTCCCGGCGCTGGAAGACTTCTCCGTACCGGAGATGCTCGGCCGCCTGCCCGCCCTGGTCGCGCTGGTCTACGGCCCCGAGCACCGGATCGCCTATGTGAACGACGCCTATGTCGCCGCCTTCGGGCCGCGGCCGGCCGGAGCGAGTGTCGCCGACGTGTGCCCCGAGCTCGTGGAGCTGGGTCTGCTGCCGCTGATGGACCAGGTGCTGCGCAGCGGCAAGCCGCGCACGGTCAAGTCCCGCAGGATCCAGGGCAGCGGGGAGTCGGCCCGTCGGGGCGAGGGGTCGTACACGATCACCTGCCTGCCCGCGGAGCGTGCGGACGGCAGCAAGGAGACCGAGGGCGTGCTCGTCTTCGCGGCCGACGTCACCGACCACGCGGAGGCGGCGGAGCGGCTGCGGGCCAGCGAGCGCCGCCATCGCGAGACGGCCGTGACGCTTCAGCGCTCGCTGCTCCCGCAGGAACTGGAACAGCCCGACGACCTCCGCTTCGCCGTCACCTATCAGCCCGGCGGCATCGACGCCGCGGTCGGCGGCGACTGGTACGACGTGATCACGCTCGGCGCGGGACGCACGGCGCTGGTCATCGGCGACGTGATGGGCCGCGGCGTGCGCGCTGCCGCCGTCATGGGCCAGCTGCGTACCGCCGTCCGCGCCTACGCCCGCCTCGACCTTCCGCCGCACGAGGTCCTCCAGCTGCTGGACGGCCTGGCCTCCGAGATCGACGCCAGCCAGATCGCCACCTGTGTGTACGCCGTCCACGACCCGAACGAGGGCCGGCTCGTCTACGCCTCAGCCGGCCATCTGCCGATCCTCGTGCGCGACGAGGACGGCACGGTCCACAAGGCGGCGGAACCGACCGGGCCGCCGCTCGGCACCGGCGGCTGGCTGCACACCTCCGGCGCCATCGACCTGCCGCCCGGTTCCACCGCCGTCCTCTACACGGACGGTCTGGTGGAACGCCGTGGCGAGGACATCGACGAAGGGGTGGCCGCGCTGGAGCGCGCGTTGTCCGGGGCGACCGGCAGCCCTCAGGTGGTCTGCGACCGGCTGATCCGTTCCCTGGGAGTCACCGCGGAGCACGACGACGACGTCGCCGTGCTCGTGCTCCAGCACCCGACGCGGAAGGGGGCGGACGCCGAGCTCTTCCACAACGCCGCCCTGGATCTGCTCGGCGGCATCGAGGCGGCGCCGCGTGCCCGGGCCTTCGCGTCAGGGGTGCTCGCGTCGTGGCGGTTCTCGCCGGAGCTGCACGACCTCGGTGTGCTGGCCGTCAGTGAACTGGTCGCCAATTCTCTCCAGCACGGCACCCCGCCCATGCGGCTGAGACTCCGCCGCACCGACCGCCGTCTGATCGTCGAGGTGACGGACGGGGACGACCATCTGCCGCGCCGCCGCCGCGCCGAGACGGAGGACGAGGCGGGCCGCGGGATCTCCATCATCGCGACGATCGCCTCGTCCTGGGGGAGCCGCCGCACCCCGGGCGGCGGCAAAGCGGTCTGGTGCGAGTTCGCCCTGCCGCGCTGAAGCCGCCCGGCCTCAGCGGGCGGGGGCGACCGCTTCCTCGGGCTTGTGCACGGCGACCACGCGGGTCCTCGCCGCGAGCGAGGGCAGGTCCTGCACCGGGGTGAGCCGCTTGCCCAGGCGCAGCGCCAGCACCGTGACCGAGAGCGAGAACAGTACGAAGGTCACGATGTACGGGCCGTGCAGCGCGGCGCCCATCGGCCCGCCGACGGCCGGGCCGACCGCCAGGGCGAGCTGCTTGACCAGGGCGAAGGCCGAGTTGTACTGCCCGACCATGGCCTCCGGCGCGAGGTCCGCGACCAGCGGCGCCACGGTCGGCGAGAGCATCGCCTCGCCGAGGCCGAACAGCGCGTACGTCGAGATGAACGCGGCCGTCGCCATGGCCTGGCTGCCGTGTCCGAGGCCCGCGTAGCCGGCCGCCAGCCATGCCACGGCCCAGATGAGCCCGACCGAGGCGATGACCCTGCTGCGCCTGCGCCGCTCCACGAACCTCAGCACAAGGAACTGCGCGAGCACGATGACCGCGGTGTTGGCCGCGAGGGCCGTGCCGAGGGTCGCGGGCTGGATACCGGCGGCCTCGGTGCCGTATGCGGCGAGACCCGACTCGAACTGGCCGTAGCAGGCGAAGAAGAGGACGAAGCCCAGGACGAGCAACTGCACCATGGCCCGGTGGCCGAGCAGCGCGCGCAGGCCGCCCCTGGCACCGGCCTCCGTGCCGGAGGGACGCGAGTCGTGGAGCGTCGGGGAGTGGGGGAGCCGCACGGTCAGGGCGATCGCCGCGAGCACGAGGAACATGGCCGCCTCGATGCCGAACAGCAGGGTGAAGCTCGACGGCCGGCTCTCGTCGACGATGTGTCCGCCGATCAGGCCGCCGACGCCGAGGCCCAGGTTCTGCAGGAAGAACTGTGTGGCGAAGGCACGGGTGCGGGTCGCCGTCTCCGAGCACCAGACGATCATCGTGGCGAGCGCAGGCTGCATCACGGCGGTACCGGCGCCGAGCAGCGCGGCCGACAGTACGACTGTCGGGATGCTGTCGGAGAGTCCCATGCCGACGGCTCCCGCGGAGGCGAGCACGGCGGCGGCCACCAGTACAGGCAGCGGCCCCCGGCGGTCGATGATCCGCCCGGTGAAGGGCAGAGCGACGAGCGCGGCCATCGCGAAGACCGCCAGCACGGCACCCGCCGTGCTCGCGCCCAGCTCGCGCACCTGCGCCACATAGACGTAGAGGTACGGAACGGTGAAGCCGAGCCCGAACGCGCTCAGCACGTTCCCCGCCTGGATCCGGCGCATCGCTGCACCCTTCGCCTTGGTCACACTCACCTGCTTCTGGTCGGGAAGCCCGTCGAGTCCGGAGGACTGAACTCTGAAGACTTCAACGCTAAACTTCAACACTGAAGAGTACACATCGAAGGACTTCAATGCCAATGAGTGCCGTGCCATACTTCGGCGCATGCCTACCGAGACCCCGAGGCCTCTCCGACGTCCGGCCCGCACGAGCCGAGCCTCGACGAGCAGATCGCCGCCTACCAGCGCGAATTCGGCGACCTCGACCCCCAGGTCGAGAAGGTGGTCTCCGCCCTCGGCCGGCTCAACCGCCGGATGAACGTCGCGTACGGACGTCAGGTCGCCGACCTCGGCATCAGCAACACCGAGTGGGAAGTCCTGAAGACGCTGGTGCTCTCGGGTTCCCCCTACCGGATGGGGCCCGGGGAGCTCGCCAAGCGTCTCGGGCTCACCCCCGCCGCGATGACGCACCGCATCGACCGCATGGCCGGCGAAGGCCTGGTCACCCGCGCCCGCGACGAGAACAACCGGGTGCGCGTGATCGTCGAACTGACGGACGAGGGCCGCGCCAAGTGGCTGGAGGCGATGCGCATGGCGACGAACTTCGAGGAGGACCTGCTCCAGGACCTCTCGGGTGACGAGCGGGCGGTCCTCGGCGAGCTGCTCATCCGCGTGCTGCGCAGGGTGGAACACGACCAGCCGGACGCCGGCGGGCGACTCACCGACCTGGACTAGGCGGGGTCGCGAGGCGGGGTTGACACGGCCCTCCGCGATCCGTAAGGTTCTTCGAGTTGTCACGGGGCCGGAACGGTTCTGCGACAGCCATCCCGCCGCGAACGCGGCAACCAAACTCTGCACGATCTCCTGACCGGGAAGAATTTCGGCATGCCGAAATTCATTTCGAAAGCTCGATTATGAGCAGCCCGGGAAATCCGCTAGAGTTTGAGCGTCGGAACGGCCCAACAGTCGTGAAGACAACTCCCGCTGACCGGGAATCAGGCCCGAAAGAGTCTGATAGAGTCGGAACCGCCGGAAGGCCGAAAAGCCGGAAAGCACACCGAGGAAATCGGATCGGAAAGATCTGATAGAGTCGGAAACGCAAGACCGAAGGGAAGCGCCCGGAGGAAAGCCCCAGAAAATGTTCTGCGGGTGAGTACAAAGGAAGCGTCCGTTCCTTGAGAACTCAACAGTGTGCCAAAAATCAACGCCAGATATGTTGATACCCCGTCCATCTTCGGATGGTCGAGGTTCCTTTGAAAAAGTCCATCCCGCTTGCGGGGTGGCAATCACAGCGAGGACGCTGTGAACGACCGGTCTTATTCCGACCGGTTGTTCCGCTCTTCGGATGTGCACCCGATCACGGGTAAACATTCATGGAGAGTTTGATCCTGGCTCAGGACGAACGCTGGCGGCGTGCTTAACACATGCAAGTCGAACGATGAACCTCCTTCGGGAGGGGATTAGTGGCGAACGGGTGAGTAACACGTGGGCAATCTGCCCTTCACTCTGGGACAAGCCCTGGAAACGGGGTCTAATACCGGATAACACTGCGGATCGCATGGTCTGCGGTTGAAAGCTCCGGCGGTGAAGGATGAGCCCGCGGCCTATCAGCTTGTTGGTGGGGTGATGGCCTACCAAGGCGACGACGGGTAGCCGGCCTGAGAGGGCGACCGGCCACACTGGGACTGAGACACGGCCCAGACTCCTACGGGAGGCAGCAGTGGGGAATATTGCACAATGGGCGAAAGCCTGATGCAGCGACGCCGCGTGAGGGATGACGGCCTTCGGGTTGTAAACCTCTTTCAGCAGGGAAGAAGCGAAAGTGACGGTACCTGCAGAAGAAGCGCCGGCTAACTACGTGCCAGCAGCCGCGGTAATACGTAGGGCGCAAGCGTTGTCCGGAATTATTGGGCGTAAAGAGCTCGTAGGCGGCTTGTCACGTCGGATGTGAAAGCCCGGGGCTTAACCCCGGGTCTGCATTCGATACGGGCAGGCTAGAGTGTGGTAGGGGAGATCGGAATTCCTGGTGTAGCGGTGAAATGCGCAGATATCAGGAGGAACACCGGTGGCGAAGGCGGATCTCTGGGCCATTACTGACGCTGAGGAGCGAAAGCGTGGGGAGCGAACAGGATTAGATACCCTGGTAGTCCACGCCGTAAACGTTGGGAACTAGGTGTTGGCGACATTCCACGTCGTCGGTGCCGCAGCTAACGCATTAAGTTCCCCGCCTGGGGAGTACGGCCGCAAGGCTAAAACTCAAAGGAATTGACGGGGGCCCGCACAAGCAGCGGAGCATGTGGCTTAATTCGACGCAACGCGAAGAACCTTACCAAGGCTTGACATATACCGGAAAGCATCAGAGATGGTGCCCCCCTTGTGGTCGGTATACAGGTGGTGCATGGCTGTCGTCAGCTCGTGTCGTGAGATGTTGGGTTAAGTCCCGCAACGAGCGCAACCCTTGTTCTGTGTTGCCAGCATGCCCTTCGGGGTGATGGGGACTCACAGGAGACTGCCGGGGTCAACTCGGAGGAAGGTGGGGACGACGTCAAGTCATCATGCCCCTTATGTCTTGGGCTGCACACGTGCTACAATGGCCGGTACAAAGAGCTGCGAAGCCGTGAGGCGGAGCGAATCTCAAAAAGCCGGTCTCAGTTCGGATTGGGGTCTGCAACTCGACCCCATGAAGTCGGAGTTGCTAGTAATCGCAGATCAGCATTGCTGCGGTGAATACGTTCCCGGGCCTTGTACACACCGCCCGTCACGTCACGAAAGTCGGTAACACCCGAAGCCGGTGGCCCAACCCCTTGTGGGAGGGAGCTGTCGAAGGTGGGACTGGCGATTGGGACGAAGTCGTAACAAGGTAGCCGTACCGGAAGGTGCGGCTGGATCACCTCCTTTCTAAGGAGCACATGGCCGACTGCGAGCGAATGACTCGCACGGTCGCTCATGGGTGGAACGTTGATTATTCGGCACAGTTGATGGATGAGTTCACCAGTACTGCTTCGGCGTGGAACGTGATCATCATCCGGAACTGTCCGGGCACACTGTTGGGTGTCTGAGGGTGCGAGCGTTGCTCGTCCTTCGGGATGCCGGCCCCAGTGAACTCGTCGCGTAGGTGACGGGGTGGTGGGTGGCTGGTCGTTGCTTGAGAACTACACAGTGGACGCGAGCATCTGTGGCCAAGTTTTTAAGGGCGCACGGTGGATGCCTTGGCACCAGGAACCGATGAAGGACGTGGGAGGCCACGATAGTCCCCGGGGAGCCGTCAACCAGGCTTTGATCCGGGGGTTTCCGAATGGGGAAACCCGGCAGTCGTCATGGACTGTCACCCATGCCTGAACACATAGGGCATGTGGAGGGAACGAGGGGAAGTGAAACATCTCAGTACCCTCAGGAAGAGAAAACAACCGTGATTCCGGGAGTAGTGGCGAGCGAAACCGGATGAGGCCAAACCTACGACGTGTGATACCCGGCAGGGGTTGCGTCGTGGGGGTTGTGGGATCTCTCTTTCATTGTCTGCCGGCAATGAGACGAGTCAGAAACCGTATGGATAGGCGAAGGACATGCGAAAGGTCCGGCGTAGAGGGTAAGACCCCCGTAGCTGAAATTCATACGGCTCGTTTGAGAGACACCCAAGTAGCACGGGGCCCGAGAAATCCCGTGTGAATCTGGCGGGACCACCCGCTAAGCCTAAATATTCCCTGGTGACCGATAGCGGATAGTACCGTGAGGGAATGGTGAAAAGTACCGCGGGAGCGGAGTGAAATAGTACCTGAAACCGTGTGCCTACAAGCCGTGGGAGCGTCGCTGTATGTGCTTGCACATGCAGTCGTGACTGCGTGCCTTTTGAAGAATGAGCCTGCGAGTTAGCGGTGTGTAGCGAGGTTAACCCGTGTGGGGAAGCCGTAGCGAAAGCGAGTCCGAACAGGGCGATCGAGTTGCACGCTCTAGACCCGAAGCGGAGTGATCTAGCCATGGGCAGGTTGAAGCGGAGGTAAGACTTCGTGGAGGACCGAACCCACCAGGGTTGAAAACCTGGGGGATGACCTGTGGTTAGGGGTGAAAGGCCAATCAAACTCCGTGATAGCTGGTTCTCCCCGAAATGCATTTAGGTGCAGCGTCGTGTGTTTCTTGCCGGAGGTAGAGCACTGGATAGGCGATGGGCCCTACCGGGTTACTGACCTTAGCCAAACTCCGAATGCCGGTAAGTGAGAGCGCGGCAGTGAGACTGTGGGGGATAAGCTCCATGGTCGAGAGGGAAACAGCCCAGAGCATCGACTAAGGCCCCTAAGCGTACGCTAAGTGGGAAAGGATGTGGAGTCGCAGAGACAACCAGGAGGTTGGCTTAGAAGCAGCCACCCTTGAAAGAGTGCGTAATAGCTCACTGGTCAAGTGATTCCGCGCCGACAATGTAGCGGGGCTCAAGCGTACCGCCGAAGTCGTGTCATTCCAGCATGAGGGCCAACGCCCGCTGGGATGGGTAGGGGAGCGTCGTGTGCCGGGTGAAGCAGCCGCGGAAGCGAGTTGTGGACGGTTCACGAGTGAGAATGCAGGCATGAGTAGCGATACACACGTGAGAAACGTGTGCGCCGATTGACTAAGGGTTCCTGGGTCAAGCTGATCTGCCCAGGGTAAGTCGGGACCTAAGGCGAGGCCGACAGGCGTAGTCGATGGACAACCGGTTGATATTCCGGTACCCGCTTTGAAACGCCCAATATCGAATCAGGCGATGCTAAGTCCGTGAAGCCGCCGGCTGAGTCTTCGGACGAGGTCGGAGTGGTGGAGCCGACGAACCAGACTTGTAGTAGGTAAGCGATGGGGTGACGCAGGAAGGTAGTCCAGCCCGGGCGGTGGTTGTCCCGGGGTAAGGGTGTAGGCCGTGGGGTAGGCAAATCCGCCTCACGTTAAGGCTGAGACCTGATGCCGAGCCGATTGTGGTGAAGTGGATGATCCTATGCTGTCGAGAAAAGCCTCTAGCGAGTTTCATGGCGGCCCGTACCCTAAACCGACTCAGGTGGTCAGGTAGAGAATACCGAGGCGTTCGGGTGAACTATGGTTAAGGAACTCGGCAAAATGCCCCCGTAACTTCGGGAGAAGGGGGGCCATCACTGGTGATCCGATTTACTCGGTGAGCTGGGGGTGGCCGCAGAGACCAGCGAGAAGCGACTGTTTACTAAAAACACAGGTCCGTGCGAAGCCGTAAGGCGATGTATACGGACTGACGCCTGCCCGGTGCTGGAACGTTAAGGGGACCGGTTAGTCACTCTTCGGGGTGGCGAAGCTGAGAACTTAAGCGCCAGTAAACGGCGGTGGTAACTATAACCATCCTAAGGTAGCGAAATTCCTTGTCGGGTAAGTTCCGACCTGCACGAATGGCGTAACGACTTCTCGACTGTCTCAACCATAGGCCCGGTGAAATTGCACTACGAGTAAAGATGCTCGTTTCGCGCAGCAGGACGGAAAGACCCCGGGACCTTTACTACAGTTTGATATTGGTGTTCGGTTCGGCTTGTGTAGGATAGGTGGGAGACTGTGAAGCTTGGACGCCAGTTCAGGTGGAGTCGTCGTTGAAATACCACTCTGGTCGTGCTGGATGTCTAACCTGGGTCCGTGATCCGGATCAGGGACAGTGTCTGATGGGTAGTTTAACTGGGGCGGTTGCCTCCCAAAGAGTAACGGAGGCGCCCAAAGGTTCCCTCAGCCTGGTTGGCAATCAGGTGTTGAGTGTAAGTGCACAAGGGAGCTTGACTGTGAGACCGACGGGTCGAGCAGGGACGAAAGTCGGGACTAGTGATCCGGCGGTGGCTTGTGGAAGCGCCGTCGCTCAACGGATAAAAGGTACCCCGGGGATAACAGGCTGATCTTCCCCAAGAGTCCATATCGACGGGATGGTTTGGCACCTCGATGTCGGCTCGTCGCATCCTGGGGCTGGAGTCGGTCCCAAGGGTTGGGCTGTTCGCCCATTAAAGCGGTACGCGAGCTGGGTTTAGAACGTCGTGAGACAGTTCGGTCCCTATCCGCTGTGCGCGTAGGAGTCTTGAGAAGGGCTGTCCCTAGTACGAGAGGACCGGGACGGACGAACCTCTGGTGTGCCAGTTGTCCTGCCAAGGGCATGGCTGGTTGGCTACGTTCGGAAAGGATAACCGCTGAAAGCATCTAAGCGGGAAGCCTGCTTCGAGATGAGGACTCCCACCTCCTTGAGAGGGTAAGGCTCCCAGTAGACGACTGGGTTGATAGGCCGGATATGGAAGCCCTGTAAGGGGTGGAGTTGACCGGTACTAATAGGCCGAGGGCTTGTCCTCAGTTGCTCGCGTCCACTGTGTTAGTTCTGAAGTAACGAACTCGCCCGACCCCTGTGTGGGGTTGCCGGCTGGTAGTTCGGACATCTTCATAGTGTTTCGGTGGTCATTGCGTTAGGGAAACGCCCGGTTACATTCCGAACCCGGAAGCTAAGCCTTTCAGCGCCGATGGTACTGCAGGGGGGACCCTGTGGGAGAGTAGGACGCCGCCGAACAATCATTGTGGGAAAGCCCCGCACCTCTGGTGCGGGGCTTTCCTGCGTTCAGGACCAAATTCCCCATGCGGGCACGCGGGTTCACCGGCCTCGTCCTTCAGGACGGGTTCACCAGCCTGGTGTCGTACGCCAGGATGACCGCCTGGACGCGGTCCCTCGCGCCGGTCTTCGCCAGGATGCGGCTGACATGCGTCTTCACCGTGGACTCGGCCAGGTGGAACCGGCTCGAGATCTCCATGTTCGTCCAGCCCTGGCCGATCACCGTCAGAATCTCGCGCTCCCGATCCGTCAGCCGTGCCAGGCGCTCGTCCGGCACCGGCTCGCCGGTTCCCACGGCCGCGGTCTCCGGCAGGTGCTGCACGTACGTGTCCAGGAGCCGGCGTGTGAGGCTCGGAGCCACCACCGCGTCTCCGGCGGCCACCGCGCGGATGCCGGAGAGGAGCTCCTCCGGCATCGCGTCCTTGATGAGGAAGCCGCTCGCGCCGGCCCGCAGGCCCTTGTAGGCGTACTCGTCCAGGTCGAACGTCGTGACGATGAGGACACGGGTGCGGGCGCCCGAGGCGACGATGCGCCGCGTCGCCTCGATCCCGTCGAGACCCGGCATACGGATGTCCATCAGGACGACGTCGGGGTGGAGTTCGGCGGCCTGTCGCACTGCCTCGGCACCGTTCCCGGCCTCGCCCGCCACCGTCATGTCGTCCTGGCTCTCCAGCAGCATCCGGAAGCCGAAACGCTGCATGGGCTGGTCGTCGACGATGAGCACTGTCGTCACTGATCGGGTTCCTTCGGAAGGTGGAGACGTACGCGCCAGCCCCCCGGGGGCCGGTGCAGCGGACCGGCCTCAAGTGTGCCGTCGTACATGGCGGTTCGCTCCCGCATACCGGCCAGCCCACGTCCGGTGCCCGTGGACGCGGCGTCCCCGCCGGTCCCGGTGTCCGTGACCGTGACGGAGACGCCGTCCGCCGCGTACCGCACTGCGACACAGGCCGTAGCCTTCCGGCCGCCGTGCTTCAGGGAGTTGGTGAGGGCTTCCTGTACGACCCGGTAGACCGTCAGCTGGCGCCCCGCGGGCAGCGGGCCCGGGGCGCCCTCGACCGTGAGATCCACCGGCAGGCCCGCTCCCCGCACGCCGTCGACCAGCCGTCCAAGATCGGTCAGGGCCGGCTGTGGGGCGAGGTCCGCCGCGGGCGGCGCCTCCGTGTCCTCGCGGAGGACGTCCAGCAGTCGCCGCAGCTCCGTGAGGGCCTGGCGGCTGGTGGTGCCGATGGCCTCGAGGGCCTGTGCCGCGCGCTCCGGGGCGCCGGCGGCGGCGTAGGCGCCACCGTCCGCGAGGCCGGTGATGACCGACAGGTTGTGGCCGATGATGTCGTGCATCTCCCGGGCGATACGCGTACGTTCCGCGGCTGCCGCGAGCCGCGCCTGCTGGTCGCGCTCCACCTCGAGCTGCCTGGCCCGCTCGACCAGCGAAGCCGTGTACTCCTGCCGGGAACGGACCGCGAGTCCCAACAGGGCCACGAGCGCGAAGCTGTAGAGCATCGGCACGAACTGCTGGTCCCAACTTCCCACCGGATAGGCCGTGGCACCGACCGCCAGCGGGACGAGCACGGCGCCGAACGACCACAGCAGTGTGCGCAGCGGCAGTCGCAGCGCGATGTTGTAGACGGCGATCATCTGGAGGAACGACGCCTGGAGGTGCGCGCCGCACGCCGCGTTGGCCAAGGAGAACGGCAGCATCACCAGGAGCACGGCGAGGGGATGGCCGCGCCGCCACAGCAGCGGTACGGAGAAGCCCAGGCTCATGGCGAGGACCAGCCAGGACGGCACCTCGTCGTTGAAGGCGACGTTGCGCCAGCCGCCCGCCGCGTCCACCAGTGCGGCGAACACGAACACCCCGGTGATGTGGAGGTCCCAGACCAGCGGGCGGCGGCGGTCGAAGGCGCGCAGGCGTTCTGTGAGGCGCTGGAGCCGGCGGGTGAGCGGCTGGGCTCCGGTCGACCAGCCCTGTGGAGCGGGGCCGGACCGCGGGGGGCGCTTCTGCTGTGCCATGCGCATGCTCACATCCTCGTACACGGGCCGGACCGGCCTCAGACGTCCCGGCGCTTGAGCAGGACAGCGGCCGCGGCCAGGGTCGCCACCGCCCACAGGGTCAGCGCCAGCAGTGCGCCGCCCGGTGAGGCCGCTCCCGGGACGGCCTGCGCCGACAGGAGGGACTCCAGTGCCTTCGTCGGGAAGTACTCCACGGCATCGGCCACGACGTCGTACGGGAGCATGGCGATCACCTCGGGCAGGACCATCACGCCGCCGATGAACGCGCCGATCGCTCCGGGCACCGACCGCACGAGCGCTCCCAGTCCGAGGGCGATCAGTCCCAGCAAGGTGAGCCCGGCCGAGCTGCCCACGAGGGCGCGCACGACTCCCGGGTCGCCGAGCGACGCCTCCTGGTCCGTGCCGGCGAAGAACAGCTGCGCGGCCGGAAAGGTGACGAACGCGGTGACGAGCGTGACGGTGAAGGTGACGCCCCCGAAGACGGCCGCCTTGGACCACAGCACCGGGAGTCTGCGGGGCACCGTGGTCATCGAGGCGCGGATCATGCCGGTCGAGTACTCGCCCGCGGTCACGAGGATGCCGAGGACGGCGAACGCGATCTGCGCGAACTGGACGCCGATGAGGGTGAGGACGACGACGTCCACGTCGCCGTCGCCGCCACCCGTTTCGTAGGTGGCGCCCATGAGGAGGCCGATGCCGAACGTCAGCAGCCCGGCAGACATCAGAGTGATCCAGGTCGAGCGCAGTGTCCACAGCTTGTGCCACTCGGAGCGCAGCACACGGGTCGGGGTCAGCTCGTACGTGCTCATGCTGCTGCTCCTTCGAGCGGGACGGCCTGGTACTCGACCGCCTCGTGCGTGAGGTCCATGAAGGCTTGTTCCAGTGAGGCGGTGACCGGGGTGAGTTCGAAGAGGGGGATGCCGTGTGCGGCGGCGGTACGGCCGACGCTCCTGCTGTCCGCGCCGCGCACGAGCAGCTCCTCGGGGCCTGCCCGGTCCACGGCGACTCCCGGCCCGCCGAGGACTCCCGCGAGGGAAGCCGCTTCCGGTGAGACCACCTTCACGGCGGACGCGCCGGCGTCCCGCACGAACGCTTCCACCGTCGTGTCGGCGAGCAGCCTGCCGCGGCCGATGATGACGAGGTGGTCGGCGGTGAGGGCCATCTCGCTCATGAGGTGCGACGAGACGAGGACCGTGCGGCCCTCCGCGGCGAGGGACTTCAGGAGCGTCCTGATCCAGAGGACGCCGTCGGGGTCGAGTCCGTTGACGGGTTCGTCGAGGATCAGGGTGGCCGGGTCGCCGAGGAGGGCGGCGGCGATCCCGAGGCGCTGGCCCATGCCGAGACTGAAGCCCTTGACCCGCCGCCCGGCGACATCGGTCAGGCCGGTCATGCCGATGACCTCTTCGACGCGGGAGGGCGGGATGCCGTGCGTGTGGGCGAGGGCGAGAAGGTGGTTCCTGGCGGTGCGCCCGGGGTGGATCGAGCGGGCCTCCAGCAGGGCTCCGACCTCGGTGAGGGGCGCCGGGTGGGCCGCGTAGGGGCGGCCGCCGACGGTGGAGTGCCCGCGGGTGGGGGCGTCGAGGCCGAGCAGGAGGCGCATGGTGGTGGACTTGCCGGCGCCGTTCGGTCCGAGGAAGCCGGTGACGGAGCCCGGCCTGACGCTGAAGGTGAGGTCCCGGACGACGGTCCTGTCGCCGTACCGTTTGGTGAGTTCGACGGCTTCGATGCCGTGTGGACTGGTCATGTCCCCGACGCTATGGAGCGGGAGGCGGCCGGTCGTCCGACCGCGGGCGGGAGTCCGGGGAGCGGCGTAGTACCGGGGTACGACGGGGAAACGGCGTTGCTCAGGGACGCAGTCAGGGCCAGTATCGGGTGATGGAACACGTCATCCGGCGCGTGCGCGCCGAGGAGTGGGCGCAGGCCCGCGACCTGCGGCTGGCCGCCCTTCAGGACCCCCTTGCCCCGATAGCCTTCTACGAGTCGTACGAGCAGGCCCTCGGCCAGCCCGACTCCTTCTGGCAGGAGCGCACTTCGTCGGCCGCCGCCGGGGTGGACGTCGTCCAGTTCGTGGCCGAGGCACCGGACGGCCGGTGGGACGGCACGGTGTCCGTGCTGGTCGAGTCCAAGGGCAACGCGCGTATCGGCAAGCCGGCTCCGGTCGACCAGACCCATGTCGTGGGGGTGTTCGTACGGACGGAGGCGCGCGGCAGCGGGCTGGCGGCGGAGTTGTTCCGTGCGGCGCTGGACTGGTCGTGGGCGCTGGACTCGCCGCGGGTGGACCGGGTACGGCTGCTGTTCCACGAGGACAACGAGCGGGCCGCGGCCCTGTACCGCAAGGTCGGGTTCGTGCCGAGCGACGACTCCGCGCCCGTGCCGGAGGACCCGCCGGCCCGCGAGTACGAGATCCGGCGATAGCTGAGGGCGGACGCTCAGTGCGCGGGGAGCGCGTCCTGCCAGCGGGCGCGGGCCTGTTCGGGGGAGCGGAGCAGGGCGAGTGTCGGCAGGCCCAGATCCTGTCCCATGGCCAGCAGCTCGGGGAGGCGCGGGAGCGGGGCGACGGCCGCGACGTCGTCGAGCACGAGCGTCATTGGTGGGTCGAGCCGACCGTCGGATGACCGTGCGGCCATGCGGCGGCCGTGCTCGACCACGTCTGCGGCGAGTGCCGTCAACAGGGGCATCGCGCCAGGATGGGTGCGAGGATCCTCGATCGGTTCACCCACCACATAGAGCGTGCCCGCTTCGTTCACGAATGATTCCAGGGCGAGCGAATCCGTTCGATTCGGTGTGCACGCCTCACGGATGTGGACGGAGGACAGCGCGGACAGAGCACGGACGGCCAACTGCCGGGCCACTTCGCGCCGTTCCGGGTGGGCGGTGAGCGCCGATTCGAGGAGCCCGGCGAGCCCCGCCGTGGCCTTGGGGTGGGTGCGGAGGATGCGTACCGGCTCGTGGACGCCTGTGCCCTGGGCCCAGCGGTGGACCTGGCGGAACGGGCGGCCGTCGACGGCGGCGGCGTGGAGCCAGCAGCGCAGGAGCGTCTCCGCCGTGTCCGCCATGGTGGCGTCGATGAGCGCCCGGGGGCGTACCGGCGCCAGCACGGCGGACGCGCGGGCCGCCGCCGTCCTGTCGTCCTCGCAGTGGGCCGTGGGGGACCAGTGAAGCCGGGCGGGGGTGTCGCACAGGTGCCCGGGGTCGTAGACCAGTACGGGTCCGAGCTTGGCCCGTGCGTCCTTGGTGTCGGCCCATACCGTGGGGTCGGAGGTGACGACGAGCGCGGGGCCCTCGGCGTCGAGGAGGCCCTGGACGGCGGCGGGGCGGCGTACGGTGCGGTCGCCGTACAGCACGCGGGGTGTACGGGTGCGCGGGGCCGGGACGGTGGGGAGCGGGGTCGCCACGGCCGCTTCCACGGGCGTGTCCGCGGCGGGAGCGGCAGCGGGCACGGGTGCGGCTTCCGAAGCGACCTGTGCGTGTACGGGGGCCTCGTGGCGCGGGCGCTGTTCTCGCGGGGGCTGCTGCTCCCGCAGCCGGCCGCGCTCCTCGTGTGCCGCCGCCCGGACGGCGCGCCAGCGGGCCACCGTGCCCAGCGTGAACACCGTGAGCACGATCAGCACCATCAACTGGCCGATGAGCAGGCCCCAGAACAGTCCGTAGCCCGAGAGCTGCGCCGGAGGGGTGGCGGGCCAGGCACCGGCCAGGTCGTGCGGGGCGGCCGCCAGTTCCCGTACGGCCACGGGCGTGTTGCCGAAGGTGACACCGGTCGGCCAGGCGCCGTGGGCGAACAGGCCGGCGAGTCCCGTGGCCGACCAGACGAGCAGCGTCAGGCCGAGGAGGAAGGCCAGCAGCCCGACCAGCAGGCCGTCGGGGATGCCCCCTTGGCGTTCCCCGGACCGGCCGCCACCCTGTCCCTGACGCCCCTCGTACATCTCACGCCACCGTCGACTCTGACGACTCGTCCAACTGTTGCTGTTCGATGAGCTGCGCGCGCTGCTCCGCCTCCCACTCCGCGGCCTGGACATGCTCCGGCACGGAAGGCACCGAGGACTCCGTCATGGCCCGGTCGGTGAAGACGAGCGGCCTCTCGGCCTCTGTCACGAGGTGTTTGACGACCTGGACGTTGCCGTTGACGTCCCACACGGCGATGCCCGGCGTCAGTGTCGGGATGATCTCGACGGCCCACCGCGGCAGGCCGAGCACCCGCCCGGTGGCCCGTGCCTCGTCGGCCTTCTGGGCGTAGATCGTCCGGGTGGACGCCATCTTGAGGATCGCGGCGGCCTCCTTGGCCGCGGCCCCGTCCACGACGTCGCTCAGATGGTGGACCACCGCGACGAACGACAGACCGAGCCGGCGTCCGAACTTCAGTAGCCGCTGGAAGAGCTGCGCGACGAAAGGGCTGTTGATGATGTGCCACGCCTCCTCCACCAGGAAGATGCGCTTCTTGCGGTCGGGCCGGATCCAGGTGTGCTCCAGCCACACACCGACGATAGCCATCAGGATGGGCATGGCGATGGAGTTGCGGTCGATGTGCGACAGGTCGAAGACGATCAACGGCGCGTCGAGGTCGATGCCGACGGTGGTCGGCCCGTCGAACATGCCGCGCAGGTCGCCGTCGACGAGCCGGTCCAGGACCAGCGCCACGTCGAGGCCCCAGGCGCGTACGTCGTCTATGTCGACGTTCATCGCCTCGGCGGACTCCGGCTTCGGGTGCCGCAGCTGCTCCACGATGTCGGTGAGGACCGGCTGCCGGTCGGTGATGCTGGCGTTGACGTACGCGTGGGCGACCTTGAGAGCGAAGCCGGCCCGCTCGTCGAGGCCGTGCCCCATCGCGACCTCGATGATGGTGCGCAGCAGCGCCAGCTGGCCGGTCGTGGTGATCGACGGGTCGAGCGGATTGAGGCGGATGCCGCCGTCGAGCGCCGTCATCGGGTCGAGCCGGATGGGGGTTATCCCCAGCTCCTGCGCGATGAGGTTCCACTCGCCGACGCCGTCCTCGCCCTGCGCGTCGAGCACGACGACCTGCCGGTCGCGGAAGCGCAGCTGCCGCAGGACGTACGTCTTCTCGAGCGCCGACTTGCCGTTGCCGGACTCGCCCAGCACCAGCCAGTGCGGGGCGGGCAGCTGCTGCCCGTACAGCTGGAACGGGTCGTAGATGTAGCCCTTGCCGCTGTAGACCTCGCGGCCGATGATCACACCCGAGTCGCCGAGGCCGGGCGCGGCGGTGGGCAGGTAGACGGCCTGTGCCTGGCCCGTCGACGTACGGACGGGCAGACGGGTGGTCTCCACCTTCCCGAAGAGGAAGGAGGTGAAGGCATCCGTGAGGACGGACAGCGGATCTCGCATGGCGGACTGCCCTCTCGGTCAGCGTCGGATGCCGGTCGCGAACGGCAGGGTGTTCACAAAGGCCCTGTGATGCTCGCGGTCGCACCACTCCAGCTTGAGGTACGACTTGCCGGCGGAGGCCCGGATCGTGCGCTTGTCCCTGGCCAGGGCTTCGGGCGAACGCGACGACACAGTGATGTACCCGACGAGGTTGACCCCCGCCGCACCGCTCGCGAGATCTTCACCCCGCTGGTCGAGCCGGCCGTGCGCGGCGATGTCGCGCGGGTCGACGGTCCGGTTCATCTTGGCGGCGCGGCTGGCGTCCGCCTCGTCGTTGGTCTTCTCGGTGAGCATCCGCTCGATGGCGACCTCGGTGGGCTCCAGGTCCATGGTGACCGCGACCGTACGGATCACGTCGGGAGTGTGGACGAGCAGCGGGGCAAGGAAGTTGACTCCGACAGGGGTCATCGGCCATTCCTTCACCCACGCGGTGGAGTGGCACCACGGGGCGCGGGTCGACGACTCGCGGGTCTTCGCCTGGAGGTAGGTGGGTTCGACGGCGTCCAGTTCGGCCGGCCAGGCGTTCCGTTTCGTCATCGCCTGGATGTGGTCGATGGGGTGGTCCGGGTCGTACATGGAGTGCACGAGCGACGCGAGGCGGGACTGGCCCAAAGGCTGCCGTACGCGGATGTCGGCCTCGGCGAGCCGGGCGCAGATGTCGGTGAGTTCACGCGCCATGACGACGGCCAGGCCGGCGTCCTTGTCGAGCCGCTTGGCACCGGAGGCGTGGCGGACGGCGCGGGCCATGGCGTGTGCCTCCGCGGCCAGGTCGCGGGAGTAGTGCATGCACGCCACCAGATAGGCGCGGTGCTGCTCACTGGACGTCGACACCATCGACTGGAGCTGCTCGTACGACTGCTGGAGCCAGCCGGGGGCTGCCGCGTTGCCGCGCTGGGCGACGTCCTTTGCGTGCGCGTCCGGGTCGGCCGGGAGCGTACGGGCGAGCATCTGAAGCCGGGTCACGAAGCCGTCGCCGTTGGCGACATGCTTCAGCAGCGTGCCGAAACGGTCGACGAGGGCCTCCTGGTCCTCGCTGTCCCGCAGCCCGACACCCGGGCCCTCGATCTCGATCGCGGCCGTGACCGTGCGGTGGTCGGCGTGCAGCAGCACGGCGATCTCGTCGGGGCCGAACGGTGCGGCCAGCCAGTTGATCCGCCCGATGCCGGGCGGCGGGCCCACCTCGACCTCGCGTCCGTCGAGCCGGGTGCCGGCCTCGACGGCACCGGACCGGTAGAGGGTGCCGCCGCTGCGCAGGGAGCGCTTGTAGGTTCGGTTGATTTCGAACCATTTGTAGAAGGTGCGCTGCTTGTAGGGCACGTAGACGGCGGCGAGCGCCAGCATCGGGAAGCCCATCAGCAGGACGATGCGCAGGGACAGGACCGGGACCAGCAGCCCGCTCATCATGCCGAGGAACGCGCCGGCGATGATCAGCGCGATCTCGCCGGTCTCGCGGTTCTTGCCGATGACCGCGTTCGGCCGGGCACGGCCGATGAGGTACGTGCGGCGTGGCGTGATCGGTTGGGACTGGGTCGTCAACGCCGGCCACCTCCTGTGCTGTTGCGATTGCTGTGCGGGGTACCGCCGGTCGGGCTGTTACGGGGCGCGGGCGCGGCACCGCCGGCCGGGGGAGTACGGCTGCCGTGGGCCGCCATGCCGCCGGAGGCGGGGTTGGCGGGGCGGGGGTGCTGCTGCCGCTGTCGCCACCGGTGTTCTGGTTGCCCCGGGAACTGTGGGTCTTGATGCCCTGGGAGACGAGGGCGGCCGGGGAGCTGATGACGGCAGCCGCCTTGCCCTCGGCGCCGTTCTGGATGCGGTTGTTGCGGGAGGCGGCGATCTCGTCGCCGAAACCGGGCACGAAGCGGTAGATCATCGCGGAGGCGAAGATGGCCAGCAGGATGATCGCCAGCCCGGACACGACGGCGGAGAACGAGTCCGGCCCGTCGTCGGCGGAGAGCGCGCCGGCGAGGCCCAGCACGATCACGATCACCGGCTTCACCAGGATGATCGCGATCATGATCCCGGCCCAGCGGCGGACGTGGCCCCACATGTTCTTGTCGACGAGGCCCGCGTAGACGACGACGCCGAGGAGCGCGCCGACGTAGAGCAGCACGGCCCGGATGAACAGCTCCAGGTAGAGCACCCCGGCGGCGAGGATCGTGACGAGCGAGACGACGATCAGCATGATCGGCCCGCCGCCGATGTCGTCGCCCTTCGCGAGGGCCTTGGAGAAGTTCCCGAAGAACATCTCCGTCTGTCCGGACGTACTGCCGGAGATGACCTCGGTGACGCCGTCGGTGACCGAGACGAGTGTGTAGAGGATCAGCGGCGTGAACGCGGATGCGAGGACCGTCAGCCACAGGAACCCGATCGCCTCGGAGACGGCCGTCATGAACGGCACACCCCGGACGGCCCGCTTGGCGACGGCCAGCAGCCACAGGAGCAGCGTGAGGATCGTGGCGGCGGCGAAGACGATGGCGTAGTGGGCGAGGAAGGTCAGGTTCGTGAAGTCGACGGTGGCCGTCGACTCGACGGCCTGCGACAGCTTCCCGATCGTCCACGACGCGGCGTCGGCGCAGCCGCGGGCGAGCGACGACAGCGGATCGAGCGCGGCGGTGGGGTCGTCGACGGACGACCGACCGGGGGTGGCGGGGGCTTCGCCGTCCTCGCAGTAGTCACGGGCGGGGCCGCGGATGAGGTCGCAGGGGTCGTTGCTCGGTGCCGGGGTCGGGTCGGCGAACGCGCGCGTCGCGAGCACCACGGCACCTGACTGCACGGCGGCGAACGCAGAGGCGAACGAGAGGACACGGCGCTTAGCGGGCATACGTGAACCCTCCGAACTGCTGCACGGCGTCCGCCATCTCCTGCGCACCCGAAGCCGTTTGATCCCGGCCGACTGGCACGGGACCGTCCTTCTGTGTGAAGTCGGCGACCTTCCAGTCACCGTCGACCCATCTCAAGTCGAAGGTGTTCGTGTACCAGCTCTCGGTGACCGGGTTCTGCGAGCCTTCGCCCGCGAGCCCGAAGAGGGCCGAATACCAGACCGAGACGCTCGCCCGGGTGGGGGTGAAACTCTCCACCTTGGTTCCAACCGGGTTGAAGCGGGTGATGAAGGTCATTCCGGCGGGCGCCGTGCCGTCCGGCTCCAGGCCGATACCGGTAAGGAACTCTTTGCTGGAGTAGACACTGTCGAGATCACCGCGCCGCGCTTCCGCGACGTCCCGCGCGTACACCGTGTTCACGATCTCGTCGCGACGAGCCTTGGCGAACATGCCGTCGGACCCGAGCGCCACCGCGTAATTCGCCGCCGCGCTCTGCGCCCCCTGCTCGTCCTGTGCGTACCCCGTCGGGATGCCGCCCGCGTTGCCCTTCACCGGGCGGACGCCCGACGGGGCCGTCGACCGGGCCTTGGGGGCGTTGTCGCCGGCCTCCGGCGGGGTGTCCGCGCCGCCGCCCTGGTTGGCGAAGGCGATCGCCGCGATCAGCAGCACCACCACACCGACCACCGTGATGAGCGACCGGGAGCTGCTGCGCCCTGTGCGCCGTGCGCCGCCGTAGATGTCCGTGTCGGTGCTGCCCGGGAGGCGGGTACGGGTCTGGCCCGAGCCGCCGAAGCCGTCGCTCGTACGGCCCGGCTCGCCGCCGTAGCCGTGATCGTCGCCGAGGCTCATCTGGCCCAGGCCCCCTCAACCAGTGGTGGACGAACTGCTTGCCGCGTCGGCGCGGTGTGGTGACTCGACATCAGGGAGACGCAACCTCGAACGGTGGGCCCGGGCGTGCCCGGAGAGGACTGACGGGGTGCTAGACAGCCATCCCGTAGACGATGGTGAACAAGGTCCCCAGTGACCCGATGATGAAGACGCCGGTCAGACCGGCGACGATCAGGCCCTTTCCCTGTTCGGCGCTGAACGTGTCGCGCAGTGCCGTCGCGCCGATGCGTTGTTTGGCCGCTCCCCAGATCGCGATGCCGAGGCAGAGCAGGATGGCAATGGCCATCACGACCTCGATCATCACTCGAGCCTCGTTGCCCAGGCTCCCGAACGGCCCCCAGTTCGGGGCGATTCCGCCGATGATGGTGGTGATATCGCCCTTTTCGGCTGCCAGGATCATGTAACTCACCGCCCCAGTTGGGTTGTTGGCCGCCTACGCCGCTCGGCACAGGCTCAGGGTTCTATCTTCGCTGATGAAACCGCCCGCGTAAGCCGACTTGGAGGGTCTCTTTACCCGATCTCCGCACGTATGACCGAGCCGGCCCCCCTGACCTGCGGTGGCGCGGTTCGGATCGGTACGAGTGGATGCATGGTTACTCTGTGTATCACGGAGGGTGACTTCGAGCAATGACTGTCGTTGTTCCACCTTTGGGGTGGTTCGTGCCAGGGACGACGACGGCGGCGCGGATCCCTGTCGGGATCCGCGCCGCCGTGGTGCTCGCCGGGCCTCGGCCCGGTCCGGTTCAGCGGATGGCCACCATGTAGCCGAGCACTCCCAGGGCGATGGCGAGTAGTGCGATGAAGGTCACCGTCGCCACCGTGCCGCCGGCGTCACTGCTTCGGCGTTCTGCTCTTCCCCCGTTGCGGGCGTCCTGTGTGGCGGGTGTGTCCGTCACGCTCGCAGCGTTCTTCACGTGTTGCTCCTGTGGTGCTGTGTTACCGGTCCCCGCCGTGGTCGCCGGAGGGGGTCTGACCTCAGCCTTCTGGGCTGTGTCACACAGAGTAGCCGCAACTGGTCCAGACCAGCTTCGCGGGGTCCGGGGTGCCCTCGCGGCGGCGTCCGTGCCGGTCTCTACCCAACCCTGTTGCTCACAGCCCGAGTTGCCTACGCTTCACCGGGTGACCGAAAACGCGCCCATGGCTGCTCGCATAGACACCACGCGCCCTCACACGGCGCGGATCTGGAACTACTGGACCGGCGGCAAGGACAATTATCCGGTCGACAGGGAGGTCGGCGACCAGATCCGGACACTGCATCCGGGCATCGGGGACTACGCCCTGGCCGACCGCAAGTTCCTCGGTCGCGCCGTGCGGCATCTCGCCGGAAAGGCCGGAATCCGTCAGTTCCTGGACATCGGGACGGGTCTGCCGAGCGCCGACAACACCCACCAGGTGGCGCAGAGCGTCGCCCCCCACGCGCGCATCGTCTACGTGGACAACGACCCGCTCGTCCTCGTGCACGCCCGCGCCCTGCTGACCGGCACCGCGGAAGGCAGCACCGACTATCTCGACGCCGACCTGCGGGACATCGACACGATCCTGGAGCAGGCGGCCAAGACGCTCGACTTCTCGGAACCCGTCGCGCTGATGCTGCTCGGCGTGGTGATCTTCATCGAGGACGACGAGGAGTCGTACGGGGTGGTGCGCCGGCTCATGGACGCGCTGCCGTCCGGGAGCCACCTCGCGCTGTCGCACACGATCACCAGCACGTCGATGCCGGACGTGGACGCGGCGGTCGCCTTCTGGAACGAACACGGCACCCCGCGTCTCACCCAGCGCACGCCGGAGCAGGTGGAGCGCTACTTCGACGGCCTGGAGCTGCTGGCTCCCGGCGTGGTCTCCTGCAACCGCTGGCGCCCGGACCCCGCCGAACCGCTCACCCCGGAAGAGGTCGCGATGTACGGGGGCGTGGGGCGCAAGCCGTAGCCGGGCCGGGCCGGGACGGGCATCCGCCCCGGCCCGGCCGGCTGCCGGCGCGCGGTGGTCACCGCCCGGCCGCCGCATCGTCGTCCAGGACTTCCTGGGCGACGCGGGCCAGGGTCTCTTCCGTCGGCATGACAGAGCAGGTCGATCCGGAACTCCTCGCCCCCCACCACCACGGAGTACTGCCGGCCCACGAAGGCGAAGTCGACTCCGAGCTCGGTGAGGAACCGGACGATGTTGGCGACGAGCGCGTCCTCCAGCTCTCGTTCGCTGTGTTGCTCGTCGAGCCCGAGAAAGTCGAGACGGTACGGATCCTTGGCGATCTCTCGCACGGCTGCCGCGTCGTCGGAGAGCGTGGTCCCGAAGTTCGTGTCGGCCGCGCCCTGCCGGAGATGGAGCTGCTGGATGATGTGGCGTTCCAGCGTGTCACGTGACCAGGTCTGCTGGACGGCCCTCAGGGCGTAGAAGTCCAGCTCGGAGCGGGTCTCAGTTTGGTGACCAGGAGGATGACGTGGCCCCACGGCAATTGCGCAACGGGCTGTTGCACAATTGGCTCCGGCCAGGCGCGGGCCATCTGCTGCATGTACATCAGGTTGCGGTGGGAGAAGCCCCGCTGGTTCGGGTACGCGGTTCTCAGGTCCGTGGCGAGGCGTGCGACGACCTTGCTGCCCCAGCCCTCCGCCTGCTGTCGGCGCACGATGTGGCGGCCGATCTCCCAGTACATCTGGACCAGTTCGGTGTTGACGGCGCGTTGCGCGCGGACGCGAGCGCGGGAGACCGTCTCCTTGACCTCGCCGAGCAGGTCTCCGTACCAGGACGGAGGGGCTCGCCCTGTGCGGGGACGACGGCCTTGCTGGTGTTGCTGTTGTTCGACACGGAGTGGAGCTTGGTCCGCAGGTCGCGGCAGCCGCGGGCTTTTTGTGATCATGTCTGCCGAACGAGTGAACGCACGCCCTGGCCGAAGTGGTCGAACTCGCCGGCCCGTACGCCGAGCACGAAGGCGTCCCACTTCTCAGCGGTGGTCGTGACGACCGCGCCGATACGGACGAGGCCGTCGGCGGTGCGCGTGACGGCTATGTCCGGGCTCGGTGTGCCGTCCTTGAGCGAGCAAATCAGGGACGCGAAGGCGTAGGGGGTGGTGTGGAGTATGTGTCCGTCCGGGTCACTGCTTTCGGTGAGTCTGACGCCGGTGGTGTCCGCAGTAACGTTCACGCAGGCGTCACCCTCGCCGCAGTAGGAAGACTTCTGCCAAGCGGATTCGAGCACGGCCGGTCCCTTCACAGTTCCTGGGCAATCTTGTGGATGAAGTCTCGGGAGGCCTCAGGCGTGAGAGCGACGGCCTCCATCCGATCGAGCAGAGTCCGGTAGCGGGCGAGCTGCGCCTCTGCGTCGAGCAGGACAGGTCCGTGCGACTGGTCGAGGTGGACGGTGTCCAGCTGAGGAACGGGGCCGAAGCCGTAGGCCAACGACTGACCCGAGCCGGGAAACGCGCCCTTGGCGAAAGGAATCACGCGCAACGTGATGTGGGGCCGCTCGCTCATGTCGAGCAGGTGATCGAGCTGCCTGTGTGCGACCGACGGTCCGCCGAACTGCATCCGTAGTGCGGCCTCGTGCACCACAGACCCGTACGGGATCGGGCCCGACCGGTAGATGACGTCCTGGCGCTTGATGCGGTGCGACACCCGGTGCTCGATCTCTGGGGGCGTCAGCTCGGGCACCACTTGGCGGAAGACCTCCCGGGCGTGGTCGGCGATCTGGAGGAGGCCAGGGATGTGCGAGGTGTATGCCGTGCGCAGCTCTGTCGCGTGGTGCTCGAACTCGGCAAGGTCCAGAAGACCGGTGGGAAGGATGTCCCTGTACTGCTCCCACCACCCCCGGCTTCTTTCGGTGGCCATGGTCACCAGAGCATCGACGAACGCCTGGTCCGAGCATGAGTAGGCGCGCGCCATGGCACGGACCCGGTCAGCGCTGACGCCGAACCTGGCCGTCTCGACGTTGCTCAACTGCCCTGAGCTGGTGCCGAGTTCCTTGGCCGCCTCGGTGGCTGTCATTCCGGCTCGCTCGCGCAGTCGCCGCAGCTCGGTGGCGAGGCGGACGCGCCGCGCTGTCGGGGCCGGCCTCGCAGCCATGTGACTCCTTCGGTGTCAGGGGCGATTGTCACCCACACGAGGGGTTCAAGCATGGAACCCCTCGAATCGATGCAAAGTTTCTTTGCGTAGCCCTAGCCTCTGTCTTAGGCCACCCGCCTGGAAGCACCCCGCTCGACGGAGCGACCTGGTCACCAGGCACGCGTCACCCTCACGTCAAGCAGCCCTCCGTCGAGGAGACTTCCATGCTCACCGTATCCCCGCCCTGGACCTACTCCCTCCAACTCCCGCAAGACCCCCGCGCTCCCCGCATCGCCCGTCACATCCTTGGTGCGGTGCTTCGCGCCCACCACCTCGCCAACCTCTCCGAGACCGCCGAACTGCTCGCCTCCGAGCTCGTCACCAACGCGTTCCGGCACACCGACGGCGCGTACGGCCTCCGGCTCCGCTCGCCCGAGCAGGGCCGACTACGGCTCGGGGTGTGGGACACGCATCCCGACATTCCGCCGCCGTTCGCGGGGCTGCCGCGCCGCCCCGCACCCGAGGCGACCGGTGGCAGGGGCCTGTGCCTCGTCGCTGTGTGCGCGGACGCGTGGGGCGCGACGGTGCTGCCGCAGGGCGGGAAGCTGCTCTGGGTCGAGCTGGGTGGTGCGCGTTGACCAGGCGTGGCCTGCTCACGCGCCTGCTGCCGTGGAGCCCACGCGATGTGGCGCGCATGATCGCGCGGACGACGACGGCGGTCGAGGCCACGGCGCCTGCCGAGGGCGGGCGGACGGTGCGCCAACGGGCGAAGCGGTGCGCCGGGTGAGCGCCTCCACGGGGGGCGGGTGGACGCCTAGACTGACGGCGAAGCGGACTACCGGGCGCTGAGGGGTGTTTGACGGTGCGTAAGGCGTGGCTGGTCGCGGGGCTCTCGATCGGGTTCTGCCTGTGCTTCGTCGCGCTGCTCGTCGTCGGCACGTACTCGGCGGCCTCCGGGCTCCTCGGTGGCTCCAAGAACGGGGCGGTGGGGCTGGCGAAGGGGGCCGTGCCGGCGAAGTACCAGCCGCTGGTGCAGAAGTGGGGGAACCTCTGCCCGGCCATCAACCCCGCGCTGCTCGCCGCCCAGCTCTACCAGGAGAGCGGCTGGAACCCGAAGGCGCAGAGCCACGCCGCCGCCCAGGGCATCGCGCAGTTCATCCCGGGCACCTGGGCGTCGCACGGGATCGACGGGGACAAGGACGGTGACCGCGATGTGTGGGACCCGGCGGACGCGATCCCGTCGGCGGCCTCGTACGACTGCGAACTGGCCGGATATGTTCGCAAGGCGCCGGGTGATCCGACCGACAACATGCTCGCCGCGTACAACGCGGGCGCCTACGCGGTGATCAAGTACGGCGGTGTGCCTCCGTACCGTGAGACGCAGAACTACGTGAAGGTCATCCGGACGCTCGAACAGAGCTTCGCCAAGCCCGTCGGCCGCGTCGAGCCGTCGAGGCAGGCGGCCGGGGCCATCTACTTCGCGCAGCAGAAACTGGGCACCAAATACCTGTGGGGCGGCAACGGAACGCCGGAGCAGGGCGGTCGTTTCGACTGCTCGGGACTGACGCAGGCGGCTTACCGCACGGTGGGGATCGAACTGCCGCGCGTGGCGAACGACCAGTACAACGCCGGGCCGCACCCCTCGCGGGACGAGTTGCTGCCGGGCGATCTGGTCTTCTTCTCGGACGACCTGACCAACTCGAGGGCTATCCGGCACGTGGGGCTGTACGTCGGTGGCGGGTACATGATCAACGCCCCCTACACGGGTGCGGTGATCCGGTTCGACAAGATCGACACCCCGGACTACTTCGGTGCGACACGCGTCACCGAGGACGGCGCGCGCGCCCTGCCGACGGACCTGCCCCAGGCGCCCGAGGCATGAGCGGAAGGCGTCCGAGTGGCTGGAACACGACGGTGGCGTCAGGGCTCTGAGCTGCGACGACGTGTCACTCTTCGATAACGTCATGGTGATCGTTCGGTGGAGAGTGGAACGCGACCGCCGATCACGTCGTTCCCTGGGCAGGGAAGGCCGCACTGACCATGCAGCAGACACCGCACTGACCACGGGGGTTGATTCAGGACGGCGCACAGGCAGGTGCGCCGGCAGGCACAAGGCAAGGGGCCGCAGCAGATGGCTGGACTCGCAGCAGACGGTGTGAACCCGGATGTCGGCCTGCTCTACGACATCAACGGCCTCGCCAAGGACGCGCCCACCTGGCTCGACCGCACCATGGAGTTCGTCGGCGAGTACGGGATCATGCTCGCCCTCGTGACGGTCGTGCTCTGGTGCTGGTGGAGCGTGCGCCGGCGCGGCAGCGCGGAGGACTCGGTCTCGGCGGTCGCCGGACTGATCTGGGCGCCGCTCGCCGCCGGGATCGCGCTGCTCGTCAACATCCCCATCCGGGGCTTCGTGGAACGGCCGCGGCCGTTCCTCTCCCACGAGGGCCTCGAGGTCCTCGTCGCCGGCAAGACCGACTACTCGTTCGTGAGCGACCACGCCACGATGGCGATGGCGATCGCCGCCGGGCTGTTCGTGGCGAACCGCAGGTTCGGTACCGCCGCACTGGGGCTCGCGTTCGCCGAGGGCTTCTGCCGTGTCTACATGGGCGTGCACTACCCGACCGATGTCATCGGCGGATTCGCCCTCGGTACGGCGGTGGCACTGCTGCTCGCCCCGCCGGCGCTCGCGCTGCTCACGCCGCTGGTGTCGGCGATCGCGGGCTCGCGCCACTTCGGGTGGCTCGTGCGGTCCAAGGGGGCCTCGGCCGGCGGTTCGCTGCGGCCCGAGTCGCTGGGCATCCCGGAGACGAAGGCCGAGGGCAAGGGCGAGAACGGCCTCGCGGCCTGAGCCTCGAGCCTCTCGTCCGCCGGGCCGGAGGCCGCGGAGCCGGATGACCGCGCGGTGGTGTGTGCGGGCCGTGGTCCACCCTGGGCCGACGCCGGTTGCCGGACGCTTCCGTGCCTCTGGCAGGCTGGGCGGGTGACGTCAGGGACCGCCGAGGAGTTCACCGTTCACCGCTCCAGGATGTTCGGCCTGGCCTACCGGTTGCTCGGCTCGGCCGAGGAGGCGGAGGACGCGGTGCAGGACGCGTATCTGCGCTGGAGCGGCGCCGATCGTGCGGCGATCCGGCACCCGGCGGCCTGGCTCGCCAGGGTCGTCACCAACCTCTGCCTCAACCGGCTCACCTCGGCCCGTGTGCAGCGCGAACAGTACGTCGGGCCGTGGCTGCCGGAACCGGTGTTCACACAGGACGGGTCGCTCGGCCCCATGGAGTCCGCCGAGCAGCGCGACACCGTGTCGACGGCGCTGCTGGTGCTGCTGGAGCGGCTCACGCCGGCGGAGCGCGCGGTCTACGTGCTGCGCGAAGCGTTCGGCTACCGCCATCAGGACATCGCCGGGGTGCTCGACCTGAGCGAGGCCAACTGCCGCCAGCTGTACCGCAGGGCGGTCCAGCGGGTGGCCCTGCCCGAGGCCCGCTTCGTGCCGCCGGCCGAGCGGCAGCACGAGCTTGTCGAGTCGTTCGTCCTGGCGGCACGCGAGGGCGATCTGGCAGGGCTGGAGAAGCTGCTCGCCGAGGACGTCACCTGGTGGAGCGACGGCGGGGGCAAGGTCACCGCGGCGCGGCGCCCGCTCGTCGGCCGCGAGACGGTGGCGCACTTCCTGATGGGCCTGCGGCGGACCGGGGGCGACCTGGACCTCACGGTCGCCGAGGTCAACGGGATGCCGGCCCTGGTGGCGCACGCGGCGGAGCAGCTCGTCGCCGTCACCTCGTGCGAGCTGCGCGACGGCGTCATCGCCCGGGTGCGGGTGGTCGCGAACCCGGACAAACTCGTTTTCGCGGGCCGGCAGTTCGCCGCCATGGCCCCGGGTGCGTGAACCGCTGGTGCATGCGGTCCCGAAGGACTGTCACATCCTCGGGTGCTCGTCGGTTCTCAGCGGATGACGGGCGCTCCACCAGGGAGCGCACGCCCACCGAAGGGATGAGAACTGCGATGACGACGATCCTGGTGACCGGCGGCACCGGAACGCTCGGCCGGCTCGTCACCGAGCGGCTGCGCGCCGACGCGTCCGAGGTGCGGGTGCTGAGCCGGCACTCCCGGCCCTACGCCGTGGACCTGCGCGAGGGCACGGGGCTGGCCGCGGCCGTGGCGGGAGTGGACACCGTCGTGCACTGCGCGAGCTCGCCGCGCGGCGGCGACGAGCAGGCGGCACGCCATGTGATCGAGGCGGCCCGCCGGGCCGGGGTGCGGCATCTGGTGTACATCTCGATCGTCGGAGTCGACCGGGTGCCGCTCGGCTACTACCGGACCAAGCTCGCCGTCGAGAAGCTGATCGAGGAGTCTGGGCTCGGCTGGACCGTGCTGCGCACGACACAGTTCCACGACCTGGTGCTGCAGCTCCTGCAGGGCTTGGCGAAGCCGCCGGTCATGCTGCTCCCGGCAGGGGTCGCCGACCAGCCGATCGAAGTGGCGGAGGTCGCCGCCCGGCTGGCCGAGCTCGCGGCCGGGGCGCCCGCAGGTCGGGTGCCGGACCTGGGCGGCCCCGAGGTCCGTCCGTTTCCGGAGCTGGCCCGGGCCTATCTGCGCGCGAGCGGCCGGCGCCGTCCGCTGCTGAACGTGCGCCTGGCCGGCAAGGCCTACCAAGGGTTCCGGGCGGGCGGGCATCTGACGCCCGAGCGGGCCGTGGGGAAGGTCACGTTCGAGGAGTTCCTTGCGGGGCGTCTTCCCGTATGCGGCTGACGCCCGGGCGGGGGCGCGTACCGGGAGGCGTGGAACCGTGCCCCCACGAGTCCGGGCGCCTTCCGCTTCGGGCCGCGGGGCGGTCCGGTGGGACCGGACGCCCGCGGGTCCGGGCTAGAGCGCCTGCGGGTAGTCGAACAGGCGGTCCGGGTCGTACTGCTTCTTCAGCCGGGTCAGCCGGTCGAGGGCGGGGCCGTAGTAGGCCCGGCGCCAGTCGGACAGGGTCGGATCGGCGTAGTTCTGGTACGCCGCTCCCGACGCGTAGCGCCGCATCGACGCATGAGTGTCCCGCAACCAGGACTGCTGCGCGGTGCCGCCGGTGCCGGGCCGCCAGGCGGCGATGTACTGCGCCAGCATCCGTGAACGGCGGTGCACGAACGACGTCGCCAGTGGATCCACCCGGTTCACCGCGCCGCCGAGCGCGGTGAGGGCGATCGAACCGCCGCCGCCCGCGGCGGCCGGGAGACGGGTGAAGGCCTCCGCCGCGGCGATCAACGCGCGCAGACCGCCGGCCGCGATGTCACGGTCGTAGAAGTCGGAGGCCGAGGCGTACGTCTCACGGGCCAGCGCGCCCCGCCGGTCGCGGCCCGGAGTGCTGCCGGGCAGCCGGCACTGTTCCTCGCTGAGGGAGAGGCAGTTCGCGTAGCCGAGCATGGCGTCCCGGTAGCCGCGGGGGCGCAGGGCGACGGAGGAGGGGGCGGAGCCGGCGGCGCCCGCGAGCCGGTCGACCGCGTTCTGCAGATCGCTCTCCGCGCCGAGCGTGAAGGCCACGACGGACAGCGTGGGCCGGGAGCCGCCGGGGCCGGCGGAGAGATGGAGCGAGGACCAGATCTCGTCCGGCTGGTCGGGGCCCCAGCGCTGCCAGGCGGCGAGCACCGGTTCCGCCTTCTGCCACGGCCAGTTGAGATACGCGGTGACGGTGTCAGGGGTGGGGCTGGTGCGGAAACGCAGCCGTGTCACCACACCGAAGTTGCCGTTCCCGGCGCCGCGCAGCGCCCAGAAGAGGTCCTTGTTCTCGTCGGCGTTCACGGTCAGCGCTCTGCCGTCTGCGGTGACGACCGTCGCCTCGGTGAGGCTGTCGCAGGTCAGCCCGTAGGCCCGGGAGGTGACTCCGTGGCCGCCGCCGAGTGCGAGGCCGGAGACGCCGACCGTGGGGCAGGAACCCGCGGGGACGGTACGGCCGTGCCGGGCCAGGGTGTTGTAGACGTCGACCAGTTTGGCACCGGCGCCCATCGAGCCGTCGGCCTCGATCCGGTCGAGCAGCGACACGTCGATGACCAGGCGTCCGTCGCCCGAGGACCAGCCGCCGTAGGAATGGCCGCCGTTGCGGATGGACACCGGCGTGCCGTGTGCCCGCGCGTAGGCGAGGCACTCCTTCACGTCCTCTTCGCCCGTCACGTAGGCGACGGCCGCCGGCTTCAGCGAGTCGAAGCGCGTGTTGTACAGCTGCCGGGCGCTCGCGTATTCCGCGTCCCCGGGCCGGATCAGCTGCCCGTCGAGGCCGCGGGCGAGCGCGGCCCAGTCCGCGGCGGCGGTCCTGGTGGGTGACGGCGCGGAGGGCCCTGACGGGGTGGGTGCGGAGGCGGTGGTGCCCGGCGCGGTGCCGTCCCCCTTCTCCGTGCAGCCCGTAGCGGCGGCCGCGGTGAGGGCGACAGCGGTGGTCAGCAGCGCACGCCGGTCCATGGAACCTCCTGGGGAACGAGACGGCTCCCGGCGCCGGCAGGTTCCCGGCCCGACGGCCCGGTCAGGACGTGGGGGTCAGGACGTGGGACCGGGCGTCGGTACGGGCCCGGTCACGGGACCGCCTGGCCGGTCCGGACCAGCCGCAGGTGCAGCGGGCCACGGCGAAGGAGCCGCGCTCGACTGTGGTGGTCGCATGCGTCGCCGGGTCGCCGGCCGAGGGGTCCTGCTGGGGCACGGGTCAACGGTACTGCGGCCCGGGGGCCGCAAAGCCCCGGGACCGGCGTGACGACGTGCCGGGGCGGTCGTTATGCGAGTGGGTCGTTCCCCGGCCCCTCGGGCGGAGGGCAAGGGGGGCCCGTCCAAGCGGCGGTCCGGTGTTGGGGGTTGGCAGGCAATGGTGGTGCAGCACAAGCGCAGGGGCGGAGCGGTCGCCGTCCTGGCAGCCATGGCCGTGGCGGCGGCCGGGGGGTGCTCCGGCCCAGGCGCTGCCGCGGAGGAGGGCAACGGACCGGCCCCGGGCAGGTCCGGCGGCGCGGCGGACGAGGTGCGCGGAGCCGCTGACGCGCTGACAGGGGCCGGGAGCTCCAAGGCGCGTACGTCGATGGAGATGGCGTCGGGCGGCACCCGGGTCACCATCCGGGGCGAGGGTGGATACGACTTCGCCCGGGGCGTGGGCAGGCTGAAGGTCGTACTGCCGCCGGACGCCGCCGGCGAGGACGAGCACAAACCCATCACCGAACTGCTGACGTCCGGCGCCCTGTACATGAAGAACCGGGGCGCGGGCGTGCCCCCGGACAAGTGGGTCAGGGTGGACACGACCACCCTGGACGACGGGAATCTGGTCACGGGCGGAGCGACCGACCCGCTCACCGCCGCCGAACTGCTTCGCGGCGCGGACCGGGTGACCTTTGTCGGCGATGTGGAGATCGCCGGCCAGAAGGTACGGCACTTCAAGGGCGTCACCGACATCGGACGGGCGGCGCGGGTCGCGGAACCTCATGCGAGAGCGTCACTGGCCGCAGCGGCGAAAGGGTTCGCCAGGGACGTGGTGCCGTTCGATGCCTACCTCGACGAGGCGGGCAGGCTCCGGAAGGTGCGGCACCGCTTCGCGTTCGTCAATGAGGGCCGTACGGTCGACGTCACGTCGACCACGGTCCTCTTCGACTTCGGGGCGCAGGTCGTCGTCCAGCTTCCGGACGAGAAGGACATCTACTCCGGAAGGGTCAAGGCCTGAGCGCGCCGGACGGACCCGTCCGCGCGGGGGAGGCCAGGGGTGTCTGGGCCGGGAGAGTCAGAACCTAAATGGTCCGGACGTGCCATGCGCAGCGCGTGCACCGCTCCCTACGCTAGGAAACCGACATCGGCCGGAAGAGGTGATTGCACGTGGCCCCGCCCAGTACGACCACCGTCCAGGACGACCACGTGGCCCTCGCCGAGATCGAGCTGTGCGGCGAGCTGATGATCGCCGCGTCGGCGGCCGCGGAAGAGCGACTCAGCGCGGACCGTATCGACGAGGTCCTGATGGTGGCGGCCGAGCGGGCCGCCTGCCGGTGAGGGAGCGGGGCGGTCCTGCCGTGACCGGCCCAGGCGCGGGGGGCCGTCCCGGCCGGTGCCGCACCCGGCGAAGACCGTAAAGATCAAGCCATGCAGCCGCCCGGTCAGGTACGCAGCAGACGGGCGATGGCCTTCGTCGCTTCCTCCACCTTGGCGTCCACCTCGGTGCCGCCCTTCACCGCCGCGTCCGCGACACAGTGCCGCAGGTGCTCCTCGAGGAGCTGAAGCGCGAAGGACTGCAGGGCCTTGGTCGAGGCCGAGACCTGGGTGAGTATGTCGATGCAGTACACGTCCTCGTCGACCATCCGCTGCAGCCCGCGGATCTGGCCCTCGATACGGCGCAGCCGCTTGAGGTGTTCGTCCTTCTGCTTGTGGTACCCGTGCACGCCGCGTTCGTGGTCGGTCTCTTGCTCCGTGACCGGAAGGCCGGCCGCCTCGGTGGTCGTCATCGTGTCCTCCCGTTGTCCCGAAAGGGAATGTATACCCCTCGTGGGTATATGGTAACGAATCGTGTGGAATCCGGTGGGGGTCCGTGCTGATCGCCTTGTTCTCATGGGCGACACTGGGATACTGCCGGTTAGCCGTGGCCGGATGATGCGCCTAGCATCAGCCTGACCGAATCCAAGCACCCCGAGGACCCCACGTGCGATTTCGTCTGACCCCCAGGGAGACGAGCTTCTACGACATGTTCTCCGCCTCCGCGGACAACATCGTCACCGGCTCGAAGCTCCTGATGGAACTGCTCGGGGCGGAATCCTCCGCCAGGGCCGAGATCGCGGAACGGATGCGGGCCGCCGAGCATGCCGGGGACGACGCCACCCATGCGATCTTCCACCAGCTGAACTCCTCGTTCATCACGCCCTTCGACCGCGAGGACATCTACAACCTCGCTTCGTCCCTCGACGACATCATGGACTTCATGGAGGAGGCCGTCGACCTGGTCGTCCTCTACAACGTCGAAGAGCTGCCCAAGGGCGTCGAGCAGCAGATCGAGGTCCTGGCACGGGCGGCGGAGCTGACGGCCGAGGCCATGCCGCACCTGCGGACGATGGACAACCTCACCGAGTACTGGATCGAGGTCAACCGGCTGGAGAACCAGGCGGACCAGATCCACCGCAAGCTGCTCGCCCACCTCTTCAACGGCAAGTACGACGCCATCGAGGTCCTCAAGCTCAAGCAGATCGTCGACGTGCTCGAAGAGGCCGCGGACGCGTTCGAGCACGTGGCGAACACGGTGGAGACCATCGCGGTCAAGGAGTCCTGAACCACGTGGACACCTTTGCCCTGGTCGTGACCATCGGGGTCGCGCTCTTCTTCACGTACACCAACGGCTTCCACGACTCCGCGAACGCGATCGCGACATCGGTCTCCACGAGGGCGTTGACGCCGCGCGTGGCACTGGCGATGGCCGCGGTGATGAACCTCGCGGGCGCCTTCCTCGGACAGGGCGTCGCCAAGACCGTCAGCGAAGGACTCATCGAGACGCCCGTCGGCTCGCGCGGCATGGGCATCCTGTTCGCGGCACTGGTCGGCGCGATCGTCTGGAACCTGATCACCTGGTACTTCGGCCTGCCCTCCTCCTCGTCGCACGCGCTGTTCGGCGGCATGGTCGGAGCGGCGCTCGCCGGCGGGACCGAGGTGATCTGGACCGGGGTGCTCGAGAAGGTCGTCATCCCGATGTTCATCTCGCCGATCGTCGGTATGGCCGTCGGTTACCTCGTGATGGTCGGCATCATGTGGATGTTCCGCAAGGCCAACCCGCACAAGGCCAAGCGCGGCTTCCGGATCGCGCAGACCGTGTCCGCGGCGGGTATGGCGCTCGGCCACGGCCTCCAGGACGCGCAGAAGACGATGGGCATCGTCGTGATGGCCCTCGTCATCGCCGATGTCGAGAACCAGGGCGACCCGATCCCCGCCTGGGTCAAGATCGCCTGTGCGCTGATGCTGTCACTGGGTACGTACGCCGGTGGCTGGCGGATCATGCGGACGCTCGGCCGCAAGATCATCGAGCTGGACCCGCCGCAGGGCTTCGCGGCGGAGACCACGGGTGCGTCGATCATGTTCGGCTCGGCGTTCCTGTTCCACGCGCCGATCTCGACGACGCATGTGATCACCTCGGCGATCATGGGCGTCGGCGCGACGAAGCGGGTGAACGCGGTGCGGTGGGGTGTCGCGAAGAACATCATCCTCGGGTGGTTCATCACGATGCCGGCGGCGGCGATGGTGGCGGCGGCCAGCTACGGCGTGGTGTACCTGATCTTCGGCTGAGCCCGCGTGGGGGCGGGCGTGAGCCTGTTCCCCTCCCCGCCCCTTCCTGGAACCGGGGCTCCGCCCCGGACCCCGCGCCTTCCCGAACCGGGCACCGCCCCGGGCGCTTCGCGCGGTGTTTCGGGGGCTCCACCCCCGGACCCCCGCGCCTCGAACGCTGAGGTGCCGCGCAGCGGCATGTGCAGCCCGTCCGGTGTCCCGGTCCCGTACCCACGCCCGGTCCGGACCCGTCCGCGGCCTCACGCGCCCCGGCCCGGTCGCCGCCGCGGAGAGGTGGACCGGGGCGGGGCAGCGGCGCGGTGGTGGTGGAGGACGTGGTGGGGCCCGCCCCCTGGGAGAGGGGCGGGCCCCTTCGTCCTGGGGTGGCACCGCCATGCAGCACCCCAGACGTCTGCTCCCCGGCGTTCCGGGGCCTCTGTCAGCCGAAGCGACCGGAGATGTAGTCCTCGGTCGCCTGGACGGACGGGTTCGCGAAGATCCGCTCGGTGTCGTCGATCTCGATCAGCTTGCCGGGCTGGCCGACCGCCGAGAGGTTGAAGAACGCCGTGCGGTCGGAGACGCGCGCCGCCTGCTGCATGTTGTGCGTCACGATGACGATCGTGAAGCGCTCCTTCAGTTCGCCGATCAGGTCCTCGATCGCGAGGGTCGAGATCGGGTCGAGCGCCGAGCACGGCTCGTCCATCAGCAGTACGTCCGGCTCGACCGCGATCGCGCGCGCGATGCACAGGCGCTGCTGCTGGCCGCCGGACAGGCCGGAGCCGGGCTTGTTGAGCCGGTCCTTGACCTCGTTCCAGAGGTTGGCTCCCCGTAGGGAGCGCTCGACGATCTCCGCCAGCTGGTTCTTCTTGTAGGTGCCGTTCAGCCGCAGGCCCGCCGCGACGTTGTCGAAGATCGACATCGTGGGGAAGGGGTTGGGCCGCTGGAAGACCATGCCGACCGTGCGGCGCACGGCGACCGGGTCGACGTCCTTGGCGTACAGGTTCTCGTCGTCCAGCAGCACCTTGCCCTCGACGCGGCCACCGGGGGTGACCTCGTGCATACGGTTCAGGGTGCGCAGGAAGGTGGACTTTCCGCAGCCGGACGGGCCGATGAAGGCGGTCACCGAGCGGGGCTCCACGGTCATGGAGATGTCGTCGATCGCCTTGTGGGAGCCGTAGTAGGCGGTCAGACCCGATACGTCGATTCGCTTGGCCATGGTGGTTCTACTTTCCGGTCTTCGGGGCCTTCCAGCGGGCGATGCCGCGGGCCACCAGGTTGAGGATCATGACGAAGGCGATCAGAACCAGGGCGGCGCCCCAGGCGCGCGCGAACGAGGCGTCGGTGCCGACGGAGTACTGCTCGTACACGTACAGCGGCAGGGAGGACTGGGCGCCTTCGAAGGGGTTCGGGTTGATCAGCTTCGTGCCGAAAACGAGGAGCAGTACCGGAGCGGTCTCACCGGTGACACGCGCGACGGCGAGCATCACGCCGGTGGTGATGCCACCGATCGCGGTGGGCAGGACCACCTTCAGGATGGTCCGCCACTTCGGTACGCCCAGGGCGAGTGAGGCTTCGCGCAGCTCGTTCGGGACCAGCTTCAGCATTTCCTCGGTGGAGCGGACGACCACCGGCATCATCAGGATGGCGAGCGCGAGACCGCCGGCGAAGCCGGAGGGGCCGAAGCCGAGCATCAGGTTCCAGGTGGCGAGGACGAACAGGCCCGCGACGATGGAGGGGATGCCGGTCATGACGTCGACGAAGAAGGTGACGGCCTTGGCCAGCTTCCCGCGCCCGTACTCGACGAGGTAGATGGCGGTGAGCAGGCCGATCGGGGCGGCGATGACCGCGGCGATGAGAACCTGCTCGATCGTGCCGAGCAGTGCGTGGTAGATGCCGCCGCCGGGCTCGGCGTCGAGGACGCCGTTCATGGAGTGGCCGAGGAAGTAGCCGTCGACCACCTCCATGCCCTTGGTGATCGTGACCCAGGCCAGCGAGAACAGCGGCACGACGGCGAGTACGAAGCACACCCAGACGAGGCTGGTGGCGACGCGGTCCTTGGCCTGGCGGGAGTTCTCCACCTTCGTGGTGATCACGTAGGTGGCGAGGACGAAGACGAGGGCGGCGATCATGCCCCACTGGACGCGGCTCTGCCAGCCGGCCGCCAGGCCGATGCCGCAGCCTGCGGCGATGGAGCCCGCCGCGATGGCTGCCGGGGCCCAGCGCGGGAGGCGGGCGTGGGAGAGCGGACCGCTGCGTACGGTGGCAACCGGACGCTTGTCCTGGACGAGCTGGCTCATGCGTTGGCCCCCGAGTACTCCTTGCGGCGGGCGATGATCGCGCGGGCCGCTCCGTTGACCAGCAGGGTGATCACGAACAGGACGAGGCCGGAGGCGATCAGGGCGTCGCGGCCGAATTCGTCCGCCTCGTTGAACTTCGCGGCGATGTTCTGGGCGAAGGTGCCGCCGCCCGGGTCGAGCAGGTGCCCGGAGATGATGAAGCTCGGCGACAGGACGACGGCGACGGCCATCGTCTCGCCGAGGGCACGGCCGAGGCCCAGCATGGAGGCGCTGATGATGCCGGAGCGGCCGAAGGGCAGCACCGACATCCGGATGACCTCCCAGCGGGTGGCGCCGAGCGCCAGGGCGGCCTCTTCGTGCATCTTCGGCACCTGGAGGAAGACCTCGCGGGTGACGTTGGTGATGATCGGCAGGATCATGATCGCGAGCAGGATGCCCACGGTGAACAGGTTGCGGGCGACGCCTTCGCCGGTCTTCTCGAAGATGTACGTCCAGCCGAGGTACTCGTTGAGCCAACTGTTCAGGCCGTCGAGGTAGGGGACCAGGAAGATGGCGCCCCAGAGGCCGTAGATGATGCTGGGAACGGCTGCGAGCAGGTCGACGACGTACGCGAGCGGCGTGGCGATCTTCCGCGGCGCGTAGTGCGAGATGAACAGTGCGATGCCGATGGCGACCGGCACGGCGATGACCATCGCGATGACCGAGCTGACGACGGTGCCGAAGGCGAGTACGGCGATGCCGAAGACCGGCGGGTCACCGGCCGGGTTCCACTCGGACGTGGTCAGGAAGTTGGCGTCGTCCTTCGAGATGGCGATGCCCGCGCGGTACGCGAGGAATCCCGCGATCGCGGCCATGATGACCAGGAGCGAAATGCCTGCTCCCCGGGACAGGCCCAGGAATATGCGGTCGCCGGGTCGGGGCTTGCCGCGGGTGGTGCCCGTTTGCTGCGGGGCACGGGGCGGTGGGGCTGATGCGGTGGTTGCTGTATCCATCGGGGTCTCCGGTCTGCGGAGCCGGCAGGCTCCAGGCGGCGGTGCACCGGATGCCGGGGCCGGTCCGTCTCAGGCGGACCGGCCCCGGCCGGACATCAGGACAGGGTGGGGACGATCTCGCGGACCTTGGCCGCGATCTCGGCGGGCAGCGGCGCGTAGCCGGCATCCGTGAGGACCTTCTGGCCCTCGTCGCTCGCGGTGTAGTTGAGGAACGCCTTCAGGGTCGGCAGGGTCTCCGCCTTGTTGCCCTTGTCGCAGGCGATCTCGTACGTCACGAGGATGATCGGGTAGGCGCCCTCGGCCTTGGTCTTGTAGTCGAGGGACAGGGCCAGGTCCTTGCCGGTGCCCTTGACCTTGGCGGCGGCGATGGCCTTGGAGGCGTTCTCGCTCGTCGCCTCGACCGGGGCGGCGGCACCGGTGTCCAGCTTGACGGTGGAGATCGACTGCGAGGTCGCGTACGACAGCTCGAAGTAGCCGATCGAGCCCTGCGTCTGCTTCACCTGGGCGGCGACACCCGAGGAACCGTTGGCGGCCTGGCCGCCGGGGGCCAGCCACGACTTCGACTTGGGGTCGTGCTTCCAGTCGGCCGGGGCGGCCTCGCTGAGGTACTTGTGCAGGTTCTGCGTGGTGCCCGACTCGTCGGAGCGGTGGAAGGCCTGGATGGAGGAGCTCGGCAGCTTCGCGTCGGGGTTGAGCTTCGCGATGGCCGGGTCGTTCCACTTGGTGATCTTCGAGTCGAAGATCTTCGCGATGGTCGCGGAGTCGAGGACGAGGTCGTCCACGCCCTCCAGGTTGTAGCCGATCGCGACGGGGCCGCCGACCATCGGGAGGTTGATCCCCTGGCCGCCCTTGCAGATCTTCTTCGACTCCTCGACCTCTTCCGGCTTCAGCGCGGAGTCGGAGCCGGCGAAGGCGACCTGGCCCTGGGTGAACTTGGTGATACCGCCACCGGAGCCGATGGGCTGGTAGTTGACCTCGACGCCGGAACAGGCGGCCTGGAAGTTCTTCACCCACAGGTCCATGGCGTTCTTCTGCGCGCTCGAGCCGGCCGCGAGGATCTGGCCCTTGGCCTCGTCGCACTTGATGTTCGACGCGGCGTTGGTCTTGTCGCCGCCGTCGGAGCCGGTGGCCGTGTTGTCGTCCGAGCCACACGCCGTGAGGACCAGGGCGCCGGAGATCGCGAGGGCGCCGAGCGCGGTGGCGCGAAGCCCGTTCTTGCGCTGAAGCTTCACTTTCTGGTGTTCCTTCCAGTTGCCGCCGTCCGTGGCGGCGTGCGTCGGGGTGGGGGACCGGCACCGTGCCGGTCACCGTCTGAGGCCGAAATTAGGCAGATGAGATGAAGCGGCCGACTGGCGAGAGTGAACGCAAGGTGAACCGTGCCCGGCGACCCGGTGCCCGTTCGAATGTCCACTCGTTCGCGGTTCCGATGCATACGGGGCGCCCCCGGGTGGTCACGTTGTGTGAAGCGCTTCGAGGAGTGCGTCGACCAGTTCGCGGTCGCGGGGCTGGGTGAGCCGGGTCCGCGCCGCGGAGGGCGGCAGCCACACGATGGCGTCGACCTCGTCGCCGGCGGCGAAGGAACCGCTGGTCGCCTCGGCGGCCCAGTAGAAGACCTGCTTGGACCGGCCGCCCGTGAGGTATCGGACGGTGGGGAGTCGGGCGCCGGGGACGCAGCGGTGGCCGGTCTCCTCCAGCACCTCGCGCAGGGCGGCGGCGAGGGTGTCCTCGCCGGGCTTGAGCTTGCCCTTCGGGTGCGACCAGTCGTCGTACTTGGGGCGGTGCACCAGGCAGATCTCGATGCCGCCGTCCCGGCGCGGGGCGCGGCGCCAGAGCACGCACCCCGCGGCGAGCACGGTGGCCCCGCCGTTCATGGCGCCGTGACCGCCGTAGTGGCGTGCCGCCATTCCTGCTGGAAGGCGAACCTGGCCGCCTCGACCTCGTGCCGCTGGTCGGCGTGGAGCACGCCGAGGGCGTACGCGGTGGCCGGGGCGATGCGCGGGGTGCGGGCGGCCGTGGCCGCTGCGGCTGCCGCTTCCGCCGCGTCGCGGTGCCGGTCGAGCAGGATGCCCGCGTGACACAGGACGGGGTCGGTGCCGGGGTGCAGCACCTCCTGCGCGTAGCGGTGCAGCCGCAGCAGTCTGCGGACGTCGTGCCAGGGGGCGTCCTGCGCCTCACCGGCGGGAGCCGCGGCGAGGCCGCTGAACAGCGCCTCCGCGTTGTACGGGTGGGCCGCCCTGCGCAGCGGCAGTTCGGCGACCGCCGCCAGCAGCCGTCGCTCGGCGGCCTCCGCGCGCAGCGCCAGGGTCTCGGCTGCCGGACCGGCGGCCGCGGGGCCGAGAGGGAGCTCGGAGGCCAGTAGAGCGACGGCGTCGGCGACCGCGTGGAAGCGGGAGGAGCCGAGTGCCTGGAGTGCGCCGGAGTGGGCGCGGGTCCGCGCGAGGGTGAGTTGCCGCTCCAGCAGCGCCGCGGCGCGGGCGGCCCCTACGGCGAGCGCGCCGTTGCCGGAGGGGGAGCCGGCCGTACGTCCGGCGCGGTCCGCCGCCGCTGTGGTCACCGTGGCGCGGACGCCGCGGGAGGCCGGACGTTCGCCGGCCGCAGGCGTCCCGTGGTCCGTGCCGGCGCTGTCCGCGAGCGCGGCCGGTGCCGTGTCAGCCGTGCCGGCGGCGAGGGCGCCCGGTGCCCCGTCACGCACGGCGTGGCCGTCCGCGTCGCCGGAGTCGGCGGGGCCCGTCGGGAGGTGCGCAGCAGCCGGGGCTTCGGCCGGGGGGTGGGGACCGGACTCGCCCCCGAGCGAACCGTTGTGCGCCGTGGAGCCGTACAGCGGCAGGCTCTCGCCGCGGGCCGGCGGCAACGGGGCCGTGCCCGAAAGGCGGGACAGGGCGTCCAGCAAGCGGGACAGGCGTGAGGTGCACGCGTGCTCCTGGGCCAGGGTCGTGGACAGCCACGCCAACTCCGTGCGCAGGCCGTCCGCCCAGGGCGGGTCGAGCAGCGGGCGGAACGTGTGGAGCGTCCCGCTGATGCGGCGGGACGCGGCCCGCAGCGAGCGGGCCGCGTCCGCGACCGCCGCCGTCTCCGCGCCGCTCTCGCCGTGCCGGCGCAGACTGCGCAGGAAGTCGCCGGCCTGGGCATGGAGGTAGTGGGCCACCGCCTCGCCCGCCGTGCCCGCGAGGACGGTGTTCCGCCGGGAAGGTTCAGGGCTGTGCACGCCGGCGCCTCCGGGCGTCTATGAGCATCTCCTGTACGTGCCGCAGCGGCTGGCCTTCGGAGTCCGTCGCATGCCGGGTCCACGCGCCGTCCGGGCCGAGGTGCCAGGAGGCCGTGGTGTCGGACATGCCGGTCTCGAAGAGCCTGGTGAGGGCCGCGCGGTGGGCCGGTTCGGTGACCCGTACCAGCGCCTCGATCCGGCGATCGAGGTTCCTGTGCATCATGTCGGCGCTGCCGAACCACACTTCGGGCTCGCCGCCGTTGCCGAAGGCGAAGACCCGGGAGTGCTCCAGGAAGCGGCCGAGGATCGAGCGGACCCGGATGTTCTCCGAGAGCCCGGTCACGCCGGGGCGTATCGCGCAGATGCCGCGCACCCAGATGTCCACCGGCACGCCCGCCATCGCCGCCCGGTAGCAGGCGTCGATGATGGCTTCGTCCACCATCGAGTTGACCTTGATGCGGACGTAGGCGGGCCGCCCCGCTCGCTGGTGCACGATCTCCTTGTTGATCCGGGAGATCAGGCCGTCGCGCAGCGACTTCGGTGCGACCAGCAGCCTGCGGTACGTCTCGCGGCGCGAGTAGCCGGACAGCCGGTTGAACAGGTCGGAGAGGTCCGCGCCGACCTGCGGGTCGGCGGTCAGCAGCCCCAGGTCCTCGTAGAGCCGGGCGGTCTTCGGGTGGTAGTTGCCGGTGCCGACGTGCGAGTAGCGCCGCAGCGTCTCGCCCTCCTGCCGGACCACGAGCGACAGCTTGCAGTGGGTCTTCAGCCCGACGAGCCCGTAGACGACGTGGCAGCCCGACTCCTCGAGCTTGCGCGCCCACTTGATGTTGGCCTGCTCGTCGAAGCGGGCCTTGATCTCGACGAGGACCAGGACCTGCTTGCCGGACTCCGCGGCGTCGATCAGTGCGTCCACTATCGGGGAGTCGCCGGACGTGCGGTACAGCGTCTGCTTGATCGCGAGGACGTCCGGGTCGCCCGCGGCCTGCTCCAGGAACGCCTGGACGGACGTCGAGAAGGAGTCGTACGGGTGGTGCAGGAGCACGTCCCGTTCGCGCAGCGCCATGAAGATGTCGGGCGCGGACGCCGACTCGACCTCCGCGAGGTCCCGGTGGGTGCCCGCGACGAACTTGGGGAACTTCAGTTCCGGCCGGTCAAGCGCCGAGATGCCGAAGAGTCCGGTGAGGTCCAGCGGCCCGGGCAGCGGGTACACCTCGGCGTCGGACACCTTCAGCTCGCGCACCAGCAGGTCGAGCACGTACGGGTCGATCGACTCCTCGACCTCGAGGCGCACCGGCGGGCCGAAGCGGCGCCGCATGAGTTCCTTCTCCAGCGCCTGGAGGAGGTTCTCCGCGTCGTCCTCCTCGACCTCCAGGTCCTCGTTCCGGGTGACCCGGAACATGTGGTGGGCGAGGACCTCCATCCCCGGGAACAGCTCTTCGAGGTGCGCCGCGATGACGTCCTCCAGAGGCACGTACCGCTGGGGCGAGGCCTCGAGGAAGCGGGACAGCAGCGGCGGGACCTTGACCCGGGCGAAGTGGCGGTGCCCGCTGACGGGGTTGCGCACCACGACGGCGAGGTTGAGGGAGAGGCCGGAGATGTACGGGAAGGGGTGCGCGGGGTCCACGGCCAGCGGGGTCAGGACCGGGAAGATCTGCTGCCGGAAGAGCGTGAAGAGGCGTGCCTGCTCCTTCTCCGTCAGGTCGGGCCAGCGGATCAGGTGGATGCCCTCGTCGGCCAGGGCGGGGGCGACGTCCTGCTGGTAGCAGGCGGCGTGCCGGGCCATGAGTTCACGCGAGCGGGTCCAGATCAGGTCGAGGACCTCGCGCGGCTGGAGACCGGAGGCCGAACGCGTGGCGACGCCCGTCGCGATCCGGCGCTTCAGGCCGGCGACGCGGACCATGAAGAACTCGTCCAGGTTGGACGCGAAGATCGCGAGGAAATTGGCGCGTTCGAGCAGCGGTGTGGCCGGGTCCTCCGCGAGCTCGAGTACCCGCTCGTTGAACGCGAGCCAGCTGCGCTCGCGGTCGAGGAACCGCCCCTGGGGCAGCTCCGTGCCGAGCGTCGACTCCGGGTCCTCCTGGTACGAGTCGAGGTCGGCGTCGAGGTCGGGCTCGAGATCGGAGACCGTGGCGGCGACGGTGTGCGGCCGGTGCGCGGCTATGGAAGCGACGGACGGCTGGGGGTGCTGGACCGGGACCTCGGCGGGCTGCTGGCTCATGGGCCCATTGTTCCGCGCGAGAGGCGTCGACGGCGCGTCGGAGAGGGCCGGGGCGAGACGTTTTCTCGCGTGGGGGGAGGCGGGCACAGCGGGCTGCATTGGGTGAGGGTCGCAAGGGCGTCTGAATGGCCGGTAACAAGGACATGACGTGAGAGGAAGCGCAGTACGGCCCCCGGGGGTCGCCCCCGGGGGCCGTGGCCTCGCGGGCGGATCAGGCGTGGCGGCGGCGGAAGACCCGGAAGGCCGCGTACGCCACGGCCGCGGCGACGGCGAGGACGATGCCGGTCTCGACGAGCTGGAGCGGCCAGAGGTGCGCGTCGGGATGGTACTCCTGCCATCTGCCGACGACGTCGTGCTCGGTGAAGCACGCGGGCCGCGGCGTGACGCACACGCTGTCGGGGAGCCGTTCCCCGGACGCGGTGAGCAGGCCGCTGTCCACGACGAGATCGCCGGCCGAGAACCGGACCGAGTCCGGGTCGCGCCCTGTGGCGACGTCGGGCGCCCACAGCCGTGTCCACAGCGCGGACATGAGGATCATGACGGTCCCGGTCACAAGGCCCGCGACGGACATCGCGACCAGGGTGCGGCGCACCAGCAGGCCGGCGAGGACGCCGACGGCGACGGCGAGGAGGCCGTAGGCGAGCAGGGTCGGCCCGAGGACGAGGAACACCTGCCGCTCGTGCCAGCCGAGCCGGTGGTCCCAGGCGACCGGGCCCGACAGGATCCGGAAGAGAACGGTCAGGCCCACGGTGGTGACGGCGACGGCCACCGCGGGCACCGCGACCTTCGCGGCCAGCCAGCGGACGGGTGGCACCGACTGCGACCAGGCCAGCTTGTAGGTGCCGCTTTCCAGCTCCCGGCCGATCACCGGTCCCGCCACGACGGCGGCGACGAGCAGCGGCAGCAGCAGGGCGGCGTTCGTCAGGAAGTCGGCGACGGCGGCGAGCCCGCCCTGGTAGGCGAAGCGTGTGAAGAGGCCGCCGCCGGTGTCGTCGTACGAGCTCGTCCCGTACGCGATCCGCAGTCCGGCCGTGACCGCTGCCGCGACGGCCAGCAGTACGGCCGCGGTGGTCAGGATGCGGCGGTGCTGGTGGACGACGACCCAGGTGATGCCCCGCAGCCGGGGGCGGGACGTGGTGAGCGCGCTCATGCGACCGACACCTCCGCGCTCGGGGTGAGCAGCGCCGGGGCGCCGGGGCTGCGCAGATGCGCCATGAGCAGTTCCTCCAGGGACGGCTGTGCGGCCTGCCAGCCGCCGCCGACCGCGCTGGACCCCCGTACCAGCGCGGTCAGCTGACGGCCCGTCGTGCGTGATTCGACGACGGTGTGGTCGGGCAGGTCGGCGACCGGCCCGGTGAGCAGGGTGTGGGCGGCGATCAGGTCCTCCGTCTCGCCGGCGAGGCGTACCCGGCCGCCGTCGACGAGGAGCACGTAGTCGCAGGTGGTCTCCAGCTCGGACAGGATGTGCGAGGAGATCACGATGGTGGTGCCGTGGTCGGCGGCCTCCGTCATCAGCGCGGCCATGAGCCGGTGCCGTGCCAGGGGGTCGAGGTCGGCCATCGGCTCGTCCAGCAGCATCAGTTCGGGGCGCTTGCCGAGCGCGAGGGCGAGGGCGACGCGGGTGCGCTGGCCGCCGGAGAGGCTGCGGATCCGGGCGCGGGGATCGAGACCGCCGCCCTCCTCGACGATCCGTTCCGCGACGGTCGCGTCCCACCGGCCGGGGTTGAGCTCCTGGCCCATCCGCAGCGTCTCGCCGACCGTCAACTGCGGGTAGAGCGGCTTGTCCTGGGCGACGTACGCACGTCGTGCGCGTACGTCGGCGGGTGTGCCGCCGAGGACGCGCAGCGCCCCGTCGGTCGGCCGGAGCAGACCGGCCGCGAGGGCGAGCAGTGTGGACTTGCCGGCGCCGTTGGGGCCGGCGAGAGCGCAGACGCGGCCGGTCGGTATCCGGAACGAGCAGTCGTGCAGGGCCCGGTGGCCCCGCTTCCCGTAGGCCAGGCCGAGGCCCGTCGCCTCGATCGCGGTCGCCGTCATGCGCCGTCCCCCTTGTGGTGTGTGCGCTCCTCCAGCACGGAGGTGAACAGCGCGGTGATGTCGTCCTGCTCGAGCCCGGCGTCGCGCGCCCGGTCGACCCAGTCGGCGAGTTCGGCCCGCAGCGGGGTGTCGGCGGCATGGCCGCCGAGAGTGCGGGTGATGAACGTGCCGAGCCCCCGGCGGGCCTCGACGAGCCCTTCGCGCTCCAGCTCGCGGTACGCCTTGAGCACGGTGTTCGGGTTGATCGCGGTGGCCTCGACGACCTCGCGGGCCGTCGGCAGCCGGTCGCCGGGCTCCAGCAGCCCGAGCCGCAGGGCCTGTCTGGTCTGCTGGACGATCTGGAGGTACGTGGCGACCCCGCTGCGCCGGTCGATCCGGAACTCGACCATGTCGCTGCATCACCCTTTCACTAGTTGAGTAGTGAAAGGGTGATGCAAGAAGGGGGCGGTGTCAACGGACACCGCCCCCTCGTCCGCTCGCATGCTGCCCGGAGGCCGCTGTGAGCTGCCCGTCAGGACTCGGTGCGGTACATCAGGTCGACCTCGTGCGTGGCGAAGCCGAGCTGCTCGTACACGCGCAGCGCCCCGGGGTTGTCCGCGTCGACGTAGAGCATCGCGGTCGGCATGCCCTGCGCGGCGAGGTGGCGCAGGCCGGTGGCGGTCAGGGCCTTGCCGAGGCCGCCGCCCTGGGCGTCGGGGCGGATGCCGACCACGTACACCTCGCCGAGCTGCTCCTCGGCGTGGATCTTCGTCCAGTGGAAGCCGATGATCTCGCCGTCCCGCTCGGCCAGGAAGAAGCCCTTCGGGTCGAACCACGGCTCGGCCTTGCGGTCGTCGAGGTCCCGTCGGGTCAGTGAACCCTGCTCGGGTGGTGGGCGAAGGCGGCGGCGTTCACGGCGAGCCACGCGGCGTCGTCCTCGCCGGGCCGGAAGGTCCGCACGGTGACCCCTGCCGGGTAGGCCGGCTCGGGGATGTCCCGCAGGTCCAAGGGGAGCCGGAGCTGCCGCAGTTCGCGGAAGAGGGTGAGGCCGAGCACCTGGGCCAGATGCCGGGCCGCCGACTTCCCGCCGTGCGCCCACATGCGCAGCCGCCGGCCGGAGGCGTCCAGAAGTGTGGTGCCCAGCGCCCGCCCGTGCCCGCGGCCCCGGTGGCCGGGGTGGACGACGAGTTCGGCCGCCGGGGCCTCGACCGGGTCGGTGTCCTCCAGCTGGGCGTAGCCGATGAGCTGGTCGCCGACGGTGAGCAGGAAGTGGCGTACGCCTTCCCGCCGCCCGCCGCGCAGCTGCAGCCGGCCCTGCTCGGAGACGGCCTGCATCCCGTCGTTCCGCGCAGCCTCTGCGAGTACGCCCAGCACGGCCTCCGCCTGCTCGGAGGTGAGCTCGTCGAGGGACTGGATCTGCCGGCCGGGCTCCGGAATCACTGCGTCGATCGTCATGCTTCGAGGGTACGGCGGAGGGGGCCCCGGGCAGCGGCGCGAAGGGCCGGGGGTTCGAAGTGGCCGCCGCTTGTGCGGTGATACGTCCGTCATGTGGGTGATGGTGCGGTAATTGCCCGTTGACGAAAGACGGCAACCAGGTCGTAACCCACATCCCCCTGTCGCGCTACGCGCGTTGACTCTAGGCTGCCGCTCGTGGGGGCTGTCCGGCGGATCATGGCCGGGCCCGCTATCCGGCCCTGACCCACCGGACAGCTCCCGCCCTCACACCACGCTGGACTGACAAGGGGACAGATGTCAGCGACACCTCCCAACCATCGCGCGGCCAAGCGGAACCGCCGCGTGCTCGCGGCCGCCGCCGGTCTCGCGACCGTCGGCGCGCTCATCGCCGCCATGCCGGCCGGCGCCGCCTCCGGCGAGCGCACCGCGCACCGGCCGCACCACGGCCGCACCGTCGATGTGCAGCTGCTCTCCTTCAACGACCTGCACGGCAACCTGGAGCCGCCGGCCGGCTCCGCCGGCAACGTCTCAGAGATCCAGCACGACGGCACCGTCAAGTCCGTCCCGGCCGGCGGCGTCGAGTACCTGGCGACGTCGCTGCGCACCGCGCGCCAGGGCAACCCGTACTCCGTCACCGCCGCTGCCGGTGACCTGGTGGGCGCGAGCCCGCTGCTGTCCGGTCTCTTCCACGACGAGCCGACGGTCGAGGCGCTCAACAAGCTCGACCTCGACGTGACGGGCGTGGGCAACCACGAGTTCGACGAGGGCGCGGTCGAGCTGGCCCGCCTCCAGAACGGCGGCTGCCACCCGACGGACGGTTGCTACGAGGACGGCAAGGAGTTCGAGGGCGCGGACTTCCCCTACCTGGCGGCCAACGTCACCAAGGAGTCCACGGGCAGGCCGATCCTCAAGCCGTACACGGTCTGGGAGAAGAAGGGCGTCAAGATCGGCTTCATCGGCGTGACGCTGGAAGGCACGCCGGACATCGTCAGCGCCAACGGCATCAAGGGCCTGGCGTTCCACGACGAGGTCGAGACGATCAACAAGTACGCCCGTGAGCTCGACCGCAAGGGCGTGAAGTCGATCGTCGCGCTCATCCACGAGGGCGGCTCGCCGGCGTCGACGTCGTACAACTACGACTGCGACTCGCCGGGTGCGGGCGACGGCATCTCCGGCCCGATCGCGGACATCGCCAAGAACATCACGCCCCGGGTCGACGCGCTGGTCACCGGCCACACCCACCAGGCGTACGTGTGCACGATCCCGGACCCGTCCGGCAAGCCGCGCATGGTCACGTCGGCGTCCTCGTACGGCAAGCTCTACACGGACACGACGCTCACCTACGACCGCCGCACCAAGGACATCGTGCGGACGTCCGTGAAGTCGGCGAACCACGTGGTCAGCCGTGACCAGGCCAAGGCCCAGGACATGACCGACCTGATCACGCGCTGGAACAAGCTGGCCGCGCCGATCGCGAGCCGCCCGCAGGGATTCATCTCCGCGGACATCAACGGCCGTGGCGCCACCACCCCGGAGAAGCCGCTCGGCGACCTGATCGCGGACGCGCAGCTCGCGGGCCTCGCCCCGGCGGACAAGGGCGGCGCCCAGCTTGCCCTGATGAACCCGGGCGGTATCCGCTCGGACCTCGTGTACAAGGCGTCGGGCAGCGAGGGCGACGGTGTGGTGACGTACGGCGAGGCCTTCACGGTCCAGCCGTTCACCAACATGATGAACGTCGTCGACCTGACGGGCGCCCAGCTGATCACCACGCTCCAGCAGCAGGTCAGCGGTCCGAACGAAGCCTCCCCGAAGATTCTCCAGGTCTCGCAGGGCTTCACGTACACCCTGGACCTGACGAAGACCGGTGCCGACCGGATCGTCGTGGACTCGGTGCAACTGAACGGCGAGGCGATCGTCCCGTCGAAGACCTACCGCGTCGCGATGAACGAGTTCCTCGCGGGCGGCGGTGACGGCTTCTCCGTCCTGAAGGAGCACACCAACAAGCTGGTGGGCGCCTCAGACCTGGACGTCTTCAACGCCTACCTGGCGGCGAACTCCTCGGCCTCCGCGCCGATCGCGCCGCCGAAGGCCGACCGGATCACGGTCGTGCAGTAGCACTGCCCGGCGGTGGGGGGCGGCGGGCGCGAAGCCTGCCGCCCCTTCGTCGTTACCGGACGGTACGGGAGTCTGGTGACTCTGACGTGGACGCGTCATACTCCCTCGCCATGGACCGACGGAGATTCCTCGCAGGCGCTGCCGCACTGTCCGCAGCCGCCCTCATCGGCGCCCCCCACGCCACCGCCGCGCCCCGCCGCACCCTGTCCGCACAGGACTGGATGGCCGGCACGGCCGACTCCACCCCGCTGCAGAGGCTCACGATCCCGGGCACCCACGACTCCGGTGCGCGCTTCGGCGGGCCGTGGAGCGAATGCCAGAACACCACCATCGCCGAGCAACTCGACAGCGGTATCCGCTTCCTCGACGTACGGTGCCGGGTCACCGACGGCTCGTTCGCCATCCACCACGGCCCGTCCTACCAGAACATGATGTTCGGTGATGTCCTCGTCGCCTGCCGCGACTTCCTCGCCGCACACCCGTCGGAGACGGTGCTGATGCGGGTCAAGCAGGAGTACTCCGAGGACAGCGACACCACCTTCCGCGCGATCTTCGACGACTACCTCGACCGCCGCGGCTGGCGCCCGCTCTTCCGGATCGGTGACGGCATCCCGGTGCTCGGTGAGGCGCGGGGGCGCGTGGTGCTTCTCGGCGACAACGGCGGTCTGCCCGGCGTGCGGTACGGGGACGGCACGTGGTTCGACATCCAGGACGACTGGAACGCCCTGCCCGACCCCAAGTACAGGCAGATCGAGGCGCACGTCCGCAAGGCGGTGCAGCAGCCGGGCAAGCTGTTCGTCAACTACGTCAGCACGTCCGCCTATCTGCCGCCCCGCTGGAACTCCGACAACCTCAACCCGCGCGTCCACCGCTTCATCGACGGCGCGGAGGCGAGCGCCTGGCGGGGCCTCGGCATCGTTCCGCTCGACTTCCCGAACACCCGGGCGGGGCTGGTGGATTCGCTCATCCGCCACAACGGTTGAGGCGCCGGCGACCGGCGGCGCGCATCTCGCGGGCCGTGGCCACCAACGGGCGCGGTCTGCGGCACGGGCCGGGCGGCGGGTCCGGTACGGCTGCCGAGACCGCGGGCACCCGGCCGTGACGGGCCGCGAGGCCCCGCGGGTCATCGGCAGGGGGTGAGCGCCAGCTCCGGCCCGTCGAACGCCGCCCGTGCCCGCCGGTCGTGGGTGGCCAGCACCAGCGTCCCCGCGTACTGCGCCAGCGCTGCCTCGATCTCTTCCACCAGTACGGGCGAGAGGTGGTTGGTGGGCTCGTCGAGCAGCAGCAGATCGACGGGACCGGCGAGAAGCCGGGCCAGTTCCAGCCTGCGCCGCTGACCCACCGAGAGCGTGCGGACCGGCTTGGACAGGTCCGCGGACCGGAACAGCCCCGTCGCGAGCAGGGCTTCGGCCCGCTCCTCGCCGTACGCCTCCAGGACAGTGCGGCCGTCCGACACGTGCCCGGTGGTCTGGCGCAGCAGGCCCACCCGCTCAGGGCGCTCGACCGTGCCCGCCGCCGGGACCAGTTCGCCGGCCAGGACCTTCAGGAGCGTGGACTTGCCGGCGCCGTTCGGACCGGTGACCAGCAGCCGTCCGCCCGGTTGGATGTGCAGCGCGTCCAGGGAGAGCCGCCCCGGCACGCGCACATCCGCCAGGTCGACACCGCGGGTCGCCCCGCCCTCTGTCCGGGCCGTGAACCGCAGCGGCTGCGGAGGCGGCGGGACCGGGTTCTCCGTCAGGCGCCGCAGCCGCTCCCGGGCGTCCCGGACGCGGCTCGCCGCGCCGTGCGTCCGTGAGCGGGCGCGGAACGCGCCGGCGCCGCTGAAGCCGCGCGGCATCTTGCGCGGAACGGCGGACAGGGCACCGATGTTGGCGTCGGCCAGTCTCGACCGCCGGGCCATCTCGTCGCGCCACTCCTCGTACTCCCGTGCCCAGCGTGCGCGGGCGGCGGCCTTGGCGGTGAGGTAGCCCGCGTAACCGTCGCCGTAGCGGTGCACGGTCTTCCGGTCGTCGTCCACCTCGAGCACGGTGGCGGTCACCCGGTCGAGGAACGCGCGGTCGTGGGTGACGACGACGACCGTCCCGCGGTGGCCGCGCAGCCGCTCCTCGAGCCAGGCGACGGCCGTGTCGTCGAGGTCGTTGGTCGGCTCGTCGAGCAGCAGCAGCTCGGGGAGGAGGCGAGGGTCGCGGCGAGCGCGAGCCGCGAGCGCTGACCGCCGGAGAGCGTGCCGAGCGGCCGGTCCAGGGCCGGTGCCGTCCGCTCGCCGAGCCGGTGCAGGGCGATCGCGACCCGGCGGTCGGCGTCGTGCCCGCCGCGCGCCTCGAACTCGGCGACCAGTCGTGCGTACCGCTCGTGGCCCGCCTCACCGGCGGTCGCCAGCCCGGATGCCGCGACGCGGATCCGCCGCTGGAGGGACCGGAGATCGGCGAGGGCCAGGTCGATCGCGTCGCCGACGTGGCAGGTGTCCGGCAGATCGAGGGTCTGGGCGAGGTGACCGATGCCGCCGGGGGCGGTGACGGCCACGCTGCCGTTGTCGGGCTGCTCCGCTCCGGCGAGCAGCCGCAGCAGTGTGGACTTCCCTGAGCCGTTCTCGCCCACGACACCGGCCTTTTCGCCGGGGCGCAGGGTGAAGGACACACGGTCGAGGACGACGTGGTCGTCGTAGCGCTTGGTGACGTCGGTGACGACGAACTGGGCGGTGGTGGCGCTGGCTGGGAACAAGGGCGCTGCCTTCGGTGGACGACAAATTCTGAGACGAGACGGTTCGTCTCGATAGAGAGTAGAGCTTGTGTCCTTCACTGGCAAGACGTTCCGTCTCGCGGGTGGCTCAGGGGGTGGGCGGAGGCGGACCCGCCGCCCCCGGCAGCCGGATCACCGCGCGGGTGCCGCCGCCGGCGGCCGGTTCCAAAGCGACGCCGCCGCCCGCCTGCCGGACCGTGCGCGCCACGATCGACAGCCCCAGCCCCGAGCCGGGCAGCGCCCGCGCGGACGGGGAGCGCCAGAACCGTTCGAAGACGTGCGGCAGTTCCTCCGGCGGGATGCCGGGACCGTGGTCGCGGACCGTCAGCTCACCACCGTCCAGTCCCACCTCGACCTCGGCGCCCGGCGGCGAGAACTTCACGGCATTGTCCAGGACGTTGACCAGCGCCCGCTCCAGCGCGGCCTGGTCCGCCCGTACGTACCAGGGCTCCAGCCGGGCCGTGAACGTCAGCTCCGGGCCGCGCAACCGCGCGCGGTCGAGGGCCGCCTGGGTGATCTCGTGGAGGGCCACCACCTGCACCTTGCCGCTCGCGCCCACGTCCGGCCTGGACAGCTCCTGGAGGTCGCCGATGAGCGCGGCCAGTTCGGTCATCTGCGCCTTGACCGAGGCGAGCAGCGCCATGCGGTCGTCGGGCGGGATGGCGCGGCCGGTCTCCTCGCTCCTGGCGAGCAGTTCGATGTTGGTGCGCAGCGACGTCAGCGGGGTGCGCAGCTCATGGCCGGCGTCCGCGATCAGCTGCTGCTGGAGGTCCCGCGAGGACGCCAGCGCCGCCGTCATCGCGTTGAACGACCGGGACAGCCGGGCGATCTCGTCGTCCCCCTCGACCGGGATGCGCACGCTCAGATCCTCGGTGCGGGCCACGTGCTCGACCGCGCCGGTCAGTTCGTCCACCGGCCGCAGCCCGGTCCTGGCGACCCAGGCGCCGGCCGCGCCGGCGCCGAGGACACCGGCGCCGGCGACCAGGGCCAGCACCAGCGTCAGATTGCCGAGGGTGTCGTCGACCTCGCTGAGGGGACGGGCGACGATCACCGCGCCCGCGTACCCCTCGATGGGATAGGTGAAGACGCGGTACTCGGAGCCGTCGGACGCCGTGGCGTTGTGGAAGGAGGAGTCGGACCGGCCGCCGGCGACGTCGATGTCGGCGTCCGTGACCTCGACCGACTCGTCTCCGAGGACCACACAGCTGTTCCCCTGGCGGTCCAGCAGCTGGATCGTCGACTTGAAGAGGTCGGTGTCGGGACCGGCGGGGGCCGCCTTGCGGCACTGGCCCGCGGGGTCGACGAAGGCGAGCACCTGGCGCGGCGCCATCCGGTTGGTGCTGAGCGCGTTGTCGAGCGAGTCGACCAGCGCGCTGCGCACCACCAGCCAGCACACGCTGGCCGCCGCGGCGACGGCCACCGCCACCGCCGTCGCCACCAGCAGCGCCAGACGGGAGCGCAGCGGGAGCGCGCGGAACCTGTTCGTCATTCGGGACCGCCGGTGCGCAGCGCGTACCCCACGCCGCGCACCGTGTGGACCAGGCGCGGCTCGCCGGCCGCCTCCGTCTTGCGCCGCAGGTACATGACGTACACGTCCAGGGAGTTGGAGCTCGGCTCGAAGTCGAAGCCCCACACGGACTTGAGGATCTGCTCACGGGTGAGCACCTGGCGCGGATGCGCCAGGAACAGCTCCAGCAGCGTGAACTCGGTACGGGTCAGCTCGACCCGGCGGGTACCGCGGGTGACCTCCCGGGTCGCGAGGTCCATCCGAAGGTCGGCGAAGGACAGCACGTCCTCCTCCGCGCCCCCCGGGCCGGCCGTGGCGTACGAGCTGCGCCGCAGCAGCGCACGGATACGGGCGAAGAGCTCGTCCAGCTCGAACGGCTTGACCAGGTAGTCGTCCGCGCCGGCGTCGAGGCCGGTGACCCGGTCGCCGACGGTGTCGCGGGCCGTGAGCATCAGGATGGGCACGGTCGATCCGGCCGCCCGCAGCCGGCGGGCCGCTGTCAGACCGTCCATCCGCGGCATCTGGATGTCGAGGACGATCAGGTCGGGTGCGTACGCCTCCGCGCGGGCGAGGGCGTCGATGCCGTCGGCGGCGACCTCGGTGCCGTACCCCTCGAACGCGAGCGAGCGCTGGAGCGCCTCACGCACGGCGGGCTCGTCGTCGACGATCAGGATGCGCTCACCTTCAGTCATGGACCAAGCCTCGCACGCGATCAGTTGCCGTCACCGGAGCGGAGGGCGTCCAGGTCGGCCTTGACGGTGTCGATCGGGATGGCGAAGCCGAGCCCGACGCTGCCCGCTGTGGACCCGGTGGCGGAACTGGGCGAATACATGGCCGAGTTGATGCCGATGATCTCGCCGTTCATGTTGATCAGGGCGCCGCCGGAGTTGCCGGGGTTGAGGGAGGCATCGGTCTGGATCGCCTTGTAGGTGGTCGTCGAGTCGCCGGTGTCGCCGTTGAACTGCTGCCCGCCGAACTCGAAGGGCCAACCCTGCCGCGGGTCCTGCTGCTGCGGCTGCTCCTCGTCCTTGGCCACGGTCACGTCCCTGTCGAGCGCGGAGACGATGCCGCTCGTCACCGTGCCGGTCAGGCCCTCGGGCGAGCCGATCGCGACGACCTCGTCGCCGACCTTGACCTTGCTCGAGTCACCGAGCGAGGCGGCCTTCAGACCTGACGCGCCCTGGAGCTTGATGAGGGCGAGGTCCTTGCCGGGGTCGGTGCCGAGGACGTCCGCCTCGTACGTCCTGCCGTTGCTGAGCTGCACCTTGATCGTCGAAGCGCCCGAGATGACGTGGTTGTTGGTGACGATCTCGCCGTCCTCGGTGATGATGACGCCGGAGCCGGTGGACTGCCCGGTGTTCGAGTCGGCGCTGATCTCCACGATGCTCGGAGAGACCGCCTGTGCGACGCCGGCGACCGTTCCCTTGCTGCTCTGCGAGACATTCGTGCCGGTCACCGCACCGGAGCCGCCGCTACCGGTGTCCTTGGTGAGCTCTCCGACGAGGACGGAGGCCCCACCGCCGAAGGCCGCGGCGACGACGGCGACTGCGGCGAGCAGCGCGACGGGACGCTTCGCCCGGGCCCGCCGCGCCGGCACGGGCGCGTACCCGGCCGCCTGCGCGGGGGCGGGTGCGGATGCGTGCGGTCCGGGGATGTGCCCGGCCGTGGCGTCGCCGGGGAGGTAGGGCGGGACCGGCGGGTATCCGCCGCCCGCTCCCTGCAGGAAGGGAGCGCCGTACGGCTGCTGGTGGTGGGCATCGTCGCCGCTTCGGCGGTAGTGGTCGCTCATGGCACCGACTGTCGTCGGCCCGGATGAGAGCCGTCTGAGACGGCGCTGAGAAGCCCGACAGAACCGTGTATGCCCGATATAAGGCTGCTGGCGGAGCGGCACCGTGGAAAGGCGTCCGGGACCGGGCAACCGTGGCCGGGCCTCAAGGGTCTACACCGTGCACCCCACGCCCGACAGCGGGCGCGAGGAAAGGGAACCGAAGTGCACAAAGGCATCAGACGAGTCCTCGCCACGGTGACGGGGCTCGTGACGGGCGGCCTGTTGACGGCCGTGCTGCCCGCTCAGTCCGCACAGGCCGCCGACGGTGCGTACCGCTGCCCGAGCGGCTACTTCTGCGGCTTCACCGGCACGTCCGGTGACGGAGAGATGTTCAAGACCGACAAGAGCATGGCGACGCTCGGCACCTGGGACAACAGGATCCGCTCCGTCGTGAACCGCGCGTCGAGCTACGCCTGTGCCTACAGCGAGCCCGGCTACTCGCTCTCGGCGCCGGACGCCGACTTCCTGCAGGAGGAGCCGAACGCCTCCGCCGGGGAGTACGGCTTCACGCCGTTCATGGACCGCAGGATCAGCTCCATCAAATTCGTCAGGACGGAGCGGGAATGCCACATGCCCGCCTACCCGCAGTGGGTCACGTCGCCCACCGCCACGCCGGCCGGCTTCGGCGACCTCGACCACGATCTGTTCCCGGACATCCTCGCCCGGGACACGGCCGGACGGCTGTGGCGACTGCCCGGTGACCACTCCGGCCGCCTCGTCGGCAGCGGCTGGAACAGCATGAACGCCATGACCCGTCACGGCGACCTCACCGGCGACAAGAACGAGGACCTGCTCGCCCGGGACAAGGCGGGGCAGCTGTGGCTGTACCCGGGCACGGGTCACGGCGGCTTCGCCACCCGCAGGCCGGTCGGCGGCGGCTGGCAGGTCATGCGCCAGATCGCGGCCACGGGCGATCTGACCGGCGACGGCCGGGGCGACCTGCTGGCCCGGGACACGGCGGGCAGGCTGTGGATGTATCCGGGCAACGGCCGTGCCTTCGGCTCGCGCAAGCTCGTCGGTGGCGGCTGGCAGGTCATGAACGCCCTCACCGGGCCGGGCGACCTGACCGGTGACGCGCGGCCCGATCTCCTGGCCCGCGACACGGCCGGGAAGCTCTGGCTCTACCCGGGCAACGGCCGCGGCGCGTTCGGTACCCGCAAGCTGGTCGGCGGCGGCTGGCAGATCATGGACACCTTCATCAGCGTCGGCTCGTACAACGGCGGCACGCTCAACGACGTCCTGACGATCACCAACGAGGGATACATGGGTGGCAGCCCCGGCTGGCTGCTCGGCTACCGGGGCACCGGCGGCAGCACGACCTTCCGGGCCGCCGAGTCGGTCAACGGCAACTGGTACGGCCTCAACGGCGCCTGGTGAAGCGGTGCCCGGACCGGGGAAGTGTCCCCGGTCCGGAGCCGGTCGCCGCTACGGTTCGCCGCACCCGCAGGAGCGGCGGATCACCAGGCCCGACGGGAACTGCTTGACCCGTTCGCGTCGCGAGCCCGCCAGCCTCAGACCGTCGTCGAGGACCAGGTCGATCGCCGCGCGGGCCATCGCCGGGCGGTCGGAGGAGATCGTCGTGAGGGGCGGGTCCGTCAGGGCCGCCTCCTTGACGTCGTCGAAGCCGGCCACCGCGAGCTCGGCCGGCACGTCGATCCGCAGTTCACGGGCGGCCCGCAGGACGCCGAAGGCCTGGTCGTCGGTCGAGCAGAAGATCGCCGGCGGGCGGTCGGGCCCGGCGAGCAGCTTCAGCGCGACCTGGTAGGCGTCGTAGCGGTTGTACGGGGCCTGGAAGAGCCGTCCCTCCGTCGAGCGGCCGGACTCCTGCATCGCCCGGCGCCAGCCCTCGACGTGGTCGGCGACCGGGTCGCCGACCGACGGGGTCGACTCGACGCCGCCGAGACAGGCGACGTACTCGTGCCCGTGCTCGAGCAGGTGCCGGGTCGCGAGCTGCGCGCCGCCGATGTCGTCCGTGACGACGGCGACGTCGTCGATCGCCTCGGGCCGCTCGTGGAGCAGGACGACGCGGGCGTCCCACGCCTCGATCTCGGCGGCCGCGCGCTCGCTCATGCCCTGGCTGACCAGGATCAGGCCGGAGACCCGCATACCGAGGAAGGCCCGCAGATAGTGGACCTCACGCTCGTCGCGGTAGTCGGAATTGCCGACGAGCACCATTTTTCCGCGTTCGGCGGCGGCCTGTTCGACCGCGTGGGCCATCTCCGCGAAGAAGGGCTGCCGGGCGTCCGGCACGATCATGCCTATGAGGTCGGTGCGCCGGGACGCCATCGCCTGCGCCACCCGGTCGGGCCGGTACCCCAGCTCCTTGATCGCTGCGAGTACCCGCTCGCGCGTGGCCGGGGCGACCGGCCGGGGTCCGTTGTTGATGACATAGCTGACGACCGCGGTCGAAGTCCCCGCCAGTCGTGCCACATCGTCCCGCGTCACCTTGGCCACGCGCGAAGTCTACGCGTGGTGACCTACCTCTGGGCAGGGCGTACGGCCGGTTGCTCCACCTCGGCGCCGTCATCCGGACGGGCTACTGCCTTGGCGGCCTTCGCCTTGGCCTCCTCGGCCGCCCGTTCGACCTTCTCCGGGGCGACGAACCGGTAGCCCACGTTCCGGACGGTCCCGATGAGCGACTCGTGCTCGGGACCGAGCTTGGCGCGCAGCCGCCGCACATGGACGTCGACCGTGCGCGTACCGCCGAAGTAGTCGTAGCCCCAGACCTCCTGGAGCAGCTGCGCCCGGGTGAAGACCCGGCCGGGGTGTTGCGCGAGGTATTTGAGCAGTTCGAATTCCTTGAAGGTCAGGTCGAGGACCCGGCCCTTCAGTTTGGCGCTGTACGTCGCCTCGTCCACCGACAGGTCACCGTTGCGGATCTCCATCGGGGAGTCGTCGGAGGTGATCTGCTGGCGGCCGGTCGCGAGCCGCAGCCGTGCCTCGACCTCGGCCGGTCCGGCCGTGTCCAGCAGCACGTCGTCGATGCCCCAGTCGGCCGTGACGGCCGCGAGGCCGCCCTCGGTCACGACGAGGACGAGCGGACAGCCGGGCCCGGTGGACCGCAGCAGCTGGCACAGCGACCGCACCTGCGGCAGGTCGCGGCGGCCGTCGACGAGGATCACGTCGGCACCAGGGGTGTCGACGAGGGCAGGCCCCTCCGCCGGTGCCACCCGTACGTTGTGCAGAAGCAGTCCGAGGGCGGGAAGCACCTCCGTCGACGGCTGGAGGGCATTGGTCAGGAGCAGCAGGGAGCTCATCGCGTCCCACCTGCTCTGATCGTCGTGCTTTCTGCGTGCTGGGGTCGCTCGTCGGTTCGCTCGTCCATGACGTCGGTTCCTCCTCGGTCCCTGCGAGGACGTGCACTGCTTCGTACGCGGCTCTCTCGCGCCTGAGAGCCTTTGTGAGGCTTTGTTCACCAGCCTGTAACAATGGCCGGAAAACACAAAAGGATCCGGGGGCTGCATTGCCCGGATCCTCTCGCAGCAGAATAGCCCACATGAGTTCTGGGCGAGAGGGCCGATTTCACACTGTGGACGTGTCAAGGATCTCTCCGCGCCCTCAGGGCGCAACTCTCCTGACATCCGACGGTGTCCGGATCGAAGCCCGCTACGCGCCCTGCGCGAGTGGCCCGACCGGCACCGTCGTCGTCGTCGCGCACGGTTTCACCGGCTCGGTCGACCGGCCCGCGGTGCGCCGCGCGGCGCGGACCTTCTCGCGGTACGCGGGGGTGGTGACCTTCTCCTTCCGCGGCCACGGCCGCTCGGGCGGGCGCTCCACGGTCGGCGACCGCGAGGTACTGGATCTGGCCGCCGCCGTGGAGTGGGCCCGGTCGCTCGGGCACACCCGGGTGGTGACCGTCGGCTTCTCGATGGGCGGTTCGGTGGTGCTGCGGCACGCGGCGTTGTACGGCGCCCGGATGCACGAGGGGCGCACGGAGGCACGCACGGACGCGGTCGTCTCGGTGAGCGCCCCCGCCCGCTGGTACTACCGCGGTACGGCGCCGATGCGGCGGCTGCACTGGGTGGTCACGCGCCCGGCCGGCCGGATCGTCGGGCGGTACGGCTTCCGTACCCGTATCCACCACCAGGACTGGGACCCGGTGCCGCTCTCCCCGGCCGAGTCCGTGCCGCTGATCGCGCCGACGCCGCTGCTGATCGTGCACGGCGACCGGGACCCGTACTTCCCGCTCGACCACCCCCGGATGCTCGCCGCGGCGGCAGAGGGGACGGCGGAGCTGTGGCTGGAGCAGGGCATGGGGCACGCGGAGAACGCGGCGGACGAGGCGCTGCTGCGCCGCCTGGGGGAATGGCTCATCGGCCGATAGCCCATCATGGTGAGCGGCGCGCACAGAGACGAAAGGAGTGCCGCTATGGCAGCGGGAACCATCCGCTACTGGGCCGCGGCCAAGGCGGCGGCCGGCATCGCGGAGGAGCCCTACGCGGCGGAGACGCTCGCGGAGGCCCTGGAGGCGGTGCGGGACAAGCACCCCGGGGAGCTGACGCGCGTACTGCTGCGCTGCTCGTTCCTCGTCGACGGTGACCCCGTCGGGACCCGCAGTCATGAGACCGTACGGCTTGCCGAGGGCGGCACGGTCGAGGTGCTCCCGCCGTTCGCAGGAGGGTGAACCGCACAGCATGAGCAGCGACCAGCAGTATCCGTACGGACAGCAGCCGTACCCGTCCTACGGGGACGCGTACGGGCAGCAGCCGGTGGGATACGAGGACGCCCACCGGCAGCAGCCGACGGGCCACGACGACGCCCACCGGCAGCAGCCGTACCGGGACCCGGGCGAGACGCAGACCTGGCAGGGCGAGACCTGGGACACGCAGTACCAGCCGGTCGTGCAGCCCGGCGCATACCCGCCCGCCGGGGCCGACGGCTCCTGGCGCGGGCCCGAGCCGCAGCCACAGCAGCAGGCGCCCGCTCCGGGTGCGGCCGACACGGCGTACCTGCCGCCGGTGCCCGCCGCCTCGGGTCTGCCGCTGCCGCCCGAGGTGCCCGTGTCGCCCGCTCCCGCCCACGCCCCGGTGGCGTACCCGAGCGCGCCCGCCCCCGTGGCGGAAGCGGCGCCCGAGGCCCCGGCCGGGTACAGCTCGCCGACCGTCGGCGGCAACGCCCGGATCACGGACGCCCAGCGCGCCCGCGCCGAGGGGCGTTCGCCGATCATCGCGCCGGGAATGCAGCCCGCCGGCCTGACCGCCGTGCTCGCGCTGCTGCTCGCCGGCGGCGCGGCCGTCGGCCCGTACGCGCTGCTCGTACCGCTGGTGCTGCTCCAGGCGGTCACCGCGGCCGGCTGGTTCCGCCTGAACGGCATGTGGCCGGCCAGGCAGGGCATCGCGCTCGCGTTCCTCGGCGGCCTCGCGGCCGACGTCGCGCTCCTCGCCTCCGGCGACGGGAACGCGCCCGCCGCGATCATCGGCACGCTCGGGGTGTGGGTGCTGCTGACGCTCGTCCTCCAACTGCGCAGTCACGCAGGGCCCGACGAGCGGATGTACGGCCTCATGGCGACGGTCGCCTCCGCGGCCTTCGCCGTCCTGGCCGCCGGGCATCTGGCCGCCGCCGACGACGCGGTGGTGGTCGGTGCGATCGCCGTCGCCGTCGCCACGACGGTCCGTGCGCTGCCGCTGTCCGGCGTCGTCTCCGCCGCGCTCTCCCTTGCGGGGGCGGCGGGTGCCGGCATCGCGGCCGGCGAGCTCACCGGCATGGGCTCCGGGGGCGCGGTGCTCGGTCTGGCCGCGGGCGGGTGCGCCCTGATCGGTCTGCGGGTGGCGAGCTACGACTACCCCTCCCGCTTCGTCCACATGACCGCCGGTGTGGCGCTTCCGCTGACCGCCGCTGCCCCCGCCGTCTACCTGATCGGGCGCGCGCTCGCATAGCCGCCCGCACGGAGGGCAGGTGCGGAACCATCGGCGGCCGCCGGACGTCGATCACTGCGCAGGCGTCGTCCCGACCGGCTCGGGCTCAACGGGCGTCCGTGGCCAGACAGGGTGGGGGACACCGAACACATGCGTGCACTGCGAATACTGATCGTCATCGCCGTCGTCCTCGGCGGCCTGTTCGTCGCCGCGGACCGGATCGCGCTCAACGTGGCGGAGTCGGAGGCGGCGGAGCGGATCAAGGTCCAGGAGGGGACGGCCGACTCGACTTCCGTGTCCATCAAGGGCTTTCCCTTCCTGACGCAGGCGATGGACAGCGAGTTCGACGAGGTCGAGATCAAGCTCGACGGCATACGCACCAGCGCGGCGGGCCGGCCGGTGCGGATCGAGGAGATGACCGCCGACCTGTTCGACGTCCGGGTCGCCGAGGGGTACTCGAGCGCCACGGCCGCCCGTGCCGAGGGCACCGCTCGTATCAGCTACGCGGACCTCACGGAGGCCGCCGACGACGGTGTCAGCGTCGCGTACGGCGAGAACGGCAAGGTCAAGGTCACCGGCTCGGTGACGCTGCCGCTGTTCGGGAAGATCACGCGCAGCGTGGTGTCCACGGTGAGTATCGTCGGCGGGGACACGATCAGGGTGCGCGCCGACAAGGTCCCGGGTGAGGGCGTCCCCGGGCTCGAGGGCGAGATCCGTAAGAAGACGGACTTCGACCGGAAACTGGGCGGGCTGCCGGCGGGGCTGAAGCTCGAGAAGGTCGAGGCCGGGCCGGACGGCGTCGTCATCACGGTCACCGGCAAGGACGTCCGGCTCGCGGGCTGAGCCGAGGGAACTGAGCCGAGGGGCGCGCCGGACCGGGGGCGCCGGGCCGCGTCCTGCCGGACCGGTGCAGGGCGGAGCGGGCGCGCCCGGTCGGGGGCGGACCGGGGCCGGGCGCGCCGAATGGTGAGACGGCGGTGTCCGCTGTGCAGATGCAGGCGGGGCGCGGCCCGCCTCGGGGACACGCCCGAGCGGCAGGGATCCGATGCTCATCCCGAATAGTGGACGATCGCGTCTCACCATACGACACGCCGGTGACATGGCCACCGACTCGTCCCTACGATCGGTCCCATGAAGCAGCGACAGGCGGATCTCACGAAGCGGCGGGCAGTAGACCTGTGCCGCGTCGCCGCCATGCTCTGTCGCACCGTCTGAGCGGGAGCACTGCCCCGTATCCCCAGGCCCTTCGACCTCCATGTCAGGGCCACCCCGTGCTGATCGACGCCCTTCCGCGTACCCGCACACCTCTCGCGCACAACCCCTCGCGCACCACCGCCGCACACTGCCCCGGAGGAGAACAACCATGAGCCGCAGCGACGTCCTGGTAGACGCCGACTGGGTCGAGGCCCACCTCGACGACCCGAAGGTCGTCATCGTCGAGGTCGACGAGGACACCTCGGCCTACGACAAGAACCACATCAGGAACGCGATCCGGATCGACTGGACCAAGGACCTCCAGGACCCGGTCCGCCGTGACTTCATCGACCAGGAGGGATTCGAGAAGCTCCTGTCGGCGAAGGGCATCGCGAACGACTCCACCGTCGTTCTCTACGGCGGCAACAACAACTGGTTCGCCTCCTACGCCTTCTGGTACTTCAAGCTCTACGGCCACGGCGACGTCCGTCTGCTCGACGGCGGCCGCAAGAAGTGGGAGCTCGACTCCCGCGACCTGGTCGCGGAGGTGCCGGTCCGTGAGGCGACCGCGTACAAGGCCAAGGCCCAGGACACGTCCATCCGCGCCTTCCGCGACGACGTCGTCGCCGCGATCGGCAGCCAGAACCTGGTCGACGTGCGCTCGCCCGACGAGTTCAGCGGCAAGCTGCTCGCCCCGGCGCACCTCCCGCAGGAGCAGTCGCAGCGTCCGGGCCACGTGCCCAGCGCCCGCAACATCCCGTGGTCGAAGAACGCCAACGACGACGGAACGTTCAAGTCCGACGAGGAGCTCAAGGCCCTCTACGAGGACGAGCAGGTCGACCTGTCGAAGGACACCATCGCGTACTGCCGCATCGGCGAGCGCTCCGCGCTGACCTGGTTCGTGCTCCACCAGCTCCTCGGCCAGGAGAACGTCAAGAACTACGACGGCTCGTGGACCGAGTACGGCTCCTTGGTCGGCGTGCCGATCGAGCTCGGCGCCAACAAGTAATCCGCCCCGACCTTTTCTGGAGAACAGCATGTGTGGAGCGCAGGCCGGCGGCCCCGACGCCTCGACGATCAAGCCCGGTGAGACCACCATCCAGGGCCAGGTGACCCGCGACGGCGAGCCGGTGACGGGCTACGTCCGTCTCCTGGACTCGACCGGCGAATTCACCGCGGAGGTCCCGACCTCGGCGACCGGACAGTTCCGCTTCTACGCGGCCGAGGGCACGTGGACCGTGCGCGCGCTCGTGCCCGGCGGCACGGCGGACCGTACGGTCGTCGCCCGGACGGGGGGCCTCTCCGAGGTCGCCATCGCCGTCTGAGTCATTGACAGGCCGAAGGGCCGCACCTCCTGGGGGTTGGACGCTACCGGGAACGAGGTGCGGCCCTTCGGTCGTACGCTGGAGGCATGTACGCCAGGCGTCGGCACGTCTACTTCCTGCTGATGGGCGGCTGCCTCTTCCTTTTCGTCGCCGCCTGGGCCGTGGTGCGGCTGTGGTCCGTCCCCGTGGCGGTGGGCATGTGCGTCGTCGCCATGGTCATCCCTCCGGTCGCCGCCGTGATCGCCAACCGGCGCGGCCCGGACGACCGCTGGTGGGACGACCCGTCCGGCGATCCGAAGTCCGACGACTGGTGGGACGAGCTCGACGGCAGACGCCGGCCGCACCAGTAGGCGGGGCCGGCGCGGTGCGGGGGCGCGGTCAGTAGACCAGGGCCTGCACACCCTCCGGCATGATCTCGCTGACGAACACCTGCGCGCCCGCGATCCGCACGCCCTCGAGCGTGTCCTTCTCCGTGATGTCCCGCCGCGCCGCGCACTGCGTGCACAGCGTGATCTTCCCGTTCGCCTGGATCGACTCGATCAGCTCGGGCAGCGGCGCGGCATGCGGCAGCTCGAACTCGGCCGCCCGCCCCGGCAGCGCGAACCAGGCGGACTCCCCGGTCAGCCAGAGTGAGACCTCCACCCCGCTGGCCGCGGCCACGGCCGCGACCGTGAAGGCCTGGGAGCAGCGCTCGGGTGCGTCGGCACCTGCGGTCACCTTGATCACGAGCTTGTTCGCCATATGCCGAACTGTAATGCGCCGCCCTACAACCCTGGCCCCGCGGCCGGAGTCTGCTGGATACGCGGATACGGAATCCGCGGCTCAGGTCTCGTGGGGGGACTCTTGGAAACGCAGGACCATCAGGTGCCGCAGGAGGCGGCACCCGACACACGACCGGAGCCGGCCGTGCCGCGGGCAGCCGTCCCGGACCCGGCGCCGGAGCCGGCAGCCGTCCCGGACCCGGCAGACCCGGCAGACCCGGCAGCCGTCCCGGACCCGGCGCCGGAGCCGGCAGCCGTCCCGGACCCGGCAGACCCGGCAGACCCGGCAGCCGTCCCGGACCCGGCGCCGGAGCCGGCAGCATCGACCGTCCGGCCCCGCCGCAGAGGGCGCACGACGCTCCTCGTCGCCGCCGCCGCGGTCCTCGGGGTCGTCGCGGGCGCGGTCACGGGCTACACCGTGCAGTACCACCGGGAGCCGACGCCGCTCCCGCCGCTCTCCCAGCCGGAGATCAGGACCCCGAAGCCGGTCACGGCGGGGGAGCACACCACCGCCCGGTCCGTGTCCGTCAACCGCTGGGTGAAGACCGACGGCGACCTGCGGCAGCTGCTGGTCCCCGAACCCAAGGGTGCGAAGACGGAGAAGAAGGCCGACTGGGACGACCTCTTCTCCTTCGCGACGTGGTTCGAGGACGAGGACTACATGTTCGAGGACCTCGCGGAGAACGACTTCCGCCGGGCCGTGAGCGTCGGATGGTCCGAGGACGAGAAGGTCTACGTCGACATCCGCCTGGTGCAGTTCCGCGAGAACACCGAACTCAACGCGGAGCGGTTCGGCGAGGGTCAGCAGGCGTACATGAGCGAGGACGAGTGGGCCGGCAACGACGGCGAGCCCATCCCCGGCAGCGCCAACGGCCGCACCTACGTCTACGACGAACCCCACCGCGAGGCCGGGTACGAGCCTCTCTACCAGGGCCGGGCCGTCGCCTGGCGCGGCGACCTCGTCATGATCATCGAATACGTGAACAACTCGGGCCCGATCAGCGAGAAGGCCCTGAAGTCGCTCGCGAAGCGCCAGTTGGAGCGACTGTGACCCAGCACGACGAACGCCGAGAGGCGACTCCCGAGGCGCCGGCCCCCGACGCGAGGCCCGAGCGGCCCGCCGAGGCTGCCGTGCCCGAGCAGCCCGAGCAGCCTGTGACCGTCCCGCAGCCCGAGCAGCCCGAGCCGCCTGTGACCGTCCCGCAGCCCGAGGCGCCCGCGCCCGAGGCGCCCGCGCCCGTCGCCCGGCGGCGCTTCCCTGTGAAGCTCGTCGCCGCCGTGGTGGGCCTCGGCCTCGTCGCCGGCGCCGCCGGCTGGGGCCGTACCGCTCTGCGGGACGCGGACCGGACCGCGCCGACGGTCACCTGGGCCGAGCCGGCCGAGCATCCGGAGCTGGACTTTCCGCCTCTGGATCCGACCGGGCTGGCGGCACAGCTGCTTCCCCTGCCGCCCTTCGACCGCCCGGGTCCGGACATCGACGAGTTCGGCAACGACTCCGTCGTGGACCAGCGGCGTGCGGTCGCACTCTTCAAGGAGGGTTCCCGGGGCCTGCCGAGCGCGAAGCGCAAGGCGTACGACAAGGCCGTAGAGAAGCTGCGCATCAAGGGCCTGGCCATGCGCAGCTACCGGGACTCGGGCAACCGGTACGTCCTCGAGACGCGCCTTGCGCAGCTGGAGAACACCAAGGCTGTCACCGGAATCACCGCATTCCAGAAGGAGATGACCGAGGCCTTCGGCGTCTTCCGCAAGGGGCCGAAGATCAAGGGGCATCCGGACGCGGCGTGCTTCCTGCTGCCGAAGGTCAAGGACCTGAAGCTGGACGCCATGATGTGCACCGGCCACGTGGGTGAGGTGCTGGTGACCATGTACGCGTACGGGCCCAAGCCGCTGACCACCAAGTCGCTCGCCGAGCTCGTCGGCGAGCAGCTCGACCACATCGCTTCACCCGGGGAGTCCGTGTGACCGACCAGAACACCCCAGCGGCCCCCGCCCCGGCGCCCGGCCCCGGGTCGGCACCGCCTGCCGCGGCGCTCCCGGACACGCCGGCCCCCGAGTCCGCCCCGCAGGAGGCCCCCGCGTCCGACGGGACCGCCGCCCAGGCCCCGGAGCCGCAGCCCGCCGCCGTCCCGCGACAGCGTGACCGCCGGGTTCTGCGGGCCGTGCTGCGCTGGACGGCCGCCGTGGTGGTCTTCGCCGCGGCCGGCACCGGCACGGCGCTTGCCGTCGTCGACCAGGAGCGCACCGACGTCCCGGGACTGTCCACCCTCTCCGACGGACGCTGGGACTACCCGCAGCTGACCAAGCCGGTGCTGCCGGCCGGTGCACCGCTCCCGTTCGTGCAGGAGAACCCGGGCGAGATCCACTACGCGGACCTGGAGCAGCTGCTGCTTCCGGCGCCCGCGGGCAGCACCCCCGACAGGTCCCTGCGGGGTGAACGGAGCCGGGTGACCGTCGACCGGTACCTCGACGAGTACGCGGAGGACGGCCGCGAGAGCCTGCGGGAGCACCTCACCGAGGGCGGTCTGCGCCATGTGGTCGCCCGTGGCTGGTCGATGCCGGACGGCACCTCGACACGGATCTTCCTGCTCCGTTTCCACACCTCCGCCCTCGCCGGCCACTACTTCGACGCGCAGATCGGCGGCGCGCCGGACACCGGGCTGCGGCCCGAGGGCGTGGAGGAGGTGTCGTCGTTCGACCTGGACTGGGAGACCGCCGCCAAGGTGACGTCCACCGAGCGCTACGTCTACGACGAGCCGGCGCCCCGCGGCCCGGTGCACGTCCGCCACGCGTACGTCACCGCCGGTGACACCCTCGCGCTCGTGGTGGTCTCCCGTAAGGGCGAGGCTCCGCTCGTGCCCTTCCACCAGACCGTCGTCCTGCAGAACCAGCTGCTCGGCTGACGCGACCTCACAGAACGGGCCGGGCCCCCGCCCACTAAGCTGGGGCCCGGCCTGCTTTCGCCTCCACGCTCATTCGAGGAGCACCCCGTGATCGTTTTCTTCGAAGCTCTGCTGGTTCTGGTCTGCGTCGGCGTCCTCGCCTTCGCCGGTCTGACCGTGAAGAAGCTGTACCAGGGCCAGCGGTAGTCACCCGTACCCTCGGGACCCGTACCACTCGACACCCTAGAGATCGACAGAGCTGCTCATGATCGAGATCCCGTCCGACCTGAATCCGGACCTCGTCCCCCTCGCGTTCCTGCTGGGCACGTGGGAGGGCGCGGGCGTCGCGGACTTCCCCGGCGCCGAGAAGTGCAACTTCGGCCAGTCAGTGACCTTCAGCCACGACGGCCGGGACTTCATCGAGTACGTCTCGCACTCCTGGGTCCTCGACACCGAGGGCAACAAGGTCAAGCCGCTGGAGAGCGAGTCCGGCTACTGGCGCATCGACAAGGAGCGCAAGGTCGAGGTCGTCATGGTCCGTGACCAGGGCATCGTGGAGATCTGGTACGGCGAGCTCGCCCACCAGAAGCCGCAGATCGACCTGGCGACGGACGCCGTCGCCCGCACCGCGGCCTCCGGCCCGTACAGCGGCGGCAAGCGGCTGTACGGCTACGTGAAGAGCGACCTGATGTGGGTGGGCGAGAAGGCCACCCCCGAGGTGCCACTGCGCCCGTACATGTCGGCGCACCTGAAGAAGGTCGTCACCCCCGAGCAGGTCGAGTCGTGGGCGAAGGACCTCGGTGACCTGCCCGACGACGGCATCGCCTTCTTCAAGTAGGCCTGCCTCCCGGACACGGCACTCCGCCGGCGGGACATCCATTCGCACCGGACGGCCGCCGGACGGTGCGCGCTGCCTACACTGGGGGCGTGGTGAGCACCGACTGGAAGAGCGATCTGCGGCAGCGCGGCTACCGGCTGACTCCGCAGCGCCAGCTTGTCCTCGAGGCCGTCGACGCCCTTGAGCACGCCACGCCGGACGAGATCCTCGGTGAGGTGCGCAAGACCGCGTCCGGGGTGAACATCTCCACGGTCTACCGGACGCTGGAGCTGCTCGAGGAGCTGGGCCTCGTCTCGCACGCCCATCTCGGCCACGGCGCGCCCACCTACCATCTCGCCGACCGGCACCATCATCTCCATCTGGTGTGCCGGGACTGCACGGACGTGATCGAGGCGGACGTCTCGGTCGCCGCGGACTTCACCACCAAGCTGCGTGAGACGTTCGGCTTCGAGACGGACATGAAGCACTTCGCCATCTTCGGGCGCTGTGAGGACTGCACGGCGAAGGCCGCGGAGACCGAGTCGTAGGCTGGGGCCATGTCATCGACCAGCCCTCTGTTGGCCCTGCCCGGCGCTGTCCCCGCCGAGGGGCGCGACGAAGGGGTCGCCGCGCACTACGGCGACCTGTTCCGTGAGCAGCGCTCCCTCGCCGACGGCAAGGGCTTCGTGGACCTGTCGCACCGCGGGGTCGTCACCGTCACCGGCGAGGAACGGCTGAGCTGGCTGCATCTGCTGCTCACCCAGCATGTGAGCGAGTTGGCCCCCGGGCAGGCCACAGAGGCGCTGATCCTCTCCGCGCACGGCCACGTCGAGCACGCCCTGTATCTCGTCGACGACGGCGAGACGGTCTGGGTGCACGTCGAACCGGGCACGCGCGAGGCGCTCATCGGCTACCTGGAGTCGATGAAGTTCTTCTACAAGGCCGAAGTGGCCGACCGCACCGACGACTTCGCGGTCGTCCATCTGCCGGCCGGGTCCATCGCCGAGGTGCCGGAAGGCGTCGTCGTACGGGAGACGGCGCACGGCCGTGACCTGTTCCTGCCGCGCTCCGGCCTCGAGGCGTTCGCCGCGGAGGCCGGGCCGGCCGTGGGGATCCTCGCGTACGAGGCCCTGCGGGTGGAGAGCCACCGTCCCCGTCTCGGGTTCGAGACGGACCACCGCACCATCCCGCACGAGCTGGGCTGGATCGGCAGTGCCGTGCACCTCCAGAAGGGCTGCTACCGCGGTCAGGAGACCGTCGCGCGTGTCCACAACCTGGGGAAGCCGCCGCGCCGTCTGGTCTTTCTCCACCTGGACGGCAGCGAGGTGCACCTGCCCCCGCCCGGTACTCCGGTCCGCCTCGCCGCCGAGGGGGCCGAGGGCCGCCAGCTGGGCTTCGTGACGACGTCCGCCCGCCACTACGAGCTGGGGCCGATCGCGCTCGCCCTGGTGAAGCGGAACGTGCCGGTGGACGCCGAGCTGCTGGCCGGGGACACGGCGGCCGCCCAGGAGACGGTCGTCGAGCCGTAGCCCGGCCACCGCCGCCAGGGCCTCCCGCGCGGCGCCTGCCTGATCCGAACGAAAGACCCTAGACCTCGATCAGCACGGTGAACGGGCCGTCGTTGGTGAGCGAGACCCGCATCTTCGCTCCGAACCGGCCCGTTTCCACGTGCGCGCCGAGCGCCCGCAGCTGCGCCACCACCTCGTCGACGAGCGGCTCGGCCACCGGGCCGGGGGCCGCCGCGTTCCATGTGGGGCGGCGCCCCTTGCGGGCGTCCCCGTAGAGGGTGAACTGTGAGATCACCAGCAGGGGCGCGCCCACGTCCGAGCAGGACTTCTCGTCCTCGAGCATACGAACCGACCATAGTTTCCTGGCCAGTTGCGCCGCCTTCTCCTGGGTGTCCGTGTGCGTGACCCCCACCAGCACACACAGTCCTTCGCCGGTGATCTCACCGACGGTCTCCGGTCCCGACTCGCCGGGCACCACGACGCTCGCGCCGTCGACCCTCTGTACCACTGCTCGCATACGGAGCAACCTATCGGGGCCGTCCGGGCCGCCATTCAGGGCCGAACGGGTGCGATGCGCCTGCATGGGGACGTATCGGAGTGGCACCATGCACGAAGGCGGTGCAACCCCTCGGCCCTCCGGGCCCGGGAAGGCCCATGCACCGGTCGAGGGGACGGACACACGCACATGAGCACTTCTGGCGCCGGGCAGTCGCTCGGTCCCGTACCGATCCGGCCGCATTCCGCTTCCGCGGTCCGCCCGCCGCGGCAGCGCAACGGCGCTGAACTGCCCGCGCACCCGGAGCACGACCTCACCGCGCTGCGCCTGCCCGAGCTGCGCACGCTGCGCCGCGACTCGCAGCGCGACGAGGCGGACCTCAGCTATGTGCGGCGGCTGGTCCAGGGCCGTATCGACATCCTCCGTGCCGAGCTGGCCCGCCGTGAGGGGCCCGGCGCGACCGGGACACCCGGAACACCGGTGGTGGACCGGCTGGTCGTGGACCGGCTGTCGGAGATCCTCGCCGACCCGCCGTCCAGGCGTGGATCGTCCGCCCGCCATGTGACGCTCTCCACACCGCACGGGGAGGAGTACCGGCGGCTCGCCTCCCAGATGCTCGACGAGGTCCAGCTCTCGGACCTCGACGCCCGCACCGACGAGGAGTTGCACACGGCGATGGGCCGGCTGCTGGGCTACGAGCAGCAGGTCTCGCACCGCCGCCGGTTGCTCCAACGGACGGCCGACGATTGCAGTGCCGAGATCGCCCGCAGGTACCGTGAAGGCGAAGCACAAGTAGACGACCTGCTCACATGAAGCGATCCTTCCGGTGGGCGGATCCCCTGCCCCGGAAGGCCGCCGATGTCCTCCTCGTCCTCCTCCAGCACCGACGCCGCCATATCCCCGGTCCTCGCCGAGGTGGTGCGTTCCGGCTTCGTGGAGGGCCGGCACAGGGGTTCGCTGGTCGTGCTGGCCGCGGACGGCACCGTGGAACTGGCGCTCGGTGATCCGTCGCTGCCCGTCTTCCCTCGTTCGTCCAACAAGCCGATGCAGGCCGCGGCGGTGCTGCGGGCCGGGCTGGACATCGACGGGGAGCGTCTGGCACTCGCCGCGGCCAGTCACTCGGGCGAGGCCTTCCACCTCGAGCTCGTACGCAAGATGCTCGCCGGACACGGACTGACCGCCGACGAGCTGCTGACCCCCGCGGACCTGCCGCTCGACCCCGTGGAGGCCGAGGCGTACCTCGCGTCGGGGCAGGTGCGCGACAAGGTCACCATGAACTGCTCCGGCAAGCACGCCGCCATGCTCGCGGTCTGCGCCGTGAACGGCTGGGACCGCAAGGGCTATCTGGACCCCATTCACCCCCTTCAGCAGCTGGTCCGCACGGTGGTCGAGGACGCGGCGGGCGAACCGGTCGGCGCCGTCGGCACGGACGGCTGCGGCGCACCGCTGATGGCCGTCTCCCTGACCGGTCTGGCCCGCGCCTTCCGGCACTTCGTGCTCGCCGCTCCCGGTACGGCCGAGCGCCGTGTCGCGGACGCGATGCGCGCCCACCCCGAGTACGTCGCCGGTACCCGCCGGCCCGACACCTGGCTGATGCGCGAGGTGCCCGGCACGCTCTCCAAGATGGGCGCGGAGGCGGTGCAGGCGGTGGCGCTGGCGGACGGCCGGGCACTGGCGTTCAAGATCGACGACGGTTCCACCCGGGCGCTGGGGCCCGTGCTGGCGCGGACGCTCACGCTGATGGGCGTGGACTCGCCGGTGGTCGCCCGGATCGGGCACCTGCCGCTGCTCGGCGGCGGCGTCGAGGTCGGGTCGGTACGGGCGGCGTTCTGACGCCCGGGGCGGCGGAAATCCGGATGCGGCGGCTTCGGCCGCCCGCCTAGCGTGGTGTCCATGACTGTCGAAACGCGCCTGATCGCCGAGTCCGAGTACCCCGACTGGCTCAGGGCGCTGGCCACGGGCTTTCTCCGGCCGCCGGTGGTCACCGACGAGGAAGTCGCCGACCGCCGGTCGGGTACGGATCTCGGCCGGGTCAGGGGCGCGTTCGACGCCGGCCGGTGTGTGGCGACGTACCGTTCCTTCGCCCAGCAGCTCACCACGGTCGGCGGCGCACGGCTCGCGGCGAGCGCCGTCTCCAACGTCACGGTCTCCCCGACGCACCGCCGCCGTGGCCTGCTCAGCCGGATGATCGACGCCGATCTCGCCGAGGCCAAGGAGCGCGGCGACAGCGTCTCGACGCTGATCGCCGCCGAGTACCCGATCTACGGCCGGTACGGCTACGGCCCGGCCACCACCACTGCCGAGTGGTCCGTGGACGTGCCCCGCGCCGGTCTCGACCCGCGAACGGCGGGCCCGGACGACGGCGGTCGCGTCGACCTGGTCGACGGCGACGACGTACGCAAGCTCGGCCCGGAGCTCCACCAGCGGCTGGCGGCCACGCAGCACGGCGTAGTCGACCGGGACGAGCGCTGGTGGCGGGTGAACACCGGCCGGACGCAGCTTCCCGCGCATCCGTGGACGGAGCCGTTCTACGCCGTGTACCGCGCACCGGACGGCACGGTCGACGGGCTGCTGACCTACTCGGCGGACGACAAGTGGGGCGACGGCAAGCAGCCGCTCAACACGGCCACCGTGCGCGACATGATCGCGCTGAGCCCGGCCGCGGAGCGCGCCCTGTGGCGCTTCGTCTGCTCGGTCGACTGGATCACCACGGTCCGTTCCGGCCACCGTGCCCCCGACGACCTGCTGCCCCACCTGCTGCCTGACCCCCGCGCGGCGCAGATCGTCACGCAGGCGGACTTCCTGTGGCTGCGGCTCCTGGACGTTCCGGCCGCGCTGTCCGCCCGGACGTACCAGGGCTCGGGGACCCTGGTGCTGGACGTGCGGGACGACTCGGCGCTCGCGTCCGGCCGCTTCCGGCTGGACGCGTCGCCGACGGGCGCGTCCTGCACGCCCTCGTCACAGTCGCCGGACCTGACCCTGGACGTACGGGAACTGGCCACGCTCAGCCTGGGTGACGAGTCGGCGACCCGTCTCACGGCCCTGGGCCGCCTCGACGAGCACACCACGGGGGCGGCCGCGCGGGCGGACCTGCTGTTCCGCACGGGACGCCGGCCCTGGTGCCCGGACGTGTTCTGAGAGCTCGGCGGGTGCGGGCCTACGGCCTCGCGCTCAGGCCCCGGCGGTCAGCGCGGGGGCCACGAGCAGGAAGCCGCCGATGGTGGCGCAGGTGGAGTTCTCGGACCTGAGACCGATGGTCAGCAGGGCCAGGCCGAATGCGGCCGTGAGACCGAAGCGCCATTGCACGTACTGCTCGACGACCAGGGACACCAGAGGCACGGCTGTTCTCCTCACGCTCAAAAAGGGGGAAGTTGCGTACGAAGTCAGCCGAGTTGGCCGCCAACTTGTAGAAGTTGTCCCCAGTTGGCCAAGATAGATAAACAACTCCCTGGTAACTCCCGCCATGCGCGGTGAAGTTGTAGCGTTCCGGTGTGACCCACGAGCAACAGGCAGTGGCCGCCCGGGGCAAGCCCTCGTACGGCGAGGTGGCAGAGGTCCTGACCGATCGCATCCGTACCGGTCTGCTGAGAGCCGGCGAGCGGATGCCGACGCAGGAACAGCTTGCCGCCGAGTTCGGCGTCGAACGGCGCACGGTCCGCCAGGCGCTGGAGCTGCTGCGCGACGCGGGTCTGATCACGGTGGGCGGCAAGGGTGCGCCCGCCCGGGTGTCCGTCCCGCCGCAACGGGATGCGGAGGAGACGCCCAGGACGACGGCCGCCGCGCTCGGACCGCGTCTGGTCGAGGCGTTCGAGGCGCCGAACGTGCGGGTCGACGCGATCTGTCTCACCACGGAAACCCTCAACCAGGCCCTCGCCGAACCGCTGCGGCGGGTCCAGGCGCGGGAGATCGCGACGCCGGAGAGCGTCCGCGTCAGGGTCCTCGTGCCGGCGCACGACATGAGGCTGGCCTTCCCGCGGCCGGCGGAGGGGGCGGCCGACGACGACAAGGTGCACCGGCACTGGCAGGTGCGGCGCGACGGTCACGGGCGGGGACTGCTGCTGAGCCTCGAGGCCCTGGCGACCCGGGGCATCGACGTCGAGGTGACGCTGAGGACGCTGCCCTTCACACCGCCTGTGAAGCTCTATCTGCTGAACGGCGCGGAGGCGCTCTTCGCGTACTACAACGTCCATGAGCGCACGGAGCGCATCGCCGGTACGGAGACGAGGATCTTCGACGCCCTCGGCAGCGACTCGACGCTCTTCCCCTTCGAGTCCGGCGGGGGGCGGCGGGACCAGGCGTTCGTGGCCCAGTCGCAGACGTGGTTCGACAGTCTCTGGGGCACGCTGGCCGCGGACGTCGTGTTCGACGGCTGATCAGCCGTCGAACACGAGCGCCGTCAGGGCCCCGTGCTGACTGCCGGAGCGATCAGCAGGAAGCTGCCGATACCCGCGCAGGCCGCGTTCTCCGCCTTGATGCCGACCGCGAGCAGGGCGAGCCCCAGGGCGGCGACGAAGCCGTACCGCAGCTGCACGTACTGCTCGGCGAGGAGGGTGATGAGAGGCATGGGGGTCACTCCTTCGAGGGAGAGGCGCCGGGCTCGCACTCCGTTGTGCTGCGGGGCTGACAACTGGACCGGGTGTTAGGTCAACTGCCGTACAAATTGGTCTGGTTGACCTGTATGGGTGATGCCCCCCGGGGGCATGGTCGCAAACTTGTCTGGTTGCTTGTTTCTTGTCGGGTCGGTGCGAGGCATCTCTCCTTGGCTGTACGTCAGTTGTATGGTTGCGGCGTGACGAGTCATGGATCTGTCCCGCGAGACCACACGCACCGGTACCTCTCGGTCGCCGACGCCCTGCGCAGGGAGATCAACGACGGGACACGCCGGCCGGGCGACCGTCTGCCCACCCAGAGCGAGCTGGTCTCCCGGTTCGGTGTCTCCCGGGCGACGGTGAACCGGGCCATCGAAGTCCTCAGGGAGCAGGGGCTCATCGAGTCGCGGCAGGGCAGCGGGACGTTCGTGAGCCGGAGCGAGCGCAGCATCCCGGCGCAGACCGGCGCAGGCGACGGCGAGGACGTGTGGGCGGTCGTCTCCGAACGTGTCCCGCCGGTGGTGCTCGCGCCCTACCTGGAGGAGGCGTTCGAGGCCACGGAGGTCACCCTCGACGTGTTCTCGATGACCACGGAGACCCTCGCGGCGAGGGTGTCCGCCCAGAAGACCCGCATCATGGACGGCGAGATCCGTCCGCCGCGCAGCATCAGCGCCCGGCTGATGCTCCCGGACACCGACTCTCCCGTGCTGGCGATCCCACGGCTGAAGGACGGGCGGGACGACCCCCGCGTACGGCGCCGGCTGCGAGGCATTCTCCAGGCGCACGCGTCCATGCTCAGCCAGTCTCTGTACGAGCTGCGCGACCGCGGACTGGTGTCCGAGGTCTCCGTCGAGGTCCGGCTGGTCCCGTTCGCGCCGCAGCTCAAGCTGTACATCCTCAACCGCCGGCTGGCGCTCCAGGGCTTCTACCCGCCGGAGCTGGGGACGATCACCGTCCCTCCGGACGGTGAGGAGGTGACGATCCTCGACGCGTACGGCACCGGGGCGACCCTGTTCCCCTTCCGTGCCGCCGCCGACTCCACACCCGAGCAGGTCGGCATCGTGCGGGCGTTCCAGTACCTCTTCGATTCGATGTGGAAACACCAAGCCAAAGAGGCGGATTTCTGACCGTGCCATCTGTCACCACGTCCGTGGCGGTCCCGGACGCGATGAGGGAGATGCTCTCCCGGGCGCAGTGCATCGTGTTCGACCTGGACGGCCCGATCGCGCGGGTCTTCGCCGGCGAGCCCGCGGCGGTCATCGCCCGCGAGCTGTGGGAGATCGCCGAACGCGACGGCTGCCTGGTCGAGGAACTGCGCGGCTGCCCCGACCCGATGGCCCTCCTGTACGGGCACACCGCGGAGATGCGGAGGAACAACGGCGGCGGCGGTTGGGCGGAGACCGTCGCGAAGATGCACGACCAGCTCGACGCCTACGAGCGCAAGGCCGCCGAGTCGGCGACGCCCACGCCGGGCGCCGCAGCTTTCATCGAGGCGTGCCATGCCTCTGGAAGGACCCTCTCCATCGCGACGAACAACCATGTGGACGCCGCGACACGGATCCTGGCGCGCATGTCCGTGCGCCACTGCTTCGAGGGCCCGGTGGTCGGCAGGGGCCGGGACGCGCTCCTGATGAAACCCCATCCGGCGCCGCTCCAAGCGGCCATGCTGCGCGGCGTCGCCGTGGACCGGCACCTGATGATCGGCGATACCGGCACGGACTTCCGGGCCGCCCAGGAGGTGGGGATGCCGTTCTACGGGTACCACCGGTCCGAGCGGGGAAGGCGACGGCTGCGGGAGGCCGGTGTACCGCTGATCGCTTCCGGAATGGCGGAGTTCCTTCCGTTCACCTGAGGCGATGACGGGCGAAGACCCGAAGCGGCGCGACGGTTGTACCTTGCTTGTGGAGGAGGACCGCACCATCCAGGGAGGTCCGTGAACGAGGAGGCGGCCGCATTCACACCGGGGCAGCGAGCATGACGGCCGAGCCTTCGGCGAGGGTGTGGCAGCAGGCCGTGCGGCTCAGCGCCGGCGAGGCGCTGATCGAGGGGCCGCTCAAGGGGTACCACCACGAGACCTACGCCTTCCCGCTGCCCCACCCGGCGGGCGGGGCCGGGACGGTCCGGTGGAAGTGCCGGGAGCCCCGTGAGGGGATTCTCCGCTTCGACCGGCGCTCCTTCCCCTCGGAAGGGGCGCTGGTCCGTGCTCTGGCCGGTCATGTCTCCAGCGTTCCGGAAATCATCGTGGTCGACGACATCGGCCTCCAGCGGTTCATCGAGGGCTCGACGCTCGCTCTGCACGGACGTCCTGGGACCGCCGTCCCGGAGGCTCATGTCACCCAGATCGAGCGGCTGTTCCGCGAGCTGGCGGCCGTTCCTCCTGCTGCGCTGCCGCCGGAGGAACCGGCCCGCGGCGCGGCGGGCGGCGCCGCCGACGGGGACTGCGGCGCGTTCGCAGAAGCGCTGATCCGTTTCACGGAGGAGCGCGTCCACCAGGCGCACCGGCCGGTGTACGGGCGGCTGTTCCAGGAGCTCGGCGTGCCCGAGGAAGGGCTGCTGCGGCTCGCGGAGCGGACCCGTTCCTTCAGCAGGCGCCCCTTCTGTCTCCTGCACGGGGACCTGCACCGGGAGAACTTCATCGTCGACGGCGACGGCCGGCTGTGGACGATCGACTGGGAACTGGCCATGTTCGGCGACCCGCTGTACGACCTGGCCACCCATCTGCACCTGATGGGGTATCCGGCGGAGCAGGAGGCGGCGGTGGCGCGCCGCTGGCGGGACGCGGTCGAGGAGGCACGGCCGGGGAGCTCGCGCGGCTGGCGCAAGGACCTCCCTCATCTGCTGCGCTACAAGCGGGCGCAGTCCGTCTACACGGACGTCATCCGCGCCGCCCTCGCCGTGGCCCGGGGGGACATCGACTGGCGTGCCCTTCAGGCGACCTCGCACAAGCTGCGGACGGTCCTGGCCCGCGGGCGTTCGGCGCTCGGCTCGGCGCCGCCGCCGGACGTGCCCCGGATCATGACCGCCCTGGTGTCCTTCAGCGTGTCCGCGCCCTGAACAGAACCCCCGACAGCGCGACCGCCACCGCCAGGATCGCGGCGCACCACGCCAGCGCCGTCCACGGCGCCGTGCCGACCGGCTCGTCGTGCAGGAGCCCGCGGAGGGACTCGATCAGCGGCGTGACCGGCTGGTGGTCGGCGAAGCCGTGGAGCCAGGACGGCATCGTCCCGATGGGGACGAAGGCGCTGCTCGGATAGGGCAGGAACATCATGAAGAAGGTGAAGCCGGCCGCCGCTTCCGGTGTTCTGGCCATCAGGCCGACCGCCGCGGACAACCAGGAGAGCGCGACCAGGAACGCCAGCAGGATGCCCGCCGCGGCGAGCCAGCCGGCCGCGGAGGCCGACGGGCGGAAGCCGATGAGGAGGCCGACGGAGAGGACCAGCGCGGTCGAGAAGACGTTGCGCACGGTGCTCGCCACGACGTGACCGGCCAGGATCGACGTGCCGCCGACGTCGAGGGACCGGAAGCGGTCGATGATGCCGCCCTTCATGTCCTCGCTCACCCGGACCGCCGTGCCGGACGAGCCGAAGGCCGAGCAGAGCACGAGGATGCCCGGGGCGACGTAGTTGACGTACTCCGTACCGGTGTTGATCGCTCCGCCGAAGAAGTAGACGAAGACGAGCATCAGCATGACCGGCAGCATCATCGAGGTGATGACGGCGTCGACGTCGCGGCGGCCGAGGCGGACGCAGCGGCCGGTCATGGTCAGGGCGGGGGTCAGCAGGCGCACGGCGCCCGACGTCTCAGGCATGGGTGGGCTCCTGCCGGGAAGCGGCGCCGGTGCGGGTGAGGGTCAGGAACACGTCGTCGAGCGTCGTGGTGTGCAGCGAGAAGCGGGAGACGTCACGCCGCTCCGGGTCGATGTCGTCGAGCAGCGCGCGCACCTCGAGGGCGGTGCCGTCGGTCGGCAGGCCGAGCGTGAGCGACTCGGGGGAGCGGTGCACGGCCCGCTGCTCGTGCCGTGCGTATGCGGCCCGGTCCGTGAACACGACGTCCAGGCGGTGGCCGCCGACCTTCGCCTTGAGCTGCGCGGCGGTGCCCTCCGCCACCATGCGGCCCGCGTCCATGACGGCGACGCGGTCGGCGAGCCGGTCGGCCTCCTCCAGGTACTGGGTGGTCAGGAAGACCGTGGTGCCGCGGCCGGAGAGGTCGCGGACGACCTGCCAGAGCTCCTGGCGGCTGCGGGGGTCCAGGCCGGTCGTCGGCTCGTCCAGGAACACGACCTGGGGGTCGCCGACGAGCCCGGCGGCGAGGTCGAGACGCCGGCGCATACCGCCGGAGTACGTCACGGCGAGGCGGCGTCCGGCGGCAGCGAGGTCGAAGCGCTCCAGCAGCTCGGCCGCCCGGCGGCGTGACGCCGCGCGGGACAGGCCGCCGAGGCGGGCCATCATGCGGAGGTTCTCCTCGCCGGTCTGCTTCTCGTCGACCGCCGCGAACTGGCCGGTGAGGCTGATGGCGCGGCGTACCCGGCCCCGGTCGGCCGTCACGTCGTGTCCTGCCACGCGGGCACGTCCCGCGTCGGCGGCGGTAAGTGTGGCGAGGATCCGCACGGTCGTGGTCTTGCCCGCCCCGTTCGGTCCGAGCAGCGAGAAGACGCTGCCCCTTTCGACCCGCAGGTCGATGCCGTCGAGCACGGTCACCTTCCCGTAGGCCTTGCGCAGACCGTGCGCCTCGATCGCCGGCTCGTCGGTGGGCGTGTCGTGCGGCGACCGCCGGGTGGCCGTCGGTTGTCCGGTGCTCATGATGGCGAGCCCCCTTCTGCGTATGCGATACGCGTTACTGTGTAAGGGTTACGCATTACTAGGATGGGCGTCAAGCGCGAGAGGGCGGCGGGCAGCGGGCGACAGCAGAAGGCGGCGGAGTCGATGGCGGGCAGTGGACGCAGGCGCGCCCCGGACGGTGCGAAGACCGAAACCGGGCTGCCGGCGAGCATCGAGGCGGCATGGGGCCTGCGGAAACGCCCCGGGAAAGGCCCCAAGCCGGGCATCGGCATCGAGCGGATCGTCGCGGCCGCCGTGGCTGTGGCGTCCTCGGAAGGCCTCCCGGCGGTCTCCATGGGGAGGGTCGCCAAGGAGCTCGGCGTCTCCACGATGTCGCTGTACCGGTACGTCGCCGCGAAGGACGAGCTCTACATCCTGATGCTGGAGGAGGCCGTCGGCCTGCCGCCCGAACCCCCGGCCCCCGGGACCGGCTGGCGCGAGGCGCTGGCAGCGTGGGCGTGGGCGCAGCGCGAGGTGTTCCACCGCAGTCCGTGGATGCTGCGCATCCCCATCTCCGGCCCGCCGGCCACCCCCAACTCGGTCGCCTGGTGGGACCGCGGCCTCGCCGCCCTGGCGGACACCGGTCTCGACGAGGGCGAGAAGATCTCGGTGGTCCTGCTGATCGGCGGTTTCGTACGCAACGAGGCCATGCTCATGGCCGACCTCGGAGCGGCGTTCGCCGCCAGCGGCGAATCCCCCGACGTGGTCATGCGCCGCTACGCGAACACTCTGGAGCGGTTCGCCGACCCCGAGCGGTATCCGGCGCTCGCCCGCCTGCTGGAGTCGCGGGTGATGTACGAACCGGACAGCCAGGACTTCGAGTTCGTCTTCGGTCTCGAGCGACTGCTGGACGGGGTGGGTGTCCTGGTCGAGAAGCGCCTCGCGGGCGCGGCACGGCACGAGGAAGGACCGCATACATGAGCGGCCCGAGCACCGGAACGGGGCTGCGCGAGCGCAAGAAGCGCCTCACCTACCGGGCGATCTCCGACGCGGCCGTCGCGCTCTTCCTCGAGCGGGGCTTCGACGCCGTCTCCGTCGCCGAGGTGGCGGCCGCGGCGGACGTCTCGAAGCCGACGCTGTTCCGGTACTTCCCCACGAAGGAGGACCTGGCGCTGCACCGGTTCGCCGATCGCGAGGACGAGGCCGCGCGTGTCGTCGCCGCCCGGCCGGCCGGTGTCCCGCCGCTCGAGGCGCTGCACCGCCACGTCCTCGACGGCCTGACGCGTCGCGACCCGGTCACCGGGCTGAACGACGAGGAGGGCGTGCTCGCCTTCCACCGGTTGCTGTACGGGACGCCGAGCCTCGTGGCGCGGCTCCATGCCTACCAGGTCAGGTCGGAACGGGCGCTCGCCGAGGCGCTGTGCGCCGCGGGGGCGCAGGGGCTCGGCGCCCGGCTGGCGGCAGGGCAGATCGTCGCCGTACTGCGCATCCTCGCGGAGGAGAACTGGCGGCGGATCGAGGCGGGGGAGCGGGCGGAGGACATCGCGCCGGACGCCATGGCGGCGGCCGACCGGGCCTTCGCGCAACTGCGGGCGGGTCTGGGATGAATCACGGCGCGAGTGTCTTCCCCCGGCCGCTGCGCTGCCGCGTTCCTCGTCCGCTCCCCGTCGCGCCGCCGACGCGCGTGTCAGACTCCCGGGATGACCACAGAGACGATCACCGCCTCCGCCGCGGGGAGTTGGCAGCTGGGTGACCTGACGGTCAACCGGATCGGGTTCGGCGCGATGCGGCTGACGGCGGACGCGGACGGCGCTCCCAGCGACAGGGACCGGGCGATCGCCGTGCTGCGGCGGGCCGTGGAGCTCGGCGTGAACCACATCGACACAGCCGCGTTCTACTTCTCGGCCACCCGGTCCGCCAACGAGCTGATCAACCGGGCCCTGTACCCGTACCCGTCCGACCTCGTCATCACCACCAAGGTCTGGCCGGGACGCGACCCGTCCGGGAACTGGTGGTGGGCCTCGCCGGAGCAACTGCGGGGACAGGTCGAGGAGAACCTGCGACAGCTCGGCCGCGACCACCTGGACGTGGTGAACCTCCGGGTCCCGCCGAGCGGTCGAACCGGCTCGCTGGCCGCCCACTTCGAGGTCCTCGCCGGACTGCGGGACGCCGGCCTGATCCGCCATCTCGGTATCTCCAACGTCAGGCCGCACCACCTCGAGGAGGCCCGGGCCGTCGCGCCGGTCGTCTGTGTGCAGAACCCGTACGGGGTGGGTGCCTCCCCGGAGCACAACGCGTTCCTGGACTCCTGCGGCGAACAGGGCGTGGCGTTCGTGCCGTTCTTCGCGATCGCGGGCGGCAGCCGGGAGGCCGGCGCGAGCGGCACCGACAGCGAGGAGGTCCGCGCCGTCGCCCGGGCGCACGGGGCGAGCCCGGCGCAGGTCAGGCTCGCCTGGACGCTGCAGCGCGGCCCGCACGTGCTCGCGATCCCCGGCACCGGCAACCCGGACCACCTGGCCGACAACGTGGCCGCCGGCTCGCTTCGGCTCTCGGACGACGAGATGACCTTGCTGGACGGGGCCGGGCGGGAGCCTCAGCCGTAGCGGCGCAGCAGCGCTTCGAGGTAGTCCTCCAGACGCCGGGCGACCAGCCGCGGCGTCAGGTCGGTGCGGCCGAGTTCCCGCCACGGGACGGCGACCTTCTCGGCGTCCGGAGCGAAGGCCAGCGCGTCGAGCATCCGCCAGTAGAGGTGGTCGGCCGGATCCTTGGCGAGCCGCCCGCCCGCGGCGGCGTAGCGGTCAGCGAAGAGCAGGCCCTCGTCGGGGCCGTGCAGCAGGGCGAGCGCCGTGGAGCAGTGGGCGACGTCCAGGTCGGCGGGGCCCCAGGAGGTCTCCACCCAGTCGACGACACCGCTGATGCGCAAATCCTCCGCCTCCCCGGTGAAGAGCACGTTCCCGGGATGGAAGTCACGGTGGAGGAAGCAGGCCCGGTGGGCGGGCGGGTCCCGGCGTACGACGTCGACCGCGCGCCGCCACACGTCGGGCCGGTCCGTCGCCCCGGGCAGCCGGACCCGGTCGGGAGCGGTCCACGCCTGGTAGGCGCGTGGCCGCTCCCCTTCGGGTACGTCCAGCCGGTGGATGCGTACCAACTGGTCCGCGAGCAGGGCGGCCCGGCGGTCGGCACCGGCGTCCTCCAGCCGGACGCGCCCCGGCAGCAGGCTCATCAGGAGCGAGGGGTGGTCGCAGTGTTCGGCGTCCGGGTCGACTGCCACGAGCTCGGCCACCGGCACCGCGCCGGCCGGTGCGAGCAGGCGCAGCATGCCGGCCTCGCGGGTGAGGAGTCCCGCCGCGTGCCGGAGGTACAAGGGTTCGACGAACGACCGGAGCACCAGGGTGCGTTCCGCGCCCGCGGGCCCAGCGACGCGCAGGCGTCGCATCGTGGACGTCCATCCGCCGAGAAGCCGCTCGGCGCCCTCGATCCGTTCGCCTTCCCCGAGTTGCCCGCACACCCAGGCGCGCGTCGTCGCCCAGTCCTCGCCGTGCTCCTGGCTGCGTCCGTGGTCCGTGTCCCCGCCCATGGACCGAACCCTACGGTCGGACGGCACGACACGGTCGACGCCGTCGCGGCGGCAGGGGCATGGGCACCACCACGACGCTGTGCCGCTGCTTCAACGGCACCGTGGCGTGCCCCCGGACGCCGACCGGCGCACTTCCGCGGCGTCTCCTGAGCCGCGGGCACCACTCGACGCGCCGCGGTGTCTCCTGAGCCGGCGCATCCGCTCAACGCGTCGCGGCGTCGGCGAGGACGGCCCGAAGTCGTGCCAGGCATTCGGCGACGAAAGCGGGAAAGGTGTGCCAGTAGTACGAGACCCCGCTGACGCCCACCGCGATGGCCCAGGCGCGGGCGCGGGCCCAGGTGGCGTCGTCGAGGCTCGACGCGTCCCAGTAGGCCTGCCGTGCATGTGGCGGCAGGTCCCAGACGGTGGAGTGCTCGGCGTCGGGAAAGCCGACCGAGAGCGCCCCGAAATCTATGACCGCGTGGAGCTTGCCTTCCCGGACAAGGAGGTTGGTGGGTTTGAGGTCGCCGTGGAGCCACACGTGAGGTGCGGAGGGCTCGGGCAGTGCGAGTGCGGCTCGCCACAGCTGTTCCAGAGCGTCGACGTCGAGCTCGGAGCCCACGGTCGTCCGGCAGTTGTCGAGACTTTCGCCGATCCACCGGTCGCACGGCTCCAGGCCGCCTCCGCGGTACCAGCTGAGGCTGTCCGTGCGCGTCGCTCCCATGAGGTCGATGCTGTGGAGCTCGCCGACGACCGCCGCCAGGTCGGCGCCGAACGCGGACCAGTCCCCGACGGTGTCCGGGCCGGCCTGGTCACCGTCGATCCAGCGGTAGACCGACCAGACCGCGGGGAAGGCGGCGGTGGGCGCCCCGGCGTAGACGGGCCCGGGGACCGGGCAGGAGAGGAGGGGCGCCAGGCGAGGAAGCCACTCCTGCTCCTTCCGCAGCGACTCTCCCTTGTCGGCGGTCCGTGGAAGGCGCACGAGCAGGTCGTCGCCCAGGCGGTACATGGTGTTCTCCGTGCCCGCGCCCGCCGGTTCCAGCGGCAGGCCGGCCCACTCCGGCCGCTCCGCCTGCAGCAGTGACCGGACCAGCGTCTCGTCGACCGGGATCTCGTTCTCGTGAAGGGTCACGCCGGAAGTCTCGCCGCGGACGGAGCGCTGAGCCAGTGACTTTCCGTCAGCCGCGGTGCCGCGCCGGAGAAGAGCCCCGGCGAAGCCGGCGCTTGGGCCGTCCGGGTGTTGCTTGCGACACTATTGCAAGCAGTTGCTTGCAATAGTTAGCGCCGGTACGGCACCATCGGTACATGGCATCGCTCAACGTCGGCAATCTCGGTGAGTACCTCCGCGAACAGCGGCGCAACGCGCAGCTGTCCCTGCGGCAGCTCGCCGACGCCGCCGGGGTGTCCAATCCGTATCTGAGCCAGATCGAGCGCGGGCTGCGCAAGCCGAGCGCCGAGGTCCTTCAGCAGGTCGCCAAGGCCTTGCGGATCTCGGCGGAGACGCTGTACGTGCGGGCCGGGATTCTGGACGAGCAGGAGCGGGACGAGCTGGAGACGCGTGCCGTCATCCTGGCCGACCCTTCCATCAACGAGCGGCAGAAGCAGGTGCTTCTCCAGATCTACGAGTCCTTCCGCAAGGAGAACGGGCTCGAGACCGCCGCTGCCACGGAAGCCCACGAGGACACCGCCGCTGACGGCCCCCGCACGGCCGGTACGGGCGATGCCGAACCGAAGACGAACTGATCTGCGTTCCGGGAGGACCACAGTCATGGCCATCACCGATGACCTGCGTAAGACCCTCACCGACCCGACTCCCCTCTACTTCGCCGCCGGCACCGCCGACCTCGCAGTCCAGCAGGCCAGGAAGGTGCCCGGGCTGATCGAGCAGCTGGCCGCCGAGGCGCCGGGCCGTATCGACGCCGTGCGCAACACCGACCCCAAGGCCGTGCAGGAGAAGGTGACCGCGCAGGCCAAGGAGGCGCAGGCCACCGTGCAGGCGAAGGTCGCCGAGGTGATCGGGAACTTCGACACCGACCTGAAGAAGCTGGGCGAGAGCGCCCAGGACCTCGCGCTGCGCAGCGTCGGCGTCGCCGCCGAGTACGCGGTCAAGGCCCGTGAGACGTACGAGAAGGTCGCCGAACACGGCGAGCAGACCGTGCGGACGTGGCGTGGCGAGGCGGCGGAGGAGATCACCGAGATCGCCGTCGCCGTGGAGCCCGAGCCGGCGAAGAGCAAGCAGAGCGACGCCGAGCCCAATTCCGTGGCCGCCGCCGCGGAGCCGAAGAGCGCCGAGGCCAAGAAGCCGGCCGCGCGCAAGACCGCCGTGCGCAAGCCGGCCGCCAAGAACAGCACGCCGCCGGCCGCGAAGTGAGCGATGCGCGGGCGCCGCTGGAAGCGGCGCCCGGCACGGTCATCGCGCCTCGGGCGTCCTCGGAGGTACCTTGGCGGCGAGGCAGGCGACACCAACCACTGAGTAGGCGGTGCTGAGGATGCTGGCTGAACGTTTCGACTTCGGGCTCGGGATGATCGTCAACCTGGTCTTCCTGGTGACGTCCGTGGTCGCTTTCGTCATGGCCGCCATGGCCCGTGAGGACGCCTACCGGGCCGCCGACAAGAAGACCAAGCCGTTCTGGCTGATCATCCTCGGTGTCGCGGTCGCCGTGAACCTGATTCCGTTCATCTCGATGCTGTTCCTGCAGATCGCCGGACTGATCGCCTCGATCGTCTTCTTCGTCGACGTACGCCCCGCCCTCCATCAGGTGTCCGGAGGAGGCGGCAAGCGGCGTGGCGGCTCCAGCAGCGACGGTCCGTACGGCCCCTACAACGGCGGCCGGTGACCGCCGCAGGACCCGACGCCCGCGCTCGCGGACTCGTCGGTGTGCCTGTTCTCCACTTCCGGCGTTCGTCGCGGGGCGTAGGCCCTGACCGGTGCCCGCGGCGCTCCGCCGACGATCGCCGCACATGATCGCGATGCCCGACGCGTGGCCGCGATGCGTACGGTGACGCGATGCCCGACACCAGACCGCTATACGCGAACGGTGCCGCGATGCCCGGCGCGTGAACGCGAGCCCCGACAGCTGACCGCGATGCCCGGCCGGTGACGCGCTGTCCGGGCGGTGCTGCGAGGGACTCCGGGTGGCCGCGACGGACGACCGTCGCTCAGCGGCGGGTCCCGTCGCGGCTCAGCAGCAGCACCGCCACGTCGTCGGTGAGGTCACCGCCGTTCAGCTCGCGCACCTCGCCGACGGCGGCCTCGAGGAGTGCCTCGCCGTCCAGACCGGCCGACAGCTGGCGGTTGATCATCGCGAGCATGCCGTCCTGGCCCAGCCGCTGCTTGGTGTCCGGGCCCTTGCGGCCCTCTATCAGCCCGTCCGTGTACATCATCAGGCTCCAGGAGCCGCCCAGCTCCACCTGGCGGCGCGGCCAGCGGGCACGCGGCAGCAGGCCGAGCGCCGGGCCCCCGTCGTCGTAGGGGAGCAGCTGCGCCGCCCGGCCGTGCCGGGCGATCAGCGGGGAGGGGTGGCCCGCCAGGCAGAGCCCGGCCCGCCGCCCGTCGGCGGAGATGTCCACCGTGCAGAGCGTCGCGAAGATCTCGTCGCTCTCCCGCTCGTGCTCCAGCACCTGCTGGAGCGTGGACAGCAGGTCGTCGCCGCACAGTCCGGCGAACGTGAGGGCCCGCCACGCGATGCGCAGTTCCACGCCGAGGGCCGCCTCGTCCGGGCCGTGGCCGCAGACGTCGCCGATCATCGCGTGGACCGTGCCGTCCGGGGTGCGGACGGTGTCGTAGAAGTCGCCGCCGAGCAGGGCGCGGGAGCGCCCCGGGCGGTAGCGCGCCGCGAAGCGCAGGTCCGAGCCCTCCAGCAGGGGAGTTGGCAGCAGACCGCGCTCGAGGCGGGCGTTCTCCTGGGCACGGAGCCTGGACTCGGCGAGCTTCACCTGGGCGGTGTCGGCGCGCTTGCGCTCCACCGCGTACCGCACGGCGCGGGTCAGCAGGCGTCCGTCGAGCTCCTCGCGGACGAGGTGGTCCTGAGCGCCCAGCCGTACCGCCTCCGCGGCCAGCTCGGTGTCGCCGGACGCGGTCAGCGCCAACACGGCGTGCCGGGGCGCGAGGCGCAGAACGTGCTTGAGCGCGCCGAGGGCGTCGTCCTGCGGGCGTCCGGCGAGCGCGAGGTCGACGAGGACGCAGTGGACGTCGTCCGTGAGCAGCCGCTCGGCCTCGGTGAGGTTCCGGGCGGTGCGGATGCGGACGCGCGCACCTGCGGCGTCCAGCAGACCGGGAACGCTGAAGGTGCCCGCAGGGTCGTCCTCGATGACGAGGAGTATCAGGTCGCCGCCGGCTCCGCCGGGGGCGGTCTCCGCGACGGGGACGTTCCTCTGTCGCGGTACGGGTACGGGCATCGGTGTTGTTCCTTCCCTCCCCCCGAGGGCGCGGCAGGACGACGATCGACGACCCGCCAGACGGGGACCATAGCGGTAGGCGGTGGCCGAACGGAATGGCGATCAGCGAAGAGCCGATGGCATATGCCGCGCTCAGGGGCGTAGTTGCCGGGCGGCCCATGACGAACATCACCCCGGGCGCCCGTTTCACCCCTTCCTCCACGTGGCGTGCGTCACGTGCGAAGTGGTGTCCGTGTCCCGTCGCCGTGCTCCCGGCGGGGCGGCGTCACTTGTCGGGGCGGACGACACCGAGGATGGACATCGAGCCGGCTCCGGCCACGGTCACGTTCCTGCCGGGCCGCGGCGCGTGGATGATGGCGCCGTCGCCGATGTACATCCCGACGTGGCTGGCGTCCGAGTGGTAGATGATCAGGTCGCCGGGGCGCATGTCCTGGATGCGGATCCGGGGAAGCAGCCGCCATTGCTCCTGCGAGGTGCGGGGGATGGTCCGGCCGGCGGCGGCCCAGGCCTGTGAGGTGAGCCCCGAGCAGTCGTAGGAGTCCGGCCCCTCGGCGCCCCACACGTACGGCTTGCCGAGCTGCTTCGTCGCGAACCGGAGTGCCTCGCGGCCCTGTTCGCTCGCTGCGCCGCCCACGCCCTTCAGCGCGCCGGAGTCCAGCCAGGCGGCCTGGGCGTCGTACTGTGCCCGCTGCTCAAGCTGCAGGAGCGTCGCCAGCTCCTCCTTCTCGAGCTGGTCCTCGAGCTTCTTGGCGGCGGCGATCCGCTCCTTGATCTCCTTCTGCGCCTTCTCCTTCTTGGCCCGGTTGGCCTCGAGCCTCTCCCACTGTGCGCTGGCGTCCTTGGTGTAGGTGGCCAGGTCCGCCTGGGTGCGGGTGAGTTCGGTGATGAGGTCCTTGGTGGCCTTCTGGCCCTGCTGGATACGGCCGACGCCGTCGAGGAAGAGCTGAGGGTCGTCGACGAGCGCCAGTTGCGCCTCCGGGGGCAGCCCGCCCGCGCGGTACTGGGCGCGGGCGGCCGCGCCCGCGCGGTTCTTCAGCTCTTCGATCCTGGCCTGGCCCTTGACCATCTCCTGCGCGAGCTTCACGATCTCGGCCGACTGCTTCTGGGTCTGCTCCTCCGCGAGGTTGTACGCGTCCGTCGCGGACGCGGCCTTGCGGTAGAGGGCGTCTATCTCCAGGCGGACTTCCTCGAGCGACCGGTTCGGCGCGGCCGGCGGGGGCGGCGGGAGCGCGCCGGGCCGGGTGACGGACGCCGGTGTCGTCGGGGCCGGCTCGGGGGCCGCGAAGGCCGTGCCGGGGGACGTCAGCAGCGTCAGAGCGCAGACCAGTGTGATCGCGGCAGTGGCACAGTGGCGTCGGTTCACGACTCCCCCTCCGGACGAACGCCTGGGATCCGGCTGCCTGCGGGGCAACCGAATATGATTAACCGTCAGTAACTTGGGCGTGACGTCGTGATGGTGTCATGGCGCACGCGAAAGTGACAGGGTCGACCGGCAGTTCGGCGCGCAGATCACCCCCGCAGATCACCCACCCCTGGCCGCGCCCGCCGGTCTTCCCTCTCCACTGACGAGCAAGGCCCCGGCTACGTTCCCGTGTTCGGGCCGTTCACTCGATCGTGGTGCCGTTCATCCCGAATCGGGTGCGAGTGCCGCCCACTTCACGGTCACCTCTCCTTGCCGCCACCGTCTCCGGTCGTCCGTCAGCGGCCAGGTGTCCGCAAGGTCCGTCACGGCCTTGATCCAGCGCTGCCGGGCGCCAAGGGACGCGTACGGCGCCGCCGCCGCCCAGGCCCGGTCGAAGTCCCGGAGGAAGGCGTGCACCGGCTCGCCCGGCACGTTGCGGTGGATGAGTGCCTTGGGCAGCCGCTCCGCGAGGTCGGAGGGGCGTTCGAGCGAGCCGAGCCGGGTCGCGAACGTGACCGTCCGCGGCCCTTCCGGGCCGAGCGCCACCCATACGTGCCGCCGCCCGATCTCGTCGCAGGTGCCCTCCACCAGCAGGCCGCCGGGGGCCAGTCGGCCGCACAGCCGCGCCCACACGGCGGCCACCTCCGACTCGTCGTACTGGCGCAGCACATTGGCGGCCCTGATGAGGGCGGGCCGGTCCGGCGTCGGGACCTCGAAGCCGCCGTGGCGGAAGGCGAGCCCTGCCCGTTCGTACGGCTTCGCGGCACTGACCCGCGCCGGATCGATCTCGACGCCGACGACCGCGCACCGCGGATCGGCGGTGCGCAGCCGCGCGAGCAGCTCCACCGCGGTCCACGGGGCCGCCCCGTACCCGAGGTCGACGGCCACGGGGGCCGCGTCGGCGCGGCGCAGGGCGGGGCCGTGCGCATGCGCGATCCAGCGGTCCATGCGGCGCAGCCGGTTGGGGTTGGTCGTCCCGCGGGTCGCGGTGCCGACGGGGCGGTTCATGCAGAAGAGGGTATGCGGTCGGACCGGCGCACAACGGACGTGGTCCGCGGCCGCGGGCGCAAGGGGCGCGGCGGCCGTGGACGGTAATGATTCGGCAAAGTGGTCCCCGGTGGAAATGGAAGGGACCGCTCCGCTGTTGTCAGCGTGTGCGGGACCCGCTTGCCCCGCGCATCGTCGTGCCCGCAGCGAGAGGACCGCCGACGTGAGCCAGTACGTGTCCCGCCTCGGCAGCAGCCGGATGGCACCGCGTATCCGGTTCCCCGGCGGCAACCGCAAGCCCCGCCGGGTCGCCATGCTCAGCGTCCACACCTCCCCGCTGCACCAGCCGGGGACGGGCGACGCGGGCGGCATGAACGTCTACATCGTCGAGCTGGCCAAACGCCTCGCCGCCATCAACGTCGAGGTCGAGATATTCACCCGGGCCTCCTCGGGCGGCCTGCCGCCGGCCGTGGAGCTGGCCCCCGGGGTCCTCGTGCGGCACGTCGACGCCGGCCCGTACGAGGGCCTGGCCAAGGAGGACCTGCCCCCTCAGCTGTGCGCCTTCACCCACGGCGTGATGCAGGCGTGGGCGGCCCGCCGGCCCGGCCACTACGACCTGGTCCACTCGCACTACTGGCTCTCCGGCCACGTCGGCTGGCTGGCGGCGGAACGGTGGGGCGTCCCGCTCGTGCACGCCATGCACACCATGGCCAAGGTGAAGAACGCCGCCCTGGCCGAGGGCGACTCCCCGGAGCCGGCCACCCGCGTGATCGGCGAGACGCAGATCGTGAACGCCGCCGACCGGCTGATCGCCAACACCGCGGGGGAGGCCGACGAGCTCGCCCGTTTCTACGACGCCGACCCCGCGAAGGTCGCCGTCGTCCACCCGGGCGTGAACCTGGACCTCTTCCGCCCGCGGACGGGCGGGCCGCCGCCCGGGCACGCCTCGGGCTGCCTCAGGAGGCGTTCATCCCGCTGTTCGCGGGCCGGATACAGCCCCTCAAGGCCCCCGACATCCTGCTGCGCGCCGTCGCGACCCTGTTGGCCCGCGAGCCGTCCCTGCGGCGCCGTATCCACGTCCCCGTCGTCGGGGGCCCCAGCGGCAGCGGACTCGCCAAGCCGGAGGGGCTCCAGAAGCTGGCGGCCAGGCTGGGCATCGCGGACGTCGTCCACTTCCGGCCGCCCGTCGGCCAGGAGCAGCTCGCGGACTGGTTCCGCGCCGCCTCCGTACTGGTCATGCCCTCCTACAGCGAATCCTTCGGGCTCGTCGCCATAGAGGCTCAGGCCGCCGGCACACCGGTGGTCGCCGCCTCGGTCGGCGGCCTCCCGGTCGCCGTCCGCGACGAGCACACCGGCTTCCTGGTGCCGGGGCACGATCCCGCGCACTACGCGGACGTCCTGGCGGGCTTCGTACGCGACCCTTCCCGGGTCGAGCGGATGGGTGCGGCGGCTGCCCGGCACGCGCAGTCGTTCGGCTGGGACGCGTCGGCGTCGGCGACCGCGGACGTCTACCAGGCGGCCATGTACGAACACCGCCGCCGTACGCGCGCCGCGCACCACTGACAGGCCGAGCCCCCGCCGGCCGGCCGCGGCGCGGGCCGTGCGGCTGTGACGGCCGTCGCACGCGGGCCGTGTACCACTGACGTACGCTCGCCCCATGGCTGACGTACAGCAGGCGACGCGGGTCATCGAGCAGGCTTTCAAGGACGCCGACCTCGAATGGGAGAGTCCCGACACGGGCTCCTACGTCGTCAAACTCCCGGGCACGCGCAAGCTTTCCACGACGTGTTCGTTCCTCGTCGGCAAGCACTCGCTCTCGGTCAACGCCTTCGTCATCCGCCATCCCGACGAGAACGACGCCGCCGTCCACCGCTGGCTGCTGGAGCGCAACCTCAAGCTGTACGGGGTGAGTTACGCGATCGACCGGCTCGGCGACATCTACCTCGTGGGCAGACTCCCGCTGTCCGTGGTCACGCCCGAGGAGATCGACCGGCTGCTCGGCTCGATCCTGGAGGCGGCGGACGGCTCGTTCAACACGCTGCTGGAGCTGGGTTTCGCGAGCGCCATCCGCCGCGAGTACGAGTGGCGCGTGTCGCGTGGTGAATCGACGCGCAACCTCGACGCGTTCACGAACCTGACCCAGCGGCCCGCCGACTGACGTCCTGACTCCTCTGCTGCCCGGTGCACGACCCTTTCGGTGCGCCGGGTCGCCGTGGCATGCTCGCCGCCGACGTAAATATGAACGTCGTTCACATCCATGGAAGGTGGCGTCATGGGGTCCGATCAACGAGCCATCAGCAGACGCGCATTGCTCGGCAGCGCGACGGCCGTCGTGGCGACTGCCGCGACCGGCGGTCTCGCGACGGCCCCCGCGGCTGCGCGGCCACGCACCACCCCTGAACTGTGGCGGGAGTTCCGCCGCGCGCCCTACACGCACCCCCAGATCCCGTACATCGGCAGTGCCGGCCGGGCCGCCGGGGCGCGTCACCTTCCGCGGCGTCCGGTCAGGGCCGACGTGCGTGACTACGGGGCCGAGGGAGACGGCTCCGTCGACTGCGCACCCGCGATCAACCGTGCCGTCGCCGCTGTCGGCGAACGCGGCGGCGGCACGGTCCTCGTTCCGGCGGGCACGTATCGCATCGACGACGTCATCCGCATCGGGCACAGCGACGTCGTCCTGCGCGGCGCCGGGAGCGGCCGCACCACCCTTCTCGCCACCCGGAACCTCACCGAACTCATCGGCCCCTACGGCTCCCGCTACGGCGGGGACAAGTCCTCCTGGTCCTGGGCCGGCGGCCTCATCTGGCTCTGCCCGAAGGAGCGTTACGCCTCCCTCACCGACGCCATCAGGGCCAAGGCGTGGCCTTTCGAGGGCTGGACCGGCAACCGGCGCGACGAGTGGACCACTCTCGCCACCGTCGCCCCCGCCGGACGCGGCGACCGGTCCGTCACCGTCTCCGACGCCTCCCGGCTGCGCCGCGGCCGGCTCGTCATGCTCCGCCTCGCCGACGACGCCGACCACACCTTGCTCCGTCACATGGCCGGCGACGGTGAGGGAACGAAGACGTATGTCTGGGACGACAAGACCAAGTTGACGTCCTACGTCCCCTACGAGTGGCCCGTGCGCATCACCTCCGTCCGAGGCGACAGGGTCACCCTCGAGCGCCCGCTGCCCCTCGACGTACGCCCCGAATGGGACCCGCGCCTCACCACCCTCGTCACACCGCTGACCGGCTCCGGGGTGGAGGGCCTGACCCTCGCGGCGATCGAGACACCGCAGTCCCCGCACCTGCTCGACAAGGGCTACAACGGCGTCACCTTCCAGTGCGCGTACGACTGCTGGGCCGACGACGTCACCGTGCGCCATGTCGACAACGGGTTCGGCCTCGTCGCCGCCTCGGCATGCACCCTGCGGCGCACCCGCGTCGAGGGTCGCGGCTCGCACCACCCCTACTTCTGCCGCGAGGGCTCGCACGACAACCTCGTCGAGGACTTCACCGTCGTGCGCCGCACCGTCCCGGCACCCGCCGGGACCCAGCTCCACGGCATCAACGTCGAGGGCCTGTCCAGCTACAACGTCTGGTCGCGCGGTGTGATGGAGATGGGCACCTTCGACACCCACCGCGGCATGCCGTTCGGATGCGTCCGCACCGAGATCACGGTCGAGAACAACGGCCGCCACGGCGGCGACGCCGGCGCCGGCCCGCTGTACGGGGCCCGCTTCACCCACTGGAACGTCACGGTCACCAACGGCCGCGCCGGCCTGGTCCGGATCGACGGCATCGCCCCGTGCAGCGCCACCGTCGCCATCAGCGAGGTCCGCGAGTTCGACCAGACCGACGTGCCCGACTTCACCGGCGCGCTCAACTCCCGCCTGGAGGCGTACGGAGCCCCCGGCGCGGTCCACCCCGCCAATCTCTACGAGGCGCAGCGCCGACTGGGCCGCTGAACGGCGGTCATGTCCGCACGGGTCGGCCCCGGTCAGCCCCCGACCGGGGCCGCGCCCTGCTCGGTCTCCTTGTCGTGGACATCCGTCATGTCCGTCATGTCCGTCACGTCCGTCGCCTTCGCGACCTCCACGACCTTGGTCACCGAAGGCTCCACCGGACCGCCCGTCTCCGCCAGCGCCCTCCGCAGCAGCAGCGAGTAACCCACCGCCGCCACCGCGCCGACCACCGCGCACCCCATCCACAGGACGTCCGGCCCGGGGCCGTCCACGACCCAGCCCGCCAGGATCGGGGCGACGAAACCGGCGACGGCCCAGGACATGCCCATCACGCCCTGGTAGCGGCCCCGGGCGTGCTCGGGGCCAGCCGGGCGGTGGCGGCGGCGTTCGTCGGGACGTGCACCATCTCGCCGAGCGTCCACACCACCACGGTCGCTGCGAACACCAGCGGGGTGCCGGCCAGGGCCGTCGCCCCGGTGCCGACGGCGAAGAGCAGCGAGGAGACGGTGAGCAGCGCGGCCGGCGAGCGCTTGTCCGTGATCTTGTTGACGAGCAGTTGCAGGGCGACGATCACCACACCGTTGACGGCGATGACCATGCCGTACGAATCGGCCGACAGCCCCTCACCTGCCATGGTCAGCGGCAGACCCACCCATGGGGCGGTGAAGATCAGGCAGACCAGCAGGTTCAGCAGGACCAGGGTGCGGAACGGGGCGTCCTTCATCACGTCGAGGACGGTCACCCGTTGCTCCTCGACCTTCACGCCGGCACTGTCGACCCGGGCCTCGGGGCGGGTCTCGCCCAGCCGCATGAAGACGATCACGGCGCACAGCGCCGTCGCCACGGCGTCCGCCACGAACAGGGTCCGGTAGCCGAGGAAGATCGCGGCACCGCCGCCGAGCGCGGCGACGGCGAAGCCCAGGTTGAGGGCCCAGTAGTTGAGCGCGTAGGCCCGGCGCAGCTCGGACTCCGGGACCATGTCCGCGATCATCGCGCTGATCGCCGGCCGCACCGCCTGCATCGCCACGCCCATGAGGAGCACCACGACCGCGATGCCCCAGGCGCTGCTGACCACGGCGAGGGCGGCGGCGCACGCCGCGCCCGCCAGGTGCATCGAGATCATCGTGGGACGCCGGCCCCACCGGTCGGTGAGCATCCCGCCGAGCGGCGACCCGGCCACGCCGCCGAGCCCGTGCAGCGCGATGACGAGACCGGCGTACCAGGCCGAGTAGCCCAGTTCCTGCGTGAGATAGAGCGACAGGAAGGTGAGCACGAACGCGCCGGTCCGGTTCACCAGCGTCGAGGTCCACAGCCACCAGAAGCCGGGGGGCAGGCCCGAGACGGTCGTGCGCGCTGCGCGTCCGAGCGAAGCGATGGACATACGGGAGCCCCCCCACGGCTGTAATGGTCTTCTTGAGCATCCGCAACTTACTTAGTGGGAGGCGGCGACCGCCACTCAATTGACGGCGATCGTCAACGGTCCGCTCCTCGGGCAGCCGCGCGGCGTCGGCGGCGCGTCGATTAGGCTCGTGCGCATGGCCGACGCACCGTACAAGCTGATCCTCCTCCGCCACGGCGAGAGCGAATGGAACGCGAAGAACCTGTTCACCGGCTGGGTGGACGTCAACCTCACGGAGAAGGGCGAGAAGGAGGCAGTCCGCGGCGGTGAGCTGCTCAAGGACGCCGGTCTGCTCCCCGACGTGCTCCACACCTCGCTCCAGAAGCGCGCCATCCGCACGGCGCAGCTGGCCCTGGAGTCCGCCGACCGCCACTGGATCCCGGTCCACCGGACCTGGCGGCTGAACGAGCGCCACTACGGCGCCCTTCAGGGCAAGGACAAGGCCCAGACGCTGGCCGAGTTCGGCGAGGAGCAGTTCATGCTCTGGCGCCGCTCGTACGACACGCCTCCGCCGGTCCTCGCCGACGACAACGAGTTCTCGCAGGCGAACGACGCCCGCTACCAGACCATCCCGAGCGAGCTGCGTCCCCGCACCGAGTGCCTCAAGGACGTCGTCGAGCGCATGCTGCCGTACTGGTACGACGGCATCGTCCCCGACTTGCTCGCCGGCCGCACGGTCCTGATCGCCGCCCACGGCAACAGCCTGCGCGCGCTGGTCAAGCACCTGGACGGCATCTCCGACGCGGACATCGCCGGCCTGAACATTCCCACCGGCATCCCCCTCGTCTACGAGCTCGACGCCGACTTCAACCCGGTCAACCCGGGCGGCACGTACCTCGACCCGGACGCGGCGGCGGCGGCGATCGAGGCGGTCAAGAACCAGGGCAAGAAGAAGTAGCCCACTGCACGATCAGGCCCCCTGCTCACGGGATTCCCGCGGGCAGGGGGCTTGTCGCTGCCCAGGGTTGTCTCCGCGCCCGCATGCTTGACCGGGTCGCAGTAGGGAGTGAAGCCTGCGGGGTACGCGCCCTATCGAGCGACGTCTCAGTCTCTTAGCTCGGCGCTATGGGCTGGTTGACCCTGATCAGTACCTTGAGCGGCGGCGTGCTGGGCGTCGGCTCCGAGGTGGTGGAGGCCTTCCGCTCGACCGGCGTGATAGCAGCCAAGTACGAACTCTTCCTGGTGGCACCACCTGGCGTGTACGACGCCGCTCGGGAGGCCTACGAACTTCTGAGAGCGTTGCGAGTAGCCATCGCGACGACTGACGTCGTGGTAGGGGATGACTCCGCCGAGTGGCAGGCACTCCACATGCCGTACGACACCGCCTTGCGGCATCTTCGCGCTGCCATGCGGGGCTCACTGGGTCCCACCTTCGACCAGGAGCCCAGGTGACGAACCATGCCGGAGGCTCAGCCCTCCCACCGCGCGCCTGATCGCGGTGGGCGTGATGCACTGGAGTGAGAGGAGGTGCGTCGTGTCCGGTCGTGTCGGCAAACCCCGCAACATCTTTCTCGTGTGGCTGATCTGGCCGCTGATCACCCTGGGTGTCTACCACTTCGTCTGGTACTACAAGGTCAACCGCGAGGCCCGTGACTTCGATCGCCGCATCGAGGTCAACCCCGCGTACGCGGTGCTGGCCGTGCTCGTCGGCTGGCTGGTGATCGTTCCGCCCTTCGTGTCGGTCTACAACACCGGGCAGCGCATCGCCGACATGCAGAAGGCGGCCGGGATGCAGCCCAGTTGCAACCCCTGGATCGGGTTGATCCTCATGATCGTCGCCGGCCTGCACGCGCTGTACTACCAGCACGAGCTGAACCAGATCTGGACCCACTACGGGAACCCGGCGGAGGGCGAGCAGGTCCCCCTCGCGGCCTGACGTCCGACGGGACCGGCAGGAGACCGTCGAGCGGCATGCGCGATCCGCGAGGCGACGACGCCGCACAGCAAGGGCCCCGTCCGGCCGCGGACGGGGCCCTCGTCGTGCGAGTGCGCGTCAGCCGCAGCAGCCGCCGCACTGGCAGGGGGCGCCGGACTGGCAGCCGCAGCCGCAGCCGGAGCCACAGCCGCAGGCGCCGAGGACGGGCAGGTGGACCGCTTCGCGCGGGTCTTCCTGCCGGGGGTCGGTGGTGGGGGATTCGGCCATGGGTCCCTCCTCAGGGGCGTACGGGAATGCCGCCACGCCCATTGCATTCCCGTCGGGCCGGGCGCATCAACGGCGCATGCGCGCAAGCGCCCCCGTGCGCCCCCTCGGCGCCGCTACGCGCCCTCCACCGTCGTCTGCTGCTGGATCTCGTCCGCGTGCTCACCCGTCACCAGGTACACCACGCGCTTGGCCACCGACACCGCGTGATCCGCGAACCGCTCGTAGTAGCGGCCGAGCAGCGTCACGTCGACCGCCGTCTCGATGCCGTGCTTCCAGCGGTCGTCCATCAGGTGCTGGAAGAGCGTGCGGTGCAGCAGGTCCATCTCGTCGTCGTCCTGCTCCAGCTGGAGCGCCAGGTCGACGTCCTTGGTGATGATGACCTCAGCCGCCTTCGCCATCAGGCGCTGGGCCAGCTGCCCCATCTGCAGGATTGTGGCGTGCAGGTCGTTCGGCACGGCACGGTTCGGGAAGCGCAGCCGGGCCAGCTTGGCCACGTGCTGGGCCAGGTCGCCGGAGCGCTCCAGGTCGGCGCTCATCCGCAGCGAGGTGACCACGATCCGCAGATCCGTGGCGACCGGCTGCTGCCGCGCCAGCAGGGCGATCGCCCGTGCCTCCAGATCGTGCTGCAGATCGTCGACCTTCTGGTCGCCGGCAATCACGTTCTCTGCGAGCTTGAGATCGGCGTCGAGCATGGCCGTGGTGGCGCGCCCGATCGCCGACCCGACCAGCCGGGCCATTTCGACCAGGCCCTCGCCGATCGAGTCCAGTTCCTCGTGGTACGCGTCCCGCATGGTGTCCCTCTCTTGATACGACCGGGGTCCGGGTGGGGCTCGAACCCCCACGCTCCCACGTTCCGACGGGGAGGAGTCCGACGGCTCCCTCCCAAATGAACCAGCACTATCCCCTTGGTGAACTCTGAGCGACGACTGTTCGAGGTGCCACCCGTTTGGCTGGGAGAGTGCCCCGCGACCCGCATAACCTGAATGCATGGACGTGAACGCGGCGGTTGCCGCAGCAGCAGCGATCGCCGGTCTCTGCACCGGTGTCATCGCGGTGCTGGCGTTCCGCTGGAGCGAACGCGAACAGAAGCGGCCCACCCGGACGTCGCTCCACACCGATGCCGTGCTCCCGCCCGGCGTCGACACCGTCCTGTCTGTGCTCCGCAGTTCCGCGGTCGTCCTCGACGAGTCCGACTCCGTCGTCAAGGCCAGCTCCGCGGCCTACGCCCTCGGCCTGGTCCGCGGCGGCAAACTCGCCGTGGAACCGATGCTGCACATGGCCCGTGACACCCGGCGTGACGGGGAGATACGGCAGGTCGAGCTGGACCTGCCCCGCCGCGGCACCGGTCGCGGCGAGGCGCTGGCCGTCTCCGCCCGCGTCGCCCCGCTGGGCTCGCGACTCGTCCTGCTGCTGGTCGAGGACCTGACGGAGGCCCGCCGCATAGAGGCCGTACGGCGCGACTTCGTCGCCAACGTCAGCCATGAGCTCAAGACCCCCGTCGGGGCGCTCTCCCTGCTCTCGGAGGCTGTCATGGACGCCTCCGACGACCCCGAGGCCGTCACCCGCTTCGCCGGGCGGATGCAGATCGAGGCGACCCGGCTCACCAATCTCGTGCAGGAACTGATCGACCTCTCCCGGGTGCAGAACGACGACCCGCTGGAGGATTCCGAGCCCGTACGGGTCGAGGAACTGGTCGCCGAGGCCATCGACCGCTCCCGGCAGACCGCCTCCGCCAAGCAGATCACCATGGCCGCGGGAGCCGCCGCCGACCTGCGGATCTGGGGGAACCGTGGCAAGCTCGCAGCCGCGCTCGGCAACCTCGTCGAGAACGCCGTCAACTACTCCCCGGCCCGTACCCGCGTCGGCATCTCCGCCCGCCGTGTCTCGGCCCCGGGCGGGGACCTGATCGAGATCGCCGTGACCGACCAGGGCATCGGCATCTCTGAGAAGGACCGCGAGCGGATCTTCGAGCGGTTCTACCGGGTCGACCCCGCCCGTTCCCGCGCCACCGGGGGCACCGGCCTGGGGCTGGCCATCGTCAAGCACGTGGCCGCCTCGCACGGCGGGGAGGTCACGGTCTGGAGCTCCGAGGGACAGGGCTCCACCTTCACGCTGCGGCTGCCGGAGGCAGGCGCGGCGAAAGAACGCGCAACCAGCGGCCAGGATCGCGTCGAAGAGGACGACGACCGGCCTTACGACACCGATCCGAACACCGAAATTCCTGCCCCGGAGGTCCTTCCGTGACCCGAGTGCTCGTCGTCGAGGATGAGGAATCCTTCAGCGACGCCCTGTCCTACATGCTCCGCAAGGAGGGCTTCGAGGTCGCTGTGGCGACCACGGGCCCCGACGGACTCGACGAGTTCGAACGCAACGGAGCCGACCTGGTGCTCCTCGACCTGATGCTGCCCGGACTGCCCGGCACCGAGGTGTGCCGCCAACTGCGGGGCCGCTCGAACGTGCCCGTGATCATGGTGACCGCCAAGGACAGCGAGATCGACAAGGTCGTCGGGCTGGAGATAGGAGCCGACGACTACGTCACCAAGCCCTTCTCCTCCCGGGAACTGGTCGCCCGCATCCGCGCGGTGCTCCGCCGCCGCGGTGAGCCGGAGGAGGTCACGCCGGCCGCCCTGGAAGCGGGGCCGGTGCGCATGGACGTGGACCGTCACGTCGTGACCGTCTCCGGCGGCAAGGTCGACCTGCCGCTCAAGGAGTTCGACCTGCTCGAGATGCTGCTGCGCAACGCGGGCCGCGTGCTGACCCGTATGCAGCTGATCGACCGGGTGTGGGGCGCTGACTACGTGGGTGACACCAAGACCCTCGACGTCCATGTGAAGCGGCTGCGCGCCAAGATCGAGCCGGACCCGGGCGCGCCGCGCTATCTGGTGACGGTCCGCGGCCTGGGCTACAAGTTCGAGCCGTAGGAGTCCGGCGGAGCGACGGTCCGCCGGACCCACAGCGAAGGGGCGCCCGCCGGAATCCGGCGGGCGCCCCTTCGGCGTTCGTGCGCGGGGGTCAGTGGCCCGCGCTGTGCGACGCGGACGCCGAGTCGGTCGGCAGCTCGGGCTCGCTGCCGGCCGCCTCCGTGTCGCCCTCCGGCGCTTCGGGGGAGGCCGGGGTGCCGGTGGGGGCGCCGGACGGGCTGCCCGAGGGGGACGTCGTCGGGGCGGCGGGCGACGGCTTCGGCTTCGGTACCTCGGTCGGGCCGAAGTCCTTGAAGTAGTTCGTCGCCGGGACGACCAGGGCCCGCAGCGTGATGTCGCCCGTCTCGCTGAACCGGAAGACGACCTCTCGGTTCGAGCCGTCGTTCATCTCCTGGTTGCCGTTCTCGATCACGGCGGACGCGTTGTCCTTGCCGCCGATGATGAGGCGGCCCTGCGCGGGGACGGTGACGGCCTTGGAGCCCTTGGCGGGGGTCAGCTTCACCTTGGCGTCGGAGCCCGGCAGCGTGATCGACTCGAGGGTCTGCGGCTTCACGCCGTCGTTGAAGATCGTCAGGGCCACCACGGCGGGGCCCTTCACGTCCGGCTTCGGCTGCGTGATGACGTTGACGTTCTGCAGCTTCAGGTTGTCGACGGCGGTGGCCGCGTTGTCCGGCCTGACACCGAGGGTCTGCGCGTCGTTGCCCGCACCGCAGGCGGAGAGCGAGGCGATCGAGAAGACGATGGCAGCGCCGGCGAGGGCACCGCGTCGAAGGCTGCTGCTCACGGCGGCGCTTCTCCTTCTACGTACGGACGGGGTGGTGGCGGCTGTCACCGGCCAAGGGCGTGTCACTCGCGCTCAGGTTACCGAGCCGCCGATCACGTCCCGCACCCGACCCGCCCTTTGCGGGCGGCGGACGAGAAGGACCCGTCCGGGTGGACGTCCGGCCGGCTTGTCGGCGGGTGCCGCCGAGTGACCCGCCGATGTCTCAGGATGCGGCATCCCGATCATGTGTTCCGATCACCCGCCGACCCGCCCGTTCACATAACCGTGGTGATCAATTTCCTGGGGCGTCGCACATTCCTTGCGAATGGCCGCGGTGATCAATTCCGGATTCTCCGGCGCGTCGGTCCGTACGGGTGACCGGCGGCCGAACGGAGTACGGGAAGTTCACCGTCTAGAATCCGGCAAATCGGGACGTTCAGCCTCTTCGGAGGGGGGTACGCGCTCTGTGACGCGCGTGTTTCTGTCCGCCCGCGCAGTGGCTCCGACCTGCGAATACCGCAGTCCGGAAGCTGTCCGCAGCACGTTCCTGTCTCGGTTGTCAAGCCCCGAGATATGCCCTGACCTGCGAAAACGCCATTCAGAAGAAGCCGTATCCGTGTTACCCTGGATAGCCACGGAAGGGGTACCTGTCACATGACGTTCAAGGTTGGCGACACCGTGGTCTATCCCCATCACGGGGCCGCGCTGATCGAGGCCATCGAAACTCGCCAGATCAAAGGCGTGGACAAGACCTACTTGGTGCTCAAGGTCGCCCAGGGCGATCTGACGGTTCGCGTGCCAGCGGACAATGCGGAGTTCGTCGGCGTTCGCGATGTGGTCGGCCAGGACGGACTCGACCGGGTCTTCGAGGTGCTTCGTGCACCGTACGCCGAAGAGCCGACGAACTGGTCCCGTCGCTACAAGGCAAATCTCGAGAAGCTCGCCTCCGGCGATGTCATCAAGGTCGCCGAGGTAGTGCGCGACCTGTGGCGTCGTGAGCGCGAGCGTGGGCTTTCCGCAGGTGAGAAGCGGATGCTCGCAAAGGCGCGCCAGATCCTGGTGAGCGAGCTCGCCCTCGCGGAGAACACCAATGAGGACAAGGCCGAGGCTCTGCTCGACGAGGTCCTCGCGTCCTGACGCACAATAATGCCGCGGTGCCCGCTGGCACGCTGTGAAATCACCCTCCGTGAAATCCAGCCTGCCGCCGGGCGCTGCGGCATGTGTGTGAACGGTCGCAGCTGAAGGCTCGCAAGGGTCGCAACTTTCTGACGGTCGCGACCGTCGTCGTCCGGCACCGTGGCGTGCCGGGCCTCGGCGGCTGGCGCAGACCAGTGGTCACGGAAGGGCCCGTCAAGGCGTCGCGCCCGGCACGCTGTGGCCATACCCATGTCGGCTGAGGAAACAAACCTGCCGGAGTGCAACCGATGTCAGACGTATCGCGCCACCACCGCACCGCGGCCGTGATCCCGGCCGCCGGCCGGGGTGTGCGGCTCGGCCCCGGTGCCCCGAAGGCGCTCCGCGCGCTCAACGGCACGCCCATGCTCGTCCACGCCGTGCGCGCCATGGCCGCGTCCCGGGCCGTCTCACTGGTCGTGGTGGTCGCGCCGCCCGACGGGGCTCCCGAGGTGAAGCGGCTCCTCGACGCGCACTCCTTGCCCGAGCGGACGGACTACCTCGTCGTCCCCGGCGGTGACACCCGCCAGGCATCCGTACGCCTCGGTCTCGACGCGCTCCCCGACGACATCGGGACCGTCCTCGTGCATGACGCGGCCCGCCCGCTGGTGCCCGTGGAGACCGTCGACGCGGTCATCGAGGCCGTACGCGACGGCGCTCCCGCCGTCGTGCCCGCGCTGCCCCTCGCGGACACCGTCAAGCAGGTCGAACCGGCCGGCAAGGACGAGCCGGAGCCCGTCGTCGCCACTCCCGACCGGGCCGCTCTGCGCGCCGTGCAGACCCCCCAGGGCTTCGAGCGCGAGACCCTGGTGCGCGCGCACGCGACGGTCACCGACAACGTCACCGACGACGCGAGCATGGTCGAGCAGCTGGGCCTGCGGGTCGTCGTCGTCCCGGGGCACGAAGAAGCGTTCAAGGTGACCCGGCCGCTCGATCTCGTGCTGGCCGAGGCCGTACTCGCCCGGAGGAGGGCCACCGATGGCTTCTGAGGAGCTCCGCCTGCCGCAGGTCGGCATCGGCACCGATGTGCACGCCTTCGAGAAGGGGCGCGAACTGTGGTGCGCCGGCCTGCTCTGGGAAGGCGCGGAAAGCGACGGGTACGGCCTCGCGGGACACTCCGACGGTGACGTCGCCGCGCACGCCGCGTGCGACGCCCTCTTCTCCGCCGCCGGCGTCGGTGACCTCGGCGCGCACTTCGGTACGTCGCGGCCCGAGTGGTCCGGCGCCTCCGGGGTCGCCCTGCTCTCGGAGGCGGCGCGGATCGTGCGTGCCGCCGGGTTCGAGATCGGCAACGTCTCCGTTCAGGTGATCGGCGTACGCCCCAAGATCGGCAAGCGCCGCGAGGAGGCGCAGAAGGCGCTGTCCGCCGCGGTGGGCGCGCCGGTCGCGGTCTCCGGGACCACCACCGACGGTCTCGGCCTGACGGGACGGGCGGAAGGGCTCGCCGCCATGGCGACCGCGCTCGTGGTCCGCACGGGGTGACGGGCGGCGGACGGGGGTGTAATCCGCGTCACCCTGATGTCACGTCCTGGCAGGAAACGGTCGCGAGGCACTACCACGCGCCCACTACCCTTGTTGCGTGACCATTCGCCTGTACGACACCAGCGCCCGGCAGATCCGTGACTTCGCCCCTCTCGTGCCGGGTTGTGTCTCGATCTACCTGTGCGGTGCGACGGTGCAGGCCGCCCCGCACATCGGGCACATCCGGTCGGGACTGAACTTCGACATCATGCGCCGCTGGTTCGAGTACCGCGGTTTCGACGTCACGTTCATCCGGAACGTGACCGACATCGACGACAAGATCATCACCAAGTCGACGGACCAGGGCCGCCCTTGGTGGTCCATCGGCTACGAGAACGAGCGTGCCTTCAACGACGGGTACGAGGTCCTCGGCTGCCTCCCGCCCACCTACGAACCCCGCGCCACCGGCCACATCACCGAGATGGTCGAGATGATGCGCGGCCTGATCGAGCGCGGGCACGCCTACGAGGCCGACGGCAGCGTCTACTTCGACGTGCGGTCCTTCCCCGACTATCTGGCGCTGTCCAACCAGGACATCGACGACCTGCGCCAGCCCACGGAAGAGGGCATCACCGGTAAGCGCGACCCGCGCGACTTCGCCATGTGGAAGGCGACCAAGCCGGGCGAGCCCTCCTGGGAGACCCCGTGGGGCCGCGGCCGGCCGGGCTGGCACCTGGAGTGCTCGGCGATGGCGCACAAGTACCTCGGTGAGGCCTTCGACGTCCACGGCGGCGGTCTCGACCTGATCTTCCCCCACCACGAGAACGAGATCGCCCAGGCCAAGGCCTACGGCGATGCCTTCGCCTCGTTCTGGGTGCACAACGCCTGGGTCACCATGAGCGGCGAGAAGATGTCGAAGTCGCTCGGCAACTCGGTGCTCGTCTCCGAGATGGTGAAGAACTGGCGCCCGATCGTCCTGCGCTACTACCTCGGCACCCCGCACTACCGCTCGATGATCGAGTACAGCGAGGAGGCCCTGCGCGAGGCCGAGTCGGCGTTCGCCCGGATCGAGGGCTTCGTCCAGCGGGTCGTCGAGAAGGCGGGCGCGGTCGCGCCGGCCGCCGAGGTGCCGCTCGCGTTCGCCGAGGCCATGGACGACGACCTGGGCGTACCGCAGGCCCTCGCGATCATCCACACCACGGTCCGGCAGGGGAACAGCGCGCTGGCCGCCGACGACAAGGAAGCAGCCGTGGCACGCCTCGCCGAGGTCCGTGCCATGCTGGGAGTCCTCGGCCTGGACCCGCTCGACCCGCACTGGGCCGGCGAGGCCGACCGCGGCGAAGACCTGCACGGGGTCGTCGACACGCTCGTCAGGCTCGTGCTCCAGCAGCGCGAGTCGGCCAGGTCCCGCAAGGACTGGGCCACGGCGGACGCCATCCGCGACCAGCTGAACCAGTCCGGACTCGTCATCGAGGACGGTCCCGACGGACCGCGCTGGACACTCGGACCGCGCTGAGCACCGGGCGCATGTGCCGCCCGGTGTTCCGGGCGGCACACTTTCACTTAACGACGCGATCCAGAGGAACGAAAAGTCATGGCCGGGAACAGCCAGCGCAGGAACCGCCGCACGTCCAACAAGAAGGGCGCGCAGGTCGGCAGCGGTGGCCAGCGTCGCCGCGGCCTCGAGGGCAAGGGCCCGACGCCGCCCGCCTCCGCCCGTAAGGGGCACAAGAAGAACCGCGTCGCCAACGCGCAGGCGAGGAAGGCCACCAGCCGTCGGCCCGTCGCCCGCCGCGGTGGCAAGGGCACGTCCGAGATGGTCGTCGGCCGCAACCCGGTCTTCGAGGCGCTGCGCGACGGCGTGCCGGCCTCCACGCTCTACGTCCAGCAGTTCATCGACAACGACGAGCGGGTGCGCGAGGCGCTCCAGCTCGCAACCGGACGCGGCAACATCAACATCATGGAGGCGCCGCGCCCCGAGCTCGACCGGCTGACGAACGGGCTCAATCACCAGGGCCTCGTGCTCCAGGTCCCGCCGTACGAGTACGCGCACCCGGAGGACCTCGCCGCCGCCGCGTTCGACGACGGTGAGGACCCGCTGATCGTCGCCCTCGACGGTGTCACAGATCCCCGTAACCTGGGCGCCGTCGTCCGTTCCGTGTCGGCCTTCGGCGGCCACGGCGTGGTCGTCCCCGAGCGCCGCGCCGCGGGGATGACCGCGGGAGCCTGGAAGACCTCCGCCGGTACGGCCGCCCGTACGCCGGTCGCGCGGGCCACCAACCTGACGCGCGCCCTGGAGTCGTACCAGAAAGCCGGTCTGACCGTCGTGGGTCTGGCCGCCGACGGCGAGAGCGAGGTCGGGGACCTCGAGGCTCTCGGCGGGCCGCTGGTCATCGTCGTGGGCAGCGAGGGCAAGGGCCTGTCCCGTCTCGTCGGCGAGACCTGCGACTACCTGGTCCGCATCCCCATGCCGGGCGGGGCGGAGTCTCTCAACGCCGGTGTCGCGGCCGGTGTCGTCCTGTACGAGGCGGCCAAGCGGCGCGCCTGAGTACCGTATTGGGCCGTTTTCGGACCGCTGTGGGCGTAAACCGGTCGATAAGGAACGCTTGACGGGTCTCGGACAGATCGGGCCCGTCAGGCCGTGCCCTAATCACGCATCACTCGGTTAGATGAGTGTGGACACCAGAACGCCCCGGTCCGGGTTCGATGATCAGCCTGCGTTGAGCATGGTGAAGGTGGACTGCGATCCCGCGCAGGTCATCGTCAGCCACGCCAGTTTCCGGGTGCAGCTCGCCCGGAGCCCGCGCCCCGCACGTGCCGTGGCGGACACCGCGCGCCTCGCCCCGCTCGCCGGAGCCGGCGCGGCGGGAAGGCCGCGCAGGGCGCCCGTCGTATGGAGCGGCAGGTCGGCCCCCGGGGACTCCGGGGCGACCGGGCTGCTCCAGGCCGTACGCAACTCCACCCTCGAGCACGAGGCCTACACCGCGGGCGCCACCCAGGTCATGCCCCGCGTCGACCTCGACGGGACCGTGGCGGCCCCCACGGTCCCCGCCCCCGGCGGCCCCGGCCGGGACAAGCCGCTGCTGCCCCCGATGCGGCAGGCCGTCGGCGCCTACGACTCGTACGACACCGGCCCGTCCCACGGCGAGCAGCCGTACGACGCGGGGACGTACGAGGTCGAGGCGTACGACGACGAGGGCTTCGAGCGGGACCGCGCCGAGCGACGCTCCCCGCAGCGCCACGGCGCCGACTCCGTGCGGCACGCCTACTACCCCGGACGCCGGATGAACCTCGGAGTGGTGCTGCTGCCGCTGCGGGTGCTCCTCGGCCTCATCTCCGTCTACGCCGGCATGGGCAAGCTCTGCGACCCCGTCTACTTCGACGGCGGCGACCGCGGCTCCATGGTCAAGTGGCTCAACGCCCTGAACCCGTGGGCGCTCGGCGAGCCGATGCGTGACTTCGCGGTCGCCCACCCGGTCGGCGCCGGGCTCACCGTCGCCTTCCTCCAGGTCATCGTCGGCGTCCTCACCGTCCTCGGGCTGTGGCAGCGCGTCGCGGCCGTCGTCGGCGCGCTGCTCTCCGCGGCGCTGATCATGACCGTGAGCTGGCGGTCGGTCCCCGTCTACGAGACGCCGGACCTCATCTACCTGGCGGCATGGTCGCCGCTGATCATCGCCGGCGCCCCCGTCTACTCGATCGACGGCCGTCTCGCCGGCGAGGCCTGGCGCACCCTCGGGCCCCGCTCCGAACTGTGGGACCTCCGGCGGCGCGTCCTGCGCCGCGGCGGCCTCGTCGCCGCGGTCGTCGTCGGCCTCACGATGCTCGTGGGCTCGATCCTCGGCGGCGCCGTCCGCTCGAACGACATGGTCACCGTGCCCGGCCCGAACCAGAACCCGACCAACTACCTGCCCGGCGCCCCGCTGCCCGAGGAGACGGGAACCGGCGCCGGCTCGCCGCGCCCGCGCAAGGAGAAGCCCTCCCCGACCGCCAGCCGGCCCACGGAGAAGCCCAAGGAAGCGGCGTCCACGCCCGCGCGGGAAGCCGTGCGGGAGAGCGGCCAGGTCGCCGGTACGCCCAGCGAGACCCAGGGCAGCGGCCCGCAGTCGCCCAGCGGCTCCCAGCCCGCCCCTCCGCCGTCCTCCGGCACGACGGGACCGACCTCGACCGGCGGCAGCAGCTCGGGAGGCACGACCGGCGGCGGCTCGGGCGGCGGCTCGGGCGGCTCCGACGGCGGCAGCGGCGGCTCCGACGGGGGCGGCGGCGTGATCGGCGGCCTGCTGGGCTGAACGTCCGTCCGCGACAGAGCGGAGGGGCGGCCACCGGGATCGATCCCGGTGGCCGCCCCTCCGTCCGTTCAGCAGGAAGCGTGGGACGGGAAGGTCAACGCACCTGGGTGGAGAGCTCCTTGGCGGCCTCCGTCAGGTCCTTCGCCGTGTCGATCGCCCGCCAGTAGGCACCGTTGGGCAACGGGAAGCCGGCCAACCGGCGCTCGCGCGCCAGCCGCGGGAACGTCGTCCGCTCATGGTCGCCCACATCCGGAAGGAACCCCGTGAACTCCGCGGAGAAGACGTACACGCCCGCGTTGATCAGGTACGGCGACGGCGGTGACTCGATGAAGTCCGTGATGTGCCCGAAGGCGTCCGTCTCCACGGCACCCCAGGGGATGCGCGGACGCGCGAGCGCGAGGGTGGCCGCGGCGTCGCGTTCGGCGTGGAAGGCGGCCATCTCCCGCAGCGAGAAGCGGGTCCAGATGTCGCCGTTGGTCGCGTACCAGGGCTGGTCGGGATGCGGCAGGGCGGCCGCGGCGTACTTGAGGCCGCCGCCCCGGCCCAAGGGCTCCGTCTCGACGACGGTCTTGACGCGCAGGGGAAGGACCGCGCTGTCCAGCCACTCCTGGAGCACCTCTGCGAGGTGGCCGCAGGACACCACGGCATCGGTCACGCCCTCCTCGGCCAGCCAGGCAAGCTGGTGGCCGATGATCGGGGTGCCGGTCCCCGGGATCTCGACCATCGGCTTGGGGCGGTCGTCGGTGTACGGGCGCAGCCGAGAGCCCTGGCCGCCCGCCAGGACAACGGCCTGCGTCGGAAACGTAGGCGTTTGCATGGCCTGAACGATATGCGGCGGGTCGGCCGCCCCTGGGCCCGGGACGGCGTCAGTGGCCGTGCGGGGCGCGAGAGGCTGCCCGTGGGGGCGCGGGAGCGCCCCGGGCAGCGGTCAGGGCCCGGCGGGGGCGTCGCCGGGCCCTCATGTCCGCGACGGCCGTCAGGAGCCCTGGGCCTGCTGGGCGACGCCCGTGGCGAACGACGTGTCGCAGACGGGCCGGGAGAACGACTGGGCGCGGGTCGGCCCGTAGAGGTCCACTGCGGCGCGGCCGAGGGCACGCGCGAGGGACATGCAGTGCTCGGCGAGCGACGGGCGCGCCTCGATCTCCCGCTGGAGGTGGGTGAGCGCGACACCCGGGTCCTTGGTCTGCAGCTCCATGAGCAGCCGGTCGCGCAGGACGTCCTGCGGGGCCCGGGACTTGGCGCGTACGGACACGTTCTCCGAGGAGGCGGTGATCATCTGCGACTGGGTGGCCTGCCCTGCCCACGGGACGGCGGTGACCGCGAGGGTTCCGGAGAGCACCAGGACGACAGGCAGAACGAGGGCGAGAGTGCGGCCGATTCGGCGGGCTGTGTGGGTCACGCTCGCGAGCGTAGCGGCCGGTGATGATTTGGCGACATTTAGTCACTCACGCGAGGGATGGTTCGACCGCGCCTTTCGATTACCGTGTTGACGCCGGACGGTGAAATAGCCCGAACGTCCGTCTCTGACGCCTTATTTGCCCAATTAACCGAAAAGCCGGTCCCCGCACCGAAGTGCGGGGCCGGCCGTTCGTCGCTGCTGTGCTTCGCGGCCCGGCCGCTAGGCGGGTCAGCCGCTGAGGCGCTCGCCCGTCGACGTCGAGAAGACGTGGATCTCGCCGGAGCGCGGCACGACGTGGAGCTCGCTGCCCTTGTCCGGGACTGCACGGCCGCCGACGCGGACGACGAGGTCCTTGTGCTCGCCGCCGACCTGGGCGGAGCCGTAGACGTAGCCGTCGGCGCCGAGCTCCTCCACGACGTTCACGGACACGGCGAGGCCGGCCGGGGCGTCCTTGGAGAGGGTCTTGGTGTCGCCCGCGCCGTGCTCGACGACGTCGAAGTGCTCGGGGCGGACGCCGACCGTGACGGTGGTGTCGCCCTTGTCGGCGGCGGCGGACAGGGCCTCGCGGGAGACCGGGACGACGCTGTTGCCGAACTTCACGCCACCGTCGGTGATCGGGACCTCGACGAGGTTCATGGCCGGCGAGCCGATGAAGCCGGCGACGAAGAGGTTGGCGGGGCGGTCGTACATGTTGCGCGGCGAGTCGACCTGCTGGAGCAGGCCGTCCTTCAGCACGGCCACCCGGTCGCCCATGGTCATGGCCTCGACCTGGTCGTGCGTGACGTACACGGTGGTGATGCCGAGGCGGCGCTGCAGGCTCGCGATCTGCGTACGGGTGGAGACACGGAGCTTGGCGTCCAGGTTCGACAGCGGCTCGTCCATGAGGAAGACCTGCGGCTCACGCACGATGGCGCGGCCCATCGCGACACGCTGGCGCTGACCACCGGAGAGGGCCTTCGGCTTGCGGTCCAGGTAGTCGCTGAGGTCGAGGATCTTCGCGGCCTCTTCGACCTTCTTGCGGATCTCGCTCTTGTTGACGCCGGCGATCTTGAGCGCGAAGCCCATGTTGTCGGCGACGGTCATGTGCGGGTAGAGCGCGTAGTTCTGGAACACCATGGCGATGTCCCGGTCCTTCGGCGGCAGGTGCGTGACGTCGCGGTTGCCGATCCGGATGGATCCGCCGTTGACGTCCTCGAGACCCGCGAGCATCCGCAGGGAGGTCGACTTGCCGCAGCCGGACGGCCCGACGAGTACGAGGAACTCGCCGTCCTCGGTCTCGATCTCGAGCTGGTCGACGGCGGGCTTCTCGGAGCCCGGGTAGATCCGGGTCGCCTTGTCGAACGTGACAGTGGCCATGCTGATGTGTCTCCTTCACCGGCAGGAACGTGCCGGACGATCCGAGTAAGGGAGTGGTCTGGTCCAACGGAGTGGACCTGCCGTGACGCTACCTGGCGATCGAGGATCTGTCAGTAGCCGGTGGCGGGAGAAATCCCGCCGGGGCGGCGCGGGCGTTGGTTACACTTCTCTCGCTGCCTCCTTAGCTCAGTTGGCTAGAGCGCTTGACTTGTAATCTTGAGGTCGTCGGTTCGACTCCGACAGGAGGCTCCAGCACGCGAAGGGCCCCCGGACAGACCGTCCGGGGCCCTTCTGCGTGTGCCGGTCAGTGGCGTCCGGAGATCTTGTCCGCCAGGGTCGCGAGCCGGGCCGTCGTCGGGGTGTGGGCGGCGGCCTCGTGCCGGTCGGCCCTGCGGTAGGCGGTGTAGAGGGTGTGGACGCCGAGCCAGCGCAGGGGTTCGGGTTCCCACTTGCGGACCTTGTGGTTGACCCAGGGGAGCGCGGTCAGGTCGGTGGGGCCCGACTGGCCGGAGTCCTGCTGGATCAGGTCGCGCAGGGTGCGGGCGGCCAGGTTGGAGGTGGCGACGCCGGAGCCCACGTAGCCGCCGGCCCAGCCGAGGCCGGTGGAGCGGTCGAGGGTGGCGGTGGCGCACCAGTCGCGGGGGACGCCGAGGACGCCCGACCAGGCGTGGGCGATCCCTGTGCCGGCGAGTCGGGGGAAGAAGCGGATCAGGATCTCGCGGAGCGCCTCGACGGTGGCGGGGCCGGTGCGTCCGTCGTTGTCGGTCCGGGAGCCGTAGCGGTAGGGGGCGCCGCGGCCGCCGATCGCGATGCGGTTGTCGGCGGTGCGCTGGGCGTACATGTAGGCGTGGGCCATGTCGCCGAGGGTCTCGCGGCCGGACCAGCCGATCTCGTCCCATGCGTCGTCGGGGAGCGGCTCCGTGACGATCATTGAGGAGTTCATGGGGAGCCAGGTGCGGTGCTGGCCCTTGAGGGACGCGGTGAACCCTTCGGTGCAGCGCAGGATGTAGGGGGCGCGGACGGTGCCGTACGGGGTGACGGCGTGCTTGGGCCTGATCTCCGTGACGGGTGTCGACTCGTGGACCGTGACGCCGAGCGCCTCCACGGCGGCGGCCAGGCCCTTGACGAGTTTCACGGGGTGCAGGCGGGCGCCGTGCGGGGTCCAGGTGCTGGCGACGGCGCCGCTGACGTGGACGCGTTCCGCTGTCTCGCGGGCGCCGAGCAGGACCCGGTCCTTCTCGCCGAAGGCGATCTCGACGGAGTGGAAGTCCCTCAGGCGCTGGAGCTGGGCGGGGGTGCGGGCGACCTCGAGCACGCCGCCCTTGTGGATGTCGGCGTCGATCCTCTCGTCGCCGGCGACGCGGACGACTTCGTCGACGGTGTCGTTCATGGCCTGCTGGAGGCGTACGGCGGCGTCGTGGCCGTGGAGCCGGGCGTAGCGGTCGCGTCCGGCGATGCCGTTGTAGAGCCAGCCGCCGTTGCGTCCTGAGGCTCCGTAGCCGCAGAACTTGGCCTCCAGGACGGTGATGTTGAGGAACGGGACGGCCTTCTTGAGGTAGTACGCGGTCCACAGGCCGGTGTATCCGCCGCCGACGATGCAGACGTCGGCGCTGCTGTCGCCGGGGAGGGGTTCGCGGGGGACGGGCACGCCGTCCTGTGCGTACCAGAACGATATGCCGCCGTTGACGGTGTTCATGTGGGTCGCTGCTTTCCCTGCCGGTGGGTGGGCCGTGTGGCGGGAATTTACTGCTCCGGGCCGCTTTCCGCGACGTAGGGCCGCGGCATGGGCGCCTGCCGGGCGGGCGGTGGTCCGCTCCGTGGAATCTTCTGGCACGACGAGCGGTCGTAGGGACAGGCTGGTCGCATGATTCGTACTGCCGCGCCCGCAGATGTGCCCGTGATCCACGAGATGGTCCGGGAGCTCGCCGAATACGAGAAGGCCTTGCACGAGGCGAACGCGACCGAGGAGCAGCTGCGTGAGGCGCTGTTCGGTGAGCGGCCTGCCGCGTTCGCGCACATCGCGGAGACGGAGGACGGCGAGGTCGCCGGTTTCGCGCTGTGGTTCCTGAACTTCTCGACGTGGCGCGGTGTGCACGGGATCTACCTGGAGGACCTGTACGTGCGGCCGGGGCTGCGGGGCGGCGGCCACGGGAAGGCGCTGCTCACGGAGTTGGCGCGGATCTGTGTGGAGCGCGGCTACGAGCGTCTGGAGTGGTCGGTGCTGAACTGGAACACCCCGTCGATCGACTTCTACAGGTCGCTGGGGGCACGGCCGCAGGACGAGTGGACGGTCTACCGGCTGACCGACGGGGCGCTCAAGAGCCTCGGAGCCTGATCTTCTCCTTCACGGACCGGTGCCAAGGCGCGGGACGTGACGGATCGGGGGCCTACGGGACGAGGACGACCTTGCCGACGGTGCCGCGTGTCTCGAGGGCGCGGTGCGCGTCGGCGGCGTCCGCCAGGGCGTAGCGCTGGACGGCGGGGCGGAGCCGGCCGGCGGCGGCCTCGGCGAGGGCGCGGCTCTCGAGGGCGCGCAGACCGCCGGCCTTCTCGAGCATGGCGGGGCCGAGTACGCCCTGTGAGGTGATGCCGCGTTCGGCGAGTTCCTCCTCGGTGAGGGTGAGCGGGCTGTCGGAGAGGATGGCTTGGCTGGACCAGCCGAAGACGATGTGCTTGCCGCCCTTGCCGAGAAGGTCCACGGCGGCGCGGCCGGCCTCGCCGCCGACGGAGTCGTAGACGACGGAGGCGCGCCGGTCGCCGAGGTGGCCGCGGACGGTGTCGGGCCAGTTCGGCCGGGTGTAGTCGACGGCCAGGTCGGCGCCGTTGTCGCGGACGCGGGCGGTCTTGGCGAGGCCGCCGGCCAGGCCGATGACGGTGGCGCCGGCGTTCTTGGCGTACTGGACGATCAGGGTGCCGATGCCGCCCGCGGCGGCGGGGACGATCGCGATGTCGTCGGGGCCGAGGTCGGTGTACTGGAGGATGCCGAGCGCGGTCCTTCCGGTGCCGATCATGGCGACGGCCGCCGCCTCGTCGAGTTCCCCGGGGATCTCGTGGAGACGGTCGGCGTCGGTGACGGCGAGTTCGGCGTAGCCCCCGGGCGCCATGCCGAGGTGGGCGACGACGCGCTTGCCGAGCCAGACGGGGTCGGTGCCCTCGCCGAGGGACTCGACGACGCCGGCGACTTCGCGGCCGGGGATCGTCGGCAGTTCCACGGTGACCGGGTACGGACCCCGCGCGCCCTCGCGCAGTGCCGTGTCGAGGAGATGGACACCGGCGGCGGCGACGGCGATCCGTACCTGGCCGGGGCCGGGTACGGGGTCGTCGGCCGTTTCGTAGGACAGGTTCTCTGCGGGGCCGAAGGAGTGCAGGCGGACGGCGTGCATGGTGTGGGCTCCCTTGCGATGGGGTCGTCCGGCCCACTCTTCAACCTCAAGCGCGCTTGACGTCAAGGTGGTTGCGGGTCGCCCGGTGCGAGCTGCCGCGCAGGGCGAGCGAGGTCGCCTCCAGCGCGCTGTTGAAGGACACCTCCGAGAGCAGCCCCGGCGCCGCCACCTGGTCCCCGGCGAGGTAGACGCTGTCCCCGCGGTCGATGGCGGGTCGGTCGCGCCAGGTGGTGCCGGGCAGGTCGACGGCCCCGGTGCGGCCGTTCGCGAGCGCTTCGCGCCGCCACACGGTCCGCTCCCGCCAGCCGGGGAAGCCGAGGTCGAGGAGGGCCTCCGCATGGGCGGTGCCGTCGGCCTTGGTGCCGTCGGGGCCCACGGGGAGCTGCCCCTGCACCAGTTGTTCCCCGGCGGGGGCGAGGGTCGGGTCCTGGGCGGTGAAGCGTTCCAGCCAGCCGGGGGCGTCGAGATCGGAGACCACGAACGCGTCGCCGCGCCGGGTCCGCAGCGCCAGGTCGACCAGGGTCGTGCGGCCGCTGGTCCAGCGCAGGGTGTCGTCACCGAGGAGGCGACGGGCCGCGTCGAGGGTGGTGGCGACGATGACGGGGCCGTGCCTCTCGGGCAGGGCGTCGACGCGTGACATGGTCTCGATGCGTACGCCCAGGTCCCAGGCGCGGGCGGCCATCCGCTCGATGACCTGCCCCCAGCCGCCGCGAGGGTAGTGGGCCTCCGGCGGCAGTGCCGTGGCCCGCCGGAGGCGTTCCTGGACGAACGCGGCGGAGAGCGAGCCGGGGTCGTGGTGGAAGAGCGCGACGCCCATGTAGTGGGCGGCCGCCCGGGCGGCGCGCTCGCCCGCGACGGTCGTCGCCCAGGTCAGGAAGTCGGTGTCGACGGGGGCCGAGCCGGCCGGACGGCGGGCGAGCCGGAGCATTCCGAGGGGCGGGGTCCTGCGCAGCGCGCCGTCGCGGCGGAAGCGGAAGCGTGCACCTTCGAGGGGGGACAGGGATGCGAGGGGGCCGAGCAGGCCCCGCTGCTTCAGCCAGGTCCAGTGGGGGCCGCGGTGGTAGAGGGCATGGGGGCCGTCGTTGGTCCGGTAGGGGCCGTCGCCGGTGCGGGCGCGTCCCCCGAGGGTGTGATGGGCCTCGTACAGGAACACGCGGGCGCCGCACTCGGCGGCGGTGATGGCCGCGGTGAGGCCGGCGAAGCCGCCGCCGATGACGGTGATCTCTTGCATGGATGTCTCTCCCGGGTCGTTCGGCTCGTCGCTCTCAGGAATGCGACGGATCGGGGGCCGGGGGGTGTGACATCGGACGGGCGGGAAGGCGTTGTCAGTGGCGCACGTCACCATGGGGGAATGGCGAAGGCGCGGAGACCGGCAGTGGCGGCGGCGAGGGTGACCGAGGTGCGGCTGCCGCAACTCGAGGAGTTCGGCGGCGGCGCCCTGGCGCCTGACGGGGATTACGACGGGGTGCGGTTCGAGGGGCTGGACCTGGGCGGTCAGCAGGGGGCGGGGGCCCGGTTCATCGACTGCGCGCTGACGGACTGCGCGCTGGACGGGACGCAGTTGACGCAGGCCCGTTTCGTGGACTGCGTGCTCGAGGGGGTCCGCGGGGTGGGGGCGGATCTCGCCGGGGCCTCGCTGCGTGACGTGGAGGTGCGGGAGGCGCGGCTGGGCGGGGCACAGCTGCACGGGGCGTCGCTGACGGGGGTGGTGCTGCGCGGCGGCAAGATCGACTACCTGAATCTGCGGGAGGCGAGACTGACGGACGTCGTGTTCCACGGCTGCGTGCTGTCGGAGGCGGACTTCGGGGGCGCGCGGCTGGAGCGGGTGGAGTTCCGGGACTGTGTGCTGCGCCGGGTGGATCTGACCGCGGTGCGGATGAAGGACGTCGATCTGCGGGGGGCCGCGGAGCTGGACATCGCGCGCGGTGTGGAGCGGCTGGCGGGTGCGGTGATCAGCCCCGGGCAACTGCTGGAACTGGCACCGGCGTTCGCGGCGCAGATCGGCGTACGCGTGGAATAGGGGCCGGGGCAGGCCGCCTCGGGTCAGGCCGTGCGGGGGAAGCGGGCCTGAAGGTCCCAGATCACCGGGTTGTCGCCGAGACCCTCGTGCATGTCGGTGAGGTCGGCGATCAGGTCGTGCAGGAAGTCGCGGGCCTCACGGCGGAGTTCGGCGTGGTTGAAGGTGATCGGCGGCTCGTCGCCGGGCATCCAGTCGGCCTCGACGTCGACCCATCCGAAGCGGCGCTCGAAGAGCATCCGGTCGCTGGACTCCGTGAAGTCGAGCTCGGCGTACTGGGGCTTCGACGCGCGGCTGCCGAGCGGGTCGCGGTCGAGCTGCTCGACGATGTCGCACAGGGCCCAGGCGAAGTCGAGTACGGGGACCCACCCCCAGGCTGTGGAAACCTCCCGGTCCTTCTCTGTGTCGGCGAGATAGACGTCGCCGCAGAAAAGGTCGTGGCGCAGCGCCTGTACGTCCGCGCGCCGGTAGTCGGTCTGCGGCGGGTCGGGGAAGCGGCGCGAGAGGGAGTAGCCGATGTCGAGCACGTGGTCGATGGTGTCATGCCCGGCGGCGCCTGCTGTACGACCAGGTGACGGCGGTCAGCAGGAAGGGGACGGCGGCGAGCGGTCCGAAGCAGAAGGCCCAGACGGTCTCGGCGGTGCCCGTCAGGTAGGTCCGGCTCTCCACGGTGAACAGGACCACCAGCTGCGACAGCGCGAAGACGATCGTCAGGGCGGACGCGGTCCAGGCGAGGGCGGCGAGCGTGCGGGGGCGCAGGGGCTGCCACCGGTCGCTGACCAGGAGCAGGGGGAACAGGGCGGCGAGCTCGGAGACGACGGCGAGGCCGACGACGTAGGCGACGCCCCAGCCGGGGATGCCGAAGGCGTCGCGAAGGACCTGTTCGCTGTAGCCGACGTGGATTCCGCTCGCCATGGCGATGCGCCACAGCCCGGAGGGCAGGGCGCACAGGGCGATGGCGTGGGCGGCACGGCGGGCCCAGCGCGGAGCGGGGGCGGCCGCCTGCACGGTGGCGGTGGGGAGGGCTGACGGGCGGCAGGATCCGGTCGGGGTGCTCATGACATCCACGTTGGCCGCGGAGGGTGCGGTGACGCTTCCTTCTGTGCGGCGGACCGTCTCCGCCGTGCGGCGGAGACGACTTGGGCCACAGGTCGCAGACGTGTCGCCGCGGTGCCGTCCACAGGGGCGGTCGAATCGCGGGCGGTGCGCTTCGGACGACCCGCGGCCGGAGGCGGGCCCGGGCCGCGGACGCGTCGGGCCGCCGGCGCCCACGGCACTGCGCGCACCGGCCTCCAGGAGCCCGGGCCGCCGCAGCCGCGCAGGGCGTCACGGCAGCAGGCGCTGCTCCTTCGCCACCGCCACCGCGCCTGCCCGGGTGTCGACGCCGAGCTTGGCGTAGATACGGCCCAGGTGGGTCTTCACGGTCGCCTCGCTGATGAACAGGGCGCGGGCGATCTCGCGGTTGCCGAGGCCGCGTGCCAGTTGGCCGAGGATGTCGCGTTCCCGGTCGGTCAGTGACGGGCCGGCGGCTCCGCGCATACGGTCCATGACCCGGCTCGCCACGGGCGCCGACAGCGCGGTGCGGCCCTGCGCGGCCGCGCGGATCGCCGCGAACAGCTCCTCGGGGCGTTCCGCCTTGAGGAGGTAGCCGGTCGCCCCGGCCTCGATGGCCCGGGTGATGTCGGCGTCCGTGTCGTACGTGGTCAGGACCAGCACATGGGTGCCGGGCGAGGCGATACGGCGGGTGGCCTCGACGCCGTCGATGCCCGCGCCCAGCTGGAGGTCCATCAGGACGACGTCCGGCCTCAGTTTGGCGGCCGTCGCGACGGCCTCCTCACCGCTGCCGGCCTCACCGACGACCTCGATGTCGGGCTCACTGCCGAGGAGCGCGAGCAGCCCGGCGCGGACGACGGCGTGGTCGTCGCAGAGCAGGATCCGTACGGCTGTCATGGCCGGGCCTCCAACGGGATCGCGGCGGACACGACGGTGCCCTCGCCGGGTGCGGATTCGACGGTGAGGGTGCCGCCGAGCTGTTCGACACGTGCCCTGATCGCGGGCAGGCCGTGTCCCCGTACGCCGGGGGAGGAGCGGCCGGCGGCCGGGTCGAAGCCGCGTCCGTCGTCCGCTACGTCCAGGACGACCTGGTCGCCCATGAGCGTGAGGGTCAGCGTGGCGGCGGTGGCTCCGGCGTGTTCCCGCACGTTCGCCAGCGCGCCCTGGGCGATACGCAGCAGCGCCGACTGGACCCGGTCCGGCAGCGGCGCGGGCGGGCCGTCGAGGTGGAAGCGGACGGGGAGGGCATCGGTGGACTCCCGGGCGGCGAGCGCCCTGAGCGCCTCGGGGAGGCTCCCGCCCTCGGCGAGGTCCGCGGGGGCCAGGTCATGGACGAAGCGGCGGGCCTCGGCGAGGCTGCGCTCCGCGATGGACCCGGCGGTACGGACGTGGCCGCGGGCTGCGGACGGGTCGCTGTCCCAGGTGCGGTCGGCGGCCTGGAGCAGCATCTGCTGACTGGACAGGCTCTGCGCCAGGGTGTCGTGGATCTCCATGGACAGCCGCTGCCGTTCGGCGAGGGTGCCCTCGCGGCGCTCGGTGGCGGCGAGTTCCCGGCGGGTGCGGACCAGGTCGTCGATGAGCGCCCGGCGGCGGTCGGCAAGCCGCTCCGCGTGGACGAAGACGGCCGTGGCGACGGCCGCGACGGCGGGCGGCGCGATGACGAGGTTCGGGTCGAAGCCGCCCTGCGCGAGTTGCAGCTGCGCGGCGACGACGAACACCGTGAGCAGGGCGACCAGGGCGATCGCCGCGCGGGTCGGCAGCGCCCGCAGCCCGGTGTAGAGGAGGGGCACGGCGCACCAGGCGAAGCTCGGGGCGAGGAGGACGAGGACCACCCAGACCGCCACGACGGTGACCAGCCACATCAGCCGGCGGGGGGTCGCGCGCGGGCCGAACACGGGGCCCACGGTGTACAGGACGGCGAGGGCAACCGAGAGCCCGATGATCCACGGGGACCGGAACTCCCAGGGGTGGCGCAGCAGATACCGGGCGAGCGAGGCGCCGAGCAGCAGGAAGAACGCCGCGTGCATCACACCGGCCAGCCACCGGGCGTCGGGATCCTGCTCGCGGTGCTGCCCGCTCGCCTGCTCGCCGTGCCGGTCCCGCACCGGGGGACGGGTCCGCTCCCGGGGCCGTACCCCCTCGGAGGCTCGGGCTCCGCCCCGGTCCTGCTCCTTGTCCACCGTCGTCTCCTCGACCGCCCAGGCCTCTGACCTGGGCCTGGTTCTTCATGGTGGCCCGGCGGACCCATGGGGGCGTCAACCGATCGGCTGACACGCCCGTCGTCCATCATGCGCGCCGGAGGCAGCCGGAGCGTGGACCGTACCGGGCCGTCCACGGCCGGAGGATCGATGGCAGAACGAGAGCCACGGCGGAGCAGCCGCCCTCATGAAGGAGCCACCCGGATGAAGAAGACCCTGATCGGCGCCGCCACCGCAGCCGTTGTCGCCGCCGGCACGTTCGGCGCCGTAGCGGCGAACGCCTCCGCCCCGGCCGCCGAGACCAAGGCCGCCGTCACCGCCGACGTCTCGTCCCGCGGCCTTCAGCAGTCCACGCACCTGACGATCGACGCGGCCACCAGGGCGGCGCAGGCCGCGCTCGACGCCGCGGAGCAGGAGAACCAGCGCGTCACCGTCGCCGTCGTCGACCGGAACGGCAACACGATCGTCACCCTGCGCGGCGACGGTGCGGGCCCGCAGTCGTACGAGTCGGCGGAGAAGAAGGCGTACACCGCGGTGTCCTGGAACGCTGCCACCTCCGAGCTGGTCGAGCGGCTGGAGCAGGCCCCGAACCTGAAGGACATCCCGGGGACGCTGTTCCTCGGTGGCGGTGTGCCGGTGCAGGCCAAGGGCGCTCCGGTCGCCGGCATCGGCGTGGCGGGCGCGCCGAGCGGCGACCTGGACGAGAAGTTCGCCCGGGCAGGCGCCGCCGCGCTCGGCCGCTGACCGGGCGGGCGTCCGGGGCGGGCTGTTCAGGACCCGTCCCGGGGTGCCGCCTGCTTAGGATCCTGGAGTGGACCCGTACGTCTCCCGCCGCCCCGCCCTCCTGCGTACCGCGCTCGCCCTGTTGCTGGTCGCGGCCGCCGCCACGGGCTGTTCCGGTGGCGGGGGCGTGCGGGGGACGCCGGGCGCCGCGGGGCTCCGTGACCCCTACTTCCCCCGGCTCGGCAACGGCGGTTACGACGTCCGGCACTACGGACTCTCACTCGGCTACGACCCCCGCACCGGCCGTCTCCACGGCACCGCGGAGCTCACGGCGCTCGCCACCCAGGACCTGAGCGCCTTCCACCTCGACCTGCGCGGGATGACGGTGGAGCGGGTGACGGTCGACGGCGTGGAGGCCGCCGTCAACCGGGCCGGTACGGAACTGACGGTGCGTCCGCGCCGGGACATCGACATGGGCGTCGAGTTCCGTACCGTGGTCCGGTACGCCGGGGTCCCGCAGACGGTCACGGACGCCGACGGCTCCAAGGAGGGCTGGCTGCCGGGGCCGGACGGCGACGCCCTCGCGGTCGGCGAACCGGTCGGTTCCATGGCGTGGTTCCCCGGCAACCACCACCCGGCGGACAAGGCCGCGTACGACATCACCGTCACCGTTCCCGACGGCTACGAGGCGGTGTCGAACGGCGAGCCGGCCGGTGAGCGGACGAAGGGCGGGCGGACCGCTTTCACCTGGCGTACCGAGGAGCCGATGGCGAGCTTCCTGGTCCTGCTCGCGGTCGGCGACTTCCGTACGGCGACCACCCGCACGGCTGCCGGGCTGCCCGTGGTGACGGCCGTCGATCCGGCGGCGGCCGAGAAGAGTTCGGCGCTGCTGCGCAGGATCCCGCGGATCGTCGAGTGGGGGACGGAGAAGTTCGGGCCGTACCCGTTCTCGTCGGCGGGCGCGGTCGTCGTGCCGGCCGGGGAGGTCGGATACGCGCTGGAGACGCAGAGCCGGCCGGTCCTCCCGCTGGACCGGTTCGACGAGGAGACCCTCGTCCATGAGCTGGCCCACCAGTGGTTCGGCAACTCGGTGACGCCCGCGACCTGGCGGGACATCTGGCTGAGCGAGAGCTTCGCCACCTATGCCGAGTGGATGTGGCTGGCGGAGGCCGGGCGTACCCCGGTGCGGGAGAGCTTCGAGGACGCCTTCGCGGACCGGGAGAACTGGACCTTCGCCCCGGCCGTGCCTCCGCGCGCCGAGGACATCTTCGCGGCGCCGGTCTACGGGCGGGGGGCGATGGTGCTGCACAAGCTCCGCGAGCAGGTCGGCGACGACGTGTTCTTCAAGATCGTGCGCGGTTGGGCGCGGAAGCACCGTCACGCCAACGCGTCCACAGCGGACTTCACCGCCTATGCGGAGGCGACGTCGGGCAAGGACCTGACGGATCTGTGGAAGGTGTGGCTGTACGGGGACGAGAAACCTTCGCAGCCGTGAGCGCGACAGGGCCCCGGCTCGCGGCCGGGGCCCTGTCGAACACCGCGTCGGACGTCGGGCCGTGACGTCAGGTCAGAGGTTGACGCCGAAGTCGCGGGCGATGCCCTCGAGGCCGGAGGCGTAACCCTGGCCGACCGCGCGGAACTTCCACTCCGCGCCGTTGCGGTAGAGCTCGCCGAAGACCATGGCGGTCTCGACGGCGGCGTCCTCACTCAGGTCGTAGCGGGCGATCTCCGCGCCGCCGGCCTGGTTGATGATGCGGATGTAGGCGTTGCGCACCTGGCCGAAGTTCTGGCTGCGGGAGACGGCGTCGTAGATCGAGACGGGGAAGACGATCTTGTCGACGTCGGCCGGCAGACCCGCGAGGTTGACGTTGATCTGCTCGTCGTCGCCGCCGCCCTCGCCGGTGCGGTTGTCGCCGGTGTGGACGATGGTCTGGTCCGGCGTCGCCTTGTTGTTGAAGAAGACGAAGTGGGCGTCGGAGGCGACCTTGCCCGCGTTGTTCACACCGATCGCGGACGCGTCGAGGTCGAAGTCCGTGCCGGTGGTGGTGCGGACGTCCCAGCCGAGGCCGACCGTGACGGCGGTCAGGCCCGGGGCCTCCTTGGTGAGCGAGACGTTGCCGCCCTTGGACAGGCTTACTGCCATTGGGAAGTCCCCTTCATTTCGAATCTGCGGGCTACGGGTCCTCCCGAAGCTACCGTCACAGGTCATAACGCGGGCAGGGGACCGTCAGGTTCCATCCGTCGAGGTCCGGTTCCTCTCAGCCGAGCGGGCCGGACGGGGGAACCGGGCGGAGGGCCGGGGAGAAAAGAGGGTGACGGGTACGTCCGGGGCGGGGGACCATGGATGGCATGTCCGGGCCCTACATCATCCGCGGCTCCGTCTCCCTGCCGGAGGCCGAGCTCATGTGGCGTTTCTCGCGGTCCTCGGGGCCCGGTGGCCAGCACGTCAACACCAGCGACTCGCAGGTGGAGCTCCGCTTCGACCTGGCGAGGACGGAGGCGCTGCCGCCGGTCTGGAAGGACCGCGCGCTGGAGCGGCTCGCGAGCCGGATGGTGGGCGGTGTGATCGCCGTACGCGCCTCGGAGCACCGCTCTCAGTGGCGGAACCGCGAAACCGCCGCGGTACGGCTGGCGTCCCTGCTGGCCGAGGCGACCGCCCCGCCGCCGAGGCCCCGCCGGGCGACGAAGATCCCGCGCGGCATCAACGAGCGCCGGCTGCGGGAGAAGAAGCAGCGCGCGGAGACCAAGCGTGGCCGCGCCGGCCGCGACTGGTAGCGCGCCGCACGCCCCTTCGGTTCCGGTGCGCGCACCTGGGCCCGTTCACCCGAGGTGCCGGTACCGCCCCCGGAAGTACGTCAGGGGCCCGGCGACCATGTCGGAGAGGCCCACCTTCAGGACGTGACCGATCACCAGCGTGTGATCGCCGGCCTCCACCCGCTGTTCGGTACGGCATTCGAGGGTCGCCAGCGCGCCCTTCACCAGAGGCGACCCGCAGATCTCGCCGCGTTCATGGGGCAGATCGTCGAAGAGCAGGCGGTCGCTGAGCCGGCCCTTCATCGCGAAGCGTCCGGCGATCTGCCGCTGGCCCTCGGTGAGGACGGAGACTCCCCACAGCGGCTGTTCCGCGAGCAGGTCGTCCATGCGTGAGCCGTTGCGCAGGCTGACGAGGACCAGCGGCGGCTCGAGGGAGACGGACATGAAGGCAGTCGCCGTCATGCCGACGTCCTCGCCGCGCGGCCCGTGGTCGGCGTCGTGCGCGGTGACCAGCACCACGCCGGCCGCCAGACGGGACATGGCGGCACGGAATTCCTCATTGCTCACCCCCTCAGGATGGGGGATGGCGGGAGCGGCCGGAGCGGGGGTCGTATGCAACACATGAGGAACGCTAGTGTCGGCCGTTCCGTCGGCGCATCGGGCCGGGGGACCAGCCGGGTCCTAGGACCGCAGGCCGACCACCATGAGTAACCATGGGTACGTTCGGATGGTTTTGCGTTCAATAATTGATTTCAGGAAAGCTACGGTGTGTCCGGCCGGTCAGCATCTGACCCTTCATCACCTGATGTGACTTGAGTCACAGAGGCCAGTATTTGTTGACCCTGTGTACCGGGTGAGCTGCTCGCTGTGATTCAGTGGCCGGGATACCGCTACAAGTACGCCAATCAGACGCCCTGGAGTTTGCTGTCGAGGTCTCGGGGAGAGCGAGCGATGGAGACCGAGTCGGAGCCCTATGTCCGTCTTGCGACCCTGCGGCAGCTGCACCAGGTCGTCGCGGAGCTCAACACGGCCCGCAGTCTGGCCGACACCCTGCAGACCGTCGCCGACGGCATCGTCGCCGGACTGGGCTACGAACTGGCCTGCGTCAATCTGGTGCGCCCCGACGGTGACCTCGTCGTCGCCGCCTTCGCCGGCAGCGCCGCCGCCGAGGCCCTGATCACCGGCCGGGTCGGCTCGCGTACTTCCTGGGACCGCCGCCTGTCCATGGGCGAAGCCTGGGGCGACCTGCGCTTCATCCCGCACACCGAGGGCTGGGTCCTCATAGAGGACGACGTGCCCCAGTGGCACACCGACGGCCCCGAGCCCCGCTTCGAGGACGAGTGGCACCCGCAGGACCGTCTCTACGCCCCGATGTACGCGTCGGGCGGCGGGCGTGAACTGCTCGGCGTGATCTCCGTGGACCGGCCGCGCAACGGCCGCCGCCCCGGCCCCTGGGGCCAGGAGGCGCTCCAGATGTACGCCTCCCAGGCCGCGATCGCCATCAGCAACGCACGACTTCGAGCCAACATGCAGCGCGCCCTGGTCCGCCTCGAGCGCGAGCAGCAGGCACTGCGCGCGAGCGAGGAATCCTTCCGTCAGGCGTTCGAGTACGCGCCCAGCGGCATGGCCATCGCCGAGATGGGCGGCGACCAGCACGGCCGCCTGCTGCGCACCAACGACGCCCTGTGCCGGCTGCTGGGCCGCCCCGCCTCCGCGATGCGTCGTTACTCCTTCGCCGACCTCGTCCACCCCGAGGACGTCGGCACTCTTCTGCGTACCTCCGCCGAGGGCGGACGCGCGGAGATCAGACTGGGCCGCAGGGACGGCAGCTACGTATGGGTGTCGCTGCGGAACTCGGTCGTCGCCGACACCGCGGACGGGCCCCGCTTCCTCCTGACCCACGTCGAGGACATCGAGGACCGCAAGCGCCACGAGCTCCAGCTCGCCCACCGCGCATCGCACGACGCGCTCACCGGCCTGCCCAACAGCGCCGAGCTGCGAGCCCGGCTCAGTTCGCGCCTGTGCGAGCGGCCGCACGCGACGTACGCGACGGACATCGAGGCGCTGGATGCCGCGTACGAGACCGACCGCGGTTTCCGGAGCGATGCCTTCGACTTCGAGACGGTCGGTGGCCGGCCCTACGACCACCATGTCCACATCGTGGCGCCCGACAGCGAGATCGACGACGGCGCCAAGGGGCTCGCGGTCCTCTTCTGCGACCTGGACGGCTTCAAGTCGATCAACGACCGCTTCGGGCACCAGACCGGTGACGCCGTCCTCGTCGAGGTCGCGCGCCGGCTCACCACCGGGGTACGGGACGGTGACACGGTCGCCAGGCTCGGCGGTGACGAGTTCGTCGTCCTCGCCGACGGCCTCGGCGCGGCGGACGCCGCCGACCTCGCCGTACGCCTGCGGAACGCGATCATCCTGCCCATCCGGGTGGGTGGCCGCGGAGTGCGGGTGGGCGCCAGCTTCGGTATCGGCTGGGCGAGCTGCGGGATGTCCGTCGAGGAGGTCCTGCAATCCGCGGACCAGCGGATGTACATCGAGAAGCGGGCCCGTTCGAAGGTCCACCGCAGGGCCGGCTGAGGCCCCCGCGGGGCCGGGTGACCTATCACACCCGACCGCGCCCGGCCTGGTGACCGGCCGTGGTCCCACCGGATGAGGCCCACGACACCCGATGGGGTGAGTGGAACCGGGTAGGCTCGCCTCGCGTCAGCGTTGTGCTGACGAGATGGTGAGGAGTGACTGGGATGACGGCCGGGAACAACGGCGCGAGCACGCCCGAGGACGACGACCCGTTCGGCTACCTGTACGCCGACGGGCAGCAGGCAGGCGCCACGCCGCCGCGCCAGGGCGGCTACGGCTACCCCGGTCCGGCCGCGCAGCCCGGGGTCCCCCGCACCTCGTACAACCAGGTCCGTACGGTCGGGGAGCGACAGTACGGCCAGCAGGTCCCGCAGCAGCAGGCGTACGGGCAGCAGCCCGGCTACGGCCAGCAGCCGACGGCCGCGTACGCCGCACCGGAGACGTACCCCGGCGCTTCCGCCCAGACGCGCCAGGTCCCGGTGCAGACCGGCGGCCACGGTCAGGGCGGTCACGGCGGCGGACGCGGCGGCGGCCCCAACACCAAGGGCCTGCTGATCGGCGCGATCGCGGTCGTCGCGGTCGTGGTGATCGGCATCGCCGCGGCGCTGATGACCAGCAACGGCGACAAGGACGACACGGCCGGCCAGGGTGGTGGAGGCACCACCCCGTCCGCGGGCGAGACCGTCCAGGAGAAGCCGGCGCCGTCGGAGGAGGAGCCGGAGCCCGTCGAGCTGCCCAAGCAGGACGCGGCGACGCTGACGCTGGGGCCTCCCGCGGCCCTCGCGAAGGACGTGCCCGGCGCGAAGGGCGCGGACGGCGCATACGTCATGTTCAACGGTGTCGGCGGTTCGGCCGGCTGGTCGGTGGACGTCCCGGAGGCCGGCGCCTACACGATGTACATCACGTACAGCGTGCCCGGCAAGGACGCCAAGACCTCCCTGACGATCAACGGCGGACAGCCCCGCGAGCTCAACATGTCGAACTTCGCCAAGGCGGCGGAGGGCGACTGGCAGAAGGGCTGGACCAACACCTACGCCTTCGTGAACCTCGAGAAGGGCAAGAACGACCTCAAGATCTCCTGCGAGCAGGGGAACCAGTGCGAGGCCTATCTCGACCAGGTCTGGCTGGAGGCCGGTCAGAGCAAGAGCTGACCGCGCGCCGGGCGGCCGTCCGGCGGCCCTAGCCCGTACGCGTCACCCGTCATCGTCCCGGCCGCGCCCCGCGCGAGCCGGGACGAGGCGTTTCAGGTCCGGCTCCGTCGCGGTCACTTCCCGGGTGCGGCCGGGGTGTGCTCGACGACGCCGACCCTCGGCAGCAGCCGCTCGTACGCGGCCGCGTCGAACTCGCCCGCCGCGGGGGCCAGCACGGTCGCCGCGGAGAGGGCCACCGCCCGGGACAGCCGTTCCGGCCAGGAGAGTCCCGCGACCAGTCCGGAGAGCAGACCGGCGACCGCCGAGTCGCCCGCGCCCGTCGGGTTGCCCTTCACCGGCTCCGGCGGAGCGGCCTGCCAGGTGCCGTCCGGTGTGGCGGCGAGCAGTCCGTCCGGGCCCAGCGAGGCGACCACGGTGTGTGCGCCGCGGCGGCGGGCGTCTCGGGTGGCGCGGAGCGGTTCCCGTGAGCCGGTGAGCTGCGCGAGCTCGTCCGCGTTGGGCTTGACGAGATCCGGCCGGGCGGCGATGCCGCGGCGCAGCGGTTCGCCGCTGGTGTCGAGGAGTACGGGCACCTCCGCGGCGCGCGCCCGGCGCACCAGCTCGGCGTACGCGCCGACATGGATGCCAGGCGGCAGGCTGCCGCACAGGGCGACCGCGTCGGCCTCGCGCAGGAGGGAGTCGTACGAGGAGAGGAGGGCGGCCCACTCCTCGGGCGAGACCGTCGGTCCCGGCTCGTTCAGCTGCGTGGTGTCGCCGCTCGCGCGGTCGGTGACGGCGAGGGTGCGGCGGGTGGTGCCGGCGATCTCGACGAGCGCGTCGTGCGGTGCGAGCGGGGCGAGCATCCCCCGGAGTACGGCCCCGGTGGCTCCGCCCGCGAAGCCGGTGACGACGCTCTCGTGGCCGAGGGCCGCGAGCACGCGGGCGACGTTGATGCCCTTGCCGCCCGGACGCTCCACGACCTCGCCGACCCGGTGCGTGGTGTGCGGGACGAGGGCCGCCACCTGATAGGTGATGTCGAGGGCGGCGTTGAGCGTGACCGTAAGGATCACCCGTGGACACCCCCGAAGAACGCGCTGGCCGTGCTCGTACGGGTTCTGATCATGCCAAACGGAAGGCGGTCGGCCCAAGACCTGGTGCCCGACCGCCTTCCGCGAGGTGCCGCGTCATCAGCCCACTTCGGGGCGGACCACCCATTCGCCGCGGCGCATCACGCCCTTGAGGGCGAAGTCGGCGTCGAGGACCACCAGGTCCGCGTCCTTGCCCGGATCGAGCGAGCCGACCCTGTCGTACGCGCCGAGCAGCTTCGCCGGGTTGGCGGAGATCGCCGTGACGACGTCCTCCACCGGGATGCGGTCGACGGTGACGGCCCGCTTGAAGGCGGTGTCCAGGGTGAGCGTGGAGCCCGCGATCGAATGGCCCTCCACGAGCCGCGCCACACCGTCCTTGACCTCGACCTCGAGGGGGCCCAGCTGGTAGCGGCCGTCGCCGAAGCCCGCGGCGTCCATGGCGTCCGTGATGAACGCGACCCGGGCGGCGCCGGCGCTGCGGAAGGCCAGCTCCAGCGCGGCCGGATGGAGATGGGTGCCGTCGTTGATCAGCTCGACGGTGATCCGCTCGTCCTCGAGCAGCGCAGCGATCGGGCCGGGGGCCCGGTGGCCGAGGGCCGGCATCGCGTTGAACAGGTGCGTGGCGACGGTGGCGCCGGCGTCGATGGCCTCGCGGGTCTGCTCGTACGTCGCGTCGGTGTGGCCGATCGCGGCGATCACGCCGTGCTCGGCGAGCAGCCGTACGGAGTCGATGCCGCCGGGCAGTTCGGTGGCGAGGGTGACCATCTTCGCGGTGCCGCGGGCGGCGTCGATCAGCTTGCGGACCTCGGCCGGGTCGGGGTCGCGCAGCAGTTCCTCGCTGTGGGCGCCCTTGCGGCAGGGGGAGATGAACGGCCCCTCGAAGTGGATGCCCGCGAGGTCGCCCTGTTCGACCAGCTCGGACAGGAAGCCGGCCCGGTGGGCGAGGAAGTCCATGTCGCCGGTGACGGTGGAGGCGACCAGCGTGGTGGTGCCGTGCCGCCGGTGCGTCATGACGCCGTGCAGGACGTCCTCGGCGGTGCCGGAGGTGAAGGAGGCTCCGCCGCCGCCGTGGTTGTGGATGTCGACGAAGCCGGGAACCACCCAGTGGCCGGACAGGTCGTGGACGTCGGCCTCCGCGGCGGAGGCCTCCGTGACGATCTTCGTGCCCTCGACGACGACGCGTCCGTTGTCGACGGTCCCGGTCGGCAGCACCACCCGGGCGCCGGCCAGGACCGTGCTCGGCGGGTGGTGCGGGCTCCTGGCGTGGACCGTGCTCGTGGCGCGAGCGGCGCTGGCGGCCATCAGGCGGATACCTCCGTGGCGAGTAGATCCCAGGCGAGCAGCCCTGCGCCCAGGCATCCGGCGGTGTCCCCGAGGGCCGCCGGGACGATCGTGGGCAGCTTCTGGAACGTCACACGTTCCTCTACGGCCGCCCGAAGGGGTGAGAACAAGGTTTCCCCGGCCTCGGCGAGGCCGCCACCGATGATCAGCGTGCGGGGGTCCAGCAGGGTGAGTGCGGTGACGAGGCCGTCGGCGAGTGCGTCGACCGCCTCCTGCCACACCCGGGTCGCCGCCTTGTCGCCGGCCTCGACCGCCCTGGCGCAGTCGGCGGCGTCGGCAGCGGGGTCGCCGGTGGCGGCGGCCCAGGCACGGGTGACCGCGGCGGCGGAGGCCAGTGTCTCCAGACAGCCGCGCTGCCCGCATCCGCAGGCGGGGCCGCCGGGCCGTACGACGATGTGGCCGATCTCGCCTGCGCAGCCGTGGGCGCCTGCCTCGATGGTGCCGTCGATGCCTATGGCGCCCGCGATGCCGGTGCCGAGCGGGACGAACAGGAACCGGTCGGTGCCCCGGCCGGCGCCGATGCGGCCCTCCGCGAGACCGCCGGTGCGGACGTCGTGGCCGAGCGCCACCGGCACGCCGTCGAGCCTGCGGCTCAGCAGCTCCCGCAGCGGGACGTCGCGCCAGCCCAGGTTGGCGGCGTAGACGGCGATGCCCTGCTCGGCGTCGACGATGCCGGGCACGGCGACGCCTGCGGCCTCGGCGGCCTGCCCCAGGTGCTCCTGGCCGTGGGCGCGGAGATCGGCGGCGAAGCCGAGGATCGACTCCACGACGGCGTCGGGCCCGCGCTCGCGCCCGGTGGGCCGCCGTGCCTCGTGCAGGAGCGTGCCGTCCGCCCCGACCAGGGCAGCCTTCATACCGGTGCCGCCCACATCGAGGGCGATGACGTGTCTCACGGGAACAGTCTGGCGCGTGGAGCGGGTAAAGGTCTAGTCCACTCGCCGAGATTGTTGCCACGCCATACAAACCGGGTGGGGCAGGCGCGGGGCCCGCCATGCGCGCTCCCCGTGCGCCGCGTACCCCGCGCGAGGCCGTGCGGGCGTTGTGAAAGTGAGACCCCAGTGGTGTAGACCTTGTAGGCCGGATGGGGAAAGATCGCTCCTCATCTCACAGGACGTCGCGGGGGACCGACTGGGACAAACGGACTACACGTACTAGGTAGCAGAGGGTGGGGAAGAGCTGTGCAGCGGCGCTTCTTGGGTCTGACCGCGGCTGTCGCCGCACTCGGAATGACGGTTTCGCTCGCGGGCTGCGGCAGCTCCAGCGGTTCCGGGGACGGTGTCACCCTCAAGCTGGTGGCCGCCGACTACGACGTCTCCGGCGGTGAGAGCAGCAAGAAGTACTGGGCCGATCTGACGGCCGCCTTCGAGGCGGACAACCCCGGCATCAAGGTCGACGTCCAGATCGAGTCCTGGAACGACGTGGACCGCAAGGTCGCCGAGATGGTCAAGGCGGGCAAGGCACCCGACATCGCGCAGATAGGCGCCTACGCCGACTACGCCGCGGCGGACAAGCTGTACTCCGCCGACCAGATGCTCTCCATCCCCGTCCAGTCCAACTTCCTTCCCCCGCTCACCGACGCGGGCGAGATGAAGCGCACCCAGTACGGACTGCCGTTCGTCGCCTCCACCCGGCTCCTCTTCTACAACAAGGAACTCTTCGAGGACGCCGGGATCAGCGGCGCCCCGGGGACGTGGAAGGAGCTGAAGAAGGACGCGGAGCTGCTCAAGCAGAACACCGACGTCACCTACCCCTTCGCGCTGCCGCTCGGCCCCGAGGAGGCCCAGGCGGAGACGATGATGTGGCTGCTCAGCGGCGGTGGCGGCTACACCGACGAGCTCGGCAGGTACGCGATCGACTCGCAGCAGAACATCGACACCTTCGAATGGCTGAAGGAGAACCTGGTCGACGAGAAGCTCACCGGCCCGGTCGCCCCCGGCAAGCTCAACCGCAAGGACGCCTTCGCCGCGTTCACCCGGGGCGACGTCGGCATGCTCAACGGCCACCCCTCGCTGCTCCAGGCCGCGGAGAAGGCGGGCATCGACGTGGGCAAGGTCGCGCTCCCGGGCAGGAGCGGCGCCGCCGACACCACGATGGGCGTCGCCGACTGGATCATGGGCTTCAAGCAGAACGGGCACCGCGCCGAGATCGGCAAGTTCCTGGACTTCCTCTTCACGGACGAGAACGTCCTGGCGTTCGCCGGGCAGAACGATCTGCTGCCCGTGACGGTCTCCGCCCAGGAGGAGATGAGGAAGGACCCGGACCACGCGGATCTCAAGGAGTTCCTGGAGGTGCTGCCCGGCTCCGTGCTGCCGCCGGTGGGCAAGACGTCGTGGGCCTCGGCCAGCGAGAACATCAAGAAGAACATCGGTGACGCCGTGGGACCTGGCGGCAGCCCCGCCCGCACGCTGGACCGGATCTCCCAGGACGCCAGGGCGGCCGAGAGCGCGGAATGACGCCGTGCGCCGGGCGTCGTCCACAGGGCGGGCCGGGCGTCGGTGGGCACCGATATGTTGGATCGTATGACCGACGACCAGGCGCCTGAGGAGCAGGAGGCCGGCGACCGGCCCGGCGCCCAGGAGCTCTCCGAGCGGGACCGGGCCGTCCTGGCCATGGAACGCCGTTCCTGGCCGGGCCCGGGCGTCAAGGAGCGGGCCGTCAGGGAGCAGCTCGGCATCTCCCCGGTCCGCTACTACCAGCTGCTCAACGCCCTGCTCGACGACGCGCGTGCCCTCGCCCACGACCCGGTCACCGTCAACCGGCTTCGCCGTGTGAGGGACGCGAGGAGAAGTCGCCGCTAGGGTCGAAGGCATGGGCAGCTCCCCGTATGCAGAAGCCGCAGACTCCATGCCGACGCCGTCCACCGCCGCGGGCCGTGAAGGCCTCGCGGCGCTCCTCGAACGGCCCGGGCAGGCCGTGATCGCACTTGACTTCGACGGCACGCTCGCCGAGATCGTGCCCGACCCCGAACAGGCGCGCGCCCATGAGCGCGCCGTCCCCGCGCTGGCCGCGCTCGCGCCGAAGGTGGCGTCGGTCGCGGTGATCACCGGTCGCCCGGCCGGGGTGGCCGTCCGCTACGGCGGCTTCTCCGGTGTCACCGGTCTGGACCGTCTCGTCGTCCTCGGCCACTACGGCGCGGAGCGCTGGGACGCGGTCACCGGGACCGTCCGCGCTCCGGCCCCGGACCCCGGGGTCGCGGCCGTGCGGGCCGAGCTCCCCGGCTTCCTCGACGGGATCGGCGCCTGGCAGGGCACCTGGATCGAGGAGAAGGGCCGCGCGGTCGCGGTGCACACACGCCGTGCCGAGGACCCGCAGGCCGCCTTCGACGCCCTGCGTGAGCCCCTTGCCGAGCTCGCCTCCCGGCACGGCCTGATCGTGGAGCCGGGACGCATGGTCCTGGAGCTGCGCCCGCCGGGTGTCGACAAGGGCGTCGCGCTGTCCGAGTACGTGCGCGAGGTGGGCGCCGGGTCCGTGCTGTACGCGGGCGACGACCTGGGCGACCTCGCCGCCTACGGAGCCGTCGAGAAGCTGCGCTCCGACGGTGTGCCCGGCCTGCTGCTGTGCAGCGGCGACGAGGTCCCCGAACTGGCCGACCGCGCCGACCTGGTGCTGTCGGGGCCGGCGCAGCTGGCGGACTTCCTGGCCGCCCTCGCCCGGCGCGTCTAGCCGCCCTCCCGCAGCGCCTGGAGCTGGTCGAGGAACCACTGCCGCGGCGGCAGCGCGGTCGCTGCCGCCGCCAGGCGCTTGGAGCGCTCGGCCCGCTCGTCGGCGGACATCGTCAGCGCCTCGTGGAGCGCCGCCGCCGTGCCGCTGACGTCGTACGGGTTGACGGTGATCGCGTCGTCGCCGAGCTCCTCGTGGGCACCGGCCTCGCGTGAGAGGACCAGGGCGCAGCCGAGGTCGGTGACGACGGGCACCTCCTTGGCGACCAGGTTCATGCCGTCCCTGATCGGGTTGACGAGGGCCACGTCGGCCATCCGGTACGCGGCCAGCGAGCGGGCGAAGTCGTCCTTGACGTGCACGACTACCGGCGTCCAGTCGGCCGTGCCGTACCGGGCGTTGATCTCGTCGGCGAGGCGGGAGACCTCCGCCGTGTAGTGGCGGTAGACCTCGAGGTCCTGGCGTGAGGGGTAGGCGAGCGCGATGTGCACGACGCGTTCACGCCACTCGGGGTGCTCCTCCAGCAGCTCCTGGTAGGCATGCAGGCCGCGCAGGATGTTCTTGGACAGTTCCGTGCGGTCGACGCGCACGATCGTCCGGCGCCCCTCGCCGGTCTGTTCCCGCAGGGCGGCCATCCGCTCGTCGACGTCGGGGCGCCCGGCCCGCTCCCGCAGGAAGTCGCCGTCGGCGCCCAGCCCGTGGACCCCTAGCCGCGTCCGGTGGCGGCCGCGGCCGGGGATCCGGAACTCGAAGCTCGGCTCGTTGTCCTTCGGCCACAGCGACGTCCCGTCGTACGGCGCGAGGACGGCGGCGGCGCAGCTCTGGAACGCCCGCAGCCACCGCTTGGTCAGGAACCCGAGCCGGTCGGCGCCGAGCATGCCGAGCAGCAGTTCCTCCGCGATGTCGCCGGGCAGCATCGCGAAGTACTCCGGGGGCGCCCACGGGGTGTGCGAGAAGTGCCCGATCCGCAGGTCGGGACGGAGTTCGCGGAGCATTCCCGGCACCAGGGCCAGGTGGTAGTCCTGCACGAGAACCACGGCGTCGTCGGCCGCCTCCGCGGCGAGCGCCTCCGCGAAGGCCCGGTTGTAGAGCCGGTACGCCCCCCACTGGCGCCGGAACTCGCGGCCGAAGGCGGGCTCGAGGGGCGTCTGGTACAGCATGTGGTGGACGAACCACAGCACGGAGTTCGCGATGCCGTTGTACGCGTCGGCGTGGACGCCGGCGTCGATGTCGAGCATCCGTACACCGGGTTCGCCGACCCCGCGCCGGACCGCTTCGCGATCGCCGTCGCCGAGGGCCGCGCACACCCACAGCGACTGCGCGTCCGAGCCGATGGCCGACAGGCCGGAGACGAGTCCTCCACCGCCGCGGCGGGCGTCGAGCTCTCCGTCCTCGTTCAGCTCGTAGGAGACAGGGCCGCGGTTGGACGCGACGAGGATCTGGGCTGCGTCGGAGACCATGTGCCGAAATCTAGCCCGTACCGCAAAAGCTCAAACGTGCGTACGGCCCCGCGCAGGTCAGTGGTCGCGGCGGCGGCCGCGGGTGGCGGCCACGGCGACGATGCCGGCCGCCGTCAGGCTCAGCGCGACGCCGCCCAGCAGCCACAGCTGCTCCGCGGTGCCGCCGGTGCGGGCCATCTCCACGTGACGGACAGGTTCGCTGCCCGGGAGGCCCGCGGCCCCGCCGGCGGCCCCCTCCGGGCCGCGGGCGTCCGAGGCGGCGGGGGGCGTGTCCTCGCTGCGGCCGTCCGTCCGCTGCTGGGCGGCGTCCGGGGCGGTCCGGTGCGCCGGCAGCTCACCGGGGGGCGTTCCCGGAGCCGCCGGTCCGGTCGGCACCGCCACCGCGGGGACGGCCGGTCCGAAGGCCGCGGCGGCGGTGACCGCCAGCGTGCCGAGGAGCCGGGTCAGCCGTTCCGTGCGGCCGGAGGGCTTCGCCTTGCGGTGCCTGCCGCGACCGCCCGGAGATCCGGGGAACGACAGAACAAGAAATCCCATAAGTCCCATACATGGGAAATGTAGGCAAAATGACCGGTAGGTCCTGCTTATGCGGCGCGACGCGCCGCGTACTCACCGATCTCGAGCATCGGCGGGCGCTCCTCCGTGTCCACCGGGTGCGTCCGCGGCACGAACCCGTTCCCTACACGCTCGAACTGCGTGATCGACGGGCGCACCAAGTGCGGGCGGGCCAGCCTCAGTTGGGCCGTGCGATAGATCGTCGCGGCCATTCTGCCGAGCGCCTGCCCGTCCTGGTGGCGGTGCTTGCGGGTGCCGACGTCGACCTGGGCCAGCGCGTCCAGGCCCACCAGATTCAGCGAGTCGACCAGCAGACCGAGCTCCACGCCGTACCCGACGGGGAAGCGCAGCTGCTCCAGCAGCGAGCGCCGTGCCGCGTACTCGCCGCCCAGCGGCTGCACGAACCCGGCGAGCTGCGGCCAGTGCAGGTTCAGCAGCGGCCTGGCCACCAGCTCGGTCACCCGGCCGCCCTGGGCCGGTGTGCCGTCGGGCCCGGGAGCGGCACCCCCGCCCAGCGGGCGGTCGTACATTGCCTTGACGAACTGGACGTCGGGCTCGGTCAGCAGCGGGCCGACGATGCCGGAGACGAAGTCCGCGGAGAAGTCGCGCAGGTCCGCGTCGCAGAAGCAGACGATGTCACCCCCCGTCGCCATCAGGGACCGCCACAGCACCTCGCCCTTGCCCGCCACGGCGGGCAGGCCGGGCAGGATCGCGTCCCGGTGCACCACCCGGGCCCCGGCGGCCGCGGCCACCTCCGACGTGCGGTCGGTCGAGGCCGAGTCGATGACGACCAGCTCATCGACGAGCGGGGTGTTCTCCATCAGCTCCCGGCGGATGATCGTGACGATCTCTCCGACCGTCGCTTCCTCGTTCAGCGCGGGGAGCACCACGCTGACGGTTGTGCCCTGCCTGACCTTGGCGGACATCAGCCTCTCGAGGGAGCGGTCGGACGCGGACCAGGAGCGCCGGCTCAGCCAGCGGGCCACCTCATCGAGCACTTCGCGTCTCCCTTGACAGTCGATCGACAGTCGGTCGTGTGATCCATCTCGCGGGTCGGACGACTATCTCAAGCGTCCGGGGCTTCGGTTACAGTCTTGAGCAACGCGAAGGACCCTCGCATCTCGGGGGTCCCTGCACACAAACGCCCGGACCGCACGTCCGGAGCCATACCGCTCATCCAGAGGGGCAGAGGGAACGGCCCGTTGAAGCCCCGGCAACCCTCCCGCCGACCGCGAGGTCACGGTGGGGAAGGTGCCAATTCCGTCTCGTGGCGAAGTGCGTCACGAGGAAGATGAGGAGAAAGGGCCTCGCCATCATGGCTGCGCAGACCGTCGCAAGCACCAGCACCTCCGCCACCGCGTCCACCTCCGTGGACCTCGGCCCCGCCGCCGCACTTTCGTGCCGCGAGTGCGGACAGCGTTTCGAACTCGGTCCGATCTTCGCCTGTGCCGAGTGTTTCGGGCCGCTCGAAGTCGCCTACGACCTGCCGAGCGGCAGCCCCGAAGAGCTCCGGAAGCAGATCGAGGCGGGCCCGGCCAACATCTGGCGCTACGCCCCGCTGCTGCCCGTCCCGGCCGATGTGGCCGACAAGCCGAACCTGAACCCGGGCTGGACCAAGCTGGTCAAGGCCGACAACCTCGCCCGCGAACTGGGCGTCACCGGCGGCCTGTTCGTCAAGGACGACTCCGGCAACCCGACGCACTCCTTCAAGGACCGGGTCGTCGCCCAGGCCCTCGAGGCCGCCCGCGCCTTCGGCTTCACCACCCTGTCCTGCTCCTCCACGGGCAACCTCGCGGGCGCGGTCGGCGCCGCCGCCGCGCGGGCCGGCTTCCGTTCCTGCGTGTTCATCCCGCACGACCTCGAGCAGGGCAAGGTCGTCATGGCCGCGGTGTACGGCGGCGAGCTCGTCGGCATCGAGGGCAACTACGACGACGTGAACCGCTTCTGCTCCGAGCTCATCGGCGACCCGCTGGGCGAGGGCTGGGGCTTCGTCAACGTCAACCTCCGCCCGTACTACGCGGAGGGCTCCAAGACCCTGGCGTACGAGATCTGCGAGCAGCTCGGCTGGCGGCTGCCGGACCAGCTGGTCGTCCCGATCGCCTCCGGCTCCCAGCTCACGAAGATCGACAAGGGTCTTCAGGAGCTGATCAAGCTGGGGCTCGTCGAGGACAAGCCGTACAAGATCTTCGGCGCCCAGGCCGAGGGCTGCTCGCCGGTGTCGACCGCCTTCAAGGCGGGCCACGACGTCGTGCGGCCCCAGAAGCCGAACACCATCGCCAAGTCCCTCGCCATCGGCAACCCGGCCGACGGCCCGTACGTGCTGGACATCGCGCGCCGCACGGGCGGAGCCGTCGAGGACGTGAACGACGAGCAGGTCGTCGACGCGATCAAGCTGCTGGCCCGCACCGAGGGCATCTTCGCCGAGACGGCCGGTGGCGTGACGGTGGGCGTGACGAAGAAGCTGATCGAGGCGGGCCTGCTCGACCCGGCGCTCACCACCGTCGTGCTCAACACCGGCGACGGTCTCAAGACCCTCGACGCCGTCGCGGAGACCTCGCAGGCGACCGCCGTCATCCGCCCGAGCCTGGACGCGTTCCGCGACGCGGGCCTGGCCGCCCACTGAGAACCTTGCTCCGCACTGCCACGCCGTACTCCGCCGAGAGGTGACGAACATGAGCGTCAACGTCCGCATCCCCACCATCCTCCGTACGTACACGGACGGCCGGGCCGAGGTCCCGGCGGAGGGCGCGACCCTCGCCGAGGTCATCGCGGACCTGGAGAAGAACCACACGGGCATCGCCGCCCGCGTCCTGGACGACCAGGGCAAGCTGCGCCGGTTCGTCAACGTGTACGTGAACGACGACGACGTCCGTTTCGAGCAGGGCCTGGAGACGGCCACGCCGGACGGCGCGGGCGTGTCGATCATCCCCGCGGTCGCCGGCGGCTGACGCTATCGGGGGAGCGGACGCCAAGCTTTCCCCAGGGATTTACCCGCAGTTACTGAAATTGCCCCCTCCGCCAGAGAAGCGGAGGGGGCAATTCTGCATGGTTGAGCGCGGTAGAGTTTGGGAAGCCCCCTTCGCCGGCCGCTCGAGAATGCCTTCAAGTTCCGCAAGAATGCGGCCGAACCATGCGATCGAATTGCCACTTAGGCGTTATTTGCCGGGCCCGACTTGCCCCGGAATTCCATGAGTTGACACGGATCGGTCGTTCGGTCCTGCCCAGATTTCTCGTCCGATTGACCTGTTGCAGAGGGCAGTTGGGCAGATACATTCAGCCGCGGTCGACGCGTTCCGGCGCACACCCCTCCTGCTGGGGTGGAGGTCTGACCCGGGTCCGCGAAGTGCGGTCCTGCGCAAGGGCCAGTAATAGGGGAGTTAGGCATGGCTCAGGGCACCGTCAAGTGGTTCAACGCGGAGAAGGGGTACGGCTTCATCGCGGTCGACGGTGGTGCGGATGTTTTCGTCCACTACAGCGCGATCCAGATGGACGGATACCGCACCCTTGAAGAAGGTCAGCGAGTCGAATTCGAGATCTCGCAGGGCCAGAAGGGTCCGCAGGCGGACATGGTCAAGCTCGCCGTCTGATCCAACTGATCGAGGCGCGATCGGCCACCGACGCACTCACGCATGAGGGGCTCGCCTCCCGGCCACCGGGAAGCGGGCCCTCACGCGTGTCCGGACACCGCCGCAGCCGCCGTGCCTCCCTCGAAGGCGTTCGCGCCCACCCTCCCCCAGGGCTTCGCCCGGGAGGCACCCCCACGACCGCCACCCTCGAGGAGCCTTCGTCGAAGGCGCTTGCACTCTCGGGGTCGAGTGCTAATCATTGGCGTTAGCACTCTCCCAGTGAGAGTGACAGAACTTGGATCGGACCGGTGAGGTCCGCGGGCCGGGTGGGGCAAGGAACCACAAGGCAAGCAGGCCGTCCGTCGCGGGCACCGGATGCGATCCGAAGCAATCCACCCCAGTCCGGGAGGACCACTTCACATGGCCAAGATCATCGCGTTCGACGAGGAGGCACGGCGCGGTCTCGAGCGCGGGATGAACCAGCTCGCCGACGCCGTCAAGGTCACCCTTGGCCCCAAGGGTCGCAACGTCGTCCTCGAGAAGAAGTGGGGCGCCCCCACGATCACCAACGATGGTGTTTCCATCGCCAAGGAGATCGAGCTCGAGGACCCGTACGAGAAGATCGGCGCAGAGCTGGTCAAGGAAGTCGCCAAGAAGACGGACGACGTCGCCGGTGACGGTACGACCACCGCGACCGTCCTCGCCCAGGCGCTCGTCCGTGAGGGCCTGCGCAACGTGGCCGCCGGCGCCAACCCGATGGCCCTGAAGCGCGGCATCGAGAAGGCCGTCGAGGCCGTCTCCGGTGCCCTGCTCGAGCAGGCCAAGGACGTGGAGACCAAGGAGCAGATCGCCTCCACCGCCTCCATCTCCGCCGCTGACGTCCAGATCGGTGAGCTCATCGCCGAGGCCATGGACAAGGTCGGCAAGGAAGGCGTCATCACCGTCGAGGAGTCCCAGACCTTCGGTCTGGAGCTCGAGCTCACCGAGGGTATGCGCTTCGACAAGGGCTACATCTCGGCGTACTTCGCCACCGACATGGAGCGTATGGAGGCGTCCCTGGACGACCCGTACATCCTGATCGTCAACTCCAAGGTCGGCAACGTGAAGGACCTCCTTCCGCTGCTGGAGAAGGTCATGCAGTCCGGCAAGCCGCTGCTGATCATCGCCGAGGACGTCGAGGGTGAGGCCCTGTCGACCCTGGTCGTCAACAAGATCCGCGGCACCTTCAAGTCCGTCGCCGTCAAGGCCCCGGGCTTCGGCGACCGCCGCAAGGCCATGCTGAACGACATCGCCATCCTCACGGGCGGCACGGTCATCTCCGAGGAGGTCGGCCTCAAGCTCGAGAACGCCGGCCTGGACCTGCTGGGCCGCGCCCGCAAGGTCGTCATCACCAAGGACGAGACCACGATCGTCGACGGTGCCGGTGACAGCGACCAGGTCCAGGGTCGTGTCAACCAGATCCGTGCCGAGATCGAGAACAGCGACTCGGACTACGACCGCGAGAAGCTCCAGGAGCGCCTCGCGAAGCTGGCCGGCGGCGTGGCCGTCATCAAGGCCGGCGCCGCGACCGAGGTCGAGCTCAAGGAGCGCAAGCACCGCATCGAGGACGCCGTTCGCAACGCGAAGGCGGCCGTCGAGGAGGGCATCGTCGCCGGTGGTGGCGTGGCCCTGCTCCAGGCCTCCTCGGTCTTCGAGAAGCTCGAGCTCCAGGGCGACGAGGCGACCGGCGCCAACGCCGTGAAGCTTGCGCTGGAGGCCCCGCTCAAGCAGATCGCCGTCAACGGTGGTCTCGAGGGCGGCGTCATCGTCGAGAAGGTGCGCAACCTGCCCGTCGGCCACGGCCTGAACGCCGCGACCGGTGAGTACGTCGACATGATCGCCGAAGGCATCATCGACCCCGCGAAGGTGACCCGCTCTGCTCTGCAGAACGCGGCCTCCATCGCGGCGCTGTTCCTGACCACCGAGGCCGTCATCGCCGACAAGCCGGAGAAGGCCTCCGCGGCCGCTCCGGGCGGCATGCCGGGCGGTGACATGGACTTCTGATCCGCTCGCGGATCGGCAGACCGGTTTCACACCGAGGGCGGCACCCCTGCACAGGGGTGCCGCCCTCGGGCGTTCCTGGTGAGCTTCAGCGCTCGTAGTGGTACCGGCAGGCGGCGACACGGATCTCGTCGTCGACGACCTTGTACACGAGGCGATGCTCGTCGGTGATGCGGCGGAACCAGTAACCCTGAAATCCGTGTTTCAGCGGGCCTCCAGGGTGTACGGGATCATGTACGTACAGGAAACCGGACGTGGCGCGGTGGTCGGTGGCAAGGCAGGTGTCCTAACCCCCCTCCTGCACGGCGGGCGCCGGGGTCGGCGTCGCCCGCCGCGGCCGGCCCATCGCGGCGGCCACCAGCAGGTACGGCACGGCGAGCAGCGCGAAGACCGTGCCGTGGGAGGCGTACGGCGACAGCGCCGCGTACGTGCCGTAGGCCAGCAGCGAGGTGATGTTGGTGCCGAGGCCCGTCAGCGAGGTGATGGTCGCTCGGCTCCTGCCGGTGATCGCGGCCTGGAGGCGTGCGTCGGCCAGCACGTCCGCGAGCTGGAAGACGAGGAACGCGACGGCGAGCAGGGCGAATCCGGCGGGCGTCCCCGACAGCGCGCCCGCCGCGAGCGCCACGGCCGCGGCCGCGACCAGTGCCCCGGCCGCCCGGATCGACAGCCGTTCGCCGGCCGTCACCAGCAGGGAGCCGAGCGTGACCCCCACCCAGACCACCAGCACCAGCAGGGGGACGGTCTCGGTGGCGACGCCCGTGGCGGCGGCGAGCAGCGGTACGTACTCGTCCAGCACACCCCAGATCGACGTGATCACCACGGCGAGGACCATCGCCCGCCGGACGGGGCGGCTGCCGCGCACCTCGGCCAGCCCGGAGCGCAACGTCGCGAGGTAGCCCGGCCGTTCGGTGGTGTCGTGGTGGGCGGCGGCGCGGTGCTCGGGGAGCGTCGCGCCGGCTGCGGCGCACAGCAGACAGGCGCCGATGCTTCCGACCCACACCAGCGCGTCGCCGCCGAAGGCGAGCGCGGGCGCGGCAGCGGCCGTGGCCGCGGCCGTCGCGGCCATGCCGAACGCGGCGGCCCTGCCCATGATCCGGCCGTAGCGGTCGGCCGCGCCGAGCCGTTCGAGTTCGTCGTGCACGAGGGCTTCCATGGAGCCGGAGCGCAGGGAGCCGCCGACGGCCCAGAGCGTGAAGCCGGCGGCATAGGCCGCGTAGGAGGGGGCCAGCGCCCACAGCGCGAATCCGGCGGCGGTCAGCAGGGGGCCCGCGACCAGCGTGACGCGGCGGGACACCGCGTCGGCCCAGACACCGGACGGCACTTCGACCAGCAGGCCGACGACGCACCAGATGGCGAACAGGGAGGAGATCTCGGCGGTGGTCAGGCCGTGTTCGGCGAAGAGCAGGGCGTAGAGGGGGTAGAGGAGGACGAAGTCCTCGAGCCCCGCGTAGGTGTAGAGCCTTCGCTCGAGGCGGCGGACATCGCGGACACGAGGGTCCGGCGGGCATGACGAAACGGTGAGCATGCGTGTGGTCCTTCTGCGGAACGGACGGGGGACGCCGGGTGCTCACCCGCGCGGCGGCCCGCGACAGCCCGTTCCAGGACCCGCTGCGGTGGATCAATGTCGTCGTCGGCTCATGCGGCCCAGTTTACGCCGGGGGCGGTTGTCGAGCGGGATGTTTCCGGCGGCGGCGCGAGGGCCTCCGGACCCCCGGCCGCCGCGTGCGCCGGTGACCGGCGGCCCGGCCGGGCGCCGTTGTCCGTGCGCCGGTCGTGCTTCGCGTGCGCCGCTGCCGGACGGGTGAACGCGGCGGTAGGAGGCGCGTGATGCGGTTTCACCCGCACCAAGAACGCCAAGATCAACTTGCTCCGGAAGGCCAGGGCCGCACCCGGACACGCGGGGTGAGGAGATCGCGGTACCCGGCGGTTACGCGGCGCGGAGGTGTGGTGCTCATGAAACCAGTCGTGCGGTCGGCGGACAGGTCGCCGTTCCCGGAAGGGTCGCGGGCGGCGGACCGGTTGCGGATCGCGGAGGAGGCGGTGGCCCGGCTCAGGGACGGGCCGGCGGGGGTGTCGGTGACGCTGCCGTCGCTGGGAGTGGATGTGGTGTCCCTGGCGAGCGAGGCGCCGTACCCGCTCGTCGAGCTGGGCCGCTGCAACCTGGACACCGCACTGCGGCTCGCGGCCGCGCTCCGGGGGCCGGGCACCGACGAGTGACGCAGAGGCCCGGCGGTCGCCCGCCCGCCGTGGTCCCGGCCCGCCATGTGCCGGACCGTGCACGACAGTTCGCTCTCCTGGAATGATCGGCGGACCACTCCACGAAGGGCGAAGGCGTGACATTCGGGGGACAGGATCCGTACCGGCGGACGGGGCGGCCGCAGCCGGGCGTACCGCCGCATCCAGGCGTGCCGCCGCAGCCCGGGCCGTATCCGGGACCGGGCCCGTACCCGGGGCAGCCGCCCCACCCGGGGCCGTACCCGTACCCTCCCTACGGTCCGCCCCCGTCGCTGTGGCAGCAGTTCGGTCAGGACGAATGGCCGCCGCTGAGCGAGGTGTTGCGGCATGTGCGCCGGATGCCCGGCTGCCTCTGGGCGATCGGCCTGCTCTGTGTGTGGCCCGCGCTGATGGTGCTTCTGGGCTACCCGCTGGCCAGGTCCGCCCGCCGCCAGGCGAGGCGGCGTTTCCCCGCGCACAGCTACCGGCGCTACCAGGACCCCGAGGTCTGGCGCGTGCAGAAGACCAGGGCCTGGGTCGCGTTGGCCGCGTCCTTCCTGATCCTCGCGTCCTACGGGACGGAGGCGGACTGGGCGGAGGTGCAGGACCAGTATCTGTTCCGGCTGGTCGTCACGCCGTGGCTGCTGCTCCTCACCGCTCCCGTGGTGATCCTCGTCCTCTTCCGGCTCGCGCCGCCGCACGCGCGGCCCGGCATGCGGGCACGGCTGCGGCCCGCGGTCCGCTCGGTGCTCTGGTACTTCGGCGCCTTCACGGCCGTACCGCTGCTCTTCGCGGGCGTGATGCTCCTCAGCCGGAGCTACGGGAGCAGCCGTCTCAGCCCGCTGATCACGCTCGCGCTGCTGCTGCCGGTGCTGTGGGTGCTGTTCTTCGTCGTCTTCGCGTCCACGACGGCGCTGCGCACCGCCTTCAACACGGCCGACGCGCACGCGGCTCTGCCTGCCCTGCTCACCGGCGTCCTGGTGTGGGAACTCGCGGCGATCAACCTGGCCATGGCCGGAGCCCCGCCGGGGCCGCCGGCCGTCCAGTTCTGCGCGGTCCTCGGCGGCCCGGCTTCGGTGACGGCGGTGGCGTGGTGGGAGATCGCCCGCCTGCGCACCAGGTACGGGGTGACGCTGCGCGGCTGAGGCGGCCGACGCCTCGGCGCGTGCCGTCGCACGGTCGCAGGTTCTCGTCACCGGACAGGGGGAAGGTCCTCTCGCGACGGACCGGCCACGGCTCGCCGTGCGCGGACGAAAACAGGGGGAGCGACATGTCATCGACCAGAGGACGCACCGGGCCGCGGGCTCTGGCCGCGTCCGTGCTGATGCTCGGGTTGTTACTGGGCACCGGCGGCGGCTCCGCGGAGGCGTCCGCCGGGGCGCAGGCGCAATCGCCGGGCCACACACAGAAGCTCACGGCCGACGGGGGGAAGAAGGACCGCAAGCCCGCTCCGTCCGGGAGATCACTGACACGGATCGACGGCGACTGGTACCGCGACCCCATCGGTCACCGGTCGTACGTGTACCGGCAGGCGGTGTGGGGCCACCGGTCGCAGCTCGAGGGCGGCAGCAACCCGCAACGGATCGACGGGGCGCGGAACGTCGCGATCGGGTTCGTGGACATCACCGGGCTCGCAGACGTGGACACCCGGGGCATGGAGGTGGTGGAGACCGCCGCGCTGAAGCACGACGACCCGGCGCTGTACGAGCAGTTACGCATGGACGAACGCCCCGGGATCGAGAGGTTCGTCGTCGTCCCGCACGCCAACGAGGCCTCGGCGGGCATGCAAGGCAACCACTCCGAAATGCGCATCCTCGTCTGGGACCTCGCTCTGCTGAGCCAGGAGGTGCGTAAACCGGTGGCCCAGGAACGGCTTTTCGTGATGTACAGCGACCGGTCGCCGTGCAAGCCGCAGTGCGCCGGCAGGATCCCGGCCGGCACCGATGTCATCTACGCCGTCGTGGACGGCAACGGCTCGGTCGACGAGCTGAACGGGCTGATCGACAGTGCCAGGGTGAGTGCCCGCGCCGAGGGGGCCACTGTGGCTCGGGAGGTGGCGGCGCAGAAGCAGTGGGTCAAGGAGCGTAGAGCGGCAGAGAGTCAGCGCCTGGAGCAGGCCAGGAAGGAGAACCAGTTCTTCCGCAACCCCCGCGCCGCCAAGCCGTGCGGGGGTGCTCAGGCCCTCGGCCTCCGCTACCGGCTGACGACCGTCGCGCTGACCGCTCCGCGCAACGCCCCGCCGGCGGCCGACCCGTGCGGAGAGAACGACACCGCGAACGACACCGCGGGCGGCCTGACCCGAGCGCTGACGCAGCCCGTGCCCGAGGCACCCGGCGGGATCGACTTCTCGTCCCTGCAACTGCGCTATCTCTCCGACCCCGGCGACGGCAGTGGTCTGCAGTACTCCTTCCAGGCACCTCTCTCCGCCGACGGCGGCAGTTCTCCGGGGGCGGGCCTCGACGCCGCGGAGGGCAGCTCGGACGCCTTCTTCGTCTGGCTCTCCCTCGATCCGTCGGCCTTCTGGGTCAACCTCAATCCCGACGAGCCGGACCGCATCGTCGACGACCGGCTCGGACGTACGGACGCCGGACGCGTCCTGCTAGAGGCCGATCTGCAGATGAAGAAGACGATCGGCAAGCTCATCCATCCCCACTCCGCACGAGGCCGGACGTTCTGGGACGGCGTCCAGGGCAGCTGCATGTCCTACCGGACGTGGATCCTGCCTGCACCCGCGTCGGTCCGCCAGGACGGCGACAAGCTCTACATCCTCGACGCGCCCCTCGACGTCAAGATGGAGACGCAGTACCTGAAGCAGCGGGGCGAGTCCGCCACCGGTACATGTCCCCAGCAGAGCAAGGCCACCGAGGACCACAACGAGCAGCACTTCCGCAGCCTGATCCTTCCCGAGCTCAAGAAGGCCATCAACACCGCGCCCGAGTACGCCGGACTACGCCGCGTCTACCTCGCCCGGGTCGCCGCCGAGTGGTACCGCGACCTGAGCCGCAGCAAGGAGACCACCTACGGCGACCTCATCGACACGGGCGACATCGACAACTGGCGGAGCGACGGCCGCTGGAAGCCCACGGACACCTTCGACCGGTTCGTCGACTCGTACACCAAGGGGGAGTTCAAGGTCACCGACAGGACCACCGAAGGCGGGACCACTTATGTACGCAGCTATGTCTACGGCGGTGTCGACTTCACGAGAATCCCCGTCACGCAGGTCTCGGGCGACCGTTTCACCGCGGGCCACGCGAACCTTCCCGAGAAGGTCGACCGCTCGCTGAGCGCGCCGTCCGCCGACGGCCACGGAGCGATCTGGCTCGGCGCGCCCACACCGCGCCAGGCGGCCGGCCGAGAACCGCAGGCCCCCGCACCGCGTCAGGCGGCCGACAGCGATCCGCAGGAAGGGCCCCTGAGCGTCGGCGCGTCGGTCCTGCGTCTGCTGCCCGTGGGACTAGCGGCAGCCGCATTGCTGCTCTGGTGGAGACGACGCCGGCTGAATGCCGCCGCTGTGGCGAGCCCTCGGCGCGGCGACGCGGCTCCCGCAGCACGGGACGGGTCCCGACCCGGACGCGGTCAGGACGACTTCTTCTGAGCGGAGGACGGGCGACAGATGCGAGGCGGTCGAGGGCTTCGCCCGGCGGATCCACAGCAGTGCGCCGAGCAGCAGAGCGGTCGCGCCCACCAGCCACGGCAGCGGGCCGACCGGCAGGGAGCCGGCCACGAGGCCGGTCAGCGCGGCGACCGACTGGAGCGCCAACGACTTCACGGACAGGGCGGTGGCGCGGACCGTGCTGTCCACGCGACGGTGCAGCAGGTCGTTCTCGTTCGGACCCGCCGCGCCGAGACCCAGGTAGACGAGGGCGTATCCGAGGGCGGCCAGGGCGAGCGGTGCCGGGCCGTCGTCCCAGGCGGCCGTCACGCCGAGCAGCGCGAGTCCGGTCGTGCTCACACCGAGGGCGGCGAGCACCGCGTGCTCGCTGCTCCCCGTCAGCCGCGCGGTCAGAGGTGCGCAGTGGCTGCCGACCGCGGTGCACAGGAAGCCGGCGCAGGCGAGTGCGGCGTACAGGACAGCGCCGGACTCGGGGGCGCCCGTGAGCCGGGCGGCCCGGCCGGGGGTGAGGAGCTCGACGGCGGCGAGCGCCGCGCCGGCGGCGGCCGCGGTCAGCAGGACCCGGCGGACGAGCGACTCCGTGGCGCCGAGCCGAAGCCCGCCCAGCATCGTCGCCGGGACGCCGCGGAGCACGCCGCGCAGGGTGGCCGGCGGACGGGGCGGCTCCGGCAGGGCGGTGAGCACGTACGCGACGAAACCGACGCCGACGGCCGCGCCGAGGAGGCCGGGTACCGACAGCGGCAGCACGAGCCCGCCGGTGGCGCCGGCCAGCCGGGCGCCCGGGTCGGGGCCGAGGCCCAGCAGAAGCGGCAGCGCCCCGCCGAGGAGCGTTCCGGCGGCGAGCGCGGCTGCCGAGGCGGTGTTGCCGCGTGCCAGGCCCGTGCGCAGTTCGGCGCCCGCGCCGGAGTGGGCCTGGACGGTGTCCACGTACCAGGCCTCCGCGGGGCCGCTGGACAGGGCGCGGCCGGAGCCCATCAGGAACATGGCGACGGCCAGCGCCCACACGGTGGTTCCGAGCGCCATCACGGTCAGGGCGCACAGGTTGAGCAGACCTGCCGCGGCGAGGACGGGCCGGCGGCCGAGGACGTCGGACAGGCCGCCGGTGGGCAGTTCCATGACGGACACGGTGAGGGAGTGGACGGCGAAGAGTCCGGCGACGACGGCGAGGCTCATGCCGCGTTCCGTCAGGAGCAGTACCTGGGACGGTATGTAGAGGCCGACGGGGAGCCAGAAGAGGAACGTGACGGTGACGAAGCGGCGGCGGGCGGCGCGGGGGTCCAGCGGCTTCACGAGCCGTCCTCCCCGGCCGGCTTCTTCACCGTGCCGGCCTCGGCGCTGCCTGCCTTCGCGTTCGGCTCCGTGCCACGCGCGTCGGCCTCCGGGGCGAGTGCCAGCCCGCCCGTGAAGAGCACGACCTGCTCGGTGCGCGGATCGCCCTCGTCACGGGCGGCGAGCTCGCTCACGGTCCGTTCGAACGTGGTCCACAGCTCGGTGAGCGACTCCGGTGTGAGGCGGGCCACCAGGTCGGTGAAGCCGGACGGCTCCAGCCACACCGCGTCGAGCCTGCCGGTGTCGAGGTCCTCCTGGTGCCGGGCCAGGGACCGCTCCAGATGGTCGAGTTGGGCGCGGCGCGCCACATCGACGAACGCCCGCGCCTCCTGCGAGCCGGCCATCGCGGCGTTGCTCCAGTTGGTGACGTCGTGGACGGACTTCCAGCGCCGTTCCCGGCCGTCGCGGTGCTCTGCCTCCGTGATGAACGCGTACTTGGCCAGCACCCGCAGGTGGTAGCTGGTCGACGCGGACGACTCGCCCGTGCTGACGGCGAGTTCGCTCGCGGTGGCCGGTCCCTCCATGCGCAGCAGGCCCAGCAGCCGGATCCGCAGCGGGTGCGTGAGTGCTTTGAGGGCGGCGGCGTCCTGGCGGGGATCGAGTACGCGGCGGCGGTGTTCCTGGTCATCGGTCACCGGGCGAGCGTAGGGCGGACCCGGTAGTCAGCAAAATAGTTTTTGCAGAATTTCTTTGGGAATCTCGGTCCGTCCGGCGCCGGCGGAACACTCATGCTGCTCTCATGCGGGCCTTAACTGCCCATCACGCCGCGTCCATACCGTCACGCCATGTTCTTCACCTACCTCCGGCGTGAGCTCCGCCGCCGCAGAAGAGCGGCGCTCGTCGTCGCCTCGGGGCTCGCCCTCGGGATCGCGCTGGTCATCGTCGTCAACTCCGTGTCGTCCGGGATGAACCGCGCCCAGGACAAGGTTCTGGAATCGCTGTACGGGCTCGGCACCGACATGACCGTCACCAAGGCCGCGGAGCCGCCAGGCGAGGGCGAGACCGTGCGGCGGCCCCGCTTCCGGTTCGACGCCAAGGACGAGGGTGACGAGGCAGAGCAGAGCAGCGACATCGTGATGGTCCAGGGGTTCGAGACCCTCGCGGCCTCGACCGTCGCCGAGGTCGAGCGGCAGGACGGCGTCGCGGGCGCGGTCGGCGGACTGAGTGTCAACGTCATGAAGGTCGACGGGGAGTTCAAGCGCGGGGCGGTGCAGCAGAAGCCCGGCCAGGGCGGGCCGGGCGCCGGTGGCGGCGCCGTACGCGGCGGCGGGGCCGACTTCGACGTCGACTCGTACACGGCGTACGGAACGGACGTCACCCACCAGGAGCTCGGGCCCCTGACCTCCTCGGCGATCACCTCCGGGCGGACCTTCGAGGAGAACGAGACCGACGCGCGGGTCGCCGTCATCGACAGCGCCTACGCCAAGGAGAAGAACCTCGGCCCGGGCAAGGAACTCACCGTCTCCGGCACCGACTTCGAGATCATCGGCATCGCGACGGCGGACAGCGGCGAGGCCGCTGCCGACGTCTATCTGCCGCTGGCCCAGGCGCAGAAGCTCGCCGACGCCAAGGACAAGGTGACCACGGTCTACGTCCGGGCGACCGATTCGCAGAAGATCGACGGCGTCAAGGAGACCATCCAGAAGAACATCTCCGGTACGACCGTGACCACCTCCGCCGACCTCGCGGAGACGGTTTCCGGGTCGCTGTCCACGGCGTCCGACCTGGCGTCGGGCGTCGGCAAGTGGCTCTCCGTCCTGGTGCTGGCCGCGGCGTTCCTCGTCGCCGGACTGCTCACCTCGTCGGCGGTCAGCCGGCGCGTGCGGGAGTTCGGCACGCTCAAGGCGCTCGGCTGGCGCAGCGGCCGGGTGACGCGGCAGGTCGCCGGCGAGGCCCTCGTCAACGGACTCGTCGGCGGTGCGCTCGGGATCGCCCTCGGGCTCGCCGGCGCGTGGCTGATCACCACCTTCGGTCCGACGCTCACCGCTCAGCTAGGCGGCGGCGCCGGGGCGGGCCCGGCGGGCGGTGGCGGCGGTCTCCGGGTCGCCGGTCCCGGCGGTGGTGGCGGGCCCCTGCGGGACTCGGCCACCCGCGCCCTCGACATCGCGCTCACCGCGCCCGTGTCGCTCGCCACGATCGGCCTCGCCGTGACCCTCGCCGTCGCCGGCGGCCTCGTCGCGGGCGGCTTCGGCGGCTGGCGGGCATCCCGGCTGCGGCCCGCCGACGCGCTGCGGCGCGTCGAGTGACCCGGCCAGGACCGGGCCCCTTCTCTTCCACGTACAACAGGAGTTGATGATGTACCAGCTCAGTGGCGTCACCAAGCGCTACCGGCGGGGCAAGGACAGCGTGAACGCCCTCGACGGCGTCGACCTGACCATCGAGGACGGCGGCCGGCTCGTCATCCAGGGCCCCACGGGAGGCGGCAAGTCCACACTGCTGCAGATGCTCGGCGGCCTCGACCGGCCGAGCGAGGGCAGCGTGGCCCTCGACGGGACGGACCTGGCGACCCTGCCGGAGGCGAGGCTGACACGGGTGCGGGCGGAGAAGATCGGGTTCGTCTTCCAGAGCTTCAACCTGATCCCCACGCTGACCGCGCAGGAGAACGTCGAGACGGCGCTCGTGCCGCTGCCGGGTCTCAAGGCGCGCGAACGCAGGGAACGCGCCGGGGAGGCGCTGGCCTCCGTCGGGCTCGGCGAGCGGCTGCGGCACCTGCCCGGCGAACTGTCCGGCGGGCAGCAGCAGCGGGTCGCGATCGCGCGTGCGCTGGTGAAGCGGCCGGCGGTACTGCTCGCGGACGAGCCCACGGGAAACCTGGACGAGTCGATGCGCGACGAGATCATGGAGGTGCTGGAGGCGTTGTGGGAGGAGCACGCCTTCACGTTCGTGATGGTCACCCACGACTCGGCGCTGGCGCGCCGGACGCGGCGGATCGCGACGATCCGCAAGGGGCGGGTGACGGTGAGGGAACGAGCGGTCGACGCGGTGTAGCGCGGGGCGGGCGGTCGGAGGCGTGGCGCGGCCCGGTCGTCGGGGCGCTGCCCCGGTGCCCCGCGCCCCAATCGCCGGCGGGGCTGGGTGGGGCCATGGCGCCGGCGGGGCCGAAAGTGGCCGGCGCGACGGCGGAACCGTGAGGTGTGGCCCCGGCCCGGCGGGGCCAAGGTCCTCCTCGCGGCGGGGCTTGATGGGCGGTCCGGTCAGGGCTCGGACGAGGCCGTGAGGGCCTCGCGCAGGTGGCCCGAGGTGCGGGCGAGGAGGGTGGCCGCCGTCGGGGCGTCGACGTCGCCGAGGATCACCAGGATCGCGTTCTTCACCTCGCCGTCCGTCGCCTCCAGGGCCGACTCGATCTCCTCGTCGGACGCGCCCGTGGCCAGCGCCACGATGCGGCGGGAACGGGCGCGGAGTTTGTCGTTGGACGCGCGGACGTCGACCATCAGGTTCCCGTAGGTCTTGCCGAGCCGGATCATCGTGACCGTCGAGATCATGTTGAGCACCAGCTTCTGTGCCGTGCCCGCCTTCAACCGGGTCGACCCGGTGAGGAGTTCGGGCCCGGTGACGACCTCGATGCCGTGTTCTGCCGCCGCGGCCAGCGCGCTGTCCGCGTTGCAGGAGAGCCCGACGGTGAGCGCGCCGAGCGCGCGGGCGTGTTCCACCGCGCCGATGGCGTACGGCGTGCGGCCGGACGCCGAGATGCCGACCACCGTGTCGTCGGCCGTGAGCTCCAGGCCGTCGAGGTCCGCCGCGGCCAGTTCCTTGCTGTCCTCCGCGCCTTCGACGGCCTTGACCATCGCGGTCGGGCCGCCCGCGATCAGGCCGAGGACCTCCGACGGGTCGGTGTTGAAGGTGGGCGGGCACTCACTGGCGTCGAGCACGCCCAGCCGGCCCGCCGTGCCGGCCCCCGCGTAGATCAGCCGGCCGCCGCGGGACATCCGCTCCGCGGTGCCGTCGATCGCGGCGGCGATGGCGGGCAGTTGCGCGGCGACGGCGGCGGGGACGGTCTCGTCCTCGCCGTTCATGATCCGGGCGATCTCGAGCGTCGGCAGCCGGTCGATGTCGGCGAGCTCCGGCCGGAACGCCTCGGTGGTGAGAGTGGCCAGCTGGGCGCGGAGTTCACCGTAGGTGGAGGTCATGAAGGGCGGCTCGGCTTTCTTGGTACGCGGGGGGCTGGTCAGCGGGTGCGCGGGCTGTGGCGGTGCGCGAGGGCTTCGTACGAGGCGGCGAGGGCAGGGGCCGCCGACTCGTACGTACGCTGGGCCACGCCTATGAAGAGGCAGTCGACGACGAGCAGTTGGCTCGTGCGGGACGACATCGCGGCCGGCCGCAGCTCGCTCTCGCGGGCGGTGGACGTCGTCAGCACATGGTCGGCGTACTGCGAGACCGGGCCGTCGGGACGGCCGGTGATGGCGATCGTCGTGGCGCCGCGGTCGAAGGCGACCCGCAGCGGCTCGATCACGTCACCTGTGGAGCCGGAGTGGGTGATCGCGATGGCCACGTCGCCGGAGCGCAACTGCACGGCGTTGGTGACGGCGAGGTGCGGGTCGGCGTGGGCATGGGCGATCAGGCCGATGCGGAGGAGTTTCTGCGCGAGGTCCATACCGACGAGCGAGGACGCACCGACGCCGTAGATGTCGATGCGGCGGGCGGTCGACGCGGCGGCCACCGCCGCGCCGAGCTGGACGGTGTCGAGACCGGCGGCGGTGTCGGCGAGGGTCTGCTGCTCGTCGTAGGCGAGCTTGGCGACGACGTCCGCGATGGGGTCGTCGACGGCGATGTCGGTGGTGATGGCGGGGGCCCGGCCGGACTCCTGGTGGGCGGCGAGACCGGCGAGCGCCAGGCGAAGGTCGCGGTAGCCGGGGTAGCCGAGCAGGCGGGCGGTGCGGACCACGGTGGCCTCACTGGTGCCGGTGAGCTCGGCGAGGCCGGTGACCGTGAGGGCCGCGCAGCCGGCCGGGTCGTCGGCGACGGCTTCGGCGACCCGCTGCATGGAGCGGGTCATGGACGGCGAGAGCGTGCGCACCTTGGCCGCGAGGGCGGCGGGGGCGGGAGCGTCACCGCTGAAAATTTCCTTCACTTGATTGGTCACGCTTGAAAGGTATTTTCGCGTTTCGGGTGGCGTCAAGACCCGGAGACAATGGGTGCATGGACGACTCGAACCCACTGGAACAGGCTCTGCACCGGGCCCGGGCCCTGGTCCTCACCGATCTGGCCGCCCGCAACGTGGCCGACGCAGGAGTCGTCTCCATGGTCGAGGACGCGGTCGCACACCGCCGCTGGTGGGTCGAGCAGTGGCCGGAGGGCGTCGAGTACGTCGCCGGTCTCGTGGCCCAGGACGTCCAGGACTCGTTGCTGGAGCGGCACGGGCGCTGGCCGCTGTGCCCGGTGTGCGACGCCGGCGACCCGCACGCCCTGGAGATCCAGCCGGAGCTCGGGCCCGACCCGCACTGGGTGTGCGGCAAGGCGGGCGTGGTGGTGGCCCCCATAGGCGGCCTGACGTGACGGTCTACATCGACCCGCCGACCTGGCCGGGGCACGGCCGGATGTGGTCCCACCTGGTCAGTGACGTGTCGTTCGAGGAGCTCCACGCCTTCGCCGCGTCCATCGGCTGCCCGCCGCGCGCCTTCGAACGCGACCACTACGACGTCCCCTCGCACCGTTACGCGGACGCCGTCGCCGCGGGCGCGGTGGAGGTCGGCTCCAAGGAGCTGGTACGCCGCCTCACGGGCGCGGGGCTGCGCCGGCCCAAGGGGCGCTCCGTCTGAGGGGCCCGCCGGACGGGATCCGCCCGGCTCGGACGCCGCTCGTACGCGTTCCGCTCAGACGTGTTCGGCGGAGACGGCCCGCTTGCCCGGGACCGACCGGGACACCACCCGTGAGCTGCCGTGGAGCCGTAGCGCCACCGCCACGAGGACGATCGCGACGACCATCATGGCCGCGCCCGCCCAGGCCGTCGACGTGAAGCCGAGGTCCGCGTCGATCACCACGCCGCCGAGCCAGGGCCCGCCGGTGTTGCCGAGATTGAACGCCGCGGTCGTCGTCGCACCGGCGAGCGTCGGCGCCGCGCCCGCGACGTTGAACATCCGGGCGTTGAGCGCAGGGGCCGTGAAGAACGACGAGAAGCCGAGCAGGAACGACAGCGCCACCGCGGCGGCCGCGTACGAGGCGAACAGCGCGATAGCCGTCAGCAGCACCGTCGACGCGGCTATGCCGCTGAGCATCACGCCGAACAGGTGCGCGTCGGCCACCCGGCCGCCGATCGTCGAGCCGGCCAGCGCGCCGATGCCGAACAGTGCGAGCACGGTCGGCACCCAGCCTGCGTCCAGCCCGGCCACGTCGGTGAGCAGCGGACTGAGGTAGGTGAAGAGGCAGAACACACCGCCCGCCGCCAGCGCGGTGATCGCCACGGCCAGCCAGACCTGGCGGTCACGGTAGATCGTCAGCTCGTGCCGCAGCTGAGGCTTCTGCTCGGGCAGCGGGATGTGCGGGATCCGCATCAGCACGCCGACGAGCGCCACGGCGGACGCCGCGCCGACCGCCCAGAACGCCGACCGCCAGCCCAGGTGCTCGCCGAGGAACGCGCCCGCGGGGACGCCGAGGACGTTGGCGATCGACAGCCCGCCGATCATGACGGCCATGGCCCGGGCCCGCGAGGTCACCGGCACCATCGCGATGGCGACGGCAGCGCCGACGGCCCAGAAGCCGGCGCAGGCGAGCGCGCTGATCACACGGGAAGCGAAAAGGATCTCGTAGGTGGGCGCGAGGGCGCCGGCGACCTGGCCCACCCCGAAGACGGAGATCAGCGCGATCAGCGTGGTCCTGCGGGGCAGCCGTAGCGTCGCGATGGCGAGCAGCGGGGCTCCGACCACCATGCCGACCGCGAACGCCGAGGTCAGCAGCCCGGCCCGGGGGATCGAGACGTCCATGTCCGCCGCGATGGGCGGCAGGAGCCCGGAGAGCATGAACTCGCTCGTCCCGAGAGCGAAGACGGAGAGGCCGAGGATGTAGACGGCGAGCGGCATACGGGCGCGGGCGGAGCGTTCGGAAGGGTCGGGCATGACAGTTGCCAACAGGCCGTTGAAGCCTGGAATTCCCCGGCCGGGCCGCGGATCAGGACGCGGCGAGCAGCTCCAGCTCCACGGTCAGGTTGTGGCGGGCCTTCTGTTCCCACTCCTGCCGCCCGTGCGGCGTACGGAACAGCAGCGGCAGGGCGAGGAGCTGCCGGAGCACCGCGGCGCGGCCGTCGCGGAAGGCCTCGTCGGGGACGAAGGCGTACTCGTCGCGCACCGCCGCGGCGTATGCGGCGTAGGCGTCGGGGGCGGCGGCCAGGATCGCCAGGTCCGCGTCGCACAGCACCTGGCCGTTGTGGTCGCTCTCGTCGGGGGCATGGGTGGTGGTCAGGCGTACCAGCCGGGCCACCTCCGCGGTCGCCCGCTCGCTCAGCCCGGCCTCGGGGAGGGCGCGCTCGGCGAGGCGGGCGGAGCGCTCCTCGTTCTCCGAGCGGTCGGGGAGATACACGGCGTCGTGGAACCAGGCGGCCAGCCGTACGAGGTCGGGATCGTCCGCATGGCCGGCGAGGGTGTCGATGCGGTCGAGGACCGCGATCAGATGGCCGGTGGTGTGGTACCGCCGCTGCGGCTCGGCCCAGCGTGCGAGCAGGTTCTCGCCGTACGGCAGCGGGTCGGGGCCGCTCGCGTCCCCGCGGGCCCCGAGGAGCGCGTCGGTCCAGCGGGCGCGGAGGTCGGCGGATCGGTCGGTCATGGCTCATATTGTGCCCGCACGCGCGAAGGGCCCCGGGGCGGGTGCCCCGGGGCCCTTCGCTACTTCACGCGGCCTTGAAGCTGCGCAGGCGCAACGAGTTGGCGACGACGAAGACGGAGGAGAAGGCCATGGCGGCTCCGGCGATCATGGGGTTGAGGAGGCCGGCGGCGGCGAGTGGGAGGGCGGCGACGTTGTAGGCGAAGGCCCAGAACAGGTTCGACTTGATGGTGCCGAGGGTCTTGCGGGAGAGGCGGATGGCGTCGGCGGCGGCGTTGAGGTCGCCGCGGACGAGGGTGAGGTCGCCGGCCTCGATGGCGGCGTCGGTGCCGGTGCCCATGGCGAGGCCGAGATCTGCCTGGGCGAGGGCGGCGGCGTCGTTGACGCCGTCGCCGACCATGGCGACGCTGCGGCCTTCGGCCTGGAGACGCTTGACGACGTCCACCTTGTCCTCGGGCATGACCTCCGCGATCACGTCCTCTGGCGGGATACCGACCTCGGCGGCCACGCTCTTGGCGACGGCCTCGTTGTCGCCGGTGAGGAGGATGGGGGTGAGGCCGAGGGCGCGCAGCCGGCGGACGGCTTCCTTGCTGGTGTCCTTGACGGCGTCCGCCACCTCGAGGACCGCGCGGGCCTCGCCGTCCCAGGCGACGGCGATCGCGGTGCGGCCGGCGGCCTCCGCGCTCGCCCGGGCCCGGGCGAGGCCGGCGGGCAGTTCCATCGCCCACTCCGTAAGCAGCTTCTCGCGGCCCACGAGGACGGCGTGACCCTCGACGATGCCGTGGACCCCCAGCCCGGGGATGTTCGCGAAGTCCTCGGGGGTGGGCAGGCCGCCGAGCTTCTCGACGGCCCCGGCGGCGACGGCCTGGGCGATGGGGTGCTCGGAGGCGTTCTCCAGCGCACCGGCCAGCCGCAGTACCTCGGCCTCCTCGATGCCGTCGGCGGTGTGCACGGCGAGCAGGGTCATCCTGCCGGTGGTGACGGTGCCGGTCTTGTCGAGGACGATCGTGTCGACCTTGCGGGTGGTCTCCAGGACCTCGGGGCCCTTGATCAGGATGCCGAGCTGCGCGCCGCGGCCGGTGCCGACCATCAGCGCGGTAGGGGTGGCCAGGCCCAGGGCGCAGGGGCAGGCGATGATCAGGACGGCGACGGCGGCGGTGAACGCGGCGGTCAGGCCGGAGCCGTTGCCGAGCCAGAAGCCCAGGGTGCCCAGGGCGAGTGCGATGACGACCGGGACGAACACGGCGGAGATCCTGTCGGCGAGGCGCTGGGCCGCGGCCTTGCCGTTCTGCGCGTCCTCGACCAGCTTGGCCATCCGGGCGAGCCGGGTGTCGGCGCCGACGCGGGTGGCTTCGACGACGAGGCGGCCGCCGGCATTAAGGGTGGCGCCGGTGACGGTGTCGCCGACCGAGACCTCGACCGGCACGGACTCGCCCGTGAGCATGGAGGCATCGACTGCGGAGGCGCCCTCCACGACCGTGCCGTCGGTGGCGATCTTCTCGCCCGGGCGGACCAGGAAGCGGTCCCCGGCCTTCAGGTCGGACGTCGGGATCGTCTCCTCCCGGCCGTCACGCAGTACGGTCACGTCCTTTGCGCCCAGCTCCAGCAGCGCCTTCAGCGCCGCGCCCGCCCGGCGCTTCGAGCGGGCCTCGAAGTACCGCCCGGCGAGGATGAACGCGGTGACACCGGCCGCCGCCTCCAAGTAGATGTTCCCCGCCCCGTCACTGCGGGCGATCGTGAACTCGAAGGGATGCGTCATGCCGGGCGTGCCGGCGGTGCCGAAGAACAGCGCCCACAACGACCACAGGAACGCCGCCGAGGTACCGACGGAGATCAGAGTGTCCATCGTCGCCGCGCCGTGCTTCGCGTTCGTCCACGCCGCCCGGTGGAAGGGCCAGGCGGCGTAGGTGACGACCGGCGCGGCCAGGGTCAGACTCAGCCACTGCCAGTACTCGATCTGCAGCGCCGGAATCATCGCCATCGCGACCACCGGCACCGCGAGCACCACAGCCGTCACCAGACGCTGCCGCAGCGGGGTCAGCCCGTCGTCCGCCGGGGCCTCCTCCGGCGCTGCGGGCCCGCCCTCGACAGGCGGTGGTGCCGGCTCGGCGGCGGTGTAACCCGTCGCCTCCACGGTGGCGATCAGATCAGCGATGTCGGTGCCTTCGGTGAAGGTGACCTTCGCCTTCTCCGTGGCGTAGTTGACGGTCGCCTCCACGCCGTCCATGCGGTTGAGCTTCTTCTCGATCCGCGCCGCGCAGGAGGCGCACGTCATGCCACCGATCGCGAGCTCTACGGAGCGGGATTCGGTCGCGGTCTGCGGCATGGTGTCTCCTCGGCCTCTTCTGATACCCCCAGGGGGTATCCATCGGGGAACTCCATGTATACCCCCGCCCCGTACGGGATGCAAGTCCGCTTGGCGGGAAGGATCAGGGGTGTGGCTGCCGTCCGACTCGCTGAGCATTAGGCTGGCCAATGGACTAGACCTGTCGGAGCCTGGAGGAATGGGTCCCATGAGCAACCGTGCACTCCTGGAGGTGATCGCCCTCGACGCGCAGGACGCGGTCGCCGCCCAGTCCGGAGGGGCCGACCGGCTGGAGCTGGTCACCGACATGGCGGCCGACGGGCTGACGCCGCCGGTCTCCACCTTCACGGCGATCCGCGCGGCCGTCGACATCCCGCTGCGCGTGATGCTCCGCCTGTCCGACGGCTTCGCGGCCGGCGGCCCGGCGGACGTGGACGCCTTGATCCGGGCCGCGCAAGTCCTGCGTGAGGCGGGGGCCGACGAGTTCGTCCTCGGTTTCCTCGACGATCACGGGCAGCCGGACCTCGTCGCGGTCGAACGGCTGCTGACCGTGGTGGACGACTGCCGCTGGACCTTCCACCGTGCGATCGACCACGCGGCGGACCGGGACGCCCTCCGCAAGCAACTGGCGGACCTGCCCGGGCTCGACACGTATCTGACGGCCGGCTCCGCCGCGGGGGTCGACGACGGCATGCGCACGCTCCTCGCCGAGGCCGCGCGCCACGGCGAACCGGGCTACGAGCCGCAGCTCCTGGTCGGCGGGGGCCTGCGCCTGGACCACGTCCCGCGGCTGCGGCAGGCGGGCCTGACGGGCTTCCACATCGGCGGCGCGGCACGGCCCGGCGGATGGTCGGCCCCCGTGGACCCGGCAGCGGTCCGCGAATGGCGCGCCGCGCTCGACGCGTAACGCGCGCGGGGCGCGCCGGGCCCGGCGCGTGGGGTCCGGCCCGGTGCGGCAGCGGACCGGAGGCCGGTCGCACCCGCGCGAGGCTCCCGGCCCGACCGGATGCGGCCTCCCGCCATGGCTCATGCGGGCGACGCCCCTGGGCCCGGCCCGATGTGGCGTCCCGCAACGGCCCGATGCGGGGGCAGCGCCCTGGGCCCGGTCGAACCCCCAGGGGGTCCGGGCTCACGGCCTCGGCCTGAGGCGGCAGCGGCCGCACCCGGTCGGCACCTGGGGAAACGCCCCGCCTCCCGTTGGCGGACCCGTGACGCCGCGGCGGCGGTCGGGAGCCGGGCCCGCCCGGCGGCGGTCAGGTCAGCTGCGGCGGGAGCGGGGCCGCGTGGAGGACCGTGAGGCCGGAGACCGCGCGGGTCAGGGAGACGTACAGGCGGCGCAGGCCCGTGCGGAGGTCCGGCTCGTCGCTGATGACGGACGCCGGCTCGTCGAGGACCACGTAGTCGTACTCCAGGCCCTTCGCCAGCGACGCCGGGACGAGCGTCAGACGAGCCTCCGCGGTGGTCTCTTCACCGGGGGAGAGGTGCGGGAGGCCCGCCGCGGCCAGCGCGGCGGAGAGCGCGGGCACGCGGGAGTCCGCCGCGATCAGCCCGATCGAGCCCTCGTTGCGGAGGGATTCCACGCATGCCCCGACGACCGCCGCATCGAGGTCCGCGGTGTCCGCGACCGCGCGGACATCGAGGGAACCGGGGGACTCGCGGACCGAGGAGACCGGCGCGAGACCGGGGGACATGTGCGGGAGCAGACGCGACGCGTAGGCGATCACCTCGCGGGGGACGCGGAAACCCGCGGTCAGCTCCTCGACGACCGCTTCCGGCTTGCCGAGGTGGGACAGCGCCTCGGCCCACGACGCGGTCGCCCAGGGCGTCGTGCCCTGGGCCAGGTCGCCGAGGACCGTCGCCGATCCCGTGGAGCAGCGGCGGCCCACCGCGCGGTACTGCATCGGGGACAGATCCTGGGCCTCGTCGAGGACGACATGGCCCAGCGACTGGGTGCGCTGCACGAGGTCCGTCACCTCGTCGATCAGCACCGCGTCCGCCGCCGACCACTTCGCGGACCGCACGCTGCGCGGGGGCTTCGGCAGCAGGACCGTCGCCTGCTCCTCGGCGGTGAGGACGCCGTCCGCGTGCGCGGCGAGGAACTCAGCGTCGGAGAGCAGCCGCAGCACGAGCTTCGCCGGGTCGACCGGCGGCCAGATCGCCTTGACCGCCGCCTTGACGGCGGCGTTGCGGGCGACCGCGTCCTGGACCCGGTCGTCAGGTGCCTCCCCCGCCTCTTCCATGCGGACCAGCACGGTGTGCGCGATCCGCTGGGGGAGGGCGTCGCGGGCGGCACCGTAGCGGATGTCGCGGTCGAGCAACTCGCGGACGATCTCCTCGAGTTCGTACGCCGGGATCCGCCAGCGCCGGGATCCGCGGACGACGACCACCGGCTCGGTGGGCATCGTGACGTGCGAGCGGACCGCGCGCCGCAGCACCTGCGCCATCCTGGCGTCGCCCTTGACGACGGCCGCCGCCGCGGTGTCCCGGCCGCTGACCTCCACGTGCCCGACCAGGTCGTCGACCGTGGCCTGCTTGACCTCGAGCTCGCCGAGGGCGGGCAGGACCTGCTCGATGTAGTGGAGGAAGGAACGGTTCGGCCCGATGACCAGGGTGCCGGTGCGCGCGAGGCGTTCCCGGTGCGCGTAGAGAAGGTACGCGACACGGTGCAGACCGACGGCCGTCTTCCCGGTGCCCGGTCCGCCCTGCACGCACACCGTGCCCGACAGGCCGCTGCGCACGATCTCGTCCTGCTCGGGCTGGATCGTCGCGACGATGTCCCGCATGGGGCCGACGCGCGGCCGCTCGATCTCCGCCTGGAGGAGCCTGGAGGTCTGCTCGGCCTCCGACGGGTCGGTGAGGTGCTCGTCCTCGTACGCCGTCAGGTCCCCGCCGGTGTAGCCGAAGCGGCGGCGCAGGCCGACGTCCTGCGGGTCCTTGCGGGAGGCCCGGTAGAAGGGCTGGGAGACGGGTGCGCGCCAGTCGATGACCATCGGGTCGCCCTCGGCGTCGTGCACGTGACGGCGGCCGATGTAGAAGCGGCGGCCCTCCTGCGTGGTGGGCAGGTAGTCGAGGCGGCCGAAGAAGAGCGGGGTGTGGGACAGATCGGCGAGCGCCTTGATGCGGTTCTCGATCTGCGACTGGAGGACGGCGGCGTTGACCCAGTTCGCCGTGACGTCCTTGATGTCGAGGGACTGGACGTCCTCGCGCATCGCGCGCAGGGCGGACCGCGACGCGGCGAGGTGGGCCCGCTCGCGGGAGAGCGGGTCGTCCCCGTCGGTGGCCACGGTGGTTGTGGATACGTCGGGTACAGGGGCGTGCGCGGACACGGGTTGCCTCCGGCTGAGCTGCGTGATCACGACATGGCGGACCGGCCGGTTTCCGTCCGGGCGGCGGCTCTCCTCGGGGGAGGCGGGGAAGGCCCCGGGCTGCGGACAGGCGACCCTGGGGCAAGCCCGCGATTGTAGTGGGGCCCGCGAACGGCGGCGAACGGTTTTTACGGCCGTAGGGGCGGCGGGGTCATTCCCGTAGGGGACGCGCTCTGTCTGGAGTAGTACGTGGAGCGCCCGTCGGTTCACCCCGCAGCCCGATGCTCCGACCGGGTGACGCGCAGCACCATGGACGCATGACCACAGCGATCCTCACCCCGGGAACCACCCGCGACGGAGCCACCGGGCGCGGCGCCGGAGACAGCCCGCACCACCGCGTCGGCAATGTGCTGCGCGCGGTCAGGGTCTTCGCGAGCGCCGTCTTCAGCGTCGCCGTCCTCGGCGAGTACGCGGAGGAGGCCGGCGTCCGCCGCCGCTGAGCGCGGCGCGAGGTCCGGGCCCGCCGCCGCGCCTACCCGTAACCAGGTTCCGCCCTGACCCCGTACCGCGCTCCGCGCCCTGGCCTCCGCGCCCCGAACGCAGGCGAGGCTGGATGCCGCGCGGCGGCGGCACATCCCGATGGCCGCCGAGCCGGGTCGTGGGGGCAGATACCCGCCGCAGGCGGGCCCGCGCCGTCAGCGGACCGGGTCCTCGCCCGTCAGCAGGTCGTCCGCGTCCATGATCCGGTAGGCGTAGCCCTGCTCGGCCAGGAACCGCTGGCGGTGCGCCGCGAAGTCCTGGTCGATCGTGTCCCTCGCCACCACCGAGTAGAAGTGCGCCTTGTGGCCGTCGGCCTTCGGCCGCAGCACCCGGCCGAGGCGCTGTGCCTCCTCCTGCCGGGAGCCGAACGTCCCGGACACCTGGATCGCGATCGTCGCCTCCGGCAGGTCGATCGAGAAGTTCGCGACCTTGGAGACCACCAGCACGCTGATCTCGCCGTTGCGGAACGCGTCGAAGAGCTTCTCGCGCTGGGTGTTCGGCGTCTCGCCCTTGATGACCGGCGCGTCCAGGTGCTCGCCGAGCTCGTCGAGCTGGTCGATGTACTGGCCGATGACGAGGGTCTGCTGACCGGCGTGCTTGCGCACCAGCTGCTCGGTCACCCTGCGCTTGGTCGCGGTCGTCGCGCAGAAGCGGTACTTCTCCTCCTGCTCCGCCGTCGCGTACGCCAGCCGCTCGGAGTCGGTCAGGTTGACGCGTACCTCCACGCAGTCCGCCGGGGCGATGTAGCCCTGCGCCTCGATCTCCTTCCACGGCGCGTCGAAACGCTTGGGTCCGATGAGGGAGAAGACGTCCGACTCCCGGCCGTCCTCGCGCACCAGCGTGGCGGTGAGGCCGAGCCGGCGGCGGGCCTGGAGGTCGGCGGTGAACTTGAACACCGGCGCGGGCAGCAGATGCACCTCGTCGTAGAGGATCAGGCCCCAGTCGCGGGAGTCGAAGAGCTCCAGGTGGGGGTAGATGCCTTTCCGCTTGGTCGTCAGCACCTGGTAGGTGGCGATGGTGACCGGGCGGATCTCCTTCTTCGTGCCGCTGTACTCGCCGATCTCGTCCTCGGTCAGCGAGGTGCGCTTCACCAGTTCGTGCTTCCACTGGCGGGCCGAGACGGTGTTGGTGACCAGGATCAGGGTGGTGGCCTTCGCCTGGGCCATCGCACCGGCGCCGACGAGGGTCTTGCCCGCGCCGCAGGGGAGGACGACCACGCCGGAGCCGCCGTGCCAGAAGCCCTCGACGGCCTGCTTCTGGTACGGGCGGAGCGCCCAGCCCGACTCGTCGAGCTCGATGGCGTGCGCCTCGCCGTCGACGTAGCCCGCGAGGTCCTCGGCCGGCCAGCCGAGCTTCAGCAGCGTCTGCTTGATCTGGCCGCGCTCCGAGGGGTGCACGGCGACCGTGTCCGGGTCGATGCGGGCGCCGACCAGCGGCTGGACCTTCTTCGACCGCAGGATCTCCTCGAGCACCGGCCGGTCGGTGGAGGTGAGGACGAGCCCGTGGGTGGGGTGCTTGGACAGGGTGAGCCGGCCGTAGCGGGCCATGGTCTCCGCCACGTCGACGAGGAGGGCGTGCGGCACCGGGTAGCGGGAGAACTCGACCAGTGCGTCGACGACCTGCTCGGCGTCGTGGCCGGCGGCCCTGGCGTTCCACAGACCGAGCGGAGTGACCCGGTAGGTGTGGATGTGCTCCGGCGCGCGCTCCAGTTCGGCGAAGGGCGCGATGGCGCGACGGCAGGCGTCCGCCTGCTCGTGGTCCACCTCGAGCAGGAGCGTCTTGTCGCTCTGGACGATCAGCGGTCCGTTCAACGCCGCACCCTTTCGGTCGGGCCGGTCCGTCCTTCCGGGACACGGCCAAACATCCAGTGTCCCGCATCGCGGGCCTGTCCGGGGAGTGCGCGGGTAGCTGCGTTGTCATGACCACTGATGACCGGCCCCGCGAGTGGGGCAGAACCCTCCTCCGAGCAGGTCTGATCGTCTGCGCCTTCGCCGCCCTGGTGCTGTTCTCCGCCGTCCTGGCCAGGCTGACGCTCACGCCGTCGCACGCCTCGGAGGGTGTGGCGACCGCGAACATGCGCCCCGGAGCGTCCCTGCGGCAGTACGCCGAGGACTACACGTTCCTGGCGGCCGCCAAGCAGGCCGGCGGCAATCTGCTGCTCGGCGTGCCCTTCGGCGTGCTGCTGCCGGTGCTGGTGCCCCGGTCGATGCGGCTGCTGCGGGTGATCGTGCTCACGGTGGTGGTGATGGCCCTGGTCGAGTTGGCTCAGGGCGCCATCGTCGTCGGCCGGGCCTTCGACGTGGACGACGTGATCCTCAACACCACGGGCGCGCTGATCGGTTACGTCCTGCTGGGACGCAGGCTGGGCCGCGCCTGGCGCCGGCGGCGCGGTGAGGCGGAGCCCGAGGAGCCGGCGACCGGACGTTCCGGCCCCCTCGCCGGGCGGCTCAAGGGGCGTCGTCGGCCAGTTCCGCCACGCCGGTGATGCGGTGCAGGGGGTACGTCCTCATCTCGTCCGCGGTGTGGTCGAAAGCCGTCACGAAGCCCCCCTCCACGCGGACCGGCGCGATGACGCGCTGGCTGGCGGCGCCCTCGGCGTTGACGTAGCCGATCCACACCGCGGAACCGGTGAGCGCGGCGGCCTGAACGGTGGCCAGGGTCTCCGCCGACGAGGTGCGTGGCAGTTCGCCGGCCTGCGGCCGGCCCTCGTCGGCGGCCGGTTTCCGTACGACGCTGGCCGCCATGTCACCCGCCCTGATCGCCTTCACTGCCGCGCCGAGCAGCGTGCTGTCCGGTACGGGCGGCCCTTCCGGTACGGGGGCGGGCGGTGTGCGCGGCGGGGTGCGGCGGGCATGGGCGCGGGTGATCACCACATCGCCCTCGGTGGACTCGGCGGCGGGCGCGTACCCCATCGCGCGCAGGCCCTCGAGCAGGCTTGCCGGATCGCTCTGGGCGGCAAGTACGGTCGGCGCCAGGCGGCGCAGTCCGAGGCCCTGAGACCGCTTGTCGGCGAGGATCTCGCCGAGGAGGGCGTCGTCGTCGCAGCGCACATAGGCGGAGGCGGCGCCGATACGCAGATGGCCGTGGCGGCGGGCGACGTCGTCGACGAGGTAGCTGAGCGGCTGCGGTACGGGCGTGCGGGAGTGCGTGGCCAGGAAGGCGTGCACGTCGGAGGCGGCCATGCCGGCGTCGAGAGCCCGTCGCACCGAGCCGGGCGTGAAACGGTAGACGGTGGCGCCGCCCTTGGACTCGATCTCGGCGAGGACGGCGAGCGTCTCCGCGAGGGGACGGTCGAGGGGCCCCGGGGCGACCGCCGTGAGGTCGGCCTGGAGCAGGACGTGGTCGAGCGGCTCCGGCAGAAGCGGCCCGAGCGATTTGACCGCGCGGGCGCGCCGGTCCGCGAGCGGGCCGTCGGCTCCGTGCCCCTCCCCGCCGAGCAGGGCGCGACCGTGCGTGGACAGCGCTCCCCGGCCCGTCACGCCGAGCAGCTCCGCCTCCGACAGGGTCCATGCCGCGACGCGTGCCCGCAGGTCCTTCGTGGAGCCCGCCGCGTCGCCGCGCAGCGGCCGCTCCCAGCGCAGCCGGGACAGCAGCGACTCGGGGGCGGGGGCGGTGCCGTGCGGAAGCTCCGCCGCCAGTTCCAGGACGCGGCGGCGCACCTCCACGGCGGCCGAGCGGTCCAGGTCAGGGCCGAGGACGGAGAGCGTGCGGCCCTTGGCGTCCTGGCTGCCGACGAGCCCCGGCGTACGTGTCGCCGTCAACCAGGCGACGGCCAGTTCACCCCACCGCTCCGCCGTCGGGAGTTCGAGCCACTCGTCGTACGCCGGTGTCGGCGCGTACCGCTCCTCGGCCTCGCCGTCGGAGGCCAGCAGCCCCGCCGCGTAGGCCAGTTCGATCCAGAACGCGGCGAGCTGCTCGCTGGTGTCCAGCGCAGCGGCGGTCCGCTTGAGGTCCCGCACGGCCAGGCCCCCGGCGCGCAGCACCGGCGGGCCGCCCTCGTGCCAGTCCTTCAGCAGGTCCTCGACGGTGGTCAGTGCCGTGTACGCCTGCCCGGCCGCCGCGCTGTCCACAGCCTGTGGACCGTATTCCGCGGCCGGCGTGACGGCCGGGGGAACCGGCTCCGGCATCCGGTGCGCCCGGCCCGCCCGCAGATGCAGCGCCACCTCCCGCGGCAGCACCACCGTGCGCGGCGACGCGGGCAGCAGCAGACCGCGGTCCCGCAACCAGCGCACGGGCGGTGTGGGATCCGCCGTCACCTCGCCGTACGGAGGTCCCCACACCAGCCGGTCCAGGACCGCCAGCGCGTCGGACGGGGCCGTGTCCAGCAGCGTCGCCATCCGCGTCCGGTCCGTGAACAGCGACGTCAGCGACGCCACCGCCGACACCGGGTCGTGCGTCGTCGGCAGGCCCGCCGCCGCCACGATCTCCTGGAGCCGGCCGGGCGACATCCCGGCCGTCGCCTCCGTCACCGTGGGGCCGAGCCCGGTCGGCGAAGGACGGGTCGGCGACGGCGCCAGCAGCTCACGGGCCGTGCGCACCAGCCGCAGCCGGTCGTCGCCGCCCCACACCAGCGCCTGCCCGCGCAGCACCGCCAGTGCGCCGGCGAGGGCGGCCTCGACGTCCGTGTCACCGTCGTCGCCGGCCATCAGCGCGAGCAGGGTCCCGTACGGCGCCGGGTCCGGCGCCACCGCCAGCGCCTCCGCGGTCTGCAGAGTGAACCGGTCCAGCCGCTCCAGCGCCCGTACGACCGAAGCACGGGTACCGGCCCGGGTGGCGAGCTGGGTGACGTCGTTCGGCACCGGGCTCAGCAGGTCGGGGCGGGCGCGCAGCAGCGCGGCCAGCTCCTCGTCGTCGCGGGCGCGCAGCGCCTCCGCGAGCGTGCGCGGGCTGCCGCCGCGTTCTTCGGGCATGGTCCCCATCCGCCCCACGTTAGCCCCTGGAGCGCTACCGTCGGGGACGGGACGGCCCGGGAAGGCGGGCCGGCTCTTGGCGTCCGCCGGCCTGCGCACGGGAACACCGGGGAACGCCGGGCACACCGGGAACGTCAGGGGAACCGTCGGTGGGGATCGAGAGCGACCAGCTCGTCTACGACTATCTGAGCCGTGTCGGCGACCTGGCCCAGCAGGCGCAGCTTCCGTCCGGCGAGCGCATGAGGCTCGTGACGACGCTGCGGACCGAGATCGACAAGCAGCGGACGAAGTTCGGCGGGGACAGTCCGGCGGGCGTACGCCGCATCCTCGGGCGGCTCGGGACGCCGGACGAGGTGGTGGCGTCGGCGACGTCGGCGCCTGCGGCCTCGGCCACCTCACGGGACGCGGAAAGGTTGCAGCCGGCGCCCCGTCAGGCGGCTGCGACGGAGCGGGACATGGAGCCGGAAGCGCCCGGAGTACCGCGGCTGCGGGGGCGGCGACGCGTGCCACGGCCCCGGGCGGGCGACGCGCCCGTGCCTACGCCTTTGCCGCGTGAGGCGGCGTCGCCGCCGCATCTCGCCGGCATGGACGAACTGGGCCCGTCCGGCTCCGAGCCGGACTGGTGGCGTATCGATCCGGCGCCGTTCGGTCCGGGCGACGCCGTGGCCGGGTTCGTCGGCGGTGTCGAGATCCCCGAGATACTGAAGCCCCCGCCGTCGGAGGACGAGAACGAGGACGAGTCCGGGGACCGGGACCGGGATCGGGAGGGCGAGGATGCCGCGGCGGGCGGGCGGCGCCGTTCACTGAGGCGGCTGCTGCGCCGTCGCGGCGCCGACGCCTCCGCCGGGGCCGCACCCGCACCCGGGCCGGGGCTCGGCAGCCCGATGCTGCTGCTCGCCGCGGCCCTGCTCGTCGCCGGCGCGATCCTCGGCTCGCTCGTCGCACTCGGTCTCGGCTGGCTCCTCGCGTACGGCTCTCGCCGGCTGTCCCGCACGGAGGTCAAGTTCGCCGTGATCGGCCTGCCGGGCGCCGCGGTGGCGGGCGGTGCGCTGTGGCTCTGGGGCCGCATCAACGGCCACTGGGGCGAGGCGATCGTCGAGGACGGGATGCGGGACGCGCTGACGGGGACGTGGCCGTGGGTGGTGAGGGGGGCGGCGGTGGCGTCGGCGGTGTTCCTGGTGTGGCGGTGGAGGCGGCTGCGGTAACGCCTGCGGCGTGCCTTTCCCCTACCCGCCCCTTCCCGGACCGGGCTCAGCCCGGACCCGCCACCGCGCTCCGCGCGGTGTTTCGGGGGCTCTGCCCCCGCGCCCCCGCGCCTCAATCGCCGGCGAGCTGAAACGCAGTCAGCCCGTCCGGCGATTGAGGACACCGCGCGAAGCGCGGTACGCCGCCCGCAAGGCGGTACGGGGCCCGGGGCTTGCCCCGGTTCGGGAAGGGGCGGGTAGGGTGCCCCGCGCCGCGGCCCACGCTCCCGCAGCGGCGATCCCCTGGCGCCGACGCTCCCGCGCGTCGGGCGACGCTTCCGCGGCGGTGAGGCATTGGCGGTGACGCTCCCGCGCGGGGCGCTCCGCAGGGGCGCCCGGCCGCGGTCACTACTTCGTCAGGTCCGCCTCGAGTTCGTCCAGGATCAGGGACGCCGCCGTGTAGCCGATGCCCTGGATCCACAGTTCGTCGTCGACCGCGAACACCTTGTTGTTCTCGACCGCCTTCATGCTCTTCCACAGCGCGCTGTCCAGCGTCTGCTTCTGCTTCGCCTTCTCCGGGTCGCCGTACGTCGAGTGGAAGACGACCTCCGCGTCCGCGAGGTCGATCTTCTCGGGGCTCACGTCGTAGGAGAAGCCGTCCTTGGCCTTGTCGGTGACGGCCGGGCGGCCCAGGCCGACGTCGGCGAGGATCGTCGAGATGTAGTTCTTCCTGCCGTAGATGCGGATGTCCGCGCCCTCGACGAAGCGGACGACGTTGACCTCCGTCGCCGCCGCCTTCTCCTTGCCGCCGAGCGCCTCGGTGACCTTCCCGGCGCGCGCCTCGTACGCGGCGACGGCCTTCGCCGCTTCCGCCTTCTTGCCGAGCGCGTCCGCGTGGGTCCGGAAGTTCTCCTTCCAGGGCTCGCCGGTGGTCTCGGTCATCACCGTCGGCGCGATCTTCTTCAGTTCGGCGTACTTGTCGCCGTGGCGGATCTTGCTGGTGAGGATCAGGTCGGGCTCGAGCGCGGCGATGGCCTCCAGGTTGGGGGTCATCATCTCGCCGACGTCCGTGATGCCTTCGAGCTTGTCCTTGGGCAGGTAGCCGAGGAAGCCCGACCCGGTGCCGGTGTGGGTGGCGCCGACGGGCTTGACGCCCAGAGTGATCGCGGAGTCGAGCTCGGCGGTGTCGAGGACGACGACGCGCTTCGGCGCGTCGGGGACCTCGACGTCGCCCATGGCCGTCTTCACCGTGTGCTTGCCGCCGGACGCCGCCGAGTCGGAGGGGGCGGCATCGTCGTTCGTGCCGCAGGCGCTCAGCGTCATCGCGGCGGTGAGGGCGAGGGAACCGGCGAGGAGGCCGCGACGGCGAAGCATGCTGCTCATGGACGGGAACCTTTCAGGCGGACTGTACGGTGGACGTGGGGGTCTTGGGCCGGCCCGGAGGGGAGTACGGCGCTCCCGGCACGACGAGCGGCGACCCGGTCACCGGGTCGGGGACCACGACCGACTCCATGCCGAACACCTCGCGGACCAGCTCGGCGGTGACGACGTCGGCCGGGGCGCCTTCGGCGACGATCCGGCCGGCCTTCATGGCGACGAGACGGTCGGCGTAGCGGGCGGCCTGGTTGAGGTCGTGCAGCACGGCGACGACCGTGCGGCCGCGCTCGTGGTTCAACTGCCGTACGAGGTCGAGCACCTCGACCTGGTGCGCGATGTCGAGGAACGTCGTCGGCTCGTCCAGCAGCAGCAGGTCCGTCTCCTGTGCGAGCGCCATCGCGATCCACACACGCTGCCGTTGACCGCCCGACAGTTCGTCGACGGGCCGGTCGGCGAGGGCGGTGACGTCCGTGCGCTCCATGGCGTCCGTCACGGCGCGTTCGTCCTCCTGCGACCATTGCTGCCACCAGTGCTGGTGCGGCTGGCGGCCGCGGGCCACGAGGTCGGCGACGGTGATGGCCTCCGGCGCGACCGGGGACTGCGGCAGCAGTCCGATCGACCGGGCGATCTTCTTCGTCGGGATCGTGGACAGTTCCGCCCCGTCGAGGAGGACCGCGCCGCCCTTCGGTTTCAGCAGCCGGCCCAGCGCCCGCAGGGTGGTCGACTTGCCGCAGGCGTTGGGGCCGACGATGACCGTCACCTGCCCGTCGGGGACGGCGAGGTCGAGTTCGTGCACGACCGTGCGGTCCTCGTAGGCGAGCGTCAGCTCGCGCGCCGTCAGCCTGCTCACGACTTACCTCCAACGGTGCGGCTGCGAACGATCAGCCAGATCAGGTAGGGCGCGCCGATCGCGGCCGTCAGCACACCCACCGGGAGCTCCGTGGGCGAGAACATCCGGCGGGCCGCGAGGTCGGCGACAACGACGATCACGGCGCCGAGCAGCGCGGAACACAGCAGCGGGATCTGCGCGGTACGGGTCATACGGCGGGCGATCTGCGGTGCGAGCAGCGCCACGAAGTCGACGGGACCGGCGGCACCGGTCGCGATCGACGCCAGGACGACCCCGAGGAGCACGAGCCCGAGCCGTACCCGGCCGAGCCGTACGCCGAGGGCGGTCGCGGTGTCGTCGTCCATGGAGACCGTGCGCTGGGCGCGGGCGGCCCACAGCACGGCGGGCAGCAGGACGAGCAGCGTCCAGCCGAGCGGGGCGGCCTCCTCCCAGCCGCGGCCGTTCAGCGATCCGGTCATCCAGATCTGTGCCTGCTGGGCGACGAGGTAGTCGCCCTTGGTCATGAACAGCGTCGTGACCGAGCGGAGCGCGATGGCGAAGCCGATGCCGATGAGGACGAACCGGGTGGCGTGCAGCCCGCCGCGCCAGGCGAACACGTACACCAGCGCGGCGGCGACGATGCCGCCGGTGACGGACAGGTACGGCAGCACCGAGTACGAGGTGACGCCGAACGTCATCGCGCCCACGGTGAGCGCGCTCGCGCCCTGGCTGATGCCGATGATGTCGGGGCTGGCGAGCGGGTTGCGCGCGACGGTCTGGATCAGCGCGCCGGCGACGCCGAAGGCGGCGCCGACGAGGAGTCCGAGGACCATACGGGGCAGCCGCAGCGTCCCGACGACGAGCTCGTCCGGCGAGGGCCGCCCGAGGACGACCTTGAGCACCTCGGCGGGGGCGACGAAGCTCTCGCCGACGCTCAGGTAGGCGACGCAGGCCGCGGCGAGCACCGCGGTGAGGCCGAGGGCGACGGCGGCGGCGCGGCGGTGGAGCAGGAAGCTGCCGCGGGTGGTGCGGAGGAGGGTGTAGCCGGCGGGCCGGATCCGGCGGCCGGTGACGGCGGTCCCGGCGCTCATGCCGGCACCGCCTTGCGGCGGACCAGGGTGACGAGGAACGGCACACCGATGAGCGCTGTCATCACGCCCGCCGGGACCTCGCCGGGCGGGAAGACGATACGGCCGATGACGTCGGAGACGAGCAGCATCACCGGGCCGACGAGTGCCGCCATCGGCAGCACCCACCGGTGGTCGCTTCCGACGATGGCGCGGGCGATGTGGGGGACGGCCAGGCCGATGAAGGCGATCGGGCCGGCAGCCGCCACTCCGGCGCCGGTGAGCACGGTCGCGCCGACGCCGCCCACGACCCGTACCGTGGCGACGTTCTGGCCGAGGCCCTTCGCCATGTCGTCGCCGAGCGCCAGCGCGTCCAGGCCGCGGGCCACGGAGATCACCAGGACGGTGCCCACGAGCAGGAACGGCCAGATCTGGCCGACCACTTCGGCGTCGCGGCCGGCGACCGAGCCGACCTGCCAGAAGCGGAACTCGTCCAGTGCCGCCGCTTTCGTCGTCAGCACGCCCATCGTCACGGACACCAGCAGTGCGTTGATCGCCGCGCCGCCGAGCGCCAGTTTGACGGGCGTGGCGCCGCCCCGGCCGCGGGCGGCGATCGCGTAGACGGCGACCGAGGCGATCGCCGCGCCGGCGAAGGCGAACCACACGTATCCGCTCAGCGTGTGCACCCCGGCGAAGGCGATGGCCAGCACCACGCCGACCGAGGCGCCCTGGCTGATACCGAGGATGCCGGGGTCGGCGATCGGGTTGCGGGTGATGCCCTGGAGGACCGTGCCGGCGAGGGCCAGTGCCGCGCCGACCATCAGTCCGATGAGGGTCCGCGGCACCCGGAGCTCGCGTACGACTTCGGCGTCGGGGCTGTGTCCGCCGTTCAGCACGGCGTCGAGGACGGCGGTCGGGGCGACCGAGCGTGCCCCGACCGCGAGGCTGAGCAGCACCGCGAACAGCAGGGCCGCGACGGCGGCGGCCGTCCACCCGATGCGGTGGGCCGCGAGCGCGCGTCTGGCTGACATGGGAACCAATCGAGGTGCGGTCGTGTCGGGCGTGAGGACGGGCCGAGGCCGGAGCGCAGCACCGGTACCGGGCCGAGGTTGGTAAGGCTTGGCTAAGTCTAGGCGTCCGAAAATGCGTGCCTACGGGCGGGCACAATGACCCCTATGGCCCCTCACTCCACCCCGCGCCCCCTGACCGTCGGTTTCGACCTCGACATGACGCTCATCGACTCGAGGCCGGGCATCCGCGCCGCATTTCGCGCGCTGTCGAAGGAGACGGGCGTTCCGATCGACGCCGACCTGGCCGTCTCGCGCCTCGGGCCGCCGCTGGAGCAGGAGTTGGCGCACTGGTTCCCGGACGAGCGGATCCAGGAGACGGCCGACAGGTACCGCGAGATGTACCCGGTGTACGCGATCGCCCGGACGCCCGCGATGCCCGGTGCCCGTGAGGCCATAGCCGCGGTCCGTGAGTCCGGCGGCCGGGCGATCGTCGTCACGGCGAAGCACGAGCCGAACGCGAAGCTCCACCTCGCGCACCTCGGCATCGAGCCCGACGAGACGATCGGCTGGCTGTGGGCGGAGGCCAAGGGGGAGGCGCTGCACGAGCACGGGGCGAGCGTGTACGTGGGCGACCACATCGGTGACGTGCGGGGCGCGCGGGTCGCCGGCGCGCTCTCCGTGGCGGTGCCGACGGGCCCCTGCGACGCGGACGAACTGCGAGCGGCGGGTGCGGACGTGGTCCTGGACGACCTGACCGCGTTCCCGGCGTGGCTGCGTTCCTACCGCGCGGATCCGGCCTGACGCCGCTGCGCGGCGATGGAACGCAGCACGCCCGCGGCGGCGACCATGAAACCGACGCCCATCAGCATGCTCACCATGTACGCGACGGTCGGAAAGGGCTCGGTGCCCAGGAACAGCGGGGCCACCGTGACCAGAGTGGCCACGGCGCCGATGATGAACAGGACGGCACCGGCACGCACCAGCCCGTCGCCCGGGGCGGGAGCGGTGGCGGGAGGAGTAGCAGTCATTCGGCCAGGGTAGTTCCCCTGCGCGTACGAACCCACCGGGGACGTCTTGTCACCAGCCCCTGGACCATTAGCCTTGGGGGTGGCGGGTCAGGCGACCCGCTGTAGTGCTATCAAGAGCCGTTTTTCGGCGGACCGACTTGCGGTGCCCCAGCGCCCAACGAGTACGAGGACGAGGACAGACGTGCCTACCGGCAAGGTCAAGTGGTTCAACAGCGAGAAGGGCTTCGGCTTTCTCTCCCGCGACGACGGCGGCGACGTCTTCGTGCACTCCTCCGTACTCCCGTCCGGGGTAGAGGCCCTGAAGCCGGGCCAGCGCGTCGAGTTCGGTGTGGTGGCCGGCCAGCGTGGCGACCAGGCGCTGTCGGTGACGCTGCTGGACCCGACGCCGTCCGTGGCGGCCGCGCAGCGGCGCAAGCCGGACGAGCTGGCGTCCATCGTGCAGGACCTCACCACGCTCCTGGAGAACATCACGCCGATGCTGGAGCGCGGCCGTTACCCCGACAAGGTGCAGGGCGCCAAGATCGCCGGCCTGCTGCGCGCGGTGGCCGACCAGCTGGACGTGTAGCGTCCCGCGGTCCCACGACATGGCACCCGTCGCCTGCGGACCCACAGTTCCGGGTCCGCAGGCGACGGATGTGTCGGCGCCCGGTGGACGCGCGCGTGCGTCAGACGAAGTCGAGCGCGTCCGGGCCGAGCGGCGGTACGAGCCCCTCGGCCGCGGCGCGTGTGAGCAGTCCGCGCACGGCCGCGTAGCCGTCCTCGCCGAGATCCGCGGTGAACTCGTTGACGTACAGCCCGATGTGGCGGTCGGCGACCGCCGGGTCCATCTCCTGGGCGTGCTCGAGCACATACGGCCTTGAGGCCTCCGGGTCGTCCCAGGCCATGCGTACGGACGCGCGGGCCGACTCGGCGAGCAGGCGCAGCCTCTCCTCGCCCAGCGACCGCTTGGCGATGATCGCGCCGAGCGGGATCGGCAGGCCCGTGGTGGACTCCCAGTGCTCGCCCATGTCGGCGAGGCAGTGCAGACCGTAGTCCTGATATGTGAAGCGGGCCTCGTGGATGACGAGTCCGGCGTCGACCTTGCCGTCGCGTACGGCGGGCATGATCTCGTGGAAGGGCATCACGACCACCTCGCCGACGCCGCCCGGCACGACCTCCGCGGCCCACAGCCGGAACAGCAGGTACGCCGTCGACCGCTCGCTCGGTACGGCGACCGTCCTGCCGGTCAAGTCCGTACCCGGCTCCCGGGTCAGGACCAGCGGGCCGCAGCCCCGGCCCAGCGCACCTCCGCACGGCAGCAGGACGTACTCGTCGAGCACCCACGGAAGCACCGCGTACGACACCTTCAGCACGTCGTACTCGTCGGCCCCGCCGTGCTCGGCCCACCCGTTGGTGAGGTCGATGTCCGCGAACGTCACCTCCAGCGCGGGCGCGCCGGGGACCCGGCCGTGGGCCCAGGCGTCGAAGACGAAGGTGTCGTTCGGGCAGGGCGAGTACGCGATACGCAGGGTCACGGTTGCTCCTGGAGGACGGGGGCGAGCTGCTGGAACGCCTTCCGCAGGGCGGCCAGCGCCTCGCCGATGCGCCAGGCCGCGCGGTCGCGGGGGCCGACGGCGTTGGAGACCGCGCGGATCTCGACGACGGGGACGCCGTGGGCGGCGGCGGCCTCGGCGACGCCGAAGCCCTCCATCGCCTCCGCGGCGGCACGCGGGTGCCGGCGGGCGAGCTCGGCCGCCCGGGCGGCGCTGCCGGTGACCGTGGACACGGTCAGCACGGGCGCGTGGGCGGCGCCGAGGGTCCTGGCGACGAGCGCCGACAAGCCGGCGGGCGAGGGATGCACGGTACGGCCGAAGCCGAGCGTGTCGACGGGCAGAAAGCCGTCGGGGGTGTCGGCCCCCAGGTCCGCGGCGACGACGGAGTCGGAGACGACGAGTGATCCGACGGGGGCGTGCGGCGGGAAGCCACCGCCGATCCCGGCGGAGACGACGAGACCGTACGGCGTGTCGGCCACTGCGAGGGCGGTCGCGGTCGCCGCGGCGGCAGCGGCGGGGCCGACCCCGCCGACGAGCACGTCGTAGTCGGGGGTGCGCGTCAGCGCGTATCCGCCCGGGAGGGGCACGGGGGCGGCGTCGGGAGGACCGGCGTCCGCGACGACGGCGGCGGCCTCCGCCGCCACCGCGGTCACGACAAGCACGCGCACGGTGTCACCCTCCGGTCCCGGTCAGGACTCCTTCTCGAACTGGAAGTTCCAGATGCCGACGACCTTCTGGCCCTTGGTCTCCATGACGCTGACGGCCGTCTTGGTCGTCGGCTCGCCGGTCGCGGAGGAGAAGAAGGCGTTGCCGGGGATCGTCCGGTACGTCTTCTTGTAGGGCTCCTGCTCCACCGGCTGCGCGCCGAACAGCAGGGTCCAGCCGTTGTCCGCGATCTCCGGGTCGACGCCCATGCGGACCTGGTCGTCCATGGCGACCTTGATGGTCTTCGACGGCTTCTTGGTCAGGCAGCCCTGGATCTCGGACTCCTTGATCGCCTCGCCGTCGTTGTAGCAGGCGGCCTCCGCGTGGACGGAGTCCGAACCGATGGTCACCGTGACGAGCGGCGTCGGCTTGTCGCAGGCGGAAAGGACGAGGAGCCCGGCGGAGACGGCACCGAGAGCGGCAGCGGCCCGGCGGCGCTTGCCCGAGAAGAACGCAACGGTCATGAGCCGAAGGCTATCGGGCGTGCTTCGCCCTGCCGCGCGGGGGTGCGCGGCGCGGCGGCCCGAAGCGCGCCCCGGTTACGCCGCGGGAGGTACCCGTGACCGCACGTCGCACGGCCGGCCGGCCACTTCGTAGGCCGGCCCTACGCCACCCGCGCCTTCGGCGTGGCCCCGCGATGACGTGCCGCGCCGAGCAGCCCGCGCCCCGCCGTGACCGCGCCCGCCGCGACGATGCCCGCGGCCACCGACATGCCCACCACGCCGTTCAGCGGCAGCACGATGCCGATCGCGCCGCCCACCACCCATGCCATCTGGAGCAGCGTCTCCGACCTGGCGAACGTCGATGTGCGGACCTGTTCCGGCACGTCCCGCTGGATCACCGCGTCGAGGGACAGCTTCGACAGCGCCTGGGACAGCCCGGCCGTCGCGCCGAGGACCGCCACCATGCCCGTGCTGAAGAAGACGGCCGCCATGACGGCCGCCGTCAGCACCAGCGACAGCATCGTGACGATGATCGCCTCCGGGGCGCGGGCCTTGAGCCAGGCGCCGATCGCCGTGCCGAGCGCGTTGCCCACGCCGGCGGCGACGCCCACCATTCCCAGCGAGACCGCGGCCGACTGCCCGGAGAGCGGATGCTCGCGCAGCAGGAACGCGAGGAAGAAGATCAGGAAGCCGGACAGGGCGCGATGCGCCGCGTTCGCCTGGAGGCCGTGCAGCACCGACGGGCCGACCGTCCGCAGCGTCGGCTTCTTCTCGCCGTGGGCGAGCATGCGGACGGGCGTCTCGCCCTTCGCCGAGTCGACCTTGGGCGGCATAGTGAAGGCCCAGTACGTGCCGAGGACGAACAGCGCGCACGCCCCGTACAGCGGCCATTGCGGCCCGATCTGCTGGAGCCCCACACCGATCGGCGCCGCGGCGCCCGTGGCCAGCAGACCTGCCAGCGTGACCCGGGAGTTCGCCTTCACCAGTGCGAACTTCGGTGGCAGCAGCCGTGGCACGACGGCACTGCGGACCACCCCGTACGCCTTCGACGACACCAGCACCCCGAGCGCCGCCGGGTACAGCTCCAGGCCGCCCGTCGCGACGGCGCCCGACATCATGATCGCCAGCAGCGCCCGGGCGAGCATCGCGCCCGCCATGGCCGCGCGCCGGCCGTGCGGGAGGCGGTCGAGGAGGGGGCCGATCACGGGGGCGAGCAGGATGAAGGGCGCCATCGTGACGGCCAGGTACAGCGCGACCCGGCCGCGTGCCTCGTCGGTCGGGACGGAGAAGAACACCGTGGACGCCAGCGCGACGGTGATCATGACGTCGCCCGCGCCGTTCACGGCGTGCAGTTCGATCAGCTTCCCGAGGCCCGATTCGCCGGCGCCGTGCGCGTGCGTCGCCCTGCGGATTCCGCGGGCCGTGCCGGTGAAGGGGAGGTGCAAGGCACGGCCGACCGCCCGGCCCGCCCTGCGGGCCGGGCCGTCCCCTTCGGACGACCTTGCGGCTGCCACCCCGTCATAGTGCCCCAAGCCCGGCTGCCCCGAACCGGATCCCCGCCCGCGGTGCGGCGTGTTTTCTCCTTGCGAAGTTCTGCGGGTGTTCCTGCGGCATTCCTGGGTGGGTCTGTGACCGGTCCGTGCCGGGCCGCCGCCAGGTTCCTGCGGGCCCCGGCCCGGTCCCCGCCCCCTTTCTGCCCGGTCCTCGCACCGTTCGTGCCGGTCGCGGCGGCCCTTCCGCCGGGGCCGGTTCGGCCCGTGTTGGGACGGGCAGGTGGGCGGCGGGCGAAGGAAGGGGTAGCGTGCGTAGCGCGCCACCGGCGGTTGTTCTCGGCCGCGCGCCTCTTCGGCATCCCGCAGAATGGATGACGTTAGGTGTGCCCGGGATCAGGACGGTCCGGGCGTGTGGACGTCGATGCGGCCCTCTGGTCCGCTCCGTGCGCCGCCCCGTACCTCGTAATCGGCCGAGCGCATCCGTGAGACGGCGTAGGAGAGAAGCGAGACTAGTGAGTGCTGCGACGACGCGAAGCCGTACCCCCGACCGCCTGTGCGCCGAGGCGGTAGACCTCGCCAGGAAGGCGGCCGAGGAGGCCGCGGCACCAGGGGTGGTCGGAGAGCATGTGTCGCTCGTCTCCGAGGGGGACCGGGTCGTCACGCACTTCTTCGAGTGCCAGGAGCTCGGCTACCGCGGCTGGCGCTGGGCCGTGACCGTCACACGTGCCTCACGGGCGAAGAACGTCACCCTCGACGAAACCGTCCTGCTGCCCGGGCCCGACGCGCTGATGGCGCCCGAGTGGGTCCCGTGGAGCGAGCGGCTCCGGCCCGGTGACATGGGACCCGGAGACCTGCTGCCGACCGAGGCGGAGGACCTCCGCCTCGAGCCCGGCTACAGCGGCGAGGACGAGCCGCCGCCGAACTCGGTCCTCGCGGAGCACCCCCCGACCCACGACCTGGCCGAGCTGGTCGAGGCGGAGGACGCGGAGCTCACCGACCGCAGGACGGCGATCGAGGCCACGAACAACAACGGCCGGGGCCAGATCGCGGCGCTCGCCGAGGAGCTGGGCATGCGCCGCGCGCGCGTGCTGTCCCGGTACGGGCTCTACGCGGCGGCCGACCGCTGGGAGGAGTCCTACGGCGCGAAGACGCCCATGGCACAGGCTGCCCCGGCGTCCTGCGACTCCTGCGGCTTCCTGGTCCCGATCGCGGGCTCGCTGCGGCAGGCGTTCGGCATCTGCGCGAACGAGTTCTCGCCGGCCGACGGCCGGGTGGTCTCGCTGGCGTACGGCTGCGGTGGCCACTCGGAGGCCGCGGTGATGCCGAAGCCGCCGACACCGCCGCCGCCGGTCTTCGACTCCATGGCGGCGGACGAGTTCCCGCTGCGCCCGGTCCGTGACGGCGGCTCCGTCCCGGTGGAGTCCGACGGCACGACGGACGACCTCGGCCACTCCTAGGGCCTCTCGTTCGGATCAGGCCGGGCTCGCGGGGTCTGGCACGCACTCCCCCGTAGCCCTCCGGGCACGGGAGGTGCCCCCACGCCGCGGTGTCCCGGCTCTGGCGCGTGTCCCTGCTCCGGCCGGGCCTTCACGGGCCCGGGGCACGCGTCTTCCCCCGTCCTCCGCGGCGCGGCGTGCCGCCCCGCGGGCCTGACGTCGTGTCGGGCTCGCGTCGCCCGCACGTGCCCCGTGGGCCGGCCGTAGCCGCGTGATGCGGAGGGTCCGGCGGTGCGGTGGAGGGGTGGGGCGGAGGCGGTTCAGGGGGACACGCCCGGAGGGCGGCGGCGGGCGGTGGGCGAGGACCGCACCCTGCGCCGGTACGCGGTACCTTCGGGCGCATCAGGAGTCGCAGCAGGCCGGCCGGGCCGGCCCCGCGCCCGGGAGCCGTAAGAGAGTGGAGCACAGCGTGAGCGTCAGGACGACCGAGTGGGCCGACCCGTTCGGGACGGCGCGGCTGCGGCGCGGCGTGCTCGACGCGTGGGGCGCGAGCCCCGCCCGTTTCCGGGAGGACGCCAACGCCGAGGAGGACCTCGCACTCGGCGGCTACCGGGACCGTCTCGTCGTCGAACTGGCGCAGAACGCCGCCGACGCCGCGGCCCGTGCCGGTGTCCCCGGCCGGCTGCGGCTGAACCTGCGGCCCGCCGGCGCGGACGGCGAGCCCGCCGTGTTCGCCGCCGCGAACACCGGCGCCCCGCTGGACGCCACCGGCGTCGAGTCGCTGAGCACCCTGAGGGCCTCCGCGAAGCGTGAGGGCCACGAGGCGGCCGTCGGCCGGTTCGGTGTCGGCTTCGCCGCTGTCCTCGCGGTCAGTGACGAGCCGGCCGTCATCGGCCGTCACGGCGGCGTGCGCTGGTCCCTGGCGGAGGCCAGGGAGCTGGCGGGCCGGGCCGCACAGGGCAGCCCCGGCCTCGGGGACGAGCTGCGCCGCAGGGACGGGCACGTACCGCTGCTGCGGCTTCCGCTGCCCGCGGAGGGCACCGCGCCGGAGGGCTACGACACCGTCGTCGTGCTGCCGCTGCGCGACGGCGCCGCCGTGGACCTCGTCGAGCGTCTGCTCGCCGGCATCGACGACGCGCTGCTGCTCACGCTGCCCGGCCTCGCCGAGATCGTCATCGAAACCCCCGACTCCACGCGGGTGTTGAAGCGCTACGAGCAGGAGCCGTACGTCCGCGTCGAGGACAGCGTGCACGGCGAGCGCCGCTGGCGGGTCGTCAGCCACGGCGGGGCGACCGAGCCGGCGCTGCTGGTGGACCGGCCGGTCGAGGAGCGGCTGCGGCCGCACTGGACCGTCACCTGGGCCGTTCCCGTCGACGACGAGGGCGCGCCCGCCCGGCCGCTCACCGCGCCCGTGGTGCACGCGCCGACCCCCACCGACGAGCCCCTCGGCGTGCCCGCGCTGCTCATCGCGTCACTGCCGCTGGACACGACCCGCCGCCATCCGGCCCGCGGGCCGCTCACCGACTTCCTGGTGGAGCGAGCGGCGGACGCGTACGCCGAACTGCTCGGCGGCTGGCAGCCGGTGACCACCGGCGTCATCGACCTCGTGCCCGGCCCGCTCGGCAAGGGCGAACTCGACGGCGCGCTGCGGGCGGCGATCCTGCGGCGCCTGCCGCGTACCGCGTTCCTGGAGGCGGCGGTCCCGCGGGACGTGTCCGACGAGGACACCGGGCTGCCGGACCGGGTGACCACCAGTGGCCTGCGGCCCATCGAGGCGGAGGTTCTGGAGGGCGCCGGCACGGACACCGTGCGCGTCCTGGCGGAGGTCATGCCGACGCTGCTGCCCGCCGGTCTCGAGCGCCGGGTGGAGCTGCGCACCCTGGGCGTGGCACGGGTGCCGCTCACGGAGGCGATCGACCGGCTGGCCGGCCTGGAACGCGAACCGGCATGGTGGCACCGCCTGTACGAGAGCCTCGCCGGCGTCGACCCGGACCGCCTGTCGGGTCTGCCCGTCCCGCTCGCGGACTCGCGCACCACCATCGGCCCGCGCCAGACCCTGCTTCCGCTCGCGGACACCCCGGCCGACCTGGCCCGCCTCGGACTGAAGGTGGTCCATCCGGACGCCGCCCACCCGTTGCTGGAGAAGCTGGGGGCGCTGCCCGCGACGCCGCGCGCCGTTCTGCGGACCCCGCAGGTGCGCGCGGCGGTGGCCGCTTCCCTGGACGAGGGAGAGGTGTGGGACGAGGACGCCGACACGCTCGACGCCGAGGAGCTCGCCGAGACGGTGCTCGCGCTGGTCCGCGATGCGGAGCTGGAACCGGGCGACGAGCCGTGGCTCGGCGCGCTCGCCCTGCCCGACGAGGACGGCGAACCGGCTCCGGCCGGTGAACTGGTGCTGCCGGGAAGCCCGTTCGCCTCGGTGATGCGCGAGGGTGAACTCGCCCTGTGCGACGCCGAGCTGGCCGAGCGGTGGGGTGAGCAGCCCTTGGCCGCCTGCGGTGTCCTCGCGAACTTCGCCCTGGTGCGCGCCACCGACGTCGTCCTCGACCCCGACGAACTCGAGCCGCGCGACGGCGACTTCGCCGAGCCCGACGACGCGGGTCTGCTCGACGCGGTGGACGTGTGGTGCGAGGACGTCCTCGACCGGCTGCCGGACACGCCCGTGCCGCCGGTCGCCACGGAGATCGTCGCCGTGCGCGACCTGGACCTGGTGGACGACGACCGCTGGCCGCAGGCGCTCGCGCTGCTGGCGCAGCCGCCGCTGCGGGACGCGCTCACCCAGTCCGTCCGGATCCTGCTGCCGGACGGCACGACGGAGACCGTGCGCCCGTACACGGCGTGGTGGCTGCGCGACCATCCGGTGCTGGACGGCCGCCGCCCCGCCGGTCTGCGCGCGGCGGGCGCCGACCCGCTGCTGGAGGGCCTGTACGAGTCGGCCGACACGACCGGATTCGCCGACGCGCAGGTGCTGCACGCCCTCGGCGTCCGCACCTCGGTCGCGGCGCTGCTGGACGAGCCGGGTGGCGCGGCGGAGCTGCTGTCCCGCCTGGCCGATCCCGACCGTGAGGTGACCGGCCGACAGCTGCACGGCCTCTACACGGCGCTCGCCGACCTGGACCCCGACCAGGTCACGCTCCCCGACGAGCTGCGCGCGGTGGTGGACGGCGAGGTGCGTGTGGTGGACGCCGCCGACGCCGTCGTCGCGGACACCCCCGACCTGCTGCCCCTGTCCGCCGATCTGCCCCTGCTCCCGGTGGCGCCGACCCGCGCGGAGGACCTGGCGGACCTGTTCCAGGTCAGGCGCCTGAGCGAGACGGTGGACGCGGACGTCACGACGGACGGCGAGGAGCACGAGGTCCCGGAGTCCGTCCGCATCCTGCTGGGCCCGGCGACGCCCGACTCGTACGTCGAGCACGAGGAGCTGGTGGCGGGCGGCACCGAACTCGACTGGCGCCGCACGTCCGACGGCGTGCTGCACGCAGCGACGCTGGAAGGCGTGGCGGCCGGTCTCGCCTGGGCGGCGGGCCAGTGGCCGCGCCGTTTCGAGGTCGCGGCGCTGCTGGAGGACCCGTCCCGTACGGAGGAGCTGGCGCGGGACCGCTGGTTCGACGCGTAGGCCGTCGCCGGGCCAGGTGCTGTCCGCGCGTACTTGCGAGGGGATCGCACCTGGTCACAGGGCGTATGACGGCTGTAGCCGCAATGGGGTTCCTGTGCGACGGTGGGTGCCATGGCGGGGATTCGGCACACCCATCCGAACGGGCACGATCACCAGCACGGCCCCCATGATCACGGCCCCCACGGCCACGGTCCTGTGCGCGGCGGCGGCATGCGGCATCGTCTCGGCCGTCTCCTCCGGCCGCACGGCCACGAGTCCGCCGACAAGGTCGACGCGGCGATGGAGACGTCCCGCGACGGAATGCGCACCCTCTGGATATCGCTCGTGGTGCTGGGCGCGACCACCGTCGTCCAGGCCGTCATCGTCGCCCTGTCCGGGTCGGTGGCGCTGCTCGGTGACACGGTCCACAACGCCGCCGACGCGCTGACCGCCGTCCCGCTCGGCATCGCCTTCATGCTCGGCAGACGCGCGGCGAACCGCCGCTTCACGTACGGCTACGGGCGGGCCGAGGACCTGGCGGGCATCGTCATCGTGGCCGCCATCGCGGCGTCGGCGGTCGTCGCCGCCTACATGGCCGTCGACCGGCTGCTGAACCCCCGTGACATCACGCACCTGTGGGCGGTCTCGGCCGCTGCGCTGGTCGGTTTCGCGGGCAACGAGTGGGTGGCCCGCTACCGCATCCGCACCGGCCGGCGGATCGGCTCCGCCGCGCTCGTCGCGGACGGCCTGCACGCCCGTACGGACGGATTCACCTCGCTGGCCGTCCTGTTGGGGGCGGGCGGCGCAGCGCTGGGCCTTCGGTGGGCCGATCCGGTCGTCGGCCTGCTGATCACCGTCGCCATCCTGCTGGTCCTGAAGGACGCCGCCCGTGAGGTCTGCCGGCGCCTGATGGACTCGGTCGACCCGGCCCTCGTCGGGACGGCGGAGACCGCGCTGCGCGGTGTGGAGGGCGTGCTGGACACCGGGCAGGTGCGGATGCGGTGGATCGGACATGCGCTGCGGGCGGAGGCCGACATCGTCGTCGACCCGCAACTGACCGTCGTCCAGGCGCATTCGCTGGCCGTCGCGGCCGAGCACGCGCTGATCCACGCCGTACCGCGGCTGACGGCGGCCACCGTCCACATCGACCACCGTCCCGTCGAGGGCGACCCGCATGCGGCACTCGCCCACCACGGCACTGCCGGTGCCGGCTGAAACGATCGGTGGATGACCGACTCCGCAGCGATCACCGCGTACTGGGATGCAGCCGCCGCCGACTTCGACGCAGAGCCCGACCACGGCCTGCGGGCCGCCGGGACCCGCGCAGCCTGGTCCCGACTGCTCACCGCCTGGCTCCCGTCGGGCCCGTCGTCCGTGCTGGACGTCGGCTGCGGGACGGGCTCGCTGTCCGCTCTGGTGGCGGAGGCCGGGCACCGGGTCACCGGGGTCGACCTCTCGCCCCGGATGGTCGACCAGGCCCGCGCCAAGCTCTCCGCCGCAGGGCTCCCGGCCCGCTTCGTGGTGGGCGACGCGGCGGCACCGCCCACCGGCGACGAGCGGTTCGACGCCTTGCTCTCCCGCCACCTCGTGTGGACCCTGCCCGACCCCGAGACCGCCCTCGCCGACTGGACGGCCCGTATCCGCCCCGGCGGCACGCTGATCCTCGTCGAGGGACGCTGGCGCGAGTCCGGCCAGGCCGGCGTGGAGTACGTGGCGGGCGCAGAGGCTCTGCCCTGGCACGGGGGGATCGCTGCGGACGACCTGGCGGCCGCCGTGCGGCCTCTCGTGACCGACCTGCGCGTCGAACCCCTCAGCGGCGACCCGGCCTTGTGGGGCGGTCCGGTGACGGACGAGCGCTACGCCTTGATCGCCCGTGTCTGACGGCGCCGCGGGCCTGGGACGCCTACGCGGTCCCGGGCCGGCACCCGTTGCTCAGGCGCGTACGTCGGGCCGTGAGACCCACGGGCACGGGGCCCCACCGCCGACGGCGGCCGAGAAGGTCCGATCGGACTTCGCGAGCAGTTAGGGCCAGGTGCGCTCGATGCGGTCCCGCCGTACGGCATACGCGGCGGGGCCGCCCTTCCCGATGGCCCGATGGATCGCGTCGCGGTGCGCGTCGAGACGCTCGGCCATCTCGACGTCTGCTCGCGGGCGCCGGCGACGTATGCCCCGGTCAGCACGCCGACGCGAGGTCCGCGACCGGTGGGCAGTCGCGGCAGCGGCCCGGTTCCGCCGCGCGGAAGGCGCGTTCGCAGCCGCCGTCGCAGGTCTGCCAGGGGAGGGCGGCGGGGGCCGTGGGCCGGTCGGGGAGGGGTGGGGGGAGTTCGCCGAGACGGTAGGCGAGGATGCGGGCCGGCCGGGCCCGCAAGGGGTCCGGCAGGCGGGTGGTGAGGTGGGTGGTGATGTCGTCGGGGCTGACGCCGTGCTCGAGCCACCGGGTGACCGCCGGGGCGAGTTGGTCGGCCTCCCGCCGGGAGAGGATCAGCCGGCGGTCCACGATGCGCAGCGAGGCCAGGATCACCGAGGCGCGGGGGTCCGGGGCAGGCTGGGCAGCCGGGCACGCGGCGGGGCCCGGTTCGGTGCCGGTGGGCTCCGGGGCGACGGGGCCCGGTTTCGTGGTGGCGGTCTTCGCGGCGGCCGCCGGTTCCGGCTCGTGATCCGGTACGTGATGCGGCTCGGTCCCGGGCGCGGGTCGTGGCGACGGCTCGGGTGCGGGCCGCGGCAAAGGCTCGGGCCTGCGGGGGCGCGGCCGTGGGCGCTCGGGGTCGTCGCCCGGTGGCACGTCGTGGAAGAACGTGCGCGTGCGGAGCCGGCCGCTCGGACCGCGCTCACGGCGCCGCTCCAGATAGCCCTCCGCCTCCAGCTCCCGCAGGGCCCGGGAGATGAGGATCTCGCCCTCGGTGAAGTGCTCGCACAGTGCGTCGATGCGTACGGGTGCGCCGTCCGGCAGCGACAGGATGTAGCCCGCGACGCCGACCGTGACCGCGCTGCCCCGGCGCTGGAGCAGGGCGTTGGCGATCACCGTGAAGTCGCCGGCGAGCCGGGTGCGGACGTGGATCACGCCGGAGGTCGGAGCTCCGGCGGGGGCGCGCAGGGGCGCGTTAAACTGCGGTTCAGCCATCGGGAAGGTGCTACTTCCTGGGTGGTGAGGCCCTCGATCGGGATTGCCGTCCCGGCCGGGGGCCGTCATATGTCTGAGGTTGTTGCCGTGAACGTAACGGCCTACTTCCCGCCCCCGCAAGCCGGTCACCCGTCCGGGTGATGCGGGGGAGGGGAGGGTGGGCAGGTGGTTCTTTCCCCCAGGTTCTTCAGGGGAGTTCGTGGCTCACCGAACCCTCGCGGGCGAGGCCCCGGCGTGCCGGGAAGACCGGCGCACGGACCGGGTCCCGCTCGGCTCAGGCCCGGTCGGCGGCCTTCAACCCGCCTATGAACGCGGTCCAGGACGCGGTGTCGAAGGCGAGCGCGGGACCGTGCGGCGCCTTGCTGTCACGCACCGGAACCACGCCGGGGAATCCGTCGGCCACCTCGACGCAGTTGCCGCCCTCCTGATTGCTGTAACTGCTCTTGCGCCAGGCGGCGTCGCGCGGACCGGGAAGGGAGCTGGGGGTCACGGTAGTCCTCCTCCATCGCGGATCGGATCATGGTGAGCGACCTGCTCGGGGGCAGGGCCGCAGCCCGCAGCCGATCGTAGGCCACCGCGAAACGCCGCACATCCGTCCGATCCTCGAAGAGCCGGCCGTGGTCCGCGCCTTCCGTGTAGGCGACTTCGGATCCGTCCCGCAGGATCAGCACGGTCAGCGAGCCGCCCAGAACGTCGTGCGCGCCTTCGTCGAACGGCAGGACCTGCACGGTGATGTGCGGTTCGGCGGCGGCCTTCAGCAGACGCGCGAGCTGTCGTCGCATGACGTCGTCCCCGCCGATCCGTTTCCGCAGCACCGTCTCGTCGAGGATCACCAGCAACTCCGGTCGGTCCGGCGAGCCGAGCCGCTTCTGCCGTTCCAGCCGGGCGGTCAGCCGCTCCTCAAGGTGCTGCTCGTCCCGGTGGGACAGACCGACGCTCAGCACGGCCCGGGCGTACTCCTCCGTCTGCAAGAGCCCCGGTACGACATGCGCGGTGTACTCACGGATGGCGTCGGCATGCGCCGAATACGCCATGAACGTTCGTGACCAGTCCGGGAACGACTCCCGGTACACGTGCGGCCACAGGTCCACCAGCAGCCCGTCCGCTCCGAGGGCAGCGTCGAGCGCCCGCGCGAGCTCCATCGTCGGCCTGGCGCCGGACGCCCGCTCGACCTGGGTGATGCGGGTGCTCACCACATGGGTCTTGGCGCCCAGTTGGGCCTGGGTCAGGCCGGCGGCCGTCCGCAGTCGGCGGACCCGGGAGCCGAAGAGCGCGGCCATCGACTCCTCGGGCTCAATTCCTTTGGCCATGGGCTTACTTCCGTTCCTTACGGCTTGCGGTGTAAGGCTGCATGCCCTTCCGAGCGTAGAGCCGCGCGTCGACCCTTGAACACGGAACGTCACGGTCCGTACACCCACGGGTCGTGCCTCAAGAGAGCGGCGAACCGGGATGGGCGACACAGTGCTGAAGACCATGACGACGCCGGGCGAAGGCCCGGACCACCAGCGGGCGGCGGACGAGGAGCCGGGCACGGAAGGCCGGTTCGCGGCACTGTTCGGCGCGACGCCCCGAGGCGCGCGGCTGGCCCGACGGGTCGCCGTGCGGCACCTGGCCGAGTGGGGCCACCCCGCCGACTCCGACCTCTCCTGCACCGTCGCCCTGCTGGTGGCGGAGCTGGCCGGGAACGCCGTACGCCACGGACGGGTGCCGGGGCGGGACTTCCGGCTCGGGCTGACGCTGGACGCACGGCGGGTGCGCGTCGAGGTCGCGGACGCGTCCCCGGTGCAGCCGCCGACCGACGTACGGGCCCCCGCCGCCGACGACGTGTCGGGGCGGGGGCTGGTGCTCGTGGACGTACTGGCCGACCGGTGGGGCGTGGAGCCGCGCCGTCCCGCAGGGAAGACCGTCTGGGCCGAAGTGGCCGCTCAGTGCCCGCCCTTGGGTTCCCTGCAACCGCCCTCGACGTAGTGCCCGTGCGCCTCGATCTCCGCCGGGTCGGTCAGGGTGCCCGTGATGCACGGACCGGCGTCCGGGATGCTGAACGTGAAACCCGGGGCGGCACCTGTTTCGTACACATCCACCGTTTCCGGCGGGTAGCCGAGCCGGCCGAGCGCGGAGCGCAGCGCCTTCTCGTCGTGTACGCCCTCCAGGCCGGCGTTGATCCGGCGGGCGTGGGCGTCGCCCCGGCAGCGGGCGTCGGCGTCCATCCGAACCTGTTGCTTGTAGGCATGGTTCTCGGCGACCCTGCGGGCCCACGGGTCGGTGGGCGACTCAATAGGGGACGGCTCCTCGGACGGCTTCGCCGGTGCGTCGGCGCAGACCTTCGCCACCTCCGGGAACTTCCGGTCGTGCGCGGCCTTCGCCGCCTTGACCCGCGCTTCGTGGTCGATGTCCGGCGCGCTCGACGTGACGCGCGTCGGAGTGGCGTCCGGGGCGTCGCCGACGACGGTCCCGCAACCGGCGACGAAGGGCAGCGACACCAGCACGGCGGCAACGCCGGTCACGGTGGGGGCGAGACGTTTCACCTGGGCACTCCGGCGGTCAAGGAGGGGCGGGGCGTACGCGGTCCGCTGATCCTTTCGCCCTGCGGACGGCGCTGTCATGAGTACGCCTACTTACTCAGGTGCGCCGTTCCTGGCCGGAGGCTAGGCTCGGCCGTGTGACTGCCGGGTCGGCCATGGGCCACGCACGAGTGAGGCGCCCGGCCTCGGCGTGAGCGCGGGGCGGGCCAGGGGTCCGCCGTTGTCTCTCCTTCTCTGACCTGTCCCTTGAGGAACCAAGACCTGGAGAGTCGCCACACCATGCCTCAGCAGCAACCCACTGTCACTTCCGTCCAGTTGAACCACACCGCCGTGTACGCCAAGGACCGGCGGCTGTCGGCCGAGTTCCTCGCCGCCGTCCTGGGTGTCGAGGTCGCCGCGCCGTTCGGGCCGTTCCTGCCCGTGGACCTCGGCAACGGCGTGACACTCGACTACTACGAGCTGACCGACGAGCCGGTCCAGCCGCAGCACTACGCGTTCCTGGTGCCCGACGAGCAGTTCGACACGATGATCGCCCGCCTGGAGGCGATCGGCGTCACGTACTACGCCGACCCGAGCCACACCGAACCGGGCGCGATCAACCGGCTGTTCGGCGGTCGCGGCGCGTACTTCGACGACCCGAGCGGCCACAACATGGAGATCATGACCCGGCCCTACGCCCGGCCGTAGGCGCGTCCCGCGGGGTGCCGCGCCCCTTGCGCGGCACCCACGACCGATCGACGGCTCCAGGATGTCGCCCAGAGCAACGAACTGGAAGCCGGTGGCTTCGGGTTCACCGTACGCCGGGGGTGTGCGGTCGTCCTGCACGATGAGCAGGCCCTGACCGGGGAACGAGTCCGATTGTGGATCGATGTTTCAGTAGATCGACTGTAAATGGGGATTATGGGCTATTTGGGGTATTCGGTGCCCGGGTCAAGTGTCCCCCGTCGTCGAAGATCGTTGGCTGGGGCGTGGAACCACGTGACCTTTGGGAGCGCAACACCCTCCTGGCTGAGGCGTTCTGTAGCAGCGACGACAAGGTGCGGCAGGCGCGGGCGATCCTGGACGAGGCGCATGCTGACCGAGCCCGTACGCTCGCCGCGTTCGCTGTCACGGTCGGCAGCGATGGCGCGGTCGCCGATCTCATGGGGTTGAACGCCCGCGAGGTTCGCGTAGCCCGGAGAACCGTCGGTAAGACCGATGCCCGCACCGTCGCCGAACACATCCTCGCCGCTCGACCGGATCACTTTGTGGCGCCTGTCCCTCGCGAGGACGAGCCCGTGTCGCCGGACGTCCCGTTCCCCCATCCACGCATGGAAGCACCGATCCCGCCGAGTGTGCCGGTACCGACGGCCGAGCACGTGGCACGGCCGCCCGAGGACTCGGTGGTCTGGTCGCCCGGCATGGACTCCGTACTTCAATGGAGCTGGCAGTCCGGCCTGGACCTCCAGACAGTCGCGGAAGAACTCGGCCTCAGCCCGAGGACGCTGCTGCTGCGCGCCCAGTACCTGGCCGCTGAGGGCCGGCTGTCGCCGAGGACCGGAGACAGTGAGGCCATGCAGTCCGGCCGCCACCGCCGGAACGACGAAGCGCTCTACGCACCCGTGCCGGACGACATCGAGAGCCTCTACCACTCACCGGCGCCGCACGACTGGGCACACGCCTGACCGGACGGCGGCAGTCTGCGTGGGGGCGGCAGTCGGCCGCCCCCACGCGGCCCGGCTCAGTCGACGGTGTCGAGGACGTCGGCCCGGCGGTGACCCGGAAGCCGCCCTCGTGCTCGTTCCTGTCGCGGACCTCGCGGACCTCGCGGACCTCGCGGTCGTAGAGGGCGAAGGTGTTGTCGCCCTGACCGGAGGCGATCACATAGCCGTCGCCGTCAGGCTCGGTGAGCAGGGCCGGCCCTTCGACGTCGGCTGCCGGCCGGGTGCCGCCGTGACCGGGGTCGGCGCCGGGCGTGCACTCCTCGGTCTCCTCGTCGTACGTGCCGGGGACGGCGTACTCGCGGACCTTGTCGACGAGGACGGGCCTGCCGGTGAGGTCGGCGGGCATCAGCCAGACGCCCACGCGCTCCTGGCCCGCGTAGAGCATGCCGTTCGCCGGGGCGACGACCATGTCCTCCACCTGCGGCGGTTCCCCGGCCACCACGCCGGCCCCCTCGCAGGTCCGGAGGCCTACGCGGGGAAGCGCCGCCCCACCACCCGCCACGACAGCTCCAGCAGCGCCGCCGCCACCGCCGCGATCACGACCGCCGTCCACGGCATCGTCGTACCCACCAGCTTCAGCGCGAAGAAGTCCTGGAGCCACGGCACCGTCAGCACCAGCAGGAAGCCCAGGCCCATCGTCGCCACCAGGCCGATCCGCCACCAGGTGTAGGGGCGGGCGATGATCGCGAGGACCCACATGGCGACCAGGAACAGGGTCAGCGTCGCCACGCTCGTCTCCGCGGCCAGCGAGGCCGGACCCGAGTAGTGCGAGCGGGCCAGCAGATACGCGCAGAACGTCGCCGCCGCCGCGATCACGCCCGCCGGGACGGCGTAGCGCATCACCCTGCGGACGAAGTGGGGTTCGGCGCGCTCCTTGTTGGGGGCGAGGGCCAGGAAGAAGGCGGGGACACCGATGGTGAGGGTGGAGAGCAGCGTCAGATGCCGGGGCAGGAACGGGTACTCGACCTGGCTGCAGACCACGAGGATCGCCAGGAGCACCGAGTACACCGTCTTCGTCAGGAAGAGTGTGGCGACGCGGGTGATGTTGCCGATGACCCGGCGGCCCTCCGCGACCACCGACGGCAGCGTCGCGAAGCTGTTGTTCAACAGGACGATCTGGGCGACGGCCTTCGTCGCCTCCGAGCCCGCCCCCATCGCCACGCCGATGTCCGCGTCCTTCAGCGCGAGGACGTCGTTGACGCCGTCGCCGGTCATCGCGACGGTGTGGCCGCGGGCCTGGAGCGCGCCGACCATGTCGCGTTTCTGCTGCGGAGCGACCCGGCCGAAGACCGCGGCCCCCTCCAGCTCCGCGCCCATCGCCTCCCGCTCGGCCGGCAGCTTGCGCGCGTCGACCGTCGCGTCGGCGCCCGGCAGGCCGAGTTTGGCCGCGACCGCGCCGACAGCGACCGCGTTGTCGCCGGAGATGACCTTCGCCGCCACGTCCTGGTCGGCGAAGTAGCGCAGGGTCGCCGACGCGTCGGGGCGCAGACGCTGCTCCAGCACGACCAGAGCGGTCGGCGTCTTCTCCTCCGGGGCGTCCAAGGCGCCTTCCGCCCGCGCGAGGAGCAGCACCCGCAGTCCCTGCCGGTTGAGCTGGTCGACCTCGGCGAGGGACGGGTTGCCGGCGGGCAGCAGCACATCGGGCGCGCCGAGGAGCCAGGTCGAACTCGTGCCGTCGCCGTCCGCGAGGGTCGCGCCGCTGTACTTGCGGGCGGAGGAGAAGGGCAGCGCGGCGGTGCAGCGGTGCTCACCGCCGTCCGGGTAGGCCGCGATGACGGCTCGGAGTGAGGCGTTCGGCCGCGGGTCGGACGCGCCGAGCGCGCCCAGGACCGCCCGGACGCGTTGTTCGTCCGCGCCGTCCAGCGTCCGCAGTTCGGTGACGTCCATGCCGCCCTCGGTGAGGGTGCCGGTCTTGTCGAGGCAGACGACGTCGACGCGGGCGAGGCCCTCGATGGCGGGGAGCTCCTGCACCAGGCACTGCTTGCGGCCCAGGCGGATGACACCGATCGCGAAGGCGACGGAGGTGAGGAGGACGAGCCCCTCGGGGATCATCGGCACGATGCCGCCGACGGTCCTCGCGATCGAGTCCTTGAAGTTGTCGTCCTTCGCCACGAGCTGGCTGATGATCAGTCCGATGGCGGTGGGGACCATCATCCACGTCACGTACTTGAGGATCGTGGAGATGCCGGAGCGCAGCTCGGAGTGGACGAGCGTGAAGCGGGACGCCTCCTCCGCGAGCTGCGCCGCGTACGCCTCCCGCCCGACCTTCGTGGCCGTGAACGCGCCGCCGCCCGCGACCACGAAGCTCCCGGACATGACCTGGTCGCCGGGCTGTTTGAGGACGGGGTCGGCCTCGCCGGTCAGCAGCGACTCGTCGACCTCCAGGTTGTCGGCCTCCACGATCTCGCCGTCGACGACGACCTTGTCGCCGGGGGCGAGTTCGACGAGGTCGCCGAGGACGATCTCGGAGGTGGAGACCGCGGCGGCGACACCGTCCCGGCGGACTCTCGGTTTCGCCTCGCCGATGACCGCGAGGGAGTCCAGGGTCTTCTTGGCGCGCAGTTCCTGGATGATGCCGATGCCGGTGTTGGCGATGATCACGAAGCCGAAGAGGCTGTCCTGGATCGGCGCGACGAAGAACATGATCACCCACAGGACGCCGATGATGGCGTTGAAGCGTGTGAGGACGTTGCCGCGGACGATGTCGACGGCGGAGCGTGAACTGCGTACGGGTACGTCGTTGACCTCGCCCCGTGCGACCCGCTGCGCCACCTCGGCGGAGGTGAGACCCGTGGCGGGCGGCCCACCGCCGGGTGGCCGCCGGGGGTGTACGGGGTCGAGTTCTGCGCCCGCGTCGATGACGGGTCCTTCCGGCTCGGGGCCGCGGCCCCTGTCCGCCCGCTGCGTCATGGTTCCGACGTTACGGCCGGGCCGGGCCGTTCACCCCCTGGGCGGCGGGAAGATCGGACCACGGTCGGACACGAATCCCCCTGGGGGACTACGGGCCGGACGGGGTGCCCGGTTCCGGGTGCTCGGCGGAGCCGGCCGCGTCGGAGGTCCGGGCGCGCTCGAGTGCGGCTTCCCGGCTGCGCACGTACCAGATGCCGATGAGCCCGAGGCCCGCGCCGGCCAGGCAGGTCCACACCCACCAGGTCAGGTCGCGGTCGGCGAACCAGCTGTAGAAGGGGACCTGGGCGAGAAACATCACGAACCAAAGGATCGTGCCGCCGGTGATGGTGGCGACGATCGGTCCCTCAAGGGGTTCGGGTGCCTCGTGCCGGGGGGTCCATTTGGCCATGTGCACAGTGTAGGCGGGACGGCCGAGGGGCCGGTGACCACAAGGTCTACGCGCGGAGAGTGGCGATCTTTCGTTCATATGTTCATACTGAAACTGGTTCCGGCTGACTGGATTCCTTCGTTGGATCGTCCAGGTGTGGCCGGTTTTCTCTGCCCTTCTCGTGTCGCCCCCCTTCGCGTACGTCTGAGGTTTCCGCATGTCCCCCACGGCCACCGTCGAGGTCGGGTCTCCCGGCCTGCCGCCCACGCCCCCGCAGCCGTCCGGCGGTCTGGACCGCTTCTTCAAGATCACCGAACGCGGCTCCACGGTCGCCCGCGAGGTCCGGGGCGGATTCGCCACCTTCTTCGCGATGGCCTACATCCTCGTGCTGAACCCGATCATCCTCGGCAGCGCGAAGGACATGTACGGGCACCAGCTCGACGGCGGCCAGCTGGTCACCGCCACCGTGCTGACCGCGGCCTTCTCGACCCTTCTGATGGGCGTCATCGGCAACGTCCCGATCGCGCTCGCGGCCGGCCTCGGCGTCAACACGGTCGTCGCCCTCCAGCTCGCGCCCCAGATGTCCTGGGCGGACGCGATGGGCATGGTCGTGCTCGCCGGTGTCGTGGTCATGCTGCTGGTGGCCACCGGCCTGCGTGAGCGCGTGATGAACGCCGTTCCGCTCGGCCTGCGCAAGGCGATCGCGATCGGTATCGGCCTGTTCATCATGCTGATCGGGCTCGTGGACTCGGGCTTCATCACCCGCATCCCGGACGCCGCCCACACCACCGTCCCGCTCCAGCTGGGCACCGGCGGTCATCTGCTCGGCTGGCCGGTCCTGGTCTTCGCCCTCGGCACGCTGCTGACCCTCGCACTGATCATCCGCAAGGTGCCCGGCGCGATCCTCATCTCGATCGTCGTCATGACGGTGATCGCGATGATCATCCACGCCGTGGCGGACATCGAGTCCTGGGGTCTGACGACGCCCGAGTGGCCGGGCAACCCGCTCTCGACGCCCGACTTCGGCCTGCTCGGCCAGGTCAGCCTGTTCGGCGGTTTCGAGAAGGTCGGCCTGCTGACGGGCGTCCTGTTCGTCTTCACCGTGCTGCTGTCCTGCTTCTTCGACGCGATGGGCACCATCCTCGCCGTCGGCGACGAGGCGAAGCTCATGGACAAGGACGGCAACTACCCGGGCATCAACAAGGTCCTGGTCGTCGACGGCCTCGCCGTCGCCGCGGGCGGCGCCGCCTCGTGCTCCGCCAACACCTGCTTCGTGGAGTCCACGGCCGGCGTCGGCGAAGGGGCCCGCACGGGCCTGTCGTCGGTCGTCACCGGCGCGCTGTTCTCGCTGGCGCTGTTCCTCACGCCGCTCGCCACGATGGTCCCGTCCCAGGCGGCGACGCCGGCGCTGGTGGCGGTCGGCTTCCTGATCCTGGCCGGTTCGGTCAAGGACATCGACTGGAGCGACTTCACCATCGCCGCGCCGGCTTTCCTGGCGATGGTGATGATGCCGTTCACCTACTCGATCACCCACGGCATCGGCATCGGCTTCATCACGTTCAGCGTGCTGCGCCTGGCCGTGGGACGCGGGCGCGAGGTGCCCGCCGCGATGTACGCGGTGTCGGCGGTGTTCGTCTTCTACTACGCCATGCCGGCCCTCGGCCTCACCACCTGAGGACCGCTCACGCCTGACGGATCGCCCTTGCCTGACGGACCGCCCCTGTCTCCACGCTGCCGCGTGATCGTTTCTGCGGAGCCGTTCGGCGCCGCAGTCGGGCGGGGCCGCCCGCGAGAGGGTCCCTCACGTGACGCCGTAGAACTTCTCCGTCTCGTCGACCGCCGCTTTGAAGCGCTCGTCGAAGTCGTCGCGAATGAGCGTCCGGACCACATAGTCCTGGACGCTCATTTGTCGTTTCGCCGCATGCTGCCGGAGCCGGTCGAGCAGCTCACCGTCCATGCGCAGGCTGAGCACCGTCGATTTCATGCGGTCAGAGTCGCCTGACTCCCGCCGCGTAGACGTCACTTTCCGGCTGCGTCTCACTCATATGGGTGACACATCTATCGGCCCCGTAACCCGCTGGTCTTTAGCCAGGGTAATGAGTTACGCTAACAACATGCCTGACCTGTCCCACGGTACTGACGTGGACGTCGCCGCCGTGAACTCGCTCCGCTCGGCCGTCATGCGGCTGGGCCGCCGCCTGAAGCACCAGCGCGTCGACGAATCGCTGAGCCCCACCGAGATGTCGGTTCTCGGCACACTCGCCCGCTGCGGCTCGGCCACCCCCGGTGAGCTGGCCCGCAAGGAACACGTGCAGCCGCCGTCGATGACCCGCATCGTGGCGCTGCTCGAGGCCAAGGGACTCGTCCGGCTCGAGCCGCACCCCGACGACCGCCGGCAGAAGGTGGTCAGCCAGACCGAACAGGCGGAGACCATGCTCGAGGAGTCCCGCCGCAAGCGGAACGCCTGGCTGGCCTCGCTCGCCGAAGGTCTGGACGAGGCGGAGTGGGCGAAGCTGCGCGAAGCCGCCCCCGTCCTGGAGAAGCTCGCACACCTGCAATGACGGCCGGCGGAAGCGCAGCTCGTCCGCCCGTCCGCCCCACACGCAAGCCTTGAGGAGGCGACCCTTTTGAGTACGGGATCCGGAGCAGACTCCGCCCCCGCACCGACCGACCCCGACACCCCGTCCACCCGGCACGACCGCAAGCAGAGCATGTTCAGCTCGCTGAAGATCCGCAACTACCGGCTCTTCGCGACCGGACAGGTCGTGTCCAACACCGGCACCTGGATGCAGCGCATCGCCCAGGACTGGCTGGTGCTCAGCCTGACCGGATCCGCGTCCGCCGTCGGCATCACCATCGCGCTGCAGTTCCTCCCCATGCTTCTCTTCGGCCTGTACGGCGGGGTGCTCGCGGACCGGCTGCCCAAACGGCAGCTGCTGCTGGCCACCCAGGCCGCGATGGGCCTCACCGGCCTGGCGCTCGCCGTGCTGACGCTCAGCGGCCACGTCCAGGTCTGGCACGTCTACCTGACGGCGTTCCTGCTCGGCCTCGTCACCGTCGTCGACAACCCGGCCCGGCAGTCGTTCGTCGCCGAGATGGTCGGCCCCGACCAGCTGCGCAACGCCGTCTCCCTCAACTCGGCCAACTTCCAGTCCGCGCGCCTCGTCGGACCCGCCGTGGCCGGTGTGCTGATCACCGCCGTCGGCAGCGGATACGCCTTCCTGCTCAACGGCCTGTCCTTCGTCGCGCCCATCGCCGGACTGCTGATGATGCGGGCCTCCGAACTCCACAAGGTCGAACGCGCCCCGCGCGGCAAGGGCCAACTGCGCGAAGGCCTGCGGTACGTCGCGGGCCGGCCCGAGCTGATCTGGCCGATCGTCCTCGTCGGCTTCATCGGCACCTTCGGCTTCAACTTCCCGATCTGGCTGTCCGCGTTCGTCGACGACGTCTTCCACGGCGACGCCGGTACGTACGGCCTGCTCAACACGCTGATGGCCGCCGGCTCCCTGGCCGGGGCGCTGCTCGCCGCCCGGCGCGGCACCTCGCGGCTGCGGCTGCTGGTCGGCGCGGCGGTGCTCTTCGGGGTGCTGGAGATCGTGACCGCCTTCGCCCCGGCGTTCTGGATCTTCGCGGTGATGATGGTCCCGATCGGCATGTTCGGCCTGACGGTCAACGTCACCGCGAACTCCAGCGTCCAGATGGCGACGGATCCGCTGATGCGGGGCCGGGTGATGAGCCTGTTCATGATGGTCTTCACCGGCGGCACGCCGCTGGGCGCGCCGCTCGTCGGCTGGGTCACCGACACGTACGGCGCACGCGTCGGCTTCGCCGCGGGCGGCGCGGTGGCCGCGGTGGCGGCGGCCGGCGTCGGCGTGATGCTGGCGCGGGTCGGCGGCTTGCGACTGTCGGTCGGCTGGCACCGCGGGCATCCGCAAGTGCGGTTCGTGGCGCGGGAGCGGCTGACGACGGCGGCGTAGCCCTTCGGGCACCTGCCGGGCCCGAAGGGCTACGGGGGAGGGCGGTTGCGGGGGTGCGGGTGGCGCCTGCGGCGGGCCTTGCCCCCTCCCCGCCCCTTCCCGGAACCGGGCTCCGCCCGGTTCCGGGAAGGGGCGGGTCGGGGAGAACCGCCCGCGCAGCGGAGCCCTGGCGCGGCACACTGAACCCCATGAGACTCTTCGCCGCCGTACTTCCACCCCCCACGGCCGTCGACGAACTCGCCACCGAGGTCGCAGGGCTCCGTCGGCTTCCCGCCGCCGATTCCCTCCGCTGGACGGGGCACGCCGGGTGGCACTTCACGCTCGCGTTCATGGGGGAGGTCGACGACGAGATCGTGCCCGAGCTGCGGGAGCGGCTGGCGCGGGCGGCGCACAGGACGTCGGCATTTCCGCTGCGGCTGCACCAGGGTGGCCGGTTCGGGCACCGCGCGCTGTGGGTCGGGGCGGCCGGCGGTCTGGAGGAGATGCGGCTGCTGGCCGAGCGTTCGGACGCCGCGGCCCGCCGCGCCGGCGTGAGCATGGAGGAGCACCGCCGCTACCAGGCGCATCTGACGATCGCCCGGGCCCGCGAGGCGGGTGACCTGCGTCCGTACGTCGAGGCGCTGGCCGATTTCGAGGGCACCCCGTGGCAGGTGGCCGACCTCGCCCTCGTACGCAGCAACCTGCCCGTCAGCGGGGTGGCGGGTGAGCAGCCCCGGTACGACGTGGTCGGTTCCTGGCCCCTCGGGGCCGCGGGTTAACCTCGACGGGTGAATCCCAAGACCAGAAACCAGATCATGGCCGCGGCGCTGGTGCTGATGTTCGTGATCGTCGCCGTGGCCGCGGCCGTCGGCTGACGCGTCCCGCGACCGGCCGGCGGAACACCCAGGTGTCCGCCTCCGCACGGCGCCGGGCCCGCAGCGCCGGCATCCGTGCTCCGAGCGGCTCGCCGTCGAAAGAGCCGTAACGCCCGGTGCCCCCGCTTCGGGACCCGTCCTCGCGCGGACCGGTCCTTGCTTCGAGCGCGCTCGAAGGCGTTGGCTTGGACGTCATGAAGTACACGCAGCTCGGACGCACCGGACTCAAGGTCAGCCGACTCGTCCTCGGCACAATGAACTTCGGCCCCCAGACCGACGAGGCCACGAGCCACGGCATCATGGACTCGGCCCTCGACGCGGGCATCAACTTCTTCGACACGGCCAACGTCTACGGCTGGGGCGAGAACAAGGGCCGCACGGAAGAGATCATCGGCAGCTGGTTCGCCAAGGGCGAGGGCCGCCGTGACAAGGTCGTGCTCGCCACCAAGGTGTACGGGAACATGGGCACGGACGGCGAGGTCTGGCCCAACCACGACAAGCTCTCGGCGCTCAACATCCGCCGCGCGGTGGACGCTTCGCTCAAGCGCCTGCAGACCGACCACATCGACCTCTACCAGTTCCACCACATCGACCGGCGCACCCCGGTCGAGGAGATCTGGCAGGCCATCGACGTACTGATCCAGCAGGGCAAGATCCTCTACGCGGGTTCCTCCAACTTCCCCGGCTGGAAGATCGCCCAGACCAACGAGACCGCCCGCCGTCTCGGTTCGCTGGGCCTGGTCAGCGAGCAGTGCCTGTACAACCTGGCCGAGCGCCGCGCCGAGATGGAGGTGATCCCGGCCGCCCGGGAGTACGGCCTCGGCGTCATCCCCTGGTCGCCGCTGCACGGCGGACTGCTCGGCGGGGTGCTCAAGAAGGAGAACGAGGGCTCCCGGCGGGCGACCGGCCGCAGCGCCGACGCGCTGGCCAACACGGCCCTGCGGGAGAAGGTGCAGGCGTACGAGAACCTGCTCGACAAGCACGGCCTGGAGCCCGGTGAGGCGGCGCTCGCCTGGCTGCTGACCCGGCCGGGCGTGACGGGTCCGATCGTCGGCCCGCGCACGGCGGAGCAGCTGGAGTCGGCGCTGCGGGCGGTGGAGCTGGAGCTGAGCGAGGAAGTGCTCACGGCCCTCGACGAGATCTTCCCGGGGCCGGGTCCCTCCCCGGAGGCGTTCGCCTGGTGAGCCTCGGCCGCCGCTCCCGGCCGGGGGCGGCGGCCCACGCCCGGCTCGGGCTCACTCGCGGGGGACCACCCTGGAACGGGTCAGGCGCCGCCCAGCCAGCCCGCCGCGTCCAGGCGGATGCCGCCCGGCGGGGTGAGGGTGCGCAGGGCGGATTCGAGGTCGCGCAGGCGGTCGGGGCCGATCGCCCGCGCCCATTCCGCGCGCAGCTCGTCGAAGATCGCCGCCGAGCGGGCGAGTGCGTCGAAGCCGTGCGGGGTGAGGCGGATCAGCTTGCGGCGGGCGTCGGCCGGATCGTCGGCGCGTTCCGCGTAGCCGAGCGAGAGCAGACGGTCGATGGTCTTGCCGGCCGCCTGTTTCGAGACGCCGAGTCGACGGCCGAGGTCACTGGCGGTGGCCCCTTCCGCGCCGATGGCCTGCATGGCGAAGCCGTAGGCGGGCCGTACGTCGGGGTGGCCCTGCTCGGCCAGTCGGGCGTGCAGCGTGTCGATGAGCGAGCGGAACCCGGCGAAGAGGAGCAGTGGCAGCTCGTAGCCGGGCGGGTCGGCAATCACCTTGCGCTGTTCGACAACCTGGTTTACGTTCTCGGGGAGCGGTTCGTCAACCATGTTGTCCATTGTAGGAGCCTGCCATGTTCACCGAGCACACCCTGGATTCCGCCCCGCCCGCGTCCCGCCGTGCCATGGAGGCCACCACTCAGCGGCTCGGCCGTCTGCCGTCGGCGGTCGCCAGGCTGGCCGAGTCGCCGCATCTGTTGGAGGGCTTCCTCAAGCTGAGCGCCGCCTTCGAGACGACGACGCTCGACCCGGTCGCCCGCGAGGTGGTCGTCATGACGGTCGCCGCACGCAACGAGTGCCATGTGTGCGTGGCCATGCACACCGGGAAGCTGCGCACCCTCGGTGCGGACGAGGAGCTGATCGCGGCGCTGTCCGAGCAGCGTGCGCTGCACGACGAACGGCTCGAGGCGGTGCGGCAGTTCACCCTCGAGGTGTTCCGTACCGCCGGCGCCGTCGGCGACGAGGAGCTGCGCGACTTCCTGGCGCACGGCTTCACCTCGCAGAACGCGCTGGAGGTCGTCATGGGCATCGGCACCTACACGATGTCGACGTTCGCGAACCGGCTGACGCGGGCCGCGCTCTGAGGAGGGGCGGAATCCGGCCGTTGTGGGCCGGGGGTGCTGTGTCTCCCTTCCCTTCCGGTGCCGCACATGCCGCAATGCCCCCACCAGCCCGTGACCCCCACACGAAGGCGGATTCCCCCATGCGGAACCATCTGAGGAACAGCACCCTGCTCGCCGCCGCCGCCCTGGCCGCGGTCACCCTCGCCATGGCCCCCGCCGCCCACGGGGTGACGCCCGAGACGGCGACACTGTCCTTCGACTGCGGCTCGTACGGCTCCGGCACCGCCACCCTCAAGGCCGCACAGGACGGCACGGCCGCGACCATCGCCCTCTCCACGGCGGCCATCACCGCGCCCCTGCCCATCGGCGCGAACTCCGTCCGGTCCACGCTCACCCTGTCCAGGAACGGCACGGACACGGCGACGTTCACCGGCAACTCCAACCCGGCGATCCCCGCGGGCGGAGCCGTCTCCACCGGCCCGCTCGACGGCACGGTCGCGGCGGGCGACAGCCTCGAGGCGAAGAGCCTGACCGTCATGGTCTTCGGCATCACCGCCGAGTGCACGGCCACGTCACCGCAGAACCCGGGCCCGTTCGTCTTCTGACGCCGTCCCGACCGGTCGCTGCCCGGTCCACGTCCCCACCGAGGGCCGGGCACGCGCGCCCCGTCGACCTGCCGGCCTCCCGCCGGCGGGAATACCGGACCGGGCCGCCCTGTTGCCGCCGGCATGACCTTCTTCGCCGACGTGACCGTGCGGGGCTACGAGCTCGACACGCAGGGCCATTTGAACCAGGCCGTCTACCTGCAGTACGCCGAGCACGCCCGCTGGGAGCTGCTGCGCGCCGCCGGTCTGCCGCAGGAGAAGCTGCTGGCGAGCGGCGTGGGACCGGTCGCGCTCGAGGTGACGGTCAAGTTCCTGCGCGAACTGCGCGGCGGCGACGAGGTGCGGGTGACCTGCCGGTTCGTCTACCGGGAGGGCAAGACCTTCACGGTCGAGCAGCAGATCGTCAAGGACGACGGCACGGTCGCCGCGGAGATCTCCGGTGTGGCGGGCATGCTCGACCTCTCGACCCGAAGGCTGATCGACGATCCGCGCGCCCACCTCGCCGCCCTGGCCGACAACCCGGACCTGCTCACCGGCTGACGCCCGGGGCGATTGCGGCTCCGCGACCCTCCGGCAGCGGCGACAGCGCCCGCTTCACTCGGCCGAGGCGTGAGGACCGGCCACGAAGCACCCTCCAGGTCTCGCGGCGGAACCCTCGCCCGTGCGGATTCGTTGGCGCAAGCGCCGGTTGCGAGATCTGGAGGGGGCGTCGTGGACGACGCGGTTGTCGAGGCCGTCGGAGCGCTGGTGCCGGGCGGGGCGGTGCGCGGCGAACTGGACCGCCACGGGCGGAAGTTGCGCTGGATCGAAGTGGGCGAGGGCGCGCCCGCGGTCGTGCTGGACGCGCCGAGCGCCGGGTCGTCGATGATGTGGACGCAGGTACTGGCGCCCCTGGCCCGCTGCACCCGAGTGATCGCGTACGACCGGGCGGGGCTCGGCCTGAGCGACCCGGTTCCCCGGCTCACGCTCGACTCGGCCGTCGAGGACCTGGCCGCGCTGCTCTCCCGGGCCGGCGGCGGCCCGTGCGTCCTGGTCGGCAACAGCTGGGGCGGCCAGCTGGCCGAGTTGGTGGCGTGGGCCCGACCGGACCTGGTGGCGGGGCTCGTGCTGCTCGACCCTTCGCACGAGGAGTTCCAGCCGTGGGCCGGCCGGCTGGCGGAAGGGGCGTACGCGCGTCAGCTCGCGGTGCGTACCTCTCTCCGGCTCACCGGCCGGTCGCGACACCGCGACGCCGTGCGCGAGGCCTCCCGGGCGACCGACGATCCGCGGGTGCGGGAGCTGCTGGCCGCCGCCTGGCTCGCCGCCTCCGGAAGCCGGCAGCAGGTGCTTACCGCCGTCGACGAGTACCGCATGATCGTCAAGGCCACCCCCGAGATCCGGCGCCGCCGCGCCGCGTCGAGGCTGCCTGACGTGCCCGTGACGGTCCTCAGCGCGAGCCGGGGGATGCCGCAGCGTATGAGACGCCGGTGGACCGGGCTGCAGAGATCCGTCGCCGCGTCCGTGGCGGGCGGGGAGCACGCTGTGGTTCCGGCCGCGGGCCACTACATCCAGAGCAGCAGACCGGACGTCGTCACCCAGGCTGTGCTCGCTTCCCTGGAGCGGTCCCGGCACGCCCGTGGCGGCTGAGGACCGCTGCGGCACGTGTGCGTCGGGGTCTCAGCCCGGGAACCGGAGGTCCGTGCAGCCGCGTTGGCCGGCCGCGCGTTCGGCGAAGCCCCTGAGGGCCGCGCGGGCGAAGTCCTCGACGTCCTCGTGGACGTAGACCGTGGTGGAGATCGTGAAGAGCGCGCGGGCTCCGGTCCCGGGGCACTCGGCGGTGGCCCAGAGGAAGTCGCTTCCGTGCCGGCCCGCGTCCCGGCCGGGCCCGTCACCCGGGTACCAGGCCTGGGCGAAGGGGCCGAAGTAGGCGCGGACCTGGAACAACTCCTCGGCACGGGCCTCGGTCTCGCCGAGCACGCAGGTCTCCATCACCGAGGAGTCCGCCGTCGGCGTCTCCTTGATCCAGTGGACGATGTCCATGTCGCGCATCGGGATCCCCGCGCACGTTCCCTTCGCCGCGAAGCGGGACTCCTCCTCCGGCTCCGCGGGGGTGGGGGGCACCCGACCGCCGGGCTGGGCCTGGCAGTTCCGGTGCTCGGCCGCCCTGACGGCGGTGGCCGCTGCGAGTTCGGCGGTGGTACGGCCCGCCACCGCGCTGCCGCGGCCGGCCGTGTGGACGACGACGGACGCGTCCTTGTTGCCACAACTCAGGACGACGGCGGTGCTGTCGAGGTCGGTGTAGCCGTGCCAGCCGCCGCCCAGCGGCATCGGCAGGGTTCCCGTCCTGCTCGAGCGCAGCTCGTCGAACACGCCACGGGCGCCGTCGTCGTCCCGGGCGGATTCCGGGATCAGGGCGATGGTGAGCGTCGTCTTCCCGACCACGCAGAACTCGTAGCCGTCGGACCCGCCGTGGTGCACGTCGTTCGGCAGTCCCTGTTCGGTGTCGTAGCCGGTGAAGACCGCCGACTCCTCGGACGGGACCAGTCCCTGGCAGTACGTCGCCAGCCGGTCCTCGTAGCGCCAGCGCTTGCCCGTGTCGCTGAGCCGGTACCAGCCGTAGCCGGCGACGACGGCGAGTGCCAGCGGCAGCGCCACGTACAGCGCCAGGCGGCGTATGACGGTCATCTGCGTGATCTCCCCGGTTCGGCGCTCCGCGGCACCGTATCGCGGACCGTCCGGCGTCAGCCGCGCGGGCGGCGGGCCTCGATCAGGAGGCGGTTGGAGTGGGCCACGAACGGCCCGTGGCGCTCGATGAAGTCATGGAGGGCCGCGAGCCGGTCACGGTACGCGTCCACGGTGAAGCCCGGGACGATCCAGATGACCTTGCGCAGGAAGTGGACCACCGCGGCGATGTCGCGGAACTCCATCCGCAGCGCTTCCTGACGCAGATCGACGACGTCCAGGCCGGCGGCCTCCGCGGCCGTGACGGTCGTGAACGGACTGCGTGACGGGTCGACCGGCTGCGGGCCCATCAGGAAGTCGGTGAGCTCGCGGACCGAGCCGTCGCCCACGGCCTGCGAGAGGTACGTGCCGCCGGGGCGCAGGACACGGTGGACCTCGTCCCACCGGGTGCTCACCGGATGGCGGCTGACGACCAGGTCGAAGTGGGCCGGGGGGAACGGCAGATCGGCCGAGTCGCCGGCCTGGACGACCGCAGCGCCCAGCCTGGCGAGGTTGCGCCGGGCGATCTCCAGGTTCGGCGGCCAGGACTCCGTCGCCGCCAGCACCGGCGGGGCGGCCGGGACGGAGGCGAGGACCTCGCCGCCGCCGGTCTGGATGTCGAGGACCGCCTCGGCCTTCGGCACACGCTCGGCGAGGAGCTTCGCGTAGCCCCAGGAGGGGCGCTGCTCCGTCGCGCGGCCGGCGAACCAGGAGAAGTCCCAGCCCTCGGTGGGGACGGCTTCGCCTTCGGCGACGAGGTCTTCGAACGTGGACATACGGGCAGGGTCGCAGCCGCGGGAGACGCCCGCACCCGGGTTTCCGCGCGGAGGGCCCGCTCGGGCGGCGTCGCCGTACGGGAGGGGCCGCTCAGGCGGCGACGCCGTACGTCCCGCCCAGTCCCCACGCCTGGTGCATCGCCGTCGCGAACGCCCCGGCCAGTTTGATCTCGCCGCTCGGGCCGGGGTGGGTGCCGTCGTAGGTGTCGGTGTCGATGTCGTACGACGGCGGGTGCGACGCCAGCAGGAGCGGGGACGCGGACGTGTCCAGGTCGGCCACAGCCTTGGCGAGCAGGTCGTTGAACCGGTCGCACTCGGCGGCGAAAGGCCGGTCGGACCGGGCGCGGATGTTCGGGATGACAGGAAGCATGACGATCCGGACGCCCGGATTGGCCAGGCGGGCCTGCGCGACGAACTCCCGCACGTTCCCCGCGGTCTGGTCGCTGTCCGTGTAGAAGCCGAGGTCTATCAGGCCCAGCGAGACCAGGAGGACGTCGGCCACTTCCGCGGCGACCGTCTCGCGGATCAGGGGAGCCATGTGCAGCCAGCCCTCGCCCCAGCCGGCCAGGTGGCGGCGGGCGGCGCCGGGGAAGCCCGGGTCGGCGTACCGGTGGGACACGGGGGCGTTCGCCTCCGTGTCGTACAGCTCGCGGCGCGGTCCGACGATCTCGAAGGGCTCACCGAGGGCGGAGAGGTGCTGCCACATCCGGTAGCGCCAGGTGAAGTCGCCGGTGCGCCCGATGGTCATGGAATCGCCGACGAACAGGAATCGCATGGTCGACATCATGGCCGAACCCACCGGTAACCCGTCACTGGTCCGCGATGTGAGGCCCGCCACCCGCCAGCGCCGTGACCAGTCGCCGGATCTGCGCGTGCGGGTCGGGGGTGCCCGCGTGACTCGTCATCAGCAGATGGTGGACCGTGCCGACGAGCGCGAGGGCGACGGCCTCCGCGTCGATCCGGCCGTCGACACGGCCGAGGCGCTGTTCGGCCCGCAGGTACGCGGTGACCGCCTCCTGGACGGTGGTGAAGCCCGGTGCACCCGACGCCATCGCCTCGCGGAAGCGGATCGCGACGCCGGGGCGGGTGAGGGCCAGCCCGGAGACGGTCGGCCCGGTGGAGGTGAACAGCGCGGTGGCGACGTCGGTGAGGTTCGCGGTGACGGTGTCCTGCCCCGTCCGTGAGGGGAGCCGGTCCGCCAGGGCGGCGGTGCGGGCGAGCCGGTCGAGGACCAGTTCGGCGACGAACTCGTCGAGCCCGCCCGCGAAGTGCGCGTGCAGCAGCCCCTTCGAGCAGCCCGCCTCCTCGGTGACGGCTCTGCTGGTCAGGGCGCCGGGGCCGCCCTGGGCCACGACTCGTTCCGCCGCGGCGAAGAGGCGTTCGCGGGCGTCGGGGACGGCTACTCCACGGGGTGACATCCAGGGCCTTCCGAGTCTTCTGCGTGGCGCGATGGACAGTATGGGCGAGCGCCCATACTGTTTGGGCATACGCCCATTCTAGCGGGAGGCAGCGTCGTGGAACACATCGTGAACACCGAGCAGGAGCAGGCCTGGAACGGGTACGAGGGCACCCACTGGGCCCGCAACCAGGACCGCTGGGACGCCGTCAACGAGGGCTTCAACGAGGCGCTGCTCGCTGCCGCCGCCGTCGGCCGCGAGGACTCGGTCCTCGACGTCGGCTGCGGCGCCGGGGCCACCACCAGGCTGACGGCCCGCCGCGCGGCCGACGGGCACGCCACCGGCCTGGACCTGTCCCGGCCGATGCTGGAGCGCGCCCGGGACTCCGCACGCGCCGAACACCTCGTCAACGTGACCTTCGAGCACGGCGACGCCCAGGTCCATCCCCTCGCGGGCCGCGGTTTCGACGTGGCGATCAGCCGCTTCGGCGTGATGTTCTTCGCCGACCCGGTGGCCGCCTTCGCCAACATCGGAGGCGGCCTGCGCACCGCCGGCCGTGCGGCGTTCCTCGTCGCCGGCGGGGACGGCAACGAGTGGATCCAGGCGCTGGCCGGCCTGCGGGACGTGCTGCCGATGGGCGGCTTCGGGGTCACCGGAGGGCCCGGCATGTTCTCCCTGGCCGATCCCGGCCGCGTCCGCGAGGTCCTCACGGCAGCCGGGTTCACCGACGTCGCGGTCGAGCCCGCCGAGGCGTACGGGAGATGGGGGCGTGACGCCGAGGACGCCACCGCGTTCCTCATGGGCTCTGGACCCGGCCGCCATCTGCTGGGCCAGGTCGACGAGGCGACCGGCGAGCGGGCCCGGCGCCGGCTCGCGGACATCCTGCGGCCGTACGAGAAGGACGGCGCCGTCCGGCTGCGCAGCACGGCGTGGCTGGTCACCGCCGTACGCCCGTAGGAGCCGCCCGGCCGGGATGGCAGGCTTGGGGCATGCGTTCGCTTCCGTACGTCACCGGCCTGACGGCCGCCCTCGTGCTCGCCGCCGCCTGCCCCGCCGCCGCGGCCGACGGCGGGTCGGAAGGGTTCACGATCAAGGACCCACGGATCACCGAGTCCAGCGGGCTCGCGGCGAGCCGGGCGCACCCCGGGATCTACTGGACGCACAACGACCAGGACCAGCCGCGGATCTTCGGCGTCGACTCGGCGACGGGCGAGACGGTGGCGACGATCAACATGCGCGGCGTCGGTGAGCCGAGGGACATGGAGGCGATCTCCGTGGGCCCCGACGGCAACATCTACGTCGGCGACATCGGAGACAACCTCGACGGCGGCTGGGACCACGTCTGGATCTACCGCTTCCCCGAGCCGGAGCGGCTGCGCGACCGAACCGTCACCGCCACCCAGTTCGACGTGAGGTACGCGGACGGCGCCCGCAACGCCGAGGCGCTGATGGTTCATCCGAAGACCGGCCGTGTGTACATCGCCTCCAAGAACGAGGACGGCGGCGGCCTCTACGAGGGCCCGGCCACGCTCGACGCCGAGGCCACCAACGTCTTCCGGCGGATCGGGGAGGTGCCGTGGGTGACCGACGGCGCCTTCTCGCCCGACGGCACGGAGCTGGTGCTCCGCTCCTACTTCAGCGCCCGCGGCTACGAGTGGAAGGACGGCCGCCTCGGGCCCGACCACCGTGTGCGCGCGCCGATCCAGGGCCAGTCGGAGTCGGTGACGTACACGACGGACGGCACGGCGCTGATGATCGGCACCGAGGGGAGCAGAGCCCCGTCGAGCGGGTGGCGGTCGAGAAGGAACCGGGCTCCGGCGGCGGGGCGAAGAGCCCCGGGGCGCCGGCGGACGGCGGAAAGGCCGCCGGGGACGACGAGAAGGGCGACGTCACGACGTACGGCCTGCTCGTGCTCGGCGGCGGCGCGGTGCTGGTCCTCGCGCTGCGCCGGCGCCGGGGCTGAGGCGTCCGGTCGCGGTCCCGGCGGGAGTCACCGCGACCCGCTCCGGCCGGCCTGCCGCGGGTCAGGCGTCCTTCGCCCGTGCGCTGACCAGTGTCTCGAACCCCTCGACCAGGCGCTCGAGGCCGAAGGTGAAGTGGTCGAAGTCCGAGGTGAAGGCGTCCTCCGAGAGATGCGCCAGGGTCGGGTACTCACCGCTGACCATGGCCTTCGACAGGAACGGCTCCTGATCGCGCCAGAACTCCTCCTCGCTCTGCCCCGTCTGCTTCGCCGCCTCCGCGGCCTCGATCTCCATACGCGCGATGCCGGTGACGAAGCTCTGCACCGCGATGATCACCGAGATCAGCTCCGGGTCCGTCAGCCGCATCTCCCGCAGCGCGAACAGGGAGACGTCCAACCCCCGCACGGCGCTGGGGCCGAGGACCGTACGTGACTGGTTGACCTTCAGGAGCCAAGGGTGCGCCCGGTAGAGCTCGAGGTGGCCGCGGCCCATCGCGCGTACGGCGTCCTGCCAGGTGTCGGACTCCGGCGGGTGCGCGTCGTTCTCCAGGGGCTCGCCCGTGACGCGGTCGAGCATCAGGTCGAGCAGCTCGGCCTTGCCGGGGACGTAGCGGTAGAGGGACATCGTGCCCGTACCCAGCTCGGTGGAGAGGCGGCGCATCGAGACGGCGGCAAGGCCCTCCGCGTCGGCGATCTCGATCGCGGCGCTGACGATCCGGTCGAGGGTGAGGCCCGGCTTGGGGCCGCGTGAGGGTCGCTCGCCGGTGCCCCAGAGCAGTTCGAGGCTGCGCGAGACGTCTTTGCTGCCGCTCGTCCCAGTCGTCATGGGGTCAGCGTAATCGCCTGGAGAGAAACTGAGTACGGTGTACTCTCATGTGAGTACACCGTACTCAGTTAGCTCGTCTCGGAGGGGCTCAGTGGACGAATACGCCGTTTCGGCAGAAGGACTCGAGAAGCGGTACGGGGACAAACGGGCCCTCGACGGCTTCGATCTCGCCGTGCGCCAGGGCACCGTGCACGGCCTGCTCGGCCCGAACGGCGCCGGGAAGACGACCGCCGTCCGGATCCTCGCGACCCTGCTGCGGTTCGACGGCGGCCGGGCGCGGGTGGCCGGCGTCGACGTGGGGCGCGACCCGCGGCAGGTGCGCCGGCGCATCGGCCTCACCGGCCAGTACGCGGCGGTCGACGAGGTGCTGACGGGCCGGCAGAACCTGGAGATGTTCGGCCGCCTCTTCCATCTCGGCGGCAGGCGCGCGGCGTTGCGGGCCACCGAACTGCTGGCGCAGTTCGACCTGGTGGACGCCGGCGACAAGGGAGTCGGCAAGTACAGCGGCGGAATGCGCCGCCGGCTCGACCTCGCCGCGTCGATGATCCTCGCACCCGATGTGCTGTTCCTCGACGAACCGACGACCGGCCTCGACCCGCGTTCGCGCGGCGAGGTGTGGGACGCGGTGCGCCGGCTCGTCGCAGGCGGCACGACCGTCCTGCTCACCACCCAGTACCTCGAGGAGGCCGACCGGCTCGCCTCCCGTATCACCGTCATCGACCAGGGCCGGGCCATCGCCGACGACACGCCCGACGGGCTGAAGAACAGGGTCGGCGGTGACCGCATCGAGGTGGTCGCCCGCGAGGCGGCCGACCTTCCGGCGATCGCCAAGACCGTGGCCCGGGTCGCCGACACCGACCCGACCACCGACGAACTGGAACGCCGGGTCCACGCCCCGGTGACCGACCGGGTCGCGGCCCTCACCGAGGTCGCCCGCACCCTTCAGGACGAACGGATCCCGTGGAGGACATCGGGCTGCGCAGGCCCAGCCTGGACGACGTGTTCCTGCGCCTGACGGGACACGGCACGCAGACCGAGGAGGCGGCGTGAGTACGACGGACCTGGTGGACCTGAGCCTCGACGACCGGCACGGGCGCGCCTACTGGGCGGTGGCCGACTGCTGGAACGTGGTCCGGCGCGGGCTGACCTACTACCGGCGCCAGCCGGTCCTCATCGCCTGGCAGCTCGGCTTCCCGATCATCTCCGTGCTGCTCTACGGCTATGTCTTCGGCGGCGCGATGAAGTCGCCCGACGGCGGCAGCGTCCGTGACTTCCTGATGCCGGGCATGTTCGCCATGACGATGGCCTTCGGCTTCATGAACACGGCGATGGCGGTGGTCACCGACGCGACGAAGGGCGTGATCGACCGCTTCCGGTCGATGCCCATGGCGCCTTCCGCCGTCGTCACCGGCCGGGGTGTCAACGACCTGATCGTCGCCTGCGCGGAGCTGACGATCCTCGCGGCCACCGCCTTCGCGATGGGTTGGCGCACGGACGCGGGTCCCGTGAAGGCGCTCGCCGCGTTCGGGCTGCTGCTGCTCCTGCGGTTCTGCCTGATCTGGGTGGGCATCCTGCTCGGCCTGCTCGTCCCCACCCCGGAGGCGGCCGGCGGCCTCTACGCGGTGGCCTTCCCGCTCACCATGATCTCGAGCGTCTTCGTGCCGCCGTCGACGATGCCGGACTGGCTGGGCACGATCGCCGCCTGGAACCCGATCTCCTCCACGGCCGCGGCGGCCCGCGAACTGTTCGGGAACCCGGTGGCGAGCGACGGCAGCTGGATCCAGGAGCACTCGCTGCTCATGGCGGTGGTGTGGCCGATCATCGTGACGGCGGTCTTCGCACCGCTCGCGGTGCGGCGCTTCCAGCGGCTCAGCCGCTGACGTCGTCGGACCGGCGGGGCGCCCCGGCCTTCAGCAGTTCTGTCGCGTCGAGCTTCACCTCGGCACCGATCGAGGCGGGGAGGGCGATCTGCTGGCCGGGGGCGTAGACCTCCGGGATGGTGTGGTCCTCGGGTCCGTCGGGGAGCCAGAGTCCGACGGCCTGGAGGATCACGGTCTCTTCGCCGTGCAGCCCGGCTGACACGAAGGGCAGCATCAGCTGGGTGAGTGTCCTGGCGTGGGCGCCGTCCGGGGGCGGGGTCACGGTGAGGATGCCGCCGATGATCTCGACGCGATAACCGGGGTTGTGCTCCATGAGGCGGCTGGCCTCTTCGAGCAGCGTCGGCGGCTCGCCGTCACAGGGGTGCTCGACTGCTGCGGCAGACATGCGGGCCTCCTGGCGGCTGTCGAGAGCATCATCGTAGGACGAGGGGCCGTTCGATGTCCGGAAGGCCGATCGTCACACCATTGAGCGACCAAGGGTGCGCGCGCTGCCAGGCGACGTCCTGCACGTGTCGACCCCGCGCACCATCGGGTCGAGACTGGAAGGAGGCCGACGGGCCGTCATGCCGAACGGTCCCGGCCGTGGAGGCGATCATGACCTCGACCACGCGCGAGGAGACCCCCGTCGTACTCGAGGGCGGCGGAGTGGAGCTGAGAATGAAAGAGGCCGGGGGCGGCCTGTCCGTCGCCTTCATCCACCTGCCCAAGGGCACGGACATGAGGCCCGCGGTCAAGGGCCTGCCGGGCGACCTGTGCCAGTGCCCCCACTGGGGATTCCTGGTGAACGGCCGGATCAGGATGAGGACCGCTTCCGGCGAGGAGACCTACGAGGCGGGCCAGGCGTACTACTGGGCGCCCGGCCATGCTCCGGAGGCTCTGGAGGACACCGACGTGGTGGAGTTCTCGCCGACGGTGGAGTTCGCCGAGGTGCTCGACCACATCAAGGCGCAGTCGGGGTGAGGGCACGGCCGCTCCGGTACGGCGAAGGGCCCGGCGGTGTCCGCCGGGCCCTTCGCCGCTCGGTCCGCTGCTACAGCTTCTCGATCACGTAGTCGATGCACGCCGTCAGTGCCTCGACGTCCGCCGGGTCGATCGCCGGGAACATCGCCACGCGCAGCTGGTTGCGGCCCAGCTTGCGGTACGGCTCGGTGTCGACGATGCCGTTCGCACGCAGCGCCTTGGCGACCGCGGACGCGTCGATCTCGTCGGCGAAGTCGATCGTGCCGATGACCTGCGAGCGCTTCGCCGGGTCGACGACGAACGGGGTCGCGTACTTGGACGCCTCGGCCCAGCCGTACAGGGTGCGCGAGGAGGTCGCGGTGCGGCGGACCGACCAGTCGAGGCCGCCCTGGCCGTTGATCCACTTCAGCTGCTCGTTCAGCAGGAAGAGGGTGCCCAGCGCCGGGGTGTTGTACGTCTGGTTCTTCAGTGAGTTGTCGATCGCCGTCGGCAGCGAGAAGAACTCCGGGACGTGCCGGCCGGAGCCGTGTACGCGGGCCGCGCGCTCGAGGGCGGCGGGAGAGAAGACGCCGATCCACAGGCCGCCGTCGGAGGCGAAGGACTTCTGGGGGCGAAGTAGTAGACGTCCGTCTGCGCGATGTCGACGGGCAGGCCGCCCGCGCCGGAGGTGGCGTCCACCAGGACGAGCGCGCCGTCGTCGGCGCCGGCGACCCGCTGGATCGGGGCGGCGACACCGGTGGAGGTCTCGTTGTGGGTGAAGGCGTAGACGTCGACGCCCTGCTCCGCCTGCGGCTCCGGGTGGGTGCCGGGGTCGGAGGAGATGACCGTCGGGTCCGCCAGCCACGGCGCCAGCTTGGCGGCCTTGGCGAACTTGGAGGAGAACTCGCCGAACGACAGGTGCTGGGACTTGTTCTCGATCAGGCCGTGGGTCGCGATGTCCCAGAAGGCGGTGGATCCGCCGTTGCCGAGGATCACCTCGTATCCCTCGGGGAGGGAGAACAGCTCGCGCACGCCGTCACGGACCTCGCCGACCAGGTTCTTGACCGGGGCCTGGCGGTGGGACGTGCCGAGGAGGGAGGTGCCGGTGGCGGCCAGCGCGTCCAGCGCCTCCGTACGCACCTTGGAGGGGCCCGCGCCGAAACGGCCGTCGGCGGGCTTGATGTCAGCGGGAATCTGGATATCAGCCACGTTCGGAGCGTATACCGGTCCGGCCGCACGGCGGGGACACGGTCCGGCGGCTGAGACGGTGCGAGCGCGCCCGACCGCCAGGTCAGACACCGTTGCCGCTGCCGAGTGCGCGCAGATGTTCCACCAGGGCGATCAGCACGAACTTGCTGGACGAGTGGTCCCGGGCGTCGAACTCGACCAGCGGCACGCCGGCCGGGAGGGCGAGCACGGCGCGGATCTCCTCCTCCGAACGGAAGGGGCCGCCGAAGTCGTTGACGGCGATGATGAACGGCGTGCCGTGGTGCGTCAGGCGGTCGATCGCGTACCAGGCGTCGGTCAGGGCCCGGGTGTCGACGAGGACGACGGCACCGGTGGTACCGCGGAGCAGCCGGTCCCAGAGGAAGCGGAAACGTTCCTGTCCGGGGGTGCCGAACAGATACAGGACCCTCTGCTCGTCGATCGTGATGCGGCCGAAGTCCAGCGCGACCGTCGTCGCCGTCTTGGCCGGGACCCGGACGCCGGCGTCACTCACTGGGGTGGCCGCGCTCATCGCCGCCTCCGTGTGCAGCGGACGGATCTCGCTGACCGAACGCACCATCGTCGACCGGCCGGCGCCGAAACCGCCGACCACAGCGATCTTGAGCGCGCAGAGGTCCGCGCCGCCGCCCGCGGGGGCGTCCGCGCCCGCGAGCGCGCTTCCGGGGGTCGCCCGGGTCGTGGCGCGGGTCATCGTTTCTCGGAGGTGCCGGTCATCGAGTGGTGCCTTCCGGGGTGACGGGGGCGCAACTGGAGCCGCTGCTTCCTGGCGAAGTCGTCGTCACTATAGGAGGGTTGACGATCAGTTGGGGAAGGTCGTGGTGCTTCCCACTTCACGGGGGGCGCACAACGTGTGCAAGTGACACGTTTCCTGCCGGTGCGTCGGCGGCCGGAGGAGTCATTCTGGAGAGCATGGCTGAACACATCAGGGATACGGGCGAACTGGCCCGCGCGCTCAAGGCCGCCGTCGTCGGTGACGTGGACTTCTCGGCCGCCGCCCGGGCCCTGACGACCATGGACGCCTCGAACTACCGCCGCGTCCCGGTCGGTGTCGTCGCCCCCCGCGACGCCGACGACGTTGCCGCGGTGCTCGACGTGTGCCGGCACCACGGCGTCCCCGTCGTGCCCCGCGGCGGCGGCACCTCCATCGCCGGACAGGCCACCGGCACCGGTGTCGTCCTGGACTTCACCCGCCACATGAACAAGGTCCTGGCCGTCGACGCGGAGGAGCGGACCGCCCGCGTGCAGCCCGGAGTCGTCCAGGCCCGGCTCCAGGACGCCGTACGGGGGCACGGCCTGCTCTTCGGCCCCGATCCGTCGACGCACAGCCGCTGCACGATCGGCGGGATGATCGGCAACAACGCGTGCGGATCCCACTCCGTCGCCTGGGGGACCACCGCCGACAACGTCGACACCCTGTCCGTCCTCACCTACGCCGGCACCCGCCACCGGCTGGCCCGGGGCGGCCCGCCGCACGACGCCCCGCCCGGCCTGACCGACCTCGTCGACCGCAACCTCGCCCTGCTGCGCACCGGCTTCCCCGACGGTATGCCGCGCCGCATCTCCGGCTACGCGCTCGACGCGCTGCTGCCGGAGAGGGGCACCGACCTCGCCCGCGCGTTCTGCGGCAGCGAAGGGACCCTCGCCGTGCTCACGGAGGCGACCGTGCGGCTCGTGGCCGCCCCGGCGGCCCGGGCGCTCGCCGTCCTCGGCTACCCGGACGAGAGCGCCGCCGCGGAAGCCGCCGCCGGCCTCCTGCCCCACGGCCCGCTGACCGTCGAAGGCATGGCGGAGGACCTGGTGCCCGCCGGCCACGGCCTGCCGCGGGGCGGGGCGTGGCTGTTCGTCGAGACGGGCGGCGACAGCGCTGCGGAGGCGCGGGACCGGGGGGAGCGGATCATGCGGGCCGCCGACGCCCTCGACGGCACGATCGTCGACGACCCGGCCGCCGTACGCGCCCTGTGGCGGCTGCGGGAGGACGCGTCGGGCACCGCGACCCGGCGGGCCGACGGCGGAGAGGCGTGGCCCGGCTGGGAGGACTGCGCCGTGCCACCCGCCCGCCTCGGCGCCTATCTGCGCGACTTCCGCGCCCTGCTGGCGGAACACGGCCTGCGCGGCACCCCCTACGGGCACTTCGGTGACGGCTGCGTCCATGTCCGCATCGACTTCGACCTGCTGAGCAAGGACGGCGTCCGCCGCTTCCGCGCGTTCTCCGAACAGGTCGCCTCCCTCGTCGTCGCCCACGGCGGCTCCCTGTCCGGCGAACACGGCGACGGGCAGGCCCGCGCCGAACTGCTGCCCAAGATGTACGGGGACGAACTGGTCGGCCTCTTCGGCCGGTTCAAGGACCTGTGGGACCCGGCCGGCGGCATGAACCCGGGCATGCTGGTACGCCCCGCCCCGCTGGACGCGAACCTGCGCTTCGCCGTGCTCCCCGCCCGGCCCGTCGACGTCGCCTTCGGCTACCCGCAGGACGGCGGCGACTTCGCGGGCGCGGTGCGCCGCTGCGTCGGCGTGGCCAAGTGCCGCACCGAGGACGCCGCCGCGGGCGGCGGCCTGATGTGCCCCTCGTACCGGGCCACCGGCGAGGAGCAGCACTCCACCCGTGGCCGGGCGCGGCTGCTGCACGAGATGCTCGCCGGGGAGATCGTCACCGACGGCTGGCGCTCGCCCGAGGTGCGCGACGCGCTCGACCTGTGCCTCTCCTGCAAGGGCTGCCGGAGCGACTGCCCGGTCGGCGTCGACATGGCCACCTACAAGGCGGAGTTCCTGCACCACCACTACGCGGGCCGCCGCCGCCCCGCCGCCCACTACGCCATGGGCCGTCTTCCGCAGTGGCTGCGGGCCGCCGCGCCGCTCGCACCGCTGCTCAACGCCGCGGCCCGGGTGCGGCCGCTCGCCGCGCTCGCCAAACGGCTCGGCGGCATCGCGCCGGAACGGGACCTGCCGCGCCTGGCGCCGGAAACCTTCCGCCGATGGCTGCGCGACCACATGGGCGAACGGGCCGAAGTGCTGGAGAAGGACCGGACGGCCGTACTGTGGCCGGACACCTTCACCGACCACCTGTCACCGTCCGCCGGACGGGCCGCGGTACGGGTCATGGAGGCGGCGGGCATCTCGATCGTGCTGCCGCCCGGCCGGGTCTGCTGCGGGCTCACCTATGTGTCGACGGGACAGCTCGACCGGGCGCGCAAGGTCATGCGCCACACGCTCGACGTCGTCGAGCCGCTGCTCGAACTCGATGCGCCCGTCGTCGTGCTGGAGCCGAGCTGCGCGGCCGCCCTGAAGACCGACCTCCCCGAGCTGCTCGGCGACGACCCGAGGTCGGCCCGGCTGGCGGCGTCGGTGCGGACCTTCGCACAGGCCCTGGAGGAGTGCGCCGCCCCCGGATGGGAACCGCCGCGGATCGGCCGCCCGGTGGCGGGCCAGACCCACTGCCACCAGCACGCCGTCCTCGGCGACGCGGCGGAACGCCGCCTGCGGGAACGGGCCGGTCTTCAGGGTGTCTTGAGCGGAGGGTGCTGCGGCCTCGCGGGCAACTTCGGCTTCGAGAAGGGGCATTACGAGGTGTCGGTGGCGTGCGCGGAGGAGCAGTTGCTGCCCGCCGTACGCTCGGCCGCCCCGGGCACCGAACTGCTGGCCGACGGCTTCTCCTGCCGCACTCAGCTCGAGCAACTCGCCGGCCGCCGGGCCCGGCACCTCGCGGAGGTCCTGGCGGACGGTCCGGACGAGGGACCGGTCACGAAGTGACCTCACGTATCCGGCAGGATGGGCGGCCGGCGAGGAAGGAGCGGATGCCATGCGCAAGAGCGTCGGGCGGACCGGCGTCGTGGGTCTGCTGGCGCGGTCCTGTGCGGCCCTGCTGCTGGTCGCCCTGGTGGGTAGGTTGCTGGTGTCCGCGATCGCGGTGGACCCGGTCGACCCGGCGGACAAGGGCCTCGGGTCGCTCCTCGTCTCCATGCTGCGGGGCGGAACGGCCGGCGCGTTCGGCGCTGCGAAGTGCGTCGCGGCCGTCCTGCTCCTGGTGGTGGCCGGACGGGGCGCCAAGGCGGCCGTGAGGCGCTCGGCGGGCCGCCGGCGGACGAGGGACGCGGCGAGGCCGGGCCTCTCAGCCGAGTTGCGCGGCGGAGACCTCGACGACATGGGGCGGCTCCTGGGTGAAGTCGCTGTACCGCACCCACGTCGGGCGGACCCGCACATGGGTGATCCCCGGCCAGGAGAGCCGGTCCCGACCGTCCGGGTACACGCGGAAGTAGCACTCCTGGAGACGCGTCAGCTCGGCGCCGGCGGGGAAGTCCGCGAGCCCCTCGATCTGCACGGTGATCGCGTCGTCCCAGCCGATCACGAGGGCGATACGCGGGTCGGCCCGCAGGTTGAGGCTCTTGCGGGTCGTCCGGACGGTGTCGAAGACGATCTCGAGGTCGTCGCTCACGGCGAATCCGACGACCGCCGCCTGAGGTGATCCGTCCGGTGCGGCCGAGGCCTGGACCGCGAGCCTGTTCCTGCGGAGGAACCACACCAGCTCGTCGCGCTTCATACGGCCTGCCTATCACGGGCCGCTCCGGGCGGCTCGGCACTCTCCTCCTGGAGGGCCGGCAGCCCGGTCCGTCCCGCCACGGCGGTGCGCGTCAGCGCGGCCGGGCCACCACCCTCGCCAGCCCGACGAGTTGACGCACGGCGGGGTGGGGGGAGGCGCTGCGCCAGGCGAGGAAGACGGGCACCCGAGGGGCGTCCGACAACGGCAGGTACGTCACACCGCCGTGCGCGTGCATCTGGGCGGTGGACGCGGTCGAAGCGCCCACGCCGCGGCCCGCGGCGATCGCGGTGAGCCAGTCGTCCGTGTTGGCGACCGTGATCGTCGCCGTGGGCCGGATCTCGGGCGGCCACAGGTCCAGGGTGGTCAGGCCGGACACCGTGTTCAGCACGACCGGGCCGGCCGCCAGGTCCGCCAGGGTCAGAGAGGCCCGCGCCGCGCGGGGGTCGTCCGACGGCACGGCGGCCACCCGGGGCTCCGTGAACAGCAGCTCGGTGGCCAGGCCGGGAGTGTCCACCGGGCCGCGCAGTACGGCGGCGTCGACCTCGCCGCGGGAGAGCCCCGCCGTGCGGTCGTCGACCCGCAGCAGTTCGAGGGGGACGTCCGGGTGCTCACGCTGCCACCGGCGCAGCAGCGGGGTCGTGTACGGCCCGAGGGCCGACCAGGCGTGCCCGAGGCGCAGCGGCCGGTGCGGGAGCCGCCCGGTGTCGAGCGCGTCGTCGAAGGCGGCGACGGCCACGGCCGCCTTGTCACGGAAGACGCGGCCCGCCGCCGTGAGCGCGAGGTGGTGGGTGGAACGGTCCACCAGCAGGACGCCGACATGGCGCTCGAGCGAGGCGAGGGCGCGGGAGACGCTGGGCTGGGTGAGGCCGAGCCGGGCCGCGGCCCTGGTCACGCTCGACTCCTCGGCGACGGCCAGGAAGCAGCGGAGGTGGCGCAGCTCGATGCTCATACGCGTGGAGCATAACCGCAGCGAGAAACGCATTTCACGCGCGACGCACAGATCCGTAGCTTGGGAAGGACAAGGCGGGCGAGGGTTCAGGGAGGCCGGGGTGAAGGACGCGCAGTCCGCGGGCACGGGCACAGGGGCGCAGGCCGGTGCCGCGGCGGTGGTGCTGCCGGAGGCGGCGGGCGCCGCGGCGCAGGGGCCCGGCGGGGCGCCACCGTCCGGTGCCCGGCGTTCCCTCGGGCCCGTCGCGCTCGTCGTCGCGGGCGGGCTCTCCGTGCAGTTCGGGGCCGCCGTCGCAGTGATGCTGATGCCGCGGGCCGGTGCGCTGGGCGTCGTCACGCTGCGGCTGGTGCTCGCGGCACTGGTGCTGTTCGTGATCTGCCGGCCGCGGCTGCGCGGACACTCCCGCGTCGACTGGGCCACCGTGATCACCTTCGGTGCCGCCATGGGCGGGATGAACATGCTCTTCTACCAGGCCGTGGACCGGATCCCGCTCGGTGCGGCGGTCACGCTCGAGGTGCTGGGGCCGCTCGCCCTCTCCGTGATCGCGTCCCGGCGGCTGGTGAACCTTCTGTGGGCGGCTCTGGCGCTCGCCGGCGTGGCCCTGCTCGGCGGAGGGGGCTTCGAACGGCTCGACCCCGTCGGCGCGGCGTTCGCCCTGGCGGCGGGCGGCATGTGGGCGGCGTACATCATCTTCAGTGCCCGCACGGGGCGGCGGTTCCCGCAGGCGGACGGGCTGGCGCTGGCGATGGGCTTCGCCGCGCTGCTGAGCCTGCCGTTCGGTCTGGTGGAGGCGGGGTCCCGGCTGTTCGTGCCCTCGACGCTGGTGCTGGGGCTGGCGGTGGCGCTGATGTCGTCGGTCCTGCCGTACACCCTGGAACTGCTGGCGCTGCGCAGGCTGCCCGCGGCGACGTTCGCGGTGCTGATGAGCCTGGAGCCGGCGATCGCCGCGGCGGCCGGATTCCTGTTGCTGAGCCAGGCGCTCTCGCCGGCGGAGGGGCTGGCGATCGTGCTGGTCGTCGTGGCGAGCATGGGCGCCGTACGGACGCAGGCGGCGGCCGGGAAACGGGCGCCGGGAGCATAACGCGGCGAAGCAGCCCGCCGACGTTGTCGGCGGGCCGTCCCGCTCGGTCGCGGTCCGGGGGCCCGGTGTCGTTCCCCCAGTCCTTCCGGATGAACTCGAACTGCCGCACAAGGTCGGCCTGGTAGCTGACGAAGACCAGGCCGCGGCCCGTACGCCGCCCGCGGCCTCGGTTCACAGAGAATCAATTCTGCGATGCCGTGCGGTTCGACCTGCGGCTCCACCGCCACCGCGGGTCGGCGGCCAGGAGTAATCAAAGCAAGCATGCTTGCTTGTTTCCAGGTGCGCTGCCATGCTCCGGGGCACAGACCGTCGTCCCACAGGGGAGCGTTCCGTGTCCGACCCGGCCGTCGTACTCGACGACTTGCGCAGCGAAAGCGAAGACCTCGACCAGCTGGTGAGAGAGCTGGATCCCGGGCGGTGGGCGACCGCGACCCCCGCCCCCGGCTGGAGCGTCGCCCACCAGATCGCCCATCTCGCCTGGACCGACGCGGCCGCGCTGACGGCCGTCACGGACCCGGGCGGCTTCGCCGCGGAAGTCGACAAGGCGCTCGCCGCGCCCCACTCGTTCGTGGACGACGGCGCACAGGCCGGCGCCGCCCTGCCGCCCGGCGAACTGCTCGCCCGCTGGCGGACCGGCCGCGAACGGCTGCGGGAGGCCCTCCGCTCGGCCCCCGCCGGCACCCGGTTCCCCTGGTACGGGCCGCCGATGAGCGCCGCGTCGATGGCGACCGCACGGCTCATGGAGACCTGGGCCCACGGCCAGGACATCGCCGACGCGCTCGGCGTCGTACGGCGGCCGACCGCGCGTCTCGCACAAGTGGCCCGGCTCGGCGTCCGCACCCGGGACTTCGCTTTCGGCGTGCACGGGCTGACCCCGCCCGCGGAGCCGTTCCGCGTCGAACTGAGCGGCCCCGACGGAGAACGGTGGACCTACGGACCCGAGGACGCGGCCCAGCGCGTGACCGGCCCGGCGATCGACTTCTGCCTGCTGGTGACCCGGCGCGCACACCGCGACGACCTCGCACTGCGGGCAGAAGGCGCCGAGGCCGGCCGCTGGCTGGACATCGCCCAGGCGTTCGCCGGCCCGCCCGGTCCCGGGCGGGCGCCCGGCGCGGGCACGCCGGCCGGTGACGTGCCGGAAGGCGGGAAGCCGTGACCGGCCCCGAGGCCGCGAACAGCGCCCGGGTGCTCCGCGTCGGCAACGCGTCCGGCTTCTACGGCGACCGCTTCGACGCCGTGCGCGAGATGCTCACCGGTGGGCCGCTGGACGTGCTCACCGGGGACTACCTCGCCGAGCTCACCATGCTCATCCTCGGCCGCGACCGCCTGAAGGACCCCGGGCTCGGCTACGCCAGGACCTTCCTGCGGCAGCTCGAGGAGACCCTCGGCCTCGCCCACGACAAGGGCGTCCGCATCGTCGCCAACGCCGGCGGACTCAACCCCGCCGGCCTCGCCGCAGCCGTCCGCGACCTGGCCCGCCGCCTCGGCGTTCCCGTGAACGTCGCCCACGTCGAAGGCGATGACCTCACGGCCCGTTTCCCCGGGGCGCTCACCGCCAACGCCTACCTCGGCGGCGGAGGGATCGCCGCCTGCCTGCGCGCGGGGGCCGACATCGTCGTCACCGGACGCGTCACCGACGCGGCCCTCGTCACCGGCCCCGCCGCCGCCCACTTCGGTTGGGGCCCCGACGACCTGGACGCCCTCGCCGGCGCCGTCGTCGCCGGGCACGTCCTGGAATGCGGCACCCAGGCAACCGGCGGGAACTACGCGTTCTTCGCCCGAGGCGGCCACGACGTCCGCCGGCCCGGCTTCCCCGTCGCCGAGATCCACCCCGACGGCACCTCCGTCATCACCAAACACGACGGCACCGGCGGCCTCGTGGACATCGGCACCGTCACCGCCCAACTGCTGTACGAGACCGGCGGCGCCCGGTACGCCGGCCCGGACGTGACCACCCGGCTCGACACCGTCCGCCTCGAGCAGGACGGCCCCGACCGGGTGCGGATCTCCGGAGTGCGCGGCGAGGCACCGCCGCCCACGCTCAAGGTCGGACTGAACCGCCTCGGCGGCTGGCGCAACGAGGTCGCGTTCGTGCTGACCGGACTCGACATCGACGCCAAGGCCCGCCTCGTACGGGAACAGATGGAGGACGCGCTGCGCAAGCAGCCGCCCGCCGAGGTGCGCTGGGAACTCGCCCGCACCGAAAGCGCCGACCCCGACACCGAGGAGCGCGCCGCCGCGTATCTGCGGCTCATCGTCCGCGACCCCGACGCGGAACGCGTCGGCCGTGCCGTGAGCAGCGCCGCGATCGAGCTCGCGCTCGGCAGCTACCCCGGCTTCCATGTGACCGCCCCGCCCGGCAAGGGCGCCCCGTACGGCGTGTTCGAGGCCGCGTACACCGAGGCGGCCGGAGTCCCCCACACCGCCGTCCTGCACGACGGCGAACGCGTCACCGTCCCCCACCCGCGGGTCACCCGGGAACTCGCCGACGCCGGGCCCGGCGCGCTGCCGGAACCGCTGCCGCACGTTCCCACCCGCCGCGCCCCGCTCGGACTCGTGGCCGGGGCGCGCAGCGGCGACAAGGGCGGCGACGCCAACATCGGCGTATGGGCCCCCACCGACGACGCCTGGCGCTGGCTCGCCCACGAACTCACCGCCGACCGGCTGCGCGCGCTGCTCCCCGAGACCGCCGGACTGCCCGTCGTACGGCACGTACTGCCCAACCTGCGCGCCCTCAACTTCACCGTCGCCGGGATCCTCGGCGAAGGGGTCGCCGCGCAGGCCCGCTTCGATCCACAGGGCAAGGCGCTGGGCGAGTGGCTGCGCGCCCGGCACGTCGACATCCCGGAGGATCTGCTGTGACCGTTCTCGCCTCGGCCGTCGATGTGACCGGCCCCGAACACACCGCCCACCGCGCCGTGATGCTCGGCCGGCTCGCCGAACTGGACGCCGAGCACGCCAAGGCGCTCGCCGGCGGCGGCGAGAAGTACGTGGCCCGGCACCGCGGCCGCGGCAAACTGCTCGCCCGCGAACGCATCGAGCTGCTGCTGGACCCGGACACCCCCTTCCTCGAACTGTCGCCGCTCGCCGCGTGGGGCAGCGACTACCCGGTGGGCGCCTCGATCGTGACCGGCATCGGGACGGTGGAGGGCGTCGAGTGCCTGATCACCGCCAACGACCCGACCGTACGCGGCGGCGCCTCCAACCCCTGGACCCTCAAGAAGGCGTTGCGCGCCAACGAGATCGCCTACGCCAACCGGCTTCCGGTGATCTCGCTCGTAGAGTCCGGCGGTGCGGACCTGCCGTCCCAGAAGGAGATCTTCATCCCCGGCGGGGCCCTGTTCCGCGACCTGACACGCCTGTCGGCGGCCGGCATCCCCACGATCGCCGTCGTTTTCGGCAACTCGACCGCCGGCGGCGCCTATGTGCCCGGCATGTCCGACCACACCATCATGATCAAGGACCGGTCGAAGGTCTTCCTGGGCGGTCCGCCGCTGGTGAAGATGGCGACGGGAGAGGAGAGCGACGACGAGTCGCTCGGCGGCGCCGAGATGCACGCCCGCACCTCCGGACTCGCCGACCACTTCGCCCTCGACGAGCCCGACGCGCTGCGCCAGGCCCGGCGTATCGTCGCCCGCCTCAACCACCGCAAGGCACACCCGGACCCCGGCCCCGCCGAGCCGCCCAAGTACGCGGCCGAGGAACTGCTCGGGATCGTGCCGGAGGACCTGAAGACCCCGTTCGACCCACGGGAGGTCGTCGCCCGGATCGTCGACGGCTCGGACTTCGACGAGTTCAAGCCGCTGTACGGGCCGAGCCTGGTCACCGGCTGGGCGCGGCTGCACGGCTACCCGGTGGGAGTGCTGGCCAACGCCCAGGGCGTGCTGTTCTCCGCCGAGTCCCAGAAGGCCGCGCAGTTCATCCAGCTCGCCAACCAGCGCGACGTACCGCTCGTGTTCCTGCACAACACCACCGGCTACATGGTCGGCAAGGAGTACGAGCAGGGCGGCATCATCAAGCACGGCGCCATGATGATCAACGCGGTGTCCAACAGCCGTGTCCCGCACCTGTCGGTGCTCATCGGCGCGTCCTACGGCGCCGGGCACTACGGCATGTGCGGCCGGGCCTACGACCCGAGGTTTCTCTTCGCCTGGCCCAGCGCCAAGTCGGCGGTCATGGGCCCCCAGCAGCTCGCCGGAGTGCTGTCCATCGTCGCCCGGGCCTCCGCCGCGGCGAAGGGACAGCCCTACGACGACGAGGCGGACGCCGGCCTGCGCGCCATGGTCGAGCAGCAGATCGAGGCGGAGTCGCTCCCGACGTTCCTGTCCGGTCGGCTCTACGACGACGGCGTCATCGACCCGCGCGACACCCGGACGGTGCTCGGTCTGTGCCTGTCCGCCATCCACACGGCACCGGTCGAAGGCGCGCGCGGCGGCTTCGGCGTCTTCCGGATGTGAGGACCCTCCTGTGATTTCCACTGTCCTTGTCGCCAACCGCGGCGAGATCGCGTGCCGTGTCTTCCGCACCTGCCGCCGGCTGGGCATCGCGACGGTCGCCGTCCACTCCGACGCCGACGCCACGGCCCTCCACGTGCGGGAGGCGGACGCGGCGGTGCGGCTGCCCGGCGACACACCCGCCCAGACGTATCTGCGGGGCGAGGCGATCGTCAAAGCGGCGCAGGCGGCGGGTGCCGACGCCGTCCACCCCGGATACGGATTCCTCTCCGAGAACGCGGACTTCGCTCGGGCCGTGGTGGACGCCGGTCTGATCTGGATCGGCCCGTCCGCCGACGCCATCGCGGCGATGGCGTCCAAGACCCGCGCCAAGCAGCTCATGGGCCTCACCTCGCTGGACCCCGCCTCGGTCACCGAGGACGACCTTCCCGTCCTGGTGAAAGCGGCGGCGGGCGGCGGCGGCCGGGGGATGCGCGTGGTCCGCACCCTCGCCTCGCTCCCGGCGGAGTTGGCGGCGGCACGCTCCGAGGCCGCAGCTGCCTTCGGCGACGGAGAGGTCTTCGTCGAGCCCTACATCGAGGCGGGCCGCCACGTCGAGGTCCAGATCCTCGCCGACGCCCACGGCACGGTGTGGGCGCTCGGCACCCGGGACTGCTCGCTGCAACGCCGCCACCAGAAGGTCATCGAGGAGTCCCCCGCACCGGGCCTCGGCCCCGAACAGGTCGGGACACTGCACGCACAGGCAGTGGCCGCCGCACGCGCCGTGGACTACCGGGGCGCCGGCACGGTCGAGTTCCTCCTCGCCGAGGACGGCCGCGCGCACTTCCTGGAGATGAACACCCGGCTCCAGGTCGAACACCCCGTGACGGAAGCGGTCTTCGGCGTGGACCTGGTGGCCCTGCAGATCGCGGTCGCGGAAGGCGCGGCCCTGCCGCCGCACCCGCCCACCGCCGACGGGCACGCCGTGGAGGCACGCCTCTACGCGGAGGACCCGTCCTCCGGCTGGACCCCGCAGGCGGGGAGGCTGCACGAGCTGAGCTTCCCCGCGGACGCGGCTCCGGGCGGCCCGGACCCCGCCGGCAGCACCCCCTGGGTGCGGGTCGACGCCGGATACGCCGACGGGGACGTCATCGGGGTCCACTACGACCCGATGATCGCCAAGGTCATCGCCTGGGCACCCACCCGTGCCGAAGCGGTGCGCAAGCTCGCGCACAGCCTCCGCCGGGCACGGGTGCACGGCCCCGTCACCAACCGGGAGCTGCTCGTCGCGTCGCTGGAGCACCCCGACTTCACCGGCGGACTGCTCGACACCGGGTTCTACGAGCGGAACCTGGCCGAACTCACCCGGCCCTCCCCCGGCGGGGAGCACGCCGCCGTCGCCGCGGCACTCGCCCACGCGGCCGGGCGCGCGGGCCGCTTCGGCGGCGCCTGGCGCAACCTGCCCTCCACCGACCAGGTCAAGGGCTACGGCGACCACGAGATCCGCTACCGGCCCACCAGGGACGGCGGCTTCGAACTCACCGACCGCCCCGGCACCCGGGTCGTACGGGCCGAGCCGCACCGCGTCACCCTCGAGATCGACGGAGTCGTACGGAACTACGACGTCACCGACCGCGGCGACACCGTCCACGTCGACTCGCCCGCCGGTGCCCACGCCCTCACCCCCCGGCCCCGCTTCACCGACCCGCAGGACCGCGCCGAACCCGGATCGCTGCTCGCGCCCATGCCCGGGACCGTCGTACGGATCGGGGACGGCGTGGCCGAAGGCGCCGAGGTCATCCAGGGCCAGCCGCTGGTCTGGCTGGAGGCCATGAAGATGGAGCACAGGATCGTCTCGCCCGCCTCCGGCACGCTCACCGCTCTCCACGCCGTCCCCGGCCACCAGGTCGAGGTCGGCGCCCTGCTCGCCGTCGTCACGGAGACCGCCACGGAAGCCGTCGCCCGGCCGGTCGCCGAAGCCGCCACGGAAACCGTCCGCGAAGCCGCCAACGCACAGGAGGACACCGCGTCATGAACGCCATGGAGACCCAGGAGCACAAGGACCTGCGGGAAGCCGTCGCCGCCCTCGGACGCCGGCACGGCCCCGGCTTCGACCGTGCCACCCTGTGGGCAGAGGCAGGCAAGCTCGGCTACCTCGGTGTGAACCTCCCCGAGGAGTACGGCGGCGGAGGCGGCGGCATCAGCGAGCTGTCCCTCGTCCTCGAGGAGTCCGGCGCGGCCGGCTGCCCCCTCCTCATGATGATCGTCTCGCCCGCGATCTGCGCCACCGTCATCGCCCGCTTCGGTACCGACGAGCAGAAGCGCCAGTGGCTGCCCGGCCTCGCCGACGGCAGCCTCACCATGGCCTTCGGCATCACCGAGCCCGACGCCGGATCGAACTCCCACCGGATCACCACCACCGCCCGCCGGGACGGCGACGGATGGATACTCACCGGCCGCAAGGTCTTCGTCTCCGGCGTCGACATCGCCGACGCGACCCTGATCGTCGGCCGCACGGAGGACGCGAGGACGGGCAGCCTCAAGCCGTGCCTGTTCATCGTCCCCCGCGACGCGCAGGGCTTCGGCCGGTCGGTGATCGACATGGAACTGCAGGCGCAGGAGAAGCAGTTCGAGCTCGTGCTCGACGACGTACGACTGCCCGCCGACGCGCTCGTCGGTGGGGGTACCTCCCACGCCGAAGGCTGTGGGGGAGAGGACGCGGGCCTGCTCCAGTTGTTCGCCGGGCTCAACCCCGAACGCATCATGACCGCCGCCTTCGCCATCGGCATGGGCCGCTACGCCCTCACACAGGCCGTCGAGTACGCGAAGACCCGCCAGGTCTGGAAGACCCCCATCGGCGCCCATCAGGCCGTCGCCCACCCCCTCGCGCAGGCCCACATAGAACTCGAGCTCGCGAAGCTGATGATGCAGAAGGCCGCCGCCCTGTACGACGCCGGCGACGACATCGGCGCCGGCGAGGCCGCGAACATGGCCAAGTACGCCGCCGGAGAGGCATGCGTGAAGGCGGTCGACCAGGCGGTCCACACCCTCGGCGGCAACGGACTCACACGCGAGTACGGCCTCGCGAAGCTCATCGCCGCCGCCCGCGTCGCCCGGATCGCCCCGGTCAGCCGCGAAATGATCCTGAACTACGTGTCCCACCAGTCCCTGGGTCTCCCCAAGTCGTACTGAGAGGCGACATTCTGGCCGTCCACACACGCCGAGGGAGCGCACACATGGTGTTCCGCAGCAGCTACGCAGATGTCCCCGCAGTCGTCGAGCCCATCCACGAGAGCGTGCTCGCGAGAGCCGCCGAATACGGAGACACCGTCGCCCTCGTCGACGGAGTGAACGGCACCACCGTCACTTACCGGCAACTCGACCGGTTCCACCGGCGCATCGCCGCCGCGCTCGCCGACGCCGGCCTGCGCAAGGGCGACGTCCTGGCCCTGCACAGCCCCAACACGGTCGCCTACCCGGCCGTGTTCTACGGCGCCACCCGCGCCGGCGCCGCCGTCACCACCGTCCATCCGCTGGCCACGGCGGAGGAGTTCGCCAAGCAACTGCGCGACTCCTCCGCCCGCTGGATCGTCACCGTCTCCCCGCTGCTCGAGGTGGCCCGCAGAGCCGCCGAACTCGCCGCGGGGATCGAGGAGATCTTCGTCTGTGACCGCGCCGACGGGCACGTCAGCGTCCTCGACATGCTCGGCTCCACCGCGCCGGAACCCGACGTCACCATCGACCCGTCGAACGACGTCGCCGCCCTGCCGTACTCGTCGGGCACGACCGGCGTCCCCAAAGGCGTGATGCTCACCCACCGGTCCATCGCCACCAACCTGGCGCAGCTCGAACCGGTCGCCCCGGCTGGGCAGGGCCACCGCATCCTCGCCGTCCTGCCCTTCTTCCACATCTACGGGCTCACCGCCCTGATGAACGCCCCGCTCAAGCAGGGCGCGACCGTCGTCGTCCTGCCCCGCTTCGAGCTCGACACCTTCCTCGGCGCCATCCAGGAACACCGCATCAACGGGCTGTACGTCGCCCCGCCCATCGTCCTCGCGCTCGCCAAGCACCCCGCCGTCGCCACCTACGACCTCTCGTCGCTGGAATACATCCTCAGCGCCGCCGCCCCGCTCGACGCGAGCCTCGCGGAAGCATGCTCGAAACGGCTCGGGCTGCCGCCGGTACGGCAGGCGTACGGCATGACGGAGCTCTCACCGGGCACCCACGTCGTACCGCTCACCGCGGAGAACCCTCCGCCCGGCACCGTGGGCCTCCTGCTGCCCGGCACCGAGATGCGCATCCTCGACCTGGACGGCTCCGGCAGGGAACTGGGCACCGGCGAGGAAGGGGAGATCGCCATCCGCGGCCCGCAGGTGATGAAGGGGTACCTCGGCCGGCCGGACGCCACCGCCGCGATGATCGACGCGGACGGCTGGGTCCGCACCGGCGACGTCGGGCGCGTCGACGACGACGGCTGGCTGTTCGTCGTCGACCGGGTCAAGGAACTCATCAAGTACAACGGCTACCAGGTCGCCCCCGCGGAGCTGGAGGCGCTGCTGCTCACCCACGAAGCGATCGCGGACGCGGCGGTCATCGGCGTCAACGACGACGACGGCAACGAGATACCGAAGGCGTACGTCGTACGGCAGCAGGGCAGCGAACACCTGAAGGAGGAGGACGTCCTCGACTTCGTCACCGCCCAGGTGTCCCCGTACAAGAAGATCCGCCGCGTCGAGTTCATCGGCGCCGTCCCCCGCGCCGCGTCCGGGAAGATCCTCCGGCGGGAACTGCGGGCCCGCGAGAACGGTACGAAGGAGCAGTAGCACGTGACCATCGCCACCACGCACGAGCGCGGCATCACCACCCTGACCCTGGACTCGCCGGCCAACCGCAACGCCCTGACGGCGAGACTCGTCGGCGAGCTCACGGAAGCGCTCGGGAAGTGCGCCCACGACGGCGACGTACGCGCCGTCGTGCTCACGCACACCGGCTCCACGTTCAGCGCGGGCGCCGACCTCAAGTCACCGCCCAACCCGTACACGTTCGTCGGACTGCTCCGGCAGATCGTGACGCTCCCCAAGCCAGTGGTGGCGAGGGTCACCGGCCATGTGCGGGCCGGCGGCCTCGGCCTCGTCGGCGCGTGTGACATCGCCGCCGCCAGCTCGGACTCCGACTTCGCATTCACCGAAGTCCGCATCGGTGTCGCGCCCGCCGTCATCTCCCTGCCGCTGCTTCCCCGCATGGACCCCCGGGCCGCCGGACGCTACTACCTCACCGGGGAACGCTTCGACGCGGCGGAGGCCGCCCGCACCGGGCTGCTCACCCTCACCGCGGACGACGTCGACACGGCCCTCGCACCGCTCCTCGACGGGCTGCGCAGGGCCTCCCCCCAGGGGCTGGCGGCATCGAAGGAACTGGTCACGGCTAGGGTGCTGGAAGCCTTCGACCAGGACGCGGAGGACCTGGTCCAGCGCTCGGCGTCGCTGTTCGCATCGTCCGAGGCGCGCGAAGGGATGACGGCCTTCCTCGAACGACGGGACCCCGCATGGGTGTTGTGACGCCACCGACCGCCAAGGCCCCCAAGCAGGACCGCAGCCGGGCGACCCGGCAGCGGCTGCTGGAGGCCGCGGTGGCCTGCCTGGCCGAGGTCGGCTGGGCAGGCTCCACCGTCTCGGTAGTGGCCGAACGGGCCGGCGTCTCACGCGGGGCGGCACAACACCACTTCCCCACCCGGGAGGACCTGTTCACGGCCGCCGTCGAATACGTGGCCGAGGAACGCTCGCAAGCGCTGCGGGAACTCCCGTCGCAGGACCGCGCCGCCGTCGTCGCGGCACTCGTCGACCTCTACACCGGGCCGCTGTTCCGGGCCGCGCTCCACCTGTGGGTGGCCGCGTCCGACGAGGAACAGCTGCGCCCCCGGGTCACCGAACTCGAGGCGAAGGTCGGCCGCGAGACCCACCGCATCGCCGTCCGCCTGCTGAACGCGGACGAGTCCCGCCCGGGCGTCCGCGAAACCGTCCAGGGACTGCTCGACATGGCCCGCGGCCTGGGCCTGGCCAACCTCCTCACCGACGACGCGGCCCGCCGGAAACGGGTCGTGGCGCAGTGGGCGGCGCTCGTGGACGAGGCGCTCGGCTGAGCCGGGCGGGGCGCGCACACCCCGCCCGGAAGCCCGCCGTCAGCCCAGTGGGCCGCGACCGGGCGGGCCGCCCGCCGTCAGCCGACGATGTCCTCGTAGCCCGAGATCTCACGCGGGCTGCGGCCGGCAGGGCCGACATAACGCGCCGACGGACGCACCAGCCGGCCCGTGCGCTTCTGCTCCAGGATGTGCGCCGACCAGCCGGCCGTACGGGCACACGTGAACATCGACGTGAACATGTGCGCCGGGACCTCCGCGAAGTCCAGCATGATCGCGGCCCAGAACTCGACATTGGTCGCCAGCACCCGGTCAGGGCGGCGGTTGTGCAACTCCTCCAGCGCCGCCTTCTCCAGCGCCTCCGCCACCTCGAAGCGCGGCGCGGCCAGCTCCTTCGCCGTACGGCGCAGCACACGGGCCCGCGGGTCCTCCGCGCGGTAGACCCGGTGCCCGAAGCCCATCAGCCGCTCACCCTTGTCCAGGGCACGCTTCACGTACGCCGTCGCGTCACCGGTCCGCTCGATCTCCTCGATCATGCCGAGGACCCGGGACGGCGCGCCGCCGTGCAGCGGACCGGACATCGCGCCCACCGCGCCGGACAGCGCAGCCGCGACGTCCGCGCCGGTGGACGCGATGACACGGGCCGTGAACGTCGAGGCGTTCATGCCGTGCTCCGCGGCCGACGTCCAGTACGCGTCGACGGCCTTGACATGCCGCGGGTCGGGCTCGCCACGCCAACGGATCATGAACCGCTCGACGATGGACTCCGCCTTGTCGATCTCGCTCTGCGGCACCATCGGCAGACCCTGGCCACGGGCACTCTGTGCCACGTACGAGAGCGCCATCACGGCTGCCCGCGCGAGGTCGTCACGGGCCTGCGCCTCATCGATGTCGAGCAGCGGTTTGAGACCCCACACAGGGGCGAGCATCGCCAGCGCCGACTGCACGTCGACCCGGATGTCGCCGGAGTGCACCGGGATCGGAAACGGTTCTGCGGGCGGCAGGCCCGGGTTGAAGGCGCCGTCGACGAGCAGGCCCCACACGTTCCCGAACGACACGTGCCCGACCAGTTCCTCGATGTCGACGCCCCGGTAGCGGAGCGAGCCGCCCTCCTTGTCCGGTTCGGCGATCTCCGTCTCGAACGCGACGACTCCCTCGAGTCCAGGTACGAAGTCGGACATCAGGCGGCTCCTCAAGACGTGTGCGACAAGACGGGTGCGGCAAAAGGCAGGTGCGGCATACGGCGGCCGACGGGCAGGTCGGTCACTCCGGTGATGCCCCGTGCGGCCGGTGGTCACCCAACCGCCGGGGAGGCAGGCACGATATCCCCTGGTGTACGGAGGCCACAGTGGCCGGACCCAAGATTTTGGCGGGTCCGGCCGATGCGGGGAAGCGTGACATCCGGCACACTGCCCCTTTCCGCCCCAGGAGGATTGACGGCACTCCGTGCCGGGCAAACTCGGTCCCTACGGCAGGATGGCGTCGTGACCGACCACGCCGCCGCTCCCGAACCCCGCCCCTCGGACGTGACCGTCGCGGGCCTGCCCGTACCCCACCCGGCAGAGACGGAACTCGTCGTCCCGGACCCCGCCGTCATGCGCGAGCAGTACCGCTCGACACCGCTCGACGAGGACGCACTGGCCGCGGGACCCATGGAACAGTTCGCGCAGTGGTTCGCCGAGGCCGCCGCGGCCGCCCTGCTGGAACCCAACGCGATGATCGTCTCGACGGCGACACCCGACGGGCGGCCCTCCTCGCGCACGGTGCTGCTCAAGCAGTACGACGCCCGCGGCTTCGTCTTCTTCACCAACTACGACTCGCGGAAGGGCCGCGAGATCGACGCCAACCCGCACGTCTCGCTGCTCTTCCCCTGGCACCCGCTCGAGCGCCAGATCATCGTCACCGGCAGGGCCGCCCGCATGGGCCGCGACGAGACCGCCACCTACTTCCGCACCCGCCCGCACGGCTCCCAGCTCGGCGCCTGGGCGAGCGACCAGTCCCAAGTGATCTCCTCACGCGAGGAACTGCTGCGCCGGTACGAGGAGCTGTCCGCCCGCTACCCCGAGGGCACCCAGGTCCCCGCGCCCGCCCACTGGGGCGGCATCAGGGTCGTGCCCGACGCCGTGGAGTTCTGGCAGGGCCACGAGAACCGCCTCCACGACCGGCTGCGGTACGTCCGCACGGACGGCGGCTGGCGCGTCGAACGCCTGGCGCCCTGAGCGGTCCACGGGCCCCTGGAGACGCAGACGACCCGTGGGCCTTTGGTCCCTCCGTCCGGACGGAGGGAGCCGGCCGGACTTACCGGCGGCCCACGGGTCGGGTGACTGCTCGGGTTTCGGCAGACGACTGCCGAGGTGCACAGAGTGCGACGGCAGGCGTCAGCCCGCAGTCACCTCACGAGTCCGAAAAGAAACCATGTTTCCGGATCACCTCCTTTCGCGTGTGCCCACACACTAAGAAGCGTCGGCGGCAGGATCAACCTGTTTTTCCGTGCGTTTTTCCGGACCCTTCCCGACCTGCCTTTTCCCCGCGGAACTCACGGTCCGGCAGCGATCACAGGGCTGCTGAACGGAGCAGTTCCTCCATGACGTCGACCGGCAGTGCCGGTGAGGCCGCCGCCGTCTCGATCACCCGCTCGTCCTCCTCGTCGTCGGCCAGCAGAGCCCGCAGGGCGGCGATGGGGAGATTGGGGTGCGAGGCCGCCTCCTGGCGGACGAGGACGTCGTCGTCGGCCGCCAAGCGGGAGGCCAGCGTGGGGGGCAGGTCCGGGTCGCGGGGCGCGAGTGAGCGGATCCGGGGGTCCGGATCGGCGGCGAAGCGGCGCAGCGTCGCGGTGGGAAAGGTGGTGTGGTCGGCGGGGCGGCCGCGCGTCTTGGGATCGCGCCGGTGACGGCGCTCGAGGCGTTCGGCGGTATCTGGGGACAGGTCGCGCGTGCGGGCCGCCATGGCGTGGCGTATCCGGCTCTCCTCGTCGTCGAGGAGAGTGTCGACGGCGTCCGCGGGCAGGGCGGGGGACAGGGCCGCCGAGTAACGGAAGCAGAAGTACGGGGACGCGACGTGCGCCGACGGCGCGTCCACGACCCAGTCCAGGACCCGGTGCCTGAGCCCGGCGAGCGCGATCCCGCACATCAGGTCGTGCTCGCTGACCGCGAAGGAGACGCCGGCGCGGGCGTCGCCGGTGACGAGCTCCTCGTGCAGGGCGGCCCGCAGATCGTCCGGGGTGTCCGCACGGACGAAGATCTCCGCGCGGACCAGCGGGGAGGCGTCGCCGGCCAGTGCGTCGCGCACTTCGGAAGGCAGCCCGGGGTGGGCGGCGAGAGCGGTCCGGACCTCGTCGTCGGGGTCGGCCGCCAGTTCCTTCGCCAAGGCCGGCTCCAGCGTCACATGGCGTACGACACCCGCCCTGGTGGCGGGGTCCGCGAGCAGCGCCGGACGGAGATCGGCGGGCGGGACGGGATGGGGAATGCGGCGGAAGTACGTGGAGCAGGCCGCGGCACGCACCAGCGGGTCCCCGTCCGTGAGCAGCGCACGCCGAACGTCCTCGGGGCTCTCCACCCACCACTGGGCGAGCTCGGCCCGGACCACCGGGTCGTCGTCGGCGGCGAGACGGGCGAGGACCGCGGGCGGGGTGCGGCCGTTACGGGCGAGGTCGGCGCGCACGTCGGCAGCGGGATCGGCGGCGAGCAGGGCGAACCCGTCCTCGGGCAGGGCGGGGGCCCGGGCGGCGAGGGCGCGGCGCACCAAGGGGTCGGGGCTCTTCAGCAGCGTACGGGCGGCGCCGGGCGGCAGGTGCTGGTTGCACGCCAGGGCGTGCGCGCGCCAGTGGTCGTCGAAGGAGAGGATCCGGGAGGCCAGTTCGTCGGTCAGATCGGGACGCCGGTGCGCGGCCTCACCGCAGGCCGCGCGGTGCGGCAACAGGCGTCGCAGCAGGTCCGCGGGAGGGCCGGATTGCGGGCCAGGCCCACCAAGACGGTGTCGGTCTGCATGGCCGGAGATGCTAGGTGCCGGCCGTCCGCGGGCAGGGGTGATTTCCGGGAACCGTGTGTGTTGTGCGTCACGTTGAAGTTGAATGGTCGTGACGGGCATCAGCGCACGTGGACACGTCCTGCAGGGGGTCCCGGGATGAGTGCTTCCAGGAGTGAGATCACCGATGCGCCCGGTGCCGGCGGGCGCGAGCCGGGGCCGCCGGGGGCGGATCTGCTCGCGGCGCTGCTCGACGGCATGGACGCCGCACTCTGCGCCTTCGACGCCGCGGGGGTCGTGACGCACTGGAACCGCGAGGCGGAGCGGATACTCGGCTGGTCGGCGCGGGAGGCCGTCGGGCGGCGGGGCTTCGCCGGGTGGGCCGTGCGCAGCGCGGACGCGGCCGAGGTGCAGGGGCGGCTGATGGCCGCGATGGACGCGCCGGGACGGCAGGTGCACGAGTTCGCGCTGCTGCGGAAGGACGGCGGGCGGGTGCTCGTACGGACCCAGTCCGCGCGGGTGCTGGGCGCGGACGGCAAGCCGGCAGGGGTGTACTGCGCCTTCAGCGAGGTGCACACCCAGATCGACCTGGAGCGGTCCATCGCGCTGAGCGAGGCGCTCTTCGACGAGGCGTCGTGGGGTGTCGTGCTGGTCGACGTGGATCTGCGGCCCGCCGTCGTCAACGGCGAGGCGGCGCGTGCGCTCGGGGCGGGCCGGACGTCCGCTCTCGGGCGGCCGCTCGGCGAGCTGCTGGAGCAGGGCGTGGAGGAGCTCGAGGGCGCGCTGCACCACGTGCTGGCGGAGGGCGCGCCCCGGGGTCTGGCGGACCTGTGGGTGGCTGTCGCGTCGACCGACGGGCGGGAGCAACGGCGCTGCTGGCGCAGCGGGTTCGTGCGGCTGGCCTCGCCGCTGGCGGAGGAGCCGGTTCCGCTCGGCGTGGGGTGGCTGTTCCACGATGTGACGGACGCCAAGCTGGCGGAGCAGGAGGCGAACCGGCTGCGGTTCCGGTCGAGTCAGCTGCACCGGGCGGGGCGTGCGGCCTCCGAGTGCGAGGACCCGCTGGAGGCGGCGACCGCGTATCTCGACTTCGCGCTGGCGGGTTTCGCCGACCACGTCCTGCTCGACGTGACCGAGGGCGGCGACAGGGACAGTGGTGGTGCGGGCAACGGCGGTACCGAGGCCGGCGGGGAGCGGTTGGTGCGGGCCGTCGCGTCACCGGCCGGCGCGCCCGGCCCCGCCGCGGGAGTGGCGGGCGGCGGGCTTCCGGTGCGGTACGCGCCCGGGCATCCGGCGCTCCAGGCCGTGGAGCGGCTCGGCTCGGTGCGGGCGAGCGCCGGCGCGGAGGGCGCGCCCGGGGAGTGGGCGGAGCGACGGCAGTGGCCCGAGGACGCGGCGCACGCCCTGTGCACGGTGCTGCGCAGCCGCGGCCGGACGGTCGGCGTGATGACCTTCCTCCGCGGCGCGGCCCGTCCGGCGTTCGAGCGCCCGGACGCCGTGTACGCGGAGAGCGTCGCGGTGCTCACCGCCTCGGCACTGGACCTGGCGCAGTCGACGGCAGACTGAGACGGCCGGCCGCCGAACACCGGCCCGGCCCCGGGGGCCCGGCAGCCTCAGTGGCGGAAGAAGATGCGGTCCCGGTACTCCGCCATCACGCGACCGTTCCACTCGTGCCCGCCGTCGACGTTGCCCGAGCGCAGCAGCGGCGGCTCGATGCCCCGATCGGCGAGCTGCTCGGCGGCGGCGGCCATCGTCGCCTGCATCAGCGCGCTGGTCACGACGGTCGAGGCGGGAGCGAACGGGGCCTCGATGCCCTCGTGGGTCAGCTCCGCGTCGCCGACGGCGATGTGCGAGTCGAGCACGATGTCGCAGTGGTCCTTGAGGAACGTGCCGGACGCGTGGCGGGACTTCGTCTCCGTGGCGTAGGCGACGGAGGTCACACCGATGACCGTGAGGCCGAGGGCGCGGGCGTTCATGGCCATCTCGACCGGCAGCGCGTTGCGGCCCGAGAGGGAGATGATCACGAGCAGGTCGCCGGCCCGTGCGGGGCTGGAGTCGAGCACCGCGCCGGCGAGCCCGTCGACGCGCTCGAGCGCTGAGCCGAGTGTGGCCGGCATGACGTCGACGCCGACGACGCCGGGGACGGCGAGCAGGTTCATCACGGCGAGCCCTCCGGCCCGGTAGACGACGTCCTGCGCGGCGAGTGAGGAGTGCCCGGCACCGAACGCGAAGAGCCGGCCGCCCGCTTCCACGGTGTCGGCGACGGCGGAACCGGCGGCCGCGATGCTCCGGGACTCCTCGTCCCGCACGCGCTGCAGCAGGCCGATCGCGGCGTCGAAGAACTGACCGGCCAGCTTGCTCTCGCTCATCGCCGAGCCCTTTCCGCAGGGGTGAGGGAATACCGGTGGTACCCGTGTCGCGGATCACGTTGCGGTCTGGACCATTGCCCTGTCAATACGGCCTTGGCCCAGCGCGGCACGGTTGTCGCCGCGATGCGCAAGAATTGACCTGGGGCCAGCGAACGACTGATTTCAAGTCACAGCATCGAGGGGCACGTATGTCCGGACTGATCGACACGACGGAGATGTATCTCCGCACCATCCTCGAGCTCGAGGAGGAAGGTGTGGTGCCCATGCGGGCCCGAATCGCGGAACGGCTCGACCAGAGCGGTCCGACGGTCAGCCAGACCGTGGCGCGCATGGAGCGCGACGGTCTGGTGACGGTGGCCGGGGACCGGCATCTGGAACTGACCGGCGAAGGCCGGCAGCTGGCCACACGCGTGATGCGCAAGCACCGGCTCGCCGAGTGTCTGCTCGTCGACGTGATCGGGCTGGAGTGGGAGCAGGTCCACGCGGAGGCCTGCCGCTGGGAGCACGTGATGAGCGAGGCGGTGGAGCGGCGGGTGCTGGAGCTGCTGCGTCACCCGACGGAGTCGCCGTACGGGAATCCGATCCCGGGTCTCGAGGAACTGGGGGAGAAGGCCGAGGCCGACCCGTTCCTGGACGACAGCATGGTCTCCCTGGCCGAGCTGGACCCGGGTCCGGACGGCAAGACGGTCGTCGTGCGGCGGATCGGCGAGCCGATCCAGACCGACGCCCAGCTGATGTACACGCTGCGGCGGGCGGGCGTGCAGCCCGGTTCCGTGGTGAGCGTGACGGAGTCGGCGGGCGGTGTGCTCGTGGGCAGCAGCGGTGAGGCGGCGGAGCTGGAGGCGGAGGTCGCCTCGCACGTGTTCGTCGCGAAGCGCTGAGACGCCGTCGTCCTGAAGCGGCGTCGCCCGTGGCGCCGTCGTCCTGAAGCGCTGTTCTGCGCCCGGACCGGTCCCGTCCTCTCCTCGGAGGGGGCGGGACCGGTCCGTTTCTTCATCTGGATGAAACCGTTTTCCGCCCGGAATGGCAGCGGCCGGGGCAATCGCGTGCCACTCTGAGGCTGAGGCATATGACCACGGCCGGGGGGTGGGGACCCCCACCGAGGGCAGGGGAGGGATCCGGTGATGCGCCCGTCGTACGCCCCGTGCGGGAACCGGCGCGGACGCCCGCGCGGACGTGCGGGTGCCTCCTTGTGCTGCCGCTTCCGCGGGGACCTGCTGACAGTAAGGAGTCCCGGCGCCCGAAGGCGCCGGGACCTGTCCTCCCCTGTGCTGACCCGGAGCCCCGAGCTCCCAGGGTCAGTCCCCACGGACCGTTTTTCCCCGAGCGGTCCGCCTCCCGCAGAAGATCTCCCCTCGGCAGCGCGAGTCAATCCCGGCAGGTGGTCACTCGAACGAGCGGTGTTGCGTGGCAGAACCGCGTTTTCGAATACAAGTTCGATAGTCTGACGGAGTTCGACACGGGGCTCACACGAGCCAGTCCTACTCGGGGGAGAGAAGGGGGTGCCAGGGCCGATGGTGCGGCGCATCGACGTGACCGGAGCAGATGGCGTACGCCTGGCTGCCTGGGAGTTCGCGGACCCGCCGAAGGGTCGCGCGGAAGGGGACCACGCCCCGGCGGTCTTATTGCTCCACGGCCTGATGGGCCGGGCATCGCACTGGGCCTCCACGGCCCGGTGGCTCACCGAGCGGCACCGCGCGGTCGCACTCGACCAGCGCGGCCACGGCCGCAGTGACAAACCCGCGGAAGGGCCGTACACCCGCGACGCTTACGTGGCGGACGCCGAGGCAGCGATCGAGCAACTCGGCCTCGCGCCCGTGACCTTGATCGGTCACGCGATGGGCGCCCTCACCGCCTGGCAGCTCGCGGCCAAGCGCCCCGACCTGGTCCAGGCCCTGATCATCTGCGACATGCGGGCCTCCGCGCTCGGCGCCGCGTCGCAGCGCGAGTGGGAGGAGTGGTTCCGCTCCTGGCCCGTCCCGTTCGCGACCCTGGCGGACGTCCGCAAGTGGTTCGGCGAGGACGATCCCCGCGTCGAGCGGCCGAACCCGGCCCGCGGCGAGTTCTTCGCCGAGGTCATGGCGGAGCGGGCCGACGGCTGGCGCCCGGTGTTCTCCCGCCGGCAGATGCTCACGTCGCGGGAGACGTGGGTCCACGACGCCCACTGGGAGGAGCTGGCCCAGGTCCGCTGCCCCACGCTGGTGGTCCGCGGCCTCGACGGCGAACTGGGCCGCGCGGAGGCCCAGGAGATGGTCCGCGTTCTGCCCCGCGGCCAGTACGGCGAGGTGTCCGACGCGGGCCACCTCGTCCACTACGACTGCCCGTCCGGCTGGCGGACGGCGATCGAGCCGTTCCTGGACGGCGTCCTGACGCCGTGACGGCGGTGACGCGGGGCGAGTTGCACATCATCGGCGTCGATCCGGCGGACGTCGGGGCGGCCGTCTGCGTCGTCCGGTGCGTGGGCGGCGTCGCGCGGACGGGGCAGGAGTACGAAACCGGGAGCCTCGTACTCGACCGGATCGAGTGGTACGGACACAGCGTGGACGCCGTCGATCCTCCCCACAGCGCCAAGGTGCGTCTCGTGGGGGAGGGTGCGGCCCGCCTCAGGCCCAGGACCGTCATATCGACCGACGGGCCCCGCCGTTACGGGTATGTCGGCCCGCCCGAGCTGTGGCGGGCCGCCGAGCACGCGCCCGGGGGCCGGATCGTGCGCGGCAGGGACGACTTCGAGGCATGGGCGGCCGAGCAGGACCCCGGCGACTTCGCGGAGCCGTTCACCTATGTCGTCGGCGGTGACGGGTTCCTGCGCCTCGCACCCCGGCGGAGCGAGCATGTGGCCTGCGCCGGCCGGGAGCATGTGCTCGCGGCCGGCGAGGTGGCCTTCGGCCGGTCGGCGGGCCGGCCGGAAGCGGTCGAGGTCAGCAACCTGTCCACCGGGTACTGCCCGGACGCCGACTGCTGGCCGGCGGTCGCCGCCGCCCTCGACCGCGCGGGGGTCGCGCGGCCGGAGCGGTTCACGCACGAGATCGTCTTCCGCCGCTGCACGGGGTGCGGCGAACTCGGCATCGTGCGCGACGGCGACTTCGTCTGCGTCTTCTGCGGACGGGCCCTGCCGGCGGCGGCCGTCGACGTCGGCCTCAGCTGAGCGGCTTGCGGATCTCCTCGCGCACCTTCGCCGTGGCCTCCGCCGCGGCGGCCAGGTCGGTCTCCTCCGGGGACTGGGTGGCTCCTGCGGCCGTGACCACGCTCACCGACGCGTTGGTGTTGTCGTCGGCCCACGCGCAGATGGGCAGCGGGGTGGTGCCGCCGCCGTCCTGCGCCATGGTCACGACCTGACAGGTGATCGTGACGTCGGAGCCGGCCGGGACGAAGTCCTTCGCCGGTACGGAGAGCGTGGCGCCGTCGGCCGTGGCGGCGCCGTCGAGGATCTTCTCGCGGGCGGCGGCCGGGTCCTTGATCCGGCCGTGGATACCGGAGATCACGAGGACACCGCCCTCGGACACGGACGTGTACTGGGCCACCGTGGCCTGCGGATCGCGGATGACGGACTCGTCGACGGGTGACGACTCGAGCTGTGCCTGCCGCTGGGCCGACTGGTCGTCGGCGAGCTCGTACTTCCCGTCGAGCAGGGTCTGCGGAGCGGTCAGCCGGTACTCGGCGGCCGGGTACGCGGTGCCACCGCCGCCGCCCCCTCCGGCCGGCCGGAGGACATTGGCCGCGAACCAGCCGAAGGCGAGGAGCCCGATGATCGACGCCATCACGATGACCACATTCCTGGCGGTGTGGTCCTTCTTCGGCGGCTGGACCGGCGGGGCGTACGGGTAGGGCGAGGGAGCGCCCCAGCCGCCCGCAGGCGGGTACGGCTGCCCTCCGTACCCGGCCTGCGGGGGTACGGGCGGGGCTGCGTGTCCCGGGTACGGCGCCTGCTGCTGCGGCGGCCCGCCGTATGGATTCGGCTGCTGCCCGTACGGGTTCTGCGGTGTCGACATGGCCATGACGCTACGTCATGACCACCGGACCGCTTTCCTGGCACCGGTCCCGCTCATGCGTTGCGGGCAAGTAGACGCGCGCAATCCGGCGGCAGCCGCCCCCCCCAACGGGGCCGGGCGGCCGTTCACCGGTCATGCGTCAGGGCCGTCAGCCCTTGCTGACCGCCGTGAGGATCTCCGGCAGTCGCCTCGCCGTCTGCGGGGCCGCCAGCCGCATGCCCGCCCAGGTGATCAGCGCCCCGTACACGGCGCCCACCGGCAGCACCGTCCACTGGGTCTCGCTGCCGGAGCCGGCGGAGGCGTTCAGCATGATCGTGAGGACGATCACCGGTGCGCACAGCAGCGCCGCCATCACCACGCCGCCGAAGATGGAGAGCCACGCCAGCCCGCCCTGCCCCGGTGCCACGTTCTTGTAGGCGCTGTCCTGCGGGATCGAGTACGGGAAACGGGCCGAGGCCACCGCGCCCGTCGCCAGCATCGCGCCGAGCAGGGCGAAGGACAGGCCGAGCGCCTCCGGCAGGTCGTGCCACTCACCGAGCGCCGCCGCCGTGAGCACCACGACCAGCACGGTGTACGGGAGGGTGATGACGAGCAGCGCCAGGGTCCGGGCGCGCAGTTCCTCGTACGCGTCGCGCGTGGAGGAGATCGTCAGCGCCACCATCCAGAAGGCCGAGGTGTCCTGGCCGAACTGGTTGTACATCATGATGCCGAGCATCCAGGCGGCGAAGCACGCGAAGTAGATCGAGCCGGTGCCCTGGAGGGCATTGAAGATCGGCACGATCAGCCCGATGGCCAGCGACGACACCCATGCGCCCTTGGTCTTCGGGTCGCGCCAGATGTACTTGAGGCTGCGCTGCATCACCGTGCCCGTGCGGCCCTCCGGCAGCAGCCGGTGCAGGCCCGACGTGGTGCCCTTGCGGGTCGGTTCGGACGCCGCGGCCAGCGTGGACCCGTCCGGGGCGGTCATCAGCTTCGTCAGGCTGTTCCGCCAGGTGCGCAGCAACAGGACGAGCGCCACCGCGGAGAGTGCGAGTTGGGCGAGGGCCTCGCCGTACGCACCGTCGCTCGCGGAGTCCACCGCGCCGATCGCGGACGCCGGCGGCACCCACCGTACGATCGCCGCCGCCGGGTCGAGTGCCGCGAGGCCGCCGGCATCGCCGAGACGCTGGACACCGAAGTTCACGAACTGGATGCCCACGGCGATCAACAGGCCGCTGAGCACGGCCAGGTCGCGGCCCTTGCGGGAGGTGAGCAGCCGGATGTTCGCCGCCGCGACCGTGCGGGCGAGCGCCAGGCACACCAGTAGGGCGAGCGGGACGGCGACGAGGGACACGAGGGCCGCGACGGCGCCGTGGGACAGCGCGAACGCCGAACCCACGACCAGGCAGAGCGTGAACAGCGGACCGATGCCCATCAGGGACGCGACGAGCAGCGCGGTGACCAGCGGCCCTGGCCGGAGCGGCAGCATCACCAGGCGTGTCGGGTCCAGCGTCTCGTCGCCGCTCGGGAAGAACAGCGGCAGCACCGCCCAGCCGAGCGCCAGCAGGCCGGTCAGCAGGACGACGAGCGACACGGCGTGCTCGTTGCCGCGCAGCATGATCAGGCCCAGCAGCTGGACGGCGGCGAGCAGCAGCACGAAGACCATCGAGACGACGAACGCGGTCCTGCGGCCCGACGACTGGCGCAGCCCGTTGCGCAGCAGCGACAGTTTCAGACGGACGAAGACGGAGGTCAGGGACGCGGTGCTCAACGCGCACCGCCGCCGAGCCAGTCCAGCGACTCCCCGTTGTCCCTGCCCTGCGCGCCGACCAGTTCGAGGAACGCGGCCTGGAGGGACGGGGCGTCGCCGCGCACCTCGGCCAGCGGACCCTGCGCGCGGATCGTGCCGGCCGCCATGACCGCCACCCAGTCGCACAGCGACTCGACCAGCTCCATCACATGGCTGGAGAAGACGACGGTCGCGCCGGAGGCGGTGTACCGCTCGAGCACCCCGCGGATCGTCTGCGCTGACACCGGGTCGACGCCCTCGAACGGCTCGTCGAGGAAGAGCACTTCCGGGTTGTGCAGCAGCGCCGCCGCCAGGCCGATCTTCTTGCGCATGCCGGTCGAGTAGTCGACGACGAGTTTGTGCTGAGCGCCCGCAAGGTCCAGCACGTCCAGCAGCTGACCGGCGCGCTTGTCGACCTCGTCGCCCGGCAGGCCGCGCAACCGGCCGTTGTAGGCGAGCAGTTCGCGGCCGGACAGCCGCTCGAACAGCCGCAGGCCCTCCGGCAGGACGCCGATGCGCGACTTGACCTCGACCGGGTCGCTCCATACGTCGTGTCCCGCGACCTGGACGCGGCCCTGGTCCGGGCGGAGCAGGCCGGTGACCATGGACAAGGTCGTGGTCTTGCCCGCGCCGTTCGGCCCGACCAGGCCGATGAAGCTGCCGGCGGGCAGGGTCAGATCGATCCCCGCGACGGCGATCTGCTCACCGAACCGCTTCCACAGACCTTCGACGTGCACGGCGGGCGGTGCCGTCCGCACCTCACCCGTCCCCTCAACTGCCTGGTCCGGCATGTGTTTCCGCGCCTTTCGGAGTCCCCGTACGTGCCCTGCGGGCACAGGTGTACGGGTCCACCCTACGGACGCCCGGGTACGGGGTGGATCCCCCGTCCCCGGTCCCCCCGCCTTCTCCCGGGCATCCGCTCGGACCTAGCCCTGGCGCACCCGCGACGTCGCCACTTCCCTGCCGCACGCGTACGCGAGCGGGCTGATGAGCTCCTCGACGTCCGGGAGCCATCGGTTGGCCGGGGTGGGGCGGCGGGCCCACTGCACGGCACCTTGCCCGCCGATCCGGGTCGGCGGGGCGGCGACGTAGTGGCCCTCGCCACGGGTGACCAGGTCGAGCGAGCTCGGGACCCAGCCCAGGTTCCTGATCAGCTCGGGGGCCTTGAGCGCCGCGCCCGGCAGCACGAAGAACAGCATCCGGCGGTCGGGAGTGCAGGTCACGGGGCCCAGGGGAAGATCCATCCGCTCCATGCGTGCGAGCGCCAGGAAGCCGGCGGAATCGGAGACCTCGATGGCGTCGAAGGTGCGGCCGGTGGGCAGCAGGATCGAGGCCGTCGGTTGCTTGGTCCACATCCGGCGCGCGGCGGTGGCGCTGCCGGTCGCCTGGTTCGCCCAGTCGGGGCGGGCGGCGTGCGCGCCGGGGAGGGGGCAGCGCAGCTCGCCGCACGAGCAGCGCTGCCTCCCTTCGACGGCCTCCAGCCAGGTGCCGGGGAACACGTCCCAGTGCCTCTCTTCCGCGTACCGCACAGCGCTGTCCAGCAGTTGCTCGCCTCGCTGCTGGGGGATCCGGGCGGCTTCCGTGACTGCCATGGTCTCTTCCACGACACACTCAACTACCGCCGCAACCGCGGGTTACGGGGCGTGATGCGGTGGGCGGTGGAGCATCGATCCTGCACGTGGGGCGCACGGGTGCACGACCGGGGGCGCGCACGGGCGGGGGGCCGTACGGGCGGGTAGGAGTGCGGGGCGCGTACGTCAGCCGGCCGTGACCGGGCCGGGGCACGGCAAAAGCGAACCAACCCGACCAACCCTGCATTCTCCGTATATCAGCCGGGCATTGATCAACTCATTGATCAACACCAGGGGGTAGTTCATGGCAGCCAGGCCTCTCGTCGTCCGCCAGCCGAACGAACGGCTGCAGGCGCTCATCCAGGAAGCCGGATGCTCGAACGCCGGGCTGGCCCGGCGCGTCAACATGGTCGGTGCCGAGCGCGGCCTCGACCTGCGCTACGACAAGACGTCCGTCGCCCGGTGGCTGCGTGGGCAACAGCCGCGCGGCCGGGCGCCGGGCATCATCGCGGAGGCGCTGGGCCGCAAGCTGGGCCGCACGGTCACGATCGACGAGATCGGCATGGCGAACGGCAAGAACCTCGCCACGGGCGTCGGCCTCCAGTTCGCGCCGACGGTGGTCGGGGCGATCGAGCAGGTCTGCGAGCTGTGGCGGAGCGACGTGGGCCGCCGGGACTTCCTGTCGGGCTCCGCGGTCGCGGCGTCCGCTCTCGTGGAGCCGAGCCGCGACTGGCTGATCACCGGAGCGGACACCCAGGTGGCCCGCACCGCCGGGGCCCGGGTCGGCCCGCCGGACGTCGACGCGGTCCGGGCGATGACCGCCGCGCTGACGGAGATGGACCACCGTTTCGGCAGCGGCCATGTGCGGCCGGTCGTCGTGCACTACCTGAACAGCGTGGTCTCGGGGATGCTGTCCGGTTCGTACCGGGAGGCGGTCGGCCGGGAGCTGTTCGCCGCCGCGGCGCGGCTGACGGAGCTCGCCGGCTACATGGCCGTGGACACCGGTCAGCCGGGGCTCGCCCAGCGCTACTACATCCAGGCCCTGCGCCTCGCGCAGGCCGCCGGCGACCGGGCGTACGGCGGCTATGTGCTCGCCGCGTCGATGAGTCACCTGGCGGCGGAGCTCGGCAACCCGCGCGAGATCGCCCAGCTCGCCCGCGCGGCGCAGGAAGGTGCGCGGGGGCGGGTCACCCCGCGGGTGCAGGCCATGTTCCACGCGGCGGAGGCACGCGGGCACGCCCTCCTCGGCGACGCCCGGACCTGTCACGAGGCGGCGGGCCTGGCGCTTGCGGCGCTGGAGCGGGCGGAGCCGGACAGCGGCGACGACCCGGACTGGATCGCCCACTTCGACGGCGCGTATCTGGCCGACGAGTTGGCGCACTGCCACCGCGACCTCGGCGAGGCGCAGAGCGCGGCGCGCTACGCGTCGCAGGCGCTGGAGGGCCACCCGGAGTCGCGGGCCCGCCGCCGGGCGATCGGCCTGGTCCTGCTGGCCTCGGCGCAGGTGCAGCAGCGCGAGGTGGAACAGGCCTGCTACACGGGCACGCGGGCGGTGGAGTTGCTGGACACGCTGCGCTCCAGCAGGGGCGCGGAGTACCTGGACGACCTGCAGTCGAGGCTCGAGCCGTACGCGGAGGAGCCGTCGGTACGGGAGTTCGCCACCCGGCTGGAACTGCGCGCCGCGGCCTGACGCGCAGCGGGGCGCGCGTGGCGGCTGTGACGGGTGGTGCACAAGGGCTTTCTGTCAGGAAGGGCAGGCGGGTTGTGTCCGCATCTTGTTACCGCTCCGGCACGTGTGTGCGGACCACTCCGGGCACCCGGTAGCGTGAGCCGACGATCGCAGTAGGTCCACACGTAGGAGTCCCGGTGACGCACAGCGGACAGGGTGACGAGCAGCGGCTACCCGCCGCGCGGCCCGCGCACGAAGGCGTCGTGCTGCCCGCCGACGGCAGTGAGCCCCTCATACCGGGCGCGGCAGGCGCACAGACGGCTCCGGCGGGTGGGCAGCCCTGGGGCGAGCCGTGGGGCCCGCAGCAGTCGGCAACCGCACCCGCACCCGGAGCCGCGTACGGATACCCGGGCCCGCCGCCGGACGGCGGCGGCGCGCCGCAGGGGTACGGCTACCCGGCCCCGGTGCAGCCCGGTGGCCACGGTTACCCGGCCGCCGCGGCGCAGCCCGGCGGTTACGGCTACCCCGGCGGCCCGGCGCCGACCGGCCCTCAGGGTTACCCCGGCGGCCCCGTTCACCAGGGCGGCCCTCAGAGCTACCCCGGCGGCCCCGCTCAGCAGGGCGGCTACGGGGTTCCCGGTACGCCGGCGCAGCAGGCGGACGCGCACCACGCGCAGGGCGCCCACGCCGCCCCGCCGGCCGGCCCAGCAGCCACCGGGCAGGACCCGTACCCGGCTCAGGGCGGGCATCAGGGCCAGGCGCCGTACGGCGCGCACGTCCCGGCGGTACCGCAGCCGGGTGTACACCGGCAGCCCCTCCCGCCGCAGGACGCCCCGGCGGCGCAGCCCTCCGCCCCTCAGGGGCCGGACGCCTACGGGCGGTACCCCGAGGCACCTCAGGGCTCCGGCCAGGCCGGGTTCGGCGGGCCGGGCACCGGGACTCAGCCCTTCCAGGCGCCTCAGGGCGGGGGCGCGCAGGCGCCGCACGACCCGTTCGCGCAGGGCGGTTCCCCGCAGGCGGCCGGCCCGAACACGCCGAGCGGCTTCCCGCAGACCCCGCCGGCGCACACCGCCGGGGGCGACGCCGATGCCACGCAGTACATAGCGCCCGTCGCGTCCGGTGCGCTGCCGCCCGAGATGCCCGCGGAGTCGACCACGTTCCTCGGCACGGGACCCCTGGCCTCCGGCGCCGCGCAGGGCCGCGCGCCGCAGGGGGCCGGCCGGGTCTCCGACTCCGACGCCACCCAGTACATCGCCCCGGTGCCCGGCGGGGCCGTGCCGCCCGCTCCCTCCGCGGCGCCGTTCGGCATCCGTCCCGGTGCTCCGGGGGACCGGCAGCCGCCCGCCGAGTTCGACAGCCTGTTCCGTTCGGAGGGGCAGGGTCCGCAAACGGCCGACGCCACCCAGCAGATGCCCCGCTTCGAGGAACCGCCCGGCCACGGTCATCCGCAGGCCCGCCGCCCGGCGGCCCGGCACGAGCCGCACTACGACCCGGAGCCGGAGCCGCGCCGCCGGTCCCTGGCCCCGGTGGTCGCCGCGCTCGTCGTCGGGTGCGCCGTCCTCGGTCTCGGCGTCGGTGCCGTGATGTTCAGCGACGGGGACGAGCCGAAGGACCCGGGCCCGGACAAGAACGTCGCGGCCGACTCCCCGGTGCCGAGCGAGGCGAGCCCCACCACGCAGGCCGCCGACCCGGCGGAGCCGCAGGCGAAGGAGCTCGACAAGCTCCTCGCGGACAGCAACAACAGCCGTGCCGCGGTGATCCGTTCCGTGGAGAACATCAAGGTCTGCAAGAACCTGGACCAGGCCACCGCCGACCTGAAGGGCGCGGCGCAGCAGCGCCGCAGCCTGGTGACGCGGCTGGGCTCCCTGTCCGTCGACAAGCTGCCGCGCAACGCGGAGCTGACCGCCTCGCTGACCAAGGCGTGGCAGGCGTCGGCCTCCGCCGACGACCACTACGCGGCGTGGGCGCAGCAGGTCAAGGGCAAGAAGGGCTGCAAGGACGGCAAGGCGCGGGTGACCGGCCGGACCGCACAGGCCAACGCGGCGAGCGGCGAGGCCACGACGGCGAAGAACGCGGCCTCGCCGCTGTGGAACTCCATCGCCCGCACGTACGGCCTGACCGAACGCAGCAGCAGCCAGCTGTGACGAGCAGACCCCCGGCCTGTTCCGCTCGAAGGAGCGGGCCGGGGGCGCCGGACGACGGGCCGTGGGCCCGGCCAGGTCGCCCTACGAGGCGTCCACCAGGGTCCGGCCGACGTCCACGAAGTCCTTATGCTGCGTCACCAGCCGTCCGTCGCGCACCACTTGGAACGTCACGCTGCTGTTGACGATCCTCGGGTAGCGGGAAGCGCCGAGCATGTCCTCGTAGCTCCACCGCAGCGCCGGTGTCAGGCCGTCGGTGGAGACCTCCACCCCTTGGTCGAGGGCGTGGGAGATCTTGCCGGGGGTGATCCGGTCGCCGTCGATCGAGCGGACGACCTTGTCGAGGACGTTGTACGCGATCCAGGTGGTCTGCACCCCCGCGTCGGCCGGGTCGATCCTGTTGTCGCCGAACGCGTGGGTCCGGACGACATCGCGCATCCGGTCCCAGCGGGCGTCGCTCGCGTCGGGGTACCAACCGGTGATGTAGGCGCCCTCATAAGGGCCGTTGCGGCCGCCGGTGCGGTCGACGAGGGGCTGGCCGACGCTGCCCATCACGGACGAGATCCGGACCTGCCGACCGTCCTCGGGCAGCCGCCGGTAGGAGTCGAAGAAGGTTTCCGTGCGTTCGCCGAGCGCGGCGGTGACACAGCCCGGCCGGTCGCCGTCGGACGCGGTCGTGGTCCAGGTCGCCTCTGCCGCCTTCCCGCGCGCCCGCCGCGCCTCGTCGGAGTAGTCGGTGGCGTCGTCGGCGGCGAGGATGTCCGCCGACTCACGGGCCTTGCCGCGGGCCAGGCCCGCGTTGAGGAGGTCGGGCAGGTCGTCGCCGGCGAGGCTGTCCGGCCGTACGAGCGCGACCTTCTCGCAGACGTCCGCGAGCTGCTGGCCGTTTCCGGCGAGCAGGGCGGCCTGCCCGCCGTTGACGGGGTAGGACAGATAGCTGGTGAACTCCTCGTCGGAGATGCCGAATCCACCGATGAAGGGGATGCCCGCGGCCTCCAGGGGAGCCATGAAGGCGTCGCCGTACTGGCTGTAGGAGCCGACCACGGCGGCCGCGCCTTCCTTGACGGCGCGCCGGGCGCAGGTGGCCGCGCCCTGGGGGTGTTCTGCTCGTTGCAGGTGATGACACGCAACTCGTGGCCGTCGATGCCGCCCTGCGCCTCTGCCCAACGGGCGTAGGCCTTGGCCATGGCGGGCATGCCGGGCATATTGGTCGCTTTGGTGTTTTCCGGGGCGAAGGTCATGACGGTGACGGGCTCCCTGGAGCCCCCCGGATCTCCAGGGAGTACGCCACAGCCGGCGATGAGCGACGCCCCGGTCGCCATCACCGCCGTACACGCGGCACGGACTGAGAAGGTTCTGGACGGGCGAGGGGAGGAGGGACGACGCCTACCGGTCATGACTGTGCACGCTTCCGGTTCCAGGTAACGGCTCAGTGAGCATGGCTCAACGGGGGTGACGTCCAGGTGAATTGCAGGGGGGCGTTCAGGCGGACGGAAAGGGAACGTACGATCGAAGGCGTGCAGCAAGGTTCGGTCAACCCTTCCCGTCGCGGCCGTCGCTCCTCCACCATGGGCGGCATGCCGCTCAACGACATGCCCTGGTGGCGCTGGCGCAGCAACGTGCGCTCGGCGCTGCACATGCTTTCCGACCCCGTCTTCCATCAGGAGTGCTGGCTGGCGGGGCGCGAGGGATACGGCGACGTCACCGACGCCGTCTACCGTCTGGTCGAGGACACCTGGCTGGACAACTGGTCCGCCGAGAAGTACGTCGGGACGATCTTCCGCGACTCCGGCGAGGCCGCCCTCGTCGACGTCGCCGTGCTGCGGGTGCTGCGGATCATGCACCAGGTCGGCGCCGACGCCCCGGTCTCCGCGTACATGGAGCACCACGGCTGGCCGGAGGCCGTGCGGGCGGCGCGTGACGCGCACGTCCGGATGGCCACGAGCGACGGCGAGGACCCCGACACCCCGCCGCGTTCCCTCGAGGTGCTGCGGATCATGACGCGGTCCGCCTGACGGACGTGTTCCTGGCCGGACGGCCGGATGTGGCAGGCTACAAGGATGACCGACCAGTACGTCCTGACGCTCTCCTGTCCTGACAAACAGGGCATCGTGCACGCCGTCTCGAGCTACCTGTTCATCACCGGCTGCAACATCGAGGACAGCCAGCAGTTCGGTGACCGGGACACTGGTCTGTTCTTCATGCGGGTCCACTTCTCCGCCGAGGCCCCGGTGACGGTCGACAAGCTGCGCGCCAGCTTCGCCGCCGTCGGCGACGCCTTCCAGATGGACTGGCAGATCCATCTCGCCGACGAGCGCATGCGGATCGTGCTGATGGTCAGCAAGTTCGGGCACTGCCTGAACGACCTGCTGTTCCGCTCGCGTACCGGCGCCCTGCCGGTCGAGATCGCGGCCGTCGTCTCCAACCACAGCGACTTCGCCGAGCTCGTCGCCTCCTACGACATCCCGTTCCATCACATTCCGGTCGCCAAGGACAACAAGGCGGCCGCCGAGGCGCAGCTGCTGGACCTGGTGCATGCCGAGCAGGTGGAGCTGGTCGTCCTCGCCCGTTACATGCAGGTGCTCTCCGACGACCTCTGCAAGCAGCTCAGCGGCCGGATCATCAACATCCACCACTCCTTCCTGCCGAGCTTCAAGGGCGCCAAGCCCTACCACCAGGCGCACGCCCGCGGTGTGAAGCTCATCGGCGCGACCGCCCACTACGTGACGGCCGACCTCGACGAGGGCCCGATCATCGAGCAGGAGGTCGAACGCGTCGGCCACGAGGTCACCCCGGAGCAGCTGGTCGCCGTCGGCCGCGACGTGGAGTGCCAGGCGCTGGCCCGCGCGGTGAAGTGGCACGCCGAGCACCGCATCCTGCTCAACGGCCGCAGGACCGTCGTCTTCGCCTGACGCGCATCGGGGTACCGGGCCTACTCGAGGACCGGGGCACCGCACAGGTCGTCCAGGACGAACGCCTTCTCCTCGCTCTGCAGCTGACGTTCCGCCTCCAGCTGCCCGAGCAGCCGGTCCAGCAGCGCCTCGTCCCCGGGGCGGACGACGAACTCCAGCACCGCCCGGTAGAACGCGTCGCGCAAGGTCGGCGGCATGGCGTCGGAGGCGTCGAAGCAGATCCGGCCGGCCGAGCGGAACAACCGCTGGACGTCCCTGGTGGCCGACGGTTCCGCGGTGACCACCGCCGCACCGGGGAAGAACGGACGCTCACCCGGCAGCGCCGCGGCCGCCCAGCTCGCGCGGGCCTTCTCGGAGGTGAGCCGGTCGAGCAGGTCCCAGGCGGCCGCACTGCTCCTGAACACCGCGGCCATGTCGCCCGACACCTCGAAGGCGTTCTCGTCGCCCTCGTCGTCCTTCGCGGCCGGCAGCCTGTCCAGATAGTCGGCCGTCGGCCGGGGCCGCACGTCGTCCCCGTAGTGCCTGCGGATGAAGGAGCCCTGGTGCTCATGGGTGCAGTCGCCGCGGTTCAGGAGTCCGTGGCGGCGGTCGCCGATCAGCGCGAAGTCGTGCAGCCACCGGGCGTCGGGGGTGCGCCCGCCCGCGGTGAGCATCCGCGCCCACTCCTCCCAGACCGGGCGGGTCTCCTCCCAGGGCATCCTGCCCGTGGCCCATTCCTCGTACTTCGCCGAGCCCCTGCGCTGAAGCATCAGGTCCTCGATCCAGTCGGTGCCCGGCCAGCCGGAGGTGGCGCCGGACCCGAGTCCCACGCACCACACCGGAGCGGGGTCCGCCACCTCGCTCCTGCTCCACACCAGCGACTTGAGGTCCACCCGGATCGGAGCCCAGTAGGCGCGGGTCCGCGCCTCGCCGCCCGCGTCCTGGACCGTGACGGTGGGCGCCCACGGGGTGACGGCCGCCCCTGCGACATGCTCCGGCAGCGGACGGAGATCTCCCGCCCTGGCGTACTCGGCCAGCTCACCGGGGCTGTTGAGGATCGCCACGTCCGGCGGCGCGCCGGCCTGGAGCTGGGCGACGAGGGTCTCGCGCAGCGAGCGGGTGCCCTTGTAGACGTAACGGTGCCCGGTCTGCTTGCCGATGCTCTTCAGCGCTTCCACGAACGGCCTCTCCTCGCCGTCGGTCCACGGGCCGAGCACGACCAGGGTGCGCTCCTCCGGCGGGCCGCCGCCGCAGCCGGCCGTGGCCACGGCGAGCAGAACACCCGCGAGCAGCGTTCTCAGGCCCCTGCGTCTCCTCATGACTTCCTCACGCGTCGGTGTACGTCCGTCGGGTGCGGGCCGCCGGGTACGGCCTGCCGTAGAGGTAGAGCGTGACGCCGCAGGCGACCGCACCGAGTCCCGCGGCCGGTACGGTGATCCCCGCCGTGAGCGACCAGCCGTCCGGGTCCGCCGCGCTCATGCGCGCGTACGCGGCCTCCGCCGCCGCCTCGATCGCGCGGGGGCGGCCTCGTTCGATTCGACGTCCGCCAGGTCGGCGACCGCCGCGTGCACATCGTGCTGGGCGCCGTGCTCCTGGGCGCCGCCGAAGGCCAGCAGCAGCGGCGTCACCAGCACCGGCAGCGCGCCCGCCGCCAGCTGGAGGCTGACGAGCCGCAGCCGGTCCCGCAGGAACACCGCCGTGCCGAGGGTCATGAAGCCGAACAGCGCGGTCGTCAGCAGTGCCGCTCCGGCGGCTGTCAGCGTCAGGGGGCTCCAGGCGGCGAGGTCGCCGCTCTCCTGCCGCAGCAGGCTCTCCATCGTCGCGATCCGGTCCAGCACGGTGGTCGGTTCCTGCTGTTCCTCCGGGCTCGTGCCCAGGCTGCCGAGCAGACCGTTCGCGTACTCGACACCGGCCGTGCGCAGCAGCTTGCTGGACCGGTTGCGGTCCGCCCAGGCGATCTTGTCGCCGTAGGCGACGACCAGCCCGGACACCACCCGCAGCTCCTGTTCCTGTCCCCGGCTCAGGGCACCGGTCCGGGCGACCCGGTTCAGGCTCTGCGTCGCCTCCGTCAGCCGGGAGCGGTACGTCTCGCCGAGCTCGACCCGACCGGCGTGCCGGGCCTTCAGCAACCGCAGTTCGGCCTGCTCGCGCGCCAGGACCAGCGACGTACGGGCCTGCGCCAGCCCCTCCAGCGCCGGCACCGACCGGTGGCGCAGCCGGTCGGAGCGGTCGTGCACGTCGCTGTACGCGGCAGCGCACAGTGCCAGCGCGACGAGCGCCAGGGCGGGCAGCACCAGCATCCGGCGCCGCAGGAAGGCTGCCGTCGCCCGCCGTCCCCCGGGGCCCCGCCCGGTGGCCCGCGCCCACAGTCCGGGCCCGAGGATCCGCCAGGCCCTGATCCACGGTGCGGACTTCGTCGCCGGGGACCGCCGCACGGCTGCGACGGGGTGCCGCCACAGCGCGGCCACCCTCCGCCGCGCGGACGGCCGCACGTCGCTCCCGCCGGCTCTCGCCTCGGCTGCGTCCGCCGGCGGGCCGGTGTACGGACGCGTGGTCATGAACGGCCCCCGAAGGTCAGGCGGCGCAGCCAGGGGCCGCGGTCGTGGTGGCGGGCATGACGCAGACCGAGCGGGCGGGTGCTGTACGCGTTGTCGAGGAGCGCCTCCGCCAGCGCGGCGCCCTCCGCGGTGTCCGTGTCCGGTACCTGTTTCGCCAGTTGGCGGTAGCTCGCCGACAACTGCTCGCGCAGTTCCCGTTCGGTCCGCGGGAGCGGGACGCCGGCCGGCAGCGCGGCGCGTACCTGCTCGAGCACGCCGGCGCCCTGCGACCGCACCAGCTCCAGCAGTTGCTCCAGCAGCTCCGCGGTGAGCCGCTCCCGGGCCTGCCGGTCGGTGAGTCCTTCGTGGCCCGCGAGCCGGTGCAGGGCGGCGTGGGCGCGTACCGCCGAGGCGGCCGTGGGCGTGCCGGCGTGGATGCGCACCATCGCCGTCCGCGCCGCCGTGCGGTGCCGCGAGTCGGGCGGGACGCCGTCGAGGGAGGCCAGCGCACGGTCGGGGCTGTGCCGGGCGAGATGAATCCGGGCGAGCCCGAACGCGGCAGCGCCGAGCGCGTGGTTGCGCCGCCACACCGCGTCGTAGAACAGCATGGCCTGCTGCTCGTGCGCCTCACGCGCGGCCGGGGCCTCGGACGCGGTGGCCCGCTCGCCGGTCCGCCACTCGTCGGCGAGTTTCTCGTGGCAGTAGCCGAGGGCGAGCTTGGGCGCGTACTCGCCGGGGATCGCTGCGTACACGGTGTCGAAGCAGTTCAGGGCCCGGTGCAGCCTGCCGTGGGCCAGCTGCGCCAGACCCTGGTGCCAGTCCAGGCGCCAGTCGTAACGGGCGCGGTCACCGAGCAGCCGCCCGGCCCGCTCCAGCTCCACCGCGGCGGTCACCAGCTCCTTGTCACGGCCGTGGCGGCGGACACCGGCCAGCTCCAGGTGGAGCCGGCAGCGGAGCAGATGCAGCTCCGGCGACGGCAGCCACTCGTCGCTGAGCTGGAGCAGACCCGCCGGGTCGTCGTAGGAAGTGCGTTGGAGTTCCTTCCAGTTGGGGTCCTGCACGTCGGCCTTCGGCACCGGCAGGGCCACCGCGGCCTCCGCCGGTTCAGGCACATGGGCGCCCAGCCGGTCGGCCGTGCCGTCCGCCCGCCAGCGCTCCAGCGGCGGCGGCTTGCCCAGCCGGCCGTCCAGTGCGATCGCGGCCGAGTGGAACAGCGGGGACGGCTCGAACGTCTCCTCGTCCAACCGCAGCGACCGCAGTTCACGCAGCACGCCCCGCAGCTGGACGGCCATCTCCTGCGCGGAGGCGTAACGGCGCCTCGGGTCGGTGTCCGTGGCGCGCGCGAGGGCGCGCCGGAGTGATTCGGTGCCGAGGTCGGACGGCGGAGCCGGGTCCTTGGCGAGCAGCTCACCGAGGACGGCGCCGACGGTGTACAGGTCGCCCGCGGTGGTCATTCCCCCGCCGGGCCCGCTCTCCGGCGGCCGGTGGCTGACCGGCCCGGGCGCTTCCGGTTCGCGGACGCCCGCGACGTCGATGAGTTTGATGCCGGTGCCGCAGTGCAGGACGTTGGTGAGCGACAGGTCGCCGTAGACCAGCTTCTCCTCCTCGTGGAGATGGTCGAAGGCCTCCAGCACGAGCAGCCCGTACACGACGATGAACTCGCGGACCCGTGGCCCGGCGAACGGCTCGACGCTCCGGGCGATGCGGGAGCCGACCCATGACAGGGACGCCCCGTCGGCGAACTCCATCACGATGAACTCGGCCGACGTCGGTTCGTGGCGCGCGTAGTTGACCACCCGGATGACCGAGGGATGGTTGAGGCTGACGAGGCGTAGCCGCTCCTGGTGGGCCTGGAGCACGGCCGCCGGATCGCCGGGGTCGAGGATGCCCTTGAGGGCGACGGGACGGTTCTCCAGGAGCAGATCGCGGGCGAGGTACACCTTGCCGTGGCTTCCCTGCCCGATGGGCCCCACCACCTCGTACTGCTGGTGCAGCCGCTCGCCGCCCGCGAGGCGGTCCCCGGCCTGCTCGGTGACGAGCGCGTCCGGGTCGCGCACGGCGACGGCCGGCAGGTCGGTCAGCCCGTCACCGGGCGGCCCGACCACGAACTCCCGGGGTCCCGCCGGGCCGGTGAGCTCCTGCTCGGCCGTCTCCGCGTCGAGCAGCGCCGCCTCGATGTCGACGGCGCAGCGGAACAGGGCGTGCGGCTGTTCCGGGGACCCGTTCAACGGGCCGGCCGGGCCGAGCTGTTCCAGCATCCGGCGCAGCCGCGGGGCCAGGGCGGCGGGCCGCCGGCCGGACAGCTGCCGCAGCCGCTGCTCGGTCTCCGCGAGCCGGCTCACCCGGGCGCCGAGCCGTTCGGTGCGGCGGGCGGCCCAGTCGGGGCCGAGGAGTTCGTCGCGCACCCGGGCGAGGAGCGGTGAGCGGGGGTCGCTGAAGACGAGCAGGAGCCGGCTCTGGCCGTGGGCGAGGAGCGCGGAGAGGAGCCGCAGCATCTCGTCGTCGGTGGAGGCCGACCGGTCGACGGACAGGAAGGCGGCGATCAGCGGCGGGCTCTCGGCCGCGATCCGTCCGAGCAGGTCCCCGCCCGTGCCGTGGGCGGCCGGTGGACCGTCCGGGAGGGGGTCGAGGCCGATACGGTCCGCCGCGTCCCCGGCCAGTTCCGCCACGGTGCGGTTCGTGGCGTCGACCGCGATGTCGATGCTGCCCGCCTGCGGCTCACCCGCGACCTGGCCCGGGCCTGTCGCGCTGCCTTGGGTGGGCGGCGCCTCCGGAGGGCTCTGCTCACGGTCGGCGAGGGTGAGCACCGATCTGACCGTGTGCAGCACCTCGTGCTCCCCCTCGCCGGCGAACACGGGCTCCACCGGATCGGTGTCCGGGGCACCGTCGAGCCACCGCGTCAGCCGGCGGTGCAGCCCCGGGACACGCCCGGAGGCGGTCCTGTCGTGGGCGACCGCGACGTCGTGCGACACGGCCGGCTTCCCCGTGACCGTCAGCCCCAGCCGTTCCAGCGGCAGGTGCTTCAGCACCGTCTCGGTCGGGATCATGTACGCGTGGTCCCGGCGGACCCGCGCCTGCGGCGTGCCGAACTGGTGCGCAACGATGCCGATGACCCGCCGCGAACGGCTGTGCACGACGGCGCATCCGCTGTAGCCGCGCCGCACCACGTACGGCGCGTTCAGCGCGTCGAGCTGCACCCACTCCGGCGTCGGCGCGGGACCGCCGCGTCCCATCAGCCGGGCGTCCAGGTTCTCCCCACCGGGCAGATCCTCCGGGTAACCGGTGAAATGCACCATGTCGCCGCGTGCCGGGATCTGCCGGTGCAGGACGGCGTGCGGGACCGCCGGTTCCTGGTCCAGCTTGAGCAGCGCCAGGTCCCCGCCGAACTGGCCCGTCGGCATGACCAGGTACTCCCTCAGCAGCCGGGCCCGCAGCGGCTCCGGGGTGTTTCCGGCCGGGGCGTGGGGTGCGTCGACGTAGACCTCGTCCAGCGGGGTACGGATGCCGGAGGAGTCCGGGCGCATCAGGACGACATGCGCGCAGGTGAGCACCAGGCCGCCGGGCAGCAGCACCCCGGCGCCGAGCGGCCGGCCCGCCCGATCCGGTCCGCGGAGCAGACGTACGCGCCAACTCTCTTCGTGGATGGCGGAGTTGGATGTGCGAATCGGCTCGCTCATACTGCTCAACGATAACTACGGGAGACGGGGGACGCGATGGCTGAGCGTGACGAAACCGCGGTCGTGGGGCTGGCGGAGGTCATCGGACAGGTCCGTGACGAACTCGAGCGGGCCCAACGCGCCGGTGAGGGACGCGATCTGCGGTTCAGCGTGGAGAGCGTGCACCTGGAGTTCGCGGTGCAGGTGCGCCGGGAGGGCAGCGGGCGGGCCGAGCTGCGGATCGGGGTGCTGACGGCAGGCGGCGGCGGCTCCGCGGCGCGCGACACCACGCACACCATCCAGGTGGAACTGAAGCCGCACGGGCCGGACGGAGACCCGAACATCAGCGTCGGGGGCGAGTGACGCGGCGACGGTCCACGGTCACCCTCGGCGCGGGGTGACGCACCATGCTCCGCCCGAGGTTCAGCCGGCCACCAGTGACTCGCCCACGCTCGTACGGGCGTAGAGCACCACGCGGCCCGTTCGGTGCGCGCTCACCAGACCGGCCGCGCGCATCGCCGTGAGGTGCTGCGAGACGCCGCCCGCCGACAGGCCGGTACGGCGGGCCAGGTCGGTGGTCGACGCCGGGGCCGCGAGCTCGGCCAGCAGCAGGGCCCTGCTGCGGCCCAGTACGCCCGCCAGGGCGTCGGAGAGCGGCTCCGCCCGCGCTTCCCACAAAGTGGCGGTGCCTCGCGGCGGGTAGCGCAGAGTGGGCTGCCACTCCGGGCTGTCCACGTCGGAGAAGATCCGCGACCCGCCGAACACGGAAGGCACCAGGAGCAGTCCGCGGCCGTCCAGGCGCCGTTCGCCGCGTACACAGCGGTGCATCACCTGCAAGGTGCCCGAGTCCCAGGTGACCCGCGGGTCGAGGTCGTCGAAGAGGCGCCGGGCGCCGCCTTCGGCGAGGCGCTTGGCGCGGTAGAGGATGTCGCCCTCGACCACGGTGAGGATCCGCGGCCAGTACGGGGCCATCGCCACCTCCCAGTAGGCGGCGATCACGTCCACGAGCCGCCCGAGGCCGCGATCCGGGTCCGCGCGCAGTGCGGCGACCCCATCCCGTGCCGCGGGTGTCGTCGTGCGGAGCAGTTCGTGCGGCATGGAACGCAGCGCCGCCAACTCCACGTCGAGCGAGGGTTGCGGGGTCGTGGGCGGCGCGACCAGGAAGCCGGGGACGCCGGCCGGCGGCGGGCCGATCAGAGAGGACAGCGGGGAGAGGTCCAGCTTCGCGGCGGCGAGAGCGGGCCGTACCCGCTCCGCCCACGGCCGGTGCGCACCCGGCCCGGTGTCCCTGAGCACCCGCACGCTCGCGACGACTTCCCACAGCGGGGACACGGCGAAACGTATGCGGGCCACGTCCTCGGCGGAGAAGCCGATCTCCAGTGTGCCGCCTTCCGGGCGGCTCTCCAGCACCATTCGGCCGAGGCTAAATCATTGGAGCGGGGCGCGGAGTCCGGGCAGCGTACGCACCATGCCCACCGACAGCCCGTGGCGGTCCCGTGACTTCCGCACGCTCTTCACCGCCACCGCCTTCAGCCAGCTCGGCACCAACATCGGCTACGTCGCCGTCCCGCTGATCGCCGTGACCGCGCTCGACGCGAGCGCGGGCGAGGTCGGTCTGCTGGCGACGCTGAGCACCGTCGCGTTCCTCCTCATCGGCCTGCCGGCCGGTGCCTGGGTGGACCGGATGCGCCACCGCCGGGTGCTGATCACCGCCGACCTGGTGCGGGCCGGCCTGTTCGCCTCCGTCCCGTCCGCCTGGGTCCTGGACGCCCTCACCCTCGAACAGCTCTACGCGGTCGTCCTGCTGAACGGCTGCGCCACGGTCTTCTTCGACGTCGGCTCGCAGAGCATCCTGCCCCGGCTGGTGGACCGCGAAAGCCTGGTACGGGCGAACGCCGCCGTGGTGAGCCTCCAGGCCGCGGGCAATGTGGCGGGCCGGGGCGCGGGGGGCGGGATCGTGCAGGCGTTCACCGCGCCGGTGGCCGTGATCGGCGTCGGCGTCCTCTACCTGGCCTCGGCACTCCGTCTGGCGTTGCCCGCGGCTGGCGGCGCCCGCCGGGAGGCGGACGGGGCCGCGCCGCACGGGGCGGGCGGCGTCGTCCCGGCCGGGGCGGACGATGCCCGCCGCGGCGCGGGCGGGGGACTGGCGGCGCAGATCGCGGAGGGCCTGCGGCACGTCCTGCGCAACGCCGAGCTCCGCGCACTCGCCCTCACCGCGTCCCTCACCAACCTCGGTTCGCAGATCGTCAACACGCTCCTGCCGGTCCTCTTCACCCGTGAACTCGGCCTGTCCGCCGGTGTGCTCGGGCTCTACTGGGCGGCGGGCGGGGCCGGCATCCTCCTCGGCGCGCGCTGCGCCCGCCCCGTGGCCCGGCGTCTCGGCCACGGCCGTACCCTCGGCGTCGCCGGACTGGTGACGGCGCCGACCGCGCTGCTCGTGCCACTCGTCGACCGCGGCCCCTGGCTCTGGCTCGCCGGCGCCGGATGGATGCTGGTGACGTTCAAGATCGGCGTCGACAACGTCCTCGGGGTGAGCCTGCGTCAGCGGCTGACGCCGGACCCGCTGCTCGGCCGGATGAACGCCACTTTCCGCTTCATGCTCACGGGCGCGATCGCCGTCGGCTCTGCCGTGGCCGGGCTGATCGGCGAACTCGCGGGACTGCGCGTCGCGATGTGGGTGGGGGCGGGCTGTCTCACGCTCGCCTTCCTGCCCGTCTTCCTCTCCCCGGTGCGCCGCCGGCGCGAACTGCCGCAGCCGTGGGCCCCTGCCCACCCGGCCGGCGGTCCGGCGAAGGAGCGGACCACCGGCGTCTAGGCATGCGTCCGGATCGCCCCGACCGGCCCCGGCGCGCGGGGCCCGGCCGCGGTCCGGGGCGTCCGTCCATGAGTGCCGCCGCCCACCTGGGGCTTCCTGCCGCACACGGGGGCGCCAGGCGCCGGAAGAAGATCGCCGGCCCGTACATCCCTCGCCCCACCTTGCACGTCTGTACCGGTGCCATCTTCCTTGCACCGCTGTCTCCACATCCCCATGGGCGCGCGCCCGCGCGCAGCGCCGCGGAGCGGCCGTGCGAGTGACACCCTCAAAGGGGGGACCTTGACTTCCATGGACTCCGGCCGCGCCGCGGCCGGTCCGCGCAGAAGCACCCGCGCCCGCACCCGCGTCGCCGCCTGCACCGCGCTCGCCCTCGCCGCCGGCATGCTGCTGGCGGCCCCGGCCGCACAGGCCGACGAGGCCCCGACCCCCGACCGCACGGCCGTCCGGCCCAAGGCCGCCGCGCCGCTGCCGACCCTGGAGCTGCCGCGACCCGCGGGCCGCGGCGCGTTCAGCGCCGAGGACGGCGAGCTGCCGGCCGAGCCGCGCAGCGACGTGGACGGCGACGGGAGGTCCGACATGATCTCCCAGAACGTGGCCGGCCGGGTGCTCGTCGACCCGGTGAACGGCGAACCCTACGAGTACGGCTTCGAAGACGGCGTCAACGCGTCGCCCGGTGTGTTCTACAAGGACGTCTTCTCCGCGGCCGGACTCCGTGCCGGCTCCACGGTCGTCTTCACGCTGACGCAGACCGGTCGTCTTTCGGCCTATGCCAACTACGGCACCTACGGGCAGGTGTTCTGGTCCGGCCACGGCTGGCAGATCTACAACAAGGTGTTCTCGCCCGGCGACCTGAACGGTGACGGTGTCGGCGACGTCCTCGCCCGCACGTTCGCCGGCGAGCTGTACCTGTACCCGGGGACCACGAGCGACACCAGGCCGCTCGCGTCCCGGGTCCTGGTCGGTTCCGGCTGGGCGCAGTACGACCAGCTGGTCGGCATGAACGACGCCGACAACGACGGCAGCGCCGACCTGTTCACCCGGAACACCGCCGGTGAGCTGTACTTCTACAGCGGTACCGGCGAAACCACCCGCCCCTTCACTACGCGGGTCAAGGCCGGTACCGGCTGGAACATGTTCAACACGCTGTTCAGCCTCGACGATGTCAACGGCGACGGCAGCGCCGACCTCTTCGCCCGCACGTACAGTGGCGACCTGTACGGCTATTCCTCCACCGGCACCGGCTCGTTCCGGCCGCGGGTGAAATACGGCAGCAACTGGAACCCTGCCTTCCAGTTCGCCAATGCGGGCAACATTCCCGCCTGGGGCAAGGACGAGCTCTTCGGACTCGACGGCAACGGCTCCCTCTACTACTACTGGGACCTCAACAACGGGCGCTTCGTCCCCCGGGTGAAGATCGGCGACACCGGCGCCTGGAAGGGCGCACGACTCGTCCACGTCTCCTCGCTCGACGACAACGGTTATTCGGAGCTGCTGGAGGTCTACAACGGCACCCTCTACAACCTGAGTCACAAGTCGGACGAGACCCAAATCATCGGAGGCGGCTGGGGCGTCTACAACACCCTCCTCGGCCTCGGCGACCTCTCGGGTGACGGAAAGGGCGATCTGCTCGCCCGCGACGGCTCCGGCGTCCTCCACCTGTACCGGGGCAACGGCAACGGCACGGGCTTCGCGGCCAAGCAGCGGATCGGCTCCGGCTGGGGCCAGTTCAACGCCCTGCTCGGCGCCGGCGACATCTCCGGCGACGGCCGCGCTGACCTGGTCGCGCGTGCCAAGGACGGCAAGCTGTACCTGTACGAGGGCACGGGCGTGGCCGCCACGCCGTTCAAGGCCAAGAAGCTCATCGGCTCCGGCTGGGGCTCCTACACGAAACTCGCCGCCCCGGGCGACATGACCGGCGACGGACGCGCCGACATCGTCGCGCGCACCAGTGGCGGCACCCTGTACCGCTACGACTCCGACGGCAAGGGCAACTTCAAGCCCAAGGCGTCGATCGGCACCGGCTGGAACACCTACTCCGGCCTGTACTGACGCACGTCCCCGGGGGCGCCGACGCGGCGCCCCCGAGCCGTCCCGCTCCTTGATCCGGCGGCGTGATCCGGCGGTGGCTCTGTCAGATCCGGCTCAGGGCCGCCGCCGCGAACAGCACGTCACGGATGGCCTGCCGGTCGCCGTCCTGGCCCGCTGCGGCATCCTCCGGGGAGACGTGCCCGGCCACCAGCTTGCAGAACTCGACGCCGTCCAGTGCCACTTGGGCGACCGACTTGTCCGGCGAGCCGACCGCCGCCGGGGAGTCGAGGGCGATGTACCAGCTGCCGCCGCCGGACCCCTCGACCTCGAGATGGAGCGACCGTCCGGGCGCGCCCGCCGCCACCAGGTGCCGCGGAGGTCCCGCCAGCCCCGCGCGCCTGCGCTCCGCGAGGGCGGCGGGCAGCAGCCGGGCCGCGAGGTCGATCATCCGGTTGAGGTGGGCACCGCTCGGCGGCGCGTACGGGTAGTCCACCGCGTCGGCGATGTCGTCCGCGTGGATCCAGCACTCGAAGGCCCGGTCGAGCAGCGCGTCCCGCAACGGAAGCGCGAAGGAGCCGTACGAGACGGCCAGTTCGGCGACGCCGGGTCCGGCGAACGACACGGTGCGGATCAGGTCGTGGCTCTGGTCGCGCCACGGTTCGCGGATCGTGCCGGTGGGCGGCAGGTCCGAGTCGTCCCAGAACGCCTCGGTGCGCGCGGCCGGCAGCAGCGGTGCGTGCGGCCCCAGCGGGTCGTCGAGCCCGATCGCCCCGGCCACTATGCCGTCGACGGCCAGCAGATGCCCGATCACACCGGCCACCGTCGTGCGGCGGCTCATCCGGCGTTCACCCTCGAACCACTTGAGCCGCACCGGCGCGTGCCACTCCGAGTCCCCGATGTCCCGGAGCAGCGCGTCGAGCCTCGCGGTCTCGGCGTCGTACGGATCGGCCCAGCTGGGCACGGGGATACGGGCGGGTCTGCGGCCCAGGCAGTTCTCCAGCACCCGGAAGCGCAACAGCGGGTCGAGGTCCAGGTCCCGGTCGGTGTGCAGCAGTCCGACCGCGTCACGCAGCCGCAGGGCCTCCTCCGCGCACGGGGCGCAGTCGCCGAGGTGCTCCTCGACGGCGGCGGTCTCCTCCGCGGAGCACGCGGACAGGGCCCAGGCGCCGAGCAGGGACTTCAGCACACCGTGCGAGGGGGTGGCGGAGGCTTCGGGAGCAGCGGGGGCGTCCCCGGCCGACCGGTCGTCGGCGGTGGACGCGCCGTTCACCGCGCGGTTCCCGGAGCCGTCGACCACGCCGTCCGGCCCGTCGTCCGCCGCATCGTCCGCCGTGCCGGACCCGGCCGCAGGGGCGGGGCCGGTGGCGTCGGCGGATTCGCTGCCGGCAGCCGGCTCCGGAGGAACGGGCGGCCCCGGCCGGTACGCGTCCGGACGGAGGTCGTCCGCCGCGGCGCGCGGGGACGGTATGCGCGGCACGCCCCGCACCTCTTCCCCGTCGCCGCCGCTGCCCAGGGGCCCGCTCACAGCGCTCGTCCGTACCCGGGCGGCGACGAGCCCTCGAGTGAGCGGGTGTGCGCCGTGGCGAGCAGTTGCAGGCCCAGCCTCAGCCGCCGCCGGGCCTCGTCCTCGGTGACGCCGAGGTCGGCGGCGGTCTGGCGGTAGTCCCTGCGTTGGAAGTACGCCAGTTCCAGCGCGGCGCGCAGCGGGGCGGGCATGGACGTCACGATGTAGTCGGCCCTGGCCGCGACGGCGGCCCTGCGTACCTTCTGCTCCAGTTCCTCCGCCGTGCCCCCGCCGCCCTCGGCGAGTGCCGCGGCCTCGCTCTGCCGCAGCCGGTGCACGGCCTGGCTGTTGGTGAGCCGCGCCACCCAGGACCGCATGGAGCCCTGCTTGGGGTCGTAGGCGTCCGGATTCTCCCATATTTACCCGAAGACTTCGCGGGTGACCTGGTCGGCGGCCTCGTCGTCGTCCAGTACGCGATGGGCCTGGCTGTGCACGAGTGCGGCGAACTTGTCGTACAGCTCACCCAGCGCCGCGGCCTCGCCGCGCGCCAGTCGCTGCTGCATCCTGCGGTCCCAGCGCGGTGGTGCGTCCTTCGCCATACCGCCCCCAAGCTCTGCGCTCGCCTCGTGCCTGCTGCCTCTGCCCTCGTGACTGTTGCTCCTTCGAATGTAGTGCGCCGGACGAAATACGCACGAGCCTTTGCGTCAAGTACGCCCCTGGCGTGGTCCGGGATGGTAGGGCCGCGTGCGGGGAAGAACTGCCTGGGGGACGAGTGGAAACGCACTCCGTGACGAAGGTCGCGTTTCAGCGACGGACAGTCGGGCAGCGGCAGTGGAAGGACAGCTTCCGGTCTTCTTCGACCGGCCTGAGGAGGGGTCCAGACGTGGTGATGCTCAAGGTGGCCGAGTCCCGGCAGGGCGCGTGGACCGTGCTGCACGTGCGGGGGGAGCTCGATCTCGTGTCCTCGCCGGTCGTGCGCCAGCGGGTCCACGACGCCGTCGCCGCCGGTCACCACGACGTCGTGCTCGACCTCTCCGAGGTGTTCTTCTGCGACTCCAGCGGTGTCGGCGTGCTGATCGCCGCACGTCGGCTGATGCGTTCGTGCCGGGGCAGGCTGCGGCTGATCCTGCCGGCGCGCGGCGCGGAGGACGGGTCGCACGTCAACCGGGTGCTGGGTGCCCTCGGTGTGCGCCGTCTCTTCGAGGTCTACGCGGACACCGGCTCGGCGACGGACGACGGGGCGCAGCCGCTGACCGCGTGACGCCGCCCGGACCCCGCCGCAGAAGGCCGGCGGAAATGGCCCGGCCGTAAGCCTGTTTGCGCGCCCCGTGCCCCGTGCGCGTGCCCCCGTACGCCCCGTCGCACTCCCGTCACCTGCGCTTTGCCGAGGTGTTGCCGCCACGCAATTGCCCGGGTGCGTACACACCTCCGCCTCCGGGGCTTTACGCTCCCCGCATGGACAGCGCAGAGTACGAGCGGAAGATCGCTTCCCGCTTCGCCGCTTTCGATCAGGACGGCAACGGCTACATCGACCGCGAGGACTTCAGTTCGGCCGCGGCCAAGCTGCTCGCCGAGTTCTCCGTCACGGCCCGGTCCGACAAGGGGCAGGACCTGTACAGCGGTGCGGAGGCGTTCTGGCAGGGCATGGCCGGGATCGCCGACGTGGACGGCGACCAGCGGGTGACCCGCCAGGAGTTCGTGACGAGCGCGGTCAAGAGACTGCGCGACAACCCGAAACGCTTCGGCGAGATCGCCCGCCCGTTCGTGCACGCCGTGATCAGGGTCGCCGACGAGGACGGCCGCGGCGTCACCTCGGCGGCCGTGGAACGCGTACTCGGCGCGCTCGGCGTCGACGCGGGTGTCGCGGCGGCGGCGGGAGCGGCGCTGGACACGGACGGGGACGGGCGGATCACCGAGGAGGACGTACTGACCGCGTTCGCCGCGTATTACGTCACACCCGAGCCCGACTGACCTACCGGTGCCGCCGCGTCATCCGTTCGCGGCCGCACCGCGTGGCGGCCACCGCGCTGCGAGCGGTACGGCGTTCCGCGGCCCCCGGACCCGTGCCGCGCTCCGCGTGGTGGTCTCGATCGTGTGCCTCGGACCGGACCCCGCCCGGTCCGGCCGGTCCGGAATCATGTCATGCGTACCGTTCGCGTAGTTTGTACTTGAGTACCTTCCGCAGCGCCTCGTTGCGGGGGAGAGCGTCCACCACCTCGAGCCGTTCCGGGAGTTTGTGGAGCGCGAGGCCCGTGCAGCGGAGGAAGTCGGTGAGGTCCTCCAGTGCGGGATCCGCCATGCCCGGCCTCCGCTCCACGACCGCGCACACCCGTTCGCCGCGCTCCTCGTCCGGCAGGCCGACGACGGCCACGTCGCCGACTGCGGGGTGACCGTGCAGCAGGTCCTCGATCTCCTTGGCCGAGATGTTCTCCCCCTTGCGGATGATGACGTCCTTGGCCCGCCCCGTGAGCACGAGGTGGCCGCTGTCGGTGAGCCGGCCGAGGTCCCCGGTGATCAGGAAGCCGTCGGCGTCGAAGGCCGCCGCCGTCGCGGCGGGGTCCAGGTAGCCCTGGCAGACCGCCTCACCGCGCAGCCGGACCTCACCGTCGACGATCCGTATCTCCATACCGGCAGGCGGTCTTCCTTCGGTCCGGACGAGGTCGTCCTCGCTGTCGTCGGGCGAGCCCATGGTGATCATCGGCACCTCGGTCATGCCGTAGCCGTGGGTGAGCAGGCAGCCCATCTCGCGGACGACGGCGCGGTGCAGTTCCGGCGGCTTGGGCGCGCCGCCGCCGGCGAGCAGCCGCAGGGTGGGGATCAGCTTCCGGCCGGGCTGCTTGCGCTGCTCGGCGAGGAACATCGCGTAGAAGGCGGTGGAGCCGCCGGCGACGGTGACGCCGTGCCTGCGGTACTCGTCGAGCGCGTCGGGCAGTGTGAACTTCTCGAAGAGCACCGCGGGGAACCCGTACAGCAGCAGCATCACCAGATAGTCAGGGCCGCCGATGTGCGCGAACGGGAAGGCGATCGAGCCGATGTCGTCCTCGGACAGGCGCAGCGCGTGCGCCAGGCACGAGCCGCCCGCGATCAGCGAACGGTCGGTGTGCAGCACGCCCTTGGGGTCGGAGGTGGTGCCGGAGGTCCAGTAGATCCAGCGCACGTCCGTGCCGGAGGCGGGCGGGGCGGGCAGCACGGAAGGATCGCCGTCGGGCAGCGACGCGTACGCCTCGAAGACGCCGCGGGCGCCGGCCCGCCGCGCCATGGCCGTGAAGTCGAAGCCACGCCATTCGCCCGGCACGGCGAAGTACGCGGCGTGTGACTCGCGGAGCGCGAAGCCGACCTCCCGGTCCCGGTAGAAGGGGATGACAGGCGACTGGACGGCGCCGAGGCGGGCGAGCGCCACGGTCAGCAGCACCGTCTCGATGCGGGTGGGCAGCTGCCAGGCGACGACCGTGCCGGGCCGGACACCCTTCGCGTACAGCCCGGCGGCGGTCCGCTCCGCCCGGTCGCGGAGTGCGCCGAAGGTGAGGACGCGTTCGCCCTGGAGCAGGACGGGGCGGTGCGGGGTGAGGGCGGCCCGGCGTGCGACGAGTTCCCAGAGGGTGCGGGCCGATCCCAGTGCGTGCGCGGTCTCTTCCATGCCCGGACACCTCCGCGAAAACGGGCTGACGGTCCGTCAGATCGTAGGGTCGTGCGCCTTGTCGGTCCAGGGGTGCGGGGCTAGCCTGAGCGACGTAACTGACGCACCGTCAGGAGCGGAGGAAGGTCCCGATGGAACAGGAACTGCCCCGGATCGTCAGCGTCGACGACCATGTCATCGAACCGGCGCACCTCTTCGAGACCTGGCTCCCCGCCAAGTACCGCGAACGCGGGCCCAAGCCGCTGACGGCCGGGATCGGCGAGCTCGCCTACGTCGGCGGCAAGTACCGGATCACGATGGACCCGGAAGGTCCGCCCACCGACTGGTGGATCTACGAGGACCTGAAGTTCCCGTACAAGCGCAACATCGCCGCCGTCGGGTTCGACCGCGACGAGATGACCCTCGAAGGCATCACCCGCGCCGAGATGCGGCCCGGCTGCTGGGATCCCGCCGAGCGCCTCAAGGACATGGACCTCAACCACGTCGAGGCGTCGCTCTGCTTCCCGACCTTTCCCCGCTTCTGCGGCCAGACCTTCGCGGAGGCCCACGACAAGGAGGTCGCGCTCGCCTGCGTCCGCGCCTACAACGACTGGATGGTCGAGGAGTGGTGCGGCGACAGCGGCGGCCGGCTCGTCCCGCTGTGCATCGTCCCGCTGTGGGACATCGGCCTGGCCGTCGCCGAGATCCGCAGGAACGCGGCGCGCGGCGTACGCGCCGTCACCTTCTCCGAGATCCCCACGTACCTCGGGCTGCCGTCGATCCACTCGGGCTACTGGGACCCGTTCTTCGCCGTCTGCCAGGAAACCGGCACGGTCGTCAACATGCACATCGGCTCGTCGTCCCAGATGCCCGCCGCTTCGCCCGACGCGCCGCCCGCCGTACAGGCCGCGCTCTCCTTCAACAACGCCATGGCGTCGATGACCGACTTCCTCTTCAGCGGCGTCCTCGTGCGCTTCCCGCGGCTCAAGCTCGCCTACAGCGAGGGCCAGATGGGATGGATCCCGTACGCCCTGGAACGCGCCGACGACGTGTGGCAGGAGCACCGGGCCTGGGGCGGTGTGCGCGACCTGGTGCCCGAACCACCCTCCACGTACTACTACCGGCAGATCTTCTGCTGCTTCTTCCGAGACAAGCACGGCGTCGCCTCCCTCGACACCGTGGGCCGCGACAACGCCACCTTCGAGACCGACTACCCGCACGTCGACTCGACCTTCCCGCACACCAAGCAGGTCGCCCTCGACCATGTGAAGGACCTGGACGACGAGACCGTGTACAAGCTGATGCGCGGCAACGCCATCCGCATGCTCGGCCTGGACCTGGACACGTAGTGGACCTGGCGTACACCGCCCAGGAGGAGGAGTTCCGGGCCCGGCTGCGCGAATGGCTGGCGGGCGCGCTGCCCACGCTGCCTCCGCCGCCGCCGGCCGGCGACTGGCCGGCGCGGCGCGCCTACGACAGCGCCTGGCAGCGGAGGCTGTACGACGCCGGCTACGGGAACGTGCACGGGGACGCCTCCCCGACCCTGCGGCTGATCTTCCTCGAGGAGACGGAGAAGGCCGGAGCGCCCTATGTGGGCGCGAACTTCGTAGGGCTGCTGCACGCCGGGCCGACCATCGCCGCGGAGGGCACCCCCAGCAGCGGGAACGCTGGCTCGGGCCCATCCTGCGCGGCGAGGCGATCTGGTGCCAGGGCTTCAGCGAACCGGACGCCGGGAGCGACCTCGCCTCCCTGCGCACCAAGGCCGTCCGCGACGGCGACGCCTACGTCGTCACCGGTCAGAAGATCTGGACCTCGCACGCCGAGGTGGCCGACTGGTGCGAACTGCTCGTACGCACCGATCCCGGCGCCCCCCGGCACCGCGGCATCACCTGGCTCGCCATGCCGATGGACGCGCCCGGCGTCACCGTGCGGCCGCTGCGCACACTGGCCGGGTCCGCCGAGTTCGCCGAAGTGTTCTTCGACGAGGTCCGCGTGCCCGCCGCGAACCGCGTCGGGGAGGAGAACGACGGCTGGCGCGTCACCATGGTCACGTTGTCCTTCGAACGCGGCACCGCCTTCGCCGGCGAGGTCGTCGCCTGCCGACGCACCCTCACCGAGGTGGCCGAGCATGCACGTGCGAACGGCTGCTGGGACGATCCGGTGCTGCGCCGCAGACTGGGCAGACTGCACGCCGAGTTCACGGCGCTGTGGCGGCTCGTGCAGTGGAACGTCAGCGAGGCCGCCGCCACCGGCGGTGTGCCCGGAACCGGCGGGTCCGTCTTCAAGCTCCGCTACTCCCACGCCCGTCAGGAGCTGTACGACGCCGCCGCGGAGGTCCTCGGAGCCGGCGCACTCGACCTGTCGCTGCCCTGGACGCGGGAGCGGCTCTCGTCCCTCTCGTACACCATCGCCGCCGGCACCTCCCAGATCCAGCGGAACATCCTCGCCGAGCGCGTCCTCGGCCTGCCGAAGGGGCGCTGATGGACTTCCGGCTCAGCGACGACCAGCGAGCGCTGCGCCGCGGCGTACGGGACCTGCTCGCCGCCCGCTTCGGACGCGAGGCGCTGCGGGCCGCCGTGGACCGCGCGGGCAGGCTCGACCGGAAGCTCTGGCGCGAACTGGGCGAGGCAGGGTTCTTCGCGCTCCGGCTGCCGGAGGACGACGGCGGAGCCGGCTCGGGTCTGCCGGAGGCGGTTCTGGCCTTCGAGGAGGCGGGCCGGGCGCTGCTGCCGGGGCCGCTGGTGGCGACGCATCTGGCGGCGGGCCTCGTGCCGGGAGCGGCCGACGGAACGGTGGTCGTCTCTTCCTCGTCCGAACTACCCTTTTCCGTAACGCACTTCGACGACGCGGACACTGTCGTCGTGTTCACGTCCGACGGCACTTCGCACGCGGTGGACGCCTCGGAAGCGGTCGCCGTGTGCTCCCTGGACCCGCTCACACCCCTGCACCGCCTTCCGCGCCCTTGTGCGCCCGAGGAGCCCGGTCCGCTGCTGGGGACCGCCGTCCTTCTCACGGCCGCGGAGCAGCTCGGCAGCGCCGCCCGCAGCACGGAGGAGGCGGTGCGCCACGCGAAGGAGCGGGTGCAGTTCGGGCAGCCGGTCGGCGGCTTCCAGGCCGTGGGGCACCTGTGCGCGGAGATGCTCGTCCGCACGGAGGTCGCGCGGGCGGCCGTCTACGCGGCGGCCGTCTGCGAGGACCTGACGGAGATCGCCGGCGCCAAACTGCTCGCCGACGAAGCGGCGGTGCGCGGCGCCAAGGACTGCCTCCAGGTGTTCGGCGGCATGGGCTTCACCTGGGAGTCGGACGTGCACCTCCACCTCAAACGCGCCCTGCTGCGGGCCCGGATGTGGATGACGACGGCTCAGGCGGAGGAGATTCAGGCGCAGGCTTTGGCCTCGGCATTCTGAACGGTCACCGTGCGTCGATATCGTGTTGTGTCCTTCGGAGGACTCGTCACTGGGCGGAGTCGGGGTACCGCTCCGGTACTCTCCGTGGGATGAGAGTCGCTGCGATGACGGGGTCTCACGGTGTCGCCGGTCAGGCGGTCCCGAGCCCGTCGGTGCGCACTGTCCGGGGCGATCTCTCACAGCCGTCGGGTCGCAGGTGGGGGCCCCTGTGGCGGTCGGCAGGCGGTAGGTGGGCCGGGCCGCGGAAGTGTTCTGCGGCCTTGTGTTCGACTGGCCGGGGCGCGGGTCGCACAGTATGCACCATGCGTACTCCTTCACGCTGGAATATGCCCGAAGCGCTTGTTGCGGTGACTGACAGTCAATCATGCTGTGCTGTAAGGGAATCACATTCCGTTATGGCTGTGAGGCGCGAGGCTATGTGTCCGCCGGTTCGGGTGGTGTGAGCGGTGCAGGTGCTTCAGGTGCAGTTGGAGATCGGATCCGACCCTTCGGAGGTGGGGCGGGCCCGTAGATGGGCCCGTTCACGGCTTCTCACGTCCGGTATGGGCGACGACGAGCCGCTGGCCGAGACGTTGATCCTGCTGATCTCGGAGCTCGTCACCAACGCCGTGGTGCACACCGGGTGTCCGGCCGTGCTGCGGATGCTGTTCGGTGCGGGCGCCGCGGAGGCCGGGACGGTCAGGGTCGAGGTCGCCGACGTCAGTGCCTGCCCGCCGAGACCGCGGCACGCACAGGGCGAGGACACCGGCGGACGCGGCCTGGAGCTCGTCGACGGCCTCGCGGACCGCTGGGGCTGGCAGCGGGAAGGTGCCGGCAAGTCCATCTGGTGCGAGGTGGACCGCGATCTGCCGGCGGACACCGCACGGCTGGCCGGCCCGCCGGTCGTGGCGCGCGGAGCCTGATCGCGCCTGCGGGTGCCCGGGGCGTCCTTGCCCTGCCTGCCGTTCCGGCGCGCGGCATCCGATCGCCGCTGCCCGCTGCGGGCGCGCGGACGTCAGAGTACGGCCACCGGTGCGACCGGCGTGCCGGTCCCGCCGACGAACGGCTCCGCCATCGCCGACAGCAGGAACGTGTACTGCCGATCCTGTGCACAGGCTGTGGACAACTCCTCCAGATTCCAGTTCTGGCCCTGCAGCATGCCCATCTCCACGAGGTCGAGCGCGTGCACCGCGAGCCACAAGGACTCGATCTCCGGAGGGAAGATCTCGAAGGTGAGGGTGTCGTTCGCGACGGCGGCGACGTCACGGGCGTGGAACCACTCGGGGGTGCGCACCGACAGCCCGGGCGACGGGAACGCGTAAGCGTGCCGGTCCCCCTTCAGGTACAGCCGCATCTGCCCCGTCCGTACGAGGACGATGTCGCCCGCGCGGACGGTGACCCGGCCGTACTCCGCCGCCTCGTCCAGGTCCTCCGGCGTGACGGCGTGGTCGACGGCGAGCCGGTCCAGCCCTTTCGCCCGCGCCACGTCCAGCAGTACGCCCCGTGAGACCACGGGGGTGGCCTTGTCGATGCCGCTGAAGCGGGCCCGGTCGTGCGGCGTGATCGTGTCGGCCGGGCGGCCGTTGTAGATGCGGCCCGAGTGCGAGGCGTGGGTCAGGGCGTCCCAGTGGGTGGCCGCCTGGAGCCCCATGGTCACCGTGTCGTCGCTGGTGGCGACGGTCCCGGGCCCGAAGAGCTCCTGGTTGATCTGGATCATCGTGTGCAGCGGGTTCACCCGTCCCGGGATGACGCCGGTCTGCACTCCGTCCTGCCGGAGGGGGAGCGCGAGGGGGACGCGCCGGCCGCTGCGCACCGAGGCGGCGGCGTTCCTGACCGCCTCTCCGGTGATCAGGTTCAGGGTGCCGATCTCGTCGTCCTCACCCCAGCGCCCCCAGTTGTTGACGCGTTTCGCGATGTCGTGGAACGCGGCCGGCAGTGACATCTGGCCTCCCGGGGCTTGTGTTCATGCGGCGGACCGGTCTTAGAATCTAACGGACCGTCAGAAACTGCGGGAAGGGGCCGGACGTGGGGAACTTCTTGGCAGGCAAGGCCGTCGCCGTGACCGGGGCGGGCCGGGGCATCGGGCGGGCGGTGGCGCTCGCCTGCGCGGCCGAGGGGGCGAAGGTCGTCGTCAACGACCACGGCGTCTCGATCGACGGCTCGTCGCCCACGTCTGCCGTCGCCGACGGCGTCGTGAAGGAGATCGAGGCCGCCGGCGGCACGGCCGTCGCCGTGGCCGACGACATCGCGACGATGGCGGGCGGGGCACGGGTCGTGGACGTGGCGCTCGCCGAGTACGGACGGCTCGACGGCGTCGTCTGCGTCGCCGGCATCCTGCGCGAACGGATGTTGTTCAACATGTCGGAGGACGAGTGGGACCCGGTCCTCGCCACCCACCTCAAAGGCACCTTCACCGTCTTCCGCGCCGCGTCGGCGGTGATGCGGGCCCAGAGGTCCGGCACCCTGATCGGCTTCACCAGCGGCAGTCACCAGGGCAGCGTGTCGCAGGCCAACTACTCCGCCGCCAAGGGCGGCGTCATCTCCCTGGTCCGCAGTGCGGCGCTCGGCCTGCACAAGTACGGGGTCACGGCCAACGCGGTGGCGCCGGTGGCCCGTACCCGCATGTCGGCGAACGTCCCCATGGAACTCAAGGAGATCGGCGACCCCGAGGACGTCGCCGCCCTCGTCGTCTACCTGCTCTCCGAGCGTGCCCGCGCCGAGCGGATCACCGGGCAGGTCTACACGATCGCCGGCCCCAAGATCGCGGTGTGGGCGCAGCCGAGGGAGTTGCGTGCCGCCTACGGGGAAGGGCCCTGGACCCCCGACCGGATAGCCGACTTCCTCCCCGGCACGGTCGGCACCGACCCGATGCCGCTGCTGGAGCGGCTGGAGACGCCGCGCGGCGGCGACACCGGCCGCGCCGACACGGCCCCGCCGACGCCACCGGCCGGCGCCCCGGCGCCCTGCCCAAGGACTGAGCCGCCGCCGTGGAATTCCTCTTCTTCCGGGCCGACCCGGTCCACGCCCGCTCCGGCGAGAGCCGGCGGAACACCGTCGCCGAGCGGTTGCTCGGCCTGCCGAAGGAGCCGCGATGAGAGGCGTCGTGTTCGACGGCGAACAGGCCGAGGTCGTCGCGGACCTGGAGGTACGGGACCCGGGGCCGGGAGAGGTCGCCGTCGACATCGCTGCCGCCGGGCTCTGCCACAGCGACCTGTCGGTGATCGACGGGACGATCCCCTTCCCCGTGCCGGTGGTGCTCGGCCACGAGGGCGCGGGCGTGGTAGCGGCGGTCGGCCACGGGGTCGGCCATGTGGCGCCCGGCGACCATGTCGCCCTGTCCACCCTCGCCAACTGCGGTACCTGCGCCGACTGCGACCGCGGGCGCCCCACCATGTGCCGCCGGGCGATCGGCCGTCCCGGCCGCCCCTTCTCCCGGGCCGGCACGCCGCTGTTCCAGTTCGCGTCCAACTCCGCTTTCGTGGAGCGCACGGTCGTCAAGGCCGTGCAGGCCGTGAGGATCCCCGCGGACATTCCCCTGACCTCGGCGGCGCTGATCGGCTGCGGCGTCCTGACCGGCGTCGGGGCGGTGCTCAACCGGGCCGAGGTGCAGCGCGGTGACACCGTGGTCGTCATCGGCACCGGCGGCATCGGGCTCAACGTCCTTCAGGGCGCCAGGATCGCCGGCGCATCCGTGATCCTCGCCGTCGACACCAACCCGGCGAAGGAGGCCGTGGCCCGGCAGTTCGGCGCGACGCACTTCCTCGGGTCGGCCGACGGTGTGCGCGATGTCCTGCCGACCGGCGCGGACCATGTCTTCGAGTGCGTCGGCAGCGCCGCGCTCGTGCGGCGGGCGATCGAACTGCTCGACCGGCGCGGCCAGGCGATCCTGCTCGGGATGCCGGCCCCGACGGCCGAGGTGTCCTTCCTGCCCGCCTCGATGTTCCTGGACAAGTCGGTGCTCGGCTGCCGTTACGGCTCCTCCCGCCCGCAGCACGACATCGCGCTCTACGCCGATCTGTACCGCCGGGGCGGTCTGCTCCTCGACGAACTGGTCACCGCCACCTACCCCGTCGAGGACTTCGCCAAGGCGGCAGAGGACGCGAGGCAGGGACGGGTGGCGCGCGGTGTGCTGACCTTCTGAGTCCCGAAAGTCGTGGCTCCGGCCGGGCCACCACCCTGGCCTCACGTGACCGGGGTCGCGCGGCCCCGCAGGTCCCGGAGCCGTGGCAGAGCGGCCCATTGCGATCGGCGTCCGTCCGTCCGCCCGGGCCCCTCCCGCGTGCCCGTCCGTCCGCCCGGCCTCCGGGTCAGGCGTTGCCCGCGCTCGCGCGGAAGGTGCGCCGGTAGACGGTGGGCGGGACGCCGAGCGCCGCCTGGAGATGCTGGCGCATCGACTGGGCCGTGCCGAAGCCCGCGTCCCGCGCCACCTGGTCCACCGACAGGTCCGTGGACTCCAGCAGATGCCGGGCCCGTTCCACCCGCTGCTGGGTGAGCCACTGCCCCGGACTGATGCCGACCTCCTCGCGGAAGCGGCGGGTGAAGGTCCGTACGGACATCGATTCCTGGTCGGCCATGTCCCGCAGTGGCAGCGGCTCGTGCAGCCGGTCGAGCGCCCAGGCGCGGGCGGCCGTGGTGGTCGCCAACTGCGGTTCCGGCACGGGCCGGTGGATGTACTGGGCCTGGCCGCCGTCGCGGTGCGGCGGTACGACGGTCCGGCGCGCCACCTCGTTGGCGACGGCGGCGCCGTGGTCGCGGCGCACGATGTGCAGGCAGAGGTCGAGTCCCGCCGCGACCCCCGCAGAAGTGAGCACGTCGCCGTCGTCGATGAACAGGACGTCCGCGTCCACCCTGACGGACGGGAACATCCGCTGGAAGTGCTCGGCCGCCGACCAGTGCGTGGTGGCGGGGCGGCCGTCGAGACAGCCGGCGGCGGCGAGTACGTACCCGCCGGTGCAGATGGACACCATGCGCGTGCCGGGCCGGATGTGCGCGAGGGCGGCGGCCAGATCCTCGGGGAGCCGGCCCTCGTCGTAGACCGGCCCCAGCTCGTACGACGCGGGGACGACGACCGTGTCCGCGGTGGCCAGGACCTCCGGCCCGTGCTCGACGTTCACGGCGAAGTCGGCGTCCGTCATGACCGGTCCCGGGCTGATGCCGCACGTGACGACCTCGTAGAGGGCGTTGCCGGCGGCGTCCTTGGCGCGGCCGAAGATCCGGTGCGGGATGCCGAGCTCGAAGGGGAGCAGTCCCTGGAGCGCCAGGATCACGATCCGGTGCCTTCTCACAGCAGTCATGGCCCGATCCTATCGAATGCTGTCCTCCGGGCCACTCGTTGCGGAGGGGACGGGACCGGAAGCTGGGTGACGTGACCCAGACAACCGCGCCTCGCACCGGCTCCGAGCAGCCGCTTCGCCGCCCGCCCCGTATTCACCGCGCCTGGTTCGTCGCAGCCGTCACCTTCGTGACGATCATCGGAGCCGCGGCCTTCGCGTCACTGCCGGGTCTGCTGATCGAGCCGTTGCACGAAGACTTCGGATGGTCGCGGGGCACCATCGGCTTCGCCGTCTCGGTCAACCTGGCCCTGTACGGGCTGACCGCGCCGTTCGCCGCGGCCCTGATGGACCGCTTCGGCATCCGCCGGGTCGTCGCCGTCGCGCTGAGTGTGATCGCGATCGGGTCGGCGCTGACGGTGACGATGACCGCGGCCTGGCAACTGGTCCTGTACTGGGGCGTCCTCGTCGGCCTCGGCTCCGGCTCCATGGCGCTCGCGTTCGCCGCGACGGTCACCAACCGGTGGTTCGTGCAGCGCCGCGGGCTGGTCACCGGCATCCTCACCGCGGCGGGCGCGTCCGGGCAACTCGTCTTCCTGCCGCTGCTGTCCTGGCTGGTCGAGAACCACCGCTGGGAGCCCGCCTCGATCACCGTCGCACTCTCCGCGCTGGCCGTCGTCCCCTTCGTCTGGCTGCTGCTGCGCGACCACCCGGCCGACGTGGGCCTCGCGGCGTACGGCGCCGAGGGCTTCACGCCCAAGCCCGACCCGGTCCCCGGCGCGGCGCGCAGGGCGGTCGCCGTCCTCTTCCGTGCCGCCCGCACCGGCCCGTTCTGGCTGCTGGCGGGCACCTTCGCGATCTGCGGCGCCTCGACGAACGGTCTGGTCAAGACGCACTTCGTGCCCGCGGCGCACGACCACGGCATGCCGATCACGGCCGCCGCGTCGCTCCTCGCCGTCATCGGTGTCTTCGACGTCGTCGGCACGATCGCGTCCGGCTGGTTCACCGACCGCTTCGAGGCGCGCCGCCTCCTCGCCGTGTACTACGCGCTGCGCGGTGTCTCGTTGCTCTTCCTGCCCGTGCTGCTCGGGCCGTCCGTCGAGCCGCCGATGATCTTCTTCATCGTCTTCTACGGCCTCGACTGGGTCGCCACCGTCCCCCCGACGATCGCCCTGTGCCGCGAACACTACGGCGACGACAGCGCGATCGTCTTCGGCTGGGTGCTGGCCTCCCATCAGATCGGCGCGGCCGTCGTCGCCTTCGCGGGCGGGGTCGCCCGCGACGTGTTCGGCGAGTACGACGTGGTCTGGTACGCCTCCGGCGCCCTGTGCGCGGCGGCGGCCCTGATGGCCCTGGTCATCCGCCGCAAGCCGCTCCCGAAGGCGGTCCCGGCCGTCGCGCCCCAGGGTCTTTCGTCCGGATCCGGCCCGATCCGGACGAAAGACCTCAACGGCGACGGATCTCGGCCATGAAGCAGCCGAACTCCACGGCCCGCACGTGCACCAGGGCCACCGCCGGATCGGTGAAGACGTCCCGCAGGACGCCGTCCACCTCGGCGGCCCGCTCCCGGGGAAGCTCGACCAGCGTCCCGCCGAGGATGCGCCCGCCGGTGTCGTACGCGCGCAGCACCCTGCGCGGGCCGTGCAGCCGGACCGGGTAGCCGGGCCCGGACGTCTGCCCCGCGCACTCCTCCGCGTGGACGAAGACGGGCCCGCATTCGTCGTACGGTCCCGGGTCCGCGCCGGTCCCGGCCGCCCAGCGGCGCAGCGGCGCGTACGAGACGAGAGCGATGCGCTCGCCCGCCTCGCTGTGCCGCAGACAGCAGCGGAGCGGGGCGCCGCCCTGCGGATCGACGGCGGGCCGCGGGACGCGTCCCGCGTCGTCGCGTTCCCGCAGCTGCTTCAGCACGGTGGGCGCGATGGCAAGGGTTTCGTAGGTCGTCGTGGTCATGCGACCAGCATCCGCGGGGGGCAGGTGTGTGCCGGCGGCTATCGGACGTCGAAGCGCCCGAACCGCCCGCGGTGGAACAGCAGGGGCGCTCCGTCCTCCTCGGCGTCAAGTGCCGCCACCCGGCCGACGACGAGCAGGTGGTCGCCGCCGGTGTGTACGGCCTGGACGGTGCAGTCGATCCAGGCGGGCACACCGTCCAGCAGCGGCGCGCCGGTGAAGGGCGCCGGCCGGTACGCGACCCCGGCGAACTTGTCCGCCCCGCTCACGGCGAAGCCCCGGCACAGCTCACCCTGGTCCTTGCCGAGGATGTTCACGCAGAAGCCTCCGGCGCGGGCGATCCGCGGCCAGGTCGTGGACGTGCGCCCCACCATGAAGACGACGAGCGGCGGATCGAGTGACAGCGACGCGAACGACTGGCAGGCGAACCCCGCCGGCCCGTCCTCGCCGGCCGCCGTCACGACGGTCACCCCGCTGGCGAAGTGCCCCAGTACCCGTCGGAACTCACCGGCACCGAAGGGCGCCCGCTCGTCCTCCCCGACGGCCCGCAGCACGGGTGCCGGCACGGCGGCCTCCGGTCCGGCCCCGGTCGGCGCCCCGACGGACCTCAGATAACGGACGGCGGTGGCGGCCATGGCCGCGTGTCCCATCACCCCTCCATTGAAACTGACGGCACGTCAGATGAGAACCCCCGCGGCTCCGCTACCGCCCCTCGAAACGCGCCGCCCTGCGCTCCACGAAGCTCGCCACACCCTCCTGGGCGTCGCGGGTGGTCATGTTGAGTTCCTGGGACACGGCCTCCGCGGCGAACGACGTGGCGCGGTCCGCGTCGAGGGAGGTGTTCACCAGGTGCTTGGTGAGGGCGAGCGCCCGGGTCGGACCGGCGGCGAGGCGGGCGGCCCATTCGCGGGCCGTCCTGTCCAGGTCCGCCGCGGGGACGACCCGGTTGACGAGGCCCATGCGCAGCGCCTCGGGCGCGGGGAGGGCGTCGCCGAAGAACATCAGCTCCTTCGCGCGCTGCGGGCCGATCAGGCGGGGCAGCAGATAGGCCCCGCCACCGTCCGGCACCAGCCCCCGTCGTACGAACACCTCGATGAAGCGGGCCTCTTCCGCCGCCAGGACCAGGTCGCAGGCGAAGGCCAGATGCGCGCCGATACCGGCCGCCGTGCCGTTGACCGCCGCGATCACCGGCTTCTCGCAGTCCAGCACCGACCCGATCAGCCGCTGCGCGCCGAGCCGGATGGTCCGGGCGACGTCCCCCGGGACGCGTTCTCGCGGCGGAGCCCCCCGCAGGTCGGCGCCCGCGCAGAAGCCCTGGCCCGTTGCCGTGACGACGACGGCGCGCACCGCCGGGTCCGAGGACGCGGCGGCGAGCAGGTCGATGATCCGCTCCCGTTGCTCCCAGGTGAGGGCGTTCATAGCCTTCGGGCGGTCGAGGGTGATCCAGGAGACGCCGTCCGACAGGGTGTGCCGCACCTCAGGGCTCACCGGCACACCGCCAGCGCGTCCAGCGCCACCGCGCCCTGCCCGCGCGGCAGCACCATCAGCGGGTTGACCTCCAGTTCCGCGAGCTGGTCGCCCAGTTCGAGCGCCATCCGCTGCACCCGCAGGACCACCTCGACGAGTGCGTCCACGTCCACCGGCGGGCCGCCCCGTACGCCGTCGAACAGGGCCCGGCCGCGCAGTTCGCCGAGCATCGCCCGTGCCTGGTCCTCGCCGAAGGGCGGGACGCGTACGGCGGTGTCGTGCAGCACCTCCACCAGCACCCCGCCGAGGCCGACGGTCACGGTGGGGCCGAACAGTTCGTCCGGCGCGACCCCGACGACCGTCTCGACGCCCCGCTCCACCATCTGGCACACCAGCACGCCGTCGAGGTCCACGCCCTCGTAGCGGGCGATGTCGACGAGCTCGCGGTAGCTGTCGCGCACCTGGCTCGCCGAGGTCAGGCCGATCTTGACGAGGCCCAGCTCGGTCTTGTGCGCGAGCTGCGGCGCCGACGCCTTCATCACGACCGGGTAGCCCACCAGGGCCGCCGCCCGTACCGACGCCGCAGCGCTCGTCACCAGCTGTTCGCGGGGCACGCGGATCCCGTAGGCCCGCAGCAGCTGCTTCGCCGCGTGCTCGCTCAGCTGCTCGCCGGGCCGCATCAGCGCCTGAGCCTTGCGGTACGAGAGGGAGGGGGTGCGCGGCGCCTCGTCGAACGGGGAGCGGTAGCAGGACGTGAACCGGTGGTGGGACAGGTGGGCGCGCACGGCCGTGATGCAGTTGGAGAAGGTGCGGAAGGTGGCGACACGCGAGGAGCCGAGCAGCGTGGTCCGGTACGCCTCCTCCGTGCCGGCCGGGGACCCCCACACCACGCACACCAGCTTGTCGGTGGTCTCCGCCGCGTCGACCAGGTCCTGGGCGAGCCTGTCGCTCATCGGCGGGAAGGGCCCGGTGATCGGGCAGATCAGCACGTCCACGTCCGGGTCGGCCAGGATCGCGTCGATGATCTTGCGGCCGCGGTGGTCGCCCACCGGATGTCCGCCGTTGTCGATGGGGTTGGAGACGTTCAGATAGGGCGGTATCCACTGGTGCAGTTCGGCCTGCCGGGCGTCGCTCAGCCGTGGGATCCGCAGTCCCGCGGCGGTCGCCAGGTCCGCGAAGTGGGCGCCGGTGCCGCCGGAGATCGAGTAGACGGCGACGCCGTCGCCGGCCGGGCGCCGCGCACGCGCGAGCAGCGCCGCCGTGTCCTGGAGTTCATCGAGCCCGTCGACACGGATGACGCCGAACTGCCGCATCGCCGCGTCCACGACCTGGTCGCTGCCGGTGAGTTTGCCGGTGTGCGAGGCGGCCGTCCGCGCCCCGGTGTCGGTGCGGCCGACCTTGACGGCGACGACCGGCACCCCGCGCCGGGCCGCCCGGTCGGCGGCGAGCACGAAGGAGCGCCCGTCCTTCAGCCCCTCCACGTAGCAGGCGATGGAGCCGACCTCCGGGCGTTCGGCGAAGTACGAGATGAAGTCGGCGGTCTCGAGGTCGGCCTCGTTGCCGGTAGGCGCCCAGTGGGAGAGTCGTATCCCGAGCTCCTGAAGGGTGAACACGGGCCTGCCCTGGTGGCCGGACTGGGTGATGAGCGCGATCGCCGGCCCTTCGAGGTCGTCGCGGAACGTCTCGAAGGCGTTGAGATTGGTGTTGGGGCCCAGCAGCCGTACACCGGAGCGCCCCACGGCGGCCGCCAGCCGTGCCTGGGCGGCGGCGCCTTCTTCGCCGGTCTCCGCGTACCCGGAGGCGAACGCGACCGCGAACGGCACCTTGAGCTCGCCGAGTTGCGGGATCAGCGGGAGCGGGTCGCGGACCAGCAGTACGGCGAGGTCGACGGGGCCCGGCAGATCCGCGACGGAGGTTACACAGTCGAGACCGAAGACGGAGGGCCGGGTGGGGTGCACGGGGTGCAGACGGGCGCCTACGCGGGCGGCCCAGTCGACGAGTCGGCGGGTGATGCCGGTGTTGGGCCTGCCCTCGGTGTCCGATGCCCCGACGACCGCGACGGAGGAGGGGCGGAAGAACCGGTCCAGGTCGGGCACCGGCGCGTACAGGGGCCGGCCGCTCACATCGAGGTCGCCTGTGGACGCGGCGGGTCCGGCGGCTTCGTGGACGGCGTTTCCGGGGCGCTCGCCGCAGGCGACGACGCGCGCGCGAAGGTCGGAGGTGAGGGTGCCGTGCGTTGATCCGAGCATCGCTGGTCTCCGCTCCTGCTCGATGGCCGAGCTGCCCGGCCGCTTAACTGACGCACAGTCAGGTTAGCGAACTGACTGGTAGTCAGGAACCGTCGTGCGAGCGCGGAACGCGCCGGCGCCGCGTCCGGCCCGTCACGGTGGGCACGTCACTCCGCTTCGGGATGCACCACGGCGAGCGGGCGCGCGGCGGCCGCCGCCCTGGGGCGGGTCGCCTTGCGGAGGGGCCGGGTCCGCCGCGCGGCGGAGGCGGTCGCCTCGCGGAAGGGCCGGGTCCGCCGCGCGGCGGAGGCGTCGTCCGGCCGGAGCGGTACCCGCCCGGGGCCGTCGCGGTGTCGGCGGCGTCGCTACGCCAGCGCCTTCGCGATCTTGCGGGCGTCGATCGCCATCTCGCGGAGCATGCCACTGATCGGATTGGTGTAGCCGGTGAAGTACAGGCCCGGCGCCTGCGCCGGGGTACGGCCGCCGTGGACGACGGGCCGGCCACGCTCGTCGAGCACGCCGAGGTGTCCCACCATGCCCTCCAGGCCACGCCGGTAGCCGGTCGCGGCGATCACGGCGTCCGGGGACATCCGGGTACCGTCGGCCAGCACCGCCTTGCCGTCGTCGAACGACTCGAGGGCGGCGACGGGCTCCACCCTGCCCGTGCGCACGGCGTCTATCAGGCCGACGTCCTGCACGGGAACGGCGCCCTCCTTGACGCGCGAGTACAGGCCCGTGTCCGGGCGCGGCAGCCCTTGTGCGGCCAGGTCGGGTACGGCGATCCTGCTCATGACCTCGCCCGCCCGGTCCACCAGCCGCACCGGGAGCCGGCGGACCAGGATGCCGGTGCGCTGGGCGGGCCAGCCCGCGGTGGAGCGGCGCACGATGTGCGGGACGGTGCGCACGGCCAGCCGTACGCGTGCGGCGCCGCCCTCCATGAGGTCGACGGCGATCTCGGCGCCGGTGTTGCCCACGCCGACGACGAGCACGTCCTTGCCCGCGAAGGGTCCGGGGTTGCGGTACTCGGCGGCGTGCAGCAGCCGGCCCTGGTACGCGTCGCGGCCCGGCCAGTCGGGCAGATGCGGGGTGTGGTTGTAGCCCGTGGCCACCACGACCGCCCGCCCGGTCAGCCGACGGCCGCCGGTGGCGTGCAGCAGCCAGTCGTCCCCGGCCGGCTCGATGCGGGACACCTCGACGCCGGTGACGATCTCCAGTGCGTGGAACTCCGCGTACTTGTCGAGGTAGCGGACGACGTCGTCACGCGAGACCCAGCGGCCGAACGAGCGGGGCATCGGCAGGCCGGGCAGCGCGGAGAGCCTGCGGGTGGTGTGCAGATGGAGCCGGTCGTAGTGCCGCCGCCAGGAGGCGCCGACCGACTCGGACCTCTCGAGCACCACCGCCCGTACGCCCCGCCGCCGCAGCGCGGCCGCGGCGGCGAGACCGCCGGGGCCGCCGCCGACTACGTACACCGGGCGGTCGTTCGTCCGGTCGATGCCCGGGTATCTGTCGGAGTCCTTTTCGTCGGCCATGAGCGTGAGCGTAATGACCCGCCGGTTTGATGGGTCTCAGTCAAGACGGAGTTCGGTTGCGAATCGGTCACGGTCCCGCCCTCTTGCGGCCGCCGCCTCCTTCCGCTGAACTGACGTACCGTCAGAAACCAATGCGAGGGGAGTCCGGGGCATGCGGACGATATTGCTCACCGGTGCCGAATGGACCGCCGTTCTGCGCATCGGCCTCGGCCTGTGGTGGCTGGAGAGCTGGCGCCACAAGGACCGCGAAGGCTGGCTCCGACGCGGTACGGGTATCACCTGGGCGGCCGGCGTCGCCGCGGAGCACCGCTGGCAGTTCGTCCGGACCGGCTTCGACAAGGTGGTGGCACCCCGGCCCAAGGCGATGGCGTACCTCGTCGTGCACGCGGAACTCGCCCTCGGCCTCGGCCTGATCAGCGGGTTCCTGACCCCGGTCGCGCTGGTCGGCGGACTGCTGCTCAATCTGCTCTACCTGGTGCTGATGATCCACGACTGGGCGGAGCAGGGGCAGAACGCCATGATGGCCCTGATCTCCCTCGTCGCCCTTTTCGCCATGTCCTGGCAGGTGTGGTCGCTCGACGACGCGATCGGACTGTTCTGATGGCCCGGCATCCGTCGACGCCCGGCATCGACGACTTCACCCGCCCCTACTGGGACGCGGCCGCCGCGGGCCGACTGCTGATCCGCCGCTGCGCCGACTGCGGGCGGGCGCACCACTATCCGCGCGAGTTCTGCCCGCACTGCTGGAGCGACGACGTGGGCTGGGAGCGGGCCGCCGGCCACGCCACGCTCTACACCTGGTCCGTCGTGCACCGCAACGACCTGCCGCCCTTCACGGACCGCGTGCCCTACACGGCGGCGCTGGTCGAACTCGCCGAAGGAGTACGGATGATGACCGAGGTCGTGGAGTGCGAGCCGGACCGGCTGGCCGTCGGGATGGAGCTGACGGTCGCCTTCCGTACGGGAGAGGACGGCGTCAGCGTCCCGGTCTTCCGGCCGGCCGGACCCCCTCAGGGCCAGAGCAGTTCCCGCTCCCACTTCCCACCGGCGGCCCGCCGGTAGCGCAGCCGCACATGCCGGCGCTGTTCGTCGCCCTGGAAGAACTCGGCCTCGCGCGGCCGGAGCACATACCGGGTCCATGTCGGCACCGGTGCGTCCGGCTCGACCCGCGCCTTCTCCCACGCGGCCTGCGAGGCACGCGCCAACTCCTCCACGGAGCCCAGCACATCGCTCTGCCGCCCGGTCAGCGCCGCCGCCAGCGCGCCCGTCGAGCGGGCGTGCAGATCCGCCGCGCTCTCTTCCGCGGTGGTGGGGACGACCCGGCCCCTTACCCTGACCTGGCGGCCCTGCGTGGCCCAGTAGAAGACGAGCGACGCCTCCGGCGCGGCCACCAGCTGCCGGCCCTTCGCGCTGGTGGCGTGCGAGGCGAAGTGCCAGCCGTGTTCGTCGGCGTCGTGGAGCATCACGATCCGCGCGTCCGGACGCCCCTGGGCGTCCACCGTCGCCAGGGTCATGGTGTGCGGCTCCGGCTGGCCGGCCGCCACGGCCTCGCCGAACCACCGGTGGAACAGCGGCAGCGGCTCACCGGGCGCGCCGGCCGGGTCGAACCCGGGCAGCACGACGTCCCAGACGCGCTGCGCGTGCAACAGGGCGCGGAAGGCCGCCTGCGGGTCGCGCTCTTCATGGTTCATGGACGCATTCAACCTCCCCGGCCTCCGCCGGGGGAGATCAGCCCCGCCCCAGCACCACCGTCCCCGACGAGCAGAACCAGCCGCCCGTCCCCGACGCCACCGCGAGCGCCGGCAGCCGCCCGCCCGGCCCCCGTACCTGGTGGGCGCCGGCCTCGCCCCGCAGCTGCCGCACGGCCTCCACCAGGAGGAACAGCCCCCGCATGCCGGGGTGGCAGGCGGAGAGGCCGCCTCCGTCGGTGTTGACCGGCAGCTCCCCGTCCCGCAGCAGCCGCCGCTGCTCGACGAAGGCGCCGCCCTCGCCCTTGGCGCAGAAGCCGAGATCCTCCAGCGTCACCAGGGTCATATAGGTGAAGGCGTCGTAGATCTCCGCGATGTCGATCTCGTCGGGCCGCACCCCCGCCCGCTCGAAGGCGAGCCGGCCGCTCACCGCCGCGGGGGAGACGGTGAAGTCGTCCCACTCCGACATGGTGGTGTGGGACACGTGCTCACCGGTGCCGAGGATCCACACCGGGTCCTTCGCCGTGTCCGGTACGTACTCCTCCGCGGCCAGCAGCACCGCGCAGCCGCCGTCGCTGCGGATGCAGCAGTGCAGCTTGGTGAACGGGTCGGCGATCACCGGGCCGTCCAGCACGTCGTCGACGGTGATCGGATCACGGAACATGGCGTCCTCGTTGGCGGCGGCGTTGGCCCGCGCCTGGACCGCGACCTGGGCGAGTTGCTCCAGGGTCGTGCCGTACCGGTGCATGTGGCGGCGCGCGGCCATCGCGTACTTGGCGACGAGGGTGTGCCCGTACGGCACCTCGAACTGGAGCGGGCCACGGGTGCCGAAGGACAGGTCGGAGGTACGCCGTCCCGCCTTGATGTCGGCTCGGGCGGTGGACCCGTAGACCAACAGGACCACATTGGCGTGACCGGCGGCGACGGCGTCGGCCGCGTGCGCCGCCATGACCTCCCAGCTCGCTCCGCCGACCGCCGTGGAGTCCACCCAGAGGGGCCGCAGGCCGAGGTACTCGGCGACCTCGGCCGGCGCGAAGGTGCCGAGACCGGTCGAGGCGAGTCCGTCCACGACGGAGCGATCCAGGCCGGAGTCGGCGAGCGCCCGGCGGGCCGCCTGGGCGTGCAGCGCGTACGGGGTGAGGCCGTCGACGCGGCCGCAGTCCGAGAGGGCCGTGCCGACGACGGCGACCTTGCGCGGTGTGGTGGGCATGCATCTGACGGTACATCAGATAGCGGCCACCGAGGGGCGGGAGAAGTCTGTGCATCCGATCCACGAAGCCCTAACATGACGGCCCGTCAGAATGTCGTGGGCAGGAGCCGCCGATGGATGCCGCCTTCACCACCGAGCAGCACGAGATCCGCCGCACGCTACGCGAAGCGCTGACGGAACATGTCGGATCCGCCGCGGACGCCCGCACACCCGAGGGGTACGACACCGACCTGTGGACCCGCCTCGCGGGGCGGCTCGGCCTGCCCGGCCTCGCGATCCCCGCCCGGTACGGCGGCGCGGACCGCACCCTCACCGAGCTGGCGCTCGCCTGCGAGGAGAGCGGCCGGGTCCTGCTGCCGTCGCCCCTGCTCGCCACCGCGGGCCTCGCCGCCCCCCTGATCGCCGCACTCGGCACCCCCGCACAACGCGCCGAGCTCCTTCCCCGGATCGCGGACTCCTCGCTGACCTGCGCGCTCGCCGTCCCCGGCAACCTCGCGGAGGCGCTCGCGCTGACCGGCGACAACACGGCCGGCGCATGGGCGGGCGGCGGCAGGGCCGGCGGCATCCAGGCCAGGCGGACCGGCGACGGCTGGAACCTCTACGGCGAGGCCCCGCAGGTGCTCGACGGCCACAGTGCCCGGCTGCTGCTCGTCGCCGCCCACACGGGTGGCTTCCCGCGCAGCCGCCCCCTGCTCTTCCAGGTCGACGCCGACGCACCCGGCCTGACCCGCACCCGGCTCACGGCACTCGACGGGACCCGCCCGCAGGCGCGGCTCGAACTCCGCGACAGCCCCGCCCGGCTCCTCGGCGAGGACGGCGCCGACGTGCCCGGTGCCCTGTGCGCCACCGGCCGCGGTGCGGCGACCCTTCTCGCGGCGGAAGCGGCCGGCGCGGCGGCGGGCGCGCTGTCGACAACCGTGGAGCGCGTCAGGGCACGGGAACAGAGGGGCCACCCCGTCGGCTCCGTCCAGGCCGTCGAACACCGGCTCGCCGATCTGTACGTCCACGTCCAGGCGGCCCGCTCAGCGGCGTACTACGCGGCAGGGGACCCGGCGGCCGGTGCCCTGGCACTCGCCCAGTGCCTCGAGACGCTGCGGACGGTCGCGGGCGAGACGATCCAACTGCACGGCGGCACCGGCTTCACCTGGGAACACGAGGTGCATCTGTACGTCAAACGGGCCGCGGCCGACGAACTGCTCTTCGGCCCCGTGCACCGGCTGCGCGACGCCGCCGCCGAACGGGCCGGGCTGTTCGCGTTCTCCGAGGAGGCCGCCGGCCGGCCGTGACGCTACCGCGTGTGCCGGGGCGGAGGCTCCTCGTCCCCGTAGTGGGTGCCAGCGTCGTACCGGTCCTGGCCCGGATAGGGGCCGGTGCTGTTCGGGTCCCGGCCGTACGGACCCCAGTCGTCCGCCGCTGCCGGGACATGGCCCGGTGGCTCCTCGTCGTACGGCTCCTCACGCCTGCGGCGCAGCGCGCGGCGACCGCTCATCAGCGCGGCGGCCAACAGCAGCAGCACGCCTCCGCCGAACGAGAGCGCCACGCCGAGTCCGAGCCCGTCCCCGCCCGCCGTGAGGCTGCCGGCGGCCTGCCCCTGCCGGACCATCCAGAGGACGGTGAACCCGAGGACGACCACGCCGGCGAGCGCCACCACGAGGCGGGAGCGCAGCAGCAGACCGATCAGGGTCAGCAGTGCGGCGAAGGCCATGGGGAGCAGGAGGGAAGTGAAGAGCTCGCCCTCGTTCGAGGTAATGCCGGTGAACAGGTCCTGTATGCGGTAGTCGCGCCCCTGCCGGCCGTCGTACCAGTCACGGAAGGGGCTCCATACGGCGGCCGTCGCTCCGATGAGAGCGAGGATCGAGCCGATGACGTTGCGGATCATCGCCGGCCTCCTTCTGCCGCCGCAGCCGACGGCGACACGCGGCGGGTACCCAGCGGATCCGTTCTGAACCGGGGGTATGGCGGGGAGGGGACAAGCCCGCCGCAGGCGCTGCGCGTCAGCGCGTCGCCGCGCCCCGGCCCGTCGCCGTCCCCTTCACCGCGTCCAGCGCATACACGCACCGGTCCTTGCTGCACGCGTACACCACACCGTTCCGTGCCACCGGCGATCCCGTGATCTCGCCGCCGGTCGCCAGCTTCCAGCGGAGCTGGCCGCCGCTCGCGTCGAGCGTGTAGAGGACGTGGTCGGCGGAGCCGAAGTGGACGCGGCCGTCGGCGACGACCGGTGTGCCGACGACCTCCCCGCCGGCCGCGAAGCGCCACATCGGGGTGCCGGTCACGGCGTCGAGGGTGTAGAGCGCCGAGCCGCTGCCGACGTGGACGTTGCCGCCCGCGACGAGTACCGGTTCGCTGGACTGGCGGGACTCCGTGGCGATGCGCCACCGGTCCTTGCCGGTGGTGGCGTCCAGCGCGTAGACGGTGCCGAGGTAGTCGGCGAGGTACACGCCGCCGCCGGTCACGGCGGGGCCCGGCGCGAACGCGGGCGGCGAGAGGAACACCGCGGGCGCCTCGAAGTGCCAGCGCACCAGTCCGGACGTGATGTCGACGGCGAGCACCCGCGTACCGGCGGAGACGTACACGTAGCCGTCGGGTGCCGGCTGCACCCGTACGGGCACGTTTCCGCACGAGGCCGCGTCCCCGATCGGGTAGGACCAGCGTTCGTCGCCGGTGCGGGCCTCGAGGGCGCGCAGCCGCGCGTCCTTCCACACGTACACCGTGTCGCCGAAGATCGCGGGGCCGGCCTCCGGTGTCTCGAAGTCGCTCTGGGCGCCGGTGATCTCCCACAGCTTCTCGCCGTTGGAGGCCTCCCACGCCTGTACCCCGCCGCCGCGGGTGCCGGTGAGGACGGTGCCGCGGTCGACCTTGAGGGAGTAGACCCAGGCGTCGGTCTGGAGCCGCCAGCGTTCGTTGCCGGTGGCGGCGTCGAGCGCGTACAGCGTCGGACCGTCGGAGGCGTGGATACGGCCGGCGGCGACGGCCATCGCCCAGGCCACGTCCCGCGTCTTGAACTGGCGGCGACCGGTCCCCACGTCCAGCGCGTGCACTTCGAACGAGGTGACGTACAGCAGGTCGCCGTCGACGACCGGTGTTCCCCACACGTCGTTCGACATGCGGAAACGCCAGGGCCGCCAGTGGGCGGGGCCGGCGTCCGGCGCTTGCGTGGGGGCGGGACGGGTGCCGGCGGCGCGGCCACCGCGCCCCCGTGGGCGTCGGTACCGCCGAGTCCGGCGGGCGGCCGCACCCAGCCGGTGGCGGGCCCGGCCTCCGCGACCACGGCGCGGCCGGTGTCGGCGACCCGGGGGCCGGGTCCGATGGGAACGTTGGAGCCGGGCAGTCGCACCGCGCCGCCCGGGGTCTGCGGAGGCACTGCCTGCGGCTGGGGCGGCGCCGGCGGGACGGGCGGCGGAGTGGGGCGTGAGGGCGCGGGGCGCTGGGGCGTGGCCTGCGGGCGGCCGCCACCGCGACGGGTCTCGATCATGGCGGTGGCCGAGGTCGGCAGCCATGCGGAGGCGGTGCCGCTGTCGTCGCCGCCGGAGGAGAAGAGATGGGGCGCGAGCTGGGCCTGAAGGTCCTCGGGCGTGGGCCGCAGCCCGGCCTCCATCTGCATGCAGGAGTCGATCAGCGGCCGCAGCTCGTCCGGCAGTCCTTCGAGGTCCGGGCCTTCCCGCAGCAGCATGAAGACGGTCTCCACGGGGTTCGCGCCATGGAAGGGCGCGTGTCCGGTGGCGGCGAAGACCAGGGTGGAGCCGAGTGAGAAGACATCGCTGGCACCGGTCACGCTGCGGGAGTCGCGGGCCTGCTCGGGCGACATGTACGCGGGCGTACCGACGGCGACGTTGGTCATCGTCAGCCGGGTGTTCGAGACGCCGGACGCGATACCGAAGTCGATGACGCGCGGCCCGTCCTCCACCACCAGCACGTTGGACGGCTTGAGGTCGCGGTGCACGAGGCCCGCGCCGTGGATGGACTGCAGCGCCTCCGCGATGCCCGCCGCGAGCCATCGGACGGCCTGGGCGGGCAGGGGCCCGCATTCGTTGATGATCTCCTCGAGGGAGGGCGCGGGAACGTACGCGGTGGCCAGCCACGGCACCGCGGCGCGCGGGTCGGCGTCGACCACGGCGGCGGTGTAGAAGCCGCTGACCGCGCGGGCCGCCTCCACCTCGCGCGTGAAGCGGACGCGGAACAGCTGGTCCTCCGCGAGCTCGGTCCGCACGGTCTTGATCGCGACCCGGCGGCCGGACGCCGACCTGGCGAGATAGACCAGTCCCATTCCACCGGCACCGAGCCGGCCCAGCACCTCGAACGGACCGATCCGTCTCGGGTCGTGCTGCGTCAGCTGCTCCATACCTGCGTGCCACCTCCCCGTACGGGCTCCCACGAAATGGAGCCCGTCACTTACAGCCCCGTGCAGGGTCTCACCATCGAGCCCCTCAGCGGTGAGCACCCTGATTCTTCCTGTACGGAGCCACGGTTGCGAACCCGGGGGCGGATCGGGGTGTCTCACCGCGTTTCGGGCACCGCTGTGAGCGCGGTCACCGGCCGGCCCCTGGCAGGCGCCGGGCGATGAGGGTGGGCGGCCCCGCCCACCTGAGGCCGGCTCAGCTCGTCGCTTCAGGCGCTCTTGGCGGCCTCTCCGTCCTCCTCCGACGCGTCGCGGTCCGGCCTTCGAGTCCCGCCCCTCCCGGACTCCGGCCGTGTCCCGCCGCTCTCGGTCTCCTGCGTCCTGCCTGGCGCGTCCGACCGGTCCGGCTCCGCCAGCACGGCGAAGGTGGCCCCTTGGTTGTCACCGAACACGGCGATCCGCCCGTACGGGGTGTCGGAGGCGACGGTGCGGACCCGGCCGCCGAGGCGGACGACGGACTCGGCCGTCGCGTCGCAGTCGGTGACGCGGAAGTAGACGAGGAAGTGGTCGGGCATCTCCGGCGGGAACTCGTCCGTGATCGCGCTGCGTCCGCCGACGGCCGTGCTCTCGCCCGGTTCCGTACCGGCCGGCGACCACATGCGGAAGCCGGCCATGGTGCCGGTGAGGTCCGTGCCCTGGAAGTGGAACACGGACTCGTAGAAGTCGTCCGCGCGCTCTTGGTCCCGGGTGTAGACCTCGGTCCAGCAGAACGAGTTCGGCTCGCCCTGCTTCTCGAAGCCCTGCCGGGTGCCCGCCTGCCACAGGCCGAACACCGCGCCGCCGGGGTCCGCGGCGACCGCGGAGATGCCCGCGGAGTCGACGGGCAGCGGGTCGTTGATCAGCCGGCCGCCGTGGTCGGCGATGCGCCGGCCGAGGGCCTTGGCGTCGGGGGTGGCGAAGTAGACGCCCCAGACGGTGGGCATGCGGCCGTCCCGCTTGGGAGTCAGGGCGCCGACCAGCCGGCCGTCGCTGAAGGCGTCGGCGTAGCGACCGCGCATACCGCCGGGGACGTGGCCGCCGCCCCGTTCGGTGAAGGTCCAGCCGAAGAGCTCGCCGTAGAAGCGCTTGCCCGCCTCCACGTCGGGGAGCGATGCGTCCACCCAGCACGGCGTGCCCTCTGTGAATGCGGCCATGGACCCGATCCCTTCCCTGGGTGTGGTGCCCGTCACCATCAAGCTAACGGCGCATCACTCGGGGCGCGCGGAATCAATTCGAACGTATGGGCGATATGTGCCGTTCCGGTAAGCGGTGAACGGTGGTCGAAAGGGATGTCCGGGGCGCTTCCGGCGAGGCCGATTCCGTCGAGTTGTCCACCGAAGTTGTCCACAGGCTGTTGATAACACTATTGCCCTCCATGGTCGGCACCCCATTTGCACTCGGCCGAATCGCGCGCCGATCACCCCTCGGTAAGCTGACGGCATGACAGGACAAGTGCGCACCGTCGACGGCCGGGTAGCCGGCCGACGCGGGCAGGCGACGCGGCAGAAACTGCTCGACTGCCTCAGCGAGATGCTCAGCTCGTCGCCGTACCGGGACGTCAAAGTCATCGACGTGGCCCGTAAAGCGGGCACTTCACCGGCGACGTTCTACCAGTACTTCCCGGACGTCGAGGGCGCCGTTCTCGAAATTGCCGAGGAAATGGCCAAGGAGGGCGCCGAGTTGACGGAGCTGGTCTCCGGCCGCTCCTGGGTCGGTAAGGCGGGCTGGCAGACGGCGGAGGAACTGGTCGAGGGTTTCCTCGACTTCTGGCGCCGCAACGACGCCATTCTCCGGGTGGTCGATCTCGGTGCCGCCGAGGGGGACAAGCGGTTCTACAAGATCCGTATGAAGATTCTCACCTCGGTCACCAACTCCCTCTCGGACGCCGTCAAGGAGCTCCAGGGCAAGGGCAAGGTCGACAAGGACGTCAGCCCCGGAGCGATGGCCGGATCGCTGGTGGCGATGCTGGCCGCGGTCGCCTCGCACCAGAAGGGCTTCACGACCTGGGGGGTCAAGCAGGCCGAACTCAAGCCCAACCTCGCCCTGTTGGTGCACCTCGGCATCACGGGCAAGAAGCCGGCGAAGTAACGGCCCCCGGAGCTGCCCGCCCGGTGCCGGGTGCGAGTCCTGTCACGCCGACGGCGGTCCCCCTGCGGGGGTTGACCGCCGTCGGCGTTCTCGTGTCCGGACGTGCCCCGTGACGCTGCTAGGGTGACGTGCGCTCGTCAACCGGGCCCATTCGCCGACACTTTCAACGGGGGTTGAAACGTGAAGATCCGTCATGTTCGCGCCATTGCCGTCTTCGGGATCGCGCTCGTCGCACTGACCGGGGCCCGTGGTTCCGGCGGCGGTGGCTGTGACAACTCCAGCAGTTCCGGCAGCTCTTCGAGCAGTGGCGGCAGCCACCGCGACGACGACAGCGCCGGCAGCACCGGCGGCGGCTCCCTCCCCGGTGGGTCAAGCGCGAACAAGGCCGCGCGCGACATCACCATCGACGAGTGCAAGTACGACGACGCGACGAAGGCACTCACCGCGAAGATCACCATCAACAACAGTGACTCGCTGGACTACGACTACGACGTCACCATGAAGTTCACCGGTGGCGTCGGCGGCACGGCCGTCCCGGCCACCGCGAGCGAGACGGCGATCGCCGTCGCCGCGGGCGCCTCGGAGACCACCGTGCTCACCACCCCGTACACCGGCTCCGGCGACGGCTCCGAGTACACCAAGTGCGAGGTCTCGCGGGCTTCCCGCAGCTGACCGGGGGGCGCCACGGCGCCCCGTCGGGCGTCAACGCAGCCGGAAGCCGCCCTTGCCCCGCCCCTCCTCGAACAACTCGGCCTGCCGCCGCGGCGGCAGGTTGCCGAGCGTGACCAGGTGCGGGGCGAGAGCGAGCGCCTGGGACCGTGACGCCTCGGTGGCCGACCACACGGCGCGTACCGTCCCCTGGACGGCGTCCGTCGGACACGACGCGATCACCGCCGCGGCCCGCAGCGCCGCCGCTGCCGCGCCGCCGGGCTCCGTCAGCTCGGAGACCAGGCCCACGTCGTACGCGCGGCGTGCCGTCAGCCGCTCAGCCGTGCCCATCAGGGCCGTCCGCGCCACCTCACCGGCCGGCATCCGCTGGGCCATGAGGACGGACTCGTAGGCGCTGACCATCCCGTACGTGGTGTGCGGATCGAAGAACGTCGCCTCGTGCGATGCGATCAGGAACTCGCTCTCGCCGAGAAGATAGAACGCCCCGCCGCAGGCCATGCCCTCGACGGCCGCGATCACCGGTTTCCACAGGTCGTTCGCCTTGGGGCCGATACCCAGCAGCGGATCGTCGAGGGAGTACGGCGAGGACGGCTGCGGCACCTCTGCCGAGCGGTCGATGCCCGTGCTGAACGCTCTGGTGCCCGCGCCCGTGATCACCGCTGCCCGGACCGCGTCGTCGCGCCGGAACTCCTGCCACGCGGCCCTCAGTTCGGTCGCTGTCTCCAGGTCGATGGCGTTGAGCCTGGCGGGCCGGTCGAGGGTGACCAGGGCGACGCCGGTGTCCTTGTCGGTCTCCACGCGCAGGCTCATGCGCGCTCCAGTCGCCAGCGGGGCAGCCCGTCCCGGGTGAACACCACGCGCACCCCGGCGCCGATGCGCAGCCGGGCCGGGTCGACCGAGTTCAGCGGGGCGTCGGGGGCGGCGACCACATTGCCGGCGAGCCGGATGCGGGGGGCGTCGAGCAGTTCGACGACGACCGCGTTGTAGGGGGCCTGTTCGGCGTAGCCGGGCAGCAGCGGCGGGTGCGGGAGCACGAACGACCAGATACGCCCCCGGCCGTTCATCAGGCGCCATTCGCTGTCGAAGGACCCGCAGTGGGGGCAGCAGGGCCGCGGCGGGAAGCGCGGTTCGCCGCAGGCGGGTGCGGCGCAGGCCTGGACGCGCAGTTCGCCTCTCGCCGCGTACGTCCAGAAGGGCGCGCCGTCGTCGTCGATGACCGGTCGCAGCATCTCAGCTCCTCAGCAGAAGGGCCGACGTCGGTACGCCCTCACCCGCTGTCACCAGGCAGGTCCGCGCGTCCGGCACCTGGGCCGTCGAGGCGCCCCGCAGTTGCTTGACGCCCTCGTTGATCAGGTTGAAGCCGTGCACGTAGGCCTCGCTGAGTCCGCCGCCCGCGGTGTTCAGGGGCAGGCGCCCGCCGATCTCCAGCGCCCCGCCCTCGGTGAAGGCCGCGCCCTCGCCCCGCCCGCAGAAGCCGTAGCCCTCCAGCGACAGTGGGATCAGGGGGGTGAACGCGTCGTATATCTGGGCCACGTGGACGTCGTCAGGACCGAAGTCGGCCTGCTTCCACAGGTGCCGTGCGGCCGTCCAGGCGGGGCCGGTGAGCGGGTCGTCGTTCCAGTAGTTGACCATTCCGTGGTGCTGGGCGGGCAGGCCCTGGGCGGCCGAGTGGATGTAGACGGGGCTGTGCCGGCAGTCGCGGGCGCGTTCGGCGCTCACGATGACGCAGGCGAGCGCGCCGTCCGTCTCGAGGCAGTTGTCGAAGAGGCAGAGCGGCTCGCTGATCCAGCGGGCGGTCATGTACATCTCGCGGGTGAGCGGGCGTTCGTACATGATCGCGGCCGGGTTCTGGTTGGCACGGTTGCGGCAGGCGAGGGCCACGTTGAAGAAGTGGTCTCGGGTCGCGCCGTACTCGTGCATGTAGCGGCGGGCGAGCACGCCGATCTCGTCGGCGGGCCGCAGCAGCCCGAAGGGACGGGTCCACTGGGCCGGGGTCGGCAGCTGGACCGTGGTGTTCGTCCAGGGCCGAGGGCCCGAGCCGCGTTTGCGTGAGCGCCATGCCACGCCGACGCTCGCCTGCCCGGTGGCGACGGCTCCGGCGAGGTGCGCCACGGTGGCGCACGAGCCGCCGCCCCCGTAGCCCACCTTGGAGAAGAAGGTGACGTCGCCCGCGCCGACGGCCTTGGCGAGCTCGACCTCGTCGGTCTCCTCCATCGTGTACGAGGCGAAGCCGTCCACCTCGGACGGGGCGATGCCGGCGTCCTCGAGAGCGGCGAGGACCGCCCGGCAGGCCAGTGTCTTCTCCGACTCGGGCAGTCGTCCGGCGAAGGCCGTCGAACCGATCCCGACGATCGCCGCCTTGTCCTTGAGGGTCGCCATGGCCGGAGCGTACAGCTAATCTGACGTACCGTCAGCTACTGCGCGGGGACGTACGGGAGGCATGTGATGCGACGCGGCGACCTGGCATGGGGCACCGTCCCGGAGCTGGTGCGAAGTGCGGCCCTGCGGTACGGACAGCGCGAGGCCGTCGTCGACGGCCGCACCCGCGTCCCGTACGCCGAGCTCGGCGACCGGGTCGAACGCGCCGCCGCGGCGTGCATCGCCTCCGGCGTCCGCAAGGGGGACCGGGTCGCCGTCTGGGCGCCCAACACCCTCGACTGGATCGTCTGCGCCCTCGGCGCCGTCACGGCGGGTGCCGTACTCGTCCCCCTCAACACCCGCTTCAAGGGAACCGAGGCGGCCGACGTCCTCAGGCGCTCACGGGCCAGACTCCTCTTCGTCACCGGCACCTTCCTCGGCACCTCATACGTCGCCTCCCTGCGCCGCTGCGGCGTGGAGCTCCCCGACCTGGAGCAGGTCGTCGTCCTCGCCGAGAGCGCGCCGCAGGAGTACCGCACCTGGAAGGACTTCCTCGCGGGCGGCGACGGCGTCGGCGCGCGGCAGGTGCGGGAGCGGGCCGGCACCGTCACCGCCGACGACCCCTCCGACCTCGTCTTCACCTCCGGCACCACCGGCCGCCCCAAGGGCGCCGTCATCACCCACGCCCAGACCCTGCGCTGCTACGACCTGTGGAGCGAGCTCGCCGGGCTGCGCGAGGGCGACCGCTATCTGATCGTGAACCCGTTCTTCCACACCTTCGGCTACAAGGCGGGCATCATCGCCTGCCTCACCCGCGGCGCCACGATGGTCCCCCAACCCGTCTTCAACGTGGAGACCGTCCTCGCCAACATCGCCGCGGAACGCATCTCCGTCCTCCCCGGCCCGCCGACCCTGCACCGGTCGCTGCTCGACCACCCGGCACGCGGCCGGCACGACCTGGGCACCCTGCGCCTCGTCGTCACCGGCGCCGCGGTCGTCCCCCTCGAACTGGTGGAACGGATCCGCGACGAACTGCGCGTCCCCACCGTCCTGACCGCCTACGGACTCTCGGAGGCGAGCGGGATCGTGACCATGTGCCGCCGGGGCGACGCCCCCGCCACCGTCGCCGCCACCTCCGGCCGTGCGATACCCGGCACGGAGGTCCGCGTCCTCGCGCCGCCGGGAGAGCCGGGGGAGGTACTGGTACGCGGTCACAACGTCATGCGCGGCTACTTCGAGGACCCCGAGGCCACGGCCCGCGCGATCACTCCCGACGGCTGGCTGCGCACCGGTGACGTCGGCGTCCTGGACGAGGCGGGGAACCTGCGCATCACCGACCGGATCAAGGACATGTTCATCGTCGGCGGCTTCAACGCCTACCCCGCGGAGATCGAGCAACTGCTCGGCCTGCACCCGGACGTCGCGGACGTCGCCGTCGTCGGCGTGCCCGACGAACGGCTCGGCGAGGTGGGCAAGGCGTACGCGGTCCGCCGGCCCGGGTCGACGCTCACCTCCGACGACCTGATCGCATGGTCACGGCGGGAGATGGCGAACTACAAGGTCCCCCGGCACGTGGAGTTCATGGCCGGGCTGCCCCGCAACGCGAGCGGGAAGGTACTGAAGACCGAGCTGCGCGACCGGCACGGCGGCTGAGCGCGGCACCGGCCCGGTCCCGCGCTGTCGCGGCACCGGGCCGGGCCCGTCTGCGGTGGTCAGCCGTGGAGGCGGACCGGGATCTCCTGCCACCCGTACGCGATGAACGAGGGCACCTGCTTCAGCTCGTCGGACGTGAACGCCGCGGTGAGGCCGGGGTAGCGGTCGAAGAGCGCCGGCAGCGCGGTCATCGCCTCCATACGGGCCAGCGGGGCGCCGATGCAGCGGTGCACACCGATACCGAAGGACAGATGGTCGTCGGCCGCGCGCGTGGCGTCGAAGGCCGCCGCGTCCTCGCCGTAGCGCGCCGGGTCGTTGCCCGCGGCGGCGTACGTCGTCAGGATCGCGTCGCCCGCCGGGACGGTGACCCCGCCGACGGTGATGTCGGACACCGCGAACCGCAGCGGCAGCGAAGCGATCGACGGACGGACCCGCAGCACCTCCTCGATCACCTGCTCCCAGCTGATCCTGCCGGCGCGCACGGCGGCCAGCTGCTCGGGGTGCTCGAGCAGTGCGACGACGGCGTTGCCGATCAGATTGACCGTCGTCTCGAAGCCGGCGCCGATGACGAGGAGCAGGGTGTAGAGAAGCTCCTCGTCACTGAGCCGGTCGCCGTCCTCGTCGCGGACCCGGATCAGCTCGGTCGTCATGTCGTCGCCGGGGTGCTCGGTCTTGTACCCGATGAGCGAGCCGAGGACCGTGCCGATCTGCTCCTGGACCCAGGCCGCCTGCTCCGGGCTCGGGTCGGAGGTGTCCATGAGCGCGGCGATCAGCCGGCCGGTTGCCTCGCGCAGATGCTCGGGCACGCCGAACAGCTCGCAGATCATCCGCATGGGCAGCGGATGCGCGAACGCGGCCTTCACGTCCACCACTTCGCCGTTCGCGCCCGCCGCGTCCAGGTCGGTCAGCAGCTCCTCGGTGATGGCCTCCACGCGGTCGCGCATTGCCTCGGTGCGCCGGGCGGTGAAGCTGGGGGCGACGAGCTTGCGCAGCCGGGTGTGGTCGCTGCCGTAGGTCGACAGCATGTTGACCACGCCGACCCAGCCGAGGATCCAGCCCCACTCGGGGCGCTCGCCGATCTCGGGGAACAGCGACCAGTGCTTACGCGGGTCCTTGCTGACCTGCGGGTCGAGGATCAGGGCCTTGAGGGTGTCGTAACCGGTCGGCGCCCAGGCGGGTATGCCGCCGGGCAGCTCGACGGGCACCACCGGACCGAGGGAACGGAGCTTCGCGCACTCGGCGATGATGTCGGCACCGAACGGATCGACGGCCACACGGGGGACACGGTCATGAACGGTCTCCTGCCTGGTCGGGGCTGTGAGGTGTGAATCTGACGGGCAGCGCCGTCAGCGAACGGTGGAACGGGCCGGGCCGCCAGCTGAGCCGTTCACGCGGTACGACCGGCTGAAGATCCGGCAGCCACTGGGTGAGGCGCTCGATGGCCTCCGTGGCGATCAGCAGGGCAGGCTGCTTCACGGGGCAGGCGTGCTCACCGGCGGAGAACGACAGGTGCGAGGCGTCGTGGCGGTGGTGCGTCCCGGCGAAGTCCTGCTCGGCGAAGTGGCCCAGCGCTCCGTACGAGACGACGACCGGGACCGCCGCCTGCACCCAGACACCGTGGAACGACACGGACTCGCGGGCGAAGTGGATGCCGTAGTTCGCCAGCGGGGTCTCGTACCGGAGCACCTCGAGGACCGCGTCCATCACCGGCCGGGAGCCACTGGTGAGGGTGGAGTAGTAGTCGGCGTTGCCGAGGATCCGAGAGAGCGCGTTGGAGACGAGGTTGGCGCTCGGCTCGTGGCCCGCCCCGAGGGTGAGGAAGACCTGCCAGGTGACCTCCTCCGGCGTGAGCGCCAGCGGATGGTCCAGCAGCCGGCTGGTGATGTCGGGCCCGCGCTGCACCGACTTGGCGGCGATCAGCTCCAGCACGTACCTGCCGTACTCGGCCTCGCCCTCCGCCGCGCGGTCGCCGCCCTCCATCATGGCGCCGAGCGCGGCGTCGAGCCGGCCGGACTCGCTGTCGGGCAGCCCGAAGAGGTTGTTGAAGATCAGCGCCATGAGCGGCCGGGCGAACTCGGTGACGAGGTCCGCGGAGCCGGCCGGGCCGAAGCGGCCGACGAGCACGTCCACCGCGTGATGGACGCGTTCGCGCAGATCGTGCGGTTCGACGAGGTCGAAGGCGTCCGTGAGGCTGCGCCGGTAGCGGATGTGCGCGTCACCGTCCGCGAAGAGGGTGTTGGGCCGCCAGCGCATCATGCCGAGGACGGGGGAGTCCTCCGGGACGGTGGCCTCCCAGGGACGCGGGTCGTGCGACCAGGTCTTGGGGTCGTGCAGCAGGTCGAGGGTGGCGCGGCGGTCCGTGACGACGTACGCGGGCACACCGGGGGCGAGCTCCGCCCAGCCGACCGGGCCCTGCGCCCGCAGCGCCGCGTAGTAGGCGTGCGGGTCGGCCGCGAAGCCCTCTTCCCACAGTCGTACGGGCGCGGACAGCGAGAACGCGTCGGCGCGGGCAGGATAGGCGTTCAACGGAGCTCCGTCCGGCGGCTGTTGCGGTCGATGAGGTGCTGGACCAGGGCGAGCAGCGCGTCGACGGAGGAGTTGGTGTCACGGGCGTCGCACATCACCAGCGGGGTGTCATCTTCGAGGTCGAGGGCGCGGCGCAGCTGCTCCTCGCCGTAGTTCTTCGAGTCGGGGAAGGTGTTCAGGGCGACGGCGTACGGCAGCCCCGACTCCTCGACCATGCCGAGGACGTCGAAGGAGTCGTCGATACGGCGGGTGTCGACGAGCACGAGCGCACCGAGCGCCCCGTAGGCGATGTCGTTCCACAGGGAGCGGAAACGTTCCTGGCCGGGGGTGCCGAAGAGGTAGAGCACGATCCCGCCGCCCAGCGAGATCCGCCCGAAGTCGATGGCGACGGTCGTCGTCGTCTTGTCGCGCACCCCGGCCAGGTCGTCGACCGCGACCGACGCCTGGGTCAGGTGTTCCTCTGTGTGCAGGGGGCGGATCTCGGAGACGGAGTCGATCAGCGTCGTCTTGCCGACGCCGAACGGGCCGGCGACCAGGATCTTGACCAGTTCCCGCGCGGTGTCGGGCAGATGCAGACCCGCCTCGGCGGAGTCGCGCTCACGGGAGGACGGGCCGGAGCGCGCGGGCGGGCTAAAGCTTGAGGGCGCGGAGGCCATCGGCCACTCTCTTCAGAAGGTCACGGTCGGGCAGGGCTGCGGAGGGGACCGGTGGGCGTGCGCGCACCAGACCCTGGTCGATCAGGGCGGCGGCCAGCACGCGGACCGCGGAGACCGGCAGCTTCAGCAGGGCGGCCGTCTCCACCACGGTCAGCGAACCGCCGTCGAGCGCCTCCAGCACGGCGTGCTGGGCGGCGGGCAGACCGGCGGGCGCGGGCCCGCCGGCGCCGGTCAGCACCGACAGGCGCTCCAGGCTGTTGCGACTGGGCCGCGCCACCCCACCGGTGGACAGGTAGGCGGGCACCAGGGGGCGGCCGCTCCGGCGGCCGGTCATACCGCTGTGCTGCCGTCGGCCACCCGGGGCGCCGCGGCCATGGCCTTCTCACCGAGCCGGGCGACCTGGGAGTGGACCCGGTGGCCCAGCAAATCCAGGCGTACCTCCGGGCTGCCGTACGCGGCCACGCACGTGCCGTGGTCGGTGGGCGCGACCAGGATGTAGCCGTGGTCGGACTCGATGACCACCTGCCGCAGCCGGGCGGCGTCCTTGTCGGCGAACGCGGCGGCGGCGGTACGGCACGCCCCCTGGACGGTGCTGATGATCGCTGCGACGCGCTCCGCCGAGTCCTGGGAGAGCGCGGCGGAGTAACCGGAGACGAGCCCGTCCCTGGTCAGCAGCGCGGCGGCCCGGACATGCGGGATTTCGAGGATCGGGTCGAGCACCCAGGCGGCTTCACCGGGGTCGCGGCTGGTCATCGGGGGTCGTTCCCTTCGGTCTCTGCGGCGTTGCGCGCCGCGGCTGTTGCGGACTGCAGCGCCCCGAGCGCCGCGGCGGACTCCTCGGGGGTGCGGGCGGGTGCCGCCGGCGCGGCCGGTTCGGGGGCGGGCGCCGCGGAGGAGGCTTCGGCGCGGACCCGGCGGCGGCGCTGCGGGAGCTGGTCGCCGTCCTGGGCGGGGTCGGGCACCGGCTCGTGGACGGGCTCGTCACCGTGCGGTGCCGGGGCGGCGGCCGGCGGTGCGGCGCGGGTGGCGGGCGCAGGGACCCGCGGCTGCGCGACGTGCGGTTCAGGGCCGGTGTGCGGCTCGGGACCGGTGGGCTGCTCGGGACCGGTGGGCTGCTCCAGGCCGACGGGCCGCGCCTGCCGGTCGAGCTGCGTCTGCCGGTCGGTCCGGTCCTGCCGGGCCGGCGGTGTCTGCTCCGGGTGCCCTGCCTGCTCGGCCGCGAGCTCGGGCTCCGCCGAACTCCGGGTGGATCGGGCGGCGCTGACGGCGGGCGGTTGCAGGACCGGGTCGATACGGCTCAGCAGATGGCTCTTGACGAGCAGCACGGCCCGTACACCCCCGTAGGGCGACGGCGTGGACAGGTCCACCGACACGTCGAACTGCCGCGTGAGCCGCCCGATCGCCGCCAACCCCATGCGGGGCGGGTCGCCGAGGTCGGACAGCAGGATCGGGTCGTCCCCGGCCACCAGCCGCTGCGCGGCGGCCCGTTCGTCGCTCGCCATGCCGACACCCGCGTCGTCGACCGTTACCGAGACGCCGTGGTGGACGCGTTCGAGGTTCACCACCACGGCGGTGTCCGGCGAGGAGTGGCGCAGCGCGTTGTCGAGAAGCTCGGCGACGATGATCGCCACCGGCTCGACCGCGTGCGACACCAGCGCGGTGCCCGGCTCCAGGTGGTTGTGCACCTGGACCCGGTGGTAGCCGACGAGCCTGGCCTGTCCGCCCGTGACGGCGTCGACCAGGTGGGATTCCTCGCGGGCGAGCCCCACCCACGCCCCGCACACGACGGCGGCGACCTGGGCGCGGCGCAGCGACTGCTCGTTCTCGTGGTCGAGGGCGAAGAGGGTCTGCGCCAGCTCCGGGTCGTCGTAGCGCTGCTGGAGCCCGCGCAACACGTCCTGGAGCCGGTAGAGCCCGGCCTGGATCTCGCGGGTCGCGCCGCGCATACCGGCGCGGGCGGCGGCGTCGACGCGTTTGCGTTCCTGGGCCATGGCGGTACGCAGCGCTTCGAGCACGGCGTCCGTCCCCGCACCCGCCGGCCCGAGCGGTCCGGGTACCCGGACGTGCGGGTGGGCGGTGCGGGTGGCCTCCGCCGGCATCCGCTCCGCGGCGAGGTGGGCGATCTCGGCGGCGAAGGCCTGGGCGGCGCGGTCCACTTCGTACCGGGCGGCGTCGAGATGTGACCGGAGCGTGGCGATCTCCTCGCGCTGCCGGGCCCGTTCCCGCCGGGAGCGGATGAGCCCGCCTCCCAGGACGAGTGCCGACAGCGTCCCGGCGGCCAGGCCGCCGGCGGCCAGGTCCGGTATCTCGATCATCGAATTAGACCTCGGGAGAGCAGGGTGTGGGGGGCGCCATGAGGCGCGCTCGCCAAGTACACACTGCCGCTGAGCGGTTGCGCTCGGTTTCTGTCGAAGATCCTTTGGTTTTGTCCGGTCGGTGGCCCATTGTTGACGAAGTGTCTGAGTGTGGCTCAGAACACATTGGTGGCCGACCGGTTGGGGACATGCCACGGCCGCGGCGGCTCCCCCTCCGCGCCGCCGCGGCCGTTCCCCGTCGTGGTTGGCTTCGTGTCAGCCCTGCGGCGGCGCCGGGGCGTGGTGGTCACCCATGGTCGTGATCGTGCTGTCCACGGGCGGGACGGGCGCGTGGTGGTCGCCCAGCGTCGTGATGCCGTCGGCGGGCGGCGCCGGGGCGTGGTGGTCACCCATGGTGGTGATGCCGTCGGCGGGCGGCGCCGGGGCGTGGTGGTCGCCCATCGTGGTGATCTCTTCGCGGTTCTGCTTGTTCGTGCTCATGTCGTCCCCCATGGGATGTCCGATGACCGGAGGGCCTTCCGGCCGGCGACTCCCCGAGGGTCGCCGGACGGAAGGCCGGTGGACCTGTCACCCGCTGAGGCGCCGGCCCGTGTGATCCGTCTGCCCCCCGACGCGACGGATCGAATGCTTGGAGCATGTCGGACGAGCATAAACATTCGATGAACGCCCTGCCCCCGCCCCTGCCGTGCTCCTGCATCCGACGTCCCGGACCCGGAAGGGAACGGCCGTGCGCGGTGATCCGTCAGGCGGCGCCGCTGAGCGGCTCGAGCAGCGCGCGGACCTCTTCGGCCTCCGCCGCGCCCGTCTGCTCGTGGAGGAAGAGCGCGTCACGCCAGCAGGCACGCGCACGGTCCGCCTGACCGAGCGCGTCCAGGGCCAGTCCCAGCGTCGTCAGCACCTTCCCGCGGGTGCGGTCACCGCCGATGCAGCCCATGGCGAGCGCCTGTTCCGCGTGCTGCGCGGCCCGTGCCGGGCGGCGCGCGGACAGATGCGCCTGAGCGATGCGGAAGTGGGCCGTGCCCTCCCACAGGCGCTGCCGGTTCGACTCGAACAGGCTCATCGCCTCCGACAGTTGCTCCAGGGCGTCGGTGTGGCGGCCCGCCTGCGTCAGGGCGACACCGAGGGCGTAGCGGGCGTTGGCCAGCCGCAGGGTGTGGCCGATCCGGTCGTAGATGGCGATGCCCTGCTCCGCGAGGGAGATCGCCTGGGTGATGCGTCCGGTGGCGACGTGGATGCGGGAGAGGTTGGACAGGGCGCTCGCCTCGCCGGGCAGATTGCCGTCGAGGCGCGAACCCTCCATGGCGCGGCGCAGGTGTTCCTCTGCCTCCTGGTTGCGCCCCTGTATGAAGGCGATGATGCCCCGGTCGTTGTCCGACCAGTAGACCGGCGCCGGGTCGTTCACCGAGCGGGCCAGGACCGCCGCCTGGGCGGCCTCCTCGTCCGCCTCGTCGTAACGGCCCGCCGTGAGGTGGACGTTGGTCATCGACGTCCGTGCCCGGCCTTCGGTGCGGGTGTCGCCGGCGGCCCGCGCGGCCTCGACCGCTCCGCAGGCCACGGACTCGTAGACCTTCGAGTTCGCTCCCGACTCTGCGAGGTTCTGGACGGCCCACAGGAGATCCACAGCCCGCCGCAACTGCGGGCCGGGGGAGGCCTGCCGGGCGCAGGCCAGAAGGCAGTGGGCCTCCGCGTAGAGCCAGTCCTGGGCGTCGTCGAGGTGCGCGAACTCGAGCCCGGCGTCACCCGTCGGCTCCAGATGGACGACGAGCTGGTCGCCCGGCCGCTCCATGGCGAAGACCCGGGCCGCCGTCGCCAGGTAGAAGTCCAGCAGGTGGGAGACGGCGGCCTCCCGCGCCTCCGGGGACTCGTCCCGCTCCGCGCATGCACGCGCGTAGAGCCGTACCAGGTCGTGGTAGCGGTACCGGCCCGGCGCCGCGGACTCCAGCAGGGACGTGTCGACCAGTGCTTCGAGCAGGTCCTCCGTCTCGTGCGGCGGCAGTTCCAGCACGGCGGCCGCCGCGGCGAGCGAGATGTCCGGGCCGTCCGCCAGGCCCAGCAGGCGGAACGCCCTCGCCTGGGGCGGCTCCAGCTGGCCGTAGCCCAGTTCGAAGGTGGCCTTCACCGCCAGATCGCCGGCCTGGAGCTCGTCGAGGCGGCGCCGTCCGTCGGCCAGCTTGGCCGCGAGGACCGAGACGGTCCAGGTGCGGCGGGCCGCCAGCCGCGAGGCGGCGATACGGATCGCGAGCGGCAGGAAGCCGCATGCCGCGACCACGTCCAGCGCGGCGTCGCGTTCCGCGCCGACCCGTTCCGCCCCGACGATCCGGGTGAACAGCTGCAGGGCCTCCTCGGGGGACATCACGTCCAGGTCGACCAGGTGCGCTCCCGCCAGGTCGACCATCCGCACCCGGCTGGTGATCAGTGCGGCGCAGCCGGCCGTGCCGGGCAGCAGGGGCCGGACCTGGGCGGCGTCGCGGGCGTTGTCGAGCAGCACCAGGATCCGCCGCCCGTCCAGGGCCGAGCGGTAGAGGGCCGCCCGTTCGTCCAATGTGTCCGGGATCGCGGAGTCGGGTGTGCCCAGGGCGCGCAGGAACGCGCCGAGGACCGTCTCCGGCTCGGCGGACCGGTTCCCGGTGCCCTGGAGGTCGACGTACAGCTGGCCGTCGGGGAAGTGCTTGCGTGCCTGGTGGGCCACATGGACGGCCAGGGTGGTCTTGCCGACGCCGCCGATGCCCGCGAGGGCGGACACCGCCATCACCGAGCCCTCGGCGGTCGCCAGTTGGCCGCCCAGTTCGTGCACGAAGGACGACCGGCCGGTGAAGTCGGGCACGGTGGCCGGCAGCTGGGCGGGCCGGGTGGTCTGAGGGGCGGGAGCGGTCTCCTCCTGCGGGCGGGCGAGTTCGGCGTCGGCCCGCAGGATGCGCTGCTGGAGGCTGGAGAGTTCGGGACGCGGGTCGACGCCCAGTTCCTCGGCGAGCAGCCGGCGGGTGTCGGCGTAGACGGCGAGTGCCTCCGCCTGGCGGCCGCTGCGGTACAGGGCGAGCATCAGCAGCTCCCGCAGCCGCTCCCGCAGCGGGTGGGTCGCGGTGAGCGCCGTCAGCTCGGAGACGGCCTCGGCGTGCCGGCCGACCTCGAGGTCGATGTCGAGCCGGGTCTCGAGCAGTTGCAGGCCCCACTCGACGAGCCGGGTGCGCTGGTTCTCCGCGTACGGGCCCGGCACGTTGGCGAGCGGTTCGCCGTCCCACAGGTTCAGCACCTTGTTGAGCAGCGCCCGCGCCTGGGTACGGTCGCCGGCGGCGTTCGCCTTGTACGCCTCCGCCGCGAGCTCCTGCGCGACGGCGAGGTCGAGGGCCTCCCGGCCGATGCGCAGCGCGTAGCCGCCCGACTCGCTGACCAGGGTGTCCGGGTCAAGTGCCTTGCGCAGCCGGGAGGCGTACGTGCGGACGGCGGCGAGGGCCTGGGACGGGGGCTCCTCGCCCCAGATCGCGTCGATCAGTTCGTGGGCGGTGGCGGTGCGCCCGTCGCGGAGCAGCAGCGCGACGAGCAGGGCCCGCTGCTGCGGCGAGCCGGGGGGCAGGGTCTCTCCGCCCCGCCGCACCCGTACCGGTCCGAGCACGCTGAAGTACAGCTCGGCGTTCTCGCTCCCGAGTGGAGCGCGCTGGTTCGGTACGCGTGGCCCGCTGTCACGGTCCATAGGTGCCCCCTGCCGGTACTGCCGGAATCGCCCTCGACAGTCTGCCTTGTTGGGGGTGGCCGCGTCAGCAGCGGGGCGGCTGCGTCTGCTGTCCGTCCGCCGAGCCGTCCGGCCGGCTCTGATCAGGGGCGATAGACCGTGCCGGGTTCGGGTGCGGCCGGTGCGAGCAGCTGGGTGACCGTGACGAAGGTGTAACCGCGCTTCTTCAGCTCGGCGATGATCCCGGGCACGGCGGGGACCGTTCCGTCGTAGATGTCGTGCAGCAGGATGATGCCGTCGCGTCCGGCCTGGTCGAGGATCCGCTTCTTGATGAGCTCGCTGTCGGTGGTGGAGTAGTCCTTGGCGGTGGCGCTCCACAGGACCTGGGACAGGCCGAGCTCCTTGCTGACGGCCTTCACCTCGTCGTCGGTGCGGCCCTGCGGCGGGCGCATCAACCGCGGCTTCTCGCCGGTGATCTCCTCTATGGCGTCCTGGGTGCGGCCGAGTTCCGCGCGTATCTCTTCCTTGTCGAGCTTGTCGAGCCGCTGGTGGGTCCAGGTGTGGTTGGCGACCTCGTGGCCTTCCGCGGCGAGGCGGCGTACCACTTGGGGATACTTGAGCACGTGGTTCTTGCCAAGGAGGAAGAAGGTGGCGGGCACCTTCTCCTTCGCGAGGTGGTCGAGGAGTTCGGGCGTGTCCTTGCCGGGGCCCGCGTCGAAGGTGAGCGCTATGCACGTGGCCTTCTCGCAGTCGACGGCGGGTGAACCGGCGCCCTGGCCCTTCTCGCTCGCGAGCGCCTTCCCGTCGGAGCCGGCGGCGTCGGAGCGGGCGTCCGCGGGCGAGGTGCTGTCGACGGAGCAGCCGGTGAGCGCGAGGGTCAGTGTGAGGGCGGCGGCGAGGGCCGGGACAACCCTGGACCCGGTTTTGTACGTCCTTGAAGGCATGGTGAGTCTCCCCGTTCGTGGTGGCGCGGTGGCGCGGCGGTGTGCCGGTCGTACGGAATGCGGCCGCGGGCCGGTGGTCGTCCGTACTCGCCGGTGACTATACACAGCGTGTATACGCGAGGTTCATAGTGGGTCGGGCCGGCGGAACCGGCCGCCGAAGCTGACGGACCGTCAGTTCGGCGCTACCTTGAAACGATGGAGACCTTCCCCAAGATCATCTCGGTGGACGATCACACGGTGGAGCCCCCCGGCGTCTGGCGGGACCGGCTCCCGTCGAAGTACGCCGGCTCGGGCCCCCGCATCGTCCGCGCGCCCCTGAAGGAAATGACCTTCCTCGGCGGCAGGTTCGCCCCCGTCATGGGAGCCCCCGGCGACGAGGGACCGATCGGCGACTGGTGGGTCTACGAGGACCTGCACCGGCCGCTCACCCGGCTCGACACCGCCGTCGGCTACGACCGCGACGAGATCAAGCTGGAGATCATCACGTACGAGCAGATGCGCCCGGGCTCCTACAGCGTCCCGGAGCGGCTCGCCGACATGGACGTCAACCACGTCCGGTCCGCGCTCTGCTTCCCCACCTTCCCGCGCTTCTGCGGCCAGACCTTCACGGAGGCTGCCGACCGCGAGCTCGGGCTGCTGTGCGTACGGGCCTACAACGACTGGATGGTGGAGGAGTGGTGCGGCCCCGAGGCTCGGGGCCGGCTCGTGCCGCTGACGCTGATTCCGTTGTGGGACGCCGAACTGGCCGCCGCGGAGGTCCGCCGCAACGCGGCGCGCGGCGTGCGCGCCGTGGCCTTCTCCGAGATACCCCCGCACCTCGGGCTCCCGTCCGTCCACACGGACGCGTGGGACCCGTTCCTCGCGGCGTGCGACGAGACCGGCACGGTCATCGCCATGCACATCGGATCCTCCAGCCGGATGCCGTCCACCTCCGCGGACGCGCCTCCCGCCGTCGGTTCGACCATCACCTTCGCCAACTGCTGTTTCTCCATGGTCGACTGGCTGATGAGCGGCAAGTTCGAACGCTTCCCGGGCCTGCGGGTCATGTACGCCGAGGGGCAGATCGGCTGGATCCCCTACATCCTGGAGCGCGCGGACGTCGTCTGGGAGGAGAACCGCGCCTGGGGCGGTGTCGCGGACAAGGTCACCCGGCCGCCGTCCGAACTCTTCGCCGACCACGTCTACGGCTGCTTCTTCGACGACGCGTTCGGCCTCAGGAACCTGGACGCGATCGGGGCAGGGAACGTCCTCTACGAGACGGACTACCCGCACTCCGACTCGACCTGGCCGAAATCGAAGGAGGTCGGCGAGTCCCAGATGGGCCACCTGCCGCAGGACGTGGTGGAGAGGATCGTGGCGGGCAACGCGATCGACCTGCTGGGGCTGACCGAGGACGGTCTGTGGCCGGGCCCGTAGGCGACCGCCCGGCGGTCCGTCACGCACCGTCCGACGGGCAATCGTGTTGAGCGTCCCGCACGCCGCGTGCTACCTGGTGCCGCCTACCTGGTGGCGCCCGTTCTCCGGTCAGCCTTCGCCGGGCGCCTGGAACCCGGTCGTGTCGACGTGGCAGTCGAACGGGTCAGGGATGTGGATCTTCTCGCCGAACGGCAGGGTGAGGTGGGAGGCATATCCCTTCGGGGTCGGCGACCAGTAGACGGTGGCGCTGTCCTCCTGCATGTCGAGCAGGAGGTAAACAGGAACACCGGCCTTGCCGTAGCGCTCGACCTTGTCGGTGAGATCGTCGTCGCGCGTCGAAGGAGAGGTCAACTCGGCGACGAAGGAGAGCCCTTCCCCGTCCAAATGGCGGCTTGTCGTCCGCCGCGTCTGACGGTGAGCCGCGTGGACGTCGGGGCCGTAGGCCCGCTCCACGCCGGGGAACACGTAGAGCGCGGGGGCGGAGCTGATCCGGTGGCCCTCCGGAAGGCGGGGGCGCAGCTGATCGCAGACCAGGTCCATGACGTCGAGGTAGTACGCCTTCGACCATGGTGACACGACGATGTTCCCCCTGATGATCTCGGCGTTGAAGCCGTCGGGCACGTTCAGCTCGTCGAGGGCTGCGCACAGCTCCTCGAAGCGGCGGGGGTCGGTGCCGTCTGTCGTCGGGCGTTCCAGCATCACCGTCATGATGCGCCTCCCTCGCATGGCGGGCCAGTCGATACTCAGCGCAGCGGGCCGGTGTGACACGGGTGGCCGAACAAGCAGGGACAGCCGTACCCGGGTCGTCTACCCGGAACGGCCCCCGACCGGCACCATCAGGGCATGACGCTCTCCACCGCAGAAGCGGGCAAGATCCTCGCCGACAGCTTCGCCCCCTGGGTCCTCGAACTCGGCCTGTCCGTCGAGGAGACGGGCGACCTGCACGCCGTGCTGCGGCTGCCCTGGTCCGACCGGCTCGCCCGGGAGGGCGGCGGGATGTCCGGGCAGGCGCTGATGGCCGCGGCGGACACGGCGACCGTGATCGCCGTGTCGTCGGCGCGGGGCGCCTTCGTCCCGATGACGACGGTCCAGCAGTCCACCAGCTTCCAGCGGGCCGTCGTCGGCGCCGACGTCCTGGTCGACGCCCGGATCACCAAGCTGGGCAAGCGCATGGTCTTCGCCGAGATCACCATGACCACCGACGGTTCCGCGGAGCCGGCCGCCCGCGCCTCGACGGTGTACGCGCTGCTCGGCTGAGGCCGCTGCGCCACCCTTGCCTGATGGGCCGTCAGCCCCGACGATGGCACCAGCCGTCGTTACTGACGGTCCGTCAGCTCCGGGGAGTCTTCATGGTGGCGTACGGGATGCAGCTCCCGGTCCAGTCGCAGAGCACCCTCTACGCCGAGCCCTGGGAGACCGAGGCGGGCCCGGACGACCTGGCCGCCGTCGCCGTGGCGGCCGACCGGGCCGGTTTCTCCTACCTCGCCGTCTGCGACCACGTCGCCGTCCCGCGACGCCTCGCGGACGCCATGTCCACGGTCTGGTACGACCCGGTCGCCACGCTCTCCTTCCTTGCCGGGGTGACCGAGCGGGTGCGGCTGCTGAGTCATGTCGCGGTCGTCGGGCTGCGCCACCCCCTGGCGTCCGCCAAGCAGTACGCGACCCTCGACCACCTCTCCGGCGGACGGCTGCTCCTCGGCGTCGGGGCCGGGCACGTACGGGAGGAGTTCGAGGCTCTGGGTGTCGACTTCGACGCCCGCGGGGCCGTCCTCGACGAGAGCATCGACGCGCTGCGCGCCGCGCTCGGCCCCGGCGAGTATCCGGAGTTCCACGGGGAGCGGTTCCGTTTCAAGGATCTCGGGCAGCGGCCACGGCCGGCCCAGCCCCGTGTCCCCCTCTGGGTCGGCGGCTCCTCGCCGGCCGCTGTGCGGCGGGCCGCGCTCAAGGGGGACGGCTGGCTGCCCCAGGGCGATCCGCGCGAGAAGCTGCCGGCACAGATCGCGCGGATCCGGCAACTGCGAGAGGCGGCGGGGATCGAGGACCCCTTCGTGATCGGCGCCATCACCGAGCCGCTGTACATCGGCGAGCCCGGCCGGCACACCGGCCGCCGGACGGTCTCCGGCAAGCCCGCGGCGGTCGCGGAGTCCCTGCGGGCCTACGCCGTGATGGGCGTGGACCAGATCCAGGTGCGGTTCCGCAGCCGGAACCGCAGTGAACTGACCGACCAGATGGCGGCCTTCGCCGCCGACGTCGCCCCGCACCTCGACTGACCAAGGGAGCAGGCATGGGCAAGCTGGACGGACGTGTCGTACTCGTCACCGGCGCCGCGCGCGGGCAGGGGGAGCAGGAGGCCAGACTCTTCGCCGCGGAGGGCGCGAAGGTCGTCCTCGCCGACGTCCTCGACGAGCTGGGCGAACCGCTCGCCAAGGAGGTCGGGGGTCTCTACGTCCATCTCGACGTGAGCCGCGAGGCCGACTGGACCGCGGCCGTCGCCACCGCGAAGGAGCACTTCGGCAAGATCGACGGACTGGTCAACAACGCGGGCATCCTGCGCTTCAACGAACTGGTCTCGACCCCGCTGGAGGAGTTCCAGCTGATCACGCAGGTCAACCAGATCGGCACGTTCCTCGGTATCCGTGGCGTCGCCCCGGAGATCGCGGCGGCCGGCGGCGGCACGATCGTGAACACGGCCTCGTACACGGCCCTGACGGGCATGGCCTACGTGGGCGCCTACGCGGCGTCCAAGCACGCGATCGTCGGCCTGACGAGGGTGGCCGCACTCGAGCTCGCCGGGAAGGGGATCCGGGTCAACGCCGTGTGCCCCGGCGCCGTGGACACCCCCATGAGCAACCCCGAGGGCGCGGACCCGGAAGCGGTCGGCGACCTGTACCGGACGCTGGTGCCGCTCGGGCGGGTCGGGCGGCCGGAGGAGGTCGCGAAGCTCACCCTCTTCCTGACCGGCGAGGACTCCTCGTACATCACCGGCCAGCCGTTCGTGATCGACGGCGGATGGCTGGCGGGCGTCAGCGTCCTGTGAGGCGGCCCGGTGCCGGTCCGGCGCCGCGGCGCCGCTGCTCTCTTGACTGCGCAGGCACCCGGTGGAACAGTCGGACCCATCCAGATCTGATGGTGCGTCAGAAACGATAGGCGGTGAACCCCCATGGAATTCGGCCTCTTTGTTCAGGGATACCTCGGCAAGCGCGCCGAGACCGACCCGCTCGCCGAGCACAAGGCGCTGATGGAGGAGACCGAGTACGTCATCCAGGCGGACAGGTCCGGGTTCAAGTACGCCTGGGCCTCCGAGCACCACTTCCTGGAGGAGTACTCGCACCTGTCGGCCAACGACGTCTTCCTCGGCTACCTCGCCCACGCGACCGAGCGCATCCACCTCGGCTCCGGCATCTTCAACCCCCTGGCCCCGGTCAACCACCCGGTCAAGGTCGCGGAGAAGGTCGCGATGCTCGACCACCTGTCACAGGGCCGCTTCGAATTCGGCTCCGGACGCGGCGCCGGGTCCCACGAGATCCTCGGATTCATGCCGGGCATCACCGACATGAACCACACCAAGGAGATCTGGGAGGAGACGATCGCCGAGTTCCCGAAGATGTGGCTCCAGGACGAGTACGTGGGCTTCCAGGGCAAGCACTGGTCCCTGCCGCCGCGGAAGGTCCTCCCCAAGCCCTACGGGCCCGCCCACCCGCCGATGTGGTACGCGGCCGGCTCCCCGTCCTCGTACGCCATGGCCGGCAGGAAGGGCCTCGGCGTGCTGGGCTTCAGTGTCCAGAAGGTCTCCGACATGGAATGGGTCCTCGACTCGTACAAGTCGGCGGTGAAGGAGGCGAAGGCGGTGGGCGCCTTCGTCAACGACAACGTGATGGTGACCTCGACGGCGATCTGCGCGGAGACGCACGAACGCGCGGTCGAGATCGCGGTGTCCGGCGGCCTCAACTACCTCCAGTCGCTGCTGTTCCGCTACCACGACACGTTCCCGCGCCCCGAGGGCGTCCCCGAGTGGCCGGAACTCCTGCCGGAGTACACGGCGGAGATCATCGAACTGCTGATAGCGGAGGAACTGATGATCTGCGGCGACCCGGGAGAGGTGCTGCAGCAGTGCAAGCGGTGGGAGCAGGCGGGGGCGGACCAGCTGTCGTTCGGCCTGCCGATCGGAGTGTCCTACGAGGACACGATGACGACGATCCGCCTGATCGGCGAGCACGTGATCCCTCAGATCGACACGGACCCGATCCACCGGACGACCCGCTTCCGGGAGTCGGCGTCGAGGTGACGGGGTCGTCACCGGGGGCTCTGCCCCCGGATCCCTCGCGCCTCGATCTCCCCCTACGGCCCGGCTGCCGTGGGAGGTGCCCCCGGCGGGACCGAAGCCGCCAGGCAACGTGAGCCGGCCCGGCGATCGAGCGCACCGCGCGAAGCGCGGTACCACGTCCGGGCGGAGCCCGGTCCGGGAAGGGGCGGGGATGGGAAACGGCCCCGCGCAGCGGCCACCCTCCGCCCCTCCCCCCACGCACGGGCGGCGTCTTCCCGGACCGTCGCCCGTCGCGGCCCGGTCGGGGTGACGCGCGTGGCCGCGGCCGGCCGCCGCACCCCCGGCCGGGCCACACCACACCCACCAACCACCCCGTACAGAAGGGGACGCCATGCTCGCCCACCTCATCCGCAACGCGACCGTCCTCGACGGCACGGGCGCCCCCGCGTACCGCGCCGACGTCGGCATCGGCGACGACGGCCGGACAGCCGTCATCACAGAGCCGGGCACCGGCACAGGAACCCCCTCCGCGAGGACCGTCGAGGACGCCACCGGCCTCGTCCTCGCCCCCGGCTTCGTCGACCCGCACACCCACTACGACGCCCAGTTGTTCTGGGACCCGTACGCCACGCCGTCCCTCAACCACGGCGTCACGACCGTCGCCGGCGGCAACTGCGGCTTCACGCTGGCACCGCTCAACCCGGACCGCCCGGAGGACGCCGACTACACGCGGCGGATGATGTCCAAGGTCGAGGGCATGTCCCTCGTCGCGCTCGAGGAGGGCGCCCCCTGGAACTGGCACACGTTCGGCGAGTACCTGGACGCCCTTGAAGGCCGCACGGCCGTCAACGCCGGTTTCATGGTGGGCCACTGCGCGCTCCGCCGGCACGTGATGGGCCCGGACGCGATCGGCGGGCAGCCGACCCCGGCGCAGCTCGAGCAGATGCTGGCCCTCCTCCACGACGCCATGGAGGCCGGTGCCTGGGGCCTGTCCACCACCCAGTCGTCGACACACTCCGACGGGGACGGCAGGCCCGTCGCGTCCCGTCACGCCCTGCCGCACGAACTGCTCGCCCTCTCCAGGGCGGTGGGGGAGCACGAGGGCACCCAGCTCGAGGCGATCGTCGCGGGGTGCCTCGACCGGTTCGGGGACGAGGAGATCGACCTTCTCGTGGAGATGAGCGCCGCCGCGGGAAGGCCACTGAACTGGAACGTCCTCACCATCGACGCCTCCGTCCCCGACCGCGTCCCCCGCCAGCTGGTCCCGTCCGAGCGGGCCCGTAAGGCCGGCGGCCGCGTCGTCGCGCTGACCATGCCGATCCTCACGCCGATGAACATGTCACTCGGGACGTTCTGCGCGCTGAACCTGATCCCCGGCTGGGGCGAGATCCTGTCCCTCCCGGTGCCGCAGCGCATCGCGAAGCTGCGCGACCCGGCCGTCCGGGCCGGGATGCTGCGCCGCGCGGACTCCCCGGAGGCCGGCGTCTTCCGCAGGCTGGCCCACTTCGGCCGGTACGTCGTCGGGGACACGTACACCCGGGAGAACGAGGGCCTCACCGGCCGCGTCGTCCGGGACATCGCCGCGGAACGCGGCCAGGACCCGTTCCAGTGCCTGGTCGAGATCTGCGCCAACGACGATCTGCGTACGGTCCTGTGGCCCATGCCCAGCGACAACGACCCCGACTCGTGGGCCCTGCGCGCGCAGACCTGGCAGCACGAGGACGTGCTGCTGGGCGGTTCGGACGCCGGCGCGCACCTGGACCGGATGTGCGGTGCCCCCTACACGACCCGCTTCCTCGGGGACTGTCTGCGGGGCCGGAAGCTGGTCGGACTGGAGGAGGCGGTGAAGATGCTGACCGACGATCCGGCCCGTCTCTTCGGTCTGCGCGACCGCGGCCGCATCGTGGAGGGCCACCACGCGGACCTCGTCCTGTTCGACCCGGAACGCATCGACGCCGCCCCGGCGACGCTCGTGCACGACCTGCCCGGCGACAGCCCGCGCCTGGACGCGAAGGCCGTCGGGATCGTGTCCGTGCGGGTCAACGGCGTGGAGACGATACGGGACGACAAGGTCACCGGCGCCGTACCGGGCCGGGTGCTCCGTTCCGGCCGTGACACGAGGACGGTGTCGACCCGGTGACGGCTCCGGAGCGGGCCGGGCAGCGGCTGTTCATCGGCGGACAGTGGGTCGAGCCGGACGACGGTCACTACGAGGTGATCGACCCGGCGACGGAGGAGGTCGTCGGCCTGGCGCCCGAGGCGAGCCGCGCCCAGGTCCACGCCGCGGCCGCCGCCGCCCGCGAGGCCTTCTCCTCCTGGTCCCGTACGGGGCCCGAGGAGCGCGCCGCGATCCTGGACCGGGCGGCCGCCCTGGTCGTGCGCGACCGTGAGGCGCACACGGAGCTCGCCCGTGCCGAGAGCGGCGCGACGACGGCCACGGCACGCGGGATGCAGGTGGCGGTGGCGGCGGTGCGGTTCGCCCGGTACGCCAAGGGCGCGCTGGAGCCGGTCGAGCGGGCCCTGCCTCCGCAGATCAGCGCCGCGGGCCCGATGGGCAGGGCGGGCGTGCTCGGCGCTGTCGCCGTACGCCGGCCGGTCGGCGTGGTCACCTGCATCACCTCGTACAACAATCCATGGGCGAATCCGGCCGGCAAGGTCGCGCCGGCGCTCGCCATGGGCAACACGGTCGTGGTGAAACCCGCTCCGCAGGATCCGCTGTCCGTCTACCGGATGGCGGCGGCCCTCGAGGAGGCGGGCGCCCCGCCCGGCACGGTGAACGTGGTCACCGGTTCGGCGCCGGCCGTCGGCGAGGCGGCCGTCGACTGCGAGGACGTCGACATGGTCAGTTTCACCGGCTCCACGGCAGTCGGGCAGCGCATCGCCGAGGTCTGCGGCCGTGGGATGAAGCGCCAGCTGATGGAGCTCGGCGGCAAGGGCGCGGCCCTCGTCTTCGACGACGCGGACATCGGTTCGGCGGTGCGCGGGATCGGTACGACGTTCTCCTTCTACAGCGGTCAGATATGCACGGCGCCGACACGGGTGATCGCGCAGCGCGGTGTGTACGACCGGCTGGTGGAAGGGCTGGCCGGCTTGGCGCGTGCCCTGCGCGTCGGAGACCCCCGCGATCCGGCCACGGTGGTCGGACCGGTCATCTCGGCGGCGCACCGCGACCGGGTGGAGTCGTATGTCGAGCTGGGCAGGAAGGAAGGCGCGCGTCTGGTGGCGGGCGGCGGGCGCCCCGCCTTCGAGAAGGGTTTCTACGTAACTCCCACGCTCTTCGCCGACTGCACGAAGGACATGCGTGTCGTGCGTGAGGAGATCTTCGGGCCGGTGGTGGTGGTCCTCCCGTTCGACGACGAGGAGGAGGGTGTCGCGCTCGCCGACGACGGCGAGTACGGCCTGATCGACTACGTCTGGTCGGGCGATGTGTCCCGGGCCTTCCGGGTGGCGGGCCGGCTGCGGGCGGGCGGCGTCGGGGTGAACACCGTCGGCAGGAACATGGAGGCGCCGTTCGGCGGCTTCAAGCGGAGCGGGGTGGGCCGGGACGTCGGCTCGTACGCGCTGTATGCGTACAGCGAGCTCCAGTCGGTGGTGTGGCCGGGCTGACGGCGGGCGGCGGGTGGCTGAAAACCCTTGCCGTCATTGGCCCGTGGCGGGGCCGGAAAAAGGCACGGGAAATTTTGAAACCGGACAAAACGGTCGCCCCTGCGGTTCTCGCATCTCGGAAGAGTGGGCCGGCGGCCTTGTGATGTACCACTGGTAACGCCAGCATGTCTTTCGAATGCCCGGCAAGTGTGCGTCCTGACCTTGGAATCGAGCGCCGGAGATCCCGGGGAATCCGGACTTCGATCATCCGGATGTGGAAACCGCAGCACTTAACGTCCTCCCCATGACTCAGCTGGATGCGCGGCCAGAGGCCGGAGACACGGTACGGAGCGCCCCCGACGGGGGTGTCCGCACCAAGGGCCTGGGCGGGAACTCCGTCGGCCTCATGGGTGGAGCTGTCATCGGCGTCTCGACGGTTGCCCCCGTCTACTGCCTGACCTCGACACTCGGACCGACCGTCGGCGAGGTCGGGCTCCAGATGCCCGCCATCTTCCTGGCCGGCTTCCTGCCGATGCTGCTCGTCGCCTTCGCGTACCGGGAGCTGAACAAGGCGGTCCCCGACTGCGGCACCTCCTTCACCTGGTCGGTGAAGGCCTTCGGTCCCAAGATCGGCTGGATGTGCGGCTGGGGACTGCTGGTGGCCACCGTCGTGGTCCTGTCCAACCTCGCGGGCGTGGCCACGTCCTTCTTCTGGCTCACCGCCGGAGAGGTTACGGGCAGCGCCGACGTCGCCGCCCTCGACGGCAACAAGGCCGTCCACATCCTCACCACACTCGGCTTCATCGCCGTCGCGACGGCGATCAGCTACCGGGGCATCACCGCGACCAAGTGGGTCCAGTACGCCCTGGTCTGCCTCCAGCTCACCGTCATCGTGATCTTCGCGGCCATGGCAATCGCCAAGTCCGGCGAGGTCGCCGGCTCCCTGGACTTCTCCCTGTCCTGGATGAACCCGTTCGGCATCGAGTCCTTCTCCGCCTTCACCGCCGGGCTCTCCCTCTCGATCTTCATCTACTGGGGCTGGGACGCCTGCCTGTCCATCAACGAGGAGAGCGTCGGCAGCGCCCGCACCCCGGGCCGCTCCGCCATGCTCGCCATGGTGGTCATCGTCGCCTCGTACCTGATGGTGGCCATCGCCGTGCAGATGTACGCCGGCATCGGCGAGAAGGGCACCGGCCTCGGCAACCCGGACACCTCCGACAACGTGTTCGCCGTGCTGGCCGACCCGATCATGGGTTCCGGTCTCGGCATCCTGCTCTTCGTCGCGGTCCTCGCATCCGCCGCGGCCAGCCTGCAGACCACCTTCATCCCGGTCGCCCGCACCGCCCTCGCGATGAGCGCGTACGACGCCATGCCGCCGGCCTTCGCCAAGGTCCACCCCCGCTTCAAGACCCCGGGGCTCGCCACGGTCGCCGCGGGCGTCGCCACCGGCGTCTTCTACACGGTGATGAGCCTCGTCAGCGAGAACGTCCTCGTCGACACGATCTACGCGCTCGGCCTGATGATCTGCTTCTACTACTCGATCACGGCCTTCGCCTGCGTCTGGTTCTTCCGCAAGGAACTGACCCGCTCGACCGGCAACCTGCTGGTCAAGGGCATCCTCCCCGGCGTCGGCGGCCTGATGCTCACGGCGGTCTTCGGCAAGACCCTCTACGACATGTGGGACCCGGCCTACGGCTCCGGATCCTCCGTCCTCGGCATGGGCTCGGTCTTCGTCATCGGGGTCGGCCTGCTGGTCCTCGGCTTCTTCCTGATGCTCCTCATGCAGCGCCGCAGCCCGGCGTTCTTCCGCGGCGAGGTCCTCACCAAGGAGACGCCGGCGCTGGAACTGGCCGACTGAACGACCCTCTGCCGGGCCCCGGTGCGCGTCGCGCGGCCGAGGCCCGGCTTACGGCTGTCCGGGCCCTGAACACCTGTCCGGGCCCTGAACACCGGCCCGGACCGGTGCTTCAGGGCCCGATCTCGACAGCGGGGCCGCCCGGCCGGCCCCGCTGTCCGACCCGGGCCCTACAGTCGCCCGTATGACCGAGCCGCTGATCCGAGCCACCGAAGCCGGCGGGAGGTCCCTCGACGATCCGTCGGAGGTGGCCGTCCACGACCTGCTCGCCGACATGAACCTGTCCCACCGGTTCGTGATCGTCGAGCGGACCGACAGGGAGCCGGCCGACCAGCACTTCATGCAGGTGTATCTGAACGACGACTTCAGCTACCAGGTCGAGTACCGCGAGGGCGGCGACCATCTGCACTTCGAGGCCCACGTGCCGTGGCAGGGGGACGTCATCGGGCCCGAGCCGGTGGCCAGGATCATCGGCGACTGGATGCGCGACGGCGACACCTGGCGCACGGCGCTGCCCTGGACCCCGCTCTTCCCGGCGGGCAAGGACGGGCGGTAGGCCCCCGGGGGCACCGGGTGGAGTGTCGGCGCCCCCCTCCCGCCGTGCCCGTCCTACGGTGCGGTCATGCGCGCACCCTCGGACAGCGGAGCCGCTCCGGCCACGTTCGCCGTCTGCTGTCTCCTCGCCGGAGGCAACGCCGTCGGCGTCCGCTTCAGCAACCGCGAGCTGGATCCGCTGTGGGGCGCCGCCCTGCGCTTCGGGGCCGCGGCCGCGGTCCTGCTCCTCGTCATGGCTGTCATGCGGCTCCGCTGGCCACGCGGACGGGCACTGGCCGGCGCGCTGCTGTTCGGTGTGCTCAACTTCGGCGTCACCTTCGCCCTGGCCTACTACGCCCTCGTCCGCATCCACGCCGGTCTCGGCCAGACGATCCTCGCGCTGGTGCCGCTCGCCGCACTGCTGCTCTCCGTCGCCCAGCACCAGGAGACGTTCCGGCTGCGGGCCGCCGTGGGGACGGTACTCGCCGTCGCGGGCGTCGCCGTGGTGTCCCGGAACCCGCTGCAGGGCTCCGTCCCACTGCTCTCGTTCCTCGCGGTACTCGGCGCGGTGCTCTCCTTCGCGGAGGCGACAGTCCTGGTCCACCGCCTGCCGAAGGTCCACCCGGTCACGATGAACGCGGTCGGTATGACTGGCGCCGCGGTCCTCCTCTTCGCCGGCTCCCGCGCCGCCGGCGACGCGTGGATCCTCCCCGAGCGGGCGGCGACGTGGTGGGCCGTGGCGTATGTCGTCCTGGCGGGCTCGGTGGCCGTCTTCGTGCTCTACCTGATGCTGGTCAGAGCCTGGGGTCCGTCGAGAGCCGCGTACGTCTTCGTCGTCTTCCCCCTCGTCACCATCCTGCTCTCGGCGTGGCTCGACGACGAACCCCTGACGGCGAGCCTGCTCCTGGGGGCACCGCTCATCCTGCTCGGCGTCTACGTCGGGGCACTGCACAGGCGGTGACCGGTCCCCGTCGTCAGCCCGTGCGTTCGGCGGCGCCGCGCTCGACGCAGAATTCGTTGCCCTCCGGGTCCGCCAGCGTCACCCAGCCCCTCCCGTCGGGCACGCGATGGTCGCCCACGAGCGTCGCCCCGAGCGCCAGCAGACGCTCCACCTCCTCGTCGCGGGTGCCTTCCGCCGGCACGATGTCCAGGTGGACGCGGTTCTTCACGCTCTTCTTCTCGGGCACGGTGACGAACAGCAGCGCGCCGTTCGCCGACTCGACCAGCGCCTCCGGATCGCCGGGCGCGTCCTCGTCGGAGACCTTGGCATCCAGCACCGCCGCCCAGAAGGTCGCGAGGCGGTAGGCGTCGGAGCAGTCGATCGTGATGTGGCGGACAAGTGATCCCATGCCTGGAGGGTAGGGCCCGGGGCCGCACCCCGGCCGCCATTTTCCGATGGGCGGGAAGGGCCGATAGGGTCGGACGCCGGGCCGCCCGCACCGCCGGCGGCCCGGACATCACTTCGCCGGACCGCGGGGTCAACCGCCAAGGAAGACAGGGTTGGTGAACGCGGCGAGAGCCCCCGGCATCGGCGGCATCACGGGCGCGTGGCGTACCTCGGCGCGTACGTAGGTGGCGTACCGCGCGGTCGTGCGCCACTCCACCGTCCCGGTTCCCGAGGCGGGCAGCGCAGCCGAGTGCAGCACGCCCTGGTCGGTCACGAACCGCACCGTGCATCCGGGCGCGCCCTCGACCTCCAGCCGCACCGTCACCGGGTCCCTGTCGTCCACGCGGAGCCGCTCGCCGATGCCCGCGTGCCGGCCGCGCCCGCCGGCCGCGGAGAAGGCGAGCGAGACGTCCTTGGACTCCGCGACATAACTGCGCCCGGCCTTGATCCCGTCGAGGATCGCCCCGCGGGTCAGGTCGTCGGCGAGGACGACGGTCTGCGGGGTGCCCACCTTGTCCGGGTCGCGGTGCGCGTCGCTGCTGCCCATGGCGGGGGTCCAGCCCTTGCCGGTGCGGGCGGCGAGCGCGAGCGTGCTGTCCCAGTCGGCGAGCGACACCTCGTCGTCGGGCGTGTAGGGCCCGTTCCAGACCTCCACCGCGTCGGCCTCACCGAAGCCGAACTTCCAGTTGCACCCGATGCAGGTGGCGTGCGGATGGGCGGGCACCACCAGCCCGCCGGCCCGGCGGATCTCACGTGCGTAGTGCCCGAAGCGGTTGTCGCGGGCGCGGTAGCGCCAGTCGACGAACGTCCCCGGGTCGGTGCCGAGCGCCACCACGTGCCCGTTGCGGGTGGTGACCTCTTCCCCGAGCAGGATCAGCAGGTCGTCGCCGGCCTCCGCCGCCCAGTGGGCGTGCGCGGAGTGGGTGTTGTGCTCGGACGAGTTGATGAAGTCCAGCCCGGCGGCGCGGGCGAGGGCGGCGATCTCGCCGGGGGTGCGCCTGCCGTCCGAGTACCAGGAGTGGAGATGGCAGTCGCCGCGGTACCAGGCACGCCCGCGGCCCTTGGCGCGCTCGGGCGGGTGGACCACCTTCGGGGCAGGAGCCGGCTCGCCGTACGTCAGCGTGATGCTCACCTCGTACGGGAGGCCCTGCGGCGCGACCGTGTACGGGCCCAGCGCGATATGCCACGTACCGGGGCGGACGGGGCCCGGGACGTAGCCGGGGGTCGCCTCGTCCGCCCGGATGAAGAACTCCGACCGGGCGCCGCCGGACCAGCCGCGGAAACCGTCACCGCCGAGGGCGGTGCCGCGCTCGTCGAAGATGCCGATGTCGAGCGCGTTGCCCGCCGTCCCGGCCGGCTGCGCCGGCCGCTCGTACCGGTACGAGACGTGGATCTCCCGCACCCCGCGCGGCACTTCGACCGGCAGGTACACGTAGTCGGGGGAGCCGGGCGGCAGCGTGCCGCGTACGACCTCTGTCCGCCGGCCGTCGTCGCGCGGCGCGGCGCTCGCGAAGCTCACGGTCCCCAACGTAAGCGCGGCGGCGGCCCCGGTCACGAGCAGCCCGCGCCGCGCCATCGCGTGTCCCCCGGGATCTGTGTGTCCCGCTGGTATGTCGTCGTTCGCTTGCTCGTTGCACATGCCGTCGGCTCCCCAGGGTGTCGAGAAGGACAGGAGTGATGCAGCTTGCGGCCCGTGCGGTCCGTGCGGTCCGTGCGGTCCGTACGGTCCTTGCGATCCGTTCGGTCCTTGCGATCCGTTCGGTCCGTGCGGCCTTGGGGTCGAACCCTGGTATTCAGCCGTGAACGAGCGGCCAAGGGAAGAGGTTCGACGGACGGCGCGGTCATGACCGGATACGGTGCGGACCCGTACGGCATACGTTGGGCGCATGCGGATCTCGACCACCATCTTCCTGACCGACGAGACGATCAGCCCGGTGCGGCTGGCCCGCGAGCTGGAGCAGCGGGGCTTCGCCGGCCTCTACGTCCCCGAGCACACCCACATCCCGGTGGAGCGGACCACCGGCTACCCCGCGGGTGGCGAGCTTCCCCGCGAGTACGGGCGCACGCTCGACCCCTTCGTGGCGCTCGCGCAGGCCGCGGCGGTGACGTCGACGCTGGCCCTCGGCACGGGCATCACCCTGGTCGCGCAGCACGATCCGATCGACCTGGCGAAGCAGATCGCCTCCTTGGACCATGTCTCCGGCGGCCGCTTCACGCTGGGCGTGGGCTTCGGCTGGAACAAGGAGGAGGCGGCGGACCACGGGGTCGAGTGGTCGACGCGCCGCGAACTCGCACTGGACCGGATGCGCCTGATGCGGGCGCTGTGGGCGCCGGAACCCACCGCGTACAAGGGCGAGTACAGCTCGGTCCGCCCTTCGTCGGCGTTTCCCAAACCGGCCGGCGGCGCCCCGCGCATCCTGGTCGGCGGCGCGGCGGGCCCGAAGCTCTTCGCCCACATCACGGAGTACGCGGACGGCTGGCTCCCGATCGGCGGCCGGGGCCTCACGGAGACGATGCCGCAGCTCCGCTCGGCCTGGGAGTCGGCGGGCCGCGACCCGAAGACCCTCCAGGTCGTCCCGTATGCGGTCCGGCCCTCGGCGGGGAAGCTGGCGCACTACGCGGAGCTGGGCGTGGAGGAGGTCGTCCTCCAACTCCCGCCTGCGGCCGAGCCTGAGGTCCTGCGGGCGCTGGACGAGTACGCGCAGTATCTGTAGCGGCCTCGGGAGAGTCGGTCAGACGGTGTACGGATCCCGCACGTCCCGTACTTCGACCTCGTCGACGAGGCGCGCGACGGACACGAAGTCGTTGTCGCGATGCAGCACGACCAGGCCGTGGTGGACCGCCGTTGCACACAGCAGCAGGTCCAGCGGGCCGGCGCTGCGATGCTGCCCTTTCTGAGTGAGCTTGTACTGCGCAGTGTCGACCCATGACCATGCACCACCAGGGACCCGGGCGGCCGGGAACATGTCGTGGAGCCTTGTCTCGAGGTCGTCCCGGTGGGCAGGACCGGTCGCCGAGTGGAGAAACTCGGCTTTGGTGGGTTCGCAGATCAGCACGAGCCCGGACTCGACGAACGGCGCCCATGCTGCCCGTGCCTCCGGTATGCGCAGCAACTCCCACAAGGCGGACGTATCGATGAGGAACCGGTGGTTCACTCGCCCCTCCAAGCTCGCTTCCGGGCTTCGTACGCCTTGATGGCCTCGTCGAACTCGCCGCTTTCCGCGCGCTCGGCAAGATCCTGCATAGCTTCCAGCCTCTTGAGGCGTTGCACATAGTCCAGCAGGGCGCCGTTGATCGTGTCCTTCTTGGTCGTCGTACCCATCAGACGCATGGCCTCCGCCAGCACGTCGTCGTCGAGATTGACGTTGGTCATGCTCATCCGGACCTCCATGTTGGTCATGTGGATGACCGGCCCACATTATGTACATCCGCCCCTCCATGGTACGGCCGAGCATCAGGGCGTCACCAGCAGTCACGACGCCACGAGGGCGGCGGCCGGCGCGCAAGCGCTGCACAGCCCCGGCCCGGGCGCGCGGAACGCGAGGTCGCAGGCGTCGCACGTCTGGAACGGGTCCGGGCGGGGCGTGGAGGGTGGGGCGGCCGGGAGCGGTGGTGGCAGTAGCTCCGTCAGCCGGTGCCGGAGCAGCCCCGCCGGGCGGTGCAGCTCGCCGGCGGGCAGCGCGGCCGTCAGCGTCCGCCGTACCGCGTCGGGCGCGACGCCCCGCTCGAGCCAGACGTCGACGGCCGGGGCCAGGCGGCCGATGTCCCGCTCGGAGAGCAGCAGCCGGGGATCGTGCCGCCGCAGGTCGGCGAGGAGGGTGGCGGGGACGGGCCGCGGCGGCGTCCGCGTGGGGTGCGCGGTTGCCGGCCGGGGCCGTGGGCAGGGCTGCTGCGGCAGAGGTACGGGCTCTGGCCCGACGACCGGGTCCGGCACGGGCGGCTCGACGGCAGGCGGCGGCGCTTCCCGGACGGGCGCGGTGACGGGCACGGCCTGCCCCGGCACACGGATCCGCATCGCGGGCGGGTTGTTGAACGACTCGGTCGTCGTGATCAGCTGCCCGGACGGCAACCGCACCCGCGTACGCCGCAGATACCCGTACCGCTCCAGCTCGTTGAGCGCGTCCGAGATGCGGTCCTCGCCCTCGGGGAACCGCTCGGCGAGCTTCTTGACCGAGATCCTGGCCCCGGTACGCAGCGACTGGATGTGCACGGACAGACCGATCGCGGTCAGCGAGAGACGGTCGTGCTGGGCGAGGTGGTTGCCGACCACGACGAAGCGTTCGTTGTGCGGCAGGTTGATGTGCCGGATGCCGACCGCGGGAACGGGCGGCGACGCGCACAGGGGCGCGTTAAGCTGCGGTACAGCCATGGGGAAGCGTTCTCTTCCTCGTTGGTGAGGCCCTCGATCGGGATGCCAGTCCCGGCCGGGGGCCGCCGCATTTCTGCGGTCGTGTTCTGTTGTCGAGGCTGAGCTTGCACCGCGTCATGGCATATGCGCCAGTCGAGTTGGGGTGCATCACCCGTCCGAGTGAGCGGGGGTGAGGTTGGGGTGGGGAAGGTTCTTTCCCTGGTTCTTACAGCTTTTGAAGCGGGGGCGTCGAGGTCCAGGAGAACCGGGACCGGGAACTCCCCGATCCGGCCGTACCCGCACAAATCACCCTCGCGCGAGGTGTGCCGTTGCCGGCCCGGACGAAGGCCGACGCCGGTGTCGGACGAAGTGCGCCCCGGGCCGCGACGAGGCGGCCCGGGGCGGGCGCTACTGCACGTTCGGGACGGGACCGGACGACGGTCCGTGCCTGGTACTCCTCGTCATCCGAACTGGCCGGGCTGGTAGTCGCCGGCGGGCTGCTGGACGATCACGTTCGCGCGGTTGTAGGTGTTGATGAGGGCGATGAGGCCCACCAGGGCGGCGAGCTGCTCCTCGTCGTAGTGCTTGGCCGCGTTCGCCCACGCCTCGTCCGTGACACCACCGGCCGCGTCGGCGATGCGGGTCCCCTGCTCGGTCAGCTCCAGGGCGGCACGCTCGGCGTCGGTGAACACGGCGGCCTCACGCCAGGCCGCGACCAGATTGAGGCGCACCGAGGTCTCCCCGGCGTGCGCGGCGTCCTTGGAGTGCATGTCGGTGCAGAATCCGCAGCCGTTGATCTGACTGGCGCGGAGTTTCACCAGTTCCTGCGTCGCATGGGGCAGCGTCGAGTCGGATATGACCTTGCCCGCGGCGTTGAGGTGCTTGATGAACCGGAGGGCGACCGGGTTGGTGAAGAGGTTCAAGCGAGCATCCATGGTGAGCTCCTGTGCCGTTGCCGATGGTTACACCACTCCGACGGAACGACCGGACAAGGATGTGACACGGCGCGATGTGACCCGCGTCACGCTCCGGTGCGGTTGATCCCGCCTGCCCGTCCCGATCGGGTCCCGAGTCACCGGCCCGCCCCGCGCCCGGCCGCCGTCAGTCCGACGCCGGCCGCAGCGTCGGAGCCGTCAGGCCCGTCGTCGCGTCGTCCGGGCTCGCGTACGGGTCCGTCGGCGGGGTCGGGAGGTACGCGCACTCCGCATGCACGCCACCGGAGAAGCGGCCGCCGTCCGCGTACCACTCGTAGACCTGGCGGCCGTCGCCTTCGCGTTCCGTGCGCAGGGCCCAATTGCCGCCCGACGGCGTGGAGTCGAACGAGACGATGTCCCAGCCCTCCGCCTTCAGGTGGTCGCGCAGACGGCGCATGGCCGGGAGCGCCTCCGACTCCGGGACGTCGGCGAGGTGCCACGAGTGGGAGAGGGCGTAGGCGTTGTCGACGTGTTCGTCGGCCACGCTCTCCAGGCCGCCCGGGTAGCAGTAGCCGGACGACAAGGAGTTGAACTCGCCCGACGGGAGCAGCGCGTCGAAGCCGAGGACGTCGTACGACTCCTGGGAGCGGGCGCCCGCCCGGTCGGCCATGGTCTGCGGCGCGACCTTCGGATAGTCCTCGGGGGTCGCGCGCTGCACGCCGTACGTCACCAGTACGACGAGCACCAGCAGCACGGGGATGCCGACGATCGTCGCCAGGGCGATGCCGAGCCACTTGGCGGCGGACGTGCTGGTGCGGGGCTGCGCGAGGTCTTCGGTCACGGGCACGACGCTACGAGGCGGGCCGCCACGGCCGTACCCGTCAACCGACTCAAGCCGGATGAGCACGGCTACTCAGCCGACCGGGCACCGCCCCCGGCCGGTTGTCCGCGAGCGCTCGTTTGCTCGACGCATGACCGATCACCAGCCCGATCGGCCGCCAGGACGGCAAACCCGGATGGCGTCGTGACCGCGAGCGCCACTACGTCGACGCGTCACGCGGCACGTGCACCAGATGTGCGAGTCCACACCGCATCCCTAGGACACCGAGCCGGGCGCCGGCCTGTCCGCCGGGGGCGACGTCAGGCCGGTGCTCTCGGTGCAGTCAGCTGGCGCTCATTCCGCGGTCCGGCCATTGCGCCAACTCGTCGTACATGGCGTTGATTTTGCGCGACGCCTTGAGAAATGCGTAGTCGACTTCACCGTCCGCCGGACGGGATCGACGGCTCTTCGTGTCCATGATAAGAGTGCGGGGCGTTTCCGTCGAATCGAAGCCGAATGCATACTCGACCGAATCACCCGATTCGGAAACCTTGCGAAAGTAGACGAGTGAAGCCATTACCATTCTCCTTCCAAGTCTTCACGTTTGTACAAGGGTATCTTTTGCTCCCAGTTGTAGTTACTGTTCGCGAAGCGATGGGCTTCCTGGTACGTGGCGCCTGGGTTGTCGCGGAGATACCCGAGCTCTGCGATCTCGTGCTCGAGCAGCAGGTGGTCCTCAGGCAGGCCGTTTCCGGACCTCAATCGGATCCATGCATCCGCGATCTCGGCATCAGCGTCGAATTTCCGGATGACCACCTGGCCCGTTTCGGGGTCGACGATCGGGTGCTCCGTGTCGAAGACATGCTTCTTGACCGACGCGATTTCTTCCTCGGTGAATCCTGAGGATCCATTGCCGCGTTCTATGCCGCGAGAGTGTTCGGCGATGGAGCTGACATCCCGTGCGTCCTCGAGGAAGCTGCTGTAGGCGTCCTCGGCCCACCGGGTCTGCGCGGGATCGTCGAGAAGGTCCCTCGGTCGACGTCGGGCTCCGGTCGCCCACTCGTCCGGCACCTTGCCGTTTAGTCCGCTACCGCCCGGCAGGTCCTTCAGGCCCGCCCGGAGCCCGCCTCGGAGAAGGCCTGCGCCTTTGGTGCCGAGGATTTCGGGGATGAGGCGGCCGATGAATTCTGAGGGGTCGCCCTTGGCTGCTTCCCAGGCGTTCTTCAGGGCGCGGTCGGGGTTGGCGGCGGTGGAGGCGATACCGGCGAGTGTGGTGTTGACGCCTTTCCAGTACTCGGCCGGGTGGGTGAGGTTGTACATGTCGAGCGGGTTGACGGAGCGGACGAAGTTGACGATGCCGGCTGTTCCCTTGACCACGCCGCCGGCCAGGTGCATGGATTCCACGCCCATACCCAGGGCGTAGTCGGTGAACTCGGCCTGGAGTTTGTCCCGGCCCGTCGGTTCCTTCGGCGCGTGCGCCATCGCCGCCGTCACCGCGCTCTTGGCAGCCTCGGCGGCCTCGTTGCGGGCCTTGCGGGCGTCGGCGAGGATCTCCCGTGCCCGGGCCCGCTTCGCCTTGCCCGGGTCGGTGAACTCACCCGGGTGCGGCAGCGGATTGTCACTGTTTCGCGCCGCGTCGTACGCCCGCCCCTTCTTGTTGTACGCCTCGACCGCAGCCTTGGAGTCGCTCTCACCCTCCTTGTAGAGGGCGATCGCCTCCTTCGCCTTGCCCTGCGCGCTGGTGATCGCCTTGGAGTAGGTTTCCAAAGCTTTGGCGGCGTCCTCGCACGCGTCCGCCGCGCGCAGCCAGTCCGTGGGCAGCGGCTCGAACTTCTCCCGGAAGGTGTTGGCCGCCTCACCCTTCCAGTGCGCGGAGTCCATCTTCTTCAGCCCGCCGCCGACCAGGTCGAACGCCTTCTGGAAGTCGCGCAGGTTCTTCACCGACTCGGCGATCTTCTCCGGCCGGCCATGGATCAGCTCGTTCGCCTCTTCACTCTGACCGAGCTGCTGCTCACCCACCTGAGCACCGAGAGACGAAGCGGTCTCGTCCCCCCAGTCCTCGACCGCCTCCGCCACACCGTCGTAGCCGTAGTGCCGCAGACCTTCGCCGGCCTTGTCGGTCACATAGTCGACACCCTCGCCGACCAGTTCCTTGCCCTTGTCGATCCCGTCGTCGACGATGTCGACGCCCTTGTCGACCAGCCCGCCCCAGTCCACCATCAGCGACTCTCCCCCCACCGCGGCTGCTCAGCCTGATCGACCGTCGCCTGATCGGGATCCAGATCCTCACGCAACTGCGCGTCCAACCGCTCCCGCACCGCCGGGTCGAGGATCCCCGCCCGCTCCATCGCGTCGTTCTGCGCGTCCATCACGTCATACGTGGTGTTGGCCCACGTCTGCTTCACCTCGGCATGCGCCTGCGAGAACGACTCCCGGCTCCAATCGGCGTTGTCCCACGCGTGCTGATCCCGGATCGTGTCCCAGCGCATCTGCTTGACCTCGTCCTCCGACAGATGCGGATTACCGTTCAGCGAGTTCACACCGATCTTGAGCGTGTCCTTGACGTACCGCTCCTGCTCCGCGAACGACCCCGCCGACAGACCCAACGCCTGAGCGACCAGGTTCCCCTTCAACGTGAGCGCCCGAACGCCCCACTCCCACCGGTTGCAGAACGTCTCGAACTCCGACGTCAGCCCGGGATGCCCCAACTCCAACCCCGACAGGGCCAGATCAGAAAACCCCCGGCCCGTCGTCGCCTCCCCGATCATGCCGAGCTCCTTCAGCTCCGCATGCGCCAGATCGATACCACTCGCTATCTCCACCAGCGCCGACGGCGGCGCCGCAAGATCCGGCTGCTCCCCACTCACTGCGTCCCCCCGAGATCCACCACCGCCGCCTCGGGCACCACACCCTCGACCGGCGGAAACAACATGCCCTCGTCACTGCCCGCATCCAGCGCAACCCCCGCCGGTCCCGGCAACATCGGCACCATCACATCCAGCAACCGCGCACCCAGCACCGTCCGGAACTCCCACACACGCCCCGCATCCCGCTGCGCATGCGCGAACCGCGACAGCGCCTCCTCATCGGAGAACGCACAGATCCACCGCACCCCGTTGAAGTCCGCCGTCCACAAACTGCCGGACTCGTCGAGGGGCACCAGTACGGCGGTGTCCCTGAAGTCCTCCAACAGCATCATGAACCTGAGTCGGGCGAGGGCGAGCTCATCCATGGGCTGCGCTGCCCGAACCCTCGACGCAGACGGGTCAGGCGCCGGCGCTTCCGCCGGAAGTGCTGCCGGCTGCCAGTCGGCCAACTCGGCGATTCTCGAGGGGCGGTCCGGCCTCGATATCTTGTCGTCCCCGTTGTCACTCACGCGGCAGATGCTGTCACGGCCGCCTTTTTCGAGGCAACGGAGATCGGGGGCAAAGCGAGGCACAAGGGACGCATGTCGCCGACGTCACGGACCTGACCCACCCCGCTCGTATGCTCGACGCATGACCGATCACCAGGGCGGACCCCATCCGGCACGGCCGACCGAGAACGCCATGCGCCGGGCGCTCAAGCGGGCCAGGGACGGGGTGGCGCTCGATGTCGCGGAAGCCGCCGTGCTGTTGCAGGCCCGCGGCGCGGACCTGGAGGACCTTGCCGCCTCCGCCGCGAGGGTCCGCGACGCGGGGCTGGAGGCGGCCGGCCGGGCCGGGGTCATCACGTACTCGAAGAGCGTCTTCATCCCGCTCACCCGCCTGTGCCGCGACAAGTGCCACTACTGCACCTTCGTGACCGTGCCCGGCAAGCTCCGCCGTGCCGGGCACGGGATGTTCATGTCGCCGGACGAGGTGCTGGAGGTCGCGCGGCGCGGAGCCGAAGCAGGCTGCAAGGAAGCGCTGATCACGCTCGGCGACAAGCCGGAGGACCGCTGGCCCGAGGCCCGCGAGTGGCTCGACGCGCACGGGTACGACGACACGATCGCGTACGTGCGGGCCATGGCCGTCCGGATCCTCGAGGAGACCGGGCTGCTGCCGCACCTCAACCCCGGGGTGATGTCCTGGACCGACTTCCAGCGGCTGAAGCCGGTCGCGCCGTCGATGGGCATGATGCTGGAGACGACGGCGACCCGGCTGTGGAGCGAGCCGGGCGGGCCGCATCACGGGTCGCCCGACAAGGAGCCCGCCGTACGGCTCCGCGTACTGGAGGACGCCGGGCGGACGAACGTGCCGTTCACCAGCGGGCTGTTGATCGGTATCGGCGAGACGTACGAGGAGCGGGCCGATTCGCTGTTCGCGCTGCGCCGCGTCTCGCGGGCGTACCACGGCATCCAGGAGCTGATCCTGCAGAACTTCCGCGCCAAGCCGGACACGGCCATGCGCGGGATGCCGGACGCCGAACTGGACGAGCTGGTCGCGACCGTCGCGGTCGCGCGCCACATCATGGGGCCCTCCGCCTGCCTGCAGGCGCCGCCGAACCTGGTGGACGCGGAGTTCGCGCGGCTGATCCGCGCCGGGATCGACGACTGGGGCGGTGTCTCGCCGGTCACCCCCGATCACGTCAATCCGGAGCGGCCCTGGCCCCGGATCGACGAGCTGGCCGAGAGGTCGGCGGCGGAAGGCTTCGAGCTCCGGGAACGGCTGTGCGTGTACCCGGAGTTCGTCCAGCGCGGCGAGCCGTGGCTCGACCCGCGGCTGCTGCCGCACGTACGGGCGCTGGCCGACCCGGAGACCGGTCTCGCGAAGAGCGACGCCTTTCCCACGGGGTTGCCCTGGCAGGAGCCCGACGAGGGCTTCGCCGCCACCGGGCGCACGGATCTGCACCGGACCATCGACACCGACGGCCGTACGCACGACCGGCGTGACGACTTCGACGCCGTCTACGGCGACTGGGACGCCCTGCGGGAGGCCGCCGCGCCCGGCATGGTGCCGCAGCGCATCGACACCGACGTGAAGGCCGCACTGTCCACGGCCGCCGACGACCCCACCCGGCTGACGGACGACGAGGCCCTGGCCCTCCTGCACGCCGACGGTCCCGCCCTGGACGCGCTCACCCGTATCGCCGACGATCTCCGCAGGGCGGTCGTCGGCGACGACGTCACGTACATCGTCACGCGGAACATCAACTTCACCAACGTCTGCTACACCGGCTGCCGTTTCTGCGCCTTCGCCCAGCGGCGCACCGACGCCGACGCCTACACCCTCTCGCTGAGCCAGGTCGCGGACCGGGCGCAGCAGGCGTGGGACGTGGGCGCGGTCGAGGTGTGCATGCAGGGCGGCATCCACCCCGATCTGCCCGGCACCGCGTACTTCGACATCGCACGGGCCGTCAAGGAACGCGTCCCCGGCATGCACGTGCACGCCTTCTCGCCGATGGAGGTCGTCAACGGGGCCAGCCGCACCAACCTGTCCGTCCGCGAGTGGCTGACGGCGGCGAAGGAGGCGGGCCTCGACTCGATCCCCGGCACCGCCGCAGAGATCCTCGACGACGAGGTCCGCTGGGTCCTCACGAAGGGCAAGCTGCCCACGGCGACCTGGATCGAGGTCGTGAAGACGGCGCACGAGCTCGGCATCCGGTCCTCGTCCACGATGATGTACGGGCACGTGGACCAGCCCCGCCACTGGCTCGGCCACTTCCGTACGCTCGCCCGCATCCAGCAGGAGACCGGCGGCTTCACGGAGTTCGTGACGCTGCCGTTCATCCACACCAACGCACCCGTATACCTGGCGGGCATCGCGCGGCCCGGCCCGACCACCCGCGACAACCGCGCCGTCACCGCGATGGCCCGCATCCTCCTGCACCCGCACATCACCAACATCCAGACCAGCTGGGTGAAGCTGGGCGCGGAGGGCGCCGCGGAGATGCTCCGCTCGGGGGCCAACGACCTCGGTGGCACGCTGATGGAGGAGACCATCTCCCGTATGGCGGGCTCCGGTTACGGCTCGTACCGCTCCGTGCGTGACCTGACCGCCATTGCGGAGGCCGCCGGGCGGCCGTCCAGGCCGCGTACGACGCTGTACGGGGAGGTCCCGGCCGAGCGTCAGCAGGCGGCGAGCGCGTCCGACGGGCACCTCCCGGAGCTCCTGCCCCTGCTGCCGGACTGACCGCTGCGGGACCGGTCCACCGTTGCGCACCGCGCCGCCGGACGGGCCCGTCGGTCGCCGGCGCTCGGCGTTCGGTCCGCCGGGACCGGTGCGAACAGGCCGTAGGGCACGGCCGCGCCCGGTGCCCGGCACCACGGGGCATACGGGTCGGTACGCCGCACCTGCCTGCGTCCTGCGACATACCGGTGCGACCCGCGCACGGTCCGTCCGGGACCGGCCCTCGCCCCCTGAGCCGGCCGTTCCCGTTCGATTACAGTGCTGGGCCGGGCAGTGTTCGTTCGACGTCGGGGGAGGAGCGCGGTGAGCGCAGCAGCCGCAGGCGTGTGGGGCCGTGCCGAGCAGCAGGACTTCCGCGCGAGGGTGCGCGGTGCGCTGCTCGGCGGTGCCATCGGCGACGCGCTCGGCGCCGGTGTCGGTGGGCTCACCATCGACGAGATCCGCGCCGCCCACGGCCTCGACGGGCTGACCGACCTCGAGCCGGTCAACGGCCGCCGCGGCGCGGTGACGGCCGCCACACAACTGACGCTCTTCACCGTCGACGGCCTGATACGGGCCCAGGTCCGCCGCGACACCGGCGCATGGCACCCGCCCACCGATGTGCACCGCGCCTATCTGAGATGGGCCGCGACCCAGAGCGACTGGGGCCCCGACGAGCGCCGCAAGGACAACGGCTGGCTCGCCCGCGAGGAGTGGCTCTACAGCCGCCGCAACCCGCCCCGGGACACCGTCACCGGTCTCGGCGACGCGAGCATGGGCACCTTGCAGGCCCCCAAGAACCCGACCGCCCGTGACGCGGGCGCGCTGGTGCGCTCCGCGCCGTTCGGGCTGCTGGTCGGCTGGGAGCCGCAGTTGGTGTGCCAGCTCGCCGTCGAATGCGCGGCGCAGACGCACGGGCATCCGACCGCGTACCTGTCGGCCGGCGCGTTCGCCGTCGTCGTGCACGGTCTGGCACGCGGCGAGACGCTGGACGGCTCGGTGCAGCGGGCGCTGGCGCAACTGGCGTCCCGGCCGGGCCATCAGCCGGTCACGGACGCGCTGAAGCAGGCGCTCGGCGCCGTACGGCAGGGCATTCCGAGCCCGGCACGCATTGCGTCCCTCGGCGACGCCAGGCAGGCGGAGGACGCTCTCGCGATCGCCGTCTACTGCGCCCTCGTCGGTGAGGACATCCGGCACGGGCTGCGTCTCGCCGTCAATCACGACGGCCCGTCCGAGGTGACCGGCACCGTGTGCGGCGCGCTGCTGGGCGCGATGCACGGGGAGACCGCGCTGCCGCCGGCCTGGCTGTGCGAGCTGGAGGGCCGTCCGACACTGCTGGAGATCGCGGACGACTTCGCGATGGAAATGACCCAGGGCCCGGCACTGCACAGCCCCACGGCCACCGCGCCGGGCTGGCTCCAGCGGTATCCGCGGGCGGCGGCCGAGCTGACCTGAGCCGGCCCGCCTGCCAGGAACGACGAGGGCCCGGCCCCCCTCCTCGGGAGCCGGGCCCTCGCACGGTCGGCAGGGCCGACTCAGAGGCGTGCCTCAGCTGTCGGCGCCCTCGCGGCCGAGCACCTTGACGTCCGCGTCGCCGGCCGCGGCCGGCGACGGGATCAGCCGGGCGGCACCGACACCGCCCTCGTCGTCGCCGTTGATCTTGGCGAGGACCGCGTCGCGTTCGGGAGTGTCCTCGGGCTTGATCCAGCCGACCACGATGTAGAGGACGAGCGAGACGGCCAGCGGCACCGAAATCTGGTACTGGAGCGGCACACCGCCCTCGACGCTCCAGCTGATCGGGTAGTTGACCAGCCAGAAGGTGAGCAGTCCGACACCCCAGCTGAGCAGCGCGGCAGTGGGTCCGCTCTTGCGGAACCAGGGGAGCAGGCCGAGCATCAGCGGGATGGCGATCGGGCCCATGAGGCCGGCGACCCACTTGATGACGACGGTGATGATGTCGCCGAAGAACGGCGAGTTGACCTGCGTAGCGATCGCCATCGACAGACCGAGGAAGAGCAGCGTGGTCCAGCGGGCGGCGAGCAGTCCGAGGCGGGTGTCCCATTCCCGGGCCTTGCGGGACAGCGCGGGCATGATGTCGCGGGTGACGACCGCGGCGATCGCGTTGGCGTCGGAGGAGCACATGGCCATGGTGTGGGAGAAGAACCCGACGATGACCAGACCCAGCAGACCGTGCGGCAGCAGCTGTTCGGCCATCAGTGCGTAGCTGTCGGCGGGCACGTCGGTCTCGATGAGCAGCGGGGCGACCCACATGGGGAAGAACAGGACGGCCGGCCAGACGAGCCACAGCACCGCGGACAGGATGCCCGAGCGCTGCGCGGACTTCGCGGAGTCGGTGGCCATGTAGCGCTGGGCCTGGTTCCACATGCCGCCGTTGTACTCGAAGGTCTTGATGAAGAGGTACGCGATCAGGAACACCATCATGTACGGGCCCGCGAGCGGCTCGGCGTGGCCCTTCAGCTCGGGCTCGTCCCAGACGGTCCACAGGCTGCTGAAACCGCCCAGCTCGGCCATGACGGCGACGAGCATCGCGATACCGGCGACGAACTGGATGACGAACTGGCCGAGTTCGGTGAGGGCGTCGGCCCACAGGCCGCCGACGGTGCAGTAGACGGCGGTGACCGCACCGGTGATCAGGATGCCCATGTTGAGGGAGACGCCGGTGAAGACGGAGAGGAGCGTGGCGATGGCCGCCCACTTCGCGCCGACGTCGACGATCTTCAGCAGCACGCCGGACCAGGCGAGTGCCTGCTGTGTCGGCAGGTTGTAGCGGTTCTTGAGGTATTCGAGCGGCGAGGCGACATGCAGGCGAGACCGCACCCGGTTGAGCCGCGGCGCGAACACCTTGGCGCCGATCGCGATGCCGATCGCGATGGGGAACGACCAGGTGACGTACGAGGTGACGCCGTAGGTGTAGGCGATGGCCGCGTAGCCGGTGAACATCACCGCGCTGTAGCCCGACATGTGGTGGGAGATGCCGGACAGCCACCAGGGCATCTTGCCGCCGGCGGTGAAGAAGTCGCTGACGTTGTCCACGCGTTTGTGGGACCAGACGCCGATCGCGACCATCACGCCGAAGTAGCCGATGAGCACGGCCCAGTCGAGACTGTTCATGTCCCCTCCAGGGGGGTCCGCCTTGTGAACGAGGAGCGCGCTTCGTCTTTGCGTCCGTTGAGCGGCGCCCCCATGCGGGAGTTGGGGACTTCCCGGATTGAACAGGCTGCCGCGGGCGGTGGTCAAGGCCTCTGACGGTCACGAGTGTGAACGAGGATCAGTAAGACGAACGATTTTTACTCGTTCTTGACCTTGAGGGGCGTTGTCGCGAACGAGACGCGGGCCACACGATGAGCGGGCACTTCGTCGAGTCCGACAGACAGAAGAGACCGCACGGGATGCGGGTCCCGTGCGGCCAGGAAGAGGTGAGGTACCGGTCCTCGAACTACCGCATCAGCTCACCGGCGTTGACGAGAAGCGACTGCCCGGTGATCGACCGGGCGCGGTCGGAGGCAAGGAAGACCGCCGCCTGGGCGACGTCCCGGTCCGTGGCCAGGTCGGGCAGGGCGGTCCGCTCGGTGAGCCGCCCGAGCACCTCGTCCTCCGCCACCCCCTCGGCGTCGGCGGTGAACCGGACGTACGCCTGCACCGGCGGCCCCCACATCCAGCCGGGCAGCACCGTGTTCACCCGGATACGGTCCGGGTCGAGTTCCCGGGCCAGGGAGTACATCGCGGACGTCAGCGCTCCCTTGGACGCCGCGTACGCGGCCTGCCGCACCTGTGAGGGTGCGGCGAGAGCCGACTGCGTGCCGATGAACACGACGGAGCCTCCCCGCTCCCGCAGTCCCGGCAGGCATGCGCGTGTCATCCGCAGCGTGCCGAGCAGGTTCACGTCCAGGACGCGCTGCCAGGTGGCGAAGTCCGCGTCCTGAAGGCCGCCGAAGGAACTGTCCAGGGCGGCGACGTGCACCACGGCGTCGATCCGCCCGAATCGCTCCATGGCGAGCGCGGCCAGCGCCTCGCACTGGGACTCGTCGGTGATGTCGGTGGCCCGGTAGGCGGTACGGGTGCCGTCGGGGTCGATCCCGCCGGCCGACTTCGCGAGGTTCGCCTCCGTGCGCGCGCCGAGTACGGCGCTGCCGCCTTCCTCGACCACCGCGGCCGCGACCTGGAACCCGAGCCCGGCGCCGACGCCCGACACGACGACGTTCTTGTCCCGAAGCAGCATCCCGGTGCCTCCCGAGGGCTGGCGTATTACCTGACGGGCCGTCAGAGTAGGTCGGTCCGGCCCAGGAAGGAAGGGGAGCGCCATGAGCGAGGACAGGCACAGAGACGGCAGCGCTGACGGCGGCACACACGGTGAGGACACGCGCAGCGAGATGTACGCGGAACTGGCGTCCGTCGGCCCGTACGGGGTGCGCCCCGGCCACGCGCTGATCACGATGGTCGAGCCGCATCCGGGGCACGAGTACGCGTACAACCGCTGGTACGAGGACGACCACTACTACGCGGGCGCGATGGCGATGCCGTGGATCAGCGCCGGCCGGCGCTGGGTGGCGACCCGGGACCTGCAACTGCTGCGCTACCCGGAGAAGTCGGCGGTGGCGCAGCCGGTGACGGCCGGGTGCTACCTCTCCACGTACTGGATCACCGAGGGCCGCTACGACGACCACATGAGATGGACCGTCGCCATCAACAAGCGCCTGGGCCGTGACGGCCGCGTCCACCAACGGCGTACGCATGTCTTCACGGCCTTCCAGGACCACGAGGCCACCGTCTACCGCGACGGCGCCGCGGGCCCACGCGACCAGCACGCGCTGGACCATCCGTACGCCGGTCTGGTGCTGGAGGTAGTCGACGCAGACGGCCCGGCGCAGCGGGCCGAACTGCTGCGGTGGCTGCGGGCGAAGCATCTGCCGAGGAGGCTGGCGGGCTCGTGCGCGGCCATGGTGACGGTCTTCCGGCCCACACCGCTGCCGGGGGACCGGATGACCTATGTGCGGCAGGTGGAGGGCGTGGACAGCCGGCTGACGCTGCTGTGGTTCCTCGAGGAGGACCCGAGGGACCGGTGGGAGGACATGTTCACCGGGCTGGACGCGGCAGTGGCGGAGTCGGGGCTGGGGCGGGTGGAGCTGGTGGCACCTTTCGTGCCGACCGTCCCCGGGACCGACCGCCATGTCGACCAGCTGCGCTGACGCACGCTGCCGGCGCGTCCGGGGGTATGACCGAGCCCCCTCGGCCGGGACGGCGATCCAGTCGAGAGGGCTCTCGGTAGTGTCTTGTGCGGGGTCTCGCTCGTGTCTTCGCGTTGCTCGTACTGCGGGCGGTGACGCGCTCAGCCGAGGTCGAACGCGCCGTCGCCCACTTCATCCACGAACGCGTTCCACGACTCGGGGACGAAGGTGATCGTCGGGCCTGCGGGGACTTTCGAGTCCCGTACGGAGATCGCCTGGACTACAGGGGACTTGACCTCTACGCATGCGCCGTTTCCCGTGGAGTACGAGGACTTCGTCCAGCTCTCCGTCGCGCCCTGAAGGATTGCCATGTTCGCTCCGCTTCCGGCAAGTGGTGTGATCCGAGCCAACGTCTTGCTGGCGTGATCGACGCTACTCGCCGACAGAGGTGAGCGAGACGGGCGTTCACTCGACCGGATGGCATATTCCATGCGACTCTTCCGTCGCACGGTGCCTCTGGTGTACCGTTCCGCCGCCTCGGTCAGGCGGCGTCGCCCTCGGTGTATTCCTTGGCGATGGACGCGATGAACTGACGCGTCTGCTCCACGTTCAGGGCCTGCGCCCGCAGGTGCTCGTACATGACGCTGTACTTCTGCACGTCGTTGGCCTTCTCGAGATACAGGTCGCTCGTCACGCCCTCGATGTAGACGACGCTCGAGTCGGAGGTGTCCGGGAACTCGAGGATCGCGTACTGACCGTTGACGCCCGGATGCGCGCCCATCTCGAACGGCAGCACCTGCACGGTGACGTGGGGCTGCTGCGACAGCTCCACCAGGTGCTCGAGCTGCTCGCGCATCAACTGCCGCCCACCGACCTGCCGGCGCAGTGCCGCCTCGTCGATGACCGCCCACATCCGCAGCGGGTGCTCCGCGTCCCTGATCCGCTCCTGGCGGCGCAGACGGACACTCACACGCTTCTCGATGTCGGTGGTGCCGCTCTCGGGCAGCGCACCGGAGATGAGGGCCTCCGCGTACTGCCGCGTCTGCAGCAGACCCGGAACGACCTGCGGTTCGTACACCCGCAGGCTGGCCGCGTCGGTCTCCAGGCCGATGTAGACGCTGTACGGGATGTCGCCGAAGGCGTGCCACCAGCCCTGCTGGCGGGAGTCCTTGGCCATCTGCATCAGCGAATCGACGATCCGGTGGTCCTCGACCTCGTAGACCCCGCACAGATCGCGCACGTCGCGCTGGCTGATGGAGCGGCGGCCGTTCTCCAGACGGCTGATCTTCGACTGGGAGACGAGCAGGCGCTCCGCGACCTCTTCCGCCGTCATGCCCTTGAGCTCCCGGAGCCGGCGCAGCTCCTGCCCCAATCGGCGTCTCCTGACGGTGGGATTGACGTTGGACGCCACGGGTACTGCACCTCCGACTGCGTAGCTGTGCGTATCTACTGCTGAGCAGATTGCCACCAATGGTGGTCGCTGCGCTGCCAAATGGCTACACGCGCGAACGCCGCGGCTACACATACGAACGCGCGGGGCAGCCTCATGGCTGCCCCGCGCGTTCTTCATGCGGCTCCCGAACCGGCCGTTGGGGACGACGGTGCGGCGGTCCTGCTGTGCGGCACCGCGGTTCCGGCCAAGGCGCCTCGGCGCTCCGGTTCCGCGGTGCCGACACCGGGGTGTCGGGTGGTGCGTGGTGCGGTGCCGTACTCAGTGGGCGACGACACGTGCCGCCATGCTGCTGCGGCGTGGCTGCATCGGTACGGGCCCCGGCTGGCGGCCTGCGGGGGCCGTCGGCTGGGCACGGCGCGGCTGGGCGGCCACACCGTTCTGGACGTCCATCACCGCGTGCGCGACGAGGCCGCCCATGGGGTCGTGCCTGATGAGGTCCCGCAGACGGGACCGCGAGGAACGCCCTTCGTTGCCCGGGTACAGGTGCTTGCCGAGTCCGACCGCGTGGGCCAGTGCGGCGAGCGCCGCGGTCCGCGGGTCCGGCGGTACACCGGTGCGGATCGCACTGTCCAGCCGGGCCCTGATGTCCCGGCTGATCGCCGTGTCCGTCGCCTGGTAGCGAGTCGTCGGCAGAACTCCGCACATCTGGCCCGCAACGGCATGCACCATGCCGCACCGCTCCAGATGCGAGAGGTAAATCTGGCGCAGCCCCAGCCGGGGCCCGCCGATCCAGTGGACCGCCCGAACCGGACTGCCGCGTCTGCGCAGCAGTTCCAGTGCGGAGTCCAGGGTCGGATCTCCTGTCGGCCGTGGCATCACCACGGCGATACGATCCCCGTCTGGGGCTATCCGTCCTGCCAGAGCCAGCTCTACTAGCTGTGCCCCGGCCAGGCCGAGGTCGAGCGACTGCGGCTGCGCTGTGGTACCCGTTGCCGGGTCCAGAGCGAGCAGCAGAAGCTCCTCCGGAAGTGTTCTGCGGCTCCTGCCCATCCATGCCTCCCCGCGTGGATGAATGACAGGGTGACCCCTCTCACATTGGTCTGTCGAGGGCGCCTGGGTGCTTTGTTAGGGAACCGATAGGTATGTCGTTCTCGTCTAGCACGGGAGCCAAGCGCTCACACAGGACACTGGTAGATGGTTCGGACACCACGGGCCGTCGGCGGGTCGCCGGTTCCTGGTGTTCGTGAAGACATACGCATGGCGCATGGCACATGACTCATGGAGGAGGCACGGTGGCGGGCGAGTCCCCCGACAAGTCGGAGCAGCGGAAGTCGTCGGGGGAGACGACTCAGGAGGAGCGCGATCCGCGTCTCACCGTGTTCCGCCGGCCATCCCCCGGGCGCGACGCCGCTCAGGGACAGGGCTCCGGCCATGACACCTCCACGACGACGACGGACGAGACGACAAAGCGCCCGGCCCCGGTGGACCAGGCGACGGCCGTCTTCAGGACCACGCCGCCGCCGGAGGAGCAGGACGCGGCCCCTTCGGGCAATGACGCACGCCTGCGCGCCGCGGTTGCGGCGTGGGTGGCGACGGCGGACGAGCCGGAGGACGGCTCGCAGGGCACGGCCGGCTCGAAGGACGCCGGAGGGTCTGAGGCCCCCAAGGGCTCGGAGGGCTCTGAGGGTGGCCCTGAGGGCCCCCGGCAGGACGGAGAGGCCGAGGGGAGCCCGGAGGCGCCGGAGGAGGCGTCGTCCGCCCCGGAGCCCGTCGCAGAGGCCGCCACGGCGGCCGAGCCCGCCACGGACCCGTCCAGCGACGCCACTCCCGACGGCGACGCGGCACAGGACGCTGCCGTCGACACTGCGGCGGATGCCGCCGACACGTCGGACGACGCCGAGCCCGCCGACGCGAAGGCTTCTGACGCAGCCACAGCCGCAGCCGCGGACGACACCGATGCGACGGCGGCGGAACGACCCGGGTCCGCCGCGTCCGACGGCGACGACCAGGACGAGGACGAGCACGAGGGCGACGACCAGGGCGAGGGCGACGGCGACGCTGAGCGGGGGAGCCCGGTCGCCGAGGACGGCGCAGCCGAAGCCCCGGCCGGTGCGGAAGCAAAGGGCGAAGCCGATGCCCCTGCCGAGACCGGCGGGCACGGTGTCGACCAGCCGACGACCATGTTCAAGGCGCTGCGGCGTCCGGCCGTCGACCAGCCCACCACCGCCCTCAAGATGCCCCCGCGTGCCACACCCGCGGCGAAGCCGGAGTCCCGGCCCGGGCCCGCCGCGTCGCAGCCGGAGACGGACGCCGAGCGCACCAGCACCTTCGTGCCGCTGCGCCGCGAGGACGTGCGTCCCGCGTCCGCCGCGCCCAAGACCCCCGAGGCCGCTGCACCTTCCGCACCGGCACCGGCGCCCCCCGCACCGGCGGCCCCCGCACCGGCCGGCCCCGCACCCGCGGCCCCCGCCCCCGCCCCGGCCGGACCGGCGCAGCCGCAGTCGCTCCCGGCCGCGTCCGGGACTCCCGCGTCACTCGTCGAGGCCGAGCGGACCAAGCAGCAGCCGATGCCGCCGCTGCCGCCGCTCGACCTGCTCGCCGAACTGACGAACACGCCCCCGCCGCCGCAGACGCCGGTCCGCACGGTCGTGCGGCGGGTCAAGATCTGGACGCCGCTGGTCCTGCTCCTCCTGGTCGTCTTTGCGGTCGTACAGCTCGTACGTCCGCTTCCGGACCCCACGCTCTCGCTGTCCGCGGAGGAGACGTACACCTTCGAGGGCGGCAAGCTCGAACTCCCGTGGCCGGCGGAGGGCCAGGGCGCGGCCGAGGTCGTCGGCGTCGGCAGTCTCGGTCAGTACGGTGCGCAGAAGCCCGCTCCCATCGCGAGCGTCGCGAAGACGATGACGGCGTACGTGATCCTCAGGGACCATCCGATCACCGGCAAGCAGGTCGGCCCGAAGATCACCGTCGACAAGAAGGCCGAGGAGGAGTCGAAGGCGAAGAGCGAGTCGACGGCTCCCATCAAGGAAGGCCAGCAGTTCACCGAGAAGCAGATGCTCCAGCTGCTGATGATCCCCTCGGGCAACAACGCGGCCCGTCTGCTGGCCCGCTGGGACGCCGGCTCCGAGGAGGCGTTCGTCAAGAAGATGAACGACGCCGCCAAGGAACTGGGCATGACGAACAGCACCTACACCGACCCGAGCGGTCTCAAGGCCACCACCGTCTCCACGCCGCTGGACCAGATCAAGCTCGGCAAGGCGGTCATGGAGAACGACGTCTTCAGGGAGATCGTGAACACGACGCAGATCGAGATCCCGGGCATCGACGGCAAGATCCGCAACAACAACGACCGCGCCCTGCTGATGGACGGTGTCGGCGGTATCAAGACCGGATCCTCCACGCCGGCCGGCGGCAACCTGCTCTGGTCCGCGAACGCGGTCGTCGACGGTGAGGTCCGGCGCATCGTCGGGATAGTGATGGGTGCGCAGGACGCTCCTCAGCTGTGGCAGAAGCTGGAGAAGGCGATCGACTACAGCATCGCGCTGATCCCGCCGGCCCAGGAGGCCGTCACCTCGACCACCGTGGTCAAGAAGGGTGACGTCGTCGGACACGTCGACGACGGACTCGGCGGCCGTACGCCCCTCGTCGCCACCAAGGACCTGAAGGCCGTCGGCTGGGCCGGTCTCCAGGTGAAGATCGAGATCGCGGAGAACGGCAGCGCGGTCCCGCACGCGGCGAAGGCCGGAACGGTCGTCGGCCAGGTGTCCGTCGGCGAGGGCGTCGGCAAGGTCAGCGCTCCGGTCGCCCTGCAGCAGGACCTCTCCGAGCCGGGCTTCGGCGCCAAGCTCACCCGCCTCGGCTGACCGCCGCGCGGGCGTCCCGGGAGACCGGGGCGCCCGCGTGCTAGCGTCCCGGGGCAACTCCGGGCGCCCGGACAGCGTCTTGAGGGACGAGAAGCGAACAGCGAGCATCGAGGCGCAGCCGGCCGGGAGGACGACGGCGGACAGCTGGACAGGACGGGGAGAGCCGCAGTGACCACCGCTGAGCCGACACGGACCGACGGCAGCAGCACCCACGGAACGACCACGGGTGGAACCAGCGGCGATCAGCCGGCCGTCGACGCCTCCGCCGGCGACACGACCACGATCACCGACGGCACCCCCCTCGGCACAACCGGCCCGCGAATACCGCTCCGTCCGCGGTCGAAGCTGCCGGAGCCCCGTCTCCCGCCCGCCCCCGCCGCCCCCACCCCCACCCCCGTCCCCGTCCCGGCCCCCACCCGGTTCGCGGGCGTACGCGACCGCCTCTCACGTCACCCCGTCGCCCTCGCGACGGCCGCGGCCGCCTTCGTGCACCTGCTCTGGTTCTTCTTCTTCGCCAACAGCGGCGGCGACATCGCGGCCCAGGACGCCTGGGCCGAGTTCGTCGGCCGCCACCCCGACTCGGCGTACAACCTCGCCTGGTACGGCGGCATGCACCCCGTCTCGTACAGCGTGGTCTCCCCGTACCTGATGTCGCTCCTCGGCGTGCGGACGACCATGATGCTCGCGGGCACCGTGTCGGCCACCCTGACCGCGCTGATGCTGGTCCGGGTGCGTGCCGTGCGCAATCCGGTGGCGTGTTCCCTCGTCGGCGTCTTCGCGTTCCTGTGCAACGCGCTCTCCGGCCGGGTCACCTTCGGCCTCGGCATGATGTTCGCGCTCGGCGCGGTCGGCGCCGTCTTCTGCTGGCCGCACCGACTGCGGCACCACCGCTGGGCGAAGGCCGCCGTCGCCGCGCCGCTCGCCGGTCTCGCCACCGCGGCGAGCCCCGTCGCGGGCCTGTTCCTCGGCGTGGTGGCCGCGGCACTGTTCCTCAACGGCCGCCGTCCCGGGGCCTACGCGATCGGTCTCACGCCGGTGCTCGTCGTGGCGCTGTCCGCGTGGCTGTTCCCGTTCTCGGGCACACAGCCCATGTCGATCTGGTCGACGTCGCTCCCGTTCGTCTACGGCGTCCTCGTGTTCCTGCTCGTACCGAAGGAGTGGCGCACCGTCCGCACCGGCGCCGCGGTCTACGCCGTCGGCACGCTGCTGACCTGGGCGATCGACTCGCAGATCGGGTCCAACGTCTCCAGGCTGCCGATGCTCTTCGCGGGCGTGGTGCTGCTCGCCGCCCTGCCGTACACCGTGCCGCGTTCCCGCAAGTGGTACGCCGTCGTCATCGCCGTCGTCGGACTCAACACCTGGATCGGCTACAAGGGCGTGGACGACATCGTCCGTACGGCCCCGACGGCTTCCTGGAACCGCGAGCTCGCGCCGCTGGTCAACCGGCTCCAGGAGGCGAAAGCCGAGCGCGGCCGGGTCGAGGTCGTGCCGGCGAGCAGCCACCGGGAGGCGTCGGCCCTCGCCCCGTACGTCAACCTGGCCCGTGGCTGGAACCGCCAGGCCGACATGAAGCGCAACCCGCTCTTCTACGACAAGGAGAACGTCCTCACCTCCGCGAGCTACCGCGCGTGGCTCGACCGGTGGGCCGTCCACTACGTGGTGCTGCCGAAGGGGGCGCCGGACTCGAGCGGGGCCCAGCAGGAGGCGGAGCTCGTACGCGCGGGCCAGCCGTACCTGACCCGTATCTGGGGCGACGACAACTGGCAGCTGTTCGCGGTCGAGAACCCGACGCCGATGGCGGAACCGCCGGCGACCGTGGACCACGCGGGCGCGGGCGAGCTGACCATCCATGTGAAGAACGCGGGCCGGGTGCTGATCCGCGTCCCCTACTCGCCGTGGCTGAGCCTCGTGGACGACGAGGGCAAGGGCGTCGAAGGGCCGCAGGAGACGCCGGAGTCACAGGCACGCGAGGACGGACCCAGGAGTTTCGTCAACACCAACGGCTGTCTGCTGAAGGCGGAGGAGGACGCGGAGGGCGACGAGTGGACCGAGCTTCTCGCCCCGCGGCCGGGCACCTACCGTCTCGCCGCCCCGTACCAGCTTCCCCGCGGGACGCCGTGCCCTGACGAACTCCGCTAGATCCTTTCGCCGTTACCCGCGATAACACCTACCTCACCCTCCGCTGCTCGTGCATAGTGGACGCGCTCGGCATACCGATCGGTCGGGTCCACTGATGCAGGTGCGAATACATGGCGTGCGAACAATGCGGCGGCGAGGGCTCACCGGCACTCCCCGGTACGAACTGCCCGGAGTGCGGGACGGCCGGTGGGACGGCACGGCGCGAGTGGGCCGGGGGCCCCGGCCCGGGACGGTCGAGGGGACGGGCCCTGACGGGACGCCTGCTCCTGCTCTCGCGCAGGAACAAACTCCTGCTGACGGGGGCCGTCGTGGTGGCGGTCGTCGCCCTGACCGTCTCTGCCGCGGACCTGTACGGGGACACCTCGCAGGCCTCGGGGGCATCCGGCGACGGCCCGGCCGGAGGCGCGGGCGACGACATCGGTGATCTGGGCGGCGCACCGCAGCGCATCGCCCCGGCGGACCCGCCGAATGACGCTTCCTCGCCGCCGCCCCTGCGCGCCACCCCGAAGCCACCCGCGAAGGTCCGTCCGCCCGACGAGGCCCGGGGGCCCGCGTACTCCGCCTGGGCCGGGCCCGGTTGCACGGGAGGCGGCCTCTACCGCGAGGAGAACCGCTTCGGCGACGGCGACGACGGCTGGTACACCGTCAGCTCCGGCGGCCACCGTGGCGACGGCTGCGACGGGCGGTTCACGGCGGTCCCCATGTCCGGCACAAGCACCGAGGACAGCGGCGGCCGGGCGACCTGGTCCTGGTACGTCGGCAGCGGTTACGGCACCTGCTCGGTCGCCGTCGTCGTACCCGACAGCGGACGCGACCGGGACGTGGCGGGCCGGCCCACCACGTACAACGTGCTGTCGGACCCCGACGACCCCGGCAGCGTGGTCAAGGTCTTCGAGATCGACCAGACCGAACTGCGGGGCAGCGGCCTGGTCATCGAGAAGGTGCCGGTCCACGACCAGAAGCTGACCGTCCAACTCGTCGACAGGGGCGAGGACCAGGGCGACGGCGACGGTAGCGGAGCGCACCACGCGGCGGCGCAGATGCGGGCCGAGTGCCGCGCGTGAGCCCTCTCGCGGACGAAGAGACCCCTTGCCTGCGGGCGGGTACGGCAGTGCTGCATAGTGTCCGTCATGCTGTGTGAGGGATGCAGACCCGACGGACGCGCGTGCGAGGCATGCGCGGTGCCCGGCGCTCGGACATCAGGCCGTCACCGGGCCCCGTCGCGCCCCAAGGTGCTGCTCGGCCTCTGCATCGTACTCGGGGCGGGCGCGCTGCTCGGCGGCGCGACGCTGATGCTCGGGGACGACGGCGGCGAAGCCGTGGGGGAGCCCGCTCCCGTGGCCGACATCGAGGTCGGCGGACGCCCCAATCTGATCACCCCGACGGACGTCCCGTCGCCCACCACGAGCGCCCCGACCCCTTCGTCCACCGCGGGGGCGCGCCCTGCCTCGTCCCCCTCCTCCTCCCCGGCCCCGCCGCCGGTCTCCTCCCCGGCCCCGGCGACGGCGTCGGTCCTGGTCTCCTCGTCGCCGTCGTCCCGCCCCACCACGGCCGCCACGCCGACGCCCACCCCCACCCCCACGCCGTCCGAGACCTGGCGCGACCGCGACAACTGCCGCGACGACCGCGACCACTCGGGCGGGGGCCGCTGGGACCGCGACGACTGCGAGTGGTGACGGCGCCTTCCCGGGCACCCTCGCCCCGGCTCACGCCGCGCCCGTAAACCGGGCGCACGCCCTCCTACGGCTCGGTCGGCCAGACCACGGCCTGCGCGACGACGACCCGGTCCCCGTCGAACGTGACGGCCGGCCCTTCGTACAGCCGGTACCCCAGGGCGAGGGCCTCACTGACACGACGGCAGAACGCCGCGTCGTCGGGACCGGTCAGTACGCGATAGACGGGCAGACCGTCGGGAGGTGTGCTCATGGCCCCAAGGATCTCAAAGCCCGTGCTCACCCGGCCGCTTGAGGCCGTGAATCTCCCGTTCCAGCTCATGGACCGCACAACAAGAGGTGCGGCGGGCCTCCCGGCTTCGGTCAGCTTCTCGTACCGGTGCCGAACCGGTACAACCTTCTGCAGCGATCAACAGTCCGACCGGGGGCAACGCCTGTTGCGCCTGGTCTGGAGGAACCCACCTTGATCCACGCACGTCCCGCCCGTCGGCGGCTCGCCGCCGCTGTCGTCACCGTGCTCGCCGTCACCGTCGGCGCGACCGCGCTGACCGTTCCTGCGAACGCCGTCCCGGCCGCCGAGGGCACGACGGGGGCGGAGGCGGCGTCCACGACGGGCGTCGTCCCGTTCCCGGCCAAGAGCACCATCTTCGGTGCGACCGCCACGGGCTTCCTGACCTCCACCGAGGTCCCGCCCATGGACGAAGGCGGCCCCACGTACACCGCGCACTGGGTCCGGGCGGACGGCTCCCCGGCCACGGACATCGCCTGGGCTGCCAGGATCGAGAGCACCGGCTCGGGCGACGTGGTGGCCTTCGGCTGGGCGTCCGGAGCCAGGCTCACCGACATGGCGACCGGAGTGAACCTGCGCTCGATCACCGTCGGTGGTGACACCGCCTATGCGGGAGCCGCCGGCAAGGCGCTGTTCACCACCACGCTCAACGTGTACGGGGACAGGCTCCTCCACATGCACACGACGACCAGCGGGGCGGCCAAGATGACGGCCGGTCTCCCGGGAGACGCCACGAGCGTCGTCGTCAAGGCCGGCACGGCCGAGCACGCCCTGCTGACCTACTCCACCGGCACGGGCACGGCGGCCAAGAAGTACGTGGCCATGCTCGACCTCGCCACCAACGCCGTGACGGAGACGTACGAGCTTTCCGAGGCCGCCGCGAAGGGCGACATCGCCGTCTCGGCGGCGCACGTCGCGTGGGTCGAGTACGACGCGGACTACGACGTCACGGTGGTGGCCGTCGACCGCGCCACCAAGAATCCGCAGCGCTTCACGGTCGGCAACGCATGGCGGCGCGACGTCGAGGTGGGTCTGGTCGGTGACTGGGTGACCTACGGCACCCGCAGCGGCCTCACCGACCTCGAGGTGGATCCGCTGTACGCCCTCACCGCGCGCAGCCTCGAGGACGGGACCACCACCCACAAGCTCCTTGACCACACCCGCACGGCCGCCGTCGCACCCGACGGCACCCAGGTCGTGCGCGGCGGCACGGTCGCGGACGGCGAAGGCCTCTACCGGATCGCTCCCGGGGCCGACGGCGCCGCACCGACCGCCACGCTCGTCGCGGGCAGCGGGGAGTCCACCAAGGTCGCCCTGCTGGGAAGCAAGATCCCCGCCGTGATCGACCTCGACCAGAACCGCGGCCGGGTGCCGCTCGAGTGGACGCTGTCCCGGTACAACGCGACGGCCACGGTCACCCTGCGGCACGTGCGGACCGGCAGGACCTCGGTCGCGGGTTTCATCCAGCCGGAGAACGCAGTCGTGCGCTACGACTGGCTGGGCGACCTCAACAACGACGGCTCCCTCGCCGAGAGCGCCTACAACGGCGACTACACCTGGGAGATCAGCGCCAAGCCCCTCAACGGCATCGGGCCGGAGATGAAGCAGACCGGCACGTTCAAGGTCACGCGCAAGGCCGCCCCGCACGACTACAACGACAACGGCTCGCCGGACCTGCTCCTGCGTGACAGCGCCGGTCAGTTGATGCATTCCGACAGCTACTACAACCCTTGGATCAACGAGAACGGCCAGCTGTCGGCAGCCGAGCAGAAGGTCATCGGCAGCGGCTGGAACATGCACAACCAGATAGAGGCCGCCGGGAACCTGGCCGGCGGCCCGGCCGGGGATCTGGTCGCCCGGGACAAGACCGGCGTGCTGTGGCTCTACCAGGGGCGCGGTGACGGCACCTTCGCCACCCGGACCAGGATCGGGTCCGGCTGGCAGATCTACCGGCACCTCGCCGGCGGCAGCGACCTCACCGGCGACGGCAGGCCCGACCTCGTGGCCACCGACACCGCCGGAGCGCTGTGGCTCTACAAGGCAACCGGCAGCACCAGCGCCCCGTTCGAGTCCCGGAAGAAGATCGGCCTCAGCGGCTGGCAGCAGTTCACGCTCATCGAGGCCACCGGCAACATCGCCGGCGGCGCGGCCGGCGACCTTGTCGCCCGTGACAAGGACGGAGTCCTCTGGCTCTACCAGGGCAGGGGCGACGGCACCTTCTCCGGCCGCGTGAGGATCGGCAGCGGCTGGAACACCTTCAAGTACCTCGTCGGCGTCGGCGACGCGAACCGCGACGGCCGCCCCGACCTGTTCGCGTACGGCGCCAACGGCACGTACCTGTACAAGGGCACCGGAAGCTCGACCGCTCCGTTCAGCGCTCGGGAGGGATCCAGCGTGCCCGACGCCGCCCTGACGCACACGGCCGTCGTCTGACGGGCCGCTCGGAAGACTGACCGAGTTTCCGCTCGGTCCGCCGGGGGCGACCGCGTCGAACCGTGGCAGACAGAAGGCCCCGGACCATGATCGGTCCGGGGCCTTTGCGCGGGTGCCTTTGACAGGTTGTCCCTTGGCAGGCTGTCCCTTCATCCACCGGCGCGATCAGCAGCAGCGCAGGCTCGCACGTCTCGACCGCGAGACGGGTGAGCCGGACCCCTCCTGCAGGACCGGTCGGGACGAGGTGGACGTGGGAGAGGGATCAGAAGAAGGTCCGGAAGCGGGTGGAGTCGCTGTGCAGGGGCAGCGTGTGGGCCGCTTCGAAGGGCCGGGTCGTGCTGTCGCGGCCGAAGTAGAGCGCGGAGCCGGAGGGCCCGACGGCGTAGATGTCGGCCACGCCCTTGCCGTTCCTGCCCGCCGGGACGACGTGGCTGTACTTCTGCCAGCCGCCGCCGATCTTGCGGCGGGCGGTGAAGGTGCCGTCACCCTTGCCCAGGTAGAGCCACAGGGTGCCGGAGGTGTCGCGGGCGAGAAGGTCGCCGCCGGAGGCCCCCGCGATGTTGCCCGGGGCGGTGAGGAGGTTGTAGACGCCCCAGCCGCCGCCGATCTTCTCGCGGGTCTTGAAGGGGGCGGTGGCGTCGCCGGTGGAGGCGTAGAACCACAGCACGCCGGCTTTGTCGGTCGCGAGGAGGTCGCCCCGGCCGTCGCCGTTCAGGTCGGAACCTCCGGTGATCTTGTTGTAGATGTTCCAGCCGCCGCCGACCTTCGTGCGGGGCAGGAGCTTCTGCTTGTCGCTCCGGTGGAGCCACAGCACACCGTCGCGGTCCCGGCCGACGACGTCGTACGAGGCCGAACCTGCCGCGTTTCCGGGGGAGGCCATCAGCGTGTACGTGTTCCAGCCGGTGCCCAGCACGTCCGGCTTCGGGTCACGGACGACCGGCGGGCAGCCCTCTTCATGGCAGTCGGGGTTGTTGCCCATGGCTCGTAGCTGACTGAGGTCGTACGCGGAGAGGTTGCCGGAGCTGTCGCGGACGAGCGCGTCCGCGTGGGCGTTGTCGTTGAAGTCGCGCGGCGCGGTGCCACGGTCCACGGTGGTCGTACCGGTCTTCACGGCGGCGGGGCCGACCCCGGACGCGGGGTGGGCGGTCATCTTCCAGGTGTACACGCCGTTGTAGGCGCCGATCACCTGGTCGAGGTAACCGTCCCAATCGATGAAGGTGTCGTAGTAGCTCCAGAGCGACACCGTGCGGCCGGTGGCCACGTGGGTGAGATCCAGCGAGACGCCCAGGTCCGAATCGCTGGTCTTCCAGGTCACGCGACTGTCGGTGCCGTCGAAGCGGTACACGCTCGGAACATTCGCCTGCTCCAGGACGATTCCCAGGGGGCGCTGCTCGTCCGCGATCATGGTGGCCGCCGGAGTGCCGCTCGCGTCGAGCGAGATGCGGAAGAGGCCGCGGCCCTGCGCGAAGGTGCCGCCGGGCAGCAGGAGCGTGCCGTCACCGACCGGGGCCACACGACCCGCGAGGTCGAGGAGCGGGACCTTCCGGCCGTCCTTCAGCGACTTGAGGACGACCGGTCTGTTCGGGTACGTGACCCCGTCGACGACGAGCTTGTCGCCGCCCGTGATCGCCAGCCAGTCGCCGCCCAGAGCGATCTGCGCGCGGTAAGGGTGGGTCTCGGCCTGCTTGGTCTTCCGGTCCACGATCGTGGTCCGGCCGTACGGCGACTCCCAGAGCACGCGGTCGGGCGTGACCTGCGCGAAGCCGCTGTAGTTGTCGACGTCGTACGTCTCGACGGTGGTGGCCGTGGCCACGTCGACCAGGGCGAGACGGAAGCCGTGGTCCGGCGCCGAGGTCTGCACAGCGACCGTGCCGGGCGTGGAGCCGTAGAACTCCCAGGGGACTCCCGTCGGCATCCCGGTCACCTTGCGGTCGACGACCTCACCGCCGGGCACCCGGCTGACGAGGTGGAGCTCGTCGGTTGCGGTGTCGACCATCACGAGCGTCGACCCGTTGACCTCCTCCAGCCGGTAGGGGATGTCGATGACGACCGGGTCGCCGCCCTCGGCCATGTCGTGGACGGTGTGGCGGGTTCCCTCGCTCGCCACGACGACATCGGCTCCGGCGGCGCCTCGGTAGGTGACCGCAGCGTTCTTCGGGAACGTGGTGCCGGAGCCGTCCGCATACCGCATCCACACGGCGACGCCGTCCGTCCGGACGCCCAGGAACCCGTTGGGCCCCGCGGAGAGGAAGCTGCCGGTGAACGGGAAAGCCGCGTCTCCGGCCTGCCGCGCGACCTCGGCCGCTCCGGCGGGGGCCGCCGTCGCGGCGGTGGCCGGGCCGGCGAGCGTGCCGGCGGCCGTGGCGGCCAGGGCGACGGCGACGGCTACGGTCAGCCGGAACCGGGGGGTGCGGACGCGGACGAGTGACATGGAGTGGGGCCTCCTTGGCGAACGACGTGTGGGTGCGGCGGAGAACGCCACACCCACAAGACCGAGGAGAAGATCGGACAGTTGTACACCCGATGCGATGGATGTCGTGGAGCACGGGCGTGCCCCACGGCTGGCGGCCCTCTGGAACGAAGCCGGTCGGTACGCAGCCCGGTCCTGACCGGAGACCCCGCGTACAACCACGTGTCCTGACCCACCCGACGCCTCACACCCCGCCCCGCCGGCCCTCCACCAGGAGAACCCGCGGGGCGGCACGTCCGGCCCTCGGGACCGCTCCATCGCCGATCGGCTGGGAGTCATGATCCGCCAGAGATCGGGGCGGCGCGGAGGGCTCGTTGTGGCGCCGCGGACGTCGCGGACGAGAAAGGCCCTCCGGTCCGTCTCGACCGGCGGGCCCGTGTCGGTCCTGCCAAGGAACTTGGCGACCTACGTTTCCGCTGGTGCGGGGCTGGCGCGACGGCCCATGACCGGTCGTCATCGGTCATCGTCTGGTCTCGATCGGCCTCGGACGGCCCAGAGACGGCCCCCGCCAGGAGCCTGGGCCCCGATCAGGTCGAAGTGAGGGTTCCCGATACAGGGCGATCTTCGAGGCCGGTCGCCGAAGCTGAGTCGTCGGTCAGCCGCCCTGGTAGATCGTGGTGCACAGCAGCGTGGCGCCGTCGTCCACCAGGTAGGCCCAGTAGCGTGTCTGGTCGCCTGCCACCCGGCGGCAGTTGTTCGCGTCGGCGCCCGCCGGGGCGCGGTAGACCCCTGTTATGTGCATGATCTGGTTGTACGGGGCGGGCACCGGCTCGCGTCGGCAGTCCACGGCCGTCATCATGCCGAGGGAGATGGAGTAGCCGGACTGCTGGCCGAGCATGCAGTAGGCGGCGTGGTAGATGCGGGTGAGGCAGAGCTTCGTGGTGTTGCCGGTGGTGGCGGACCGGTAGCTCCAGTACGACTTCCCGTGGCTGGTGGGGCAGGCCGTGTCGGTGGCGGTCACCTGGACCTGCGCCTGCGCGCCGGCGCAGGACACGGGGTCCGGCGGAACGTCGACGCTCCAGTCGATGCTGGTGGTGCCCCCGCGGCCCGTGTCGTGGACCGCCAGGCAGTCGCCGGCCGAGATGGCTTTGAAGGCCTCTTCGGTGGGATCCGAAGTGGGTGTCGACGGCTCGAGGTCGGCCTCCTCAGCCTCCCCCTCACTGATGTCAGGGTCATCGGGGGTGTCGACGGGGATGTCGACGGTCGGCGAAGACGTGGACGGGGCTGGGCTGGAACTCGATGGTGGCGAGTCGGCCAACAGGTCCTTCAGTTCCGTCGCGTTGCTCACACCCAGCCAGGTCAGGATCGACAGCACGGATGCGATTCCGCCGATAAGCGCCAATAACTTGGCAGTGGAATGATCATCGGATGCGCCTGCCACAATGCCCTCCCCCGCCGAACCTCAGGCGATATTAACTTTTCCGGCGCCGCTGAGAGTCGAACTCCCGTTGTCCCGCCCCCGTTGGCCACCCCGCACAGATCCAGCACCCCACGGATCGCCGCCCGACCGGATCATCCGTTCATCTGCATAGGTCATGTGCGGAGGATCGGTCTCGCCGCGCGGCGAGCGGAGCGAGCCACTCACCATGGGCCTGCGGCGGGGTGAGATCGCCGGTCTCCGCCGGGTCGACGTCGACCTGGACAAGCGCGTGCTCTACGTCCGTCGGCAGACTCAGCGTCGGCGTGGCGTCCTCTGCGACGACGAACCGAAGGCCGCCGTCGTCGGGCTGTACCGATCCCGGCGATGTGCATCGCGCCGCTTCGCCGGCGATGCGCCAGGCCGCTGCCGAGCTGCGCGCGGGGGAGTCGTGGGATGGTGACGTCAAAGGCCCCGGACCATGATCGGTCCGGGGCCTTTGCGCTGGTGCCCCCGGCAGGATTCGAACCTGCGACACCCGCTTTAGGAGAGCGGTGCTCTATCCCCTGAGCTACGAAGGCATGGACCTCGGCCGAGATCCGGCGACTAGCCTAGCGGATAAGGGATACGCACTGGCAACATTCCCGTTTCCGCAGGTCAGCGGCGTACTGTCGTGGCGGGAGCATGGCGGGTCCGCGCCCGGTCCCGGAGCCGGGCACGAGGCAGCCCGCGCCTCCGGCCCGGGCGAAAGGCGGGCCCGCGCCCCCGCCCCGGGGCCGGGCACGGCGCAGCCCGCGCCCCGGGCCCGGGCGTAAGGCGCCCCCGCCTCACCCCGCTCCCGCGACCCACCCTCGGCTCAGCCGGACGAGTACAGCTCCTCGATGTCCGCCGCGTACGCCTTCACGATCGCGCCCCGGCGTAGCTTGAGTGACGGCGTCATCAGGCCGTCGTCCATGCTGAACTCGTTCGGGAGGATCCGGAACGCGCGGATCGACTCGGCCCGTGACACCGCGCTGTTCGCCATCGTCACGGCCCGCTGGATCTCCGCGTGGAGTTCCTTGTCGATCGTTGCGCCCTGAGGGAACGACAGCTGTTTCCCGCGCAGTTGGTACCAGTGCTTCGACGCCTCCGGGTCCAGGGTGATCAGGGCCGCGATGAAGGGCCGGTTGTCTCCGACCACGAGGCACTGGGAGATCAGGGGGTGCCGGCGCAGCCGGTCCTCCAGGATCCGGGGGCTGACGCTCTTCCCGCCGCTCGTGACGATGATGTCCTTCTTGCGTCCCGTGATCACGAGGTAGCCGTCGTCGAGCCAGCCCACGTCGCCCGTCGCGAGCCAGCCGTCGCGCAGGACGGACCCGGTGGCCACCGGGTCGTTGTGGTAGCCGGCGAAGACGACGTCGCCGCGGACCCAGATCTCCCCGTCCTGGGCGATGTGCACCGAACAGCCCGGCAGTGGTCTGCCCACGGTGCCGAACCGGGGGCGGCCCGGTGGCTGGCTGGTCACCGCGCCGGTGGTCTCCGTGAGCCCGTAACCGTCGTGGAGGGTGATCCCGGCGCCGTCGAAGAACAGGCCGAGTTCCCGGTCGAGGGTCGAGCCGCCGGATGTGGCGTGCCGGACGCGGCCGCCCAGTACGGCCCGCAGCCGCCGGTACACCAGGCGGTCGTAGAGCGCGTGCCTGGCCTTGAGCATCCGTCCCGGCCCGGGCCCCTCTCCGGTGTCCCGCCGCTGCATCTCCTCGGCGTAGCGCACCGCCGTGTCGACGGCCTTGTCGAACAGTTCCCCCCGCCCGGTCTGCTCGGCCGCCCGGCGAGCCTTGTTGAAGATCTTCTCGAAGATGTACGGAACGGCGAAGACGTAGGTCGGCCGGAAGGACGCGAGGGCGGGCAGCAGCGCGTCGGGCGTGAGGTCGGGCTGGTGTCCCATCCGGACGCCGCCCCGCATACACGCCACTTGCACCATCAGCCCGTAGATGTGCGACAGCGGCAGGAACGTGAGGATGCACGGCTGCTCGCCCGGCTCGGCGAGGATGCTTTTCCAACCGGTGTACAGGGTGTCGCACTCGGCCGCGAGGTTGGCGTGGGTGATCACACAGCCCCGGGGCTGCCCGGTGGTGCCCGACGTGTACGTGATGGCGGCGACCGACTGCGGCCCCACCGCCCGGCGGTGACGGTGCACCACGGTCTCCGGCACATGCCGGCCCCGCTCCGTCAGCCGCTCGACGCAGCCCGCATCCAGTTGCCACATCGAGCGGAGCAGCGGCAGTCCGTCGCAGGCCGCTCCCACCGTCATGGCGTGGTCCTCGTGCTCGACCACGATGGCCACCACCTGTGTGTTCGACAGGATCCAACGGACCTGGTCCGCCGAGGAGGTGGGGTAGACGGGGACGACCTGGGCGCCGATCGACCACAGTGCATAGCTGAAGAGGGTCCACTCGTACCGGGTCCGGGACATCACGGCGACCCGCTCACCGAGCCGTATGCCCTCGGCCAGCAGGCCCTGCGCCAACCCCACCACCTCGTCACGGAATTCGGACGCGGTCACCGGGACCCACTCGTCGCCGCCCGGGCCGCTGATGCGCCGTGACAGCTGTAACAGCTTCGGGGTCCGCTCGGCCACGTCGTACACCGAGTCGGCAAGGCTTCCCGTCGCCAGGGTCTCCACCAGCGGCGGAAGGCTGAAGTCGCGCAAAGTACCCCCTTGATGAGCCACCGCCGCGCCGCGTTTCGCGGCGGGCAGGGGCGCAAAGTACCGGCCATTCACGTGGCTGCCTAGGGTCTTGACGCCGCTCGCTCGCATGCGCGATTAAGACCGGGTTACGACAGTACGTCGGAAGTGGGAAACCGGTCGGCGACCGGGGCGGCCGGGTTCGGCCAGGGGGCGGGCCCGGCAGGCGGCCGGCGCTTGACGGGCTCCGAGGAGCGGCATAGCGTCGCGGGCGTACTGAGCATGCGCTTAGGAAGGCCGCCCGTGTCGCACGCGTACCCCGAAGCCGCCCTCACCGCCCCCGGTGCCCCCTTCGAAGTCGTACGGGGCGAGGACGGCGGGCCGATCTACGCGAACGGGCCCCGCACCCTGCTGGAGTTCGTCGAGGCGACGTGGGCGTTCGGGGACCGGCCGTTCCTCGTGGCGGAGAGCGGGACGTACACGTACGGCGAGTTCTTCGCCGCCGCCTCCGCCTTGGCCCGGCGGTTCGTGGACGTCCACGGCCTGCGGCCCGGGGACCGGGCGGCCGTCGCGATGCGCAACCACCCGGAGTGGCAGATCGCCTTCTGGGCGGCGCAGCTCGCCGGCCTCGTCGCCGTCCCGCTCAACGCCTGGTGGACCGAGGAAGAGCTGACCTACGCGCTGGACGACTGCACGCCGCGCGTACTGCTCGTGGACGGCGAGCGGCTGCCGCGCGTCGAGGAGTGGCGGAAGCGGAACGGCGCGCGCTGCGTCGTCTTCCATCAGGACGGGCACCGCGACGGTCACGACGACGGACCTCAGGACGCACATGACGACGTGCCGGCCGGTGCAGGTGCCGACGGCGTCGAGCGGTACGAGGACCTGCCGGCGCCGGACCCGTTCGTCGCGCCGCCCGCCGTCGACGTCGCCCCGGAGGACGACGCGACGATCATCTACACATCGGGAACCACCGGCCGCCCCAAGGGCGCCGTCGCCACACACCTCGCGCAGGCCGGTGCGGCCCTGCACCCCCGCTACCACGCGGCGGCCGCATCGCTGGCGCGCGGTGTGCTGCCCGGGCAGGGGCCCGCGCCGGTCGTCCTGATGACCTTCCCGTTCTTCCATGTGGCCGCCTTCACCACGCTGTACTCGATGATGGGCGTCGGCGGCACGCTCGTCCTGATGCGGAAGTGGGACGCGGAGAAGGCCCTCGCGTTGATCGAGGAGCACGGCGTCACCCACTACTCGGGCGTACCGACGACAGCGCTCCAGCTCCTCGACGCGGCCGAGCGCACCGGCTCGGACCTGGCGACGCTCGGCCACCTCAGCACGGGCGGCGCGGCCGCCCCGCCCGATCTGGTCACCCGGCTGACCGCCCGCTACGGGCACCGGATCGAGCCCCGCAGCGGCTACGGCCTGACCGAGACCTGCGGCGGTGTGCTCGCCAACTCGGGGGACGGCTACCGCGGCGACCCGGCCAGTGTGGGCAGGCCCTCGCCCGCGACCGAGGTACGGATCGCCGGGGCGGACGGCGAGCCGCTTCCGGAGGGGGAGGTCGGCGAGCTGTGGCTGCGCGGGCAGTCGGTCGTACGCGGCTACTGGCACGACGAGCCGGCAGGCGCGGCCGCCTTCCAGGACGGCTGGTTCAGGACCGGAGACCTCGCGACGGTGCGCGAGGGCCGCGTCAGTATCGTCGACCGGATCAAGGACATGGTGGTCCGGGGCGGCGAGAACGTGTACTGCGTCGAGGTCGAGGCCGTGCTGCACGGCCACCCCGAGGTGGCCGACGCCGCCGTGCTGGGCGTGCCGCACCCGGTGCTGGGGGAGGAGGTCGCGGCCGTGGTCCGGTTGCGTGCCGGCGCCACGGTCACCGCCGAGGAGCTGAGGGAGCATGTCGGCGGGAAGCTGGCCGCCTTCAAGGTGCCCGCCCACGTCCTGCTCCGGGACGAGCCGATCCCGCGCAACCCGACGGGCAAGATCCTCAAGCGGGTTCTCAGGGAGTCGCTTCGGAGCGGGTGATCCGCACCCGGTAGACATCGTTCTCGCCCTCGTCGACCACCGAGATGCGTATCCCGTTCTCGTGGTCGGTGAAGGTCTGGCCCGGCCGGTAAGGGGCGTCGGACAGTTCGGCGTGGATGTTGGCGCCCCGGGTGCAGCCGCCGCTGTCGCGGTCGCTGTCGGAGACGGACACCGGGCCCTGCCCGGTGTCGACGTCGGACTTGACGCGGTAGATGAGCACGCCCGGCTCGCACACGTGGTCGTCGTTCCCGGCCCGGGTGCGCACCTCAACCGCATAGCCGGTGCTCTCGTCCAGTGGCACGACCGCCATCTTGGAGCCGCCGCGTGTGGCGAGCGGGGTGAGGGTGTACTCGCTCGTGCCGGTGGTGGCGGCGCAGCCGATCTGGCTGTTGTCCAGCCATCCCAGTTTCCACTTGTGCCAGCCGAGCATGTCGTTGTTGGCGCCCCAGTCCTCGGACATGATGTCCCAGTGGCCGACCGCGCCGCCGCCGCTCGCGGTGTAGAGGTCGGGCAGCCCGAAGACGTGGCCGTTCTCGTGCGGCAGGACGCGGTAGCCGGTCTCCGAGTACGACCCGGAACCGTCGTCCTGGCGGCTGTAGACGAAGGACGTGTTGGCGAGCGGCATGCCGTCGGCGACCGGTGCGGCCTCGTTGCCGGAGAAGGTCACCGAGAGCACGGTGTCCAGCGCGGACGGGCCGGCGTTGGGGGTCACCAGGACGTTGACGAGGTCGTACTGGGTGAAGTCCACCTTGGGGTCGGCGACGGAGACCAGGTCCTCCACCAGCTGCCGGTACCCCGGTTCGTACGGTGAGCCGCGCTCTATCCCGTAGGCGGCGAACGGCATCGGCATCCGCAGCCAGTCGGTCACGGGGGCGTGCGGCCGGTAGCTGAGCCGGCCGTACGAGCTGGTGGCGAACCATTGCGAGGTCTGCGGGAAGAACTCCGCGAGCCGGTCGAGGGCGGAACCGCTGCCCTCCGCGTCCGGGAAGTCGATCATCAGGTTGAGCGCGCGGACCACGCCGGTCGAGCGGGTGTACCCGGCGGGGGTGGGCAGGCCCTCGGACATCTGGACGCCGATGCCCGTCGGGATGCGGCAGGGTCCGAGGCCCACGGCGTCGGGCGCGGAACTCGGCCCGGCATAGACCCGGTCGGGGGGCGGGACCGTCGAGCTCGCCGTGGTCAGGGCGGCCAGCGTCAGGGCAGCGAATGCGGCGACTCCGGCGAGCCTGCCGTGTCTGCGTATCCGGTGGCGGGTCTGCTCCATGCGATCGCCTCCGGGGTCCGCGGCAGCAGGCCGGGCCCTGGCTGCGCTCACTTCGAACAGCCTGTGTCGGGCGGTGGCGGGGCGCGCGTCGGGTGGTCCGATCGTGGGGTTTTCCCGACGGAAGGCATATGTGGCTCAGGTCACAGCACGGAGGGGAAATAACCGGGGATCGTTTCCCCGTTTGAACCCGTGTCTCCGTCAAACGGGGACACGGTCCCCGGTTGGGGGCCACGGAACACCTGCAGCCCGCAGACGGAGAACACGGAAGGAAGTGGAGTCGTGAGCATCGCCGCCGAAACGCGCCGCCCGCCGCGCCCCCGGGCCGACGCCCTGCGCAATCGTGAGCGGATCGTGTCGGCCGCGCGTGAGATGTTCGTCGAGTTCGGGCCGGACGTCCCGCTCGACGAGATCGCCCGCCGTGCGGGCATCGGGAACGCCACGCTCTACCGCCACTTCCCCGACCGCGCGGTGCTGATCCGCGAGGTCGTCCTCCTCGTCCTGTCCCGCACCACGGAGCAGGCGGACGCCGCGGCGGCCGAGGAGGCCGACCCCTTCGCGGCGCTGCGCCGCTTCGTCCACGTGGCGGCCGACGAGCGGATCGGGGCTCTGTGCCCCATGCTCTCCGGCGCCTTCGACACCGACCACCCCGACCTGCACGCCGGCCGCGAACGACTCGACACGGCCGTGCGCGGCCTCGTGGAAGCGGCGCAGGCGGCCGGCCGGATGCGCACCGACGTCGCCGTGGGCGACCTGATGGTGGCGCTCTCCCAGCTCACCCGGCCACTGCCGGGCACCGCGTGCCCGAACATGGACCGGTTCGTCCATCGTCATCTTCAGCTGTTCCTGGACGGACTCGAGGCGCCCGCGCGCTCCGTACTGCCCGGGACGGCCGCGACCCTGGAGGACCTGCGCACCACGTGACGCCGTGAGTCCCTCTGCCCTCCCGCACTCCTGAGCCCTTTGCGCGCACCGGGTGACCTTCCGTCACCCGGCGGCGCGTCACCTCCCGTTACCCATTAGGTGGCCAGACCCATGCCGAAAACAGCCGACATTTCATCCTCCGAGCCGAGACTGTCCGGCCCGGGGTCCTCCGACCCGAGCCGCTGGAAAGCTCTGGTCTTCATAGCCCTCGCCCAGTTGATGGTGGTGCTCGACGCGACGATCGTGAACATCGCGCTCCCCACCGCCCAGCAGGACCTCGGGATCTCCGACGCCAACCGGCAGTGGGTCATCACGGCCTACGCCCTCGCCTTCGGCGGGCTGCTGCTCTTCGGTGGCCGCATCGCCGACCTGTGGGGACGCAGGCGCACCTTCATCGTCGGACTGCTCGGCTTCGCCGCCGCCTCCGCGCTCGGCGGCGCGGCGACCGGCGAGGCGATGATGCTCGGCGCCCGCGCCCTGCAGGGCGTGTTCGGCGCGCTGCTCGCGCCCGCCGCGCTCTCGCTGCTCGCCGTGATGTTCACCGACGCCAAGGAGCGCGCCAAGGCCTTCGGCATCTACGGTGCGATCGCCGGTGGCGGTGGCGCCGTCGGCCTGATCCTCGGCGGCTTCCTCACCGAGTACCTGAACTGGCGCTGGACGTTCTACGTCAACATCCCCTTCGCGATCGTCGCCGCCGTCGGCGCGTACCTGGTGATCCGTGAGCCGGCGGGGGCGCGCAACCGCTCGCCGCTGGACATCCCCGGTGTCGTGCTGTCCACGCTCGGCCTGGTGGCGCTCGTGTACGGCTTCACCCGCGCCGAGTCCGCCGGCTGGTCCGACGGCCTGACCGTGGGCATGTTCGTCGCCTCCGTCGTGCTGCTCGCCGCGTTCGTCGCCACCGAGACGAAGGTCAAGTCGCCGCTGCTGCCCCTGCGGGTCCTGACCGAGCGCAACCGCGGCGGTGTCTACCTGTCGCTGGGCCTCGCCATCATCGCGATGTTCGGGCTCTTCCTCTTCCTGACGTTCTACCTGCAGGTCGTGAAGGGCTACTCGCCCGTCATGACGGGCTTCGCCTTCCTGCCGATGATCGCGGGCATGATCACCGGCTCGACCCAGATCGGCGCCCGGCTGATGACCCGGGTGGCGCCGCGTCTGCTGATGGGGCCCGGTTTCGTCATGGCGGCGATCGGCATGCTGCTGCTGACGCAGCTGGAGATCGACAGCTCCTACGCGGGCCTGATCCTGCCGGCCCAGCTGCTGCTCGGCCTCGGCATGGGTACGGCGTTCATGCCGGCGATGTCCCTGTCCACGCACGGCGTGAACCCGGCGGACGCCGGTGTCGCCTCCGCGATGGTCAACACCTCCCAGCAGGTGGGCGGCGCGATCGGTACGGCTCTGCTGAACACCATCGCGGCCTCCGCCACGACCTCGTACATCGCCTCGCACGCCGCCGGCGCGAGCGACCCGAAGCTGCTGGAGCTCCAGGGCATGGTGCACGGCTTCTCGTCCGCGATCTGGTGGGCGGTCGGCATCCTTGCGGTTGCCGCGGCGATCGCGTTCACGCTCATCAACAGCGGGCGCCCCGGGGCCGGTCCGGTCGCGGCGGGCTCCGGTGAGGGCGCCGGCGCGGACGACGAGATCAAGGTTCCCGTCATCGCGCACTGAGTCACGGACCCGGGCCGCGGGAGGACCAGCCGGTACGCGCGTGTAGAAGGGCCCCGTCCGGGTGCGATGCACCCGGACGGGGCCCTGCGCTGTGCGGGTCACCGAGTCGGACGAAGCTGCGCCGGGCGTCGGACGGGCTCCGTGCTGCGTCAATCACCTGAGCCAGGGCAGGTCCGCTCCGGTGTCCTGGGGCTGCAACCCCTCCGCCATGACCTGCATGATCTCGCCCAGTTGCTCGACCTGTTCCGGTGTGAGCCGGTCGAACATGGCCTGCCGCACGGCTTCGACATGGCCGGGCGCGGTCCGCCGGAGGACCCCGAAGCCCTCCTCGGTCAGTACGGCGTTCTGCCCGCGCTTGTCGGAGGGGCAGTCCTCCCGCCGGACCCAGCCGTTCTTCTCCAGCCGGGCTATCGCGTGCGAGAGCCGGGACCGGGTGATCTTGGCGTCGATGGCCAGTTGAGTCATCCGCTTGCGGCGGCGAGGCGCCTGGGAGAGCTGGACGAGCAGCCCGTAGTAGATGTGCGGCATGCCCGCGTCGCGCTGCAGCTGGCGGTCGAGGTGGTCCTCGAGGAGGGTGGTGGCATGGAGGTAGGAGCGCCATACCCGCTGCTCCTCGTCGCTCAGCCAGCGTGGTTCCCGACCGCCCTCACCATTGAGTGCCCTGTTCATGTATCCCACTCTACGACCCTGTTCTTGAAAGTTGAACTAACTAGGTCTAGGCTGAAATCAGCTTGAAAGTTCAAGCTTCCAGTACGCCGGTCAGCAGACCGGGTTCCGTCTACCGGGAGCCGCCAGTCATGAACGCCACCCCCGCACCCACCACCCCCGACGCGCCGCGCATGCCCGCGCTCTACCTCTCCCACGGCGCCCCGCCCCTGGCCGACGACCCGCTGTGGCCGGGCCAGCTCGCCGCTTGGTCCGACGCTCTCCCCAGGCCCACGGCGATCCTGATGGTCTCCGCCCACTGGGAGGAAGCACCCCTCGCCCTCGGCGCGACCCGGACGATGCCCCTGGTGTACGACTTCTGGGGCTTCCCCGAGCACTACTACCGCGTCCGGTACGAAGCGCCGGGAGCTCCCCAACTCGCCGACTCCGTACGCAAACTGCTCCGCCGCGCCGGTACGCCGGTGCAGGACGTCCCCGACCGGGGTCTCGACCACGGCGCGTACGTCCCGCTGGTGGAGATGTATCCGGGCGCCGACATCCCCGTGCTGCAGATCTCCATGCCCACGCTCGACCCGCAGAAGCTGCTCGAGATCGGGCGGAGGCTTGCCCCGCTGCGTGACGAGGGCGTGCTGATCGTCGGAAGCGGCTTCTTCACGCACAACCTGGCGGCGCTGCGGCACGACGGAACGCCCGGCTGGTCCGCCGAGTTCGACGACTGGGGGCAGCGGGCGCTGGCGGACGCCGACGTCGACGCGTTGCTCGACTTCGAGAACAAGGCCCCCGCCGGACGGCTGGCCCACCCGCGAACCGAGCACTTCGCGCCACTTTTCGTCACCATCGGGGCGTCGGAGCCGGAGCTCGACAACGGCCGGAGCGTGATCGACGGCTTCTGGATGGGGCTGGCGAAGCGGTCCGTGCAGTTCGGCTGACGCTTGCACCGCGCGGTTCACGCTGCTGTGTCCCCGCCCCCGTACGGGGCCCGGGGCGGCGGGGCAGGAGGGCTCAGTCCAGGTGCTTCTCGAACCAGGCCACGTCCCAGTACCGGCCGAACTTCCGCCCGACCTCCCCGTACGTGCCGACGTGGCGGAACCCGAAACGGGTGTGCAGCCGGACCGATGCGGCGTTCGGCAGGGCGACGCCCGCATAGGCCCGGTGCACGTCCTCCTCCGCCAAGGCCTCGAAGAGCGCCCCGTAGAGCAGGGTGCCGATGCCGCGTCCGGCGGCCTGCGGCGCGCAGTAGACGCTGACCTCCACGGACGTGGAATAGGCCGCCTTGGGGCGGAAGGGGCTGCTGGTGGCGTAGCCCAGGATCCCGTCCGCCGGCCGGTCCACGGGATCCGGTCCGGCAAACCGGACATCCTGAGCAACCAGAAGGCGGTGCGGGCCGTCTTCAGGGTGAGAGTGCAGCCATGAGCGGCGCTGCTCAGGGGTGAAAACCGTGGTGTCGAACGTGATCGAGGTCTCACGGACGTAATGGTTGTAGATGTCCGTGAGGGCCTTGAGGTCGGCTTCCGCGCCCGCCCTGACCTGCACCTCCGCCTGTTCCGGCAGCATTCGTCCTCCTGGGTCGGCCGGACAGGGTACTGCATGATCGCGGAAATCGATGCACCCGATGGGAATTCTGTCCGGATTCCAGTCGTTGTTTCCTTCGGATGCAGGGCACCCGGGAGGGTGTCGCGACCTACTCAGCAAGGGAGCTCGCATGGCAACCCGTGCCGTCGCCCGCCGGCAGTCCGACTCCGGTGGGGCGACCGACAGGGCAAGCAGTGTTCGCGCCGTGGGCGGGGAGATCGCCGATCGCGACCTGGTCGGCATGTACCTCGACGAGATTGCGCGTACGCCGCTGCTCGACGCCGCCAAGGAAGTCGAGCTGTCCCAGACCATCGAGGCGGGTGTCTACGCCCGTCAGATCCTCGACAAGGAAGTAGACAGCGAAGCAGGCGGAGCCACGCGGGAGGAGCTGGAGGCGCTGGCCGAGGCCGGTGAGCGTGCCAAGGACATCTTCATCCGCTCGAATCTGCGTCTCGTCGTGGCCGTCGCCCGGCGCTATCCGCGCAGCGGGCTGCCGCTGCTCGACCTGATCCAGGAAGGGAACGCAGGCCTGGTCCGCGCGGTCGAGAAGTTCGACTACGCCAAGGGGTTCAAGTTCTCCACGTACGCGACCTGGTGGATCCGTCAGGCGATCACCCGGTCCATAGCCGATCAGTCCCGCACCATCCGGCTCCCCGTCCACCTGGTCGAGGAACTGGGCCGTATCCGTCGCGTCCAGCGCGAGTTCAACCGGGAGAACGGCCGGGACCCCGAGCCGTCGGAGATCGCCGAGGAGCTCGGCTCGACGCCCGAGCGGGTCATCGACGTCCTCGACTGGGCCCGTGACCCGGTCAGCCTGAACATGTCGGTGGACGACGCCGGCGAGACCCAGTTCGGTGACCTCCTGGAGGACACGTCCGCCGTGTCGCCGGAGCAGTCGGTGCTCACCCTGCTGCGCAGCGAGGAACTGGAAGACCTGATCGGCAAGCTGGACAACCGCACCGCGTCGATCATCCGCATGCGGTACGGGATCGAGGACGGCAGGGAGCGGACCCTGACCGAGGTCGGCAAGGAACACGGCCTGACGCGGGAGCGGATCCGCCAGATCGAGAAGCACGCGCTGCTCGAGCTCAAGCGGATGGCCCGCGACACGGGCTTCGAGCCGGCCGCCTAGGAGCCCGGGGGAGCGACGGCCCGCCCCCGGGCGGGCCCGCCGGTGCACGCAAGCGGCGCGCCGGCCGTCGGCGGTGGCCCCTCAGTCTGTGGCCCTGGCGAGCCGCGTCGCCAGATCCGTCATGTACTCGCGCAGCGGTTGCGGGCCGTGGACGGTGAACTCGCAGTCCACCAGCGCCAGACGCAGTGCCAGCCACTCGACCGAGTCCGCCGACATCGCTCGCAGTCGGCATGTGTTCCCGCCTGTCGGCGAGGGCGCGCCGAGGTGCTCCGGCAGCCGGGCCGCCACGAACGATGCCGGGGCCTCGAAGCTCACATCGACCTCGTGCTCCTGCTGGTGCCGCGAGATCGAGTGGCTCAGCAGCTCCGCCGCGTCCTCGGCGGGCATCTCGCGCGGCGTGAACCGGGCTCCTGTCGCGAACGGCTCCGTCACCCGGTCGACGCGGAACGTCCGCCAGTCCTCACGTCCCATGTCGTACGCCACCAGGTACCACCGCCGGCCCGTCGACACGAGGCGGTACGGCTCCACCTGCCGTCGCGTCTCCGCGCCGTCCCCCGCCCGGTAGCAGAACCGGAGCCGCTCGCGCGCCGTGACTGTGCCCGCGATGACCGTCAGGGTCTGCGGATCGATCGTCGCGCCGTCGCCCCTGGTGAGCGGCAAGGTCGCCGCCTGGAGCGTGGTGACCCGGTGGCGGAGCCGGGACGGCAGCACTTGCTCCAGCTTGGCGAGCGCCCGTACGGACGCCTCCTCGATGCCTTCGATCGCATGGCCCGCCCCGGCCCGCAGCCCGACCGCGATCGCCACGGCCTCCTCGTCGTCCAGCAGCAACGGCGGCATCGCAGCGCCTGCGACCAGCCGGTATCCGCCGACCGCGCCCTTGGTGGCCTCGACCGGATATCCGAGGTCGCGCAGCCGGTCGATGTCGCGCCGGATCGTGCGCGGACTGACGTCGAGGCGCTCGGCCAGCTCGCTGCCGGGCCATTCCCGCGGCGTCTGGAGGAGCGAGAGCAGATTCAGAAGTCGTGCCGGAGTGTCCGTCATGTTTCTCAGGATGCCTGCCATCTAGGACATGTTCTGACCTATATCCGACCTAGATTCCTCGTCATGAGTTCACAGCAGCCCGCCGTAGCCGAAACGGCAGCCGTAACCGAGGTCGTGTCGGACGACCGCCATGACCGCCGCCGCTGGATCGCGCTGGCGATCGTCATGACTGCCGCCTTCATGGACCTGGTCGACGTCACCATCGTCAACATCGCGATCCCCAGCATCGAGCGGGATCTCGGCGCGTCGTTCGGAGCGATCCAGTGGATCACCGCCGGATACGCCCTGGCTTTCGCCGCCGGCCTGATCACGGGCGGCCGGCTCGGTGACATCTACGGCCGTAAGCGGCTGTTCCTCATCGGCATCACCGGCTTCACGCTCGCCTCCGCCCTCTGCGGGTTCGCCGCCAACGAGGAGATGCTCGTCGCCTCACGGCTGCTCCAGGGCTCGGCCGCCGCGATGATGGTGCCGCAGGTGCTCGCGATCGTGCACGTCACGTTCCCGGCGCACGAGCGCGGCAAGGTCTTCGGTCTGTTCGGCGCCGTCGTCGGACTGGGCGCGGTGTCCGGCCCGCTGCTCGGCGCACTGCTCACGCAGTGGAACCTGTTCGGCCTCGAATGGCGGCCGATCTTCCTGATCAACCTGCCGGTCGGCATCGCGGGGCTGATCCTCGGGCGGAAGTACATCCTCGAGTCCCGGGCGCCGAAGGCCCTCAAGCTCGACCTCGTCGGCGTCGTGCTCGTCACCCTCGGTCTGCTGATGCTGATCTACCCGCTCACACGGGGCCGCGAGCTCGACTGGCCGCTCTGGGGCCACCTTTGCATGGCCGGCAGCCTGCTCGTCTTCGCCGCCTTCATGGCTTACGAGAAGTACAAGACACGCAAGGACGGCTCGCCGCTGGTCGAACTGTCGCTGTTCAAGGTGAAGAGCTTCGCCGCCGGTATCGCCGTACAGCTCACGTTCGGCATCGTGATGGGCATCTTCTTCCTCGTCTGGACGCTGTACATGCAGACCGGGCTCGGCTGGAGCCCGCTGAAGGCCGGCCTGACCGGAGTTCCGTTCTCGATCGCCGTCTCTGCGGCAGCCGGTATGTCCGTGCAGCTGCTGGTGCCGCGCTTCGGCCGCAAGGTGCTTCAGGCGGGTGCGGCCACCATGGCGGCCGGGCTGCTCGTCTACATCTGGGAGGCCGACCGTTACGGCATGGACGTCCAGCCCTGGCAGATGATCCTGCCGCTGGTCGTCATGGGTGTGGGCATGGGACTGATCGTCGCGCCGTTGACCGACGCGGTGCTCTCCGAAGTCCCGCGCGAGCACGCCGGATCGGCGTCCGGACTGATCAACACGACCGGGCAGATGGGCACCGCGCTCGGCCTCGGCCTCGTGTCGCTGGTCTTCTTCGGATCCATCGACGAGGAGCAGCTCGCCCCAGACGCCGTCGGTGGTGCCTTCGCCCAGGCCTTCGAGAACTCGCTGTGGTGGGTCGCTGCAGTGCTCGGCGTCATCTTCCTGGTGATGTTCGCCCTGCCGGCCCGGCCGAAGCAGCACATGGAGGGCGGCACGACGGAGGACGTCGTGATGGAGGGGGTTGGGACGGACGACGGGGCCGGGGTTCCGACGGAAGGCGCGTCGGGACCGTTCGGGAAGCCGGAGACGGAGACGGAACCGGTTCTCTCACGCTGACGGGTCCGCCTGGTCCGCCTGGTGCGCCGGGTGCCCGCGCCGCGATCACCGCGGCGCGGGCACCCGGCGTTCGCGCGCAGCACGGCCGGACCCGGCCGGACCGAAGACTGCTAGCGGACGCGTGCCCGGAGCTCCATGGCCTCGCGGGCGTCCTGCTCCGCCTCGTAGACCTCACACATGTGGCGTCCGTCCGGCGTCGCCGTGTGCTCGACCTCCCACAGGCTCCGTTCCGTACCGTCGAGGAGCAGGAAGGCGTGCTCGTAGAGCGTGAAGCCCGCGTCCTTGCCGGCGACCCGGAACTGGCGCCCGAAGACCTGGGTGATGTGGTGGGCGAAGGCGCTGCGCAGCAGACGTGCCGTCTCGTCGCCCGGCCGGTCCCCGTTCTCCGCGCGGCGCAGCACCCGGCGGGCGTGGTCCGCCGAGTCGTCAGGAACGTACATCGGGGGCAGCGGGGCAGGCGGCGGCGCCATCAGAGCGGCGAGCAGCTCGAGATCTGCGTCCAGGTCGATGCCGAGCTCCTGCTCGAGCGTGCTGCCAGGACCGGTGGAGCCCCCCGAACCGGCGAAGCCGGGGAAGCCGGCGGGCAGTCGCGACGCCGCCAGCCGGGCCTCGGACTCCTCCGCGTAGAGCTCGTGCTGCTCCGTGCCGTCGCGGCCGGTGTTGTGCACGAGCTCCCACAGCACGAGCGAACTGCCGTCACCCAGCAGATAGGCGTGGCGGTACGTGGCCCGGTGCAGTGACGCGGTGTGGTGCGAGGAGTGGAGTGAACTGGCGTGCGCCAGCGCGCATCCGAGCCGCTCGACCGTCGCGTCGGGCAGGTCGAAGGAGTTGAGCGCCCGACCCAGGAGTCGCTCGAGGTGCGTCTCGGTCGTCTCGTACGGATCGTTCGGATCGTTCAAGAGGGGTCTCCAGGCCGTCGCCACAAGTCACTTGGTGATAGCTAAAAGTAGCGCTTCGGTCCGACAATGCGCTTCAGGGTTGGGTAAAACGAAGGGGCGCGTGGCAGAAGTTCCCGCGCGCCCCCAACTCGGCTGTCCGATACGTCAGTCGATGCCGTACAACTCCCCGTACGAAGGGAAGCTGCCGCCCGGTCCGTCGACGCTCGCGGCGGATCTCACGGCGTGCACGATCGCCCGCGTCACCATGTCGGCTCCCGCGGCGAGAACGTCGTTCAGCGCGAGCGGATTGCCTTCGGCGAGCGCCACCGAGCCCGTGGCCAGCGCGAACACCGTGTCGCCGTCGTTGAGGAGGTGCACGGGTCGCACGGCGCGCGCGATGCCGTCGTGCGCCGTCCCCGCGAGCTTGTGCGCCTGTGCACGGGTGAGGTCGGCGTCGGTGGCCACGACGGCGAGGGTGGTGTTCAGGGGCGGGGGCCCGTTCTTCTCACGCGCCTCGGTCAAGCGCAACTGCGCCGCGGTGTGCACCGCCGCGGAGGGGATTGCCGCGCGGTCCACGCCTTCGGTGATCAACTCGCCGTACAGTGCGCCGGTCCCGGGGTCGACGGCAGAGCCCACCGCGTTCGCCACGACCAGCGCGGCCACGGTGATGCCGGACTCGAGGACAGTGCTCGCCGTGCCGACACCGCCCTTGAAGTGGCCGATCACCGCGCCGGTCCCGGCACCGACCGCACCTGCCTCGACCGGCGCGCCCTCGTCGGTGGCGGCAGCCGCCACCACCGCGGCCCGGCCTGTGGAGGCGTCCGGCCGCGCGGACCAGTCGCCACCGCGCCCCAGGTCGAAGACGCACGCCGCCGGCACGACGGGCACGACCTGCGAGGGGTCTGGGCCGACCCGTACGCCCCGGCCCTGTTCCTCGAGCCAAGCCATCACCCCCGCGGCCGACTCGAGCCCGAACGCGCTGCCACCGGTGAGCACCACCGCTTCGATGCGCTGGACGACATTGCGCGGATCGAGTGCGTCGGTCTCCCGGGTACCGGGCCCACCACCCCTGACGTCCACGGCCGCGACCACTCCGCCTTCGGGCGCGAGGACGACGGTCGTGCCGCTGAGCGCACCGTCTCCGGCGACCTGTGCGTGACCGACCCGCAGACCCGCCACATCCGTGAGACCGTCGGTCTGCCCGTCAGTCCTCTTCATAACGACCATGTCTGCCAGGTTAGTTGGGCGGGCCGTGCGTGGCGGCTGTCGCGCAGCCGCGCGGCGCAGTCTCGACCGGTGCTCCAGCCGGTCTCGAATCCGGTGCCCGGTCCCCGCGCGATTCCGGTGCCGACGAGCGCTGTCCGCAACGGTGGTGCATGCGCGGCCGTGCCGCCCGGCGGTGCCCTGCCCAGGCCGACCCGGGCCGGACCGCCCCTGCCCCAGCCGCCCCTGCCCCGGCCGGCCCTGCCCGGGCCGACGGCCCCCGGCCCCGGGGCCGTCGGCAGAAGGGAGAGAAGACAGGTGCCGGCAGGGGGTGTCTCGGCCGTACCCTGGAGGGTATGAGGACCGCCCCCGCCCCCGGACCGCGTGATGCGAAGCAGCCCGGACAGCAACGACCCGAGCCGAGGCTGATCTTCGACGATCCGCTGGACCAGCAATCGGCGGACGATACGGACCGTGGGTGGGGCGAGCGGCCTCCCGCGAGCAGCGACAGCGCCGCCGATCTCGCGCGCTTCCTCGACGAGAAGCCGCCGCACCACATCTGAGCCGTACGAGCCTTGGGGGCCGTCGGCCGTGTCAGTGACCGGCGCCGGACCCCGGTGCGCCTGCCGGACCGGAGTCGTCGCCGGTGGCCGTCGAGCCGGTACGGCGCTGCGCCACCAGGGCGTCGCGGATCTCCTTCAGCACCTCCAGCTCGGTCACCTCGAGCGTCTCCCGGACACCCTCCTTCGCCTTCTGCGCGGCCGCGCGGCGGGCGAGGTACTTCGACATGGGCAGCACCATGAGGAAGTAGACGACGGCAGCGGTGATCAAGAACTGGAGCGTCGCACCGAGCACCGATCCCCACATGATCTGAATACCCTGCATCTCGCCGTCGGTGCCGACCTCGCACGGCGCCTTCAGACAGGAGCTGTAGGCATCCAGGTCCTTCGTACCGAACGCCCCGACCAGCGGGTTGATCACACCCTTCACCACAGCGTTCACGATGTTGGTGAAAGCGGCACCGATGACGACGGCGACGGCGAGGTCGATCACGTTGCCACGGAGCAGGAAGGCCTTGAAGCCTTCGAGGACGCTCGGCTTCTTCTCGCTCACGAATGAGCCTCTCTTCATATATGTAGAAGGGGACGGCTCGGCAACTTACGGCAGCGCCCGGCCTCCTTGTCCAATCCGCAGCCGCTATGGGGTTACCCGTGGCTACGCCAGTGCGAGTCAGCACACCGTCACCACCAAGCGGGAGGTCGCACCGGCGCCGGCCAGCTCCGCCGCAGTGGCGCGTGGTACGGCCAGCACCACGAGGGCGCCGCCCTCCGCGGAGTCCTCGCCGGGAGGAACCTCGGTCACCCGGACTCCGGACGCCACGACCTTCGCCGCAACCGTCCCCTCGCTTCCGGCCGTGGGAGGGTCGGCGGCCGCGATGACGTCGACGCGGTCCCCGGGCCGCAGGAGCCGCACCGTCGCCGCGTCCGCGATGCGCACGGGCGCGGACACCAGCTCGGTGGCAGGGCGCGGTTCGGGTGCCGGGGACGCGGCAGCCGGCACACCGGCGCCCGGACCGCCCCGGGTCTCCTGCCCCGGCCCGCCCGCGACGTCGGCTCCCCGGGCCGTCGACGCGGCGAGCGCCGCGGCCGTCACCGCCAGGCCCGCGGCCATGGTTCGCCGCTGCCGCCACAACGCTCGGCGAAGCCGCTGCGCCCCGCCACGGACCCGCAGCGGGGCGAACGCCGGCACGCCCAAGGGCTCCGGCGCGGGACAAGGGGGAGGGGAGGAGTGCACGAAGGACATGTCGCACCGCCTGTCGCGAGGAGTGGCCCGGGCCTTGCGCCCGTGACCGACCGCTCATCACGATCCACGTTCCGGCGCAGGCCCGCCGAAGCCTGTGGACGGAGCGACGTATGTGGACAACTTGCTCACCGGAAAGAGTGCTCAAGCGCGGGCGCTCCACCCTGCGACAGCGCCGCTCATCGAACAGTCCGCCCCGCGACGCCGCCTCGCAGCCCTGCCGCGTGACCACGCCGCCCAGTGCCCCGTACCCCCGCGAACCTCGCAGCTCCGCCCGAGGGTGCCCCGCCCTGCCCCGCGACCGAACAGCGACCGAACAGCGACCGAGCCGCGCCCGCGACGCGCCTTCGCAGCCCGCCCCGCTACGGCAGCGTGATGCCCGGGTCCATCCCCGCCAGCGCGTTGCCGCACCCGCAGTCGCGCTCGTCGTTCGACGGCAGACCCGCCACAGCGTCGAACAGAACCGTCCGCAGCCGGTCGACATTGGCCGCGAACACCTTCAGCACCTCTTCGTGCGAGACGCCCTCGCCCGCTTCGGCGCCGGCGTCCAGATCGGTGACCAGGGTGATCGACGTGTAGCAGAGTTCGAGCTCCCGGGCGAGGACGGCCTCGGGGTGCCCGGTCATGCCGACCACCGACCAGCCCATCGCCGCGTGCCACCGGGACTCGGCCCGGGTCGAGAAGCGGGGTCCCTCGACGACCACCAGCGTCCCGCCGTCCACCGGCTCCCAGTCGCGTCCGCGCGCCGCGTCCAGCACGGTCCTGCGCCCCCGCGGGCAGTACGGATCGGCAGGCGACACGTGCACCACGTTGGGGACGGTCCGGTCGGGCAGCGGCAGGCCGTCGAAGTAGGTCTGCGTCCGCGCCTTCGTCCGGTCCACGAACTGGTCGGGCACGAGCAGTGTGCCGGGGCCGTACTCGGGCACCAGGCCCCCGACCGCGCACGGGCCGAGCACCTGGCGGACGCCGACGGAACGCAGGGCCCAGAGGTTGGCGCGGTAGTTGATGCGGTGCGGCGGCAGGTGGTGGCCCCGCCCATGACGGGGCAGGAAGGCGACCCGCCGTCCCGCGACGTCACCGAGGAACAGGGAGTCGCTGGGCGGACCGTAGGGCGTCTCGACCTCGATCTCGGTGACGTCCTCCAGGAAGGAGTAGAGGCCCGAGCCGCCGATCACACCGATCTCCGCCGGTCCGGCCGCTTCGCTTGCGTTCGACTTGGTCGCCATGGCGATCACAGTAGCCGCAGGCGCACATGCCAAGAACCCCGCCGGGGTCATGTGCCGGGCGGGGTCTCGGAAAGGTACGAATCAGGCTGCGGAGCCGGATGCGCTCGACGTGCTCGAGGACGAGGAGGAAGCCGTCGAGGAGGCGGCCGGGGACGACGCCTTCGTGTCCGACGAGGACTTCGTACCCGTCGACGACGCGGAGGTCGACGCGGGTGAGCTGCTCGACGACGAGCCGCGGCTGTCGTTGCGGTAGAAGCCGGAACCCTTGAAGACGATGCCGACCGCTGAGAACACCTTCTTCAGGCGTCCGTCACAGCTGGGGCATACGGTCAGGGCGTCATCGGTGAACTTCTGCACCGCCTCGAGGCCCTCGCCGCATTCGGTGCACTGGTACTGGTAGGTCGGCACTTGTCTTCCTCCTGGCACTCTCACTCGATGAGTGCTAACGACGATCCATAGTGACGTATTCCGCGGAATCAGTCCACCGTCACCGGCACTCGGTGACCGATCCCACGCGCCGCGACCCGTCCGGAGGTACGCGGAGTGAGGCGCGAACGCAGTGTCACAAGGGTGACCAGCGCGAGCGCGGTACCCACCAGCGGCACGGCGAATCCGGCGCCTGCGCCGTACGTGTCGGCCAACTGTCCGGCCACCGTCACGGCGGCGGCCTGGCCCAGCGCCACCGCGCCCGTCAGCCAGGTGAAGGCCTCGGTGCGGGCGGAGGCGGGCACGAGCGAGTCGACGAGGGTGTAGCCGCTGATCAGCGCGGGGGCGATGAAGAGGCCGACGATCAGGCCCAGCGCCCCGAGCAGCACCACGGAATGGGCCGTCCAGAGGACGGACGCGGCCAGCGTGAGGCCCGCGTAGCCGAGCACCAGCCTGCGGCGCGGCCCGGTCTTCCAGGCGATGGTGCCGACGGCGACGCCGGCCAGCATGTTGCCGGCGGCGAAGAGGCCGTACAGCAGACCGTTCATCCCGGGCTGCCCGATCTCCTCGGTGAACGCGGTCAGCGAGACCTGCATGCCCCCGAAGACGGAGCCGATACCGAGGAAGGCCACCGCCAGGACCCGCACGCCGGGCACGGACAGCGCGGAGGTGCGCTCGGTCCGGGCGTCGACGGAGTTGCCGTGGGCCGGCTGGGTGCGGCGCTGGGCGGCGAACAGGAGTCCGCCGGCCAGGGTGAGCGCGGACTCGGCGATCAGACCGGCCGCCGGGTGGACGCCGGTGCACAGCGCGGTGGCGAGGACAGGTCCCACCACGAAAGTGAACTCGTCCGTCACGGACTCGAAGGCCGCGGCCGTCGACATCAGCGGCGAGCCCTGGAGGCGCGCGGCCCAGCGTGCCCGCACCATCGGGCCGACCTGAGGAACGGAGGCGCCGGTCGGCACGGCAGCGGCGAACAGTGCCCACAGGGGCGCGCCGGTGAGGGCCAGCACGGTGAGCGCGACGCCTGAAACCGTGTGCACGAGTACGCCGGGCACCAGCACGGCGCGCTGGCCGAAACGGTCGGCGAGCTTGCCGCTCTGCGGCGCGAACAGTGCCATGGACACGCCGGTGACGGCTGCGACGGCGCCTGCGCTGCCGTACGAGCCGGTGGTGTGCTGGACGAGCAGGACGATGCCGATGGTGAGCATCGCGAAGGGCTGCCGGGCGGCGAACCCGGGAAGCAGGAATGTCCAAGCGCCTGCGGTACGGAGCAGTTGCCCGTAACCAGGACGCTTGCCAGAAGCGACCGTGGACTCCACGGTCCTTGCCTTTCTGCCGCCTGGTAGCGCTCCCCTGGGTGTCGGGAGCCGCCGAGAGCTGTCCTCTTGCGCGGAACTGCGGTAGATACCGGGGCCCACAGCGAGGGACTCCGCGGCCGCCATACGGTCGCGCCAGCTCTGCGTCAGGCAGAGTTGGTCGATCAGTGTGCCTTCATGGTACAGGGACTTTCCCTGTCACATCCTGGGAAATGACAGGGATCACTGCATGTATTCCTGTGATTCACGGAGCGATCGAGGGCTGATCCGCTGATCCGGCCCGCCGGTCACAGGGACCGGCGGCGTGCGCCGCCCCCTGTGCCCAGCCAGCCCGCGAGCTTCCCGCCCTGGGCGACCGCCCGCAGGCGCCGCTCGGCGGCGTCCCGCACGGGGTCGGTCGCCACCACGAGCAGCTCGTCCCCGTGGCGCAGCACCGTCGAGGGCAGCGGTACGAAGCTCTTGCCGTCGCGGACGACGAGGGTGACGGCGGAGCCCGACGGCAGCCGCAGCTCCGCGACCTCCACGCCGTGCATCTTCGACGCTTCCGGGACCTCGACCGAGAGCAGGTGCCCGCGCAGCCGCTCCAGAGGTGCGGACTCGATGCCGAGGTCGGCGGCCTCCGAGGAGTCGCCGAGCCGCAGCCGCCTCGCGAGCCAGGGCAGGGTCGGCCCCTGCACCAGGGTGTAGACGACCACCAGGACGAAGACGATGTTGAAGATCCGGTCGTTGCCCTCGACGCCCGAGACCATGGGGATCGTCGCGAAAATGATGGGCACCGCGCCGCGGAGGCCGGCCCACGACATCAGCACCTGTTCCTGCCACGGGATACGGAACGGCACCAGGCTGACGAAGACTCCGAGGGGGCGCGCGACCACCGTCAGCATCAGGCCGACGATCACCGCCGGCCAGAAGTCGCGGAGCAGCTCGTGCGGCGTCACCAGGAGGCCGAGCAGGACGAACATGCCGATCTGGGCCAGCCAGCCGAGCCCTTCGGCGAATCCGCGATTGGCCGGGGAGTGCGGCAGTTTGGCGTTGCCGAGGACCATCGAGGCGAGATAGACGGCGAGGAAGCCGCTGCCGTGCGCCATGGCCCCGGCCGCGTACGCCATGACCGCGATCGCCATGACGGCGATCGGGTAGAGGCCGGAGGCGGGCAGGGCCACGTGCCGCAGGGCGTACGCGCCGAGCCAGCCGATCGCGAGGCCGATGACCGCGCCGATCGCCAGCTCCAGCGCGATCTCGCCGACCAGCATGTACCAGGCGTCGATCGGCCCGGTCGTCGAGAACGCCACCACCAGGATCACGACGGGGGCGTCGTTGAAGCCGGATTCCGCCTCGAGCGCTCCGGTCACCCGGGGAGGCAGCGGCACCTTGCGCAGCACCGAGAAGACCGCGGCGGCGTCGGTCGACGAGACGACCGCGCCGACGATCAGGGCCTGCTGCCACGGGAGTCCCACCAGATAATGGGCGGCGGCGGCCGTGACGCCGACGCTCACCGCGACACCGACCGTCGCCAGTGCGGCGGCAGCGGGCAACGCGGGCCTGATCTCTTTCCACTTCGTGCCGAGTCCACCTTCGGCGAGGATCACCACGAGGGCGCCGTAGCCGATCACCTGCGTCAGCTCGGCGTCGTCGAACTGGACGTCGAGCAGGCCGTCCTGGCCGATGGCGATCCCGATGCCGAGATACAGCAGCAGGCTGGGGAGCCCGCTGCGCGAGGACACGCGCACCGCCGCCACGGCGACGAGCAGGACGAGCGAGCAAATGAGCAGGAGTTCGTTGAGCTGGTGGACAGTCAGTGGCCGATCCTTCCCCTCGCGCCTTGCGGCCGGCTCTTCCTACCGGCGGGCGACACTTCGTTACCTTACCTAATCTTTAACGTTTCCTTGACGGTCCGATGATCTGTTTGTCTGTGGACGAGGGTGCCTTGTGGATACCGCGTCCGGGCCGGTCGGGCGCTGCGCCTAGAGTTGCCTCAGCATTCCCAGGACCACCCTGCCCCTCGAAGGACAGCGATGCCCGCCAACACAACCGCCTCTTCCCCCAAGAAGAAGAAGGGGCGACGCGCCCGTCTGCTCGTGCTCGTCCTGGTGCTGGCCCTCGTGGCGGGCGTCGGCTACGGGGCGTACTGGAGCATCAGTACGGTGCGTGCCTCCTTCCCGCAGACCACCGGGTCGATCCAACTCGAAGGGCTCGGCGGCAAGGTCGAGGTCAAGCGGGACGACCACGGCATCCCGCAGATCTACGCGGACACCGACGAGGACCTCTTCCGCGCCCAGGGATTCGTCCAGGCGCAGGACCGCTTCTGGGAGATGGACGTCCGCCGGCACATGACCTCCGGCCGGCTCTCGGAGATGTTCGGCTCCGGACAGGTAGGGACGGACGCCTTCCTCCGCACGCTCGGCTGGCGCCACGTCGCGCAGGAGGAGTACGACACCAAGCTCTCCGCGGAGACGAAGAAATTCCTCCAGGCCTATTCGGAAGGCGTCAACGCGTACCTCAAGGGGCGCTCCGCCGAGGAGATCTCGGTCGAGTACGCGGCGCTGTCCTTCACCAACGACTACAAGCCCGAGCCGTGGTCGCCGGTCGACTCGGTGGCCTGGCTCAAGGCGATGGCCTGGGACCTGCGCGGGAACATGGAGGACGAGATCGACCGCTCCCTGTTGACCAGCAGGCTCAGCGAGAAGCAGATCAAGGACCTCTACCCGTCCTATCCCTACGAGCGCAACAAACCGATCGTGCAGGAGGGCGGGATCAGCCAGGCCACCGGGAAGTTCGACCCCGCAGCCAAGCCTTCCGACCTCGAGGACGGTTCCACCGGCGGAAACACGGGCGACGGCGCGGGCTCCGGCACCGGCACCGGCACCGGCACCGGAACCGGTGACGGCACGGGAACCGGCACCGGCGGTGCCGGGGACGCGGCGTCCGGAGCGAGCTCGCAGCTGGCCGCGCTCTCCGACGCCCTCGACGCGATCCCCGCCCTCCTGGGCCCCAGCGGCAACGGCATCGGGTCCAACTCCTGGGTGGTCGACGGCAAGTACACGACCACCGGCAAGCCCCTGCTGGCCAACGACCCGCACCTCGCGCCCCAGCTGCCCTCGCTCTGGTACCAGATGGGCCTGCACTGCCGTGAGACCTCCGCGAAGTGCCGCTACGACGTCGCGGGCTACACCTTCTCCGGCATGCCCGGCGTGATAATCGGCCACAACCAGGACATCGCCTGGGGCTTCACCAACCTCGGCGCCGACGTCACCGACCTCTACCTCGAGAAGCTCACCGGCGACAGCTACCTCGTCGGCGACGAGGAGAAGCAGCTGACCACCCGCAAGGAGGTCATCAAGGTCGCGGGCGGCGCCAGCAAGACGATCACGGTCCGCTCCACCGGGCACGGCCCCCTGGTCTCCGACCGCAGCGAGGAGCTGGAGAAGGTCGGCCAGAAGGCGCCCGTGTCCAACGCCGCGCCCGACCGCGCCTCCGGCTACGGAGTCGCCCTCCAGTGGACCGCTCTCCAGCCGGGCAGGACCATGGACGCCGTCTTCGAGCTCAACCGGGCCAAGGACTTCCAGAGCTTCCGCATGGCCTCGCAGAAGTTCGAGGTCCCCTCGCAGAACCTGGTCTACGCCGACACCAAGGGCAACATCGGCTATCAGGCCCCGGGCCGGATCCCGGTCCGCGCCCAGGGCGACGGCTCCACCCCCGCGCCCGGCTGGGACCCGGCGTACAAGTGGACCGACTACATCCCCTTCGACGAGCTGCCGTACGAGTACAACCCTGACCGGGGCTACATCGTCACCGCCAACCAGGCCGTCATCGACGCGGAGAAGTACTCGTACCTGATCACCAAGGACTACGGCTACGGCGCCCGGAGTCAGCGGATCAACGACCTCATCGAGTCGAAGATCCAGGGCGGCGGCAAGATCTCGACCGAAGACATGCGCACCATGCAGACGGACAACAGCAGCGAGATCGCGAAGCTGCTCACGCCCTACCTGCTGAAGATCGACATCTCCGACCCCTACGTCCGCGAGGCACAGAAGCTGCTCGAGGGCTGGGACTACACCCAGGAACCGGACTCCGGCGCCGCCGCCTACTTCAACGCGGTGTGGCGGAACGTCCTGAAGCTGGCGTTCGGCAACAAGCTCCCCAAGGAGCTGCGCGTCGAGGGCGAGTGCCTCAGTGTCCGTCCCGCCGACAGCACGGCCCCGGACGACGACCTCGAGGAGCGGGTGCGCGAGTGCGGCCTGCGTGACGCCGACTCGGCCCAGCCCGACGGCGGCGACCGCTGGTTCGAGGTGGTGCGACGGCTGCTGAAGGACGAGGACAACACCTGGTGGCAGTCGCCCAGGACCCGTACGGAGCAGGCGACCGACAGCCGCGACGAGCTCCTCGGCCGCGCGATGGCGGACGCCCGCTGGGAGCTGACGGCCAGGCTCGGCAAGGACGCCTCCAGCTGGAGCTGGGGCCGCCTGCACCAGCTCACCCTGAAGAACCAGACGCTGGGCACCGACGGCCCGGGGTTCCTGCAGACGATGCTCAACCGCGGCCCGTGGAACCTCGGCGGCGGCGAGGCCGCGGTGAACGCCACAGGCTGGAACGCGGCGGGCGGCTACGAGGTCGTGTGGGTGCCCTCCATGCGGATGGTGGTCAACGTCGGCGAGTGGGACGAGTCCCGGTGGATCAACCTCACCGGCGCCTCGGGCCACGCGTACAACGCGCACTACACCGACCAGACCGACATATGGGCCGACGGTGAGCTGCTGGACTGGGCCTACAGCGCGGAGGCGGTGTCGGCCGGCACCGCCGACACGCTCACGCTCGTTCCTCCGGGCTTCTCCGTCCCGTGAACCGGGTGACGCCGTCGGGCGTCACCACCGCGTGAACGGGGTGGTCGTGCGGTTCCGCCGGGACCTGCTCGACCACCTCGTTCGCGTGCAGGAGCACCACGAGCGCCGGGTCCGCGCCCGCGGCGGCGAGACGTGCGAGGACGCGGTCGTACGAACCGCCGCCGCGCCCGAGCCGCATGCCCAGGGCGTCCACGGCCAGCCCGGGCAGCAGCACGGCGTCGGCCGTGAGCACCGCGTCGGGACCGAGCCGTTCCCCGTCCGGCTCCAGGAGCCCGCGTCCGGCGCGCTCCAGGTGTTCCGCTCCCCGGTACACCCCCCAGTCCAGGTCGTTGTCGTCCAGCAGCACGGGCAGCAGGACGCGTACTCCCCTGGAGAGCAGCGCGTCGAGCAGCGCCCGTGTGCCGGGCTCTCGCCCGACGGACACGTAGGCGGCGACGGTGCCGGCGTCCGCGAGCTCCGGGAGGCGCAGAGCGTGCCGTGCGAGAACCGCGGCGGTCTCTGTCACGTCCTCTGTGGACAGGAGCCGTCGTGCGCCGAGCAGTTCGGCCCGCAGGACGCTCTTTTCCGACATGTCGGCGTTCATTGCCCACCCGTAAATGTGTTGTACACGTCTTTGTGAGGACGAAGTTAACCGGAGTATCATCTTCCGCCCATACTCAGCGGATAGGGTGCTGCGCATGACTCAGTCGCACCCCAGGATCAGCAAGGCTGTCATCCCAGCCGCAGGCCTCGGCACCCGGTTCCTGCCTGCCACGAAAGCCACGCCCAAAGAGATGCTGCCTGTGGTCGACAAGCCGGCTATCCAGTACGTGGTCGAGGAGGCCGTCTCGGCCGGCCTCTCCGACGTACTGATGATCACGGGACGCAACAAGCGCCCGCTCGAGGACCACTTCGATCGCAACTACGAGCTCGAGGAAGCGCTCTCCCGCAAGGGCGACGCCGGCAGGCTCGCGAAGGTCCAGGAATCCAGCGACCTCGCGACCATGCACTACGTGCGCCAGGGCGACCCGCGCGGGCTCGGCCACGCCGTGCTGTGCGCCGAGCCGCACGTCGGCGACCAGCCCTTCGCGGTCCTTCTCGGCGACGACCTGATCGACCCGCGCGACCCCCTGCTCGCCCGCATGGTCGAGGTGCAGGAGCGCGAGGGCGGCAGCGTCATCGCGCTGATGGAGGTCGACCCGTCCCAGATCCACCTCTACGGCTGCGCCGCCGTGAAGCCCACCGGCGACAGCGACGTCGTCAAGATCACCGACCTGGTGGAGAAGCCGGAGCCCGCGGACGCGCCCAGCAACCTGGCGATCATCGGCCGCTACGTCCTCGACCCCGCCGTCTTCGGCGTACTGCGGGAGACGGAGCCGGGCCGCGGCGGCGAGATCCAGCTCACCGACGCTCTCCAGAAGCTCACGGAGGCGGACCAGTCGGCCGCCGCCACGGAGAAAAGCTCCGGCGGCCCGGTCCACGGAGTGATCTTCAAGGGTCGCCGCTACGACACCGGTGACCGGGGCGACTATCTGCGTGCCATTGTCAGACTCGCGTGCGAACGTGAGGACCTGGGCCCGGAGTTCCGGGACTGGCTTCGCAGTTTTGTGACCGAGGAGATGTAGGACCGTGAGCAGCACGACCTGGTCGGTGGACGACCACCTTGAGGACATCCTCGCCGCGATCCGCCCGCTCGACCCGATCGAGCTTCAGCTGCCGGACGCCCAGGGCTGTGTCCTTGTGGAGGACGTCACCGTCCCCGTCGCGCTGCCACCGTTCGACAACAGCTCCATGGACGGGTACGCGGTCCGCGTCGCCGATGTCGCGGGCGCGACGGAGGAGTTCCCGTCCGTCCTGACCGTCATCGGGGACGTGGCCGCAGGTGGCGGTGGTCTGCCCACCGTCGGCCCCGGCCAGTCCGCCCGCATCATGACCGGAGCCCCGCTGCCGCCCGGCGCGCAGGCCGTGGTCCCCGTGGAGTGGACCGACGGCGGCACCGGCGGGGGAGCGGCCAGGACGATGCGTCCGGCCGGCGAGGACCCTGCGGGCGCGAGCGGCGAGGTCCGCGTCCACCGGCCCGTCGAGGAGCGCGCGCATGTTCGCGCCCGGGGCAGCGACGTGCAGGCCGGTGACCTGGCCCTTGCGGCGGGCACGGTCCTCGGCCCGCCCCAGATCGGCCTGCTCGCCGCGATCGGCCGCGGCACCGTGCGGGTCCGCCCCCGGCCCCGCGTGGTGGTCCTGTCGACCGGCAGCGAACTGGTCCAGCCCGGCGAGGAGTTGACCGAGGGCAGGATCTACGACTCCAACAGCTTCGCGCTCGCCGCCGCCGCGCGGGACGCGGGCGCGATCTCCTACCGGGTGGGCGCGGTCACCGACGATGCGGAGACCCTGCGCGCCACGATCGAGGACCAGCTGATCCGGGCCGATCTGCTGGTCACCACGGGCGGGGTCAGTGTCGGAGCGTACGACGTGGTCAAGGAGGCGCTCTCCTCGGTCGGCGACGAGGACGAGCCCGGCAGCGGTATCGACTTCCGCAAGCTCGCGATGCAGCCGGGCAAACCGCAGGGCTTCGGCTCCATCGGTCCCGAGCACACGCCGCTGCTGGCCCTGCCCGGCAACCCGGTGTCGTCCTACGTCTCCTTCGAGCTGTTCGTCAGGCCCGCGATCCGCGCGCTCATGGGTCTGCCGGACGTGCACCGCCCCACCGCACGTGCCGTGCTCAAGGCGGACAAGGCGATCGGCTCCCCTGCCGGGAAGCGCCAGTTCCTCCGCGGCAGGTATGACGCGGAGGCCGGCAGCGTCACCCCCGTCGGCGGCTCGGGGTCCCATCTGATCGCGGCGCTCGCCCACGCCGACTGCCTGATCGTCGTCCCGGAGTCCGACACCTCGGTGGAGCCCGGCACGGAGGTCGGCGTGGTCCTCCTGGGCTGACCCGCCCCCTGTGGCGGTACCGTGTCTGACCACACAGGCCCTGACGGGACCGGACCGGGAGCACAGGCGCACATGAGTACGCAAGGCAGGCTGACGCACATCGACGAGGCGGGGGCGGCCCGCATGGTCGACGTATCCGGGAAGGACGTCACCGCCCGCACCGCGCGCGCCACCGGCCGCGTCCTGGTCTCGCCGTACGTCGTCGAGTTGCTGCGCGGCGAGGGCGTCCCCAAGGGGGACGCGCTCGCCACGGCACGGATCGCCGGAATCATGGGCGCGAAGCGCACGCCCGACCTGATCCCGCTCTGCCACCCCCTCGCCGTCTCCGGCGTGAAGCTGGACCTGTCGGTCGCCGACGACGCGGTCGAGATCGCCGCCACCGTGAAGACGACGGACCGCACGGGGGTGGAGATGGAGGCGCTCACGGCGGTCTCCGTGGCCGCTCTCACGGTCGTGGACATGGTCAAGGCCGTCGACAAGGCGGCGGTGATCACCGACATCCGCGTCGAGGAGAAGACGGGCGGCAAGTCCGGCGACTGGACCCGCGGGGGACACGAGGGAGCAGAAGGGGCGCCCGCATGACCGCCGCCCACGCCACGGCCCCGTACCGCGCCCTCGTGGTCACCGCCTCCAACCGGGCTGCGGCCGGGGTGTACGAGGACGCCGGCGGCCCGCTCATCGCCGAGAAGCTCACCGCGATCGGCTTCGCCGTGGACGGCCCCAGGGTCGTCCCCGACGGAGACCCGGTCGGCGAGGCGCTGCGCGACGGAGTGGCCGACCGGTACGACGTCATCGTCACCACCGGCGGCACGGGCGTCTCGCCCACCGACCGCACGCCCGAGGTGACCCGCGCCCTCCTCGACCACGAGGTCCCCGGCATCCCGGAGGCGATCCGCGCGTACGGGCGCGAGAAGGTGCCCACCGCCGTGCTCTCGCGCGGCGTCGCCGGAGTCGCCGGCCGCACCCTGATCGTCAACCTCCCCGGCTCCACCGGGGGCGTGCGGGACGGGCTCGCGGTGCTGGAGCGGATCCTGCGCCACGCCGTCGACCAGTTGCGCGGCGGCGACCATCCCAGACCGTCATGAGCGTCAGCTGGCCGGTCGTCCTGGTGGACGGTGACATCACCCTCCGCCCCATAAAGCTGCGTGATCAGCGCACCTGGCGTGAGGTCAACCGGCGCAACCGCGACTGGCTGCGTCCCTGGGAGGCGACGATCCCGCCCCCGGCGCCGGGCGGGCCGCTCATCCAGCGGCCGACCTACCGGCAGATGGTCCGCCATCTGCGCGCGGAGGCGAACGCGGGCCGGATGCTGCCCTTCGTAATCGAGTACCAGGGCAGGCTCGTCGGGCAGCTGACCGTGGCCGGGATCACCTGGGGCTCGATGTGCTCCGGTCATGTCGGCTACTGGGTCGACCGGAGCATCGCCGGCCGCGGGGTCATGCCGACGGCTGTAGCTCTGGCCGTGGACCACTGTTTCCGTTCGGTCGGTCTGCACCGCATCGAGGTCTGCATTCGGCCCGAGAACGGACCGAGCCGCCGCGTGGTGGAGAAACTCGGATTCCGCGAAGAGGGCCTGCGGCCCCGTTATCTCCACATCGACGGTGCGTGGCGGGACCACCTGGTGTTCGCGCTGACGGCCGAGGAGGTGCCGGAGGGGCTGCTCAACCGCTGGCACCAGGCACGACCCGGAACCGCCCGGAAATAAAATAAGTGTTCGAAATTGGTCAGCGGTAGCCATCAACCGATCTGAACAATCACAAAAAAAGTCCGTGATATCAGCCAGATCGTGCGACACACCGGGCCAATTGGCGGATGCCCTTGTGCAAATCCCTCTACGGTGTGTTGCGTGAGCAGCAGCGGCCTCATCTACGCAGTCATCGTCGGGGCCTGGGCCGCCTACTTGGTGCCGATGTGGCTCCGCAGGCAGGACGAGCTGAACGAAGCCCGTCCGACGGAACGCTTCTCCACCGCCATCCGGCTGCTGTCCGGACGAGCGGCGATGGAGCGCCGGTACGCCAAGGAGCTGCGGGAACGCACCGCTGAGCAGCCCGAGCACGACGTGGACCCGGACGCTGACACGGACCGTTTGAGTTCCGTGGACGTCCGGGCCTTCGCCGCGCCCCGCACCGAAGTCCGCCGGGACGTGCCCGAGGACACCGAGCAGGAGACGGACCGGCCCGCCGGCCGGGCCCCTGCCCGGCGCCCCGCCCCACGCCGCCGGTCCGACCGTGCCGCGGCCGCCGAGCGCGCGCGGCGCAGCAAGGTCCTTGCCCGGCGCAGACGGACGACCATCGTCCTCTTCCTCGCCTTCACCCTCGGTGCGGTGGTCGCCGCGGTCGGCGGTCTGGGCCTCCTGTGGGCACCCGCCCTGCCGGCCGTGCTCCTCAGCGCCTACATCGTGCAGATGCGCGCCCAGGAGCGACGTCGCTTCGCGTTCACCATGGACCGGCGGCGGGCGGAGGCCGCGGCGCAGCGGCTGCGCGAGAACCGCCCGCGCCGCCACCAGCCGGCGCCGGCCGCGGCCGAGCCGGGGGACGGGTCCATGGAGCAGACCGAGGACACCGAGCCCGAGCCGGCGCCGAAGCTCTCCCCGCAGGAGGCGGGCCGCCGTGCGCTGGTCGAGCAGACCGATCACGCGGAATGGGTGGACCAGCAGCGCCATCGCGGCCCTGTGACCGGCGACAGCTGGGAGCCCGTGCCGGTCCCGCTGCCCACGTACGTCACTGCTCCGGTCGCGCCGCGCGCGTCGAGCGCCGTCGACGTCAGCGACCCGGAGACCTGGAGCGCGGCCCGCTCCTCGGTGGCCGAGCCGGCACCCGCCCCGCGCGAGACGCCGGACCCGGAGGCCGGCGCCGCGCCGGGCCGCCGCACCCCTTCCCAGTCCCGCCGTGCCCGCGACCGGGGCCGCACCCCGCTCTTCGACCAGTACGCGGACGAGGACCGGCTGCGCGCCGCCAACGAGTGACACCACCGTGGAACGAGACCGCCCGGGGGCGCTGCCGACGACCGGCAGCGCCCCCGGTCGTCGTCCGTGACCAGCAAGAAGACCGGCCGGATGACCAGCGGGGAACGGATTTCCAAGCACCCCGATCGAGATGCTAGAGTTTCACTCGTTGCAAGGGCCTGTGGCGCAGTCTGGTAGCGCACCTCGTTCGCATCGAGGGGGTCTGGGGTTCAAATCCCCACAGGTCCACCGCAGCTGAGAGCCCCTATCGGAGTCATCCGGTAGGGGCTTTCGCCTGTCGTACAGCAGCGAAGGACAGCAACTAGGTCTCACCTTGCGCGCCGAGGTGCTTGCCGAGCTTCCGCAACGCCTTGCGCGTCGCCTCGGACGGGGATGTGGGTGTACACCTCCATCGTGACCGCGATCTTGCTGAGCCGAAGGGTCCGTATCGCGATCCGAGGGTGCACGTCGAGGGCGGCGAGGAGCGACCCGCAGGTGGGTTTCATACAGCCGGATCGTACGAACGCCCGCCTTGGCCGACCGGGCGGTGAAGGCCCGGTTGAAGTTCCGCGCCTCCGTCCTGGTCCCGTCGTGCACCAACTGGCGGTTGATCCGCTGGAGCTGGTGCTCGACCCGAACTGTTCGGCCGGCAGGGTCCGACCGCGCCGCCGCCCGGCAGTTGGCGACCATCTTGAAAGGGGCTGGGCGTCAACACGAGTTGGGCAAGTGGGCCGTCCAAGAGGCTGGCGAGCCGGTGCATCTCGCGCATGCCACAACCGACCAGGCTCATGTGCTCAACGACGCAGGCCGCCCAGGGACAGCAGTCGCTCAACCTGGCCCAAGCTCACCTTGCGCGGGAGGAACATGCCCGAGCGCAGGAGCACCTACAGAATCGAGCAGCTCACACAGAAGTTGTAGGCGCTGCCTGCCCGCGAGGCCGGTAGGGCATGTCAGTGCTCGCCGGTGCCGGCCCGCTGATAGATGTCCGGGATGCCGTCGGCGTCGTCGTCGCGGGTCTCTTCCTCGTACAGGCGTCGGTAGGTCCCGTTGCGGCGCTTGATGAGGAAGGCCGCCGAGACGGCGGCGATGAGTGAACCGATCAGGACCGCTGCCTTGACGTGCTGTTCGGCGGCCGGGTCGGGGAAGGCGAGTTCGCCGATCAGCAGGGCAACGGTGAAGCCGATGCCGGCCAGGACGGCGAGGGCGAGGACGTCCGCCCAGGCAAGGTCCGGGTTGAGCCGGGCACGGGTGAACCTGGCGGCGAGATAGGTGCCGGCGAAGATGCCCAGGGTCTTGCCGATGACCAGCCCCAATACGACCCCGAGGGGTTCGGGTCGGGTGAAGACCTCGCCCAGCGACGCGACCGAGACGCCGACACCGGCGGCGAAGAGGGCGAACAAGGGGACCGCGACGCCGGCCGAGACGGGATGGAGCACGTGCGAGGTGCGCTCGGCGGGTGAAGCGGTCTCACCCTTGTCGCGGGTGGTGCGCAGGATCAGGCCCATGGCCACACCGGCGACGGTGGCGTGGACGCCGCCGTTGTACATCAGCGCCCAGGTCACGATGCCGAGCGGGACGTACCACCACCAGCCGCGCACGCGGAAGCGCTGCAGCAGGTAGAAGATGACCAGGCCGGCGATGGCACCGCCGAGTGCCAGGAAATTCAGGTCGCTGGTGAAGAAGATCGCGATGATGAGGATCGCGCCCAGGTCGTCGACGACGGCGAGGGTGAGCAGAAAGGCGCGTAGCGCGGCAGGCAGGTGGGTGCTGAGGACGGCCAGGACGGCGAGTGCGAAGGCGATGTCGGTGGCCATGGGGACTGCCCAGCCGGCGAGGCTGCCGCCGCCGGCCATGACGGTGCCCGCGTACAGGGCGGCAGGCACGATCATGCCGCAGACCGCAGCGATGACCGGGAGCGCTGCTGTGGCCGGGGTGCGCAGCTCGCCGACCACCAGTTCACGCTTGAGTTCGATACCGGCGACCAGGAAGAAGATGCTGAGGAGTCCGTCGGCGGTCCAGTGCTCCACGGAGAGGTCCAGCCCGAGTGCCGGTATGCCGAAGTGGAAGTCGCGGATCTGCTCGTAGACGCCGCTCCACGGTGTGTTCGCCCAGACCAGCGCCACTACGGCGGCGGCCAGGAGCACCAGCCCGCCGACCGTTTCGGTCCGGAGGGCCTGGACCACGGCATTGCGCTCCGGAAGCGGCAGCAGGCCGAGGAAGGGGGAACGTTCGCGAGGGGCGGCAGCCATCAGGGAGACCTCCGGGGCGTCGGATGAGGGCATACGAGCCCAGGGACGCCGACCAGACTTCCCGGCACACCGCGCGTCCGAAGCCGCCGCCGAAGGCGGGCACTGACGCGTTGTTCACACCCTAGCCGCTGGTTCCAAGCCCTGCCAGACCGTGTTTCACCTGCGGGAATGCCGTAGACGGCACGGCAAGCGGGCCCGTCCACACCAAGGCGCGAGGTGTGGACGGGCCCGTTCAGGAGCCGGGTCAGACGGTGCTCTTCACCGTCTCCTGGTCTTCGTCGTCCTCCGGGCTCTCGCCGGCCTTGCGGGCGCGGACGAACTCCAGGAAGGAGTTGAGCTCCCGCTTGACGACCGGCGCCAGCAGGTAGAGGCCGATGATGTTGATGACGGCGAGCATGAACAGCACCGCGTCGGCCATGGCGATCAGCGTCTGCAGCGTGAGCAGCGAACCGGCGACGGCGAACAGGGTGTAGACGACCTTGTAGATCGTCTCGCTGGCCTTGCTGCGGCCGAAGAGGTACGTCCACGCCTTGAGGCCGTAGTAGCCCCAGGTGAGCACGGTCGAGATGGCGAAGAGCATGACCGCGATCGTGAGGATGTACGGGAACCAGGGCAGCACCGTCGCGAACGCGTCCGACGTGATGGTCACGCCGCCGATGGACTGGTCGTCGCGGGCCTCGGCCCAGCTGGCGGGGTTGGCCACGACGATGGTCAGCGCGGTCATCGTGCAGATGACCACGGTGTCGATGAACGGCTCGAGGAGCGCGACGAGGCCCTCGCTGGCGGGGTGCTTGGTCTTCACCGCGGAGTGGGCGATCGGCGCGGAGCCGAGGCCGGCCTCGTTGGAGAACGCGGCCCGCTTGAAGCCGATGATCAGCGCACCGAGCACACCGCCCGCGACGCCCTGGGGGTTGAAGGCGCCCTCGATGATCGTGCCGACCGCGGCCGGCACGGCGGAGACGTTGACCAGGATGACGATCAGGCAGGCCACGATGTAGATGCCGGCCATGGCGGGCACGAGGCGGCTGGTGACCGAGGCGATGGAGCGGATGCCGCCGAGCAGGACGATGCCGACGAGCGCGGCGATCAGGATGCCGAAGAACAGGGCGCCGGCCGAGGAGCCCATCATGCCGCTCTCGCCGCCGGTGACGGAGACGAGCTGGGCGTAGGACTGGTTGACCTGGAAGAGGTTTCCGCCGAAGAGGCCGAAGAAGAGAATCATGATCGACGCGAGCACGGCGAGGATCTTGCCGAGCGTCTTGCCGTTCTTGCCGAACCGGTCGGCCAGGCCCTTGGGCAGGTAGTGCATCGGCCCGCCCGAGACGGTGCCGTCGGCGTGCACCTCTCGGTACTTCACGCCGAGGGTGACCTCGACGAACTTGGTGGCCATGCCGAGCAGACCGCAGAGGATCATCCAGAAGGTGGCGCCCGGGCCGCCGATGGAGACGGCGACTGCGACACCGGCGATGTTGCCGAGTCCGACGGTGCCGGAGACGGCCGCGGTCAGCGCCTGGAAGTGGTTGACCTCACCGGCCGACCCCTTCTCGTCGTACTTCCCTCTGACCACGTCGATGGCGAGCCGGAACTTGCGGAGCTGGACGAAGCCGAACCAACCGGTGAAGACCAGACCGGCCACCACCAGCCAGGCCACGATGAGCGGCAGGGCGGTGCCGCCCACGGGGACGTCGTAGAAGACGACCTTCTCCAGCCATTTGGCGATGGGCTCGAAGAATCCGGTGACGGCTTCGTCGACGGATTTGGTCATGGAGTCGAGTGACACGTTGGCTACCTCGATGGCGCAGGACCGGCGCGGAGGGGTGTGCGCCGGTCGATGTGCGGGCTTTGAGCGAACGCCGTTGTCCGATCGGCGACCCGGGGCGAGCGGTCCGCGGACTCGGACCGTGATCACCCTGGTCTTGCTGCCGGCCCGGAGCCGGCACTCCGTGCCGCGGCCGAGCGGGGCCGCCGACGGAGTTGCGCATGTCTACCACGACCTTTACGCGATCCTTAGTGAGGCAAGTCACATAACGGTCAGTAACATTGGAAAGTCCCAGCGAACGACGCCAGACCGTTATATGGAACTCAAGGTCCGTTCATCGGACACGTATATCCACGCGGGTGGGGTTGGGCGGCACGATCTCCCTCCTCCGGTGCGGTGGCCGGGCGCACCGGAGGCGCGGCGCAGTCCTTCGGAAGGGTCTCGGGCGACCGCCGGCGCAGCCGACCTCTGGCGTGCCTGGGCGCTGCTCTCCACGCGCACGAGAAGAAGTGTGCGGCACGGCCCTGGCTCGCAGCCAGCGGATCTGCCCGCTCCACCGCGCCGCTGAGGCGGAGCAAACTGCGTGCAGTGCAGCAGCGGAGCACAGCAAACAGTCCGACCGCAGCAGACCTCAACTGCACTGAAGAAGCTGACCGCGCGACCTGACAGACCTCAGCGACCGACCGCCGATGGTCCGCATCGTGGGGGTCCGGGGTTCACATCCCCACAGGTCCACCGCACATGAAGGGCCCCGCTCGATCCACCGGACCGAGCGGGGTTTCCTCGTTTCCCGGCGCCGCTCAGCTGCTTCCGGAGCCCGTCACGACACCTGTGCCTTGTCGTGGACGGCCTTCGCCTCCGCGCCGAAGTACGGGCCGAACATGCGGTTCGGCAGGAACGTGTACCCGAAGCTGTTCACGGACACCTGGAGGCCCGTTCCGGTGGATTCGTTGAAGGACTCGAACCAGGGGCCGCCGCTGGAGCCGCCCGTCATGTTGCAGCCGAGGCTGTGGTCCTGGGAGAAGAGGAAGTCCTTCGAGCTGTTGCCGCTGCAGTGGATGAGCTTCGAGCCGTCGTACGGGGAGGCGGCCGGGAAGCCGAAGGCGTACATCGCCTTGTTGTAGCCGCCGTTGAACTTCAGGCCCTGGGCGCCGACGGTCTGGCTGAGTGTCCTGCCGTTCAGCGGGGCGACGACGGCGGCGCCGACGTCGTAGTTGATGTCCTCGCTCGCCGCCCACTGGTCCGTGGTGAACGTCTTGGTCGCGCTCCACTGGCCGTACGGCGCCTGGCCGTTGTCGTAGCCGGGGACGAAGACCCAGTCGGTGTGCCAGGAGCCCTGGTACTTCACGCAGTGGCCGGCGGTCATGACCGTGCTGCCGTTGGTGCTGGTGACCGAGTTGCCGGAGCAGGAGGCGGTCCGGCCCTGGAAGGTGAAGAACACGCGGCCGGAGGTCTTCACCACCGCGCCGCCGCCCGTCCACGGGCCGCCGGCCTGCGGGAAGGCCGTGGGTGCCACGACCGTCTCCTCACCGGCCGTTGACGCGGGTGCCCGGAAGGAGCCCGGTGTGGCGCGGATCACGTCGAGCGGGGTGGCGTTGCGCATCCGCTCGGCGGTCCAGAAGCCCTTGGCCGCCTGCGCGGGGGCGAAGGACGCGGGAGTGGGGGACGGGGACGGAGCGGCGCCTGCGGAGGTGGCGGACAGCGCCCCGGCGAGCAGGGCGCCGACGGCGGCCAGAACCGAGGTGGTCACGTGGTGGCGTCTCACGCATGTCTCCTTCTGCCGTGCCCGCCCGCGGGATGCCTCGGGCGGGGTGGGGGACAGGACGGTGCGGATCGACGTGCGTGAGGCAGGGTGCCACGAAACGCGCAACTATGTCAGGGGCGCGTCAACGGCTTCGCCATGCAGAGGCTGCTCTCGTACTCCCGGTAGTGGCCGAATTTCGCGCACGGCACGTAACCGCTGGAGGTGTACAGCGCGATCGCCTCCGGCTGCATGTCCCCGGTCTCCAGCACCATGCGGGTCCGGCCGGCGGCGCGGGCGTCCTCCTCCAGTGCGGCCAGGACGCGGCGGGCGAGACCGAGGCCGCGTGCCTCCGGGATCACGTACATGCGCTTCAGCTCGGCGTCGCCGTCCGAGTACCCCTCCGGGTTCTCGTCCTGGGTGCGCCAGCCGCCGGTCGCCAGCGGGCGGTCCTGGTCGTCGTAGACGATGAGATACAGGCCACTCGGCGGGACGAACATCGAGGCGTCGAGCGGCGTCGCGTCGCCCTCGTCGTCCCCGTAACGCTCCACGTATTCCAGCTGGACCTGGTCGTTGAGCTTCACGGCGTCCGGGTGGTCGAAGCCCACAGTTCTGACATGCATGCCCAGAAGCGTACGTGTATGCGAATGGTGTCGGCCGGTATGGTGCCGGGATGCTCACCGTGACCTCCGTGAATGTGAACGGTCTCCGTGCCGCCGCGAAAAAAGGCTTCGTCGAGTGGCTTGCCGTCACCGCCGCCGACGTGATCTGCCTCCAGGAGGTACGCGCCGAGGCCGACCAGCTGCCCCCGGAGGTCCGGAACCCCGAGGGCTGGTTCACGGTGCACGCCCCCGCGGCCGCGAAGGGCCGTGCCGGCGTCTCCCTCTACACGCGGCGTGAACCGGACGCGGTGCGCATCGGGTTCGGCTCGAGCGAGTTCGACGGCAGCGGCCGGTACGTCGAGGCCGACCTGCCCGGTGTCACGGTGGCGAGCCTGTATCTGCCGTCCGGCGAGGTCGGCACGGAGCGCCAGGACGAGAAGATGCGCTTCATGGGCGAGTTCCTGCCGTACCTGAAGGAACTGCGGGCCCGGTCGGCGGCGGACGGCCGTGAGGTCGTGGTCTGCGGCGACTGGAACATCGCCCACCGCGAGGCCGACCTCAAGAACTGGAAGGCCAACAGGAAGAGCTCCGGCTTCCTCCCCGAGGAGCGGGAGTGGCTCGGCCGGGTCTTCTCCGAGGCGGAGTACGTGGACGTGGTCCGCTGCCTCCACCCCGACCAGGAAGGCCCGTACACGTGGTGGTCCTACCGCGGGCGCGCCTTCGACAACGACACGGGCTGGCGCATCGACTACCAGGTGGCGACGGCCGGTCTGGCGCGGCGCGCGGTGAAGGCGTGGGTGGAGCGGGCGGCGACGCACGGCGAACGCTGGTCGGACCACGCGCCGGTGACGGCCGTCTACGAGAACTGACGCCGGGGATACGGTCGGGGCGCTCCGCCGCGGATCGCCGGCGCGGCCGGCGCTCGTGCCGGCCCGAGCCGAACCGCCGGTGCTCGCGGCGACGTGCACGACAAAGGCGCACCCGCCATGGTGCGGGTGCGCCCTTCGTCGGTGGTGCTACGGGGCCTCGTCAGGCGTCGTAGTCCTCGACCCTGTCGCGGCGCTCGCGCACCGCGCTCTCGCCACGCTCCTGCATAGGCTCCCGGGACCGGGCGCCCTGCTGCTCGCGACCCTGCTGGGTCCGCTCGGAGACCTCCTCGCGGGCGCGGCGTGCGCGCTCCGACTGGTCTCCCTTGCCGGCCTTCTGCTTCGCCTGGTCCGCGAGCTCCTGCGCCTTGTCCTTGAACTGGTCTGAGATGCCCATGAAATGTCACTCCTAAGAGGGGTGTGGGGGTCGGGGGCAGGCATGCCCCCCGGGGCTGCGACCAGCGTTGCACGCACGGACAAAGCACGCATTTCGATCAGTTACGCTCAGTGCTGCTGCTTCCGGCCCGCCTCGTCGGCCGCCCCGCCGGCCCCTACGAGGCCCGTGGAGACGCCGTCGAGGCGTGGTTCGAACCGGCGCATCTCGCGCTGTCCCACCGTGCCGATGACCGCAGGGAGATACCCGCGGATCGACTGCATCCCCCGCAGCCACCACTGCGCGTACACATGCGAGGAACGGCGTTCGATGCCGGCGACGATCCGGTCCACCGCGGGGCCGAGCGGATAAGTGCGGTTGGACGGCCACGGCAGCCGCTGCCGGAGCTCGCGCATCACGTCGTCCTGGTCGGCGCCGCGCACCATGTCGGTGTCCGTCCAGGACAGATACCCGACACCGACCCGCACCCCGCGATGGCCGACTTCGGCCCGCAGGCTGTGCGCGAACGCCTCCACACCCGACTTGGACGCGCAGTACGCCGACATCATGGGCGCGGGCGTGATCGCGGCGAGCGACGCGATCTGGAGGAAGTACCCGCGGCTCTCCAGGAGTACGGGCAGGAACGCCCGCCCCGTCACGGCGCTGCCGATCAGGTTGACCTCGATGACCCGCCGCCAGGCGACCGGGTCGGAGTGCAGGAACGGACCACCGGACGCCACACCCGCGTTGGCGACGACGATGTCGACCTTGCCGAAACGCTCCTTGACCTCCTGCGCGACCTCGGCCATCGCCTCGTGGTCGGTGACGTCCGCGTGCCAGTGGTCGCTCTCGCTGTGGAGCCGCTCGGAGACCTTCTTCAGTTCGTCCGGCTCGAGGCCGACCAGCGCCACCTTCGCGCCGCGCGCGGACAGTTTGCGTGCCAGCAGCTCGCCGACGCCGCGCGCCGCGCCCGTGACGACCGCGACCTGCCCTTCCAGGCTCACCCTGCTCATGCGGCTTCCTCCTTCGTGTCCAGGTACGCGCCGGCCAGCTCACGGATCTTGGCGGTGACGGCCTCCGGGGCCTCCACCGGTGTCATGTGGCCCGTCCCCGCGAGCTCCACCAGCTCGAGGCACTGCGGGAGTTCGGCGGCCAGCCGCCGTGCGTGCACCATCGGCGTGAGCCGGTCGGCGGTGCCGCCGACGACGATCGCGGGCACGTCCAGGGCCCGTACGCCCTTGTCGAGGTCGAGTTCGCCGAGGACCTGCGACCAGGCCACGCGGGCGGCCCGCGGGCAGGCGTGCACGATGCGGGCACATTCGTCGACCCGCTCCGGTGACGAACCGGGGCCCATCGTCCCGTACTTGAGGATGCGCCGGGACACGGGCGTGACCGGGCCGAGCGGCGCGCGGGCCCCGAGGATCAGATGCGTGAGCCTGGTCCGCAGCCGGCCCGGCCGCATCGGCAGGACGACGGACTCCTCGACCAGCCGGGCGCTGCCGGTGCTGCACAGCAGCACGGCCGCCGTGTGCTCGCGGAAGCCGGGCCGGCGGGCAGCGGCCATCATCGTCATGCCGCCCATGGAATGCCCGCCGAGCACGGCCTTCTCGCCCGGCACGAGGACGGCTGCGAGCACGGCCTCCAGATCGTCGGCCAGCCGCTCGGTACCCACAGCGCCCGCCGGCGTGCGTCCGTGGCCCCGCTGGTCGTACACGACGACGCGGTGGTCGGGGACCAGGTCCCGTATCTGGGCGGCCCAGAAGAGGGTGGAGCAGGTCCAGCCGTGGGCCAGCACGACCGCGGGGGCTCCCTCGGGGCCGTGCACCTCGACGTGGATGCGCGCTCCGTCGGCGGAGACCGCGGTCAGTTCACGGTCGGCGACGGGCGGGGCGTCGGTGCGACGCAGGAGCTGGGGGTCCCTCCCGGGCCGGAGGCTCTGGGGAATCACGCGACGACCTCCGCGTCCTTCGTGCCCGCGGCCTCCGCCGGCAGCGTGCCGGCGCCGGCCCGGACCACCTCGTACTCGGAGAGGTCCACGTGCCGGGTCGCATTGCGGAACTCGGTGGTGGTGCCGGGCCAGATCGTGGTGTTGCGGCCGTTCTGGTCCAGGTACCAGCTGGTGCAGCCGCCGGTGTTCCACACGGTGCGCTTCATCCGCTCCTGCACCCGCCGGTTCCAGGCGTGGACGGCGGAGGGGCGGGCGGCGAGGGCGGAGCCGGGGCCGAGCAGGTTCAACTGCCGCATGTAGTCGGCCATGTAGTTCAGCTGGGACTCGATCATCAGGATCATGGACGAGTTCCCGAGCCCGGTGTTCGGACCGATGATGGTCATCCAGTTGGGGAAGCCGGCGGCGGTCGCGCCGCGCAGCGACTCCATGCCGTCCTTCCACGCCTCGGCGAGCGTGATGCCCTCTGCGCCGACGACCCGTTCGGCGATCGGCATGTCGGTGACGTGGAAGCCGGTGCCGAAGATGATCGCATCGACCTCCGCCTCCACCCCTCCCCGGAGCCTCCGGCCCGGGGGCCGCCCCCACCGGCCACCACGGTGGAGCCGCGCACCTCGGTGAGCCCGGAGGCGACGACGTCCACGTTGGGCTGCGCGAGTGCCGGGTAGTACGTGCTGGAGAGCAGGATGCGCTTGCAGCCGATGCGGTAGTCGGGGGTCAGCTTGGCCCGCAGCGCCGGGTCCTTGATCGCCTTGCGCATGTTGGCCTTGGCGAGCCGCTCGACGAGCCCGAGCTCGTCGGGCCGCTTGGTGAACGCCTGGACCTGCAACTCACGGATGCCCCACAGCAGTCCGCGCCGCGCGGTACCGGTGAACGGCAGCTGCCGGTGCAGCCAGCGCTCCGCCCCCGAGATCTTCCGGTCGACGCGGGGCATCACCCACGGAGGTGTGCGCTGGAAGAGGGTGAGCTTCGCGACCTGGGGCTGGATCGACGGCACGATCTGGATCGCGGACGCGCCGGTGCCGACCATCGCGACGCGCTTGCCGCGCAGGTCGTAGTCGTGGTCCCAGCGGGCGGAATGGAAGACCTTGCCGGGGAAGCCGGCGAGGCCGGGGATGTCGGGCGTCTTCGGGTCGGACAGCGGCCCGGTCGCGGAGACGACGACCTCGGCGGTGAGCGTGCCCTGCGAGGTTTCGATCTCCCAGCGCAGCGCGTCGGCGTCCCAGCGCATCATCAGCACTTCGTGCTTCAGCCGCAGGTGCGGACGGAGCCGGAAGGTGTCGGCCACGTGCTCCAGGTAGGCGCGGATGTGCTCCTGGCCCGAGAAGGTCCGCGGCCAGTCGGGGTTGGGAGCGAAGGAGAACGAGTACAGGTGCGACGGGACGTCGCAGGCGCAGCCCGGGTAGTCGTTGTCCCGCCAGGTGCCGCCGACCGAGTCCGCGCGCTCCAGGACGACGAAGTCGGTGATTCCCTCGCGGCGCAGCCGGACGGCTGCACCGAGGCCCCCGAATCCGGATCCGATCACCGCCACTCGTACGTGCTCGTGCTGCTGCTGGCCCATGCCGCCGCCTCCCGCTGGAACGGTCCCGTACCGAACGCAAAAACGTTGCCAGCAATCACTGGCATGGTTGGGAGGGTAGAGCAGCTCCATACCGAGCGGTAGGGGTAGGACGCCACAAGTTACCGGCGGTACAACATAGGCTTCTGTTGTGAAGGAAGCGCGTGAGTACCGCATGGAGGAATTGGCCGAGAAGGCCGGCATCACGGTGCGCACCCTGCGCTTCTACCGCGAGCGGGGGCTGATACCGCCGCCCCGCCGGGAGGGCAGGATCGCCTGGTACGACGAGCACCACCTCGCCAGGCTCCGTACGATCGCCGCCCTGCTGGAGCGCGGTCACACCCTCAACGGCATCGCGGACCTGGCCACCGCCTTCGAGAGCGGACGGGACGTGGGCGAGGTCCTCGGCCTCGGCGAACCGACCGAGGAGACCCCGGTCCGCCTCACCCCCGAAGCGCTCGCCGACTACTTCGAGGGGCAGGTCACCCCGGAGAACCTGGCCACCGCGCTGGAGCTCGGCTACCTGGCGACGGACGGCGAGGAGATCGTCCACATCAGCCGCCGTCTGCTGGACGTCTCGGCCGCGCTGGTGCGCGAAGGCGTGCCCCTGTCCTCGGTGCTGGAGGCGGGCCGCCGGGTCCGTGTCCACGCGGATGCCCTGGCCGAACTGTTCGTCGACGTACTCACCACCCACAGCGCCGACGGGCAGTTGGACAGGCTCCGCCCGCTCGCGAAGAGCGTGGTGGAGGCGGAGCTGTCCATGGCGATGGACCGCCGTCTGCGCCAGAAGCCACCGGCCTGACCGCACCCCGGCCCGGACCCCGATCCAGAGGCCTGACCGGGCCATGGTTCCGAGGACGGTTCAGCGCGGCGGCAGCTGCGGCCTGCGCAGGTCGGGAACCTCGGAGTAGTCCGGGGGCACCGCGGCAGGGGCTGCCTTGAGCATGTCCAGGGCCAGCCGGATCGCGTCGTCGAGGCCCACATGGCGCCCCTCTGCCCAGTCCAGCGGCGTCCGCAGGGCGTACACGTCCGGTTCGACGCCGTGGTTCTCGATCGACCAGCCGTAGGCGTCGAACCATGCCGCGTTCATCGGGACCGTGATCACCGTGCCGTCACCCAGCCGGTGACGGCCCGTCATGCCGACGACGCCGCCCCACGTGCGGGTGCCCACCACCGGGCCGCGGCCGAGCAGTTTGAACGCGGCGGTGATCATGTCCCCGTCCGACGAGGTCGCCTCGTCCGCGATCGCGACGACCGGCCCGCGCGGCGCGTTGGAGGTGTACGAGACCGGCTGGGCGTTGCGGGTGAGGTCCCAGCCCAGGATCCTGCGGGTCAGCTTCTCGATGACCAGCTCGCTGATGTGCCCTCCGGCGTTGCCGCGGACATCCACGATCAGCGCCGGACGGGACACCTCCATACGCACGTCGCGGTTGAACTGGGCCCAGCCCGAGCCGCCCATGTCGGGGATGTGCAGGTAACCGCACTTGCCGCCGCTGGCCTCCCGCACCACAGCGCGCCGTTTGGCCACCCAGTCCTGGTAGCGCAGCGGCCGCTCGTCGACCAGCGGGACGATCGCGACCCGGCGCGGGGGGCCGGCGCCCTCGCCCTCCGCGGGCAGGAACGTCATCTCGACCGTCGTACCGCCGGCCGCGGAGAGCATCGGGTACGGTCCCGCCACCGGGTCGACCGGGCGGCCGTCCACGTGGGTGAGGACCGCGCCCTCCCTGATCCCCGTGCCGGCCAGCGGGGAGCGGGCCTTGGAGTCGGAGGAATCGCCCGGCAGGATGCGCTTGACCACCCATTTTCCGTCCCGGCAGACGAGGTTCGCGCCCAGCAGGCCCATGGCCCTCTGGTAGTGCGGCGGGCCTTCGTTGCGCCGGGCACCGGTGACATAGGCGTGGGAGGTGCCCAGTTCGCCGAGGACCTCGCGCATCAGGTCGGCGAACTCGTCGGGGGAGGCCACCCGTTCGACCAGCGGCCGGTACTGCTCCAGCACCCCGTCCCAGTCGATCCCGCACATGTCCGGTGCCCAGAAGTAGCCGCGGATGATGCGGCCGGCCTCCGCGTAGGCCTGGCGCCATTCGGCCACCGGGTCCACCTCGTGCAGGATGCGGCGCAGGTCGAGGAAGACGGTGGAGTCGAGGTCGCCGGTCTCCGTGGCGGGCACGGCACGCAGGTCGCCCTCGTCGACGACGACCAGCCGGGTGCCGTCGCCGCTCACCGCGAACCAGTCGAGATGGCCGACGAGTTCGGTCTTGCGCGCCTTGGAGATGTCGAAGTGCTCCAGCGTGGGCCTGCCGGAGGTGTCGGCCGGGTTGACGAACGTCTCGCCCAGCGCGCCGGAGATGGGCCAGCGCAGCCAGACGAGGCCGCCGCCGGCGACCGCGTGCAGCGCCGAGTACTTGGAGGCGGCGACCGGGAACGGCGTGACCCGGTTCTCCAGGCCCTCGATCTCCACGAGCACCGCGCTGTCGGGCGACTCCTCCAGCGGGTCGAGCCCGCCGGCGGCCGGCCGGCCCTCCGGGGTGAGAGCGAAGGGCGAGGGCGTCGCGGAGGACAGCGGCACCAGATACGGGCGGCAGCCGAGCGGGAAGGACAGGTCGCCGGTGTGCACGTCGTAGACCGGGTCGAAGCCGCGCCAGGAGAGGAAGGCGAGATAGCGGCCGTCGCGGGTGAAGACCGGATTCTCGTCCTCGAAACGGCCGTTGGTGACGTCGACGATCGTACGGTCGGCGATCCGGGCCATCCTGATCTGCCGCAGCGAGCGTCCGATGCCGGGGTGCGACCAGGTCAGCCAGTGCCCGTCGGGGGAGAACGACAGGTCCCGCACGGGCCCGTTGACGGAACGGACCAGTTCGGTGACCTCGCCCGTGGACTCCTCCGTCGTGTCGATCAGGAGCAGCCGGCCGTCGTGGGAGGCGATGGCGATCCGTTCGCCCTCGCTGTCGGCGGCCAGTTCCAGCACCCGTCCCAGCTGTCCCGACGCGAGCCGGCGCGGCTCACGGTCGCCGGTCGCCCGGGGCAGGTACGCGATCTCGACGGCGTCCTCGCCGTCCGCGTCCGTGACGTAGGCGACCTGCCCGCCGCTGCCCAGCATCGCCGGCAGCCGTACCCGCACGCCGGGGGTGTCCGCGATTGTGCGGGCGGGGCCGTCGCGGTGGGTGAGCCAGTACAGGCTGCCGCGCACGTTGACGGCGCTGGCCCGCCCCGTCTCGTCGACCGAGATCGCGCCCACATGGCTGGCGGCCGGTACCTGATAGGTCCGCCGGCCGGCGCGCGGCCCGCCGAGCCGTACCTCCAGCTTGCGCGGCACCGAGTCGGGCGTGGTCAGGTCCTCGACGATCCACAGATCGCCACCGCACTGGTACACGACCCGGTGGCCGTCGCTCGCGGCGTGCCGGGCGTAGAAGGCGTCGTGGTCGGTGTGGCGCAGCAGTCCCGTCCCGTCGGGGCGGCAGGAGTAGAGGTTGCCCACGCCCTCGTGGTCGGAGAGGAACGCGATCCGGCCGTCGTCCTCCGACCACCGGGCGGCGCCGTTGCCGTGGATGAACATGGGGCAGTCGAGGTGCCCGTTCAGGTCGGGGAGCAGCTGCTCGCCGTGCAGCCACAAACGGCCGGTCGCGCCGCCGCGGTAGCGCTTCCACGCGGCGGGCTCGTGCGGCGGCTTGCCGGTGAGCAGCAGGGTGCGCCGCTCGCAGCCGGTGCCGCCGGCCTGGGAGGGACCCTCGGACTCGTCGGTGACGGCGATGTCGGAGACGGGTCCCCAGGGGAGCCGGCCGCCGGGGGAGCCGTCGGTCGGGACGCTGTAGGCCCAGGAGAAGTACGAGAAGGGCTGGCCGTGCGAAGAGACGGCGAGGATCTGGCCGTCGGGGGTCCAGCCGCAGACCCGGGTGTCGGTCGAGCCCCAGTAGCTGAGCCTGCGCGCGGGGCCGCCCTCGACGGGCGCGAGATGGATCTCGGGGTCGAGGCTGCGCCAGTTCGTGTAGGCGATGTGCCGGCCGTCGGGCGAGAAGCGGGGGTGCCCGACCCTGGTGCGGTCCACGGTCAGCCGCCATGCCCGGTCGGGCTGTTTCCCCTCCGGGACCAGCGGCGCGATCCACAGGTCGTCCTCGGCGGCGAAGCACAGCAGGTCGCCGTACAGATGCGGGAAGCGGAGATACGCGGCGTCGTCACTCACCCCCCAATGCTTTCCGTGCCCAAGGGCCGCGGCAACTTGTGGGCCGGGGCGGATCCCGTGGAGGTCCGGTCTGCGGCGCTACCCATGGGCCTGACCGGGAGGAAACGTCCGTGGCGCGGCACCGTCCGCGGCGTGAACGTCAGTGGCCGGGAAGTCCGTGACCGAGGCCACAATCGAAACGGTTTCGTTTCGATGGAGGCGCGGGTACCCTCGAAGTGTACGAAACAGTTTCGTTCGATCGACTGCGACCGGGAGGCAGGCATGACACGCAGCCGGCTCACCCCGGAGCGCGAGGCGCAGTTGTACGAAGCCGTGCTCGACCTGCTCCGCGAGGTCGGTTACGACGCCCTGACCATGGACGCCGTGGCGGCCCGCACGCGCTCCAGCAAGGCCACGCTCTACCGCCAGTGGAAGAGCAAGCCCGAGCTCGTCGCCACGGCGCTCAAGCACGGCAAGCCGGTGCATGTCGGCGACATCGACACCGGCACCCTGCGCGGCGACTTCCACGCCATGATCGGACGCACCGACGACTGCCAGATGGAGAAGGACTCCGCACTGATGCGGGGTCTGGCCCAGGCGATCCACGCCCACCCCGATCTCCACGAAGCCCTGCGTGAGCTGCTCATCGAGCCGGAGATCACCGGACTCGACGCGCTGCTGCGGCGGGCCGTGGACCGGGGTGAGGTCAGCGCGGACAACCCGGCACTGGGTTATGTACCGCACATGCTGGTCGGCGCGTTCGTCGTCCGGCATCTGATCGAGGACCGCACACCCGACCAAGCCTTCCTCACCGACTATCTCGACGCCGTGGTCCTCCCCGCCCTCGGCGTCTGACCTCCCCGGGTCGCGACACCCCCTCCCCGCTGCACCACAGCACAGCACCTGACGCGCGCCGCTCTCGTCGTCGGGCCGGCTCCCCATGCCCTGTTCACCCTCATATACGGGAGTAGCCCTCGTGGCCACGTTTCTCTACAAGCTAGGACGGTCCGCCTTCCGGCGTCGCCGTCTCGTCGCCCTGCTGTGGGTGGCGCTGCTCGCCGTCGCCGGGGTCGGCGCGGCCACCGCGTCCACCGCCACCTCCTCCTCGTTCTCCATCCCAGGGACGGAGGCCCAGAAGGCCTTCGACCTGCTGGAGGAGCGCTTCCCCGGCGGCAGCGCCGACGGCGCGACCGCCCGGGTGGTCTTCAAGGCCCCCGACGGCGAGAAGATGACCGACGCCGGTCACCGCGCCGAGGTGGAGAAGGCCGTTTCCGAGCTCAAGGACGGCTCCGACCAGATCGCGGCGGTCAACGACCCGTACACCGCCAAGGCGGTCTCCCGGGACGGCTCCACCGCGTACGTCTCCGTCACCTACGCCGTCAGCTCGATGGAGCTGACCGACGCGACGCGTGAGGCGCTGGAGGAGACCGGCACCGAGGCGCGCGAAGCGGGCCTGACGGTGGAGATCGGCGGCGACGCGCTGCAGGCGGTCCCCGAGACCGGGGCCGGCGAGATCATCGGTGTCGTCGTCGCGGGCATCGTCCTCGTCATCACCTTCGGTTCGCTGGTCGCCGCCGGACTGCCGCTGCTCACCGCGATCATCGGCGTCGGCATAGGCATCTCCACGATCACCGCCCTGGCGAACGTCCTCGACCTCGGCTCCACCACCTCGACCCTGGCGATGATGATCGGCCTGGCGGTCGGCATCGACTACGCGCTGTTCATCGTCTCCCGCTACCGCGCCGAACTGGCCGAGGGCAAGGAGCACGAGGAGGCGGCCGGACGGGCCGTCGGCACGGCGGGCTCCGCGGTCGTCTTCGCCGGCCTCACCGTGGTGATCGCCCTCGTCGGCCTGGCCGTGGTGAACATCCCGATGCTCACCAAGATGGGCTTCGCCGCCGCCGGCACCGTGGTCATCGCCGTCCTGATCGCCCTCACCCTGATCCCGGCGCTGCTCGGCTTCGCGGGCAAGCGGGTGCTGGGCCGCAAGGTGCGCAAGGGTGCGCCCGTCTCCGACAAGCCGAACGCCGGCACCCGCTGGGCGCGCTTCGTGCTGCGTCGCCCCGTCGCCGTGCTCCTCGCCGGCGTCGTGGGCCTCGGAGCCATGGCGATACCTGCCGCGTCGCTGGAGATGGGTCTGCCCGACGACGGCGCCCAGCCCACGAGCACCACCCAGCGCAAGGCGTACGACCTGCTCTCCGACGGCTTCGGGCCCGGCTTCAACGGCCCGCTTATGGTCGTCGTCGACGGCGGCAAGAGCGTGGCGGACCGTACGGTCGAGGTCATCCAGGGCCTGGACGGCGCCGCCGCCGTCACCCCGCCGACCCTCAACAAGGCCGGCGACACCGCGATGATCACGGTCATCCCCAAGGACCGGCCGTCCTCGGTCCAGACCGAGGACCTGGTGCACGACATCCGCGACCGGAGCGGTGACGAGGTGCTCGTCACCGGCGCCACCGCGATGAACATCGACTTCTCGCAGAAGATGAACGACGCGCTGCTGCCCTACCTGGCGCTCGTCGTGGGTCTCGCCTTCCTGCTGCTGATGGTGGTCTTCCGGTCGGTGCTGGTGCCGATCAAGGCAGCCCTCGGATTCCTGCTGTCGGTCGTCGCGGCACTCGGCGCGGTCGTGGCCGTGTTCCAGTGGGGCTGGCTGGGCTCGGTGTTCGGTGTCGAGCAGACCGGCCCGATCATGTCGATGATGCCGATCTTCATGGTGGGCGTCGTCTTCGGTCTCGCCATGGACTACGAGGTCTTCCTGGTCACCCGGATGAGGGAGGCGTACGTCCACGGCGAGCGGCCGGGCGAGGCGATCGTCACCGGCTTCCGCCACGGGACCCGGGTGGTGGCCGCCGCGGCCGTCATCATGATCGCTGTCTTCTCCGGTTTCATCGGCTCAAGCGAGCAGATGGTCAAGATGATCGGCTTCGGCCTCGCGATCGCCGTCTTCTTCGACGCCTTCGTGGTCCGCATGGCGATCGTGCCGGCGGTGCTGGCTCTGCTCGGCCACAAGGCCTGGTGGCTGCCCCGCTGGCTGGACCGGGTACTGCCGAACGTCGACGTGGAGGGCGAGAAGCTCCACAAGGAGCTCGCCGACAGCCCCGGCGACCCCGACGGGGACCGGGAGTTGGTCCGCGTCTGACAGTTCCCTGACCAGGGACACAGAACTCCGGAGGTGCCCGGTGGCGCGGCCTTTGCCGCGCCACCGGGAAAGCGGACCTCCGGCGCCGCGACGGCACCGTGGGGACGGGGGCCGTCACGGAAGAGGTGGCCGTATCCGCGTGACGCGGATACGGCCACCTGTTTGCTGTGTGTCCGCGGGGGACCGGTCAGAGCGCCGGAGTCGCCACCGCGTAGGTGTGGCGGAGGAACCGGAGCAGCGTCTGCGAGTCGAACTGGACCACCGCGACACCGTCCGAGGTGTGGAACTCGAGGATCGCCTGGACGCGTCCGCAGGGCCAGATGCCGATGTCACCGTCCCGGGTGGGGGCCCGCAGCCCCGACTCGAGGAGCTCACGCGGGAACGTCCACTCCTTGCCGCTCGGGAACGCGAAACTGACGGTCGCGGGATCCTCGGCGGGGTCGTAACTCAGGAAGACGCGCACTGGTCGGTGCTGAGGAGCGTCGGTGACGATCCGGCCACTTGCCTGCTCTTTGACGGCGTGCGACATCGGCAAGCTCCTCACACTCTCGTCCGCTTTGTCTCTAATGTCCCATATTTCGGATGGGATGGTCCGCTGTCCTCCGTGGAACCCTGTTCATTTGTGATCCATGCGCTCTTGCAAGTCATTTGCAGCAGAGCACTATCATTGGGCACTTCCTCATCTGTCCGAAGCGGAGTTCTCCATGCATGTCCCCGACGGATTCATCAACACGCCCGTCTCGGTGGCCGCCGGAGTCGTCGCCGCCGGCGCGGTCGCCGTCAGCCTCCGCGGCGCCCGCCGTGAGCTGGGCGGATCCCCGGCCGAGCTCCCCGGCGCCGACCGCACCGCACCGCTCGCGGGGCTCGTCGCCGCCTTCGTCTTCGCCGTTCAGATGCTCAACTTCCCCGTCGCCGCCGGCACCAGCGGCCATCTGCTCGGCGGGGCGCTCGCGGCCATCCTCGTAGGGCCGTTCACCGGCGTGCTGTGCATAGCCGTCGTGCTGCTGATGCAGGGCATCCTCTTCGCCGACGGCGGACTCACCGCGCTCGGCGTCAACATCACCGTCATGGGCGTCGTCACCGTCCTCGTCGCGTACGGACTCTTCCGCGGCCTGGTCAAGATCCTGCCGCGCAGCCGCCGCTCCGTGACCGCCGCCTCCTTCGTCGCCGCGCTGGTGTCCGTCCCGGCGGCCGCCGCGGCCTTCACCCTCCTTTACGCGATCGGGGGTCTGACCGAGGTCCCGATCGGCTCCGTCCTCACCGCGATGGTCGGCGTGCACGTCCTGATCGGCATCGGCGAGGCCGTGATCACCATGCTGACCGTGGGCGCGGTCATCGCCGTACGGCCCGACCTGGTGTACGGCGCCCGCGGCCTGTCGGCACCGCTGAAGCTTCGCGTCGGCGGCCGGCTCGTCGACGCTCCGGCGGCTGCCGGACCGGCGCCCGCCGCCACCCGCTCGCCGCGCCGGCTGTGGCTCGGCGGTCTGGTGACAAGTCTCGTGCTCGCCGGTTTCGTCTCCTTCTACGCCTCCGCCGACCCCGACGGTCTGGAGAAGGTCGCCGCCGACAAGGGCATCGACCGGACCGTCGAGGAGCACGCCGCCGCCGATTCGCCGCTCGCCGACTACGGCGTCAAGGACGTCTCCGACGCCCGGCTCTCCGGCGGCCTCGCCGGCGTGATCGGGGTCGGCGCGACGGTGGCCATCGGCAGCGGCGTCTTCTACGTGATCCGCCGCCGCCGCAGCGAGGAATCCGAGCCGGAATCCGCTCGGGGAGCGGTCTGACATGGGTGGGGGCCACGCCCACAAGCTCTACCGGCACGGCTGCTCGCCGGTGCACACGCTCCCGGCGCACTGCAAGCTCCTCGCCGTCCTCGGGTTCGTGCTGGTCGTGGTCTCCACCCCGCGCGAGGCGGTCTGGGCCTTCGGGCTGTACGCGGTGCTGCTCGGCACGGTCGCGGCGGTGGCCCGGATCCCCTCCGGCTTCCTGCTGAAGCGGCTGCTGATCGAGATCCCGTTCGTGGCCTTCGCCCTGCTGATGTCGTTCGTGGTGCCCGGTGAGCAGACGGACGTGCTGGGGATCCCGCTCTCCGTCCCCGGCCTGTGGGGAGCGTGGAACATCCTTGCCAAGGGCACGCTGGGCGTCGCAGCCTCCGTGATCCTCGCCTCGACGACCGAACTGCGCTCCCTGCTCCTCGGCCTTCAGCGGCTGCGGCTGCCGTCGCTGCTGGTCCAGATCGCCTCCTTCATGATCCGCTACGGCGACGTCATCGCCGACGAGATGCGCCGGATGTCGATCGCCCGCCGCTCGCGCGGGTTCGAGGCGCGCGGGGTACGCCACTGGGGTGTGCTGGCCAAATCCGCCGGGGCCCTGTTCATCCGCTCGTACGAGCGTGGCGAACGGGTGCACCTGGCCATGGTCAGCCGGGGGTACACCGGAACGATGCCGGTCCTCGACGACGTGCGGGCGACCAGGGTCCAGTGGTCGTACGCCGCCGCACTGCCCGTGACCGCGCTCGCGGTCTGTCTGCTGGGATGGACGCTATGAACGTGACGCCCCCCTCTCTCGACGTGCGCGGGCTCGCCTACGCCTATCCCGACGGCCACCAGGCGCTGTTCGGCGTCGACCTGACGGTCGGGCGCGGCGAGCGGGTCGCCCTCCTCGGTCCCAACGGCGCGGGCAAGACCACGCTCGTCCTCCACCTCAACGGCATCCTGGCCGGCGGGGTCGGCACCGTCTCCGTCGCCGGGCTGCCGGTCGGGCGCGAGAACCTCGCGGAGATCCGCCGCCGCGTCGGCATCGTCTTCCAGGACCCGGACGACCAGTTGTTCATGCCGTCCGTCCGGGAGGACGTGGCGTTCGGCCCGGCGTCGTCCGGGATGCGCGGCCCCGAGCTGGAGGCCCGGGTCATGGCAGCGCTGGACCGGGTCGGTATGGCCGAGTTCGCCGACCGCCCGCCGCACCATCTGTCGTTCGGGCAGCGCCGCCGGGTCGCGGTCGCGACCGTGCTCGCGATGGAGCCGGAGATCCTGGTGCTCGACGAGCCCTCGTCCAACCTCGACCCGGCCTCGCGCCGCGAACTGGCCGACATCCTGCGCGCGTTGGACGTCACCGTGCTGATGGTGACCCACGATCTGCCGTACGCGCTGGAGCTCTGTCCGCGCTCGGTGATCCTCAGCGACGGGGTCGTCGTCGCCGACGGCACCACGCAGGAGCTGCTGGGCGACGACGGTCTGATGCGCGCGCACCGGCTGGAGCTGCCCTTCGGCTTCGATCCGAGGTCCGTGACAATAGGCGCGTGAACATGGGGCGTGGATACGAGGACCGGAGCGGGGCGGCGGCGTCGCTGCTGCTCGACGACCAGCTGTGCTTCGCGCTGTACGCGGCGCAGCGGGCTGTCACGGCCGCCTACCGCCCGCTGCTCGCCGAACTCGGCCTGACCTACCCGCAGTACCTCACGATGCTGGTGCTGTGGGAGCGCGGCGAGATTCCGGTCAAGGAGCTGGGGGCCGCGCTGCGGCTCGACTACGGCACCGTCTCGCCGCTGCTGAAGCGGCTGGAGGCGGCGGGTCTTGTGCGCCGGGAGCGCTCCGCCGCCGACGAGCGCTCGGTGCGGCTGGTCCTGACCGAGGAGGGTGAGGCGATGCGCGAACGGGCGGAGGCGGTGCCGGCCCAACTGCTGGTGAGTACGGGCCTGGAGGGGGCGGAGATCGCGCGGCTCCGCGCCGATCTGCACCGGCTCGCGGACGCGGCGGCGAGGGCTACCCCCGAGTAAGGAGCGTCTCCCCGCTCGGATACATTGTGCGCGATGTAATCGGACCGGTGCACACACTCGGGGACGCAGCATGAGCGAACAGGTCGACACGGTCGACACCCGCCCCACCAAGATCATGTACGTGGCCGAGGCCACTGCCCACGGCGGCCGCGACGGCTATGTGACGAGCCACGACGGGCAGATCGAACTCCGCGTCGCCATGCCGCCCGCCCTCGGCGGCGACGGCCGCGGCACCAATCCGGAACAGCTCTTCGCCGCCGGCTACAGCGCCTGCTTCCACAACGCCCTGGTGCTCGTCGGACGCCGCGCGGGCCTCGACCTCACCGGCTCGACCGTCGCCGCCAAGGTCGGCATCGGGCCCAACACGGCACGCGGGTACGGGCTCGCCGTCGCGCTCAACGTCTCGCTGCCGCTCGTGGACCAGGACCTCGCCGCGCGGCTCGTGGCCGCCGCCCACCAGGTCTGCCCGTACTCCAACGCCACCCGCGACAACATCGACGTCTCCATCGTCCTCAGCTGACCCGTCCGGGGGAGACCGCCGGGACCGCCCCGCGGTCGGAGTGGTCCGGACCACGTTGCACCATGGGGGGATGGATCGCAGCGAAGGAGCAGACGTGGTGGACGTCCGGGGCACGGTGGCGGACGGCTACGAGGCGGTCGCGGACGCCTTCGCGCGCAACTTCGAGCAGCGCGGCGAGCGCGGGGCGGCCGTCGCCGTCTACCGCGACGGGCGCAAGGTCGTCGACCTGTGGGCAGGCACCCGGGACGTGGACGGGCACGAGCCGTGGGCCCTCGACACCGCGCAGGTCGTCCGCTCCGCCACCAAGGGCGTCGCCGCGGCCGTCGTCCTCCTGCTCCACCAGCGCGGCCAGATCGACCTGGACGCGCCGGTCGGCACGTACTGGCCGGACTTCAAGGCGGCCGGCAAGGAACGCGTACTCGTCCGCCACCTTCTCGCACACCGCGCGGGCCTGCCGGTGCTGGACCGTCCGCTCACCCCGGCGCAGGCGGCGGACGGCGTCGACGGACCGGCCGCCGTCGCCGCGCAGGCGCCCGTCTGGGAGCCGGGCACCGAGCACGGCTACCACGCGCAGACCTACAGCTGGCTGCTGGGCGAACTGGTGCGCCGGGTCACCGGACGCGGCATCGGCCGCTGGGTCGCGGAGGAGATCGCCCGCCCCCTCGGCCTGGACCTGTGGATAGGACTGCCCGGCGAAGAGGCCCACCGGGTCGGCAGACTCGGTCCCGTCGGGGAACCCCCGGCCGCCGAGGGCGGCGGCCTCCGGCTGCGCCCCAGGCGGTCCGTGGCGGAGGCGTACCGCGACCCCGCGTCCCTCACTCGCCGCGCCTTCGAAGCCATCGACCCGTTCCCCGACGAGAACGACCCCGCCTACCGCGCCGCCGAACTCCCCGCGTCCAACGGCATATCCACCGCCCGCGCACTCGCCCGCTTCTATGCGGCGACCATCGGCGACGTCGACGGCGGTCGCCGGCTCTTCGCGCCCGCCACGCTCACACTCGCCCGCACCGAGGAGTCCGCCGGACCCGACCGGGTCCTGGTGGTGCCCACCCGCTTCGGGCTCGGCTTCATGCTGCACGGCCCCGCGTCGCCCCTGCTCGGACCGGGGTCCTTCGGCCACCCCGGCCGCGGCGGCTCGCTCGGCTTCGCCGATCCCGAATCGGGCATCGCCCTCGGCTACACGACCAACGGCATGCGCAAGGGCGTTACCGCCGACCCCCGTGCCCAGGCCCTGATCAGGGCGGTACGTTCGGCCCTATGAGACGTTTCGAGGGCTACGGGGCACTGATCACCGGCGGCGCGCGCGGCATCGGCGAGGCCACGGCACGCAGGCTGGCGTCCGAGGGCGCGCGGGTCCTGATCGCCGACGTCGACGAGGACGCCGCGGAACGGACCGCGGCCGGGATCGACGGTGCGGCCTTCATCCGCTGCGACGTCGCCGAACGGGCGTCGGCGGAGGCGGCCGTGGCCGACGCGGTGGAGCAGTTCGGATCCCTTGACGTACTGGTCAACAACGCGTTCTCGGCCTCCCGGCACTTCGGATCGCTCGAGGAACTGCCGGACGACGGCTGGCAGCAGGACCTGGACGTCACGCTCACCGGCGCGCTGCGGTGCGCACGCGCCGCATGGCCGCATCTGGCGGCTCATGGACGCGGCGCGATCGTCAACATCGGCTCCGTCAACGCCGAACAGGACTTCGGCGGCCACGCCTACAGCGCGGCCAAGGCCGGCCTGGCGTCGCTGACCCGCACGCTGGCGGGCGAGGGCGCAGCGCGCGGCATCCGGGTCAACCAGGTCAACCCCGGTACGATCCGGACCCGTTCGTGGGCGGGCCGGGAGAAGAGTCTCGAGGTCCTGAGCGGTGTCTACCCGCTCGGCCGGGTCGGCGAGCCCGAGGACATCGCCGCGGCGGTCGCCTTCCTCGCCTCACGGGACGCGACGTGGATCACGGGTACGACGCTGCCGGTCGACGGCGGGCTGCTGGCCGTCAACACCGGATTCCGGCAGATGGTGGTGGACGAGCGCGCGGCGGAGCGGTAGCGCAGCCGCGGGCCCGCGGCCCGCGGCCGGGGGAGCATCGGGCCTCAAGCCGGCTCCGGTCAACGGGAACGCCCGCCTGACGGGCCGGTCACCAGGGAACGCCCGCAGCCCGCCCGCCGTGAGGCGTCAGCCGGCCGTCAGCATCAGGCCGATGCCCGCCACCATCAGGACCGCCGCCGCGATCCGCGGGCCACCGAAGCGTTCCTTGAAGAACAGCGCGCCGATCGCCGCGCCCACGATGATCGACGACTCGCGCAGCGCCGCGATGGGCGCGAGCGGCGCACGTGTCTGGGCCCAGAGCACCAGTCCGTACGCGGTGACCGCCATCGCCGCGCCCAGCAGCCCGCGACCGGCGTACGGCAGCAGTTGCGGCCACAGCGCGGCCCGGCGGACGTGTATCGCGTAGAGGACCAGCGGTATGCCCTCCAGGATCATCAGCCAGGCGATGTAACCGGCCGCCGTACCGCCCGCCCGCACACCCATCCCGTCGATCACGGTGTACGCGGAGATCGACAGGCCCGTCGCGAGCGCGGCCGTCACCGCCGGCCAGTGCGGCCGCGCGGCCTCCCCTGCCCGGCCCTCGCCGGCCCGGCGTCCCAGCGGCAGGACGCCCCACACCGCGAGACCGACGAGCCCGGCCGAGGCGACCACTACGCCCGCCAACTGCCCGCCGCTGACGCGTTCGTCGACGAACAGGGCGGCAGCGGCGGTCACCACCAGCGGGGCCGTGCCGCGGGCGATCGGATACACCTGGCCGAAGTCCCCGAGGCTGAACGACCGCAGCAGCAGCGCGTGATAGCCGACGTGCAGGACCGCCGACGCGATCAGATACGGCCAGGCGCCGGCGGCCGGGACCGGCACGAACGGCGCCATCAGCCCACCGATGACCGACGCGCCCCCGACGATCAGGGTGAAGACGACCAGCCGGTCCTTGATCCGGTGCGCGAGCGCGTTCCAGCCGGCGTGGGTCAACGCCGCGGCGAGGACCGCACCGGCGACCAGAGGGGTCACGCGGTGCGCTCGCGGACGTCCACCAGGGTGCCGCCCGCGTGCGCGATCAGGGACTTCGGGTCGAGCGGGAAGACCGTGTGCGGCGTTCCGGCCGCCGCCCACACCACGTCGTGGTCGAGCAGCCCCCGGTCGGCCAGCACCCGGGTGCGGGTGCGGTGGCCGAACGGCGGGACGCCGCCGATGGCGTAGCCCGTCGTCTCCCGCACCAGGTCGGCGTCGGCGCGCTTCACGGACTCGGCGCCGAGCTCCTGCCGTACCCGCTCCACGTCCACCCGCGACGAGCCGTCCATCAGCACGAGCACCGGCGCCCCGTCCGCGGTGAAGATCAGCGACTTGACGATCTCGCTGACGTCGCAGCCGATGGCCTCGGCGGCCTGCGCGGCGGTGCGGGTCGCGTCCGGGAAGCGGCGCACCGGGACGTCGAGACCGAGCTCGCGCAGGGCCTCGGCGAAACGGGGGTGGGCGCCGGTGGTGTCGTCGTGAGTGCTCATGGCCCGCACGCTAGCGGTAGCTGTACGGGCCATGCGAACGGTTTCGCCGGGTCGCTCAGCGCGCGTTCAGCACCCGGGCGACGGTGCTGCCCGCCGAGTCGCCGCCGTGTCCGCCGGCCTGTACGACCGCAGCGGCGGCCAGGTCGTCGGCGTAGGCGGTGAACCAGCTGTTGGAGTCGCCCTGGCCGTCGACCTCCGCCGAGCCGGTCTTCGCTCCCTTGTCGCCGCCGACGGACGCCATGGCCGCCGTCGCCGTGCCGGAGCCCACGGTGGCAGCACGCATCATCTGCCGCAGGGACGCCGCCATCGAGGCCGGCAGCCGCTGCGCGGTCGCCAGTTCACGGTCGTCCAGGCTCTGCGGAACGATGACCGGCTGCTTGAAGCCGCCGTTCCTCACGGTGGCGGCGATGGACGCGACATTCAGTGCGTTCATCTGGATCTGGCCCTGCCCGATGTACGAGGCGGCGGTCTCCGAACCCGCCGACTCCGGGACCTTCCCGTCGACGGTGACGACGCCGGTCTTCCAGTTGAGGCCGATGCCGAAGTACTTGGCGGCGGTCTCGCCGAGCGCTGTGCCCGCGGCTGCGCCCAGCGGCTTCACCGGCTTGATGAAGGTGGTGTTGCAGGAGCGTGCGAAGGCCTGCTGGAACGTCGCGCCGGGGATCGAGAAGTCCTTGAGGTTGTGGAACTCCCGCTCCCAGGTCACCGTCGACGGGCACTCGACCGGCGAGTTCGGCCCGTTCACCAGCCCCTTGTCCAACATCATCGCGGCCGTCACGATCTTCATCGTCGATCCGGGCGCCTGCGCTCCCTGGAACGCCGTGTTGAAGCCCTCCGCGGGGGTGTTGGCCACCGCCTTGATCTCTCCCGTGCTGGGCTGGACCGCGACGACGGACGCCTTGGCGTAGTCGTTCACGGTCTTCTCGGCAGCCGCCTGCACCCCGGCGTCCAGCGTCGTGCGCAGGGTGCCGGGCTTCCCATCGGTCAGGGTCAGCAGACTGCGGTCGGGCACGTTCGCGTCGGCGGAGGTGATCGCCAGCTCGATGCCCGGCGTGCCGCCCACCTTGTCCCCGTACTCCTTGCGCAGCGCGTCGAGGACCGGACCGAGCGAGGGGAACTTCTCCTCGCTGAGCTCGACACCGTTGTCGTCGAACGCCTTGATCGGCGGGGCCGACGCCTCCGCCGTGACGAGCGAGGCGCCCGCGGTGAGTTCGGGATGGACGACGGACGGCTGCCAGTCGACCAGCGCCTTGCCCGTCGTGAGCCCGCGCACCACGGTCAGCTTCGAGGCGTACGACCAGGGCTTGCTCTTCCCCTCGTACGTCACCGTCGCCTCCACGGTGAACGGCACCGTCGCGCTCGTCGCCGGGCCGGCCTTGATGACGGCCTTGGAGACGCGTGCTTGCGTCGTGAAGCCCGTGAGCAGCGGCTCGGCCTCCGCCTTGTTGTTGGTCAGCTGCGCCGCTTCAGGACCCTTGCCGGCGGCCCAGGCCGCGAGGAACTCCGTCGCGGTCTCCTCGATCTCGTCCGCGCTCGGCGGGCCGCTCCGTTTCTCGCCCGACGCGGCCTTGGTGCTCGCGCCACCGCCCCCGCTCGAGCCGGTGAGCCCGTTGTACAGGTTGTAGCCGCCGTAACCCACGCCACCGGCGACCACCACGAACGCGCCGGCGATGATGCCGACCTTTGCTCCGCTGCGCATGACCGCAGCCCCCTCCCCAGAGTGTGCATGCCTTGAACATGTTCAAGGCATGAGTCGTTCGCACTCTACGTGACAGGAGTGACACAGGAGGCGGTCGTTATGGGAACGCGACGCGACCGCGATGTCAGGGCTCCCGGCCCGGACCGCCCATGGCTCCGGGGCCGGGCCGGGGCCGTCGTCACATGCCTTCCGTGTGCGTCAGTCGCTGCTCGGCATCGGCGACATGGCCCCGGACCGGCGGTAGAGCGCTGGAGAGCACTCGACGACAGAACGGCCGCCGGCCGATACACGGTCACCGCTCAACCGTCGGCCGTGCCGAGGTCGATCACGAGCATCACGGTGTCGTCGTGCCCGATCGCTCTGCGCTCCGCGGCTTGTCCTGTCGCTTGTCGGCCAGGGCGTTCGCGGCGACTCGTCCGCTCGGGTGGACGGTCGCGCGTCCGGTTTGGTCCGACTGGTCGGATCTTCCGGTGGGTCGCGCCGGGACGTTCGGGCGGCGGCGGAGCCGAGGTTATGAATGCGTCACCGGACCATCCATGAGCATCAACCTCAGGAGTCACACGATGCGCCCCATCAGAGCAGCCTGTCTCGGCACGGCCACTGCGCTGGTCACCCTTCTCGCCTGCGTCCCTGTCGCGGCCGCCTCCGCGACGGACACCGGTTCCGCCCACGCCGAGGGCAAGGACAGGGTCATCACACTCATCGGCCGGCTCGCGGAGCAGTCGCGCTTCCCCGTCAACCCGGGCGGCGCCCCTGCCCAGGGCGATCGGACCGTCGTCCGCTCGATCCTCTTCGACAAGGCCGGCAATGAGGTCGGCGAGACCGCCGGTACCTGCACCACCACCCGGGTCGAGAACGGCGGAGCGGAGGTGTGCAACGTGACCTACACCCTCCCGGGCGGCCAGCTCTCCGTGCAGGGGATGGTCTTCGGCCACCTCGTCCCGGGCCCTCCCCCTTCGTTCGACAACGGGATCACCGGCGGCACCGGAGAATACGACCGGGCTCGTGGCTCGGTCCACGCGGACACGATCGCTCCGGGCACGAGGCGCTTCACGATCAACCTCAAGCACTGACCGGCACAGCATCGAGCAGGGCCCTCCCCGGCCCGTCTGCGGGCCGTCGGAGGGTGGCCGGCGGCCGCCGCCGGCAGCCGGCCACCACGAAGAGGGCGCGGCTTGCGGCCGCGCCCTCTTCGTGTTCCTGCCCGGCTACACCCAGGTGTCCAGCCACATGCGGTTGCGCCACTCGTCGACCGGGATCGGCGTGCCCGTGTAGATCGGCCAGAAGTAGATGAAGTTCCAGACGATCAGCAGGACCAGTACGCCCGCGCCGATCGCGCCGATCGCGCGGCGGCGTTCGTCGGAGCCGGGTGGGCCGAGGATCGCGCCGATCATCATCGCCACCGCGAGGCACAGGAACGGGACGAACACGACCGCGTAGAAGAGGAAGATCGTGCGCTCCTGGTACATCAGCCACGGCGCCCAGCCCGCGGCGAACGCGCACAGGATCGCACCCGCGCGCCAGTCACGGCGGAAGAGCCAGCGCCACAGGGCGTAGCAGATCGCGAAGCAGGCGGCCCACCACAGGAGCGGCGTGCCGAGGGCCAGGACCTCCGCGGCGCACTTGTCGACCGCGTCCTTCGGGCAGCCCTCGACGCCGGGCTTCGGGTCCTCGTAGTAGTACGAGACCGGGCGGCCGAGGATCAGCCAGCTCCACGGGTTGGACTCGTAGGTGTGGCCGGAGGTCAGGCCGACGTGGAAGTCGTAGACCTGGGTCTCGTAGTGCCAGAAGCTGCGCCACCAGTCGGGGAAGAGCCAGCCCCAGTCGCTGTCCTTGCCGGCGCCGGTGGAGGCCCAGTTCCGGTGGTAGCCCTTGTCCGTGACCAGCCACCCGGTCCACGAGACCATGTACGTCACCAGCGCCACGGGCACGACGGAGACGAACGCGGGGACGAGGTCCTTCTTCAGCACGGCGAGATACGGCCGGACCGCGCCGGCCGTGCGGCGCGAGCCCACGTCCCACAGCACGGTCATCAGGCCGAACGCGGCCATGATGTACAGCCCGTTCCACTTGGTGCCCGCCGCCAGGCCCAGCATCACCCCGGCCGTCAGCCGCCACGGCCGCCACCCCAGGCCCAGGGTCTCCGCGACGCGGGCGTCCGGACGCAGCGTGCCGTCGTCGTCCTCCGGCAGCGCCGCCGCGAGCCTGCGCCGTGCCTGGTCGCGGTCGAGCACCAGCGCGCCGAACGCCGCCAGTACGAAGAACATCAGCACCAGGTCGAGCAGAGCCGTGCGGCTCATCACGAAGTGCAGGCCGTCCACGGCCAGCAGCAGACCCGCGAGGCAGCCGAGGAACGTCGAACGGAACAGCCGCCGGCCGATGCGGCAGAGCATCAGCACCGACAAGGTGCCCAGCAGGGCGACCATGAACCGCCAGCCGAAGGGTGAGAAGTCGATCATCTTCTCGCCGAGACCGATGATCCACTTGCCGACCGGGGGGTGGACCACATAACCGGGATCGGTGGGGATCGCGACGGCCGACGGGTCGGCGAGGATCGACTTGTCGACGTTCTTGGGCCAGCTTCCCTCGTACCCCTGGTTGATCAGCGCCCAGGCGTCCTTGGCGTAGTACGTCTCGTCGAATATCACCGCATGGGGCTGCCCCAGGTTCCAGAACCGCAGCAGGCCCGCGACCAGGGCGACCAGCAGCGGCCCGCCCCACGCGGCGACGCGGAGCATGGGTTCCACCGCCCGCGGCGGGATGCCGAAGACCGCCCACACCTGCCGGGACGGCCGGGTGAACGGCGGCACCAGCCGGTCCCGTAGCCCGATCACTGGCCGGGGCGTATAGCCGAAGCGGCGCAGCCGGCTCTCCCAGCCCGGCGGCTGCTGTTCGGCGTCGTCCTTGCCCCGCAGGGGCTGTGGCGCGGTACTGGTCACCGCGCCATCGTAGGGAACACGGCTGTGCGATCGGTGCTCGGCGGTGCTGGGAGGATGGCGAGTGTGACTGGAACGCTGGTACTCGCAGGGACGCCCATCGGTGATGTCGCGGACGCGCCGCCCCGGCTCGCCGCCGAACTGGAGGGCGCCGACATCGTCGCCGCCGAGGACACCCGGCGGCTGCGCCGGCTGACCCAGGCCCTCGGTGTGCACACCCGGGGCAGGGTCGTCTCCTACTTCGAGGGCAACGAGGCGGCCCGGACACCGGAGCTGGTGGAGGCGCTGTCCGGCGGTGCGCGGGTGCTGCTCGTCACCGACGCGGGCATGCCCTCCGTCTCCGACCCCGGCTACCGGCTGGTCGCCGCCGCGGTGGAGAAGGACATCAAGGTCACCGCCGTACCCGGCCCGTCCGCCGTGCTGACCGCTCTCGCGCTGTCGGGGCTGCCCGTGGACCGCTTCTGCTTCGAGGGCTTCCTGCCCCGCAAGGCGGGTGAACGGCTCGGCAGGCTCCGCGAGGTCCAGGGCGAGCGCCGCACTCTCGTCTACTTCGAGGCGCCGCACCGCCTCGACGACACGCTCGCCGCCATGGCGGAGGTCTTCGGCGAGGGCCGCAGGGCCGCCGTCTGCCGGGAGCTGACCAAGACGTACGAGGAAGTGAAGCGCGGCGGTCTCGGCGAGCTGGCGGCGTGGGCGGCGGAAGGCGTCCGCGGTGAGATCACCGTCGTCGTCGAGGGCGCGCCCGAGTCCGGGCCGGAGGAACTCGGCGCGGACGAGCTGGTGCGCCGGGTCCAGGTGCGGGAGGAGGCGGGGGAGCGGCGCAAGGAGGCCATCGCGGCGGTCGCCGCCGAGGCGGGGCTTCCCAAGCGGGAGGTCTTCGACGCGGTCGTCGCGGCGAAGAACGCGGCTCGACCCGCGTAGGCGGAGAATAAAGGTCTATCGTGAAAAGCAAAGCGCAGACCGTGGCCTGACCGCTTTTCCGTATGGAAAACCCCAAGACCGCTCGATCGATCTACAGGCGCTGGTGCGCTCCCGCCGGAAAAGGCGTCCACTGGATCAGGTGGAGAGGAGCTGGCATGAGTGAGACCACACCCGCGAAGGTGCATGAGGAGTATTCCTTCGCGTGCATGCGTTGCGGGCACGGCTGGGAGCAGTCCTACGACATCGAGCACCATGTCGACCCGTCGGGCCAGGAATTCGTCGTCTACAAGTCGGACGGGCGGCGGGTCCCTTCGCCGCTGTCCAGCCCGACCTGCGTCAACTGCGGCGGCCACGTCGTACGGATCATGCGGGCGGGGCGGGTCTCCACGGTGCAGAATTTGATGGGACTGACCGAGACGGGTTCCACCGCCGCCGGCGCCGTGCCGCAGGTGTCCCCCGCCGGTCCGCTGCCGGGCGAGGAAGTGCCCGATCCGCGGGCGGACCGGCCCGCCGGCAGGCCCACCGCGTCCGCGCCGGCGCCGTCCGGATCGACGGCGGAGGAGGCCGTGGCGGAAGGCGGGACGGGCGGGGAGCCCGCGCCCGAGGAGCACCACTGGCACCTCTCCGACCTGCTGCACCCCTTCCACCACCGCAAGTGAGCGACCAGGGGGCGGTTCCGTAGGATCGCGCCCATGAGTTCGAAATCCGCACCGCCGCCACTGCCCGAACCGCTCGGTGTCGCGGTCGCCGATTCGCACACCCACCTGGACATGCAGGAAGGCACCGTCGAGGAGGCCCTCGCCAGGGCGGCCGCGGTCGGTGTGACCACGGTCGTCCAGGTGGGCTGCGACATCAAGGGCTCCCAGTGGGCCGCGGAGACCGCCGCCGCGCACCGCGAGGTGCACGCCGCGGTCGCCCTGCACCCCAACGAGGCGCCCAGGATCGTGCTCGGCGACCCGGACGGCTGGTCGCGGCAGGGCGCACGGGACGCGGGCGGATACGCGGCGCTCGACGACGCCCTCGCCGAGATCGACCGGCTGGCCGCCCTCGACGTGGTCAAGGCCGTCGGCGAGACCGGACTCGACCGCTTCCGCACCGGCCCTGAGGGAATGGCCGCGCAGGAACAGTCGTTCCGGGCGCACATCGAGATCGCGAAACGGCACGGCAAGGCGCTCGTCATCCACGATCGCGAGGCGCACGCGGATGTGCTGCGCATTCTGGCGGAGGAAGGCGCGCCGGAGCGCACGATCTTCCACTGCTATTCGGGTGACGCGGAAATGGCCGAAGTCTGCGCGGCCGCCGGTTACTTCATGTCCTTCGCCGGCAATGTGACCTTCAAGAACGCGCAGCCGCTGCGCGACGCGCTCGCCGTCGCGCCCGCCGATCTCGTGCTGGTAGAGACGGACGCGCCCTTCCTCACCCCCGCGCCGTACCGCGGACGGCCCAACGCCCCGTATCTGATTCCGGTCACGCTCCGGGCCATGGCGCAGGTCAGGGGAACCGACGAGGACACGCTGGCGGCGGCGATCGCGGCCAATACCGCCCGGGCGTTCGGCTACTGACCCGATCCGGGCGACCTTGCACATCGCAACGCTGAGTGTTCGCGTCGCTTTGGAGAGTGACCATCCCTCCGCTACTGTCCGGTGCCACTTGGCTGACCGGACCTTACGGAGCGTCGTGAGCGTGAGTAATTCGCAGGGCAGTCACCGTGCGGCGCGCGGCTCACGCCGTGCCGGTGGCCGGTCCACGGCGGAAGCCGGCGCCGGCCGGGCCACCGTGCCGGCGCCCGCCCCGCCCTCTCCGGCGCCGTACGGCAGCGCGCCGCAGCCCGACCCCCGGGCCGCGGCGGCTCGCGGCGCTGCGTACGCCCCGACCCTGCCGTACCTGGACCGCGGGGCCCTGACCCTCGTCGACATGGCGGCGGGCACGCCCACGGCGGGCGTGGTGCCCCCGCACCGCCGGGCGGCCGTGGCGCAGGCGCCCACCCTGCCGTACGTGGACCTCCGGGGCGCGGGCCGTGCCGCCGAAGAGGAGCGGGGACGGCGCGCGCAGGCGCGACGCGGTGGATCGCGGCGGCGCAAACCTGCGGAGCGTCCGGACACGCTGCGGCGGCTCGTCCCGCGGGCCCTCGTCGTCGCCTTCCTCGCCGGCGGGACGTCCGCGTTCGTGGCCGACGACAAAGCGGTCCGGATCACCGTCGACGGCGTGCCGCGGACCGTGCACACCTTCGCCGACGACGTGAGCGAACTCCTCGAGGACGAGGGCCTGGTCCTGCGCGCCCACGATGTCGTCGCCCCTGGCCCCGAAGCGGACCTCGACAGCGGTGACGAGATCACCGTCCGCCACGGCAGGCCGTTGCGTCTCACCCTCGACGGCCGCCCCGGCGAGGTGTGGACCACGGCCACCACCGTCGAGGCGGCCCTGCGGGAACTGGGCGTGCGCGCGGAGGGGGCGTACCTCTCCGTGCCGCTTGCCACTCCGATCCCGAGATCCGGCCTGGTGCTGGACGTGCGCACCGAGAGGGCCGTCACGTTCATGGCCGACGGACGCGAACGCACCATCCGCACCAACGCCGCCACCATGGGCGAGGCCCTCGGGGAGGCGGGGATCGTGCTGCGCGGCCAGGACACCAGCTCCGTGCCGCCCGGCGGCTTCCCCCACGACGGACAGACCGTCACGGTCACGCGGATCAGCGGCGGCCGTGAGGTACGCGAGGAACCGATCGACTTCGCCGTCGAGAAGACCCTGGATCCCGCGCTCTTCACGGGCACGGAGGTCGTCGTACGGCAAGGACGGCCGGGCGTGCGCCGGGTCACGTACGCCCTGCGGACCGTCGACGGCGTCCGTCAGAAGCCGCGGCGGACCGCCACGGACGTCGTGCGCGAACCGGTCACCGAGCAGGTGAAGGTCGGCACCCGGCAGCCGCCGTCCTCGGTGGGCGGGGCGGACGGCCTGAACTGGGCGGCGCTCGCCGAGTGCGAATCGGGCGGGCGGCCGGGCGCCGTCGACCCCTCCGGCACCTACGGCGGGCTGTACCAGTTCGACACCGCGACCTGGCGCTCGCTCGGCGGCACCGGGCGTCCGCAGGACGCGTCCGCCGAGGAACAGACGTACCGGGCGAAGAAGCTCTATGTGCAGCGGGGGGCGAGTCCGTGGCCGCACTGCGGCCGTAGGCTGTATCGGTGAGCACCACTGATCCCGACGCACTCCTCGGCCCCGCCGACATCCGTGAGCTGGCCGCCGCGCTGGGCGTACGCCCCACCAAACAGCGCGGCCAGAACTTCGTCATCGACGCCAACACGGTCCGCAGGATCGTGCGCACCGCCGAGGTGAAGCCCGACGACGTGGTCGTCGAGATCGGCCCCGGCCTCGGCTCGCTGACCCTCGGGCTGCTGGAGGCCGCCGACCGGGTCGTGGCCGTGGAGATCGACGACGTGCTGGCCGGCGCCCTGCCGGCGACGGTCGCCGCGCGACTGCCCGACCGGGCGTCGCGTTTCTCGCTGGTGCACTCCGACGCGATGCACGTGCAGGAGCTCCCCGGGCCGCCGCCGACCGCGCTCGTCGCGAACCTGCCGTACAACGTCGCCGTGCCGGTCCTGCTGCACATGCTCGACCGCTTCCCGTCGATCGAGCGGACGCTCGTCATGGTCCAGGCCGAGGTCGCCGACCGGCTGGCCGCCGGCCCCGGGAACAAGGTGTACGGCGTGCCCTCGGTGAAGGCCAACTGGTACACCGAGGTCAAGCGGGCCGGGTCGATCGGCCGCAACGTCTTCTGGCCCGCGCCGAACGTGGACTCCGGCCTCGTCTCCCTCGTGCGGCGGACCTCGCCGGTGGCGACGACCGCCACCCGGATGGAGGTCTTCGCGGTCGTCGACGCCGCCTTCGCCCAGCGCCGCAAGACGCTGCGCGCCGCGCTCGCAGGATGGGCCGGATCACCGGCCGCGGCCGAGGAGGCCCTGGTCGCGGCGGGTGTGTCGCCGCAGGCGCGCGGCGAGTCGCTGACGGTGGAGGAGTTCGCGCGGATCGCGGAGGCGAAGAAGTGAGCGTCACGGTACGGGTGCCGGCCAAGGTCAACGTCCAGCTGGCGGTCGGCGGGGCACGCCCCGACGGCTTCCACGACCTGGCCAACGTCTTCCTGGCGGTCGGCCTCCACGACGAGGTGACGGTGCGGCCGGCCCCGTCCCTGAGCATCACCTGCTCCGGCCCGGACGCCGGGCAGGTCCCCCTGGACCGTACGAACCTGGCCGCGCGAGCCGCGGAACTGCTGGCGGCCCGTCACGGCATCTCGCCCGACGTCCACATCCACATCGACAAGGACATTCCCGTCGCCGGCGGCATGGCGGGCGGGAGCGCGGACGGCGCGGGCGCGCTGCTCGCGTGCGACGCGCTCTGGGGGCTCGGTTCCTCGCGTGACGAACTGCTCGCCATCTGCGCCGAGTTGGGCAGCGACGTGCCGTTCAGCCTGGTGGGCGGGGCGGCGCTCGGCACCGGCCGCGGCGAGCGGCTGACCGAGCTGGACGTCGGCGGGACGTTCCACTGGGTGTTCGCGGTGGCGGACGGCGGGCTCTCCACGCCCGCGGTGTACGGGGAGTTCGACAGGCTGAACGCCGGCCGCGCCGTTCCGGAGCCGGTTGCCTCGGCCGCGCTCCTCGACGCGCTGCGTACGGGTGACGTGCCCGCCCTGGCGGACGCCCTGTCCAACGACCTCCAGCCGGCGGCCCTGTCCCTGCGTCCGTCGCTCGCCGACACCCTTGCGGTCGGTGTCTCCGCGGGCGCGCTGGCCTCCCTGGTCTCCGGCTCCGGCCCGACGACGGCGTTCCTCGTCAAGGACGAGGACACGGCGGAGACGGTGGCCGAGGCGCTGACGGCGTCGGGCAAATGCCGCTCCGCACGGGCGGCGCGGGCGCCGGCGGCGGGGGCGAGGGTGGTCGCGGGCGCGGCGTGACGGGGGCTCTGCCCCCGGACCCCCGCGCTTCGAACGCCGGCGAGGCTGGTGGCGCGCAGCGTAATCCAGCCCGCCCCGCGCTCGAGGGCACCGCCCGCAGGGCGGTACGGGGTCGGGCCTGCCCCGGTTCGGGAGGAGCGGGGAGGGGAACGGCCCCGCGCAGCGGACCACGCCCCCGCCCGCCCGCATACTCACCGCCCACCTGAGTACGAGCGCTCTCCCGCCCGCCCCCGCCGACCCGGCACCGTGGCGCCCATGGGAACCAGCGTTCGTGAGCTTGCCGCCGCCACCCCCGGTACGCGGGACCGGTACGTCGATCTGTTGAGGGTCGCCTCGCTCGGGACAGTCGTCGCCGGGCACTGGCTCATGGCGGCGGTCACCGACGACGGCATCGGGAACCTTCTCGCCGTCGTGCCGGAGCTTCAGCTGCTCACCTGGGCCCTTCAGGTGATGCCCGTGTTCTTCTTCGTCGGCGGGTTCTCGCACGCCCTGTCCTACCGGTCGCTGCGGCGCCGGCATCCGGACCGGTCCGTGTACTCGGTCTTTCTGCGCGCCCGGCTCCAGCGGCTCCTGCGGCCCACGATGGCGTTCGTCCTCGTCTGGGGTGCCGCCGCGCTCGTCGTGCAGTTGCTCGGCGGGGGCGGCGGGATGACCGGGGTCGCGCTGCGGCTCGTGGCGCAGCCGCTGTGGTTCATCGGGATCTACCTCGCCATGGTCGCCTTCACCCCGCCGCTGCTGAAGCTGCACGAGCGGTTCGGCTGGGGCGCGTTCGGCGCGCTCCTCGGCGCGGCGGCGGCCGTGGACGTGCTCCGGTTCGCCGCCCATGTGCCCTTCGTCGAGTTCCTGAACTTCGCCTTCGTCTGGCTCGCCGTCCACCAGCTCGGGTTCCTGCGCGCCGACGGGCGTATCCGGATACCTGCCGCGCTCGCGGCGACGGGTCTCGCCGGGGCCGTCGCGCTCGTCGCGTTCGGGCCGTATCCGCTGTCCATGGTGGGAATGCCCGGCGAGAAGATCTCGAACATGGCCCCGCCGACCCTCGCCCTGCTGTTCCACGGGCTGTGGCTGGTCGGCGCGGTCGAACTGCTCAGGAGGCCGGGCGGACGGTTCGTGCGGCGGGCCCGCGTCTGGCGGGGTGTGGTGGCCACAAACGGGGTCGCCATGACCGCCTTCCTGTGGCACCTCACCGCCATGCTCGGCGTCTACGGGGCGATGATCGCGGCCGGCCTTCCGCTGCGGGCGCCGGCGTCGGCGGCCTGGTGGGCGCAGACGCCGCTGCGCGTCGCCGCCGCGGCCGGGCTGACCGCGCTGCTCGTCGCCGCGTTCCGCAGGTTCGAACGTCCCGCGCGGAGCGCCGTCACGCCGGTGCCGGGCACCGGGCCGATCGCCGCCGTGGGGATCGCGCTCTGCCTGTTCGGCATCCTGGGCCTTTCCATGGTCGGATTCGGCGGACTGCTCGAAGGCAGGACGGCGATGCTGGTCGCCGTGCACGTCAGCGCCCCCGCCGCCGTCGCCATGGCGCTCGGCGGCTGGCTGCTGGTGGAACGGGCCGGACGGGGCAGCCGCGCCTGACAAGTAGGCTGGGAGGTCGATCGTTCCCCCTGTCAGGAGAGAAATGGCCGTCAACCTGGTCAATGTCGAGGCAGTCAGCAAGGTGTACGGAACACGCGCCCTGCTCGACGGGGTCTCCCTCGGCGTCTCGGAGGGAGACCGTATCGGCGTCGTCGGCCGTAACGGCGACGGGAAGACCACCCTCGTCCGGTTGCTCGCCAAGCTGGAGGAGCCCGACACCGGCCGGGTCACCCAGAGCGGCGGGCTGCGGCTCGGCGTGCTGACGCAGCACGACTCGCTCGACCCGGAGGCGACGATCCGGCACGAGGTCATCGGGGACCTCGCGGACCACGAGTGGGCGGGCAACGCCAAGATCAGGGACGTGCTGACGGGGCTGTTCGACGGGCTCGACCTGTCCGGCTTCCCGCAGGGGCTCGACACCGTCATCGGACCGCTGTCCGGCGGCGAGCGCCGCCGTATCGCGCTCGCCAAGCTGCTGATCGCCGAGCAGGACCTGATCGTCCTCGACGAGCCGACCAACCACCTCGACGTCGAGGGCATCGCCTGGCTCGCCCGGCATCTGCAGACGCGCCGTTCCGCGCTCGTCTGCGTCACCCACGACCGCTGGTTCCTCGACCAGGTCTGCACCCGCATGTGGGACGTCCAGCGTGGCGACGTGTACGAGTACGAGGGCGGCTACTCCGACTACGTCTTCGCACGGGCGGAGCGGGAGCGGATCGCCGCGACCGAGGAGAGCAAGCGGCAGAACCTGATGCGCAAGGAGCTGGCCTGGCTGCGGCGCGGCGCCCCCGCCCGTACGTCCAAGCCCCGCTACCGCATCGAGGCGGCGAACGAGCTGATCGCCGACGTGCCGCCGCCGCGTGACACGTCCGAGCTGATGAAGTTCGCGTCCGCGCGGCTCGGCAAGACGGTGTTCGACCTCGAGGACGTCACGGTCCAGGCCGGCCCGAAGGTGCTGCTGAAGCATCTGACCTGGCAGCTCGGCCCCGGTGACCGTATCGGTCTGGTCGGTGTCAACGGCGCGGGCAAGACGTCACTGCTGCGCACGCTCGCAACGGCGGCCGTCTCCGGCGGCGAGGAGCAGCCCGTCGCGGGCCGGGTCACCGTCGGCAGGACCGTACGGCTCGCCTACCTCTCGCAGGACGTCACCGAACTGCCGCCCGCGCTGCGCGTGCTGGAGGCGGTCCAGCAGATCCGCGACCGGGTCGACCTCGGCAAGGGCCGGGAGATGACCGCGGGCCAGCTGTGCGAGCAGTTCGGCTTCGGCAAGGAGAAGCAGTGGACGCCCGTCGGCGACCTGTCGGGCGGTGAGCGGCGCCGGCTCCAGTTGCTGCGCCTGCTGATGGACGAACCGAACGTCCTCTTCCTCGACGAGCCCACCAACGACCTCGACATCGAGACCCTGACCCAGCTCGAGGACGTCCTCGACGGCTGGCCCGGCTCGATGGTGGTCATCTCGCACGACCGGTTCTTCCTCGAGCGGACCACGGACCGTACGTTCGCGCTGCTCGGCGACGGCACGCTGCGCATGCTGCCGCGTGGTATCGACGAGTACCTGGAGCGCAGGGCGCGGATGGTGGAGGCCGCCGTGCCGACGCCGTCGCCCGCCCCGTCCGGCGCCGTCAAGGAGAAGTCGGCGGCCGACGCCCGCGCGGCGAAGAAGGAGCTCCAGCGGATCGAGCGGCAGCTCGACAAGGTCTCCGACAAGGAGACCAAGCTGCACGCACAGATCGCCTATAACGCCACAGACTTCGAAAAGGTCGCCAAACTGGACGCTGAGCTCCGTGAACTCGCTGCCGAGCGCGAAGAGTTGGAGATGCGCTGGCTCGAACTGGCGGAAGACGCCTGACCGGCGGCTCCCCGCCGCCCGTAGAGAAGCCGTGCAGAGCGCGTAACAACCCCATCACGGCCCGGTCCTCCCTTGGGAACAGGGGAGGGCCGAGCCCGCTCTCCCCTCGTCACGGGTGATACAAAGAAGGCCCGCTCGACTGATGTAGAACAACGGGGTTCGTGTCCGAATCACTCCTTCCGGTGGATGCGCTTGCCGGAGGAGCGGGGGAGTTCGTCCGGGCAGCAGACCGTACGAAGGGGGAAGCGCAGATGGGGCAGCCGCCGCCGTCCGGTCAAGCACGGTCCGCGGACCCGTGGCGCGGGGTTCCGCAGCCGCCCGCGTATCCGCCGGCCGCACCCGTGCACCACAGCCGTCCGTCATGCACGCCGGCCCACCCGCTTCCGGCGGCGCCGTCACCACATCGGACCCTCGCCCTGTGCGGGAGCCGCCGTGTCGGTGGTCGCGCCCTCGGGCGGTGAGCGGCAGGTGCCGCTGAACACCGTGATGGTTTCCGGCAGATGAACGCGGTCTGGGTCGTCCGGACATCCCCAACTCCCACTCGCATCTCCCACCCATGAGGTAGTACGCCATGACGCAGCCGCCGAACCAGCCCCCGCAGGGAGGCTTCGGAGCCCCCCAGGATCCTCAGCAGGGAGCTCCGCAGCAGCCCCAGCCGCCCGCGCAGCCGCCGCAGATGCCGCCCGCCCCGCAGGGACCGCCGCCGGCGGCGCCTCCCGGTGCGCCGGCGCCCGGGTACGGCTACCCGCAGCAGCCTCCCGGCCAGCCGGGTTACGGCTATCCCCAGCAGCCGGGGCCGTACGCGCAGCAGTCGGGCCCGTACAACCAGCAGCCCGGCGCGTACAACCAGCCGGGTCCGTACGGCGGATACCCGACACAGCCGCAGTACCCGGGTGCGCCCGCGCCGGGCGGCGGCGGCTTCTTCAAGGGGAAGACCGGCATCGTCGTGGCAGCTTCGGCCGCCGCGCTGCTCCTTGTCGGCGGTGGTACCTGGTACGTCGTCAGCAGTGGCGACGGCAAGAAGGACAAGCCGGCCGTCAGCAAGTCCAGCGACGACCCGAAGCCGACCGGCTCCGCGTCCGTCGACCAGGGCGACGGCAGCGGCACCGGACGCGAGGGCAACGAGGACCTCAACGCCGGCCGCAAGGACGGCGAGGCCAAGGTCCTGTTCCTGACGAAGAACGACATCGACCTGCCCCGCAACGGCGCCGAGGTGTTCGGCCCGTGGATGGCCGGCGACACGGTCGTCAAGGCCATGTACCGGGAGGTCGCGGGCTACTCGGTGACCGACGGCAGCAAGAAGTGGAGCGTGCCGCTGCCAGCGGAGGTGTGCTCGGCCCCGGCGCAGACCTCCGCCGACGGCAAGATCGTCATCGGTGTCAAGGACGGCCTCACCGAGAAGGCCAAGTGCAACGACCTCCAGATGATCGACCTGAAGACGGGCAAGGCCGGCTGGAAGAAGCCGATCCCGAAGGCGTCCGGCGCGTTCGCCTCCCTCTCCGACTTCACCCTGGCCATCAGCGGCAATACGCTCGCTGTGGGCGGCAGCGGCAACTCCTACGGCTTCTCGATGGCCGACGGCAAGCAGCTCTTCGGCAAGCCGGGCAGCGGCTGCAAGCCGTTCGCCTTCGCCGGCGGCCCGAAGCTGCTGGCCGGCGCGAGCTGCCCCACGGACGACTACGACAAGCCGAAGCAGCAGCTCCAGGAGATCGACCCCGCCAGCGGCAAGCCCAGGTGGACGTACAACACCCCGAAGGCTGGGAGATCGACAAGGTCTACTCCGCGAGCCCGCTGGTCATCTCCATCACCCAGCGTGAGCCGGAGAAGAAGTGGTCGATCATCGCGCTGACCGACAACGGCAAGCTGCGTTCGCAGATCTCGGGCGGCAAGAACGACAAGTTCCAGCCGCGCTGCGGCGGGGCGTTCGTCATCTTCGGCCAGAACCTCGAGGGCTGCACCGGTGTCGCCGCCGACGCGAAGCACTTCTACATGGCCACGGAGACCGAGTACGGCAAGGCGAACGAGCTCGTCGCCTTCAGCCTCGACAGCGGCAAGGAAGCCTGGCGCGCGCCGGCCGGCGCGGAGCGCAAGATGACGCCGCTGCGCATCGAGGGCGGCAACGTCCTTGTCTACATGCAGCCCTCGTACGACACGGGCGGCGGTGTCGCCACCGTCGCGCCGACCGGTGGGGCGCCGAAGATGCTGCTCCAGCACCCGGCCTCGACCGCCGAGGTCGAGAACTCCTTCTACTCCCCGAAGATGGCGTACGCGGACGGCCGGTTCTTCATCGCCAGCGGTCGTGTGAGCGCGCCCAACGACAAGGCCGAGAAGGAGACGAAGACCATGATGGGCTTCGGCCAGTGACCGATTCCGCCGTCGTAGGACCCACCTTCCGTCCCCCAGAGGTAAGCAAGCCATGACGCAGCCGCCGCCACCGCCCAGTCAGCCGCCCGGCCCGCCGCCGAACCAGCCGCCCGGCCCGCCGAGCCAGCCCCCGAGCCAGCCCCCCGGTCCGCCTTCGGGCGGCGGCTACGGAATGGCGAAGGAGCCTCAGCAGCCGGCCGGCGGGTACGGCACCCCCGCGCCGCAGCCGCAGAGCCCCGCGCCGGGAGCGCCCTACGGTTACCCGCAGACGCCCCCTCCCGCCGAGCCGGGCTACGGCTATCCGCAGACGCCGCCGCAGAGCCCGGCGCCGGGGGCGCCCTACGGTCACCCGCAGCACGGCGCTCCCGGGCAGCCTGCCTACAGCGCGCCGACGCAGCCGATGATGCCGCAGCCGGCCGTGCCCTCCGGGGGCGGCGGGCTGCTGAACAAGACGCAGCTGCAGATCGTCATCGCCGCGTTCGTCGCCATCGTGCTGATCATCGGCGGCGGGTTCTTCTACTCGTCCACCAAGGACGACGGCGGCAAGCAGGACGAGGCGAAGAGCAGCTCGGGCGGCACCGAGGGCGGCAAGGGCGGCAAGGGCGGCGACGCCCCGGCCGCCCCCGACGGCCCCGGCAAGGAGAAGGCCCCGGCCGACACGGCCTCCAAGGTCGCCTTCCAGCTGCCGATCCCCGCGCGTTTCGACGTGACGGGTGTGCCGGGCTCCTGGGTCACCGACAAGGCGTTCGTCAAGACGAGCGTCAACACGATCGTGGCCCACGACGTGGCCAAGGGCACCGTGCTGTGGACCCTCGACCTGCCCGGCCAGGTGTGTGCCGCCTCGCGTCACATGACCGAGGACAACAAGACCGCGGTCGTCTTCGAGGCCACGAAGCGGGCCAAGGGAGACAAGGGCTACCCGCCGTGCTCCGAGGTCGGCGTCGTCGACCTCACCGCCGGCAAGCTGCTCTGGAGCAAGTCGGTCACCGGCGGCGCCAGCGGTGACCAGAAGGCCCGCTTCGACCAGGTCACCCTCAGCGGCAACACGGTGGCCGCCGGATACCTCGGCGGCAGCGCCGCGTTCGACCTGACGACCGGTGCCGTCCGCTGGAAGCCCACCGTCGACGCCCAGGAGTGCCGGGACATCGGCTACGGCGGCGGAAAGGCGCTCGTCGCGGTACGCCGCTGCGGCTCGTACGACAACGCCCAGGTGACCATCCAGCCGCTCAACCCGGAGAACGGCACCCCGCTCTCGTCCTTCAAGATGCCGGCCGGTGTCGAGGACGCGCGGATCGTCTCCTCCGACCCGCTGGTCGTCGCCGCCGACGTCGGTGACACGGGAACGTTCGGCATCTCGGACTTCTTCTCGATCGACGGCAAGACCGGGAAGCTGCGTGCCAAGATCGCGGCACCGGGCGACAAGTACCTCGCGAGGTGCTCCGCCAGCGACGGCGTCGAGGGCTGCCAGTTCGTGGTCGTCGGCAACGACAAGATCTACCTGCCGACGGAGGAGCACGAGGGAACGGGCGAGTCCTACTCGCGCACCAACGAGATCATCGCCTTCGACCTGGCGACCGGAAAGGCCGTCAGCGGCCGTGCGGACGCAGGCGAGGGGTACCACTCGCTGCCGCTGCGCATGGACGGCGGCAACATCATCGCGTACAAGTGGCCCCCCTACGACAAGGGCGGCCAGGTCGTCAGCATCAACGGCGCCACCCTCAAGGAGACCGTCCTGCTGGTGAACCCGGCGGACAAGACGGTCCGGGACGCCGAGACGAGCTTCGTGGAGTCCGGCTCGGAGTACCACTTCAAGAACGGGCGGCTGTTCATCGCGGACGACACCCTGAGCGAGCCCGACACGGGCAGCTCGAGCTCGTCGAAGTTCATGGCGATCTCCTTCGGCCCGAAGAGCTGATCCGCACCACCGCGTCACCGCTCCGGCGCATCGCCGCACCGCGGCCCGGTCCCTCGCAGAAGCGCGAGGCCGGGCCGCGGCCGTTTCCCCACCATCGTCCTGACGCCTGCCCTCAAGTGGTCCTGTTTGGTGAAGAATTCGGCATTCCGGGGGGCTTCTGCCGAGTTAGGGGCGCGCAATGTCGAACAAGCGTGTACCTTGCCGGGACTGACGGGGTAGCCGTGGAGGGCCGGGGGGCCGACTCCAGCGGGACGGGGGTTGCTCGATGGGCGTTCGGCTCATGGTGGTCGACGACCACAGGCTGCTCGCGGAGGCGCTCGCCTCCGCGCTGAAGCTGCGCGGGCACCGGGTGCTCGCGGCGGCGGCGCCCGCGGCCGGAGCGGCCGATCTGGTGATAGCCAGGGCCCCGGAGGTGTGCCTGCTGGGCACGGCGACGCCGGCGGAGCCGGGCGCCTTCGACCCGGTCGTCCGTATCAAACGGGAACGGCCGCAGGTTGCCGTCGTGGTCCTCGGACCGGTACCCAGTCCGCGCGGGATAGCGGCGGCGTTCGCCGCCGGGGCGTCCGGTTACGTGCGCCACGACGAGCGCATAGAGGGCGTGGAGCGGGCGCTGGTGAAGGCGCGGTCGGGGGAGGCGGTGGTGGCGCCGCTGCTGCTCCAGGGCGCGTTCGCCGAGCTGCTCAATCCGGTCGCGCAGCCGGACGACGAGGGCCAGCGGCTGCTGCAACTGCTGACGCCGCGCGAGGTGGAGGTGCTGGTGCGGGTCGCGGAGGGCGAGGACACCCGGCTGATCGCCGTCGGTATGGGGATCGCGCCGAGCACGGCCCGCACCCATGTGCAGCGGGTGCTGATGAAGCTGGGAGTGGGCTCCCGGCTGGAGGCGGCGGCGCTCGCCGCCCGTACCGGTCTGCTGGACCGCGCGGCGTACGGGACTCCGTCCGGTCCCGGCGCGGCCTACTAGGCCCCGTCAGGCCGGTTCGCGGGGTCATCACCCGGACCAACACATCTGCTGATGCCTTTTGTTTGTTTTCCGGCAGGGGCCGCTCAGGGTCGGCCTGCGGCCCACCCATTGACCGGCCTGTTGAGTTGTGATTTCTTGTGTTCGGTTATGTTGGATGGGAGTGGTGAGGGAGCTCCGTGTGAAGAAGACGTCGACCCGGCTCGCCGACGGTCGTGAGCTGCTCTACTACGACTCGCGCGACGACGCCGTCCGCGACGCCGTCGACCTCAGGCCCCTCGAAGCCGTCTCCACCACGGCCGAGATCCGGCACGACGAACTGCTCGGCGACCGGGTCGCCATCGCCTCGCACCGCCAGGGCCGCATCTACCACCCGCCGGCCGACGAATGTCCGTTGTGCCCTTCGCGCGACGGCCGCCTCAGCGAGATCCCGGCAGCCGACTACGACGTCGCCGTCTTCGAGAACCGTTTCCCCTCGCTGGCCGGTGACTCGGGCCGCTGCGAGGTCGTCTGCTTCACCTCGGACCACGACGCGTCCTTCGCCGATCTGACGGAGCAGCAGGCAGGCCTGGTCCTCGAGGCGTGGACGGACCGCACGGCGGAGCTCGCCGAACTGCCCCAGGTCAAGCAGGTCTTCTGTTTCGAGAACCGCGGCGCCGAGATCGGCGTCACGCTCGGGCACCCGCACGGGCAGATCTACGGCTACCCCTTCGTGACCCCGCGCACCGAGCTGATGCTCCGCTCGCTGGCCGCCCACCGGGCGGCGACCGGCCGCAACCTCTTCGACGACCTCGTCCGGCGCGAGCGTGAGGAGGGGGTGAGGGTGGTGCTGGAGGGCGAGCACTGGATCGCCTTCGTGCCGTACGCGGCGCACTGGCCGTACGAGGTGCACCTCCACCCGAAGCGGCGGGTGCCGGACCTCCGGGCGCTGGACGACGCGGCATGCACGGAATTCCCCCAGATCTATCTGGAACTCTTGAGACGCTTCGACCGGATCTTCGGGCCGGGCGAACCGCCCACGCCGTACATCGCCGCCTGGCACCAGGCGCCGTTCGAAGGCGAGGAAAGGGACGCCTTCGGTCTCCATCTCGAGCTTTTCACCGTCCGCCGCACTTCCGGCAAGCTGAAGTTCCTCGCCGGTTCCGAATCCGGTATGAGCGTGTTCATCAACGATGTGCCGCCGGAGGCCGCGGCGAGGCGACTGCGAGAGGTAGCGAGCGAGTGAGCAAGAAGTACCTGGTCACAGGTGGTGCGGGATACGTCGGCAGTGTCGTGGCGCAGCACCTTCTGGAGGCCGGTCACCAGGTGACCGTGCTCGACGACCTCTCCACCGGATTCCGCGAAGGGGTGCCCGCGGGCGCCGGGTTCGTCGAGGGCCGCATCCAGGACGCCGCGCGCCATCTGGACGCCTCGTACGACGGGGTGCTGCACTTCGCGGCGTTCTCGCAGGTCGGCGAGTCCGTCGCCAGGCCGGAGAAGTACTGGGCGAACAACGTCGGCGGCACGATGGAGCTGCTCGTGGCGATGCGCTCCGCGGGCGTGCGCACCCTGGTCTTCTCCTCGACCGCCGCCACCTACGGCGAGCCGGTCTCCACCCCGATCACAGAGTCCGACCCGACCGCGCCCACCAGTCCCTACGGTGCCACCAAGCTCGCGGTCGACCACATGATCACCGGCGAGGCGGCGGCCCACGGCCTCGCGGCGGTCTCGCTGCGGTACTTCAACGTCGCGGGGGCCTACGGCGCGTACGGCGAACGCCATGACCCCGAGTCGCACCTGATCCCGCTGGTGCTCCAGGTCGCTCTCGGCCGGCGCGAGTCCATCTCCGTCTACGGCGACGACTACCCGACCCCGGACGGCACCTGCGTCCGCGACTACATCCACGTCGCGGACCTGGCGGAGGCCCATCTCCTGGCGCTCGACGCCGCCATCGCCGGTGAGCATCTGATCTGCAACCTCGGCAACGGCAACGGCTTCTCGGTGCGCGAGGTCATCGAGACCGTACGCGAGGTCACCGGTCACCCGGTGCCCGAGGTGGTCGCGGAGCGGCGGGGCGGCGACCCCGCCGTCCTGGTCGCCTCCGCCACGAGGGCCCAGGAGCGCCTGGGCTGGAAGCCGAGCCGTGCCGACCTGGCCGGCATCGTGTCCGACGCCTGGGCATTCGCCCGCAGGAGGGAGAACGGGTCATGAGTTCCACGGGCGAGGGTGTGTGGGCGGCACCCGGCAGGGTGAACCTGATCGGTGAACACACCGATTACAACGACGGTTTCGTGATGCCCTTCGCGCTGCCGCACACCACGGTGGCGACCGTCTCGCGCCGCGACGACGGCGTGCTGCGTCTGACCTCCACGGACATGGACGGCGGCCCGGTCGAACTGCGCGTGGACGACCTCGCCCCTGGCGGCCCCGGCGGCTGGACCGACTACCCGGCGGGCGTCGTCTGGGCGTTGCGCGACGCCGGCCACCAGGTCGGCGGCGCGGACATCCACTACGAGTCGACCGTGCCCACCGGCGCCGGACTCTCCTCGTCCGCGGCGATCGAGGTCGTCACCGCCCTCGCTCTGAACGACCTGTACGAACTCGGCCTGGAGCGTTGGCGCACCGCCCGCCTGTGCCAGCGCGCGGAGAACGTCTACGTCGGCGCTCCGACCGGCATCATGGACCAGACGGCCTCCGCCTGCTGCACCGAGGGCCACGCCCTGTACCTGGACACCAGGGACCTCTCCCAGCGGCAGATCCCCTTCGACCTGGCCGCCCACGGGCTCGAACTCCTCGTCGTGGACACCCGGGTGAAGCACGCCCACAGCGACGGCGAGTACGGCAAGCGGCGCGCCGGCTGCGAGACGGGAGCGGCGGCGCTCGGGGTGAACGCCCTGCGGGACGTTCCGTACGACTCGCTGGACGAGGCCCTGGGCCGTCTCGATGACCCGGAAGTGCGCTCCCTGGTCCGGCACATCGTCACCGAGAACCACCGGGTGGAGCGCGTGATCAACCACCTGGAGGCCGGTGAGGTCAGGGCCATCGGCCCGGTGCTGACCGAGGGACACGCCTCGCTGCGTGACGACTTCCGGGTCTCCTGCCGGGAGTTGGACCTGGTCGTGGACACGGCGCTGGCGGCCGGCGCGCTGGGTGCCCGGATGACCGGCGGCGGGTTCGGGGGCTCGGCGATCGTCCTGACGGAGACGTCCGCCTCGCCGCTGGTGGCGAAGTCCGTCGAGGAGGCCTTCGCGGCGTCCTCGCTGGAGCCACCGCGCGTCTTCACCGCCGTCCCGTCGGCGGGCGCGCGCCGCCTGTCCTAGAGGCGGCGCTCCGAGGGGAGCCCGCCCGGAGGGACTCGGGGCGGGCCGGGCGATCAGGGGTGTGCCCGGCCCGCGTCATTCTCTGTGCGTCATCCGGGCAGAACCCATCGCCGCTTGTCCACTCAGGTGTCGATTCGGAACATCGGCCACACCCGCGACAACGCCGCCGATCAGTTCCGTAAATAGCCTTCCGTCACCCGCGCCCGTCCGTACTCTGAACCACAGCACCGGTGGGGGCCGGTGTCGATCAGGGGGCGAAACAGCCGGGTACGGCGCCCGGGGCGGGGTATCAGTCACAGCACGGCGGCGGCCGAGCGATGCGCTGCACCCTCCGCCCCCGGCGGCGTACCCGTGCCGGTCCGTCCTCCGACACTGGGGGTGTCCTGTGGTTCGTATCCGGGTCCTGGTCGTGGACGACCACCGAATCTTCGCCGAGTCGCTCGCCGCGGCCCTGGCGGCGGAGCACGATGTGGAGGTCGCCGCGGCAGGCAGCGGCCCCGCGGCGCTGCGCTGCCTGGAACGCGCCGCGGGTGAAGGCCGCAGGTTCGACGTGATGCTCGTGGACGCCGATCTGGGGGCGTCGGCCGCGGTGCCGCCGCCGAGAGCCGCCCCGGTCGCCCGTGCGGTGCCGGAGACCGGCGCGAGTCCCCTCGTCGACGGGATCTCCCTGGTCTCGGGCGTCCGCTCGCTCCAGCCCGCGCTGCGCTCCGTCGTCCTCGCCCAGAAGGACGACGCCCGGCGCGCGGCCCAGGCCCTCCAGGCGGGCGCCTCCGGCTGGATCGCCAAGGACTGCTCGCTGCAACGTCTGCTCGCGGTGATCCGCGGGGTGCTGCGGGACGAGACGCACCTGGCACCGACGCTGCTCACCGGAGTACTGCGGGAGATGACCGCGGCCCGCAAGCACCGCACGGAGAGCGAGCGACTGGTGGAGTCGCTGACCCCGCGCGAGCAGGAGGTATTGCGCTGCATGGTCGCGGGCCTGGGGCGCAAAGCCGTCGCCGAGCGCCTTTTCCTGTCGCCGCACACCGTTCGTACGCATATGCAGAACGTGCTGGGGAAGCTGGGCGTGCACTCCACACTCGCCGCCGTCGCGCTGGCCCGCCGGGCCGGCGTGGGGCCCGCCGATCTGGGCCCAGGACCGGCCCTAGCCGGGGATGTTGTCGAACGGGGCGGTCAACTGGCGTAGCAGCGCGGCCAGTTCCGCGCGCTGGGCGCCCGAGAGCTCGGAGAGGATCGCCCGCTCCTGGGCGAGCAGTCCGGCCAGCGCCTGGTCCGCGCGGTCCCGGCCCTCCGGCGTCAGCCGCACCAGGACGCCGCGCCGGTCGCTGGGGTCGGGCAGCCTCTCGACCAGGTTCTTCTTGGCGAGGCGGTCGATGCGGTTGGTCATCGTCCCGGAGGTCACCAGCGTCTGGGTGAGCAGCTGGCCGGGCGAGAGCTGGTACGGGGCACCGGCGCGCCGCAGTGAGGTGAGTACGTCGAACTCCCACGGCTCGAGCTGATGCTCCGAGAACGCGATACGACGGGCCCGGTCGAGGTGGCGGGCGAGCCGGGAGACGCGGCTGAGCACCTCGAGCGGTTCCACGTCGAGGTCCGGGCGCTCACGGCGCCATGCTGCGACCAGTCGATCGACCTCGTCCTCCATGTCGATCAGTGTAGAGGGTCTGTCGACGTGAAGTCTCTTGACATCAAGATATATTTCTGTGGACTATTGGGCATGGTCGGGCCGGAACCAGCTTCCGTTTCGGCTTTCCGTTCCTGCGAGGGGGACTTCACCATGCATTCCGCGCCCACCTGGGACCCAGAGCAGTACCTCCGCCACGCCGGGCACCGCACCCGTCCCTTCCTGGACATGCTCGCCCGCATACCCACCCTGCCCGCCGTCGGCCGCCCCGCCCGGATCGCCGACATCGGCTGCGGCCCCGGCAACGTCACCGCACTGCTCGCCGACCGGTGGCCCGATGCGCACATCACCGGATTCGACCTCTCCCCGGACATGCTTGCCCAGGCCGAGAAGGAGTACGCGGGCACCACGGCGGGCGGCGGCTGGATGGACTTCCGCCCCGCCGACGCCGCGCACTGGACCCCGGACGAGCCCTACGACCTGATAGTCTCCAACGCGGCCCTCCAGTGGGTACCCAACCACCCCGAGTCGTTCGCGCTCTGGCTCGACGGCCTCGCCCCCGGCGGCACCCTCGCCTTCCAGGTCCCCGGCAACTTCACCTCGCCCAGCCACGCCCTGCTCGGCGAGCTCTGCGAGTCCCCGCAGTGGCGCGACCGCCTCGGCGACCACGGCCGGCGCTACGTCCACATCCTGGAGCCCGCCGACTACCTCATCCGCCTCGCCGACCTCGGCTGCGACGCGGACGCATGGGAGACCACGTACCTCCAACTCCTCGGCGGCGAGGACCCGGTGCTGGACTGGGTGAAGGGCACCGCCCTGCGGCCGGTGCTCACCGAACTCGCGGACGACCCGGCGGCGCGGGAGGAGTTCCTGGCCCAGTACCGGGACCTGCTCCGCAAGGCGTACCCGCCGGGCCCCCACGGCACGGTGTTCCCCTTCCGGCGGATCTTCGCCGTCGGACGCAAGGTGTCGTGACGAGCAGTCGGGGTGCCCCGTCCGGTTCGTCGCGCCGCTCGAAACGTGACCGGCCGGTGACGGACCGGCCCGGGAGCAGCGAAACGCCCCGCCACCTGGCAGGTGGCGGGGCGTCGGCGCTTCGGCCGGACCTGGGGCAGCGGCCCCCGATCGGGATCAGATGATGTCGCGGTAGGTGTTCCAGCCGGTACCCAGCTTGGCCTTCGGCTTGAAGGTGCCGACACCGGTGCCGGAGTAGCGGAACAGCTCGCCCCTCGAGTTGGCGGCGAGCAGGTCGGCCTTGCCGTCACCGTCGATGTCGCCCGGGGCCGCCAGCTTGTTGAACTGCTGCCAGCCGGTGCCGAGCTTGACCTTCGAGCGGAACGGCGACGAGGCAGAGCCGGTGCCCTTGTACAGGTAGAGCGTGCCGGCGGGCGTACGGGCGAGCAGGTCCGCCCGGCCGTCACCGGTGTAGTCGCCGGCGCCGACGAGCTCGTTGAACGCTCCCCAGCCGCTGCCGATCTTCTGCTTGGCCGCGAAACGGTCACCGGTTCCGTAGCCGCGGTACAGGTAGAGGTTGCCGGACCCGTCGCGGGCGAGCAGGTCACCCTTGCCGTCGCCGCTCAGGTCGCCGGGACCGACGAGCATGTTGTACGCGTCCCAGCCGCCACCGACGACTGCGCCGTCGCTGTAGAGCGTGCCGTCGTAGGTGAACATCAGCGACGGGATGTTGCCCGGGGTGAGGTTCGAGGCCAGCGTGAGCTTCTTGACGCCGGCGAAGTCTCCGGTCCCACCGATCAGCTGGCGAGCGGCCAGGGCGCCGTTGTTGCGGGCCCAGTAGTAGTAAAGGGAGTCGCGGGTGTCGATGCCCATGATCTCGGACTTGCCGTAGTTCGGGTTGCTGCCCGCTCCGGCGAACAGGGACGCCCACTCCCAGCCCGTGCCGACCGCGTCGCGCTGGGCGAAGTTGCCCGTGCCGTCGCCCCAGTAGATGTACAGGCTGCCGCCGGGGGTGCGGGCGAGGAGGTCGGCGAAGCCGTCTCCGTCCCTGTCGTCGGTCGCGACGAGCTGGTTGTAGATCTGCCAGCCGCCACCGATCCTGATGCGGCCCTTGAACGGACGCGTCATGTCGCCGGTCGCGCCGTAGAAGTACAGGTCGCCGGAGGGGGTCCGCGCGACGAGGTCGCCCAAGCCGTCGCCGTTGTTGTCGTTGAGGCCGACGATCTGGTCGTAGCCCTGCCAGCCGCCACCGATCTCGATACGGGCGGTAAAGGGTGCGGTGAGGCTGCCGGTGCCCCGGTAGAGGTACAGCTGACCATCCGGCGTACGCGCCACGAGGTCCGCGTGACCGTTGTCGTCAAGGTCGCCCACCGCGACGACCTTGTTGTAGACCTGCCAGCCGTTGCCGCTCCAGGTCGTGCCCAGGCTCGTGCCGCTGTAGGTCGGGTGCAGGCTCAGCGTGCCCGTCGGCGACAGGGAGAGGATCTCGGCGCCGCCGTCGGCGTCGAGGTCGCCGACGGGGATGATGTCCTGTTCCTGCGCGTAGTCGAGGAAGAATTCCTGCGGCTCGCCACCCGTGAGCGGGTGGAAGACGAGCTGGCCGCTCGGGACGCGGTAGATCAGGTCGCTCAGACCGTCACCCGACACGTCGGAGCGGGGCTTGGCGACGGCCTGCGTGCCGTACCGCGGCTCACCGGTGGCAGCCTTGCGCTCCGGCACCTCGGCCGTGGGCTGCCGGCCGGAGCCGGCGTCCGGCTTGCTCAGCTCGATCTTGGGCTGAGGCGGTACACCGTCGGCCGCCGAGGCCGTCCCGGCCAGCAGCATGCCGGCCGAGGCGGCCAGTGCTGTGCAGGTGACAAGGCGGCGTGCCGCCCGGCTACGCACGGTTGCGGCGCGGCCGGATTCCACTGAAGTCAAAGTCCCCCCCTGGGGAAATGTCGTGAGTTCAACCTCTTGACGAGGGACAAGCACTCATCAAGACCAACAGGAGGGGGCCATGGATGTACGGAAAACGCGATCAGTTTCTGCGGTGACCGATCAGTTCTTGCGGTGACCTATCAGCCGCGGCTTCTGCTCCAGACCGTCGAGCCCGTGCCACGCCAGATTCACCAGATGCGCGGCGACCTCCGCCTTCTTCGGGCGGCGGGCGTCGAGCCACCACTGGCCCGTCAGGGCCACCATGCCGACCAGTGCCTGCGCGTACAGCGGTGCCAGCTTGGGGTCGAAGCCGCGGTTCTTGAACTCCATGCCCAGGATGTCCTCGACCTGGGTGGCGATGTCGCTGATGAGCGACGCGAACGTGCCCGTCGACTGGGCGACGGGCGAATCACGCACCAGGATGCGGAAACCGTCCGTGTACGTCTCGATGTAGTCCAGCAGGGCGAAGGCCGCCTGCTCCAGCAGCTCACGCGGATGCCCGGCGGTCAGCGCCCCCGTCACCATGTCGAGGAGCTGGCGCATCTCGCGGTCCACGACGACCGCGTAGAGCCCCTCCTTGCCGCCGAAGTGTTCGTACACGACCGGTTTGGAAACCCCCGCCTTGGCCGCGATCTCCTCGACGGACGTGCCTTCGAAGCCCTTCTCCGCGAAAAGGGTGCGGCCGATGTCCAACAGCTGCTCACGGCGCTCCGCGCCGGTCATGCGCACCCGTCGGGCGCGCCTGCCGCCCGACGCCCTGGTCTTGTCCGGACTGCCGATACTTCCGTCACTCGCCACGACATCAATCATGCCGCGTTTACGGCATCATCCTTGCGGCGGGTTTCGCCGCGGCCGGAGTCGTCGCGGCGGGCGTCGAGACGGGACTGCTGCGGCCAGCGCACGTCGTACGCCCAGCCGGCCTTCTCGAACCAGCGGATCAGCCGCGCGCTGGAGTCGACCTGGCCGCGGAGCACACCGTGCCGGGCACTCGTCGGGTCGGCGTGGTGCAGGTTGTGCCACGACTCACCGCAGGACAGCACCGCCAGCCACCACACGTTCCCGGAGCGGTCGCGGGACTTGAACGGGCGCTTGCCCACGGCGTGGCAGATCGAGTTGATCGACCAGGTCACATGGTGCAGCAGCGCCACACGGACCAGCGAACCCCAGAAGAAGGCGGTGAACGCGCCCCACCACGACATCGTCACCAGACCGCCGACCAGGGGCGGGATCGCCAGCGACAGGATCGTCCAGTAGATGAAGTCGCGCGAGATCCGGCGGAGCGCCGGGTCCTTGATCAGATCCGGTGCGTACTTGGCCTGCGGCGTCCGCTCCTCGTCGAACATCCAGCCGATGTGCGCCCACCACAGGCCCTTCATCAGCGCCGGGACCGTCTCGCCGAACCGCCAGGGGGAGTGCGGGTCACCCTCGGCGTCGGAGAACTTGTGGTGCTTGCGGTGGTCGGCCACCCAGCGCACCAGCGGTCCTTCGACCGCCAGCGAACCCATGATCGCCAGGGCGATGCGGAGCGGTCGCTTCGCCTTGAACGCGCCGTGGGTGAAGTAGCGGTGGAAGCCGATCGTGATGCCGTGGCAGCCGATGTAGTACATGGCCACCAGGAGGCCCATGTCGAGCCAGCTCACGCCCCAGCCCCAGGCCAGCGGCACCGCTGCCAGGAGCGCGAGGAACGGGAACGTGATGAACAGGAGCAGAGTGATCTGCTCGATCGACCGCTTGCTGTCACCGCCGAGGGTGGCGGAGGGGAGCGGGGAGTCAGGGGTGCCGGCTACGTCGTCCAGCAGATCAGGGCTTGTGGTCATGAGGGTTCCCTGGGGGTGGGGAGAGAGGGGACGGACGCCTGGCTACGCTTCCGTAACCTACGGCGACGTAAGTATGGCAGTGCGCGGCGGCACGGCAAGAGACCTGTGGACAACGCCGGGAAAACGGCCACCTATCCTGGGTGGCGTCGGACAGCGCGGTCCGCAAGCCTCCAGTACCCCTCCAGACGTGCTCAAACACTGCAAGGAGCCGCACCTGTGAGCAGTGCCGACCAGACCCCCACCGCCAGTGCAGAACTGCGTGCCGACATCCGCCGACTGGGCGATCTTCTGGGCGAGACCCTCGTCCGCCAGGAGGGCCCGGAGCTCCTCGACCTCGTCGAGCGGGTCCGCGCCCTGACACGCACCGACGGTGAGGCCGCCGCCGAGCTGCTGGGCGACACCGACCTGGAGACCGCGGCCAAGCTGGTCCGCGCGTTCTCCACGTACTTCCACCTGGCCAACGTCACCGAGCAGGTGCACCGCGGCCACGAGATGCGCGAGCGCCGCGCCGCCGAGGGCGGGCTGCTGGCCCGCACCGCCGACATGCTCAAGGACGGCGACCCCGAGCACGTACGCGAGACCGTCAGGAACCTCAACGTACGGCCGGTCTTCACCGCGCACCCGACCGAGGCCGCCCGGCGCTCCGTGCTCAACAAGCTCCGCCGCGTCGCCGAGTTGCTGGAGACCCCGGTCATCGCCTCCGACCGGCGCCGCCACGACCTGCGCCTCGCCGAGAGCATCGACCTGATCTGGCAGACCGACGAGCTGCGTGTCGTCCGCCCAGAGCCCGCCGACGAGGCGCGCAACGCCATCTACTACCTCGACGAACTGCACGCGGGCGCCGTGGGCGACGTCCTCGAGGACCTCGCCGCCGAACTGGAGCGCGTCGGCGTCGAGCTGCCGCCCGGCACCCGGCCGCTCACCTTCGGCACCTGGATCGGCGGCGACCGCGACGGCAACCCCAACGTCACGCCCGCCGTCACCTGGGACGTGCTGATCCTCCAGCACGAGCACGGCATCACCGACGCCATCGAGGTCATCGACTACCTACGCGGACTGCTGTCGAACTCCATCCGCTACGCCGGGGCCACCGACGAGCTGCTCGCCTCCCTGCAGACCGATCTCGAGCGGCTGCCCGAGATCAGCCCCCGCTACAAGCGGCTCAACGCGGAGGAGCCCTACCGGCTCAAGGCGACCTGCATCCGCCAGAAGCTCGTCAACACCCGCGAGCGGCTCGCGAAGGGCACCCCGCACGAGGAAGGCCGCGACTACCTCGGCACCGCGGAGCTGATCGCGGACCTCACCCTCGTCCAGACCTCGCTGCGCGCGCACCGCGGCGGGCTCTTCGCCGACGGCCGGATGGACCGGGTCATCCGCACCCTGTCCGCCTTCGGCCTCCAGCTCGCCACCATGGACGTACGCGAGCACGCCGACGCGCACCACCACGCCCTCGGCCAGCTCTTCGACCGGCTCGGCGAGGAGTCGTGGCGGTACGCGGACATGCCGCGCGACTACCGGCAGAAGCTGCTCGCCAAGGAGCTCCGCTCACGGCGGCCCCTCGCCCCCACCCCGGCACCGCTGGACGCCGCGGGACAGAAGACCCTCGGCGTCTTCCACACGGTCAAGGAGGCCTTCGAGCGGTTCGGCCCCGAGGTCATCGAGTCGTACATCATCTCGATGTGCCAGGGCGCGGACGACGTGTTCGCCGCCGCGGTCCTCGCCCGTGAGGCCGGTCTGGTCGACCTGCACGCCGGCTGGGCCAAGATCGGCATCGTGCCGCTGCTGGAGACCACCGACGAGCTGAAGGCCGCGGACGTCATCCTCGAGGGCATGCTCGCCGACCCCTCCTACCGCCGGCTCGTCTCCCTGCGCGGCGACGTCCAGGAGGTCATGCTCGGCTACTCCGACTCGTCCAAGTTCGGCGGCATCACCACCAGCCAGTGGGAGATCCACCGCGCCCAGCGCAGGCTGCGTGACGTCGCCCACCGCCACGGCGTGCGGCTGCGTCTCTTCCACGGCCGCGGCGGCACCGTCGGCCGTGGTGGCGGCCCCTCCCACGACGCGATCCTCGCGCAGCCCTGGGGCACGCTCGAGGGCGAGATCAAGGTGACCGAGCAGGGCGAGGTCATCTCCGACAAGTACCTGATCCCGTCCCTGGCCAGGGAGAACCTGGAGCTGACGGTCGCCGCCACGCTCCAGGCCTCCGCCCTGCACACGGCGCCCCGCCAGTCCGACGAGGCGCTGGCGCGCTGGGACGCGGCCATGGACACCGTCTCCGACGCCGCACACGCCGCCTACCGCAGGCTCGTCGAGGACCCGGACCTGCCGGCGTACTTCTTCGCCGCCACCCCCGTCGACCAGCTCGCCGAACTGCACCTCGGCTCGCGGCCTGCGCGCCGTCCCGACTCGGGCGCCGGCCTCGACGGACTGCGGGCCATCCCGTGGGTGTTCGGCTGGACGCAGTCGCGGCAGATCGTGCCGGGCTGGTTCGGTGTGGGCTCCGGCCTCAAGGCGCTGCGTGAGGCCGGTCTGGACACCGTGCTCGCGGAGATGCACGGCAACTGGCACTTCTTCCGCAACTTCATCGCCAACGTGGAGATGACGCTGGCCAAGACGGACCTGCGGATCGCCCGCCACTACGTCGACACGCTGGTGCCGGAGAACCTGAAGCACGTCTTCGAGGCCATCGAGGCGGAGCACGCGCTCACCGTCAGCGAGGTGCTGAAGGTGACGGGCAACGACGAACTGCTCGGCTCCAACCCGGTGCTCCAGCAGACGTTCGCCATCAGGGACGCCTACCTGGACCCGATCTCCTACCTCCAGGTGGCGCTGCTCAAGCGGCAGCGCGACGCGGCCGAACGGGGCGAGGAGGCCGACCCGTTGCTTGCCCGTGCGCTGCTGCTGACGGTCAACGGCGTCGCGGCCGGGCTGCGTAACACCGGCTGACGCCGGACGACATGAAGGTGCCCCCGCCGGCCGCTGACATGCAGCGGCCGGCGGGGGCACCGTCGTTCAGGCACCGTCGTTCAGGCACCGTCGTTCAGGCACCGTCGTTCAGGCATCCTCGTCGAGGGTGCCGTCCACTCAGTGCTGACGGCCGGCCGTGCGGCGCCGCGCCAGCAGGTAGCCGCCGGTGGCGACGAGGGCCGCGGCAACGGCCGAGAGCACGCCGATCGGCGCGCCGTTGCCGGTCTCCGCCAGGTCACCGGCCGCGTCGTCGCCGGACGGTGCGGGACCGTCGCTGCCGGCGGGCGCGGAGGCGGCCGGGCTCGAAGCGTCGGGCGCGCTCGGCGTGCTGCTCGGCTCCTCGCCGGGCTTGTCGGACGGCGTCGCGGAGGGGCTGGAGCCCTCGTCCTCGCAGTCGGTCTTGAAGACCTTGTGCTTGGCGCTGCCGTTCTCGCCCTCGAAGTTCCAGAACAGCTTGTACTGCCCGTCGGGCAGGGTCATGTCCGCGGTCCGCTCGTGACCGTCGGCGTCGAGGGTGATGGAACCGGACTTGACGGTCGTTCCCTTGTCGGCCTCGTTGTTCGCCCAGGCCTCGATGTGCCAGTCGACCTGCTGTCCGGCGTCGAAGCCGAAGGCGTCGAGGTAGAAGGTGCAGACCTTCGGCTCGTTCTTGCGGAGTTCCTCGCCGGTCTTCGCATCGTGGATCTTCACGGTGCCGTTGTCGCCGGGCGGGGTGGCGAGCGCGGCCGGGGCCGCCGTCAGGGAGAGCGCTGCGGCGGCCAGCAGGGCGCCGGTGGCAGTGAGCGTGCGCATGGGCAGTCCATCGGTGAGAGGGGAAGGCCGTGGGGGGCGGCTCAGCGTCCTGTGAACCGGGCGACCAGTCAAGAGATGAAGTGCCGCATGCGCACCAAGAGTTCACGCTCGTCCCGATAGTCCGGATAACGATCGGGTGAATGCGCCGTTCCGCTACCGGGCCGGAACCGGCCCCGGACCGTCAGAGCGCCAGGAACGACGCCAGCAGCATCGCCCCGCCCACACCCGCCGCACCCCACGCCAGCCGTGTCAGCCGCAGTCCGCCGCCGATCACCAGGGCCGCGAGCAGCAGCGCCCCGCCCAGGGGCACCCACGCGTACAGACCGCCCGCCGGGCCGGTGCGTACCGCCTCGACCGTGCCGGGCTTCAGGACGACGGCCAGCGTGACGCCCTTCTTCACCGCGACGGACTTCTCGATCGTCACGTTCGCGCGGTCGGGCGCCGGGTCCCGGGGCGTGTAGGCGCCGGTGCAGGCGTCGTCGTCGCAGCGGGAGACGGTGAGCGTGCCGTGCTCCCGGCCCTTGGAGAGCAGGATGTGCTGGGCAGTGCCCCAGGACGACCAGAAACCTGCGACCAGCAGCAGGAGGGCGACGAGCGCCGTCGCCGCGTTGCGCGCGTGGACCAGTATCCGGCCGGAGGAGTTCCGCTTCATGGGCCGCGATCCTTGGCCATGGGCCTACCCCGGGTCAACTCCGGCCGGTCGATGACGGGACAGGAGCTACGGGTACCGGGGGAGGTCGGCAGTCGGGATCGTCCAGTCGCCGATGGCGATGTCCTCCCCGTACACGAACTCCTTGCGCGTGGCGTAGCGAGGACCAGCCGGGGTGCTGTGGATGTCGGAGAACACGGCTCCCGAACCGGTTCGCGGGTCGAGGACGGCGTAGACCGGGATGCCGAGGAGCGGGTAGTCCCGGGTCTTGCCGACCCAGTCGTTGTCCGGATTCGACCGGGAAACGACCTCGACGGCGGCGAAGAGCGTACATGGGTCGAATGACCCCTCGCCCTCCATGTCCGCCTCGGCGATCACCATCACATCGGGGTGCCGCATGATGCCCTCGGGCGCGAGCTCCACGTCCGGCGTCCCCGTATGGGCCACCAGACCGTCGGGCAGAACTCTTTCGAGGAGCCTGCGCACCCGCAGCACGGTGAGTTCGTGTGGCTTGGCGGGCGACATCATGTCGTGGACGATTCCTTCCTTGGTGATCTCGAACTTGCCGGGAAGGGTGTCGTCCATCGACGAGACGAACTCCCGCATGACCTGGTACAAGCGGGCGTCACGCTGCGCATCGTCCGGGGCGATGGTCATGGTGCTCGCTCCTCCTCGTCCGTACCCGGTGGCCGGGGTCGTCCCCCTCATGCTAGGCGGCCCCCGCCAGGTCGGTTCTGCAGTCACGGCAGCACCCCGGTTCCCGGCTCCGGAAGGCGCGGTCGCACTTGTCGCAGTTCTGGAGCGGGTCACAGGTCTTCGGCGGGCCGAGGGCCGGCAAGGGCGGCGGGAGTAGGGCGGTGAGGCGGTGGGCGAGGAGCCCGGCGGGGTGTTTCACGTGACCGGCAGGTCGGTGGTGAGGGGGTGGCGCGCGGCAGCGATCCGGGCCTCGCTCTCCGGGAAGCGGTCGGCCAGCACCTTGATGCCGACCTTGGCCCCGTCGGGCAGCGACTGGATGTGCACGGCGAGTCCGATCGCGGTGAGCGACAACTCGCCGTGCTGGGCGAGGTGGTTGCCGACGATCGTGAAGCGGGTGGTGTGGATCGCGTTCACATGGATCACGCCGAAGGCGGTGACACGGCCGGGAACGCGGGACGAGGCCCGCGAGGGCGCGCTAATTTTCGGGGTATCCATCGGGAAGCCCTAACTTCCTCGGTGGTCAGGCCCTCGATCGGGATTGCAGTCCCGGCCGGGGGCCGTCGCATGTGTGTGGTTGTCGCGGCGAGCACATGCCCGCCAACCGGCGGCGAATCCAGCCCAATTGGCCAAAGTCACCCGTGTGAGTGACCGGGGTGAGCGTGGGGGCGGGGTGGGTCGAGTGGGTCTTTCCCCGGTCCTTGCAAGAAGTACTTACGTCTTTTGCGTCGTGCGCCGGCGCGTCGCGCGGAACCGCATCGCGGGAATCCGCGACCCGGTGGCGGCGGTCGGTTCGAGTGCGGACGGCGCCGTCGGATGTTCCGGCTGAGGCGGGTGCTGGAGGAAGGACCGCCCGCTGCGCCCGGCGCGCAGGGCCGCGTCGGACACGCCTACGAGTTGTACGTCCCCTGCGCCCGTTCCAGGCCGTCGATCACCAGGCACTCCACCGCGTCGGCAGAGCGGTCCACGAAGTAGTCCAGTTCCTTGCGCTCCGCCGAGGAGAAGTCCTTCAGGACGAAGTCCGCCACCTGCATCCGCCCCGGCGGCCGGCCGATGCCGAAGCGCACCCGGTGGTAGTCCGGGCCCATCGCCTTGGTCATCGACTTCAGGCCGTTGTGCCCGTTGTCCCCGCCACCCAGCTTCAGCCGCAGCGTGCCGAAGTCGATGTCGAGCTCGTCGTGGACGGCGACGATGTTCCCCGTCGGCACCTTGTAGAAGTCGCGCAGCGCCGTCACCGGACCGCCGGACAGATTCATGTACGACATCGGCTTGGCCAGGATCACCCGCCGGTTCGACGGCCCCGGAGCCCCGATCCTGCCCTCCAGCACCTGTGCCTGCGCCTTCTGGGCGCGCTTGAACGAGCCACCGATGCGCTCCGCCAGCAGGTCCGCCACCATGAAGCCGACATTGTGGCGGTTCGCCGCGTACCCGGGCCCGGGATTGCCGAGACCGACGATCAGCCAGGGAGCGTTCGTGTCGGACATCTGTGCTGCGTCTCCTCGTAGAGATGGCCGTGAACAGGGGAACGGGGTGGCGGGCCGCAGCCCGCCACCCCGTCGACAGTCGTCAAGCTCGAGAAGAGCTTACGGCTCAGGCCTCGGCAGCCTCTTCGCCCGCGCCCTCGGTGCCCTCGGCGGCCGGCTCCTCGGCCTGCGCGGCCAGGATCTGCAGGACGACGGTGTCGTCCTCGACGGCCAGCGTGGTGCCGCTCGGCAGGGCGATGTCCTTGGCGAGGATGGAGTCACCGGCCGAGAGGCCCGCGATGGAGACCGAGACGGACTCGGGGATGTGCGTGGCCTCGGCCTCGACCGGCAGGGCGTTCAGCACGTGCTCGAGCAGGTACGCGCCGGGGGCGAGCTCGCCCTCGGCGTGGACCGGGATCTCGACGTTGACCTTCTCGCCGCGCTTCACGAGGAGCAGGTCGACGTGCTCCAGGAAGCCCTTCAGCGGGTCGCGCTGCACGGCCTTCGGGATGGCCAGCTCGTTCGTGCCGCCGAGGTCCAGGGAGATCAGGACGTTCGGGGTGCGCAGGGCGAGCAGCAGCTCGTGGCCCGGCAGCGTGACGTGGACCGGGTCGGTGCCGTGACCGTAGAGGACGCCGGGGACCTTGTTGTCACGGCGGATACGGCGGGCAGCGCCCTTGCCGAACTCGGAACGGCGCTCGGCGGTGAGCTTCACCTCGGACATGTGCACTCCTCGTATTGAGCAGAAATCTGGTGGCGGTCACCCGGCCACGACAGGCCTGCTACGAAGAGCGCGTCGATAACGGACCGCCGCACGAAAGTGCGGCCTCCCTCGCCGAGCAACCTCAGCAGTCTACCCAGCTCGCTCCCTCAAGCCCAAAGTGGATCACTCGGGCATGCGCAAGGGCCGCCCACGCGATGCGGGGCGGCCCTTGCGGAACGTTACGCCTGGCCGTCAGGCCCGGCCGTCGCGGCTCACGCCTGCTCCTCGAAGAGGCTCGTCACGGAGCCGTCCTCGAAGACCTCGCGCACGGCGCGGGCGATCGTCGGCGCGATGGACAGCACCTTGATCTTGTCGAGCTCCAGCTCGCCGGGGGTCGGCAGCGTGTTCGTCAGGACGAACTCGCTCACCTTCGAGTTCTTCAGGCGGTCCGCCGCCGGCCCGGACAGGATGCCGTGCGTCGCCGTCACGATCACATCCTCCGCGCCGTGCGCGAACAGCGCGTCCGCCGCGGCGCAGATGGTGCCGCCCGTGTCGATCATGTCGTCGACCAGCACGCAGACGCGGCCCTCGACCTCGCCGACGACCTCGTGGACGGTCACCTGGTTGGCGACGTCCTTGTCGCGGCGCTTGTGGACGATCGCCAGCGGCGCGTCCAGCCGGTCGCACCAGCGGTCGGCCACACGCACACGGCCGGCGTCCGGGGAGACGATCGTCAGCTTGGCGCGGTCGACCTTGGCGCCCACGTAGTCGGCGAGCACCGGCAGCGCCGACAGGTGGTCCACGGGGCCGTCGAAGAAGCCCTGGATCTGGTCCGTGTGGAGGTCCACCGTGAGGATGCGGTGGGCACCGGCGCACTTCAGCATGTCCGCGATCAGACGGGCCGAGATCGGCTCACGGCCGCGGTGCTTCTTGTCCTGGCGGGCGTAGCCGTAGGACGGGATGATCACGGTGATGCTCCGGGCGGAGGCCCGCTTCAGAGCGTCGATCATGATCAACTGCTCCATGATCCACTTGTTGATGGGCGCCGTGTGGCTCTGGATCAGGAAGCAGTCCGCTCCACGGGCGGACTCCTGGAAGCGGACGTAGATCTCGCCGTTGGCGAAGTCGAAAGCCTTCGTCGGGACGAGGCCGACACCCAACTGGTGTGCAACCTCCTCGGCCAGCTCGGGGTGGGCGCGGCCGGAGAAGAGCATCAGCTTCTTCTCGCCGGTCGTCTTGATCCCGGTCACAGCACTGTCTCCTCAGACGTGTTCTCTGGTCGCGGAAGTCAGGGCACCAGGGTCCTGGACGCGAGCCAGCCGAATTTTGTGTGCACGTATCACGGTACGCCGAGTTCGACGCAGCCGTTTTCGGTCAGTTCTCCTCGGCGACCTGTTGCGTTGCCGCCGCGGCAGCCTGGGCGGCCGCGCTTCCGGGGCGCTTACGAGCCACCCAACCCTCGATATTCCGCTGCTGGCCGCGGGCGACGGCCAGCGAACCGGCCGGCACATCCTTCGTGATCACGGAGCCGGCGGCGGTGTAAGCACCGTCCCCGACCGTGACAGGAGCCACAAACATGTTGTCCGAGCCCGTCTTGCAGTGCGACCCGATCGTCGTGTGGTGCTTCGACTCCCCGTCGTAGTTCACGAAGACGCTCGCGGCGCCGATGTTCGTGTACTCGCCGATCGTCGCGTCGCCCACGTACGACAGGTGCGGCACCTTCGTGCCCTCACCGATCGACGAGTTCTTCATCTCGACGAACGTGCCCGCCTTGGCCTTCGCGCCGAGACGCGTACCGGGCCGCAGGTAGGCGAACGGGCCCACCGAGGCGCCCTCGCCCACGGTGGCCGAATCCGCCACCGTGTTGTCCACCCGGGCGCCCGCGCGCACGGTCGTGTTCGTCAGGCGCGAGTTCGGACCGACCTCCGCGCCCTCCGCGATGTGCGTGGCGCCCAGCAGCTGCGTACCGGGGTGCACCACCGAGTCCGGCTCGAACGTCACCGTCACGTCGATGATCACCGAAGCCGGGTCCACGACCGTGACGCCGGCCATCATGGCCTGCTCCAGCAGCCGCTCGTTCATCAGCTTGCGGGCCTCCGCCAGCTGAACCCGGTTGTTGATGCCGAGGATCTCGCGGTGGTCGCCGGCCACGGACGCGCCGACCCGGTGGCCCGCCTCGCGCAGGATCCCCAGCACGTCGGTCAGGTACTCCTCGCCCTGGCTGTTGTCCGTCCGCACCTTCGTCAGGGCGTCGGCGAGGAGCTGCCCGTCGAACGCGAACACACCGGAGTTGATCTCACGGATCGCACGCTGCTCGTCGGTGGCGTCCTTGTGCTCGACGATCGCGGTGACGGCGTCGGTGGCGTCCCGCACGATGCGCCCGTAGCCGGTGGAGTCCGGCACCTCGGCGGTCAGCACGGTCACGGCGTTGCCGTCGGCCGAGTGCGTCTCGGCCAGCGCGGAAAGAGTGGCGCCGGAGAGCAGCGGGGTGTCGCCGCACACGACGACGACGGTCCCTCCTCCAGAGCCTGCGGCCGGGGAGGACCCCCAGACGCCGCCGAGCTCCTCGAGCCCCATGCGCACCGCGTGCCCGGTGCCGTTCTGCTCGGCCTGGAAGGCGGTACGGGTGCCCGCGTAGTGCTCGCCGAGGTGTGCCTCGACCTGCTCCCGTGCGTGCCCGACGACCACCACGAGTTGCTCGGGACCGAGCTCGCGTGCCGCGGACACGACGTGTCCGACGAGCGAACGTCCGGCGATTTCGTGCAGGACCTTGGGAGTCTTCGACTTCATGCGGGTGCCCTCACCCGCTGCGAGGACGACGACGGCTGCCGGGCGATTGGCGCTCACGGGTATGCCCTTCGGCTTCGGGTGGTGGGACAACCGAAGGATACCGGGGGGTTTCGGGCCGGAAACGAGTGCGGGTCCCGACCGGAGGTCAGGACCCGAAGATGCGCGACCCGGAGGCCGGAAAGCTCCCCCGTCAGGACTCGAACCCGAACAGATGGCACCAAAAGCCACAGTGCTGCCAATTACACCACGGGGGATGGAACGCGCCGGAACCGGACATAGTGTTCGGCTACCGGACCGGCACCACACACTATGCCAGGTGGCCTCGGCGTGACGGTAGGAAAATGACTCGCGCCCGCCCGTAGGCTGGAACACATGACCACAACGGGGGCACAGCAGGAGGCCTCGGGTTCGACCGCCCGGGGTCCGCTGTGGTGGAGACGACGGCGCAGTGCAGTGCTGGACGTGGGCCTGGCCGTCGCCTCCGCCGTCGAGTGCGCGCTACAAGGTGTCGGGTTCGCGGAACAGGCCGCGCTGCCCGTGCCGTTGGGTGTGCTGTTCGGGCTGGCGGTCGGATCCGTGCTGGTACTGAGACGTCGGTGGCCGATCGCCGTCGTCCTGGTGTCCATCGCGACGACGCCGGCCGAGATGGGCTTTCTGATGGGGCTCGTCGGGCTGTACACGCTCGCCGCCTCCGACGTGCCGCGGCGGATCACGGCGACGCTGGCGGGGATGGCCCTGTCCGCGACGTTCATCGTGACCTTCGTGCGCGTACGGCAGGACGTGGAGGCGGGCGACTACAGCGCACCGTACGTGCCGTTGATGGCCGTCTTCATGTCGCTCGGGCTGACGGCCCCTCCGGTGCTGCTCGGCCTTTACATAGGGGCCCGCCGGCGGCTCATGGAGAGCCTGCGGGAACGGGCGGACAGCCTGGAGCAGGAACTGTCGCTGCTGGCGGACCGGGCGGAGCAGCGGGCGCAGTGGGCGCGCCAGGAGGAGCGGACCCGTATCGCGCGGGAGATGCACGACGTGGTGGCCCATCGGGTGAGTCTGATGGTGGTGCACGCGGCGGCGTTGCAGGCGGTGGCGTTGAAGGACCCGCAGAAGGCGGTGAAGAACGCGGCGCTGGTGGGGGACATGGGCCGCCAGGCGCTGACGGAGCTGCGCGAGATGCTCGGGGTGCTGCGTTCCGGCGAGAGCAGGGTGACGGCACGGGCGGACGCGCCGCCGCTGGCCGCGGTGGGCGCGGCGGCCGCGGCCGCCGCTGCCGCCGCCGCGGCGGACGGGCCCTGCATCGCGGACATCGAGGTGCTCGTGGGTCAGTCGCGGCAGGCGGGCATGGTGGTGGAGCTCGCCGTGCAGGGGGACGTACGGGCGTATCCGCCCGAGGTGGAGCAGACGGCGTACCGGGTGATCCAGGAGGCGCTGACCAACGTCCACAAGCACGCGGCGGGCGCCAAGGTGATGGTGCGGCTGGCGCATCGCGACGAGGAGGTCGCGATGCAGGTGGAGAACGGCGCCCCCGACGCGGCGGGTGGCGCGGCGGACGCCGGGCTGCCCAGCGGTGGCAACGGCCTGGTGGGCATGCGGGAGCGGGTGACCGCGCTGGGCGGGGTCTTCGTGTCGGGGCCGACGGACACGGGGGGATTCCGGGTGTCCGCGGTGCTGCCCGACCGGGCGGAGGTCAGCCTGCGGTGAGCCCGGCTGTGGGCCCCGGCCGCCTGCCGCGGATCCGGGCCGTCGCTCAGCCCGGGGTGAGCCGGGTCGGCCGGACGCCGGTGACGAGGGTGGTCAGGGCCTGGTCGATGTCGGCGCCGAGATACCAGTCGCCGGTGTGGTCGATGCTGTAGACGCGGCCCTCCATGTCCATGGCCAGCACCGCCTGCTGGTCGCCCTCCATGCCGAGCGGCGAGATCTCCGTGTCGAGGGCCCGGCCGAGGTCGGCCAGGGTGCGTGCCAGATGAAGGCCTTCGAGAGGGTCGAAACGCAGGGGCGCGGGCGCGTGCTGCCGTCCCGGCCCGGGTGCGACGACGGTGAGCCCGCCGAACTCCGCCCACGCCTCCACGGCCGCCGGGAAGACCGTGTGCTGGTGGCCGGCCGGCGAGACATGTGCGCGCAGGGTGTCCGCCCAGTGCTCGGCCTGCTTGATGTCCCAGCGGCCTGGCTGCCAGCCCGCATCGCGCAGCGCGGCGTCGACGGCGACGGGGAAGCGGGTGGTGCTGAGGTGGTCGGGCATCGGTCGCGGGTCAGCCGTTCTCGGGTGCGGTCGGGGCGACGGGGCGTACGCCGAAGTGGTCGAGCATCGCGGTGCACGACCGGCAGGGCGGTGCGTAGCTGCCGTGCAGGGGGTCGCCGTCCTCACGGATGCGGCGTGCGGTCAGCTTGGCATGCTTGAGCGCCCGCCGAGCCTCGCCATGGGTGAGGGGCTTGCGCTGGGCGCGCTTGGAGCGCTGGGTCTCCGCGGCGGTGAGATGGCGGGAGAGCAGGATCGCCTCCGGGCAGCGCCCCGTGAAGCGTTCACGCTGGCCACTCGTGAGGGTGTCGAGGAAATCCTGTACGAGTGGGTGGAGGACGGGCGGCTGGTCGCCCTTCCCCGCCGTGCAGGTGAGCGTCTCGCCGCGTACGGAGAGTGCGGCCGCCACGGCGGGCAGGATTCCGTCACGGCGGTGCCGCAGTCCGGGCGCCTGTCCGGACCCGTCGGCGCTCCAGCTGAGGCGTGGATCACCTGATGTGCTTGGTTGCGCTGTGTGCATGGTGTTGCCGTCCCTCCCGTGCACTCCCCCGTGGTGCGGTAGACAGCCTGCCAAATGGGGTGGCTGGTAAGGAAGCTGGGTAGCTGAAACGTGTCGCCGTGGTGTCGTCCCTGGGCCTATGGGTCACTCGAAAGTGACTCTTCGTTACGGAACCGGAGGCCAGGCAGCCACTATTGCCGCACCGCTTAGGCTGTGCTGAACCAGCCAGAAGCCAGCAGGGGGCAGAACGCCATGACGACAGGTCGGCAAGGCCTGGGGGCAGCTACGGGCCCCGGGGCCGGTGCGGGTACCGCGCCACCGAATGCGGCCTACGCCGGGCAGGTCGTGCACTTCCCGGACCCGGTCCGCGCCTCCCGTCACCCCAGAGGGGTGCGGGTCGACGACGGGGGACACCCGGACTTCTCGCCGTACGCCCGCGCGGCCGCGGAGATCGCCGAGCCTCCTGAGGGTTTCGGCGTGGACGAGTTGCGCCTCACGGACTTCGTCTCCGCGAACGCCGCTCTGGCCGCGGACGGGCACCCCCTGTGGGACACGGTCCCGGCGGTCGCGACGCCTCACGGCTGGACGTGGCACCACGTACCGAACTCGCGGCGACTGGAGCTCGTGCCCGTCGAGGTGAAGGCGCTCCTGCGGCATCACGGCGGTCTGACGACGGCGGCCGTCGACCACTCCAAGCGGGGCACGCGCCCGCTCCAGGAGACGCGGCCCGCCCACTTCGGCCTGCCGAAGGGCGCCGTGTCGGTGACCGAGCAGCAGCTGCGCCACGTCGAGGAGGACCTCGGTTACCGCCTGCCCGGCGCGTACCGCTCCTTCCTCAAGGCGGCGGGCGGCTCCGCACCGGTCGGCGCGGCGCTCGACGCGGAGCTGGGTCTGCTGGTGGACCAGCCGTTCTTCACCGTGCGCGAAGAGGCCGCGGTCAACGACCTGGTGTACGTCAACAAGTGCCTGCGGGACCATCTGACCAAGGACTACCTGGGCGTCGCGTTCGTCCAGGGCGGGATCCTCGCGCTGAAGGTGCGGGGCACGGACATCGGTTCGGTGTGGTTCTGCGCGTACGACGACGCCCGTGACCAGGACGGGTGGAACGTGCAGGAGCGCGTGGAGAGGCTGCTGCTGCCCTGCGGCGAGGACTTCGACGCGTTCCTGCAGCGGCTCGCGGGCAATCCGCCGGAGCTGGAGACCGTGGCGAATCTGATGGTGGACGGCGGCTTCGCGCGTGCCGTTCCCGTTTCGGGCGAGGGGTGATCGACCGGTGGTGACTTTCGCGCAGGCGCAGGAGCGCGCCGAGGAGTGGGTCAACGGCGACGTGCCCGCGTACCAGCACCGTGAGGTGCGGGTCCGCGAGTTCGACCTCGGATTCGTCGTGTGGGCGGAGGACCGCGAGCAGGGTGCCCGTTCCGACGGTGGCCGTCAGCGGCTGGTGATCGCCAGGGACAGCGGTGAGGCGACGCTGTGGCCGGGGCTGCCGGTCGGTGAGGTGATCCGGCGGTACGAGGAGGAGTACGGGGGCACCCCGGACGCCTCGCAGGCGGCGCCGGAAGCGCCGCAGCGGATCGATCTGAACCAGACGTCGTTCCTGTTGAGCCCGCCCGAGTGGCTCCAGGACGCGGCGGACAGGATGGGTATTCCCGACCGGCGTTCGTCGGACTCCTCGACTCCTGCCGGGGCGTCGGCTCCGGCCGTGCCCGCGGCTCCCGCTGCTGCCGCCGCTCCCGCCTCCGGCGCGGACGAGTCGCCGGCCCCCGCTGCCGGGGCGTCCGACGACCAGGCTTCGATCGGCGGCAACGCCTCGCAGGCGTCGGGCAGTTCGGCTGCCTCCTCCCTGTCCTCGTCGTTCTCGTCCGCTTCCTCGTCCTCTTCTTCCTCCGCTGCTTCCGCGTCGTCCTCGACGGGGTCCGGGTGGCCGGAGGCAGGTTCGTCACCGGGCGCGGACGCGTCGCGGGGCGGATCCGCCTGGCCGAGTGCCGGGGCGGCGGACCACGAGCCGACGGCGTCCGACGGGGTGCCCGCCACGCCGTCCGGCGGCACCGGCTGGACGGACACCAGTTCCGCGGGACCTGACGACGCGTCCGTGCCGCTACCGGCCACCGTGTTCGCGCCGCCGGTCTCGCTGGACGACAGCAGCACACCGCCGCCCGTCGGGGCCGACGCGCCCACGGCGCTGATGTCGGGCGGCAGTCAGTTGCCGAGGACCGCGGTCGTGCCGGGACTGGGCGTGCAGCCGCAGCCGCAGGCCGAGCCACCGCGGTCGCAGCAGCAGCAGACGCCGCCGCCCGCGCCGGGTACCGGTGCCGCCGACATAGCGGACGCGGCGACGAGCAAGGCCGTGCTGCCGCCGCGCGGTGCGCGCGGCGGTACGGGATCGACGACCCCGCCGCCGCCCGGCGCTCCCGGCACCCCCGGCGCACGGCCGGGCGCCGGCGCGACGCCGCCGCCGTCGGGTCCGGGTGCGCCCGGCGCCCCGGCGGGCGGCTACCTGCCCACCCAACTCGTCTCGCAGCTCGGCCCCGAGGGTCCGCAGCCTCCCGGCCCGCCCGGTCCGCCGGCGCCTCCTGGTTCGACGCCGCCTCCCGCCGGCGGGGTGCACCAGGCCGCGACGATGCTGGCCGGTCCCGCGCAGATGGGTCCGGGGGCGCCGCAGCCTCCCGGCCCGCCGAGGCCGCCGGGTTCCACGCCGCCGCCTCCCGGCCCGCCCGCGCCTCCCGGTTCGACGCCGCCTCCTGGTTCGACGCCGCCTCCCGGTGGTGGGGTGCACCACGCGGCGACGATGCTGGCCGGTCCCGCGCAGATGGGTCCGGGGGCGCCGCAGCCTCCCGGCCCGCCCGGCTCGCCGCCGCCCCCCGGTTCGACGCCGCCTCCCGGTGGTGGGGTGCACCAGGCCGCGACGATGCTGGCCGGTCCTGCCCAGATGGGTCCGGGGGCACCGCAGCCTCCGGGACCTCCCGGTCCTCCCGGCGCCCCCGGTCCGGTGCCGCACGCGCCGCAGCCTCCTCCGGGCGGCGGTCGTCCGCCGTACGGCTACCCCCAGCAGCCCACCGGTGTGCCGACGGTCGGTCCCGGCTACCAGGCCGTCCTGCGCTACCGCGCGCCCGACGGCTCGGAGGCCCAACTGATCCGCCGCTCCGCGCCGGGCACCCCGCACCCGGAGTGGCAGATCCTGCACGAGCTGCGCGCGATGAACGTGCCGCCGCAGCAGGTGCTGGAACTGCACACGGAGCTGGAGTCGTGCGAGCTGCCGGGTGCGTACTGTGCCCGGATGATCCGTGAGACATGGCCGCAGGCGCGGATCACGTCGATCGCCCCGTACGGCAGGGACCACGCCTCACGTCAGCAGGGCATGCAGCAACTGCTCGCCCACCAGGGCGAGTTGCACCAGGTCGCGGACGGGCCTGCCCGTCCCGCGCCGGTGCGCGCCCCGCTGCCGCAGGTTCCGCCGGCGCCGCCGATCCCGCCGGAGGGCGTGGCACAGGAGCTGGCGGGCGCATTCGGGCCGCAGGGTCTGTGCCGGTTCGACCAGCGGGCCGTGTCGCGTCAGGGTGTGCCGGAGGTCGTGGCGGCGACCCTGGTGTGGGCGGGTCTGCCGGGCGACTTCAACCCGTTCTTCTGGGCGCAGCCGGCCCAGCCGGTGGTGCCGACGCTGGCGGAGCTCGCCGCTCAGCGCCAGGTGCAGCCGGCGTCCGACGCCGGTTCGTACCTGGTGGTCGGCAGCGACTTCGGCCGTGCGATCTGTGTCCAGTACGGCACGGCGCACATCGTGGCGGTGCCCGTGGAGTCCGGTCCGGGCGGCCGGCCCGTGGCGCCGCAGTTCGTGAACACGGGCCTGCCCGAGTTCGTACGCTGCCTGGCGCTGCTCGGCCGTATGTGGCGGCTGCGCTTCGGCCTCACCCCGGAGCAGGCGGGCCGCTGGACGGTCGACTTCCAGGCCCAGCTGGCGGCCTTGGACCCGGCGGCGCTTTCGTCGCCGGAGAGCTGGTGGTCGGTACTCCTCGAGCAGATGTGGGACGGCCTGCTGTAGGCCGCGCAGTACGACATGCGAGGGCGCCCGGTCCGTGAACCACGGACCGGGCGCCCTCGTTCGTGCGCGCAGGTCAGGAGTGCGTCGACGTCCCCGCGAGGATCGTGGGTTCCAGGTCCTCGTAGCGGCTGCGCTGGACCGCCGCGTCGTTGTCGTAGAGGACGGTCGCGAGCCAGCCTGCGAGGAAGCCGAGCGGGATGGAGACCAGGCCGGCCGTGGTGTACGGGAACCAGTTGAAGTCCTGGTCGGGGAAGACGGACTGCGGTGATCCGGACACCAGGTTGCTCCCGCTGGTCAGGACGAGCGCGGAGACGGTTCCCACGATGAGCGTGGCGAGCAGTCCCGTACGGGTGTAGCGGCGCCAGAAGAGGCTGTAGACGAGGGCGGGCGCGACGGCGGACGCGCCGATGCAGAAGGACAGGGTCAGCAGCGCCTGGAGGTTCAGGTGCCTGGCGCCGGCGGCGATCGCGATGGCGACGAGGCCGACGCCCGCCGCGGCGGACCTGGCGATGGCCATCTCGGTGCGGTCGGTGAGCCTCGCATCGCGCAGCCCGTGCGCGATCAGGTCGTGGGCCAGGGTGTTGGCGCACGCCAGGGTGATTCCGGCGACCGAGGCGAGCAGCGTGAGGAAGATCGCGGTGGCCACGGCGGTGAACACCAGCGTCTCGACGGTGTTCGGGTCGTTGCCCAGGACGGCCTGCGTGACCATCAGGAACGCGGTCTTGCCCTGCGGGTCCCCGGCGGCGAGTTCCTTGTGCCCGACGAGCGCCGCGGCGCCGAAGCCGATCACGGCGATCAGCAGGCAGGTGACGACGACGATGGACACTGCCCAGGACATGGAGCGCCGCACGGACCTCGCGTTGCGGGCGGTGAACATGCGCATCGTGATGTGGGGCAGTACCGCCGCGCCGAGCACGACGGTCAACTGGGTGCTGATCATGTCGATCTCGTCGCCCGCGAACTGGAGCCCGGGGGTGAGGTACGCGTCCTTCAGCCCGCTGCCTTCCTTGGCGGCGTCGAGCAGCGCGGGCGGGCTGAAGTCGAAGCGGTCGAGGATCAGTACGGCGATGACGGTGGCCGCGCCGAGCAGTACGACGGTCTTGACGATCTGGATGAAGGCGGTGCCCTTCATGCCGCCGATCGCCGCGTACGTGATCATCAGCAGTCCGAGGAACACGATCGCCCCGGTCTTGAACCCGTCGGCGTGGAAGCCGAGGACGACGGCGAGCAGGTCACCCGCACCCGCCAACTGGAAGATGACCAGCGGCAGCAGCGCGGCGAGGGTGACGGCGGCCACGGTGATCCGTACGACGGGGCCCGGTGCGCGGCGGCCGAAGACGTCGCCCATGGTGAACCGGCCCGCGTTGCGCAGGGGTTCGGCGAGCAGGAACATCATCAGGACCAGCGACAGCACGGTGCTCAGGGTGAGCGTCATGCCGTCGTACCCGAGGAGCGCGATGATGCCGATGGTGCCGAGTACGGTTCCGGCGGAGATGTAGTCGCCCGCGATGGCCATGCCGCTCTGCATGGGGGACAGGGAGCGGTAGCCGGTGTAGAACTCGCCGAGGTCGTCCCGGTCGGGTCCGGTCATCACGCACAGCAGGAGCGTCACGGTGATGACGGCGATGAACGCCATGAGGGACATGGTCTGGGCTTCGGAGCTGAACCCGTTCATGCGCGCGCACCTCCCCTCGGCTGCCGTCCGCTGTGCGGGGCCGTCCGCTCGGAGCGTTCCCTGACCGAGGCGACCAGCGGGTCGACGCGTGTGCCTGCGATGCGCTCGTAGACGGCGATCGCGGCGAGAGCCACGGGCAGTTGGACGAGTCCCAGCACCAGTCCGGTCGTGAGGCCGCCGCTGACCTCGCCGGTCATCATCGAGGGGGCGTAGGCGGACAGGAGCAGGAAGAGGATGAAGTAGCCGAGGGCGGTGAACGTCGAGACGCGCCGCAGCCTGCGGTAGGCCGAGCCGAGGCTTTGCAGTTCGCGGCCGTGCCCGTCGTCGGCCTGGTGGTGCTGCGTGCTCTGCGGCCGGTCCCAGGGCTGCGGTTCGAAACCCCATGCCGGGTCCGCCGCCTCCTGGCGGTGCCGGCCGGGGACCCGTGGCTGCGGCGGCGGATCAGGGAATAGCTGGTGGTGGTACGACATCGTCTTGCTCCTTGCCGCCCCGAGGGTGGGCGGGTGGCGCTGGTGGTCCGCGTACGTTACTCACGGGTATGGCGATGGCGTAAGACCTTCCCGACCAACTGGTATGTCAGTTCGGTGACGATCCTGTGCAGGAGCGAACGGACCGGCGGTAACACCGGCCGAAAGATCGCCCTTGCCCTGGATGGCCGGAAATCGCCCTGGGAGTCGTGGCGGGGGCTTTGCCCGTGAACGCACCTGCGGGCGCAAGGTGTGCCGCGCACGCGAGAGGCCGTGCGGGGCGGCGCGACGGTCAGTCCGCGTCCGGTCGCACCGGGAACCGCTTCGGCGCCACGAGGACCAGGACCAGCAGTGCGGCCCCCGCCGCGGCCGCGGCCCCCAGGTAGACGTGGTCGACCGCCGCGTCCACGGCCCGCCGCAGGCCGTCGGCGGCGTCGGTCGTCAGCGTGGCCGGGTTCTCCAGGGCGTGGGACACGGAGTCGAGGCTGCCGCCCCCGAGGCGGGAGAGCAGGACTGCGTTGGCGACCGCGCCGAAGAGGGCCGCGCCCATGGACTGGCCGACCTGGCGGCAGAAGAGGACGGACGCGGTGGTGGTGCCGCGCTCCGACCAGCCGACGGTGGACTGCACGCCGACGATCAGGGGCAGTTGGAACAGACCGAGTGCCGCGCCGAGCAGCAGCATGGCGAGCGCAGGCTGCCACGGTTCGCCGGGGAACGGCAGCAGCGGGAAGGACAGAAGGACGAGCATGGCCGCGGCGATGCCGAGGATCGCCGTCCGCCGGAACCCGATGCGGTTGTAGACCCGGTCGGACAGGGCTGCGCTGACCGGCCAGCTCAGGGTCATCACCGACAGTACGAAGCCCGCGGCGATCGGGCCGAGGCCGAGCACGGACTGGGCGTAGGTGGGGAGGAAGACGGTCGGGGCGACCATCAGCAGGCCCAGAGCGCCGAGGGCCAGGTTGACCGCAGCGATCGTGCGGCGACGCCAGACCCAGCCCGGGATGATCGGTTCCGCCGCGCGGCGTTCGACGACGACGGTGACCGCGACGAGGACGGCGCCCCCACCGAACAGAGCCAGCGAGGGTAGGGAGAGCCAGGGCCACGCGGTGCCGCCCTGGACGAGGGCGGTGAGGAGCAGCGCGCCCGTCGCGAAGACGCACAGCGCCCCCGCCCAGTCGACACGGGGACGGGCCGCCGGAGCGGGACGGGCCGGCTCCACGAAGTAGCGGGCGACGAGGAGGAGCGCGACCGCGCCGACCGGCAGATTGATGAGGAAGATCCAGCGCCAGTCCGCGTAACCGGCGAGCAGCCCGCCGACCGCGGGACCCGCCACCGCCGCCGTCGCCCAGACCGTCGAGAGCCGGGCCTGGATCTTCGGGCGTTCCTTCAGCGGGTACAGGTCGGCGGCGATGGTCTGCACCGTGCCCTGGAGCGCCCCGCCGCCGAGGCCCTGGACGACGCGGAACGCGATGAGCGCGGCCATGTTCCATGCGACGGCGCACAGCAGGGAGCCCAGCAGGAACAGGATGATGCCGGCGATGAGGACGGGCTTGCGGCCGAAGGTGTCGGAGAGCTTGCCGTAGACGGGGAGGGTGACGGTGACGGCGAGGAGGTAGCCGGAGAAGAGCCAGGAGAAGACGGCGAAGCCGCCCAGGTCGCCGACGATCTGGGGCACGGCGGTCGAGACGACCGTCCCGTCGAGCGCGGCCAGCGCCATGCCCAGCATGAGCGCCGCGACGACCGGGGCCCGCCCCCGGGGTGCGGCCGCGCCCGCCTCGGCTCCGGACAGGCGTTCCGTGCGGCCGGTGCTCCCCATCGCTGCCCAAGTCCTTTCCGCATGCATCTATTTCCGGGGACACCTTCTCACTTGAGGCTGACGCAGGGGGAGGGTGCAGTCTCGTCGTACACCGGGTCCACCCGTGGGTGGAGTCCCCCTAGGGGCTCCTCCTTACTTCTGCCGGGGGGACGTTCGTCCCGGCGGACGACGTGAAGGCCCGGTCCCGCTCCTTAACTTGTTCTTACGGCCGCAGCTGAGGCCCGCAGTCGACGCAGTTCCGGCCGGGGGTGGGGAAAACCCCCGGACCAAGACTGCGCTGCGCACCAGCGCGCCGGACCGCTTCCGTCGGAAGACTCGACACGTACCCGCGGCGACGCCGTTCGCCGGAACAGACCGCAGATTTTCCCAGAGCTAGGAGACCTACCGTGACTACGGCTGTAACCACCCCCGCACCCGGGGAGACCGGAGGGCGCACGGCCGTCGCCGCACGGGGGCGGCAGGTCGTCAAGGCGTACGGCGCCGGGGAGACCCGTGTCGTCGCGCTCGATCACGTCGACGTGGACATCGCCCGCGGGCAGTTCACCGCCATCATGGGCCCGTCCGGCTCCGGCAAGTCGACCCTCATGCACTGCCTGGCCGGTCTCGACACCGTCACCTCGGGTCAGATCTTCCTCGACGACACCGAGATCACCGGACTGAAGGACAAGAAGCTCACGCAGCTGCGCCGGGACCGGATCGGCTTCATCTTCCAGGCGTTCAACCTGCTGCCGACGCTGAACGCCCTGGAGAACATCACGCTCCCCATGGACATCGCCGGCCGCAAGCCCGACGCCGCCTGGATGAACCGGGTCGTCGAGACGGTCGGTCTGGGCGAACGCCTCAAGCACCGGCCCACCCAGCTCTCCGGCGGCCAGCAGCAGCGCGTCGCCGTCGCCCGTGCCCTCGCCGCCCGGCCCGAGATCATCTTCGGTGACGAGCCCACCGGGAACCTGGACTCGAGGGCGGGCGCCGAAGTGCTCGGCTTCCTCCGCACGTCGGTCGACGAGCTGGGCCAGACCATCGTGATGGTCACGCACGACCCGGTCGCCGCCTCCTACGCGGACCGCGTCCTGTACCTCGCCGACGGCCGCATCGTCGACGAGATGCTCCGGCCGACCGCGGAGGCCGTCCTCGACCGCATGAAGGACTTCGACGCGCGCGGGCGGACGTCATGACCGTCTTCAGGACCTCGCTGCGCAACTTCTTCGCGCACAAGGGGCGTATGGCCCTCTCGGCCGTCGCGGTGCTGCTGTCGGTGGCCTTCGTGTCGGGCACGCTCGTGTTCACCGACACCATGAACACCACGTTCGACAAGCTCTTCGCCGTCTCCTCCGCGGACGTGACCGTCAGCCCCAAGGGCGCCGAGGACACGGAGGCCCCGGCGACCGGCAGGCCGGAGACGCTGCCCGCTTCGCTCGTCGACCAGGTCGGCAAGGTCGAGGGCGTGAAGTCCGCCGAGGGCGCCGTGTCCAGCATGAGCATCACCGTCGTCAACTCCGAGAACAAGAACATGGGCTCCACCACCGGTGCCCCGACGATCGCGGCCAACTGGACCCAGAACGACCTCAAGTCGATGGAGATCGCCTCGGGCCACGCCCCCCGCGGTCCCACCGAGGTCATGGTCGACGCCGACACGGCCGACAAGCACAAGCTGAAGCTGGGCGACGAGCTGCGGACCATCGCCGTCACCGGAGACTTCACCGCGAAGATCACCGGCATCGCGTCCTTCAAGGTCACCAACCCCGGTGCCGCCGTCGTCTTCTACGACACCGCCACCGCGCAGCGGGAACTGCTCGGCAAAGAAGGCCTGTTCACCAATGTCATGGTCGTCGCCGACGACGGCGTCAGCGACGAGGTGCTGAAGAAGAACCTGGCCTCCGCCCTGGAGCAGCCGTACAAGCTGCAGACCGCTGAGGAAGCGGCGGACGCCGGCCGCGAAGAGGTCGGCTCGTTCCTCGACGTGATGAAGTACGCGATGCTCGGGTTCGCCGGGATCGCCTTCCTCGTCGGCATCTTCCTGATCGTCAACACCTTTTCGATGCTGGTCGCCCAGCGCACCCGGGAGATCGGCCTGATGCGCGCCATCGGGTCGAGCCGCAAGCAGGTCAACCGCTCCGTGCTCATCGAGGCGCTGCTGCTCGGCCTGGTCGGCTCGATCGCCGGTGTGGCCGCCGGCGTGGGGCTGGCCGTCGGGCTGATGAAGATGATGTCCGCGGTCGGCATGAACCTCTCCACCGACGACCTGACCGTGAAGTGGACGACGCCGGTGGTCGGCATGGTGCTCGGCATCGTCGTCACCGTCCTCGCCGCCTACATCCCGGCGCGCCGCGCCGGCAAGGTCTCGCCCATGGCGGCGCTGCGTGACTCCGGCATGCCGGCCGACGGCAGGGCCGGATGGATCCGCGGCGGCATCGGCCTCGTCCTCACCGGCGGCGGCGCCGCGGCCCTGCTGGTCGCCACGCAGGCGGAGAAGGCGAGCGAGGGGTCGATGTTCCTCGGCCTCGGCGTGGTGCTGTCCCTGATCGGCTTCGTCGTGGTCGGCCCGCTCCTGGCGGGCGGTGTGGTGCGGGTGATCAGCGTCCTGGTGCTGCGGATGTTCGGCCCCGTCGGCCGGATGGCCGAGCGCAACGCGCTGCGCAACCCGCGCCGTACGGGAGCGACCGGCGCCGCCCTGATGATCGGCCTCGCCCTGGTGGCGTGCCTGTCGGTGGTCGGCTCGTCGATGGTGGCCTCCGCGACGGAGGAGCTCGACAAGTCGGTGGGCGCCGACTTCATCGTGCAGTCCGCCACCATGGGCCCGATCGTGCCGCAGGCGCAGGAAGCCCTGAAGAAGACGCCGGGCCTCGAGCACGTCACCGATTACAAGGGCGTCGACGCGAAGATCACCGCCCCTGACGGCACGGCGGAGGACCTGCAACTGGTCGCCGCGGACCCGACGTACGCGCAGGACCTGCGCCGCGAGACCGTGGCGGGTGAACTCTCCGCCGCGTACGGCAAGGACGCGATGTCCGTCGGCAGCGACTACGCGGAGAAGCGTGGCGTGAAGGTCGGCGACACGATCAAGGTCGACTTCAAGAACGGCAGCCCCGCAGAGCTGAAGATCGCCGCGATCACCTCCGACGACACCAACGTCGACAAGGGCGCGATGTATCTGAACGTCACGACCGCCGCGCAGTACGTCCCGGCCGAGAAGATGCCCGAGAACATGATCATGTTCGCCAAGGCGGTCGACGGCCAGGAGAAGGAGGCGTACACCGCGCTGAAGAAGTCGCTCGCCGAGTACCCGCAGTACAAGGTGCAGAACCAGACCGACTTCAAGCAGGACCTGAAGGACCAGATCGGGCAGCTGCTCAACATCGTCTACGGCCTGCTGGCGCTCGCGATCATCGTCGCGATCCTCGGAGTCGTGAACACCCTGGCCCTGTCGGTGGTCGAGCGGACCAGGGAGATCGGCCTGATGCGGGCCATCGGCCTCTCGCGCCGCCAGCTGCGCCGGATGATCCGCCTCGAGTCGGTGGTCATCGCCCTCTTCGGAGCGCTGCTCGGCCTCGGCCTGGGCATGGGCTGGGGCACCTCCGCCCAGCAGCTGCTGGCGCTGGAGGGACTGGGCGTCCTGGAGATCCCGTGGCCGACGATCATCACGGTCTTCGTGGGCTCGGCGTTCGTGGGCCTGTTCGCGGCCCTGGTGCCGGCCTTCCGCGCGGGCCGGATGAACGTCCTGAACGCGATCGCGACGGAGTAGCACCCCCGGTGGGCCCGGTACGGGGGTCCGGTCCCACCCGCACTCCGAACGGCCCCGGGTGTCCGTCAAGGACGCCCGGGGCCGTGGTGCTGCCGGGAGCGCCACGCTGCCGGGGCCGCCGGGAGCGCCGGCCGCCGGCGGCGTCCGGCCGTCGGGAGCCCGGCCGCCGGCGGCGTTCGGCCGTCGGGAGCCCGGGCGCCGGAGGGAATCTTTTCGCTTCGCGCGAGTGACATCGGCAGGACGTAGTCTGGAGACCCCCGGCCCGTACGACGTGTCGGGCGCATCGCGTTGTCCACCCCCTTGCTCCCCTGGACGGAACCCCTTCATGAGCCTGCACGGTCTGCTCGATGCCGTCGTACGTGACCCGGCGCTCGCCGATGCGGTCAAGGCGGCCGGCGACGGCCGCCGTAAGCACGTGGACCTGGTGGGGCCGCCCGCGGCGCGGCCCTTCGCCGTGGCCGCCCTGGCCCGCGACGCCGGCCGCACCGTGCTGGCCGTCACCGCCACCGGCCGTGAGGCCGAGGACCTGGCCGCCGCGCTGCGGTCGCTGCTGCCGGGCGAGGGCGTCGTCGAGTACCCGGCGTGGGAGACGCTGCCGCACGAGCGGCTCTCGCCCCGCTCCGACACCGTCGGCCGCCGCCTCGCCGTGCTGCGACGCCTGGCCCACCCCTCGTCCGACGATCCGGCGGCGGGGCCCGTGCAGGTCGTGGTCGCGCCCGTACGGTCCGTGCTCCAGCCGCAGGTCAAAGGGCTGGGCGACCTGGAGCCCGTGGCGCTGCGCACCGGACAGCAGGCCGATCTGAACGAGGTCGTGGAAGGGCTCGCCGCGGCCGCCTATGCGCGGGTGGAACTGGTCGAGAAGCGCGGCGAGTTCGCCGTGCGCGGCGGCATCCTGGACGTCTTCCCGCCGACCGAGGAGCACCCCTTCGGGTGGAGTTCTGGGGCGACGACGTCGAGGAGATCCGTTACTTCAAGGTGGCCGACCAGCGCTCCCTGGAGGTCGCGGAGCACGGACTGTGGGCCCCGCCCTGCCGCGAGCTGCTGCTGACCGCCGAGGTGCGGCGGCGGGCCGCCGCCCTGGCGGAGGCCCACCCCGAGCTGGGCGAGCTGCTCGGCAAGATCGCCGAGGGCATCGCCGTGGAGGGCATGGAATCCCTCGCGCCGGTCCTCGTCGACGACATGGAGCTGCTGCTGGACGTGCTGCCCGAGGGCTCGATGGCCGTCGTGTGCGACCCGGAGCGGGTGCGGACACGGGCGGCGGACCTCGTGGCGACGTCGCAGGAGTTCCTCCAGGCGTCCTGGGCCGCCACCGCGGGCGGCGGAGAGGCCCCGATCGACGTCGGCGCGGCCTCGCTGTGGGGCATCGCGGACGTCCGGGACCGGGCGCGCGAGCTGGGGATGATGTGGTGGTCCGTGTCCCCGTTCGCCGCGGACGCCTCCGACCTGGAGGACGACACGGTCAAGCTCGGCATGCACGCCCCGGACACGTACCGCGGTGACACCGCCCGGGCGCTCGCCGACACCAAGGGCTGGCTGGCCGACGGCTGGCGCACCGTGTTCGTGACGGAGGCGCACGGCCCGGCCTCCCGCACGGTGGAGGTGCTGGGCGGTGAAGGCATCGCGGCACGGCTCGACGGCGACCTGGCCGAGATCACACCGTCGGTCGTCCACGTCGCCTGCGGTTCCATCGACTACGGCTTCATCGACCCGGGACTCAAGCTGGCGGTCCTCACCGAGACCGACCTGACCGGCCAGAAGGCGGCCGGCAAGGACGGCCAGCGGATGCCGACCAGGCGCCGCAAGACGATCGACCCGCTGACCCTCGAGGCCGGCGACTACATCGTCCACGAGCAGCACGGCGTGGGCCGCTACCTGGAGATGGTGCAGCGCACGGTCCAGGGCGCGACCCGCGAGTACCTGCTCGTCGAGTACGCCCCCGCCAAGCGCGGCCAGCCCGGCGACCGCCTCTACATCCCCACCGACCAGCTGGAGCAGGTCACCAAGTACGTGGGCGGTGAGGCCCCGACGCTGCACCGGCTCGGCGGCGCGGACTGGACGAAGACCAAGGCGCGCGCGAAGAAGGCGGTCAAGGAGATCGCCGCGGACCTGATCAAGCTGTACTCGGCGCGGATGGCCGCCCCGGCCATGCCTTCGGCCCGGACACGCCGTGGCAGCGGGAGCTGGAGGACGCCTTTCCCTACGTCGAGACCCCCGACCAGCTCTCCACGATCGCCGAGGTCAAGGAGGACATGGAGAAGACGGTCCCGATGGACCGGCTGATCTGCGGCGACGTCGGCTACGGCAAGACGGAGATCGCGGTCAGGGCGGCCTTCAAGGCGGTCCAGGACGGCAAGCAGGTCGCCGTCCTCGTCCCCACCACACTCCTCGTCCAGCAGCACTTCGGCACCTTCTCCGAGCGGTACTCGCAGTTCCCCGTGGTCACCCGGGCGCTGTCGCGTTTCCAGTCGGACGCCGACGCGAAGGCGACGCTCGAGGGGCTGCGGGACGGCTCCGTCGACATCGTGATCGGCACCCACCGCCTCTTCTCCTCCGAGACCAAGTTCAAGGACCTGGGCCTCGTCATCGTCGACGAGGAGCAGCGCTTCGGCGTCGAGCACAAGGAACAGCTGAAGAAGCTGCGGGCCGACGTGGACGTCCTGACCATGTCCGCCACCCCCATCCCCGCACGCTGGAGATGGCGGTGACCGGCATCCGCGAGATGTCGACGATCACCACCCCGCCGGAGGAGCGGCACCCGGTGCTGACCTTCGTCGGCCCGTACGAGGAGAAGCAGATCGGCGCCGCCGTGCGGCGTGAACTGCTGCGCGAGGGCCAGGTCTTCTACATCCACAACCGCGTCGAGTCGATCGACCGGGCCGCGGCCCGGCTGCGCGAGATCATCCCCGAGGCGCGCATCGCCACCGCGCACGGCCAGATGTCGGAGTCGGCGCTGGAGCAGGTCGTCGTGGACTTCTGGGAGAAGAAGTTCGACGTGCTGGTCTCCACGACGATCGTCGAGTCCGGTATCGACATCGCCAACGCCAACACCCTGATCGTGGAGCGCGGAGACAACTTCGGTCTCTCACAGCTGCACCAGCTGCGCGGCCGTGTCGGCCGGAGCCGGGAGCGGGGGTACGCCTACTTCCTCTACCCGCCGGAGAAGCCGCTCACGGAGACCGCGCACGAGCGTCTCGCCACGATCGCCCAGCACACCGAGATGGGCGCGGGCATGTACGTCGCGATGAAGGACCTCGAGATCCGCGGCGCCGGCAACCTGCTCGGCGGTGAACAGTCGGGTCACATCGCCGGCGTCGGCTTCGACCTGTACGTCCGCATGGTCGGCGAGGCGGTCGCCGATTACCGTGCCTCGCTGGAGGGCGGCGTGGAGGAGGAGCCCCCGCTCGAGGTCAAGATCGAGCTCCCCGTCGACGCGCACGTCCCGCACGACTACGCCCCCGGTGAGCGGCTGCGGCTCCAGGCGTACCGGGCGATCGCCTCCGCGAACACGGAGGAGGACATCAAGGCGGTCCGCGAGGAACTCACCGACCGCTACGGCAAGCTGCCGGAGCCGGTGGAGAACCTCCTGCTGGTCGCCGGTCTGCGGATGCTCGCCCGTGCGTGCGGCGTCGGCGAGATCGTGCTCCAGGGCTCCAACATCCGCTTCGCGCCGGTGGAGTTGCGAGAGTCCCAGGAACTGCGCCTCAAGCGGCTCCATCCGCGCACGGTCATCAAGCCGGCCGTCCACCAGATCCTGGTGCCGCGGCCGACGAGCGGCAAGATCGGCGGCAAGCCGGTGGTGGGCCGCGAACTGCTGGCGTGGACCGGCGAGTTCCTGACGACGATCCTCGGCTCGTAGCGGAGACGGCACCGGCCCATGGGCCGGTGCCCCTGCCCGGACACGGCACCGGCCGTGCCCGGGCGGGGACACGGCCGGCCGGCCGGTGGACCCGGTCAGAACTCGTCGAGGTCGAGCGCCTGAGCCATCGCGCGGTAGCCCGCGTCGCCCGGGTGGAGATGGTCGCCCGAGTCGTAAGCCGGGAGGATGCGGTCCGGGTCGGCGGGGTCGGCCAGCGCGCGGTCGAAGTCGACCACGGCGTCGTACTCGCCGGACGTGCGGATCCAGTGGTTGAACGCCTCGCGCTTGGCCTCGTTGACCGGGGTGTAGTACGAGGACCCCTTGACCGGCGTCAGCGTCGCGCCGATCACCCTGATGCCCCTGGCGTGCGCCTGGCGGATCAGTGAGCGGTGCCCCTCGATCAGCCGGTCGACCGACACCTCGGGCGTCGGCCCGCCGGGGAAGCCCTCCCAGTCGCTGCCGCCGATGTCGTTGATGCCCTCGAGGACGACGACCGTGCCGACGTTCGGCTCGCTCAGCGCGTCGAGCTTGAAACGGGTGATGCCCTTCTCCCCGGCCCAGACCGTGTCGTTGGTGACCTGGTTGCCGCCGATGCCGTGGTTGAGGACGCTGCGCGGCTTTCCGGCGGCGGCGAAGCGCTCGGCCAGCTCGTCCGGGTAGCGGTTGTCGGCGTTCAGGCCGGAGCCGACACCATCGGTGATGGAGTCGCCGAAAGTGACGATGCCGTCCCGGCGGGCCGCGCTCCCGCCGCTCACCTCGACTCCGGAGAGGAAGAACCAGGAGGCGCTGGTCTCCTTGAACGCCGTCCCGTCCCGGTCGGAGCGGTGGTCGCCGCTCGCCCGGTAGCTGGTGGCGGAGGCGAACGAGTGGAAGCTCGCCGGTCCGGTCGGCTCCGCCAGGTACAGCGTGACGGTCACCGACTGCAGGGCCTTGACCGCGAAAGGTACGCCGTCGCTGTAGACCTTGCCCCCGGCCGGAACGGTCACGGAGCCGTCGTGGCCGAAGGACAGCCGACGTACCGAACCGGCCTTCACGGACGCGCCGTCGTCGGTGAGTGCGACCGTCGCGCCGGTGATCCTCAGGGGTCTCTTCCCGTACCGGTTGGACAGCTCGATCCGGGCCTTCGTGCCGCCGGCGCTCACTCGCACCACCTGCCGGACCGTGTGGTCGACGAAGCCCTGCTCGGACCAGTTCGGGCCGAAAGGCTCGGTCGGTGCCTGTGGTGAGGCGGCCCAGCCGCCCCGCCACGCGCCGCCGCCCTGTGCCGCCTCGGCTCGAGAGGTCCCGGTCAGTCCCTCCGTGCCGGTGACCGGCAGCGCGACGAGAGTGGTCGCGGCCAGCAGGGCAATGCCCGTGCGCCGTAGGGAGTTCGTGGAAGCCATGTGTTCCGCCCCTTGTTCCTTGCCGGTACCCGTCCTGATGAGTGCGTGCACGCGCAGGGATCAAGCGGCTGCCGACTCCCGCTATTCCCGGGCCACTTGAGAATCGGTGGACGCGAACAGCAGGCCGGCGAGGGAACGGAAGACCTCGGCGGGGTCCCGGTCGCCCGCCGGGTCGTCCAGGTTGTGGGTCAGGAACAGGGTCGCGAAGCCGTGGGCCAGGGACCACGCCGCGATCCTGGCGGCGTGCGGATCCGGGGCCGAGGCGGGGGCGGAGGCCGGAACCAGGGATGCCACGCCCGCGCTGAGCTCGGCCGCGGCGCGCTCCTTGGCCGCCGTCAGCCGGGGGTCGTCGCCGCGGTGCAGGTCGGGCTGGAACATGACCTGGAAGTGGGCAGGGTGGGTGATCGCGAACCGGACGTACGCAACCCCCGCTCCCGCAGACCGGGGGCCGTCGCAAGGGCGTCGGCCAGCAGGTCGTAGCCCTCCGTGGCGATGGCCGTCAGCAGGCCGGCCCGGTCCCTGAAGTGGTGCGAGGGGGCCGCGTGCGAGACGCCCGCGCGGCGCGCCAGATCCCGCAGGCTCAGGGCGGAGGGGCCTTCCGAGCTGATGACGTCGAGGGCCGCGGACATGACCGCCTGCCGTAGATCGCCGTGGTGGTACGTGCGGCTCGTGCTCATGACGTCAGGCTACGCCGCATCTTGCCATTGACAAGTTCACGGGCGAAGCGCAATCTGGTCACTGACTAGATCGGTGCTCGTGACGATGGCTGCACCACCCCACGCACCAGACCGGGAGGCGGACATGACCGACGAACTCGGACGCGTACGGCAGATGTGGCATCTGCTCGAACCACTGCACGCCGTGCTCTATTACTCGCCGCAGGCCTTCGAGGAGGCCGCCGCACTCGGCTACCGGACCGACGAGCGCTGGCCCAGCTACTTCGCCTGGCGGGCCGCGCCGCTCGGAGAGGCCGGGGCGGTGCAGGTCGGCTCGGCGTTCTACAGCTTCAGCCCGGCGATGGTGCGCGAACACGTACCGGCCGCTTGGCGGGTGGCCGCGCCGAAGGCCGTGATCGCCGCCAGGCTGCGCGCCGCCGACCGCACGTACCGGGACGTGCTCGGGGAAGCGGTCGCGTCGAAGGAGCTGGCGGAGGCAGCCGCCCTCGCCCGTCGTGCCGCCGAGAACGCCGACCCCGCGGGGCGCCCGCTCGCCGCCGCCCACGCGGCGCTGGACTGGGCGGACGAACCGCATGTCGTCCTGTGGCAGGCGGCCACCCTGCTGCGCGAGCACCGCGGGGACGGCCACATCGCTGCGCTCCTGTCGGCCGGGCTCGACCCCGTCGAGGCGCTCGTCTCCTTCGCCGCCGTCGGGGCGGCCCCTGTCGAGACGTTCGCGAGCCGCGGCTGGAGCGAGACGGAGTGGACGGCCGCGCGCGAACGGCTCGCCCGGCGTGGCCTGCTGGACGCCGACGGCGCGGCGAGCGCCGCCGGCCGTGAACTGCGCGCCGACGTCGAGCGGTGTACGGACGAGATGGCAGCCGCCCCTTGGGCCGCGCTCGGCCCGGACGACACGGACCGCCTGTCCGAACTGCTCGGCGCGTACTGGGTCGCGATGCTCGGCACCGGGCTGCTCCCCATGCAGAACACCCTCGGTATCGGCAAGGTCTGAGGACGGCAGTACCGTACGGACGGTGAACAGACGTCGGGTGGTCGGGCGGGGAGCGTCAGCAGCGCTGCTCGCGGGGATGTTGCTCACCGGTTGCGACGGCATCGGCGTCGACGGGGGCGGCACCGAGGGCGGTGGCGGTCCTTCGCAGGGCGCACCGGCCGCCGGTGGCACGAGCCCGCTCGCCAACCCGCGCGGCACGGAGCCGGGTCTCGCCGCCCTCGTCACCGAGGAGGAGCGGGCGGCCGCCCGCGAGCTGATCGGCGAGGTGACCACCAAGGGACGCGGCCCGAGGACCGGTTACGACCGGGACGAGTACGGCTACGCCTGGATGGACACCGCCGACGGGGTGCCTCTGGCCAGGAACGGCTGTGACACGAGGAACGACCTCCTCGCCCGCGACGGGAAGGAACTGGCCTTCCGTGAGGGCTCCGACTGCGTCGTCGTGGCGATGACCGTCCGCGACCCGTACACCGGCAGGACCATCGAGTGGCGCAAGCAGGACGCCGCCGAGGTGCAGATAGACCATGTCGTTCCGTTGTCGTACAGCTGGCAGATGGGCGCCGCCCGCTGGGACGAGGCCAAGCGGCGCCGACTGGCCAACGACCCGCTGAACCTGCTGCCGGTCGAAGGCCGCGCCAACAGTGCCAAGAGCGACTCGGGCCCCGCCTCCTGGCTGCCGCCCAGCAAGCCCGTCCGCTGCTCCTACGCGGTGCGCTTCGCGCAGGTCGCGGTCAAGTACGAGCTGCCGGTGACCAGCGCCGACAAGCGGATCATGCTCGCCCAGTGCGGCGGATGACCCCGACGGCTCCGGGGCGGCGACAGGGCGGAACGGCGACGCTCGTTTAACCACTGGGGGCCGGGCGCGGGCGTCGTTAGCCTTGCGCCATGGATCTTGAGATCACGACACTGGCCGAGCGGCCGGAACTGCAGGGCCCCATGTGGCAGATGATCGACACCTGGGCGGAGTTCGTCGTCAACGACCCCGTCGGCTGGGCCTACATCGGTCGCATCGTCGGCGAACTGCCCGAATACGTGCTCGTCGCGACCGACGCCGAAGGCAAGGTCGTCGGGCGGGCGTTCAGCGTGCCGGTGGCGATGGATGTCGACGGGCGCAGGGAACTCCCGGCGGGCGGCTGGGACCAGGTGATGCTGTGGGCCTTCTCGGACCTGCGGCACGGCCGGAAGCCGGACACGATGAGCGCCATCGAGATCACGGTCGCCAAGGAGAAGCAGGGTCAGGGCATATCGGGCCGGCTCCTCGCGGCGATGCGGGACAATGCGCGCCGCCGGGGCTTCGGGGATCTGATCGCGCCGGTGCGGCCGAGCGCCAAGAGCGCCGAGCCGTCGGTGCTGATGAGCGAGTACGCGTACCGCACCCGTGAGGCGGACGGGCTCCCGCACGACCCGTGGCTGCGCGTCCACGTCCGGGCCGGCGGCGTCATCGAGAAGGTGGCCCCGACGTCGATGACGGTCACCGGATCGCTGGAGCAGTGGCGCAAGTGGACGGGGCTCCCGTTCGACACCACGGGCCAGGTCGAGGTCCCGGGCGCGCTGGTGCCCGTGCACTGCGAGGCGGAACGCGGTTACGCGGTGTACGTCGAGCCCAATGTGTGGGTACGCCACCAGGTGTAGGAGAGGCTGATGCGGGAGCCGCCCGGCCGGGCGGCTCCCGCTCTCCCGTCGCCCGGGCGGGGTGCGATCCTCCCCGCCTCAGGACGACGCGACGACGTACGGGGCCTCGAAGTCCGAGTTGTCGATGACGACGTCCGTCCGCGACAGCGGGTCGGCCTCGTCCAGATAGATGCGCTCTGCCACCAGGTACCGGTTCCGGTGGATCGATTCTGCTTCTGTTCCGGCCCAGTCCTGGTCGCGTTCGCCGCCCCGGCGCACGGACAGCTCTTCGTCCACGTGCAACCAGATGCGGAAGTCCCAGTAGCCGTCGATCTCGGGCCGGAAGGCGAAGACGCCGTCCACCATCAGTATCGAGTCGAGGGTCAGCGGCGCCCGCTCGCCGGAGTGGTCGACCTGTGTCAGCGGATCGATGGCGCACAGGGCGCAGGACACCGCGTCCGGTGACCGGCAGGGGTCGAGCAGCAGCCGCCGTGCCGACGCGTAGTCGTAGGCGTGGCGGTAGTAGCCCTCGCCCGTCTCCCGGTCGTACAGATGACGGTCCCGCCACGGGTTCTTGAAGTCGTCGAGTGTCGCCCGGAGCACGGGGCGGCCCGAGGCGGCGACGAACTCGGCCAGTTCATGACCGAAGCTCGTCTTCCCTGCAGCGGTCAGGCCGTCGATGCCGACGAGGAGGCGGCCGTCCCCCAGGGCGAGTACGCGCTTCGCGGTCTCCGCGACGAGCGCACCGCGTTGTGCAGAGGCCGGCGCAGGGCAGTCCTGTCGCCAGGTCGAGGGGGAGTGGTGGATGTCCGCTCGGATGGATCCCATGACCTGAACGTACCGGCAGCCCTTGGCCGGGACGGCAGAAGCCAGGAGCGGCCCGCCTTTTCGGCGGGCCGCCCCCGGCTGCTCGTCCGTGCCGCGTCTGCCGCGGGTGTCAGAGCGTCAGCTCCCACTGCGAGGCGTCGTAGTCGAAGCCCGGGGAGACCTCGACCGTCAGGTTCTTCGCGTCGGCGGGGGCGTCGAAGGCGAACGTGACGGTTGCCTTCTTGCCGGGCAGGATCGTGCCCTCGAAGCCGGTGCCCGCCTTGTCGTCGAAGATCTGCTCGGCGGTCACACCGTCCTTGCCGGCGCGGGCGTCGGCGGTGACGAGGCTCGTGTCGAACTTCTCCTTGCCGGCGTTCTCGATGGTGATCGTGACCTGGTAGGCCTTGTTGCCCTTGGTGTGGCCGATCGCGAACTCGCCGGGCGTGTACGGCTTGGGCGCGGAGACGGTGACCTGCACGTCGTCGTCGTACACGGAGGTCTCGTCCGCGGCGAGGGACTTGCCCTCGGCCGGCGCCTCACCATCCGCCGCACCGTCGGTGCCACCGGCGGTCGTGTCCTTGGGTGCGGTGTTCTCGACGGCCTTGTTGATCTCGTCGACCGCGTCGTCCACGGCCATCACCGTGACGATTCCGATGATCACGCTGACGATGATTCCGATCAGGCCCAGCACGGTGCCGGCGAGAGCGACACCCTTGTTCGTGGCCTCGCCGCGCTTGGCGCGACCCCGGCCGACGATGCCCAGGATCAGCGCGATCAGGCAGAGGATGGTGCCGATCCAGAAGAGGAACGGGACGATCGCGAAGACGAGGCCGATGATCCCGAGCACCAGGGCGGCCGTACCGAGGCCGTTGCGCGGCGAACCGGGCGCTGCGAACTGGCCCGGCTGCGGCTGGGTGTACTGCGACATGGGTCCCCCCCATTGTTTGTGGCGGGCCCGATCTTCCGTGGCCCGTTCTGCATGGGTCAATAACAGCAGAGCCTGTGAACCGAGTCAACAAGAAAGTGTTCCGCTCTTCAAACATTTCCTGTGAAGCGCCCTGTGACCGTGAACCCGAGTACAGTGCCGGACACAGCAAGCGGAACTGTGACGGGGGAGACAGCCGGGTGCCGGACAACGCAGCAGAGGTGACCGCAGCCGACGGGACGGCCGCAGAGGCGACCGCCGCAGAGGTGACCGCGGCAGAGGTGACCGCGGCCGAGATCGCCAGGCTCGCCGGCGTCGGCCGTGCCGCCGTGAGCAACTGGCGCCGCCGGCACGCCGATTTCCCCAAGCCCGTCGGAGGGACGGAGACCAGCCCTTCCTTTGCCCTCGCCGACGTCGAACGCTGGCTCCGTGACCAGGGGAAACTGGCCGAGGTGCCTCTCCGTGAACGGGTCTGGCAGCAGCTGTCCGCCCACCCGGCCGGAGCCGTCACCGCCCTGGTCCACGCCGGCTGCGCACTCCTCCTCGTCCATCACCGGCCCTCCGGCTGGCCCGCCCTCGGCGCCGTCTCCGACACCCGCCTGGCGGCGGTGCTGCCCGGCGCGCTCGAGGAGGTGCTGACGTTCCGCTTCGGCGCCCCGCGGGCCGTACGGACACCGCTCCCCGACGAGCTCGCGCCCTCCGTGCCGCTACTGCGCGGCGCCGCCGCGCTCGCCGCGGAGACCGGTGCCCGCCAGGCCTTCGAGTTCCTGCTCGGTAGGCATCTCGACGCCAACCCCCGCCAGTACACGCTCACGCCGGCCGAACCGGCCGCGCTGATGGCCGCGTTGATCGGGTCTGCGGGACCGTCCTCGACCCCGCCTCCGGCACCGGCACCCTCCTACGCGCCGTCGACCGCCCCGCCGCGCTCCACGCGCAGGAGGCCGACCCGGACCTGGCCGCGCTCACCGCCCTGCGTCTCGCCCTGCACACGGACGCCGACGTGCGGGCAGCGGCCGGCGACGCGCTGCGCGCGGACGCGTTCCCGGAGCTCGCCGCGGACGCCGTCCTGTGTCATCCGCCGTTCAACGAACGCAACTGGGGCCACGACGAACTGGCCTACGACCCGCGCTGGGAGTACGGCCTGCCCGCCCGCACGGAGTCCGAACTGGCCTGGGTGCAGCACGCGCTCGCCCGGCTGCGCCCCGGCGGCACCGCCGTACTGCTGATGCCCCCGGCCGCAGCCTCCCGCCGGTCCGGGCGCCGGGTCCGCGCCGGGCTGCTGCGCCGCGGCGCGCTGCGGGCCGTCGTCGCGCTCCCGGCCGGGGCGGCGCCCCCGTACGGCATCCCCTCCACCTGTGGGTGCTGCGCAGGCCCGGCCCCGCGGAACGCCCGGCACCGGAACTGCTTCTGGTCGACACCGCCACGGCGGAGCCGGCAGCGGCGGGCCGCGACCGGCTCGACTGGCAGGCCATCCGCGCAGCGGTGCTCGATGCCTGGCAGCCGTTCGAACGGCAGGGATCCGTGCCGGAGACCCCCGGCGTGAGCCGGTGCGTCCCGGTCATCGAACTGCTCGACGACGACGTGGACCTGGCCCCGGCCCGCCATCTGCCGCCCCCGGCCGCCGGTGGCGGCGCCGCCGGACTGGACGCCGTACGCGAACGGCTGACCCGGATTCTGCGCCGTACCGGTGAGCTCACGCCGCCGCCGTCCCCCGCGGCGTCGCCGGCCGCCGCGCCCGTCCACCGGCCGGCCACCACCGTGGGCGAGCTGGCGCGGGCCGGCGCACTCGTCATGCAGGCCGGAGGCACCGGCGGCGGCGCCCCCGGTGAGGACGTGCCCGTCCTCACCGAGCAGGACGTCCTGTCGGGCAAGGCCCCCACAGGCACCCTTCCCGACCGGCCGGACGAGGAGCCGGTGCGCGTCGAGGAGGGCGATGTCGTCGTTCCCGTGCTCGGCGCCGGCACGATCGTCCGCGTCGTCGACGAGGCCACCGCGGGCGCGGCCCTCGGCCGCAACCTCCAACTGCTGCGCCCCGACCCGGACACGCTCGACCCCTGGTTCCTCGCGGGCTTCCTGCGCGGCAGCGCCAACCAGCGACAGGCCAGCAGCTACGCCTCCACCGCGACCCGCCTCGACGTCCGCCGCCTCCAACTCCCGCGCCTCCCGCTCGCCGAGCAGCGGCGCTACGGGGAGCGGTTCCGCACGCTCGCCGAGTTCGAGGAGGCGCTCCGCCTCGCGGGCCGCCTCGGCGAGCGGCTCGTCCAGGGCATGTACGACGGATTGACGGACGGCAGCCTCCGGCCGGAGTGACGAAGAGGACGGCCGTTCCGTACAACCCGTAACCCCTTGTCGGTGTCGGTGTATACGCTCGGTCCCCTACGCCTCGTCCCCAGGCATCAGGAGCACAAGAATGCACGGCCACGGCTATGCGCCGCCGCAGCCCACGCGCCCAGCGACAGCGGTGCTCGTGGTCCTGCGCATCGTCTTCGTCGCGCTCGCGCTGCTGAGTATCGGATTCCTCGCCTGGGCGGCGATGCTCCGGCTCGCCGTGGTGCGCCGGCGCGGTTCGGACTGGGTGCTGTTCTGGCTTTCGCTGGCCCTCACCGTCGTGGTCTTCGTGGTCATCGGCGAGTTCAGCACCACGGGCACGGCGCCCGTCGCCGAAGAGGACCCCACGGCGCTCGACTTCGTCTGCCTGGGCGTGCTGTTCGGCCTCGCCATCGGGGTGCCGACGCACTATCTGGTCGCCGAGATACGGCACTACCAGGAGCCGCGCCCCGGCTGGTCGCCCGCCGTCGCCGGCTCGCCCTACGGCCCGCCGGTCGCGGGTGCGCGCCCCGGGCCCTACGGGGCGCAGCCGTCGGCCCCGGCGTACGGCTACCCGCCGGCGACGGGCGCGCCCGCCGTCCCAGCCCCGGCGTACGGCTACCCGCCCGCGCCGGCGGCGCCCGCCGCACCTGTGACGCCGCCCACGTCCCCGTCCACGCCGCCACCCGTGTTCCCGCCCGCTGCCGGGGGACGGCCGGCGGCGGGGACCGGAGCGGCCACGCCCCGTATCGACCAGGTCCGCGCCGAGCTCGACGAACTCAGCGACCTGCTCCGCAAGGAAGAGGGCAAGTGAACGGACGGGTCGTCGGTGGCCGTTACGAACTGTCCGCGCTCGTCGGCCAGGGCGGCATGGGCCAGGTGTGGACGGCCTACGACGGGCGTCTCGACCGCCGCGTCGCCGTCAAACTGCTGCGCCCCGACCACATGGCCGCGGCGACCGCCGCCGACGAGATGCGCCGGCGTTTCGTGCGCGAGTGCCGGGTGACGGCCCAGGTGTGCCACCCCGGCCTGGTCACCGTCCACGACGCCGGCAGCGACGGCGACGACCTGTACCTCGTGATGCAGTACGTCGAGGGCGCCGACCTCGCCGACCACCTCGCGGAGCACGACCCGTATCCGTGGGAGTGGGCCGTCGGCGTCGCCGCGCAGCTGTGCGCGGTGCTCGGCGCGGTGCACGCCGTGCCGATCGTCCACCGCGACCTCAAGCCCCGCAATGTGATGGTGAAGCCCGACGGCACGCTCACCGTCCTCGACCTCGGCGTGGCCTCCGTCATCGACACGGACACCACCCGGCTCACCCACACCGGCTCGCCCATCGGCAGCCCCGCCTACATGGCCCCGGAGCAGGCGATGGGCGGCGCCGTCGGCCCGTACACGGACCTGTACGCGCTGGGCGTCCTGCTGCACGAACTCCTCAGCGGCAACGTCCCCTTCGCCGGCTCCACGGCCCTCGGCGTGCTGCACCGGCACCTCCACGAGCCGCCGCTGCCGGTCCGGCAGCTGCGCCCGGAGGTCCCCGAGCCGCTGGAGGCCCTCGTGCTGCGCCTTCTCGCCAAGGACCCGCAGCACCGCCCTTCCGGGGCGCAGGAGGTGTACGAGGCGCTGGTTCCACTGCTGCCGCAGCGCGGCGAGCCCCGTGGGCCGCTCGACCCGACGCAGCCGTTCCTGCGCCCGCACGCCCCCTGGCCCGACCGGGCGGGTGTCGCGTCGGCCCCCGCCGCGCCGCCGGTGGCGCCCGCGCCGAGGCCCGATGTCGCGGGCGCGGTCGACGAGGTCAAGCGTCTCCTCGGCGAGGGCAGCATCACCCAGGCCGTCGACATCCTCGGCGGCATCCTGCCGGCAGCGGCGGCCGAGCACGGCGAGCACTCACCCGTCGTCCGCATCCTCCGCAAGCAGTACGCGGCGACCCTGATGGACGACGGCCAGTACCGCCGGGCCCTGCCCGAGCTGCGCCGCCTCGCCGACGACAGGACGGCGGAGGCCGGCCCGTCGGACGCCCAGACGCTGCAGTACCGCTACGACGCGGCCCACTGCCTGGAGCAGCTCGGCGAGGCGGCCGCCGCGGTGGCCGAGTACCGCGCGGTCCTGCCGTACTACGAGAGCTCGGAGCCGGACCGCGCGCTCCAGGTGCGCCATCGCATCGGCCATCTGCTGCTCGCGGTGGGCGACCACACGGCGGCGCAGCAGCAGTTCCGGTCGCTGCTGTACGACGCGGAGCGCGCGTACGGCCCCTACCATCCCCTCCCGGCGGAGGTGCGGCGGGCGCTGGAGCGCCAGCAGCAGTTCCGGATGGGCTGACGGGCGGGGCCGGACAGGGTTCCGGGCCCGGTGCCGGCTCAGTCCGCCCGCAGGAACGCCGAGGTGGACACCCTCCCGAGCATCCGCAGCCGGGACGTGCCGCCGGCCAGGTGCTTGTCCAGCGCCTCCTGGACACCGGGCCAGGCCTTGTCGCCGTAGTCGTCGAGCACCACGATGCCTCCCGGGGCGATGATCTTCTCGACCCATTCGAGGTCGGCGGCGACACCCTCCATGGAGTGGTCGCCGTCCACGACGATCACCCCGTACTCCCGGTCGGAGACGACCTCCCGGACCTCCGGGTCGGACGAGAAGCCCTGCTGGATGCGGGCCTGGAGGGCGGAACGGCTGCCTCCCAGCGCCAGGTTGGCGCGTACGACGTCCTCGCGCACCGGGGTGCCGGTCGGGTCGGCGGGCTGCGAGGTCCCCGGCTGGAGCTGTGAGCCGGCCAGCGGGTCGACGATCGTCAGGTCGGGCTCGATGCCCGCCCGGTGCACCATGCGCACCAGGGCGGAGGCGAACAGCCCGTAAAGGGTGCCGATCTCGAGGATGTTGCCGTTCGGCGGCGAGAGCAGCGGAACGGTCGCGAGCTTGCCGCAGATGTTGGACGTGGAACCCGCCAGCCGCCCCACCCGAGCGCCTCCAGCGCGACCACCGTGCGGAACGCGACGACGACACTGCGCCGGGCGTGCTCACCGCGGTCGCTGACGTCCCCCACCTCGCGCACCAGCCGGTCGATCTCCGCGGCGGGCGGGATGCGGTGCGCTCCTCTGCCCGTGCCGTCTAGCAGCAACCCGACCGCGTACTGCTGCCGCCGCATCTCGGCCACCTCCCGCCGCAAGGTGTCGAGGTCGGGCTGCACGCCACGTCTCACGCGCTGTTCGAGCAGGGTGAGGGCGGGACGCAGAGCGCGCTTCGTCAGACGGTTGCGGAGAATGGGCATGCCCGGGAACGTACGCGTGACAACCCCCGGGGCCCACCAAGCTCCAGTGCTAGGCAGATGAAGTCTTGGTGTCCCCCCGGCGACGCGCGCGGGAAAGCATCGGGCGGCCGGGGCCGACGGCGATCACCCCGATCAGACCGGCCAACGCCGCGAACGTGCCCGCGCGCAGCCCCGGTGGCCGGAAGGCGCACTCCACGGACGTCTGTCCGGCGGGCACGGGGGTCGCCACCAGGCCCAGGTACGAGTCCGCCGGCCTGCCCCCGCAGCTCCAGCCCGCGATCCGGGGCGCGGCGAGCACGGCCGTCCCGCCCGGACCGGCGGGCAGTTCGGCGCGGACCCCGCTGTCGCCGACATCGACGGACACCGCGCCGGTGCTCCGCAGCCGCTCCACCGCGGCCGACAGCCGTTGCCGGTCGAGACAGCCGAGCGCCTCGTGGGGCAGGGTCCCGGCCCGGGCGGCGCGCAGCGACACGGTCACCTGCCCGTCTCCGGTCCGTCCGAGGCCGGCCATCGGGGCGCGCCGGCCCGGGAGTTCACCGCGGAAGTCGACGAGGTCGCCCGCCCCGGCACGGGCCGTGCCGAACAGGTCCGGAGCCCACAGGAAGACCTCGCTGCCGGCGGGGCAGCGGGCCGTCAGGGTGTAGCGGCCGGGTGCCAGCCGGTGGTCGAAGCGGTCCTGGTCGGGGACGGTCGCACCCGCCTCGGTGCGCAGCCGCGTCGTGGGGACCGTGTAGACGGCCGAACCGAGCAGCTTCTCCTGGTTCCGGTACGGGGAGCGGCCGAGGCGCAGGCCGTCCGGAAGGACCGGCCGCACGGTCACCAGCGGCGGCACCTCCTGCCGGGTCACCGTCGTGGGCCTGTCGTCGGGCCTGGTCCAGCCCTGGTGCGGGTCGCGGGGCGCGTGCACACGGGCGCCGACGGAGAAGACCGCGTCGGTGACGGGGTTGTCGAGGCTGTGCATCGCCCGGCCGCCCGAGGTCCAGCCGCTGCCGAGGGCGAGGAACGTGCGCGTCAGCACGTCGGGCGTGTGGCTGCTGTAGTAGGCGGCGCCCTGGCCGCCGACGGCCATCGGGTCGTTCGCGGTGGTCTGCTCGCGGCCGGGGTCCGTGCGGTAGCGAGGCCAGCCCTCGGCCTCCCGGACAGCGTCCGCCTGCACCTGCTGGCGCGTTCCCCAGGGCGCGTAGTCGTCGAGGCGGTTCAGGCGCTGCCGGTCCGCGTAGGCGGTGGTTGCCGCGGCCTGGCCGGCCAGGGCGCCGATCAGCAGCACGGCGGCGAGCGGTGCCGTCCGCCCGCCGCGCCGGGCGAGCAGCAGCCCGCCCACGACCGCGAGCAGCCCGGCGGCGAACAGCGGGTACGTCCATCGGGTGACCAGGGGACTCCACGACGCGGCGGCGGTGATCGCGAGGAGCACGGCACCACCGCCGATCAGGGCACGCCGGCCGGGCCAGGCGCGGGCGACGGTGGTCCACGCCGCGATGACGATCACACCGGCGAGAACGAAGGTCTGCCGGTACGGGCTGCCGTTGGGCGTCGCGAAGGCGTGCCACAGCAGATGCGTGGGGGCCCATTGCAGCGAGAGCGCCACCGCCGCCACCAGCCCGGCCCAGGCCAGCCGTTCGCGTCCGGGTACCGCGCGGTGGAAGGCCAGCGCGCAGGCCAGCAGCACCGCGCCCGTGCCGAGGAAGAGCGCCGGGGTGAAGAAGCTGTAGGTGGCCGGCAGCAGCCGAGCGGACATGTCCGCCCAGGAAGCCGCCGCGAACTCCCGCTTCCATCCGGGATAGGCGTGCCGGGTGCCGAGGAAGACGGGGACGAGCACGGGCGCCGCGAGCGCTGTGCCGAGCAGCACGGTCCGCACCGCGCGGAGCAGGGCCCGTATCCGCTCCCGGCGCTCCCGCTCCTGCAGGAGCAGCCGCACGAGGAGGACCAGTGCGGCGCCCAGGGTCGCCATGTAGGCGGTGTAGAAGTTCGCGGTCCACGCCAGTGCGACGATCACGGGACCCAGCAAGGGCCGCCTGTTCCTGCGGGCCCATTCGGCGACGAGACACAGCAACGGGAAGGCGATAAGCCCGTCCAGCCACATCGGGTTGTACGAGGCCTCGACGACCGACCAGCCGCACAGGGCGTACGAGGCGCCGAGGACCGCGGCCGCCCATCGCCGGTCCGTGCCCCGATGGAGCGCCGTGAGCAGCCAGGTCATGGCCGCCGCTGCCGCCGCCATCTTGACGAGGGTGACGACGTAGACGGCCAGGTCGATCTCGTCACGGGGGAACAGTCCGACGAGCACGGAGAACGGGCTCGCCAGGTAGGTGCCGAGGTCGGGCAGGAAGCTGGTGCCGTACCCGGACTGCCAGTTGAGCAGCACTCCGCCGTCGGCCCGTCCGTGCAGCAGGTCCCACAGCCGGGTGTGGAACGGGACGAACTGGTTGCCGAGGTCGTTCACGCTGCGGGTGTGCGGCCCGAAGGGGAAGCTGCGGGCGACGGCGTCGCCGGCGCACACGGTGCCGGCGGTGATGAGCGCGGCGAGAGCGGCAGCACGGCCGCGCGCGGGGGGCAGAGTCCACATGATGTGTCGAATATGCCAGCAGTGATCGGGAAATCACCCTGGGGCGAGCTCAGTTCACCGAAAGGTCGCCTGTACGCCATGTCACGAACCCGTCTGTGACATTCAGGGCGGATGTTGTTATCTGGTGCTGATCTCGATAGTTGTCCCGTGCTTCAACGAAGAGGAGATCATCGGCCGCTTCCATGGCCATGTGACCGCCGAACTGGACCTGCTCGAGCAGGAATTCGAGCTGGTCTATGTGGACGACGGAAGCCAGGACCGGACGCTCGATCTTCTCCAGGAGATCGCCGGGGCCGACTCCCGTACCCGTTACGTCTCCTTCAGCCGCAACTTCGGCAAGGAGGCGGCGATGCTCGCCGGCCTCCGACACGCCGAGGGGGACGCGGTCGTCATCATGGACGCCGACCTCCAGCATCCGCCGGAGCTGGTGCGGCGCATGCTCCAGCTGTACGAGGAGGGCTTCGACCAGGTCATCGCCAAGCGCACCCGCAAGGGCGACCGGGTCTCCCGCACGGTCACGGCGCGCGCCTACTACTGGCTGATCAACCGGCTGGTCGACGTGCAACTCGTGGACGGTGTCGGTGATTTCCGGCTGCTGTCACGGCGCACCGTCGACGCGGTTCTGGAGCTGACCGAGTACAACCGTTTCTCCAAGGGCATTTTCGCCTGGGTCGGATTCCGTACGACGACCTTCGAGTACGAGAATGCGGTGCGGGAGCAGGGCCGCTCCAAATGGAGCTTCGGAAAGCTCCTCAACTACGGTCTCGACGGGCTGCTGTCCTTCAACAACAAACCGTTGCGGGCCGCGATCTATCTGGGAATGCTGCTGCTGGCCGTAGCGATGGTGTATGCCGCCTGGATCGTCGGTGTCGCCCTGGCGAACGGCGTGGACACCCCTGGATATGTCACCCTGCTCGTGGCGGTCATCGCGCTCGCCGGTGTGCAGATGCTGATGCTGGGTGTGGTCGGCGAGTACGTCGGGCGCATCTACTACGAGGTGAAGCGGCGGCCGCACTTCCTGGTGAAGGCGACCAACGCCGGCCTTCCCCGACAGGAGGACGGCCGAGGGGACAGTGACGGGAACAGGCGCGCGGGGGAACTGGTAGGGAAATGACGGTACGGGGCCAGATCGTCAGGTTCGGCCTGGTCGGGCTGGTGAACACCGGGACGTACTACGGCCTGTACCTGGCCCTGCTCACGGTCCTGCCGTACGTGGCGGCCCACGTCGTCGCCTTTCTGCTGTCCATGGTGGGGTCGTTCTTCCTGACCTCGTACTTCACGTACCGCACCCGGCCGACGTGGCGGAAGTTCCTGTTGTTCCCGCTCACCAACGCGGCGAACTTCGTGGTGACGACCAGCGGGGTGTACCTGCTCGTCGACGTGCTGCACTTCGGCAGCACGTATGCGCCGCTGCTCGCGGCGGCCGCGGCCATCCCGCTGACGTTCGTCCTGTCGCGGTTCATCATGCTCGGCCCTGACCGCTCACCGGTCCGGCCGGAGGCGGAACCGGAGCAGGTCACCGTCCGCTGACGAGCGCCGCACATGTCCGTGCCCCCGCCGGTCCAGGACAGGCGGGGGCACGGACATGTACCGTTCGGGCGGCTCAGCGCATCCGGCGCGCCACTTTGCGCAGCACCGGGTTCCGGCGCAGCGCCTCGCCCCGGACGGGAGGCGTGGCCCCCGGCAGGCCCAGGCCGGTCAGCCTGCGCCGCTTGAAGTAGCGGGTCAGCCTCTCCTCGGGCAGCGCGGAGAGGAAGGACACCGCCTCGTCCCGCAGCCCCGGGTGGGACGGAGACTGCATGCAGTACCCGACCGCGCGCACCAGGCCGCCGACATCGGCGGTGAGGTCCACCGGCCTGCCCGCCCGTCCGGTGTCGTTCAGGTCGGGGACGAGGGCGTCGACGATGGTCAGCGGGACGCGGTTGCTGTTCTGGTAGGGGGCGATGCGCTCCAGCAGCAGTTCGGTGCCGACCCGGGCGGCGGGGATGCCGTAGAAGGCCGCAGCCGTGATCATCGCGGTGGAGAAGCACCCCACGACCAGTTCCGGGCGGGCCCGTTCGTAGAGCGTCTCCGCGAGCACGGGCCTCCGCAGGATGTGCAGATCGAGGCCGAGCTCGGCCCCGAGCTCCTCCAGGGCGCGCGTGGAGTCCGCGGGGGCGCTGGGGTGCGGCTTGAAGGTGATGACGCGGTGCCCTAGGGCCGCGGCCCCGCGGATCATGCCGAGGTGCAGTTCCTCCTCCTCGTCCCGGCTGATCAGCTCCAGTGAGGAGAGGTACTGGCCGAGCAGCAGCGCCGTGGGACGCTCCGGGCCGGTCTCCGCGGCCGAACCGACCTCGCCGAGCACGGCACGGAACTCCGCGTCGGGTACGGCGACCGGCTCGACGCCGTACTCGGACAGCAGCATCGGCCGCAGGCCCGGCACCAGGTCGAGATGGATCAGCCGGCTGATGCGGCTGCTCATCGGGAGCGGGATCCGGTTGCGGGTGGGCCCGTAGCTCATCAGCCCGTCCGCGTACACATGGAGCGGACTGTCCGCGAAGATCGCCGCGACGGCCCGGGACGGGTTGGCCTGGATGGACTCGCAGGCGATCTCGACCTTGTCGTCGCCCAGTCCCCAGGCGAGCCGCAGGCTCCTCTCCCACAGCAGGACGTCCTGGGCCCGCGGGGACCAGCCGGCCGGGTGGTGCGGGCGGATCGTCGCGTTCCAGGAGCGCACCTCGTCGAACTCGGGGCGCAGCGCCTCGAAACCGGACATCCGGTCCAGCGGTGTACCCAACTCGGGAACGGCCGAGGTGTCACTGACCACCAGGATCCGGCGGTGCTCCGACCGCGGACCGAACATGCCGGAGCGGATCGCTGCCGTGACGGTGGCCGCCGCGTACTGGGTGGCGGCGCAGAAGATCTGGACGGTCATGCGGCGGCCTTTCTGATGATGGTGCGCCGTTCGTCGTCGAGCCCGGCGAGTGCCCGCTCCAGCTCCGCACCCGGAATGCGTCGCAGGGCCCCGCTGGTGAGGGCCTTGAGCTCACGCGCGACGGAACGGCTGAAGCGCTGCCGGTCGCGGAGCTGATGCGCGATGACGACGCAGTAGCCGCGGATCGCCTTCGGCATCAGGAGGTCCGCCTCCGGGTCGTCGGCGAGCTCGGCCAGTACCTGGTCGAACGCCTTCAGGAAGTCCAGCTGCCGCACGTCGCCGATCTGCGTGAGCGAGCTCGCGACGCCCCGGCGGTAGAAGATCTGATGCAGGGAGGTCACCGCGTAGGAGTCGGCGTTCCGGTGCAGTTGCCAGATCCAGGGCCGGTCCTCCGCGGTGCGCAGTCCGTCCGTGAACCGCAGCATGCCCCGGTCGAGGAGGGAGGCGTCGTAGACACCGGCCCAGGCGTACGGGTAGTCGACCATGCTCGATTCGCCGACCGGCAGGATCGACGAGCGCGGCTCCAGCGGGGTGTCCCGCCGTCCTTCCGGGGCCCGCTGGAGGGTCCGCTGAGAGCCGGTCACCTGCACATGGTCGGTGCGGACGAAGTCCACGCCGAGCCGGTCGATCGCGTCGACGAGAGCCGCCAGATGACCCGGCCCGAGCCAGTCGTCGCCGTCGAGGAAGGTGATCAGGCGGCCGTCGGCCCGGTCGATGCCGGTGTTGCGCGCCGACGCGAGTCCCCGGTTCTCCTCATGGCGGACGACAGCGCTGTTCGGCAGGCGCCGGGTGAGCGCGGTGAGGGCTTCGAAGGTGTCGTCCGTCGAGCGGTCCTCGACGAAGACGAACTCGAAGTCGTCCCGGGCGTTGTTCACCAGGCCGGCCACCGTATCGGCCATGTACGCGGAGACGTTGTAGCAGGGGACGATGACAGAGAGCGTGGTCACCGGGCGAGGGTACGGGCGGCCGGTGGAGCGGCCTCTGACGCCGGCGTGAGCGGAAGGTGAACGCCGGATGAGCGTCGGGGGAGGAGGACAGGTGCCCCGTGGGAGGCGGGGGAGTGCCGCCCGCATCCCGGGCTCCCGCCGAATCGTTTGGCGAATCAGTGGCCCACGCCACTCCCAGTGCCTAACATCGATCACCGCAAGGCCTTGTGCACCGAAGCACAATCAAGCCGGGAGGCCCCTTTGCACCGCCGTCGTCGCACCGCGCTCACCGTCTCCGCCGCGCTCATCGCCGCCGCGCCGCTCCTCGCCGCCTGCGGCACCGACGCGCAGCCCGGGACCGCCGCCGTCGTCGGCGGGCAGCGGATCGAGATGTCCACCGTCCAGGCCAAGGTCCAGGACGTCCGCGACGCGCAGCAGGCCTCGCCGCAGTCCGCGCAGCTGATCAAGGACAGCGGGCAGCTCGGCCGGGCCAAGTTGTACGACCTGATCGTCGACCGGGTGGTCGCGAAGGCGGCGGAGGACGCCGGGGTGAGCGTCAGCCGCAAGGAGATCCAGGACGGGCGTAACGAGCTGGTGGAGCAGTCCGGCGGTGAGGAGCAGCTCGCCGCCATGTATCTCCAGCAGCGCGGCGTCGCCCCCGACCAGGTCGAGAACGCGGTGCGCCGCGACATTCTGGTCGGCAAGATCGCCACCGCGATCGGCGCGGCGAACAGCCCCGAGGGCCAGCAGAAGCTGAACGAGGCCTTCACCGCCGCCGCCAAGGACCTCGACATCGATGTGAACCCCCGCTACGGCGCCTGGGACGACGCGAAGCTGGAGCTCGGGACCTACAAGGCGCCCTGGATCACGCAGGTCTCGCAGGAGGCACAGCCCGTCGAGGCGGGTGCGTAGCGGCGGGAGGTAGGTTCGGGGTGTGACCACCGAAGCACCCGCCGTCGGCCGTATCGTCCTGCTCACCGCCAGCCACCGCGTCGCGCCCGGACTGCTGTCCTGGCCCGCGTGGCGGACGCTGCGCGCCGCGGACCGGGTGCTGTGCGCGGATCCGTATCACCGGCAGCTGTCGTACCTGCGTGAGGCGGGTGTGACCGTCGAGCACGCGGCGCCGAGCGCCCAGGAGCTCGTGGACGCCTGCGCCGGGGGCCGCACGATCGTCGTACTGGCCTCCGGCGAGGGCGAGCCGGTCCTGACCGACGGTCTGGCCCGCCTCGGCGGGTCCGGCCGGGTGGCGATGCCGGATCTGGAGCTGCTGCCCGGTGCGTACGACCTGCCCGGCGCGCGGCTGCTCGACCTCGTCGAGGTCATGGACCGCATCCGCCGCGAGTGCCCCTGGTCCTCGCAGCAGACCCACAAGGGCCTGGCCAAGTACGGCATCGAGGAGGCGTACGAGCTCGTCGAGGCCATCGAGGACGGTGACCGGGACGAGCTGCGTGAGGAACTGGGCGACGTACTGCTCCAGGTCGTCTTCCACGCGCGGATCGCCGAGGAGGGCGGGCCCGGGGAAGAGGACGAGCCGTTCTCGATCGACGACGTCGCGGGCACCATCGTCGAGAAGCTGATCCACCGCCATCCCCATGTCTTCGGTGAGGAGACCGCTTCGACGCCCGAGGAGGTCAAGGCCCACTGGCTGCGCACCAAGGCGATCGAGAAGCGGCGCGATTCGGTGACCGAGGGTGTCCCGCTCGGTCAGCCGGGCCTCGCACTGGCGGCGAAGCTCGCGTCCCGGGTCCGTACGGCCGGCCTGGAGGTCCCGCTCCCCGCCGGACAGGGCGTCGGCTACGAGCTGCTCGCACTCGCCGTACGCGCGGAGGCGGCGGGCGTCGACCCCGAGGCGGCGCTGCGTGCCGCGGCCCGCGCGTACCGGGACGCGATCCGCGCGGCGGAGGGCCACCCCGGTAACGTCGAGGGGTGAACGACCCGACCGATCCGAACGCCGCTCCCGAACTCTTCACCTGGGAGTTCGCGACCGACCCCTACCCCGCCTACGCCTGGCTGCGCGAGCACTCGCCGGTGCACCGGACCCGGCTGCCCAGCGGCGTGGAGGCGTGGCTGGTCACCCGTTACGCCGACGCCAAGCAGGCCCTTGCCGACCAGCGGCTCTCAAAGAACCCCGCGCATCACGACGAACCGGCGCACGCCAAGGGGAAGACGGGCATTCCCGGCGAGCGCAAGGCAGAGCTGATGACGCATCTGCTGAACATCGACCCGCCGGACCACACCCGGCTGCGCCGGCTGGTCTCCAAGGCGTTCACACCGCGCCGTGTGGCCGAGTTCGCGCCCCGGGTGCAGGAGTTGACGGACCGGCTCATCGACTCCTTCGCGGAGAAGGGGGAAGCGGACCTGATCCACGAGTTCGCGTTCCCGCTGCCCATCTACGCCATCTGCGACATGCTCGGCGTTCCGCGCGAGGACCAGGACGACTTCCGTGACTGGGCGGGGATGATGATCCGCCACGGGGGCGGTCCGCGCGGAGGCGTCGCCCGCTCGGTGAAGAAGATGCGCGGATACCTCGCGGAGTTGATCCACCGCAAGCGCGAGGAGCCGGGTGACGACCTGATCTCCGGGCTCATCAAGGCGTCCGACCACGGCGAGCACCTCACCGAGAACGAGGCCGCGGCGATGGCCTTCATCCTGCTCTTCGCCGGCTTCGAGACCACGGTGAACCTCATCGGCAACGGGGTGTACGCGCTGCTGCGCAACCCCGGCCAGCGCGAGCGCCTCCAGGCCTCGCTCGCCGCGGGCGAGAGCGAACTGCTCGCGACGGGTGTCGAGGAACTGCTGCGCTACGACGGGCCGGTGGAGCTCGCGACATGGCGGTTCGCCACCGAACCGCTCACCGTCGGCGGGCAGCGGATCGCGGCCGGCGACCCCGTGCTCGTCGTGCTCGCGGCCGCCGACCGCGACCCCGGACGATTCGACGCGCCGGACACGCTCGACCTGTCCCGGCGTGACAACCAGCATCTTGGGTACGGGCACGGCATCCACTACTGCCTCGGTGCGCCGCTCGCCCGGCTCGAGGGGCAGACCGCGCTCGGCACGCTGCTCCGCAGAATGCCTGACTTGCGGCTTGCGGGAGATCCGGCCGATTTGCGGTGGCGTGGGGGACTCATCATGCGTGGATTGCGCACTCTGCCCGTTGAGTTCACACCGCAAACAAACTGACGTGGCGTCAATTCTGTGACTTTCACGTGATCTCCGCTGCATCGACTTGTGACTCACGTTCGAATACGGCTACGTTCACCGTCACTCGGCATGCAACAGCAGGCCGCGGGTTTCCCAGCTGTCACGTGAAAGGCAACCGCATGCTCTCCGGGAACGGACGACACCGCCGACCCCGCCAGGCTCCGGCCCTCATCGTCGCGGCGGGTGTGACCGGTTCGGCCATCGCCATTCCGCTGCTCGGTGCGGGCTCGGCCTCCGCCGCGGACGCGAGCACGTGGGACCGTGTCGCGGAGTGCGAGAGCGGCGGCGCCTGGAGCGCCGACTTCGGCAACGGCTTCTACGGCGGACTCCAGTTCTCGGAGGAGACCTGGGCCGCGTACGGCGGCACCGCGTACGCGCCGAGCGCCGATCTCGCCAGCCGGTCGCAGCAGATAGCGGTCGCCGAGAAGGTGCTCGCCGCCGAGGGGCCGCAGGCGTGGCCCGCCTGCGGCCCGCTCGCGGGGCTCGTCGACGACGGCACGGACACCGGCGTCGACCCCGGCATCCTGCCGCTGCCGCAGCAGAGCGAGACGCCGGACGTCGAGCCGTCCGAAGGCACCTCCCGCGAGGACGCGCCGAGCGACGCCACGGACAGCGGGGCCCCCGAGGCCTCTTCCGGCGGTTCGGGCAGGACCGGAGCGCCGGACGGTACGGACGCCTCGGAGCCGTCCCGTGACGCCGGTGGCGCGCCGGACTCCACGGACGAGGTCACCGCCGCTCCCGACGCGTCCGACGGTGCCGCGGGTGCGGCTCCCTCCGACGACGCGACGAGCGGCGGCAAGCACCGCGGCACTCCCGCCGCCGACGACACGGAAACGGGCAATACGGAAGAGGGTCGCGAAAGCGGCCGTCATGCCTCACGCGGTGACACTTCCGGCCGCAACGGGGTCGACGAGGCAACCGGCCCCGACGCCTACACCGTTCAGCCCGGCGACAACCTGTGCGACATCGCCGCCGAGAAGGACGTGCCCGGCGGGTGGCCGGCGCTCTATCAGGCGAACGAGGAGACCGTCGGGGCCGACCCCGACCTCATCCTGCCCGGTCAGAGCCTCGATCTGGGCCTGAACCGGGGCTAGTTCGCGTAGCGTTTCGCGGGCTTATGTCCGTTGTGTGCGAGTGAGACAAGGGTCTCTTTGCTGCAACTGGGGCAAATTCCCCCGCTAATTCGCCCACTCCGCCCCTCACCTGCGAAAACGGACACACGCAGATGGCCGGTTCGGGCGATTTCTCCCCGATGTTCGACTTTGAACATCGGGGAGTCGTGTGTCTACGGTCTGAACCGTTCGCCATCGCGGGCACCGTCGACCGATACGCCGAATCCTGCCGTCGGTCGGGGGGAACAGTCGTCGCTCAGAGCGCCGAAGGCAGGAGCGGGGGACCCAAGGTAAGTGCCGGGCCCGTGAGTCGAGAGCGCGAGAGGCCGACCGTACGTCGAGGTCGGCCGGACCGCGGGACCGGCGGAACGGAACCGGCTGGGGGTGAAGACCGCGCGTCAGTGACGCGCGGCCGGGCAACTCACAGGCCCGAACCCGACAGCTCACCTCGCAGGCGTCGGTGAGGAGATAGCTCCATGCTGCGTTCTTCCGGCAACGCCAAGCACCGCCGCGCTTCCAGGGCGACCCGTATCGCCGCCTTCGTCGGCATCACCGGTGCGGCCGTCGCCGCCCCGCTGCTCGGCGCGGGCACCGCCTCCGCCGCCACCGCTTCCGAGTGGGACGCCGTCGCCCAGTGCGAGTCCGGTGGCGACTGGTCCATCAACACCGGCAACGGCTACTACGGCGGCCTGCAGTTCTCCGCCTCGACCTGGGCCGCGTACGGCGGCACCGCGTACGCCGCGACCGCCGACCAGGCGTCCAAGTCCCAGCAGATCGAGATAGCCGAGAAGGTCCTGGCCGGCCAGGGCAAGGGCGCCTGGCCGAGCTGCGGCGTCGGCCTGTCCAGCGCCTCCTACGGCGGCGGCTCCGCCGAGGCCGAGCCCACCCAGCCGGCCCAGGAGCGGGCCGAGGCACCCACCACGCGCTCCGAGCGCGCCGAGGCCCCGGCCAAGAAGGCCGAGAAGCCCGCCGCCGCTCCCGAGGCCAAGGCCTTCAAGAAGGGTGACGGCGAGTACAAGGTCAAGGCCGGCGACACCCTGAGCAAGATCGCCGAGGCCGAGAAGGTCAAGGGCGGCTGGGAGAAGCTCTTCGAGCTGAACAAGGACGTCGTCGAGGACGCCGACGTGATCCACCCGGGTCAGCAGCTCCACCTGAGCTGATCCCCCTCCTCCTGCGGTCCGGCGGTCGTGGGAGGCCACCCGTCCTTCGAACGGGACCCGAGCACCCCGGTCCGGCGCGCCTTCCCCCGTACGCGCCGGGCCGGGGTCCGTTCCGTTCGAAAGCCGGGTGGCCCCATGCCGGTTACTGCAAGGTAGATACCGCCCTGTTTGTCCGGCCTCAGGGGTCTTGATGCCCTTTTTCGTCCCAGGGGGCGGGCATCGGCCGGCCTTTGCCCCCGGGGCGGTTAGGCTCTTGCCGCAAGGCCAAGCAGACCTCTGCACTTTTTCTCGCGTCACATCCCAGAAGGAGATGCTCGTGCCGTCCATCGACGTCGTCGTAGCCCGGGAAATCCTGGACTCCCGAGGTAACCCCACGGTCGAGGTCGAGGTTGGCCTCGACGACGGCAGCACGGGTCGTGCTGCAGTTCCGTCCGGCGCCTCCACCGGTGCGTTCGAGGCTCTCGAGCTTCGCGACGGTGACCAGAACCGCTACCAGGGCAAGGGTGTCGAGAAGGCCGTCCTCGCCGTCATCGAGCAGATCGGCCCGGAGCTCGTCGGCTACGACGCCACCGAGCAGCGGCTGATCGACCAGGCGATGTTCGACCTGGACGCCACCCCGGACAAGTCCTCCCTCGGCGCCAACGCCATCCTCGGCGTCTCCCTCGCCGTGGCGCACGCCGCCTCCGAGGCCTCGGACCTGCCGCTCTTCCGCTACCTGGGCGGTCCGAACGCGCACCTGCTGCCCGTTCCGATGATGAACATCCTGAACGGCGGCTCGCACGCCGACTCCAACGTGGACATCCAGGAGTTCATGATCGCGCCGATCGGCGCCGAGTCCTTCTCCGAGGCCCTCCGCTGGGGCACCGAGGTCTACCACACCCTCAAGAAGGTCCTGAAGCAGAAGGGTCTGTCCACCGGTCTCGGCGACGAGGGCGGCTTCGCGCCGAACCTCGACTCCAACCGCGCCGCCCTGGACCTCATCCTCGAGGCCATCAAGGAGGCCGGTTACGCACCGGGCAAGGACATCGCGCTCGCGCTCGACGTCGCCGCGTCCGAGTTCTACAAGGACGGCTCGTACGAGTTCGAGGGCAAGTCCCGCTCGGCCGCCGAGATGACCGAGTACTACGCGGAGCTCGTCGACTCCTACCCGCTGGTCTCCATCGAGGACCCGCTGTTCGAGGACGACTGGGCCGGCTGGCAGACCATCACCGAGAAGCTCGGCGCCAAGGTGCAGCTCGTCGGAGACGACCTGTTCGTCACCAACCCGGAGCGCCTGGCCCGCGGCATCGAGGAGAACGCCGCGAACGCCCTGCTCGTGAAGGTCAACCAGATCGGTTCGCTGACCGAGACCCTCGACGCCGTCGAGCTCGCCCAGCGCAACGGCTTCAAGTGCATGATGTCCCACCGCTCCGGCGAGACCGAGGACGTCACCATCGCCGACCTGGCCGTCGCCACCAACTGCGGTCAGATCAAGACCGGCGCCCCGGCCCGCTCCGAGCGCGTCGCCAAGTACAACCAGCTGCTGCGCATCGAGGAGATCCTCGACGACGCGGCGGTGTACGCGGGCCGCAGCGCGTTCCCGCGGTTCCGCCTCGCGGACCGGTAAGCGCAGCGAGTACGACGGCTGATCGTTCCGACGATCACCGTCCGACGCCCTGTCGTCCGTACGTCCCCGGCCGCGGTCCCGTACCGTGTCCGGGGACGTACGCGTGTGAAGGGGAGGCGAGAGGCATGGCACGCACGCCGGAGGCGGACCGGTTCTCCACCGCGACCAGGCTGCGGGTGCTCGGTGAGCAGACAGCCGCCCGTGTCTACCGGTCCCAGAACCGCCGTCAGGCACGCCGCTCCCGTCTCACCGGACGCGCGGCCTTCCTGGCCCTCGTCGTCTGCTCGCTCGTCGTCGCACTCGCCTACCCGATGCGCCAGTACGTCTCGCAGCGGGCCGAGATCGCCGAGCAGGAACGGCTGATGGACGAGGCCCGTACGAGCGTCGAGCAGCTCAAGGACGAGAAGGCGCGCCTCAAGGACGACATGTACATCAGGCGCCTGGCCCGCGAGCATCTGCACTACGTCCTGCCGGGGGAGACCGGGTACACCATGATCGACCCGGAGGCCGCCGAGCAGCAGCACGAAGAGGGCGGTGCGGCCGACCGGCCCTGGTACTCGAACGTATGGAACGGCGTGGACAGCGCCGATGGCCCGCAGCACGGTTAAGTCAGCGAACAAGGCAGGCATGGAAACCCCTCCTCCCACCACCGAACCCACCGAGCCCACCGACGCGGACATCGCCGCGTTCAAGGATCAGCTCGGCCGGCCCCCGCGCGGTCTGCGCGCGATCGCGCACCGCTGCCCCTGCGGGCAGCCCGATGTCGTCGAGACCGCCCCGCGGCTTCCGGACGGCACCCCCTTCCCGACGCTGTACTACCTGACGTGCCCGCGGGCGGCTTCCGCGATCGGCACGCTGGAGGCGAACGGCGTCATGAAGGAGATGACCGAGCGCCTGGCCACCGATCCCGAACTCGCCGCCGCCTACCGGGCGGCCCACGAGGACTACATCCGGCGCCGTGACGCCATCGAGGTGCTGGAGGGCTTCCCCAGCGCCGGTGGCATGCCGGACCGGGTGAAGTGCCTGCACGTGCTGGTCGGCCACTCGCTTGCGGCCGGCCCCGGCGTGAACCCGCTGGGCGACGAGGCGATCGCGATGCTGCCCGAGTGGTGGGCCAAGGGGCCGTGCGTGTCGCCCTGCGTGACACCCGAAGCCTGATCACCGAGGAGACCGCCGACATGACCCGCGTCGCCGCCATCGACTGCGGCACCAACTCCATCCGGCTCCTGGTCGCGGACGTCGACCCGGCCACCGGGAAGCTCGTCGACCTCGACCGCCGGATGACCATCGTCCGGCTGGGCCAGGGCGTCGACCGCACCGGCCGGCTCGCCCCCGAGGCGCTGAAGCGGACGTTCGACGCCTGCCGTGAGTACGCCGCGGCCATCGAGGAACTCGGCGCCCGCCGTGTCCGCTTCGTCGCCACTTCCGCGTCGCGCGACGCGGAGAACCGCGACGAGTTCGTCGCCGGCGTGCTCGACATCCTCGGCGTGGAGCCGGAGGTGATCAGCGGTGACCAGGAGGCCGAGTTCTCCTTCACCGGCGCCACGAACTCGCTCGACGGCCGCTCCGACGTCGCCCGCCCCTATCTGGTCGTCGACATCGGCGGCGGCTCCACCGAGTTCGTGGTCGGCGAGGAGCATGCCCGGGCCGCCCGGTCCGTCGACATCGGCTGCGTACGGATGACCGAACGGCACGCGCCGAGCAGTCCGGCGACGCCGGAGCAGATCGCCGCGATCACCGCGGACATCGAGGCGGCGCTCGACGACGTCGAGAAGACCGTGCCCATCCGGCAGGCGCACACCCTGGTCGGGCTCGCCGGCTCCGTGACCACGGTCGCGGGCATCGCGCTCGGCCTCGAGGAGTACGACTCCGAGGCCATCCACCACTCGCGGATCTCCTACGAGCAGGTCGAGGAGGTCACCACCATGCTGCTGAACTCGACGCACGACGAGCGTGCCGCGATCGGCGTGATGCACCCCGGCCGGGTCGACGTGATCGCGGCCGGGGCGCTCGTCCTGCTCACGGTCATGCGGCGGACCGGGGCCCGCGAGGTGGTCGTCAGCGAGCACGACATCCTCGACGGCATCGCGTACAGCGTCGCCGCCGGTACGACCGGCTGAGTCCGCGTCAGGACGTCGGGGCCGGGGACGGGGTGAGCACGACGAACTCCGCCCCGGCCGGGTCGTTGCACACCGCCAGCCGGCCGACGCCCTCCGCGTCCTCGGGACCCATCGAGACCGAGCCGCCCTTCTCCCGCACGAGGGCGACCGTGGCGTCGCAGTCCGCGGTGCCGAAGACGGGGTGCCAGTACGGCCGGTTCTCGCCCGACGAGAACATCTGGGGGACGGCCATGATGCCGCCGAACATCCGCTCGGCCGGCTGGTCCTTCGGCGTGACCATCGTGTACGTGCCGCCGTCGCCGGGGAGTTCCATGTCCTGGCCGGACCAGCCGAAGACGGTGCCGTAGAAGGTCTGCGCGGCGGTCGAGTCGGTGGTGTAGAGCTCCACCCAGCCGAGGCTGCCGGGGGCGTCGGCCAGTTGGATCCCCGGGTACGAGCCCGGCTGCCAGACCGCGAACTGGGCCCCTTGCGGGTCGGTGAGCTGGGCGAACCGCCCTTCGTCCGACACCTCGGAGGGCGAAGTGCGCACCGAGCCGCCGGCCTGCTCGACCGCCTTGACGGTGGAGTCGATGTCGGAAGTGTGGAAGTAGACCGTCCAGGCCGGGCGGGCGCCTTCCTCGGTGAGCTGCCCGACGGCTCCCACCACCTTGTCGTCGAGACGGAACGACTTGTAGCTGCTCGCCTCCTGGTCGAACGGCCGGGCCTGCCAGCCGAAGACTGCGCCGTAGAAGGCAGCCGCCGCGTCGATGTCGGGGGCGCCGAGGTCGAGCCAGCAGGGGGAGCCGGGCACGAAGTCAGTGGTGATCACGCGATTGCCTTTCTCCGGGACTTCCCCGGTCTCTCCCGGGGTCTGCGCCTCACCCTGGCACCGAGCGCCGGTCCCCGCCCGACGACGCTCCGACTGCCGTCCGAAGGGCCCTTCGGACCGGCCTGGAGGGGTGCTCGCGAGAAAGTTCGTGAAGTTCTTCACAAGGAAAAGCGTGCTGACGGGCCCGTGGAGGCTCCTGGAGGCCCTTTGTGTGCGCCTGTTGGGCCCGGACGGGCACATTCGAAGGCGGTCGGCGGACCGCGCCCCCAGAGGGCAAGGGTGGGCGGTCCAGTGGCCCCGTAGCCCTAGGGGCCAGCTCAGAGGGGTGATCAACGTCCCCCGGCACCCTGTGGTTCCCCCTGGGAACCATGACCTGGGCCACGTGGGCGGCGGAGTGTAGCAGAGTGACGGCAACACCTTGTGAAGGGGCTCACGAGCGCCCCCTCCGAGGGGGGTGGATACTCGATGGCATGAGCACCACGGAGCGTCCCAGGATCCTCGTTGTAGGCGGTGGGTACGTAGGCCTGTACGCAGCTCGGCGCATTCTCAAGAAGATGCGCTACGGCGAGGCGACCGTCACGGTCGTCGACCCGCGGTCGTACATGACGTACCAGCCCTTCCTCCCCGAAGCTGCTGCCGGCAGCATCTCGCCTCGGCATGTCGTCGTCCCGCTGCGACGCGTGCTGCCCAAGGCAGAGGTTCTCACCGGTCGGGTCACGACCATCGACCAGGACCGCAAGGTCGCGACGGTCTCGCCGCTCGTCGGCGAGGCGTACGAGCTGCCCTTCGACTACCTGGTGATCGCTCTCGGCGCGATCTCCCGTACCTTCCCGATCCCCGGCCTCGCCGAGCAGGGCATCGGCATGAAGGGCATCGAAGAGGCCATCGGCCTTCGCAACCACGTGCTCGAGCAGTTGGACAAGGCCGACTCGACGACCGACGAGGACGTCCGCCGCAAGGCGCTGACCTTCGTCTTCGTCGGCGGCGGCTTCGCCGGCGCCGAGACCATAGGCGAGGTCGAGGACCTGGCCCGTGACGCGGCGAAGTACTACAGCAACGTCAAGCGCGAGGACATGCGGTTCATCCTCGTCGACGCCGCCGACAAGATCCTTCCCGAGGTCGGCCCCAAGCTGGGCAAGTACGGCAAGGAGCACCTCGAGGGTCGCGGGGTCGAGATCTACCTCTCCACCTCCATGGACTCGTGCGTCGACGGCCACGTCGTGCTGAAGAACGGCCTCGAGGTCGACTCCAACACGATCGTGTGGACCGCCGGTGTGAAGCCGAACCCGGCGCTGGCCCGCTACGGCCTGCCGCTCGGCCCCCGCGGCCACGTGGACTGCAGCGAGAAGCTCCAGGTCCAGGGCACCGACTACATCTGGGCCGCCGGCGACAACGCCCAGGTCCCGGACATGGCCGCCCGCAAGGCCGGTGTCGAGAACGCCTGGTGCCCGCCGAACGCCCAGCACGCGCTGCGCCAGGCGAGGGTCCTCGGCGACAACGTCATCTCCGGGATGCGCGGCTTCCCGCAGAAGGACTACGAGCACGCGAACAAGGGTGCGGTCGCCGGTCTCGGCCTGCACAAGGGCGTCGCGATGATCGTCATGGGCAAGATGAAGATCAAGCTCAAGGGCCGGCTCGCCTGGTACATGCACCGTGGCTACCACGGCATGGCCATGCCGACCTGGAACCGCAAGATCCGCGTGTTCGCCGACTGGACGCTGGCGATGTTCCTCAAGCGCGAGGTCGTCTCCCTCGGCGCGATGGAGAGCCCCCGCGAGGAGTTCTACGAGGCCGCGAAGCCGGCTCCGGTCGCCGCCAAGCCGGAGGCCGAGAAGGCCAAGGCCTCCTAGCGGTACCGCTGTCCCCGAAGGGGCCGCCCGCCATCCGTGGTGCGGGCGGCCCCTTCGGCGTTTCCCAGGACCCTCCGGCGCGGCCGGGAACCGCCCTCCGCGGGGGCTGACTCCGACCAGGTGCCGTTTCCCGCCTTTTTGCCTGTGCATTGCGTAGTGCGGGGAAGCACACAGTGGGCACGTTGTTGAGGTAAGGGAACCGTGCGGTCCCGGTGCGGGGCCGGCGGGGCGTTCGTGGGAACCACCGTCACGGAGGTGTGCGCCATGGCCGACGCCGCACTGCGGCTGACCACTCTCGCCGAGGAACTGCTGGGGGCACCGCTCCCGGTCCGCGTCCGCGCCTGGGACGGCAGCGAAGCCGGGCCGCCGGGCGCGCCCACCCTCGTCGTACGCCACCGGCGTGCCCTGCGGCGGCTGTTGTGGCGGCCGGGCGAGCTGGGGCTCGCTCGGGCCTGGGTCGCCGGGGAGGTCGACGTCGACGGCGATCTGTACGAGGCCCTGGACCTGCTCGCCGGGATCTTCTGGGAGCGTGGCGACGAGCGGCAGAGCGTGGTGCGTGCGGTACGCGCCGCGCGTGACCCGAGGCTGCGGGCGGCCGCCCTCGGTCTGCTGAAGCTCGGCGGGCGGTTGCCCCCGCCGCCCCCGCCCGCCGAGGAGGTGCGCCGCCGTACCGGCCCGCTCCACACCAAGCGGCGCGACAAGGAGGCAATCAGCCACCACTACGACGTCGGCAACGACTTCTACGAGCTCGTGCTCGGGCCGTCCATGGTCTACTCGTGCGCCTACTGGGACGAGGCGGGCACCTTGGAGGAGGCCCAGCGCGACAAGCTCGACCTGGTCTGCCGCAAGCTCGGGCTGAAGGAGGGCGACCGGCTCCTCGACGTGGGCTGCGGCTGGGGTTCCCTGGCCGTCCACGCCGCCCGCGAGTACGGCGCCCGGGTCACCGGCGTGACACTCTCCCGCGAACAGGCCGTGTACGCCCGCAAGCGCATCGCCGACGAGGGGCTCACCGACCGGATCGAGATCCGGGTCCAGGACTACCGGGACGTCAGGGACGGTCCGTACGACGCCGTTTCGTCCATCGGCATGGCGGAACACGTCGGCCGGGTCCGCTACCGCGAGTACGCCGACCAGCTGTTCTCGCTCCTCGTGCCGGGTGGCCGGCTGCTCAACCACCAGATCGCCCGCCGCCCCGAGAAGAACGAATCGGCCTACCGGATCGACGAGTTCATCGACCGCTACGTCTTCCCGGACGGGGAGCTCGCGCCCCTCGGCCGTACCGTCGCCACCCTGGAGGACGCAGGCTTCGAGGTCCGGGACGTCCACGGGATCCGCGAGCACTATGCCCGCACCCTGCGCGCCTGGGTCGCCAACCTCGAGAAGGCGTGGCCCGAGGCCGCGCGGTCCACGTCGGTCGGCCGGGCACGGGTGTGGCGGCTCTACATGGCCGCCTCCGCCGTCTCGTTCGAGCGCAACAGGATCGGTGTCAACCAGATCCTCGCCGTGCGGACCCCCGGCAGCGGCAGCTCGGAAGTGCCGCTGCGCAGCCGCGACTGGCGCTGAGCGACCGCCGCCGGGCGTACAACGAGCGGGGCCCCGTGGACGCGTGCACAGCACACGTCCACGGGGCCCCGTTCCGGGAAGCAGCTACTCGGTCTTGATCGCCGTCAGCATGTTCAGCTTCGCCGCGCTCCGGGCGGGCCACAGGGCCGCCAGCACGCCGACCACACCGGCCAGCAGCAGGAAGATCCCGATCCGGTCCCACGGCATGACCAGTACATACCCGGGGATCTCCTTGCGGATCGTCTCGCCGATCGCCCAGGCGAGGAACGAGCCGAGACCGATGCCGACCACCGCGCCGAAGACCGAGATCACCACGGCCTCCAGCCGGATCATCCGCTTCACCTTGCCGCGGTCGAGGCCGATCGCCCGCAGCATGCCGATCTCCTGCTGACGCTCGAAGACGGACATCGCCAGGGTGTTGATGACGCCGAGCACCGCGATGATCAGGGCCATCGCCAGCAGCCCGTACATGATGTTCAGCGCCGTGTTGATGAACCCGCCGAACATGTTCCGGATGTCCTGCTGGTCCATGACGCTCATCGCCGGGTTGTCGCCCAGCGCGTCGACCAGCGCCTGCTCGTTCGCCGCAGTCGCGCCGCCGTCCATCGTCACCCAGATCTCCGGGATGTACGGCTTCGGCTCGAACGGGGCGACGACGTCGGTGGCGACCAGGATCGGCGAGAGGAACTCGTTGCCCTTGTAGACGGCGCCCACCGTCAGATTCCTGGTCTCCTTCTTGCCCTCCGGCCCGAACTCGGCCGGCAGGATGTCACCGGTCTTCCAGCCGTTCGACTTCGCGGTGTCGTCGTCGACCGCGATCTGCCCCTTGCCGAGCGTGGCGAGCGAGCCGGAGACCGTCTCCAGGGCGAAGACCTTCTCCACGTCGCCCGGGGTGACCGCGGACGCCGAGTGCCAGTTGCCCTTGATCTCCATCGAGGACGCCTGCTGCGGGGAGACGGCGCTGACGCCCTCGGCCTTCTCGATCGCGTCGAGCGCCGACTTGTCCAGCGCGCCGCCACCGGCCATCGAGACCATGTAGTCGGCCCTGATGTTGTCCGTGGTCATCTGGTCGACGGCACGGCCCATCGTGGCGCCGAGCACCGAGATCCCGGTGACCAGAGTGAGACCGATCGCCAGCGCGGAGGCGGTGGCGCCCGTACGGCGCGGGTTGCGCACCGCGTTCTGCCCGGCGAGCTTGCCCGACACCCCGAAGAGACGGTGCAGCAGCGGCCGCACCAGCGCGATCACCGCGCGGGACAGCAGCGGGATCAGGACGATGATGCCGACCAGCGCCAGGAACGCGCCGCCGCCGATGATCATCCGGCCGTCGGAGCCGGCCGCCGCACCGGCGACGATCGCGGCAGCGCCCAGCAGGGTGATCACACCACCGATGGTGTTCCGCAGTACCAGCGACTTGATGGTCGCGACCGCATGCACGCTGCTCATCGCCGCCACCGGCGGGATCTTCGCGGCCCGGCGGGCGGGCAGCCATGCCGCCAGCACCGTGATCAGCACACCGACGCCCAGGGCGGCGGCCACCGCGGTGGGCGAGACGACCAGCGGTCCCGCGGGCACCTTGGCGCCGAAGGTGCTCATCGCCGACCGCAGACCCGTCGCCAGGCCGAGGCCCAGCACGAAACCGACCACCGAGGCGACGGCCCCGACGACCAGCGCCTCGAGGATCACCGAGCGCTTGACCTGCCGGCGGGAGGCGCCGACGGCGCGCAGCAGCGCCAGCTCCTTGGTGCGCTGGGCGACCAGCATGGTGAAGGTGTTGGCGATCAGGAAGACGCCGACGAACAGGGCGATGGCCGCGAACGCGAGCAGCATCGTGTTCATGTTCGACAGACCGCTCTCGATCTGCTTCGCCTGCTCGTCGGCCAGCTCCTTGCCGGTCTGCGCCTCGGAGTCCTTGGGCAGCAGCGGCTTCACGGCCGCGAGGATCTTCGTGTCGGAGGCGCCGGCCTCGGAGGTGACGGTGACGTCGGAGAAGTACCCGGGCCGGAGGTAGAGCTGCTGGGCCACGGCGGTGTCGAACAGGACCAGGCTGCCGCCCGCGTTGACCGCGCCGTCCTCGGTGGTGAAGACACCGGCGAGGGTGTACTCCTTCACCGGGCCGTTGGTGGCCACCCGCACGGTGTCGCCCACCTTGTACCCGCCCTTGGCGGCGGAGTCCTTGTCGAGGGCGATCTCGCCGTCCTGGCGCGGGCCCTCACCGGCGGTGAAGGTGTACGCGCCGTCCTTGCCGTCCTTGCCCGGGGCGAAGTTCGCGCCGGTGTTGGACCAGCCGTTGCCGATGAGCTTGCCGTCCTGGTCGGCGACGCCGGCGAAGCCGGAGACCCGGCCGGCCGCGGAGGCGACGCCGTCGACGCCCCGGATCTTCTCCAGGGTCTTCTCGTCGATGCCGGCGTCCTTCGTGGCCTCGCTCGGATCGATGTAGGTCGTCACGGCGACCGCGACCTTGTCGTAGCTCTTGGCGGACTGGTTGCGGTAGGCGTTGCCGAGGGTGTCGGTGAAGACCAGGGTGCCGGAGACGAAGGCCACGCCGAGCATCACGGCGAGCACGGTCATCAGCAGCCTGGCCTTGTGCGCGAGCACATTGCGCAGGGCGGTACGGAACATGTGGGTGTCCTGGGAACGGGCACCGGCGTCCTCGCGGGCGGCCCGGCGGGGCCGGCCGTGGGCCGGGCGGTGACAGGTGAGGTCGTGAGGGGGCGCGCGGGGCAGGGCGCGTGCTGCGCGGCCGCCGGGGGTGCCGGGGCGTGCCGCGGGAGCGCCAGGGGCGGGCGCGCCGGCCCTGGGCGGGGGAACGGGCCGGGACGGGCCCGAGGACGTCAGCTCGTGCGGCCTTTGGCGTCGAAGGCCTTCATCCGGTCGAGGACGCTGTCGGCGGTGGGGCTGAGCATCTCGTCGACGATCGCGCCGTCCGCCAGGAAGATCACCCGGTCGGCGTAGGAGGCGGCCACCGGGTCGTGGGTCACCATGACCACGGTCTGGCCGAGCTCGCGCACGGAGTTGCGCAGGAAGCCGAGCACCTCGGCGCCGGACCGTGAGTCGAGGTTTCCGGTCGGCTCGTCACCGAAGATGATCTCCGGTCGGGACGCCAGGGCACGGGCGACGGCGACGCGCTGCTGCTGGCCGCCCGAGAGCTGGGTCGGCCGGTGGCCGAGCCGGTCACGCAGGCCCACCATGTCGATGACCCGCTCCAGCCACTCCCGGTCGGGCTTACGGCCCGCGATGTCCATGGGCAGCGTGATGTTCTCCATCGCGGTCAGCGTCGGCAGCAGGTTGAACGCCTGGAAGATGAAGCCGATCTTGTCGCGGCGCAGCTGCGTCAGCTGCTTGTCCTTCAGGCTGCCGAGCTCCGTCTCCCCGATGCGCACGGAACCGGAGCTGAAGGAGTCCAGCCCGGCGACGCAGTGCATCAGCGTCGACTTGCCGGAGCCGGACGGGCCCATGATCGCGGTGAACTCGGCCTGCCGGAAGTCGACGCTCACATGGTTCAGCGCGACCACCTGGGTCTCGCCCTGTCCGTACACCTTGGACAGGTCCGTGGCGCGGGCGGCCACTGCGGTGGCGCGGTGAGCGATGGGGGTGGTGGTCACGAGGGAAGCTCCTGTCGGGGATGTGCCGTGCTGACTTCACCATCCTGTCCGCGCCGACGCGGGGAGTCGTCAGTCCCGGTGCCCGTTCCCGGGGCCCTCTCCGGTCGGATCGGGCGGTCCGCTCCTCCTCCTTGGGTATGACGGCGCCCCTGAGGGGCGAGGGTGACCGGCGAGGGCGCTTTTACGTCATTCCGGGGGGCTCGGGGCGGCGGCCGCAGGCGGTACGAGGGGGGTGCGAACACACCCCTACCTGGCCTGACGCTCCCTCAGGAGCCAATGGAATCAGACAAGATCGGGCCATGGCCCCGATGGCGGGTCGATCTGCACCGATAGGCTCGGGTGCCAACGCGGAGCCCTCGCGCCACGCCCGGGTGGTGGAATGCAGACACGGCGAGCTTAAACCTCGCTGCCCCTCGGGGCGTGCCGGTTCGAGTCCGGCTCCGGGCACCTCGACGCCCCACCGCCCGTCACCCGGTCACCCTCCGCGGGATCCCCGTGCCGTGCTCCACTGTCACGATCCCGGAAAGATCCTCCCCGAGCACTAGAGTGTTCGCTTTGCTTCCGCATTACTCTTGACTTCTAGGCCGCGCACGGTGGCCAAGGAGGAGTGAGATGAGGAGCAGCAACCCGGTCTTCTCGCGACGGGGGTTCAGCCGCGACAACGGCTACGCCGGCTTCAACGCGCAGCAGCAGCCGCAGGCCGGGGGCCCCGCCGTAGGAACCAACCCCTACGCACAGGGCGCCGGCAACCCTTACGCGACCAACCCCTACGCCCCCGCGGACACCCAGTACGGCGCCCCGGCGCCCGTCCGCACGGACGCCATGACGATGGACGACGTCGTCACGCGTACCGGCATGACGCTGGGCACCGTGGTTCTCGGCGCGGTCCTCGCCTGGGCCGTCCTGCCGGTTTCCCCCAGCAGCTACGGCATCGCCATCGGCTCGGCCCTCGTGGCCTTCGTCCTCGCGATCGTCCAGTCCTTCAAGCGCACTCCGTCGCCCGCGCTGATCCTGAGCTACGCGGCCTTCGAGGGCATCTTCCTCGGCGTGATCAGCGAGATGTACAACAGTCGCTGGGACGGCGCGCCCTTCCAGGCGGTGCTCGGCACCATGGCCGTCACCGGCGCCATGCTGTTCGTGTACAAGCAGCGCTGGATCCGGGTCACCGCGCGGTACGCCCGCATCGGTATGACCATCGCGATCGCCTTCATCGCCGTGATGGCGGTGAACCTGCTGCTCGTGGTCTTCGGCGTCGCCGAGGACGGCGGTCTGCGCAGCTTCGGTCCGCTCGGTGCGATCGTCGGCATCCTGGCCATCCTGATCGGCTGCTTCTTCCTCACCCTGAACTTCAAGGAGATCGAGGACGGCATCACCTACGGCGCGCCGCGCCAGGAGTCCTGGCTGGCCGCCTTCGGCCTGACCGTGACGCTGGTGTGGATCTACCTGGAGATGCTGCGGCTCGTGGCGATCTTCAGCGGCGACGACTAGTCGGCGCTGCGGCCGGGGTCACCGGCCGCACGAAGGGCCCGCAGGCGCTGCCTGCGGGCCCTTCCTCGTGTGCGGCACCTGAGGCCACTAGAGCAGCTTGCGCGCGGCCCGCCTCAGGTCGTACTCGTGGATGATCGCCTTCGCATGTCCGTACGCGAGGTCGTGTTCGCCCCGGAGCCAGCTGACCTTCTCCTCGAAATTGAAGAGAGACGGTCCTTCGTCGACGGTGCGGAGCCAGTCGGAGATGTCACGACCGGTGCACTCGGGGATTCGGGAGAGCAGATTTCGGTGGGTCTGTTCGGAGAAGACTTGGGACATCGGCGCCTCCGGACGCATTGCGCGTGTGCTCTTCACGCCACCGTGCCTGAGCGTGCGCGTATTGGCAACAGTCCCGGAAGGGCGCGTAGGGTCGCGGCGTGTTCGATACGACGGGACTGATCGCCGCGGCGGACCGCTTCGCGGACCGTCTGCGGGCGGCGCCGCAGAGCCGGCTCCAGCGGGGCGCGGCGGCGGAGGCACTGGCCCTGGCCAGGGAACTGGCGAGAAGGGCGCAAGGGATCGAGGAGCCCGGACGGGAGCCGAGGACCATGCCCGACGCGGGGGTGTTCGCGGTCGCGGACCAGCTGATGGTGGCCGCTCACGATCTGGCCGAAGCGCTTCGGCCGGTGCCGGACGCGTCAAGGGAAGTGGACGAGGCGACCGCGCTGGTGCGGGCCGCCGCCGACCGCGCGGGGCTGTAGCCCTCCGGACGGCGCCCCTCGGGATCCGGGACGGGCAGGCCGAGCGGCCGGGCTCAGTGGGAGGCGATCACGCGGTCGGCGAGGATGTACACGCTCTCGTCGCCGCAGGAGAACGTCAGGGCGTACGCGCCCGACACACCGGAACCGCCCAGCAGCACCGGCGCGGTGCCCGCGCGCAGCGCGTCAGCGAGGCGCTCCGCGGTCTCCCGGTGGCCCGGGGTCATGCACAGGGTCGTGCCGTCGGCGAAGACGTACACGTCCAGGGTGCCCAGCGGGCCGGGACGGACGTCGGCCAGCTCGGTGCCGGTCTCCGCGAGCTCCTCGAGCTTCGACACGGTGCGCTCATGGTCGGTGACCACAGGCGTCTGGACCGGTACGAAGTCGGGGTGGGAAGGGTGCCGGCGGCGGGCGGCGGCCAGCTCGGGGGAGTCCTCCGCGAACTCGGTGACCTCAGGGAGGTCGGCCATCTCGTCGAGCCCGTCGACGCCGTCCAGATCCAGCGACTCCAGGTCCGTCGACTCGAGGCCCATGGACTCCAGGCCCACGAAGTCGGCCTGGCGCGGGACGTAGAACGGCGGGATCTCGTCGCCGATGCCCGACAGACCGCCGAGCGCGGACCCCGACGCGGAGCCGGAACCCTCGCCGGAGTAGCGGGCGGAGGCGTCCGCGGCGTCACGCGCCTCCTGCGCTGCCCAGAAGGCCCGCGCCTCGGCCAGCTCGCGCTCCCGTTCCTCGGCGAGCGCCTCGGCGACGGCCGCGCGTATCTCGGCGGCGTCACTGGTGCGGGCCTGGGGCACGGAGGCCGTGCGGGCTGGCCCGGACGCCTCGGCGAGCTCGCTGCGCAGGGCGGCGACCTGCTTACGGAGCCCGTGGGCGGCGTGCAGGGCAGCGGCGCCCACGGCCGTGGCGGCGGCCGTGGTCAGCAGCAGGGCAAGAGACATGGCGCTCACTGACTTACTCCCGGTTTCAATCGGATCCCCCCGACTTCTACATCAGCTTGCGATGAACCCGCGCACTCTGTCAGTGCATTACGTCACCAATTGGACAGGACTTTGCGCCCGGCGTTTACCGGCGGATCGGCCCTGACCTGCAAAAAGGGGTCTCCCCCAGGAGATAGGTCACATCCTGGGGGAGATTCAGTCACGAACTGAGATCCACGCTGGGCCCTGCGGGCAGGTGCCGCCCTCGTTCCTCGGGCGACCCCTACCCTCCGCTCCGGCTCAGCTCAGCCGCTCGCGTTGTCGGGTCGCGTTCGCTTCGCCACCGCTGCGGGCAGGTGCCGCCCTCGTTCCTCGGGCGACCCCTACCCTCCGCTCCGGCTCAGCTCAGCCGCTCGCGTTGTCGGGTCGCGTTCGCTTCGCCACCGCTGCGGGCAGGTGCCGCCCTCGTTCCTCGGGCGACCCCTACCCTCCGCTCCGGCTCAGCTCAGCCGCTCGCGTTGTCGGGTCGCGTTCGCTTCGCCACCGCTGCGGGCAGGTGCCGCCCTCGTTCCTCGGGCGACCCCTACCCTCCGCTCCGGCTCAGCTCAGCCGCTCGCGTTGTCGGGTCGCGTTCGCTTCGCCACCGCTGCGGGCAGGTGCCGCCCTCGTTCCTCGGGCGACCCCTACCCTCCGCTCCGGCTCAGCTCAGCCGCTCGATGACCATCGCCATGCCCTGGCCGCCGCCCACGCACATCGTCTCGAGGCCGAACTGCTTGTCGTGGAACTGGAGGCTGTTGATCAGCGTGCCCGTGATCCGCGCGCCGGTCATGCCGAAGGGGTGGCCGACCGCGATCGCGCCGCCGTTGACGTTGACCTTGTCCAGGTCGAAGCCGAGGTCGCGGTACGAGGGGATGACCTGCGCGGCGAACGCCTCGTTGATCTCGACCAGGTCGATGTCCGAGGTGGTCAGCCCCGCGCGCCTCAGCGCCTGCTTGGACGCCTCGACGGGGCCGAGACCCATGATCTCGGGGGAGAGGCCGGAGACACCGGTGGAGACGATCCGGGCGAGCGGCGTCAGGCCGAGCTCGCGGGCCTTGGTGTCGCTCATGACGACGAGCGCGGCGGCGCCGTCGTTCAGCGGGCAGCAGTTGGCGGCGGTGACCAGACCGTCGGGGCGGAAGACGGGCTTGAGCCCCTGGACGCCCTCGAGGGTGACTCCGGCGCGCGGACCGTCGTCCTTGCTGACGACCGTGCCGTCGGGGGTGGTGACCGGGGTGATCTCGCGCTCCCAGAAGCCGTTCTTGATGGCTTCCTCTGCGAGGTTCTGCGAGCGGACACCGAACTCGTCCATGTCCTGGCGGGTGATGCCCTTGAGGCGGGCCAGGTTCTCCGCGGTCTGCCCCATCGCGATGTACGCGTCCGGCACCAGGCCGTCCTCGCGCGGGTCGTGCCACGTGGAGCCCTCGGTCTCCGCCACGGCGGCCGTGCGGGCCTCGGCGTCGGCGAAGAACGGGTTGTGCGTGTCCGGCAGGCTGTCGGAGTTGCCCTTCACGAAGCGGGACACCATCTCGACACCCGCCGAGATGAAGACGTCGCCCTCGCCGGCCTTGATCGCGTGCAGCGCCATCCGGGAGGTCTGGAGCGAGGACGAGCAGTAACGGGTGACGGTGCAGCCGGGGAGGTGGTCCATCCCCATCTGCACGGCCACGATGCGGCCCAGGTTGTTGCCCTGCTCGCCGCCGGGGAGGCCGCAGCCGAGCATCAGGTCGTCGATGTCACGCGGGTCGAGCTCGGGCACCTTGGCGAGCGCGGCCTTGATGATCTCGGCGGTCAGGTCGTCGGGGCGGACGTCCTTGAGCGAGCCCTTGAAGGCCCGGCCGATCGGGGAACGGGCGGCAGAGACGATCACGGCTTCGGGCATCACGGCTCCATGAGGGGAAGACGGAAGGGCTGATTGGGAAGTTACCCGTACGTACCGCGCGGGTCACTGCGCGGATGGTGTGATGCGGGCCTCTTTTCTAAGCGGGCGCTTGCTTATGCCCCCTCCCGGCTTGCCCTTCCCCACCCAGGGCGGCCCTGAAACCGCTGCTCCGCCCGGATTTCCGACCCGTCGGCCCGCCCCTCCGCCGCCCGTCGGCCCGGCCTTGCGACGGGCCCGCCGAACAGGCAGCGAGTGCGCGTGCGCCAGAACCTGCCGTACACCGCTGGGCGGCGCGTGCGGCAGGACCTGGCGCCGGAGCGTCAGTTCGTGGGACCCGCGTGGCCCCTCGCGGGCTCCACGTGCGGGGCGGCGGGAGACGTCTCCGCGGCAGGAGGCAGGCGCCGGCGACGGCGGTGCTTGAGCAGGGCCCAGGGCGCGCGGGCGCCCGTGACCTCCGTGCCCGCCTCGGCAGCGGCCGTCGCGGCCGCCCTGGCCACCGGCAGCATGCCCTCGTCCCGGTCCGCGTCCAGCACGTCGGTCTCCGGCCACAGGCCGAGCACCGCGCACAGCGTCGGCAGCATCGCCATGGCTGCCGTCGCGTAGCCCTCGGCCGACGGGTGGTAACTGTCCACCCCGAACATCTCGCGCGGGTTCGCCGCGAACTCGGGGCCGAGCAGATCTCCCAGCGAGACCGTCCGCCCGCCCTGCTCCACCACCACGATGGTCTGGGCCGCGGCCAGCTGGCGGCTCACGCGGCGGGCCATCCAGCGCAGCGGCTGGTAGACCGGCTCGATCGTCCCGAGGTCGGGGCAGGTGCCGACGACCACCTCCGCCCCCGCCGTCCGCAGTCTGCGGACGGCGGCGGCCAGGTAGCGCACGGACTCCGTCGGCGGCATTCGGTGGGTGACGTCGTTGGCGCCGATCATGATCACGCACACGTCCGGGGTACGTGACCGGTCCGCGAGCAGCTGCGTCACCTGCCGCTCGAGGTCGTCGGACTGCGCCCCGGGCAGCGCGATGTTGCGGACCTCCACCGGCCGCTCCGCCACCGCCGCCAGCCCGGACGCCAGCAGCGCCCCGGGGGTCTGGCCCGCCCTGCGCACACCCTGGCCGGCCGCGGTCGAGTCACCGAGGAGGCCGAGATGCAGTGGGTTCTCCCGGCCGAAGGCCAGCCCGTAGAGACCGTCGCCGCGCGGAGGGACGGGTGCCCGGCCCCCGCCGACGGTGCGTTTGGCCAGCTGGACCTCGGCCAGCACCAGGCCCACCGCCGCCGCCCCGAGCAGCCCGATGCTGCCCCCGCCGTACGCGGCGCCGGCCGCGATGCGCCGCGCCACCCTCGCTCTCGACACAGTCCGTGCCACCTCCTCGCAACCCACCGGGGGCCGCAGCCTCGTGTGCTGCGGCCCTCGCAGGCTTCGTCGCCGTTCAAGAGCTAACTGCCCCGTAGCGACCGTCCCCCAATCCCGCGGCCGCCCGCTTACGCTGGGCGAACCATCACGGAGACCCCGGAGAACATTGTGCGTATCCACAATTCGATGATCAGCCTCGTCGGCGACACCCCGCTGGTGAAGCTGAACAGCGTGACCGAAGGCATTTCGGCGACCGTCCTGGCCAAGGTCGAGTACTTCAATCCCGGCGGGTCGGTGAAGGACCGGATCGCGCTGCGGATGATCGAGGCGGCGGAGGAGAGCGGCGCACTCCTGCCCGGCGGCACGATCGTCGAGCCGACCAGCGGCAACACCGGCGTCGGCCTTGCCATCGTGGCCCAGCAGAAGGGCTACAAGTGCATCTTCGTCTGCCCCGACAAGGTGTCCACGGACAAGATCAATGTGCTGCGCGCCTACGGTGCCGAGGTCGTCGTCTGCCCCACGGCCGTCGACCCCGAGCATCCGGACTCGTACTACAACGTCTCCGACCGGCTGGTGCGTGAGACGCCGGGCGCCTGGAAGCCGGACCAGTACTCCAACCCCAACAACCCGCGCTCCCACTACGAGACCACCGGGCCCGAGCTGTGGGACCAGACGGACGGGCGGATCACGCACTTCGTCGCGGGCGTCGGCACCGGCGGCACGATCTCCGGCACCGGGCGGTACCTGAAGGAGGTCAGCGACGGCAAGGTCAAGATCGTCGGCGCGGACCCCGAGGGTTCCGTCTACTCCGGCGGCTCCGGCCGTCCGTATCTCGTCGAGGGCGTCGGCGAGGACTTCTGGCCCTCCGCGTACGACCGGACCGTGACCGACGAGATCGTCGCCGTGTCCGACAAGGACTCCTTCCAGATGACGCGCCGGCTCGCCAAGGAGGAGGGCCTCCTGGTGGGCGGATCCTGCGGCATGGCGGTCGTCGCCGCGCTGCGCGTCGCGGAGCGGCTCGGCCCCGACGACGTCGTCGTCGTCCTGCTGCCGGACAGCGGCCGCGGCTACCTGAGCAAGATCTTCAACGACGAGTGGATGGCCGACTACGGCTTCCTGGAGGGCGAAGGCGTCGCCAACGTCGGCGACGTGCTGCGCGACAAGGAGCACGGCGGCATCCCCAGCCTGGTGCACATGCACCCGGAGGAGACCGTCGGTCAGGCCATCGAGGTGCTGCGCGAGTACGGCGTCTCCCAGATGCCGATCGTCAAGCCGGGCGCCGGTCACCCGGACGTGATGGCCGCGGAGGTCATCGGTTCCGTCGTCGAACGGGAGCTGCTGGACGCCCTGTTCACCCAGCGTGCGTCACTCGGCGACCCGCTGGAGAAGCACATGTCCGCACCGCTGCCGCAGGTCGGCTCCGGCGAACCGGTCGGCGACCTTATGTCGGTGCTCGGGACGGCGGACGCGGCGATCGTGCTGGTCGAGGGCAAGCCCACCGGCGTGGTGAGCCGTCAGGACCTGCTGGCGTTCCTCGCCAAGGGCGCCAAGTAGCCCGACGGGGAGAACCTTTGAGCACGTCTGTCGCGCAATCGGTACGAGCGCGTCACGTACGCGCAGCACCCGCTTAACACGCGTACGGCACATTGGTGGATGTCGGCAGGGAGACCGGGCAGGTACCCCGGCCGGCACCACTGGCGGCGTCACAGGACTTCCGGAGCGGCTCCCGGACTCCCAGGACGCCCCGGACACGGATACCGGTCCTGACCCGGCCCGTGTCCCTCGCGGGGACCGCCGTCGTCCCGCCCCCCGGCCCTCGGGCAGGGGGTGCGGCGGTCCCCGCGCACAGTCTTCGCGCCGAGTGCGCGGCCCGCGCACAGCGGTGCCGCGGCGGTGACGGCCGCTCAGTCCTCCCAGTCGGAGCCGGTGCTCCGTGCCCGGCGCTGCCACGGCATCCCGTGGGCGGCGTGGGCCAGGTTCACTCCGACGATGCCGAGCCAGGTGACGACCAGACCGGGCAGGTCGGCGTTGGCGACGCCGATCGCGGAGAGCGGGATGGCCAGGACCATCGTGATGATGCCGAAGCCGAAACGCTCCCCGAAGCCGTCCGCGGAGCGCTGCCGGCCGGGGCTGCGGGCGGCGGTCGTCCGCTGCTCGGCAAGCTGCCGCCTGACACGGCGGTCGACCGTGGTGTCGAGCCGCTCCTCGACCTTCTCCAGGAAGGATTCGACCAGCGCGGAGTCGTACTCCTCTCCCAGGTCGCGTCGGGCGTGCAGAGTGGCGTCGAGCTCCTTCTTGAGCTCAGGGTCGCGGGCTTCCATGAGGCCGAAGCTACGGCCGGGCGGGCCGCCGGGTCATTGGGGTTAGCCCCCCTCTTCACCCCGGGGACAACGGGAGCCGTCCGACGCGCTGTGACACCATGAGCGGTCGGACTGCCGTCGGACGCAGGCCGGTTCGCAGGGGGAGGCGACCATGAGCACGGAGAGCACCGCACCGACCGCCGAGTACGTCCTCGGAGGCCTGCACCACGTCCAGCTGGCCGTCCCGCCGGGGTCGGAGGACCTCTGCCGCCGGTTCTGGGGCGATGTGCTGGGCATGACCGAGCTGGAGAAGCCCCCGGTGCTGGCCGCCCGCGGCGGCTGCTGGTTCCGCGGCGGCGGTCTCGAGGTCCACCTCGGTGTCGAGCAGGACTTCGCACCCGCCCGCAAGGCGCACCCCGGCATTCTCGTCCGTTCGCTGCGCGCCCTCGCCGAGCGGCTGGAGGAGTGCGGCCACGAGGTGACGTGGGACGGCGAATTCCCCGGCCACGACCGCTTCTACGCCCACGACAACGTCGGCAACCGGCTGGAGTTCATGGAGCCGCGGGCCGCCTCCTGATCCGCTCCCGTGCGCCTCGCCTTGCCCGCTCTGCATATCGTCATGCAGAGTTCATGGTGAGTGAATAGGACGACAGACGAGTGGGCCGGACGAGGGGGATGGCATGAGCGACAGCCCTGCCGCACGACTGCAGCAGCTGTTCGAAGGGCACCGGCTCACCCCCACCCAGCGTCGCATCGCGCACTGCATGGTCCGCCGTGCGGCGGACGTGCCGTTCCTGTCCAGCGTGGAGCTCGCGGAGCTGGCCGGCGTGAGTCAGCCGTCCGTCACCCGGTTCGCCGTCGCGCTCGGTTTCGACGGCTATCCCGCGCTGAGAAGGCATCTGCGCGAGGTGGTCCCGCCGGAGACACCCGACACCGGCGACGCGTACAACGAGTACCAGCAGGCCGTGCAGGCAGAGATCGAGAATCTCCAGCACCTGGCCGCCATGCTCGCGGAGCCGGCGCCCGTGGAGCGGGCCGGCCGGCTGCTGGCGGCGTCACGGCCGCTGCCGGTACTGGGCCTGCGTGCCGCCTCGTCGCAGGCCAGGGGCTTCGCCTACTTCGCGGCCAAGGTGCACCCGGACGTCCGGCTCCTCGACGAGGGCGGTTCGATGCTCCTCGACCGGATCGACGCGGCGCGGCGGGCGGGCGCGAGCGCGCTGCTCTGCTTCGCCCTGCCGCGCCACCCCAAGGAGGTCGTGGAGGCGCTGGCGTACGCCCGCTCCGCGGGTCTGACGGTGGTGACGGTCGCCGACTCGGCGTTCGCCCCGGTCGCCGCCCACAGCGATCTGCTGATCCCGGCAGCCGTCGGCACCGGGCTGGCCTTCGACACCGCGTGTGCGCCGATGCTGCTCGGGAGGGTCCTGCTGGAGGCCATGTGCGACGGTCTGCCGGACGCGCAGGCGCGCCTGGAGGACTTCGACGTGCAGGCGGCGGAACGCGGCCTGTTCGCGGAGTGAGCCGGGCCTGACCGCTCGACCTCATTCCGGCGCTGTTTCTCAGACGACACTCATGTACGCCCGCTAACCTCCGCGCCCACGGATCGGATCTGCCGGAGGGAGCACGGACGTGGGGCGCGGGACGCAGTCGCTGGCGCGGGTGGCGGTGGTCGTGAGAGCCGGGGCGGCGCCCCTGTGGTGGCTGGGGGTCCTGGCCGCCGCGACCGGGCTGCTGCTGCCCGGACTCACCGGACGCCGCATCGGGGTCCTGGCCGGGGCGGCACTGTTCCTGATCACCGCCGCCGTGGTCGCCCTCGTACGACGCCGCCGGTACGCGCGTCTCGCGGACCGGGCGACCCGTGCCGGCCGGCACGACGTCCTCCAGGACCGCCGGGTGACGCTGCGGGCCGTGCGGCGGCCCCGGCGCTGGTGGCTGCTGCTCGCCTTCCTGGCCGCCCTGGCGAGTTCGCTGGTGCTGCCCGGTGCCGGCGGGGCGGTGTTCGCCGGTGCGGGAACCGGCCTCTGGCTCAAGGCCGTGTGGCTGGGCCGGCGCGAACGGGCGACGGAGACGCTGCTGTGGCTGCGTACGGACCGGCTGGCGAAGGGACCGGTCGGCAAGCAGGCCGAGGGCTTCGTCACCACCGGCATCGCCGCAGGCGACGCCGCGCCCGGAGGGGCGCGGCGCCGGCGCTGAGGGACGGCTCAGACGTCCAGTTCGGCCTCGATCTTCTTCAGCTGATGGCGGGCCATCGCCAGGTTCGCGCGCTCCTTGTCCAGCGCCAGGTAGAGGAAGAGGCCGTTGGAGCCGCGGCCCTTCATCAGGCGGATCAGGTGGTACTGCGATCCGAGAGTGATGAGGATGTCCTCGATCTCGTCCTTGAGTCCGAGGTGTTCCATCGTGCGCACCTTGGAGCGGACCACGTCCGTGTTGCCGGCCGCGGCTACGGTGAGGTCGAACTCCTTGCCGCCGCCGATGGTGCCCAGCGCCATGCCGCTGGTGTAGTCGACGAGTGCGGCGCCGATGGCGCCCTCGATGGTGATGGCTTCCTTCAGCGCTGTTTCGGTGTTGGCCATGGCAGGCGCACTTTCCTTCCGTCGGTTGGTTGTTCTCGCGGTGGTGCGGGTGGAGCGGGTGGTACGAGGGGCTCGTGCGGGTGCTGGTTCTTCGGGGGTGGCGGCCATGTGTCAGGCGTTCTCCGGTCGTTCGAGGGCGGCGTCCACCAGCGCCCCGATACGGGCGCCGGCACGACGGGCCTCGAGATGGAGCCGGCCCACGTTGATGCGTGGTTCGGCCAGGACGGTGAGCACGGCCGACGAGCCGGCCGCGTAGGTGGCGACGTAGCCCGCCTCGCCCCGGACGAGCAACTCCTTGAAGCCGCCCTGCCCGGTGGCCTCGGTCAGCCGCAGCGCGACTCCGAGCGCGGCGGCCGTGAGCGCGGCGACACTCTCGGCCTCCTCCGTGTCCGCCGCCAGCACCAGGCCGTCGACGCTCGCGGCGAGCCCGCCGGTCAGCTGCGGCACGCGGGCGCGCAGCCTCTTGAGTTCACCGAGCACCTCGGTCTCGGCCGTCATGAGCTGTCTCCTCTCGGCGCGCAGCCTCAGGGCGCGCCTCATGACGGTGTGCGCAGGGCCCGGTGGGTCGTGCGGTGTGTCACAGGCTTGCCTCCAAAGCGTCGCGGAGCCGGCGTAGCAGGGCGATGTCCGGGTCGACGGCGAAGTCGGCGACCCAGGCGGGCAGCGGGGCCGGATCGGGCGCGGCGGGGTCCGACGGTGTCTCGACGAGCCCCGCGGCGGCCATCCGCCGCACTTCGAGCAGGGTGTTGAAGGCGGGCCGCCCGACCGCCCGGGCGATCGCGGACGGGGTGCGCACACCGTCGGCGAGCTCCAGCAGCGCACGCTGCCGCGGGGTGGCCGTCGCGCCGTGGCCGAGCGGGCGGCACCGCAGGGGCGCGGTGTCCACCTCCGAATGCGGCCACACGGAGTCGAGGAGCCCGCGCCGCCGGCGCGCCTCCCGGGCGACCGCCACGGCGGGCACGGGACGTACGGCGCCGATCCAGTGGGCGACGCCGTAGCGGAAGCGGGTCGGCCCGCTGCCGGGCGCCAGGGCGAAGAACGCCGCGTCGTGAAGGGCGCCGAGGTGGCAGATCTCCATCTCCCCGCCGGCGACCTGTCCGCTGTCGACGAGGAAGCGGGCCACCTCGCGGCGGGCGCCGGCCTTCGCCACGGCCTCCTGCCAGCCCTCGGGGGCCAGTCGGCCGCCGGCGGTCAGCAGCACCTCGATGCCGGGTGCGGCCGGGCTCTCCGCGTGCACGACCTGCCCGTCCGCGAGGTAGAGGGCGCCGTGGTCACGGACGAGGACGCCGGTGGCCCGCTCCTCCGCCAGCCTGACGAGCATGGGGGAGACGGCCGTGGGCGCTGCGGTCATCCGAGGACCAGCCGCTCTGCGAGGTCCGCGAGGCGCAGCCGGGCGAGCGCCAGATTCCCGGTCTCCCGGTCGAGCCAGATATGCAGGAACACACTGCTGTCGAACGTGGTCTCCACGAAACGCACCACGTGGTAGCCGGTGCGTGTGGTGACGATGAGGTCCTCGACGGGTAAGCCCTTGGCGCCGTCCGGCGCCGTTTCCCCCTCGGGCGCGAAGGTCGGGTACTCGGCGGCCATCCTGGCCAGTTCGGCGGTCTCCGCCGCGGTCGCCTCGTGGTCACCGCCAGGGGTCTCTCCGATGCTGCCGAGGGCGAGACCGCTGGTCCAGTCCACGATCGCGGCCCCCCGGGCCCCGGGCACCACCATGGCCTGCAGCAGACACTCGTCGATTCCGGGCACGCGGACTCCCCTCCCCGCCTCGGTGTGCCGCGCACCAACGCGGCAGTGACGGAGAGGTTACGCAACGTGCCGCCTGCCGGGGTGACTTCTGGCAAAGTCCAGCGGAACATGCGCGTGCCCGATAAAGTCCGCTCCCTCCCTGTCCGTCGCCGTTCTCCGGGGCGCGGGGAGGCGCCATGAGGGCGTCATGACGGTGAGGCCTGCGGGCGAAGCGCGCTTCCCCGTCAGCGGGTGCGGTGCTCCACCGCGGCGGCGACGTCGTCCAGATCCTTCGCGATCGCCTTGCGGACGGCCCTGGCGCCGAGTCTGCCGAAGACCTTGGCGAGCAGTCCCGTGAAACCGCCGGGCGGCTCGGCGCGGAACGTCAGCCGGACGGTCGTCGCCTCCGGGCCCGCGGTGAGGAGATGGAACTCGGAAACGTAGTGCGTGCCTTGGGAATCGGCCTCCACCACATAGCGCTCGGGCGGCTCGCTGGCTGTCACGTACATCTCCTCCGTGGCCTCCTTGCCCAACATCCGCCGGGTCTCCCGCCACCGGGTGCCCACGCCGAAGTCGCCCTCGCTCAGCACCTCGATCCGCTCCACGCCGCTGAGCGTGCGCTCCCAGCCCCGGATGTCGGTCAGTGCCTGCCACACGGGACCGGGCGGGGCGAGGATCAGACGCTCGACGACGACGCTGCTGGTAGCCATGGGTCCATGGAACCACCGGGGTCCGACAGTCGCCCCCGCTGCACGGTCATCGGCCGAGCAGCGCGTCCCGCTCCGCCCCGCCGGCCTCCGCGACGATGGATTCGACGCTCTGGGCCGTCCGCACGGTGGTGAACCGCACCTCGCCGTCCGCTTCCGTGAAGCCGTGCACGGCGGTCCTGGGCAGGCTGTTGTAGCCGTAGTGACTGGAGAAGTAGTAGGCGCCCGTGTCGAGGGCGGCGATCACGTCGCCCGCCTCCAGCAGAGGCAGGGCCCGCTTCTCGGCGAGCAGGTCACCCGCGAAGCACGCCGGCCCGCCGATGTCCTGCTCGACACCGGGGCCCGCCTTGGGCAGCCCCTTGGCGTCGTACGCGGCGATCCGCAGCGGCCAGGACAGCGGGTCGTAGACGGTACGGGTGGCGACCTGGACGCCCGCGTGGGTGACGGCGATGGGCCGGGAACCGGCGGACTTGGCGTACTCGACCCGGGCGAGGACGGTGCCGTGCTTGGCGAGCAGGGAGCGGCCGAACTCGGTGACCAGGCCGTACCGGCCGTCGAGCAGCCCGGGGACGCGCTCCCGCAGCAGCGCGGTGTAGTCGGCGAAGGCGGGGGTGTGCTCCTCGGACGCGAAGTTGACCGGCAGGCCGCCGCCGATGTCGATGGTGTCGATCTGCCGCCGGCCTGCCGCCGCGTTGATCTCCTCGGCGAGCTCGTACGCGGCGAGTACGCCGTCGGTCATCCGGGTCAGGGCCATGCCCTGGGAGCCGGAGTGGGTGTGCAGCCGGGTCAGCCAGGGCCGCTCGAGGCAGGCGTGGACGACCCGCTCCCGTGCGCCCTCGTCGCGCAGGGTCACGCCGAACTTCGACGTCGGTGTCGCCGTCGACAGGGCGCCGATGGTGCCGCCGCCGACCTGCGGGTTCACCCGCAGGCCCAGCGGCGAGGCGGTGGGCCCGGCGTCGACGAGCTCGTCGATGCGGGCCAGTTCCTGCCAGTTGTCGGCGTTGACGGCGATACCCAGGCCGAGGGCCTCCCGCAGTTCCGCGACCGTCTTGGCCGGGGAGTCGAGCACGATCGAGCCGGCCGGCAGTCCGGCGGCCCGTGCCAGTGCCAGCTCGCCCGGGCTCGCGACCTCCGCGCCCATGCCCTCGGCGTGCAGCAGCGCGAGCACAGGCACCAGGGGAGCGGCCTTCACGGCGAAGGCGTGCAGCACCGGCGCGTCGGTGACGGCGGCGAAAGCGGTCCGCAGCGCCGCCACCGACGAGCGGATACCCGCCACGTCGATCAGGGCGGTCACGGGCTGGTCCTCGGAGAGAAGTCCCTGTTCCACGGCCGCTCGTACGGCCCGGTCCCGGCGGTCGACAGTCATGTGCGCCAGCCAATCACCCGGCGGTTCGCGCCGCAGCTGTTGACTACAACTATTCAGGAAGTAAGTATGTGAATAGAAAATCCACACATCTTCGCGAGGAGGCAACGCCATGTCAGGACCCCGCCCCGTACGGGCACCGCGCGGCAGCGAACTGAGCGCCCTGGGATGGCAGCAGGAAGCCGCGCTGCGGATGCTGCAGAACAACCTCGACCCCGAGGTCGCCGAGCATCCCGACAAGCTCGTCGTCTACGGCGGCACGGGGAAGGCCGCGCGTGACTGGCGTTCCTTCGACGCGATGGTCCGCACGCTGCGGACCCTGAAGCAGGACGAGACGATGCTCGTCCAGTCCGGCCGCCCCGTCGGCGTCATGCAGACCCACGAGTGGGCGCCACGTGTCCTCATCGCCAACTCCAACCTGGTCGGCGACTGGGCGAACTGGGAGGAGTTCCGGCGCCTCGAGCAGCTGGGTCTGACCATGTACGGCCAGATGACCGCCGGTTCCTGGATCTACATCGGCACCCAGGGCATCCTCCAGGGCACGTACGAGACGTTCGCCGCCGTCGCCGCCAAGAAGTTCGGCGGCACCCTCGCCGGCACGATCACCCTCACCGCCGGCCTCGGCGGCATGGGCGGCGCCCAGCCGCTCGCCGTCACCATGAACGACGGCGTCGCGATCTGCGTCGACTGCGACCCGCGCGCCATCGAGCGGCGCATCGAGCACCGCTACCTGGACGTCAAGGCCGACTCCCTGGAGCACGCCCTCCAGCTCGCCGTCGAGGCCCGGGACGCCCGCCGCCCGCTGTCCATCGGTCTCCTCGGCAACGCCGCCGACCTGCTGCCGCGCATGCTCGCGGAGGGCGCGCCGATCGACATCGTCACCGACCAGACCTCCGCCCACGACCCGCTGTCCTACCTGCCCGTCGGCGTCGACTTCGACGACATGGCCTCGTACGCGGCGAAGGACCCGGCCGGCTTCACCACCCGTGCCCGTGAGTCGATGGCCACGCACGTCGAGGCCATGGTCGGCTTCATGGACGCGGGCGCCGAGGTCTTCGACTACGGCAACTCGATCAGGGGCGAGGCCCAGCTCGCCGGGTACGACCGGGCGTTCGCCTTCCCCGGCTTCGTGCCCGCGTACATCCGGCCGCTGTTCTGCGAGGGCAAGGGACCGTTCCGCTGGGCGGCGCTCTCGGGCGAGGCGTCCGACATCGCCAAGACCGACAAGGCGATGCTCGACCTCTTCCCCGAGAACGAGTCCCTGCACCGCTGGATCAAGATGGCCGGCGAGCGGGTCCACTTCCAGGGCCTGCCGGCGCGCATCTGCTGGCTCGGCTACGGCGAGCGCGACCGGGCGGGCGAGCGGTTCAACGACATGGTCGCGAGCGGCGAGCTGGCCGCCCCGCTGGCGATCGGCCGGGACCACCTCGACTGCGGATCCGTCGCCTCCCCGTACCGCGAGACCGAGGCGATGCTCGACGGTTCCGACGCGATCGCGGACTGGCCGCTGCTGAACGCGATGGTGAACGTCGCGTCGGGCGCGTCGTGGGTCTCCCTCCACCACGGCGGCGGTGTCGGTATGGGCCGTTCCATCCACGCCGGCCAGGTGTCGGTGGCGGACGGCACGAAGCTGGCGGGGGAGAAGATCCGCCGCGTGCTCACCAACGACCCGGGGATGGGCGTGATCCGCCACGTGGACGCGGGCTACGAGAGCGCCGAGTCGGTCGCCGACGCCAAGGGCGTCCGCGTGCCGATGCGGGAGGATTCATGACGAGCGTGGGCCGTCCCGGCCCGGCCGGTCCCGCCGCCGGGACCGGCACCGCGTCGGGCACAGGCGCCGCCGGGACCGGTACCGGCGCTGCCGCGGGGTCGTTCCACGAGATGTGGCGTGATCTGCTCCCCATCGGCCGCGACGCGTCCACCGGCGGGTACCGCAGGTACGCCTGGACCGCCGCCGACGCCGACTGCCGGTCGTGGTTCAGGGCACAGGCAGAGTCCCGCGGCCTCGCACACGAGACCGACCGCAACGGCAACCAGTGGGCCTGGCTCGGCGACCCCGCCCAGGGCGACGCCGTCGTCACCGGCTCGCACCTCGACTCCGTACCGGACGGCGGAGCCTTCGACGGCCCGCTCGGCGTCGTGACCTCATTCGCCGCCCTCGACGAACTCCGACGCAGGGGAGTGGAGTTCACCCGGCCCCTCTCCGTCACCAACTTCGGTGACGAGGAGGGCGCCCGGTTCGGCCTCGCCTGCGTCGGGTCCCGGCTCAGTGCCGGGCAGCTCACGCGGGAGAAGGCGTACGAACTCCGGGACGCGGACGGCATCAGCCTCCCGCAGGCCATGGAGGCGGCCGGGTACGACCCGGCCGCCATCGGTCCCGACCCCGAACGCCTCGCCCGGATCGGCGCGTTCGTGGAACTGCACGTCGAGCAGGGCCGCGCCCTCGACCTGTCGGGCGACGCCGTCGGTATCGCGTCCGCCATCTGGCCGCACGGCCGCTGGCGGTTCGACTTCGCCGGTGAGGCCAACCACGCCGGCACCACCCGGCTCGCCGACCGGCGCGACCCGATGCTGACGTACGCGCAGACCGTCCTCGCCGCGCGCCAGGAGGCGGAACTCGCGGGCGCGGTGGCCACGTTCGGAAAGGTCTCCGTGGAGCCGAACGGCGTGAACGCCATCCCGTCCCTGGTGCGCGGCTGGCTGGACTCCCGGGCGCCCGACCAGGCCACCCTCGACACGGTCGTCGCCGCCGTCGAACAGGCGGCGCGGGAGCGCGCCGAGCGTAACGGCGTGGAGCTCTCGGTCGTACAGGAGTCGTTCACGCCGGTGATCGAGTTCGAGCACGCCCTGCGCGACGAGCTGAACAAGATCCTCGGGGGTGCCGTCCCCGTGCTCGGCACAGGCGCGGGACACGACGCGGGGATCCTCTCCACGTCCGTCCCGACCGCCATGCTGTTCGTACGCAACCCCACCGGTGTCTCGCACTCCCCGGCCGAGTCGGCGGACGAGGACGACTGCGTGGCCGGGGTTCTCGCACTCGCCGACGTACTGGAGGGCCTGGCGTGCAGGTGACCACGTACTGGCTGGAACACGCCTGGCTCGGCGCCCACGCCGAGCCGGGCGTGGCCCTCGACGTGACGGACGGCCGGATCACCGCCGTGCGGCGGGGTGTCGGGACGCCGCCGCCGGGCGCGGAGGTACTGCGCGGCTTCACGCTTCCCGGGCTGGCGAACGCCCACTCGCACGCCTTCCACCGCGCGCTGCGCGGCACGGTGCAGGTCGGCTCCGGGACCTTCTGGACCTGGCGGGAGGTGATGTACGACGTGGCCGTCCGCCTCACCCCCGACTCGTACTTCGCACTGGCCCGCGCGGTCTACGCCGAGATGGCGCTGGCCGGCATCACCGCGGTCGGTGAGTTCCACTATCTGCACCACGCGCCGGGCGGTGTCCCTTACGCCGATCCCAACGCGATGGGCGAGGCGCTGATCGCGGCGGCCGGCGAGGCCGGAATCCGGATCACCCTGCTCGACACCGCCTACCTGTCCGCCGGTTTCGGGGAGCCGCCCACCAGCCACCAGCTGCGCTTCTCCGACGGCACGGCGGACGCGTGGGCCCAGCGTGCCGACGCGCTGAAGGACGGCGGACACGTACGGATCGGCGCCGCGATCCACTCCGTACGGGCCGTACCCGCCGAGCAGCTGCCGACGGTCGCGTCCTGGGCCGCCGCCCGCGATGCGCCCCTGCACGTCCACCTGTCCGAGCAGACCGCGGAGAACGACGCCTGCCTCGCCGCGCACGGCCGCACCCCGACCCGGCTGCTGGCCGACCACGGTGTGCTCGGCGCCCGCACCACCGGCGTCCACAACACCCACCTCACCGACGACGACATCGCGCTGCTCGGCGGCACGACGTCGGGCACCTGCATGTGCCCGACGACGGAACGCGACCTCGCGGACGGCATCGGCCCCGCCCCCGCCCTCCAGGCGGCCGGCTCGCCCCTGTCCCTCGGCAGCGACAGCCACGCGGTGATCGACCTGTTCGAGGAGGCCCGTGCCATGGAGCTGAACGAGCGCCTGCGCTCGCGCACCCGGGGCCACTGGACGGCGGCGGCGCTGCTGCGGGCCGCCACCGCCGACGGACACGCCGCACTCGGCTGGCACGAGGCGGGCCGCCTCGAGCCGGGCGCGCTCGCGGACTTCACGACCGTCGCGCTGGACACCGTCAGGACAGCGGGGCCGCCACCGCGTCTGGCAGCTGAGACAGCGGTATTCGCCGCGTCGGCAGCGGATGTGCGCCATACGGTCGTAGGTGGCCGCCATGTCGTACGGGACGGGGTCCATGCCGCCGTCCCCGACGCGGCACGAGCTCTGACGGACGCGATCGCCGCACTGCACGGCTGAAGGAGGCCCCCCGCACCATGAACAGCGGCCACGAGAAGACGAACAACGCCCCGGCGACGCCCGCCCCCGCGACGACGAACAACGCCGTCGCGGCGACGGCCACCGTCATCACCAACATCGCCAGCCTGGTCACCAACGACCCCTCCCTCGGTGACGGATCCCCCTCGGACTGATCCAGGACGCGGCCGTCGTCATCGACGGCGACCGCATCGCCTGGATCGGTGAGAAGAGCAAAGCACCCGCCACTGACAACCGGCTCGACGCCGGCGGCCGGGCGGTCGTCCCCGGCTTCGTCGACTCGCACTCGCACCTCGTCTTCGCCGGTGACCGCACCGCCGAGTTCAACGCCCGGATGTCCGGGCAGGCTTACGCCGCGGGCGGCATCCGGACCACCGTCGCCGCGACCCGGGCGGCGAGCGACGCCCAGCTGGACGCCAACGTCGCCCGCTATCTCGCGGAGGCCCTCCGGCAGGGGACCACCGTCATGGAGACCAAGTCCGGTTACGGGCTCACCGTCGAGGACGAGGCGCGGGCCCTGCGGATCGCCGCCGCCCACACCGACGAGGTCACCTACCTCGGGGCGCACATCGTGTCCCCGGACTACGCCGACGACCCGGCGGCCTACGTCGCGCTGGTGGCCGGCGAGATGCTCGACGCCTGCGCGCCGTACGCCCGCTGGGTCGACGTCTTCTGCGAGAAGGGCGCCTTCGACGCGGACCAGGCGCGGGCCGTCCTCACCGCGGGCAAGGCGCGGGGGCTGACTCCCCGCGTTCACGCCAACCAGCTCACCTACGGTCCCGGCGTGCAGCTCGCCGTCGAGCTGGACGCCGCGTCCGCCGACCACTGCACCCACCTCACCGACGCGGACGTGGACGCGCTCGCCAACAGCGCGACGGTGGCGACGCTGCTGCCCGGCGCCGAGTTCTCGACCCGCGCCGTGTGGCCGGACGCCCGCCGGCTCATCGACGCCGGCGCGACGGTCGCGCTGTCGACGGACTGCAACCCGGGCTCGTCGTTCACCTCGTCGATGGCGTTCTGCGTCGCGCTCGCCGTACGCGACATGGGGATGACCCCCGACGAGGCGCTCTGGTCGGCGACGGCCGGCGGCGCGGCGGCCCTGCGCCGCACGGACGTGGGCCGGCTCGGCGTCGGCGCCCGGGCCGATCTCGTGCTGCTGGACGCACCGAGCCATGTGCACCTGGCGTACCGGCCGGGCGTCCCGCTGGTCAGCGAGGTGTGGCGGGCCGGCCGTCGCGCAGCGTAGGCCGCGACGGGACCGGCCCGCGCACGTCGTGGGCCGGTCCGGCAGAGGCCGGCCGGCTCAGTGCGTCCCGGGCAGCAGGTGCCGCCAGCTGCCCGGGTGCGCCACCAGGAAGTCGTGCAGTCCCTGCGCCGGGTGGCCCGTCAGCCGGGGCACCGCGTCGGAGACGGTGGCCATCTCGCCCCTCGCGATCGCCTCGTACGAGCTGACCCAGCCCGTCACCTCCCAGTCCTCCGCGCCGTACCCGGCCCTGGACGCGTACGCCTCGTCGTGCGACTCGAGGTGGTAGCGGACGGTGCGGCCGGTGACGTCGCTCAGCGTCCGCGCGGCCTCGGCGAGGGTGAAGGCGTCCGGGCCGGTGAGGTCGTACACGACCCTGTCGTGCGTGCGGGTCCCGTCCAGCAGCACGACCGCCGCCGCGTCGGCGATGTCGTCGTGGGCGACGGCGGCCACCCGGCCCTGGCCGCCCGGACCGCGCAGCACCCCGTCCTTGCCGGTCATCGAAGGGAACGCGGCCAGATAGAAGTTGTCCCGCAGGAAGGTGTGGCGCACGCCGCAGGAGCGGATGTACTGCTCGGTGTGCCAGTGGTCGCGGGCGAAGGTGAACGTCGCGTCCGGCGCCGCTCCGACGAACGACACGTACACGATCCGCTCGACGCCCGCGGCGACCGCCGCGTCCACCGCCGTGCAGTGCTCCTTCACCCGGTCCGGAGCCTCGTGCGCGGAGACCATGAACAGCGTCTGCGCCCCGTCGAGGGCGCGCCGCATCGCGTCGCCGTCGGCGTAGGAGGCGGGGTGGGTCACTGTCGCGCCCGGCAGTTCGGGCAGCCGGGTGGGATCGCGGCCGATCAGCCGCGTCGCGGCGTCCGCACCGGAGAGCCGGCGCGCCACCCGGCCGCCGATGCGGCCGCTCGCTCCGGTGACGGCGATGACTGGGAGCATGACGGTGTCCTCTCCTGCTGGGATGCGCGGTCCTCTCCTGCCGGGACGCGCGGTCCGGCCGGTGTGCGCACCAGTCTCGCGGGCGCCGGCGGCCCGGTGGTGCGCGACATGCGACAGTGGGCGGATGCGAACCATCGGGCTGATCGGCGGCATGAGCTGGGAATCCAGTGCGGAGTACTACCGGCTGCTCAACGAGCTCGTACGTGACCGGCTCGGCGGGCTCCATTCGGCGCGATGCGTGCTGCACTCCGTCGACTTCGCGGAGATCGAGCAGCTCCAGACGGCCGGCGAGTGGGAGCGTGCCGGTGAGATCCTCGCCGCGGCCGCCCGAGGTCTCGAGGCCGCCGGCGCCGACCTGTTGCTGATCTGCACCAACACCATGCACAAGGTCGCCGGCCAGGTCGAGGCAGCGGTCCGGGTGCCGCTGCTGCACCTGGCCGACGCCACCGCGGACGCCGTCAAGGCCCGTGGTCTGACCCGCGTCGGCCTGTTGGGCACCGCCTTCACGATGGAGCAGGATTTCTACCGTGAACGCCTCGCCGGGCACGGGCTCGAGGTCCTCACCCCGGACGCCGAAGGACGCGCGCTGGTCCACCGGGTGATCTACGACGAGTTGTGCCTCGGCGTCGTACGGGACGAGTCCCGCGCCCGCTACCAGGACGTCATCGGCGAGCTGGTCGACGCCGGGGCGGAGGGCGTCGTCCTCGGCTGCACCGAGATCGAGCTGCTGATCGGCCCCGGCGACAGCCCTGTGCCGGTGTTCCCGACGACCAGGCTGCACGCGCTGGCGGCCGTGGAGGCCGCGCTGGCGTGACCCCGCACAAGAGCAGGGCGGCCGGCCCGAGCCGGGCGGCGGACCGCGGGGGCGCGCGGTCGAACCGGCACGCGTCAGAAGAAGCATGACGCTCCCTACCGTGTCGGTATTTCGGCCGGTACCGTCGCTCTCCTGGGGGCGAGCTTGTTGAAAGCTCAAGGGCAAGGCCGGGGGGTCGAGTTGAGCGATGTGCGGATCAGTGTCGTGACGCCGGGGGAGCTGGGCGCGCTCCAGACGGAGGCGTGGCGGGAGATGCGGGCGGGTGCGGACGCGCCCGCGAACCCGTTCATGGAACCCGAGTTCACCCTCGCGGTCGGCCGGGTGCGGGCACCGGCACGAGTAGCCGTGCTGTGGGAGGGCGGCGAGCCGGTCGGCTTCTTCCCTCACGAAAGGGGGCCGTTGGGCCGTGGCCGGGCCATCGGCCTCGGGGTGTCCGACTGCCAGGGCGCGGTCCTGCGGCCCGGTCTGGGCATCGATCCGCGCGAGCTGTTACGGGCGTGTTCGCTGGCGGCCTGGGAGTTCGACAACCTCGAGGCGGGCCAGAAACTGTTCGAACCGGACGCGGCCGACTCGTTCGGCTCGCCCGTCATCGACGTCTCCGCTGGATACGCAGCGTACGAGGAGCAGCTACGGGAGCGGTCGCCCAAGTTCCTGCGGACCACGCTCGCGAAGGAGCGCAGGCTCGGGCGGCAGGGGGGCGGCCTCCGGTTCGTCCTGGACGAGCGGGACCCGGGGGCCCTGCGGACGCTTATGTCCTGGAAGTCCGCCCAGTACCGCAGGACCGGCCGCAGGGACCGCTTCTCGCAGCGGTGGATCAGCACCCTGGTGCGGCAGCTGCACGAGTCGAGGGCGGCCGGCTGCCGAGGGACGCTCTCCGTGCTGTACGCCGGTGACCGGCCGGTCGCCGCGCACTTCGGGCTGCGTTCGCGCACCGTGCTGTCCTGCTGGTTCCCGGCGTACGCACCCGAGTTCGCCAAGTTCTCCCCCGGCCTGATCCTGCATCTGAGGATGGCGGAGGCGGCGGCCGGCGAGGGCATCGCGCTGCTGGACCTCGGCCGTGGGGCCGCCGAGTACAAGGACGCCCTCAAGACCGGTGAACTGCGCGTCCACGAGGGCGCGACCCTGCGGCCCGGGCCGGGGGCGGCGCTGTACTGGCTCGGCCGCGAACCGGTGCGTAGGGCCCATGGATTCGTCCGCGACCATCCGCGGCTCGCCGCCCAGGCCAGACGGACGCTGAACCGGATGGGCAGGCTGCGGGAGACCCGCTGACTCCGGACGCGGCCCGCGGGGCACGGCCCGGCAGCGCACCGTACGCACATCAGGGGGACACGCATGCTGAGCAGATCACTACGGCCCGCCCCGCCCGGCCTGCCGCGGCCGCCGGCGCCGATGCGGGTGGCGGAACTGGACCTCGACGGCCCCGACGGGCAGGTCCTTTCCTTCGGTCCTGCCCCGCCGGGGCAGGCGCGGGGACTGCCGGGTGCCCCGCTCCAGGCAGAGCCGGTGTCCGGCGCCGCGGACGTCGTCTTCGCGCTGGTCCGGCTGCGCGGGCGGCCCGTCGCCACCGTGGTGTGCCGCGTACCGCCCGGGCGCAGGGCCGTCGACGCCGTCGCCGTGGCCGCCCGCGCGCGGCTCGCCGGCCGGGAGCCGCCGGCCACGCCGCCGCACGGCGACCCGCCGCGTACCAGCGTCGTCGTCGCCACCCGCGAGGGCGCCGGGCGGCTCGCCCGTACCCTCGACTCGCTGCTCGCCCAGGACCACCCGGAGTACGAGATCGTCGTCGTCGACAACGCGCCCGTCACGACCGCCACCCGAGACCTCGTCGAGAACAAGTACGGCGGCTTGCGGACCGTACGCGTCCGGTACGTCGGCGAACCTGTGCCGGGCCTCGCCGTCGCACACAACAGGGGTGTCGCCGTCGCCGACGGCGCGGTGCTCGCGTTCACCGACGACGACGTGGTCGCGGACCCGCACTGGCTCACGTCGCTCACCGCCCCGTTCGCCGACGACCCGCGGCTCGGCTGCACGACCGGCCTGATCCTGCCCGCCCGGCTGGGCACCCCGGCGCAGATCCTGCTGGAGAGCCACGGCGGGTTCGCCAAAGGCTTCATGCCGCGGACGTACGATCCGCTGCGCCCGCCCGCCGACCAGCCGCTCTTCCCGTTCACGGCGGGCAGCTTCGGGTCCGGGGCCAACATGGCCTTCCGGGCCGCCGTGCTGCGCCGGCTGGGCGGTTTCGACCCGGCCACCGGCACGGGCACGCCCGCACGCGGCGGCGACGACCTGTACGCGTTCGTCTCCGTCCTCGCCACGGGGCACCGGCTGCGCTACACGCCGCAGGCGCTGGTGTGGCACCACCACCGTGAGACGTGGCGGGACGTGACCGGGCAGGCGTACGGGTACGGCGCCGGACTGACCGCCGCCCTGACCGCCCTGCTGGTCCGCCGCCCGGCGCTGCTGCCCGCACTGCTGCGCAAACTGCCGGCCGGACTCGCCCACGCCCGTGCGATCACAGCCTCACGGGAGGCCGGCACGGGCGGGATGCCGGGGCTGCACGGGGCCATGGAGCACCCGTGGCCGCGCCATCTGTCCCGGCTGGAACGCCGCGGGATGCTCACCGGCCCGCTCGGATACCTGCGGGCACGGCTGCGGCTGCGCGGCCTCGACATGCCCGATGTCGCCGCGGGGAGGCGCTGACATGCCGGACGCCGTCCCGGTGCTGCTCTACCACGCAGTCATGGACGATCCCCCCGCCTGGATCGCCGAATTCACCGTCACTCCGGCACAGTTCGGGGCGCATCTCGACGCCGTCGCGGCGAGCGGCCGCACCCCGGTCACCGTCGGCACGCTCGTGGACGCGCTCACCGGGGGCGGTCCGCTGCCGGCGCGGCCCGTCGTCCTCACCTTCGACGACGGCTTCGCCGATCTGCCCGGGCCGACCGCGGAAGCGCTCGCCGGCCGCCGCATGCCGGCCACCGCGTATCTCCCCACCGGCGCGCTCACGCCCGGCAGAACCAGCCTGCTGCCGCCCGCGCCGATGATGACCCTGTCCCGGGCACCGCTGCTGGAGCAGTACGGCATGGAAGTGGGCGCGCACACCGTGACCCATCCGCAGCTCGACACCCTGCCGCCCGCCGAACTGGGCCGAGAACTCCGGGAGGCGAAGGCCGACTTGGAGGACGTCCTGGGCCATGAGGTGACGCACCTCGCCTATCCGCACGGCTACAACAGCCGAGCCGTCCGCAGAGCGGCGGCGGCGGCGGGCTACACGTCGGCCGCCGCGGTGCGGCACGCGCTGAGTTCACCGGCCGACGAGGCGTACCGCATCGCCCGCCTCATCGTGCGCCGCACCCACACGGTTGCGGACGTCGAGGCCTGGATGGACGCAGGGGCGGTGTGCCCGTCGCGCCGTTCCGCGACGGGCTGCCGACGGTGGGCTGGCGGCTGTACCGCCGTGCCCGCGCGGTGGTGCGGGGACGGCAGTTCGCGGGCTGACCCCCAGGGCCGGCTCAGCCCCGTGGCACGCGCTGGCCGAAGTACGGGTCGGACACGGCGCGGCGCAGGGCCTGCCACGAGGACTCCCGCGCGAGCGACAGGTCGCAGCCCGGCCCGGGATCGCGGTGGTTCCACTGGAGCGCGGCCCGCACCCCGTCCAGTTCCCTCACCACGGCCGGGACCTCGGCGTACCACTCCGCCTGCGCGCCGGGGCGGGCCGGCTCGTCGGCCGTGCCGAACTCGGTGAGCATCAGGGGCTTGTCGCGGGAGATGTGTTCCCTGATCCACCGGTGGGACGCGGTCTGCGTCTCCTCGAAGCTCTTCCAGGACGTCCGGTGGCAGCGGAAGTAGTTGTACTGGTTGTAGCCGATCCAGTCGACGTACGCGTCGCCCGGATAAAGCCGCGGGAACAGTGCCGCGTGCCCGGTCCAGCCGGTGACGACCCAGGTCCAGACGACGTTCCGGACGCCCAGCTCACGGAACCGGTCGTGGATGTGGCGGTAGGCGGCGACGTACTCCTCCGGCGTCCCCGCGGCCGGGGTGCGGGTGTCCATCTCCAGGTCGAACGAGAGGAACACCTTCTTCCCGTACGCCTTGATCCGCCGCGCCTGCACGTCGACGACGCCCCGGTCGAGCTGCCCCGCCGCGATCTGCCGCCACGTCGGCTGCTGTTCCGGCCGGCCGTTCCACCACTTGCTCTCCCACGACAGCAGCAGCAACCGGTCCCGGCCGACACGCTGTTCCTGCTCGGTCAGCAGCCGGCCCTCGAGGCCGTCGGTGGACATGTCGTGGTAGGCGTACACGATGTCCAGCCGGCGTCCCAGCCGCTTCTCGTAGGCGAGGACCTTCTCCTCCAGGTCGGTCTTGTCGTGCCGGACATAGGCGCCGAACCAGGCACCGCAAGGAGGCACCAGCAGTTCGGTGGCGCGGCACCGGGGACTGTCGGGCGAGGGCGGGGCATTGTCCTTGGGGCCCGCGAAGGTGAGGGCGAGCACTCCGCAGAGCAGCACCGCGGACACCAGCGCCACCCAGGGCCGGCGATAGTGCCCCGGCACGGCGGCGGTGCCGGTCACGTGACGGACCCCTTCCGCGGCGGGGAGGCGGAACGGGCGGCCGGCGCACGGCCGGTGACCTGCGGACAGCACGCGGCGAGCGTGGTCGCCGCGGCCAGCAGGACCAGGAGCCGCAGTCCGCTGAAGGCGCCTGCGGCGAGCAGCGCTGTCGCGCAGAGGACCGCCGCGCTCACACTCAGGAAGAGCGCCAGCACGAGCTGCTCCAGCCGGTCGGAGTCGCGGGTGAAGCCGTCGTCGTGGGCGGCGGCGCCGTAACGGCGCAGGGCCGGCGCGCAGACGCGTACGACGGCGGCGCCGGGGCCCGCGAGGAGGAACGCGACGACGGGCAGTGTGCGTAGCGGCGAGGCGGCGGGCAGTGCGGTGGCGGCCACCGCGCACCAGCCCACCAGCGGCGGCAGCAGCCGGAATGTGAGCGACCCGGGTCTCATGGTGTGCTCCCTGTCGTGGGCCTGAGTGCGTAGACGACGCCGGCGCTGTTGCCGCCGACCCGCTCGAACAAGGGCGAGTCGGCGACGGACCGTTCGATGCGCCGCAGCTCGGCGGCGCTGAGCATGCCGTTCATCCCGGAGCTCGCGATCTGGCCCCTGGTGAGCAGGAAGTACGCCCGGCCGGGCGGGGCAACGCCCGCCATGTCGCGGGCGAGTGTGCCGGCCGGGTCGTCGAGGACCTCCCGCACATGGCTCTTGGCGTCCTCGAGGAACCAGTAGTGGCCGACCTCCCCGTACGAGGCGTACGCCAGGGGGTAGTTGCGGTGCGCGGCGACGACGAGTGAGCCGGACGGAGCGCCGTCGATCACCTGCCGGACGAGCTCCACCTCTTCCGGCGGGAAGTAGCTGAGCCGGTCCTTGCCCGCGTAGGCGGGCACGAACGCGGCGGTGAGCACGAGCAGCGCGGCTCCGGCGAGCACGGTCCGCCGCCGCCCGCCACGGGCCGGTACGGCAGCCGGGTCGTCCGGGGCGGCGCCGGCCGCCGCCGGGGCAGTAGGGCCGCTGCCGCGAAGAAGCACGCGCCTGGCAGCATGAACAGCAGCACCCGGAAGATCATTTCGCTGCCGTAGTCGTTCGCGACGAGCATCAGCAGCGGGACGGCGGTGAGCAGCAGCAGAGGCCGGGCCCGGGTCCGCAGCGCCGTCCGCCGCAGCACGCCGAGCGCGGCGAGCAGCAGCACCGCCCCCGACAGCAGCCGGGCCACCCACGACACGGTCACCGGGCCGGTCCCGGTCGGCGTCGACCCGTATCCCGTCTCCAGGTTGCCGCGCACGTCGCCGAAGGACCGGAGCATCTCGGGCACCGCCTCGCGCAGGAAGGGCAGCGAGACGGTCAGGTTCCAGGCCAGGAACACCACGGCCAGCACCGCCAGCGCGGGCAGCGCCCACGCGCGGTGGTCGCGGGTCAGGCACAGCGCGGCGAGCCCCGCCCCCAGCATCACCGGCGTGAGCTGGTGCGAGACGACGACGGCCGCGATCAGCGGAAGCAGCAGGACCGTCCACAGGAGGCGGCCCTCGGGCCGTGCGCCGTCCACGGTCCGGCCGCCGCGGCGCAGCACGACCGCGATCACACCGAGATACAGGGCGAGTGCGAGGGACTGCGGCGAGAAGTAGTCCTGGCCGACCCAGTTGGCGACCTGGAACAGCCAGATTGCCGTCCAGACGAGCCTGCGGTCCTGGGTGAAGGTGCGGTAGACGAGCAGGAGCGGAGCGAGCAGCAGCAGGCTCGAGAACAGCGGCCACCAGGCCATGAAGGCCGCCGCACTCTCCGCGCCCGTGAGCCGTACGAGCCCCGCCTGCGCGGCGAAGAAGCCCGGCCACTGGTCGTAGACGGCCATGTCACCGAGCCGCTCCGCCGTCGTCTCCAGCCGGCCGGCGGACAGCAGATGCTCCACGACGGCGTCGTGCTTCCACGCCCACGCGTACAGCGCGGTCGGGTAGACGAGCGCCTGGGTGGCCCGCTCGAGCAGCAGCAGCACCAGCACGTACGCCGCGGGCCACCCGCCGCCGCGCGCCGGATCACGCACGCAGTACCAGAAGCCGCCGGTCAGCAGCGCCAGGGCCGCCCAGTACGTGACCGGCAGCGCACCGACCAGCCCGAAGTCGCCGAGGCCGGCCGGGTCGGTGCGCAGTACCGAGTGCGTCCACAGGGCGAGCGCGCCCGCGAGGGGCAGCGCCGAGCCCCAGGGCACGCGCCGGCGCACGTCCACGGCGTCGGCGGCGGGCGGGCCGGACGTCTCCGCCGTGGGTCCGGCGTCCGAGGTGACGGGCAGGTGCACGCTTTTCCCCCAGGTCATTCGATACGGCGGTGCCGGCGACGGTGCCCGCGCAGCAGAGCGAGAACGAGCACCACGCAGAGCAGGGACAGTTGCGACGGGAGCAGGACGGCGTCGAGCTGCTCCCGCAGGACCCGCCCGCCGGCGAGGAGCAGCAGCAGGACGGCCCATCGGGCGACGCCCGGCAGCGGGACGAGCCACAGGATCACGAAGACGGCACAGAGGCACAGAAGTTGCCCGGCGGCGGACCGCGGACCGTTCCACGGCGCGGTGTGCAGTGCGGCGAACGTGGCGAGCAGCCCGCCGCCGAGCAGCGCGGGCTGCGGCGTCGGCAGGGCGGCGGCCGCCACCTGGACGACGAGGAGCAGCGAGAGACCCGTCAGGCTCAGCGCCGGCAGGGCCCACGGCCAGTCGACGTGGCCGGCGTCCGGCCGGTGCGCCAACGGCGTCCAGAACAGCCCCGCGCCGAACCCGAGGAACAGCCACAGCACGGTCACGGCCCACTCGTCGCCGACGCGTGCACGGACCCGGGCCGCCCGGACGCGGAGCCCGGGGCGGGGCGGGCGTGCGCCGGCGAGGGTCGCACGCAGCCCCGGCACGCACACCAGCGCCATGGCCGTCATCGACAGCAGCACCGCCCAGCCGGCCCCCGCGATCCCGGCCGGGCCCAGCAGCAGCGCCGCACTGCCGAGGACCAGCACGCACATGGCGGCCTGGAGCAGGGCCAGCACGCCCGTACGCCCCTGGACCCGCAGGATGCCGATGTACAGCTCCACGGCGACCCGGGGCAGGGCCGCCGCCGCCAGCAGCCGCAGCACGGTGGTGCCGTGCGCCGCGTAGTCCTCGCCGAAGGGCGCGAGGATCTGCGGGGCGAACACGACGAGGACGGCCACGACAGGGACGAGCAGCATCGCCATCCGGCGAAGTGCGCCGCGCACCCCGGCGGCCAGGGTCTCCGGACTGTGCGAGGCGTGCGCCGTCAGCGAGGAGGCCATGTTGATGGCCATGAACTCCATCGTCCCGCCGACGGTGTAGGCGATGTAGAAGAAGCCGTTGTGCGCGGAGCCGAAGCTGACGGCGACCATCACCGGCAGCAGGTTGATCATCGCCAGGGAGAACAGCGAGCCCACCGAGTCGCCGGCCAGGAAGCGGCCGATGTCGCGCAGGTTCGGCGGCTCACGGTCGTGGTCGGCCGCCGCCTGCCGCGGGATCAGCCGGCGAAAGACCATCCAGCCGAGCGGCAGGACGGAGAGGGCGATCGCGACGGCCCAGGACACGAAGATGCCGAGCACCGGCAGTGCGCCGGCGAACACCACGAGCAGCAGCAGCTTGCCGACGGAGAACACGGTGTTGCCGACCGGCACCCACACGGCTCTGCGCAGGCCCGTGAGCACGCCGTCCTGGAGGGTGAGCAGCGCCCAGCCGATGCAGGACGCGGTGAAGACGGCTCCGGCGGCCAGGCCCCCGAGCGGCGCGTACGAGGGGCCCCACAGGTCCAGCGTCAAGAGGAACGCGACGGACGCCAGGCACACGACGAGCGAGCTGAGCGCGTACGCCCGCCGCACCAGCGGCCCGGTCCCGCGTCCGGCCCGGGGCACGTACCGGACGACCGCGCCGATCATGGTGGTGGCGGTGAGCGACGAGAGCAGCCGCATCGCGGCGATGGCGGCCGACCCCTGTCCGACGGCCTCCTGCGTGTAGTGGCGGGCGGCCACCAGCCAGAAGCCGAGACCGAGCGCGGCGGACACCCCGGTCGAGAGCATGAGCGCGTAGGCGTTGCGGAACAGCGAGTCACCGGCGCCTTTCCCCGGTGTGCCGGTGTGCGGCTCCCGCGCCGGAGGGTCGCCGGCCGCCTTCTCGCCGCCGCCCGGCCGGGCCTCGAGGAGCGGCACGGCCGTCGCCGTGTCCGCGCCCTCGCCCGTGCCGGGGGCGTCAGGCACCGGCATCGCCCTGGCGGGGCGGTCGCAGGGCGGTCAGGGAGGGGCCGGGGCGGCGAAGGACATGGGGCGGGACACGGGCCGGCGTCCGGGTGGGAGCCGTCTGCGGCGGCCTGGCAGGACGTATGCCGGCACGCTCCAGGACGGCCGCGGCCTGGCCGGCCCGCAGCGGATCGACCGGCAGGGCGTGGCGTGCGAACCACGACGCCGCGGCGGGGGCGGGCGACGGGTCCGTGAAGCGGTCGCCGGCGTACCGGTCGAGCGGTGGGTCGTACAGGTAGCCCACGGTGATCCGGTGCCGGGCCAGCGCCGTCGTCGCGGCCGCTCGGTCCTCCACCAGGAGCGGCACCCGGAACAGCGGCTGCGCGGGGCCGGGCCGGGGAGTGGCCCACGGAGTGTCCAAAAGCCTTCGGGTGCCCGCGAGATGGGCCGCGAGCCGCTCGTCGAGGCGCGCCAGAAGCCGCTCCGTGCGCCGTAACCTCAGCCGGCCCGGCACGAGTCGGTAGCTGTGCATGTCCACCCGCGCCCAGGAGTCGAACGCGTCGAGCGACGGGGACCGCGTGAGCGCACGCGCCAGTTCGTCCGGGCGCAGCGCCATCCGGATGCCCGTACGCTCCTCGAGGCCGAACAGCCGTAGCGCCGCGCGTGCCGTTCCGGACAGCCGCAGGGCCCGCAGCCCGGCCTCCGCGTGCGGCCGCAGCCCGTAGGCGAGCTCCGCGGACAGCCGCGCGGGTGCGAGCAGCGCGTCCCTGGCCCGCGTCAGCTCCTCACGCAGCGCGGGGTCGGCGACGGCGAGGAACCCGCCCGTGGCGGCGCCGGTGTGCTTGGAGAGGCTGAAGACGGAGGCGTCACCGAAGCCGCCGACGGGCCGTCCGGCCAGCACGGTGCCGATGGCGTGCGCCGCGTCCTCCAGCAGCGGGATGCCCGACGTGTCGCAGCGCGCGCGCAGTTCGGGGGCGGGGTCCGGGTTCCCGTACAGGTTCGTGGTGAGGACGGCGGAAAGGCCCCGCCACACGGATTCGGGGACGGCGTCGGTGTCGATGGTGCCGTCGTCCGCCCGCAGCGGCGCCTGTACGGGCCGCAGGCCGGCCGCGAGCACCACGAAGAAGATCACGTCGTCGTTGACCGGCGACATCAGTATCCGGCCGCCCGGCCGGCACCAGTGACGCAGTGCCACATAGAGGCCGAGACGGCATGACGGCACGTACAGGCACTCCCTGCCCAGACGGCGGCGCATCAGCTCTTCGAGCGGTGCGTACGCCTGCGGGCAGCCCTCCCCAAGAGCCATGTGTTTCCCCCCACTTGCCCCTGGGTCAATGTGGACCAATCAGGACTGCCCCGTCAATAACGGGGAAGGGCCCATTCCTTGACGGAATGGGCCCTTCCGAGGGCATGTGAGGTGGTCCGCTCACTCCTCCAGCGTCAGGCCCTTGCGGAGCCTGCGGAGGGTCCGGGACAGCAGCCTGGACACGTGCATCTGCGAGATGCCGAGCTCTTCACCGATCTCCGACTGCGTCATGTTGGCGACGAAACGCAGGGAGAGGATCTGACGGTCCCGCGGCGGCAGGCTCGCGATCATCGGCCTGAGCGACTCGACGTACTCGATGCCTTCGAGCCCGTGGTCCTCGTAGCCGATGCGGTTGGCGAGAGCGCCTTCGCTGTCGTCCTCCTCCGGCTGGGCGTCCAGCGAACTCGCGGTGTACGCGTTGCTCGCGGCCATGCCTTCCACGACCTCGTCCCGCCCGATGTCGAGCCGCTTCGCGAGTTCGTCGACGGTGGGGGCGCGGTCGAGCTGCTGGGAGAGCTCGTCACCCGCCTTCGCGAGGTCCAGCCGCAGCTCCTGGAGCCGGCGCGGCACTCGCACCGACCAACTGGTGTCGCGGAAGAAGCGCTTGATCTCGCCGATGATGGTCGGCATCGCGAAAGTGGGGAACTCGACGCCGCGGCTGAGTTCGAAGCGGTCGATCGCCTTGATCAGGCCGATCGTGCCGACCTGGATGATGTCCTCCATCGGTTCGCTGCGGGTGCGGAACCGTGAGGCGGCGAACTTGACCAGGGCGAGGTTCAGTTCGACGAGGGTGTTGCGGACGTACGCGTACTCGTGCGTGCCCTCTTCGAGGGACTCGAGGCGTGCGAAGAGCGTCTTGGACAGTTCTCGCGCGTCCACCGCTCCCACCTGTTCGAACGGCGGGATCTCCGGAAGACCCTGGAGGGCTTCGAGGCCCGTGGCCTGTTCGTCGGTGGGGGTGGACAGTGTCGACGGCGCGGTGGTGGTTCGCGATGCGTCGAGCCGGGGTGACATGGTCTCCTCCATCGTTCTCGGCATATGGCTGCCGAAGCCCATACATGCTGCTGCGGTGAGCGGCGCCTCCAAAGCCGGCCGTGTTGGTTGTGTCCCTACTAGCCCTACCCGGTCCGACACGACGATCGCAAGTGGCATATCAGCATGATGTCCGTATTATCGGTTAGTTCGGCTACCGGTGTTCGCGCGAAGGGCGTAGGGTTCGACGGGCGTCAGCGCTGTCCGTCGACGGTGCCGACGTGATGTACGACACGGTGGGCGACACACTGAACGACACGGCGAAAAGGGACGGCATGGACCGCGAGACGGTCGGCAGCGTCAATCGGGGCCGGCTTCAGGTCGAGGTTCGGACCGAGGGCCGCAGCGAAATCGTGAAGCCGGTGGGTGAGCTCGATCACCACACGGCGGACCTGCTGCGCGTGCCCTTGGAAGAGGCGATCGAGAGCGGTCGAGTACGTCTGGTCATCGACTGCTCGCAGCTCGAGTTCTGTGACTCCACCGGACTCAACGTGCTGCTCGGTGCCCGGTTGAAGGCCGAGGCCGGTGGCGGAGGGGTCCATCTGGCCGGGATGCTGCCGGTGGTGGCGAGGGTCTTCGAGATCACGGGGGCCGATGCGGTCTTCACCGTGCACGACTCCGTCGAGGCGGCCCTGGTCCGCTGACGGACCGCCCTGTTGCCCGTGTCACGCGGGCCGGATCCGCTCAGTGGGTGTTGTCACGGGCCGGTCGGGCAGGAGAACCCCCGCAGAACGTTGAACGCCCAGCACTCTGCGTATTTGAGACCATGGCGAACTGGTGAATCGGTGAATCGGTGAGGTGAAGCGCTGATGAGCACCACCCGGCAACAGCAGCCGGGCGACGCCGGCCCTGAGCCGGGTGGCGCCGGCGCGGCGCCGGCCGTCCCCGCAAGCGGGGTCTCCGGCGGCGCCGTGCGCAGCCTTCCCCTGCGCGCGGCCAGTGGCATCGTTCCCCTCGCCCGGGACTTCACGCGGCAGGCGCTCTACGACTGGGGCTGGCTGCCTGCCGCGACGGCCGACCGCAGAGCCGCCGCGGAGGACGTTCTTCTGGTCGTCTCCGAGCTGGTCACCAACGCCTGTCTGCACGCGGACGGGCCGGAGGAACTGCGCGTCGGCTGCGACGGCAAAGTGCTGCGCCTGGAGGTCACCGACCGGGGTGCCGGACAGCCGGCGCCGCGCACCCCGCACCGGGCCGGGCGGCCCGGGGGGCACGGCATGTTCATCGTCCAGCGGCTCTGCATGGACTGGGGCGTCGTCAGAACGCCCGGCTCTCCGGGCAAGACGGTGTGGGCGGAGCTCGCCGCACCCGCGTGATGCCGCCGTTCCGGACCCGCTGAAAGAGCACGCCGATACGGCGTGCTCTTTGTCTTCCCTCCCCAAGGCCCCGGGCGTACCTTGAGCGCCCGATCTGATGTGTCGTCAGTTGACTGCGGCCGAGGGGACCCGACGTGTCGTACCGGAAACGAACAGCTCTCGCCCTTGCGGCGGCGGTGGCGGCCCCGGCGGTGCTGCTGACCGCCCCCGCCGCGCACGCCGCCGTCGTGGACGTCGACTACGAGTGCAGAACCCCGATCGGCCCGAAGGGCGCGGTGTCGCCCATCGACATCAAGGCGGTCAGGAACGGCGGCGCGTACAAGCTCACGATGTCCTTCCAGAAGGGCGTCTCCTCCAGTCCGGTCGAACTGGGCAAGGGCGCCATGAACCCGAGCGCGGTCATCGAACTGGGCGGCGCGGAGACGGGCGAGGTGCGGGTGTCCGGCCCGCCCAACGCCGCGGCAGTGCCCGCAGAGACCCCGATCAAGATCAACGACCTGTCCGGTACGTACACCCCGAAGAAGAGCGGCAAGGTCACCTTCACGGCCGGGGTGCTGACCATCAAGGCCCTCGGCACGACCACGACCTGCACGCCGAAGAACAGCCCCCGGCCCTCGCTCGAGCTCGACGTCACGGCGGCGGGCGGCGCCACGGGCGGCGGGTCGTCGGAACTGCCGAAGACCGGGCCCCTGGACTCGGCGACGGCACTGGGCACGCTCGGCGGCACCGTACTGCTGACCGGGGCGGCGGGCGTCCTCTGGCTGACCCGGCGCGGCGGCCGGACCGCGGGCTGAGCCGTGCGGGCCGCCCTCGCGCTCGTACTCGCCCTGGCCGCGCCCCCACCCGGCGCCGCCTGGGAGCCGGGGCGTGCGTACGTGTACCTGGAGGGCGCCCCCGGCGCGGTGCTCGAGGACCGCGTGTCCCTGACCAACCCGGGCACCGAGGCGCTCACGGTGGAGGTGAAGGCACTGCCCGCCCCGGCGCCGTGGATCGCATTCGCCGCCGACGAGGTGACGATCCCGGCCCGGACCCGGGCGGAGATCCCTTTCACCGTGACAGTCCCGGCGAACACACCACCGGGTGAACAGACCGCGACGATCACGGTGTCGGCCGGCGGCCGCACGGAGCCGATCCGCGTCCACCTACGGGTGAGCGGCCCGAAGGTCGCCGCCCTCACCGTCGAGGACGTGTCGTTCTCCGGCGGTCTCGTCCACTACACCGTCGTCAACCGCGGCAACACGCCCCTGTCGCCACGCGTCTCGCTGCGCGCCGACGGCCTCTTCGGTGCTCCGGTGGCCCGCCGCGCCCACGAGGTCCGTCCACTGCCGCCGGCACAACGGGTCGCGCTGACCGAAAGATGGGACCCACCGGCGCTGGACCGTGTCGAACTGCGCCTGGACGTCACCGCGGCGGGCGGCGTGCACGCCGACGCGACGGTGACGAAGACCTTCCTTCCCTGGCCGGCCCTGCTGCTGACGCTGTTGCTGCCCGTGCCGTGGTGGGTCCGTGTCCGCCGCCGGTCCGAAAGAGCAGGAGGCTGACGATGCCCTCCGTCCGCCGCGCCCTCGCGGTCGCACCCGCAGCGTTCCTCCTGCTCTCCGCTCTGCTCTCCGCTGCTCCCGCGGCGGTCGCGGACCCGTCCCCGCCTCGCGTCGAACTGTCCGCCCCCCAGGCCGGCAAGGGCCGGGACATCACCGTCAGCGGCAGCGGCTGGCGGCCCCGTACCCTGCTCATGCTGCTCGTCTGCGGCCGGGCCACCCCCGCCAGGGGGGTGGTCGGCGGCACCAACTCGTGCGCCAACGCGGACGGCCGCGCTGTCACCACCGGCGCCACCGGGTCGTTCACCAAGAAGGTGCCGGTCGCGGAACCACCCGTACCCTGCCCCTGCGTCGTCCATGTGGCCACTGTCATGGGGGAACAACAGGCTGTCGATGCCGTGTTCGTGGTCGCCGGTCACCCCACCGCCCCGCTTCCCGAACAGGCCGGCGGCGGCAGGCTCGCGGTGCTCACGGCGACCCGCCTCGAGGGCGATTCGGGGCTCCTCGTCTTCTTCGGCGCCCCGCCCGCCCGCACTCTCGAGTTCACGGTCGGAAACCTCGGCACGGACCCCGTCCAGGACCCCGTCTTCCAGATCGGCACGGCACACGGGCTGTTCGCCCCGCAGTGGGAGGAACAGCAGTGGCGCGGCACGGTGCGGCCCGGCGAGAAGGCACGGATCACGCTGCCCGTGCAGCTCCCCGCCGGGGCGCACGGCGACTACTCGATCTCGGTCAAGTACGGCACGAAGGTCCTCGCCGAGCAGCCCTGGGGCGTGCCGAGGCCATGGGGCGTGACGGTGTTCTGGGTGCTGCTCGCCCTGGTCGTGCCGGCCGCCCTGTTCCGTATCGGTATGGCGGTCGTCGACAAGGTCCGGCCGCCGGACCCCCGTCATGCCCGCCCGTCCCGACGGCGAGGCGCCCCTGCCACGGCCACCGCCGACGGCACCGCGAGCGACACGGCGGCGGCGCTGCCGTGGCTCATGCCCGACGCCGCGCCCTCCGCCCCTGGCGCACCGCCTACAACGTCCGCACCTTCCGCACCTTCCGCACCTTCAGAGAACCGGCCAACGACGAAGGGACTTTCGTGAGTACGCAACGGAGGATGAGCGCGGCCGGAGTCGCGCTGATGCTCGGCGGAGCGGGGATGCTGCTGGCCGCGAGCCCGGTACAGGCCGCAGAGGTCTCGTACGCGACGGAGTGCATTCCGCCGCCCATCTCCGGTCTGCCGCCCGTGCAGGGCACCACCAAGGTGCAGATCACCGCGCCCTCGGAGGCGAAGGTGGGCGACGAGGTCGAGGTGGTGTGGAAGACCGTCCAGGCGGCGTCGAAGAACCCGGACGTCCTGGACCTGGCGAAGGACACGGTCAAACCGACCGGCACGATCACCCTGGGGGGCGCCGCGAGCGGCGAACTCAAGGCGGAGGGCCCGCGCCAGAACCCGCCGATCCCGAAGAACAGCCCGATGGTGCTTCCCGACATGAAGGCCATGCTGAAACTGGAGAAGGCCGGCGAGATCACGCTGACGCCGGGCGCGTACGGCATCAACGTCTCGAAGCCGATCTCGACGGACACCAAGTGCGCACCGAAGGAGACGGTCCTGCCCGGCGCGACGATCAAGGTGACGGACGGCCAGGGCGGCACCTCCGGCGGTACGAGCTCGGGCGGCACCACCTCCGGGGGCAGCAGCTCGGGAGGAACCACCACGGGCGGAACGACCAACGGTGGCTCCGACTCCGGGGGGACCACCTCCGGCGGCAGCAGCTCCGGCGGAACGACGTCCGGAGGAAGCAGCTCCGGAGGAAGCAGCTCCGGCGGCACCGACCCGGGCCCCACCGACTTCGAGGGCAAGGAGATCGAGGTCGCCTACGCCTGCAAGACCCCGATCGGCGACAAGGACGCCGTCTCCCCGGTTCGGATCAACGCCAGCAAGAACGGCGGGAATTACGACCTGACCGTGAAGTTCTCCAAGTCCGTCATGGACAGCCCCGCCGACATCCCGGCGGACTCCGTGAAGCCCTCCATGGAGGTCCGGCTCGGTGGAGCCGACAAGGGCTTCGTCCACGTCGAGGGGCCGACCAACAAGGAGCCCGTCAAGTCGGGCGAGCCCATCGAGATCCCGGATCTGACGGGCACGTACAAGCCGGGCGCCACCGGCAAGGCGACGCTCGGCCCCGGCGTGCTGACGGTCGAGGCGCTCGGGACGACCACGACCTGCACCCCGCCGGCAGGCGTCCCGTTCTCGCTGGAGCTGGACACCTCGGCCCAGCCCGGCGGGGCCTCCGGGGCACCACCACGGGCGGCGGCACGGCCGGCGGCGGGACGGGTCCGTCCGGCGGCAGCTCCGGCGGCCTCGCCCAGACCGGCGCGGAGGACACCGGCGCGCTGCGCGCCCTCGCCCTGGTCGCCGGCACGGTGATCCTGCTCGGGGGCGCGGTGTTCACCTTCACCCCGTGGCGGCGCCTGCGCGGCCTGCGCTGAGCCCCGGCTCGGATCGACGCGTCCGCTTCGTCGGGACCAAGGAGCGGGAAGCGCGAACGGCGGGAGGCCGGCACGAAGTCTCCTTCGTGCCGGCCCTCCCGCCGTTGCGCCGGGGCCGGTCCGCCGACCGGCCGGTGGCGCTACTTCACATCGCCCATGAGCGCGCGGATCTTGCGGCCCGCCATCATGAACGTCAGTCCCGCGGCGACCGCGATGACCGCCCACAGGGAGTAGTACATGGCGTCGCCCAGCGGCTTGTTGAGCTTGGTGGTCCAGCCGTTCAGCGCGTTGCCCGTCGCCGTGGCCAGGAACCACAGACCCATGATCTGGCCGACGAACTGCTTCGG